>NZ_CP192054.1:0-4800000 GCF_050942415.1 Nocardia grenadensis | reverse complement strand
TGCTGTCCAGCGGCAATATCGTTTTCGCGACCGAGCAGACCGGGGTCGCCGAACTCGAGGATCGCATCCAGGTGGCGCTGAGCGCCGAACTCGGTATCCCCGGCGGCACGATCATCCGCACCGAGGCCGAACTGCGCGAGCTGCTCGACCGGGACCCGTTCGCCGGTTTCACCCACGGCCGTGGCACCTATCTCACCGCGACCTTCTTCAAGAAGCAGGGTGAAACTCTGCCGGCGATGCCCGCCGACGACGATCCGCTCACGACGATCATCGGCTACGACGCGGCGGCTCGTGTCTTTCTCTCGGTCGTCGACAACAGCACACCGAGGACGCCGAATTTCATGGCGTGGCTCGACCGCGCCTACGGCAAGGACATCACCACGCGCACCTGGCTGACGGTGCAGCGGGTGATCAAGAAGATCGAAGCGGTGAAGTAGCGGCTCACGCCTCCTGCGCGACGCCCTTCTTCTTCCGTTCGATATCGGCCAGCGCCGCCTCCCGCGCCGCCCGCTGGGCCGCGCCGGCCTCCCAGGTGGATTTCCGGTTCTTCACCACCCGCGCCGGTGCGCCGACCGCGATGCTGTAATCCGGGATCTCACCCTTGACCACGGCGTGCGCGCCCAGCACACAGCCGCGGCCGACCCGGGTCTCGCGCAGCACGGTGACCTTGGCCGCGATCCAGGTGTCGGGGCCGATCCGGACCGGGCTCTTCACGATGCCCTGGTCCTTGATCGGCAGCGTGATGTCGTCCATGCGGTGATCGAAGTCGGTGATGTAGCACCAGTCGGCGACCAGGGTCGACTCGCCTATCTCGATATCGAGGTAGGTGTTGACGACATTGTCCTTGCCGAACACCACCTTGTCGCCGATCCGCAGCGAGCCCTCGTGGCAGCGGATGGCGTTCCCGTCACCGATATGGACCCAGCGCCCGATCTCGAGCCGGCCCAGTTCGGGGGTCGCGTGGATCTCCACATTGCGACCGAGGAACACCATGCCGCGCAGGACCACGTGCGGGTTGGCGAGCCGGAATTTGAACAGCCGGTAATAGCGGACCAGGTACCAGGGTGTGTAGGCCCGGTTGGCCAGCACCCAGCGTAGCGAGTCGAGGGTGAGGAACCGGGCCTGCCGCCGGTCGCGGCGCCGGGAGCCCTGCCAGCGTGAGCGCAGCGGCGCGCCCCACATGCTCGTCACGAACGTCTCTCCTCGTATCCTGTGCTGCCCAGTACTGCCGAACAGCCTACTTTCGTGCTCGGCGACCCCGGCCTATACCCTTCCGTTAATCTTCCACACACGTGGGCCCGGGGAGACAGGACGACAGAGGAGACCAGCAGGTGCGTATCGGCAGCGGCGTACGGACCGTGACCTGGCTTGCGGCGGCGGTGGCCGCCACGGGGGTGCTCACCGCCTGCGGCACCGATGTCGACGACATCACCGTCGGCCGCGGCCTGGGCTGGCCCGCGCCGGGGCACGAGAGCCGCAACAGCGGCACCACCTCGGTGACCGGTTCGCAGGCGCTGAGCCTGCAGTGGTCGCGGCCGGTGGGCGGACCGGTCGCACAGCCGCCGACGGTGGGGTCGGACGGGCAGATCTTCGTCACCAGCCGCACCGACGCGGAATGCGATATCTTCTCCTACCAGATGCCCACGGGGCGTAAACGCTTCTGCAATCCGCTGGGCCCCAATGCCATCTATTCGCCCACCCTGCTCGACGGCGCGAACAATGTGTACGTCGGTCTCGACAGCGGCGTGGAATCGGATAATCTGCTCGGCCAGCCGCGCTGGCGGACGCCGGTGGCGGGTGTGCCGGTCGGGATGCAGTTCACCGGTGACGGTCATCTGCTGGTGATCACCCAGTCCGGCCAGGTCGATGTGCTGGAGCGGCAGACCGGCAAACGGATGGTTCCCACGCAGCAGTTGCTGCCGCAGCCCGATTTCCTGCAGTCACCGAATCTGGACTGGCCGCCGGCCGGTGCCGGCCTGGAGGATTGTGACACCGGCGGCCCGGACTGCGCGGTCGCCACGGTGGCGGCGATGGATATCGGCACCGGGCGGATCTACGCGACCGTCCGCAAGCCCGGGGAGTCCAAGGCCGCCCTGGTGGCGCTGCGCTATGCCGACGGGAAGGTCGAGCAGGAGTGGAGCCGGGAGATCCTGGCCGGTGGCAGTGCCACCGATCCGGCCTTGTCGGCCGACGGCGCGACGCTCTACGTCGGCGACAACAGCAAACGCCTGATCGCGGTGAACACCGCCGACGGCACCCCGAAATGGGAGGCGCAGCTGGACTGGGAGCCGCGCCGGGGGATCTCGGTCTCCGACGACGGCCTGATCATTCCCGCCGGTGACGACGGCTATCTGCTCGCCCTGCAGGACACCGGCGACAGTTTCGAAAGGGTCTGGGAGCGCAAGGATCTCGCGCTGCGGGGTAACCCGGTGCAGACCGCGGGCGGGATCGGCTACGTCACCGCCGCCATCGGCACCGGATTGAACCTGGTCACCTTCGATACCGGCACCGGTGCCACCCTCGATTCCGATGTCCTGCCGGGAGCTCAGGGCACCACCACCGGCACCGCGGTCGGTGCCGAAGGCGAGGTCGTGGTCGTCACCCGGATCGGAGAGATCTTCGCCTTCGCGGAGAACGACTGATACGTCGACGCCCCCACCGGGTGCTACTTCGGATCCCGTTCCGGGAGCGGGCGTTCCACGATCACCGGGCGGCCGAGTGGATTGCGCACCCGCCGTTTCGCGTCCGAATAGATATCGGCTGTTTCGGCCGCCACCACATCCCAGGCGAAATCGGCGGTCAGCCGCTCCCGTGCGGCGAACGCCCGCTCCTGCGCGGCCACCGGATCGTCGAGTACCGAGATCACCGCGTCCACCAGACCGTGCACATCGGCCGGTTCGAAGGACGCCCCGGTGATCCCATCGATCACGGCTTCACCGAGCCCGCCGGCGGTCGAGGTGACCAGCGGGGTCCCGGCCGCGGCCGCCTCGAGGGCCACGATCCCGAACGGTTCGTAGCGGCTGGGCAGCACGATCGCATCGGCGCCGTGCAGCCAGCCGAGCAGTTCGGTGTGATCGAGCTGCCCGGTGAAGTGCACCGCGCGGGCCACCCGGTGTGTCCGGGCGAGCTGGCGTAGCCATTCGAACTGGGTCCCGACCCCGGCCACGGTGAGGACGGTCCCGGGATGGGCGCGGCGGATACGGGGCAGCGCGGCGATGGCGTCCTGCACGCCCTTCTCGTACTCGAGTCGTCCCACATAGAGCAACCGGGGCGGGCCGCTACGCGGTGAGCGGGTGCGGAATGTCCACGCGGCCACGTCGATTCCGTTCCGGATCACGTGCACCGGGATCCGGTCGGGCCGGTAGAGCCGCTCCACCTCGTCCTTCATCGAGGTGGAGCAGGTGATCAGCGCATCGGATTCATTGGCCAGCCACCACTCCACCGAATGCACCTGCCGGTTGACCCGGCCGGCGACCCAGCCGCTGTGCCGGCCGGCTTCGGTGGCGTGGATCGTCGACACCAGCGGGACGTCGTAGTACTCGGCCAGCGCGATCGCCGGATGGGCGACCAGCCAGTCGTGCGCGTGCACCACATCCGGTGTCCAGCCCTCGCCGATGCCCGGTTTATCGAGTGCGACTCCGGCGCGCACCATCGCATGCCCCATGGCCAGGGTCCAGGCGAGCATATCCTCGCCGAAATCGAAGATCGGCGGGTCTTCGGCGACCGCCACCACCAGCACGCCCTCGGCGATGAACGAATGGGTGGGGTGGGTGGCGGGGCTGGTGCCGGTGGGCCGTCGGGCGAGTACCACCACTTCGTGACCGGCCGCGGCCAGTGATGTCGCCAGGTGATGGACATGTCTGCCCAGCCCGCCGACAACCACCGGTGGGTACTCCCACGACACCATCAAGATTTTCATCGCGGTCCTTCTGCAGGGGTGACGCGTAGCCTACGCGCGTCCAGGGCCGGGAACACGCCGTCGGCCACCGCCCATCCTGCCGCCAGATCGTGTGCCCTACCGAGTTGACCGGCTTCGACCGCCCCGGCGATCTCGCGGACCGCGTGCGCGTGCTGATGGGCCCGATCGCGGGCGTAGCCGGCGGCGGAGTCCTTGCTGACCATGAACGCCCAGTCGCTGGACACGGTCAGGATCGCTTCGCGCAGCAGTTGGTCGGCGACCGGATCGCGGCCGGTCGGCGCGACGGCACGCATCTTGTCGGCGGTATCCAGCGCGAGCCGGACGATCTCGGCGTTCAGATCCACCAGATCGCGGACCTGATCACCGGCCCAGACCCGCCAGTCCTTCCCGGATCCCCAGGAGGAATCGGTGAGTGGAACCGGGTCCCCGACAAAGCCGCGGTCGCGCGCGTCGGACAGGGTTCCGACGGTGATCCCGGCTTCCGGCAGGGCCCGCAGCACCTGCGCCAGCCACTGCGGGCCCTCGTGCCACCAGTGTCCGTACAGTTCGGTGTCGAATGCGGCGACCACCAGCGCCGGGCGCCCGATCCGTTCCGATTCGGCGATCAGCCGTTCCCGCACCGTCTGCACGAAGTCCTCGACATCGCGGCCGATCTGCGCGGCGGCGAGGTCGGGATCGTAGGGGGCCTTGTCCGGTCCGGCCACGGTTTTCCCGGTGACCCGGGCGGGTTTGAGTCCGGTCGCGTGATCGTAGTGATGGAAATCCCGGTAGGCCCCGTGCCCCGGATAACCTGATTTGGGCGACCACACCCGGTAGCTGACCGTGAGATCGCGGCCGAACGCCAGGACCGGCGATTCGCGCACCGGGCGGCCCAGGGTCGTATCGCCGCGCAGCGCGGGCCCGTCGACCATGAAATGCGTCACATCCGCGTCGGCGTAGCCCTGTTCCATCCCGGGGGTGAACCCGCACTCCGGCGCCCAGATTCCGGCCGGGGTGTGCCCCCAGCGCAGCCGGGCGTCGGTGAGGCCCTCGCGGAGCTGGAATTCGCGTAGCCGCTCGTCCAGCAGCGGCTGGAACGGGTGTGCCAGCGGCCCGCCCAGCAGTTCGATGACATCGCCGTCGAGTAGTTGCCGCCAGACCGGTGCGGCCCCGTGCCGCCAGTTCTGCTCGAACTCGGCCAGTGCCGCGGCCGCCAGCCGGTGTTCGTGTGCGCCGAGTGCGTGGTTTCCGGCCTTCGCGGCCTCGTCGGCCCGCAACTGCCAATTGCCCAGCCAATGGTGCATTCCCGCCAGGCAGTGCGGATCGTCGAGCTGGGCGGCCAGCACCGGGGTGATCCCGAGGGTCAGCAGATGTGACCGGCCCTCGGCGGCCAGGGTGCGCAGGACGTCCACGACCGGGAGGTAGGACGCGGCCCAGGACTGGTAGAGCCATTCCTCGCCGACCGGCCAGCGGCCGTGGTGGGCGAGCCAGGGCAGATGGGAGTGCAGGACCAGCGTGAACTGCCCGGGTACCGTGTCGGTTCGCTTGCCGCTCACGGCTTCACCGCGAGCGCGACGAGATCGAGGCTGGTGTCGATGGCTTCGGGGGCCAGGGTGAAATCGTCGACGGTGATGCCGGCGACGTCGGCGGTGAGTTCGGCGGGCCAGGGTTCACCCGCCAGGGCGCGTTCGATCTGCGCGTCGATGAACGAGCCGCCGTGTTTGGCGTCGAGCGCGCGCAGTGTCGACCCGTGGTGCACGCCGGTCATCAGGTCCACCCGGAAACCGGCCGCTTCGAGGAGTTCGGTGAGTTCGGCCGCGTTCAGCTCGCGGGTGTGGAAGGGGTTGAGCGGGGTATCACGACCGGGTGAGAAGGTGATCCGGTTCGGGGTGCTGATGAGCAGTTCCCCGCCGGGGCGCAGCACTCGCAGACATTCGCGGAGGAACTCGGCCTGGTCCCAAAGGTGTTCGATCACCTGGAAATTGACCACCACGTCCACCGCGGATTCCGGGAGCGGCAGCGCGGCGAGGTTACCGCGGACCATATGGACCGCCGGATAGCGGGTACGTACATGCGCCGCGGCGGTCCGGTCGTAATCCAGGCCCACCACCGCTTTCGCGACCGCGGCGATCATATTCGCGCCGTAGCCTTCGCCCGATCCGGCCTCCAGGACGATCTTGTCCGCGCAGCGCGGCAGCAGCCGGTCGTAGACGATCTCGTGCCGGCGGAACCAGTAGTTCTCCTCCGCGATACCCGGCACCGTGCGCTCGCCGGTCAACGGCAGCGGCTCCGGGGCGTCGTCGGTGGCCGGTGCGGCGGGAATCACAGCCTCGCTCATTGCGACGAGGTTACTGGTACGGCCCGGTACGGGAGACGCCCGGTGGTGCCCCGAAGCAGCTCGACACATAAGTTACCCACGGGTAACTTAACGTAGGGTAATGTCTCGGCCTGAGCTACTCACAGGGACGTACGGCCGCTGGAGATCGTGCGACCGCCAATACAGGTAACCAGAACAGGAGGTCGACGAAGACCGATGCCGAATATCGTCGTACTCATCAAGCAGGTGCCCGATACCTGGTCCGAGCGCAAGCTGACCGACGGTGACTTCACCCTCGACCGTGAAGCCGCCGACGCGGTGCTCGACGAGATCAACGAGCGCGCCGTCGAGGAAGCCCTCCTGATCAAGGAGGCGCAGGGTGGCGAGGTCACCGTGCTGGCCGCCGGCCCCGATCGCGCCACCGAGGCCATCCGCAAGGCCCTGTCCATGGGCGCCGACAAGGCCATCCACATCAACGATCCGGCCATCCACGGCTCCGACGCGGTGCAGACCGCGTGGGTGCTGGCCGGTGCGCTGGGCCAGGTCGAGGGTGTCGAACTCGTGATCGCCGGTAACGAGGCCACCGACGGCCGGGCGGGCGCCGTCCCGGCCATCATCGCCGAGTACCTGGGCATTCCGCAGCTCACCCACCTGCGCAAGCTGACCGTCGACGGCGAGAAGATCACCGGCGAGCGGGAAACCGACGACGGTGTCTTCAAGCTGGAGGCCACGCTGCCGGCCATCGTGAGCGTCACCGAGAAGATCAACGAGCCGCGCTTCCCCTCCTTCAAGGGCATCATGGCCGCGAAGAAGAAGGAAGTGCAGACCTTCACCCTGGAAGATCTGGGCATCGACCCGTCGACCGTGGGTGTCGAGAACGCGGGCAGCAAGGTCACCGCGTCCACCCCGAAGCCGCCGCGTACCGCGGGCGAGAAGATCACCGACGAGGGCGACGGCGGCACCAAGATCGCCCAGTACCTGGTCGGCCAGAAGATCATCTGAGACCCGCACCCGCAGCAACTTCTAGGAGAACAGACAAATGGCAGAAGTACTTGTGCTCGTCGAGCACGCCGAAGGTGCGGTCAAGAAAGTGAGCACCGAACTGCTGAGCGCCGCCGCCGCCCTGGGCGAACCGGCCGCGGTGGTGCTGGGCGCGCCCGGCACCGCGGACAAGCTGTCGGACGCGCTGGCCGCCGCGGGCGCCGCCAAGATCTACGTCGCAGAATCCGATGACGTGGAGAACTACCTGGTCACCCCGAAGGTCGACGTGCTGGCCGGACTGGTCGAGTCCGCGTCCCCGGCCGCCGTTCTGGTCGCCGCCACCGCGGAGGGTAAAGAGGTCTCCGGCCGGCTCGCCGCCCGCATCGGCTCGGGTCTGCTGGTCGACGTCATCGACGTGAAGGCCGACGGTACGGCCGTGCACAGCATCTTCGGTGGCGCCTTCACCGTCGACGCGCAGGCCACCGGCGATGTGCCGGTGATCTCGGTGCGCCCGGGTTCGGTCGAGGCCAAGCCCTCGGCCGGCGCCGGTGAGAAGGTCACCGTCGAGGTCCCCGCGCAGGAAGAAGGCGTCGTCAAGGTCACCAGTCGCGAGCCCGTCGTGGCCGGGGACCGGCCGGAACTCACCGAGGCGAGCATCGTCGTCTCCGGTGGTCGCGGTGTCGGTTCGGCCGACAACTTCTCCGTGGTCGAATCCCTCGCCGATTCGCTCGGCGCGGCCGTCGGCGCCTCCCGTGCCGCGGTCGACTCGGGGTACTACCCGGGCCAGTTCCAGGTCGGTCAGACCGGTAAGACGGTCTCCCCGCAGCTGTACGTCGCCCTGGGTATCTCGGGCGCCATCCAGCACCGGGCCGGTATGCAGACGTCCAAGACCATCATCGCGGTCAACAAGGACGAGGAAGCCCCGATCTTCGAGATCGCCGACTACGGCATCGTGGGCGACCTGTTCAATGTCGCCCCGCAGCTGACCGAAGAGGTCAAGAAGCACAAGGGCTGATTCCGGCGCTTCGCGGAGGACGTCCGGCCGGTACACCGGCCGGACGTTTTCTTTGCGCGGACACCGTGCCGGACACATACTCCGGTTTCTATCCACCGCCGGTCCACCGGCCACCGTAGCGGCCGATTCCCATGGGCGGTGGAGGGCAAGGCCGCGGCCCGACCGGTCGGCTTCTGGCGGGTCGGGGATAGATTCGAAATAAAGCCCCCTGGACGGATGCGGGGTACAGCCGGGGGACAGATGAGGGAAAGAGGACCGGACCGATGGCCATTCTGGACGAGAAGCTCCACGACATCTATACCGAGGTACTGCAGCGCAACCCTGGTGAGATCGAGTTCCACCAGGCGGTGCACGAGGTGCTGGACAGTCTCGGTCCGGTGGTGGCCAAACATCCCGCCTACACCGACGCCGCCGTGCTGCGCCGCCTGTGCGAGCCGGAGCGCCAGATCATTTTCCGGGTGCCCTGGGTCGACGATATGGGCCGGGTACAGATCAATCGTGGATTCCGGGTCGAATTCAACTCCGCACTCGGACCCTACAAGGGCGGGTTACGGTTCCACCCCAGCGTCTACCTCGGGATCGTCAAATTCCTCGGCTTCGAACAGACTTTCAAGAACTCGCTGACCGGTATGCCGATCGGCGGCGGGAAGGGCGGTTCCGACTTCGATCCGAAGGGCCGCTCCGAGGGCGAGGTGATGCGCTTCTGTCAGGCGTTCATGACCGAGCTCTATCGCCATATCGGGGAATACACCGACGTACCGGCCGGTGATATCGGTGTCGGCGGACGCGAGATCGGTTATCTGTTCGGCCAGTACAAACGCATCACCAACCGCTTCGAATCCGGCGTGCTCACCGGAAAGGGCCTGGCCTGGGGTGGGTCGCGGGTCCGGACCGAGGCCACCGGGTACGGCGTCGTCTTCTTCGTCAATGAGATCCTGCGGGCGCGCGGCGACAGCTTCGAGGGCAAGCGGGTCGTCATCTCCGGTTCCGGCAATGTCGCCATCTACGCGATCGAGAAGGTCGAACAACTCGGCGGCACCGTGGTCGCCTGCTCCGATTCCGGCGGCTACATCGTCGACGAGAAAGGTCTCGACCTCGAGCTCCTCAAAGACGTGAAGGAGCGGCGACGGGCCCGGATCGCGAGCTACGCCGATGAACCCGGGTCATCGGCCGAATTCATCGAAACGGGTTCGGTATGGGAAGTGCCTTGCGATATCGCGCTCCCGTGCGCCACCCAGAACGAGCTCAACGGCCGCGACGCGGTGGCCCTGGCCGACAACGGTGTCACGATCGTCGCCGAGGGTGCGAATATGCCGTGCACTCCGGAAGCCGTACGGGTGTTCGCCGAGCGCGGGATCGTCTTCGCGCCGGGTAAGGCCGCCAATGCGGGTGGTGTGGCGACCAGTGCGCTGGAGATGCAGCAGAACGCCTCCCGGGATTCATGGTCCTTCGAGCACACCGAAGACCGTCTCGCCGAGATCATGCGGGGCGTGCACGACCGCTGTCTGGAGACCGCCGACGAATACGGTTCGCCCGGTGATTACGTCGCCGGTGCGAATATCGCAGGCTTCATCCAGGTCGCGGATGCGATGCTCGCGCTCGGCGTCATCTAGAAAGCACGCCCCACGCGCGGGCGGCCGGTTTCGGCGGCGTCCTCCAGGGATTCCCGGATCGGCGCCGCGGCGGGCCGGCGCCCCGGTGGCCGGTCCCGCCGGTCGGCGGCAGCGCGAACGCGAGACCGGCGGCGAGTGCCGGGACGACGCAGAGCACGGTCAGCACGGCCTGCGTCCCGTGCCGGTCGGCGATTCCGCCGAGTATCGGCATGAACAGCCCGCCCGCGCTCACCGCGATACCGAGGGTGACCCCGGCCGCGGTCCAGGCGCGGGCCGGAAGGTAGTCCTGTCCCGGCTTGACCAGCGCTGGCGGAACTCGGCCGGCGGACGGGTGCCGGGGAACGCACCCTCACCCGGCTGTTCCGGACCGAGTTCGCCATGACCTATCCGCAGTGGCGGACCCAGCTGCGGCTGCACCTGGTGGTGCGATTGCTCGCCGAGGGGTATTCGGTGACCACGGTGCCCGGTCGCTGCGGCTGGGCCTCGCCCAGCGCTTTCATCGATGTGTACCGGCTTGCGTTCGGACGCACCCCGGGTAGTTCACGACGCGGCAGGGATCAATAGTCGGGATTCTCACCGGGTGATATGCGGTCGACGCATAGGAATACGAAAGCCGAAATGCGACCACTTCTACTTCGGTCTATTCCAATTGTGTTGTGATGGAACGGGTTTGCTGTGTCGATACCCCTTTCATCGAGTGCTGTTCCGGGCGGAGAATTGGCTAAGCTGTGCGCGCCGATCGAGGAGGCGGCAGTGCGGAGTGATCGGTCGGGTCGACCGATCCGGACAATTCAAGAATGGCCGCCGCGGCGGCAGGAAATGGGGAACTGTGCACGGCCGTAGGAGGTTCGGTCCATTACCCGACAGCCGAGTCGTTTCGACAGTGTTCGCACGGGCGGCGGAATTCCGCACCGCCGGAGCGGCCGATTTCGGTTGTTCCATGCTCGCCGCCGTCGCGGGCCTGGTGGACGCCCACCGGCGCCTGGCCGCGTCGCGGCCGAACTGGGACGATGTGGTGCTCACCTGGATCCCGGGCCGACCCGTACCGGAACTGCCCGGTATGGACCTCGCTGCCGATCCGTTCGCCCGAGCCTGGGAGGACGCGCAGCGGCATCTTCTCGTCATAGACCGGGAGGCGCACCGTATTCTCGGTACGCCGGGCAGCGGTGCGGTGGAACATCACGAGGGCTTGGGCGCGGTGTTCGGCCGCCTGGCGCATCTATACACGATGTCGTTCGACCGCTACGTCCGGGACGGGCCGGAAGCGGTGCACCGGCGGCAATTGGCGCGGGCGTATTTCTCCTACGAGAGCCTCGCGCGTGAACTGGCCTGCGGGGAGAAGTGCCTGCCACCGCCGCCCGGCGGGTCCGTAGCCGGCTCCAGGGGTCGGTAATAAGGGCGTGACCGGACACCGGCCGCCGACTTCTCGGCAGCGGGCCGGCGCCGACGTCCGAGGAGGTGCCGGAATCGCGCCACAGCCGGTGTCGGACAGTACTTCTCGTACTCGGCGGTGGCACACGCCCTGCGGGTTGCCCCCGCGGCCGCCGAGAGATCACTCCGTGGGCCGATGTGGTGGTGCGGCGCGCGGGCGAAGATGGTGGTGCCGTCCGCCACGGGGGCGGACCGGGCGGAGTGGAGGTTTCATGAAATTGGAAGCCGGGCAGGTCGCTGTCGTCACCGGAGCCGCGAACGGCATCGGCAGGGCGGTGGCCGCCGCGCTGGTCGATCGGGGTCTACGGGTGGTGGTGGCCGACGTCGAGGCCGAGACGCTGGCGCGGACGGCCGCCGAACTCGGTGACCCGGTGCTCGCCGTGCCGACCGACGTCGCCGATATCGATCAGGTCCGGGCCCTCGCCGAGCGGACACTCGCCACCTTCGGCCGGGTGGACCTCGTCGTCAACAACGCGGGCGTGGGTGCGGGTGGGCCGAGCTGGGATATCGCCCCCGCGGAATGGGATCGGGTCTGGTCGGTGAATGTGGGCGGTGTGGTCAACGGTATCCATGTGTTCACGCCGCATCTCATTGCCGGCGGTGGCGGCCATATCGTCAACACCGCTTCGCTGGCCGGGCTGACCGTCGGCCTGTTCGGGGCGCCGTACGCGGCGAGCAGGAGCGCGATCATCTCGATCTCGGAATCGCTGCGCGGCGAACTGGACATCATCGCGCCGCATATCGGGGTGACGGTGGTGTGCCCCGGCCCGGTGGATACGCGGATGTTCCGGGGCCTGGCCGAGATGGCCGCGCCACCCGAGGAGGGGGCGTCGGAGGCGGAGACGCTGCCCGCGGAGGTCTTGGCCGCGCTCGCGCCGATGATGGCGGCCGTGGGCGAGATGGCGAAGGAAATGCTGCCCCCAACGCGGGCCGCCGAGATCGTGCTCGCCGCCGTGGAGGCCGGGAAACTGTACGAGACCACGCATCCGGTGATGGCACACGCCGCGCGGGAACGCATCGAGACGATCCTCGAATCATTCGGTGCCGCTGCGGGATAGCGGTGCGCGATTCTCGAACGACGGCGGCGGGATGACACAGCCCGAGGATGCCCGCTGCCTGGGTTATTGCTCTGCGTCGCGGACCAATAGCGCGATCTGGACCCGATTAGCTACCCCCAGCTTGGTGAACAGATTGCCGGTGCGTGCCTTGACGGTGGCGACGGTGACCTGTAATCGCGCGGCGATCTCCGGGTTGGCCAGACCGTCCGCGATGGCTCGCGCGGTGTCGAGTTCGCGTTCGGACAGGGCAGCCAGTCGTTTCCGCGCGGCGTCGCGGGAGGCGCCGCAGGCTTCGGTGGAACCCGGCCCGGTGGCCGCGGCTATCACCCGCGCCGTGACCGTGGGGGACAGCACGGGATTGCCGGCTGCGACCGTGCGTATCGCGTCGGCGATCCGGGCGGGCGGGGTGTCCTTGAGAACGAAGCCGAGTGCCCCGGCGCGTAGGGCACCGAGCACCAGCTCGTCGGAGTCGAAGGTGGTCAACATGAGTACCGCCGGCGCGGCCGGTACGGCGCGGAGGTACCGGGTGGTGTCGACGCCGTCGCGGCCGGGCATCCGCACATCCATCAGCACGACATCCGGCCGCTGTTCGTCCACCACCTCGAGCGCGCTGTCCCCGTCGGCGGCCTCCGCGACGACGGTCAGATCCGGCTCGCCGTCGATGACGAGCCGTAGCGCCATCCGCACCAGCTGGTCGTCGTCGACGATGACAACGCGCACCGTGTCCTGTTCACTGTGCACTCATGCTCTTTTCTCGTGCTCGTGCTCCGGCCAGGGAAGTTGCGCGGTGAGAACGTACCCGTTATCGGATGTGCGATGGTGGTCGAGTGTTCCGCCGGCGAGGGTGATTCGTTCGGCGAGGCCGAGGAGACCGAAGCCCGAGGCCGGTGGCCGGGCGACGGGGGTGACGGCCGCCGAATTGCGGACGCTGACGTGCAGTCCGCCGCCGGGCGTCCCCTCTACGGTGATGTGGATCTCCGCAGCAGGGGCGTGTTTCGCGGCGTTGGTGAGTCCTTCCTGAATTACCCGATAGCCGGTCCGTCCCACGGTCTCGGGTGGGATGGCGGTCACCGTGGTGGCGAGTGTGACGTCCAGACCCGACGACCGGGCGTCGGCTACCAGCTCCGAGATCCGGTCCAGAGTGGGTTGCGGTGGTTCGGGGCGGTCGGGGTCGGCGCGAAGGACACCGAGGACGTCGCGGAGTTCTTCCAGCGCTTGGCGGGAACCGTCGGCGATTCCGCGGATCAGTGTGCGCGTCTCCACGGGGGAGAGGTCGGCACGGTGGTCCAGGACGCCGGCTTGCATGGCGACCAGCGAGATCCGGTGCGCGAGCACATCGTGCATTTCGCGGGCGATCCGGTTGCGTTCCGTGGCCTGTGCCTGCGCCGCCCGTGCGGCCTGTTCGCGTTCCGCGCTGTCGGCGCGGTCCCGCAGCCATCGCACTTCGGCGCGGCGGGCGTCGATGGCCACCCCGCTTGCCACCGCGATCCCGGCGCTCAGCACCGGCAGCGCGAGTTGTAACCAGATCGGCGCGGGCACCGTGTCGATCGGGTAGAGGTCTTCGGCGAACTGCGCCGCGGACACATACGCCGCGACGACCACCCCGATCTCGAGCGGACGGCGGCGAGTGGACAGCGAACACAGTGCCAGCAGCGCGGCACCGGTGGCGAGCGCCGACGCCGCCGAAGCGATCGCGACCGCCAGGGCGACGGTGAACGGGAACCGCCGCCGCCACAGCAGCATCGTCAGGCAGCCGAGTGCGATCAGTGGATCACCGGTGACGAACCAGGAACACGTATCGGCCACGCAGCCCGCCGGCAGCGCTGCGGCGACGGAGAACCAGAAGGGGAGGCCGAGTACCGCGGCCGCCGTCAGCCGCCAGGTCTGCTGCCACGCCCCGAGCCGGGCGGCGCCGTCGGTGTCCACCAGGCCATTATCGCGGCACCGACCGGCCGGAAGCAGCAGCCCAGCGGCCGAGGTGTGCTCGACCCGGGTCGAATCGTCGCCTCGACTTTCGTCGAACACGATTGCCGCCGCCGGAGCGATGTGCCGGCGGGGCGGGCTCGGCAGACTCGGTGATGTACCAGCCGGACACGAGCCCCAGCGGACCGTTTGCTCGTGGTAGGCGCCAATTCGTCGGGGAGTAGCAGCGTATGAATCGACAACGGACCCGGAGCCTGAGCCTGCTGGCCGTGCTCGGTCTCACCGGGGCGCTGGTCGGGGCGCCCATCGTGGCCGCGGACCCGGCCGAAGGCCCCGCAGTACCGGTGCAGTGGGGCGCATGTCCGGAGGGAGTCGAAGATCCCGCGGCCGGGCCGGCCCAGTTGCACTGCGCCACCGTGCCGGTGCCCTTGAACTACAACGAGCCCGAGGGTGCGCAGATCGAGATCATGATCTCCCGGCTGGCGAGTAGAAACCCGGACAAGCGTCGCGGGGTCTTATTGCTCAACCCGGGTGGTCCGGGTGGTTCAGGCTTGGACCAGCCGAAGTTCCTGGCTGCCCAGGGGCTGCCCGCCGATGTGCTGGACAGCTATGACGTGATCGGTATGGATACCCGCGGCGTAGGGCATTCGGCACCGGTGAGCTGCGGTTTCACCGATGATCAGGCGTACTTCGGCAATATCGCGCCGTATGCGGAAAACGATGCTGCGGTCACCGAACGGGCCACGGTCGCCCAGGGAGTCGCCGAGCAGTGCGCGGCGAACGACCACGAGGGCCGGTTGCGGTATGTGTCGACCGCGAATATGGCCCGTGACCTGGACCGGATCCGGTCGGCGCTGGGGGAGGACAAGGCCAGCTTCCTCGGTTACTCCTACGGTACTGCGCTCGGTGCCGCCTATGCCTCGATGTTCCCGAAGCAGGCCGACCGCATCGTGCTCGACAGCAATATCGGCGACACCTACCTCGACCACGAGGGGATGCGCCTGTACGGCCTCGGAATGGAAGAGACGTTCCCCGACTTCGCTGCATGGGCCGCCGCCCGCCACGACACCTACGGTCTCGGCCGCACACCGGAAGAGGTGCGGCGGACGTACTTCGCCCTCGCCGAGCGACTGGACGCGAACCCGGTGGACGGGATGGACGGCAGTCTCTTCCGGTTCGGCACCTTCTTCACGCTCTATCGCCCGGCGCTGTACGCGCCGGCGGCCGAGAGCTGGAAATCGCTGCTCGAAACCGGGCGTCCCGGAACCGCGGGCGGCCGCCCGCCGGGCACCGGCGCACCTTCGCCGAACGATAACGCCTGGTCGGTCTTTCTGGCGGTGACCTGCAACGATGTCGAATGGCCGGCGGATATCCGGACCTACCACCGTGCCGTCGCCGAGGACCGGGAACGGTACCCGCTCTACGGCGCGGCTGCCGCGAACGTCATGCCCTGCGCCTACTGGAAGCTCGGGCCGTCCGAGCCGCCGGTGCGGATCGACAACTCCGGCCCGGCTGATGTGCTGATTGTGCAGAACCAGCGCGACCCGGTCACCCCGCTACGCGGCGGCGAGCTGCTCGACGAGAAGTTCGGTCAGCGTTCCCGGTTGGTCACTGTCGACGGGAGTGGGCACGGGGCCTATGTTCTCGGCGCCAACCCCTGCGCGTCCGACGTCGTCACCAGCTACCTGGTGAACGGCGACATACCCGAACACGACATGACCTGCCGGGCGGGCTAGTGTTCCGCCCCGACACATCCACCGGATTTCAGGCGCGGAACACTGGCTAGGCGCAGTGCAACCCGTCGAGCAGGGAATCGAGGATGGGCGTGCGCCGGGTATCGGCGCGCAGGACAGCGGAGACGGGAATGCGGAGGCGGTGGTCGGCCAGCGGAAGCGCGGCGATGCCCTCGGTGGAGCTGTTGGCGTAGAGAACCGTCCAGGCGTCGGGATGGTTGATGAGCTCCATCGTCGCGGTGTGGTCCGGTGGGATGGGCGGGCCGAAGGTCGGGCCGGTGGGCAGGTCGGCGAAGGCGGTCCGGATGACATTGTGCAGCAGGAACTGCTCGGATTCCGGCGGGAGGAGCAGTGGATAGGCGCTGAGTTCGGCGAGGGTGACATCGGTGCGGCCGGCCAGCGGATGCGCGGGCGCGGTGGCCAGTGTGAGGTCTTCCACCCAGAGTTGTTCGACGACGAGCCCGGCCTGCTGCACACTGCCGCGGATCAGCGCCAGATCGCAGTCGCCGTCCGCGACGGCCGCGACCCGCTGCCGGAACGGTTTGATGACGAATTCGATCTCCGCGCCGGGATGCGCCTCGCGGGTGCCGGCGATGGCCGACAGCGATCGAGTGGCGAACGACATATTCGCCGCGAGCCGGATACGGGGACCGGTGGTCCGAATGGAGGCGCGGATGGCCGATTCCAGACCTAGCATCTGCTTGGCGAGCGGTAGTAATCTGGTGCTCGCGTCGGTGGGGACGACCGAACGGGTCGAGCGCTCGAAGAGCTGCACGCCCAGGTCGTGTTCGAGCCGGGCGATCTGGTGGCTGATCGCCGATTGCGAGATGAAGCACCGGGCCGCCGCCCGGCTGAAACTGAGCTCCTCGCACACCGCGACGTAGTACGTGAGCTGGCGAAGTTCCACCTCGATCTCCATTCATGACCAGAACAGATAAGAGTCATCTCAATTATGCGCCCTGAACCCTGAAATATCTGCCTTCTGGATGACGGTTCCTAATGAGTGAAGGAGGCTGTCATGCACAAGGTCACTGGGATCGGCGCCGGCATCGAGTACGCGGACGTCGTGATCATCGGTTCAGGGTTCGGCGGACTCGCCGCGGCCAAACAACTGGCCAAGGCGGGAGTGAATTATGTCCTGATCTCGAGCACGCCGGAACACCTGTTCCAGCCGCTGCTCTATCAGGTCGCCACCGGGGTGTTGGCGTCCGCGGAGATCGCACCCCCGATCGCGAACATCCTGCGCCGGCACAAGGAGGCCGACGTCCGGCTGGGCGAGGTCACCGCCATCGAGCCCGACGCCGCCATCCTGACCTACCGCAACGGCGACGAGGTGCGCCGGATCCGCTACGGATCGCTGATCGCGGCCACCGGGGCGAGCCAGTCGTACTTCGGTCGCGACGACTTCGCCGACAAGACCTACTCACTCAAGACCATCGACGACGCCAAGCTGCTCCGGGCCCAGATCGCACGGGTGTTCCGGGAGGCGGCCCAGGCCGACGAGGAGACCCGGCGGCAGCTGCTGTCGTTCGTCGTGGTCGGTGCCGGGGCCACCGGTGTGGAGGTCGCGGGACAGCTGAAGGAGCTGGCCAAGCGCTACTACCATGAGGAAGTCTCGGTGACCCTGGTCGAGGGTGCCGGTGCGGTCCTACCGCCGTTCGGCGGCGGGCTGTCGGAGTACGCGAAGAAATCATTGACCCGCAGTGGGGTGGAAGTGCTGCTGGGCACCTTCGTCACCGATATCGAGGACGGGCACGTCACGGTCAAGGACAAAGCGGGCACCGAGCGGCAGATCGACGCCGAGACCATCGTCTGGTCGGCGGGCGTGCAGGCGGGCGGGTTCGCGAAGCTGCTGGCCGAGGTCACCGGCTGCGAGACCGACCGCGCCGGGCGACTGCTGATCAACCCCGACCTCACCGTGGGCGGCTACGCCGATATCTACGCCATCGGCGATATGACCTCGCTCAACGGTTACCCGGGGCAGTCGCCGGTGGCCATGCAGGAGGGCCGGCACGCGGCCGACATCATCAGTCGTGACAAGCACCCGGGCACCCCGTTCGTGTACTGGGACAAGGGCAGCATGGCGGTGATCAGCCGGTTCAGCGCCGTCACCAAACTGAACGAGAAGATCACCTTTCGTGGTGTGTTCGCGTGGTTCATCTGGCTGGCCGTGCACCTGTTCTATCTGGTCGGATTCCGGAACCGGTTCGCCGCGGTCCTGTCGTGGCTGGTGGCGTTCATCGGTACCGGCCGGCCGGGATTCCAGGAAGTGGACCGGCAGCATCTGGAACGGGTGCGCGAACCCGAACGTTTCGTCGCGTAGCACCGCGCGTGGCGGGCCCGTCGGACGGACCCGCCACGCGCGTCCGAGCGGCGAACTCCGGGTGGCGACCAATCCAACAGGAGAGCTGTTTTCGCTGTTCACGCGAACATGTGGGTACCGCTCGGTAAACATCTGGTGTGACCTGCGTCTCGTTAACCGAACCGGCATGTGCGCGACATGCCACGGACGCCCGGACGCCGTGTCGGACTGGCCTCCTTGGCATCATGGCTATTACGTCCGTGCCGACGGCTCCGGCTCGACCGGCCGCCGGCGAGGATCACCGGTCCCGATACGCACTGATCGTCTCCTCCGATACCGACCATCGCCTCGCGGCACAGCGGTTGCGGTACAACGTATTCGCCGATGAACCGGGTTTCCGGATCCCCGACAACGGTACGGGGCTGGATGCCGACCGGTTCGACGAACACTGCGACCATATGCTGGTCCGCGACGAGGCCACCGGCGAATTCGTCGGCTGCTACCGGATGTTGCCGCCGGACAACGTCGCCGCCGCCGGCGGATACTACACCGCCACCGAATTCGATCTCACGAATCTCGACCCGGTGGGGATGCGGATCGTGGAGATGGGCCGGGCCTGTGTAGTCCCCGACCATCGCAACGGTTCGGTGCTCACCCTCATGTGGGCCGGAATCCTCCACTACATCCAGCTCACCGGCTATGACCGGGTGATGGGATGCGCCTCGGTCCCGATGCGGCACAGCCCCGGTGACCCGGCCGGGGTCAATGTGCGCGGCGTCCGCGATCTCCTGCTCGGTAAACACGCCTGCGCGCCCGAGAAGCGCGTCCGCCCCTATCGTCCCGTGGTGGTCGACGGAGTGGCGCTGGACGATCTGCCCGCCCCCGCCCGCCCCAAACTGCCGCCGCTGCTGGGGGGCTACCTGCGGCTCGGTGCCGAGATCTGCGGGGAGCCCGCGCACGATCCGGATTTCGCCGTGGCGGATTTCGTGGTGTTGCTGGGGCTCGACACCATCAACACCCGGTATCTGGAGCGGTTACGCGGTGCGGCCGCGAATTTCGACGGCGGGCGGTGACGCGATGGAGACCGTCGCGCAGCAGGTGGGCCAGGCGCCGGTGGCGTCTGCCGGCCCACACGCCTGGATGCCGGTGAGCCCGTGCGGAGTCGGTTGTGTGCAGCAGCGCCCCGAGATCGGTATCGCGCGGGCCGGTCTCCGGGCGGTCGGAGCCGTATCGGTGCTGCTCGCCTACCCGTTCGTGCACATCGTCACACCGGCGTCCCGGCGGTCGGGGGTGCAGCGGCGATTCGCCCGGACCCTCCTGCGTGCGTGCGGTATCCGGCTGCGGGTGGTGGACCGGCGCACCGGAGCGGCGGCGATCGGGGCGCGCTACGCCCGGCCGGGCGCCGGAGTGCTCGTTGCCTGCGGGCATATCGGCTGGGCGGATATCGTCGTGCTCGCCTCAGTGCAGCCGCTCGCCTTCGTGGCGCGGGCCGATCTGATCGATTGGCCGGTGCTCGGCGCGCTCGCCCGGGTGATGCGGGTCGTCCCGATCGAGCGGGAGCGCCTGCGCCGCCTGCCGGATGTGGTCGAGCGGGTCGGGCACCGGCTCGCCGCGGGTGAGCGGATCGGATTCTTCCCGGAGGGCACCACCTGGTGTGGCCGGGCCTACGGGTCGCTGCGACCGGCGCTGTTCCAGGCCGCGGTCGATACCGCGACCCCCGTGCAGCCGGTCCGGCTGCGGTACCTGGATGCGCACGGCCACAGGTCCACCGTTCCCGGTTTCGTCGGGGACGACACCCTGGTCGATTCGATCGTGCGGGTGCTGCGGGCCCGGAACCTGACCGCCGAAGTGGTACTGACGCCGGTGGAACCGGCGGGCACCGACCGCAAGGAGCTGGCCCGGCGGTGTGAGCGCGCGGTGCGCGCGGAAGAGCTTTCCGACGCCGCGCACGCGGTGCTGGTGGCCGCCGGCCGGCAGCTGACGAAAGCGGCGGTCACCACTGTCTGATTTGAGCGGTGCCGGTCGGGTCCACGGAGTGGAAGCAGCCTCTCCACCTTTTTTTATCGACTCGTCCATTCACGTACCGCTATTCAACGGTCACTTGTAGATGTCATCTCGCGCTGCCCGTGCCCGGCAGCCCGGGCAGGACGGGCAACGCGAAGGGTAGGGGCGGAAGCGCCGGCAGCTGGACCTGCGGCAGCAGGCTCGGTGGTGGCGGTGGGATATAGGGGTTGGGCATATTCCAGTTCGGCGGTGCACCGCCGCCGCCGCGGGGATTCGGATTCTCGTGGTCCCAGTCAGCGGGCCGGTCGTAGTCGCGGCCGCGGTCGTTGTGTGAATCGCGGTCGGGGTACTGGTTGTCGCCGCTGTTGAGGTGGTCATCCCACCTGTCGTAATCCTGCCGGTGGTGGTCCTTGTAGCCGTAGTGGCCGTTGTCGTCCCAGCCGAACTTGTCGCCGCCGTCCCAGGCCTGATGATCGTTGTCACCCCAGCCGTTGCTGTCCCAGCCGGAGCTATCGCCGAAGCTGTCGCTGGAATCGCTGCCGACGTGCGTCGCGCCGATCTGATCGGCGAGGGCGGGGCCGGCGGTGGCTGCCAGCGGCCCGAGGGTGATGACGGCGAGCGCGGCGATCCGCGCCGCGAAACGGCGGGCGCGCTGGTCGTGGTTTCGGTTCATCGGTGGGGTCCTCACTCGGTCACGCCCCGCTTCGTCGCCCGGGGCGGATCGCACTCCGCGAGTGCCTATTGATACACCGATTACCGTACCGATGAATAACGGCACGTTCAACAGGTGAGTGTCAAGCGGGGTGATCGGCCCAACCGGGGCGGGGTGATACCGCTCGCCCGCCGCGGGGCGCGCCGCCACACGGGGTTTCCGGCGTGCGGGACACAATGTGGGCGGATGCGGCTAGGGTGGTGAGGAACGAGGAACACCGTCGAGCAGCCGCGTCGGCTGCCGAACTCCGAGGGACCGGCCGCGATTGACCCCGGCCCCCCGGGTAGCTCCGCTCGGCCGCACCGGCGCCGAGTGCCATGGGTTTCGGATGGGTATCCCCGAAAGGTCCCGGCCCCGATCCGACTCGGACCGCCGGTGCAAGACCCACCCTCTCGACCTCTGCCGTATGGAACTCGCGTCGGCAGCGCACACCGAAGATCGGAGCACGACCATGTACGACGACCATCCCGGACTGTTCAGTCACGTCCCCACCGAACCCGAGCCGTATGCGTTACCGGCCGACGACAACCGGCCGGTTTTCCTCACCGCGGCCCGAGAGGCCGACGGCCCCGCCGCGCCGGACGCCGGTGGCAGGTAGAGACATGCCCGGCCGGGCGCAGGACCTCGCCTACGCGGCGGGCTGGCGCCTGGTGCGAGCCCTGCCGCAGCGCTGGGCGGTACGCCTGTTCGACGCGGCCGCCGACCGGATCGCGCGCCGCGACGGCGGTCCGGTCCGATTGCGGCGCAACCTCGCCCGGGTCCTCGGCGTCGACCCCGCGCAGGTTCCGCCGGAGCTGGTCCGGGCGAATCTCCGTTCCTACGCCAGGTATTGGCGGGAGGCCTTCCGATTGCCGGCGATGGATCCGTATGCACTGGCGGACACCATCGAGTCCTCGGCCACCGGACTCCACCGGGTCCGGGAGGCGTACGCCGCCGGTCACGGTGTAGTGATCGCCCTGCCGCACAGCGGGAACTGGGATCTCGCCGGTGTCTGGCTCGTCCAGCGGATCGGCACGCCGACCGTGGTCGCCGAGCGCCTGCGGCCGGAGTCGCTGTTCCAGCGATTCGTCCGCTTCCGAGAGGGGCTGGGCTTCGAGATCATCCCGCTCACCGGTGGCGACACACCCCCGTTCCGGCTGCTGAGCGACCGGCTGCGCGCAGGCGGTGTGGTGTGCCTGCTCGGTGAGCGTGACCTGTCGGGCCGGGGTGTGCCGGTGACCTTCTTCGGTGCACCGGCACGGCTACTCGCCGGTCCGGCGCGGCTCGCCATCGACACCGGCGCCCCACTGCTGCCCGTGCACTGCTGGTTCACGGCGACCGGATGGGGATTCTCGGTCGGTGACCCGATCGATACCTCCCGCGGTGTCCAGGAGGCCACCCAGGAGCTGGCCGACCGGTTCGCCGCCGGTATCGCCGCTCATCCCGCGGACTGGCACATGTTGCAGCGGGTCTGGACGGACGGATGACGGAGTGGTGTGCTGATGATCGTCTCCTGGATCTCGCCGGTGCCTTCTCCGATCGGGAAGAACGGCGCTTCGCGCATGAGGCGTTCGCTCGGCGTCCTCGGCGTAGCCGAAACCGTCGCAGAGGCGGACGGTTTCCTGCGAGCAGCCGGTTCCTGCCGGAGCGCTACACCTATCGCGTCACCCTCCGTCGCAGCACTTCGCAAGGTGCCCCACCGCGACCGCGCGGCCGGGTCGCGCGGCGGCGTCAACCGTAGGGCCGGACAATCGGCCCGGCTTCACCGGAGGGAGCGGGCGAAGCGGCCCGGTGTGGTGCCGGTCCAGCGGGTGAAGGCGTGGGTGAATGCGGACGCGTCGGCGTAGCCGAGACGGCGCGCGACCTCGTCGACCGTGGTGCCGAGAGCGAGCAGTTCCTCGGCGAGAAGGTGACGAGTTTCGGCCACCAGGCCACGGTAGGAGGTGCCTTCGGCCTCGAGACGCCGGCGTAGCGTGCGCACACTCATTCGGAGGTCGGCGGCAATATCTTCCTGTGCGGCGGTGACGCCGCGGGTGAGCAGGCCCGCGCGGACGCGGGCCGCGGTGCCGTCGCGCCGGCGCCGGCGTTGCATGATATCGGCGGCCTGCTGCTGGGCATGCGCGGCGACGTGTGGGTTCGCTTGGGGCATGGGGAGTTCCAGGATCTCCCGCGTAACAGTGAGCCGGGTGACCGGTGCGTCGAAGGTCGGGCAGACGCCGAGCAGTTCGGTGAATTGCGCGGCGTAGGCCGGTACGGGGCAGGCGAGTTCGACGGTGGTCGGTGGTACCGCCGCACCGAGTAGTTCGCGATCCAGCGTGATGAGTTCGGCCAGATCGCGTTCGAGCAGGAATTGCCGCAGCTCGGGCGGCGCCGCCGAGTAGTCCAGCGTGACCGTGGCGCCGGTGGCGGTTTCCTGGACGCGCCAGCGGGCGAAAGAGTACGCGATGTCCATATGTTCGATGCCGATACGCAACGCCTCGCCTACGGTGCGGCTCGTCATCACCGCGAACGCCCAGATACCGTGCGTGGCCAGGTGGTATCGGCGGCCCGTCGACAGGCCGAGGCCGGGGATATGCCCTAGATGCGTGACGAGGTTCTGGACCACCCGTAACTCCTGTGCCGCCCGGATCTCACCGTTCGTGTCGTCCAGGACCGACAGCGTGATACCGGAGCCGTCGAGGCATTGCGCGAGCGTGAGGCCGTGGGTGAGACCGATCTGCACCAGGATCGCGGCGCTGGTGCTGGACCGCGGCATATTCATGGGGACCGTCATGGACCTATCGTGGGCTGGATGGCCGGAAAGTACATTTTTTGGCCTTTAATGTCATGGATTGGTGGGCGCTTGGTTCCTAGCCTCGTGATACGCGACACGAATGAGGAGTGGGATATGGGTATGCGTCTCCAGGGCCTGCGGGTAGCGGTTACCGGCGGTGCGCGGGGCATCGGACGAGCCACCGCGGCGGCTCTGGCTGCGTCGGGAGCGCGGGTGGTGATCGGTGATATCGATGACGAGGCGGTCGCGGTGACGGCCGCGCAGCTCACCGACACTACAGGCGCCGAGGTGATCGGGTTCCGGCTCGACGTGCGTGATCCCGAGTCGTTCGAGAAATTCCTGGACCTGGCCGAAGCGGGGCTCGGAGGCCTGGACGTACTGGTCAACAACGCGGGCATCATGCCGACCGGATCGTTCCTCGAGGAGTCGATGGATACAGCGGACCGGCAGGTGGATATCAATCTGCGCGGGGTGATCATCGGATCGAAGTTCGCTGCCCGGCGCTTCGCCGCTCGGCGGAGCGGCCATATCGTGAACGTTGCCTCCATTCTGGGCCTGGTCGCTACGCCCGATATCGCCACCTACGCGGCAACAAAATTCGGCGTCGTCGGTCTCAGTTCGGCGTTGCATCAGGAGTTGGCGCAATTCGACGTGCGGGTCAGCACCATATGTCCGGCATTCGTCAATACACAGCTGATCGCCGGGCTCTCGCCGAACCGGATCACCCGGTTGATCGGCTTCGTCGAGCCCGAGGACGTCGCCCGCGCGGTGGTCACTGCCCTGGTTCGCCGACGGGGCGGATTGCGAGTCGTCCCGCGTATCGGCGGTTTCGCGATTGCGCTGCTCACCTCGATGCCGGAAGCGCTGCGCATCCGGGTCGGCCGGTCGCTGGGCAGTCACGACACCGTATCCAAGGCCGATATGACGCAGCGAGCCCTGTACCTCGAACGCGCCGACCGAAACTGAGGGAACGGTCGTATCCGCTGAAAAGTGTGTGGCAAGGAGTATTCAATTCATGGCACCGAACTTCGCGCGTCTGGTCACCGGGCTCGGTGACGTGGCCGAGGCGCTGCGGGCCGTCGGTCGGTTGCACCAGTGCGGCGTGATCGATCTGACGCGCCCCGATCGGGTGGCGCGGATGGCGCGTGAGAACCGGATCTACGGCCCACCGGCGGCGTTGATCATGGCGGGGGCGCGCCACTATCCACACCGGGCGGCCCTCGCCGATGAGCGTGGGGTACTGACCTACGGCGAACTCGACGCACAGTCCAATGCCCTCGCCGATGCGCTGCGGGCGCGGGCGCTGACGGCCGGGTCGGTGGTCGGGGTGCTGGCGCGTGACCATCGTGGCCTGGTCCTCGCGATCAGCGCGGCCGGTCGCGCCGGTCTGCGCCTGGCCATGATGAACACCGGGTTCGCCAAACCACAGTTCGCCGAGGTGGCCGCCCGGGAGAATGTGCGAGCCATGTTGCACGACAGTGAATTCGCCGACCTGCTCGACGCGCTGCCGCCGGCGTTGCCGCGCATCCTCACGTCGACGATGTGGCGGTTGTCGGTGTGCCCGACGAGGAGTTCGGCAAACGCTTGCGCGCCCATATCGTTCCGGCACCGGGCACTGTGGTGAGCGTCCCGGAGATCAAGGCATATGTGAAGGAGAACCTGGCCCGCTACAAGGTTCCCCGCGATGTGATCATCATGGACGAACTGCCGCGCAATGCCACCGGCAAGGTCCTGCGCCGGGTCCTCCAGGAAATGGACTGACCGCGGGTGCCACCCGCGCCATGTCACCGCGGTGGCGGGTATCGGTTTCGTCAACTGCACACTGCGCTGATGCCGGTGCCCGGCACGAGGGCAAAATTGCACTCGAACACGATGACCTGCCGACCCACGACATCGCCGCGGCCCAGCGCCCCCGGGTCCGCGCCCGTAGCGAGACCGTCTGATGTTCCCCGGGGTTTCCGGAGTTGGTGATGTTCCCCGGTTTCATGGAGTCGAGACACTGCGGATCGGGGCAAGTGGGACAGATCGGTGGCCGGTAGCGGGGGCGCGAAGGTGCTGTAGGTGCTGGCCTCCCCCCCGGCGTGCTCGCCGAGGGGTACGCGCCAGGGCACTCGTTCATCACGCGTGTCCAGGCCCGGCGTGAGGTCGAGGGCGTTCGTTCAGTAATCCACTCTTCGGTTTGAATGAACCGCACAGTGGTTTATGGTGAGTTCGTGGCCGAGGTAGAAGTGGTGACGAGCAAAACGGATGGCGGGGTGCGTAGCATCGCGAGGTCCGTCGAGGTCCTACAGTTGTTCGACGTCGAGCATCCGACGCGTACGCTGCGCGAGATCGTGGCGTCGACGGCGCTGCCGAAGACCACAGTGGTGCGGATGATCGCCACGCTGGAATCTCTCGGGCTTCTCGTCGATCAACGGGATTCGACCTACAGCTTGGGTGCGGGGTTCCTTCGGTGGGTCGATCTGGCGCAGTCGTTGTGGACGGTGGGCGCGGATGCGCGCCGCATCATGGCGCGCCTGGTCGACGAGTGCGGAGAAACCGTCAACATCTACATCCGGCAGGACTGCAGTCGGGTATCCATCGCTCAGGTCGAAGGCACTGCCACGGTGCGTAGCGTCGTGACGACCGGTGTCCCGTATTCCCTGGACACGGGGGCCTCGGCGAAGATCTTGCTTATCGATGCGCCCGAATCGGTACTTCGGCAACTGTTCGAAGGGCGCGCGGGCGGTGAGCGCACCGAACTCGCGAACGAGGTGGCCGCCGCCGCCGACGCGGGATATGCCGTCACCCACGGAGAGCGTGAACTCGGCGCGTCGGCAGTTGCGGCGCCCGTCGTATCGACTGGCGGACGGGTGATTGCGGCGTTGTCCATGGGGGGTCCCACCTCGCGCTTCACCCCCGATCGTGTGCGGCGATATGTCGACGCGGTGACCGCGGCGGCGGCAGAGATCAACCGTGTCGGTCTGGGAAGCGTGGAGGCGTTCCTGTGAACAAGGAGAACAATGTGGTGAAGGGCGATTCGAATACGACGGGCGGACTGCTCGAAGGGGTCCGTGTTCTGGATATGACGAATGTCCTCGCGGGGCCGTTCGCCGGGTATCAGCTCGCACTCATGGGAGCCGACGTTATCAAGATCGAGACTCCCGGCGCCGGGGACCTCGCGCGTCAACTCGGGGCCGACGCCGAGCTCAGTGGTGAGAACCTGGGCGTGTCGTTCCTGGCGCAGAACTCCGGAAAGCGCTCTGTCACAGTCAATCTCAAGACAAGCGGTGGTAAGGAAGTAGTCGAGAGGCTGGTTGCCTCTGCCGATGTCCTGCTGGAGAACTTCCGTCCCGGCGTCCTCGAACGCCCCGGTTTCGGCTGGGATCGGCTGCGAGCCGTCAATCCGCGCCTCGTGTACTGCGCGGTATCCGGGTTCGGTGCCTCCGGACCGATGCAGACCCGCCCGGCCTACGACCAGGTGATCCAGGGGCTGTCCGGAATCATGTCGGTCACCGGAACCCCCGATACCGCGCCGCTGCGTGTGGGTTACCCGGTGTGCGACAGCTTCGGTGGTCTGGCCGCGGCCTTCGCGGTGTCGTCGGCTCTGCTGCGTCAGCAGCGCACCGGGCAGGGGGCCTACCTCGACACCTCGATGCTCGACGCGGCACTCACCTCGATGGGCTGGGCGGTGTCCGACCATCTCATCGCCGGGCGCAACCCCACGGCGATGGGCAACGAGAATGTCACGTCGGCGCCGTCGGGAACCTTCCGCACCGCCGACGGTGCGCTCAATATCGCCGCGAACAAACAGGAGCAGTTCGAGGTCCTGTGCGATGTCCTCGATCGGCCGGAGCTCGTGACCGACCCGCGGTTCGTCACGCGCGAGGACCGCAAACGGAATCGGGATGTGCTGCGCGCCGAACTCGAGGTTGCGCTGAAGACCAAGTCGGCTGCGGAGTGGGACGAGATTCTGCTCGATACCGGTGTTCCCGCCGCGCCGGTGGTGTCGGTGCCCACCGCGCTACGTTCGGCGCAGATCGCCTATCGCGGCCTGGTCAGCACCGTGGAGTCGCCGTCGGCGGCCGGCGGTACCGTGCAGGTTCTCGGGCTTCCGACACATATCGACGGCCACGCCGTATCTCCCGTATCGCCGCCGCCGACGCTCGGGCAGCACACCGACGAAGTACTCGCCGAAACCGGATTCAGCGATGCCGATATAGCGCGACTCCGCGCGGGCCGGGCGATATGACCGGCCCGGCCGGCCGGCCCGCGCAGCTCGATTCCTTCGACGCGATCCGCGAACTTTCCGGACACCCGGGCACCTACTTCGTGAGTTTGGACGCCGCGCAGCGCGGTGGTGCGGGAACTCTCGATGCGCTGCCGTACTCGCTGCGGGTCCTCGCCGAGAACCTGCTGCGCCACGAAGACGGCAGAATGGTGACCGCCGGCCATATCCGCGCGCTGACCGAGGGCAGGCACGACGCGTCGATTCCGTTCACGCCCGGACGGATTCTGCTCCAGGACGCGTCCGGGATTCCCGTGATCGCCGACCTCGTCACCCTGCGGGAGCGTGCACTCGCGCTGGGGCTCGACCCCGCCTCCGTCTCGCCGCGGCTACCGATGGATCTCGTCGTGGACCATGCCGTGGAGCTCGACGAATCCGGAACCGCGACAGCACTCGCCGCCAATCTCGACCTCGAGTACACACGCCACACCGACCGCTATCGCTTCCTGCGGTGGGCGCAGAACCGCATCCCCGAGCTGCGCGTGATCCCCCCGGGCGTCGGGATCTGTCACCAGTTGAACCTCGAAGTGCTGGCCGAGGTGGTGGCCGCGCGCACGGACGGTGATCGCCGGGTGGCCGGCTTCGACACTCTCGTCGGCACCGACAGTCACACCACGATGATCAACGCGCTCTCGGTACTCGGATGGGGAGTGGGTGGTATCGAAGCGACCGCTGCCGCCCTCGGCCAGCCGATCCTGCTGCCGGTTCCCGAAGTGGTCGGGATCCGCTTGTCCGGACGCACCGGGCCGGGGGTTCTGGCCACCGATATCGCGTTGCGCCTCGCCGCGTTGTTGCGTTCGCACGGTGTGGTGCAGAAGATCGTCGAATTCCACGGTCCCGGGCTGGCGACGCTATCGGTTCCCGACCGCGCGACCGTCGCCAATATGGCGCCCGAGTACGGCGCGACGATGGCCTACTTTCCCGCCGACCACCGCACTCTCTCCTATCTCGACGAGTCCGGGCGTCCGAGCGACCTCGTCCGGTCCTATCTGGTGGCGCAGGGCATGCTCTACTCCGATCGGGCCGGTGACCCCGAGTACGCCGAGATCATCGAATTCGATCTGTCCCGCGTCGGGCGCACGATGGCCGGACCCGCGCGGCCGCATCAAGCCGTCGCTCCCGGCGATCTACCACCGGACCCGGCCGGTCACACCGAACTCGACGACGGCGCCATCGTCATCGCGTCCATCACGAGCTGCACCAATACGTCGAACCCACGGGCGATGGTCGCCGCGGGTCTGCTCGCGCGCAACGCGGTCCGACGTGGTATCCGCACCCCGTGGTGGGTGAAGACATCGCTCACCCCGGGATCGCGGTCGGCCGCGGACCTGCTCGCCGACAGCGGTCTGCAGGCCCCGCTCGACGAGCTCGGATTCCAGGTGGCCGGTTTCGGGTGCGGCACCTGTATGGGCAATTCCGGCCCGCTGCCGGACGCGGTGTCGGATCATCTCCGGACGAACGGGACACAGGCGGTGGCCGTCCTGTCCGGTAACCGGAACTTCCCGGGCCGTATCCATCCGGATGTCACCCAGACGTATCTGGCCTCGCCGCCGATGGTGGTGGCCGCGGCGCTCGCCGGTCGGCTCGGTATCGAACTAGGATCCGGTGCACTGTGCACCGACGCCGCCGGTGATCCGGTCACCCTGGCGGATCTGTGGCCGTCGGACGACGAGATCGATTCGGTGGTGGCCCGGTTCGGTCGGCAAGCGCTCCGACGGGCGTCGGTCACCTCGATGGCCACCGACCGGTGGCTCGGAATGGAGTACCCCGTCGGCGAGCAGTATCCGTGGGACGGCGAGACCGGATCGATCCGCCGCCCGCCCTTCACCGAACCCGAGATCACCGTGCCGATGGTGACCGGCGATATCCGTGCCGCGCGACCGTTGCTGGTTCTCGGCGACGGTGTCACCACCGATCACATCTCACCGGTCGCCCGGATCACGGCCGATTCGGCATCCGGCCGATGGCTCGCCGAACGGGGGGTGCGGCCCGCGGATTTCGGGAGCTACAGTTCGCGGCGACTGAATCACGAAGTGATGTTGCGCGGCGGGTTCGCCAATCCTCGGCTGGAAAACTGGTTGGTGCCCGAGCTGACCGGCGGGTGGACGCGGGTAGCGGCGGATGACATCGTCTCGCCGGATCCGGTCCGGGTGCATATCGCCGCAGCCGAGTACCGCGACCGGGGAGTCCCGGCCGTCGTGGTGGCGGGGCATTCCTACGGTGCCGGTTCCGCGCGTGACTGGGCGGCCAAGGTCACCCGGATGCTCGGTATCCGCGCGGTGATCGCCCGGAGCTTCGAACGGATTCACCGGACCAACCTTGTCGCGGTGGGTGTACTTCCGATCGAATGTGCCGACCTCGATCCCGCCGATATCGAACTCCGCGACGAGATCGATATCGTCGGACTCACCAGGGGAATCGACCTCGGCGGCGAAGTATCCGTCGTCGTGCGGCGCGCCGGTGCGGTACGAAGCCACTGCGGCCGGATCCGGGTCGATACCGCCATCGAGGTCGGCTGGATCGAACGCGGGGGCGTCATTCCGCATCTCCTGGACGTGGCCGGGCGCCAGATGCTCGCGTAGCAGTGAATATACGGGAGGGGCCGTCCGGATGAATTCCGGACGGCCCCTCGTCTCGATATCGCCGGTCAGACGGGCACGGCAGCCGCGTCGTACGAATACAGCCAGTCGTAGCGATCCGCGATGGGCGTGTTGCTCCACTCGCGCTCGAGGTAGGCGCGCGCGGTGTCCTCGGTCGCCAGCTCGGGGGAGTGGAACCGGCCGGTATTCGCCGTGGCCCCGCGCACCATGGCACTGGTGCGTTCGATCCGGGCCTGCTCGTACTTCACCAATGCCTCCGCCGGATCCGCGCCGTAGGTGTCCAGCGCGCGGGCCAGGACAAGCCCGTCCTCGATCGAATGCACCGCGCCCTGAGCACCAAATGGAGCGCCGAGCCGCTGTGCGCTGCGGATGTACCGCGCACCATCAGTCAGGCGATCCATATGGCGGCCCTGCCCACGCCGGGGCCCGTCTATGTCTCCGTGCCCTACGACGACTGGGAGCAGGAGGCGCCGCCGAACACGCAGTACCTCCCGCAGCGCAACGTCTCGGCCGCGGCGCAGCTCTCGGAGACGGCGGTCGCCGAGATCGCCGGACGGCTGGACGGTGCGGTGAACCCGGCGCTCGTCCTGGGACCCGATGTGGACGCCGAACGGGGCAACGATTCCGCCGTGCGGCTCGCCGACGCGCTCGGTGCACCCGTGTGGATCGCACCGTCGCCGGCGCGCTGCCCGTTCCCGACCGTCCATCCGTTGTCCCGCGGAGTGTTGCCGGCCAATGTCATGTCGATCCACGCGGCCCTCGCCGGCCACGATCTCGTCGTTGTGATCGGGGCGCCGGTCTTCCGGTATCACCATTACCGTCCGGGCCCCTTCCTCGCCGAAGGTACCCAGATGATCCACGTATCGAACGATGTGTCCGAGGTAGCCCGTGCTCCCTTCGGCGACGCGTACCTCGCCCCGATCGCGCAGACTCTCGATGTGCTGGCGGCCCGGGTCGAGCCGCGGGACCGCGGAACCACCGCGACCGCGGTGGTCCGGCAGCGTGGTGTCGACCGCGACGACGCGATGCATCCCGACACCGTATTCGGCACCCTCTCGGAGGTCGCCCCACCACGGTCGATCTACGTCAACGAATCGACCTCCACGGCCGACTCGTTCTGGTACGTCGCGGAGATGACGGCCCCCGGGTCGTTCTACTCGCCCGCCTCGGGCGGGCTGGGGTTCGGGCTCCCCGCCGCAGTCGGCATACAGCTGGCCGAGCCCGGCCGCCGCGTGGTCGCGACGATCGGTGACGGCTCCGCCAACTTCGGAATCACGGCGTTGTGGACCGCGGCCCGGTACCGCATCCCGGTGGTGTTCGTGATCCTGAACAACGGAACCTACGGCGCACTACGTCGTTTCGGGCGGATCCTCGACAGCGGTGAAACCCCGGGTCTCGACGTCCCGGGCATCGACTTCGTCAAGATCGCCGAAGGATACGGCGTCGCGGCGGAAAAGGTCACCACCGCGGCGCAGTTGAAATCCGCACTCTGCGCGGCATTCGATGCCGATGTCCCGATGCTCATCGAGGCAGCCACGTACTTCGCCTAGCAACGTATCCATACCCCCATAAGTCGTAGGGAATTCCATGAAGATCACCATCGAGAACCTGCAATTGCGGTGCGGGAGGTTCACCCCGAGAATCTGAACCTCACCCTCGGTGACGGAGAGGCGGTCGCCCTGCCCGGGTATCCGGTCGTCCCTCCCGCTCGGTCCGGGAGCGGTTCTCCTTCGATAACCGATGCGTAATGAGGGCTCATCGGCTTCGAGGGAGGACCGCTTTCGTGTGTCGTGCTACATATCCCGTAGCGACGTCCGGTACGGCCCACGGATCGGCGTCGGCGCCGATGACCTCGCACCCGAGACCGGTTGGTCGGCGGGCGAGGTCGAACCCTGGCTGCCCGCCCACACCGGTCACCATGACACGGCGGGGGCTCGTCGTGTTCACCCCACTCACCGGTGGGACTCGCGATCCGGATTGCTGCCACCGGGGCGGCCGGGTCGCGGACCAGCGGTGCCCCGCGATCGGCGGCGGGATGTCCGGTTCAGCTCTGATCAGCCCTGCCGTGGAACGTCGCGCTTTCGAAGGCAGATCCGTCGTAGCGTTGGCCGGCCGACCATGTCCATGTGCGGCAACTCGACCTCTGATCTGGCGGAACTGCCCCGGTGTCACGGTCGACTCACGAAACTGTGCGCGGTAGCGCCCCGGTTCGGGGGCGGCGCTCGGCTTCGGAAGGCCAAATGGGCCCTACCGGACCGTTTCGAGCAGACGTTCCTCGGGTTCCCTACCGGACGCATGGCTCCCGGGAATGTCGGTGGTGCCTGCACGGTTGTGAATCGGGGAGAAATCGTAGAAAGCGGGGGTGGACCCCACGGATGTGCAGGTCAACGGTGGGATAGGCTTTGTCGGTCATGAAGTCGGCTTTCCCGGGTGCTGTCAGCGGTGTGCCCACGACGGTCTACCTCGATCATGCGGCGACCACACCGATGCTGCCCGCCGCGATCGAGGCGATGTCCGCTGCCTTCGCGCAGGTCGGAAATGCGTCCTCGCTGCACGGCTCGGGCCGGTCGGCCCGCCGTCGGCTGGAGGAATCGCGCGAATCGATCGCCGCGGATCTCGGCGCCCGGCCCTCCGAGGTCATCCTCTGTTCCGGCGGCACCGAGAGCGACAACCTCGCGGTCAAGGGGATCTACTGGGCCCGGCGGGACGCCGACCCGCGATGTAACCGGATCCTGGCCGCCGCCGTCGAGCACCACGCGGTGCTCGACGCCGTGGAATGGCTGGAAAAGCACGAGGGCGCCCGGGTCACCTGGCTGCCGGTGGACGCCGAGGGAATCGTGTCCCCGGAGACGCTGCGCGCCGAACTGGCCGCGCATCCCGGCGAGGTCGCGCTGGTCACCGTGATGTGGGCCAACAACGAGGTCGGGGCGATCCAGCCGATCCGGGAGCTGGCCGAGATCGCGCGGGACGCCGGAGTGCCGATGCACAGTGACGCGGTCCAGGCCGCGGCGCAACTGCCCATCGATTTCGGCGCCGCCGGACTCGCCGCCGCGAGTTTCGCCGGGCACAAACTGGGTGGGCCGCACGGGGTCGGCGTACTGCTGCTCGGCCGCCAGGTGGGTTGTGCGCCGCTGCTACACGGCGGCGGCCACGAACGGGACCTGCGCTCGGGGACCTCGGATGTCGCGGCGGTGGCCGGGCTGGCCGCGGCCCTGCGGCAGACCGTGGCCGAGCTGCCGGCCCGGTCCGTGGAACTGTCCGGTCTGCGCGACGACCTGATCGCCGGCGTGCGGCAGGCCGTCCCGGACGCGATACTCAACGGACCCCACGACGACCGGCGGCTGCCCGGTAACGCGCATTTCACCTTCCCCGGTTGCGAAGGTGATTCGCTGCTGATGCTGCTGGACGCGGCGGGGATCGAATGTTCGACCGGTTCGGCGTGCACGGCCGGGGTGGCCTCGCCCAGCCATGTCCTGGTCGCGATGGGTGTCGGGGCGCGCGAAGCGCGGGGGTCGCTGCGGTTTTCCCTTGGACACACCTCGCAGCGGTCCGATATAGAGGCAGTACTGAAAGTACTGCCGCAGGTGGTGGAACGAGCCAGGGCCGCGGGCCTGGCCGGTGCGAGAGGAGGTGCGTAGCGTATGCGAGTGCTCGCCGCGATGAGTGGTGGAGTCGATTCCGCGGTAGCGGCGGCACGGGCCGTCGACGCCGGGCACGAGGTGGTCGGAGTGCATCTGGCGCTGTCGAGCGCGCCCGGCACGCTGCGCACCGGATCCCGCGGCTGCTGTTCGAAAGAGGACGCGGGCGACGCCCGCCGGGCCGCCGATGTGCTCGGCATCCCCTTCTACGTCTGGGATTTCGCGGACCGTTTCAAAGAAGACGTGATCGACGATTTCGTCGAGTCCTACGCGGCGGGGGAGACCCCCAACCCCTGCCTGCGCTGCAACGAGAAGATCAAGTTCTCGGCGCTGGCCGATCGGGCCGCGGCGCTCGGCTTCGACGCGGTGGCCACCGGCCATTACGCCCGGCTCGCCGACGGTGTGCTGCGCCGGGCCGTGGACGCGGACAAGGACCAGTCCTATGTTCTCGCGGTATTGACCGCCGAGCAGCTGTCACGGGCCATGTTCCCGGTGGGTGATACACCCAAGCCGCAGATCCGGGCCGAGGCGGCCGAACGAGGTCTGGCGGTCGCCGACAAACCGGACAGCCACGACATCTGCTTCATCCCGTCCGGGGACACCCGGGCGTTCCTGGGCGCGAAGATCGGGATCCGCCCCGGCGCCATCGTGGACTCGGGGGGTGCGGAACTGGGCCGGCACGAGGGCGTGCACGGATTCACCATCGGCCAGCGCAAGGGGCTGGGCCTGCCCGGACCGGGGCCGGACGGCAAACCGCGCTACGTCACCGATATCGACCCCGAGTCGGGCACCGTGCGCGTCGGCTCGGCCGACGATCTGCTGGTGTGGTCCATCGAGGCCGACCGGGCCGTCTGGACCGGTGGCGCGGCGCCCACCGAACCGCTCGACTGCGTGGTGCAGGTCCGCGCCCACGGGGGTACCGCGCCCGCGACGGCCGAGGCGGTCGGCGACGGTCTCGCGGTGCGTCTGCACGAACCGCTCGGCGGGGTCGCGCGGGGCCAGGCCGTGGTGCTGTACCGGCCCGACAGTGCGGGCGACGCGGTGCTCGGCAGCGGCACCATCAGCGCGACCGCGCGTACCGCGCCGGCGGGCGCACCACGATGAACCTGTCCGGTCTCCCGGCCGGGATCGCGACGGGAGTGGGCTCGTGGCCGGGCACCGATCCCCGGGAAGCCGCGACGGTGATCGTCGGTGAGCTGACCGGCCTGCCGCATCTGGTGGAACTACCGGCCCGCGGCGTGGGCGCCGATATGGTCGGGCGGGTTTCGGCGCTGCTCGTGGATATGCGGTTCGACACCACTCCGCGCGGCTATCGCCTGGCCGCCCGGCCGGGTTCGGTATCCCGGCGGGCGAGCGATCTGCTGCGTACCGATCTGGACGCACTGCAGGAGGCATGGGAGAACGCCGGGCTGCGCGGTTCCGGCCGCCCGGTGAAGGTACAGGCCGCCGGGCCGCTGACGCTCGCCGCGGAGGTGGAGCTGGCCGGTGGACACCGGGTGCTGACCGACCGGGGCGCGGTACGGGATCTGGCCGAATCGCTGGCCGAGGGTCTGGCCGCGCATATCGCCGAGGTCGGGTCGCGGCTCGAGGCCGAGGTGGTGCTGCAAGTGGACGAACCGTCGCTGGGCGCCGTGCTGGCCGGTTCGCTGCGCGGGGCGAGTGTGCTGAACACGGTCGCGGCCGTACCGGAACCGGAAGCGCTGGCGATCCTGGAAACAGTGCTGGCGTCCCAGGGGGTGCCCACGATGGTGCACAGTTGCGCGACTCCGCCGCCCCTGGCCTTCCTGCGGCAGACCTCCGCGGCCGCGCTGGGGTTCGATCTGGCCGTGGTATCGGGCACCGCCGGTCTGGACGCGCTGGGTGAGGCGCTGGACGGGGGCAAACAGCTGGTTCTCGGGCTCGTGCCCACCTCACGCCCCGCGACCACGCCGGCCTGGCGTGAGATCGCCGAACCGGGCGCCCGGCTGGTCGATCGGCTCGGTTTCCCGCGCGCCGATCTGGCTCGTCGGGTGACGGTGAGTCCGGCCTGCGGTCTGGCGGCGGCGCCGCTGAGCTGGGCCCGGGACGCGCTGCGCCTGGCGGTCGATACCGCGAAGGCCTTTGCGCAGGACCCGGAGTCCCTCGTCGCCGGGTGACGCCGGTGGGGCTCGAGGCACTCGAGTGGTTCCGACGGCCCTGTTCGCGGCCGCTGCCGACCCCGGTAGCAGGTATCTCGTCACCCGGACCGGCTGGGCCGGGGTGAATCGAGCGAGGACACCGCGCCGGGAAACCGGGGCGGGGGGTCGCGAAGCGCGGCACTGCCCGGCGGCCGCTATCCGCTGTCACAGGCGTGCCGGTCGTAGGGGCCTCGGTGTGCCGGGAATACCGGCCGACGTGCGGTAACAGTGCTCGGCAGTGTCGGCGGGCCGGACTACCCTGCGAGATGTGAGTGACACCGTTGGACCCATCGAACAGGACGATGTCCGCGGAGCAGCCGCTCCCGCCCCGGCCGCCGGCGAAGCGCGAGTGCGCTGGCAGGAGCTCGCCGATACGGTGCGTGAGCATCAGTTCCGCTACTACGTGCGGGACGCGCCGATCATCTCCGACGGCGAATTCGACAAGCTGTTCCAGCAGCTGCTGGCGCTGGAGGAACGCCATCCCGACCTGCGCACACCCGATTCGCCGACGCAGCTGGTGGGCGGTGGTTTCGCCACCGATTTCACCCCGGTGGACCATCTCGAGCGGATGCTGTCGCTGGACAATGTGTTCTCCGCGGCGGATATGCGGGCCTGGGCGGCCCGAGTCGAGGAGGAGACCGGCCCGGACCTGCACTATTTGTGTGAGGTCAAGATCGACGGGGTGGCGTTGAACCTGGTGTACCGCAACGGGAAACTGGAGCGCGGTGCCACCCGGGGCGACGGGCGTACGGGCGAGGACGTCACCCTCAATGCCCGCACCATCGAGGACATCCCCCGCGAACTGAACGCCGATACCGAGTTTCCGATTCCGGACCTGCTGGAAGTGCGCGGTGAGGTGTACTTCCGGCTGGAGGATTTCGAAACGCTCAATGCGGCGATCGTGGCCGAGGGTAAACCACCGTACGCCAACCCCCGCAACACCGCGGCCGGTTCGCTGCGGCAGAAGGACCCCTCGGTCACCGCGCGGCGGCGACTGCGGATGATCTGTCACGGTCTCGGGCGCACCGAAGGGTTCACGCCGCGGTCGCTGCACGAGGCCTACCGTGCGCTGGCGGCCTGGGGTCTGCCGGTCTCCGCGCACACCACGCTGGTGCACGGTGTGGACGCCGTTCTCGAACGGATCTCCTACTGGGCCGAGCACCGCCACGATATCGAGCACGAGATCGACGGCGTGGTGGTGAAGGTCGACGAACGGTCCTTGCAGCGGCGACTGGGTTCCACCTCGCGGGCTCCGCGCTGGGCGATCGCCTACAAGTACCCGCCCGAGGAGGCCACCACCACCCTGCGCAATATCGCGGTGAACGTCGGCCGGACCGGCCGGGTCACCCCGTTCGCGATGATGGAACCCGTGGTGATCGCCGGCTCCACCGTCTCCATGGCGACCCTGCACAATGCGGCCGAGGTCGTGCGTAAGGGGGTGCTGATCGGGGATACGGTGACCATCCGGAAGGCCGGGGACGTCATCCCGGAGGTGCTGGGTCCGGTGGTCGACGCCCGCACCGGCGACGAGCGGGCCTTCGTGATGCCCACCCACTGCCCCGAATGCGGGACCGAACTCGCCTACGAGAAAGAGGGCGACGCCGATATCCGCTGCCCCAACCAGCGGAGCTGTCCCGCCCAGCTGCGGGAGCGGGTGTTCCATATGGCCGGTCGCGGCGCCTTCGATATCGAGGCACTGGGTTACGAGGCGGCGATCGCGCTGCTGAAATCCGGCGCGATCACCGACGAGGGCGATCTGTTCGATCTCGACGCCGACCGGCTGCGAAATGTCGCGCTGTTCGTCAACAAGGACGGCAGCCTCTCGGCGAACGGCAACCGGTTGCTGAGCAATCTGGCCGCGGCCAAGGACCGCCCGCTGTGGCGGGTCCTGGTCGCGCTGTCCATCCGGCATGTCGGGCCGACCGCCGCGCGGGCGCTCGCGGCCGAATTCGGCAGTCTGGAACGGATCGAGCAGGCGTCGCTGGAGCAGCTGGCGGCTGCCGAGGGCGTCGGGCCGACCATCGCGACCGCCGTCGCGGAATGGTTCGCGGTCGACTGGCATCGCGCCATCGTGGAGAAATGGCGGGCCGCCGGGGTGCGGATGGAGGACGAACGCGACGAATCCATTCCGCGCACCCTCGATGGCCTGTCCATTGTGGTGACCGGTTCGCTGGAGGGCTTCTCCCGCGACGGCGCCAAGGAGGCGATCCTGTTGCGCGGGGGTAAGGCCGCGGGGTCGGTATCGAAGAAGACGGCCTTCGTCGTCGTCGGGGAATCGCCCGGGTCCAAGGCTGCCAAGGCCGAGGAACTCGGGGTGCCGATCCTGGACGAGGACGGGTTCCGCCTCCTGCTCGAATCCGGTCCGGACGCGGTCGCGGCCGGACCGGTGGCGGAGGCCGAATCGGCGGAGTAGCGGCGGCGCGGTCGGAGGACACGACCGGGTACCGATCCTGCGGGACCGGGTCCGGACACGGCAGGATGGCGGGATGTTGCGCAGTTTTCGGGTGTCCAACCACAAATCGCTGGCCGATCTACAGGAATTGCGGTTGACCCGCGGCGCGACCGCGCCGGTCGCGGTGCCGGTGACCGCGGTGCACGGGGGCCCGGCCGCCGGTAAATCCAATCTGGTCGACGCCCTGGGGCATATGCGTGACGCGGTGCTGCACTCGGTGAGCGGCTGGGATCCCTACGCGGGCCCGGTCCGGGCGCCGCATCTCGCGCTGCCCGGGCAGCCGAGCGACTTCGAGGCCGTTTTCGTGGCCGAGGGCGTGCCCTACACCTACGGTTTCCGGTTGGATGCCGCCGAGGTCGCCGCCGAATGGCTCTACAGTCATCCGCGGTCCCGCAAACGGATCGTCTTCGAGCGCGAGGGTGAGGCGATCCGGGTCGGGCCGATGTTCGAGCCGGCGCGATTCGGGATCACCGCGCTGGTGCCGCTGGTACGCCCGAACGCCCTGCTGTTGAGCCTGGCGGGGCAGATGTACGCCGAGGCGCTGGTCCCGGCCTACCGGTGGTTCGAGACCATGCTCGAGGTGGTGGCCGGTGCCGCGGATATCGACTCGATCGAACTGCGCCTGGGTTCGCATCTGTCGCGATCCACCGAGCACGCCGCCCGGCTGCTGACCCTGCTGCAATCCGCGGACCTCGGCATCACCGATCTGCTGATCGCCCAGAACGATCCCGGCTACGCCGACTACCTGCGCGACCTCGATGCCGATATCGCCGTCCTCGGAGAACAGACCGATCGTGCGGCAGGTTCGGCGGCGTATGCCGCGCAACTGGAACAGGACAGCGGTCTGAACGCCACTCGGCTGGCCCGTGAACTCACCAATATGCGTAATGCGCGCGATGCGCTCTACACCCGGATGGTCGGACGGCACGGTGTCGGACTGCGGCTCGTCCACACCGATGTGGAGCCGGTTTTCACGCTGGCCGAGGAATCCTCGGCGACCCGGGCACTGCTGCGGCTGCTACCGATACTGCTCGACTCTCTCGACGCGGGGAAAGTGCTCGTGGTCGACGATATCGGCGCGCGGCTGACGGTGGAGGAGACCGACCGGCTCGTGCAGCTGTTCCACAGCCCGGAAACCAATACGCGCGGTGCGCAACTGGTGTACACCACCGGCGATCGGGCACTGGTGGACCGGGGCAACGGCCGTTCCGCGCGTACCCGCACCAGTGTCTGGTCCGTCCGGCGTTCCGCGGGCGGTGCCAGTACTCTCGCGGTGTCCTGAAACCCGGTCGCCGCTGGGCGACGACCGGGATCCGGTTCTACTGGCTGGGTTCCGGCAGGTTGCAGCCCATCTTCGGGTTGAGGCCGACGTAATTGAGTGGACCGGCCACCACGGTCACCGCCAGCGTCGCGAAGTGGGAGCACTGCTCCGGTGGATCATTGAAATAGCCCCGTTGCCACGCGGCGACGATCCCCGCCACGAACCAGACCAGTACTACGAGGCTTGCTACTCGGCTACCCATTGCACCTGCTCGAATCGTTGATTCCGGCATGACGATCGCTTCCTTTCATGTCCGGTGGATCTGAGATACCCCGTACCGCACAACTCATGCGCGGTGCCGTCCGTCTCGCAGAAGTGATGGCCGGCGGGCCGGGCGGCCGGATTTTCGCCGCCGCAGCGGTATTCCCATGCACAAGTTCACCGGTGCGGGAGGTAGGGGCCCGGCCGCGGTGCGGCCTGTCCGGGTGCGCGGCCGGCCGACCGGATTCCATCCCGGGTCCAGGTCGTTCCGTCTGGGTGGGAAGGTATTCGGGCCCGCATGCCCGGGCGCCGGCGCGGCGACCTCCCCCTGGGAGTGGCGTACGCCACCGAATCGCGTCGCCTCGGGCGTCGCCGGCCGCCACGACGCCCCGGGGCCTAGCATGGTGGGGTGTTCGAACTGGCGATGCTGGCGATCATGGTGGCCGCACTGGTGGGAATGCTCGTGCTGGTGTTCCGCGGGCGGCGGGGCGGGCGTATGCCCGCGGACGCGGAGATCGGTTCGTTGTATCTGACGGGGGTGAGTCCGCGCCCCGAGGCGATGGGTGAGCAGTTCGTCACCGTCACCGGGAACCTGTCCGGACCGTCCGAGCCGGGAAAGGTGGTCTACGGGCGCATGGTGTGGGACGCCGCCTATTGGCCGTCGGTCGGGGACACGCTCACCGTCGCCTATCCGCCGGGTAGGCCGGATCGGTGGCGCATCGTCGAGCCGGGCACCGGCGGGTAGCTCTCCGCCGCGGGACTCAGCCCAGGACGGTGGCGACGATTCCGGCGAGGTAGCCGAGCCGCGCGATCTCCGAGGGGCGGAAATCCGGGCCGCCGGGACGGCCGAGGAGGAGCGCCTTGCTGGAGGGGCCGAGCGGCGCGGCGGCCAGTTTGGTGTCCATATCGCGCCAGATCTCGGGGACCCAGTCGGCGTTGCCGTCGAGCGCGGTGGGTTTCTGCAGCGGCATCCACGGCACCGAGGCAGCCTGGGTCTGCGGCGCGCTCTGACTGCCCACCACGCGGTAGGCGCCGTGCGTCCCCATATCCAGGACGGTGCTCCAGCCGACCCGCAGCACCCGCGGAACCCCGTCGACCAGCACCTGGAGCCGATCGTCGCGGGCGTTGGCCACATTGTCGATCAATTCGAGCTCACGGTGGGTGTCGAGCACACCGGAGTAGGGGCGGATGGAATCGACGCGCACATCGCCGAGCGATTCCGCGGCGGTGATGAGTGTGTCGGGCAGGGCGTTGGGGGCGATCTCGACGACGAGATCGTCGACCGCGTAGCCGGCACCACGCTCCACCACATCCAGGGAAAGGATATCGGCGCCGACCGTTCCCAGTGCTACGGCTAGCGACCCGAGGCTTCCCGGACGATCCGGAAGTTGCACGCGGAGCAGATAAGACACGTGCGTTTCCCTTTCCTTCTGCGGCCGAGGCTTACAACGAATACCCGGTCTGCCCATCCTTACACCCATTACCGAGGGTTATCGAGTCGAATTGTGCGCCTCGAACGGGGTCACAGGTGACGAATGGTGTGAAAAGGGCAAACCTCGCATTGCCGCGTGGTCCACGGCCGGCTCCGGCCGACCCGCGCGCGGCCCGGTGGGTGCGGCCGCGCGGCCTGCCGGGCAACCCGGTCCGGCCGCACCATTAGGCTGTTCGATGCTTGTGATCCGCAGTCCAAACTATTGCCGAAAGGGGTTCGCGGTGACCGCCATCTCCCGCGACGAGGTCGCACACCTCGCCCGGCTGTCCAGGCTCGCCCTGTCCGAGGACGAACTCGACCAGTTCGCCGGGCAGCTGGATTCGATCCTCAGCCATGTGCGGACCATCTCCGAGGTCGCCGCCGCCGATGTCCCGGCCACCGCGTCACCGGATCCGGTGACGAATGTGACCCGTCCCGATGAGGTCCGTCCCGGTCTCACCCCGGAGCAGGCGCTGTCCGGCGCACCCGCCGCCGAAGAACAGCGGTTCCTGGTTCCGCAAATCCTGGGGGAGGGCGAATGAGCGCGAGTGAACTGACCCGGCTCGGCGCGGCCGACCTCGCGAGCCGTATCCACGGCGGCGAGGTCTCCTCGGTGGAGGTGACCCGGGCGCACCTGGACCGGATCGCCGAGGTCGACGGGGAGTACCACGCCTTCCTGCACGTCGCGGGAGAGCAGGCGCTCGCCGCCGCTGCCGAGGTGGATGCCGCCCTGGCCGCCGGTGCGGTGCCGGCCTCGTCGCTGGCCGGGGTGCCGCTGGCGCTCAAGGACGTGTTCACCACGACCGATATGCCCACCACCTGCGCGTCGAAGATCCTCGAGAACTGGGTCGCCCCCTACGACGCCACGCTGACCACCCGGCTGCGTGCCGCCGGGATCCCGATTCTGGGCAAGACCAATATGGACGAGTTCGCGATGGGCTCCTCCACCGAGAACTCCGCCTACGGACCGACCCGCAACCCGTGGGACACCACCCGCATCCCCGGCGGCTCCGGCGGCGGTTCGGCGGCGGCGTTGGCCTCCTACCAGGCGCCGTTGGCCATCGGCACCGATACCGGCGGCTCGATCCGGCAGCCGGCGGCGGTCACCGCGACCGTCGGCACCAAGCCCACCTACGGCACCGTGTCCCGGTACGGGCTCGTCGCCTGCGCGTCCTCGCTCGACCAGGGTGGTCCGTGCGGCCGGACGGTGCTGGACACCGCCCTGCTGCACGAGGTGATCGCCGGACACGATCCGCGCGATTCCACCTCCCGTGACGTCGCGGTCCCGGCCGTGGTCGACGCCGCCCGGCAGGGCGCGTCGGGTGATCTGCGCGGGGTGAAGATCGGCGTGGTCAAGGAACTGCACTCCGACAGCTACCAGCACGGCGTGCTCACCTCCTTCGACGCCGCGGTCGGCGTGCTGAAGGATCTGGGCGCCGAAGTGGTCGAGGTGTCCTGCCCGCATTTCGAATACGCCCTGGCGTCCTACTACCTGGTCATGCCCAGCGAGGTCTCCTCCAACCTGGCCCGTTTCGATGCCATGCGCTACGGCCTGCGAGTGTCCGACGACGGCCACCACAGCGCCGAGCAGGTCATGGCCGCGACCCGCGCCGCCGGATTCGGTCCGGAGGTCAAGCGCCGGATCATGATCGGCACCTACGCCCTCTCGGCGGGCTACTACGACGCCTACTACGGTCAGGCGCTCAAGGTCCGCACGCTGATCGCGCGTGATTTCGACAAGGCCTACGAGCAGGTCGACGTGCTGGTGTCCCCGACCAGTCCGTTCACGCCGTGGAAGCTGGGCGAGAAGGTAGACGATCCGCTGGCGATGTACCTGTCCGATCTGTGCACCCTGCCCACCAACCTGGCCGGGCATCCGGCCATGTCGGTCCCGTCCGGGCTGAGCCGCGACGACGGGATGCCGGTGGGTCTGCAGATCATGGCGCCGGCATTGGCCGACGACCGGTTGTACCGGGTGGGCGCGGCCTACGAGGCGGCCCGCGGCGATATCGCCTGACGCGGATCGCCGGGAGCGGCGAGAGTTCACCGAGGGCGGTGGTCCTAACGGGCCACCGCCCTCGGCGTTCCCGGGGGCCGGGCGGATGATACCGCGTGTCAGTGGGCGTGCAGCCGCTCGGCTTCCCGTTCGACCGCGGTGGTCATCCCGGGGAACCCCTTCTTGAAGCCGCGCCCGAACAGCAGGCCGACCACCGGGGCGAGCCAGCCGTCGAGCTCGAAATGGGATTCGTAGCGGGTGCGGTCGCCGGTCAGCGGGGTCAGCGTATGCGAGCGTTTGCTGCGCAGTGCGCCGAGCGGGATCGGTTTCATGGAGTAACTGAATTCCCGGCCCGCGGTGACGCTGCGAATCCATTCGCGCATCCGGATCGGCCGGGGCGCGAGCTGCTCGACCCGCATATCGATCGGCGCACCCACCGACAGCTCCGCCCGGCAGCGGCTGATGAACGGATTCCAGTCGCCGTACCGGTCGAAATCGGTGAGCACCGACCACACCACCTCGACGGGGGCATCCACCTCGACCACGTCGTCCACAACAAGCACGTTCCCAAATTAGAACGCGTTTCAAGTCGGGTCAACCGTGGTCAGCCGGTCCGGGCGGCCGGCGGCGTGGTGACCGGCAACAGGTGCACGCCGGCCGGAAGTGCGGGGTCGGGTGGGGCGGCCGCGGGCGGCTGCGCGCATCCCGGCAACCATCGGGTACGCGGCAGGAGACGGGTGAACGCGGGCCGCGGCAGACCCGTCGCGCGGCCGGTCCGTACAGACCCGACCGGAATGCGGAAACGGGGTGCCGTCGTGCGCCTGATCCGCCGGTGCAGGCGGCGGATTCCGAAGACCAGGGCGGCCACCGTCGCCAGACCGAGCGCGACCGCGCGCAGCAACCAGGGCCGGGTCGGATGGCCGGTGGCGGCCTGGGCGGCCACCTGGCTCAATGTCTCCACCACCGGGACCCCGTAGTGCTGTCGCCGCGAATTCAGGTCCACCGCGGTGGCCGCGATCTCGGCGAGGGTCTCGCAGCGGGTACGCACCACCGGTTCGGTATGCGTTTCGCAGGCCTGGTGCAGCCGCAGGCGCAGCGTCCGGTCCAGGGCCTGCCGGGCCCACGGCCCCAGCGGTGCGCCGGTGCGGTCGGCGTACCGCAGCAGGTCGTATCCGAGGTCGTGGGCCATACAGGCGGTATCGAATTCCGGTGGCAGCTCGACCGGCGAGGAACAACTGCCGTCCGGAGCCACGAGCACGCCCTGCCGGACGACCGGCCGGTAGCCGAGGTAGTCCGCGAAATCCCGCGGTATGGCCGCCACGGCGTCCACCGCCGTATCACCCGAGGTCAGACCCACCACCGCCGGCCCGGCCGGTGCCGTGACCGAAGCGTCGATACCGACGGCCTCGGAGGTCGGCGCCGGCACGGCGGTGATCACCAGGCCGAACAGCGCGGCACCGGTGAATGCCGGCAGCGAGATCCGCCGGAACCGGCGCCGGGGCCGGCGCGGGTGATCGTTACGGGGTGAAGCCATGGTGGGACACCTTAAGCGTTATGGAACGGTGGGCCCGCACGGCAGGTCCCGCTCCCGGTAGCCGTGACCGCCGTCGAGAAAGCCCGCATCCGACCGGCAAACCCGGCGCCGCGTGGGCGGCGGAGCGCTTCACTCCGGGCCGCAGCCGGGCAGTGCCGTCCCTTGGTCGGTGTCGTACCGGTGGCCGTGCCCCGGTGGCGCGTCTAGGGCGGCCGGCAGGTCCGCGGTGGTCTGCAGGAAACCGACCACGGGCAGCCACGGCGGGGTGGGCGCGTCGCGGCGGGCGGCGGTGAGGTCCGGCGGCCGCCACAGCAGGTCGAGTGACCAGTGCACGACCGGATCGGAGGTATTGGCCAGTACCGCGGTACGGGCACCCGGCGCGGGTCCACCCCCACCGGGCATCCCGGCCCACAGCGCCGAACACACCCGGCGGTTCTGCTCGGCGGCTCCCGCGAACACCGCGCTACCGCCGAATGCGCCGAGGCTCTGTCCGTACAGGTGCAGCCGGGGCGGATCGGACATCGTGGCGATGCGCTCCTCGACGGCGGCGACCAATGCCCGCGCCGAGGCCGCCGCCGCATCCCGGCCGAAGACGAAGGTGGCCCAGCTCGGCGCGTACGAGTACTGCAGCGCGACCACCGCCACATCGCCACCGAATCGGGCACCGAAACCCTCCAGCGCCCGCGCGTCCACCCAGCCCGATCCGGTGGGCACGGCGATCACCAGATCGGAGCGGTCGAATCCGCCGGCCCGATCCAGTTCCCGAACCGCCAGCGCGGCGCGCGCGGCCAGATCCGGCGCCGAGCGGAGCCCGATATAGACCCGGACCGCGCCCGCCGGCCCGGCGCTGACGAAACGCTGTCCCTCGCGTCCCAGGGTCGACCAGCTCACCATGGACTCGGCGCTCCCCGATCGGGTCACCGCCACCGGCCGGATCAGACCCGGCTCGGGGGCGGCGTTCGCGGCGGCATAGGTCCGGTCGCCCCAGCTCACCGCCGCGGGGACCGCGAACAGCGCCATCGACAGGCCCGCGACCACCGTCATCACCAGCGTCCGGGACCAGCCGATCCGCCGGAGCAACCGGCCGCACCCGTGGACCACCGCCACCGTCCCCACGGTGAGCAGGGTCGCACCGACCGCCCACCCGGCCCAGTGGCCCGGACCGGCCGGCGCCACCTCCATCGCCGACCGCAGTGTCTGCTGCCAGCGCGCGGCGTACACCACCGCGCCGAGGACGCCGGCCGCGGTGGCCGCGAACACCGATCGCCGGGTTCGCGGCGTGGCGACCGGGGCGGAACCCGTGGTGTGCCGGATCACGAGGCGGACGACCCGCGCGACGCCCAGTGCGACGACCACGGCCACCGCGGTGAGTACGGCCTGGGCGGCGGCGGTCCGGGGCAGCAGGCCGGGGGCCAGGGACACCGCCGTCCCGGCACCGACGGCGAGTGTGGTCGCTACCGGTGGCCAATGCCGCGGCCACCGGGTTCGGACGTAGTCGAGAAGGCCCCTGCGAATACTCGGTCGCGATGGGGTCGGAACGTTATCGGCCGGACCGGTGCCAGGGCAGGGTTGCGAGGGCACCGGGGCATCGTCGGGTCCTTCGGAGAAGGGTTCCGCTGCGGCCGGGCTGCGCTCGGAAGTGCCGGTGCGCGGTCGGGACCGGGCGGGTGCCGGGTTGTCGTCGGCTGTGTCCGGACGGGATCGGGTTCGAGAGAGCGACGTGATGCTCCCGGGCGTGCCGGTGCGAATCCGGGACCGGCCGGGTGGCGGGGCGTCATCGGATGGATCGTGGCGGAGTCGTGTCCCGGCGGGCGCCGGGACGTGGCCGGGCAGGTCGGCGCGTGGCCGGGAGCGCGACGGTGCCGGACCCGGCGCGGCGGTGGTGGTGTCAGGCATGGGAACCCCCGAGCACGGTGTGGTGCGGACGGATCGGACCGCGGGCCCCGATCGCCGGAAGCAGCGGCGCGGTGACCGGGCGGCCCAGGAAGAGGACGGCGATTACGAGCAGGAGCAGGCCGCAGATCCGCGGCAGCCACGCGGTGACCGTGTCGGCCAGGGGGAAGTCCTCCACGACCGGTACGCCGTAGTCTTGCCGCATCGAATTGAGGTCCACGGCGATCTCGGCGATCTCGGCCATCACGACGCAGCGGGCGCGCGGCAGCGGCTCCGGTCGTTGCGCGCACGCCGTGTGCATCTGTTCGGCGAGGGTCCGGTCCAGTTCCTGCCGGGCCCAGGGGCCGAGCGGGGCGCCGGTGCGGTCGGCGTAACGCAGCAGGTCGTAGCCGAGGTCGTGGGCCTGGCAGGCGGTCTCGAACTCCGCCGGCAGCGGTACCGGCGAGGAACACGATCCGTGCGGTGCGACCAGCATCCCGTCCACCCGTGCCGGGGCGTACCCGGCGACCGCGCGGAAATCCGCGGGGATCGTGGCGACTGCTCCCGGTGTGGTCAGCGCGCGTACCGCCGCCGCGGCGGCCGGTGCGGGCGCGAGACCGGCGGCATCGGCCGCGGGCGCCGACAGCAGGGACACCGCTGCGGCGACTCCGGCCGCGGCGGTCACCGCGCACCGCGCGGTTTGCAGGGAGAGCCGGGCCGGAAGGCGCACGGCAATGTTCGAGACAGCCATGGCCGAGAACGTTAGGAACGGAAGGCGGTCGGAGCCGTCCCGCTCGGGTGGGGTTTGTGCGCCGACCCCGGAACCTACGCCGGTACGGGGCTAACCCCGGCGTACCGCCCGCGATTCACCCCACGGTATGAGGTGCGCCGGGGCCGGAGTTCCTAGTCTCGGGGGTATGAACGAAACGAGCATCGCGGTGCCGGGACGCCCGCGGCGGGGCCTGTGGGGCCTGATCGTCGGGCTGGGTCTGCGCTGGTGGCTCGACGCCGCCTCGGTCCTGACCGCGGTGACACTGTTCTCGGTGGCCTGGCCCACCCTGCATCTCACCCACGATGTGCCCGCGCCGCTCGCGCCGCTGATCGCCGCGTTCGCCGCGCTGCCGGTTCTGCTGATGCGTAGAAACGCCTTGCTGGGCTGGGCGGTCTCGGCGGGCTCGGCGCTGTTCATCGCATTGGCCGTGCCGAACCTGCCGGGGGAGGAGATGCCGGTCCAGGTGGCGCATATCGTCGCGCTGTACTTCCTGGTGTTCGCGGTGGCCCTGCGCTCACCTCTGCAACTGGTCGCGGTGGTGTGGGGGGCGACCGCACTCCTGCTGGGCGCCGCACTGTCGGCCGAGGGGATCGACGCCGACCCGTGGGCCTGGCCGGTGTCGCTGGGTGGGCTGGTCTTCGTCGCGCTGCTGGTGCGGTCGCTGATCCGCTCCCGGTCCGAGCTGAGCAAACAGACCGAACTCAGTGATCTGGAACGGGCCCGCCGCACGATCCTGGAGGAGAAGGCGCGCATCGCGCGCGATCTGCACGATGTGGTGGCCCACCATATGTCGCTGGTCGTCGTGCAGGCGCAGACCGCACCCTACCGGGTGGAGGGTGTGAACGACGCGGCGCGCGCGGAGTTCGAATCGATCGGTGCCACCGCCCGGGAGGCGCTGAACGAGATCCGCGGTCTGCTCGGGGTACTGCGCAGCGACGGCCAGCTCGCCGAACACGCGCCCCAGCCGACCGCCGCCGACCTGGACGCGTTGTTCGTCGGTGCGGCCCGCGCCGGGGTGGATCTCACCTGGTCGGTCGACGGGAACCTGACCGCGATCCCGGATACCGTCGGTTCCGCGCTGTACCGAATCGTCCAGGAATCGCTGGCCAATGCCGGCCGGCACGCGCCGGGCGCACCGGTGCGGGTGACGATCGCCTGCACGGGGGAGGTCGACCTCACCGTGGTCAACGGCCCGGGCGGCAGTGCCGCCGGCGGGGGGACGGGCGGGCACGGTATCCCGGGTATGCAGGCGCGCGCGCTCGCCGTCGGTGGCCGGCTCGACGCGGGCCCCGCCGCCGACGGCGGCTTCCGGGTCCACGCGCGGTTGCCGCTCACACCCACCCTGGCGGTCGCGCCGCCCGCATCCGCCCAGGCGGGTGCGCGCTGATCCGGTGGTTGCGCTGGCGCTCCGGCCCGTGGGACCGCGCCGCGGGCGCGAGTAATCCTTTCTCCGGCGGCGGAGATCGCCGCCCGACGCTCGGCGCACGCCGGTTTCGTCCGGGAATTAAGCTGGGCCCGTGGCAATAACCGTGTTGATCGCCGACGATCAGGCCATGGTGCGGCAAGGATTCGGAGCACTGCTCGCCGCCCAACCCGATATCAGTGTCGTCGGCGACGCGCCCAACGGAAAAGTGGCAGTCGCCGAATCGGCGCGGTTACGACCCGATGTGGTGCTGATGGATGTGCGTATGCCGGAGATGAACGGGCTCGACGCGGCCCGCTCGATCCTGGGGGCCGGATTCGATCCGCCGGTGCGCGTACTCATGCTCACCACCTTCGATATCGACGACTATGTGTACGAGGCGCTCGGAATCGGTGCCAGCGGGTTCCTGCTCAAGGACGCGCCGGCCGAGGAACTGGTTCGGGCGGTACGGGTGGTCGCCGCCGGGGAGGCACTGCTCGCGCCGACCGTCACCCGGCGGCTGATCGCGGAAGTGACCACCCGCCGCGCGTCCCGGCGCACCCCGGCCCCGGCGCTGGCGTCGCTGACCCCGCGCGAGCGCGAGATACTCGAACTCGTCGCGCGCGGGATGTCGAATACCGAAATCGCCGCGGCGCTGTTCATCGCCGAGCAGACGGTCAAAACACATGTGTCCAAGGTCTTCACCAAATTGGATCTGCGCGACCGCGCGCAAGCCGTGGTGCTGGCCTACGAATCCGGGCTGGTCACCCCCGGCTGAACGGACTGCCAGGTATTCCATGAAGTGCCCTGATTCCCGTTGTCACGGGGGAAACGGCGCGCTGTGCCCGGTAGGCTCACCAGTCTGTCGGTCGCCTGAAGGGGGTCGTGTTGCTCAACAGCGGTGACGTGTTCGCCGGGTTCACCGTCGAGCGGTTGCTCGGCGAAGGCGGAATGGGCGCCGTATATCTGGCCCGGCATCCCCGGCTCGGAAAACAGACCGCGTTGAAGCTGCTCAAACCGGAACTGTTCGCCGACGCCGCGATCCGCACCCGGTTCGAACGGGAAGCCGATCTCGCTGCCGCGCTCGACCATCCGAGCATTGTCACGGTCTACGACCGCGGGGTGGAGGGCGACCACCTGTGGATGTGCATGCAATACATCGACGGCGCCGACGCCGGCACGGTCAACCCGCTGGCCCTGGCTCCGGAGAAAGCGGTCCAGATCATCGCCGGTGTGGCCGACGCGCTCGACTACGCGCACGGTATGGGGGTCCTGCACCGTGATGTGAAACCGTCCAATATCCTGCTCGCCCGGGCCAATCCCGGGCAGGGCGAACGCGTTTTCCTCACCGATTTCGGGTTGGCCCGACTTCGCGCGGAAACGGTGCGGCTGACCCAGACCGGTATGTTCACCGCCACCCTCGCCTTCGCCTCGCCGGAACAGATGACCGGTGGCGACATGGACGGCCGATCGGACCAGTATTCGCTGGCCTGCGCGCTGTACTGGCTGCTCACCGGTATGGCGCCGTTCGATTCACCCAATCCCGCCGACATCATCCACGGCAATCTGCAACTCGCCCCGCCGCCGCTCGCGGTGAAACGACGGGGCCTGCCGCCGGGTCTGGATCCGGTGCTCGCGAAGGCGATGGCCAAACACCCCGGTCACCGGTACCGCACCTGTGTCGAGTTCGCTCGGGCCGCCGAACAGGCGCTCACCGCCCCGGCGCCCACACAGAGCTATGTGCCGCCGACCGAGGCGAGCGGTCCAGGTACGGCGTATTCGGTTGCGGCGGGCGGATATTCGGCCGTTCCCGGCGCCGCGCCGGCACCGGCGGGGCCACCCGGTGCGCCCGCGGGACCACCGGGAGTGCACGGTGCGCCTACCGGGTCACCGGGAGCGGTCGCGGGGGCGCCGGGTGCGCCCGCGGGTGTGACCGGCGGTTACGCAGACAGTGGCTACCCGGCCGGTCGCGCCGGTGCCGTGCTGCCGCCCGGTGCGCCGGGACCGGCCGTGGAACGCACCGGTGGCGCATCGATGGCTCCGGCCGGCGCGCCGATGCGGGCGGGGGATATCGAGCACACCGGTGCCCAGCCGGTCGTGACACCGCCCGGTCCGGCGCCGCGCCCGGCCACGGAACACACCGGCCCCGCCGGTGCGGCGCAGAGCGTGGGGGGCGAGCATACCGGGGGGATACCCGTGCAGGCCGTCCCGCGACCTCCGGCGCCCGGGCAGTACCACGGCTATCACCCGGCTCCGGCCGCGCACCGGCGTAACCGGGCGGCGTGGATCGCGGTGGCCGTTCTCATTCCGCTCATCGTGCTGGCCGTGACCGTGGCGGCTGTTCTGGTGGTGCTGGGCAGCAACGATTCCGGTTCCGAGGGCGCGCCGGCCGCTGCTCAGCCCTCCACGCTCGAACGGGGCCCGGTCGCCGGTACCAGCGGCGAATCCGAGAACTCGCCGAAGACGGAGCCGGGCGACCGCACCCGGCGGCTGTTCTCCACCCTGCTGCCGCAGGGGTCGGAACCGGACGGGTTCGGCTATCAGGACGCGCTGTGCAGTCAGTACGAACCGGGTGAGCAGATCCCGATACTCGAAGTGGTCCCGGTCTTCGACGAGGTCCTGGAAACCCGCCCGTGGGTATCGATCTGGGACTGCCGGCAGCGCTCGCTGGAGGCCACCCGGCTCGACTACACGATCATCACCTATCCGGATGCCGAGGACACCCTGGAGGTGATCGAAAGCCTGCCGCCCCACGATCCGGTCTCCGGTGCCAAGAGTGGGGAGCCCTATACCGCGCATCTGTGGGAGGAGCCCGGCGATCGGGGCCGGTCCACCGCGAACATGGTGGTCGGTTTCGGTGCCAGGACCGATTCGCCCCGGAGCAATTCGCTGTTGTTCGTCCGCTACTGGGGGACGGGAGCCCGCGGCGATATCGACCGCTGGTGGTCGAACGCCCCACTGTGAGCGCCGCCGTGCGGCGGGTGGGCGTCAGGCGTCGACGGTGTGCCGCGTCACGGTGCGTTCGTCGGCGCCGATCCGGCCGTCGCCGAGGGTGACGACCCGGCCGCAGTAGTCGACCGCACCCCGGTCGTGGGTCACCATCACCACCGAGTTACCGGATTCGGCCACCTCGCCCAGCAGTTCGAGGATCGACGCGCCGGTTGTCGAATCGAGATTGCCGGTGGGCGCATGGCCGGCTGCGTCATCGCCACCCCGATCTTCCACGGACGTTCGTTCGGTGTGCGCGGCCCGGTCAGGCCACCGGCACGGGTGACGCCGTGCGCGCGTAGAGCACCGCGTAGAGCACGGGTTGTTGACTCGCCAGCTCGAGCCGGGCCTCTTCGGCGGTCCAGCAGCGGCCCGGGTCGAGCTCCAGCTTGGCGTCCACATGAATGTTCCACCGATAGCGCAGCGCCGCAAGTACTCCTTGCGGTCCGCCGAACAGACGGTCGAGGTGCGGGATGTCGTCGAAGAGGTCCGGTCGCGCCGGATCGAGGGCGGCGCGGTCGAGGACGGTGTGCAGGATGTCGGTGCGCAGGTGCTGATCTTCCCAAGACATGATCCGAGCCCTTTCGGTCGGGGGCCTGGTGTTCGCCGGCCCGGTGGTGCGGCGACCTCGTGTTCCACGCTAGGAATCGGGCGCCGGTAAATCGTCGTGCCGTGGATGTGAATCGCTGTCCTACCGTGGGTGGAGCCGGGAACCGGCCGTAGCAGGATGCCGAGCGCCGCCGGGGGTGCTTACCCTGGACGAATGACTGAGAGCCACTTCACACGGGTTGCCGCCGCGGGGGACCGCGCGCAGCCGGTGGGTGGTGGCGCGGAGGAAGGGTTCGGCCCGCCCGCCCCGGCCCCGCCGGTTACGACGACGGACCCGGGCGAAGCGGTGGCCGCGACCCGGCCCGCAGGGTGGGCGCGCGCTCGGCGCCGGCTGGGCGCGGGGGTGGCGAAACTGCTCCCCGGGGCCCCGTACCCGCTACGGGAACTGCCCTTCGACTATCCGCCCAAGGTCGTGCTGTTCACCGATCTGGCGTTCTTCGTCATCGGTGTGGTGGCCTGTCTGCAGCGGCACGAATACTTCCCCACCGCACTGCCGGTGATCGCGCTGGTGCTGCTGTTCGCCTCCGGCCCGGTCTATGTGCTGTTCGGGATCGTGCCGCGGCCGCTGCCACTGTTCGCTGCCACGATGATCGCGGCGGCGCTCTTCTTCGTCCAGCCGGTGGACTCCGATTTCGCCCCCTTCGTGCTGATGGTCGGTATCGCCGAGATCGCGGCGATCGCACCGAAGCGGCTGAGTATCCTGCTGGCGGTGGTCGCCGCGGCCGAACTGCTCGCCTTCGCGCTGGTGGGGGAGGCACTGTGGGGCGACCACTCGCTGCGAACCGGTTTCCCCATGTACGCGCTCGGCATCCTGCTCGGCTGGCTGGTGGGGGTGATGCTGCAGTATCAGCGGCTGTTCCTGTACCAGGAACGGGAGAATCAGAGCGCGCGGGCCGCGCAGGCCGCGGCCGCCGAACGCAACCGGATCGCGCGCGAGGTACACGATGTCATCGCCCACTCGCTCACTGTGACCCTGCTGCACGTGACGGCCGCCCGGCACGCCCTGACCGCCGATCGTGATGTGGACGAGGCGGCCGACGCCCTCGTCGACGCCGAACGACTGGGCCGCCAGGCCATGTCCGATATCCGGCGCACGGTCGGCCTGCTGGATTCGGTGCCGTCGGCGGCCGGGGTCGAACCGGGTGCCGGCGATATCCCTGCCCTCGTCGGCGACTTCGTCAATGCCGGCCTCATGGTGAACCGGCGTTTCACCGGCGATCTGGCCGGGGTCTCGGCGGCCGTCGGGTTGGCGCTCTATCGCATCTGCCAGGAATCGCTGGCCAATATCGCCAAGCACGCCCCGGGCGCGGAGGTGGAGCTGACGGTATCCGTGGACGGCGGCTCGGCCGTCGTACGCGTCCACAATACGATCCCCCGCGGCCTGCCCTCACAGTTCGGCCGGGGGACCGGGGTCGCCGGGATGCGGCACCGGTCCGATGGGCTGGGCGGTCGTATCCGGATCGGACCGGAGGCCGGCGGGTGGCTCGTGCGCGCGGAGTTCCCGCTGGACGAGCATCCCGCGCATGCCGCGACCCCGAGCCGGGACCGGCTGCGTTGCCCCATCTCGGAGATCATCGCCGACCACGACGCGGGCCCCGGCCCCGGCGACGAACCGCGTCCGGCATGAGAGGCTGCGGCCGGGCCCGGCGACCCCGCCGCCGGCCCGACGGCGCCGACGCCGGGACGACCGTGGGCGGATCCACCGCCGGCGCGCGCGCGAACGCGCCGGCGGAACGATGAGGCGCGACCTCCGCCTCCGCGGACCGTACGCACCTGCTCCGAGGGAGAAACAATGACCAGGCCGGCCGACACCGATCCGGAGGCGGTCGAGGTGCTGATCGCCGATGACCAGGAACTCGTCCGCGGTGGGTTGCGGCGTATTCTGCGCCGACGCGACGGTTTCCGGATCAGCGAATGCGCCGACGGTGACGAGGTGCTCGCGGCGGTCGCCGCGCACAGCCCCGATATCGTGCTGATGGATCTGCGGATGAAGCGGGTCGGCGGTATCGAGGCGACCCGTCTGCTCCGCGCCCGCGCTCCCGAACCCCCGGTGCTCGTGCTCACCACGTTCGACGACGACCAACTGCTGTCCGGTGCCCTGCGCGCGGGTGCGGCCGGGTTCCTGCTCAAGGATTCCCCCGCCGAGGACCTGATCCGCGCCGTCCGCACCGTCGCCGCAGGCGGTGCCTGGCTCGACCCCGCCGTCACCGGGCGGGTGCTGTCCACCTACCGTAGTACCGCCGCCGCTCCGGCCGCATCCGCGGTGGCCGTCGCGCTGACCTCCCGGGAACGCGAGGTGCTGGCGCTGATCGGCCGCGGCCGGGCCAACAGTGAAATCGCGCACGCGCTCGGAATCTCCGAGGTGACCGTGAAATCCCATGTGGGTCATATCTTCGGGAAGCTGGGCGTGCGCGACCGCGCGGCGGCCATCGTCTACGCGTTTGACCACGGTGTGGTGTCCCCTGGACAATCCAGGGTCTGACGGGCAGCCCGGGTGCGATCCGTGGCCGGCTGAGACGGTGCCCGCGCGTGGAGAGGATGGACGGGTGCAGGCGCCTGGCTCGGAAGTCGATAGGTGGTTCGGTCCTTACGAACTGCGCTCACTGCTGGGTAAAGGCGGGATGGGCGAGGTCTACGAGGCCTACGACACCGTGAAGGAGCGGGTCGTCGCGCTCAAACTGCTCTCCGACGCGCTCGCCGGCGACCCCGAGTACCAGATCCGGTTCCGCCGGGAATCGCAGGCTGCCGCCCGCCTCGCCGAACCGCACATCATCCCGATCCACGACTGGGGTGTTATCGACGGTCGCCTGTTCATCGATATGCGCCTGGTCCAGGGCATCGATCTGCGGGCACTGTTGCAGGCGGAGGGGCCGCTGAGCCCGCAGCGGGCGGTCGGCGTGATCGAGCAGATCGCCGCCGCGCTGGATGCCGCGCACGAGGGCGGTCTGGTGCACCGCGATGTGAAACCGGCGAATATCCTCGTCACCCCGGCCGATTTCGCCTATCTGGCCGATTTCGGGATCGCCCGCCACGAGAGCGATACCGGCGTCACGCAGGCGGGTGTGGCGATCGGTTCCTATACGTACATGGCGCCGGAGCGTTTCGACAGCGGCCCGGTGACCCCGCGCGCCGATATCTATTCCCTCGCCTGTGTGCTGCACGAATGCCTCACCGGGGCGACGCCGTTCTCGACGACCAGTGTGGGTGTGCTGATCCGCTCGCATCTGACCGAACCACCCCCGCGAGCAAGCGTGCAGCGAACCGGATTACCGGCCGGGCTCGATGATGTGATCGCATGGGGTATGGCCAAGGATCCGCACGAGCGCTTCGCTACCGCAGGTGAACTAGCGGTAGCTGCCCGCACCGCGCTGAACTCCCCGGCGCGTTCCCCGCATCCCGCCGGTCCGGAGCCGCGACCCGGCGAATCTCCCGCTATCCCCGAGGTGTCGAGTCCGTCCGCGCCGCCGACCGGCGGAATTCCCACCCTGGTGGTCCGGATGCCGCGCGAGGAGGGCGCGCCGGACCCGGCCACCACGCTGCCCGCGATCATCCCCGGCGACCCGACCTCCTTCCGGCCCACCGAAACCGAGTTCACACCGCTACCCGCCGACGATCCCACGCCGGCCGACCCCGAGGCGCCGGCCGGCGTTATCCGCCCGTTCCCGGACGCGCATCTCTACCAGAACGAGCAGTTGCATCCGGCCGCCGATCCGTCACAGTACGAGAATCCGGCGCCCGCGACCGGGGGTATGCCGGTGGCGGATTTCTACCCGCACGATCAGGCGACCCGCATCTACGGTGAACCCGGCTATCCGCTCCCCGGAGCCGAGGAGAACACCCGTGTCTTCCAACCGGTGGACGAGGCGCCCGCGCCCTACTCCGCCGACGAGCCGACGCATGCCTACCAGCCGACGGCCCAGGAGTCTTCGGGACTCGCCTATTCCGCGGAGGAGGCGACCCGGGTCTACCGGCCGGTGGATCAGGCTTCGTCGGGGCTTGCCTATTCCGCTGAGGAGGCCACTCGGGCCTACCGGCCCGTGGAGGAGGCGCCCGCGGGGCTCGCTTACTCCGCCGAGGAGGCGACCCGGGCCTATCGGCCGGTGGATCAGGCTTCGTCGGGGCTCGCCTATTCCGCGGAGGACGCGCACGGCGCGTACCGGCCGCAGTACCCGCCGTCCGAACCGACCGGCCGCTACGACGCTCCGGCGCCGGACGACCACTACGGCTACCGGGCCGACGATTCCGGCCCGCCCCCGGCCGACCCGTACGCGGCCGCCTACGAGGCCGGCTATCGCGACAGTTACGCCGCGAACGCGCGAACCCGCGACAACGCCCCCGGCGGCGAGCGGTCCAAGGTCGTTCCGATTTTGACCGGTATCGGGGTGTTCGCGGTGGTGGTCATCCTCGCGGTACTCGGTCTCCAGTTCCTCGGCGGCGCCGGCGGCCCGGAATCCACCGGCGCCGCCGATACGACCGGCGCCGCCACCACCTCCGCGCCCGAACAGACCTCGGCGGCCGGCAGCAGCGCCGAACCCTCCACCACCACCTCCGCGCGCACGAGCACCACCACGTCGGCGACCACCACCACGCGCCGGGCCGATCTGCCCGCAGGCGCGCAACCCTGCTCGGGTTCGGCGACGGGCAGCTCCGAATACGGCTCGGCGGCAACAGGTACCGCGGTGACCAGCTGCGAATTCGCCGAGGCGGTCCGGCAGGCCTACCTCGATCCGGCCGTCGTCTCGGCCGACGGCGATCCGGTCTCCGTCGAGGCCACCAGTCCGGTGACCGGCCAGGCCTACACGCTCGAATGCGTCGCTGCCGGCGGTGTGGTCACCTGCCGGGGCGGGAACAACGCCGTCGTCTATCTCTACTGACCTGCCGGTCGATACGGAATCGGGCACTCCCGCGCCGGTTCGGCGGGCTCATCCGATCCGGCCCGAGGCCGTCGATGGAGTACGGTTTTCCGACCGGGTACGAATCATCGGGACTGTGGGAGATCGCAAGAGCCATGCGGAGAGAAGTGTCGGCCGATAAGAAACGGGAAATCCCACTGGTCCGCCGCCTGCTCGCGGTCACCGCCTGCCTGCTCGTCGCGGCCTTTGTGGCATCCTGCGGATCCGAGCCGGAGAAGCGTCCGCTGGCCACCTCGATCACCCAGGCGGCGGCCGAAGCGCCGGGCGGCGAGGTCTCCATCACCATTCCGGGCACGCTGGCGGCCGATTTCACGGTGATGGAGCAGTCGGCGAAAGGGAAGCTGGGTCTGGCGATCATGCCGGTGGGCGGTGAGCAGCTCGTCGGACTGGGGAAATGGACCACCGGCCCTGCCTGGTCGACTATGAAGGTCCCGCTGGTGGTGGCCGCGGAACGGAAGAACCCCGGCGGCCAGTCCTACGCTGTCTCGGCCGCCATCACCGCCTCGGACAATTCCGCCGCGGACAGCCTGTGGTCCGCGCTGGGCACCCCGCGGGAGGCGGCCCAGTCGGTGCAGGCCGTGCTGCGCGAGGGCGGTGACAATGTCACCGTCGTGGCCGAGAAGCCCAAGCGCGCGGAATACTCGTCGTTCGGCCAGTCCGAATGGTCGCTCGCCGACCAAGTGCGGTTCGCCTCGAAACTGCCCTGTCTCCCGGGGACGGACAAGGTCGTGCAGCTGATGGGTTCGGTCAGCGCGAACCAGCAGTGGGGCCTCGGTTCGGTGTTCGACGCGGCCGAGTTCAAGAGCGGCTGGGGTCCGGACGCCGAGGGCGCCTATCTGGTGCGTCAGTTCGGGCTGGTACCGGCACGCGACGGCTCGGTGGCAATAGCGCTTGCCGCGCAACCGGACTCGGGCACGTTCTTCGACGGGATGAGTCTTCTCGACGAGATGGCGGGCTTGATCTCACAGCATCTCGGCGAGTTCACCGGCGGGTCGTGCCCGGCTCGATGACCGGTGGCCCCGCACGGTGCGCGGGTGTTACCGGACATTCACGGGCCCGACGCGGCAAAGGTGTCGCGCAGCGGGCAAGATGGGCGCCATGCGCATCGGAATCCTGACCGGAGGTGGGGACTGCCCGGGACTGAACGCGGTGATCCGCGCTGTCGTTCGCACCGCGAACGGCCGCTACGGTGACGCGATCGTGGGCTTCGAGGACGGGTGGCGCGGATTACTCGAGGACCGCAAGATCCGGATCCAGAACGACGATCGTACCGACCGTCTACTCGCCAAGGGCGGCACCATGCTCGGTACGGCGCGTACCAACCCCGATATCCTGCGCGCCGGCCTGGGCCGGATCCGCCGGACCCTCGACGACAACGGCATCGAAGCGCTCATCCCGATCGGCGGGGAGGGCACGCTGACCGCCGCCAGCTGGCTGTCCGAGGAAGGCGTTCCGGTCGTCGGCGTCCCGAAGACGATCGACAACGATATCGACTGCACCGATGTCACCTTCGGCCACGACACCGCCCTGTCCATCGCCACCGAGGCCATCGACCGGCTGCATACCACCGCGGAATCCCATCAGCGGGTGATGCTGGTCGAGGTCATGGGTCGGCACGCGGGCTGGATCGCCGTGCACGCCGGTATGGCGGCGGGCGCTCATCTGACGCTGGTCCCCGAACAGCCCTTCGACGTGACCGAGGTCTGCGCGCTCATCAAGAGCCGCTTCCAGCGCGGAGACAAACATTTCATCTGCGTGGTCGCCGAGGGCTCGCACCCGGCCCCCGATTCCGGTTTCACCCTGCGAGAGGGTGGGATCGACGAATTCGGGCACGAACGGTTCACCGGCGTCGCGCAGCAGCTGGGTGTGGAGATCGAACGCCGTATCGGCAAAGAGGTCCGCACCACGGTGCTCGGGCACGTGCAGCGCGGTGGTAGCCCGTCCCCGTACGACCGGGTGCTGGCGACCCGGTTCGGCCTGCACGCGGCCGAAGCCGTGCACGCCGGGCATTTCGGTCAGATGGTGGCCCTGCGGGGCACCGAGATCGGGCTGGTGCCCTTGCACGAGGCGACCAAACAACTCAAACGTGTTCCGGCCGACCGCTACGATGAGGCCCGGGCCTTCTTCGGCTGAGCGCCGCCCGGCGGGTCCGGAATCGGCGGTCCGGCCGAAATCCTCGCTGCGACCCCGGTGCTTCACCCGGGTCCGGCCGTGGCGCGGAGATACAGTCGCACCATGCGCCATGGCAGGGGAGTGTTGCTGGTTGCGGTTCTCTCGATGCTCGTCCCGGTGTTGGCCGGTTGCTCTGGCGGCGCTGTCGACGACCGGGTCCGCGGGCAATGGCACGGGGCCATCGAGGTTCCCGGCGCGCCGGTCGTGGTCGCGGTGGATTTCACCGGCCGGCACAGCGGGCGGATCGATATACCCGCCGAGAAGGTCACCGGCCGTGCCCTGGCCGGGGTGGTGGCCGAACCGGAGCGGGTGGAATTCGGGGTGCCGGATATGCCGGGTGACGCGCGGTTCGCGGGCCGGCTCGACGAATCGGCCGATGCCATCGTGGGTGATTTCAGCCAGTCCGGGCACAGTTTCGGACTGCGGCTGAACCGCCGGCCGGTCGGACCCCCGGCCCGCCCCCAGCGACCCGCGCCGCCGTATCCCTATATCTCCGAAGATGTTTCGTACCCGAGCGGCGGTATCACCGTCGCGGGGACGCTGACCCGTCCCGCGGCGGCCACCGGCCCGCTGCCGGCGGTCGTCCTCATCAGCGGCAGCGGGCCCCAGGACCGCAACGAGGAGATTGCCGGACATCAGCCCTTCCTCCTGCTGGCCGATACCCTCACCCGTGCCGGGTACGCGGTGCTACGCACCGACGATCGCGGGGTCGGCGGTACCGGCGGCAACCTGAACCAGGCGAACTACACCGACCTGACCGGTGATATCGAGGCCGGGCTGCGTTTCCTGCGCGAGCGCCCGGAGATGGATTCCGGCCGTATCGGCCTGCTCGGCCACTCCGAGGGTGGCTATCTGGCGCCGCTCGTCGCCGCGCGGCCCGAGAACGGGATCGCGTTCACGATCCTGATGGCCGCCCCCGCCGTCCCGGGCACCGATATCGTCCTGGCCCAGGGCCGCCGGACCTTCACCGAGGCCGGCGCCACGCCCGAGCAGCTGGACACCCATCTCGCCTTCCTGCGGGACTGGACCGCGGCGTTGCGGGACGGCCGGCTCACCAGGGCGGCGCGGCTGTCGGAGACCTACAACCGCACGCTGCCCCAGGGTCTGCGCGCCGTCTCCGAAGCCCTCACCGGGGAGAACACCCCGTACATGGCCGCATTGGTGTCCTACGATCCGGCACCCGCGCTGTCCGCGCTGCGGATACCGGTGCTGGCGTTCTTCGGGTCCAAGGATGTGCAGGTCCCGCCGGCGCAGAACGCGCAGCCCATGCGTGATCTGCTGGGCGCCGGCCCGGACGCCACCGTCACGGTGCTGGACGGGCTCAACCATCTGATGCAGCCCGCCGGAACCGGCCTGCCCACCGAGTACGAGTCCATCGAGACAACCATCGCGCCGATGGCCCTCGAAACGGTCACCGGCTGGCTTGGCGTCCGGGTGCGGGCGGACTGACCGCCCACCGGAGGGTACTTCCCGGCCGCTTAGACTGTGGGCCATGAGCGCACCCACCGTCGAACTCATGGATTACGCCGAGGTCGTCACCCGGTACGAGCCGGTGCTCGGCATGGAGGTCCATGTCGAGTTGAACACCGCGACCAAGATGTTCTGCGGTTGCCCGACCACCTTCGGCGCCGAACCCAACACCCAGGTCTGCCCGGTCTGCCTGGGCCTGCCCGGTTCGCTGCCGGTGGTCAACCAGCAGGCCGTGGAATCGGCGGTGCGGATCGGCCTGGCGCTCAACTGTTCGATCACCCCGTGGGGCCGGTTCGCGCGCAAGAACTACTTCTACCCGGACCAGCCGAAGAACTACCAGATCAGTCAGTATGACGAACCCATCGCCACCGAGGGCTATCTCGACGTCCCGCTCGACGACGGCACCACCTTCCGGGTGGAGATCGAGCGCGCGCACATGGAGGAGGACACCGGTAAATCGGTGCACGTCGGCGGTGCGACCGGGCGTATCCACGGGGCGAGTCATTCCCTGCTCGATTACAACCGGGCCGGGGTGCCGCTCATCGAGATCGTCACCAAACCCGTCACCGGCGCCGGTGACCGCGCGCCCGAGGTCGCGCGCGCCTACGTCACCGCGCTGCGCGACCTGCTGAAATCCCTGGATGTCTCCGATGTCCGGATGGAACACGGCTCGCTGCGCTGCGACGCCAATGTCTCGCTCATGCCGGTCGGCGCCGAGGTCTTCGGCACCCGCACCGAGACCAAGAACGTGAACTCGCTCAAGAGCGTCGAGGTCGCGGTCCGGTTCGAGATGCGCCGCCAGGGCGCGGTGCTGGCGACCGGTGGCGAGGTGATCCAGGAGACCCGGCACTTCCACGAGGCCGACGGTTCCACCTCGCCGGGCCGCCGCAAGGAGACCGCCGAGGACTACCGCTACTTCCCCGAACCCGATCTGGAACCGGTGGCGCCCGATACGGCCTGGGTGGACGGACTGCGCGGCACCATTCCCGAATATCCGTGGCTGCGCCGCGCGCGCATCCAGTCGGATTGGGGTGTCTCCGACGAGGTGATGCGTGATCTGGTGAACGCCGGCGCGCTGGACCTGATCATCGCCACGGTCGATGCCGGCGCGCCCGCCAAGGAAGCACGTTCCTGGTGGGTCGCCTACCTCACCGAGAAAGCCAACGAGCGCGGTGTCGCCCTCGAGGACCTGCCGATCACGCCCGCGCAGGTAGCCGAGGTGATCGGCCTGGTGGAGGCCAAGACGGTGAACAACAAGGTCGCCAAACAGGTGGTCGACCTGGTACTCGACGGCGAAGGCGATCCGGCCCATATCGTGGAGAGCAAGGGCCTGGGCATGGTCAGCGACGACAGCGCGCTGCAGGCCGAGGTCGACAAGGCGCTGGCTGCCAATCCCGATATCGCCGACAAGATCCGCTCCGGCAAGGTGCAGGCCGCGGGCAAGATCGTCGGTGATGTCATGAAGGCCACGCGGGGTCAGGCCGACGCGGCCCGGGTCCGTGAACTGGTCCTCGCCGCCTGCGGCGGGTAGCTCCGAGAAATTCCGATACCGGCCCGTCCCGCCTCTTGCGGGGCGGGCCGGTTCGCGTGGCGGGCAGGTCGGCACCAGTCGGGAGTGGGATACCTCGTCCGGGTGTGGACGCCTTTCGTCGACGTGGTGAGAGGTCCCGCCCGCCGCACTATTCTAGTGCTAGAATAATGCTGTGGAGCTCACCTCGTCCGAACTCGTCGTCCTCGGTCTGATCATCGAGTCCCCTCAGCACGGCTACGACCTGGAGCAGGTGATCGAGCGCCGCGGGATACGGCAGTGGACCGAGATCGGGTTCTCCTCGATCTACTACCTGCTCACCAAACTGGAGAAACGCGGTTTCGTGCACGCGCCCGAGGCGCCCGCCGCGAAGGGTCGACGTGTCTTCCAGGCCACCGCGGCGGGGCAGGAGGCGGCCACCCGCGCGGCGCTGGCGCTCGTCGCGGAACCGCAGCCGGTATCGAATCCCTTTCTCGTGGGTGTGTCGAATCTGTCGCTGCTCACCGAGCCGGAATACCGCCGGGCGCTGGCCGAACGGCTCGGGCAGGTGCGGGCGCGAATTGCCGCGATCGAGGCGGCGGCAGCCGCGCAATCCCCCCTCGCGCTACCCGCGCGCGAGGTCTTCTCCTATTCGCTGAGCCTCTTGGAGGCAGAGAGGTCGTGGCTCGCGCGGCGAGTCCAGGTATCCGATGGTGGACAAAACGGCTGACAAGATCGATTTCAAGAAAGAGATCGCGGCCTATCGCGCCCGCCGGGGCCGATTCGAGGTGGTGGACGTGCCCGATCTGCAATACCTCATGATCGACGGGCACGGTGATCCCAATACCGATCCCGACTTCGCGCACGCGACCGAGGCGCTCTACCCCCTGGCCTACGCGCTCAAGTTCGCCAGCAAACGTGAACTCGGCCGCGACTATGTCGTCATGCCGCTGGAGGGTCTGTGGTGGGCCGACGATATGGACGCCTTCACCGCCGCGCGGGACAAGTCCCGTTGGGACTGGACGTTGATGATCATGGTCCCCGACTGGATAGAACCCGGGCTGTTCGCGCGCGCCGTCGAACAGGTCGCGGCCAAGAACCGGCCGGCGCGGCTGCTCGATGTGCGTCTGGCCGGCCTGTCGGAGGGGCGCTGTGTGCAGACGCTGCATATCGGCTCCTACGACGACGAGGCCGAGGTACTGGCACGGATGCATCATGAATTCGTGCCGGATAACGGGTTCCGGATGGTCGGCCGGCACCACGAGATCTATCTCGGTGATGCCCGCAAGGTGGCACCCGAGAAACTCCGCACGATCCTTCGGCAGCCGGTCGCGCCGCGAACTCCCTGAGGAGCGCGGGCCGGCCCGGTATGGCGCTCCGGGCAATGTGCGGGTCGTGGACCGGCGTGCCCGGGCACGCATACCGCCGACCTGTGGGCGAGCGGCTTGCTCGCCCACAACTCGGCACTCTAGTCCGGTCCGCCCCCACCGGCGGACGGCGGCGGGATGCGCACCACCCGGTCGTCGTTCGGCGTCGGCTCGCCACCGTCGGATTTGTTCGCCGTCGACACCCAGATGGTCCCGTCCATCGCCGGGGACGCACCGAGCAGGCGGCCGTACTTGTTGGCGACGAAAACGCTCGGGGGTGCGGTGACGGCGAAGGTCTTGGGGTCCGGCGCGGCCATGGCGAGCGCTTTCGCATCGGTCAGCGAGATCGCCACGCCCTCGGGGGTTACCGCGCATCCGGCCACGCCCGGCCGGTCGGGCCAGGTCCAGGCGGTGGTGACCACACCGTCGGGGCCGATGCGCTGAAGCCGGTCCATGGTGGGGGTGCGGTCGGTGATCCAGATCTGGTCACCGCCGAGGCAGATATCGCCCGCCGAGCCGATTCCGGCGACCGCGACCTCGGTGGGCGCGTCCCCGGTGGAGCTCGGATTGTTCACCCGCAGCAGTTTCCCGGCTCGGCTCCCGGGATCGGCGGCCGCGGCGGGATTGCCGGTGTCGCCGGTGAGCACCAGCATCTGATCGGGTTTCGACCATTCGATCGCACCGCGATTACCGGTGGCGCCCTTGGGGATTCCCGTCAATACCGGTTTCGCGGGCCCCCCTTCGGCGAAGCGCACCACCCGGTTGTCGCTGGGTGTGGTGACATAGGCGTAGATCAGCCCGTCCTCGGCGTAGGTGGGGGAGATCGCGATATCGCTCAACCCGCCGTCGCCCGCGGGGTCGACATCGACCCGGGCCACTTCGATCGGCTGCTGCTCCGGCGCCACCTGCAGGATGCGGCCGCTACGGCGTTCGGCCACCAGTGCGTACCCGCCCATCTCGACCAGTCCGCCGGTGGTGTCGAGGCAGCTCACCACCACGGCCGGATCCGGGTCGATACACGGACCGCTGGGCCGGGTGGTGGAACTCTCGGAACGCTCGGGCTTCTTCGGCCGGAGTTCCGCGCCGTCCAGCGTCGGTTCCGGGGTGAACGGACTGGATGCGGAATCGTCGAATCGGGCGCATCCACTGAGCACCAACGCTCCGAGTACCAGCCCCACCGTCACGCGCCGCGCGCCAACCGACCTCATAATCTCCCAACGTAGTGGAAACGACGCCGGCCGTGCCCCGAAGGCCCCGCGGCGGCGAGAAGCGTCCTTTCGGTGCGGGTTCGTCCGCCCTGTGACACGGGGCCGGCGGGTGGCTCGGACACGCCGCCGATTCATCCGGTGCCGGGCGGTCGGTCGGCTTACTGTTGAGGAGTGAGTGCCAAGGCGAGAAACGGGTCCGCGTCCTCCGAGGCCGCGGGGCCCGGGAATCTGTCTACCGGAGAGCAGCGCGCGGTGTCGACCACCGCGGGCGGGGTCGGGAGTCCCTACGATTCCCCGACCGGCCAGTTCCCCCCAGTGGCCATGACGAAGGAGATTCCGGTGAACGCGTCCGCGACCACCGGTGGCACATCCGCCGATACGCCGGGTCCGGGTGGTCCCGGCGTCGCCGGGGGCCGCGACGACACCTACGACTACGCGAGCATCCCGCCGGCCGGTAATCAGCCCAATGGGGGCCTGCGCCGCCGCAACGGCGATTTCCGCCGCGGCACTCTCGACTTCGGGCTCTTCATCCTGCGGCTGGTCGTGGGAGCCACCTTCCTCTACCACGGCCTCCAGAAACTGACGGGCTGGTTCCACGGCCCCGGACTGGACGGCACCAAGGCCATGATGGAGGGCGGCGGCTGGCAGCATCCCTCGCTGGCCGCCGCCATGGTGACCGCCGGCGAGGTAGGTGGCGGGGTGCTGCTGATCCTGGGCCTGGCCACACCGCTGGCCGCGGGCGCGGTGCTGGCGGTGATCCTGGACGCCTGGTTCTGGAAGCAGGGGATGTATCCCGGATTCCAGTACAAGGCCGGTCCGGGCGCGGTCGAGATGGAGAGCATCCTCGTCGGCACCGCGGTCGCCCTCATCTTCACCGGGCCCGGACGCTGGTCGCTCGACCGCGGACGGGGCTGGGCGGTCCGGCCGGGAGCGGGATCGTTCGTGGTCTTCGTCCTGGCGGTCGCCGCCGCGGTGCTCACCTACTGGTGGCTGCAGAACGGCAACCCGCTCACCGGTATCGGCCCCTTCGACTGACTTCGTGAGACGAGAAGGCGCTCCCTCGAATCCGAGGGAGCGCCTTCATCGTTTCCACGGGCGAATCAGGGCACGTGCCGGACCGCGCCCTTGTCGGCGGAGGTCGCCATCGCGGCATAGGCGCGGAGTGCGGTGGTGACCGTCCGCTCCCGGTTCTGCGGCTGCCAGGGACGTTCGCGGGCCTCCATCTTGGCCCGGCGCTCGGTGAGCACCGCCTCGTCGACGAGGACCTCCAGGGTGCGGGTCGCGACATCGATGCGGACCCGGTCGCCGTTCTCCACCAGACCGATCACACCGCCGCTGGCCGCCTCCGGCGAGATATGGCCGATCGACAGACCCGAGGTACCGCCGGAGAATCGGCCGTCGGTGATCAGGGCGCACTGTTTGCCCAGGCCCGCGCCCTTGAGGAAGGCGGTCGGATGCAGCATCTCCTGCATCCCCGGCCCGCCGGCCGGGCCCTCGTACCGCACCACGAGCACATCACCGGGCTGGATCTTCTTACCCAGGATCACCGAGACGGCTTCCTCCTGGGACTCCACCACCACGGCCGGGCCTTCGAAGGAGAACAGTTCCTCATCGATACCGGCGGTCTTGAGCACGGCGCCGTCGACCGCGAGATTGCCGCGCAACACGACCAGCCCGCCCTCGGCGGTGTAGGCGTGTTCGATATCGCGGATGCAGCCGCCCGCGGCATCGGTGTCCAGCGACGACCAGCGGTTCTCCGTCGAGAAGGGTTCGGTGGTGCGCACTCCGCCCGGTGCCGCGTGGAAGAGTTCCAGCGCTTCCTCCGACGCCTTACCGGAACGGATGTCCCAGGTGTCGAGCCATTCGTCCACCGACGCGCTGTGCACGGTCGTCACATCGGTTTCCAGCAGCCCGGCCCGGCGCAGCTCACCGAGGATGGCGGGGATACCGCCGGCCCGGTGCACATCTTCCATGTGATAGTCCGAGTTCGGTGACACCTTCGACAGGGTGGGCACCTTGCGGCTGATGGTCTCGATGGTGTGCAGATCGAAATCGATCTCGCCCTCCTGCGCCGCGGCCAGCGTATGCAGGACGGTGTTGGTGGATCCGCCCATCGCCACATCCAGGGCCATGGCGTTGCGGAAGGCCTTCTCGTTCGCGACATTGCGCGGCAGCACCGACGCGTCGTCGTCGCGGTACCAGCGGGTCGCGATATCGATGATCACCCGGCCCGCCCGCTCGAACAGCGCCCGTCGGGCCGCGTGGGTGGCCAGCGTCGACCCGTTGCCCGGCAGCGCCAGACCCAGGGCCTCGGTGAGGCAGTTCATCGAGTTGGCGGTGAACATGCCCGAGCAGGAACCACAGGTCGGGCAGGCGCTGCGCTCGACCTCGCTCAATCCGTCATCGGTCACCGCGGAATTCGCGCTGGCCGAGATCGCGGTGATCAGATCGGTCGGGGCCTGCGCGACCCCGCCCACGACCACGGCCTTACCGGCCTCCATCGGCCCGCCGGAGACGAACACGGCGGGGATGTTCAACCGCATGGCGGCGTTCAGCATGCCCGGGGTGATCTTGTCGCAGTTGGAGATGCACACCAGCGCGTCGGCGGTGTGCGCGTTCGCCATGTACTCCACCGAATCGGCGATGATCTCCCGGCTGGGCAGCGAATACAGCATGCCGCCGTGTCCCATGGCGATTCCGTCGTCCACCGCGATGGTGTGGAATTCCCGCGGTACCCCGCCCGCTTCCCGCACCGCGTCGGCCACGATCTCGCCGACGTCCTTGAGATGCACGTGCCCGGGCACGAACTGGGTGTAGGAGTTGGCGATGGCGACGATCGGCTTACCGAAATCGGAATCGGTCATACCGGTGGCCCGCCACAGGGCGCGGGCGCCGGCGGCATTGCGGCCGATGGTGGTTGTTCGGGAACGAAGCGGTGGCATGAGTGTCCTCGGTCGGGTCGCGGGGCTGAAAGTTGCGACAGCGCCGTATCGCCCGGCGCGGGGACCGCGGTCGGGTGCGATCGGCGATTTTCCAGGCTACTCCCGTTCGGGAGCGGAGCCGGTGTCGGTATCGGCGGCCCCGGTGGTTGGCGAGGTGCCACGTGGCGTGTCGGAGCCGGCAGTCGAGGGCCGGTCGGCAGCCGTGTTACCGGCGGGTGCGGCATCGGAAGCCGTTCCCGCCGGCGCGGAACGGTCGGTGCCGGCGGGCCCGGGATGTTCGGAAGTCGTGTTGGTCGACGCCGCGTTCCCGGTCGCTTCGTCGCCGATGGTCGCCTCGCCGGTCGCCGCGTTGCCCGCCGCCGGTTCGGCGGCCGCGGGATCTTCCTCGGTGCCGGGTGCGCTGTCATCGGACGCGCCGGCGTCGGTGGCGGAAGCGTCGGCGTCGGCCGGGGCCGGGTCGGGGACCGCGAACGGGTCGGGGATACGCCCGCCGGAGGCGTCCACCAGATCACGCAACCGGTCGTAGCTCACCGCCGGCAGCGGCACCTCGCTGTCGTCGTCCAGATGGGCGCGGACGAACCCGCGTTTGGGGATGCTCAGGCCCTTCAGCTGCGCCCAGTCGATGTGCCGGGAGGAGAAGACCGACCGCAGATCCAGGCCGGCCGGTGAGACCGTCGTCTGTGTGCGCACGAGCCAGACGATCGCGGCGAGCGGGATCAGCGCGAGCCAGAACAGCCCGGCCGGCCAGCCCACGATGGGGAAGAACACGCACATCGCGAGGAGGAACACGCCGAGGAAGGACAGTCGTGTCGTGCGGATCACACGCCGCGGTCCGGGTGGCGCCGTATCCCCACCCGTTACCTCCGCGGTCGCGGGGTTGTGGGACGATTCAGGAGGTGGCACGGACTGATGCGGTGATGACACCTCACCATCCTCGCATCATGGTGGACCGGCGTGAGCACCCGCTACCTTCCCACATAATGGGAAGACAGCGGTCAGCTGTTTGACTCCGCACCACACGCACACATACCGTCATGCGCGTGAATCGAAACGAGTTGCTCGTAATCGGCCGGCGCGTCCAGCGCTGAGCCAGACGATCCGGAGTCGAATACGTCAGCTCGCACTGCGACGCGCCACCCTCGAACAGCCGCCGGCTGTCGAGGGCTTTTTTATGTCGGGACCAGTGAACGACAAGCAGTAAGGAACCAAGACGGTGAGCGCACCAACCACCCGGCCCGGGCCCGCGGCCCGCAGGCCCGCGCCTTCGAACCCGTCGGCTCCGGCCGGCGCTCCGACCACCCAGGCGAACCGCCGCCAGGTCCCGCCCGAGCGGGTCACCGGCGCGCAGTCCGTCGTCCGCTCCCTCGAGGAGCTCGGCGTCGACACCGTATTCGGTATTCCGGGCGGTGCTGTCCTTCCTGTTTACGATCCGCTCTTCGATTCGACCAAGGTGCGGCATGTGCTCGTGCGGCACGAGCAGGGCGCGGGCCACGCGGCCACCGGATACGCCCAGGCCACCGGCAAGGTCGGGGTGTGTATGGCGACCTCCGGTCCCGGCGCGACCAATCTGGTGACCCCGATCGCGGACGCCCAGATGGACTCGGTGCCGATGGTCGCCATCACCGGTCAGGTCGGCCGTAGCCTGATCGGCACCGACGCCTTCCAGGAAGCCGATATCTCCGGCATCACCATGCCGATCACCAAGCACAACTTCCTGATCAAAGAGGGCATCGATATCCCGCGGATCCTCGCCGAGGCCTTCTACCTGGCGTCCAGCGGTCGGCCCGGGGTGGTGCTGGTGGACATCCCCAAGGATGTGCTGCAGGAGCAGACCACGTTCAGCTGGCCGCCGGAGATGCGGCTGCCCGGCTACCGCCCGGTCACCAAACCGCACGGTAAGCAGGTGCGCGAGGCCGCCCGGCTGATCGCCGAGTCCAGGCAGCCGGTGCTCTACGTCGGCGGCGGTGTGATCAAGTCCGAGGCGTCGGCCGAACTGCTGGAGCTCGCCGAGCTCACCGGTATCCCGGTGGTCACCACGCTGATGGCGCGCGGCGCGTTCCCCGATAGCCACGAACTCAATATGGGTATGCCGGGTATGCACGGCACCGTGGCCGCGGTGGCCGCCCTGCAGAAATCCGATCTGCTGGTCACCCTCGGCGCCCGCTTCGACGATCGGGTCACCGGGCAGCTGGATTCCTTCGCGCCCGGCGCGAAGGTGATCCATGCCGATATCGACCCGGCCGAGATCGGTAAGAACCGGCACGCGGATGTGCCGATAGTCGGCGACTGCCGTGAGGTGATCACCGAACTCATCGAGACCCTGCGCGCCGACCCGGCCGGTTTCGAACTCGACCTGACCGCCTGGCGGACCTACCTCGACGGTGTCCGCGATGCCTACCCGCTCGGTTGGAGCAAGCCGTCGGACGGGTCGGTTTCGCCGGAGTTCGTCATCGAGACGCTGGGCCGCCTGGCCGGCCCCGACGCCATCTATTGCGCGGGTGTCGGCCAGCACCAGATGTGGGCCGCCCAGTTCATCAAGTACGAGAAGCCGCGGACCTGGTTGAACTCCGGCGGTGCCGGGACCATGGGGTACGCGGTTCCGGCGGCGATGGGGGCCAAGATGGGCGCGCCCGACCGTGAGGTGTGGGCGGTCGACGGTGACGGCTGCTTCCAGATGACCAATCAGGAACTCGCCACCTGCGCGGTGGAGGGCGTGCCGATCAAGGTCGCGCTGATCAACAACGGCAACCTGGGCATGGTCCGCCAGTGGCAGACTCTGTTCTACGACCAGCGTTACTCCAATACCGATCTCAAGACCCACGGTCTGCGCATCCCCGATTTCGTGAAACTGGCGGAGGCGCTGGGCTGCCACGGCATCCGGGTGGAGAAGGAAGAGGACGTCGAGGCCGCCATCCGCGAGGCGCAGTCGATCAACGACCGTCCCGTGGTGATCGATTTCATCGTCGGCAAGGACGCGCAGGTGTGGCCGATGGTCGCCGCCGGCACCAGTAACGACGAGATCATGGCCGCGCGCGGTATCCGCCCGCTGTTCGACGAGGACGAGCAGGCCGCCGAACCCGCCATCATCCACGAGGCCATGAACCGCGAGCAGGCCGAGACCGAGGGGAACCCGGCATGACCGGTCAGTGCCGGAGGAGGCAGCGCAGCGTAACCACGCAGGTGTCCGGTCATGCCCGAAAGGACGCAGCATGACCGGTCAGCGTCGGAGGAGGCAGCGCAGCGTAACCACGGAGGCGTCCGGTCAGGCCCGAAAGGACACAGCATGAGCACCACCCACACCCTCAGCGTCCTGGTCGAGGACAAGCCGGGCGTGCTGGCCCGGGTGGCCAGCCTGTTCTCCCGGCGCGGGTTCAATATCGAATCCCTGGCCGTCGGTGCGACCGAGGTCAAGGAGATCTCCCGGATGACCATTGTGGTCACCGTGGACGATCTGCCGCTGGAGCAGGTCACCAAACAGCTGAACAAGCTGGTGAATGTGATCAAGATCGTCGAACAGGACCCGGAGACCTCCGTGGCCCGCGAACTGATCCTGGTGAAGGTCCGCGCCGACGCCAGCGTGCGCACCCAGGTGATCGAATCGGTCAACCTGTTCCGCGCCAAGGTCATCGACGTCTCGCCCGACGCGCTCACCGTCGAGGCGACCGGCACCCGGTCCAAGCTCGACGCGCTGCTGCGCATGCTCGAGCCGTACGGCATCCGGGAGATCGTGCAATCCGGGGTGGTGGCCGTGGGCCGCGGACCGAAATCCATCACCGCCACCCGCTGATCCGTGGCCGGGCGCACCCCGCGCCCGGCCGCATTACGTGCCTCGTTTACCGTTTCCCGCGTTTCGCGGGTTCGAATAAGTCAGAAGGGATACCACCAAGTGGCAGTCGAGATGTTCTACGACGACGATGCCGACCTGTCGATCATCCAGGGCCGTAAGGTCGCGGTGATCGGTTACGGCAGCCAGGGGCACGCGCATTCGCTGAGCCTGCGCGATTCCGGCGTCGAGGTCCGCATCGGCCTCAAGGAAGGCTCCAAGTCGCGGGCCAAGGCCGAAGAGGCCGGGCTGACCGTCGGCACCCCCGCCGAGGTCTCGGAGTGGGCCGACGTCATCATGCTGCTCGCCCCCGACACCGCACAGGCCTCGATCTTCACCAGTGACATCGAGCCCAACCTGAAGGACGGCGACGCCCTGTTCTTCGGCCACGGTCTCAATATCCACTTCGGCCTGATCAAGCCGGCCGCCGAGATCACCGTCGGCATGGTCGCCCCCAAGGGCCCCGGCCACCTGGTGCGCCGCCAGTTCGTCGACGGCAAGGGTGTCCCCGCCCTGATCGCCATCGACCAGGACCCGAAGGGCGAGGGTCAGGCGCTGGCGCTGTCCTACGCCAAGGGCATCGGCGGCACCCGCGCCGGCGTCATCAAGACCACCTTCAAGGAAGAGACCGAAACCGACCTCTTCGGTGAGCAGGCCGTGCTGTGCGGTGGCACCGAGGAGCTGGTCAAGACCGGTTTCGAGGTCATGGTCGAGGCCGGCTACGCCCCGGAGATGGCCTACTTCGAGGTGCTGCACGAGCTGAAGCTGATCGTCGACCTGATGTACGAGGGCGGTATCGCCCGCATGAACTACTCGGTCTCCGACACCGCCGAATTCGGTGGCTACCTGTCGGGCCCGCGGGTCATCGACGCCGACACCAAGAAGCGGATGCAGGACATCCTGAAAGACATCCAGGACGGCACCTTCGTCAAGCGTCTGGTCGCCAATGTCGAGGGTGGCAACAAGGAGCTCGAGGGCCTGCGTAAGCAGAACGCCGAGCACCCGATCGAGGTCACCGGCAAGAAGCTGCGCGACCTGATGAGCTGGGTGGACCGGCCGATCACCGAAACCGCCTGAGCGGTCCGCCGATCCAGCGCTGAAAGGGGCCCTTCCGCAGATTGCGGGAGGGCCCCTTCCGCAACCGATACCTGTATTCAGATTATATTCTGATATGCGATCGCATCGTGAGCCTGACTGCCGATGACCACGTCACCTTTTCCGACGTGTCGCGGCATCCCGAAGAGGTTGCCGAGCGAGCCACCCGGCTCGGCCGGGTGCGCATCACGCACCGCGATGCGGTGGATTTCTATCTCACGGCCGCTGACCGGCAAGACTTACGGGACGAGTCGCTATCGGCCGCCTCCCGGCTGTTTCTCGCCCTGCTGAAACACGACGCGGCCGCCGTGACGCTGCGCTTGGCCATCCCCGACGTATTTCCCTGGGTGCGTCACCTCTCCGAAGAGGAAATCCGGGAATTCACGGTCGAACTGGCCGAAGTGCTCTCGGACGCAGCCGAATTGGATACCGACCCCGCTGTCCGAGAGGCCATTGCGGGATGGCAGGCAACTGCGCGTATCAAGGCCGACCCGGACGGGTATCGCGCAGCGCGAACTCCGACCAGCGGTGATTTCGGTCCTGTGGGCCTCACCATATGAGCCCGAAGCGTGGCGACCGGGTTACGGTGCCCGCGCCGGATGGCGAGTGGGAAGTCCGCTTCGGTACCACCGACGCAGTTCGTGGTTGGGAGGAGCTCTGTCGGCTGGCGCTGCCGAATACTCGCCGCTGTTTCGAGGTACTTCGTGCCGATCCGCGCTCGCGTACCAACCCCGATCGTCAGCACCGGCTGCGCGGCGATCTCGGCACATATCGGCACAACGGAGCCGACCTCGAGTAGTGGGAATATGAAGTGACGAGCGGCGGCCGGATTCGATATGTGATCGACGACGGCAGCCGTACTGTTCGGCTCGTCTACGCATCGCCTCGTCATCCCAAGGACACAGACCGATGATGCCCAAGAGGCAGACCCGTGCCGGACGTCGGTGTCCTCCGAGCGGGGTCCGTCGAGGATCCGCTCTACTGCGCAATGTGCGGCCGATGTGACCTTCGGGCGGAGTTTTCCCGCGCGCTCCCGTCACCACTCAGTCCAGTACGGCGTACGCCTCCACCTCGACCAGCACATCGGGCTCGAACAGGTAGTCGACACCTATCGCCGACAAGGGCGGCAACGGCTGGGGTATGCCGAGTTCCTCGACGACGCGCTCGATACCCGCGACGAAATCGTCGTACTTGTCCGGGGTCCAGTGCGTGACGAAGAAGCGCAGCCGGACGACATCGGCGAAGGTCGCTCCCGCGCCCGCCAGACCGCGTGCCGTATTGCGCAGGGCGTGGGCGACCTGGCCCGCGAGGTCACCGGTCGCGACGGGATTTCCGGCGGCGTCGCGCGCGATCTGGCCCGCCACGTGTACCTGCCGGGCGCCCGAGCCGATCGCGACATGGTGGTACGGCACGGGGGCGAACATGCCTTCGGGGGTGCGCAACTGCACTGCCATCATGATCCCTTTCACTGATCGAACAAGGTATCCGATGTCTACCTGGTGTCCGAAGGGAACTTCAACGAGACTAGGTGTCATGCCGGAAACCGCGCCACTGCCCCCGGTCGGCCCGCAACTCACGCAGGCCCACCGCGAACTACTCGATCAGGTCCTCGACAAATGGTCGCTCCAAGTGCTCGACGCGCTGTGCGAGCACGGCCCGCTGCGCTTCAACGACCTACGCCGGGCCATCCCGGTCGTGACGCAGAAATCACTCACCACCGCGCTGCGGCGGCTCGAACGCAACGGGATGGTCGACCGGGTCGTCACGCACACCCGGCCGGTCGCCGTCGAGTACCGGTTGACGCCGCTCGGCCGGTCGCTACAGGACCTCATCGACGCGCTCCTGCACTGGGCCACCGGAACATTGCCCGAGGTCGAACGTGCCCGCATGCGGTTCGACCAGGACGCGGAAGGCGGGCCGGCCCGTGCACGTACGAGCTGAAGTACGCCGGGGAGTTCGACGAACCGTGCGGCGCCGCCGGAACCGCGATGGTGCCGCGCCGAACCACGATCGGTGGGCCGCGCACCGTATCGAATCGGCCGATCCGAACCCGGTATGTTCGAGATCGCCCGACACCACAGGAGGTTTCACGATGACCGAAGTCCACGGTATGTCGGTCGATATCCGAACCCCGGACGGTGTCGCCGACGCGTACGTCACCTACCCTGACGACGGTGCCGCCCATCCGGGAGTACTGCTGATCCAGGACGGTTTCGGACTGCGGCCCGGCCTGCGGGCCATGGCCGACCGTATCGCCGCGCACGGCTACACCGTCCTGCTGCCGAATGCCTTCTACCGGCACGGTCGCGCGCCGGTGCTGGAGCTACCGGATTTCATCGACCCGGAGGCGCGCCCGGAGATCTTCCAGCAGCTCGTCCCGATGATCCGCGAGCTGACACCGGAGCTGCTGCGGTCCGATGCCGGCGCCTATCTCGCCTGGCTGGCCGCGGCGCCACAGGTCGCCGCGGGGAAGGTCGGTGTCACCGGCTACTGCATGGGTGCGCGACTCGCGGTGCTGGTCGCGGCCGCGTTCCCCGATCGGGTCGCGGCGGTGGCCGGATTCCACGGTGGTCCGCTGATCACCGAGAGCGCGGACAGTCCGCATCTGCTCGTCGGGAACATCACGGGGGAGCTGTATTTCGGTCACGCCGGCGAAGACGTGGCGAGGGCGCCCGATTCTTTCGATCGGTTCGACGAGGCGGTCGCCGCAGCCGGTGAGCGCCACCGCACCGAGGTCTACGAGGGTGCGAAACACGGCTACACCCAGGCGGATACCGCCGCCTACGATGCCGAGTTCGCCGAACGGCACTACCGCGAACTGCTGGCCCTCTTCGACCGCACTCTGCGGGGGTAGCCGAGCCGGGAATCCGCCCGCACCCGGAAAGTTGTGCCGTACGTCGGCCCGGGCGAACCCGCGCCGGGCGGAATGCGGGCGGCCGCCTGCCGCGGTGTGCCATCAGGGGGCTACGCCGCCCAGCACCAGAGCGACGGCCGCTTCGATATCGGCGGCCTCGACCGGTTCGGCGCGTAGGAACAGGCGGAACCAGATCGCTCCGGCGAGCATATCCATCACCAGGCGGGGATCGGTCTCCTCATCGAGTTCGCCGCGTTCGACCGCCCGGCGGAAGATCGGGTGTTCGCGGGCGGCGCGGTCGGCGAAGAACATGCGGCCGATCGCCGCCAGCGACGGCCGGCCGGGGGAGGCCGCCAGGACGGCGGCCGCGATGGGGGCGGTCGCGGCATCGGTGAGCAGATGGTGGATGCTCCGGCTCGTTTCGACGAGATCGCCCCGAAGGCTTCCTGTGTCGGGCACCGGGAAGCCGAGCAGATCCGAGCCGGTCAGCGCGGCGGCGAGCACCTCGTCCTTGGATTTCCACCACCGGTAGAGGGTCGTCTTGTTCACACCGGCGCGGAGCGCGACCGACTCCATGGTCAGTCCCTCGTAGCCCGTGGTGGCGAGAAGTTCGAGGGTGGCCGCGAAGATCGCCTCGGCCCGGCGGGGCCGGGCGGTCGTGCTCGTATCGGCGGGGTCATCCATATGCCGACAATACAACGCAACGTTGCGTTGCACCGCCAAGGCCGACTACTGTGCAACGCAACGTTGCGTTGCGTTTGGAGGCGTTATGGCTCTTCCCGTGGTTCTGGTGCACGGTATCCGGCTCAGCGGCCGCTGCTGGATCTCCGTCGAGGCAGAAATCGGCCCCGAGCGATCGGTGGTCACCCCCGATCTCCCTGGGCACGGTGCCCATCGCGGCGAACGTTTCACCATGCCCGCGTCGATCGAGACCGTCCGCGCGGCGATCGACAGCGTCGGCGGCCGGGCCCTGGTCGTCGGCCATTCGCTGGGCGGGTACGTCGCCCTCGCGGTGGCCGCCGAACTCGGCGACCGCGTGGCCGGTCTGGTGGTCGCCGGGTCGACGCGTATTCCGAACGCCGCCCTGACGATTCCCTTCCGGATCGCACATCTACTGCTGTCGATCCAGTGCGACGGAGGGGAGCGGCTCAGTCGTCGGCTCTTCGACGCCGTCCTCCCCGCGCAGGTCGCCGCTGCCGTGGCGGCCGGCGGTATCGCCACCGAGGTGATTCCCGATATTGCCAGAGCCACGGCAAGTTTCGATCCGCTCGGCGAACTCCGTCGATACCCCGGCCCCGTCTGGCTGATCAACGGAAGCCGCGACCATTTCCGCGGTCACGAGCAGCGTTTCGTCGCGGCCTCGCCCCGGGCAAGGGTGCTCGTGGTGCCCGGGGCCGGGCATTATCTACCGCTGGCCGAACCGCAACGCTTCGCCCGGCTGATCCGCGATATCGCCGACGGTTGCGATCTCCGGGAGTCTGCGCACCGCAGCGGTATCGACGGGGCGCGGGTCTCTGCCCCGCCCGCTTCCGCCTGACGTGTTGATCGACCGTTCGACCGAATTCGCTGTGGCACAGAAATTTCCGGCCGGCCATGTGCGGCGGTGCGTTCCGGGTGGTTAACTCGTTGCGGCGGACAGCGGCGCCGGAGTGAGGAGTAGATCGTGGCAGATCACAAGGGTTCGACGGATCTTCGGCAGGACCGGGCACACAGCGCCCGCATCTACGACTACTTCCTGGGCGGCAAGGACAACTATCCCGCCGACCGGGAGGCCGCGGCGAAGATCGAGCAGGCCATCCCGTCGGTGCGCGGCGTGGCGCGGGACAACCGCGCGTTCATGGTGCGCGCGGTGCGTCACCTCAGTGAGCTGGGAGTCCGCCAGTTTCTCGATATCGGCACCGGAATCCCCACCGAACCGAACCTGCACCAGGTGGCGCAGGAAACGACACCCGACGCCCGGGTGGTCTACGTGGACAATGATCCGATCGTGCTCGCCCACGCGCGGGCACTACTGGTCGGAACACCCGACGGTGTAACCCAGTACGTGCAATCGGATCTGACCGCCCCGGACCGGATCCTGTCCGCGGCCGCGGTGCGGGAGACCTTGGATTTCGACCGGCCGGTGGCCCTGAGCCTCATCGCCCTGTGCCATTTCGTTTCCGGCGACCGCATCTACGACATCGTCGATACCCTCCTCGCGCCGCTGCCGTCCGGGTCGTACCTGGTGATGACCCATCTGACCACCGACTTCGACCCCGCCATGGTCGAGGGCACCGTGCGGGCCTACCGGCAGAGCGGGATCGAGATGGAGGCACGCGACTACGCCGGGGTCTCACGTTTCTTCCGTGACCTGGAGTTGTTGGAGCCGGGGATCGTCGCGATCGAGGACTGGCACCCGGAGGGGAAACAGCAGGCGGTGGACGGAGTGACCGTGTTGCCGAACGGCGCACCCCGCCCGCCCGCCGCGGGTTACGCGGCTGTGGGACGCAAGAAGTAACCCGCGATATCGCGCCGACGACTGCGCCCGGGTAGCTCACCAGCGGCCCTACCCGATAGGCGAAGCACCCGGGCATACGCACCCGCCCAGGCGCTCACCTTCGGTCTACCCTTTCCGCAGATACGGCTCGAGCAGTTGGTGGGTGAGCTCGCGCACATGCGCTTCCGGCGCGCCGCTCTCGATCATGCGGCCGGCTGCCAGCACGATCGACTGGATCAAATCGGATATTCCCTCCGCGTCCGTGGCGCCGTGATCGGCGAGCGCCACGGTCAGCGGCACACGTAGCTGTTCGTGCAGGATCCTGCTGTCCTCGGCCAATCGTTCGCCGGGCACGACCGCGGCCAGGCCCCGGACGACGGCGTGCTCGCCCGAAGCGACCAGATGCAGGTTCGCGTCGACGTAGGCGAGCACCCGCGCCGCGGGACCGGTCACCCCTGCCATCCGGTCGGTGACCGCGGCGGACCAGCGGGGGAAACTGTCGGCGATCACGGCCTCCAGTAGGTCGTCGCGGGAACGGAAGTAGCGGTAGACGCTGGGACGCGCCAGGCCTGTTCGCTCGGCGACAGCGGCCAGGCCCGGCGCTTCGGTCCCGCCTTCGGCCAGGAGCTCGCGGGCCGCGTCCAGGATGGCGCGGCGTTGCGCCGCGCGATGCTCGGCGACAGTGGCCGCCTGGATCTTCGGCATGGGCGCGCACTTCCCTCTTCTCGGCGACGACGACGCGGCCGGGATCAGTCGGTCCGCGTCAGCTTCCCGTCGATCATCTCGTACACGCTGTCGCAATGGCTCAGCACGTCGTGGTCATGGGTGACCATGACAGTGGCCGCGCGGTGCGTGCGGGTCTCCTTCGCGAGCAACTCGACCACCTCGTGGCTGCGGGACCGGTCCAGCGCCGCCGTCGGCTCGTCCACCAGTAGCAGTGTCGGTGCGGTGACCAGAGCACGAGCGATGCCGACCCGTTGCCGTTCGCCGCCGGAGAGCTGATGCGGCCGGCGGTTCGCCTTCTGTGCCAAGCCCACTTCGGCCAGCAGTTGGTGTGGGTCGCGGGCGGCCCGCTCGGCACCGAAAGCGGTGGGTAGCCGCAGCTGGTCGACGGCGGTCAGGGCCGGGATGAGATTGCCGGACTGGAAGACGAAGCCGACCAGGTCTCGGCGCAATCGGGCGCGCGCCTTGCGGCTGGATACTGTCATGTCCTGTCCGGCCACGGTCACCGTTCCCGAGTCGGGCCGGGTCAATGCGCCGGCGACCGCCAGCATGCTCGATTTGCCCGAACCCGACGGGCCGACCACTGCGACGAACTCACCGGGGGCGACCGTCAGTGAGACATTCTCGAGCGCCCGCACGGTCTCGTCACCGTCACCGAACCTCAGGGTGACCTCACGCATCACCAGACCCGCGTCGGTGTCGTGGACAGCTGCGTCGGTCATCGGCTACCTCCCAGGGCGATGAGCGGATCGACGGCCGTGATCCGGGTGATGGCGGCGGCCGCGCCCGCCAGGCCGAGGACGATGAGCAGCGCGGCGGCCGATCCGATGGCCGAGATGGTCATCGAGAAGGGAACGGCAGCGCCCATCAAGCTGCCGAAGCCCACGCCCGCACCCACGCCCACGGCCACCGCGAGCAGCAGGATGATCAATGCCTGGGTGAGTCCGTCGCGCAGCAGGTATCCGGTGGGTGCGCCCATCGCCCGCAGCACGGCCAGTTCTTGCCGTCGCTGGATGGTCCAGACGGTGAAGAACGCGCCGACGACCAGCGCCGAGATGGCGTACAGAAAGACCTGGATCATGGTCAGGGTCAGCGTCTCCGCGCTGTAACCGGGAGACGCGTCGAAGGATTTCTTCAGTGAGAGGCTCTTCGTGCCCGCCGCCGCGTCACCGGCTCCGAAGTCCATATCGGGGTCGGTCGCCTGGATGGCGACGGCGGTGATTTCTCGATGGACATGCGCGGGCACCGGGCTGCCGGGTCCGATTCCGGATCGGATCTCCTGCCACAGAGGCAGCGGCACATAGGCGACGTCCACGTGACCGTAGGTGTGCTGGCCGCTGAGCGAGCCCACCACGCGCAGCCGGGTGCCGACGCGATCGACGGTGAGGGTGTCGCCGAGCTTCAGTCCCTGTTCGATGGCGGTTTCACTGACCACGATTCCGTCCGTCGCACCCAATTCCTCACCCGCTGCTACGGCCGGGTCGAGGAAGGAATCCGGTTGGACCCCGAACAGTGCCAGGTCGATATCGACGCCGGAATCGCTGCGCGCATTGACCAGAGCATTACCGAAGGGCGCGGCATGTTCGACACCGGGTTGCGCCGCCCATGTGTCCACCGCCTCCAGGTCGATGACGCTGCGCGAGAACGCGGAATCGGTGTGCGCGGTGTCGGCGAAGGCGAAGGAGGTGACGGGCAGCTGTTGCAGTCCCGATACGCCGTCGCGGACGAGCCCCTGGGAGAACCCGGACAGCATGACCATCAAAACAGCGATCAGCGAGATCACCGCACCGACCAGGGAGAACCTGACCCAGGCGAAACGCAGTTCTCGGATGGCTAGGAACATCTGGGCCATCTTTCGACGAAGTTTGGAAACATCATGTCCGCATCATAGCGACACAGTGTTTCCAAGATTCGGCGCGGGTACCCGGGCGCTTGGCACGTGTCACTTTCCGCTATCGGCCGAATGGAGTCCGCGCTGCGAGATGGACACGAAACAGTGTCGGCGCCGCCGCTGCCGCCCCCACCATGGAATCCTTGAAGATCGACATGCCGTGAGCACGTGACAGGCACCCGGAGCCACACAGCGTTCGCTAGGAGGCGTGATGACCGCAGGTGGATTCGACCCCACATACAGCCCCACCGCCAGCCCCGCCGGCAGCATCAAACCTGCCGGCCTGGGCAAACGCGCGGCAGCCAGGTTCGTCGACTGGATCATCGCCGGCATCATCGGCGCCATCTTCTTCTGGCTCCTCGGCACGGTCTGGGACCTCCCCGACTGGGTCTCGGTCCTCCCCGGCGCCGGCTTCGGCTGGCTGTACTTCGTCCTCTTCGAGGTGTCCTCCGGCTCGACACCCGGCAAAAAACTCCTCAGCCTGCACGTCAACGGTTCGGGCAGGGCACCGAAACCCAGCCTCAAGGACTCCGCGATCCGCAACGCCTACATGCTGCTCAACCTGATCCCGTGGGTGGGCGGGTTGCTGTGGTTCGTCGCGGCCATCGCCATCGCGTTCACGATCAGCTCGAGCCCGACGAAGCAGGGTTGGCACGACAACGCGGCGGGTGGGACGCAGGTCATCGACACATAGTTTTGGTTCGGTAATTCCGGTGGCCGCTTGTCGCTACCGCACCGACCGGTTGCGGTAGCGACAAGCGTTGTCGCACTGGTGAACGAGTCGCCGTCGTCTTCGCGCTCACGTTCGTCTCCGCAGGTATGTTGATCACCGACGATCGGGTGGGGTCAGAGGAACTGCGGTTCCGCATTGTTCGGCGTACGGGTGTCACTGCTGCGGATCATCGCGGCGGATTCAGTCGCCCTGTAGTCGCGGCATTCAGATACTCGACGAGATCTCCCCGATGAACGCATCCCACTCGGCCGGGGCGAAGACGAGCATAGGTCCAGCGGGGTTCTTCGAATCCCGGACACCGACCGCATCGGTCGCATGCGCGACCTCCACGCAATCTCCGCTCGGTTGGCTATAGCTACTCTTGAACCAGCTAACGCCGGTTAGATCCCTGGTCACGCGCCAAACTCCTCTGCGATCTCCTGTATCAGGCGCCTACTGTTGTCGGCACTCAACGCTACCGCGTGAAGATCTGCCAAGGCTTGCCTGTGGCGTTCGATCGCGCTGTCTTCTTCCAAGAACAGCGCTCCCGTAAAGCCCTCCACGAACACGACCGGCGGTTCCGGGGCGCGAGCTGTACGCAGGGATGGGAACTCGAAGAGGGTGAACGACTGGACGATCAATCCACAGTGCCCGCCGACGCCGAACGGAATCACCCGGATGGAAACATGCGGCATCCTTCCCAGATCGACGAGGTGCTGAGCCTGACCGGCCATCACATGGCGTCCCCCCACCTGGTGTCGCAATGCTGCTTCCGATAGCAGCACATCAATTGTGAACCGCTGATCCGCAACAAGTCTGCGTTGCCGCCTCTCCATCAGCTCGAGTCGCCGATCGACGTCTACCGCCGGCATTTCGGGGTCGGCCGTCCGAACCAGCCACCGGCGATACTCGGCAGTCTGCACCAACCCGGGCAGGAGCGTCAGCTGGAATGCGGTCATCCGGGAGCACGCCTGCTCGAGGCTCATGAAGTGGTCGAAGTGTGGGTTCACCACATCGGCGTAGGTGCGCCACCACCCACGCGACGGATCGCCCTTCGCCACCTTCACCTCTTGGACAAGGCCCAGAACCTCATCCGTTACTTCGTCGTCGGCCCCATAGAACTCCAGTAGATCCCGGAACTGCGCGGTACTGATCCGAACCGGTTGCCCCTCTTCCAACCTCCCGATCCCTTGCTTGGACACTTCGATCGCCAAGCCTGCGGCCAACTGACTCTTCTTGGATTCGAACCGCAGTTCCCGAAGCCGCCGCCCCAAAGCGCGCCGTGGAAGAGTCGAACCAATAGCCATGCCCACCCTCGCTATCTCATCGTGGTCCAGTACGGACCTATGTTTTCTGGACCTACCCATGCTGGACGCCTGGCGACCTGGCCAAATGGGCCCGAATAGTCTTTCCAGCGAACAGCTTTCGGTGTCTACTGTATCCACCCGATGACCGCGAACCCGGATAAATCCCGAGCGCAGATACTTTCATTGCGAATATTCAGGAAAGCTGTCGGAATCGCATTGCCGTGCCGACAGGAATTGGCATGCGCGGTCACCGGGCAAATCGCCATCTTCGAAAAGGGATAGAACAGATGACGTTACGTCCGGTGAACGAATTGCACCAATCGCATCGCCACCGCGCGATCGGCTATCTCCGATCCGACCTCTCGCCCTATGAAACCCGCGACGCGGAAGCTATCCGTCGACTCGCCCGACGGCAGCGTCACACGCTGGTCTATATAGTCCGACTCGGGCCCGACTCCGTTCCGGACGCCATCGGTCACGTCCTCGGGATTGTCCGCGCGACCGGCACAACAACGCTGATCACCCCCGACCTCGAGCATCTCGAAAACCACCCCGGCCGAGTCTGCGACACCTGCGACCTCATGACGGTCTGTCCGGGGCAGCTCTGGATGAAAATCGGCACGAATCCACATGACGTTCCCCGCGAGCCCATCTGGTTGCCCGAGGCCTCGCACAGCGAACCCGACACCCGGCTGCACATCGCCGACGCGCACCACATCATGCAGACCCACCTGAACTGCAATCGCTTGGACTGCCCACGTAAAGCCGCCGCTTTCGCACTCCTGGCAGAAGCCGGCGAACTCGTCCCTGCCACACGCAGTCTCGGCGAACGAGCCGTCTCTCGCGGCCTTACCTACCCGCTGGTCGGGCCGCCCACCCGAGCACCCACCTCTCCCTCGCGATGCTGCGACGGCTACTGAGTGTTCTCACCCAGGCGCGGCCATGAACACCCAGGCAATCCAACAGTTCGGCGCCGACGTCCACCTCATGGTCTTCCTCGACGGCCTCCGCCTCGGCTACCGAGCCCACTCCACCGCCGCCGAACGTTTCCTCCAGGAGTGGACCGCACACCACGGCGCCCACCCGGCTGCCGTCCTCGAGGGTGCTCAGTGTGGATGATTTCGCCTTGCTGCGCCGCCACCGATACGGGACCGTGCTGATCGACGGCGCGACCCACCAGCGCGTCGACGTCCTGCACGACCGCCGCTCTACCACCTTGGAAACCTGGTTGCGGGCCCATCCCGGCGTCGAGTTTGTCGTGCGTGACGGGTCGGCGACCTATGCCGAGGCCATCCGCCGCGGAGCCCCGACCGCGATCCAGATAGCCGACCGCTGGCACCTGTGGCACAATCTGGTCCGAGCAGCGGAAAAGGTGGTCGCCGCCCACGCCCGCTGCTGGGCCGCCGTCGGCCCGAAACGCCGGAAGTTGACCCGAGAAACCGCAACCCTGGCCCGCTGGCACGCCATCCACAACCTCCTCGACCACGGGGTCGGACTCATGGACTGCGCCCGCCGGCTCGGCCTCGGCTTGAACACCGTCAAACGGTATTCCCGCGTCAGCGAACCCGAGAAACTGCGCCGCCCACCGCAATACCGGGCAAGCCTGGTCGACCCTACCGCGATCACCTGCGCGCCCGCCGCGCCACAGAACCCGGCGTCGCGGTCACTACCCTGCTGGCCGAGACCACTGATCTCGGCTACGCCGATAGCCTAAATCCCTGCACAGTACCTGAATCAGGGCCGCGCCGAGTGCGACCGGGTTATGCTCTCGCCCCGGCGGCTCACCGCCTGGATCACCACCCGCCCCAGTGAACTGGGCGAGCAGCGGCACGCTCATGACACCGAACTGCTGGCGACCTGCCCGGACCTGACGGTGCTCGCGGAGTTGGTGAGCAGGTTCGCCCGCATCGTCACCGAACACCGCGGCCGTGACCTCGACGACTGGATGACCAGCGCCCGCGCCGCAGCGCTAACGGAGCTCGATCCGTTCCTGCGCGGTATCGACCGTGACTACCACGCGGTCCTGGCCGGACTTTGCATGCCCTACAGCAACGGCCCGGTCGAAGGTGTGAACACGAAAACCAAACTGATCAAGCGACAAGTGTATGGCCGCGCCGGATTCCGGCTACTCCGCCACCGCATCCTCCTGGCCTGAACAACCGGCCACCGCCGAAAGTGGGCCAGAGCCGTTACCGAGATAGTCCCGGGCTTGGTACAAGCGATGGTGTTCGTCAGCTGATTCTGGCGCGGTTCCGGAGAAAAAGGTCATGACGAACATGGTCATCCTGCCCGATGAAAGCCTTGAATTCGCCGATCTTATAGGCCGTCAAGCCGCTGCCGTTGCGGACTTCTAAGTCGAAGTCGCGGCTAAGGAGACTGATCCGCCGTTCCAGCTCGTGCGGTTCGAGCGTGACACCGATAGCTCGGGTGATTTGGCTGGCGGTTAGATAGTCCTCAGCGGTGCGGAGGGCGCGGTATATCGGGTCGTGCGCGGTGTCGACTGTCCGCTCCGAGCGCTTGCCCTCTTTCAGCAGTGCTGACCTAATGGACCGCCCAATTGCTTCGGCGACGGGCGGCGGGAAAGCGTTACCAATTTGCCGGTACCGCGAGGTCTTCCTGCCCTCGAATCGCCAGTTCCACTCGGGTTTCCAACCCTGGAGCAGGCTCACCATCTCGGTTGTCAGCTTCGGGCCGACCGCATATTCGTCATTAGGGCCAGGAGGCTCGTCAGCGACGCCCATCGCGTCGACTCCGAGTTGCGCCCAGGCACGCTTCGCGCGAGTGGGCCCTAGGTCCGCGCCGCCATGTTTCTTGGAACCCCCGACAATGGTAGGGCCAATATCGTTGGCTTTATCGGCCCATTTGCTGGTGCCTTTCCAGCCGCGGGCGCCCATCAAGTTTCTGAGGGTCTGACCCACGGTGGGTGCATCACCTTGCGGCTCGGGCCAGCGGAAGTATGGAGCGTACTCATCCTGCAGTGCGACGAGCACGAATCGCGGCCGCAGCTGGGGAACCCCGAAGTCCGACGCCTGCAGGAGCCGCCACTCAGCCACATAGCTGAGTTCACCCAGGCGGTCAAGTATGTGCTGGCGATAGCCGGAGAAGCGGGGCATGCTCAGGCCGCGCACGTTCTCAAGGAGCAACGCCTTAGGCTTCAGCACGTCGCATTGCTCGACAGCCCAGGCAAACAGATCGCGCTCATCATTCGCGCCGAGCTGTTTGCCGGCGATGCTGAATGGTGGGCAGGGAACTCCACCGGCGAGCAGGTCAAAATTTTCGGGCAAAGCCAACTTTTTGCCATGTGCTTCGTCCCACACGGCAGGTTCAGCCACGTCGCCTGTAATGACGTGCCAGTCACGGTTAGCGCGCAGTGTGGCCGAGGCAGCGGCGTCGAGTTCAATTGCCAGCTCGTGCTCGAAGCCCGCACGCTCGAGACCTAGCGCTTGCCCGCCTGCGCCGGCACAGATCTCGACGACCGTCAGCTTCCCCATCGGCGTTCCTCTCACTGCTGGTGGTGTGCCCGTTGGCCGACTGGGCATGCGGTAGGTTCCGGCAGCGCGGAAGCTAACCTGCTCCTGCGGGCGCCGGTACCATGGTCTTCGGCATGGACGATAACGTGGGCAGCAGGGCGAGGTATGCAGCGGGGGCGGCTCCGCCGCCGCTCAACGAAGGGCGTTCGCGTAATATGCGCGCCAACCGCCGAGCCGACACCAAGCCTGAACTGGCCTTGAGGCGCGCCCTTCACGCTCAGGGCTACCGTTACCGTAAGGACTTGCTGCTCCGGCTCGATGGGGGAGTTCGGGTGCGGCCTGATGTTGTCTTCACCTCCCGCAAAGTCGCAGTGTTCGTTGACGGCTGCTTCTGGCATGTCTGTCCCCAGCATGGTCGACAACCGACTACTAACGACTGGTACTGGGCACCCAAGCTGCGCCGCAATGTTGAGCGGGACCGGCTGGCTGACCAGGCACTGCGGGCCGCGGGGTGGGTGGTAATTCGAGTCTGGGAGCATGAGCCCGCCGTTGAGGCGGCCGTCCGCGTGAGCCACGTAATCGAACACGGGTTCGAACCTAACGTATCGTGACCGCAGTGGCCAGCAACACGCCTGCGTGGCCGCGGGAACCGAACGGGCGCTCGGGAGCTGTCTTCTTCAGAAACGGGAATGCGGTAGTTGGCGGCCGCCCGCTGACCGGCCCCATCCCACTTAGCCTAAGGCTAAGCCTCCTATAGGCGAGATCGCGTGACTCGTCCCCGCTGCGTGCCCGGCGTATGAAGAAGACCAGCTGTTGGGGGACCGTGCCCACGGCGGCCGGGGCGACGTCGACAGCAGCACGGCAAAGGTACTGGGGTGATTTGACCACAGGTCGCCTTTGCGTTGGTGCGATTCCCTTGCATGCCTTGCTGGTTGGTTCTAGGAGCGACGGGAGAGGATGCGTAGCTGGCTGAACTGAGATTTTAGTGTAAGTGGCTTGACAGCTCACCATCCTGCCGCGAGGCTGACCTGTTGATAATTGGCGAAGAAGGGGGCAGCGCTGGACGCGAACTTGGAGCTCGTCCGTCGATACCGGGCGTGGCTTCGGAACGGGGCAGCGATCGGGGACAGCGCGCGGGAGGATTTCTTCCGTCGAGGCCTTGTCGTCCTGGATACCAACGTTCTACTTAACCTTTACGAGTACACGCCTGCCGCCCGGAACGAACTGCTCCACGCACTCGAACGGGTTCAGTACCGCCTGTGGCTCCCCTATCAGGTTGGTCTGGAATTTGTGCGAGGACGGCACCGCGTTGTCGCAAACCGCTCTGAGGAGCTCAAGAAAGCACCGGCCTTCGTCAATCAGAAGCTGCAGCAGGCCGAGAAGTCAGTGCTTGAGGCGGCGAAACACGTCCAGCACCTGCTGGTCCGCTATGCCCAGGATGCCGATGCTAAGGCTCAGCTGGAGGTGGAGATCACCACTGAGGCCGTGAAGGAGCTGCTCAGCCCCTGGAACAAAATACTCCTTGCGCATATCAAAGACCTATCCGCCGGACACGACCTTGGGCCGGAGTCCGTGGACCGGGATGACCCGGTGCTGCCCCGGATCGCCAGTCTTTACGGAGACCGAGTTGCCGCGCGTCCTGCGGCCGAAACCCTTAGGCGCAGAGTGGAGGAGGCTCAGACATACCGATTCCCGAACGGTATCCCCCCCGGGTTCGCCGACGCGGGCAAAGCCACCACTCTGCAGGCCGCAGGTGACTACTTACTATGGGAGGAGATCATCGACCGGATGGCGCAAGCCGACAACCCCGGCCTTGTGCTACTCGTCTCGGCCGATACCAAAGGCGACTGGTATCAGCCCAGGGAAGGCGGGCGCTCGGCGCGCCCGTGGCCGTCGCTCTCCGAGGAACTGCACGAGCGGACCGGAGCCGACCTCCGTATCGAGACACCGCAGCACTTCTTCCAAGGTATCCACGAGTTTCTCGACGTGGATATCGCTCCCGCTACATATGAGGAATTGGAGCGCGCAATAGAAGTTGGCACACCTGAGGAATTGGTGTTGGACGAGGTGGACGCGGCTCGGACCGAGCCCCCTGAGGGTTTGGCTCTCGCGGCGTACCGGGCGGCTGGACTCACCACGTCAGCGATTCGTGATGCGGTGCAGTCGCCGACCCACCGCACGTTCCAGTGGTGGCTGATCGCTATCACCGCCGACACAGGACTGCGCACGCGGGTAAAAGCTGAGCCGAGAATTTCCTACACTGCGGCATGCTTCACGAACACACCACCGGCACCGCACTGGGAGTCCAGCACTGTGCTACGCGCAAGCGACTGGCCGCAAAGCCCTGCTTCGTGGGTGGCCCCGTGGTTCAGCCAGGTGTACGGATTCATCCCCCGGGCTGATCGGCTCATCCTTCACCAGCTGGCCCTCGCCGAACCGAAGCCGCACGCCGTGACTGGCCCCAAGTTGCGCTAAACCAAACGGCTGGCTGGATTTTCATACTAGGCTCGCTCGCGGCAACTTTCACGAAGGACGGAACGGGGCACTCGGCAATGGCTGTCAACAAACTTGACATCACCCCCACTCCTCAAGTCCTGGTTGCGCTGAGTCATACGCCGCTCAAACCTCTCGACGCGGTCAGTGAGCTGATCGACAACGCAATCGACTCGTTCCGCCACGGCGAGGAGCTCGGCAAGACTCAACACATCAGGCATGTCCGGATCGAAGTCCCTGGGCAGAGCGAAGTCGAGCGTGGGGAGGGCGTCGTGCGGGTGCGGGACAGCGGGCCGGGGCTGAGCCAAGAGCAGATCGCCCAGGCGATGCGCGCCGGCTTCAGCAGCAAGCCGCAGTTCGGCTCGCTTGGGCTCTTTGGAATGGGTTTCAACATCGCGACCAGCAAACTGGGGCGAGTGACCACGGTGATCTCCGCGCAGTCAGAGGAGCCCGATGCGGTGCGTGTCGTGCTGGACCTGCCCATGCTGCAGGAGAATGGCGAGTTCGCGGTGACCGCCGAGCGCGTCCAGAAGCCAACGGGGCTCGAACACGGAACCGTTGTCGAGGTTCGCGACTGGTGGCCGAGGGATGAACCGAACGGGGGTTTCATCCGCCAGCTGGCCAAATTCCCGAAGAAGCAGCTGCGCGACATGGTTGGGCGCCGTTACTCGACACTTCTACGCCGGGATGGTGCAAATGCGCTGCACATCGCGGTCAACGGTGAGGCATGCCGTGGGCACGAGTACTGTGTGTGGCACGAGTCGCGCTTCGTCGAACATCCTAAATTCGGAAAAATCCCGGCGAAGATCTCCGTCGATAAGGTGCTCGGTCGGTCCTACCGCTGCTGGAAGGACGGAACTGAGGTCGGGGACTCCGAGAACTGCCCTGCGTGCGGCGCAAGCGACGTCCAGCCCGTCGTGCAACGTGTCCACGGGTGGGTGGGCATCCAACGTTACGACGACGCAAACGAGTACGGAATCGATCTGGTGCGAAATGGGAGGACGATTCGCGCGGGGGAAAAGGGCGCGTTCTTCAGCTACACGAATCCAACGACGGGTGTGGAGGAACGCGAGTACCCCATGGACTCCCAATACGGACGGATCGTGGGGGAAGTGCACCTCGATCACGTCCCCGTCGACTTCCAGAAGCAGGACTTCCAGCGCAACACCCCAGAGTGGCTTGAGGCGATGGAGCACTTGCGAGGCGGATCCTTGCTCCCCTCGTCGTGGGAGAAGTCAGGAGAACCGCCGAATGATTCACCCGTCTCATTGCTCTTCCAGGGGTACCGCCGAGTGCGGAAGATCGGCCGGGCAGACATGTACCCCGGACAGTACGACGAGGCTAAAGGCAGGGCGGTGCGTATTAGCCGCGACCGCGAGGAAGAGCTAAAGCAACGTTTCTGGAACAGAGAGCCCGGCTACTACGACGACCTTAAGTGGTGGGAGCTCGTAGAGACGGCGAACGAACCGCCCATCGAAGAACTCCCGGAGTGCGAGGAATGTGGGTTCCAGAATACGCCCGAAGCTGAGAGGTGCCAGGGGTGCACGAGAGTCCTTCTCGGCAAAAAGTGTCTGAACGATGCGTGCCGTAGGGAGATTCCGCGTTCGGCGCAATCGTGTCCCAACTGCGGAGAAGCGCAAACCCCGAAGGTTCAAATTCCCTGGGTTTGTGCGTTCTGCGGATGTAGCAACAAGGCCGGCATTGAAACATGCACGACATGCGGCGCCATTCAAGGGGCGCCTCACCCGGCGAGTCCCGAAGTGTTGCGGACGACGGCCGAAAAGAACGCGGATCTGAGCGTTCGCAGCCTCAGCGTTGAACTCGTGAACGGCAAGACCACAGATCCCCTGGACGTCGCAGTGTTTGTAGTGGTGAGACCGATAGCTGCGGCACACCGGCAGCCATCGGTTCCCCTCGTCACGAGCAAGGCCCCCGGGCGCCTTGAGGTATACATAGACCTCACCCATCCAGCGTTCACGTCGATGGGATTCCGCCCGGAGCATCTTCTGGCCGTCGAGGCTGCACGGTTCCTGCACACGTTGCACTCGGATTCACGCCTCGCTGCCCATCCAGGGCATACGATCGCTGCGCTCACATCCCAGTTACTCAAGGCTGGGTGGGGCGAACGTGTGGCCGATAGCGCCGATACAGTTCGCGAAGAGATCAAAGAACTGTTCAACACCTTGCGGGAGCGCGTCGTCGATGCTTCAAACGCAGCTGACTTCTACGACGAGCTAGACGAAGGTCAGCAGAAGAGCCTGGCAGAGTCCATGATCAACTCCGGTGTCGACTTGACCGAAATGGACCGGCTTCGAAGTTCCGGTGCCTACCTGCGGTACTGCGACCATGAGAGCCTGGTTGCCTTCTTCAACCGCCATGCGCCTACGTGGTTTGGCGGTCGGGTGTGGAGCGAGCCGTGGCCCAGCGATGCTTTGGGGCCTGTTGTCGCTGCCAAAGTGGGCGAAGAGCTGCACACCAAGTATTTGCGTTGTCTGGAAGACTGTGCTTCCTACCTCCGTTACGAGCAACCGGAGCGACTCCTGGTGGTGCGCGCTCGGGCTGCTGTCGACTTCCTCAACGGCAAGCTCGCGTGAGCGCGCAGCGCATCGTAACGGACCTGCTGCTGGCCGGCACAGGATGGCAAGCGCTCGAGCGCACTGTTCAGCGCTTGCTCCTGACCCGCGGCTACGCTGGAGTACAGCTGGCTGGGGCTTCAGGAGACGGTGGGGCCGATGTTATCGGGACCTTCGGTGGGAAACGGTGGTTGTTTCAGATCAAACACTGGCGCAGCCGTGTAGGTGCATCTGTCGTGGCCGAGACCGTGGAGGCCTGCCGACGCTACGACGCGCATATTCCTGTGATCGTGAGCTCGGCGGGTTTCGACTCCTCGGTCCGAACACAGCAGAAACAGCTGGCCGCCTCCGGTATACCTCTACAACTCTGGGACCGCCGCACACTCATCCGGCATGCAGAGCGTGTCCCGGAACTGCCTATGTCCGTTCGCGACCCCGAGCGTTTCCAGCTGCGCTCGTACCAGGAATTGGCAGTGGAGCGCCTTGTGCGGGCGAGTATGGACGGGGCCCGCAGCGCCCTGGTCGTCCTGGCAACGGGGCTGGGAAAAACTTTCGTAGCAGGCGAGTTTCACCGCCGTTTCACGGGCCTGCGCCCTGGGCTGAAGACTTTAGTGCTTGCCCACCGCAACGAGCTCGTCTACCAGTTGGAGCGCGCCTTCTGGCCGCTCCTCCCGGCCTCTGCCGCCACCGGTGTGTGGAACGGGTACGAGCGGCCGGACGTGGATGCCCTGAGAGAGGTCGATGTCGTATTCGCCTGTGTGGACAGTATCGCCCATGCCATCACCTCCGGACGGACTCTGCCCGACTTCGGCCTGGTAATCGTAGACGAATGTCACCACTTGGGCATGCAGGCCTATGATTCGGTCCTCGACGAACTCTCCGCCGGTGACGGCGGCGCCTTTCTCGTGGGTCTCACTGCCACGCCGTGGAGGCCTGACGGCCAAGCTTTACATCGGTGGTTTGACAGACCTGTGGTTGACGTCGATATCGTCCGAGGGTTGCGCCAAGGCTATCTCGCGAACGTTGACTACCAGATGTACACCGACAACATTGATTGGGACCGGCTCGCGAGGGATGCCCCTCAATTGGGCGTGCGGTTGACCCCCCGGGGGATCAACCGCACGCTGTTCATCGACGAGTGGGACGACGCCGTCGTAAATCGCCTCGCAGAGGCTTGGGGCGAGCAACAGCGGCCGCGGGGCATCGTGTTCTGCGGCACGATCGATCACGCAGAGCGCATGGCAGCGCGTATCAACGCACTTGGTTTCACTTCGGCCGACATGATAGCTTCGCGACGGTCGAACGGCACAGCAATAAGAGCAGCAGAGCGCAACCGGATACTGTGGGACTTCGCAGACGGCCGGACGGGGGTCCTCTGCGCCGTCGATGTACTCAACGAAGGCGTAGACGTACCGGACGTAAATATCGTGGTCTTCCAGCGCGTCACCCATAGCCGCCGAATCTTCGTACAGCAGCTGGGACGCGGTCTGAGACTTGCACCCGGCAAAGACCGCGTCACCGTACTAGACTTTGTATCCGATATCCGCCGTCTCGCAGCCGGTTTGGACCTCCAGGATGCACTGGCAGAAGCCCCCCCTGTCCGATTACATGACACCCGGGTCCGTATCGGTAGCCGTGTCGTTTTCAAGCGTGCTAATACCGAGGACCGCCAGAGCGCGCAGTTTCTTCGGGAGTGGCTCGGAGATCTGGAAGCAATCGAAAATGCGGGAGAGGATACCCACGTGCTGCGCTACCCTCCTGAGCACCTCCTTGACCAACTTCTGACGCGATGAGAGGCGATATCGCACATGACTGAGAGCACGTTTTCCCGAGGAGATGATTGGCCTCGTCTTCGAGGTGAGGCCGCAGTAGCGGTAAAGGAGCTTCTCGAGCAGCTCGAAGCGGGGGAGTCGGCACAGGACACATTCGACGCCTACCTGCGGGCGAAGTCACTTGCCGCTGATGCCATGCAGGCTCGGATGCGACAGTATCTGCCCGAACGTTGCGGGACTTTCCACGATTTGCGCGAGAGGCTCGGCACGGAGATCGTCCGCCGCTACCGGGACGTGATCCCCGAAAAATATCTACGTGTGCCCTACGGAAGCAGGACGCACGAAGAACTCTTCGGCGTGCTCTTCGATGACAAGGGCGCCCCAGTACCCGCTGCAAGGCTTCGCATCGTGACAGCAGATTCCGTCCACACGGAGCGCCGAACCCGGGAACTGCGTGAGCTAGGACTCGACATCGACGCCACCAAGGCCAACGGTGAAGATGTTTATACTCTGAAATCTCTGGAGATCGACATAGAGAAGATTCGATCTATCGTCCGTAAGAACATGGAGAAGGACAAGGGTATCCCAGCCGATGAGCGGCAGCGTTACCTGGATGCGATCGAGCACTGACGGCGGATCCGACTTCGCTCCTCCAGTCCGGACAGTACGGGATTCATGACCAAACCACGCTGACCAACTGTGCAGGCGATGGCGACTCGAACGTTTGACGCGAAGATCAACGCTGGCGCCTGTGCACCGTTGACGGTGGATAAGCCGCAGATCTGCAAACGCACTTGAACCACGAACGCGTCAAATCCGTGGTTCTTGTGGCAGTTTGCCATGCGGAAGTGTCGGCTGCAGGGACCTCGATGGTGGGTGCGCGCTGTATCCGACCTCGTTGGCAAGGCAGTGCGCTCAGGGAGGAGAGCGGCACCGAGTGCCCAACGTCGGTCAGGGGGTCGGGGGCTGGCCGAGTGAACGCAGGTAGATGAGCGTCGCCTGAACTCGCCGATCGCCGTCGAGTAGCGGAAGTTTCGCGAAGATGGCGCCGATGTGTTTGCGCACAGCGGCTTCCGAAACCGTCAGCACCTCCGCTATGCCGGAGTTCGTCTTGCCTTCCGCCACCAGTGCGAGTACTTCCCGTTCGCGGGCGGTGAGGTCGGCCAGGGGAGTGTGGTGCCGGCTGGACTTGACGAGGGCTCGGACGACCTCGGGGTCGACGATCGTTTCGCCTGCGGCGACCCGGGCGATGGTGTCGAGGAACTGCCGGACGTGTCCGACGCGTTCTTTCAGGAGGTACCCCACCCCGGCGGTCGAATCATCGCCGAGTAAGTCGTCCAGGTAGGCGACGGAAACGTACTGTGACAGAACCACTATCGGTAGGCGTGGGTCGCGCCTACGGAGTTCGGCGGCGGCGCGGAGACCGTCGTCGGTGCCGTGCGGCGGCATCCGGACATCGGTGATCACCAGGTCGGGCGTGTAGGCCGCGTAGGCGTGAAGGAGGCCGGGTGCGTCGCCGACTGCCGCGCTCACCTCATGGCCGGCCGAGGCGAGCACACTCTCCAGCCCGGCGCGTAGCAGCGGGCTGTCCTCGGCCAGCACGATCCGTAGTCGAGAGGGTGGGGCTGTCACACTGTGCACTCCATTCGGATGGTGGTCGGTCCGCCGGGTGGGCTGGACACCGTCAGTTGTCCGTCCAGGGCCGCGAGGCGGCGTTGCAGGCGGTCGAGGCCGTGGCCGCCCACCATGTGGGCGCCGCCCGGGCCGTCGTCGGTGATGGTCACAATCCACTGTGTACCGGTGTGGGTGCCGTGGAGGTCGACTCGGGTGGCGTCGGTGTGCCTGGCGACATTGGTGAGGGATTCGGCGGCGAAGACGTAGGACATGTGCTCGACGGCCGGTGGTAGCCGGCTTCCCGGGCCGGATGCGTCGTCGAGGTCGATGCGGATATCGAGTGGAAGATCCGCCGCGAGATCGATCAGGGCCGGACCCAGTCCGCGCTCGGTCAGGACCCGGGGCGAGAAGCCGCGCAGGACGGCCCGCAGTTCGCTCAGGATTTCGTCGACCTGCCGGTGGGCTTCGGCGGCGACGCGGCCGGTGGGTCCCTGCGCATCCTGGGATTCGGCCAGGCCCAGGGTCATCGACAGGGCGACGAGGCGATGCTGGACCCGGTCGTGCAGTTCGGATTCGAGGAGTTCGCGCTCGAACCCTTCCGCTTCCAACAGCGCGGAACGGGAGTTCTCGATTCGGAAGGCTTCGCGCTGCCAACGGTCGGCGTCGGGGGCCAGTAGTAGCGTCCGGGCCACCAGCGCTTCGAGCGCCGACCAGGCGCTGAGCAGTACCAACAGCAAGATCGCGGCGACGAACCCCGCGCCTGCGCAGATCCATGCTTCCGTCGGCTCGTCGACCACCCAGGGACCGAGGTCGAAGTAATCACTCCGGACCAGGCGCGGCGCGGCGAGCAGGACCGCGGCGACGATGAAACCGAACACTGCCAGGCAGCACACCGCACCGCCGAACACAGTGGTGGCGACGAGGTAGGTGGCGTGCCGGGCGCTGGGCAACCGGCGCTCGGCCGCGTCGGCCCGCACCCGGGCGGCGGCGTGGTCCGCGGTGTCGGGGTCGACGAGTCGGAGCCGAGCGCAGTGAAGTCGCAGCATGGGCTCCCACAGGGCGGCCCGCAGATCGCGGGTCAGCCCGAGCAGTACTACCGGCACGAAACCGACCGCCGCGGCCGCCGCGAGGACACCACCGCAGAATACGGAGAGCAACGCGCGCCACGGCCAACGGGAGATGAGGAAACGCGGGCCGGTCCGGAGTGCGGACCTCACCGCGGTCACCGCCGGACTCCGGTCGTCGTCGCCGGTTGCCTGCGCTGTGGGCCGCCGCGCTTCGTCGCTACGACGATCCACGCGACCACGGGCGAATATGCTGCGCACATCAGCAGAGTAGTGGCGGCGCCCGACGGGTCGGCGGTACCGGCGAACAGTTCCAGTCCCAGCGCCAGCACGAGGTTGCTCCCGCCGTGCAGCAGAGCCGGCGGCCATACCGAACCGCTGCGCGTCCACAACCAGCCGATCACGAACTCGAGCTCGATCGACAGCGGCAACCACAGCAGCATGGCGATGAACGCGTCGGCGGCGGAACCACCCGCCCCGAGATACCCCACCCAGGGCAGCGGCCAATGCCACACCCCCCAGATCGCGCCGGTCGCGAATGTGGTGAGGACGGGGCGGCCGGGCACCAGACGGTCGCGCAGATAGGTGGTCCAGCCGAATTCCTCACCGAAGAAGATCGGCGCGGCCACGACCGGGATGATCGGCGCGAGCGCCAGGAACAGCACATGACCGGAATCGAAATCTCCGGCCTCGGGACGCCACATACCCAGCACCAACGCCAGCCCGAGCGCGAGGGCGAGAACACCGATCGGGAGCAGTGCGGCAACCAGGTACGACCGCCACTGGCGGGTGAGCCGCAGCCGCAAACCGGCATCGGCGAAGCCCTCGCGGGTGATCCACCGCCGGGTGCAGATCGCGGCGAGAGCGGGAACGAAAGCCCCGGTGAGCAGCTGGACCACCGGATTGTCGAGGGAGAATCCGACGGCTCCGGCGATTCCCCACGGAATCCACGCTCCCGCGAAGGCGAGTATGAGGAACCAGAGAATGCCCCGGTGCCGTGTTCGGGTGCCGGACCCGAGCGGCTCCCGATCGGTCAACGCTGTTGTCATGCCCTTATTACAGAGCGGCTGCCGCGGGAAGTCGGTGGTGAACGGGACCGTTTCGTGGTCGCGTACGCGCTACCACGGAATCGACGGCCGCGGCCATGTCCTTATGGGATTGCCCGGCAAGCCGCACCGTGTCCCAGGAGTTCGACGGTGGCCCTTCTATGACCACCCCGGTGGACAGGTCTCGCATGACGACGTGGTCGGTCGAATCGGGCCCCGAGGAGTGCCCCGGTCGCGTCGTTTCGGTGCGCCGCCACGCGCAGTAACAGCCGTTTTCCGTCGTCGCGGGGATTGCTGCGGACCGGGGACGAGGGCAGGCGGGGTTCCGCGCGGGTCGGCCACTCTGCCGAATGTGTGGGCGGCGGCCCGATCATTCGGGTCCGCCGCCCGCTTCTCGCCATTCACGATCCGCCGTTCTAGCCGTGACGGGCGTTGTCGCCGGTCAGTGGCCTTGTGGGTCCGTGCGGGACAGCCGCACCGTGCCCGCCGCGAAGATCGCCACGCAGACCACCGCGAAGTAGATCAGTGACCCGTTCTGCCCGCCGAACATGCTCTCGATCGTCGCCAACTGCCCCACCCCGAGCTCCCCGTTCTTGAACGGCGACAGCTGTTGCAGGGTCACGCCGAGATCCCCCGGGACGAAGGTCACGAAAACCTCCACCCCGAATTTCCACAGCAGCACGATCATGACCACCAGCCCCGGCTTCGGGATCAGTGCCGCCACTCCTAAGCCGAGCGCGGAGATCAGCAGTGTGTAGACCGGGACCCCGATCAGCAACTGGACCCCGTCCCCCGAGAACACCTCGACCCGGCCCCAGATCCCGGGGAACACCTGCGGAAATGCCCACAGGACCAGGAAGGTGACGACGGCGGCGGTGATCGCGGCGATCACGCCGAAGACGATGAGTTTGGCGACCGGGAGGATCCAGCGGCGGGTTTGGATGCCGAAAACCGTTTCGATCGTGTTGTCCTTGAATTCCGCGCACAGTGAGGAGACCCCGCCTGCCATGAGGATGAAGGACGAGAACACGAGAACCCAATAGGCGGCGTTGTCGGTGTCCATTCCGCCGGCGCCGTTGAGGGCATTGGATTCGGTGGCCTTGGCGATACCGAAATTGATGCCCAGCGGGATCGCGACGGCGAGAGGGACTATGGCGTACCAGATCGGGCTGCGCCAGGAAATTTTCGCGAGTTCGCTGCGGACGGCACGCACGAGATGGGTGGCGATCACCGGGCACCTCCGGTAGCGGCGTATTCGATGCTGTCCTTGGTGATTTCGATGTAGGCCGCTTCCAGCGGGCGTGGGCCGGACCCTGCCGTCACCAGTTCGTCCTTACTCGTATCGGACAGCACTCTGCCCTTGCCCATGATGACCACGCGGGTGCCGGTGATCTCGACTTCGGTGAGATTGTGGGAGGCCACGAGCAGGCATTTGCCTTCGGCGGCCAGGCCGAGGAGTAGTTCGCGCAGCCAGATGATGCCTTCGATGTCCAGGCCGTTGGCGGGTTCGTCGAGGACCAGGGTTTTCGGGTCGCCGAGCAAGGCGGAGGCGATGCCCAGGCGTTGCAGCATGCCGTAGGAGAACTTGCCGACGGGGCGTTTCGCGACCCGGTCGAGGCCGACGCGGTCCAGTGCCGGGCCGATATTCGAGGCGGGGAGGCCGCCGAGGCGGGCTTGCCAGCGGAGATGTTGTTCGGCGGTGTGCCCCGGGTTCCGGGCGAAAGCGCCGAGGCCGAAACCGATTTCGGTCGGGGTACTGCGGAAGTCGCGTAATCCGCTGCCGTTCACCGAGATCGTGCCGGAACCGGTGCGGGCCAGGCCGGCGATCATGCGCATCACCGTGGTTTTCCCGGCACCGTTCGGGCCGAGCAAATAGGTAATCGAGCCCGGCTCGGCCTCGAAAGTGACGTCGTCGACGGCGAGTTTCTCACCGAAGCGTTTGGAAACGCCCCGAACGCTGATCATTGGGATTCCTGGGTGACTGGTGCCGGAAACCGCCGGGAAACGAAGTCCCGGAGATTGTTTCGGAAATGGGTAACCCCCCGGGCGGAGCGGTCCCGGATCGAATGATCCATGGTCGCTCCGCCCGGGTGTGTCCGAACTCAGTAGCCGAAGGAGGGGTTACCCTGGCACTGCATTTCCTGGCAGGTGGCCTTCCAGTCGAACTTCCACAGGCCGCCCTCGCGGATGTAGTGGTAGAGGACACTCTGTGCGGGGAACCCGGCCATCACGCCGTGCACGGTGACGGACATGGTGTTGCCGGAGATATCGACCGGTGCGATGGCACGACCCTGGATGGAGAAGAAATCCATGGTCTTGCTGCCCTCCATGACCCGTTCGAGGGCGGGGCGGGCGGACGGCCCGTTGTAGCTCACTTCGATCTTGGGTTCCATGGCGATATTCGGGTTCCAGAACGCGGCGAACTGCTTCTCGATCTGCGCCAGGCTCGGGACCTCGTCGCGGACGTAGAGATCCGAGGTCTGGGAGGCCCGGATGGAGAAATCGGCCGATGCGGGGTGCGCCAGGCCGAATCCCATGAGCGCGGTGAGAATACAGACAGTGGCGATTCTGATGAATTTGGACATGACGGCCCCTTCTAAGACCAACCTGCGAAGCGATGCGACGGCGGCGATGTTCGCGAGGACGCGTACCTCGTCCGCCGGCGCGGCCCGGGTGGGGGAACGCAGGGCGAAACCCACTCGGGTAATGCGAAACGCTAGCGATCGGCCTTAGGTTAGTCAATCCTAAGTTCCGGATCGGGTTCAGACCACGACCGGGAGGGTGCGATGTCCATTGGTGACCAGGCTCGGGGCATTGCCGAGGGCGGCGGGGTCGGCGGCCAGGCGCATCTCGGGGAAGCGCGCGAACAGGGCGGGCAGCGCGACCGCGGCCTCGAGCCGGGCCAACGGGGCGCCGAGACAGTGGTGCACGCCGTGCCCGAAGGCCATGTGGTCCTTGGACTGCCGGGTCGGGTCGAAGGTGTCGGGGTGGTCGGGATGGACCCGCGGGTCACGGCCGGCGCCGGCCAGCCCGGCCAGGATGGCGTCGCCCTTGGTGATGCGGTAGCCGTCGGACAGATCGATGTCCTCCAGGGCGAAGCGCATCGGCATATGGGCGATCGGAGGTTCCCAGCGCAACGTCTCCTCGATGATCTCGGTCCAGTCGAGCTGCCCGTCGAGTGCGGCGATGCGGTGCTCCGGATGGGTGAGCAGGGCGTAGACGGCGTGATCGAGGAGATTGGCGGTGGTCTCGTGGCCGGCGACGATGATGAGCAGCAGGGTGTCGCCCAGCTCCTGCTCGCCGAGTTTCGAACCGTCCTCGTCGTGGGTCGTCATGAGGATGGTGGTGAGATCGTCACCGGGGTTGCGGCGCTTGTAGTTCAGCAGTTCGTGCAGGGTGGTGTAGAGGCCGGCGAAATTGGCCTGGGCCTGCTCGGGGGTGAGCGTGGTGTCGAGGGTGCCGCCGGCGTAGGTGCGCAGGGCGGCGGACAATTCGGCGGGCACGCCCATCAGTTCGCCGATCACCCGGATCGGGAGGGCGCAGGCGAAACGGTCGCGCAGGTCGACGGGCCGATCGGCCGGGGTGGTGGCGATATCGTCGAGCAGTTCGGCGGTGATCGCCTCGATCCGGGGCCGCAGCGACTGGGTCCGGCGGTGGGTGAAGGCCGGCGCCACCAGTTTCCGCAGCCGCCGGTGGTCGTCGCCGTAGGCGGTGAGCAGATTGGATACCGCGACCCACGGCCACATCACCCAGTCCTGCGGGATCTCGCCGGTATGCATGGCGGGCCAGTGCCGGTGAGCGTCCTTGGAGACCCGGGGATCGGTGAACAACTTCTCCAGCAGCTCGGCGTCGATCACCGACCAGGCGGGCACGCCGCCGGGGAGTTCGATCCGGGCCATCCGGCCGCGGGTACGGATCCGATGGATCTCGGTGTGGAAATCGGCGCCTGCGGGGTCGAGGACCAGCGGTTCGGTCTGCGACTGCTCCGGGGTCATCGGGGTGCTCCTGTCATCAGCGGGGTCAGGGGAGCGGACGGGGGGAACTGCACCGGGAGCTCGCTCAGGGCGTGGTGGAACAGTCCGGGGCGCCAGGTGAGCTCCTCGGCGGGGATCGCGAGCTCGATCTCCGGCAGGGCGTCGAGCAACTGGTCCACCGCCTCACCGGCGATGATGCGCGCGATGTTTTCGGCCATGCAGGCGTGACTGCCCTGGCCCCACGCGAGATGGGAGCGGTTGCCGATCCGTTCGCCGCCACCGATCTTCGGGTCGGTGTTACAGGCGGCGATGCTGATCACCACCGGCTGATCGGCCGGCAGCCAGGTGTTTCCGATGAGGATCGGCTGGCGCGGGTAGGAGGTGCAGAAGTTCGGCAGCGGCGGATCGGTGAACAGCACCTCGTCGATCGCGTCGCGGGTCGACAGCGAACCGCCGAGCATATGGCTGCCGAACCGTTCGTCGATGAGCATGAGCCGCAGGGTGGTGGTGATCAGTGAGGTGGTCGGCTCGGTACCGGCGGCGTACACCAGGGCCGCCTGCTGCACCATCTCCATATCGTCGAGCCCGGATTCGTGCTGCATCATGTACGAGGTCACATCGTGGGCCGGGCAGGTGCGCGTTTCTGTCCGACGACCTCCATCAGTGCCCCGGCGAAACGCGTATTGCCTTCGGCGGCGCTCTCCGCGGAGGTGCCGTCCAGAATCGCGGCCATACCCTCGAACGCAGTATGCCCGGCTTCCGGTGACAGGCCCATCAGTTCGGTCAGCGTGGCGAAGGTCAGCGGGAACGCGTACTCGGTGCGCAGGTCCGCGGTGCCGGTCTCACAGAAGTCGTTGATCAACGGGATCGCCAGCCGTTCGATGGTGGCGCGCAATTGATGCAGATCCACCGCCTCGAGACCCGCGACGATGGGCGAACGCAGGCGGAGATGCTCGTCACCGGCCGAACGCAGGGCATTGGGCCGGTACTCCATCATCGGCAGCAGCGGGCAATCCGGTGGTACGGTCTCCTGCCAGCGGCGCGGGTCGGCCGGGAAGTGGTCGGGGTCGTGCAGGATGCGCAGCGCGTGGCGGTATCCGACGACGAGCGTCGCGGGGACGTCCGGCGCCAGGTCCACCGGCACCAGCGCGCCGTACCGGCGCCGCATCTCCCGATAGGCGGCGGTGGGGTCGGCGGCGAACTCGGGTGCGTACAGCGGCACACGCTCGCCACCGGGTGCGAGAGGCGACCCCTGGGTGGCCGGACGCGTGGACGGAATCGACATGGTCACGTACTCCAAGCGGATCGATGGTTCGGTCGAAGGCCCCGATCACGGCCGGCGTCGGCGCACGGCGGCCCGACAAAGACTGCGGGCGCCCGGGACGCGTACTCTCGAGCGCTGTTCCCGACTCGGAACAATCACGGGGCGGTCCGAGTGACGGCGTACGGCGCCGGGAGCGGAACCGTCTTCGTCACCGGGAATTCGGGCCGGAGCACCGCGCGGTGGCGGGGCCGCCGGCCGTCGATAATCGAGGGCGGCCCGGCCGGGTGGGCGGGGTGCGCCGGATCGGCGCGACCTTTCGCGCACGGCGGGCCGGATGCTGCGGGGAGGAAGCCCGGCGGCAGGTGTACGGGGCCGGCGAGGTGCGATGGGCGCATCCGCCGCACCGGCGGTGGTCCGATACGCGGGAAGCGGGCTGCCGGCCGAAGGGGTCGCGCTCGCGGATCGCGGTGGCGCGCAGGCGGCCGTGGAGATGGGCCGGGCCGGGCGGCGGTGGCACGGCACGCTCCGGCACAACGAATCCCTCCCGCTTCGGCAGTCATGATCGTCGTGAATTGTAGTCCAGCACTGTGGGTTACGTGCGGCGAGCGGGCGCCGCAGGTCAGTGGACCCGGCGGTGGGGTGGCCCGTCCTCGTTTCGCATCACGGGTGGCCGATGGCCACCCGGCCGTTCCTGCTTCGCAGGCTGCCCTGCAACCCTCATCGGGAACGGCCGGGTGGCGCCGTGCGGTTGGACGGGCCGCACGGGGTCTCGGGCGGGGAGTGTCAACGACTGGTGTTCAAGTAGTCGCGCCACCCTCCGTATTCGGTGATATCCGTTGCGTCGCGAGCGGATTCGTAGTCGCAGGCGAAGCCGGTGACCCAGCGTCCGTCGTCCAGTTCCACCTTTCCCAGTGTCATCGGGGCCGGCAGATCGCTCAGGAAGGTGCCCAGGGCCGCCGGGGAGAGCCGGTACAGTTCGCCGGGCAGCGCCCGGCCGGCGTCCGCACCGACCCGGAGCATGCCGGGTTTGGGTGGTTCGGCGGGCAGTGCGACCATGCGGTACGCCGCCGAGGTGACCACCTCGCCGAGGAACCGCGCCTTCGCCTGTTCCAACTGGTGATGTAAGGGCAGGCCGCGTAGATGGGCGCCGACGACCAGAAGGTCGGTGCCGGTCCCGGTGAGCAGCGGGGCGGGCGTGTCCAGCAGCTGGGCGGCCAGATCGATACCCACCTGGTCGGCGAACTTCGGAGTCACCAGCATGACGCCGAACGGATCGCCCGCCGCGGTCTCCTCGCCCGGTACCGCGACCGCGGCCAGGTCGAGAAGGTTGCAGAAATTGGTGAAGGTGCCCATCCGGCTGTTGATCGCCACCGGTTCGGCGGTGACCGCGGCGAGGGTCGGATGCTCGGTGGTGGTGGGCAGGAGCAGGGCGGGATATTCGGCGAACAGCCGGCGCGCGGCGGCGGCCGCGACGGCGAGACGGCCGAGGTCGGTGACGTATTCGTGGGCGGCGGGCCGCGCCGCGCCAGCGACGATCCGCGCGACCACCGGATCGGCGCCCTCCGGTTCCCCGGCGAGGAATTCGCCTATCGCGGCGTAGCGCTGGGCCACGATGGCGCCGTCGTAGAGGAGTGTCGCGGCGTCGAGCAGTTCGCCGATATCGACCGTGGCGACCTCCCCGCCGCCGGCCCGCCAGCGCGTGACGGTGGCGTCGAAGGCGGCGCGGTAGGCGGGGGAGAGGGCGGTCAAGTTGTGGTCGGCGGGGACCGCGAGGGTGGTTCGGGCGGGCGTGCCCAGGGGAGTGTCGGCCGGCCAGGTGCGGGAACGGGGGTCGGCGGGGTCGGGGCCGATCATGGCGGCGGTCACCTCGGTGGCGAGCGCCAGATCGCGGGCGAAAATGGTGACCGCGTCGTAGTCGGGGCAGGCCGGGGCGACACCGGTGGTGGAGACCAGCCCGAGGGTCGGTTTGATGCCCACGACCCCGTTGAGCGCGGCCGGTACCCGGCCCGACCCCGCGGTATCGGTGCCCAGTGCCGCGTCGACCATGCCGAGTGCGACGGCGACGGCCGAGCCGGAGCTGCTGCCGCCGGAGACACGGTCGGGGAACAGGGCGTTGCGGACCGCGCCGTACGGGCTGCGGGTACCCACCAGTCCGGTGGCGAACTGGTCGAGATTGGTCTTGCCGAGGACGAGCGCGCCCTTACCGATCAGCCGGGCCACAGCGGGAGCAGTGTGCTGCGGCGTCCTACCGAAACCCGGGCAGGCGCAGGTGGTGGGTATTCCGGCGACGTCGATATTGTCCTTGACCGCGAGGAGCACCCCGGCCAGCGGCAACCGCTCGCCCCGCGCGAGCCGGGCGTCGAGCGCGGCGGCCTCGGCCGCGACCTCGGCCTCGGTGCGTAATGTGATCCAGATTTCGGGGCGATCGTGTTCGCGGATCATCCGGTAGGCACGGGTGACCTTGTCGGCGACGCGTACCGGCGTATCCATCGCCGGTTCCGCTAGCGGTAGTTGCTCCATCGTCATGCCGCTCCTTCGGTTTCGACGGCGACCAGAGGGGCGCCGGTGGTGACCTGGTCGCCTGCCGCGACCGTGATCGTGTGCACGGTGCCGGAGACCTCCGCGACCACGGGCAGCTCCATCTTCATGGCCTCCAGCACGAGCAGGGTGGTGCCCGCCTCGACGTACTCGCCCGCGGCCACCTCGACCCGCCAGACATTGGCCATCATGGGCGCCGCCGCGATATGGGCGCCCGCGGGTAGGTCGAGATCCTCGGCGGGTTCGGGTTCGACGGCGAGATCGGCCCGGTCGCTCAGTTCGCCGCTGGCCTCCCATCGCTGCCGTTCGGCGGTGAACGCGGCCGGCCGGTATTCCTCGGTGGCGGCGATATTCCCGGCGTTGTCTCGTAGGAACTCCAGGTGGTCGGTCATGGCGAATTCCCCGACGCTCGTGCGCATCTCGTACCGGCCCGCCGCCATATCGGCGCGCAGGTCCAGCAGTTCCCCGGCCGCGACCGGATACCAGCTGATGCGGTCGAAGAACCGGAACAACCACGGCTTCCCGATCTCGAAGGGAGCCCGCTGGCGGTACCCCGACCAGATCGGGACGGTGCGGCCGACGAGCTGGTAGCCGCCGGGGGATTCCATACCGTAGACGCAGAGGTACTTGCCGCCGATACCCACCGCGTCGGACGGGGTCCAGGTGCGGGCGGGGTTGTATTTGGTGGTCACCAGCCGGTGGCGGGGGTCGAGCGGGACGGCCAGCGGCGCGCCGAGGTAGACGTCACCGAGACCGAGCACCATGTACTGGGCGTCGAAGACGATATCGCGTACGTCGTCGACACTGTCCAGCCCGTTGATCCGGCGGATGAACTCGATATTGGACGGCAGCCAGGGGGCTTCGGCGCGGACACCGCGACCGTAGCGTTCGATGGCCTGCCCGATGGTGGGGTCGTCGAAGGACAGCGGAAGTTCGATATGGCGGCTCGGGACCCGCAGATCGGCGGTATCGGGGATATCGTCCTCGAATTCACCGAGCAGCCGGACCACCGTACGCTGATCGATGACATCCGGGTCGAAGTGCAGGTGCAAGGAGCGCACCCCGGGGGTGATATCGATCAGGCCGGGGATGGACGCCTGTTCGAGGCGCTCGCTCAGGGCGTGTACCCGCATCCGCAGCCCGAGATCGAGTTCCCTCGGGCCGTACTCGATCAGCACATTGTCGTCGCCGCCGCGCAGGTATCTCACCTCGGGCGTGCCGCTTCCGGCGTCGCGGCGGCCCAGGACGCCGTTGTCCTGCTCCCGCGAGCCGAGGAGTTCGGGGGTGGGGCGGCCGCGGCCGCGCAGCGCGGATGCGGAACGGAACGCGCCGGTGCGGTCGTCGCCGACCGGGACGAAACGCACCTGGTCACCGGGGCGCATCTGACCGAGTTTCCAGCGGTGCGCGGAGATCACGGTGAGCGGGCAGGCGAAACCGCCCAGACTGGGACCGTCCGGGCCGAGCAGGATCGGGGTGTCGCCGGAGAGATTGAGCGCGCCGACGCTGTACGGGCAGTCGTGCAGATTCGAGGGGTGCAGGCCGGCGTCGCCGCCGTCGGTCCGCGACCAGGTCGGTTTGGGGCCGGCCAGGCGCAGGCCGGTGCGGTTGGCGTGGGCCTGTACCTGCCAGGTGGCGTCGTAGAACTGGTCGATATCGGCGGGGGTGAAGTAGTCGGGGGCGGGCTGGGGCCCCTCGCCGACACCGACGTACCAGATGTGGCCGAATTCGGGGCGTTCGCCGGCCGGGATCGGCGTGGGCTCCAACAGGCCGCCCGCGTCGGGTTTGAGGCCGAGGATGTCGCCGGTGGCCACGGCGCGGCCGGTGATACCGCCGAACCCGCCGAGGGTGAAGGTCGCGGCGCTGCCGTGATAGTCGGGGGCGAGGATGCCGCCGCGGACGGCGAGGTAGGTGCGCAGGCCGGTGTCGTGGGGCGCGCCGATATCGAGGACCGAACCGGCGGGGACGGTGACCGGCTCCCACATGGGGACCGGCCGATCGTCCACGGTGACGGGGGCTTCGGCGCCGGTCACGCAGACGACGGTGGTGTCGGTGCAACGGATCCGCGGACCCAGCAGCGTGGCCTCCAAACCGTTCTCTCCCAGCGAATTCCCGACTGCGTGGTTGGCGAGCTGGAAGGACAGATCGTCGAAGGCGCCCGACGGTGGGATACCGACATTCCAGAGTCCGAGGCGGCCGGGGAAGTCCTGGATGGTGGTGGAGACACCGGCGCGCAGGATCTCCAGGCGGGGACGGATGGTGGCCAGGCTGCCGAGGGTCGCGGTGGTGTGCCGGGCGTCGAGCATAGGGGAACTGGTGGCGGCGGCGCGCAGCTGCGGCAGGTTGGTGGTGATCCCGAACATGCGGGTCTCGTCGAGTGCGGCGCGTAGACGGTGCAGGGCCTCGGGGCGGCTCTCCCCGGTGGTGATGATCTTGGCGATCAGCGGGTCGTAATAGGGGCTGATCTCGGTACCGGTCTCGACCCAGGTCTCTACCCGGGCCGCCGCGGCGGGGATCTCCACACCGGTGAGGGTGCCCGCGCCGGGCCGGTAGTCGTTGCCGGGGTCCTCGGCATAGACGCGGGCCTCCACCGCGTATCCGGTGATCGGCGGGCCGGAATCGGGGATCTCGTCGAGGAACCCGGCGTCACCACCCGCCAGGCGCAGCATCCACTCGACGATGTCCACACCGGTCACGGCCTCGGTGACCGGATGCTCCACCTGCAACCGGGTGTTCACCTCGAGGAACGAGGCCTCCCCGCGGTCGACGTCGTAGATGAACTCGACCGTCCCGGCGGAACGATAACCGACGTCACCGAGCAGTTTCCGGCTCGACTCGAGGAGTTGTTCGCTCACGGTATACGGGAGACCGGGGGCGGGTGCCTCCTCGATGACCTTCTGGTTGCGCCGCTGCAGACTACAGTCGCGGGTGCCCAGGGAGACGGCCCGACCGCGGCCGTCACCGAAGATCTGCACCTCCACATGGCGGGCGCGGGCGACGAACCGTTCCAGGTACACCGCGGAGGAGCCGAAGTTGTTCTGCGCCAGGCGGATCACCCGCTGGTAGGCGTCGGTGAGTTCGCCGGGCCCCGCGCATGCGGCCATCCCGATACCGCCGCCGCCCCCGGCCGCCTTGAGCATCACCGGGTATCCGACCCGCTCGGCCTCCGCCAGTGCTTCGTCGAGCCCGGTGAGCAGACCGCTCCCGGCAACCAGCGGCACACCCGCCGCCGCCGCGGCCCGGCGGGCACTGTGCTTGTCGCCGAACAGCCGTAGGTGCTCGGCGGCCGGCCCCACGAACGCGATCCCCGCGGCCTCCACCTCCGCCGCGAAACCCGCGTTCTCGGAGAGGAACCCGTAGCCGGGGTGGACGGCGGTGGCGCCGGTGGACAATGCCGCCTCGATCACCGCGTCCGCCCGCAGATACGACTCGGCGGCCGGGGCGGGGCCGAGCCGGACCGCGCGATCGGCCATCCGCACATGCCGCGCACCCTCGTCGGCGTCGGAGAACACCGCGACCGTCTCGATCCCCAGCCGCCGGGCGGTGCGCAGGATGCGGCAGGCGATCTCACCGCGGTTGGCGATCAGCAGGCATTCGGGCAGCGGCGTATGCAGCGGTGTATACAACTGCGGGGCGGTCTCGGTCACGGTCGATCCTCTCGGCGTGGACAGTGCGGCTACCGGAGTAGCCGGGAATATCAGGTCTTGGTAGCGCGGGCCATCCGGGTCAGCTGGAGCACCTGACCGGCGCGGTCGGCCACCACGCGGCGGGACTGGTCGATATGGGCGAGAAGCTGCGCGCGGGCGCCGGTGAGATCACGGTCGAGGACGGCCTCGCCGATGGCGATGTGTTCCTCGATGGTCGCGAGCATGCGGTCGGGGGTCAGGTAGTCGAACATCCGGACAGGGCGTATCCGGGCGTTCACGGTTTTCAGGGCATCGGTGAGGGCGTGGTTGCCGGAGGAGTCGAGCAGGACGGTGTGGAACTGTTCGTCGGCGGCCACGAAACCGGCATCCGGGTCCGGGGGCGCGGTGCGGAAGGCGCGCCAGCGGTCGATCTCGGGTCCGAGGACGGCCCGGTCGTGGCCGAGTTCCGGATCGTCGAGGACGCGGGCGATGCCCTGCACCTCCAGGGTGATCCGCAGCTCGTAGTAGTCGCCCAGGGTGTCCAGGCGCGGCCGGTAGGGGAACAGTCCGGCGTCGTGGCGCTCCACCAGACCGTCGGCCTGCAACCGGGCCAGCGCCTCGCGGACCGGAGTGCGCGAGACACCGTAGCGTTCGGCCAGCCGTTCCTCGCCGAGCCGTTCCTCCGGTCCCAGCGCGCCGGACATGAGTTCGTCGCGCAGCGACTTGTATACGGCGTCGCTGCGTGATTCGCGTTTACCTCGTGGTTCCGTCACGACGCGCAGCCTAGAGAGTCATGGCGGCGCGAACGGTTTCCACTGCTCCGGCACCGCCCTCCCCGGTAGAGGTGACCCGGCCGCTCTCCAGCACGTAGTACCGGCTCGCGGCCCGCAGCGCGAAACCGATGTGCTGTTCCACCAGCAGCACCCCGAGCCCGCCACGGGTCACCAGTTCGGTGATGGTGTTCTCGATCTCGGCGACCACCGACGGCTGGATGCCCTCGGTGGGTTCGTCGAGGATCAGCATGCGCGGTTCGGTGATCAGTGCCCGCGCGATCGCCAGCTGCTGGCGCTGCCCACCGGAGAGCAGCCCGGCCCGGCGGTCGAGCAACTCCTTCAGCGCGGGGAACAGATCCAGCTGTTCGTCGATCAGTGCCCGGCCGCGTTTGCGGCCGTCCGCCACCACTCGCAGGTTCTCGGCGGTGGTGAGATGACCGAAGCACTGCTGCCCCTGCGGGACATAGGCCAATCCGCGTTTCACCCGGGCGCTCGGCCGCAACCCGGTGATATCGGCTCCCTCGAATCGGATCCTGCCCCGGTGGGTACGCACCAGACCGACCGCCGCGCGCAACAAGGTGGTTTTACCGGCGCCGTTGTGGCCCATGATTGCGGCCACACCGTCGGCCGGTACCTCTATCCCGGCCCCGTGCACGACCTCGGTGCGGCCGTAACCAGCATGAACATCGATGAGTTCCAGCATCGCGGTCACCCTTCGCTCTCGTCGGCGATACGCGGCGAGCCTGCGCGGTCACGGGAGGTGATCGCCCCGCGGTGACCGTTCGACGCGGGCGACTCCCCGGCGTGGTCACGTCGTGCCGCGGCCGCCGGATCCGGTTCGCCCACGCCGTCCTGCTCGGCGGCCGCCGCGGTTCCCAGATACGCCTCCTGGACGGCCGGATCGGCCTGCACCTCGGCCACCGTCCCCTCGGCGAGGACCGCGCCGCGAGCCAGCACCGTCACCGAGGTGGCGAAACTGCGCATGAAGTCCATATCGTGTTCGACCACCACGACCGTGCGTTCGCCGCCGATGCGGCGCAGCAGGTTCCCGGTTTCCTCGCGCTCCTCCTGGCTCATCCCGGCGACCGGTTCGTCCAGCAGCAGTACCGAGGCATCCTGTACCAGGAGCATGCCGATCTCGAGCCACTGTTTCTGGCCGTGGGCGAGCGTCCCGGCGGGTCGGTCGCGCAGCGCGGTGAGACCGATGGTCTCCAGAGCTTGTTCGATCGACGCGGAGACCGCGGCCGGCCGGCGCCGCAGCATGGTCCACAGCGATCGTCCGGCGCCCGCGGCGATATCGAGGTTCTGCAGTACCGACAGTTCCTCGAATACGCTCGCGGTCTGGAAGGTGCGGCCCACGCCCAGCCGGGCGATCCGGTGCACCTTCTTGCCGAGCAGTTCGACCCCGGATTTCTGCACCGATCCGGTGGCCGGGACCAGACCGGTGATCGCGTCGATCATGGTCGTCTTCCCGGCGCCGTTGGGGCCGATGAGGAAACGGAGATCACCCTGGAAGAGCGTCAGGTCCACATTCGACACCGCCTTGAACCCGTCGAATTCGACGCTCAGCCCGCGGACCTCGAGGTAATCGCTGTGCATACCGGCGTTTCCGCCGGTCACCGGAGCTTTCACGGTGGTTGTCTCGGTCATGTCGACACTCCTACCGGGGTAGCGGCTGCGGGGTCCGGCGTCCGAGTGGGCGGCGGATCCGCCTGTTCGTCGCCACGGCGTTTCCGCCGCAGCAGGGTCACCAGGCCCGCCAGACCGGCCGGGAAGAAACCGACCACGACGATGAAGAGGATGCCCTGCGCGTACACCCAGCCGGAGGGGAAGTTCTCCGACAGGCCGGTCTGCGCCCAGGCCACCGCGATCGCGCCGAGTACCGGGCCGAGCAGGGTGGTGCGTCCGCCGATGGCGACACCGGTCAGGAACGCGATGGAGGGCACGATCCCGATATCGGCGGGGGAGATGATCCCGACGATCGGCACGAACAGCGCGCCGGCGATCCCGGCGAACAGCGCCGCCACCGCGTAGGCGACGACCTTCGCATTGGCCGGGTCGTAGCCGAGGAAACGCACGCGTTCCTCCTGATCGCGGACCGCGACCAGCAGTTCGCCGTACCGGCTGTACATCAGCTGCCGGGTCGCCGCGACGATCACCAGCAGGGTGGCGGCCGCGATGAAGAACAACAGCCGCCGGTTCACCGGGTCGTTGAGCGCCAGCCCGAAGAAACTGCGGAACCGGTTGAGCCCGTTGCTACCGCCGGTGGACTGCTGACCCACCAGCAGGATGGCGAAGGCCGCGGCCAGCGCCTGCGACAGGATCGCGAAATAGGCGCCCTTGACCTTGCGTTTGAATACGCCCAGTCCCAGCAGCACCGCGACCAGCGGCGGCACGATCAGAATGCCGAGTATCGTCAACACCGGCGAGGCGAACGGCACCCAATAACCGGGTAGCTCACGAATCCCGGCGATCTGCATGAAACCCGGGACATCGTCACCGCGCAGCTGCGCGTCGGAGATCTCGAGATGCATCGCCATGATGTAGGCGCCGAGGCCGAAGAACACGCCCTGTCCGAGGGTGAGCATGCCACCCCGGCCCCACGCCAATCCGATACCCACCGCGACGATGCCGAAGCACAGGAACTTGCCGAGCAGGTTGAGCCGGAAGTCCGAGAGCACCGCGGGCGCCACCGCGAACAGCAGTACGGCGGCGACCGCGAAGCCCGAATAGACCTTCCAGCGGGTGGTGAGGAATTCCCTCATACCAGACTCCTCGACCGGATCGTGAACAGTCCCTGCGGGCGGATCTGCAAAAAGACCACGATGACGACGAATACGATCACCTTCGCGACCGAGGCCGTGGTGCTGTATTCGATGAACGAGTTCAACAGTCCGAGCGCCACCGCGGCCAGGACCGCGCCGCGGATCTGCCCGAGCCCGCCGATGACGACCACCAGGAAGGCGTCCACCAGATAGGTGGTGCCGGTATTGGAACTGGTGGAGCCGATCAGCGTCAGCGCCACACCCGCCACCCCGGCGAGCCCGGACCCGATGAAGAACGTCGTGATATCGGTGCCGCGGCTGGAGATCCCGCTGGTTTCGGCGAGATCACGATGCTGCACCACGGCCCGGATGCGCCGGCCCATCGCGGTGTACTTCATCGTCACCGCGACAGCCGTCACGCACAGCACCGCGAGCAGCATGATGAAGATCCGCGTCTTGGGCACCACCGCGCCCAGGATCTCCACCCCGCCACCGAGCCATTCCGGGGTCACCACGCGAACCGCGGGCGCGCCGAAGATGTCCCGGGCCGCCTGCTGCAGGATCAAACCGACGCCGAAGGTCACCAGCAGGGTGTCCAGTGGTCTGTCGTACATCCGCTTGATCAGCGTCACCTCGAGGGCGACACCCATGAGACCGCCGACTCCGAAACCGATGAGCAGCGAGATGATCAGCGAGACCTCGGCGTTCGCCACCAGGTACTCCTGCACCGTGTAGGCGGTGTAGGAGCCGGCCATGATGAACGCGCCGTGGGCCATATTGATCACGCCCATCTGACCGAAGGTCAGCGAAAGCCCCAGGGCCGCCAGCAGCAGGATGGAACCCAGGCTCAAGCCGGTGAACAGCTGCCCGACCAGTGCTTCCACGAGATCAGCCCCCGAGTCCCTCGGCCCACGAGTAGCCGGCCAGGTACGGATCGGGTTCGACGGCCGCACCGGAATCCCAGACGCTGTAGATCAGGCCGTCGGGACGGATCTCGCCGATCCGGGCGGTTTTGGTGATGTGGTTGTTCTCGCCGTCGATGGTCACCAGACCCTCGGGCCCTTCGAAGGTGACCCCACCCGCGGCCTGCTGCACATCGGCGACCGCGAAGGACTGCGCCTTCTCCACGGTGTTCTTCCACAGATACACCGAGACGTAGGCGGCCTCCATAGGGTCGGAGGTCGGCTTGTTCGCGCCGTACTTCGCCTTGTACGCCTTGACGAACGCGGTGTTCTGCGGGTTGTCGACGGTCTGGTAGTAGTTCCAGGCGGTCAGCTGGCCGGCGATGTTCTGCACACCGATACCGCCGACCTCCTCCTCGGCGATGGACACCGAGACCACCGGCATATCCTGTGCGGTCAGGCCGACGTTCTTGTACTCGCGGAAGAACGCGACATTGGAATCGCCGTTGAGGGTGTTGAACACGGCGTCGGCGTCCGCCGAGCGGACCTTGTTGACGATGGTGGAGAAATCGGTGGAGCCGAGCGGCGTGTAGTCCTCGCCCTTGATCTCGATACCGTTGGCCTCGGCATAGGCCTTGATGATGCGGTTGGCGGTCTGCGGGAAGACGTAATCGCTACCGACCAGGTAGAGCGATTTCACGCCGCGGCCCTTCAGATAATCAAGGGCGGGCACGATCTGCTGGTTGGTGGTGGCGCCGGTGTAGAAGATATTCTCCGACGATTCCAGGCCCTCGTACTGGACCGGGTAGTACAGCAGCGCGTTGCGGTCCTCGAACACCGGCAGCATGGCCTTGCGGCTCGACGAGGTCCAGCCGCCGAAAACCGCGGCCACGCAGTCGCTGCTGATCAGCTTCTCCGCTTTCTCCGCGAAAACCGTGGGCTCGGAGGCGCCGTCCTCGCCGACCAGCTGGATCTGCTTGCCCAGCACGCCGCCGGCGGTATTGATCTCGTCGACGGCGAGCCTGATCGAATCTCGCACGGTGACCTCGGAGATCGCCATGGTCCCCGACAGCGAGTTCAGTGAGCCGACCTTGATATTCGGGCCCGCGGTGTCGACACAGGAGGTCGCGTTCGCGCCGGCTTGATCGGAGGCGGAGCTACCGCAGGCGGTGACCGCCAGCGCGGTCACGCACACCGCGGCCGGCAGCGCGAGAAGATTCCGGGCGCGCCGGCGCTGCCGACGGTTGCGGGTGTCGCGGGATACCGCACCTTTCCTGGGTTGTCCAGGGGTTTCGGTTCTGGCTGCATTCATGACCGTTCGGCCTCCACTCAGGAAAGGTCAGCCCGCTGACCAGCATGTATTCGGCGTTGTATACAGCGGCGTATACGAAGAATTACGGTAGGGAGGCTGTGTTTCGCCCACGTATCGCAGCGTGAAGCTCGAGTATCGATCGGCCGATGATCCCGGGCGGCACTGCCGAGAGCAGATCTGCCCACAGCAGCGCGCACTCCCGCTCGCGCGCCCGCTCCGGCAGCGTGGTGACCATGGCTCACGACGACAAATCCCCGCTGTTCGGCTGGCGTGCCCGCGAACAGCTCCTGGCCCGCCGCATCCTGGTTCTCGACGGCCCGCTCGACGACGACAACGGCACCCTGCTGGCGACCCAGCTGCTCACCCTCGCCGCCGAAGACGGCGAGGCCGGTATCTCGCTGTGGATCCATTCGCCCGGCGGGTCGGTACCGGCGATGCTGGCCATCCGCGATGTCATGCGGCTGATCCCGAGCCCGGTATCCACCCTCGCCCTCGGCTTGGCCTGTAGCGCGGGCCAGTTCCTGCTCTCCTCGGGGACGCCGGGTAGACGTTTCGCGCTACCGCACGCCCGGGTCCTGATGCACCAGGGGTCGGCCGGTATCGGTGGGTCCGCGGTGGACGTGGAGGTGCAGGCCGACGATCTGCGCTACACCGTGGAAACCGTGCTCGGCCTGATCTCCGCGGACACCGGGCAGCCCTACGAACGGGTCTACGAGGATTCCCTGCACGACCGCTGGTTCAGTGCGACCCAGGCGAAGGAATACGGCTTCATCGACCATATCGTCGGCGATTTCGCGCAGGTCGTCCCACAGCGCCAACGGGTCGGGATCTCCGCATGAGCGGCCGTGTCCGGCGCGGGGCGCGGGCGTGATCACAGCGACGGAGCGTGCGCGCGCCCATCCGGCGCGGCACGAGCGGGCCGTGTCCCGGAGTGCGTGACCGCGGAGAGCAGGAACCGGCAGCACCGGGCGCGAAGAGTCGACGACAGCCGCACCGAATACAGGGAGACCCCGATGAGCACCTATACGATCCCCAATGTGATCGCCCAGCATCCGCGGGGCGAACGGATCACCGATATCTATTCGCACCTACTCTCCGAACGCATCGTCTACCTCGGCACCCCGATCGATTCCGGGGTCGCCAACGCGCTCATCGCGCAGCTGCTGCACCTGGAATCGGAGAGTCCGGGCCAGGAGATCGACTTCTACATCAACTGTGAAGGCGGCGATCTGTCGTCGATGCTGGCGGTATACGACACCGTCCAACACATCGGCGCCCCGGTACACACCACCTGCGTCGGCCAGGCCATCGCGGTCGGCGCCGTGCTGCTCGCCGGGGGCGCCCCCGGCCACCGGGCGATGCTCCCGCACGCCCGGGTGGTGCTGCACCAGCCCGCGGCCCGCGGCCAGGGAGCGATTCCCGACCTCATTCTGCAAGCCGACGAACTCGTGCGTATGCGGGCGGAGATCGAAACGATCCTGTCCCGGCACACCGGGCGGCCCCCGGAGCAACTACGGCACGACACCGACCGCGACCGGGTGTTCACCGCGGCGGCCGCGGTCGACTACGGGCTGATCGATTCGGTGCTGACGCCGCGGAGTCCGGCTCCCGCCCGGTGAGCGGCGACCACGGCGGTCACGATCCCGCCGGTGAGCGGCGACCGAGGAGGGCACGGACCGCCGATCGGTCAGGCCGCTCGGAGCAGCGCGGTCGGTGCGGTGCCCGGCCGCCGGGTCGCCACGGGGAGACGCCGGGTCCGCAGCTCGTCGGCCACCTGCTCGGTGAGCGCGCCGAGGGAGGTGCCCAGAGCGCCCGCCAGCGCGGCGATCATCTCGCTGGAGGGTTCCTTGCGGCCGCGTTCCACCTCGGAGAGGTACTGCGGTGAAATGCCCGCGCGCTCGGCGGTTTCCGCGAGCGTTTCGCGTTTGTCGTTGCGTAGCATACGAAGTCGGCCGCCGAGGACCTCGCGCCACAGCGGCTCGGGCCGGTCCGCCGGCTGCCGGGGCGGACGTTCGGCGCGTCCACCGGGAATCGCCTGGAGTCTGCGGGGCTCGGTCATGGACAGAGCCTAGAACCCGGGTCCGCCGGTACGGGCGGATTACGCTATGGGCGTACATCCGGGCCGGCTCAGGGGGTCGATGTGCGGAGTTGTGCTCGCGAAGAAAGCTGATCCCGCGGCGCGATCTGCCTCGGGGTGCTACCGAACAGCACCTGCACGGGCGGCTTCTCCGTGTCGACCACCCGCAACAGGGCCGTCGGTGGTTCGGGTGCACCGGTGTGTTCGGTGTGCGCTCGCGCGGCGCGGTACCGGCATCGGGCGCCGGGATCCTGCCGGATTCGGTCGAGTACGCGGGCCCGCGCACGCGGGCCCGCATACCGATCAGCTGCTGCCGAAGAGGCCGCGCAGCAGATGGCGGACCCAGCCCGCCGGGTCCTGCCAGCCGCGGTCCCGGTGCCGGTCGTGGTTCCAGTGGTCGTCGCGATCGCGATCGCGATCGCGATCCCGATGGCGGTCGCGGTCGCGGTCCCAGTGGCGGTCGCGGTCACCGTGGCGGTCGCGATCCACCTGGGTGTAGCCCGGGGCCGGGGCCGCCGGGTCGGCCATCGCGGGCGCCGCGAGGCCGGCCAGCGGGACCAGGGTGATGGCACCCGCGGCGGCGAGCCGGGCGGTGGCCCGGCGGATCGCGGATACTCGGTTCGTGCGGAACACGTCGAATCCTCTCGTGCTGTGTCCTGCGGCACAGCCGGAGTGGCCGGCCGGAAGACGTTGAACCTTCACCCTCGCGCAATGGTCGCGAAAGTCACAGACCTTCCGCGGATTCGATCGAGAAATCATCCCCGGGTACTACGGGGAATCCCGGGGTCCTGCTTCCACCGGGCGGTGAGCGGGTCATCCGTGCGGCGGACGGCCCCGTCGGAGCGTGACGCCGGTCTCCTGGCGCTGCGTCCTTCCTCGCGATGGAAAATTTTCGAAGTGGAGGAACTTTCCCGGACATGGCATCGTTGTCAGAGAGATCAGGCGGATCGACCGTGGTCCGTCTGGCTCGCAACAGAAAGTATGAAGTAAGTAACATGGCTCAAGGCAGCGTGAAGTGGTTCAACAGCGAGAAGGGCTTCGGCTTTATCGCGCAAGACGGGGGCGGACCTGACGTCTTCGTGCATTACTCGGCAGTGTCGGGAAGCGGTTTCCGTACCCTCGAAGAGGGTCAGCGCGTGGAGTTCGAGATCGGGCAGGGCCAGAAGGGTCCGCAGGCTCAGGACGTCCGCGCCATCTGAGTGGTGTGACGAAGCAGCGAGGCCCCGTACCGGAAGGTACGGGGCCTCGCTCCGTTTCCGGGGGAATTCGCGGCCTCGGCCGGAAGCCGACCGCCGGGTATGAAAATTCCCTGTCGGCTCGGCACGAGTGAGGTCCTGGTTCGCCGGTCGTCGTTTGCCGGTCGGTCCAGGTGTGCCGAACCGAATTATCGAGCGAGCGTCCGTGGCCGTCCGGTGTGAAAATTCGGCAATTCGAATTTCCCGGTTCGAATCCCGATATTCGGACTGCGCGGATTTCGGCCGAACGCCACCCCGAATGCTTTTCCTCTACTCCCGATCCGGCTCGGCGGATTCGGAACCGGTCCGCGGACCGAGCCGGTGTACCCGCGGCGGTATCCGAATCCGTGGCGGCAGCCCCGCGGCCCGGGAGAATGCGCCCCGCACCTGTACAGCCACGGCTCCCGCCCGGGTGAGCGACGCTCCGGTGCGTGATCCGGCCCACCCACGCGACCGCGTACGCGCAGGTCGGTCGATACCTATAGCAGGGGGTGGGACATGGCCGGATCGGTCCGAACTAAGCTTGGCCCCGTCAACTGGCCGTCCCCACATCCAGGAGTACCCCACTGTGAGCCAAGCAGGCCGTCCTGTAGTTCTGATCGCCGACAAGCTCGCCCAGTCGACCGTCGACGCGCTCGGTGACGGTGTCGAGGTCCGCTGGGTCGACGGCCCCGATCGGCCCGCGCTGCTGGCCGCGGTGCCCGAGGCCGATGCGCTGCTCGTCCGCTCCGCGACCACCGTCGACGCCGAAGTCCTCGAAGCCGGCAAGAACCTGCAGATCGTCGCCCGGGCCGGAGTCGGCCTGGACAATGTCGATGTCCCCGCCGCCACCGAACGCGGCGTGATGGTCGTCAACGCGCCCACCTCCAATATCCACACCGCGGCCGAGCATGCCGTCACCCTGCTGCTGAGCGCGGCCCGCCAGATCCCGGCCGCCGACGCCACCCTGCGCGAGCGCACTTGGAAGCGCAGCAGCTTCAACGGCGTGGAGATCTTCGGCAAAACTGTCGGTGTGATCGGCCTGGGCCGGATCGGACAGCTGTTCGCGGCCCGCCTCGCCGCCTTCGAAACCAAGATCGTCGCCTACGACCCCTACGTCTCCCCGGCGCGCGCCGCCCAGCTCGGCATCGAACTGCTGAGCCTCGACGAGGTGCTCGAACGGGCCGACCTCATCTCCGTCCACCTGCCGAAGACCCCGGAGACCAAGGGTCTGCTCGGCAAGGACGCGCTCGCCAAGACCAAGAAGGGCGTCATCATCGTGAACGCCGCGCGCGGCGGCCTGGTGGACGAGGGCGCGCTCGCCGAGGCGATCACCTCCGGACATGTCCGGGCCGCCGGTATCGACGTCTACGAGACCGAGCCCTGCACCGACAGCCCGCTGTTCGACCTGCCCCAGGTCGTGGTCACCCCGCATCTGGGCGCCTCCACCAGCGAGGCCCAGGATCGGGCCGGCACCGATGTCGCCAAGTCCGTGCTGCTGGCCCTGGCCGGCGAGTTCGTACCCGGCGCGGTCAATGTCACCGGCGGCGTGGTCGGCGACGAGGTCGCGCCGTGGCTGGACCTGGTTCGTAAACAGGGCGCCCTGCTCGGCGCGCTCGCCGACGAACTGCCGGTGAGCCTCGAGGTGCAGGTGCGCGGCGAACTGGCCGCCTCCCAGGTCGAGGTGCTGCAGCTCGCGGCACTGCGCGGGGTATTCTCCGCGCACGTCGACGATCAGGTCACCTTCGTCAACGCCCCGGCACTGGCCGAGGCCCGCGGGATCAGCGCCGAGGTGACCACTGTGAGCGAGAGCCCCAGCCACCGCAGCCTGGTGGATCTGCGCGCCGTGTTCGGTGACGGCCGCACCATCAATGTCGCGGGCACGCTGACCGAGCCGCAGCAGGTCGAGAAGATCGTCAACATCAACGGCCGCAACTACGATATGCGCGCCGAGGGCATCAACCTGGCCGTCCTCAACTACGAGGACAAGCCGGGCGCGCTGGGCAAGGTCGGCACCGCGCTGGGCGCCGCCGAGGTCGATATCCTCGCCGCGCAGCTCACCCAGGACGCCAACAAGGAAGGCGCCACCGTCGTGCTGCGGGTCAACAAGGAGGTGCCCGAAGCGGTGCGTTCCGATATCGCTGCCGCGGTCGGTGCCGCCAAGGTCGCCCTGGTCGACCTGTTCTGAGCTGTTCCGTGCACGCCGCCGCCCGGGCCGGTGGGCGGCGTGCGCCGCGGGGTACGCACCCGCCCCGGGCCACGCGGTCCGGGGCGGGCCGCACCCGGCCACCGTCCCGGTGACAGACCTACCCGGCCCGGCAGCCGCGTCCCGCTGGAGTTCGCGGCCTCGTTCGTAGAAAGCGTGGTTGTCATGAAACTCGCCGTGATCCCTGGTGACGGTATCGGACCGGAAGTCGTCGCCGAGGCGCTGAAAGTGCTCGATGTGGTGCTGCCCGGAGTCGAACGGACCCACTACGACCTGGGCGCCAAGCGTTACCACGCCACCGGGGAGATCCTGCCCGAATCGGTGCTGCCGGAACTGAAACAGCACGACGCGATCCTGCTCGGCGCCATCGGCGACCCGTCCGTACCCAGCGGCATCCTGGAACGCGGTCTGCTGCTGCGCACCCGGTTCGCGCTCGATCACCATGTGAACCTGCGCCCCTCCAAGCTGTACCCGGGCGTCGGCAGCCCGCTGGCGGGCACCCCGGATATCGACTTCGTGGTGGTCCGGGAGGGTACCGAGGGCCCGTACACCGGCACCGGCGGCGCGATCCGGGTGGATACGCCGCACGAGGTCGCCACCGAGGTCAGCACCAATACCCGGTTCGGTGTCGAGCGCGTGGTCCGCTACGCCTTCGCCAAGGCGCAGGCCCGGCGCAAGCATCTCACCCTGGTGCACAAGACGAACGTGCTCGCCTTCGCCGGTTCGCTGTGGCAGCGCACGGTGGACGAGGTCGGCGCGGAATTCGGTGATGTCGAGGTCGCCTACCAGCACATCGACGCCGCCACCATCCACATGGTCAACGATCCGGGCCGATTCGACGTGATCGTCACCGACAACCTGTTCGGCGATATCATCACCGACCTCGCCGCCGCCGTCAGCGGCGGTATCGGCCTGGCCGCCAGCGGCAATATCGACGCCACCGGCACCAACCCGAGCATGTTCGAACCCGTGCACGGCAGCGCCCCCGATATCGCCGGCCAGTCCAAGGCGGACCCGACCGCCGCCATCCTCTCGGTCTCGCTGCTGCTCGAGCACAAGGGTGAGACCGCTGCCGCCGCCCGTATCCAGGACGCGGTCGCCAAGGATCTGTCCGGCCGCACCGGCACCGCGTCGACCACCGAGATCGGCGATCGGATCGTTTCCGCCCTCTGACCTCGAGGGGCCCGGATTTCCGTGCGCGAAATCGGGTTGCGTGTTCGATACCATCGGGGATACCTGGGCGTATCCCCGATAGACGGCCCGAGCACTTGGAGGCAGCATGACCGCGTGGCACGCCACCAGTGATGTCGGCTTCGGCCCGTACACAGTGCTGGATCTCTACGATCTGCCGGAGGACGGCAAGGGTTTCGAACTCGAAGACGGATGGTTGGTCGAGGTGGCAGCGGGGGCGCGGCACAACTTCATCGGGTGGTCGCTGGCCGGCCGAATCCGGACCGCCGCGGAATGCGCCGACGTATTCGTCTGTGACGGCGTCGAGTGGGAGGTCAGTACGCCGTCGGGTGTCCGTAAGCCCGATGTGTTCGTCGTGCCGAAAGCAATGGCGCGAGCCGCGATTGTCGACGAATCGCCGAAACTGATCCCGGGTACCGACATTCTGTTGGCCGTCGAGGTGGTGTCACCGGGTAGTGGCAGTGAACGTACCGACCGAGTGCGCAAGGTCCGCGAGTACGCGGCGTTGGGAATTGCGGAGTACTGGCTCGTCGAACATCAGCCGCATATACGGATTCATCGAGGCACCCTCGACGGTGCCTCCTATCGGTGGGACCCGCCGGTCGCGGAAGGCGCAGAGTTCATCGCCGAGATCGAGGCCGACGCGAGAATTCGCGTGGCGCTCGATCCGGCGGTGCTCATCGAGATCTGACGAGTTCGATCCGCTCGTCCGACCCGGCCGGCCGCCGGATACATCGCCGATACGACGAGCGTGTGGTGGTGCGCGCTCGCTCACGCCTGCGGGGATCAGAAGGGTGGGATAGGGACCGGCGAACGGAACCCGGTCCGCGCGAACGACTCGGCTGTACTCATCGAGACTCGGCTGGTTATTCGTTGGCCGGCCGGTAGGACCGAGGGCGGCGGAAACGGATTCGGCTGCTGATTATTCGAGGGGCTTTTCCGACGCCACCGGGACCAGCGGGATCGCCACCGCCGCCAAGGCCGCTGCCGCCAGGTAGACCGCCGGGAAACCGGTCGCGGTGATGAGCGCGCCGAATACCGGCGGCACCGCGGCGACGGTCAGGTTCTGGCCGGTGTTCTGGATGCCCAGGCCGCGACCGCTCCAGAACGGCCCGGCGCGTTCGGCGATGGCGGTGAAGGCCAAGCCGTTGTCGGAGACCGTGACCACCGAGGCGACGACGAGCAGTGGGACGGCGGCCCACCACCAGTGGGTCCAGGATGTCAGCGCCAGCAGGGCCATAGTGGCGACCGCGGCGATCGCGACCTGGCGCAGCGGGCCCATCCGGCTGCCGACCCGGTCCGACCAGGCGCCGGCGCCGATCCGGCCCAGCGCGCCCAGGATCTGGGTGAAGGTGACCAGCGCGCCGGCCGCCGCCAGTGACCAGCCGAGGTCGCGGTGCAGCCACAGCAGCGCGAAGGTCCAGACGGTGGCCTGAGGCACGACCAGCAGAATCGATACGCCGTGGATCCGCCACAGTGTGCTGCTACCCCGGTAGGGGTTGGCGCCGGTCGCCTGGGCTCGGGCCGGCCGGGGCGGGTCGACGATGCCCAGCAGGCAGCACACGGCGGCCAGTCCGGCCAGTAGCGCGGGCACGCTCAGCGCGGGCGCGACCCCGATCCGGTCGGCGACCAGGGGCACCGACATCGCCGCGATTCCGACGCCCAGCGGCTGGCCGGTCTGCCGGATTCCCATGGCGAGGCCGCGCCGGTCGGGCGGGAACCAGCCGACGATCACCCGGCCGCTGGCGCCGTTGGTGCTGGCGGCGCCGATCCCACCGAGGAACAGCAGGGCTCCCAGGGCGGGATAGCTGGTGGTGAAGGCGGCGGCCGCCCCGGCCGCGCACATGATCACCGGCCCGGCGACCAGGGCGATCCGTTCGCCGACCCGGTCGACCAGATAACCCCAGGCGATGAGGGTGCAGCACAGGCCGACCGTGGGCATGGCCACCAGCAGGCCGGCGGTGGGCAGCGGCATACCGCCGGCGGTCAGCGCGGGGAGCAGGAACGGTACCCCGTGCACGAAGATCGCGCTGGACACCTGGGCGAAGACCCCGAAGCCGAGCATGAGCCAGCGGTGGGTGGGAGAGATCTGTCTGCCGGACGCGGCGATCGGGAAGGCCGCCGAGGGACTGTGCGCCATAATTCCCCATCTCGGAGCGAGCGTATCTCAATATATGAGAATCAATTCTCAATCTTTGAATTTACGACGGCCACGGTACACCCCGGAGGTGGGGATCTCGCAAGTAGTGGCGCGGTTCTCACCATCGGGCGGACCGACCGGTCGGGCGCATTCGGGCTGGTGGACCCGGCTGGATAGACTTCCGTCATGCGTCTAGGTCGAGTTGCCAGCCCCGACGGGGTCGCGTTCGTCGCCATCGAAGGCGAAACCGCCAAGGAAATCGCCGAACACCCGTTCGGTACCCCGACGTTCACCGGCCGGAGCTGGCCGCTGGCCGATATCAGGCTGCTCGCCCCGATCCTGGCCAGCAAGGTGATCTGCGTCGGTAAGAACTACGCCTCCCATGCCGCCGAGATGGGTGGTGAGGCGCCGGCCGAACCGGTGATCTTCATGAAACCGAATACGTCCATCATCGGCCCCGACATTCCGATCATCGTGCCGCCCAGTTCGTCCCGCGTCGACTTCGAGGGCGAACTCGCCGTGGTCATCGGGCGGCCCTGCAAGGACGTTCCCGCGGCCCGGGCCAAGGACGTCATCCTGGGCTATACCGTCGCCAACGATGTGACCGCCCGCGACCAGCAGGCCCAGGACGGCCAGTGGACCCGGGCCAAGGGTTACGACACTTTCTGCCCGCTGGGCCCCTGGATCGAAACCGAACTCGATCCGGCGGACCTCGAGATCACCACCGAACTCGACGGTGAAGTACGTCAACGTAGTACCACATCGCTACTCCTGCATGATATTCCGGATATCATCGAATGGGTCACCCGTGTGATGACCCTGCTCCCCGGTGACGTGATCCTCACCGGAACTCCCGAGGGTGTCGGTCCGATGAAAGACGGTCAAACGGTCTCGGTCACCGTCTCCGGTATCGGCACGCTGACCAATCCCGTTGCCGCAAAACGCTGAACGAAAGAGGGACATGACAAACGTACGGGTCCGTTTCTGCCCGTCGCCCACCGGGACACCGCATGTCGGGCTCATCCGCACCGCGCTGTTCAACTGGGCCTATGCCCGCCATCAGGGCGGCGCGTTCGTCTTCCGTATCGAAGACACCGATGCCGCACGGGATTCCGAAGAGTCCTATCAGGCACTGTTGGACGCGTTGCGCTGGCTCGGACTCGATTGGGACGAAGGCCCGGAAATCGGTGGGCCCTACGAACCCTACCGACAGTCGCAGCGGCGCGAAATCCATCGCGACGTGGTGCGGAAACTCCTCGATGCCGGTGAGGCGTACGAATCCTTTTCCACGCCAGAGGAAGTCGAGGCGCGTCACCGGGCGGCCGGTCGTGATCCGAAACTCGGCTACGACAATTTCGACCGCGATCTCACGGCCGAGCAGATCGCCGAATACAAGGCCGCCGGCCGAGGCGCGGTGGTGCGGCTGCGGATGCCCGATGCCGATCTCACCTGGCACGATCTGGTACGCGGAGAAACCACCTTCAAAGCCGGTTCGGTGCCGGATTACGCTCTCACCCGCGGCACCGGCGATCCGCTCTATACGCTGGTCAACCCGGTCGACGATGCCACCATGCGGATAACCCACGTCCTGCGCGGCGAGGATCTGCTCTCCTCCACGCCGCGCCAGCTCGCGCTCTATGCCGCGCTGCAGCGGATCGGGGTCGCCGATTTCACTCCCGAATTCGGTCATCTGCCGTTCGTGATGGGGCAGGGGAATAAGAAGCTGTCCAAACGCGACCCGGAGTCCGACCTCTTCCTCCACCGCGACCGGGGATTCATTCCGGAGGGGCTCCTCAATTACCTCGCGCTCCTCGGCTGGAGCATCGCCGACGACCGCGATGTCTTCTCCATGAACGAGATGGTCGCGGCCTTCGATATATCGAAAGTGAATTCGAACCCGGCCCGCTTCGATCAGAAGAAGGCCGACGCGATCAATGCCGAGCACATCCGTTTGCTGGATCCGGGCGATTTTGCCGGACGGTTGCGCACTTTTTTCACGGACCGCGGATATATCGGTGCCGGAATAGACGAGAAGGTTTTCGCCGCTGCCGCCGATCTGGTGCAAACGCGCATTGTCGTGCTCGACGACGCATGGGGTCTGTTGCGATTCCTCTTCGCGCCGTCCGACGAGTTCGGTATCGACCCCGCCGCGGGCAAGAAGAATTTGGGTCCGGACGCCGTTCCGGTATTGGATGCCGCAATTTCCGCACTCGAACCACTGACCGCCTGGACCGCATCCGCGATCGAGGATGCCCTGAAAGTCGCGCTCATCGACGGAATGGAATTGAAACCGCGGAAGGCATTCGCGCCGGTGCGGGTATCGGTCACCGGATCGCATATCAGTCCGCCGCTGTACGAATCCATGGAACTGCTGGGTCGCGAGCTCACCATGCAGCGACTGCGCGGGGGCCGCGAATGGACGCCGCCGGCCGAGTGAGCGGCGGTGCGACGCCGTCCTCGCGCCACCCAGGACGGCGTCCGTCCATCCGCCACCCGCGGCCGGGCGGCACGCCGCAGCACCGTTACACACTCGATGTGGCGGCGTGACCAGGCGATTTGTAGTTTCCCCGGAACGGTTTGGTACTCTCTTTCTCGGCCGGAACGACGGTGCCACCGCAGCCAGCGGTGCAGCCGAAAGTCCAGGTCATTGGGGTATGGTGTAATTGGCAACACAGCTGATTCTGGTTCAGCCATTCTAGGTTCGAGTCCTGGTACCCCAGCGGAGATCGCTCTCAGCTTCATCGTCCAGATGCGGTACGGAACGAGTTATCCAGGCGATTTGGTCGCCGCCGCCCGGTCGGTTACGCTGATCGAGCTTCGGATCGAAAGATCCGCGATCCACTCCAGCCAGGAGTTGGTCATAAGTCCTGGCCCCGTCGTCTAGCGGCCTAGGACGCCGCCCTCTCAAGGCGGTAGCGCGGGTTCAAATCCCGTCGGGGCTACTCCTCAGTTGCGAGGCCCATGCTCACAGAGAGCATGGGCCTTTGCTGATTCGCGATGTTTTGCGGGGGTGTAACCCTCGCACCCCGCCCAGGCGGGCTCGGCGGCGGGATGCGTCCGACGCCCGCCTTCGGGCCGGTAGCGGCCGGAATGGGTGCCGGGTGCTACCGGGCCGACAGCACCCGGAGGTCGATCAGTCGTCCAGGGCGTGGGCGGTGGAGCCGCCCAGGGGCATGGCGGGCAGACCCAGTTTGCGGTGGTCCCAGCTGCGGATGCGATCGGGGACGACGCGGACCGCGACGCGTTTGTTCAGCATGCCCTCGACGTACTCGCGCATATTGTCGGTATACGGGCCGGTGTAGCGTTCCCAGACGCTGACACCGACGGCGAACAGTTTCTCCGGGTCGTCGATGACCTCGGCGCGGCCCTCGAGGGAGACTCCGCGCAGGGTGTCGTAGGTTTTTCCGGCCTCGATCATGCAGGTGACCGTGGGGTTGCGGCGTAGGTTGACGGCCTTCTGGGATTTGCCCTTGGTCTCGAACCACAGTTCGGGTATCGCGTCGGGCCGCTCCGGATCGGTGATCAGCGCGTACCACATGGCGGTGAGGTGCGGTTTACCGTCCGCACCCAGGCTGGCCAGGGTGGCGACGCGACTGCGGGTGAGGAAATCGGTGATCTCGGTATCGGTCATCACGATCTGCGACCGTTGGTTCACTCCCATCAGGCCACCATAAGTGACGGCAGCTGCCCGCCGCTCAGAGTCGGCGGTGCAGCGCATCGGCGGCCGCCACCAGGTCCGCCGCCCAGCGAGCCCCCGGCCGGCGGCCCATTCGATCGATCGGGCCCGATACCGAGACCGCGGCGACCACCGCGCCCTGCTGATCGCGTACCGGCGCCGAAACGCTGGCCACCCCGGACGCGCGCTCACCGGCGCTCTGGGCCCAGCCGCGTTTGCGGACCTCCGCGAGGGTGCGCTCGGTGAACATGGCGTCACCGAGGACGGTGCGCTGCAGGTCGGGATCGGCCCAGGCCACCAGTACCTTGGCGGCGGATCCCGCGGTGAGCGGGAGACGGGAGCCGATCGGTACGGTATCGCGCAGCCCGGCGGGGGGTTCGAGGGCGGCGACGCAGACCCGTTCGTTGCCCTCCCGGCAGTACAGCTGCACACTTTCGCCGGTGATCTCGCGCAGCCGGGGCAGAATCGAGCCCGCGGCCTCGAGCAGCGGATCGGCGGCGCCGGCGGCGAGTTCGGCGAGGGCGGGGCCGGGGCGCCAGGAGCCGTTGCCGTCCCGGGCGAGCAGCCGGTGGGTTTCCAGGCCGACCGCGAGCCGGTGCGCGGTCGCGCGGGGCAGGCCGGTGCGCTCGCACAGCTCGTTGAGACCGCAGGGTCGTTCGGCGACCGCATACAACACTGCCACCGCTTTGTCCAGGACGCCGATACCGCTATGCTGTCTCATACAACGATATTAGCGTCCTGCATTCTGAGATGCCATTACGAACTGCCCAGGTGGCGTCCTTGGAAGTGGTCGCATGATTCCAGCTAGCGCGTATCCGGTGCCGGGCAGGCCCGGGCCGGATGCCGAGCCCGAAAGGTGATCGAAACAATGCCACGTACGCTGGCCGAGAAGGTATGGGAACAGCACGTCGTCGCCCGCGGCGAGGGTGAGGGCGAGGCGCGCGAACCCGATCTGATCTACATCGATCTGCATCTGGTGCACGAGGTCACCAGCCCCCAGGCCTTCGACGGTCTGCGGGCCGCCGGTCGTCCCGTGCGCCGGCCCGATCTCACCATCGCGACCGAGGACCACAATGTCCCGACCGTCGATATCGACAAACCCATCGCCGACCCGGTGTCGCGAACCCAGGTGGAGACGCTGCGCCGCAACTGCGCGGAATTCGGCGTCCGGCTGCACCCGATGGGCGACCGGGAGCAGGGCATCGTCCACGTCGTGGGACCGCAGCTGGGGCTGACCCAGCCCGGCACCACCGTGGTCTGCGGCGACAGCCACACCTCCACCCACGGTGCTTTCGGCGCGCTGGCCATGGGAATCGGCACCAGCGAGGTCGAGCACGTGCTGGCCACGCAGACCCTTTCGCTGCGGCCGTTCAAGACGATGGCGATCACCGTGGACGGCGTGCTGCCGCCGGGAGTCACCAGTAAAGACCTGATTCTCGCGGTGATCGCCGAAATCGGCACCGGCGGCGGCCAGGGCTATGTGCTCGAGTATCGCGGTGAGGCCATTCGCAATATGTCGATGGAAGCGCGGATGACCGTCTGCAATATGTCCATCGAGGCCGGTGCCCGAGCCGGAATGATCGCCCCGGACGAAACCACCTACGAGTTCCTGAAAGGCCGCCCGCACGCCCCGCAGGGCGCGGACTGGGATGCCGCGGTCGAGGCCTGGGAGGCGCTGAAGACCGACGACGACGCGGTTTTCGACCGGGAGGTGCACATCGACGCCGGCGCGCTGACCCCGTTCGTCACCTGGGGCACCAACCCGGGGCAGGGGCTGCCGCTGGCCGCGAACGTGCCCGATCCGGCGGAGATCGCCGACGAGACCGCCCGCGAGTCCGCGGAGAAGGCGCTGCGCTATATGGATTTGACCCCGGGTATGCCGCTGCGCGAGGTGTCGGTGGACGCCGTTTTCGTCGGATCCTGCACCAACGGCCGGATCGAGGATCTGCGGGCCGTGGCGGAGGTGCTGCGGGGCCGCACGGTGGCCGAGGGCGTGCGAATGCTGGTGGTACCGGGCTCGATGCGGGTGCGGGAACAGGCCGAGGCGGAGGGGCTGGGCGAGATCTTCACTGCGGCCGGGGCCGAATGGCGGCAGGCCGGATGCTCGATGTGCCTGGGAATGAACCCCGATCAGCTCGCTCCGGGCCAGCGCTGCGCGTCCACCTCGAACCGGAACTTCGAGGGCCGGCAGGGCAAAGGCGGGCGCACCCACCTGGTGTCGCCGTTGGTGGCCGCCGCGACCGCGGTCCGCGGCACGCTGTCGGCGCCCGCGGACATCGACTGAGCCCGTCTTATATCGAAACTCACTTATAGCCGAATCAGGGAGAAATACGATGGAAGCCTTCACAGTGCACAAGGGGATCGGCGTTCCGCTGCGCCGGTCCAATGTCGACACCGACCAGATCATCCCCGCCGTCTATCTGAAGCGCGTCACTCGTACGGGATTCGAAGACGGCCTGTTCGCCGCCTGGCGCGGTGACGAGGACTTCATTCTGAACACCGAGCCGTACAAGCAGGGCAGCGTCCTGGTGGCCGGGCCCGATTTCGGAACCGGATCTTCCCGTGAGCACGCTGTCTGGGCGCTCATGGACTATGGCTTTCGGGTAGTTATCTCTTCACGTTTCGCCGACATCTTCCGCGGTAATGCGGGCAAGGGTGGCCTGCTGGCGGCACGAATGTCACAGAATGATGTCGAAATGCTCTGGAAGTTGCTCGAGGAACAGCCCGGACTGGAATTGGTTGTGGACCTCGCGGCGCGCACGGTGACCGCAGGAACCATCGTGTTGCCGTTCGATATTGACGACTACACCAGGTGGCGCCTGTTGGAGGGTTTGGACGACATCGGCCTGACGCTGCGGCGTAGCGATGTGATCGCCGAGTTCGAAAAGACAAGGCCGGCTTGGAAACCAAAGACCCTGCCCGAACCTATTTCGCAGGCGTAATGTTCTCGGCCTCTTAGTGGCCCCCCAGATGTCGTGGTAGCTGTGCGTGTGCTAGACCACATGAATTTTGGCGTGGCACATAGACTCTTGCCCAATGTGGGTTTACCGTGGTACCTAGTCGGTCCGACGACGGGCCATTAGTCTGCGGAGGATTCAATGAACAAGGCGGAACTGATCGACGTTCTGACCGAAAAGTTGGGTACTGACAGGCGCACGGCCACCGCGGCAGTCGAGCATGTGGTCGACACCATCGTGCGCGCGGTACACAAAGGGCAGAGCGTCACCATCACCGGATTCGGTGTGTTCGAACAGCGTAAGCGGGCAGCCCGGGTGGCGCGGAATCCGCGTACCGGGGAAACCGTCAAGGTGAAGCCCACTTCGGTGCCGGCGTTCCGGCCCGGTGCCCAGTTCAAGGCGGTTATCGCGGGTAAACAGAAGCTCGCGGCGACCGGACCCGCGGTGAAACGCGGTGTCAATGCTCCTGTGGCGGCCAAGAAATCCACGGCGAAGAAGACAACGGCGAAGAAAACCACCGCCAAGAAGGCCGCGACGAAGGCGCCCGCCAAAACAACGGCACGCAAGACCGCCACCAAGGCGCCGGCCAAGAGCACCGCCGCCAAGAAGGCCGCCACCAAGACCGCGGCCCGCAAGACGGCGGCGAAGAAGACGACAGCCAAGGCCACGGCCACCAAGAAGGCCACCGCCAAGAAGACCACGGCCGCCAAGTCCACGGCCAAGAAGTCGGCCACCGCGAAGCGGACCCCGGCCAAGAAGACGACAGCCAAAAAGGCTCGCTGACCGCGGGCCAGGCGCGCCGGCGCCGCACTTTCCAGCCGGGGTCCCACCGGATCCCGTGTGCCCGGCCCGCCATGCGGCTCTGCCGCACTGTTCGACTCCGCCGGATCCCGGGTGCGTGCTCGCACCCGCGGACGGTACGAGACCCCGCGATCGGTTCTCGTCAGCGAGTCACCGGGTGGTGTGACGACTCGGCGACTCGCGGATCCACACGACCGGAACGCCGGACGGACCAGCCCCCGGGCAACCCCCGGGGGCGTAGCCGTCTCTGTAGCCGTTTCGGCTGCCCGCGTGTCCTATGCGGTGACCGCGGGCGCGGTATCGACCGACAGGGATCGGTCGAGATGATCGGCGGCCACGAGTCGCTCACCCGAGAACGACAACACCCAGACCGACCCCTTACGGGTCCGCGCGGGTGACAACCGCATCCCGTCCTGGGCCGCCCACCAGCGGACCAGATCCGGAATGGTATCGCCCTGGCTGCACAGCACCTGGACCCGCGGCGCCGAGACCAGTGACCGGATCCGGTCGCGGGCCTTGTCCGGATCGGCGGCGTAGCCGATATCGCCCAGCAGCGGTTCGATCTCCACATCGACGCCGAGTTCCTCGGCCAGCGGCGCCACCGTCTGTACGCAGCGCAGCGGTTCGGCCGAATAGATGTCCTGCGCGCCGAACGCCAGCAGATTCGGAACCAGCGCCAGGGACTGCCGATAGCCGGCCGGCTCCAGCGGGCGCTGTTCGTCGGGGCCCCTGTAGCGGTCGCGTCGTCCGGCCTTGGCGTGGCGTACCAGCAGCACGGTGTGCGTATCGGCGGGTAACCGGGTGAACGCCCGTACGATCTGGCGATCCATCGGATACGACAGCTCCGACATCACCGTGTCCAGCGCGCACCACGTCAATTCGTCGACCTCGCTGTTGGCGCTGAATTCCCCGTCGACTACCTCCGCGGCCCAGTAGTCGACCCGTTTCATCTTGCGATGCCCGGTGACCGGATAGGTCACCTTGCCCAGATAGCGGCCCAGCCGGGGGCGCAATCCGGTTTCCTCCTCGGTTTCCCGGAATGCCGCCAGGACCGGCGACTCCCCGGGATCGAGTTTGCCCTTGGGCAGCGACCAGTCCTGGTATTTGGGGCGCCGGATGACCGCGATCTCGAGACCGCCCGCGGAACCGGGGGCATGCCGCCACAACACGGTGCCCGCCGCGTGGATATTGGGTGCTGTCCGGGGATCCGGGTAGGTCGGTGGGGTGTGGGTGTCGTTCACTGCTGATCCGGACGGCGTAGTCGCATGAGCGCCACCTGGTGATCGCGGACTTCGGTACCGCCACCGCCGGTACCGGCCCGGTCCGGGCTGGATTTCCAGTTGCCGTCCGAGTCCAGGACCCAGCAGCGGGTCATCGGGTGCAGGGCGGATTCGAAGATCTCGTCGAGCCGTTCACACAGCCTGGGATCCTTCACCTGGGCCATGACCTCCACCCGGCGGTCCAGATTGCGGTGCATCATATCGGCGCTGCCGATCCAGAATTCGTTCTGTGCCCGGAAGTTGAGGATCCGGGAATGCTCCAGAACGCGGCCCAGAATCGAGCGCACCTCGATGTTCTCGCTCATCCCGGGAACCCCCGCCCGCAGCCCGCAGATACTGCGCACCACGATGCGTACCGGCACCCCCGCCTGGGAGGCGCGGTAGAGCGCGTCGATGATCTGCTCGTCGACCAGCGCATTGGCTTTCAAACGGATTCCGGCCTCGGCACCGGAGCGGGCGAGTTCGATCTCCCGTTCGATCCGGGCGATGATCCCGGCGCGGATGCCGTTCGGGGCCACCAGCAGATTGCGGTAATCGGATTTACGGGAATAACCGGTCAGCGAATTGAACAGATCGGTGAGATCGGCACCGATCTCGGGCGCTGCGGTGAGCAGTCCGACATCCTCGTACAGCCGCGCCGTCTTGGGGTTGTAGTTCCCGGTGCCGATATGGCAGTAGCGGCGGATGGTGGAACCCTCGCGCCGCACCACCAGGCAGGTCTTGCAGTGGGTCTTCAGTCCGACCAGACCGTAGACCACGTGCACACCCGCCTGTTCCAGCGTGCGCGCCCATTTGATGTTGGCCTGCTCGTCGAACCGTGCCTTGATCTCCACCAGCGCCACCACCTGCTTGCCCGCCTCGGCGGCATCGATGAGGGCGTTCACGATCGGGGAGTCGCCGGAGGTCCGGTACAGGGTCTGCTTGATGGCCAGCACCTGTGGATCGGCGGCGGCCTGTTCGATGAAACGCTGCACACTCGTGGAGAACGAGTCATAGGGGTGGTGCACCAGCACATCACCCTCGCGCAGCGCCTGGAACACATTGCGCGGTGTCTCCCGTTCGCCGAACGCGGGCGGCGTCGCGGGCACGTAGGGAGCGTCCTTGAGATTCGGGCGGTCCACCCCGTACACCTGCCACAGGCAGGACAGATCCAGCAGCCCGGGGACCTGGATGACATCGGCGGGATCGACCTCGAGCTCGCGCAGCAGCAGATCGAGCATGTGCTCGGTCATATCGTCGGAGACCTCGAGCCGGACCGGGGATCCGAAGCGGCGGCGGGCGAGTTCCCGCTCCAGCGCCTGCAACAGGTCCTCGTCCCGGTCCTCGTCGACCTCGAAATCGGCATTGCGGGTGATCCGGAACGAATGGTGCTCCACCACGGTCATACCGGGGAACAACTGGTCCAGATGGGCCGCGATGAGTGCTTCCATCGGCAGGAATGCCGCGATCGCGCCGCCGTTGCCCGAACCCTGCCGGCGCACCCGCACGAAACGGTCCACATTGTCGGGGACCTTCACGCGCGCGAAATGCTCACCGCCGGTGGTCTCGTCCTGGACGGTCACCGCGAGATTGAGGCTCAATCCGCTGATATAGGGGAAGGGGTGGGCCGGGTCCACGGCCAGCGGGGTGAGGACGGGGAAGACCTGGTCCTGGAAATGCCCCGACAATCGTTCCTGTTCGGCCTCGTCGAGATCGGCCCAGTCGATGATCGCGATGCCCTCTTCGGTGAGCGCGGGCAGTACTTCGTGGAGGAAAACCTCGGCGTGCCGGACCGCGAGATCCTGACTGCGCACCGCGATGAGGGCCAGTTGTTCGTTCGGCGTGCGACCGTCCGCCGACCGCACCGAAAGCCCCGTTTCGGCGCGGCGTTTGAGACCGGCGACGCGGACCATGTAGAACTCGTCGAGGTTCGAGGCGAAGATCGCCAGGAATTTCGCGCGTTCCAGCAACGGCAGTGAAGCGTCCTCGGCCAGGGCCAGGACTCTGGCATTGAAATCCAGCCAGCTCAACTCCCGGTTCAGGTAGCGATCGGCCGGCAAACTGGGTGCGCTCCCGACGGCGGGGATCTGGGTGGCGGCCGGAGGCGGGGTCGGGAGGACCTGCTGCTGCTTGATGGTTTCCGTATCGCTCACACCTACGATCATTCCCTACTAACCTGTGACCGTGCATATGCCGTAGATGACTGTTATCTCGAGTTCACGCGGTGGCGGCTGCCCGTTGGCGCAGTCGAGTGGCTGCCGTCCACCTCCCGCGCACGGGCGGAGCGAAGGCGGAGTTACGCCTGACACACCTGGGTGACCGAATCGCGGACGGGAGCCGGCCAGCCGAGTTCGCCGAGCAGTGCGGCGGTATCGGGCCCCGTTCCCAGCGCCCGCACCGCCGCCAGGTCGTCGGCGGTATCGACATCGTGACGCAGGCCGGGCCAGTCCCCGTGCAACCGGACCGCGCCGTCGTCCCGGTGCCGGCGCGCCGAATTCCGCCCGAATCCGGGTCGCAGCGCGGTACCGGCCGGAGCCAGCAGCGCCGCGGTACCGGTGCCCGCGTGGTCGGCCACGAACGCGCGGGCACCGCGGGCGGTCGCCAGGACCGCGGACAGTTCCGGCGTGCGCAGGGCCGGCAGGTCGGCCTGCAGGGCCAGCACGGACACGTCGCCGTGCCGGGCGCGCAGCGCGGCCGCCGCGGTGGACAGGGCGGTGTTGAGGGCATCGGGGTCGGTGGCGGCGCCGCGGGGTTCGGGATGGACGTCGGCACCGAGCGCGCGGGTCGCGCGGGAGACCACGGGATCGGGGGTGACCACGGTGATCGAGGCGATCTCCGGGGCCGCCGCGGCCGCGCGCACGGTATCGGTCAGCATGGCCAGGACCAGCCGGGACCGCTGGGCCGGGGCCAGGACTCCGGCCAGCCGGCTCTTGGCGCTTTCCAGGGTTTTCACCGCGATGACGGCGTGCACGGTGTGCGAGCACATGGCCCCATCCTGTCATGGCATATTGGGCTGATGACGAGGGCGGCGGTACTGGGTGCGGGATCGTGGGGCACGGCATTCGGGAAGGTGTTGGCGGAGGCGGGAACCGAGGTGACCATCTGGGCCCGCCGGCCCGAGGTCGCCGAGGCGCTGGCCACCGACCACCGCAACCCCTGGTACCTGCCGGGGGTGCAGTTGCCGCCGGTCGCGGCGACCGACGACTACGCGCGGGCCCTCGACGGCGCCGATATCGTGGTCCTCGCGGTGCCGTCGCAATCCCTGCGCGCGAATCTGAAGATCTGGTCACCGGCCATCGGCCCCGACACCACGCTGCTCAGTCTGGCCAAGGGGATCGAGAACGGCACCCTGCTGCGGATGAGCGAGGTGATCGCCGAGGTGACCGGTGCGTCACCGGATCGGATCGCGGTGCTGTCGGGACCTAATCTGGCCAAGGAGATCGCCGCCGGGCAGCCCGCGGCCACGGTGATCGGTTGTGCCGACGCCGAACGGGCCGCCGCGGTGCAGCGCGCCTGCGTGACCGGTTACTTCCGGCCCTACACCAACACCGATGTGATCGGCTGTGAACTGGGCGGTGCCTGCAAGAATGTCATCGCCCTGGCGTGCGGGATCGCCTCGGGCATGGGCTTCGGCGACAACTCCCTCGCCGGGCTGATGACCCGGGGGCTGGCCGAGATCATCCGGCTCGGTGTGGCACTGGGCGCCGAACCGGTGACCCTGGCCGGGCTGGCCGGGGTCGGGGATCTCATCGCGACCTGTACCTCGCCGCTGTCGCGGAACCGCTCCTTCGGGCAGGTCCTCGGCAGCGGCGGGTCCATGCAGGCCGCACAGGAGGCGACACACGGCCAGGTCGCCGAAGGGGTGAAGTCGTGCACCTCGGTGCGCGCCCTGGCCGCCGCGAAGAATGTGGAGATGCCGCTCACCGAGGCCGTGCACCAGGTGTGCCACGAAGGCCTGGCGGTGCAGACGGCGCTGGAGAAGCTGCTGGGCCGGCAGATAAAACCCGAATAGGCACACCGGTGGTCCGGGACGGTTGGCGGGCATCCCGGCAGGGTACGGTTCGGACATGAACCGGATCAGGGTGGCCGTAGTTTTCGGCGGACGCAGCAACGAGCACACGGTGTCGTGTGTGTCGGCCGGTGCAGTGCTGCGGAACCTCGATCCGGCGCGTTTCGACGCGGTGCCGATCGGGATCACCACCGAGGGTACCTGGGTGCTGGCCGGCGATGACGCCGCCGAGCTCGGCCGGCACGACCGGACCCTGCCCTCGGTCACCGGCGGCGGGCGGGAACTGATGCTGGCCGCGGATCCGAGCCGGGCCGGAACACTGGTCGCGTTGGACGATCCGCGCACCGCGCTCGAAGCCATCGATGTGGTGTTCCCGGTACTGCACGGAGCGTTCGGCGAGGACGGCACCGTGCAGGGCATGCTCGAACTGGCCGGTATTCCCTATGTGGGGCCGGGGGTGCTGGCGAGCGCGGCCGGTATGGACAAGGAGTTCACCAAGAAACTCCTCGCCGCCGACGGCCTGCCGGTCGGCATGCAGGTGGTGTTGCGGCCGGGCACTGTCACCGTCACTCCCGCGGAGCGGGAACGGCTGGGCTTGCCGGTGTTCGTCAAACCCGCGCGCGGCGGTTCCTCGATCGGCATCACCAAGGTCACCGACTGGGCCGATCTCGACGCCGCGATCGCCGCCGCGCGCGCCCACGACCCGAAGGTGATCGTGGAGGCGGGCATCGTGGGCCGCGAGGTCGAATGCGGGGTGCTGGAATTCCCGGACGGCCGGGTGGAAGCCAGTGTGCTCGCCGAGATCAAGATGCCCGAGGACCTGGCCGATGCCGACGCCGGTGAGAAACCCGGCCCCGCCTTCTACGATTTCGATACCAAATACCTCGATGACGTCTGCGAATTCGATGTCCCGGCCAAACTCGACGACGAGGTGTCCGACGAGGTCCGCGAGATGGCGGTGCGTGCCTTCCGCGCGCTGGACTGTCAAGGCCTGGCCCGCGTCGATTTCTTCCTGACCGAGGACGGCCCGGTCATCAATGAGATCAACACCATGCCCGGGTTCACGCCGATCTCGATGTATCCGCGGATGTGGGACGAGACCGGGGTCGGTTACGGGAAACTGCTGACCACACTCGTGGAAACGGCCCTCACCCGCGGTACCGGGCTGCGCTGACCGCGCTCAGTTCGGCAGCTCGCCCGGGTCGAGCGGGCGGGCCGGCAGCTGCGCGGTGACGGTATCCGATACCGCCTGCAGCGGTGTCGGGCCGGACCCGTCGGGAACCGTGAGGGCGATATAGGTTTCGCGGTCCACCGCGAACCAGGTGGCTGTGGCGGCCGCGTCGTCGCGTATCTCGAACCACTGGACGCCGTTGACCACCTGTAACGGGGAGGCCCGGTGGAATTCCAGAGGGCGGTCGAGTCCGCAGCGCAGCACGATCGGTTCGCCGCCGTCGGGTAGCTGCCAGGCCGTCGTCGCCGGCGGTATCGGTTCGACGAGGGTGGCACGGGTGTACTCGCCGAGGTCGGCGGGCAGGGCGGGCAGCAGGGTGGCGCAGGCGGGACCGTCGGCCGCGGGCGCCGGCACCGGACCCAGCGCCAGCGGTTCGCGTTCGACCGGTGTGCGCGCGGCGATGAACGCCGCGACCACCACGCCGATCAGCAGGGCGATCGGCAGCGCGACCGCGGTCGCGATCAGCGCGGGCGGATACCCGGTGCGTTCGGCGCCGCTGCCGTCCGGGGTATCGATGTCGTTGTCCGGCGATGTCCCCGGCATCCTCGGCGGTCCTTTCATCAGCGCGTACGTGGGGGCGGGGCACCGGCGGGAGTCCCGGCCGCCGCGCCTGGTCATCGGGCACAGGGTACCGTCGTGCGGGTAACACCGGAGTATCGGCCGGGCGCGCGGCATCGGGGCTCCGCGGCGTCCGGGGTACAGCAGGGCCGCGTTCCGCCGACGGACATACGGCCCGTTGCCCGGGCCGAGCGGCGGCGGCCGGTGCCGCCGGTGGTAGCAGCGAGTGAGGAAGGTCCCACGATCGATACAGGACCCACGGTGCGCGACGTGGGCGAATTCGCCCTCATCGCCCGGATCAACGCGGGCCGGGAACAGGGGCCCGCTGTGCAGTTGGGCCCCGGTGACGACGCGGCCGTACTGGCGGCGGCGCGCGGGCGCTATGTGGTGAGCACGGATATGTTGATCGAGGACCGCCACTTCCGGCTGGACTGGTCGGCCGCCGAGGAGATCGGCCGCAAGGCGATCGCCCAGAACGCCGCCGATATCTACGCGATGGGCGCCGAACCGGCCGGCTACGTGGTGGGCCTCGGGGTACCGGAACGGACCCCGGTGGATTTCGTGCTCGGACTCGCGGACGGGTTCTGGGCGGAGGCGTCCCGCGCGGGCGGCTCGGTCGCCGGTGGGGATATCGTGCGCAGTCCGCAGGTGGTGATCTCGGTGACGGCATTCGGTGATCCGCTGGGTGAGCAGCCGGTGACCCGGTCCGGGGCACGGGCCGGTGGGTTCCTCGCGATCGCCGGGCGGCCGGGCTGGTCGGCGGCCGGTTACGCCGTACTCGCGGGCGGGTATTCGCCGGAGTCCGGCCCGGGCGCGACGACGGCCGTCGCCGCGCACCGTGCCCCGCGACCCGCCTACGACCTCGTCCGCGCCGCCGTGACCGGCGCGCATCCACCAATGGCGCTCACCGATATCTCCGACGGGCTACTCGCCGATATCGGGCATCTGGCCGAATCCTCGGGAGTCGCCATCGATGTGCGTGCGGCGGCACTGCACGATACCGAGCTCGAGGAATGCGCCGATTTCCTAAAAGCCGATGCGCGGCAATGGATCCTGACCGGAGGCGAGGACCATGTGTTCGCCGGGGTCTGGCCGGCCGGGTCGCCGGCGCCACCTGGATGGACTGTGATCGGCGATATCGAGGCCGGTCAGGGGGTGACCGTGGACGGTGCGCGGTACCGCGGTCCGCAGGGCTGGGAAGCGTTCTCCGGGACGGACTCGGCGAATGTCGGCCACTCACGATAGGTTGTGCGGTCATGAGCACGAAACCACTCGTGGAAATCATCGATCCGGGCTGGGCGAAGGCACTGGATCCGGTCGCCGACCGTATCGCGGAGATGGGCGAATTCCTGCGTGCGGAGAACGCCGCGGGCCGCGGGTATCTTCCTGCCGGGGAGAACGTACTGCGTGCTTTCCAGGAGCCGTTCGAAGACGTCCGGGTGCTGATCGTCGGCCAAGACCCCTATCCGACCCCGGGCCACCCGATGGGACTGAGCTTCTCGGTGGCGCCGGATGTTTCGCCGGTACCCCGCAGCCTGGCCAACATCTTCGCCGAATACACCAAGGACCTGGGCCATCCCACCCCGAGTTGCGGCGACCTGAGCCCCTGGTCGCGCCAGGGTGTGCTGATGTTGAACCGAGTCCTGACGGTATCGCCCGGCAAACCGGCCTCCCATCGCGGCAAAGGTTGGGAAAAGGTCACCGAGCAGGCGATCGCCGCACTGGTGGCGCGCGACGAGCCGCTGGTGGCCGTGCTGTGGGGCCGGGACGCCGCCTCGCTGAAACCGGCGCTGGCCGCCGCGGAGGTGCCCAGTATCGAATCCGCGCATCCGTCACCGCTGTCGGCATCGCGCGGGTTTTTCGGCTCGCGTCCGTTCTCCCGGGTCAACGAACTGCTGGACGAACTCGGCGCCGAGCCGGTGGACTGGCGCCTGCCCTGAGCGGGCGTCGAAAGAGAAACAAGATAGAGGAGCACACCATGAAACTGCGCGGCATCACTGCCTCGCTCGCACTGGGCGCCGCCCTGTCGGGTGCGGCCGGGGCGACGGCCGGAGCGGCCCCGCTGACGCTGGAACCGATGAGTCCGGCGACCGAGCCCGCGGCCCCGATCGCCGAGGATTTCACCTCGAGCGGCTCGTCCACGATCTCGGCCTCGGTGAACGCCAAGGGCGCCTGTCTCTTCCAGCGGACCCTGAGCGCCATGGATCTGGACTGCTGATTCGGCCGTTCGTACGGCGTAACGTCCGCATATTTGCGATGCTGAAAATCGTGAGTAATGCGAACAATCTGCTCGATCCCGTCCGGCTGCGGGTACGCGGCCGAGGCGGGATCGAGCTCGTTGCGGATCGATACGGCCCGCCGGACGGCCCGGCCGTGCTCTTCCTGCACGGCGGCGGCCAGACCCGGCATTCCTGGAAACAGACCGGTGCGCAACTCGGCGCGGCGGGGATCCGGGCGGTCACACTGGACGCCCGCGGCCACGGCGACAGCCAATGGGCTCCCGATCGTGATTACCGCTACGAGGCCATGGTCGGCGATGTACTCGCGGTGCTGGAACAACTGGGCGGTGGCCCCGCGGTGGTGGTCGGCGCCAGTATGGGCGGTATCACCGGGCTACTGGCCACCGCGGCCTCGGGGGGAGACGCGATCGGCGCGTTGGTCCTGGTGGATATCGTCACCCGGCCCGAGCCCGAAGGCGTCAACCGGGTGCTCACCTTCCTGAGCAGAAACCCCGATGGATTCGCCACGCTCGACGAGGCCGCGGACGCCGTGGCCGACTATCTCCCACACCGGCCACGGCCCAAATCCAACGCGGGACTGCTGCGTAACCTGCGTGAACGCGACGGCCGCTGGTACTGGCACTGGGATCCGGGCATTCTCGGCGACAAAGCCGCCGACCCCGACGAAATGGCTCGCACGCTCGAGGGCGCGGCACGGGCACTCGATATTCCGGTCCTGCTGGTGCGGGGGTTGCGATCGGATGTGGTGAGCGCCGCGGGCGCCGCGGAATTCATGGAGCTGGTGCCACACGCCGAGTTGGTCGAGATCGGCAATGCCGCGCATACGGCCGCCGGCGACGACAACGACGCGTTCACCGAGGCGGTCGCGAAGTTCGTCACCCGGTCTCGCTGACCGGGACCGGGCGCGGTCGGCGCGATGATCCCGCGCCGCCGGGCCGGGGGCGGTCAGCTCAGTCCGGAATAGTCCGGGGCGCGTTTGGCGAGGAACGCGTCCACCCCCTCGCGGCCGGTCGGACTGCCCGCGGCCGCTCCCATCGCATCGCGTTCGGCGTCCAGTTGCTCGCCGAGCGTGGCGGTGGCCGACCGGCTCAGCAGAGCCCGGATCGAGGCGTAACTCGCGCGTGGCCCGCGCGCCAGGGTGCGAGCCAGTGCGCGGGCGTCGTCGCGGACCGTCTCGTCGCTGTCGGCGATACGCGCCAGGATCCCGAGACGCTGGGCCTCCGCGGCATCGAGTACGGCGTCGGTGAGCAGGATCTCGCGGGCTTTGGCCGCCCCCACCAGCCGGGGCAGCGTCCACGACATACCCCCGTCGGGGCTGAGCCCGACACCCGGATACGCGGGACGCATCCGGGTGCCCGGCCCCCCGATCGCGATATCGGCGACACAGACCAGGCTCATTCCGGCACCGGCGGCCCAGCCGTGCACCGCGGCGACCACGGGCACTGGTGCGCTGTCCAACGCCCGGACGAAAACGTGCAGGGTATCGGCGAGTTGGTACAGGTGCGCGGAACGGTCCTGCGCCGCGGCGAAATCGCGCACATCGCCACCGGCGCAGAAGTTCGGCCCCGCGCCGGTGAGCAGGACGGCACCGATATCCGATCCCGGGTCGGCGAGGGCGGCGGTGCCCGCCGCGACCCCGGCGAAATCCAGGGAGGTGCCCTTGGCTGCGGTGGACAGGGTGATCTCGAGGACCCCGTCGTCGATGCGGACGTATTCGGCTTCGGTGCTCATCGTCGCGACATTACTGGGCGCGGCCGGACCGGGATATCGCCGACGGTCGCACCATCCGGATCTCGGTGGCCGTGGTGAAACGTTCGGCGCGGGCGGTGCCGTCGGGGACGAAACCGTATTTGGTGTAGAAGGCACGGGCCCGGGGATTGTCCGCGAATACCCACAGCGAACAGGAGCGCTCGGGTTCGAATACCGCGTCCAGCAGGGCTTGGGCCAGTCCGCTGCCGTACCACTCGGCACGGACGTACATGGCCTGCAGTTCCCGCTCGGCGACCGGGGGATCGTCGCGGGGCGGGCCGTAATGGGTGAACCCGGCGATCTCGGGTCCCGATTCCGCGACCAGGATTCGCCCGGAATGGTTGCCGGTGATGCGCTCCCAGTTCGCGGCGCGGCGATCGATATCGAAGGCGGCCAGCACATGGTCGGGAACCAGGCCCCGGTAGGCCTCACGCCAGCAGGCGATATGGCAGGCGGCCAGGGCGCGGGCGTGGTCGGGACGCAGTGCGGCGAGTGTCCAGGGGGCGTCCGCGCTGCGCGGAACGCCGGTGTCGCTGTTCGTCCGGTGCTCCTTCCGGAAAGCGATACGACCTCGCCCCGGCTCCACGCAGGAGCCGGGGCGAGGTCGTATCGAAGAGCTGTGTGCCCGACGGGTGAACCGGTCGCCCGGTGATCAGCCGCGGACCACCTTGCCCGCCTTCAGGCAGGAAGTGCACACGTTCATCCGGCGGGTATTACCCGGGGCGACCTGCGCCCGCACGGTCTGGATATTCGGGTTCCAGCGACGATTGGTGCGCCGGTGCGAATGCGAGACCGATTTACCGAAGCCGGGGCCTTTGGCGCAGACGTCGCAGACGGCAGCCATAGTCGCGAACTCCTTCATGTCATCATGGGGGACCTGCCACCGGTATAGCGGTCGATCCTGATCAATGTCGTCATGCCCACCGACGAGCATCGGCGGATTCGATGACCATCGGACAGCGCCGACCGATAACGGCCGCGCCAGGCAACCCTGCAAGGGTAGCCCGACCCGCTGCGATCCACCAAACTGGGGTTGATCCATCAATCCGGAGCCTACCCGGCGGATCCACGCGCGGCGTCGTTCGCGTGGCCCGTCCCGGGTCGCGGTGTCGGGATCGGCCGCTAACCTAGCCTTCGACTGCTCCGACGACGAGGAATGAGGTGACGGTGCCCGAAACCCGGCAGGTGAGCGGCGACGGTTCGCCGGCCACCGGTTCCGCCGACGGCGGGCTGGGCGGGGCCGAACTTCTGGACTGGGGCCGTCGGTGTGTGTGCGCGCTCGAACAGCGGCGCGCGGAGATCGATGCGCTCAACGTCTTCCCGGTACCGGATTCCGATACGGGTACCAACCTCCTGGCGACGATGCGTGCCGCAGTCGCGGCAGCGCAGCGCCTACCGGCGGACGCCGACGGGGACCCCGGCCGGTCGTCCGCCCACCCGGTGGCCGTGGCATTGGCCCGGGGCGCGACGGCCGGGGCGCGGGGTAACTCCGGAATCATCGTGTCCCAGGTACTGAGGGGGCTCGCGGACGCGACGGTGGACGCCGGGCTCACCGAATCGACCTATCGAGCCGCGTTGGCGGGGGCGGCCGAACTGGTCCGGGGCAGCCTGAGCGATCCGGTGGAGGGCACCATCCTCACGGTTCTCGACCGGGCAGGGGCCGCGGCGCACGGCTGCACCGAGCCCGGGCTGGCGGCGGTGGTCCGCGCCGCCGCCGACGCGGCGGCGCGGGCGCTGGAGGACACCCGCGACCAGTTGCCGGTGCTGCGCGCGGCCGGGGTGGTGGATGCCGGTGCGCGCGGGTTGCTGGTCCTCCTGGACGGGCTGGTCGGCGTGGTGACCGGCGAGACCCCCGTACGGGCCGAGTATCGGGCCGCCGCGTTCCGCACGGCGTCGGCCGGGCCGGGAGCGGCGCACCGCTACGAGGTGATGTACCGGATCGACGGGGCTCGCGCGGATCTCGCCGCCGAACTACGTTCCCGGCTCGCGGCCCTGGGGGATTCGGTGGTGGTGGCCGCCGACGGTGCCGGGGGCTGGTCGGCACATGTGCACTGCGCGGACGCGGGTGCGGCGGTGGAGGCCGGCCTCGCCGTGGGACGCCCGGTCGCGATCCGTATCGAGCATCTGATCGAGGACGCCGACCACGGGAACGGCGCGAGCACCGGGCCCGGCGACCCGCGCGCCGGTGGCGCCGTGGTCACCGAGGTGCGCGAGGCGGCGGACAGTAGGCAGGTGCACGACCGGGCCGTCCGGCGGATCAGCGGACGCCTCGGTGAACCCGCCGACCGCGGGGTGCTGGCCGTCGCGTCCGGTGCCGGCGCCGCGGCGCTCTTCGAGGCGGGGGGCGCGGTGGTGCTGAACGCCGAACAGACGCTGGAATCGGCCGTACTGCTCGCCGCCATCCGGCAGCTCCCGCATCGGGAAGTGCTGGTACTCCCCAACGGTGCGCTGCCGGCCCACGAACTCGTGGCGGTCGGCGCGGCGGCCCGCGACGCACGCCGGGACGTGCTGCTGCTGCCGAGCGCGAGCATGGTCCAGGGCCTCGCGGCCCTGGCGGTACACGATCGGGCCCGGATCGCCGTGGACGATGCCTTCACCATGTCCGAGGCGGCCGCGAGCACCCGCTGGGGCGCGCTGCGCCGGGCCCGTGGACGCGCGCTCACCATGGTCGGGACCTGCGCGCCCGGCGACGGGCTCGGCCTGGTGGGCCACGATGTGGTGGTGATCGACCGGGATACCCGGGCCGCCGGGCAGACCCTGCTGGACCGGATGCTCGGGCTGGGCGGTGAACTGGTGACCCTGCTGGTCGGCGCGGCCGCACCGGACGGTCTCGCCGACGATCTCGCGCGGCATATCGGTGACGAATTCGCCGGGGTGGAGGTCACGGTGTATGCCGGAGGCCAGCAGGGCGACCTGATACAGATCGGTGTGGAATGAGTATCCGCCGGACCCGCCGCCGCGGGCCGTGGGGACAGGAGTAGCGCGATGGCGACACTGAGCGACCGGCTCGACCATCTGCTCGGCGCGAAGGCCGCCGCGACGCTGGCGGACGCGTTCGATATGCACACCGTGGAAGATCTGCTGCGCCACTATCCGCTGCGCTACGCCACCCAGGGGCAGCCGCTCACCGAGGAGGCCCCGGAGGACGGGGCGCACATCACCGTGATCGGCCGGGTCACCAAGGCTGATCTGCGGCCGATGCGGCAGCGGCGCGGGTCACTGCTGAAGGTGGTGCTCGATACCGGCGGCGGGCGCGGCGTGGATGTCACGTTCTTCAACGGCGACAAGGTGAAATACGCGGTCCGGCAGGGCGTCCGGGCCATGATGTCGGGCACGGTCAACTACTGGCGGCCCGGTCAGTGGAATCTCAGCCATCCGGGATATCTGATCCTGCCGGAGGCCGACGACGAGGAACCGACCCTGACCACCGTGCGCGGCGGGGGTGACCTACGGGGGATCGCGCAGAGCGCGAAGGGCGCCGGCGGCGTGGATATGTCTTTCTTCGATCGGGAATTCATCCCGGTCTACCCGGCGACGGCGAGGGTGCAGAGCTGGGAGATCCTGGCCTGTGTCCGGCAGGTTCTCGATCAGCTCGACCCGCTCGCCGATCCGCTGCCCGCCGCCGTGCGCGACGAACGGGAACTGATGCCGGTGGGCGATGCGCTGCGCCTGATCCATCTGCCCGAACGCACCTCCGATATCGAACGCGCCCGGGAACGGCTGCGGTTCGACGAGGCGCTGGCACTGCAACTGGTCCTCGCCGAACGGCGGCACGAGGTGGCGGGCCGTACCGCGCGGGTCTGCCCGTTGCGCACGGACGGAATCGTCGCCGCCTTCGAGGAGCGGCTGCCGTTCGAACTCACCGCGGGACAGCGCGGGGTCATCGGCGAGATCTCGGCGGATCTGTCCCGGGAGCAACCCATGCACCGGCTGCTGCAGGGCGAGGTGGGTTCGGGTAAGACCGTCGTCGCGCTGCACGCCATGCTGCAGGTGATCGACGCGGGTCAGCAGTGTGCGCTGCTCGCGCCCACCGAGGTACTCGCCGCCCAGCACTATCGGTCGCTGCGGGCGATGCTGGGCGACCTCGGGCAGGCGGGGGAACTGGGTGCGGCCGAGACCGCCACCCGGGTGACCTTGGTGACCGGTTCCATGCCGGCCGCGGCGAAACGAGCCGCATTGCTCGCCGCGGTGACCGGGGACGCGGGCATCGTGATCGGCACCCACGCCCTGATCCAGGACGCGGTCGAATTCTTCGATCTGGGCCTGGTGGTGGTGGACGAACAGCACCGGTTCGGGGTGGAGCAGCGTGATGCGCTGCGGGCCAAGGCGAAATCGGGTTTCTCCCCGCATCTGCTGGTGATGACCGCGACCCCGATCCCGCGCACCATCGCCATGACCACCCTGGGCGACCTGGAGACCTCCACGCTCGCCGAACTGCCCCGCGGGCGTTCGCCCATCCAGTCGAAGGTGGTACCGCGCCGGGTGCATCCCAACTGGGTGGACCGGGCCTGGGAGCGGATCACCGAGGAGGTCGGCGCGGGCCGGCAGGCCTATGTCGTGTGCTCGCGGATCGGTGACGACGAAGACGGTTCCGGGGCACGGGGTAAGAAAGCCGCGGAGAAGGAAGCTCCGCCGACACAGGCCGTGGTCGATGTCTTCGACCGCCTGCGCACCGGACCGCTCGCGCGGCTGCGGATCGGGCTGCTGCACGGACGGCTGCCGTCGGATGAAAAAGACCAGGTGATGCGCGACTTCAATGCCGGCGATATCGATGTGCTGGTCTGTACGACAGTGGTCGAGGTGGGCGTGGACGTGCCGAACGCGACCGTGATGGTGATCGTGGACGCCGACCGGTTCGGGGTGAGCCAGCTGCACCAGCTCCGGGGCCGCATCGGGCGCGGTGCACATCCCGGGCTGTGCCTGTTGATCACCGACGCCGCACCCGGGGGTCCGGCGATGACCAGGCTGGAGGCCGTCGCCGCCACCACCGACGGATTCGAGCTCTCGGTACTCGATCTGCGGCAGCGCCGCGAGGGCGATGTGCTCGGCGCGGCGCAGTCGGGGACCACCCGGTCGCTGCGCCTGCTGTCGCTGCTCGACGATCTGGAGGTCATCACCGCCGCCCAGGAACTGGCCCGCACGGTGGTGGAGCAGGATCCCGGGCTGACCCGGCACCCCGGGCTGGCGGCGATGATGCACGCTGCCGTCGATTCCGAACGCTTGGAATATCTGGCCAAATCCTGATCGGCGTACCTGGGAACCGGGCCGGGACACCCGGCGTCAAACCTGGCAACGGTAAAACGCCGAAGGAAAGGATCAGGTCTCATGGGGGAAAGACAAGGGTGCCGGGTGGTGCGGCGGGGGCCGTCCGCACCGGCCCGGATCCGGCCGGTGCTGCGCGTGGCGCAGGCCTGCCCGCACTGTGTGGCCCGGCGGACGAAACGCCGGGAACCAGGAGCCGGGGAGCTGGAGGGCTGAACGGTCCGGGTCGCGGGTGGCGCGGCCCGGACCGGGAATTCAGCGGACGCCGTGGGCGGCGGCCACCATATTGCGCAGAGATGCCTCCACCTCGGCCGGGCCGCGGGTCTTCAGGCCGCAGTCGGGATTGACCCAGAGACGTTCGGCCGGCACCGCTTCCAGGGCCGCACGTAGGGACGCGGTGATCTCCTCGACACCGGGCACCCGGGGCGAGTGGATATCGTAGACGCCCGGTCCCACCCCGGCGGCGAAGCCGGAGGCGTTCAGATCGCCCAGTACCTCCATCCGCGAGCGGGCGGCCTCGATGGACGTGACATCGGCGTCCAGCCCGGCAATGGCGTCGATCACCTCACCGAACTCCGAGTAGCACAGGTGGGTGTGGATCTGGACGGAGTCGGCCACCCCGGAGGTGGCCAGCCGGAAGGCATGCACCGACCAGTCCAGGTACGCCTGCTGATCGGCGTCACGCAGCGGGAGCAGCTCCCGCAGCGCGGGCTCGTCGACCTGGACGATGCGGATACCCGCGTTCTGCAGATCCACCGTCTCGTCCCGGATCGCCAGGGCCACCTGCCGGGCCGAATCCGCCAGTGGCTGGTCGTCGCGGACGAAGGACCAGGCCAGGATGGTGACCGGGCCGGTGAGCATGCCCTTGACGGGTTTGTCGGTGAGCGACTGCGCGTAGGTGATCCAGTCAACCGTCATCGCGGCCGGGCGGGAGACGTCACCGAACAGGATGGGCGGGCGCACGCAGCGGGTGCCGTAGGACTGCACCCAGCCCAGATCGGTCGCCGCGAATCCGTCCAGCTGTTCGGCGAAGTACTGCACCATATCGTTGCGTTCCGGTTCGCCGTGTACGAGGACATCGAGCCCGAGTTCCTCCTGCAGGGCGACGACCTCGCCGATCTCCGCCCGCATCCGGCGCACGTACTCGGCCCGGTCGATCTCCCCGGACCGCAGTGCCGCCCGGGCCAGCCGGATGGCCGAGGTCTGCGGGTAGGAGCCGATGGTGGTGGTCGGCAGCGGCGGCAGGTGCAGACGCTCCCGCTGCAGGGTCCGGCGCTGTTCGGCGGGAGCCCGCCGGGCGGCGTCCGGGCCCAGCGCGGCGAGTCGCGCCCGTACCTGCGCATTGCCGATCCGTGGATCGGCACGGCGGCTCGCGGCGGCGGCCCGGGCGGTCTCCAGTTCCGCGGCGACCGCCTCGGTGCCGGAGCTCAGTCCGGTCGCCAGCACCCGCACCTCGGCGGTCTTCTCGGCGCCGAAGGCGAGCCAGGAGCGCAGTGCGTCGTCGAGTCGAGTCTCCACCTCCAGCGAGTACGGGACGTGCAGCAGCGAGCACGAGGTGGAAACCGCCAGGGCCCCTACGCTGCCCAGCAGCGTGGCCAGCGTCGACAGCGCACCGTCGAGATCGGTGCGCCAGACATTTCGACCGTCGACCACGCCCGCGACCAGTAGTTTGTGCGACAGAGCGGGGACCGCCGCCACCGCGGCGACCTCGGTGCCGGCGACCAGATCGACGGCGATACCTTCGACATCGGTGGCGGCCAGCGCTTCCAGCGCCGCGCCCGGATACCCGAAATAGGTGGCCACCAGCACCGCCGGCCGCCGCCCCGCCGCGGTGAGTTCGGTGTAGACCCGCCGGACCGTCGCCAGTTCCACCGCGGTGAGATCGGTGACCAGCGCGGGTTCGTCGAGTTGTACCCAGCCCGCGCCCGCCTCGGCGAGCAGCCGCAGCAATTCCCGGTACAGCGGGATCAGTTCGTCGATCCGGTCCAGCGCCGCGCCGTCGGTGGTCTTGGCCAGTTTCAGGAAGGTGACCGGTCCGATGATCACGGGCCGGACCGGTACGCCGAGTTCGATCGCTTCGGCCACCTGCGCCAGCAGATCTTCCGGATGCAGGCCGAATTTGGTGTCCGGGCCGAGTTCGGGCACCAGGTAGTGGTAGTTGGTGTCGAACCACTTGGTCATCTCCAGCGGTTCCACCGACTCGGTTCCGCGCGCGGCCGCGAAATAGCGGTCCAGCCGATCCTCGATCCCGGCGACCCGCTCGGGTAGGGCGCCGAGAAGAACGGCGGTGTCGAGCATCTGGTCGTAGTAGGAGAAGGTGCCGACGGGGATCGAGTCCAGTCCGGCGGCGGTCAGTTCCGCGTACTGGTCCCGGCGCAGCGCGCGGCCGGTCTCGTGTAGTCGCGCCGCGTCTATCCGGCCCGCCCAGTAGGACTCGGTCGCCCGTTTCAGTTCCCGGCGCGGCCCGACCCGGGGGAGTCCGAGAACCGTTGCGGTGAACGGGGTGTGCGAAATAACAGTCACGGTGTTCTCCAGTGCTGAAGTTCGACGGCCGTCGCCGTTCCCGGACGCACGGCACCGATGAGACCCCGAACGACCCGGCCGTGCGGTCGGGTCGGTTGTCAGCACTGGTGGCGGCGCCCGCTCCACGAGGCGACGACCACCGGATACGGCGTATCCGGTACAACCGGCAGGTCTTCGGACTCGCGGGCACCGGCCGGTCGGCCGACCTACTGGCCGTCGCTTCCCAGGCGTGCTGCCCAGTGCTGATGACGGCGGTCGTTCCTGCTCACCGCTGCGGGACAGTTCCGGATTTCCACCGGATTCCCTCTCACCCGCGTGGTGCGGGCTTCGGCGCCGGGGGCGGACGTTCGGGGCTCCTCGTCGTCCGGCCGGCGGACCAGCTGCGGGTTCCACCATAACGCGCCGGCACGAGCGGTCCGCATCTCCCCGCGCGGCACGGGCGCGGGCGGCGGTACGTGGTGCGGCAGCGACGCGTTTGCCGGTGGTGATCACGTACCCGGAATAGCGGGGTATTGGCTGGGGTTCCGGCACCGCGCCGCAGGGGGCCGCGGGTGGTGAGATATGACGGCACGGTGAACTCCTTTTCGCACCCTTGCAATACCCCCTTGTGAAAACTCTGCGAAGTGGACTTCGCTGTCGATCCTGGGTGTGACGCCGGGTACGTTGGTTCAATGTTCTCGAAAGTCTTGGTTGCCAACCGCGGCGAAATCGCCATCCGAGCCTTCCGTGCGGCGTACGAGCTCGGTATCGGAACGGTTGCCGTCTTCCCGCACGAGGACCGTAATTCGGTCCACCGCCTGAAGGCGGACGAGGCATACGAGATCGGCGAGGAAGGTCATCCGGTCCGGGCCTACCTCTCGGTCGACGCCATCATCGAGGCGGCGAAGACCGCGGGCGCCGACGCCATCTACCCCGGCTACGGGTTCCTCTCGGAGAATCCCGATCTGGCCGCCGCATGCGCGAGGGAGGGCATCACCTTCATCGGACCGTCGGCCGAGGTTCTCGAACTGGCGGGCAACAAGGCCCGCGCGATCGCCGCGGCGCGCGCGGCCGGGCTGCCGGTCCTGGATTCGAGCGCACCCTCGGCCGACGTGGCGGAGTTGCTGACGGCCGCGGAATCCATGGAGTTCCCGGTATTCGTGAAGGCCGTCGCCGGTGGCGGCGGGCGCGGTATGCGCCGGGTGGCCGAGCGGTCCGGGCTGCGGGAAGCGATCGAGGCGGCCTCGCGCGAGGCGGAGTCGGCGTTCGGTGATCCGACGGTGTTCCTGGAGCAGGCCGTGGTGAACCCGCGGCATATCGAAGTGCAGATCCTGGCCGATACCCAGGGCAATGTGATGCACCTGTTCGAGCGGGACTGTTCGCTGCAGCGGCGGCACCAGAAGGTGATCGAGCTGGCCCCGGCCCCGAATCTGGATCCGGAGTTGCGGGACCGGATCTGCGCGGACGCGGTGGCCTTCGCCCGGCAGATCGGGTACAGCTGTGCGGGCACGGTGGAATTCCTGCTCGACGAACGCGGTAAACACGTGTTCATCGAGATGAATCCGCGGATCCAGGTGGAACATACGGTGACCGAGGAGATCACCGATGTGGATCTGGTCCAGTCGCAGTTGCGGATCGCGGCCGGGGAGAGCCTGGGCGATCTGGGGCTGAGCCAGGACAAGGTGACCATTCGCGGTGCGGCGCTGCAGTGCCGGATCACCACCGAGGACCCGGCCAACGGATTCCGTCCCGATACCGGCCGCATCACCGCCTACCGCACCCCCGGCGGCGCCGGTATCCGGCTCGACGGCGGCGCGAATCTCGGCGCGGAGATCGGTGCCTATTTCGATTCCATGCTGGTCAAGCTCACCTGCCGCGGCCGGGACTTCCCGGCGGCGGTGGCGCGGGCCCGGCGGGCGCTGATGGAGTTCCGGATCCGCGGTGTCACCACCAATATCCCGTTCCTGCTCGCGGTACTCGGCGACGACGATTTCACCGCCGGCCGCATCACCACATCGTTCATCGACGAGCGTCCGGAACTGCTGGCCACCCGCGAATCCGCCGACCGCGGTACCAAGATCCTGAACTACCTGGCCGACATCACGGTGAACAAACCGCACGGCGCCCGGCCGACCGCGGTGTACCCGCACGACAAACTGCCCACCATCGACCTGGCGGTGCCGCCGCCGGACGGTTCGCGGCAGAAACTGCTGACGCTGGGCCCCGAGGGTTTCGCCCGGGCGTTGCGCGAACAGAAGGCTGTCGGGGTCACCGACACCACCTTCCGTGACGCGCACCAGTCGCTGCTGGCGACCCGGGTACGCACCAACGGCCTGCTCGATGTGGCTGGGCATGTGGCGCGCCTGACCCCGGAGCTGCTGTCCATCGAGGCGTGGGGCGGGGCGACCTACGATGTGGCGCTGCGCTTCCTCTACGAGGACCCGTGGGAGCGGCTGGCCGCGCTGCGCGAGGCGATTCCGAATATTTGCCTGCAGATGCTGCTGCGCGGTCGCAACACTGTCGGTTACACCCCGTATCCGGAGCGGGTGACCCGGGCGTTCGTGGCCGAGGCCACCGAGACCGGTATCGATATCTTCCGGATCTTCGACGCCCTGAACAATGTGGACCAGATGCGCCCGGCCATCGACGCGGTCCGGGAAACCGGTACCGCGATCGCCGAGGTCGCGCTGTCCTACACCGGTGATCTCACCGGTCCGGACGAGAAGCTCTACACCCTCGACTACTACCTCAAACTGGCCGAGCAGATCGTGGACGCGGGCGCGCATGTGCTGGCGATCAAGGATATGGCCGGACTGTTGCGCGCGCCCGCGGCGGCGAAATTGGTGACCGCGCTGCGCAGCAATTTCGATCTGCCGGTCCATGTGCACACCCACGACACTCCGGGCGGGCAGCTGGCCACCTATCTCGCTGCCTGGCAGGCCGGCGCCGACGCCGTCGACGGCGCGTCGGCGGCGATGGCCGGTACCACGAGTCAGCCCGCGCTCTCGGCGATCGTGGCCGCCGCCGCGCACAGCGAATACGACACCGGGCTCGATCTGCGCAATGTCTGTGATCTGGAGCCGTACTGGGAGGCGTTGCGCAAGGTGTACGCGCCGTTCGAATCCGGTCTGCCGGCGCCGACCGGCCGCGTCTACACCCACGAGATCCCCGGTGGGCAGCTGTCGAATCTGCGTCAGCAGGCGATCGCGCTGGGGTTGGGGGATCGGTTCGAGGAGGTGGAGGCGAAATACGCGGCCGCGGATCGGTTGCTGGGCCGGCTGATCAAGGTCACGCCGTCGTCCAAGGTGGTCGGTGACCTGGCGCTGTCGCTGGTCGGCTCCGGGATCGATATCGAGCAGTTCGCCGCCGACCCGGGTCGCTACGACATCCCGGATTCGGTGATCGGTTTCCTGCGCGGGGAACTCGGCACGCCGGCCGGTGGCTGGCCCGAGCCGTTCCGGGAGAAGGCGCTCGCCGGCCGGGGCGCGGCCAAACCCGAATCCGAGTTGTCCGAGGCGGACGAAGCGGGTCTGGCCGGTACCTCCGACGAGCGTCGCGCGACCCTCAACCGGCTGCTGTTCCCCGGCCCGACCGCGGAATTCCTGGCGCATCGGGAGAAATACGGCGATACCACCGGCCTGTCGGCCAATCAGTTCTTCTACGGCCTGCGCCATGGTGAGGAACACCGGGTGCAGCTCGAGAAGGGTGTCATCCTACTCATCGGTCTGGAGGCGATCTCCGAACCCGACGAACGCGGGATGCGCACGGTCATGTGCATCCTCAACGGACAGTTGCGGCCGGTTTCCGTGCGTGACCGTTCCATCGCCAGTGAGGTCCCGGCCGCGGAGAAGGCCGACAAGAACAACCCGCATCACATCGCGGCGCCTTTCGCCGGTGTCGTGACGCTGACCGTGGCCGAAGGCGAAACGGTCGCCTCGGGCGACACCATCGGCACCATCGAGGCCATGAAGATGGAGGCCGCCATCACCGCGCCGCGCGGCGGTGTGGTGGGTCGGGTGGCCATAGCGCAGGTGCAGCAGGTCGAGGGCGGTGATCTGCTGGTCGAGCTGGGCGAGCGCGAATCCGAATGACCCGGATCGTCGCCGGGACCGCCGGTGGGCGGCGCCTGAAGGTGCCGCCGGCCGGAACCCGGCCCACCGCGGACCGGGTCCGGGAGGCCGTGTTCTCCTCGATCGAGGCGTGGATGGACCTCGCGGGCGCCCGGGTGCTCGACCTCTACGCCGGCTCGGGCGCGCTCGGGCTGGAGGCGCTGTCGCGCGGTGCCACCGCGGCGCTGCTGGTCGAATCGGACCGGCGGGCGGCCGGGGTGCTGCGCGGCAATATCGCCGAGCTGGGCCTGGGTGGTGCGCAGGTGCGGATCGGGACGGTGACGCAGGTGCTCGCCCACGGCGGCGCGGGCGCTTTCGATCTGGTGTTCGCCGATCCGCCCTACGAACTGCCGACCGCGGCCGTCGAGGGCGATCTCACGGCGCTCGCCGCGCACGGATGGCTCGCCGAGGAGGCGTTACTGCTGGTGGAGCGTTCCGCGCGGTCGGCCGAGATCGCCTGGCCCGCAGGCTTCGAGAGTCGCGTCGCGCGGCGCTACGGGGAGACCCGGATCGAGTCGGCGGTGTACGTCGGCGCGACCCCGGCGGAACCGGAAGAACCTGCTAGCGTCTGACCCATGGCAGGAGCTTTGTGCCCGGGATCCTTCGATCCGGTGACCAACGGCCATCTCGATGTCTTCCGGCGGGTCGCCGAGCAGTTCGACGAGGTCGTGATCACGGTGATGATCAACAAGAAGAAGCAGGGCATGTTCTCGATCGACGAACGGATCGAGATGCTGCGGGACGCCACCGCCGACCTCGCGAACGTGCGGGTCGCCTCCTGGGATGGCCTGCTGGTCGATTTCGCCCGCGAACAGGGCATCAGCGCCATCGTCAAAGGGCTGCGCGACGCCGGTGATTTCGGCTACGAGCTCCAGATGGCGCAGATGAACAAGAAGCTCTCCGGCGTCGACACCTTCTTTATCGCGACCAACCCCACCTTCAGCTACCTGTCCAGCTCCCTTGTCAAGGAAGTGGCGGCCTTCGGTGGCGATGTCAGCGATATGCTGCCGCCACTGGTGCACAAGCGACTACTCGACCGGCTGGCCGAGCGGGCGGGCTGATCCGGACCGCTGCGCGGTTATTTCCCGGGCCCGCCGCAGCGGCCGGAACACCAGACCGCGCAACGCCAGGAACCGCAGACCCCCGACCGCGGCGCTGATCGCCAGCACGGCCGCGGCCTGGGTGGGTTCGTTCAGCGTCGGGGCCAATACGCCCACCGCGGCGAGGGCCGCGGTGCTGATACCCAGCCCCAGCAGCGCCAGGCCGCCGCCTTCCCACTGCGCGGTGAACCAGCCGACCCGCTCGGCGGCGTGGAAGGTGAGCCGGCGGTGCAGTTCGTTGGCAATGACGGTGCTCACGACCGAGCCGGCCACATTGGCGAGCAAGGTCCCGGCGCCGGTGAGGCTCAGGAAGAGCAGGACATAGGCGATATTGCTCAATCCGCCGACCAGTGCGAAACGAATCAACTGAGGGAACGCATGGTCCCCGCGCAGGTAAAGCACGAGGCGCTGCCGCCAGGCGGCGTGGGCGAACGGTTCCGGCCAATCGATATCCAGATCCCCGGCGGTCAGTGCCGTGGAAGTAGGCAACTGCAGGACGGTCATGGGCGGTTCCGATCGGGCAAGGGACAGGCAGCCCCTCCGCGCCGCGGTGGGGCTCCCCAAGAATTTAACACCAAGCGGAGAGTGGGCCTCCAGTTGATTGTGTGACTTCGCAGATATCGGGCAGACCGGGCGACACACCGAAAGTAGGTTCGGCGCATCCACCGGCCCGGGGCACACTGGGAACGGCGTGATGTATCGCCGATCGTCAGCAGGAGGACAGTGAGCATGTACCGGGTATTCGAGGCGCTCGACGAACTGGTCGCCATAGTCGAGGAGGCGCGGGGTATCCCCGCGACGCGCAACTGCATCGTGCCGCGTCCGGAAACACTCGATCTGCTCGACGATGTGCGCGACGCGCTGCCCACCGAGATCGACGACGCCCAGGATGTGCTCGACCACCGGGACAAGATCGTCGACGACGCCCGGGGGCTCGCCGAGGACACCATCCGGTCCGCCGACGAACAGGCGGCCGGCACCGTGGCCGACGCCCGCGCCGAGGCCGACCGTATCCTCGCCGAGGCCAAGGCACACGCCGACCGGATGGTCGCCGAGGCCACCGCGCACGCCGACCGGATGGTCGATACGGCCACGGCCGAGGCCGAACGTCTGGTCACCGATGCCAAGGCCGAATACGAGGCGGTCACCGGTCGGGCCCGCGCCGAGGCCGACCGGACCATCGAGGCAGGCCAGGCCTCCTACGACCGCTCGGTCGCCGACGGCCAGGCCGAGCAGCGCCGGCTGGTGGAGGACACCGAGGTGGTGCGGGCCGCGCACGCCGAATCGGCGCGCATCATCGATACGGCGCACGCCGACGCCGACCGGATGCGCGCCGACTGCGACCACTACGTCGACACCAAGCTCGCCGAGTTCGAGGACACCCTCGGCAGTGCGCTGCGCACCGTCGGCCGGGGCCGCCAGCAGTTGCGCAACGGGGCGGGCGTCCCCGACTATGCCGCGGAGTTCCGGCGGTGAGCTGTGTTCATTTGCGCGCCTCCGGCGCGCGGGTCGGGGCCCGGTGACCCGATTCTTCTTCGATCGGTCGCTGCGCTCCTTCGCTCCGTCGGTCCGGAATCGGGGCCCCGACTACTGGGGTAGACCCTCCGGAACAGGCAGAAGGTGCATGCGGTCGCGCGCCTCGACCGGCTTGGGGAGGCTCACAGCACTGTAAGTGCTCAATGGTCACCGGTCTCTGGACTGTCGGCTGCACACGCTCCAGAACCGGGGGCGGGCCCCGAATGCCGACCATCCGGAGTAGGCGGAAGGTGTTCGGACCGAAGTGGGCGAAAGCCCTGGGCGCGTGGCTCGGCATGCCGACCGGAACGGCGAGAAACAAGGGGGGCCTCGACCCCGCGTGCGCCAGCGCGCCGAAAACACAGTTTTGCCCGGGTGACGGGTTCGCCGTACTGTGGTGTGGTTGCTCGCCGATTCCGGCGCAAAACCAACAGCCCCGACCCACCCAGTGGAGTGTTTGCGATGCCTGCCGATACCACCGCGCGCTCGCGTTCCGGTGCATCTCGTGCACACGGCGCGGGTTTCGTGCTGGATGTCCGCAGCCTCGGTCGCGCCCCGGGCTCGATGCGCGAACTGCGGCGGACGGTCACCACCACCGAACGACTCGGACTCGACCTCGCCGGCGTACCCGTCGGCGCGGAGGTCGAGCTGGATCTGCGGTTGCAATCCGTATCCGAGGGAGTGCTCGTCACCGGGACGCTCGAGGCTCCGGTGGCCGGTGAGTGCTCGAGGTGCCTCGAACCGTTCACCGATACCGTGCGGTTGTCGCTGACCGAGCTGTTCGCCTACCCGGACAGTGCCACCGACCAGACCTCCTCCGAGGACGAGGTCTACCGGATGAGCGACGATCTCATCGACCTCGAACCCCTGGTCGTGGACCAGCTCGGCCTGGAGTTGCCGCTGCAGCCGCTGTGCTCCCCCGACTGTCAGGGGCTGTGCCCGGAGTGCGGTGTTCGGATGGCGATTGCAGGATCCGATCACGGGCATGAGATACTTGATCCCCGCTGGGCCGGGCTGGCGAAATTCGCCCCCGGATCGCCCGGCAGCGGCAGCCCCGACGAGGGTGCGGCTACCGGAGACCCTTCCGCCGATACAGCACGTAACAGTACAGAGGAGAAATAGTCGTGGCCGTTCCCAAGCGCCGGATGTCCCGTTCCAACACCCGGTCGCGGCGCAGCCAGTGGAAGGCCGCCGCCCCCACCCTGATCACCTGCCCGAACCGGGCGTGCGGTCAGAAGACCCCGCCGCATATCGCGTGCCCCTCCTGCGGTACTTACAAGGGCCGCCAGGTCGTTTCCGCCGTCTGACCCCCGGTCGACCGTTGACCGCGGGTAAAGACGAACCCGGTGAACCGGGTGATCATTCGGGCCTGCTCGCCGCCCTGGGCGTCGAGGTGGCTCCGGAATTGTTGCGACTGGCGCTGACCCATCGCTCGTATGCGTACGAGAACGGCGGCCTGCCGACCAATGAGCGGCTCGAGTTCCTCGGGGACTCGGTGCTCGGTCTGAGCATCACCGAACGGCTCTACCATGAGCATCCGGAGAAATCCGAGGGTGAGCTGGCCAAGCTGCGCGCGAGCGTGGTGAACATGCACGCGCTCGCCGAGGTGGCACGCAATCTTGGCGAGGGTGGTCTGGGCGCGCATCTGCTGCTCGGCAAAGGTGAGGAACTCACCGGTGGCCGGGACAAGCCCAGCATCCTCGCCGACGGTATGGAATCGCTGCTCGGCGCCGTCCATCTCGAGCACGGTATCGACGTGGCCCGTGAGGTGGTGCTGCGGCTGTTCGCCGACCTGCTCGAACGCGGTCCGCGAATGGGCGCCGGGCTGGACTTCAAGACCAGCCTGCAGGAGCTGACCGCCGAACGCGGCCTCGGTGTGCCCAGCTACGAGATCACCTCGACCGGCCCCGACCACGACAAGGAATTCACCGCGACCACCGTTATCGCCGGGGATGCCTATGGCCAGGGGGTCGGCCGGTCGAAGAAGGAAGCCGAGCAGAAGGCGGCGGGCGCGGCCTACCGCGCGTTGACCGGCGAATCCTGAATGCCCGAACTCCCCGAGGTGGAGGTCGTACGTCGCGGCCTCACCGAGCATCTGTGCGGGCGGACCGTCGAATCGGTCACCGTCACCCATCCGCGGTCGGTGCGCCGATATGAACCGGGCGCCGCCGATATGGCGGCCCGGCTCACCGGGCTCACAGTGGCCGTGGCGCAGCGGCGCGGGAAGTATCTGTGGCTCACCTTCGATGAGCCCGGCGGCGGATCCGCCGATACCGCGCTGGTGGTGCATCTGGGTATGAGCGGGCAGATGCTGGTGCAGTCCGCCGGTGCCCCGGTGGAGAAGCACGCCCATATCCGGGCGACCCTCGACGACGGGCGCGAACTGCGCTTCGTCGACCAGCGCACCTTCGGTGGCTGGGTGCTGGCACCGTTGGTGGAGGTGGACGGCGACCTGCTCCCGGACCTGCTCGCGCATATCGCCCGCGATCCGCTAGACCCCCGGTTCGACGCCGAGCGGGTGGTCGGTGTGCTGCGAACCAAGAACACCGAGATCAAACGGGTGCTGCTGGATCAGGCCGTGATCTCCGGGATCGGCAATATCTACGCCGACGAGGCGCTGTGGCGGGCGAAGGTGCACGGCGGCCGGATCGCCTCGGTGCTCACCCGTCCGGTACTGCGCACCCTGCTCGCCGAGGCCCGCGCGGTGATGACCGACGCGCTTGCCGCCGGTGGCACCTCCTTCGACGCGCTCTATGTGAATGTGAACGGCGAATCCGGCTACTTCGAGCGGGCGCTCGCGGTGTACGGGCGTGGTGACCGGCCGTGCCCGCGCTGCGGGGCGATGATCGTGCGGGAGAAGTTCATGAACCGCTCGTCCTATTCCTGTCCGCGCTGTCAGCCGCCACCACGCGGGCGGCGGATTTCCTCCTGACGACCCTCTCGCGCCCGGCCCGGCGGCGGGTTACGGTGGGCCTCGGCAAGATCACCGACCCGGTCCGGCTGGGAGGCAGGCCATGCGCAAGCTCACCTACTACGTCGCGGCCACCATTGATGGGTTCATCGCCACGGAGGACGGTTCGGTGGACTTCTTCCCGGTCGGCGGTGATCACGGCCCCGCCATCACCGCCCAGTATCCGGAAACGCTGCCGTCGCGGGTACGCGAATCGCTCGGCATCACCAAGCGTAACGAGAATTTCGACACCGTGATCATGGGTCGCAGAACCCACGATTTCGGGGTCCGGACCGGTACCGCGAGCCCGTACGCGCATCTGCGGCAGTATGTCGTGTCCACCACGCTCACCGAGCCACCGGATCCGGCGGTGGCCTTGATCGGCGCCGATCCGGTCGCCGCGGTCGCCGCACTCAAACGGGAGCAGGGTCTCGGTATCTGGTTGTGCGGGGGCGGTGAACTGGCCCGGGCGCTGCTGCCGGAGATAGATCAGGTTTTCCTGAAGCTGTATCCAATGGTGCTGGGCCGGGGGCGGCCGCTGTTCGGCACCGGTCCGCAACTGCCGGATCCGGCGTGTTTCCGGGTGATCACCAGTCAGGTGTTCGAGGACGGTGTGGCCTTCGTGAAGTACGGCCGGGTGGGGTAGGCGGTGGCGGACGAGCCGCAGGGGACGGAACAGGGCGGCCGGCCCGCTCCGGGTCCCGTCGCGGCATTACGCGAGATCGGGTTCTGGCTGGAACGCGATCGGGCGCAGACGCATCGGGTGAAGGCCTACCGCCGGGCCGCCGATGTCCTCGCCGGCCTCGACGACGCCGCGGCCGAGCGACACCGCCGCGATCGCAGCTGGCAGGAGCTGGCGGGGATCGGCCCGAAAACCGCCGCGGTGATCGAGGAGGCGTACGCGGGGACCGTGCCGCGCTACCTGGCCGAACTGCGCGCCACCGCGCCACCGATCGGCGCCGGGGGCGCGGCGCTGCGGGAACTGCTGCGCGGTGATCTGCACACCCATTCGGACTGGTCCGACGGCGGCAGCCCGATCGCCGAGATGATGGGCTGTGCGGCCGCGATCGGGCACGAGTACTGCGCCCTCACCGACCATTCGCCGCGGCTCACCGTGGCAGGCGGGCTCTCGGCCGACCGGCTGCGCCGCCAGCTCGACGTGGTGGCCGCGCTCAACGCGGAACTGGCGCCGCTGCGGGTACTGACCGGGATCGAGGTCGATATCCTCGACGACGGCTCGCTCGATCAGGAGGCCGAACTGCTCGCCGAACTCGATATCGTCGTCGCCAGTGTGCATTCGCGGTTGCGCGACGACCGCGACACCATGACCCGGCGGATGGTGTATGCCGTGGCGAATCCGAATGTCGATGTACTCGGCCACTGCACCGGCCGGTTGGTCGAGGGCGCGCGTGGAACCCGGCCGGAATCGAACTTCGACGCCCGGATCGTATTCGAGGCCTGCCGCCGCTACGGTACGGCGGTCGAGATCAACAGCCGCCCCGAACGACGGGACCCGCCGTCGCGGCTGATCCGGCTCGCCGTGGAGATGGGGTGCGAGTTCTCCATCGACACCGACGCGCACGCACCGGGGCAGCTGGACTGGCAGGGCTACGGCTGTGCCCGCGCGGTGGCCGCCGAGGTCCCGCCGGACCGGATCGTGAACACCCGCCCGGTGGATGAGCTGCTGGAGTGGACGCGCACCTCCGACGGGTGACCGGCGGGAACCGTCGCGACCGGATGAGGTGATCACCTCGCCCGGCCGTCGGTGACTGTGGGTGATCACCGGTCGAACAGTCCACGTGCGCAGCCGGTGTCGTGCTCCGTGGCCGAAGATGGGGAGAACTCGGTCGATCCGGGGGACGGTAGCCCTGGTGAGCGAACTGTTGCTCAATCGTGTTCTCCCGCTGGTCGGTATCGCGATCCCGGTGGGCGCGTTCCTGTAGGAGTTCGTGTTCGTCGGCCGGAAACGGCTCGGGTGGCGGGTGCAGATGGACACCCCGGTCGCCGGTGCGGCCGAATCCGGGCACGCGGGAGCGCTGCGGCAACTCCGCCGGATCTCCGACGGCACCGCGCGCAACCTGCAGGGACTGTCGGTGGCGCTGGTGCGGATCGAGAACAACGGCGCCACCACCATCGATATCGCCGAACCCGATCCCGCGGCCGCTGGGCCGCGCCACCGGTGAGCCGACCGTGGTCGGTTCCGCCGCCTTCGAACCGGTGCTCCGGGGCGGCCCGGCTCTACGAGCAGACCTGTCCCGGGGCCGGTGTCACCTTTGGCTTCGAGGGCAGCGAACGCGGTACGGCGCGGCTCGAAGAAGAGGCCGGTGGGCCACGGGGGCTGCTCGCGGTCGGTGACGCACCCAAGGGTGCGGACTATCCGGCTCTGGTGCAGCGGCCGCCGGCGGTATCGCTGCTCTCGGTGGTCGTGCATGCGAGTACGGGGGTGCGGGAATCTGACGGCCGGGCAGATCCGCGCTTTTCCAGGGGCGGATGTGAGCCGGCGGTCAACCGCTGTGCCGGCTCGGGCTCGCGCTGGACCTTCGAATCCCGGGAAAGAAGGCTCGGCGACCCGCGGGATGTCTCGGGGGCCGGTTCGTCGCGCGGCCGGTCGGCGGCGCGATGCTCGGCGTCGTGACCCCGCGCACGCCTGCGTGAACAAAGCGCAAGTATCGAGTGTCCGGCCCGATCTGCGGGGTAGTTTCTGGATGTACCGCCCTGAAACGACCGGAACTTCCCGGAACCACGGGCGCGGTACGGTGCCGGAGGGTCTCCGGTGCCGGGAACCGGACGGGAGACGACCATGTCCCTGGCGGCGTGCGTGTTGATCGCCGGATTCGTCCTCGGACTGCTCATGCTGCGGGCCGTGGCGATGTTTCTCCGGGCGCGCGACGAGCACCGGGTCCGGGTGCCGGTGCGCAGCCGTCGTCGGCCGCACCGACGCTGATCGGCCGAGGTCCGGGTGCGCGGTGCGGCGACGGCGGGTGGCAGGATCGCGAGCATGGTTGACAACACCTCTGCGGCATCCGCCCCGGCAGCGGGCGAGACGGCGCCCGCGGCGCAGGCCGGGCCGACCACCCTGTGGGTGGAACGGACGGGTACCCGCCATTACACCGGTCATAATTCGCGCGGCGCCGAGGTGCTCATCGGTTCCGAGGGTGTACCCGGCGTATTCACCCCCGGTGAGCTGCTGAAGATTGCGCTGGCGGCCTGCTCGGGGATGAGCTCGGATTTCCCGCTGTCGCGGCGGCTCGGCGACGACTACGACGCCACCATCCGGGTGTCCGGTGCCGCCGACCGGGAGAACGAGGTGTACCCCCAGCTCGACGAGGTCTTCGAGCTCGATCTCAGCGAACTCGACGCGGCGGCTCGGGACCGGTTGCTGGTGACGGTGCAGCGGGCCATCGACAAGGTCTGCACGGTCGGCCGCACGCTGAAGGCCGGCAGCAAGGTGACGCTGTCGTTCGATATCGGCACGGTCGACTGATCGTGGCCGCGGCGACGGACGGAACCGGCCCGGTGCGCTTGAGCGCCTGGGTGCACGGATACGTGCAGGGCGTGGGCTTCCGCTGGTGGACGCGGGCACGCGCACTGGAACTCGGCCTCACCGGGTATGCCACGAATGCCGCCGACGGCCGGGTACACGTGGTGGCGGAGGGGCCTCGGACCGCGGCCGACCGGTTGCTGGCGCTGTTGCGGTCGGGGGATACGCCCGGCCGGGTGGATCTGGTGGTCGAGTCGTGGGAGCCGGCGCGGGGCGGGCTGGAAGGTTTCGCCGAACGGTGATCCGGCGAAGCACCGCGCACCCTTGACATAACACAGTGGAAGGTCCACTCTGAGTGCATCCACTGTGGAATGTGGTCCTACCTGTAAGGGGAGCGGTAATGGAGATCACGACGGGAACCCGGGCCTCGGATGTCGAACGCGATCGAATCGTGCGCGATCTGAGCCGCCATCTCGGTGACGGCCGCATCGACCTGTCCGAATACGATCAGCGGGTCGCGCAGGTATATCGCACCACCACCCGGGAGGAGCTCACCGGCGTCCTCGCGGACCTGCCCACCCTGGCGCCGGTGCGTCCGGCGACATCGCGTTCGCGCTTCCCGATCTGGCAGCGGATCGAGGCCGGCGCGTGGCTCACGGTCAGCGTGCTCGTGCTGGTGATCTGGGGTGCGATCTCGCTGGGGGTCGGTGAGTTCACCTATTTCTGGCCCATGTGGGTCATCGGCCCGTGGGGCGCGGTGCTGGCGGTGCGGGCGGCAACCGGTATCGAGAGCGGCCACCGCCATCGCCGAAAGGTATAACACCCGGTAGCCTTCCTGACATCCGGCCGCCGGGTACGCCCGGTCGCGGTCGCCGGGGTGCCCGGCAATCGATCGGCCACGGTCGGTGCGCCGGTTGGGGTCACGGCGCCACAGGCCTTTACCATGGCTGATCGGCCTGGGCGAGGCGGAGAGTCACGGAGGCGAAAGGGTCGTCGGCGTTGCATCTGAAGAGTTTGACGTTGAAGGGTTTCAAATCCTTCGCGTCCGCGACGACCCTGCGCTTCGAGCCCGGGATCACCTGTGTAGTGGGACCGAACGGATCCGGCAAATCCAATGTCGTCGACGCGCTCACCTGGGTGATGGGCGAACAGGGTGCCAAGGCGCTACGCGGCGGGAAGATGCAGGACGTCATCTTCGCCGGTACCTCCGGGCGGGCCGCGCTGGGCCGCGCCGAGGTGACGCTGACCATCGACAATTCCGACGGGGCCCTGCCCATCGACTACGCCGAAGTTTCCATCACCCGCCGCATGTTCCGCGACGGCGCCGGAGAATACGAGATCAACGGCAACTCCTGCCGGCTCATGGATGTCCAGGAACTGCTCAGCGATTCCGGTATCGGCCGGGAAATGCACGTCATTGTCGGCCAGGGCCAGCTCTCGGCGATCCTCGAATCGCGCCCCGAGGACCGGCGCGCGTTCATCGAGGAAGCCGCCGGTGTGCTCAAACACCGCAAACGCAAGGAAAAGGCCGTTCGCAAACTGGATGCGATGCAGGCGAACCTGGCCCGGCTCACCGACCTCACCACCGAACTGCGCCGCCAGCTCAAACCCCTGGGCAGGCAGGCCGAGGTTGCGCGCCGGGCCCAGACGGTGCAGGCGGATCTGCGCGACGCCCGGTTGCGGTTGGCCGCCGACGATCTGGTCACCCGGCGCAGCGAACTGGAGAGCCAGCAGAGCAAAGAGGCCTACGCGCGGGAACAGCAGATCACCGTGCGCAGCGAACTCGATGCCGCGAATGCCGCGCTCGCCCAGCAGGAATACCAACTCTCTCGGCTCACTCCCGGCGCCGAGGCCGCCGGACAGCTGTGGTTCCAGCTCTCCGCCCTCTCCGAACGGGTGAACGCGACCATCCGGATCGCCGGTGATCGCGCCCGCCACCTCGATACGGCCGCCCCCGCGAACACCGGCCGCGACCCCGATCAGCTCGAGGCCGAAGCCGACCGGGTGGAGGCCGAGGAAGCCGAACTGCGCGAGGCCGTCGAAATGGCCACCGAGACGCTGGAGGCCGCGCGTGAGAGCCTGGGGGATCGCGAGCACGCCGCCAAGGCCGCCGAACAGGCGCATCTGGCCGCGGTACGCGCCATCGCCGACCGGCGCGAGGGGCTGGTCCGATTGTCCGGGCAGGTCGAGAACCTGCGCACCCGCGCGCAATCGATCGACGCCGAGACCATGCGGTTGTCCACCGCCATCACCGAGGCCCGGGCCCGGGGTACCGCGGCACGGTCGGAATTCGATGCGGTGCAGGACGAACTGGCCGAGTTGGAGGCCGGTGAGGCCGGGCTCGACGCCCAGCACGAGCACGCCGTGGAGGCGCTCGGCCTGGCCGACCGCCGGGTCACCGAGCTGCGCGCCGAGGATCGGGAGGCCGGTCGGCTGGTGGCCTCGCTGACCGCGCGGATCGAAGCGCTCGGTATGAACCTGGCCAGCCGCGACGGTGCGGCCTGGCTCACCGAGAACCATCCGGCCGGACTGCTGGGCCCGCTGTCGGGACGGTTGCGGGTACACACCGGGTACGAGGCCGCGGTCGCGGCGGTACTGGGGCCGGTGGCCGAAGCGGTGGTGGCCGATACCGGCGAGACGGCGCTCAGCGCACTGCGCGCGCTGGGGAAGGCCGACGGTGGGCGGGCCGCGCTGGTGTACGAGGGTCCGGCGGCGGCGGATCTCGAAGAACCGTCGCTGCCCGGGCCGGCGCGCTGGTTGCTGGATGTGGTGGACTGCCCCGGTCCGGTCCGCGCGGCCGTGGTCGCGCTGACCCGCCGGGTCGCGGTGGTCGACGATCTGGACGCGGCAGCCGCGCTGCTGAGTGCGCGCCCGGAACTGCGGGTCGTCACCCGCGAGGGCGATCTCGCCGGGACCGGATGGCTGGTCGGTGGTTCGGACCGGTCGCCGAGCCGGTTGGAGATCCAGGCGAATATCGATGCCGCCGAGGCCGACCTGGTCGCCGCGCGCCGGCACGCCGAAGGACTGGAGGCGAGCCTGGCCGGGGCGCTGGAGGAACAGGCCGACCGTAAGGAAGCGGTCGACCACGCCCTGCTGGCCCTGCACGAATCCGACCAGGCCCTCAATGCCGTCTACGAGCGGCTCGGCCGCCTCGGGGCGGCCGTCCGCGCGGCCGACGCCGAATCGGAGCGGCTGACCGGCCAGCGGGCCGATGCCGAGACCGCGCACGAGAAGGCGGTCGGCGAGCTGGCCGAACTCGAGGACCGGCTGCGGCACGCCGAGCGTGAACAGGCCGATTCCGACAGCGATGCCGCCGGCGCCGCCGGAACGGAGGCCGCCGCACTGGCCCGGGAGGAGGCCGCCGCCGCGCTCGCCGAGGCCCGGGCCATGGAGGTGGAGGCGCGGCTGGCGGTGCGCACGGCCGAGGAGCGCGCCGAATCGGTCCGCGGCAAGGCGGAAACGCTCCGGCGCGCCGCCCGTGCCGAACGCGAGACCCGCGCCCGGGCCGAACGGGCGCAGGCCGCCCGGCGCCGGGCCGCCGGTGTCGCCGCCGCGGTCGCCGGATCCGGTGCGGACCTGGCGGCCCAACTCGAGAAGGTGGTGGCGGTCGCCGCCGCTCGCCGCGACGAACTGGTCCGGCGGCGTACCGAATGCGCCACCGAGGTGGACCGGATCAAAGAGCGGGTGCGGGCCCTGAACGCCCAGCTCGAACAGCTCACCGACGCGGTGCATCGCGACGAGGTCGCCAAAGCGCAGGCGGCGCTGCGGATCGAACAGCTGGAAGCCACCATCGCCGAACAGTTCGGGATCGCGCTCGACGATCTCATCGCCGAATACGGTCCCGCGGTGGCCCTGCCACCCAGCGAACTGGAGATGCGGGAGTACGAGCAGGCCAAGGAGCGCGGTGAGCAGGTCAGCGCACCGGCCCCGATGCCGTTCGACCGCGCGTCGCAGGAGCGGCGGGCCAAACGCGCCGAGAAGGATCTGGCCACTCTCGGCAAGGTCAACCCGCTGGCCCTCGAGGAGTTCGCGGCGCTCGAGGAGCGCTACAACTTCCTGGCCACCCAGCTCGAGGACGTCAAGAAGGCCCGCCAGGACCTGCTGGATGTGGTGGCCGAGGTCGACGCCCGGATTTTGCAGGTCTTCACCGACGCCTACGCCGATGTGGAACGGGAGTTCGTCCAGGTCTTCGCCGCGCTGTTCCCCGGCGGCGACGGCCGGCTGCTGCTCACCGACCCCACCGATATGCTCACCACCGGTATCGAAGTGGAAGCGCGGCCGCCCGGGAAGAAGGTCAAGCGGCTGTCACTGCTGTCCGGTGGGGAGAAATCGCTCACGGCGGTGGCGCTGCTGGTCGCCATCTTCCGCGCCCGCCCCTCACCGTTCTATGTGATGGACGAGGTGGAGGCGGCACTCGACGACACCAACCTGCGCCGGCTCATCGGACTGTTCGAGCAGTTGCGGGAGAAGAGTCAGCTGATCGTCATCACCCACCAGAAACCGACCATGGAGATCGCCGACGCGCTCTACGGCGTGAGCATGCGTGGCGACGGCATCACCCAGGTCATCTCGCAGCGACTGCGCGGGCACGATCTCGCGGCGGCCGGTAGCGCGGCGGAGTAACCGCCGCGCCGTACCACCGGCCGTGCGCCCACGCCGGTGTTCAGAGCAGGTCGCTGACGTCGTCGGGTACGTCGACCGCGTATTTGCGCAGGATCTCCATCGCTATCACTTCCAGGGCATTCTCATGGGTCGCCGCCAGCACCACCGGCGCGGCGACACCGTCCTCGTGCGCGTGTAACCAGCGCACCGCCACGACACACCATCTGTCCCCCGGCTGGAGTCCGGGGAAATTGTTCTCCGGACGGGGCGTGCTCAGATCGTTTCCGATGGACGCCTGATGCTCGAGGAACTCTGCTGTGACGACCGTGCACACGGTATGGCTGCCCAGGTCCTCCGGGCCGGTGCTGCAGCAGCCGTCCCGGTAGAACCCGGTCAGAGGATCGGTGCCGCACTCTTGTAGCGGACCCCCAAGCACGTTTCGATCGGTCACATCGCCGATCCTATTGGCCTGTCGCGAGAAGTTCCGCAGGACAAGAAATCTCACCGGTCGTGTTCGCGGGGCTGAGCTGGGGATGTGTCGGGTGCGCGGCAGCGGGTGCGGGCCTTCGCCGCGCGGGCCGGGCCGGGTAACCTACCGCTCGGTACCGCTCTGGAAGGATGGTCGGCGTGAGTGCGCAAGCCTGGATTCTGATCGCAGTGATCGCCGCCGTACTGCTGGTCGCGCTCGTGGCCGGTTTCGTCCGGTACAAGCGCGGCCGGGTCTCGCTGACGGCGCCGGCGCAGAAGGAACAGCTGACCGACCGGTCGGGCGGGTATCAGGCGGCGGGTGGATTCTCGTTCAGCCAGGGTGGCCGGGGTGCCACCGCGACCCCCGTACCGCCGGGGCCGAGCCCCGCGGAACCGGCGGCTCCGAGTCCCACTGAGCGGACCGATCTGGAGGGTCAGCCGCATATCGGCGACGACGCCGCCGTCCCGCGGGACGCGCCGCGCCGCGGCATCACCGATGTACCGCTGCCCGAGGCCGATACCGTCGATACCGCGACCGGCACGGAATCCGGCGCGACGACCACCGACGGCACCGATACCGTCTCGCCCGAGACGACGGAACCGCCCGCCACCGCACCGGCGGACCCCGGCACGGCCGGACCGGTGGCCGAGACCGGTCCCGCGACCGCGGACACTGCCGCGGCCGAGCAGGCGAGCGCACCCGCCGAAGCGGGCGCGGAGCCCGCGGTGGTGGCTCCCGATACCGCCGCCGGAGCCCATCTGGTCCCGGAGGTCGAGGAGATCGCGCCGACCTCGGGCCGGTTGATCCGGCTGCGCGGCCGGTTGTCCCGGTCGCAGAACGCGGTCGGCAAAAGCCTGCTGGGGCTGCTCGGCGGTGGCGACCTGGACGAGGATTCCTGGGAAGAGGTCGAGGACACGCTGGTGATGGCCGATATCGGCACCGCGGTCACCACCGTCATCGTGGAACGGCTGCGCGAGGAGATGGCCGCCCGCAGTGTCCGCACCGCCGAGGACGCGCGGTCGGTGCTACGCGAGGTACTGATCGAATCACTGCGGCCCGAACTGGACCGTTCGGTGCGCGCGCTGCCGCACGCCGATCATCCGTCGATCTTGCTCGTGGTCGGGGTGAACGGCACCGGCAAGACGACCACCACCGGCAAACTCGCCCGGGTGCTGGTCGCCGACGGACGCCGGGTGCTGCTCGGTGCCGCGGACACCTTCCGGGCCGCGGCGGCCGATCAGTTGCAGACCTGGGGTGAGCGGGTCGGCGCGGATACCGTGCGCGGGCGAGAGGGCGCCGATCCGGCCGCCGTCGCTTTCGACGCCGTCTCCACCGGTATCGCCGCCGGCGTGGACGTGGTGCTTGTCGATACGGCGGGTCGGCTGCACACCAAGACCGGGCTCATGGACGAGCTGGGCAAGGTCAAACGCGTGGTCGAGAAGAAGGCCTCGGTGGACGAGGTACTACTCGTACTCGACGCCACAGTGGGCCAGAACGGTCTCGCGCAGGCCCGCATCTTCGCCGAGGTGGTGGATATCAGCGGTGTCGTGCTGACCAAGCTGGACGGCACCGCCAAGGGCGGAATCGTCTTCCAGATCCAGCACGAATTGGGCGTACCGGTCAAACTGGTGGGCCTGGGCGAGGGTGCCGACGATCTGGCGCCGTTCGAACCCTCGGCCTTCGTCGACGCGCTGCTCGGTTAGTTGTTCTGCCCGCGCAGAATCGGCCGGGTCCGGCTGCGTCCGGCGAGTCGCACAGCGGTCCGGAAACCTCCGCACAGCGTGCGCAACACACCCGAAACATGGGGGCGTGATCCATTCACCTAGGTGAAACACCTGGGCGTCACGGATGAAACACCGAATGAGGACCCTTCATAAGCGGGCCCGATGTCGCGTGAGCGGCGGGGCCAGAGGATGAGGGAGGAAACTGGTGGAAACCGTGATCGGCGCGCCCAATGCCGGCGACACCGCATGGATGCTGACGAGCGCTGCGCTCGTCCTGTTGATGACACCCGGGCTGGCGTTCTTCTACGGCGGTATGGTCCGCGGCAAGAACGTGCTCAATATGATCATGATGAGCATCAGCGCGATGGGCGTGGTCACCGTGCTCTGGGTGCTGTACGGCTTCTCGACGGCGTTCGGCACCGACAAAGGCGGACTGCTCGGGGACCCGGGTCAGTTCTTCGGTCTGAAGACGCTGATCGCCGGGTTCGGTGACGAATCGGCGGGTGTCCCGCTGTTCGGAACCATTCCCGCGACGGTCTTCGTCGCGTTCCAGGCCATGTTCGCCATCATCACCGTGGCGCTCATCTCCGGCGCGGTGGCCGACCGCCTGAAGTTCGGTGCCTGGCTGGTCTTCGCCGCCGTCTGGGCCACCGTGGTGTACTTCCCGGTCGCGCACTGGGTCTGGGGCGGCGGCTGGATCATGGAGAAGGTCGAGGCCATCGACTTCGCCGGTGGTACCGCCGTACACATCAACTCCGGTGCTGCGGCGCTGGCGCTGGCCATCGTGGTCGGTAAGCGCGCCGGTTGGCCGAAAACTCCCTTCCGTCCGCACAACCTGCCCTTCGTCATGCTCGGTGCCGCGCTGCTGTGGTTCGGCTGGTTCGGCTTCAACGCCGGTTCCGCGGCGGCCGCCGACGGTGTCGCCGGGGCCACCTTCGTCACCACGCTGGTCGCCACCGCCGCCGCGATGATCGGCTGGCTGGTGGTGGAGAAGATCCGCGACGGCAAGCCGACCTCCCTGGGCGCCGCTTCCGGTATCGTCGCGGGTCTGGTGGCCATCACGCCCTCCTGCTCCTCGGTGAACGTCCTCGGCGCGCTGGCCATCGGCGTCGTCGCCGGTGTGGTCTGCGCCCTGGCGGTGAGCCTGAAGTTCAAATTCGGGTACGACGATTCGCTCGACGTCGTGGGTATCCACATGGTCGGCGGTATCCTCGGCACGGTGCTGATCGGCTTGTTCGCCGCGCCCGAGGCGCCCGCCGGTGCGGAAGGTCTGTTCTACGGTGGTGATCTCGAGTTGCTGGGCCGCCAGACCCTCGGCGCGGTCGCGGTTCTGGTGTACTCCTTCGTGGTCGCTCTGGTGATCGCGTACGCGATCAAGTTCACGATCGGCCTGCGCGCCGACGCGGAAGCGGAGTCGGGCGGTATGGATGATTCCGAGCACGCGGAGACGGCATACGATTTCGCTGCACTGGGTGGAACCGCTCGTTCGGCCGTCAAGGAGGCATGAACCCCATGAAACTGATCACCGCAATCGTCAAACCGTTCACGCTCGAAGACGTCAAGACCGGCCTGGAGCAGGCGGGCGTATTCGGTATGACCGTGAGCGAGGTCCAGGGATACGGACGGCAGAAGGGGCACACCGAGGTCTACCGCGGTGCCGAGTACTCGGTGGATTTCGTGCCGAAGGTGCGGGTCGAGGTCGTGGTCGACGACGCGACGGTGGACCGGGTCGTGGATCTGATCGTCGAGGCGTCGCGCACCGGCAAGATCGGCGACGGCAAGGTCTGGGTGACCCCGGTCGAAACGATCGTCCGGGTCCGGACCGGGGAACGCGGCACCGACGCGCTATAGAGCCCGCGCGCGGAGAGCGCGCCTGCGGGTGCACAACGACAATGCGGCCCCGCTCCCACCGATAACCGGTCGGGGCGGGGTCGCCTGCGTGAACGGGTGGTGGTTTCGTTGGGAGACAACCGGCAGGATCGAGAGCCCGGGCGGGCCGGCGGTGGGCGATCAGGAAAAGCGGCCGCACTGTCGCAGGGTGCCGCGGACCTGGTGCGGGCCCGGGATCAACTGCTGGGCGGCGGCGCGCCGCGACATCCGCGGCTGGACGCCGAATCGCTGCGCGCGGCCCTGGTCGATCTGTATGAGCTGTGGCTCACCGGCAAGGGCGCCGAAGTGGGGATAACGCCGGACAGCGGGCTCGCCATCATGGCCGTGGGCGGGCTCGGCCGCCGGGAGATGCTGCCGTACTCCGATCTGGATCTGGTGCTGTTACACGAGGATATGGACCCGAAACGGGTCGCCGAGATCGCCGACGGGCTCTGGTATCCGCTGTGGGACGCGCATATCAAACTCGACCACAGTGTGCGCACGGTTCCGCATGCCCTGAAGGTGGCCTCCGACGATCTGGTGGCCGCGCTCGGCATGCTCGACGCCCGCCACATCGCGGGCAACTCCGATCTCAGCGACCGGGTCGTCGCGGGGATCCGCAAGGACTGGCGCAGCGGGATACGGGGTCGTTTCGACGAACTGGTCACCGGGGTCCGCGCGCGCTGGGAACGCAGTGGTCAGGTCGCCCACCGCAGCGAGCCGGATCTGAAGAACGGGCGCGGCGGATTGCGTGATATCCAGCTGTTGGACGCGCTCGCGATCGCCCAGCTCACCGACGCCATGCCCGGGTTGGGCCCGGACACGCCCGGTGGTGGTCTGGCCCAGGCCCATCGGCGGCTCCTGGATGTGCGCACCGAACTGCACCGGGTCGCGGGCCGGGCCCGCGACCAGTTGCGCGCCCAGGACGCCGACGAGATCGGGGCCGCGCTGCGTATCGGGGACCGGTTCGATCTGGCCCGCACGCTCAGCGATGCGGCGCGCACCGTCGGGTATTCGGTCGATGTGGGCCTGCGCACCGCGGGTAACGCGCTGCCGCGCCGCGGCCTGGCCCGGTTGCGCCGGATGCCGGTGCGGCGGCCACTGGACGAGGGCGTGGTCGAACACGCCGGAGAAGTGGTGCTGGCCAGGGACGCCAGGCCCCAGCGTGACCCGGGGCTGGTGCTACGGGTGGCCGCGGCGTCCGCGCAGACCGGGCTGCCGATGTCGGCGACCACCCTGAACCGCCTCTCCGAGGACGCTCCGGAACTGCGTGAGCCGTGGCCCAAGGACGCGTTGAACGATCTGCTGGTGCTGCTGGGCGCGGGCCGGGGCGTGATCGACGCGGTGGAGGCATTGGACCGGACCGGTCTGTGGGGGAGACTGCTGCCGGAATGGGGTGCGGTCCGGGATCTGCCGCCGCGTGACGCGCTGCACGTGTGGACGGTGGACCGGCACTCGGTGGAGACGGTGGCCTACGCGAGCGCGCTGAGTACCCGGGTGGCCCGGCCCGATCTGCTGGCACTCGGTGCGCTGCTGCACGATATCGGCAAGGGCCGCGTGGAGGACCACTGCGCGGTGGGTGCCGACCTGGCGACCCATATCGGTCGCCGGCTGGGCCTGTGGCCCTCGGATGTGGAGATCCTCAGCGCTATGGTCCGCCACCATCTGCTGCTGCCCGATGTCGCCACGCATCGGGATATCGACGACCCGGACACCGTGCGGTACGTGGTCGACGCGCTGGACAACGATCCGCGGCGGCTCGAGCTACTGCACGCGCTGGCCGAGGCCGATTCGCTGGCCACCGGCCCGGGCGTATGGGGCGAGTGGAAGGCCACCCTGATCGGGGAACTGGTCCGGCGCTGCCGCACCGTGATGGCGGGGGAGACCCTGCCCGAACCCGAACCCATCCCCGAGGAATTGCTGGTCCGCGCCGCCGCCGGCGGTGTGCACGTCGAATTGACGCCGGGCGAGGGGAAATACACCCATATCGCCACCGTGATCGCTCCGGACACCCCCGGACTGCTCTCGAATACCGCGGGCGTACTGGCCCTGCATTCGCTGCGGGTGCTCTCGGCGTCGGTCGGCGGGGCAGGGGATTCGGCGATCAACACCTTCGTGGTGACACCGACTTTCGGCGGTCCGCCGGACGCGGGCCTGCTGCGGCAGGAGATCAAACGGGCCGCGGCCGGGGAACTGGATGTACGGGCGGCGCTGGACGCGCGGGAACGAGAGACCCTCGGCGCCGCGCGCCGGGCCCAGGCCGAGCCCCGGCTGCTGTGGGCGGAGACCGCGATACCCGGACAGTTGATCCTGCAGTTGCGGGCCGAGGACCGAATCGGTTTGCTCTCCCGGTTGGCCGCGGTACTGGCGGGCGCGGGCGCCGATGTGCGCTGGGCGAAGGTCGTGACGATGGGTTCGTTCGTGGTGGACGTGTTCTGCGTGGATCTGGGGCCACGATCGGGCCCCGACCGGCGCGCGGAGCTCGAATCGGCGATCCTGGCGGTGGTTCCGCGACCGGCTCCGCGCAAACCCCCGGAGCCCGAGCAGAACTAGCGTTCGAGACGAAGGTCACCGTTGCGCGTCGATTGCTCGCCGTTTGCCAGCGAGTCGGCGATGGCGGGTGATCGGCCCCCTAACATTCGGGTGGTCAGCTGTCGCGCTCATGAGGGGAGCAGGTCGGTGGCAATCCAAGTGGTGACCTCGTCGATCATGACCAGCGATATGACACCGCACATCGCCCGATGTGTAGGTGACGCCTACTGGGTGGTGTCCTGGTTGCCGGGGCGCACACTCACCGAGCCCCAGGCGATGGCCGCGATGAATGTGGCCGCCGCTGTAGCGACCAACGGGCTACCGCCCGACGACGACTGGTCGCGGCTGGACAGCCTGTCCCGCGAACTCGGCCTCACCGGGCGCGAGGCGGCCTACCTGGTCGCTGTCGAACAGCACGACTACCGCCGCGGGTTCTCCACCGAGTACATCGGTGACGCCTCCGGCGCCGCCGGGTCGGGGCCCTCCTGAGCGGTGTTCACCAGCCGGGGCCCTCGCGACCCCGGTTCTGTGCTCCGTCCGGTGACGATCTCCGGTGATGTGCGCGAGCAGACCGGTGCGGGCCCAGGCCCCGGCGGGCCGCCCGCTACTCTGGGACGCCCATTACCCTGGGACTCAGTGACGTCACTCGAGATCAGGAGCGCGCCAGGTGTTCGAATCCCTATCCGACCGGTTGACCGGTGCCCTGAAGGATCTTCGCGGTAAGGGACGTCTGTCGCCGGCCGATATCGACGCCACCTGCCGGGAGATCCGTCTGGCGCTGCTGGAGGCCGACGTCGCGCTGCCCGTGGTCCGCGGTTTCGTCACCCGGATCAAGGAGCGGGCCAAGGGCGCGGAGGTCTCGGCCGCGTTGAACCCGGCCCAGCAGGTCGTCAAGATCGTCAACGAGGAACTCGTCGGGATCCTCGGTGGTGAGACCCGGCGCCTGACGCTGGCCAAGACTCCGCCGACGGTCATCATGCTGGCCGGCCTGCAGGGCGCCGGTAAGACCACGCTCGCCGGCAAGCTCGCCAAATGGCTGCGCGACCAGGGGCATCAGCCGCTGCTCGTGGCCTGTGATCTGCAGCGTCCGGGCGCGGTGACCCAGTTGCAGGTGGTCGGCGAACGCGCCGGTGTGCCGGTGTTCGCGCCGCATCCCGGCACCTCGATCGGTGGCGGCGAGAACGCCCTCGGGATCACCGCGGCCGATCCGGTCGCGGTGGCCGAGTCCGGTATCACCGAGGCGCGCGCCAAGCAGTACGACGTGGTGATCGTCGACACCGCCGGCCGGCTCGGTATCGACGCCGAACTCATGGCGCAGGCCGCCGGTATCCGCGACGCGGTGAAACCCGACGAGACCCTGTTCGTCCTCGACGCCATGATCGGCCAGGACGCGGTGTCCACCGCCGAGGCGTTCCGTGACGGTGTCGGCTTCACCGGTGTCGTACTCACCAAACTCGACGGCGACGCCCGCGGTGGCGCGGCGCTGAGCGTGCGCAATGTCACTGGCGCGCCGATCATGTTCGCCTCCACCGGCGAGAAACTCGAGGATTTCGACGTCTTCCATCCCGACCGGATGGCCAGCCGCATCCTCGGTATGGGCGATGTGCTCACCCTCATCGAACAGGCCGAACAGGTCTACGACGCGCAGCAGGCCGAGGAGGCGGCGCGCAAGATCGGCAGCGGCGAGCTCACCCTCGAGGATTTCCTCGACCAGATGCTGGCCATCCGCAAGATGGGGCCCATCGGCAATCTGCTCGGGATGCTGCCGGGCGCCGGCCAGATGAAAGATGTTCTCGCCCAGGTCGACGATAAACAGCTCGACCGGGTCCAGGCGATCATCCGCGGTATGACCCCCGCCGAGCGGGAGAATCCGAAGATCATCAACGCCTCCCGCCGGCTGCGGATCGCCAACGGGTCGGGGGTCCAGGTCTCCGATGTCAACCAGCTGGTGGACCGGTTCTTCGAGGCCCGCAAGATGATGACGATGATGGGCCGGCAGATGGGGATGCCCGGCGCCAACCGTCGCAACAAGAAACAGAAGGGCAAGAAGGGGAAGAAGGGCGGGCGCGGCCCCACCCAGCCGAAGATGCGCGGCGGTTTCCCCGGTATGCCGGGCCTGCCCGGCGGTATGCCGGGGGGCGGCGGAATGCCCGATTTGTCGAATATGCCGCCCGGCCTCGATCAGCTGCCCCCCGGCCTGGAGGGCTTCGATATCTCCAAGTTCAAATTCCCGGACAAATAGGCGACCGGTATGCACGGGACGGGCAGTATTGGCCAGGGGGATCGAATCGTACCGAACTGCCCCGACCATGTATTCGTGGCGGCCGGAGAAGCTCGACATGAGGTATTCGCCCGGCCGGGTCGCTGAAGGCTACGCGGCCCGGCCGTCCGGTCTGCGAGTGAACCCGCCGTGGCCCGCGCCGCCCTCGGGTAGTCGGGCGCCGACTACCCGAGGGCGGTGAAGGCGTCGGTGCCCGGACACGGTCAGCGCGTGCGGCGGCGCCGCATGAGGACAACCCAGGTTGTTACGGCGAGTATCAGAGCGATGGCGACGATCCCCACCACGATTCCGATGACAGTCGAGATCCCTTCGGCGGTGCCGTCGGGCTGATCGCTCGCCTCGCCGGAGGCACGGGGCGGGAATCCTCGCCGAAAGTAGCGCTACTCGCGGAATCGTCTGCGTAACGCGGCCCGGATTCCGGTGTGCCGGCGATATCGACTTCCAGCTCGATGGGCACCGGTGCGACGTTGTCTGTCGGGCTCAGCTTGATCGCGATGTAGTACCAGCCCGGCACGGCTTGCCCGGCGACCCCGGCGGCTTTCCTGTTGAGATACCGGATCGGGGCGGTGGCGAGCGCCGAGTCGTGGGACGGCAGCATCCGTTCGCTGCCGGTGTATGCCATCGTGTCGAAGTCGAGCTCGGCCCGGTACGGGTTGTAAAGCGTGGTCGCGATATTCGAGGTGTACTCGCTGCCCCGCTCCGGGGTCGCGGCGAACCGCACCCGGTAGGCCAGGCCCTGACCCCAGTCGAGTTTCGCCCGGTAGAAGACGAACTCTCCGCGCTGAAGGGTATCGGTGTAACGGCCGGTCCCGGGCAGCTCCGCGGCGACATTGAACGATCCACCGCCGACGGTCGGCGCGGTGGGCCCGCCGGGTGCGGTGAACTCCACGGCGGGCGCGGCCGCGGGACCGGAATCGGTGACCGCCGGTTCCACGCCCACGGACAGCTCGACCGGTAGCTGTGCTGGCGCATTGTCCGAGACCACGGCCCATTCCAGCGCGAAATAGTAGCGGCCGCCACCCGTACACGCGTCGGTGCCCGCGCGACCGGAGTCGGGCTCCACCGCGCCCTTCCAGATACTTCCGACCGTCAACGCGACCCCGTCGCCGGTCCTGGTGGCCAACTCGCTTTCCCTGGTACGGCAATCCTGGCCGTCGGCGCCGTAGACCTGGAGATCGAGCCTGTCGACGGAGGACAGGGAGTCGTCCTTACGCGGGAACGAGACCGTCCCGGTGAAGTACGCGGTCGCGCCCTCGGGCACATCCACGGCGGTAGTACTTCGGCTTCGTCCGGCCCAGCACATCCAGGTACTGTCCGGGTGCGGCCACCGGCGCCTCCCGGTACCCCGGCGTCCCCGCGATCGGGGTACCGGCCGCGGCATAGGTGCGCAGGGCGGCGGCACTGACCCGGGGCAGTACCTGCTCCAGGGTTTTGCCGTCGGCGGCGTCGGTATAGGTGCCCCCGGTGCTCTGGGCGATACAGGTCAATTGCGCCCGCGAGGGATCGTCGACGCCGAAGCCGATCGCGTGCACGACGATCTCGTTGCCCTGTGCGCTGAGCTCACGCGCGACGTCACACGGGTCCGGTGGTGCGCAGGTGTCCAGCCCGTCGGAAACGAGCACGATCGAGCGGGGCCCCTCCTGCGGCAGCGCCGCGGCGGCGGTCCGCAACGAGGTGCCGATAGGGGTGTAGCCTCGCGGCACGATCCCGTCCGCCGCGGCGGTCAGCGTCCGCTGCGGCGGCGGGCCAGTAGCACGACGACAACCACAATGAGGAGCAGCCCGACGCCGAGCGCGACGGCGGCCCCCCACACCAGGGGCGAAACAGCCGTGTCCGATTCGTCTGCGGCCCGGCCCGTCTCGTTCCCGGCGGCGCGTTTCTCATTCTCGCCGAAGGTTCCCGTGGTCTCGGTTCCGTCCTGGTATCGCGGTCCGGATTCCGCCTCGCCCACGATGTCGATCTCCAGTTCCACCGGTACGGGTGCAGCAACCCCCGCACCGCTGTTCGGGCCGAGCTTGACTGCGATGTAGTAGTCCCCGGCAACGGCCTGCTCCGCGATCGTGAGGTCCGACGCCTCCCGATTCAGGTAGCGGATCGGTGGGGTCGCGAGGGCCGGCTCGTTGGTCGGGAGTATGTGCTCGGTCCCGGTGTAGGCGGCGAAATCGTCATCGAGTTCCTTGCGGCTCGGCGCGTACAGGGTGGTGTTGATGTTGGAGAGGTTGTCGATACCACGTCCCGGCGTCTCACCGAATCGCACGCGATAGGCCAGACCTTGGCCCCAGTCGAGTTTCACCCGGTAGAAGACGAACTCGCCGCGTTGCAACGTATCGGTGTACCTGCCGGTCCCCGGTAGCGGCGCGGCCACATTGAACGAACCGCCGCCGACGACCGGCGCCGTGGACCCGCCGGGTGCGGCGAAGGTTACGGGCGTGGGTTCGGCCGCGGGACCCGGATCGGCCACAGCGGGCTCGATACCCACCGCCAACTCGATCGGCAGCCGGGCCGGGGCGTCGTCGGCGACGTGCGCCCATTCGAGCATGAAGTAGTAGCGCCCGCCGCCTGTGCATTTATCGTGTGCGGCATAGCCGTTCGGGGCTTCGGCCGCACCCTTCCACATCGATGCCACGGTCAGCGCTACCCCGTCGGTCGAGCGGGTAGCCTGTTCGAACTCGAAGGCGTGGCAGTCCTGGCCGTCGCGTCCGTAGATCCGCAGATTGAGCACGTTGTTCGCCATGGAGGCATTGCCACGGCCCCGCGGGAACGAGACGGTACCGCTGAAATACGCGGTCGCCCTCTCGGGCACATCCACCGCGTAGTAGCGCTGCTTCTTCTGGTCGAGAACGTCCAGGTACTGGCCCGGTTCGGCGACCGGCGCGTCCCGATGATCCGCTGTGCCCGCGATGGGGGTACCGGTGGCCGCATAGGTGCGCAGTGCGGTGGCTGTCACCCGTGGCAATACCTGTTCGAGGGTCTTACCGTCCACAGCGTCGGTATAGGTACCGCCGGTGGTCTGGGCGATACAGGTCAACTGCGCGCGCGACGGGTCATCGACGCCGAAGCCGATCGCATGCACGACGATCTCGGCGCCCTGGGCGCTGAGCTCGCGGGCCACCTCGCAGGGGTCCGGCGGCGCGCAGGTGTCCAGACCGTCGGAAACCAGCACGACCGAACGCGGGCCCGATTGCGGGAGCGCGCCGGCCGCGGTCCGCAACGCGGTACCGATCGGGGTGTAGCCGCTGGGTACGATCCCGTCGGACGCGGCGGTCAGCCCGGGTTTGTCGACCGTATCGACCGGGTGCAGTACCTTCACGTCCTGGCAGCCTGCGGCCTTCTCGGCATCCGACGAGCCGGTAGCGGTGCCGTAGGCGGTGAGCCCGACCTTCGAACTGTCCGGGGCCGCGGCGACGAATGACCGGACGGCGTTCTTGGCGGCGTCCATCTTGGTGCTACCGCCGGGATCGGCCGCCGCCATCGACCCCGAGGCGTCCAGGACGAGCATCGTCGGCGCGTACTCGGGATTCTGCTGCCCCGGGGACTGCTGGGCGAGTGCCGGCGCGGCGAGCGGCACCAGGCCGAGCACCCCTGCCACGGCCGCGGCCAGAACTCTGTTCAACAATGACACTTGGTCGTACTCCCGTCCGGCTCCGGCGCATCCTGCTCGGATACCGCTGATCGGACGCTACGCAGATCACAGACCTGTTGACAACTTCCATGCTCCCGCCCGCGGGATGTGATGCCGTTCCCGTTTGGCCCGCGACCTCGGCACCCCGGTTTCGACCGGAGGCGATTACCGGCCCGGCCACGGCGTCTGGCAGAATGGTCGATCGTCCTTCTGGACAGTGTCAGCCCGTCTCCGGTCACGTACCGCGCGGCGGTCACACACTTCATTCGCAAAACCGGGCTCGCGAGACCGCGTGAGTCGCTGAATTGCGCCGTGACCACTATGAAAGGCAGATCAGCAGATGGCTGTTCGCATCAAGCTCACCCGTATGGGCAAGATCCGCAACCCGCAGTACCGCGTCGTCGTCGCGGACGCCCGCACCCGTCGTGACGGCCGGGCCATCGAGTCCATCGGCAAGTATCACCCCAAGGAAGAGCCCTCGCTGATCGAGATCGACTCGGAGCGGGCGCAGTACTGGCTGGGTGTCGGCGCGCAGCCGACCGAACCGGTGCAGCGGCTCCTGGAGATCACCGGCGACTGGCAGAAGTTCAAGGGCCTGCCGGGCGCCGAGGGCACCCTGAAGGTCGCCGAGCCCAAGCCGTCCAAGCTGGACCTCTTCAACGCCGCGCTGGCCGCCGCCGACAACGAGCCGGCCGCCGAAGCCGTCACCCCGAAGAAGAAGGCCAAGAAGGACAAGGAAGAGGGCGCCGCCGAGGCGACCGAGTCCGCTGAGGCCGCCGAGTAATGAGCGTCGTCGTCGCCGATGCCGTGGAACATCTGGTCCGCGGCATCGTCGCCAATCCCGAGGACGTCCGCGTCGAGCTGATCACCGGCCGCCGCGGGCGCACCGTCGAGGTGCATGTCCATCCCGACGACCTGGGCAAGGTTATCGGTCGGGGCGGACGCACCGCGACCGCCCTGCGCACCCTCGTCGCCGGTATCGGCGGCCGGGGTATCCGGGTCGACGTGGTCGACACCGACCAGTAGATGGAACTCGTCGTGGGCCGGGTCGCCCGCTCGCACGGTGTGCGGGGCGAGCTGGTCGTCGAGGTGCGCACCGACGAACCGGAGGCGCGGTTCGCGCCCGGTGCGGTTCTGCACGGGCGCGCGGCGCGTTCGGCGCAGGTCCGTGACTTCACCGTGGAATCGGCCCGGGAACATTCGGGCCGGCTCCTGGTGAATCTGGTGGGTGTCACCGATCGGTCCGCCGCCGACGCCCTGCGCGGCATGTTGTTCCTGGTGAACAGCGACGAGCTCGGCCCGTCGGCGGACCCGGACGAGTTCTACGATCACGAACTCGAGGGCCTGCGCGTCCAACTCACCGACGGGACCGAAGTCGGCACCGTCACCGAGGTACTGCATTCGGCGGCCGGGGAACTGCTCTCGATCCGCGCCGCCGCGGATGGGCAGGAGATCCTGGTCCCCTTCGTCACCGCCATCGTGCCGACGGTGTCGATCGCCGACGCGCTGATCGTGATCGACCCGCCCGAAGGTCTGCTGGATCCGGAATGAGGTGGCCGGCGTCATGAGGATCGACGTGGTCACCATCTTCCCCGAGTATCTGGACCCGTTGCGTACCGCGCTGCTGGGCAAGGCCATCGACAAGGGCGTCGTATCGGTGGATGTCCATGATCTGCGGCGCTGGACCCACGATGTGCACAAATCCGTCGACGATTCACCCTACGGCGGCGGACCCGGCATGGTGATGAAACCGGTCGTCTGGGGGGACGCACTCGACGCGGTGTGCCCGGACGACGCCCTGCTCGTGGTTCCCACCCCCGCCGGCGTCCCCTTCACCCAGGAGACCGCGCAGCGGTGGGCCGGAGAAGAACATCTGGTGTTCGCCTGCGGCCGCTACGAAGGTATCGATCAGCGGGTGTTCGACGACGCCGCCCGCCGGGTTCGTGTGGAAGAGGTCAGTATCGGGGACTACGTACTGATCGGCGGCGAGGCCGCGGCCCTGGTAATGACCGAGGCAGTGGTCCGGTTGATCCCCGGAGTGCTCGGTAACCGGCAATCGCACGAACAGGATTCGTTCTCCGACGGGTTGCTCGAAGGACCCAGCTACACCCGCCCGGTGAGCTGGCGGGGATTCGAGGTACCGCCGATCCTGCTCTCCGGAGACCATGCCAAGATCGCGGCCTGGCGGCGGGAACAGTCGCTGATCCGTACGCGGGAACGGCGACCGGATCTGCTGCCCGAGACGGACTGAGTCGTGCTGATCGGGCGCGGTGGTGGTACCGAACGGGTGACCTACCGGGCCGGTGGTGCCGCCGGGTAGCTGGACCGCTCGGGCATGACGGGCGCCCGGCGTTCCACCGTGGGCCGGCGCACGGGGCGTGCGGTACCGGGGCGGCCGAGTTCACGTGACGGTCGGTCAGGGAATGATGCCGAGGCGGCGGGCGGTGGCCACGGCTTCGTGCCGGGAGTGGGCGTCGAGTTTGCGCATCGCACTGCGCAGATAACTCTTGACCGTTTCCGGCCCCAGTGAAAGGCGTTGCGCGACAGCCTGGTTGGAGCAACCCAGCCCGATCTGCGAGAGTACATCGATTTCGCGGCGCGCGAGCCGCGGCGCATCGCGGACGGGCTCGCCGGCGAGTGCGCGGGTGAGGCGGACACCGACCTCCCGCAATTTGTCCCGCATACGGTCGTCGCCGGCCGCGTCCGCGATGGCGCGCAATTCGGCCTGGACCGCGCGCAACTCCTCGGTCACCACGCCGTCGGTGGCGGGGGCGGGAGCGGTCGTGTGCAGCAGGCGCAACCGCCGGTCCACCTCGTCGCGGACGCCGATCTCGGTGGCGAGCCGGCGCCCGGCCTGCACCAGCACATCGGTGGTCCGGTCGCCGAGGTGACCGGGGCCCCGGGTGGCCGCGTACAGCACCGCCCGCGAACGACCCGACACCACCACCGGCACCGCGACCACCGACCGCAGGCCCTCGCCGAGTACCGGTCCGTCGTAGTGGTGCGTGATCGAGAGCGCGTTGCCGTAGTCGGAGACCGCGGCGGGCCGGCACGAATCCACCACCCGGCCACCCAGCCCGGACGCGCGCGTCACCGACAGGCCGCGCAGACCGTTGGTGCGGACCCCGGCGAACTCGGTCAGCCGCAGAGTGTCGGCGCTGACCTCGCCGCCGAAGATCACCGGCACCCCGGTGGCAGCCGCGAGCCGGCGGATCTCGGCGCGCAGGGCGTCGCCGTCGCGCGGGCGCAGCAGCGGCGGGGGAGTGGACATGGGGTTGTCACCCCTTTTCGGGGGTAGTGCCGGACCTGGTGTGACCTACATCCTATGGCAACGCACCGGCCGGACGACCGAGGAGATGTGAGATGGCTGCCGACCCGAATGCGCGGGTACGCGAACTGCTGGACGCCTACGACGGGCCCGACGCCTGTGCGGCGGAGTTGCTGTGTGACCGGCATCCGGCCGACGCCGTCGCGTTCACGGTGATCGACAGCGATCTGTCGGCGATCGATCTCACCTACGGCGAGCTGCGCGCACGGTCCGAACGTTTCGCCGCGGCCCTGGCCGGGCTCGGTGTCGGCCCCGGCGACCAGGTGGCGACGCTGATGGCGAAATCGGTCGACCTGGTGGTGGTGCTGCTCGGCATCTGGCGGCGCGGAGCGGTACACGTCCCGCTGTTCACCGCGTTCGCCCCGCCCGCCATCGCGTTCCGCCTCCAGGCCTCCGGCGCTTCGGTGGTGATCGCCGATCCGGATCAGGCCGGCAAGCTGGCGCCGGGTGGCGATATGCCGGCGGATCCGCCCTGGCGGACCATTGTCACCGGCGACGGTGATGTCCCGGGCGCCCTGCGGATGAACGAATTGCGGGCCGCCGGCGCCGAAACCGAATCACCGGCCGTGGTGGGTGGGGACGGACTGCTCGTCCAGCTGTTCACCAGCGGTACCACCGGTCCCCCCAAGGGTGTCCCGATTCCGGTGCGCGCCCTGGCGTCGTTCCACGCCTATCAGGAGTTCGCCCTGGACGTCCGCCCCGACGATGTCTTCTGGAACGCCGCCGATCCGGGCTGGGCCTACGGTCTCTACTACGCGATTCTCGGTCCGCTGGTGTCCGGAACCCGCAGTCTGCTGCTGCACGCCGGATTCTCTCCGGCGTTGACCCGGCAGGTGCTGGAACGCTTCGGGGTCACCAATTTCGCGGCCGCGCCCACCGTCTACCGGGCCCTGCGCGCCGCCGAGCCGGGCAACCCGGTCCGCCTGCGCCGGGCCTCCTCCGCGGGCGAACCGCTGACACCCGAGGTAGTGGCCTGGTCGGCGGAACACCTCGGGGTGGCGGTCCGCGACCACTACGGCCAAACCGAGCACGGCATGGTCATCTGCAACGCCTGGCACGATGATCTGGACACGGCCGCGCCCGCGGGTTCCATGGGCCGCCCGCTCCCGGGCTGGGCCTGTGCCGTTCTGGCCGACGACGCGGATACCGAAGCACCAGAGGGGGAGCTGGGCCGGATCGCCATCGACGCCGAACGCAGTGCGCTGCTGTGGTTCCTCGGTTATCTGGACGCGCCCGAACAGACCGCGCAGCGTTTCACCGCCGACGGTCGCTGGTATCTCACCGGCGACGCCGGTTCTCGCGACGCCGACGGATACTTCCACTTCTCCGCCCGCGACGACGATGTGATCATCATGTCCGGGTACCGGATCGGCCCGTTCGACGTCGAGAGTGTGCTGGTGCTGCACGAGGAGGTCGCCGAGGCCGCTGTCGTCGGTCTGCCCGACGAGTTGCGCGGCGAAGTGCTCGAGGCGTTCGTGGTGCTGCGCGGTGACACCGCCGGTTCCCCGGAGCTGGAAGCAGAACTGCAGACACTGGTGAAACAGAAGTTCGCCGCGCACGCCTACCCGCGCCGGGTGCATTTCGTCGACACGCTGCCCAAGACCCCCAGCGGCAAGGTGCAGCGGTTCCTGTTGCGGCAGCAGGGGCGCGCCGCCGGATGACAGTGCACGCTGTGCCGGGCCCCGGGCAGGCCGGGGCCGGGCGCGGTCCGGCTGTCACCGGGCGAATGTAGTGTGCGGGTGGTGACGACAGTGCCGCAGACCTCGGACCCCGAGACCATCCCCACCGACTCGCCTGCAGACCCCGGTACCGGCCCGGTGGTGTCCGGCCCCGTCAGCCGGCGCATCGCCGACGAGCTCTCGGTGCGGGAGAACCAGGTCCGGGCGGCCGTCGAGCTACTGGACGCCGGGTCGACGGTGCCGTTCATCGCCCGGTACCGCAAGGAGGTCACCGGCGGTCTGGACGACGCCCAGCTGCGGACGCTCGAGGAACGCCTGCACTATCTGCGCGAACTCGACGAGCGCCGGGCCACCATCATCGAATCCATCCGCGGCCAGGGCAAACTCGACGAAGTGCTGCACCGGCAGCTGCTGCTGGCCGAGACCAAGGCCCGGCTCGAGGATATCTACCTGCCCTATAAGCCCAAGCGCCGCACCAAGGCCCAGATCGCGCGCGAGGCCGGACACGAACCCGTGGCCGACGCACTGCTGGAGAACCCGGACACCGACCCGGCCGGTTACTCCGCCGAACAGCTCGAGGGCGCGCGCGCCATCCTCGTCGAGCGGTTCGCCGAAGACGCCGATCTGGTGGGTGAACTCCGCGAACTCATGTGGAACCGGGGCCGGCTCACCGCCACGGTGCGTCCCGGTAAGGAAGAGGCCGGGGCGAAATTCGCCGACTACTTCGAATTCGGTGAGGAATTCGCCGGCCTGCCCTCCCATCGCATCCTGGCGCTGCTGCGTGGGGAAAAGGAAGAGGTGCTCAGCCTGCACCTCGACCCCGAACCCGCCGATTCCGAGCTCGCACCCGGCGAACGCAGCACCTACGAGGCGCGGATCGCCCAGCGGTTCTCCATCGCCGATGCCGGGCGCGCCGCCGATGGCTGGCTGCTCGACACCGTGCGCTGGGCCTGGCGGACCAAACTCCAGGTGAGCCTGGGGATCGACACCAGGATGCGGCTGCGGCAGGCCGCCGAACGCGACGCGGTGGATGTCTTCGCCGCCAACCTGCGCGATCTGCTGCTGGCCGCGCCGGCCGGTACGCGCACCACCATGGGTCTGGATCCCGGTTACCGCACCGGGGTCAAGGTCGCCGTCGTCGACGGCACCGGTAAGGTCCTCGCGACCGAGGTCGTGTACCCGCACAAACCGCAGAACCAGACCGAGAAATCGCTGGCGGTTCTCGGCGCCCTGGTGGCGCGGTTCGGCGTCGAACTCATCGCCATCGGCAACGGCACGGCCTCCCGGGAGACCGACGCGCTGGCCGCGCAACTCATCGAACAGATCCCGGAGAACAAGCCGACGAAGATCGTGGTCTCCGAGGCCGGGGCGTCGGTGTACTCCGCATCTGCGTACGCCACCCAGGAACTGCCCGATATGGACGTCTCGTTGCGTGGCGCGGTCTCCATCGCCCGCCGATTGCAGGATCCGCTGGCCGAACTGGTCAAGATCGAGCCGAAATCGATCGGTGTCGGCCAGTACCAGCACGATGTCTCGGAAACCCTGCTGGCCCGGTCGCTGGGCGCGGTGGTGGAAGACGCGGTGAACGCGGTCGGTGTCGACGTGAACACCGCCTCGGTGCCGCTGCTGTCCCGGGTCTCCGGTGTTACCGGCTCGGTGGCCGAGAGCATTGTCGCGCACCGCGATCAGAACGGTCCCTTCCGCAGCCGCACCGCCCTGCTCGACGTTCCGCGGCTGGGCCCCAAGGCCTTCGAACAGTGCGCGGGCTTCCTGCGGATCCGCGGTGGTGACGATCCGCTCGACACCTCGGCCGTGCACCCGGAGTCCTATCCGGTGGTGCGCCGGATCCTCGATTCCACCGGTACCGGAATCGCCGAGGTCATCGGTAACGGCGCGGTCCTGCGCACGCTGCGGCCGGCCGATTTCACCGATGAGAAATTCGGTGTCCCCACGGTGACCGATATCATCAGCGAACTGGAGAAACCCGGCCGCGATCCACGCCCGGAGTTCAAGACCGCGGAATTCGCGGTGGGAATCGAGAAGGTCGCCGATCTGGAGCCGGGCATGGTGCTGGAGGGGGTCGTCACCAATGTCGCCGCGTTCGGTGCCTTCGTCGACGTCGGGGTGCACCAGGACGGTCTGGTCCACGTCTCGGCGATGTCGCGCAATTTCGTGCGCGACCCCCGGGAGGTGGTCAAATCCGGCGATGTCGTCAAGGTGAAGGTGCTCGAGGTCGATGTCGCACGCCAGCGCATCGGATTGTCGCTGCGGCTCGACGACGAACCCGGGGCGGGTAAGCCCGAACGCGGCCAAGGCCCCGGCGACCGGGGCCGCGGCCGGGGCGGCCGGGACGGCGGCGCCCGGACCGGTGGCCGCGACGGCGGTGCCCGCGGTCAGGACGGCCGTAACGAGAAGAAGCGCGGCGCGCAGGGTAACGGTCAGAGCGCCGGTGGCCACGGTGGTGGTAACGGTGGCGGTCAGGGACGTAATCGCGGGCAGGGCCGGGACGGCCGGCGCGATAATGCACCTGTGAACGGTGCCATGGCCGACGCGTTGCGCCGGGCGGGTTTCGGGAAGTGACCACGAGCTGAATCGGGGGCCGGTATGCGGCAGTGGCTGTCCGAGGACGTGATCGCCGCGGGCCGGCTCCCGCTGCTCTGCTTTCTGTTCGGCTTCATCACCGGGTTCCTGGTGATCCGGGTCAGCGTCCGGCTCATCCGGGCCCGGGTGCGCTGGTGGCCCGGCAACCTGAAGTCCGGCGGTGTGCATATCCACCACATGGTGTTCGGTGTGGTGCTGGTGCTGGTCTCCGGTATCGGGATGATCGCCGGAGCCGCGGGGAACAGCACCGGTACGGCATCGGTACTGGCGGCCACCTTCGGGGTCGGGGCCGCGCTCGTGCTCGACGAATTCGCGCTGTTGTACTACCTGCGCGATGTGTACTGGGAGGAGCAGGGCCGGACCTCGGTGGACGCGGTGTTCGTCGCCCTCGCCGTCACCGGCCTGCTGCTGCTGGGTTTCCATCCGCTGTGGCTGCTGGAAATAAACGGTGTGCGACATCAGCCCGGTCTCGGCACACGGCTACTCGTCGCCGGCTTCGCGGTGGTGAACCTGGCGCTGGCCGCCGTGGTCATCGCCAAGGGCAAGATCTGGACCGGGCTGTTCGGCATGTTCTTCCTGCCGCTGCTGGTGGTGGGCGCGCTGCGGCTCAGCCGGCCGGGGGCTCCGTGGGCGCGCTGGCGTTACGGCAGCCGGCGCCGGCTCATGTACCGCGCCATCGTGCGAGAACGCCGGTATCGGCGCCCAGTGATCCGGGCCAAGATCTTCGTCCAGGACCTGATCGCCGGCAGCCCGGATGTCGATCACGCCCGGTCGGCGGCCGAGGTGGAACTGACGCGTACGGTGGTACCGGCCCCGCCGGCCCCGCCGCGGCCGCATCCACTGCTCCAGGATCTGCACCTGTGGCCGCCCGATCGGGGCGACGACGCCGGGGAAGCGGGGCCCCCGGCCGGGCCGGTTTCCGAAAGCGACCGCTGATCTGGCACAATGCACAGGTTGCCCTGGGCACGACCCGGGCGCATCCCACATTCGGAGCACGAACCGGTCGAGCATTTGCGCCGCCAGGTTCCTCTGTTCGCGCGACCATCAGAAGGATGATCATGAACACCCTTGATTTCGTCGACGAGAGCTCGCTGCGCAGCGACGTCCCCGACTTCCGTCCGGGCGACACCCTCAATGTGCACGTGAAGGTCATCGAGGGCTCCAAGGAACGTATCCAGGTCTTCAAGGGCGCCGTCATCCGGCGCCAGGGCGGCGGTATCCGCGAGACCTTCACCGTGCGCAAGGTGTCGTTCGGTGTCGGTGTGGAGCGCACCTTCCCGGTGCACAGCCCCACCATCGATCACATCGATGTGGTGACCCGCGGTGATGTCCGCCGGGCCAAGCTGTACTACCTGCGGGAGCTGCGCGGTAAGGCCGCCAAGATCAAGGAAAAGCGCTGACCCGTCGCTGACCGCCGACACCCGTGCGCCGCGCCGCACCACGGTGACCTCGGCGAACGGCATATGTAGCCCGGTGCCACGAATCCGTTGTGGCACCGGGCTACGCTGTTCGCGTGGCAGATGAGAGTTGGTCGGTTTCGGGATCCGATTCCAGGAACGAACCGCCGAGAAGGCGTCGTGCGCGAAAGCAGGTCAAAGCGAAGCGGCAGCGGCCGTTCTGGCAGGAACTTCCCATCCTGCTGGTCATCGCGGCGATCATCGCCGCCCTCATGGTCACCTTCGTCGGCCGCCCCTATGTCATTCCCTCCCAATCCATGGAACCCACCCTGCACGGTTGCGCCGGCTGCACCGGCGACCGGATCTACGTGCAGAAGGTGAGCTACTACTGGAGCGACCCCCAGCCCGGTGATGTGGTCGTCTTCGTGGGCCCGCCGTCCTGGAACGACCACTACGTCTCGATCCGCTCCGACAATCCCGCGGTGCGCGGTATCCAGAACTTCTTCGCGTTCTTCGGACTCGTCCCGCCGGACGAGAACGATCTGGTGAAACGTGTGATCGCGGTCGGCGGCCAGACCGTGGAATGCTGTGACGAACAGGGCCGGATCATGGTCGACGGGAAACCGCTGGACGAGCCCTACGTCGCCGACGACTACCCGTGGGTGCCGGGCCAGCAGAACGCCGCCTACCCGGTGGGCCGGGTCTTCGGGCCGGTACTGGTACCGCCGGGCCACCTGTGGGTGATGGGCGACAACCGCAACGAGTCGCGTGATTCCCGGGCGCATGTCGGCGACGACCTCCAGGGCGCGGTGCCGATCGAGAACGTTCGCGGCAAGGCCGTCTTCAAGATCTGGCCGCCCGGCCGGATCGGCCCGGTGACATCGCAGAACCCGCAATAGGCGATAAGCGGACTCCGCGGTCGTCTCGTGCCGGGTGCCCGGGAGGCGGTCACGGGGTCGATCGCTTTGCCGGACAACCCGTTCGACCGGTCCCGGGCCGGACCTACCGGTACCGCTTCCGATCCGGTGCGCGATAATCGGGCCGTGGTTCCGATCAGCTGTCGCGAGGTGGCCAGTGACACGTAGCAGCCGTGCCGCCGGCACGGGACGAGGCCCCAGTTGGCCGCCGCGGGTGGTGGTACGCAAGACCGCGGGTCTGCGGACGCTCGATTCGGCGTTGATACGCAGCGGTCTCGGACCGGTCGCGGGTGTCGACGAGGCGGGTCGCGGTCCGAGCGCCGGACCGCTCGTGGTCGCCGCGTGCGTCCTGGCGCCGAAAGCGTCCACGGCGCTCGCCGGGCTCAACGACTCCAAGAAGCTGACCGAGGTGACCCGGGAAGCGCTGTTCCCGGTGATCAAGAAGGTGGCCCTGGCATGGAAGGTGGTCGTGATCCCCGCCGCGGAGATCGATGCCATCGGAATCCACGTCGCCAATATCGAGGGAATGCGCCGGGCGGTGGCCGGGCTGGACTGCGCGCCCGGCTATGTGCTCACCGACGGGTTCCGGGTGCCGGGGCTCGCGGCGCCGTCGCTGCCGGTGATCGGTGGGGACGCCAGTGCCGCGTGTATCGCGGCGGCCAGTGTGCTGGCCAAGGTCACCCGGGACCGGATGATGGTCGAACTCGACCGGCATCGGCCGGGCTACGGATTCGCCGAGCACAAGGGTTACAACACCGCGCAGCATCTCGAGGCGCTGCGCCGGCTCGGCCCCTGCCCGGAACATCGGCGGTCGTGGCGCACGGTGCGCGAATGCGGCGCGCCGATGCCCGTGGCGGCCGAATCCTCGGTGATCGCGCTGGCGGAGGCCGGCGGCGCCGCCTGACCGGGGGCCGCGCGGCCCGGCCCGGCGCGCCGCGGCGCCCGACGATGCCGTGCGGTCCGGCCCACGGTGACATGCCCGGGCCTGATGAGCGATGATGTGAACAGACGCAAGGCGGCGAGAAGGAGGACATTCCACCAGATGAGTGCCGAGGACCTCGAGAAATACGAAACCGAGATGGAGCTCTCGCTCTACCGGGAGTACAAGGACATCGTCGGCCAGTTCTCGTACGTGGTGGAAACCGAACGCCGCTTCTATCTGGCCAACTCGGTGGAGCTACGACCGCAGAACGCCGACGGTGAGGTGTACTTCGAAGTACGGATGAGCGATGCCTGGGTCTGGGATATGTACCGGCCCGCGCGCTTCGTCAAACACGTCCGGGTGATCACCTTCAAGGATGTGAATATCGAAGAGCTGGAGAAGCCGGACCTGCGGCTGCCCGAATGAGCCGCCGCGGCCGGTGAGTATCCCCGGGCCGCGGCCCGCAGGGAGTTGTCCACAGGCCATAATTTGTCCACAGATCGATTGTTTTCGCAGGTCGGTGCCGTGGACAGGGTGAGCCGGCAGCAGATGCTGGGCACGTGGGACACAACACGGCGCTCGGCGCCCAAGGGGAGGAACTGGCGGCCCGATATCTGCAGGCCGCCGGTATGGAGATCGTCTGCCGTAACTGGCGGTGCCGGTACGGCGAGCTGGACCTGGTGGTCCGCGACGCCGGAGTGACCGCCTTCGTCGAGGTGAAGACCAGGTCGGGGCTCGGATACGGGACACCGGCGGAGGCCGTCACCTACGACAAACAGCAGCGGATCCGCCGTCTGGCGTTGCTCTGGCTCACCGAACAGGACGGCCCCTGGCAGCGGATCCGTTTCGACGTCGTCTCGATCCTGCTCCCGCGGACCGGCGAGCCGGTGATCGAGCACCTGCGGGCGGTGTTCTGATGCCGCTGGGCCGGGCCTGCTCGATCGCGGTGCGCGGGATCGACGGGCAGGTCGTCGAGATCGAGGCCGATATCGGCCAGGGGCTGCCGTCGGTGCATCTGGTGGGTTTGCCCGATACTTCACTTCAGGAATCCCGGGACCGGGTCCGGGCCGCCGTCGCCAATACCGGCGAGAAATGGCCGGACGGCCGGGTGATCCTGGCCCTGTCGCCGGCGACGCTGCCGAAGGTGGGATCCGTCTACGATCTCGCACTGGCCGTCGCGGTACTGCATGCGGCCGATATCGTGCCCTCCGAGCGGCTCACCGGCACCGTGCTGCTGGGCGAACTCGCCCTCGACGGGCGGTTGCGCCGGGTCCGGGGCATTTTGCCCGCCGTGCTCGCGGCGCGCCGGGCCGGCCGCAAGACGGTGGTGGTCCCCGAAGCCGCCCTCCCGGAAGCGGGCCTCGTCGCCGGGATCCGGGTACTCGGCGCACCGACGCTACGTGCCGCCGTCGACTGGTTGCGGGGTGAAGGCGGCCTGGCGGAGTCGCCGGGGGGGCACCCACCACAACCGAGCATCCCGAGCGGCGACCTGCGAGATGTCGCCGGGCAGCACGAAGCGCGCTGGGCGCTCGAGGTCGCCGCGGCCGGTGGGCACCATCTGCTGCTCACCGGAGCGCCCGGAATCGGGAAGACCATGCTGGCCCAGCGCCTACCCGGAGTGCTGCCGCCGCTGTCGGAGGACGAGGCGCTCGAGGTCACTGCCGTCCATTCGGTGGCCGGCACGCTCTCCGACGAACAACCGCTGATCACCGACCCGCCGTTCGTCGCGCCGCACCATTCGACGTCGGTGAGCGCCATGGTGGGTGGTGGTTCCGGGTCGGCGCGGCCCGGGGCGGTGAGCCGCGCGCATCGCGGGGTGCTGTTCCTGGACGAATGCGCCGAGATCGGTGCCAAGGTGCTCGAGGCGATGCGGACACCACTGGAGGAGGGCGAGGTACGGATCGCGCGGCGCGACGGGGTGGCCCGCTATCCGGCGCGATTCCAGCTCGTACTCGCCGCCAATCCCTGCCCCTGTGCCCCGGCCCGCGAGGTGGACTGCATCTGTGCCCCGCTGGCCCGGCGCCGGTACCTCGGCAAACTGTCCGGTCCGCTGATGGACCGCATCGATATCTGGTTGGAGATGCATCCGATGTCGGGGGCAGGTCTGGCGGCGACGGAATCGGAGGACAGCGCGACCGTACGCGGCCGGGTGATCGCCGCCCGCGCCGCCGCCGTCGCCCGGTGGCGTGACGAGGGGTGGCGTAGCAACGCCGAGGTCCCCGGGTACGCACTGCGCCGCCGGTTTCCACTGCCGGCGGAGACGACGGCTCCGGTCGAGGCGGCGCTGCGGCTGGGCCGGATCTCGGCGCGGGGTGCCGACCGGGCGCTGCGGGTCGCGTGGACCGTCTGCGATCTGCGCGGCGGCGATATGCCCACCGCGCACGATGTGATGCAGGCGCTCGACTTCCGGCAGCGGAGTCCACAGTGAACACGGCCGGTATCGGCTCGCCGGCCCGGCGGGGGGCCGTCGGAGAGCAGGAGAAGCGGCAGCTGGCCTGGGCGTATCTGTCCCGAGTGGTGCTCGGGCCGTGCCCGGCGCTCACGGCCCTGATCGACTCGGTCGGGGTGTGTGAGGCGGCGCGGGCGGTCCGGGAACGTGCGCTCCCGCCGGTGTTGCGCGCCGCGACCGAGCGGCGGCGGGAGTTGGACACTGCCGCGCGCGATCTGGAGATCATCCGTGACAGCGGCGGGCGGCTTGTGACCCCCGACGATGCCGAATGGCCGGCCTGGCGGATGCTCGGGCTGTCTCAGCTCACCCCGGGCCGTGACCCTGATGGTGCGGTGCCGCTGGTGTTCTGGGTCCGAGGCAGCCGGGATCTGGGCGAACTCACCGAGCGGGCGGTGGCGGTGGTCGGGGCCCGGTGCAGCACCGGGTACGGCGACCGGGTGACCGGTGAGATCGCCGGAGAGCTGGCCGCTCGCGGATGGACGGTCGTATCCGGTGCCGCCTTCGGTATCGACGGTACGGCCCACCGGGCCGCGCTAGATGTCGGCGGCGCCACCATCGCCGTGCTGGCCTGCGGCGCCGACCGGCCCTACCCGGCCCAGCACGACCGCCTGATCGCCCGCATCGCCGAAACCGGCCTCGTGGTCAGTGAATATCCGCCCGGTACGGTCGCGCGCAAACACCATTTCCTGGCCCGGAATCGGCTGATCGCCGCACTGGCCGACGGTGTGCTGGTGGTGGAGGCCGGATTGCGCAGCGGCGCTCGGAACACGGTGAAATGGGCACGACGGATCGGTCGTCCGGCGCTGGCGGTCCCGGGATCGGTGGCTTCGGCTGCCTCGGTGGGTTGTCACCGGATGATCCGCGACGGGGAAGCGACCCTCGTCACCGATCCGGAGGAGGTGCTCGCCGAAATAGCGCCCCTGCACCTACCGCTGATCACCGGTGCGGCCGGTGCCGATCGGCTCAGCGGTACCGAGGCCCAGGTGCTGGCGGCCCTATCCGCTGCCGGCGGACGGTGGCCGCACGATATCGCTGCCGCGACCGGCATAGCGCCGGCCGAGGTCCGCGCGGCGCTCGTAGCGCTCGATTTCGCGGGCGCGGCCGCGCGCGGCGAGGCGGGCTGGTACCGGCTGGATCGGGCACCGGAGCGAGGCGGGTGAACCTCGGTCGAGCCAGGAACTGCGCCCACACCAGTCGGTGATGGCCGTACCGGGGCGAGACGGCCGGGTGATGTGCGAATCCGGTCAGGGCGGCGTGCATTGCTCGGCGCGGTGGGTGCGAGTGCACGCGGCCGGTGCGGGTCGTGAGCAGGAGCGCCCACGCCACCCGGATGGTGGTGTTCGCGGTGACCCCGTGGGTGCGGCCGAGGTTGAGGACCGCGGCGTGGTCGCGGCGTCGAGCGCGCGGCCGGTTTCGCCGCTGTCGCTCGGCGCGGTCCGGCGGATGTGGCCGCGGTCGCGAGGGGGTGGGCTTCGGCGGTTGTGCGTGACTGGAGTGTGCGAACTACAAAGGGATTCGGCGCGTGGGCTTGCGGTTCGGGGGCGGGCGGACGACGGTGGGATGGTGCGTGAGTTGCCGGAGGATCTGGAGGCCCTGCTGACCGAATACGGGCGGCATCTGCGGCTCGGTCGCAACCGGTCGGCACATACGGTGCGCGCCTACCTCGGCGATATCCGATCGTTGCTGGCACATCTGGTCGACCATGCCGCCGACGCCTCGGTGCGCGAGCTGGACCTACCGGCCATGCGCGCGTGGCTGGCGGCCCATGCGGAGCGCCGCGCGGCCCGCACCAGTATGGCTCGACGGGCTTCGGCCGCGCGGGCCTTCACCGCGTGGCTGACGCGGACCGGCCGGTTGACCGTGGATCCCGGGCTCCGGCTCGCCGCGCCCAAAGCACACCGCAGCCTGCCCGCGGTCCTCGGTCAGGAGCAGGCGGGCCGGGTGATGAACGCCGCGGAATCGGGTGCCGAACAGCACGATCCGATGGCGTTGCGGGACCGGCTCATCGTGGAACTGCTGTATGCCACCGGAATCCGCGTAGGCGAACTGTGCGGACTCGATATCGACGATATCGACCGGGAACGGCGGCTGGTACGTGTCCTGGGCAAGGGCAACCGGGAGCGATCCGCACCGTTCGGCGGCCCCGCCGATCACGCCGTCGGCGAATGGCTGCGCTACGGGCGGCCAGTCCTGGCCACACCCGATTCCGGCCGTGCGCTGCTCCTGGGCCGGCGGGGCCGGCGCCTCGATCAGCGGCAGGCCCGGACGGTGGTGCACGCGGTGGTATCCGCCGTCCCGGGCACTGCCGATCTGGGGCCGCACGGTCTCCGACATACGGCGGCCACGCACCTGCTCGAAGGTGGCGCGGACCTGCGGGTAGTACAGGAACTGCTGGGCCACGCCAGCCTCGCCACCACGCAGCTCTACACCCACGTCTCCATCGACCGTCTGCGAAAAGCCCACGATCAGGCCCATCCTCGCGCCTGAACCGCCGTCGGTGGGCCGAGTGAAAGGTCCGGATCGCACCGGCCGCGCGACCGGACCCCGAACCGGCCCGGGAGCCGATCCGGCGGCCCTCGACCCTCGGTGGCTGGATTCGCCGCGATACGGCGCTTACGCTGTCCAGCGGAGCCGCTACCGCGGCCGACCGGCATTTCGGGAGGTGAGCGTGCAGACCACGATCGGCACGGCCGCCGGATGAGTGCCGCGCGACAGGACACAGACCGGGCGGCGGAGCCGGTCGACTACCGATTCACGCTCGCCAACGAACGAACCTTTCTGGCCTGGATCCGCACCGCGCTCGGGTTGCTGGCCGGTGGGGTCGCGGTGCAGGCGGTGGTGCAAGAGCAGTGGAATGTGGATATCCGCACCGCGCTGGCCGTCAGCTGTCTGCTGCTGTCGCTGGTCCTCGCGGTCGGCGCGTATCTGCACTGGCGGCGGATTCGCGTCGCGATGGACGAAGGGCGGCCGCTACCGGGCACGGTACTGGTGCCGGTGCTGGCCGCCGGCACCGCGTTCGTGGCGATTCTCGCCTGCGTAGCCGTACTACTGCACTGAGGACGGTGCCGTGACCGAACCGAGCGAGGTCGGCCTGGCCGCAGAGCGGACCGCGCTGTCGTGGCGGCGCACCTGTCTGGGATGTCTGATAGTCGATCTCCTACTCCTACGGCTCGTTGTCGAGGAGGGATGGGATCCGGCCGCTCTCCTGCCGGGTATCGCCGGTCTGGCCCTGCTGTCGGTCGCCGCTCTGGGCTACCGGCGTAGTCGCCGCCTCCGCCTCGGTGCGACCGGTAGCGCGGCGGCCACCATCGGCTCGGTCACCGTCGCCATGATGGTGGCGGCGCTGGTCATCGTCGGTTACGCACTGGTGCATCCCGGCCCGCCCGGCTGACGAACCGGGGGCGGTACCGGAAATCCGGTGATCGAGTACGGACCCTCACCCGCCGGCTCCGGGTGTGCCGTGCTCCACCGGCTTCAGCCTGATCGGCGTCCTGCGTAGCAGTCCGAGTGGGTCGAGGTATTCGCGGGACGAGTGTGCGGTGCCCTCTCGGCGCAGGCCCCAGTGCAGGCAGGCCGGGGTGGGACAGCCGACGTGGCCCGGGGCCAGTTCACCGATCCGGGTGCCTCGGGTGACTCGCCGACCCACCGCGATGCCGGCTTCCACCGGTTCGTACGTGGTGCGCAACCCACCTTCGTGCAGTATCGCCACCACCGGTTTGCTCGCCACCTTCCCGGCGAAGACCACAATTCCCGGCCCGGCCGCATAGACCGCCTGCCCCGCCGTCCCGGCCAGGTCCACACCGCGATGGCCCGGCAGCCAGTCCTGGTCCGGCGGATCGAACGGCCGTCCGATCACCGGGCGCGGACGCAGCGGCCAGTCGAATCCCGCGTCCGGGGCTCCCGCCGCGGAACCGCAGGACAGCAGGGCGGCGACCGCGAGAACCACCGCCGCCACCCCGCGAAGCACCTCGCCGGACCGGGCGGACCTGCGTGGGCCGCTCGGTCCGGCAGTGCTCGGCCTTACCGCCCGCGGTCGGGGCACGGGCAGGCGGGTGATACCGGTCGTGGTGCGCGCCGGAGGAGTTCGTGCACAAGATCCTCCAGTAGGGGAAGGGCCCGGCACACCACGCCCGAGCCGGTGGTCGAGCCCGAATTCGAGCCCGTCCCGCAGCTACCGGCCCGGCTCGACCCGGCCGGTGACCGGCGGGCCACCTCGTTCGACTGCCCCGTAGCCGGTTCGGCGGGCCCGGTCGTGGCATCGACGGGCGGCCCGGACAGGACGTGGACCGGCGTCGCGGTCGGGGAAACCGCGGCCGATTCCGCTGCACCACCGGCTGTTCTGGCAGCAAGGAAGTGTGCGTCGGAAACTTCGGCGGAGAGCGAAGAGTTACGTCCCCGCACCGGCGCAGGACCGTCCTCGGCCTGCGGGGTGACCGACCCGCTGATCGCGCGGACAGCGATCGTCGGGCCGCCCTCGGAGCCGGGATGCGCGACCACGGTGGCACCACCCGAATACGCGGTGGCTGTGGGCCCCGGGCCGAGCGGAACCGCGATGAACACCGTGGTGAGTGCGGCGCCGATCAGGTCGGCCGGTCTCCGGCGCCGGACCGTCGGCCCACGGCGGTCCGGTGGTCGGCGTGGTGTGTCGGAGAACAGGCGACGGCCGTCCGGATCGGGCCGGCGTATCGGATTCCGCCCGGGCGACCGCCGGAGGTGGCGGTCCGGTGCGTGCGGCGCCGGCGCGCTCCCGGGAAAAGGTATCGAATCCGGGCGGATCGGGGGGAAGCGGGTCGTGGGAATCGGTGTGGTCCGCTGCGATCCGTGCGCACCGTCGAGTTGCCATGAGCCGGTCTCCGTGTGGTCGGCCGCGCGGGATCCGGCGGGCCGGTGGGTCATCCTGCGCTCGTACCGCCTGGCCCGGCGGGCCAGATCACTCGGGCCCGGGCAGGTCCCGGATGCCGCGTGTTCCCCGGAGCGCGCCGGGGGCGATGCCCGGTGCCGGCCCGCCGTCCGCCCAGGTTCACGATCTTTCCGTGCGCCGGAGTCGTCCACCGCCACCGCCACCGTGGCCGTGCCGCGTTCTCGACCGGCGCATCGGCCGGCACCGTGACCTCGATGGATGTCCCGGGGCGGTTGCGCCGTGGGGCGCCGCGGCCATGCCGGTAGGGGCCGGGCCGGGTGGTCGGTGGCGGTCGACGATCTGCCGCGCCGCGCGATATGGGGCCAGCTCCGCGGTGCGGGCGGGAGGTCCGGGTCCCTCGTGGTCGCGCCGCCGGCCTCGGTGGGAGTGGGTTTCCAGGTCATATGCTCAGCCTGCTCGGGCTCTGAGCTGCACGGAACCCGCAATTCCGGCGCCTGTGGACAACTCGCCTTCTGTGAACAATTGATGTTTCATATGAGGTCCGGTTCGCGTGGTCCTGGGACGATCCGACCGGGCGATTTCCAGTTCGCGCAGCCCACGCCGTAAACTGGCCGGGCGGTCCGTGTTCGCACCGACCGACTTCGCGCACCACCGTGCTTGTTCATCGCGCTGCCCCACCGAGTTCCTGCCGGAACCGGCGAAGCCGGCGCATTCCGGAACAGGGGACGTCTCGGCTGGTCCCGATCACCGATCGGGTCCGAGCGTTCTGTGGTGCCAGGGCAGCAGGCCGCCGGCCCGCTGCGTCAACCGGCAACGAAAGAGAGATACGGGAGCCATGGCTGTCGTAACAATGAAGCAGCTGCTCGACAGCGGCGCGCATTTCGGGCACCAGACCCGTCGCTGGAACCCGAAGATGAAGCGGTTCATCTTCACCGACCGCAACGGCATCTACATCATCGATCTGCAGCAGACGCTGACCTACATCGACAAGGCCTACGAATTCGTCAAGGAGACGGTCGCCCACGGCGGCACCGTCCTGTTCGTCGGCACCAAGAAGCAGGCGCAGGAGTCCATCGCGGCCGAGGCCACCCGGGTCGGGATGCCGTATGTGAACCAGCGCTGGCTCGGCGGCATGCTCACCAACTTCTCCACCGTGCACAAGCGTCTGCAGCGTCTCAAGGAACTCGAGGCCATGGAGCAGACCGGCGGTTTCGAGGGTCGCACCAAGAAGGAAATCCTCATGCTCACGCGTGAGATGAACAAACTGGACCGCACCCTCGGCGGTATCCGGGACATGCAGAAGGTGCCTTCGGCCATCTGGGTCGTCGACACCAACAAGGAGCACATCGCCGTCGGCGAGGCGCGCAAGCTGAATATCCCGGTCATCGCGATCCTGGACACCAACTGCGATCCCGACCTGGTCGACTACCCGATCCCGGGTAACGACGACGCGATCCGTTCGGCCGCGCTGCTCACCAAGGTCGTCGCGTCCGCGGTGGCCGAGGGCGTGCAGGCCCGGGCCGGCCGTTCCGGCGGCGACGACAAGCCCGAGGCGAGCGCCGCCGAGCCGCTGCCGGAGTGGGAGCAGGAGCTGCTGGCGCAGGCCACCCCGAGCGCCGAGGCCCCGGCGGAAGCCCCGGCCGAGGCGCCCGCGGAGACTCCGGCCGACGCCTGAGTCGTCACCTCGCGTTCGGCGGCCGCTCACCGGCCCGTGCCATGGGTGAGCACCGCCGGACCGCACTTCCCACAGTGGTGGTCACGGCTCACCGAGTCGTGACCACCACTGCCCGGTACCAGACTTTCTCGAAGGAGGCTCGCCCCCGATGGCGAACTACACCGCCGCTGACGTGAAGCGGCTGCGGGAGCTCACCGGCTCCGGAATGATGGATTGTAAGAACGCGCTGGTCGAGACCGAGGGCGATTTCGACAAGGCCGTCGAGCTGCTGCGCATCAAGGGCGCCAAGGATGTCGGCAAGCGCGCCGAGCGCACCACCGCCGAAGGCCTGGTCATCGCCAAGGACGGCGTGATGGTCGAGATCAATTCCGAAACCGACTTCGTCGCCAAGAACGCGGAATTCCAGGCGCTGGCCGATAAGATCGCCGCCGCCGCGGCGGCCGCGAAGCCCGCCGATGTGGATGCGCTGAAGGCCGTGGCCCTCGACGGCCAGACCGTCGACGAGGCCCTGCAGGCGCTGGCCGCCAAGATCGGCGAGAAGCTGGAGCTGCGGCGCGTCGTCTCTCTGGACGGCCCGGTCGCCACCTACCTGCACAAGCGTGCGTCGGATCTGCCGCCGGCCGTCGGCGTGCTGGTCGAGTACAGCGGCTCCGGTGAGGCCGCCGCCGAGGCCGCCCGTGGGGCCGCCATGCAGGTCGCCGCGCTCAAGGCGAAGTACGTCACCCGTGACGAGGTGCCCGCCGATATCGTCGAGAACGAGCGCCGTATCGCCGAGCAGACCGCTCGCGAAGAGGGTAAGCCCGAGGCCGCGCTCCCGAAGATCACCGAGGGCCGCGTCAACGGCTTCTTCAAGGACGTCGTCCTGCTGGAGCAGCCGTCGGTCACCGACAACAAGAAGACCGTCCAGGCGCTGCTGGACGAGGCCGGCGTCACGATCACCAAGTTCGCCCGCTTCGAGGTCGGCCAGGCCTGAGCCGATCCCCGATTCCGGAGGAAACCCCCGTCGCGGTTGGACGCGGCGGGGGTTTCGTCTGAGTTCGGCCGCCCGGGGGCCCGAGTATCGGGGGTTGTGGGCGGGTAGGGCAGGATAGAAGCCGCTTTCCGTTGGTGCCGCGCCCACTGTGCCAGTCGCGCTCGGGTCGGCCCGGCCGGGGCGGCGGGCGGCCCCGGACCTCGGCGGCCGCCGCGTTCGCCGACACCATGAACACGATCGACCGTGAACACACCGATTGCCGAAGGAGACGCCAGCCGATGACGTACCCGGGGACCGACCGCCCAGGATATCGCCGGGTACTGCTGAAACTCGGTGGTGAGATGTTCGGGGGCGGCGCGGTGGGCCTGGATCCCGACGTGGTGGAGACCGTGGCGGAGCAGATCGCCGAAATCGTCGGCTCCGGCGTCCAGGTCGCGGTCGTGATCGGCGGTGGGAACTTCTTCCGCGGCGCCGAACTCGAAGAACGCGGGATGGAGCGGGCCCGGTCCGATTACATGGGCATGCTGGGAACCGTGATGAACAGCCTGGCGCTGCAGGATTTCCTCCAGCAGCAGGGTGTGGACACCCGGGTGCAGACCGCCATCACCATGGGCCAGGTCGCCGAGCCCTACCTGCCGCTGCGCGCCAAGCGACATCTGGAGAAGGGGCGTGTGGTGATCTTCGGCGCCGGTATGGGGATGCCGTATTTCTCCACCGACACCACCGCCGCACAGCGCGCGCTGGAGATCGGTGCGGAGGTGGTACTCATGGCCAAGGCGGTCGACGGTGTGTTCAACGCCGATCCACGACTGGATCCCGATGCCACCATGTACCACGAGATCACCCACAAGGAAGTGATCGAACGCGATCTGAAGGTCGCCGACGCGACGGCGTTCAGTTTGTGCATGGACAACCAGATGCCGATGCTGGTGTTCAATTTGTTGACCAAGGGCAATATCGCCCGGGCGGTGGCCGGTGAGAAGATCGGCACATTGGTTCGATCCTGATACCGCGGGCCCGCGGGTCATGACGATGACGACGCAGTGGAGGAACGGTCGTGATTGAAGAAGCGCTCTTCGACGCCGAGGAGAAGATGGAGAAGGCCGTCTCGGTGGCGAAGGACGATCTCGGCAGAATCCGTACCGGGCGCGCGAATCCGGGGATGTTCGCCCGGGTGGTGGTCGACTATTACGGAGCGCCGACCCCGATCACCCAGATGTCGAGTATCACCGTGCCGGAGCCGCGGATGGTGGTGGTGAAACCCTATGAGCAGGCGCAGCTGGGGCCGATCGAAACCGCGATCCGCAACTCCGACCTCGGCGTGAACCCGACCAACAACGGTGACATCCTGCGCATCAGCATTCCGCAGCTCACCGAGGAGCGCCGCCGGGAGCTGGTCAAACAGGCCAAGCAGAAGGGCGAGGACGCCAAGGTCTCGATTCGCAATGTGCGCCGCAAGGCCATGGAGGAGCTGGGCCGGATCCAGAAGGACGGCGAAGCCGGCGAGGACGAGGTCGGGCGCGCCGAGAAGGAACTGGACAAGACCACCGCCAGATACGTCGGCCAGATCGACGAGCTGGTGAAGCACAAGGAAGCCGAACTGCTCGAGGTCTGAGCGGTGGCCGGGCGGTGAGCCCGTCGTCTCCGCGGTGGTACCTTGCGCAGGCGCGCCGGTCGTGCCGGCCCGGCGCGCGGGATGTCCGAGAGCGGCACGAGCGGTAGGTGCCGCGCGGAATGCGGTGTTCGTGGTGAACGGGCACCGGACCGGTGGTCACCCGGCCCCCTGGCCGGTGAACTGCCGCACAATGGGAAACAGCGGAGCGAGCGTCGCCCGCGACGGGTGGGAACGAACGGAACGACGACGAGTTGAGCGACGGGACAATCGTGGCCGAGAAAGCCGCCGCGACCGGTGCGGCCCGACCGCATCCGCCGGCCGAGGGCATATCCGAACCGACACCGGCAGCGACCGGAGCCTCCGGGGGCGCCGAGCCCCGGGGGTCGCGCGCCGGCCGGAACTTACCCGCGGCCCTGGCCGTCGGCACGACCCTCGGGGTGTTGTGTATCGCCGTCCTGCTGTTCGTGCCCAAGGTGTTCATCGGTGTCGCCGGGGTCGCGGTCGGTATCGCCACCTGGGAGGTCGCCAAGCGACTGCGGGAAGCCGATGTGCTGGTGCCGCGTACGCCGCTGATCGTCGGCGGTCAGGCGGTGTTCTGGTTGGGCTGGCCGTTCGGCCCGGGCGGGGTGACCGGGGCGTTCGCGGCGACGGCGTTGGTCTGCATGGTGTGGCGGCTGTTCGACCACGGTCTGCGCACCGCCCCGCGCAATTTCCTGCGCGATACCGCCATCACGGTGTTCACCCTGGCGTGGATTCCGCTGCTGGCGTCGTTCGCGGTGCTGCTCCTGCTCGAGGATCCGGAGGGCAACCTGCGGGTGCTGACCTTCATGATCCTGGTGGTGTGCTCCGACGTCGGCGGTTATGTCGCCGGGGTGCTGTTCGGCCGCCATTCCATGGTGCCGTCGATCAGCCCGAAGAAGTCCTGGGAGGGCTTCGGCGGTTCGCTGCTTTTCGCGATCATCGGCGGTCTGCTCACGGTCACCCTGCTGCTCGAAGCCAATTCCATGATCGGCGTGGTGCTCGGTATCGGTCTGGTCGTCGTCGCGACGCTGGGAGATCTGGTCGAATCGCAGATCAAACGCGAGCTGGGCATCAAGGATATGGGCACCATGCTGCCCGGGCACGGCGGCATCATGGACCGGCTCGATTCGATGCTGCCCTCGGCGTTCGTCTCGTGGCTGGTGCTCAGTACCCTGCTCTGAGGTCAGTCGCGGTGTACCGCACGGCGCAGTTGGACGATGCGGACCCCGCCCACCAGCGCCATCACCAGGGCTCCGGCGATCACCGAAAGCAGGATCGTCACGCCCAGTGGGAGCGAGAAGTTCCAGAAGAGCAGCTCCACCTCGGTACTCTCGGAATTCTGCAGGATGAAGATCAGCAGGACGATGCCGAGCAGCGCTGCCACGATCAGCGCGACCCACGCATTGCCCACCCGGGACTTCTCCACGTCCTTGCGCCGATGGGTGTCGACCGCCGGTTTGCGGCCGGTAGCATCCGGTGCGGGTTTCCGTCCGGTGGGCGTGCCCGGTGGGCTCGTGGGTGGTTCTTTCGGTAGCGAGCGGGTTTCGGGTGTCGGTTCATCAGGAGTCGCCATATGTCGATGATTGCCGACAGCTATCGACTGTGCACGGATTTCCGGCCCGCCGGTCGATATCGGCCCGGATCTCGGCGCACGGGCTCGGCGCGGGTCACATTCGCGGCGCGGCACGGGTCACATTCATCGAGATGACACACTGGTAGGACTATGACCGCCTCTTTGCCCCTGGTTTTCGACGCCCCGCGCCGCGGTATGCCGCCGCGCCATCTGGCCGACCTCGATGCCGACGGCCGCCGGGCCGCCATGGCCGAGCTGGGCCTGCCGAAGTTCCGCGCCGACCAGGTCGCGCGCCAGTACTACGGGCGGTTGCAGGCCGATCCGGCGGAAATGACCGATCTACCGGCCACGGTCCGCGAGAAAGTGGCGGAGGCGTTGTTCCCCCCGCTACTCACGCCGATCCGGCAGATCGCCTGTGATGGCGGGGAGACCCGGAAGACGCTGTGGCGTGCCGGAGACGGGACCCTGCTGGAAAGCGTGCTCATGCGTTACCCGGATCGGGCCACGCTGTGCATTTCCAGCCAGGCCGGCTGCGGTATGGCCTGCCCCTTCTGCGCGACGGGGCAGGCCGGCCTGAACCGGAACCTTTCGACCGCCGAAATCGTCGATCAGGTCCGCGCCGCGGCGGCCGATCTGCGGGACGGCGCTGTCTCCGGCGGTCCCGGGCGCCTGTCGAACATTGTGTTCATGGGAATGGGCGAGCCGCTGGCGAACTACAAGCGGGTGGTGAACGCGGTACACCGCATCACCTCGCCCGCCCCCGACGGTCTCGGTATCTCGCAGCGCAATGTGGTGGTGTCGACGGTCGGTCTGGCTCCCGCGATCCGCAAACTCGCCGATGAGGACCTCTCGGTGACGCTCGCGGTATCCCTGCACACCCCCGACGACGAACTCCGCGACACCCTGGTTCCGGTGAACAACCGCTGGCCGGTGGCGGAGGTGCTCGACGCCGCGCGCTACTACGCCGACAAATCCGGCCGGCGGGTATCCATCGAGTATGCGCTGATTCGCGATATCAACGACCAGCCGTGGCGCGCGGACATGCTGGGCCAGAAACTGCACAAGGCGCTGGGCTCCCGCGTGCACGTGAATGTCATCCCGCTGAATCCCACCCCCGGCAGCAAATGGGATGCCAGCCCCAAGCCGGTGGAACGGGAGTTCGTGCGCCGGGTCGAGGCGCAGGGGGTGCCGTGCACGGTCCGCGACACCCGGGGTCAGGAGATCGCCGCGGCCTGCGGTCAGCTGGCGGCGGAGGGCTGAGTTCCGGTCGGGACGGGAGCCTGCGCTGTAGGCCAGCCGGGTAGGGGGCTTCGTTGTGGCCCGTTACCACCCGACCTGACATCATGCCTGCATGAGCGCCCCCGACGAGCACGACGAGCTTCGCCTCACCGCCGAAGAGTTCGCCGACGGTGCCGCGGCCGAACTCGGTGATATCGAGATCGTCGACGGCCGTGTCATACGGCTCATCCCCCAGAGCCCGCTGCACAGCAGAGTTATCCGGCGTCTGGCCGGCCTGCTCGAAAGCGGACGCCGGGAGGGCGGTCCGTGCATGGTCGTCGATTCCGATATCGCCGCGCGGTTCGCCGACTCGGATGCGCCTGCCTCGGATCGCCGGCTGAACATCCGGTATCCGGATATCCGGATCCGTGACTGCGAACCGTACGACGTCAATACGGTACGGGATCACATATTGCTGATCGTCGAGGTCACCTCCGGATCCACCATTGATGTCGATATCACCGACAAGCGAATCCAATATGCGGCTGCGGGTATCCTCCGTTACCTGATCATCCGGCTCGACCAGAAGGAAGACACGATCGAGGAGATCGAGGAATACCGCTTGGATTGGTCCGGGCGACGGTACTTGGTGCATACCGTGCACCGCCGGGTGCTGCTGCTGGACGAGCCGGTCGAGGTGACAATCCCCTTCGATTCGCTGGAACAGCCCTAGGCGCCGCATCCTGACCGGATGCCGGCGAACGTGGTGTGAGGGGAACGGAACATGGGTGAGCAGGTCGTCGCGATCGTCGGGGCCGGGATCGTGGGACTGGCGATCGGGCGGGAACTCGCCCGTCGGCGTCCCGACGACCGAATCGTGGTGCTGGAGAAGGAAGATCGCGTCGCGGCGCACCAGACCGGCCACAATTCGGGAGTGGTACACGCTGGGATTTACTATCAGCCGGGAAGTTTGAAGGCGGTGCTGTGCGCGCGGGGCCGTTCCCTGCTGCGCGAGTACTGCGCCGAACGAAACCTGCCCTACGACGAATGCGGCAAACTCGTCGTCGCGGTGGACGATGACGAAATGCCCCGGCTCGCGGCCCTGCAGGCTCGGGCCGGTGACAACGCGGTACCCGGGCTGAGACGAGTGGACCGGGCGGAGATCGGCGATATCGAGCCCTTCGCCGAGGGGATCGCGGCACTGTATTCGCCGCGGACCGCCATCACCGATTTCCGCCGGATCGCGGAGTCCTTCGCCGCGGACTTGGCGGAATCCGGTGGCGAGGTTCGGTTGTCGTGCGCGGTGGACGGGATCGCCGCGGCCGCAACGGGAATCGATATCACGATGGGCGACGAGGTGCTACGCGCGGATCGGGTGATCGTGTGCGCGGGGTTGCACGCCGATACCGTGGCCGGGCTGGCGGGCGCCGACCCAGGCCCGCGGATCGTGCCATTCCGAGGCGAATACATGAATGTGGTCGCCGACAAGGCGAATATGGTGCGCGGGCTGGTGTATCCGGTGCCGGACCCGCGGTACCCGTTCCTGGGGGTGCATTTCACGCGGCGGGTGTCCGGGACCGTGGAGGTCGGCCCCAACGCGGTACTGGCCTTCGCCCGGGAAGGGTACCGGCGCCGGGACTTCTCGGTGCGCGACCTCGCGGAAACCATGCGTTGGCCGGGGTTCCGCCGGATGGCGCGGCAGCACTGGCGGACCGGGATCGGGGAAATGTACGGCTCGCTGTCGGTGGCCGCGTACATGCGCAGGGCGCGGCGCTATATTCCGGCCATAGGTGCCGCGGATGTGGTGCGTGGTGGATCCGGGGTCCGGGCCCAGGCCCTCGATGCGGACGGCAGTCTCGTCGACGATTTCCGGATCGACCGGCTCGGCCCGGTCACGGCTGTTCGCAATGCCCCGTCACCCGCGGCGACCTCCTCGCTCGCGATCGCCGGATACGTTGTCGACGTGATCGAGGGCAAGGGCCCCACAGCGTGCTAGGAGGTGGCGCGGAAGCATAGGTGGGTGGGGCCTTCTCCGCCTCCGTGTGACCAGAATGGATCCGAAGCGATCGACCCGGCCCAACCGACTGCGCTGTCCGGGGCCGATCTCTCGATACGTCTACCGCCGCTCGATCATTCTTCGGAAGTCGTCGGCGTGTGGGCCGGCGAGTTCGTAGGTGACCGTGGCCGGGGACGCAGGGCCCGGTTCGTCCGGCGTCGGACCCGGGACCCAGTTCAGCACCAGCTCGCGGTACCGGTCGAAGGTCAACGGCTCGGTTTCGCCTCGTAGATCGCTGTGCAAGATGCCGTGATCCAGTGGCTTCGTCTGCCCGTCCGAGCCGGTGTACATGCGGCTGTAATCGGGCCCGTCGGGGGCGTGGCCACTACAGCGGCGCGACGTCGTCATGGGTGATCAGAGGCTGCCGTGAATGTCACCAGTACGAGCCGAGACATGAACTGACGCATGGGTTTCCCCTCCCTTTGTTCGATCTACCCAGTCCAGGTCTTCGGGTGCGCACATCCCACCGAATTTTCGCGACCCACGACTCGGCTCGGCCGCCTTTCCGGTGCCGGACCTCATCGACGCCGCGGATTGATCACGCGCGCGACCACTCATTCGGTCGCGTCGACACTCATGCGCGATCAGGGGAAGAGCTGGATGGGATTGACGATGTCGGCGGCGAGAGTGAGTAACATGTAGGCACCACCGACGACGACCGCGACGTAGGTGAGCGGGAGCAGCTTGAGGTAGTCCACCGGGGCACCGGGGGCCAGTCCCTTCCACCCGCGGATGGTGTTGCGGATCTTCTCGTAGAGCACCACCGCGATATGGCCACCATCCAGCGGCAGTAGCGGCAGGATGTTGAACGCGCCCAGGAAGAAGTTCAAGCTGGCCAGGATGAGGATGAAGGCGTTCCAGTAACCGCGTTCGGCGGTCTCACCACCGATCTTGCTGGCACCGTACACGCTGACCGGGGTCTCCCGGTCGCGCTCGCCTCCGGTGACCGCGTCCCACAGCGACGCCACCTTGGCCGGCATCTGCGCCAGCGACTGAAAAGTACGGATGAACATCTCGCCGGTGAAAGCGGCCGAAGCGGGAATCGCGCCGAGGACGCTGTACTGGACCGGTTCGAGGAACTCCTGGCCGACGCCGACGACACTCACCTCCCGGCCGGGGCCGCCGTCCCGGGGGTAGCGCATGGCCTGCTCCGGGACCACCTCGAGGGTCAGCGTCTGCCCGTCGCGGTCGACGGTGTAGGTGAACGGTCCGTTCTGCTGCTGGGTGCGGGTCTGGAACTCCTCCCAGGTGTCCACGCTCTCGCCGTTGATCGCGGTGACCACATCGCCGCGCTGGAGGCCGGCGCGCTGGGCGGGCCCGGGGCCGGTACAGGTGCCGAGGGTACGGTCGGGGTTCTGCGGCGCGACGCAGCTCATATCGCCGATCGTGGTCTCCGGCGGCTGGTTGAGGTTGGGCAGACCCCAGCCGACCGCCAGCACGACGATCAGGAGGAAGCCGAGCAGGAAATTCATTCCGATACCGCCGGACATCACCACGAGGCGTTTCCAGGTGGCCTGCCGGTACATGGCCCGGTCGACCTCTTCGGGTTCGAGTTCGTCGAGCGCGGTCATTCCGGCGATATCGCAGAACCCGCCGAGCGGCAGCCATTTGACGCCGTATTCGGTTTCGCCGCGCCGGAAGGAGAACACCTTCGGGCCGAACCCGATGAAGTACCGGCGCACTTTCATACCGGTGGCCTGAGCGGTCCACATGTGCCCGCATTCGTGCAGCGCGATCGAAATCGTGATGCCGAGGGCGAACAGCACGAACCCCAACACGAACAGCATGTGGTCTACAGCCCTCCTGCGGTGCGCAGATCATTACTCCCGGCCCGCACAGAGACCGGAGCGGCCGCGAGCACGTGTCCACAGTAACCGCCCGCGAGCGGTGCCTCGACCATTCGCGACATCGGTTACCGCTGTACGAGGGTACGGGCACGGTCGCGTGCCCACTCGTCGGCGGCGAGTACCTCGGCGAGTTCGGTGGGTTCGGCGCGCCACCGGTCGGCGTCGTGTACAACCTGTGCCACGGTGCGCACGATTTCCGGGAAGCGGATCCGGCCGTCCAGGAAGGCCTGCACCGCGACCTCGTTGGCGGCGTTGTACACGGCGGTGACGCAGCCGCCCGCGGTACCGGCTTCCCGGGCCAGTTCCACGGCCGGGAACACCTCGTTGTCCACGGGTTCGAAGGTCCAGGTGGCGGCGGTGCCGAAATCGCACGGCGTGGCGGCTCCGGGCACGCGGTCCGGCCAGCCCAGCGCCAGGGCGATCGGCAGCTTCATATCGGGCGGGCTCGCCTGGGCGAGGGTGGAGCCGTCGGTGAAGGTGACCATCGAGTGCACGATCGATTGCGGGTGCACGGTGACCTCGATGCGGTCATAGGGGACACCGAACAGCAGATGCGTTTCGATCAGCTCCAGGCCCTTGTTGACCAGCGAGGCCGAGTTCAGGGTGTTCATCGGACCCATGGACCAGGTCGGATGGGTTTTCGCCTCGGCGGGGTTCACCCCGTCCAGCATCTCGGTGGTCCAGCCGCGGAACGGCCCACCGGAGGCAGTGAGAACCAGTGTGGCGACCTCTTCGGCCCGCCCGCCGCGCAGGCACTGGGCCAGCGCCGAATGTTCCGAATCGACCGGCACCAGCTGGCCCGGTCGCGCCGCCCGGGTGACCAGCGAGCCGCCGGCCACCAGCGACTCCTTGTTCGCCAGCGCCAGTGTCGCGCCGCTTTCCAGCGCGGCCAGCGTCGGCTCCAGGCCCAGTGATCCGACCAGCGCGTTGAGCACGACATCGGCCTCGGTACGGCGGACCAGTTCGGTCACCGCGCCCGCCCCGGTCAAGGCGACTCCCAGTTCGGCCCCCGCGGCCGGGTCGGCCACGGCCACGGCGGTCGTGCCGGTCGCGGCCATCTGCGCGGCGAGCAATTCGGTGTTCCCGCCACCCGCGGCCAGGCCGACGACTTCGAATCTGTCCGGATTCGCGGCGATCACCTCGAGCGCCTGGGTGCCGATGGAACCGGTGCTGCCGAGCAGGAGGACTCTGCGGAGATCTGACACCTGTTCATTGTCACCGACCATGCCCCTGCTGGCTACGACGGGCGGTCGTATGCCACGATATCGGGCAGTATCCGTTCTCTCGAGGAGGAGCGATCGTGGCCGCCACGGAAGTCGAACCCACCAGCGACAAGGCTGTCGCCGTCACCAAGGTGGACCCCGCAGAGGTTCCGTCGGCGGCCTGGGGCTGGAGCGGGGAATCCCGCCGGACGTTCCAGGTGGCCGCGGTCGTGGTGATCATCATCCTGCTGGGCATGCTGAAGGGCAATCACCACGGCAAGGTCGAGGATCTCTACCTCGTCGGATTTGCCGCCGCCCTGGCGGTGCTCGTGGTCCGCGATATCGTGCTGCGTCGCAAGCCCCGGTAATCGGCGTCTGCGCCGCAGGCCGCCCTGCGGCGCGAGGTACGGCCGGCTACGGCGAGGTGACGTGCCGGTGACGTGCTGGTGCCGGTCGCGACTGTTGTCCATGTCTCGGCGGCCCCCGGTCGGGGCGGGACTACACTCGGCACCGACCGGCCGGACCAGTACGAAAGTAGGCAGCCGAAAGTGACCAGCACAATCGGATTGGGGATGCCGACCGCACCGGCCGCGGTGCTCGCACCGCGGCGCAGAACCCGCCAGTTGATGGTGGGCGGTGTCGGTGTGGGCAGCGACCACCCGATCTCGGTGCAGTCGATGACGACGACCAAAACGCACGATGTGAACGCGACATTGCAGCAGATCGCGGAGCTCACAGCATCGGGCTGCGATATCGTGCGGGTGGCGTGCCCGCGGCAGGAGGATGCCGACGCGCTACCCGTGATCGCGAAGAAATCGCAGATCCCGGTGATCGCCGATATCCATTTCCAACCGCGCTACATCTTCGCCGCTATCGACGCGGGCTGTGCGGCGGTGCGGGTCAACCCCGGCAACATCAAAGAGTTCGACGGTCGGGTCGCGGAGGTCGCCAAGGCGGCCGGTGCCGCCGGTATCCCGATCCGGATCGGGGTGAACGCCGGTTCCCTCGACAAGCGGATGATGGCCAAGTACGGCAAGGCCACCCCGGAAGCGCTGGTGGAGTCGGCGTTGTGGGAGGCGAGTCTGTTCGAGGAGCACGGCTTCGGCGATATCAAGATCTCGGTCAAGCACAACGACCCGGTGGTGATGGTCGAGGCGTACCGGCAGCTGGCCGCGCAGTGCGACTATCCGCTGCACCTCGGGGTCACCGAGGCGGGTCCGGCCTTCCAGGGGACCGTGAAATCCGCGGTCGCGTTCGGCGCGCTGCTGAGTGAGGGTATCGGCGACACCATCCGGGTCTCGCTGTCCGCGCCGCCGGCCGAGGAAGTGAAGGTCGGCGGGCAGATCCTGCAGTCGCTGAATCTGCGGCCCCGCAAACTCGAGATTGTGTCCTGCCCCTCCTGCGGTCGCGCGCAGGTGGACGTGTACACCCTGGCCGACGAGGTCACCGCGGGTCTGGACGGCCTGGAAGTGCCGCTGCGAGTCGCGGTCATGGGCTGTGTGGTGAACGGACCGGGCGAGGCCCGGGAGGCCGATCTCGGGGTCGCCTCCGGGAACGGCAAGGGACAGATCTTCGTCAAGGGCGAAGTCGTGAAAACGGTGCCCGAGGCGCAGATCGTGGAGACCCTCATCGAAGAGGCCATGCGGATCGCCGAGGAGATGGGTGAGGACGCCGAGACCGGTCAGCCGGTCATCAGCGTGGGCTGAGTTCCCCGCGCCCCCGGCTCGCCGCGCCGGCGAGCCGGTCGGGGCTACCCACTCCGTGCACGGCGCGCTGACGCTTTCCGGATATTCGTACCGTCGCGGTGCGGTTCATGGCAGGCTGTTGTAGGTGCGGAGTCTGCTGGAGCCGACCCGGCGCGCGAAATACGTTCCCGCGCGTCAGCTCGCCAAGCGGGACCTTGCCCAGGTACTCCGGGTCCTCGATGATGATCCGGTGGCCACCTGCATGGTCGCCGCCCGGTTACAGGAATACGGTCTGGACAACCGGTGCGGTCAGGGTGAGCTGTGGAGTCATGGCGGTCCGTCGGAATCATTGTGCTTCTCCGGGGTGAATCTCATCCCGCTGCGCGGCGGCCGTGAGGCGCTGCGCGCCTTCGCCGACCGGGCCATCCGGTGGCCCCGGATGTGCTCATCGGTGGTCGGCCGGCAGGAACTCGCGCTGCCGCTGTGGGAGATGCTCGCCGACCACTGGGGTCCGGAACGGGAGGTTCGGGGCGCACAGCCGCTGCTGGCCCTGACCGATACCGCCGTATCGGCCGCCGACCCACAGGTACGCCAGGTCCGTCCCGAAGAACTCGACCGGTATCTCGCGGCCGCGATCGCGATGTTCATAGAGGAGGTCGGGATCGATCCCCGGGCCGGCGACGGGGGGCGCGGCTATCGGCGCCGGGTGGCCGGACTGATCGAGGCCGGCCGGGCCTGGGCACGGTTCGCCGACGGCGAGGTCGTATTCAAGGCGGAGGTGGGCGCGCAGTCCCGGCGCACCGGGCAGATCCAGGGCGTCTGGGTGCATCCGGAACACCGGGGGCAGGGCCTGGGCACGGCGGGTACGGCGGCGGTGGCCAATGCGGTCGTCGCGTCGGGGCGTACGGCCAGCCTGTACGTCAACGACTACAACGAGGTGGCCCGGCGGGCCTATCGGGCGGTCGGGTTCCGGCAGATCGCCACCTTCGCCACGGTCCTGCTCGACTGATCCCGGGCGGATCCGGTGTGCCGCAGGTGATCACCGGCTCCGGTCGCCTACCATCGGCTCCGATGACGATCCGATCGGTACTCGTGATCGCGGTCGCGGCGCTCGCGCTCGCCGTGACCGGTTGTGCGGCGGGCTCCTCCGGGCCGATCACCGCCGCGGACGGTTTTCTCGGGGCATTCGCCGCGCGCGATATCGAGGCGGCCGCCGATCGGACCACCCGGCCCGAAAAGGCTTTCGCCGCACTGTCTTCGGCGTGGGAAGAACTGGGCGCCGAAGAGTTGCACGCCGATACCGGCGCCGCCCACATCACCGGTGACACCGCCACCGTCGACTACACCTACGAATGGCGGCTGCCGGGCAGCCGCACGTGGACTTATGCGGGGCAGTTACCGATGGTGCGCACCGGGGGTGCCTGGACGGTGCGCTGGAGCGGCGTGGCCGTGCATCCGCGACTCGGCGATACCCAGACCATGGCGCTGTCGATACAGCCCGCGCCGCGGGCCCGGGTCAACGAACAGTCCGGTAGCGATGTCCTGGTTCCGGGCACCGTCTCGCGGGTGACCTTCGATGCCGCCGACAGTGCCGACCCGCATCGGGTGGCGGCGGCTCTATCCGAGGTCCTGGCCGATATCGACGAGCGGCTCACCCCGGAGCGCATCCTGGATTCCGCGCGCGCCGCCGACGGCGTGTACACGGTGATCGTGCTGAACGAGGTCGAGTTCGGCCGGGCCGGTCCCCGGCTCATCGGGCTGCCGGGCGTGCGGGTGACCCAGGAGTGGGATATGGCGGCCACCGACCGGAAATTCGCCCCCGATCTGATGACCCAGGTCCGGCAGGCGGTGATCGACGAGGTCGACGGCCGGTCGGGTTGGCGGGTGGTGGCCCGCAATGCCGGCGGTGCCGAGACCGGAGTGCTGTACGAGGTGGCGGCGCAGCCGGCGCCGTCCTTCGCGCTGAGTGTGGACCGCCGCATCCAGAACGCGGCGCAGCGCGCGGTCGACGGGCGCCGGGAACAGACCATGATGGTGGTGATCGAGCCTTCGACCGGCGGCATTCTCGCGGTGGCACAGAACGCGTCCGCCGACCGGGACGGGCCGGTGGCCACCATCGGCCAGTACCCGCCCGGGTCGGTGTTCAAGACGGTGACCGCAGCGGCCGCGATGAACGAGGGTATCGCGACGCCCGACACCGTGGTCTCCTGCCCCAGCGCGGTCACGATCGGCGAGCGGATGATTCCGAATTACAACGGCTTCTCCGTCGGCGATGTACCGATGACCACCGCGTACGCGCGCTCATGCAATACCTCGTTCGCCCGATTGGCCAGTGAATTGCCGGAATCCGCGCTCACCGACAGTGCGGCGGCTTTCGGTATCGGACCGGATTATGCGGTGGTGGGATTGCCGACCTTCTCCGGATCGGTGCCCGCGACCGACGACCGCACCCAGCGCACCGAGGACGGGATCGGTCAGGGGCGGGTGGTGGTGAGCCCGTTCGGTATGGCGCTCCTGGCCGCGGCCGTCGCCTCGGGATCGGCGCCGACCCCCTACTTGATCGCGGGCCGGGAGACGGTGGTCGACCGTCCACGACCCGCCCTCGCACCGGATGTGGTGCGCGGGCTGCGGGCAATGATGCGACAGGTGGTCGTCGCGGGCACCGCGGACCGCATCGCCGATCAAGGGGAGGTCTTCGGTAAGACCGGCGAAGCGGAAGTGGAAGGAGGTTCGCATTCCTGGTTCGTCGGGTACCGAGGCGATATCGCTTTCGCGACGCTGCTGGTCAGAGGTGGAAGTTCGGATAACGCGGTAGCGGTGACGCGGGATATGCTGGCGGCGCTGCCCCCGGGATACTGATACCGCTCGCTACGCGGGCCCCGTCACTGTCCGAAGGACCCGGTTTCCGACGCGGTCGCATAACGGTGACCGATATCGGTGATGCGGGTATCGGTTGTCACCGAATCGCTGACCCGGGCGGGCGCGACGACCGATACGGTCCGATCGTCGACCGGTGCCGACGAAGCGGTATCGGTCCCCAGGATCTCGACGACCCCGGCGCCGCCCAGGATCAATCCGGCAGTGATGAACGCAACGGTGAAACGCTTCATTTCCGGCTCCCTCCGATTCAGAGGTTCGACAGACAGCGAGCTCGGATTGCTGCTGGCGACCGGGCTCTGCGGAAGAGTTATCTGCTGATTTGCTGCTCAGGCCAACCTAAGCGGGGAGTACCCACCGAGACAAGAAGGAAAGGTGGATTAAATCGATGACGAGCAAATCGTGACCCCGGCCACGTTATCTGTGATCCACTCGTTACGTTCCATTCAGATTTTGTGCAGACTCGCCGCCAGATGATCCTGTATCGGCAGGCCGACGGCACCCATCTGCAGGGTGTAGTCGATGACGCCGCCGTGCATGTGCACGGTCCGGCTGAGGGCGGTCACCGATTTGGCCGTGCTGCTCAGACCGATCGCGGTCGACTCCAGTTCCAGGCGTAGCTCGTCGTCGCCGAGGGTGAGTTTCCCCTCGCAGATCTCGGTGATCCCGGTGGGATGGGCGAGGATGAGCTCCACCCGGTCGGGACCGGCGCAGCGCAGATATCCGGTCTCCACATGGAGGGGCCGGTTGTCGTCGGCGTGCCGGGTGCGTTGGCGGTAGGTCAGGAACGGCCGGCCCAGATGCCCGAAGGTGATCTCCTCCAGATAGCCGAAGGGTTCGATCGTCGGGTAGTCGCCCTGGCCGCGACCGCGCCAGGTACCGAGCAATCCGGCCAGCGGGGCGACATCGGGATGCGGGGCGGGTGTCTGCGGTTCGGCCACGGCCCACAAGCGTAGACCCTCGACCGGTCTTTCCAGTACCCGTGCCGGGTGGGCGCGCCGGATCTGCCGCTACTTGTTGCGGCGGCGGCCGAAGGGCCAGAAGGAGCGGGTGCGCCGCCGGGGCAGCGCCGCGTAGACCATGGTCATCTCGGCGAAGACACCGGCCTCGCGTTCCCGGTCGGGGCCGAAATCGTCGCGGCCCAGGATCTGCGTGATCGATCCGGGGGCGATCGTGGCCAGAGCGTCGAGCAGTGAGGCGTTGAGCGCACCCAGCGAGATGCGGGTGGTGTCGGGGTCCTCGGCACCCGGGCCGCCGTGCCCCAGCAGCATATGGCCGATCGCGTGCAACACGATGTGGTCGGCATTGCGGCCGGAGGCGGACGCGTCGTAGACGATGATGTCGTCGTTCTTACGGGCTATCCAGAGGCCGTTGCCGTTGCATCCCAGATCGGCCAGCGCCGACCGGTGGGCCGGCTGCAACGAGATCGGCCGCTTCCGGTGCGCGGCCACCTCGGCGAGGTAGGCATTGAGGTCCCACGGGCTGGGCAGGGGCACCGACCCAGCCGCATCGCCGAACCTGGCGTCCATGCTTGTCATCGGCGAATACGTTACCGATCGCGCGTCGACTCGTCACTTCCGCGAATTCCTGAGCACCGGTGGGAAACCGGCGACCTGGGCGGAAGATGGGACAGGTGGCTAGATATCGACTCCCGGGCCCAAGGCCCGGACATTGTGCTGTTTGTTCCACAACGTGGTGAACGCCCAGAGTACGACGCCGATGAGCAGCAGCACCCCGGCGATGGCGTACTGCTGAGGGTTGCGGTCGGTGAAGGGGGTGGCCAGATACGCACAGCACGCCGCGCCGAGCACCGGTAGCGCTGTCGGGGTGCGGAAATGCTCGTGGGCCACCCGGTCGCGCCGGAGGACGAGGACCGCGATGTTGACGATGGTGAACACCGCGAGCAGCAGCAGCGCGGTGGTGCCACCGAGTTCGGGCACCTGGTCGACGAAGGCGAGCAGGCCGAACGCCAGCAGGGTGGTGAACAGGATCGCGATATGCGGGGTACGCCGACTCCGGTTGACCCGGCCCAGCACCCGGGGGATCACCTTGTGCTTGGCCATACCGTAGAGCAGCCGGCTGGCCATCAGCATATTGATAAGGGCCGAATTGGCCACCGCGAACATTGTGATGAAGGCGAAGAGCTGGGTGGGGAATCCGGGTGCCCCGATCTCCACCACCTGCAGCAGCGGGGTGTCGCCCTCGGCGAGTTGGTCCGGCGGGACCAGCGCCACCGCCGTGATGGAGACCACCACATAGATCGCTCCGGTGATCAGCAACCCGGTGAGCAGGATCTTGGGAAAGATTCTGTTGGGCTCCTTGGTCTCCTCGGCCATGTTCACCGAATCCTCGAAGCCGACCATGGCGTAGAAGGCCAATGTGGTCGCCGCGATGACGCCGCCGAACGCGGTGCGGTCACCGGTGTCGAATTCGATGATCCGGCCGAAGTCGCCGTTACCGAATCCCAGGGCCCACAGCCCGATACACACCACGATCAGCAGACCGGACAGTTCCACACAGGTGAGCAGGACATTGGCCTTGACACTCTCCCCGACGCCGCGCAGATTGATCGCAGCGACCGCCGCCATGAAGGCCAGCGCGATCACGGTGAGCAGGGGGCCCTTGCCGTCGAATTCGAAGGCTTCGGCGAAATTCGCCCCGAAGGCCTTGGCCGCGGTCGCGGCGGAGGTGATACCGGAACTCATCACCGCGAACGTCACCATGAAGGTGACGAAATGGATCCCGAACGCCTTGTGGGTGTAGAGCGCGGCGCCGGCGGCCTGGGGGTACTTGGTGACCAGCTCCAGATAGCTGAGCCCGGTGACCAGCGCGACCGCGAAGGCGACCAGGAACGGAATCCACACCGCGCCGCCGACCTCCGCGGCCACCCGGCCGGTGAGTGCGTAGATACCGGTACCGAGAATGTCGCCGACGATGAACAGCAACAGCAGCCACGGGCCCATGACCCGTTTCAGTTCGGGTTGCTGCGCCGGATCGGTCCGGTCGGTGACGTCTGCCAAGAGAACCCCTCATCTCCGCAGTGGCCGTGCGAGCCCTGAATCGGACGGTTCAGAGATGGATACCCACTCGGTATGGTCCGAACTCCTCGTTCACGGGCCGTGCACGGGTCAGGCCAGCGCTTCGGCCGCCGCGGCCGCTTCGGCGATCAGTACGCCGGAATCCCGGGGACTCAGGGCCATCGCTCGCAATTGGTCGAACATGACACCGAATCGCCGGATCTCGGTGTGGCCTTCGATGAGAGCGTCTCCGGAGATGCCCTCCACATAGACCAGTTCGGGGTCGGTCGGGTCGGGGAAGTCGAGAATCGTGAAAGACCCGGCCATACCCGGGTGCGCGCCCGCGTCGAAGGGCAGGATCTGCAGGATCACGTTCTTGCGTTTGGTCGCCTCGGCCAGCCGGCGCAGCTGGCCGCTCATGACCGCCGGGCCCCCCACTATCCGGCGGATGGCGGCCTCGTCGAGTACCACCCACAGTTCCAGCGGCTCGTCCTTGGCCAGTACCGCTGCCCGGTCCATCCGTGCCCGGGCGCGCCGCTCCAGATCCGACGCCTCCAATTTCGGCATGCACGTATCGATCACGGCCATGGCGTACTGCTCGGTCTGCAACAGTCCGGGGATGAAGGAGGTCTGATAATGCCGGGCCGACAACGCCACCGATTCGAAATTGATGTACGCGGCGTACACCTCCGACAGACTGGCCTCGTAGGGCCGCGACATCCCGGGTTTCTGTGCGTCCGACAGTAATTCCAGCGCCTCCTGGCGCCGCGCCTCGTCGACGTCGTAGAGGTCGAGCATGGTCATGAGGGTGCGGCGCTGGGGCCGGGCCTGGGCGGTCTCGATGCGGTAGAGCGTGGTCACATTGATGCCGGTTCGCGCGCTGACGTCCTCCTTGCTCAGCTTCGCGTCGTCGCGCATTTCCAGCAGCAGCACCGAGAGCCGGCGCAGACCCGCCGTGAGGACGGTGCGTTTGCCTGCCATGTCATCCCTTTCCCTCGCGCCCGGCGCGGTCCGCCTACCACGATCCTCGCCCGCCGCGCCTCCTGTCGAGCAACAATAACGAGGAAAGACCGGTAGTGGGGTGAGCAGTGGTCACGAACCGGTGCTCATGGCGTGATCTCCCGGCGCAGCACCTTGCCGGTCGCGTTGCGCGGGAGTGGTGTCGCGGTGATGGTCCAGCGCTCGGGGACCTTGAAGTACGCCAGCCGCTCGGCGACGAACGCGCGCAGTTCGCCGGCGTCCAGGGTGTCCGGATCGTCGGCCACCACCACCGCCGCGACCCGATGTCCCAGATCGTCGTCGGGCACACCGAGGACCGCCGATTCCCGGACCGCGGGATGTTCGTCGAGGGCGTTCTCGATCTCGGTGGGATACACGTTCTCTCCGCCGCGCAGAATGAGATCCATACGGCGCCCCGACATTCGGAGCCGGCCGTCGACCAGGGTGCCGAAATCACCGGTCCGCAACCAGCGTTCACCGTCGATCGCCGCGGCGGTGGCGACCTCGTCCCGCCAGTAGCCGAGCATGACGTATGGGCTGCGCACCCAGATCTCGCCTTCGCTGCCCTCGGTCACCGGGGCCCCCGTGGGATCGCGGATCTCCACGGAGACACCGAGAATCGGCCGCCCGACGGTCTCCGGGTCGGCGGCGAGTTCGGCGGGTGTGGCCACGGTGGCGGCGGTACCGCCCTCGGTGAGGCCGTAACTGGTGGTGAGTGCGATTCCGGTGCCGGGCAGCCGGGCGCGCAGGCGCTGCTGGAAGGCCGGTGAGGAGGGGGCGGCATTGAGGGACAGCGCGGTGAGCGCCGACAGGTCGTAACCGGCCGGATCGTGTTCCAGCAGCCGGGCGGCCAGAGTCGGTACGGCGCCCCAGTTGGTCACGCGCTCCCGCGCCATCAGCGACAGCACCCGTTCGGCCGCGAAGGCCCCGGTGTGCACGATCACCGCCGCGCCGGTGGCGAGCCGGGGGACTATCAGATTGTGCAGGCTGGCGATATGGAACAGGGGGGAGGTGAGCAGGAAGCGCTTATCGCTCGGCTCGTGGTGGGCGCGGCCGGCCAGTGCCGCGCCGAGCGCGTCGGTGTAGCGGTGGTAGTCGGCGATCGCGATGAGGTTGCGGTGGGTGTGTACCACCCCTTTGGGGCGGCCGGTGGTTCCGCTGGTGTAGAGGATGACGGCCGGATCGTCCTCGTCGACCGGTATCACCGGGGCCCGGCCCCGGAATTCGGCGATCAGCCGGGGTAGGTCCGCGGTAGTGCCGAGCACGGGCACGCCGTGGCCCGCGGCGAGGGCGGCACGGGGGTCGTCGGCGACGACGACCGCCGGTTCCGTGTGCCGGATACCGAATTCGACCTCCGGCGCCGCCCACCACGCGTTGTACGCGACCGCGACCGCGCCCAGGCACTGCGCCGCCCAGAAGGCGATCACCCAGTCGGGGCCGTTGGCGGCCAGGATGCCGATCCGGTCGCCGCGGCCGACCCCGTACCGGTCGGCCAGCGCGCGGGCCAGTGCCTGTGCGTCGGCGGCATGCTCGGCGAACGAGATCCGCCGGTCGGCGGTGACCAGATAGTCGCGTCCGCCCCAAGCTTCCGAGTGGTCGAGCAGTTCGCGCAGCGAGCGGTGGCGGTGTCGCCGGACGGCGAGTGGTGCGCCGAGCACCGTCTCGGTGGACAGCTCGAACGGTCCACCGGGGCCGGTGAGCTCGGCGGCCGCCTGCGCGGCTCGTGGGTCGGGGTCGCTGTTCATGTCCACATCCTTGTCGGCGACTGTCCCCAGAATCCATACCGCACAGCGCGGGCGCAGTGGTGACCGGCCGTCATGGACGGGCGCACGGGGAGCTCGCCTCGTCTCGGCGAATGAGCCATGATCCAGCGCATCCGGACGAATCGGCAAACGATTGGCAATCGATGCTGCGCGGTCGCGCGTGCATCCCCGGTGTAAGACCAGATGACCACCGCGGGTTCCGGTCCGGCCGTGTGCCGGCGCCCCGCGGAAGGCCCGTAACGGCGGGCGATACGTCCGGGGGGCGTTGTGTCGCAGCACCATAGGGGTCGGTATGGTTCCTGGTGTGAGCCGCGCCCAGATCTCGGCACGGTTGCGATGTGGTCGCATAACGCGCCGTCGCGCCTGGTCCGGGGTTCGGGCCGGGTATGGTTCGCAGCGGCGGGGATTCGGACCGCCGACGGGAAGGATCTTGGCGGGTACGCGTTTTCGGCGGGACCGCTTTCAGGTTCCGTGGAAGGGATCGCTAGGCTCGCGCACGACGCTGTTCGCAACATTGCATACCGAAGTCTTGTGTTCTTGCATATGTAAGAGCATGATCCAGCTAGCCTTGTTGTGAACAACGATCCGATGTCCGGGATTACCGAATCGAGAGCCGATCATGTTGGTACAGAGTGTGATGGTGCCGGGTGAGTTCGAGGGGTGCGGATGAGCGCACCCACTCTGGGGACCCTGCCGACTGCGCCACAGCTGCTGTGCGCCTTCCAAGGCAGGCGGGTCCAGGAGCGTGTGCTGTTGCGCTTCGCGCACGCGCTGGTCGAACTGCACAAGCGCCGCGCGCAAGTTCGAGATATGGCGCAGATAGCGGAAATTGATTGTCGTAGAACAGAACTCGTGGACGACATCAACGACTGGATCACCCGCAGGATGCCGCAGCACCGCAACGGCGCCTCCCTGCACACCGAAAGTCTGGGTGCGGTGATCGACCGGATGGCGCTCAGCTGGGTGGCCGCGAATCAAGCGATCGAGGCCGACGGGGTGCGCAGCGACAGCACGCACCGGCACTGGTACCACCTCGCCGAACTCGTCGACGGTTACACCGATTTGATCGCCGAGGTGGCGGGCGGGCGCCGGCGGCTGCCGGTGCAGTAGAGGTTCGGCGGATCACCGCCACGTTCAGTCCGCTGAACGTCGTCGAACCTCTGAGTTGGGCACGCGAAAGACCATAGATTGTCGAATGGCCTAGACCTGAGGTGACCAGACGGCGAACGTTCGGTTACCGTATCGGTACAGGCCAATTGGAGGTAGTTTCTGCCATGAGGCAGACCGAAGGGGTCGTAAGCGCCGTGACGGCGCGCGAAGAGCTCGACACAGAGGCAGCCGCGGTGCCGGGAATCGCCGCCCTGTCGAAGGTTTACCGGGTCCGGGCCGAACTGGACACGATGCTCGGTGAGCTACGCCCCGGCGACCGGGTACCCGCGGAACGGGAACTGGCCGGGCGTTTCGGAGTCGCCCGGGAAACCGTCCGGCACGCCCTGCGGGATCTCGCGGTGGAGGGCCGTATTCGCCGACAGGGCCGCGGGACCGTGCTGGCCCGCCCGAAGGTGGTAAGACCGCTGGCGCCCGAACCCACCGTCGAGGACGGATCCGGGGTCGTGCGCAGTCTGCTCTCGTGGGAGGACACCGAGGCCGATACCGAAATCGCCCGCGACCTGGAACTTCCGCTCGCCACCCCGATCATGACGCTGGAACGTCTGCTGCACGCCGACGGCGAACCGATCGCGCTGGAACGTATCGATCTCTCGCTGGACCGTTTCGGCTGGCTGCGCGCGGGTTTCGATCCGCTCGGTTCGCTGTCGGCGACGATCGGCAGATCCGGTGTCGAATACGGCGGCGCCACCGAACGTATCGAGACGGTGCTCGCCGCGCCCCGGGAAGCCGGTCTGCTCGGCTGTCGGCCCGCGGTCCCGCTGATCCGGGTGGTGCGCCGCGGAATGGACACCCAGGGTCGTCCGATCGAACGGGTTGCCGCGCTCTACCGGGGCGATCGGGTCGCGTTCGAGGTCCGTACGGGCGGCCGCGTCCGCTGAGGCGGAGCCGGCGCGGGGCGTGCGGCACCGGTGGGACCGTTCCCGGCGACCGCCCGGCCTGCGCCGACTACTCTGGAGCGCATGTCCGTGCGTACCCGCCAGCCGCTGCTTCCCGGAACCCCCACTCCGATCCGCGAGGTCCCCCGTGGGATCGAACGGCCGGAGTACGTCTGGAAGAAAACGGCCAAGGAGGGTTCCGAACCCTGGGTACAGACCTTGGAGACCATAGAGAAGATGCGGATCGCCGGGCGGATCGCCGCCCGGGCGCTGGCCGAGGCGGGTAAGGCGGTCGCCCCCGGCGTCACCACCGACGAACTCGACCGGATCGCGCACGAATACATGTGCGACCACGGGGCCTACCCCTCGACGCTCGGATACAAGGGTTTCCCCAAATCGTGCTGCACCTCGCTCAACGAGGTGATCTGCCACGGTATCCCCGACAGTACCGTGGTCCAGGACGGTGACATCGTCAATATCGATGTCACCGCCTACATCCACGGTGTGCACGGCGACACCAATGCCACCTTCCTCGCCGGTGAGGTCGACGAAGAGGTGAAACTGCTGGTGGAACGCACCGAAGAGGCGACCGCGCGGGCCATCAGGGCGGTCCGTCCCGGGCGGGCGCTGAATGTGATCGGCCGGGTGATCGAGTCCTACGCGAACCGTTTCGGTTACGGCGTCGTCCGGGATTTCACCGGCCACGGGGTCGGGCCGACTTTCCACAGTGGCCTGGTGATCCTGCACTACGATCAGCCCGCGGTCGAATCGGTGATCGAACCGGGAATGACGTTCACCATCGAACCCATGATCAACCTGGGCGGTATCGACTACGAGATTTGGGACGACGGCTGGACCGTGGTCACCAAGGACCGCAAGTGGACGGCCCAGTTCGAGCACACCCTGGTGGTCACCGAGACCGGCGCCGAAATCCTCACGCTGCCGTGAGCCGGCCCGGCGGGGCGCTGTTGATCGCCGGAACGACCTCCGACGCGGGCAAGAGCGTGGTGGTCGCCGGTATCTGCCGGATGCTGCGGCGGCGTGGGGTGCGGGTGGCGCCGTTCAAGGCGCAGAACATGTCGAACAACTCCGTGGTCACCCTGGACGGCGGGGAGATCGGTCGGGCCCAGGCACTGCAGGCCAGGGCGTGTGGGCTGGAACCGAGCGTGCGGTTCAACCCGATCCTGCTGAAACCGGGCAGCGACCGGCGGTCCCAACTGGTGGTGCGCGGCCGGGTGGTGGACACGGTGGGCGCCGCGGACTATTTCACCCATCGCACCCGGTTGCGCGAGGTGGTGGCCGCCGAACTCGCCGCGCTGCGCGCGGAGTTCGATGTGGTGATCTGTGAGGGGGCGGGCTCGCCGGCCGAGATCAACCTGCGCGCCACAGATCTGGCGAATATGGGTCTGGCCCGCGCCGCGGAGTTACCGGTGCTCGTGGTCGGCGATATCGATCGGGGCGGGGTGCTGGCGCATCTCTTCGGCACGCTCGCGGTACTCGAACCCGAGGATCAACGGCTGATCGCCGGATTCGTGATCAACAAGTTCCGCGGCGATGTGGAGCTGCTACGGCCGGGCCTGGACGAACTGACCGCGCGCACCGGACGGCCGACACTCGGGGTGCTGCCGTACTGCGACGAGCTGTGGATCGATGCCGAGGATTCGCTGGGCACCGTGGCCGGCGCCGCGGTGGGCCGCCCCGCCGCCCCGATCGGTAGCGAATGGCTCACCGTCGCCGCCGTGCGCTTGCCGCGGATATCGAATTCGACCGATGTGGAGGCGCTGGCCTGCGAGCCCGGCGTCTCGGTGCGCTGGGTGAGCGACCCGTCCGCGCTGGTGGACGCCGATCTGGTCGTCCTGCCCGGGAGCAAGGCGACCGTGGACGATCTGGCCTGGTTGCGGCGTACCGGTATCGCCGAGGCGCTGATCCGCCGGGCCGCGGCGGGCGGACCGATCCTCGGCATCTGCGGGGGGTATCAGATGCTGGGCCGCCGGATCGTGGACACCGTGGAATCGGGTGTGGGGGAGGTCGCCGGTCTGGGACTGCTCGATATGGATATCGAGTTCGGCCGGCAGAAGGTGCTGCGCCGGACGGCCGCGGCCGACGCGGGGGATACGACCGCGGCCGGATACGAGATCCATCACGGTCTGGTCCGGCGTACCGCCGAACGGCCGTGGCTGTACCTCACCGGCTGGGCGGAGGCGGCGGGCGGCGCCGGCCCGGTGACCGGAGAGCGCGTCCCGGAGGGTGGGGTGCGCGGCGCGGTCTGGGGCACCCATCTGCACGGGCTCCTAAAATCCGACGAATTCCGGCGGGGCTGGCTCACCGAGGTCGCCCGGTGCGCCGGGCGCGCCGGGTTCACGGTGGCCCCCGGAACCCGGGTGGCGGCGGTGCGGGCCGCACAACTGGACCTGCTGGCCGATCTGGTGTCCGGGCATCTGGATGTCGCCGGGCTGGACCGGCTCCTCGCCGAGGGTGTCCCCGCCGGGCTGCCGAGTATCGGTGCCACGCTGGACGCGCTGTCGGGAGCGGGTTGAGCGCCGCCGCGGGGCCGGCGTCACGATCTCGGCGCGGTCGACCCGGGCGACCCCACGGCGGGGGCGAGCGGTGTAGCGTCAACCGGCATGGAATCTCGGCGCATCGCGGTCGGTGACCGGGACTGGACGGTGCGGGTGGACGGGCCGGTGACCCAGCACAGCGTGCTGCTGCTCCCCGATTCCGGTGATCCCCCGGACGTCTACGACCGGGTGTGCGCACGTCTGCACAGTTCCGATCTGCGGACCATCGTGTTCGAAACGGCCGAGGGACTCGACACCGGCGGGGTGTACGCGGCCCTCGATGAGATCGGCGTGCCCTGGGTCAATGTGGCGGGCCGGGGTGCCGGCGCGAGCGTGGCATGGGAGGTCTGCGCGAAGGGTTTCGGTCGCTTCGTGAGCCTGGTGGTCGCCGATCGCGGGCATCCGGCCGTACCCGACGGCGACGGGGCGGTGCTCGACGCCGGATGTCCGGCGGTCGAACTGCCCACCACCGTGCTGGTGACCAAACGGCTGCCGCGGCCGGTGGCCGACAGTTCCGGCCGCCACGTGTACGGCGAGTTCCGGGTGGTGGGTGTCGACGTCGACAATGTCGCCACCGAAGCCGATCAGGAGTTCGCGACCGAGATCGTGCTGCGCACCAGCATGTGGTGATTCAGGCCGGCCGGGCGGCCAGCCAGTCGAGCCAGTTGTCGAGTTCCCGGAAGGCCTCGGTCCGCGGGCCCTCGGCGGACAGGAACACGTCGTGACGGGCGCCGTCGATCGGGACGATATTGGTGCGGTCGCCCAGACAGCCTGCCCAGCGCTGGATCTGCGCCACATCGAGGACCGCGTCCGCGACATCCACCGCGGGCCCGTACTCACGGGCGAACCTGGTGAGCTTGGAGCGCAGCAGCAGCGCGGGCACGCCGATATCCAGGCCGCGGTGCAGCCGTGCCTGACCCAGCCGAATCGCGCGCAACCAACCGGCCCGCACCGGGAAACCGTGCCGCGGCTTCCAGTCCAGGTCGTAGTCCCATTCCCCGGCCACGCTGTGGTGCAGGCTGTCGCCGTAGGCGCTGGATTTGCCCAGCGGCAGCGCCGACTTCGCCCGGAAACGGCCCACCGTATTGATGAGTTGCGTACCCACAGTGCGCACATAGGCCGGGCCTTGCAGGTCGAACCACGGGCTGTTCAGCACCAGCCCGCTGATACCGGCGGCCGCCGTGCCTCCGGCTTGCTGCAGCCGGTCCAGCCACAGCGAGGTCACCAGACCACCGGTCGAATGCGCCACCACCAGCACCTTCGCCTCGGTCTCGGCGGTGATCAGCCGGAGCGAGGCGTCGAGTTCCCGGTCGTAGAGGGCGAGATCGCTGATGAAGTGGGGGGTCTGCCCCGGCTGTAACGATCGGCCGCATTTGCGCAGGTCCAGCGCATAGAACCGGTGTCCGCGGGCGGTGAAGTGCTCGGCGACGTGCCGCTGGAAGAAGTAGTCGGTGAAGCCGTGCACGTACAGCACCGCGTCGGCGGTGGCCACCGCGTCGACCGCGGCCAGATGCCGGACCAGGGTGGCGACGATATCGCCCTCGCCGTCGGGGTCGGGTCCGAGTTCCAGGGTGCGATATTCGTACCCGTCACCGAGGACATCCGGCTGCCAGTCGGCGGTTCGGCCGAGAGCACCGGTACCGGCCGCGGAATCGTTCGTCACGGCCTCCAATCTAGGCGACCGATCGGTAGCAAAGGCAGGCCAGAAGGTGACGGGGAGGAGGAATCTACGTCACAATCGCCGCCCTGGCTGCGGATTCCGCGCGTGTCGAGGTGCACAATTGGCAATAGTGAACGACGGGTAACCTACATTCGGCCGAGCCCGGAGGGCTCGCCATCGCGACCCGTACACAACTGCACAAGTGCCCGTGCCCCAGCGGGCCGCATCCACGGATGTGCGCCCCGCGCATCAGGACAAGGAAGTCGAACACCCGTGCCGAACGCTGCCCAGACTGAAAAGACCGATGTAGTCCTCATCGGTGCCGGCATCATGAGCGCCACGCTCGGCGCGCTGCTGCGTCAGCTGCAGCCGGACTGGTCGATCTCGGTGTTCGAACGGCTCGACGCCGCCGCGGCCGAGAGCAGTGATCCGTGGAACAACGCCGGTACCGGGCATTCGGCCCTGTGTGAACTCAATTACAGTCCGCAGAAGCCGGACGGTTCGGTCGATATCGGCAAGGCCGTCGATATCAACGAGCGGTTCCAGGTCTCCCGCCAGTTCTGGGCCTACGCGGTGGAGAACGGGATCCTGGGCGATCCCTCCCGCTTCATCAACCCCATCCCGCACGTGAGCTTCGTGCACGGCGCCGCCGATGTGGAGTACCTGCGCAAGCGGTACGAGGCGCTGTCCCGGCATCCGTTGTTCGCCGGGATGGAGTACATCGACAGCCCCGACGAGTTCGCCCGTCGGCTGCCGCTGATGGCGCGCGGCCGTGATTTCGCCGACCCCATCGCCCTCAACTGGTCCGACGGCGGTACGGATATCGATTTCGGTTCGCTCACCAAGGAACTGCTCGCCCATATCGGTGCCAGTGGCGGGGAGATCGGCTTCGGTAACGAGGTGCGTAACCTGTCCAAGCAGAAGGACGGCAGCTGGAAGGTCACGGTGCGCAACACCCGCACCGGCCGCACTCGCACGCTGATCAGCAAATTCGTCTTCGTCGGGGCCGGTGGCGGGGCACTGCCGCTGCTGCAGAAGGCGGGAATCAGGGAGATCCGCGGTTTCGCGGGATTCCCGGTCTCGGGTCAGTTCCTGCGGTGCACCAACCCCGAGCTGATCGAGAAGCACGCCGCCAAGGTGTACGGCAAGGCGGCGGTCGGCGCGCCGCCCATGTCGGTACCGCATCTGGACACCCGGGTCATCAAGGGCAGGCCCGGCCTGCTGTTCGGGCCCTACGCCGGTTGGACCCCCAAGTTCCTCAAGGACGGCAGCAATGCCGACCTGTTCAAATCGATCAAACCCGGCAACCTGGTCCCGATGCTCGGGGTCGGCGTCACCGAGCTGAGCCTGGTCAAATACCTGATCACCGAGCTGATGAAATCGCAGTCCGGCCGGGTGTACACCATGGAGGAGTTCATTCCGCGCGCCGAGGGCCGGGACTGGGAACTCATCACCGCCGGACAGCGGGTGCAGGTGATCCGCCGTAAGGGCGCCGGTGGTGTCCTCGAACTGGGTACCGCCGTCATCGCGGCGCAGGACGGCTCCATCGCCGGTCTGCTGGGCGCCTCGCCCGGCGCCTCCACCTGTGTCACCGCCATGCTGGACGTCCTGGAACGCTGCTTCCCGGCCGAGTACGCGCAGTGGACGCCCAAGCTGCAGGAAATGATCCCCTCGCTGGGGGTGAAGCTGTCGGAGAACCAGCGCCTGTTCGGCGAGGTATGGGATTGGACGAGTAAGGCGTTGCAGCTCAACCGGTCCGATACGCGCGCGGGGGTCGCCGCCGGGGTCTGATCCGGGAGAATTCGCGCTCGACGGCCCGCGGGGTGGCACCCCGCGGGCCGCGCTGCGTCGCGGCCGCCGCGGTGGTGTGCCCGGGGGCATTCGCGTGCATCCGGCGCCGAGGTGTGATAGCAAGGCGCGATGATGTCAACGGTTGCACTCCGCCGGTCATGGGCGCAGGATCTCGATACCCCCACCCTGTACGAGTTGTTGAAGCTGCGCGTCGAAGTATTCGTGGTCGAGCAGAAGTGCGCGTACCCCGAGCTGGACGGACTGGACCTGCTGCCGGAGACCCGGCATCTGTGGCTCGACGACGAGGGCGAGGTCATCGCCACCCTGCGCCTGCTCGAAGAGCATGAGGACGGCGTCAAATCCTTCCGGATCGGGCGGTTGTGTACCGCGGTCGAGGCCCGCGGGCACGGATACACCACCCGCCTGCTGCAGGCCGCCCTCGCCGAGACCGGATCGCATACCGTCCGGCTCAACGCCCAGACCTACCTGATCGATCTCTACACCAAACACGGTTTCGAGGTGGACGGCGCGGAGTTCATCGAGGACGGCGTCGCGCACGTACCGATGCGCAAGGGTTAGCCGCCGGGCGCCGTCACCCGTCTCGGGCAGGGGAGGGCCGGGCCGGGTGAGGGCACGTTTTAGAGTGGGGCCGTGTCCTCCACCGAAACCGCCCGGCCCGCATCCCGACCGATTGTCTCCGCCGCGGACGGCGGTGAGGCCGGGTTCCCGTTCTCCGCGGTGGTCGGACAGGAGCAATTGCAGCTGGCGCTGATCCTGTGCGCCGTGCATCCCGGTATCGGCGGCGTACTCGTGCGCGGCGAGAAGGGGACCGCGAAGTCCACGGTGGTGCGGGCACTGGCACGACTGCTGCCGCCGGTGGTCGACGAATCGGGCGCCCGCCCGGCGCGGCTGGTGGAACTGCCGGTCGGCGCCACCGAGGACAGGGTCGTCGGCTCGCTCGATCTGGAGCGGGTCCTGCGTGACGGCGAACAGGCGTTCCGGCCCGGACTACTCGCCGCCGCCCATCACGGTGTGCTGTACGTGGACGAGGTCAACCTGCTGCACGACCACCTGGTGGATGTGCTGCTGGACGCGGCGGCCATGGGCCGGGTACACATCGAACGCGACGGCGTCTCGCATTCCCATCCGGCCCGGTTCGTCCTGGTCGGCACCATGAACCCGGAGGAGGGTGAGCTGCGCCCGCAGCTGCTCGACCGATTCGGCCTGACCGTGGATGTGACCGCCTCCCGGGACGTGGACGTCCGGATGGCCGTGGTCCGGCGCCGTCTCGATTACGAGGCCGATCCGAACGGCTTCGCGGCCGCCTACGCCGCCGCGGACGGCGTGATCGCCGACCGCGTCCTCATCGCCCGCGACCGGCTGGCCGAGGTCGCGCTCGACGATGTGGAACTGCGGCGTATCGCCGCGGTCTGCGCCTCCTTCGACGTCGACGGTATGCGGGCGGATCTGGTGGTGGCCCGCACCGCCGCCGCCCATGCCGCCTGGTGCGGGCGCGACAGTGTCACCGCCGACGATGTCCGCGTCGCCGCCGAACTCGCGTTGCCGCACCGGCGGCGGCGCGACCCGTTCGACGAACCCGGCATCACCCCCGAACAGCTCGACGACGCCATGCGCGATGCGGCCGAACAGGCCGGTGACCAGCAGCCCGCACCGGCCGACGACGAGGCGCCGGGGTCGCGGGGCCCCGTCGATCCCGACGACGACCCGGACGGTCCCGGTGGCGGCGCCGAGGCACCCGGCGCGGACACCGAGCCGGGCGAGAACTCCGGCGACCCTGGTGGCGCCGGCGGGACCGGACAGGTGGGGGCGCCGGTCGCGGCGCCGGCCCGGCCGCCGCGGTGGGAGGTGCCGGGTGTGGGCGAGGGCGCGCCGGGCCGGCGGTCCCGGGCGCAGACCCGGCAGGGCCGGGTGGTGAACACCACACCCGAGCCCACCGGCGGCCTACATCTGCTCGGCACGCTGCGGGCCGCGGCACCGCATCAGCGGGCGCGCGGCCGGCGCACCGGGCCCCTGGTGCTCGCGCCCGGTGATCTGCGCGGGGCATACCGCGAAGGGCGTGAGGGCAATCTGGTGCTCTTCGTGGTCGACACCTCCGGTTCCATGGCCGCCCGCGACCGGCTGTCGGCGGTGACCGGCGCAGTGGTGACCCTGTTGCGCGACGCCTATCAGCGGCGCGACAAGGTCGCGGTGATCTCGGTGCGCGGCAGCGAGGCAGAACTGGTGCTGCCGCCCACCTCCTCGATCGATATCGCCGTCCGCCGCCTGGCCGGGTTGCGAACCGGCGGGAAGACTCCGCTCGCCGCGGGGTTGCGCACCGCGCGTGAGGTGGTCTACCGGGAACGCGTCCGCGACCCGCAGCGCCGGCCCATGCTGGTGCTGCTCACGGACGGCCGTGCCACCGGCGGCACCGATCCGGTGCCGCGGGCCCGCGCGGCGGCCGCACAGCTCGCTCGCGACAATGTCACCTCCGTTGTTGTCGACTGCGAACGCGGCATGGTCCGGCTGGGTCTGGCCGCCGAACTGGCGTCCGCGCTGGGCGGTACGGCCGTCCGGCTCACCGAACTGACCGGCGCCTCGGTGGCCGAGGTGGTCCGCGCGGGCGCCTGGGGCGGCGCGCGCGCCGCGTAGGACCGGGTCGCACCGGACGAGCACGAAACCCGAATCAGATCAGGAGTTCCCATGCCCAAAGGGGTGCCCGAGCACGTACCCGAAGACGGACTGACCACCCGGCAGCGTCGCAATCAGCCGGTGCTCGCCGTGCACACCGGTCCGGGCAAGGGAAAGTCCACCGCGGCCTTCGGGATGGCGTTGCGCGCGTGGAACCAGGGTTTCGATGTGGCCGTGTTCCAGTTCGTCAAGAGCGCCAAGTGGAAGGTCGGCGAGGAAGCGGCGTTCCGCGAACTCGGCCGGCTGCACGACGAGACCGGGGTGGGCGGGCCGGTGCAATGGCACAAGATGGGCGAGGGCTGGTCGTGGACTCGTAAACAGGGCACCGAAACCGATCACGCGGCCGCGGCGCTGGCCGGCTGGCAGGAGATCGCACGACGGCTGCGTACCGAAGAGCACCGGTTCTATGTGCTCGACGAATTCACCTACCCGTTGAAATGGGGGTGGGTGGATGTGGCCGAGGTCGTGGAGACCCTGCGCGAGCGTCCGGGTAACCAGCATGTCGTCATCACCGGCCGGGACGCGCCGCCGGAACTGGTGGAGGCGGCGGACCTGGTGACCGAGATGACCAAGGTGCGCCACCCTATGGACGCGGGCCGCAAGGGGCAACGGGGTATCGAATGGTGAGCCGGCCCCGGGGTATCGGGGTTCGGCGCGTCGCCTGCCGCTCGACCGGGACCGTCGCGTGATGAGTGCCGCCCCGGGGATCGTGCTCGCCGCCCCGGCTTCCGGCAGCGGGAAGACCACTGTCGCGACCGGGCTCATCGGCGCGCTGCGCCGCGTGGGCCGCCGGGTGGCCCCCTTCAAGGTGGGGCCGGACTACATCGACCCCGGTTATCACGGCCTCGCCGCCGGCCGCCCCGGTCGCAATCTCGACCCGGTGCTGGTGGGGTCCGACCGGATCGCCCCGCTCTACCGCCACGGTGCCCGCGACTGCGATATCGCGGTGGTGGAGGGGGTGATGGGCCTGTTCGACGGACGGATCGACGAACAGGCCGCCGATCCCGTCGCGGAAGGCTCCACCGCCCAGGTGGCGAGCCTGCTCGGTCTACCGGTGGTCCTGGTCGTGGACGCGCGCGGTCACAGCCAGAGCCTGGCCGCGCTGTTGCACGGGTTCGCCACCTTCGACTCGGGTGTACGGCTGGGCGGAGTGGTGCTCAACCGGGTCGGTAGCGCGCGGCACGAACAGGTGTTGCGCTCGGCCTGCGACCGGGTGGGCCTGCCGGTCCTCGGCGCGCTGCCCCGGCTGGCCGAACTCGAGGTCCCGTCCCGGCATCTGGGCCTGATCCCGGCGGTGGAACACGGTCTCGCGGCGATGCGCGCGGTGGACGCGATGACCGACCTGGCCGCACGCCATATCGATCTCGCCGCGGTCGCGGCGCTGGCCGTCGCGCCGGAGTCCGGGCCGAGCTGGGACGCGGTCCGGGAGGTCGCGGACGGCGTAGTGGTACCGGCCGGGCCGGATCCGGTGATCGCGGTAGCCGGGGGACCCGCTTTCACCTTCGGCTACGCCGAACACCGGGAACTGCTCACCGCCGCGGGCGCCCGGGTCGTCGTCATCGATCCGCTGCACGACACCCTGCCGGCCGAGGCCGCGGGGCTGGTGCTGCCGGGCGGATTCCCGGAAGAGCACGCGGGGACGTTGGCGGCCAATACCGGACTGCGCGCCGCGGTGGCGGAGCGGGCCCGGGCGGGGCTGCCCATCCACGCCGAATGCGCCGGACTGCTGTACCTCACCCGATCCTTGGACGGTCATTCGATGGCGGGCCTGATCGACGCGGTCGCCGAGTTCGGGCCCCGCCTCACCCTGGGCTACCGAGAGGCGGTGGCGCTGGCCGACTCCGTGCTCTGGCGGACCGGTGAGCGGGTACACGGGCACGAATTCCATCGGACCCGGCTGGTGGCATCCGGCGATGCCCCGCCCGCCTGGGGATGGCGTACCGCCGGGAAGCAGGTCCGTGAGGGTGCGCTCGTGGACCGGGTACACGCGTCCTACCTGCACACCCACCCCGCCGGAAATCCGGGCGCGGTGCGCCGGTTCGTCGCCGCCGCGCGTGCCCATCAGCACACCCGCCCCGCCATGCGCGCACGGTGACCGGCGGAGACCGGCGGTCCGCGGCCGGTGCCGAACCCTACCGTGGAGAGCTCGCGGTCGGCCTCGGCCTGCGCCCGGATCTGTCGGCCGAGCGGATTCTCGCGGTGTTGGCGGAAGTGTTTCCCGGCCAGCGGATAGCCTGCCTGGCGACCCTGGATCGCCGGGCCGGCGAGCCGGGCCCCCGTGATGCCGCCGCCATGCTGGGCGTGCCACTGTACGGCTACTCCGTCGAACGGTTGGCGCGGGTGCCGGTGCCGAACCCGTCGGAGCGGGTGGCCGCCGCCTTGGGAATTCCCGGTGTAGCCGAGGCCGCGGCGCTGCTGGCCGGTACCGGGCCTGTGCTCGTGCCGCGACAGGTGGTCGGAGGCGTGGTGGTCGCTGCGGCCGCCGCGCACGGTTGACAGCGGCCGAAAGATCGCATCCGGCGACGAGGAAGGCCGATTTCTGCCAGCGCGCGCCGGGCGAGGGTTCTTACCGTCGAACCGTGACCACATTCGCCTCCACTCACGAGGACACCATCGGTAACGCGACGGTGACCTTCATGTCCATCGCCGCGGCGCTGGGAACAGCGACGATCTACCCGCTTCAGCCGGCCGTCGCCGAGGTGGCATCGCTCGGGGTAACCGTTGCCGCCATGGGCGTGGCGCTGGCATGCGGCCCGGTGGGCGGGTCGGGTTGGCCGTAGCCGGCGGATCGTGCGTGATCCTCGCGTACGGACTGTCCGACGTCGCGGTAACACTCGTTGCTCTCGCGCTGTTCGATGCCGGCCTCTTTGCCGCACAAGTGGCGAATCAAACCACGATCTTGGCGATAAACCCGGCCGCGCCGGCGCAGTTCAACGGCGCCTACATGTTGGTGTACTTCATCGGCGGCAGTCTCGGGACAGGCTTCGGAACAGCGGCGGTCGCCGGGATCGGGTGGCCGGCATGTGTTGCGATCTGCGGTGCGGCGATAACTGTTGCCGGCGCGTTGACGATGTCCATGGGTGTGGGCGGTACCGAGGAGGCCGATCGAGTCGTGATGTCGGGATCGGACAGCCCGGACTCCATCGAACAGTCGAAGCAGCCGAGCATTCCGATTCCGACACACCACCGCTTCGGCGGCAGCGACAACACTCTTCAAGGCGCCACCGACAGCAGATCCGCGAAACCGGTGGGGTCGTGCCGGCCTACGCTGGCGTGTTCGAACAGTCCCCAGCCTTCGGCGTCCCCGCAGCGGGCGTGCGCGATGTGATCGGTGACGCCCCACGGGATCCGCCCGGCGATCGCCGGATCGGTGAGGTCGTAGCTGTTGGCCCACGACCAGTCGCGGCCCTTCCACTGTCCGTGCTGCCAGTCCGGGTCGCCGCCGTAACCGCAGCCGATGTGCAGCGGTATCCCGGTGACGGTGCGGATGTCGATGGTCAGCGGTTTTCCGTCGGGAGTCCGCAATTCCAGGCTCGCGCTCTCGGGATGGCGGGTCCCGGATCGGTAGTCGATGGTGATCCGCGGCCAGCCCAGCTGTTCCACCGATCCGTCCGGGAACACCCGGACCGCGTCGTTGAGCGTCCGGTAGCCGTCGGGATTCTCCTGGATGATCACCACCACCGCGAAATCATCGAATCGCAGCGGCACGTACAGCCACCAGAACCCGCCGGTGCCCTCGGTGGCAGCCCGGCCCGGCGGTTCGGCCTCGCCGACGGGCCGGATACCCCAGGAGCGGTCCCTGGTACCGGTCCAGATCGCCGGGGCCACGGTGATGTCCTCGCCGCCGATCGCCAGCGTGCCCGCCCACGAGCCGACCTGGGCGAAGCGGGAGGCGTCGAGGGTCGGACGGTTACCGGCAAGCATGATGTGCGGTTGCTCCTGAACGGCGGGGAAGGCGCCGGTCCAGGTGAGGTCGAGGCCCAGGTCCTCGTGTTCGCACACCACCCGGATGCGGCGCAGCGGTTCGACCACTTCGATCCGGTAACCGCCGACCGCCATATTTAGACTCCGGTCGCTGCGCGCGTCGGAGAACCGCACGGAGGTGATCTCGTCGCCGCGGCGTACCGCCGCGTAGGCGTCGGCGACACCGAGGTTCGGATACACCCCGAATCCGGTCACCAGCATGATCGCGCCGTCGCGGTTGTGCGCGTTGAAATAGCTGCGATCGTAGAAGTTCCGGTCGCTGGTCGCGGCCCGGGCGATGGGCAGCGGTGTCTGGTGGATCGGGTACTCGTCCAGGGGCCCCGGGGCGGTGGCCGGGGTGTGGGCGGTGGGTTCGCTCATCTCAGTCCCATCCGTAGGTGCCGTCGAGCAGGGCTTCCAGGGTGGCGCGGTGCATGATGTAGTCGTCGCGCTCCACCGGGGAGGTGTCCTCGCCCATATGGATCATCCGGCGTTTGATCCGGGCCATGACGATCGCGTGCCGCAGCGCGGCATAGGTGAGGTAGAAGTCCAGATTCGTAACGGTGTGGCCGCTGACCTTCTCGTAGTGCGCGACGACCTCGTCGCGGCGCAGGAAATCGGGGAGGCCGGGGAAGCCGAATCCGGTGGCGATGTCCTGGAAGAAGCGGTGCAGGAAGATCATCCAGGCCAGATCGAGTTCGCGCGGACCCAGTGTGGCCATCTCCCAGTCCAATACGGCGACCGGGGTGAATCCCTCGTAGATGATATTGCCGGGCCGGGCATCACCCCAGCTCAACACATCCGGCCCGGGATCGTCGGGAAAGTTCTGGTCCAGCCAGTCGAAAGCGCGCTCGATGAGCGGGATCTCGTAGCCGTCGCCGGCCAGCGCCCAGTGGTACCAGGCCCGGTCCGCTTCGATATGGCGGCGTAGCGCCGTACCCGGCCCGTCGAGTTCGGGGAATCGTTGCGCCGGTTCGGGCAACGCGTGGATCCGGGCCAGGACGTCGAGGGTGTTGCGGGTGAGTTCGGCCCGCTCGGCGGTGGTCGCGTCGTAGAGCCAGCCCGCGAACACGTAGGGCGGATTGTCGCCCGGGATACGGCCCGGGACCCGGTCCATCACGAAGAACGGCGCACCGCAGGCCGCGCTACCGGTTTCCAGCCAGCGCAACCGCGGTACCGGGACCTCGGTGGCGGCGGCGATTTCGGTGATGACCCGGTACTGCAGTTCCAGATCGTATTTCTCGAAAACCGGGAATGCGCCCTCCTCTGGGATCATCCGCGCGACGAAGGCGCCCCCCTCGGTGCGGCCGCCGGCCTTCCAGTGCGCGTCGAACAGTACCGAGGCGCTGGACAGGCCCCCGGACAGCGGCCGTTGCAGATCACTGATGACCGGTGGTTCGTCGGCGCCGACCCGGTCCTGTAACCACGCGGAGAGTTGACCCGCCAGCGTGTCCAGATCGCGTTCGCTGGTGGTGAGCCGCATATGTTCGGTGGGGTTCACATCGTCGGGCATCGTCGTCCTCCTGACGCCATCCGGCCTCGACGCGGCGACTGCCCGGTCCGATACGGCACCGGGTCGCTCGCGTGCGGGAGACTGTAACGTGTTTCAGTCTCGGGCGGTGTCGATTCGGCGGATCATCGGGTGGCTGTCGCGAATCGCTCCCCGGGCGCGGCCGGCCGACCATAATTCCTTCGATGTCCGGGGTGAGTCGCTCCGCCGGGTGGGAGGACCACGATGAGGGTGACGCTGCGCCGGCGTGACCACGCGAGGTGGGCGCGGAGCCGATGAGCCGGATGCCCGAGCGGACCCACGACCGCCACGCCGACCACGGCCCGGCCGCGTTGCCGGAGTTGGCCACACAGGCCGAACTCGGCAGCCTGTCGGCGGAGCTGGGAGCGGATCCGCCGGGGTGGGCCGGAATAAACATCCACCGGAGCGGGTTGCTCGTGTGCATGAGCGCTATCTCGTTGCCCGACACCGTCAAGAAGTACATCGACGATGCCAAACTGTTCGTCACCGTGGCCACCGTCGGCCGCGACGGGCATCCGCATCTGACCGTCACCTGGATCGACCGGGACGGGGACGAGTTGCTCTACTCCACGACGACCGACCGCGTCCAGGGCAAGAACCTGGCCCGCGATCCGCGTATCTCGGTGCTGATCGCGCCGCCGGACAACCCGTACGTCTACGCGGAGATCCGCGGTACCGCCACCCTCACCCCGGACCCCGACATGCTGGTCGGTGACCGGATGTCGATCAAGTACACCGGAAAGCCGTACGCCGAGTTCAATCCGGCCTCGGTGGACGACGGCCCGCGGGTGGCGGTGCGGATCACCCCGACCAAGATCACCGGGCGGTTGTGACGCGGTGACCGGTGGTCGCCGGGCTCAGGCCGACTGGGCCTCGTCCTGGGCGTGCTGGGCCCGGGCGACCTCTTCCGCGGTGTAGCGCAGGGTCAGCGCGATCAGGCCCACCAGCAGCCCGCCGATGGCGGCCACCAACAGGGCCAGCGTGTAACCGTCACCGAGCGCGGTGATCTCGGCGGCCGACATCTCGGCCGGTTTCTTGATGGTCCCGCCCTCGGACAGGGTCCGGGAGGCGGCCAGCGGGGTGAGCACGCCGATGGCGATGGGGGTCCCCAGGTTCAGGAACATCTGCCCGATCGCCGAAAGCGGGCCGATCTCGTCCGGCGGCACCCCGACCAGCACACACAGCGGGATGAGCACCATGGCGATACCGATGCCGAAACCGATCACCGAGAACAGCGGCAGCAGGGTGGACCAGTAGCCGACGTCGGCGTCCAGCGTCGAGCCGTAGCCGAGGCCGGCCATGAGCACCACCGCCGCGCCGACCAGCAACCACCGGGGCGCGACGTGCAGCGCCAACCGGGTGGCCACCGCGCTGCCGAGGCCGACGCCGACGGTGAACGGGATGAACGAGATCCCGGCGACCAGCGGGCTGTAACCCACCACGTTCTGCACGAACAGGCCGGCGAAATAGGTGGTGGCGCCCAGTACGCCGCTGGCGAGCAGGATCACCACGAAGGTGGCAACGCGGTCGCGGCTGTCGAACAGGGTCCACGGCAGCAGGGGGTTGTCCACGTGACGTTCCGCGAAGACGAAAACCGGCAGCAGCACCGCACCCGCGATCAGCGTGCCGTAGACCAGCGGGTCACCCCAGCCGAGTTCCGGCCCCTCGGTGGCGCCCCAGACGATCAGGGCACACGCCAGGGTGCCGAGGAACGCGCCGCGCACGTCCAGCGTGAGCCGCTGATGGTGGGTATCGCGGAGCGCGACCAGCGCACCGATCACGATGAGCACACCGATCGGCACATTGATCAGGAAGATCCATCGCCAGCTGGCCTCGGTGAGCGCCCCGCCGATCACCAGTCCGCCGACCGAACCCAGCGCCACCATCGAGCCGAAGATGGCGAAGGCCTGGTTGCGGACCTTGCCCGGGGCGAAGGTACTGGCGACCAGCGCGAACGCGGTGGGCGCGGCGAGCGCGGCACCGGTGCCCTGGAAGGCGCGCGCGGCGACGAGCATCTGCTCACCCTGCGCCAGCCCGCACAGCATGGAGGCCAGCGTGAACAGGCCCACACCGAGGACGAACATGCGCCGGCGGCCGAACGAGTCGCCGATCCGGCCGCCGAGCAGCATGAGGCCGGCGAACGGCAGCCCGTAGGCGGTAATGGTCCACGCGCTGCCCGAACTGGACAGGCCCATCTCCTCCTGCAACCGCGGCAGGGCCAGGATCACCACGGTGCCGTCCAGCACCACCATCAGCTGTAACCCGCTGAGCACGAGAATGGCGAGGCCGAACGCTCGTTTCGTCACCGGATATTTGATAGCTGGGGGGTTATCGAGCACAGTGGGTCACTGTAACGGACTGTCGCCGGCCGCTACCGGCACGGCGCTGAACCCGGCCGTGGGCCCGATCACAATGATCGCGGGCGGCCGGATCCCTTCGGCGCGGACGCGTTCGGCGACATCGGCGAGTGTGGTCCGCAGCACCCGCTGACCACGCAGGGTGCCCTCCTGGATCACCGTGGCCGGGGTCTCGGCGGGGCGGCCACCCGCGCGCAGGACCGCCGCGAACTGTTCGATCCGCTCCACCGCCATCATCAGGACCAGGGTGCCGCGCAGCCGGGCCAGCGCCGGCCAGTCGACCAGCGAATCCGGGTGGTCCGGCGGGATATGGCCACTGACCACCACGAACTCATGGGTCACCCCGCGATGGGTGACCGGAATCCCCGCGGCCGCCGGAACCGAGATCGGGCTGGTGACTCCCGGCACCACCGTCACCGGCACCCCGGCGTCGACACAGGCCTCGAGTTCCTCGTAGCCGCGCCCGAATACGTAGGGGTCGCCGCCCTTGAGCCGGACCACGAATTTGCCCGCCCGGGCACCATCCACCAGCGCCTGATTGATCGCGTCCTGCGCCATCGCGCGTCCGTACGGGATCTTGGCGGCGTCCACCACCTCGACATCGGGCCCCAGCTCGGCCAGTAGCTCCGGCGGGGCCAGCCGGTCGGCCACCACCAGATCGGCCCGGGCCAGCAGCCGGCGGCCGCGCACGGTGATCAGATCCGGGTCGCCGGGCCCACCACCGACCAGGGCGACACCGGGCGTCATGGGGGTCTCGTCATCGGTCACCACACCCGATTGCAGCGCTTCCAGTAGCGCCGTGCGGACCGCGGCCGAGCGCCGATGCCGACCGCCGGCCAGCACGCCCAGGGTCATTCCGTCGTAGCGGGCGGTCGCCGGGGTGACCGCCGTCCCGGATTGCGCGTGATCGGCGCGGACGCAGAAGATCCGGCGCTTGGTGGCCTCGGCGACGACGGCGGCATTGGTCTCGGGTGCGTCGGTGCAAGCGATGGCGTACCAGGCGCCGTCGAGATCACCGTCGGCGTAATCGCGCAGGGTGAGGGTGATCTGGCCCGCGGTGGCCATCGCCTCGACCGCGGGGGTGGCCTCCCGGGTGATCACCTCGACGGCGGCGCCGGCCGCGATGAGCAGGCCCAACCGGCGCTGTGCCACGCTGCCTCCGCCCACGACGACGACCCGGCGTCCGTTCAGATCGAGCCCCACCAGGTAGTTCGAGTCCCCGGCGGACAGGTTGTCGGTATCGGCTGACGTGTTCGGCACAAGGCTCGAGCCTACGGGCCGGTGGAGCACAGTCCGCAGCCGCCCGGCGGAGGTCGCGGGCCCTGGATCAGGTGAGGACGACCAGCTCGGTAGCCGAGTCGACCTCGGTGCGCAGTCCGGCCTTGTTCGCGACCCGGGCGATCGCGCGGATATCCCCGGGTTCGGCGCGGGTGAGTACCAGGGCCCGGGCCAGCAGTCCCTTGTGGTGCTTGTTGAAGTGGCTGACCACCGTGCGTGAACCGTCCGCGTGCTCGGTGAGCACCGTCGCGGTGACCGCGCCCGGTACCCGGCCGAGCTGCTGGTAGGTGCCCGATCGCAGGTCCACCACGAGTTCGTCGCCCGCCGCGTCGCGCAGGGCCGGGCCCAGGTGATCACGCCAGACCGCCGCCAGGGTCGGCCGGCCCGGCAGTTTCGAGCCGCCCGACAGCCGGTACGCGGGGATGGGATCACCGGCGCGGACCGCGCCGAAAAGCGCCGAGCCGACCGCGATCCGGGCGAGTGCTTTCACGCGCTGGGCGCGGGTGAAGGAACTCGCGTCCAGCGCGTCGTACAGAACGCCGGTATAGCGTTCCAGCGCGGGCCGGGTGGGGGAGGTGCGCACCGCGGCATTGCGGGCCAGCTCGGCCTCGGAGTTCTTACCGAGTCCCAGGGCAGCCCGGGCGGCATCCGGGTCGCCGGCCAGTGCGACCAGGTCGCTGATCAGCTGCGCACGGACCTCGGTGAGCGAGTCGAAGGCCAGCGCCGACAGCTCCAGCGGGCCGCCGGAACCGCCGTCGGATTTGGTTTCGGAAGGGGGGAGCAGCACCAGCACGACCGGTTACGGTACCGGTCGCCGCCGCGCCCGCCCGCCGGCCCCGACGGGACGGATCCGGGGTCCGGCGGCCGTCCCGAGCGCACGGCGCCCACCACCGGTAATCGAATGTGGCCGGCGGACGCACAGGGGCTACGCTGGGCAACCGTGATCACCCGCCTCTCCCGACTGTTCCTCCGTACGTTGCGCGACGACCCCGCCGACGCCGAGGTGCCCAGCCACAAGCTGCTGGTGCGCGCCGGCTATGTGCGCCGGATCGCGCCGGGTGTGTACTCGTGGCTGCCGCTGGGCCTGCGGGTGCTGCACAAGGTGGAGGAGGTGGTGCGCGAGGAGATGAACGCCATCGGCGCGCAGGAGATCTCGCTACCGGCGCTGCTGCCGCGCGACCCCTACGAGGCCACCAACCGCTGGACCGAATACGGTGACGCCCTGTTCCGGCTCCAGGACCGCAAGGGCGCCGACTATCTGCTCGGTCCCACCCACGAGGAGCTGTTCACTCTCACCGTCAAGGGCGAGTACAACTCCTACAAGGACCTGCCGGTCACCCTGTACCAGATCCAGGCCAAGTACCGCGACGAGGAACGGCCCCGGGCCGGCATCCTGCGCGGCCGCGAGTTCATCATGAAGGACTCCTATTCCTTCGACCTGGACGAGGACGGGCTGAAGGCCAGCTATACCGCGCACCGCGAGGCCTACCAGCGCATCTTCGACCGGCTCGGCGTGCAGTACGTGATCGTCGCCGCGACCTCCGGCGCCATGGGCGGCAGTGCCTCCGAGGAGTTCCTGGCCGACAGCCCGGTCGGTGAGGACACCTACGTGGTGTGCCGGGAGTCCGGGTACGCCGCGAATGTGGAGGCCGTGGTCACCCCGGCGCCCGACCCGCTGCCCCTCGAAGGGCAGCCCGCGGCGCAGGTCCACGACACCCCCGACACCCCCACCATCGCGACCCTGGTGGACTGGGCGAACGGTGCGGGCATCGCCGAGCGCTTCGGCCGCCCGGTGACCGCCGCGGACACGCTGAAGAACGTCATGGTGAAACTGCGGCATCCCGACGGGAAGACCGAGATCGTCGGTATCGGCGTACCCGGCGACCGCGAGGTCGACGACAAACGTCTCGGCGCCTCGGTCGAACCGGCCGAGGTGGAACTGCTCACCGACGCCGATTTCGCCGCCAACCCCTTCCTGGTGAAGGGCTATATCGGCCCGAAGGGATTGCAGGCCAACGGTATCCGCTACCTGGTCGATCCGCGGGTGGTCACCGGAACCTCCTGGATCACCGGTGCCGACGAGCCCGGCAAGCATATCGTCGGCCTGGTGTCCGGCCGCGATTTCACCCCGGACGGCACCATCGAGGCCGCGCAGGTGCGCGACGGGGATATATCGCCCGACGGCCGTGGCCCGCTGGTCGCGGCGCGCGGTATCGAGATCGGCCACATCTTCCAGCTCGGCTACAAGTACACCGACGCCTTCGAGGTCGATGTGCTGGGGGAGAACGGTAAACCGGTGCGGCTCGTGATGGGGTCCTACGGGATCGGTGTCTCGCGCATGGTCGCGGTCATCGCCGAACAGCAGCACGACGACAAGGGACTGCGCTGGCCGTCGGAGGTCGCGCCGTACGACGTGCACGTGGTGATCGCCAACAAGGACGAGGCCGCCCGGGCCGGTGCCGAAGAAGTGGTGGCGGCGCTGCATGCGCAGGGTCTCGACGTGCTCTTCGACGATCGCACCGCCTCGCCCGGGGTGAAGTTCAAGGATGCCGAACTGCTCGGTATGCCCTACGTGTTGGTGATCGGCCGGGGCTGGGCCGAGGGCAAGGTCGAGCTGCGTGACCGGTTCACCGGCGAGGCCCAGGACGTGCCCGCCGAATCCGCGGTCGAGGCGGTGCTCGCCCGGGTTCGCGGCTAGCGGTCGCTCCGCTCGCCGCGCGGCTCGTCAGCGGTGCCGACGGGTGGCCTGCTCGGCGAGCTGGAGCGCGGCGGCGCGCGTCGCGGTCGCGGCGGTCTGCTCGCCGGTGATGGAGAAGCTGATGATGGCGCCCTCGTGCAGGCTGAGCAGCTGTACGGCGAGCAGATCCGGATCCGCGGCCCCGGCCGCCGCGGCCAGTTCCCGGAAGAGATCGCGTAGCCAGGTCTTCTCCTCGACGATCACCTGCCGCCCCGGGTGATCGGGATCGGGTAGTTCGGCGAAAGCATTGATGAACCCGCACCCTCTGCTGTTGGTCGGCAGCCATTCCGGGAGGACGTCGAAGGGCGCCAGTAGTCGCCGTATCGAATCGGTCTCCGCCGCGAGGTGGGTATCGATGCGAGCCCGCCAGCGCCGGTCCCGATCTTCGAGGTAGGTGACGAGCAAGCCGTCCTTGGATCCGAAACGGTCGTACAGCGTGCGTTTGGTGACGCCGGATTCGGCGGCGATGGTATCGACACCGACGGCATGGATACCGCGCGAGTAGAAGAGCTCGCCGGCGGTGTCCAGAATTCGCCGGGCGCCCGGGGTCAGTTCCTCCCTGCCCACAGTGCCGGTCATACCCACCTCCTTGCCTTCACAGGTCAGTGTACCTATCGTAGAGGACGCCGAACTTTACAGATCTGTGTAGTGGAGGTCGATATGTCGCGCACGATACGGGTGTTGGTGCGATTCGCCCGAGATTTCGCCGTCGGGGTACATGCCGGCCACGGCATCCGGCACGGAGTGCCGGAGCGTGGCGTCCGCCGTCGCGGTCGTGCTGCCGAAGGGCGCGCAGTGGTGGGGTGGACCCCGGCCTCCCGTCCGGAACCGGGGGGCCGGGAGGTTCAGGCCTGTGGACCCGGCCCGGCGCCGGTCAGTAGTTCTCTCGTATGAGTGGCGAGCCGCTCGGCCGCCGCGATATCGAATGCGGTACCCGTCGTGTCGACCGGGGTGTCCTGCCTAAAGGCGGACAGGGGCGTCACCGGCGGGTGGTCGAGGTGGTGCATGATGCGAGCGACAGCGGCTCCGGTGGGTTGCCCGCGTCGGCACATATCGGCCACTGTCGCCGCATCCTCGGCGGAATAGGACCCGGTGAATCCGGTCGCGGTCAGCCCCGGGTGTAGGAGTAGATAGCGAACGCCACTGTTCGCGTGCTCGCGCACGAAGGTAACCGCGAGCAGATCGCTGAGTTTGCCGCATTGGTGCATGACCGCGTCCGGGGCGTAGCCGCGGGCGAACTGGAGGTCGTCCCAGTTGATCCGGGCGAGGTCGCCACCCGGGCCGGAAAGGTCCAGCACGATCGGCGTGGTGGGCCGGCCGAGTGTCTCGGCCAGGCCGTGGGTGAGGAGGTAGCGGCTGAGGTAGAACAGGGCGAACGACGCCTCGAAGCCGTCGGCGGTCAGCGCACGCGATGATCGGTAATACCGCGCCCCGAGGGTGAGGATATCGATCGCCGGATAAGCGCTGCGCACATGGTCGATGACACGGTTGTTCTCGCATGGACTCGGTTACCGTTCCCGCCCGCGGTCGCATCGACAAACAGCAGGCGATACTCGACGCCGCCTTCGTGGTGTTCGGCCGGACCGGCTACGCGCACACTCGGATGGACCGGATCGCCGCCGAAGCGGGAGTCGCCAAAGCGACGGTGTACAGCCATTTCGGTGATAAGGAGCAGGTCTTCCGCGCAGCGGTGCGATCGCTGTCGGAGGCCGCGCTGGCCGCGAACCTGGCCGTGCTCGACCGGCTGACGGAACCGGGGCCGGATCTCGCGGCAACGCTGCGCGACATTGGCGGCGCACTTCTCCGGTGCTACTGCTCTGCGGAATCCCGGGCGCTACGCCGTCTCCTGTGTGCCGAAGCCGGGCAGTTCCCCGACCTGCTCGATATCGCCGACGGCGTGAGCGATCACGTCGGCCGGGCATTGGCCGACCGACTCGCTCGGTTCGCCGTCGCGGGCGCGCTGCGGATCGGCGAACCCGACATCGCGGCGGCGCATTGGGCCGCGTTGCTCACTGCCTCGCTTCGGTCGCGCCACCGGTTCGGCGACGAGTCGCCGTCCGAGCGCGAACTGGACCGAGCGGTCGACGCCGCGGTGCGCACGTTCCTGGCCGCGTACGGAGTGTGATCCATGGGTGCGGCCGGTGGGTGAGGTGCCCGCGGGCACGCAGGCCGCGCTGCGGTTCGAGATGACCGGCCGTGTGGCCGGCCGCCTCGCCATCGTGGTCGAGCACATCACCCGGCTGAGCGATGATATGCGACCGGACCGGCGCGACCCGCGCAGCCCGGCGGCTCCTACCGGGTGGAGATCACCGGCGAACCCTCCTACGCGGTGGACATCTGTCCGTCCGGCCGGCACGGTGATCACAATTACGCGGTGATCTTGGGCGGAGTGGGCCGGGTGGTCAACGCCATACTCGCCGTGGTGGCCGCCGAACCGGGTATCCGAACCGCTGGTGACCTGCCGTTGTACACCGGCCCGAGTCTCGCGGACCACGGCTGACCGCAAGGATCTTCCTGCGGATTCGGCGACGATCCGGCAACCCACCTAAGCTCGGATGCCGGAGCGTACGAGCTGTTGGCTCGGCGCCGAACCTCCAGGGAAGGTGCGCTGTATGTATGAGCCCGAACGGTCCGGCCATCGCGAGCCGAACCTGACCGAATTGCGCGAACGGGCCGCGCACGGTGATTCCGACGCCGTCGCGCAACTGCTGGATATCGGGGACGAACGCACCGATGCCGTGGATCTGAGCGAGTACGACCTCGGCCTGGACACCGAGCCGGACGGCGAGGCCGACGAGTAGGTCCAATCCGGGGAAAGCCGACGCCGACCCGGCCGGAGCACCGATCACACGGTGCTCCGGCCGGGTCGCTTGTAGGGTGGGTCGACATGGGAACCGCTCCGGCACTCACCCCGGAGCGCACGTCTATCCGGAGCCCGGCGATATTCCCGGCGCACGCGCGGGCCGCGCTCGGAAACCGGTTGCGTGCCCCCGGCGTCACCGTGCTGTGGGTGGCGGCCGGGCTCATCGCCGCACAACTCGCGGTCCGGGCGTGGGTGACCGCGCACGGCTATTTCTACTGGGACGATCTGATCCTGGCCGGCCGGGCCGGGACGCTGCCGCTGCTGTCCGGTGAGTTGCTGCTGCACGACCACGACGGTCATTTCATGCCGCTGGCCTTCGCGGTGTCCTGGCTGGTCACCGCCGTCGCGCCGCTGAACTGGGGGGCGACCGCGGTCATGTTGCTGGCCGGCCAGCTGGCGGCCTCGCTCGCGGTGCTGCGCATGCTGCTGGTCTTACTCGGGCGGCGCCGGGCACTGCTGATCCCCCTGGCGTTCTATCTGTTCTCCCCGCTGACCCTTCCCGCCTTCGCCTGGTGGTCGGCGGCGCTGAACGCGCTACCCCTGCAATTCGCGCTCGCCTGGGTGGTGGGCGACGCGGTGCTGCTGGACCGTACCGGCCGCCGCCGGTACGCGGTCTCCGGAGTCCTGGTCACGACGGTGGGGTTGCTGTTCTTCGAGAAAGCGGTCGTGGTGCCGTTCGTGGCGTTCGTCGTGGTCCTGCTGCGGCGCTACGTCGACGGGCGCGGCCCGGCCGTGCCGGAGGTGCTGCGCCGCGGTGCGGGGCTGTGGGGCGGGGCCGCGGCAGTGCTCGCGCTCTGGGCGGTGGTCTACCTGGCGGCGGCCGGGGTCTCGGGCGGCCAGGGCGGCTCCGCCGACCTGGCCCATATGCTGCCCCGCGCGACCTGGGCCGCGGTGGTGACCGCGCTGCTGGGCGGGCCGTGGGGCTGGGAACGGTGGGTGCCGTCGGCGCCGTGGGCGGTCGCTCCCGGCTGGGCGGTCTGGACGGCGTGGGCGCTGTTGGCCGCCGGAATACTGCTGACGGTCCGGGCGCGGCGCGTGGTCTGGCCGGTATGGGTGGCGGCGGCGGTCTATGTACCCGCGGTGCAGATACCGGTGGTCCTGATGCGGGCGGGACCCAACACCGTCGACGAACTCATGATGTCGCTGCGCTATCTGGCCGATGCCGCGGTGGTTCTCACCGCCGCGGGCGCGCTGATCCTGCGGGCTTTCGATCATGGCCGTGCGAGGGGCGGCGCCGCGCGGGAAGGCCCGGCGGGCGACAGGCGCGGCAGTCGGTGGCGCGGACGCGTCCCGGCGGCCGTCGTGGTGACCGTCTTCGCGCTGAGCAGTCTCTGGTCCACCTACACTTTTACCCGCAGCTGGTCCGAGGGGCCGACGAAAGCCTATGTGACCACGGTGAAGTCTGAGTTCGCCCGATGGGACGGAGCGCCGCTGCTCGCCCAGGAGGTGCCCTGGACCGTGCTCAATCCGACGGCCTATCCCGAGAACGAGGCGGGCCGAGTGCTCTCGTCGATCGCCCCGCCCGGCGCTTTCGCCGCGGCCACCGACCGCCTGCGAATGATCACCGACTCCGGCGCCTTCGCCGACGCCCGGGTCTGGTGGAACCGCGGGATCCCGCCCGGCCCGGAACCGGGCTGTGGTTACCGGATCGGCGGGGATCTCTCGGTCCGGGTCCCGCTCGACGGCCCCATGATCGCGCACGAGTGGACCGCCCAACTCAACTATTTCGCCGACCGCGACGCGACTCTCACCGTAGGTCTCGAACGTGGCGACCGGGTGCAGGCGCCGGTACGGGCGGGTCTGAATACCGTCTACGTGCGGATCGTCGGCAGTGGTTCGGCACTGATCATCCGGAACGGGACCCCCGGATCGGTGGTGTGCCTGGGCACCGGCCCGGTCGGGGTCGCGTCGTATTCGTAGCGAGGTGCCGCCGCGCCGGCGGTCCGGGGGCCGGTTCTTCCGGTGGCCGAATCCGCTTGCCGAGCATGTCTTCCCACCCCCGGTGGTAGTGGCCGTGAGTGACGGTGGTTACGTGTCGGATGTCGCGTGGCGTCCGGGCCACGGTCGAGCGGCCGAGTCGATCGGTCGTCGGCGACCGCGGTTTCGTACACAGTAGAGCGGCCGCGGTCGTGACAACCGGGCCCGAGGGTGAAACGAGGCGGTGGCGATGATCGAGGACGGTGCATCCGTGGACTCCGTCACCGGCGAACTGACCACCAGGCTCGGGGCGGTCGGGGGGTCCGCCGGCGAGGTGATGCGCCGCGGCGTGCGGGACGCGGCCGGGGGTGCGCAGACCATCGCCCTGCTGATGGAGGCCGACGCGGCGGCCGCGCAGCACGTGGGGCCGGCCGATATCGCCGCCGCGGCCGCGCCGGGCTCCACGGAACTCACGCCCTCCGCGGAGCGCCCCCTCCCGGCCGCGGAGCCCACCGAGACCCGTACGGCCGATCACTACCCGGGATCCGCCGACCGGCTCGCGGCCGGTGTATCCCCGGACTCCACGGCACCCGCGGCGATCGGTGGAGGGGTGGGCGGCGACCGGCCGCCCCCGGATCCGGCACCGCATGCGCCGGACCCGGCACCGCATGCGCCGGCCGAGGCGCACCCGGCCCCGGGCACCCCCGCGACCCCGGAGCCACCCGAGCCCACCCCCGGCCCGCAGGTCGCGGGCCCACCCCCGGCCGCGGGACAGCAATCGGCGGTACCGGTCCCCACCGCTGACGACCCGCCCCGGACCGACGCCGCGGTGCCGCCGGGCGACCCGATCGCCGCGGCGGCCGGGCACACGCCGTGGACGCCCACGGGAGCGGAACAGGCATCCGGTCATCCGCCCGGATCCACGCCGTGGAACTCGGGGACGGGCTCGTCGATGCCCTACCTCCCCGGCATGCCGGGCGGGCTGGGCTCGCTCACCCCGCAGGAACGCCCACCGCGGGGCAGTGCGCCCTGGTCGCGTGGCCGGGGTAGCCAGGAAGGCACGGTCTTCCCCCGGCCCCGGCCCGATCGGCCGCACTCGACCAACCGCACGGAATGGGCACCGCCCTGATCCGGTACCGGATCAGCGCTGCCCGGGGAACGCGGTGGTCGCCGGCGTGATACCGGCCGCCGCCTGCCAGATGGCACGCCGCCCGGCCGATTCGGTGAGCGCGTCCAGACCGGTGCGCCGGATGAGCTCGGTACCGGCGTGCTCGATCACCGCGCGCCAGGCCACGGCGGTATCGGTTTCCACCACGACGGCCAGCCGGGCGGCCGACGCCGGGTCGGTGACCTCGACGGGCACGGTGTAAGCGGGCTCGGGAGGCGGCGCGGCGGCCCCGTCAGCGATGAGGAGATCGACCGTGCCGTCGCGGCGGGCGCGATGCGCGGCGGTGTGCTCGTTGACCGTGCGCCGCAACTCCGGGCTCGTATGGGCGGCGATCACGCCGTAGGCGTAGACGGCCGCGTACTCGGCGTCGAGGGCATCCCGCAACGCCTGCTGTTCGGTACCGCTCATACCAGCAGCACCCCCACCTGAACCGCGCAGGCGGCGCTGATCGAGGCGAGCAGGCCCGCCCGGTAGCCGGACTGGGTGACGGCGAGATCGGCCGCGGCCCGCTGCGAGGACGTCAGCCGATCGCGCAGCGCGGCGATACTCGGCGGCGTCTCCGGGGCCGGGGTGGTGGTGGGCGCCGGCGTGCGCACGGCGGGGGTCGTGCCGTCGCCGTAGATACCGATCGCCCGATCGATCTCGGTGCGCAGCGCCGTGGCGTGCGCGGTGCGTTCCGTGGCGATAACGGTGAGCGCGTCCGTGCGTTGCGGTTCGATTGCGATGGCGGCGGTGGCCGCCGCGGCATCGCTGCGGGCCGAGAATTCCTGAGCGACCAGGACATCCGGCTCGGTGATCGGATCCTCCGCGCAGGCGACCAGGGCGCCGGCGGCGAACAGCCCGACCGTGCCGCCGCCCGCGACCCGTAGCGCGGTACGGCGATTCATCCGGCGGGCGTGGCCCGGCCGGTCGGGGAAGGGGCCGCGGGGAGGCCCGGCCGCGGGCCGGTCGGTAACGCGCTCGGTCACCGGACCATCGTGCCAGACCGGAGGAGTCACCCGACTGTGGGCACCACCGGGTGGACTTACCGCAGACCGCTGGTCCTTTCCCTTCCCTGGGCGCGTTACGCTGGATCACCGGCACAGAACATTTCCGTCCGCGTGACAACTGAACCAGGAGCTGCCCATATGCCCATGCCGACCGAGGAGAGGGTGAGCCGGCTCGTCGCCGGACTCGTCGCCGGTCGAGGATTCGATCTCGAGGGTGTCGAGGTTTCGACCGCGGCGGGACAGACCCGGGTACGGGTTATCGTGGACAGTGACCGCAGCGCCGACCTGGATAGCATCGCCGAACTCAGCGCGCGGGTGTCGGCTTGCCTGGACGACGCGGACGACGAATTCGAGGCCGCCCGGTACCTGCTCGAGGTGACGACCCCGGGGATCGAACGCCCGCTCACCGCCCCCCGGCACTGGCGCCGGGCTCGCGGCCGGAAGGCCGAGATCACCTTGAAGCCGGGCGTCGCACCGCCGGAGCCCGGCCTGCCGACGCGCTTCACCGCCCGGATCGGTGTCCTCGAGGATGACCGGATCGCGCTGGTACTGAGTGGTAGACCCGGACCACGCCTGGTGAGCGTCGGTCTGGCCGATATCGCACGCGCCGTGGTGGAAGTGGAATTCTCCCCACCGAACGCGCGCGAACTCGAACTCGCCGGGGGCGTCGCCGCCGGCCGCCCACCCGCGGGAGTGGACGCCGCGGAACTCACCGGAACTGCTGTCGCCGCGTCCGATTCGACCGAAGGGACCATGGAATGAACATCGAAATCGAAGCCCTGCGCGCCATCGTGGCGGATAAGGGGATATCGATCGAAACCGTGATCTCCGCGATCGAATCCGCGCTGCTCACCGCCTACAAGCACACCGAGGGCCATCAACCCGACGCCCGGGTAGAGATCAATCAGCGCACCGGGGTCGTGCGAGTGCTCGCCACCGAACTCGACGCCGACGGCAATGTGATCTCCGAATGGGACGACACCCCGGAGGGTTTCGGCCGGATCGCCGCCACCACCGCGCGCCAGGTCGTGCTGCAGCGGTTGCGGGACGCCGAGAACGAGAAATCCTTCGGCGAGTTCTCGACCCACGAGGGCGATATCGTCGGCGGCGTGGTGCAGCGCGACGCGCGCGCCAATGCCCGCGGCACGGTGGTGGTGCGGATCGGCAGTGAGTTGCACGGGGCCGAGGGGCTGATCCCGTCCGCCGAGCAGGTGCCCGGGGAGAACTACGAGCACGGTGACCGGATCAAGTGCTATGTGGTGGGGGTGTCGCGGGGCCCGCGTGGTCCGCAGATCACGCTGTCGCGGACCCATCCCAATCTGGTCCGGCGGCTGTTCGCGCTGGAGGTGCCCGAGATCGCGGACGGGTCGGTGGAGATCGTGGCGGTGGCCCGGGAAGCGGGGCACCGGTCCAAGATCGCGGTGCGCTCCACGGTCTCCGGAGTGAACGCCAAGGGCGCCTGTATCGGTCCGATGGGGCAGCGGGTGCGCAATGTGATGAGCGAACTGGCCGGCGAGAAGATCGACATCATCGATTACGCCGACGATCCGGCGACCTTCGTCGGCAATGCGCTGTCGCCGTCGAAGGTGGTTTCCGTCACAGTTGTGGATCCGGATGCGCGAGCCGCCCGGGTGATCGTCCCGGATTTCCAGCTCTCGCTGGCCATCGGCAAGGAGGGGCAGAACGCCCGTCTCGCGGCCCGGCTCACCGGCTGGCGGATCGATATCCGCAGCGACGCGGCCCCGGACGCCGGCGGCGCGGTGCGAACGGAGGCGCATCGCCGGTGACGGCCCACCCCGAATCGGCGTCCGCGCGGCCGACCCCCCGCGACCAGCGAACACGCCGGACCGACTCGGTCCGCGCGACGTCATCGGGGGCGGGGTTGGAGGGCACGCAGCGGTCGGCGGTAGAGTGGTACGAGGTTCGGTCCGAGTCTTCGGTTACCGACCGCGAACGCGGCGACGAGTCGGCGGCGCTCCGGCGCCCGGTGGCTCCGGTGCGAACGTGTGTCGGTTGCCGGAAACGCGAACCGGCCCCCGAACTGCTGAGGATCGTGGTGTGCGGATGTTCGACCGGCGACGGTACGGACACTGTGACGATCGTTCCCGATCCACAGCGCAGACTTTCCGGGCGGGGTGCGTGGCTGCACCCCTTTTCGGCTTGTCTGAGCACTGCGGTTCGGCGCCGAGCGATCGGCAGAGCACTACGAGTGTCCGGACATCTGGATATCTCAGCCGTTGAGCAACACCTCGAGAACAGGCACGAGCACTCATGAGCACACCGTGAAGTACCAACGATGAACGTCCATCGGAGTTAACCCGAGGTCGTGCGGGTCCCCGCCAGCAGGCGGGCGGCACTGCTCGACCTCTCAGTGAGGAGAGCAGTGGCAGGCAAGGCCCGCGTGCACGAGTTGGCAAAAGAACTCGGTGTCACGAGTAAAGAACTACTCGCGAAGCTCAAGGAGCAGGGCGAGTTCGTGAAGTCTGCGTCGTCGACGGTGGAGGCACCCGTCGCGCGCCGATTGCGCGAATCGTTCGCGGCGAAAACCGCCCCGGCGAAATCCGGATCCAACGGATCCAAGACCACAGCGCGCCCCGGCCCCTCGGGTGCGGCGAAACCCGCGGCGCCCGGCCCCCGTCCCGGACCGCGGACCCCCGCGGCTTCGAGCCCGGCCGACACCGCGCCGACCGCCGAGTCCTCCGTGGCTCCGGCCGCCGGTAGCGCCCCGAAACCCGCGGGCCCGCGTCCCGGCCCCGCGGTGAAACCGGGGCCGCCGCCCCGGGAGCCCGAGCGCCCGCAGGCCCAAGCTCCCGCGGCCGGACCGGCCACCCCCGGCGCCCGCCCGGCGGCGGGCAACGCCCCGCGTCCCGGTCAGCCGCGTCCCGCCGCCCCTGGTCAGAGCCCGGTGCGTCCGGGCCCGAAACCCGGCCCCAAGACCCCGCGCGTCGGCAACAACCCGTTCTCGTCGGCTCCCGAGCGTGAGCGTCCGACCCCACGTCCGCAGCCGGGCCCCCGCCCGACCCCGGGCCAGGGCGGCCCGCGTCCCGGTCCGGCGCAGGGCGGTCCCCGTCCCGGCCAGAACGCCCCGCGTCCCGGCCCCGGTGGTGCCCGTCCCGCGGCCGCTCAGGGCGGTCCCCGTCCCGGTGGGCCGCGTCCGAGCCCCAACTCCATGCCCCCGCGCCCGACTCCCGGTGCGATGCCCCAGCGTTCGGCCCGTCCGGGTCCGGCCGCGGGTGGTCGCCCGGGTCGTCCCGGTGGCGGCCCCGGTGGCGGCGGCCGTCCCGGTGGCGGTGGTGGTGGCTACCGTGGTGGCGGCGGTGCCCCCGCCGGTACCGGTGCTCCCGCCGGTGGTGGCGGTTTCCGCGGTCGTCCCGGTGGCGGCGGTGGCCGTCCGGGCGGCCCCGGTGGCCGCGGTGGTGCGGCCGGTGCGTTCGGCCGTCCCGGCGGTGCGCCCCGGCGTGGTCGCAAGTCGAAGCGGCAGAAGCGCCAGGAATATGATTCGATGCAGGCCCCGTCGGTCGGCGGCGTGCGGTTGCCCCGTGGCAACGGTGAGGTGATCCGCCTCGCTCGTGGCGCGTCACTGTCCGATTTCGCGGAGAAGATCGACGCGAACCCGGCCGCCTTGGTCCAGGCCCTGTTCAACCTGGGCGAAATGGTCACCGCGACGCAGTCGGTCAACGACGAGACCCTCGAGCTGCTCGGCGGCGAGATGAACTATGTCGTGCACGTGGTCAGCCCCGAGGACGAGGACCGCGAACTGCTGGAATCGTTCGACCTGACCTACGGTGAGGACGAGGGCGGCGAAGAGGACCTCGAGCAGCGTCCGCCCGTGGTCACCGTCATGGGCCACGTCGATCACGGTAAGACCCGACTGCTGGACACCATCCGTAAGGCCAACGTCCGCGAGGGCGAGGCCGGCGGTATCACCCAGCACATCGGCGCCTACCAGGTGCTCACCCATCTGGGCGACGACGACCGGCTCATCACCTTCATCGACACCCCGGGTCACGAGGCGTTCACCGCCATGCGTGCCCGCGGTGCGAAGGCCACCGATATCGCGATCCTGGTGGTCGCCGCCGACGACGGTGTCATGCCGCAGACGGTGGAGGCGATCAACCACGCGCAGGCGGCCGACGTGCCGATCGTGGTGGCGGTCAACAAGATCGACAAGGAAGGCGCGAACCCGGAGAAGATCCGGCAGCAGCTGACCGAATACGGCCTGGTGGCCGAGGAGTACGGCGGCGAGACCATGTTCGTCGATATCTCCGCCAAACAGGGCACCAATATCGACGCCCTGCTGGAGGCCGTGCTGCTCACCGCGGACGCCGCGCTCGACCTGCGGGCGAACCCGGAACAGGACGCCCAGGGTGTGGCCATCGAAGCGCACCTGGACCGCGGTCGCGGCCCGGTGGCCACGGTGCTCATCCAGCGCGGCACGCTGCGGGTCGGCGATTCCATCGTCGCCGGCGACGCCTACGGCCGCGTTCGCCGGATGGTCGACGAACACGGCGCCGATGTCGAGGCGGCCCTGCCGTCGCGGCCGGTGCAGGTGGTCGGCTTCACCTCGGTGCCCGGCGCCGGTGACAACCTGCTGGTGGTGGATGAGGACCGGATCGCCCGCCAGATCGCCGACCGGCGCAACGCGCGTAAGCGCAACGCGCTGGCCGCGCGCAGCCGCAAGCGCATCAGCCTGGAAGATCTGGATGCCGCGCTGAAGGAGACCAGCGAGCTCAACCTCATCCTCAAGGGCGACAACTCCGGTACCGTCGAGGCGCTGGAAGAGGCCCTGCTCGGGATCCAGGTCGACGACGAGGTGCGTCTGCGGGTTATCGACCGTGGTGTCGGTGGTGTCACCGAGACCAACGTCAACCTGGCCTCGGCATCGAACGCGATCATCATCGGGTTCAATGTCCGGGCCGAGGGCAAGGCCACCGAGCTGGCCAACCGCGAAGGCGTGGACATCCGGTACTACTCGGTGATCTACCAGGCCATCGACGAGATCGAGAGCGCGCTCAAGGGCATGCTCAAGCCGATCTACGAAGAGGTGGAACTGGGCCGCGCCGAGATCCGGGCGATCTTCCGGTCGTCCAAGATCGGTCTCATCGCCGGTTGCATGGTCACCTCGGGCAGCGTCAAGCGCAATGCCAAGGCCCGGCTGCTGCGCGACAACGTGGTGGTCGCCGAATCCACGACGATCAACTCGTTGCGCCGGGAGAAGGACGATGCCACCGAGGTCCGCGAGGGCTTCGAATGCGGTATGACGCTGACCTACTCCGATATCAAGGAAGGCGACATCATCGAGGCCTACGAGTTGCGCGAGAAGCCGCGCGACTGAGTTGATACGGACCGGGCGGAATTCCACCGCCCGGTCCGGTCATCGATATCGGCACAGCGGTGCACCGGCCCGGTGCGGTACCGCCGTGCCGGGAAGCCGCCATAACCGGGAGGTTGCGTGTACCTCGGTGCACTCGAATTCGACATCCTGCTGGGTGATGTGCACTCGTTGAAGGAGAAGCGTTCGGTGGTCCGGCCGATATTGGCCGAACTCCAGCGCTTCGGGGTGAGCACCGCCGAAGCGGGGGAACACGACCGATACCGCCGCACCCTGCTCGGGGTGGCGATGGTGTCGGCCGGAATGGACCATCTGACGGCCGTGCTGGATCGGTGCGAACGGCATGTCGCGGCACGTCCGGAGTTACAGTTGCTGGCAGTACGCCGGCGTGTCTTCGGACCCGAGGACTGACCGGCCGCGAGTGAAATCAGCGGTGGCCGCGGTCCGTGCGGCGAGTTCTCGCGCGGACCGTCCCACCGTCGCTGAACAGGGAAAGGAGCGGCCATGGTGGATCAAGCCAGGGCACGCCGGCTCGCCAAGCGGATCTCCGCGATCGTGGCCACGGCAATCGAATACGAAATCAAGGATCCGCGGCTGCGTTTCGTCACCGTCACCGATGCGCGGGTGACCGGCGATCTGCACGATGCGACGATCTTCTACACGGTGATGGGTGAAACCGTCGACGCCGAGCCCGACTACGACGCCGCGGCCGCCGGCCTGGAGAAGGCCAAGGGGGTGCTGCGGTCGAAGGTGGGCGCGGGCACCGGGGTGAAGTTCACTCCCACGCTCAGCTTCGTGCTCGATACCGTGCCGGACGCGGCGCGCCAGATGGAGAATCTGCTGGCGCGGGCGCGAGCCGCCGACGACGAGGTCGCGCGGGTGGCCGCCGAGGCCACCCCGGCAGGCGACGCGGACCCGTACAAAACGCCCCGCGAAGACGACTGAGTCGCGGCCGCTATGACCACAACCGGTGCCGCTGTCGATTTCACCGCGGCCGTCGGGGCACTGGACAGCGCACGTTCGGTGACCGTTCTGTGCCATATCCAGCCCGATGCCGACACCCTCGGCAGCGGTTTGGCGCTGGCCGCGGTACTGGACCGGCGCGGTGTGCCGGTACGGGTGTCGTTCGCCGAACCGTCCGAACCGGCGGCCGGACTGCGTACCCTGCCGGGGATGCGGTTCCTGGTGCCGCCCGCCGAGGTGCCGGCCGAGGTGGATCTGCTGGTCACGGTGGACTGCGGCAGCGCGGGCCGGCTCGGCACCCTCGCCGACCGGCTGTCCGGGGCGTCGCGCACGCTGGTGATCGACCATCACCGGTCCAATACCCGGTTCGGGGAGATCAACCTGATCGATCCGGACGCCGTGTCCACCGCCAGTGTCATCACAGCACTGTTGGACGCGTGGGGGGAGCGGATCGACGCCGGCATCGCGCACTGCCTGTTCGCCGGACTGGCCACCGACAGCGGGTCCTTCCGCTGGGTGACCCCCGGAACCCACGCGCTGGCCGAACGGTTGCTGGCCACCGGTATCGACGGCGCCGCCATCACCCGCACCCTGATGGACACCCACCCCTTCGCCTGGTTGCGGATGTTGTCGACGGTGCTCGGCTCGGCGCGGCTCGATCGCGCGGCGCACGGCGGAACCGGGCTGGTCGCGGCCTTCGTACTGGCCACCGATCTCGCGGAGGTGCGCCAGGAAGAGGCCGAGAGCGTGGTCGATATCGTGCGTGCGACCGCGGAGGCCGGGATCGCGGCAGTGTTCAAGGAGGCCCGGCCGACCGATGAACGACGTCGCTGGACGGTATCGCTGCGGTCCAAGGACAGCGGTCCCGGGGTCGGCGACGGCGCCGATGTCGCGGCCGTGGCCGCGGGTCTGGGCGGCGGCGGCCATCGTTACGCGGCCGGGTACACGACCTACGGTGAGCCCGCGGAGATCCTGGCGCAGTTGCGTACCGCGCTGGGCTAGCGGCGAGCCGCTCGAGACAGTTGAGGAGGCGCCCCGCGGCGCGACCCGGAGCCGCCGGGCGAGTACGGACAGGAAGCCGACGATGTACACGGAGCCGACCGGGCCACCGGCCCCGGCGGTGGAGGCCGGTCCCCGGCGGATCCTGGGCTTGGCGCTGCCGACCCTGGGTGTGCTGGTGGCCGAACCGATCTACCTGCTGTTCGACCTCGCGGTGGTGGGCCGGCTGGGGGCACTGGCGCTCGCCGGACTGGCCGTCGGTGGCCTGCTCCTCGCCCAGGTCAGTTCGCAGCTGACCTTCCTCGCCTACGGGACGACCGCCCGCTCGGCGCGGCGGCACGGGGCGGGGGACGAGCCGGGAGCGGTTGAGGAGGGGGTGCAGGCGAGCTGGCTGGCCGTCGGTATCGGACTGGTGATAGTCCTGGTGGTGCAGGTGGCCGGGGTGCCGATCGCCGGGGCCGTCGCGGGGGACGCGGAGATCGCGGCCGAGGCACTGGCCTGGTTGCGGATCGCCCTGTTCGGGGTGCCGTTGATCCTGCTTTCCATGGCCGGGAACGGGTGGATGCGGGGGGTGCAGCAGACCCGGCGCCCACTCGCCTACGTGGTGGTCGGGCTGGGCTTGTCGGGGGTGCTGTGCCCGCTGCTCGTGCACGGCCTCGCCGGGTTGCCGCGGCTGGGCCTGCCCGGTTCCGCGGTGGCGAATGTGGTGGGTCAGGCGGTGACGGCCGGGCTGTTCCTGGGTGCGCTGGCCCGGGCCCGGGTGCCGCTCGGCCCGCGGCTGCCGGTGATGCGGGCCCAGCTGGTGCTGGGCCGTGACCTGATCGTGCGCAGTCTCGCCTTCCAGGCGTGTTTCGTCTCGGCCGCCGCCGTCGCGTCCCGGTTCGGGGCGGCGTCGGTGGCGGCGCATCAGCTGGTATTGCAACTGTGGAACTTCCTGGCCCTCACCCTGGATTCCCTGGCCATCGCGGCGCAGACGCTGGTGGGGTCGGCGCTGGGCGCCCGGAACGCGGCGGGCGCGCGGGCGGTGGCCCGCCGGGTGACCGGGTGGTCGGAGGTGTTCGCGCTGGGCCTGGCCGTGGCCTTCGCGGCGGGCGCGGCACTGATCCCACCGCTGTTCACCACCGACGCATCGGTGCTGGACCGGACCGGTGTCGTGTGGTGGTACTTCGTGGCGATGATCCCGGTGGCCGGTGTGGTGTTCGCACTGGACGGGGTGCTGCTGGGCGCGGGGGACGCCGCTTATCTGCGCACTACCACACTGGGGGCGGCCCTGATCGGTTTTCTGCCGGCGATCTGGCTGTCGCTGGCCTTCGATTGGGGGATCGGCGGAATCTGGTGCGGCCTGATCGCGTTCATGCTGTTGCGGCTGGCGGCGGTGAGCGCACGGGCGCTCTCGGGGCGTTGGATCCGGGTCGGTGCCGAAATCCCGTCGTGAGCGGGTGGCCGGGTACAGAGGTGCCGGGTGAAGCATGTGATATGCGAAGGTGGGTGTGGTGATACCCAAGTTGATGGCGGTGAGCGATATCCATGTCGGTCACCAGGGCAACAAGCCGGTGGTCGAGGACATCCGTCCCGATTCCCCGGAGGACTGGCTGATCGTCGCCGGTGATGTCGCCGAACGCAGCGACGATATCCGCTGGGCGTTGAAGCTGCTGCGGGAGCGGTTCGCCACCGTGATATGGGTGCCCGGCAACCACGAACTGTGGACCACCGCCAAGGATCCGGTGCAGATGCACGGGGTGGCCCGCTACGACTACCTGGTCTCGATGTGCCGGGACCTGGATGTGCTCACCCCCGAGGACCCCTTCCCGGTGTGGACCGGGGCGGGCGCCGAGGCCCATGGCGGCGCCGTGACCATCGCCCCGCTGTTCCTGCTCTACGACTACTCGTTCCGGCCGGACGGCGCCCGCACCAAGGCCGAGGGGCTGGCCATCGCCCGAGAACGCAATGTCGTGGCCACCGATGAATTCCTGCTGTCGCCGGACCCCTACCTCACCCGCGACGCCTGGTGCGAGGCCCGGCTGCGCGCGACCCGGCGCAAGCTCGACAATCTGCCCGAGGGCACCCCGCTGGTCCTGATCAACCATTTCCCGCTGCTGCGCGAGCCCACGGATATGCTCTGGTACCCCGAGTTCGCGCTGTGGTGCGGGACCGAGCAGACCGCCGACTGGCACATCCGCTACAACGTGCTCTGCGCCGTCTACGGGCATCTGCACATCCCGCGCACCACCTTCCACGACGGGGTCCGGTTCGAGGAGGTGTCGCTCGGTTATCCGCGGGAATGGCAGAAACGCGGTAAGCCCGACAATCTGCTGCGCCAGATCCTGCCCGATCCGAAGTACGCCCCCGGCGACCTGAACGAATGGGGCGGCCATTTCCGGGTGACCCCCGAGATGGCGGCTGCCGCGGCGGAGATGCGGGCCAAGGCGCAACGGCGGCGGGGGTTCGACTGAGGTGGCCGGCCGTACCTCGCGGTTCCCGGTAGCGCCCTGGGTGGGCGGTGGGCGGTGGGCGGTGTGCCCGGCGTCCCCGAGCGCGCACCCAGTAGGCTCGGCGACGATGATCGAGACAATCCTGCCCGCCGATGTCGCCTCCGCCGAGTTGTTCGACTATCCGGAGGATCTGACACCGCATCCCGCCGAGGAACACCTCATCGCGAAATCGGTGGACAAGCGGCGACGTGACTTCATCGGTGCGCGGCACTGCGCCCGCCAGGCCCTGGCGCAGCTCGGCGAACCGGCGGTCGCGATCGGCAAGGGGGAGCGGGGCGCACCGGTATGGCCGCGTGGGATCGTGGGCAGCCTCACACATTGCGACGGTTTCCGCGGGGCGGCGCTGGCCCACAGGATGCGCTACCGGTCGATCGGGATCGACGCCGAACCACACGACGCCCTCCCCGAGGGAGTGCTCGATTCGGTGAGCCTGCCCGCCGAACGGGAATGGCTGCGCACCAGCGATTGCGCGCTGTATCTCGACCGTCTGCTGTTCTGCGCCAAAGAGGCCACCTACAAGGCGTGGTTCCCGCTCACCACCCGCTGGCTCGGTTTCGAGGACGCGCACATCACCTTCACCGTGGACGAGGCCACCGAGAGCACCGGTTCGGGGACCTTCCGGTCCCAGCTGCTGGTGCCCGGGCAGACCGATGACGGCGGATTACCGCTGACCTCGTTCGACGGGCGTTGGCGGATCACCGGCGGTTTCATCGTCACCGCGATCGCGCACAGCTGATGGCGGATCTGCTGGGCGGGCTGCTGATCGTCGACAAGCCGGAGGGGCCGACCAGCCACGATATCGTGGCGAAAGCGCGGAAACTGCTGCGCACCAAGAAGGTCGGGCACGCGGGGACGCTCGATCCCATGGCCACCGGGGTGCTGGTGCTCGGGGTGGAACGTGCCACCAAACTGCTGGGACTGCTCACCCTCACCACGAAGAGCTACACCGCGACCATCCGCCTGGGCCGCTCCACCACCACCGACGACGCGGAGGGTGAGGTGCTCACCACCACGGCGGCCGACGGTATCGACGACGCCGGGATCGCGCGGGGGGTGGCCACACTCACCGGTGAGATCCAGCAGGTGCCCGCCACCGTGAGCGCGATCAAGGTCGGTGGGGAGCGTGCCTACGCCCGGCACCGGGCCGGCGAAGAGGTGAAACTCGCGGCGCGTCCGGTCACCGTCTCCCGCTTCGAGGTGCTGGCGCGTCGCGACCTTCCGAACGAGGGCCTGGTCGATCTGGATGTGGTGGTCGATTGCTCGTCGGGCACCTATGTGCGCGCGCTGGCCCGCGATCTGGGTGCGGCGCTCGGGGTGGGCGGCCATCTGACCGCGTTGCGGCGGACCCGGGTCGGCCCATTCACCCTGGAGCACGCGCGCACGCTGGAGGAACTGGCCGCGGATCCGGCGCCCGGTCTGAGTATCGATGCCGCGGTGGCCCTGTGCTTCCCGCAGCGCACGATCGACGCCGCCGAGGCGGAGAAACTGCGCGACGGACGCTGGCTGGAGCCGGACGGAACAGCGGGCGTTTACGCCGCCCGCACCGCGGACGAGAAGGTGATCGCGTTGCTCCAGGAGAAGGGCAATCGTGCCTCGCCGGTGCTGGTGGTACGCCCGCGGGGCCTGATCGACTGATCGTTCGGAGTCAGCCGGGGATCGGCTCGGCGGCGTACCGGCCGCGTAACCGCTGGACCGCGTCGTCCATATGGTCCCGCAGCAGCCGGTGTACCCGGGGCGCCGCGGCGGCTCCGATCGCCTCGCGCAATGTCACATGCTCCTGGGCCTGGACGCCCAGGTCCGGGTAGGTGGTCTGCAGGGCGCCCAGGCACATCCGGGTCTCGATCAGCAGCGTGCGCGCCGCCCGCACCAGCCGCGGGCTCCCGGCGGCCGCCACCAGCGCCTCGTGGAACTGCCGGTCCGCGTCGGAGACGCCCGCGGCGTCCCCGGCCCCGGCCCGGTCGAGCATGGCCTGCACGCTGGGAGCCAGTGCCTCGTAGGCGATCTCTCGGCGGCCGTCGAGGATCAGGGTGAGCGCTCCGCCCTCGATGGCGGTGCGCGCGCGGTAGATATCGACGACATCGGCGAGGGTCAGCTCGATGACGAAGATGCCACGATTGCGGATACTGTGCAGCAATCCCTCCGACACCAGGCGCTGCATGGCTTCCCGGACCGGCCCCCGGGAGACCCCGAACTGTGCGGCCAGATCGGCTTCGCCCAGCTGGGCGCCAGATTCCAGGCTGCCGCGCACAATCGCCTCGCGCAGTTTGTCCGCGATCACCTCGGCGGTGGACCGCTGATCCACCGGTTCGAAATCAATCACCGCCATGAACAGACCCTTCCGCGAACAATGCGCCCAACGAGGACGATATCGGGCTTGCGCCGACGAGCCGCAATCCCTCCCAGATGGTGACCTGGTTCGCGGTGAGCACCGGTTTGCCCAGCGCTTCTTCCAGCCGCGGCAGTACCTCGAGGGTGTGCATGGCGGTATCGGGGATCAGTAGCGCCTGTGCGTCGGGGTGGTCGCCTGCGACAGCGAGTTCGAGTACCTGCTCGGTGGTGAGGGTGCCGACCTCGGCCGCGGTGTCGATACCCGCGCTCCGGAACGCGACGACGGTGATCCCGGCGTCGGCCAGGAACTCGGCGAACAGCCGGGCGACCTCGTCGGGATAGCTCGCCGCCACCGCCACCCGGCGCACACCGAGCGCCCGGGCCGCCGAGACGAACGCGAAACTGGTGCTGGAGGCGGGGACGCCCGCGGCGTCCGCCAGGCCCCGGACCTGTTCGCGGGCCCCGCCCGGGCCGAAGACGAAACTGCCGGAGGTGCAGGCCCAGACGACCGCGTCGGGTTGCAGTGCGGCGAGCTGCTCCGCCCCGTGCCGCAGTTTGTCCGGACTGCCCAAATCCAGCAGTTCGGGAATCGCGTGCAGATCGGTGCCGTAGATATGGGCCACCGGCAGGCGCACTCCGAGCAGCGTTTCCGCGCGCGGGTAGTCGTCCTCGGCGGCGTGGTCGGGGTAGATGAAACCGATCGTGGGTGCCGTCATGGGCTCTCCGTTCCTGAATCGGGTCGTCTCGGGGGACGGCATATCTCAGAACACCTCCAGCAGCCAGCGGCCGGGACCCATCATGGGAAGTTTCATCCGGCCGAGGCAGGCCCACATGGTGAGCTGGTTGGCGGTGAGAATCGGCTTGCCCAGGGCCTTTTCCAGCGGCTCGATGATGTCGTAGGTGGGCAGGTTGGTGCAGCTGACGAAAATGGCCTCGGCCCGCGGGTCGTCGGCGCCGATGATCCGTTCGGCGATGGTGCGGTAGTTGACCTTCCAGATACCGCCGCCCAGGCCCAGATGTTCGGAACGGACCACCGTGCAACCGGCCTCGTCGAGGAAATCGCGCAGTTTGCCGGTGAGCAGTTCGTCGTAGGGGGTCATGATCGATATCCGGCCGATACCGAGATGGCGGATGGCCTCGAGCAGCGCGCCGGAGGTGGTGACGGCGTTCGCGGCCCCGGCGCGGCAGATGGTGTCGCGCAGCGAGCGTTCGTAGTCGATGCCCTTGATGAAACTACCCGAGGTGCACAGATAGGCGACGACCTCGGGTTCGACGTGCAGCACATTACGTGTCGCGGCGGTAAGGTGCACCGCGTCGGAAACCAGTTCGGCCATGGCCAGTGAGACCGGTACCGGTTCGTACGGTGTCCGCGCCAGGTGCAGGCTGACCTCCAGCGGTGCCCAGCGCCAGAGTTCGCGTTCGAGCGCCAGGTCGAACGGCGCGATCACACCGATGCCCCGCTGCGCGACCGGGCCCTCCATATCGGGAAAATCGAACTCCACTGCGGCCCCTCTCGCACTCAGCCGGGAAGACCTCCGAGAACGATCGGATTGTTGACAATCATACGATGTGACCATACCGTGTCAATATGGAATCGGGACCGATTGTCACCGTTGTGCACAGTGGCCGTCCGCCCGATCCGGCCCTGATGGCGCCGGTGAGTGCGCGGGCCACGGTGCGGTACACCGACTCTGCCGGATTGGCGGACGCGCTGCCCGGTGCGCGGGTGCTCTTCGTCTACGACTTCCAGACGCGTGCGCTACCCGACGCCTGGCCGGCGGCCGACCGGCTGCAGTGGGTGCATATCGCCGCGACCGGTGTCGATACCGTGCTCTTCCCCGAACTGTGCGACAGCGACGTCGTCGTTACCAACACCCGGGGCGTTTTCGACACCGCCATCGCCGAATACGTCCTCGGGCAGATCCTCGATTTCGCCAAGGACCTCACCGGCTCCAACCGGCTGCAACAGCAACAGGTCTGGCGGCACCGCGAATCCGAGCGTATCGCGGGCGCCACCGCGCTCGTCGTCGGCACCGGGGCGATCGGCCGAGCCGTCGCCGGACTGCTGCGTGCCGCGGGGATGCGGGTGCGGGCCGTGGGCCGCCGGGCCCGCCACGACGACCCGGATTTCGGTGTCGTGAGCACCGACCTGTACGCCGAACTTCCCTGCGCCGACTACGTGATCGCCATCGCCCCGCTCACCGACCGCACCCGGCATATGTTCGACGCCCGTGCGTTCGGTGCCATGAAACCCCACGCCCGCTTCGTCAATGTTGGCCGCGGTGAACTCGTGGTGACCGACGATCTCGTCGCCGCCCTGCGGTCGGGAGCAATAGCCGGCGCCGCACTGGACGTGGTGGACCCGGAACCGCTACCGTCCGGCCATCCACTGTGGACCCTGCCCACCGCGCGCATCACGCCGCATAATTCCGGTGATTTCATCGGCTGGCGTGCCGAGATGGTCTCCGCGTTCGCCGCCAATTTCGACCGCTGGTCGGCCGGCCGTCCGCTGGACAATGTCGTCGACAAAACGCTCGGGTACGTGCCCGGCTGAAGGAGGGCCCAGATGAGCCGACCCGAGACCCCGCGACCGACCGACCCTGTCGAGATGACCGCGGTGGAACTGGTCTCGGCCTATGCCGCCGGGACCCTGTCCCCGGTCGAAGCGACCGAGGCCGTGCTGGCCGCTATCTCCGCCCGCGATACCGATATCAACGCCTACTGCCTCGTCGACCCCGACCGGGCGCTGGTGCAGGCCAAGGATTCCGAGGCCCGCTGGCAGTCCGGGCACGTCCGCGGCCTGCTCGACGGGGTACCGATCTCGATCAAGGACATCTTCCTCACCGAGGGCTGGCCCACCCGGCGCGGCTCCCTCAGTATCGGCCCGGAGGGGCCGTGGCCGGTGGACAGTCCCGTCGCCGCCCGGGTGCGGGAGGACGGCATGGTGATCGTCGGTAAGACGACCACCCCCGAGATCGCCTGGAAGGGCGTGACAGACAGCCCGCTCACCGGAATCACCCGCAACCCCGTCGACCCCACCCGCACTGCGGGAGGGTCCTCCGGCGGCAGCGCCGCGGCGGTCGCGGCCGGCATGGGCCCGGTCTCGGTCGGCACCGACGGTGGCGGCAGCGTGCGGATCCCGGCCGCCTTCTGCGGCATCGTCGGATTCAAACCCACCCACGGCCGCATCCCGCTGTACCCGGCCAGCCCGTTCGGCCCGCTGGCCCACGGCGGACCGCTGACGCGCACGGTCGAGGACGCGGCACTGCTGCTCGATATTCTCGCCCTCGCGGACCCGCGCGACCCCACCGCGCTCGCGCCCACGCTGACCACCTTCCGCGGGCAGATCCAGCGCGATGTCCGCGGCGTGACCGCCGCCTATTCGCCGACGCTGGGGTATGTGCGGCCCGATCCGGAGGTCGAGGCGATCGTGTCCGGGGCCGTGGAGGCGCTCGCGGCCGCCGGGTTGCGCGTCTCGGCTGCCGACCCGGGCTTCGCCGATCCTCGTGAGGCCTTCGATGTGATGTGGGCGGCGGGCGCCGCGGCCATGCTGGCGAACTTCCCGGCGGGCGCGCGCGAGAAGGCCGACCCCGGCCTGCGGCGGGTCTGGGAACACGGTGAAACCCTCACCGCGACCGATTATCTCGACGCCCGCGCGGTCGCCGCCCAGGTGGCGATCACCATGGGGACGTTCCACACCGCCTACGACATCCTGCTCACTCCGACGGTCCCGATCACGGCGTTCGAAGCGGGCCACGATGTACCGCCCGGCAGCGATATGTCGGACTGGCCGGATTGGACGCCCTACACCTATCCGTTCAATCTGACCCAGCAGCCCGCACTCAGCATTCCGGCCGGGCGGACGAGTAACGGCCTGCCGGTGGGGTTGCAGATCGTGGGGCCCCGGCACTCCGATGACCTGGTGTTGGCGATCGGGCGGTACGCGGAGGCCGTGCTGGCCGGACGCTGAGCTGTGTTTATCGGCGCGCCTTCGGCGCCCGGGGCCGAGGCCCCTTCGGTCCCACCGTTCAGGTCTCGAGACTCGCGGCTGCGCCGCATGCGATGCGCGGCGGGCCGTCCATAGAGGGCGACCATTGAGCGCTTTCGGCCAAGGGGCGGGACGGGCCTCGCCCCTTTCAGGGCCTCGTAAGACTCGGCGCCGAGCGGGTAATTCTCTACGTGAAGGCGGTCAGACGCCAGCGTCACCCGGGCGGTCGGGTCGGCATCCGCCAGGCCGTCGAATGCCGACGCAACCGCATGTGTCGAGTAGTGCGAGACCAAGGGGGCCTCAACCCCGGCGGCGCCGAAGGCGCCGCCAAAAACACATCACCTTCACGAGCAGGCCCGCATCTCGGCTATCGCGTGCTGGTGTCGTGTACCCACCTCATAGGGACCGGACCGCGTCTCCGCCGTCGTGAGCCGGCTCGCGTTTCGCTGTCGCGGGTCGGCCCACTTGCGCCGACCGTGTGTGCTGTTCTCAGGCCCGGGCGAAGGCGAGCGTTTCGCCGGATACGCCGTGCAGCCACAGCGTGTTGCAGGCGGCGGCCAGTTCCGGCAGGCCCTCCTCGATGGTGGCGAAGACATTACCGGGCACCCAACCCAGGTCGCCGTTGATGAGCAGGTTGTTGCGGCCGTAGAACAGCGCGAGATCGGTGGCGCCCTGCTCGTGGTGGGCGGCCGACCCCGGTTCGTACCCGTAGGCGGGATTGCCGATCTCCCAGGGTTCGAAATCGAACAGGCAGACATCACCCGGGATCGGGGTGACCGTCGGGTTCTCCCGGTGCGGGGCACCGGGAATCCGGGGCACCAGTGTGTACAGCTCGTTGCGCGCGTATTTGGCGTGGAAAGCGTCCCCTTCCTGGGGAAGGGCCTCCCACACCGCGGCGCAGGTGCGCGGCGCCTCGTCGTCGAGCAAACGGGCACGGCAGGTGAGTCCGGTCTTGGTGAGCGTGATCGTGAGGTAGCGGGCCATGGATCCGTCCTGGGCGTCGGGTGAGGGCGGCGACGTTGCCGGAGATTTCGTGCGGTCAGCCGCCCAGTTCGGTGAGGACCTCGGACCAGATGGTCAAGGCGTCGGCGATCTGGGCTTCGGACACGATGAGCGGGGGGATCATCCGCACCACGTTCATATGGGCGCCGCAGGTCAGTAGCAACAGGCCTTTGGCGGCGGCCGATTGCTGGGCCGCGGTGGCGGTTTCCCGGTCCGGGGCTCCGTCGGGAGTGGTGAACTCCGAGCCCACCAGCAGGCCGAGGCCACGGACGTCGCCTACGGCCTTGGTCTCGGCCGCGCGCACCCCGGCGAGCAGTTGTTCGCCGCGGACCGCCGCGTTCTCGACCAGCCCTTCCGATTCGATCACCTCCAGGGTGGCCAGGGCGGCCGCGCAGGCGACGGCGTTTCCACCGTAGGTGCCACCCTGTGATCCGGGCCAGGCCTTGCCCATGAGCTCTGCCGAAGCGGCGATACCGGAGATGGGGAAGCCGCTGGCCAGCCCCTTCGCCATGGTGATCACATCGGGGCGGACGTCGAAGTGCTGATGGCCGAAGAACTTTCCGGTGCGGCCGAATCCGGTCTGGATCTCGTCGAAGATCAGCAGGATGCCGTAGCGGTCGGCGCGTTCGCGCAGACCCTGGAAGAACTCGCGATTGCCGGGAATATAGCCGCCCTCACCGAGCACGGGCTCCACGATGAACGCGGCGGTTTCCGCGGGGGAGGTGAGGGTGGCGAATATGTAATCGAGTTCGCGCAGCGCGAAGGCGGTGGCCTCGGCCTCGGTCCAGCCGTATCGGAAGGCGGTGGGGAAGGGCGCCACGTGCACGCCCGGCATCAGCGGGCTGAAACCGGCAGAGAAGCGCGTGCCGGAGGTGGTCATGGTGGCGGCGGCGACGGTCCGGCCGTGGAAACCACCGTGGAAGACGATTACATTGGGCCGGCCGGTGGCCTGGCGGGCCAGCCGCAGCGCCGCTTCGACGGCTTCGCTGCCGGAATTGGCGTAGAACACCGAGTCGAGTCCCGTGGGCAGCACGGTGCCCAGGCGTTCGGTCAGGTCCAGCATCGGCCGGTGCATCACGGTGGTGTACTGGCCGTGGATCAGCTTGCCGACCTGCTCCTGGGCCGCCGCGACGACCCGGGGATGGCAGTGGCCGGTGCTGGTGACGCCGATACCGGCGGTGAAGTCGAGGAATCGGCGGCCGTCGACGTCGTAGAGATAGCAGCCGGCGCCGTGATCGACGGTGACCGGTGTGGCCTGTTTCAGGATCGGGGAAAGTTCGGCCATGGTGTTCCGCCTCCCGGGACAGTCGGTGCGGCGCGCCGGACCGACGGGTGTGCGAGGCCGAGTGGAAGCCACTCGGAAATTGTCGGATTGTTGACAATATGAATATCACGATAGGACTGCCCGCGGCAATGGTTCGCGAGATGCGCGTCCGCCGCGTATCCGATCGGCCGGGGTGTCGCGCGGCGACCCGCTAGCCGTGTGGCCCGGCGGTCCGACGCGTTCGTGGCGAGTTCGGGCTCACTCCCGCAGCCAGATGGCCTCGGCGGCGATACTGCCCAGATCGGTCAAGGAATCCTCGCGCCCGATCCGCACCGCGATGGTGCCCGCGAAATCGCGCCGTTCCACCACGACGATCGCCGTGTCCAGGGCGATACCCACCGAATCGAAATACCGCAGCATCTCCGGATCGGAATCGGAGATACGGGCCACCCGGCCCGACTCACCGGCCTCGAAATCGCTCAACCGGCGCGCGGGCGGCGTGGGCACCGCCCCGTCGACCGACGGGATCGGATCGCCGTGCGGGTCCCGGTCGGGGAACCCGAGTTTCGCGTCGATCCGGGCCATCAGTAGGTCCGAGACCGCGTGCTCGAGGATCTCCGCCTCGTCATGCACCTCGTCCCAGCCGTAACCCAGCTCGCTCACCAAGAAGGTTTCGATCAGGCGGTGCCGGCGCACCATATCGATGGCGGCCCGGCGGCCGTCCTCGGTCAGGGTGATGGAGCCGTAGCGGGCGTGTTCGACCAGGCCCTGGTCCGATAATTTGCGCACGGCCTCCGACACCGTGGAGGCGGAGACGCCGATCCGCTCGGCGAGCAGTTTGGTACTCACTCGCTCCTGCGACCACTCCTGGGCGGTCCAGATGACTTTCAGATAGTCCTGGGCCACCGACGACAGTCCCGGAGCGGCCGATTCCCCGGCGTCGGCGAGGTCCCGTCGGGTGGCGATATCTCGTTTTCCGGGCACAATCACGAGCTTAAGCATTCCCGGGGCGATACACATATTGCGCCGTCTCCGGGAAACCCGGTGTTCGCCCGGGCGTTGCGCAGTCGAACACCGGTCGCACCCGAATACGGTACGGCCGCATGTTTGCGTAGGCTTGGCGTCTGTGCAGAGGTGGCGAAGTCTCGACGACGTACCCGCGGACTGGGGGCGGTGCGTTCTCACGATCGGCGTGTTCGACGGTGTTCATCGCGGACACGCGCAGTTGATCAGCCGGGCGGTGAAGTCCGCTGCCGCGCGTGGTGTCCCGGCGGTACTGATGACTTTCGACCCGCACCCCATGGAGGTGATCCGGCCCGGCTCCCATCCCGCGCAGCTCACCACGCTCACCCGGCGCGCCGAACTCGCCGAGGAGTTGGGCGTCGACGTCTTCTGTGTCATGCCCTTCACCCACGACTTCATGAAGCTCACCCCGGGCGAGTACGTGCACGACCTGCTGGTGGAGCGGTTGCACGTGAGCGAAGTGGTGGTCGGCGACAATTTCACCTTCGGTAAGAAGGCCGCGGGCACCGTGGACACGATGCGCGAACTCGGCGGCCGGTTCGGTTTCGAGGTCGACGGCGTGACCCTGCTGGGCGAGCATGCCGTCACCTTCTCCTCTACCTACATCCGCGCCTGTGTCGACGCCGGCGATATGGCCGCCGCCGCCGACGCGCTGGGCCGCCCGCACCGGGTCGAGGGTGTGGTGGTGCGCGGCGACGGCCGCGGCCGCACGCTGGGTTTCCCCACGGCCAATATCGCACCCCCCATGCACGCCGCCATCCCGGCCGACGGGGTCTACGCGGGATGGTTCACCGTGCTGGGCCCGGGGCCGAGTATCGGCACGGTGACTCCCGGCGAGCCCGTGATGGCCGCGATCTCGGTCGGTACCAATCCCACCTTCTCCGGCCGCGCCCGGACGGTCGAGGCCTATGTTCTGGACCGTGAGGCCGATCTTTACGGGCAGCACGTGGCCGTGGATTTCGTGGACCATCTACGCGGGATGCGGAAATTCGACTCGGTCGACGAACTGGTCGCGGTCATGGGCCGGGATGTGGCCGCGACCCGCAAGATCCTCGGCTCCGAAAGCTGATTCCGGCCCGGTGCGGGCGGGCGGTGACGTCTCGGGTAGGGTGGCCCGTCGGGTCTGCTGCGGTCCGCGGCGGCGCCCAACCCGGATATCCGGCCGGATCGTCACGATATGCGCCGTCGGCGAATATCGAGTGCTGCGGTCACCGGGCCCTTGTGCGCGGAACTGAGAAACAGGAGTGGATGCCCCATGGCGCTGACCACCGAGCAGAAGAAGACCATTCTCGCGGAGTACGGTCTGCACGAGACGGACACCGGTTCGCCGGAGGCCCAGATCGCGCTGCTGACCAAGCGTATCTCCGATATCACCGAGCACCTGAAGGTGCACAAGCACGATCACCACACCCGCCACGGGCTGATGGCGCTGATCGGTCGGCGTAAGCGGCTGTCGAAGTACCTGGCCAGCAATGACATCAACCGCTACCGCAGCCTGATCGAACGCCTCGGCCTGCGGCGCTGATCGATCCTGAACACGCCCGGTTCCATGAGCCGGGCGGTACGTATGCCGACGGGGCGCATACAATCGCCTCGTCGGCATTTTCGTGTATCGGGGGTTCCCGGACACGGAACGACAGAACCAGCCGTGCACACCCGCGCTCGTGGCGTCGGTCTTCGGTAGTGGCTTTTCGGCCCGGACATAGATGCGCCGGAGAGCTTCGATCGATGACCGCCTCCGCGTCGCCGGCTCCAAGGGGAGCCCGGCCGGGTGTACGCGCCGCAGCACGAATACGGCCACCGCTGACCCCGACGGTCACCGCGGTTCCGCCGACGCGCCGCGTTCGAACCTGGTACGGCTGACATAGCCGGATCGCGCCACCGGGCGCCGTATCCGGCGAGACGAGAGGTTGAGAACAGAGAAATGCCAGAAACGATTGAACGCTCGAAGAGCTCGGCCATCGAGGTCGAACCGGGTGTTTTCGAATCCGTCGCGCTGATCGACAACGGCGCGTTCGGCACCCGTACGGTTCGCTTCGAGACGGGTCGGCTCGCGAAACAAGCCGCCGGATCGGTCGTCGCCTACCTGGACGACGAGACCATGCTGCTGTCGGCGACCACCGCCGGTAAGTATCCCAAGGACCAGTTCGACTTCTTCCCGCTGACCGTCGATGTCGAGGAGCGGATGTACGCGGCGGGCCGCATCCCCGGTTCGTTCTTCCGCCGTGAGGGCCGTCCCTCCACCGACGCGATCCTCACCTGCCGGCTGATCGACCGGCCGCTGCGCCCGTCGTTCGTCGACGGCCTGCGCAACGAGATCCAGGTCGTGGTGACCGTGCTGAGCCTCGATCCCAAGGATCTCTACGACGTGGTCGCCATCAACGCGGCGTCGGCGTCCACCCAGATCTCGGGCCTGCCGTTCTCCGGTCCGGTCGGCGGCGTGCGGGTCGCCCTGATCAACGATCCGGCGGTAGGTACCGCCGAGGGTGGCCAGTGGGTCGCCTTCCCGACCGTCGAGCAGCTGGAGAAGGCTGTTTTCGATATGGTCGTGGCCGGCCGGGTCACCGAGACCGGTGATGTGGCGATCATGATGGTCGAGGCCGAGGCCACCGACAATGTGATCGCGCTGATCGACGGTGGCGCGCAGGCGCCGACCGAGGCCGTGGTCGCCGGGGGGCTCGAGGCCGCCAAGCCGTTTATCGCGCGGCTGTGCCGGGCGCAGCAGGACCTGGCCGAGCTCGCGGCCAAGCCCACCGAGGAATTCCCGCTGTTCCCGCCCTACGCCGACGACGCGTACGCCGCCGTCGAGGAGGCGGCGAAGGCGCCGCTGTCGGAGGCGCTGAGCATTGCCGGCAAGCAGGAGCGCGACGAGAAGATCGACGAGATCAAACTCGAGGTGCTGTCCCGTCTCGGCGAAGCGTTCGAGGGCCGGGAGAAGGAGCTGGGGGCCGCGTTCCGCTCGGTCACCAAGAAGCTGGTCCGGCAGCGCATCCTCACCGACGGCTTCCGGATCGACGGCCGCGGTCTGGCCGATATCCGGGCGCTGTCGGCCGAGGTCGCCGTGGTGCCACGGGCACACGGTTCGGCGCTGTTCGAGCGCGGCGAAACCCAGATCATGGGTGTGACCACCCTCGATATGGTCAAGATGGCGCAGCAGGTCGATTCACTCGGCCCGGAAACCTCCAAGCGCTATATGCACCACTACAACTTCCTGCCGTATTCGACCGGTGAGACCGGTCGTGTCGGTTCGCCCAAGCGCCGCGAGATCGGCCACGGCGCGCTGGCCGAGCGGGCGCTGATCCCGGTGCTGCCCAGCCAGGAGGAGTTCCCGTACGCAATCCGGCAGGTGTCGGAGGCGCTGGGCTCCAACGGTTCGACCTCGATGGGTTCGGTCTGCGCCTCGACCCTGTCGCTGCTCAACGCCGGTGTGCCGCTGAAGGCGCCGGTCGCGGGTATCGCCATGGGCCTGGTGTCGGACACCGTCACCAACGAGTCCGGTGCGCAGGAGGTCCGCTATGTGGCGCTGACCGATATCCTCGGCGCCGAGGACGCCTTCGGCGATATGGACTTCAAGGTCGCCGGCACCCCGGGCTTCGTCACCGCCCTGCAGCTCGACACGAAGCTGGACGGGATCCCCTCGCAGGTGCTGGCCGGTGCGCTGAGCCAGGCGCACGACGCTCGCACCACCATCCTGGACGTGATGGCCGAGGCCATCGCCACCCCGGACGAGATGAGTCCCTACGCCCCGCGGGTCACCGCCATCAAGATCCCGGTCGACAAGATCGGCGAGGTGATCGGGCCCAAGGGCAAGATGATCAACCAGATCACCGAGGACACCGGCGCCAATATCTCCATCGAGGACGACGGCACCGTGTTCGTCGGCGCCACCGACGGCCCGTCGGCGCAGGCGGCGATCGACGCGATCAACGCGATCGCCAATCCGCAGCTGCCCAAGGTCGGCGAGCGGTTCCTCGGCACCGTGGTCAAGACCACCGCCTTCGGTGCGTTCGTTTCGCTGCTGCCGGGTCGTGACGGTCTGGTGCACATCTCGAAGCTGGGCAACGGCAAACGCGTGGCCAAGGTCGAGGACGTGGTGAACGTCGGCGACAAGCTGCGCGTGGAGATCGCCGATATCGACAATCGCGGCAAGATCTCGCTGGTCCCCGTCGACGAGACCGCCGACGAGGCGCCCGCCGATGCGGACGCGACGGCGACCGAGTAGTACTGGTCGTGTGACGGAGCAGAAATCGACGGCCCCCCTGCGCCCGAGTGGGCAGGGGGGCTCGTCATCGGCGTGGCGGATCGGCGAAACGGTCGATATCGACCACGGAGTACGACGTACCGTCCTGCCCGGTGGTCTGCGCGTGGTGACCGAGCATGTACCCGGCGTACGGTCGGCGTCCATCGGCGTCTGGGTGGGGGTCGGCTCGCGCGACGAGGGCCCGACCGTCGCCGGTGCCGCGCATTTCCTGGAACATCTGCTGTTCAAGGCCACGCCGAGCCGTTCGGCGCTGGATATCGCCGAGGCCATGGACGCCGTGGGCGGCGAACTCAACGCGTTCACCGCCAAGGAGCAGACCTGCTACTACGCCCATGTGGTGGACGAGGATCTGCCGCTGGCGGTGGACCTGGTCACCGATGTGGTGCTCAACGGCCTGTGCCGGGCGGCCGATGTCGATGTGGAACGGCAGGTCGTGCTGGAGGAGATCGCGATGCGCGACGACGATCCGGAGGATCTCGTCGGGGACGCTTTCCTCACCGCGCTGTTCGGTGATCACCCGATCGGCCGGCCGATCATCGGCTCGGTGGAATCCATCGAGGGGATGCGCGCGAGCCAGCTGCGTTCCTTCCATCAGCGCCGCTACACCCCCGACCGGATGGTCGTCGCGGTCGCGGGCAATATCGAGCACGAACACACCGTGGAACTGGTGCATCGCGCGGTCGCTGGGCGGCTCGACCCCGGCGCGCAGCCCGCGCCGCGGCGCGAGGGCCGGTTCCGTACCCGCGACGAGCCGAGGCTGACCTGGTCCCACCGGGACAGCGAACAGGCACATCTGGTGTTCGGGGTGCGGGCCTACGGCCGCCACGAAGGACAGCTGCGGTGGCCGCTGTCGGTGCTCAACACGGTGGTCGGCGGCGGTCTGAGTTCCCGGCTGTTCCAGCGCATCCGGGAGGAACGCGGGCTGGCCTACTCGGTGTATTCCAGTGTGGACACCTTCGCCGACACCGGCGCGTTCTCGGTGTACCTGGGCTGCCAGCCGGAGAACCTCGGTGAGGTGGCGACGCTGGCCCGCGGGGTACTCGAGGAGATCGCCGCGGACGGTATCACCGATGCCGAATGCGCTCGGGCCAAGGGTTCACTGCGCGGCGGGTTGGTGTTGGGCCTGGAGGATTCGGCGTCCCGGATGAACCGGATCGGCCGCAGTGAACTCAGCTACGGCAACCACCGCAGTGTGTCCGAGACGTTGGCCCGGATCGATGCGGTGACCACCGAGGAGGTCGGCGAGGTCGCGGCGGCGCTGCTGTCCCGGCCGTTCGCCGCGTCGGTGGCGGGCCCGTATCAGCGGGTCCGTGATCTTCCGGCGCCGGTGCGCCGACTCGCTGTGAGCTGAACCAGGCGGCCCGGATACCGGATCGCGCACGGTTCGGTGTTTCGGGCGGTCGGCGGGTTTCGCTGTATTGCCGAGCCGGGCGCCTCGTCCGCTCGGGCGTCAGTCGCCCGCGCGGGAGGCCGCGCGATTGGCGGCGCCGACGACGGAGTCCAGCAGACCGGGCAGGGCCCGGTCGAGGTCGCCGGTGCGCAGTCGCTGGTAGGTCTGTCCCTCGATCATCAAGCGTTCGATGACACCGGCTTCGCGCAACACCTTGAAGTGGTGGGTGGCGGTGGATTTGTTGATCACTTCGTAGAGTGCGGCGCAGCGTACGGCATCGTCCGCATTGTGTAGGCGGCGGACCATTTCCAGACGCACCGGGTCTTGGAGCGCGGCCAGGACCTCGGGGAGCGGGGCCACCTGCGTCGGGGTATCCGTGATCGGTGTGGTCTGTGTCATGATCTACTCGCTCGGGTTTGATGATCATCGAACCTCGGTTTAGGCTCGATGTAGTTCGATCAACGTCAAACTTACCTGTTTCGGGGTTCTCATGGCAGCGACAGCGGCGGTACTCACCGACGACAGAACGATCCAACCCTGGGCCTACGGTCTCGTCCTCGGCGCGACGGGTGTCGCCCTCGGGGTCTCCGGTGTACCGGCCCCGCTCTACGGTCTCTACGAACAGCAGTGGCATCTCTCCCCGCTGACCACCACCGTCGTCTTCGCGGTCTACGCGATCGCGGCCCTCGCTGCCGTCCTGGTCTCGGGCCGGATCTCCGATGTGGTCGGGCGCAAACCCGTCCTGCTCGGGGCCTTCGGCGTGATGATCGCCGGCCTCGTGGTGTTCGTCCTCGCCGATACCGTGCCCATGCTGCTGCTCGCCCGCGCCCTGCACGGGATGGCCGTCGGGGCCACCGTGGTCGCGGGCGCGGCGGCACTGCTGGATCTGCGCCCGCATCGCGGCGCGCGTTCGGGTCAACTCACCGGCGTCGCCTTCAATGTGGGCATGGCGGTGGCCATCATGGGCTCGGCGCTGCTGGCCCAGTACGCACCCCATCCGTTGCGCACACCGTATGTGGTGATCAGCATCGTCTGCCTGCTCGTCACTGCGGGTGTACTGGCCTTACGCGAACCGCACGGGGCGCGGGTCGCCGGCCGGATCCGCATCGCCCGTCCCGCCGTACCCCGCGAGATCCGCGCCGACTTCTGGTTCGCGGCGATGGGGGTCATGGCCGCGTGGTCGGTGCTCGGCGTGCTGCTGTCGCTGTATCCGTCGCTGGCCGCGCAGCAGACCGGTATCCACAACCTCGTCTTCGGCGGGGTCGTGGTGGCGGTGACCGCGACGGCGGCCGCGCTCGTCCAGTTGTTCGCCACCGCGATTCCGGCCCGCCGCGCGGCCGTCGGCGGCGATATCGGAATGGCCGTCGCCCTGGTCCTCACCGTGCCCGCGCTGGGTACGCACAACTGGGTCGCGGTGCTGGTGGCCGGTGTCCTGCTCGGTGCCACCTTCGGTCTCGGATTCGGCGGGTCGCTGCGCCACCTCTCCCAGGTGGTGCCCGAACACCGGCGCGGCGAGACCATGTCCGCCTACTACCTGCTCGCCTACACCTCCATGGCGCTGCCGACCGTCCTCGCGGGCTGGGCCGCCACCACCTGGGGCCTGCACACGGTGTTCCCGTGGTTCGTGGGCGTTGTCGCGGTGGCCTGCCTGGGTGCCGCGACGCTGGGATTGCGCCGCGGCACCCGGTAGCGGCTACGCCAGCCAGCCGCCGTAGGGGACGGTGATCAACTCCAGGTAGTGGCCGTTGGGATCCAGGAAGTACACCCCGCGGCCGCCGTCGTTGTGGTTGATCTCGCCCGCGGCCTGCTGCCGGGGATCGGCCCAGTGTTCGAGACCGTAACGTTGGATCTTGGCGTAGGCGGCGTCGAACTCCTGCTCCGAGACCAGGAACGCGTAGTGCTGGCCCTGGATCTCGGTGATGTGGGGAGGGACGTTCGCGAAATCGAACGTGACTCCGTTGGCGGTGGCCAGGGGAATGAAGTGGCCCCATGGGGCGCCCGGCTCCACGCCCAGGATATCGCCCCAGAATTCGGCCGATTCCCGGTTGTCACGGCATCCGACAATGGTGTGGTTGAACTGAACGGACAAAGGAATATCTCCTCGAGTCGTGCCGGTCCCGACCCCGGGCTCGGTACAAGGCGGCCAACGGGAGCACCGGCACGCCACAGAGAATAGTCCGAACCGGATCATGATCAAACCGCGCGCGGCCTACCGTGGTCACATGAGAATTCGTGGGGCAGTCCTGGAACGGATCGGTGCACCGGTGCCGTACGCCGAGTCGGCGCCGATCACCATCAGCGAACTCGATCTCGCCGAACCGGGGCCCGGCGAGATCCTGGTGCGCATCGAAGCCGCCGGACTCTGTCACTCCGACCTCTCGGTGGTCGACGGCAATCGGGTGCGGCCGGTGCCGATGCTGCTGGGTCACGAAGCCTCCGGCAAGGTCGTCCAGGCAGGTCCCGGCGCCGATCTGTCCATCGGACAGCGAGTCGCGATGACCTTCCTGCCGCGCTGCGGCGAATGCGCCGGATGCACCTCCGGCGGCCGGACCCCGTGTATCCCCGGCAGCGCGGCCAACAACGCGGGCGAACTACTCGGCGGCGGCCGGCGACTACACCGCGCCGACGCCGAGGTACACCATCATCTAGGAGTCTCCGGATTCGCGACACACGCGGTGGTGGACCGGCGTTCCGTGGTGCCGGTGGACGACGACGTGCCGCCGGAAGTCGCCGCCGTGCTGGGCTGCGCGGTCCTGACCGGCGGCGGCGCCCTGCTGAACTCGGCGAAACCCGCCGCGACCGACCGGGTCATGGTGGTGGGCCTCGGCGGTGTGGGTATGGCTGCCGTCCTGGTGGCCGTCTCCCTGGGGGTCCGGGAGGTCATCGCCGTAGACACGGTCCCGGACAAGCTGGCGCTGGCCCGCGAGCTCGGGGCCGACAACGCGTATACGCCCGCCGAAGTCGCCGACCGGAGTGTCCAGGCGGAAGTCGTCGTCGAAGCGGTCGGCTCCGCCCGGGCCTTCGAGAGCGCGATCGCGGCCACCGCGCCCGGCGGTGTCACCGTAACGGTGGGTCTGCCCGCCCCCGACGCCCGCGCGACAATCTCACCACTGGGCCTGGTGGCCCAGGGCCGCTCGATCGTCGGCAGCTATCTGGGTTCGGCGGTCCCCTCGCGTGATATCCCCGAGTACGTCCGGATGTGGCGCGAGGGCCGCCTCCCGGTGGAGAAACTCATCTCCGCCCGGATCGGGCTGGCGGATATCAACGGCGCCATGGACGAACTCGCCGCCGGGCATGCCCTCCGCCAGGTGATCATCTTCTGAACTGTGTTTGTTTGCGGCGCCTCCGGCGCCGCGGGTCGGGGCCCTGTGCCCCCGAGTCTTCCCTCCTTCGCCCCGTCGGTCCGGAATCGGGGCGGGCCCCGACCACTGAGGTAGACCACCCGGAACAGACAGAAGGTGGACGCTGTCGTGCACCTGGATCAGCCCGGCGAGGCTCACGACCCTATAAGTGCTCAATGATCGCTGGTTTCCGGACGGTCGGCCGCAACGCTCCGTTGTTGCCCAGTTCGGGTGCTGATCCGGAAGGGGCGGCCACGATCACCGCTGATGTGCACTCCGGATCGGGCCACAAGGCTCGGCATGGCAAGCGAGCGGCCTGATCGAAGCACCGGGTGCAGAGCCTGCCACCTGATACAGCGACGAACGGGCACACCGATCCGGTGCCGAGTTCAGCCAGGCCCTCGAAGGGGCGAGGCCCGTCCCGCCTTTCGAGCCTCGAAGCGCATGCGCCGAAGGCGCGAGTCTCGAGGCCCGAACGGCGGGACCGAGGGGGCCTCGACCCCGCGCCGTCGCAGGCGGCGCAAATATAGACAGTAGGCTCGGTGCGCAGGTCGGACGACGAACAGGGAGTGGCGAGGTGACGGAACCGATTCGGGTTGGCGTTCTGGGAGCGCAGGGCAAGGTCGGGCAGGCCATCTGTGCGGCCGTCGAGGCGGCCGCCGATCTCGAGCTCGTCGCCGCGGTCGACAAGGACGACCCGCTGAGCCGGTTCGTCGAAACCGGCGCCCAGGTCGTGGTCGACTTCACCCACCCCGATGTGGTGATGGGCAATCTGCAGTTCCTGGTGGAGAACGGGATCCACGCGGTGGTCGGGACGACCGGGTTCGACGACGCGCGGCTCGACCAGGTGCGGGGCTGGCTGGCCGGGCGGGCGGAGGTCGGCGTGCTGATCGCGCCGAATTTCGCGATCGGAGCGGTGCTGTCCATGCGGTTCGCCGAACAGGCCGCCCGGTTCTTCGAATCGGTCGAGGTGATCGAGCTGCATCATCCGAACAAGGCCGACGCGCCGTCGGGTACCGCCTACCGGACCGCCGGGATCATCGCCGAGGCCCGGGAGAAGGCGGGCGCCGGGCCGGTCCCGGATGCCACCACCACCGAACTCGCGGGTGCGCGCGGGGCGGAGGTCGGCGGGGTGCGGGTGCATTCGGTGCGGCTGGCGGGTCTGGTGGCGCATCAGGAGGTGCTGTTCGGGACCCAGGGGGAGACGCTCACCATTCGCCACGATTCGATCGACCGCTCGTCGTTCGCGCCCGGTGTCCTGCTCGGGGTGCGCCAGATCGGTCTGCGGCCGGGGCTCACCGTCGGCCTCGACCCGTTCCTCGACCTGTGAGCGATTCCGCCGGTGGATCCGGCCGCGAGGTGTGGAAGATCGTCGCGATGGTGGCGGCGCTGGTGCTGGCGCTGATCTTCTATTTCTTGTGGCTGGGCCGGATCGCGGTGGCGCTGCTGACCTCTGGGGAGGTCGCGGCCATCGCGCTGGGTGTCGGGGTGCTGATCCTGCCGTTGCTGGGGGTGTGGATGGTCGTGTCCACCCTGCGGTCGGCGCTGGATCATCAGCGGCTGGCCCGCCGGATCCACGACGAGGGCCTGGAATTGGATACCGCGGATCTGCCGCGTCGTCCGTCCGGACGGGTCGAACGCGCGGCTGCCGACGAACTGTTCCTGTCGGTGAAGAAGGAATGGGAAGCCGACCCCGACAACTGGCGGGTGTCCTACCGGCTGGCGCGTGCCTACGACTGCGCCGGCGATCGTTCCCGGGCCCGCGACACCATGCGCCGCGCGGTGGAACTGGAGAAACACGAGCGCCGCACCGGAGCCTGAGACCGTCGCCGGGAGCCGTTAGGCTCGGTGATGTGCCGAGGCTGCTGATCGTCCACCACACACCGTCCCCGCATATGCAGGCGATGTTCGAAGCGGTCCTGGCGGGGGCGACCGACCCGGAGATCGAGGGCGTGGAGGTCGTGCGCAGCGCCGCCCTGTCGCTCTCCCCAACGGACGTATTGGAAGCCGACGGGTACGTGCTCGGTACCCCGGCCAACCTCGGGTACATGAGCGGCGGCCTGAAACACGGCCTGGATGTCATTTACTACCCCTGTCTCGATTCGACCCGTGGCCGCCCGTTCGGGGCGTACTTCCACGGCAACGAGGGCACCGAGGGCGCGGAGAAGGGCATCACCTCGATCACGACCGGGCTCGGGTGGGTGAAGGTAGCCGACTACATGGTGGTATCCGGGAAGCCATCCAAGGCGGACCTCGAAGCGTGCTGGGAACTCGGCGCCACGGTCGCCGCTCAACTAATGGAGACATCACTTGGATAAGGCAACAATCGCGGTCATTGTGTCGACTGCGAGTGCGGCAGTTCCGCCTCTTCGAAGGTGAACGGCCGTTGCCCGGCAGCGTCGGCCAGCACGTCATGCGTGACGACCAGCGCGGCGAGGGCGTCGGGTTGGTGCTGTTCCGCGTCTACCCGACCCGGGTCAGCAGGTGTCGTTGGCGCAGGCGTTCGGGTGCGCGCGAGTGGTGTTCAACGACGCGCCGCTCGGCGGGAGGCCTTCGAGAACGGGTTGTCATACATCCCCGACGGTGAGTTGTCCTAACGCCTGACCGAGGTGAAGAAAACGCGGGAGCGGGTGTGACTGGCCGAGGTGTCGTCGGTGGTGTTGCAACAGGCGTTGGCGGACCTGAATACCGCCTACCGCAACTTCTTTCTGTGACGGGGAAACGTAAGGGCTCGAAGGTTTCACCGCCGCGTTTCCGGTCCCGCAAGGACAAGAGGCAGGCGATCAGGTTCACGAGGAATCGCCTCAGCGGTGCGGCGCGGGCGGACCGTGCCCGCGGCGTAGAGGTGCTGTTGCTCGACGACGGGGGCTTCGCGGAGGTGCCGGATGCGATCCGGGCGCGGGTCGTGCGGCTCGCGGTCGCGGCTCTGGAGACCGCCGCCGACGGTGCGGTGACGGTCCGGGTGCTGCCCGCGGGGGCGCCGCACTGTGGCGACCGTGCTGGTCAGCGCCGGTGGAGACGATCGCCGCACCGATATCGCGGCCTCGGGCGAGATACTGGTCTCCGAGTGAGGCCGCCATGCCGCGGTGTCCGGTGACTAGGACTGCTCGTCGCGTTTTGGGTGGCCGTAACCGCCGCGCATCTGGTCGCGCAGCGCGCCGGACACCACGCCGGACATCCAGGAGTTCAACGACTGCCCGCTCTGCGCGGCGGCTTCCTCGGCACGCGCCTTCACCTGTTCGACCAGACGCAGGGTGACCCGGCTGATATCGCCGGTCATCTCCTCGAAGCTCGGATTGTCGCCGGCCGGAGCGCGCCGCACCTCGATATCGGCCTCGGTGCCGTGCAGCGAGACACGCACAGTGCGGTCGCCCAGTTCGGCGCTGACGGTATCGGCGAGTTCGGTGAGGGCCGAGAGCAGGGCCAGCCGGGCCGAGTTCTCCACGGCGCCGGCCAGCGCGGCGGCCGTGGCCTGCGTCTTCTCGTCGCCCAGGGCGGCGGCGGCCACCAGGTCCTCGCGGATGCGGACGGTGTATCGGGTCAGATCCATGACACCAGTGTGACGCCATTTCTGATGTCTTTCAAGGACGGAAATGACGACGCTATGGCGGTATCATGCCGTCTTCGGTGGGTTCGGTGGCCGCGAACACCGACGAGGGTGTCGAGCCCTACCAGGTGACCGGGTAGCCTTTCTGACCATGACGAACGGTGAATCGACGCCCCCGGTGTTGAGCGCGTCCGGCACAGTAGGTGTCGCGATGGTGACCCCCTTCAGTGCCGAGGGCAAGCTCGACATAGACACCGGCGTCTCCCTGGCACATCGTCTGGTCGACCGCGGTGTCGACCTGCTCGCGATCTCCGGTACCACCGGCGAATCGCCGACCACCACCGAATCGGAGAAGGCGGATCTGCTGCGCGCGGTCGTCGACGCGGTCGGCAACCGCGCCACCGTGATCGCCGGCGCCGGCACCTATGACACGGCGCATTCGATCGAACTGGCGCGCAACGCCCAGCGCGCGGGCGCGCACGGCCTGCTGGTGGTGACCCCTTACTACTCGCGGCCCACCCAGGAAGGCCTGTACGCGCATTTCACCGCGGTCGCCGATGCCACCGACCTCCCGGTCACCCTGTACGACATTCCGCCGCGCTCGGTCGTTCCGATCGCCTCCGACACCATTCGCCGGCTCGCCGAACACCCGCGGATCGTCGCGGTCAAGGACGCCAAGGGTGATCTGAACGCGGGTGCGGCACTCATCGCCGAGACCGATCTGGCCTTCTACTCCGGCGACGATATGTTGAACCTGCCGTGGCTGGCGATGGGCGCGGTCGGTTTCATCAGTGTGATCGGGCATCTGGTCCCGGAGCGGCTGCGCGAGATGGTGGACGCGTTCAGCGCCGGAGATGTGGTGCGGGCACGTGATATCAACACCAGTCTGCTGTGGCTCAATGCCGCGATGGCCCGCCTCGGCGGTGTCGCGATGACCAAGGGCGGGCTCCGCCTGCTCGGTATCGACGCCGGTGAACCGCGACTGCCGCAGATCATGCCCAGTCCGGAACAGCTCGAGGATCTGGCCGCGGATCTGCGGGCCGCCGGGGTGCTCGAATGAGTGAACCCGCCGCCCGCCGCCCCCGCCGTACCGCCCGGCGCGAGGCCGGTCCGGCCGCCCCCGCGCCCGAACCGCAGCAGGAACCCGTACCTACGCCCGAGGTGGCCGAGCCCGCCGAACCCACTGTCGAAAGGGAAACCGAGACGGTGGCAACCGAATCCGCGCCCGTGACCGAAACCGCCGCCCCGGAAGCCCGGGGCCAGCGATCGCGTCGCGGCGGGAAGGGCCGGCAGTCCGGCCGCGGCCGCGGCGATCAGGCCCGTTCCGCGCCCCCCGTTACTCCGGAGGCCGCCGCCCAGGACCGGCTCGCGCTGCCCCCGAAACTCCCGAAGCATGGCCTGCGGGTCTTCGCGCTCGGCGGTATCGGCGAAATCGGTCGCAATATGACCGTTTTCGAGTACGGCGGCAAGCTGCTGATCGTCGACTGCGGGGTGCTCTTCCCCGAGGACCAGCAGCCCGGTGTGGATCTGATCCTGCCCGATTTCCGGCCGATAGAGGATCGTATCGACGATGTAGTGGCCGTGGTCCTGACCCACGGACACGAGGACCATATCGGCGCGGTGCCGTTCCTGCTGCGGCTACGCCCGGATATCCCCGTGATCGGCTCCAAGTTCACCCTCGCGCTGGTCGCCGCGAAAGGCCGGGAGCACCGATTGCATCCGCGGCTGCTCGAGGTCACCGAGGGGGAGCGCACCGAGCACGGACCGTTCGAATGCGAATACTTCGCGGTCAACCACTCCATTCCGGATGCCCTCGCGGTGGCCATCCGCACCCCCGCGGGGACGGTGCTGCACACCGGGGACATCAAGCTCGATCAGCTGCCGCTCGACGGCCGCCTCACCGATCTCGCCGGATTCTCCCGCCTCGGCGACGAGGGCGTGGACCTGTTCCTGGTCGATTCCACCAACGCCGAGGTCCCCGGTTTCGTCACCCCGGAGCGCGAGATCGGCGGTGTCCTGGACACCGTGATCGGCAAGGCGCGCAACCGGGTGATCGTGGCGTCCTTCGCCAGCCATGTGCACCGGATCCAGCAGGTGGTGGACGTGGCGCAGAAGTACGGGCGCCGGGTGTGCTTCGTCGGCCGGTCCATGGTGCGCAATATGCAGATCGCGCAGGATCTGGGCTATCTGTCGGTGCCCGACGGGATCGTGGTCGATCTCGATCAGGCCGCCACCCTGCCCGGCGACAAACTGGTGCTCATCTCCACCGGTTCCCAGGGCGAACCGCTGTCGGCGCTGTCCCGGATGGCCCGCGGTGACCACCGGCAGATCCATATCCGCGCCGACGATCTGGTGGTGCTGGCCTCCTCGTTGATCCCGGGTAACGAGAACTCGGTGTTCACGGTCGTCAACGGGCTGGCCCGTCTCGGCGCCACCGTCATCACCCAGCAGAACGCGAAGGTGCACGTCTCCGGGCACGCGTCGGCCGGGGAACTGCTGTACCTGTACAACGCCGTTCGGCCGACCAACGCCATGCCCGTCCACGGCGAATGGCGGCATCTACGCGCCAATGCCGCGCTCGCCGTCGCCACCGGCGTGCCCGAGGAGCGGGTGGTGCTGGCCGAGGACGGTGTGGTGGTGGATCTGGTCGATGGAATCGCCTCCATCGTCGGCCGCGTCCCGGTCGGGCACGTCTATGTGGACGGCCTGTCGGTCGGCGATGTCGGCGAATCCACGCTGTCGGACCGGCTGGTACTCGGCGAGGGTGGTTTCATCGCCATTACGGTGGCCGTCGACGAGACCACCGGTAAGGCGGTGAGTCCACCGGAGGTCAGCGGGCGCGGGTTCTCCGATGATCCGACCGCGCTGGCGGAGGCGGCGGAGCTGGTGGAGGCCGAGCTGCTGCGGCTGGCCGGTGAGGGCGTTACCGATACCCATCGCATCGCGCAGGGTGTGCGGCGGATCGTGGGCCGCTGGGTCGCCGACACCTACCGGCGGCGCCCGATGATCGTGCCGACCGTCATCGGCGTCTAGCCGGACGAACGAAACCGCCGGAGGGCTCGGCCCTCCGGCGGTTTCTCGTCTCTGTGGAGCTGCGTCGACTCAGGCGTCGGGCTGGCAGGCCGCCGAATCCAGCTGTGCGGATTTGACGATATTGCAGGCGAATCCGTGCGCGATCTTCCACTGATCGCCTTCGGCCACGAAATCGACGGTCGCGTTCTCCACCGGGCTGCCGCCGATGGTCACATCGGCATCGGCGGTCACCTTGCCGGCGGCCGGTTCGCCGACATTGGTGATCTTGACGGTGACCTCGTTCTTCTTGGCCGCCTCGACCAGCTTGTCGACCAGCTGCGGATCCTGTTCGGCATCCTCGATCCAGGCCACCTTCTCGTCTTCGCCGACCGAGCCGTCGAGCGCCCGGTTGATCTTGTCGTTGAGTTCCTCGGCCGTCGGCTTGGGCAGATTCGGCGCGGGTGTGGTGGTCGGCGCCTTGCCCTCCTCGCGGCCGTCCTGGGTTTTACCCGATTCGAACTCGGCGGCGGTCTCGGTGCTGGTCGCGGCGGCCTCGGTCGAGGAATCCTCGGTGGACGAGCACGCGGTGAAGGTGAGGGCGGCGGCGGCCATCGTCGCGGCGGCCACGACCCGGATCGGTCGAATTTTCACAGTTCTGATTCCCCTACGGTGTAATCGGCGAGTTCGGCGCCGGCCGGAAGATGTGGTCGGTACGAGCTCACAGGTCGTAGCCGGAAGTGCAGTTCCAGTGCTCGATGTAGGCATTGCCCGGGTTGTTGGCCAGCGCCTCGGACCGGGCGGCGGCCTTGGTGGCGCCGGAGCCGTAGCTCAGCCAGTTGTCCGAAACCGCCAGCGCGCCACATCCGTTGCGCCAGGAGATCTTGGCGACGCAGTCGGCGGCACCGCAGCTGCTCTCCGCGGCCGATTCGGCCTCGGCGTAGCTGTCGTAGTCGTAGGACCAGCCGTAGTTGCCGGTGGACAGGGACACCGCGATGGCGCCGTAGTGACTGCTGTACTGGGCGTGCGCCGGCGTCACCGAAGCGACGAACATCGAGCCGATGGTCGCCACCAGAACGGCGGCAACGGTGAGAATCTTCTTCAAAGGTATTCCCCTCTGTGTTTTCGGTCCACGACCCTATGGACCGATGACAACGTACAGAGCATCTCTGCCGGTGAGCAACCGGATCGGCAACACGTTCCCTCCCCGATGGCTGGGTCTCGGCTAGATTCATCGTGTGAACATGGCTCAGCGTGAACGCCGTGCATTGGTCGAAACGATGAAGAGCACCGGCCCGGACGCGCCCACCCTCTGTGGTGCGTGGACGGTACGTGACCTCGCGGCGCACCTGGTGGTCCGGGAGCGACGGCCCGATGCCGCACCGGGAATCATGTTGCGTCCCCTCGCCGGTTATCTGCAGAAGGTGCAGGGCAAGACGGCCCGGCAGGAGTTCGACCGACTGCTGGACAAGATCCGTACCGGACCACCCTGGTGGTCACCGCTGCGCCCGGTGGACGCGATCGCCAATCTCGGCGAGATGTTCGTCCATCACGAGGATGTCCGCCGGGCGAGCCCGGGCTGGGAACCGCGGGACCTGCCGGCCGAGGATCAGCAGCGGTTGTGGGCGACGGTGCGCAGGATGGGGAAGATTGCGTATCGGAAATCCCCCGTACCGGTGGAGCTCTCGACGCTCGGCGAGGACCGGGCTCGGATCGTGGACGGCACCGGACCGGTGGTGACGCTGACCGGTGCGCCGTCCGAACTGTTGCTGCACGCCTTCGGGCGTGATCAGGTCCGGATCGAAACGGCCGGGGAACCCGACGCGGTCCGGCAGGTACTCGAACTCGACCGCTCCATCTGAACGCCGCCGACGGAGGCACGGCCGGGGTGGCGCAGCACCGCCCGGCCCGTCCACCGCATCCGGCATCGACGGCGGTCGAGGCGCGAATCGCCGCCGCCGATCACCCCGCGCCGACCGGCCCGCACCGCGGCGCGAACCGGCCGCGCACACCGCCGGGGCGGCGGTAACCAGTGTTGCGGATGGTCCGGTTGGGGTTGTTGCGGCTAGCCTGAGGCCATGGCAGGTAAGTCCCGCGGCACAACCACACCTGGTGCGCGGGCGGGATCGGCTCGGGGGCGGACCACCGCGGCGCGTTCTCGTTCGGGTAGTACACGCGGCGCGGCCGGCGCGGCCGCGGCCCAGGGTCCGGCTCGTAGAACCACCCGTAAGGCGGCCGCGCGCCCGGCTGCCGGCGCCCGTCCCCGCCGCCCCGCGGCGCGCCGGCCCGCCGCCCGACGCTCCGATACGGCGCCGCTGGCGGTGTTCGGCCGGATGGTGGGCGGCGGCTGGACCATGGCCGCCCGGGGACTGGGCGCCACCACCCGGGCCATCAGCCGGGCCGGCGAGATCGAGCACGGCCATCGGCGCGACGGGGTCGCGCTCGGTCTGATCGCGCTCAGCGCGGTGATCGCGGCCGCTGTCTGGTTGTCCGCCGGTGGGCCGATCGGGCGCGCGGTGGACGCGGTCATTCGCGCGTTCACCGGGTCGGCCTCGGCACTGCTGCCGTTCGTCGCCTCCGGTATCGCGGTGGTGCTCATGCGTACCGAACCCCACCCGGAGATCCGGCCGCGGCTGGTGCTGGGCGGTCTGCTGATCGGCTTACCGTTGCTCGGGCTGTGGCATATCGCCGACGGCGGTCCCACCGACGCGGCCGGGCGTGCCGAGGGAGCCGGGTTCGTGGGATTCGTCATCGGCGGCCCGGTGACCGATGGCTTCACCGCCTGGCTGTCGGTGCCGATACTGCTGCTCGCGATGGTGTTCGGTGTACTGCTGGTGACCGGCACGACGGTGCGCGAGGCGCCACAGCGGCTCCGTGAGTTCTTCGGCGCCCCCGGTTACGAGGGCGAGGCGGACTACCGGGACGGCTACGACCCGGTCGACGAGTACGAGACCGATGCCGGGGAGGCACCCACCAGGTCTCGCCGCCGCGGCCGTGCTCCCGCCGAGAACTACCCGGCCGACGAATTCGCGGGATCCGCCTCCGAGCCACCCCTGCGGGACGCCAAACCGATCACCGGTGCCCCGGACGGCGAACAACCCGCAAAGCGCAAGAAGCGCAAATCCGCCGCGCCCGCGGTGGTCGATCAGACCCCGCCGCCGCCTCCGGAACCGGAGTTCGTCACCGACCGGGTCACCGAGGGTGATTACACGCTGCCGCCGATCGATTTGCTGGTCGAAGGTGACCCGCCCCGGAAACGCAGCGCCGCCAACGAATCGATGATCGAGGCGATCACCGAGGTGCTGGTGCAGTTCAAGATCGATGCCGCGGTCACCGGGTTCGTCCGGGGCCCGACCGTCACCCGATACGAGGTGGAACTCGGGCCCGGCGTGAAGGTCGAGAAGATCACCGCGCTGACCCGCAATATCGCCTACGCCGTGGCGACCGAGAACGTACGCCTGCTCGCGCCGATCCCCGGGAAATCCGCCGTCGGTATCGAGGTGCCCAATGCCGACCGTGAGTTGGTCCGCCTCGCCGACGTGCTCACCGCGCCGGCCACCCGCAATGATCACCATCCGCTGGTCATCGGCCTCGGCAAGAACATCGAGGGCGAGTTCGTCTCGGCCAATCTGGCCAAGATGCCGCATCTGCTGGTCGCGGGTTCCACCGGTTCCGGTAAGTCGAGTTTCGTGAACTCGATGCTGGTGTCGCTGTTGCAGCGGGCCACCCCGGACGAGGTCCGGATGATCCTGATCGACCCGAAGATGGTGGAACTGACCCCCTACGAGGGGATCCCGCATCTGATCACGCCCATCATCACCCAGCCGAAGAAGGCCGCCGCCGCGCTGGCCTGGCTGGTGGAGGAGATGGAACAGCGGTATCAGGACATGCAGGCCAGCAAGGTCCGCCATATCGACGATTTCAACCGCAAGGTGAAATCCGGCGCCATCACCACGCCGCTGGGCAGCGAACGGGTGTACCGGCCCTATCCCTACATTCTGGCCATCGTCGACGAACTCGCCGATCTGATGATGACCGCGCCCCGCGATGTCGAGGACGCCATCGTCCGGATCACCCAGAAGGCCCGCGCCGCCGGTATCCATCTGGTGCTGGCCACCCAACGGCCATCGGTGGATGTGGTGACCGGCCTGATCAAGACCAATGTGCCGTCCCGGCTGGCGTTCGCGACCTCCTCGCTCACCGATTCCCGCGTTATCCTCGATCAGCCCGGCGCCGAGAAACTCATCGGGATGGGCGACGGTCTCTTCCTGCCGATGGGTGCCGGTAAACCGACCCGGTTGCAGGGCGCCTTCATCAGCGACGAGGAGATCCACGGGGTCGTCGAGTTCACCAAGAACCAGGCCGAACCGGATTACACCGAGGGCGTCACCGCGGCCAAGGCCGGGGAGAAGAAGGATGTCGACCCCGATATCGGCGACGATCTCGATGTCTTCCTGCAGGCGGTGGAACTGGTGGTCACCTCGCAGTTCGGGTCCACATCCATGCTGCAGCGCAAATTGCGGGTGGGGTTCGCGAAGGCGGGCCGTTTGATGGACCTGATGGAGACCCGGGGCGTGGTGGGGCCGAGCGAAGGTTCCAAGGCGCGCGATGTGCTGATCAAACCCGACGAACTCGACGGCCTACTGTGGTCGATCCGGGGCGGTGGCGGCGAGGAGCCACCGGCACCGGATGCGGGCTGACCGGCGTGCTGCCGGTGGCCGGGGAGCCGATATGCGACGATGGCGGGCAACCACCCCGCAAGTCGGCCGAAACGGGCATATCGGGCATTATTGGTGGCATGACTCGCACCGCTGAACGGATCACCGTATGCAGGTAACCGCTCTCGTCTGGGGAATCACGATCCTGGTGATCCTCGGGTTGTTCGTCTTCGACTTCTTCGCCCATGTGCGCACCCCGCACGAACCGACCTTCCGCGAGTCCGGCTTCTGGTCCGCGGTGTACATCGGGCTGGCCCTGGCCTTCGGCGGGGTGATCGCCTGGAAATGGGGCGGCACCTTCGCCGGCGAGTACTACGCCGGTTTCGTCACCGAGAAAGCGCTCTCGGTCGACAACCTGTTCATCTTCCTGATCATCATGTCCACCTTCGCGGTGCCCCGGATCTACCAGCAGAAGGTGCTCCTCATCGGCATCGTGGTGGCCCTGGTCATGCGCGGCGTCTTCATCGCGGTGGGCGCCGCCGCCATCAGCGCCTTCAGCTGGGTGTTCTACCTGTTCGGATTCTTCCTGGTCTACACCGCGGCCAAACTCCTGAAGGAGAGCGGCCACGAGGTAGAAGAGGAACAGAAACGCGACAGCCGGATCGTCGCGCTCATCAAGCGCTTCGTGCCGACCACCGAGACCTACGACGGCGACAAACTGGTGACCCGGATCGACGGCCGGCGCGCGCTCACACCGATGCTGCTCGCCCTGGTGGCCATCGGCTTCGCCGATCTACTGTTCGCGCTCGACTCGATTCCGGCCATCTACGGCCTCACCGAGGAGCCCTACATCGTGTTCACCGCGAACGCGTTCGCGCTGATGGGGTTGCGGCAGCTCTTCTTCCTGATCGGCGGCCTGCTGGACCGGCTGGTCTACCTGTCCTACGGTCTGGCGGCCATCCTGGCCTTCATCGGTGTCAAACTGATACTGCACGCGTTGCATGAGAACAACCTGTCGTTCATCAACGGCGGCGAGCACGTGAGCGTCCCGGAGATCTCCACCGCACTGTCGCTGTCGGTGATCCTCGGCATCCTGGTCGTCGCGACCGTCGCCAGCCTGCTGCGCACCCGTGGGCAGTCCCGGCCGAAGTCGGCCGCCGGTCCGGGCGAATAGAGCCGATGCGTCCCGGCCGACGCCCGGCCGGGACGCGGTACTGCTCAGTCGGCGAACGCGCCGAGCGCGGGCCGCCATTCGACCGCCCGCACGCCGTCGATCAGCTTCTCCTGCGTGAATGGATCCTGGGCAAGTAGCTCGTCCAGGGCCGCGGCGTCGGCCGCGCGAAACAGCAGCAGGGCGCCCGAACCGTCCGGGTACGGTCCGCTGCTCACCAGCGCGCCCTCGGCGAGCCGGTCGGACAGCCACGCCCGGTGGCGCGGGCGATGCATGTCCCGAGCGGGGGCGGTCGCTTCGGAATAGGTGTAGTGAACAGCGAAAAGAGGCACCAGCCGACTCTAGTGCGCGCCGTGGTGCCGTGGTGTCCTCCACCACGGAGGGTGTCCGGCCGTGGGCGGTGAATCTCAGAGCGTGAGGAGCATCCGGGTGTTGCCGAGAGTGTTGGGTTTCACAAAGCTGAGGTCCAGGAACTCCGCCACACCGGTGTCGTAGGACCGGCACATCTCCGCGTATACCTCGGCGGTCACCGGGGTGCCCTCGATCTCCGCGAAACCGTGCCGGGCGAAGAATTCGACCTCGAAGGTGAGGACGAACAACCGCCGCAGCTCGAGCTCCCGCGCCACCTCGACCAGATGCTCCACGATGACTTTGCCCACACCGTGGCCCTTCACCTCGGGCAGAACCGCCACCGTGCGTACCTCACCGAGGTCGGCCCACAGCACGTGCAGCGCACCGCAGCCCACCACGCGGTCGCCGAGCTCGGCCACCCAGAACTCCTGGACCGACTCGTACAGATTGACGAGGTTCTTCTCCAGCAGGATGCGGCCCGCGTACACATCGACGAGCGATTTGATCGCCGGGACATCGGAGGTGCGGGCGCGACGCACCCGCACGGTGGCGGTCTGCGTACCGGGCACGTCGCTGATCGAACCACTCAGTGGTCCCCGTGAGGTCATGGGGTGCACAGTAGTCGGCCGGGCTACCGATAGTCTGAGTGTGTGCCGCAGACTCCGCCCTCCCGCTCGACCTCGCGCGCTTGTCCCGGCGCCGCGACGCAGAGGCGGCCATGAGCGTGCACCCCGAAGAGATGGACCGGCGGCTGACCGTGCCCGGACCACCGCGCGGCGGGCCGGTGCCCGCACCCGCCGAATCCGCGGTTCCACTGCTGAACATCGCGAACATCCTCACCATGATCCGGATCGCGCTGGTGCCGCTGTTCGTTCTGGCGCTGTTCGCCGGTGGCGGACACCAGACCGGCTGGCGAATCACCGCGACCCTCCTCTTCGCCCTCGCCGCGATCACCGACCGGTTCGATGGTCAGCTCGCCCGCAAATACGGTCTCGTCACCGATTTCGGCAAACTCGCCGACCCCATCGCGGACAAGGCGCTGATCGGTGCGGCACTGATCGGGCTCTCGCTGCTGGGTGATCTGCCGTGGTGGATGACCGTCGTCATCTGCGCCCGCGAGATCGGGATCACCCTGTTGCGGTTGGCGGTGGTGCGCCGCGGCGTCATCCCGGCCGGTCGCGGCGGGAAACTCAAAACCCTCGTCCAATCGGTGGCCATCGGGGTGCTGCTGCTACCGCTCTCGGGCGGTTTCGCCACCGCGGGAATGACGCTGATGTGGATCGCGTTGGTCCTCACCGTGGTCACCGGCCTTGACTACGTCGGCCAGGCGGCCAGGCTCTGGCTCGCCGGACCGCACCGGACCCGCGGATGACGGCCGGGCACTCCGGTCCGCTGACCGCGGACAGCGCGGCCGCCGATCTCGTCGCCGCTCTGAAGGGCGGCGGACAGACCGTCGCCACCGCCGAATCGCTGACCGCGGGCCTGGTATCTGCCACCATCGCCGGCGTGCCCGGTGCCAGCGCCGTGCTACGCGGTGGACTGGTGGTGTACGCGACCGACCTCAAACACAGTCTGGCCGGGGTCGATGAGCAGGTCCTGGCCGCCGAGGGCCCGGTGGCCGCGAGTACCGCACAGGAGCTCGCGGTCGGCGCCCGGACCCGCTGCGGTGCCGACTGGGGAATCGCGCTCACCGGGGTCGCCGGGCCCGATCCCCAGGACGGGATCGAGGTGGGCACCGTCTTCCTCGGACTCGCCGGACCCGGGCATACCGAGGTGATGCGGTTGAAACTCACCGGCGACCGGTGGAATATCAGGTTCACAGCGACACAAGCCGCGGTTCGGGAACTGCTGCGGTGCGTGCGGGGCGATTCACCCACCCGGTGAGCAGTTCCGCGACCGGCCCGGGAACCCCCGGGGCCGGTTCCGACGTTGTGCGAAGAGAGAACCGCGTGCGTGCCGTGGGCGACGCCTACCGGGAGAAGGAGAACTCGATGACGCTGCTGCGAGAAGCGATCGGGGACAGTCTGCGGCGTGCGCGCCTCGCCCAGAGCCGGACCCTGCGCGAAGTATCCACCTCGGCGCGGGTGAGCCTGGGCTATCTCTCCGAGGTCGAACGGGGTCGTAAGGAAGCGTCCAGTGAATTGCTGGCCGCGATCTGCGAGGCGCTCGACGTCCCGCTGTCCCGGGTGCTGTGGGACGTGAGCACCGCGATCGCCGGCGAGGACCTGCCGGCGGGCGCCACCTCGGCCCGCGAACCCGCCGCAGCGGCCACTCCGGCACCGGCCGAGCCGGCCGCCGAGCCCGCGGCCGCCGAACCCGCCGTCGCGTCGGCCGCGACCGGTGCCCGGACCCAGGTCGACGGCGAGACCAGGATCGTCATCCCGGCGCCCACCAACGGCCCGCTCGTGCTGGTCGAAGCGGCCTGATCGGTTATAGCCGTCGTATACCCGATCGTGACAATGCGCGTGGCGCCGGTGACCGGATAGATTCGTAGTATGCGTCGGCGCGGCCGTTCTCGGCGAGACGCGGCGTCGTTCGGTGGCCGGGACCCGGCGCCGCATGGTGGAGGATAGGCAGATACCGAGTGCGTGACGGTCGCGCACTCCGAGTCGCCCAGGCGGCACAGTAGATGGAGGCGGGATCAACCGATGGCTAATCCGTTCACGAAGGCCTGGAAATACCTGATGGCCCTCTTCGATTCCAAGATCGAGGAGCACGCGGATCCGAAGGTCCAGATTCAGCAGGCTATCGAAGAGGCCCAGCGTCAGCACCAGGCCCTGTCCCAGCAGGCCGCCTCGGTGATCGGGAACCAGCGTCAGCTGGAGATGAAGCTGAACCGGCAGCTCGACGAGGTCGAGAAGCTCAACGCCAACGCCCGTCAGGCCGTCGTCCTCGCCGACCAGGCCAATGCCGCGGGTGATGCCGAGAAGGCCATCCAGTACACGAACGCCGCAGAGGCGTTCGCCGCGCAGTTGGTCACCGCCGAACAGTCGGTCGAGGACCTGAAGGTACTGCACGATCAGTCGCTGCAGGCCGCCGCGCAGGCGAAGAAGGCGGTGGAGCAGAACGCCATGCTGCTCCAGCAGAAGGTCGCCGAGCGCACCAAACTGCTCAGCCAGCTCGAACAGGCCAAGATGCAGGAGCAGGTCAGCGCCTCCCTGCAGCAGATGGACAGCACGCTGTCCGCGCCCGGCAGCGTCCCCAGCCTGGACGCCGTGCGGGAGAAGATCGAACGCCGCTACGCCACTGCGCTGGGATCCGCCGAACTCGCCCAGAACACCGTCCAGGGGCGCATGCTCGAGGTGCAGCAGGCCAGCGTCCAGATGGCCGGTCACAGCCGGCTCGAGCAGATCCGGGCATCCATGCGCGGCGATGCCCTGCCCGCCGGAAACACCGGTTCGGCGCTCGACGCCGGGAAGTCGGCAGCCGAACCCGCACAACCACAACCACAGATGGACAAGGATCGAACCGCACAGCAGTAGCGGCTCCACCGAGTTCGGCGAGGACAGCGATGAAGTCTGACAGGTCCCGATTCCGCAGCGGGTCCCGGGAGTTCGCCCGCGCCTGGCCCGAACTGCAGCCGCAGGCGGCCTATGTCGCCGACAGTCTGCGAGAGGCCGGCGAGAACGCGCTCGTCGCGGTCCGCCGCTGGGCGGATCCCCGGGAACGCGAACTCCGCCGGCGCCGCCGGGCCCGACGGCGCAGTATCGGTCTCGGCACGGTCTCCGGTCTCACCACCGCCGGGGCGGTCGGGCTGGTGATCCTGTCCGCTCCCGCCTGGGCGGTCGTGGTGCTCGGCGGCGGGGCGGTCGCTCTGGTCACCGGTGCCGCGTTGAGTACCCGCCGTTATCTGCGGCTCCGGCAGACGCCGCTGCCGCTCGCCGGCTATCTCCCGCGCAAACTTCCCTCCGGTCGGTCCGCCGCCCGGCCCGCCATGGCTCGATTGGCGCGCGCCGAACGCGCGTTGCACGAGGTGGCCGGGCAGATCGCCCGGTCGAGGCGGCTGCCCGCCGACGAACTCGAGGATCTGATCGCCACCGCCGGTTCCGGCGCCGCCGCGCTCACCGCGCTGGCCGCCGATATCGCCACGATGGAAGGTGCGGTTCGTGTCCTCGGTGGGGGAGCGGCCGAGATCACCGACGCGGCCGACGTGCATCGGCTCGGGGAGACATTGCAGTCGATCGTCGCCCGGCTCGACGGCGGCGTGGCCGAGTACGAGCAGGTGGTCGCCGCGGCCACCCGGGTGCTCGCCGTCGACGAATCCGGAGCGCTCCGCTACGAGTTCGACGGTATCGTCGCCGAGCTGCGACACGCCGCCGATCGGATGGACGGCTGGGCGCAGGCACTCACCGAGCTCGCCGACCGGGCCCCCGCCGCGGGGCACCCCGCGTGGCAGCCGCCCGTGGCCGGGGCGCCCGGCGCTCACACCCGCCCGTAACGGTCTCAGGGTCAACCCTGATCTTCCCCGGATATTGCGCTTCACCTGGTGATTTCCCGTGTCCGCGGTGCCATGCTCGAAGCAGGAGACAACCGCTGGGAGGCACAAAATGTTGTGGAAGATCATCGGCGTGGTCGCCGTCGTCTGGATCGCGCTGGCGGTGATCGGCGCACTCATCAAAGGACTGTTCCCGATCCTGGTGATCAGTGCGGTGGTGTTCGGGCTGTACCTGCTCTACAAGGCGATTTCCGGCTCGGACGACAACTCGGTCACCAAGGTCTGATCCGCGCGAACATGCGGCCGGATGCCTCTTCGCCCGGAGGGTCATCCGGCTTTTCCGTGTCACCGGGCGGGCGTCTGTGTTCGAATGGCGCCATGCAGCACCTTCCGGAGGATTGGCAGCGGGCCCTGGTGATCGTCGCGCACCCCGACGATATCGAGTACGGAGTGGCCGCCGCGGTGGCCCGCTGGACCGGTCAGGGGAAAGATGTGCGCTATCTGCTGGTGACCTACGGCGAGGCGGGGATCGTCGGTATGCCGCCCGCCGAGGCGGGCCCGCTACGGGAAGCCGAAGAGCGGGCCGCGGCCGCGGTCGTCGGGGTCGGCGAGGTGCACTTCCTCGGCTATCCGGACGGTCGGATCGAAGCGAACCCGGCGCTGCGCCGCGATCTGGCCGCGGCGATCCGCCGGCATCGTCCGGAACTGGTGGTGCTGGGACATTTCGGGTCGACCTGGGCCCCCGGGATCGTCAACAGCGCCGACCACCGGGCCGTCGGCCGCGCGGCGCTCGACGCGGTATCCGATGCCGGCAACGAGTGGATCTTCCCCGAGATCACCGCGGTACCGCCGTGGACCGCCCGCTGGGCGGCCGTGGCCGTCCCCACGGGCGCCACCCACGCGGTGGACGTCACCGCCACCATCGGCGCCGCCGAGGCGTCATTGGCCGAACACCGGCGCTACCTGGAGGCGTTGAGTCCGGAGCCGGTGGCCGATCAGGTGCGCGCGGTGGTCGCGATGACCACGGGCCCGGTGGACGGTTTCGCCGGTGAGCGCGCCGTCGGGTTCGAGCTGTACACCTTCGCCGGCTGAGCCGCCGGCACGGGAAATGCGGTATCGCTGTGGCGGACAGCGCCCCGGCGGCCGGCTCGGCACGGCCACCGAAGCACGGCCCGGACTCGGCGCCCGCGGGCGCGCCGATAGCATGACCGGATGCGAGTGGCTGTCGTCGCCGGTCCCGATCCGGGTCATGCGTTTCCCGCTATCGCGCTCTGCCTGCGTTTCCGGGATGCGGGTGACGATCCTGTCCTCTTCACCGGACCGCGCTGGTTCGAGGCCGCGCGGGCGGCCGGTATCGGCGTGCGGCGGTTGAAGGGGCTGGCGCCCAGGCCGATCGACGACGACGGCGACGCCGGTGCGCGGATTCATCAACGGGCGGCCTACATCTCGACCGAGATCCTGCCCGAACTCGGGGCGATGCTGCCGGAGCTCGTCGTCTCCGATGTGCTCACCGCGGGAGGCGGAATGGCCGCCGAACGGTTGCGGGTGCCGTGGGTCGAACTGTCACCGCATCCGCTCTACCTTCCATCGAAAGGGCTGCCGCCGATCGGCAGCGGGCTCGCGCCGGGCACCGGGGTACGCGGTCGCGCCCGGGACTCGGTGCTGCGCATGTTCACCGCGCGCGCGGTGCGGACCGGGCAGCGGCAGCGGGAGGCCGCTCGGACCGGGGTGGGGCTGCCGGCCACCGATCCGGGTCCGGCGGCGCGGCTCGTCGCCACCCTGCCCGCGCTGGAGGTACCACGGCCGGACTGGCCGCAGGAGGCCGAACTGGTCGGCCCGCTGTTGTGGGAGCCCACCGACCGGCGCCTGGAATTACCGCCGGGGGACGGCCCCTTGGTGGTGGTGGCGCCGTCCACCGCGCACACCGGGGTGGCCGGAATGGCGGAGACGGTGCTGAAGGCACTGGCGGGAGCCGGAGTGCGGGTGGCGATCTCGATGCTCGACGAGCCACCGGGATCGTTGCCGGAATGGGCGACCGCCGGGCTCGGCCGGCAGGACGAACTCCTCACCCACGCCGCCGTGGTGGTCGGCGGCGGTGGACACGGGCTCCTGGCGAAATCATTGGCCGCGGGAGTACCCGTGGTGACCGTCCCGGGTGGCGGCGACCAGTGGGAACTCGCCAATCGCGCGCAACGTCAGGGGTCGTCGTTGCTGGTCCGCCCGCTCACCCCGGAGGCGGTGCGCGTCGCGGTGCTGCGGCTGCTGGCCGAGCCGGGTTTCACGGCGGCGGCGCGGACGGCGGCCGCGGGAACCGCCGAGGTGGCCGATCCGGTACAGATCTGCCACCGGGTCCTGGACTCGGTGCGGGCGCACTGACCGTCCCGAGCCCGCCGAGGTCGATGCGGGTATCTTGTGCCGGGTGCGGTTGACGGAATTCCAGGAACTCATGCACACCGAATTCGGCGAGGCCCGGGGCGACACCCTGCTCAACGATCACGTCATCCCCGCGCTCGGCGGCCGGACCGGTGCTGTCGCCATCGAAGCCGGTGTCGATCCGCGTGATGTGTGGCGTGCACTGTGCGCCGAATTCGACGTGCCGCGCTCGCGCTGGTGATGTCGCGCGCACGGGGCGGTGAGCCGCGGCGCGCATGATTCGCGCCGCTTTCGCGCGGTTGCCGCAGGTCGCCATCGAAGGCCGGCGGTTCACCGAGGTGGGGGCGTTGATCGAGCATGCCTGGTGGTGGCGCAGCTACGGCAACGAACAGCGGTAGTTCGCGCCGGACGGGCTGGTGGCGCGGCGGGAGGCGAGTATCGACGCCATACCCATCACCTGGGCACAGCGGCGCATCCACGGGCCCCGGCCGGAGGGCGATACGACCGAGCTCCCGCAGTGATGAACCCGCGTGCCGAGGGGCCCGCGACGCGCGGCCGCGTAGCTTGACTCGAACACCTGTTCGTCTAGGCTGAGGCCGGAACTTGTCGGTGCCGCCCTCTACTGTGGGCGCCAACCACACCACCTACCTACCACCCGGTGAAAAGGGGAGTCAGATGGCGCCACAGCCCTATGACCGCGACAAAGCGCTCGAACTCGCGCTCGCGCAGGTCGAGAAGAGCTTCGGCAAAGGGGCGGTGATGCGCCTCGGTGAAGAAGCCCGCCAGCCGGTCTCGGTGATCCCGACCGGTTCCATCGCGCTCGACGTCGCCCTGGGGATCGGGGGTCTGCCCCGCGGCCGCATCGTGGAGGTCTACGGTCCGGAGTCCTCCGGTAAGACCACGGTCGCGCTGCACGCGGTCGCCAACGCGCAGGCCGCCGGGGGCGTCGCGGCCTTCATCGACGCCGAGCACGCCCTCGATCCCGATTACGCCGCCAAACTCGGTGTCGATACCGATGCGCTGCTGGTGTCCCAGCCCGATACCGGTGAACAGGCCCTGGAAATCGCCGATATGCTGGTCCGCTCCGGCGCCATCGACATCATCGTCATCGACTCGGTGGCCGCCCTGGTGCCCCGCGCCGAGATCGAGGGTGAAATGGGTGACAGTCACGTCGGCCTGCAGGCCCGCCTGATGAGCCAGGCGCTGCGCAAGATGACCAGTGCCCTGAACAATTCCGGCACCACCGCCATCTTCATCAACCAGCTGCGCGAGAAGATCGGCGTCATGTTCGGTTCCCCCGAAACGACCACGGGTGGTAAGGCGCTGAAGTTCTACGCGTCCGTGCGGCTGGATGTGCGCCGTATCGAAACCCTGAAGGACGGGAGCGACGCGGTCGGTAACCGGACCCGCGTCAAGGTCGTGAAGAACAAGGTCTCCCCGCCGTTCAAGCAGGCCGAATTCGACATTCTGTACGGGCACGGAATTTCGAAGGAGGGCTCGCTGATCGATATGGGGGTGGAGCACGGATTCATCCGCAAGTCCGGCTCCTGGTACACCTACGAGGGCGATCAGCTCGGCCAAGGTAAGGAGAACGCCCGCAAGTTCCTCCTGGAGAACACCGATATCCGGGACGAGGTCGAGAAGAAGATCAAGGAAAAGCTGGGGATCGGTGCGGATGTGACCGCGACGGAAGAGACCCCGGCCGATTTCTGACCCGGTGGACGAACGGTCCGGGGCGCGCACCGAGGCCACCGATCCGGTGGCGCAGATGCGGCGCCGACTCGACGAACTCCTGGCGGCCGGTGGTGTGGCCACCGATCCCGCCAGGAGTCCACGGCCGGACGAGCCCGATCCGCAGCGGGCTCGTCCGGCCGACTCCGGTTCACCGGACGACCTGCGGATCGACCGGTGCGTCGGCGACGCCGCGCAGGACGGTATCGAACAGGCGAAAGAGGCCGCCCTGCGGTTACTGGCCGTCCGGGCCCGGAGCCGAGCCGAGCTCGCGCAGCGGCTGTCCGCCAAGGGGTACCCGCTCGAGGTGATCGAGCGGGTACTCGACCGGCTGGCCGAGGTCGGGCTGATCGACGACGCCGATTTCGCGCGGCAGTGGGTACGGCAGCGGCACGGTGTCTCCGGCAAGGGGCGGCGCGCGCTGGAACAGGAGCTGCGGCGTAAAGGGGTATCGCAGGAGGATTCCGCGGCCGCGCTGGACACAGTGACCGCGGACGACGAATACGAACGCGCCACCGAACTGGTGCGGCGCAAACTGCGGAGTCTGCCGGCGGGGCTGGACCGGGAGAAGGCCATCCGGCGGCTGGTCGGCATGCTCGCTCGCCGCGGCTACGGGCATTCGGTGTCGTACGCGGTGGTCAAGGCCGAATACGAGTCCGCCGGGTTCGGCGACGAGGACGTCCCGCCGGATTGAGCATGCCTCGCGCCGATCAGCCGCGGCGGGCCCGGTTATGTGGAGATGGATGCGGTCGACGAAGTGGAGCGGACCCGAACACGGGTTCGCGATCGGCGGAGTCCGGCCATCGCCCGTCTCATCGAGGCGCCACGTACGCCGACCGGACAGCTGATGTGCTGCTCGAGTTCGGACGCCGGTCGAACACGCTCGGCGATCGCCCGATAGTCCGGTGCGACGGCGGCGCGTTGCGGGTCGGGGGTTGAGGCTCATCCGGGAGAAAAGTCACGCTAAGCAGACGGGCTGAATCCTGTTGTTGAGCTGGTGATTTCATGTCGGCGTGATTGATGCGGGTGTGCCCGGTTATGGGCGGTTCGGTGTGTTGTCCCGGGTGGAGTTGGAGCGGTTCTGCTATCTGGATGATGAGGATCGGCGGTTGGTCGCGGCACGGCGCCGGGGTTACAACCGGCTCGGGTTCGCGGTGCAGGTGGTGACTGTCCGCTACCTGGGGATGTTCCTGTCCGATCCGATCGATGTGCCGGTCGAGCTGGTGGCTTATCTGGCCGAGCAGTTGGAAATCGAGGATCCGTCGTGTCTGGGCGAGTACATGGTGCGACGCACGACGCGGTTCGAACATCAGGCCGAGATCGAGGCCGCATACGGGCTGGTGGGGTTCGGCGAGTCGGAGGCGGATCTGGCGGCATGGATCGCCGATCAGGCGTGGATCACCGGGGACGGCCCGAAGGTGATTTTCGAGGGTGCGGTGGCGTGGTGCCGGGCCCGGCGCGTACTGCTGCCGGGTGTGACGACGCTGGAGAAGCTGGTTGCTGCGGGGCGGGAGGCTGCCGAGCAGCGGTTATGGGCACAGCTGGCAGGTCAGCTGTCGCCGCCTTCGGCGGGTGCGTTGTTGGGGTTGCTGGAGGTTCCGGCGGGCACGAAACAGCGGTTCAGTGAGCTGGATCGGCTGCGTAAGGGGGTGTTTAGGCCGTCGTCGAAAGGGGTGCTGGCCGCCTTGGAGCGGGTCGGTGATCTGGCGGTGGCGGGTTCGGCGGGGGTGGATGTGTCGGCGGTGCCGCCGCGGCGGCTGCTGGGTTTGGCCCAGCACGGATTGTCGGGCAAGGCCACTCAATTACGCCGGATGAGCCGGGAGCACAGGTTGGCGGTCTTGGCGGCCACGGTGTCGGTGCTGAGCGCCCGCGCTGTGGATGACGTGCTGGAGCTGTTCGACCTGCTGATGACCACGGAGCTGCTGTCCAAGGCCGAACGGCAGTCGAAAGAGGAGAAGCTGCGCCGCTATCCGCAGGTCTCACGGAACGCCGGCAAACTGGCCGAGGCGGTGCGGGTGCTGCTGGAAATGGTGGAAATCGATCAGGGCATCGAGTTGGGCGTGGTGTGGGACCTGATCGAGGCGAAGGTGACCGGCACAGTGTTGCGGTCGGCGGTCGCGGTCATCGACGAACTGGTCCCACCCGGCGACGCTGAACTCGACGGTCAGCGCGCCGAGGAGCTGGCCGGACGGTTCGCGACCGTGCGGCCGTTTCTGCCCCGGCTGATGCGCGGCCTGGCTTTCGGCGCAACTCCTGAGGGTGCGTCGGCGCTGGCCGCGATGCGCACTCTGGCCGAATTGATCACGGAGAAACCCGGCAAGTCCGGGGCGCGGTGGCTCGATGCCCGCCGGATCGATCACGATCTGATCGGCGGGGCGTGGTCGCGGCTGGTCTATGTGGCCGGCCGTCCGGCCGAGACCGTTGATCGCGCGGCCTACACGTTCTGTGTGCTCGAGCAGTTCCACCGTCATCTCAAGCACCGCAACATCTTCGTGGAGGCGTCGTCGAAATGGCGTGATCCCCGCGCGCACCTGTTGACCGGCGCGAGTTGGGAAACCGCGCGTGAGGCCGGGCTCAACGCGCTGGGTCTTCCGCATGAGCCGGCGGTGATGCTCGCTGAGCATGCCGAAGCATTGGATGCCGCGTATCGGGAGGTCGCGGCCCGGCTCGACGGCGATACGCCGGCCACGGTCGACGACGACGGCAAGCTGCACGCCGCCGCGCTGACCGCGGTACCCGATCCGGCGAGCCTGACCGATCTGCGCCGCCGGGTGGAGGCGATGTTGCCGCGGATCGATCTGCCGGAGCTGGTGTTGGAGGTGATGTCGTGGCATCCCGGGTTCACCGAGGCCTTCACCCACGCCTCCGGCAATCCGGCTCGGGTCGCCGATCTGGGGTTGTCGGTCGCGGCGGTGTTGTGCGCGCATGCGATGAACGTCGGGTTCGGGCCGGTCACCAGCCCCGGGGTGGAAGCGTTGACCCGGGACCGGTTGCACCACGTCGACCAGTCCTATCTCCGGTTCGACACCCTGGCCGCCGCCAACACCGCCCTGGTCGAGGCCCAGGCCCGTATCCCGCTGGCCCAGGCGTGGGGCGGTGGGCTGGTCGCGTCGGTGGACGGCTTGCGGTTCGTGGTCCCGGTGCGCACCATCCATGCCCGCCCGAACGCGAAGTATTTCGGCCGCAAACGCGGGATCACCTGGTTGAACATGATCAACGACCAGGCCGCCGGCCTTGCCGCGCAGGTGTTGTCGGGGACGCCGCGTGATTCGCTGCATGCTGTGGATGTGGTGTTGCGCCAGTCCGGTGGGACGGTGCCGGAGGCGATCATCACCGACACCGGCTCCTACAGCGATATCGTGTTCGGGCTGCTGCACCTGCTCGGCCGCCAATACCGGCCGCAGTTGGCGAACCTGCCCGATCAACGGTTGTGGCGGATCGACCCGGCCGCCGACTACGGACCCCTGGACAAGGCCGCCCGCGGTCGCATCGATGTCGAGCGGATCGGCCGGCACTGGGAGGACATGTGCCGGATCGCGGTATCCATCCACACCGGCGAAGTGTCCGCGCACGAGGTCACCCGCATGATCTCCCGCGACGGACAACCGACCTCACTCGGGCACGCGGTCGCGCATTTCGGGCGGATCTTCAAAACCCTGCACGTGCTGCGCCTGGCCGACGACGAACCCTACCGTCGCGAGATCAAAGCCCAAGCCAACCTCACCGAGGGCCGCCACGACCTCGCGCGCCGGATCTTCCACGGCCGCAAAGGCGAGATGACCCGGGTCTATTACGAAGGGATGGAAGACCAGCTCTCGGCACTGGGCCTGGTGTTGAACTGCGTGGTGCTGTGGAACACCGTCTACATGGACCGCGTGCTGGCCGAGCTGCGCGGCCAGGGTTACCCGGTGCTGGATGCGGATGTGGGGCGGCTCTCGCCGTTCGTCCGGAGCCACATCGGCATCGACGGGCACTACAGCTTTCATCTAACCGATCTCGGGGGAGCCCACCGACCGTTGCGCGATCCCGACTCTCGTGACGACGAATGAGGCATGTCTTCGAGGAGTCACGCTGCGGGGACATGCCGGTCCGGTGTTTTCGGAGACGTGGGGATGCGGGACTGTACCGGACGGCGCCGACAGCGCTTCACCGCCCGTGGCGTCGTTCGTAGGCCTCGCGTTCTGCGGCGTGTTTCTGGCGCTCTCGCGCATCGGCGAGTGCCGGGTCGAGTCCGTGCTTGGCGAGGCGGTGGCGGCGGTAGACGTACATGAGCGCGGTGGTGAAGTAGATCAGTGGCAGGTATAGCAGCGCCATCATCGCCAGCCCCATCCACAGCGGTCCCGGAATGAGCAGGAACACGCACAGCGGTGCCATGATCGGCAGCAGGATCCGCAGATGGTATCGGCGTGCCGCGCCGGGGCCGGTGAGGTCGTCGATCACCCATTGGTGCATCGACGGTGGCAGGGTCGCGCCGGCGGTGTAGCGCACACGCTGGGTCAAGGTCGGCGTGGCCGGTTCGCCGCTCATCGAATTCCGCCGACCGGTTCGGGAAGCTCGCCGCGCGCGTGAGCGATCGCGGCGACCGTGTTGTCGAAGACTGCTTCCTCGCCCGCAGCAGGTAGTGCACCGATCGCGGTGAGGCGGCGGAGGTGATCGGCGCGCAGCCCGGACATGAGGACGGTGATGTGGTGGTGTTCGAGCTTGCGGATGGCGTCTTTGAGGACGAGGGCGCCGGTGGTGTCGAGGGCGGTGATGCGGGACATGCGCAGGATGACGACTTTCACGTCGGAGACGTCGGCCAGTTCGAGCAGGAATCGGTGCGCGGCAGCGAAGAACAGCGGGCCCTCGATGCGGTAGGCGACGATGTGGTCGCGCAGCAGGTCGTGTTCTTCGGTGAGGTGGTCGCCCTCGTCGAGGGGGACCTGGTCCAGGCGGGCTTCGCGGGCGACCGAGCGCAGGGCCAGCAGGACCGCGATGCCGACACCGATGGCGACGGCGGTGACGAGGTCGAAGGCGACGGTGGCGGCGAAGGTGATCACCATGATCGCGGTGTCCCCGCGGGAGGCGCGGGCGATAGCGGCCAGGGATGCGGTTTCGACCATCCGCACCGTGGTGGCCAGCAGGACACCGGCGAGGGCGGCCAGCGGTATCTGGGCGACCAGTGGTGCGGCGAGGTAGAGCAGGGCGGCCAGCACGACCGCGTGGGTGAGGGCGGCGAGGCGGGTGCGGGCGCCGGAGCGGACGCTGACCGCGGTGCGGGCGATCGCGCCGGTGGCGGGGACCCCACCGAACAGTGGTGCGGCGATGTTGGCCAGGCCCTGGCCGAACAGTTCGCGGTCGGGATTGTGGCGGGTGCCCACCGACATCGAATCCGCGGCGGTGGCCGACAGTAGTGATTCCAACGCGGCGAGCGCGGCCACAGCCAGCGCGGGCGCGATCAGCGATGCGAGCTGACCAGGGTCGAGGAACCCGAGGGACGGGGCGGGCAGCCCGGCGGGCAGGGCCCCGATGCGGGTGAGGTCGAGCCCGGTGAGTCCGGCCACAGCGGTGGCGACCGCGACCGCCAGGAGCGCGAACGGCAGTTTGGGCAGGTAGCGGCCGCCGATCAGCACGGCGGCGGCGACCAGCAGGGCGGTGACCGGCGGGGCGGGGTCGGGGTGGTCGAGGTAACGGGAGACGGCGTCGGAGGCCAGCTGCCACATTTTCTCGCCCTCGGCCTCGCCGACGCCGAGGGCGGACGGGAACTGCTGCAACGCGATCACCACGGCGATACCGGCGGTGAATCCCTCGATCACCGGCGCCGGCATATAGCGGACGGCACGCCCGACACCGGCAGCGGCGAGCACTATCAATACCACGCCGGCCATCAATCCGACGGCGAGCACGCCGGATCCGCCGTGTTCGGCCACGATCGGCAGCAACACCACGGTCATGGCGCCGGTAGGACCGGAGACCTGGAAACGGGAGCCACCGAACACCGCGGCCACTACACCGGCGATGATCGCGGTGGCCAGGCCCGCGGCGGCCCCGAGACCGGAGCTGATCCCGAAACCGAGTGCCAACGGCAGCGCGACCAGCGCGACGATGACACCGGCGAGCAGGTCCGGGCCTGGGCGGCGCAGCGCCGGTGTCCAGTCCGCCCGGGTGGGCAGCAGCGCGCGCAGGGTCACGATGCCCCGGCGGTGGTGTCGGCGGGGCGGACCGGGGTGTGGGCGAGGCGGTTCTTCAGCGCGGCGAGCTGATCACACAGCGGATTGGGTAGCGTTTCGGCGCCGATGCTGGCATACCAGTCCTCGATGGAGGCGACCTCGGCGGCCCATTCGTCATGGTGGACTTCGAGCGCGGCCCGTGCCGAGCGTCGGTCCGTTTCGGAGAATCCGGACAGATCCAGCGAGCGCGGTACCGGGACGTAGCCGATCGCGGTGGTATCCGCTGCCGCGGTGCCTTCGATCCGTTCCAGTGCCCATTTCAGCACGCGCACGTTGTCGCCGAATCCGGGCCACAGGAACCGTCCGTCGGCATCACGGCGGAACCAGTTGACCTGGAAGATCTTCGGCAGCTTGCCTGGGTCCGCTGTTTCGCCGAGGCGCAGCCAGTGCGCGAAGTAGTCACCGACGTGGTATCCGAGAAAAGGCAGCATCGCCATCGGGTCTCGCCGCACCACACCGACCCGGCCCGCAGCGGCGGCTGTGGTTTCCGAGGACAGCACCGAGGCGGTGAACACCCCGTGGGTCCAGTCGAAGGATTCGGCGATCAACGGGATCGTGGTGGCGCGGCGGCCGCCGAAGAAGATCGCCGACAGCGGCACCCCGGCAGGGTCGTCCCATTCCGGGGCCACCGACGGGCACTGCTCGATCGGGGTGCAATACCGCGAGTTCGGATGCGCGGCCGGCCCGGCCGCGGACTCGGGAGTCCAGTCGTTGCCACGCCAATCGGTCAGATGCTGCGGTGGGGTGTCGGTGAGTCCTTCCCACCACACATCCCCGTCATCGGTGAGAGCGGTGTTGGTGAAGATCGAGTTGCCCTGCTCGATGGTGGCGATCGCGTTCGGGTTGGTCTTCGCCCCGGTCCCTGGGGCGACACCGAAGAACCCGGCCTCCGGGTTCACCGCATACAACCGGCCGTCGGGCCCGAACCGCAACCAGGCGATATCGTCGCCGACCGTTTCGGCCTTCCAACCCTCCAGGGCGGGTTCGAGCATGGCGAGGTTGGTTTTGCCGCAGGAGGACGGGAACGCCGCCGCCCCATAATGGGTACGGCCCTGCGGGGAAGTGAGTTTGAGGATCAGCATGTGTTCGGCCAGCCACCCCTCGTCGCGGGCCAGAACCGAGGCGATCCGCAGCGCGAAGCACTTCTTGCCCAGCAGGGCGTTGCCGCCGTAGCCGGAGCCGTAACTCCAGATGGTCCGGTCTTCGGGGAAATGCGCAATGTATTTCGTGTGGTCACACGGCCACGCCACATCCTGTTGTCCCGGGCTCAGCGGTGCACCGACCGAGTGCAGACACTCGACGAACTCCGCGTCGTTGCCGAGCTTGTTCCACACCGGCGCCCCGGAATGGGTCATGATCTGCATCGACACCGCCACATACTCCGAATCGGTGATCTGCACACCGTATTTCGGGTCCTCGGCGTCGAGTGGACCCATGCAGAACGCGATCACATACATGGTGCGCCCGGCCATCGCGCCGCGATAGTGCTCGGTCATCACCGTGCGCATATCCACCGGATCCACCCAGTTGTTCGTCGGCCCCGCGTCCCGCTTGTCTCGAGAGCAGATGAAGGTGCGGTCCTCCACCCGCGCCACATCCTCGGGATCGGAGACACACCAGAACGAGTTCGGCTTCCCCGACAACGCCACAAAGGTGCCCTTGTCCACCAAGCGAGCGGTCAACCGATCCCACTCCTGGCGCGACCCATCGCACCACACCACATCCTCGGGCGCGGTCAGATCCGCGACCTCGGCCACCCACGCCAAGACCTGCGCATGATCAGTGGGCGCGGCCACCGGCGCCATCGCCGGCGCGGGCATGTGATCGGTATCCACCACTATCTCCTCCGTGAACAACTAGATGACTATGTAGGAAAATATGCAAACAGGAAGCCCGCGATCCTCCCCGATACGCGCCGCGAGGATCGCCGAGAGCCCGAACCGTCAGGCGGGCTGTTCCAGAACCTCCGCCTGACCCGCCACCACTCCGGTCAAGATGGCCCGCGCCGTGGTCAGCAACTGCGCCACCTGCGGCGAGGTCAGCTCATAGGTCACCGACAAACCCTCCCGGCGACTGGTGATCAACCCCGCTCGCCGCAAAACTGCCAGCTGTTGCGACAAATTCGCCGCCTCGACATCGATATCGGCCAGCATCTCCGACACCGCATGCTCCCGCTGGCTGAGCAACTCCAGCACCCGAATCCGCACCGGATGCCCCAACGTCTTGAAGAACTCCGCCTTCATCTGATATAAGGGCCTGCTCGATCCCGGCATCTTCCCGCCTTTCGGTCGACCACCCTGCTATTTGCATAGATTAGCAAGCAGAAAACCTACCGGGCCCGCCGCAACCCGCATCGAGTCGTATCTCACATCGTGAACACAGGCTCGGTGCCACACAGTGCACTCCAAGGCACCGGCGATGTCCCGTAGATTGCACGCATGGGCGACCAGCGCACCGCTGCCCACCACTACCTCCCCGCCGAACCCGCCACCGCCAGATCACCGACCCGCCGCCGACCACCTCCGCGCCACACTCACCGAACACGCCGCACTGGCCGAGGTCACCTCAGCGCAGGCCCTGGAAGCCAACCGCCGCCTCATCGAACTTCTCACCACCCGTCGGTGGCCGGTGATACGAGAGGCCCGCGAAGCCGGTGACGACTGGACCACCATCGGCGCCGCACTGCAGATGACCGACCACGACGTCGCCGACTGGTACACCCGAGAAATCGCCCACCAGGAAACAACGGCACCCCGCCTCCACGACACCGACCGCGCCGCGACCGACGAATAGCAGAACACCTCGCAAGTCCGGAGACATCGGAGATATCCGCAGCATCAAGCTCCTACCGACGACGGCGAGCAGCCGGGTCGCTGTCGGCCTGATAACGCCGCAACCCGTCGTCGGAGATCCGCGCGTACCTGACGAGGCTGCGTACCGAGGTGTGCCCGGACAGCTTCATCAACACCGGCGTCGACGCGCCCTCCTCCGCGGCGTGGGTGAGCCTGGAGTGGCGTAGCTGATGCAACGTGTACGGGCCGCCGTCGAAGACCGCGGTGTGGGTCTCGAACAGCTCGGCGGCACGGCGGTAGGACAACCGGGCCCGCCCCGTCGCCGGGTCGACATCGTTGATGGCCACCGACGGCCGTGCCTTGCGGTCGGTGAGGAACAGCGGCCCGGACCGACGGCCGGCGAGCATCCGCGGTAACAACCGGGCGGTACCGGTCTGCCACGCGATGACCTCCCGGGCTCCGCCCTTGCGGGTCACCACCGCACACCGATTCGCCGTGTCGAGATCCCCGGCATCCAGCATCAGCACTTCCTCGGCGCGGGCTGACGATTCGTAGAGCAGATGCCACAACACCCGCTCCCGCAGCGGTGCCTGCGACCCCAGAATCTGGGCGACCCGCTCCCGGCTCAACGCCTTGCTCGAATCCGGCGGCGCGGGCCTCGCCCGCAACCGCACCAGCGGATCCCCGGCCAGCCAGCCCTGCTCACGCCAGTACCCGAACGCCGAACCCAGCGCAGTCAACCGGATGTTGAACGTCTTCGCGGACTTCGGACCCCACACATAGGTGAACCAGCCGCTGACCCGGTCCGGTTCCGCGCCCAGCTGCGCCACATCGGTATCGGCGCCGAAATCGGCGACGAGGCGATCCAGCGCCGCCGCATACGTCGCGCGGGTATTACGGACCGTGATCGTGGCCAGATAGATCTGCACCGCATCCGCCAACCGCACCCCTGCCGCCGGCCGCGGCAACACCCGAACCCGCCCCACTACCAACCTCCCACACCGCTACCGCAGATGGTTTCCCGAGTCGCCGCCGCCCGGACAGGGCATCGCGCCAGGACGGCTCGTCAGTTACCGCACATAGTAAGACACTATCTGCGGTAACTCCTTAGCGTGACTTTTCTCGTGGATGTTCCCGGACCCCCGGGGCCGGAGTACTCGACGCGGGCTCGGGCGGTCTCCATCGGGATCTCGGCCGGACCGGCTTCTCCCAGCGTGGTGGTTTCCCGCCGACGGTCCGTGGTGCCGGACCCCGTGAGGCCCGGCACCACGGCGGACTACTTGGTGATATCCACTCCGGGAACAGCGTCGGCAATGACCGAATCGGCCGCGACGACCGCGCCGCCGCGTTTGCGACGACCGGCCCGCAGGCGCTTCTCCAGTCCGGTGGCGACCGTGGAGAGGAGCACGTTCAGCACGATCATGATGATGGCGACCACGATGAGCGCGGGAATCGTATTGGATTCGGCCGCGCCGAGCTGCTGTGCGCTGCGGACAACCTCCTCGTAGGTGATCACATAGCCCAGCGCCGAATCCTTCAGCGCGACCACCATCTGGGAGATCAGCGCCGGCAGCATCGCCGTGATCGCCTGCGGGAGCAGGATGAGTCGCATCAGCTGACCCTTGCGCAGGCCCAGCGCCGCCCCGGCCTCGGTCTGCCCCTTGGGCAGCGACAGGATGCCGGCGCGCACGATCTCGGCGATCACCGACCCGTTGTAGATGGTCAGTGCCGTCACCACGGCGCCCAATGCCAGATATTCGGATTCGAAGAGGTTGTATTGGGAGTACAGGGCGAACAGGAAGATCATGAGGATCAGCACCGGGATCGCGCGGGCGATCTCCACGATCGTGCCCGCGGTCCAGCGCACCCAGCGGTGATCCGAGAGCCGGGCGATACCGAAGACCATGCCGATCACCATCGCGAACACGATGGACAGCAGCGCAGCCACCACCGTGCCGCGCAGGCCGGGCAGGATATAGGTGCTCCAGACCGCCCCGTCCAGGAACGGCTCCCATTTCTCGGCCGTGAACTGCCCTTTGTCGGCGAAACCGCGGTAGACGAACCAGCCCGCGGCAACGACCACCACGAACAATACGACCGAGTAGATGATATTGCGGACACGGGCGACGGGCCCCGGGGCGTCGTACAGAACAGAAGCCTGGCGTGTCATTTGGCCCCCCACGGAGCAGGTTCATGCGGTCCGCGAAGGCCGCGGCGAAGGCGAAGGGATTGCCTCATCGGGCCACCTCGAATCGTTTGGCCAGATGTCCGAACAGCAGGCCGGCGGGCAGCGTCAGGATCACGAAACCGAGCGTGAAGATCAGGCCGATGGCCAGCAGCGCCGCTTCGGTCTCGATCATGTTCTTCATCAGGAACGACGCCTCGGCGACGCTGATCGCGGAGGCGACCGTCGTGTTCTTGGTCAGCGCGATGAACACGCTGCCCAGCGGGGCGATCACCGAGCGGAACGCCTGGGGCAGCACGATGATCCGCAGATTCTGCAGGAAGCTCAACCCCAGTGAGCGGCCGGCCTCCGACTGGCCCATCGGCACGGTGTTGATACCGGCCCGCAGTGATTCACAGACGAATGCCGCCGTGTACACACTGAGGCCGATCACGGCCCAGCGGAAGTTGTTGTCGGCCAGCGAGGTGGGCCCCTCGGAGGCCAGGTTCATCCCGAGGGTGGAGTACAGACCCAGAGAGCAGAACACCAGGATGAGGGTGAGCGGGGTGTTGCGGAACACGGTCACATAGGCCGTGCCGACCCAGCGGGCCACGGGGACCGGCGATACTCGCATTCCGGCGACAACGGTACCCAGCACCAGGGAACCCACCACCGAGAACACGGTCAGTTTTATGGTCATCCAGAATGCTTCGAGCAACTGGGTGTCGTATTCCGAGATCAAATCGAACACGGTGGTTGCGCGCCTCCGATCGGCGGGATGGGCCGGGATCGGAGGGCCGGGCCACGATCGCGGCCCGGCCCTCCGATGCGGTGGTCAGTACCGGTCCACCTGCGGGGCCTGCGGGGTTTCGTAGCTCGCGGCCTTACCTACCGTCTCCTGGAACGCGGTGTCCCAGGCGCCCGAGCTGATCATTTCCTCGATCGCGTCGTTGATCTTGTCGCGAGTTTCCTGATCGCCCTTCTTCAGGCCGATCCCGTAGTTCTCGGTGGTGAACTTCTCGCCGACGACCTTGTACTTGCCGGGCGACTGCGACGCGTAACCGGCCAGGATGATGTCATCGGTGGTCACCGCCGCGACGGCACCGCTGTTCAGGCCCTCCAGGCACAGCGAGTAGGTGTCGTAGGTCTGCAGCTGGGTCTCGGGGTACTTCTTCTGAATATTCTGCGCGGGCGTGGAACCGGTCACCGAGCACACCGTCTTACCCTTCAGGCTGTCCGGGCCGGTGACATCGTTGTTGTCGGCCCGCACCAGCAGGCTCTGCCCCGCGATGTAGTAGGGGCCGGCGAAATCGACCTTCTCCTTGCGGGCGTCGGTGATCGAGTAGCTGGCGACCACGAAATCGACCTGCCCGTTCTCGATCAGGGTCTCGCGCTGCGCGGAGGGGGCTTCCTTGAAGTTGATGCCGTCCGGCTGGACGCCGAGTTTCGAGGCCACGTATTTGGCGACCTCGATATCGAAGCCGCTGAAGGTCCCGTCGGTGTTACGCAGGCCCAGACCGGGCTGATCGTATTTGATGCCGATGGTGAGTCCGCCCTCCTGGGCGTTCTCCAGCGCGGTCTTGTCGCTGCCGCTGCCGCAGGCCGCGGTGGTGGCAGCGGTGACGGCCACCGCGACCGCGCCGACCGCCATGCGGAGTGCTCGGTTGATCCTCATCGGTTTCCTTCCCTCATCTCCTCGACGGCGCGATGCCCTCGAGTCTGTGCCTGTCTATCCGCCGGGCAGATTCAGTGACTGAGAATCTTGCCCAGGAAGTCCTTGGCACGATCGGACTTCGGTGCGCTGAAGAATGTCTCCGGATCGGTGTCCTCGACGATTTGGCCGTCGGCCATGAACAACACCCGATCGCCGGCACGGCGGGCGAAGCCCATCTCATGGGTGACCACCAGCATGGTCATGCCCTCTTTGGCCAGCGAGACCATCACATCGAGGACTTCGTTGACCATTTCCGGGTCGAGAGCCGAGGTCGGCTCGTCGAACAGCATCACCTTGGGGTTCATGGCGAGGGCCCGGGCGATGGCGACGCGTTGCTGCTGACCGCCGGAGAGCTGGGCGGGATACTTATCGGCCTGGTTGGCGATACCGACCCGTTCCAGCAGTTCCATGGCGTGGCGGCGGGCCGCGTCCTTCTTGGTGCCGCGGACCTTCAACGGCGCGAGCATGACGTTGTCCACGATCGTCTTGTGCGCGAAGAGGTTGAACGACTGGAAGACCATGCCGACATCGGCGCGCAGGGCGGCGAGGGCGCGACCCTCGGCCGGCAGCGGTACGCCGTCGACGCTGATCTCACCCGAATCGATCGGCTCCAGCCGGTTGATGGTGCGGCAGAGCGTCGATTTCCCGGAGCCCGACGGTCCGAGCACGATCACGACCTGCCCACGGGGCACCTCGAGGTTGATATCGCGCAGCACGTGCAGGGCACCGAAGTGCTTGTCGACGGCGCGTAGGGTGATCATGGGCACAGCAGTGGTGTCGCCGGCCGCCTCTGGCGTGTCGGCGTCGGTGTCGGTCATGGCACTGACCTTAAGCCGAAATTTCGGTTTTGCGAGCCTTTCGGCGACACTCCCCGGCGCCACACCGAGCCGAAATTCGGGTTTAACCCGGTGGTCATCCGCTGTAATCCGTTCGCTCGGCCCGGATTTGCCCGTCGCGGGGCCGCCGGGGCATCAGTGGCGGACGGATCGGTCGCGTCCCCATATGTGGGAAGTGCCACGGCGGGTGCGCTCTGCGGGCACGGTCGCGGCGGGCCCGGTCCGGCCCCCACGGCGGGTGGTGCGGATCTGCTGGAAAAGGCCCGGACGGTGGCCCGTACCCTGGACGCGTGGATTCGATCGGACAGGTAGCGCTCCCCACCCGGATCGAGTCGGCCGGCGCGCGCAGTTACGAGGTCCGCACCTTCGGTTGCCAGATGAACGTGCACGATTCCGAACGCTTGTCCGGCCTGCTCGAGGATGCGGGCTATCGGAAGGCCGCGCCCGGCGCGACGGCCGATCTGGTGGTCTTCAACACCTGCGCGGTGCGGGAGAACGCGGATAACAAGCTGTACGGAACCCTCGGCCATCTCGCGCCGATCAAGGCGTCCCGGCCGGGTATGCAGATCGCGGTCGGCGGCTGCCTGGCCCAGAAGGACCGCGATTCGGTCCTGCGCCGGGCGCCCTGGGTGGACGTGGTGTTCGGGACCCACAATATCGGTTCGCTGCCGGTGCTCCTGGAACGTGCCCGGCACAATGACGAAGCCCAGGTCGAGATCCTGGAATCGCTCGAGGCGTTCCCGTCGACACTGCCGGCGCGCCGGGAATCGGCCTACGCGGGGTGGGTGTCGATCTCGGTCGGCTGCAACAACACCTGCACCTTCTGCATCGTGCCCGCCCTGCGCGGCAAGGAAGTGGACCGGCGTCCCGGCGATGTGCTGGCCGAGGTCCAGGCGCTGGTGGGCCAGGGCGTGCTCGAGGTGACGCTGCTCGGGCAGAACGTCAACGCCTACGGCGCCTCCTTCGCCGACCCCGAACAGCCCCGTGACCGGGGTGCGTTCGCCAAACTGCTGCGGGCCTGCGGCGGGATCGAGGGGCTGGAGCGGGTGCGCTTCACCTCGCCGCATCCGGCGGAGTTCACCGACGATGTGATCGAGGCTATGGCCGAGACCCCGAATGTATGCCCGCAGTTGCACATGCCGCTGCAGTCGGGTTCGGACCGTGTGCTGAAGTCCATGCGCCGGTCCTACCGGCAGGCCCGCTATCTGAGGATCATCGAGAAGGTGCGGGCGGCGATGCCGCAAGCGGCAATCACCACCGATATCATCGTCGGTTTCCCGGGGGAGACCGAGGAGGATTTCCAGCAGACCCTCGAGGTGGTGCGGCAGGCCCGGTTCACCAGCGCTTTCACCTTCCAGTACTCGCCGCGACCGGGCACCCCGGCCGCGGACATGGCCGATCAGGTCCCCAAGAAGGTGGTCCAGGAGCGTTACGACCGGTTGATCGCGCTGCAGGAGCAGATCTGTGTGGAGGCCAATCACGCCCTGATCGGCACCGAGGTGGAACTCCTGGTCGCCGACGGCGCGGGCAAGAAGAACGCCGCGACCGCCCGGATGAGCGGGCGGGCCCGGGACGGGCGCCTGGTGCATTTCCGGCCCGACGGCGCCGGCGCGCCGATCCGTCCGGGCGACCTGGTCACCGTCGAGGTGACCGGTGCGGCACCGCATCACCTGGTCGCGGACTCGGGGATCCGCGCGCATCGCCGGACCCGGGCCGGTGACGCGCACGAGGCCGGTACCACGCCGAAGACCGCGCCGATCGGTGTCGGGCTCGGGCTGCCGCGGATCGGGGCGCCCACACCGGAACCGGTCGCTGCGGGCTGCGCCTCCGGGTGCGGAACATGAACGGCGCCGGCGACGACGACCGGCGCGACGCGGATCGCGCGGCGGAGGATGCGCGGGACGCGACCCCGCCGGCGCACGACGCGCCGACCCCCAGCGACCGACCAGGCGAGGGAGACGAGGACCACGTGAATCCGGCCGAGACCGAGCAGTTCGAAGAATTCCGCGAAGATCTCGACGCGGTGGAGCGCCGGATCGCGGGTGAGATCGACCCGGGCGTGCGTGCCATGGTGGTGGCCGGTGCGGTGTTCCTGCTGCTGCTGTCGCTGGTGTTGCCGCATACCGGCGGCGCACGCGGTTTCGATGTGCTGCTGGGTTCCGAGGCGGCCGCGGCCGAGCACGTCGGGCTGCCGTCGCGGATCTTCGTCTGGTTCGTCCTGATCTTCGGAATCGGCTTCTCGCTGCTGGCCCTGATGACCCGGCGCTGGGTGCTCGCGTGGATCGCGGTGGCCGGCTCGGCGGTCGCCAGTGCGTTCGGGGTGTTCTCGATCTGGCACCGGCAGACCCCGGGCCTGAACAACTATGTCGGGTCCGGGCCCGGTATCGGCCTGGTGCTGGGCACCCTGGCGATCATGGTGCTGACCTTCCACTGGGTGAAGGTCGTTTGGAGCCGGACCGCGCTGCAACTGGCGGCCGAGGAACAGCGGCGGCTCGCCGCGGCCCGCGAAGAGGAGCGGCAGCGGCGCGACCGGTTCGGTAAGGACTGACGCCGAAGAGAGGGGCCGTCCGCCGCGGCCGGTGGCCAGGGCGGACGGATCACCGAACGGGGCCGATCAGAGGTTGCTGACCGCGCCCTCCGCCGCATCGGCCCATTCCCGCCACTGCTGTGCCTGCGCGAGAGCCTTCTCCGCGTCGCGCGTTCTCCCGGCGGCGGTGGCCTTGGCCGCCTGTTCCTCGAACTGGGCGACCCGCTCCCGGAACTGCGCGGCCCGGGCCAGCGCTTCCGGGTCGGTACGGCGCCACTGGGCGTCGGCGGCCTGCCGGACCCGCTTCTCGAGGGCGCGCAACCGGCCTTCGAGATCGTGCATCCGCTCGCGGGGAACCTTGCCGATAGCGTCCCAGCGTTCTTGCAGATCGCGCAGGGCGGCTCGGGCCCCTTCCAGGTCGGTATCGGGATCGATGGCCGGTTCGTAGCTGCTCAGCAGTTCTTCCTTGGCGACCGCGTTATCGGCGAACTCGGCATCGCGTTCGGAGGCTGCCGCATTGCGCGCGGCGAAGAAGACGTCCTGGGCGCTCTTGAACCGGCGCCACAACGCCTCGTCGGCTTCCCGGGGCGCCCGGCCCGCGTTCTTCCACTCGACCAGCAGTTCCCGGAACACCGCCGCGGTTCCGGACCAATCGGTGGACTCGGACAGTTCCTCGGCCTGGACACAGAGTTCCTCTTTACGCGCCTTGGCCGCGGCCCGTTCCCGATCCAGTTCGGCGAAATGAGCGCCGCGGCGGCGGTTGAATGCCTCGCGGGCCTTGGAGTACCGGCGCCAGAGCGCATCGTCTACCTTACGATCCACCCCGCGGATGGTCTTCCATTCGTCGAGGATCTCGCGCAGCCGGTCGCCGGCGGCTTTCCACTGAGTGGATTCGGCGGCGATCTGTTCGGCTTCGGCCGCGAGCGCCTCCTTGCGCTCGGTGTGCTCGTGCCGGGTGCGTTCCTTCTCCTCCCTGGCCTGGGCGGCCGCCTCGTCGGAATGTTCGGCGATGGCGCGGAGCCGCGCGGCCAGGCCCTCGATATCGCCGATCACCGCGGCCGTCGGCAGTGTTTCGGCGAGGGCGAGCGCGGCGGCCTTGGTCTTGCGGGCATCGGTGCCGGCGGCCAGCCGCGCCTCCAGCAGGGCGACCTCGGTGGCCAGATCATCGAAACGGCGACCGAAGTGCGCCAGCCCTTCGGCGGCGTCCCCGGCCTGCCACGAACCGATGATCCGCTCGCCGTCGGCGGTCTTGACCCAGGCGGTGCCGTCCTCGTCGACCCGGCCCCAGGCACCGGGGTCGGTGGAGCTGGGCACCACCACCGGATGCGGGTGTTCGGCGGCGGGCCCGGACGTTTTCAGCGCGGCCGGGGTGGGATGCGCCTCGCCGGGTTTGGGACGGTTGCCCGGCTTGGGAGCGCTGGACGGGCGACCGGGCTTGCCCGGGCCGGGTTTGGCGGTTCCGTTGCTGTGGGTCATTGCTCCTCGTCCCTGCCGCGCGTCACGGCTGCCTGGTTTACGCGCTGCACATTCTGGCTATGCTCTGCTCATTCTGGCTACGCCTGCTCATTCTGGCTACGTCCGCCCGTCTCGGCCGTGGCGGGGTAGACGTCTCGTGCGTGCGTTGCCCGTGCGGCCGCACGTTCCACCATTCAACCCGGCCGCACCTCCGGAAACCACACCGCCGACAGCGGCGGCGACTAGCCGGACCTGCAGATCCGGACCTGTCGGACCTGGTCCGGATACTTCGCACCCTAGCAATTGCCACGCGGTTTCCGGGAGAGACACTCGTACCGTGCGCGGGGCGCGGCGATGCCGGAGAACCGGCCGCGTCCCTGGTCGGCGGGTACGGGCTACGGTTGACGGCGTGTTCTGTTTAGCGGCTCTGATCCCCTCGCCGCCCGTTCTCGTCCCCGAGTTGTGCGGCGGCGCGCCGGCCGGTATGGGTTCCGGCCCCACCGGTGCGCGGGACGGGACGCGGCCCCCGGAGGCAGCGGTGAACGATCTCCGCGCGGCCGTGCTCGCGGCGGGGGCGGCCCTGGCGGAGGCGACACCGCACTGGACGGTGCTCGGCGTCGGGCCCGGCGAGCAGAGCTACGGCGCCGATACGGCGGGTACCTTCCGCGGCTTCGGCGTGGATGTGCGGGTGAGTCTGGGCGGACCGGGCGCGGGCACCTCCAGGGCCCCGGCCCCGGACCTGCCGCTGGCGGTCCTCGTCGCCGGCTGGTTGCGCGGGGCGGTGGCTCCGCATGTGCCGGCGCGGGCGCAGATGCTCGCCGCCGACGCTCCGGCGCGCAAATGCGTCGAGTTCGGTGCGAAGCTGCGCGCCGAACTCGACGCCGAGGACGAAGCACAGGGGGTGCTGGTGGTCGCCGACGGTGCCGCGACCCTGTCCACCGCCGCTCCCGGATATTTCGATCCGCGGGCGGCACCGGTACAGGATGTGCTCGACCGGGCGGCCGGGACGGGCGATACGGAGGCCCTGCTCGCCCTCGACCCTGCCCTGTGCGCCGACCTGATGATGTCCGGCCGCGCCGCCTACCAAGCCCTCGCCGGGCTCTTCGCCGTCGACACCGCACCACCGTTGGTGACCGAGCGGTATCGGGGCGCACCCTTCGGTGTCGGCTGGTTCGCCGGCCTGTGGCGGCCGGCCGCCGTGGCCCGGTGAGCGGGGGCCCACGCCCGGTCGCGGTGGTCGGACCGACCGCGACCGGTAAATCCGATCTTGCTCTCGACCTGGCCGAACAGCTCGGTGGTGAGATCGTCAATATCGACGCGATGCAGCTGTACCGAGGTATGGATATCGGGACCGCGAAACTGCCCCCGGACCAGCGGCGCGGAATCCCGCACCATCAACTGGATGTCCTCGACGTCACCGACACGGCGACCGTCGCGGCGTACCAGGCCGCCGCATCCGCCGATATCGAGGCGATCATGGCCCGCGGCCGGGTGCCCGTGGTGGTGGGCGGTTCGATGATGTACGTCCAGGCACTGCTCGACCGGTGGGAGTTCCCGGCCACCGATCCCGCGGTCCGGGCGAAATGGGAAGCGGTGCTGGCCGCGCAGGGGGTGGCCGCCGTGCACGAAGCCCTGCGCCGGGCCGACCCGGCCGCCGCCGCCACCATCCTGCCCACCGACGGCCGGCGGATGGTGCGCGCGCTGGAGGTAGTCGAGATCACCGGACGGCCGTTCGCGGCCTCCGCGCCGGTGATCGGTGCGCCGCGCTGGGGCACCCGCATTCTCGGGGTGGACCGGGAGACGGCCGAACTGGACGAGCGGATCGTCCGGCGTACCGCCGCGATGTTCGAGCAGGGCCTGATGGATGAGGTGCGTGGGCTGCTCGACCGCGGGCTGCGCGAAGGGCAGACCGCGCGCCGGGCCATCGGCTACGCTCAGGTGCTGGCCTGTTTCGACGGCGAGTACGACGAGGCCCAGGCGCGCGAGCGCACCTTCATCGGGACCCGCCGCTACGTCCGGCGGCAGCGGTCCTGGTTCCGGCGTGATCGCCGGGTGCGCTGGTTGGACGGCGCTGCCCCGGGCTCGACCGCGACCGCCCTCGCCCTGCTGGCAGACTCTGCGGTATCCCATCCACCGGCGCCCGGTCCGCGGGCATCCGATCGCATACCCGAGGAGCGAACCCGCTCGTGACCCGGCAGATCCATCGCCGCAATGCCGCTGTCCAGGTGTGGGCGGCCTATCTGGACAATCGCGCCAAACGGCACCGGGACAGCCGCTTCCTGGTGCACGGGGTCCGGCCGATCACCCAGGCGCTCGCACACGACTGGCCGCTGGAAACCCTGCTGTACCGCCTGGGTGATCCGGGGCTGTCCGCGTGGGCGCGCGACATCCTGGAGTCGAGTGCGGTGCCCGCGGTCGGGCTGGCGCCCGAGCTGATGGCCGACCTGGGGGAGAAGACGGCGGGACCGCCCGAACTGGTGGCGGTGGCGGAGTACGCCGGGGGCGACCTGACCGATTGCGAACTCGGCGAGCCCGGGGAGGCGCCGGTGGTCGTCGTCTTCGACCGGCCGAATTCGCCCGGGAACCTGGGCACCGTGATCAGGTCCGCCGACGCGTTCGGCGCGTCGGCGGTGGTGGTCGCCGGGCACGGTGCCGACCAGTACGACCCGCGCTGCGTCCGGGCCTCCACCGGATCGCTGTTCTCGGTCCCGGTCTTCCGGGTGCCCGGGCCCGCGGAGGTCCTGGAGTTCCGGAACCGGCAGGTGGCGCGCGGTGTGCCCACCCGGATCGTGGGGACCGACGAGAATGGTGAGCGCGCCGTCTTCGACGAGGATCTGATCGACGCCACGATTCTGGTCGTCGGCAACGAGACCAGTGGTATGAGCGCCGCCTGGCTGGCGGCCTGCGACCGGACGGTCACCATTCCGATGGGCGGCAGTGCGAGTTCGCTCGGAGCGCCATCGGCCGCGGCTGTGGCGCTGTACGAAATTTCCCGGCAGCGCCGGACGTTTGCCCGGTGAGAACAGCGGACGAGGAGAACCGAACCGACGTGCAGAACAGTCCCGACGTGCAGGAGAGCCGCGACGTGTCCCGGAGCGGGAACGACAAGGACGTGGAATTCACCAAGGGCCACGGCACCCAGAACGATTTCGTGGTGCTGCCCGACCCGGAGGTCCGGCTGGACCTGACCGTGTCCCGGGTGGCGGCCTTGTGCGACCGGCGCCGCGGGCTCGGCGCCGACGGTGTGCTGCGCGTCGCCCGGGCGGGCGAACTACTCACCGCGGGGGTACTCGACGAGTACCCCGAGGATGTGGGCCCGGGCGATTGGTTCATGGATTACCGCAACGCCGACGGTTCGATCGCGGAGATGTGCGGGAACGGCGTTCGGGTCTTCGCGCACTATCTCGTGTCCCGCGGTCTGGCCGAGGGGCCGGAGTTCGTAGTGGGCAGCCGGGCCGGGGCGCGTCCGGTCGTGGTGCATTCGGCCGGTGCGGTCGTCGGCGAGGTGACCGTGCAGATGGGTCCGGTGCGGGTGCTCGGTGCTTCGACCGCCACGGTGGCCGGATGGGGCCATCCCGGCCTGGGGATCGATGTCGGCAATCCGCATCTGGCGTGTGTCGCGGATCTGTCGCCCGGTGCGCTGGCCGAACTGGATCTCACGGCGCCTCCCGGATACGACCCCGATATGTTCCCGCGGGGCGTCAATATCGAGATCCTGACCGGACTCGATGCCGACGGCACGGTCGATATGCGGGTCTATGAACGCGGTGTCGGCGAGACCCGCTCCTGCGGTACCGGGACCGTCGCCGCAGCCGCCGCGGCCCTGGCGGCCGACGGATTCGATCTCGCGGACGGGACCGGCGAGGTCGGCGTCCGGATTCCGGGCGGGCAGGTTCGCGTCGGGCTGAGCGCGGGCGCGGCGTGGCTGCGCGGCCCCTCCGAACTGCTCGCGACCGGCCGGCTCGCCGCGCAGTGGTGGGAGGCGCTGTAGCAGCGTCCGGACGGAAAATCATGTGCGCCGACCAGCGCATCAGTGGCAGCATGGATGGTGTATGAGAAACTCTGACATTTCCGGGACCGTGAACGGGTCCCCTGAATCGTTCGACGCGCAGGAGACGGATTCGGTCGCCACCGTCGACGATATCGACTCGGGTGCGCCCGATGCCAGCGGGGCCACGCCGAGTACCCGGCGTGGTGGTTGGTCCGCCGATCCGACCACCGGCGAACTCCAGCTGGACGAGCGGAGCGCGCTCCGCCGTATCGCGGGTCTGTCCACCGAGCTCACCGATATCACCGAGGTCGAGTACCGGCAGCTGCGACTGGAGCGTGTCGTGCTGGTCGGGGTGTGGACCGAGGGCAGCGTGGCGCGGGCCGAGGCGAGTATGGCCGAACTGGCCCGGCTCGCCGAAACCGCCGGATCCGAAGTGCTCGAAGCCCTGATCCAGCGGCGCGACCGGCCCGATCCCGCGACCTATATCGGGTCGGGTAAGGCCGAGGAGCTGCGCGCGGTGGTGTTGGCTACCGGTGCGGACACCGTGATCTGCGACGGTGAGCTCACTCCGGCACAGCTGACCGCGTTGGAGAAGGTCGTCAAGGTCAAGGTGGTCGACCGGACCGCGCTGATCCTGGACATCTTCGCCCAGCACGCCACCTCCCGCGAAGGTAAGGCGCAGGTCGCGCTGGCCCAGATGGAGTACATGCTGCCCCGGCTGCGCGGCTGGGGTGAATCCATGTCGCGGCAGGCAGGCGGCCGGGCCGGTAGCAATGGTGGGGTGGGCCTGCGCGGCCCCGGTGAGACCAAGATCGAAACCGATCGGCGGCGGATCCGGGAGCGGATGGCCAAACTGCGGCGAGAGATCCGAGAGATGAAGACCGCCCGCGACACCAAGCGCGCGCGGCGTACCTCCAGTGGCGTGCCATCGGTGGCCATCGTGGGTTACACCAATGCCGGTAAATCGAGCCTGATGAACGCGCTCACCGGCTCGGGCGTCCTGGTGCAGGACGCGCTGTTCGCAACCCTCGACCCGACCACCCGCCGCGCCGAGCTGGAGGACGGCCGTGAGGTGGTGTTCACCGATACCGTCGGTTTCGTCCGCCACCTGCCCACCCAGCTCGTCGAGGCATTCCGCTCCACTCTGGAAGAGGTCACCGGCGCGGATCTGCTGCTGCACGTGGTGGACGGTTCCGACGCGCTGCCCGCCGAGCAGATCAAGGCGGTCCGGGAGGTCGTCACCGAGGTGATCCGGGAATCCGGACAGCCCGCGCCGCCGGAACTGCTGGTGGTGAACAAGATCGACGAAGTCGATCCGGTGGAACTGACCCGGCTGCGCGGGATGCTGCCCGGGGCCGAGTTCGTCTCCGTGCACAAGGATCTCGGTATCGACCGGTTGCGTACCAGGCTTGACGAAGTTCTCGGCGGGCTGGATGTGGAAGTGAGCGTACTTCTTCCGTACACTCGCGGCGATTTACTCGCCAGAATCCATGCCGACGGCCGGATTTCGCGATCCGAGCACACCGAGAACGGCACCCGGGTCCAGGCGCGCGTGCCGAATGCGCTGGCGGCGGCGCTGTCCGGTTATGCCAACGCAGGCGCCGCACCGGCGTGACGGATTCGCACACACCCAGCCCGGGCTGATCTAGGTCCAGAAAATGTGGGACATTGCATAACCCTGTGGGATATCGACCCATGTCGATTCACAATCGGTATGAGTCGACCTCAGGAGGGTTTTATGTCACAGATTGGCCGCACCGCTCTCGGCGGCGACGACCGACAGCGCGGGGCGCTGATGGACCGGACCGGGCTCAGTGACGGCGCGCCGGCTTCGGTCGATCTGAGTGCGATCGACCTTCGGGTTCTGGAGGCGGCCTTGGCGCCGCTCCGGGTCTGGAGCAGTCCCCGTTTCTTCGGCTTGGACAACATCCCCGCCGAAGGTCCGGTGCTACTGGTCGCCAATCACAACCTGCTCGGCTTGATCGACGCGCCGCTGCTGCTACCGGAAGTGCTGCGGATGCGCGGCCGGTTGATCCGCGGTCTCGCCGAGAATCTGCTCATCTCCGTACCGGGTGTCCGGCATCTACTGCATTACTACGGATCGGTGCGCGGGACCCGGGACAACTGCCGGACACTACTCGACCGGGGCGAAGTCGTTCTCGTCTTTCCCGGTGGGGGCCGGGAGGCGATCCGCCGCAAGGGGGAGAAGTACGCGCTGCGGTGGGAGGGCCGCACCGGCTTCGCGCGGATGGCCATCGAATGCGGTGCGCCGATCGTGCCGGTGGCGATGATCGGGATCGACGATGCCTACGACATCATCGCCGACAAGGACGACCGGTTGCTGCGACCGCTGCGACTGCTGGTCGAATCGCTCGGTATCCACACCGAGCTCACTCCGCCGCTGGTGCGCGGTATCGGTATCACGCCTATTCCGCGTCCCGAACGGTTCTATTTCACCGCCGGGACGCCCATCGATACCGGGCCGTGGCGCGATACCGGCGATATCGACGAGGCCGCGGAACAACTCTCGCGGGTGGTGCAGAAGGCGGTGCGGGAGGAACTGCTCTTCCTGCTCGGCCATCAGGCCGTCGATCGCGGCCGCACGCTCGGCGGACGGTTGCGCGAACTGCTGCCCGTCTGACGCGGGCCGGTCCCGCCGGTGAATAAGAAGGCGGTGCGACTGTCCCGCGCGGGAGGGGAGCACCAGGTAATTCGGGCCGTGAAGTGAACACTGATTCGCATTCCGGGTACGGTGGATCACAGTGACGGGCCGGCGCGGTCCCGTCCGGAGTGTTCACTAGGAGGTTGGTGTGGAGCGCACACTGTTCGAGCCCGAGCACGAGCTGTTCCGGGAGTCGTACCGCAAGTTTCTCGAGATGCATGTGGCGCCGTTCCACGACCAGTGGGCGGAACAGGGCGTCGTGGACCGGTCGGTCTGGCTCGAGGCCGGTAAACAGGGCTTTCTGGGTATGGCTATGCCGGAGGAGTATGGCGGCGGTGGTGTGCAGGATTTCCGCTACAACTCCATCATCACGGAGGAATCCGTACGCGGACAGTACTCCGGCCTCGGCTTCAGCCTGCACAACGATGTCATCGCGCCGTACCTGCTGGAACTGGCCAACGAGGAGCAGAAACAGCGCTGGCTGCCGAAGTTCTGTTCCGGCGAGCTCATCACCGCCATCGCCATGACCGAGCCCGGCACCGGTTCGGACCTGCAGGGCATCAAAACCCGCGCGGTCCGCGACGGTGACGATTGGGTCCTCAACGGTGCCAAGACTTTCATCACCAACGGCATCAACTCCGATATCGTCCTCGTCGTCGCCCAGACCGACCCCTCCGCCGGTGCCATGGGCTTCAGCCTGCTGGTGGTGGAACGTGGGATGCCGGGCTTCGAACGGGGCCGCAACCTGGACAAACTGGGCCTGAAAGCACAGGACACCGCTGAACTCAGTTTCACCGATGTCCGGGTCCCCGCGGCCAACCTGCTCGGTGAGGAGGGCAAGGGCTTCATCCACCTGATGCAGAACCTCCCGCAGGAGCGGCTGTCGATCGCGGTCATGGCGGCTGCGGCGATGGAGTCCTGCCTGGACTACACCTGCCAGTACGTCCGCGACCGCAAGGCCTTCGGTAAGCCGATCGGCGCCCTGCAGAACACCCGGTTCGTGCTCGCCGAACTGGCCACCAAGACCACGGCCGTGCGGGTGCTGGTCGACCGCTGCATCACCGAGCTCAATGCGGGCACCCTCTCGGCCGAGGATGCCGCCATGGCCAAATGGTGGAGCACCGAGGAGCAGGTCGACCTGATCGACCGCTGCCTGCAGTTGCACGGCGGCTACGGCTATATGCGCGAATACCCGATCGCCCAGGCCTACCTCGATGCGCGGGTGCAGACGATCTACGGTGGCACCACCGAGATCATGAAGGAGATCATCGGGCGCAGCCTGAAGCTGTCCTGAACGCCGGGAACCCTCGGGATCCAGTGTGGCGAGTCGTGTGAACGGGGCGGGCGAGGGACCGCCCGCACACGAGGAGAAGGCCACTCCGGGATCGGGTGTCTCGGTGGTCAACGGCACCGTCATCACCTTCTGCTGACGGTCGGCCGCTCCGGGATCCACCGGAGCGGCATGTGACGGTCCCGGTTCAGGATCCGCCGGATCCCGCCCGCCCCGGCCCGGTGATCAGCGGAAGGTCCAGGGTCGTGCGGATACCCGGTGCGGCGGCCACCACCGCGGGGACCGCGTTGACAACCCGCATGGCCGTGGCCACCAGGCCGGCGTGGTTGTGGTCGCCGTTGTCGCTGGACAAGCAGAGGTCCATGGCGTAATTCGGCTCGCCGGTGATCTCGACGCGGTACGAGCCGCCCTCCTGGGCCGGCCGCGGCCAGTCGGGCGCCAGATCCGCGCGCGTCCGGGTGATGTGTTCCAGTACCGTGACGACGTGGTCGCCGACCATTCCGCGGACCTCGAATCGCAAGGCCGCGGTGGTGCCCGCCGCGACCGTGCCCGCCGCGATCTCTATGTCCTCGGGCGCGGGAATCCGCTCGTGGGTTTCGGTGACGGCGTCGAGTTCCACGCCCAGCCCGGCCGCCAGCTGGCGCACCACGCTGCCCCAGGCCAGGGAGAGCACCCCGGGTTGCAGGAGCATCGGGGTCTCGTCCAGAGGTTTGCCGAACCCCATGATGTCGAACATCACCGCGGCATTGTCGTAGGTCGCGTAGTCCAGTATCTCCATGCAGCGGATCTGGTCCACCCGCCGGCAGGTACCGGCCAGCGCCAGCGGCAGCAGGTCATTGGCGAAGCCCGGGTCGATCCCGTTGACGAACAACGACGCACCGCCCGCGGCGGCCGCCTCCTCGATCGGGGCGAGCATCTCCGGCGGCAGCACCTGCCAGGGGTATTGCAGGAAGACCGGGGCGCTCGCGGCAATATTGACGCCTGCGGCCAGAATCGTGCGCAGATCCGCGAGCGCCTCGACGAGCCGATTGTCGGTCATGGCCGTGTAGACCACGCAATCCGGTTTCGTGGCCAGGAGCGCGGCGGCGTCGGTGGTGGCCAGGATCCCGGTACGGGCCTGCGCCCCGGCGAGTTCCCCGGCGTCGCGGCCTTCCTTGGCGCTGCCGGACACCTTGACGCCGACCAGTTCGAGCCGCGGATCATCGATGATCCCGGCCAGGGCGTGGCGGCCGACATTGCCGGTGCCCCAGTGCACTACGCGATACGTCACAGCTGTCTCCTCACAGATCCGGAATCGGGATATCGAGATTCGGGGCGATCAGGCCGCCGTCGGTCTCGATCACCTTCCCGGTCAAGTAACCGCCGGCAGGGGATGCCAGGAACAGTGCGGTGGCCGCGATATCGGCGGGATCGCCGATCCGGCGCAGCGGGGTGGCTTTCTCCAGGGCGCCGCGCAGGGTGGCGTCGGCGGCGACCTCGAGCGCGGAGGTCGCGATGGAGCCGGGGGCGATGGCATTGACCCGGATGCGCGGGCACAGATCCATGGCGGCCAGCCGGGTGTAGTGCGCGAGCGCGGCTTTGGCGGTGCCGTAGGCGGCGAAGGCGCGGCCGGGGAGCCGGCCCATCGTCGAGGTGATGTTGATGATCGACCCGCCGTCGGCGGTGTCCAGCATGATCGGTACGGCGGCCCGGACCAGGGCGTGGGCATTGGCGACATTGAAGCCGAAGGCCTGGGTCAGGGCGTCGGGTGTGGTGTCCAGTAGTGGGGTGGGCATGGCGCCGCCGACATTGTTCACCACGATGTCGAGCCGCCCGAACTCCGCCGCCGCGGTCTCGGCGAGGGCGGCGCAGGCCGCGGGATCGGCCAGGTCGGCGACCACGATATGGGCCCGGCGACCCGCCCGGCGGATCTGCTCGGCCACTGCGGTCAGTTCGGATTCGGTGCGGGCGGCGATCACGACGTCGGCTCCCGCCTCGGCGAAACCGAGGGCGATGGCCGCGCCGAGTCCGCGCCCGGCACCGGTCACCACGGCGACCCGGTCGTCGAGCCGGAACCGGTCCAGAATCATGGCGCCTCCTGAAGTAAGCTGATGTCGACTATTCGACGTCGTGTTATCGAATAGTCGATGCAGTGTAGATCCCGGGATACCGGGCGACAAGGGAGCATCGGATATGGCGACGGCCGGATCCCCGCCGACACGCCGGGTGGTGGCGGTGGTCGAACTGCTCGCGGAATCGGAGCGGGCGCTGACCGTTTCGGAGATCGCCGAACGTCTGGAACTGGCCCGGGCCACGGTCACCGCGGTGCTCACCGAGCTGTGCGAGGCGCATTGGGTGGTCCGGGACGCGAGCCTGGCCTACCGGCGCGGACCCGCATTGGCCCGCCTGTCACCCGCCGAACCCGTGGGCGCGGCGGTCGCGGTGGGCGCGGAGCTGGCGGCTCTGGCCGAGGCCGCCGGTTGCGGAGCCACCCTGAGCCGGATCTCCGACGATCGGCTCACCATCGTCGCCAAACAGTACGCGGGTGCGCGGATAGTGCCGGGTCTGTCCGTCGGGCAATCGGTTCCGGTCGTCTACCCGGCGGGGGCCGCGGTGATGCCGTGGCGGACGCCCGCCGAACGGCAGCGCTGGCTGGCTACGACACACGGGCGGTCCGGGGCGGCGGAACTACTCGGCTTCGTCACCGCACACGGATTCGCCATGTTCCGGCCCGAAGCCGACGACGCCGGGCTCGTGGATCTGCTGACCGAACTGCTCGGCGCGCTCGGCGCCGAACTCCTGCAGCCGAAGTTGCGGGCCGAGGCACTGCGCCAGCTCGGCCGATTGACCTCGCGCGCATATACCGAGGCCGATATTCGCACCCGGCACCCGCTGCCGCTCAGCTATGTGTCCGCGCCGGTCTTCCATGGCGACGAAGCACCCTACGAGGTCCAGCTCGGCCCGTTGCGGGCGGAGGCCGGTCCGGCGGACCGATCCCGGTATATCGACATCGTGCGCGCGGGCGCCCGATCGATCTCGGTGGCACTGCGGACCGCGGACGGGTGAGACGGGGCCGCGGTAGCGCCGATACGACCGTCGCGGAGCTCAGGTGTCGTATTCGCCGCGCAGCAGCCGGGCCACCTCACCGGCAGTCCAGTGTCCGGCGGCGCCCGGGCGACCGGCCAGATAACCGGCTGCCTCGTGGACCGACCATCGATGTGCCGCACGCAGACCCGTGCCGATCCGATGGAGGTACGCGGCGGCCGGTGGGTTCCCGGCGATCTCGCGCCAGCGCCACGGGGCGGTGCAGGTCAAGATGGGAAGGCCGTCGAATATGCCCGGGCAGACCAGGGTTTCGTAGCGGCCGGGGCCGAGGCGTGACCGGCCCGTGCGCACCGCCTCGGACAGGTCGAGGTCGGTGCCGGCCGGACGATACATCTCCTGGGCGACGATATCGCTGAACTGCGACCGGGTGAGCAGGTAGGCGCGCACGGGGGTCTCGGCGGGGGCGGTGGGATCGTAGAAGGCGCGGCCGCCGGTCCAGATCGCCGATTGAGTGGCGAAATACAGCAACCCGGGCAGCGTCGGCGCGATCGTACGCGCCGGCGCCGCCCGGTCGCGGCAACCCTCCAGGGCACCGGGCCCGGTACCGGGCGGGCGGTGGACCGTGCCGGCGGGGCGGGCCCCGGTGAGGTAGCAGCGCAGGCGCTCCGGATCGGCATTCGATCCGTAGGCGGCATACCAGACCCGGTTCGGGATCGGCCCGGAGCCGAGTCCCGAACGTGGCCGGACGACCGCGACCTGGGGTACTGCCATGGGCTCCTCACCGCCACCGGGAGATGGTCCGGCGCCGGCGCGTGCCCGGTGCCGGCAAACGGTCTCAGACCTTGCGGATCACGGTGACGACTTTGCCGAGAATGCGGGCGTCGTTACCCGGAATCGGCTCGAAATGCGGATTGTGCGGCATCAGCCAGACGTCCTTGCCGCTGCGTTTGAACGTCTTCACGGTCGCTTCGCCGTCCAGCATCGCCGCGACGATATCGCCGTTGTCGGCCACATTCTGCTGCCGGACCACCACCCAGTCACCGTCGCAGATGGCTGCGTCGACCATGGACTCGCCGACCACCTTCAGCAGGAACAGCGAACCGTCGCCGACCAGTTCGCGAGGGAGTGGGAACACGTCTTCCACCGCCTGTTCCGCCAGGATCGGGCCACCGGCGGCGATTCGGCCGAGCACCGGTACATAGGTCGGGATCGGGTGATCGGTATCGCCGGCCGCCTCGGTGGCCGCGGTGGTATCGGCGGGCGGCAGCGTGGTTACCGAGCGGACCGCCTCGTCCATACCGCGGACGTCCACGGCGCGGGGACGATTGGGGTCGCGGCGTAGATACCCCTTGCGCTCCAGGGTGCGCAGTTGATGGGCGACCGAGGAGGTGGAGTTCAGGCCGACCGCGTCACCGATCTCGCGGATGCTGGGCGGATAGCCGCGCAGGCTCACCGAGGACCGGATGACCTCGAGCACCTTGCGCTGACGCACGGTGAGATCCGCACCGGTCGCCCCCGGTTCGGTGCCGGGGCCGGCCCCGGCACCCGTGTCGTCTGATTGGCTCACCACAACCGCCCTTTCTCGTCGGTCTCCGGCCCGGTGACCGCCGTCCCGGCAGACGGCCCGGACCGGCTGTGCCCGAGGTTTGATGTCGTGCAGTGAATCTAGTCGGCCCTCTCCGATCTATCAAACATCTGTTCGAGGTATGTCCGGTGTTGCTACTGACATTATCCCTCCGGCGTGGTAGAAATCGAACATTCGTTCGTCGAACATGTGATCGAATACCGATGGTTCCGCGAGCAACCAGCACGGAGGGCTATCCGATGAACACCGCCATCAGCGTGACCGGTACCGGCACGCGGAAAGACGTCGCCGCCCGGGTGCAATGTGGTCCGGTCCCGCCGGGGGAGACCGGAACCGCCCATCCGGACGAGGGCGGATTGCCGGGCCCGGACACGCGGCGGCCCGCCCTGCTCCGCCCCTGTGCCGCGGCACCGCACCGGGGCGGGGCGAACGGGTACCGCCCGCTCGTCCGGCCCACGGCGCCGGTAGCGCGCCGCGTGCCGGCGGTGGCACCCCGGCCCCGGCCACCCGAACCCGGCGATCTGGTCGAGCGGGCCCGGGCCGGCTACGCGGCGACGGCACTGACCGCCGTGATCACCGCGACGGTGGTGGTCGCCTTCCTCGCGCTGGCGCATCTGCGGGCTCCGGATCCGGCGCCCGGGCCGACACCGTCCGGAATTCCGGCCGGGTCGGTGCCCGGTCCGGCGGCCGAGGCACCCGGGCCCCGGTAGCGTGCCGGCGGCGCGTGTGTCCGGACCAGGGGTGAGCGCGCGCACGGCACACCCCGTACCGGTATCCTCGACGTGTTATGCACTCGAGCCGGTGCGTGTGACCGGCCCACCCGTACCCGGGCACCGGCCCGGTACCCGCGCTCGCCGGACCCGCGACCGGCGCCGGTTCGGCCGCGAGCGTTCGCAGCGACGAAGGACCCCGGATGCACTGCCCGTACTGCCGACACCCCGACTCCCGGGTCGTCGACTCGCGACTGGCCGACGAGGGCGCCGCCATTCGCCGCAGACGCTCCTGCCCGGAATGCGGCCGCCGCTTCACCACGGTGGAGACGGCGATCCTGTCGGTGGTCAAACGCAGCGGGGTCACCGAGCCGTTCAGCCGGGAGAAGGTGATCCGCGGGGTGCGGCGCGCCTGCCAGGGCCGCGAGGTCGACGACGACGCGCTGAACCTGCTGGCCCAGCAGGTGGAGGACGCGGTCCGGGCCAAGGGGTCACCGGAAGTGCCGAGTCATGAGGTCGGCCTGGCGATTCTCGGGCCGCTACGCGAACTGGACGAGGTGGCGTATCTGCGTTTCGCCTCGGTCTACCGATCCTTCACTTCCGCCGAGGATTTCGAACGCGAAATCCGGGATATGCGCCAGGCCCGGGCGGCGGTCGGCCCCGGGGACTGACCGGGCGGAGTCAGCGGCGCACGGCCGCGGCCGCCTTCTGTATCCGCTTGACGGAGACCGGATACGGTGTACCCACCTTCTGGGCGAACAGGCTCACCCGCAACTCCTGGATCATCCACCAGATCTCGGTGACGTCGGATGCGGTCCGGCGCGCTTCCGGTAGCCGGGCCAGCAACTGATCGTAGGCACCCAGTGCGGTGTCCACCTCGGCCATCGCCTGGCGGTCGCGTACCGCGGACCCGGGCAGCGCCGCGAGCCGGGCCCGCGCCGCGCGCAGATACCGGGGCAGTTCCCGCAGCCGGGCCGGGCCCCATTCGGAGACGAACCCGTCGAACAGCAGCTCCGCCAGCTGATCCCGGACATCCTCGGCGATATCGGCTTCCCGTACACCGTGCAACGCGGTCGACACCTCGTGCGCCGCGGCCAGCACCGGCACAACCAGCCGGACGATCCTGGTGACCACCTCGTTCAGCTTCGGCCGCAGCGCCGACACCAGACGCTCGAACTGCGCGGGGTCGCGGACGGGTCCGCCCGCGGCGGCGATGAGCTGGTCGGCCGCCGCGGCGCGGCAGTCCTCGACCAGCGCGTCGACCGAACCGTACGGGTTCTGGCTGAGGACCAGCCGGTCCGCCGGGGACAGGCCCGCGGTGACGGCACGTACCGAGGTGGGGACGGCGTTGAGCACCAGCGCCCGGGTTCCGGCCCGCATGGCCCGGGCCTGTTCGGCGGGCGAGGTGAGCACCCGGACCGCGACTCCGTCGGCCTCCGGCACCAGCGCGGGGTAGCCGGTGATGGTCTGACCGCCCACTTCCCGGCGCACCGTGGCGTCCAGGGTGCCCAGGGATTCCGAGGTCCACACCGTCGCGGGGGCGCGTTCGGCATTCGCCGTGGCCGCGGCCACCGAGGCGGAGACCTGATCGGCCAGGCGGGTCCGCAATTGCGCCAGACTCTTGCTGGTGGTCAGGACGCGGCCGTCGGTGTCGGTGGCGGCGAAGGTCATCCGGAGATGCTCGGGGAGCGCGGCCGGGTCCATATCGCCGGGTGCGATCGGCGTGGCCGCCAGGCGGGTCAGTTCCCGGGCCAGGCCGGTCCGCAGCGGTTCTGCCCGCGGGGTGAGCACGCGCAGAGCGGCGGCGGCGAAATCCGGCGCCGGGACCACCGTGCGCCGCAACTGTTTCGGCAGTGTCTTGATCAGCGCCGCGGCGAGTTCCGCGCGCATTCCCGGTACCAGCCAGTCGAACCCGACCGCCCGGACATGGGCCAGCTGCGCCACCGGAATGCGCACGGTCACACCGTCGTCGGCCTGGCCCGGTTCGAACTGGTAGGTGAGTGGGAAGGACAGCTCGCCCTGGCGCCAGGCGTCCGGGAAATCCGTGGGGTCCAGCGTGTTCGCGTTCTCGTTCACCACCGTCTCGGTCGTGAAATCGAGCTGGTGCGGGTCCTGTCGGCGGGCCGTCTTCCACCAGGCGTCGAAATGCCGGACGGAGACGATATCGGCGGGGATCCGGCGGTCGTAGAACTCGAAGAGCACCTCGTCGTCGACCATGATGTCCCGGCGCCGGGCGCGGTGCTCGAGATCGGCGATATCGTCGAGTAGCGCCCGGTTGCGATGGAAGAACTCGTGCCGGGTCTGCCATTCACCCTGCACCAGGGCGTGCCGCAGGAACAGTTCTCGCGAGACCTCGGGGTCGATCCGCCCGTAGTCGACCGGCCGGCCGGTCACCAGGGGGACGCCGTAGAGGGTGACGCGTTCGTAGGCCCGGGCGGCGCCGCGTTTGGACGACCAGTGCGGTTCGGAATAGATACGTTTGACCAGATCCCCGGCGAGCCGTTCGGCCCATTCGGGTTCGACGCGGGCGGCGATCCGGCCCCACAGTCGTGAGGTCTCCACCAGTTCCGCGGCCATCACCCAGCGGGGCGGCTTCTTGGCCAGCGACGAACCAGGGAAGATCATGAACTTGGCGTTGCGGGCGCCGAGGAACTCGCGGGATTCGGCTTCCCGCACCCCGATATGCGACAGCATGCCCGACAGCAGCGCCTGATGGACGGCGGTCGCGTCCCACGGATCGGTGTCCGGGGTCATCTCCTCGACGGGCCGAGGGGCCGCCGGGGCGGTCCGTACGGGTCCGGCGGCTTCCGGCTCCGGCTTCGCACCGTTGGGTCCGCCTCCGCGCCGCGGACCGTTCCTCGAGCGTGCGGGGCGAGAATCCTTTGTCTCGGGCTCGGCGGCCGGCTCGTGCAGCGACCAGCCCATCCCCTTGGTAATGGTGCGCAGCTGGCCGTACAGGTCCTGCCACTCGCGGATCCGCAGGTAGTGCAGGAACTCCTCGCGGCACATCCGCCGGAAACGATTAGCCGACAGCGCCCGGCGCTGCCCGGTGAGGTATTCCCACAGTCGCAGGTACGTCAGGAAATCCGAGTTCGGCACGGTGAACCGGGCATGTTTCGCGTCGGCCGCCTGCTGCTGGTCCACCGGCCGTTCGCGGACGTCCTGGATCGACAGGGCGGCCACGATCACCAGCATCTCGGCCAGGCAGCCGTTGCGGTGGGCTTCGACGAGCATCCGCCCCATGCGCGGGTCCACCGGCAGTCGCGCCATTTCCCGGCCGGTCGGCGTGAGGGTCGGGCCCGAGTCGGCCCGGCGGCGTCGCCGGACCGCGACGGTCTCGTCGCGATTCGCGGAATCCGCGTCCCGGCCATCGGTTTCCGGGGCCGCCGCCGACGGGCGCTCGTCCGGTGTGCCGCGGGTGAGGGCGCCCAACTCCTCCAGCAGCGCGACACCGTCGCGGACCGCGCGCTGATCGGGCGCCTCCACGAACGGGAACCGTTCCATCTCACCCAGTCCGAGCGCGGTCATCTGCAGGATTACCGCGGCGAGGTTGGTACGCAGGATCTCCGGATCGGTGAACGCCGGCCGGGATTCGAAATCGTCCTCGGAGTACAGGCGGATGCAGATACCGTCGGCGACACGGCCGCAGCGGCCGGACCGCTGCCGCGCCGATGCCTGCGAAACAGGTTCGATCGGCAGCCGCTGTACCTTTGTCCGCATGGAATAGCGGGAGATTCGGGCGGTCCCGGGGTCCACCACGTAGCGGATACCCGGCACGGTGAGCGAGGTCTCGGCGACATTGGTGGCCAGTACCACCCGACGGCCGGTGTGCGGGGCGAACACCCGGTGCTGTTCGGCCGCGGACAGCCGGGCGTACAGCGGCAGGATCTCGGTCCGGGAGAGTTTCAGGTCCGCGAGCGCGTCGGCGGTATCGCGGATCTCCCGTTCCCCGGACAGGAACACCAGCACATCGCCGTCACCCTCGGCGAAGAGTTCGGTGACCGCGGCGCAGATCGCGTCGACCGGGTCGCGGTCGACCGGCCGGTGATCCTCTTCCTCGTCTTCCTCCTCCGGCGCCGGCAGGGCGAGTGGCCGGTACCGGATCTCGACCGGGTACGACCGGCCCGAGACCTCCACGATCGGCGCCGGGTTGCCCGTGGCATCGGCGAAGTGCCGGGCGAACAGTTCCGGGTCGATGGTGGCCGAGGTGATGACGATCTTCAGATCCGGCCGCCGGGGAAGCAGCTGCTTCAGGTAACCGAGCAGGAAATCGATATTGAGACTGCGTTCGTGGGCCTCGTCGATAATGATCGTGTCGTAGGCACGTAGCAGCCGGTCCCGCTGGATCTCGGCGAGCAGGATACCGTCGGTCATCAACTTGACCAGCGTGTGCTCGGCGGCGTGATCGGTGAAGCGGACCGTGTAGCCGACCGCGTCGCCCAGTTCGGTCCCCAGCTCCGTGGCGATCCGCTCGGCGACCGTGCGCGCCGCCAGCCGGCGGGGCTGGGTGTGCCCGATCGCGCCGCGGATACCCCGGCCCAGCTCCAGACAGATCTTCGGGATCTGCGTGGTCTTACCGGAGCCGGTTTCCCCGGCCACCACCACAACCTGGTGGGCGGCGATGGCGGCGGCGATATCGTCGCGCCGGCCGGTGACCGGCAGTTGCCCGGGATAGGTGATCGCCGGCACCGCGGCCCGCCGGGCCGCGATACGTTCCTCGGCCGCCGTGATCTCGGACTCGATCCGGGACAGGTCGCCGCCGCGCACTCGATCCAGTTGCCGGTGCAGCCGGTGTTCGTCGCGGAGGGTGAGAGAAGCCAACCGGGTACGAAGCTCCCGGTGCGTGACTGCGGTCCTGGTCATTGCATCGACCAGCCTATCGAAACCCGGCGTCCGGCCGGGTCGCGGCCCGGTCCGGTGGCGACGGCCGACGGTGAGGCGGGCGGTGCCCGGCGGATCGAAGATCTCCCCGTGGTCGTCCGGTCGTGCGAGTATGGACGAGGTGCGCTTTTGCGAAAGGCGGTGCGGCATGGCCGGATTCGTACTCGACCAGGCCGGGGTGCGGGCCCTGGTGGCGTTGGCGTTCGCAGTGGCGGCGCTGGTGGTGCTGGCCCGGGTGATATCCGCCGTGCCGGTGCTCGCGACGGGGGAGTCCGCGGGCAGTGCCGGGGGCTGCGGCGACCCGGCGCACGGTGGTGATCACGAATCCGACGCCGCGCATCTGCTGATGTGCGCGGTCATGCTGGTGATGGTGCTGTTCCCCACCCGCGTGCACGGCCACGCCCTGCACGGTGTACTGCTCGCGATGACGCTCGTGTTCACCCTGCTGTTGGGCGATCGGCTCGTGCGCTGGTATCGCGATGCGTATCCACGGTCGGGCCGGCGTGCGGCGGCCATCGGATACCACCTGGTCGCGGCCGCGGTGATGCTTTTCACGATGGCGGGTCACAGCGGTGGCGGGCACGGCGCGGACCCGGGGCCGGCCGCCGTATTCGCTGCCCTGTTCCTGACGGACGCCGTCGTGGTGCTGATCTCGGTGCGCGGCGGACGGGCACGCTGGTGGGCAGCGCATCCGGCCGCGGCGGCCGCCGGCCGCGGACTGCCCGTCGCCGTGCTCCCGCATCTCATCATGGATCTCGGTATGGCCTATATGCTGCTGGCCTGACCGCCGGCGGCCCGGCCCCGCAGCACGGTCGAGATCCGGACGTGTTCGGGGGCGAGCGCCGCGCGTAACAGCTCGGCCACCGCACCGGCACTGTCCGCGGCGGCCCCGCAGGTGAACACGTCGACGAAGATATCCCCGGTCTCCGGGTAGGTGTGCAGCGAGGCATGCGATTCGGCCAGTAGTGCCAGCACGGTGACCCCGTGCGGGTCGAACTGTTTACCGACGACCTCGCAGACGGTCACCCCCGCGGCGGACAGCGCGTGCCGCAGCGCGGCCTCGAGCCGCCCGCGATCGTCGCACAGTGCCGGGTCCACCCCACCGAACTCGGCCAGCACATGCCGGCCGCTGAATTCCGCCGCCACCTTCGGCCTCAATCGCTCGCAACGGCGCGCGGGATCACCCCGACACCACCGTGACCTCGTCGAAGACCACATCACCGGCCGCATCCGATTCGGCCAGGTCGACCGTGGCGAACAGCGCCCAGCCGTGATCGCCCGCCGGATCGTCGAAGGTCTGGCGCACCTGCCAGAAACCGGGCCGCGTCTCGACCCGGAACAGTTGCGGACCGCGCGCGTCGGGACCGGTACCGATGGTGTCGTACTCATCGAAATAGGGGCTCAGGTCGGCCGCCCAGTCCGGACCGGGGGACAGCTCCGCCAGCTCGTCCCAGCGCTGGCGGGCGGCCAGTTCGACCCGGCGGAACACGGCATTGCGCACCATCACCCGGAACGCGCGCTCGTTGGCCGTGACCGGGCGCACGCTCTCCCCACCGAACGCGATCTGCCCGGCATCGGTCTCCGCACCCGGCCCGGTCAGCTGCTCCCATTCGTCGAGCAGACTGGAATCCACCTGCCGCACCAGCTCGCCCAGCCATTCGGTGAGATCGTCGAGTTCCTCGGTGCGCGCCGACTCCGGCACGGTCCGGCGCAGGGCGCGGTAGGCGTCGGCGAGGTAGCGCAGCACCACCCCTTCGGAGCGGGCGAGTTCGTAGTAGGAGATCAGTTCGGTGAAAGTCATGGCCCGTTCGACCATGTCGCGCACCACCGATTTCGGTGACGGCGCGAACTCCGACAGCCATGGATGCCCGGCTCGGTAGGTCTCGTAGGCGCCCTCGATCAGCTCGGCGAGCGGTTTCGGCCAGGTGATGTCCTCGAGCAGTTCCATCCGCTCGTCGTACTCGATACCCTCCGCCTTCATCTCGGCCACGGCCTCCCCGCGTGCCTTGTGCTGCTGGGCCATCAGCAGCTGCCGGGGATCCTCGAGGGTGGCCTCGACCAGGGACACCATATCGAGCGCGTAGCTCGGCGACGCGCTGTCGAGCAGTTCGAAGGTGGCGAGGGCGAACGGTGACAGCGGCTGGTCCAATGCGAAATCCCGCTGCAGGTCCACGGTGAGCCGTGCGTAGCGGCCGTGCTCGTCGGGTTCGGACAGTTGCTGCACCACACCGGCGTCGCGCAGCGCCCGGTACAGCCGGACGGCGCGCAGGATATGGCGCCGCTGCGCCGGGCGCGGTTCGTGATTGTCCTCCAGCAGATGCCGCATGGCCCGGAAGCAGTTGCCCGGCCGCGCGATCACATTCAGCAGCATGGCGTTGGTGACCGCGAAACGCGACACCATGGGTTCGGGCGCGGCCGCGACCAGCCGGTCGAATGTTTCCTCGCTCCACGAGACGAAACCTTCGGGGGGTTTGCGGCGCTGCACTTTGCGCATCTTCTTCGGATCGTCGCCGGCCTTGGCCAGCAACCGGGTGTTCTCGACCTCGTGCTCGGGTGCCTGCACCACTACGGTGCCCATGGTGTCGAAACCGGCTCGCCCTGCCCGCCCGGCGATCTGGTGGAATTCCCGGGCCTTGAGCCGCCGGGTGCGCACACCGTCGAATTTGGTGAGACCGGTCAACAACACGGTGCGGATCGGGACATTGATCCCGACGCCCAGCGTGTCGGTACCGCAGACGACCTTCAGCAATCCGTCCTGGGCGAGGCGCTCCACCAACCGGCGATATTTGGGCAGCATCCCGGCGTGATGGACGCCGATGCCGTGCCGGATGAGGCGGGACAGCGTTTTCCCGAAACCGGACGAGAAGCGGAAGCCGCCCAGCGCTTCCGCGATGGCGTCCTTCTCGGCCCGGGTGGCGAAGTTCGCGCTGGTCAGCGCCTGCGCTCGCTCCAGCGCCGCGGCCTGGGTGAAATGGACGACATACACGGGGGCCTGATGCGTGGTGACCAGCTCGGTCAGTGTTTCGGTGATCGGCGTACGCGCGTAGGAGAAATGCAGCGGCACCGGGCGCTCGGTACCGGCGACCACCGCGGCCGCGCGGCCGGTGCGGCGTTCGAGGTCGGCGGCGAAGAAATCGACCTCGCCGAGGGTGGCAGACATGAGCAGGAATTGCGCGCGGGGCAGTTCGAGCAGCGGCACCTGCCAGGCCCAGCCGCGGTCGGGATCGGCGTAGAAATGGAATTCGTCCATCACCACCTGCCCGATATCGGCCTCCGGACCCTCCCGCAACGCCAGGTTGGCGAGGATCTCGGCAGTGGCGCAGATGATGGGCGCGGTCGGATTCACCGCGGCGTCTCCGGTCACCATGCCCACCCGTTCGGCGCCGAAAACCTCGCACAGTGCGAAGAATTTCTCGCTCACCAGCGCTTTGATCGGCGCGGTGTAGTAGCTGCGCAGCCCCCGGGTCAGCGCGAAGAGATGGGCGCCCACAGCGACCAGTGATTTCCCCGAACCGGTGGGGGTGGCGAGAATGACATGGGACCCGGCCGCCAGCTCCAGCAACGCCTCGTCCTGAGCCGGATAGAGCGCGGTACCCTGCTCGGCGGCCCATATCGCGAACGACTCATACAGTGCGTCGGCGTCGGTCCCCGGTATCTCGAGCAGTTCGGTCAGATCCACCCCGGACACCCTACGTGCTGCCGCAGGTCGATCACCGGCACGGTAGGCGTGTGCCGGGTCTCACCCGCCGGGACGTATCAGCCGCGTTCGTCGTCGTCGCCGGTGTAGCCGCCCTGCTCGGCGAGGAAACGCTCGAATTCGGCGCCCAGCTCGTCGCCGCTGGGCAGCTCACCCTCACCTACCAGCAGGCTGGACTGCCGTTCCTGGGCGCTGACGAACGTGTCGTACTGGCGCTCCAGCGCGTGCACCACCGTCTCCACCTCCGCGTTGCCCGCGATGTGCTCGTTGACCTGCTCGCGTACCCGCGCCGCCGCCTCGCCCAACGCGGCGAGCGGGAACTCGAGGCCCGCGTTCTCACCGACGTGTTCGAGCAGGGTCTGCGCGGCTTCCGGGTACGAGGTCTGCGCCAGATAGTGCGGGACGTGTACCGAGAAACCCAGCGATTCGTGCCCGTGCTGGGCCATGCGGTACTCCAGCAGCGTGGCCGCGCTCGCGGGTACTTGCAGTTCACCCGGCCAGCGCTGGTTTTCCGGGATGAGATCGCGGTTCGACGAATGCGCGGTGAGCCCCAGCGGCCGGGTGTGCGGAACCGCCATGGGGATGGCGCTCAGACCGATACTGCGGCGCACACCGAGCTGTTCGGACAGCAACCGGACCGCGGTGGTGAACTTCTCCCAGCGCAGATCCGGTTCCATGCCGGCGAGCAGCAGGAACGGGGTGCCTCCGGTATCGCGCAGCGCCCACAGGTTCAGCTCGGGCTCGGCGTACTCGGAGAAATGATCGGTCTTGAAGGTCATCAGGGGGCGCCGCGAGCGATAGTCCAGCAGCTCGTCCACATCGAACGAGGCGACGAGTTCGCTCTCCAGGCTCTCCCGCAGGTGGGTCGTGGCCAGCCGGACCGCGTGACCCGCGTCGGAGTACCCCTCCAAGCCGTGCACCAGGACCGGCCCCGAACCGTCGTCGGACGACAGCTGCGGAGCGGGGAACTCCAGTTCGTACATTCGCGACTCGTAGTCCATCGCGTACTCCTTCCTGCGCGATCCGTGCGGGCGGTCGGGCAACACTGCTGGTATCCGCTGCCGTGCCGCGTGCCGCGAATCGCCTCCATTGTCCCCCATGCAGATGTCGGGCCACACGCGGCCGTACATCGGCTCTCTGTGCTGACAACAGCGGTCGCCGCCGGTGAATTCCCCGCTCCCGGCGGGCGGGTCGGGGAATCGGTGTGGACTTGTGGCCGGTGAACGCACCGGGGAGTCTGGCACACTCCGCTGGGGGACGTACCCCATTTCCCGGCCGGTAACCCGGTCTCGGTGCCATGGCAGGCCGCTGACCGGAGTTGTCCACAACCCCGAGTTGTCCACAGACTTCCTGAGGACCGGTGTTTTCCCAGCTCACGCCAAGACTGCGGGAGATCCGATACCGCATGCTCGGGCCATGACTTCCGCTGCGCCGTTCTCCCATTCCCCCTCCGCCGACGCCCGGCCGGTCCCGCACCGGGGCGGCCGCCCGGGCGCCGCGCCGCCCCGCGCGCACCGGGCCGCGGGACGCTGCCCCACCGCGCGGGCGCTGACCGCACCCGGCGGCTCACGTGTTCCGTCGCCCCCGGCATCCGGTGGGAACGCTTCCGCCCCGCGCCTCCCCGGGCGGCCTACCTACGAGTACGCCGCGGCTACGCGAGCCCGCTGCGCCGACCGGGCCGGTCACGAGTACGACCGCCCGCTCCGGACCGGACCCGCCCGGCTCGACGACCCGGGAGATCTGCTCGCCGCGCTCCCCGCCATGCTCGGCTTCCGGCCGGAGCGTTCGCTGGTGCTGGCCGTCCTGTGCGCGGCGTCCACGGCGGAGAGTGCGGTCATCGATCTCGTGGTGCGCTTCGATCTGCGCCATCCCGGCACCGGCGCGCCGTCCGATACCGAGACGGTGGCCGCCGCGGCCGCCCGGATCTGTGCCCGCCCAGGAGTGGTCGGAGTGCTAGCCGTCCTGGTGGACGATGCGCTGACCGAGGGGGAACCGGCCGGACCGCAACGGATTCCGGTCTTCGGAGAACTGGAACGGCAACTGGCATCCTGTGCGGTGCCGGTGCGCGGCGCCTGGGCCGCTCGGTCGATCGCGGCCGGGCAGCCGTGGTGGAGTGTGACGGGTCCACCGTGCCGCGGGCGGATCGCCGATCCGGTGGCCTCGACGGTGACCCTCGACCGGGTTCTGGACGGGCGGCCGATCCGCCGTAGCCGGGACGAACTGACCGCCTTGGTCGCCCCGGACGATATGCTGCGTGCGCGGGTGTCGAGCGAACTGCAGGATGCCAGGAATCGCGCCAAGGACAGATATGTGGCCGCCGCGCAGCGCGGTGATCCGGCCGGATATCTGCGCGGCGAACTGATGACCGTGCTCTGGCTCATCGCGAACGCCGAATCCGGCCCCGGACTCGATGCCCGGGAGCTCGCCCAGATCACCGTGGCCCTGCGCGACCGTGAGGTCCGCGACGCCCTCTTCGCCGTGGCGGATACCGCGCACGCCGAAGCGGCCGAAAGCCTACTGGCCCTGCTGACCCGTGCGCTGGACGGTGCCGACCGAGCGGAAGCGGCGACCCTGCTCGGCTATTTCGCCTATGTGCGAGGCGACGGCCCGTTCGCCGGAATCGCCCTGGACGCGGCGCTGGACGCCGAGCCGCACCACTCGATGGCGGCCCTGCTGCATACCGCGCTGGAGGCCGGTATGCGACCCGAACGCCTCCGCGATCTGGCGCAGTGCGGCCGCGACGCCGCCACCGCCCTCGGCGTCGACCCGGCCGCCGTGTGGTGAGGCCCGCTGCGCCCGGATCAGCGTGCGCTGTGTGCGCGCGAGCCGAGGCCCCGCAGATAACTCCAGGCGGTGGAGACGATCTCGTCGAGGTCGTTGTGCTCGGGTCGCCAGCCGAGTTCGTCGATCGCGCGCCGGCTGGAGGCGATCAGCACGGCCGGGTCACCGGCGCGGCGCGGGGCATCGACCGCGGCGATGGGCCCGCCGGTGACCCGTTCGCACGCCGAGATCACCTCGCGTACGGAGAAGCCCGTACCGCTGCCGAGATTGAACACCCGATGGGTGCTCGTCGCGGCGGTCTCCAAGGCCAGCAGATGTGCCTGCGCCAGGTCCAGGATGTGGATGTAGTCGCGGACCGCGGTGCCGTCGTGGGTCGGCCAATCGGTGCCGAATACCGAAATGGAATCCCGGTGTCCCGCGGCCACCTGCAGCACCAGCGGAATCAGATGCGTCTCCACCACCCGGTTCTCGCCGAGGCCGCCATAGGCCCCGGCCACATTGAAATAGCGCAGGCTGGTGGCGGCCAGCCCGTGGGCGACGGAATACGAGGTGATGGCGTGATCGATCGCCAGCTTCGACGCGCCGTACGGGTTGGTGGGGCGAGTCGGTGCCTCCTCGGTGATCGGAACCTGTTCCGGCTCGCCGTACACCGCCGCCGTCGAGGAGAAGACGAGTCGCCGGGTATCGGTTTCGCGCATCGCGTCCAGCAGCGCGAGGGTTTTCACCACATTGCCGTGCCAGTACTTTTCGGGCCGCTGTACCGATTCGCCGACCAGCGATTGTGCCGCGAAATGCAGAACTCCGTCGAATTGCCGGGCGCGCAGCAAGTCCGGCGCGGCCTCGGCGATATCACCTTCGACGAATTCGACGCCCTCGGGCACCCCGTCGGCATTACCCGTCGACAGATCGTCGAGGACCACCACTTCGTGTCCCTGCTCCCGCAGCACGAGCGCGCAGACGCCACCCACATATCCGGCTCCGCCGGTGACCAGAAGTTTCATCGATCAGACCAGCTTCACCTGAACGGCGTGGGCCATTTCGTCGGGCAGTTCGTACCCCGAGTGGCCCGGCACCGTGATGACGACGGCACCCGGTTTGCTCTCGACGGTGACCCGGGCGTCGGGCACCACGCCGGCCTCCCGCAGCCGGCCGATCACCTCGGGGTCGGTCTGAATGTGTTCGGCCAGCCGGCGCACCACCACCGCGTGCGTACGGCCCTGCGGCAGTTCGGACAACCGCTTCAGCGGTTCCTCCAGCGACTGGGCCGCGGAGATACCGAGTTCGTCCAGGCCGGGGATGGGGTTGCCGTAGGGAGAGGTCGTGGGGTGGTTGAGCACCTCGACGAGCCGCCGTTCGACATCCTCGCTCATCACATGTTCCCAGCGACAGGCTTCGGCATGCACGTTCTGCCAGTCCAGGCCGATGATATCCACCAGCAACCGCTCGGCCAGCCGGTGCTTACGCATGACCGCGACCGCCATACTGCGGCCCTTCTCGGTCAGTTCGAGATGCCGGTCACCCGCGACGAGCAGCAGTCCGTCGCGTTCCATCCGGGCCACGGTCTGGCTGACCGTGGGGCCACTCTGCTCGAGGCGCTCGGCGATCCGGGCCCGCAGGGGTACTACGCCCTCCTCCTCGAGGTCGTAGATGGTACGGAGATACATCTCCGTGGTGTCGACCAGATCCTTCACTGTTGCCCCTTCGTCGGCACGAATTCTACCTGCGCACCAGCGACCCCGGTCGAATCGAACGGGTCGCCTGACGCGATGGGAATACATTCGGCGCGCGGCCCGACGCCGCAGTCGCGCATACATGTATTTCTACTGCATGACAACGTGCGATGGGGTTTCACCCTTCCCGATACGGTTGCGATCATGGCCACTGCACCGCCGGACGTGAACCCCGGCCCCCGCGAACCGGGGACCGTTGTGTGGACCGACCGTTTCCTGGACTACTCGTGGACCCCCGAGCATCCGATGAAACCGGTGCGTCTGCAGTACACGATGGCGCTGGCGCGCTCGCTCGGGATACTCGACGGAATCGAACTGCTGGAGCCCGGCGCGGCCGGCCGCGCGGAATTGCTCCGGATACACACCGGCGCCTATATCGAGGCGGTCCGCTCGGCGGTGCCGCGGGAGACAGTGGGTGATCTACCGGTCGACCCGCCCTACGGGCTCGGATCCAGCGACAATCCGGTGTTCCCCCGAATGCACGAGGCCGCCTCGGTGATCGTCGGCGGTACCCTGGCCGCGGCCCACGCCATCGCCACGGGCGCCACACGACGGGCGGTGAGCATCGGTGGCGGTATGCATCACGCCATGCCGGGCCGGGCCGCCGGTTTCTGTGTGTACAACGACGCGGCGGTGGCCATCTCCTGGCTGCTCGACCACGGGTTCGACCGGATCGCCTACCTCGATGTGGATGTCCATCACGGTGACGGGGTACAGCACGCGTTCTATCGGGATCCGCGGGTGCTCACCGTATCGATCCACCAGCATCCCGCCACACTGTGGCCGAACACCGGCTGGCCGGACGAGACCGGTAGCGGCCCCGGAGACGGCACCGCGATCAATCTCCCGCTGCTGCCGGGGACCCGCGATCCGCAGTGGTTGCGCGCCTTCCACGCGGTCGTACCCGGCGCGGTGGCGGCGTTCCGGCCCCAGCTGGTGGTCAGCCAGTGCGGGGTGGATACCCACCGCGAGGATCCGCTCGCGGAGCTCGAATTGGGTATCGAGGGGCAGCGGGCGGCCTTCCTGGCGATGCGCGAGCTGGCCGACCGATATGCCGAGGGGCGGTGGTTGGCGGTCGGCGGGGGCGGGTACGGCCTGGTGCGGGTGGTGCCCCGGGCCTGGACCCATCTCCTGGGTATCGCGCTCGACCGCCCGGTGGACCCGGCGGCCCCGATACCGCAGGATTGGATCGATCTCGTGCACACCGACAGGCCACGGATATCACCGCCTCGCACCATGGGCGACGGTGTGGATATCGCGTTCCGGCGCTGGGACGGTCCCGGGGGGACCGCCGAAACCGGGGACGCGCGATTCGACCGCGCCCAGCACGCCGTCGATGCGGCCGTTCTCGCCACCCGCCGAGCGTGCTTCGGCCCGCTCGGCCTGGACCCGGAGGATCCGCGTGACTGACCCCGCCGACCGTGCTCCCGACCATCCGCCGCCGGCGCCGCTGCACTGGCAGGCCGATGTCCTGGCCTCCGACGGCGGTGTGGTGCGGGTGCGCCCGATCACCCCGGCCGACGCCGACGAGCTGCAGCGATTCCACACCGCACTGTCCGAGCGCAGCCGCTACCTGCGCTATTTCGGGCCGTACCCGCGAATATCGCCGAAGGATCTACACCGCACCACTCACCTCGACTATCGGGACCGGGTCGGACTCGTCGTGGTCCTCGGGGACGCGATAATCGCCGTCGGGCGCTACGAGATCCTGGACCGGGCCGGCTCGCGCGCGGCGGAGGTCGCCTTCGTGGTGGCCGACGAGCATCAGGGGCGCGGGCTCGGGTCGATCCTGCTGGAACATCTGGCCGGGGCAGCCGCGGAGAACCGGATCGACACCTTCGTCGCCGAGGTGCTGGCCGAGAACACCGTGATGGTCACCGTGTTCCGTGAGGCCGGCTACCAGGTGGAACGCAGTCGGGACGGTTCGGTGCTGCATCTGGAATTCGCCATCGACCCCACCGAGGCATTGCGCTCGGTGCGCGACGCGCGGGAACGTGCCTCGGAGGCACGCAGTGTGGGCAACCTGCTGGCCCCGCGTTCGGTGGCGGTGATCGGCGCGACGCCGAGCACCGCCCGCGTCGGCGGTGTGGTGCTGGCCAATCTGCTGGACGGAACGTTCCAGGGTGCGGTCTACCCGGTGAACCCCGAGCGGCGTTCGGTCCGCGGCGTCCACGCGTATCCGACGGTTCGCGATATCCCGGACGAGGTGGACCTTGCCGTCGTCGCGGTACCCGCCGCCGCCATCGGATCGGTGCTCGACGACTGTATGGCCAAGGGCGTCAAAGGCCTACTGGTGCTGTCGGCGGGGTTCGGGGAGACGGGGGAGGAGGGCCGCAGGGCGGAGGCCGAACTGGTCGCGGCCGCCCGGGGGCACGGCATGCGCGTCGTGGGGCCGAGTGCGCTGGGCATCGCGAACACCGACCCGGCGGTCGGTCTCAATGCCACGCTGGCCACCCTGTTGCCTGGCCGCGGACGGATCGGTTTCTTCTGTCAGTCGGGGCCGCTCGGGGTGGCCATCCTCGCCGAGGCCGCCACGCGCAATCTGGGACTGTCCACCTTCGTCTCCGCCGGTAACCGCGCCGACGTTTCCGGCAACGATCTGCTGCAGTACTGGGATACCGACGCCGATACCGAGGTGATCCTGCTGTATCTGGAGAGTTTCGGTAATCCGCGGAAGTTCTCCCGTATCGCGCGCCGGGTGGCCCGCAACAAACCGATCGTCGCGGTCAGTCCCAGCCGGCTGGCCGCCCGCGGGATGTCGGACGGCGGGCTGGATCGATCCATCGTCCGCGATCTCTTCGCGCAATCCGGTGTGGTGCAGGCGGATTCGATTTCCGAGATGTTCGACTGCGCGGCCCTGCTGGGCTACCAGCCGCTGCCCCGCGGACCCCGGCCGGCCGTCGTGGGCAACAGCACCGCGCTCAACTGGCTGACCTCCGACGCGGCGCGCAGTGAGGGGCTCACCGTGGTCCAGCCGGTGGATCTCGGTCCACAGGCCACCCCCGAGGACTTCCGGATCGCAGTCGCCGCGGCACTGGAAGCCGAGAACACCGATGCGGTGATCGTGATCTTCGCACCACCGATCCCGCTGCCGCAGAGCGGATATGCCGAGGCGATCCGGGCGGCCGTGGCCTCGGTGCCCGCGACCAAGCCGGTGCTCACCACCTTCGCCGGCGGGGACGGCATCCCGAACCTGCTGGCCGTCCGCGGTCCGGGCGCGGCCGCGATCCGCGGATCCATTCCGTCCTTCCCCGACCCGGCGCGCGCGGTCCGCGCGCTGGCCCGAGTGCATCGCTACGCGCGCTGGCGCGACCTGCCCGCGTTCCCGGACTCCGAGACCATCCACACCGGCGACGAGAACGGGCGACCAACCGGTATCGATAGCGAGCGGGCCGTGCGGTTGATGGAGCAGTGGACGACCGATCCGGCCGGGCGGTGGCTGACCGACGATGAGACCGTCCTACTGCTCGAGTCCTACGGCATCTCCGTGGTGGAGTTCCGGGCGGTCCGCGATGCCGAGGCGGCCGTAGCGGCGGCCGAGGCGCTGGGATATCCGGTGGCGGCGAAGGCCACCAATGAGAGCTGGCGGCGCCGCCCCGATATGAGCTGGGTGCGGTTGGACCTGTGGCGTCCGGACGCGGTACGCCAGGCCTATCGCGATCTGGTCGAGCTGTGCGGGGACCCGCTCCTGCACATCCAGCGGATGGCCCCCAAGGGCGTCGGCTGTGTGCTGAAGGTGCAGGACGACCCGGCGTTCGGCTCGGTCATCGAATTCGGGCTCTCCGGGCCGATCATCGAACTCCTCGGCGATCGGGCCTATCGGGCGCTGCCACTGTCGGCCCAGGAAGCCGCCGCGCTGATCGACGCACCGCGTGCCGCCCCGCTACTGAACGGGACCCCGGCGAGTCCCCGGGTGGACAAAGCGGCTCTCATCGAACTCACCCGGCGTATCTCGGCGATGTTCGACGATCTCCCCGAACTACGGGAACTGTCCTTCGAGCCGGTGCTGGCCGCCCCGGAATCGGCGGCGATCCTCTATGCCCGCGCCCGGATCGGTCCGCAGCCGAGCCGCTTCGACACCGGGCCACGCCGGTTGGGATAGGAATCGGGCAGCGGGTCCCGTGCCGGGCCTTCTCGGGGCCATTCCGCCGGACCGGCCGGCAGGCCGCTGGTTGCCGGCCCCGGCACAGCGTGATCCGACCGGGTATAAGGCCGTGCAGACGGGGCATCGATACAGCGTGACCGGCCGAAACCGGCCGGTCACCGTTTCCCTGACAGGTGTCGCTATCAGCTCGCGTAGGCGCGCAGCCGGTCCGCCCGCTCGCCCTTACGCAGCTTGGACATGACCTCGCGCTCGATCTGCCGGACCCGTTCCCGGGACAGGCCGAACAGCTTGCCGATCTGATCCAGGGTGCGCGGCTGGCCGTCGTCCAGTCCGAACCGCAGGCGGATGACCTGCTGTTCGCGTTCGTCGAGGGTGTTGAGCACGCTGCGCACGTCGTGGTGCAACAGACCGGCGATCACGGCGCTCTCGGCCGAGGTGGCCTCGGAGTCCTCGATGAAATCGCCCAGCGGGGCTTCTTCGTCGTTACCCACCGGCATGTCCAGGCTCACCGGATCGCGGCTGTGATCGAGCAGATCGGCGATCTTCTCCACCGCGATACCCGACTCGGACGCGAGCTCCTCGTCGGTGGCCTCCCGCCCGAGCTGCTGATGCAGTTCGCGCTTGATCCGGGCGAGCTTGTTGACCTGTTCGACCAGATGGACCGGGAGCCGGATGGTGCGGCTCTGATCGGCCATCCCCCTGGTGATCGCCTGCCGGATCCACCAGGTGGCGTAGGTCGAGAACTTGAAGCCCTTCGCGTAGTCGAACTTCTCCATCGCGCGGATCAGGCCCAGATTGCCCTCTTGGATGAGGTCCAGCAGGGGCATCCCGCGACCCGTGTACCGCTTGGCGAGCGAGACGACCAGGCGCAGGTTGGCCTCCAGCAGGTGCGACCGCGCGGCCTGGCCCTCTCGGACGACCATGGCCAGATCACGCTTGCGGGTCGCCGACAAACGCTTGCCGGTCTCCAGCAGGTGCTGGGCGTAGAGACCCGCCTCGATGCGCTTGGCCAGTTCGACCTCGTCGGCAGCGGTGAGCAGCGCGGTCCGGCCGATTCCGTTCAGGTACACACGTACCAGGTCGGCGGCGGGGCTCTGAGCGTCGAGGTCCGAATCGGTGGGGCGCACACGAGTAGTGGCGGGGCTTGTCATGACTTGCCTCCTGTCGGTGGTGTCTCACTCCGAACAACGGACCCGACATAGGGAAAGTTCCCTCGCCGGGCACGGATAAACCGCTCTGAACTGCAGTTATCACTGTGGCGTTCTGAGAAGTTCCTGAGAACGAGAGCGCCTCGGCAGGCGGCGGAACACGCGGTGGGGCGTCGCTCTAGTGCGGCACCGGATGGATCACCCCATGCCGCACCAAACCGGTGACCACTCCGAGGGCGGCATCCGCGAACTCGGGGGAAACCTCCTCCGCTCCCTGTGACAGTGCCAGCAATTCGATCAGTTCGTACAACGGCAGGCCGTCGGACCGCATTCCCGCCAGTAGGGAGACCGTCGTCTCGTCCACCTCATGCTGCCAGCGCGGTCCATCGCCCCGGTGTAGGCGTACCACCTGTTGCTCCCAGCCCTGCTCACCCGGCAGCGACACCCGCTCGAGCGCGGTCGCCGGGTCGATCCGGTAGCGCGAGCGCCGGGCCCGGTCCGGATCCGCGGCGATCTCGCGCAACCAGGCGGATCGCTGGAAGTAGGCGAGCACTTCCGTACCCAGCGGATCGTCGAAGCCGTGGGTGAGGTCCTCGGCCAGCACTTCGGTCGGCGCGTCCACGGCGCGCAGGTAGACGAAACCGAAACCGATACCGGTCACCTCGGCCCGGTCCAGCGCGGTCAGCCATTCCTCGGCCCGCTGCTGGGCCGCGGGGGTGCGTGGATCGAGGCCGGCATCGCGCAGCCAGGTGCCCACGTACAGCGCGGGGTCGGCGACATCGCGCTGGACGACCCAGGCGTCGATACCGTGCGCGGGCAACCAGCTCGAGACGCGCTGCCGCCAATCCCGGTCCTCGGTGTGCACCCAGGCGGCCAGCACCGCGGCGGTCCCGCCGGGGGCCAGTAGCTCGGGGACACCCGAGATCACCAGTTCGCTGGCGCCGTCGAGGGCGAGCCCGGAATCACGGTAGGTGTGCTCGACCCGGGCGGGCCCGACCACGAAGGGTGGATTGGCCACCACCTGATCGAACCGCCGCCCGGCGACGGGTTCGAACCACGATCCCGGCACCAGGTCGATATCCAGATCGTTGAGCGCCGCGGTGGCCTCGGCCAGCCACAGCGCGCGTGGGTTCACATCCGTGGCGGTGACCGAGCGGGCGTAGGAGGCGGCGTGTACGGCCTGGATACCGCAGCCGGTGCCCAGATCCAGCACCGAGCCCACCGGTGCCGTCGGGGTGGCCCGCAGTAGTGAGAGCGAAGCATGGCCGACCCCGAGCACATGATCCTCGGTCAGGGTGCGCCGGTGCATCGACTCGTCGAGATCGGACAGGATCCAGCGGTTTCCCGCACCGATATCGGTCGGGCGCAGGTCCAACGCCGCGCGTATCTCGCCGCCCGAGCGGGTCAGCAGTCCCGCCGCCACGGCCTCGTCGATCCGGACCGGGGCCAGCGCCGCGGCGGCCTCGCGCTCGTCCAGCGCGTCACCGAGGAGCAGCAGCCGGACGAGCGAACCCAGTTCACCGGCGGTACGTGCGGCCCGGCGCACCGGTACCGGTTCTCCGCGGCCCAGGGCGCTGTGCGCGTCGTCGCCCAGCGTTTCGAGTAGCGTGTCGGCGTCGTATCCCACCCCGGTCAGCGCGGTGCGCAGGGCGGGGCACAGGGCGGTCAGCGGTGAGCGGACAGTCGATCCGTAGGTGGGCACAGCGGTAACTCTGCCACCCCTGCGGTGACGGCCGGATGGCCGCACCGCCGTGGCGGTGTGGCCGGAGTCGGCGATGACGAGCGGTCTAGCCGTCGATCTGGTCGTGCCGGCGTTCCTCCAGCGCGGGACGTGGACGGTCCCAGCGGCTGGGTTCGTTCTTGTCCCGCGGCGGCCGGTCGTTGGCGATGAGGACCGCGATCCAGGGCAGCGGTACCGAAGCCGCCATGATCAGGATCGAGATCAGGGCATTGCCGAAGACCGTGTAGGCCACCCCGGCCAGGATCAGCGCCGGGATCCGGAACGCCATGATGATCGTGTACCGCCGGACCCGGGCCCGGTGCTGCTCCTCGAAGGACGGGGCCGCCTTCGTGATCAGCGCCGCGTGCCGGGCGTCGTCGCCGGGGAAGTATCCGCGCGAACGAGAGGGACGGGCCGGCCGCGGTGTGCCGGGGGGCGCGCCGGGACCGCTCGCACCGGCGTCGAGGTGCTCCGAGCCGCGCTCGGAGTCTTCGCCGTGCTGCTGCATACCTTCGAGTCTTGCACTATCGCCGTTACCGTGTACAACGCGTCCGCCGGTAACCGTGCGCGGTGGGCGTGATGCCGGGTCCGGCCTCGTCGAGATGGTGCCGGATCGTCATCGCCTGTGGGCGGAGGGAATGCGCCTTCGCCCGGGCGGACGACCGGTTTCACGTAGGCGTGTCGCCCGTCGGCCCGCACCGGTGGGACGGTGGTGGCCGCCACCGCCACACGCCGGGTACTGCCCGGTCGCGGGGGTGATCGTGCGAACGGGGTGCCGTGATGCGGCATCATGGAGGGCGTGAGTACCGATACTCTGGTCCGCCCCGATACGACCACCGACGAGACCACCGGTGACGACACCCCCAAGTTCTTCCACTACGTGAAGAAGGACAAGATCGCCGAGAGTGCCGTGATGGGCACCATGGTGGTCGCCCTGTGCGGGGAAGTCTTCCCGGTGACGCGTTCGCCGAAGCCCGGTTCGCCGGTCTGCCCCGAGTGCAAGAAGGTCTACGAGTCCCTCCGCAAGGGCGACTGACTGCATCCGGACCGGGCCCGTAGGGCCGTCGGCTCCACCTGAGTGTGCGCCGAGGGCGGTACCGGCGAGGTTGCCGCACCGGGCGTACCCCGGTGCGCTGCGGGGTTCGGCGCGCCGAAACGCGAGCGTGGTCACCGGACCGGCTTGCCGGCTGTTTCTTGCCCCACTACATGGGCGCGGCCGCTTCGGCGGAACAATGACGGCCCGGCGCGCGTATCCGGTGGCGGGGCACCCGGCCTCGCCGACCACCGAATGCCCGGCCGGTAGATCAGCGGGTGATCAGCGGAGCCGACGTCCCACCTCCGGAACCACCCTCCGGTCCGCTGTCGTCACCACGCCGCGCGCCGCGCCGGCGCGGGATCCGGTGTGTACCGGGATCCGCCGGGTCGGCTTCGTCGCCGTCCTGCGCGGCGCTGCGGCGTTTGGCCAGCCAGGCCTTGAACTGTTCCATCCGGGTGGCGCGGGCCGGCCAGAATTCCTGAACCGCCGCGTTGAATTCCGCGCCGAGGATCACCGCGAAACCCAGGAAGAACGTGAACAGCAGGAAGGCGATCGGGGTGGCCAGAGCGCCGTAGGTGACGCCCGTCCGGGTCACCAGGGCCAGGTAGCTGCGCAGGATTTCGCTGGCCGCCATGAAGAACACTGCCGCCAGCAGCGCCCCGCAGAACAACCGGTGGTAGGGCAGTGAACTGTGCAGCGCGAGTTTGTACAGCGTGGCCAGCCCGACGATGAGCAGCAATCCCACCGCGGGGTAGTAGAAGATATCGACCAGGCGGAGCCCTGGTTCCAGCCACGAATCCGGCAGAATCCGCCCGATCAGCACCGGGCCCAGCGCGACGAGCGGCAGGATGAAGATCGCCGCGACCAGGAACTGGACGTAGAGCAGCAGGGCGAAGATGCGCTGCCAGATCGGGTTCCGGGCGTCCTGCTGGTCGTGCGCCTCCACGATCGCGTCGACGAAGGTCGCCATGGCCGAGGACCCGGCCCACAGCGAGAGCACGAAACCCACCGAGACGAACGCGGCCCGGCCGCGCCCGAGCACATCGCGGATCGTCGGTTCGATCAGATCGGTGACCACACTCTGACTGAACAGGTCGCGGCTGAATGTGAGAGTTTTCGATTCCACGATCTCCACGGTGTCCGGCCCGAAGAGACCGCTGACGTACCCGAGCCCGCCGAGCAGGCCGAACAGCAGCGGTACCAGCGACAGGGTCTGCCAGAATGCGGCGGCGGCGGATTTCGCGAAAATCGAGTCGTCCCAGGCCTTGACGGCCACCCGGACCACCAACCGGCCGATCTGGGCGAGGGCGCGGCGAGCCCACGCGGTACCCGACGGGTCCGCGCCGGGTTCGCGTCCGTAACTGTGCATGGTCTGTCCAGCATCGCGCACCCGAGCGCCCGGCGGTATGGCGGCTGGCAACGTGTCGGGGGTCGATGGGTGAATCGCCGGCTACCGGACACGGCCGGAAACCGTCCCCCACGGTGTGTGACACCGGTCGCGCGCTCCGCGCCGGTTTGGCGTCATCGCCGCCACGGCCGCTAGTGTTTCTCTCCGTGACCGATGCGAGCGGTGCTATTGCGACGGAGGTTCCGGGCGCATCCCTGCGCGCGTGGCAGCGGCGCGCGCTCACCCGGTACCTCACGGCCAAACCCCGTGATTTCCTCGCTGTGGCGACGCCCGGGGCCGGTAAGACGACCTTCGCGCTGCGGGTCGCCGCGGAGTTGCTGGCCGACCGTACGGTCGACCAGGTCACCGTGGTCGCGCCGACCGAACATCTGAAACATCAGTGGGCCGCGTCGGGGGCACGCTCGGGATTGGCGCTGGATTCGAACTTCTCCAACACCACCGGCGGCACCTCGGGGGACTATCACGGCGTGGTGGTCACCTACGCCCAGATCGCCGCGCACCCGTTCAAGCACCGCGTGCGCACCGAGAACCGGCGCACCCTGGTGATCCTGGACGAGATCCATCACGCCGGTGATTCGAAGAGCTGGGGTGACGCGGTGGCCGAGGCGTTCGGTGACGCCACCCGCCGGCTGGCGCTCACCGGTACCCCGTTCCGCAGCGACGACAGCCAGATCCCGTTCATCACCTACGAACCCGACGAGGCCGGTCTGCCGCGATCCCGGGCCGATCACAGTTATGGCTATACCGAGGCGCTCGCGGACGGGGTCGTGCGGCCGGTGGTGTTCCTCGCCTACTCCGGCGAAGCGCACTGGCGCGACAGCGCGGGCGAGGAGTACACTGCCCGGCTCGGTGAACCACTGAACGCCGAACAGACCGCCCGGGCCTGGCGTACCGCGCTCGATCCGGCGGGCGACTGGATCTACGCGGTGCTGCGCGCGGCGGATATGCGGCTGGCGCAGCTGCGCGAGGGCGGTATGCACGACGCCGGCGGTCTGGTGATCGCTTCCGATCAGGAGCGGGCCCGTGCCTACGCGGAACTGATCGAGCATCTCACCGGTACCCGGCCGGTGCTGGTGCTCTCCGACGACCCCACCTCCTCGGCCCGCATCGGCGAGTTCAGTACGGGCACCCAGCCGTGGATGGTCGCGGTGCGGATGGTCTCCGAGGGCGTGGACGTCCCGCGGCTGGCGGTGGGTGTGTACGCCACCAGTGCCTCGACGCCGCTGTATTTCGCCCAGGCCATCGGTCGTTTCGTCCGTGCGCGGCGGCCGGGTGAGACCGCGAGTGTGTTCCTGCCGTCGGTTCCGGTGCTGCTGGACCTGGCCGCGCAGCTCGAGGTGCAGCGCGACCATGTCATCGGGAAACCGCACCGCGAGAAGGACGGTCTCGACGACGATCTGCTCACCGAGGCGAACAAACAGCAGGACGAACCGGGCGAGGAAGAGAAGGCGTTCGTACCGCTGGCCGCCGACGCCGAACTGGACCAGGTGATCTACGACGGGTCCTCGTTCGGTACCGCGACCTTCGCCGGTAGCGCCGAAGAAGCCGATTACCTGGGCATTCCCGGCCTGCTCGATGCCGACCAGATGCGTGCGCTGCTGCGGGAGCGCCAGGCCCGGCAGATCGCCGACCGATCCAAGGCCGAACCGGAGGCGCCGGCCCCCGCCTCGCCCGCGGCGGGAAATGCCGCCGAGCGGGTGGCGACCGCCGACAAGTTGGGCGAACTGCGGCGCGAGCTGAACAGTCTGGTCGCAATGCATCACCACCGCACCGGTAAACCGCACGGGGTGATCCACGGCGAGCTTCGGCGCCAGTGCGGCGGACCGCCCACCGCACTGGCCACCGCCGACCAGCTCGGCGAGCGGATCGCGGCGCTGCGCCGGATGTAACCGCCGCGGCGGATCCGCGGACTCGTCGCCGGTGGCGCCGGCTCTCCGGTCTGCCCTGCCGTGGGCTGCGTCGCCGAGCGCTTGCCCACGTCGGCTGTAGCCGCCGCTCCGCGGAGAGGGTGCCGATCTCCCGCGTCGGGGTTCACGTCGTTCGGAGGAGCCGATGAGCTCTCAGGTGTGCGAGGTCACCGTCATTCTGTGGAGGCCGGTTCGGCTCTCGTGCCTGGGACAATCCCCGCCGTTCCGCGGAGAAGGGGACGATCCTGTGCGCCGCGGCTGACCGTCCTTTTCGAAAGAAACGGCGCTCGATCCCGTGTTCCGTGCCAGGCCGCCGTGCCTCGAGGAGCGGGTCGTATCCGTCCCGCGGTTCGGCTCACACGTCGAAGAACATGGCGGGATCCAGCGTGTTGAGCGGTACCCAGCGCGGCATGTCCGGTTCGGCGCCGGACTCGTCCGGCGCGGCACCGTGTTCCGGGTGCCCATAGCCTTGCAGATCCAGGCTCAGCCGCGGATCCTCATCGACCCGGCGGGCGAGGGTGTAGAACGTGGCCAGCACATGGAGACAGCGTGCGGTGCGCGCACTGCACGAACAGTCGATCGCGGTGGGTTCCGGCGCTACCCGGACGCCCGCCGCGAGGGCCGCCGTGTGCATCTCGTCCGTGAGCGCGGTGCGTTCGGCGCCGACGATCGCGGACAGTGCTGTGAGCGCGGTCCGAGCGAGCGGTGCCAGTTCGATATGGACGACCGACGCCTGGCCGCCGCGGTGGATGTGCGCGCGAACGATCCGCCCGTCCAACTCGGGTCGCACACCGTCGTTGCGGGCGATACTGCGTGCCCGCGGAAGCAGCGGATCCGGGCGGGTCTGTCGTAGCGGCTCGGCCAGCCGGACCCAGTCCATCCCCCAGCGTGTGTAGCCGAATTCGTTGTCCGCCATCAGTTTCCCCGCTTCCGTCGCAGCACTTCCAGGAGCCGCTCGTCGTCGAGCCGGGCGAGCTCGGCGATACCGCTACCGTCGCCGAGCTCGGTGAATGCGGATTTGCGCCGCTGCATTCTCGCGATATGTTCCTCGACCGTGGTGGCCGAGGTCAGGGTGGTGACGGTGACCGTACGGGTCTGCCCGATCCGGTGCACCCGGTCGGAGGCCTGGGCTTCCACCGCGGGATTCCACCACCGGTCGAAATGGATCACGTCGGCGGCCCGGGTGAGGGTGAGCCCGGTGCCCGCCGCGCGCAGGCCGAGTACCAGAACCGGTGGCCCGCCGGGGGACTGGAACCGGGTGACGATCGCCGCCCGTTCGGCCTGGGTCAGCCCGCCGTGGAAGAACGGCGCGGTGATGTCGAACTGTTCGGCCAGATGCCGCACCAGGAGGTCACCGGTGGCCCGGTACTGGGTGAAGATGAGCGTCGGGGCGCCGTTGTCGAGGTTGGCGGCGACGATATCGGTGCACAGGTCGAGTTTCCCTGAGCGGCCCGTCAATTCGCCCTGGTCGCCGTGCACCAGACCGGGATGGTTGCATACCTGTTTCAGTGCGGTGAGCGCCGCCAGCACCCGGGTCTGCCGCCGGGTGCCGGTACCGAAGCCGTCGGTGACCGTGCGGTCGAGCAACTGATCGTAGAGTTTCTCCTGCTCGGGGGTGAGATCGCACAGCAGGTCGTTGTGGATCTTGGCCGGGAGCGCGGCGGCGACCTGTGTTTTGCGGCGGGCGAGCAGGACCGGTTCGATCGCGTCCTGCAGGCGCGCGGCCGCGGTGGCCGAACCCTGTTCGATGGGTTTGACGAAGCGCCGGCGGAACTGGGCGCGATGCCCGAATAGGCGTGGTGCGACGAGGTGCAGTAGTGACCACAGTTCGTCGAGGTGATTCTCCACCGGAGTGCCGGTCAGCGCGACGACGGCCGCGGCGTCGAGCGACCGGGCCGCCTTCGACACCTGCGTACGGGGATTCTTCAGCGCCTGGGCCTCGTCGAACACCACTGTCGCCCAGACATTCTCGGTGAGCCGGTGACCGTGCAGCCGCAGCACCGGGTAACCCGTCACGACGATATCGCCTGCCGCGGTGCCGGTCTCGCCGCCCCGCCAGGCCACCGGCCGCAGCGCGGGGGCGAAGCGCTGTATCTCGTGGACCCAGTTGCCCACCAGCGAGGTCGGGCACACTACGAGTTGCGCACCGTGGCCGGCCCGTCCGAGCAGCAGGCCGATGGTCTGTACGGTTTTGCCGAGACCCATCTCGTCGGCGAGGATCGCCCCGCCGTGGCGGGTTACGGTATCGCGCAACCAGCCGATCCCGCGCGCCTGATAGGGCCGCAGGTCGGCGCGCAGCTCATCGCGCAGGCCGGCGGCCACGGCCGCGGTGTCGTGAAGTACCGAGCGGGCGTGGTCACCGGTGAGCATCGCGGTCCCCGTGGCATTGGGAAACGCGTGCCCGGCGAGGGGGAGGTCCGCCTGTTCGCCGGCGAGGATCGCCTGCCAGGCGCGGGTGGAGTGGCCTGGATCGGCGGGTGCGAGGTCGGCGAGCCTGGCGGGGTCCACCAGTGCGCAGTCGACCGCGGCGACCTGCACGGTGATGCTCCCTGCATGGGCCTGCGCCCGGGTGCCGCCGGGTACCGCCAGGGTGAGGGTCGCGGTGTCGCCGATTCCCGTGGGCGCCGGGCCGGGCTCGCGACCGGTCCAGGTCCACAGGGCGAACAGGTGGCGGTCGGGCAGATAGGTGGTTTCGATGGTCGGCAGAGCGCACCCCTATTATCGACGTATGGTGTACGGAGTATTAGGCCAACGCGCACCGTACCGGATTTGTTCCGGTACCTACCGCTCGATGCTCGGGTGGTACCCCTACCTGGTGAAAGGAATGCGATGAGCGGCGACGACGCGCCGGTGACCGGCTCGCCCGATCCTGCCCGTGTCCTACTCGAACTGCTGTGGCGGCACGAGCTACCGCCCCGGCACGGCGGTCGCGGCCCCCGGCAGACCGTGAGCGTCGACGAGGTGGTGGCCGCGGCGATCGGGCTCGCGGACCGGGAGGGCTATGAGAAAGTATCGGTCCGCGCCGTCGCCGCGGAGCTGGGACTGCGGCCGATGAGTCTGTACACCTACGTCCCCAGCAAGGACGCACTCACCGTCCTGATGGTCGACGCGGTCGCGGTGGAGGATGCCCCCATCCCCGCCGACCTGCCTGTGCGGGACCGGCTGGTGGCCGTCGCCCGGCAGATCCGGGACGAATACCTGACCCATCCGTGGCTGTTCGAGGTGCCCTCCTGGCGCATGGTGCTGGGGCCCGGTCGGATGCGGCGGTACGAGCGGCACCTGGCGGCGGTGGACGGGGCGGGTCTCGACGATATCGAGATGGACCGGGTGATCGCGGTGCTGTCGCAATTCGCCACCGGTAACGCGCGCACCGCGCTCGCCGCGGCCCGCAGCATCCGGGAACAATCCGATGCCGACTGGTGGGCGGCGCACGGCCCGGTACTCGAGCAGGTCATGCCGGCCACCGACTTCCCACTGTCCGCCCGGGTCGGCGCCGCCGTCGGCGAGCTCTACCAGGCGCCGGGCGACCCGGCCGGCGACTTCGATTACGGGCTGCAACGCCTGATCGAAGGCATTCTGCCCGGCTGAAACGCCCGTGGCGGGCGACCGGATCGGTCGCCCGCCACCGAGACGGTGTTCTGTTGTTCGATGCTGTTGTGTCGGACGCGAGGACGGGTCAGAGAGCGGGAGCGGACTCCGTGTCGATCACGGCGTCGAGCTCGCGCAGTCGTTCCATATGTTCGTTCGCGTGGTGCTGGCAGAAGAGCAACTCGCCACCTGCGGGCAGAACGGCACGTACACGCGCAGCCGCCCCGCAGCGATCGCAGCGATCGACCGCGGTCAGTGGGGTGCTAGTCAGGGTTCCTGGCATGACTCCTCCGTCCTGGCTTCCGGCACAAAACCGTTCACCTGGTGTGAGGCCCGTGGTCACTCCGCGGGCTCGCTTCCGCTACTTCCCAGCAGTGGTGTAACTACTCTGTCAGACGTTCGGGGCATCGGGTTTGTTCCCCGTGGGGAACCAGTGTGTTTTCCCTAACACGACCAGCGGTTTTCGCCTGTGGCGAACACCGCGGGCCGGGTGTGGAAAACGCACGGCCGTCGCTCCGTGCCGACTGTCGAGTTGTGTATCGGAGGTTACCCGTGCCCTGTGACACTCACACCCTTGTTCACCTCTGCACTCCCGGTGAGTGGGCACTTGCCCGGGAAGATGGGGAGCATCGGCCCGATTCGCTGCGGACGGAAGGCTTCGTTCATCTCTCCGCGCCGCAGCAGGTGCACCTGCCCGCTAACCGGCTTTTCGCAGGTAGGCGCGATCTTCTGCTGCTCCGTCTGGACCCGGGCCGCCTCGCGGCGCCGGTGCGCTGGGAGCCTGGGGCACCCAGTGACGATCCGGCGTTGCGTTTCCCACATCTGTACGGTCCGCTGCCGGTCGCGGCCGTGATCGGGGTGGACAGCTACCTTCCGGGCACCGACGGGCGCTTCGCGCCGTTGCCCGGCTGAGCCGCGACCGGTCTCGGCTACGGGTATCCGGTGGCCCCGTCGCCGAGTTCGCGCGCCAGGATCGCGGCCTGTACCCGCGACCGCATCCCCAGTTTGGTGAGCACACGTGACACATGTGTTTTGACCGTGGTCTCACTGATGAACAGCCGCGCCGCGATCTGCGCGTTGGACAGCCCGCCGCCCAGACAGTCGAACACCTCTTTCTCCCGGCCGGTCAGCTCGGCCATCCCCGGTGGCGGTTCGGGTCTGCGGTCGGCCGGTGTTCCGGCGAAGGCGTCGATCACCGCGCGGGTCACCTCCGGGGCGAGCACCCCTTCGCCCGCGGCGACCGCGCGGACCGCGTCGACCAGCGCGGGCCCGGACGCGGACTTCAGCACGAACCCGGCGGCGCCCGCGCGGAGGCTGCGGAACACATACTCGTCGAGGTCGAAGGTGGTGAGAACGAGCACCCGGGCCAGGCCCTCGCCGGTCACCCGGGTGGTCGCGGTGATGCCGTCCACTCCCGGCATGCGCACATCCATCAGCACCACATCCGGCCGCAGCGCCCGGGCCTGGGCCACCGCGACCTCGCCGTCGGCGGCCTCACCGATCACCTCGATATCGCCGGCCGCGTCCAGGATCATGCGCAGTCCGGCGCGGATCGCGGCATGATCGTCGGCGATGAGAACCCGGACGGTCACCGCGGATCACCCGTGGTTTCGGGCATTGCGGCCAGGGGGAGCCGGGCGCGCACCCACCAGGCGCCGGCTTCCGGCCCCGCCCGCAACGTACCGCCGAGGGCGGCCGCGCGTTCGCGCATGTTGGACAGGCCGCGCCGGTCGCCGGACGAGTCCGGCGCCGGCCCGGTGCCCAGCGGGTTGTGTACCGTCAGCACCAGTGTCGTGGACTCGGCGTGCACGTCGATATCGACCTCCTGCCCGGGGGCGTGTTTCATCACATTGGTCACCGCTTCCTGGACGATGCGATAGGCCGCCTGGTCCACCGCCCCGGCCGGTACGGTCTCGCCCAGATCCAGCCGGACCCGTATCCGCATACCCGCCTGCCGAGCCGACTCGACCAGCCCGGGTAGCTGGGCCAGGCGCCCCGGCGCGGTGGTCTGATCGGCGTCGTCCTCGCGGCGCAGCAGACCGATCATCGTCCGCATCTCCCGGAGTGCTTCGACGCTGTTGGTGCGGATCGCGCCGAGTACGCCGGTCAGCCGCGGGTCGGCGGCACCGTCGAGACCGCCCAGTGCCGCTTCGGACTGCAGGGCGATGGCCGACAGATGCCCGGCGATCACATCGTGCAGGTCACGGGCCATGGCCTTACGTTCGTCGGCCACCGCCGCCCGCCGGTCCAGTTCGGCGACGAGTGAGAGGGCGCGGGCGCGGGCCCGTTCGGCGTCGGCGGTCTCCTTGTGCGCGCGGACGGTCAGCCCCCACCACAGCGAGGTGCCGACGAAGGCCGCCGCCAGTACCAGCGCCAGCGACATCAGATGCCAGTCGCCGGTGATCGCCAGCACCACCCCCGCCGCGGTCGCCGAGAGGGTCAGCCAGGCCACCACCGCGCCCTGCATCTGGCGGCGCGTGCCGTACACCACGGCCGCGTAGATGAGGTCGGTGTACACCAGCCAGACCGGCAGGGTCGGCCCGAGCGAGAGGTCCATCACCAGGGGAGCCAGTCCCAGCGCCATCGCGGTGATCGGTGCCCGGCGCCGCACCAGCAGTACCGCGCTCGCCAGCGCGAGGATCGCGATCCGCGGCCACAGCGAGCCGGCCTCTGCGTCGGGGGCGAACATCATATGGAAGCCGGCCAGGTACAGCAGCACGCCGAACAGGAACCATCCGCCCGCCACGACGACGTCCCGTGTCGTCGCCGATAACGCCGACCACCGCTGCATCCGTTCATCTCAACACACGGCTGCGCGGCCCGGATCCATCGAAGTGATGAGCGGTGCCGGTACGAACTGCGGACCTGCCGATGGCGTTCTCCGGCACACGCGTCCGGGCGTCGAGTATGCCGGCGCGGTCGGGACCTTCGCCGGGAAGCTGTCCGCTCATCGGAGCCGTCTCGGCCGGGCCGTGGCCGCGCGAGATTCCCGGCGTCCGGGCGCGGAACCCGCAACGGCGGTAATCTGCGGGGGCACCGTGTATGTCGGCCGCCCATCGACCGGTCCGGTAGGACACCGTCCACCGGCCGGGCCAGCACAGCGGCCCGGACGGACGGGAACCGGATGACGGTCTACACCCAGCGCCTCGACGGCAGGAACTATCGCTTCGACGGACTCGTGGATGTGCTGGCCAAGGCCACGCCCCGGCGCAGCGGCGACGAATTGGCCGGATGTGCCGCGAGTACCGACGCCGAACGAGCCGCCGCGCAATGGGTGCTCGCCGATATCCCGCTCACCGAATTCCTCGAGCAGCCCGTGGTTCCCTACGAAACCGACGAGGTGACCCGGCTGATCCTGGACACCCACGATCGCGCCGCGTTCGGTCCGGTCGCCGCGCTCACGGTCGGCGGGCTCCGGGACCGGCTGCTCGCTGTCGCGGCCGGCGAGAGGACCGACGACCCGGCCGCCGGCCTGCGCGCGCTCGCGCCCGGACTGACCCCGGAGATGGCCGCCGCAGTCAGCAAACTCATGCGCAATCAGGACCTCATCGCAGTGGCGCACGCGGCCCGTGTGGGTTCGGCGTTCCGGACCACCATCGGGGCGCCCGGCACACTGGCCACCCGGCTACAACCCAACCATCCCACCGACGACCCCGACGGGATCGCCGCCGCCATCCTGGACGGCCTGCTGCTGGGCTGTGGTGACGCGGTGATCGGCGTCAACCCGGCCACCGACTCCCCGCGGGCGGCGGCGGATCTGCTCGCGTTGCTCGACGATATCCGCACCCGCTTCGATATTCCGGCGCAGTCGTGCGTGCTCGCCCATGTCACCACCACGCTCGAACTGATCTCGGCCGGAGCGCCGGTCGATCTGGTCTTCCAGTCCGTCGCCGGTACGGAGGCCGCCAATTCCGCGTTCGGGGTGAACCTGGCGCTGCTCCGGGAGGCGAACGACGCCGGGCAGTCGCTGCGGCGCGGCACCGTCGGCGACAATGTGATGTATCTGGAGACCGGTCAGGGGTCGGCGCTGTCGGCCGACGCGCACCGGGGCACGGGCGGCAGACCGGTGGACCAGCAGACCCTCGAGGCTCGCGCCTACGGGGTGGCCCGGGAGCTGCGACCGTTGCTGGTGAACACGGTGGTCGGGTTCATCGGCCCGGAGTACCTCTACGACGGCAAACAGATCGTGCGGGCGGGCCTCGAGGATCATTTCTGCGGCAAATTGCTGGGCCTGCCGATGGGCGTGGACGTCTGCTACACCAACCATGCCGAAGCCGACCAGGACGATATGGACACGCTGCTCACCCTGCTCGGTGCCGCCGGCTGTGCCTTCGTCATCGCGGTGCCCGGCGCCGACGATGTGATGCTCGGCTACCAGAGCCTGAGCTTCCACGACGCGCTCTACGCCCGCCGGGTGCTGGGACTGCGGCCCGCCCCGGAGTTCGCGCAGTGGCTGGACCGGCTCGGGATGCTGGACGAGACGGGCCGGGTGCTGCCGGTGGCGCCGGCCGCGTCGCCGTTACGCGCGCTGACAGGGAGCCGATGACCACCGGCGAAGAGTGGGAACCCGCGGACTCCCAGGAGTTCTGGACCGGATTGCGGTCGTTCACCCAGGCGCGTATCGGGTTGGGCCGGGCCGGCGACGCGCTACCCACCCGGCGCGTCCTGGAATTCGCCGCCGCGCACGCCGCCGCCCGCGACGCGGTGCACATCCCGCTCGAGGTACCGGCGCTGTGCGCGCGGCTCGCCGAACTGGGCGTGGGTGATCCGGTGCATATCCGTAGCCGGGCCCGGGACCGGGCCGAGTATCTGCGGCGCCCGGACCTCGGCCGGGTGCCGGCCGGCGATCCGGGCGTGGTGGACGGCGGGCCGGTGCGACTGGCGCACTCGGGCGCCGATATCGGCCTGGTCCTCGCCGACGGATTGTCCGCCCGGGCGCTCACCGTCCATGGGCCGCCCACTGTCGCGGCGCTGCTGGAGGTGCTGCGCCCGCACTGGTCGATCTCGACGCCGGTGGTGGCGACGCAGGCGCGAGTGGCGCTGGGCGACCATATCGGTGCCGCCCTGGGGGTGACGACCGTGCTGGTGCTGATCGGTGAACGTCCCGGCCTCTCGGTGGCCGACAGCCTCGGTATCTACCTGACCCATCGGCCACGACCCGGCCGCACCGACGCCGACCGCAATTGCGTATCGAACATCCACCCGCCCGGGGGCACGGGATACCGGCGAGCGGCGGAGGTCGTCGCCGCCCTGGTGGCCGGGGCCCGCCGGCTCGATCGCTCCGGTGTGACGCTGAAGGACACATCCCGGGACCCGATCCTGCCGGGCCCGTCCGGCCGATTATCCGACGGCGCAGCGGGGTAGTCGCGCAATGGCCCCTGGATTCCGTGGGAACCGATGGTTCCACAGGTGTCCAGGGGCCGCCGAGTGCGCTGCCGGGACTCAGTCCAGGTAGTCGCGCAGGACCTGTGACCGGCTCGGGTGCCGGAGCTTGCTCATGGTCTTGGATTCGATCTGCCGGATCCGCTCGCGTGTCACCCCGTAGACCTGACCGATCTCGTCCAGAGTGCGTGGCTGGCCGTCGGTCAGGCCGAACCGCAGCCGGACCACGCCCGCCTCGCGTTCGGACAAGGTCTCCAGCACCGACTGCAGCTGATCCTGCAGCAGGGTGAAGCTGACCGCGTCCACCGCGACCACGGCCTCGGAGTCCTCGATGAAGTCACCGAGCTGACTGTCGCCCTCGTCGCCGATGGTCTGATCCAGCGAAATGGGCTCCCGGGCGTACTGCTGGATCTCCAGCACCTTCTCGGGGGTGATGTCCATTTCCTTGGCCAGCTCCTCCGGGGTGGGTTCGCGACCCAGGTCCTGGAGCAGCTCGCGCTGGATACGCCCGAGCTTGTTGATGACCTCCACCATGTGCACCGGGATACGGATGGTGCGGGCCTGGTCGGCCATGGCGCGGGTGATCGCCTGCCGGATCCACCAGGTGGCGTAGGTGGAGAACTTGTAGCCCTTGGTGTAATCGAACTTCTCGACCGCGCGGATCAGGCCGAGGTTGCCCTCCTGGATGAGATCCAGGAACGCCATCCCGCGGCCGGTGTAGCGCTTGGCCAGCGATACCACCAGCCGCAGGTTCGCCTCGAGCAGGTGGTTCTTGGCTCGGTTGCCGTCGCGGATGATCCAGTTGAAATCACGGCGGGTGGCCACGGGAAGCTTGTCCCCGGCCTCGGTGAACTCGCGCATCTTCTCCGCCGCGTAGAGCCCGGCCTCGATCCGCTTGGCGAGTTCGACCTCCTCCTCGGCGTTGAGCAGCGCGACCTTACCGATCTGCTTGAGGTAGGCCCGCACCGAGTCCGCGGAAGCGGTCAGTTCGGCGTCCTTGCGCGCTTGGCGCAGCGCCTCGGACTCCTCCTCGTCCCAGACGAAATCGCCGGAGGCCTTGTCCGCCGCGGTGGGTTCGGAGGTGCCGTCCTCGGCTGCCTCGCCCTCGGATTCCTCCTCGACGGGCTCGGCGACCAGATCCTCGCCCTCTTCGGTGAGATCGTCCTCGGAGACCTCCAGATCACCGAGATCCGCCACATCCAGCGAATCGTCGTCTAGCTGTTCCTCGCCCGTGCCCGGGGCGCCCGCGCTCCCCGCCTTCTTGGCCGGGGCCTTCTTGGCCGCTCCCTTCTTGGCAGCGGCCTTCTTGGCCGGAGCCTTCTTGGCAGCGGCCTTCTTCGCCGGGGCCTTCTTGGCCACGGCCTTGCGGGCCGGGCGTGCCGCGGGAACTTCCGTGGCCTCGGCGTCGGCCGATTCGGCTGTCTGACGGGTATTCGTGGCTACCACGTACGCCCTTTCGTGACGGTCTCGTGCGGCGTCACGCCAGAGTAGTATTCCGGCGGAGCGGTCTGTCGGGTTTACCGGCTAAAACGCCGGTCGGGTGTCCGGCTCACCGCCGGGTGCTTCCATTGTAACGATCCGACCAGTGTGCACTGACCCGTGCCGTGGACAACCTCAGGGGGTGATCCCGGCAGCAACGGCCATGGCGGCGCCGACGATACCCGCTGTGTTCTTCAAGTTCGCCGGAACCACGCGGGTGCGGTTGGTCAGCAGTGGAATCCACTGGTCGGCGTCGCGGCTGATCCCGCCACCGGCCACGATCACCGTCGGCCAGAAAAGGTCCTCCAGGCCGCTCAATACGGTGCTCACCCGCGCCGCCCACTCGGGGTAGTCGAGGTTTTCCCTTTCCTTGACCGAGGCGGCGGCCCGGTGCTCGGTTTCCATGCCGCCGATCTCGAGATGCCCGAGTTCGGTGTTGGGGACGAGGGAGCCGTTGTTGAGCAGCGCGGAACCGATTCCGGTACCGAAGGTGAGCAGGAGTACGAGGCCGTGGATATCGCGGGCGGCGCCGTAGCGGTCCTCGGCGAGTCCCGCGGCGTCGGCATCGTTGAGCACGGTCACCTCACGACCGCCCAGCGCCGTCGCGAACAGGGCCCGGGCGTCGGTGCCGATCCAGGACTTGTCGACATTGGCGGCGGTGTGCGCGACACCGTCGAGGACCACACACGGCAGGGTGAGACCCACCGGCCCGTCCCAGTCCGCGATCTCGATCAACTTCGCCACGGCCGCCGCGACCGCGCCCGGGGTGGACGGATGCGGGGTCGCGATCTTGATGCGCTCGTGCACGAGCTCCCCGGTGTCCAGATCGACCGCGGCGCCCTTGACGCCGCTTCCGCCGATATCGATACCGAACGCGTGCCGTCCAACGGACATGCGGGTTCCTCGTTCCCTGTGCTGGCTGATGTCGTGGTGCGTCGCACCGGTTTCCGGGTGGGCCCGGCCGCGCGCGAGGGATCCGGACGGCGTCGTCGGGCCACCCGCGTCGCGCCGCCTCCTCCGCGGCCACGCTCCGCCGGTGTGGTGTGCACGACAAGGGTAATGTGCGCGCCCGGACGACCTCATCGCAGGATCTGTGCTCCGATGGAGGACGTGCCGGAATCGATTTGGTCTCTCACCGCTGCCACCCAACCCGCCCCCGCCGATGCCACCGTGCTGCGCCGGATCGCAGCCCATCTGGCCGGTATCGCCGCCGCGCATGCCCGGGTCCGCCGTCGTGAGGTATTCGCCTCCGCCGCCTCCGCCGAGGCCGCGGTGCGCACCAAGAGCACTCCGACCGACCCGGTGACCGTTGTCGATACCGAGACCGAACAGCTCATCCGCGACGAACTGGCTCGGCTGCGACCCGGCGACCGGATTCTCGGCGAGGAGGGCGGCGGCGATCTGGCCGCAGCGGGAGACGACGAGGTGGTGTGGGTGGTCGATCCGATCGACGGCACCGTGAACTTCCTCTACGGAATTCCGGCGTACGCGGTGTCGGTGGCCGCGGTGCGCGGCGGGCGACCGGTCGCGGGGGCGGTCGCCGATGTCGCGGCGTCGACGGTCTACATCGCGGCCACGGGTCTCGGGGCGCTGCGGATCGGCCCGGACGGCCGGGATACCCCGCTACGGTGCAACCCGGTGCGCTCCGTGCGGCTGGCCCTGGTCGCGACCGGATTCGCCTACGGGGTGCCCCGCCGCACCCGGCAGGCGGCCCGCGTTGCCGAGTTGCTGCCGCATGTGCGGGATATCCGCCGGATCGGCGCGGCGGCGCTGGATCTGTGCATGGTCGCCGAGGGTCGGGTGGACGCGCACTACGAACACGGCCTGAATCCGTGGGACTGGGCGGCGGGCGCGCTGATCGCGGCCGAGGCCGGTGCGGTGCTGCGGTTGCCCCCGCTGCCGACGACCGGCGCCGCGGGGGCACTCGTGGTGGCCGCGGCGCCCGGTATCGCCGACGAACTGTTCGCGCTGCTCGATCGGCTGGGCGTGGCCGAGCCGATCCCGGAGACCTGATCCCGGCCCGTGGTCAGCAGCGGGCGGTCCGGGCGGCCGCGAGCATATCCGGGTCGATGGCCGGGCTCTCCCCGCTCACCGGGTTCTTCAACGACCGCAGCACCTCCTCGGCGTCGTTGTTGGGCTGGAGGTCGCCGCCGAACAGCGAGCCGAGCACCAGGTCGACGGATTTGTCGGATCGTTTGTCCTCGACGAGTTCGGCACACGGGACGGCCAGCTGTACCGCGGCCGCGACCGGGCGGCCGCTCTCCCCGAACCGGATCTGGCCGGTGCATTCCAGGTCACCGTTGGCGTATATCGGATCGTTACCGTATGGATCCCCGGGTGGGCTGCCGAAGCCCAGATCACCGAGCTGGGCCGCGACATGCGCGGCCTGGCCGCGCTGCCCGTTGGCGTTCAGGACACGTACCTGGGTGCCCGCGGTCGGTGCGGGCTCCACATCCTCGAGGCGACTCGGCCCGACCCGCTGGCCGGGCAGCGGTTGCGGTGCGGCTTTGGGGTCGGTGGCCGGGGTGGGCGAATTGCATGCCATCGGCGTGTGGTCGTCATCGTTGGTGGTCAGTGCTTTGATCCACAGACCTGCGCAAACAACCATGAGAACAACGACGAGGATCAGCCAGGGTCGCGGCCGTCGACGCGGGTAGGGACGGCCTTTGGCATCCGTCGGTCTGCCTTCGGTGATCAGTGAAACCACGTCGATACTGTACGTACCCCGTCCCGGGCGCCGCGCATTACCCAGGCCGCTCCGGGCGCGTTACCGGGGCCGGTCACGGCTCGCTCGGAGCGGCGTATCGATTGCCCAGCGGTTTCGACACGGCTGGGTTTCGATTGCGACATTTTCCGCACCGTCCGCTATTGTCTGGCCGCCCAGACCGAAATATCCATGAGTAAATCGGCGTTCGGTCGCGGGAACAAGCAGGGCAACTCATGCGTTGTCCGGACGCTATCGGAGGTGAGTCCATCGGATTCGCGCTGATAGAGGACCGGTGCGGGTGTGAAGTGCACCACCGGCGGGGCGGCGGGCGCGGTCGAGAGACGGCGTGCGCCGATCCGGATATACGGAGTAAGGACGAGGGGAAGACGACATGGCAACCGACTATGACGCACCGAGGCGTACCGAGTCCGACGATGTGTCGGAGGATTCGCTGGAGGAGCTGAAGGCTCGTCGCAACGAGGCCCAGTCCGCCGTCGTGGATGTCGACGAATCCGATACCGCGGAGTCGTTCGAACTCCCCGGCGCGGACCTGTCCGAGGAAGTGCTGACGGTTCGGGTGATCCCGAAACAGGCCGACGAGTTCACCTGCTCGAGCTGTTTCCTGGTACATCATCGCAGCCGCCTCGCCAGCGAGGCGGGCGGTCAGATGATCTGCATGGATTGCGCGGCCTGAGCGGAGTGTGAGGTCAATCCGCGCTCGGAAGTCCGAGCGCGGCCAGGACCGCTGTGGGCCGGCGCGTACTGACCAACCAGTAGGGTGTCGGGTCGTCCGGGTCGTCGAGAACGAGCAGGATCATGGTGCCGATCCACGGACGGTGCTGGACATAGGCCGCGGGATCGAGCTGACGGCCCAGCGCCGTGCTCTTGGCGCTCCTGGGCACCACGGTCGCCCGGGCGACGAACGATACCGGCAGATGGGCCCGGTCCACCCGCAGTTCGGGGGTGCCCGCCGGATCCGGGGTGACTTCGAGACGATGCCGGCTCGTCCACAGCAGTACCCAGACGGGCACCGGGAACAGCAGGACATAGGGCAGCCAGGCCCGCAGGCCGGGCGCTCCCATATGGATTTCCGCGGCGAGCAGGCCGGCGAGGGCGAAGCCCACCGGCCACCACCACAGCGGCACCCAGAGGCGTTCGCGATAGGCGGACGGTTCCGGTCGCGCGGGATGCTCGGTTTCGGTGGGTCGAGGCTGGTCGGACACGACTCAACACTAAGCGACACCCGGGCCGGGCCTGCGCGTAGGCTGATCGGACGTGAACGCACTCTCACCGATACCGCTGCTCCGGCTGGACCCCGGGATTCCCATGCCGACGCGCGCCCACGAAGGCGACGCGGGCGTGGATTTGTGCACCGCCGAGGACGTCGTCCTGGAGCCGGGGGAGCGGGTACTGGTCGGCACCGGTATCGCCGTCGCGCTGCCGGTGGGCACCGTGGGCCTGATCCATCCCCGCTCCGGGCTGGCGGCCAAGGCCGGACTATCCGTGGTGAACACGCCGGGGACCATCGATGCCGGGTACCGGGGTGAGATCAAGGTCTGCCTGATCAACCACGATCCGCGCACACCCATCGAATTGCGCCGCGGTGACCGGATCGCGCAGCTGCTGGTGCAGCGGGTCGAACTGGTCGACTTCGTGGCGGTCGACCGGCTCGACGAGTCCGCGCGCGGCGCGGGCGGTTACGGGTCCAGCGGGGGACACGCGAGTTTGACGCCGGGCGGGGCGGACGCCGCCGACGGCAAGGAGGCCTGACATGTTCGGACGACGGAAATCCGGCGGACGCAGATCCGGCGACGAGCACGACACCGGCGAGTACACCACGGGTGCATACGAAACCGGCGAATACGAGGACTACGACGACGGCGGCTATCACCGTGCCGACTACGACGAGTCCTATGACGACAGCTACGACGACGGTTACGGCGGCGCCGCCTACAGCGACGCCTACGACGCCGCGATCGACGATCCCGACACCGAACCCCAGCGGCGCGGCCCCTACGACTACGACGATGTCGCCGAGGTCCTGGAGAACTTCACCGATACCCGGCTCGATCTTGGTTCGGTGATCCTGCCGGTGCCGCCGGGTGGGCAGCTGCAGGTCGAGATGACCCCGCAGGGCACTCCGCAGGCGGTCCATCTGGCCACCGAGCACGGGCGCATCACCGTCGCCGCCTACGCCGCGCCGAAGTCCAAGGGGCAGTGGCGCACGGTCGCGGCCGATCTGGCGGAATCGCTGCGCAAGGACGGGGCCCGGGTCTCGGTGGAGAAGGGCCCGTGGGGCCGCGAACTGGTGGCCGTCACCGAGGGCGCCGATCTGCGCTTCATCGGGGTGGACGGTTACCGGTGGATGATCCGGCTGGTGGCGGCGGGACCCTCGGGGTCCACCGCGGCGGGCGGTCCGCTGGTCGTCGCAGCGCGCACCGTGCTCAGCGAGACGATCATCCGGCGTGGAACCGACGCGCTGCCGGTACGTGAACCGCTGCCCGTGGTCCTGCCCCAGCAACTCGCCGAACAGCTCACCGCCGCCCACCAGCAGCAGCAACAGCAGGCCCAGCAACAGGTCGCGACCCCGCCGCCCGGTGCCCGGCCCTCGCCGACACCCGCGGTGCTACCACCGCAGCAGCCGCAGCAGCCGCGGCGGGGCGCCGAAGGGTCGGCGATGCAGCAGCTCGGCCGTAACTGACCTGCGTGGTCTGGTGCCCGAGCGGGCGCCGGACCAGGTGACCCGGTCGCATGGCGGGGCGGCGAGCCGGCGTCAGCCGAGGTGCCGCAGCGCCAGCCGTCCCACGATGCCCGGATCGGCGCCGAACTCGTCCAGCGTCACCTCGGCGAGCACCGACCGGGGTGCCCGACGGGCCCATTCCCGGCCCACGGTCACCGGATGCACCGGGTCGTCCGAGGCGGCGATCACCACCAGCGGGACGCTCAGCGCGTCCAGCAGTGCCGGTTCCGGCCATTTGTACTGCGCCGCTTCCTCCAGGGCCGCCGGCAGCCCGGGCCACTGCGAGCGCCAGGACCGGGTGAGTGCGTCGGCCAGCCAGCCGGGGCTGCTCGCCCGCATCCTGGCGATCACCGCGTCCAGGCCCTCGGCCCGCAACTGTGCCGCCGTGACCGCTGCACTGTGCGTGGCGGGGCATTCCGCGGTGTCCGGGCCGGTCCACGCCGGCAGTGCCGCCACCACGCCACCGACCTCGCCCGGTTCCCGGCCCGCGGCCCATTCGACAGCGACCGCGGCCCCGATCGAGATACCCGCCGCCAGGACCGGGCCGCGGGTGGCGGCCTTGTCCAGGGCGGCCCGGTAGCTGTCGATCACCGCGGCCGGATCGGGGTCCACGGCGACGAAATCGATCCCCGCGGCGCCGGATGCGGGACCGAACGCGCGGCGGGCGAAATATGCGTCGGAACCGGTTCCGGGCAGAGCGACGACAACGGCCGGACGTGGGGAATCGAACACCGGACCGAGCGTAGCGGTGCCGCCGGTACCCATCTACAGTGGCGGGTACGGCCACAGCCGGGCCGGAGTAAGGAAATTCGGACGACGTGCGACCCATGTCGTCCGCGCACAGGAGAGCAGGCGATGTCTTCCGCGGCAGGAAGAAAAGCGGGCGCCAAGTCCGCGACCGGATATTTTCGCAGGCTCGGCCGCAGATTGACCGAGGATATCGATCAGCTCGACGCCGAGGAGCTGGCGGAGAAGGCGGACGCCTCGGGCGCCTGCCGGGTCTCGGAGTGCCGGCGCGGTGAGGAGGCGACGATGCTGGGCCGTTTGCGCAGTGTCGACTCCTGTCCGCAGTCCTCGGGTGCGAGTATGCAGGCGGAGTTCTTCGACGGTACCGATGCCATCACCCTGGTGTGGATCGGGCGACGCCGGATTCCCGGTATCGAATCGGGACGGCGCATCATGGTGCGCGGCCGGGTGGGAGAACGCGAAGGCCGTAAGGTGATGTACAACCCCTACTACGAATTGCGCGGAAACAGCTGACGTATGCCATCGAGCGACGAGTACGCCACCACACCGCTGCCCCGGGCCGCGACCACTTCCGAGACCGCGCCAGCCGCCCGGGCCGATGCCACCACCGACACCCCTGAGGAACCGGACGAGCGGACCCTGCTCGAACAACTGGGCGGCTTCGGTGGCCTGATCTACTCGACGCTGCCGGTACTGGTCTTCGTCCCGGTGAACACCCTGTTCGGGCTCGCCGCGGCCATCTGGGCCGCGCTCGGGGTGGCAGCGGCGATCCTGGTCTGGCGGCTGGTGCGCCGCGAGCCGATCCAGCCTGCCGTCTCCGGGTTCGTGGGCGTGGGTATCTGCGCGTTGATCGCCTGGCGGGTGGGCGAGGCCAAGGGCTTCTTCCTGTTCGGGATCTATACCAGCCTGATCTACGGTGCCGCCTTCCTGATCTCGATACTCGTCCGACGCCCCCTGGTCGGGGTGGTGTGGGGCGTCCTCAACGGTCACGGCGGCGACTGGCGCGCGGATCCGCGGGTGGTCCGCCTCTACGATCTGGCGACCGTGGCGTGGGTACTCGTCTTCGGTGCCCGCTACCTGGTTCAGAACCACCTCTACGACACCGACAGCACAGGCTGGCTCGCCGCCGCGCGGATCGCGATGGGCTGGCCGCTCACCGCCGTCGCGCTGGTGGTGACGGTCTGGGCGGTGCGCCGCGCCGGACATCTGCCCGCCGGCTCCGGACGGCATTCCGCCGGCCGGGCCTGATTCCCGCAGCGCCGCGTCATCCGAAGGTGCGGGTCGACGTCATCCGGAAGGGTGGGTCAGGACCCACCCTTTGGTGTCTATCCCGTACGCGCCGTTCATCGGACGATCGTTGGTGAAGACGATCTCCCGAGAGGATTGGCGAATGCGAACCGAGCAGCACCCGATCACCCGCCCCGAGCGGGGATCCGAACATCCGGTGCGGTCCCAGAGCCGCCGGATCTCCGCCGAACTGGACGTCCTCGTCCCGGCGGCGGCCGACGGCGACCGCGCCGCCGTGGCCGAGATCCTGCGACTGGTCCAGCCCCTGGTCCAGCGTTACTGCCGGACCCGTCTGGGCAGCGCCAACCCTCTGCACGTCACCGCCGACGATGTGGCGCAGGAGGTGCTGATGGCCACCGTGCACGCCATCGGGCGCTACCGGGATCAGGGGAAGTCGTTCCTCGCCTTCGTCTACGGCATCGCCGCGAACAAGGTGTCCGACGCGTTCCGCGGCGCGCAGGTCCATCCGGCCTATCCGGTGGCCGAGGTCCCCGAAGCGGTCGCCACCGCGGCCGGCCCCGAGGAGTGGGCGCTGGCGGCCGAACGCGGCGCCCTGGCCCGCGGACTGATGCAGCAGCTCAACCCCGTGCACCGGGAAGTGCTGGTGATGCGGATCGTCCTGGGCTGGAGCGCGGCCGAGACCGCGGCGGCGATCGGCACCAGCCCCGGCGTGATCCGGGTCATGCAGTACCGCGCGTTGAACAAGCTGCGCGCGCGGGCGGCCCGGCCCGTCGCCGCCTGACGGCCGCGGACGTAGGCCGAGCGCCGTCGGGTGGTCAGTATTCGGCGTCTTGCGCGGGGGACAGGCCGGTGGTGCCGCCGGTCTGCGGTTCCATCCCGTGCGGTGCCAGCACCGCACGCAGTTCCTCCTCGGCGGTCGCGGAGACGACGAACAGCAGTTCGTCGTCGCCCTCGAAAGGGTCGTCGGGCTGCGGCACGATGACCCGCCCGCCGCGCAGAATGGTGACCAGCGCGGAATCCCGCGGCAGGGTCAGATTGCGCACAGGTTTACCGGCCAGCGTCGTATCCGGCGGCAGGGTGAGTTCGACCAGATTGGCCTGCCCTTGCCGCAGGGTCATCAAGCGGACCAGATCGCCCACCGAAACCGCCTCTTCGACAAGAGAGGCCAGCAGGCGCGGGGTGGAGACGGCCACATCGACACCCCAGGAGCCGTCGAACAGCCACTCGTTGCGTGGATCGTTGACCCGGGCGACCACCCGGCGGACTCCGAATTCGGTCTTGGCCAGGAGACTGTGGACGAGGTTGGCCTTGTCGTCGCCGGTCGCGGCGATCACGACCTCGTAGTCCTCCAGCCCGGCGTCCTCGAGCAGTTGCAGTTCGCAGGCGTCGGCATGGACCCAGATCGCTTCGGGCACCGCCTCGCGGTCGATATGGTCGAGTTGGCGTTCGAGCAGCATGACGCTGTGCCCCGCCCGGAGTAGTTCGCGGGCGATGGAGCGGCCGACGGCGCCGGCTCCGGCAATGGCCACTTTCATGATCAATCCTTGTCGGCTGGAGGTTTCGCGGCCAGCGCGACGGCTTCCCCGGCGGAGCCGGAGGTGGCGGCCACGTACACTATGTCGTCGGCCTGGACGACTGTCTTGGCGTCGGGCAGAATGCCCTGCCCGAACCGGATGACGAACGCGACCCGGGCGCCGGTGGCGACCTCCAGCTCGCTGACCGTGCGCCCGTACCAGTCCTCGTGCAGGATCAGCTGGGCGACGGCGACGGTCCCGGTGGGATCACGCCAGGTCGTGGTGCCCGCGTCACCGATCAGTGTGTGCAGGAAACGGTCGGTCGTCCAGGGCACGGTGGCGATGGTCGGGATACCGAGCCGTTCGTAGACGGCGGCACGTTTGGCGTCGTAGATACGGGCCACCACACGTTCGACACCGAACATCTCCCGCGACACCCGCGCGGAGATGATGTTGGAGTTGTCGCCCGAAGAGACGGCCGCGAAGGCACCGGCCCGTTCGATACCTGCCCGGCGCAGGACATCGCGGTCGAATCCGACGCCCACGACCTGTTCACCCGCGAAATCCGGGCCCAGGCGGCGGAACGCGTCCGGATTGCGGTCGATGACGGCGACCTTGTGACCTATCCGGACCAGGGCGCGGGCCAGCGACGCCCCCACCCGGCCGCAACCCATGATCACCACGTACACCGTGAACCTCGCTCCTGACTCGGTGTGTGCCCTGCGGCAAGTGAAACAGCCGTGTGGCTGCTGCGAAACCGAACCGTACCCGCTGGTTCTCGCCCCCAGCCACGTTCCCCCCGCGGGGGGCGGCCAAACCCCGCCGTGCAGTGGTGCGTCGCAGCGCACCGGGGCACGGGGGCTTATGCTCCGTCCAGTGTCGAAGTTGACGACCGCCACCAAGCGTCTGGTGTTGGGGCGGCCATTCCGTAGTGACTCCCTGGGCCACACCCTGCTGCCGAAACGGATCGCGCTGCCGGTGTTCGCCTCGGACGCGATGTCCTCGGTCGCGTACGCGCCCGAGGAAATCTTCCTCGTGCTGTCGGTGTCCGGGCTGGCCGGTTACGCGTACGCCCCGTGGCTCGGCCTCGCGGTCGCGGTCGTACTGGTCATCGTGGTCACCAGCTACCGCCAGAACGTACACGCCTACCCGTCCGGCGGTGGCGACTTCGAGGTGGTCACCACGAACCTGGGCCCCACGGCCGGCCTGGCGGTGGGTAGCGCGCTGCTGGTCGACTATGTGCTCACGGTCGCGGTCTCGATCGCATCGGCCGCGTCCACCATCGGCTCGGCGATCCCCTTCGTCGCGACCCACAAGGTGCTCTTCGCGGTGGCCGCCATCGTGCTCATCACCGCCATGAACCTGCGCGGGGTACGTGAGTCCGGCCGGACGTTCGCGCTGCTGTCCTACGCCTTCCTGTTCGGAATGTTCACCATGCTCGCCTGGGGGTTGATCCGGATCTTCGTACTCGGTGACGAAGTCCGCGCGGAATCGTCGGGTTTCGAACTCCGGGCCGAGGAGGAGCATCTGGCCGGACTGGCGCTGATCTTTCTGCTCGCCCGCGCCTTCTCCTCCGGCTGCGCGGCGCTCACCGGTGTCGAGGCGATCAGCAACGGCGTGCCGGCCTTCCGCAAACCCAAATCGCGTAATGCCGCGACGACCCTGCTGATGCTCGGGACGATCGCCATAGTATTGCTGCTCGGCATGATCGTGCTCGCGCGCCAGGCGCACGTGGTGTTCGCCGAAGATCCCGAACAACTCGTCGGCGCGCCCGAGGGCTACCACCAGAAAACGTTGATCGCCCAGATCGCGCACGCGGTGTTCAGCGGTTTCACCCCCGGTTTCTACTTCGTGGCCGCGGTGACCGCGGTGATCTTGGTACTGGCCGCCAATACCGCGTTCAACGGATTCCCGGTCCTGGGTTCGGTCCTGGCCCAGGCCCGCTTCCTGCCCCGCCAGCTGCACACGCGCGGCGACCGGCTCGCCTTCAGCAACGGGATCCTGTTCCTGGCGGTCGGCGCGATCGCGTTCGTGGTGGCGTTCGACGCGGAAGTGACCCGGCTGATCCAGCTCTACATCATCGGGGTGTTCGTCTCGTTCACCCTCAGCCAGACCGGCATGCTGCGGCACTGGAGCCGGTTGCTGGGCCGGGAGACCGATCCGGCCGAACGGCGCCGGATGATGCGGTCCCGGGCCATCAACGCGCTGGGCCTGGTGGCCACCGGGGCCGTCCTGGTAATCGTGCTGGTGACGAAATTCTTCGCCGGCGCCTGGATCGCCATCGTGACCATGGCGGCGATCTTCGTGATCATGAAGATGATCCACCACCACTACAACTCGGTGGCCCGGGAACTGGAAGAACACGAATGGGACGGGGTCTTGCCGAGCCGGACCCATTCGATCGTCCTGGTGTCGAAACTGCACCTGCCGACCCGCCGGGCACTGGCCTACGCCCGGGCCGGGCGGCCGGATACGCTCGAGGCGATCACGGTCAACGTGGACGAGGACGATACCCGGGCCCTCGTGCGGGATTGGGAGAAGAGCGATAATCCGGTCCCGTTGAAAGTTATCGAATCGCCCTACCGCGAGATCACCAAACCGGTGCTCGATTATGTGAAGCGGGTGCGCAAGGACGCCCCACGCGATGTGGTGACCGTCTTCATCCCCGAATACGTGGTCGGGCACTGGTGGGAGCAGGTCCTGCACAATCAGAGCGCATTGCGGCTGAAGGGCCGGTTGCTGTTCGAACCGGGTGTGATGGTGACCAGCGTGCCGTGGCAGCTGAGTTCTTCGGCGCGCGCCCGGGCGGCGGGCGAACCCGCGGCACCGGGCGCGGTACGGCGCGGCTACGGCGACAATGGGTGAGGTCCGATGAGTTCATGGCGCGATCGGGTGCTGTCGGTACGGCTCGGGCCGCCCGGGCACGGGGGATTCTGTGTGGCACGCCACGAGGGCCGGGTGGTGTTCGTCCGGCACGGCCTGCCCGGTGAGCTGGTGCGGGCGCGGGTCACCGAGGACCGCGGCGGCGCGTTCTGCCGGGCCGAGGCCGTGGAAATCCTGGAGGCCTCACCGGACCGGATCCCCGCCACCTGCCCGGTATCGGGCCCGGGTGGGGCGGGATGCTGCGATTTCTCCTTCGCCACCGCGGTGGCGCAGCGGCAGCTGAAGGCCGCGGTGGTCGCCGAACAGCTGAGCCGCATTACCGGGATCGAACGCGCGGTCGAGGTGGAACCCATCACCGGCGCCGGTGATGGCACCGCCGGTTGGCGCACCCGGATCCGCCTCGTGGTGGATATGGCGGGCCGGGCGGGTGTGCACCGCTACCGCAGCACCGGGGTGCTCACCGACCTCCGGTGTCCGCAACCCGTGCCCGGCGCCCTGGACGATATCGACCGGCGCCGCTGGACGCCCGGCGCGGAGCTCGTGATCGCGGTCGACGACACCGGGGCCCGGCATATCGTCGAAATCGCTCCGCCGATACCCGACACCGGCCGGCGCGGCGGTGACCGGTACGCCGGCCGTTCCGGCCCCGGAGGCCGTGCCGACCGGCGTACCGGACGCACCCGCGGTCCGCGGGACGGCGCGGGCCGGCCCGGCGCGGAGCCGGAGGCGCCGGGTGCGCAGCGGCGGCGCACGGCGGCCCGGCGCGCCGCCACCCACGCGGACCGCGACGAATGGGTGGTCGAGGGCAGCGGCCGGGCCGTGCAGTACGTGGCCGGGCGGCGCTGGGAGGTGGCGGTGGCCGGATTCTGGCAGGCGCACCACGGTGCCGCGCAGTGCTATTCGGATGTCGTCGCCGACTGGGCCGATGCGGGCGTGGGCGCGACCGCGTGGGACCTGTACAGCGGCGCGGGGGTTTTCGCGGCGCGCCTGGCCGAACAGGTCGGCCCGACCGGCGCGGTGCGGGCGCTGGAATCCGCACCGGCCGCGGTCGCCGCCGGTAATGCCGCCCTGGTCGATCTGCCGTGGCTGGACCTGCGCACCGGGCGGGTCGAGAAGTGGGCGGCCGGACACCACCACCCGCGGCCACGGGTGGTGGTCCTCGATCCGCCGCGGGCCGGGGCGGGTAAACCGGTGGTGCACGCGGTGGCCGCCGCGGCGCCGGACCGGATCGTGCACATCGGCTGTGATCCGGCGTCGTTCGCCCGGGACCTGCGCCTCTACCTGGACGCCGGCTACGGGTTGACCGCGTTGCGTGCCTTCGACGCGTTTCCGGCGACCCATCATGTGGAATGCCTTGCACTCCTGGAGCGCTGACCGGATCGGTGCGGCGCCGCGGCGCCCTACTTCAGCTGCCAGGTGGCCCGCAGTGTCGCGGTGATCTCGGTCTCCCCGGATTCGATGGGCACGGGCGCCGGCGCGGCCGCGGCCACCATCCGGATCCCGCCGGGCTCAGCGGGCTGGGTCGGCGGCGGCGCGGTCGTGTGCTCGGTGATCTCGAGCACGGGACCCAGTTCGCGGGCGGCGCGCCGGGCGTACTGCCGCGCCTTGTCCAGCGCGTTGTCCCAGGCGGCATCACGGGCGCGCGCCAGGAGCCGTTCCCGGTCGGCGAAGGTGTGCCGCAGCCCACCCAGCCGCGCGTCGTCGCCGCCCGCTGCCACGGCATGGGCCACCACCTCCGACGGCGCCGGTCGCGCGGGATCGGCCGCGGCCGCGAGTGTGACCGTGAGCGTGCTGGTCGCGATATAGCCGACCACCCGGGCGGTACCGTCCTGCCAGGCCGTATCCGAGCGCACCGACAGCATGCCGGTGCCGATATCGGTGCCGGGGACACCGTCTTCGCGTAACGCGGTCGTCAGCGCCGTGACGCTCCGGCCCGCCCGGTCGTAGGCCAGTCCGACGGTGCTCGCGCGACATTCGACGCCGATCGAGAGCACGATCAGGTCGGGGGCGGCGCGGACGGTGCCGTATCCGAATACGGTTACCGTTCCCGCCGGTGGCTGGGTCATCCGGTCTCCTCGCGGTCGGTGTGCGGCGCTCGTCGGTGCGCCGCCGTCCCGGGGCCCGCGGCCGGACTCGGTTCGCGCGGCACCCGCCCCTCACCTTAGGCTGGACCGGTACGCCGGACCGCGGTTCCGGCCCGGTACGGAGGTGGGCACGGCTTGCCGCCCGGGTGGTGCAGTCGGCCGCGGCTCCTAGACTGGTCGGATCTACTGCGCTATCCGGAGGGAGCGAATCAGGTGGGAGTGCTTTCCCGGGTCGATACGCCCGAAGACGTGCGTCGGCTCTCGGCACCGCAACTGCGGGAGCTGGCGGCCGAGATCCGCGAATTCCTGGTGCACAAGGTCGCCGTCACCGGCGGGCACCTGGGACCCAACCTCGGGGTGGTGGAACTCACTCTCGCCCTGCATCGGGTATTCGATTCGCCCGCCGATCCGTTGATCTTCGACACCGGGCACCAGGCCTATGTGCACAAGATCGTGACCGGTCGCAAGGACCGCTTCGACAGCCTGCGCCGCAAGGACGGGTTGTCGGGGTATCCCAGCCGTGCCGAGAGCGAACACGACTGGGTGGAGTCCTCGCACGCCTCGGCGTCGCTGTCCTACGCCGACGGCCTGGCCAAGGCCTTCGCGCTCACCGGGCAGGACCGCCATGTCGTGGCGGTCGTCGGCGACGGGGCCCTCACCGGCGGTATGTGCTGGGAGGCGTTGAACAATATCGCCGCGGCCAAGGACCGCCCGGTGGTGATCGTGGTCAACGACAACGGCCGTTCCTACGCCCCCACCATCGGCGGGCTGGCCGACCGGCTCACGGCCCTGCGCACCCAGCCGGTGTACGAGCATATGCTCGACACGGGCCGCCGGTTCCTGAAAAGCATTCCGGGCGTGGGTGATTCCGCGTACTCGATGGTGCACGCGGTGAAGGCCGGGATAAAGGACGCGGTGAGCCCGCAGGAGCTGTTCAGCGATCTGGGTCTCAAATACGTCGGCCCGGTGGACGGCCACGATCTCGTCGCGCTCGAGTCGGCGCTGCGGCACGCCAAGGATTTCGGCGGCCCGGTGGTGGTGCACGCGGTCACCCAGAAGGGGCACGGCTACGAGCCGGCCGAGAACCATGTGGCCGATCAGATGCACACCTGCGGCCCCATAGATCCGCTCACCGGCGAATCCGTGAGCAGCGGGTCCGCGGCCAGCTGGACCTCGGTGTTCGCCAAGGAACTCATCACCCACGCCGAACGCCGCGACGATATCGTCGCGATCACCGCAGCCATGCCCGGGCCCACCGGGCTGTCCGCGTTCGGCGAACGTTTCCCGGATCGGCTCTTCGATGTCGGTATTGCCGAACAGCACGCGCTGGCCTCGGCGTCGGGTCTCGCGCTGGGCGGCCTGCACCCGGTGGTGGCCATCTACTCGACCTTCCTGAACCGGGCCTTCGATCAGCTGCTGATGGATGTCGCGTTGCTGAAACAGCCGGTCACCCTGGTATTGGACCGTGCCGGGATCACCGGCGCCGACGGCGCGAGCCACAACGGTATGTGGGATCTGTCACTCCTCGGCATCGTGCCCGGTATGCGGGTGGCCGCCCCGCGGGATGCCGCGACCCTGGCCGAGGAACTCTCCGAGGCGCTGGCGGTCGACGACGGGCCTACGGCGTTGCGGTTCCCCAAGGACAGTGTGGGTGCCGAGATCCGGGCGATCGAGCGGCTCGACGGCGTGGATGTGCTGTGGCTGCCGGACCGGGAGGGGCCGTCGGCGCAGGCCCAGCGCGGCGATGTGCTGTTCGTGGCCGTCGGTGCCCTGGTACCGGCCGCGCTCCAGGCCGCGGAGCTGCTGGAGGCGGACGGAGTCACCGCTACGGTCATCGACCCGCGGTGGGTGCTGCCGGTATCCGATACCGTCGTCAAACTGGCCGAGAACTATCGCCTGGTGGTCACCTTGGAGGACAGCGGTCTGCACGGGGGTATCGGGGCGACCGTATCCTCCCGGCTGCGGGCCGCCGGTCTGGACGTGCCCGCGCGCGATATCGGCATTCCGCAGGAATTCCTGGAGCACGGCAGTATCGCGCAGGTGCGCCAGGAGCTGGGTCTGACCGCCCCCGATATCACCCGCCGAGTCACCGGCTGGCTGGACGCACGCTAGCCCCGCCCGCGGCCGCCCGTGCCCGCGGGCGGTCGTCAGCTCGGCGGAGGATCGATCAGGGCGGCGGCCAGTGGCTGTGCGGCGAGTTCGCGCTGCCAGGGCCGGGCACCGTGGCTCTTCAGGAAGCCGTCGACCGCCGCCGTGACCTCACCGGCGGCCTCCGGCCCGCTGCGGTAATCGGGCAGACCGTCCCAGCACAGCCGGCGCACCAGATCGGGCGACAGCAGGTTCTCCACCGGTACCGCCACCCGCTCGGAGATGTGGGTCATCACCGCGCGTGCCCGGGCCAGCCGGGCCGCGGCGGCGGGATCACGCCGTTCCCAGCGGTTGACCGGCGGCGGTCCGTCGTAGGGCTGGCTCATCCGGGGGAGGTCTTCGTCCGGCAGAGCGCGCGCGCGTTCCACCGCGCCCAGCCATTCCCTGGAGTAGCGGCGCTGGCGCGGGCCGCCGAACACCGGTAGCTCGCGCAGCTGCCCGATCGAGGCGGGTTCGGCCTTGGCGGCCGCGATGATGGCGGAATCCGGGAGGATCCGGGAGGGCGCGATATCGCGGCCGCGCGCCAGGGTGTCGCGGGTGGTCCACAATTCTCGCACAATCGCCAGCTGGCGGGCCCGGCGCAGCGTATGGATGCCGGAGGTGCGCCGCCAGCGGTCCGGTTTCGGCGTGGCCGGTTCGAGTAGCCGGATATGTTCGAACTCCTGCGCGGCCCAATCGGTTTTGCCCTGCTCGGCCAGCGAGGCGGCCACAGCCGCACGGAGTTCGATCAACAGTTCCACATCGAGTGCGGCGTAGTTCAGCCACGCCTCCGGAAGGGGCCGGGTCGACCAGTCCGCGGCGCCGTGCCCTTTACGCAGCTCCCGGCCGAGCAACTGCTCGACCATGGCGGCCAGACCGACCCGGGGGAACCCGGCCAGCCGCCCGCCCAGTTCGGTATCGAACAGCACCGCCGGGCGCAGGCCCAGCTCGGCCAGGCCGGGTAGGTCCTGGTCGGCCGAGTGCAGAATCCATTCGAGTCCGTTGATCGCCGCGGCCAGCGGTGCGAGCGCGTCGGCGACCGGTATCGGGTCGATGAGCACGGTGCCCGCCCCGGCCCGGCGCAACTGGATGAGATACGCGCGCGACGAATACCGGAAACCCGAGGCGCGTTCGGCGTCCACCGCCAGCGGCCCGGATCCGGCGGCGAGACGCTCCGCGGCCGCCGCTACGCCCTCGGCGGTACGGCAGACCGGGGGGACACCCTCGGCCGGGACCAGCAGCGGTACCGCGGTGGGCTCGGCCGGACCGGAATCGGTGGCCTCGTCGCACGGGCCCGAATCGGACGCCGGAGACAGGCCGGTGCCACCATCCGGGTGGTCACCGGACAGGTGTTCGGGCTCCTCTACTACCGGCATAAAGGGCCACTCTACGTGGCCGAGGCTGCGTCCGATATTCAACCACGGTCGGTCTCGCCGACCGGCGAGGGCCGCAGATCGGTGATGCCTGCCGGCGGCAGACCCGCCGCATAGGCCAGGACTTCCCCGAACGCTTCGACATGGGGGCGCATCTCGGTGGTGCGGGCCGTCCACGAGGCCCGTAGTTCCAGCTGATGCGCGCGGGGCGGACCCGCGATATCTCCATAGCGCACCGAGCTGGTGGAGGTCACCGTACCGCCGAGCGCGGTGAACGGCCCCTCCCGGGATTCCAGGGCGTCCACCAGCCAGCTCCAGGCGACCTCCGGCAGGAGCGGATCGGCGGCCAGCGCGCCGTCGATATCGGCCTGAATATAGGCAACCAGCCGGAAGACGCCGTGCCACGCGTCGTCCCCACCGGGGTCGTGGAGCAGGATGAGCCGCCCGAAGGCGTCGCCGTCGGAGTCGATCGGTACGACGGGTGAGTCCTCGTGGATCACCTCGGCGCCGAGCGCGTAGGAGTACGGGGCGAGACGCTGCGGCGGACGAATCGGGGAGAGCTCGATCCGCGGATGTACGGATGCGGCGCCCATCGACGAGACGGCGGCACGAAACGCTGCGGGTTCATCGCCGGGCCCGTCGTCGGGTGCGCCGTCGCGGATATCGAGCGGTGTCACGGGGAATGACGGTAGACCCGTAGCGCCCGGGGTGGGCGGAGGCGCGCCGGGCGACCGTTGTTGCTGCATGGACGGGCCCGAGCGTGGTAAACAGCGCGCAACTCGCCGGACGGCGTACACAGCCGCCGCCCAGGACGGCGGATCAGCGCTCCCGGCGGTGCTGTGCGGCCTTGCGCGCCGGGCCGCGTGGGGCCGCATACGATGGCGGGTGATGAGCACATATACGCGCCGCCGGTTGTCCGATGCCCCGTTCCTGGCCGCCGCCACCGGCGCCACACCGGCGCGGCGGCCGGTGTGGTTCATGCGCCAGGCGGGCCGGTCGCTGCCGGAATACCGCGAGGTCCGGGCAGGTATCGGGATGTTGGAGTCGTGTTTCGACCCGGAACTCGTCTGTGAGATCACCATGCAGCCGATCCGCCGCCACGGCGTCGACGCGGCGATCTTGTTCTCCGATATCGTCGTTCCGCTCAAGGCCGCCGGAATCGACCTCGATATCGTCGCCGGTGTCGGTCCGGTGGTGAGCGCACCGGTCCGTACGGCTGCCGATATCCAGGCGCTGCCCCGGCTGCGGCCCGAGGAAGTGGGCGCGGTCACCGACGGGGTGCGGTTGCTGGTCGCCGAGCTCGGGGAAACTCCGCTCATCGGTTTCGCGGGTGCGCCGTTCACGCTGGCGTCCTATCTGGTGGAGGGCGGCCCCAGCAAGAACCACGAGCGCACCAAGGCCATGATGCACGGCGATCCGAAGGCCTGGCACGCGCTGCTGGGAGTGCTCACCGATATCACCATCGTGTTCCTGCGGGCCCAGCTCGAGGCCGGAGTCGACGCGGTGCAGCTGTTCGACTCGTGGGCCGGCGCGCTCGCGCTGGCCGACTACCGCCGCTATGTGCTGCCGCATTCGGAACGGGTCTTCGTCGAACTCGCCGACGCCGGGGTGCCCCGGATCCATTTCGGGGTGGGCACCGGGGAACTGCTCGGCGCGATGGGTGAGGCCGGGGCCGATGTGGTCGGTGTCGATTGGCGGCTGCCGCTGACCGAGGCGGTACGGCGGGTCGGTCCCGGAAAAGCATTGCAGGGCAATCTCGATCCCGCGGTGCTCTTCGCGGGCTGGCCGGTCGTGGAGGCCGAAGCGCGCCGGATCGCCGACGAAGCGGATTCGGCGCTGGCCATGGGCGCCGCGGGCCATATCTTCAATCTGGGTCACGGGGTACTGCCCGAGACCGATCCCGGGGTGCTCACGGCGCTGGTGGAGCTGGTCCACGAGCTGTGAGGCCGCGGCGCCGGTCCTGACATCGACTCCCGGGACCGGACGCTCCCGGCCGGGTGGGGGTTTCGGGTGCGGAGGGCGCGATCGCGCGGTGCGCGGGCGCCGGATACGGTCGGGGGATGAGAATCGCGGTGGTCGGTGGGGGGATCAGCGGGCTCGTCGCGGCCTACCGGTTGCGCGGGCTGCTGGGGAAATCGGCCGCGATCACGGTCGCCGATATCCGGGACCGGTTCGGCGGGGTGCTGCGGACCAGCGAGATCGCGGGCGAACCGGTCGATCTGGGCGCGGAGGCGTTTGTCGGCCGGCGGCCGGAGGTGCCCGAGTTGCTGGATGAGCTGGGCATTGCCGACCAGCTGGTACATCCGGCCGGTCTGCGCCCGCTGATCTGGTCGCAGGGGCGCGCCCATCCACTGCCGGAGCGCACGCTGATGGGTATCCCGGCCGATGCCGCGGCCGTCGAGGGACTGGTCGATGCCGCGACGGTGGCGCGTATCGCCGCCGAACCGCGGCGTCCGCTCACGTGGCGGCCCGGTGCCGATATCGATGTCTGCTCGCTGGTGGCCGATCGCTTCGGGGAACAGACCGTGGCGCGCAGTGTCGACCCGCTACTCGGCGGCGTGTACGCCGGTTCCGCCCGGTCCATCGGGCTCCGCGCGGCGTTGCCCACGCTCGCGGCCGCGCTGGACCGTGGCGCCGGGAGTCTCACCGAGGCGGTAGCGGCCGCACTGCCCCCGCCTTCCGGCGCACCGGTGTTCGGGGCGCTGCGTGACGGTTACGGCGCGCTGCTGGACGCGCTGGCCGGTCGGACGGCGGCCACCACGGTCGGCGACACCGCCGTCACCGGTCTCCGGCGGATACCGGGTGGTTGGACGGTGGAACCGCTCGGGGAATTCGAGGCGGTCGTCCTCGCGACCCCGGCACCGGTGACGGCCCGGTTGCTGGCCGATATCGCGCCCGTGGCGGCGCGCGCGGCCGCCGGGATCGAGCTGTCCTCCTCGGCCCTGGTCGCACTGGAACTGCCGAAGGACACCGCGCTGCCGGCGAATTCGGGTGTGCTGGTCGCGACGGGGGAGCCGTTGCGGGCCAAGGCGTTCACCCTGTCCAGCCGGAAATGGGCGCACCTGGCCGCGCGGGGCTCGGCCCTTGTGCGGGTCTCGTTCGGCCGATTCGGTGACGACGCGGTGCTGGGCCTGTCCGATGCCGAACTCATCGATGCCGCCGCCGCCGACCTCGCCACCGTCACGGGGTTGCCGATCACCCCGCGGTCCGCGATCGTGCAGCGCTGGCCGGGTGGGCTCGCCCAGTACGCCCCGGGGCACACCGAACGGGTCGCCGAGATCGAATCCGCGGTGGCCGCTTTCGGCGATCTCGCGGTGACCGGCGCCTACCTGCACGGTGTCGGGGTGCCCGCGTGCGTGGCTGCGGCGACGCGGGCCGCGGCGCATATCGCCGGCGGGGCGGCTCCGGCACCGGCCTGAACACCGCACATCGGGGTCCGGGCAGCCGGGCCGCCGATCGACCGGCCCCGCCCCCGCGACGATCCGGCGAGTGGCACGATGGGGCTATGGCGCGACTCGATTACCAGTCTCTCAACTCCACCATCCGCTATCTCATGTTCTCCGTGTATCAGGTGCGGCCCGGAGTGCTCGGGGACGACCGCGCGACAACGTTGAAGGAGGCCCGCGAATTCTTCGACGGGCTCGCCGATCGCGGTGTCGTGGTGCGCGGTATCTACGATGTGGCCGGTATGCGCGCCGACGCGGATTTCATGGTCTGGAGCCATGCCGAGCGGGTCGAGGACCTGCAGGCCACCTACGCCGATTTCCGGCGCACCACCGAACTCGGCCGGGCGAGCACCCCGGTCTGGAGCAATGTGGCGCTGCACCGGCCCGCCGAGTTCAACAAGAGCCATATTCCGGCGTTCCTGGCCGGCGAGGAACCCGGGAACTACATTTGCGTCTATCCGTTCGTCCGGTCCTACGAGTGGTATCTGCTGCCCGACGACGAACGCCGCAAGATGCTCGCCGATCACGGCAAGGAAGCCCGCGGCTATCCCGATGTGCGAGCCAACACCGTCGCCTCGTTCGCGCTCGGCGACTACGAGTGGATTCTCGCGTTCGAGGCGCCGGAACTGCACCGCATCGTCGATCTGATGCGCGACCTGCGAGCCACCGAGGCCCGGATGCACGTCCGGGAGGAGACCCCCTTTTACACCGGGCCGCGGGTCGAACTCGATCAGCTCATCGCCGCACTACCCTGACCGGCAGTCGGACAACCGCCCGGCGGAGGCCCCGGGTAGGGGGATATCCGCCGGGCGGTTGCCATATGACGTGCTGCCCGGACGCGGGCCGGGTCACTGTGCTGTATCGGTCGCGGGTTGCAGGCGCAGGGAGATCGAGTTGATGCAGTACCGCTTGTCGGTCGGTGTCGGATATCCCTCGCCCTCGAAGACATGCCCGAGGTGGCTGTGGCAGTTCGCGCACAACACCTCGACGCGGCGCATGCCCAGCGAAGTGTCCTCACGCAGTAGTACCGCGTCCGAGTCGGCCGGATCGAAGAAGGACGGCCATCCGCAATGCGACTCGAACTTCTCCGTGCTCCGGAAGAGTTCGGCGCCGCAGGCGCGGCAGCTGTACACCCCCTCGGCGGTGGTGTCGGTGTATTCGCCGGTGAACGGTCGCTCGGTGCCGGCTTCGCGGAGCACCGCGTACTCCGCGGGGTCCAGCCTGGCCCGCCACTCCTGCGGGCTGAGCTGGATCTTCGGGGCGGGCAGGGAGGTATCGGTCGCGTCCGTTTCGGAACTCATGCCTCCACGCTAATACGTGTGCCGCGGCGCGTCCCGTATCAGCCGCGGACGGCCTGCGTCTCGACCACGCGCGCACCGGCTCGTTCGGGCTCCGCCCCGGGGCCGGCGACCGAGGACCGGACCGGCGGGGCCGGTGCGGCGAAATCGTCCACTCCGGCATTCCGGGAGTCGGGCGCCTCGGCCATCCACACCGGGTCCAGCCGCGGCAACCGGCCTGCGCGGCGGGCGGCCAGGTACCGGTCGCCGAGCACACAGAACACGACGACCAGCAGCAGGCCCCAGCCGAAGGTGATCCGCAGGTATTCCAGATTGCGGCCGATATCGGGCCAGCGGTGCGACAACCATTTGTCGTAGGACATGAACCCGAACACCGCCAGCCAGGCCGGCCAGTTGCGCAGCACGGAATTGCGCAGCACCACTGACATAAGGAACGGGAACAGCATCATCGAGTAGTACATCTGGCCGAGTGAGGACAGGAGGAATTCCGCAGTGAGCAGGACTCCCGCGGAAGTCGTGACGAAGAACAGCTCATCTTCGCGGTAGTACCGGTACAGGATCCACAACGAGAGCAGCACCAGTACCGCCATCGACAGGCGGATGCCCCAGGTCAGCCAGGGCGGTAACCCGTAGTACTCGGCGTTGCCGGGAATAGCGCTGTTGAAGTAGTCGCGTGTCTCCAACAGGTAGGGGAAGGTGCCCGTGAAGAACTTGTCCGGATCTCGGGACAGTGGCCAGGCGATCGCGGTCAGTACGAGCGGGACGCCGGCGGCCCCGATCACCACGTTCCATTGTTTGCGCACCAGGGCTATCAGCAACAGCGGTGCCAGGGTGGGTTTCACGGCGATCGTCAGACCCATGATCACCCCGGCCCACAGGTCTCTTCGTTGCAGTAGCAGGATCAGGAACAGCATCTCCGCCAGCAGCAGGCATCCGTTGACATTGGTGAACACCAGCGTGTTGATCACCGTCTCGGACAAGAACATGGCCAGCAGCAGGACCGGGGCGGCGATGGAGCGCAGCGTGTAGTTGAACAGCCGCAGCAGCAGATACCAGGCGATCAGGATGGCGACAGCGTTGAGCAGGATGAACAGCCAGCGCGACTTCTCGTAGTCGATCACCGCGATGGGCGCGATCAGCAGGGTGCCGCTGGGCGGGTACAGGTAGTGCGGGTCGACCGAATCGAAATTCGCCGTATAGACCTCGCGCCCGTTGAGGAAATCCAGCGAGGCCTGGTAGACCGGCTTGTAGTCGTCGGTCACGAAACCATTGACAGCCTGGATGAACACCCGGTTCAGCACGGTCATGACCGCCAGCGGCCAGAGCGCGAACCGGATCACGTCGGCGGTTGTTCGAGCAGTGCGGGGCTCGAGCTGTCGAAGGAACACCACGGCACGGTACACCGGGCGGTGCCGTGGTGTTGCCGGGGCCCACCCTCGACGCGCCGGTCAGGCGCGCCTCGGACCCTGTGCGAGGCGCCTTCGGGCAGTACCGGTCAGGCGGGGCAGGCGGTGCCGTCGCCGGGGAGCCGCCCGTCCTTCAGATACGCCACGAGCGCGGTCTGCGCGCATCCGGAGTGCGCGCTCACCGGGTGACCCCAGCCCTGCCAGGTCATGGTCGAGGTCCGGGCGCCCGCGGCCCCGAGGGCACCGGTCACCGAGGCCTGCGCGATCCCGGTCACCGGGTCGGCCACACCGGTGAGTACCAGTACCGGCAGCTCCAGTTTCTCCAGCGCCGCCGGCGCCTCGGTCACCGGCCATGCCGAGCAGGCCAGCATCGACAGGGCCGTCGCCCGGCCGAACACCGGATACTTCTGCGCCCAGATACCGGTCAGGTCGGTGACCTGCGGCGCGGGCGGAGTCTGCGGCATATCGGTGCAACCGTTGACGAACTGGCCGTCGGTCGCGGTGGCGGCCTCCTGCTGATCGAGCAGTCCCTTCAGCGCGCCCAGGTCGCCGCGGCCGGCCGCGGACAGGGCGTCGGCGAGTACGCCGATCCGGCCGGTCTGGTCCGCGCGGGGGTTGCCGAGGAACCCGGTGACGGCCGTGCGGACCCCGTTTGCCGAGATGTCGCCGAGCTGCCCGTCGGCCGCTTTCTGCATCAGTTCGGTCACCGCCGCGCGCGGATCGGGTCCGAGCGAGCATGAGATACCGGCGCACTGCTGGGCGAATGCCGACAGCGCCGCCTCGGCACCCTGGACCGCGGTCTCGGTTCGGGTGACGGTGTCCACACCCACCGGGGTGGGGGAGTCGAGGACGAGCCGGGCCAGCCGATCACCGTACTTGCGGGCGTACTCCAGCCCCACCAGCGCGCCGCTGCCGGTACCCAGCATGGCGATGTGGTCGACATTCCACTCGCGGCGCAATTGCTCGATATCGTCGGCGGCGTGCGCGGCGTCGAAGGTGCCGTCGTAGGGCTGCAGGAAGTCCCGGCAGGAAATGGTTCCGTTGCGGGACAGGTCGGACATACCGGTCACCGCGTCACCGCCCGGGGTGAACTGGGCGTTGTCCTGCAGACCACTGCGGATATCGGCGGGCAGACAGTCGATCGGCTGGGAGGTGCCGATACCCCGGCGGTCCACCGCGACCACGGGGTGGGCGCCGAGCAGGGCGCTCGCCGGACCGGTGGCCAGCCCAGCGAGGGTGGCGCCGGAGGAGCGGTCCACCCCGGAGGTCAGGACCAGTGGTGCGGCGTCGGGCGGGGTCTGCGGCAACCGGGCGCGCACCGCGCCGGTACGGAAGTTGCCCAGCACCGAGCCCGCGCTGTCGATCGGGGTGGAGAAATCGGCGCATTCCAGCACCAGCCCGGCGGGTCCCGGGCCCATCCCGGCCTGGTCGAATGTTTCCCGGGTGCACTCCCGCCACGCGAGGTCCTTCTTCGGGACCTCGGCGGCGGGCGGCGGTGGAACCTGGGCGGAGGTGGTGGATTCGCCTGGCACAGGCGGACGTTCGACGGCTACGTGCGGGCGGTCCGACGGACCGGCCCCGCAACCGGCGATCATGATCAAAAGTGCCGAGGCCGGCACCACTGCCCGAGTCCAGCGCATGCGCTATACCCTGCCAGGTCCGGATCGGATCCGCCGGATCGGGACGCCCGGGCCCCGCCGCGCAGGCGCGCCGCTCGGGTTTCAGGCACGCACCCAGCGGGTGAGCATCGTCCCGTCCGGGTCCAGCAGTACATGCGCCGGTGTCATCCGCATCCCGAATTCCTCGTGCGACACCGAGATCCGGCGAGCTGCCCCGCCGACCAGCAGCGGCGCGGTGGTCAGGCAGAGCTCGTCGACCGTGCCCGCGCCGGCCAGCGAGCCGAACAGCTGCGGCCCGCCCTCGCACAGCATCCGCCGCAACCCGCGCGCCACAAGCGCCTCCGGGACCGCCTGCGGCGCGATGATCTCGTCCCCGATCTCGATCACTTCGGCGCCCGCCGCGGCGAGCGCGCGTACCCGCTGCGCGGGCGCCGCCGCGGTGGTGAGGATCAGCGTAGGGGTCCGGGCGGTGGCGATCACCCGATGGCCGGGGTCCAGTGCGGCGGAGGCGGTCACGATCGCGATCGGCGGCGGGGCACCCTCGGCGTGGCCGCCGATGCCCCGGGCGAACAGTTCCCGGCGCAGGCCCGGGTCGGTCTGCGCGCCCCCGTAGTTCTCCGCGCGTACCGTGCCCGCGCCGACCAGGACGACATCGCACAATTCGCGCAGCAGATGGAACACCCGTTTGTCCGCCGGTGTGCCCATCGCACCCGAGACGCCGCCGGATCCGGTGACGGCGCCGTCGATACTGGAGACGAAATTGACCCGCAGCCGACTGTCGTCCGGCCCGCCCGGGTAGGCGTACAGATCGGCGAGTGCGTCGTTGTCGAGGTCTGTGAGCTGGATCGCATCGGGGATACGCTGCATACCAACAGCTCATACCACGTCACTAGGCTACGTCCATGCCAGATCGCCTCGTCGACCGCCGCCCGGAGGTCCCCGCCGACCAGCTGGTCGCCCAGATGATACCGCCGCCCATGTTCGACGAGGTCGGTTTCGATACCTACATTCCCGACTCGAACGAGCCCAGCCAGGCCGCGGCGGTCGCCTCGGCCCGTGCCTTCGCGGAAAAGGTCACCGGCATCCACAAGGCCGCGCAGAAGAAATCCTTCTTCGGGAAGAAGAAGCCGGCCCAGGGCGCGGGGCTGTACCTGGACGGCGGGTTCGGTGTCGGCAAGACCCACCTGCTGGCCTCGATCTTCCACAACGCGCCGGCGCCGAAATCGTTCGGCACCTTCGGTGAACTCACCAACCTCGTCGGCGCGCTGGGTTTCGGCAACGCGGTCGAGCGGCTGTCGGCCAACAGTGTGCTGTGCATCGACGAATTCGAACTGGACGATCCGGGGGACACCATGCTGGTCTCCCGGCTGCTCACCGAGCTTTCGGCGAGCGGCGTCTCGGTGGCGGCCACCTCCAACACATTGCCCGGGCAGCTCGGCGAGGGCCGGTTCGCGGCGCAGGATTTCCTGCGCGAGATCAAGAAGCTCGGCTCGATCTTCGACACGGTGCGGGTGGACGGCCCCGACTACCGGCATCGGGATCTGCCGCCGGCCCCGGAACCCAGCAGTGATGCGCAGCTGAACGAACGGGCGGTGGGCACCCCGGCGGCGACGCTGGACGATTTCGATGCCCTGCTGCGCCATCTGAGCACCCTGCACCCGTCGAAATTCGGCGCGCTGATCGACGGGGTGTCGGCGGTGTTCGTCTCCGGGGTGCATCCGGTCAACGATCAGGCGGTGGCCCTGCGCCTGGTGGTGCTGGCCGACCGGCTCTACGACGCGGGCGTCCCGGTGACCGTCTCGGGAGCGAAACTCGACGAGATCTTCTCCTCGGAGATGCTCGACGGCGGCTATCGCAAGAAGTACCTACGGGCGATCTCGCGCCTGCTGGCGCTGTCCCGCTTCGAGGTCCCGGCCTGAGCGCGGCCCTGCGGTAGCCGGGGCGTTCCGGCCGCCGGGTGTCGATCCGCGCGGCGTGCGACGACGCGCCGTTTTCGGGTTGACCCCGAACCCCGGGGTTGGTTTGCTGAGTCCGGCACGCCACGCGGGGGTGCCGGCGAGCGAGGGGAGTTCCGCGCATGGTTCATCGTTCGGCGCGTGTACCGGCCGCTGTTCTCACCGGTGCCCTGATCGCCTTCGGCCCGGTCGCGGCGGCGGATGTCACCATGGCGCCGGCGGCCGCGGAGGTGCTCACCGTCGACCGGTCGCTACACCTGACCGGCGCTCCCAATGCCCGTGATCTCGGCGGCTACCGCACCGTGGACGGGCGCACCGTACGCACCGGTATCGCGTTCCGCACCGATCAGCTCACAAACCTCACGCCCACGGATCTCACGGAACTGACCCGGCGCGGAGTCCGTACCGTCGACGATCTGCGCACGGTCTACGAGCGCGCGCTCGGCCCGGACCGGATCCCCGCCGGTGCCCGCGCCCACTGGTACGACATGATCGGTGCCGCCCCGCTGCCGGAACTCGTGTCGACCCTCGCCGGTGGCAGCGACCTGTACCGGGCGTTCATCACCGCCCCGGGCGCGAACCAGGCGCTGGCCGGGGTGTTGCGCGATATCGCGGCGTCGGGGCGGGGTCCCGACGCCGGCGCGGTGCTCTTCCACTGCACCGCCGGCAAGGACCGGACCGGCTGGACCGCCGCGGTACTGCTCACGCTGCTCGGGGTGGATCGGACCACAGTCACCGAGGACTATCTGCTGTCCAACCACTACCGCGGCGCTGCGGCCGGCGACCCGGTGGGCGGGGTCCAGCGGGAATGGCTCGACGCCGCCTTCGATCAGGTCGCGGTGAGCTACGGCGGTTTCGACCGCTATGTGAGCGAGGGCCTGGGGCTGAGCTCCGCGGAGGTCGACGCGCTGAAACAGCGCATGCTGGACTGAGACCGCGCCGGCGGGCCGCCGGTCCGGCCGACGCTCAGAACTCGAGTCGCAGTACGTAGTCCCGGTGCACCTGACGCCCGACGGTGAAGGTGCGGGTACCCACCTGCTCGAAGCCGTACTTGGCGTAGAAGCGTTGCGCCCGCAGGTTCTCCTGGTTCACGGCGAGCCAGACGCCGGCGTAATCGGCCCCGTGGGCCTGCTCCAGGGCCGCGTGCATGAGCGCGCTCGACACTCCGGTGCCGTGATGGCCCGGCAGCACATACATCTTGCTGATCTCGAGCACTGGATCCAGCGCGACCGCCGCCGCCACCGCGGAATCGGAGGGCGGCCCACTGTGCAGGATGGCGTATCCGACGATCTCGTCGTCCGCGACCGCTTTGAGGACCGTGCGCGCCGGATCGGACAGATACTCCCCGAACCGTTCACCGGAGAGCACCTCCGCCAGGAATACCTCGATATCTTCCATATCCGAACCCGGCGGGCAGGCCAGCGGGAACGTCGCGGCGGCGACATCGCTGAGCGCCTCGGCGTCCCACAGTCCGGCCCGGTCCACGGTGACAGTGGTCATATTCCCATGAGACCACAGCGGTACGGCCTCCGGTGTGTGCGCTGGTCCGGACGGTACGGCCCGCTCTGCGGACAGCTGGTCCGAGGTTCCGGTGGACTCGTGCGACCTGCGGCGATAGGCGTAATAGAGCCTCCGGCTTTGCCTCCGGACACATCCGACGTAATCTCTCGCCCATGAGGAGCGGGAACCGCATCGCGATCGTCGGTGCGGGTATCGCGGGTCTGGTCTGCGCGAAGGTCCTGAGTGAGGATGGGTTCGCGGTCGAGGTTTTCGACCGAGCCCCCGATATCGGCGGCGTGTGGAGCGAGACTCGCCGTTACCCGGGCTTACGCGCGCAGAGCAGCAAGTACACCTACCACTTCTCCGACCATCCGATGCCCGCCGACTACCCGCGGGTGCTCGACGGAGCCCGGATGCAGGAGTACCTGGCGAGCTACGTGCGTGCCTTCGGGCTGACCGATCGCCTCCGGCTGCGCACCGAAGTGGTGGCGGCCGACCCGGTCGACGGCGGCTGGCTGCTCGAGATACGCGATCTCGACGGTGTGCACCGCACCTCCTGCGATCACCTCGTCATCGCCAACGGTGTGTTCAGCGAACCGGAGCTCCCCGATTTCGCGGGAATGACCGAATTCGGGCGTGCCGGAGGCCAATTGGGGCACAGCACCCAGTTCCTGGATGTGGACGCGGTCCGCGACCGTTCGGTCGTGGTGGTCGGTTACGGCGCGGCAGCCTGCGACCTGGCCACCGAGATCAGCCGGGTGGCCGCCGAGACCACGGTGGTGGCGCGTCGGCTGCTGTGGAAGATGCCGCGCCGGCCGGCCCCCGGGCTGGACGCCGAACGGGTGCTGCTCACCCGCACCGGTACCGCCCATTTCCGGCATCCCGAGCCCGGCCGGTTCGAGCGCCTGCTGCACGGCCCGGGCCGTTCCTTCCGGGAGAGCAACCTCGATCTCATCGAAGCGCTGGTGGCCCAGCGGTCCCGGGCCGCGGAGCTCGGGCTGGTGCCGCCGGTGCGGTTCGACCGGGCCCACGAGGCCGCGTTCGGCCTGGTCGCCGATGATTTCGCCGATCAGGTCGCGGCCGGCCGGATCACCGTGTGCGGCGGGACGGAGGTCGCCGCGCTGGGTGGCGGCCAGGGCGGCCCGTATGCCGAATTGTCCGACGGCCGGTTGATCCGTGCGGATATCGTTGTCTGCGCCACCGGTTTCCAGCAGCGGGTCCCGTTCCTGACCCCGTACGTGCAGCGCCAGCTCACCGACGACAACGGTAATTTCCGGCTGTACCGGCAGATCCTGCCGTTGCAGGTACCGCATCTGACCTTCGCCGGTTACAACTCCTCGTTGCTGAGTGCGGTGGGTGCGGAGGTCGGCGCGCACTGGACCTCGGCCCTGCTCACCCGGACTCTGTCCCTGCCGCCCGCGGAGACGATGAGCGAGCGGATCGAGGCCCGCTTGCGTTGGATGCACGAGTACACCGGCGGTCACCACGCGCACGGTACCTCGGTGACGCCTTACGCCCTGCGCGATATCGATGAACTGCTCGCCGATCTCGGGGTGAAGTTGCCTCTCGCGGCCCGTGCCGCGCAATGGGTGCGTCCGGCCCGGCCCGGTGACTACAAGGTGGTGTCGCGCCGGAAACGGGGGTCCGTGGGCCGGCCTCTCGGCGCGGACGCCTACGGTGCGCCCTCGTCGCAGCCGCAGCCGCCCTTGTCGCCACCGCAGCCGGCGTCCCCGCCGACCGGTGCGACCGAACCGATTCACACCGGTGCCGCGCGCCCCGACTCGTCCGGCGGGCGACCGGTGGCCTCCGAATCGCCGACCGTGAAACTGCCGGAGTCGGCTCTTCCGGGCGCCGACGAGCGGACGAAGATCATTGCGATGCCTGCCGCGCACCCGGCCGGACCGGAACCGCACACCGCGCCCGGAGCACCTCCGCAACCGGTGGAGCAGTCCCGGCCCGCGCCCGCGGCGGTGCACACCCGGTGGCCGGTGAACGCCCCACAGCCGCCGGACACGCCGCATCCGGAGAACGCGGCGCCGTCCGCCGACACACAACCCACGGAGCCGCCTCCCGCCGCGCAGCAGTCGGCGGTGGACGTCGCCCGGGACGCGGCCCGGCGGGCGGCGGCCGAAAAGCGGGCGGCCGGTATCGCCGCACGATCCAATAGCCCCACGGTCCGGCTCGATATGCGGGCGGCCCAAGCGGCTGCGGCCGCGGCGGCCGCCGAGAACTCCGCGCCGCCGTCACCCGATCCGCAGACACCCGGCGAGGCCCCGGCGGGCGCGGCATCCGCGTCCACCGCCGCGCCCGGCACCCGGGAGGCGACGGAACCGGGTACAGCCACCACGGCACCGGACGGCGCCGAACCTGTGGAGGCCGATCCGGTACCGGCGAACGGAAGCACGGGCACGGAGTCGGCCGCCGCCACCGACCGGACACCGGCTGCCGGCGCCGGCGGCACGGCGCCCGCGGCAACGGCGGGTTCGGCACCGGCTCCCGGAACGACCGACCCGGTAGCGGCCGAGACCGCCGAGCGGGCACCGGCCACCGGTTCGGCGTCTGCCGCCGGACCGGAGACACCGGAACGGGCAATCGGCGATCCGGAATCGGCGGCCTCCGAACCCGAGACACAGGCCACCGGCGCGTCCTCGCGAACCTGACCCGGCCGTGCCGGATCTGGATCTGAACCTGCTGGTGGCCCTGCACGCCCTGCTCGAGACCAACAGTGTCACGCAGGCCGCCGAACGGCTCAACACCTCGCCACCGGCGATGAGCCGCACCCTGGCGCGATTGCGCCGGGTCTACAACGACCCGCTGCTGGTCCGGGCCGGGCGCCAACTTGTGCCGACTCCCCGCGCGCTCGAGTTGCGGTTCGAGGTCGGTGCGCTGGTCGAACAAGGACGGGCGCTGCTGGCGAAACCCGATACCGTCGACCCGGCCGCCCTGGTCCGCGGGTTCGCGGTGCACGTGGACGACGCGGTGCTGCCCGAACTCGCCGCCCGGCTGCTCACCGAGGTCCGAGCCCGAGCGCCGGGCGTGACCCTGCGATTCGTGCCCGGCGAAGCGGCCGGTTCGGCGAGCGCGCTGCGTGACGGCCGGATCGACGCACAGGTCGGGGTGATCGCGCAGGCCGATCCGCAGACCCGGGTGGAACGGGTACGCGGGGACCGGTTGATCGGTGTCGCCGCCCCCGGGCATCCGCTGGTCACCGAACGGGTGACCGTGGCCGCCTACGCCGCCGCGGCCCATATCAGCGTCTCGGCGCGCGGAATCGCCCGCGGCCCCATCGACGACCGGCTCGCCCTGCACGGCCGCACCCGCCGCGTCGTGGCCACTGTCCCCGATCTGACAACGGCGTTGCTCGCCGTGCGTTCCGGTGTCGCGGTGTGCCCGGCCCCCGCGGTCGTGGCGGCCACCGCCCTGCCGGCACTGGGTCTGTGCGCGTTCGAGATTCCGCTGCCGTTGCCGGAGGTGACGATTTCGCTGGCCTGGCATCCGCGCAACACCCCCGACCCCGCGCACGCGTGGCTGCGCACCCTGGTGCGTTCGGTGCTGACAGCCCCCGATCCGGTGACCGGGACACCGCCGGGGGTGAGGGTCGCGTGGGTCCCATCTGGGTAACTGCTGGGCAGAAACCTGGCGTCGACCGGCCTTTGTGGCGCACCCTGGAATACGTCGGTGTGGTGTCGGGCCGACATGGTGGGACGGGTTAGATGGGTGGTCGCATGCAGACGAAGCGGCGGACTGATATTCGGTGCGGGCGCCGGACGATGTTGTCCGACCTGGGTATATCCGACGGTCCGGTGAGCACGGATACGGCGCCGCAGACCACCTCCGGCTATGGTTGCGGCTGTGCGCGCTGTGTGGAGGCGCAGTGGGACGCGCAGCGACTCAAGTTCTGGCTGGCGAGCCGGTTGCTCGCGTTCGGGGCGGACGAGGCGGTGGTGGACCGGCGCTGCGGTCCGGTCACCGTCGATGTCTGGTGGCGGCGCGGCACCGAGCAGGGTGCGATCGAGGTGCGCACCGGCCCACTGACCCAGGAACTCGCGCAACAACATACGGACCGGCTGCGGGCGTTGGGTTGTGCGAATGTGCTGTGGTTGTGCGCGCCCGGTTTCTGGGTGTCCCAGTTGCCTGCCCTCGGTATCGCCGATCTCGCACCCGCCTCGTGTGAGTACCGCGCAGTGAGCGGCATGCTGGAATCCGGTCCCACAGGTCTGGTCGTGCCGGCCGCGCGGCCCTACGAATTGCGGGAGTTCCTGCGGGAGTGGGTGGCCGGCGAGGTCGCGTGGGGTTACCGCGATCATATGAGGAAAGGATGGGCGGCCGTGACCGACTGGGAGAAGCACACCAGGGCCCAGGCACTGCTGCTCGAACAGCAGCGCCAGGAACTGATGTCGCAGCGCACCGCGCTGGCCGTGGCCCGGCAGGCGGTGCGGGAGAAGAAGCGGCAGCTCGCCAGGACCGTCGCCCGGATGGAGCGGACGGCGCAGCGCGCCCGGGAGCAGGCCGAGGCGGTGGCGGCGGTGGATCGCCGGATCGCCGACGAGCGGCGGGTGCACCGTGCGCTGGAGGACACCATCCGGCGCCTGCACAAAACCATCGACAACTGGCAGCTCATCACGGTTTTCGTCATGCTGTTGCTGGCGACCTTCATCGCGGCGACCATGCTGGTCAAGCCCTGACGGCAACTGCCCGGCCCGAACTCGTACCCGGCGGGCGGATCTCAGCGCGGGGGAGCCGCGGAGTCCGGCGCGGGCGGTCGTCTGTCCAGCGCGGCGCACGCCGCGTCGAGTGCGGCCACGCGCAGTTCCTCCGCCGGTGCGTCGGCGAGTAGAACCAGACAGTCGCCGAGTCCGCCCAGTGCGACGATGGCGCGGGCCCGATCGCCGAGTTCGGCCTCGGGCCCCACCAACAGAGTCGTGAGCCGACGGCGCCATTCGACGATACGTTCGAGGAAGCCGAGCGCGGCCAGCGGCGCGATATCGCGGAGCAGCAGCGCGGTAACCGCGCGATGCCGGTAGGAGACATCGAAATAGCGCCCGAGTATTTCCCGAGCGTCCACCGGGCCGTCGCCGGCGCGGTCTTCGTCCGCGGTGATCGTGGCCTCGACATCGTCGAACAACGGCTGTACCAGGCTGCGCAGCAGCTCCTCGCGTGAGGAGAAGTGGTAGTAGAGCGCGGGTTTGGTGAGTCCGAGTTTTTCGGCGATCTGGCGCAGGCTCGTCTCCTGGATACCGCGCGCGGTGAAGAGTTCGAGCGCCGCGGCGTGAATGCGCTCACGGGTTTCGCTGGATCTGATTCTCGGCACTTCCTCACCCTAGCGTGTTGACCGCCCGGTAAGTAAGCTGACTTACCTACCGATAAGTAAACAATCTAGGGATTACTATGGACATCCTGATTTCCGGGGCGAGCGTGGCCGGGCCCGTCCTCGCCTACTGGCTCGATCGGTTCGGATTCACGCCGGTGATCGTCGAGCGCACCCCCTTCCCACGGCTGGGCCTGGGTGGTCACGCGGTAGATCTCTTCGCCCCGGCGACGGCAGTGATAGGCCATATGGACCTGCTCGGGCCGCTGCGCGAGGCGAGTACCGAATCGACCGCGCTCCGGCTCGAACGGCCGGGTAAACGGCCCATCGCGGTGGATCTGCGCGATATCTCGGACGCTTTCGCCGACGGGCGCCATCTCGAGATCATGCGCGGGGAACTGGCGGCGATCCTGCACGAGGCGACCGGTAGCCGCGTCGACTACCGCTTCGGCAATTCGATCGCCGAACTCACCGACCACGGTGACGGAGTGGTGGTGACGTTCGACAGTGGTGACTCGGCCCGATTCGACCTCGTCATCGGTGCCGACGGTATGCATTCCAGAGTCCGGGAGCTGGTTTTCGGGCCGGAGGAGCGCTGGCGCCGACATCTCGGTGCCTACTTCGCGGTGGGCACTCTCCCGAACTATCGGGAGCTCGACGGGCTGACGCTGCTGTACAGCGCTGTGAACCGGATCGCCGCGATGTATCCGGTCCGGCAAACCGGACTGGCACGGGCGGTATTCCTGTTCCGGCGCGGCGAAGAACCGGGGCACGACCTTCGCGATATCGGTGCCCAGCGCCGGCTGCTGCGCGCGGAGTACCGCGACGAGGGCTGGGATATACCGCTGCTGCTCGACGAGATGGACCGCGCCGAGGATTTCTATCTCGATTCTGTCAGCCGGATCCAGCTGGACACCTGGTCGCGGGGCCGGGTGGCGCTGGTGGGCGACGCCGGGTACGCACCCGGACCGGCAGTCGGGGGTGGCACCTCGCTCGCCGTTGTCGGTGCCTACCTCCTCGCCCGGGCGCTGGCCGAAGCCGACGGCGATCATACGGTGGCCTTCCCCACCTACCGGGCGCAGGTCGACGCGTACGCCCGGCGCTGTAGCGAGGTCGCGCCCGCAGTGTTGCGGCGGGGTATTCCACGCTCCCGGGGCCGGTTACTCGTCAGCGAGACGGCGATGCGCCTGCTCCCGCATGTCCCGCCCCGGCTCCGGGCCCGGCTGATGTCCGGCAGCGCGAGCAGTACGCTCTCGTCGTTCACTGTGCCCGATCCCGTTGGGTAGACCGGCCGGGCGCGACCCGGCGGTTTCCGCGCCGCTGCACCGAACGAGGTCCCGCCGCGGCGCGGCCGGAAGTTCCGTCCGCTACCCGGCAGTGAGCCGGAACGGTCCTCGCTCCCAACGCCATTCGTTGCGGACCACCAGCGCGATGAGGTCCAGGATGTCGAATCCGGTATCGGCCCGCACCTGCCGGAGCGCGGGTAGCCGGACAGGGCCTTCGGTGAGCAGTTCGGTGAGCCGGTGTTCGACGCCCGCGGGCACCCGGTGGGACACCAGTTCGGGTTCACCGAGGTGGCTGCCCGTCCAGAGCAACCAGCCCCAGCCGTTCTCGTGTGCCCGGGCGCGGGCCGCGGCGGACTTCGCCCGGTTCACATGGAAACCGATATGCCCCAGGGGTTGTTCGTCGATCAGTACCAGGCGTGCGTCGGTGAGTTCGGCGACGACGGTCGGGAAATGCAGCTGCTCCGTACCGTCGATGCGGTATCCCACGGCGTCGGGATACTCCTGGAAGTTGCGGATCCGGTCGTCCGCGTCGAGCAGGCGGAGGAGCCGGGCCTCGAGCCCGGAGTCGAAACCTATATCACGTCCGGGTTTGGATAGATAGAACCGGCCACGACCGTCGTCGTCCACATCGAACGTCCGGGCCGGACCGGTGGGCAGCGGTGCGGGCGAACCGGTTCCGGTGGGCCAGTCGATCCGGTCGAGCCAGGGGGCCGGTGGTCCGGCGGGTTCGCCGTCGGTGCGCAACCGGGAGAGCAGGTGGTTGGTCTTCTTGCGCCAACCCACGATGCGCTGGGTGACAAAACCCGCGACCCGTTTCGCGTCGGCCGCGGTATGCCCCGCCAGCCGCAATTTCAGGTACGACAGATCGTTCACCGCGATATCGGTATCGGTGGCGTAGGTTTCGGCCAGCAGCGCGCGAGTGAGCGTCGAATCCCGGGTGCCCACGGGGTAGCGACGGGCATACTCGGGCACCGGCAGCCGCCCGGAGCGCGCGGTGTGCCGGAGCAGTTCGCCGACCGCCTTGGTGTGCAGTTGGCGGGCCCGGTCCCGCGCGAAATCCAGTCGCGCGCCGATACGGGTGAGCGTTTCGGGACGGTCCCCGGTGATACCGAGCCGCAGTCGCAGGATCGTCGCGGCGCGTTCCCGGTCGACCGCGTACTCGTCCACCAGTTCGGCCAGGGCGTGGCCGCATTCCTCGAGCGCGAAGGACAGATGCGCACGGAGATCGTCCGGGAACGATTCCCCGGTGTCCGTGGCGTCCGGCAGCACCTCGCGGGCTGGTTCCGTCTGCACACACACCCCCTGTCGGGACCCGGTGGGCCGGCCGGCCCGAGTTCGTGCGAGACAGCTTAACCGCGTCCACCGACAATCCCGGTGGACGCGTACCGGCTGTCCGCGGTCGTCCTGTGCTCTAATGAAGTTTGCCGAATAATCGCCCTGAGCAGTATCAGCCCCTCGGCCGATCTTCGCGAAGCCCGCTCCGCCGGATGAGCCCGCCACGACCCGCCGCCGCAATCCCCGGTTCCACGGATTCGGCGCGCCGATCCCATGATGTGGAGGATTTCGTGCTGCACACCGATATCCCGACCCGCGGTGAGATCGAAGCACTCGCCGCTCTCACCGACGACTGGTGCGTGTCGATCTACACCCCCACCGACTCGGACGCCGCGGATCCGGACCGCAACCGGATCGCGTTCTGGGACCAGGTCCGGCAGGCACTCGACCAGGTCACCGATCCGGCGGCGCGAACAGCCCTCGAGGAGGAGTTCGACGGCCACATCGACGACGCCGAGTTCTGGCGCTACCAGTCGCGCACCCTGGTCGCTTTCGCCACCCCGACGCGGATCCGCACCTTCCGGGTACCCAACGAGTTGAACGCCTCCGTCACAGTGGGCGAGAGTTTCTACCTCAAACGCCTGCTCCGCGCCGTGACCTTCCCGCAGTCGGCGTTCGTCCTGGCGCTGGCCGAAGGCAGCGTCCGGTTGGTGGAGGTCAGCGCCGACAAACCGGCGTACACGGTGCGGATACCCGGCTTGCCGGCCAATGCGGCCGCGTACGCCGGCAAATCGAGCCTGGGCGATCGGGCCCCGAAGCGTCGCATCCAGGGCGAAGAGGGCCGCAAGATGCGGGTCCGCCAGTACGCCCGCGCCATCGATACCGAACTGCGTGATTTCCTGTCCGGCCGCAATGTGCCGCTCATCCTGGCGGCCGCCGAACCGACCGACTCCCTGTTCCGGTCGGTGAACAGCTACGACGGTCTGCTCGCCGAGAGCATCTCCGGCAACCCCGAGCACGCCTCCGACCAGGAGCTCGCCGATCGTTCGCGGGCGGTGCTGGACCGCCACTACGCCGCGCAACTGTCCGAGCTGATCGAGTTACTGGACCGTCGGCGCAGCGAGGGCCGGGCCGCCACCGATATCTCCGATCTCGCCCGAGCGGCCACCGCGGGCGCCGTCGACACCTTGCTCGTCGATATCGACGCCTCGGCGCCCGGCGCCGTATCCGCCGACGGCGCGGTCACATTCGCCGAACCGGAGCCGGTCGACACGCCTGGCATCCTGGATGAGATAAGCCGCCGCGTCCTGCTCACCGGTGGCCGGGTCCTGGCCGTGCGCGCCGAGGACCTGCCCGATGGGACACAGATCGCGGGCATACTCCGCTACGCGGCGTAGTGGCGCCGGAAAGCGGTAGAGGCACCTTCCGACTCGCTCGGAAAGTGCCTCTCAACCGATATGACTGGTGCGCGATACTGGGATTGAACCAGTGACCTCTTCCGTGTCAGGGAAGCGCTCTCCCGCTGAGCTAATCGCGCGAGGTGGAGACGGGAATCGAACCCGTGTGCACGGCTTTGCAGGCCGTTGCCTCACCACTCGGCCACTCCACCGCGCAAAGGGGGAAGGCATTCTATGCGCCTGGCCCTACCTCTCGAGCGGATGACGGGATTCGAACCCGCGACCCTCACCTTGGCAAGGTGATGCGCTACCAGCTGCGCTACATCCGCATTCTGCCTCCCCGGTGGCCGTTTCCGTCCTCCGTGGTGCGAGACAGAACATTAGCCGACGTTCGGCGAAACCTACAAATCGCCTGGTAGATGCCGGTAAATCACAACCTTGTTATTTTCCACAGGTATCGGTGCGGCTCGCGCCGGGCGAGTGGCCGGGGCGGCCGACTCTGGCGGCAACAGGCGGCGTGTAGGGCACCGGCCGACCGAGGTGCGGGAATGATAACCGGGTGATTTGGTGGCGAACGGGTGGTGCGTGTTAAAGTTCGTACTCGTTCGGAGGGCATCGAAAGATCTCCCCGAGCAGTTCATCCCGGTCTCATAGCTCAGCGGGAGAGCGTCCGCCTCACACGCGGAAGGTCGCTGGTTCGATCCCAGCTGGGACCACAAGATCCCCCTGTCATATCAACTGGTCAGGGGGTTTTCTGTGTTCGGGGCCGGCCTAGTCGAAGGCCCGGGATCGACCGTCGGATACCGCCGAGCTCCGGCCCCGAATCGTACGTACGTTGCGCGCTGATTCGCCACGGTCGGCCCTGCTCGGTGGTGGTATGCGCATAGGCGGGGCCGGTTACTCCGCCGGGGTCGCATTGGTGGCGCCGGAGCGCGGAATACCGCACGGCCCAGGCGACGTTCATACCCGAACTATGTGCCGGCCGTGATAGGACCAGGGCCATGGAAGGTGTGTGTGGGTCCGCTTCGGGCGGCCGTGCTCTGGTTCTCGGTGGGGGCGGTATAGCGGGGAGTGCGTGGATGACGGGTCTGTTGCTCGGCCTCGAGCGGATGGGGCTGCACCTTCGCCGGGCCGACTTGGTGGTCGGCACATCGGCCGGCTCGGTGGTGGGAGCGCAGATCGCAGGCCGTACCTCTTTGTCGGATCTGTGTGATTCGCAGCGCGCGGGCGCGAGTGGAGGGCCGGTGGTCAGGCTCGGCGCAGGGGCGGTCACGCGTATCGCGGCATCGAAGTTGACGCTCGACAAAGCGGCGGGGCTTCGCCGGCTCGGCCGGCAGGTGGCTCGGCGGTCGAACCCGGACCTGGCCGTGGGGCGGCGCGCTGTGCTGGCCGGGAGATTACCGGAGCATGCCTGGCCGGACGCTGACCTGAAGGTGACCGCGGTGAATATCAATACCGGTCGGCTCGAAGTGTTCGACCGGAACGGTTCTGTCGAATTGGTCGACGCGGTTACCGCCAGTTGCGCTGTCCCTTTCGTATGGCCGCCGGTACACCTGGGCTCGCACCGGTACATGGATGGCGGTATGTGGTCGGGAGTCAATGCGCATCTCGCGGCAGGTCGTGACCGCGTGATCGTGATAGCGCCGATTCCATTCGGTGCGCGCCGCGAGATGCGCGGGTTCGGCTCCCATACCGAGAAGCTGTTGATCACGCCCGACCGGGCCTCGAGATCCACCTGGGGCGTGAATCCGCTGGATCCGGCAACCGCGCCTGCCGCCACGGACGCAGGTATCGCGCAAGCGCCCCGAGTGGCCGATGTCGTGCGCGAGGCCTGGGAGGGGTAGCGATACCTGGATATGCGTATCTGAGCAGGTGTCCCACCCTGGGTGGGTGGTGCCCGGGCCGGTGTCGCCCCAGGTTCAGTGATAGCTTTCAGGTATGGGTTTCGGGGTGTGGCCGATGCCTCACGTGATCGCCCCGGCGCGGCGCGTTGTCGGTTCGGGGGCGCGCCGGGTCGAGCCGGTGCCGTACAAGGCGGCGTAACGATGACGGTTACGGTCTTGCTCGGGGGTGATGTGATGCTGGGGCGTGGCGTGGACCAGATCCTGCCGCATCCGGGATCCCCGGAACTGCGGGAGCCATGGGTCTGGGACGCCCGGCGCTACGTCGAATTGGCTGAACGGGCCCACGGGCCGGTGCCGCGGCCCTGCGGCTACGACTGGGTGTGGGGTGAGCTGCCGGGCCTGCTGGACGAACTCGCGCCCGAAGTGCGCCTGGTCAATCTGGAAACCGCGATCACCGCGGACGGCGACTTCGCTCCCGGTAAAGCCATCCACTATCGGATGCAGCCCGGCAATCTGCCGGCACTCACCGCGTTCGCCCCCGATGTTTGTGCGTTGAGCAACAACCATGCTCTCGATTTCGGTATCGGCGGATTGACGGACACACTCGACGTGCTGGCCGCCGCGGATATCCGGGCCGTGGGGGCGGGAGCCGACCTCGCGGCGGCGCAACAGCCCGCCGCGGTGCCGCTACCGGGCGGGCGCCGGATGCTGATCGCGTCCGTATCGACCCGGTCCAGCGGCGTTCCAGCGGATTGGGCCGCTGCCGCCGGCCGTCCCGGAGTCCGGCGCATCGACCATCCCTCGGTGCGCCACGCCGACGAGATCGCGGCGCACCTGGCGGCCCACCGGCGTGCCGGTGAACCGACGGTCGTATCGGTCCATTGGGGATCGAACTGGGGGTACGGGACCGGACTGAGCGAGCGGCAGTTCGCGCACCGCCTCATCGACGCCGGTATCGATATCGTGCACGGCCACTCCGCACACCACCCTCGACCTGTCGAGATCTACCGGGGCAAACCCATCCTGTACGGATGCGGGGATGTGATCGACGACTACGAGGGTATCGGCGGCCACGAGTCCTACCGGCCCGAACTGCGATTGCTGTATCTCGCCACCGTCGACCTTTCCGGTCCGGCCGTGCTGCGAATGCTGCCCCTGCGTATCCGTCGTCTCCGGCTCGAGCGCCCAGGGCGATCGGATACGCAATGGTTACGAACTCGGCTCGCCGATATCAGTTACCGTTTCGGCACCCGCGTCGAGCTCGGGACCGATGATCTGCTGACTGCCGAGCCTGCAGTGTGACGCTCGAGTCATGTTATGCGGCAATATCGTTCGGGTACTATCGGCCGCAGGTCGGTGGTCCACGCGCGGGTGGGAGTCGTCCCCGACCGTCCGGCGGCCCCGGGGCAATCGTGGCCTTGGCGGCGAGCCGTCGGAAGTGGCTTCGGGCCGGTCGACGAGCCTACCGGATAGCGTATCGACCCTCGTGAGCTGGTCGCCGGGCCATTATTCGGGGCGGTCGCCGAGTCGTCCGGCCGGGATCAGCTCTGGGGGGCGGTGGATGCGCAGCGGGGGGAGGTCGCCCGCGTAGCGTTCGATCTGGACCAGGCAGCTGTTGACCGCCGGTCCCTGGGCCAGCGAACCGGTGCCGATGTCGTGGGTGACGGTATTCGGGTTGCCGTGTACGTCCAGTGCTTCCGGGTCGTCGGGATCCAAGGGGTCGTACCAGGCGCCGGTGGCCATGTGCACGACGCCGGGACGGACCATGTCGGTGAGCCGGAGGCCCGCGAGAAGGGCGCCGCGGTCGTTGAAGACACGGACGATATCGCCGTCACGCAGGTCGCGGGCGGCGGCGTCGGCGGGGTGCATGCGCAGCGGTTCGCGGTCGTGGATCTTGGATTCCCGGCTGGTGGCGCCGTAGTCGAGCTGGCTGTGCAGGCGGGTCGCGGGCTGGTGGGAGAGCAGATGCAGCGGGAAGCGTTGCGCGCGGGGGCTGCCGAGCCATTCCCGGGCCGGAAACCAGGCGGGGTGACCGGGGCAATCGGGGTAGCCGAAGTCCGCGACGGTGCGGGAGAAGATCTCGATCCGGCCCGACGGTGTACCGAGCGGATGGCGGTCCGGGTCCTCCCGAAAACGTTCGAGGACGTGTCGGCTTTCGGGAAGCCGGGGGCGCAGGTCGATCGGCGCACCGGACCGGAACTCGCGGTAATCAGGGAGGGAGATGCCGGCGGCGGCCGCGTTGTCGACGGTGGTCTGCCACAGGTGTTCCACCCACCGCCGCGCGGTGCGTCCCTCGGTGAACCGGTGACCGAAGCCCAGCCGGTCGGCGAGGGCGGCGAAGATCGCGTAATCGTCGCGTGCCTCCCCGTAGGGCGGCAGGGCCGCGCGCATGGGGGAGAGCCAGTGATCGACCCGCGAGGCGGCGAAATCCTCGCGTTCCTGGGCGGCCGTGCCGGGCAGCACGATATCGGCCAGCCGGGCGGTGGACGTCCAGCCGATCTCGTTGACGATGACCGTCCGCGGTCGGGTCCAGGCGCGGCGCAGCCGGTTGAGGTCCTGATGATGGTGGAACGGGTTGCCGCCGGCCCAGTAGACGAGGTCGATATGCGGATAGGTGAGGACGCGGCCGTTGTAGTCGACGGTCTCGCCGGGACGTTCCAGCATGTCGGTGAGGCGCGCCACCGGGATCACGTCGGCGACCGGATTCGGTGGTTGGGGCAGGGCGGCGATCTCGAACGGCAGGTGCCGTCGCTGCATTCCGTTGGTCATTCCGCTGCCGGCGCCCATGAGAACGCCGCCGCCGGGCAGGCCGATATGGCCGAGGGCGGCGGCCAGTGCCCACGCGGCCCAGTAGGTCTGCTCTCCGTGTTCCGCGCGTTGCAGCGCGTAGGGCAGCCCGATCACGCAGCGTTCCCGGGCGAGCAGCCGGGCCAGCTCCCGGATCTCGGCGGCGGGTACCTCCGACAGCGATGCCGCCCATTCCGGGGTTTTCGGTTCGCCGTCCGCGCGCCCGGTCACGTAGTCGGCGAAACGGTCGAAACCGACGGTGTAGCGCTGGAGGAAAGCCCGGTCGTGCAGATCCTCGGCCAGGAGGGTGTGCACCAGGGCCAGCATGATCGCCACATCGCTGCCGGGCCGGCACGGGACCCAGCGGGCGACCGGCACCGGCTCGAGGTCGTCGCGGACGGGACCGATATTGATCGTGTCGACGCCGGCCGCACGGAGGGCCGCGAGATGGTCGCGATAACCGTGGGCACCGAAACTACCCGGGTTGACCTGTGCGTTCCGTGCCGCTGCCCCGCCGAAGAAGACGATGCGGGCGCAGTGCCGCACGATCTCCTCCGTGGTGGGGGACTGCCGGGCCGCGTAGTAGGCGTTCATCCCCAATACGTGCGGGATGGTGACCTCCGCGGCGGCGAACGAATAGGTGTCCACCGAGGCGGTGTAGCCGCCGAACATCCGCAGGAAGCGATGGATCTGCCCCTGGGTGTGGTGGAACCGGCCGGCGCTGGCCCAGCCGTAGGAGCCACCGTAGATCGCGCGATTACCCGAGCGCTCCCGGGTGGACCGCAGGGCGTCGGCGGTGATATCCAGGGCTTCGTCCCAGTCGACCTCCACGAACGGTTCGCGGCCGCGGCGCGTGGTGTCGCTGTGCTCGCGGTCCCGGTAGTAGCCGAGCCGGACGGCGGGCCGGGCGATCCGGTGGTCGGGGTCGTGGGTGGCGGCGAGCGAGCGGCCGATCGGCGAGGGGTCGGGGTCGGACCCGGCGGGGGTGATGCGGAGTTCGCCGTCGCCGGCGCGATCGATCAGGAAGTTGCCCCAGTGTGTCGCGGTCGGTAGCGGCTGCGTCATCGTGGTCCTTCGGGCGGTCGTACGGTGATCCGGGTCATCGATCACCGTACGACCGGGTCGCGGTGTGAAGCGGGGTGTGGGGTGGGCGGCGCCCGGATTCGGACGCCGGGCGGGCCGACCGTGGGGGACCCGTCGGCAGGTCACCCGGCGATTGCTATCTTGAACGTTGTTCAAGTCATGGTGTTGCGGAGGTATCCCGGTGAGCGGTGTCGATAACGAGCGGATGCCGCGGCCGGGTATCACCGCACGCGATATGGCGCAGATCGCGGTCTTCGCCGCGTTGATCGCGGCGCTGGGACTGCCGGGTGCCGTCACGGTCGGATTCAGTCCGGTGCCGATCACCGTGCAGACTCTCGGTGTCGTACTGGCCGGGGCGGTGCTGGGTCCGCGCAAGGGCACAGCCGCGGTGGCGGTCTTCATCGCGCTGACCGTCATCGGGTTGCCGTTGCTGTCGGGCGGCCGCACCGGGCTCACCGCGCTGGCCGGCCCGAGTGCCGGCTATCTGGTCGGTTGGATCCCGGCAGCACTGTTCATCGGGTTGCTCACCGCCCGGATCGTGCCCAGGTACGCGGTCCTGCCGGCGCTGTTGATCAACGCGATCGGCGGGATGGTGGTCATCTACTTCTTCGGAACCCTCGGACTGCTGCTGCGCACCGATATGGCGCTGTGGCCGGCCATCGCCTCCAACGGTGTGTTCCTGGCGGGCGATGCGCTGAAGGTGGTCGTCGCGACGATGGTGGCCAAAGGGGTGCACCGCGCCTACCCCGGGTTGATTCGTGGCTAGCCGGGGGCCGACGGCGGGGCGGATCGACAAGGAGATCATTCCGGTCGATCCGCCGGTATTCGGCGGCGCCGGTGCCGCGTCCGCGCTCGATCTCGACGGGCGGCGGTACAGCTACGCCGAACTCGATCGCGCGGTCGACCGCTGGATCGACCGGCACGAACCGGGCCCGGGTGGATACGACGCGTCCGGCCTGCCGGTCGCCGACGCGCTGATCTGCGTCTGCGCGGCCGCGCGGCGCGGTGTCCCGGTCACCGTGGAGGACCCCGCTACGCGTCCGGACCGCACCGAATGGCCGGCCTCGGCGTTCCTGCTGGTCGCGACCTCGGGATCGACCGGACGGCCCCGGCCGCTGGCCCGCACCGCCGCCTCCTGGTACGACAGTTTTCCGTCCTTCACCGCGATCACCGAGGTCGCGACCGCCGACCGGGTCCTGCTCACCGGCCCGCTGCACGCGACAATGCATCTGTTCGGGGCCCTGCACGCGCTGTGGTGCGGGGCCTGCGTCACCGACGACCCACGACAGGCCACCGTCGTGCACGCCGTCCCGGCGGTACTGCGCGAGGTCGTGCGGGCCGCGCCCGAACTGCACACCGCCGTCGTCGCGGGTATCGCGGCCGACCCCGGCGCGCTCGCGGCGGCCCGTCACCTGCGGGTCGTCGAGTACTACGGCTCCTCCGAGGTATCGCTGGTCGCGGCCCGGCGGGTACCGGAACCGCTGCGGTTGTTCGACGAGGTGGACGCCGAGATCCGCGACGGATTGCTCTACGTGCGGTCGCCCTACACGGTGCTCGGTGCGCCCGAATGGTTCGGCGTCGGTGATCTGGCCGTACTCGGCGACGACCGGGAACTCACGGTCCGGGGACGGGGTGCGGCGGTGATCAATGTCGGCGGTACCACCGTCGTCGCCGAGGATGTGGAACGGGTGCTCGGCGGGATCGACGGGGTGGTGGCGGCCGCGGTGATCGGTTCGGCGCATGCGGTGTTCGGGGAAACCGTCACGGCGGCAGTGCAATTGAACGGGATCGCGATCGAGGAGGTACGGCGGCGGGCGCGCGGGCTGCTGAGCCGGGAAGCGCTGCCGCGGCGCTGGGTGCGGGTCGGGGAGCTTCCCACTACGACCGCGGGGAAGGTCGCCCGCGGCCGGTTGAAAGACTTGCTGGCGTGAGTGCTGTTCCTGTTCTGGTCGCCGCCCGGCGCACCCCGATCGGCACGGCCGGGCACGCGTTCGCCGGGCTGACCGTGACCGATCTGGCCGCCCCGGTCCTGCGGGCCGTCGCCGGGGAGTTGCGCGTGGCCGGGATGGACGACGAGATCGACGATGTGGTGCTGGGCAACTGTCTGGGCCCCGGCGGGAATCCGGCCCGGGTCGCGGCGCTGCGGGCCGGGCTGGGTACGCAGGTACCCGGCGTCACCGTGGACCGGCAGTGCGGCTCCGGGCTGGACGCGGTGATGCAGGCTGCGCTGCGGGTGCGCAGCGGCGGGGACGGGTTGATCCTCGCCGGTGGTGTCGAATCCGCGAGTACCGCGCCGTGGCGGTTCTGGCCGCCCGAGCCGGAGCGGGAACCGGTGCGCTATACCCGCGCGCCGTTCGCGCCCGAGGGTTTTCCCGACCCGGATATGGGTGTCGCCGCCGATGATCTCGCCCGGCACCGCGGTATCGGCCGGGAACGCCAGGACGCCTATGCCGCCCGCTCCCATGCCCGTGCCGCCGCCACCGATTTCGGCGCGGAGCTGGTACCGGTCGCGGGAGTGAGCCGGGACCAGCGCATCCGGCCGGGGATGACCGCGCAGCGACTGGGCCGGCTGCGGCCCAGCTTCGGCACCGACGGCACCGCGACCGCCGGCAACTCCTGCGGGATCTCCGACGGTGCCGCCGTGCTGGCCGTGACGAGCGAGACGCGCGCGGCCGGATTGCCCGCGCTGCGGGTCCTCGGTTCGGCGGTGAGCGGCTCGGATCCCGCCCTGCCCGGGCTGGGACCGGTGCCGGCGATCCGGAAGGTGCTGCGGCGGACCGGTCACTCGGTGGCCGAGCTCGGCATCGTGGAGATCACCGAGGCCTTCGCCTCGGTGGTGCTGGCCGTGGCCGACGAACTGGGTGTGGACGAGGCGGTTCTCTGCCCGGAGGGCGGCGCGATCGCCATGGGCCATCCCTGGGGCGCCTCGGGTGCGGTCCTGCTGGTGCGGCTGGCGAGCCAGATGTTACGGCCGGACGGGCCCGCCCTCGGGCTGGCGGCCTGTGCTATCGGCGGTGGTCAGGGGATCGCAGTACTCGTGGAGCGGATGTAATGAGCGAGATCGTCTTCGACGCGGTGAGTCACCGCTACGGTGAGCGCCGGGTCCTGCGCGAGGTGGATCTGCGGATCACCGAGCGCCGGGTGGGGATCATCGGCGCCAACGGGTCCGGGAAATCGACCCTGGCCCGGATGATCAACGGTCTGCTGGCCCCGACCTCGGGCACCGTCACCGTGGACGGTATCGACGCCTCGAAGAAGGGCGCCCGGGTACGCCGCAAGGTGGGGTTCGTGTTCACCGATCCCGACTCGCAGATCGTCATGCCGACGGTCGCCGAGGATCTGGCGTTCTCGCTACGGCGTACGGGTCTGAGCAAATCGGAGATCGCCGGGCGGGTGGCCGAGATACTGGATCGCTTCGGTCTCGCCGCCCACGCCGACCATCCGTCCCATCTGCTCTCCGGCGGGCAGAAACAGTTGCTGGCGCTGGGTGCCGTCCTCATCCGGCGCCCGGAAGTGATCGTGGCCGACGAGCCGACCACTCTGCTGGACCTGCGCAATGCCCGCGCCGTCGCGGCGGCGCTCGATTCGGTGGATCAGCAGGTCATCGTCGTAACTCATCAGCTCGGGCTGTTGGACAGTTTCGAACGGGTGATCGTCGTCGACGAGGGCGCGGTCGTCTTCGACGGCGCCCCCGCCGCGGCTGTCCCCGCCTACCAGGAGCTGATCGAGTGATCGGGCTGTACCTTCCCGGTCACTCGCTCCTGCACCGGATGCCGGCCGGTGCGAAACTGCTGTCGCTCGTCGTGATCATCGTGGCCGCGACCGTGTTCGTGCGGACACCCGCGCAGGTCGGTGTCCTCGCGCTCGGTGTCGCCGCGGTGTTCGCGCTCGCCCGGATCCCGTGGCGGGTGGCGCTGGCCCAGTTACGGCCGGTGCTGTGGATGCTGGCGTTCATCGCGGCGGTCCAGGTCGTGACGACCTCGCCCGCGCGCGCCACGGTGGTGTGCGGGCTGCTGCTGATCTCGGTGGCGCTGGCCGCCCTGGTCACCTTGACGACCCGGGTCACCGATATGTTGGACGCCGTCACCCGCGGGCTCGGACCGCTGCGGCGTCTCGGCGTCGACCCCGAACGTATCGGCCTGCTGCTGGCGCTGGCGATCCGCTGTGTGCCGCTGCTGGCCGGGATCGTCCGGGAGGTGGCCGACGCCCGGCGCGCGCGGGGACTGCAGTGGTCGGTGACCGCCCTCGCCACTCCCGTCCTGGTCCGGGCGCTGCGCACCGCCGACGCGATGGGCGACGCACTGGCCGCCCGCGGAGTCGACGATGACTGAACTGCTCGCCGAGCGGATCGCGCGGCAGGCGGCCCGGCGCCCGGCGGCGATCGCCGTCGTCGCCGCGCGCGAACAGGCCACCTACGGCGAATTCCTGGAGCGGGTCACCCGTACCGCTGCGGGTCTGGCCGGCGCGCGCCGGGTGGCGGTACTGCCCACCTCCGATATCGGCTCACTGGTCACCGTGGCGGCGGCGATGTACGCCGGGGTGGGTGTGGTGCTGCTGCACCGTCATCTGTTGCCGCGGCAGCTGGAACACGTCCTGACGCTGTCCAGGCCCGCGCAGGTGTGCGCCGCGCCCGGTCATCATCGGCTACTGCGCCGGTTGGGCTGGACGGGCGCGATCCGCACCGCGGTGGAGCTGGAATCGGACGGGCCGTGCGGGCACGCGGATCCCAGAAGCGAACTACTGGTGGGGATCACCTCGGGCACCACCGGTGAACCCAAATTGTTCGTGCGGGATCAGCGATCGTGGGCGGCGACCCTGGAGCGCTCCGACGCGACCTTCGATATCGATGCGGGAGACCGGGTCTCGACGCCGGGCGTACTCGATCACACGCACTTCCTCTACGGCGCGCTGCACGCGCTGACCCGGGGCGCGACGGTCGATCTGCGCCCGGTCACCGTGGCGTTGGCCGACGGCCCCACTCACCTGTACTCTATCCCCGCCATCGCCTGGGACGTGGTGCGTTCGGGCCCGGGGCCGGTCGGCAGCGTGCGTGAGGTGCTCTCCTCGGCGGCGCGCTGGCCGCGGCCGGGGCGTGTGGCCTTGCGGGAGGTACTGCCGAATGCCGCGCTCACCCATTTCTACGGGGCCTCGGAACTGAGTTTCGTCTCGTTCGACCGCGGTCTCGGCGCTACCGACGACAGCACTGCGGGGGAACTGTTCGACGGGGTCGAGGTGGGGATCCGTGACGGTCTGGTCCACGTGCGCAGCGATATGGTCTTCACCGGATACCTGACCGAGGACGGTGTGGTGGACGGACCGGTCGACGGGTGGTTCTCGGTCGGCGATCGAGGAGCGTTGGCGGGCAACAGGTTACGGTTGTTCGGTCGCGACGGAGAAATGCTCATCCGGGGTGGCCTGAACGTGGAGCCGGCGGCGGTCGAGGCCGCGTTGTCCGGCATCCCCGGAGTCACCGAGGCCGCCTGCGTCGGACTCGCCGACGCGCGCTGGGGTCAGGTGCCGGTGGCCGCCGTCGTGGTCACCGGCGACGCGCCCGGCCCCGAGGAGATCCGGCGGCGGCTGCGGGCGGTGCTGCCGGCACCGAGCATGCCGGATCGGGTGCGGGTGGTGGACCGGTTGCCGCGGACGTCGCGGGGCAAAGTGGATCGCGAAGCGGTGACCGCCCTGTTCGGCTGACACCGCGCCGGGAGCGCGACAGCGACTCGTGCGCAATGGGTGCGGCCGATCCGGTGGCCGTCGCCACGGTAGGAAGAGCACCGCCGCGAATACCGCTATGTTGCAGGGCGCAGAGTTTCGAATGTTGTGAAGGGTTCGGGTGATCGAGGTGTCGGTTCTGGAAAAGGGCAGGGCGGCAGGGCTCACCACGCGGATCGCGGGATGCTACCTGCGCGGTGTGCTCCGCAGAATGGCTCCCACCGAACTCACCGAGGACCGGCCGCACCCGAGTTGCTGACCGAGCAGTGGCTCACTGCCGCGTTGTGCGCGCGGCATCCGCAGGCGCGGGTGGAGTCGTTCACGCTCACCGCGGGCAGTAACGGCACCTCGTCGCGTCGTGGGCTCGCCGTCCGGTACAACGAGGTCGGGGCGGCTGCCCGGCTGCCGTCCGAACTGTTCACGAAATCCACTGCGGCGCTTACGATGCGGGTGGTATGCGGGCTGTGCCGGCTGCTGGGGAACGAGTCCGGTTTCTATCGCCACATCCGGCCGGAACTCGAACTGGAGGCGCCCTGGGCGTATCACGCCGCCTTCGATCCGCGGTCCTTCCGCTCGCTGTTCGTGCTCGAGGATGTCGTGGCCACCAAAGGCGCCACCTTCGGCAACCCACTCACCCGGGTGCTGGACAAGGCGATGGCCGAGGACATGGTAGGGCAGCCGGCCATCTATCACGGTGCGTACTGGGACAGTCCGCGGCTGCGCAGTGATTTCGGCTGGTTGCTCACCGGGGAGCAATGGCACACCACCATGAACAGCATGATCAACACCGGCCGGATGTTCCGCACCGGGCTCGCGCGCGGCGCGGAGGTGATCCCGCCGGAACTGCGCGGCCGGCAGGCGGGCGGCGGTGGTCCGGCGGTCGCCCCGGCCGGTGCCGAGACGGCGGTGGGTGTTCTGGCCGCACCATCGTGGTCGCGCGGTCCTGGCGGCCGGGTGTCGGTAAGTATCGTGTCTCCGCTGTTCAGGGCTTGGAGCTTTTCGATAGAGTCATGTCGATTCATTGATGCGGGGGGCGCGTCACCGGTTCGGTCACCCGATCGTGCTTCCGGGGTACCGCACGTCACCGCATCTCAATGACACGTATCGGTTGGGTAGCGATTGTCATTTTCGTCCCGCTACCTCTATTGCCGAGTTTGGGTAGTTCTTTACTATATGTGGAGCCGGACTGTGGCATCTCACCTCGATGCGACGCCACAGGCATGGTGGTGACGATGCATCGGAAGGGTTCGTCCGATCGCTGTGCACCGAGCTTCGATCAGCTGTCCTGCATGGGTTTTCAACAGTATTCTGGAAGTCGAGTCTGCTCGTTGGATGTGGTTTCGATGGTGGCATCGCTGCGGTTCGATCTTCGTGGTGGCGGTGTTGCCGGTGGCGCGCTTCATTTCTTAAGCTTTGCTAAGCCTTTACCAATACCATGACGATGCTTTGAAACTCGGCTCGTTGCGTGCCGAGGACCTGCTTCACCGCGAGATGCCGGTTCGCGGTCTGTGCCCGACTGGACATGTTGATCGTCAACCGACCTCGGCCTGTGCCGAGTCGGCGAAGGAGACCAATGGCAACCAAGATCCCGAATGCCCATGCGTCACCGCCTGGACCGGGCTCGTCCGTATCCACGGCCGTGCCCGGATTCCGCCTACCCTCCCTGGACCCGGCCTCGATCCTGCGCCATGACGTCCCGGCCTCGATCGTGGTCTTCCTGGTCGCGCTGCCCTTGTCCATCGGTATCGCGATCGCCTCCGGCGCCCCGGTGGCCGCCGGGCTCATCGCCGCCGTCATCGGTGGCATCGTCGGCGGTGCACTCGGCGGCTCCGCGCTACAGGTGAGCGGCCCCGCGGCCGGCCTCACCGTGGTCGTTGCCGAATCCATCCATCAATTCGGCTGGCGAGTAACGTGTTTCATCGTCGCCGCCGCCGGTGTACTGCAGATCCTGTTCGGTTTGAGCCGGGTCGCCCGTGCCGCGCTCGCGGTGGCCCCGGTGGTGGTCCACGCCATGCTCGCGGGGATCGGAATCACCATCGCGCTCCAGCAGGTTCATGTACTGCTCGGCGGCGAATCCGGCAGTACCGCATGGGATAACATCACCGAGCTGGCGAGTCGGCTCACCGCCGCCGATGGTCCCGCGGCGCTGCTCGGGGTGCTCGTCATCGTCATCATGCTGGGCTGGAATCGCCTGCCCGAACGCGTCAAGGTGGTACCCGGGGCGCTGGTGGCCATCGTGGTGGCGACGGGGCTTTCCGGGGTGTTGTCACTGGAGGTGAAGCGGGTCGCACTGGACGGCTCGCTGTTCGATGCGATCGGGTTGCCCGAACTGCCACACGGTGATTGGGCCGCCGTGGTCATGATGATCTTCACCGTGGCGCTGATCACCAGTGTGCAGAGCCTGCTGTCGGCCGTCGCGATCGACAAGATGCACACCGGGCCGCGGACGGACCTGGATCGCGAGATGATCGGCCTGGGGTCGGCGAACGTCCTGACCGGGTTGCTCGGTGGTCTGCCCGTCGCGGGTGTCATCGTGCGCAGTTCCACCAATGTGGCCGCGGGCGCCCGGAGCCGGGCGTCGGCGATCCTGCACGGTGTCTGGGTGCTGGTGTTCTCGGTGGCCCTGGTGTCGCTGGTGGAGCAGATCCCGCTCGCCGCGCTGGCCGGCCTGTTGATCGTCATCGGTATGCAGCTGGTCAAACTGGCGCATATCCGGCTCGCGCACCGGACCGGCGATCTCCTCGTCTACGTGGCCACCCTGGTGACGGTGGTTTTCCTGAACCTGCTCGAGGGGGTTCTGATCGGTTTGGCGCTGGCCTTCGCGCTGCTGGTCTGGCGGGTCGTGCGGGTCGCCGTGACCGCGGAACGCATCGGCGGAACCGAGCGCTGGCTCGTGCGGATCGACGGTTCCTGTACCTTCCTTTCGCTGCCGAAACTGTCCACCACTTTCGGCGCGGTGCCACCGGGAGTGGCGGTGACGGTGGAACTCACCGTGGATTTCCTCGATCACGCCGCCTACGACGCGATCACCGATTGGGCGCGTCAGCACGAGAGCAACGGAGGCACAGTCGATTTTGTGGAGATCGGTACGTCGCGGATGGCCAACGTACAGGATGCCCCGCCGTCGCGGGGGATGGGCCGGGTCGCGCTCGCCGATGTCCTCGGGCCGTGGCGGTTGCATCGCAACGGTTCGTCCCACGGATCGGCCGACGGCGATCCGCTGGCCAGCGGTATCGCCGCCTACCATCGCAGCCGTGCGGATCTGGTGCGGTCGCATCTGGACGAGCTGCGGGACGGGCAGGACCCGGATTCCTTCTTCCTGACCTGCTCGGATTCGCGCATCGTGCCGAATGTGATCACCCACAGCGGACCGGGTGATCTGTTCACCGTGCGCAATGTGGGCAATCTGGTGCCCGAACACGACGCCTCGGTGGAAGCGGCGCTGGTCTTCGCGCTCGAGAAACTCAGTGTTCGCACCGTGGTGGTCTGCGGCCATTCGTGCTGCGGGGCCATGGGCGCCCTGTACTGCGGTGAGTCGGCCGGTCCGGGGATCGACCGCTGGCTCGAATACGGGCAGCCGAGCCTGGCGCGGTACCGGGCCGGGCATCCGGTCGGCCGCGCTGCCGAGGCCGCCGGTTTCGGTCCGGTGGAGCAGTTGAGCATGGTCAATATCGCGGTGCAGCTGGAGAACCTGCGGCGGCATCCGTCGGTGCGCCGGGCGATCGAGGAACGGGGGCTCACCGTAGCCGGTCTGTTCTTCGATATCGCCAGCGCCCGGCTGATCGAGGTGGGTGCGGACGGGATCGCTTCCCTCGAGGACAACGACGAGTTATTGGCGCAATTGCAGCGCGAACCGGCGTCGATGGGGACGGTGTGAGCATGGTTGCCGGCCTCCGTTCCGGTACTACCGGTCGAGACACGATCGCTTGCGGAACAATCTGTTTCGGCAGTGATGTCGGTCATAGCGGGATCGGACCGCGAGGGTCGTGCGCGTTATCGCCAGGAGTGGGGGGTGCCTTCTCAGGCTTTGATAAGTCATTACCCATACCATGGCAACGGTTTACAACTCGGCCCGTAGGTGTGCCGAGTCCCCACTTCACCGCGAGTTGCCGGTTCGCGGTCTGTGTCCGAGCGGACACGATGATCGTCAACCGACCTGGCCCGTGCCGAGTCGGCGAAGGAGAACGATGGGCACCCAGAGCACGAATTCCCCGGAGTCAGTTACTGGTCCGGGCCCGGACGGGCGTGCGCCCGCCGGGTCCCGGCGCAAATCCACCCAGACCTGGCTGACCTCGATCCTGCGCCACGATGTCCCGGCGTCGATCGTGGTCTTCCTTGTCGCGCTACCGCTGTCCATCGGTATCGCGATCGCCTCCGGCGCCCCGGTTGCCGCCGGTCTCATCGCCGCGGTGATCGGTGGTGTGGTCGCCGGCGCGCTCGGCGGCTCCGTCCTCCAGGTGAGCGGCCCGGCCGCGGGGCTCACCGTGATCATCGCCGAATCGATAAACCAATTCGGCTGGCGTGTCACCTGTTTCATCGTCGCCGCGGCCGGGGTCCTGCAGATCCTGTTCGGATTGAGCCGGATCGCCCGGGCGGCACTGGCGGTGGCGCCGGTGGTGGTGCACGCCATGCTGGCCGGAATCGGTATCACCATCGCACTGCAGCAATTGCACGTCCTGCTCGGCGGTGAATCCAACAGCACCGCGTGGACCAACATCGCCGACCTGCCCGCCCAGCTGGTCGCGCTGCACGGACCGGCCGTCCTTCTCGGTGTGGTCGTCATCGCCATCATGCTCGGCTGGAAGTACCTCCCCGAGCGGATCCGGGTGGTCCCCGGCGCCCTGGCCGCGATCGTGGTGGCCACCGTGCTGTCGCTGGTGCTCTCGCTCGACGTCAAGCGGGTCACCATCGACGGCTCGCTGTTCGATGCGATCGGGCTGCCCGAACTACCCCGCAGCGACTGGGCCGGGGTCGCGCTGATGATCCTGACCTTCGCGCTCATCGCCAGCGTGGAGAGCCTGCTGTCGGCCGTCGCGATCGACAAGATGCACACCGGGCCGCGGGCCGACTTCGACCGCGAAATGCTCGGTCAGGGCTCGGCGAACGTACTGTCCGGCCTGCTCGGCGGCCTCCCCGTCACCGGCGTCATCGTGCGCAGCTCCACCAATGTCGCGGCAGGTGCGCGCAGCCGCGCTTCGGCCGTACTGCACGGCGTCTGGCTCCTGATCTTCTCGGTGGCCCTGGCTTCGCTGGTGGAGCAGATCCCGCTGGCCGCCCTGGCCGGCCTGCTCATCGTCATCGGCGTACAGCTGGTCAAACTGGCGCATATCCGGCTCGCCCACCGCACCGGCGATCTGCTCGTCTACGCGGTGACCCTGGCCGCCGTCGTCTTCCTGAACCTGCTGGAAGGTGTGCTCATCGGCTTGGCGCTGGCCTTCGCGCTCCTGCTCTGGCGGGTCGTCCGCGTCACGATCACCGCCGAACCGCTCGGCGGTACCGACCGCTGGCTGATCCAGGTCGACGGATCGTGCACCTTCCTGTCGCTGCCGAAACTGTCGTCCACCTTCGCCAAGGTCCCGCAGGGTATCCCGGTGACGGTGGAGATGACGGTCGACTTCCTCGATCACGCCGCATACGAAGCCATCACCGATTGGGCGCGACAGCACGAGAGCAACGGTGGCACCGTCGATTTCGTGGAAATCGGGGCCGCGCGGATGGCGAACGTGGAGGCGGCACCGCCTTCGCGCAGTATGAGCCGGGTCGCTCTCGACGGCGTCCTGGGGCCCTGGCAGGCGGAACGTAACGGTTCGTCCAGTGGTTCGGGTGACGGTGGTGACCCGCTGGTGAGCGGTATCGCCGCCTACCACCGCAGCCACGCGCATCTGGTGCGGCCGCATCTGGACGAGCTGCGGGACGGGCAGGACCCGGATTCCTTCTTCCTGACCTGCTCGGATTCGCGAATCGTGCCGAATGTGATCACCAACAGCGGGCCGGGAGACCTGTTCACCGTGCGCAATGTGGGCAATCTGGTGCCCGAGCACGGTGACGCGTCGGTGGAGGCGGCGCTGGTCTTCGCGCTGGAGAAGCTGAACGTCCGGTCCGTGGTGGTCTGCGGTCACTCCTCCTGCGGGGCCATGGGCGCGCTGCACTCCGGCGAATCCGCGGGTCCGGGGATCGACCGCTGGCTCGAATACGGGCAGCCGAGCCTGGCGCGGTACCGGGCCGGGCATCCGGTCGGCCGTGCTGCCGAGGCCGCCGGTTTCGGTCCGGTGGAGCAGTTGAGCATGGTCAATATCGCGGTGCAGCTGGAGAACCTGCGGCGGCATCCGTCGGTCTGCCGCGCCGTCGACGACCGTGGGCTCACCGTTTCCGGTCTGTTCTTCGATATCGCCAGCGCCCGGGTCATCGAAGTCCGCCCGGACGGCATCGCTCCCATCGAGGACAACGACGAGTTATTGGCGCAGTTACAGCGGGAACCGGCGCAGTCCGTCCGGTGACACGCCGGAACGTGACCCGTCCGGGTGCTCCGGGCGGGTCACGTTCGCGTTCCGGTCCGCCGGCGCCTCGTAGGCTGGTACCCGTGGAAAGTCGTCCCGATTCCGTCACGGATCGACCCGCGGCCGAGGCCGGTGCGCCCGGCGAGCAGGCGGCCGGGCACCGGTCCGGTCCCGCGTTCTGGCGCGCCTACCGGGACCGGATCGCGCGGCGCCCTACGCTCGAGCTCGTCTACCGGGTCGGGGTGGCGGTCGTCGGCACCGCGGTGTTCGTCGTCGGGGTGATCACCATTCCGTTCCCCGGTCCGGGGTGGGCACTGGTGTTCGCCGGCATCGGCATCCTGGCCACCGAGTTCGCGGTGGCGCGGCGGGCGCTGGTGTGGTTGCGGGACAAGTACCGGCGCGGGATGGCCTGGTACATCTCGCGCGGGCCGATCATGCAGGTGATCGCCTTCCTGGCGACATGTGCGCTGGTCGTGGCCACCCTGTGGGTACTGGGGACGTTCGGATTGGTCGGTGACTGGATCGGAGTCGATTGGCAGTGGTTGCGCAGTCCGCTGATGTCGTGACGCCGGTGAGCGGCCGGATACTCACCGACGAATCGTGGCTGGCGGCTCGAATAGCGGATCTAGGCGCGTCCTGGCGCACCGACTCGATGCGGGTGAGCGCGACGCTGTGGTGGTGTATGACGGCCTCGGCGCTCGTCGAACAGGTGGTCCGGGCACTGGCACAGGGACGTCCGCTTCCGCCGCCCGCACTGGACCGGCTCGCGCTGACTCTGCGCGCCGACGGGACGGTCGAAAGAGTCCGGATCGACGAGGCGGGGTGGACCGCAGTACCGGATGGCTCCGGGGCCGAGGCCACCGAGGCCGATATCGCGGTGGCCCTGCGGGAGACCCTCACCACGGTGATCGGCCGCCTCGCCGCAGTATCGGGTGTCCGGGAACCGGCGCTGTGGGCGGTGGTCACCGATGTGGTGGCGGGCCGGGCCGTCGACGCCGGGCAGCCACCGATCGGTCGGCGGCTGGCCGAGGCGATCGGCACGGCACTGCCCGAACCCCGCTTCGTCGAGGTCGCCGGGCACACCTTCGTCCGCCGTGCCTCCTGCTGCCTGGTGTACGAGGCGCCGGGTTGCGAGAAATGTGTGAGCTGCCCCAAGCGCCGCCCCCATGAACGCGAAGCGCTCCTCGCGGATTACGCGCGGCGAGGGTGAGGCGTCGGTTCCGTTACCGGCCGGGCATACGCGCGGGCACGGCGAGCGACCTCGCCCGGTCCATCGACACGCGTTCCCGGCTGTGCCGATAGCATGGTCGCGGCCGGGCTGTGCCCGGTCACCGACAGACGGATCGAGTCGTCATCGAACCGGAACGAGCCGGAGTGATGCGGGCGACCCGTTGCCCGAACGAGCCGAACCGTAACCGGCCACAGATACCCGAGGAGAGCGCCACCGTGACCACCACAGCCCCCCGCAGCCCAGCCACCCTCGTCCGGGTGCCTGCCGGGACGACGGCGGGTGCCGCGGTGCGTGAGGCGGGCCTGCCGGCCAAGGGCCCCGATACCGTGGTCGTCGTCCGCGACGCCGCGGGACAGCTGCGCGACCTCTCCTGGGTTCCGGAACTCGATACCGAGGTCACCGCGGTCGCCGCGAACACCGAGGACGGCCGCAGCGTGATCCGCCATTCGGCCGCCCATGTGCTGGCCCAGGCGGTGCAGCAGGAGTTCCCCGAGGCCGTGCTGGGCATCGGTCCGCCGATCAAGGACGGCTTCTACTACGACTTCCGGGTCGAGCGTCCGTTCACCCCCGAGGATCTGGCCAAGCTCGAGTCCCGGATGAAGAAGATCGTCAAGGGCGCGCAGCGGTTCTCCCGCCGCGTGGTCGAGGTGGATCAGGCGCGGATCGAACTGGCGTCCGAACCGTTCAAACTCGAACTGATCGGCGACAAATCGGGGATCGACGATCCGGAGATCATGGAGGTCGGCGGTAACGAGCTGACCATCTACGACAATCTCGATCCGCGGACCGGTGAGCGGGTGTGGGGTGATCTGTGCCGCGGGCCGCACATCCCCACCACCAAATTCATCCCGGCCTTCAAACTGACCCGCAGTTCGGCCGCGTACTGGCGCGGGGACCAGAACCGGGAAGGCCTGCAGCGCATCTACGGCACCGCCTGGGAGTCGGCCGAGGCGCAGGACGAGTACCTGCACATGCTCGCCGAGGCCGAGAAGCGCGACCACCGCAAACTGGGCCTGGAACTCGACCTGTTCTCCTTCCCGGACGAACTGGGTTCGGGTCTGCCGGTGTTCCATCCCAAGGGCGGCATCATCCGCAAGGAGATGGAGGACTACTCGCGCGCGCAGCATGTGGCGGCGGGCTACGAGTTCGTCAACACCCCGCACATCACCAAGGCGCATCTGTTCGAGACCTCCAAGCACCTGGAGTGGTACGCCGACGGTATGTACCCGCCCATGCATCTCGATGCCGAACTCAACGAGGACGGCACGGTGCGCAAACCGGGGCAGGACTACTACCTCAAGCCGATGAACTGCCCGATGCACAACCTGATCTACCGGTCCCGGGGCCGGTCCTACCGGGAACTGCCACTGCGGCTGTTCGAATTCGGTTCGGTGTACCGGTACGAGAAGTCCGGGGTCGTGCACGGCCTGACCCGGGCTCGCGGTTTCACCCAGGACGACGCGCATCTCTACTGCACCCAAGAACAGGTGGTCGAGGAACTGACCGGCACCCTGCGGTTTGTGCTCGATCTGCTGAAGGCCTACGGTCTCGACGATTTCTACCTGGAGCTGTCCACCAAGGACCCGGACAAATACGTCGGCGCCGACGAACTGTGGGACGAGGCCACCGAGACCCTGCGCCAGGTGGGGGAGGCGTCCGGCCTGGAATTGGTGCCCGATCCGGGCGGCGCCGCCTTCTACGGTCCGAAGATCTCGGTGCAGACCCGCGACGCGCTCGGCCGCAACTGGCAGATGTCGACCATCCAGCTGGATTTCTTCGAACCGGACCTGTTCGAGCTCGAGTACACCGCTTCCGACGGCACCAAGAAGCGCCCGGTAATGATCCACCGGGCCCTGTTCGGCTCGATCGAACGCTTCTTCGGGGTCCTCACCGAGCACTACGCGGGGGCCTTCCCGGCCTGGCTGGCGCCGGTGCAGGTCGTCGGTATCCCGGTCGCCGACACCTTCGTCCCGCACCTGGACGCGGTGGTGACGCGGCTGCGCGCGGCCGGGGTCCGGGCCGAGGTCGATCGCGGTGACGACCGGATGCAGAAGAAGATCTTCAACCACACCGCGCAGAAGGTGCCGTTCATGCTGCTGGCCGGCGCGCGGGATGTGGAGGCCGACGCGGTGAGCTTCCGGTTCCGGGACGGCACCCAGGTCAACGGAGTACCGGTGGACGATGCGGTGCGAGTGGTCGCGGAGTGGATCCGCCGCCGCGACAATTCCTCGCCCACCGCGGACACGGTTCGCGCCCTGGTGTACAGCGAAGGCGGTGCACCCGCGTGACACCGGGTCCGTCCGGGCGGGGAAAGGGTATGGAGCATGAGTGAGCGCACGGTGCCGGACGAGCTGACCGAGGAGCCCGGCGCGGACCGGGAGCGGTCCGGCGAGATCGTGGATCGCGGTGCGGGCGAACCGGACCGGTTGCAGCGGCTGTGGACGCCGTACCGGATGTCCTACATCGCGGAGGCCGCCACCACGGCCCCCAAGGGCGCGACCGGGCATCCGTTCACCGATATACCCACCATGTCCGACGAGGACGGGCTGGTCGTCGCCCGCGGCGAGCAGGTGTACGCGGTGCTGAACCTGTATCCCTACAACCCGGGGCACATGATGGTGGTGCCTTATCGCCGGGTCGCGAACCTGGAGGATCTCACCGCCGCCGAATCCACCGAACTGATGGAGTTCACGCAGCGGGCCATCCGGACGATGAAGAAGGTGTCCCGGCCGCACGGGTTCAATGTGGGTCTCAACCTGGGCGGTGTCGCGGGTGGCTCGCTCGCCGACCATCTGCACCAGCACATCGTTCCGCGCTGGGGTGGTGACGCGAACTTCATCACCGTGATCGGGGGCGCGAAGGTGATGCCGCAGCTGCTGCGCGAGACCCGGGCGCTGCTCGCATCGGCCTGGGAGGAGGCGTAGATGAGCGACGCCGCGCTACGTGCGCGTGCCGGAACCGGACGGGTGCGGGTGAACCACCGGGCAGAGCAGGAGGGGTAGGTGCTGAGCATCTTCGGCCGGGCGACCTTCGCCAAGGCCACCGCGCCGTTGGGCAGGGCACTGGTCGGCACCGGCCTCACCCCGGACGCGGTCACTCTCATCGGTACCGCCGCCTCGATCGCCGCCGCGGTCACGCTGTACCCCACCGGGCATCTGTTCTGGGGAACCGTGCTCATCTGGCTGTTCGTCATGTTCGACATGCTCGACGGTGCGATGGCCCGGGCCCGGGGCGGCGGGACCCGCTACGGGGCGGTGCTCGACGCGACCTGCGACCGTGTCGCCGACGGTGCCATCTTCGGTTCGCTGGCCTGGTGGGCGGTCTACCAGGAACAGAGCAGACCGCTGTTCGTGGCCACACTGGTGGTGCTGGTGACCTCGCAGGTCATCTCCTATGCCAAGGCCCGGGCCGAGGCCAGCGGGCTGTCCGCCGACGGCGGCCTGATCGAACGCCCGGACCGGCTGGTGATCGTGCTGGTGGGGGCCGGGCTCACCGGTATCGGCGGGTACTGGGGTATCGAATGGCTCACCTGGGCCGTGCATGTGGCGATGTGGATCCTGGCCGTCCTCAGCATCGTGACGGTGGGCCAGCGGGTGCTGGCGGTCCGCAACTCGCCCGGCGCCCGCGAGATCCTGGGTAGCGCGAACAAGGGAACGGAGCAGTCGTGAGCGGGTGGCGGGCGAACGCGAGCGATCGCGGATACGCCGCGGGCTGGCGGCTGGTGCGCGCCCTCCCGGATCGGGCGGCGCGCACCGTGTTCGACCGGGGCGCGGATTTCGTGGCCCGCAAGGGCGGACCGGTCCAGTTGCGCCGCAACCTGGCCCGGGTGGTCGGGGCGCCCGCGGAAGCCGTATCCGACGAACTCGTGCGGGCGAGTATGCGTTCCTACGCCCGCTACTGGCGGGAGGTGTTCCGGCTACCGACGATGGATCACGCCGAACTGGTGGCATCGGGCCGGATCTCGGTGATCGGCCGGGAGCACCTGGACGCCGCGCTGGCCCGCGGTCGCGGGGTGGTGTTCGTGTTGCCGCATTCGGGCAACTGGGATATGGCCGGTACCTGGCTGGTGCAGAACTACGGCACGTTCACCACCGTCATGGAACGGCTGAAACCGGAATCGCTGTTCGAACGGTTCGTCGCCTACCGGGAGAGTCTGGGCTTCGAGGTGTTCCCGCTGACCGGCGGCGAGCAGCCGCCGTTCACCGCGCTGGCGCAGCGGTTGCGCGACAACAAGATCGTCTGCCTGTTGGGGGAGCGCGACCTCACCGGTCGCGGTGTCCCGGTCACCTTCTTCGGTGAACGGACCTGGATGCCGGCCGGGGCAGCCGCGCTCGCCGTGGAAACCGGTGCCGCGCTCATGCCGGTACACGTCTCGTTCACCGCGGACGACCGCGGCCGCGAGAGCTGGATCGTCCGCACCCGGGAACCGCTGGACGTCACCGACGGTGTCGCGGCCGCGACGCAGGCGCTGGCGGATTGTTTCGCCGCCGGTATCGCCGAGCATCCGGCCGACTGGCATATGTTGCAGCCGCTGTGGGAAACGGATCTGTCCGAGGCCCGGCTGGACCGTATCCACGCCGAACAGGCGCGGCGCGAGACGTATTCGATCGACGCCGGTGGAGACCGCGCCCCATGAGAATCGGCATGGTCTGTCCCTATTCGTTCGACGTACCGGGCGGCGTGCAGGCGCATGTGGTGGAGCTCGCGCAGGTGTTCCGGGAACGCGGGCACAAAGTGAGTGTGCTGGCACCCGCCGCGGAGACGACCGAGCTCCCCGATTTCGTCGTGTCGGCCGGGCGCGCGGTAGCGATCCCCTACAACGGCTCGGTGGCGCGGCTCTCCTTCGGGCCGACCGCCTACACCCGGATCCGCCGGTGGATCGAGAGCAACGAGTTCGATGTGTTGCATATCCACGAACCCAATGCGCCCAGTCTGTCCATGCTGGCCCTGAAGATCGCCGAGGGGCCGATCGTGGCCACCTTCCACACCTCTACGACGAAATCCCTGGTGCTGGCGACATTCCAGGGTGTGCTGCGGCCTTATCACGAGAAGATCAGCGGCCGGATCGCGGTTTCGGAACTGGCCCGCCGCTGGCAGGTGGAGGCACTCGGTTCCGACGCGGTGGAGATCCCGAACGGAGTCGATGTGCAGGCGTTCGCCCGTGCCCCGCGGCTGCCCGGCTATCCGCGGCGGGGCGGCACCGTCCTGTTCCTCGGCCGCTACGACGAGCCGCGTAAGGGGATGCAGATCCTACTGGGGGCGCTACCGGCCCTCGTCGCACGTCATCCCGAGGTGGAGGTCCTGGTCGTCGGTCGCGGCGACGAGGACCGGCTGCGCCGGGAGGCCGGTCCGCTCGCCCGGCACCTGCGCTTCCTGGGCCAGGTCTCGGATGCGGAGAAGGCCTCGGCCATGCGCAGCGCCGACGTCTACGTGGCACCGAATCTGGGCGGGGAGAGTTTCGGGATCATCCTCATCGAGGCCATGGCCGCCGGAACCGCCGTGGTGGCCAGCGAACTGGATGCCTTCCGCCGGGTACTACGCGACGGCGCCGCCGGGCTGCTGGTGCCGATCGGTGATGCGGCGGCCCTGGCCGACGCCCTGGACACGGTGCTCACCGACGAGGCCCGGCGCGGTGATCTGGTGCGCACCGCGACACAGGTGGTCGGCACCTACGACTGGCCGGTGGTGGCCGAACAGATCCTGCGGGTCTACGAAACCGTGGTGGTCGGCGATCTGCGGGTGCGGGTGGCCGGGTGATCACTTTCTCCGCGACCACGGTTCTCGTTCTCGCGCTCGTCGCCGCCCTCGTGGTCGCACTCGGGGTGTGGGCCTATTCCACCGCCAATCGGCTCGACCGCCTGCATGTGCGCACCGATCTGGCCTGGCACGCGCTGGAGGCGGCGCTGGCCCGCCGGGCCGTGGTGGCCCGGGCGGTGGCGATTTCGCTGGCCGGATCACACGCGGGCCCGGAGCCCGATACGGCCGAGTTCGCCCGGCGGCTCACCGCACTGGCCGATCGCGCCGAACGCACCGGCCGCGACGACCGGGAGACCGTGGAGAACCAGCTGGCGGCCGCACTGTCGGCCGTCGATATCGCCCGGCTGCCGACCCAGCAGGTCGCCGAACTGGCCGACGCCGAGGCCCGGGTGCTCATCGCCCGCCGCTTCCACAACGATGCCGTACGCGACACCCTGGCGCTGCGAACCCGCCGCCCGGTGCGCTGGCTGCACCTCGGCGGTACCGCCCCTACGCCGACCTACTTCGAGATCGCCGAACGGGCCACTCCCGCGGCCGCCACCGGACTCGAGGTCGACACCACGCGGGTTTCGGCGCGGGTGGCCCTGCTCGACGAACAGGACCGGATCCTGCTCATGCGCGGGCACGATCCACTGGCCCCGGAGGTGTCGTTCTGGTTCACCGTCGGCGGTGGCGTGGAACCGGGGGAGAGCCTGCGCGAAGCCGCGGTGCGCGAAGTGTACGAGGAGACCGGGCTCACCGCCGATCCGGCCGCCCTGCGCGGCCCGATCTGGCGGCGGGTGGCGGTTTTCCCGTTCAACGGCGAGCTGATCCGGTCCGAGGAGCTGTTCTTCGCACTGCGGGTGCCGCGCTTCGAACCCGACGCGGCGGAGCTCACCTCTATCGAGCAACGCTCCATCACCGGTAACCGGTGGTACGGCCCGGACGAAATCCGGGAGCAGGTCGCCGCAGGTGAGATGGTGTATCCGTACCAGTTGGACGAGTTGCTCGCGGAAGCCGCGGCCGCGGCCGACGCCGCGGGCGATCCGGAGGTCCGTTCCATCCGGTGAATGTGACCGGGCTCACTGTCGTGATAGGGTCGCAGACGGTTTGACACGCCGAGGATGTGTCGATTCGGTGTGTGGAGGTGAAGACGTGTCCTACATCCTGTTCGATTACCTGTTGCCGATTCTGGGTCCCGGCGCCGCCGAGTACTGGGCGAAGCTGCTGGTGGTCGATCCGATCTGAGTTCGTTCCCAGTGCCCCGCCGGGCCGGTGTCACACCGGTCCGGCGGGGCCGTTTTCCGGTCCAGTAGCCGGAGGTCGGCGATAAATCGCAGGTGGTTGCCAGTCCAGTCTGCGCCAACTGGCTATGAAGCCGTTTCGTCGCCCCACCTAGAATCGTGGTGTTCATCGACGATCCCCACCTGGCAACAGACACAGGAGCTACCGTGACCACGCCCGAGACCACCCAGACCCCCGACGCGACCCGCGAGGCCGGTACCGCCCGCGTGAAGCGCGGTATGGCCGAGATGCTCAAGGGCGGGGTGATCATGGATGTCGTCACCCCGGAGCAGGCCAAGATCGCCGAGGATGCCGGTGCGGTCGCGGTGATGGCGCTCGAACGGGTGCCGGCCGATATCCGCGCCCAGGGCGGAGTGTCCCGGATGAGCGATCCGGACATGATCGACGGGATCATCGAAGCGGTCTCCATCCCGGTGATGGCCAAGGCCCGGATCGGGCATTTCGTGGAGGCGCAGGTACTGCAGAGCCTCGGTGTCGACTACATCGACGAATCCGAGGTGCTCACCCCCGCCGACTACGCCAACCACATCGACAAGTGGAATTTCACGGTGCCGTTCGTCTGCGGCGCCACCAATCTCGGTGAGGCGTTGCGCCGGATCACCGAGGGTGCGGCCATGATTCGCTCCAAGGGCGAGGCGGGCACCGGTGATGTCTCCAACGCCACCACGCATATGCGCAAGATCCGGCAGGAGATCACCAGGCTGACCTCCCTCCCCACCGATGAGCTGTTCGTCGCCGCCAAGGAACTCCAGGCGCCCTACGAACTCGTGAAGGAGATCGCCGAAACCGGGAAACTGCCCGTCGTGCTGTTCACCGCCGGCGGTATCGCCACCCCGGCCGACGCGGCCATGATGATGCAGCTCGGCGCCGAGGGCGTTTTCGTCGGTTCGGGCATCTTCAAGTCCGGCAACCCGGCGCAGCGCGCGAGCGCGATTGTCAAAGCGACCACGTTCTACGACGACCCAGATGTGCTCGCCAAGGTGTCGCGCGGACTGGGTGAGGCGATGGTCGGGATCAATGTCGACGAGATCCCGCAGCCGCACCGGCTGGCCGAACGCGGTTGGTGAACAAGGCGATCAGGGTTACGCCGCCCCGTCTGGGGGCGTCGTGTGCGCCGCGTGTATTCGCAGGGATGTCGAGACGGCTCGGCTCCTGCCGGCACCCGGCATGTAGCGGCAGATGGGCCGGCTGTCGTGCGGTCAGCTGGTGCCAGTCCGCAGAGCCGGCCGGTCGGGATGGTCCCAGCGCACGAAATATTCTGCTGCCTCGCTGTTTTCGCGGTCATGGGCGAGCAGGGCCGGTACGGTCCAGAAATCTTCGTCCGGGGTGCTGCGGGTGAGCGCGCCCGCGCTGAGGTCGAGGTGGACGGCGCGGTCGAAGGGCAGGTCGCGACCCAGCAGCATGGGGCCCGCCACGAACAGGACCGTTCCGGGCAGCGCGGTGCGCCGGCAGGCCCGTGCGGAGCGGTCGGCGGCCTCGTCCCACAGTGCGGGCAGCCAGGTACCGGTTCGGTGCACCGCATCGATTACTTCGCGCCGCAGCGCCGGATAGTCGAACCAACTCGCGCGATACGACGTCTCGTCGCGGCCGAACTCCATTCGCAGCGAGGCAGGCCGGACGTAATCGTGCAGCGACACCGTTTCGGCGGGCCGACCGTCGGCCCGTACCCGCTCGGCGGCGCGGTCCGCGAACCCGAGCGGGCGGGCCGCGTCGGCGCCGTCGACGCCGACCACCCGGTACCCGTCCAGCGTCCGCAGATCCCGGGTCAGTAGTTCGGCGAGGGCGTCGGGGGTCGTCGGTGTGAAACGCGGCACCGGACCATCACAGCAGGTCCGGCCGGGCGGTCGGTGACGGGGATTACCCGCGACCGGATCGTGGGAAATCAGGGGCTCGGGATAATGTCAGCGGATGGCGACTATCGAAGAGGCACTGGAGATCGAACGCCTCGAGCGGGATATTTTCCGCGGCGCGTCCACCAAAACCCAGCTGCCGCGTACGTTCGGCGGCCAGGTGGCGGGCCAGGCGCTGGTGTCGGCGGTGCGCACGGTGGAGCCGCGGTTCCAGGTCCATTCGCTGCACGGCTACTTCCTGCGCCCCGGTAATCCCGGCGCGCCCACCGTCTACCTGGTGGACCGGGTCCGGGACGGTCGCTCCTTCTGCACCCGCCGCGTCACCGGGGTGCAGGACGGTGACGCCATATTCACCATGTCGGCGTCCTTCCACATCGGTGACGAGGGGCCGTCGCATCAGGACGAGATGGCCGATGTGGCGCCGCCGAACGATCTTCCCGACGCCGCGACCAGCATGGATCCGGAGCGGTTGTGGGCCATGCGGGAATGGGAGCACTGGGATATCCGCCCGGTGCCGCAGGACCAGGTGACCCAGCGGCCCGGGGTGGTCTCCCCGCAGCAGGTGTGGTTCCGCTACCGGCATCCGCTGCCCGACGATCCGCTGTTCCATGTGTGCACGCTCGCCTATATGAGCGATATGACGCTGCTCGGCTCCTCCAAAGTCACCCATCCCGACGAACCCACCCAGAACGCCTCGCTCGATCACGCGATGTGGTTCCTGCGCCCGTTCCGAACCGACGACTGGCTGCTCTACGACCAGTCGTCGCCATCGGCCGGTTTCGGCCGCGCCCTGACCGGCGGGAAGATCTTCGATCGCGACGGCCGACTGGTGGCCGCGGTGGTGCAGGAGGGTCTGACCCGGACGCTGCGTCCCTGAGCGGACGGTCCGTCGGTCCGGCGCCGGCGTGACCCCGCGCACACCGGTCCGGCTCGTAAGCTCGCACACGTGAACGAGTCTGCGGTGTCCCCGGAAGTGGCAGCCGCACCGGAAGCCGGTGCCGCGCCCGACCAGCCCACTATCGGCGTGCTGGCCCTGCAGGGCGATATCCGGGAACATATCGCGGTGCTCGCCGCATGCGGTGCCCGTCCGGTCCTGGTCCGCCGCCCGGACGAGTTGGCCGCCGTCGACGCGCTGGTCCTGCCCGGCGGGGAGTCCACGGCGATCAGCAAACTGCTCGAGATCTTCGAACTGCTCGAACCGTTGCGTGCCCGGCTGCGCGCCGGGATGCCGGCGTTCGGGTCCTGCGCCGGGATGATCCTGCTGGCGAGCGAGGTGCTCGATACCCGTGCCGACGCGAAACATCTCGACGGAATCGATATGACGGTGCGGCGCAACGCCTTCGGGCGACAGGTCGACTCGTTCGAAACCGATGTCGAATTCGCCGGGCTGCCCGGCGGCCCGGTCCGGGCGGTGTTCATCCGCGCGCCGTGGGTCGAACGTGCAGGTGCGGCCGTGGAGGTGCTGGCCCGGGTGCCGAGCGGTCCGGCCGCCGACCGGATCGTCGCCGTCCGGCAGGGGCGGGTCGTGGCCACGGCCTTCCACCCGGAAGTCACCGGTGATCACCGTGTGCACCGAATGTTCGTCGATCTGGTCCGTGGCGTAGCGTTGTCCAGCGATACCGTGCCATCGACCTGAAGGAAGTAGGGAATGAGCGGCCACTCCAAATGGGCCACCACCAAGCACAAGAAGGCGGCGATCGATGCTAAGCGTGGCAAGCTCTTCGCCAAGCTGATCAAGAACATCGAGGTGGCGGCCCGGACCGGCGGTGGCGATCCGGAAGGCAACCCGACGCTGTTCGACGCCATCCAGAAGGCCAAGAAATCGTCGGTTCCCAACGACAATATCGAGCGGGCACGTAAGCGCGGCGGTGGCGAGGAAGCCGGCGGCGCCGACTGGCAGACCATCATGTACGAGGGCTACGGCCCCAACGGTGTCGCCGTCCTGATCGAATGCCTCACCGACAACCGCAACCGGGCCGCCGGCGAGGTGCGCGTCGCTATGACCCGCAACGGCGGGAACATGGCCGATCCGGGATCGGTGTCCTACCTGTTCCACCGCAAGGGCATCGTCACTCTGGAGAAGAACGGTCTGTCCGAGGACGATGTGCTGATGGCGGTGCTGGATGCCGGCGCCGAGGAGGTCAACGACCTCGGTGAATCCTTCGAGATCATCAGCGAGCCCGGCGATCTGATCGAGGTCCGCAAGGCGCTGCAGTCGTCCGATATCGACTACGACTCCGCCGAATCCGGGTTCCAGCCGTCGGTGAGTGTCGCGGTCGACGCGGACGGTGCCCGCAAGGTGTTCAAACTGGTCGACGCGCTGGAGGACAGCGACGACGTCCAGAACGTGTACACCAATGTCGATATCTCCGACGAGGTACTGGCCGAACTGGACGCCGACTAGCCGGCCAGCCCGGCGTAGTGATCTCGCAGGGCGGGGTAGTAGTCGTCGAAGTCGGGGCGTCGCGCATCCGTGCGCGACGCACCGAGCGCATCCAGGTAGTAGTCCCAGCCCGGCCCGATCTCGGGTAGCTGTTCGGTCGAGATCAGATGATGGACGAACACGAGCTCGGTCAGCCCCTCGTGTTCGGTGAGGGTGACCTCGAGCTGCCAGCTGCCGTGCTCGTCGACGGTGCGCAGGGCGAGATGACGTGGCGGGTCGCACGCGTCGACCGTGTACTCGCTCCAGGGCTGCCCCTCTTCGTAGGACAACCGCACCCGTATTGTCCGGCCCGGTCCGGGCTCGCCCTGCCACGGCCCGAACCAGCGGGCGGTGCGCTCGGATTCGGTGATACTGGCCCAGACGTCCGTGATGGGTGCGCGATAGGTCCGCGTGAGGACCAGATCGTGGCCGGCCGGTGTGTTCTCCAGGCGTCCGGTGGGGTGGATGGTCATGCCGAGTTCTCCTCGTGGTCGGAAATTTTCAGGGGATCGGGGAGTTGTGGCCCGATAGGGGATTGCTCGGCGGTCGATCTGCGCTCACGGCGGGTCCGGTGGACCTCGGTGGCCAGTGCGTCCAGCCGGTGTTCCCACGCCGCCGGTTCGTCCAGGGCGGCGAGCCAGGTGCGTATTTCGCGTAGCGGTGCGGTGTCCAGGGTGTAGTAGCGCTGCCGTCCCACCAGTTCGTCGCGGACCAGGCCGCTGTCGCGTAGTACCCGGAGATGCCGGCTGATCGCGGGCCGGCTGATCGGGAACCGGTCGGCGATCGCGCCCGCGGTGCGGCGGGTGCCGCGCAGCATCTCCAGGATCTCCCGCCGTACCGGGTCGGCGATTGCCGCGGCTACCTCGTCCACGAGCAAAGAGTAACCAGTTGGTTACGCGTTTGTCCAGGGGGCGCTGCGGGGCGGGTCATGCGCGCCGGGCACGCGGGATCGAGGGACCACGGGCGTGCCACCGGAGCGGGGGTGGCGGGCGGCGGCACAATGGCGGCATGGTCGCTGTGACTCTCGTGCACGGGGATATCACCGAGCAGCAGGTCGACGCGGTGGTCAATGCCGCCAACTCGGAACTGCTCGGCGGCGGGGGTGTGGACGGCGCGATACACCGGCGCGGAGGGCCCGCGATCCTGGCCGAATGCCGGCGGCTACGGGAGACCGACTACCCCCGCGGACTGCCCACCGGGCAGGCAGTGGCGACCACTGCCGGCGATCTGCCGGCCCGATGGGTCGTTCATGCGGTCGGCCCGGTGTGGTCGGCCCGCGGCGACCGCGCGGCACAGCTCGCCCCGCTGCTGGCTTCCTGCTACCGCGAATCGCTGCGGGTGGCGGACGAACTGGGCGCGCGGACGGTCGCGTTCCCGGCGATCTCCACCGGTGGGTACCGCTGGCCGATGGACGACGGGGCTCGGATCGCGATCGACGCCGTCCGGGCCACCTCGACCCGGGTCGAGGAAGTGCGGTTCGTGCTCTACGACGCCGCCGCGTACGACATCTTCGCAGCGCAGCTGGGCCGCTGAGCCCCCGTCGACCCCGGCCCGTGTCCCTGGCACCGAGATACCCGGTCCTGCACTAGACTTCGAACAACTGTTCGTTCTGGGAAGGGATTCGTCGGTGCGGGTGATGGGCGTCGACCCCGGGCTCACCCGGTGTGGGGTGAGCATGGTCGAAGGGGGCGCGGGGCGCACCGTGCGGGCGATCGCGGTGGATGTGGTCCGCACACCGGCCGAGATGGACCTGGCCCGGCGACTGCTGCGGATATCCGATGCCGCCGAGGAGTGGATGGAAACCCACCGACCCGAAGTGGTGGCGATCGAGCGGGTGTTCGCGCAGCACAATGTGCGCACCGCCATGGGCACCGCACAGGCGGGCGGGGTCATCGCACTGGCGGCCGCGCGCCGCGATATCCCGGTCATGTTCCATACTCCCAGTGAGGTGAAGGCGGCCGTCACCGGTAACGGCGGTGCGGACAAGAAACAGGTGACGGCCATGGTCACCCGGATCCTCGGGCTCGCGGCCCCGCCCAAACCGGCCGATGCCGCCGACGCGCTGGCACTCGCCATCTGCCACTGCTGGCGGGCGCCGCTGCTGGAGCGGATCGCACGGGCCGAAGCCCTGGCCGAACGGGCCCGGAAGCAGTACACACAACGACTCGAACAGCAGCGGAAGGCGGTACGCGGGTGATCGCGTCTCTACGCGGCGAAGTCCTGGAACTCGCCCTCGATCATGTCGTCCTGGAGGCCTCGGGAGTCGGATATCAGCTCAACGCCACCCCCGCGACCTTGGCCGGTCTCACCCGTGGTGCCGAGGCCACGCTGTTCACCGCATTGATCGTGCGCGAGGATTCGATGACCCTGTACGGGTTCGCCGACACCGAGTCGCGTGATCTGTTCGGTCTGTTGCAGACCGTGTCCGGGGTGGGCCCGCGGCTGGCCATGGCGGTGCTGGCGGTACTGGAACCCGAGGCGCTGCGCAAGGCACTGGCCGCGGGCGATATCGCGGCCCTCACCCGGGTGCCCGGGATCGGTAAACGTGGCGCCGAGCGGATGGTCGTGGAACTGCGGGACAAGGTGAACCTGGTGCCGGTACCCGCCGGCGGTGCGGCCACTGCCGCACCGGTGCACACTCCCGTCCGCGATCAGGTCGTGGAAGCCCTCGCCGGTCTCGGGTTCCCGCTCAAACAGGCCGAACCGGCCGTGGACGCGGTGCTGGCCGAGAACCCCGCCGCGGGTAATTCGGCCGCGCTGCGCGCCGCGCTCGGGATGTTGGGCCGGAACCGCTAGGCAGCAATGGAATACGACGACGACCAAGACACCCCGGAATCGCCGGTCAGCGCCGGCTACCTGGCCTCCGACGGGGATACCGACTCCGGATTACGCCCCACCTCGCTCGACGGCTTCATCGGTCAGCCGCGGGTACGTGAACAGCTCGCCCTGGTGCTGCGCGGCGCCCGGGCGCGTGGCGGTACCCCCGATCACATCCTGCTGTCGGGTCCGCCGGGCCTGGGTAAGACGAGCCTGGCGATGATCATCGCCACCGAACTCGGGACCGCGTTGCGCATCACCTCCGGACCGGCCCTGGAACGCGCGGGCGATCTGGCCGCCATGCTCAGCAACCTGGTCGCCGGAGACGTGCTGTTCATCGACGAGATCCACCGCATGGCCCGGCCCGCCGAGGAGATGCTCTATCTGGCGATGGAGGATTTCCGGGTCGATGTGGTGGTCGGCAAGGGGCCGGGCGCGACGTCGATTCCGCTCGATATCGCGCCGTTCACCCTGGTGGGGGCCACCACCCGCGCGGGTGCGCTCACCGGCCCGCTGCGCGACCGGTTCGGTTTCACCGGCCATATGGACTTCTACGAACCCGACGAACTGCTGCTCATCCTGCAGCGCTCCGCGCAGATCCTCGGTGTGGGCATCGATACCGATGCCGCCACCGAGGTCGCGGGCCGCTCCCGGGGGACACCCCGGATCGCCAACCGGCTCTTGCGCCGGGTGCGCGACTACGCCGAGGTCCGGGCCGACGGCATGATCACCCTGGCGGTCGCCCGGGCGGCACTCGAGGTCTACGACGTCGACCCGATGGGCCTGGACCGGCTCGACCGCGCGGTGCTGGGTGCCCTGGTCCGGGGTTTCGGTGGAGGGCCGGTGGGCGTATCGACCCTGGCCGTGGCGGTCGGCGAGGAACCCGCCACGGTCGAGGAGGTGTGCGAACCGTTCCTGGTGCGGGCCGGGATGGTCGCGCGTACCCCGCGCGGCCGGGTGGCGACCGCGGCCGCCTGGACCCATCTGGGTCTCACACCGCCCCCTGACCTGGCCTTCGGCGGGCTGGAGGTGCGGAGCCGGGAACCCCACCCGACGCTCGACCTGTTCGAGTGAACGGCGGCGGTCCGCCGTCCGGTCAGAAGCCGAACTCGCGCCGCACCCGCTCGACGAAGGCGTCCACCTGCTCGGGGTGGTAGCCGCGCCCGAACAATCCCGCCGGCGCCCGGAACCCGCGGTTCAGGATCTCGCGGGTCAATGTGACGCGGCGCTGCAGCGCGGCGGCGACGAGGTCCAGCAGTTCGTCGACATCCTGTTCCCGGTAGCCCCGGCGGCCGAACGGCGCTCGCGCGAAAGTGATCTCGTGGACTTCCTCGGGAGTCATCCGCCGATTATCGCGGGGCCGGCCATTGCCCGCCGGGTGTTCGCCGGAGGGTGAGATGTGCCACCGGGCCACACCCGGCTCCGCCCCGGTACCGCGTGTTGGGGCGTGCGGGTGTGGCGCGGATCCGAAGAACTGGCAGACTGTGTGCGTACCTGTCCCCCTCCCCACCCAGATCAGGAACTGACTTCGACCATGGATCTGCTGTTTCCGCTCATACTGGTCGCGCTGCTGGTGCCGATGTTCCTAGGCATGCGCCGCCAGAAGAAAGAGGCCGACAAAGTCGCCCAGATGCAGGACAGCCTGAAGGTCGGTGACCGGGTCACCACCACCTCGGGCCTGTACGGCACCGTGGTCGAGGCCGACGACACCAGTGTCGATCTCGAGATCGCCGAGGATGTCGTGACCACCTGGCTACGTGCGGCCATCCGCGACGTGCGCGTCGACGATACCGACGACGAAACCGCTGGTGACAGCGCTGAGGGCGCCGAGTCAACCGACTCCGCCGACGCCCCCGCCGCCGCCGCCGAGGAGACCCCGGCGCAGACCGAAACCCGGCTGACCAAGGACTGACACACCACGGCCCGGCCACCGGAACCGGATATCCCGGGCAACCGGTGGTATAGGCATGTGCCGTGGCCGTTCCACCCAGAACTTCCGCCTAGGAGATGACGACCTGTGCCACCGTCCCAGGGATCGGCGCACCAATTCCGCTGGCTCGCCTTGTTCGGCGTGCTGGTGGCCGCGATCTACGCGCTGGTGTTCTTCACCGGTGACAAATCACCGACACCCAAACTCGGCATCGACCTACAGGGTGGTACCCGGGTCACCCTGACCGCGCGAACGCCCGACGGGAACCGGCCCAGCAAGGACAGTCTCGCCAAGGCACAGGAGATCATCGAGAACCGGGTCAACGGTCTCGGCGTCTCCGGTTCCGAGGTCGTGATCGACGGGGACAACCTGGTGATCACCGTCCCGGGAGAGGACAGCCAGCAGGCCCGCACCCTGGCCAGCACCGCCAAGCTGTACATCCGGCCGGTCCTGAAATACAACCCGGCGCCGACCGCTCAGCAGCCCGCCCCGGGCGGCACCACCCCGGCTCCGGAGCCCGCGGCTCCCGCCCCGGCCGGTGAGCCGGGCACGGCACCCGGGAGCGGTACCGAGGGCACAACCCCCGATGCGGGCACCGCGCCCGATGCCGGCGCCCAGGACGGCGCGACCCCCGATACCGGCGCGGGCGCACCGGTCGAGGAGACGCCCGCCGCCGCGCCCCTGCCGGAAAGCGAGACCGCCGTCCATCCGGCCCAGGCGCCCGGCGAATCCCCGGCGCCCACCGAAACCGGCCCGGCCCCCGCTCCACAGGATCCGAATGCCCCGCCGGCCACGCCCGCCGAAGGGACGCTGACCCCACAGGAGCAGGCGCAGCGGGAGATCGAGATGGCCAAGGCCATCCGGCAGAGCACCGATCCCACCACCCAGCAGCTCGCCATGGCGTCGATGGACTGCACCGCCTCCGATCCGCTCGCGGGTAACGATGATCCGAACCTGCCGCTGGTCACCTGCTCCACCGACGGTAAAGAGGTGTTCCTGCTCGACAAGAGCCGGATCGACGGACAGGAGATCGCCAACGCGACCTCGGGTCTGAACACCGAGCAGGCGCGGCATGAGGTCAACCTGGAGTTCAAGGGCAGCGGAAGCGATGCCTGGGCCTCGCTCACCGGTGAGTACGTGCAGCAGCGGGTCGCCTTCGTCCTCGATTCGGAGGTGGTCAGCGCACCGGTGGTTCAGCAGGGCCCCCAGCTGGGCGGGCGCACCTCGATCTCCGGTGACTTCAACGCCGCCAGCGCCAAGGAACTGGCGAATACGCTCAAGTACGGTTCGCTGCCGCTGTCATTCCAGACTTCCGAGGCCGAGACGGTCTCGGCGACCCTCGGGCTGTCCTCGCTGAAAGCGGGCCTGATCGCCGGGGCGGTCGGTCTGATCGCGGTACTCGTCTACTGTCTGGTCTATTACCGCATGCTCGGGTTCCTCACCGCGTTGTCGCTGGTCGGATCCGGTTTCGCGGTGTACGGCATCATGGTCCTGCTCGGCCGCTGGATCGGGTTCACCCTCGACTTGGCCGGTATCGCCGGTCTGATCATCGGTATCGGTATGACCGCCGACTCGTTCGTCGTGTTCTTCGAGCGGATCAAGGACGAAATGCGCGAGGGACGAAGTTTCCGATCGGCGGTACCGCGTGGCTGGCAGCGCGCCCGCAAGACGATTCTGTCCGGTAACGCCGTCAGCTTCATCGCCGCCGCCGTGCTGTACGTCCTCGCGGTCGGCCAGGTGCGCGGCTTCGCGTTCACGCTCGGTTTGACCACCATCCTCGATGTGGTGGTCGTGGTCCTGGTCACGGCCCCGCTCGTCCACCTGGCGTCCCGGTCGAGCTACTGGGCCAAACCGTCGGTGAACGGCCTCGGCGCGATGCAGGAGCTCGCCCGGGAACGCAAGGCGGCCGAGGCCGCGGTCGGGAAGGCGTGACGATGAACAGCCCCGTGACGATGGACAAACCCGCCGCGCCGCGCCCCTCCGGCGCCCGGCACAGCTGGTTGAACCGCCTGTACACCGGCACAGGTGTACTCGACGTGGTCGGCAACCGCCGCCGCTGGTACCTGATCACCGCCGGAATCGTGCTGGTCTGCCTGCTCAGCATGGCGGTACGCGGTTTCACCTTCGGTATCGACTTCGTCGGTGGCTCCCGTATCCAGTTGCCGGCCGGTGAGGTGACCACCGAGCAGGTGGAGACGGTCTACAGCGACACCATCGGTTCGGCACCCGAATCGGTGCAGACCGTCGGCACCGGCGACGGCAAGACCATCCTGATCCGTTCGGAGACGCTGGACGCCCAGCAGCTCGGCGCCCTGCAGACCGCACTGTTCGACCAGTTCCAGCCACGCGACGACACCGGCAACCCGAGCCGTAACGCCATCAGCGCCTCCGATGTGAGCGAGACCTGGGGCGGTCAGATCACCAGGCAGGCACTGATCGCGTTGGTGGTGTTCCTGGTACTGGTCAGCGTCTACATCGCTATCCGCTACGAACGCGATATGGCCCTGGCGGCGCTGGCCGCCCTGGTCTTCGACCTCCTGGTCACGGCCGGGGTGTATTCACTGGTCGGCTTCGAGGTCACCCCCGCGATGGTGATCGGCATGCTCACCATCCTCGGTTTCTCGCTCTACGACTCGGTCGTCGTGTTCGACAAGGTCGAGGAGAACACCCGCGGGGTGCTGCACACGAGCCGGCGTACCTACGGGGAGCAGGCGAATCTGGCCGTCAACCAGACCCTGATGCGCTCTATCAACACCACGCTCATCGGCGCGCTGCCCATTATCGGGCTGATGGTGATCGCAGTGTGGATGCTGGGGGTCGGCACACTGCAGGACCTGGCACTGGTGCAGCTCGTCGGCACCGTGGTCGGCGCCTACTCGTCCATCTTCTTCGCGACTCCGCTGCTGGTATCCATCAAGGAACGCTGGGGCCCGGTGGCAGCGCATACGAAGAAGGTGCACGCGCGCCGTGCCGCGCAGGCGAGCGGCCGGCCCGTCCCCGGTGCCGACCGGCCCCTGGCGGCGCCGGGCCGGCGCCCCGTGGGCGCACCCGACGACCCGGAGCAGCGCAACTCACGCAGGACCGGGCCCGGCGGGCCTCCGCCCGGCGCCCGCCCCACCGGAAAACGACAGAGGCGGCACTGACAGACGAGGAGTAGTTCGATGCGACACTCATCTCTGCGCCGGACGATCGCGCTGCTCGCGGCCACGGCCGCGGCGGCCGGACTGGCGGCCGGATGTTCCGGCAAGGACAAGGTGCCGTCGATCGGCTACGCCGTCGACACCACCGTCACCAGCTACAACGGCGGGACGGCAACCGGTGCGGCCGCGGCCCAGGCGGTGTTCGGCCGGGTGCTCACCGGGTTCTTCTACACCGGTCCCGACGGGCAGCCGATCGCCGACACCGATACGGGTACGGCCAAGGAGGTGCCGGGGGAGGCGCAGACCATCCAGTACCGGCTGAACCCGGCGGGAGTCTACTCCGACGGGGTCCCCACCTCATGCGACGACCTGGTGTTCACCTGGGCCGCGCGCAGCGGCCGGTTCCCCGGGTTCGATTCGGCGAGCACGGCCGGCTACGCGGATATCGAGCGGGTGGAATGCCAGTCCGGGTCCAAGGACGGGACCGTCGTGTTCCGGCCGGGCCGTCGCTACTCGCCCTGGCGCACCCTGTTCGGTGCCGGTGAACTGATGCCCGCGCATGTGGCGACCCAGGCGGCGAATGTGCCCGATATCGTCGCCGCCGTCCAGAACGATGACCGGCCCGCACTGGACCGGCTGGCCCAGTTCTGGAACACCGGGTGGAATATGGCGCCCGGTGATCTGGATATCACCGCGTTCCCGTCCTCCGGGCCGTACCGGATCGAATCGTTCGATCTCGACGACGGGCTGGTCCTGGTGGCCAACGAACGCTGGTGGGGCGACGCGCCCGCTACCGGCCGGATCGTGGTGTACCCGAAACCGGCCGATCTCGCCGCCCATATCGAGGACGGTTCGGTTTCGGTGGTCGATATCGGCACGGGTTCGCTGCCGGACCTGAACCTGGACGCGTTCGCCGTCGAACAGCAGCCCAGCCGCGGGGTCGAGCAGTTGGTGCTCGGCACCGGCGGGGTTTTCGAATCCGATGCCGCCCGGCGCGCGTTCGCGCTGTGCGTGCCCCGCCAGGCGCTGTTCGACCAGCTCGGCCGGGTGGCGGAGGCGCCGGAGACCGGGCTGGGCTCGGGTCTCGCGGATTCGCGGACGGTACAGCCGGATTCGCCGTTCTACCCCGCGGTGACCGGCGCCGCCGATCCGTTCGCCGGTGGTGATGTGGCCGGGGCCGAGTCGGCGCTCGCCGAGTCCGGGAAGAAGCAGCTCACCGTCCGCGTCGGCTATCTGGCCCCGGATGCCCGCCGCGCGCGCACCGTATCGATGATCGCCGACTCCTGCCGGGCGGCCGGGATCACCGTGGAGGACGCCGGCACCCCGGACTTCGGCACCGCGCAGCTGGCCGGCGGTGCGGTGGACGCGATTCTCGGCGGCCCCGGCGGGCTGCCGGGTCCGGCCGGTTCGCTCGACGGTATCGCCGCGGTAAGCGGTCTGCGCAGCGGCAGCGGACTCAATGCGGGTCAGTTCCGCAGCGGACGCTACGATGCGATCACGGATCAGCTTGCGGCCGACGACAACTCGACAGATCAGCTGAATCTGCTCACCGAGGCGGAGAATCTGCTGTGGGCACAGCTGCCGAGCGTTCCGTTGTTCGCGACCCCGCGCACCATCGCCTTCGGCGGTGGCCTGCAGAATGCCGTCGCGGGGCCCACCCGGGCCGGATCCGGCTGGAATATGGACCAGTGGGTCCTGCAGCGCTGAGCTGCGCGGTAGCCGATGGTGGAGGTGTCAGTGAGCAAGCATGCGGCGGTCGAACCCGCGGACGCGGTGGCCGAACGATCCGGTCAGGCCGCCGCGATGGTGCGCAGATACACCCGCTGGGCCCACGACTTCCCGGAGCCGGGGGTCCGATTCGCCGATCTGACACCGGTGTTCGCCGATCCCGAGGGGTTCCGCACGGTGGTCGACTGTCTGGCCGCGCTGGTGCCCGATGTGGACCTGGTGGCCGGGGTCGATGCCCGGGGCTTCCTGCTCGGCGCCGGAGTCGCCACCACGCTGGGAACCGGTGTGCTCGCCGTCCGTAAGCGCGGCAAACTTCCACCGCCGGTGATCACGCGGGAGTACGAACTCGAATACGGTACGGCGGCGCTGGAGATTCCGGCCACCGGCGTTGCGCTGGAGGGTCGTCGCGTGCTGCTGCTCGACGATGTTCTGGCGACCGGTGGCACGCTGGCCGCGGCCGCCGATCTGTTCGCCGATGCCGGGGCCGAGGTGGTGGCTGCCGCGGTCGTGCTGGAAATCGAGGCGCTGGGCGGCCGGGACCGGCAGGGCGAGTACCCGGTTACATCGATCGTCACCGTATAGCCGCCCCGGCCGGTCCGCTGTTGCTCCGGGATCGGGCGGTTCGCCCCTGTATCCCGGCGGTGTCGCCCGCGCGCGCCGGCGCCTGGCCGCCTGGCCGGTAGGTGACTCGGCGCATAATGTGCTGGCGTTCGTGGAGGCCGGTGCGTACTCTCGCCCGAGTCCTGTCCCCGATGATCGGAGCTGCCGTTGCTCTCATGAGGTAGTCGCTCGTGCGGCCCGCATTCTGCGCGTCGCCTCCGTATCGATACCTCCAGGGGCAGCCATGGCCGATATTTCTCTCTCCGATCTCTCCTTCACCTGGCCGGACGGGATTCCGGTGTTCGAGGGGCTCGACGCGGTGCTCGCCGCGGGCCATATCGGGCTCGTGGGAGCCAACGGCGCCGGGAAATCCACTCTGCTGCGGCTGGTGGCGCGCGATCTGCTGCCCGCTCGCGGGTCGATCACCGTAACCGGGGAGCTGGGCTATCTACGCCAGGATCTCGGGCTCGCCGCCGGCCGGCGCGTCGACGCGGTACTCGGTATTGCGGGGATCCGAGAAGCGTTGCATCGCATCGAGTCCGGTATCGCCGCCGAGGCCGATTTCGAGGTCGTCGGGGCGCAGTGGGATATCGAAGAACGCGCGGTGGCGATGCTCGGCCGGCTCGGTCTCGGCTACCTCGCCGACGGTGTACAGCAGCTGGACCGCCGCCTGGCCACACTGTCCGGTGGCGAGACCGTACTGCTCGGCCTCGGCGCGCAACTGCTGACCGAACCCGATGTGCTGTTGCTCGACGAACCCACCAACAATCTCGACCGGGCCGCCCGCGCCCGCCTCTACGAGGTCGTCGCACAGTTCACCGGGACCATCGTGGTGGTGAGCCACGACCGGGACCTGCTGGAGCGGATGGACACCATCGCCGAACTCCGCGGCGGCGCCTTGCGGTTGTTCGGTGGTAACTACAGCGACTACGAGCGCGCCGTCGAACAGGAACAGCAGAGCGCGCGGGCGGCGATCCGGGAGGCCCGCAGCGATGTGCGCAGGCAGTCGCGGGAACTGGTGCAGGCCCGGATAAAACTGGATCGGCGGCAGCGGTACGGACAGAAGATGTTCGAGAACAAACGCGAACCGAAGATCATCATGGGCCAGCGCAAAAGGCAGGCGCAGGTCGCGGCGGGCAAATTGCGCAGCAACCACCTGGAGAAGGTGGAGGATGCCGAGGAACGGCTGGACAAGGCCGAGGAGATGCTGCGCGACGATCGTGAGATACGCGTCGATCTGGCCGGTACCCGCCTGTATCCCGGGCAAGAGGTCCTCGACCTCGACGGGGTCGAACTGGCCAACGGGCCGGTGGTCTCCCTCGCGGTACGGGGGCCGGAGCGGCTGGCGATCACCGGCCGCAACGGCGTGGGAAAGACCACGCTGCTGCGGCGGATCACCGCGGAACCGCCCCGGGTGCCCTGGCGGCTGCTCCCGCAGCGTCTCGATATCTTCGATGAGCAGCGGACCGTCTACGACAATGTCGCGGCTGCCGCCCCGCACGCCACACCGGAGCGAATCCGCGCCCGGCTCGCTCGCTTCCTGTTCCGTGGTGCCGCCGCCGATGTGCCCGCCGCCGCCCTGTCCGGTGGCGAGCGGTTGCGGGCCGCGCTGGCCGTCCTGCTGCTCGCCGAGCCCGCGCCCGGCCTGCTCATACTGGACGAACCCACCAACAATCTCGACCTGGTGAGTCTCGGCCATCTCACCCAAGCGCTCGCCGCGTACCGGGGCGCGCTGCTCGTGGTGAGTCATGATCAGCGGTTCCTGGACGAGATCGGGGTCACTCGGCAATTGGAACTGACCCCGGCCGGTCTGGTGGAATGAGCCCGGACCGCGCCGCCGGGGGAACGTCGGGGTGCGATCGGGCGTTCTACCGGGTGGCTGGGGATATCGATCCATGTCGATGGTGTTGCGGCGGGGGTTTCCCACGATGCTGTGGGGGTTAAGGTTGGTGGTCTGGAACGTTGCGGTGATCTGCCGCGGCACGGAGAGGTGGTGGCATGACTCAGAATCTGGGCGAGGCGAATGTCGAGCAGGCGTCCGGTTCGCAGTCGAATGGTGCCGCCACCCCTGCCCCTGCCGCCGGTTCGCGCCCGACGGCCGCGCCCGACGCCGACGGTACCCGCTCCTCCGGCGCGGTCCCCAGTTCGGCGTCGCGCCGGGTGCGCGCCCGGCTGGCCCGGCGGATGACCGGTCAGCGCGGCATCCCGGCGGTCAAACCGGTGCTCGAGCCGCTGGCCACGGTGCACCGCGAACTGTACCCGAAGGCCAATCTCACCCAATTGCAGCGGGCGTTCGATGTGGCCGACGAGCGGCACGCGACCCAGTTCCGCAAATCCGGTGACCCGTACATCACCCACCCGCTGGCGGTCGCGAACATCCTGGCCGAGCTGGGTATGGACACCACCACCCTGGTCGCGGCGCTGCTGCACGACACCGTCGAGGACACCGGGTACTCACTCGAACAGCTGACCGCGGATTTCGGCTCCGAGGTGGCCCATCTCGTAGACGGGGTCACCAAGCTGGACAAGGTGAACCTGGGTGCCGCGGCGGAGGCCGAGACCATCCGCAAGATGATCATCGCGATGGCGCGCGACCCGCGTGTCCTGGTGATCAAGGTGGCCGACCGGTTGCACAATATGCGGACCATGCGGTTCCTGCCCCCGGAGAAGCAGGCCAAGAAGGCACGCGAAACCCTCGAGGTGATCGCGCCGCTGGCGCACCGGCTGGGTATGGCCACCGTCAAATGGGAACTGGAGGATCTCGCGTTCGCGATCCTGCATCCCAAGAAATACGACGAGATCGTCCGCTTGGTCGCCGACCGGGCGCCGTCACGTGACACCTATCTCGCGAAGGTGCGCGCGGAGATCGTCAATACCCTCGCGGCGTCCCGGATCCCCGCCACCGTCGAGGGCCGCCCCAAGCACTACTGGTCGATCTACCAGAAGATGATCGTGAAGGGGAAGGATTTCGACGATATCCACGACCTGGTGGGTATCCGGATCCTGTGCGACGAGGTGCGCGACTGCTACGCCGCCGTCGGCGTGGTGCATTCGCTGTGGCAGCCGATGGCCGGGCGGTTCAAGGACTACATCGCCCAGCCCCGCTACGGCGTCTATCAGTCGCTGCACACGACGGTGGTCGGTCCGGACGGTAAGCCGCTCGAGGTGCAGATCCGCACCCACGATATGCACCGGACCGCCGAGTTCGGAATCGCCGCGCACTGGCGCTACAAGGAGACCAAGGGCCGCCATTCCGGGGACGCCGCCGAGGTCGACGATATGGCCTGGATGCGGCAGCTGCTCGACTGGCAGCGCGAGGCCGCCGACCCGGCGGAGTTCCTGGAATCGCTGCGGTTCGACCTCAAAGCGCCCGAGATCTTCGTGTTCACCCCGAAGGGTGATGTGATCACGCTGCCGCAGAAATCGACTCCGGTGGATTTCGCCTACGCGGTGCATACCGAGGTCGGGCACAAGTGCATCGGGGCCCGGGTCAACGGACGGCTGGTCGCACTGGAACGCCAGCTGGAGAACGGCGAGGTCGTCGAGGTCTTCACCTCCAAGGCGCCCAATGCCGGGCCCAGCCGGGACTGGCAGGCCTTCGTCGTCTCGCCGCGTGCCAAGGCCAAGATCCGGCAGTGGTTCGCCAAGGAGCGTCGCGAAGAGGCCCTGGAGAGCGGTAAGGAGCAGATCAACAAGGAGGTCCGTCGCGTCGGACTGCCGCTGCAGCGGTTGATGAGCGTCGACGCCATGACCGCCGTCGCCCACGAACTGCACTACAGCGATATCTCCGCGCTCTACACCGCGGTCGGCGAGCATCAGGTCTCCGCGCACCATGTGGTGCAGCGGCTGATGGCTCAGCTGGGCGGGATCGGTGATGTCGAGAACGAACTCGCCGAGCGTTCCACGCCGTCCACCACACCGTCGCGGCAGCGGCTCACCGGCGATGCCGGCGTGCTGATCCCCGGCGCCGAGGGGACCGTCGCGAAGCTGGCCAAATGCTGCACTCCCGTACCGGGTGACGAGATCATGGGTTTCGTGACCCGCGGCGGGTCGGTGAGTGTGCACCGGGTCGACTGCACCAACGCCGATTCGCTGCGGGGGCAGTCCGAACGCATCATCGAGGTCGAATGGGCGCCGTCGCCGCATTCGATATTCCTGGTGGCTATCCAGATCGAGGCGCTGGACCGCACCCGGCTGCTCTCCGATGTCACCAAGGTGCTCGCCGACGAGAAGGTCAATATCCTGTCCGCGTCGGTGGCCACCCACGGCGACCGGGTGGCGATCAGCAAATTCACCTTCGAGATGGGGGATCCGAAGCATCTCGGGCATTTGCTGAATGTTGTCCGTAATGTCGAGGGTGTCTACGACGTCTACCGGGTCACCTCCGCCGCTTGAGCGTTTCCGCGCCTTCGTCGTAGCCGTGGTCTCCCTGGGTGCCCGCGCGCCCGCCGCGCCGTGGACTCGTACACCTGTGCCTCCGCCGCGGTCTTCCCTGAGGCCGGCGACGCGCGGGCGCCGGGCGGTGGTTCCGTGTGTCCGGGGTGACCGCCGGTGTCTCCTGCGGTTTTCCCCTTCGCTCCGGCCGGAAGAGGCGTGTCTGCGGCCGTGTTTCGGGGTCTTGGCAGCCCCGCTGGGGTCGCCGGAAGAATATAACGTTCGGGCTTCGGCGCGCCGCGTCACGTACGGGTCGCGCTGGCGGGTTGCGTAAACTCTTCGGCGCTTCAGCGGTCATAGCCGGAATCTGTTACCGTTTACTGCGTTTCGTCGCGCTCGGTAACTGCGGTAGGACTGATTGCGGGTCGCTATGGCTGGATGCACAAGATTCTCGGGGATGCTGATCGCATTCACCGTCGCTGTGGCGACGGCGGCAGCGGGCACACTCGCCGCTCCCGCGTACGCTCAACCGCCGAATCCGGCGGGCCCGTCGACCCAACTCGCGGTGACCTCGTGTCCGGCACTGTACGCGTTGGGGATCCAGGGCACCGGTGAATCCTCGCCGGATGCCGCGCCCACGACCGATACCGGCATGCTGTCCACCGTCTTCCGGCCGCTCATGGCCGCAGCGCCCGATCAGGGGCTGGTCGAGCGTGCCTACGTGCCCTACGAATCCAGCTTCGGCGGGGTGGACGGCGGAAGCGCCACACCGTATTCGGATTCGGTGAAGGGCGGCCTGATCCGGCTGCGCAGTATGGCGAGCTCGGTGGCGCAGCGCTGCCCCGAGACCCGCTTCGCGATCGTCGGATATTCGCAGGGCGCGCACGTGGCCTCGGTGTTCGCCCAAGAGATCGGCCAGGGGCAGGGCAGCCTGCCCGCCGACAAGATCGCCGCCGTCGCCTTGATCGGTGATCCGACCAGGAACGCCGGAGCCCCGCTGTTCCCCGGTGCGCCGGGTAAGGCCAACCCAGACCCCGCGCCCGGTACCGAGGGCGCCGAGATCGCGCATATCGCGGCACTGAACCAGACGCCGGCCACCGGCGGCGGTATCGCCCCGGACCGCGACACCGCGGAGAATTTCGGTGCGCTCACCGGTCGCGTGGCGAGTTTCTGTGCCGCGGGCGATCTCGCCTGCGATGCGCCCGAGGGTGCACCGATCCTGAAGGCCGTGGCCGGTGTGGTGGGGCAGATGAAGCTCAGCGGTGGCGATCCGATCGCCTCGCTCACCTCCATCGCCCAGGCCCTGGCGTTCACCTCGATCAAAACGGCCACCAAGGTGGTCAACGAGGATATCCAGGGCACCTCGCTGGCGACGCTGAACATCTCGCCGAAGAAGTCGATCTCCGAACGGCTGGCCGATGCCGCCGATCCGCGGACCCCGCTGGATATTCCGGGAGCCATGCGAGCCCTGCTGAAAGTGGGCATGATCGGGCTGAACGCGGTGGTCACGGTGGTCCGTACGGTGCTGAACCCCACGGCGATCGCCGAACTGGCCACTGCCGGCCTGGCGAATCCGCCGGCGGCGCTGATGATGCTGGGAGTAAAACTGCTGGGGGCGGTACCGCAGCTCGTGCCGCCCACCACCGGTATCCGGTTGGTGAGTCAGGCTTTCGACGCGGTCGTCGACAACATCACCGACAATCATGCCCTGCTCGACACCACGACCTGGGTGCGCTACTGGGACACCATCCAGCGGCACCAGGCCTATGGTAATGCGGCCATTTCGGCCACCGGTGAGGCACCCACCCGCTTCATCGCCGACTGGTTCGCCGCCGCCGCGCGGGATCTCGCCGCGATACACGGCAGCGGCCACGAGCCCGTCGCGGAAAAGGCGATTCCGCAGGTCCCAAGCATGCCGGACAGTGGAGTTCCCGCGCCGAACGGATTCTCAGGTTCCGATCCCGGCGCGTCGCCTGCGCCCGCTCCCTCCGGTACGGGACAATTCCCATTTGGGACAGGAGTGAACAATGGTGCCCCGGAGGGTCCGGTGACCACCACTCCCACACCCCGTACAACCGAAACCGACTCGTTCTCCGTGAACTGATCGCCGAGAGGGATCGATGATGCCAGATCATGCGCCCGGCGCCACGGGAATGGGGGAATGTTGAAGTCCTACAAAAAGCTCGATCGATGGTACGGTCCGCTGGAGCCGGAGGGGGCGCGCGACACGGATGCGTCGCCGCACGCGCCGGAGCCCGGCGGCGAGGCCGTCGCGGGGGCCGAGGACGGCCCCGCCAGGTACCCCGACTACATCGCCGAGGCCGGTAGTGCGACCGCCCGGCCCGATCCGGCCCCCGCCGAACTGTCCGGTCGTCGTACCGAATTCACCGGGGGCTGGTCGGATTGGGTGGACGCGCCCGGCGACGACCGCGAAGCGGACCTGGTGCGGTTTCCCTGGACCGACGACGAGGAACTCACCGAGCCGGCCCGTATCGGCCGTACCCCGGCCCGGCTCCGCGATATCGAGGCCGAGCCCGGCGCCCGTCGGCGCCGGACCGCCGGAGTGCTCCTCGCCGCGGTGGTGCTGCTCGGTATCGCCGCCGCCGTGGTGCTGTACCTGCTGGCGCCCGGCACACCCGGTGCCGCCGGCCCCGGCGCCGCGCCCGACGGGGGCGCGGGCCTGCGCTTCACCGCCGGGAGCACCGGCGCCGATTCCGGCGCGGCGGCGTGTGCGCCCGAACAGACCGCACAGGTGGTACGTGGTGCGGGACCGGGCGGCACGAATTCCGGGCCCGAGGCCGTGCTGCGCTTCCAATACGCCTACTACGTACAGCGTTCCGGCGCCGAAGCGCGTGCCGCGGTCGCGCCCGCCGCGCCGGTGTCCTCCGCAGAGGTGATCCAGGCCGGTATCGACAGTGTCGCCCCTGGCACCACGCACTGTGTGCGCATCGTGACCGTGGCCGATGGCCGGTACACAGTCGAGGTCACCGAGTTCCGGCCCGGTGGCGAGCCCGCTACCTACAGCAGGCAAACGGTCACCACCGCGGTGATCGACGGCCGCACCCTCATCACGGGTATCTCGGCCGGATAGAGGAGAGTGCTGCGATGGGAGAGGATTGGAGCCGCTGGCTCGACACCGCACCGGATGCCGAGGTGACGGACGGGCCGGACGGGGACCGGAAGGCGCGGGTGGTGCAGTTGCCGGGTGGCGCCCGGACCCGTGCGGCCGGCGAGCCCCGGCCGATCCTGGTGGTGGGCGGCTGCGGCGGCGCCGGCACCACGACCACCACGCTCGGATTGGCGGGCGAACTCGGTCTCGCGGGCACCGCCACGATCGCGGTGGACGCCACGCCGGCCGGGGGTGATCTGGCCCTGCGTGGCGCCGACGAGCATCTGCACCCGATCAGCATGCAACAGTGGTTGTACGGTCGCGGCGACGACGAACCGGCCCCGTTGAAGGACTGTATGTCCCGGGCCACCTCCGGTATCGGCCTGCTGTGGCGGGACGCCGCGCCGCTGCGCCGCCGCGCGAGCTATCTCACCGTGGCCCGGGCGGTCGACCAGGCCGGATACATCGGTGTCTACGACGGCGGCAACCCGATCGCCAGCCGGCAGCTGCGGCCCTTGCTCGACGACGCGGATGTGGCGCTGGTCCTGACCATCCCGGCGCGGGTCGACGCGGCCAACCGCCTGCGGGTGACCCTCGAATGGCTCGACGACGAATACGGCGACTCGTCGGAACCCATGGGCGGCGGAATTGTCGGCGACACCACCATCGTGGTCTCCCATCAACAGAGTGGCGCCGATTCGCGGGTAGCCGACCATTTGCGCGAGCATCTGGCCGGCTGGGTCCGCGATATCGTCGAGGTGCCCTACGACCCGCACCTGGCACGCGGTGAACTGGTGCGCCACGTCGCACTCGCCGACGAGACGCGGCTGACCTACGAGCGACTACTCGCCGGGATGGCGTCATGATGCGATCCCTGCACCGGCGCTCCGGGCTCCGCGGATATGCCGCATCTCGGAGGGAGGCATCATGGCTGTTGCTATGAATCTTCCACGCCGACCCGAACGTAACACCACTGCCGGGGTGGTACCGCCGCCGGAATCACGCCGCGCCGCGGTCTGGGACCGTCCTGTTCCCGGCGCCGGCCGTGCGCCGCTGGTGTGGTTGCTGGGCGTCCACGGCGGCGCGGGCGCCAGTTCGCTGGCCCATGTGCTGGCCCCTGCCGCGGATTCGGGCCGGCGCTGGCCCGGTGTCTTCGAGCGGGAATCGCCGTTCGTGGTGCTGGTGGCGCGGGAGACCATCGCCGGACTGACCCATGCGCACGATCTGCTGCGCCAGCACCATTCGGGATTCGCCGGGCCCAGCCAGGTCCTCGGCCTCATCACGGTGGCGGCGCGGCCGGGCCGGATGGCGCCGGAGATCCGGCGCTACCGCGATGTGGTCGCCTCACTGGCCGGCCGGGTCTGGCAGGTGCCCTGGTACGAGGAGTGGACGCTGGTCGAACCGGAGAAATTACCGGTGTGGACGCCGGGTGTCGCGACCGCGCCGCAGCGCCGCCGCCGGATCGACCCACTCGACGAGGTCCCTCTGGATATCAGGGAGCTCGGTTCGGAAATCGTCGCGGCCGCCCGTGCCGCGCTGGAGGAATCGGAAGCCGCCCCCACTCGGGGCCGATCGAGATTCGTAGAGGAGTGATGCCGTGATCGCCGCCGTCGAGCACGTATTCCGTGTCGTGCTCCCCGCGCTCGCGCGGACCGAATGTTGCACCTCAGCTATCGAGAAAGGCACCCGATGAGCACCGTACTTCTCGCCGTTCACCAGGTCTACGACACCGTTGTTGTGGCCCAGGTGGGCAATCCGACGCCCGAGGCCCCGCCCGGGTCGGAGAAGATCCTGCAGCTGGTGCGGTACCTCACCTGGTTCGTCCTACTGTCCGGGATCTGCGGCATCATCTACGCGGGCGGCAAGTTCGCGTGGGAGAAATGGACCGGCGGTGGACTGGAGTCCCCGAAGATGGTGGCCGGCGCGATGATCGGCGGCGTGGTCGCGACCAGTGCCGGCACCATCATGAACGCCGTCATCGGAACGTGAGGTTGTAATGGATCTGGTCGGGGCGGCCGGTGTTCTTGCGTACAAGCAGATGCCGGCCGAAGTGTTGGAACCGTTGATGCAGCTGCTGAACTGGCTGCTCTGGTTCGTTCTCATGGGCTGTCTGGCGTGGATGATCGTTTCGGCCGGAAAGCTGTGGCTGACGTTCAAGGGCGATCTGGCGATGAACGACGCCTCGCACGGGGTGCTCATGAGCCTGCTCGGCGCGATCGTGGCCAGCGGCGCCTCCGGTATCGCCCTGGCGTTCCTGCCCGGATGATCCGGGGCGAGGCGAGGAGAACGACCTGCGCATGAAATCGACCGTGATTCCGGCTGCGCGCCGGTCCGGCCGGCCGTATGTCCTCAGGGCTGCCCAGATGCTGTCCGCGCTGCTGCTGGCCGGCGTCGCGGGCTGTGGCGGCGGGGACGCCGCGGCACCGCCCGATCTGTCGGCGCCCCCGACGAATGTGCGCTGGGTGCCGTTCCAGGGCGTATCGTTACCGCATAGCGATCAGGGTCCGACGGCTCAAACTAACGGCGCCGCAACAGGTTTCGAGCACTCTCCCACCGGCGCCGGGATCTCCGCCATGGTGCACGCCGTGCGCCTGGCGATAGCGGATGACGGACAATGGTCGAATATTGTTGCCCGGGAAGTGGTTCCGGGCCCGGCGAAGGACGAATGGGCGGTGAACCGGGTGCAGCTGTCCATCAGCGGTCCGGCGGATCCGGTCTACGCGCCGCGGCTGCTGGGGTACCGGATCACCGAGTACAGCGACCAGCGCGCCGCGGTGGATGTGTACAGCGAGTACTCGGACAGTTCGAGAGCGGTGAACCACACGACGGTGGAGTGGTTCGCCCGGGATTGGAGGTTACGACTGCCGGACCCGGATTCGACCACGCGACCGATCGACCCTGTGACCGAATTACCCAGTGACATAGTGAAAGTGGAGGCGCCGTCGTGAGCGGGAAGGAGACCTATCAGCGTGACCGCGTCTCCTTCGGAGTCATCGCCTCCGCGGCGGTACTGGCGCTGATCGTGGTGGTCGGCGTCGTCATGTGGACGGGCCGCGACGACGAACCCGTCTCGGCGCCGCCGCCCCCGGCCACGGTGGGCGAGGGATTCGCCGATCCGGAGGTGGATGTGTTCAACCGGCGTATAGATATCCCCAACAACCCGGCGGGGCAGGTTCTTCCGCAGAACCCGTCTCCGCAACGCAAGCCGACCGACCCCGATTGGCTGACCGCCGCGCCGGCGGGCACCACCGATCCCCGCGGCTGGCAGCGGGTGTTCGGGGCGTCGGTGCCGTTCTCGAGTTCCGACGGCCCGAACCGGATCGAGGACGGGCTGGCGGTGGGGTACTCGCACACCCCGCAGGGCGCCGCGCTGGCCGCGGCCCAGATCACCTACCGGCTGAACGCCCGGCCGGCGGACCGTGATCTCTATGTACGGCAGGTGCGGGTTTCGGCGCAGCAGATCGCGGCCTACGACAAGGCCCTGGAAGCGGATCGGCTGCCCGAACAGCAGCCCGAATCGGTGACCCGGTACCTCGTCGCGTCCGACGCGTTCAAGATCGACGACTACGCGGACGATATGGCGATCGTGCGGTTGGCGCTGCGTGCTCCGGCGCTCGACGCGAAGCCGGTGTGGGTGACGTTGCGACTGATCATGGTGTGGGACGCGGGGGATTGGCGGCTGAAGCCGACCACCTCGCCGAACACACAGACCGAGTATGTCGAATCGCTCGAGGGGTGGACTCGATGGTGATTCCGATGTTGGGACGAAATGTGGAAGCTCAGGTAGTGCGCGAAGAGAGCCCTTCCGGGTGCGGGGAGCGAACTCCCGCGGTCTCGTACCGGGTATCGCTGGCCAGACGGCTCGTCACGATCCTCGCGGTGATCTTCACCGTGTCGATGGCGACGCCGGTGGTGGCCTACGGTCAGTCCTACGGGTTCGACGAGACCTGTAACGAGATACACGATGCGCTGGACGAGCTCGGTATCCCCGGGATCTCGCTCGGCGACGCCGCCTCGGCGGTCTGCAAGGCGGGTAATGCCGCCACCCATCCCGGGGAAGCGGCCACCGCGGTCAAGGACAAGGCGTGGGATTCGACCTTCGGCAAAGTGGTCGATTCGCTGATGAACGGTCTGGGCGAAGCCATCATCCTGGCGTTGACCTTCTGGATGAAGGTGCCCAACGAGGTGGCCAGCGATTCCGGTTCGCTGTTCACCAAGATCAACGACTACACGTATCAGATACAGATACTGCTGTTGATGGCCTCCATCATCATCACGGGCCTCAGATTGGCCGAGGCCAGACGCGGCGGCGCGATGCAGGAGGCGGCCGAATCGTTCCGGATGTTCACCCGGGTGGTGTTCAGTTCCTGGATGCTGGGCGCGGTGATCGTGGCGGGCACCGTGGCCTCCGACCGTTTCGCCGAATGGATCATCCAGGACTCCACCGACGGCAATGCCCGCAACATGGCCGAGCTCATGGTGAAAACCAGTAAGTTGCAGGCCTTCTCACCCGGTCTGGTGCTCATCATCGCGATCGTCGGCCTGCTCGGGGCGCTGGCCCAGATCGTGCTGGCCATCGTCCGGCAGGGCCTGCTGGTGATCGCGGCCGGTGTACTGCCGCTGGCGGCCGCCGCCTCCGGGATGAGTACCGGTAAGCAGTCGTATCAGAAACTCGTCGGCTGGATCATCGCCTTCATGCTGTGGAAACCGGTGGCGGCGATCGTCTACATGATCGCGTTCACCACCGCCGGGCACGTGGACGGGATGACCCCGGCGGGCGGACTACCCGAGGCGGAGGAAGCCCAGCGCATGCTGGTGGCCATCGTGCTGCTGTGCAGTGTCGCGTTCGTCCTGCCCGCGCTGATGCGGTTGGTGACGCCGGCGGTCGCCATTGTCGGCAGCGGCGGTTCGGGTCTGACCGCGACCGGCGGAACCCTCATCGCGGCAGCCGGTCTGGGCGCCATGGGTACCAAGGCGGTCGGTGCGAAGGGCGCCGCGGCGCCCGGCCGGGCCGGCTATGTGGGCGGTGCGGCCGGTCCGCCGCCGCCCGGCGGCGGCCGCGGTGGTGGCGCCCCCCGGCCGATGCCCCCGCCGCGGGGTGGCGGAGGCGGCGGCGCGCCGGCCGGTGGGCAGGGACCTCGGTCGAGTGGGTCGCCGGGCGGTGTACCGTCCGGTGCGTCCCGTGTGGCCAACAGAATGGGCGCGACCCGTGCCGCGACCGCCGGGATGACCCGCGCGGACCAGACCATGGGTGATGTGGCGGGCGACCGCTGGACCAACCGTTCCCCCGACCTCGGTAGGAGCACCATCCCGCGATGACGAGCACCGAAATCTACGAACGCCGTTCCTACGGTCTGTGGCAGAAGCCCCGCAGCGCCGGACTTTTCGGGCTGCGGTGGGAAGAGACCGTGCTCGGCTTCGTGGTGGTGATCACCGCGCTGCTCACCGCTATGATCGGCGGTTTCCAATGGGGCGCTGTCGTCGGCGGGGTCGGTGTGGTGATCATGGCCCCCCTCGTCATGCGGCGCGGTGGGCGTTCGGGCTACGAGACGGGATTGATGATGTTCCACTGGATGCGTTCGCGTAACCGCGGTGAGCACGTGTACCGCGGCGGCCGGTTCTCCCGGGTGCCGGGTGGTTTCACCCGGCTGCCGGGGTTGCTCGCGCCCTCCAAGCTCTACGAGGGGATCGACGCCGGCGGTTACAGCTTCGGGATGATCCACCTGCCGCAGTTCGCGCAGTACACGGTGGTGCTGCGGGCGTGGCCGCAGGGTCATGAGGCGGTGGACCAGCCGGTGATCGACCGGTGGGTGTCGGCCTGGGGAACCTTCCTCGCCTCGGTCGGCCAGACCAGCGATATCGTCGCCGTGGTGCCGGTGATCGATACTGTCCCGGAGACCGGGAACCGGTTGCTCACCGAGGTTTCCACCATTACCCGGCCGGAGGCGCCGGATCTGGCACAGCAGGTGATGTACGAGCTGGCCACCGAATTGCCGCAGGAGCGGGTGCAACTGCTGCCCCGGGTCGCCATCACCTTCAAGGCGACCACCGCCGAGCGGCGCAAGAATCCGGCGGAGGAAGCGGTCGAGATCGGCCGCCGGCTACCGGGTATCTGCGCCGCGCTCGCCGAAGCCGGGGTCCGGGCGCAGCCCATGTCGGCCGACGAGGTGATCTCGTTCATCCGGCGCAGCTACGATCCGGCCTCCCAGGCCGACCTCGAGGTGGCCGCGGGCGAGCCCGAGGGCCACGGCCTGGACTGGGCCGATGCCGGGCCGGTCTCGCACGACGAGAAATGGGATCACCTCATCCACGACGGCGGCCGGTCGGTGACCTGGGAAATGGACACCGCACCGGAGGGCGCGGTGGACGAGCGGGTGCTGCAGCGGCTGCTGGCGCCGAATCCGGAGGTGCCGCGGAAACGAATCGCCATTGTGTACCGGCCGCATTCGGCGGCGGACGCGGCCGAGATCGTCGACGACGATTTCAAGAACGCCCTGGTCGCCCAGCAGAGCGAACGGGGTGTGGTGTCGGCGTCGGCGACCCTGCGGGTCGGCGCGACCCAGCAGGCCCGGGAGGAGCAGGCGCGCGGTCACGGTGTCACGCGGTTCGGCGCCCTGGTCACCATCACCGAGCCGAATCGCGGTGACCTGCCGCGGATCGAGGCGATCACGCGCGACCTGTCCACGCAGGCCCGGCTGAAGATCCGCCGTTGTTACCGCTACCAGGCGGCGGCCTTCGCGGCATCGCTCGGTTGCGGGGTGATCCTGCCCGAGCACGCGACCATTCCCAAAGCATTGGCGGGGTGAACGACTGATGGCACGCGAGCACGAGCCACCCGTACGGGAGCGCGACAGAACCCGGGTCGCCACCGGCGACCGGGCGCGGTCCGGCCGGGACGACGAACGGCATATCCGGGACGGCCGGCGCGGATCCGGCGCCGCCGAAGGGCACGATCCCGAACGCTCGCGGGCCGATCGCCGAACCCGCACCGGGCGCGACGGCGCGGCGGGCACCCGGGAACGGGCCCGCCGCAACCGGGTCGATACGGCCGCCGACCGGGCAATGGGCACACCGGAGTTCGACAAGGCGGCCCGCCGGGCGAAGGCGCGGGCCGAGAAGCGCCGGCAACAGGGCCCGCCGCTGCTCGACGCGGCCACCCGCTCGCGGCTCGAGGAGGTGAGCCGGGAAGGCGCGGGTATCCGGGCCGCCTGGGCCACCTTCCGGATCCGTACCGACGATATCCGCCGCCGTAACTACGCCGCGCGCGCCGAACAGGAATACCAGGACGGATTCGACCGCCAGACCGCCCAGTTGACCGACCGCGGGTTCGCCGGGGCCGGCGGTGGCCGGATGAACGTGGTGGGCCGCCCGGTCGAGTACCGGGCCACCACCGCGCAGGTCGCGGGGCTGTGGCCGTGGTCGGTCGGGGCCGGCGCACCGCTGATCGGTACACCGCTCGGTTCCCATCTGCACACCGGGGCTCCGGTGTGCTTCGATCCGATGAACTGGTTCATGCGCGGTAGCTTCATCACCGCGCCGAGCCTGTTCGTGCTGGGCCTCAACGGCTTCGGTAAATCGTCGCTGGTGCGGCGGATCGTGCTCGGTGGGGTCGCGCAGAACATCACGCCGCTGGTGCTCGCCGATGTGAAACCCGATTATCGGCGGTTGGTGGAACTGGTCGGCGGTCAGGTGATCGATCTCGGGTACGGCCACGGCAAACTCAACCCGCTGGCGGGCGGCGTGCTCGGCGATATCGTGCCGCGGCTGGGGGAGCATCCCGAGTTGCAGGTGCAGGTGCTGCAGGATCTGCGGGCCCGGCAGGTGACACTGATCGCCGGGCTGGTGGAACTGGTGCGTGGCGCGCGGGTACGCGATTACGAGGAGACACTGATCTCCACCGCTCTGCGGATCCTGTACCGGCCGGGCAGCGGATTCACCCCCGACCAGCCGCCGATCATGGAGAATCTGCTCGAGGTCATTGTCGCCGGCGGCGAGGAGATGATGCTCGATGCCGGTGCCGACAGCCCCACCGAGTACCACGAGGCGATCCGCGGATTGCGGCGGTCGCTGCGGGCCCTCACCCAGGGTCCGTTCGGCGCGGTGTTCAATGGGCAGACCTCGGTACCGATCGATACCGATTCGGTAGCGGTTTGCATCGACGTGTCCCATATCCCGAACGGGGACAAGAAGCTCAAGGCCGCCGTCATGCTGGCCTGCTGGGCCGACGGATTCGCCGCCGTGGAGGCAGCGCATACGCTCACCGACGCGGGGATGGCCCCGCAGCGGTACTTCCAGGTCGTGATGGACGAGCTGTGGCAGGTGCTGGGCCTGGGCGATTTCATGGTCGACCGGGTCGACGAACTCACCCGTCTGCAGCGCGGTATCGCCACCGCCCTGATCATGATCAGTCACACCATCAAGGACCTGCAGTCGTTGGGTTCGGAAGCGGCCATCGCCAAGGCCCTCGGTTTCCTGGAACGGGCCCGCGCCAAGATCTTCGGCGCCCTGCCCGCCGAGGAGATCAAACGGCTGGACAGCACGGTGCCGTTCACCGCGGCCGAAGAGGAGATGGTGACCAGCTGGTCGGCGCCACAGGCGCTGACCGGTGAGGCCCTCAGGCCGGGACAGGTCAGACCGTCGCCACCGGGCACCGGCAAGTTCCTGCTGAAGATCGGTGAGGACCGGCGGCCGGGAATTCCCTTCCATATGGAATTCACCGCGGCCGAGAAACTCAGCGGGATCCACGACACCAACCAGCGTTTCGAGGAATTCACCTCCTATCCGGGGCGCTATGCGGCCGAGCAGGCCGCGGCGCCGGACAGTACGTATCCGGTAGGCGGGAGCAATTCATGATGCCGCATCGGTCCTATCGCCGGGTCTCGCCGGAGGTCCGGGCCGCCGCGGTGGAACAGGTGCTCGCGCTCACCGGCAAGCTGCGCAGCGAATCGGAGGCGTGCCGGTTGGTCGCCGAACAGATCGGGGTACACACCAATTCGGTACGCAACTGGGTGCGCGCGGCGGAGGGACCGAGCCTGGAGCGGATGGACGCGGCCGCCCTGCGCCGCAAGGTCGCCGCGTTACAGCAGCAATTGGCGGCGGCCGCGGAGGTGAACCGCGCCCTGGCCGACACCCTCAACGAAACCCGGCGCGAGACGTGAACCCCGCGGGAGCGCGGTGAACGCGAAATCGGTGCTGTGGACCTGCCTCGGTCTGGTACTCGGTCTGATGACGGTCATCCTCGTCATCGTGATGCCCGCCGTGGACGACCCGTGTGAGGGCGGATCGGTTATCGACCCGAGCCGGGCGACGCTGCCGCCGCTGGGCGGGTACCCACCCGGCGACCCGCGTGCGGCCGCAGCGACGGGAATACCGGACAGTGCCACCGTCAACCCCACCGCGACCGCGACGCCCTCGCTGGCCGCCGGCGCGGGTCCGCTGGGCCGCAGTTGGCCGATGGCCGCCGGCACCTATTCGGTCTCGGATGTGTTCGGTTCGCGCGGTGGCGGGCACAAGGGTGTCGACCTGGCCGCGCCGGACGGCACCCCGATCTTCTCGGTGGCCGACGGAGTCGTGGTGGCCGCGGGACCGGCCTCCGGTTTCGGGAACTGGATCGTCGTGGATTCGGTCGACGCGGGCAACGGGCGCGCGTATTCCGCGGTGTACGGACATATGTGGGACAGCGGGGTGCTGGTGCGGGTCGGCCAGACCGTGCAGGCCGGCCAGCATATCGGTGCGGTGGGATCGGCCGGTGAATCCAGCGGGCCCCATCTGCATTTCGAGATCGTGCCGGGTGGCCGGTTCACGGGCGGCCGGCAGATCGACCCGCTGCCCTGGCTCGACGGCGCACCCACCCCTGATCTGGGTGGTGCCCGTGCCTATTCCACCGATCCGGCCTGTGTGCGCGGTTTCGGCACGCCGGGTGGGGCATTGGCGAATGGGAAGGTGCCGCCGGAACTGGAGATCTGGTACCGCCGGGCGGGGTCGCTGTGCCCCGAGGTCACCCCGTCCCTGCTGGCCGCGCAAGGGCGGCAGGAGTCCGGTTTCCGGCGCGGGCTCACCTCGCCCGCGGGCGCGCAGGGGCTCGCGCAGTTCCTGCCCGGCACCGCCGCGAGTATCAATCCCGACGACGGTCAGCCGTATGTGATCGATGCCGACGGTAACGGGGTGGCCAGCGTATGGGACGACGGTGACGCCATCGTCGGGCAGGGCCGGTACATGTGCGCGATCGCGCACAAGATCACCGGCTGGCTCGGCGAGGGGCGGGTGCAGGGCGATGTGGTGGCGTTGACGCTGGCCGCCTACAACGCGGGCGAGGGCGCGGTGCTGGCATCCGGCGGTATGCCGAACCAGGTGGCCGCGCACTACTCCGAAACGCAGCCCTACGTCACCAATATCCTGGCCATGGAAGCGGAATACCGCGATCCGGGAGCCGCGGGCCGTTTCACTCCCGACACCGAGGGGTCGGCCGGTGACCAGGTGGTCCAGGCCGCGCACGAATGGCTGGGCACGCCCTACGTGTGGGGCGGCGGTGGCCCGCAGGGGCCCAGCGGCGGCGGGCTCGACGGGCCGGGCCTGACCTCGGCGGCGATATTCGCCGCCTCGTCCGGTGCGGTCTCGCTGCCGCGCACTGCCGAACAGCAGTGGGAGGCCGGGACCGAGGTGCCGGTCGCCAAGGCGCAACCGGGGGATCTGGTGTTCAGCGAATTCGGCCCGCGCGGACCCGCGCGGGTCGGGATCTACAGCGGGAACGGGCAGATGATCCAGGCGGCGCCCGCGCTGACCGCGGACTCTCCCGGTGGGGTGGCCCAAACCGCCGTACCCGGCGACGCCCGGACGAGGAGGGTGCTGTGAACACGCGCGGATCGGCGCCGTTTCCGAGGTCCGGGCGGTTAGCCTGGAACGAGAAGACGAGTGCTGGTGCGGGACTGGTGGTGGTGCTGATGCTGGGCATCACGGTACTGAGCGGATGCGGCGGCAGTGGCGAGGACGTGGGATCGGGTGGCACCGTGGCCACCTCTACCCCCCGGCGGCTCGAGGCCGTGCCCGCCCCGGACCCGGTGACCCCGGATGGGGTCGCGGTGGTGGCCCTGCGCGAGATCTATCAGTGGGAGCCCGCCACCGAGGTTCCGGGTGACTCGCTGAAACGCGCGCGGAAATGGCTGGGCCCCAGTCTGGTCCGGGTGCTGGACGCGTCGACCGCCCGCGCCGGCGCGCCGGCGGTCTCACTGCGGTGGGGCGACTGGGCGGCGGCCGGGGCGCGGGTGGAGGCCTTCACCTTCGCCTCCGGCGACCGGCCGCCGGCCGGGCCGGATCCCGGTGTGCAGCAATTCAAGATCGGAATCGAGCAGACCGTCGTCTATCCGGACGGCCGCGAGGAACCCCTGGCGCCGTCCACTGTCATCGCGACCGTCGTTCGTACGCCGCAGGGTTGGCGTCTGGACGGCTACCGGTGACCCGGCAGGCACCATTCAGGAGGCAGTAATGGCCAAGAAGAAACCGGTGAAGGACCCGGCCGCGATCGGGCCCGATCTGACCCTCATCGCGATCTACGTCGGCGGCGCCGTCCTGGGAACCCTCTGGGTGGCCCTGCATCTGGGCAATATGCTCTCGTTGCGGAAGCAGGACATGCCGGTCAACCCGATCGATATCATCGCCGGGATGGTCAAGGGTGAGTTGCACTGGCCCACCGGTACGACGGTGATCCTGCTGCTCGTCCTGCTCGCGCTGGCCCTTTTCGTGCTGTACCGGCGCCGGGCCACGGCCAGACGCCTGGTGGGGCGCCTCGCGGTGGACGACAAGGCCGACGTGATGGGCAACGGCGGCGCCATCGCCGCCCTGACCGAGGCCGGCGTCCGGGAGAAGGCCCAGAACATGGGCGTCAAGCTCGGCTACAACGACGCACCCGGGGTGCCGATCGGCGTCGCCGTGGCCGACGGCACGATGCTCTACGGCTCCTATGAGGATCTGCATTTGGACATCTGGGGCCCGCGGCAGGGTAAATCGACCTCACGGGTCATCCCGGCGATTCTCACCGCCATCGGCCCGGTCCTGGCCACCTCGAACAAACGCGATGTGGTCGACGCGACCCGCGATGTCCGCGAGGCCAAGGGCAGCCGCACCTTCGTCTTCGACCCGCAGGGTGTGGCCGCTGAAGAGCCCACCTGGTACTGGAATCCGCTGGCCTGGGTGGACGCGAACAGCGACGGCTGTGAGATGCGGGCCGCGCGCCTGGCCGGCCATTTCGCCGACAGCGACAGCGGTTCCGATTCCCGCAACGACGCCTTCTTCGATCCGGAAGCCGAGGATCTGCTGGCCGGACTCTTCCTGGCCGCCGCGATCGCGAAGAAGCCGATCACCCAGATCTGGGAATGGGTGACCGATCCGCAGAACATCGAACCGATCAAGTTCCTGCGCGATGCGGGCCACGATTTCTCCGCCTCCGGTCTGGCGGCACAGTACAACGCCGACCCGCGGACCCGCAGCGGTATCTTCGGCACCGCCAAGAAGATGGTGCGCTGCCTGAAACTGCGCAATGTGCACAAGTGGGTCACCCCCCACGACCCGGAGAAGCACGAGCCGGCCCGGGCCCAGTTCGACGAGCTGGAGTTCATCGAGAAGAACGGCACCCTCTACAGCCTATCGCTGGAGGGCCGCGGTTCGGCGGCCCCGCTGGTGAGCGCGCTCACCGAGGCCGTGATCGATGTGGCCATGCGCAAGGCGTCGCGTTCGGCGTACGGACGCTTGCCGATTCCGCTGCTGGCGGTGCTGGACGAGGCCGCGAACGTGGTCCGGTGGAAGGACCTGCCCAAGCAGTACAGCCACTTCGGCTCGCGCGGCATCGTGGTCATGACCGTGCTGCAGTCCTGGGCGCAGGGCGCTCGGTGCTGGGGTGACGATGGAATGAACGCACTGTGGTCGGCGGCCAATATCAAGGTGCTCGGCAGCGGTGTCGACGACACCAACTTCCTGCGGGAACGGTCCGAGGCCATCGGTGAACACTCCGCCATTTCCGCCTCGGTCTCCGAATCCAAGGGCGGTAAGAGCTATTCGCGGTCGCTGGGGTCCTCCAAGACCTTCACCGTGCAGGCGCTGGCGACGCTGCCGCGCGGCCGTGCCATCGTGTTCTCCTCCGGGGCCCCACCGGTGCTGGTGCGCACGGTGCCCTGGTGGGAGGGCGATTACGCGTCCGCGGTGAAGAAGTCCATCGAACAGCACGACCCACAGCGCAAGACATTGGTCACCGATCTCATCGGTTCCCCCGCGCTGGTCAAGGAGAAACCCGCGGAGCCGAACCACGGCCCGGCGGGCGCGCCGACGATCTTGGACAAGAAGCCGGCGGGCGCACAGACGGAACCGGATAACGGTCCGGGCGGAACACCACCGGGTCCGGAGAACGGGCCGGGAGAGAGGCAGGAGGTTCGACCGCTGTGACCGAGATTTCGCGAGAGCAGCAGATACCGACCTACAAGAACGTGGTGGAGTTCGTCGAGAACTACCTCAGCGTCGTCTACCGCCGGCAGGTCAGCGATCTCAGCGATACCGTGTGGTGCCCCGAGTGGTGGAAGCATACGGAGGCCATCGCGCGCCTGGACGCGATGTGGCGGGCCTGGGAGCATCTGCGGCAGGACGGCGCCACCGGTATGAGCGTTTGGTTCCTCGACCACGCCGACCAGCACATGGCCGTACTCCTCGACCCGAAGGGCCCGTTCAAATATTGCAGTGTGCGCAACGGGCACAAAGACATGCTGGTGCCTCTGCCGCTGACGGCTCCACCCGATGGAATGTTCAGCGATCCGTTCGACAGCACCGAGGAGACCGAGGTGCCCGCCCGGCCGGCCGGTAGCGAAGTCAAGAGCTGACGACCCGCCGGCACCGGATACCGAGAACGCCCGTCCAGCTGGACGGGCGTTCTCCGTATCCCGACCGGAACTCCCTGCCTAGCGGCTGCGTTCGAGGCCTCGGGCGAGCTCCTGCTCCCGGGCGCGTTGCACCGACGGCGCCCGATCGGGCCGGTTGCGTACCGCCTCGCTCGGCGGGGTGGCCTGTCCGACCTCGACCAGCATCCGGGCCGCGGCCAGTTCGGGTGCGACACCGATCTTGGCCAGATGCGCGGCCAGGGCCGCCCGCCGCTCCACCGAGTCGTAGCGCACCGCGTCCGCCGCGCTGCTCACCTGATCGGATTTCTCGGCGAACGAACTCATCGAGAAGCGGTCCTTCTCGAGTTGGACGCCCCGATAACCGGGCGTTTCCCGGTGCGGTACCGAGGTACCCGGTGGCCCGACCTCCGCGACCGACCGTGAAATGGTCTGGGCCAGGGCGAGGTTGCGCGGATCCTTGGCCTTGGCGTCGCGCGCCTCCCGGATCTGCAGCTCCCGGGCCTCTTTCACCCGGGCCTCGGTCATCTTGACCCGCATCTCGGCTTCACGCTGGCCGCGTTCCCGGGCCTTGAGCGCGACCAATGTCGCGATCTGCAACATCGTCTTCATCATGGCCGCGGTTTCCCGGCCGATGTCGTCCAGTTCCTCGGACATGGCTGCTCCCCGATACTGCGGTGTGCACTATTGGATGTTGTGGTGCTCCGGCGTAACGGACCGTGCCGGCGGATCGGGATCCACCGGCCGGCCCGCGGAACCGCCCGGCGAAGGTACGCCCGGCGCGACGTGAGTACCGGGAGAACTCGCGAGCGGTGCCCCGGCCCGGAACTGCGGCCGGAGAACACGACTTGGTCACGCGCACTCCCTTTTTCGAGATTACCCGAGAAATGGGGGCTCAGTCTTCGCAACGTTGCGCCGACCAGCATATATCGCCGGAAACCGAGGTGAGCGGAACGCGCCCGGCGCCGGGGCCGCCGGAATCAGTCGATTCGCACCGACTTCAGCGTGACCGGCTGCGTGGGTTTACCGTCGCCGGGACCGTTGGATTCGTCCTGGCCCTGACCGGCGATCTTGTCCAAGGTGGCCAGGCCGCCCTCGTCCACGGTGCCGAAGATCGTGTAGTTCGGCGGGAGCATCGAATCGCCGTACACGATGAAGAACTGGCTGCCGTTGGTGCCCGGTCCGGCATTGGCCATGGCCAGCACGCCGCGTCCGTAACTGATCGGCTGCTGCAATGCCGGATCGTTCGGCGCGAACTGATCGGTGGGGTACTCGTTGTCGAATTCGTACCCCGGGCCGCCGGTGCCGGTGCCGGTCGGGTCACCGCACTGCAGCACCTTCAGACCTTCACCCTGGGTGAGCCGGTGGCAGTCGGTGCCGTCGAAATAGCCCTGGCCGGCCAGGCTGGCGAAGCTGTTCACCGTGCACGGCGACTCGGCGTTGTTCAGCGTCAGCCCCAGCGGTCCCTGGTTGGTGTCCACGCTGATGCTCAGTGAGGAGTTGCCGTCACCGGTCTGGATACCCTCCGCGCGCGGCTTCTCCACCGGCTTGGAGGCGGGTTCCGCGCTGTCCCGGTAGGTGCAGTTCACGCTGGCCGGTTTGGCGGCGGCGGGCGGTGGCGGGGCCGCGCCCGGTGTGCTCGACAGCGAGGCATCCGGGGTCTGCGAGGCATTGGAGGCCGTATCGGCGCTCTCGCCGCCGCGGGTCAGAAAGTACACCCCGGTCACCGCGGCGATCACCACGACGACCCCGAGCGCCGATCCGGCGATGGTCAGTTGTTTACGCTTGCGCGCGCGTTCGGCCCGGTTGGCGAGCTGTCGTTCCAGCTTGCGTTTCGCCGCCGCTCGGCGTTGTTCGTTGCTGGGCACTACCACGTTCCTCCCGTGCGGCGGCCGGGCCGGCAGGCCCGGCCGGTCGCGGCTGGTCTGTTGCTTCCGGCACTAGAGTCTGCCATCTTCGGCGCCCGGCACCCGGATATCGACCGGACCGGCCGCCTCGGGGCGCGGGTAAGGCGGAACCGGTTGGACTCGACCGGGGCGGGTGGGGGAAACTGGTTCACCGTGACCAAGACCAGCAGCTTCTCCGCCCCGAAGGGGGTGCCGGATTACGTTCCGCCCGGTTCGGCCGAGTTCGTCGCGGTACGCGACGGTCTGCTCCGGGCCGCCCGACTCGCCGGGTACGGGCATATCGAGCTGCCGGTCTTCGAGGACACCGAACTGTTCGCCCGGGGTGTCGGCGAGTCCACCGATGTGGTGAGCAAGGAGATGTTCACCTTCTCCGATCGCAGCGAACGCAGCGTCACTCTCCGCCCCGAGGGCACCGCCGGGGTGATGCGTGCGGTGATCGAGCACGGCCTGGACCGCGGCCAGCTACCGGTCAAGCTGAGCTACGCCGGCCCTTTCTTCCGCTACGAGCGGCCGCAGAAGGGCCGGTACCGGCAGTTGCAGCAGGTCGGTGTGGAGGCCATCGGCGTAGACGATCCCGCCCTGGATGCCGAGGTCATCGCGATCGCCGATGCCGGATTCCGCAGCCTGGGCCTGAGCGGGTTCCGGTTGGAGATCACCTCGCTCGGTGACGAGACCTGCCGCCCGCAGTACCGCGAGCGGCTGCAGGAGTTCCTGTTCGGACTGGACCTCGATGCCGAGACCCGGCGCCGCGCCGAGATCAACCCACTGCGCGTGCTCGACGACAAGCGGCCCGAGGTCCGGGAGATGACCGCGACGGCGCCGCTCATGATCGACCACCTGTCCGAATCCGCGAAAACCCACTTCGACCAGGTGCTCGCGCACCTCGACGCGCTCGGTGTGCCCTATGTCCTGAATCCGCGCATGGTGCGCGGGTTGGACTACTACACGAAAACGACCTTCGAATTCGTGCACGACGGCCTGGGTGCCCAGTCCGGGATCGGTGGCGGCGGCCGCTACGACGGACTCATGGCCGAGCTGGGCGGGCAGGCACTGTCCGGGATCGGCTTCGGTCTCGGCGTCGACCGCACGATCCTGGCGCTGGCCGCCGAGGGCGTCACGGCGGGTGATCCGGCCCGCTGTGAGGTGTTCGGTGTCCCACTCGGCGAGGCGGCGAAACAGCGCATGGTGGTGCTGGCCGGTGAACTGCGCGCCGCGGGGGTCCGGGTGGATCTGGTCTACGGCGACCGCGGGGTGAAGGGCGCCATGAAGGCCGCGGACCGGTCGGGGGCGCAGTCCACCCTGATCCTGGGCGATCGCGATCTGGCCGAGGGGACCATCGGACTGAAGGATATGCGGACCGGGGACCAGCGGCAGATCGCCCTCGACGCGATCGTCGCCACGCTGACCACGCGGTAGTCCGATCGGCCGCCACGGGGCCGGAGCGAGCTCCGGCACCCGCCCCGGAGGGAATCGTCCGGCGGAACACCGGTCGCCGGAACCGAGCGATTGTGCAATACGCGCGGTCCGAAGGCTCGTAGTACTGTCCGGTGGACCCTGTTCCCGGACCGAAATGCGCGCCGTGACCGATGCACCCCCACCCGACCCCGACCAGCGAATCGGGCTGGACCTTGTCGCCCCCGAGGTCTATGGCCCGGTGCTGCGGCGGCTGGCGCTGGTCGCGGTCGCGCTCGCTCTCGGGGCAGGCGTACTCGCCGGATTGCTGTTCGGCCCGCCGGTGGGGTTGGTGGCGGCATTGGTCGTGGCGGTACCGGCTGTCGGATATGTCGTGGCAGTCCAGCGGCGGCGGTTGTCGCTGCACGGGGCCGTCGTCGAGGCCCGCACCCTGCTGGGTACCCGGTCACTCGATATCGCGGCCGTCACCGGCGTGGAATTGCTCGTGTACCCGGGACGGCTCAGCCGCCTGGTACTGCGTCTCACCGCCGGTCCCGACCGGCAGATTGTCCCGCTGGCCATGTACACCGACGCCGGCAGCGGCCGCGAGCTGCACCTGCTGGGACTGCGGCGGCTGGCGGACGCCTTGACGCGCAGTGCACTGCCCGCGGGACTGGCGGTCGCCGACCTACTCGTCCATCAGCTCCGCGCCGAGGCCCGCGACGCACCGCTGCCGCAGCGGCCGCTGTACCGGGCGGTGAGGCTGACCCGGGCCAAGGACTACGTCGCTCCCATCGTGCTCACCGACCAGGAGATCGCGACCCTGTACTGAGCGCGGCCTGGTGCGCTCAGCCCACCGTCCAGGTCTCGGAACCGGTGAGCAGGTTCTGCAGCGAATCGCCGGCCACCGGGAACCGTTCCCGCGCCGCCGCGGTCTGGGCCCGGACGCCGTCGTCGTAGGTGGGCCGGTCCACCGCCCGGAAAACTCCCGTGACCACATGGTCCAGGTCCTGATCGGAGAGCCGGGACAGCGCGTAAGCGTACTCGGGATCGTCGGTATCCGCGTCGTGCACCACGATCTCGTCCTCGGGCACATTCGCCGACGGCACCACGGCGAGACCGAAACCTCTGCGCACCACGGCGTATTCACCGTCGGCGCCGAACCGTAGCGGTTCCCCGTGGCGCAGGCGGATCAGCCGGGATTCGCTGTCCCCGCGGCGCAGCACGTCGAAGGATCCGTCGTTGAAGATCGGGCAGTCCTGCAGAATCTCCACGAAGGAGGTGCCGCGGTGTGCGGCCGCGGCGCGCAGCACCTCGTTCAGGCCGGTGCGGTCGGAGTCCAGGGCGCGGGCGGCGAAGGTCGCTTCGGCGCCCAGGGCGACCGATAGGGTGTTGAACGGGTGGTCCACCGAACCCATCGGGGTCGATTTGGTCACCTTGCCCGGTTCCGAGGTGGGGGAGTACTGGCCTTTCGTCAGGCCGTAGATCCGATTGTTGAACAGCAGGATCGTCATATTGACGTTACGGCGCAGCGCATGGATCAGATGGTTGCCGCCGATGGAGAGGGCATCACCGTCGCCGGTGACGACCCAGACCGAAAGATCCGGGCGGGTCACCGCCAGACCGGTGGCGATGGCCGGCGCGCGGCCGTGGATGGAGTGGATACCGTAGGCGTCGAGGTAGTAGGGGAAGCGGCTCGAACAGCCGATTCCGGAGACGAACATCAAATTCTCCCGGCGCAGGCCGAGGTCGGCGAGGAAACCGCGCACGGTGGCGAGGATGACGTAGTCGCCGCAGCCGGGGCACCAGCGCACCTCCTGGTCGGAGGTGTAGTCCTTGGCCTTCTGCGGGCCGTCGGCTGTCGGCACCCCGGACAGCCCGGAGACCGGTGTGAGTCCCAGCTCGGTGCTGGTCAGCGATGTTTCGATAATGGTCATGATGCGCCCCCGTCCGTGCGATACGTGGCCCGGGCCCGTGCGGCGCGGGCCTTGTCGTGCTCGAGTCCGGCCAGGGTGCCGGCCAGTGCCGCGTCGATGACGTCCACCAGTTCCTGGGCGGCGAACGCCGTACCGGCGACCTTGGTCCACGGTTGGACGTCCACCAGGTACTTCGCGCGCAGCAGCATGGCCAGCTGGCCGCCGTTCATCTCCGGGGCGACCACTGTGGGGTACCGGCGCAGAATCTCACCCAGACCGGGCGGCAGCGGGTTGAGATGCCGCAGATGCAGCTGGGCCACTCGGCCGCCCCGGCGCCGCACCCGCCGGCACGCCTCACCGATCGGTCCGTAGGAGCTGCCCCAGCCGACCACCAGGACCTCGGCCGCACCGTCGGGGTCGTCCGCCTCGGCGGGCGGCACGGTGATCCCATCGATCTTGGCCTGCCGCAACCGCACCATCAGATCGTGATTGGCCGGATCGTAGGAGATATCGCCGCTACCGTCGGCCTTCTCCAGACCCCCGATCCGATGGGCCCGGCCCGCCGCGCCCGGGACCGCCAGCGAACGCGCCAGGGTTTCCGGATCACGGGCATAGGGCCGGAACTCGCCCTCCGCGTCGGTCTCGAAGCCCGGGTCGATGGGATCGAGGTCGGTGACCGACGGGATGGCCCACGGTTCGGAACCGTTGGCGATCGAACCGTCGGACAGCAACAGCACCGGCGTTCGGTAGGTGAGGGCGATCCGCGCGGCTTCCACCGCGATGGCGAAACAGTCGGCGGGTGAGCGTGGCGCCAGCACGGCTACCGGCGACTCGCCGTTTCGTCCGTACAGCGCCTGCAGCAGGTCGGCCTGCTCGGTTTTGGTGGGCAGCCCGGTGGACGGGCCGCCGCGCTGCACATCGATGATCACCAGCGGAAGTTCGGTCATCACGGCCAGACCGATGGTCTCGCTCTCGAGTGCCAGGCCGGGACCCGAAGTACTGGTGACCCCCAGTGCGCCACCGAGGGATGCGCCCAGCGCGGCACCGATCCCGGCGATCTCGTCCTCGGCCTGGAAGGTGGTGACGCCGAAGTTCTTGTGTTTGCTCAGCTCGTGCAGGATATCGGAGGCCGGGGTGATCGGATAGGTCCCCAGGAACACGGGCAGGCCCGCCAGCGAACCGGCCGTGATCAGGCCGTACGCCAGCGCCGTATTACCGGTGATCTGCCGGTAGGTGCCGGTGGGCAGGACCGCCGGGGCGACGCTGTAGGTGGTGGCGAAGGCCTCGGTGGTCTCGCCGTAGTTCCAGCCCGCCCGGAAGGCGAGAATATTGGCCTCGGCGATATCCGGTTTCGCGGCGAACTTCTCCCGCAGGAACTTCTCGGTACCGCCGATGGGGCGCCCGTACATCCAGGACAGCAGACCCAGCGCGAACATGTTCTTGGCACGCTGGCCGTCCTTCTTGCCGACCCCGGTGGACTCGGTGGCGGCCAGCGTGAGCGAGGTCATCGGTACCCGGTGGACCACGAACTCGCCGAGGCTGTCGTCGGCCAGCGGATCGGTCGTGTACCCGACCTTGGTGAGGCTGCGTTTGGTGAACTCGTCGGTGTTGACGATGACGGTGCCGCCGCGCGGTAACTCGCCCAGATCGGCCTTCAACGCCGCCGGGTTCATCGCGACCAGTACATCCGGCTGATCGCCGGCGGTGAGGATATCGTGGTCGGCGATCTGGATCTGGAACGACGACACACCCGGCAGCGTCCCCTGCGGTGCCCGGATCTCGGCCGGGAAGTTGGGCTGGGTGGCCAGATCGTTGCCGAAGGCCGCCGCCTCATGGGTGAACCGGTCGCCGGTGAGCTGCATACCGTCGCCCGAGTCGCCCGCGAAGCGGATGACGACACGGTCCAATACCGCTGTGCCGGAATCGTTCCCGGGGGATTCGGTCTCGGGGCGGCCGATGTTGTCGTGGTGCGAAACCATATGCGTGCTTCACTTCCTCGTCGAAATGAGCTGCCGGTCGCCAACCTACCCCGGCGCGGGGTCGCCGCGCCGGAAAAGCGTACGGCCGGGTCGGCGGCGGAAGCGGAACGAGGTGTTCCTGCGTCGTGCTTGTCTGATACCACCAGGGTAGATGCGCCGAGGCGGGAGGTGCTACGACCTGGGCCCCGCCGTATGCGGCCCATCGGAGGAGCCCGCCTCCCGGGCATGGGCTGCTTCTCCGCCCGGAGAGGCCGGTCGATACCGCTGCGGATCACCGACCTCGTCCGCGGCACGCGCACGTTCGAACGGTACGTCGGCGTGTTCGAAGGCCGGTCTATCCGGTGTATCGGCAGGTTGTGCCCCACGACGTGACCGCACTCGCCCACCCGCAGTGGCCGGGAGACGCGGCACCGGGCCCGGTCAGGCGAAGAGCTCGAGCTGGGGGGCCGTCCGGGGCTCGGCCGGGGGAGGAATGCGGGGTTCGGCTTCGCGTTCGGGGAGTAGGCGGTGGCGCTCCAGGAGCGGATCGATACGTTCGCGCAACCAGCCGGCGTATTCGGGGGCGACCATCGCGCCGCGCCGGTACAGCTGGCGGTAGCGGCGCAGCAGTGCCGGATGGTGTTCGGCCAGCCAGCCCAGGAACCAGCCCCGGGTGCTGCCGCGCAGGTGCAGCGGCAGCACGACCGCCGACGCCGCACCGGCCGCGGCCAGCTCACCGAACAGTTCGTCGAGTTGGGACCGGCCGTCGGTGAGGTACGGGATCACCGGCGCCACCATGACGTTCACCGCGAAACCCGCGTCGCTGCAGGCGCGCACCAGGTCCAGCCGGGCGCGCGGCGACGGGGTGCCCGGTTCCAATCCGCGATGCAGCTCGGGTTCCAGTAGGGCCAGCGAGATACCGATATGCACCGGCACCTCCCGCGCGGCCAGTGTCAGCAGCGGCAGATCCCGGTGCAGCAGGGTTCCCTTGGTGAGGAGGGAGAACGGCGTCCCGGAATCGGTGAGCGCGCGGATGATTCCGGGCATCAGCCGATACCGGCCCTCCGCGCGCTGGTAGGGATCGGTGTTGGTGCCGAGCGCCACTTTCTCGCGGTGCCAGGACCGGCGGGTGAGCTCGCGCCGCAGCACGGCGGCGATATTGGTCTTTACGACGATCTGGGTATCGAAATCCGTTCCGGCGTCGAGATCCAGGTATTCGTGCGACCCGCGCGCGAAACAGTAGCGGCAGGCGTGCGAACAACCGCGCATCGGATTGACCGTCCACCGGAACGGCAGATTCGATTCGTCGGGGACCTTGTTCAGCGCACTCTTGCAGAGCACTTCATGGAAGGTGATGCCGTCGAATTCGGGAGTCTGTACGGTGCGGGCGAATCCGGCCCGGTCCAGTCCGGGCAGCGCGCCGTCGTCGGCGTCCAGGGTTTGGTTCTGCCACCGCACCGGACCAGTCGAACACGCGTTCTATGCGCTGTCAAGCAGTCGGGGTGAAATCCGGCAGTGGGGCGTGCGGGTCGGCGAAGAACGCGACCAGGTCACGTACCGTGTCATCGATGGGGCGTGGTCGGTAGCCGAGTTCCCGGCCGGCCTTGCCGTGGTCGACCAGCGGCGCCGAAACCAGCGCGCCGAGCGCGGCCTTGGAGACGATATCGGTGCCCAGCCGCTTACCGATCGGCTCCATCACGGGAATGAGGCCCGAAACGAGTTTCGGGGAGATGGAGAAGCGCGGCCCTTTCTTCCCGCCGTGCCGGGCGGCCATCCGGCACAGATCGAGCATGGAGATCATCTCGCCGCCGATCAGATAGTTCTCCCCGGTCCGGCCGTGCTGACCGGCCAGGACGAGGCCGCGCGCGACATCGCGGACGTCCACCAGGTCGAAACCGCCGTCGATCATGGCCGGGATGCGGCCGCGCGCGGCGTCGCGCAGCGAGCGGTTGATACGCGACAGCGGGCTGCCGTGATCGGCCGGGCCGAAAACGCCGGTGGGATTGCAGATCACCGCGTCCAGACCGGCGTCGACCACCGTGCGCAGGGCGATCTCGCCGGCCCATTTGGAGCGGTCGTATACGGGCAGGCCCGCGTCGGTGGACCGCAGTGTCGTCTCGTCGATATCGCCGCCGCAGCTGTACTGATCGAAGGCGTGGATCGAGCTGGCGTGCACGAACCGCCGTACTCCGGCCGCATGGGCGGCCTCGGCGACCACGCGCACGCCCTCGGTGTTCACCCGCCAGGCCATATCGTGTTTGTCGGCGAGGGTGATTACCGCGACCAGGTGATAGACGATCTCGACGCCGTCGAGCGCGGCCCGCATGGATTCGGGGTCCAGGACGTCGGCGCTCACCCAGGAGATGTTCGCCGCACCGGGTTGCCGAGGCGCCACCCGGTCGATGGCGACGATCTCGTCACCCCGCTCGGCGAGCAGCGGGAGCAGATTCGTACCCAGGTAGCCGGCTGCGCCGGTCACTGCGACCTTCATGGGACGAGAATATAGAACTCGTTCTAATTTGCAACAGGTTCTAGTTTAGCGCGGCCGTCGTGTCTCGTGTGCGGCAGGTCGAGTGGGCTATATTCGGGCGGCAACCATTCGGTGCCGCAAGGGGTGTGCGTCGTTGCGGCATACGACACGTTCCACACGGTGACCACAATGATGTTCACGAAGAATCAGGGGGGAGCCCGATGAGTGATCTCTCGGTAGCGACCGAAGCGCTGCGAGCGTTCGGAATCACGAATTCCGGAATCGGGACCGAGATCGCGGCGGCCGGCAATATCGACGCCGTGGCCAATGTCGCCGCCCTCACACCGGTTTTCGGTTTGATCGGTGCCGACTATCTGGCCATGTTCGCCGCCGCCCAGGTGTTGCAGGCGCGCGATATCAACGATCTGTCGGCCAAATACCAGAAGCTCTCGGAGGCCGCCTTCACCTCCGCCTTCAACTACGACGCCACCGACGACGGTACGGCCGGTGTGCTGGGCGCGGCCGGGGGCGGCCTGTGAAACCGCTCGACACCACCGCCTCCGCGGGCCTGATCGCCCCCGAGCTCCGGCAGGCGGCCCCGGACGTCCCCGTGAATGTTCCGGAAACGGCTGTGCCGGCTGTCGCGCCCGACCCGGCTGCCGCCGTTCAGGATATTCCGCTCGCTCGGCTGCCCGAGGGCGAGCAGCCCGTCGACGCACCGGAATTCGTGCTCTCCCGGCGAATCTCCGACGATGCGGCACAGACCGGCGTACCCGCGGTGGGTCTGCCGGGGCTGTCCGGTGCGGGCGGGGAGGCGTCCGGAGTGCAGGACATCCTTTCCGGTGCCGCCACGGAGGCCTCCGCCCGGGCGAACGAGCTGCTGGGAGTCGTCAACGAGGCCGCGGCGCCGGTGCTGGAGACCGCCGAGGGCGTGCTGGGGCAGGTGCTGAACACGGCCACCGGCGGGAGCGCCCCCGCCGGTGCCGCCGCCGCGGCCGGAGCCACACCGGCGGCGGCCGCCCCGGCATTGCCCGCCGATCCGGTGGGAGCGTTGCTCGGTGGCGCCGCCCTACCCGCCCTGCCCGGTATCGATGTGCTGTTCCAGCCGATCCGTGACCTGCTGAGCAGTTTCGGCACCGGGGTCATCGGCGCCCTGGATCCCACCGCGATCCTGAGCCAGTCCTCCCAGATCATCGAGGTCGCCATGAGCGTGGGCAAGAGCAGCCTGACCGCCATGGGACAGGTCTGGGAGAGCGACGCCGCGCAGACCGCGCAGACCGCCGGGCAGGAGGCCAACGACTCCGGGCTGCAGACCAGTCGGCGCGGTATCGATATCGCCGCCCTCACCCAGGCCGCCGCCGCGGTTGTCCAGCAGGGCAACGCGCAGCTCAACACCATCGCCACCTCGTTCCTGGGGCAGGCGGTCGCACTCGCCCCGGTGGTCATGACGCCGCCCGCCCAGACCGCCCTCATCGCCTCGGCGACCGAGCATCTGGGGCAGGCCGTGATCGTGGCCAACGCCACCCGCGGCGATCTCGCCGGGAAGACGGCGGAACTGGGCGGAATGGTGCAGAACCTGCTCGGTGTGGACGGGCAGAAGGCTGCCGAGGTCGCGCAGAATGTGGCGCAGAGTGTCGGCGAGCCGATCATGCAGCAGGCGCAGAGCATGGCCTCCGACACCTCGGCACTCGAATCGGCACTGGGCACCGGCGACGACCCGGCCGCCACCACCCTGGCCGGCCTGCACTCCGGGAGCCCGAGCACCACGCCCGGCAGCCCCGGACTCACCACGGGAAGCCCGGGGCTGTCCACCGGTTCGCCCGGCGGGACACCGGGTACGCCCGGTTCGCCGTCGCTACCCGGGCTGCCCGGGGCGAGCCAGACGCCGCTGACGGGTGTGGTCCGCCCCGGTGTGCCGGTGACGGGTATGCCTTCCGCCGCCACCACGCCCGCGTCCAGTTCGTTCATGGGGTCACCGGGCGGCGCCGCGGGGCAGCGCAACAATGACGACGAACACTCCCGCACGGTCGATCCCTACCGGAGTCCCACCGGTAACGACGACCTCACCGGACCGCTCGGTGAATCCGCGCCGGAGGTCATCGGCGCGGTGGACGCCGATGCGGACGCGGGCTACGACAACCAGTTCTGAGCCGGCCGTCCCGGCGGGTCAGCGCAGGCTCGCCGGGTTGCTCAGATCGCCGGCAGAATAGGTGTCGCAGGCCGCCACCTCGCCGGTGCGGTATCCGGTGAGGAACCACTTCTGGCGCTGGTCGGAGGCGCCGTGTGTCCACGCCTCCGGGTTCACCCGGCCCGTCGCGGCTTCCTGGATCCGGTCGTCACCGACCGCGGAGGCGGCCGACAGAGCATCCTGGATATCGGTATCGGCCAGCGGCATCAGCAGCGGTGTATCCGACCCCGGCGCGGGCGTCTTGTCCGCGTAGTGGGCCCAGAGACCCCCGTAGCAATCGGCCTGCAGTTCGGTGCGCACCGCGCCGGACTCCGGGCCCCGGGGATCCTGTTGCGCGCGGCCGATATCGCCGAGCAGGTTCTGGATGTGGTGGCCCACCTCATGCGCCACCACGTACTCCTGGGCCAGCGGCCCACCGCTCGCCCCGAACCGTTCCACCAGCTCCTGGAAGAAACCGACATCGAAATAGGCGGTCCGGTCGCCGGGGCAGTAGAACGGGCCCACTGCACTGCTCGCGTACCCGCAGCCGGTGGAAATGCCTCCGGTGAACAGGCGGATAGCGGGTTCGGCGTAGGCGACACCGGTCTGTCCGGGCAGTTCCGCCGACCAGACCGAGTCCAGGCTCTGTGCGGTGAGCACCACCCGGCAGTCCACGTACTTGTTGGCATCGGCGCCGGTGCGGCAGTGCTCGGGAGTTCCGGCGGTCTCCCCGGTGCCCTGCTGCGCATCCTCGACCCCGGTGAACTGGCCCAGCATCGATCCCGGGTCCCCGCCCAGCAGCAGGGCCAGCACCAGGACGATCAGGCCGCCGGCGCCACCACCGAGGGCGATTTTCCCGCCCCGGCCCGGGCCCGGGCCCGATGAGGCGCGACCGGGGTCGATCTGTGATCCCTCGTTGAAGGTCATGGCTGATCCCGTCTGTGAACGTGTTCACCGCAGCGTGCTCGGGTGCTCGCAATATATCCGTTTACGTCCGCTCGGCGCGGCCCACTACGATGGCAACCGCATCCGGAGGCCGTCCCGGTGTGCTCCGACCGTCGAAAGGAATACCGTGCTGCGCACCCACTTGGCCGGTTCATTGCGAAGTGAACAGGCCGGTCAGACCGTTACCCTCTCCGGTTGGGTGGCACGGCGGCGGGACCACGGTGGCGTGATCTTCATCGATCTGCGCGACGCGTCCGGGGTGGCGCAGGCCGTGTTCCGCGAAGGTCCGGCGGCGGAGCAGGCGCACCGGCTGCGGGCGGAATACTGTGTGCGGATCGTCGGCGTGGTGGAACAGCGGCCCGCGGGTAACGAGAACCCGGAACTCCCGACCGGCGCGGTAGAGGTTGATGTCAAAGAACTCGAAGTCCTCAACGAGAGCGCGCCGCTGCCGTTCCAGCTCGACGAACAGCCCGGCGAGGAGGCCCGGCTCCGGTACCGCTACCTGGATCTGCGCCGCGAGGGTCCCGCCCATGCCATCCGGCTGCGGTCCAAGGTCAACGCCGCCGCCCGCGCGGTGCTGGCCCGGCACGAGTTCGTCGAGGTCGAAACTCCGACGCTCACCCGGTCGACCCCCGAGGGCGCCCGCGACTTCCTGGTGCCCGCCCGGCTGCAGCCCGGTAACTTCTACGCCCTGCCGCAGAGCCCACAGCTGTTCAAGCAGTTGCTCATGGTGGGCGGTATCGAACGCTACTTCCAGATCGCGCGCTGCTACCGCGACGAGGATTTCCGCGCCGACCGCCAGCCCGAGTTCACCCAGCTCGACCTGGAGATGAGCTTCGTCCGGCAGGAGGATGTCATCCTGCTGGCCGAGGACATCCTGGTGGCGCTGTGGGACCTCGTCGGGTACCGGATCCCCACGCCGATCCCGCATATGACCTACGCCGAGGCGATGCGGCGGTTCGGCAGCGATAAACCGGACCTCCGCTTCGGGGTCGAGATCACCGAGTGCACCGACTACTTCGCGAACACCCCGTTCCGGGTGTTCCAGGCGCCCTATGTCGGTGCGGTCGTCATGCCGGGTGGTGCGAGCCAGCCGCGGCGGCAGCTCGACGCCTGGCAGGACTGGGCCAAACAGCGCGGCGCCAAGGGCCTGGCCTATGTACTGGTGGGCGAGGACGGGACCCTCACCGGACCGGTGGCCAAGAACCTGACCGAGGAGGAACGCGCCGGCCTGGCCGCGCACGTCGGCGCCGAACCGGGAGATTGCGTGTTCTTCGCCGCGGGTCCGGTTAAGGCGCAGCGGGCGCTGCTGGGTGCGGCCCGCTCCGAGATCGCCCACCGGGTGGGGCTGATAGACGAGAACGCCTGGTCGTTCGTCTGGATCGTGGACGCCCCGCTGTTCGAACCGGTCGCCGACGCCACCGCGAGCGGAGATGTCGCGCTCGGCCATTCGGCGTGGACGGCGGTGCACCACGCGTTCACCTCGCCGAAGCCGGAATCGCTGGACACCTTCGACACCGATCCCGGCGCCGCGCTCGCCTACGCCTACGACATCGTCTGCAACGGTAACGAGATCGGCGGCGGCAGTATCCGTATCCATCGCAAGGACGTGCAGGAGCGCGTGTTCGGGGTGATGGGCATCAGTGAAGCCGAAGCGCAGGAGAAATTCGGCTTCCTGCTGGACGCGTTCGCCTTCGGCGCCCCGCCGCACGGCGGTATCGCCTTCGGCTGGGATCGCATCGTCGCACTGCTGGCCGGCCTCGATTCCATCCGCGAGGTGATCGCCTTCCCGAAGACCGGCGGCGGTGTCGACCCGCTCACCGACGCGCCGGCGCCGATCACCGCGCTGCAGCGCAAGGAAGCCGGTCTCGACGCCGCACCCCAGGTCAAGGAGAAGGGGGCGGAGAGCAACGGCGCGGTGCACGCCGCGGCTCCGGCCGGCGGCGCCTAGGGCGCTACACGGGTGAAACCGGGCCCCCGGTGAGCGTGCGATACGCGTAGGTGACCGCGATCGTCGCCACCGGGCCCGCAACCAGCAGGCCGAGCCCGCAGGCCAGCAGACCCAGTACCGTCACCACGATCACGGTGAGCACCAGGAGCAGCACCCGTACCGGGTCCCGCAGCACGAGCAGGAAGCTGGACTTGATGGCCTCCACCGGGCTCTGTCCCTGTTCGATCGCGAAGTGCAGCGAGAACATGCAGCCGATCCCCACCGCGATCCCGGGGAGCAGGCACAGCGCGGAGGCCAGGGTGGTCGCGAGGAAGGCGAGCAGCGCGGTCAGGAACGCGTTCGCCATACTGCCCAGATAGAAGTAGGAGCCGAAACCCGGCCGATAACCGTCGGTTTCGTACAGGGCCCCCCGCACCATGGCAGCCTGTAGCAGCCACAATCCGGCCATGACAGCGGCGAATATCAGGAACAAGGCGAGTGCCGAGCGCGGCTCCACCGTCCGCACGACCAGACAGACCAGCAGATAGATGATCAGGCCGAGCGAGGTGACCGCGACCCACGGGCCCGGGTTGAGCTTGAACTTCTCCAAGCCGTAGCTGAGCGCATGGCCGATATCGAGCCGGCCCGGGAACCCGGTGCCATAGGCCTGATAGCCGTAGGTTCGGATGTTGGGATCCGGTCCGGTGCCGGGCGGGCCGTACACCGGCTGACCGGAGACATCGCCGGCTTCGGTGGTGCCGTGTGGTGTGGTGCCCGCTGGGCCCGGTGTGCCGTCGGCCCCGGGCGGTGGGGCGTGGCCCGGGGCGCCGGACGTTTCCGCCCCGGTGCCCTGCCCGGTCGCGGGCGGTTTGCCGGCCGGTGGTGGCGTACCGGGGAGCGGGGTGTCGCTGCTCACCACGGCGCTGCCGCCCGGGGGCACGGGGGCGGGCCGCCGACCACCCGGGGCGGGGGGCTGCTCACCTGCCGGATCGCCGGGAGAGGCCGGGGCGGAACGCGGTGTGTCGGTCACGCTGGCATACCTTTCGACGCAGCTGGTTTCCGGTGTGGCGCACAGCAGTTCAGATCGAGAAAACCCGACCGGCACAGCAGTGTCAAGCAGGCCGGTCGAGCGGCGGGGAGCGCGGCGGACACGCCGAACGACACGGAAAGGTTGTTCAACCGCTCGCTAGAAGTGACCGAATGCGAGTAACTTGAGGTGCGATGACTGCACTACTGGCCGAACGAGCCACCGAAGTCGTATCCGCAGCACAGCAGTTGCTCACAAAGCGAATGGGTGCTCCGGTGAAGCTGAGCGACCCCACCGAACTCAGCGGCAGTGGACGGACGACCGTCCTCCGCGTCCGGGTCGCCGAGAACGCTTTCTCGCTACCCCGCACCCTGATCATCAAGCAGGTGCGCGGGTCGGTCTCGGACCCGAAGAACGTGACCGTCACCCCGGGTGTGGCGAGCGTCGATTCGGCCTTCCTCCGGGAGGCGGTGTCCTACCAGTTCACCACCGCGCTGAGTCGCGGGGAGCGTCCCGGCGCCTACCTGATCGCGCACAGCCTGCCCGACCGGTTGCTCGTCCTCAGCGATCTCGGGGAGAACACCAAACTCACCGATGTGCTGCGTTCGGGGACCGAACCGGCCACCCGCAATGCCATGATGGCGTTCGCGCAGGCGCTCGGCCGGATGCACGCCGCCACCGTGGGCCGAGAACCCGATTTCGTGGCTCTGTTGCGCCGTGTCGATGTCGTGCACCGGGTCGACGGAATCGCCCAGCAGGCGGAGGCCGCGGTCGCGGAGATGCCCGCGCTGCTGCGGAGCGAACTCGGCATGGAGGTTCCCGACGAGGTGAGCGAACAGATCGCGCATGGCGCGCGCCTGTTCACCGGCGGCCGGTTCCGGGCGTTCAGCCCGTCGGACCTGTGCCCCGACAATGTGATCCTCAACGAAGAAGGCGCCCGCATCCTCGACTACGAATGGGGCGGGTTCCGGGACGCCACCCTCGATATCGCCTACGCACTGGTCTCCTTCCCCGGATGCCTCTGCGATATCGAACTCTCCCGCGAACGAGCCCTGCAGATGGTGGAGGCGTGGCGCGCCGAAGTGGTCGGCGTCTGGCCGGCCCTCGCCGACGACGCGCTGCTCGCGGACAAGATCCTCGAGGCCCGGCTGATCTGGGTATGGCTGAGCACCTACTGGTTCCTCCCGGCCGACCACGCGCGCATCGCCGCCGCCCGCGAACACGGCCTGTCGGTACCGCGCTCGGACGCGCTGCTCAACCGGTGGGCCGGTCTGGCCGAGGACGCGCGATGCCTCGGTAACGACGCCGTCGGTGATTTCGCCGAAGCCGTCTGCGCGGTCCTCGACGAACATTTCAGCTGAGTAGGCCCCGGCACCGCCTGCGCTCCATGGGCGCCGGCTCCGCCCCGGGATGCTGTACGCGTGCCGGACGGAGTGTCGGCGGCGGGCGGTACGGTCGCTGGCATGAGTGACGGTCTATTCGATATGCCCGGTGCGGGGGCGCCGGATATCGCCTTCACGGGCGAGACCGCACGGGACGGCGGGGCGCGTGCCCCGCTCGCGGTGCGGATGCGGCCCGCCTCGCTCGACGAGGTCGTCGGGCAGCAGCATCTGCTGGGCCCCGGTTCGCCGCTGCGGCGGCTGGTGGAGGGGTCGGGCGCGGCGTCGGTGCTGCTGTACGGGCCGCCCGGCACCGGGAAGACGACGCTCGCGTCGCTGATCTCGTATGCCACCGGGCGCCGGTTCGAGGCCCTGTCGGCACTGTCGGCCGGGGTCAAAGAGGTACGGGCGGTCATCGATATCTCGCGGCGGCGACTCACCGCGGGCGAGCAGACCGTGCTGTTCATCGACGAGGTGCACCGTTTCTCGAAGACACAGCAGGACGCATTGCTGGCCGCCGTCGAGAACCGCATCGTGCTGCTGGTCGGCGCGACCACGGAGAATCCGTCGTTCTCGGTGGTGGCCCCGCTGCTGTCGCGGTCGCTGGTGCTGCAGCTGCACTCACTCGGGACGGACGATATCCGGGCTGTGCTCGCGCGGGCCATTGCCGATCCGCGCGGTCTGGACGGGCAGTACACGGTGACCGGCGAGGCACTCGACCACATCGTGCGAATCGCCGGCGGTGATGCCCGGCGGGCCCTCACCGCGCTGGAGGCCTCGGCGGAATCCTCGCTGGACGGGACGGTGGATCTCGACCTCGTGGCCGCCAGTATCGACAAGGCGGCCGTCCGCTACGACCGGGCCGGTGACCAGCACTACGACGTGATCAGCGCGTTCATCAAATCGATCCGCGGCTCCGACGTGGACGCGGCGCTGCACTATCTGGCCCGCATGCTGACCGCGGGGGAGGACCCGCGCTTCATCGCCCGCCGCCTGATGATCCATGCCAGTGAGGACATCGGCATGGCCGACCCGACCGCGCTGCAGACGGCGACCGCGGCGGCCCAGGTAGTGCAGCTGGTCGGGTTGCCGGAGGCGCGGCTGGCGCTGGCGCAGGCCACCATCCATCTGGCGACGGCGCCGAAATCGGGCGCGGTGGTCGCGGCCATCGGCGCGGCCATGGCCGATGTGGCCGCCGGGAAGGCGGGCACGGTGCCCGCGCATCTGCGGGACGGGCACTACGCGGGCGCGGAGCGGCTCGGCAATGCCCAGGGCTACCGCTACCCGCACGACGACCCGGGCGGGGTCCTCGCCCAGCAATACCCGCCGGACGAACTCGTGGGCGTGGACTACTACCACCCCACCGATCACGGTCACGAGCGGGCCGTCGGGCCCCGGGTGAGTACGCTGCGCCGGATCGTGCGCGGGCTGCGCCCCGGAAACCCGGCTCGGTGACAATTCGGGTGCGCGGCACCGGTAGGCTGGATATTCGTGCAGACCCACGAGATCAGACGGCGGTTCCTGGACCATTTCGTAAGTGCCGGGCATACAGAGGTGCCCAGTGCATCGCTGATTCTCGACGACCCGAACCTGCTGTTCGTGAACGCGGGCATGGTGCAGTTCAAGCCGTATTTCCTCGGTCAGCAGACGCCGCCGTTCCCGCGCGCGACCAGCGTGCAGAAATGTGTGCGCACCGGTGATATCGAGGAAGTCGGCGTCACCACTCGGCACAATACGTTCTTCCAGATGGCGGGTAATTTCTCGTTCGGCGACTACTTCAAGGAAGGCGCCATCCGCTTCGCCTGGGAGCTGATCACCAACGCGCAGGAGGACGGCGGGTACGGATTCGACCCGGAGCGGATCTGGGTCACCGCCTACCAGGACGATCCCGAGGCCGCCGAGATCTGGCGCCGGGTGGCCGGTATCCCCGCGGAGCGGATCCAGTTCCGCGACGGTAAGGACAACTACTGGGATATGGGCGTGCCCGGTCCCGGCGGGCCCTGTTCGGAGATCTACTACGACCGTGGGCCCGAGTACGGCCGCGACGGCGGCCCGGTCGCCGACGAGGACCGCTACCTGGAGATCTGGAACCTGGTCTTCATGCAGGATATCCGCGGCGAGGACAGCCCGAAACTGGGCTTTCCGCCGGTGGGGGTCCTGCCGAAGAAGAACATCGATACCGGGATGGGCGTCGAGCGCATCGCCCTGCTGCTGCAGGGTGTCGACAATGTCTACGAAACCGATCTGCTGCGTCCCATCATCGACAAGGCCGAGGAACTGACCGGCCGCTCCTACGGTGTCGAACACGCCGACGACGTCCGGTTCCGGGTGATCGCCGACCACGCGCGCACCTCGGCCATGCTGATCGCCGACGGCGTCAACCCCGGTAACGACGGCCGCGGCTACGTACTGCGCCGGTTACTCCGCCGCATCGTCCGCTCGGCCCGGCTGCTCGGCGCCGAACAGCCGGTGATGAGCGAGTTCATGCGGGTGGTGAGCGAGCTCATGGCGCCCTCGTATCCCGAGCTGTCCACCGACTACGCGCGGATCGAAACCGTCGCGGTCGGCGAGGAGACGGCGTTCCGCAAAACCCTGAGCACGGGCTCGAAGCTGTTCGACGAAACAGCGGAGCAGGTCAGGTCGGCGACCCCGCGTGGCGGCACCGGCACCATCTCCGGCGCCGACGCCTTCACCCTGCACGACACCTACGGTTTCCCGATCGATCTGACCTTGGAGATGGCCGCGGAAGCCGGCCTCTCGGTGGACGAGGACGGCTTCCGCACGCTCATGGCCGAGCAGCGGCGGCGGGCGAAGGAGGACGCGCACGCCCGCAAGCACGCGCATGCCGATCTTTCGGTGTACAAGGACCTGGTCGACCGCGGCGATACGGAGTTCACCGGTTTCGACGAGCTGACCTCCGAGGCCCATGTGCTGGCCCTGATCTCCGAGGGAGTCCGGGTGCCGACCGCGCCGGCGGGCACCGATATCGAGGTGATCCTGGACCGCAGCCCGCTCTACGCGGAATCCGGTGGTCAGATCGCCGACCGCGGCACGATCACCGCGGCGGGGACGAAACTCGTCGTCAACGATGTGCAGAAGATCGCGAAGAAGCTGTGGGTGCATCGGTGCACCGTCGAAGAGGGGCAGATCACCGAGGGGGATGTGGTGCTGGCCCAGGTCGATCCGGGCTGGCGGCGCGGCGCAACCCAGGGGCATTCCGGTACCCATATGGTGCACGCCGCGCTGCGCCAGGTGCTGGGGCCGAACGCGGTCCAGGCGGGTTCGCTGAACAAACCGGGCTACCTACGGTTCGACTTCAACTGGCAGGGGCAGCTCAGCGAGCAGCAGAAGGCCGATATCGAGGCGGTGTCCAACGACGGCGTCGGCGCGGATTTCCCGGTGAACACCTTCGTCACCGATCTGCCCAAGGCCAAGGAAATGGGCGCGCTGGCACTGTTCGGGGAGAACTACGGTGACCGGGTCCGCGTGGTCGAGATCGGCGGACCGTTCTCTATGGAACTCTGCGGTGGTACCCATGTGGGTCATTCCTCGCAGATCGGCCCGATCACCCTACTCGGCGAGTCGTCGGTGGGTTCGGGCGTGCGCCGGGTGGAGGCGTTCGTCGGGTTGGACTCCTATCAATATCTGGCCAAGGAACGTGCGTTGCTGGCCGGGGTCGCCTCGATGCTGAAGGTGCCCTCGGACGAGGTGCCCGGGCGGGTCGAGCAGTTGGTGGACCGGCTGCGCGTCGCCGAGAAGGAACTCGACCGGACCAAGATCGCGGCCGTGCTGTCGTCGGCGGGTTCCTATGCCGACTCCGCCGAACGCCTCGGGAATGTGCTGCTGGTCGCGGCCGCCGCGCCCGAGGGGGTCGCGGCGGGCGATCTGCGTACTCTGGCCACCGATATCCGGGGTCGGCTGGGTACCACCCCCGCCATCGTGGTGTTGCTCGGAAATAACGAGGGCAAGGTGCCGTTCGTGGTGACCGTGAACAAGCCCGCCCAGGCCCTCGGTTTCGCCGCCGGTGAACTGGTGGCCGTCTTCGGGCCACGGATCTCCGGCCGCGGCGGCGGTAAGCCGGAGATGGCGCAGGGCGCGGGCTCGGACCCGTCGGGTATCGACGCGGGTCTGGCGGCGGTACGCGATCACATCGGCGCGCACGCCGGCTGATGACGGTGGGCTCGCTGGACGACCCGCCCGTCGACCGGCCCGATCCTGCCACGGATCCGGGCCGGGGCCGACGGCTGGGCATCGATGTGGGCAGTGTGCGGATCGGGGTCGCCGCGAGTGATCCCGACGGAATCCTCGCGACCCCGGTGGAGACCGTGCCCCGCGATACCGGCTCCCGGCGCGCCGGGCGGCCGCCGCGGGGCGCCCGGGCCGGCACTGCCGGACCGGGCGCCGACATCGCGCGTATCGCGGCGATCGCGGACGAGTACGAAGCGGTGGAGATCATCGTCGGGCTGCCCCGCACGTTGCGCGGCGAGAAAGGGACCTCGGCGCGCATGGCGACAGAGTTCGCCGGAAGATTGCGCGACTCGCTGCCCGAAGTGCCGATCCGGCTTTCCGACGAACGTTTGACTACGGTGTCTGCTGCACGCGCTCTGCGGGACAGCGGTGTTCGAGCGCGCGGACAGCGGCAGGTGATCGACCAGGCTGCTGCTGTGTCGATCCTGCAGAGCTGGTTGGACGAACGGAGTTCTGTGATGAGGTCGGCCGAGGACGCGGCACGTACCGCGTTGTCCGGAGACGATGAATGACGGATCGATGGGCGCGGGCGGAAGCGCAATTCCGGCAGCGTGAGGCCGAGCGAAAATATCGCCGCGACGACAAGGCATGGGAGCGGTCCCGCCGGGCCTCCGCCACACCGGTCGCCGACGAGCCGGACTGGGCCGACGAACCCGAGGACGGCTGGGATCCCTATGAGGACGACGACACCGCCGTCATTCCCCGCTATGTGGACGAAGACGACTATGACGACGATTTCGACGACGAGCCCGAACCCGAGCCGCGCCCGCGCCGCCGCGCCGGCGCGCGGACCGCGCCGGCCCGCGGCGGCCGGGCAGCGGCCCGGAAGGCCGCCCGTAAACAAGAGGGCGGCCGCCGGCGGCTGATCTGGGTGGCCGCCGGGGTCCTGCTGGTGCTGGTCGTCGGGGCGGGGGTGTACAAGCTGGTCAACCGCTACACCCCGGCCGAGGATTTCGCCGGCCCCGCCGGTGCGCCCGTGGTGGTCCAGGTGAAATCCGGCGATACCGCCACCGAGATCGCTTCGACGATGGCGGAGGCGGGAATCGTCGCCAGTTCCGCCGCCTTCTACGAGGCCGCCGTGCAGGACGAGGGGATGAACTCGGTCCAGCCCGGCTACTACGCAATCCCGGTGCACAGTCCGGCCGCGGACGCGGTCGCGGCACTCGTCACGCCCGGATCACGGGTCGGCAATGTCGTCGTCTCCGAAGGCCGGCAACTACACGATCAGCACGATGTGAATACCGGCGCGCGCAAGGAGGGCATCTACACCAAGATCGCCGCCGCCAGCTGTGTGGGTGCCGAACCCGAACGCCGCTGTGTCACCTATGAAGAACTCGAGCAGGCCGGCGCGACCGCCGATCCGGCCGCGCTCGGCGTCCCGGAATGGGCCGTGGAGTCGGTCCGCACGGTGCCCGACCGGGCCCGCCAGCTCGAGGGCCTCATCGCCGCCGGCAGTTGGGATTTCGATCCGAGCGGTTCCGCGCTGGACATCCTGCGGCAGCTGGTGACCGAGAGCGCCCGCAGCTACGAGTCCACCGGGCTGCTGGAATCCGGCCGGATCAACGGGCTGAGCCCGTACGAAACCTTGATCGGCGCCTCCCTCGTGGAACGCGAGGCGCTGCCGCAGGATATGAGCAAGGTGGCCCGGGTGATCGTGAACCGGCTGGAGATCGACCAGCCGTTGCAGTTCGATTCCACCGTCAACTACGCACTCGACAAAACCGAGGTGGCGACCACCGACGCCGATCGCGGGCAGACCACCCCGTGGAACACCTACGCCATGGCCGGGTTGCCCGCGACCCCGATCTCCTCGCCCTCGATCGCGGCGCTGGAGGCCATGGAGGAGCCAGAGCCAGGGACGTGGCTGTACTTCGTGACGGTCGACAAGGAAGGGACGACGCTGTTCACCCAGAGCTACTCCGAACATCTGCAGAACATCGAACTGGCGTTGGAGAGCGGGATCCTGGACAGTGGGCGCTGAACCGGCGGGCCCGCGCCGCGCCGCTGTGCTCGGCAGCCCCATCACCCATTCGAAATCCCCGCAGCTGCATCTGGCGGCGTACCGTGCCCTGGGCCTGGACTGGACCTACGAGCGGATCGAATGCACCGCCGACCGGTTGCCCGGTCTGGTGGCGGGACTCGGCCCGGAATGGGCCGGATTGTCGGTGACCATGCCGGGCAAGGAGGCGGCCCTCGCATACGCGCAGGTGCGCACCGAACGCGCGGTACTCGTCGGTTCGGCCAACACTCTGGTGCGGACGGCGACCGGCTGGCGTGCCGACTGCACCGATGTGGACGGGGTACTGGGCGCGCTGCGGGGCGGCGGGGTGCGGGAACTGTCCGAGGCGGTGGTGCTGGGCGCCGGGGGCACCGCCCGGCCCGCGCTGCTGGCGCTGGCCGAACTCGGCGCCACGACCATCACCATCGTCGCCCGTGATGCCGGCCGCGCGGCAGGTGCGCGGGAACTCGCCGAGCGGCTCGGCGTGGCCGTCCGGGTGATCGGATTCGACGCGCCGGAGCTGGCCGATGTCTGCCGCCGCGCGGACGCCGCGGTGAGTACCGTCCCGTACGTCGCCGCGGCGGCGGTCGCCGGATCGGTGGCCGCGGCTCCCGTGGTACTCGACGCGTTGTACGACCCGTGGCCCACACCGCTGGCCGAGGCGGTCGCCGCCGCCGGGCATACGGTGATCGGTGGTCTGCAGATGCTGCTGGAACAGGCCTACGGTCAGGTCGAGCAGTTCACCGGCCGCCCCGCACCCCGGGAAGCGATGGCCGCCGCGCTCGCCGATCTCGGCGGAGGTCACCGCTAGCGCACCGGACTCGGCGAATATCTGTAACGGGTTCTAGTCCGGTGCGCGGGAGCGTTATGGTGATCGGCATGACTGCGTGGTTGTTGCGGGCACTGGCGCTCGGTGGGCTGGCCGTCGCCCTGCGGGTGCTCCTCGGGTTCGCGATGGGCTACATCCCGACCTACGGTGTGTGGTTGCGGCTGCTGTGCCTGGTGGTGCTGATCGGTGCCGCGGTGGCCTGGGGTGTGCGCGACGGCCGGGCCGACCGCCACGAGCACCCGAACCCCGAACAGGGCGCGGATCTGACGATTCGGTGGCTGCAGACCGCGGTGGTCGCCGGCCTGGGCAGTGGGCTGGTGTCCTGGCTACTCGATTTCCTGCCGAAGGTCGACCTGGGCGACGGCGGCCTGCTGTTCGAGGCCACCGCCGCGTCGGCGTTCATCGTCCTGCTGGTCTTCGTACCCGGACTCGTCGGGGTGGCCATCGGACGGCGGCTGGGCAGCCGCGACAACGAGCGTTCGGCGGGCGGCATCACGCCCGCACTCGGTTCGCCCGCCTGACTGTCCGACGAGCCCGCACCCGCCGGCAAGGTGCCCGCTGCGGCGGGCGGGACGGGCTCGGACCGGCGGAATTGCCTGGGGTCACGGCCGCCGCCCGCCGCACCCGGTTGGTGTCGGCACCGAGATGAGGGCCTGGATCGGTCGAGTCCCCCCGGGGACAGGATGCGTACCGTGCTGTAGGGCCGCGATCGCGGCCCACAGGTCTCACAGCAGGATCGCGCTACCTCCGGTGGATCCAGAGCCGGCGACCGCCGAATACGCGGCGGCGAGCAGGGCCGGGTCGGGACCTTCCAACCGGCCGGGTCTGGCCGGTCCGTCGAGCACCACGAACCGCAGCACGCCGGAACGGGTCTTCTTGTCGGTCTGCATACTTTCCAGCAGTTGCGGCAGCGCGTCGGGATCGTAGGTGGTGGGCAGCCCGACGCTCTCCAGGATGCTGCGGTGCCGGTCGGCGGTGGTGTCGTCGAGCCGGCCGGCCAGCCGGCCCAATTCCGCGGCGAAGACCAAGCCCACCGACACCGCCGCGCCGTGCCGCCAGCGGTAGCGTTCCCGGCGTTCGATCGCATGGCCCAGCGTGTGGCCGTAATTCAGGATCTCGCGCAGCGCGGACTCCTTCAGATCGGCCGCGACCACCTCCGCCTTGACGGCCACTGCCCGGCGGATGAGCTCCGGCAGTACCTCGCCGGTCGGGTCCAGCGCGGCCTGTGGGTCCTGTTCGACCAGGTCGAGGATCACCGGGTCGGCGATGAACCCGGCCTTGATGATCTCCGCCATACCTGCCACGATCTCGTTGCGCGGCACGGTTTCCAGGGTCACCAGATCGACCAGCACCGCGGACGGCTCGTGGAAGCAGCCGACGAGGTTCTTCCCGGCCTCGGTGTTTATACCGGTCTTACCCCCCACCGCGGCGTCCACCATGGCCAGCAGCGTCGTAGGTACGTGGACGACCTTCACCCCGCGCATCCAGGTCGCGGCGACGAATCCGGCGAGATCGGTGGCCGCGCCACCGCCGAGGCTCACCACCACATCGTTGCGGGTGAGGCCGATCCGGCCCAGTACCTCCCAGCAGAAACCGGCGACGGCGAGTTCCTTGCCCGCCTCGGCGTCCGGGATCTCGATGCGGTGGGCGTCCAGGCCGGCCTCGGCCAGCGTGGTGCGCACCACCTCGGCGGTCTCGACCAGCGACGGCTGATGGAACAGGGCGACGGTCCGTACACCGCCGGCGCCGGTGACCGCCTCGACGAGGTCCCCGAGCAAACCGCGGCCGATGATCACCGGATAGGGCTGTGCGGTGCGGACCTCGATACGCGTCGGTTCTGTCACGTGTGCTGCTCCGATCCTGTTTGTGGCTGTTCGGCCTGTTCTCGTTGCTGCCGCCGTGCCCGGGCCCGTCTGGCGCGCGCCCGCCGGGACCTGCCCGGGGTGCGCAGATCGTTGTCGGCGGCCTGCGTGGGCTCGGTGGCCGGTGATGTTCCGGGGCTGCTTCCCGGGGTGTCCGGTGCCGCGACATCGTCTCCGGTGGCGGCCGGAGTACCGGCCTCGGCGGGGGTCGCCGCGCGTTGTGCCGCGGCCCGGCGCGCCCGCGCCCGGGCTCGCCGGCGGGCCCGGGACCTGCTGGTGCGCTGGGTACCTGCGCCTCCGGGAAGAGCTGTGTCGGGCGTGTCGGCGGCCACCCGGACCGACTCCAGTGCGAGCTTCCCCAGGATCGAGCGGACCACGCGGCCCGGACTGCGGCCGTCGGTGCGCACCCGGACCGAGGTCACCTCGCGGTAGAGCGGCCGCCGGGTCCGCATGAGTTCCCGGTATTTCGTGCCGGGGTCGGCGCCGCCCAGCAGCGGCCGGTGGGTACCGGCGCCCGTGCGGCGCAGTCCCTCGGCGATGCTGATCTCCAGGTACACCACGGTCCGGTCGTGGAGCAGGGCCCGGGTGCGTTCGGAGAGCACCGCGCCGCCACCGAGGGAAACGACACCGCGGCGCGTGGCGAGCGCGTCGCCGACCACCTCTTCCTCGATCCGGCGGAATTCGGTTTCCCCGTCGTCGGCGAAGATCTCCGGGATGGTCCGGCCGGTCGCCTCCTCGATCCCGGCGTCGGTGTCGTAGAGCTCGACGCCGAGTTCCCGGGCGAGTTTGCGGCCGATGGTGGTCTTGCCCGCCCCGGGCGGGCCGATCAGCACTACCAGCGGGCCGTGCGGACCGGTCTGCTCGGTCATTACGCCGGGTCGGCGACGGTATCGCCCGGGTTCAGGTGGGGGCGCCCGCTGATCCGCTTCAGGTAGCCGTCGAGGTTGCCGACCGTCTCGGCGAGCGAATCGCCGCCGAATTTCTCCAGCGCGGCCTGGGCCACCACCAGTGCGACCATCGATTCGGCGACCACCCCGGCCGCCGGGACGGCACAGACATCGGAACGCTGGTGGATCGCCACGGCTTCTTCGCCGGTGGACATATCGACCGTGGCCAGCGCGCGCGGCACCGTGGAGATGGGTTTCATGGCCGCACGTACGCGCAGGGCCTCCCCATTGGTCATCCCGCCCTCGAGACCGCCGGCGCGGTTGGTGGAGCGCAGGACGCCGTCACTGCCGGGCCGCATCTCGTCGTGGGCCTGGCTACCGCGTCGCCGCGCTGTCTCGAAACCGTCGCCGACCTCGACGCCCTTGATGGCCTGGATACCCATGAGCGCCGCCGCGAGCCGCGAGTCCAGCCGGTTCTCGCCGCTGGTGAAGGAGCCGAGTCCGATCGGCAGTCCGGTGACCACGACCTCGACCACCCCGCCCAGCGTGTCGCCGTCCTTCTTCGCCGCCTCGATCTCGGCGATCATGGCCGCCTCGGCGTCGGCGTCGAACGCGCGCACCGGGCTCTCGTCGATCGCTGCCAGATCGGCGCCGGTGGGGACCACCCCGGTGGTGTTCGCGGCCGTACCGATGGAGATCACATGGGAGACGACCTCCACGCCGAGAGCTTGGCGGAGGAAGGCCCGCGCCACGGTTCCGGCCGCGACCCGGGCCGCCGTTTCGCGGGCACTGGCGCGTTCCAGCACCGGGCGGGCGTCGTCGAAACCGTATTTGAGCATGCCCGAGTAGTCGGCATGGCCGGGGCGGGGGCGGGTGAGCGGGGCGTTGCGGGCCAGTTCGGCCAGTTCGGCCTCGTCGACGGGGTCGGCGGACATGACGGTGGTCCACTTGGGCCATTCGGAATTGGCGATCTCGACGGCGATCGGCCCGCCCATGGTGCGGCCGTGGCGGACCCCGCCGATCACGGTGACCTTATCGGCCTCGAACTTCATCCGGGCGCCGCGACCGTAGCCCAGCCGTCGGCGCGCCAGCTGTGCGGAGATCTCCTCCGAGGTCACCTCGACACCGGCGACCATCCCTTCCAGGATGGCGACGAGAGCGGGTCCATGGGATTCTCCAGCAGTTATCCAGCGCAGCACGCCGACCATCTTCCCATGTCGGCGCGACGGACGGGGGAGGCGGTCGGCGGTGCTCATCGCCCCGGGAAGTGCACCGTCGCCGGGATTGCCGCGGGGTCACCACAGGGCCAGTCCGAGAAGTGTCGCCGCACACATCGACGGACCGTGCGGGACCGTGCGTCCGGCGTGTTCCGGTGCGGGTGCCCGCGGGTCGGCGAAGCGGTACCGGCCGCCGAACATCCGGCGGCCCGCCCGGGATCCGAGCAGTGCGCCCACTCCGGCGATCGCGGTACACACCGGTGCCGCGACGGCCGACCAGACCCAGACCTGCCCGCCACCCAGCCCGGCGGCCGCACCCAGCCCCACGGCCAGTTTCACATCACCGGCCCCGAGCGCGGCCGGGCGTGTCAGATGGATCAGCAGATAAGGAGTCGCGAGCAGTGCCGCACCCCAGGCGGCGGTGTGGAAGCGCCCGGTCAGCGCCGCGTAACCGAGCACGCCGACGGCTCCGGGCACCGTGAGCAGGTTCGGTAGGCGTCGGGAACGGATATCGCCGACGCTCAGCGCCGCGCACCAGACGGTCAACGTCAGGAAGCCGAGGGTCGTCATGCCGTCCACGATCGCCGCCGGCGGGCCCTGCCGGGGGCGGGAAAAGCGATCTGTGGATAACGTGTGCCGCCGTGGCCGAGGTGTGAACAGCGAGTGGTCCTCATCTTCGGAACCGTCCGTGGTCCGGTCGGCCCGTGTGCGCGGGCCGGGTCGGCGGTACTTTTATGCCATGTCTGCTGATGCCGGTCGGGGCCCGCGGGTCCGGCCCGATTACGCTGCCCGGCGCGGTGCACTGCGCAACCTGCTGGTCCAGAACGAGATCGACGGCCTGCTGGTCACCGATCTGGTGAACATCCGCTATCTCACCGGATTCACCGGATCGAACGCCGCGCTGCTGGTGCACTCGTGGGACACCCCGGGCGCGGAGGACCGCACCGTGATCGCGACCGACGGCCGCTACGACACCCAGGTCGCCGAGCAGGTTCCCGATCTACGTGCCGAGATCGCCCGGGCGGTCTCGCGCCGGGTGGTGGAACTGGCGGGGGAGTGGCAGTTCGGGCGGCTGGGGTACGAGAGCCATATCGTGACCGTCGATCAGTACCGCGCGCTGCTCGAGCTCGGCTCCGGTCTGGAGTTCGTGGCGACGCCGGGCCTGGTCGAGCAGTTGCGCATGGTCAAGGACGAGTACGAGATCGACCGGCTGCGCAGCGCCTGCGCCGTCGGTGACGGGGCCTTGGCGGCACTGCTGGAGACCGGGGCGCTGCGGCCGGGCCGTACCGAGCGTCAGGTGGCCCGGGATCTGGAATGGGCGATGTTCGAGCGCGGGGCGGCCGGGATCGCCTTCGAGACCATTGTCGCGTCCGGGGCGAATTCCGCCGTTCCGCATCACCGGCCCACCGAGGCGGTACTGGTCGCCGGTGATTTCGTGAAGATCGATTTCGGCGCCGTGGTGGATGGCTACCACTCGGATATGACCCGGACCTTCGTACTCGGCGAACCCGCGTCCTGGCAGCGTGAGGTCTACGACCTGGTGTACGCCGCCCAGCGGGCCGGCCGTGAGGCGCTGCGGCCCGGTGTGCCGTGCGCCGATGTGGACGCCGCCGCCCGCGAGGTCATCGCGGCCGCCGGTCACGGTCCGCTGTTCGTCCACGGGCTGGGGCACGGGGTGGGGTTGCGCATCCACGAAGCGCCCGGAATCGCCAAAACCGGCACGGGTACACTCCAGTCTGGCGTGGCGGTGACCGTCGAACCAGGTGTGTACTTTCCCGGCCGCGGCGGGGTCCGGATCGAGGACACGCTCGTGGTGCGCGAGGGGGGCCCGGAACTGCTCACCAACACCAGCAAAGATCTGATCGTCGTCGGATGACGACGATCGCCCGAGAACCGAGGAGACCCGAAGACAGTGGCGGACACCAGCGACTTCAAGAACGGCCTCGTGCTGAAGATCGACGGTAATCTCCAGCAGATCGTCGAGTTCCAGCATGTGAAGCCGGGCAAGGGTCCCGCGTTCGTGCGGACGAAGCTGAAGAACGTGCTGTCGGGCAAGATCGTCGACAAAACCTTCAACGCGGGCGTCAAGGTGGAGACCGCCACGGTCGACCGCCGCGATATGACCTACCTGTACCACGACGGCTCCGATTACGTCTTCATGGACGGCGAGACCTTCGACCAGATCGCCATCGCGGAGAGCACCATCGGCGAGCAGGCCCGGTTCCTGCTGGAGAACATGACCGTGCAGGTCGCCATGCACGAGGGCGCGCCGCTGTACGTGGAGCTCCCGGTCACCGCCGAGCTCGAGGTCACCCACACCGATATCGGTCTGCAGGGCGACCGCTCCACCGGCGGCACCAAGCCCGCCACCGTCGAGACCGGTGCCGAGGTCCAGGTCCCGCTGTTCATCAACACCGGTGACAAACTCCGCATCGATACCCGCGACGGCAGCTACCTGGGCCGCGTCAACTCCTGACGTGCCCGATCAGTCCGCGGACAAGAAATCCGCCTACAAGAAGCTCGGCGCCCGCCACAAGGCGCGCCGCCGGGCGGTGGACCTGCTCTTCGAGGCCGAGGCCCGCGATGTCGATCCCGCCGATCTGGCCGACGAGCGGATCGAGCTCGCGGCCCGCGACCAGGGCGTGGCGCCGGTACACGCCTATACCCGCACCCTGGTGGACGGTATCGCCGAAGAACTCGACCGGGTGGACGGGACCATCGAGTCGTATTTGCAGGATTGGACGCTGCCCCGGTTGCCCGCGGTGGATCGCGCCATCCTGCGGGTAGCGGTATGGGAGCTGCTGTACGCGCCCGATGTCCCGCCGATCGTCGCGGTGGACGAGGCGGTGGAACTGGCCAAGGAGCTGTCCACCGATGATTCACCGGGGTTCGTGAACGGGGTGCTCGGGCAGGTGGTGCTGGTGGCTCCGCAGATCCGCGCGGCCGCTGCGGCCGCCGGGCGCGCCGGTGAGCCGGAATCGGAGGACTGAGAGGCGCAACGCAAGTGCCTGGTGCCGGCCCTCCGGACTCCGGCCTGGCCGAACCGCACCGCCGGTTCCTCGCCGACCTGCGCGCGAAGGACATGCTGCAGTCGAGTTGACCCGTTCACCGACGGTAGTGGCGGTGCGTACCTTGTGCTCGCGGATTCGCTCGCGGCCGCCGAGGCGGTGGTGTACGCAGATCCGCTGCACACCACCGTCTCGTCGGCGATCACGGTCCACGAATGGGAGATCACCGGCTGAGCCCGGACCGAACCTCGCTCTGGCCCGGGTCCGCCGTGCGACTCGATGAGAGGGCGATAGGCTGTTCATCGCAACGTCCCAGATGTCGAGGAGTGCGGACCATGACCGAGAACGCGGGTGTCACCCTGCCCGACGTCGGATGCACCGCCGCGGAGGCCTGGGAGATCTTCGACCGGTTGCCGGCCGCACGGGTGGACGAGGTGACCACCGGCCGCTGGCGCGGTTCGGAGCTGCCCACCGGTCACCCGATGGATGACATTCTGTCCGAATCCGGTTGGTACGGCAAACAGTTCGATGCGCCCGACCAGGTGCATCCGCTGCTGTTCACCGATGAGCGCGGCACCGTGTTCGCGGTGGATCCGCGCCGGGTCCCGCTCTCCCTGGCGGGCCGGATTCCGGCGCACTGGCTGCGCCCGGTCCGTAATAATCTGCGCACCCTCGGCCCGCTGCTGCGTACCCGTAAAGCGACCGCCCGGTTACGCGATATCGAGTACCGCGGCGTGGTCAGCGCCGCCATGGTCTACGACCATCTGCCGATCATCGATCATTTCCGCCGGCTCGATGACGACAGGTTGCTCGGCGTCATGGATATGCGCGGTCTGGCCGAACCGTACTTCTTCGTCCTGACGCGCTGATCAGTCCGCCCCCCGGCCCGGCCGCAGGATGATCTTGCCGAGCGGTGCCCGGGATTCCAGCAGCTCATGGGCCGCGGCGGCGCGGTCGAGCGGCATGAACGTCTCGACCGGCGCCGCCAGGGCCGGCACCCGCTCGAGGATCGCGGTGCGGGCGCGGCCCACCCGTCCGTGCCAGGCGGGGCCGGAGCATCCGGTGAGTGTCAGCCCGTGCGGGATGAGGTCGGCCGCCGAGACGAGGGCGGGTTCCCCGGACAGCCAGCCGTAGCTGAGCATTCGCCCGGAGCCGGGTGTCATGGTCGCGAGTAGCGCGGCCGCTGAGGGGCCGCCGAGCGAGTCGAACACGATATCGATCGTGCGGCCCGGCTCTTCGCGCAGTTGTGCGGGCCAGTGCTCGTCGTGATGGTCCAGCACCTCGTCGGCGCCGAGCTCCTTCGCGCGCCGAACTTTGTCCGGGCCGCCCGCGGTCGCGATCACCCGGGCCGCGCCGAATTCGCGGGCCAATTCGACCAGGTGCGCGCCCACTCCGGTGGCACCGGCCTCGACCAGCACTGTCTCGGTGCCGGTGAGTGCCGCGGCTTCCAGCAGTGCCAGCGCCACCGAACCGCTCATCATCACCGCCGCCGCGTCGGCGGCCGTGACGCCCGCGGGAATCGGGGTCGTGGCGTCCGCTCTCGCGCGGACCGATTCGGCGTACGCTCCCGTCCCGTCTGTGGCGGCTACCACTCGCCGCCCGAGGTACTCGGCGCCCACGCCCTCGCCCACGGCAATCACCTCTCCGGCCGCTTGGAAGCCGAAGACGACCGGCGGCGGCGCGGCCATCGGAAACGCGCCGGACCGCAGCTGGGTTTCGGGGTACAGGACGGGAATGGCCTCGGCTCTGATCACTACTTCGCCCGGCCCGGCGGTCGGCTCCGGGACTTCCCGGGATACCAGCACCTCGGGGCCGCCGATATCGGTCATTACGATTGCCTGCATTGGAACTCCGTAAATTGACTGACGGTCCAGATATCGAATACTCAACATATGGACCGCCGGTCAAGTTGTCAAGGAAGGTGGTGCGACAATTCCGAAAGAACGCGCGGACGCCGCCCGTAACCGGCGCGCCATCCTGGAGGCGACCGCGGCGCTGCTCGCCGAGTACGGCCCGGAGGCGGTCACCATGGACCGGGTCGCGGCGGCCGCCGGTGTGGGGAAAGGGACGATCTTCCATCGTTTCGGCAACCGTGCCGGATTGCTGCACGAAATGGTCGCCGAAAGCGCGGTGACCCTGATGTCCGCCGTGACCGACGGCCCCCCGCCGTTGGGGCCCGGGGCCCCGGCCGGTGACCGGCTGCTCGCCTTCTTCGCCGCCATGGCCCGGCTGGTGATCGACAATCTGTCGCTCATGGAGGTCTACCGGGTGGTGCCGCCACATCCGCGCACCGAGGAGTTCCATCGGTTCTGGCGCGCCCATATCACCGCGTTGCTGGGCGAGGCGCGCCCGGATCTGGACGCGGAGACGGTCGGCAGGTTGCTGCTGGACGGCTTGGCGGGCCAAACCGTGCCGGATATGGTTCGTGCCGGATCGACCGATCGCTTGCTGGCGGCGATCGATCAGCAGGTGCGCGCGGTACTACGCGCGCCGTAGCGATTGTTCAGCGCACATTGCGCGGCCGGAACTGGACGCTGATCCGCGGTCCGGTCGCCCGCCGAGTCTTGGGTACCGCATGCTCCCAGGTGCGCTGACACGAGCCACCCATGACCAACAGATCGCCGTGGCCGGGGTGGAAGCGCAGGCTCGGCCCGCCGGCGCGGGGTCGCAGCAGCAGTGGCCGCGGGGCGCCCAGGGTGAGGATGGCGACCATGGTGTCGTGCGCGGCACCGCGTCCGATGGTGTCGCCGTGCCAGGCCACGCTGTCGCGGCCGTCGCGGTAGTAGCAGAGTCCCGCGGTACGGAACGGTTCGCCGAGTTCGGGCCCGTAGTAGGTGCTGAGGGCTTCGCGGGCCTTCGCCAGGACAGGGTCCGGCAGCGGGTCGGATTCGCCGTAGAAACAGAGCAGTCGTGGTACGTCGACGACCCGGTCGTACATCTGTCGGCGCTCGGCCTGCCACGGTACGGTCGCGGCCAACTGCTCGAACAGGTCGTCGGCGCCGCGTAGCCAGCCGGGGCGCAGATCGACCCAGGCGCCGTGGGTGAGTGGGGTGCGCCCGATGCCGGTCAGCGGGGCGAGTTCCGCCGCCCCGAAACCGTCGAACAGCGAGCCCTGCAGTGTCATGCCGACAGATTACCCCGCAATTCGAACGTATGTTCCCATCGGGTCGATCCGTTGCTCTGAACGGGGCTCATGCCGTGTCAGCGGCGGTGTCGGACCGACGTCAGGGCGGTGTCAGCGGACCCGGCGACAGTGATCCCATGAGCAGCACAGCCAACAGCGCGACCGGACCGGACATGGTGTTCCACCGATCGGAATCCGCCGCAGCACCGTCGAAGGAGCGCATTGCCATGTCCGTCACCCCGCCCGATCGGCACGAAGTCACCCGTGAGCCGGCGGGCGGCGGGCCGGATCGCCCCGCGTTGCGCAAAGCGCTGGAGGAGATCGTCGAATCCGGTCTCACCGGGATCACGGTGCGGGTGCACGACGAGTTGGGCGAATGGGCCGGCAGCGCGGGGGTGGCCGAGTTGGGCGGTTCGGTGCCGCCGCCGATCGACGGCTATGTCCGGATCGGCAGCAATACCAAGACTTTCGTCGCGGCCCTGGTGCTGCGGCTGGTGGGTGAGGAACGTATCGGGCTGGACGACTCGGTGGGGGACCATCTGCCGGAGTTCGGGTTCGACCCCCGGATCAGCGTGCGGATGCTGTTGCAGCACACCAGCGGACTCTTCAACTTCACCGGGGAGTATCACAGCGACGGCACGGTCGTGCCGGGGATCGCCTGCACCATCTCGGGCAAGGAATGGGTGGACAACCGGTTTCACAGCTATGCGCCCGAGGGGCTGGTCCGGCTGGCGCTGTCGAAGCCGGCGCGATTCGAGCCGGGGGCGGACTGGAGCTATTCCAATACCAACTACGTGGTGGCGCGTCTGCTGGTGGAGAAGGTCACCGAACGCCCACTCGCCCAGGAGATGCAGCGGCTGATCTCGGGACCGCTGGGACTGACGGGCACCATAGCCCCGACCACGCAGACCGGGATCCCCGAGCCGCACGCGCACGCCTACTACCGCTACGAGGATACCGGCGCGGACCGGACGATCGACGTCACCGAACACAATCCCTCCTGGATCTCCAGTGGCGGTGACATGATCTCGACCAGCCGGGACCTGCACATCTTCATTGCCGCGCTGAACAGCGGCGAGCTCCTACCGGGCGACCTGCTGGCCGAGATGCGGGCTCCGCGACCGACGGGTATCCCCGGGATGGGCTACGGCCTGGGAGTTTTCGTTCAGGAGATCGCCGGCGGCGGCACCCTCGTCATGCACAACGGCGGCGCCGGGGGGCATGCGGCGCTGATGTACAGCACGCCCGACGGCGCCGCGACGCTGACCGGCACGCTGAACTATGTGGACGATGCCGCGCTGTCGCTCTCGGCGGCGTTCCGGCAGGCGACACGACGACTCGTCGACGAAGTGTTCGGCGGCGGATAGGACGATCCTGCTCGTCCGGCGGAATGAGCACCGGCCGCGCGGGCCGGACCGGCGGTCGTCCGTGCGGCGGAACGCCGATCCGCGGCCGCGCCGAGCTTCCGGGCTCGGCGCGGTCTGCCCCGGCGCGAACCGTGCCGCCCGTCGAGTGGTCTGTGGCGCGCATCCGGGTGCGGTGGTCGCGGCCCGGGCGGAACCGACGCGCCGGCGGGCGGATATCAGGAATCGGCGGTGGCGGGGATAGCGCGCGCCACGGCCGTACGCACCAGCTCGCGGGCCCGCTCCTCGGTGAATACGCCGGGCAGGGTGAGTCGTTCGAGAATCAGCCAGTTCAGGGCGAGGAACAGTAGGACGACGGTGTCCTCGTCGCCGGGCATCCCGTAGTCCAGGTGGTTGCGGATATTGAAGTTCAGATCGGCGCGCACGCGCTCGGTGAGCAGGGCCTGTAGTTCGGGCCGCCGGGTGGCTTCCAATCGGAGTTCGAGCAGGGCGAGGTAGCCGGTGCGGAAGTGGGTGACGCGGCTGACGACCTCGGTCATGAGCGTGGTGACCGTCTCGCGGGTGCGTGGTCCGTGCAGGGCGGCCATGGCCGATTCGTCCGGGATCAACCGCTCGTAGTACCGGTGGCCCACCTGGACGAGTAGATCGTCGCGGTTGCTGAAGTAGTTGGAGGCGGTTCCGGCGGGTACCTCCGCCGCTTTGTCCACCGCGCGGAAGGTCAGTCCCCGGGCTCCGTCTCGGGCCAGGACCTCGATCGATGCGTCCAGCAACGCCTGGCGGCGTTCGGGATTCGTGCGGACCACTTGACACCACTCCATCTGTAGTACTACCGTTCAAACCACTTCGATCAGAGTACTACACCTGAGGTGGTAGCGGTGGGTAGCCCCCCGGCACCGTCCCCTCGAAGGCCCGGTGCACACCGGTACACGAAAGGCGCAACCGAGATGCGAAAGCAGCGCAGCACCTACCCCGTTCGAAACAATCCGCAGCGGTTCGTGGCTCGTCCCGTACCTCCGCGGACAGTCGCTCGCGATGCAGGACCCCGGACCGGCCGGCGCGGCGCCCGCTGAGGCGGAGCCGGAAGTCCGCCCCGCCCGGGACGGGGCAGTACGAAGCGAAACGCAGCTCGAATCGACACCGGCGCGACCGGTGCGTCTACAGAAGAGGACACCCCGTGCACGACGTGAATCTCTGGAGTGAAGAATTCGGCACCGCGACGGAAACGCCGATCCTGTTGATCATGGGATCGATGTCGCAGGGCATTCTGTGGCCGGACGAGTTCGTCGGCCGCCTCGTCGCCGGGGGTCGCCGGGTGATCCGGTACGACCATCGCGACACCGGCCGGTCGGACACCGTCGATTTCGCGGCGCATCCGTACACGTGGAACGAAATCAAAAACGACGTCTACCGCGTCCTGGACGCGCACGGCCTGCGGAGCGCGCATCTGGTCTGCCACTCGGCGGGTGGGCTGCTCGGCCAGTTCATCGCCGTGGAGCGGCCGGAGCGGGTGCGCTCGCTGACCGTGATCGGTTCCTCGCCGCTCGGCGGCGGTGAAGGAGCGGTCCTCATGCGGGCGATACTGGGAGAGCCGCAGCAGGCGGGGAGCCTGCCCGAGCCGACGCCGGAGTTCGTCGCGTTCTACCGCACCCTGCTCGCCGGCTCGCCACCGGACAACCGGCAGGACCGGATCGACGGCATGGTCGCCGAGCAGCGCGTACTGCACGGCACCGGGTTGCCGTTCGACGAGGACGCGGCACGCCAGCTGCAGGAACGCATCCACGATCGCGCCCGCGATCTGTCGGCCGTGGCCAACCATCGGCTGGCTGCGGCGGCGCAGCCGGATTTCGAACCGGTGGGCGTGCTGCATCGGGTGCAGGCGCCCACGCTGGTCGTCGAAGGCAGCCATGAGCCGGCCAAACCCGGCCACGGCGCGCATATCGCCGAGCGGATCCCCGGGGCACGACTGATGATCGTGGCGGGTATGGGTCATACGCTGCCGGAGGAGGTACACGAGGAGTTGGCCGCGGCCGTGCTCACGCATACGGAGGAATGAGGGCACCGGTTCTCGCCGGCCGAACTCGGCGAGTAGTTCGACCGTGCGGCCCTGTCGGCGGTGCGGTCACCCGAGCCGGCAGCGGCGTAGCAGTTCGTGTGCGATATCCACGGCGGCGCGGTGGCATTCGTCGTCGGACAGCGGGAGATCGCCCATCATCGCCGTGCTCCAGCTGATGGCGAGCAGGGCCTGGCGGGCATGGAACACATCGAGCGGATCCCGTGCGGGTTCGGTCATGAGATCCGCGAGCAGCCGGAACTGATAGCGCAGGCTCACCCCGAAACCGAGTTCTCGGAACGCCGGCTGGTTCTCGTGCATGAACCGCACCATGTCGCGGCCCGTGCTGTGCAGCAGCGCGCCGTACCGGTCGAGGATCTCCTCGGCGCGGGCCCGGCCCGCGGGGATGCCCGCGGCCCAGGTGACGAGCTCGTCGATACCACTGCGGACATCGTCGGAGAGGCTCGCGACGATGTCCTCCTTGGTGCGGAAGTGGTAGTACAGCGCGGCCTTGGTGACTTCGAGCCGCTCGGCGATCTGCCGCAACGAGGTCTTCTCGTAGCCCTGTTCGGCGAACAGTTCCATTGCCACCGCACGGATGCGGTCGCGGGTATCGCTGCGCCGAGTGCCCACTGCGCCCCCTTCTTCTGGTTGACGGTTCGCAGGGCAGAGCCTAACGTCTCCGCTGTAACCGGTTACCAGCCGGTCGGCAGGTAAGTTTTCAGGGGAGTTCGGATGGCAGATCCTTTCGTCCAGGTACCGACTGCCGGGGTGGCCATGACCGCGATCGGGGTAGCAGTCATCCGGGCCCGCGAGAGCGCCCGGTCCGACCGGCTCTACGACGATCCCTTCGCCGCGGCCTTCGTCGCGGCGGCTCGTACGGCATTCGACGACGATCGCTGGGCGCGGCTCGAGGTACTGGCCGACCAGTTCTACGAAGGCCGGTCCCTCGCGGTGAAGGTCGTGGACGAGAGCTTCGGTGCGGCGGTAGCCGCGGGGTGCGGGCAGATCGTCCTGCTCGGTGCCGGACTGGACACCCGGGCGTTCCGGCTCGGGTTGCCCGCCGAGACGGTGTTCTTCGAAGTGGACCTCCCCGAACTATTCGCTTTCAAGGAGCCGGTCCTGGCCGCGCACCGGGCCCGGCCGGAATGTGTCCGCCGGGTGGTCGCGGCCGATCTGCGTGCCGACTGGGCGCGAGCTCTGCCGGCGCGCGGGTTCCGCCGGGATGTGGCGACGCTGTGGGTGGACGAAGGGGTCCTCGACTACCTTCCCCGGCGGGACGCGCACACGGTGATCGAAACGGTGACCGAGTTGTCGGCGCCGGGGAGTCGCTTCGATATCGGCCGGTTCCAGGTCGACAGCGCCGCGGCGCGGTATCGGGATCTACGGGAGCTGGTATCCGCCGACTCCGACGCCGCACGGCCGGTCAACGGCCTGGGCCCGGACGCGGAATCGTGGTTCACCACGCACGGCTGGCACACCACCTTCCGCGCCTGGAACGACCTCGTCGCTCCCTACGCGCGCTCCGGTCTCGGTGAGGTTCCCGGAATGGGCACGGTGCTCGCCATTCGTGAATGATCGGTAACCGCCGTCACGCCCGCCGGTCGCACCCGCGGAGGTGGTCGCACTCACACTTCGAGTCCGGTCCTCACCTGGTGAAAGTCCCCGTTGGGCGGCTGATAGGCTGCTCGGCGTAAGACATCCTTTAACGGACCGTCCAGTGAGGCGGGGAAGGAGGTCGGTATGGCCGTGCCCGAAGAACGCGGTGCTGCCGAGGCGACGCCACCTCCCGAGCGGCACACCCCGGAATGGGTTGCGACAGGGCGCGAACTGCTCTCCGCCTCCGATGTCGGCCGCACGGTCGCGCGGATCGCGCATCAGATCATCGAACGCACCGCCCTGGATTCGGGCGATCCCGCTACGCCCCGGGTGGTTCTCATCGGTATCCCGACCCGCGGCACCACCCTCGCGCATCGGCTCACCGCCAAGATCGAGGAATTTTCCGGAGTCCGACCCGCGCTCGGTTCGCTCGACATCACGCTCTACCGCGACGATCTGCGTACCAAACCGCATCGGCCGCTGGAACGCACCTCGGTCCCCGAGGGCGGCATCGAGGACGCGCTGGTCGTGCTCGTCGACGATGTGCTGTTCTCCGGGCGTACGGTGCGCTCCGCTCTGGACGCGCTGCGCGATCTGGGCCGGCCGCGTGCCGTCCAGCTGGCGGTCCTGGTGGACCGTGGCCACCGCGAACTACCGATCCGCGCCGATTTCGTCGGCAAGAACGTGCCCACCGCGCGCACCGAGGACGTCTCGGTGCTGTTGTCCGAACACGACGGCCGCGACGGGGTTTTCCTGCATCAGGGAGAGGGACAGTGAGACATCTGCTGACGGTGACCGACCTGGATCGCGCCACCGCCACCGGGTTGCTCGACGAAGCCGAACGATTCGAACAGGCGCTGCTGGGTCGCGAAGTGCGCAAACTCCCCACCCTGCGCGGGCGCACGGTGATGACGGTCTTCTTCGAGAATTCCACCCGTACCCGGGTCTCCTTCGAGGTCGCGGGTAAGTGGATGAGTGCCGATGTGATCAATGTGAGCGCGAGCAGCTCCTCGGTCGCCAAGGGGGAGTCGCTGCGCGATACCGCGCTCACCCTGCACGCCGCGGGTGCCGACGCGCTCATCGTGCGGCATCCCGCCTCCGGCGCGGCCCATCAGATCACCCGCTGGTTCGAGGACTGGTCGCGGCAGTCGGGCAGTTCGGTCCCCGCGGTGATCAATGCCGGTGACGGCACCCATCAGCACCCCACGCAGGCGCTGCTGGACGCGCTGACCCTGCGGCAGCGGCTCGGTGATATCGCCGGTAAGCGGGTGGTGATCGTCGGCGATATCCTGCACAGCCGGGTGGCCCGGTCCAATGCGTTCCTGCTGTCCACGCTCGGCGCGGAGGTGGTGCTCGTCGCGCCGCGCACGCTGCTGCCGGTGGGCGTCGAGGGCTGGCCGGTGCGGGTCTCGACGGACCTGGATTCCGAACTGCCCGGCGCCGACGCCGTCCTCATGCTGCGGGTCCAGGCGGAGCGGATGAACGGCGGATTCTTCCCGTCGGCCCGCGAGTACTCGATCCGCTACGGCCTCTCGGAACGGCGGCTGGCGCTGCTCGACGAACAGGCGGTGGTGCTGCACCCCGGCCCGATGCTGCGCGGTATGGAGATCGCGTCGTCGGTGGCCGATTCGCCGCGCGCCGCCGTATTGCAACAGGTGACGAATGGAGTCCATATGCGGATGGCGGTGCTGTTCCGCCTGCTGGTCGGCGTGCAGGAGGCCGCGGCGTGAGCGAGTCGGGCCCGGAGTCGGCAGCGGAGCGTAACCACGGCGGACCCTCGCGCACGCCCCGAGAACACAGCGTGAGCGAGTCGGGTGACACCGTGCTGATCACCGGAGTGCGGCTCTACGGCGAGGGGGAACCGGTGGATGTGCTGATCACCGACGGGGTGATCAGGCGGATCGGGACCGGCCTGCCGGCCGAGGATGCCGAAATCGTCGACGGCGCCGGGCAGGTGCTGCTGCCCGGATTCGTGGATCTGCACACCCACCTGCGTGAACCCGGCCGCGAGGATACCGAGACCATCGAATCGGGGTCCGCCGCCGCGGCGCTGGGCGGCTACACCGCGGTCTTCGCCATGGCCAACACCTCGCCGGTCGCCGATACCCAGGTGGTCACCGACCATGTGTGGCGGCGCGGGCAGGAAGTCGGGCTGGTCGACGTGTATCCGGTGGGTGCGGTGACGGTGGGCCTGGCCGGTGCGCAGCTCGCCGAAATGGGCACCATGGCCACCGGCGCGGGCGCGGTGCGCATGTTCTCCGACGACGGGCACTGCGTGCACGACCCGCTCATCATGCGGCGCGCGCTGGAGTACGCCCGCTCGCTGGGCGTACTCGTCGCGCAGCACGCGGAGGAGCCGCGACTCACCTCCGGTGCGGTGGCGCACGAAGGACCGACGGCGGCCCGGCTGGGTCTGGCGGGGTGGCCGCGAGCCGCGGAGGAGTCCATTGTCGCGCGCGACGCGCTGCTGGCCCGGGACGCGGGCGCACGGGTCCACATCTGCCACGCTTCCACAGCCGGCACCGTGGAATTGGTGAAATGGGCGAAAGCGCAAGGTATTTCGATCACCGCCGAGGTCACGCCGCATCATCTGCTGCTGACCGACGCCCGCCTGGAAACCTATGACGCGGTGAACAAGGTGAACCCGCCGCTGCGCGAGGGCTCCGATACCGAGGCGCTGCGGCAGGCGCTGGCGGACGGCACCGTGGACTGTGTCGCCACCGATCACGCCCCGCACGCCGAACAGGACAAGTGCTGCGAGTTCGCCGCGGCCCGGCCCGGGATGCTCGGCTTGGAAACCGCCTTGTCCATCGTGGTGGAGACCATGGTGCGGCCCGGTCTGCTGGACTGGCGCGGGGTCGCCCGGGTGATGAGCGAACGGCCCGCCGAGATCGTCGGCCTCGACGATCAGGGCCGTCCGATCGCCGAGGGCGAGCCCGCCAACCTGGTACTGGTCGACCCCGAGGCCACCTGGACCGTGCAGGGCGAAGATCTCGCGAGTATCGCGAGCAACACTCCCTATCAGGCGATGACACTGCCGGGACGGGTCACCACCACGCTGCTGCGCGGCCGGATCACCGCCCGCGACGGAGTGGCCGCCGCCCCCGCGGGGGTACGAGTAGGAGAGCGCTGATGGAGCGGACACTGTGGGTTATCGGCTGCCTGCTGCTGTGGGCACTGTTCGTCTATCTGATGTACCGGGGCTGGCGTAACCGTGCCGCCCGGCAGGCCGACCGTATCGGTGACCTGCCTCCGGTACCGGCGGAGACGGGCGCGCAGGTGCTGGACCCGACCACCGGCCTCTACCTCGGCAGCACCATCGCGCCGAGCTGGCAGGACCGGATCGCGGTCGGTGACCTCGGCTTCCGCGCGACCGCGGAGCTCACCCGCTTCGAACACGGAATTCTGCTGGAACGGCAGGGCGCGTCCGCGATCTGGATCCCGGAGGAATCCATCTCCGCGATCCGCACCGAACGCGGACACGCGGGCAAGGTCATGAGCGAGGGCGGCGTCCTGGTGATCCGCTGGACGCTGCCGTCCGGGACCGAGATCGACACCGGGTTCCGCGGCGACGACAAAACGGTGTATCCGGCCTGGGCGCGGGCAACGACGGGAGACGACGAGAAATGACGACAACAACGGCCGCAGCCCTGGTTCTGGAAGACGGACGGGTCTTCCGCGGGACCGCCTACGGCGCGGTGGGCCAGACCCTCGGCGAAGCGGTGTTCTGCACCGCCATGACCGGGTATCAGGAAACCCTCACCGATCCCAGTTATCACCGGCAGATCGTGGTGGCCACCGCCCCGCAGATCGGCAATACCGGCTGGAACGACGAGGACGACGAATCGCAGCAGATCTGGGTCGCGGGCTACGCGGTCCGCGATCCCGCGCGCCGCGCCTCGAACTGGCGGTCCAACGGCACCCTGCCGGGACAGCTGGAAGAGCAGAACATCGTCGGTATCGCCGGCATCGACACCCGCGCGGTGGTGCGGCATCTGCGCAGCCGCGGCTCGATGAAGGCGGGAATCTTCTCCGGCCCGGCGCTCGCCGATACCGAGGAACTGCTCGCGCGGGTCACCGGCCAGCCGTCCATGCTGGGCGCCGATCTCGCCGGTGAGGTCAGCACCGACCGGATCTACACCGTGGAACCGGAGGGCACTCCCCGGTTCACCGTGGTCGCCGTCGACCTCGGGATCAAATCCAACACGCCGCGGATGTTCGCCGCCCGCGGTATGCGGGTGCATGTGGTTCCGTCCTCGACGAGCCTGGACGAGATTCTGGAACTGAAACCCGACGGCGCGTTCCTGTCCAACGGTCCGGGCGACCCGGCCACCGCGGACACCGCCGTCGCCCTGACCCAGGGCATCCTCGACAAGGGACTGCCGCTGTTCGGTATCTGCTTCGGTAACCAGATTCTGGGCCGGGCACTGGGCCGCGGCACCTACAAGATGAAATTCGGGCACCGGGGAATCAATATCCCGGTCGTCGAACACGACACCGGCCGTATCTCCATCACCGCGCAGAACCACGGGTTCGCGCTGGAGGGGGAGCGCGGCGAACAGTTCGACACCCCGTTCGGCAAAGCCGAGGTCAGCCATGTCTGCGCCAACGACGGCGTCGTGGAGGGGGTGCGCCTGATCGACGGCCGCGCCTTCTCCGTGCAATACCACCCGGAAGCGGCCGCCGGGCCCCATGACGCCGCGTACTTGTTCGACCGGTTCTCCGGTCTTATGGAGGGAGCCTGATGCCACGCCGTACCGACCTCGAACACATTCTGGTCATCGGTTCGGGCCCGATCGTCATCGGTCAGGCGTGTGAGTTCGACTATTCGGGCACCCAGGCGTGCCGGGTGCTGCGCGCCGAGGGATTGCGCGTCTCGCTGGTCAACTCCAATCCGGCGACCATCATGACCGATCCGGAATTCGCCGATTCCACCTACGTGGAACCGATCACCCCGGAATTCGTCGAAAAGGTCATCGAGAAGGAACGTCCCGATGCGCTGCTGGCCACCCTCGGTGGGCAGACCGCGCTGAACACCGCCGTCGCGCTGCACGAGCGCGGCGTGCTGGAGAAGTACGGGGTCGAGCTGATCGGTGCCGATTTCGATGCCATCCAGCGCGGTGAGGACCGGCAGAAATTCAAGGACATCGTGGCGCGGGTCGGCGGGGAGAGCGCCCGCTCCCAGGTCTGCTACACCATGGACGAGGTCCGTGAAACCGTCGCGGAACTGGGCTTCCCGGTCGTGGTGCGGCCCTCGTTCACCATGGGCGGGCTCGGTTCCGGAATGGCCTACGACGATACCGATCTCGACCGGATCGCCGGCGGCGGCCTGGCCGCCTCACCGACCGCGAATGTGCTGATCGAGGAGTCCATCCTCGGCTGGAAGGAATACGAACTCGAGCTGATGCGCGACGGACGCGACAATGTCGTGATCGTCTGCTCGATCGAGAATGTGGACCCGATGGGGGTGCACACCGGCGACTCCATGACCGTCGCCCCCGCCCTCACCCTCACCGACCGCGAATACCAGAAGATGCGCGATCTCGGTATCGCCATCCTGCGCGAGGTGGGAGTGGACACCGGCGGCTGCAATATCCAGTTCGCGGTGGATCCCGCAGACGGCCGCCTCATCGTCATCGAGATGAACCCGCGCGTCTCGCGGTCCTCGGCGCTGGCCTCCAAGGCCACCGGTTTCCCGATCGCCAAGATCGCGGCCAAACTGGCCATCGGGTACACGCTCGACGAGATCGTCAACGACATCACCAAGGAAACCCCGGCCTGTTTCGAACCCACCCTCGACTATGTCGTGGTGAAGGCGCCGCGATTCGCGTTCGAGAAGTTCCCCGGCGCCGACCCCACCCTGACCACCACCATGAAATCGGTGGGCGAGGCCATGTCGCTCGGCCGCAATTTCGCCGAGGCGCTCGGTAAGGTGCTGCGCTCGCTGGAAACCAAAGCGGTCGGGTTCTGGACGGCCGCCGACGGGAAATGGGCACCGGCCTCCACCGATCAGGCCGATATCGACGCCGCGATCGCGGAGATCCTGGCGGATCTGCGCACCCCCACCGAAGGCCGGATCTACCAGGTGGAACGCGCCCTGCGGTTCGGGGCGGGCATCGAGGACGTCGCCGCCGCCTCCGGGATCGACCCGTGGTTCGTCGCCGAGATCGCCGGACTGGTGGACCTGCGCACGGAACTGCTGGAGACTCCCGTCCTGGACGAATCGCTGCTGCGGCGGGCGAAGTACCAGGGCCTCTCCGATCGCCAGATCGCCGAACTGCGGCCGGAACTGGCCGGTGAGGGCGGCGTGCGGGCCCTGCGGCACCGGCTCGGGGTGCGACCGGTGTTCAAAACTGTCGATACCTGTGCCGCCGAATTCGAGGCCAAGACCCCGTACCACTATTCGGCCTACGAACTCGACCCAGCGGCCGAATCCGAGGTCGCCCCGCAACCCGACCGCGACAAGGTGATCATTCTGGGTTCCGGGCCCAACCGTATCGGCCAGGGCATCGAATTCGACTACTCGTGCGTCCACGCCGCGCAGACGCTGTCGGCGGCCGGCTACGAGACCGTCATGGTCAACTGCAACCCGGAAACGGTGTCCACCGACTACGACACCGCCGACCGCCTGTACTTCGAACCCCTCACCTTCGAGGACGTGCTCGAGGTCTACCACGCCGAATCCGAGTCCGGCACGGTCGCGGGGGTCATCGTGCAGCTCGGCGGGCAGACCCCGCTGGGGCTCGCGGAACGCCTCACCGCCGCCGGGGTGCCGGTGGTCGGTACCAGTGCCGCCGCCATCGACCTCGCCGAGGACCGTGGTGAATTCGGTGACGTGCTGATCGCCGCCGGGCTGCCCGCCCCCAAGTACGGTACCGCCACCACCTTCGAGCAGGCCCGTAAGATCGCGGCCGAGATCGGTTATCCGGTCCTGGTGCGCCCCTCGTACGTGCTGGGCGGCCGCGGTATGGAGATCGTGTACGACGAGCAGTCCCTCGAGGGCTACATCTCCCGTGCCACCGAACTCAGCCCCGAACATCCGGTGCTGGTGGACCGGTTCCTGGAAGACGCCATCGAAATCGACGTGGACGCGCTCTGCGACGGCGACGAGGTCTTCCTGGGCGGTGTCATGGAACATATCGAGGAAGCCGGTATCCACTCCGGCGACTCGGCCTGCGCGCTGCCGCCGATCACCCTGGGCCGCAGCGATATCGAGGCGGTGCGCCGCTCCACGATCGCGCTGGCCAAGGGGATCGGCGTCAAAGGTCTGCTGAACGTGCAGTACGCGCTGAAGGACGATGTCCTCTACGTCCTCGAGGCCAATCCGCGCGCCAGCCGCACCGTTCCGTTCGTTTCCAAGGCCACCGCGGTACCGCTGGCCAAGGCGGCCGCGCGGATCATGCTCGGCACCACCATCGCCGAACTCCGCGCCGAGGGCATGCTGCCCGAGGGCGACGGCGGGCATGTCGCACTGGACGCTCCGGTGGCGGTGAAGGAAGCGGTGCTGCCGTTCCACCGCTTCCGCAGTCCCGACGGGAGCCAGGTGGATTCGCTGCTCTCCCCGGAGATGAAATCCACCGGAGAGGTCATGGGCATCGACGCCGACTTCGGTACCGCCTTCGCCAAGAGCCAATCCGCGGCGTACGGGTCGCTGCCCACCGAGGGCACCGTGTTCGTCTCCATCGCCAACCGGGACAAACGCGCCATGGTGTTCCCGGTGAAACGCCTGCACGATCTCGGCTTCCGTATCCTGGCCACCGCCGGAACCGCGGAGATGCTGCGCCGCAACGGGATCCCTTGCGAGCAGGTCCGCAAACACTCGGATCCGGTCTCCCCGGCGGGCGGCAGCCACACACCCCCGCAGCCGTCCATCGTGGACCAGATCCGCGACGGGGAAGTCGATATGGTCTTCAACACCCCCTACGGCAACTCCGGCCCCCGAGTGGACGGCTACGAGATCCGCAGCGCCGCGGTCGGGGTGAACATCCCCTGTATCACCACGGTCCAGGGCGCCGCGGCAGCCGTCCAGGGCATCGAGGCCAGTATCAACGGCGGGCTGGGCGTGCGGTCGCTGCAGGAACTGCACTCGGCGCTGCGCGGCTGAGGGCGCGGGCGATGACGACCACGACGTTCGGTGAGCGGCTGGCCGCCGCCATGAACACCCACGGGCCGATCTGTGTCGGGATCGATCCCCATCCCGCCCTGCTCGGCGCCTGGGGCCTGTCCGAGGACGCCGCCGGGCTCGAGGCCTTCGCCGAGCGCTGCGTCGAAGCCTTCGACGGAACGGTGGCGGTGGTCAAACCACAGGTCGCCTTCTTCGAGGCCTACGGCGCCGCGGGGATCGGGGTGCTCGAACGCACCATCGAGGTGCTGCGCGCCTCGGGCACCCTGGTGCTGGCCGATGCCAAACGCGGCGATATCGGCTCCACCATGGACGCCTACGCCCGCACCTGGCTCGCCGACGGTCCGCTGGGCGCGGACGCGGTCACCGTATCGCCCTACCTGGGCTTCGGTGCCCTCCGTCCCGCCCTGGAGCTGGCCCACACCAACCACCGCGGCGTGTTCGTCCTGGCCGCCACCTCCAACCCCGAAGCCGCCCAGATACAACAGGCGACGGTCGGTGGCCGCACCGTCGCGCAGACGGTGGTCGACGACGCCGCCCAGCTCAACCCCGCCGGGCAGCCGGGGTCGGTGGGAGTGGTGGTCGGCGCCACACTCCCCGAGATCCCGGATCTCACCATGCTCAACGGGCCGGTCCTGCTCCCCGGGGTCGGGGCGCAGGGCGGCACCGCGGAGAAGGTCCGGGCACTGCTGCCGCGCCCACTGTGGCGGGCGGCGGTACCGAATGTCTCCCGGGATGTACTCCGGGCGGGACCCTCGGTCGAAGCGCTGCGCAGCCGTCTGGCGGAGTTCCAGAAGGAGTTCGCCTTCCTCCGGTGAAGGGGGTGCCGTGCGTGCACGAGACGGGGTGTGGGCTTCGCGTGAGGGTGCGTAACGGGCTTGCCCGTGCAGGCCGCGGCGTGGGCCTGTTTGTGACGGCGTGGTGGCCGTTTTCGTAGGGGAGAAGTGGGCTTGCACGTGAAGGCAGATATGTGGGCTTGTTTGTGAAGGTGCTGTGTTTTTTGGCGGCGCCTTCGGCGCCGCGGGGTTGAGGCCTCCTTGGTCTCGCCGTTTCGGCCTCGAGATTCGCGGCTCCGCCGCATGCACTTCGAGGCCGAAACGGCGAGACGGGCCTCAACCTTTTGAGGTGTCTCGCAGAACTCGACGCATTCGGGTTGTGTCGGAACTCGAGGCCTGGATCGGGTGCCGACGAGACGCCGGAGTGTGCCGCATCCGATACTCGGCTCCGTTCCGGATGATTCGTGTATGCCCACCCGGCCATCCGCTGTACGCTGTACATATTCGGACGATACGGGCGCCTAATGGGTTGTCTCGCGGGGTCCGGGAGAGCCCGTTTTTTGTTGCCGGAGCCGCTTCCGCTCACTCGGCAGGGGCTCCGGCGAAAATTTCCCAGAAAATTCCTGGTAGGGCGGCTGAGAGGTAGCCAGCGGGTCCGGCGGAAGTGTGGTTATCGCGCCGCTACTTCGGTTTGGGCACGAAAAGCCGCTGATGGCAGGCTGTTTCGTGCGCGAGGGGGTGCGGATCACAGTTACGGCAAGCAGGGATGCGGGCGAGTCGGCAAGGGGGCGATACCGGGTCCGATTCATGCCCTGACCTGGGGGGTGGGTTCGCAATCCGGGGGCGTCGTGGGTACGGTCGCTGAGACTGCCGGGTAGTTCGGCAGGTTTTGATGCAGGAATGATGAGACGGAGGAACCGTGGCCCTTCCCCAGCTGACTGATGAGCAGCGCGCCGCTGCTCTGGAGAAGGCGGCTGCCGCTCGCCGTGAGCGGGCAGAACTCAAGGATCGCCTGAAGCGCGGCGGCACCGACCTCAAAGAGGTCCTCGGCCAGGCCGAGAGCAATGAGATCATCGGCAAGATGAAGGTGCGCGCACTGCTGGAAGCCCTGCCCAAGGTCGGCAAGGTCAAGGCCGAGGAGATCATGAACGAGCTCGAGATCGCGCCGACCCGCCGGCTGCGTGGTCTCGGTGACCGGCAGCGCAAGGCGCTGCTCGCCAAATTCGATCTCGGCGCCTGACACCCTCGGTGATCGAGAACATGACGAAGGGTCGGCTGGTTGTACTGGTCGGCCCCTCGGCCGTGGGCAAATCCACCGTGGTGCGATGTGTCCGCGAACGGCTGCCGGAACTGGTTTTCAGCGTCTCGGCGACAACACGGGACCCGCGTCCCGGTGAAGTCGACGGTCGTGATTACCGGTTCGTCAGCCGGGCCGAGTTCGACGCGATGATCGACTCCGGCGATCTGCTCGAATGGGCGGATATCCACGGCGGGTTGCAGCGGTCCGGTACGCCGGCCGCGCCGGTGCGCGCCGCGTTGTCGGAGGGGCGGCCGGTGCTCATCGAGGTCGATCTCGAAGGTGCACGTTCGATCCGGCGGGTAATGCCGGAGGCCGTGCTGGTGTTCCTCGCGCCGCCCAGCTGGGAGGAACTGGTGGACCGGCTGCGCAGCCGCGGCACCGAATCGCCGGAGGTCATCGAACGCCGCCTGGCGACGGCACGGGTGGAACTGGCCGCACGTGACGAGTTCGACACTGTGATCGTGAACGACACCGTGACCAGCGCCTGCGCGCAGTTGGTATCGTTGTTCGTCAGCACGAATTCCAATTCGTAGCCAGTTGCGCGGCCGGAGAGCCGCCGCGCAGCCGAGCCACCGACCCCGCAGGAGCTTCCTCAGTGAGCAGTACGGATACCGCTACGCCCGCCTACGACACCCCGGTCGGCCTCACCAATCCGCCGATCGACGAACTGCTCGACCGCACCTCGTCCAAGTACAGCCTGGTGATCTACGCGGCCAAACGGGCCCGCCAGATCAACGACTACTACAACCAGCTGGGTGACGGGATCCTCGAATACGTCGGCCCGCTGGTGGAGCCGCTGCCCCAGGAGAAGCCGCTGTCGGTGGCGATGCGGGAGATCCACAGCGATCTGCTCGAACACACCGAAGGTGAATGACCCGTTAGCCGGGTGATGGGCCGATAGGGCAGGAGGCGCGCTATGGCGCGGGTAGTTGTCGGGGTGGGCGGCGGAATCGCCGCGTACAAGGCATGCGCGCTGGTGCGGCGGTTCACCGAGACCGGCCATACCGTCCGGGTGATTCCCACCGAGGCGGCACTGCAGTTCGTGGGCACGGCGACCTTCGAGGCGCTGTCCGGCCATCCCGTGCACACCGGGGTCTTCTCGGATGTGCCGGAGGTGCCGCATGTGCGGCTGGGCCAGGAGGCCGAACTCGTCGTCATCGCGCCCGCCACCGCGGACCTCATGGCGCGGGCCGCGCACGGGCGGGCCGACGATCTGCTCACCGCGACCCTGCTCACGGCCCGATGTCCCGTGCTGTTCGCGCCCGCCATGCACACCGAGATGTGGGAGCACGCGGCGACCGTCGCGAATGTGGCGGCTCTGCGCGCGCACGGCGCCACCGTGATGGAGCCCGCGTCCGGTCGGCTCACCGGTACCGATACCGGTCCGGGCCGTCTGCCCGAACCCGAGGAGATCTTCGGTCTCGCGTCCCTGCTGCTCGAACGCCCCGACGCGATCCCGCGGGACCTCGTGGGCAGGCGGGTGGTGATCACCGCGGGCGGCACCCGGGAACCGCTGGACCCGGTCCGTTTCCTCGGCAACCGCAGCTCCGGTAAACAGGGGTACGCGCTCGCCAGGGTCGCCGCTCAGCGCGGCGCCCAGGTCACGCTCATCGCCGGCAACACCATCGAGATGGCACCGCCGGCGGCGGTCGAGCTGGTCCACATCACCACGGCCGAGCAGCTGAAAACCGCGGTCGACAAGCACGCGGTCGGCGCCGACGCGGTGATCATGGCCGCCGCCGTCGCCGATTTCCGGCCCGCCACGGTGGCCGCCGCCAAGATCAAGAAGGGCAAGGACGAGCCCGACACCATCGCCCTGGCCAAGAACGAGGACATCCTCGCCGGTCTGGTCCAGGAGCGTCGGGAGGGCCGGTTGCCCGGAACGGCCATTGTCGGATTCGCCGCCGAAACCGGCGACGCGGACGGCGACGTCATCACCCACGCGCGGGCCAAACTGGCCCGTAAGGGCTGCGATCTGCTGGTGGTGAACGCGGTGGGCGAGGGTAAGGCGTTCGAGGTCGACACCAATGACGGCTGGCTGCTGCGCGCGGACGGTAGCGAACAGGCGCTGGACCACGGATCCAAAGCGCTGCTGGCCAGCCGCGTCCTCGACGCGCTGGGCCCCCTGCTGAGCTGAGCCCCGGCGCTGAGCTGAGCCCCGGGCGGCCCGGCGAACCGCGGGATCCGTCTGTCGGCACGGCCGTGGCGCGGCGAGAGACGCCCACCGGGGGCATGAACGCGATACGATCCAGCCCGCTCGGGGGTGCGCGTGCCGGGGAGCGAACACCGCGGTCGGAAACCCGTCCAGGATGGTGTCCAGAACCCCAATCACGCCGCCCGTTCTAATAGTCTGGGAGTCCAGGGGCGTGACCGGAGCCGTGCGCTACGGTCCCTCCGGACACGAGTAACCGTTGAGGAAGAGGGAAACTGTGCGCACGTCCGGTAGCCGGCTATTCACCAGTGAGTCCGTGACCGAGGGTCATCCGGACAAGATCTGTGACGCCATCAGCGATTCCATCCTCGACTCACTCCTGGCCCAGGATCCCCGCAGCCGGGTCGCCGTGGAAACCATGGTGACCACCGGTCAGGTGCACGTCGCGGGCGAGGTCACCACCGAGGCATATGCGGATATTCCGCATATCGTCCGGGAAAAGATCCTCGAGATCGGATACGACTCCTCGGCAAAGGGATTCGACGGCAACTCCTGCGGTGTCAATATCGCGATCGGTGCGCAGTCGCCCGATATCGCGCAGGGTGTCGACACCTCCCACGAGGCGCGGGTCGGCGGTTCCGACGACGAGATCGAACAGCAGGGCGCCGGTGATCAGGGCCTGATGTTCGGTTACGCCAACACCGACACCCCCGAACTCATGCCGCTGCCGATCGCGCTGGCCCACCGGCTGTCGCGCAAGCTCACCGAGGTCCGCAAGACCGGTGTGCTGCCGTATCTGCGGCCGGACGGTAAAACCCAGGTCACCATCGAATACGACGGTGACAAGGCGGTACGGCTGGACACCGTGGTGCTGTCCACCCAGCATGCCGCCGATATCGATCTCGACAATCTGCTGGCCCCCGATATCCAGGAGAAGGTCGTCGACGCGGTGCTGGCCGATATCGCCATCCCCGACCTGGACATCTCCGATATCCGCCTGCTGGTGAATCCCACGGGCAAATTCGTGCTCGGCGGCCCGATGGGCGATGCCGGCCTGACCGGCCGCAAGATCATCGTCGACACCTACGGCGGTATGGCCCGCCACGGTGGCGGCGCATTCTCCGGTAAGGACCCTTCGAAGGTCGATCGCTCGGCCGCCTACGCCATGCGCTGGGTCGCCAAGAACGTGGTCGCCGCCGGTCTGGCGGACCGGGTAGAGGTGCAGGTCGCGTACGCGATCGGCAAATCGGCGCCGGTCGGGCTGTTCGTGGAGACCTTCGGTACCGAGAAGGTCGATCCGGCCCAGATCTCGTCGGCGATCACCGAGGTGTTCGACCTGCGCCCGGGCGCGATCATCCGGGACCTGGATCTGCTGCGCCCGATCTACGCGCCGACCGCCGCCTACGGGCACTTCGGCCGCACCGATATCGATCTGCCCTGGGAGCGCACCGACCGCGCGGACAAGCTGCGCGCCGCGGCCGGACTGTAAGTTCCACGTCCCGCGTGGATCGACCGCCCACCGACACCCCCGCCGACCCCGCGTCGACGGGGGTGTCGGCCGAGTCGGGGCCGGCACGGCGCCGGGGCGCTCGCGTGAAGAAGGCCGCGACGGCGGCCCTGGGACCGGTCGAGCGCCCGATCGCCCGGGTGCTGCCGCTGCTCACCCCCGCACACCTGGACCGTGATTTCGACTATCTGGTGCCGCCGGAGCTCGACGATATAGCCCGCCCCGGTGTGCGCGTCCGGGTCCGGTTCGCGGGGCGGCTGGTGGACGGTTATCTGCTGTCCCGGCACGCCGAATCCGATCACCCGGGCAAACTGGTCCGGTTGGAGCGGGTGGTATCGGCCGAACAAGTACTCACCCCGGAGATCCTGCGACTGGCGACGACCGTAGCGGCCCGGTGCGCCGGGACCCGTGCCGATGTGCTGCGCCTGGCGATTCCGCCGCGGCATGCGCGGGTGGAGAACGGGGGGCCGGCGAAGAAGGGCGCGGCGACGGACGACCCGACCGTGCCGACGACGTCCGGGGCCGTGGGGCCGGACGCGGCGCCAGAGTCGAGCGTGAATGACGAGCCGGGCACGGACCCGGGGTTGCGTCCCGATGCCGGGACGGGTACGGAGACCGTATCGGGTACGGAAACCGAGTCGGGCACGGAGACCGGAATGGGCACCGACGCGGGTACACACGCCGAGGCGGGTGCGTCGCGTCGCCTCGGTCGAACGGCCGGCTCGGGCGATGCGGCGGTGCCGTTGCGTGTGGTCGATGGGCCCGGAGCCGCCGCGGCGCCGGAGGCCGCCGATTCGTCGGTGCGCGGCTCGGATACCGGCGGCGCGGGGGCGCGGGAGGCGGGCCGTTCCGAGACGGCGGAACGCACGGCGCCACCCACGGGAGTGGATACCGGCGCCTGGCGCCGGTACCGGCACGGGGATGCCTTCCTGACCGCACTCGCGAGCCGCCGGGGCCCCCGGGCGGCGTGGCAGGCACTGCCGGGAGAGGACTGGGCGCGGCGATTGGCCGAGCTCGCGGCGGTAGTGGCCGCGGACGGCCGCAGCGCGATTCTGATGGTGCCCGACCAGCGCGACCTCGACCGGGTGCTGCGCGAATGCGAACGGCTGGTCGGGGATTCGGCGGTCGGATTGTCGGCGGGTCTGGGCCCGGCGGCCAGATACCGGCGCTGGCTGGCCGTGCTGCGCGGAACCGCGCGTGTGGTGGTGGGGACCCGCAGTGCGGTTTTCGCACCCGCCGCCGACCTGGGCCTTGTCGCGATCTGGGACGACGGCGACGATACCTATGCCGAACCCCGCGCCCCCTACCCGCATGCGCGCGAGGTCGCCATGCTCCGTGCCCACGACACCGGCGCCGCCTTCGTGGCGGCCGGGTTCGCCCGGACCGCCGAGATCCAGTCCGTCGTGGACACGGGATGGGCCCATGATCTGCTCGCCGACCGGGCGACCTTACGGGCCGCCGCACCGCGGATCAGCGCCCCGGGGGACAGCGATGCCGCGCTCGAACGCGATCCGATGGCGCGCGCGATCCGGATCCCCGCCGCCGCCTTCGCCGCGGCCCGCAAGGCGCTCGCCGCCGGGGCCGGGGTGCTGGTGCAGGTGCCGCGGCGCGGGTATGTTCCGGCGCTGGCCTGCACGAGATGCCGCACACCCGCCCGTTGCCGGCGGTGTGTGGGGCCGCTGTCCTTGCCAGGGTCGGATCGTCCCGCCGGTGACCAGAGTGCGGCGCACAGCCCGCTCTGCCGCTGGTGCGGGCGCACCGAGGCGGCGTTCCGTTGCCCGGCCTGCGGGGGCCGGGCGTTGCGTGCCGTGGTCATCGGTGCGGTGCGTACCGCCGAAGAGCTCGGCAGGGCGTTCCCCGGGGTGCCGATCCGCGGGTCCAGCGGTGCGGCCGTACTGGACACGGTGCCGCCCGGACCCCAGGTCGTGGTGGCCACTGTCGGCGCCGAACCGTTGCTCGCCGGTGGTTACGGTGTGGGGCTGCTCCTGGACGGGTGGGCGCTGCTCGGCCGCGCCGATCTACGCGCCGCGGAGGACGCCCTGCGCCGATGGTTGAGCGCCGCGGCCCTGGTGCGGCCCGATGGTGAAGTGCTGGTGATGGCCGATCCCGCCGTGCCGACCGTTCAGGCGCTGCTGCGCTGGGATCCGGCGGGGCACGCGGCTGCCGAACTGGCGCAGCGCACCGAGGTCGGATTCCCGCCGGCGGTACGGATGGCGGCGGTCGACGGCACTCCGGACGGTATCGCCGGTCTACTCGCCGCCGCCGAACTCCCGGCGGCGGTGGAGGTGCTGGGTCCGGTGCCGCTACCGGCTGCCGCGCGGTTGCCCTCCGGCGCGCGCGGCGACGGCCCGGGTGTCGAGGTCGAACGGGTGCTGCTGCGTACACCGCGAACGCATGGCGCGGCGCTGGCGCGGGCACTCACCGCGGCGCAGGCGATCCGGAGTAGTCAGCGGGCGGAGTCGCCGCCGCGGGTTCAGATAGACCCGCTGGAAATCGGCTGACCCACGCGAGCCGGGCCGTGTAGTGCCCCGCCCCGGACCCGCGCGGCAGACCGCGTGCACAGGTCCCCGGCGCCGCCGAGGCCACTGCGTGAGCGGGCGGTATCGACGTACCGCTCCGGTATTCGCGGACGATCCGGTCGCTCGCGGATGCACCCGTCGATCCGACGGCCGCCCGGAGCGGTCGGCTCGGCGGTCCGCGGCGTCCCGGGACGATCCAGGAACTAATCGAGCACACGGTTGCGTTGGATAGATTGTCGATATATCGTCGATGCTACACAAACCGATCGAGTAGCTCAGGAGGTTGCTATGGAGAACATCGAGAACGCAGAATTCCGCCGGGGTCGTGGGCGTCGTGGGCGCGGCCCGCGTCCGGGTGGCTTCGGTCCGGGCGGTCCCTTCCGGCACGGCGGCCCGCCCGGCGTCGGTCCGGGCTTCGGCGGGGACTTCGGTCCCGGTTTCGGCCCCGGATTCGGCCCCGGATTCGGGCCGGGTTTCGGACGTGGGCGCGGCCGGGGTGGCCGGGGCCGGCGCGGTGACGTACGGGCGGCGATCCTGCTGCTGCTCGCCGAGCGACCCATGCACGGTTACGAGCTGATCCAGCAGATCCGCGAACGTAGTGACGATCTCTGGCGGCCCAGCCCCGGGTCCATCTATCCGGCGCTGTCACAGTTGGAGGACGAGGGTCTGATCACCATCGAGAAAGTCGCCGGCCGAAAGACCGCGCAACTGACCGAGACAGGTACCGCTCACGTTACGGAGAACCGGGCCGACCTCGGGGACCCGTGGGCCGAGGTCAAGGAAGGGGTCGGCGCCCACACCAGCGATCTGCGGGCCCTGATCGGACCGCTCATGGGCGCGGTGGCGCAGGTCGCGGCGGTGGGCACCCCCGAGCAGGCGGCCAAGGCGGCCGAGGTGCTCACCGATGCCCGGAAAGCGTTGTACCGCATCCTCGCCGGAGACGACGACTCCGGAAAGTAACGGGGTGATCAAGACCTCCGGCCCCGGTTTTCCGTCCGGCCGGCAGGGTAGAAGATTGTGTTGTGAAACAATTTCGATGGCCGATGGGGCGGGACGGTTCACAAACCGGCAGGCGTGTCCTGCGGGCGGTGACCGTGGCTGTCGCATTGGCTGGGTCGGTGTTGCTCGCGAGCGTCGAGAGCACCGCCCAGCCGGCCGGATACCTTCCCGCGTCGGTCCCCACGGATCCCGCGCCACCGCAACCCGACCAGCTGGGAGCGGTGCTCTATATGAAATCCCATCCGGACGCGGTGCCGCGCGGCGTCAACGATTTCGGTTGTGTCCCGGACGCGGCCCATCCGCGACCGGTGATCCTCGCGCACGGCACCGACGCGAGCGCCTACACGGACTGGTCGGTCATCGGGCCGCAGCTCGTGGACCACGGCTTCTGTGTCTTCGCGCTGAACTACGGCGGTAAACCGGGCGCCGGCACCTACGGCACCGAGGACATCGTGCTCAGCGCCTACCAGATCGCGCAATTCGTCGACGAGGTACGCGCCGCGACGGGGGCCCGGCAGGTCGATCTCGTCGGTTTCTCCCAGGGCGCCAATGTCACCCGCTACTACATCAACAAACTCGGCGGTGCACCCGACGTCGGCAACTGGGTCGGCCTGGCCTCACCCACCTACGGTGGGGTGCTGTACGGCCTGGTCCCGGTTGCCGAGCAACTCCCGGGTGCGATGGATCTGGCGACCCGGGCGGTCTCCGTGGCGGCGGTCCAACAGGTGCAGGATTCGCCGTTCATGCGGGCACTCAACGCGGGCGGCGACACCGTGCCCGGGGTTCGCTACACCACGGTCGGCAGCCGGGTCGACGAAGTGATCCAGCCGTTCGGCAATATCGCTCTGCGCGGCCCGGGGGCGCACAACATTGTCCTGCAGGACCGCTGCCCGGTCGATCTCACCGGGCATTTCCACATGGTCTACGACCCGTATGTGTTCCAGCTGCTGTTCCAGATCCTCGACCCCGCCCACGCTCCCGAACCGGTATGTGTACCCGTACCGCTCGGCACCGGTATCCCCGAGGTGATCATCGGCGGCAATATCTGATTCCGGCGCCGCGGTCCGGGGCCGACTGGCCCCGGCCACGAATATCCACCATCCGGGGGACCGGGGGTATGCGCGCGCTTCGGCCGTATCGGGCCGGCCGGCCGGAGTGGAGCGCAGGTGTGGGCGGACGGCCTGAACACGGTCCGGCCGGGCTACCTAGAATGAAACCTTCCTGCCCTGCCACCTGTCTTCGGGAGCTACCGTGACCGTCCAGTCCGTCCGCCTCTTCGGCGATCCGATCCTGCGAGCCCGCGCGGCGGAGGTCACCGAGTTCGGCCCCGAACTGCGGCAGCTGGTGACCGATCTGACCGACACCATGTACGACGACGGTGGCGTGGGGATGGCGGCGCCGCAGATCGGTGTCGGTCTGCGGGTGTTCGTCTACGACACCCGCGACGCCCGCGGGCATCTCGTCAATCCGAGCTGGACCGCGCTGGACGAGGAGGAACAGATCGGCCCGGAGGGTTGCCTGTCGATCCCGGGAGTCAATCACGATACGAGGCGGGCCATGCGGGTGCGGGCGACCGGTGTGGATGTGGACGGCAACCCGGTCGAATTCGAGGCCGAGGGGCTGCTGGCGCGCTGTGTGCAGCACGAAACCGATCATCTGGACGGCACGCTGTTCATCGATCGGCTCGATCCCCCCGACCGGAAGCAGGCCATGCGCACCATCCGTGAATCCGACTGGTTCATCGCCGGGCTCACTGTCCGGCCGAGCCGCGCCCTCGCGGAGCGGGACCACTGATGCGGATCGTTTTCGCCGGTACCCCCGACCCGGCGGTCCCGTCACTGCGCCGGCTCCTCGACTCCCGGCACGAGGTGGTCGCCGTGGTGACGCGGCCCGACGCCGTCGCCGGACGCGGCCGCAAGCTGAAACGCTCACCGGTCGGGCGACTCGCCGACGAACACGGCATTCCGGTCCTCACCCCGGGTAAGCCGGGCGATCCCGAATTCGTGGAGGCACTCACGGAATTGGCGCCGGATTGCTGCCCGGTGGTCGCCTACGGCGCGCTGCTACCGCCTCGGGTGCTCGAGATCCCGAAGTACGGGTGGATCAATCTGCATTTCTCGCTGTTGCCCGCCTGGCGCGGCGCGGCGCCGGTGCAGGCCGCCATCGCGGCCGGCGACGAGATCACCGGCGCGTCCACCTTCCGGATCGAGACCGGTCTGGACACCGGACCGCTCTACGGCGTGGTGACCGAGCGGATCGCGGTCACCGATACCGCGGCCGATCTCCTGGGCCGACTGTCCGACAGTGGCGCGGCGCTGCTGGAGCAGACGCTCGACGGTGTCGAGGACGGCACCCTGCAGGCGATTCCACAACCGGCGGACGGTGTCTCCTACGCACCCAAGATCACCGTCGAGGCGGCGCAGGTCCGCTGGGATCAGCCCGCGTTGGCCGTCGGCCGCGCCATCCGCGCGGTGACCCCGTTCCCCGGAGCCTGGACCACGGTCGCCGGGAACCGTCTCAAACTGGGCCCGGTGGAACTGGTCGAAGAGGTGCTGCCCGAGCGGCAGATCGAGGTGCGCAAAACCGGTGTGCTCGTCGGCACCGCCACCACCGCGGTGCGGCTGGACCAGGTGCAGCCGCAGGGCAAACGGATGATGGCGGCACTCGACTGGGCGCGCGGTGCCCGGCCGGCGCCCGGCGCGGTGGTCGAATGACCGGCTCGGGTGGAGACCGGCCCCGGGGCTTCCGGCGCCACGCCGAACCTCGCGCGGCCGAATCCGGTGCACCGCGGAACGAATCGCCCGAGCGCCGGGACGATTCCGGGCCGGGTGGCCGTTCGGCCGGGACCGGCTCGGGCCGGCGGCCGGACGAACCCCGGCAGGATCGGCGCGAGGGCGGTTCTCGCGGGGGCGACCGTGCGTCCGGGACCGCGCCGGACCGGCGTCCGGGTGGTTTCCGCCGGGGTGCGGATGATTCCCGGCAGAGCGAGCGGTCGGACACGACCCGGCAGGACCAGCGCTCGGCGGGTTTCCACCGGGGCGAATCGCCGGCCGGATCCCGGGAGGATCGGCGCGAGGGCGGTTCCCGTACCGACCGGCGTCCGACCGGCGATCGTCCGGACCGCACCACCGGTTCCCGCCGCGATCGTCCGGCGGGGACATCCCGGGGCGATTCCGACGGCGTCACCGGGCCCCGTCGACGCCGGGATCGGCCCGAGTTCAGGGGCACCGCCGAGTCCGGTGGGGACCGCGGCCAGCCGCGGCACCGCGGGGCCGAGCCCGGTCGCGGCGCGGGCGGCGGCCGCCCCGATCGAGAGACCGGTGCGGGCCGTGGCCGCCGCCCGGCCGGATCGTCGGACCGGCCCGGCCGGAGTGGCGCCGCGGGCCCGGATGCCGCCCGGAAAGGGGCGGGTAACAGCCGGGACGACCGGCGCCGGGGGCCGGCGCCGCAGAGCCGCGGCGCGGGCAGACGGCCCGACGGCCCGGGCCGGGAGCGGCCCGGCCGGGGTGATCGTGCCACGCGCACGTCGGCGGATCCGGCGCGCACCGTGGCGCTGGAGACCCTGCGCGCCGTCCGCGAACGAGACGCCTACGCCAACCTGGTGCTGCCCGGACTGCTGCGCGAGTACCGCGTGGAGGGACGGGACGCGGCCCTGGCCACCGAACTCGGTTACGGCGCCTGCCGGGCCCTGGGTGTGCTCGACGCGGTGATCGCCGACTGCGCGGGACGTGGGATCGACGAGATAGACGGCTCGCTGCTGGACATCCTGCGCCTCGGCACCTACCAGTTGCTGCGCACCCGGATCGAACCCCACGCCGCGGTACACACCGCGGTCGAACTCGCCCGTGCCGAATCCGGCACGGCGCGTTCCGGTTTCGTCAATGCGGTGCTGCGCCGGGTCGCCGAGCGGAGTCCGCGGGAGTGGATCGAAAGGCTCGCCCCCACCGATCCGATCGGCCGGATGGCCTTCGAATACGCCCATCCGACGTGGATCGCGCAGGCATTCGCCGACGCACTGGGCGCGGACGCGAGTGAACTGCCGGAGCTGCTCGCCGCCGACGACGCCCGGCCGCTGGTGCATCTGGTGGCGCGTCCCGGCGATATCACCGCCGAGGAGCTCGCGCTGGTCACTGGCGGTGAGGAGGGCCGGTGGTCGCCGTACGCGGTGTATCTGGAGGGCGGTGACCCGGGTGCGCTGGAACCCGTGCGAGAGAACATGGCCGCGGTCCAGGACGAGGGCAGCCAGCTGGTGGCCCTGGCGCTCACCCGCGCCCCGCTACACGGCACAGACGGCGGTCGCTGGCTGGACCTGTGTGCGGGTCCGGGCGGGAAGACGGCGCTGCTCGGCGCGCTGGCCGATATCGACGGTTACCGGATCGACGCGGTGGAGCCGGCCCGGCACCGGGCCGAACTGGTCCGCACCGCGACGCGCGGGCTGCCCGTGCAGGTGCATATCGCCGACGGCCGTGACAGCGGCCTGACCGCCGGCTACGACCGCGTCCTCGTGGATGCCCCGTGTACCGGTCTCGGCGCGCTGCGCCGCCGCCCTGAGGCCCGGTGGCGGCGGACCCCCGGCGATATCGCCGACCTGATCGCCCTGCAACGCGAACTGCTGACCGCGGCCTGGGACCTGGTGCGCCCCGGTGGTGTGGTGGTGTATTCCACCTGCTCACCCCATCTACCGGAAACCGTTGCCGTGGTGGCGGATACGGTTCGCCGTACCGGCGCCGAACAGCTCGACGCCCGTCCGCTGCTCCCCGGGGTCACCGGTCTCGGCGCGGGCCCGGCGGCCCAGCTGTGGCCGCATCGGCACGGGACCGACGCCATGTTCGTGGCCGCGCTGCGCAAACCGGCGTAACCGCCGGGCGCAGGCGCGACGGATTTCCGGACCTGCCGCGTCCGCGCCCGGCACACTGTCGCTATGGGTATCACCTGGGCGCATGTGGTTCGGATGGCCACCGAGCTGCCGGAGGTCACCGAAGCCACCTCCCACCGTACCCCGGCTCTGAAAGCGGAGAGCAAGAGTTTCGCACGGTTGCGCACGGAAGCCGAGGGCGGTCTCGCGCTGCGGTGCGAGATGGTGGAGAAGGAGGCGCTGCTGGCTTCCGGCGACCCTGCCTTCTACACCACCCCGCACTACGACGGCTACCCCTACATCCTCATCGACCTCCACCGCGTCGATCCCGGGCAGTTGCGGGAACTGCTGGACGCGGCCTGGTGGCTGGTCGCGCCCGCTCGGTTACGGCGTGCCCGCGAGCGCGATCTCTGACCGTTCTCGCGCTCACCGGGGTCGTCGTGGGGCGAGCCCGGCCCGCGGCGGGTGCCGCCTATACGGCGTGGACTTTCACCCAGGTGCTGTTGACCGCGGCATTACCGGAGATACGGTCCACCTGTTCCGGATCGTGCAGCAGATTCACATTCGCGCCGGGTACCGCGGCCGCGACAGTCCAGCCGACACCCGGTTCGCCGTGACCCCAGCCGTGCGGGATGGCGACCGTGCCAGGCCGGATCTCGTCACTGATCTCCACCGGCACCACGATGGAGCCGATGGGTGAGCTCACCATGACGCGGCCGCCGTCGGTGAGTCCGCGAGCGGTCGCGTCCTGCGGATGCATGAGCGCGGTGCAGCGGTCGCGGCCCTTCACCATCGAGGGCATATTGTGCAGCCAGGAGTTGTTGCTGCGCAGATGACGCCGGCCGATGAGCCGCAGATCGAACCCGAGGTCGCGGTCCACGCCGCCCGCGCGCGCCTCGTCGAGGAGCCGGCGCGCCTCGGTGACGAACTGCCGTGGCGCCAGGTGCACTTTGCGGTCGGGGGTGGCGATGAGCGAATGCAGCCGCGGTTGCAGCGGCCCCAGGTCGATGCCGCCGCGGGCGGCGCGCACCTTCTTCACGGTCACGCCCTTACGGCCCCGGCGCAGTACGCCGTGCGGGCCGACCGCGATACCGACGGCCGCGGCCCGCAGCGGGCTGACCCGGGCGAAGACCGCGTTGAGGGCGCGGCCGGTGAGCGAGCGCAGTGGAAGCGGCAGGATCTCGGTGGTCAGCCGCGCCATGATCTCCCAGTCCTCGAGCCCCTCCTGCTCGGGCGCGACCGCTCGGGCGTTGAAACGAATATTGTTGTGCACACTGAACATGGTGAGCAGGATGTCGAGATCCTCGCGTTCCAGCGGCGACAGCGGCGGCAGGATGATGTCGGCGTGCCGGGTGGTCTCGGTGACGTACATGTCCACGGCCACATAGAAATCCAGCGAACCCAGTGCTTCGTCGAGCTGTCCGCGCTGCGGGGTGGACAGTACCGGGTTGCCCGCGTAGGTGATCATGGCGCGGATCCGGTCCGGGCCGTCGTCGAGGATCTCCGAGGCCAGCGCGGCCACCGGCAGTTCGAACCGGAACGATCTGTACTTACCGGAGCGGTCGGTCCAGGCGCCGTAGAACGGTGACACCCGGCGCGCCAGCGGCAGCAGGTCCACGGCCGGGGTGGCATACATCTGACCGCCCGGGCTGTCGAGATTGCCGGTGATCGCGTTGATGGTGTTGACCAGCCAGTGGGTGACGGTGCCGGTCAGCGTCTGGCACACCCCGATCCGCGCGTACATCACCGCCGATCTCGCGGCCGCGTGCTCCCGGGCCAGCCGTCGGATCGTCTCGGCGTCCACACCGGCGTAGGGTGCGGCGTCCTCGGGCGAGAACCCGGCGACCAGTTCGCGCAGCTCGTCCAACCCGGCGCACTGGGTGCGGACGGCGGTCCGGTCGCACAGATCCTCGGTGATCAGTACGTGCAGGACGGCCAGCAGCAGATAGGGGTCACCACCCGGCAGGACCGAGACGTGCTCGTCGGCCAGCCGGGCGGTCTCGGTACGCCGTGGATCGATCACCACGACCTTGCCGCCGCGGGCGCGCACCTCCTTGATCCGGTCGCGGGCGCCCGGCATGGTGGTGACCGATCCGTTGGAGACCGCCGGATTCGCTCCGATGATCACCATCCGGTCGGTGCGGTCGATATCGGCAATGGGCATGAGGAAATTCGACCCGTACATCTGCCAGGCCACGAATTCCTGCGGGAACTGGTCGATCGAGGAGGCCGTGTAGAAATTGCGGGTCATCAGTGCCATGCGCAGCGCGAAGGCGTACATGATCGCCGAATTGTGGGCGGCCGGATTGCCCAGGTACATGCCCACCGAATGCGGTCCGTGCTCCCGGCGCACCCGGCGCAGGCGCTCGCCGATCTCGCGGAAGGCCTCATCCCAGCCGATGGGCTCGAATTTCTCGCCGACGCGGCGCACCGGGGTGCGCAGCCGGTCCGGATCGTCGTGCAGGCCCGCCATGGCGGTGGCCTTGGGACAGATGTAGCCCTTGGACAGCACATCATCGGGATTGCCTTCGACCCTGGCCACTTTCGTGTCCTCGACGGTCACCAGGATGCCGCAGTGCGCTTCGCACAGGGTGCATTGCCGGGCGATGGTTTCCGCGGTCATAACTCACATCACCTTCCGCCGCGTCGTCGTCGACGCGCGACCCGCAGGAGCGCCGGATTACGGGCTGATCCGGCTGATCGGTTGCTGGAGGGAGAAAAGCGGGCTCCCGGAATGGTCGTTTGAGATAAATTCCCACTCATACTCTCAAGGGTGAGGGTAGACCGAACGGCGAAGCGGGCACAACAGGTGCGGCGATTACTCCCGGGACGACTGATCGCGCAACCGGGCCAGGGTCTTGGCGAGAATGCGTGACACGTGCATCTGCGAAATACCCATTTGCTGTGCGATCTGCGTCTGGGTCATCGACTCGAAGAACCGCATGGTGAGAATCCGCCGCTCGCGCTCGGGCAATCCCGCCAGCAGCGGCCGGATCGCCACGTACTCCTCGACGCGGTCGAACTGCGCTTCCTCTTCACCGAGAGTGTCCAGCAGGGACGCGTCCGTATCGCGTCCCACCGAGGCGGCGTCGATCGATGTCGGCTGATAGGCGTTACCGGCGATCACGGCCTGGGTCACCTCGTCGGGGTCGACATCCAACTCGGCGGCGATCTCCTTGGCCGTCGGCGAACGGCCCAGCGACTGCGACAGCGAATCCACCGCGGCACCGATCCGCAGATGGGTCTCCTTGACCCGCCGCGGTACCCGCATCGCCCAGGTGTTGTCCCGGAAATACCGGCGTACCTCGCCCATGATCGTGGGCACCGCGAACGACAGGAAATTCGAACCGCGCGAGATATCGAAACGGTCCACCGCGTGTACCAGACCCACCCGGGCCACCTGGGTCAGATCGTCGAACGGTTCGCCGCGGCCACTGAACTTCCGGGCGATATGGTCGGCCAGCGGAATGCAACGCGCGATCAACTCATTGCGCAGTGCCGCCTGCTCCGGCGAATCCGGTTCGGCAGCGGCGAGCCGGCCGAACAGATCCGCGACATCGTCGTATCCGCCCGCCGAGGACGAGTTCTCCAGCTCCTCACGGGTTTCGGTATCGGCCTCGGCGTCGGCTTCGGTGGTGTCGGCCGCGCTCGCCGATCCCCGGTGCCGCTCGTCCTCGGGAGATTCGAGCGGCTTGTCCTGCTCGCTCACTACGCTTTCCCCCGGACCCGACGGAACTCGACCGCTGTCGGATATCCGGAAACCTGCTGATCGAAAGGGTCCTGCCGGGTGTCCACCGAATCGGTCAGGGTACGTAGGACGTGCCAGCCGAAACTGCGCGCGTCGGGCAGTCCCTCCTGCGCCGCCACCCCGGCGACCTGTACCCGTAATTCGGTGTCACCGATACTGAACACACACCGCAGGCTCGTCTCGGGCGCCGCCAGGCCGATCAGAGTGGAGCATGCCTCGTCCACCGCCAGCCGGATGTCGGCGACCTCGTCCAGCGTGAAATCACTGAGCAGGACCAGAGCCTCGGCGAGACCGCGCACGATCGGCAACTGTGTCACCGATGCCGCCACCCGAATCTCCACCGGGGCACCGTGGAGCCCTTGTTCCGCCGAAGTATTGATCACGCAGCCGAGTGTATGGGCGCATTGTCACAAAGCGGGGAGCGGGGCACACCCGCAGGCGGAATCCTGCCGAGAAACCGGTCCGCCGGTGCCTCACCCGTATTCCGGACGGCCGCCGGCCCCGCCGTGCCCGAGGCGTCACCGGCGAACACGGCCCCCGGGCCCGAGCCGCCGCGGGCGCCGCCATACACTCCCGCTGTGACTGCGTCCGACCCCACGTTCACCCGTCCTCCGGTCCCGATGATCGCCCCGTCGATCCTGTCCGCCGATTTCGCCCGGCTGGCCGACGAGGCCGATGCGGTATCGACCGCCGACTGGTTGCACGTGGATGTGATGGACGCGCATTTCGTCCCGAATCTGACCCTGGGGTTGCCGGTGGTGCAGAGCCTGCTGAAGGCCACCGATATTCCGCTGGACTGCCATCTGATGATCGAGGATCCGGGCCGGTGGGCGCCGCCGTACGCGGAGGCGGGCGCCTACAACGTGACCTTCCACGCCGAGGCGACCGAGGATCCGGTGGCCGTGGCCCGTGATATCCGGGCCGCCGGCGCCAAGGCGGGCCTGTCGGTGAAGCCGAACACCCCCATCGAGCCGTACCTGGAGATCCTGCGTGATTTCGACACGCTGCTGGTGATGAGTGTGGAGCCCGGGTTCGGCGGCCAGTCGTTCATTCCGGAGGTGCTGGAGAAGGCCCGGATCGTGCGGCGTCTGGTCGACGCGGGGGAGTTGCGCCTGGTGGTGGAGATCGACGGCGGGATCAACGCCGACACCATCGAGCAGGCCGCGGCGGCCGGTATCGACTGCTTCGTGGCGGGGTCGGCGGTGTACAACACCGAGGATCCCGGCGCGACGGTGGAGAAGTTGCGGCGGCAGGCGGAATCGAGCTGGTCGGCGCATCACCTGGCCCACTGAAGTCCGCGGCCGTATTGTTCGCCGCGGTGCCGGTCCCGTCCGCAGAGCATCTTCCGGCCGCGGCCCACGAATCGGGCCGGAAACCCCGAGCCACACGGTATCGACCCCGTAGGATCGAATTCGTGTCTGTGAGTGGGGGTTCGGTGGATGTATCCATCAGTGTGTCGGCCGCGTCGGACTCCGCCGCCGAGGTCAGATCCTTGTTCCGGTGGCTCCAGCGGGAAGAGGACCTACCGAACCCGGCATTCACACCGGCAGCGCCCGGCCCGGAAGACATGGGCGGGCTGAGCGACGCTCTGGTGGTGGTGCTGGGGTCGGGTACCGGCGTCGTGCTGGCCAGATCGCTGAGTGTCTGGGTGCGGCACCGCACCGCCGATGTGAAGGTGACCATTCGCGGACAGAAGGGGACCGTCGAGCTGGACGGGAAGCGGGTCAGGGACCCGCTCGCGGTGGTCGAGGCATTACGGGAGGCAGCGGGGGAGTTGTGATGGTTCTGCCGGACCCGGCCCGGAGCTGGGCCTGCCTCATCGGAGTGGGTAGCTACCCCCGGGACGACGGTCTCGCCGATATCCCCGCCGTACCGCACAACCTCGACGCGCTCCACGAGATTCTCACCGATCCGCTGCTCGCCGGTCTCCCGGATGACCACTGTGTCGTCATCCGCGACCCGGCGAATGCCCAGGAGTTGGCGCTTCGAGTCGAGGATATCGCCGGCCGAGCGACCGATATGTTCTTCGTCTACTTCGCGGGGCACGGGCTCATCGATGCCGATTTCGGCCGCCTCTACCTGGCCACCTCGTACGCGCTGGACAGCAAGCCGCATTTCACCTCGCTCGCCTACGACGATCTGCGGCGAGCCATGCTGTCCTCCGACGCGCGCACCAAAGTCGTGGTGCTCGACTGCTGTTTCAGCGGGCATGCCCACGGCACCATGGCCGGGAATGCCGCGCAGGTCGCCGGGCAGCTCGATATCCGGGGCACCTGTGTGCTGACCGCCACGAAGAGCAACGAGATGGCGAAGGCGCCGCCGGGAGCGGTTTTCACCGCGTACACCGGCCGGCTCGTCGATGTCCTGAGGTGCGGTGTGGCCGACGGTCCGGAGCTGCTCGACATCACCACGCTCCACGAGCAACTGCTGTACCGGTTGCGCAGTGCCGGTCTCCCGGAGCCGAGGATGAGCGGCAGCGATACCGTCGGCCGGCTGCCATTGGTGCGCAACGCATCCTGGCACCCGGCCGGTGCCGGGTACGAGCCGGTCGACCTCGCCGATCCGGCCGGGGTGTACAGCCTTGGCAACCGGCTCGAAACGGAAGGTCGTCCGGAGGCAGCCGCACAGCTGTACCGGCGGGCCATATCGGCCGGGAATACCGACATGATGCTCCTGCTGGGCGCACACCACCAGGAAAAGGGAAACGATACGCGGGCCGAACGCTGGTACCGCGAAGCGGCCGGTGCGGGACTGTCCAACGGGATGACCCTCCTGGGGACATTCCTCTACAACCGGGGTGCCGTCGCCGAGGCCGAATCGTGGTATCGGCACGCGGCCGAGGCAGGGCAACCACAGGCGGCCGAACTCCTGGGCGATGTGCTGGAGCGGCGCGGCCACACCGGCGAAGCCGAACGTTGGTACCGTGCCGCGATCGCCGCGGGCCGGACGCGTTCCATGCTCAGGATGGGTGGACTACTCGAGCGCCGGGGGGAGCGCGAACAGGCCGTGTCGTGGTATCGGCGAGCGGCGGACGCGGGTGACGCGGCCGGCTGGACATGCTTGGGACTGATGGCAGCGGATCAGGGCGAGACCGTCGAGGCCGACTCATGGCTCCGGATGGCGGCCGCGGCCGGTGAACCCGACGCGATGATCAATCTCGGTATTCAGCACCTGGCGCGAAACGAGCGGTCGGAGGGGATCCGGTGGTTCGGCGAAGCCGCGGCGGTGGGCAGCACCGATGGGATGGTCCGGCTCGGGAACGAGCTCATGGCGACAGGCGATACGGCCGCCGCCGAGCGGTGGTTCCGGCTGGCGGTCCGCGAGGGAAACGGACTTGCCATGGTCGAAGTCGGCAAGATCCGGGAAAAGGCCGGTGACCTCCCGGAGGCCGAGGACTGGTACCGGAAAGGCATCAGGGCCGGTGCCGGTATCGGCGTGCTCGCCTTGGCGAAACTGCTCATCCAGCAAGACGAATGGGACGAAGCCGAGCGGATGTGCCGTGCTTCCGCCGAAGCCGGCCGGGTGGAGGGGATGGGCGCGCTGGCACTGCTCCTCGAACAGCGTGGCGATCCGGCGGAAGCCCGGCACTGGCAGGAGGCGGCCCGAGCAGTGCTGCCCGGGCTGTACCGGCGAAAGACCGATCCACCTCCGGCATGACCGGGTGCGACGTGGAGATTGCGCCGCCGGGAACCCGACAGCGTGGGTCGGCTCCATCGCGGTCCACCCGGCGACGATCGCGCCGGGTTCAGCGGGTACCGGCGGCGCATTCGCGCGCGGCGTCGACCACCGCGTGCTGGGGCGGCCGAGTCCCCAGTACCTCGGGGCCCGCGACCCACAGGCGGTAGCCGCTGGCCTCGTCCTCGGGTGAGGGCAGCACGATCTGGCTGCCGGTACCGGCCACGGTGGTGTAGAGGCGGAATAGTTCGGCGGCCGCGGTAGCGGTGAATTCCTCGTGCCGGGTCGGACCGGTGAGGAAGGTCCAGCGCCGGGCCCGGGGGTGGGCGAAGACCGGCCCGGCGATCCCTTTCGCCCGCAGGCGGGTCAACACCTGTTCGCCGAGCTCGGTCGGCATGGTGATGGCGCCGTAGGTCGCGCCCACATGCAACAGGATGCGCCGGGAGGCCGGATCGACCACCGCGGGCAGCAGATCCTTCTCCCGGTACCGCCGGCAGTGTCGTTCCAGGGCGGATTCGGTGAAAGTGGTCATAGCGGTGCGGCTTCCTCGAGTGGTGGCGTGGCCGGCCGGTGCGCGGGCATCCGCCGGGGCGGATATCGCATGGATCCGCCGGGTGTTGTCCCCGCGCGGATCCGGTGCCCGGACAACACTGCCGCCGGGCCGGGAGCTGCCGGAGCCCCGCGTCGGTGCGGTAGTTCCCGGCCCGCGCCGGTGTGGGCGGATCCAATTGTCGTGATGGCTTGTGGCGCACGGTGTTCCGCGGCGGTGGCCGTCCTCGTACGAATGCTGCGCCGGGCCGCACCGCGGGGTCGTCGAGGTGGGCGAGCCGGTCACCTCACAATATTGCGTCAGCCGCTGTGAGCGTGCAAATCGAGAAACATTTCGGGTTTCGATGCGATATCGGTGGGGGAAAGAGAGTGCGATCGGGTTCGGTCCGGACCGGATCTCTGCCCGTCGGAAGCCGTATAGGGGCGTGCCGGCCGAATGTGACCGCCATCTCTCGATCGGAAAATTTCCGGATACGCTCCTGCGGTGTCGTGACCGCCCGACCGGGGTTCCCGCAGGGTGGTCGGCGTCATGGCCGGGTCGGAGGGCGAGAACTAGTGCCCCGTCCAGATAGGTTGCGCTGGTAATCCGGGTGTCGGTTTGAGCTGTTGCTTGTCGTCGGTGATGCTGCTGTTGGAGGTGGTGTCGATGGCCCGGAAACCGGAAGTGTTCGTGCGGGAGGTGTCCCCGGATGAGGGACGCAGATTGCAGAAGATCACCAAGTCGAGCCGGCAGCCGATCAGGACTCGTCGCGCGATCGTGGTGATGGCCTCGGCGCAGCATCAACCGGTGCCGGCGATAGCGCGGTTGATGCAGGTCTCGGAAGCCTATGTGCGCCAGGTGATCCACGATTTCAACGAACGGGGGTTCGACGCGTTGGACCCAAAATGGAGTGGGGGCAGGCCGAGCAAGGTGGATCGGGCGACGCGTGAACCCATCGCCTGCATCGCCCGGTGCTGCCCCCGCAAGTTCGGTCGGCCGTTCTCGACGTGGAGCCTGTCGAAACTTCGAGACTGGCTTGCCACCAGCAAGATCGCTGATATCAGCCGTGAAACACTGCGCACGATCCTGCGGGCCCAGGGGGTGTCGTGGCAGGCCACCAAGACCTGGAAGGGCGGTACCGACCCCGACTTCACCGCCAAGATGAACCGGATCCTCGATCTCTACGATCACCCGCCCGCCGACGGACGTGTGGTCTGTGTCGACGAGTTCGGTCCGTTGAACTTGCAACCCCGCCCGGGACGTGGCTGGTTCCCGGCCCGCAAACCCCGCCGGTTGCGGGCGACCTACCATCGCGACCACGGGGTGCGGCACCTGCTCGGCGCGTTGGACCTGGCCACCGGCCGTATTCACTACCGGATCCGGGACCGGAAACGATGGATCGAGTTCCTGGCGTTTTTGAAGACCCTGCGGGCTCGTTGGCCGGGCGAGAAGCTTTATGTCATCGTCGACAACTTCTCCCCGCACAAGCGGGTCGAGGTCAGGGCCTGGGCTGCGGCCAACAATGTGGAGCTGGTGTTCCTACCGACCTATTCGTCGTGGCTGAACTGGATCGAATCGGAGTTCGCCGCGTTGCGGTACTTCGCTCTCAACGGCACCGACCACCGCAGCCACACCGAGCAAGACGCTGCGATCGGCGCCTACATCCGCTGGCACAATCAACACGCCCGACCCAAACGAGACTTCGCAGTCAACTCACCAATCCGCCGCCCGGATTACCTACCCAACGTTGCCTGACAAGGCACTAGTCTGGTCGTGGACGGCGAACTGGGAATACCCGGTACCACTCCCGCCGTTCCGTATGCGGAACACCGACGCGAAACGGGAGAAGACATGTTCACGGGCATCGTCGAGGAACTGGGCGAAATCGTCGCCCGCGAACAATCCGCCGACGCGGCGCGGCTGACGATCCGCGGGAAAGTGGTCACCTCCGATGCCGGACACGGTGATTCGATCGCGGTCAACGGGGTCTGTCTGACCGTCGTCGATGTCGTCGACGACGCGTTCACCGTCGATGTCATGGGGGAGACACTGCGCCGGTCGAGTATCGGCGGTCTGGAGCCGGGTTCGCGGGTCAATCTGGAGCGTGCGGCGGCGGTGAACAGCCGGCTCGGCGGTCATATCGTCCAGGGGCATGTGGACGGCACCGGCACCATCCTGGCCCGGACCCCGGCGGACAACTGGGAAGTGGTCCGGATCTCGCTGCCCGACGCGATCGCCAGGTACGTGGTGGAGAAGGGATCCATCACCGTGAACGGTATTTCGCTCACCGTCTCCGGGCTGGGCCGGGCCGATACACCGGCCGCGGACGGCAACCGGGACTGGTTCGAGGTCTCGCTGATCCCGACCACGCTGAGTCTCACCGATCTGGGCACATCCACCCCCGGGACCGTCGTGAATCTCGAGGTCGATGTGATCGCCAAGTACGTCGAGCGCCTCCAGCAGCGCGGCTGACGACCGGCGGCCGCGCCCGGACCGGCCGAACAGACCCAGTAGTGTGATCGGGACCTATCGAGATGGAGCATTGCAGACGTGACCAGGTTCGACAGCATCGAGCGCGCGGTCGCCGATATCGCGGCCGGTAAACCGGTCGTCGTGGTCGACGACGAGGACCGGGAGAACGAGGGCGACCTCATCTTCGCCGCCGAGAAGGCCACCCCGGAGCTCGTGGCGTTCATGATCCGCTACACCTCGGGTTACATCTGTGCACCACTCACCGGTGATGATTGCGATCGGCTGGGACTGCCGCCGATGTACGCGGTGAACCAGGACAAGCACGGCACCGCCTACACCGTGTCGGTGGATGCGCGGGAGGGCGTGACCACCGGTATCTCCGGTGCCGACCGGGCCACCACCATCCGGCTGCTGGCCGACGGCGACGCCAAACCGAACGATTTCACCCGTCCCGGTCATGTGGTGCCGCTGCGCGCCAAGGACGGGGGCGTGCTGCGCCGGCCCGGGCATACCGAGGCCGCGGTGGATCTGGCGCGGATGGCCGGGCTGCGGCCGGCCGGGGTGATCTGCGAGATCGTCAGCCAGAAGGAAGACGGGCATATGGCCCGCACCGACGAGCTGCGGGTCTTCGCCGACGAGCACGAATTGGCGCTGATCTCGATCGCCGAGATGATCGCCTGGCGGCGTAAGCACGAGAAACATGTCGTGCGGGTGGCGCAGGCGCGTATCCCGACCGTGCACGGCGAGTTCACCGCCGTCGGATACCAGAGCATCTACGACGATGTCGAACATGTCGCGCTGGTGCGTGGGGATGTCGGTGACGGCGAGGACGTGCTGGTCCGGGTGCATTCGGAATGCCTGACCGGTGACGTGTTCGGTTCGCTGCGCTGCGACTGCGGGCCGCAGTTGGACGCGGCCTTGGAGATGGTGGCCGCCGAGGGCCGCGGCGTGGTGCTCTACATGCGCGGGCACGAAGGCCGCGGTATCGGGCTCATGCACAAGCTGCAGGCCTATCAGCTGCAGGATTCGGGCCACGATACGGTCGACGCCAATATCGAGCTCGGCCTGCCCGCCGATGCCCGCGACTACGGGACCGGCGCGCAGATCCTCGTCGATCTGGGGCTGCGGTCCATGCGGCTGCTCACCAACAACCCGGCCAAACGGGTCGGGCTCGACGGCTACGGGTTGCGCATCACCGAGCGGGTGCCCATGCCGGTCCGGGCCAATGCCGAGAACCTGCGCTACCTGCGCACCAAACGCGACCGGATGGGCCACGACCTGGTGGGTCTGGACGATCTGGACCTCGGGGAGACGGCGCAGTGACGTCCCCCGGATCGAAAGGCGGAAACCGATGAGCGGCACCGGGGTACCGAGCTTCGCGCTCGCCGACGCCAAGGACCTGCGGCTGGCGATCGTGGCCTCGCGCTGGCACACCGAGATCTGCGACACCCTCGTCGCCAATGCCGAACGCGTCGCGGCCGAGGCCGGGGTGCGGCACACCACCGTCGCGCGGTGCGCCGGCGCGATGGAGCTGCCGGTACTGGCCCAGGAGCTGGCCCGCACCCACGACGCCGTGGTCGCGCTCGGTGTGGTGATCCGGGGGGGCACCCCGCATTTCGACTATGTCTGCGATTCGGTGACCGCCGGCCTGACCCGGGTCTCGCTGGACGAGAGCACCCCGGTCGCCAACGGCGTGCTCACCACCAACGACGAAGCGCAAGCCCTCGACCGGGCCGGACTGCCGGATTCGACGGAGAACAAGGGCGAACAGGCGGCGGCCGCCGCCCTGGACGCCGCCCTCACCCTGCGCGGTCTGCGCGCGGCAGGCTGAGTCGTGCCGGTCGGATGGATCCGACGCCGGGGGGAAGCCTCCGGCGGTGACCCGGGGGCCGCTGCCGAATGGGAGCTGGAGGTACGCCCGCGGAAAGCGCGACGCACGGCGGTGATCGTCGCGGTGTTCCTGGTGGTGGCCTTCGCACTGTTCGGGATCTTCCTGCGGACCGGCTACACCGGGGTCAACTTCCGGGTGGTCGATCAGTTCGCGATGGCGTGTATCGGGATTTTCGGCGCAGCGGCCGTCCTGCTGCTCACTCGCCCGCGGGTCCGGGCCGGCCGCCGCGGGGTCGTGGTCCGGAATGTGCTCGGCGACAACGAATTCGAATGGAAACACATCCGCGGGGTGTCGTTCCCGGACCGTAAGGCGTGGGCCCGGCTCGAGCTGGTGAACGACGACTACGTCCCGATGCTGGCGGTGCGATCCAACGACGGTGAGCACGCCGCGGCGGCGCTGGACCGGCTCCGCGACCTCGGTATCAAGTACGCCCCACCGGACTGATCGGACCCGGTGTCCGGTTCCCCGGGCCGGGGCGAATCGCCTGCTCGGTCCCGGTCGGCTACTCCACCCGGACTATCGGTGGCAGCTGATAGCTGCCGTCGAACACGGCATCGAGCGGTTCGTAGATACGCAGCATCGGCCGGAACGGGCCGGCCGGGGCCGGGAGCCAGTTGGCCCGCCGCTGCGGATCGGTGGGTTCGTCGTGCTGCACCACCACGGTCAGCGATCCGTTCACCGTGTGCAGGCCGGGGGTCCGGTCACCCAGCGAGTAGCGTCCGATCGGGTTCTCGACGAGGAGGAAATCCGGGGTGTCGTACATGGTCAGCGACCAGAACGCGCCGCACGGCGGAGTCTCGGCGAAGCGCACCTCGTAACGGTGGGAGCCGTGCAGCGGCCGGTCTTCGCGGTCGGTGAAGGCCATCGCGTAGGCGGCCTCGTAGCCGTGGTTGCCCCAGAGCCCGCCGCGGGCCGCGCCCGCGCGCAGTAGATAGCGATCCGGGTCGTCGGGGAGTTTCCAGTGCGGATCGTCGAGGGCTCCGACGCCGAAGAAATCCAGGTTGTAGTCGAAGATGTGGTAGGTCAGATTCCAGCCGTTCTGCCGCGGCGCGCCGCCGTGGGTCGCAGCCGTCTCGAGGCGCTCCCTGCCGGCCGCGAGACCCTCCCGCAGCGCCGACGCCCGATCCGGGTCGAGATCGGAATAGGGCGTATCGGCGTCCAGTAACCCCAGCGGCGCGAAGCGCTGCTGGTAGCGGCGGTCACGCTCAGCGGGCGGAAAGGCCCGGATACCGACGCGGAGCTCTTCGAAGAAGCGCAGATCTTCCGGGACCCCCGGTGTGGGGGCGGGCAGATCCGGTGCGGCGGCGGTCGGCGTCAGGTGCAGGGCGTCCTGGAGAGCACGGACCGCCGGCAGATCCGATTCCCCGTCCACGGCCCACCGGCCCACAATGGTGGCGACCGTGGTCGGGAACTCGACGACCGTGACGCCTTCCGGCGGCATACCGTCCCAGCCGGGCGCCACCAGCAGATAGGCCCCCGGGAGAGTCCCGGTGGCGCGATGACCGATATAGGCGAAGTTGTTCGTCCAGGCGTCGACGAACTGCATGACGTAGTAGCGGCCGGCCGTATCCGGTATGTCCAGGCGCACCGGGCCGGCCGCGGTGGAGATGGTGGCGATCGAATACACGGTGTCGTTGTTGATAGAAACGAAGGTGTCCTGCGGCCCGGCCAGCGCGGTGGCATGGCCGAACACATTGAGCGGTGCCGGCGGCAGGCCACCTACCCCTTCTCCGGTGAACCGTGTGATCTGCCGAAGGTCGTAGACGAGTGGGAAACCGTAGATGAACGCCTCGGCCGCCAGGGTGGTGAGTTCGGCCCGGGACAGCCCGGCGGTATCGGTGCTCGGCATGACACCAGGGGACCACCGGAAACCGCCCGGCGGCTCACCCGGCGCGGGTGAGCCGCCACGGTCCGGCGTGATTCACCGCGTATCGCCGAGGACCTCGCCTTCGCGCCGGGGATCGGCCCCACCGATCCAGCTGTGGTCACCGTCCCGGCCGAGCACACTCAGCCCGCTGGTCTGCGGGGCCACCGAGACCTGATGGCCCCGTTCGCGCAGCCGGGTGACGAGGAGGTCGTGCGCGCCGTCGTCGCTCGGGTCGATCGCCGGATGCTCGCCGCCTACATTCGTGACGGGCGTATTGGCGGCGCCGACGGCCGGCGCGGAGACCGCCTGCTGTGGATCCAGGCCCCAATCCAGCATGCCGACAAGGGTTTTCACTACGAACTGGATGATGACCGAGCCGCCGGGGGAGCCGACCACATGGGTGAGCGCACCGCGCTCGGAGTCCTTGGCCTGCTCGAACACCAGTGTCGGGCTCATGGAACTGCGCGGCCGCTTTCCCGGTTCGATCCGGTTGGCGACCGGCTTGCCGTCGGTGCCCAGCGGGTCGGTCGCGAAATCGGTGAGCTGGTTGTTCAGCAGGAACCCGTCCACCATGTGGAAGGAACCGAAGGCCGATTCCACCGTGGTGGTCATGGCCGCGGCATTGCCGTAGGAATCGACCACCGAGATATGGCTGGTGCCGTGTTCGGGCTGCTGAGGGCCGATACCCACCGGCGCGGCGCCGAAGTTCCCGGCCTGCGCGGTGCCCATGCTCCGGCGTGGGTCGATGAGTTCGGCGCGTTTGTCCAGGTAATCCGGGTTCACCAGTGTTTCCGGTGAATTACCGGGCAGCGGAACGTAATCCGGATCGGCGACGAATTTGTCCCGGTCGGCGTAGGCGAGGCGTTCGGCCTCGGCGATGAGGTGTACCGCCTCGGCCCGCGGGACACCACCGTTACGGTCGACCTGCTGTGGCGGCAGGGCGGGAAGATCGAAGTTCTCCAGGATGCCGAGCGTGGCCGCGACCGTGATACCGCCGGAGGACGGGCCGGGCATTCCGCAGATCTCGTGTGCGCGGTAGCCGGTGCACAGCGGAGTGCGTTTCACCGCGCGGTAGGAGTCGAGGTCCGCGGCTTCCAGGAGACTCGGGGTGCGCCCGCCGTCCCGGGCGGTGGCCGCGGCGACGATGTCCTCGGCGATCGGGCCGGTGTAGAAACCCTCCGCGCCCTCGGCGGCCACCGTGGTGAGGGTTTTCGACAGGGCGGGGTTGGTGAGAACCGTGCCCGCCGCCTTGGGGGAACCGTCCGTGTCCAGGAAGTACTCGGCCGCCGCCGGGTCCCGGGCCAGTTCGGCCGCGGAGTCGGCGATCTGCCCGGCGAGTCGTGGACTGATCTCGAATCCCTGGTCCGCCAGCGCCACGGCGGGATCGAACAGTTCCCGCCACGGGATGTGGCCGTGCTCGGTATGCGCCAGCTCGAGCATCCGGACCACCCCCGGCACCCCGATGGAGCGCCCGCTGGCGCGGGTGTCCGGTTTCGGTTCGGTGCGGTCGGTATCGCTGATCCAGCGCAGATAGTTCTCGGTGGCCGCGGCCGGTGCGGTCTCCCGGCCGTCGTAGGCCTCCAGCGTCTCGTGTTCCGCGTCGTAGTAGAGCAGGAACGCCCCACCGCCCAGACCCGACGCCTGCGGTTCGGTGAGCCCCAGCACGGTCTGTGCGGTGATCAGCGCGTCCGCCGCGGTGCCGCCGGCCCGGAGCACCTCGCAGGCCGCGCGCGTCGCGTGGGAGTTGGCGGTGGATACGGCATAGCCGTTGGTGCGGACCGCGGTCATCTCGCTGCGATAGCCCGACGCGATCTCCGGGTTGGTCGCCAGATCGCGCGAGGTGGGGGCGGCCAAACCCGCGGCCGGCGCGGCGGTCACCGGAGTGCCGTTCGGTGCCGGGGTGCAGGGGCCCGCGGCCCCGGTATCGTCGGAGCATCCGCTGAGCGAGCCTGCCACGAGCAGCGCCGTCACCGTCAGCGCGTACCGAATCCGTTGTATCGGGCGCATATTCGAACTGTAGCGGGATGCGGCGACAGTGGTGGGCGAACTCGCCCCGCGTGGGGGAAACAGGCGGCGAGCGGCCGGGTGGCGGACCCCGGCGGGGCCGGGGCTCGGAGCCGGGTGTCCCGCCCGCACGGCCTCCGGTCGCAGATGCGGCCGTGCGGCCTCTCCCGGGCTCTGCCGACCGGCGGCCGGATGTGTCCGAGCCCGCTACTACGCTGGATACGTGGCAGATCCCGCGACGTACCGGCCGCAGCCCGGCTCCATTCCACTCGAACCCGGTGTCTACAAGTTCCGGGACTCCTACGGCCGGGTCATCTATGTCGGTAAGGCGAAAAGCCTGCGCAATCGGCTCAACTCGTACTTCGCCGATATCGCCGCCCTGCATCCGCGTACCCGCCAGATGGTCACCACCGCCGCGAGCGTGGAATGGACCGTGGTCTCCACCGAGGTGGAAGCGCTGCAGCTCGAGTACAACTGGATCAAGGAGTTCGATCCGCGGTTCAACGTCCGCTACCGCGACGACAAGTCCTATCCGGTGCTGGCGGTCACGCTGAACGAGGAGTACCCGCGACTGTTCGTCTACCGGGGCGCCCGGAAGAAGGGGGTGCGTTATTTCGGCCCCTATGCCCACGCCTGGGCGATCCGGGAGACTCTCGATCTGCTGTTGCGCGTCTTTCCCGCCCGCACCTGCTCGGCCGGGGTGTTCAAACGGCACAGCCAGATGGGCCGCCCCTGCCTGCTCGGCTATATCGACAAATGCTCGGCCCCGTGTGTGGGCCGGGTCTCGGCCGCCGAGCACCGGCGGATCGTCGACGATTTCTGTGATTTCCTGGCCGGCCGCACCGACCGGATGGTCAAGGACCTGGAACGCCGGATGCAGGCGGCCGCCGAGGACCTCGATTTCGAGAACGCGGCCCGGCTGCGCGACGATGTCCAGGCCCTGCGCCGGGCACTGGAGAAACAGGCCGTCGTACTGGGCGACGGCACCGACGCCGATGTGATCGCCTTCGCCGGGGACGACCTCGAGGTCGCGGTGCAGATCTTCCATGTCCGCGACGGCCGGGTGCGCGGGCAGCGTGGCTGGGTGGTCGACAAATCCGGTGATGCGGCCGATACCCCGGAGCAGGAGGGCGAGCTGGCCGCACTGGTGGAGCAGTTCCTCACCCAGTTCTACGCGGAGCAGACCGCCGTGGCCGAGCAGACCGCAGGCGAGCAGGCCGCGGCCGTGGTACCGCGTGAGGTGCTGGTCCCCGAACTCCCGGCCGATGCCGAGGAGGTCCAGCGCTGGCTGTCGACCCTGCGGGGCGCGTCGGTGCGGTTGCGGGTACCGCAGCGCGGCGACAAGAAAGCCCTCGCCGAGACGGTGGCGCGTAATGCGAAGGAGGCGCTGGCCCAGCACAAACTTCGCCGCGCCGGTGACCTGACCTCCCGGTCGGTGGCCTTGCAGGACATCCAGGACGCCCTCGACCTCGACAGCGCGCCGCTGCGTATCGAATGTGTGGACATCAGCCATGTACAGGGCACCGATGTGGTGGCTTCGCTGGTGGTCTTCGAGGACGGGCTGCCCAAGAAGTCCGACTACCGCCACTACGCGATCCGGGAGGCCGCCGGTGAGGGGCGCTCCGACGATGTCGGCAGTATCGCCGAGGTGACCAGGCGCCGATTCGCGCGGCTGCGCCGGGAACGCGACGCCGCCGAGCAGGCCGATCTCGCGGGGTCGGCGCAGGTACCCGAATTCGGTACGCCGCCGGCGGACGACGGAACCGGCCCGGCGGAGGCCGACGCGGAGATCGTGACCCGGCCCGGTATCGATCCGAAGACCGGCCGGCCGCGCAAGTTCGCCTATCCGCCCAACCTCTATGTCGTCGACGGTGGCGCGCCGCAGGTGGCGGCCGCGGCGGAGGTGCTCGAGGAGTTCGGCCTCACCGATATCGCCGTGGTGGGCCTGGCCAAACGGCTCGAAGAAGTGTGGGTTCCCGGCGAACCCGACCCGGTGGTGCTGCCGCGTACCAGCGAGGCCCTCTACCTGCTGCAGCGGGTGCGTGACGAAGCACACCGCTTCGCCATCACCTTCCATCGCAGCAAACGGTCGCGGCGGATGACGGCGTCGGCGCTGGACGCGGTCCGCGGCCTCGGGGAGACCCGGCGGACCGCGCTGGTGACCCATTTCGGTTCGGTCGCGCGACTCAAAGAGGCCACTGTCGAGGAGATCATCGAGGTGCCCGGTATCGGCCGCGCCACCGCGGAGGCGGTACTGGCGGCGCTGCACGAGCAATAGCGTCCGGCGCGGCGGCCGCGGCAACCGCGCGGCGACCGGCGCCGGTCACGTACGTTTGTTCCTGCGCCCCCGCGACAGTTCCGGGGTGCCGACCTACAGCTGGGTGACCGAAACGCAATTCCCGAACAAGATCCGGGTGGTACATGACTCGCGTCGAATCGAACAACAGTACGACAGTGGTGCCGGGTACCGATTCCGGCCCGGGCACCCCGGTCGAAGTCGTGATGGTGACCGGCCTGTCCGGTGCGGGGCGGGGCACGGCCGCGCGGGTACTGGAAGATCTGGGCTGGTATGTCACCGACAATCTGCCGCCGGAACTCATCGGCCGCATGGTGGAACTGGGTGCCTCGGCCGATCCGCCCATTCTGCGGCTGGCGATCGTCATGGACGTGCGCAGCCGATTCTTCACCGGAGATCTGCCCGCCGTCATCGAACAGCTGCGCGCCCGCGGCGTCCCCACCCGCATCCTGTTCCTGGAGGCCTCCGACGATGTGCTGATTCGCCGGTTCGGATTCGCCCGGCGCCGCCATCCGCTGCAGAACGACAGCGCCGAGGGGACCCTATCGGCCGGCATCGCCGCCGAACGGGTCCGGCTCGCGGGCGTGAAGGCCGCCGCCGATGTGGTCATCGACACCACCGAACTGTCCATCCACCAGTTGCACCGGAAACTGGAGGAGGTCTACGGCGGCGGCACGCCCGCTGCGCTGCAGTTGACCGTTCAATCCTTCGGATTCAAGTACGGTGTCCCGCTGGACGCGGACATGGTGCTGGATGTGCGTTTCCTGCCCAACCCGCACTGGGTACCAGAACTTCGGCAGCACAGCGGTCAGGAAACGGTGGTCAGCGACTATGTGCTGTCGCGTCCGGGCGCCGACGACTATCTGCGGACCTGTGATCACCTGATCGAGCTGACCACGCAAGGTTATCGCCAAGAGGGGAAGCGTTACATGACGGTCGCAGTGGGCTGCACCGGCGGTAGACATCGCAGCGTCGCGATCGCCGAGGCCCTCGGCAAGATCACCGGTAGCCGGATCGACGCGGGCGCGGACGGGCCGGTGGACGCGGTACGGGTACTGCACCGGGATCTGGGGCGCGAATGAGTCGCGCGGACAACGGAGCCGCCGACCCGTCCGGTCCCGCGGTCGCCGCGCTCGGCGGTGGCCATGGGCTGTACGCGACACTCACGGCGATCCGGCGCATCACGCGCCGGATCAGTGCGGTGGTGACGGTCGCCGACGACGGCGGTTCCTCCGGCCGGTTGCGTGCCGAACTCGGGGTGCCGCCGCCCGGTGATCTGCGGATGGCGCTGGCCGCGCTGGCCGCCGACGCCGACGGGGTGCTCACCCGGACCGTGCAGCACCGGTTCGGCGGCACCGGCGCCCTGGCCGGGCATTCCGTGGGCAACCTGCTGCTGGCCGGGCTCACCGAGGTGCTCGGGGACCCGGTGGCCGCCCTCGACCAGGTGGGCGAGCTGCTCGGTATCAGCGGGCGGGTCCTGCCCATGTCGGATATCCCGCTGGATATCGAGGCCGATGTCTCCGGTCTGGAAGCCGATCCGCGGGTGAGCCGCTGTATCCGCGGCCAGGTCGCGGTCGCCACGACACCGGGCAAGGTGCGGCGGGTACGGCTGCTGCCCGCCGATCCACCGTCCTGCGCGGCGGCCACCGCCGCCATCGAACGCGCGGACGCGGTGATTCTGGGGCCGGGCTCCTGGTTCACCAGTGTGATACCGCATCTGCTCGTACCCGGGCTCCGGGACGCACTGGTCCACACCCGGGCGCGTAAAGTGCTGATTCTGAACCTCGCCGCGCAGCCCGGTGAGACCGCGGGGTTCTCCGCCGAACGGCATCTCCATGTATTGTCCCAGCACGCACCGGATTTCGCGGTCGACGAGGTTCTGGTCGACTCCGGGTGCGTGCCGGAAGGGCGGGAACGTGAGCATGTGGCCAGGGCTGCCGGCCAATTACGGGCGCGAGTAGTCTTTTCCGATGTCGCCGACGCGGGAACCGACCGGCACGACCCCGGAAAGCTCGCCGCCGCACTGGATCAACTGATCCGCGCGCCTCGGCCACAGTTGCCGGGGCTTCGAGTCGAGGGACGGCACATGGGTCAGGATGTGCGGTCCGGGTTGGGTGGAAAGGAGCACGTCTCGTGGCGATGACAGCCGAAGTGAAAGACGAGCTGAGCCGGCTCGCCGTAACACAGGTGAGTGCGCGCAAAGCCGAACTGTCCGCCCTGCTGCGTTTCGCCGGCGGCCTCCATATCGTCGGCGGGCGGGTGATAGTCGAAGCCGAAGTCGATATGGGTTCCATTGCCCGGCGGTTGCGGCGGGAGATCTTCGAACTCTACGGATACGGGTCGGATGTGCATGTGCTGAGCGCCGGCGGCCTGCGCAAATCCTCCCGCTATGTGGTCCGGGTCGCGAAGGAGGGCGAGGCCCTCGCGCGGCAGACCGGCCTGCTCGATGTCCGCGGCCGGCCCGTCCGCGGACTCCCCGCCCAGGTCGTCGGCGGTAGCGTCGCGGACGCGGAAGCCGCATGGCGCGGTGCCTTCCTGGCCCACGGTTCGCTCACCGAACCCGGTCGCTCCTCGGCCCTCGAAGTGAGCTGCCCCGGCCCCGAAGCCGCGCTGGCACTGGTCGGTGCCGCCCGCCGGCTCGGAATCTCCGCCAAGGCCCGCGAAGTGCGCGGCACCGACCGGGTCGTGGTCCGTGACGGGGAGGCCATCGGTGCCCTGCTCACTCGGATGGGCGCCCAGGACACCCGGCTCACCTGGGAAGAGCGCCGGATGCGCCGTGAGGTCCGCGCCACCGCCAACCGGCTCGCCAACTTCGACGACGCCAATCTGCGTCGCTCCGCCCGCGCCGCGGTGGCCGCGGCCGCCCGGGTGGAGCGGGCCCTCGAACTGCTCGGCGAGGATGTGCCCGACCATCTGGCCGCGGCGGGGAAGCTGCGGGTGGAACACCGGCAGGCCTCCCTCGAGGAACTCGGACAGCTGGCCGACCCGCCGATGACCAAGGACGCGGTGGCGGGGCGGATTCGACGATTGCTGTCGATGGCCGACCGGCGGGCCAAGGAGCTCGGGGTGCCGGATACCGAATCGGCGGTCACCGCGGAGCTGCTCGACGACGCCTGAGGCCGTCCGGCGGCCAGGCCCGGACGGTCCGCACCGGTCCGTCCCGGCCGATCCGCTGCGGCGGGTATGCGCAGCCGGCGTTCTCAGCGCAGCATGCACCAGGTGCGGGGACCGTTGTCCGGGATCTCCACTTCGGCGCTGATCCGGAATCCGAGATGTTCGTAGAAACGGACATTGGCCTCCGTGGACGTTTCCAGGAAAGCGGGGACTCCGTCGCGTTCCGCCGCGGCCAGGCCCGGTTCGATCACCGCGCGGCCCAGCCCGTGCCCACGGCGTACGGGATCCACGCCGACGGTACCCAGGAACCAGACGGGGCCGGCCGGGCGATGCGGTGCCAGGGCTGCCTCCGCGGCGCTGTAGGCGGCGGCGCGATCGCCGGCCAGTTCGGCGAAGTGTGGACCGAGTTCGGTGAATACGGCCTCGGCGTCGGTGGTCGGGGTGGTCCAGACGGCTACCGCGTCACCGTCGTCGGCCACCCACACCCTGCCGTGCGGGAGGCCGATCCGGGTGAGGAACAGTTCCTGGAAGGTGGCCAGGCGGCGTTCGTGGTCATCGGCGGCGAGGGTGTGCCGGATCCACGGATAGTCGGCGAAGGCCCGGGTGAGGGTGCTGACGGCGCGGGATGTGTCGGCGGCGGTGGCGGGGCGGATGTGCGGGGTCGTGGCAGCGGGTTCGTTCGGCATCTCCACCATCCTCCCGGACGCCGGGCGGGACTGCCGGAGAGATCCGGCCGGGTGCGCGGATACCCGGTGCTCACGAACACCAGGTGCCTGTCGGAGAGGCGACCGCGAGGCATTAGGGTTGACAGGGCATCGGAACGATCCGCTTGACAGCTGAGGAGCGATAACGTGACTGTCCGGGTAGGTATCAACGGCTTCGGTCGTATCGGACGTAACTTCTTCCGGGCGGTGGAGGCGCAGAAGGCGCTCGGCACCACCGATATCGAGATCGTGGCGGTCAACGATCTCACCGACAACGCGACCCTCGCCACGCTGCTGAAGTACGACTCGATCCTGGGCCGGCTGCCCCAGGATGTGTCCCTCGACGGTGAGGACACCATCGTGGTGGGCGATCAGCGCATCAAGGCGCTGGCGATCAAGGAGGGCCCGGCGGCGCTGCCGTGGGGTGACCTGGGCGTAGACGTCGTGGTCGAGTCCACCGGTATTTTCACCGACGCCACCAAGGCCAAGGGGCATCTGGCCGCGGGCGCGAAAAAGGTCATCATCTCCGCCCCGGCCAAGGGCGAGGACATCACCATTGTGATGGGTGTCAACGACGACAAGTACGACGGCAGCCAGAACATCATCTCCAACGCCTCCTGCACCACCAACTGCCTGGGCCCGCTGGCCAAAGTGCTGAACGACGAGTTCGGCATCGTCAAGGGCTTGATGACCACCATCCACGCCTACACGCAGGACCAGAACCTGCAGGACGGCCCGCACAAGGATCTGCGTCGCGCCCGCGCGGCCGCGGTGAACATCGTGCCGACCAGCACCGGTGCGGCCAAGGCCATCGGCCTGGTGCTGCCGGAACTGAACGGCAAGCTCGACGGTTACTCGCTGCGGGTGCCGATTCCCACCGGCTCGATCACCGACCTGACGGCCGATCTCGCCAAGAAGGCGACTGTCGACGAGATCAACGCGGCGTTCAAGGCGGCCGCCGAGGGGCCGCTGAAGGGCATCCTGAAGTACAGCGTCGACCCGATCGTGTCCAGCGATATCGTCACCGACCCGCACTCGTCTATCTACGACGCGCCGCTCACCAAGGTGATCGACGACCAGGTGAAGGTCTACTCCTGGTACGACAACGAGTGGGGCTACTCCAACCGTCTCGCCGACCTCATCGGCCTCGTCGGCAAATCCCTCTGAGGAACGGCGTGACTGTCAAAACTCTGGAAGATCTCCTCGCCGAGGGCGTCGAGGGGCGCGGGGTGCTGGTGCGCTCCGACCTCAATGTTCCGCTGGACAACGGGCAGATCACCGATCCGGGCCGCATCGTGGCGTCGGTTCCGACCATTCGCGCGCTGGTGGAAGCCGGCGCCAAGGTGGTCGTCACCGCGCACCTCGGCCGTCCGAAGGGTGCCCCGGACCCGGCGCTGTCGCTGGCTCCGGTGGCGACCCGGCTCGCCGCCGAACTGGGTCGCAATGTGCAGCTCGCCGGCGATGTGGTGGGCCAGGACGCGCTGGCGCGGTCCGAGGGCCTGACCGACGGTGATGTGCTGCTGCTGGAGAACGTCCGCTTCGACCCGCGGGAGACCAGCAAGGACGACGCCGAGCGTGCGAAGCTGGCCGCCGCGCTGGTGGAACTGGTCGGCGACGACGGCGCGTTCGTCTCCGACGGTTTCGGCGTGGTGCACCGCAAACAGGCCTCGGTGTACGACGTGGCGAAAATGCTGCCGCACTACGCGGGCACACTCGTCGCGGCGGAAGCCGATGTGCTGGCCAAGCTGACCGAGTCCACCGACCGCCCGTACGCGGTGGTGCTGGGCGGGTCGAAGGTGTCGGACAAGCTGGCGGTGATCGAGGCGCTGGCGCCCAAGGTCGACACGCTGGTCATCGGTGGCGGTATGTGCTTCACCTTCCTCGCCGCCGAGGGTCTTTCGGTCGGTTCCTCGCTCCTGCAGGAGGAGATGATCGAGACCTGCAAGGGCCTGCTGGATCGCTACGCCGACGTCATCCATCTGCCGCGCGATATCGTCGTCGCCGACTCCTTCTCCGCCGACGCGGAGTCGAAGGTGGTGTCGGCGCACGAGATCCCGGACGGTTGGCTGGGTCTGGATATCGGCCCCGAGTCGGTGCAGCGTTTCGCGGTGCTGCTCACCGAGGCGCGCACCGTGTTCTGGAACGGCCCGATGGGTGTGTTCGAGTTCGAGAAGTTCGCGGCCGGAACCCGCGGGGTCGCCGAGGCCATTGCCACGGCCACCGGTAAGGGCGCGTTCACCGTGGTCGGTGGCGGCGATTCCGCCGCGGCCGTGCGGGCGCTGGGTATCCCGGAGGGCGATTTCTCGCATATCTCGACGGGTGGTGGGGCATCGCTGGAGTACCTGGAAGGTAAGACACTGCCCGGTATCAGCGTGCTCGAGGAAGCGGAGGGTGCGTAGATGGCCCGGAAACCGCTGATCGCGGGCAACTGGAAGATGAACCTCAATCACCTCGAGGCCATCGCCCTGGTGCAGAAGATCGCGTTCGCGCTGCCCGACAAGTACTTCGACAAGGTCGATGTGACGGTGATCCCGCCGTTCGTCGATATCCGTAGCGTGCAGACGCTGGTCGAGGGCGACAAACTGCGTATCACCTATGGTGCGCAGGATGTATCGGTGCACGAATCGGGCGCCTACACCGGCGAGATCAGCGCGGCGATGCTGGCGAAACTCGGCTGCGCGTTCGCGGTGGTCGGGCATTCCGAGCGCCGTCAGTACCACAACGAGGACGACGCCACGGTGCTGGCGAAGGCCAAGCAGGCGCTGAAGCACGGCATCACGCCGATCGTCTGCATCGGTGAGGGCCTGAACGTGCGCGATGCGGGCACCCATGTCGAGTACAACCTCGAACAGTTGCGAGGTTCGCTGAAGGGTCTGTCGGCCGAGGAGATCGCGAAGGTGGTGATCGCCTACGAACCCGTGTGGGCGATCGGTACCGGCAAGGTCGCGACCCCCGCCGACGCGCAGGAGGTCTGTGGTGCGATCCGCGGCGAACTGGTGCAGCTGGCCGGCGAGCAGGTCGCCGAGACCGTCCGGGTGCTGTACGGCGGTTCGGTGAATGCCAAGAATGTCGGCGAGCTGACCAAGCAGACCGATATCGACGGGGCCCTGGTAGGTGGGGCGTCGCTCAAGGGCGACGAATTTGCCACCCTGTCCGCCATCGCGGCGGGCGGCCCGCTGCCCTGACCGATCGATAACCCGATGAGGCCCGCCGGTTCCCCACCGGCGGGCCTCATCGTCCACGTACCGGTGGGCTACCGCGGGCCTGGGCCGCATGCGATCACGCGGACGGTTGTCGGCGGCGTAACGGCGGTACACGACGCCGCGGCGGAAACCTGAGGAGTGGGTGCGACAACTGCATCGACTACCTGGACGCGCCGCGGCGACCCCGGAGCCGTCGTGGCAGTGTTCGCGGTGGCGGGAACACTGTTCACTCCGGCCGGAAAGGCGAGGCAGCCCAGCCGCCATACGGTGGCCACCGCTCAGTGAATCCACCACCCTGCCGACGACCGCGGCTTGCCCTTGATCGAGCCGCATCGACGTGGCGATGCGCGACGAATCACTTCTCCGTCCCGATCAGTCCGTCGATGGGAGCGCATCCGCGCCGCCGCGTCGTTCCGCAGGCGGGGGAATGGTTGCGGCCAGGGGTGCCCCCTGGCCGGTGCCGACAGGCGGTGCGGCCTCGTCCGGCGCCCGGATGGCGACCACCGCGTCGCTCGGAGAGATGCCCGCCGGCACCTCCACTATGACTCCCGCGGTTCCGTTTTCTTTATCCCACCCGATCCAGTTCTGGGCGACCGTCGCGTAGACGTCGTGGCGTAGGCCTTCACTGTGCAGGACCTCCGTGGCGTGCAGCGCGTGCCCGTACTCAGGGTTTCCGGCGTGGCAGCACAGCATCACCAGCGGTCGGCGTGGTGCTGCCCTGGAAGCTACCTGGAAATGCCGATTCGCCGCGAGGATATGTCCGAAGAAACGCCTCGGTGCGAGGAGGGTCCGCCAGTCCGGGTCGTCGTCGGTGCCGACATTGGCGTCTATCTCGAAACCGCGCCGGCCTGCGTGGGCGTGCACGTAAAGCACCCCGTCGTGCGCGTCCACTGCCCAGGGCGCAAGTTGGGCGGGTCCCCGATCCTTCCATCTGGGTTCCCGGCGCCCGGCCCGGTCGATGCGGATTTCGGGAACGATCTCGGTATCGCTCAGTCGGTTCGGCATTCGCGACCACGTCCGATAGGCCTTCCGATCCGCGTTGTCACCTGTGTGATGAGTCGGGAAGGAAACTCCGATGATTCTTCCCTCATGATCCAGCAGCGGCACGCTGCGGACATGACGGGATTCAAAGGTGAAATGCCGGTAGCTGCCGTCCCAGCCGATGAGCCACGGCCCCCGGGGGCCGGTACCCGCGACGACTTGCGCAAGGTCCGCACCCGCACTGTCGGCATTGGAAACTTGCCCCGCGGAATTGCGGACGGTACCGCTGTACGCGGTCAACACCTCGTGGAGGTTCCGGCCTTCGTTCCGTGCCGTTCGTGCAAGGAGCTCGGTCGCCTCGCGCATCGACACAGCCAACCTGGAACCGGAGATCGGCTCCGACGCCAGCCCTTTCATCCGTCGAGTATGCGGATCCAGGTGACCGGCGCGGAGAGGGAGATCCCCAGTCACGGTGATACGAAACAGCATTCGTTCAGTTGGCTGCAACATCGTCCGCATGGAAAAATACGGTCGACCAGAAGGATTCGAGAACGGATACTCGTGGTTGAGCCACCGTCCGAAGCTGTTCGCAACGACAACTGGTTCGTTCTGATCGATCCCGGCCGGGGCGGCCAGGATAGTGCCGGGGCGCCGCCGGTGGAGGCCGTGGTGGGCGGCTGGGAGTTACGCGCGGACGGTAGTGCCGGCCCGTTTCGGCCCAATCCGCGTTACTGCCCGAGCGGACCCGAGGTACCGACCGACCCCCTAGACGCCGTCCTGCGCCGGGTCGCGGTCGGTGGTCGGCTCGGTGCGGACCTCATCCGGATGCTCCGGGACTCGGTGGTGGAGATCGGCTGTGACAGATCGGGCCGGCCGCTGCTGGGCGCGGCGCCGGACGGGATCCCGTGCGTCGTCGTGGTCACGGCCGAACTTCAGAAGAATGATGTCGATGTGGACCTGTGGTTTCCGGTCCACGGGCAGGCGCTCGCGGACGTTGTCCCGTCCGGAGCCGAAGTACTGATGAACCCGACCGGGGCCGCGCCGATACGTCTCTCGGTCGAAAACCTGGGTATCGCTCCGGAGGAGGCGGGCGGCGACGACGGATGACGGATATCGTCGGAGCCCCGGACGAGCCCCGCCGGACTCCGTCGGCGGCAACGTCACACTATCGGGTACGCAGGATCAACCCGTGGCCGTTGGGGTTGCGCAGTGTGAGGGTATCCGCATCCACTGTGGCCTGTACCGTCCCGTCCAGTGCGGTCAGAACGGCCTGTTCGACTTCCATGATCTCCGGACCGCACATCATCCGGGTGGTGGCCGCCGTGAACGTTATATCGGCTCCGGCCGGTGTTGCGACCATCACCGCCCGGCCGGTCATCCGGTTGCAGCCGGCGAACCCGGTGAGCGAATCGTCGGCGGCGATGGTGAGTGCCGGCCGGATCTGATCGACGATCTGTGAGCTGATCTGTGCGTCGGGGGTGAGCAGGCTGGTCACCACCCATTCGGTGCCGCGGATCGGGCGGTCCGGTTGCAGCACCTTCTTGTCGGTGAGGACGACGGTGGTGCCCTTCCCGGTCAGCGTCAGCCGATCCCGGTCGAGCTGCCAGCTGGGGTCCGCGCGCAGCAGGTCCCCGACCCAGGCGTCGGAGCCGGCCCGGTCGCCCGGGCAGCCGACGAGCGTGCTCGCGAGTTCGGAGACGTGCAGGACGTGGTCGCGGAGATCCACCGCACCGCTGTGGGTGTTGCATCCGGCCGCCGCCGAGATCCGGTCGTCGGCGAAGGTGAGGGTGAGCGGGCCGCCGCCGGGAATGGGTGTGCCGGTGACCTCGGTGGAGATATAGGTGTGGCCCATGGGTGTGGGTTCGGGTGGGGTCGGCGCCGGCTCGTTGTGCGAGCACGCTGTCGCGGCGAGCAGCAGCAGTGACAGGGCGGCACCGATTCGGAGCGCTGGTCCCGGCATGACTGCGATGCTACCCGGCGCGCGGCCGGGTCCCGGGCGCCGAAACTCGCCCGGTGCTCGAATCTTGCTGATTCCAACGGTTCCTACCTGTGCCGTTGTCTTCGTATCCTCGCTCGGCGATCGACGCGGGAGCGAAGGGAACACGATGTCCTTACTGGAAACGGGGCCGGCCGGCGCCCGCCCGGATGATCGCGCCGCGCCGCCCGTGGTGGAGCTCGGAGCCGCGGACACCAGGAAGGCGGTGGTGGCGAGCCTGATCGGCACCACCGTCGAGTGGTACGACTTCTTCCTCTACGCCACCGCGGCGGGTCTCGTCTTCGACAAACTCTTCTTCCCGAACAACAGTGCCTTCGTCGGAACCATGCTGTCGTTCGCGACCTTCGCCGTCGGTTTCGTGATGCGGCCGGTCGGCGGACTCGTATTCGGCCATATCGGCGATCGGATCGGACGAAAGAAGACCCTGGCCCTGACCATGGCGATCATGGGCGGGTCCACCGCACTGATGGGGGTACTGCCCACCGCCGCCGCGATCGGCGTGGCGGCCCCGATCCTGCTCCTGCTGCTGCGGATGCTGCAGGGTTTCGCGCTGGGCGGTGAGTGGGCCGGCGCGGTGTTGCTCGCCGTCGAGCACAGCCCGCGCCGGAAAGTCGGCCTGTTCGGCAGCTATCCGCAGGTCGGGCTGGCACTCGGGCTCGCTCTGGGGACCGGTGTGTTCGCGGTGCTGCGGACGACGCTGAGCGAAACGGCGTTCCTGGGCTACGGCTGGCGGATCGCGTTCGGCGCCAGCCTGGTGCTGGTGCTGATCGGCCTGGTGGTGCGTCTGAAAATCGACGAGACTCCCGCTTTCCGGGAGGTCGACCGGCTCAACCGGATCTCGAAAGTGCCCGTGGTCGAGCTGTTCCGCAATGCCCGCTCCCGGCGCAACACCGCGCTCGGATTGCTGTCGCGCTGGGGTGAGGGCGCGGCGTTCAACACCTGGGGTGTTTTCGCGATCACGTTCGCGACCGGGCATCTCGGCTTCGAGCAGGTGCCGGTGCTGGTGGCGGTCACCGCCGCCGCGGTGGTGATGGCGACGCTCATCCCGGTGTCCGGTCTGCTCGCCGACCGCTTCGGGCCGCGCCGGGTCTACATCGCCGGTATCGCCGCCTACGGGGTGCTGGTGTATCCGGTGTTCGCGCTTTTCGAGATCGGTAATATCGTCATCTTCACCGTCGCGATCATCGTGGTGTTCGGTGTGGCGCACGCACTGTTCTACGGTGCCCAGGGCACCTTGTACGCGGGGCTGTACCCGGCCCAGGTGCGGTACACCGGGCTGTCCTTCGTCTACCAGTTCTCCGGGATATACGCCTCGGGCCTGACTCCGATGATCGTCACGGCGCTGATCGCGGCGGGCGGTTCCACACCATGGCTGGCCTGCGGTTATCTGGTGTCGACCGCGGTGGTGAGTGTGATCGCCACCTGGTTCATCAGCGAGGACGACCGGCTCACCGCATGAGCCCGCGCGGCGCCGGAACACGGTCGCGCGGGGCCCGGGTTCCGACGCGGGCCGGGAGCGTGCTGTGCCGGGAAGCGGGTGCGGGTCCCTTCGTCCGGCGGGCCGGTCAGAGCGCGACGCTATGCTGACCCGAGTGACTACCGCCGCAGCGAAACCAGTTTCCACTTGGGCGCCATTGCGGTCGCGGGTCTATCGGGCGCTGTGGATCGCGCAGCTGGTGTCCAATCTCGGCACCTGGATGCAGATGGTCGGGGCGCAGTGGGTACTGGTCGACGAACCCAATGCCGCCGCGCTGGTCTCCTTCGTGCAGACCGCGACGACGCTGCCGGTGATGATCCTGGCCATCCCGTCCGGGGTACTGGCCGATCTGCTGGATCGCCGCCGCCTCCTGCTGGGCGCGCAATCCACCATGGCGGTCCTGGCGATCACGCTGGCGGTGTCCACCGCCGCCGGGCACACCACGCCCTCGGTCCTGCTCACCCTGCTGTTCCTGCTCGGCTGCGGCCAGGCGGTGGTGGGCCCCGCCTGGCAGGCGATCCAGCCCGAACTGGTGCCGCGGGACCAGATCCCCTCGGCAGCCGCGCTCGGCAGTATGAACATGAACATCGGCCGGGCCGTGGGACCGGCCATCGCCGGTGTCCTGGTCGCCCTGTCGGGTCCGGCCCTGGTGTTCGCGCTCAACGCCGTATCGTTCGCCGCGATCGTCGCGGCACTGCTGTTCTGGCGCCGGCCGCGGGTGACCACCAAGGACCTGCCCAGCGAACGACCGCTGGCGGCCCTGCAAGCGGGCACGCGCTTCATCAAATCCGCGCCCGCGATTCGGCGCGTCCTGCTGCGCACCGCCCTGTTCGTCGCGCCCGCCAGCGCGCTGTGGTCACTGCTACCGGTGATCGCGCGCAACCAGCTCGGTCTCGGTTCCTCCGGCTACGGCCTCATGCTGGGCGCGCTCGGCGTGGGCGCGGTCCTCGGCGCGCTGGGTCTGGCCCGGGTGCGGGCCCTGCTGACCCCGACCCAGCAGGTCGCGGTCGCCGCGGTGGTGTTCGGGATCGCCTGCTGCGGTACCGCGCTGCTGCGGGTGGAGGCGCTGGTGCTGCTCCTGCTCGTCTTCGCGGGCGCGTCCTGGCTGCTGACCCTGTCCACCATGAACGCGACCATGCAGTTGCTGCTGCCCGGCTGGGTCCGGGCCCGGGGACTGTCGGTGTACCTGCTGGTGTTCATGGCCGGGCAGGCGATCGGCTCGGTGGTGTGGGGCCTGGTCGCCGGGGCCTACGGTGCGGTCACCGCGCTGCTGGCGGCGGCAGTACTACTCGGCGGGTGCGCGCTCAGCACGATCTGGCTGCCGCTGCGGCAGTTTGTACCCGGTTTCGATCTGACGCCGCATGCGTACTGGCCGGAACCACAGCTGGTGGTGGAACCGGACCCCGACGACGGTCCGGTACTGGTGCTCAAGGACTACGACGTGCCGGCGGACAAGGTGCCGGAATTCCTGGCGGCCATGAGCTTCGTGGGGCGGTCACGGCAGCGCACGGGCGCGATGGAATGGCGGATCTATCGCGATGTGGGCAGTACGGACCGCTATGTGGAGGCGTTCGTGGTGCGCTCCTGGTCCGAGCACATGCAGCAGCACAAGGTGCGGCTGACGGCCCAGGACCTGATGCGTGAGCGGGCGGTATCGGAATTCGCGCACGACGAGAGGCTCACTCACCTGGTATCGGTGGAACCGCGACCATAGGCGTACCTCCGCGTTCGCCCCGGCCGTGCGCTCGGTGTGCACCACCGCCCGCCCCGGCGTGCGCTGCTCGGGCGCCACCGAGTTCTTCGCCCGTGCGCTTTCCCGCCCAGCTGTCGCTGCTGCCGTGCTCGGACGGCGAATGGGATTCGCCCCGGCGCACCCTCTAGACTGTCCGGCATGCGGATGTTCCTGGATATCCTCCTGATCGTCACCAGCCTGCTGCTGGTGCTGCTGGTGCTGCTGCACCGGGCCAAGGGCGGAGGTCTGTCCAGCCTGTTCGGTGGTGGGATGCAGTCGAGTCTGTCCGGGTCGACCGTCGCCGAGAAGAACCTCAACCGCATCACCATCTTCACCGGCATGATCTGGTTCATCGCGATCCTGGGGATCGGGCTGGAGATCAAATTCGCCTGACCTGCCGGTCAGTCGTGACGCGGGACTCTCCCGTCCACATCGGTGAACCCGTAGTCGCCGGCCAGATCGGCGACCTTCCAGGCCTGCCCGGACCGTTTCCCGCGTTCGGGGTCGGTGGCGAGGGCCACCACCGCACGGCCCGCGAACCGTGGGCTCTCCGCCTGGTTCAGGTCGACACTGCCCTCTCCGGGCAGTGTTACCACCCGGTTGCCGTCCGCGTCGGCGGGCACCATCTGGAGTAGTTCGGTATCGACGATGCCCGGCCAGATCGAGACCGCGGTCACCCGGGTACCGGCGAGATCGCGCGCGAAATCGGCGGTCATCCGGTCGAGGGCGGTTTTGGCGACCCCGTACACCGCGTTGTGCATATACCGCTGCGAACCCGGCGAGGAGACATTGACGATCAAGCCGTCGCCCTTCAGCAGCAGCGGCGCGGCGTAGACGGCGGCCGCGTAGTGCGAGCGGACACCCACCTCGAAGGTTTCGTCCCACGCCGCGGGCGGTACCTCCCAGAATTTGCGGCCGAGCCAGCGGGCGGCGGCGGGGGAGTTGTAGACATTGTTCACCAGGATGTCGAGCCGGTCGTGGTCGTTGCCGATCCGCTCGAAGAGGGCGGCGGTCGCGTTGTCGTCGCGGTGATCGCACACCACCGGTACGCCGGTGCCGCCGAGTTCGTCGATCCGCGCGGCCGTTTCGCCCACGGTGCCCGGGAGTTTGCCCGGCCGGTCCGAGCGCCCGGTCACGTAGACGGTCGCGCCGGCGGCGCCCAGTTCCAGGGCGATGCCTTTACCGATCCCACGGCTGGCGCCGGTGACCACCGCGATCCGGTTCTGCAGGGGGTGTGGTGTTCCGCTCACAGTCCCGGGACGTTACCGTGAAACTGTAACGCGTTCTAGCATTCGGGAGGTTCGGTGGGGCCGACACACCGTTTCGTCGACACCGGCGGCGTGCGAATGCATGTAGCCGACCAGGGCCGGGGCCACCCGGTGATCTTCTGCCACGGATTCCCGCACACCTGGTACGTCTGGCATCGCCAGCTCGCCGCGGCCGGCGCCGCCGGATACCGGGCCCTGGCCCCCGACCTACGCGGCGCGGGCCGGACCGGTGCGCCGCAGTCGATCGACGATTACACCAACGAGGCCGTGGTCGGCGACCTGCTCGCGTTGCTCGACGATATCGACGCCGACCAGGCGGTTTTCGTGGGCGTCGATTTCGGCGCGGCCCTGCTGTGGGAGCTCGCGCTGCGCGCGCCGGAACGGGTACGCGGACTGGTGATCCTGAACAACCCCTTCGCCCCGCGCGCCCCGAAACCGCCCGGTTACTACTGGGGGAAGATGGCCGAGCGGCATTTCCTGCACCTGCAGTATTTCCAGGAACCCGGCGTGGCCGACGCGCATCTGGCCGACCGGCCACGCGAATTCCTTTCCCGGGTCTACTTCGCGCTGAGTGGGGATTTCCACTATCTCGATGTGTGGAAGAACCCGCCGGGCACCCGCTATATCGATGCTCTGCCCGTGGCGCCCGAACTGCCCTGGTCGTGGCTGTCGGAGGACGAATTCGACATCCTGGCCGGCGATTTCGAACGCACCGGGTTCACCGGTGGTCTGAACTGGTACCGGGCCATCGACCGCAATTGGGAACTGACGGCCGGCTACGCCGCGGCGGTACCCACGGTTCCGGTGTACTTCGTCTACGGTGAGAACGATCCCGATATGGAAGGCTTCAGCGGTCGCGATCCCCTCGAAACGATGCGCGCCCTGCTGCCGGATCTGCGTGCCGTGCAGCGGGTCCCGGGCGCCGGGCATCTGGTGCAGTTGGAGGCGACGGAGACCGTGAACAGTTTCCTGCTGGGCGCCCTCGCCGAGCTCACCGCCGGGTGAGGGCTTCTCGGCCGTCGGCGAGGTGGTGTCGAGCCGAATGTGCCGGTTCGGCCGGAACCGCACCGTGCCGGTGAGTGCCGGTCAGCCGTTGTGCGGGCCTGCCGCCGTCGGTGTGCGTTCGGCATCGCGCAGCACTTCGCGCAGCCGGGCCGTGAAAGCGGCGGGATGGGTGGAAAGGCTGTGGCCGCCGGGGAATTCGGTGACCGTTCTGTCCAGCAGGGTGGCCAGGGCCCGGGTGCAGTCGTAGTTCCAGATCTCCCGGGAGCCGCGCCCGGCGGCCGGCACGATATGGACCGGGGTCGCGGCGAGTGCGGCGATATGCGCGGCGTCGAGGACCGACGAGCGGATCTCCGGCAGATCCCGGGACAGGAAGAAGTCCAGATCGCGCAGGTCTCCGGGGTCACGCGGTGCCGGTGGTGCGACGCCGGGCTCCCGATCGGAGGAATCGGCGTGGACCAGTTCGGCGAGTTTCCGGAGCGCGGGCAGTGCGCCGTCGCGACGGTAGACCTCGTCGAGGGCGGCGAGGTCGCGTTCGGCACGCTCGCGGGCCGCGGCCGGTAGCAGGCCCATCGTGGCGGGGTCGTGGGCGATGAGGGTGTGGACCTGTTCCGGATGATCGCCGGCCAGGGTGAGCGCGATGAGCGCGCCGTAGCTGGAGCCGAATATCCGAGCCGGCTCGTCGGTGAGTGCGGCCAGCAGCCGGTGGCTGTCGTCGGCGTGGGTGGCCACCGTGACCGGCGCGGCGGGATCGTCGAGCGCGCTGCCGGACAGTCCGCGGCGGTCGGGGACCACCACGGTGTAGTCGGTGGCGAGTCGTCCGGCCAGGTCGGCGGCGCGGGCGGTATTGCCGTCCCCGCCCTGTAGCAGCAGGAGCAGCGGGCCGGTCCCGCGGATCTCGTAGTACAGGGTCGCGCCGGGGACGGGGAGGCGGCCGGTTCGGAAGTTGCGCATGCCGAGAACCGTAATCCATCTTTTTAGATACATCAAGAAAGATGTATTTGGTGATGCGTTTGGGGTAGCGTGCCCCGAGTGAACGGAGTCGAACTCTTCCTGCTCGGGCGCACGCTGATGAAGATCGGCGAGGAGGCGATGCCGACCGAGGGGCTGCCGCGGTACTCGACGAGTGTGCGGTCGGTGCTGATCGTGGCCAGCGATATCGTCGAGCATCCCGGTAGCGCGGTGGGGGAGATCGCCACGCGCACGGGTCTGCCGCAGAGCCAGGTCTCCGGATGCGTCGCGCGGCTGCGGGAGGCGGGCGCGATCGTGAGCGAGCCGGATCCGGCCGACCGGCGTCGCGTCCTGATCCGCCAGGCGCCCGACGCCTCGGACCGGGTCGATACGGTCCGAGCGACCACGATCGATACCGCGCTCGCGGCGGCGCTCGGCACCGACGACCCCGAGGAGGTCGCCGGAGTGGTCACCGCATTGGAGACACTCGCGCAGCGGCTGACCCCGGGAACCCTGTCGCGGCTGCGGCCCGCGTCCGGCCGCTCGCGGTCATCCGTAACCTGACTCGCATGACCATCCGCGGCGTGCTCTTCGACTTCTCCGGCACACTCTTCCGGTTCGAACCGATACTCGACGGCTTGATCGATCATCACGGTGCACCGCTCGCCGGTGCCCGCCAGGCCGAGATCATGCGCCGGATGACCGCGCCGACCGGACGACCCGAGGGGCTGCCCGCACGTCTGTACGACGACTGGAACCGCCGCGATCTCGACCCGCCGCTGCACCGCGAACTGTATACGGCCGTGCTGGCGGGGTCCGGGGTCGGTAACCCGGACCATCTCTACGACCAGCTGATATCGGCCGACGCGTGGACCCCGTACCCGGATACGGCGGCCGCGTTGAAGGCGGTGGCGGCTCTCGAGTTGCCGGTGGCGGTCCTCAGCAATATCGCCTGGGATATCCGGCCGGCCTTCGAACGCGCCGGAACCGCCGACTACGTGCGCGAGTTCGTGCTCTCGTATCGTGAAGGCGCCGTGAAACCCGATCCGCGGCTGTTCGCTCTTGCCTGCGAACGCATCGGTGTACCGCCGGGCGAGACCTTGATGATCGGGGACAGTGCCGAGGCCGACGGTGCCGCCGCCGATATCGGCTGCGTGGTCGAACTGGTCGATCCACTACCGACCGAGCAGCGCCCACGCGCCCTGCTCGACGCGTTCGCCGCGTACGGAATCGGCTGATCGCAAACCCGCAGCCGCGCATCACGGCCGCGCCGAGCGATGAATTCCGGGCGTTCGCCGGGTCCGTATCACCATCGGCTAACGAAGGGAAGATCACGTGGAGACACCAGAGGTGGTGCTCGAGGGAGTCGTGTTCGGTGAATCGCCGCGCTGGTACGCGGGCCGGCTGTGGTTCTCCGACTGGGGAGCGAACCAGGTGATCGCGGTGGACGGCTCGGGCCGGGGGGAGGTGATCGCCGCTGTGCCCTCGTTCCCGATGTGTATCGACTTCCTGCCGGACGGGCGGCTGCTGATCGTCGATTCGGGCCGCCGGCGTCTGTTGCGCCGCGAACCCGGCGGCACTCTGGTAACCCATGCCGACCTCGGCGGGGAAGCGGACATACCGTGGAACGATATCGTCGTCGATGAGCGGGGCAACACCTACGTCAACAGCATCGGATTCGAATTCCCTGGTGGGGATTTCGCACCCGGATTCGTCGTGCTGGTGACTCCGGACGGTACCGTGCGTCGGGTCGCCGACGATCTCGCGTTCCCGAACGGGATGGCGGTCACCGCCGACGGCGCCACCCTGGTCGTCGCCGAATCCTACGCCGAGCGACTCACCGCCTACGACATCACATCCACGGGTGACCTTGCCGGCCGCCGGGTCTGGGCAGCCACGCCCGGCGACCACCCCGACGGTATCTGCCTCGATACCGAGGGTGCGGTCTGGTACGCGGATGTGGGTAACCGGCATTGCGTCCGAGTGGCCGAAGGCGGCGCGATCCTGGACACCGTGGAGTTCGACCGCGGAGCATTCGCCTGCGTGCTGGACCGTGACCCCGATCGTCCCCGGCTCTTTGTGGTCGGCCAGGAGTACGGCGCGGAGACGCCCGGACCCACTGGCCGGGTGGTGGCCTTCCCCGCGCCGGCACCGGGGGCAGGGCGGCCCTGAGAACAGGGCACTGCGGCGGCCCTCGATGCCCGTGCCGACGCCACGGCGAGCGTCCCGGCCTCGGGGCGGTCGATCATCGTGCGTCGCGGCCGGACTCCGGTCTTCTGCGCTGCCTCCGCGGCCCCTCTCGCGCCGGAGATCGGCACGGCATCGGTAGGGGTGGCCGGCGTTCGGCATCGGCCACGGCATTGTGTGTCGGCTCCGACGAGGCCGGCGCGGTGCTCGGCGCCCATTTCGCGCAGACGGCCCGGATGACCCGGGCCGTATCCGGCTAGGGGACGACGACCGTGACGAAGTCGCCCAGCTCGTACCCGCCCGCGGGACCGGTATCGGCGCATCCGCCGCGGGCAGTGATCGTGGTCCCCGATTCGAGGCCTGTCAGCGAGGTTTCGACGGTCTGGCCGGGGCCGGCCAGCGATTCCGGTTTTGCCTCCCCGAAGAAGACGTGGTTGTTCTCCGGGCCGACTCCCGCCTCCGCCCAGCACTGACCCCGGTCGTTCGGGTTGTGCAGGGTCGCGATCACCGTTCCCGGTGCGGTACCCGCGAAGGTGACCTGCGGTGCGGTGAAGGGTGCGTCCGCGACCGCCGACGCGGCGGTGAGGGGTGCGAATGTCGCGGCAGCCAGGGACAGCAGGGCAATTCCATGAACTCGTCTGATCATCACACGAACAGATGATGCTCGAAATAGCGGGCGGGCACAGCGGAATCCGCCCGAATCGGGCTGCGGTGGTGTGGAAAGAACCGAATCGGTCGTGTCAGGTCGGTAGACGGCTCTCCTGACGAAGTGGCAGTGCCGCCAGTGTTCTGTCGTGGAGCATGCCTTGCCAGGCGAGTGCTTCGGGAGCGGTATCGAGGGTGATCGTGGGGAGCAGGGTGAACAGCGTGGTCAAGGCGATCCGGGCTTCGCTGCGCGCCAGATGGGCGCCGATGCAGTAGTGGGGACCGTGGCCGAAAGTGAGTTGTGCGGCCGCGGTCGGCCGGTAGGGACAGAACGTATCCGGGTCGTCGTGGATATCCGGGTCGCGGTTGGCCGACGCGAGCAGCACCAGGACGGGGCACCCCGTGGGGATGACCCGACCGGCTATCTCGACATCCTCGGCAGCGAAACGCCAGGTGGAGAATGGGAACGGCGAATGGTATCGCCACAGCTCCTCGATAACGGCCTCGGCGTGGTTCTCGTCGATGAGCAACTGCCGACGCTGGGCCGGATGCCGGCACAGGACCACAGTGCCGTAGCCGATGGTGCTCTGGGTGGAGACGGTGCCGGCGCCGAGCACGAAGATCAGCGTCGACACCATCTCGCGTTTGCTCATCCGTCCGGCCGCGTGTTCGTTGTGCAGAGTGGCGATGACGCTGCCGGGGGCGGGCTGCTCGCGTAGTACGTCGCGCAGCAGGTCCACCAGGTCGGTGTAGGTTTGCCGCATCCGCGGAGTGAGCGGGTGGTTGCGACTGCCGAGCATGCCGATCAGCCGGGACGCATCCCCCCGCAGGCCCACCGGCAGGCCCATGATCTCGCCCAGCACCTGGGAGGCCAGTGGCCGGCAGAACTCGCTGACGAGATCGAACCCGGCGACATCCGCGAGCGGCCGCAGCAGGCCCTCGGCGGTCCGGGTGATGAACGGTTCGTGATGGCGGATCCGGCGCGCGGAGAAATGCTTGGCGACGGGCCTGCGAAGTCTGGTGTGGTCGCGGACAGGGGCATTGTTCATATGACGGCCCTCGACAGCCATCAGATCTTCGGTGTATCGGCGGCCGCCGAATGCGCGGAGTGGCGGTGGCAAGTCATCGGAAGATTTGACGAACCGGGGGTCGCGCAGAACCTGCATTCCCTCGCGGTAGCGAGTAGCGGCCCAGACGCGCAATCCCTCGGGCAGGACCAGGGGGACGATCGGTGCGTGGCTGCTGATCTGCCGGTAGGCGGCGTCGGCGTCGTCGCGGTAGGCGGGTGTGTCGAGTTCGACCTCCGTCGGGCGGGAGTGGGAAATACGTGTGTCGAATTCCATGAGACGGCCTCCTACGGGTCAGTCGGGCTTGCCGGCGTTTTGCTCGGCGGCTACGTGCTGGATCAGTCGGCACAGGTCGGTCAGCGTGCGGACTTCGAAAAGATCGTCCTCATCGAGCCGGATCCCGAGATCACTCTCGACCGCGACGATCACCTCGACGATCTTGAGGGAATCGATCCGCGGGAGCTGGGTGATGCGAGTGTCCATATCCTCCGGACCGATAGCGGTCCCGAGGACCCGGGCGAGGTGTTGGCGAACTCGGACGGTCAACGTGGTGGGATCTGCTTCCATGGCGGATACCTGCCTGTTCGTTCAGTGGTGCTCGGCGGCGCGGTGATCGATGAAGCGGGCGCGGATCCGGGTGCGTTGCCATTTACCGCTGGTGGTGCGCGGCAAAGTATTGGGGGGAACGAGGATGGTTCGGCAGGCGGTCAGGCCCAGCCGATCCGTGACCGCCTTCTCGACGGCGTCGACGAGGTCCTGTCTGTTCCGGACGCCCTGCTCGGCGACGACGATGATCTGCTCGCCTTCGGCATCGGCGAATGCGACAGCGTGCCGGCGGTAGACCCCGGGCACATCACGGGCCAATGCCTCCACATCGTCGGGAAAAAAGTTGCGCCCCCGGACGACGATCAATTCCTTGCGACGCCCGGTGACATAAAGCTGACCGCCGTGCAGGAAGCCCAGGTCACCGGTATCGAACCACCCATCGGTGAAGGCTTTATCGGTGGCTTCGTCGTTATGGAGGTAGCCGCTGGTCAGCGAGGCGCCGCGCACCTGTATGTCGCCCAGGTGGCCGTCGGGAAGACGGTTGCCGTCGTGGACGATCCGTAGCCGCAGACCTCGCAGGGGCCGGCCCAGGCAGACGACCGGCATGGCGCACTCGTCATCCGGGCCGGCCGGGCATATCTCGCGGCCGGGGGTCAGGTGTCCACGATCGATGTGGAGGACCGATGGTTCCTCGCCGGGGTGCGGCATGGTGATCGCGAGGGTGGCTTCGGCCATCCCGTAGGAAGGGAACATCGTTGTCGACGGGACTCCCACGGAAGCGAACGCGTCCCGGAAGCGACCGATGGTGGCCGGGCCGACGACTTCGCCGCCGTTGATGGCCAGCCGCCACCGGCTCAGTGATGCCGGGAGCCGAGTCTTCGGTAGTGCGGCGATCAAACGCTCGTAGCCGAAGTTGGGGCCGTTGGTGACGGTACCGCCGACCCGCGCCATATGTTCCAGGAAATACTCCGGGCGCCGGACAAAACTCAGCGGAGTGAACAGGTGGGCATCCCCGGACACCGCAAGCGAGACGAACAGACTCACCAGGCCCATATCATGGAACAGCGGCACCCATTGGACACCTACATCATCGGATGTCATGCGCAGACGCGAGGCGATGGCGTGGACGCCTGCCAGAAAGGCGCTGTGGCTGATGACCACCCCTTTGGGCGCGGACGTGCTTCCCGAGGTGAACTGGATGATGGCCGGTTCTCGGTCGCGAAGCATCGGCGGGTGATCCGGCCGGGAGCGGGGGCCGAGGCGGGAAATATCGATCACCTGGATTGCCGGTCTGAGCGCTTGCAGCTCGAGGGCGGTGGGGACCAGAGCCGTACTGGCCAGGACCGTGGACATTCGTGCCGCGTCGACAATGGCGGAGAGCGCCTCGGCCGTATGCCGGGGGTCGAGCAGAACCGGGGGAACAGGGAGGACACTTGCCGGGATACCGGCGGCGAGCGACCCCAGGATTGCCGGAAGAAAATCCGGTTCGGTGCCGGTGAGGATACCGATGGTGGAGCCGCGCCGTGTGTCGTCGGCGGCGAGGGCGGCCGCCACGCCCCAGGCGAGCTCGGGTAGCGCGGTGTGGGCTGTCTGCTGCCCGGACTCGGGGAAGAAGACGTGCGCAGGACTCGAAGCCAGGCTGTCGAGCAGGTGCACAGCCGTATCGGTGCTCAGTTCGGTCATATCGGTCATGGTCGGCCTCCCGTTTCGACTCTTCGATCCGCCGACTCGAATTCCGGTCCGAGCCGCGTTGTACCTCGGTATCGGTGCTGCAACAGGCGGTCCCGCCGCCGAGCCCGCCGTCGGTCGGACTGCCCTTACTCCTTGTTCGTGTCGTCGGGGCCGACGACCAGGCAGGTGGTGGCGAAACCGCCGCCGACGCCGATCAATGCCGCGTGGCGACTCCTGCCGATCACGTTGTGCTCGAGTAGATATGCGAGGTTGGCGGTCATATCGCCCGCACCCAGGTGCCCGGTCGCCGACGTCAGGTCCAGCTGCCGCGCCGCGTCGGCGATCGGCGGAAGCGCGCCGGCGATGAGCTGCGACCATTTCGTGCCCGCCCGCGGCATCACCACCAGATCCGGCGTACTCCCCGCTTCGGTCAGCGCCTGTTCGACGCACAGCCGGATCTGCTTGCGCAACTTCAACGTCGAGCGCACGTCCGGGGCATCGGGTGCGTCGATATAGCCGTTGCCGCCGACGGCCGGATTGGTGTCGGCCATATCGGCCTCCTGACCCGACCAGCCCCGGGACACGATCGACTTCACCGCCAATCGTCCCGGCCCACGGGTCAGTACGAGACCTGTCGCACCGTCGCACAGCGCCGCCGCCAGCAGCCCGAGTCGCCAGCGACTGTGGCCGTCGGGATCCAGCACATCACCACTGGTCACCAGAGCGTGCCCCGATCCGGAATGCGCAAGCAGCTGTGCGATCGCCAGCTGTGCGCCGATCGCGCCTCCGTTGGACATCTGCCGCAGGCCTACGGTCAGGGCGTTCTCGGCACCGATGAGCCGGGCCACGTGTGGCGCGGCCTTCCAACTCGTCCGGGTCTCCAGAATGCACGCGGACAACACCAGATCGAGATCGGCTGCGGTGATGGACGCTTTCGACAACGCATCGCGTGCCGCCTCGACCGTGAGCTCCTCGGCAGATCGACCGTCCCCCACGAACACCCGGCCCGGCTCGCTCACCGCAGCCTGCGCAGCGGACAACGCGCCGGAGGCGGTCGCCGTCGCGACGGTCCGGACCGCCGTGGGCAGGCAAACCGACGCGGCCGTGACAGAGACCCGGCCCGCTACTCTCATCAGCGCTCCTCACGATCGAAGTCCCCGACGCCACGGTTCCACGGGCACTTCCCGAGCGCGACGGTCTGCGACGCATGACGGATATGCGGATCGGGCAACTAGGGCGTTCGGCGGATCGGATCGATGCGGCCCCGCGGCGAGTTCCGGGGTGACAGAACTCCGCCGCGGGGCCGGGCGTCACGACCGGTCCGGTCAATCCGGGATGTTCGCGATCGGGCCGCCGGACGACACCTATCTCGCGGCGATCAGTCCCGGTATCGGTCGCTGATCGATCGCGCGGCCACGGGTCGGCCGGGGTCGGAAGCGAGCAGCCGGTCGGCGGCCGCTTCGATTTCGGCTTCGCTCAGCAGCACGGTCGCGGCGGCAGGACCCAGTGGGACGAAACTGTCCGCGCTGGTGACCCGGGCCAGTGCGCCGGTGAATCCAGCGTCCACCAGTGCCGCGTACACGGATTCGGAAACACCGCCACTGCGCCGGGTCTCATCGGCGACCAGGACCCGTCCGGTGGCCTCGGCATGTCGGATCAGATCGGAGTGCGGGAGCGGGGCGAGCCAGCGCAGGTCGAGGACCCGGACACCGGCACCGCGCTGCGCGAGACGGCGGGCCACCCGCAGACTCATCGGTACCGAATTGGCGAAGGCGACGATCGTCAGATCCGTTCCGTCGCCGTAGATACGGGCCCGGCCGATCGGCACATGGTCGGTTTCCGCAGCGGCCGCCGCCCACCGGCCGTCGTTGGGTTCGTACAGGTCGCGGGTGTGATAGAGGGCGATGGGCTCCAGGAACACGCACACCCGGCCGTCCACGCGGGCGGCGGCGACGCAGGTGCGCAGCAGCGCCGCCGCATCGTCGGGTCGCGACGGTGATGCCACGATCACGCCGGGTATATCACGCAGCGCGGCAACGGAGTTGTCATTGTGGAAGTGGCCGCCGAATCCGCGCTGGTAGGCGTAGCCGGCGATACGCACCACCATCGGGTTGCGGTAGCTGCCGGCCGAGAAGAAGGACAGGGTCGCCGCCTCGCCGCGTACCTGGTCCAGCGCATTGTGTACGTAGGCCAGGTACTGGATTTCCGGAATCGGCAGGAAACCCGCGAGGCCGGCGCCGAGTGCCGTCCCGAGAATGCTCTGCTCGTCGAGCAAGGTATCGAACACCCGTCGCGGTCCGAAGCGCTTGCGTAGTCCTTTTGTCACACCGTAGACGCCGCCTTTACGGGCGACGTCCTCGCCGAACACCAGGATCTCGGGGTCCCGGGCGAGCAGGTCGGCGAGGGTGCGGTTGATCGCCTGTGCCAGCGTCTCCGAGCCGGAATCCGGTCCGCCCGCCACGCCGCGTCCGGAGCCCGCTCTGTCGGCGGGCCGGACACCGCCTTCCGGCCCGGCCTCTTCTCCGGACCGGGCCGCGGTGCCGGGCACCTCCGCAGTCCGCCGGGGCGCGGGACAGCTCTCCGCGACTCCCTGCCCTTCACCGGGCCGGCGCCGGACCTCGTCACGCACTCGCTCCGGGTGGGCCGGCGCCAGCGGTGCGAGTACCGCGCCGGTCGTGGTGAGTTCGGGTTCCCGGCACACTTCCGCCGCGGTGGCGGCGACCTGATGGGCCAGCCGGTCGTATCGGCCGAGTACTTCCCGCGGTGTGCGGATACCGGCCTCGATCAGCAACCGCGCGGTGGCGGTGACCGGATCGCGCGCCAGGTCGCTATCGATCGCGGCGGGATTCCGGTAGCCGCTCTCCACATCGGATCCGGCATGTCCGAAGAGCCGCACCGTGCGCAGATGCAGAAAAGCCGGACGCCGGTGGGTACGAACCCAGTCCACCGCCGCCACGGCGGCGTGCAAAGCGTCGGGCAGGTCGCAGCCGTCGGCCTCGAACCAGCGCAGACCCGGCCGGTGCCCGTACGCGTGCTCGATCCAATCGGGCGGAGTGGGCACACTGATCCCGATCCCGTTGTCCTCGCAGACGAACAGCACCGGGACGGGAACGCCCAGATGCGCGGTATGGACCGCGGCGTTGATCGCGCCCGCCGCGGTCGAATGATTGGCCGAGGCATCCCCGAAACCACAGAGCACCACCGCGTCCGACGGCCACGGACAGGCCACTCCGAGCCGCTCGGCGCGCTCGAGGGCGAACGCGAGCCCGACCGCGCGCGGCAAGTGCGAGGCGATGGTGGAGGTCTGCGGGACGATATTCGCCACCGCGCTGCCGAACACCTTGTGCCGTCCCCCGGAGATGGGGTCGGCCGCGGCGGCCACCACCCCCAGCAGGATATCGCGCACCGGATCCGTCACCCCGGCCCGGCGGGCGCGATGGACGAACAAGGCACCCGAGCGATAGTGCGGCAGAACCGGATCAGTGAGCCGGCTCGCCGCCGCCAGCGCGACATTGCCCTCATGCCCCGCCGAACCGATACTGTAGAAGCCCCGCCCGCTCGCAGCCAGCCGCCGCGTGGTGAGATCGGCCTGCCGGCTCAGCACCTGCGCCTCGAACAACTCCACGAAATCGGGTCCGGTGAACCCCGGTGGCAGGAATTGGTCGGAGAAGGTCGGCGTGGGGCCGCGCAGCGCCGCGATCTCCGCGCGGAACCGCTCGTCGGGGTCCTGGATACTCACCGGGTCCTCACCTCACCAGACTAGGGGGCGGAGCGGGTGACCGGGTGGTGTACCGGGCCGCATCGTGTCGCGCCGGCTCCGGTGCGCCGCTGACCGTCTGTCCCCGGGTGGCCCGCCGGCAGGCGATTCCGTTCCCGCCGCGCACCTGGTGCACATGCTCTTCGCCGGCGCCCGCGCGGATATCGATCCGGTGGCGCGGGACCCCGCTGCCCTGCACCATGCCGAAATGCTGGACGTCGTGAAATCGCTGGGCCTGCCCCGACAGGGAGCCGTGCCGACCGGCTGATCGGCGATTCGGCGCGGCCCCGGAATGCCCGGCCAGAATCGGGCTGCGCCGGCCGGACCCGAACCGGCCGGGCAGCCGCGGCTGCTCATGGTCGCGAAGTCGGATTGCGTGCGCCGACCACGGCACGCGACCGGCGAGCCGCCGTCAGCGCAGTCCGGCAGCGGCGTCCTCGTCCAGCAGCCAGGTGGTCGACTCCGTACCGTGCGCCCCCGCCGCCGGGATCTCGAGCGGGTCGGCTCCGTTGACCGCCGCCGCGACAGGCTCGGCCTTCCCGGAACCGGACACCACCAGCACCACGTGGCGGGAGCGGCGGATCGCCGGATAGGTCAGCGTGACCCGCACCGGCGGTGGTTTGGGGGAATCGGTGACCGCGACGGCGTATTCGTGTTTCTCGCCGATCGCGTCGGCGTGCCCGGGGAACAGTGAATTGATATGCCCGTCCGGGCCCATCCCCAGTAGGTGCAGGTCGAACGCGCCGTGGGTGGCGAGATGGGCGCGTACGGCGGTGGCGTATTCGGCGGCCGCCTCGACCGGGTCAGGGTATTCACCGTCGGAGGTGGCCACGGTGTGGATCCGGGCCGGGTCCACCGGGACGTGGTCCAGCAGGACCCGGTGCGCCTGGAGTTCGTTGCGCTCCGGATCCCCGGCGGGTACGAAACGTTCGTCGCCCCAGAACACGTCGAGTTTCGACCAGTCGAGCTCGCCCGGATCGTTCCGGACCTTCTCCAACAGGGTGATACCCGTGCCACCGCCGGTCACCACCACCGACGCCGAGCCGCGTTCGGCCTGGGCGGCGGCCAGGACCTCGACGAACAGCCGGGCGGCGGCGGTGGTCAGGGCGTCACCGTCGGCATGGACTTCGACGGCGGCCGCGGAGCTAGTGGTCATAGGTAACTCCTTCGATTCCGGCCAGGGACTCGGCATAGATCTCATCCGCGTCCAGCCGGCGCAGTTCCTCGGCCAGGCAGTCGCGGGTCTCACGGCGCGCCAGCGCGATCCGCTGCACCGGGTCACCGGTGCGGGTCAGGGTGGCGGTGACACCGGTCTGCGGGCGCTCGATGGCGATGGACACCGACTTCCGGCGCAACTCCACCCGCAGCTCCCCGGTCTGCCGGTACACGGGGCAACCCAGTCGCCGGGACAGCCAACCCGCCAGCATGTCCAGGGCGGGCTCGTCGCGCAGCCCCGAAACGGACACCGAATGGACGGGTTCGAACGGGGGTTCGTCCATCGCCGCGACCAGCAGCGCCCGCCAGTAGGTGATCCGGCTCCACGCCAGATCGGAATCACCGGGCGCGTAGGAGCCGCGCCGTTTCTTGATGGTCGCCTGCGGGTCGGGTGCGAAGGTGGCGTCGGTGATCCGCCGGGTCGCCAACCGGCCCACCGAATCCCGGGACGGGAACTCCGGGGCGCCCCGCGGCCACCACGCCACCACCGGGGTATCGGGCAGCAGGAACGGGATCACCACACTGCTCTCGTGGTTCACCAGCTGCCCCTGCAGCCGGAGCACGATCACCTCGGCGGCGCCCGCGTCCCCGCCGACGCGGATCTGCGCGTCCAGCCGGGTCGGGGCCGACCGGTCACCGCGCGCCAGAACCACCACCCGGCAGGGGTGTTCGCGGCTGGCGTCGTTGGCGGCGTCGATGGCCTCCTCGGCTTCGGAACTGTCCAGGGTGCACACCACCAGGGTCAGCACCCGGCCCATGGTGATCACGCCGTTGCTCTCGCGCAGCTGCACCAGACGCTTGGTGACCGTGCCGGTCGTGGTGTCGGGGATATCGATGATCACGGCCGCCGCCATTCCCGGCCGGTGCGGGCCAGCATGGCGTCGGCGGAATCCGGGCCCCAGGTCCCGGCTTCGTACTGTTCGGGTTTCCCGTCGGCGGCCCAGTGGGCCAGGACCGGGTCCAGGATGCGCCAGGACAATTCGACCTCCGCGTTGACCGGGAACAGGGAGGGCTCGCCGAGCAGCACATCCAGGATCAACCGCTCGTAGGCCTCCGGAGACGATTCGGTGAACGCCTCGCCGTAGGTGAAGTCCATGTTCACATCGCGCACTTCCATCGACGATCCAGGCACCTTCGACCCGAATCGCATGGTGATGCCCTCATCCGGCTGCACCCGGATGACGAGCGCGTTCTCGCCGAGCTCCTCGGTCATCGTCTGGTCGAAGGGCAGATGTGGGGCACGTTTGAACACCACCGCGATCTCGGTGACCCGGCGGCCGAGGCGTTTCCCGGTGCGCAGGTAGAACGGCACGCCCGCCCAGCGCCGGGTATCGACCTCGAGGGTCAGCGCCGCGTAGGTCTCGGTGCGCGATTGCGGATCGAAACCCTCCTCGTCCAGCAGGCCCACCACTTCCTGGCCGCCCTGCCAGCCGGCCGCGTACTGGCCGCGGGCGGTGGTCTCGTCGAGCGGTTCCACAAGTTTGGTGGCGGAGAGGACCTTGATCTTCTCGTTCTGCAGCTGACGGGGTTCGAAGCTGATCGGCTCCTCCATGGCGGTGAGCGCGAGCAACTGCAGCAGGTGGTTCTGGATCACATCGCGGGCGGCGCCGATACCGTCGTAGTACCCGGCCCGGCCGCCCAGCCCGATGTCCTCGGCCATGGTGATCTGGACGTGATCGACGTAGTTGGCATTCCAGATCGGATCGAACAGCTGGTTGGCGAAACGCAGCGCCAGGATGTTCTGCACCGTCTCCTTGCCGAGATAGTGGTCGATCCGGAAGACCGTCTCCTCGGGGAACACCCGGTTCACCAGGGCGTTCAATTCGTGCGCGCTTTTGAGATCGTGCCCGAACGGCTTCTCGATCACGACCCGCCGCCACGGCGCGCGGCCGAGCGCGGCCGCCGAACTGGTCAGCCGGTGGCGGTGCAGCTGGTCCAGCACCACCGGGAAGGCGTTCGGCGGAATCGACAGGTAGAAGGCATGGTTACCGCCGGTGCCGCGCTCGTCGTCGAGGCGGGCGAGGGTATCGGCGAGGCGGCCGAACGCGGCATCGTCCTCGAAGGTGCCCTGCACGAACCGGAAACCCTCGGCCAGATGATCCCAGACCTCCTGGCGGAACGGGGTGCGCGCGTGTTCGCGGACGGCGTCGTGCACGATCTCGCCGAAATCCGGGTCCGACATCTCCCGGCGGGCGAATCCGACCAATGCGAAACCCGGGGGCAGCAGCCCCCGGTTCGCCAGATCGTAGATGGCCGGCATGAGTTTGCGCCGGGACAAGTCACCGGTGACCCCGAAGATCACCATGCTGCACGGGCCCGCGATCCGCGGAATCCGTTTGTCCCGGCTGTCCCGCAGCGGATTACGCCACGGTGTGCCGGATGCGGTGTCAGTGCTCTCCGGAGCGCCGGCCATCGTGGTCAGTTACCCCCTGCGTCCGCAGCGTCGGGCCCGGAAGAAGTGGCCTGCGTGGCCACGGAGGGACCCGCGGAGGACGCCGTCGCAGCGGACCGAAGTTCGGCCGTGGTGGCCTCCAGCAGTTCCTCCCAGGACTTCTCGAACTTGTCCACGCCCTCGCGTTCGAGCACGGCGAAGACGTCGTCGAGATCGATACCGGCCGCCCGCAGTTGGTCGAAGACCTCGGCGGCCTCGGTGGCAGTGCCGGAGACGGTGTCCCCGCGGACCTCGCCGTGATCGGCGACGGCCTCGAGTGTTTTCTCCGGCAGCGTGTTCACGGTGTTCGCCGCGACCAGTTCGGTCACGTAGAGGGTGTCCGGGTAGTCGGGGTTCTTCACACCGGTCGACGCCCACAGCGGCCGCTGCCGGTTGGCACCGGACGAGGCCAGGTGGTTGAAGGTGGAGACGTGGTTGCCGCCGGGCGCGAAAACGTCCTCGTACTCGGCGTAGGCGAGGCGGGCGTTGGCCACGCCGGCCTTCCCGCGCAACGCCAGTGCCTCCGGGGTGCCGATCGCCTCGAGGCGTTTGTCGATCTCGGTGTCCACCCGCGAGACGAAGAAGGACGCCACCGAATGGATCTTGCCGAGATCGTGTCCGGCGACCCGTGCCTTGCGCAGCCCGTCGAGGTAGGCGCCCATGACCGCGCGGTAGCGCTGCACCGAGAAGATCAGCGTGACGTTCACGCTGATGCCCTCCTCGATCACCGCGGTGATGGCGGGCAGGCCCGCCTCGGTGGCCGGGATCTTGATGAACAGGTTCGGCCGGTCGACGATCTTCCACAGTTCGACCGCCTGGGCGGCGGTCTTGTCGGCATCGAAGGCCATCCGTGGGTCCACCTCGATGGAAACCCGGCCGTCCACGCCACCGGTCCGATCGAATACCGGGGCCAGCACATCACAGGCCGCGCGGACATCATCGGTGGTGATGGTGCGGATCGCGGCGTCGACGTCGGCGCCGCGGGCGGCCAGCTCACGGACCTGTGCGTCGTAGGCGTGGCCCTTGCTGAGGGCGCCCTGGAAAATGGTGGGGTTGGTGGTGACTCCGACGACCCCGCGGGTAGCGATCAGTTCGGCGAGGTTGCCGGAATTGATCCGATCGCGGGACAGATCGTCCAGCCACACCGATACCCCGGCCGCGGCCAGGGCGGCGATGTTCTCGTTCTGTGCCATGGGCCCTTATCCCTTCACATTGTCGAGCGTGCGCTGCGCGGCGGCGACGACAGCCTCCGACGTGAAGCCGAACTCGCGGAACAGGGTCTTGTAATCGGCCGAGGCGCCGAAATGTTCGATCGAGACGATCTCGCCCGCGTCGCCGGTGAACCGGTACCACGGCATCGCGATACCGGCCTCGACGACGACGCGCGCGGCGACCGCCGGGGGCAGCACCTCGTCGCGATACGCCTTGTCCTGCGCGTCGAACCACTCCACGCACGGCATCGAGACCACCCGGGTGCCGATGCCCTGCTCCTCCAGCGTAGTGCGGGCGGCGACGGCGAGTTGGAGCTCGGAGCCGGTACCGATGAGGATCACCTGCGGTACGCCGGTGGAGGCCTCGGCCAGGATGTAACCGCCCTTGGCGACACCCTCGAGGCTGGTGCCCTCCAGTACCGGCAGGTCCTGGCGGGTCAGGGCCAGTGCGGCCGGACCGCCGGTGCCCACGGCATCGCTGGAGACGAACGGGGAATTGTGCTTACCGCTGTGCTTCTCGATCACGGTACGCCAGGCGTACGCGGTTTCGTTGGCGTCACCGGGACGCACCACCGACAGGCCCGGGATGGCCCGCAGCGCGGCCAACTGCTCGATGGGCTGGTGGGTCGGGCCGTCCTCGCCGAGACCGATCGAATCGTGGGTCCAGACATAGGTGACCGGCACCCGCATCAGCGCGGCCAGGCGGACGGCCGGGCGCATGTAATCGCTGAACACCAGGAAGGTGCCACCGTAGGGCCGGGTGGGACCGTGCAGGGCGATGCCGTTGAGGATGGAACCCATGGCGTGCTCACGGACGCCGAAGTGCAGGGTCCGGCCGTAGGGGCTCGCCTTCCACATACCGGTTGAAATGGCCTCGGGGCCGAAGCTGAGCGAATCCGGAATGGTGGTGTTGTTCGATTCGGCGAGGTCGGCCGATCCGCCCCACAGCTCCGGCAGTACCGGGCCCAGGGCGCTCAGTACCTTGGCCGAAGCCTTCCGGGTGGCCAGGCCCTTCGCGTCGGGCTCCCAGGTGGGCAGGCCCTTGTCCCAGCCCTCGGGCAGCTGTCCGTTGAACAGCCGGTCGAACAGCGCCTTGGCCTCGGGTGCGCGCTGGGCCCAGGCGTCGAACTCGACGGTCCAGTCCGCATGCGCCCGCGCGCCGCGTTCGGCGGCCTTGCGGGTGTGGGCGATGACCTCGTCGGCGACCTGGAAGCTCTGCTCGGGATCGAAACCGAGGGCGCGTTTGGTGTCGGCTACCTCGTCGGGGCCGAGCGCGGCGCCGTGCGCGGCACCGGTGTTCATCTTGTTCGGGGCCGGGTAGCCGATGATGGTGCGCAGCAGGATCAGCGACGGCCTACCGATCTCGGCCTTGGCCGCCGCCAGTGCCGACTCGATCGCCACGACGTCCTCGCCGCCCTCCACCACCTCCACATGCCAGCCGTAGGCCGCGTACCGCGCCGCCACGTCCTCGGTGAAGGCGATGGTGGTGTCGTCCTCGATGGAGATCTTGTTGTCGTCGTAGATCACCACCAGGTTGCCGAGCTGCTGGGTGCCCGCCAGGGAGGAGGCCTCGGAGGTGACGCCCTCCTCCATATCGCCGTCGGAGGCGATCACGTAGATGTGGTGATCGAACGGGCTGGCCCCGGCCGCGGCTTCGGCGTCGAACAGGCCGCGCTCACGGCGGGCGGCCATGGCCATACCCACCGCCGAGGCCAGGCCCTGGCCCAGTGGACCGGTGGTGATCTCCACGCCCTTGGTGTGCCGGTACTCCGGGTGGCCCGGTGTCAGCGAGCCCCATTTACGCAGGTTGCGCAGATCGTCGAGTTCCAGGCCGAAACCGGCCAGGTACAGCTGGATGTAGAGGGTCAGGCTGGAGTGTCCGCACGACAGGACGAACCGGTCGCGGCCCACCCACTCGGGGTCGGCGGGGTCGTGCCGCATGGTGCGCTGGAACAGTGTGTAGGCCAGCGGCGCCAGGCTCATGGCGGTACCGGGGTGGCCGTTGCCCGCGGCCTGCACCGCGTCGGCGGCCAGGACCCGGACGGTGTCGACAGCTTTGGTGTCCAGATCCGTCCAGTCGTCCGGAAGGTTCGGCTGGGTGAGGGCGCGGATGTCGTCTGTCACTGACACGACCGTGTTTCTCCTGACATTTCGAGGCGTCGAAATTGGGGGCGGGCGGGGTGGCGAACCAGTGCGGCGCGGTGACTGTGGCGCCGCATACACCCCCTACCCTAATTGCGACCGGCCGCCCCCCGTGCACGCCCCCCGGCCAGTCGCGCGCGCCGGTCGTTCCCCGGATGGCCGAGACGTCCGGCCGCGCCGGGCGCACCCGAGGAGCACGGCGTCCGGGTGAGCGCACAGGGGCGAGCGGCGGCGCGCACCGGGCGTGGGTCTACCATCGTCTGTAGTAGTAGCCGCGTCGCAGCCGCGCGCTGCTCCTTCCCAAACCGGATGCGGAAGCACAGCGTGCGAGGAGAGATAGTGCGGATCGGTCATGACACGGGAGTCGGCGGCGCCCACGATTCCGCTCCGGCACCCGCGGACCGCGTCCTCGGCAGTGCGAAACTCGCCCGCGTCGCCCGCCGTCCGCTCGCCTATATCGCGCTCACCAAACCGCGCGTCATCGAACTGTTGCTGGTGGCCACCATCCCCACGATGTTGCTGGCCGACCGGGGCACGGTCGATATCCGGCTGATCCTGGCCACCCTGTTCGGCGGCTGGATGGGCGCGGCCAGCGCCAATACGCTCAACTGCGTCGCCGACGCCGATATCGACAAGGTGATGAAGCGGACCGCCAAACGGCCGCTCGCCCGGGACGCGGTCCCGACCTCGCACGCCTTCGTCTTCGGGGTCGTCCTGGGTATCGGCTCGTTCGCCTGGCTGTGGTGGCAGGCCAATCTGCTCAGCGGTGTGCTCGTCGTCGCGACCATCCTGTTCTACGTTTTCGTCTACACCCTCGGCCTCAAACGGCGTACCTCGCAGAATGTGGTCTGGGGCGGCGCGGCCGGGTGTATGCCCGCGCTCGTCGGCTGGTCGGCGGTCACCGGCACCATCGGCTGGCCCGCCCTGGCGCTGTTCGGCGTGATCTTCTTCTGGACGCCGCCGCACACCTGGGCGCTGGCCATGCGCTACAAGGAGGACTACCGCGCGGCCGGGGTGCCGATGCTGCCGGTGGTCGCCACCGAGCGGACCGTCACCAAACAAATCGTCATCTACACCTGGCTGACCGTGCTCACCACGCTGGCACTGGTCCCGGCCACCGGGGTGATCTACACGGCGGTGGCCCTGGTCGCCGGCGCCTGGTTCCTGCTGATGGCCCACCAGCTCTACGCCGGGGTGCGCCGGGGCGAATCGGTCAAACCGCTGCGGCTGTTCCTCCAGTCCAACAACTACCTCGCGGTGGTGTTCTGCGGCCTGGCCGTCGATTCGGTACTCGGCTGGACCACGCTGGGTGACGTCTTCTTCGGCTGAACCCCCGGCACCACCCCGGTGAGCCGCACCGGTTCTCCCGGGTAGCGCCTGCTTTCGGGGTGGCCTGCCGGAATCAACCCGCCGTCAACCGACCTGCCCGATATAGCCGTCCGGGCGAATCAGGATCCGAGTCCCCGCGCCGGCGTGGTAGGCGGCGCGGGCGTGACCCTCGACGTCGATCACCGCGGGACCGGAGACCGAGACGCCCGGCTCGACCACCGCATAACTCCGGGTGCCGGGCAACTCGGGCAACTCGCCCGTGGCGCCGAAGCAGAGCAGTGTGGCGTGCGGCCCGCGAAAGAGATCGAACAGCCGCAGCGGCCGGCCCTCGGCACCTTTCAGCGGTGCGTCGGGGGCGCGGTCGCCGGCCGCGATAGGTCGGGTGTCGGCCGGGTCGCGGTAGCTGATGTCGAGCTGGCGGGTCTCCTCACCGCGTTCCATGGCGTCTTCCGCCCCGTCGACGAGCTTGCCGAGCAGCGCGGAGCTGATACCGAGCACCCGGGCCGCGACCGTGCGGCGTTCCGGTTCGTAGGTCGACAGCGGCTCTTCGTCGCCGGCCAGCGCGGCCTCGAGTTTCCAGCCCAGGTTGTAGGCGTCCTGGAGGCCGGTGTTCATACCCTGCCCACCGGTGGGTGGGTGCACATGCGCGGCGTCACCCGCCAGCAGCACACGCCCGGCCCGGAAGCGCTCGGCGAGCCGGATATTGGGCCGCCAGACCGTTGTCCAGATCAGATCGGTCAGGGTGATATCGGTGCGTCCCGACCAGCGATCGATGGCTGTCTGCAATGTCTCCAGGGTGGGTTCGGTGCTGTCGGCGAAGGGCGCGGCGAACTGGAAATGACGCCCGCCCGGAAGTGGCGACAGCGCAACGCCCTGGTGCGGTTCGGCGGCTGCGGCGAACCAGTAGCCGTAGTCGTGGTCGAGGGCGTCGGCCCGGACATCACCGAGCAGCATCCGCAGTGATTCGTCGGTGGTTCCCTCGAACGCGATCCCTGCCTGTTTACGGACGGTACTGCCGCCGCCGTCGGCGCCGACCAGGTAGGCGACCCGCAGGGTTTCCGTGCCCCGGTCACTCGACAGGCGTGCCGTGACACTCGAGTCGTCCTGGGTGAACGACAGGAGCGTCGTGCCGAGTTCTACCCGCACACCGAACTCCGCCAGCCGGGTCCGCAGGATCGCCTCGGTCTGCGCCTGTCCGAGAAACCAGCTGTTGGGGTAGGGGACCGCCGGGGTGGGATCGACGGGCTCGGCCATCCGGTGCTCGCCGACCGGCTGCCCGTCGAAATAGGCCCGCATGACCGGCGCCGGGGCGCCCGCTGCCCGCATGGCCTCGAGCACCCCCAGATCGTCGAACACTTCGAGCGACCGCGGCTGGATGCCGTCACCGCGCGATCCGGGGCAGAACTCGACGGCCTTGTCGACGATACGCACGGCGATGTTCCGGCGGGCCAGGTCCAGGGCGAGGGTGAGGCCGGTGGGGCCGGCGCCGACGATGAGGACGGAAGGCGACATGAGAGCTCCTGATCGCGAACTTGATTGAATGACGATTCAGTGAATCTGAATTCAGTATTGAGGTTGGTAGGTTGCCGTGTCAAGGAGGTGAGGTCGGTGGGATCGAGCCGTCGCGAACGGGCGGAAGAAACAGAGCTGGCGCTCAAGGCGGCCGCACGGCGGGTCTTCGCGGAGCGCGGCTATCTGAACACCAAGATCACCGACATCACGGCGGCGGCAGGCCGGTCGGCGGGGTCGTTCTACAATCATTTCGCGAGCAAAGAAGAACTGCTCCGGGCTCTGCTCGCCGATCTGGGGGAGGCCGGGGACGAACAGGCCGGGCAGGCCGATCACAATCCGGATTTCAGCGACCCCGACGCCGTTCGGTTTCATATCGCCGGCTTCTGGCACTTCGCCCGCGAGCACGCCGCGGTCATGCGGGCGATGGGGCAGGCTGCCCTGGTCAACGAGGAATTCGCGCGCGAGATGGCGCAATTCGGCGCGGAACAGCGCCGAGATATCGCCGACCATCTGGACGGTCTGGCGGCGAAGGGGATGACCCTACCCGGCACCGTCGACACCAGCCTGGCGATGATGTTCTATCTCATCCAGGCCATCTCGGCCGGGGTCGAGGACGGCGCGGTACAGATTTCGGACGACGAAGCCGTGGCAAGCCTGACCCGCTTCGTCTACCGCGGCTTGACCGGACGCGACTACTGAGACCGCGTCCGGTCGGACGGGTCAGGGCAGCAGCACGATCGAGCCGGTGGTCTTACGACTCTCCAGATCGCGATGTGCCTGTTCGGCCTCGGCCAACGGGTAGGTCGCGCCGACCCGGACGGTGAGCGAGCCGTCGGCGACGGCCTCGAAGATATCGCCGGCCCGCCAGTCCAGCTCGGCGCGGTCGCGGGTGTAGTGGGCGATATTGGGGCGGGTCACGAATACCGACCCGGCCGCGTTGAGCCGTTGCAGATCGACCGGCGGCACCGGGCCGCTGGCCGCGCCGAACAGTGCCAGCGTGCCGCGGACCCGCAACGAGGCGAGGCTGGCGTCGAAAGTGGCCGCGCCCACGCCGTCGTAGACCGCCGCGACACCCTCGCCGCCGGTCAGTTCACGGACCCGCTCGGCGAGATCGTCGCCGTAGCGCAGCACCTCCCAGGCGCCGGCGCCGCGCGACAGGGCCTCCTTCTCGTCGGTGGACACCGTGGTGATCACCCGGATATCGCGCGCCACGGCCAGCTGGGTGAGCAGCAGCCCGACTCCGCCCGCACCCGCGTGCACCAGGATCGTCTCGCCCGGTTCGGGGCGGTAGACCGATTCGATCAGATAGTGCGCCGTCATACCCTGCAACAAGGCCGAGGCCGCCACCGCCGGATCGATATCGCCGGGTACCGCCACGGCGACCGCCTCGTCCACCACCGCGCGCGGGGCGTAGCTGTTCGGCCCCGCCGCCCACGCCACCCGGTCGCCGACCGCGAATTCGGTGACCTCGGAGCCGATTTCGGCCACCACTCCGGTGCCCTCGGAACCCGGAATGTAGGGCACCGGGCGCGGATAGATACCGGTGCGGAAATAGGTATCGATGAAATTGACGCCGACGGCATCGATATCCACCAGTAGCTGATTCGGTCCGGGCTCCGGATCGGGAACCTCGGCGAGGGTCAGCACTTCCGGACCGCCGTGCCGGTCTACCTGGATCGCGCGCATGGGTCCAGTTCTACACCGGTGCCCGTACCCGGAACACGGGGGTCCGCCGCGGGCGGGACGGGCTACCGGCGTCGTGGCGACCGGATGGTTCGGACCGGCGCCCGAGGGGGCGCCCTACTCGCCGGTAAACTCCTCGGCATGAGTGCAGATTCCGCCACCGCCACCGTCGCCGCTCCCCGGGAGATCGTCGAATCGGTGCGCAAGTTCGTCGCCGCGCACGGGGGTTCGGCCGAGGTCGTGCCGCAGCCGGTGGGTCGCCGGGGCGTGCGGCTCACCCTGGTCGGGTCCGACGGTGTCCTCGGTGACCGGATGGTCGCCGATACCGCCACCGCGCAGGCCGTGATCGACGCGGTGGACGGGCTCACCGCCGCCGAGGGCTGGGAACGCGATCTGGTGGCCCGCACCACGCCGCGGACCGGGCACTGGGCGAAGATGGCCGGCTGGGTCGCTGGTCAGACGCGATTCCCGAAGGCTCGTAACGAGAATTGAGACCTGTGCGTGCTCACAGGTCGTCCACCCCGGCCGCAGGTAGCTCGAACAGTTTCCCGACCAAAAACTACTGACGAGTAACCGGTTCGCGCTACCGTTGGTGCCTCGAGCGTCAGCCCCGGGGTAGAAGGAGCCGATATGACGGTCAGTAGTCCGACCCGTTCCAGACTCACGGTGTCCGGCCGTCCGATCTCGAACCACCTGCGGGACGTATCGACCCTGTCGCGTCAGATGGTCGGTCATTTCGTCGAACACGTCGCACCGTGCGGGACGCTTCCGGGTGACGCGCTCCAGGGTGATGTCACCGCGGTCACCCGGCTCTGCCTGGAACTCACGGTGAGCCGGCTCGACGGCCGCGAGTTGCCGGAGAAGATCGAACGGATCCGCGAAGCCGCCGCCGAATGGGCGCGCGAGGGTATCCCGATCGACACCATCACCCACGCCATCCACGAGGGCTTCAAACTCGGTTTCGACCGCATCATGGCCACCGCGGGGCCGGCGGATTCGGCGACCCTGGTCGCCACCGCCCGCCGGATGCTGGAGATCCTGGATACGATCACCTCGGAGGTGGCGCTGGCCTATGTCGGCGAATACCGGGGGGCGGTCTCCGAACACCACACCGCGGTACACACGCTGACCTCGGCGCTTCTCGGCGGGCACAGTACCGCCACCATGGCCCGCGAATGCGGGATCGAGATCGCGGAGGCGTACCAGGTGCTGGCGCTGGCGCTGGCGCCGCATCCGGACGAATCCGCGCCCCAGGTCGACGGCCGGATCGTCGCGCGGCGCAAATTGCGCCGGCTCCAGGCCGAGCTCGCCCGCAGCTGCGGGGAGAAGGCGCTGTCGCTGCTCAGCATCGACGGTGGCACGGTGTTGCTGCCCGCGGACGCTTTCCCCGAGGACACCTTGGACGAGTTGATCGCGCGCCTGGCGCAGGCGGCGCAGGTGCCGGTCACGGGCACGGTGGTCACCGCGGCCACCGCCGAGATCCCCGACGCCACCGACCGCGCCCACGAACTCCTCGACACCGTGCAGCGCATCACCGATGGTGGCGGTCTGCATCGATTCACCGATCTGGCATTGGAGTTCCAGATCACCCGGCCCGGCCCGGCGCGGGAGCATTTGAGCGCCATCCTCGATCCGCTCGACGAACATCCCGAACTGCTGGAAACACTGCGCCAGCACATCGCCAACAATTTCAATCGCCAGCGCACCGCCCGGCTCATGCATATGCACACAAATACGCTTGACTACCGGCTCAAACGGGTCCGGATGCTCACCGGGTTCGATCCCGCGATCCCCACCGGGCTGTGGTATCTGACCTCGGCGTTGGTCGCGCGCAGCTATCAGAACGGGCCGAGCGCGACCTGAGGCGGCACCGGCGGCGATGCCCGTTGTGGAAGGTGTTGCGAGCCGGGTGGCCACGCATGTCCATGGCGACGGGACTGTTCGCTGAGCACGCATCCGAGCCGTTTCCAGTGACCGGGCGGGTATCGCACGGCCGGACGAAGCGCCAGCGGCCGGGCCGAGCCGAGCCGAGCGGTCCGGCCGCCGGCACGGTCGGCTCAGGCCGGCTGAGCGCTCGATTCCACCACCGCGGCGGGTAGTGGTTCCCGGGTGCGCAGGGATGCCCACAGTGCGGCGGTCGCGGCGGTGCACAGGGCCGCACCGCCGACATGGATCGCGACCAGCGCCGCCGGGACATCGGTGAAGTACTGGACGACGCCGACCAGTGACTGCGCGAGCACCAGCCCGAGCAGGACGAACAGGCGGTCCCGCACCGGTTTGGTGATACCGGTCGCGAAGAGGCCGAAGGCGAGACCTATCAGTAGCGCGAGATAGCCGATCAACAACTGCGAATGCAGATGAACCAGGGTCACGATCTCCACCTCGAGCCGGGCCACCGGACGCTCGATGCTCTTGTCGCCGGCATGCGGACCGGCGCCCGTCACCAGCGTGCCCGCGATCAGGACCCCGGCCAGTGCGACTCCGCTCAGTGCGGTCAACCAGCGCAGGGGTGCGGGCGCGCGGACGGTATCGACACCGTCGTCGGGGGAGGCGACCTTCGCGTACATCACCGCGGCCACCCACACCATGAGCATGGACGCGAGCAGGTGCAGCGCGACGGTCCACCACAGCAGCCCGGACAGCACCGTGATACCGCCGATGACCGCCTGCAGGACGGTGCCGGCGGGCATGAGCCAGGCGTAGACGAGCACTTCCCGCCGGCGCCGGGCCCGGGTGACCGCGAGCACGATGAGCGCCGCGCACAGCGTCACCACGAAGGTGAGCATGCGGTTGCCGAACTCCACCGCTTGGTGCAGCACGGCCACTTCGGAGACCCCGATCGGGGTGAAACTGCCCGGGAAGCACTGTGGCCAGGTGGGGCAGCCCAGACCGGACGCGGTGACGCGGACGATCGCGCCGGTCACGGCGATACCGGCCTGGGAGGCGATCACCGCCAGCGCGATCAGCAGCTGGGTGCGCCGCGAGGGCAGCGGCAGCCGGTCGACGAGTCGCAGGAATGCGCGATACAGCACGTGCCGATGGTAGCGGGCGGCAACCGCCGGCCCACACCCGGACTACTACAGCATGTCGTGGAAATCATTCGAAACGGAACCAGCGGGCCGCCAGCAGGCCCGCGCCGGTACCCCAGACAATCAACGCGCCCACTCCGAGCCAGTCGACCCCGCCGCTCAGCGCGTGTTCCAGCGCGACCGCCAGCGCCCCCGAAGGGACCAGCCGCACCAGAGTATGGACCGCCGTGGGTAGTTCGTCGGAGGCGAAGACCACGCTGGCGATACCGAGCATGACGAACCAGAGGATATTCGCCAGCGCCAGCACCACCTCGGCCTTGAGCGTGCCGCCGAGCAGCAGGCCCATCGCCGCGAACGTGGCGGTACCCAGCGCGATCAGCACCGCGCCCAGCAGCAACCCCAGCGGTGTCGGCCGCCAGCCCAGCGCCACTCCGATGAGGCCCAGCAGCACCGCCTGCAGGATCACCACCAGCAGGACGGCCCCGCTCTTACCCGCGATGATCCCCCAGCGCGGCAGGGGAGTGGCGCCCAGTCGCTTGAGCGCGCCGTAGCGGCGGTCGAAACCGACAGCGATGGCCTGACCGGTGAACGCGGTCGACATCACCGCCACCATCATCACGGCGGGCACGATCTTGTCGATTTTGTCCGGGCCCATATCGCCGAAGGGCAACAGCGCCAGCCCGATCAGCAGGGTCACCGGGATGAACATGGTGAGCAGGAGTTGCTCGCCGTTGCGCAGCAGCAGCACCAGATCCAGCCGGGTCTGCGCGAACAACATGGCCGCCCGCGGTGCGGGCCGGGGCGCGGGCGCGAAAGTACCGGGTTCGAACCGGTTGGCCGTCAACTCCGGCTTGGTCACAGGGCCTCCCTCGAAACTGACGCATGCGGTCCGCGGAGGCCACAGCGAAGGCGGAGGTATCGCATCACAGCGCCTCCCTCGAAACTGATCCGATGCGGTCCGTGGGGTCGTAGCGCAGGCGCGGGTATCGCATCACCGGGTCTCCTTCGAGACCGACAGGTCCGGTCCGTGGCGAGGGAGGTATCGCACACTCGGCCTTTTCCGAAGCCGGCGGATGCGCTCCGCGGAGGCGGAGGTATAGCACCTCATGCGCGCAGATCCCGTCCGGTCAGTTCCAGGAATACGTCTTCGAGCCGGCGCTGGTCGATCCGGATATCGGTCGCGAGCACGTTCACGCGGGCACACCAGGCGGTCACCGTGGCCAGCACCTGCGGGTTGATCTCACCCTCCACCAGGTACGAGCCGGGGCTGGTCTCTCTGGGCGAGAAGCCCTCCGGCAGCGCCATCTGCAACAGTTCCAGGTCCAGTTTCGGCGGCGCGGCGAAACGGAGCTGTCCGGCCGCGCCGTGCGCGGTCACCTCGGCCGGCGTACCGGAAGCGACAATGCGCCCGTGGTCGACGATCACCAGATGGTCGGCCAGTTCCTCGGCCTCGTCCATGAGATGGGTGGTGAGCAGGACACTGACACCGTCGCGCCGCAATGCATCGATCAACTCCCACACCAGGATCCGGGCCTGTGCGTCCATCCCCGCGGTGGGTTCGTCGAGGAAGACGATCTCCGGGCGGCCGACCAGTGCGCACGCCAGCGACAGCCGCTGCTGCTGGCCACCGGAGAGCCGGCGGTAGGGGGTCCGGCGGTGCTCGTCCAGGCCCAGCACGCCGAGTAGCCAGCCCGGGTCCAGCGGGTCCGCCGAATACGAGGCGACCAGATCCAGCATCTCCCCGGCTCGCGCGCCCGGATAGGCTCCGCCGCCCTGCAGCATTACTCCGATCCGGGGGCGCAGCCGCTCGGAATCGGCGATCGGGTCCAGGCCCAGGACCCGCACCCGGCCCGAATCCGGTCGGACGAAGCCCTCGCACATCTCCACCGTGGTGGTCTTACCGGCACCGTTCGGACCGAGCAGGGCGAAAACCTGTGCGGGCTCGATGGTGAAACCGATGCCGTCCACCGCGATCGTCTCGCCGTAGCGTTTGGCGACGTGGTCCACCTGTACGGCGGGCACCCGGGAAGCGGTCACGAGGTCCCACCGTAGGCCCCGGCCGGCTGTGACGGGGCCGACACCCCCTGCTGCGCCCGCCAGGGCAATGAGTTCCGGGTGACCACGATGAACAGCAGTGACACGATCACGGTGGCCACCGCCGACCCCACGATCTGGAACACCTCGAGGTCGGCGCCGCGCGGCATGAGAATCACACTGACCACTGCGGAGATACCGATCGCCGGGCCGCGGAAGGCCGGCCGGGTGGCCCAGGCCGCCATCGGGACGATGGCCCACAGCAGATACCAGGGCTGGACGACCGGGAACAGCAGCACGATCGCGCCCAGCGATACCCCGAGCGCGCCCACCGGATGCAGGCGTCCGGTCCAGGTGGCGACCAGCATGCGCACGGTGATGAAACCCGCTACCACGGCGGCGATGGGCCGGGTGATGGAGAGTAGCGCGGTGGTGTGGTCGCCGAGGCCGAGCAGGACACCGCCGAATCCGGTGACAATGCCCAGTGCGGTGGGTAGCGACATCCAGCTGCGCACCGCGTTCGCCGTGTTCAGGGTGTAGAGCCAGCCGAAACCGAGACCGCTGGCGCTGCTGATCACCACGGTGACCACCACCGCGATCAAGCCGAGCAGCCCGGCCGCGGTCAGGATCGGCCGCAGCCCTGGCCCCCAGCGGCGGGCCAGGGCCATTCCCGCGAAGCCCAGCGCGATGATCGAGGTGACCTTCACCGAGGACGACAGGCTGATCACGACCGCCCCGCCCACCAGTAGCGCCCAGCCGCGGCCGTCCAGCGGCGGCGGCCCGCCGTCGCCGGGCACCCCGTGGATCGCGCGCAGCATGAACTCCAGGCCGGCCAGCATCAGACCGAGCATGAGCGCGTCGTTGTGCACCCCGCCGATCAGATGGAACAGGACCAGTGGGTTCGCCGCACCCAGCCACAGCGCGCTCACCGGCGCCACCCCGCAGCGCACGGACAGGCGCGGCAGCGCCCAGACGATCAGCGCCACACCTGCCAGCGCCAGCAGCCGGTGCACCCAGACCCCCGCCAGGATGTTCTCCCCGGTGAGCTCGGCGATTCCGTGCCCGATCCACAGGAACAGCGGTCCGTAGGGCGCGGGCGTCTCGCGCCAGATGTTGGGGACATTGTTGGTCAGCACATTGTCGATACCGAGCCCGGCGACGGGGCCCTCCAGGTACGGATCGATCCCGCGGGCGGCGATCTCGCTCTGCGCGAGATAGGAATAGACGTCGTTGCTGAACATCGGCGGCGCCACGCACAGCGGGATGATCCACAACAGCAGGGTGCGGTCGAACTGGCGCCGGGTGAGCCGGTGCCGTGGCGAACCGCCGATCCCGCCGACGGCGAACCGCCCGAGCAGCAGCCACGCCAGCACCACGGTCACCGTGCCGACCATGCACATGGCCAGGGATCCGGTGTGCGCCCGCGCGAAAATGCCCAGGACCCGCATTCCCGAGGTCGGATTCTGATGGACTGGCTGGGCGCCGATACCGAGAGCGCTGATCGCCATGAGCACGGTGCCGGTGGCGCCCATCAGCCGGATCCGGTCCAGTTGCGCCCGCTCCCGGCGGTCGAGCCCCGGAACCTCGGATTCGTCGCTGTGCAGGACCGCGATGGTGTGATCCGAGGGTGGGACATCGAGTCCGAGGGCGCGCCGCACCAGTTTCAGTGCGCGCTGCCCGCGCGACGCCACTGCGCCCGGGGCGCCTGCCTGTCCTGCCACGGTCACCGAGACTAGTTCGCCGGGGGCGCTGCCGGTGCCCGGGTCGCGGCATCACGCGCGGGCGGGCCGGCGCGCCGGCCGCGGGCCGACCGGTGGCCGCGGCGCCGGTTCCGGTCCGGACATCTTCTGGCTACCGGGGGTGTCCGGCGCCGGGCGCGCGATTTCCGGCGCCGGTGGAGATCCGCGCGGGACTTCCCGACGCGCGGTGCGGTGGGCCCGGTGGACCATTCGGTCGGGCAGAGGACAGGACGGGGCGCAGCCGGGCAGCAACTTCTCCGGCGCGGTGTCGCGGATCCGCCCGGACCTCCAGCGCAGTGAAGCACATCACTGCCCTGATCCGGCAGGAGAGGCAAGAACGGCGCTTTCTCGCCCGAGCAGGCTATTTCGGCAATTTATGTCCGGCGCCGCCGCAGCGGACGACCCACCTGCTCAGGGCACCCTTATTAGATTTCGGGAACGAATTCCGCCACACTGATGTTGTGAAAACTATGGGTTTGCCGAATGTGGACGAAAGGGCTGGTCACCGGGCCGGCCCCGGGTCCGTCGGCGCGCCCGCGACCGGCGGCGAAGGGCATACTCGCGCCGCGATCGTCCGGCTGCTGCTGGAGGAGGGACCGATCACCGCGACCGCGATAGGTGGTGCCCTGGGCCTGGCGCCCGCCGGTGTACGCCGGCATCTGGACGCGCTCATCGAATCGGGGCAGGCGCGCGCCGGACGGTCGGCGCCCTGGCAGCAGAAGGGTCGCGGACGGCCGGCCAAGCAGTACCAGCTCACCGCGGCCGGGCGCGGCATGCTCGGGCACGCCTACGACGATCTCGCCGGTGCGGCCATCCGGCAGTTGCGGGAGATCGGCGGCGAGGAAGCGGTCACCGAATTCGCCCGCAAACGCGCCCGCACCCTGGTCGACGGGATCGAACCGCTCCCCGGCCACGGCGCGGAGCCGGCGGCGGAGTCCACCACCGGGGACGATTCCGCGCGAGCGGGTACGGCCGCCAAGGCCGAGGAGATCGCCACGGCGCTCTCGGACGCGGGGTTCGCCGCGAGTACCCGCCGGGTGGGCGCGGGTGTGCAGATCTGCCAGCACCACTGCCCGGTCGCTCATGTCGCCGAGGAATTCCCCGAACTGTGCGAGGCCGAACTCGCGGCCTTCCGGGAGGTTCTCGGCACCCATGTGCAGCGCTTGGCCACCATCGCCAACGGTGACTGCGCCTGCACCACCCATGTACCACTGACGGTGCTGCCCACGGCGGCCACCGATCGACCGAAGCATGCTTCACCTTCAACCGTTGCGCAGCCCGCAACGGACGCACCGAACGACTCCGGAAGGAGCGCCGAATGACGACCACCACCGACCAGGTGCCACCGCTCACCCAGGAGGAGGCCATTGCCTCGCTGGGTAAATACGGTTACGGCTGGGCCGACTCGGATGCGGCCGGCGCCAGCGCGCAGCGTGGTCTCTCCGAGGAGGTCGTTCGCGATATCTCGGCCAAGAAGGACGAGCCGGCCTGGATGCTGGAGAACCGGCTCAAGGCGCTGCGCATCTTCGACCGCAAGCCCATGCCGAACTGGGGCTCCAACCTCGACGGTATCGACTTCGACAACATCAAGTACTTCGTGCGCTCGACCGAGAAGCAGGCCGAGAGCTGGGAGGACCTGCCCGAGGACATCCGCAACACCTACGACAAGCTGGGGATCCCGGAGGCGGAGAAGCAGCGGCTGGTCTCCGGTGTCGCCGCCCAGTACGAGAGCGAAGTCGTGTACCACCAGATCCGCGAGGACCTGGAACAGCAGGGCGTCATCTTCCTCGACACCGATACCGCGTTGAAGGAGCACCCGGAGATCTTCCGCGAGTACTTCGGCACGGTCATTCCGGCCGGGGACAACAAGTTCTCCGCGCTGAACACCGCGGTGTGGTCGGGTGGGTCCTTCATCTATGTGCCGCCCGGCGTGCACGTGGACATCCCGCTGCAGGCCTACTTCCGGATCAACACCGAGAACATGGGCCAGTTCGAGCGGACCCTGATCATCGTCGACGAGGGCGCCTATGTGCACTACGTCGAGGGCTGCACCGCGCCGATCTACAAATCGGATTCGCTGCACTCGGCGGTCGTCGAGATCATCGTGAAGAAGGGCGGACGCTGCCGCTATACGACCATCCAGAACTGGTCGAACAACGTGTACAACCTGGTCACCAAGCGGGCCAAGGCCGAAGCGGGCGCCACCATGGAGTGGATCGACGGAAATATCGGCTCCAAGGTCACCATGAAGTACCCGGCCGTGTGGATGACCGGTGAGCATGCCAAGGGCGAGGTGCTCTCCGTCGCGTTCGCCGGTGAGGGCCAGCACCAGGACACCGGCGCCAAGATGGTGCACCTGGCGCCGCACACCTCCTCGACCATCGTGTCGAAGTCGGTGGCCCGGGGCGGCGGCCGCGCGTCCTACCGAGGTCTGGTGCAGGTCAACAAGGGTGCCCACGGATCCAAGTCGACCGTGAAATGCGATGCGCTGCTGGTCGACACCGTCAGTCGGTCCGACACCTACCCCTATGTCGACATCCGCGAGGACGACGTGACCATGGGACACGAGGCGACGGTGTCCAAGGTGTCGGAGGATCAGCTGTTCTACCTCATGAGCCGCGGGATGACCGAGGACGAGGCGATGGCCATGGTGGTGCGCGGCTTCGTCGAGCCCATCGCCAAGGAACTCCCGATGGAATACGCGCTGGAACTCAACCGCCTGATCGAACTGCAGATGGAAGGAGCCGTCGGCTGATGGCACTGGACAACGTTGCCGAGGCCGCCGAGGCTCGTACTCCGGCGATCAACAAGGGAGAGGTGTTCACCTCCTTCGATGTGAACGCCTTCGAGATCCCCTCCGGTAAGGACGAGGCGTGGCGGTTCACCCCGCTGCGCCGGCTGCGCGGCCTGCACAACGGCACCGCGACCGCCGACGGGCGGGCCGAGGTCGAAGTCGGGCCGGTCGCCGGGGTCACCGTGGAAACGGTGGGCCGCGACGATGCCCGGCTCGGGCAGGGTGGCACCCCGTCCGATCGGGTCGCCGCGCAGGCGTACTCCGGTTTCGAGCAGGCGACGATCCTCTCGGTGGGCAAGGAGACCGAGGTCGCCGAAACAGTCGTCGTGCGGATCACCGGGCCGGGCGAGGGCAAGACCGCCTACGGCCATCTGCAGATACGGCTGGCGGAATTCGCGGCCGCCACCGTGGTGATCGACCAGCGGGGCAGCGGAACCTATGCCGAGAACGTCGAATTCGTGCTCGGCGACAGCGCCAAGCTGACGGTGGTCGCGGTCCAGGACTGGGCCGATGACGTCGTCCACGTCACCGCGCACCACGCCCTCGTGGGGCGCGACGCGGTGCTGCGGCACACCGCGGTCACCCTCGGCGGTGACCTGGTCCGGCTCACCGGCAATGTCCGCTACGCGGGCCCGGGCGGTGACGCCGAACTGCTCGGTCTCTACTTCGCCGATGCCGGCCAGCATTTCGAACAGCGCCTGCTGGTCGATCACGCGGTGCCGCACTGCAAATCGAACGTGCTGTACAAGGGCGCGCTGCAGGGCGAACCCCATTCGCCGAAGGGCGATGCCCGCACGGTCTGGGTCGGCGATGTGCTGATCCGGGCCGCGGCCGAGGGCACCGATACGTTCGAGATCAACCGCAATCTGGTGCTCACCGATGGCGCCCGTGCCGATTCGGTACCGAACCTGGAGATCGAGACCGGTGAGATCGTCGGCGCGGGCCATGCCTCGGCGACCGGCCGGTTCGATGACGAGCAGCTGTTCTATCTGCGTGCCCGCGGTATTCCGGAGGACGCCGCCCGCCGCCTGGTGGTGCGCGGTTTCTTCCACGAGATCATCCAGAAGATCGGAGTCGGTGAGGTCGCCGAGCGGCTCGAGGCGGCCATCGAAGCCGAACTCGCCGCTATCGGCGCCTGACCGACCACCCGGCCTCCCAGACCACCGAAGGAATTCGACACCCTATGACCACCCTGGAAATCAAGGACCTGCACGCCGAGGTCGCCACCCCCGACGGGGACACCGTCCAGATCCTCAACGGTGTGAATCTCACCGTGAAATCCGGCGAGACGCACGCCATCATGGGCCCCAACGGCTCCGGTAAGTCGACGCTGTCCTATGCCATCGCCGGGCATCCCAAGTACACCGTCACCTCGGGGTCGATCACCCTCGACGGTGAGGACGTGCTGGAGATGTCGGTGGACGAGCGGGCGCGGGCCGGACTGTTCCTGGCCATGCAGTATCCGGTGGAGGTCCCCGGTGTCTCGATGTCGAACTTCCTGCGTACGGCGGCGACCGCGGTCCGCGGTGAGGCGCCGAAGCTGCGGCACTGGGTCAAGGAGGTGAAGGAGTCGATGAACGAACTCGATATCGACGCCGCCTTCGCCGACCGCAGCGTGAACGAGGGCTTCTCCGGTGGCGAGAAGAAGCGGCACGAGATCCTGCAGCTGGGTCTGCTGAAGCCGAAGATCGCCATCCTCGACGAGACCGACTCCGGCCTGGACGTGGACGCGCTGCGTATCGTCTCCGAGGGCGTGAACCGCTACCGGGAGCGGGAGAACGGCGGGGTCCTGCTGATCACCCACTACACCCGGATCCTGCGCTATATCCAGCCGCAGTTCGTGCACGTCTTCGTGGGCGGGCGCATCGTGGCCGAGGGCGGCCCGGAGCTCGCCGAGGAACTCGATGCAGGCGGCTATGTGAAGTTCACCCGGACGGCCGGAGCCGGAGCCTGACATGACCGCGACCCTTCCCGCCTTCGACGTCGCCCGGATCCGGGCCGACTTCCCGATCCTGAACCGTACGGTTCGGGACGGGAAACCGCTGGTGTACCTGGATTCCGGGGCTACCGCGCAGCGGCCGCTGGCGGTACTGGACGCCGAACGTGACTTCCTGCTGGCGAGCAATTCCGCCGTCCACCGCGGCGCCCATCAGCTGTCGGAGGAGGCCACCGACGCCTACGAGGACGCCCGCGCACAGATCGCCCGTTTCGTCGGTGCCGTCGCCGAGGAGATCGTGTTCACCAAGAACGCGACCGAATCGCTCAATCTGGTGACCTACGCGTTCTCCGACGACCGGTTCCCATACCGCGTGGGCCCGGGCGACGAGATCGTGATCACCGAATTGGAGCATCACGCGAATCTGGTGCCCTGGCAGGAACTCGCCCGCCGGACCGGCGCCACCCTGCGCTGGTACGGCGTCACCGACGACGGCCGTATCGACCTGGACTCGCTCGAACTGTCGCCGGCCACCAAGGTCGTGGCCTTCAGCCACCAGTCGAATGTCACCGGTGCGGTGGCGCCGGTCGCCGAGTTGGTGCGCCGGGCCCGGGCCGTGGGCGCGTTGGTGGTCCTCGACGCCTGCCAGTCGGTACCGCACGCCCCGGTCGACTTCCGTGCCCTGGACGTCGATTTCGCGGCCTTCTCCGGGCACAAGATGCTCGGCCCCTCCGGAGTCGGTGTGCTGTTCGGGAAGCGAACGCTGCTCGAGGAGACCCCGCCCTTCATCACCGGCGGTTCCATGATCGAGACCGTCACCATGGAGCAGACGACCTATGCGGCGCCGCCACAGCGTTTCGAGGCCGGTGTCCCGATGACCTCTCAGGTCATCGGACTGGGCGCCGCCGTGCGCTACCTCGAGAAGGTCGGGATGGACGCGGTGGCCGCGCACGAGCACACCCTCGTCGATGCCGCGCTCGCCGGGCTTGGCGACGTACCGGGTGTGCGGATCATCGGCCCGACCGAGAATGTCGACCGCGGTGGCGCGGTCGCCTTCCTCGCCGACGGAATCCACGCGCACGACCTGGGCCAGATCCTCGACGACGAGGGCGTGGCGATCCGGGTGGGTCACCACTGCGCCTGGCCGCTGCACCGGCGTTTCGGTGTGGCCGCGACCGCCCGCGCCTCGTTCGCCCTGTACAACACCGTGGACGAGGTGGACAAGATGGTCGCCGCGGTGCGGAAGGCTCAGAGCTTCTTCGGGGTTGCCTAGAACATGCGTATGGAGCAGATGTACCAGGAAGTGATCCTGGATCACTACAAGCATCCGCACAACCGCGGCCTGCGGGAACCGTTCGGCGCCGAGGTGCACCACGTGAATCCCACCTGCGGTGACGAGGTGACGTTGCGGGTGCGGCTCGGCGGCAACGGCGAGGTCGAGGATGTGTCCTACGACGGTCAGGGCTGCTCGATCAGCCAGGCCTCGGTCTCGGTGCTGACCGATCAGGTGATCGGGCTGCCGGTACGGGAGGCGCTGAGTGTGGTCGACTCGTTCAACGAGATGATCGGCAGCCGGGGTACCGTCGAGGGCGACGAGGACGTTATCGGCGACGGAATCGCTTTCGCCGGTGTCGCCAAATACCCGGCCCGGGTGAAATGCGCGTTACTGGGCTGGATGGCATTCAAGGACGCGGTGCTGCGGGTCGACGGCGCGGCCGATTCCGCCGCGGAGCCCGGTGCGTCCGCTACCGACCGCTCACGGAACGGGGAAACAGCATGACCGACATATCTGCCACCGAGGACACCGCGCCGGAGTCGGCCGCCGGACCCGAAGCCGAACTCTCGGCCGAGGATCTGGCGCAGCTCGCCGATCTCGAGGAGGCCATGCGCGATGTGGTCGATCCCGAGCTCGGTATCAATGTCGTGGATCTGGGCCTCGTCTACGGCATGCGGGTCGAGGAGACCACCGCGGTGCTGGATATGACGCTGACCTCGGCCGCCTGCCCGCTCACCGATGTGATCGAGGATCAGTCCCGGAATGCGCTGGTGCGCAGCGGGCTGGTGGACGATCTGAAGATCAATTGGGTCTGGATGCCGCCGTGGGGCCCGGACAAGATCACCGAGGACGGCCGGGAACAGTTGCGGGCGCTGGGCTTCACGGTCTGAGGCCCGCGCACCCACCGCGCGCAGTACTTCGCGACGGCGACCGACAGGGTCGCCGTCGCGTTCCGGTCTGTACCCGAATTGGTGCGGACAGAAGCCCGGAAGCCGGCCGGCGGTACGGACCGGTCGGCCGTTCCGGAGCCCCGGTCGCATTTCGTCCGGTAATGCCGGGGCTTTACTGGAATACGGCTATTCCAGGCTCCGCGGTGATCATCGCGCCGTGTGCCGGGATGCGCGCATTGGGCATTTCGGCCGGGGCGGGGCGTCCGATTCGAGTGGCCCCGGACAGTATTGGACCTGTCTTGATATCAATTTTCCGGGTCCGTCGCCAATCACCGACCGGTCGGTCTTCTTTCGGTGTTCCGGCCCTGGTGATCGGCCATGCGATCGCAATGTGCGTTGGGGCACCCCCGGCTGCACGCGCGGTCCCCGCGGAGTCCCGTGGTCGTGATCTTCACGCTCGCAATACCTTTCCGCATTCTGCGAGGTCGCGGCCCTATCACGGAACGGTGACAATCGATTATCAGCCGTTATTGAGAGAGTTCACGGCAATGCTGCTACTGTGGGCGAGTCGTCGGGTTCCGGGCCATCGGCGTATGTGCTCCGGTGGTCATCGATCGGCCGAATGACTTGTCCCTTAGTTACTTTCGAGTACTCGAAAGTAACTAAGGGATATGTCACCGACCGTTACCGCGGTGCCCGGCGCGGACCTCATCCGGCCAGGGGCGAACATGGTCGGCGTCGCGAGGAAGGCGAGACGAAGCGTCGTGGCATGCCACGGCACCGCGTGGCGCGCCTCGAGCCCCGTCAACGACGAGAAAGCTGATGAATCTGAATACCGCCGTGCTGCTTCCCTGGATACTCGCCCCCATATTGGTGCTCGGCGTGGCGTGGTACGCCGTTCGGGCCGTGCGAGACCAACAGAAACGACTCGATGTGCTCGAGCGGGAACTAGCCGTACGCGACGATGCGCTCGAGCATCTCGCGGCCAGCACGTTGCCCGCCCTCTCGGAGTCCACCCGCCGCTTCGACCAGACCTCCGTAGCGCCCGAAGTACCCCCCGGACTGGAGAATTCGCGTTTCGCCCAGTGCCTGCGCTGGATCCTCGACCGGGTCACCGAAGACCTGCGGACGGTCCAGAGCGAAGCCCGCGAAGCCGTCACCCGGGAGATGGAGGAGCAGGTCCGTACCGCCGTCTCCGCCGCCGAACGGAACGTCCGGACCGAGGCCGACGCCGGCCGCGAACGCTCGGAAACCCTTGCCCGCGAGGCGACCAGCGCCGCGGTCCGCTCGTTCGGTACCTCCGTGGTGAGCCTGGGAGCCGACGTCTCCCAGGTCGTGAGCTCCGCGCTCCGCGAACACCGCGACGACCGCGTCTACGAGACCCTCATCCGGATCGACCACACCGTGCAGCAGATGATCCGTCAGGCGCAGTCCTACGTGATCGTCTGTGGTGGTCTGCCCGGCCGCCGCTGGCCCGCCCAGTCGCTCACCGACGTCGTCGGCGGCGCGACCGGTCGTGTCCGCGACTACCTGCGGGTCCGTCCGTCCCAGCTGGACCGCATCGTCATCAGTCGTGCGGTCGAACCGCTGGTGCACACGCTGGCCTCGCTCATCGACAACGCGCTGCGCTACTCCCCGCCCACCTCCTTCGTGGACGTGACCTTCCAGGAAGGTCATCACGGTGTGACCGTGATCGTCGACGACGCCGGTGTCCGGATGAACGCCGAGCAGATGGAAGAGGCCCGCCAGGTCCTGGCCAACGAACGCTCGATCGATATCCATCAGCTCGGGCCGGCTCCCAAGGTCGGTTTCCCGGGTATCGCCGCGCTCGCCCGCCGGTACGGGTTCACCGTCTACATCGACGGACCCAACGCCTACGGCGGTATGCGTGCCATGGTCTACATCCCGGAGGCACTGCTGGTCGCACCGAAGTCCAACCAGGACAACGACGCCGCGTCCCCGGCCGGCGCGTCGGCACCGCGGGAACTCGCCGCGGTTCCCGGTGGCCAGGCCTCGTCGGTATCGGGAAGCTCCGGTAACGCTCTGAGCGGGAACGCCGTATCGTCCGGTATCGGAGCACATTCGGCGACAAGTACCGGCGCGCACGCCGCGATCCCGGTCGTGTCCGAGAGCTCCCGGCCTGTCGAACGGACTTCGGCGGCAGGTGGCATCGACGAGACCGAGAGCGAGCAGCGTACGACAGTCCACGACATCACCAGCGGCGGTCTGCCCCGGCGTCGGCGCCGTGCCGCGGCCGTCCCTGATGACATCAACGATCGCGTGTCCGGACAGGACAGGACCGAACCGGGGCAGCCCCGCCCCGATATCGCCGCTGCCTGGCAGAGCGGCTCCAAGAGCGGCCGTGCCGCCGCATCCGAACACACCGAAGGGATGACATCCTGATGGGTTCACCGAGGACAGTGGTATCCGACAGCACCAACAAACTGGGCTGGTTACTGGACGATCTCGAGGTTCCCGGCGTCCGATTCGCCGTCCTGTTGTCCGAGGACGGGCTGCGTATCGCCCATTCGGCGGGTATCGCGAAAGACGATGCCGAGCGGTTCGCCGCTGCCGCCTCCGGCCTGCGTTCGCTCGGTAAGGCGCTCGGCGAGTTCTGCGGTAGCAACGGAAACGATGTACGGCAGAACATGACCGAATACGACCAGGGCATGATCATGATCACCGCGGCGGGCGAGGGCGCGCTCCTGGGTGTGGCGACCATGACCGATATCGACGTGGGCCTGATCGCCCACCGGATGAACGAGCTCGCCGGGCGGGTCGGCCACGAGCTCGGGAGTGAACCTCGCAGAGGCGCACACGGCGGCGATCTGCAATGAGCCGGTCGCGGCGTGATCCAGACCTGGTCCGCGCGTATGTGCGGACCGGCGGACGCTCCCGTCCGACCCGTGAGCTCGGCCTGGTCACCCTGGTCGTCGCCGTCGGAGATGCGGCGCCGGGCTCCACACCGGATGCGCGCCGGGTGGTCGATGTCTGTGCCCGCGGCGCCCTGTCGATCGCGGAGGTCGCCGCCTATCTCGACCTCCCGCCCTCGGTGGTGACGATCGTCGTGTCCGATCTGCTGGACAGCGGACATCTCAATATCCCGACCCCGGCGGAAATAATGCCGGAGATCGCCCTGCTCGAGGAGGTACTCAATGGGCTCCGTGCTCTCCCGGCCTGATCGGTCCGCGGAATACGGCCGCGCGGTCGACTATGTGCCGGAGACGGTGACCCGCTCGGTGAAATTGCTGGTGGCCGGTAATTTCGGCGTCGGCAAAACCACCTTCGTGAGCAGTATTTCCGAGATCAAACCGCTGCGTACCGAAGAGACCATCACCGAGGCCAGCGTCGGTATCGACGATCTGGGTGGGCTGGGGTCGAAAACGCAGACCACGGTCGCGATGGACTTCGGCCGTATCACGCTCAACCCCGAACTGGCCCTGTACCTCTTCGGTACGCCGGGCCAGCAGCGGTTCATTCCGTTGTGGGAGGAACTGGCCAAGGGCGCACTGGGCGCGCTGGTCCTGGTGGACACCCGGCGTATCGAGAAGGCCGACGAGGTACTGGCGGTCCTCGAGGAGCGCGGGGTGCCGTACGCGGTCGGGGTGAACGAGTTCGAGGGTTCTAACCGCTTCCCGCTGTCGGAAGTGCGCGAGGCACTCGACCTGACCGACGACACTCCGCTCATAGCCCTCGACGCCCGTGATCGGCGCACCTGCCTGCAGTCGCTGATCACGCTCGTCGAGTTCCTGTTCCGCCGATTGGAGTCTCGTCTTTGACAACGCAGTTCTCTCCGGTTCCGCAACAACAACCTCCGTTCGCCGGCTGCCCGGTCGTTCACGGAGACCCCACCGGAGGTGCCGGCGACCGCTTCGGTCTCTTCTCCGAAGAGTTCGCCGGTGATCCGCATCGCGCCTACGCCGCGATGCGGAGCCGGTACGGGTCGCTGGTCCCCATCGATCTGGCCCCGGATGTGCCCGCCACCCTGGTGATCGGTTACGACGCGGCCGTGCGGATCCTCAACGATCCCGACCGCTTCCCCGCCGATCCGCGGACCTGGCAGACGAGCATCCCGCCGGATTCGCCGATCAAACCGATGATGGAGTGGTACCCCAACGCCCTGCGCAATAGCGGTGAACTGCATCAGCGGTACCGCCAGGCGTATGTGCACGCGATCGACGGTATCGACCTGCACGAACTGCACCAGACCGTGGAGCGGATCGCGGTTCCGCTGATCAACTCCTTCTGCGAGACGGGCAAGGCCGATCTGGTCACGCAGTACGCGTTCCCGCTGGTGTTCGAGGTGATCAACCGGATGGTGGGTTGCTCACTGGAGCTGGGTGAGCGCGTCGCCAACGGGATGGCCGCGTTGTTCGACACGGTCAACGCCGAATGGGGGATGACCCATCTCAGCGAAGCGCTGATGGAGCTCGTCTTCATGAAGCGTTCCGATCCGGCCGACGATGTGACCTCCCGGCTGGTGCATCATCCGGCGAAACTCGACGACGAAGAGCTGCTGTCCAATCTGATCAGCTTCTACGGCGCCGGTGTGGAGCCGCAGCAGAACCTGATCAACAACACCCTGCTGCTCATGATGACCGACGAGCGGTTCGGCGGGAACATGCTCGGCGGTGCGCTGTCCACCCGCGACGCGCTGGACGAGGTGCTGTTCAACGACCCGCCGATGGCCAACTTCTGCACCACCTATCCGCGGCAGCCGATTCTCGTCGAGAACACCTGGTTGCCCGCCCACCAGCCGGTGGTGATCAGCCTGTCCGCGTGCAACAACGATCCGGCCATCCGGGGCGCCGACCATACGGGCAACCGCTCCCATCTGGCCTGGAGTATCGGACCACACGCGTGTCCCGCGCAGTCGCCGGCGTTCGTGGTGGTGCAGGGGGCGATCGACCTGCTGCTCGACGCGCTGCCCGAACTGGAACTCGCGGTGGCACCCGAGGACCTCGTCTGGCGCCCCGGGCCCTTCCACCGGGCCCTGGCCGCCCTACCCGTCGTTTTTCCGCCTTCTCCTCCCTTGCCTCTCGTCTAAGGAGTCAGTCGTTGGAACGCCAACCCATCGTCCTGGATATGGCCGGTGCCGATACCCAAGGGGAAGCGGCGAGGTTGCGTGCCCAGGGTCCCGCCGCGCTGATCGAGTTGCCGGGTAATGTGCCCGCGTGGTCGGTCACCGACGCGGCGGTCCTGAAGAGCCTGCTGGCCGATCCGCGGGTGTCCAAGGATCCGCGCCAGCACTGGACGGCGTTCGTGAACGGTGAGATCACCGAGGACTGGCCGCTGCTGCCGTGGATCGCGGTGGAGAACATGTTCACCACCTACGGGGCCGATCATCGCCGGCTGCGCCGGCTGGTGTCCCCGGCCTTCACTCATCGGCGGACCGCCGCGCTGCGCCCACGGGTGGAAGCGCTCGTCGCCGATCTGCTGGACCGGCTGGCCACCGTACCCGCGGGTCAGGTCGTCGACCTGCGCGAGGGCTACGCCTACCCGGTGCCGATCCAGGTGATCACCGAACTGCTGGGCGTTCCGGAATCCCTCGGTGCGGGCCTGCGGGTCTGTGTGGACCGGTACTTCGACACCACGATCGATCAGGCCGGGGCGCAGGCCAATTTCGTCGAGATGTACGGTCTGGTGACCGAACTGGTCGCCTATCGGCGCGACAACCCCGGCGACGACATCACCAGCGTGATGATCAGCAGCCGCGACGAGGACGGTTCGCAGCTCACCGAGAAGCAGATCGTCGAAACCCTGATGCTGGTCATCAATGCCGGCCACGAGACGACGGTCAACCTGCTCGACCAGGCCATCGTCGCGTTGCTCACCCATCCCGAGCAGCGCGCGGCCGCGCTGGCGGGTGAGGTGAGCTGGTCGGAAGTGGTCGAGGAGACACTGCGCTACCAGGCGCCGGTGGCGCATCTGCCGCTGCGGTACGCGGTGGAGGACATCGAGATCGAGGGGCTGCGGATCGGCAAGGGCGAGGCGATCCTGGCCTCCTACGCCGCGGCCGGCCGTGACCCCAAGATCCACGGTGCCACCGCCGATATCTTCGACGTGACCCGGGTGGTCAAGGATCATGTGTCCTTCGGGCACGGTGCGCACCATTGCATCGGTGCGCCCCTGGCCCGGATGGAGGGCGAGCTGGCGCTGCCCGCGCTGTTCCGGCGGTTCCCGGATATCCGGTTGGCCGTCGAGGTCGGCGAATTGAAGCCGGTGGTCAGCTTCGTTTCCAACGGTCACCAGGAATTGCCCGTGTACCTGGGCTGAACCCGGTAGCGTAAATGGTTCCGGTTACTACAACTTCATGCTGATGGCTCGTCGCGGACGTCGCTGAGCGGAATGTATGGGTCGGCGGATAGGTCTGCGAGAACGCACTATTCGCCGATTCATATGAACCTCGGAGTGTGATGTCTTGACCACAGCACAACATGAGCAGGACCGCGTTTCCGATCCACGCCTGGTGATCCACGGCTCTCCGGTAGATCCCATCGGCCCCTACGTTCCCCTGTACTCGGAGGAGTTCGCCGCTGATCCGCACAAGGTGTACCGGGAGATGCGGCAGCGCTTCGGGTCGCTGGCTCCGGTGGAGCTGGCCCCGGGTGTCCCGGCCACCCTGGTGATCGGCTATCACACCGCCCTGCGAATCCTCAACGATCCCGAGCACTTTCCCGCCGACCCTCGGGTATGGCAGCGCGGCATACCTGAAGACTGCCCGGTATTGCCCATGATGGAATACCGGCCCAATCCGCTGCGCACCGTCGGTCAGGAACGGATCCGCTACCGATCGGCCGCGGTCTCGGCCATCGGCGAGATCGATATGCACGAATTGCGCACCACCATCGAGCAGATCGCGGTCACGCTGATCAACTCCTTCTGTGCCGACGGCTACTGCGATGTGGTCGGGCAGTACGCCTCCCCGCTGATCTTCGCCACCCTCAACGCCATGCTCGGCTGCCCGCCCGAACTCGGGCACCGCGCGGCCCGCGGCCTGGCGGCCATGTTCGATACGGTGGACGCGGCCGAAGGTAATGCCACCCAGGCCGACGCGCTGCTGGAACTGGCCCGGCTCAAACGGATCAAGCCCGGTGACGACATCACCACCCGGCTGGTCCGGCATCCGGTGCAGTTGAGTGACGAGGAGACCCGGCAGCAGCTGGCGCTGCTCTACGGCGCGGGTACCGAGCCGCCGCAGAACCTGATCGCGAATACGCTGCTGCTGATGCTGACCGATGAGCGGTTCGCCGCCAATGTGCTGGACGGCAGTCTCTCCACCCGTGACGCCCTCGACGAGGTGCTGTTCAACGATCCGCCGCTGTCCAACTACTGCGTCAGCTATCCGCGGCAGCCGATACTGATCGACGGGATCTGGTTGCCGGCACACCAGCCGGTATTGATCGGGATGACCGCGTGCAACAACGATCCCGCCATCAAAGCCGATGGGCCGGCCCTCAACCGGTCCCATCTGGCCTTCAGCGCGGGCCCGCACAGCTGTCCGGCCCGGTCGGTGGCTTTGCTGGTGGTTCAGGATGCCATTGATCAACTGCTGGACGCGGTGCCGGAAATGCGGCTTGCGGTGCCACGTACGGAGTTGCGCTGGCGGCCCGGGCCGTTCCATCGCGCGCTGGTATCGCTGCCGGTCACCTTTCCCGAGAGTCCGCCGATTCGGATAGGTTGAGCCGCCGACCGTGGTCCCCGCCCGGGTGCTCCGGTAATTCCGCCTCGGCCGGACCCGGGCCACGGCGCAACCGTGGCGGTAGACGAGCCGATGTGCCTGTCGGGCAGGGGGTTACGGTCTTGGGTCGGGTCGAATCATCGTTCGGGCTGCGAAAACCCTTTCGCCTGTGCGAGGCTCGGGTAGAGTCGCGAATTCAGCCCCGCGGCCGGACGGCCGGCCGCAGACTACAGCCGCAGGAACCAGCAGACGTTGAATATCGAGAGCGAACCTCTGTCGACCGTAGCGCCGATAGATTTCGACGGCCCACGTGTCCCCTTGTACTCTGCCGAGTACGCTGCCGATCCACACCGGGTGTACCGGGAAATGCGACAGAGTTTCGGGTCGCTGGCTCCGGTGGAGCTGGCCCCGGGAGTGCCCGCCACCCTGGTGATCGGCTATCACACAGCCCTGCGAATCCTGAACGACCCGGAACATTTCCCCGCCGATCCGCGGATGTGGGAACGTAATATTCCGGCCGACTCACCGATCCGGCCGATGATGGAGTGGCGGCCCAACCCTCTCCGCAGTGCCGGTCGTGACCATGTGCGATATCGGTCGGCGGCCGCGTCGGCCTTGAACAAGATCGACCTGCACCGGCTGCACCAGACCGTGGAAGCCAATGCGATCCCGCTGATCAACTCGTTCTGCGCGGACGGTCACTGCGATGTGATCAGCCAGTTCGCACTCCCGCTGATCTTCGCCACCCTCAACGAATTGATCGGCTGTTCGCCCGAACTCGGGCACCGCGCGGCGACCGGGATGGCGGCCATGTTCGATACGGTCGATGCCGCGGCGGGCAGCCAGATGCTGTCCGAGGCGTTTCTGGAACTGACCCGCCTCAAACGGGCCGAACCGGGCGCCGATGTGACCAGCTGGCTGGTGGAGCACTCGGCGAATCTGGCCGACGAGGAAATGATCCACCAGCTCGTGACGCTCTACGGCGCGGGAATCGAGCCGACACAGAATCTGATCGTGAACACGCTGTTGCTGATGCTGACCGACGAGCGGTTCGCGGCCAATGTCCTGGACGGAAGCCTGTCCACCCGGGATGCGCTGGACGAGGTGCTGTTCAACGATCCGCCGATGGCCAACTACTGCATCAGCTATCCGCGGCAACCGATCCTCATCGGGGACGTATGGTTGCCCGCACATCAACCGGTGTTGATCAGCATGACCGGCTGCAACAACGATCCGGCCATCCGCACCGGCGATTTCACCGACAACCGGGCGCATCTGGCGTTCGGCGCCGGACCGCACGCCTGTCCCATACGCCCGGGGGCCCTGCTTATCGTGCAGGACGCGATCGATCAACTGCTGGACGCACTTCCGGAGCTGGAATTGGCGGTACCTCCCGAGGAGTTGCGCTGGCGACCCGGTCCGTTCAACCGGTCGCTGGTATCGCTTCCGGTCACCTTCCCCAAGAGCCCGCCGATCACTGTGGCCGGCATGCAGTAGTTCGCCGAGTCGAAAAGGAGTACCCGATGCAGCACCGTATCGACCCCGTCGTCCTGGACCCCGGCGGCTCGGATATCCAGGGCGAGATCTCCCGGCTCCGGGAACAGGGGCCGGTGATTCTGGTGGAGCTCCCGGGCGGCGTGCGTGCCTGGTCGGTCACCGACGCGACCATCCTCGAGAAGATTCTATCCGGACCGCAGGTATCGAAGGACCCCCGGGCGCACTGGCCGGCGTTCCAGAGCGGCGAGATCTCGGCCGAGTGGCCGCTGCTGCCCTGGGTCGCGGTGAACAACATGTTCACCGCTTACGGCCCCGAACACCGCCGGCTGCGCAAACTCGTTGCCCCGGCATTCACCCAGCGGCGCACGATGGCGTTGCGTCCCCGCATCGAAGCGATCACCGAGGAGTTGCTCGATACGCTGGCCGCGACGCCGGACGGTGAGAGCGCCGACCTCCGAGACGGACTGGCCTATCCGCTGCCCATCCGAGTGATCAGCGAACTGATGGGGGTGCCGAACGAATTGAAGGCGCCACTGCGCAACTGTGTGGACCGTATCTTCGACACCACTCTGTCCCCGGCGAAGTCTCAGCAGAACTTCGCCGAGATGCAGGCGCTACTCTTCCGTCTGGTGGCCTATCGCCGGGAGAACCCGGGCGACGATATGACCAGCCTGCTGATAGTCGACAGCGCCGACGTCGAGTCCTCGCTCACCGAACAGGAACTCGTCGATACCTTGCTACTGGTGATCAGCGCCGGGCACGAGACCACGGTGAACCTGCTCGACCAGGCGATGTATCTGCTGCTGACACGCCCGGGGCAACGGGCCGATCTGGCCGAGGGCAGGGTGTCCTGGGCGGATCTGGTGGAGGAGGCGCTTCGGTTCGAGGCGCCGGTAGCGCATGTGCCGCTGCGCTATGCGGTCGAGGATCTCGTGCTCGGTGGTGTCGAGATCGCGAAGGGCGAGGCGATCCTCGCCGGTTATGCGGGGGCGAATCGGGATCCGAACATCTACGGGGACACTGCGGACGAGTTCGACCCGGCCCGCACGGTGAAGAAGCATCTGGCCTTCGGGTACGGTGCCCATCACTGTCTGGGCGCGCCGCTGGCCCGGCTGGAGGCGGTGGTCGCGCTACCGGCCGTCTTCGAGCGCTTCCCGAAGATGGAACTCGCCGTGGCGCCCGCGGAACTGGGAGTGGTGCCGAGTTTCATCTCCAGTCATCACCGGCTGCCGGTGTACCTGAACGGTAGGTAAGGTGCGCACCGGTCAGGCGGTGCGATGCAGTTCCAGAAAATCGGCGACGGTACGTCGCGGGGTCGGGGGTTGAGCCGCCGAGGTGGGCGCGATGCCCACCCGGACCACGACTTGCGGAATCGCGGGCTCGGGAAGCAGGGCCGCGATGGCGCGCCGGCTCACCGGGACTTCGGTGATATGGGTCAGCGGGCAGGTCGCCAGCCCGGCGGCCGTGCAGTCGAGCAGTACCGCGGACAGTGCTTCCCCAATTCGCAGCCAATCCAGGGAGCCGTCGGTGTCCGAACCGAGCACCAGTAGTCGCGATGCGTCGGTCAGTTCCCCGCGCCGCAGCGAGGGCGGCGCGGTGGGAAAGGCCCGGCCCACCCCGACCTGCGCAGCTTCCGCCGCCGAGACCAGCGCGGAGATCGGCACCCCGTCGGCGGGGGAGGTGTTACCCGCCCACCAGTGCAGTTCGTTCAGGTACTGCGGGTCGTATTCGCGCAGCGCCGCCGATTGCGCCGAGGCGGCGGCCAGGCGGAGCCGGGCGGAGTCGCCGAGTACCTCGATCCGGGCCCCGCGGGCATCGGCCGCCGCGTACAGGGCCGGTTCCACCCGGTCCCAGTCGCGGGGTGGCAGCATCGGCAGCCGGTCGGTGTAGCGTTGCTCGATGGCCGTGGCACGGGCCCGGACGGTATCGGAGACCTCGGCGGCGGGCGCGAAATCGATGGTGGCGAGGTGGTCGGGCGCCGTATCGGGCAGCCGGATCACCTCGGTATCCCAGCCGGCCGCCGCGAACGCGGTCCTGGTGTGGTCGAGGATGGCTCCGCAGCTGATGGTCAGTTGTCTGCCCTGCGGATCTGCCGAGAACAGCTGCCGGCTGGTGTCGCGGTGCAGATGCAGCCGGTGACCGTCGAACACCCAGCGCCACGGTTGCGTATTGTGCACCGACGGCGCCCGCCGGGCGAGGGACAGGGCGGCCAGTACTGTCGGATGATCCGGCACCCGGGCCGTACCGATGGCGTCCATCCCCCGAGTCTGCGCTTCGCGAGCGCGCCGGACCACCTCGTTCGCCGATCCGGGCCGAATCGTGGCACTCAGGGCATGGGGCCGATACCGGTGATCAAGGTCCGGTCACCGATTCGCATCGTCGTGACCAGTTGCGGGTTGTATCCCAGCGGTGCCGAGCCGGGCCGGTACTCGGTGACGGTGACGGTGTACTGGCCGACGAACGCGCCAGGAGCGATCCGGACGCAGTAGGTGGTTCCCTCCGGGATGGTGTCTATACCGCGCTGGATATCGGCGGCCGCCGGGACGGCGGCGTCTCCCGCGACCAGCGCGCGGGCCTGCTCCCCGGACCGGGCGACGTAGTAGGCGTGCTGGAACCCGAAGATGGCCGACGGCCCCGAATCGGTGCCACCCGGTTCGTTGCCCTGCACGGTGTTACCGACCCGTTCGGCCACGCAGTGCGGGTCGGCGCCGGGGGCGGCGGGCGCCGTGGCGCTGGGCGCCGCCGCGGCGGGGGCGCGCTGTTCGTCCCCGCCGACGATCGCGAACTGTACATACGCGGCCGCGCCGAGGGCCGCGACCCCCGCGACTCCCAGCAGCACCGGAGCTACGCGGCTCCGGCCGGACGTGGGGGCCGTCGCGAGGACGGGCGCCGGAGTGGTGTGGTCGGGTGGGGTCAACCGCCGGCGCAGGCGTTCTCGGGCGCCTGCGGGGGAGGTGTCCGCGGGGGGCGCTACCGGCTCGGCCTCGGCTGCGGCGGGGGACTCGGTGGCCGGGTTGGCCGCGGGCGGTGGTGCGGTATCGGCGGGAGGCGGAACCACACCGGGATCCACCGCCGTGGCCTCGGGTTCGGCCGGGTCGGCGCTCGACCGGGCGACCCAGTCCGACCAGGAGCCCTCGTAGCGGGCGTTACCGCTGTCCCATCCCGGCAGCCGGAGCACCGGTATGGGTTCGGTGGGCATCGAATCGGCCGGTGCCGCCGAATCGCCGTAATGCGGCCGGTAGAGGCCGGCATACCGGTCCGGGTCGGCGTCGCGGGACGCGGGTGCCGGGTACGGGTTCCGCTGCCCGGAGGGGGCCGGGTGGCCACGGCGAGACGGGTCCTGATTCGTGTATCCGGGTCCGGGTGGCGTGCGCGGGTCCCGCTCCCGGGGTGGGCCGGTGCGATCCCGGGGATACCGTTCCCCGTCGGCGGGACCCGACGGCGGTCGATCCATGGCGCGGCCCCCTTCATCGGTTCACGACGCGCGATCGCTCTTCATTGTTCTAGTGGCTCGGCGACCGGACCGCAGCGCGGGGCGGGCACCGGGCGCGGCAGGCGCGCCCGGTGGCCCGATCACCAGTGGATGTTCACCGGATCACCGATACCGACGTTCTCGTAGTACCACGAGGCGTCGCCGGGAGCCAGATTGATACAGCCATGACTCACATTGGAATTGCCCTGCTGATCGACCGACCAGGGCGCGGAGTGGACGAAGACACCACCCCAGGTGAGCCGCTCGGCCCATTCTCCGTCGATCAGGTAGCCCTCCGCAGAATCCAGGGGGATACCGATGGTCCGCGAATCGAAGATGATGTTGCGGAACTTCTCCAGCACCGGATAGGTGCCGGTGGGTGTCTCGTAACCGGGTTTGCCCATGGACGCGGGCATGATCCGCACCATTACGCCGCCCATGCTGACGGTGAAGGTGTGGGTGGACATGTTCGCGTCCGCGATCACCCCGCCGTTGGTCTGGAACTGGGTACGGCGGTCGCCGAAATTCACGGTGAGCGTGCTGTTCGCCGGCAGATATCCGGTGGGTGTCCAGGTCAGTTCCCGGTCACCGCGCCAGGTATAGGTGCCGGGCAGTGGATCGCCGGCGGTCACCGACAGCGACTGCTCGGCGCGGGCCCGGTCGGTGACCGCGCCGGAGAACCGGACGGTAACCGGATGGGCGATTCCGACCAGAGCGCCGTCGGCGGGAGTTGTCGAGGCCACGGGCGCGGGGCCGGGTGGATCGATCGTCATGGCGTTCGCCCCGGCGGGGGCGACGGCCAGCGAGAGTGCGATCGCGATCGCTAGAAAAAGGTGCCGGGCAACGATATTCATGGTTCCACCCCTTACGGACGACTGGTGGACAGACGTCCATCCTAAGGGGCCATGATCAACTCAACCACCCAAGATATCGTCCCGGCACCTGTTCGCGATGTAGACACACCGCGTGATTGCTATTCGGTGACGAGTTGCCAGTCGTCGGGCAGCCCGTGGACGTGCATGGTGGAGCCCTCGGCGTGGATGCTGACCGTGGCAGAACCCAGTCTCAGGTCAGTCAGGCCCACCTTCCCCCATTCCCGGGGCAACTGCGGGGTCACCCGCAGGACACGATGCGGTACACACGGCGAGAGCCCGAGGAAGGAGCGCACCAGCAGCAGCGGCGCCGCGCTCGCCCACGCCTGCGGGGAGCAGGAGGTGGGGTAGGGGACCGGCGAGCGGAACTCGGTCCGGGCGAATCCGCAGAACAGCTCCGGCAGCCTGCCGCCGAAGTCGATGGCCGCGTCGAGCAGGCCCGTGGTGAGGCGCTCGGCCAGGTCCGAGGCGCCGGCGATATGCCGGTACCGGAGCAGCCCGGCGACCGCGAGCGCGGTGTCGTGCGGCCACACCGAACCGTTGTGATAGCTCATCGGGTTGTAGGCGCCCATTCCCGCCGCGAGGGTGCGCAGGCCGAAACCGCTGTCCATACACCCATCGGCCAGCCGTTCGATGAGTTCGGCGGCACGCTCGTCGGATACGATGCCGGACCACAGGCATTGGGCGGCATTGCTGGTCAGCGCGTCGACCTGGTTCTTCTGGCCGTCCAGGGCCACGGCGTACCAGCCGTTCTTGGCGACCCAGAACGCCTCGTCGAACCGGTCCTTGAGGTTCTCGGCCTGCTCGCGCAGCCGGGCGGCGGTGCCGGTATCGCCGAAATGATCGGCGAGCTGGGCACGGGCCAGACGGGCCGCGTACACATAGCCCTGGACCTCGCACAATGCGATGGACGGTTCGGCCAGGTGGCCGGAGGCGTCGTTGATCGCGTCGAAACTGTCCTTCCAGCCCTGATTGCTCAGGCCGCGATCGGTTTTACGGCGGTATTCGACGAATCCGTCGCCGTCGGCGTCGCCGTATTCATCGATCCAGGCCAGGGCCGCGTCGGCGGCCGGTAGCAGTTCGCGGACCACTTGGTCCCCCGCGCCCCAGCGCCAGCATTCGGCGAGCAGCATCACGAACAGCGGTGTCGCGTCCACCGAACCGTAGTAGACGGTCCCGCCGAGTACCTGGCCGCTGGCCGGGCCGTGCCGCATCTCGTGCATGATGCGCCCCGGCTCCTCCTCGGTGATCGGGTTGACCTTCGTACCCTGTAGATCCGCCAGCCGGCGCAGGGTACCGACGGCGAGCGCGGAGTCCAGCGGCAGCGCCATCCACGACGTGAGCAGACTGTCCCGGCCGAACAGGGCCATGAACCACGGGGCGCCCGCGGCCACATAGGCCGGAGCGCCGTCGGTGCTGCCGTCGATACGCAGCGCGCCCAGATCGCTCTCGGTGCGCTGTAGCACCTCCGACAGGGCCGGATCGGTGGCGGTGAGGTCGGTGGCGGTGGCCCGCCATGCCTTCAACCGGCTGATCGGGCTGTCCTCGTCGTCCCCGAACGCCATCGGCACCCGGCGGTGCGATATGACCGGATGGGCCAGGATCTCGGTATCCCAGCGCCCGCGGGCCGGCACCACCACCTGCCAGGTGATGGTGCCGGGCAGCATGACCGCCCCGGCGGTGGCGCTGATGGTCAGGCCGCGTCCGGGCTCGGCATGGTCGGTCAGGTGTAGATCGCCGTCGACGGCATTGTGCTCGGCGCCGCCGCCGTGGTTACGGCCCTCCTTGACCGCGAACAGATCCGCGAAATCGGAATCGACGAACAGGGTGATGGTCATCGCCGTGTCCTCGTGCCCGAGGTTGCGCACGGTGATGGTTTCCTTGAGCCCGTTGCCGATGAGCCGCCGGCGCACCACCAGCACAGTGCTGTCGGCGACACCGGCGCGCGGGGGTTTGCGCAGGATGAAGCGGCCCTTGAAGGCTTCCGGGGTGAGCACCGTCAGGTGTTCGGCCGGTTGCCCGTCCAAACGGAGCTCCCATCTGGAGATCACCCGGGAGTCCCGGTAGAACAGGCCCTGCGAGGTGCCGGAATGGATATCGCCGAGGGGGTCGGACAAGCAGAAGGTGCTCGCCTCGACCAGGGTCACGGTCCCCCCGCCGCCATTGATGGCGGCGGGTTGGCCGGAGTTGAGAATCCTCGGCGGTGCGTTCATGCCCTACTCCATACCGGTGTCGTGCCGGCGTCGGCGCGTATCTCGGGTACCGCAGTGCGACGCGTACCGACGGCGGACAATGCCTGGGCGCTGCTGTGGGCTTCGTCCCACGCATCGAGTATGCGGTAATAGGCCGTCTCGTACCCGGCACCCAGCTGATCCACGCCGAAATAATCCTCGACACGCCGTCGGCACGCGTGCGGATCCAGTTCGCCGGCCCGCGCGATCGCCGCGGGCAGTTCGTCGGGATGATCGCAGATGAAGCCGGTGACCCCGTGCTCGATCACTTCCTCGACCGCGCCGCCGCGCAACGCCACCACCGGGGTGCCGCAGGCCATGGCCTCGATCATCACGATGCCGAACGGCTCTTCCCAGCGGATCGGGAACAGCAGGCAGCGCGCGCCCGCCAGCAGTTCCCGTTTGGCGACCGCGTCGGCTTCCCCGAAGACGTGGTCGGTATCGGTGAGCAGCGGCTCGATCTCCTGGGCGAAGAACGCCTTCTCGGGCGGTTCGTTGCACTTACCGGCGAGGACCAGCTTGATCCCGGCCTCGTGCGCGGCGCGCAATGCGAGGTGGGGGCCCTTGTAGGAGGCGTAGCGGCCGAGGAACAGCGCATAGTCCTGCTTCTCGGTCCGGAAGGGCCATTCGCTGGGTCGCAGCGCATTGTGCACCCGGCCGATCCAGTTGAAACTCGGCGCCAGTTCACGCTGCCGGTCGCTGATCGCGACGAGACGGGTGTGTTCGTCCAGGGCGCCGTAGTACTCCCACATATCGTTGTCGACCGGCCCGTGCACGGTGACCGCGGTCGGAATGCCCAGTGCCTCGTAGGCGGGGGCGTTCAACGGGCCGGCGAAAGTATGGTCGTGGATGATATCGATATGCCGGGAGCGGGCCAGTTTTTCCACTACGCGCCGCACCTTGAGCGCATTGACCACTTCCGGGAAGGGGTCGCCCAGCCGCTCGGCCTGCGTGCTCTCCCAGACCGGGACGAATTCCGCCTCGGTACCGGGCTTTCCGGCGCCCAGGAGCGTCACCCGGTGGCCGCGTGCGATCAGGGTGTCGGCCAGTTCGGCGACCACGGCTTCGACGCCGCCGTAACCGGCCGGGGGGACATCGAAATAGGGCGGGGCCACCAACACGATGTTCAGCGGGTGATTTCGGCCGTTACCACTGAACCGGGCGCGCCGCGGTTTTCGCGCCGGAGTATCCGATTCGGATTCCGCATTCGTGAATATGGTGCTCAACTCTTCCTCCTCTACTAGTGGCCGCGCGGCATACGCCGATCGCCACCCGGCCATTGGGTGGAGCTGCTAGAGAACCATTCGGTGCGAGTTCGGTACCGCTATCCAAAGCGCGCCGGAATACCCGGCGCCGGAAAGGGGCGTGGCGGGACGATGTTTTCACCCGCCACGCGGGAATCAATCGCCGTAGTGCGCGGACCGCCCGGGCGAAATGCCGAATGTGGGACGATCCGGGGCGGCCGAAGCGACGGCCAAGGTGAGACGGGCCCGTCTGCGGACCTGGCATTCGGGAGAACAGAGCCGGTGGATATCGTGTGCGCGCCGGGCCTGGCCGAGCGTCAACACTCCTGGATCCGCCGAACAGTCGGCGATATTGGAAACGACTCCGTGTTCGGTGATGACATCGATACCTGGGTCGGGGAGTTCCGCCGCGACCGGAGCCGATGTGTACCCGATCCTCACCGTTACCTCCTGCACTCGTCGAGCTGGGGCAAACAGTTCCCCGGCCGCCGGTGCGCCGCCGGCCGGTCTAGCTGCTCGAGCCTGGTCGAGCGGTGGAGCAGTGTGAATATCAGGAACGAAGCCCATTCTACGCGTGCTCCGTTCTGCACTTGATCTCGAAAAATCCCAGTTCGGCATAAACCTGGTTAATTTCGCACGTGCTGTTTGTGTACCCGAATCATCCGCCGCGAACCGCGCGAAGTACCTCCCGATGCAGTGTTTCGGCCCGATCGGTGATTTCCCCGATCCGCGCCGGCACCTCGGTGAAAGCGGCGGCGTGTTCTTCCGGAAGCGAGACGACATTGATCTCGATATTCAGCTGGGAGGTCACCACGGCGGCCCGCGCCGCCGCGGCGGCCGCGCCGATATCGGTGACCACGTTCGGATTTCCGATCGGCAGCAGTTCGGTTGCCAACGAGAGGATTTCGTCCGCCGCGTCGATGACCGCGGCGGGGACACGGGCGGCCTCGAGCAGGGCGTCGTGGATCGCCGCCGTCCGCGCGGCGGCTTCGCTGTCGGTGCCCTTGGGCAGCTTGTAGGCGGCGCCGACGGCGGTGAAGGCCCGGGCGTCGGCGTCGGCCAGCGCCAGCGCGCCCCCGCGGGCGATATCGGCAGCCGCGATGATGCGGTCGATCACCGGTCGATGGTCGGCGTCCTTGGCGCGGGTGGTGTAGCGCGCGACCATGGCGACCAGTGCGGCCGCCTGCGCGGCGTGCAGCGCGGCCACCGCGCCGCCGCCCGGGGCCGGGACCTTCGCCGCGAGTTCGCCCAGGTAGTCACCGATCGGTGAACCCGCGAAACCGCTGGCGGTGTGCTGTGGCGATTGGGTGGGCTCCGACACGATTCGGCCTTTCTTGATCATAATTGCTCGAAGTTAGCTGCGCAGTGCGCTGTGCTCTCGTGTTCAACCTACCGCGTCGCCCGGCGTGGCCGGTGCGTGGCCACCCCGTAGCCGGGATTATGTTGAGGGCATGCGGATCGGATTGAGCATCAACTACTCGGGTGGCTTCAGCGAGGCGGCGGCCGAAGTGGCCGATCTGGAGCGTGCCGGACTGGACATCGTGTTCGTGCCCGAGGCGTACTCCTTCGACGCGGTGAGCGCGCTGGGCTATCTCGCCGCCAAGACTTCCCGTTTGCAGCTGGCCTCGGGGATCCTGCAGCTCTACACCCGCACGCCCACGCTGACCGCGATGACCGCCGCGGGGTTGGATTTCGTCTCCGACGGCCGGTTCGTGCTCGGCCTGGGTGCCTCCGGGCCCCAGGTCATCGAGGGATTCCACGGGGTGCCCTACGATGCGCCGATCGGACGGACCCGCGAACTCGTGGAGATCTGCCGCAAGGTCTGGCGCCGGGAACGGCTCGACTACCAGGGCAAGTACTACCAGATCCCGCTGCCCGAAGGGGTCGGCACGGGGTTGGGCAAACCACTGAAGCTGATCAACCATCCGGTGCGCGAACGTATCCCGGTGCTGCTCGCCGCGCTGGGTCCCAAGAACGTGGCCCTGGCCGCCGAGGTCGCCGAGGGCTGGCAGCCGATCTTCTTCCTGCCCGAACGCGCCGACGCCGTCTTCGGTGACGCGCTGCGGGCCGGAAAGGACCGGCGCGACCCGGAACTCGGCCCGCTCGACATCTACGCCGGACCGGCCCTGGCCATCGGCGAAGACGTGGAACCGCTCCTGGGCTTCGTGAAACCCATGTTGGCGCTCTATATCGGCGGAATGGGCGCCAAGGGCAAGAACTTCTATCACACCCTCGCCACCCGTTACGGCTACGACGCGGAGGCCGACCGGATCCAGGAGCTGTATCTGGCGGGCCGGAAAGACGAAGCGGCGCAGGTGGTTCCGGACTCGCTGGTCCGCGATATCTCGCTGATCGGCCCGGCCGGATACGTGAAGGAACGGGTCGCCGCGTTCGCCGAAGCGGGAGTCACCGTGCTCAATGTCGCGCCACTGGCCGCGACACCGGCCGACCGGGTCAAGCTGATCGAACAGTTCCGCGCAATCTGCGACTGATCCGGCTCCGGAAACGGCCCGGGCCGGGTCGGCGGATTATCCGCCGGCCCGGCCCGGTGTGGTGGCGCGGTTCAGCCCGCCCGGAAGCCCGCCAGGGCCGCGTCCAGCGTCGTATGCAGGGCGAAGACCTGGTCCAGCGCCGTCATCTTCAGCTGCCGGCTGGTGGCGGGCCCGTCGGCCACCAGGGCGATCGTGGTCTTGTCACCGGCCCGCTGATGGGCGGCGACCAGCGCGGCCATCCCGGCCGACGCCAGGAAGCTCACGGCAGCGAGGTCGACGACCAGGCCGACCGGTTCGGCCTCGAGGGCTGCATCGATCGCGGTCTCCAGGGCAGGAGCCGTGGCGAGATCGACCTCGCCGGTCACCGTGAGCACGGTGACACCGTCGTGGTCGGCGACAGAGGTCGTCATCGTATCCGTAAGCGGGTTCGCGTCTGGAGGAGTATTGGTCACATCATCACAATCTGCCATGAGTCTCTCGATCTCGCTGCATCGTATCCCCGCCGGACCGATTCCCCGTCCCGCGCAAGGCGCTGGCCACCGGGAACGTGATCGCCGGAAGCGTGACCGACATCCGTACCCGGGTTCCGGGTCCCCGGTGGTGATCTATTTCGAGTTCTTCGGTGAGCGCCCGCATCATATCGATGCCGCGGCCTCGTGGCCCCGGATCGGCCGGACGCGGACGCCAGGTCCCGGTATCGATGGTCTCGATGACCACCCGGTCGCCTACGCATTCGGCGGTGAGCACCACCCGTTCGGCGTCACTGCCGCCGTTGCGATAGGCGTGCTCGATACTGTTGCTGCACGCCTCGTTGGTGGCGGCCACCAGATCCGAGGTGAGGTTGTGCGGTACCGCCGCGGACGACAGCCATGCTGTCAGCGTACGACGCAGCATGGCCAGCCGGTCCGGCCGGGCCGGTACATCCAGCCGCAGCGGCGCGGGCGGCTGCCGGTAGACCACCATGGCGATATCGTCGTCGTATCCGCCCTCGGGCCGTAGCGCCGACAATACCGAGTCGGCGACCTGGCGCGGCAGCTTCTCGGCGGTGTCGGCCAAAACGGTGGCGATCTTGGTGAAACCCTCGTCGATATCCTCACCGCGGCGTTCCACCAGGCCGTCGGTGAACAACACCAGGGTCGACCCGGGTGGCAGCGGCGTGGTGGCCTCCGGGCGGCGCGCGGTCTCGAAGGTCGCCAGCGGCACCGACCGGCCGCCCTCGAGCATGCGGCCGGTTTTGTCCACATCGGCCAGGATGGGCGGCATATGGCCCGCGTTGCTGTACCGGACCAGCCCGCGTACCGGATCCAGCACCGCCGCGCAGACGGTGGTGCACAGCGCTCCCGGAATCCGGGCCGCCACCGGGTCGAGTTCGGTGAGCAACTGGGCCGGCCCGGCCCCGCGCAGCAGCAGCGCGCGGGCGGCGGTACGCAACTGCCCCATCACCACGGCCGCGGACAGGCCACGGCCCACACAGTCACCGACCACCACGCCGATGGTGCCGTTGGGCAGCGGGACCACGTCGTACCAGTCGCCGCCGATCTCCAGCGGCGGCAGAGCCGGTTCGTAGTGCACCGAGAACCGGGGCGGGAGTTCGATGGGACCGAGCATGGCGCGCTGCAGGGTCAGTGAGGTCGAGCGCGCCTGATCGAAGTTGCGGGCTCGCTGGACGGCCAGACTGAGATGCCCGATGAGCAGCGAGAACAGCGTCCAGTCGGCCGCGTCGACGACTCGCGGGACGGCGAAGCGCAGCCACAGCGCGGCATCGCTCTTCTCGCCGAGTGGCGCCACGATGCCCTGTGCGCTGCCCGCGCCCTCCGGGACCGCGATAAGCGTGCGCCCGGGCCGCACGCGGGCGCGTTTGAGAATCGCCTCCGTCGCCGGTTCGAGCCGGGAACCCACCGCGGCGGCCGGGGGATTGCCGGAGATATAGACCTCCGGTGCGGTGGGACCGGCCCAGACCGCCACCACCGCGGTCTCCGCGCCGACCGTGCGCCGCAACTCGTCCAGACCAACCTCGAGGACCTCGGCGACCGTGGTGGCCGCCGCCAGCGCGGTCGCCAGCCGGTTCGCGGCCTGGTCGCGCGCCTGGGCGTCGTGTTCGGCGGTGACATCGCGGACGGTGCCGACGAAGATATGCTCCTCGCCGTCGGGCTTGACCAGCGCGCTGGTACTCACCCCGATCCAGCGGCGGCGGCCGTCCCGATGCTGGATCGGTACCACGAACCGGGACGCCTCGGTGCCCAGGTCCGGGTAGCGCGGGCCCTCCGGGATCGACCAGGGATGCGGCAGCGGATACGGGACACCGGCCGCGCCGTAGCCGGTGAGCTCGCCGAACGCCTTGTTCACCTCGATGATGCTGCCGCGGGCGTCGGCGACGAAGAACCCGTCCTGCAGCGATTCGACCAGGGCGGTGCGGAATTCGTCGCGTCCGGCCAGATCGTCGGCCCGGGAACGCTGCTGCTCGTACCGGCGGGTGCCGTCGAGGTAGCCGCGGGTGGCCACGTCCAGGGTGATCAGGGTCTGTAACAGGAATTCGAGCGCGCCCTCGGCGAGCAGATTCTCCGCGCGGCCCGCATCGGGCGGCCCGGCCGTCTCACCGGCCTCGGCCTGTGCCTGTTTCACCACCCGGAAGTGGTGCTCGGTGAGATCGAGCAGGCTGATGCCCTCGACCAGTGCCCGGCGGCCCAGCTCGTGGCCCTCGGCCAGGCCGTCGCCCTCCGGGTCGGCGAGATGGCGGCGTAACGCATCGGCGTAGGCGTCGAGGAATGCCGCGAGCACGGTGCTCATCGCCGGCCTCGCGGGATCACGATGCTTCCCGCTGGGCGACGCCGTTGGACACGCCCCGGACCCGCGCCGCGAGCACCAGGGCGTCGTCGGTGTCCTTGGCGTGCCGGCTCAGCAGTTCCTGGGCGATTTCGGCGGTGGATTTCGCGAGGTCCACACCCTGGCCCGGTTCCGCCTCCACCCCGTCGGTGGTCATCAGCAGCAGATCGCCCGGCCGGACCGGGACCGTCTGCGGCTGCAGGGTGGACGGCAGCCGGTACCCGACGATCCCCCCGCTCTGTAGCGCGGTGGCGCTGACCTGCGGCCCGGCGGGGCCCGCGGTGAGCACGATCGAATCGATATTTCCGACACCCAGCCACTGCGTTTCCTCCGCGCCGAACAAAGCCAGGGTGACCGCGGCGCCACGAGTATCGGACATGGCCCGATGGCACAGCGCCATCAGCACGTCCAGTGGCTCGGCGCGGTTCTCGGCGAGCACCCGGGTCGCGCGGTCCACCGCGGCGGCCGCGGCCGCGCCGTGGCCGAGACCGTCGAGTACCGCGAACAATACGGTGCCGGTACCGGTGTCCAGGGCGACACACCGATCCCCGGACACATCCTGGCCGGGGAGGGGTCGGCCGGCCATCGCCCATTCGATCCGGCCGATGTACCCGTCCTCATGCACCGTGCGGCACCCACTTCCACATCTCCACCAGGGTGCCCTGGCCGGGCGCGGATTCGATGGCCATACCGTCCATCAGGCGTTTGGCTCCGGGGAGCCCCAGACCCAGGCCGAGACCGGTGGAATAGCCGTCCTCCATGGCCCGGGGGATGTCGATGATCCCCGGCCCCTGGTCCTTGGCCTGGACCACGAGTGCACGGCGCCCGTCGCGCTCGTCGACCTGGAGCCGGATCTCGCCGCTACCGGCGTAACTGGTGATATTCCGCGCGACCTCGGAGATCGCCGTGGAGATCATCGTCCGGTCGGTGAGCGTGAAGCCGAGTTCCTCGGCCAGCTCCCGCCCGGCCTGACGTGCGGTCACGATGTCGTTCGACATCTTCACCGCGATAACCACCTGCTCAGCGGCCACGGTCACGACCATCTCGGTGCCGGGCCGAAGCCTTGCGGTTCAGCCAAGCCAAGCCCTCCTCGAGGTCCAGTGCGGTGTGCATGTCCTCGAAGGTGAGGCCGAGTTGCACCATAGCGAATGCGACCTCGGGCTGCAGGCCGACGATGACGGTCTCCGCGCCGCGTAGCTGCGTCATATGGGCGATGGTGCGCAACGACCTGGCGGCGAAGGAATCCATCACATCGATGGCTGTCACGTCGACGATGATGCCTTGGGCGCGATACTTGCTGACCTGGCTCATCAGGTCGGCCTGTAGGCGCTCGGTATCGGCGTCGGTCAGCGCGGACTGAACTGACGCGATCAGATATGTGCCCTGTTTGAGGATCGGTACCGGCATATCTATTCCGTCAGCGCGAATCGCGTTCGCTGCGCTCGGTCGCGCGGGATACTTCGTAGCCCAGCAACCGCTCCGCTTCTTCGATGCCGCCCTGCAGGTCGCCGACCGCGTTCACCTTCGACAGATCCAAGCCGATGGTCACGAGGGTCAGCGCGATCTCCGAGGACAGGCCGGTCATGATCACGCTCGCACCCATCAACCCGGAGGCATCCACGGTCTGCACCAGGTGGTTGGCGACCGTGGAGTCGATATCGGGCACACCGGTTATGTCGATGACCACGACCTTGGCGCGGTTGTCCCGTATCGCCCGCAGCAGCTGTTCGGTGAGCTGCCGGGCCCGCTGGCTGTCGAGAACGCCGATTATCGGCAAGATCAGCAACTGTTCGCGCACCTGGAGCACGGGGGTGGACAGCTCGCGGATCGCTTCCTGCTGCTGGCGTATCACCCGCTCGCGTTCTTGTACGAAGGAGATGGCCACCGTGTTGGCGATCCGATTCGCGGCCGGCTCGTACGCGTCGAGGACGGCATTGAGGAGGTCGAAGTTGGATTGGTACTTCTCGAACAAGGAGCGGGCCAATACGTCCCGCAACAGCAGCACCATCCCGAGGATCTCGTCGGTTTCCACCCCTCTCGGGATGATGCGCTCGGACAGATCGCGGGCATAACCCTGCAGCGCTTCGACGCTTCCGGTTTCGAGCACCTCCACGTAATAGTCGTACGTGGAGGTCGCCTCGGAGAAGACCTCTTCGGGCGTCATCGCCGTGAGCAGCCGTGCTTCGCTGATGCGCCGTGCCCACTCCTCACGCAGTGCGGTGCGGTTCTGGCGCAGGTGTTCGACGAGCTGCGGAAGCAGCTTGTCGACGGAAACCTCGGCCAATGAGTCCGCCGAAAGGCCCATGGACACCTCGGACATGTAACTCGGGCCCCTTTCGACGGCGGTCGGGTACATCATAGATTTTCCGGCGGTCGTGCCGATACCGAGCCTAGTCATACCCCTGTGCCCATACTGGTGAAACCTGCCGGTCCGGTTCTACCGCGCCGAGGTGAGCGGAGCCGCGCCGGGGGTGGCGAAACCCCGCTCCAGCGCCGCCAGCGCCCGATCGAGATACACGGTGAGGTCCGCGTCCGCCCGGGCGAGCCACGCGTCGAAGGCCGCCCGGGCGGCGGCCAGGGTGGTGCGGCCGACCGCCATCGGGACGAGCGAATCGGCGGGTTCCCCGAGCCGACCGGCGGCGAACTCGCCCACCGCCCGCTCCCACGCGTCGTAATGGGTGCCGGCGGTGGCGGCCAGCGCGGGCACATCGGCGACCAGTTTCATCCGCATCCGCAGCTCAGGGACGTCCTCGGCGCGGTACCGGTTGGCGTTCACCACCACCCGCCGGACCGCCGCCATCATGGGTTCGGTCTCGGGCACGGTGGCGAACGCGGCGCGTAGCGCGGTGACCTCGTCGTCGAACGAGTACCAGAGCACCTCCGCCTTTCCCGGGAAGTAGCGGAAGAAGGTGCGACCGCTGATCCCGGCCGCGGCGGCGATCTGCTCGACGGTGGTCTCGTCGAAGCCCTGTTCGCTGAACAACCGCATCGCGATCAGCTCGAGCTCGCGTTTGGTGGTTCCCCGCGGCCGGCCGCGGGAGTGCTGTGGTGTCACGAGGTAATACTGCGCTGCTGCCACCGGGTTCGGGGACGGTACCCCCGAGTTCTCCGGCCCCGCCGCGGCGTCGCGGGCCCGAGTCGGCGAGGTGTCGCGGACTCGGGCACGTGCGCCGGTATCCCGTTTCCGGGTCGGGCGTGGCGACGTCTCACTTCCCGGGCAACCGGTCGGAGTCGTACGCTGCGGGCCACTCCGCAGGCGGGCCTATTGATTATGTCAGTGACTGACGTTAATCTCGGCCCATGAAGGTGGCGGACCTCACATCGCCCGACGTGGCCGCGTTGCGCGCGACCGCGCCGGTGTTGGTCGTGCCGGTGGGCGCGACCGAGCAACACGGGCCGCATCTGCCGCTGTCCACCGACACCGATCTCGCCGTCGCGCTGTGCGCGGGCGTGGCCGCGCGCTGTCCCCAGGTACTCGTCGCCCCCGCAATCGCCTACGGCGCCAGCGGTGAGCACGCCGGCTTCCCCGGCACACTGTCGATCGGGCTGGCGGCCCTGGAACTGCTCATCGTGGAACTGTGCCGGTCGGCGACCGCGACCTTCGAGCGGATCGTGCTGGTCAACGCGCACGGCGGCAATATCGAGGCCTTGCGCCGGGCCGTGGACCTGCTGCGGCGCGAATCCCGCGATATCCGGCTCTTCCTGCCGCGCCACAGCGGTGACGCGCACGCCGGGCGAACCGAAACCTCGCTGCAGCTGGCGCTCGCCCCGGACCGCGTCCGCGTCGACCGCGCCGAACCCGGTGATATCAGGCCGCTCGCCGACATCCTGCCGCAGCTGCGGTCCGGTGGGGTGGCGGCGGTGAGCGCCAACGGTGTACTCGGCGATCCCACCGGGGCCACCGCGGCCGAGGGTGCCCGACTGCTCGACCTGCTCATTTCCCAGTTGTACGACCAGATCCGGCAGTGGTGGCCGGAACCAGTGGAAAGGATCCGACCATGAATCCGTGGTTCGAAACCGTCGCCGAAGCGCATCGGCGGGCGAAGAAACGGCTGCCGAAATCCGTGTACGGCGCGCTGGTGGCAGGTTCGGAACGCGGGCTGACCATCGACGACAACCAAGCCGCCTTCGGTGAACTCGGGTTCGCCCCACATGTGGCCGGACCCATCGGCGAACGCGACCAGTCCACCACCGTGCTGGGCCAGCGGATCTCCATGCCGGTGGTCATCTCGCCCACCGGCGTCCAGGCCGTCCATCCCGACGGCGAGGTCGCGGTGGCCCGCGCCGCGGCGGCCCGGGGCACCGCCATGGGGCTCTCCTCGTTCGCCAGCAAATCGGTCGAGGAGGTCGTCGCGGCCAACCCGGCCACCTTCTTCCAGCTCTACTGGTGCGGCAGCAAGGACGATATCGCCGGGCGAATGGCGCGCGCGAAGGCCGCGGGCGCGGTGGGCCTGATCCTCACCCTCGACTGGTCGTTCTCGCACGGCCGCGACTGGGGCAGCCCGGTGATCCCGGAGAAACTGGACTTGAAGACGATGGCGAGTTTCGCGCCGCAGGTGGTGGCCAAACCGCGCTGGCTGACCCGGTATCTGAAATCGGGCTCGCTGCCCGATCTCACCGCGCCCAATATGACGCTCGGCGAGGCGCCCGCGCCGGGCTTCTTCGGCGCCTACGGCGAATGGATGGGTACGCCTCCGCCGGATTGGGCCGATGTCGCCTGGGTCTGCGAACAGTGGGACGGGCCGGTCATGCTCAAGGGTGTGATGCGGGTGGACGACGCACGCCGCGCGGTCGACGCCGGTGTGGCCGCCATCTCGGTGTCCAACCACGGTGGGAACAACCTGGACGGCACCCCGGCCTCCATCCGAGCCCTCCCGGTGGTCGCCGATGCGGTGGGGCACGAGATCGAGATCCTGCTCGACGGCGGTATTCGCCGCGGCAGCGATGTGGTCAAGGCCGTGGCCCTCGGAGCGCGCGCGGTGATGATCGGCCGCGCGTACCTGTGGGGTCTGGCGGCCAACGGTCAGGCCGGGGTGGAGAACGTGCTCGATATCCTGCGCGGCGGAATCGATTCCGCGCTGCTCGGGCTGCGCAAGACCACGGTCGCCGAGCTGGACCGGTCCGATATCGTGATCCCGGAGGGCTTCGAGCGCCGGTTGGGCGTCGACGCGTCGGCGCAGCTGCGGGTTCCGGAACCGGCTTCGGAAGCGGTATAGCGCGGTCGCCGTGCGTATTTCGTAGCCGGGTGGCCGATCTCACCGGCATCCGGCGGGACCCGCTCCCGGAGCGGCGGACGGTCTGGTGCCGGTGCGTGCGGGCCGAGCCGTCGGCGCGCGGCCGAGGGCCGGCCCTCGGACCGGCGGCATACCGGGACGGGGATGACCGGTGTCACCGGGGCGCAGGATCGCGCGGCACCGGGAGGCCTGTCGGCCGAGACCTGGCGCCCCTATGGATCGCCCGTGAAACGTGGCACGGAGCCGCCGCGGAATGCGCCGGATTCGGACGGCGGCCCGCCGGAGCGGCCGCCGGGTTACGATTTAGGGTCGCCTAACTCCAGGTGGGGTGCCCGCCGGCCGCTACGCTCGCTGTGCCAGACCCCGGCGCAGTGGCCTTCACCGGCGGCTGCGCCGTGTTCGACCCGCAGCCCACCTTCAAAGGAGTGCGATCGGTGACCGCGCCCGAGTTCCGTTATTCAGACCTGCTCCCGATCGGCGCCGACGACACCCCGTACCGGCTGCTCACTACCGAGGGCGTCAGCACCTTCGAATCCGGCGGCCGGACCTTCCTCCAGGTCGACCCCGAGGTCCTGCGACTGCTGACCGCCGAGGCGATGCACGACATCAGCCATTACCTGCGGCCGGCGCATCTGGCCCAGCTGCGCCGGATCATCGACGACCCCGAGGCCAGCGGTAACGACCGTTTCGTCGCGCTGGACCTGCTGAAGAACGTGAACATCTCGGCCGGCGGCATTTTGCCCATGTGCCAGGACACCGGCACCGCCATCGTGATGGGCAAGAAATCCGAGGGCGTGCTCACCGGTGCCGACGACGCCGAGTGGATCAGCCGCGGCGTGTTCGACGCCTACACGAAGCTGAACTTGCGGTACTCCCAGCTCGCACCCCTCACCATGTGGGACGAGAAGAACACCGGCTCCAATCTGCCCGCGCAGGTCGAGCTGTACTCCACGCCCGGCGATCCCGCGCAGCCGTCCTACAAATTCCTGTATATGGCCAAGGGCGGTGGTTCGGCCAACAAATCGTTCCTGTACCAGGAGACCAAGGCCATCCTGAACCCCACCCGGATGCTGGAATTCCTCGACGAGAAGATCCGCTCGCTGGGCACTGCGGCCTGCCCGCCCTACCATCTCGCCGTGGTGATCGGCGGTACCAGTGCCGAATTCGCGCTGAAAACCGCCAAATACGCGTCCGCGCACTACCTGGACAGTTTGCCCACCGAGGGGTCGATGACCGGGCACGCCTTCCGTGATCTGGAACTCGAGCAGGAAGTCTTCAAGCTGACCCAGTCCTTCGGGATCGGCGCCCAGTTCGGCGGAAAGTACTTCTGCCACGACGTGCGAGTGGTGCGCCTGCCCCGGCACGGTGCGAGCTGCCCGGTGGCGCTCGCGGTGTCCTGTTCCGCGGACCGCCAGGCGCTGGCGAAGATCACCCCCGAGGGTGTGTTCCTGGAGCAGCTCGAACGCGAACCCGCGCAGTATCTGCCCGAGCAGACCGATGAGATCCTCGGCGGCGATGTGGTGCAGGTCGATCTGAACCGGCCGATGGACGAGATCCGCGCGGAACTGTCGAAATATCCGGTGAAGACCCGCCTCTCGCTGTCGGGGCCGCTGGTGGTGGCCCGCGACATCGCGCACGCCAAGATCAAGGAGCGGCTGGACGCGGGCGAGGAGATGCCGCAATACCTGCGGGATATGGCCGTGTACTACGCGGGGCCCGCCAAAACCCCCGACGGTTACGCATCGGGTTCCTTCGGTCCGACCACCGCGGGCCGAATGGACTCCTACGTCGACCAGTTCCAGGCGGCCGGTGGGTCGTTCGTGATGCTGGCCAAGGGCAACCGGTCGGCGCAGGTCACCAAGGCGTGCAAGGAACACGGCGGTTTCTACCTCGGCTCCATCGGCGGCCCCGCCGCCCGGCTCGCCCTGGACTGCATCAAATCGGTGGAGGTCCTGGAATACCCCGAACTGGGTATGGAAGCGGTCTGGAAGATCGAGGTGGAGGACTTCCCGGCGTTCATCGTGGTGGACGACAAGGGCAACGATTTCTTCGCCGAAACCCAGAAGCCGATCGCGCTGCGGGTGCGGACCAGGTCGAAAGAGCGCGTCTGACCGCTCGGGTGTCGATTCCGGGCATCCCGTGCCCGGCACCGGCACCTCGCCCGCCCGCCCGGCGGTGAACGCCAGGGCGCTCTTCGCGGAAGCCTACGGGCCGAAACGTCGGCAGGGTGGCGGGTGCACTGCCCCATCCGGCACCGGCACGACAGATCCGCTGTACGGCAACGTATCGCGGTGATCGGGGAGACCTGTCGCACTGGCTTGCCGCTGGGTACACCGATGCGGTAAACAGATTCGGTCTCGTAAGCATGGGTAAGGGTTTTCTGTGGTTGACACGCTGGCAAAGACGCACGCGAACGCTCCACAGGCAGCCGAACCCCCGGCGGCGCGTCCGTACAACCACACCGCCGATTTCGTGCGGGTCGCCCTGTTCACCCTGGTCGTCGCCTCACATACGCACGGGACCACCCCCGATGTGGCCGGCGGTACCGGCTTGATGGCGACCGTGGCCCACACCACCCGGTACGGGTTCGTGGCGATCACCGTCTTCGTACTGTTCCTGGGTTATTCGGGCCGGAAGGTCTCGCCGCTCGCGTTCTGGCGCCGGCGATTCGGTCAGGTGGTCCTGCCGTATCTGGCGTGGTCGGTGCTCTACACAGTGTTCCTGGTCTGGTGGGACGATTCCACGCCGATGCCGGGACCGCGGGATCTGGCCCGGGATTCGGCTCACAGTGTCCTCACCGGCGACGGCCGGTACCACCTGTACTTCCTGCTCATCTCGATGCAGATCTATCTGCTGTTCCCCGCGCTGCAATGGCTGATCACCCGGACGGCCGGGCACCATCTGGAATTGCTCGTCGGCGCCTTGGCCGTGCAATGGGCGATGTTCGCATTCTTCGACTGGCCCGGCGCACCCGAGCTGCTGGGCTGGGGCGCCTACCTCCACCTGTGGAAGACCCTCCCGATGTACGCGCTGTTCGCGGTGATCGGCGCGTTGCTCGCGGTACATTTCGACCGCGCGGATGCGTGGATCCGCGCGAACCTGCCCCTGGTGGTCGGGGCGGCCGCGGTGGGCTGCGCGTACGGTATCGCCGGGCATCTGCGCGATGTGGCTGCCGAGGGGATCGATCCGATGCGCACCTCCGCGGCGTGGAATCCCCAGTTCCTGCCGCTTTTCGTGGGCACACTGACCCTGATCTACCTCGTGGGTATGGCCTGGAACGACCATCGTGGCGACGGTACGGGGCCGGTCGCGCGGGTGGTGAGCTACGGCGCGCTCCGCGCGTTCGGGGTCTTCGCGGTGCACCCGATGATGATCGACGTCGTGTACCGGGTGCTGCCGGTGGATCCGCTGCTCGACCCGGTCCCGCCTCTGCGCTCCACGGTGCTCACCGTGATCGTGCTGGCCGCGAGTCTCGCGGTGGTCGAGATCGCCCTGCGTACGCCATTGAGCACTGTTCTCGTCGCCCGGCCGCGCCGGCCGCTGTGGCGGCGCGAACGTCGCGGCGGGCCCGCCGCTTCCGGAGCGGGCACGCCCGGAGCTACCGTCGGCACGCTCGGTGACCCGGACTCCGCCGGGGCCGGGGCGAACGGTCCGGTCGTCGCGAACCCCGCTGCCGGCAAGGCCGCGACGACCGAGTGATCCGTCTCCCCAGGAGCGGCTTCGTCGGGTGCGGGCTACGGCGTGCCGGGTCCGGCCGCCGGGCCGGCCCCGGATCTCACTCGTCCGGCCGGGACAGGATCTCGATGTACCCGTCCGTCCCGTTCACCCGGATCCGCTGCCCGTCCCGGATCAGCCGGGTGGCGTGCTCCACACCCACGACGGCCGGCAGGCCGTACTCGCGGGCGATCACCGCACCGTGGGTCATCAGTCCGCCCACCTCGGTCACCAAACCCGTGAGCGCGACGAACAGGGGAGTCCAGCTCGGATCGGTATAGGCGGTGACCAGGATATCGCCGGGTTCCAGATCGGCCCGCGCCATATCCCGGACGACGCGGGCGCGTCCTTCGACGGTCCCGGCGGAGACCGGCATGCCGGGGAGCGCATCGTCCGGTACATCCGCGCGCCGGTACGCACCGGTGACGGTCTCGCCGTCCGAGGTCAGCACCCGGGGTGGTGTGAGGGCCCCGTACGAGCGGAAGGCGTCCCTGCGCTCGCGGATGAGTTCCGCGCTCGCCTGGTGCGTGCGCACGACCTCACGGAGTTCCTCGAATGTCAGGAAGAAGATATCGTCGGTTTCACGCAGCACCCGGGCCCGCACGAGACGCTCGGCCTCGCGGGACAGAGCTTGTTTGTAGACCTGGTAACGGCTGACCATGCCGTACTTCGGATACTCCCGGTATCCGGAGAAGACGCGGACCCGGGCGATCATGCGCGCGGTCTCCTCGGCTTTCCGGTCCCCGTCCGGTAGCGCGCGCAGCCGCGCCAGTAGTTCCTCCGCTTTCCGCTCGGCCTGGCACCGGCCGTTCTCGAAGCGTCGGGTGCCGGCGCCCGCTTCGAAACTCCTGATGTTGTTGATGATCGTCGGTACGAGCGCGGCGGGGCGCTCGCTCCAGCGCGGCCGCGTGATATCGATTTCGCCGGCACAACGCATTCCGTACCGGTCGAGATAGGCGTCGATGGCCGCGCGTGCCGCATCACCGCCAGGCAGCCGGGCCAACTCGTCCAGGAAACCGGCCCCCTCGGCACCCGTGTCCTCGATATGCCGTAGAAAGGCCACCACTTCCGGGTGCGGCCGGATCACATCGGCGACATCGAGCAGCGCCAGGCCCATTTCCGCGGTGACATTGTGCGGAACCGATTGCGCGAGGGTGTCGGCCGCATTCTTCTCGCCCAGCCATTCCCGCAGCCGATCGTTGAGCCACCAGGTGGCCTCCATCCCCGCCTTGATCACCTGCTGGCTACGCGGGTGGAACAGCACCCGCCGCAGCTCCTCGATATCGGCCAGCACGAAGTCGACCAGTTCCGGCCCGGACTTGGTGCCGATAGCGCGTTTCAGCGTTTCCAGGGAGGCCTCGCTGTCCGCGATCAGCTCGTCGACCACGGCCGGATCGGCTTCGATCAGGTCGGGCCCGGCACCGGACAGCGGACCGCCGGGCGCCGCCTCCGGACCCGGCCGGAGGAAGCTGTCACGTTCGAGGACGGTCCGCAGCGCGTCTGCGGTCAGCGGATCGGATCTGCTGAAACCCTCGACCATGGCCGCGCGGGTCGCCGGTGTCGCCAGTCCCCGGGTGGCATCCACGAACAACCGGCCGCCCGCGTGCCGCATGGGCGCCGGGCTCGTCAGCTGCCATACCGAGATACCCAGCGGCTTCATGGGGTCGGTCATCATCTGCTGATGGCCGACGGAGATGTATACGTGGTTGTCGTCGTCGTCGGCCTCGGGAATCGGGAACAATGCGGTGAGCGGCCGGCTCTGCACGATGCGGAACTCGTCGTCCACCAGGCACCATTCGATGTCCTGTGGGCTGCCGAAATGCGCCTCGATGCGGCGGCCCAGGTGCGCGAGGCGCACGATCTGCGCCTCGGTGAGCACCCGCCGGTTCTGCCGTTCGGGCTCGACCTCCTCGACGCGCGTGCCGCCCTCCGGCGCGGCCCGGACGGCGACCCGTTTCGTGGCCACGGTCTCGGAAACGACTGTGCCGTCGCGCACCGTGTAGACATCCGGGTTCACCAGTCCGGAAACCAGGGCCTCACCGAGGCCGAAGCCGGCATCCACGGAAACGACCTTACGGTTGGACGTGACCGGGTCCGCGGTGACCAGGATGCCGGCCGCCTGCGGGAACACCATCCGCTGCACGACCACCCCCATTCGCACCTTCCGCTGGTCGAAGCCGTTGCGCAGGCGATAGACGACGGCTCGTTCGGTGAACAGCGATCCCCAGCACCGCCCGACGTGCCGCAGTACCGCCTCCGGTCCCACGACATTCAGGAAGGTGTCCTGCTGCCCGGCGAACGACGCGGTCGGCAGATCCTCGGCCGTCGCGCTGGATCGGACGGCACAGGGCTCGTGCGTCCCGAGCCGGGCGAGTGCGCCGGTGATCGCCGCCGCCACATCGCCGGGAACAGCGCATTCCTCGATTTCCGCGCGGATCTCCGCGCTCAGTACCCGGATCGACTCCCGGTCACCCGGTTCGAGCTGCGACAACCGATCGATCCGGTCGTCGATCGCCGGCATTTCGGCCACGACACGCTGGAAGGCGGTCGTCGTCACGCAGAAACCCTCCGGTACCGCGATGCCTTCGATCCGCGACAACTCGCCGAGGTTGGCGCCCTTGCCGCCGACGGTCGCGAGCTGCGTCCGGTCGATTTCTTCGAAGCCCAGCACATAACTCATCCGCCGCTCCTCACCTGGTGGTTTACGCATCAGTGGGCGATTATGGACCACATTTCGGCGTCTCATGAGGGCCGCGGATCGTGTATAACGTAGAAGGGGGATGGGAAAGCAGTCGCCGACGAGCACATCGTCGGAGTCTCGGTGGCCGCGTCGGCCAACTCGACCGCGTCGCGCCGGGTGAGCGGTGGCCTTCGAGTACGAGCAGATCCTGGGCGTGGTCGAAGACCACCGCTGCGCGAAGGGGCCCGGTCGGGACCGCGGGCGCCGACGTGTCGGGTCCGGGCGCCCCCGACGCCGCGCCGGACGGGGATCAGCCGCGGTGATAGCGCATTTCGTAGCTCGCCCGCTCCTCGGCGGCGCGGCGGTTGCGGTTCGGGTCGGCCAGTGCGGGATCGAGACCGTGCTTGACCAGGACATGGCGCCGGTGCACGTACACCAGGGCGACCGCGAAGAAGGCGAGCGGGATGAACACCAGCGTGGCCATCGAGAATCCCATCCACCACGGTCCTGGCACCAGCGCGAACAGGCACAGGAACGGGAGCGGGGGTAGTAGGAAGCGCTGGAGGTACCGTCGGGTGGCGCCCGGGCCGGTCTGGTCCCGCAGGACCCACTGCTGCATCGAGGGCGGCAGGGGCTCGCCGAGGAGGTAGCGGATGCGCTGTGCCGGGGTGGGGGTCTGGCCTGTCACGGGGCCCTCCTGTCGACGGTCCGGACGCCGCGGTACGCCGAAGTGGTTCGCGGGGACGTTCATGATTCGTTCTCCGGGTACGCGAGTGCCGCTCGGCGGGCCGCCGCGTTGACGCGGCCGAGTACTTCGCGTAACTCCTCGAGGTCGGCGAGTTCCACGCCGAGCCGGTCGACGACGGCGGGCGGAATCCGCTCGGCCTCGCGGCGGAGCGCGCGCCCCGCGGCGGTGAGGTCGACGACCAGGGTGCGTTCATCGCGGGGGTCGCGCCGCCGGGTCACCAGACCGGCGCTCTCCAAGCGTTTGAGCAGCGGGGACAGTGTGGGGGAGTCGAGCTGGATCGCCTCGGCGATGGCCTTCACCGACATCGGTGCCTCACCCCAGAGCGCCAGCATGACGAGATACTGCGGGTGGGTCAGGCCGAGTGGTTCCAGCAGCGGCCTGTACACAGCGAGTACCGAGCGGTTCGCCACAGCCAATGCGAAACACACCTGCCGCTCCAGCCGCAGCGGGTCGTCGATTTCCGTGGTCAACGCGCCTCCATTCGCCCGGATACCCCTGCCGACTCGAATGTAGTCCGCTAATAGTTAACGCAACAACTATTAGCGTGTGATGTCGAGCACCGGCCCGCCGAATCGACTTCTTGCCGGCCTCTTCCGTGCCGTGGTCGGCGCGGAGGCTCGGTGGGAGGAGTGCGGCCCGCGGCATCCGGGTCGGTGCGGTGGTGCCGGGCCGGTGCGTACTCCGTGGTGGACCGATGCGGGCGGGGCCGCGGATGTCTTTGCCGCGGCGATGCCTATGTCGTCCTGCGGTCGTCGGCGGGGGTTTCGAGCGCGGTATCGACGGTGGCCGCGGCATACACCGCGGCGAGCCGTTCGAGCGGACCCGGGCCCTCCCGCTCGGCCGGCGCGGCATCGAGGTGCCGGGTGCGCAGATCCTGCATGAGTTCTTCGATGAACGGCATGCCTTCGGTGCGCATGAGTTCCTGGCGGGCACGCAACTCCGGTGTCCCCGTGCGCCAGTCGAGACCCCAGTTGCCGAGGGCGTAGATGATCGGCAGGGTCTGGATGCCGGCCTCGGTGAGGCTGTAGCGGGCGCGTCGACCGCGCGTGACGTCCTCCTTGGTCAAGATGCCGGCGGCGACGAGCTTCTTGAGTCGGTCGCTGAGGATATTCGACGCGATGCCCTCGATCGATCCGTTGAGCAGCTCGCGGAAGTATCGGCGGTCTCCGAAGATCACGTCGCGCAGCACCAGTACCGACCAGTGATCGCCGAGCGCTTCGACTGCGGCATTGATCGCACATCCGGATCTCGGCTCCATAGCTCCTCCTTCACACGGCCGGGCACCCCATTCAGCCTAGTGATTGCATTCTACAATCACTTGAGGAGTGGTGAATGGCGACGTCCGAGTCGATCTGAACCTGGGGCCCGACCCCGCCCTTCGGCATTCCAGTGTTCGCCTTCACTCGCCAGCAGCGGCCGACACGGGAGATAGAGGGCGGCACCACATTCCATTTCGTGCGGACCATCCCGGAGGAAACGCTCGACTCGGCGGCGAAGGCTGCGGGGGATCTCGATGTACGCGTCGGCGGCGGCGTGTCCGTGGTGTGCTGCTCATGGCCCGGCCGATCCCTGCCGGACACATTCATCGAGCGGAGACCCGGGGCGTCCTCGCCCTTCGCGCGGGCTGATGCGGGCCGTGGGTGCGCCGCCGGCGCCGGGGAATCACCCGCGGGCGGTCATCGGGGCGGGGTGCGGAGGAAGTCGCTGATTTCGTGAACGACACGTTCGGGGGCGTCCTCCATCAGGAAATGGCCGGCCCCGGGGACGATGATGAGGTCGGCCCGCGGGATGGCGTTGCCGAGCCGCTTAGCGTAGTGGAGGGGCTGCCATTGGTCTTCCTCGCCCCACAGGATCCGGACGGGCACAGTCAGCTGCGTGAGTTCGTCACTGATCTCCTCGGTGTACTTCGAGTCGTAGTGGCGTACTTGGTGTTCGAAGAAGGAGACGCGGCCGAGCGTGGACTGGTGTGGAGCAAGATATTCCTGGAGTACGTCTTCGCTCATGAGCGTGTGGTCGGTCACGGTCATCGCGAGTTGTCGGGTCAGCAGGGCGTTGAACGTGTCCTGCGGCATGCTCGTGTAGTCGTCCAGGTTCTCCTCGATGATCTTCTGCCAGGTCGAGGAGGGCCACGAATCGTAGCTGACCGTGTCGATGACCATCAGCCGTCGCGCTCGGTGGGGATGGGTGATGGAGAACCGCAGGCCGATGGCGCCGCCGATGTCGTGAGCGATGATGTTGACCTGGTCGATGTCCAGCGCGCTGAGGAAATGTTCCAGCAGGTCCGTCTGGGCGGCGACGGATGTGTCGCGGTTCACCGGCCGCTCGGAGCGGCCGTATCCCAAGAGGTCGTAGGTGACGGCGCGGAAGCCGGCGGCCTCGATGTGCGGTACGACATTGCGCCACTCGTGGGAGTGTGAGGGGGCTGCTGAACCAGCTGTGACCGAGTCGGCCATCCCACAGCCCCGGCCCAGTGGCCGCTCCGGCCGCTGGGCCGGGAGACGACTGGACGGGCCGTTCCACGCGATCGTGGTGGAAGTGGAGAACGTCGCCCGAGATGGCGTGTCGATCGGCGGGTTCCGCGATACCGGCGATGTGTCCCGCGTGGTGCTATGCGCGCCGGCGGCGAACGTCTGGGAGGGGGCCCGGCCGGTTACGCGTCCGCGGTGCGCGGGAGATCATCCCGGGGTCGCTGACCCGCCACCCGGATCAGGGGCCGGCCACCGGCTGTCCGCGGGTGCGGCGGCACCCGCGGAACATCGCACGAAGTGCCCTCGGCCGAGCCCGAGGGCGACGCCGGTGCCATATCTCGCGGCAGAGTGGCCGGGTCACAATTCGGGTCCGGGGCGCGCAGAGTCCGCCGTCGCGATAACAGCACGCTCACAGGCGCCGATATCGGCGGTCGAACCCTTCCGGAGCCGGACCGGCCGGTCTAACCTTCAACGTCATGACCGCCTTCACCGGAAAGGTCGTACTCATCACCGGGAGCGCCCGCGGTATCGGTGCGGAGCTCGCCCGGCGGCTGCGGGTGCGTGGCGCGCGGCTGGTGCTCACCGATATCGACCCGCCCCCGCTGCGGGAGCTCGCCATAGAGCTGGGCGGCGACGAGTACGTCGTGGCGGTTACCGCCGATGTGTGTGATCTCGCCGCGATGGAGGATGCGGTCGCGCGGGGAACCGAACGGTTCGGCGGAATCGATATCGTCGTGGCCAATGCCGGTATCGGCAGTTACGGATCGGTTCTGGCGGTGGACCCCGCCGCCTTCCGGCGGGTGATCGACGTGAACCTCGTCGGATGTTTCCATACCGTGCGTGCCGCCCTGCCCGCGGTCATCGAACGTCGCGGCTACGTGCTGTTCGTCTCCTCCGTCGCCGCCTATGTGGCGATGCCGGGGCTGGCGGGTTACTCCGCGACGAAAGCCGGGGTCGAGCAGTTCGCCAACGCGGTGCGCGCGGAGGTCGGCTACCGGGGCGTCGCGGTCGGGTCGGCGCATATGTTGTGGATCGACACCGCGCTGGTGCGAGAAACGTTCATCGACCTGCCGGCCGCCGCGCGGGCGCTCGCCTCGTTGCCGGCCCTGTTCCAGAAAACTGTCACGGTGCGGGAGTGCGCTGCCGCCTTCGAACGGGGCATCGAGCGGCGTGCCGAGCGGATCGATGTGCCCGGGTGGGCGGGCGCGCTGCGCTGGCTGAAACCGGTGCTGCAGACCCCCCTGGTCGAGCGATTCGTCGGCACCGCCACCCGCACCTGGCTGCCCGAGATGGATGCGGAGGTAAGCGAGCTCGGTCGTTCGCTGAGCGCGCGCACCCAGGCGCTCAGCGCGGACAATTAGGGCAGACGGCGACTCCGGTCTGTCGTGCCGAGCGTGCGGTGCCGTGTCTCACCAGGGCAGCCGGTACACGGTGCTGTCGTGGCCGAGCCGTATGCCCGGCCGACGACGGAACGCGCATACGGTCGAGGAGGCCGTGGCCCTCAGGCGAAAACCTGATCGAGCGTGGTGGCGGTGATCAGGCGATGGAGCCAGGTGTCGACGCGGTCCGGGGCGGCAGCGCGGATCGTGCGAATCGTTGTCTCCGGTGCCGATCCGAACTTTACGGTCAGCAACTCGATCAACGTTGCGGCGCGGCCCTCGGCGCGGCCCTCGGCGCGGAGCCGTTCGGCTGTGGTCACTATTGCCTCCTTGGCTCGGGGACCGAGTTGCTCGATCAACGGGTCCAGACCTTCTTCGGTGGTTTCGCCCACTATGAGTATGTAGGTCATGACAGCCTGGAGGTCGCTTATCGGGTTCGGTCCTGCCGACAGGGCTCGCAGGTCGTCGACCAGCTCCAGCATATCGGAGCCGAGGTCTGTGTTACGGGGAAGATAGATGTACGCCGCGTGGCCGTCGAGGTGGGTGCGATAGAGCAGATCGCTGTATCGGGAGCGTAGTTCGGTGGAGACGAGCTACCCGGTTGCAGTTGTAGTCGGCTCCAGTTGATCCGCCGGGCGAGGGCATCCGGAAGCGCGGTACGAAGTTCCGAGGCGGCGTCGGCGGGGCGGGCCAGGACGTGCCGGAAATACGCGTCGTGCGGGTTCGACGGTTGGGCGGACATGGCTGCGAAACTACTCACAGTCTCTGACTTGCCCACTGGCCCAGTATGTTCCGCGTACTCAGGAGGCGGTCCCGTAGGCATCGGCCGGTCGAGCAAGCCGAGGGATACGGGTGGGCCGGCCGGAAGCGGAAACGACTCGGTCGCCGTCACGGCCCCGTCTCGAGGCAGTCGCGGCGACCGAGTGACCGGCCTCGGGCCGGTGGTTCATTGGTCGAGGGCTACGACCGGTCGAACTCTCCGGACTTGGTGCCCGCCAGGAAGGCGTCCCATTCACCAGGTGTGAAGATCAGAGCGGGGCCGGTCGGATTCTTGGAGTCGCGCACGCCGACGAGACCTCCGCTCAGATGCGCGGCTTCGACGCACTCCTTGGTGCCGGAACTCCGGCTGCTCTTGAACCACCGGGCCTCGGGTAGGTCAGCGCTGTTCATGGTGCTCCTTCGCTATCTTGTGCACCAGGTCTCGGGTTCGGTCTTCATCGAGCGCGACGCGCCTGATGTCGGCGGCAGCCATCTGATATCGGTCGATTTCCTCCGGCCGCTCGAGGTATTGGTCGCTGGTGTAGCCCTGAACGTACACAACCGGCGGCTCTGAGAGCCACGGTGTTCGATGCGGTGGGAACTCCAGCAGGACGAACAATCCTGCGTCGAGGCCCACGTGAGTAGCAATGAACGGGATGGCCCTGACCGACACATTCGGAAGCTCGCTCAACTCGGCGAGATACTCCAGTTGCTCGGCCATTACAGCGGGTCCCCCGATCCGGTGCCGCAAGGCAGCCTCGCTCACCAGGACCTCTACTGTCAGGCCGGGATCATCGTGCACCCGTGACTGGCGACGGGTTGCGATCTCGATATGTTGTTCTACCTCTACGGTGCGCATTCCCGGATTCGATACCCAGATCATTGCCCGCCGGTATGGCTGGGTCTGGACCAGCCCTGGAAGCAGGGTCGGGGCGTAGGTCAGGAATCGACTGGCCGCAACCTCCAGACCCAGGTAGAGGTCGAAATCTTTCGGTACCGCTTCGCGGTAGGCGTGCCACCACGACTTGTACGACAGTCCACTCAGAAGGTCCAGAAGAACATCCCTGACCTCGTCAGGCGCCTTGTAGATTCGACACAGCTCTCGCACCTGCAAGGCCGAGATTCGCGTGGACTGTCCGGTCTCCAAGCGCCACAGGGTCTGATGACCCACCCCGATGGCCTGCCTGGCCGTTTGGACGCTGACCCCCGAAGTCTCGCGCAGGTGTCGTAGCTGCCTCCCCAGCGTCCGTCGCGCGAAAGTGCTGTCGGTCTCCCTATCTGCCATCCCACTCCCCTTTGCGCGGGCCTCCGCATCCCGCATTGGAAGGCAGTGTGCCTCGAATTGGAATGCCGGGAGGGCGAAAACTGGAATGTTGCAGATTTTCTCAGAAATTGAGATATCGGAAGCTTCCAAACCCGCTGGAGCTCTTGTCTACTGAGGACGCACCCGGCGCAGGCCACCCCTCAGAAGTGCTGGGGGACACCAGATCAACGCCAGGAGCGCCGCGAACTGGTGGTCCATCATTCACAGTTTGGTCGCTGATGCCCTGTTGGACCCTGCGCCGGGTGCCCTCCAAGACTAGCCAGGAGCAGTGGATCACTCATGTATGCCAAAGGATTACGGCGCGGTCGGCCGAGCCAAGCGTGTCCGGACCGGCTACCTGCTCGAACCCCCGGGGTCACGCGGATTCCGGACGGGCCCGCGGCGGTGCTGCCGCCGATCGAGAAGTTGGAGTTCATCGCGTCCGCGATGCGGCGATGGTGCGCGGACGCGGGAGGCCCGCGTGGTCAGTGCTGAGAGTCCGGCTGCGATCGGTCTGGTCAGGCGTGATGTTCCCACTCCCACCGTGGACCTGCACGAGTTGGCGCGGCGGCACGGATATCGGCTCGTGTACACCGTGTACACGGACGCGCGTCCGCTGGTGACCGTGCTGGCGCTGGTTCGGCATGCGAGCGAGTTCGGTGCGCGGGCAGTGGTCGTACCAGGTTTCGAACACGCCGAATCGGTGCGGCAGCTGGTCGCCGAGCACGCGGCATTGATCACCCCGATCCGGCTCTACCCGCGCGGTCACCGCTGGGGCAGTGCCGAGGGCCCGCGGGGGCGGCCGGTGGATGGCTGACCTGACGCTGATGCAGCTGGTGCTGGGTCTGCTGGGGCTCACGGTCGCGCTCTGGTGGCCCTGAGCTCGAGAATCGGAGTGCCCCCACCTCGCGTGATTCGGGGTGGGGGCACGCCGGTTACGGCCGCGCGGGCCGACGGCCCGCCGGGGCGTATTTCAGGCCTCGCCGGCCCGGTAGGCATCGAGGCGGAGGGTCGCGGTCGCCTCGTGAGCGGCCATACCTTCGTACTGCGAGATGGTTTCGACGGCACCGGCCACCTCGGGGGTGGCCGACCGCTCCACGCGCTGGTAGGTCAGCGGCTTGAGGAAGCGGGAGACCGAAAGGCCCGCACTGTGCTTGGCGCCACCGGCGGTCGGCAGCACATGATTGGTGCCCGCCATACCCTTGTCGGAGTACGCCACCGTGCTCCAGCGGCCCAGGAAGATCGAGCCGTAGTTGTGCAGGGTGTTGTGGTAGTACTCGTCGTCGGCGGTCTGGATCTCCAGGTGTTCGGGCGCGAGATCGTCCATCAGGGCCGCGGCGGTCGCGGGGTCCTTGGCCCAGGTCACCGACCCGTAGTCGCGCCAGGCCGGTCCGGCGATCTCGCGGGTCTTCAGGGTTTCCAGTTGCCGGTCGGCCTCGGCGATCACCGCTTCGCCGAGTTGCCGCGAGGTGGTGACCAGGGCGGCGGGCGATTCGGTGCCGTGTTCGGCCTGGCCGAGGAGATCGGCGGCGACGGTGGCCGGATCGGCCGTCTCGTCGGCGATCACCGCGACCTCCGACGGGCCGGCCGGCAGGTCGATGGCGACCTTGCCGAAAAGCTGCCGTTTGGCCTCGGCCACATAGGCGTTGCCGGCGCCGACGAGCATATCGACCGACGGTTCACCGAGCAGGCCGAACGCCATGGCGGCCAGCGCCTGGACACCGCCCAGCACATAGACGCGGTCGGTGCCGGAGAGATGGCAGGAGTAGAGCACGGCGGGGTCGGCGGTGCCGTCGCGGCGCGGGGGAGTGCAGGCGAGGACGGTCGGGACCCCGGCCACCTTGGCCACGCCGACGGTCATGAACGCCCCGGCGAGCAGCGGGAAACGGCCGGCCGGCACGTAGGCGCCCACCCGGGAGATCGGTACGTAGCGCACGCCGGTGGTCAGGCCGGTTGCCGGCCGGGTTTCGAAATCCACCAGATGCGAACGGGTTTCGCGGGCGAACGCGCTGGTCCGTTCGTGGCCCAGTTCCAGTGCCGCCCGCAGCTCGGGCGACAGCGAATCGCCGGACCGCGCCAGTTCGGCCGCGCCGAGTTCGACCTGGGTGGCGGTGAAGCCGTCGAGATCGCGGGCATAGGACAGCACCGCGTCGAGGCCGCCCTGCTCGATCGTGGAGAGCATCTCCGAGACGGTGGCGATGACCCTCGGGTCGCGCTGGGCGGCCGGGCGGTCCAGCGCGGGGCGCTTGAGGATCTGGAAGGAGCCTTCGAGTTCGGCGAGGCGGGCGGGGGTGAACTTCATGATTCGACGGTATGGCCTCCCGTATCAATGGACAACCCATTGCAATCCTTGGATAACCAAAGGGAAACCCTATGAAGTTCTGCCGTGTCCGCAGGGGCGCTATCGGCGGGCCGGGGCGATATCGACGACCACAGCGAGGGCTGTGACCAGGGTGAGCGGCACCGTGGGGATCACGGTGGCGTGGGTGGATGCCCGGCCGCGAGTCCGCCGCCGACGCGAGCCCGTCTGACGAGGCGAGTCCGTCGGCCTCGATGACGCCCCGCCGGAACATGCTCGACCAGGACACCGGAATCGGCGAGTCGCTTGCCTACCGGTGTGGACTGTGGAGACGCTGTATGGCAATGGTTCCGCCGCCGCACCGTGGTCGGTAGCGGCGGCGGAACCCTCGGATTTCCCGGAGACGGTCGGTGCTCGCTCAGAGAGCGAGCACCGCGGGGATCGTCAATACCGCGACGTAGTAACCCATGAACAACACTCCGGCGTGGATCTTGAAGAACCGGCACAGCAGGCCGCCCACGAGGCCGACCGTGAGGGTCACGGCGAGTCCCAGGATCCCGCCCTCCCACACGCTGATCACCACGACCAGTCCGGCGAAGGCGGCGATGATGGCTTCATGGCTCACGAACCGCACGACGACGGTCGCGGCCCGGTGGGCGAAGTTCATCGCGAAGGGGTAGGCGATGAGCCCGGCCACCGCGACGGCAGCGAGTCCGTAGAACAGGAATTCGGTGCTGGTGAGTGCGGTGGACAGGTTGTCGATATTGCCGTTGCCGTCGTCGGTGGTGAAAACCGGTGGCGCGTTGAACAGGGGGGCGGCGGGCCCGGCGGCGACCGGACTCAGTGGCAGTCCGAAGGCGATGAGGGGGATCAGGGCTTCGGCGATATAGGTGGATTCGGTCGTGCCGTTGCGGGCGGCGATCACCGAGGTGAGCCGACGGTAGCCGTGCTTGATACGGCTCCCGACCACTTCACCCATCAGGACCGTCATGGCGACCGGACTGAAAACGAAGGTGGCGCTCGACACGGTGGCGGTGGCCGCGACATAGCCGGTCTGGCCACGGTCGAGGATCCGGAAGGGGTTGGGAAAGTAGCCCTTCCAGGTCTTGACGTCGGGTGCCAGCCATACCGTCGCCGGCTCCTTGCGTGCCATCTCGGCACGTCCCTGTGGTCCCAACGACAAGAAGAGATCGGCGATCAGTGGCCCGACGGCGATGCCGAGGAAGTAACTGATGTTGAGCGCGACATCGTAGGAGGCCGTGAGCTGTTTGAGGCCGAGGATGAGGACCACGAAGGGTACGAGCGCGAGCACGCCCGCCCATTTCCCGGGCGAAGCGTAGGCGATGCCGAGGGCGGCCAGCAGGAACAACCACGGCGCGGCGGACTGGACCGTGTCGGCGACCGGGGCCAGCAGCACGGCGAACAGTACGGCGGCGGGGACGGCTATCACAGCGGCGATGAGGGCCGCGGAGATCGCTTTGCGGAGCGCGATATGGGGCACGCCGAGTGCGCGTAACATCCGCGCTTCGCGCATGAGCGGAACCGCCATCGTGTCCCCGGGTATACCGAGGAGTGTGGTCGGCGCCGCATGCGTCATATGTTTGGCCACGGCTCCGGCGAGGAAGAAGGTGAACACGCCTGCCGGGGGAGCGCCGAGCAGAATCACCAGCAGGGTCAGCGGGGCGATGGTCGCGGTTTCGTCGGTACCCGAGACCATCCCGATCAACGAGAAGACGATTGCGCCGACCACGGCGAGCATGATGGCCAGCGCGATATCGCTGGTGAGGATCGAACTCATGACACTGTCCCGGTGGTGGAGTGTTCGGCTTCGGTGAACCGCCGGCTCAACCCGAGTTCGTCGAGTTCGCGCCGGGTGTGTGCGGGCAGATCGTCGAGCGAGCCCAGCCCGTGTCGTTCCTCGCGCAGTGCGGCGATGACCTCGCCGACGGCCGCGTCTTCGGACACCTCGGTGACCACGATCCGTTTCGGACGGAAAAGCCACCCGCAGATCAGACCGGCGATCACACATCCGGCGATCCCCACGAGGAGAGCGTAGGCGTCGGCGAGCGAGTCGTTGGCCACGAACGAAGAGAAAGCCCGGTCCGACAGCAGAAGTGCGGACAGGCTCACGCCGATGCCGATGACCACGGATAGGGCCAGGTGGCGACCGACGACGGTATCACCCCATACCTCCAGGTACTGCGGTTGTTCGTTGCCGGCGGCCGGCTCTGCGGTGGGCGGGCCGACCGGTGTCGGTGCCGTGGTCGGCGGGGGTTGGGTGGGCATGGGTACTCCGTCGGCGTCGAGGGGTCGGGCAGGTCAGGATGTCGAGGCGGTGCGGGCGCGGACCACTCGGGAAGGGCTGGGTCGACCGATGACGGTCGACATCCACCAGGAAGTCGCGATGAGCGCGTCCAGATCGATACCGGTGGTGATACCGAGGCCGTGCAGCATCCACACCAGGTCCTCGGTGGCGAGATTTCCGGTGGCTCCGGCGGCATACGGACAGCGACCCAGGCCGCCGGCGGCGCTGTCGAACTCGGTGATCCCGGCGCTCAGGGCGGCATAGACGTTCGCGAGCGCCTGGCCGTAGGTGTCGTGGAAATGCATCGCCGTGATCTCCGGGCGGATACCGCGGTCGAACAGGGCTTCCAGCAGGTCGAGGACGTGTCCGGGCGTGGCCACCCCGATGGTGTCGCCCAGCGAGATCGAGGCCACCCCCAGGTCGAGGAGACGTTCGGCGATATCGGCTACGGCCGAGGTGCCGACAGCGCCCTCCCAGGGGTCCCCGAAACACATCGAGATGTATCCGCGCGTGGCAAGCCCCTGTGCTCCGGCACCGTGCACTACGGGGCGTGCGGATTCGATCGCGCCGGCGACGGTGGTGTGCAGATTCTTGTCCGCGAAGGTCTCGGTCGCGCTCACGAATACGGCGAGTTCCGTGGCGCCGGCGGCCAACGCCCTGTCGAGCCCGCGGCGGTTCGGTGCCAGCACCACCCGGCGGATATCGCTGGGCAGGTCCAGCACGGCCAGCAGTCGCTCGGCATCGGACAGCTGTGGGATCCATCGCGGTGAGACGAAGCTCGTGAGCTCGAGCGCCGACACCCCCGCGGCGACGAGCCGCCGACAGAATTCGGCTTTGACCGGTGTCGGCACCACAGTGGCTTCTGCCTGGAGACCGTCGCGGGGGCCGACCTCGTACACCCGGACCGCGGCCGGCAGATCCGGCCTGCGGTGGACCTGCGGTGCGGGCCGGCGGACGGCCTCGGTGTCCGGCGCCACCTCAGCTCCCGTTCCGCAGGTCGGTGAGCACCTTCTCGGCGTGCTCGACGCGAATGTTGCGGTCCTGGATGAGTTGCGCGACGACAGCGTCGAGTTCCCCGGTGCTCGCTCCGGCGGTGACCGCGACGGTACGGGCGTGCAGGCTCATATGGCCACGCTGGATACCTTCGGCCGCGAGGGCGCGGCAGGCGGCGAGATTCTGGGCCAGTCCCACCGCGACCACGACCTCCGCGAGTTCGGTGGCCGACGCCACGCCGAGTATCTTGATCGCTGCCCGTGCGACGGGATGGGCCTTGGTGGCTCCGCCCACGAGACCCACCGCCATCGGCACCTCCAGCGTGCCGGACAGGTGTCCGTCGGCGGTCCTCTCGAAGTGCGAAAGAGCTGCGTACCGCCCCTCGGGACCGACGGCGTGGGAGTGACAGCCCGCTTCGACGGCGCGGGTGTCGTTACCGGAGGCCAGGACCGCGGCGGTGATGCCGTTCATGATGCCCTTGTTGTGCGTGGCGGCACGGTAGGGGTCTGCTTCGGCGAGTGCGGAGGCGTGCACGATATCGTCGACGACCTGCTCACCGCCCAGCAGGTCACGGTCGAAAACGGCGCGGGCCCGCACGATTCGCCGATCGGCCATATTGGTGAGGATGCGGAGCAGGGGCCGCCCGCCGGCGACGGCCGCGAGCCGGGGCGCGATGGCCTCGGCCATGGTGTTGACCGCGTTGGCCCCCATCGCATCGCGCACATCGACCACCAGATGCGCGACGACATGCGTGCCGGTTCGCGTCGGCACCAGGCGCACCTGTAGGTCTGTCGCGCCGCCGCCGAACCGGACCAGGGTCGGGTCCTGCTCGTTGGCGAGGTCCACGATGGTCGAGCGTTGCTCCAGAATTCGCAGGCGCGCGGCCTCGGGATCGGGGAGGTCCAGCAGCTGGATCTGCGCCTGCATCACCGGACCGGTGCCGGAGGTGAAGAATCCGCCTCGCTCGCGGGCCATGCGTGCGGCATTGCTCGCCGCGGCGACGACCGACGGCTCCTCGGTGGCCATGGGGACCAGATAATCTCGGCCGTTCACCCGGAAGTTGGTGGCGATGCCGACCGGAATACCCAGCACTCCGATCACATTCTCGATCATGTGATCGGCATGCTCGGTGTCCAGGCCGTGCGCGGGTTCGAGAACGTCCAGCTCCGCGACAGCTACTCCGGTCCGCTCGGAAACCACCGAGCGACGGTGCTCGACGGACGAGTCCTTGAATCCCGGAATCCTGCTGTTCACGGTCACTGGGCCGCCCTCCACATCGCGGGGGCGCGGTATCCGTGACCCCGATGAACATTTGCCGGGTCCGACGGTACGACCGCGCTGTAACCCGCGACATGTGTCATGACCACATGAAACCGTGATTTCAGTGTGCTGAGGGCATATTTTGCTGTTCATGCTCGGGATACCGGACGCAACTCGTCCAGCCGAGTGGCGAGCGAGATACGGAACAGGTGTTCGTCCTGGCGCCAATCCGCTCCGAGCAGGGCTTTGAGACGTTCGAGGCGTTGCAGGATCGTATTGGGGTGGTAGTTCAGCGCTCGCGCGGTCTTCGTCGGGCTTGCCTCGTGCCGCACGAAGGTACGCAGTGTGGTGAGCAGATCGGTGCCGTGCCGGGCGTCGTAGTCGACGACCGGCCCGATGGTGAGATCGAGGAAGGACTGCAGGGCTTGCGGGTTGGCGCCGAACAGGACGGTGTACGGGGCGTAGGCGTCGGTGGCGACCGCGCGGTCGTCGATGCCCAGCCCGGCCAGCAGTCGCACTGTCTGTTGCGCTGTGCGGAACAGGTCCGGGAGTTCGTCGGGCGTGGCGGCCCGCGGCGAGGCCACGACCAGCACCGGAGCCCCGAGTGCGCCGATGAGATGCCTGCGCAGATCGTTCGCCAAGGCTATCGGATCGGCAGCCGATGCGATGACGGTGATGGTGGCCGCGTGCTCACCCACCAACCCGCCGCGGCCGAGAAAACCCGCGACGGCGCGTTCGGCCCCGGTCCGCCGGGCCGGCGGCACATCGACGATGAGCAGCGTACGCAGTTCGGACAACGTCAGGCGGTGGTTGCGCGCCCGCTGGTCCATGCCGCGACGCCGCTCTGGCGAGGAATGCAGCAGGTCGGCGATGAGTTCGCCGCGCTCACGGCGGTATGCGTCGGTGACCGCCCGCTGTTGCAGGGCCAGTAGAGCGGCGACCTGAGCCGCCCGTTCGATCGTGCGTCGCTCCACCGGACCCAGTTCCACGCTGCCCGGGCTGAGCAGCAGGGCTCCGAAGTGGAGTTCACCGGCGGTGACGGCGGCGACCGCCTCGACCGATCTGTTGTTCGCGACGGTCCGGCAGTGCCCGCTCGCACGACTCAGCGAGATCGCGGCACGCACATCCGGGGCCAGACTCACCGCCGTATGCTTCCTGGTCCGCGGCCGCGGAGGCGGCGAGCGAGAAGGAATCGGCGTCGATGATCGTCACCCGCCGGTCCAGCGCCGCCGCCAAGGTGCGCGCGACCTGTGTGAAGCCACCGCCGGAGAGGACGGCGTGGACGAGTTCCTGGTGGACCGCGCTCGACCGATCGCGTGCTTCCAGGTGCGCGGTCAATTTATCCAGGGCGCCGCGAGTGCGGTCCTGCGACTCCCGGAGTTGCGTGAGGATGTTCGCGGTCTGCAACACCACCGAGGCGTGGTCGGCCAGCGCCGAGAGCAGCGCGATCTCGTCGGGGGTGAACTGGTGTTCCTGCCGGGTCGCGGCGAAGAGCACGCCGAGCACGGTCCCGTCGGAGAGCATGGGCACGCCGAGGATGGAGATGATCCCCTCGGCGAAGACGGCATCGTCGATGGTGTGCTCGTGGGTGCCATCCGCGTACTCGCTGTATCGCGGCACCCACTGCGCTGCCCGGGTCTCGGCGATCCGGCTCGCCAGTCCCGTTCCGGCGGGGACATGCAGGTCCTGGAATTGCGGGGTCACCGCCCCCATCGTCTTGCGGACGTGCAGGTCGCGCGTGGTGGTGTCGAATTCCGACAGATAGGTCACGTCGGTGCCCATCATCTCGTGGGCGCGCGCCACCAACCTGGCCAGCAGCGCGTCGATATCACGCTCCTCGGCCAGATCACGGGCGCTGGAGAACAGCGCGGTGAGCTCCTGTTCACGGCGGCGCAGGCGGGTGACCTCGGCCCGGTCGCGACGTGCGTGGTCGACGATATCGCCGACCGTCCCGGTATCGAGTCCCAGTTCGGTCAGCGAGGTCGCCAGTGTGGTGACATCCGGTTCGCCGCGGGTGACGGCGCGAAGAACCTCGTGCAGGATACGGGCGAGGTCACTGCTGTTCATGGTTACAGACTGCCTGTGTCCATCGGCCCGGCTCGATGCGCTCCCCGTGACCGCCGCCGAGTACGACACCAGGGAGCCGAGGTGTTCCACGCGCTGATCCCGGAACGCCGCCGGCGAGCAGGAGGAGCAGGCCCACGTCCCGATCCGTGGCGACGCGACCGGGTGCGCCGCGATCGCCTCCGGCGCCGAGGTAAGCCCATGGGCCGCGGTGTCGGCGGGTCGCGTGGGGCGGCGTCAATGGGTCAGCGCGATCTTGACGATCACGACGAGGGCGGCGGCGAGGGTGAGCAGCAGCGCGGTGATCGCGGTGGCACGGGTGGGACGCCGGCCGCGGAGTCTGCCGATGACGAAGACAATCCCGCCGATACGCACGAGGATGATCACTTCGGCGAGAACCTGTGCGGTCCGGGGTTGCAGCCAGCCCAGCCGGCCGGCGGCGAGGACGGCACAGGGCAGGACCGCGGAGGTGAGGATCGGTACCGAATTGCGGAGGGCGCGGACCCGGTCGGCGACGGTGGTGGTGTGTTGTTCGCGGACGGTGCGGGCGACCGTTTCGGCGAAACTGTGCGCCAGGAAGGTGGAGACGGCGGTGCCGGCCACGATGAGGATGCCGAGGTGTTTCTCGGCGGTGGCCACGGGGACGAGGGCGGTGAGCACGAGAATGTTGCCGTAGATGTAGGCGCTGATCCGGCTGGCGGCGTTATCGCGGTCCAGTGGGATCCGGCGGGAGAACAGCGGCCCGTGCAGCACAGTGGTCAGGTCGGAATCCCTCATCGGAGCGTCCCGGCCGAGGACACCGGCGCCGCGGTCCGCCGATCGCCCACGATCCCGTGCCCGGTAATCGGTGGATGAGTGTTCACAGGCACTCCTGCGGGGCGGGAGCCGGAGATCAGTCGGCGAAGACCTCGCGCAGCTTGGCTTCCTGCTCATGGGACAGGTTGGTGGAGACCAACTCCGCCGACTGGCCGTGGAACGCCTCGTGCACGCGGTCCACCGTGGCATTGGAGGTCAACGCGAACAGCGCCGAGGTACCGGGGGTCAGCTTGTCGCGCACCTCTTTGATGAAGTCGTCGTCGATACCGATATCGGCCAGCGACCCCGACATCGCGCCCAGACCCGCACCCATCGCGGCACCGATGAGCGGGATGAAGAACAACAGCCCGAACAGCAGGCCCCAGAACGCGCCGCCCAGCGCACCGAGCCCGGCCAGGCTGTGCAACTGACGGGTCTTGGGCTTCTTCGCGTCCGCCGGCCAGCTCACCACCGCGGCGTCCTGCACGGTGATCAACTCCCGGCGTTGCAGATCGCCCAATGTCGATACGGCGGTATCGGCGCCGGTGGCGGTGGGGAACTTCCAGACGGTCAACGTACCGGCCATCTCCGGCTCCTTCGTCGAGGGTGCGCACGCTTCCGGACCGACCCTAGGGCCGGTCGCACGCCGGTTCCTCACCCGCTGCGGGTGAGAGATCAGGGCGCCGGTACCGGGAAACTCGTCCACCGCGGCCGCCATCCGCCCCGATCGCCACCGAGGTAGGCAGCGCCGCGGTCGCCCCCCACATGTCACCCGGCTCGTGGCGGAGGGTTGCCCCGCCCCGCGCCTCCGCGCCCGTCGGAAACCGCGGCGGTCGCGGGCGGCCGACGGCCGGGCACCCCCGTCCGACACGTACCGCTCGCCTCTCGGGACCTCCGTGAACGGTACGGCCTCAAGTTCCGATTCCGGGCGGTCGTACCGCGTTCGGCGCGACCGCCTCCAGGGCCGCGGCGACCGCCAGCGCGCGGGTGTCCCGGCCGGGTGCCGCGGTGACCGTCAGACCGACCGGGAAACCCGCGATCTCGCCGATGGGCACCTGCACCGAGGGCGCGCCGGTGTTCGAGGCGATTCCGGCCGCGGCGGTCCCGGCCCAGCCGGGGTGTGCGATATCGGGGGCCGTGGGATAGATGAGTACATCGACGCCGCGGCGGGTGAGCAGTTCGGTGAGTGCTCGGCGCCCGGCGCGCTGTTTCGCCAGGGCCGCGTCGTGGGCCGGGTTCGGTATCGGCGGCGCCGCCAGCCACGCCGCGACCGTGTCCCGGTCGAGGGCCGTCGTGGTGAGCAGGTCGGCGAAGGTGGGGCGGGATCCCGGCCGGACGTCGGCGGCCGGCTCGTATCGGGCCGGGGTCCGTTCGAGGAACCGGTCGATCGAATGCCGTGCGTCCGTCCACCCGCTATCGGTGAGCACATCACGGGCGAAAGCGGCGTCCAGCTCCGGCAACTCGGCGCGGCGCAGCCGGAATTCGTGTGTGAGTGTGTCGATCGTCTGGTCGGCGAGCATCCGTAATCGGGCGGATCGGTCGTCGCGGCCGCGCGGCGCGGAGCGACCGGAGGGTGTCTCGAAAGGCCAGGTCAGGTAGGCGGCGGTGAGTTCCGTGAGATCGGTTTCCGCCGCTCCGGCGAGCCAGGAATGCCGGCCGCCCGTCATCGCGTCGGCGAATTCCGTGATATCGCGCACGGTCCGGCCGATCGGTCCGACGACATCCTGGGACGGGGACAGCGGGATGACGCCGCTGCGGCCGACCGCGCCACCGGACGGCCGGAAACCGACGAGTCCGGCGTGCACCGCCGGTCCCACCACCGAGCCGCAGGAATCGGTGCCGAGGGAGATCGGCGCGAAACCCGCGGCCACCGCCACCGCGCTCCCGCCGCTCGACCCGCCCGCGCTGCGAGCGGGGTCGAAGATATTGGCGGTGACACCGCGGACGGAGCTTTCGGTGAATGTCCCGTGCCAGGCGAATTCCGACATGTTCGCGGAGGCGAGGACGACGGCCCCGGCGGCGCGGAGTTCGCGGACCACGGCGGCATCGATGCGGGGGCGGTAGGCGGCGAGCCCGTGATTGCCCGCCGTCGCCGGCAGGCCGACCGCGGCGATATTGGTTTTCACCACGAACGGGATGCCGTGCAGCGGGCCGCGAACCCGGCCCGCGGCACGTTCGCGGTCCCGGGCGCGCGCATGCTCGACCGCCGCCCGGTCGATATCGACGATGGAGTTCGGCGGCGGGGATCCGGCGCCGTCGCAGCGGTCGATCCGATCCAGATACGTTCGGGTGATCTCCGCGCTGGTCACGGTTCCGTCCGTCAGGAGCCGGCGGAGGTCGGCGACGCTGTGGGTCTGCCAGGGCGAGAGGGTCACGAATTCGAACCTAGAAACCAGCTCGGCCCCGGACAACCGGGGTAGTTGCTGCTCTTGGCATAGGATCATCCTGTGACTCTCCGGCAACTGCGCGCGTTTCTCGTCACGGCCCGGACCGGGACGTTCACCGCCGCCGCCAAATCGCTCGGTATCGCCCAGGCCTCGGTCTCCGAACTGGTCCGGACCCTCGAGGACGAATACGGGACAATCCTATTCGTCCGCGGCGGCCGCAAACTTGTCCTCACCGCCGCCGGGGTCGCGCTGCTGCCGCATGCCGAACACTCGCTGGCCGCGGCCGACAGCGGGGTGGCGGCGCTGAAATCGGTGCGGTCGCTGACCGGCGGTGTGGCCACCTTCGGCGTGCTCCGCAATGCCTCGTACTATCTGCTGTCCGAGCTGGCCGAGGAGTTCCATCGCCGATTCCCGGAGGTACGGATCCGGCTGGTGGGGATGAACTCGGTCGAGGTCGCGGCGGAGGTCGCCGAGGGGCGGCTGGAAGCGGGCCTGGTGGTACTGCCCATCGATGCCGACGGGCTGCGGGTGACCCCGCTGGTCCGGGACGAAGTGCTCTACGCCTCCGTCGTACCGGAGCGCGTGGCGAGCGCTGTCACCATCGACCAGTTCGCCCACGCCACGGTGGTCCTCTACGACGCGCACTACGGATGGAAGGAACCGACCCGCCGCCAACTGGCCGAACGGGCTCAGCTCGCGGGTCACCGGATCGAACCGCTGATCGAGGTGGAACAGGTGGAATCGGCGCTCGGGCTGGTGCGGCGGGGGATCGGGGACACGATCATCTCGCGCGCCGTCGCGACCAGTTCCGCCTGCCCGCCCGAGGTGCGGGTGGTGAGTTTCGCGCCGCCGCTGTACGACACCATCGCGCTGGTCCAGCGGGAATCGGGGGTGCTGTCGCCGGCGACGCGAGAGCTGGCGCGGATGGCGCAGCAGATGCTGCTGCGCAATCGGGTCGCCGCCGCGCCCGGCGGCGACCCGGACGGCGATCAGTAGATGTTCTGGCTCACATACGGTTCGTCGCCGCGACGGGCGTAGATCTGGGACCGGGTGGCGATATCGTCGTAGATCCGGGTCTCCTTGACGATCTTGCCGGACTGGACCAGGAACTGGGAGATGCCGATGATCTCGACCGGTGAGCCGGTGAGCGGGCCGTAATCGGCGATCCCGTCGTACTTTCCGGTGAACTTCCAGGTCACCGCGATGCGCAGGCCGCCGTAGCGGGGTGAGTCGTTGGCCGCGACATCCCGGATGTCGAAGGTGCCGCCCGGGAAGGGCCGCAGCATACGCAGCAGTGCGCGCCGATAGCCCTCGGGGCGGGCGATGGTGCGATCGTCGATGGTGTTCAGCCACAGGTCGCGGATCCAGAACTGCTCGACCCGTTCCAGTTCGCGCTTGTTCCAGACCGAGTCGATGAACTCGAGCACCATTTCGACCTCGGGCCGGAAATCGTCCGGCCGCGGACCGCTCCCGCCTTCGGTGATCACATCGGCGGGGGCGGGGCCGGCCATGGAACCGCTGAAGCCGCGGAATGCCTGCCGGCGGGCGAGTTCGTCGGGGTCCTGGCCGAGTTGGCGCGCCACCGACAGCGCGTCGCGCACGACCCATTCCTCGACCATCCGGCCGCGGCGGTAGAGGCAGTTGGCGATATTGCGGCTGCGGTATTCGATGTTCTCCAGGTCGGTACCGAGCACCAGATGCGAGCTGAGGAACGCGTCGTCGCCGCGGGCCTCCCAGACGATGTCCTCGGCCTGGCCCACCCGGTTCGGGGTGGTCGAGATCCGCATGAGTGTTCCCTCGATCACCTCGCGTGCGGTGGTGGAGGTGCCGTACACGCCGTGCACGATCGAATCCGGTTCGTAGTTGTCGTTGATATGGCCGATCGCGCGCTCGATCCAGATGTGATCGGTGACCTCGCGGATGAAGTCGTCGGGGTCGGCGTAGGGCTGATAGGCAATCGGATCGAGTGGCATGAGACCTAGGGTACATACGTATTCATCGCCAGGGAAGTGCCGGTTGCGGCGATGTGGGAAGGATATCCGGGAACTGCGCCGACGCGCCGGAAGCCGTGCCGGGCGCGGACAGCACAATGCGCCGGCCGGGGCGGAGCCCGGCCGGCGCACGGTGAAGGGGCAGCTCAGGCCGCCAGGCGAGCGCCCGTATCCGGATGGAACAGATGCACTTCCTCATGGTTGCGGACACCGACGCGCACCGTCTGCCCGATTCGTGGCGGGGTCCGGCCGTCGACCCGGACATTCACCCGATGCGGTCCGGACGGGCTCAGCACGGTGCCGTAGACATACGCATCCGCGCCCAGCTCCTCGACCAGTTCCACGGTGAGTGCGAAGCCCTCGTCTTCTTCGCCGATCAACCGCAGTGTCTCCGGCCGGATCCCGCACACGATCTCGCGCAGATCCGCGACCGCCGACCGCGCCACCGGGACGGTGCAATCGCCGATCTCGACTCCGTCGGCGCATACGCTCAAGGTCGTGAGGTTCATGCCGGGCGAGCCCATGAAACCCGCCACGAAGGCATTGGCCGGACGGTCGTACAGTTCGCGCGGGGTCGCCACCTGTTGCAGCACACCGTCTTTCAGCACCGCGACCCGGTGGCCCATCGTCATGGCCTCGACCTGATCGTGGGTGACGTAGACCGTGGTGGTGGCCAGCCGCTGCTGCAGCGAGGCGATATTGGCGCGGGTCTCCACGCGCAGTTTGGCATCGAGATTCGACAGCGGCTCGTCCATCAGGAACACCGCCGGATCGCGGACGATCGCCCGGCCCATCGCCACGCGCTGGCGCTGCCCGCCGGAGAGCGCCTTGGGCTTGCGATCGAGGAACGGGGCGAGGTCCAGCATCTTCGCCGCATCGGCGACCTTCTGCCGGATGGTGTCCTTCGGTACGCCCTGGAGCTTCAGGGCGAAGCCCATATTGTCGCCGACGGTCATATGCGGGTACAGCGCGTAGGACTGGAACACCATGGCGATATCGCGTTCCTTCGGCTGGACGAAGGTGACATCGCGGTCGCCGATGGAGATCGACCCGTCGTCGACGTCCTCGAGCCCGGCCAGCATGCGCAGCGCGGTGGTCTTACCCGAGCCGGACGGTCCGACCAGCACCAGGAATTCGCCGTCGGCGATATCCAGGTCCAGGCGGTCGACGGCGGCGCTGTCGGACCCGGCGTAGCGGCGGGTCGCCTTCTGGTAACTGACTTCTGCCATGTCACTGCCTTTCCGGAGCGGAGGCGGCGGCCGCCGCCGCGGTGGGTTCGTCGCCGCGGGCGCGGGCGAGCTGGGCCAGGACGGCGAGTTGGTCGTAGACCCGCCACTCCTCGACGATGCGGCCCTCGCGCAGCCGGAACTGCGAGGACCCGAGAATTTCGACCCGGGACCCGGTGGCCGGGCCGAGAACCGGCAGTCCCGAGTAGGTACCGGTGAGCCACCAGACGACACCTACCCGCAGCCCGCCGTGCGGCGCCGAATCATTGGCCACGATGTCGCGCACCTCGATCCGGGCATCGGGGAAGGGCGCGAGCAGGTCCATCCACGATTCCTGGTAGTTCCGCGGCCGGGTGAGCGTGCGGTTGCCGACCGTGTGGCAGGTGATATCGCGGGCGATGTACTCGTCGATCCGGTGGAACATGGCCTGGCCCGGCACGGTGTCGAACATGTCCAGGACGAAGGCGCATTCGTCGCGGTGGGTATCGGGGCGGGCGCCCGAATCGCCGGCGGTGAGGGGTTGCACCGCTTTCTCGCGAGCGGCCGAACCGGTGAAACCGCGGAAGGCGAGGGTGCGCGCCACCTCGAATGGATCCAGGCCGAGGTCCTGGACCACGGCGAGTTCGTCGCGGATCACCCACTCCTCCTCCATCACTCCGTTGCGATAGAGGCAGTTCGCGATGGTCCGGTGTGAGAACCGGCGATGGGTGGGCGGTCCGTAGACGGTGTGCTTGGAGTTCGTGCCGCTGCTGAAGATGCGATGCGAACTGAGGAACGCGTCGTCACCGCGGGCTTCCCACACCACGTCCTCGGCCTGGCCCACCCGGTCCGGGAAGGCGCTGATCTTGGCCAGGGTGGAGGCGACCACGGGTTCCACGCCGACCCCGGTGCCGTAGGCGCCGTGCACGATCGCGTCGGGGGCGTAGTTCTGCCTGATCAGTCCGACCCCGCGCTGCACCCAGATGCGGTCGGTCCACTCGACGATGAACTCCTCCGGATCGGCATAGGGCAGGAAGGCACTGTCTTTCAAAGTCATACATTCGGCTTTCGTGTGGAAGCGAGGGCGCTCGCTCAGTCGAGATCGTCGATTCGGCGTGCCGCGTCGGTGAGTTGCTCGCGCACATCGTCGCCGTTGGCCATATTGCTGACGGCCACGGCCAGCACATCCATGATCCGGGGCCAATCCAGGTTCATCGGAATGGCGCGGGCGGACTGCAGCGCTTCGTATTGTCGCCGGGGCAGGTCGTTGTTGGCCGCGTTGACCTCGGGATCGAGCATGTTCGAATCGTGCATGGTGATCCCGGTGCTCGTCGCCGGCGACGATTTGTCCAGCGCGATAGCGCGTTCGGTCGCCGCGTCGGTCATCCACTTCACGTACTCCCAGGCCGCGCCCTGGTTGTTCGACGTGTTCATGACGCCGGCCAGCCAGGTGTAGGCGTAGCTCTGCGCCTCGTGGCCGGGGAAGCCCGGCATCGGTGCTACGCCCACATTGCCGGCCAACTCGGGGGCCGCTTTCGTCGGGTTGACGAAATCCTCCATATGCCAGGACCAGGTGAATACGGTGGCTGCATCGCCGTTCTGGAAGGCTTTGGTGGATTCCAGCTCGCTCCAGTTCGACGATTCCGGCGGGCTGTAGCCCGCGCGGAACGACTCCAGGTACTTCTCGGTCGCGGCTACTCCTGCCGGGGTGTCGAATGCCGCGTCGCCGTTCTCGTCGAGAAGTTCCGCGCCGTTGCTCCACAGCATGGCCAGCCAGGTGTTCAGGTTCTGGCCGTTGCGTCGGTTGAACTGACCGGCCACCGGATATTCCGGGGTGGCCCGCTTGATCGTCTCCAGCTGGCGATAGTATTCCGCCCACGTCGTGGGCGGTTCCAGGCCCAGCTTCGCGTAGATGTCCTTGCGGTAGAAGAGGTTGTAGGAGAAACCGCGCAGCGGCATCCCGTAGGTTGTCTCCGGATCACCGGCGGACGCGGCCTCCTTGAACGGCCCGGAGAAATCGTCCATGGTCACCCCGTGGGCGGCCATCACCTCGTTCAGCGGCTGGACCCCGATCTTCAGCGACGGGCCCCAGGCGTCCGGCCAGATGAGCGCGTCGTAGGTGCCGCCACCGATGGCGCTCTCGGCCACGATCTTCTGCAGGTAGGCCGCGTAGGGGATATTCGACCATTCGACCTCGATACCGGTGCGCTCGGTGAACTCCGCGGTGCGCTGGTGCAGCGCGGCGAACTGCGGCACGGTGGCACAGCAGGTGAGCAGGCGGATCGTGGTGCCGTCGTAGGGTTTGCCGTCGAGCAGGCCGTCCGGCCCTACGGCTGCCGTCGCGACCTGGTCCATCAGGCTCTTGGTCTCCGGGGCGCTCGTACAACCCCCGGCCAGAACGGCCAGCACGGTCGCGAAGACCAAGGCCAGGACACCGCGTCCCCGTCTCTTGTGTTCCGGTCGTCCGGACAGCGCCCTCACTTGACTGCTCCTAGGGTCATGCCCTGCGCGAAGTGCTTACGCACCAGTGTCGCCAGGACGATCATCGGCACCATCACCAGCAGGCCGGCCGCCGCCATCTGGCCCCACAGCACACCGTCGGGCTGGTCCAGCGTCATCAGCGAGACCGGGAGGGTGACCGCGTTGCTGCGAGCCAGGAAGGTCGGGAAGAGGAATTCGTTCCAGGACAGCAGGAACGAGAACACCACGCCGACGAAGATGCCCGGTGCGGCCAGCGGCGTCACCACGCGCCACAGCAGGGCGAGCTGGCCGCAGCCGTCGAGTCGGCCGGCCTCCTCGATCTCGACGGGCAGGCCGTCGACGAAGCCCTTGAGCAACCAGGTGTTGTACGGCACCACAATGGCCAGGTTGGTGACGATCAGCGCGAGATGGGTGTCGAGCAGCCCCAGGTCGCGGTACATGGTGAGGAAGGGCAGCGCGATCGCGACACCCGGGATGAACTGGGTCGCGACGATGCCCAGCAGGATCGGTTTCGCGCCGGGGAATTTGTACCGGGAGAAACCATAGGCGGCCAGCATGGACAGCGGTACCGCGATCACGGTGGTGACCACGGCGACGATGACGCTGTTCCACATCGGCCCCACGAGATCGTTCTGGCCGCCGATGATCGCCCGGAAGTTGTCGAGGGAGGGCCGGAACAGGATCGAGGTGGAGAAGACCGCACGATCCGGTTTGAACGCGGTGAGCGTGAGCCACAGGATCGGGAACATCACGAAGAACAGGATCACGAGGGTGCCCAGCAGGCGTAGCAGACTGCCTGCCCGCCCGAGTAGCGAGGGACCGCGGCGGACCGCCTTCGGGGCCGGCCGGGCGGCGGTGGGAACGGATTCGAGGGTGTCGGTCATTTCTGCTCCTGCCGACCCATGAGGATCAGGTATCCGGTGGCGAGCACGCCCAGCACGACGACCAGGATCCACGAGACGGCCGAGGCGTAGCCGATATCGAGGAAGGTGAAGCCCTGCTCGTAGGCGAAGAAGTTCAGGGTTTCGGTGGCCCGGCCCGGACCGCCGCCCGTGGTGGTGACGACCTGGTCGAACATCTTCACCGACCACACGGCCTTGAGGAATACGACGATCAGGATCAGCGGCCGCAGCAGCGGGAACTTGATCCGCCAGAACTCCTGCCAGGGGTTGGCGCCGTCGACACGCGCGGCATCGCGGATCTCCGGTGAGATGGAACCGAGGCCGCCGAGGAACATGAGCGCGATGAGCGGCGCCCAGCCCCAGATCTCACTCAGAGTCACCACGACCAGCGCCCAGAACGGTTCACCGAGCCAGTTGATGTCCCGGGTGAACGGCAGCAGGGTGTCGAGCATGTCGTCGTAGACGCCGTAGTCGGGGTTGAACATGAAGCGCCAGGAATAGCCCTTGAGGGCGGGGGCGATGGCGAACGGCAGGATGAGCAGCGCCTTGGTAAGGCTGTTCAACCAGGTCGCCTTGTTCAGGACGAGGGCCATGATCAGGCCCAGCCCGACCGACAGCACCACCGACATGACGGTGAAGAGCACGGTCACCCACACCGCGTTGTGGAAGGTATCGTCGGTCAGCGCCTTGGTGTACTGCGCGAATCCCACGAACTGCTCGGGTTCGCGGGTCTCGTTCACCCGCCAGTGCCGGAAGCTGTTCACCAGGGCGACGCCCAGCGGGTAGATCGTCGTGAGGACGATGGCCACGAGGGCGGGGGCCAGATGCGCGTACGGCACGCCGATCCGGCGCCAGGCGGAATGTCCGCGGCGGGGGGAGGCCGCGGTGGTGGCCGTCATCGCCGGGCCCGCGATCGCGGCGGACAGGAGGTCGGGGCGCCGGGGTCGGCGAGTGGCTCGGCCCGGTGGGGGCGGCTCGGCTTCACTCTGAACTCCTTCGGATTGTGATCCCACAGGACGGGGGAGAGGGAGGGGGAGGCGGCGCAATGTAACGCGGCTCTCAGTGTCCGGTGAGTGTATGCGTATGTATTCGAGAAAGACAAGGGGTCGTACTGGGGCGGCCGGGTAAGGTTTACATACCCGTCACCTCGTGCTTGTGGGCTTAACTAGGTCACAAGCGGTCTGGTTAGCCGTTGTGCCGGCTTTCCGGATCGCGGGAGCGACGGCCTTGTCGGGCGAGGTCATGATACGTATGCACTACCGGCCCGAGGTGCGCTGAATCCACACGTGGACGGCCGGTGTCGGGCACCGCGAACAGCGCCGACGCTGTTACGGGCGCGGGGCGGAAACGGTGGCGCGTTCGATGAGCTGCGGCGTCATGACGATGCGGCGCGGGCCGTCGTCGCTGTTCTCTTTTTCGAGACGTTCGACGAGCAGGCGCGCGGCCGCCGCGGCCATCGCGTCGAGGTCGTGACCCACGGTGGTGAGGCGGAATGCCTCCCACTCGGCCATCGGAATATTGTCGAAGCCGATGATGCCGATGTCCCCAGGAATGCTAACGCCCCTGGCCAGGGCAGCGTTGAGCGCCCCGATCGCGATGACGTCGTTACCACAGAACACCGCTGTCGGGCGCGGGTCGGCATCGAGTAGTTCCAGCATCGCCCGGTAGCCGGTCTCGAATTCGAACGGGCCCCGGCGGGTGAACACGCTCGGCAACGCGATGCCCGCCTCGGCGAGCGCGGCGCGGAACCCGGTCTCCCGGTCGCGTCCGGTGCTGGTGGCGGCGGGACCGAAGATTCCGGCGATTCGGCGGTGGCCGTGCTCGGTGAGATGGTTCGCCGCCAGGCGCCCGCCGAGCTCGTTGTCCACCACCGCGGCGTCGGCGGTATGCGGGGTGCTCTCGCGGTTCAGGAAGACGAACGGTAGCCGACGGCGCAGGAGCTCCCCCGGGAGCAGCGAGTCGATATTGCTGGTCAGCAGGACCGCGCCGTCGATCGAGCCGTCCACCAGCTGTTCGAGCGGGACCTGATTGTCCGACCGCTCGGTGAACACCATCATCCGATAGGAGTGCTGCTCCAGCTCGTCGTGCAGTGGGCCGAGCAGATGCGGATAGAAGGGGTTGGTCAGATCGCTGACCACGATGCCGATGCGTCTGGTCCGGCGGGTCACCAGGCTGCGTCCGGCCTCGCTGGGCACATAGCCCAGGGCGGCCACCGCCTCCTGTACCCGGGCCCGGGTCTCCTCGGCGACCCGGGGATCGCCGCGCAGCGCGCGCGAGACGGTCGGCTGCGATACGCCTGCCAGTCGTGCGACATCGCGGCTCGTGATCGGCATGGATCTCCCTGATCGGGTGCGCGGCCGCCGTGGAAGCGACCGGTGCGGTTGTGTGAATACGAATCTTAGTCGATGTAAGCGGGTCTGCTGTTGTCTGCTTCCCGGGGAGGGCGTCGATCGTCTCGAGGCGGCGAATAGCCCTCATGATCGGGGAAAACGGGGCGGATGGTGCCGCCGATCGACTGGCGGGCGTTGACACCGAGCGCCTGCTCCGGCACGATGCATACGTATAAATCATTGTCGAATTCGCGATTTCCGTCCGTGTGGTTGCGCCGCCCGATCGTGTCGAGCGCCCACCGTGAGGAGAAGAGGTCAGATGTCTGCCGAAGTCACCGTCACCGCCGAGGATCTGGACCGGTATACCATCCGGCGCACCGACTTCGTGTCCTGCAACCAGGCGTTCATCGATTGCCGGACACCGGGCTCGGACCGCAAGGAGAACTACTCGATGATCGGGCGCGGCGTGAGCCAGAGCGCCGGTCAGGTGGTCAACCTGCGCGAACCGCACGGCTTCCAGATCGGCGCGGCCGCGATGCCCAACGGGGTCACCAACAACCTGCACCTGCACTTCACCGCCGAGGTCTTCCTGTGCTTCAAGGGCGAGTACCTGCTGCGATGGGGCGCGCAGGGGGAGCAGGGCGAACTCGTGCTCCGGGAAGGTGAGATCGCCTCCATCCCGACCTGGATCTTCCGCGGCTTCACCAATATCGGCCCCGACGACGGCTTCCTGTTCACCGCGCTCGGCATGGACGACACCGGCGGGATCATCTGGGGTCCCTCGGTCCTCGAGGAGGCCAAGGGGCACGGCCTCTACCTCACCGCCGACAACAAACTCGTCGATACCGTCGCCGGGGACGAGATCCCGGAAGGTGTCGAACTGGTCGAACCGGTCAGCGACGAACAGATCGCGGCGCTGCGTCCGTTCACGGCCGAACAGATGCGGGAACGGATCGCGACCCCGGACGATATCGAATGGTCCCGGCGCGCACTGCTCGATTCCGCGCTCCCCGGCGGCGGGGTCGAACTCGGCCTGGTGATCGGCTACGGCATGACCGAGGACGCGACCCAGGTGCCGCGGATCCACAATCCGCATGGGCACAACATCGCATGGCTGCGTGCCGAGCCGGGTGCCGGCGTCTCCGCGCACCGGCATGCGGAACGTCAGGTACTGATGGTCAAGGACGGCGAATGGGAGGTCACCCTCAACCGTGGCGTCGACGCCCGGACAGTCCGGCTGGGCGAGTGGGACATGCTGTCGGTCCCGGCCGGCGCCTACCGGTCGATCCGGAATGTGGGCGGGCAGACCGCGCTCATGCTCGTGGTCAACAGCGGGGACGGCCGGGTCCGGCTGACCTGGGACGAGGAGGTCGTCAAGGCGGCGGCCGACGCCGGCGACGCCCTCGACCACAACGGTTACCTCGCGCCGTACGCGCTGGTGCCGCGCCGGAAGCGCTGAGATGACCGCGGATATACCCGTCGTATTCGTCCCGGGCATGCTGTGCGACGCACAGCTGTGGGAGCAGGTGGACCCCGGGCCCGGTTTCCGCACTGTGCCCGGTGCCATCGACGCGCCATCCCTCACCGGTATGGCCGAGCAGGTGCTGAGCGCGGTGGACGGGCCTTTCGTACTGGCCGGTCTCAGCCTGGGCGCGATCGCCGGGTTCGAGGTGCTGCGCCGGGCGCCGGAGCGCGTCCTCGGATTCTGCGCGATATCGACGAATCCGCACGCCCCGACCGCCACCCAGTACCGCTCCTGGCACGATATGGCCTTCCGGACCACGCGCGGGGAGTTCGAGACCGTGGTGCGTGAGCTCATCGCGCCCACCATGTTCGGCGAACTGTCCGGCACGCCCGAACTGGTCGACCGCTTCGTCGCCATGGCCCGGCGCGTCGGGCCGAGCCGATTCCAGAGCCAGCTGCGGGCCCAAGCCGACCGTTTCGATTCGGTCCCGTCCCTGGGTGCCGTGGACTGCCCGGCCCTGATCGTCTCCGCGGATGACGACGCACTGTGCCCCCGCGAATACCACCGCGCCATCGCCGCGGCGATCGACGGCTCCCGCTTCGAGACGATCGCCGGTGCCGGTCATCTGTGCACCTGGGAAGTGCCGCACCGAATTTCCGAACTTCTGAGCGAGTGGCTGCCGGCCGTCGCTCGGTACCGAACCATCCGACAGGAGTCGACATGCCCGTAGTTCTGAAGAAGCCGGTCCCTGCCGAAGTGGTCCGTCAGGACCGCTCCGAGGTGGGCGAACGCGTCGCCGCGATCCTCGAGGACATCCGGCTCGGCGGCGACGCCGCGGTGCGCAGGTATTCCGAGCAGTTCGACAAGTGGAGCCCGGAATCGTTCCGGCTCTCTCCGGACCGGATCGAGGAGATCATCGCCTCGCTGCCCGCACAGGTCGTCGAGGACATCGAGTTCGTCCAGCGGCAGGTGCGTACCTTCGCGCAGCACCAGCGCGATTCGCTCACCGATTTCGAGGTCGAGACGCTGCCGGGTGTCCACCTCGGACAGAAGCACATCCCGATCGACCGGGTCGGCGCGTACGTGCCCGGCGGCCGCTACCCGCTCACCGCCTCGGCCCATATGACCATCGTGACCGCGAAGGTCGCCGGGGTACCGAGCGTGGCCGCCTGCACCCCACCGATCCGGGGCGAGATCCCGGCCGCGACCGTCGCCGCCATGCATCTGGCCGGGGCCGACGAGATCTACCTGCTGGGCGGTGTCCAGGCCGTGGGTGCGCTCGCCCGCGGTACCGAGACCATCGACCGGGCCGATCTGCTCGCCGGACCGGGTAACGCCTATGTCGCCGAGGCCAAACGGCAGCTCTTCGGCGAGGTCGGTATCGACCTGTTCGCCGGGCCCACCGAGATCCTGATCATCGCCGATGATGCCGCCGATCCGTTCGTCGTCGCGGTCGACCTGCTCTCCCAGGCCGAACACGGCCCGGATTCGCCCGCGGTACTGATCACCACCTCCGAGACGCTGGGCCGGCAGGTTCTCGACCATATCGAGACACTGCTGCCGGGTATGCCGACCGCCGATTTCGCGGCGCCGGCCTGGCGCGACCACGGCGAGATCATCGTGGTCGACTCCCTGGGCGAGGCCTACGAGCTCGCCGACACCTATGCCAGCGAGCACGTGGAGGTGCTGACCCGCGCACCGCGTGAGGCACTGGAGAAGATGACCAACTACGGTGGCCTGTTCCTGGGCGAGGGCACCTGCGTCTCCTACGGTGACAAGGTGATCGGGACCAACCATGTGCTCCCGACCCGCGGCTCGGCCCGCTACACCGGCGGGCTGTGGGTCGGGAAGTACCTGAAGACGGTCACCTACTCCGAGGTCGTCGACCAGGCGTCGAGCGCGCGGCTGGGCGAGGTATGCGGCCGGGCCGCCCGCGTCGAACTGTTCGAGGGGCATGCCCGGTCCGGCGATGTGCGGGCCGCCAAATACGCGGGCGCCGAGCTGCCGTGGGCCGGGAACATCTACGCCGGAGCGAACTCGTGAGCGGTGGGCCGCGCGGCGCGGCGGGTGGCCCGGCGTCCGGGGGCCCGGGTGACGGCCTCGGAACGGGGGAGATCGCTGCCCCGGCCGGGGAAGAGGACGGAGCGGTTCCGCCGAACCCCTCGGCGGTTGACCCGATCACCGGCCGTACCGCGCTGGTCACCGGTGGTGGCAGCGGGCTCGGTGCGGCCATCGCGCTGGCGCTGGCCGGCGCGGGCGCGCGGGTGATCGCGGTCGGGCGGGACCGGGACAAACTGGACCGGGTCGTGGCGCGGCATCCCGCGTCGATGCGGGCCGCGGTCTGCGATGTCGCCTCCCCGGAATCGGTGACCGCGCTGGCCACCGAACTCGCCGGCGAGGACGTCTCCATCCTGATCAACAATGCGGGCGTACCGGGCCCGGTCGGGCCGCTCACCGAGATCGACCCCGACGAGTGGGACGACGTCTTCGCGGTCAATGTGCGCGGCGTGTACCTGCTGTGCCGCGCTTTCGTCCCGGCGATGGTCGACGCGGGCCGCGGCGACGTGATCAACCTGGCATCGGTCTCCGGCAAGCGGCCCCTGGCCCGGCGCACGCCCTACTGTGCGTCGAAGATGGCGGTCATCGGGCTCACCACCACACTGGCCGCCGAGGTCGGGCCGCTGGGGGTGAACGTGAACTCGCTCTCGCCCGGTCCGGTGGACAGCGCCCGGATGCACCGAAACTTCCGGCTCGAGGCCGAACGGATCGGGACCAGCTACGAGGAGGCCGAACAGGCGTTTGTCTCGCGGGCCGCGCTCGGCCGTATGGTCACCGAGGACGAGGTGGCCCGGGCGGTGCTGGCGATGCTGGCGATGCCCGGTCTGTGCGCCGCCGATATCGATCTGTCGGCCGGAATGGTGGCCCGCTGATGACGGCGATGAAACAGCGCCTGCGCGACGGTGAGCGGCTGCTCGGTGTGCTGGTGCGGATGCCGGCGGAGGAACTCGTCGAGATGGCGGGGGTCGCCGGATTCGACTACGTCCTGATCGACTGCGAGCACGGCCCCGCCGACCTTATCCCGTTGCGGCAGCACATCGCCGCCGCCCGGGTGCACGGCATGGATGTGCTCGTGCGGGTGGGGCAGCAGGAACCGGCGCTGATCCAGCGGGCCCTCGACCACGGCGCCGCCGGGGTGGTGGTACCCCATATCGACGATGCGGGGCAGGCCGCGGGGGCGGTCCACGCGGCACGGTACCCACCGGTGGGCGACCGCGGTTTCGCGACCTACGGCCGGGCGGGCCGGTACGGGACGCGGACCCCGGCCGACCACCTCGCCGCCGACGCGCGGGAAACGCTGGTCATCGCCATGATCGAATCCACGGCGGGCTGCCGCAATGCCCCGGAGATCGTGGCTACCCCCGGGGTGGACGGTGTGATGGTCGGCCCGGCCGATCTCGCGGTGTCCATGGGCACCAACGGTCCGGCGGACCCGGCCGTCCTGGCCGAAATCGAGAAGGTCCACGCGGCCGTGGCCGATCACGAGCGGATCCGGCTCGATATCGTCTCCAGCGACCACCGGGCCGCCGCCGCGTTCGAGTCGGGCGCGGGCCTGGTGGTCTTCAACCTCACGCAGGTGCTGATGGAGATGTTCGCGAGGTTGCGGTCGGTGCGCTGATCGGTCGGTGGTCATTCGCGTGGTTCCTCGATGCCAGGGGGTGGTCGCGAATGGCCCCGAGCGTGCGGCGGGTGACAGAACAATGGCTTACGGATTACGTTTATGCAGCTCAGGGTGATTTTTTATGGAAGCGGCGGGTATGCGCCGATAGCATTCCCGGCATGATCGACCCCGCGCGCCTCCTGCCCCGCCGCCTCGCTGTGACGGCCGCGCTCCTGGCGGCCACGGCCGCCGGACCGGTACTGGGCACCGCGCCCGCCACCGCAGCGCCCGCAGCTCCCGCTCCCGCGCCGGCGTTCCCGGTCCCGCCGCTCACCGAGGTGGCCGCGGCGGGTACCGAAGGCCTGGACCCGCTGCTGGCCCTGGCCTACACCATGGCCGAACAGGAGGCATACGCCCGCGGTGTGCCGATGACGATCAACTCGGGTTATCGCTCGCCCGAGGAACAGCGGGCGATGTGGGAAGAAGGCCTGCGCACCTACGGGAGTCCGGAGGAGACCCGGCGCTGGGTGCTGCCCCCGGAGGAGTCCACCCATGTCACCGGCCGGGCCGTCGATATCGCGCCCCGGGAGGGTGCTGCCTGGCTGGAGGCCAACGGCAACCGCTGGGGGCTGTGCCGGACCTTCGACAACGAATGGTGGCATTTCGAACTCGCCACCCTCCCGGGGGCCGCGTGCCCGGCCCGGGTTCCCGATGCCGCGCACCGGTGACGCGGCGTCGGCCGGCGATCCGTGCTGATCAGCACTCCGGAAAACAGCGCCGGTGCGCCGGCCTCGACCGGGGCGTGGAGCCGCTCGGCCACGCGGGGCGACGGTTTACGGCCCACGCGCCCCGCTCCGGCGCGGCCGATGTAGCTCAGACGCCCGACAGCGACCGGAGCTCGTCCAGGAAGGCGCGGGTCCGCGGATCGCCGGGGAAATTCTCCACCAGTTCCTGCGCTACCTCGCTGCCGATGCACAGCAGCGAGGGCAGGGACCGTCGCTTCGCCTCGAACGCCCGCCGCCCCAATGCCACGGCCAGTTCCAGATCGCGCCCGCGCGCGGCGACCACGGCCAGGGTGAGGTGGGCTTCGGCGACCCGCATCGGATTGCGTACCGAACCGTCCAGGGCGACCGAATCGGCCAACACCGCCTGCGCGTACATCTCGGCGCGCGCATCGTCGCCGACGACCCGGGAGCAGTCCATGGCGTAGAAGTCGAACTTCTGCGGGTCCACGACGAAATGATTCTCGAGATCGTCGGGATGGCCGAGCCGGTTCAGCAGGGTGCGGCCCTCGGCCAGGGCCGCGTCCACGGCCGCGCGATCGCCCAGCCGCGCCCAGGCCTTGGCCCGCTGGGCGGCCAGCTGGACACCGACCCCGCTGACCGTGCATTCCGCCGGGACCGCCTCGGCCGCCTGGATCACGCCGCGATGATTGCCCTGGGTCAGCGCGAACCAGGCGGCGAGTTCCGAACTCCAGCCGATGATCTCGGCGTGGCCGGCCTCCTGTCCCAGCGACCGGGCCGCCCGCCGGGTGGCCTCGGCGCTGCTGCGCCGGCCGAGATCGTATTCGAGACAGCCGAGCAGCAGAGCCACCCAGCCGGCCAGTTCCAGGACCTCCTTGTGCTGGGCCAGCGTGAGCCGGCTGTCGAGCAGCGCGGCGATCCGGCGCAGCCAGCCCGCGGCCTCGAGATGGAGTTCGTGCGGATCGGTGGAGGCGTAGTCACAGCACAGCCGCTGTGCGGTGATCCGCACCGCGTCCAGGGTGGCCGTCGAAATATCGGACATCCGAAGGCGTCCCATGAATTCGAGCGTGTCCATTCCGGTGGCGGTGAGCAATTCGTCGTCGCGGCTCGGCCGGGCCTTCGGGAAGAATGCGGCGGCCACCGAATCGAAGGCGGACGCGATGAGGGGCGCGTAGAAGTCGTCGGGTCGTGATTCGCCGGATTCCCAACGCCGCCAATTGCGTAGAAGGGTGCTGTCGGTCGGGAGATTATGGGACGACTTGGCGCGCAGGGCACGGACGGCGTCCGCCTGTGACCACCCACGCGCATCGCGTTCCGAGCGCATCCGGACGGCCCACAGCGGACGATCTTCAGCAGCAGTCACGCGGCCAGTATTGCACCAGCAAACTTTCCGTGGACCCCAGAGGGCATCCAGATGTCCCCCGCATGACCTCTTCTGTCGTTGTCGCGCATGGGTCATGCTCGAATCGGACCGGCTTCGTACCGGTTCAAGCAACACCCCCGCGAATGCGGGGAGGAGATCCCGGAGCAGGAAATGGTTCCCCGCCCCCGTGTGGGGAAGGATTCAGGAGGTTCGGGTGGAAGCGTTGGTATACGGGTATTTACGCGACGATCTGGCCGCGGGCGACGGTGACGATATGGAGGCCGCGCTACGTGAGCTGGCCGAGGCCCGGGGACTGTGCTTCGCCGCGACGTTCCGCGAATCACGTCCCGGTGACGGGACGGCGTTCGCCGAACTGACCCGGGAGCTCCAGCGGGCGGACGCCCATCACGTGGTGGTTCCCTCGCTCGATCACCTCACCGGCCAGACGATTCCACGCGAACTGCTCATCGCGAAACTGGCCAGTGATGCCGCCGCCCGTATCTGGTCGGTGGCCGGCTGAACCGAGGACCCGGTGGCCCGGCGTACCCCCTCAGCGCCCGAAGCCGCCGGGTCCTCGTCTGCGCAGGTACTTCTCGAATTCGGCGGCCAGGGCGTCGCCGTCGATCTTGGCCATCACCTCGTTGACATCGATCGCGGCGTCGCCGCGCTCCTCCAGCGAATGCACGTACTCGGCGATCTCGTCGTCGGCGACGGTCATCTCGTTCACCGTCGACTCCCACTCCTCGGCCTGCTGGGGCAGCTCCCGCAGCGGCACCTCGATATCGAGGACGTCCTCGACCCGGTGCAGCAGCGCGATCGTCGCCTTCGGGTTCGGCGGCTGCGACACGTAATGCGGCACCGCGGCCCAGAACGACACCGCCGGGACCCCGGCCTTCACGCACTGGTCCTGGAGCACCCCGGTGATACCGGTGGGCCCCTCGTAGCGGGTCTGTTCCAGGCCGAACTGCTCGGCCGCCTCCTTGCTGTAGGCCGAACCCGTGACCGGCACCGGCCGGGTGTGCGGGGTATCGGCGAGCAGCGCCCCGAGGATCACCACGGTCTGCACGCCGAGCTGATCGATGAACTCCAGCAGATCCGCGCAGAAGCGCCGCCACCGCATATTCGGTTCGATCCCGCGTAAGAGCACCACATCGCGATCGCTGCCGGGCGGGGAGCACACCGACAGGACGGTCGCCGGCCAGACGATCTCCCGGGTGACGCCCTCCACCTGCCGGACCATCGGCCGGTTCACCTGGTAGTCGTAATAGTCCTCGGAATCGAGTTCGGCCAGCGGCCGCGCATCCCAGATCAACTCCAGATGCTCCACCGCGCCGCTGGCGGCGTCACCAGCGTCGTTCCAGCCTTCGAAGGCCGCAACGAGCACGGGGTCGCGCAGTGCGGGCAGTTCCCGATCCACCGGAGATTCACTCGAGCTCACCCCTGCCAGCCTACGGGGCAGGGCGCCACCGGCGCGCAGTATCGGTCCCGCCGCGCCTGTCGGCGGCGTCGCCGGTTGTGGTCGCCCGCACAGGGCAGGAAGGAGGGCGACACTGTGACGGAGGCGCACACTAGTCTGGAATCCATGTCTGCCTCCCGCTCCGCCGAGTTCGATACCACATTGCTCGACACTCTTACCAGGCGTGTCGTGATCGGTGACGGCGCGATGGGCACGATGCTGCAGGCCGTGGATCTCACGCTCGACGATTTCCGCGGGCTGGAGGGCTGCAACGAGATCCTCAACGACACCCGACCCGAGGTGCTGCGGCATATCCATCGTGCCTATTTCGAGGCCGGCGCCGATGCCGTGGAGACCAATACCTTCGGCTGCAACCTGCCCAATCTGGGCGACTACGGGATCGCCGACCGGATTCGGGATCTCTCGGAGAAGGGGACCCGGCTGGCCCGCGAGGTCGCCGACGAGATGGGGCCGGATCCCGACGGCGTGCCGCGGTACGTGCTGGGCTCCATGGGGCCCGGGACCAAACTGCCTACGCTCGGCCACGCGCCGTACGCGGACCTGCGCGACGCCTACACCGAGGCCGCGCTCGGCATGCTCGACGGCGGCGCCGACGCGGTGCTGATCGAGACCTGTCAGGACCTGCTCCAGGTCAAGGCCGCCATCACCGGTACCCACCGCGCCATGGAGCGGGCCGGTCGCCGGATCCCGATCATCACCCACGTCACGGTGGAGACCACCGGCACCATGCTGGTCGGCAGTGAGATCGGCGCGGCGCTGACCGCGCTCGAACCGCTCGGTATCGACCTCATCGGCCTCAACTGCGCCACCGGCCCGGACGAGATGAGCGAACATCTGCGCTACCTGTCCCAGCACGCGCGCATCCCGGTGTCGGTGATGCCCAATGCGGGCCTGCCGGTGCTCGGCGCGCAGGGCGCCGAGTACCCGCTGACCCCGGAGGAACTGGCCACCGCGCTGCGCGGGTTCGTCGCCGACTACGGCCTGGCCCTGGTCGGGGGCTGCTGCGGTACCACCCCGGAACATATCCGCCAGGTGGCCGAGGCGGTCCGGGAGGTCGAGACCGGGCTGGCGCCGATCGGGCAGCGTCGCACGCCCGAACCCGAGCCGAGCATCTCGAGCATGTACACCGCGGTGCCGTTCCGGCAGGACGCGAGTGTGCTGATGATCGGCGAACGCACCAACGCCAACGGTTCGAAGGCGTTCCGGGAGGCGATGCTCGCCCAGGATTGGGCGAAATGCCTGGATATCGCCAAGGACCAGACCCGCGACGGCGCCCATATGCTCGACCTCTGCGTCGACTACGTGGGCCGCGACGGAACCGCCGATATGTCGGAACTGGCATCCCGGCTGGCCACGGCCTCCACCCTGCCGATCATGCTCGACTCCACCGAGACGCCGGTGCTGCGCGCGGGCCTGGAACACCTGGGCGGGCGCTGCGCGGTGAACTCGGTGAACTACGAGGACGGCGACGGCCCGGATTCCCGGTTCCAGCAGACCATGGCCCTGGTCGCCGAACACGGCGCCGCGGTGGTCGCGCTGACCATCGACGAGGAAGGGCAGGCCCGCACCGCCGAGCACAAGGTCGCCATCGCCGAACGACTCATCACCGATATCACCGGCAACTGGGGTCTGCGCGAGAGCGACATCATCATCGACACCCTCACCTTCACCCTGGGCACCGGACAGGAGGAGTCGCGTCGCGACGGCCTGGAGACCGTCGAGGCCATCCGGGAACTCAAACGCCGGCACCCCGATGTGCAGACCACGCTGGGTCTGTCCAATATCTCCTTCGGGCTCAATCCCGCCGCGCGCCAGGTGCTGAACTCGGTGTTCATGCACGAATGCGTGCAGGCCGGCCTGGACAGCGCCATCGTGCACGCCTCGAAGATCCTGCCGATGAGCCGGATTCCGGACGAGCAGCGGGAGACGGCTCTGGACCTGGTCTACGACCGGCGTCGTGAGGGCTACGACCCGCTGCAGAAACTCATGCAGTTGTTCGAAGGTGTGTCCACGGCCGACTCCCGCGCCTCGCGGGCCGACGAATTGGCCGCGCTACCGCTGTTCGACCGGCTCGAACGGCGCATCGTCGACGGTGAGCGGGCCGGGATGGAAGCCGATCTCGACGAGGCCATGCGGGAAGTGCCGCCGCTGAAGATCATCAACGAGACCCTGCTGTCGGGGATGAAAACCGTCGGCGAGCTGTTCGGGTCCGGGCAGATGCAGCTGCCGTTCGTGCTGCAGTCGGCCGAGGTCATGAAAGGCGCGGTCGCCCACCTGGAACCGCATATGGAGGCCACCGACGACAGCGGTAAGGGGCGCGTCGTCCTCGCCACGGTCAAGGGCGATGTGCACGATATCGGCAAGAACCTGGTGGACATCATCCTGTCCAACAACGGCTACGAGGTGGTGAACCTCGGCATCAAACAGCCCATCGCGACCATCCTCGACGCCGCCCTGGACAAGAAGGCCGATGTGATCGGCATGTCCGGGCTGCTCGTGAAATCCACCGTGGTGATGAAGGAGAACTTGGAGGAGCTCAACTCCCGCGGCGTCGCCGACCAGTTCCCGGTGCTGCTGGGCGGTGCCGCGCTCACCCGGTCGTATGTGGAGAACGACCTCACCGACGTCTACGAGGGCGAGGTGCACTACGCCCGCGACGCCTTCGAGGGCCTGCGGCTGATGGACGAGATCATGTCGCAGAAGCGCGGTGAAGGTCCCGATCCGGACAGTCCGGAGGCGGTGGCCGCGCGCGAGAAGGCGGCCGAACGCAAAGCGCGGCACCAGCGCTCACGCCGGATCGCCGAACAGCGGCGGGCGACCGAGACACCGGTCGCGGTGCCGGACCGATCGGATGTGGCCGCCGATCTGCCGGTCCCGGTGCCGCCGTTCTGGGGCACCCGGGTGATCAAAGGTCTCCCGGTGCACGAGTATTCCGGGTTGCTGGACGAACGAGCGCTGTTTCTCGGCCAGTGGGGGCTGCGCGGCCAGCGCGGCGGCGACGGCCCCAGCTACGAGGAACTGGTGGAATCCGACGGCCGGCCCCGCCTGCGGGCCTGGCTCGACGAGCTCAGTACCGCGGGAGTGCTTCAGCACGCCGCGGTGGTGTACGGCTATTTCCCGGCGGTGTCCGAGGGCGACGATGTCGTGGTGCTCACCGAACCGGAACCCGATGCGCCGCAGCGGCACCGGTTCACCTTCCCGCGCCAGCAGCGGGACCGGTTCCTGTGCGTCGCCGATTTCCTCCGCTCGCGCGAGCGTGCCCGCGAGACCGGGCAGGTGGACGTCCTGCCGTTCCAGCTGGTCACCATGGGTCAGCCGATCGCCGATTACGCCAACCGGCTCTTCGCCGACAACAACTACCGGGACTATCTGGAGGTGCACGGCATCGGGGTGCAGCTCACCGAGGCGCTCGCCGAGTACTGGCATCGGCGTATCCGCGAGGAACTCACCCTGGAGGGGCATGCGATCGCCGATTCCGATCCGGCCGATATCGTCGACTACTTCTCGCTCGGTTATCGCGGCGCCCGGTACTCGTTCGGGTACGGCGCGTGCCCGGATCTCGAGGACCGCGCCAAACTGGTGGATCTACTCGACGCCGGGCGGCTCGGGGTGACGCTGTCGGAGGAACTGCAGCTGCATCCCGAGCAGTCCACGGACGCGTTCGTTCTCTTGCACCCGGAGGCGAAGTACTTCAATGTCTGACAGCGCGGATAAACCTGCGGGCAATGTGATTGTCATCACTCATGCGGTGGGTCGGCTGCTCCGAACCGCCGTCAGAGATCGAAAACGCAGGTGATCGGGGTGCGACGGGCTCGGTAAACCCCTACTGCCCGCGCGGCTTCCGGGTGCCGGAGCGTAGGATTTCCGGGAATTTCCGCTGAGGTTACCGCCGAATCAGAAGTCTCGACAATGTTGTCGGGGGGTTCGGTCGCGCCGGGCCGGAGCGGAACCGTAGGCAGCCGCCTGTGACGCGCGGAGTGCTGGAAGACTCGGCGGCGAACAGAAGGGGCCACGACAGAGATGACCAAGGATCGGCTGATCGCCGGACGGTATCGGCTCACGGATCCCATCGGCACCGGCGCCATGGGTGTGGTGTGGCGGGCACTCGATATCCGGCTCCAGCGCACCGTCGCGGTCAAGCAGGTGCTGCTCGGACCCAACCTGACCGAGCAGCAGACCTCGGAGGCGCGCAAACGCGCACTGCGCGAGGGCCGGATCGCCGCGCGCCTGCACCACCCCAATGCCATCTCGGTGTTCGATGTCGCCGAAGAGGACGGCCAGCCCTGGCTGGTCATGGAGTACATGAACGCGCCGAGCCTGGCGAGCCGGTTGAATCTCGACGGCACCATGAGCCCGCTCGAGGTCGCCGGACTCGGTGCCCAGGCGGCGGCCGCACTGGCGGCCGCGCACGACGCCGGAATCGTGCACCGCGATGTGAAACCGGCGAATCTGCTGGTGGGTGATGACGGCACGGTGAAGATCACCGATTTCGGAATCTCGCGTGCCACCGGCGATGTGACCGTCACGGCCACCGGGTTCCTGGCCGGCACCCCCGCGTATCTGGCCCCCGAGGTCGCCCGTGGTGAGCAGCCGATACCCGCCTCCGATGTGTTCGCGCTCGGATCCACGCTGTACCACGCGCATACCGGCCGCCCGCCCTTCGGCGACGGCGACAATCCGCTGGCGGTACTGCACGCGGTGGCCGGTGGACAGGTCGAACCGCCCGCCGGCGCCGGGGCCCTGGGGCCGGTGCTGATGCGCCTGCTGGCGACCGAGGTCGCCATCCGTCCCACCATGCACGAGGCGCAGGTCATGCTCGAGGAGGTGGCCGCCGGGCGAGCACCGGAACCGGTCGATCCGGTGGCCCCCGCCGCCACCAAGATCCTGCCCGCCGATGCGGCCGCGACCACCCCGCTGTCGCCGGACGCCGCTGCCGCAGCCCCGGTGCCGCCGCCGGGCGGCACCCCGCCGGCGTTCCGCGGTGCCCCGCCGCCCGCCGCGGCGGCCGTTCCGGCGGGTGCCCCCGCTCCGGCGCCGCAAACCGCACCGGCCCGCGGTGGTTCCGGGAACCGCACCAGGACGGCGCTGCTGGCGGGTGCCGCCGCATTGATCCTGGTGGTCGTCGCGGGATTGGTCCTCGCGAACTTCACCGGCGGCGACGACCCCGACGATCCGGCGGCGCTCGGCCCGGACACCTCACAGGCACTCGCCTCCGAAACCTCCGAATCGGATACGGAGACCACCGCCCGGTCGTCGACCACCACACCGTCGCCGACCACCACGGCGGAGACCGGTCCGCCCTCGGCGGCCCGCGTCGAACAGTTCGTCCGCGGGTACTACGGCCTGCTGCCCGGTAACCCGTCCGCTGCCTGGTCCCAGCTCTCGCCCGCATACCAGGCCACCACCGGCGGCTATGCCGAGTACACCCGCTTCTGGTCGACCATCTCCGCCGTCAGCATCGGCGCGGTGACGCCGTCGGGCACCGGCTCGGCCGTGGCCACCATCACCTACACGATGAGCAACGGTTCCGTGCAGTCGGAGAGCCGGTCGTTCCAGGTGGTACCGGAGGGGGGCCAGTTGGTGATCACCGCGTCCCAGCTGCAGTGAGCCGCCGCCCGAGACCTTCCCACCGGCCACGCGCCCGCGAGGGTCGGCCAGGGGTTCCGGGTCTCCCGGGCACAGACGATGTGACCGACCGCGACGAAAGGCCGTACATATGAACCGGGTTGCCGGAGTGCTGTGGGATATGGACGGCACCCTGCTCGATTCGGAGAAGCTCTGGGATATCGGGGTGCGGGAGCTGGCGCGGGAACTGGGCCGGGAGATGACCCAGGAGATCCGGCACGCCCTGATCGGGGCGTCCGGGGCGAACGCGCTGCGGATCATCTTCACCGAGCTCGGTCTGCCCCCGGAGCCCGAGGCCGTGGCGGCGGCCGGACATTTCCTGGAACAGCGCGTCACGGAACTGATGAGCGGGCCGATCCCGTGGCGGCCGGGCGCGGTGGAAGCGCTGGAGATGGTGCGTGCCGCGAGCCTGCCCACCGCGCTGGTGACCAACACCAAACGGTCCCTCACCGAGCTGGCGCTGGAGACCCTGGGCCGCGATCGCTTCGACGTCTCGGTCTGCGGTGACGAGGTTCCGCACGGGAAACCGGACCCGGCCGTGTATCTGCGGGCGGCAGAGCTACTCGGCCTCGAGCCCGGTGATTGTGTGGCCGTGGAGGATTCCGTCACCGGGGTGGCGGCCGCGACGGCCGCGGGGTGCGCGGTACTGGTGGTGCCGTGTGAGATCCCCGTCGAGGCGCACCCGTCCCGCGTGCACCGCGACAGTCTGATCGGGCTGTCGCACACCGACCTCGACGAGGTGTTGCGGACCTGCCGCGCGGTCGCCGCGGGCGATCCCTCCGTGTCCTGAACAGGTCACTTCCCCCCGGGCGGTATCCACAAATCTCGGATCGGCACGGGTTCTCACCACGGTCACGGCCGCGCTGTGCCGGGACGACGACGAACTACTCGTGTGCCCCGACCCTCGACGATGTACCGCCTGCTCGTCCTCCAGCAGGTACACGAATGTGCTCCCCACACGGTGCCGTTCGGGTCCGCGCGCCCGGACATCCGATGATGGGCTGCTTTTCGCGCCGTATCGGTCGCCAACGCTGTGATCAGGGACGAACAGCGGTCGCGAACGATGTTGTGGAACAACAAGACCGAACGGTCCGTGACCGGACTCACCTGCTGTCTCCGGCAAACCCCGGGCGTGTCGCAGACAGTCCGATAACAATGTCGCTATGGCCGCCACGGTGACCTTGAACGACATCGTCGACACATCCCGCTACCCGCTCGCGGAGCCCGATTCCCCCGGCCGGCGTGCCGCGGTGGCGGCGGCCCGGGCCGATCTCGCCGAGGACGGCTGTACCGTCCTGCGCGAGTTCATCCGGCCCGAACTGCACGCCCTGCTCGCCGAGCAGGGGCAGCGGATGGCGCCGCACGCCTACTATCGCACCGAGCGGGTCAACGCCTACAACATCCCGCTCGACAGCGAATTACCCGAAGGCCATCCCGGCCGGATCGTGTTCGAACGCGGTAACGCCTTCGTGCCGCGCGACCGCATCCCCGCCGACGCGCTCATCCACCGCCTGTACACCGATGTGCTGTTCCAGCGTTTCCTCGCCGACTGTTTCGGCCGGGACCGGCTGCACGAATTCGCCGACCCCTTGGCGGGGCTGGTTCTCAATGTGGTCTCCCCGGGGCAATCGCATCCCTGGCATTTCGATACCAACGAGTTCACCGTCAGCATGCTGACCGCCACCCCCGAGATGGGTGGCGTTTTCGAATACTGTCCCGGTATCCGTTCCCCGCAGGCCGAGAACCTGGCGGATGTGCACGCGGTCCTGACCGGATCGGGTGAACGTCTCATCCGGCGCCTCGTACTGCGCCCGGGCGATCTGCAACTCTTCCAGGGCCGCTTCTCGCTGCACCGGGTCTCCCCGGTGGCGGGCGCGGCCGCGCGGCATACGGCGATCTTCGCCTACAGCGACCGTCCCGGTGTCATCGGCACCGTGGAACGCACCCGTCAACTGTTCGGACGGGTGCTCCCCGATCATCTCGCCGCGGCCGACGCCGTCCGGGGTGACCGGCTGCTCGATTGACCGGACGCGATCGAGTGGATACCGCCCGAGGAGAGGAACACACCGTGCCAGTTCCGTTGCACACCACCGGGAAAGCATCCTTCGACGACATCTACTCGAGGCCCGACCCACGCGACTACTACGCGCGGATGTCGGAGCTGGGCTATCGCATTCCGGAACTGGCGAGACCGCATCTGTGGCGGCAGATCGCCGAATGCGCCGCGGCCCGGGGGGCCGCACCCGGCGTGCTGGATATCGGCTGCTCCTACGGCGTGAACGCGGCCCTGCTGCGCTGGGATACCACCCTCGCCGAGCTGGCCGGATGGTATGCGGACGGCGACATGGATACGGACGAGCTGATCGCGCGGGACCGCGCCCGGCCGGCCGGCGCCGACGCGCTGCCCGGGGTGCGGTTCCTCGGTATGGATGCCTCCGCGCCCGCACTGGACTACGCGCGCGCGGCGGGGTTGCTCGACGCCGTGGTGCACGCCGACCTCGAGGCCACCGACCCCAGCGACGAACAACGCGCGATCCTCGCCTCGGCGGACCTGGTCGTCTCGACCGGCTGTATCGGATATGTCACCGAGAAGACAATCGTGCGCATCGCCACGGCCCATCCCGACCGGCGCCCCTGGATGGCCCATTTCGTGCTTCGTATGTACGGTTTCGAACCCATCGAGGCGGAGCTGGCCGCCCTGGGTTACCGCACCGAGCGGATGCCCGGCGAGTTCGCCCAGCGCAGGTTCGCCTCGGCGGCCGAGCAGGAGCAGGTGCTGAGTACGCTGGCCGGTAACGGCATCGATACCACCGGCCTGGAGAACGACGGTTGGCTGTATGCCAATCTCTATGTGTCCCGGCCACTTTCGGCGCCCGCATCCATGGCTTGACGCCGGGCGAACCCGACGACCGACAACCGAACCGGAGAACGACTTGACCGAACCCACCTTCGCCGCCGAGGATCAGCTCCCGAGGGTCCCGTTGCCGACCCTCGAGGACAGTTGCGCGCGTTTCGTCCAGTGGTGTACCCCGCTGCTGACCACCGAGCAGCTCGCCGCCACCGAGGCGGCCGTGGCGGATCTGCTACGCCCCGGCGGCCCCGGCCGCGTGCTGCACGACGCGCTGCGCGAATACGACGAGACCCCGGGCGTGGGCAGCTGGCTCGACCGGTTCTGGCCCTCGCGCTACCTGGGCCGGCGGGACCGGATCGCGTTGAACGCCAACTTCTTCTTCCTGTTCCGTGACGATACGGCGCTGGCGAGTTCCACCGCGGCCGGCCAGGCCGAACGCGCCGCCGCGCTGGTCGCCGCCGCGGTCGACTACAAGCTGGCCCTGGACCGGGAGGAGATCCCGCCGATCACCCAGCGCGGGCAGCGCCTGTCCATGTGGCAGAACAAGTACTTGTTCTCCGAGACCCGGATTCCCGGCCTCGAGCAGGACACCGTGCGGGTGCCCTACAGCGAGGCCGAACCCGGCCCGTCCACCGCGCGGCATATCCTCGTACTGCACCGCGGAGCCATGTTCCGGCTGGATGTTCTCGGGCCCGACGGCGACCCGTACGCCTTCGAGGACGTGACCGCGGGTCTGCGCACGATCCTGAAATCGGCCACCGAGCCGGCCCCGGCAGGGACCTCGGTGGGACAGCTGACCACCGCGGCGCGCGCCGACTGGGCCCGCGCCCGCGCCCGGCTGCTGACCGACCCGCACAATGCCGAAGCGCTCGACACCATCGAAACGGCGCTGTTCGCCGTCTGCCTCGAGGATTTCGCCCCGCGCGACGACCTGCACGCCGCCGACACGCTACTGCACGGTGACAGCGCCAACCGGTGGTTCGACAAGTCGATCTCGTTCATCGTCTTCGCCGACGGCCGGGCCGGGATCAATGTCGAACACTGCGGCTTGGACGGCACCACGATCCTGTCGTTCGTCGATACCCTGCTGGAGACCCCCGTCGGCGAACATCTCCAGCGGTCCGGGGCGCGGGAGCAGGGGCTGCCGCCGGCCGAGCCGATCGAGTTCCGACTCGACGCGGAGCAGCAGGCCGAAGTGGTCGCGGCCGGGTCGGCGTTCGGGCAGTACGCCGCGGACAATGCCACCACGGTGGTCTCGTTCACCGATTTCGGCACCGCCCGGGCCAAACAGCTCGGTATCTCCCCGGACGCGTTCGCTCAGCTCAGCTACCAGCTGGCGCACCGGCGCAGTAAAGGCGTCACCGGCGCCACCTACGAATCCATCGCCACCAGGCAGTACCGCAACGGCCGCACCGAGGCGATGCGGGTGGTGACCCCGGAGATGGTGACTTTCGCCGACACCATGACGGACCCGACGGCCGATACCGCCGCGAAACTGGCCGCCGCCCGCGCCGCCGCCACCGCGCATGTGGAACGGGCGAAACAGTGCCAGTCCGGTGCGGCGCCGGAACAGCATCTGTGGGAACTCGAATGGATCCAGCGGCGCCGCGGCGCCGAACTCGGCGTCACCGACCCGATTCCGCTGTACTCCAGCCCCGGCTGGACCGTCCTGCGCGACGACTATCTGAGCACCAGCTCCGCGCCGTCGGTGAACATCAGCTACTTCGGTTTCGGGTCCACCAGCCCGAAATGCATCGGTATCGCCTACGTACTGCTGCCCGACCGGTGGAATCTTTACCTGGCCACCCCGGCGGCTGTCGCCGATCGGATGCACGCGTTCGCCGGGCACCTGCGCACCGCCGTCGCCGAACTGGAGGCGCTGTTCTCCGGAGCATGAGCGAGTCGGGCCCGGAGGCGGTAGCGCAGTGTGACCACGCAGGGCCCTCGCTCATGCGCGATAGGCACAGCATGAGTGAGTCGGGCCCGGAGGCGGTAGCGCAGTGTGACCACGTAGGGGCCCTCGCTCATGCGCGATAGGCGCAGCATGAGCGGTACTCGCCGGTCGCCCGAGTGGGTGCCACGACACAGTGGCGCCCACTCGGCCGGAGTCGTGTGGCGGTGGTCTGAAACAATGACCTGCCGTGAAGACTTTCGAGGCCCTGTTCGCCGAGCTCCAGGATCGCGCAGCCACCCGCCCCGCCGGGTCGGGCACCGTCGCCGCGCTGGACGCGGGCGTCCATACCCAGGGCAAGAAGGTGCTGGAGGAGGCCGGTGAGGTGTGGCTGGCCGCCGAACACGAGGGCGACGAGGCGCTCGCCGAGGAGATCTCCCAGCTCCTCTACTGGGTGCAGGTTCTGATGGTGGGCCGCGGGCTGCGGCTGGAGGACGTCTACCGACATCTGTAGACGCCCCGACCGTTCCTCCGACCGAAAGGACCATCATGTTGCGCGTCGCAGTACCCAACAAGGGCGCACTCTCCGAATCCGCGGTCGCCATCCTCACCGAGGCCGGCTACCGTAAACGCACCGACTCCCGCGATCTCACCGTGCTCGATCCGGCCAACCAGGTGGAGTTCTTCTTCCTGCGGCCCAAGGACATCGCCATCTACGTAGGTTCCGGCGAACTCGACCTGGGGATCACCGGCCGCGATCTGTCGCTGGATTCGGGCGCACCCGTGCACGAGCGGCTCTCGCTCGGCTTCGGCGGTTCGACTTTCCGCTACGCCGCCCCGCAGGGCCAGGATTGGAAGGTCGAGGATCTGCAGGACAAGCGCATCGCCACCTCCTACCCCAACCTGGTGCTGGCGGATCTGGCACGCCGCGGGATCGAAGCCGAGGTGATCCGGCTGGACGGGGCCGTCGAGATCTCCATCCAGCTCGGGGTGGCCGACGCGATCGCCGATGTGGTCGGCTCCGGCCGCACCCTGCGCCAGCACAATTTGGTCGCCTTCGGTGAATCGCTGTGCGATTCGGAGGCCGTGCTGATCGAACGAGCCGGGTCCGACCAGCGCGACCGGGCGCGTAACCAGCTGATCGCCAGGGTCAAGGGCGTGGTGTTCGCTCAGCAATACCTGATGCTCGATTACGACTGCCCGAAGAACCTGCTGGAACGTGCCGCCGAGCTCACCCCGGGCCTGGAATCCCCGACGGTCGCTCCGCTGGCCGACCCCGGCTGGGTCGCGGTCCGGGCGCTGGTGCCGCGGAGGCAGGGTAACGAGCTGATGGATCAGCTGGCGGAACTGGGCGCGCGGGCCATCCTGGCCACCGATATCCGCTCCTGCCGCGCTTTCTGAATCAGCGGGCGTAGGGACGGTCTGTTCCAGCTCGGCGCCGAGGCCCCGCCTCGGCGCCGAGCGCCCGTGATGTGTGTTGTGGGCTGTCACCTTGCGTGAGTGGCATGGACCCTGACCTCCCTACCCAGTACCCAGCCCGAATCAGCGCTGTGCCGGTTCTCCGTCCCGGTCCTGGCACATGTCGGCGACTGCTCGTACGGCGGCGACCACTGAGGTCTCGGCCCGCCCCGATTCTGAACTGACGGGGGTGAAGGAGCGCAGTGACCGAGCGTGTGCAGCCGACCGTCCATGGATCGGTGACCATTGAGCACTTACAGTGCTGTGAGCTCCCCGGACTGGTCGAGGAGCACGACAGCCTGCACCTTCTGTCTATTCCGGGTGGTCTATCTCAGTGGTCGGGGCCCGCCCCCGATTCTGGACCGACGGAGCGAAGGAGCGCAGCGACTGAGCGGAGGAGGGAAGAATCGGGGGCACAGGGCCTCGACCCGCGCGCCGGAGGCGCGCAAATGAACACAGTCTCAATCCGATACCGATTCGGCGAAGGATTCGGCCGGGGGTTCGTCGTCCGCGGGCCAGCCGGGGTAGGGCGGAGGCGTGCCGTCGAATGCCGGGCACAGGCTTTTGTAGGCGCAGTAATCACACAGCCAACTCGGATTCGGCGGAAAATCTCCGGTCCGGCCCGCTGCGCGCACCGCGTCCCACAGGGCGGTGAGGGTGCGTTCGAAGCGGAGTAGTTCGTCCTCGTCGGGGGTGTAGGTGAGCAGTTCGGCGTCGGCCAGGTAGATCAACCGCAGCTGGGTGGGAACCACACCGCGGGTGCGCAGCAGCATCAGCGCGTAGAACTTCAACTGGAACAGCGCCCGCGTCTCCTGGGTGGGCCCCGGCGCCCGGCCGGTCTTGTAGTCCACCACCCGCAGTTCCCCGCTGGGGGCCACGTCGATGCGGTCCACGAAACCGCGTAGCGGGGCGCCGTCGGGCAGGTGGACCTCGAGCCGGGTCTCGCAGGATTCGGGATCGAACCGGCGTGGGTCCTCGAGCCGGTAGTAGGTACGCACCAGGGCGCGGACCTCGTCGAGGAAGGGCGCGACGTCGAGGCCGGTGGCGAGGAGTTCGGCCGCTTCGGGGCGCTCGGCCAGCACCCGGGTCCAGGCCGGTTCGGCCAGCGTGCTCGCGCGGTCGGGATCACGTTCGGCGGCCGGCAGGGCATAGAGATCTTCGAGAACGGCGTGTACGACGGTGCCACGCACCGCCTGGCGGGTCGGCGGCTCGGGAATGCGGTCGATGGTGCGGAGCCGGTACTTCAGCGGGCACTGTTTGAAATCGGCTGCGCGCGAAGGGGACAACGCCGGTCGGGCGGAGGCGGGTGCCGGTTCGAGGCCGGAACCGGCCGGGGGCGTGCTCGGTGGCGCTGACATACCTGGCAGGCTATCCCGCGGCACCGACACGGTGCCGCGCCCGGTGATCGTCCCGGGCGCAGTCCTCATCGGGAACGGAGATCCATGACGGCCAGACGGACCGGGCCATTCGTCGTCGGCGACCGCGTGCAGCTGACCGACGCCAAGGGCAGGCTGTACACGGTGCTGCTGGAACCGGGTAAACAGTTCCACACCCACCGCGGCGCCATCGCCCACGACGACCTGATCGGCGCCGACGAGGGCACCCTCGCGCACTCCAACAACGGCACGCCGTATCTGGCCCTGCGCCCGCTGCTGACCGACTACGTGATGTCCATGCCGCGCGGGGCGGCGGTGATCTATCCCAAGGACGCCGCGCAGATCGTGCACGAGGGCGATATGTTCCCCGGCGCCCGGGTGCTGGAGGCGGGGGCGGGGTCGGGTGCGCTGACCTGCTCACTGCTGCGCGCGGTGGGATCGGACGGGGCGGTCGTGTCCTACGAGATCCGCGAGGATCACGCCGAGCACGCCGTCCGCAATGTGGAGCGTTTCTTCGGCGAACGGCCTGCGAACTGGCAGCTCACCGTCGGCGATGTGGCCGATTACGAGGGGGATCGGGTGGACCGCGTGGTGCTGGACATGCTGGCGCCGTGGGACGCGCTACCGGCCGTATCGCGGGCCATCGTGCCCGGCGGGGTGCTGATGGTCTACGTCGCGACGGTGACCCAGCTCTCCCGGTTGGTGGAGGCCCTGCGTGAGCAGCAGTGCTGGACCGAACCGCGGTCCTGGGAGTCGATGGTGCGCGGCTGGCACGTGGTGGGCCTGGCGGTGCGTCCCGAGCACCGGATGCAGGGCCATACGGCCTTTCTGGTGAGCGCGCGGCGGCTCGCCGAGGGAGTGGTCACCCCGAAACCGCAGCGCCGGCCGTCGAAGGGCTGAGCGGGCGCTACGGACGGTCGCGGGACCACGGGGCCGGATCACCGGCTCCCGTGGCCCCGTCGTGGTCAGGCGGGGGAGCAGGGGAGCTGCGCGAACCCGAACAGCACACAGGCGCTCGCGTCCGACAGCTTCCAGGTGCTGTCCTCGTATTCCCAGGTCAGCGGCATGGGCGGTGCGCTCTGACCGGAGGGACTGGTGATGGTGGTCCGGCCGGTGGCGGTATCGCCGTCGACGGTGACCTCGTCGACCTGGTAGCTGATCCCGCGATAGGTCTGCAGGGCGGCATTGAGCTTCTCGAGCATGTCCCGCCGGTTCTCGCCGTCGTCGATCAGCTTCACCTTCTCGTCCACCGGGATATCCGGGTTGGTGATCTGCTCGAGGCCGGCCTGTAGGCTCGCCGCGGTGGGCGCGGGCGCGGTCTCACCGTGATCGTCATCGTGGTCGTGCGCCGCGGCGCTGGTGGAGACCGCGACACTGCTGGCGGCGGCGGTATCGCCGCCGTCGTCGGACCCGCAGGCCGTGAGGCCCAGCGCCAGGGCGGCGGCCGCGGCGGTAGCCGCCGCGACGCGGGACAATCGCCGTGTCCGTGCGGGAAGTTGCATATCTGGCAACCTTTCGGCTAGTCGGTGAGCGTGCCCACCATTGTTGGGTTAGGGGAGGCTAACATGGTGTGACCTGCAGAGGGCCGCGGACCAGATGTGATCACGACGAAATCGTGTCGGACAGCGCAAACGGGCCGCGCCCGGTAGCGTTGATAGACCGGGACTGGGAGGAGCAGCACATGAGCCCCATCGAGAATTCGGATTCGGCGGCCTGGAGAGAACTCGAGGCAGTACGCGCCGAAGCGGCTGCACTCCGGAGGCAACTCGCCGACTCACCGGATCGCACACGGGAATTGGAAGCCCGTATCGATTCGCTGACCATTCGCAACACCAAGCTGATGGATACCCTGAAAGAAGCGCGGCAGCAGCTCGTCGCGTTGCGTGAGGAGGTCGACCGGCTCGGTCAGCCACCGAGCGGTTACGGGATTCTGATCGGGGTGTACGAGGATCAGACCGTCGACGTCTTCACCTCCGGCCGCAAGATGCGATTGACCTGCTCGCCGAACATCGAGACCACGACCCTGGCCTACGGCCAGACCGTCCGCCTCAACGAGGCGCTGACGGTGGTCGAGGCCGGCATGTTCGACGCGATCGGGGAGATCGGCACGCTGCGGGAGATCCTCGACGGAGGCCGCCGCGCGCTGGTCGTCGGGCATGCCGACGAGGAGCGGGTGGTCTGGCTGTCCGGTCCACTGGCCAAACTCGCCGACGCCGATGATCTGGCCGATCCGGACTCACCGATCCGCAAGCTGCGGCCCGGTGACTCCCTGCTGGTCGATACGAAGGCCGGGTTCGCGTTCGAACGCATCCCCAAGGCCGAGGTCGAGGATCTGGTGCTGGAAGAGGTTCCCGACGTCGGATACGAGGACATCGGTGGTCTCGGGCGCCAGATCGAGCAGATCCGCGACGCCGTGGAGCTGCCGTTCCTGCACAAGGATCTCTTCCGCGAGTACGCGCTGCGCCCGCCCAAGGGTGTGCTGCTCTACGGTCCGCCCGGCTGCGGTAAGACGCTGATCGCCAAGGCGGTGGCGAACTCGCTGGCCAAGAAGATCGCCGAGGCGCGCGGCGAGGATGCCAAGGAGGCGAAGTCCTACTTCCTGAACATCAAGGGTCCCGAGCTGCTGAACAAGTTCGTCGGTGAGACCGAACGCCATATCCGGATCATCTTCCAGCGGGCCCGGGAGAAGGCGTCGGAAGGGACGCCGGTGATCGTGTTCTTCGATGAGATGGACTCGATCTTCCGCACCCGTGGTTCCGGTGTCTCCTCGGATGTGGAGACCACGGTGGTACCGCAGCTGCTGAGCGAGATCGACGGTGTGGAAGGGCTGGAGAACGTCATCGTCATCGGCGCCTCCAACCGTGAGGACATGATCGATCCCGCGATTCTGCGGCCCGGCCGCCTGGACGTGAAGATCAAGATCGAGCGGCCGGACGCCGAATCCGCGCAGGACATCTTCTCGAAGTACCTCACCGAGGGGCTGCCGCTGCACGCCGACGATCTGGAGGAGTTCAAGGGCGACAAGGTGGCCTGCGTCCGCGCGATGATCGAGCGGGTGGTGGACCGGATGTACGCCGAGAGCGAGGACAACCGCTTCCTGGAGGTCACCTACGCCAACGGCGACAAGGAGGTCCTGTACTTCAAGGACTTCAACTCCGGCGCCATGATCCAGAACATCGTGGACCGGTCCAAGAAGTACGCCATCAAGGCGGTGCTCGACACCGGTAACCCGGGTCTGCGGATCCAGCATCTCTACGATTCGATCGTGGACGAGTTCTCCGAGAACGAGGACCTGCCCAACACCACGAATCCGGATGACTGGGCCCGTATCTCGGGTAAGAAGGGCGAGCGGATCGTCTACATCCGCACACTGGTCACCGGGAAGAACGCCAGTGCCAGCCGGGCGATCGACACCGAGTCGAACACCGGCCAGTACCTGTAACCGGCACCGACACCGAGGCCGCGCTCCCGTGGGGGCGCGGCCTCGGTCGTTGCCGGGGTCCATCTCGCGGCTTACGCGGGTACACCGTGTGTCCGGCGGGATTCCACCGATAGGTGGACGCCGGAGGGGTGCGGTCGCGGATATGTTCCGAGGGCCAGGTTTCACGAAACCCAGGAGTACCTCCGTGACCACGATGACCGATTCCGTCCCGCCACGGCCCGATGCGTATGCCGACCGTCCCTTCGCCACCGCCCCCGTACTCGGTGTGGCCGCCGTGGCCGCCGTCGTCCTGTTGCTCTCGGCGACCCGATACGGCTATTTCGGCGACGAACTGTACTTCCTGGCCGCGGGTCGGCGGCTGTCGTTCGGCTATGCCGATCAGGGCCCGGTACTGCCCCTGCTCGCGGCGCTGGGGGATAGCGTCGCCCCGGGTTCGCTGCTGGTGCTGCGGTTGCCCGCGATCCTCCTGACGGTGGCCGCGATCGTGGTCGCCGCACTCGTCGCGCGGGAGTTCGGTGGCGGTCGCGGCGCCCAGGTTCTGACTGCCGTCGGCTACGCGACCTCGCCGTTCCTGCTCATGCAGGCCAAGAATCTGTCCACCAACGCGATCGACTCCGCCCTGTGGGTACTGATCGCCTGGCTGGTGGTGCGCTGGGTGCGGACCCGCCGCGACGGGCTGCTGTTCGCCGCCACCCTCGTCACCGCGCTGGATATGCAGGTCAAATGGCTGATCCCCTTCTTCTGGCTCGCGGTGGTGGCGAGTTCACTGGTCTTCGGTCCACGGGAGCTGGTGCGCCGGCCGCTGCTCTGGGTGGGCGGGCTGGTCGTGCTGCTGGTCTCGGCCCCCGCCCTGTTCTGGCAGGCCCGGCACGGGTGGCCCCAGCTGGGCCTGGGTGCGGTGGTGCGCGCGGAACAGCAGTACTCCGGCGGCCCGATGGCCTTCATACCCTTGGCCGTGCTGCTCGCGGGAGCGCTGGGCGCGGTGCTGCTGTGCTACGGCCTGTGGGCGCTGCTGCGGCACGAATCGCTGCGCCCGTACCGTTTCCTCGGTGTGGCCACGGTGCTGCTGCTCGTGGTGTTCCTCGTCTCCGGTGGTCGTGTCTACTATCTGGCCGGGATGTACGGCGTGGTCTTCGCGGCCGGTGCGGTCGCCCTGGCGGCGGCGGTGCGGCGGGTCGGATCGGCCCGTCGGCGGGCGATCCTCGGCTCGGGCGCGGCGGTGGTAGCGGTATCGCTCGCCCTGATCGCCGGCTCCACACCCTGGCGGGAACCCGACGCGATCGACCCGCCCGCGAACGATACCGAGGCCGCGTTGAACATCGGGTTGTACGGCGAATTCGGCTGGACCGAACTGGCGGACGCGGTGGTGACGGCCTACCGCTCGCTGCCCGCGGCCGAACAGGCCCGATCGGCGGTGATCACGGAAAGCTACTGGCAGGCAGGTGCATTGGATCAGCTGGCGCGGACGGAATTGCCGCAGGTGCACAGTCCCTCGCGCGGTTTCGGATATTTCGGCGCACCCGCCGAATCGGCCACCACCCTGGTGTGTGTCGGCGGCGACGAGCACCTGTTGCGCGCGCAGTTCGCCACCCTCGAACCGATCGGCCACGTCGACACCCGGCTCGGCTTCCTGGGCAACACCCGCGATGTCACGCTCTGGAAATGCGCGCAGCCCCGGCGGGCGTGGTCGCAGGTGTGGCCGGAATGGATGCACCTGTAGCGGGCTACGCTCACCCTCATGAGCACTCCGGAGACCGAGATCTGGCATAACCCGCGCTGCAGCAAGAGCCGGGCCGCCGTGGCCCATCTGGACGCCGCCGGCATCGAGTATTCGGTCCGCCGGTACCTCGACGAGCCGCCCACCGTCGCGGAACTCCGTGCGGCACTCGACCGGCTCGGCGCGCAACCCTGGGATATCACCCGCACCGGTGAGGATATCGCGAAGGAACTGGGTATGGCCGCGTGGGGCCGGGCCGAGGCGGACCGGGACCGCTGGCTCGCGGCGCTGACCGAGCATCCGCGGCTGATCCAGCGTCCGCTCGTGTTCACCGCCGGGCGTGGGGTCATCGCCCGGGACGCGGAAGCTCTGGATTCGCTGGGCTGAGTCCGCGGCGGTTCGCCGGGGTGTAGCGCTAACGTTGGCGGACTCTCACCCGCGGTGGCGGTAGTGTCGGCTCATGAAAGTTGAACTGCGGCACAACCCGTCGTCGACGGTTGCCCGGTGTGTCCTCGCGGGCGGTGAGCCGGTCCGCGTGGAATCCGGTGCCATGGTGGCGCATTCGGCAGGAGTCGGCCTGGAGGCCAAGGCCGAGGGCGGCGTCCTGGCCGGTATGAGACGGTTGATGTTGTCGGGTGAATCGTTTTTCGTCTCCACCTTCACCGCGCCGCAGCAGGGCGGCTGGGTGGATGTGGCGCCTTCGCTGCCCGGGGACATGCTCGCACTGCAGATCGCTCCGGACCGGCCGTATTTCATCAGCCGCGGCGGCTGGATCGCCAATTCGACCGGCGTCCAGGTGGAGAGCAAATGGGGTGGTTTCGCCAATCTGTTCGGCGGTGAGGGCGGCTTCGGCCTGCGCGCCTCGGGCCAGGGCGAAGTCGTGGTCGGCGTATTCGGAGCCATCGATGTCATCGATCTGGCGCCCGGCGAGCCGGTCACCATCGATACCGGGCATGTGGTCGCCTACGATCTGTCGATCCGGTTCACCATCCGGCGCGCGGTCTCCGGTCGCTCTCTCCAGTCGCTCAAATCCGGTGAAGGCCTGGTCTTCGACTTCGTCGGTCCCGGCCGGGTCCTGCTGCAGACGCGCAACCCCAGCGCCTTCGCCTCCTGGACGGCCTCGGTTTCCTCCGGGTAGGCGTACCGCCGCCTCCGCGCCGGCCAGGTGCTTTCCGGGCGAACTCCGTGCTCGCTCCGGCCGTGCGCTCTGTGCGTACCGCGACCCTCGCTCCGGCCGTGTGTCGTCCGCGTGGCTTCGCGTCGGCGCCGGCCGGGCGCGGGCTGCCGAGGGGGCTCGCCGATCGCGCCGATCCGGGTACCTCCGCATTCGCTCGGTCCGTGTGCGTCCGGGCGCGACCTTCGCGTCCGGCCTGGCGCGGATTGCGGTGGTTTCGCCGCCCGCATCCGCCGGGCGGTGCGGTCGACCCCCGGCCGACCGCACCGCGCCGTTCATTCGTTCGGCGCGACCACCGTGTAGCGCACGCAGGCGAATTCCCCGTTGCCGGCCACCTCGTCGACCCGCAGCTCCAGCCGGCGTGGCAGCAGCGGTGCGCCGGCGCCCAGGGTCACCGGCGCGATCGAGACGATCACCTCGTCGAGCAGGCCGCGATCGGCGAACTGTCCCGCCAGTTCGCCGCCGCCGACGACCCACAGGTTCTTACCGGCCGCCGCCTCGGTCATCGACTTGTGGACGAGTTCGACCGGATCCTGGGTGAATCGCACATCGCCATCGGTGCGCGGGGCGAATTCGCGATGGGTGCAGACCCAGGTCGCGACCTCGTAGGGCCAGGGTTGCCCGGCCTCGTTGTCGAGCAGCCACTGGTAGGTGTTGGCGCCCATGACGATCGCGCCGACACCGGCCATGAACTCGGTCGTTCCCATGGGGCCGTTGTCGTTGTCGGCCTCCCGGGACAGCAGCCAGTCCAGCGAGTGGTCGGGGGTGGCGATGAAGCCGTCCAGGCTGGTCGCCGTGTAGTAGATGGTCCGGGGTCCGGTCGCCGGGGTGGTCATTCACTCTCTCCTTCGCAGCCAGTCGATCGGGTCGCCCCATCCGACGGGATCATCGGGTGCGGTACCGCGTATCCAGTACCGCACCAGCTGGCGGCGATACGCGGAGTAGGTGAGCACATGCGCGACTACGCTGCCGAGGACGAAACTCTCCGGCGGCTCGCACAGTGCATCGATCAGGGTGTCGCCCCAGCCGCCGCGCCGATCGATCTCGCGGACCGTATCCAGCCACCGCGGACCCACCTCGTCGAGGCGGGCCGCGAGCGCGGGCGGGTCGTCGCCGCCGGCTACCGGCGTGTCGGCGCCTTCGATCGAGGCCAGCCAGCACTCCTTGCTGCGGATCAGATGGTGCAATACCGCGGCGACCGAGTCCTCGGGACCGTCCCAGGGCAGCACGGTCCCGGTGCTGCCCCGGGGCCGCCGGTACTGTTCCTCGGTCAATCCGGCGGCCGCCTTCACCAGGAGGGCGGTGTCCTCGAGGTCGTGGTGCAGCAGCAGCGCGGTCGGGTCCATATCGGATCGTCCTCTCGGTTCACCCTCCACCCACAGCGACATGGGCGGGTGGAAGTGGATGCCGTTCGCCGCGGGCAGCCAGCGCGGTGTCCGGCCCGTCAGCGGCGGGGTCGCACTCGGCGGGTGACCGAACGCACGGGTGAACGCCCTGCTGAACCCTTCCACCGTGTCGTAGCCCGCGGCGAAGGCCACCTCGGTGACCGCCGCGCCGCCGCCGAGTTGCCAGCACGCGCGCTCGAGCAGCACGCGCCGCCGCAGGCCCACCGGGGACTCGCCGGTTCCGCGGCTGAACTGCCGTGCGAAGTGATACCGCGAGCTGTACGCGTCGGCGGCCATCTGCCCGAGCGTGGTGTTGTCTTCGTCGAGAACGGCGTCGAGCAGTTCCCGCAGTCGGTCCCGTCGGTTGTTCACCCGTCGAGTCTGACGGATCGGCCGGCCGGTGCGCTTGACCGATCTTGCGCAGACGGCCGGTGTCGCCGGCCGGAGCCGCGCCGACGCTCAGCGGTCGCTGCGGCGCTCCAGGCCCTTGCGGTCGTAGAGGATCGTGAAGACGAGCCCCAGCACCAGCCCGATGGCCAGCCCGGCCAGGCTCATCCAGACCCCGCGCGCCAGTCCGGGGTTGCCGTGTGCGTCGAAGTACAGGATGGCGCGGATGCCCAGGTAGATCTGGTGCATGGGTTCGAAGGCGGCCAGCCAGGCCATGTAGTGCGGGGTGGCCTCCAGCGGGATGGTGGCGCCCGCCGAGGGCAGCCCGAGCACGATGAACAGGATCAGGTTGATCAGCAGCCCCGCCGAGCCGAACACCGCGAGTACGGACAGTGCCGTCACCCCGACCGCGAGGATCGCCAGGGTGCCGAAGAGGAACAGCGCCAGGCCGTGTTCGAGCGGTACGTCCAGCAGGGTGGCGATACCGACGAACAACCCGGAGGCGATCGGGGCCACCACGGCCATCACCCCCCACTTCAGCAGCAGGGTGCGGGCCCGGGAATGCGGCGAGGTCGGATGGTGGACGAACCACGGCCCATATTCGGTGGGGACGAAACCGAGCGCCGAATCCACCATGGTGTGCACGATCATGGCGCCGGTGAAACCGGCCAGCACCACCAGCAGGGTGTAGAAGAACGCGGACAGGCCCTGCCCGGTCCCTTCCGGAAGCGGCCGGTACTGCTCGATGAGCACATCGATCGGTTCGGCCAGTATCAGCCTGGACGCGCCGGAGACCTGGGTGCCGCCACCTGGGCCGGAACTCAGCTCGCTGTCGACAGTTGCGGTGAGTTGTCTGCCGACCTCGGCGTTCACCTGGGTGAGCGCCTGCCGGGCGATGAGCTGGGTGATCTGGGTGGCGAAGGTCCCGGTACGCGGATTGGTCACCACGGTGATCACCGGCTGCTGGATATCGCCGGGCACCACACTGCCCGCACCGAGGATCGACAGTCGTTTGGACAGATCGCTGGGCAGGATGATCGCGCCGTAGACCTCGCCGTTGTCGAGCAGGCGCTGGGCCTCACCGATACCGGTCACGCGCAGATCCACCTTGCCGGCCGGTACACGCTCGGTGAGCGCCGCGGTGATCTGATCACCGATATCGATCTGCTGTCCATCGCGGATATCGCCGTCGTCCTGGTTCACCAGCGCGATCGGGAAATCATGCAGATTCTCTTCCGGGTTGACGACGTAGCCCAGATACATCGTCGACAACAGTGCCATCAGCAGCGTGACCACTACGATCGGCCCGGCCCAGATCCGGATACGGCGCCGTACCCGGGCGCGGGTGTCGGTATCGCCCGTCTCGTCCGGTACGGCGTGTGCGCCCGGGTCGTCGCCGGTGCTGTCGGTCCCCATCGCGTCCTCCGTCGAAGCTGCGCGTCCGGCCCGGGTGTGCGGGCCGGGCGTCTGCCGGTACGGCCGGGTCAATGGTGGCAGCTACCCGGGCGCGCAGTGGTACCGCGACCGGGTGTGTCTGCTCACTGTGGCGGGCGTATCAGCGCAGCGCGGCGGCTATGCCCGATTCAGCAGCCGGTAGCTCGAATGCCACAGCCACTCCACCGGACCGCGTGCGAACCGGCGCAGCCAGCAGTGCGCGAACAGCGCGATCACCGCGCATACGGTCACATAGACGACGACGGTGAAAGGTACCCGGGACTCCGGCGCGAACCGCGCGGCCAGCCCGAACCCCCAGCCGTAACACAGGATCGACGCCACCAGGTTCTGCAGGATATAGCAGCTCAGCGCGGCCCGGCCGATCTCGCTCAGCCGGCGTCCGGCGAAGCCGGTGTGGGAGCGGCGCGCATAGAACTCCGCGACCAGCGCGAGAATGCCCAGCGAGACCACCGGCGCCACGACGTAGCGGGTGATCAGTACCAGATCGCCCCCGCCGGCCAGTCCGGCGAGCAGGTCGACCGGCGCGGCCACGCCGAAGCCCAGAAACAGGAGCCGGCGCCGCAGGCGCGCCCCCTCGGGCCGGAACACACCGGCGTGGAACAGGCGAGCGCCCACCAGGAACAGCACGACGGACAGCGGCAGGATGACGATCGCTTCGGCGCGGAACGCCAGTGCGTGCTCGGCCCGGAACAGCACCAGATCCCAGAACGAGCCGTCGGCGTACGGGTTGGGGTCCAGCGGTGCCCGCTCGCGCGGCGCGGAAGGCTCCGCCAAGACCAGCGAGACGACGTAGAGCGCGATCAAGGTGAGGTGCACGCCGAGCATCGTGTAGAGCCACCGGCCCTGTGCCCGCCCACTGCGGGTGAGCAGGAACGCGACGACCGCCGCCGTCACGGCATACCCCATGAGCACGTCGAACTCGGCGATCAGGAGGAAATTGAGCAGGCCGTCGAGGAACAGCAGTGCGGCGCGCCAGGGGTACCCGCCCGGCCAGGGGCGCCCGGCTCGGCGGGCCGAGCGCTGCTGGATGGCCAGGCCGATACCGAACATCACCGTCAGCAGCCCCAGGAATTTGCCCTGGGCCAGTTGTTGGAGCACCTTCTCGGCCCACATCCAGCCGTCGGTGGGGGACATCGAGATCCGGTGCAGATATCCGCTCAGGCCCTCGGGGTCGGTCAGGATCCAGACATTCGTGCCCAGCGTGCCCAGGATGGCGATTCCGCGCAGCACATCCAGGGCCGCGAGCCGAGACGGGCGCGGCGGATTCGGTCCGGGGACGAGCGGGTCGGCGACGGTGCGGGGCATGGTCAGAGCATGTGGTCGCGGGCTACGCCGCGGCATCGGCCGGAAGTACCACTCGACGGATGATTCGCCGTCCTTCGCCTACGCTCGAACTCATGCAGCGCATCATCGGTATCGAGGTCGAATACGGGATCTCCACCCCCACCGAGCCGTCGGCCAACCCGATCCTCACCTCTACCCAGGCGGTTCTGGCCTACGCCGCGGCCGAGGGGGTGCCGCGTGCCAAGCGCACCCGATGGGACTACGAGGTCGAGTCGCCACTGCGCGATGCCCGCGGTTTCGACCTGAGCCGGATGAACGGTCCGGCGCCGGTGATCGATGCCGACGAGGTCGGCGCGGCGAATATGATCCTCACCAACGGCGCCCGCCTCTATGTCGACCACGCGCATCCGGAATATTCCGCGCCGGAGGTCACCGATCCGCTCGATGCGGTGATCTGGGACAAGGCCGGTGAACGAGTGATGGAGGCGGCCGCCCGGCACGCGTCCAGCGTGCCCGGCGCGCCCCGGATGCAGCTGTACAAGAACAATGTCGACGGCAAGGGCGCCTCCTACGGCACCCACGAGAACTATCTGATGAGCCGCGAAACCCCGTTCAACGCGGTAATTCTCGGGCTCACCCCGTTCTTCGTCTCGCGGCAGGTGATCTGCGGTTCCGGCCGGGTCGGGATCGGGCAGTCCGGCGATAACGCGGGCTACCAGCTCTCGCAGCGCTCGGACTACATCGAGGTCGAGGTCGGGCTGGAGACCACGCTCAAACGCGGCATCATCAACACCCGCGACGAACCACACGCCGACGCCGACAAATACCGCCGGCTGCACGTCATCATCGGCGACGCCAATCTGGCCGAGATGTCGACCTATCTGAAGGTCGGGACGACCGCGCTGGTGCTGGACCTGATCGAATCCGGTGCCGATCTGTCCGATCTGCAGTTGGCCCGCCCGGTCACCGCGGTCCACACCATCAGCCACGATCCCACCCTCCGCGCCACGGTCGCCCTGGCCGACGGTCGGGAGCTCACCGGGCTGGCGATCCAGCGGCTCTATCACGAACGGGTCGCGAAGTTCGTCGAGGAGCAGGGCAACGACGACGAGCGGGTACGCGATGTGCTCGACAACTGGTCGATGGTGCTCGACCTACTGGAACGCGATCCGATGGAATGCGCCGACCTGCTGGACTGGCCGGCCAAGCTGCGCCTGCTCGAGGGGATGCGCAGCCGCGAGGGCCTGGGCTGGGCGGCGCCGAAACTGCATCTGATGGATCTGCAGTACTCGGATGTGCGCCTGGACAAGGGCCTGTACAACCGCCTCGTGGCGCGCGGATCCATGAAACGGCTGGTCACCGAACAGCAGGTGCTCGACGCCATGACCAAACCGCCCACCGATACCCGCGCCTACTTCCGCGGGGAATGCCTGCGCCGGTTCGGGGCCGATATCGCCGCCGCGAGCTGGGACTCGGTGATCTTCGACCTGGGTGGCGATTCGCTGGTCCGTATTCCCACCCTGGAGCCTCGCCGCGGTACCAAAGCGCACGTCGGGAAACTGCTCGACGGGGTCGATACCGCTGCTGACCTGGTGCAACAGCTCACCACCTGAGTGTTCACCGGGAATGTTCCCGGAGGTCGCGACCACCGGGGTGGGACGTAATCCGACTACGTGTCGTCCCGGCTGGGTAGTGTTGAAGAACGAGCACAGAGGTGCTCACGATTCGTCCGGTACGCGAGCGCGGCCGGTCGGTGGAAACAGAGGAGGTCGGCTGCGATGGCACAAGAGCAGACCAAACGCGCCGGGGGCGGCGACGATGACGAAGGCGTCGACGGCGTAGACGCCGCGGGTCAGGAGCGGCGCGAGAAGCTGGCGGAGGACACCGACGACCTGCTCGACGAGATCGACGATGTGCTCGAAGAGAACGCCGAAGACTTCGTTCGTGCCTACGTGCAGAAAGGTGGCCAGTGACCGCAGGTGACCCCTTGCGTCTCCAACTGGGGTACGCCCTCTCGTCCTTTTCCGAACATCTGCGTCAACACGCCCCGGATCTCCTGCCGGGAAGCGGATTCGACGCCCTGAGCCAGCCCACCGCCGCCGGAAACCCCGGCGGCGGTGCCGCGGGGGATATCGCACCGCACGGCACCACCGTGGTGGCGGTGTCCTATCGCGGCGGTGTCCTGATCGCCGGTGACCGGCGCTCCACCCAGGGCAATCTGCTGGCGGGCCGCGATGTGGAGAAGGTCCATATCACCGATACCTACTCGGCGACCGGTATCGCCGGGACCGTGGGCATGGCCATCGAACTGGTCCGCCTGTTCGCGGTGGAGCTCGAGCACTACGAGAAGATCGAAGGTGTCTCCCTCACTTTCGACGGCAAGGCCAACAAACTGTCGAAGATGGTGCGCGACAACCTGCCGGCCGCCATGCAGGGCCTGGCGGTGGTGCCGCTGCTGGTCGGCTACGACCAGCAGGCCACCGATCCGGACCGGGCCGGGCGCATCGTCTCCTACGATGTGGTGGGTGGGCGCAGCGAGGAGCGGTTCGGATTCACCGCCGTCGGGTCCGGCTCCATGTTCGCGCGGACCTCGCTGAAGAAGCTGTACGCCAAGGGGATCGACGCCGATCGCGCCCTCCGTATCGCGGTCGAGGCCCTGGTGGACGCCGCCGACGACGATACCGCCACCGGCGGGCCGGATCTGCTGCGGGGGATCTATCCGACCGCGATCCTGATCGATGACGAGGGCGCCGTCGAGGTGGCCGAATCCCGGCTCGAGGAGATCGCGCGCGGTATCGCCGCCGACCGTCAGGCCGCAGAGGAAGGGAGCGCCCGGGCATGACCCTGCCGCTGTATGCATCCGCCGAGCAGATCATGCGCGACAAGACCGAGCTCGCGCGCAAAGGTATCGCCCGGGGCCGCAGTGTCGTGGTGCTCGCCTACGACAAGGGTGTGGTGTTCGTGGCGGAGAATCCGTCGGCGACCCTGCACAAGGTCAGCGAACTCTACGACCGGACCGGTTTCGCCGCCGTCGGCAAGTACAACGAATTCGAGAACCTGCGCCGGGGCGGCATCCTGCAGGCCGATCTGCGCGGCTACCAGTACGACCGCCGCGATGTCACCGGCCGAGCGCTGGCCAACGCCTACGCCCAGACGCTGGGCTCGATATTCACTGATCAGCTCAAACCCTACGAGGTGGAGATCTGCGTCGCCGAGGTGAGCTATTCGGACCAGGAACCCGAATCGGTCCTCTACCGGATCACCTTCGATGGATCGATCGTCGACGAGCGTGAATACGTGGTGATGGGCGGTACCACCGAACCCATCGTCAGCGCGCTCAAAGAGTCCTACCGGCGGGGGCTGGACCTGGCCGGGGCGATCCGGGTCGCGGTGGAGGCGTTGCAGTCCAGCGAGGGCGCGGACAAGGACAAGCGTGCCCTTGGCGTCGGCACGCTGGAGGTCGCCACCCTGGAACAGGCACGGCCGCGGCGGGCGTTCCGCCGGATCGGCCGCGCCTCCCTCGAAGAGCTGCTCGGCTCGGCGGGTGAGGCCGGCTCGGCGGAGCCGGAAACCGGCGGCAAGCCGGACTGAACAGGCCGGCTCCGCGCCGGACGAGAATCCACGGGTCGCGCACCGACAACGGTGCGCGACCCGCCTTCGTGCCGTGCGATGTGCGATTGGACGTCCATAGATCGGCGACCATTGAGCACTGACAGTGTTGTGCCCCTGCCCAGGCTGGTCATGACGTACCCGCACCCACCTTCTGTCTACTCCCGACGGTTGGCGTCCTGGTCGGGGCCTGTGCCCCGACTCGGAGGAACAGAGCGAAGGAGCGTAGCGACTGAGCGTGCGGCCTGCCGTCCTGGATCGGTGACCGTTGGGTACTTACAGTGCTGTGAGCCTCTTCGGGCCGATCGAGGTGCACGGCAGCGTGCGTCTTCTGTCTGTTTCGGATGGTCGGCGTTCGTGGTGGGGGCCCGCCCCCGATTCTGGAGCGACGGAGCGAGGGAGCGTAGCGACTGAGCGCGCGGCCTGCCGTCCTGGATCGGTGACCGTTGGGCACTTACAGTGCTGTGAGCCTCTTCGGGCCGATCGAGGTGCACGGCAGCGTGCGCCTGCTGTCTGTTTCGGATGGTCGGCGTTCGTGGTCGGGGCCCGCCCCCGATTCTGGACTGACGGAGCGAGGGAGCGTAGCGACTGAGCGGAGGAGGGAAGAATCGGGGTCACAGGGCCCCGACCCGCCCCGCCGGAGGCGGGGCCGATAAACACAGCCCAATCGTTGCCAAGCCGTATACATCGGGTTTTGCGCACTGCCCCGCAGGAATCCGTCCGCGCTGTAACCTCGATAGTGTGCAGCGACGAATTATGGGGATCGAGACCGAATTCGGTGTGACGTGCACCTTTCACGGACACCGCCGGCTCAGTCCCGACGAGGTGGCCCGGTATCTGTTCCGCCGGGTGGTTTCCTGGGGGCGCAGCTCCAATGTGTTCCTGCGAAACGGCGCCCGGCTCTACCTCGACGTCGGTTCGCATCCGGAGTACGCCACTGCCGAATGCGACAGCCTGGTCCAGCTGGTCACTCATGACCGGGCCGGGGAGCGAGTACTGGAGGAGCTGCTCATCGACGCCGAGCAGCGCCTCGCGGAGGAGGGTATCGGCGGGGACATATACCTGTTCAAGAACAACACCGATTCGGCGGGCAACTCCTACGGCTGCCACGAGAACTTCCTGGTGGTGCGGGCCGGCGAGTTCTCCCGGATCTCCGATGTGCTGCTGCCGTTCCTGGTGACCCGGCAGCTGATCTGCGGGGCCGGCAAGGTGCTGCAGACGCCGAAGGCGGCCACGTTCTGCCTGTCGCAGCGGGCCGAGCACATCTGGGAGGGCGTCTCCTCGGCGACCACCCGCTCGCGTCCGATTATCAACACCCGGGACGAGCCGCATGCCGACGCGGAGAAGTATCGGCGTCTGCACGTGATCGTGGGCGATTCCAATATGGCCGAGACGACCACCATGCTCAAGGTCGGCACCGCCGCCCTGGTGCTGGAGATGATCGAGGCCGGGGTGTCGTTCCGCGATTTCGCGCTCGACAATCCCATCCGGGCCATCCGGGAGGTCAGTCACGACCTCACCGGCCGCCGCCCGGTGCGGCTGGCGGGTGGCCGGCAGGCCAGCGCCCTGGATATCCAACGCGAGTACTACGCCCGCGCCGTGGAGCATCTACGCAATCGGGACCGTGATCCGCAGGTCGATCAGGTGGTCGATCTGTGGGGCCGCACCCTGGACGCGGTGGAGTCGCAGGATTTCGCCAAGGTCGACACCGAGATCGACTGGGTGATCAAGCGCAAACTGTTCCAGCGCTACCAGGACCGCTACAACATGGAGCTGTCCGATCCCAAGATCGCCCAGCTGGATCTGGCCTACCACGACATCAAACGTGGCCGCGGCGTCTTCGACCTGCTGCAGCGCAAGGGTCTGGCCAAGCGGATCACCGAGGACGATGCGGTCGACGCCGCGGTCGACACCCCACCGCAGACCACCCGGGCGAAACTGCGCGGTGATTTCATCACCGCCGCCCAGGCGGCCGGCCGGGACTTCACGGTCGATTGGGTCCATCTCAAGCTGAACGACCAGGCCCAGCGCACCGTGCTGTGCAAGGACCCGTTCCGCTCGGTGGACGAGCGAGTGGACCGTTTGATCGCCTCGATGTAGTGCGCGTCGCCTGGGGCCGGTCGGGCTGTGGTCCGGTCGGTCCCAGGTGTTTGTTCTCCGCCTGTCCGCTTCGCGTCGAGGTACCGGGCGAGCCTCCGGAAGTCACTCGTTCGCGAAGGCGAAGGTGGTGGGCTCACTCGCGAAGGTGCTGTGTTTATTGCCGCGCCTGCGGCGCCGCGGGGTCGAGGACCCCTCGGTCCCGCCGTTCGTGAAAGCGATCAGACACCAGGTCGGCCGGGCGGTCGAGTCGGCATCCGGCCAGGACTTCGAATGCCGACGTAACCCGCATGCGTCGAGCCTTACGAGACATTTCGACGGGTTGAGGCCCGTCTCGCCCCTTGGTCGAAGGTGCTCAACAGTTGCACTCTGTGGATGGCTCACCGCACATCGCATGAGCCGAAGGCTCGAGTCTCGAAGCCGAAACGGCGAGACCAAGGGGGCGGCAACCCCGCGACGCCGCAGGCGGCGCCAATAGACACTGCATTATTCTGCTCGGGTGGCGATATCCAAGGTCGAGCGCCTGATGAATCTGGTCATCGCGCTGCTGTCGACTCGGCAGTTCCTGACTGCGGAGCGTATCCGGGAGAGTGTCGCGGGCTATGAGGACTGTGCCAGCGACGAGGCATTCAGCCGGATGTTCGAGCGGGACAAGAACGAGCTCCGGGATCTGGGCATACCTCTCGAGGTGGGCCCGTCCGGTCGTTTTTCGACGGTGGAGGGTTACCGGATCAACCGGGATGCCTATGAGCTGCCGGATATCGATCTGACCAGTGAGGAGTCGGCGGCGGTGGCGGTGGCTCTGCAGATGTGGGAGTCGCCGGAGCTGGCGGCGGCCGCGGCGGGGGCACTGCTGAAATTGCGGGCGGGGGGTGTGCACGTGGAGACCGATACCGCGTTCGCGGCGATTCCGGCGGTGCCGGCGCGGACGCGCGGGTCGGAGCCGGTGCTGGGTAAGTTGCTGGCGGCGATCGATGCCGGGCAGGCAGTGCGGTTCGAGCATCGTGGGGCCAGTAATGCGCCGTTTTTGATGCGGGATGTGGAGCCGTGGGGGGTGGTGACGTGGCGGGGGCGCTGGTATCTGGTGGGGCACGACCGCGACCGGGATGCGGTGCGGACGTTCCGGTTGTCCCGGATCGGGGAGGAGATCGCCGCGTACGGGCCGCGTAATGCCGTGCATCCGCCCGCCGGGACGGATCTGCGGGAAATCGTGACCAGGGTGACCGGTAGTGCTCCGGTCACCGGGTCGGCCACGATCTGGGTGGCGCAGGGCCGGGGCCGGGATCTGCGCCGGATCGGCGAGGTGGTGGGTAGCCGGACCGTCGGTGACCGGCCGGGCAGTGTGCTGGAGGTGCCGATCCGGTCGCAGCACTGGCTGGCCCGGTTGATCACTGGGTTGGGTGCCGATGCGCTGGTGCTCGAACCGGCGGAGTTGCGGGCCGATGTGGTGGCGCGGTTGCGTTCGGTGATCGACCGGACGGAGGTGGCGTTGTGAGCACGCGGTTGTCGGCGCGGCTGTCGCGGCTGTTGAATATGGTCCCGTATTTCGTGGCCAATCCGGGGATCAGTGCGGCCGAGGCCGCGGCCGATCTGGGGGTCACGACCAAGCAGTTGATGGCCGATCTGAATCAGTTGTGGATGTGCGGGCTGCCCGGCTACGGTCCCGGTGACCTGATAGATCTGTCCTTTTCGGAGGAGAGTGTGCAGGTCACGTTTACCGCGGGTATCGAGCGGCCGTTGCGGCTGACCTCGATCGAGGCCACGGCGGTGCTGGTGGCGTTGCGGTCGATCGTCGATCTGCCGGGCATGGTGGATCCGACCGCCGCCCATTCGGCCATCGCGAAGCTCGAGGCGGCGATCTCCGGTGCGGCGCCGGCCGAGGACACGGGGGGCGTGCCGGGCGGCGGACTTCCCGCCGAGGCTCCGGCGGTGACTACGGTGCGGTCCGCGGTGGCGGCGCGCCGGGCGCTGCGACTGGAGTACTACTCGGCGAGCCGCGATGTGGTGTCGGACCGGGTAGTCGATCCCATTCGGATCGTGGCCGTCGACGACAACAGCTATCTGCAGGCGTGGTGCCGGCAGGCCGAGGGCGTGCGACTGTTCCGATTCGACCGCATCGAATCGGCGGCCGAGCTCGACGAACCGGCCCGCCCGCCGCGGGAGGCGCGCGATACGGAGGCGGGGCTGGATCTGTTCCAGGACGATCCCGCGGTCCCGTCGGCCCGGCTGCTGATCGCCGCCGATCACGGCTGGGTACTGGACCAGTACCCGATGCACCGGGTGGCGGTGCACGCCGACGGGAGTATCGAGGCGACCATGCGTTTCGCCACACTGGACTGGATGGCGCGCTTGGCGCTCGGGTTCGGACCCGGGGTGACGGTGCTGGGCCCGCCCGATCTGGTGGCGGCGGTCCGGGACCGCTCCGATGCCGCTCTGGCGGCATATGCGGCCGCGGGGCTCGACGAGTCCACCTGACAACCGGCGGACTCCGCGCGCGCCCGCGACCACCGGATGCGGCGGTGAACGGCAGTCTACCGGCGGGTGACGTGCGGGCATCTGCCCAGGTTGCGTTCGATGCGGCTGTCTGGGCAGGTAGCATCGGGAAGACCACAGTCTTGGGAGGTAACCACAATGGGCAGTCTGAGCATCTGGCACTGGCTGATCATCGCGGCGCTGTTCGTGGTGTTCTTCGGCGCGAAGCGGATGCCCGACGCGGCCCGCAGTCTCGGCCGGTCGCTGCGCATCTTCAAGAGCGAAGTGAGCGAGATGCACAACGACGGCAAGCCCGCGAGCACCGCGTCCGCGCAGCCCGCTCCGGAACTGCCGGCCGGCCGGGAGGCGGCGCCGCCGGTCACGGAGACGCGGAGCGAGTCGAAAACGCTCTGAGCCCGTATTCGCGGGTCCGGGTGGTACACCCGGACCCCGATACGACGCTGTCGACCCGGCGCTGCCGACCGGGCCCTGACCGAAAACCGGGCGGAGTATCGCCGGGGCACCGGGCAGCGCCGCAGGCCGAGCGGAGCGAGGCACGCTGATACGAGGGCATCCACACACCATGCGAATTCCGTTCGACCCCCGGCACAGTAAGCGCCGGACCAATCCCGATGGCACCATGTCCCTGGTCGACCATCTGCGGGAGTTGCGCACCCGGCTGTTGATCTCGTTGGCGGCCGTGCTGGTCACCACGATCGTGGGTTTCCTCTGGTACGCGCATTCGTTTTTCGGGCTGGAGAGCCTCGGCGAGATCCTGCGCGGTCCCTACTGTTCGCTACCCGATTCGGCGCGTGCTTCGCTGACTCCCGGCGGTGAGTGCCGCTTGCTGGCCACGGCGCCGTTCGAGCAGTTCATGCTCCGGTTGAAGGTCGGCCTGACCGCCGGTGTGGTGCTGGCCTGCCCGGTCTGGCTGTATCAGGCGTGGGCGTTCATCACGCCGGGTCTGTATCCGAAGGAACGCAGGTACGCGGTCGGTTTTGTGGTGACCGGCTCGTTCCTGTTCGTCGGCGGCGCGGTGCTGGCCTACTGGGTCATCTCGCACGCGCTGAGTTTCCTGCTCAGTATCGGCGACAATGTGCAGATCACCGCGCTGAGCGGTTCCCAGTACTTCAGTTTCATCATCCAGCTGCTGATCATCTTCGGTGTCAGTTTCGAAACCCCGCTGCTGATCGTGGGTCTCAACCTGATCGGGGTGCTGCCGTACGAGAAGCTGAAGGCATGGCGGCGCGGCATCATCTTCGGCCTGTTCGTGTTCGCGGCGATCGTCACCCCGCAGGATCCGTTCTCCATGCTGGCGCTGGCGCTGGCGCTGACGGTGCTGTTCGAGTTCGCGGTGCAGTTCGCCCGGTTCAACGACCGGCGCCGGGCCCGGATCGAGGAGCAGCAGCTGGGCGCGCTCGACGACGAGGAGGCCTCGCGGATCGAGGCGCCGAACGCGGTCGATCCTGCGACGCCCATTCCGTCGGCCGATACGGTGCCCGCCCCGGAGCGGCCCGGCCGGACGACCACGGACTATTCGGACACACTCTGACCGCTGCGGGCCCGTCCCCGGGAGTTATCGGCGCGACCGGTGTCGGATTCCTCGATTAGTCTCGGAGCCGTGACACCGAACGCGTCGCTGACCGCCGAATTGTCCCGGTTCGCCGCCCAGCTGACATTCGAGCTGGACCCCTTCCAGCGCCAGGCCTGTACCGCCCTCGAGGAGGGGCACGGGGTACTCGTTTGCGCGCCGACCGGCGCCGGGAAGACCGTCGTCGGCGAATTCGCGGTGCATCTGGCATTGGCATCGGGCGGGAAATGCTTTTACACCACGCCCATCAAGGCGCTGTCGAACCAGAAGTTCGCCGATCTCACCGAACGGTACGGCCGCGATCTGGTGGGTCTGCTCACCGGCGATCAGTCGATCAATGCCGATGCCCCGGTCGTGGTGATGACCACCGAGGTGCTGCGGAATATGATCTACGCCTCGTCCGACGCGTTGCGCTCCCTGTCCCATGTGGTGATGGACGAGGTGCACTACCTGGCCGACCGGTTCCGCGGCGCGGTCTGGGAAGAGGTGATCCTGCATCTGCCGCCGGAGGTGCGGCTGGTGAGCCTGTCGGCCACGGTGTCCAATGCCGAGGAGTTCGGCGCCTGGATGGAGACCGTGCGTGGTAATACCGCCGTGGTGGTGGACGAGACCCGGCCGGTGCCGCTGTGGCAGCACGTGATGGTCGGGCGCCGGATGTTCGATCTGTTCGACAGCGAATCCTCCGATCAGCGGGTACTGGTCGATTCGGATCTGGTCCGCTACATCAAACAGCGGGAGAGCGCCGACCGGATGGGGGGCTGGGGCGGTCCGCGCGGGCGCGGCGGGCCGCGGCGGTTCTTCCGGCCGCTGCCGCGGCCCGAGGTTCTGGCCCGGCTGGACGAAGAGGGCCTGCTGCCCGCCATCACCTTCATCTTCAGCCGGGCCGGCTGTGACGGCGCGCTGGCCCAGTGCCTGCGGTCCGGGCTGGATCTGAGCGGCGCGGCGGATCCGGAGGTGGTCGACGCGATCATCGACAAGCACACCGGCGAACTGCCGCGCGCCGATCTCGAGGTGCTCGGGTTCTGGGAGTGGCGGGAGGCGCTGCACCGCGGGCTGGCCGCCCATCACGCCGGAATGCTGCCCGCCTTCCGGCACACCGTCGAGGAACTGTTCGTCAAGGGCTTGGTCCGGGCGGTATTCGCGACCGAGACGCTGGCGCTGGGGATCAATATGCCCGCGCGCACGGTGGTGCTCGAACGGCTGGTGAAGTTCAACGGCGAGACCCACGCCGAACTGACCCCGGGGGAGTACACCCAGCTCACCGGCCGGGCCGGTCGGCGCGGGATCGACGTGGAGGGCCACGCGGTCGTGCTGTGGCAGCCCGAGGTCGATACCAGCGCGGTCGCCGGTCTGGCCTCGACCCGCACCTATCCGCTGCGCAGTTCCTTCAAACCCGGCTACAACATGTCGATCAACCTCATCGATCGGCTCGGTGCCGAGGAGGCGCGGCTGCTGCTGGAGCGTTCCTTCGCCCAGTTCCAGGCCGATCGGTCGGTGGTCGGCCTGGTCCGCGGTATCGAACGCAATGAGGGCCAGTTGCGTAAACTCGCCGCCCAACTCGGCGGCGAGGACGGGGAATTCCTGGAGTACTTCGGCCTGCGGGAACGGATCAAACAGCGGGAACGCCACCTCAACCAGCAGACCCGTACCGATCGGCGCACCGCCGGTGTCGCCGCGCTGAGCGAATTGCGCCGCGGTGATGTGGTCGCCATCGGTGCCGGGCGCCGGGCGGGGCTGGCCGTGATCCTGGAACCCGACGCCACCCCCGGCGATCCGCGCCCGCTGGTGCTCACCGAGGACAAATGGGCGGGGCGGGTGTCGGTGGCCGATTTCCCGGTGCCGGCCCAGCCGCTGGGCCGGATGCGGCTGCCGCGCCGAGTGGACCATCGCACCGCGCGCACTCGCCGCGATCTCGCCTCGGCGCTGCGCAGCACCGGGATCACCGCACCGCATCGGCCGCGCCGGGACAAGCGGGCCGCGGGTGCCGACGATCCCGAACTGGGCGCCCTGCGCCGGGCGCTGCGCGCCCATCCCGCCCATACCCGGCCGGACCGGGAGCAGCTGGCCCGGATCGGGGAGCGCTACAACCGGGTGGCGCGGGAGACCGAGTCGATGCGGCAGAAGGTCGCGACGACCACGAATTCGCTGGCCCGTACCTTCGACCGGATCGTCGGGCTGCTGGAGGAACGCGGTTTCGTGCACGAGGGGGAGGTCACCGCGGACGGGCGGCGGCTGGCCCGTATCTACGCGGAAAGCGATCTGCTCGTGGCCGAATGTCTGCGGCAGGGGCTGTGGCGCGGCCTCGGCGCGGCCGAGCTGGCGGCCGTGGTGTCGATTCTGGTGTACGAATCACGTTCGGAGGGAGGCTATCTCGGCGCCACCGGACCGACCGCGCCGATCCGGCGCGCGGTCGCCGACACCCTCGCCGAATGGTCACGGTTGCGTATCGACGAATCCGAGCACCGGCTGGCCCCCAGTCGCGAACCGGATCTCGGGTTCGTGGGCGGTATCTACAAATGGGCGCGCGGTGACGCACTGGCGGATTCACTGCTGGCCAGTGGTGATCAGGGCACACCGCTGTCGGCCGGGGATTTCGTGCGCTGGTGCCGGCAGGTGATCGACCTGCTCGATCAGATCCACACCACCGCAGACGATACCGAGGTCGCGGCCACCGCGGCCAAGGCCGTCCGGGCGATCCGGCGTGGTGTCGTCGCGGTGGACGCGGCATGAGAGAGGCGGTAGCGGAGCATAACCACGCAGGGCCCTCGCTCATGGTTCGGTAGGCACAGCGTGAGACCATCGATTGTGATTTGATTTCTACCGCACGCGGGGGGCTACCGTGTGTTGGACAATGCGAGTGGAGGCAACCAGATGAGCGGGCCGTACGGACCGAACGACGCCCCGGGCACCGGGGAGGGACGTAACGATCCCACCCAGGTCTGGGGTGGGCAGCAGCCGCCCGGCGCGGCGCCGCAGTGGGGGAACCAGCCGCCCGCGCAGCATCCGGTGCCCGATCCGCAGCAGGCGCAGCCCACCCAGCAGTGGGGTAGCGACCCGGGCGGTCAGCAGTGGCAGCCCGCCCCGCCGCAGCAACAGTGGAGCCAGCCGCAACCGCAACCGCAGCAGCCCCAGCCGCAGCAGTGGAATGACCCCAATCAGCAGCAGTGGGGGCAGCAGCCGCAGTGGGGCGACCCGAATCAACAGCAGCCGCAGTGGAGTGACCCGAACCAGCAGTGGGGGCAGCAGCCGCAGCAGCAGTGGGGTCAGCCGAATCAGCAGCAGTGGGGGCAGCAGCCGCAGCAGTCGGGCGGTGGTAAGAAAACCGGTCTCATCATCGGCGTGGCCGTGCTGGTGGTGGTACTCGTGGTCGGTGCGGTCGTCGGCATTCTGACCCTCACCGCCAAGGACCAGCTGGATCAGGCCGCCGTGCAGACGGGCGTGGCGCAGGTCCTCGCGGATTCCTACGGTATCGACGATGTCAAGGATGTCCAGTGCCCCGCGGGCCAGGAGGTCGCGGTGGACGCCACGTTCACCTGTGATCTGAAGGTCGGCGGCGAGGCCAAGAAGGTCAACATCAAGATCACCAAGGACGACGGCACCTACGAGGTCGGCCGCCCGAGCTGATCGCCTCGTCGGACGAACCCGCCGGACGCTGCCCTCCGGCGGGTTTTCGCTGTCCCGGACCGGTCAGGCGCAGTTCGCCAGCGCGGTGATCAACCGCTCGACCGGGCTCTCCGCGTTGTAGGCACGGGCGAGTTCCCGCAGCGCGTCGGTATCGGCCGGAATGGGGTGCAGGGTGTCGGGCCGGGACAGGATCACATCGGCGTCGCGCACCACCCGCACCACCGGTGCCGCCGCGTCGAGATAGCCGGCGGCCGTGCGCAGTTTGGTCCGGATGCCCTGGGCCAGCTCGGCCGCGGGATCGTCGACCGCCGCCCGCAGCGCCTCGAGCGAACCGAACCTGCTGATCAGGGTGGCGGCGGTCTTCTCGCCGATCCCCGCGGCGCCCGGGAGCCCGTCCGAGGAATCCCCGCGCAGCGTCGCCATATCCGCGTAGGCCGGGCCCGCGTTCTGCTCCGGGACACCGTATTTCGCGGCGACCTCGGCCGGCCCGAACAATTCGGCCTTGGCCAGCCCGCGGCCCGCGTACAGCACCCGCACCGGCGGTTCGGGGGTATCGCGGACCAATTGCAGCAGGTCCCGGTCGCCGCTGACCACGATCACCGGATCGGTGAGTTCGGTGGAGGCCAGGGTGCCCAGCACATCGTCGGCTTCCAGGCCCTCCGCACCGCCGGTGGCGATCCCGGCGGCGGCCAGCAGCTCGAGAATCATGTCGACCTGCGGGGTGAGCCGGTCCGGTACTTCCTCGGCGCCCGGTGCGGCCGTGGCGGAGGTGTCGAGACGATGGGCCTTGTAGGTAGGCACCAGATCCACTCTGAACTTCGGCCGCCAGTCCAGGTCCAGGCACACCACGAGCCGGGCGGGGCGATGCCTGGTGACGAGGGACGCGACCATATCGGTGAACCCGCGCAGGGCGTTCACCGACCGGCCGTCGGACGCGGTGATCTTGTCCGGGATCGCGTAGAAGGCCCGGAACCACAGACTCGCGCCGTCCAGCAGCAGCAGGGGACGCGGCGTGGGTTCGGTCGTAGTCACCCGGTGAATCTACAAGGACCCACCGACGTATCCGATGTGCCGCCCCCCGGGTGCGAGGTAGGTTCGAGGTCATGAGCGCGCACACGGAGTCACGGTTCGCGGCGGAGGTCTACGGGCAGCGATTGGAGCGGGCGGTCCAGTTGATCCGCGCCGCCCATCTCGACGCCCTGCTCATCACCCCCGGCCCGGACCTGCGGTACCTCATCGGATCGGCGGCCCAATCGTTCGAACGACTGACCTGTCTGGTGATCACCTCCGACAAGGCCACCCCCTCGGTGGTGATCCCCAAACTCGAGGTGTCGGGGCTGGCGGAGTCCGCGGTGGACGAACTCGGCCTGCGGGTGCTGGACTGGGTGGACGGGGTGGATCCGTACCAGTTGGTGCGGTCGGCCCTGCATATCGGCTCCCGGGTCGCGGTGGCCGATTCCATGCCCGCGCTGCATCTGCTGCCGCTGGCGCATAGTTTCAGCGGGCTCCCGGTGTCGGCGACCCCGGTACTGCGCGAATTGCGCATGATCAAGGACGACGCCGAGATCGCAGCGCTGCGCCGGGCGGGCGCGGCCATCGACCGCGTACACGCCCGGATGGGTGAGTTCCTGCGGGTCGGGCGGACCGAAGCCGAGGTCGGAAGGGATATCACCGACGCCATCGTGGCCGAGGGGCATACCGAGGCCGCGTTCGTGATCGTGGGTAGCGGGCCCAACGGAGCCAACCCGCACCACGAGGTGTCGGAGCGCCGCATCGAGGCCGGTGACGTGGTGGTGATCGATATCGGCGGCCCGGTGGATCCCGGTTACTACTCCGATTCCACCCGGACCTATGTGCTGGGCGAACCCGATCCGGAGATCGCCGCGCGCTGCGCCGAACTGGAACGCGCCCAGGCCGCCGCGGTGGCCGCCGTGCGGCCCGGTGTCCGGGCCGAGGCCGTGGACGCGGCCGCCCGCGAGCCGTTGGAAGCCGCCGGGTTCGGGCCCGCGTTCGTGCACCGGACCGGGCACGGTATCGGCCTGTCGGTGCACGAGGAGCCCTATATCGTCGCGGGCAACGACCTGGAACTGCGCCCGGGTATGGCGTTCAGTATCGAACCCGGGATCTACTATCCGGGCGAATGGGGCGCCCGGATCGAGGACATCGTGGTCGTCACCGAGGACGGCTGCGTTGCGATGAACGAGCGTCCGCACGGACTGACGGTCCTACCGGCCGACAGCTAGAGGTACTGACCATGGACGTCGGCGGCGGGTAGGGTCTCGAAACTCGTGGCCGAATCTCGGAGTGTTCGGCCACGGCTCGGCCGAGCGGCCACGAGTTTCGCGATCCGGCTCCGTTCGCCGACCGGTCGGTGGCCGGTCTTCGCCGGCAATGTTCCGTGGCAGGGGGATCGATCGGGCGACCTGCTCAGATGACTATGACCCGGCGGCCGCGCGTGTGACCGGCTCGGCTGTCGATGTGTGCGGCCGAGGCTTCGGCGAGCGTGTACGACTTTTCCACCGGGATGTGAAGATTTCCTTCGGAGATGAGTTCGGCGGCCGCGGCGAGAGCGGTCGACATACTCCCGGCCACCCCCGAGAATCGGACACCGAACTCCGGCGCGCTGAGATCGGCGATGGAGACCACCTTCTGTGGATTCCCGACCAGTTCGACAAGTTCAGGGATTACGCCCGAGCCGGCCAGATCGAGAGCCGCGTCGACCCGCCCGAACTGCCGAACGCGCTCGACCCAGCCTTCGCCGTATGTCGTGGCAACAGCCCCCAGACTCCGTAGATAGTCCTGGTTGGCTGCCCCGCCCGTGGCGATCACGGCGATACCTCGGCCCCGGGCGATCTGCAGCACCGCGGACCCTACGCCCCCGGCCCCGCCGCTGACCAGCAATCTCTGCCCGGGCTCCACACCGACCTGGCCGATGATCCGCAGCGCGGTCTCGACCACCGAGGGATACCCTGCCGCCTCTTCGAACGTCAGGCCTTCGGGCATACGGGCCCACACCGAAAGCACGGCGAACTCGGCATAAGTGCTCGAGCCTTCGCCGAACACGTGATCGCCGATCTCGACACCGTCGATGCCCTCACCGATCTCGTCCACCACCCCGGCGGCATCCAGCCCGACGCCGGACGGCAGTTCGACCGGATGGGCCCCGAGGATCTGGCCTTCCCGGATCCGCCAATCGGCAGGGTTCACACCCGCCGCTCGCACAGCGATGCGCACCTGACCCCGGCCCGGGTGGGGTGCCTCGGCATCGACGAGTTCGAGTACGTCCGGACCGCCGAAGTCGGCGAAGATCACTTGCTTCATGCGAGCGACGTTAACACTAACAGTTACATTTTTGAATCTGGTATCTTATTGTTCCTGATAGTGTCAAGAAGTGACCATGCCGTCCGGACGCCGTGCGCGTAAGAAGGCCGCGACCCGCCAGAAGATCGCCGACACCGCTCTACGACTGTTCCTGGAACGCGGATATGACGCAGTGGGCATCCGTGATGTGGCCGCCGCGGCGGACGTGGCCGTAACCACTCTCTTTTCCCACTTCGCCTCGAAAGAGGCCCTGGTGTTCGAGCAGGACGAGAACTTCGAGCAAAGCCTCACACAGGCGGTCGTCGCCCGGACGCCGCATGAGCCGCTCATCCCCGCGCTGCGCCGCGAGATCCGAGCCCAGGTGCGATACTGCAGCGCGGCGGACGGTGGCGCGCCAATCTGGAACTTGATCGACGAATCGCCCAACCTGCGCAAATACGAGGAGTCGATGAGGCTGCGCCACGCTGAGTCGCTGGCAACCGCCATCGCCGCCGACCTCGGGCTGGCACGGCCGACAACGGCTTGTCGGGCGATCGCGAGGTTTGTGGTCGACGCCCATGCACTGGCCCGTGAGGCGCCCGATCCAGAGGCCGCGGTGGACGAGATCTTCCGGATGATCGAGGCGGCTTGGGAAACCACCGACCCCTCGGGGCATACGTGAGGATGCTCCTCGACGCAACCGAGATCCTTACCGTGACCCCGGCCTCATGAGGGAATGTCACCGACTCGACGCAGACACCCATGTCACGCAAGGCAACTGCGCAGCTATAGCTTTCAGGCCTCGCGCAACCGGGCCCCACACAGCACCCGCTGGACCTCGATGGCCAGCACCACCCGGGTCGGGTTCTCCCGCGGCACCCGGTAGCGCTCGGCGTAACGCCGTTCGGCGTCCCGGACCGCGGCCGGGTCGTCGAGGACAACCGCCGGACCCTCCAGGGTCAGCCAGCGGGCACCGTCCACCTGGCCGACGGCGGCATAGCCCGATCGCCGGACGTTCCGGGCCTTCACCGAGGCGCCGTCGGTGATGATCCGGGCCAATCCGGCGTCGGGGTCCCAGGTGAAGCCCACCGGTACCATATGCGGGGTGCCGTCGGCCCGCAGAGTCGTGAGGGTCGCCAGATGCCGTTCGGTGAGGAACTCGACGGCTGCCGGGGACAATTCGGCAGTACGCAGCGTCATGGATCGACCGTAGCGGGTCGCCGCACGCGCCCGGCACGTCTCCCGGTTCCGCGCACCGCCGCGTGCGGATGACAGACTGAGCGCATGGTTGTGCGTCGAACACGAGGGATCGACCCGGGCACGGTGCTGGTGCTGGGTGGACGCAGTGAGATCGGGCTGCAGGTGGCACTGCGGCTCGCGCCCGGGCGGGCGGTGGTGCTGGCCGCGCGGCGCTGCGAGGATCTGGACGCCGAGACCGCGGCGCTCACCGCCGCCGGCGCGACCGCGGTGCATCCGGTGGAATTCGACGCCGACGACACCGCGAGCCATCCCGCCCTGCTCGGCAAGATCGCCGCCGACTACGGACCGATCGGGGTCGCGGTACTGGCCTTCGGGGTGCTGGGCGAACAGTCCCGCGCCGAGGCCGACCCCGCCCACGCGCTGGCGGTGGTGCACACCGACTACACCGCCCAGCTCAGCGTGCTGACCATCCTGGCCAACGAGATGCGGTCCAGGGGCAGCGGTCAGCTGGTGGTGTTCAGTTCGGTGGCCGGGGTCCGGGTGCGGCGCGCGAACTACGTCTACGGATCCGCCAAGGCCGGATTGGACGGGTTCGCCTCCGGGCTCGCCGATGCGCTGCACGGAAGCGGGGTGCAATTGCTGCTGGCGCGGCCGGGCTTCGTGGTGGGCAAGATGACCGAGGGGATGACACCGGCCCCGTTCTCCAGCACGCCGGACCAGGTGGCCGCCGCGGTGGTGACCGCGCTGGGCCGCCGCTCGGCTCGGGTCTGGATTCCGGGGATCCTGCGCCCGGTGTTCTTCGGCATGCGCCTGCTGCCGCAGGCCGTCTGGCGGCGGCTGCCCCGGTGACCGCCGACCCCGCGCTCTCCTGGGCGGGGCCCCCGATTCCGGTGGTGGGTATCGGCGCCGACGGCTGGGCGGGGTTGCCCGACCGTTCCCGGCAGATGCTGCGCGACTGCGCGGTACTGTTCGGTTCGGCGCGGCAGCTGGCGCTGCTCCCCGATGAGGTGACCGCGCGGCGGGAAGCGTGGCCGTCGCCGCTGGTCCCCGCGCTGCCCGGGCTGCTGGCCGAGTATCGCGACACCCGCCTCGGGATTCTCGCCAGTGGCGACCCCATGTTCTACGGAATCGGTGTCACCCTCGCCCGGTTGCTCGGGCCCGGCGCGCTGCGGGTGTTCCCGCAACCGTCGGCGGCCTCGCTGGCGTGTGCCCGGCTGGGCTGGCCGGTGGCCGAGGTGGGGATCGTCAGCGCGGTCGGCCGGCCGGTGGAGCGGTTGCTGCCCGACCTGACCGACGGGCGGCGGTTCCTCGTGCTCAGCGCCGACGCCGGTACCCCGGAGCGGATCGCGGAGTTGCTGCGCCGCCACGGGTTCGGTCCCTCCGCGCTGACCGTGCTGGAGCAGCTGGGCGGGCCCGCCGAGCGATCGGTGTCCGGTACCGCCGCCACCTGGCGGGAGCCCGCGGGTGACCCACTCAATATCGTCGCCGTCACCGCGGCGGGTGAGCCCGGGCGTACCCGCCTCACCCGGCTGCCCGGCCTGCCCGACGACGCGTACGGCGGGGACGGCCAGCTCACCAAGACCGAGATCCGGGCGCTCACCCTGGCGGCGCTCGCCCCCGGACCCGGGGAGACGCTGTGGGATATCGGCGGCGGTTCGGGCAGTATCGCCATCGAATGGTGCCGCACCGATCCCACCTGCCACGCGATCACATTCGAGATCCTGGCGCGGCGCCGGGCGCAGATCGCCGCCAATGCCGTCACGCTCGGCGTCCCCGGAATCGAGGTGCGCGGCGAGGCGGTGGCCGAACTCGCCGGGGACGCGGTGGCCGGCGATCCCGACGCCATCTTCCTCGGCGGCGGACTCACCACGCCCGCGCTGTTCGAGCACTGCTGGTCCCGATTGCCCGTCGGCGGCCGGCTGGTGGCGAACGCGGTGACCGCGGAATCGGAGGCGTTGCTCCTGGACTGGTCCGCGGCGCACGGCGGCGGACTGCGCCGCTTCCAGGTGTACCGCGGGGAACCGCTGGGGCGCTTCACCACGTGGCGGCCCCAGTTGCCGGTGACCCAATGGTCGGTGGTGAAAGGGCGCGCCGGCAGGACTTCCCGTATGTGACAACACGAATGGACGAATCGGGCATCGGGAGTAAGGTCACGGGGGTTCCTAGCGCGGGTCACGACGGATTCGCGCGCGACGGGGAGATCGATAGTGAAATACAAGAAGTTCGCCGCGACCGCGATCATGGCGGCGGCGGCCACGGGTATCGCCGCGGGCACGGGTTACGCGGCGCCCGCTCCGACGGCGCCCGCTGTCGAGCAGCAGCAGAACGCGGTTCCGGAGGTTACCGGCCACGATCGCGGCGTCGACTACACCCTGGCGCTGGCCGAGGCCGGAAAATCACTGGTCACGACGGTGTCGGGCGGTGCGTTCAGCCTGGACGCCGCCAATGACGCCGTGGTACTGAGCAACGCCGCGGGGGAGCGCCTGACCAGTATCCCGCTGACCCAGGCCACCGACGGACAGGTCGTCGCCGTCGCCGCCACCATCGATGAGGGCGACAGCCGGCTGACATTGACCCCGCGGGCCACCCCGGTCGCGGGTGCGCCGTCGCAGGCGCAGTTCATCGGGGCCCAGCAGTGGTTCATGAGCGAACTGCAGGCGGCCTCGCTGGGTGCGGCCGTGGGCGCGGCGATCGGCGCTGCCGTCGGCCTCCTGTTCCTGGGGGTCGGATTCATCCCGGGCGCGATCATCGGCGCGGGTATCGGGCTCGCCGTCGCCGGCGGCCCGCCGCTGCTGGATTCGGCCATCGCCTACTTCAGCGGCCAGCCCTGAGAATTCTGCTACTGGGCGGCACCGGGGAAGCCCGGGAACTCGCCCGACTGCTCACCGGCGAGCGGGAACACGAGATCGTGTCCTCGCTCGCCGGTCGGGTCTCCGCGCCGATCCGGCCCGTCGGCGAGGTGCGGGTCGGCGGCTTCGGTGGCGCCGACGGGCTGCGCGATTGGCTGGCGGACAATCGGATGGAACTCGTCATCGACGCCACCCACCCCTTCGCCGGGGTGATCACCGCCAATGCCGCGCAGGCCACCGCGCGACTCGGGCTGCCCATGATCCGGTTGAGCCGTCCGGGCTGGACCGCCGGCCCCGGCGACCGCTGGTACAGGGTCCCCGACCTGGCCGCCGCCGCGGACACCGCCGCCGGACTGGGGGACCGGGTCCTACTCACTATCGGCCGTCAGGGGGTGGCGGCCTTCGCCGGCCATACCCGGCCCTGGTATCTGATCCGAGCCATCGACCCGCCCACGGACCAACTTCCCCCGCGGCACGAAATACTCTTGGCCCGCGGGCCTTTCACAGTGTCCGACGAATCGGAGTTGCTGACCCGGCACCGGATCGATGTCGTGGTCACCAAGGACAGCGGAGGTACGGCGACCGCCGCGAAGCTCACCGCCGCGCGTATCGCCGGTATTCCGGTGGTGGTCGTGGACCGGCCGCCCCTGCCGTCCGGGGTCACGGTGGTGACCACCGTCGACGAGGCGCGGGAAGTGCTGTCCGCGTGGGTCGCCGCGGGCCGCGGTGGGCGGCCGGGCGGAACGCGCTGATCGATTTCGGATTCCACTTCCGGGCGCTACCCGGCCGGACTGCTCCGCGTGCTCGGCGGTATCCGCACATAGGTGCTGTTCGGCGGGCACCGCAGTCGCCCGGAACGGCCCGGGACCGGCTGCCGATCACGGGTTGCCGCGAAGAGCCGCGCGAGATCGATAGTGCGCCTTCAGGAGCCGAGCAGGTCGGGGAGGCGGTCGAACCAGTGCAGGACCGCGCGCTCGTATCCGATACCGAATTCCAGTGTCGCCCGGGAATGCGGGGACAGGTCCGGGCCCGCTTCCTCGGCGCGGTAACGGTCCAGCCTTTCCTGGTGGATCTTACGAGCGTTGTTGATGATCGAGGCCAGATGCGCAGGCTCGATATGACCCCCGAAATGCAGGGTGAGCAGCAGCGGGAACCGGATGGTTTCCGGGCTGGGATCGCGCGCGATCCACTCGGCGAATTCGGCGCGGCCGGCCTCGGTGATGTGGTACGGAGTGCGTTCGCGGGCACCGGTTTCGCCCTTGACCACCAGGCCCGCCGAGTCCATGCTGGCGAGTTCCCGATAGACCTGGCTCTGGGTGATGGTCCAGAAATCGCCGATCCGGTCCTGGGCCAGCGTCACCAGATCCCAGCCCGACATAGGACCCTCGTGCAGAAAACCCAGAAGTGAGGCGGCCGTGGAGTTCAGCGGCCGCTTCTGTTTGCCGTTCACCGCATTGTCCTTCCACCGAGACTATTCCATAGTGGAATGCTATCGGATGGGTGCGCTCAGGCGTTGTAGCGTCGCGCGGTGTAGACCCGCGGTGCCCCGGTGCCGTCGACCACCGCGGTGGTGGAGGCGCCGATGATCAGCAGCGTCCGCATATCGACCTCGGCGGGTTCCAGTTCACCCAGCGGCACCACCCGCACCGATTCGCCCGGGCCACCCACATCGCGGCCGAGAACCACCGGGGTGTCCGGCGCGCGGTGCGCGAGCAGGATGTCCTTCATTGCCCCCACCTGCCAGGTGCGTTTGCTCGAGGCGGGGTTGTAGACGGCGATGGCCATATCGGCCGCGGCCACCGCCGCCAGGCGCCGGGCCACCACGTCCCACGGTTTGAGGCGGTCGGACAGGGAGATCGTGGCGTAGTCGTGCCCGAGCGGGGCACCGACGCGGCTCGCCACCGCGTTCGCTGCCGTCATCCCGGGCAGGACCCGCACCGGCACCCCCGCCCACTGCGGGTCCGCGGATTCTTCCAGGACGGCCGCCGCCATCGCGAAAACGCCCGGGTCGCCCGAGGACACCACGGCGACCCGGCCGCCGCGGCGGGCCAGGTCCAGAGCCATGGCGGCGCGTTCGGATTCGACCCGGTTGTCGCTGCTGTGCCGCCGCTGACCGGGGCGGGCCGGGACGCGGTCGATATAGGTGGTGTAGCCGACGAGGTCGGTGGCGGCGGCGAGCGCGGCGGAGACCTCCGGGGTGGTCCAGCGCGTATCGCCCGGGCCCAGGCCGACGACCACCACCTCCCCGGAGCCCGTGGCACCGCGCGGCGCGGCGCTCTCGGCCGCCGGAGTGCTCGCCGCACGGGTCACCGGTTCGGCGGCCGCCGGGCTCCGGCGGGCGGGGACCGGGGTGGTCGGTTCGGGGCCCGGGACGAGGGTGATCGCGAAATACGGGACCTGGGCGTCGTCCACCTCGCCGGCGGGGAGCACCCGCTCGCGTCCGGTGCTGGCCCGTTCGACGTAGTAGGCGCGGTCGAGGCGGCCGGAGTCGGCGAGCGCTTTGCGGACAGCCGGGTAGGTGCGGCCGAGTTTCATGATCGCGGCGGCCTCGCTGTCGGCGAGGCGGCGGGTGAGTTCGTCGGCGGGCAGGGTCGCGGGCAATACCGTCAGTACCTGTTCCCCCTCCACCAGCGGAGTGGCCAGGGCCGCCGACGCGGCGCTCACCGAGGTGATCCCGGGGACGATCTCCGCCTCGAACCGGTCGGCCAGCCGCCGGTGCATATGCATATAGGAGCTGTAGAAAAGCGGGTCCCCGGCGGCCAGCAGCGCCACCGACCGTCCCGCCGCCAGATGCGCGGCCAGCCGTTCGGCCGCCGCGGCGTAGAACTCGTCGATCGCGCCCTGGTAACCGCCGGGATGGTCGGTGGTCTCGGTGGTCACCGGGTAGATCAGGTGTTCCTCGAGCTGGCCCGGCCGCATGTACGGTTCGGCGATACCGCGCGAGATACTGCGGCCGTGCCGGGCACTGTGGAACGCGATCACATCGGCCGTGGCGATCACCCGGGCCGCCTTCACCGTTACCAGTTCCGGATCGCCCGGGCCCAGCCCGACCCCCCAGAGCTTTCCCGTAGCCACCGTCATTCCACTTCGCTCGCAATCGCATTCAGGGCGGACGCGGTGATGGCGCTGCCGCCGCGCCGCCCGCGCACCGTCAAAAACTCCACGCCCGTACTCGCCGCGAGCGCGTCCTTCGATTCGGCCGCGCCGACGAAGCCCACCGGGATACCGAGCACGGCGGCCGGTTTCGGGGCGCCTGCGGCGATCATGTCCAGCAGGTGGAACAGCGCGGTCGGCGCATTGCCGATGGCCACCACCGCGCCGTCGAGCCGCTCCCGCCACAACTCCAGTGCCGCCGCCGACCGGGTGGTCCCGAGTTCGGCCGCCAGCCCCGGCACCCGGGGGTCCCGCAGCAGGCACAGCACCTCGTTGTCCGCGGGCAGCCGGGTCCGGGTGACTCCCGCGGCGACCATGTTCGCATCGCACAGAATCGGCGCGCCGGCGCGCAGCGCGGCCCGCGCCGCGGCCACCACCCCCGGGGTGAACAGCACGTCGCCGGCCAGGTCGACCTGGCCGCAGCCGTGGATCATCCGCACCACGACCTGCGCGATATCGGCCGGGAAGCGGTCCAGTTCGGCCTCGGCTCGGATGATCGCGAACGACCGGCGGTAGATCTCGGCCGCGTCGGTGACGTAGCTGGTGCGCGTGTCGGGCATGCGGACACCCTATGCCGGGCCGGGCGCACCGGGCCGGTGTGGGTGGGCCTCGGTCACCGGGGTGCCCGGGTGACCGCCGGCCGCCGCCCACCAGCGGCCGACGATCTCCTGCCCGGTGTGGTGCGGCCAGGAGATATCGGGGACGACCAGGCCCGGCCGGGGTCGTCGAAGGAGACTGTGAACAGACCGGTGCCGGGATAGTCGCTCCAGCGCTGCCGCCCTCGCCCCGAGGGACGTGTCCACGTTTGTTCCCGGGTGCTGTCGTTGTCGATATCGGTGGCGAAGGTGGAGTCGCGTCGCGGATCGCGCGCCTGAAGGACCGGACGTAGTAGATGAGGTCATTGTCCTGGGCGTATTCCACGGCCGGTGCGCCGCCGTTGTTCAGGACGTCGAGATCGGCGCAGGGCGCCCTGGTAGCCGGTATCGGCCGGGGTGGCCGGCAGCAGGCCGGGTATCCGGCGAATATCGCCCCCGCGGCCGACGTCACGCCTCGACCTCCTGCGGACAACGCTACCGGAGCGGCACCCGTCTCACCGGGGGAGCGGGCCGGGCTTACGCGGTCCCACCGGCGCCGCCCCGCGGGCGCGGGCCGATCTGGTCGAGCAGATCGTTGACCTCGTCCGGGAAACCATTGGTGACCTGCTGCGGTGTCTTGTTCGGGAAGCGGCGCGCGACATGCTCTTCGGCCGCCGAACCGGGGAGCACGTACACGGGTTCGGTCTTGCTCTGCAGCGGCCGGACCACCTCGTCGAGATGGGCTCGGCGATCGTCGAGGTAGGCACCGATCACATCCTCGCCGGCCGGGCACACGGCCATGCAGTAGCCGGCCTTGTAGTTCGGTTTGAACGACAGGCTCTGCCACATCGAGAACGATTCCCCGGTGGTGACCCGCTGCCGGTACTCGTCCCGATCGGCACTGTCGGCGACCGTTTCCGCCCAATCGGTGAAGCCGCCCATGAATTCCCGGTAGTTGTGCGTGTAGCACGCCTGGAAATCGAAACCCCCGCCCGGGGTGATCGCGCCCACCGGGCAGGCGGAGACACACAGTTTGCATTCGGGGCAGGGATTGAAATCCAGCGGCGCGCTCGGGGTATCGATCACCGCGTCGGTGACCACGGTGCCGAGCAGGATGAAATTGCCGAACCGGGGGTGGATCACATTGCGGTGAATGCCCATGACCCCCAGCCCGGCGGCCTCGGCGACCACCTTGTGCGCGATCACCCAGATACGCCCGGGAAACTGCTGCACTTCCATCGGATATCCCGGCGCGGGATAGACCGCGCGATAACCGGCGTCCTGGAGTGCCCGGGTGATCCGGCGGGATACCGCGTTGGTCTCGTCGTCCGCGTGATTGAACTCGGTATTGGCGAGACTGCGCTGCGTGCTGCGCAGATTATCCCGGTTCATCCGCACACAGAACGAGACGAAAGTGCGTGCGGCGGGCAGGATCGCCCGGGCGTGCTCGAGTTCGTCGGCGACCCGGGGGTCGGTGACGGCGACGAACCCCATATCGTCGGCGCCGGCCGTGCGGCAGATCTCGCGGAGCCGGTCGGCGGCGAGGACCGGGTCGGGTTTCTCGCGCTCCCGACCGGCCATCCGCCGGACGGTCGGATGCTGTGCCAGCCGCCGCGGGGCGGCCGGTTCGTGCTCGGTATCCGGCATCGGGACTCCTTACTCGCGACGAGATCCACGCGGGCTCACTGTGAACGACGGCGTGGGCGAGCGGAATTCATCGGTCGCCGTGCCACCGGCCCGGCCGGCGGGCGGGTGGGCGGCAGGGCGGATGCAAGGGCACTTCCGCCGCGTCGAGGCAGTACTCCCACAGCGACAGGAGGTGGCCCTCGGTATAGCGGGTGTGGCGCAGGTAGTGTTCGTCACGGATACGCCGGTCGTGCCAGAAATGGCCCGACAGCGGCGCCGGGGTAGTGGTGGCCAGCCAGACCGCGGTATCGGCGCCCTCGGCGGCGGTGCGCATCGCCGAGCGCAGCGCGGAACTGAAACGGGGGAGCGCGGCGGTGATCCCCGGTGTGGCCACCCAGCCCGGATGCATACTGTGCACGCTCACCCCGTGATCGGCGAGACGCCCGTCCAGCAGCGGCCCGAACGCCACCTGCATCCGTTTGGTGCGGGCATAGGCGGTGGCGCCCCGGTATGCGCCGTGGCGATACTGCGGATCCCGGAACGGCAGCGGCTGGGTGTACATCCCACCGGAGGCCACGAAGATGACACGGGCGTCGCCGGAGCCGGCGAGCAGCGGGGCGAGGCGGTCGGTGAGGCGTAACGGGCCGAGGACATGGGTGGCCAGGGTCAGTTCGTGCCCGGCGGAGTTCTCGGTGCGGTCGCCGGGCAGGACGCCCGCATTGTGGACGAGCACATCCAGCGCCTCGTGGCGTGCGTGCAGGGCCCGAGCGCAGGCATCGATACTGCCGGGTTCGGCGATATCGCATATCTCCAGTTCCACCTGCGCCCCGGGGACGGCGTCGCGGATCTCCCGGCGGGCCCGCTCGCCGCGGCCCGCGTCCCGGACCGCGAGCACGGTGCGTGCGCCCAGGCCCGCGAAGCGGGTGGCGATCGATTTCCCGATTCCCGAATTCGCGCCGGTGACCAGGACGGTTCGCCCGCGCAGAGCGTCGGTGGCCGGATCGTCCCGGGTCCAGGAGACCTTGCGCAGGTGGTAGCCGAGGCGGGTGTAGCCGGGCACTATCGTCCGGTCGAGCAGAGCGTCGACTGTACGGATCATCGGATCACACCTCGCCTCGTCTCATCAGCACGAACTGCTCGACATCCAGATAGCCGCTGCGAAAGCCCGCCCCGGCATACGCCAGATAGAACCGCCACATGCGCTGGAACACGGAGTCGAAGCCGAGCGCGCTCATCTCTTCGATATACCCATCGAATCGCTCTTGCCACAGCCGCAGTGTGTGCGCATAATGCTCGCCCATCGAGAATCGCTGGGTGACCCGCAGACCGGTGCCCGCGGCGACGGTCTCGGCGATCAACCGGTCGGAGGGTATGAATCCACCGGGGAAGATGTACTTCTGAATCCAGGTGTAGGTGTCGCGGGTGGCGTGCATGCGGTGGTCGGCCATGGTGATCGACTGCAGCGCCGCGCGGCCACCGGGGGCGAGCAATCCCTCGATGCAGCGAAAGTAGATATCGAGATATTCGCATCCGACAGCTTCGATCATCTCGACGGAGACCACGGCGTCGTATTCGCCGTCCACCAGGCGGTAGTCGAGCAGGTCGACCCGGACGCGGTCGGCCACGCCCGCCGCCTCGATCCGGGCCAGGGCGAGCCGGCGCTGTTCGGCCGAGAGCGTCACCGACCGTACGCGGGCGCCCCGCGCGGCGGCCCGGACGGCCAGCGCCCCCCATCCGGTGCCGATCTCGAGCAACCGTGTCCCGGGACCGACTCGCGCCGCGTCGAGAATGCGGTCGATCTTGCGGTGCTGGGCGCCGGCCAGGTCGGCCCACTGCGGGGCGGGGGTGGTCGCCGGGAAGAGCGCGCTCGAATAGGTCATGGTCTCGTCCAGGAAGAGTGCGAAGAACTCGTTGGACAGGTCGTAGTGGTGGGCGATGTGGGCGCGACTGTTGGCTCGGGTGTTGCGTTCGGAGCCGGGATGTTTCGCGACATAGAGCCCGCGCAGTGTCTGCAGGACCGGCGGGACCAGGTGCTCGATATTCGCGGCGAGCACGGTGAGGGCCGCCGCCGGATCGGGTGCCGACCAGTCACCGGCCATATATGACTCGCCGAAACCGATCAGTCCGCCGATACCGAGGCGGGCGGCGAAGTCGTCGGGCCGGTGCAGGACGAGGGTAGGGGCGGTGCGGTCGTCCGGGTGCTGCCCGAGCACGGTCCCGTCCGGGTATTCGACCCGCAGGGGCAACCGGCGGACCGCCCGGCGGAAGAGCCCGCCGGCGACGGCCGCGGCGACGGTGGCGCGCAAGCCCGCGGGCGCCCGGTCGATATCGGGCCGGCGCAGGGTGGGGGGCGGGATCGGGGTCGACAGATCGATGGTCACCGGGACGGCTCCTGAAGCGGCGAGACGGGGCGGGGAACAAGGGGAAGACGGCGTAACCAGAGCCGGATGCCCTGCACGCGGATCCGGGCGGCCACGGCGAGCGGGGCCAGCGGCATGGTCAATGCGGCGGCGAGGACGGCGCCGGTGGTCGCGGGGCGGCAGTCCCCGGTCATCGACGCGGTGAGCACCGGCCGGTCGCGGTGCAGGGTGATGGACAGGCGCAGCCGGTCCTCGGGTTCCGGCAGCGACATCCGGTACCCACCGGACACCTCGTCGAACGGCGAGACATAGAACTGCTTGGCGGTTTCGGCGCCTCCACTGCCGTTGGTCCGCAGCAGGTAGCGGTGCCGCTCGCGGTAGGTGTTGTGCACCTCGGCCACTACGCACACCGGGGTTCCGGCGCGGTCGCGGCACCAGTACAGCGTGAGCGGATTGAATACGAAACCGAGTACGCGCGCGTTGGTGAGCATGAGGATCCGGCCGCCCGGTAGCGCGATGTCGTGCGTGGCCAGGTAATCGTCGATATTGGCGCGCAGGCTGCGCTCCGGATCGCCGAGGTGGTCGCGGGAACTCAGGCGGGCCAGCGGACGCAGCGGGCGGGGCAGCCGCGGCAGATCGTCGAGGTCGACCAGCCAGCTGTAGCTGCGATAGCGGAACCGGTGATGAATCGGTGTCCGGCGTACATGGTCGATAGTCGTGTAGACGATCCGCGCGCTCATGACGCCGGGACCGGACGGAGGGCGCGGACGGGCCAGCGGGCGCCGAGGCGCTCGGCAGCGCGCAGGCCCGACAGCGCCCCGTCCTCGTGGAAGCCCCAGCCGTGGTATGCGCCGGCGAACGCGATCCGGTCGTCGCCGATTTCGCCGAGTCGCCGCTGGGCGGCCACGGAGTCGGGGGTGTATTGCGGATGCTCGTAGACCATCCGGTCCAGTACGGCGGCGGGGTCGATGCGGTCGGCGTCGCCGAGGGTGACCACGAATCGGGGTTCGCCGGACTCGCCGAGCCGGTGCAGGCGGGTGAGGTCGTAGCTCACCAGGACCCGGTCGGGGGTGGCGTCACAGGCGGGAAGCCGGTAGTTCCACGAGGCGCGCGCCCGGTGGGCGCCGGGAAGCACGGTGGTGTCGGTGTGCAGCACGGTGTGATTCACCGAGTAGGGCATGGCGGACAGGACCGCGCGTTCGGTGGCGGTGGGCTCGGCCAGTATCCGCAGTGCCTGGCCGGGGTGGGTCGCGATGACCGCCGCATCGAATACCGCGACCTCGTCACCGTCGTCGCGGATCGCCACGCCGTCGGCCAGTCGGTCCACGCTGCGTACCGGGGTGGCGGTGCGGACCGAATCGAGGCGTTCGGCGACCGCCCGCACATAGGTGGCCGATCCACCGCGGACCGTGCGCCAGGTGGGGGAGCCGAAAACCGTGAGCATGCCGTGGTGTTCGAGGAAGGTGAACAGATAGCGGGCGGGGTAGCGCAACGCGGTCGCCGGATCGCACGACCAGACCGCCGACACCAGCGGAGTCAGAAAGTGGCTGATGAAGTAGCCGGAGAAGCGGCCACGGCGCCCGAATTCGCCGAGGGTGAGCTCATGTTCCGGCGCGGCGGCGAGTTCGGCGCGGGCCAGCCGGTGGAAGCGCGGCACTTCGGCGAGCAACCGTAGGTAGCGGCCCCGCGTGACCGTCCCGGGAGTGGGGAACAGGCCACCGGGACCGCGGGCTCCCGCGTATTCGAGTCCGCAGCCGTCGCAGCGGACCGACATGCTCATATCGGTCTCCTGGGTTCGGATTCCCAGCTCGGCGAACAGTCGAAGCAGGGTCGGGTAGGTCCGGTCGTTGTGCACGATGAATCCGGTGTCCACCCCGATCTCGCGGCCCGCGGCCGTGCGGACCGTATGGGTATCGGCGTGGCCGCCGAGCCGCGGGTCGGCTTCGTAGAGAGTCACCTGTGCCGAGCCGGACAGCACCCAGGCGGCCGTGAGACCCGCCACCCCGCTGCCCACGACCGCGACCCGGCGCCCGGACCGGTCCGGTTTGCCCTGATCGACCATCACACTCCTCTGCTCGGCGACCACCGGCCGCTTGTCTGCATCGAGTATGCATCGTTTTATGGTCTATGGCGACCCCGGTGCCGGTAGACGGGCCGTTGGGCACGTGGCCGCGTGGTGGTTCGCGGTGTCCGGGATGCCGGATGGGTGCGCCGGGTGGGTGAGAGGAGAAGCGGACTCAGCCGAGTCGCCGGACCGCTTCCGGGAGGCTCGCCAGGCGTTCGACCGCCGCCGGGAGGATGACCGCGTCCCAGCCCGGGCCGCCCACGAAGACCTGTGCGCCGGCGTCGGTGCCGGCCCGCACGCTGGAGGTCAGCGCCGTCGACTCGTGCTGCGACCACAGCACCAGCTCGGCCGGCCGGTCCAGCCGCGCCAGGGTGTCGGCGAGGGCTGTGGTGGGTACATCCGCGCCGAGCATCTGCGCGCCGATCTCGCGCTCGGCCAGTGCGGCCCGCAGCACCTCGAGGGGGAGCGCGTGGGATTCGCCGCCGGTGCAGGCGAGCACGATCGGCCGCGGGCGCAGCCGGTCCGGCGGGTTGTTGCGGTGCAGCGCCGAGGTGATGCACCAGGAGAGCAGATGCTCGACGTCGATACAGCCCTCGCCGCCCAGTTGGCGGGCGACGATCTCGGCGAAGGCGGGGCGGCACAGCCGTTCCCAGGTGTCGACCACGCCGTAGATTCGTAGTGCACCGGCCAATTGCGCTGTCACCGAACGGTAGTCGAGGGCGAAGGCTGCGGTCAGCAGCGAGGGTAGGTCACCCGGCGCGACGGCCGGTGCCCGCACCGCGGACGCGGCACCGGCCGGGGTGGCGCCGCCGCGGATGAGTCCGAGCATCCGATCGAGCTGGGCGATATCGGCTTCGGTGTACAGCCGGTGGGTACCCGGCCGGTGGCCGGTGGGGCCGATCTCGTAGCGACGGTTCCAGCTGCGCAGGGTGGCGGTCGGTATACCGAGCCGCTCGGCGACCGCGCGGACGGTGTAGCCGGCCGCGTCGGAAGCGGAGCTGGAACCGTCGGGCATCGTCTTATTCTGCCTGTCCCGATTCGCCGGCCGGGGTGGACCCGGGACTTCGGCGTGGGCGCCCCGGCACTACGTCCGTATTCACCGGGTCCGCGACGCGGTCAGGCCCGCCGTGCCGCACAGTAGGCCCCAGCCGGCGGCCACCGCGACGGCCTTGGTGCGCTGCGGCCGGTCGCGCAGCGCGGCGGCGAGGACCACGGCGTCGGACAGGTCGGCGAGCACCCGGCAGCCCGTGGCCACCCGCAGGGCGGCCGGGGTCGGGGCGAGGGCCATCCCGAGGCCCGAGACGATATCCCGGCAGGCGGTCATCCGCGCCAGCGCGCGGGCGGCGGGATCGTCCTCGGCCCAGCCGCACGGGCGCAGCAGCACCGCCGGGCGGATCGCCACGGCCAGTCCGTAACACGCCGTGGCCGCTCCCGCGAATCCGGCGAGTCCCATAGCTACCATCGATCCTCCTGTACCGACTGGGGATGCATCGATTATGCATCTATATGGGTTAGAGTGGTCGCACACCGCCGATACGCGAGGAGTTTCCGTGACAGCACATCGCGCAGTTCGCCGCACCGCCGGCCTCGTGGCCGCCCTGCTGACCTTCGGTGCCCTCGCCGCCGGTGGCTCGGTCGCCCAGCCGCCGCTGCCGGCCGGGCCCGCCCCCGTCCCCGCGCTGGACCTGAACCGGTACCTCGGCGACTGGAACCAGCTCGCCGCGGTACCTCAGCTGTTCAACCTGGACTGCGCGCGCGATACCCGCGCGCGGTACACGCTCGACCCGCAGGGCAATGTCGCCGTGCACAATTCCTGCACCACCTGGGCGGGCGGCCGGAACGAGATCCGCGGCACCGCGAAGGTGAACGACCCGGTGACGGGTGCGCAGTTGCACGTCAGCTTCCCCGGAGTGCCGGGTCAGGACTCGCTCGACGGCCCGACGAACTACATCGTCACCGCGCTGGCGCCCGATTACTCCTGGGCTCTGGTGACCGACCCGAGCCGGCTGTCGGGTTTCGTACTGGCCCGCTCGGCCGCGCTCGACGCGCCGACCTGGGACGAGGTGAAGTCCGCCATCACCGCGGCGGGCCAGACAACGTGTATGTACCTGAGCTCGCCCACCACTGGTGGCCGCTCCGATATCACGCCGCTGTGCCTGCGCTGACCGCCGCGCCGCGCATTCGGCGATAACCCGCCGCGCGGCCGGGAGTACGGACCCGGCCGCCCGGCCGCTGCATAATGCCGGGTATGGCAGACGACTGGAACGACCGGGTCATCGCGGAATTCCGGGCCAACGAGGGCCGGGTCGGGGGGCCTTTCGAGGGTGCCCCGCTGGCATTGGTGCACCATCGCGGCCGGCGTACCGGCCGCGAGTCGGTGACGCCGATGATGTACCTGGCCGATGAACAGGATCCCGACGGCCTGGTCTACGTATTCGCCAGCAAGGCGGGTGCGCCGACGAATCCCGACTGGTATCGCAACCTGACCGCGGCCGGTAAGGCCACGGTGGAGCGGGGCACCGAGAGCTACCCCGTCACGGTCACGGAGGTGACCGGCGCGGAGCGCGACCGCATCTACGGCGAACAGGCCCGGCGCTATCCCGGCTTCGCCGAATACGAGCAGAAGGCGGCCGGCTTCCGCACCATTCCGGTTTTGGCCTTACGGCGCGCCTAGCGGTCCGCCGGGCGCCTGCGATCCGCGCGCGAATCGCGGATGGGCCCGGCCCGCCACCATCGGTAGTTCGACCGAGGTGCGGATACCGGGTTCGGCCGCGCAGACGTACGGGACGGAGTTGACGCAGTGCGCGGCCGTCGCGGCGATCCCGGGATTCTCGGCCTCCGGCGGGTCACCGGGTTCGGATTGCCAGCCGCGGATGGTGACGAATGTGCCCGGGTCGCCGTCGATCTCGATCTCGAACCGTTCGCCCTCGGCGCCGAGGGTCCATGGCGGGTCGAGATGCTGCTGCCCCATCAGCCAGTTGACCCCGATGCGTACGACGGTTTCACCACCGGCCACCGCCTCCCAGTGGAAGCGCTGGCCGGCCACCTGCCCGGGTTCGATGGTGCCGATCGGTGATTCGATCGGTGCGGTCGCGACCGCCGTCTCGTGCACCGTGCGGATCTCCGGGTTCCCGCCGAAACCCAGCGTGTCCAGGATCATCCGGACCGATTGGCGGAAGCCGCCGTCGAGCAGTTTCCGCATGGGGCCCGCGGCTGCCTCGGCGGGAGTGGTACCGAACCGCATGATATGGCGCACCACATCGGGCGCGCCGTAGGTCCGGATATCGGAGAACTCCTCGCCGCGCACGAAGGTGACCGCCGCGGACATGGCCGACAGCATCAGCGGGAACACCTCGGTGACCCCACCGGGATCGATTCCGGTGCCGTGCAATGTGGCCCCGCCCGCCAGACAGGCCTGCCGGACCGGTTCGGCCTGCTCCTCGTCGGGATAAAACCAGCCGACCGGTGTCACCACGTTCTTCCCCGACCGCAGCAGTGCCGCCACCTCCTGCGTGCGCGGGAGCAGTGGCGCGTAGACCACGGCGTCGGCGGGTAGCGCGAGGATCTCGTCGAGACTGTCGGTCGCCCGCACCCCGACGGGTGCGCGGCCGAGGATCTCACCCACATCGCGGCCGCGTTTGTCCGGTGAATGCACCCAGCATCCCACCAGTTCGAGATCGGGGTGATCGATGATGGCTCGCAGCGCGGCCCGGCCGACCGATCCGGTGGCCCACTGCACGACCCGGTAGCTCACATGTCCTCCTCGTCGGTGTCCGGTCGCGCGGCAGGCCGGCGGCGATGGGTCCGGGCGGCTCAGCGGTCCGTGTCGGTGTAGCGGATGATGCCGCGGATATTTCGGCCGGCCAGCATGTCCTGATATCCCTCGTTGATGTCCTCGAGCCGGTACTGCCGGGTGACCATATCGTCGAGGTTCAACTTGCCGACCTGGTACATCGACAGCAGATGCGGGATGTCGTAGTGCGGGTTGCCGCCACCGAAGATGGTGCCCTGCAGATTCTTCTGCAACAGCGAGAGCATGGCCAGGTTCAGGGTCGTCTTGTTCTCGGTCAGGCTGCCCATGGCGGTGAGGACGCACGTTCCGGCCTTGGCGGTGATGCCCAACCAACTGTCCACGTCCTCGCCGTGCACCTCGCCGACGGTCACGATCACCTTCTTGGCCATACCGCCCCAGGTGACCTCCGCGCAACCGGCGGTCGCCTCCTCGATGGTGGCGTAGGCGTGGGTGGCCCCGAATTTCCGGGCCTGTTCGCGCTTCCACGGCACCGGGTCGACCGCGAAGATGTAGCGGGCGCCCGCGTGCACCGCGCCCTGTAGCGCGGAGATGCCCACGCCGCCGAGGCCGATGATCGCGACATCCTCACCCGGCCGGATATCTGCGGTGCGGACGGCCGACCCGTATCCGGTGGTGACACCGCAGCCGACCAGGCAAGCGACCTCGAACGGAATCGTCGGGTCGATCTTCACCACCGAGCTCTGGTGCACCACCATGTACGGGGAGAAGGTGCCCAGCAGGGCCATCGGGTAGACATCGTGGCCGCGGGCCCGGATCCGGAACGATCCGTCGGTGACCGAGGTGCCCGCGAGCAGGAGCGCGCCGAGATCGCACAGGTTGCGCAGACCCGCCTGACAGGATTTGCATTTCCCGCACGACGGGATGAACGACAGGACGACGTGGTCGCCGACCGCGAGATCCTCCACGCCCTCGCCGACCTCGGTCACGATGCCGGCGCCCTCGTGCCCGCCGAGTACCGGGAATCTTATCATCGGGATGCCGCCGGTGACCAGGTGGTGGTCGGAATGGCACATTCCGGCCGCTTCCAGCTGGACCTTGACCTCATGTTTGCGGGGATCGCCGATCTCGATCTCCTCGATCTGCCACGGCTGGTCGAATTCCCAGATGAGAGCGCCTTTGGTCTTCATCGGTGAACCTGCTTTCTCCTACCGCTCCGGGTCCGGGAAGTAGCCGGGTCCGGCTGAATGCACAAGTGTATGGACATCAGTCCAGACGACAATACGACACGGGTGTGGCCGGCGTCGCGGAATCCGTCCGGCAATAACGCCGGTGCGGACCCGATCGACCGAATGCAGGATCGGAGGACAGCGGCGTAGCGGGGCCCCGCGGTTCGGCAGGTCGGAGACGCGGAACCGAGTTCGCGGCCGGCGCGGCGCTGCGCACCGAGTCGACGACCACGTAGGTGGCAAGAGCGCAGAAGGAGAAGGCGATGATCCGCAGCGTGATCTTATGCCGGGCGTCGGGGTCGCGGCCGGCGAACTGTCAGGCGACCGCGGCCGCCGAGGGCCGGCTCCGGGGTGCGCGGATATGAGTCCCTGTACCGATAAACAGTTGCGGGTGGTGTCTGCGGCGGGCACAGTGTCGGACTTGTGTTGGGGACCGAGGTCGAGGTGCGTGTATCCGGTGGTGTGTTCTCGGGGGTGGACTTCGGCGGCGAGGGCACAGGGTGCTGTTGGTGCACGGAAGCGGCCACAACTGTGTGGCATGGTCGGAGGTGGCGTCTTCTCTGGTGGCGCACTGCCGTGCGGTGGCATTCGATTTGCGCGGGCACGGGCATACGGCGGCCGATTCGCGCACACCCGAGCAGTATTGGGCGTGATCTCGGCGAGGTGGTGGCCGCTCTGGGATGGGATCGGCCGGTCTTGGTGGGGCATTCCACCGGTGGATACGCGGTAACGGCAGCGACAGTGCCGGTGTCGTCGATCCGGCGGCGTTGTGCGTGGTCGATGGGCTTGTGCTCGATGATCGTGAGACAGCGGTGCGCGGCAACGCGCAGTGGCGAGGACCGGCAGCGGCTCGACAGTTGCGGGAGATGTTTCGGTACGGGTGGCGCGCCGACGAACGCCGAATGCTCGACTACATCGAGCAGTGCGCGCGGGAGGCCCGAACGGATCGGCTCGACGCCGGCGCCCGTCCGGAGCTGGTGCGGGAGGTCGTGCGCCGCTGCTTCATGCCGCATTCGGACGGCGGGTATGTGCGGCGGCCGACCGTAGAAGAGATCGCGTCGACCGCGGTGCCGGACCCCGAGGCGGTCGTGTATCCGGACACAATGTGCCGATGACCCGGCCCGCCGAACTGGCTGCGATCATTGTCGACCTGGTGTACCGGGTCGCCGCTGCCACCGAATAACCGAGCCGGAAAGGGCCATCAATGACACGCAATGCCGAAAGTCGCCTCGTCCAGGAGTTTCCGGTGGCCGACGCCGCAGCGGGACCCTACGGCATCACCACCGGTGCCGACGGCGCGCTCTGGATCACGCTGGCGCAGAGCGGCGAGATCGCTCGCCTGACCGTCGACGGTGTGCTCGACCGCTATTCGGCCGGCCCCTCCGGATGCCGGCCTACCGTCATCGCCGCGGGCGTGGACGACGCCCTGTGGTTCGCCCGAACCGGCGACGACCACATCGGGCGCATCACCACGGACGGGATCGTGACAGCGTTCGGCTTACCGGCGGGCAGCGGCCCGTTCGGGGTCTGCGCCGGTCCGGACGAGGCCATATGGTTCACCGAGATGAACACCGACCGCATCGGCCGTATCACGCCCAACGGACAGATCACCCACATCGACCTCCCTGTCCGGGGCGGATTCCCATCCATGATCACCCGCGGTCCCGACAGCGGACTGTGGTTCACCCTCAACCAGGCCGGCGCTATCGGACGGGTCGACCACCACGGCAACGTCACCCAGTACCCATTGCCCGATCCGGGCGCGCCGGTGGGGATCACGTGCGGTCCGGACGCCATCTGGTTCGTCGATATCGCGGCAGGCCGGATCGGCCGCCTCGAGCCCGGTGGCACGATGACGATGTTCCCGTTGCCCGACCCCGCGGCGAAACCGCACGCCATCACCGCATCGGCTTCCGGTGATTGCTGGTTCACCGAGTGGGGAGCCAACCGGCTCGGCCGGATCGACCCCGCCGGCGCCATCACCGAACACGACCTGCCCACACCGGAATCCGAACCACACGGCATCACCGTGGGCCCCGACGGCGCGGTGTGGGCGGCACTGGAGATCGGAGCAATCGCCCGCGTCGCGCCGTGACCCAGGCGACTGCCACAGGCGGTCGATCTCGGCGACTTCCGAAATCGCGGTGGGCAGTACACAGCCACGTGTGCGCCTCCGGCCCGGAGGACTCATCAACGGGTGAGCTGCACGTTCGGACAAGCATCCGTCGAACGACGCATTACTGGACGCCTATATGCCGCACAGTCGTCGAGGCCGCTGATCTCCTCGCCCTTTCGGGGTCTTCGAACCAGATCCGAGCGGGCTCCGAAGCCGATTCCCGGCGCGGGCCGGTGCCAAGGTCGGCTGTGCCGAGCGAGGAGAGAACAGATAGGAGTAGTCTCAACCATCGGCTGCCGGCAGCAACACTCGATACTGCGGATCCAGAGGGCGACCGAGTCGGTGCTCGGCCATCAGTAGTTGAGACTCTGTGGCGCCGGGGTCGGGATAGGTGTCTGCCTCGTTTTCGTCCGTTTCGAGTAATCGTCCCTGCTGGGCGCCGAATCGCTGGATCAGACCCAGCCATGTTCCCGGCCGACTGGTGTGCCCATCACTCTCCCCGGCCCGCGACTGTGATGGTGGCGAATACGCTCGCGGCAGGTACCCAGTGCGCGGGTGGTGGCTCGAATCCACCTGAGGGCCGGAGTCCGGTCGGGGCGGTCGCAGCGTGGTTCCGGCCGTGCCTGTATCGAATCAATCCGATGGGGGAGGGGCCGCGGCCTCGATGCTCGCACGAAGTCGGAGGATCTCGGCTTCCTGGGTCCTGAGGCGGGCGATTCCAGCGTTCAATTGGCTTGCCCGCTCGTCGAGTTGCGTTAATGCGGCTCTCCGGTCGGCTTCGGAGGCGCCGCCGGGATCGAGGCATGCGACCTGCAGTATCGCGGATGCCTCCGACAGCGACAGGCCGGATGCCAGCAAGCAGCGTATGTGGTCCACGATCTGCACATCGTCTGGGCGGTAGTTCCGGTAGCCGTTGGAGTCGCGTTCGGGCGACAGGATCCCGGCGCCCTCGTAGTGTCGGAGCATTCGCGGGCTCGCACCGGTGGCCTGGCTCAATTCGCGTATCCGCATCCAGCTGCCTTCTCCTTGACATTGACGTCAGCGTCATACTTTAGTTTGGCCGGCATGATGAACGAAAGCAGCCGACCGAAGGTGATGCTCGTAGTTGCGCATCCGGACCACGATTCGGCTACCTGGGCCATTGCACGGGCCATCGAGCAGGGCATCGAGTCCGATGGAAGTACCACCGCCATTACCCATGACCTGGTGGCATCCGGTTTCGATCCGGTCTACCGAAAGGCGGATCTGGCGCATCATCGAGGGCTTTCCGAACTTTCCCCCGACGTCCGGCGGGAGCAGGAACTGCTCGAATCCGCCGAGGTGACCGTCGTTCTCTTCCCGGTCTACTGGTGGTCCATGCCGGCACTCACCAAAGGCTGGTTCGACCGGGTATTCGGGGCCTACGACGATGTTTCGCACGGTAGCCCCAGTGTGGTGAAGCAACTACATCTCGTCGCAAGTGCCGGTCTCGGTGAAAGTACGTTCGCCCGGCACGGATACAAGACTGCGTTGACAACTCAGACGATGCATGGCATCGCCGACTACTCGCAGATCGGCGACTCGTCCATGGAATTTCTCTACGACACCGAGTCCGAGGACTCGGCAGTCCACGAGCAACTGATCGCTCAGGGATACGAAATCGGCGTCGCGATGGCGCAGCGTGCGCAGATTGCGTACGACTCGGTCGCGGTCCGAATGATCGAGCGTCACAACCCAGCCGCGGGACCGGTGACCGAACGCGGTGCCGGTGGGGCAGCGAAACGCTGATGTCCAGATCTGACGAGGAGCGGGAGGCTGGAGCTGATTTTCATCGGGGTGGAGCCTCCGGAAACGCCCCTGGCATGCGATACCGCTTTCGTGCACTATTCACAAACTGACGCATTCCTGGACGCCGGTAAGTGCGATCAGGAACCTAGGGGCATACGTCCGGAACGGGAACCGGCGCGGAACCCCTCGCGAGCGATTCCGCACCTGCAACGCCGACCAGTGATGCCGCGACCGCGGGACGCACCGGGATAAGTGGAGGCGTGCCGCGTTCCACGGTGGCACGGAATCCTTCGAGTACCGCGACGGTCCCCTCCGCCATACGGTCGACCGGTTCGTCGTCCACAAGGTAGGGACCCGGTACGCGGATCTGCTCGCATGCCTGCCCGTCGGCCTGTGCCCAGCCCTCCTTGCGTACTCGCACCGACCAAGCATCTCCGTCGGTGGCACGGACGGATTCGGCCAGGCCGTGGGCGCCGCGCACAGAGACCCAGCTCCAATGGCTGCCTGTTTCGCCGGCGAGGAAACCATGGCGAACCAGGGCCAGGGTGTCGTCGGATAGCCGGATCGCCAGAACCACGGCGGCAGGTCGGTCGCCGCCCCGACCGACCGGGAAGGCGCTGACCTCGACCGGCCATTCTCCGGTGAGGTTCAGCAGCGGCGAGACGGTGTGGGTGCAGTAGGCAGTCGGCGCGATGCGACCACGCCAGTGCGCTGGATCACCGATCAGCGCGGCGGTGTCCTGGGGCGACAGGCTGTGCAGATAGTCGGCCTCCACCAATGCGATGGCGCCCAGCTCGCCGGAATCCACCGACTCCCGGAGCAGTCGGGTGTGTGGATGGAAGACGTAGTTCTCCGCGAACGAATAGGTCGCCGTCGACCGCTCGGCCGCGGCGATAAGCCGACGCCCTTCCTCCTCGGACACGCAGGCCGCCGTCTCCGACAGCACATGGATCCCGCGATCCAGGAATGCGACGGCCAACGCCGTGTGCGCGTCGAAATCATTGGCGAGTACGACACCATCGAGACCGGCGTCGAGCAGTTCCGTCCAGTGCTCGGTCGCCCGGGCTGCCGGAAAACTCGCCTGTGCAGCAGCCAGTCGTTCGGAATCGCGATCACAGATCGCGATCACCTCGACCCCGATCCGGTATGCCAACTCGGCTATATACAGACCCCGCAACAAACCCACGATTCCGATACGCACCCCACCGGTGTACACACACAGCGGAAAACCCACAAAGGTTTTTCGCATCCAACACGTGCCGGGGGAACGTCCTTCGTCCTTCATCGCCGTGCGCCGCGACGCAGTGTCGTAAAAGGATGCGTTCCTCAACAGTGGGCGCGCGTGATCATCGCTGGTCGGCGATGATTCACCAGTGAATCTGCTCGGCGAGTTCGGAGGGATATCCGAGTGCCCGGCGCAGGGACGGCAGGACCCGGGTGCGGGTCTGATCGGATCAGGCGTGCCCGAACCGGGCCAGGGCATCGGTGTGTACGGCGGTTTCCATACCCGGAAGAGTGCATCTGAATCTGATTCAGGAAATGATGAAATTTCAAGGAAGTTGTAGCAGATGACGGGATCGGGAGGTGAGTACCGATGACGGAAACGCGACGGTGGTCGTGGCCGCAGATACTGGGCTCCGAGGGCCCAGCGGCGGTGATCTGCATCCGGGTGGCGGTGGGGTTCGTATTCCTCAGTGAGGGGATCCAGAAGTTCCTTTACCCGCACACGCTGGGGCCGGATCGTTTCGAGAAGATCGGGATACCGGCGGCGACGTTTTTCGCCGACTTCGACGGGGCCGTCGAGATCGCCTGCGGCGCCTTGATCGTCTTCGGCCTGCTGACCCGTGTGGCGGTGATCCCTCTGCTCGTCGACATCAGCGGGGCGATCGTGCTGACCAAACTGCCGCAGCTGCGCCCCGGCGGGTTCGATGGGAAAGAGGGTTTCTGGGAAATGGCCCACGATGCCCGCACCGATTTCGCGATGCTGCTCGGGCTGATCTTCCTGCTGTGGGCCGGCCCCGGCCGCTGGTCACTGGACGCGGTGATAGCCCAGCGTGCTCGGTTCACTCGCGACGGGGATCGGCGAGGGCATGATGCGAGGTGTCCGCCGCGCGTTTCCCGTTCCGGGCCTTGACCTTGACGCCCGGGTCAAGGCTTAGCGTCTCGGGCATGGAAGAGACGAACACCCTGTACGGGCGAGCAGTGCTGATTACCGGAGGGGGCAGCGGGATCGGTCGGGCGACGGCCCTACAGTTCGCGGCCTCGGGCGCCGACGTCCTGATCGTCGGCCGGTCCGCCGGGCGGTTGGCGGAGACGGCCGACGAGCATCCCCGAATTCGGGCATTCGTGGCCGACGTCACCGAGTCGACCGCCGCCGCCGGTATCGTGACCGCCGGGTTGGAGGCCTTCGGACGCATTGATGTCTTGATCAACAATGCCGCGATCACCCGGCCGGCTCCCCTCGGGGCCATCGACCGGAGGGTCGCCGAGGAACAACTCGCCACGAATCTTCTCGCGCCGATCTTTCTCACCCAGCATGCTCTGCCGCATCTGCGGTCCGGTGCCACCATCGTCAACGTCACATCCAACCCGCCGTACTACGGATGGCCGAACAATTCGGTCTACGGATCCACGAAAGTAGCTCTCGACTTCCTCACCCACACGTGGGCTGTCGAACTCGCGCAGCGAGGCATTCGCGTTCTGTCGGTGGCACCGGGGATCACGGCGACACCGGTACTCGCCCACGCCGGTCTATCCGACGAGCAGATCGCTGCGGCGGGGGCGCAGCTTCGGGCCCGAATTCCACTGGGCCGCATCGCCGAGCCCAACGAGATCGCGTGGTGGATCGTGAACGCAACGCGCCCCGAAGCCGGCTACCTCACCGGCGCGGTCATCCGCGTCGACGGCGGACTGAGCGCGGCCGGGTGAAAATGGACTGATGCTGATCGGAGAACTGGCGAACGCGGCCGGCACCACCATTCGCGCACTGCGGTATTACGAACAGCAGGGCCTGCTCCATCCCCAGCGAGCACCCAACGGCTACCGGGAGTACGACGAGACAACCATTGGCCACGTCGGCAGAATCAGGCTCCTACTCTCCCTCGGCCTCACCACCGACGACGTCCGGGCCCTCCTGCCCTGCCTGGATCAGGACCTCGCCGCCGCTACGCTTTGTCCCGCCAGCGCACAGGTCGTCGCCCGCAGGCTCAACGAGGTGGACGAGAAGATCGCCGCATTGAATGTCGTCCGCAACCGTCTCCTCGAAGCGATGCCCGGTCTCATGCAGTAGGCCGCGCGCTGACGCGGCAGACGATTCCAGCCTATCCTCGGCCCGGACGCGGAGCGATGCCCACTCTGGGCCCCGGACTCAACCCCATCCCAGTGACTCGCAGTGTCGAGTGGCAATGTTTCGTAGTGTTGGGTGGCACCGATCGTGGGATTCTGCTGCGGGTCTGGATGAGAGGTTGGGTGGGACGATGGGCGCTCCAGCTCTGGAGGGTGATGTAATCGGCTGCACTCGACGGTTCTGCCCTTCCGCTGGCCGGTCAGTGGGCTGACCGCGCCGTAGAGCCCGGTCCGGGCATCACCGAGCGCGGATCAGGCCTTCGGGCACGGTCGTCGAGATGAGGAGGCTTCGGTCAAAACAATGCGTGTCCATGATCGGCAGACCGGGGACGGGCGTGACACTGCCACTGCGCCGGGTTTTGTGTCCCTGACGGGGGCGGTCCTCGGTGTCGTGGTCCTTATGTGCGTCCACCTCGACTGGGCTCCGTTCGTCAGGAATATGACCGGTCCCGATCAGCTTCTTGCCCTGGTGGCCGGCGGGGTTCTGCTGGGTGTTTGCTTGCTGGTGTGGGCGATCAAGTCGTTGCACCTGCTCGGCAGCGAGCGTCGGTGGTCCTGGAAGGTCGCCGCGGTGCCGGTGGTTGTGCTCGCGGGGCTGGTGGCCGGCATGGTCTTTCAGCCTGCGGGCTTCGATTCCGCACGTCCGGAAATGGAAAAGGTCGCGGTCGAGATGCTGCGCAAGGATAGGCCGCACACCCGTCGGGACCTGAATCTCGGCGGGGTCGATATCAGTCTGGTGCACCGCGCGCCCGATGGGCGCGTCTACTTCTACGACGCCGACGGGTTCGTGGGCACCACTGTCCGGGGTTGGGTCTTCTCGCCCGGCCCTGAGCCAGTAGGGAGCGGTGCGCGACAGTTCGAGAAGCTGGCCGGAGACTGGTATTCGTTCGACTTCACTATCGACTGACGCGCCTGGTGGCGGTCGACTCGGCGACAATGCGGGTCCGGTCAGGTGGTCGTCGTCATCGATATGGTCACCTGGCTCACCATCTTGCGACCGAGGAATCGGGACCACGCGACCGATCGAGTTGTACCGGCCTCATTCGCTCATTGTGCGTGCCGCTGCACGTCAGTCTGTCTCGCCAACGATGGCGGTCTCAAAGGTCGACGGCGAGCGCCCGAGCGACACCGCGATCATTCGCGCCGAGCATCCCATGGCCAGGCTCCGCGAGATCTCCTCACGCTCGGCCAGTGTCAGATGCCGACTTTGCCGAACTCGGGGCGCTTTCGGACTCCTCCGGTCTGGGCAAGGAATCGGCGCACATGCTGAAGCGGCATCTCGAGTGGCCGCGACATCGAACTGAGCGACTCACCCGCCCGCCACCGTCTCCACAACTCGTCCTGACCAGCAGGCGACAACTGTAGTCCCGCACCCAACCCTCCACACCGACATGATCATCCACGCGGTGATGCAGTGACCGATCGAGCCCAAGATCGGTTGATGAACACCGGACTACCCATCGAAACCACAGAGGATTTCGAGGCGGGGTGTCTGTTCAGCAATCGTGTCGCGAGGGCTTAAACGAGGTCCCTGAATGTGTCCTCACCCGGACGCCAGCACATCCAATGCCTGTCGGTGAAGCCATTCAGCATCGCGATCTCTGGTCCCACGAGCTCAGCCAGTGTCGGATTCAGCACGACGCTCCCGTTGTCGAGCTCGATCCGTAGGCCGGTTCCGGTGGTCTCCTCCGTTCGTACCACGGTGCCGGGGATCAGCGAACGCAGTGCCTCCGCGTACCCAGGGAGACTGTCCGTGAACGTGTGGCCTGAGGTCGCCACGGCCGGCATGACGTCGCAGTTGAGGATGGGCATGTCCTGTGTGGGGCCGTCGAAGTGCAACTGGACGTAGTCCATCACGAACTGCACGGAGTAGAGACGGAACCCAACCAACCGCCCGAGCAATTCGTTGGGTTGATACCCGGGACTCCCGCCAGTCATGTTGTCATCATGCCGAACTCGGCTTCGCCGCGCTCCACCTTCACCTCGAGGCGCCGAGAACCCGGAGATGTGGGAATCGAGTGGCCGGCGCATCACGGCGTCGACGGTTCGACGCGTAGGTAGTTGCGTGATGCCGAACTCGGCGGCCAGCACCGATTTCGATTCTCTGCGCCGGCCCGCTCTCGCAACTGGGCGATCTGTTCGGTGGTCGGGGCCGGTGCGCGGCCGGTGTAGGCGCCGCGGGCTTTCGCGGCGGCGATGCCTTCGCGCTGACGGTCCAGAAGCGGGGCGCGCTCGAACTCGGCGAAGGCACCCATCACCGATAGGAGCAGGTTTGCCATGGGAGACTCTTCGACGGTGAAGGTCAGCGATTCTTTTCGAATCGACCTTCTCCACGGTGAAACTGCGGACCAAGGTCACCCGCGGGCGGCCCGACCGCCGCCCTGGCGATGATCTTCAAGTTCGCCGAGTCCGCGCAGGCCCGCTGGCGGGCGATCACTCTGCTGCGAGTCACGTCCAGGTCGACCGAGAACAGTGACTGTTCAGAAAACGTGTCGTCAAGACCAGCTGTTCAAGAAGGGCCGCTCATCCTTTTCCGTACAACCAGGCGGTTACGGACGCCTCGAACGACTCTTGCTCGATGGCGATGCCCTGGACCCGATCGGCGGGGGAGGCGCCCTGATCAGATATGCCCGCGTCTCGCCCCGGGACCAGAACCTGGACCGGCAGGCCCGCACCCTGAAGAGGCCGTACAAGAGTGTGTTCGCCGACAAGAAATCCGGGAAAGGCGTCGAGCGCGAGCAGTTGTCGGCGTGCCTGGACTATATGCGCGCCGGCGATACCCTCGTGGTCGCCTCGCCGGACCGGCTCGACCGCTTCTTGCGGGGCCTGATCTCGATCATGGCCGATCTGCGGCGCCGCGGTTCGGGTTCCGGTCCCTGCGCGAAGCACTCGACATACCACGCCGGGCGGGCGGCTGGTGATCCATGTGTGCGCCGCACCGGCCGAGTTCATTCGCGAGCCGATCGTGCGACGGCACTCATGAGGGCCTGGCCGCTGCTGCCCGGACGCGTGGGCAGCGTCTCGGCCGGCCGCCGGCCATGAGAACGCACGGTGACCGGCCGCGCTGCCGGGACCCGGGGAATTCACCTGTCCGCCGGTGGCCGGTGCGGTCAGCCCTTATCGGTGAGTTTGGCGTTGATTTCGCGGGCTTCGGCGAGTTGGTCCTCGAGGATGATGATCCGGCATGCCGCGTCCAAGGGGGTGCCGGAGTCCATGAGTTCGCGGGCGCGGGCGGCGATGCGCAGCTGGTAACGGGAATAGCGGCGATGCCCGCCGGCGGAGCGTTGCGGGGTGATCAGTCCTGCGTCGTCGAGAGTGCGCAGGAACGCTTGAGTGGTGCCGAGCATGTCCGCGGCTCGGCCCATGGTGTAGGCGGGGTAGTCGTCATCGTCGAACTTCTCGTTCGCGGTGGGGGGTTCGGAAATCGTATGGCCTCCAGACGGCGCAGTACCCCGGCGCCGACGGCGCCGGGGTACCGAAAGGGGGAATTACTTCGTCTTCCGACAGGTAACCGAGACGTCGGCGATCACCCGAATCGCATATCTTCACGGGTGACCCGACGGTCAACGCCTCCTTTCTCTTCAAGGTGTTACTTCCTCTTCTTTCCGTGCAACTTCGCTTGCCTCCCGGCGGACGGTAGGACCGTTGTACATCCTGGTCCCCTGGCCGCGCCCGCCGTTTCCGCCATCACGGGCAGTTCATCATCTCCCGTGCCGTATGGATACTTCCTTCACTTCCAACGAGTCAGAAGTTACCCCATATCCTGCCGAATGTCTACAGTGGTCACTGAAGAATTTCTGCCACGCGCTCAACCCCGAGGTCTACCGGTGGACCCACGCGACCTTCGTCGAACTCACCATCGCCCTCAATGAGCATTTCGGGACCCCGCTCACTACTGCGGAAAAGGATCAGTTGATCGCCGAGGGCGTCACCTGGTGGCGCATGTACGGACTGTCCGACCGGGTGCTGGTGGCGGACTACGCCGAGTTCGAGGAGTACTGGCACCGCACCAACGACGAGGTGCTCGAGGCCAATGCCACCACTGATTTCGCGCTCCGGCTCGGCAGCACCCGGATCCCGGCGCTGCCCGGTATCCCGGAACCGGTGTGGTCGGTGATCTGGCGGCCGGTGATGGCGTTCAATGTCTGGCCGGCCAATGGGCTCATGCCCGAACGTGCCCGCGAGATTTTGGAGCTGCGCTGGACGGTCGTGGACCAGAAGCTGTTCGGGGTGTTCGCGGCGGTGGTGCGTACGGTCTGGTCGCTGCTGCCCGACCGGCTGCGGTACGCCCCGCGTGCCTACGTGGGTGTCCGGCGCGTCCGGGCCGGTTGATCTATGGTTTGCGACACAAAAGCGGAGCCGGCCGAACAGCGTACCGCACGTCACAGTGGGCCGATTTACGTTGCGGGCCTGCTGTTCCCGGCTCCGAGCCGCTGACCGGCGCATACGTGACCTGGGACACCCCTGCGTCATCGCGGGGTAAATTCCCCATTGCCGGGAAGTTTTCGAAAATCCGCCGGTCGCACGTCGATACGATTTTCGCATGCTCACAGTTCAGGAGCCGCAAGGCAGGTCGTCGTTCGTCACCGGGAATACGAGTCGGTCGAATGGGTGTCCGGCAGCCGCGGGGCGTCCCGAGCGCCGTGCCGCCGAACCCGTCATGCAGTGGCCGGAGGAAGTGTCGGTGCGCGAGGAAACCGAGCAGTTGCGCAAACCGTCGGCCGCGCTGGCGGTCGCGGCGGTGATGGGGCTGTTGATCGTCGTACTCCTGGTGGCCAGCCACGGCAAACAGGACGACGGAGATCGTCGCTCGCGGCCGATCGAAAAGCCCTCGACGTCGCAGCAGCAGTAGGACGGTTCGCCGGGCGGCGCCGCGGCACGGCGGTTCAGATGCGCGGCGGCGTCACCCGGTAGCCTTCGGGACCGGCGGTGACCTCGGTGGCCGCCGCGGCGGGCCGGCCGCAGCGGCGCTCGCATCCCGACCAGTGCTGCCGCCCGGCCGTGGTGATCTCGGCGGCCGGGAGCGGCGTACTCGAGCCGCCGGCGTCGGAGCTATCCGTCCGGCCCGATTCGACCGCGGCCGCGGCGTCGGCCCGGACGTCGGTATGCGATTTCGCGCACCCGGGTGCTCCGGCGCAGGCAGTGACCCGCAGCCACGGTGAATCGGCATCGAAGACGAGACCCATCGGCGCCAGCACCCGGACGACCTGCTCGGCGGGCCATTCCTCCAGATCGGTGACGATCAGGCTGCGCCACGGAGTCAGTAGGATCGGGCGTTCGACCGCGGCGAGGAATTCGGCGGTGCGGGCGGGCAAGGAGCCCAGCCGGACCCCCGCGCCCAGCGCGACGAGACCGTCGCGCTGGGGCAGCCAGCCGATCGGCGGATCCCCGGGGCCGGTGGATTCCAGCCGTTCGGGCCCGGGTTCGAGCCCCAGCAGTGCGGCCAGCCGCGCGGCGCCGTCGGCGACCTCGTGCAGGCGCCACTGCCCGTCGGCGAGTGCCAGAAAACCGTGCGCGGCCGCCAACAGCACCTCGGGCGCTTCGGCGGTGGTCACGCGGATACCGCTGTCCCGCCCGGCGAGCAGGAGGGCGGACCGGTCACGGTCGAGTACGTGCAGTCCGATATCCGGGCCGAGCGGGCTCACATCCCCCCGGCCGTCGTCGAGGGTGAACAGGACCCGGCCCGGAAGTTCGGCCAGCCGGGGCGAGCCGAGCAGCCCCGCGTCGAGTGCGGCGACCAGCGGCCGGATATCGGGGTGGTCACCGACCCGTCCGGACAGGGGCGAGGCGATGAGATTGCGGACCCGCTCGTGGGTGCGGCTCGGCAGCAGCCCGGCACCGGCCAGCCGTTCGGTGAGCGCGTCGGCATCGCGGATCCGGCGCAACTGCACATTGCCGCGCGAGGTCAGTTCGATATGCCCGTCGCCGAGCTCGGCGGCGGCCGCGGCGAGGGTCTGCAACTGCTCCGGCGCGAGCGCCCCGCCCGGCACCCGGACCCGGGCCAGCGGGCCGTCGGCGGCCTCGTGCAGGCGCAAGACACCGGGGCAGGAATCGGGATCGGTACGTGCCATGATCCGACCAGTTTACGGAGGCCGGACTAGAGCACCGCCTGGGTCTGGGTCACCTTCCCCACCAGTTTGCCCGCGTCGTCGCGGACCTCGGTCTCGACTACGATGAACGACCGCCCGGTGTGCAGCGGCCGCGACGATGCCTCCGCATGACCCGACCGCACCGCCCGCAGGAAGTTCGTCTTCGATTCGACGGTGGTGGTCGCCTGGGCGCCTTCGGGCAGATTGAGGAACGCGCAGACCGCCGCGGTCGAATCCGCCAGCGCCATCAGCACGCCGCCGTGCAGCGCGCCGCCCAGCGTGCAGAGTGTCTCGTCCCAGGCGATGCGGCTGCGCACCAACCCGGGACCGTGTTCGAGCACCTCCACGCCCAGGCGTTCGGTGAAGGGCATGGACTGGTGGAACAGTTGCGTACCCGCGTCGTCGGTCATGGCAGGAAGCCAACCCGGGACGCGAGGCGTCGGCAAGTACAGGTTGTCCGGAGGCCGCGCGCCGGTGTGGTGACCGACGGTTCCGGCGGTCGCGGTAGCATCCGGGGGCTCGACGGGTGACGAGGAAACCGGTGGAACTCCGGTGCGGTCGCGCCACTGACACAGCCAGACCCTCTCCGGCGAGCACACAACCCCCACGGGCGCGTCACCCCCAGGAAGGTCATCGCTGTGATTCTGCTGCTGTCCACCTCCGATACCGATCTGCTGAGCGCGCGTGCCAGCGGCGCCGAGTACCGGTGGGCCAATCCGGCCCGGCTGCTGGTGGAGGATCTGCCCGGCCTGCTCGCGGACGCCGATCTGGTGATCGTGCGGGTCCTCGGCGGCAAGCGGGCCTGGGAGGACGGCCTGACCGCGGTGCGGGCGAGCGGGGTGCCGGTGGTGGCGGTCGGCGGCGAGATGGCCCCCGACGCCGAACTGATGGAGTGTTCGACCGTACCGGTCGGCGTGGCCTCCGACGCGCACAACTATCTGGCGGCCGGTGGCCCGCAGAATCTGCGCCGGCTGCATAATTTCCTCTCCGATACCGTCCTGCTCACCGGGCACGGGTTCGAACCGCCGATGCAGCTGCCCGCCTGGGGCCGGCTCGAACGCGCCGCGCGCCATCCCGAACCGGTGGCCGGGAAGCCGACGGTCGGCGTCGTCTACTACCGGGCCCAGCACCTGGCCGGGAACACCGGCTATATCGACGCGCTGTGCGCTGCGATCGAGGATGCCGGCGCGGTACCGCTGCCCGTCTACTGCGCCTCCCTGCGTACCGCCGAACCCGACCTGCTCGCCACCCTCCGGCAGGCCGACGCACTGGTGGTCACCGTGCTGGCGGCCGGCGGCAGCAAACCGGCGCTGGCCACGGCGGGCGGCGACGACGAGGCATGGGATATCGGCGCGCTGGCCGAACTGGATATCCCGATCCTGCAGGGCCTGTGCCTGACCAGTGGCCGCGCGCAGTGGGAGGCCAACGACGACGGGCTGTCCCCGCTGGACGTGGCGACCCAGGTCGCGGTCCCGGAGTTCGACGGCCGGATCGTCACGGTGCCGTTCTCCTTCAAGGAGTTCGACGAGGACGGACTGTCCACCTACGTGCCCGACGCCGAACGTGCGGCCCGGGTCGCCGGGATCGCGGTGCGGCACGGGCGGTTGCGGTATATCCCCGCCGACCGCAAACGCCTGGCGCTCATGCTGTCGGCCTACCCGACCAAACACGCTCGTATCGGCAATGCCGTCGGACTCGATACGCCCGCCAGCGCTATCTCCCTGCTCACCGAATTGCGGGCCGCCGGATACGATCTCGGCGCCCCGGGTGAGGTCCCGGGCCTGGAGGAACGCGACGGCGACGCGCTGATGCACGCGCTGATCGCCGCCGGCGGGCAGGATCCCGATTGGCTCACCGCCGAACAACTCGAGGGCAACCCGGTACGGATCGGCGCCGAGGTCTACACCGCCTGGTTCGACACGCTGCCCGAGGAGCTTCGCGCCGCGGTCGTCGAGGCGTGGGGGCCGCCGCCGGGCGAGCTCTACGTGGACCGTTCCGCCGACCCGCGCGGCGAAATCGTCATCGCCGCACTGCGTTTCGGCAATGTGGTGCTCATGGTGCAGCCGCCGCGTGGTTTCGGCGAGAACCCGGTCGCCATCTACCACGACCCGGATCTCCCGCCGAGCCACCACTACCTCGCCGCGTACCGGTGGCTTTCCACCGATGCCGCGGCCGGGGGTTTCGGCGCGGACGCGATGGTGCATCTGGGTAAGCACGGCAATCTGGAATGGCTGCCCGGTAAGACCCTGGGCATGTCCGCGGCGTGTGGTACCGATGCCGCCTTGGGGGATCTGCCGTTGATCTACCCGTTCCTGGTGAACGATCCGGGGGAGGGCACCCAGGCCAAACGCCGCGCCCACGCCACCCTGGTGGATCATCTGATCCCGCCGATGGCGCGCGCCGAGAGTTACGGCGATATCTCCCGCCTCGAACAGTTGCTCGACGAGCACGCGAACATCTCCGCGCTGGACCCGGCCAAACTGCCCGCTATCCGGCAGCAGATCTGGACGCTGATGCGCGCCGCGAAGATGGACCACGATCTGGGGCTGGCCGAACGCCCGGACGAGGAATCCTTCGACGATATGCTGCTGCACGTCGACGGCTGGCTGTGCGAGATCAAGGATGTCCAGATCCGCGACGGCCTGCACATTCTCGGCCGCGCCCCGGCCGGTGCCGGCGAGGTCGACCTGGTCCTGGCCATGCTGCGGGCCCGGCAGTTGTGGGGCGGGGAGATGTCGGTGCCGGGGTTGCGGGAAGCGCTGGGGCTCAGCGAATCCGGTGGGGAGGCGCGGGAACGGGTCGATACGGTGGAGGCCCGCGCCCGCGAACTGATCGTCGCGTTGCAGGCCGCCGGGTGGGCGCCGGAGGCCGTGGACCGGCTCGTCGACGAGCACGCGGACGAACTGTTCGAAACGGCCGGCGGCGATCGCGCGGCGGTCGCCGCGGTGCTGCGTTTCGCCGCGACCGAGGTGGTGCCGCGGCTGCGGGGGACCGGAGTCGAGATCGACCGCGTCCTGCATGCGCTGAACGGTGGTTTCATCCCCGCCGGCCCGAGCGGTTCGCCGCTGCGCGGCCTGATCAATGTGCTGCCGACCGGCCGTAACTTCTACTCCGTGGACCCCAAGGCCGTCCCGTCGCGGCTGGCCTGGGAAACCGGGCAGGCCATGGCCGAATCACTGCTCGAACGCTATCGGGCCGACCACGGCGAGTACCCGCGCTCGGTGGGCCTGTCGGTCTGGGGCACCTCGGCCATGCGCACTTCCGGCGACGATATCGCCGAGGTACTCGCCCTGCTCGGGGTGCGCCCGGTCTGGGACGAGGCCAGCCGCCGGGTAACCACCCTCGAGGTGATCGAGCCCGTGGAACTGGGTCGGCCGCGTGTGGACGTGACGGTACGGATCAGCGGATTCTTCCGCGACGCCTTCCCGCATGTCCTGGCGCTGCTCGACGACGCGGTCCGGCTCGTGGCCGATCTCGACGAGCCCGCGGAGACCAACTATGTCCGCGCCCACGCCCGCGCCGATCTCGCCGAACACGGTGACGAGCGCCGGGCCACCACCCGGATCTTCGGGTCGAAACCGGGCACCTACGGCGCGGGCCTGCTCCAGCTGATCGATTCCAAGAGCTGGCGCACCGACGACGATCTCGCGCAGGTCTACACCATCTGGGGCGGCTACGCCTACGGGCGCGACCTCGACGGCGCCCCGGCGGCCGACGATATGCGTACCGCGTACCGCCGGATCGCGGTGGCCGCGAAGAACACCGATACCCGTGAGCACGATATCGCCGACTCCGACGACTACTTCCAGTACCACGGCGGGATGGTCGCCACGGTGCGCGCCCTGACGGGTAAGAACCCGGAGGCCTATATCGGCGACAGCACCCGCCCGGACGCGGTCCGCACCCGCACGCTGTCGGAGGAGACCACCCGCGTCTTCCGGGCCCGGGTGGTCAATCCGCGCTGGCTCGACGCCATGCGCCGGCACGGGTACAAGGGTGCCTTCGAGATGGCGGCCACCGTGGACTACCTGTTCGGCTACGACGCGACCACCGATGTGATCGCCGACTGGATGTACGAGAAACTCTCCGAGAGCTATGTGTTCGACGAGACGAACCGCAAGTTCATGGAGCAGTCCAATCCGTGGGCGTTGCACGGTATCGCCGAACGTCTACTCGAGGCGGCCGAACGCGGAATGTGGGCGAGCCCCGAGCGGGAGACGCTCGACCGGCTGCGCCAGGTGTATCTGGAGACCGAGGGCGAACTCGAATAGCCGATCAGAGGGTCCAACTGCTCTGCACGAAGTAGTCGCTGGTGGCGAAGATGATCCGGTCCGGTGTCTGCTGGTGGTCGATGCCGAAGGCCACCAGCCCGTGGCGGGGCTGTCCCGGCTCGAGGAACCCGGCCGGGTATTCGCCGGGGACATCGGTGAGCGGATACACCGTCGTACCGTCGGCGGTCACCATGCGCAGGTCGAGAGTCGGCAGGAAATAGGGGTTGCCCGCGGTCTGCTCGGCGGTCACGTCGTACACCAGCACGCGCTGGCCGTCGGCGCGCGGCTCGACCACCGCGTCGGCGGGGTCGACCGTGATGGACATATCTCCTCCGGTCCGGACCGGGAACGTTGTCCCGAGCGGCCCGGAAGGAACCTGATCCTGCGCGGCCGCCACCGGCGGTTCGGGGAGCACCGGGACCGGTTCGGCGCTCGCGGCGGTGACGGAGAGGAGCGGTAGAACGACGGCAGCGGCGGCCAGGACGGTTTTCTTCACAGGAGGTCCTTCGGGGTCGTCGGCGCTCGGGGCGCGTTATCGGTGCCGGCACGCCGTTGGCCGGTCGAGTCGGTAGGCGTCGCCGTGACGCCGTGTCCGGATGGGCCGCACCTGGTCACGGGGGAGCGGCGGCGGCTCTCCGCGAGCCTAGAAGCCCCGCGGGCGGCGCCGCATCCCGGGAAAACCGATCTTGGCGAACATGTGATATTCGATCTTGCCGAGACCGCACCGTGACCCGAGCCGAACCGGCGATCGGCGACAACGGATCACACGGTGTCGCCGGTGGCCGGCTCGGGGACGGTGAACAGATCCCGGGCCGTGTCCACTGCCCGGGCGAGTACCGCCGGGTCGGTCGTCAGCCCGCCCACGATCTCGTCGACGGCCCGCAGCCCGGCACGGTCCAGCAGCCGCTTCTCGTTGGTCACCCACTCGCCGCGAGCCGCCAGCATGGCATGGGCCGTCTGCGCAGCGGCGGTGGCCAGCGCGCCGGCGACTTCGGTGGCCTGTCCGCGTCGGACAAATGCCTCGCGCGCGTAGTTCAGTGTCATGGTCGCGCGGTCGCGCCATGACGGCGGAGCTGCGCGGCGTAGCGCAACCGGGTAGGCGGGGCAGGGCAGAGTGCCGTGCAGTACCCGGTTGACGGCGAGTTCGGCGACCACGAGGTAACTGGGGATGCCCGCGAGGTGGAACATCAGCGGTTCCCAATGGAAGCGACCCTGCCGGGCCTCGGCGAGTTCGTGTTCTACGACGTCGAGGTCACGGTAGTGGACATCTACGTGCCGGTCGTCGATCGTGAGCCAGGCTCCGCCGTTGAAAACGCCCCCGCCCCAGCCGCCTACCTCGGAGACATCGCCCGCCCAGCCGACCGCGCGCAGATCCGCCGGGTCGAAGTCGCCCCGGTAGTAGACCGCGAAGTCCCAGTCGCTGTCCGGGGTGTGGGCGCCCTGTGCGCGTGATCCGCCGAGAGTGACGGCACGCACCGCCGGCAGGTCGGCCAATCGGTCGGCGACGTGGGCGAGGAAAATTTCGTCGGTCACAGACACCACTCCATGGCTTACGGATTCCGACAGCTGCCGGGCGGTATCGTCCGACCGGGTCTCGCTGTCGCTCGCCGGGGCTCGCGGGCCGCAACATTCTCGACCCCGAGCGCCAGGAGAGCACCGGGAATGGTAGCAGCGGGAATGGTGATACCGGCGAGCCGAACACCATGACAGAGCGGCTGCGCGCCGTAGGTCACCGATCGCGGACGCGGCGGCAAGCTGATGATCCGCGGTCACAAACTGCTGCGCGGGGCCGGCGGGTCGGTCGGGATCGCGATCACGCGCCGGACGGGTACCGCGGACTGAATCCTCGGACCGGCGGGTGGTCATTCGCCGAGCTCTCCGCGCCGCCCGAGCGTTCGATGCCCTCGTTGCGAGAACACCCGCCCGGCACGGACCGTTTCGGCGCATGGCCGCGTGCCGAGGCTGTTCTCGCCCCACCCCGGGAGCCGGACCGGTTTCGCGTGGAGTTCGATCGGTATGTCGGCGCCCGCGTAGGTCGGGGCGGATGGGTGCGGCCGGTGGGCTCGACCGTGGACATCGGTGGGCGATCTGGTTAGCGTTCACAAGGCATCGGTCGGCCAAGGTCCGGCCGGCATATCGAGTGGGCGAGGTTTCGGCATGCATCCGTTCCGCAAGGCCGTGGAGGAGCGCGATTCCGCCGCCATCGAGGCACTGCTGGCCGACAATGTGGTGTTCACCAGCCCGGTGGCGTACAAGCCCTATCCGGGCAAACCCATCACCGCGGCCATCCTGCGCGGTGTGCTCCGCGTTTTCGAGGATTTCCGCTACATCCGGGAGATCGCCGACCCCGGCGGCCGCGACCATGCGCTGGTATTCGAAGCGACGGTCGCGGGTAAGCGGCTCACCGGCTGCGATTTCCTGCACGTCGACGAAGACGGCAAGATCGACGATTTCATGGTGATGGTGCGTCCGCTCTCGGCAGCGACCGCTTTGGCCGAGGCCATGAGCGCGCAGTTCGACCGGATCCAGAGCGAGGCGATCGCCGCGAGTACCGACGTGCGGTAGCCGAGGGCCCCGCCGCGGCAGAACGGACGCTCGATCGGGTCACCTGCGCGGGACCGCGCTTCAGCCCAACGGCAGCGGTGGTGTGGGCGGGAAGGTGACCGGTAGCGCGGCGAGGGTGCGGTGCAGGACGCCCGGCCGCCAGACCAGTTCCGCCACCGGGACCGCGAGCCGCAGCTCGGGCAGCGCGTCGAGCAACTGGTCGATGGCCTCCTGTGCGATCAGATACGCTGTCGGCTGGGCCGGGCAGGCGTGTGGGCCGGCGCCCCAGGCCAGATGCGACCGGTTGCCGGTGTGGTGGCCGGTCCCGATCTCCGGATCCCTGTTGCACCCGGCGAGGCTGATCACCACCGGCTGGTGGGCCGGCAGCCAGACGTCGTCGACCAGGGTGGGCTGCCGCGGATAGGTGACGCTCGCGTTGGGTAGCGGCGGATCGTCGAACAGCACGTCGTCGAGCGCGTCGCGGGTCGCCAGCGCGCCGCCGAGCATCTCGTCGGCGAACCTCTCGTCGGTGAGGATCAAGCACAGCGTGTTGATGATCAGGCTCTGCATCGGCCCCATGCCGACGCCGTAGAGGGCCACCACCTGGTGGGTCATCTCGTTCGCGTCGAGCGCCGCGGAGTGGTGCAGGAGCCGGGTGGTGACATCGTCGCCGGGTTCGGCGCGTTTGGCGTCCACCAGTTCCTGCACCGCCTCGCCGAACATCAGATTGCCCTTCTCGGAGTCGACGCCGTCGAAGATGGCGGCCGTCGCGGCGGCGGCGCGGTCGCTGATCTCGGGTGGGCAGCCGAGCATCGTGTTGATGACCTCGAAGGTCAGCGGAAAGGCGTACTGGGCGACCAGATCGGCCGAACCGGACTCGCAGAACGTATTGATCAGCGGTGCCGCGACGCGTTCGACGGTATCGCGCAGCCGGTGCAGGTCCACCCCGGCCAGCGCCGCGGTGACGGCACCCCGGTAGCGCGTGTGCTCGGCGCCGGCACTGCGCGGTGCGTTCGGCCGGTACTGCAGTACCGGCAGCACCGGACAGTCGGCGGGGACGGTTTTCTCCCAGTGGCGGGGATCGGCGGGAAACCGGGCCGGGTCGTTGAGAATGCGCAGGGCGGCGCGGTATCCGATCACCAAGGTGGCGGGGACACCGGGCGCCAGTTCCACCGGCACCAGGGCGCCGTGACGTTCCCGCATCTCCTGATAGGCGCGGTGCGGGTCGGCGGTGAATTCGGCGGAGTGCAGCGGATATCGCTCTTCGTCGCCTCGACCGGGTCCCGAGAGTGCTGGCACGGGGTCTGGCGGCGTGATCATGGCGTGCTCCAAGCATATCGGCAGCCAACGGCAGGGCGGTGCAGAGACGTTGGCCCGGGAACTGTTTCGGCCGGTCCGCTGCGCTGCGGGCACCAAGATCATAGGACATTCTCCGTCGGGAAGGTTGCGCGCGGGTTGCCGTGAATGGGCATATCGATCATCGACTTTCGACAGTTGGTGTCATATTGTCGAGTTGCGGCAAAAGTGCAGATGCAGCGCGGGATACGGAGTACTTCATGGGCAAATTGAATGGCAAGACCGCATTCGTCACGGGGGCCGCGCGGGGCCAGGGGCGCTCCCACGCAGTACGTTTTGCGCAGGAGGGGGCCGATATCATCGCCGTCGACACCACGGCCGAGGTCGCTACTGTTCCGTACCCGCTGGCCGATGCCGCCGACCTCGCGGAGACCGTCCGCCTGGTGGAGGCCACCGGTCGCCGTATCGTCGCCCGGGACGGCGATGTCCGTGATCTCGCCGCCCTGACCGCGGCGGTCTCGGCGGGGGTGGCGGAATTCGGGCGGCTGGATATCGTCGTCGCCAATGCCGGGATCTCCAGTCCGGCCCCGACGCTGGAGATGAGCGAAGACGTCTGGCAGGACATGATCGATATCAACCTCACCGGGGTGTGGAAATCGCTCAAGGCCGCTGTTCCGCACATTATCGAGGGCGGCCGCGGTGGCTCCGTGGTGATCACGAGTTCGCTGGCCGCGTTCCACGTCAACGAGAACACCGCGCACTATTCGGCGGCCAAGGCCGGACTGGTGATGCTGATGAAGGTGCTCGCCAAAGAACTCGCCCCGCACGATATCCGGGTGAACACGGTGCATCCGACCACCGTCGCCACCCCCATGATCCTCAACGACGCCACCTACCGCCTGTTCCGGCCGGATCTGCCGAACCCGGACCGCGCCGACTTCGAAGAGGCGGCCCGCACGCTGAACCGGCTCCCGGTGGTGGCCCTCGAGCCGGAGGACATCACCGCCACGGTGCTGCATCTGGTCTCCGACGACGGCCGCTACATCACCGGGACCACCCAGCAGATCGATGCCGGGGGGATGCTCTGAACGCCGATCGCAGGTAGCCGGCCCGCTCGGTTCCGGTGCTCCGACTGCCGGTCGCGGCTCCGGCCGCGCGATCGGCGTACGGTTTCGCGCGCCGGACTATCGCGGATGCGATTCGGCCGGCGTGCACCGAACCGAGGTAGCACGGGCCGGATGAGCTTCGCCGCAAGAACTTCGCAAGGTTCTCTCGAGCGCGCCCGATAGGTTTACGGGTATGACGCACGGAGTTGTCCGCCAGGTGCTGCTCGGCGCGGGGCGGTGTGTGCTGCTGGCCGGGACCTTCGGTCTGGCTCTCCATCTCGGGGGCTGGCAGCGGCGGGAACTGATCCTGCTGGCCGCGGGCGCGACGTATCTGATGCTGGGCGCCGTGGCAGCCCTGCTGTTCTTCCTGGCCGCGCGCGGATGGCGCAGCGCCGCGGCGGCGGTGATCGTACTCGCCGGTGTGCTGTGGACCCAGCTGCCGCTGTTCGTTCCGGACAGCCGCGCCGCGACCGGCGTCGAACTGACCGTGCTGCAATCGAATCTACTGTTCGGCCGGGCGGATACGACCGGCCTCGTGACCGCGGTCCGGGAGCGTGGCGTCGATGTGTTCACCGTGGACGAACTCACGCCCGAGGCAGTCGATGCCCTGGCCGCGGCAGGTCTCGGCGCTGTGCTCCCGTACAACTATCTGGACCCGGGCCCCGGCGGCGGAGGTACCGGTATCTACAGCCGGTTCCCGCTCTCGGATCCGGTCCGGCACCAGGAGTTCGTGCTCGGCAACCTGTCCGCGACGCTCACCCATCCCGCCCTCGGATCCGTCGCGGTCCACGCATTCCACCCGCTCCCGCCGACCGCGGACGCCGCGGTCTGGGCGAAGGAGATGAGCGCCGTCGACACCATCCTGCGCGCATCACCGGGACCGGCGGTGGTCGGCGCCGATTTCAACGCGACCAGTGACCACATGGCCTTCCGCCGCCTGGTGAGCGGCGATTTCGCCGCCGCCGCCGAACAGGCCGGTGCGGGCCGGCTGCTCACCTATCCGGCCGACCGAGCCTGGGGTCCGCTGATCGGTATCGACCATATTCTGGTATCCGGCGGCACCACCGAGCACATCAGTACATTCACCCTCGCGGGTTCGGACCATCGTGCCGTTGTGGCCCGCCTCCGGCTCACTCCCTGATCCGCTGTCGGCGGTCACCCTTCCCACGAAAGACCCAGGAGAGAATATGTATTCCGGCACCCGTCCGCGCGCTGTCACCGGCACCGTGGTGATCGCCCTCGCGGCCGGCTTCGGCTCGGTCGCCTGCAGTAGCGACCGCTGGTGTGAATTCGACGCCACCGACACCAAGGTCGCCGACTCATACTGCGAGAACGGGACTCCCGGCTACGAATGGGAGCCCGACAGCGACGGCAAGAACAAGAGCAAGAAGAAGCCCAGCAAATCCACCACCTCCACACGCCATCACTGAGCAGGGAGTTCCCCGCCCGCTGGACCGGGCTCGCCGGAGAGTTCTGGCGGGGGCGTCGGCGCCACGACCGTCGTGACGATACCGTCCGCCGTCGGCTCGACGATGCCCCCGAGGCCGGTGACTCCGTGTGCGGCCACGCCGACCGCACGCCATGAGTGGTCGCTACACGGAATCGAGGGCATCGAGGACCCGGTGGGCGGCGGCGATCCGGGCAGGTATCGGAATACTCCGGTTCATCAGTACGACTACAGCGAGAGAACGGCTCGGTACGAATGTGGCGTAGGCGCCGAATCCCCCGGTAGAGCCGGTCTTGTCGAAAAACGCCGGACCGGATACGGCCGGGGCCGGTTCGACCGGCAGGGGCCGGTTGATGACCTCGGCCGAGTTGCCGGCCTGAAGCGCCTCGAGCGAGGTGGGGTACTCGAAACGTTCCCAGCCCAGCGCCTGTGTCATCGTGCCGATTCGGTAGTAGCCGCGCCGGGTCGCGTCCAGCGCTCCGCGCAGGGCGAGCGGAGCGCGCCGGTTGTCCATATTCGCCGCGACGAACGACAGCAGGTCGGCTGCGGTCGTTTTCAACCCGTAGGCCTCGGCATCACCCGGACCGGGAGAAACCCGTACCGGAGCACCCGACCGCGCCGTCCCCCAAGCGTAGTCGTCCTGCGCTGTCTCCGGTACATCGAAGTATGTGTGCCGGAGGCCGAGCGGTTCCAGTATCTCGGCGCGCATCGCGTCCTCGAACGGGCGACCGAGCGACGCGGCGGTCGCCTGCCCCAGCAGGGCCATACCCGGGTTGCCGTAGAGGCGGGTGCTCCCCACCGGGTACGTCGGGTGCCACTGTTGGAAGTAGCGCCACATCTCGGCCTCCGTCGTCACCTCGGAGGGAAACTGTTGCGGCAGGCCACCCGCGGTATAGGTCGCGATATCCCTGATCCGCGCGTTGTCGATCGGGTGGTCCCGTAACCGCGGCAGGTACGTGCCGGGGGTGTCGTCGAAGTCGAGCCGCTCCTGGGACGCAGCGGATCCGGCCAGCAATGTGGTGAACAATTTGCTGAGCGAGCCGATCTCGAAGATCGTCTGTTCGGTGACCGGGCGATCACCACCGGGGGCGGTGGTGCCGAATTCGAAGACCTGGGTCCGATCCCCGTCGATCACGCCCACGGCGATGCCGGGGATGCCGTGGGCCGCGCGCAATGACGTGAAGGTTTCGTGCACGACGGTGCCCAGGACGTCGTCGGCTGCCGCCGGTGCGGGTGCTTCTCCGGTGCATGCGGACACCAGTAGTCCCGTGAGCAGGATGATCGCCGGCCGAACCCACCTTCTACCGTCGTGGGCTCGCGCCTCGGCGGCGCGAGCGAGTGCGGCGCGGTAAGCCGGCCCCGGCTTGCCTGGTTCGTGTCCGGGATCGGCATCTCGAAATCTCATAGGGGCACGGTAAGCGCCTGCCGTATCGCCGTCGAAACTCCTGCGTGGCGGTCCGCTCCCTGCTCTGCGCGCGCCGGTAGCGTCTGCACCGCTCGAGCGTCAATGGATCCTGCCGGTAGCGCGATTCGATCGAGGTGGCGATGTACAGGCGTCGGGTGTTGTCCGTGCTGGCCGCGGGCACTGTGGCGGCCCTGGCGGGTTGTCGTGCCGCGCAGAGTGGTGCGGCGGACGCGGAGCGGACGATTAATGGATATCATCCAGGAGCGCGATCTCGCACTGGTCACACTCGACGATGTCCTCACGGTCAGGCCGACCTGGCCTGGGCCACACCTGATCACCTTTGTGACCGCTCATCTGGTCGTTTGCCCTGAGCGCCGACGGCTTCTATCGGTATCGACAGCCGCTGAATATCGATTCGATACTGTCGCGGAGGCTCTTCAATATTCAATTTCTGGGAGGCTGCTGGTGTCGCGTGTCGCAGGCGAGTACGTCGCATTCGCGAACCTTCTGTCCAACTATATCCATACCTACGTCCAGAAGGTCCGGGTTGAAGTTGATGGTTTGCTCGACCTCGGCACCGGGACCGGGGCGAGGAAGCTTGTGGCCGGGGACGCAGCGGGAGCGGAGCGTATCCCAGGGAGCGGAACGGCCGCCGCCGAGGGGCGGACCGGTGCGGAGGCTCCCGCCGGAAGCGCTGCAGCGGTGCCGCGCGCGGACTCCGAAAAGCCGGCACCGGCTCGGCCGGATCGGCGGCGGGTGGTCGAGATCGTGCGCAGTGCGGGGGCGCGCGCCGGCAATTTCGGTATCGGCCGGGCCGGGCGGGCCGAGGCCGATGCCGCTGGACTCGCCTGGGTCGGGGCCGATGCCAGGCGGTTGCCCTACGGCAGCGCCTATCGCTGGGTCAGCGACGACGGATTGCGGCAGTATCGCCCGCCCCAGCAGAAGCCTTCCGGGCGGAGTGTTGAGGCCAATTACGAATCACGCCCGATGACCGCCCGGCACTGGGAGAGCAACGCGCATCTGGAGATCGAGGAGCGGTGATGAGAGCGGAGCTCAAGGGAATGTACAGCCCGGACGTCGATCTCGCGAACCCGGCCGCTGTGAGCGCGGCCGACGACGTGTTGGTGCAGTTGATGATCGGCCCGGCGGGCGACGCGGGGGAGGAGGCGTTCGACCTCGTCGTCCGGGCTTCGGGTGACAGCGCGGAGGTTGCGGGCGGGCGCGGGTTCCGGCCGGCCGATCACGCGCTGGTGCTCGACCGTATCGATACCGCCGAGCTTCGCCGCTACATCGAGGATTTCCTGCGTGATCTGGAATATCCGACCTGGGATGCGCTGGCCCGGGCGATCGGCCGGATCGCGCGGTGGGAATTCGCTGTTTACCGTCCTGTTCGTGATGACGGCGCGTAGGCCCGGGCGGTCGGCGGATACGTCTCCCGCTCGATTGGACCGTCGGTCACCTGCTGCTCCGGACATCCGCTCGTGTTCGTCCCGCGGGTCGGTGGCCCGGCGGGTCAGTTCGACCGCGTAGACCCAGGCGATGTTCCAGCCGAGCTGGGTCCCGTGGACGCATCCGGGAGTGCGATCTCTCGTGAGGTCGTCCTCGCGTGTCCACTGCGCGCCGAGGTGGCCCGGGGCGCGACAGTGCGGTGCAAGCCGATCGCTCACTCCTGCTCGGCGATCGGATGGTCCATTGGTGACCGTCGGGCCAGAGCGAGCGCAGCGGACTACTCGGCGCGGCGGTTGGGGCTTACGTCGTCGACGCTCGGTGATCGCGTCGGTGTCCGGAAATGCAGGGCCGTGCCCAGGCCGCGGGGAGCCGATGGCCAGGCCGTTCCGGATCCTTCAGGCGGATTCGGCGAGATTGTCCGCGGTCCAGATCTCGGCAAGCTCCTCGAGGGGCAGTTCGAGAACGCGGCTCAGGGAAACAACCGTGCCGAAGCCCGGCGAGGGAAGGCGGCCGGTCTCGATCTTGCGCAGGGTCTCCGGGGAGATCCCGGCCGCGCGCGCGACCTCGGCGAGGTCGCGCGCGTCACGGGCGGTACGCAACCGGACTCCGAGACGGCGGCCGGCGTCGATCTGGGTGGCGGTGAGGGGCAGGCGGACCATACCCCCATTCTAAAGAGTGGTATTAATGTACCGCAATGACGGTATAGAAATACCACTGGCTGTGGAGGTTGTGATGGTGGAGTTGAAATCGCCCGAGGAGATCGAGCGGATGCGCGTCGCGGGGGCGTTCGTGGCGGAGATCCTGGCGGAACTGCGGGCGGTCGCGGCGGTGGGCGTGAACCTGCTCGACCTGGAGATGATCGTGCGCGAACGGATCCGGCAGCGGGGCGCGGTGTCGTGTTACTGGGACTACGCGCCCTCGTTCGGGCGTGGTCCGTTCCGCAATACGGTCTGCCTGTCGGTCAACGACGCTGTCCTGCACGGCCTGCCCTTCGACTACGCGCTACGCGACGGTGATGTGCTGACCGCGGATCTGGCGCTGAGTATCGGCGGCTGGGTCGCCGACGCCGCCACCACCGTTATCGTCGGCACACCCGCCGCTGCGGATCTGCGCCTGGTGCGGGCCACCGAGGAGGCGCTGGCCGCGGCCATCGAGGCCGCGCAGCCGGGTAACCGGATCGGGGACATCTCCGCGGCGATCTCCGCTGTGGCCCGCGCCTACGGATACCCGGTCAATACCGAGTTCGGCGGTCACGGGCTCGGGCGCACCATGCACGAGGACCCGCACGTCGCCAACGCCGGACGCGCGGGCCGCGGCTTCCGGCTGCGGCCCGGCCTCACCCTCGCCCTGGAACCGTGGTTCGCCGCCACCACAGACCGGATCGTCACCGATGCCGACGGCTGGACCATCCGCTCGGCCGACGGCTCCCGCACCGCCCATTCCGAGCACACCGTAGCGATCACCGCCGACGGGCCCCGAGTGCTGACTGCGGTGGCGTGATCGACCGTTTCCCGCGTGTACCGCGAGCAGAATAGATTTCCCGGCGCCGGCAGCAACACATCCCGCGTGATCACTGTCGGCGACGCCCACTCGCCCGGCGCCGACACGACGAGGCCGGTGGCGGACATCTTCCGTCGCGGACGCTTGCCGGCCCCGCGGTGCCGCTTGCCGGCCGACTCCTGCCTGCCCGGCGCCGAGCCGGGTCGCATCGGTGTGGGGTGAAGTCCCGGGACGACGCTTCGCGGGTTCAGGTCGCCCGGCTCACCGACGACATGTGGAAGTCCGGGATCCGCAGCGGCGGCATGGCCGTGCGGGTGAACCAGTCCTTCCATTCCCGCGGCAGCGTGAGTTCGGTGGCCCCGGCCTCGGTGACCCGGCGCAGCAGGTCCAGTGGGCTCTCGTTGAACCGGAAATTGTTCACCGCCGCGGTGACCTCCCCGTTCTCCACCAGGTAGACACCATCGCGGGTGAGCCCGGTGAGCAGCAGGGTGGCCGGGTCGACCTCGCGGATGTACCAGAGGGTGGTGAGTAGCAGACCGCGTTCGGTGCGGGCGATCATCTCGTCCAGCGTTGCCGCGGAACCGCCGGTGAGCAGCAGGTTCTGCACCGGGACGGTGGGCGAGACGGCGTAGTCGGCGGCGGTGGCACGCGGGTACACCAGATCGGCGATCGCACCGTCGCGCAGCCAGTCCACCCGCGGCGCGGACAGGCCGTTGTCGAAGACCGAGACCGTCTCCGACGAGGCGGGGGTGGCTACGAAGGGCAGGCACTGCAGGCCGGGTGCCGCCGGATCGGAGAAGAGGGTGAGCGGAAGATCGGTGAGCTTCTCGCCGACCCGGGTACCGCCCGCGGCGGCGAACGCGGTGTGCCCTTCCTGCGCACCCCGGCCCTCCATGGACCAGTACATGTAGATGAGCAGATCAGCGACCGCCGAGGGTGGTAGCAGGGTTTCGTACCGTCCGGCGGGCAGTTCCACCCGCCGCGCCGACCAGTCCAGCCGCCGGGCCAGTTCCGCCAGCAGACCGGGGGTGTCCACATCGGTGAAATCGGCGGTGCCGGCGCCCACCCAGGCGCTGGCCAGTTCCGCCCCGTCGCCGCGCTTGCCGTTGATCTCGATCGACCCGGTGGGCTGGGTGTAGCGGCGCCGGACACCGGTGGAGGTGCCGAGCCAGGTGGTCTGCACCTGATGGTGTGCGAAACCGTAGAGCCGGTCGCCGCCGTCGAAACCGGTGGCCAGATCGGCGGCGAGCCCGGCGAACACATCGATCCCGGTGACGGCCGGCGCCTGCTCCCAATCCGGTGCCGCCGGAACCGCGTTCGTGTCCAGCAGCGGCATGGCGTCGCGGGCCGGTTCGGCGGATCGGGCGGCCTCCTCACTCGCCCGCACCACGGCCTCGATATCGGCGGGGTCGACACTGGTCGAGGCCACACTCCCCACGCGTGCCGAGCGCGGCCCGTCCCGGAACACCGAGATCACCGACCAGCGTCGCGAGACGGAGGCGCCGTTGGTGGTCATGGAGTTGCCGGCCCAGCGCAGCGAGGCCTCGTATTCGTCGCTCACGATCACGATCGCCTCATCGGCCCGGGACGCGCCGAGAGCCCGCTCGACCACCGCACCCGCGGGCAGTACACCCGCACCGGTCACCGTCATCGTCCTGCCTCCGTCCGGGTGTTGAGGACGTTCACGCCGCGTACCAGCACCGACGGGCAGCCGTGGCTGACCGCCGCGACCTGGCCGGGCTGCGCCTTACCGCAGTTGAACGCGCCGCCCAGCTGCCAGGTCGACGATCCGCCGACCGCCTCCATCGAACCCCAGAAATCCGTGGTGGTCGCCTGATAGGCGACATCACGCAACTGGCCGGCCAGCTCACCGTTGCGGATCCGGAAGAACCGCTGCCCGGTGAACTGGAAGTTGTAGCGCTGCATATCGATCGACCAGCTCTTGTCGCCGACGATGTAGATGCCGTCGGACACCCGCGAGATCAGCTCCGCGGTACTGGTATCGGCTTCGGGGTCGGGCTGTAGCGAGACATTGGCCATCCGCTGGATCGGTACGTGATGCGGCGAATCGGCGTAGGAACAGCCGTTGGAGCGGTCCAGGCCCAGTCGCGGCGCGAACACCCGGTCGAGCTGGTAGCCCACCAGCACGCCGTCGCGCACCAGGTCCCAGCGCTGACCGGCCACTCCGTCGTCGTCGTAGCCGACGGTGGCCAGCCCGTGCGGCTGGACCCGGTCGGCGGTGACATGCATGACCGGAGTGCCGTAGCGCAGCGTGCCCAGCAGATCCGGGGTCGCGAACGAGGTTCCGGCGTAGGCGGATTCGTAGCCGATCGCGCGGTCGTACTCGGTGGCGTGGCCGATGGATTCGTGGATGGTGAGCCACAGGTTGGTGGGGTCGATCACCAGATCGGTCGGGCCCGCGGTGACGGTCGGCGCCTTCACCTTCTCGGCCAGCCATTCCGGGATGCGGGCCAGTTCGGTATCCCAGTCCCAGACCCCGTCGGCGCCGGTGACGTACTCCCAGCCGCGGCCGACCGGGGGCGCCAGAGTGCGCATGGTCTCGAACCCGCCGGAGGCGGTGTCCACGGTGATCGCCTCCAGTTGCGGGTGCAGACGCACCCGCTGCTGGGTGATCGAGGAGCCCGCGGTGTCGGCGTAGTAGGTCTGCTCCTTGACCTGGAGAAGTGAGGCGGTGACGTGGTCGACGCCGTCGGCGGCGGTCAGCCGGCCCGAATAGTCCTGGAGCAGCGCCACTTTGTCGGCCGAGGCCACGGTGAACGGATCGATCCGGTAGTCGGAGATCCAGCGGGCGTTGTTGTAGCGGGGTTCGGCGGCGAGTTCGACGCGTTCCCGGTTGAGGGCGCGCAAGGTGGTCGCCACGGCCACCGCGGACCGTGCGACCTCGGCCGCGGTCTCCCGGGTCAGCGCCGCGTGCGAGGCGAAACCCCAGGTGCCGTCGACGATGACGCGGACCGCGAACCCGAGTTCGACGGTATCGGTCAGTGCCTCCACCCGGCCATCGCGTAACCGCAGTGTCTGCGTACACAACCGGTGCACTCGCAGATCGGCGTGCTCGGCCCCGGCCGCGCGGGCCGCGGCCAGGGCCGATTCCGTCAGCGCCGCCAGCGGTAGGTCCGCGAACTCCGGATCGATGGTGTGCCCGGACGGTAGGCCGCCCGATTCGGTGGAGGTTGTCGCCGTCACCCTGCACAACTTAGTCGACGGTGCGGGCCTGTCCACGTGGTGCGATGTCGAGAGTCACGCTGCCCAGGCCGTGCACGTCCACCCTGATGTGGGTGCACGAGTCGATCGATGCGGCCGCTGTCGCGCCGCCGGCGAGGACGACCGCGCCGGCGGGCAGGGCGTAACCGTAACGTCCGGCTATTGTCGACAGTTCGCGGAGCGCGTTCCACGGGTTGTCCAGGATTGCCGAGGTGGTCCCGGTCTCGGCCGGTTCACCGTCCAAGCTCAAGGTGACGGGTAGCTCGGCCACCTCGGTGGTGGAGTTCGCGGGTTGCCATGCGCCGACGACGAATCGGCATGCCGAGGTGTTGTCCGCGACCACGTCGGGGAGGCTGAACCGGAAGTTCCGGTACCGCGAATCGATGATTTCGAGGGCGGGGGCCACGGCGTCGACCGCGTCGATGATGTCGTCGTCCGGATCGTTCGGGCTCACGTCGCGGCCGAGACGGAACGCTATCTCCGGCTCCGCCCGCGGGTGGACGAGCCGTTCGAGGGAGAGGGTGCCGCCGGAGGGGATCTGCATATCGTCGACGAGCCAGCCGACTATCACCTCGTCGACACCCATCTGGGCCATCTTCGCGCGGCTGGTGAACCCGAGCTTCGGCCCCACATAGACCGCTCCATCCGCACGGCGGCGGTCGAGCAGTGCCCTTTGGACGGCGTAGGCGTCGCCGAGCGTGAGCTCGGCACCGAACTGGTCCACGGCGGTTCCGGTGCGCTGCGCGGTGGCGAGGATATCGACTACGCCGGACAGGTCGAGTGCGGACATGGGACTCCTTGGGTCGGGTCGAGGGGTGGGGATGTGCCAGGTGAGGCGGCCGCGAGGTGAGTCCGTGTCGGCCGGGTTACCGGCTTCGGAAGATTCGTAACACTGAATTTTCGCGAAAGCCATGTCGATCGTTATCAATTGTGATTGATTATAGTCGATACTGATCCGGGGGTACCAGCAAGGAGACCCATGCCGAACTTTCCGAAAAGCGTGCGGGCATTCGCCGTCGCGTTGAGCCTGCTGGCGGCGACCGCGTTGACAGGCTGCGGCGCCGGTGGATCCGGTGCCGAGGACAGCGGCGCTGTCAAGCTCGGAATCATCCCCATCATCGATGTCGCTCCCGTCAAATTGGGCGTCGCACGCGGTCTGTTCGCCGCCGAAGGACTCGACGTGACCACGCAGGACGCCCAGGGCGGCGCCGCGATCGTGCCCGGCGTCATGAGCGGCGACTTCGACTTCGGCTATTCCAACCTGGCCAGCCTGCTCGTGGCCCGCGAGCAGGGGCTTCCGCTCAAACTGGTCGCGATCGGCGCCCGCGCGTCGGACGACGTTCTCGACGACGGATCGGGCCAGCTGATGGTCTCGGACCCGTCGATCCGCACCGTGGCGGACCTGAAAGGAAAAACCGTCGGGATCAACACGCTGAAGGGCATCAGCGAGGTCGCGGTGCGTGCCGGCCTCGAGAAGGGCGGGCTCGCTCCCGAGGATGTCACGCTGGTCGAAATGCCCATCCCCAATATGGTCGCGGGCCTCGAATCGGGCCAGATCGCCGGAGCGATGGTGGGCGAGCCGTTCATCACGATCGCCGAGAAGGCGGGCGCGCGCCCGTTGCCGGTCGGCTACGCGGCCATGGGCGAGGGTATTCCGTTCGCCGGATGGTTCGCCTCCGAGAAGATGCTGGCCGACCGTCCGGACGTGGTCGAGCGGTTCACCACCGCACTGGAGAAATCCTTCGAGTACGCCGCCGCGCACCCCGACGAAGTACGTCAGTCGCTGAACACCTATCTGACGCTGGACGAGGGTGTCGCCGAGAGCGTCCGGCTACCGGTGTGGGGGCCGGCCGTCGATCGGGACGAAATCGACGGCTTGGCGACGCTCACGGCCGAGGCCGGCCTGATCGGCGACCCCCGCGTACTCGACGGCTTGATCGTCAAGTGATCCGGTTTCCGGTCGGCCGCGACATTCCGGCCTCGGTACCGGGTGAAGAAGCGAGGTAACAGTGCCACCCACAATTTCGGAATCGGTCACCGTGGACGAGTCTTCGAAGGCCGGCCGGGCGCGGGCCGCGGGAATGCCTGAGTCCCGTCCCGATCGTGCGCCCGAGCGAAGGCGGAAGGTGCCGGATGCGGCGTTCGGCATCGTCGGGGTCGTCGTCTTCGCCGCCCTGCTGGAGGTGTTGCCACGACTCGGCGTGCTGCCGCGGAAGTATTTCCCGCCACTGAGCGAAATGCTCACGGCGCTCGCCGGGCAACTCGGCGCGGCGTCCTTCTGGGCGGCCCTGCTGGACACCGTGCGCGGCTGGGGAATCGGGTTGGGGCTCGCCCTGATCGCGGGCACCGCGGTCGGATTCGCCATCGCGAGTTCGGCGAAGGCGATCGCGATCACGGCGTCGACCATCGAATTCCTGCGCCCGATACCGTCGGTCGCCCTGATTCCGCTGGCAGTGCTGTTGTTCGGCACGGATATTCGCAGCACACTGCTCTTGGTCGGCTACGCGTCGTTCTGGCCGGTCCTCGTGCAGGTACTCCACGGTGTACAGGACATCGATCCCGTTGCCGCGAACACGGCCGAATCGTACGGGTTCTCGCGCTGGGCCGTGTTCCGGCACCTGGTCTGGCCGACGACATTGCCGTACCTGATCACGGGCGCGCGCCTGTCGGCCTCGGTCGCCCTGATCCTCACCATTTCGGCCGAATTGATCATCGGGAGCCCGGGACTGGGAAGCGAGATCGCGCGAGCCCAGGCGAGCAACGCGATCGCCGATGTCTACGCGATGGTGATCGTCTCGGGTCTGCTCGGAATGGCGGTCAATGTAGTCATTCGATCGATCGAACGGCGGGTGCTCGGGTGGCATATGTCGATACGGAAGGACGAGGTTTCGTGAAACTCGTCGCGGTGGCGAAGAAGGTCCTCTATATCGTTGGACTGCCGGTCGTTCTGATCGCGCTGTGGTGGATCGGTACAGCGAATTCGGGTAGTTACTATTTCCCCTCGCTCGTCAAGATCGCGCAGGCGTTCGGTGATTCCTGGTTGACCACCGAGCGGTTGACGAAGGACGTCGTGCCGAGCATGTTGCGTCTGGCCGCCGGCTACGCCCTCTGTGTGGTGTCGGGGGTCGGGCTCGGGGTGTTCCTCGGGTTGCACCGCCGCGCCCGCGCGACGGTGGAACCGGTACTCGAATTCTTTCGCGCGATCCCGCCGCCGGTATTGATCCCGGTCTTGATCATCGTCGCGGGAATCGGTGACGGAATGAAGATTCTGGTCATCGTGCTGGGCGCGGTGTGGCCGGTGTTGCTCAATACCGTCGAGGGTGTGCGTGCGGTGGACGATGTTTTGTCGGATACGTCGCGGTCGTACGGTATCGGCGGAAGCGCGCGAATCCGTCACCTCGTGCTCCCGGCGGCGAGCCCGCAGATCGTGGCCGGAATGCGTCAGGCTCTGTCGATTTCGATCATCCTCATGGTGATCAGCGAAATGTTCGCCAGCTCGAGCGGTCTGGGTTTCACCGTCGTTCAATTCCAGCGCGGGTTCGCCATCCCACAGATGTGGAGCGGAATCATCGTGCTGGGTCTGCTCGGCTTCGCTCTGTCGCTCGCGTTCGGCGTCTTCGAACGTCGTGCCCTCGGCTGGTATCACGGCCTGCGCCGTGCGCAACTAGGAGAGAAATGACCACAACCCGAACCCGCCCCACCGAGGCGACGATCGATGCCGCGCCGGCCATGCTCGACGTCCGCGGGGTCCAGAAGGTCTACTCCGGTCACGGCCGGCACGTGGAAGCGGTCCGTGACCTGACCTTCCGGATCGGCCGGGGCGAATTGGCCTGCATCGTCGGCCCCTCGGGAGCCGGCAAAACGACCCTGCTCAAATGCATCGCCGGCCTGCTGTCACCCACGTCCGGCGCGGTGTACCTGGGCGACCGCCCGGTCGTCGGTCCGCCTCGCGATATGGCGATCGTGTTCCAGGAATACGGCAGAAGCCTGTTTCCCTGGATGACCGTCGAGCAGAATGTCTCGCTGCCGCTCCGGCAGAAGAAGGTGCCGAAGGCCCGTAGATCCGAACTGGTCGAACAGGCTCTGGCCGCGGTCGGTCTGAATGATGTGCCACAGGCGTACCCGTGGCAGCTGTCCGGTGGTATGCAGCAGCGTGTCGCCATCGCGCGGGCCGTGGCCTACCAGCCTTCGGTGCTGCTCATGGACGAACCGTTCGCGGCCGTCGACGCCCAGACGAGGTCCGAGCTCGAGGATCTGACCCGCTCGCTCTGGGAGCAGCTGGGCATGACCGTGCTGTTCGTGACCCACGACATCGACGAGGCGGTCTACATCGGGCAGCGGGTCCTGGTGTTGTCGGCGTCGCCGACCGTGGTGCTGGACGACATCACGATCGATCTGTCCGACGAGCGCGATCAGTTGCGTACCCGCGCACTGCCCCGCTTCGCGGAGTTGCGCGCACTGGTCTATCAGCGGATCCAGGACGCCAAAACATTCCACGACACCCGGGCCGGAGGCTGAGCCGATGGATATCTTCAGCGGTTCGATGGCCGAGATGACCTGGTACGAGATCGATGCCGCGGCCGCCGCGGGGGCGGTGCTGCTCTGGCCCATCGGCGTGATCGAACAACACGGACCGCACCTACCGGCGGGGACCGATGTGTACGTGCCGACCGATCGGGCACACAAGGTCAGGGCCGTGCTGGCCGAACACGGTGTCGACGCCCTCGTCGTCCCGCCCTATTACTGGGGCGTGAACGTGGTGTCCGGATCGTTCCCCGGCTCCTACAGTATTCGGCCCGGTCTGATGCGCGAGGTACTCGCCGATCTGTTCGTGAGCATGTCCGGCGACGGCTTCGGTCATATCTTCTGCTTCTCCGGCCATGGCGACGCCCTGCACAACAGGACGATCTACGAGGCAGTGGAGACGGGTACGAAACGAGCGCCGGCGGATATCAGCTTCGTCGTCGACACGGCCCTCGCGCGGCGGCTCGAACTGTCTCCGGATGATCCCCTGCTGACCGTCCACGAAGACCCGGCCGTCGCACCCCCGGTGACGGCGCCGCCCGTGCGAAGCGGACCGGACGGCCGCGAGTTCGTCGACGTGCACGCCGGCCGGTGGGAGACCGCGATGATGATGGATTCCTGCCCTGGCCTGGTACGTGAGGACGTGCGGAAAGAACTACGGGCCACCGACTACGGGGCCGAGGAGCTCGCCGTCTGGCGGCGCGGCTACGACGACGCCCGCCGGACCACGCCCCTGGGGTATCTCGGGGACCCGGCGGGCGCGACCGCGGGCGAAGGACGGGATACCCAGGCGGCCACGGCCGAAGCCGCCGCCGCCGCGATCCGCCGCCGCTTGGCCGCGCGGCAATCGTGACCGGAGCTCGGCCTTCTCGAACCGGGTGTCCCGCATGCGGGACACCCCTGTGCAAACGAACTCGGAGGAATGATGGCTAGGATCAGTTTGGCGGTGGCGGCAAGTCACGCGCCGGGCCTGACGGGGTGGTTCGACAAGGCACCCGCGGCCGATCGGGAGACGGTACGACGGGCGTACGACGTCATCCACGACGAGATCGCCGCCGCGGATCTGGACGCACTGCTGATCATCGGGAACGATCACGTGGCCAATACCCGGGTGGGTGACCCATGGGACTTCTCCTTCGGGTTGACCGATCGGCACTCCGGTCCGGACGAGTGGTTCAAGCCGTGGCTGCGGGTAGCGGACTACGACCTGCGCGGAGCGCCGGACATCGCGAGAACCCTGTTCGAGTCGGTGCGTGACAGCGGCCCCCGGGTGCGCGGGGTCCGCGATCGGCTCAGGTTCGACGACAATGTCTCCGTCCCGGTGACCATGGCCGGATTGGCCGCCCTGGACGTACCCGTCATCCCCATCCTGCAGAACTGTACGGTTCCTCCGGTGCCGGACGAGCGGGTCTGCTACGACTTCGGGAAGGCCCTGGGGCGTGCCATCACCGAGGACCTCCCGGCCGACGCCCGGATCGGCCTGTTCGGCTCCGGCGGGCTCAGCCATGAGCCCGGCGGTCCTCGGTACCTGGAGATCGACGAGAAATTCGACCGCTGGTACATGGATCTGCTGACCGCGGGGGACCACGAGCGCATCCGCACCGAGGCGACATTCCAGCGGATGGAGGCGGCCGGTTCGGGCGGCACCGCCGAATTACTCTCCTGGACAGTCGTTCTGGGTGCCATCGGGCCTCGTCCGTGCACCGATCTGGGTTACGTCGCAGTGGAACAGTGGCGGTGCGGCGTCGGCGCGGTGCGCTGGACCGTCTGAGCTCTGTTTCGAATGGAAGGATCTGAAACCATGGCATTGGATCGGTTCGATCCCCTGTTGAAAACCAACGATCTCGTGCAAGACCTCAAGTGGGACGAGGAGTTCCGGGCTCGCTTCGAGTCCGACGAGGACGCGGTCATCGACGAATATCCGCTGACCGAGGCGGAGCGGCGGGCCATCAGGGAGCGCGACTTCCGCGGACTGCACGAGCTGGGGCTGCACCCGTACCTTCTCTCTCAGCTGGCTCGCCTGATCTACGGCACCGGCGAGAAGGCCGGTACATCGGGTGCGGCCACGGCATTGATCCGTTCGCTGCTGGGCGACGACTACGACGCATACATGGCCGAGCGACGTGACTAGAGAGATACCGTCGTCCCGCCAGAGATCCTCCCCGGTCATCGATATACACAGTCACGCAATGCCTTTGCCGCTGCTCGTCGCGCTCGAACGACGCGGGCTGGCCGACCTGTCCGGTATGGACGCGGGTTCGATCTCGATCGATCCGGCGATCTGCGGGCTGAACCGGGGTGCGGCGATCCCCTTCCCGGCCGAGCAGTACGACATCGAGAAGCGTCTCCGTTCGATGGATGCGGCGGGTGTGTCGATGCATGCGGTATCGGCGCCGCCCTTCCTGTTCGCGTCGGAGTCCACCGACGATGCGCTCACCTCGGCAGTGGTCCGGCAATCCAACGACGCGCTGGCGGAGTTCGTCGCGCAGGCGCCGGACAGATTGGTGGGAATGGCCACCCTTCCGGTCGGTCTGCCCGAAGCGAGTGCGGAACTGCGCCGGTGTATCGACGAACTCGGGTTCGCCGGGGCGACAATCGGGACTTACGGTGGCGGGGCGGAATTGGACGCGCCGGTCAACGATGCGCTGTGGGACGAGCTCTCGAGCCGGCAGACCCTGGTTCTGGTGCACCCCAGCCGGGTCTCGGGCCGGACGCGTCTCGCCGATTACCATCTGGTCCAGCTTTTCGGCTACCCGGTGGAGACCGGTCTCGCGATCTCCCGCCTGGTGTTCGGTGGTGTGCTCGACCGGTACGATCTCCGGCTGTGTCTCGCGCACGGCGGCGGCTGCCTGCCCGGTATCACCCCCCGGCTGGACCTGGGTTATGAACGGAAATCGTCTGCCCGGATGATGCTGCGGCCACCCTCGGACTATCTGCGCACGTTGCTGTACGACACAGCCGTATTCGACGACGAGGCCCTCGCCCGCCTGATCGACAACGTCGGCGTGCGCAACGTCCTGATGGGCAGCGATTTCCCCTTCGATCTCGCGGACCGGTCGCCGCTGCAATCGGTCCGGGCACTCGACCTGACGCACGAGGAGGAGCACATGATCCTGGGTGGGAATGCCCTCCGATTCCTGTCGAGACCGACCTGTCGACCGGATCGGCTCGAGGAGATACCACAACTACGGCAGAGCAGAGGGACACCATGAGCAAACGCGAACTCGATACCCAGTCCTCGTTCTCGCTGGCCGATGAGGTGGCGCGCGATATCGAGCAGATGATCCGGGACGAAGGCCTCGGCAACGGCCATCGTCTCGGTACCAAGGAGAGCCTGCGCGAGCGGTACGACGTGGCAGTCGCCACATTCAACGAGGCGATCAGGCTGTTGAGCGCTCGGAAGATGATCACGATCCGGCCCGGTGTCCGCGGCGGGATCTTCGTGGCCTCACCGCCGCCACTGGTTCGCCTGGGGCAGAAGATGCTGGAGCTGAGTGGCGATTCGGTATCGGTGGCCGACTGTCTCATCATGCGTGAGGCGCTCGAACCACTCATCACCCAGGACGCGACCCGTTTCCGGAACACCGTCGATGTCGAGGAACTGCGTGCCCTGGGCGAGGTGATGTTCGCCCCCGACCTCGGTGTGGAGGCCTATCTGCGTGCCAACTGGGCGTTGCACAAACGTATTGCCGAGATCACCACGAACGAGATCCTCAAGCACACGTATCTGTCTTTGCTCGAGTTCGTCGAGAGCCGATTGGCGGGAGTCGTCGCCTCGGGTTCTCCGGTGGACACCGGCGTCGGGGCACGGGTACACCGGGAATTGGTCGAGGCCATCGCGAGCGGCGATTCCGGACGTGCGACCACCGCACTCGAAGCGCATGCGGCGCTCACGGCCGACCCGGATCGCGCATGACCGCCGCGGCGCCGAGCTCCGAGTACGGGATCGGGGCGGTGGTCGTCATCGATATGCAGAACGACTACTGCCATCCGGACGGAGTCTTCGCGCAGGCCGGCCTGGTCGTTCGCGATCTGCCCGCACTGGTCGACCGCATCAATACCCTGGTGAGTGCCGCCCGGGCGGCGCAGGTGCCGGTCATCTGGGTGCGGATGGAGTGGGCCGACGATTCCGAGCTCGGAATACTCGCGCAGCGCAGTCCTTTTCTCGCCGCCGCGGGCCTTCGGACCGGCACCTGGGGCAGCGAGCTGGTGGCCGGACTCGATGTCCGGTCCGAGGACCCCGTCGTCGTCAAACAGCGCTTCAGTGCCTTCTACCGAACATCGCTGGCCGAGACGCTGGCCGGGGTCGCCGGGATGGCGGTGGCGGGTGTGCGCACCGACTTCTGCGTCGAATCCACCGTCCGGGACGCGTTCTTCCGCGATCTCGAGGTCGTGGTGGCCCGCGATGCCGTCGCCGGGTACTTCCCCGACCTGCACGAGAACAGTCTGCGTGTTATGGGCACCGTGTTCGCCCGTATCGAATCCGTCGATGCCCTGGTGACACGTTTCGAGGCGGTGCGCGGATGCCCTTCGTCGAAGTAACGCTCGTGGAAGGACGCAGTCCGGAGGTCCTACGTGACCTGATCTCCAGACTCACCCATGCCACCGCCGAATCCACCGGGGCACCGCTGCCCAGTATTCGCGTCGTCGTCCGGGAGGTTCCCGGTTCCCACTGGGCGGCCGGCGACGTCACCATTGAGGAACGAGACAGATAGCCATGGAACTGATCACCCACTTCATCGATGGAAAAGAAGTCGAGTCGAAGAACAACGGCCGCTTCGACAATATCGACCCGTGGACTCGTGAGGTGCGCACCGAGGTCGCGCTGGGCGGACCCGCGGAAGCCGATCTCGCCGTCGCGGCGGCCCGCGAAGCCTTCGACTCGGGCCCGTGGCCGCGGATGGGTTTCGCCGAGCGGGGGCAGATTCTGCACCGGCTGGCCGATCTCATCGATGCGAACACACACGAGCTGGCGATGGCCGACACCATGGATATGGGCAAACCCATCGCCGACAGCTCGTCCAAGGACGTTCCGCGCTCGGCGCTGAACTTCCGGTTCTTCGCCGACCACGCGCGCATGTCGTCGGCCGAGACGCTACCGATGGACTCCGGCCACCACGCGTACACGAGATTCGAATCGGCCGGTGTGGTCGCGGCCATCGCGCCGTGGAACTTCCCGCTGATGCTCGAAACATGGAAGATCGCACCGGCCTTGGCCTGGGGAAACACCGTCGTGCTCAAACCCGCCGAGGACACGCCGCACTCGGCGACGATTCTGGCCCGGCTCGCACACGAGGCCGGTATGCCCCCGGGCGTGCTCAATGTCGTGCACGGGTTCGGGCCGGATTCGGTGGGTGAGGCGCTCACCACGGACGCCCGGGTGGACCGCATCACCTTCACCGGTGAATCGAACACCGGCCGCGCCATCGCCCGGGCGGCGGCCGGCAACCTGACACCGGTGAGCCTCGAGCTGGGCGGTAAGGGCGCCAATATCGTATTCGCCGACGCGGATCTCGAATCCGCTGTGCAGTGGTCGATCAAGGCCATCTTCAGCAATGCGGGACAGGTCTGCCTCGCCGGTAGTCGCCTGTTCGTCGAACGCGGTATCTACGACGCCTTCCTGCGCCGCTTCTGCGAGGTGGCCGACGCGTTGGTCCTGGGTGATCCCAAAGATCCGGCGACACAGCTCGGCCCGCTGGCCTCCGCGGAGCACTACACCAAGGTGCGCTCTTTCTTGGAGGGCGTCGCTGCCGACGGCGGCACCACGGTGATGGGCGGAATGGGGGAGGGGTGGACGGTCCGTCCGACCGTTGTCACCGACGCTCCCGCCGACGCCCGGGTCTGCCGGGAGGAGATCTTCGGCCCGGTTGTTGTCATGACTCCGTTCGATTCCGAAGCCGAAGCCATCGGCCGGGCCAACGACACCCCGTTCGGGCTGAACGCCATGGTGTTCACCGAGAACCTGTCCCGGGCGCACCGGGTCTCCGCGCTGCTGCGTGCGGGAACCGTGTGGGTCAACTGCTTCTTCGTCCGAGACCTCAGGGCCCCGTTCGGCGGGGTCGGCGACTCGGGGGTGGGCCGCGAGGGCGGCAACTTCAGCCGTGAGTTCTTCACCGAACCCAAGGCGGTCGTGATGGATATCCGGAGCGAGGCACGCCCGTAACGATGCGAGGACCGGGGCAGGCCCCGGATCGTGTCGTGGGGCACAGCGGTCCGCGGGGCGGGGCCGGTTGCGGTGGGGAACTCCGGCGCAACCGGCCCCGGACGAGCGGCCCGCGGTGCGCGTCTTCAGCCGAACTGCTGCCAGCCCAGCCGGATCACCATGGCGACCACGACCACCAGCAGCACCGCGCGGACGAACTCCGCGCCGCGGTCCAGTGCCATCCGCGAACCCAGCACCGCGCCCGCGATATTGGCCAGCGCCATCGCCGCGCCCAGCGCCCACAGCACGTGCCCGGTAGCGCCGAAGTAGATCAGCGCCCCGATATTCGAGCCGCAGTTGATCACTTTCGCCATCGCCGCCGCCCGGACGAACTCGGTGCCGAGCAGGGTGGCGAAAGTAATGATCAGGAACGTTCCCGTGCCGGGGCCGAGCAGTCCGTCGTAGGCACCGATCAGACCCGCGGCCAGCGCCACCACCAGCACGATCTTGCGCCGCGACGGGGGGTGGGCGGCCAGCGTGATCCCGATCGTGGGACGGGCCGTGACGAAGATCGCGACCCCGATCAGCACCACCAGCACGATCGGGATGAACAGGTCTCGGTCGATGAGCGCCACCGCCGCCGCACCCGCCGCCGCGGTGATCGCCGACAGTGCGGCGGCGGGTATCAGCAGCCGCCACTGGAGCGGAACCTTCCGGGCGAAGGTAGCCGCCGCCGTGGCCGTACCCGCGACCGCCGCCAGCTTGTTGGTACCCAGTGCCGTCTGCGGCGCGAGGCCGGGGGCCACCAGCAGCAGGGTCGGCAGTACGATCAGGCCGCCACCGCCCACCACGGCGTCCACCCAGCCTGCGGCGGCCGCGGCCGGAAGCAGCATCAGCCAGTCGGTCACATCCACCCGCCAAGCGAACCAGACGGTCCGCGGGTGGAGATCACCCGCTCACGGAGCCGGCCGGAGCCGTACTCCTAGGCTGGGCGGGTGCGCCGGTTCATTCTGTGGCTTCGAGACAACCCCGTCGTCGCGGACTCCGCGCTCGCGGCGGCGCTGCTGGTGTTCGACCTCACCATGGCCCGCGACAGCACCCACCTCGCCGCCTTCCTGGTGTTCTCGGTGCTCATCCCGCTCCCGATCGTGCTGCGCCGCATCTATCCGCGGGCCATGGCGGTCACCTTCATGGCACTGTCGATCTGCGCCAGCACCATCGGCTACATCGTCGGCGACCCCACCGGGCACGCGGCGCTGATCGGCCACGGGGTCATGCTGTACACGTTGGTCGCCTATGTCGGCCGGCGCGCCGGACTCTGGTACGTGCTGGCGCTGGTCGCCGATACCGCGTACGGGATGGCGCTGCTGAGCGGTTTCCGGGCCGGGGACCTCGCGTTCGTCTCGGTGTTCTTCGCCCTGTGCTGGGCGCTGGGCGAGTTCACCGGTGCCCGCCGCGCCTACGACGCGGAGGTGGCGGCCCGGCTGGCCGTCGCCGACTCCGACCGGGAACGCCGTGCGCACGACGCGGTCTCGGCCGAGCGCACCCGGATCGCCCGGGAACTGCACGATGTGGTCGCGCACGCGGTGAGCGTGATGATCGTCCAGGCCGACGGCGCGCGGTTCGCCCTGCGCACCGACCCCGGCACCACCGAACAGGCGCTGGTCACCATTGCCGGGACCGGCCGCGAGGCATTGCGCGAACTCCGCCGCACCGTCGCGCTGCTGCGCACCGAACACGCCCCCGACGAAGTCCCCCAGCACGGGACGGCGGGGCTCGCCGCGGTGGTGCAGCTGATGCGGGACGCGGGCCTGGCGGTCGAACTGGAACTGGCCGGCGAACTGGACGGCGTCGCGCCCGAGATCAGTCTGGGCACCCACCGCATCGTGCAGGAAGCGCTGACCAACACCCTCCGCCACGCCGGCGCCCACCCGAAGGCGTGGGTGCGGGTGCGGCGGCACGCCGACCATATCGAGGTGGAGGTCGTCGACTCCGGTGGCGTCCCGGTACGGCCCGAGGACCGGATCGAGGGCAGCGGCCTGGGCCTGGCCGGAATGCGCGAACGGATGGCGGTGCTCGGCGGCAGTCTCGAGGCCGGGCGACGGCCCGATGGCGCCTGGCGGGTATACGCGCGGATTCCGCTGTCCGCACCGGATCGGGAATAGGTACCGGCCGCCACTACATTGGAATCCGTGCCGATCACCGTGCTCGTTGTGGACGACCAGGAACTCATGCGCGTAGGACTCAAAATGGTGCTCGGCGCACACCCCGATATCGAGGTGGTCGGCGAAGCCGACAACGGCGCCACGGCGGTCGCCCGGGCCGCCGAGCTCACCCCCGATGTGGTGCTCATGGACGTCCGGATGCCGGTCGTGGACGGAGTGACCGCCACCGGTCGCATCCTGGAGGCCGACCACGGCGCCCGCGTCCTGGTGATGACGACCTTCGACCTCGACGAACACGCTCTGGGCGCGCTGCGTGCCGGCGCGAGCGGATTCCTGCTCAAGGACACCCCGCCCGAGGACCTGATCTCGGCCATCCGCAGCGTCGCGGCCGGGGACGCGGTGGTGTCGCCGAAGGTCACCAAACGCCTCCTCGACCGGTTGATCGCCGAAGAACCCACGCCCTCGCGCGACCCCGCCATCCTCGAGGTGCTCACCGCCCGCGAGCGCGAAGTGCTCGAACAGATCGCTGCCGGACGGTCCAACGCCGAGATCGCCGGCCAGCTGTTCCTGTCCGAAGCCACGGTGAAGACCCACGTCGGCCGGGTACTGACCAAACTGGGCCTGCGGGACCGGGTGCAGGCGGTGGTGCTGGCCTACGAGACCGGCGTGGTACGTCCGGGCGGCTGAGCATCGGGATCCGGGCGGGCGGCCCGGAACGCGGAACCGGCACTGCGGCCGGCCGGGATCCGGAAGCGGAGTCCGGGCTTCCCGGCATCGGAAGCCGGGCAATCGAGGGTTTCGGGAGAAAATCGGACATCTCGTTCGTTGTCCGGGTAGTCCGACCGAAAGGTTCGCCCATGCCCGTCCTCGGTTTCCTCGTCTACCTCGTCGTCGAGATCGCAGTCTTCGCCGCCGCCGTCGCCTGGCTCGGCGCCGTTCCCGCCATCCTGTTGCTCATCGCCAGTTCCGCCGCGGGCATGTTGCTGCTCGGCTCGCAGTGGCGTCGGGTGGGAGAACAGTTCCGCCGCGCCTCGCGTGGTGAGATCACCCCGGGAGCCGCGGTCGCCGACGGCGCGCTGGTGGGGGCGGGCAGCCTGCTGATGTTCGTTCCCGGCCCGGTCACCTCGGTGGTGGGCCTGCTGATACTCATCCCGCCGACCCGCGCGCTGTTGCGCCCGATACTGGCGGCCCTGGCCGCGCGCCGCGTCGCCAAGATCGCCGCGGCCGCACCGTACCGGCCCACGGTGATCGATGCCGATGTCGTGGACGGTGTCGTGGTGAGCGAGTGGTACACCGACGAGCGACCGCACTCGAGCACTATCGTGGAAAAGCGGCTCCCGCCCGCGGAGCCGCGCGGGATCTAGGAATCGTCGGCCATGCGGTACTCGCCCCGCTCCAGCCGATCCAGTACACCGGCGGTCCAGCCGGTGAGATTGTCGAAGACCCCGCTCCACAATTCGAGCAGATCGGTGGCGTGCGGGGGCTCGTAGCGACCCGGATAGTCACCGACCATGGTCAGCAGCTCATCGCGGATCGCGCGGCTGCCCTCCCGCTGTTCGCGTAGTTTCGCGATCACATGGGCGCGCGGCAGGGCGTCCATGAAGGCGATACCGGCACCGAGTTCCTCCATGTCCACGCTGGTCAGCGCCTCGTTCATGCGCTCCAGGAATTCCGCCTCGCCGGCGGGGGTGAGTTCGAACAGGGTACGGCCCGGTCCCCGGCCGCCGTCCTCGGTGCCGAGGGTGCGGAGCTTTCCCTCCTGGGTGAGCTGTTTCATGGCGTGGTAGATGGAGCCGGGCTGCACATTGGTCCAGGTATCGGCGCGCCAGGACAGCAGTTCGCGGCGCACCGCGTAACCGTGGGTCGGCTGCTGCCGCCGTGCCACTCCGAGAACCAGCAACCGTACCGCCGCCATCGGCGCTCCTTCCGTCACCCGAACAGTACGGTACTCAAATTTGACTTCCGAACGCCGAGTGACCTAGCTTCGGGTAGTCAAAATTGACTATTGGGAGGGTTCTCATGGGAGATACCGCGGTACCGGTGCTGCCCACACACGATCTGACCCGCACGCTCGACTTCTACCGGGCGCTCGGTTACACGGTCACCTACGAACAGACCAAGCCGTACGTCTACGGCGCGATCTCGGCGCACGACTGCGACCTCCACTTCACCTCCGCTCCCGCGGGGCACGCAGGTAAGGAGGAGGCGGGTTGTCTGGTCATGGTCGACGATGTCGCGGACCGGCATCGCCACTTCAGTACCGCGCTACGCGAACGGTTCGGCCGGATCCCCGCGCAGGGTCCCGGGCGGATCACGCGCTTCCGTGCCGGGCAGACCAGGTTCACTCTCATAGACCCGGACGGCAACCGAGTGATCTATATCGCCAGAACGGAGCCCACGGAAATCGAGTACGGCGGATCGGCGAAACTGACCGGCCTTGCCCGAGTGCTCGACAATGCGCGGATCCTGCGCGATTCCAAGAACGACGACAAGGCCGCCGAACGAGCACTCGAATCGGGGCTGCGCCGCCACGGCGGGGCGGCCGGTGTGCTGGACCGCGCACGTGCCTTGGCGGCACTGGCCGAACTCGCCGTCGCGCGCGGAAACCCGGACAAGGCCGCCGAGCGCCGGGCCGACCTATCGGCACTGGGGTTGACCGACACCGAGCGGGCGGAACTCGCCGCCGAGCTCGGCGCGGCAGACGACCTCGAGGAATGGTTACGGCCCCACGTCGATTGACCCGACAGGCCGGGACGACGGTCGGCTATTCCGGGACGGCGGGCTCGGACCGTGGGGTGAGTTCGATGCCGACGGTGCCGGACTTGCCGCGCCGCAGGACGCTGCCGAATACCACCAGTGGGCCGGTGAGCCGGTACTTGCGGCGGATCAGGCGGCGGACCCGCGTGCTGCCGTCGGCATCGAGGACCCGGCCGGTGCCGTGGACCACCTCACCGCGCGGTGTGCCCTTGTAATCGCACGATTGCAGCGTGACCTCCGGGTTGCGCCGCAGCCTTTTCACTTTCCAGCTGTCGGTGACAGTCCAGACGTAGAGCTTGTCGTCCTCGGCTACCGCCCACAGCGGTGTGGACACCGGGGTGCCGTCCTTGCGGAAGGTGGTGAGCAGAACGTAGTCGGCGGTACCGACCGCACCGAGCGTGTTGGTCATGGAGGCAGCGTAATTCGCCGCGGGCGGGCGCGGGATCCGGCGCCGCCGCGGGGCTGCTCCGCCCGCTCGCGCCCGGACCGGCCCGCGCGAGCCGGGCAGCGGTGCGGCAGACTGGACTCCCGTGAGTACGCAGCTGCTGGTCGGAGGCCGGATCTACAGTTCGAGTGCGCCCGATGCCACCGCCCTGGCGGTGACCGACGGCGTCGTCGTATGGCTCGGCGCCGATCATGTCGGACGTGCCCTGCATCCGGACGCCGAGATCGTCGAGCTCGACGGCGCCTTCGTGACACCCGCCTTCGTGGAACCCCATCTGCACACCACCGCGCTCGGCCTGCGGCTCGCGGGCCTCGACCTCGCCGCGGCCCGTTCGCTCACCCACTGCCTGGAACTGGTCGCCGACTACGCCGCCCGTCACCCCGACGCCGCGATCCTCGCCGACGGCTGGGACGAGACCCGCTGGCCGGAGGGCCGGCCGCCGACGGTGGCCGAAGTGGACGCCGCCGCCCGGCCCGGCCAGGTGGTGTATCTGGCGCGAGTGGACGCGCATTCCGCGGTGGCCTCCTCGGCACTGCTGGACGCGGTGCCGGGACTGCGTTCCGCGGCCGGGTTCACTCCGGGGGAGCCGGTGCGGGCGGCGGCGCATCATCTCGTACGGGCCGCGGCCCGGGCCCGGCTCACCCGGGAACAGCGGGACGCGGCCCGGCGGACCGCGCTGGACGCCGCGGCCGCGCACGGGATCGCGGCCGTGCACGAATGCGCGGGCCCCGATATAGAAGGAGAAGCCGATCTACGCGAACTGCTCGCCTTCGAGCACGGCGTGCAGGTGCGGGCCTACTGGGGCCAGGCGGTGCGCACCGCGGATGAGGCGCGCACCCTGCTGTCCGATCTCGGGGCGCACGGGCTCGCCGGCGATCTGTTCGTGGACGGGTCCATCGGCTCGCATACCGCCCGGCTGCGCGACCCCTACGCCGACGCCCCCGGGACCGGGGTCTCCTACCTGGATGCCGGGGATATCGCCGCGCATGTGCGGGCCTGTACCGAGGCGGGCGTCCAAGCGGGTTTCCATGCCATCGGTGACGGAGCGCTCGACGCGGTGGTGGCCGGGTTCGGGCAGGTGGTCGCCGAACTCGGTGGCCCGGCGGTGGCCGCGCGCGGCCACCGGGTGGAGCACGCGGAACTGCTGGACGCGACACAGATCGAGGCCCTCGCAGCCTGGGGGGTGATCGCCAGTGTGCAACCCGCGTTCGACCTGGTCTGGGGCGGACCCGACGGGATGTACGCCGAACGGCTCGGCGCCACCCGCGCCGCGGCCCTGAACCCGTTCGCCGCCATGGCCTCGGCCGGTGTCTCGCTGGCCATCGGCTCGGATGCGCCGGTGACCGTCCTCGACCCGTGGTCGGCGGTCCGCGCGGCCGTGCATCACCGCACCCCCGGGCACGGCCTCTCCCCGCGGGCCGCCTTCGCCGCCGCCACTCGCGGCGCGTGGCGGGCCGGTGGGGTGCGCGACGGCGTCGCCGGAACCCTGGTGCCCGGGGCACCCGCGTCGTACGCGGTATGGGAGGCCGGTGAGCTGGTGGTCGCCGCGCCCACCGATACAGTCCAGCGCTGGTCCACCGACCCCCGCTCCCGGGTGCCCGGGCTGCCTTCGCTGACCCCGGATGCCGACCTGCCGCGTTGCCTGCGCACCGTGCGCGACGGTGTCCCCATCTATCAGGCGTGATCTCGGCTCGAGTGGAACAGGATGCAGCAGTGAACCAGGGTGACGGGCCGGCGATCCGGTGGACCGGGAAGCTCACCCGCTACCCGGTGGTGGTGCGATCGGTGGCCGCGGTGTCCGCCGGAGCCCTGCTGTTCGGTAGCTTCCCGCCGCGACCGTGGTGGTTCCTCGCGCCCGCCGGGATCGCGCTGCTGACCCTGGTCGTGCGGAGCGGGCCCCGGCTGCGGGCCGGTTTCGGCTACGGCTTCCTCGCCGGGCTGGGCTTCTTCCTTCCGCTCCTGCCGTGGACCGGGATCTATGTGGGTCCGCTGCCGTGGCTCGCGCTGTCCACCGCGTGCGCGGTGTACTTGGGCCTGTTCGGGGTGCTGGGCCGGATACTGGGCCGCCTGCCCGGATGGCCGTTGTGGCTCGCCCTGGCCTGGACGGCCGCCGAATGGGGCCGGTCGAGTTTCCCGTTCGGCGGATTCCCCTGGGGGCGGCTGGCCTTCGGGCAGGCCGACGGCTGGTTTCTGCCGCTCGCGGCCTACGGTGGCGCGCCGCTGGTGAGCTTCGCCGTCGCACTGAGCGGTACCTGCGGGGCCGCGGTGGTGCTGGGGGTCCTCCGGGAGGTGGGTGGGCGCCGCGGGCCGATGAGCGCCGACCCGGTAGCGACAGCGGGCAGCGGTACCGGGCGCGTTGCCGCGAGCGACGAAGAGGACAGGGGTGCGGCCGCCTCTTCGCATTCGCCGGGATACGGCCTCGCCGGGAATGGTGGGCGGATGGCAACGGCCGTGGCGGCGGCGACCTGTCTGCTGTCGGCACTGGCCGGGCTCGGACTCCGGGCGACGCTGCCCGGTCCGCTGGACGGCGACCGGACGATCACTGTGGCCGCCATTCAGGGCAGCGTGCCCCGGCTCGGCCTCGATTTCAATGCGCAGCGCCGGGCCGTGCTCGACAATCATGTCCGCCGGACCGAACAACTGGCCGCTGAGGTGGCGAGCGGTCTGTTTCCGGCCCCGGATGTGGTCGTGTGGCCCGAAAACTCCTCCGATATCGACCCGTTACGCAATCCCGACGCGTCCGCCCTCATCTCGGGGGCGGCCCGGCGGATCTCGGCACCGATTCTGGTGGGAGCGGTACTGGTCAACGGGGATGGCACCACGACGAATTCGGTCATGGTGTGGACCGCGGAAAGTGGTCCGGGGGACCGGCACGACAAAAAAATAGTACAGCCTTTCGGCGAATACCTGCCGATGCGCGGGTTCTTCCGGCTCTTTTCGGACTATGCGGACAAGGCGGGATACTTCGTTCCGGGTCACGGAGACGGAACAATTCGGGCCGCAGGTACGGAAATCGGGGTGGCAACCTGTTACGAGGTCGCTTTCGACCGGGCTTTCCGAGATTCGTTGCGCTCGGGAGCGCAATTGCTGGCGGTCCCCACGAACAATGCGACTTTCGGCGACAGTGAAATGACTTACCAGCAACTGGCGATGTCCAGGGTGCGGGCGGTCGAACACGGGCGCTCGCTGGTCGTGGCCGCCACCTCGGGGGTCAGCGCGATCATCGCCGCGGACGGGACGGTGCGGCAGCAGAGCGCGCTGTTCACGCCGGAAGCGCTGGTCGCCGAGGTGCCGCTGCGTGATTCGCACACCCCGGCGACAGTGCTGGGGCCCTGGCCGGAGCTGGTCGCCGTATTCGTGACGGCGGCCGGTGTGGTGCTCTCGATCCTCCGGCGGCGAGCCGCCCGCGGACCGGCCGAGAGGCCCGCGGCGCCCGTGTCCGGCTGACCGCCGACCCGGATTTTCGTCACCACCGGCCAGTCTGCGATAACGTCTGGGCTGTCGGCGGTTCTTCCGGTTTGCACCGTGTTTATTTTTCGATTGCGAGGGGTAAGCATGTCGGCTCTTTGTGCGTAGTATCTAGGCAGCGTCCGGCCCGCCGGACGAGAAGTCAAGCGATCTTCCACGTCTCTGCGTCATCAGCGTGCCGGAAATCGGACACCGTGGTCCGCTACCGTTCCGGCTCCAGGTAACCATTCGGTTTCGACTGCAATCCATTCACTGCGCTGTTCCGAATAACCAGTCGTGAATCACACCCCACGGCCGGTACAGGCCGGTTGCGGGCTGTTCGGGGAGTGTCGAGCTGTAGAACGGAGTGATTGATGAGATCGTCGGCCACCGGGGTCGATAGCAGTTCGTCGGCAGAAGTTTCGGCCGAACCGTTTCCGCTCACACCCGCACAGACAGCGATGTGGTATGCCCAGCGGATCCAGCCCGAGATCCCGCTCGTCGTCGTCGAGTACGTGAAGTTCCACGGTGATCTCGATCCGGGTCTGCTGCTGTACGCGGTCGAGCGTTTCGGGGTGGAGACCGAGGTCGGCCTCCAGCGCATCGTCCAGATAGACGGAGTACCGCACCAGGTGGTCGATCCGGCGACGCGACCCGGGTGGGCGCGACTGGATCTGCGGTCGGAACCGGACCCGGATGCCGCGGCCCTGGCCTGGATGAAGAAGGACGCGCGCACTCCGGTCGACTTCGACCACGACCCGCTGGTGTTCAATGCCGTGCTGCGCACCGGCGATCGCGACTACATCTGGTACTCCCGGGTCCACCACATCCTCATCGACGGCTATGCGGCGATGAACGCCCTGGTCCGCACCGCGGAGATCTACTCCGCCTACTACGAGTCCCGGGAACCCACGGTGTCGCGCGCCACCCCCCTGGCCGAACTGTACGCGGGGGAGCGCGAGTACCGGAATACGCAGCGGTTCACCACCGACCGCGCCTACTGGAGCGAAATCCTCGACGGCGCAGGGGAGGTCGTCAGTCTCTCCACCGTGGCCAACCCCCCGGCCACTGCGGACGCGGGTCGCCGGCTCGCCACCGCGGTCCTGAGCGAGGCCACCGAGGCGTCCGTCGCGGCGTCGGCAACGCAACGCAACGCGACCGATTCGATTCTGTACGCTGCCGCCATGGCCTGCTACGTGCGGTCCATGACCGGAGAGAACGACGTGGTACTGAGCCTGCCCGTCTCCGCGCGCACCACCGTTTCGCTGCGCCGCTCGGCCGGGGTGGTATCGAATGTGGTGCCGCTGCGGATCCGCTTCGAGGCCGAGACCACCGTCGAAGATGTCGTCCGGGTGGTGGAACGCCAGATCACCGGAGCGCTCCGGCATCAGCGCTACCGGCACGACGATATCCGCCGTGACTGCGGTTACGACCGCGATACCCGCGGTTTCTTCGGCCCGATGATCAACATCATGCTGTTCAGCAAGCCACTGCACTTCGCCGAATGCGAGGTCTCGGTCCATGTGCTGGCCACCGGGCCGGTCGAGGACCTCTCGGTCAACCTGTACAACGGTGACGGTGGCCGGGTCCATCTCGATTTCGAGGCCAACCCGCTGCTCTACAGCGACGACGAGGTCACCGCCCACCACCGCCGGTTCCTGGGCTTCCTGGACCGCTTCCTCAACACCGGCGGCGACACCGCGGTCCGGGATCTGCCCGTGCTCACCGACGCCGAACAGCGGCAGGTGCTGCACACCTGGAACGATACGGCCGCCGAGGTCCACACCGGCACGCTCGCCGGTATTTTCGCCGACCGGGTGCGGCACTGCCCGGAGGCCGTGGCAGTGGAGTTCGAGGGTGCGGCGCTGACCTACCGGGAACTCGATGCCCGGGCCAACCGCCTGGCCCGGCAGTTGATCGCGGCGGGTGCCGGTCCGGAACAGGTGGTCGGGCTGTGCCTGCGCCGCAGTATCGAACTGGTGGTCGCGATGTACGCCGTGATCAAGACCGGTGCCGCCTATCTTCCACTGGATCCGGAGCATCCGGTCGCGCGGCTGGCGGGGATCGTGGACCGGGCCCGTCCGGTCGCGCTGTTGGTCGCCATCCGTGACGGCCTCGAACTGCCCGGCAATGCCGAACTGTTCGCGGTCGATACCGCCGATCTCTCCGGTTACGATCCCGCACCCGTCACCGACGCCGACCGGATCTCACCGCTGCGCGGCGAACATCTGGCCTATGTGCTGTACACCTCCGGTTCCACCGGCGCCCCGAAGGGCGTCGGCATCACCCATGAGGCGATCGTGAACCGGCTCCGCTGGATGCAGCATCAATACCCGCTCGACCACACCGATGCCGTGCTGCAGAAGACCCCGGCGACCTTCGATGTCTCGGTATGGGAGTTCTTCTGGCCGTTGCAGACCGGGGCCCGGCTGGTGGTGGCGCGTCCGGACGGGCACCGCGATCCGGCCTACCTGGCGCGGGTGATCCGCGAGAAGAGCATCACCACAGTGCATTTCGTGCCCTCGATGCTCTCGGTCTTCGTCACCGATACCGAAGTCGGCGACTGCGCGTCACTGCGCCGCGTCTTCTGCAGCGGGGAGGCGCTGCCGCCGGCCACCGTGCGTGATTTCCACGCGGCGCTGCCGGGCCCGCAGCTGCACAACCTGTACGGGCCCACCGAGGCCGCGGTCGACGTGACCTACTGGCGCTGCCCGCCGGACCCCGAATCGGTCCCGATCGGTTCGCCGGTGTGGAACACCCGCACCTATGTACTCGATGCGGCGCTGCGCCCGGTCCCGCCGGGCGCGGTGGGGGAGCTGTACCTGGCCGGTGTGCAGCTGGCGCGCGGCTATACCGGTCAGGCGCCGCTGACCGCCGAGCGGTTCGTGGCCGATCCGTTCACCCCGGGCGCGCGGATGTACCGCACCGGCGATCTGGCCCGCTGGCAGCTCGGGTCCGCCGAGAGCCGCCGGGGGGTGCTGGAGTATCTGGGCCGCACCGATTTCCAGGTCAAGATCCGCGGGTTGCGCATCGAACTCGGCGAGATCGAATCCGCACTGCTGGCCGACGAGCGGATCGCCCGCGCGGTTTGTGTCGCGCACCGCGGCCCCGCCGGCGATCGGCTCGCGGCCTATGTGGTGGCACGCGGCGGGGCGGTGCCCGAACCGGACGAGGTCCGTGCGGGACTGGCCCGCTCGCTGCCCGGATACATGGTGCCCGCCACGGTCACCGTGCTCGACGAACTGCCGCTGAACAGCAACGGCAAGATCGACCGGGCGGCGTTACCGGCCCCGGAACCCACCGAACAGCGTGCCCGGATCGCGCCGCGCAACGAGGTGGAAGAAGTCCTGGCCACGATATTCGCTGAACTCCTGGGTGTGCCCGAGGTCGGAATCGAGGACGGATTCTTCGAACTCGGCGGCAACTCGCTGGTGGCCGCCCGCGCGGTCGCGCGGATCAATACCGCGCTCGGTACCGCGCTGACCATCCGTGATCTGTTCGAGGCGGGCACCATCGCCGAACTGACCGATCGGTTCTCCGTACACGAACCGGACCTCGCCTCACCACAGCTGGTCCCGATGGCCCGGCCCGACCGGATCCCGCTCTCCCCGGCGCAGCAGCGGCTCTGGATCCTGAACCGTTTCGCCGAGCACGCCGCCGCCTACAATATGCCGCTCGCCGTCCGGCTGGACGGCATCCTGGATATCGAGGCGTTGCAGGCCGCGCTGCTCGACGTGCTGGAGCGGCACGAAAGCCTGCGGACCACCTTCCCCGAGTCCGGCGAGGGCCCCTACCAGCAGATCCATCCGGCCGCCGACGCCGGGCTCGCCCTCGACGTGATCGAGGCCGACAGCGCCCGGATCACGGGCCTGGCCGCGGAATTCGCCTCCCGGCCGTTCGATCTGCGCACCGAGTTCCCGGTCCGGGTCGCCCTGTACTCCCTCGACGACGACAGCCATGTCCTCGTACTGGTGCTACACCATATCTGCGGGGACGGCTGGTCGGTCGCGCCGCTGGTCCGGGATCTGACCACCGCGGCCGAGGCACGGGTCGCCGGCCGGGCGCCGCGGTGGACTCCGCTCCCGGTGCAGTACGCGGATTTCGCGCTGTGGCAGCGGGAGCTGCTCGGCGAGGAATCCGATCCGGGCAGTGCGCTGAGCCGGCAGATCACCCACTGGCGGGCCGAACTGGCCGGACTGCCCGATCAGCTCGACCTCCCGCTGGACCGTCCGCGTCCCGCCCGCCGCTCCACCGGAGGCGGGCAGGTCTCGTTCACCATCCCGGCCGGCACCCGCCGCGCGGCCGCGGAACTGGCCGCCGCGCGCGGGGCGAGCATGTTCATGGTGGTGCACGCCGCGCTGGCCACGCTGCTGGCCCGTATCTGCGGTAGCACCGATATCGTGATCGGCACCCCCATCGCGGGCCGCACCGACCCTGCCTTGGACGAACTGGTAGGGATGTTCGTCAACACCCTGGTGCTGCGCACGGAGGTCGATCCCGGCGCCGATTTCGAGCGGATGCTCGATATCGTCCGGGAAACCGATCTGAATGCCTTCGCCAACGCCGACGTTCCGTTCGAGCGGTTGGTCGAGGTGGTGAACCCGGAACGCTCCGGGGCGCGTCATCCGCTGTTCCAGGTGATGCTGTCCTACGACAACGCCGGTGAAATCGAACTGGCGCTGCCGGGGGTGCGGACCGAGATCCTGCCGCTGGACGGGGCCATCGCGAAATTCGACCTCCAGCTCGAGATCCATGACGACAACGCCGGTGGTGAACTGCATGCCGAGATCGGCTACGCCACCGATCTGTTCGACGAGCGGACCGTCGCCGCGATCGCGCGCAGGTTCGTCGCCGTGCTGGACGCGGCGGTCGGCAACCCCCGGCGGCCGGTCGGCGATATCGAGGTGCTGGAGCGGCGCGAGCGCGGCAATCTCGTTCCGCTGGCGGGTGGACCCGCCGAATCGCCGGTGCTGCTGGCCGACCTCTTCGGCCGGTCGGCGGTCAAGGACCCGTACGGGGTCGCGGTTCGGTACCGCGGCCGGGACACCACCTACCGGGAGCTGGACGAACGCGCGAACCGGCTGGCCCGGCTGCTGATCGAGCAGGGGGCCGGACCCGAAACCGTGGTCGCGCTGGCGCTGCCGCGCGGTTTGGACGCGATCACCGCGGTCTGGGCGGTCGCCAAGACCGGTGCCGCCTATGTCCCGGTCGACCCGGGCTATCCGGCGGACCGGATCACCCATATGCTCACCGATTCCGGCGCCCGGCTCGGGGTCACCGGCCGGGAGCAGGTCGCGGCGCTGGCGGAGGTGCCCGGTGCCGTGGAATCGTGGCTGATCCTCGGCTCGCCGGATATCGACATCGACTGTGCCGCCGTATCCGCGGCGCCGATCACCGATGCCGACCGGATCGCGCCGCTGCGCGCCGCGCATCCGGCCTACCTGATCTACACCTCGGGCTCCACCGGCACGCCGAAGGCCGTCGTCGTCACCCACGCCGGACTGTCCTCCTTCGCCGCCGAACAGTGCTATCTGTTCGGCGTCACCCCGGCCGCGCGCACCCTGCACTTCTCCTCGCCGAGTTTCGACGCCTCGGTGCTCGAACTGATGCTCGGGTTCGTCTGCGGGGCCACCGTGGTGATCGCGCCGCCGGATATCTACGGCGGTGCCGAACTCGCCGAACTGTTGCGGGCCGAAGCCGTTACACACGCGTTCGTCACCCCTGCGGCCCTGGCCACGGTCGATCCGTCCGGGTTGGATCAGCTGCACAGTGTCATGGTCGGTGGTGAGGCGTGCAGTCCCGAACTGGTGGCGGCCTGGGCCGACCGGTACCGCATGCACAATATGTACGGCCCGTCGGAGGCGACGGTGGCCGCCACCATGTCCGGCCCGATGCGGCCCGGCCGTCCGGTGCCGCTGGGCCACCCGGTGCGCGGTATGCGGTTGTTCCTGCTGGATTCCCGATTGCGTCCGGTACCGCCCGGTACCCCGGGTGAACTGTACGTATCGGGCCCCGGGGTGGCTCGCGGCTATCTGGGCCGGCACGGCCTGACCGCCTCCCGTTTCGTGGCCGGCCCGTACGGCCGGCGCGGCGAACGGATGTACCGCACCGGTGATCTGGTGGTGGCCGACCGGACCGGGCGGCTGCGGTTCCTCGGCCGCGCCGACGATCAGGTCAAACTGCGTGGCTTCCGGATCGAACTGTCGGAGATCGACCACGTACTGCGCGGCCATCCCGGAGTGCGGTCGGCACTGACGGTGGTACACACCGACGCGCACGCCCGGCAGCGGCTGGCGGCCTATCTGGTCGCCGACAGCACACTGGATCCCGCCGTGGTCCGGGCGGCCGTACGCGGTCAATTGCCCGCGTACATGGTCCCCGACGCCATCACCGTGCTGCCGGAGTTCCCGAAGGCGCCGTCGGGCAAGCTGGACCGTAAGGCGCTGCCCGAACCAGTGTTCCTGAGCACCGGCTCCACCTCCCGCGCGCCCGCCACCGAGGCCGAACGCCGGGTCGCCGAGGTCTTCTCGGAGGTGCTGGGTTGTTCGGTGACCGGTGCCGAGGACCCGTTCTTCGACCTGGGCGGCAACTCGCTGCTGGCGACTCGGCTGGTCGGCGAGCTCTACGACCGGTTCGGGGTGGACCTGCCGGTCCGTACGGTGTTCGAGGCTCCGACCGTCGCGGCGCTGACCGAACAGTTGCTGCGGACTCCGGCCACCGCCCGGATCCCGCTGGCCGCCTACGATCCGCGGCCCGCGCGGCTGCCGTTGTCGCTGCCGCAGCAGCGGCTGTGGTTCCTCAACCGGTTCGCGCCCGAATCCAGCGCCTACAACATCGCGTTCGTTCTCGATATCGACGGCGCGCTGGACGTACCCGCGTTGCGAGCGGCGCTCGGCGATATCGTCGAACGGCACGAGGTCCTGCGTACCGTCTTCCCCGCCGACGGTGACGGCGCCCAGCAGCGTATTCTGCCCGCCGCCTGGGCGCTGCCCACCCTGGAACCACAGGAGACCGAGGACGCCGGGGCCGAAGCGGCGCTCCGGGAAACGGCCACCACCGGATTCGACCTCACCGTGGGGACTCCGTTGCGGGTGACCCTGCTGCGCACCGGGCCGGATCGCTACCGGCTCGGCGTGGTGCTCCACCACATCGCCGCCGACGGCTGGTCGATGGGGCCGCTGATCCGGGATCTGGCGCTGGCCTACCAGGCCCGCCGCGCCGGTGCCGCGCCACAGTGGGCACCGCTGCCGGTGCAGTACGCCGATTTCGGTCTCTGGCAGCGTGAGCACCTCGGTAGCGAGGCCGACCCGGACAGCCTCGCCGCGCGCCAGCTCGGCTACTGGCGGGACCGGCTGGTGGGTCTGCCCGATGAACTACCCCTGCCCTACGACCGGCCCCGCCCCACCGAACCCGAGCAGACGTCCGCCTCGGTCCGCCGCAGTATTCCGGAGCCGGTGCGCACCGCCCTGGTGGATCTGGTCCACGCCGAGGGCGTGAGCCCGTTCATGCTGCTGCGTTCGGCGCTCGCGGTACTGCTGCGGGCGGTCACCGGTGGCCGCGATATCGCCATCGGTACCCCGGTCGCCGGACGCACGGACAGCCGGCTCGCCGATCTGGTCGGGATGTTCGTCAATACGCTCGTGCTGCGCTCCCTGGTCGATCCGGCGCGCCCGTTCACCGACCTCCTGCGGGAGGACCGGGATACCGAACTCGCCGCGCTCGCGCACGCCGATATTCCCTTCGAACAGGTGGTGGCCGCGCTCGGGCACGATCCGCGTGCCACCGCGCGCCACCCGCTGTTCCAGGTCGCGCTCACCGTGCAGGACACCCCGGTGCCCGACCTGGCACTGCCCGGGCTGGCGGTGCGGGCGGCCCCGCTCGATATTGCGCGCGCGAAGTTCGATCTGGAGTTGCGCGCCGACGATCTCACCGGCGGTGACCTCGAATTCGTCTATGCCGACGAACTGTTCGACGCGACCACCGTCGAGGCGCTCGCGGACCGCTTCCTGCGGGTGCTCGCCGCGATCGGCGCCCGGCCGACCGTACCGGTGGGCGATATCGACACCCGCACCGATGCCGAACGTGACACCCTGTGCCCGGCCCGCGGCCCCGCTCCGGGGATCCCGCGCACCCTGGGCGCTCTGTTCGGTGCCACCGTACTCGCTCACGGACCGCGCCCGGCGCTGTACGAGGACGAGACGGTACTCACCTACGCCGACCTCGACCGTCGCGCCAACCGCCTGGCCCGCGCGTTGATCCGGCGCGGACTCGGCACCGGCGACAAGGTCGCTCTCGGGCTCATCCGATCCGCGGATTCGATGACGACCATGCTCGCTGTCGCCAAAGCCGGAGCCGCCTTCGTCCCGGTGGATCCGAACTATCCGGCCGAGCGTGTCGCGCATATGCTCGCCGATTCCGGCTGCTCGGTCGGGATCACCCGCAGCGGGTACGCCGAACGGCTGCGCGCGGCGGGCGGCAGCGAGATCGACTGGCTGCTGCTGGATTCCCCCGCGGGCCGTAGTGAGATCGGTGGTGAGGCCGCGGGCCCGGTCTCCGACAGCGACCGGCTGCGCCCGGTGCGGATCACCGATGCGGCCTACCTCATCTACACCTCCGGCTCCACCGGTAAGCCGAAGGGTGTCATCGTGACCCACGGCGCGGTCGCCGATCTCGCCGACGAGTTCCGGGACCGGCTGGCGGTGAACCCCGCCGCGCGCACCATGCACTTCGCGTCGCCGAGTTTCGACGCGGCGATCCTGGACCTGCTGCTCGCCATCGGATCCGGTGCCGCCATGGTCATCGTGCCGCCGGATGTGTACGGCGGTGACGAACTCGGTGAATTCATGACCCGCACCGGGGTCACCCACACCTTCATCACCCCCGCGGCGCTCGCCACCATCGACCACGAGCGCTGGCCGCTGCCGGCGCTGCGGGGTCTGATGGTCGGCGGTGAACACGCCGGGCCGGAGCTGGTGGCGCGCTGGGCGCCCGGCCGCCGCCTGTTCAACGGTTACGGACCCACCGAAACCACCATCGTGATCTCGGTGACGCCGCTGACCGCCGGCAACCCGGGCGACCTACGCGATCTGGTCCGCGGGACCCGGGCCGTGGTGCTCGACGAACGCCTGCGGCCCGTGCCCGTGGGGGTACCCGGTGAGCTGTACCTGGGTGGTCCGGGCCTGGCGCGGGGCTATCACGACCGGTTCGGGCTCACCGCGGCGCGGTTCGTCGCCGACCCCTACGGACCGCCCGGGGCCCGGCTCTACCGCAGTGGTGATGTGGCGCGCTGGACCCGCGACGGCGGGTTGCGCTATCTGGGCCGCAGCGACAACCAGGTGAAGATGCGCGGCTTCCGCATCGAGCTCGGCGAAATCGCCGGCGCGCTCACCGCGCATCCGGCGGTGCACTTCGCCCATGTCGAGGTGCGCCGGCTCGGCGATTCGGACCGGTTGGTCGCCTTCGTCCACCCGGCCGATCCCACGATATGCCCCGAACCCGAGGAACTGCGCGACCATCTGAGCAGTCGCCTGCCCCGGCATATGATCCCGGCCGCGTTCACACTGCTCGACGAGATCCCGCTCACACCGGTGGGCAAACTGGATACCGCCGCGCTGCCCGAACCCCGGGTCCTGCCCGCCACCGCATCCGGACGCGTGCTCGGTTCGGAGACCGAACGCCGGGTCGCCGCGATCATGGGCGAGTTGGTGGGCGTGACGATCACCGATGCCGACGAGAGTTTCTTCGATATCGGTGGCAACTCGCTGCTGGCCACCCAGTTGGTGGGTCGCCTGGACGCGGCCACCGGAGTACGACTGCCGGTACGGACGGTGTTCGCCGCCCCGACGGTCGCCGAACTCGCGGCCCGTCTCGACGGGGAATCCGCCGGCACCGGGGCCGCCCTGGTGCGCCGGGAGCGGCCCGAGCGGATTCCGCTGTCCCCGGCCCAGCAGCGGCTGTGGTTCCTCAACCGGTTCGGCGGTTCGGACACCTCGGGCGGTGCGTACAACATCCCGGTGGTGCTGCGGTTGCGCGGTCCGCTCGATCACGCGGCGCTGCGCGGTGCGCTGCACCGGGTACAGGAACAGCACGAGACGCTGCGGACGGTGTTCCCGGAGGTCGGCGGCGAGCCGGTACAGCGGGTGCTCGACGCGGCCGACGCCGCGGTCACCCTGCACGCACCGGTGGCCGGCGACGCGGGCCACGGAGCGGCGATCGAACGGTTCATCACCCCCGGATTCGACCTGGCCACCGAAATACCGCTGCGGGCAGCGCTTTTCGTGGTGGCGCCGGACGATCACATCCTGGTGCTGGTGGTGCACCACATCGCGATGGACGGCTGGTCGCTGGAACCGCTGGCCGCCGATGTGGCGACGGCCTACCGGGCGATCCGGCTCGGCGCCCGGCCCGATACCGACCCTGAGCAACTCCAGTACGTCGACTACACCCTGTGGCAACGGGAACTGCTCGGCGACGAGGACGATCCCGGCTCCCCGATCCGCCGGCAGCTCGACTACTGGCGCACCAGGCTGGAGGGACTGCCCGAACTGCTCGCCGTCCCCGCCGACCGCCCGCGGCCGCCGGTACCGTCCTACCGCGGCGGCACCGTCGAGGAGCGAGTCGACGCAGGGGTGCACCGGGAACTGCGCGAACTCGCCGGACGCCACAATGTGAGCCTGTTCATGGTGTTGCACGCCGCGCTGGCGGTGCTGCTGCACCGGATGACCGGCGTCGGCGATATCGCCGTCGGCACCCCGGTTGCCGGCCGGGGGCGGCCCGAACTCGACCGGATGATCGGCATGTTCGTCAATACGCTGGTCCTGCGAACCCCGGTTGCCCACAACGACCGGTTCACCGATCTGCTCGACACCGTGCGCGATACCGATCTCGACGCGTTCGGGCACGCGGACCTGCCGTTCGAGCGATTGGTCGAAGTGCTCAACCCTGTTCGTTCCCAGGCGCACCACCCGCTGTTCCAGGTGATGCTGTCGGTACGCGACGAACCGGTACGCGCCCTGGAACTCCCGGGCCTGAGTATCGAGGCGATGGATATCGACGCCGGTATCGCGAAATTCGATCTCCAGTTCACCCTCACCGAATGCCGCGGCGCCGACCGGTCGCCCGACGGTATCGGCGTGGCGGTGAATTACAGCGGAGATCTCTTCGACGAACCGACCGCGGCCCGGCTCGGCCGCCGCCTGGTCCGGCTGCTCGGCGCGATCGCCGCCGACCCCGCCGTGGTCATCGGTGATCTGGAGCTGCTCGAGCCTGCCGAATGGTCGGCGCTGGCGCCGCTGCGTCGAGCCGATCCGGACCAGCCGTGCACCCTGGCCGAGGTCTTCGCCGCCGCGGTGCACGTCGACCGGCAGGCGGTCGCGCTCGCCGGGGCGGGCGTGGAGGTCACCTACGATGCGCTCGACCGCTGGAGCAACCGGCTGGCCCGGGTGCTTGTGGGCTACGGCGTGGGGCCGGAAACGCTGGTGGCGCTGGGTATTCCGCGTACCGTCGAATCGGTGGCCACGGTCCTGGCGGTGACCAAGACCGGCGCCGCGTTCGTCCCGGTGGATCCGGGCTATCCGGCCGCGCGCATCACCCATATGCTCTCGGATTCCGGCGCGGCCCTGGGTCTCACGCTGGCCGAGTACCGGGAGCAGTTGCCCGAAGGGGCGCACTGGCTGGCCCTCGACGACGACGAGGTTCGCGAACAGGTGCTGCGGGCGTCCAGCGCCGCGCTCACCGACGCGGACCGGATCACCCCGTTGCGGATGGACAACCCGGCCTACGTCATCTACACCTCCGGTTCCACCGGAACTCCCAAGGGTGTGGTGGTCACCCATCGCGGGCTGTCCAATTTCGCGGCGGAGACGGCCCACCGCTTCGATGTCCGGCCGGGCAGTCGCATCCTGCACTTCGCGACCCCCAGTTTCGATGCCGCGATGCTGGAGTTGCTGTTCGCGCTCGGTGGCGCGGCCACCCTGGTGCTCGCCCCGTCGGGTGTGGTCGGTGGTGCGGATCTGGCCCGGGTGCTGATCGCGGAACGGATCACCCACGCCTTCATCACCACGGCCGCCCTGGCGACGGTGGACCCGGAAGGTGTCACCGATTTCCAGCATGTACTGGTCGGTGGCGAGGCCCTGCCGGCCGAAGTCGTGGCGCGCTGGGCGCCGGGCCGCAATCTGCACAACGTCTACGGACCCACCGAAACCACCATCGTGACCGTTATGTCGCCGCCCCTGGTACCCGGTGGTCCGATCCCGATCGGTGAACCGATCCGCGGTGTCGCGGCCATGGTGCTCGACGCCCGGCTGCGCCCGGCGCCGCTCGGGGTCACCGGCGAGTTGTACCTGGCCGGCGGGGCGCTCGCCCGCGGGTACCACGACCGGCCCGGGCTCACCGCCCAGCGCTTCGTGGCCGATCCCTTCGGGAAACCGGGGGAGCGGATGTACCGCACCGGGGATCTGGTGCGGATCCGCACGGCGCGCGACGGCGGTCCCGGCGATATCGAATACGTCGGCCGGACCGACCATCAGGTGAAGATCCGCGGTTTCCGGATCGAACTGGGCGAGATCGACGCGGCGTTGAGCCGGCACCCCGCGGTCGAGTTCTCTCATACCGCGGGACATCGGACGGCCGCGGGCGCGACCGCGCTGGTGTCGTATGTGAAGGCAGCGGCGGGGGTCACTACCGCCGCCGAACTCACCGCGCATGTGTCCGAACTGGTGCCCAATTACATGGTTCCGCAGTCGATCATGCTGATCGACCGGCTGCCGCTCACTCCGGTCGGCAAACTCGACCGGTCCGCCCTGCCCGAACCGGTGTTCACCGCCGCCGAGGCCTACCGGGCGCCCGCCAATCCGGTAGAGGCCGCGTTGTGCGATATTTTCGCGGAGGTGCTCGGGGTCGACCGGGTGGGCGCCGGAGACGGCTTCTTCGAACTGGGCGGTAATTCACTGCTCGCCACGAAGGTGGTCGGCCGGGCCCGGGAGGCCGGGTACGACCTGCCGATGCAACTGCTGTTCGGTGAATCCACCCCGGCCGCGCTGGCCGCCCGGCTCGGCGACGGCTCCGCCGCCGATGCCATGCGGTTGGCGCTGGCTCCCCTGCTGCCGTTGCGCCCGGGCACCGGGACCGACCGGCCCCCGCTGTTCTGTGTGCATCCGGCGATCGGGTTGTCCTGGTGCTACGCCGGCCTGCTCGCCGAACTGCCCGCCGATCAGCCGGTTTACGGGCTGCAGTCACCACAGGCGAGCGGCGAACCGGGATTCGGTTCGATCGGCGAAGCGGCCGAGCACTACATCGCCCACATCCGGACCGTGCAACCGCACGGGCCGTACCAGCTGCTCGGCTGGTCGCTGGGCGGACTGATCGCGCACGACATCGCCGTCCGACTGCAGGCGGCCGGCGAGGAGGTCGCGCTGCTCACCATGCTGGACAGCTACCGGCTCTCCGATGAGCTGGCCACCGACGCTGTGCCCGGCGTCGCCGAGATCCTCGGCGAATTCGGCGGCGATCTCGTCGCCGAAGGAGCGGAACCGAGCCTGGCCGAGGCCGCCGAACTGTTGCGGTCGCGTCCCGGCCCGTTCGCGGCACTCACGGTGGACCATCTGGAACGGCTGTACGCCGGCTACGCCGACGGCACCGTCCAGGCCAATGGTTTCCGGCCCGGTGTGTTCGACGGCGATCTGCTGTTCTTCGCCGCCGGCACCGACCCGGTGAACCTTGCCTCCCCCGATCGCCGTCCGGAGGCCTGGCGGGGCTTCGTCACCGGTGCCGTGCACGCCCGGGAACTGGCGTGCACGCACGCGGAGATGACGACCCCGGAATCCCTGGCGGTGCTCGGACCCGTGCTCCGGGAACACCTGCGCGGGGCGGCCACGGCACCGCAGCCCGGTATCGAAACGAAGGAGAACGCTCAGTGAAGCCCGCGGTACAGATCACCGGTCTGGTGAAGTACTACGGCCGCGTCCGCGTTTTGGACGAGGTCGATATCGAAATCCCCGAAGGCACGGTGCTGGGGCTGCTCGGTCCCAACGGCGCGGGTAAGACCACCGCTGTCCGGATCGTCACCACCCTGCTGCGGCCGAACGCCGGATCCGTCCGGGTCGCGAATGTCGACGTCCTGCACGATCCGGCGGCGGCCCGCAAACTCATCGGATTGTCCGGTCAGTACGCGGCGGTGGACGCCAACCTCACCGGCTACGAGAACCTGCGGATGGTCGCGCGACTCTACGGTATGTCGCGCGAACGCGCGGCCTCACGGGCCCGGGAACTGCTCGGGGAATTCGGGCTCGAGGATGCCGCGGACCGCCGGGCCGGAACCTATTCCGGCGGGATGACCCGGCGACTCGATCTGGCCGGTGCCCTGGTCGCCCGCCCACCGGTGGTGGTTCTGGACGAACCGACCACCGGCCTGGATCCGCGGGCCCGCAACGATATGTGGCGGGTTATCGGCGAACTCGTCCGTGACGGCACCACGGTCCTGCTGACCACCCAGTATCTCGAGGAGGCCGACCGGCTGGCCGACCAGATCACCGTGATCGACAAGGGCCGGGTCATCGCCCGCGGTTCGGCGGACGAACTCAAATCCTCGATCGGCGGGGACCGGCTCACCGTCGCGCTGAGTCCCGGCCAGGATCCGGCGCCCGCACTGCGGGTTCTCGCCGAAATCGGAATCGGCGAGCCCGCCCACGAGGCGGGTGTCGACGAGGTGTCGGTGGTGGTCGGTGACGGTTCCCGGACCATGGTCCAAGCCCTGCGCCGGCTCGATGACGCAGAGGTGAATGTTGTCGATGCCCGGGTGCACCGGCCCAGCCTCGACGATGTCTTCCTGTCCATCACCGGCTCCCCGGCAGCGTCGGAATCCGAGCCGGAAACCAGTGACGTCCCCGAGGAGATCATGTCGTGAGCACCGCAGAAGTGGCGGTCGGTCAAACTACCGGAAAGACCGAAGAGACGGAGGCGGAACTGTCCCACGCGCCCGGCTCGCACCGGATTCCGAAGTCCACCGAACCGCGTATGCGGTTCTTCCGCGACAGTGCGATCGTGGCGCATCGCAATCTGATCACCATCATGCGGGTGCCGACATTGCTGGTCACGGCTACGGTGCAGCCGCTGATGTTCGTCTTCTTGTTCGCCTACGTATTCGGTGCCTCACTGGGCGGCGGCCAGTACCGGGAGTTCCTGATCGCCGGAATCATGGCCCAGACCGTCGCCTTCAGTGCTGCGTTCACCACTGTCGGACTGGCCGGTGACCTGGAGAAGGGCATCATCGACCGGATGCGCGCGTTGCCCATGTCCCGGCTGGCAGTGCTGATGGGGCGCACGCTCTCCGATCTGGTGGTGAGCATGGTCAGCCTGGTGGTGATGACCGTGTGCGGGTACATCGTCGGCTGGAGCATCAATGGGAGCCTGGCCGAGGCCGCACTCGCCTACGCGGTGATCCTGCTGTTCGCCTTCGCCATGTCGTGGATCGGCGCGCTCACCGGTCTTGTCGCCCCGAATGTCGAGGTCGCCCAGAGTGCCGGGCTGATCTGGCTGTTCCCGCTGTCGTTCATCTCCTCGGCGTTCATCTCGGCCCAGACCCTGCCCGAGCCGCTCGCCACCATCGCCGAGTGGAATCCCATCACCGCGGTCGCGGCGACCGGCCGGAAACTGTTCGACAACAGCGCGCCCCCGATGTTCCCTACCGCGACCGGCTGGCCGGCCGAGCACTGCGTCGAATACGCGATCCTGTGCTCGGTGGCCATTCTGCTGATCGCGATGCCGTTGGCGCTGTTGCAGTACCGCCGGGTGGCCAGTCACTGAGCACGACAAAGGCCGTGCCCGCCGGATATCCGGCGGGCACGGCCTTCGGTGTGCCGTTCGGGTCGGCCGGGCTCAGCCCCGGCGACGGGTCTTGAGCAGTTCCAGCCGCTCCTTGAGCAGTTCCTCGAGCTCGTCCTTGCTGCGCCGCTCGAGCAGCATGTCCCAGTGCGTGCGGGGCGGCTTCACCTTCTTCGCCTCCTGCGTGGTGCCCTCGATCAGCACACCTTCCTGGCCGTTGCGGCACAACCAGGTCGGCGGGATCTCGGCGTCGTCGGCGAACGGAACATCGAACTCTTCACCATTGTCGGTCCGGTACCGGGCGATCCGGCGGGGAGCCAGATCATGGTCGCGGTCGGTTTCGTAGCTCACCGCTCCGAGCCGGCTGCCCCGGAGTACGCGATCTGCCATCTGTACAGGTCCTCTCTGTGTTGTCGGCGCGTTGCCGCGCGCGGGCCCGCGGTGCCCTGCCGAGGGGCTCCGGAACACCGGAGCGGAAACACCGACGGTGTATCCGCTGCGGGGCACCGGAACCCGCGCCGGGGGCGCGAGCCGATGGGTCGACCCCTTGTTGTCTTGCTACCGCGACCTGGTGGGTCGCGTTCGCCGGCCGTTGTCGCCCGCCGACCGTTAGGGTCACGTGCGCGGGCCGTTGGCTGTGCCACGAATCGAGGATTCGTGCCGGTCCAGGCCGTGCGCCCTGTTCATGTCAACGTTCGTCAGGGTCTTTCCGTTCCCAAGCCTTGTAATTGTACGGGGTTGGGCGAAATGGTCCCGCGCGGTGTGCGGTGTGTGCCGCTGCGAGAGTTCCTATTAGGGTGTCGGGTCATGTCGCGCCGGTTGGAGTCGTGCCTGTGGTGTGGTCGGGAAATAGTGGATTCGGAAGCGGGGCGGCGGCGCCGCTACTGCCGACAGTCCTGCCGCCAGCGCGCCTATGAGCATCGCAACAATGTGAAGGGCACTGGGATCCCCGCCGATTCGGTGGTGCTCAGTGCCGCCGAGGCCACCGCGCTGGCCGACCGGTGGTTCGCCGCGCGCTGCGCGGCCGAGGATGTGGCGACGGCCGTCGACGAGGGCGCCGACCGGGACGAGCTCGCGCGGCTCAGCGCGGTGCTGGTCGAACTCGCCCGGGACGCCGAACGGTTGCGCTGACCTGCGCCGAATCGCACTGTGCGCGCGGCGGCGAGATCGTCTCGCCGCCGACCGCCGGGGTGGACCCGACGCTGAGCGCGGCGAGGATCGTCACCACGACGCCGAGGCCGCACAGCGCGAGCAGGGTGGCGGTGTCCGGGTGCACCAGTGGCTGCCCGCGCATCGCCTGCCAGAACGTGATCGCCTGCAGACCGCCCCCGCCCAGGATCATCACCCCGATCAATCTGCTGCGGGTCCGGGCCGGGCGCAGCCGGGGGTGACGTCGCGCGCACCAGGCGAGGATCACCACCGCGGCCAGTACCACCTGGATTCCGTGCAATCCGATGAAATGGGGAATGCGCAGATCGCCGCCCAGGGTGCTCCAGTGGGTGATCGGCATACCCGGCACCGCGTCCGGTGCGCCGACGGCCTCCCGGGTCGCGGCGTCGACCACGGTGTGCCCGGCGGCCAGTTCGACGAGTCGGCCGTCGGCGGTTCGGGTGAGCTGGGTCCCGGTGAAACCCATGAGGTATCCCAGTGCCATCGAGACCACCGCCATCGCCAGCCCACCGCGAATGGCCCACACCGTGGGCCGATCCGCGCCCGGACGTATCGAAACGATCACGGCGATCAGCAGATTCGCGAAAAAGAGACCCGGGACACCCGAGGCGAAGATGAGTTGCCCGATTTCGTTGACCGGGTCGGTTTCGGTGTTGAAATGGCTGAAGGTGCCCCGCGCGGCCTGGACCACGATGAATCCCACGTCCACGATCGCGGTGACGGAGAACACGACACCCAGCCACCAGGTCACCCGGCTACCGCGGTGGGGTAGCGACAGCAGCCAGGCCAGAGTGAGCGAGTACAGCACGAACGCCAGCCCGAATTTGACCGGTTTGAGCCAGACCGATTCGCCGAGCAGCACGCGGTCGTCGACCATCATCGCGATCAGGCCGGTGAACACCAGACCGGCCATTGCCGTGGAGCTGAGCAGCAATGGCCGGTGCAGGCGTCCGATCACCCGACGTGGATCGGAGGTGGTGGGGCGTCCGGTAGCCGGGACGCCGAGGAGCGGTGTGGACATGGACCGACGGTAGGAACGGGGATCCGGCCGCCGCGTCCCACTACGGGACGATGTGCGGCCGGTACCCCGGTATGCCGGGAGCCGTCGGATCGGCTGTGGGTAAGGGTCAGCCGGGGTTGTTCAGGACGAGCCCGCGCCCGGCGAGATAGGGCAGGGGGTCGACCGGGCCGATACCGGGCTGGTGGACCTCGTAGTGCAGGTGCGGCCCGGTGGACTGGCCGCGGCTGCCGACGGTGGCGATCACGTCACCGGCCTGCACCTGCTGGCCGACCGAGACGAGAATGTCCTGCATATGGCCGTAAACGCCGACGCTGCCGTCATCCTGCTGGACGCGAACCCACAGGCCGAAGCCGGTGGCCGGGCCGGCCTCGATCACGACACCGTCGGTGACCGACCGGATCGGCGAACCCATATTCGCGGCGAAGTCGATGCCGTTGTGGTTGGTGCCCCAGCGTGCCCCGAAGCCCGAGGATACGACGCCGTCGGCCGGTTGTACCGTGGTGGGCCGTGGTGGCTCGAAGAACGGGAAGGACACCGGAGCGGGCTGGTTGTCGCCGGCGGCCTGATGGGGGGCCCACGCGGCGGGGTCGTGCGAGATGGCGGGCCGCTCGGCGGGCGAGCGGTCGGCGGGGTCGGCCGGCGCCTCCGAAGTGGCGGCCACCGGGGTGATCTGTTCGTTACCGGAATCGGCTCCCGCGGCGAAGAGGGCGAAACCGGCGCAGAGGGCTGTCGAGGTGGCGACAACCTGTGTCGTGATGGGGCGACGGCCGATCGACGACACCGTGAGCTTACGGAAAGGTAACGGAAGGGTCACGGGCATGGTTACAAGCTAGGGGACCGACACGCCGAGTCAGCAATTGTGTGGCAACAGTCACGAGATCATATAAGTGCAGGTCGCGGATTGCCGTCCGATAACGAACCGGAAATATCGCCCGCCGAGCTGCACAGGTGAGACATTGATCTAGTTTGACCGAAGTGTGCCAGAAGATCGACACTGTTTCAGTGGTCGCTAACAGAGTCGCGCCGCTGATCGCCCTGGCGGACCCCACCAGGCGCGCGATATTCGAAGCGTTGCCGGCCGGGCCGCGCTCGGTCGGGGAACTCGCCGCCGAGGTCGGAATCACCAGCTCGGCGGTATCGCAGCATCTGCGGGTACTGCGGGACGCGCGGCTGGTGATGATGCGGCCGATGGGCAACCGTCATCTCTACTCACTGGACCCGCGTGGTCTCAGCGATGCCCGCGACTACCTGGAACAGTTCTGGCAGAGCGCCCTGGCCGCCTACGCCGCCGCGCTCACCGAGGCCGCGAACAGGGACGACCGCTAGCGCCCCGGCCTCAGCCGACCCGGCGGTACGCCGTACTGCCGGGCACGGTCGCTTCGTGCCGGCGCTTGCTCAGCTGCCGGTCGAGGGCGGCGACCACCTCGGTCGAGCCGATCTGTAGCAGGCCGGGATCGGTGCTGGTGGCGTGACGGTCGCCGATGCGCCCGGCCCACAGCACCTCGTGCCGGGTCAGCAGGTGCCGCGGCGGCCCGCCCTGATCCGGGGCCGTGGGGCCGAACAGTTGCACGGTGCGGGTCCCGAAGGCGGTGGCGAGATGGGCGACGCCGGTGTCCCCGCACAGGACGACGGAGGCCTCGGCCACCGTTGCCGACAGTTCGATCAGGTTCTGCTTACCGGCCAGCACTCGCTGGCCCGACAGCCCGGCCCGGGCCGCGATCCCCAGCGCGTTCTCCCGGTCGCTCTCGTCGCCGGTCAGCACCACCTCGTGACCGAGCACCAGCAGATGCCGGATCACCGCCGCGAATCGGTCGGCGGGCCAGCGCCGGGCCGCCGCACTCGCGCCGATATGAACGACCACGCTGTCGCGATGGCTGGTGGTGGCCACCGGCGGTACCAGGCCCAGATTGCGCCGATCCGCACCGATCCCATCGAATTCGAGCAGATGACACCAGCGGTCGATCGGATGGTGGTCGGGCTTCCAATCGGGCGCCGGGATCTCCGGGAACGCCGGATTCCCGTAGGTGAGGATCCGTTCGGCTCCGGTCTTGCCGAGCTGCACGATCGGGGCGGCGCCGGCGCCGTGCAGGTTCACCGCCAGTTTCGGCGGCGGCCCGTCCCAGCGCAGGCCCTGCGGATCGGCGATGGGCACGAACTCGTCCACGCAGGCGATCACATCGACGATGGGACGTAGGCGATGCGGGGCGGCCAGCATCAGATGATCGGTGCGGCGGGCCCGGCGCAGTGCACGTAATGCCGGAACAGCGGTGAGTAGATCACCGAGACCGCGTGCCTGAAGCACGAGAACTACCGACACCCGACTCTCCTAGCCACCTGTTGCCCGTTGTGCCGCCCCCTCCCGAACCGTCTTGGCGAGGGACGGACCACGCGAGAGCATTTCCTTGGATGACTACCACCTGGTACCCGGCGGCAAACGTTGGCCTGTGGCGGCCTGGGTCACACGCCGGGCGTTCGCTCGGCGCGGTGGTATCGACCGTCATCCGTCGGGGACGGGTAGCGCCCGGAACGAGACGATGGCCGGCCGGCAGTTCACTGACCGGTAACGAGCCCGAACTCCAGCGTCGCGGAGTACACCGGTACCACCTGCGCGACCATCCGGGCCTGGGACCGGCCTCGCTGACCCGGGTGGCGGGCTCGGCCACCGTCGCCGGCCGGGTCGGTCCGCCGGGTCCCGGTGCGGCTCAGTCCGCCGTTGGAGAGATGTTGGTGAGCAACAGGTCCCGGGCCTGCCGGGCACCGTCGAGAGCCCGTGTGACGCGGCGGGTGATCCGCCAGCCGTGCGGAGTGCGGGTGAGCCGGAAACTGTTCGCCCCCGCCCGCCACACCCGGTAGCCGTCGTCGTACCGGCGCACCAGCAGTGATTCACAGACCGCCGTGGCCGTATCGCCGTCGACGACGACCCGGGACGGTCCGAGAAAATGCGCACAGCCCGCGTCGATCAGGGAGTGGTGCGCCGCCGATTCGACCATCGCGTGGATATCCGCGCGACTGCGCATCGACCAGCCCTCGACATCGTATTCACCGTCCTCGGTCCACAGGTTGGCCACATCCGGGGCGGCCCCGGCATCGACGAACGGGCCGTAGGAGGCGAGCAGCCGGGTGATCGCCACCTCGTCCTCGAGCCGGCGCACACGCGCTTCCAGACGCGTGAAACGGTCCTCGTCCATAGCTTTCCTTTCCATTGCGGTGCTCAGAGCGGGCCGGCCGCCGCGCGCAGCGCCGCGAGCTGTTCGCAGTAGTGGTCGATATCGGTGGCCCGCAGGTCGCAGCAGGCCACGGTGGCGCCGATATCGCGTAATCGGGTCAGCCGCCACCGGGTGCCGGCGGGATCCGCGAGCGGGTCCAGGGCCCGGCCCGGGCTCAGTACCACCTCGAAACCGGGCGGCGGGGGTACCGCGGCCAGATGCGCCGCCAGCGTATCCGTGGACAGGCCGAACGGTACCCAGCCCACGCCCAGGGCCACGGCCCGGCGCAGTGAGCGACGGGTGCGGCCGCCGACCCACAGCGGTGCGGTGGTCGAGGTGGCGGGCGGGTCGACGACGAACTCGCCGACCTCCCGCCGCCCCCACGCGTCCCGTACTTGCTCGAGAGCGCGGTCCGCGGCGGCGCCGCGCTCCGGGAATTCCGCACCGAGCAGGGCGAATTCGGCTTCCAGTGAGCCGACACCGACCCCGAGCACCACCCGGCCGCCACTGAGCCGATCGAGGGTGCCGTAACGCTTGGCCAGCGCGAGTGGATGGTGGTATCCCAGTACGATGACCGAGGTCGCCAGGCGGATCCGGCTGGTCCGTGCCGCCAGATAGGACAGTGTCGCCAGCGGATCCCAGTAGGTCGAACCGCGGGTCTCGGTATCGGCCGCGGGGACCGCGATGTGCTCGGAGCAGGTCAGATGATCGAAGCCGAGTTCGTCGGCGAGTTCGGCGATCCGGACGAGTTCGGCGGTGCCCCCGCCGGATTCCCAGGGAGAGGCCGTACCGGGTACCCGGACCACGATCGGAGTGGACAGCCCGACTCTCACCGCGGCGGGTCTTCGGCGGCGCCGATGAGTCGCCGCATCATCCGGTCCGCGCCCAGTACGGCCGCCGCGCGATCGGGATCGCTGCGCCGGGCCGCGAGACGCTCATGGGCGCCGATGACGTGGACCGGGCCTCGGCCCAGCGCCGCGAGACCTTCGGTCGCGACCTCGTCGGGTTCGGAGACCGGCATTCCGGGGATGTCGAAGTCCAGACCCACGCGCTGCATCGCCGGGGTGCGGGTGACGCCGAGGACGAGTTCGAGCACGTCCACGCCGTGCTCGCGCAATTCCAGCCAGAGACCTTCGGCGAAGATCCGGCCGAATGCCTTCACTCCGCCGTAGACCGTGTGCCGCCGCGATCCCAGGTAGCCGGCCAGCGAACCCACCAGCAGGATCCCGCCGCGGCGCCGATCGCGCATCGCGGTCCCGAATCCGGCGATCAGCGCCAGCGGGGTGGTGATGTTGAGTTCGACGACCTGCTGGAAGGCCGCGGGATCGCCGTCGAGGAACTCGGCGCTGTGGGTGTTGGCGCCGGCATTGTGGACCAGCAACCCGACCTCCACATCGGCGACCGCGTCGAGTACCGCCGTCGTGGCTTCCGGGTGGGTGAGGTCGACGGCCAGGGTGCGGACCGTGACGCCCAGGGCCCGGCATTCCGCGGCGGTGTCTTCGAGCGGACCGGCCCGCCGGGCCACCAGCAGCAAGTGGATACCGGATTCCGCGAGTTGCCGGGCGAACGATCGGCCCACGCCTTCGGAACCGCCGGTGATCACCGCCCACGGGCCGTAGCGACCGGGATCGACAGGGGGCATAACTGGGTCTCCGTTCGGGGTTCGGGATCGGGCCACACCCAGTTCTACAACCGGGAGCCCGGAAATACTAGAGTGAATTCTAGTTTTTCCGAACGGAGGTACCCAGTGCCGCGGATCGCCGAACCCAGGGAGCCGGGCCGGCCGACCACCATGCTCCAGCACGAGCGCCGGCGCGCCATCCTGCGCGCCGCCGCCCGGCTCGGTGCCGAACAGGGGCTCGAACACGTCCAGATGTCCGATATCGCGGCGGCCGCCGGGGTGGCGCTGGGAACGCTGTACCGCTACTACCCGTCCAAACATCATCTCTACTCGGGCGTACTCGAATCGGCCGTCGCGGACCTGCCCGTGCCGGTGGCGGACCCGGCCGATCCGGTGGGCCCCGTGGCCGACCTGCTCGAATCGGCGGTGACCGGGCTGCTCCGACGCCCCCTGCTCGGTCGCGCCATGCTGGTCTCGGCGAATGCCGTGCGCTCGGCCGGGCCGGTGGCGGTCGACCCCACCCTGCGCGACCGGATCCTCGCCGCCGCCGGAATCGGCGAACCGGACGAGGCGGACCAACAGCTGGCCCGGCTCGCCGAACAGTGCGCCTACGGCATCCTGACCTGGGCCACGGCGGGCCAATTGAGTGCGGAACAGGCGGTGGCCGATATCCGCCGGGCCGCCACGCTGCTGCTGGCGCCCTGGGTATCGCGCGGCCCGGCCGGCTAGCCGCCGCGATCGCCGCCCGGCGCCGCGGATGTGGGCGCCGGGACCGGTCCCGCCGGTGTCCGGCGCCGCTCCCAGGCGGTGGCCAGCCCGATCGCCAGCCCGACGTACACCCAGCCCAGCAGCACATCGATCACATAGTGCTCACCCCCGTAGACGAGGGTGAAACCCATCGTCACGGGGAAGGCGGCCAACGGGATCCGCCACCACCACTGCCGGGCCGACGGCCACAGCGCGACCGCGACCAGCAGCGCGAAGCCCGCGTGCAGCGACGGGATCGCGGCGACGGGATTACTCTGCGCGGCCAGCCAGTCGGCGCCGATATCGACCGAGTACAGCCGGAACCCGAAACCGGTGCTTCGGTGGACCTCGGCCGGGATCACCCCGACGCGGGCGGCGTACCAGGGCGGCGCGGCGGGCAGCAGGACATAGGTCACCAGACCGAGATAGGACAGCAGCAGGATCCGGCGCATATATTTCGACCAGCGCTCCCGCGACAAGACGTAGAGGATCGCGGCGATCAGCCAGGGCACCAGGAAGTGGCTCGTGTAGACGAGGCCGGTGAATACGGTCCACCAGGGCCGTCCGCCGTCACCGTTCAGTTGCTCCTGTAACCACACCGTGGGCACGGTCCCGCCGAACAGGGCGCGTTCGACCCCGACCGGTTCGCGGACGCGCAGCGGCATCCCGAGTGTATTGGCGATACCGCGGGTGTGGTCGTAGACGACCAGCGCGGCGATCAGCGGCACCCAGTCCACGAGAATGCGTAGTTGGTCCCGCCACGGCCGGTGCGGTGCGAATGCCGCGATCCCCACGACGATCCACAGCGCCTGGTAGATCCGCTGGGTCGGCGGGCCGAAGAGCACGGTGACCACCAGCAGCGCCAGCAGATAGGCCGACCACACCCCACTACGCAGCAGTCTGCGATGCCGTTGCGCGGCCGGTACCTCCGTGGCGGGCGCACCCATTCCCACAGTTTTCCTCAGACGCCCCGGAGATGCCGTCGCGACCTGCGGAAACGACGCGTGATCGAGACCGACGCCGCACCGGACCGCCCAGTGCAGCGGGAACGTGCCCCCGGTAGGCCGCCGCCGGGTGCGATGCGGGCAACCGGTCGCCTCCGGTGGCCTTCGGCGCGAGATCCCCTCGGCGTACTCGGTCGTCGCGAGGCGGTCGGCCTCGACCGCCGGAGTCGTGGGCGTATGTGCCACGGCGGATGGTGTTTCGAGGACATCACCCACCGACGTCGTGGGCGATGCGCCGCGGTGCCCCGGCGGTGACACTGTGGTCGGCGACCAGCGCGGGTTGTGGATCGCACAGCACGCCTGCACCAGCTTCCGGACAGCCGCCGGACGAAGGGCACCGAGTGCTGCCGTCGACGCCGACCGGCGTCGGTGGACGCGGCCACCTGCGCCGGGCCGGCGTGAATCTCGATACCCATATGACCTACGTCTACGCCGCCGGATGGGCAACCTCCTCACCATTCACCGGCGTGTGTGCGCGCCTGGGCCGGGACCCCGGGTGGACCACATACGCACTGGACGGCGGGCACAATTCGGTACGGGACGATCCCGAGGGCCTGCTGCACATCCTCCGCGGCACGATCGAGGCGCGCTGACCCGCTCGCGCGTACCGATCCGGGCGCGCCCCGCGCCGCTAGGCTCGTGCGGTATGAGCCTGGGCGAGGTGGCCGCCGACCTGTACGGGCTGGCGCCCGCGGAGTTCGTCGCCGCGCGCGACGCCCGCGCCGGTGCGGCAAAGGAACTCGGGGATCGGGAACTGGCGGCGGCGATCGCGGCCCTGCGCAAACCCACGGTCGCGGCATGGGCGGTGAACACACTGGTGCGTGCGGCCCCTCGGGAGGTGGACGCCCTGCTGCGGCTCGGCGCCGAGCTGCGAACGGCGCAGCGGCAACTGTCGGGTGCCCGGTTGCGTGAACTGACCCGGCAGCGCCGGCAGGTGGTGGACGCATTGGCCGAACGGGCGGGTGAGGTGGCCGCCGGCCGGGGCCGACCCGTTTCCGGAGCGGTACTGCGGCAGGTGGGCGAGACGCTGACGGCCGCTCTGGCCGATCCCGATATCGCCGAGCAGGTCCGGGCCGGCACCCTGGTCACCGCGCAGAGCTATGCGGGTTTCGGCCCGGTGGAGCCCGATCTGTCCGTGGTCCGGGGCAAGCCGAAGGCCGCCGACGCGGAGACACGGCCGAAGAAGAAGGCCGGCGATGCCGAATACACGCGCGCCGAAACGGACCGGCTGCGCGCGCGGGAAGAACTCCGCGCCGCCGAAACCGCTGCGCGCGAGGCTCTCACCGCCGCCGAGAAGGAAGCACAACGTGCGACCGAGCACCTCGCGGCCACCACCGCGCGGCTGACCGGACTCCGCGACGAACTCGCCGCGGCGGAAGACCGGCACCGATTCGCCCGCAACGCCGAACGCGCCGCCCGGGACGCGGTCCGGGCGGCGACGGTCGAACTGGAACGGGCCCGGCGGCGCACACACTGACCCGTCGTCGAGGGTTCGGAATCGGGTGCGTCGCGGTGGGACAGCGGCCTGTGCCGCTGCGGCGGTAACCGGGCGTCCGAGATCAGGTCACCGCGGGGTCGCGGCCGGCGTAGCCGAGCCGGCCCGCCGGTATCGAGGTGGACCGGGGCGAGCGCGGGCGGGCCGGATCCGGCCGAGCAGGAAGACGAGATCGGGCATAACCGGACCTTTCACCGAGGATCAACTGTCCCCGAGAACCTTGCCCCGCAAGGGCGGGCCGACCGACAGTATGGCCGTGATGGGGAACCTGTGAAGAAAGGGGCGTTGGCGGGCTTCGCGCGGCGGCGACGGGGATTGGACCGCTGTCCGGTTCGTATCGGCTGGTCAGAGGGGTATGTCGGGCGGTGACATCGCGGGGTGCGTGGTTCGAACATGCAGCGGGCCCGCATTTTCCGGCATCGACACCGGCGCGTCGGCGCGGGCACGGGGGAGGGTTCGGCTGTAATGGTCGGCGCTCGATCGGTTTCCGTGTGGGATGTCCTCCCGTTCAGGAAGGTTCTCGTATGCGTCGTTTCGTGATGGCTCTGGGTTCGGCCGCGATGGCGATAGCGGTGACATCGGCAGTGGACAGTAGCGCGCACGCCGCGAGCGGGCAGGTCGCACTGCGGTGGATCGCCGAGGGGAGTCGGGTGGAGAAGATCATCGACAACCCCAGCGGCTGTATCGATCTCAGTGCGGTCGGGGTCGTCGGCCGGGCGTCGGTGCGCAACCTCACCGACCGGAAGGTCAAACTCTGGAACGGCATCGGCTGCCGCGGCACCTACGGCGGTGGGATCGAACGCGGCGAGCACAACGGCCGGTGGGGCTTTCCCGACTGGAGTATCTACATCTCGTCCTGACCCGGCGGCACCCGACGAACTCACGTGAGCGGAGCCGTTTTCGGGGTACCCGGCACACGAGACCTACTGGAGGTGTTGTGTGAAGGCCGAAGACGAGGGCGGCGCGCCCGGCTCGGTGAGCCCGTTCAATCCGGCGGACCCGCTCGACCCGGCGAGTCCGGTGAACCCGGTGAACCCGGCGAACCCGGCGGGTCCCGAGGATGCGATCAATCCGGCGGGCACAGTGGTGCCGGTGGTACCGGTTGCCGACGAGCGGCCGATGCGCACTTGGCTGTGGCCCACGCTGCTCATCTTCGGCCTGGTGGTCGGGGGCGCGCTGCTGGTGATGATCCTGGTGAGCACCGCTGATTTCGGCGAACAGCCGGCACAGGTGACGCCGACCCCGGGGCAGTGCCAGACCTTCTGTACGACCACTGTCGCGCCACCGGCGCGATAACGGCCGGCGGGGACGCCCGCACCGGGCGTCCCCGCCGGTATTCCGGAGCGACTACTGGGCGCCCTGCTGCCCGGTGTCCGGGTCCTCGGCGCTGCGCAGCGCGGTTTCCAGTTCCCGGCGCAGCCGGGCCGCGGTGGCTTCGTCACCCGCATCCTCGGCCGTGGTGATGTCCTGGTTCAGCTGAGCGATGGTGTCCTGAATGGTCATCGGTCCTCCGTTCTCTCGCCTGGGCGATCGCGCCGCACGACTGTCTGCCGGCTACGGCGCCCGTCATCGTGCGCATGACCGTTTTCGACCGTCCGAAACATCGCCACCGGCGTCGGCCGTTTCACACTCGCGGGATTTTCAGATCACGTTTCAATCACCACATGGCGGGGGTATATCCCGTCCAACGAGGTTTGGGAAAGCCCGAGGAGCATCCGGTGAACGAAACGACCGAAGCCACGACCGACCGGTACGCCGGAGACCGTGCGTCCCGCACTACCCATGTGCCCGGTCCCGGCGACAGCTACGACAACATCGAACCGCTTTTCGCCGAGCTGGCCGCGCTCGCACCCGAGGACCCGCGCCGGCGGGCGCTACGCGAGCAGATCGTGTACCGCTGCCTGCCGCTGGCCGAACACATCGCGCGCCGGTTCTCCGGCCGCGGCGAAGCGTTCGACGATCTGCTCCAGATCTCGCGGCTCGGCCTGGTCCAGGCGGTGGACCGCTTCGACGGGTCGCGGGGCAGCTCGTTCCTGTCCTTCGCCATCCCGACCGTCATGGGCGAGGTGCGCCGCCACTTCCGTGATCACACCTGGGCCGTGCGGGTGCCGCGCGGCACCAAGGAACTGCATCTGCGAATCGGCCCGGCCACCGAGACGCTGTACCAGCGGCTGGGCCGGATGCCCACAGCGCGCGAGATCGCCGCGGAACTCGATGCCGATCTCACCGACGTCACCAGGGCGCTCATCGCCGGTAACGCGCACACCAGCAGTTCCCTCGACGCTCCCTCCGACGACCAGGACGACGGGGTCTCGCCGCCGGCGGTACTGGCCCGGCTCGGCGGGGAGGACCCCTGCTACCGGCTGCTCGAGGACGCGATGACACTGCGCCCGCTGATCGCGGAACTGCCGCAGCGGGAACGGCAGATCCTGGTCTGGCGGTACTTCGCGAACCTGACCCAGGTGCAGATCGCCGAACGGCTCGAGATCTCGCAGATGCAGGTGTCACGCATCCTCGCCAAAACGCTGCGGACCCTGCGCGAACAGGCGATGGCCGAACCCGACGAGGCCGCTTCCATCACCACGGCCGCCTGATCCGGGCCGACTCGGGCGGTGGCCGGGTAACTGTTGCTGCGTCGGCTGTCGCCTTCCGGAGGTTCGGATCGGCCCGCGGTGACAAGTCCTGAAGCCCCTGATCGGGCGGTGTTCTCGCCGGTAGCAGTGTGCCCGGAAGTCTCCGCCGGGCACACTGCGGTCCCCGTGGTAATCGCCGAAAACCAACGGAGAGTGCCTTGCGCTTGCGCATGGCACCTGTGCCGAGGCAGTCGAAACTGAACGTCGCTCGCCCGGCGGCCGAGGTGTCGTCGACGTAGGAGTAGGTCTCCGGATCGAACGAGGAGTCCCAGTACTCCCGGTTGTAGGTCGCACCCGCCACGAGCACGTCGGCCCGGCGCGGGCCGCCCGCCCAATGCCGCGGAGTGCAGAAGGCCGTGGCGACAGTGTTGTCCGCCGGCCCGTCCTCGACGACCGCACCAGGGGTCGATACTTCGTGGCGCCCCCCGAGTGTGTCGTAGTTCGCGGCGGCGGGTGCTGTTGCGTCGGCGATCCGGCGAGCAGTGCCGCCGATAGGAGCGACACCCGGCGTGCGGCAGTCCAGCGACGAAGGGACCGAGACAGACACGGATGGGACATGATTCACCTCGCGTGATAGCCGGCCGTCGAGAGTCGGCCGGGCTCGAAACGGGAGAGTGGTGATATCCCTCGGGGGCGAACTCAGCTGTCTGTGCGCACGAGCAGGTGCCGTGGGCCGCGGATGACCCGTGACGGGCAGTAGACGGGTGCGCCCACCGCACGTACCCGGGGGAAACGGCGGTAGAGGCCGCGCAGCGCGATCTCACCCTCCATCCGGGCCAGTCCTGCGCCCAAGCAGTAGTGCACACCGGCCGCGAACGCCAGATGCTCCCGTGCGTTCCGCCGGGCGATATCGAAGCGGCCGGGTTCGGCGAACACTGCCGGATCGCGGTTGGCGGCGGCCAGTAGGGCCACCACTGGAGTGCCCGCGGTCAGCTGCCGACCGGCCAGTTCGAGTGGTTCGCCCGCCACTCGGACGCTGTACTGTGCGGGGGCTTCCCACCGCAGCGTTTCCTCCACCACGGCCCCGGCCAGTCCCGGGTCGGCGGCGAACATCTCATGCTGGGCGGGGTTCTGTGACAGCGCGACCACCGCGTTGCCGATGATATTGGCGGTGGTGACGAAACCGCCGATGAGCAGTGCCTGACAGGTGGCCACCAGACCGGCTTCGGTCATGGCGCCTTCGTCGACCGCGGCGCCGAGCGCCGTGATCAGATCGGGGCCTGGTTCGGCACGACGCTTCGCGACCGCCGCAGCGAAATAGTCGGTGAGTTCGGCGAGCAGCACCTGGGTGCGCCGGCGCTCGCGCACCCCGCGCGCCCCATCCACCGTCGCGCCGAACTCGATTCCCCAGCGTGCGAAATGATCGTGGTCGGCGGCCGGGAGACCGAGTAGCTCGGCGATGACCAGGCTCGGAATGCGCAGCGCGAAGGCGTCGATGAGATCGACCGGTTCGCCGCCGTCGAGAGCGTCCAGTTGCCGCTCGACCAGTTCTTCGACGAATTCACGGCGCGCGCGCAGCTGCGCGGCACCGAAGAGCGGGGCAACGAGCTTACGCAGCCTGGTGTGTTCCGGAGGGTTGGCGGAGGCCAGAGAGTCGTCGAGCGGATGCACCAGGAAATCGGTGTGCTGTCCGGGCAGTGGACGTAGCTTCAGCCGGACAGCGGAGGTGGGTGCCACCGCGAACCGGTTGTCGCGCAGCACCTCTTTGCACACCGCGTGCGAGGCCGTCATACACAGTCCACTGCGTCCGCGGATCAGATCACCGCGGGCCCGGATCCGCTCGTAGTGGGTGTGGCCGTCGCTGCCTCTCCGCAGATTCAGCACCGAAGCAACGGGATCGCCCAGCAAGGTGGAGGTGTGCAGGCGCAGCGAGTTCCGGTAGAGCCGGGTGACGGTGTGTAGTCCGCCGCTCATCGGATCTCCTGCGGCGCATGTAGCTTCGGTGCGCGATCGATACCACGTTCGGCCAGTTCGGCCCGGATACGTTCGCGCAACACATATTTTTTGATCTTGGTGCCCGACATGGGCCATTCGTCGACGAACCGCACGTAGCGAGGCGCTCGATATGTCGCGATGCTGCCGAGGCAGTAGTCGATGATCTCTTGTTCGGTCGCGGTCGCGCCCGGCACGAGTTCGATGAAGGCGGCCGGTACTTCGACGTAGTAGGAATCCGGCGCGGCGACCACCTGCACGATGTGGACTGCGGGGTGGCGGAGCAGAAAATCCTCCACCTCCACCGCGGAGACGTTCTCGCCCCCCACTTTGAGCATGTCCTTGAGGCGGCTCACGAAGGTGACCCGGCCCTCGGCGTCCATCACCGCTACATCACCGGTGTGGAACCAGCCCTTGTCGTCGAAACATCTCGCGGTCAGTTCCGGATCGTGCAGGTAGCCGTCGAAGCAATTGGTCCCCCGGAACAACAGTTCGCCCTCCGAACCGGGTGGCAGGTCGAGCCCTGTCTCGGGATCGACCACCCGGCACTGCATTCCGGGCAGTGGTCGGCCGCCGGTGGTGGTTCGCTGCTCCTGGGTATCGGTCTGCTCGCTGAGCGAAAGAAAGGAGGAAGCCTCGGTCATCCCGAAACAGGAGACCTGCACGGCGTGCGGAAGACGATTCGCCATCTCGCGAACACGTTCGGGGACGCCGACTGTCATAACCAGGCGAAGTGCCGACAGATCACGGTCCGCGAAGTCGGGATGGTTCAGCACGGGCAGCCAGACCGTCTCGAAACCGGGCAGCGCGACCGTAGCGCGTTGCTTCTCCAATTGCTCCAGCGCGGCAGCCGGATTGAAGAGGCCGACGTGGCAGTAGGTGCACCCGGCGTAGATACTGGCGACCGCGAAGGCGACAGCACCGATGTGGAACAGGGGCAATGGTGTCCACACACGGTCGGCGCCGACGAGTTCGAGCCGGGTGTGTGCCGCGCCGTCCGCGAAGCGGATCAGCGCCTCGTGGCTGATCATGGCGCCTTTCGGGCTCGCGGAGGTGCCGGAGGTGTACATGACCACCGCGGTATCGCGGACGCGGACATAGCGGCTGCGCTCGCGAACCGCGCCGGGATCCACTTCCGCCGCCGCGTCGAGGAATTCGCGCTCGCTGCGGATACCCGCCGGCGGCTCGCCCGGACCCAGCTGGACCAGCTCGCGCAGCCGCTCGCACTGCTGTCGCACCGGAGCTGGAATCGGTGTGCCGGAATGGACGAACAGCAGCCGCATCCGCGCGTGGTCCACCACTTGGGCGAGTTCGCGTTCCTTGAACCGGCCGTTGATCGGCACCGGCAGGGCGCCGATCCGCGTCACCGCGATGAGTGCGGCAATGGAATCGGGGCAGTTCGGCACCAGGATTCCGACCGTGTCGCCGGTATCGACACCGGCGGCGAGCAGCCCGCGGGCGAGCAGATCGGCACGTGCTGTGAGCTGAGCGTAGGTCACCTCGACATCCGGGAAGGACAGGGCGATGCGTTCGGGATGCTCATGCGCTCGCCGATCCAGCAGATCGCCGAGTGTTGTGACCTCGACCCAGCGAAGCGGTTCGAAAGCTCGACGATTCATTCGTGACTCCAAATCCACCGGATCAGCGACTCCGGCAGGCGGGAACGTACCGCACTCAATGCGGCGCCGCAAACGGTAGCTCGAAATGCCGAGAAGGGGTGCCGCGACGGCGGCCCGGGAAGTCCGCGTATCGAGATCAGGCCCGCCCCGCCTCCGAAACTGTGCGGTCCACGCAAGTCGACTATTCCCAGATTTGGGAGTTCCACGGAATAGTTGCGTTGTGTTAGCTTCGCCGGTGTCGGCGCGCCATTCGCCGTCGGAACTTTCCTGCGGTACGCGGAGTGAAATATGAGCGATCGAAATACTTCTGGCTGCTGTAATTACTCGGAAGAAAGCCCGTTTTAGTCGGCATGCTTTCCGATCATTTCGAGAAACGTTCACTATCGGTCGATCGAGTGGTGACCGAGGCGTGCGAGTACTTCCAAATGGTTCAGCAGCCGGACGGTTCGATTGCCGAGGACCCGTCGATAGTGGTGTTCCAGGAGTGGGACTCCGTCAACGCGCTGAAGGCTATGGCACTGTGGCAGGAGGTGTTACCTGCCGTCCTACAAGCAGTGATCGATCGGATACTCGCCTTTCTGGCCACGCGTGAGAAGCCGACCGGCATGCTCAGCTGGGGCGCGACCGAGATCGGGCCCGCCGAGTACTGTACGGAGACCAGCTGCGAGTACATCTCATCGCTGGCGCTTCTGGGATACGGTGAAAAAGCCCGGCAGAAGGCCGAATTCCTGCGAAGCAGGCAGCGGCCGGACGGGCCGTGGGCGGAAGTGCACAGCCATATCCCCAGAGCATTTCAGTTGGAGTCCTCGGTAACCGGGTTTGCCCTGTGCGCGCTGGACGAGGCCGGGGTGGACCCGGACCATCTCGACGAAGCCCTCTACTTTCTCGCCGATAAGCAGGAAAACAAGGGCCATTTCGGAATCAACTGGTACTACTACTGTACGCACTACTATCTCATGCGCCCCGCGGTTGCCGCGCTCGTACAATTCGGCGACTACGCGGCCGCTGCTCGGGCACGTGATTTCGTACTCGAACAGCAGCGACCCGACGGCAGCTGGTTCTCCGAGGTTCCCGGATTCCGCGGGGAGCCGTCGGCACCGGAATTGCAGACCGCGCTCGCGTTGATGACTCTGGCCCAGACCGGGTTCGGGATCGATGAGCTCCCGGTGCGGCGCGCGGTGGACTGGCTGCTGGACCGGCGGCGTGACGACGGATCCTGGTTCGGCGGCCGCTACCCGTACCCGGAAACCGAGAGCTACAGCTCGTTCCGGGCGACCCAGGACGTTTACACCACAGCACAGGTGCTCGCCGCCTTCAAATATCTGGAGCAGCAATGAACTACAGCGACAGCGAGCCGGTGGCCATCGTGGGCATCGGTTGCCGGCTCCCCGGCGGCGTCTCCGGACCAGGGGACCTGTGGGAGCTGCTCGAGCAAGGCGTCGACGCGATCACGCCCACCCCCGGCAACCGTTGGGACGTCGACCGCTTCTATTCACCGAAACCGCAGCAGCCCGGGCGGATCAGTGCACGGCAGGGCGGTTACCTCGATGAGGTCGACACCTTCGACGCCGCCTTCTTCGGGATCTCGGGACGGATCGCCGAGCAGATGGACCCGCAGCAGCGGCAGCTACTGGAGGTGGCCTGGGAGACCTTCGAGGACGCGGGTATCGTGCCCGGCTCCTGTGCGGGTACGCGGACCGGTGTGTTCATCGGCGCGTGCAGCCAGGACTACGGCGCGCTCCAATCCGCGCCCGGTGAAGTGGAGGGGCTCGGCCCGCATTCGGCCACCGGCACCTTCATGAGCATCGTCTCCAATCGCCTGTCCTACACGTTCGATCTGCGCGGGCCCAGTATGACCATCGATACGGCGTGCTCGTCCTCGCTGGTCGCGGTGCATCTGGCGGTGGAGAGCCTGCGCCGCGGGGAAAGCGAACTGGCGCTGGCCGGCGGTGTGAACCTGATGCTGACACCGCAGTTCGGTATTGCGCTCAGCCAGGCCGCCATGCTGTCGCCGGACGGCCGGTCCCGGGCCTTCGACGCGTCGGCGAACGGCTATGTGCGCGGTGAGGGGGTGGGTCTGGTCCTGCTGAAACCGCTGAGCGCCGCCCGCGCGGCCGGTGATCGTGTCTACGCGCTGATCCACGGCAGCGCCGTCAACCAGGACGGCCGCACCCAGGGCATCACAGTGCCCAGCGGCGAATCACAGGAGGCCAACTTCCGTGCCGCACTGGCAGCTGCTCGGGTCGCACCCGCGGAGATCGGCTATGTCGAGGCGCACGGGACCGGTACGCCGGTGGGTGACCCGATCGAGGCGAACGCGCTCGGCCGGGTGCTGAGTGCCGGCCGCGAGCCGGGCCGCAGCGCGCTGCTCGGGTCGATCAAAACGAATATCGGCCACCTGGAGGCCGCCGCGGGTATCGCCGGCTTGATCAAGGCCGCCTTGTGTGTGCGGTACCGGCGGGTGCCGCCCAGCCTCCACTACCGTGCGGGCAATCCGGATATCGAGTTCGAGACCTTGCCGATCGCGGTGGCCGCGACCGGACAGCAGTGGCCCGCGGGACATCCGGTGGCCTACGCCAGCGTCAACTCTTTCGGCTTCGGCGGTACCAACGCCAACGTCGTATTGGGCGAGGCGACCGAGGCCTCCGGACCGGCTCCCGAGCCCTACGGACCCGAGGCCGGCCGGGTACCGGCCGTGCTCACTTTCAGCGCGCGCAGCGCGGCGGCGCTCGACGAGTTGGGCGTGCGGCACGCACAGGCACTCGACAACGCCGATGACCTGGTCTCCTACAGTGCCGCTACGGCGCTGCGCCGCGGCCATCTCGAATTCCGCGGGGCCGTGGTCGCCGGGGATGCGGCGGCGGCCGCCGCCAAACTGCGGGCGGGCGAGGTGGTCACCGGACAGGCGCGCCGCGGCGGCAATGGGAAGGTCGCGTTCGTCTTCAACGGACAGGGACCGCAGTGGTACGCCATGGGTCGCACACTGCTGGAGACCGCGCCGGTGTACCGGGACAAGATTCTCGAATGCGATCGGACGGCCCGCCGGTACATCGACTGGTCCATCCACGAAGCGCTCACCGCCGACGAGGAATCGTCGCGTATCGGGGAGACCCGCTATCTACAGCCGACGATGTTCGCCGTACAGGTGGCGCTGGTCGAGCTCTGGCGTTCCTGGGGTGTCGAACCGGACGCGGTGATCGGGCACAGTATGGGTGAGATCGCCGCCGCGCATGTCTCGGGAGCCCTGAGCCTGTCCGAGGCGCTGAAGGTGATCTGTCACCGGGCGCGGATCCAGGACGGCGCAGACCCCACCGGCGGCATGATGTTCGTCGCGGTCCCCGAGTCGCAGGCCGAGGAACTGGCCGCACGCTACCCCGATGATGTGTGGGTTTCCGCGCTGAACAGCCCGAAGGCGAGCACGCTGTCCGGGCGGCGCCCGGTGCTCGAGGCGTTGGCCACCGAGTTGGCCGACCGCGGTGTATTCGCACGGCTGCTGCGGGTCAACTGCGCCTGTCACAGCCGGGATATGGATCCGCTGCGCGCGGAACTACTCGACGCGCTGGGCGAGATCGCGCATTCCGAGACCGAGATCCCGCTGTACTCGACGCTCACCGGCGCCCGCATCGCAGGCTCGGAACTCGGCACCGAATACTGGTGGCGCAACTTCCGGCAGCCGGTGTTGTTCGAATCGGCGATCCGCGCGATGCTGGCGGACGGCTACGAGACCTTCGTCGAGTTGAGCCCGCATCCGGTACTGGCCAACTCGGTCACCGAGATCTCCGCCGAGGCCACCATCGTGCCGTCGCTCATGCGGAAGAAGGACGACTGGGCGGTATTCCTGGATACTTTCGCCCGGCTCTACACCGGCGGATATGCGGTGGACTGGCAGCGGCGTCATCCGGCCGGCGTTCCGGTGCTGGACGTGCCGAAGAATCCGTGGATCAGGCAGTCGTTCTGGAACGAGAGCGAGGTCTCGCAGCGTTACCGGGCCGGCGGGCAGCGCCATCCCATGCTCAAACCGGTGGACGGCGCCCGGCCCACCTGGGAGATCAGCTGGGACGACTATCGGCTGTCCTGGGTTCGAGAGCACGATGTGTTCGGTTCGGTGATCGTGCCCGGCGCCGCCTACATCGAAGCGGCCCTGGCCGCCGCGGCCGAGGCGACGGGGCAGTCGTGCGCGCTGGAGTTCGTGGAGTTCGAGCGGGCGTGTGTGCTGTCCGACGAACCGCAGATCAGTCGGCTCGAACTGGACCTGGAGGACGGGACCTTCGAATTCCATCAGCGCTCGGTGCGCGGCGACACCTGGTTGCGCAATGCGCGCGGGCGCTTCCACGTCCTGGACTCCGGCACCGGGAACACGCAGGTCTTCGACCTGGCCGCGATCCGCGAACGGTGCACGGCCACCGCGAAAGCCGTCGATGTGTACGGCCGTTTCGCTCAGAGCGGGTATGCCTACGGGCCCGCCTTCTGCGGTATCGATCGGATAGATATCGGACCGGGCGAGGCACTCGCCCGTATTCAGGTCCCGCGGGTACTGCGCCGGCGCGATGACGGCTATCTATTGCATCCGGCGGTACTCGACGCCTGCTTCCAAAGCGCCATCCTGCATCCGGTGCCGCAGTATCCGGGCCGACTGTTGCCGATCAGCTATCTGCCCACCGGCATCGAGCGAGTCCGGGTGTACGACCGGGTCGAGCTGCCGGTGTGGTGCTACACCCGGCCGCGCAAGAACGACGACACCTTGCTCGTCGATATCTACCTGCTCGACGATTCGGGCGCGGTGGTCGCCGAGTACACCTCGCTGTCCGGTAAGGCGGTGCGTACCCGTCCCGACGGCGAGGCCGCCGGCCTCGACGAGCACTTCTACTCTCTCGAATGGCGATCTACCGGACCGGTGGCGCCGCCCGACCACAGCGCATTCACCGCAGACCCCACGGCCCTCGCCGGCGAGCTCGTCCCGCTGGCCGACCTGCTGTCGCGGCAGCTCGGCAGTTCCGCCTATGCCACCGGTTACCAGCGCGATATTGCCCGGTTGTGCGCGACCTATGTGGCCCGCTGCCTGGACGAGTTCGGGCCCGCGGAGGAGTTCGCGGTGGCCGAGCTCCCGGGTCTTCTCCCGAAATACCGTCGCGCCCTGCAAGGTTTGCTGCGATTGCTCGTCGACCACGGAGCGCTGCGCGAGCGCGGCGAGCAGTACCAGTTCACCGCGGCGGTCGCCGACGACGCGGAGGCGCAGTGGGCCGCACTGTTCGCCGAACACCCCTCCTGCGCGTGGGAGTTGCTGCTGCTCCGCCGGACCGGGCCACGCCTGTACGACGTGCTGACCGGTGCTGCCGATCCGGTCGAGTTGCTGTTCGCCGACGGGTCCCTGGTGGATCTCGAGGCGATCTATCAGAATTCGCCGATCGCCCGGTTCTACAACGTGCTGGGCCGGGAAGTGCTGCGCCGGCTGGCCGATTCCGCCGACCCGCGGCGCACCCTGCGCATATTGGAAGTCGGCGGCGGCACCGGTGGGCTCACCGCGAGCCTGCTGCCCGTGCTGCCCGCCGACCGCTCCGAATACGTCTTCACCGATATCTCCCCGGCGTTTCTCGCCTCGGCCCGGGAACGTTTCGCCGGTCACGACTTCGTGGACTACCGGGTGCTGGATATCGAACACGATCCGGCCGCCCAGGGCATCGATCCGGCGACATTCGACCTGGTGGTGGCCTCCGATGTGGTGCACGCGACCGCTGACGCCAAGAAAACGCTGCTCTACCTGCAAGACATGCTCGCCCCGGGCGGAATGCTCATGTTATTGGAGGCAACTCCGGGCAACCCGTGGCTGGATCTCACCTTCGGCCTCACCGAGGGCTGGTGGTCCTTCCGGGACCAGCAGTTGCGTCCGCAGACACCGCTACTGGCCGCGGCGGACTGGGAAGAACTACTGCGGTCGCTGGATTTCGACGAGGTGGTGGTACTGGGAGATCCGGCGCATACCGGCGCCGGATCACAGTCGGTGATCGTGGCCCGCACGGTCGCCGAACAATTGAAGCCGGCCCCCGCGGCCCTCCCGCAGCCCGTGGGCCCGTGGCTCGTCCTCGCCGACGGCGATCCACTGGCCGAAAAGCTGGCCGGTGATCTGGAGCGGCACGGCGGCCGCGCGGTCGTGGTGCGCGGACCGGACGATATCGATCTCGACGATATGGCGCCCGCCGCGATCATCGATCTCCGCGGTGGCGGCGGCGGTTCCTTCGAGGGAAACCTCACCGCGACGACGCTGGCCGTGCTCGAACTTCTGCGCCGGGTCTGCCACGACGACGACCGCGCGCCATGGCCGCGAGTGGTCGAGGTGACCCGGGGAGCGCACGCTTTCCGGTGTACGCATACCGATCGCGCCGGTGCGGCGGTATGGGGTCTGGCAGCGGTGGTCGCGGTGGAACTGCCGCGGTTGCGATTCACCGCGCTGGATCTGGATGCCGAACCCGCATCCGGAGATCTCGACGCGCTCCGGGCAGAGCTGCTGGCCGACGGGCTCGAGCGCGAAGTCCTGGTCCGCGGCGGTGAACGGTTCGTCCGACGGCTCGAAACCTTCACGCCCCGCGCGGAGCTCATCTCGGGAGCTGCCGTGCCGGCGGAGCGCGGTTTCCTGCTGACCTCGGGAGCGCCCGGTGCACTGGACTCGCTGGCCTATCACCAGCGCGACCGTATCGCGCCTGCGGCCGGAGAGGTCGAGATCCAGGTCGTCTCGGCCGGCCTGAACTTCCTGGATGTGATGATCGCGCTCGGCCAGATCCCGCCGCTCGAATCGGCCACCGAGCCACGTTTCGGCGCCGAATGCGCGGGGGTGATCACCCGGGTCGGCAGTGGAGTGGACGGATTGCGCGTGGGTGAGGCGGTGGTGGCGGTCAGCCCGGCCCAGGGCAGTCTCGGTAGTCATCTCACCGTCTCCGCGGCGCATGTGGTTCCGAAGCCGGAGACGCTCGGCTTCGACGCCGCCGGATCGGTGCCCATCGTCTTTCTCACCGCGTGGTACGCCCTGCACGAACTCGCCCGGATCGGCGCGGGGGAGCGGGTCCTGATCCATGCCGGCACCGGCGGCACCGGTCTGGCCGCGGTGCAGATCGCCCGCGCGGCCGGCGCCGAGGTGTTCGCTACCGCCGGCAGCCCGGCCAAACGCGACCTGCTGCGTACGCTCGGCGTCCGCGAGGTGTTCGATTCGCGCGCACTGGATTTTGCTGATGGGATCCGAGCAGCGACCGGTGGCACCGGTGTCGACGTGGTGCTGAACTCGCTGGCCGGGGAAGGAGCCACGCGCAGTCTGGCCTGCCTGGCTCCCTACGGACGCTTCGTCGAACTGGGCAAACGGGATCTGTTGCAGGACCGCAGGATGGGGTTGCGTCCTTTTCTGCGCAATCTCACCTATTTCGCTTTCGATCTGCGGCAGTTGCTGGTGGACCGGCCGGCGGCGACGAATACGGTGTTCCGGACGCTGATGCGGCGTTTCGACTCCGGTGAGCTGCGGCCGCTGCCGTACCGGGTCTTCCACCCGGCGCAGACCGAGGCGGCGTTCCGTCATCTCGCTGCCGCGCGCCACGTGGGCAAGGTGGTGCTGGCGATGAGCGAACGGGATGTCGCGGTGGTGCCGCCGCCGCGGACACCCTCGTTCGACGGGACCTGGCTGATCACCGGCGGTCTCGGTGGTTTCGGGCTGGCCATGGCGGAGGCGCTGGTGGCCTCCGGGGTGCGGAGCCTCGTCCTCCTCGGCCGCTCCGGGATCGGTGGTGCGGAACAGGCGGCGCGAGTCGAGTCCCTGCGCGACCGGGGCATACAGGTGACGGTCGAAGCCGCGGACGTTTCCGTCCGCGCCGAGCTGGCCGCGGTACTGAACCGGATCGAGGACCGGCTGCCGCCGCTGCGCGGAGTGCTGCACTGCGCGATGGTGCTGGACGACGCGCTCTTGGCCGATCTGGACGCCGAGCGAGTGCGCAGGGTGCTGGCGGCAAAAGCGTTCGGGGCGCAGTACCTCGACGAACTGACCGCCGGTCTGCCACTGGAAGCTTTCGTACTGTTCTCCTCGGCGACGTCGATGGTGGGCAACCGCGGGCAGGGCAACTACGCGGTGGCCAATGCATTCCTCGATCAGCTGGCCCATACGCGACGGGCACGCGGGCAGGTGGCGCTGTCGGTGAACTGGGGTGCGATCTCGGATGCCGGATATGTGGCCCGGCACGACGATATCGGCCGGTTCGTCGAAGCGACCGGGATGCGCGGGTTCAGTGCCGCCGCTGCCTATCGAGCGCTGACGACACTGTGGTCCGGTACCGCGCCGCAGGTCGGCGTCCTGCCGATGGATTGGGCGCAGTTCTTCGGCCATCACGGCATCACTGCGCAGAGCCATCCTCGTTACGAGCGGCTGGCGGTCCGGGCCGCGAGTGCCACCGCCGCTGCCGTGGGTGGTTCGCTGCGGCAGCAGCTGGACGCGTGCGGTGCGGGTGATCGCGCCGAATTGCTCGGTGGCGCGCTGAAGGTTCGCCTGGCCGCCGTGCTCGGCATCCCACTCGACACGCTGGACGAGAACATGCCGCTCATGGACTATCTGGATTCGCTGCTGGCGGTGGAGATCAGCGCCTGGCTGGAACGGGAGCTGGCAACCAAGGTCACGATCATGGAATTGATGAAGGGACCGAGTGTGCTGCAGCTGTCGGATCTGGTGCTGGAACGGCTGGACCGCCGGTGACCGCGATGGACGAGGTATCCTTCTCGCTGCCGAAGGCCGGAATCACGGTGCGCGGCCGGCGCAGTCGGGGCGGTAGCGGACTGCCCGTGTTATGCCTGCACGGCATCCTGGACAACTGCGCCGGATTCGATCCACTGGCCGAACAACTCGCCGGTGCCGACCTGATCGCGGTCGACCTTCCCGGTCATGGTCTGTCCGACCCGATACCGTCGATCACCTGTGGCTATCTCGATTACGCGGCCTGTGTACTCGAACTGGCCCACACCGCGGGCTGGGACCGATTCCGATTGATCGGGCATTCCCTCGGCGGCGCGGTGTCCTCCCTCATCGCCGGAATTCATCCCGACAAGGTCGATCGACTCGTGCTGATCGACGCCATCGGGCCACTGTCCGCTGCCCCGGAACAGGCGGTGTCCGGCATCGCCCGATACCTCGACACCTATCTCCGCGGGGATCGGCATCCGGTGTACCGCAGCCGCATGCACGCCGTGAAAACGCGGGTTCAACTCGCCGATATCCTTCTCGATACGGCGGAATTGCTGGTGGCGCGGGATCTGATCGAGGTACCGGAGGGATTCTCCTGGCGCCACGATGTGCGGCTCAATCGCGGTATCACCCCGACTCTCGCCGAGGAACAGGTCCTCGCCTTCCTGGGCGAGATCACCGCACCGACGCTACTGGTGGCGGCCGAGCGCACAGCGCTGGTGGAGCCCTACTATCCGGCCCGGATCGGTATCGTCCCGAAACTGCGTCAGGTCACGCTCCCGGGAGGACACCATCTGCACATCGAGAACGCCCACGCTGTGGCCGGGGAGATCGCCGCGTTCATGGCCTCCGGGTGAGAACCAGTTCCTCAGTCGGTGCGCAGGTCCCCCACCAGGACGGATTTGTCCCCGCGTTCGGGCACGGTGGTGTGATAGTGGTGTACACGGTTGCCGGTCCAGACCCGCGTGCGGAGTGATTCGCCGGGGAACACGATGCCGGTGAATCGTCCGGTATAGGTGTGCAGGCGGGCGATCTCCGCATCGAGAACGGTGTCGACCAGCGCCGCGCACACCATCGCATAGGTACACACCCCCTGCAAGATCGGACCGTCCAGACCGGCCGCGCGGGCGAATTCCGCGTCGGTGTGCACATTGCCGCGCATCGAGTTGTTCTTCCCGCTGCGCTGATACCACACCGCCTGCTGGTCGTCGGTACGGACGACGATCTCCACGTCTGCTGCCCGATCCGGAGCGGGTGGGGCCGGTGAACTTCCGCCGGTGCCCCTGCCCGTGCCGGTGCCCTCGCCGCGCGCGTGAATGCGTGAGACACCGGACACCAGCGGTACCCCGTCGGCGCCGATCAGTTCGGTGCGCTGCACCAGGACAGCGGCGGAGCCGCGATCCGCTATCTCGAGCACCCGGCTGTGGCACCACGCGACGCCGGACTCCGGTATCCGGGCGTGTACCCGGAGCTCCTGTTCCTGCTGCAACAGGGTGGCCAGACGCAATCGGATACCGGGGAAACGGATCTCCGGTGGCTGCTGGTGATAGAAGTCCGGGGAGGCGATACCGAAGGCGCCGGGCGCGGTCATGGCAAAAGTGGGCAGTACCCCTGATTGCCGATCATGCTGGCCGATAGCGTGCCGATAGCGCCGCGCATCGGCCTCGTCCCATCGGAACTCCTGACCCGGGATCACCAGTCCGGTCGCGGTCGGTACATCTATGGGCATCGGTGGCGGCCCTGCTGTTCAATGCTGAGCTTTTCGGCCACGGTGGAAATCTACCCGGACGGGCCCGGGCACATTCCCACTGGCGGGTGGGCGCCGCCGGTCACAAGCCGGTGAATGTCTTCCGGTACGCCGAAGGCGACATCCCCAGGCCACGCCGCATATGGTGGCGGAGGTTGTCCGGTGAACCCAGCCCGGATTGCTCCGCGACCTCGTCCACCGGAATATCCGCCGACTCCAGCAGTTCCCGCGCCAGATCGATCCGGCGGTCGCGGAGCCAGGCCCCCGGGGACAGCCCGGTCTCGGCCCGGAATCGGCGACTGAAGGTACGCGGGCTCATCTGCGCGTGCGTGGCGAGGACCGCTACGCTGAGCGGCTCGGCCAGCCGGGTCAGTGCCCACGCCCGGGTCGCGGCGGTGCTGAGATCGTCGGGTCCGGGTATCCGATGTTCGATGAACTGGGCCTGCCCGCCCTCGCGCCAGGGCGGTACGACGCAGTATCGGGCGGACCGGTTTGCCACGGTGGCGCCGTGGTCGCGGCGGATGATGTGCAGACACAGATCGATTCCGGCGGCCAGGCCCGCCGAACTGAGTACTTCGCCCTCGTCCACGAACAGTACGGTCTCGTCGAGTTCGACCGCCGGGAACAGCCGGCGGAAATCGTCGGCGTAGCGCCAGTGGGTGGTGGCGCGGCGACCGTCGAAGGCTCCCGCGGCGGCGAGTACGAACGCGCCCGTGCAGATCGACACCATCCGGGCATCGGCGGGCACGGTGTCCAGTGCCGCGGCGAGGGCGGTGCCGAGTTCGCCGCCGGAGCGGGCGGCGCGGTACTTGGTGCCCGGCACGATCACCGTATCCGCGGTGGCGAGCACTTCCGGTCCGGTCGCGGCGACCATTGAATATCCCGCGGTGGCGGGTACGGGCCCGGTGTCGAGGGAGCATGTCACGACCCGGTACAGCGGGTTCCCGTCGTCGTCGGTGGCCTCGCCGAACACCAGCGACGGGATGGTCGCGTCGAAACCGACCACCGGATCGAGCAACAGCATCGCGCCGGCGGCGGCGGAACCAGCGGCCGGGCGGGCTTGCCCGGTGCGCCGGCGGATCCGGCCGGTCGGTCCGCCGGGTTGGCTGCACCGTTCGCCGACTGTTACCGCGATGAGTCGTGACCGGAGTTTGTGCGCCGTGCCCGGGGGAACGTGGTCGATGACGCGGGCCGGCCGTGCCCGCACCGACGCCGGGAGAGGCCATGGACTACCGCGCTCTTGCCTTCGCCGCACTCGTCACCTCTTGCGCTCTCGGCCCTCCTGTCGCGCGGGCGGCGCCGGTACCTGTTCCGGTTCCGCCCGCAGCCGGCGAGCCCGCGCCACGCACGACCATCTCGGTGCGTTCACTGACCGGCCTGCACTGGGGTACGGCCGACGAACACCAGGTGCGCAGCGCGCTGTCGCTGGCCAAGCTCTACCTCACCGATTACGCACTGCGCCACGGCGACGGTTCGGCGGACGACCTCGCCCACGGTGAGCGGATGATCCGGTATTCCGACGATGCGGCCGCCGACGCGGTGGCGGCGAAATACCCCCGGGCCATCGCGGCCGTCGCCACGGAATACGGGCTGGCGGAAACCCGGCCGGGACCGAACTGGGGCAGCGCCACCACCAGTACCGCCGACGTCGCCGACTTCCTCGACGCCACACTGCGCACCGATCCCGCCTCACCGATCCTGTCCTGGATGGCCACCGCCGCACCCCGCGCCACCGACGGCACCGAGCAGAACTGGGGGACGGGCGCGCTGCCCGGTGTCCAGGGCACGAAATGGGGGTGGTCGGATGCCCCGCCGCAGGAGGTCGCCTCGGTATCGTTCGGCCCCGGTTTCACAGTGGCCGCGCACACCCGGGGCGGTCCCGCGGACCAGACGGCCGACGTGCTCGGGGGCCTGGCGACAGTCCTCCCCGGACACGGCGTGCCCACCGCGCCGTCCGTACCCGCGCACACCACCGGCCGCGCTGCGGCCCCGGAAGGCGCATGGCCCGGGTGACCACTCCCGTGGGCGTCGGCGGCGTCCGGGACTTTCTCGAACGCCGACACGGCGCGTCCGGCCCGCTGCGCCTGTCGGCCGCCCACGGCCGGGCGGCGAATCGTATCGCCGCGGTATCAGACCGAACGACTCCGCGGCGGCGCGGGATTCGGGCAGAGCCGCAGCGCGAACAACATATCGGTGTTGCGCGCGGGCTCCGGTGAGTCGACCCCCCGCAGCAACCCGGCCCCGCGAATCCAGCTGTGGTGCCAGTGATGGAGGTCCGGCATTGTCACCGCGCACCGCGCGGCGGTCTGGCGCAGGCGGCGACCGGCACCGCCGATGCCGCCGGCGAACAGTCTCGGCGCGGGCTCGGGGCGGGCTTCCTGGTACGCGCGGGCCTCGTGCAGCAGCGTCCGCACCGGACTCGGCAGAACCCATACGTACAGGTCCGCGGCCTGCATGTACCCGATCGGCCCGGTGAAGACGAGCCCGTCGCGGCTGAGCCCCGTACACGGCACCGAGCCGAGTTCCACTGTGGTGGCGCCGGTACACAACACCGTGGCGAGCGCCGCCGCGTCGACCGGGTTCGTGGTGCGCTGGCGGATCCTGTCGATGGTGCTGTCCTCGATGCGCGCTGTGGTCAACCCCGGGCCCACCGAATAGTTGAGGTCGGGCGGCAGTTCCAATCGCATACCGTGCAGTAGGAAGCCGGCCTGCGCCCCGCGCAGCCGGGCCACGGTGTGTCCACGGCCCGGACTGCCGCAGGCGAGTTCGCCGAGAAACCGGTACAGCCCGAGGATTTCGCGCCGATCGCCGGGGTGGTTCGTCTCGGGAAACCCGGGACGGGCGCCCGAGAGGTATCCGGCGGCGCCGGGGCCACCGAACGGTGCGGCCGCGGCGGCGCCGTCCGGGTGGTGGTGCGTGCACGGACGGCCGGTGTGCGCGGTGAGTCGGCGACAGGCCGCCTCGATACCTTCGGTGTACACCGCGTCGAGGCGGGCGAATTCCGAGGCGGTCAGCTCGCGGTGGGCGTCGGCGCGAAATGTGGTGACATCGCTGTCCGGTATCCGGGGCAGTACATCGTCACCGGTGGTCAGTACGACTTCGGAGATCCGGTCCCGGTGTTCGCCGTCGCGGTAACCCATGATGCGAGTGGCGGCTTCCGGGACCACCGCCGGCGCGGGCGGAGTACGCCGCGCTCTGTGAACCGTCAGCCACTGCTGAAGTTGTCCCTCCGCCAGACCTAGCTCGCGCGCTGCGGACCGCACGTCTTCGACGGACAGTTCCTCGTTCTCGTCGAGCTGGACCAACCGGTCCAGTCTGGACGGACGCAGCGTGGCGCCGCTGGTCTCGGTCACGGTGACAACCTCCTGGGCATGGGCCCGGACGATATTTCCTTTTCTCCTCCGGTACAGAACATTCGATCACTTTCCGGGCTGTGAGAGGAGACGAACAACGAGAACTTAACCACCGTTGACAGAGAATGCGCATGTCGGAAATTTGCGGAACGTTGGCAGTTCGACCCACGGAAATCGCACAATATTCCGGCTCACCTGCGCAAGTGCTGGAGTCGATGGGAATGGGTTCGGCCCGTACAGGGTAAGAATGTGGTGGCCGCTCGATTGCTGATATTCGGTGCCGGCCGGGCGGGGTGTTCGAGGTCTCGCTGGCCACAGCCGAGCCTCCGATGAAAACGATCGCGGACAGGACATGGACCGACAGCAGCAGGTTGTGCACGAACAGCTCCCTCTAGGCCTTCAGGTGGCCTGAAGCTTAACGGTGCCTTCAGTGTGGTTGAAGGATTGTGGTCCGGTGCACAGGGCGACGACGCGGCGTACCTCCGGCCCGCACTACCGGCCGGTGGGCAACTCGCCGCTGCGGCAGAGGTAGGAGGCGACTTCGGTGAGCTTGGTATTGCTGTGCTGGCTGGCCCGCACCAGCAGGGCGAAGGCCTGTTCGGCGGTCAGTTTGTGCCGCTCCATGAGAATGCCCTTGGCCTGACCGATCAGGTCGCGGGTGTCGATGGCGTGCTTCAACTGCGAAACCTGCTGTGCGGTGGCCATCGCCACGCCGGCGTGGGCGGCGAAGAGCCGTCCCACCCGCTCGGAGTCGGCGCCGAAGGCGCGGGGCACCTGCGCGTACAGATTGAGGGCGCCGAGATCATCGCCGAGCACATAGAGCTAGAACGACAGCATACTGCCGATGCCGAGGTCGGCGGCGCGCGCGGCGAATCGTGGCCACCGTTTCTCACTGGCCGTATCGGGGAGTGCCACGGTGTGGCGTTCGTACAGCGCGTTTAGACATGGCCCCTGCTCGAACTCGATCTGGGCGCGGTCGATCTCCTCGACCAGCGCCGCCGAGACGATCAGTGTCTCCATCGTCCGCCGCCGCGTGATCACCGAGATGCCCGCGTACGCCGCGCCCGGCACGGTACCCGCCGCGGTATCGACAATGCCCTGCAGAGTGTCCTTCACATCCGTCCGGGACTCCAGGTACCGGGCCGGACCGCCCAATCGCTCGGCCAGGTCCGCCGGTATCCGGGACCGCTCGGCGGTGTCCGACGTGCCGTCACCGGGTTGTGTGCTGGTCGCCATGGTCGGGGATACCTTCCGCAGCAGGTGCCGACCCATCCTCGGCCGGCGGCGTCGCCGCGTGCGTCTGCCGGTGGCCACGCCCGCCTCCCACCCTACGTCGGAGCACCGGTGTGATGGTGCTCGCCCGGCCGGAGGCGTGAAAAACCCCGGCCGGAGACCGTGGTCCCCGGCCGGGGTACAGGTCGAACGGAATGCGAACTAGCGGCGGCGCGGTGTGGCCGCACCGATCACAGCGTCCGGGATTCCGGCCGTGTGTCCGGGAACGATCTGGCCAGCCAGATAAGCGGGCCGGTCGATTCCCGGCTCGCCCCGGGTGATGAGCGGGGCTCGAGACCGGCCCGGCCCGACCGTCGCGGTCTCCGGCCGCAGCGCGGTCACCGCCGCGACGACGGTGGACCGGATGGGCAGGCCGGCGGTATGGGGGTCGATGCGGGCGAGACGCGCGAGGCTCGGGTTACCGGTCACCAGGCATATCTCCACACCGACGCGGCGGTAGTCCGCCGCGTCTGCCGCCAAGGCCCCCAGTGTGCACAACGACAGGAAATCGAGCCTGGTGGCATCGATGATCAGCGCGCCACATCCGGTGGTAGCGCTGTCGGCGGCTTCGCGCACCCGCTGCCGCCATAGGCGCAGGGTGAACGCGTCCGCTTCGCCGCGGACGGCCAGAACGACGATTTCGCCACGCCGGAGATTCCGGAAGGTCAGCTGGTCGTCGGGCGTTCTCGACGACGGTGCGGCGGGGCCGCGAGGTACGGCGGAAAAACTGGTTGGCTTCATAAAAGACCTGGATCAGTCGAGATGCATTACTGCATCGTGGCCGGGCCGACCCTGGAGTCTCAAGGCAAATGTGCACCCGTCACCCCACCCTACGCGCCCTGGTCGCCGCCGGGTGTGATGAGTGACGGGCGCCTGTTGCGATGCGGTACCACGCGGGGCAGCGGTGTTGGTTCGGAGCGGCCCCGGCTGAGGAAGCGCCGGGAGGCTTATCGGCGGACCAGCCGGAGCGGTTCGAGGTAGCGCCCCGGTTTCCGTCCGAGACCACCCAGGATGAGGTGTTCTTCGGGTGCCGCGACCCGGACCGGTGGCCCTTGCGGCCACCATTCGTCCGGCGGGGTCAGCCCCGGCTCCACCAGGTCCAGCGAGCCGAAGAATCCCCGGATGTGCTCCGGGCTGCGGTACCGTCCCGAACCGAATTCCTCCTGCATGTACCGTTCGAGTTCCCGGGCCAGCTCGTGGAGTTCGGGACGACTGGGGCCGGGATCGCAGTAGTGCGTGATCGCCACATACGAACCGGCCGGGAGCAGATCGATGTACCGCGCCACGACGCCCGCTGGATCGTCGTCGTCGGCGAGGTGGTGCAGCACCGCACCCAACAGGACCGCGATCGGCTGCCGCAGGTTCAGGTAGCGGCCGGCCCTGTCCACTGTGGCGGCGGGATCGGTGAGATCGCCGGGAAGGTAATGGGTGTTCTCGTTGCGCTCCAATATCGCCCGGCCGTGGGCGACGCAGAGCGGGTCGTTGTCGATGTACACGAATTCCACATCGCCGCGTCCGCATTCCTGCGCGACGACATGAAGGGGATCGCGGGTGGGCAGTCCGGCACCGAGATCCAGGAACTGCCGGACCCCGGCTCCTTCGGCCAGCGATCGCACGGCACGGGTCAGCCAGCGTCGGTTCGTGACGTGCACATCGCCCTGCCGGGGCGCGGTTCGCCGGATCCGTTCGAAGGCCGAACGGTCCACCTCGTAGTTGTCCTTCCCGCCCAGGCTGTAGTCGTAGGCGCGGGGGATGCTGGGCCGGTCGGTGTCCGCGCCGACCGGCTGAACACCGCGGGGCCGAACACCGAGCGAGAGGGCGGTATCGGTCATTATCGCGCCTCCATCACATACCGAACGGTCGCCCTCTGGGGGCTCTTTCGAATGTAACACGGCAACACTATTTATGGTTGTGTTGCCCACGGAGGCCGAGGATTACACCGTGTCTGATGCCTGTGTCCGACCCCATACCGGGGGTCTTGCCATCCGCGGACACCAAGGCAACGAAGAGGATTGCGCTCCGGTTCCGCAGAACGGTGACGACTTTCGTCGTCGGGGCGCAGATTCGTGCGACGGGGACAAGAGTGCCGGTCCGCGTTGTCGATTGTGCTCAACGGCTTCGACGAACGAAGCGCGATGCGGTACAGGTTTCCGGAGAGCGGCTCGAACCGGGTGCCTACGCCGCCCGGAGAAACGGTGGAGTTATGGGCAGCATCGGGAAGTGGAACCTCGTCGTCGGTATCGGGTTCGTGGTCGCCGCCGTGCTCTGCAGAATGCTGGGCCTGATCCCGGCCACGGTGATCACCGGACTTCTCGGATCGATCGCGCTCGGTATCGCCGGGTACGACGCGGTCTACACCTGGCTGGAGCGAACAGAACTGCGCCGGCACGGAGCCGCTGCGAGCCGGAAGCACGAAAATCGTCACGGCCGGTGACCGGACGGTGGCACAGACAAGGCGCGACACTGGAGGAGTGTCCATCAAAACGCTGTCGTCCAGGGTCGTCTACCGGAATCCGTGGTTGTCGCTGCGCGAGGACCGGATCGAGCACGCGGACGGGTCACCCGGGCTCTACTCGGTGATCGACAAACCCGATTTCGCGCTCGTCATCCCGTGGGATGACGGCGGTTTCCACCTCGTGGAACAGTACCGCTATCCCGTGCGGGCCCGGTCGTGGGAGTTCCCGTCCGGCGCCTTCCCCGAGGGCGTGACCGGTAGCCCGGAGGAACTGGCCGCGGCCGAACTCGCCGAGGAGACCGGATTCACGGCGGGCCGGCTGGAACGACTCGGCCGGTTGCACTGCGCGAACGCGATGACCGGGGAGGGCTGTCACGTGTTCCTCGCGACCGAGCTGACGCCCGGCGAGCCGAATCGTGAGCACACCGAACAGGATATGCGCCAGCGGTGGTTCCCCGAGTCGGAGGTGGAGGCGATGCTGCGCACCGGGGTGCTCACCGACGGCCCGTCCATGGCGGCCTACCTGCTGCTGAAACTTCGCGGGTAGCCGCGCGCGCCGGCACCGGCCGGACGACCCACCAGGAGACCGTGATCCATATCGATGCCAGCAGCACCGAACCGAGGAGGTCGGTGGGGTGGTGCGCACCGGAATACAGTCGCTGCGCCGCCACCAGGGCGGGGATCAGGAGCAGCGCCGCGGCGAGCAGCCGATACGGCCGCCGGTGGGTGGAGTACCACAGCAGTGCGGCGCTGCCCGCGTAGAGGGTCAGGGACGCGGCGAGGTGTCCGGACGGAAAGCTCGAGGTCGGCGGCAGTGCGGGATCGAGCGGGGTGACGTCGGGTCGCGCGCGGTCGACGATGGCGGAGGCGGTGAGAAACAGCGTGACCTCGCCCAGCAGTGCGACGCCGAGGAACAACATCGGTCGCCGGCTGCGCAGGACCGCCACCGCGAGAACGGCGATGACCAGGGCGACGATAACGACCGCGATGGTGTTGCCGACTTCGCCGAACACATCGAGCACGGGGGTGAGAGCGGGATCGCGGTGCGCGGCCAGTGCGGTCACGACTCCGTGATCCCAGCGGGCGAGCATACTGCCGTTTCCGCCGAGGTCTACCAGCTTGCCGATCCCGATGAGCAGTCCCACGAGCAGAACCCACGCGACTGCGAGCTCGCCGAGCCCGCGCCATGGATGCGGCATCGTGGGGGCGTGCCGGTCCGGGACCGGCCGGAGGTCGTCTCGCTCGTCCGGCCCGACGTCGCCGGGCAGCGGGCCCGTATGGCCGAGCCCGGCGTCACCACGCCAGCGATGGAACGCGGCGGTGATCGCGGTGAGCCACAGCGAGCCGAGCAGCCAGCCCGCGAGGACATCGGTGAGGTAGTGCACGCCCAGCGCTATCCGGCTGAGCCCGACGGCCGCCACGAGCAGGAGCGCGCACCCGGTGACCACGCGCCGGGCTCTCGTGTGCAGGACGGGTGCGAAAACCAGGAGGAGAATGCCGTAACACACCAGGGAACTCATGGCGTGCCCGCTGGGGAAGCTCCACCCGTCGGAGCGGTAGACCGGGGTTTCCACCACCGGCCGTAGCCGCGCGACGAGCTCTTTGACCACGGGGTTGAGGGTCAATCCGCCCGCGCCGGTGAGTATTACGAGCACGGCCGGCCGCCACAGACGACGCAGGAGCAGCCAGAGCGCACCCACGGCGAGCACCCCGGTCAACGTGAGCGTCGCGCCGAGATCGGTGACGGCGAAGAGGATATCGCGCAGGATCGCATGCTCGGCGACGACAGCGGTCACCCGGTCGGCGACCGCTTGATCCGCGGCCTGCAACGGTTGCCACCGCACCCGGACCAGCGCGGTGAGCAGTCCGAACCCGATCCCGGCGCCCATCGTTGCGAGCAACCCCGCGGCGCTCCGGACGGCGAATCGTTCGGCGGCCGCACGGGGCCGGGCCTGGTCGCCGGGCTGTTCGACGTCTGTCCCGGAATTCCCGTCGCGTCGGTCCACGGACAACGCAACACCTCCTGCTGTTCGGGTGCGCCCCGGTCGTGCCGCACAATCGGGCGGCTGACCACCGGAAGCTGTTCGGTCGGATGTAGTCGGTTGTCCAGGAGTTCCCCGAAGCCGGTGCCGCAATCCGTGCGGTGCCGGCACAGGTCTGCCGGACGGGCGGGCCGACTCCGGCACACTGGAACATGTGTGGGTCGGGATGTCACTCGGAAAGGAAACATCGTGCGCAATGCTGTTCGCGGCGGAATTCTCGCCGTTCTCCTCTCGGCGGCTCCTCTCGCCATCGCGGTTCCGTCTCGGGCCCTGCCGCTCGAGCAGCCCGTGGTGACGCAACGGGAGAACGCTGCCACGGAGGCCGGCCTCATCTGCACCATGCAGTACCCACCGACCCTGCCCTGTTTCCTGGCGTCCCTATCGGCCGCGTAAGGCGGCGGCCCGCCCGGGGATGTCGATCGCTGCATAGGCGGTGGCATGGACCGGTACCGCGCGGTACCGGTCGTACGGCAGCAGAGTCGCGCGCCCGAGCCCGTGCGCAAGCCGAGCGGACGGGCACGGACCATTTCGGTCCACCGGTTGATCCCGCGGGAGCTCGGCGTGCCACCCTCACCCCAGCTGGCCGGCCTGCTCGCGCGCCCGCCGGTACGGGCCGGTGCCGACTGCGCGCCCGTCCAGCGCGATGTCTTCTTCCCCGTGTCCGGCAGCTTCGGCGCCGGCCCGGCCGAGGGGGAGAACAGGGGCGCGGAGGCTCCGCGCCACCGAGCCGGTCGCGGTGACGGCGGCGTGACACCCACCCGGCCGGACTGCGGTGACGGCGGATATGCGCGACCGACTCTTCGCGGCCGGATCTGTATGGCGTGGCTGGACCGGAGTCGCTCCACCGCCACCCGGTCCGGCCCGAGTGGGCTGCCGAATACTCGCCCATCCGGCCGTCGCGCAGGCCGTCCGCAGCGGTATCACGGCGACGGTGTGAAAGGGCCGGGGCAGGCCGTCGAGAAGAGCTGATCCGGCGGTCGCGCCGGTGGTCCGGCATTTCCGGGCGGGCCGCGCGGCACGAGAACAACATCTTCGGAACATCTCTGGGAGGAACGATGAATACGTGGTTTCCTGGACGTATTGTTGGAACGGCTCCGCAGCGGCGAACGAGGCGAGTATTCAGCGGGCATTGCAAGTTTTCGGAAGCTGGAAACCGGCCGATGGCGTGACCCACCAGCAGATGGTCGGCCTGCTCGACGGCACCGGCGGATTCGTGGCGATCGAGACCGACAACCCGATGGACCTGCTCGACGGTCCCCAGAAACTCGGCGTGATCGCCGAATACCAGGTCTACCCGGTCGCCGATTTCGCCGACGTCGCGCAGGCGTTCCAGGAGGGCGTGACCTTCCAGGAGTCGATCGGGTAGTGCCACGCCGGCGCCGCCGGAGCGTGATGAACGAACAACAGGTAACGACCTCGGAACCAGGAGGAAGTATGACCACAGTGCGTAACATCATGCATCCGGCAGTGGTGTGCATCGGCGTGCGGGACACCATGGCCACCGCTGCCGAGCAGATGCGGCAGCGCGATGTGGGCGCCCTGCCGATCTGTGACGGCGAAGGGCGGCCGGTCGGGATCGTCACCGACCGGGACATCGTGGTGAACTGTGTGGCTCTCGGCCGCAATCCGGCGACCTCCACCGCCGGAGAGTTCGCTCAGGCCGACGAATTGCATACCACGGCCGCCGATATCGACGTGGCCGACGCGCTGTCGATGATGGAGCGGTACCAGTTGCGTCGGCTCCCGGTGACCGAGGGCGGCCGCCTGATCGGGATCGTCACCGAGGCCGATATCGCGCGACACCTGCCCGCGGCCACGACGGGCGAATTCGTGGGACACGTCTGCGAGCAGCAGTTGCCGATGCCGGCCCAGCCCCCGGCGACCTGATCCGGCGCACCCGGCCGGGTGGCCGGACGGGTTTCGGTCCGGGGGCGGGCCGCGCTGGTCGTCAGCGCCACGAAACCGGCTCCGCCGATGCCGCGGCAGCGGACCGGGAGAACCCGCAGCCCTCCGGCGAAGTTCCCGAAATTCGAAGCGCGCCCGGGCCACCGGTCAGGGTATCGATCCTCGGGCCCGCGTCCCCGCTCCGGTCCGAGGCCGGTGATCGCGCCCGGTTTCGGTCCGGTGCGCGGCGGTGGTTCCGAGCCCGCAGTGGCCGCACTACCCGGAAGGGCTCGGGCGGTGGCCGGTGCTCGAATGTCGTTCGACGCCGGGGCCCGCGTGAACCGTCAGCGGTTGCCGGCGAGTACCGGGACCAGACGGGCGAGTCCCTCGGCCCCGTGACCCGCCGCCAGCGCGCGCCGGAAGACCTCGCCCGTCGCGTCGAGCACGCCGGTGTCGATCCCGTGGCGCGCGATCACGTCGCGGAGTGTGGTGAAGGCGGTATAGGCCGATGAAATGGATGTGTCGTCACCGGGATAGTGCCCGGCCTCGACCTGCGCGGCGGTCTGCGTCGCCATATCGGGCAGCAGCGAGACCACGGCGGGTGTGAACGGGACGAGTTCACTGCCCTCGATCCCTTCGGCCGCGGCGAGTGCGAGGCCCAGGGACACACCGAAGAACGAGAGCCAGAACACCGACACCAGCGCGGCGTCGAACGCGGCCGCGCGTCCGGGGTCCGCGCCCAGGTAGGTGCCCTGTCCGGCGAGCGTGCGCAGTACCGGTTCCGCTGTGCGATAACCACTTTCGGAGCCCGAGTACAGCAGCAGCGCATCTTGTGTACCGATGCCCTGCGGCACCGCCATGACGGCACCGTCCACGTACTCGGCACCGTGGTGACCGGCCCATTCGGCACGCCTCCTCGACTGCTCGGGAGTCGTGGAGGTGAGGTTCACCAGCACCCGCCCGCGCAGCCGCGGACCCGCGTCGCGCAATGCCGCGCCCACCGCGTCGTCGTCGAGCAGTGAGACGACGACAAGAGGAGCGGCCGCGACGGCCGCGACCGCCGACGACGCGCGGATGGCGCCGAACTCGACCAGTGCGCCGGCCTTCGCCCCGGTGCGGTTCCACACGACCGTCGGATGCCCGGCTGTCAGAAGAGTTTGCGCGATCGCCGAACCCATGGATCCCAGCCCCAGAACCGCGACGGGTGTGCGTGCTTCGCCGGACATGCTGCCTCCTGATTGTTTGAATAACGTCCAATAATGATTGTTGTATGATTCTCAAACTGTCAAGCATTGGAGGGAGGCGCGTTCGTGCCCGCCGAGTTGTCGCACCCGGATACCGCCGACCTCGAGCTGGCGGCGGTCATGCACGCGCTGTCCGACCCGATCCGGCTCCAACTGGTGGCCTGCCTGGCCGCCGACGAGGGCGAGAACTGCGGCGAACTCGGCCGGCACATCGACCTGCACAAGTCCACGCTCTCGCACCACTACCGGGTCCTACGCGAAGCGGGCATCACCCGGACGACGGTCACCGGACGCACCCGGGTGATGCGCCTGCGCTACGCGGATCTGCAGGCCCGGTTCCCGGGGCTGCTGGACGTGGTGTTCCGCGCCCTGACCGATATCGTCGAGGACGACGAGAAGTGGACCGGTTCGCCCGAGGACCGCGCGAAACTGCTCACGGCGCTGAAATGGCCCGTCACCCCGCAGTGACCGGGGAGCCGACAGGCCCGGGCCGGTCTCGTTCTCGGTAATTCTCGCCGCCGGCGTGGAGTCCGGCAGACTGCACGCCATGAAGTACAGCGCGGGAGTCCTGCTGTTTCGTCGTGAGCCGGAGGTGCACGTGCTGCTGGGGCATATGGGCGGGCCGCTCTGGGCGCGTAAGGATTCGGGGGCCTGGTCGATCCCCAAGGGTGAGTACGAGCCGGAGACCGAGGACGCCCGCGCCGCCGCCGGTCGCGAATTCGACGAGGAGCTGGGTGTGCCGGTGCCCGACGGGGAGTGGATCGCGCTGGGCGAGGTGCGGTACGGCAGCGGGCGGGGTAAGAAGCAGGTGACGGTGTGGGCGGTCGAGGGCGACCTCGATCCGGCTCGGGTGGTGCCGGGGACTTTCGAAATGGAGTGGCCGCCGCGGTCGGGCGAATACCGGACGTTTCCCGAGGTCGATCGGGCCGAATGGTTCGATCTGACCACCGCTCACGACAAGCTGAGCACCGGCCAGCGGCCGGTGCTGGCCCGGCTCGCCGACCGACTGCGCGAGGCCGGACCTCGGTGAGCAGCCGCCCCGACGGCCGCAGCCCGGAGTTCATGCCGGTTTCAACGGATTGCGGTCGCGGTCGATGGCATCACGGATGCGAGGAGCGGTAGCGGGCCGCTTTGGCCTGGTTGCCGCAGGTCTTCATGCTGCACCAGCGCCGCCGACGGCCGCGAGAGGAGCCGATGAAGAACCAGCCGCGGGGTGACGGGTGGCCATGAAGTAACCCACCGGGGTGCTGTAGTCCGTCACGAACAACACGTATCTCTCCACACCGAGCGCGGAACGCCGCTTCTGACCCCGGGCCGACCACCACGGGCTGCCCAATCCGGCCCGGCCTGCGCTGTCCGCCGGGCGCCGACTCAGGCGACCACGGCGAGCAGCGTCGTCGCCGATTCGGTCAGTTCCGGGTCGCCCCGAAGTTCGGAGCGCCGCCGCGCCTCCTCGACGGTGATCCCGCGAGTCGCCAGCCGCCAGACCACGTCCTGGTCCATACGAACGACCGCGGCGGGCTCCTCGGGCCGCGTCGCGATCAGATCCCACCTCGTTCCGTCGGACGTCACCGACCAGTTACCGCCCGCCGGACCGGTGATCTCGAATCGCACCGATGTCCCGCGGGCCCGGACTCGATCGCGGAGCGCCCAGGGCACCGCGTGCAGAAAAGTCACGAGCACGGGGCGCATCAGCGCGACCTCGTCGGCCCCCTGCCGGGACACCGCATCGCGGATCTGCTGCTGATGGACCCAGAACTCGGTGTACTCCCGGGCGATATCGAGCCAGGCCGGACTGGTAGCGGACCCGGCCCACGACACGTTCAGCCGCGCCGGTCCGGCGAGATCCGCTGCCACCGCCCACACCCGATCCAGTTCAGGGCCCAGGTGGGCGAGCAGATCGATGAGCACTCGAGACTGACCAACCTCCCTGGACATCACATCTAGTGGGGGTGGGCCGAGGTGCGCCGGAGCTTCGCGTTGACGAACTCGCCCATTCCCCAGCGCCCCAGCTCACGACCGTAACCGGACCGGTGCACGCCGCCGAACGGCAGCCCGGGCAGTGTCGTCCCGTGTTCGTTGATGTAGGCCATCCCGACCTCGAGCCGATCGGCGACCTCGGCGGCTCGTGCGGTATCGGTGCTCCACACCGACCCGCTCAGGCCGAATTCCACATCGTTGGCCAGGCGTACCGCTTCGTCGACCGAGGACACCCGGTAGACCATCGCGGCGGGGCCGAAGACCTCTTCCGAGTACGCGTTCATCTCCGGGGTGATACCGGTGAGGACGGCGGGTGTGAGGAACGCGCCGTCGCCGTCCACCGGCTTGCCGCCGGTGTGCAGGGTCGCGCCCTGCTGCACGGCGGTGCCGATCTGGTCCGCGACGGTATCGCGGGCGGTGACCGACGACAATGGCCCCACCTGGGTCTCCGGGTCTGTTGGATCGCCGACGACCGCGCGTTCGAACTCGGCCACCAGCCCGTCGACGAAGTCGTCGTAGAGATCGTCCAGGATGATGAAGCGCTTCGGCGAATTGCACGCCTGACCGGCATTGGACAGGCGTGCCCGGGCGGCGACGCGGACCGTTTCGGCCATATCTTCGGTGTCGAGCAGAATGAATGGATCGGAACCGCCGAGTTCGAGTACCGATTTCTTCAGATTCTTCGCCGCCTCGGTCGCGACCGCGGCGCCTGCTCGCTCACTACCGGTCAACGACACCCCGCGGATCGCCGGATGCGCCAGCAGTTCGGCGATCTGCCCCGAACTCGCGTACACATTGATATACGCGTTCTCCGGGACCGACGCGTCGTGCAGCACATCGGCCATGAGTTTCGACGAGGCCGCGCAGATCGAGGCGTGCTTCAGGATGATCGAATTACCCAGCAGCAGGTTAGGCGCGGCGAAGCGCGCCACCTGATAGTAGGGGTAGTTCCACGGCATCACGCCGACGAGCGGCCCGATCGGCAAGGTCTGGATGACCGATTCCTCGGCGCCCTGGGGGTCGAGCTGCTCGGTGGTCAGCAGGTCGGGACCGTGCTCGGCGTACCAGCGGTAGATATCGGCGGCGAGTTGTACCTCCTCGGCCGCCTCCCGCGCCGGTTTACCCATTTCCTTCGTAATGGCCGCGGCCAGCTCGGTCGCGCGTTCCTCGTAGAGATCCGCGGTGCGCGCCAGCGCCCGGGCTCGTTCGGCCACCGGGGTGCGGCGCCATTCCTCGAATCCCTCGGCCGCTCGTTCGGCGACGACGGAAATCTGGTCGTCGGGCAGACCCGGGAATTCTTTTTCGGTAGTACCTGTGGTCGGGTTCCTCGTCACATAAGTACTCATGTCACGATGCTACGGATCCGCGCCCGAGGCGACAGTCCGGTCGAATTCGTTATATAGATCCGATACGTGACCTGCACCGTCGATATCTGTTTAGGAGCGCTTACCGGGTGCGGTCGGCCGGATACGCGCCCTCGGCGTCACCGGACCGGCCGCCATTGTCATCGCCTCCGGAACGGCCGCGATCTCGGTACGGCACCCCGGCTACGATCGATATGTCGGCCATATCGGTGAGCTCGGCCCCGGCAGTCGATCCGACTCCGCGGAAGAATGTAGAAATCGCCACGATTCCGTCCCTCGGTTTTCCGGCTGCGCTTTCTCTGCGCAGGTGGAGGCACCGGCGACCGCGTAGCCGTGGCAGCGAGCGGAGCGCGGAGATTCGCGCCCCGCGTGCTGCGCCTAGGGCGCGGTGATCTCGGACAGACCGACTTCGAAACGCCGGTCGTGTTTGTCGACCGTCCAGCGCTGGGCATCGTAGAGCCACCAGCGTTCGATCTCGAGCCGGTAGAAGCGGCGCGGGCCGTCACCCCGGAACGTATCGATGGGCAGCGCCCACCGGGCGCGCTCGCCGGCATCGGGAAAGTTCGTCACGTAGTAGTACTCGTAGAACTCCGGTAGCTCCGCGGCGCCGACCTCCCGGCAGCTGCCGACGAACTGGGCGCCGTCGATCGGGATCCCGGCGGGTGCCTCGGCACCCGACAGTCCGGTGACGAACATCGTTCCCGAAACCCGCGGCCGCGCGGTGAGGTTCACGGAATGCTCGGCCTCACGCAGCGAATACCAGACCAGCTGTAGCGGCCGGTGCCGCGCCACGAAATTCACCGTGGCGGCCCACGGCCCGTCCGGCCCCTCGGTGGCGAGTGTGCAGAACCGTGCCCGGTCGAGCAGGTACCGGCTGCGCTCGGACGCGGAGCGGAAAACTTCATCGGCAGCGGTGGATCGGGCTGTGTCGCGGCCCGGGAGCGGGACGGGGATCGGCGGATCCGACAGGATCCTGGAATCGATGATGTCGTACCACTCGTCCTGGCCGGTCCGGCGCCGCTCCCACTCCGGATCTGTGGCCCGCCGGTGCACTTCCCGGCGGTAGCGGCCCCAGGCCGCTTCGTCGGCGAAGGTGACCTTGTGTTCGAGGCAGTGCACGTGATCGCCGATGGTGACGGTGTGCCAGGTCGTATCCAGGACCATGTCCAGCCCGTCGTAGAACCAGAGCTGGCGGTCGGCGATCCAGCGCCAGAAGGCGGTGAGGTCGGCCCGGGCCTTGGGCGTGGGGGCGAATCGGTAGACGAGGTGCAGCATCGTTGTCCTGTCCGGTCAGTCGATGAAGTCGAGCCATCGGGGGTCGAGGAGCGCGGCATAGTCACTGAACCTGTCGCGGTGGCCGGCCGCGAATTTGCGGTTGTGCGCCTCGACGGTGTGCGGGTGCAAGCGGTCCCGGTCCAGGAGGACGACGGCCGCGAGCGGTTCGACAGTGGCGCCCCGGCGTACCTTCGCCTCCAGCGCCGACGTCGACAGGTGTACCCGGTGCAGGCCGTGCGCCCGGGCGTAGACGACGGGGGCGTGGCAGGTGGTCACGAAATAGGCCGCCCCCGCGCGGCCCGCCGATTCGTCGGCGCCGAAGTAGCGGCCGTGCAGGCTGTTGCCGTGGCGATAGCAGACGGCGGCGGCCACCAGCGCATCTTCGCGCCGGCACAGCAGTGTCGCGGCGGCCGCGTCGAGACCGGCTCGGCGCTGGGCGTCGAATATCCGGCGCATCCAGGCGACTCCGCCGGTGCTGCCGTGTTTGGCCCGGGTGTTCGCGATCAGCGGCGCCACCCGGTCGGCGACCTCGGTGGTGAGGCCGGTCCATTCGAGCGTGTGCCCGGTTGCGGCGAAATCGCGCAGTTCCCGGCGCCGCCGTTTACGGTTGTGGCCGGTCGTCGGCGGCCGCGGATCGCTGGCCGGATCCTGCGGGATATGGACGGTGGCCTCGGCCGAGTGCAGCAGTAGCGAGGCGTGCGGGTGGGCCGCGGCCAGTTCCCGCGCTGTCCGCACCGGGAGATAGGGGACTATCACGCCGTCCCGGCGACACTCGCGGGCATGGTCCACCGACGCGGCCAGCAGATGTCGCAGTGTGGCACTGCGCGTCGGACCGGTTTCGGACAGCACACCGTTACGGACCGCACGGCGTGCGCCCGCCCACAGCAGGTCGGCGCGGCCGAGTTCGGGAACATGCGGGAAGAGCTCCGGCAGCCGGAACAGGGTGCCCTCCCCGTGGCTCGCGTCCCACAGCGGCAGCGCCGCGGCGAGTACACCCGCTCGGCGGACGAGCACCGCCGAATGCGGGGCCACGGCCTCGTCCAGATGGCGCAGCCAGGCGTGACCACAGAAGAGATCACCCGGCGCCACCAGACCGTCCCACTCGGTCGCGGCAACCGATCGGACAGCCTCGACGGCCGTTGCGAGCATGAAGCATTCCCTCGAAGCGAGACAGTACCCGACGACCATAGCCTGCGTTATTCGTCCGACGCATCGGTCTCTTTCCACGGGTGGGGAGGCGGCATGGGGAGGTGGGCCGATTCCGGCAATCTCCCGGCAGCCGGTGCGCAGCGCACCGGCAGGTGAGTCCCATCGGGCGTTCGGTTTCCGGCTGTGGTGTGGTGGCCGACGCGGGCCCGGCACCGCGCGATCGCTCAGGCGCTCTCGCGGGCGACGATCCGGTACCCGACATCCACCGTGGCGGACTCGACGGTGGTGCCGGTGAGCCGGGCCAGCAATAGATCCGCGGCCCGGGTGCCGATGGCGTCGATATCCACGCTGACCGTGGTGAGTGCCGGATTGAGATGGCGGGACATCTCGAAATCGCCGAATCCGGTGATGGCCAGTCGATCCGGGACCGCGATACCGCGGCGCTGCGCGGCGAGTACGGCGGCGACGGCGAAGACGTCGGTGGCGAACATGACGGCGGTCGCTTCCGGGAAGCGTTCGAGTGTGGTGTCGAGCAGGGCGACGCCGGTGTCCATGGAGATATCGCGGTCGGGGAGTTCGACGATCCGGACCGGCTCGCCGGGGAGGAGTTCGCCGACGGCGTGGGCGAACCCGTCGCGACGGCGCAGCGCCCGGGCGTCACCGGAGCCGATCGTGCCCGCGAAGACCAGCTTGTGGTGGCCACGGGCGACGAGGTGACGCACCAGGTCGCCGGTGGCGGATTCGTTGGAGAAGCCGACGAGGGTGTCCATGGGATCGTCGATCCAGTCCCAGGTCTCCACGACGGGTGCGCCGTAACTCCGTAGGAGTCGCAACGTTTCCGGGGTGTGCAGTGTGCCGACGATGAAGAAACCGTCCGGTCGGCGCTGGATGAATCCGCGCACCAGGTCTTCTTCGCGTTCGGGGTGATAGTCGGTGTAGCCGACGATCAACTGGTAGCCGGCGGGGGTGAGCCGGGTGGCGGCGGCGCGCAGGGTGTCGGAGAAGATCGATGTGGAGATGACCGGCAGGATCGCGGCAATGGTGCGGCTGCGGTTGGAGGCCAGGCTGCTCGCGGCCAGGTTCGGCAGGTAGCCGGTGTCGGCGATGGCGCGCTCGACCCGGTGCCGCGTCTCCTCGGAGACCTGGTCCGGGAAACTCAATGCCCGCGAGACGGTCTGCGCGGAGACACCGGCGGCGCGGCCGACATCCTGCATGGTGACCGATTTGGTGGACGATTTGGCGCGTACGCGCCGGCGCCGTTCCACTCCGGCCACGCCACCTCCCGAAACCCTGTCTCTCGCCGTGTGCGGAGCATACCCGGCCGGGTGTGTCCGCTCGGGTACAGCGCATTCACCGAACCGTAGCCGTGCGGCTCGTCGGCTATTCGAAGCCTTGCGTTACCGCTAACGTTACCGCTAACATTCGTGGCGCAGAACACCATGTGACCACCCGTACAGTGGTCCCGAGGCAGGGAGAAGCAGGATGAATGTGCTGGACGGTATCCGGGTACTGGATCTGTCGATCGCCATGGCCGGACCGTTCGCTGCGCAGAAACTGGCCGATCTCGGAGCCGATGTGATCAAGGTCGAGCCGGTGGGTGGCGAATGGCAGCGGCACGTATCGGCCGGCGGCGCCCGGGGCAACGAAGTGAATGCCTCGTTCCTCTCGCTCAACCGCAATAAACGTTCGCTATCGATGAACCTGAAGGACCCCAAAGGACGCGAACTGCTCTACGAGCTGGTGCGCGGCGCGGATGTCTTCTTGCAGAACTACCGCCCGGGCGTGGCGGGCCGGCTCGGTGTGGACTACGAGACCCTGCGGGCGATCAAACCGGACCTGGTCTATGTCTCCATGTCGGGTTACGGCGCGACCGGCCCCTATGCCGACCGGCCCGGGCAGGATGTCCTGCTCCAGGCGATGAGCGGCGGGCTGGCGAGTGCGCGGCGCACCGGCGAGGCACCGCGCCCGGCACCGTTCTTCCTGGCGGACGCCATCACCGCCTACTCGGCCTTCGAAGGCGCGCTGGCGGCACTGTTCCATCGGGAACGCACCGGCGAGGGCCAGCTCGTCGAGATCAATATGCTCGATTCGCTCATCGCGGCCCAGATGCAGGAGATCAGCGTGGCCACCGTCGGTGGGGTCGCGCAGGAGCCCAGCGACCAGATCCACGCGCATTCCTACATCCGGGCGCCGTACGGCGTCTTCCCCACCTCGGACGGTCATATCGCGCTCTCCTTCGCGGAGATGGACGCCCTGGCCGAGGTGTTCGGTGACGACCGGTTCCGGCGCTACGACGCCGAACGGGACGGATTCACCCATCGCGACGAGATCTCCGCGCTCGTCACCGAGAACCTCGCGGCGAACACCACCGCGCACTGGCTGGACGCGCTCGGCCGCGCCGGCGTGTGGGTGGGTCCGGTGTACGACTACACCCAGCTACAGGCGGACCCGCAGGTCCGCCACAACCGATCCTTCGTCGAATACGACCACCCCACCGAGGGCACCGTGGTGACCCCCGGTTTCGCGTTCCGGCTGAGCAACCAGACCCAGAAGGTCTACCGGCCGGCGCCGCTCAACGGCCAGCACACCCAGGAAATTCTGCTGGAACTCGGCGTGAGCGCCGAGCGGATCGACGAGCTCGAATCCGCCGGCACCGTCCATTGCTACCGGTCTCCGGCCGTCTCCCGGATCTCCTGACCCCGCATCCCCGAAAGATCTCTCCATGACTACAACCGCCCCACCGGTTCAGCAGGCGCGCCGCGCGGCCGCGGCCTCCGCGGTCGGCAGCCTCGTCGAGTGGTACGACTTCGCGCTCTACGGCGCGGCCGCGGCCCTGGTCTTCAACTCCTATTTCTTCGTCGACGCCAGCCCCACCACCGGTCTACTGGCCTCGTTCGCCACCTTCGCGGTGGGCTATTTCGCCCGTCCGTTCGGCGGCGTGGTGTTCGGGCATCTCGGCGACAAGATCGGCCGTAAACCGGTCATGATCGTCACGCTCGGCATCATGGGCGTCTCGACCGCCCTCATCGGCCTGCTGCCGAGTTATCACTCGATCGGCATCGCCGCCCCGATCCTGCTGGTCCTGCTGCGAATCGTGCAGGGGCTCGGAGCCGGCGCGGAATACGCCGGCGCGGTCGTGCTGTCGTCGGAGGCGGCGCCGCGCGGTCACCGCGGGTTCTATGCCTCGTGGTCGGGCGGGGGCGTCTGGCTCGGTTCGGCGCTGGGCCTGGGCACTTTCCAGGTCGTGCTGTGGCTGACCGGGGACAGCTTCGATCAGTGGGGCTGGCGGATCCCGTTCCTGATGAGCCTGGTCATGCTGGTGATCAGCCTGTACATCCGGCGCCGCGTCACCGAGACCGAGAGCTTCGAACAGGCCAAGACCGACGAGACCAAGATCCCGCTGCTGGAACTGTTCCGCACGGCCAAGGGGCGCCTGGCGCTGAGTCTCGGCTCGAACTTCATGCTCTCCGGGTTCTCTTATATCCCGCAGGTCTGGGCGCTGAGCTACCTCACCAACGATATCGGTCTGGCGGCCATGGCCGGCCTCGGTATCAATGCGGTGGTGCTGGTGGCGGGCGCGGTGTTCATGCCGGTCTTCGGCCGGATAGGGGACCGGTTCGGCCGGCGCCGACTGTTCCTGTTCGGTGCCGCCTTCGGCATTGTCTGGGCGTTCCCGATGTTCGCCCTCATCGACACCCGCGCCCCCGCGCTGATAATCCTCGCGCTGGTCGTGTGCTTCGTCGGCGCGGTGGCCACCTGCTATGCGGCCCAGGCCGCGTTCCTGGCCGAGATGTTCCCGCCGGCCATGCGCTATTCGGGTGTGGCTTTCGCCCGTGAGGTGAGCGGTGCCCTGCTGGGTGGCACCACCCCGCTGATCGCCACCGCCATGTTCGCCGGTTTCGGGCACTGGTGGCCGGTGGCGGTGTGGATGGTGTTCATGGCGACCGTCGCGTTCATCTCCGTCTACCTGTCGAAGCGCTACCGCAGCGATGCCGACCAGAGCAGCGATGACCACTTCAACCATGTGACCGACCGCCCGAGCGACGCGGTGTTCGAAGGAGCGAAGGTATGACCGCCCCCGAATTCCGGGACCGGTACTTCGAGGAGTACACACTCGGCGAAACAGCGATCGGGGGGACCCGAATCATCGAAACGGCCGATATCGCCCGGTTCGCCGATCTCACCGGTGACCATCACCCGGCCCATACCGATCCCGGCTACGCCGAGCCGAAGTTCGGCAGCGTGATCGCCCACGGCGTGCTCACCTTCGGCGTGGTCGTCGGGCTCACCGTCGAATACAACGGCCGCGCCGTCGCCTACGGCTACGACCGGATCCGTTTCCCCCGCCCTGTCCTCCCCGGCGACACCGTGCGGGCGACCGCCGAGGTCGTCGACCTCGCCGAACACCGCAACCCGCGGATCGGCCTGGTCACCAAGCAGTACACCGGTGTCAACCAGCGCGGTGAGACGGTGCTCGTCTGCAAACACGTACTCGCCGTCGACCGTATGCCGCACACCGAGGAGCCGACCGCATGACCGACACCGTAAAGCTCGAGAACGTCCTCGCCGCCGCGCATCTGGCCCGCCGCCCGGCCCGGCGCGCCTCGGTCACCGAGCGCGCGGCCTGGTTGCACGCGATTGCCGCGGGCCTCGACGCCGAGGCCGAGCCCCTCGCCGACCGCGCCCATCGGGAGACCGCGCTGCCGCTGCCGCGACTGCGCAACGAGCTGGTACGCACCGCGTTCCAGGCCCGTCTCTTCGCCGACCGTCTCGAACAGGGCAGGCTGTTCGAGACGCGGGTGGATCCGGCCGATCCGGACTGGCCCATGGGCGCCCGCCCCGATATCCGGCGCGGATACGTGCCGATCGGCCCGGTGCTGGTCTTCGCGGCCAGCAACTTCCCGTTCGCCTTCTCCGTCGCCGGCGGCGATACCGTGAGCGCGCTCGCGGCGGGCTGCCCGGTCGTGGTCAAGGCGCACGAGGGGCATCCGGAACTGTCCCGGATGACGGCCCGGCTGGTCACCGACCGGCTGCGCGACGCCGGGGCGCCCGAGGGACTCTTCGGCCTGATCGAAGGCAAAGAGGCGGGCGCGACGGCCGTGCTGGACCCGCGGATCCGCGCGGTGGGATTCACCGGTTCCGAAGCCGGCGGGCGTGCCCTGTTCGACCTGGCGGTCTCGCGCCCGGACCCCATCCCGTTCTACGGCGAACTCGGTAGTACCAACCCGGTCCTGATCACCCGCGCCGGGTGGGCCGCCCGCGCCGACGAGATCGTCACCGGATTCGCCGGGTCCGCCACCCTCGGCTCCGGACAGTTCTGCACCAAACCCGGCGTCGTGCTGGTCCCGGACCTGGACGGTTTCCTCGAACGGCTGACCCTGCCCGCCGTGGGCCCCATGCTGAACCCGCGGATCGCCGACGGATTCGGCGCGGCGCTCGCGGCGGTGGCGCGGCATCCGGCGGTCGAGACCGCCCGCACCGGACCGGCCACGCCCGACGCGCCGAGTGCCGAGATCCTCACCACCACCGCACCCGCCGTACTGGCCGATCCGGCGCTCGTCACCACCGAGATCTTCGGCCCGGCCGCAGTGCTCGTCGAATACGCGGACGCGGCCCAAGCCTTGGCGGTATTGGAACTCGTCGCGGGTACTCTCACCGCGACCGTCCAGGGTGCCGAGGAATCCGACGAGCAGGCCGCCGACGCCATCGATCTGCTCGCCGAACGCGCGGGCCGCATCATCTGGAACCAGTGGCCCACCGGGGTGACGGTGAGCGACGCCCAGCAGCACGGCGGCCCCTGGCCCGCCACCACCGCGCCCGTCTCGACCTCGGTCGGCACCGCGGCCGCGCTGCGGTTCGCCCGGCCGGTGGCCTACCAGAACCTGCCCGCCGCCACCCTGCCCGAGGACTTGCGCCGATGACCTGGGCGGGCCTCACCTGGGATCATCCGCGCGGCTATCGCGCGCTGCGGGCCGCCGCCGGGCACCCGGACGCTCCGGCGTGCGCGATCCGCTGGGACATCCAGCCGCTCGAGGGGTTCGAATCGGCGCCCATCGCGGAGACCGCGCAATGCTACGACTTGGTGGTCCTGGATCATCCGCATGTCGGCGAGGCGATCGAGACCGGCGCGCTGCAACCGCTCGACGGGCTTTTCACCCCCGCCGAACTGGCCGCCTGGCGAGTCGCGAGCGTCGGGCCGTCGCTGCGGTCCTACGAGATGGCGGGCCGGCTGTGGGCGGTGCCGCTGGACGCCGCCACCCAGGTCTGCGTGCGCCGGGACGGCGGTATTCCGGTGCCCGACACCTGGCAGGACGCCGTGGAATTGGCCGGGCAGGTGGCGGTCGCGGTCCCCACTTCCGGGCCGCATCTGTTCCTCACCCTGTGCGGCATCGCGGTGGCCCACGGCGCGTCTCCCGGAACCGGCGACATCTTCCTCGACGAGAACCGATTCGGCGAGGCGATCGATACGCTGCGGCATTTCGTCCCGGCCCGGCCCGGCCCGGGCAACGACAACCCCATCGCCCTGCTGGAGCGGATGGCGGCCGGCGACGGGCCGGACTTCTGCCCGCACGTCTACGGCTACGTGAACTACACCCGTCGCCCGCGCCCACTGCTGTTCGGGAACGCCCCGCGCGGCCGGGCCGGGCGGCGCGGATCGGTCCTGGGCGGCACCGGGATCGCGTTCAGCAGCCGCTGTGCCCCGGACGACGCCCTGCTCGACCATGTGCGCTGGCTCATGTCCACCGACGCCCAGCGGCGGTTCGTTCCCGCCGAAGAAGGACAGCCGGGGCTGGCCGCCGCCTGGGACGACGACACCGTCAATGCCGACAGCCGCGACTTCTACCGGGCGACCAGGGCAACGATCGAGGACGCCTGGGTGCGGCCCCGGCACGCGGGCGCCATCGCCTTCCAGAACGCGGGCGCCGCGGCGGTGCGGGCCTGCCTGTTCGACCACCGCGACATCGGCCGGCTCACCCGCGAGGTGAACGAGAGTTTCGAGCGCAGCCTCGGGCCGGCCCCGACCTCGAGGACCGCATCGTGAGCATCGCCTGGCCACCGGCCGCCGACACCCTGCTTCCCGCCGACCATGACCGCGCCGTTCTCGTCGGCCGGGTGCTGGGTACTGACGGCCCCAGCGTGGTAACGGTGCGCGACGGCCGTCTGATCGACATCACGGCACGGGTCGCCACCGTGCGCGATCTGGCCGAATACGACGACCCCGCCGCGTTCGTCCGCGACTGTGACGGCCCGGACCTGGGATCGCTCGCCGAGATCGTCGCCCACACTCCGCCGGAATCACGGCGTCCGCAGACCCCGAGGCTGCTCTGCCCGATCGACCTGCAACCGATCAAAGCCGCCGGCGTCACCTTCGTGGTCTCCCTGATGGAACGCGTCATCGAGGAACGCTGCCGCGGTGACGCCACCCTGGCCGACCGGGTGCGCGAGCAGATCACCGAACACGTCGGTACCGACCTGTCCGCGCTGACCCCTGGCTCCGCCGAAACCGCCCGGCTCAAGGAGCTACTGGTCGCCGAGGGCTGGTGGAGTCAGTACCTCGAGGTCGGACTGGGCCCCGACGCCGAGATCTTCACCAAATCCGCGCCGATGGCCGGTGTCGGCGCCGCCACCGATATCGGTGTCCATCCGCGGTCCACCTGGAACAACCCGGAACCCGAAGTGGTGCTGCTCATCTCGTCCGCCGGCCGGGCCGTCGGCGCCTGCCTCGGCAACGACGTCAACCTGCGCGATTTCGAGGGCCGGTCGGCGCTGTTGCTCACCGCGGCGAAGGACAACAACGCCTCCGCCGCCGTCGGGCCGTTCGTCCGGTTGTTCGACGAGACCTTCGATCTCGACGCGGTGCGTAAGCTGACGGTGACGCTGCGGGTGCGGGGTACCGACGGATTCAGCCTGCGCGCCGAATCGTCCATGGCCGAGATCAGCCGCGACCCGCAGGATCTCATCCATCAGCTCATGGGCCGCCACCACCAGTACCCGGACGGCGTGGTCCTCTTCCTCGGCACCATGTTCGCCCCCGTCCAGGACCGTGCCGAACCGGGACTCGGATTCACCCATCATCTCGACGATCTGGTCGCCATCAGCACTCCGGCCCTGGGCAGCCTGATCAACCGGGTCCGTACCAGCGACGACTGCGAACCGTGGCAGTTCGGCACCGCCGACCTGTTCCGCAGCCTGGCCGCCCGGGGACTGCTGTAGTACGGCGGGACCGTCGGCGCCGGGTGCGGCATCGGCGGTGGTGGTGCCACGACAGCCCTAGTCGAACGGCGACCCGTCGGCTGCGCAGCGGGCGTCCTCGGGCGGGAGGTCGCCGGTGAACAGATACTCCCGTTTGACCTGTTCGGTGCAGGTGCTGGGTACGTACATACTGCTGTGGCCCACCCCCTCGGTGACCACGACCCCGGCGCGGGCCAGTTGCGCGGCGCCGTCGTAGGCGCCGGCCAGCGGTGTGGCCGGGTCGAACCTGTTGTTGAGTACCAGGATCGGGGCGGCGGTGTGCCGGTTCCACGGTCCGGTGTACCGGTCGGCGGCGTGACCCTGCCAGAACGCGCAGGTGATACTGCTGAATACCGCGACCCGCCCGAAGTACGGCACCCGCTGGTCCTCCGATATCGCGGCGCGACTGTAGATCGCGGTATCGGTCGGCACGGTGCTGTCGGTGCACTGGATCGCGTGGTAGGCCTCGGTGCGGTTGCCCATGGACGACGCACCGGCCGGCAGCAGGCCCGGAAGGGCGGTGCCCGCGTCGAACAACCGCTGGAGCAGTGCGGCGAGGTCGGGGAAGGTGGACGGCTGCGACAGGCCGGCGGCCGCGTTGACGATCGTCGAATACGTCCACGTGCGGCCGTCCAGCTCGATGGGGGCGAGCCGGGCCCGCTCGATGAGTGCGATCCACTTCAGTTTCGGGTCGCCCGCGGAGAACGCGCAGCGGGGGCCGGCCTCCGAACACTGGCGCAGGAAAGCATCGAAGGTGGCGGAGATGGCGTCGGCCACGTTCTGCCGAGTGTCCAGCGGCACCTTGGTGCCCTGTCCGTCGTGACCGTTGACATTGCCCTCGAAGTCGAGCGAGCCGTCGAACACCATGGCCCGGACCCGGCCGGGGAACATATTCGCATACACGGCGCCGACCTGGGTGCCGTAGGAGATGCCGTGATAGGTGAGCAGCGGGTCGCCGACCGCGCGACGCAACAGGTCGAGATCGCGTGCGGTGTCGGCGGTCGACGCGTGGTTCAGGATCGGGCCCGCCTGCTGCGCGCAGCGCTCGGCGAACCGGGCGGACCAGTCGTAGAACGGCGGCTCCTCGGCCGGGACGGCCGGCATCGCCGGCATGGCGGCGAGGAAGGCCGTTTGCTCGTCCTCGCTGGGAAAACAGTGCACCGGGGCGCTTCGCGACACCGCGCGGCTGTCCCATGAGACCACGTCGAATCGGGCCCGTAGTTCCTCGGAGAACAGCCAGGGCCACCGGGCTCGTTCGCGCAGCCGGTCGACTCCCGACGCCCCGGGCCCGCCGAAGTGCACGAACAGGGTGCCGACGCGGTGGTCCGGGTCGGTGGCGGGCAGTTTGACGACCGCCAACTCGATCGGTGCGTCCCGCGGCCGGTTGTAATCCAGCGGTACCCGGGCTGTCGCGCACTGGAACCCGTCCTGGCAGTCGGACCATTGCAGCGACGGGGTGTCCGCCGATTCGGCGAGGCGGTCGAGATAGGGGTCGATACCATCGTCGGCCACGGCCGGTGCCGGCGTACCGAGGACTCCGGCGCCGACCGCGACCGCCAGTACGGCGCGCCGGACCCGGTACGCTGTGTCGGCTCCGAAACGCAGATCCACTCCAGGGCCCTTCTCGGTACGGCGTCACGAACCGAACGATCCTGTCACACCGGCGAACTCCGTGTCACACCGGCGAATTCCGTGTCACACCGGCGAGTTCCGTGCCGGACGGTGTCCCGGGGCAGCGGGTGTGTCGGCCCGCGCGGCGCTGTCGGGCGGGGTGACGGCCGGCCGTCACGGACCCCCTCGGCCCGCTGTGTCACCGTGCTCGCCGGATCGGTCGGCTTCGTCGCGTCGTCCGGCGATGCCATGTAGTAGTAGGTCTTCCAACGACGCCGCGAAACCGTCGAGATCATCGATATCGCGGATACACATGGCGAACAGGGCCGCGCCCGCGATGGTGTCCAGCAGGGTGTTCGCATCCGGTACGGGGCCGGTGGCGCTGCGGCCCGCCGCCAAATACTCCGACAGTTCCTGCCTGGTGGGCGTATCCAGCCGAGCCGAGAGTTTCTCGTACAGGTTCGGGTCCGCGCGCATATCGGACATGAGGCCGGGCATGGCCGCCCGGGCTTCGGCCGAACCGAACAGCCGGATCGTCCCGCGGATCACCTTGCGCACCTCGGTCGCCAGGTCGGGGGCGACCTCCGCCGTGCCGACATCCGGGAACACCGCCTTGGCGATCAGGTGGGCCTTGGACGGCCAGCGCCGGTAGATCGCCGGTCGGCTGACGCCCGCGCGGGTGGCGATCGCGTCGATGGATGTCGCGGTGTAACCGCGCTCGACCAGCAGATCGCGGGCGGCCTCGAGTACCGCCCGGTCCACGGCGGGGTCGCGGTGCGGGCCCAGACGATGGCGTGCGGTCACAGAATCGATCCTTGTTCACGGGAGCGGGAGTCGTTACAGTCTGTCACAACAAAGTCGTTACACGGTGTAACCACTGTGTCTGGGAGGAGTAGGCGTGTCCGCTGACCCCGCCATCGCCGATCGGGCCTATCGGCCGGTACCCCTGCTGCAGGGCCGAGTCGTCGTGATCTCCGGCGTCGGTCCCGGTCTGGGCACCGCGCTCGCCGTGGAGGCCGCCGCCATGGGTGCCCACCTCGTGCTGGTGAGCCGAACCGAACGCAAGCTCGAGCGGCTGGCCGGAAAGATCCGGGCCGACGGAACGACGGTGCTGCCGGTTCCGGCCGATATCACCGAGGAGACGCAGCGGGCCGCTCTGGCCGAGCGGGTACAGGCCGAATTCGGGCGGGTCGACTGCCTGATCAACAATGCCTTCGCCATACCGCCCATGGACCCGATCACCGGGATCGATCTCGACGCGCTGCGCACTGCCAACGAGACGAACGTCTTCGCGCCTTTGCGTCTGTCGGCGCTGTTCGCGGACGCGCTCGCGGCCACCCGCGGCTCGATCATCATGCTCAACTCGTGCGTGTCCTACAGTTCGCAACCCGAGTACTCCGGGTACAAACTCTCGAAAGGCGCACTGGCACATCTCGCCTCGTCGCTCGCGACGGAACTGGGCCCGCGCGGCATCAGGGTCAACAGCGTCGCACCGTCGTATGTGTACGAGGACATCAACAAGGCGTACTTCGACTGGCTGGCCACCCGGGCCGGCGTGACCCATGACGACATCTACCGCGAAAAGGCCGCGCCCACGGACCTGTTGCGCCTCGCCGCGCCGGAAGAGGTCGCTCGCGCGACACTCTTCCTCGCCAGCGATCTGGCCAGCGCGGTCACTGGGCAGATGCTGACCGTGGACTGCGGCGAATTCCATCGTTGACCGGGTGAGGAGCCACCGTGACCGAAGAAAAGAAGCGGATCGTGCTGTGGGGGACCGGCACCGTCGGATCGATGGTGCTGGCCGAGATCCTGCGCCATCCGCGATTCGAACTGGCCGGGGTCGGCGTGAGCAACCCGGCGAAGGTCGGCCTCGACGCCGGCGACCTGTGCGGCGCTCCGGAAACCGGGACGGTGGCGACGGATTCGATCGACGAGTTGATCGCGCTGCGACCCGACGCGGTGGTCCACTACGGGCCTACCGCCCAGTTCGCCGATGAGAACATCCGTGTGATCGAAGCCTTTCTGCGTGCCGGTATCGACGTGTGTTCCACCGCGATGACGCCGTGGGTGTGGCCGGCGATGGACAAGACCCCGCGCGCCTGGCGGGATCCGATCACCGAGGCCTGCCTGGCGGGCGGGGCCTCCTGTTTCACCACAGGTATCGATCCGGGGTTCGCCAACGACCTCTTCCCGATGACCCTCAGGGGTCTGTGCGGTGAGGTGCGGTCGGTGCGGGCCTCGGAGTTGCTGGACTACACCGATTACGAGGGCGACTACGAATTCGAGATGGGTATCGGCAAACCACCGGAATTCACCGCCCTGCTCGAACATCCGGACCTGCTGATCATGGCGTGGGGCCCGACCGTGCCGATGATCGCCGAGGCCGCGGGGATACAGCTGGACAACATCACCACGACCTGGGACAAGTGGGTCACCCCGGTGGAGCGTCGGTCGGCGAAGGGCACCGTCCGGGCGGGCACGGTCGCGGCGATCCGGTTCACCGTCAACGGTATCTTCCGCGGCCGCGAGGTGATCACCCTCGAACACGTCAACCGGATCGGTCACGATGCCGCGCCGGACTGGCCGGCGGGCACCCGCGACGACGTCTATCGCGTGGATATCGTCGGGAGCCCGTCGATTTCGCAGGAGACCTCGTTCCGTTTCACCGACGGTTCGGGCCGCACCCCGGCGATCGCGGGCTGCCTGGCCACCGGTATGCGAGCCCTCAATGCCGTCCCGGCCGTCAACGAACTGCCGCCCGGCTGGGCCACGCCCCTCGATCTACCGCTCATCGCGGGGGCGGGCACGATCCGCTGAACCGCCGGGACGCCCCGGGTACCGTGCCCGGACACGTACCGGCGGCGCGAGGTCACCGGTTCCCTCCGGGCTGCGTAGGTGATCCTGGTCCGGCCGGTCCGTCGAAGCGCGGGAGGGTTCGAGTATCGACGATTACCGGGCACGGTCGCGGGTCCGGTGAGCGAACCCGGACAGCGTCGGCGGCCGCAGCGGAGTCGTGTGCTCAGAGGTTCCAGTGATAGCGGCTGGTGGGCACCAGGTCCAGGCCGGTGTCCGCGCCGAAGCGGGCGACGCTGGCCATCAGTTCGGTGACTCGGCGGTCGAGTTCGGCTTTGTCTCCACCGCTGCCGTAGAACGTATGCGGGTCGGTCATCGCGGCCATGGGGAAATGTTCCTCGACAACGGCCGCGATATCCGGTGCCGACGGGGTGAGCGCTTCCTCGACGGCGTTCTGGATATAGGCCACGGTGTTCTGGGTGCGGATCGCGATCGGGGTGTGGTGGACCAGCCAGTACCGCAGGTATTCCGCCCGGGGCATCGACTCGGGCCGGCGAAGCAGCGCGATATTGGCCAGGGCGTCGCTGCGGATGCCGTCGGGTACCGGCAGCGGGTCCAGGCGGACGTGCTCGCGTACCCGGTAGGCGTGCGGTGCGGGTTCCTCTGCCGCCGCGGCCACCGCGTCGAGAGCGGCGGCGGGGTCGCCGTCGGTCCACACCGACACCAGCGCGGTGATCCGCGCGGCGGGGCCGAAGCGCATCATCGCGGGTGCCACATCGGCGTCGTCGATGTTCAGTGCGACGGCGGTCGCCCCCGTGGCGGCCAGGACGTTCCGGAGTTCCGGCGCGGCGAGCCGGGCAGCGAGGCCGGTGCCGTGCAACGCGATGATCAGCTTTGCCATCGCGAAAAATTAGCACGTGTTCTACTTCACTCAATCGATCAGCAGAAAGGCCGAATATGCGGTTCACCTACGCCGAGACCATGACCGACCCGTCCTACTACATCCCCTTGGCGCAGGCCGCCGAGACGGCCGGGTACACCTCGATGGTGCTGGCCGACAGCATCGCCTATCCGCGCGATTCCGACGCCACCTATCCCTACACCCCGGACGGCAGCCGGGAATTCCTGGAGGACAAGCCCTTCGTCGAGACCTTCGTGCTCGCCGCCGCCCTGGCGGCGGCCACCACCACCCTGCGGTTCACCCCGTTCGTCCTGAAGCTGCCGATCCGCCCGCCGGTGCTGGTGGCCAAGCAGGCGACGTCGGTGGCGGCGCTGAGCGGCAACCGGCTCGGGCTGGGGGTCGGGATCAGCCCGTGGCCCGACGACTTCGAGATCTTCGATGTGCCATTCGACAAGCGCGGTAAGCGGATGGACGAATGTCTCGAGATCGTCCGCGGTCTCACCGCCGGTGGATATTTCGAATTCCACGGCGAGTTCTACGACCTGCCGCCGATCAAGATGGCGCCGGTGCCCACCGCACCGATTCCGTTGCTCATCGGCGGGCACAGCCGTCCCGCGCTGCGCCGGGCCGCCCGGCTCGGGGACGGCTGGATGCACGCCGGCGGCGATCCGGCGGAACTGGACCGGCTGCTCGCCGAACTCGACACATTGCGCGCGGAATACGGAACCCGCGAAGATTTCGAGGTGCACGTCATCTCGCTGGACGGTTTCACCGTGGACGGCGTGAAGCGGCTCGAGGACAAGGGTGTCACCGATGTGATCGTCGGCTTCCGCAACCCCTACACGCGCGAGCAGGACAGCGAGAGCCTGGACACCAAGATCGCGAATCTGTCCCGGTTCGCCGAGCGCGTTATCGCCCGTACGGCTTGAGCGGGTCCGCCCCGGGCCGCGCGGGGGTCCGACCGCCGGCCGCGACGGGGCCGATGCCGTGCCGGCGCCGGATCGTCGATCGGCCGCTCGGTGCTCGACCGCTCGACGGCGTCGGCCATCGCCGGACTCCCGTGCGCGCTCTTCGACCGGACCTACGGGCCTCGCGGCCTTCGCTCCGCCGCGGACTCGCCCCCTTCGGCGCACAGCTGTTCAGCAGATGCGGGGACGAGCCGTCCGGCGCCGGTTCACGACGTGAGCCCGGAATCCCGGATGGCCTCGGCCAGCGGTTCCAGCACCGCCGGATCGTGCGGCGGCGGCAGGTAGATGATCGCGAGATCCAGTCCTTCGTCTCCCAGTGCGGCCGCCCAGTCGATCAGGTCTCCGTAGCCGAGTTCGGGGTCGAGTCGTCGCTGTGCCGAGAGCAGGATCTCCGTCGGGTCGCGGCCGATATCGGCGCAGTGCGCCGCCAGGACCTCGCGTTTGCGCGCGAATTCCGCGGTAGTGCCGTTGACGAAATTCCAGTGCTGGGCGTAGCGGGCGGTGATCCGGAGTGTGCGCTTCTCACCGTTGCCGCCGATACAGATCGGCGGATGCGGGCGCTGTGGACCCTTGGGTTCGTTGCGGGCGCCGGTCAGCTGATAGAACTTGCCGTCGAAATCGGTGGTCTCCCGGCTCAGCAACCCGATGAGTACCTGGCAGGCCTCCTCGAACCGGTCCATGCGCTCGGTGATGGTGCCGAGTGGGATGCCGTAGGCGCCGGACTCCTCCTCGTTCCAGCCGGCGCCGATCCCGAGTTCGAGACGACCACCGGAGATGATGTCGAGCGAGGCGGCCATATTGGCCAGCACCGCGGGATGCCGGTAGTGCACACCGGTCACCATGGTGCCGAGCCGCAGGCGTTGGGTGGCCTGGGCCAGTGCGGTCAGCGTGGTCCAGCCCTCCAGGCACGGCCCGGTGGAATCGGAGAAGATCGGATAGAAGTGATCGAAGGTCCATCCGGATTCGTAGATATCGATATCATCGGCGGCCCGCCAGACGGCCAGCATATCGGCCCAGGTGGTGTCCTGCGGTGAGGTCTTGAACGCGAATCGCATGAGCACAGGCTAGAAGTTGGAGTGCACTCCAGGTCAAGCGGAATCGCGGTGCTCGGCGCCGCGAATCGAGGACGAGACCAGGACGCGTGCGCCACCGGTCGGCCGCGCACATCGAGGCATTCACCGAGGTAGGCGAGTCGTAGTCCGCGCGCTACGCTCGGCTGTTGCCGCCGGTGCCCGGCGTACTCCGGTATCCGTGCAGGGTACTACCGCGGCTCCGAAGTGCCGGTCCCGCCGGCCGAGCGGAGGCGCTCGACGAGCGTATAGCTCGGGGTGCGCCAGGGGTTCCAAGCCGTGCCCGGACCGCGGCCGCCTTTGTCGAGGCGGCCGCGGTCCGGGCACGGCGGCGAGCAGACCGATCCGGCCGGCCGGGCGATGATCAGCGTGCTGCCGGATCAGTGGGTGGCCAGCACCCGTTCCGCGGCAGGATCACCGGAGGCGCCGTCGAGACGCTCGGTGAGTTTCTCGCCCTCGATATCGAAGGTGGGCACCAGCGGGGCCAGCCACTTCGGCATCCACCAGATCCGCTCGCCCACGATCAACATGAACGCGGGCACGATGAGCATGCGGACCAGGAAGGCATCGGCGAGCACGCCGACCGCGAGCGCGAAACCGATGGTCTTCAGGATGACATCGTCGGTGAGTGCGAACCCGGCGAAGACACCGACCATGATGATCGCGGCGGCGACCACCACGCGGGCGCTGTGGGTGAACCCCTCGAGCACGGCGCGGCGGGCCGGTGCGCCATGGACATAGGCCTCGCGCATCCGGCTGACCAGGAACACCTCGTAGTCCATGGCCAGTCCGAACAAGATGCCGGTCAACAGGATCGGCAGGATGAACAGCACCGGGCCGGTGCTGTCGAGACCGATGAGCTGGTTCAGCCAGCCCCATTGGAACACCGCGACGGTGGCGCCGAGCGACACGCCGACCGAGAGCAGGAAGCCCAGCGCCGCCTTGAGCGGCACCCAAAGCGAGCGGAACACCGCGATCAGCAGGAAGATCGCCAGGCCCACCACCACGGCGAGGTAGATCGGGAACACCTGGGTCAGCTTGTTGGCGATATCGACCCCGACCGCGGTCTGGCCGGTGACCAGCGCGCGGGCGCCGGTCTCGGCGGGCAGATCGGCGACGGCCGCGCGGATCTCGGCGACGAGATCCTTGGTGGCCTGGTCCGAGGGCCCGGAGCCCGGGATCACCGTGAGGGTGGCGAACCGGACCGTCGCGAGTTGCTGGGTAAAGGCCTGCTGGGCCTGCGGGGCGGCGCTGGTGACCGCCGGGACGACGGCGGCGATATCCGAGCCCGCCCGCGCGGCCAGTGCCTGCAGATGATCGGTGGCCGTCTGGACTGCCGCGGCCGGGTCGGGGGCGTTCGCGGTATCGACGACCACGACGAGCGGACCGTTGGCGCCGGCGCCGAAATTATCGGCGATCAGGTCGTAGGCCACCCGGGCGTCGCTCCCGGCGGGTTTGCTGGAGTCGTCGGGCAGCGCCAACTGCATGGACGCCATCGGCAGAGCGGCCACGGCGGCGACGACGATACCGCCGGCCAGCGCGGGCCACTTGTGCCGGGAGATCCCCTCCACCCAACGGCGGCCGTGGGTGCGAAACTCCGTGCCGCCGGTTTCCTTCGCCAGGTAGCGCGGGCCTCCGCGCATGACCTTGTCGCCGGCGAAACCGAGAATGGCCGGGAGCAGGGTGAGCGAGATGAGTACGGCGATCGCGACGGTGAACGCGCCACCCAGGCCCATCTGGGTGAGGAACCCGATATTGCACACGGCCAGACCGACCAGGGCGATGACGACGGTCAGTCCGGCGAAGACCACCGCGGAGCCCGCGGTACCGACCGCGCGCCCGGCGGCCTCCTCCAGCGAGCGGCCCGCGCGGACCTCGCTCTGATACCGGGACATGATGAACAGCGCGTAGTCGATGCCGACCGCCAGTCCGAGCATGGTGCCCAATGCCGGTGTCACCGAGCTGAGCTCGACGAATCCGGTCAGCGTGGTGATGGCGAGCATGCCGATCCCGACCCCGACCAGCGCGGTCAGCAGCGGCATACCCGCGGCCACCAGCGATCCGAAGGTGATCGCCAGTACCACCAGCGCGACCGCGACGCCGATCACCTCGGCCAGCGGCATCTCGAATTCGGTGAGCGCGTCACCGCCGACGGCGACGTGCAGCCCCGCGTCCCGCGCGGCGTGCGCGGCATTCTCCAGCGCGGTCCGGTCGGAATCGAGGAGTTCGTTGGCCGTCTTGCTGTAGCCGACCGCGGCGTAGCCGACCCGGCCGTCCTCGGAGAGGGTGCCCCCGGTGACCGGATCGACCACCGATTGCACATTCTCGGTGGTCAGCCCACGCAACGCCGCGGTGATCGCCGAACTGTAGCCGGGTTCGGTCAGCGACCGGCCCGCGGGCGCTTCGAACACCACGCGTGCGGTCGCGCCATCGGGTTTCGCCTGCGGACTGCGTTCCTCGATCAGTTCGAACGCCTGCGTGGACTCGATACCGGGCAGTTCGAACTTCTCGCTCGTCTTCCCCGACAATGTCGCCGCCCCGACCGCCAGGACGGCCAGCAGCGCCACCCAGACGGCCGCCACCACCCTGCGGTGGACGAACGACCACCGGCCGAGCCGGAACAACTGCCACGCCATGCGTGCTCCTCCATGTGATTATGTGGACCATGTGGTCCGGTTATGCTCGAGGGTAGGAGCAACCGGACCCGAGGGTCCACTTCAGGGAGGCGGATGTGGAGCAACTCACCTCGACCCCCGTGGTGAGGCGTGGATCTCAGTGCGACCTGTCGTATCCGACGGGCGCGCAGGCGGCACGATGACCGGCATGCCGACTTCCGAGCGGGACGCGACGAACACCGACGACGCCACCAGTTGGGCCGGGCGCCGGGCCGATGCCCGGCAGAACCACGAGCGGGTGCTGACCGCGGCGATCGAAGTGTTCACCGAGTACGGCATCGGGGCCACCATCCCGCAGGTGGCCGCGCGCGCCGGTGTGGGCAAGGCGACCGTCTACCGCAGTTACCCCACCAAATCCGACCTGGTCCGTGCCCTGGCACGGATGCACCTCGACTGGTTCCACCAGCTCGCCACCGCCGCCCGCGAGGCGGCGCGCACCGACGCCTACCGTGCGCTCGAGGTGCTGCTGGAACAGGTCACCACTCGGCTGGCCGAGGATCGGCTGATGATCGAGGTCCTCAGCGGGGTCGAAGGGTTCGGCGACGAACGGCTGGAACAACATTTGGACGAGATGCTGGCGTTGGGGCGCGCGCAGGGCAGCCTGCGCGCGGACGCCACCGGAATGGATGTCCAGGTCCTGGTCTCCGGTGCGGCGCGCGCCCTGATCGATCTCGATATCCGGGATCCCGATATCTGGCGTCGCTATGCCCGGCTCGCGCTGGCCGCACTGCGCGCCGGGCCCCCCGCGGCCGGGGCCCGCGAACCCGAGTAGTGAACCGCGTCGGCCGCCGCGGCCGGTATCGCACGCGGGCCGTGGTCACGCCTGCACGCGCCGCGACCCGCAGCGGCTCGGCAGTCGTCGGGCCAGTATCCCGAGCAGAATCACCTCCAACGCCAGGATTACCGCGCCGGCCACCGCGGCGACCGGTGACGCGGGCATCATGAACGCGGTGTGACCGGTGAGGATGCCCCCGGCCACCCATAGGCGGTGCCGGTCGCTCCAACCGGGCGCGCCGTGCCACCGCAGTATCGTCCACCCGGAGCCGAGTGCCAGTGCACCCGCCAAGGGCAGCGGGAGGAATCGGGGGAATCCCGCACCGAAAACCGGATCGGGCCCCAGTCCGGGCGGCAGCAGCAGGGCCAGGAACGCGACGGTCACCGCCGCGGCCGCACCACCGGCGAGCGCGGCCCGCGGTGCGGTCGGCGCCGGCGCCGGACCGGGTATCCGCCGGCCCGGCAGGCCGCGCAGCGCCGTCCAGGCCAGCGCCGCGATGGCGACGAGGAATCCGGCCGTCCACGCCCACGGTGTCCGATAGCCGGGGTCCTCGGTGGCCGAGATCGCGAACCGCAGCCCGGCCACTCCGGCCACCGCCAGGAGCCCGGTGCCCGCGAGTCCGTGGGTGCGCAGGTACGGGCGCCCGCGATGGGTCGGAAAGAGCAGGTCGGTCAACATGATCGGGATCAGCACGCTGAACACCACGTGTACCCCGATCTGCGATTCCCAGTAGGTCCAGTTCACCCCGAGAGCCCGCCATCCCCAGTCGGCGGCACCGTACATGTGCGGGCTCGTCAGAGCCTGTAACCCGAGCCCGTCCTCCGCGAGCTGATAGGCCAGGCCGAGCACGACCAGGCTCGGCCACCCGCCACCGGCCCGGGCCGCGGCCTCGCGGACCAGGAGGACGCCGGCGCCGTACATCACCATCAGCAGCGGTAAGAGCAGCCAGGTGAACGGGACCGCGACAGCGGTGAAGGTCAACTCCGCGCACACGGTCGTCAGCAGCGCCAGTGTCCACGCGGCCCGTAATCGTCCCCGCTCCGCCGGCCCGGCCGGGCCCCCTGCGGTCGGCCCCGAGCACGGGGACCAGCGTGCCGGCCACACTGCCGCGGACTCGGATCGGGCACTCATCGGTCGCGTGCCTCGATCAGCCCTTGGATATCGATCCGGGTCATGGCGTGTAGTGCGGTGAGGATGCGGTCGGCCGCGGCCGGGTCGGCGGCCGCCAGCAGGTCCGCGAGCGCGGTCGGAACGACCTGCCAGGTGACCCCGAAGCGATCGGTCAGCGAACCACCCGGACCCTCCTTCCCGCCTTCGGTGAGTGCCGCCCACGCGGTATCGACTTCCTTCTGGCCGGCGCATTCGAGGTACAGCGAGAGCCCACCGCCGAAGGTGAACTGCGGTCCGCCGTTGTGGGCGATACAGCGCTGTCCACCGAGCTCGAAAGTGACGGTGGCGACGCGGCCGTTCGCGTCCCGTTGCCGGTCCAGGATCGCCGACTCCGCGACCACGCGGGTGTAGAGCTCGGCGGCTTCCTCCGCGTATCCGTCGAACCACAGGAATGTGCTCGCTTGCATGTTCTTTCTCCTTCGTGCCAGGTCTCAGTGCTGGGCGGGGATGGCGCGGTCGTCGAGTTCGACCGTGTGGGCGACCTTCTCCATGCCGCGGCCGACGAGGTGTCGCGGCAGATACCGGAGTGTGCGGATCGCCTGGTTGCGCAGCCAGAGCTGGAGTCGCGATTCCGGCATGAGGCCGCCGTCGCCGGCGTTGCGGGCGAATTCCTGGGCGCGGTTCACGAACCGGCGCATTTTCGCCTCGTAGGCGGGGTAGGCGACCATGTGGTCGCCGTCGGCCGCGGCGAGTTCGCCCGCCAGGATGTAGGCGCCGACGAGGGCGAGGCTGGTACCGATGCCGGACATCGGCGACGCGCAGTAGCCGGCGTCGCCGAGCAGCACCGTTCGCTGCCGGGACCAGGTATCCATCTCGATCTGGACCACTCGGTCGAAGTAGAAGTCGGTGGCATCCCGGAGGGCGGCGAGCATGCGGGGGACCTCCCACGTGTCCCCTTGGAAGGCGCGGGCCACGATCCTCTTCTGCTCGCCGATATCGTCCCGGTCGTAGGGCACCGGGTCCGAGCGGAGGAAGAACCCGGCCAGGGCGGTGCCGGGCTCGGGCTTCGGGTAGAGGGCGGCGGTCCGGCCGGGTCGACCGTTGCCCGCGGGCACCGTGTACATCAGCCTCCAGCCGTCGTGGTCCCGTTCGGTGGTGGCGTTGCACAGCGATATATACGACCCGAGATCACGCAGGTAGCGTTCCGTCGGACCGAACACCAACTGCCGGATGTTCGAGTGCACCCCGTCCGCGCCGACCAACAGGTCGAAACGCCGGGACGCGCCGTTTTCGAAGCCGACGTGGACACCCGTACGGTCCTGGGTGACGGCGCCGACCGTCTCGCCGAAGACGTATTCGACGTCGGCGCCGGTGAGGTCGTGGAGAATCCGGGCGAGATCGGTTCGCAGGATCGACATTTCGGCCACGGGTCCGCCCGAATCGCCGAAAACCTCAGTGTCCATCGTCGCCACCCGCTTGCCGGTCGCGTCGACGAAGGCCATGCCCCGCGCTCCGGTGTTCGCCGCCCGGACCCGATCGACGATGCCCATCCGCTCGGCCACCTCCCGGGCGGTACCGCGAATATCCACCGGGTGGCCACCGGTGCGGGGCGCGGGAGCGCGCTCGATCACGGTCGGGTGAAAGCCGTATCGGTGTAGCCAGAATGCCAGGGCCGGCCCGGCGATCCCGGCGCCGGATATGAGAATGCTCCGGTTCTTCATCACTTCTCCTGTTCTCCTGTCGCGGCCGCTGTTCCCGCCCCGGGCCGGGAACAGGTGAGGAGAGGCGGCGGCCGTGCATACGATTGCGATAACGGTGTACCAATACGATGTATCCGGCGTGTCGAAAGAATAGGTGTAAGCCATTGCAATAAGCCAGTTGTCGCTGGAAAAAGTGCACTAGTGCGCTCGTGGGGTGAACTAGTACACTCGGCCCGAGGACGGATAGTGCTCACGAAAGAGGGTGGATCATGTCGGCACAGGCGCATCCCGCGGAACCGCCGTATCAGGCGATCGCCGCGCAGCTTCGTACCCGGATCGAAAGCGGTGAACTCCGGCCCGGGGACCGGGTGCCCTCCGTGCGGCAGATCGCTCAGCGGTGGGGAGTCGCGGTGGCTACCGCCACCAAGGTGACGGCGGTACTGCGGGCGGCGGGCCTGGTCGAGGCGAGGGTCGGTTCGGGCACCGTGGTCAGCGCGTCCGCGGCGGGTCCGGCGATCACCCGGGCGCCGCGGCGACCGGTGCCCGCCGCCGGGGAACCGCATCGTGAGCGTCTACTGCGCACGGCCGTCGCGATCGCCGATACCGAAGGGCTCGAGGCGGTTTCGATGCGACGACTGGCGGCCGAGCTCGGTGTCGGCCCCATGTCGATGTACCGGCACGTAGCGAACAAGGACGAACTGCTCACCCAGATGGCCGATGCCGTATTCGGGGAAATCGACCTTCCGGAGCCCGGTGTGCTCGGCTGGCGCGCCGACCTCGAGCGGATCGCCCGTCTGCAATGGCAGTTGTGCCGACGGCATCTCTGGCTGCCCCGGGTCGTCTCGTTCACCCGCCCGCTGCTCGCACTCAACACGATGGCGCAGACCGAATGGATCCTCCAGGCCCTCGACGGGTCGGGCTTGTCCGCCGAGGTCCGGATGCGCGAAGCCCTCGCACTGCACTCGCTCGTCCTCGCCGCGGCGCTGTCGATGGCGGAGGAGGCCGAGGCCGAGCAGAACACCGGTGTCACACTCGACGGCTGGCGGGCGGCGGCGCGTACCCGCGCCCACGAGCTGCTCGGCACCGGCCGGTTCCCCCGGCTCGCGGCGACTCCGGACGAGACAACCGCGGATCTCGACGGACTGTTCGAATACGGACTCGCGCGGCATCTGGACGGATTCGCCGTCCTGCTGGCCGATTCGGCCGGCCGCCGCGCTGCCGCCCCGGAGGTTCCGGACAGCGCCCCCGCCGGCTGATCCCGGATCCGGCCGTCGCGGGTTCGGGCGTTGTCGCCGCGGCCCGCCGAACGGTCCGCGGCTGCGGACTCAGGGGGGTCGAGTGGCTTACTGCTCTGGCCTGAGCAGTGGATTGCCCGGATCGGGTTGCCACCGGTTCACGACGAGCGAGGTGGTGGGACTGCCATGGTCGACGGGGCTGTTTCCGGAGGTGCCGATCAGTGGTCGGGTAAGCGACGGCTCTCAGCGGCCGGCGAGGCGTTCCGGCGTGGCTCGGCACCCACAGGATTCACCGACCCCCGCCACGGTGACCGGGAAACCGTCGCCGCCGAGCGCCGCGGCGGCTGTACTCACACGCTCTCCGTCGTTGCGCGTGGTCGGTGACGGCGCGCGCTGGGGGGCACGGATAGTCGCCCGCCGGAGCGCGGGTATCCAGCGCGTCGAAGACCTGGCGGGCAAGTCGATCGGTACGCCACTGGGTACGAGCGCCGCCTACTTCGCGGCCGATGCACTGGCACAGCACTCGGTGGCGGCGAATCTGGTCCAGGTCTCCCCGTCGGCGACGGTCACTGCCGCCACCCAGCGCAATGTCGACGCCGTATCGATCTTCCAGCCCTATCAGGCACAGGTCGTCCAGGCCCTGGGTGCCGACGCCGTCGAACTCACCGGCGGCAGCTACAGCCAGCACAGCCTCTTCCTCGCGACCCAGGCGGCGATCGCGGCGAAGAGCTCCGCCATCACCTCCTTCTTCGCCGCGCTCGACGATGCGGGCGCCGAACTCGAGCAGCTCTCCGATACCACCGTCGTCGCCGTGGCCACCGCGACCCAGCTCGACCCCGCCCTGCTGCGGGACGTCCTATCGCAATTCGACTTCACCCCGCAACTGACCCCGGAGCTCGCCGGGAAGCTCACCGAACTCGGTACCTGGGCCGGAACACAGGGGTCGATCGCCGCCGGAACCCGGCTCCCCGACTACGCGGGGCTGCTGGACGATCAGTTCCTGCCGCGGGCGCAGTAGATCCGGAGCGGTCCGCGCGGACGAGGGGTGGGCCGCCGGGACTCTCACCGCGGGAAGAGGGTCAGAACCCGCGACATCACTTCGCGGGCCACGTCATCGGTGGCCGAGGTGACCTCGACAACCGGCAGGCGTGAGACGAAAGCAGTACTTCCGGAGGGCAATTCGTGACCGACGACGGTCGAGTAGATCGGGATACTGCTGTCGTACAGCGAGGTGGAGCGGAACACCGCGCGGTCGTCGATCTTCTCCTCGGTGCTGCGGGTCCGCACCTGGTCGGAAACGCGGTAGTCGTACACCACCGTGACGGTTTCGTCCCGGTACCGGAACAGGCATTGGGTCAGGCGGCGCTCGTCGGTATCGGCGGTGCCGGTCAGTTCCGCGCGCACCGCGCACGGATCCGCACCCAGCAGCACCGTAGGGACGGTATCGGGTGAAGTGCCCTGGGGCGGTGCCTGCCGCCAGCGCTCGATCATACCGGACAGCAAGCCATCGGCTACCGCGCAGGAGTCACGGTCCGGAGCCGAGACACTGAGGTAGAACGCGGCGCCGGCCGGGAAACGGCCGGTGGCGCCACAGGCGCGTGGATCGTCGTCCCGGCCGGGGACGACCAAGGTGCTCACATCACCGAGTTGTCCGCTGCGGCCGCGGTTCGGGGTGAGGGTGGGCAGCAGGGTCGACTGCCAGGTGAGTGTGGTGGCTTCGCGGGCGCCCGCGGGACCGAGGGTGGCCCGGCACGAGTACAGGCCGAAGGTGACACTCCGGATATCGCCGAGTCCCAGCTCACCGAGGGTGGCGCGGGGAATCAGCGCGCAGACGTCGATCTGCCGGGTCGCCTCGGCGACGGCCGCGTGCCGCTGTGGGGTGTCGGCGGATCCCGACCAGAACTCCGGGGGTGGGGTGGGCGCCACCGGAGACCCCGCGCCGCCGGCCCGGGTACCGGTATCGTCACCGCAGCCTGCCGTGGCGAGCAATACGGCTGCGACGAGCGTGAGTGTGCGGAATATCGTCACCCCTGACCTCCCGGTGCGCGCCGAGCCGGGACCGTTGCCCGCCCCAAGTCTGCGCGTAACGGCAATCACAGCGCAATCACCCCGCTGCCTTCGGCCGGTCGCGGCCCGGCCGGAGAGCACGGCCGGCGGGTCGGGGCCGGCAGCCGGAGCGTGGATCAGCGCGGTGGCGCCGGCCGGTCACGGCCGGCATTGCGGGCGGTGCCGCGGTGGGCGGGTACGGTGGCCGGGTCTTCCGGCCAGGCATGTTTGGGGTAGCGGCCGCGCAGGTCGGCGCGGACCCCGGGCCAGCCGGTCTGCCAGAACGAGGTGAGATCCGCGGTCACCGCGATCGGGCGCTGCGCGGGGGAGAGCAGATGGAGCACGATCGGGACCCGGCCGTCGGCCAGGCGCGGTGTGTCCGTCCAGCCGAAGACCTCCTGCACCTTGATCGCGAGTACCGGCGGATCGGCCGAGTAGTCGAGGCGGGGGCGGCTGCCGGAGGGCACCGCTGCCCGCTCGGGAGCCAGCTCGTCCAGACGGGCGGCTTCCGGCCAGGGCAGCAGGCGACGCAGTGCCTGGCCGGTGTCGATACGTTCGAGGTCGGCGCGGCGGCGGGCGGTGGCGAGTTCGGGGCCGAGCCAGGTATCCGCGGCAGCGAGCAGTGACTCGTCGTCGACCGGCGGCCACGGGGCACCGAGTGTGCGGTGCAGGAAATCGAGGCGCCGGCGTAGGGCGATCGCGTCGGGATTCCAGGACAGGAGGCCGAGACCGGTCGAGTTCAGCCCGCGCCGTATCGCCGCGCCCAGCAATCGGCGATCAGGGTCGGAAACGGCGGTGGCCGACAGGGTGATCGCGCCCAGTCGCTCGATACGCCGCGCGACGATATCGCCGTCGACCCAATCTATCTCGTCGACGCTGGTCAGCAGGTTCGCGGCGGCTCGGCGGGCGAGCTGTTCGTCGGCGACCGCGGCGAGCCGTACGACCCCCTCGGCACGCCCGGGATCGCGCGTCGCGACGCCGATCGCCAGCCATTCGGCATCGCCTGTTCCGGAGCCGGGCGGCAGCCTCACCGCGGTACCGCCGGCCATGAGATAACTGCTCGAACCCGCACCGCGTCGCCGGGCCAGCCGCTCCGGATAGGCCAGCGCGACGATGAGCGCCGGATCGTCGCCCCCCTCCGGCCCTTCGACCGATCGGGACAGCCGCTCCACCTCTCGCCGCCAGCGCACCGGCCGCTCACGGCGCAGCGCCCGCAGCCCGGCCGCGAGATCGACACCGGACAGGTGGGTGTCGTCGTCGAGGACGGCGACGACCTCCGCGGCCGCTCGCGGACCGACCACGGCCGCGCCGTCGAGCAATGCCCGCGCCAGCCGGGGATGCAGTCCGAGCCGGGCCATGCGCCGCCCCCGGTCGGTCACCGTACCCTCGGTGCCGACGGCCCCCAAGGCGCGCAATACCTCCCGGCCGGCCGCCAACCCACCGGACGGCGGCGCATCCCACCAGGTGAGGCCCTGCCCGTCGCTGGTGCCCCAGCACGCCAGCTCCAGCGCCAGACGGGTCAGATCCGCCGTCCGGATCTCCGGCTCCGAGTAGGCGGGCAGCGTGCCGTGCTCGTATTCGGGCCAGCATCGCCATACGTGCCCCGGCCCCTCCCGTCCGGCCCGCCCGGCTCGCTGCTCGGCCACCGCCGCCGAGACCCGTACGGTGGCCAGGCCGGACAGGCCCCGGGTCCGATCGATGCGCGGGACGCGGGCGAGCCCCGAATCCACCACCGCCCGCACCCCCGGTACCGTCAGGCTCGATTCCGCCACCGCGGTGGCCAGCACCACCCGCCGCCGGGCCCCGGGCCGTAATGCCGCGTCCTGGGCCGCCGCCGGGAGTCTGCCGTGCAGCGGGACGATATCGACACCTTCCAGGCCACCCAGAAGTGCTGTCACCCTGCGGATTTCTGCCGCGCCGGGCAGGAAGACCAGGACATCGCCCGCAGTCGCGGCGAGCGCGGCGCGGGTGGCCCGCGCGACGTGTGCTTCGCTCCGCTCCCGTGGCGACGCCGGAAGATAGGTCGTGTCCACCGGATGGGTGCGGCCCCGGACCCGCACGACCGGCGCCGTGTGGTTCCCGTCGAGGAGTGACGAAAGACGTTCGGCGGCAACGGTCGCCGAGGTCGCGAGTACCCGCAGCTCCGGTCGCAATCCGGCCCGGGCGTCCAGCAGCAACGCCAGCAGCAGATCCGCGTCGAGGTGCCGTTCGTGGCATTCGTCCAGCACGACCACCTCGACCCCCGTCAACTCGGGATCGTCCTGTAGCCGGCGGACCAGCAACCCGGAGGTGACGACCTCGATCCGGGTCTGCCGCCCCACTCGCCGATCACCTCGGACCGAGTAGCCGACGGTGTCCCCCACCTGCTCGCCCAGCAGCGCGGCCATCCGTCCGGCCGCGGCCCGGGCCGCCAGCCGCCGCGGCTCGGCCACGACCACCCGCCCGGTGGCACGCCGCGCCAGCGCCAGGGGGACCAGGGTCGTCTTCCCGGTGCCGGGCGGCGCGACCAGCACGGCGGTCCCGCGTTCGGTGAGCGTCTCGACGACATGATCGAGAACGTCACGAATCGGTAGGTCGGGGAGTGTGGGCAGTTCCATTACCGATCAGTCTGCGGCATCGGCCCGGAGCCGCGATATCCACCACCGATTCGCACGAAAACAGCTGTTCCCGGTAGCGCCGCCGATAGAGCCGGCAATGTTCGGCCACGGCCGGCCGGCACCGTCCGCGACTCGCGCGGTGCCGGCAACCGGGCGCGCTCGGCACGCCGGTCGAAGTCGCGACCTGTACCACCTGCTCACCCGGATCAATCGAACGCTGCGGACCCGCGGCCAGAGAGCCGGGATCTCAGCGCGGGTGTGGCCTCGGCGCTGTGGACGATCATCAACCAGCCCCGATCCGACTGTCCACGCTCGCCGAACGGGAATCGTTCTCGGCACCGACGATCTTTGGATCGTCGGTGCGGTCTTCCCGTTCTTCACCGGCGGTCGTCCGAAGGAGCCCGCGGGCGCGGGAAGACGCACGAATCGGTCGGTGACGAGCCGGCCCCGGTGGCCGCGTTCACATCGGGGGAGGCCCCGTCCGAACTGATCGACGAACCCGTAACGCTGAGGGCGGCCGCTACTCTTCGAAGAGTCGCCCGCCCGCGAGGTGCCAGCGCCGGGTCGCGCGCACCGAGTCCAGCATCCGCCGATCGTGCGTCACCAGCAGGAGTGTGCCGGTGAACGATTCGACGGCCTGTTCCAGTTGTTCGATGGCGGGCAGATCGAGATGGTTGGTCGGCTCGTCCAGGACGAGTAGGTTCACGCCGCGGGCCTGGAGCAGTGCGAGGGCGGCCCGGGTGCGCTCACCAGGGGACAGGGTGTCGCAGGCGCGGTTGACGTGTGGGCCCCGCAGACCGAACTTGGCGAGCAGCGTGCGCACCTCGGCATCCGGCCGATCGGGCATCGCCGCGCCGAAGGTGGCCGCGAGCGTGGCGTCCCCCCGGAACAGGCCGCGGGCCTGGTCGACCTCGCCGATCCGTACGCCGGAACCCAATGCCGCCGTGCCCGTTTCGGGGGCGAGCTTACCGAGTAACAGGGCGAGCAGAGTGGATTTTCCGGAGCCGTTCGCACCGGACACGACGATGCGGTCGGTCCAATCGATCCGGGTGGTCACCGGCCCGAGCGTGAACGCACCGCGCGTGACGGTGGCAGCACCGGCGGTCGCGACGACGGTACCGCTGCGCGGCGCGGTCGCGATCGTCATCCGCAGCTCCCACTCCTTGCGGGGTTCCTCCACCACGTCGAGCCGTTCGATACGGCGTTGCGTCTGGCGCGCTTTGGCGGCTTGTTTCTCGGTGGCTTCGGCCCGTGTCTTGCGGCCGGCCTTGTCGGAGTCGTTCTTGCTCTTACGGCGCGCGTTGCGCACACCGTGTTCCAGCCAGTTGCGTTGCCTCTGCGCCCGGGCTTCCAGTCCGGCCCTGGTAGCCGCGAATTCGTCGTGGGCCGCACGGGCGTGCCGGCGCGCGATCTCGCGCTCGGCCAGGTAGGCATCGTAGCCGCCGGCGTAGAAGCCGATCTGCTGCTGGGCGAGATCGAGTTCGAGCACACTGTTCACGGTGCGGGTCAGGAACTCCCGGTCGTGGCTGATGATCATCAGTGGGGTGCGGACCCCGGTGACGAAGCGTTCGAGACGTTCGAGACCGTCGAGATCGAGGTCGTTGGTGGGTTCGTCGAGCAGCAGGATATCGAAGCGCGACAGCAGGACCGAGGCCAGACCGACGCGGGCCGCCTGCCCACCGGATAGGCCGGTCATCGGCGTCTCCAGTCCGCCCGCGAGGTTGCCGGTGAGCCCGAGTTCGGCGGCGATCTCCGCGGCGCGCTGCTCGAGGTCGGCCCCACCGAGTGCGAGCCAGCGTTCGAGGGCGGGAGAGTATTCGTCGGCGCCACCTTCGCCGAGGTGTTCGGCCGCCGCGTCCATGACCCGCTGGGCATCCGCGACACCGGTGCGGCGCGCGAGGAAGCCGAGCACGGTCTCGCCGTCGATCCGTTCGGGTTCCTGGGCCAGATAGCCGACGGTGGCATCCGGCGGGCTCAGGGTGATCGTGCCCTCGTCCGGCGTGCCGTCGGCGAGCATACGCAACAGCGTCGATTTGCCGGCACCGTTGACGCCGACCAGGCCGACCACATCGCCGGGTGCGAGAGTGAAATCGAGATCGGCGAACAGAGTCCGTTCGGCGTGTCCGGCCGACAGCCCGCCGGCCTGCAAGGTTGCGCTCACCGGGCATATTCTGCCCGTCCGTCGCCGCGGGCCTGCGGGCACCCGCCATCGCGGCGCGGGTACGGCGGTGCGGCCGTACCCGCGCCGCATACGATCCGGCGGTGCCGGTAACCAGTGCAGACCTGACCGGCTACATCGCGCGCGGGAGCTCGACGCCGACCTGAGGCGTTGGTCCGCCGCCCGGTCGCGTGTCGAGTTACCCGGATCCGCGGTCCGGTCGGTCGAGCCGTTCCTGGAACGGCTCGACCCCACCACCGCCGCGCTCCCGGGGTCGGCCTGCCGGCCACACCGCGGCCGCGGGGCTCCGAATGATCGACTGTCGCGGTGTGCGGTCCATTGGGTGGAGCTGTGGGCCGCGGCCCGGCGGGTACGCTGGTCGGCACACTGCTCCGCCGACCAGAGGAGTGCGTGACCATGGAGTGGCTACTGATCGCGGTGGCGGTCGTGCTGGTGGCATCGATCCTGGTGTGGCGATCCCGGCAGAGCAGCATGCGCGCGGCGACCGAACTGGCCGATGCGCTCGCCGAGGCCCGTCAGGTCAACGAGCGCCTCGGCGGCCAGATCTACCACTTGTCCGGGAGCAACCCGGCCGCGCGGCAAGCGCTCGCCGACGCCGCGGAACGTCACACCGCGGCGGGCTCGCAGGTCGACCAGGCCAGAACCCCGGTTCAGGCGCGGCTGGCGAAACAGACCGCGGTGGAAGGGCTCTATTACATCCGGGCTGCCCGGACCGCCATGGAGATGGATCCCGGCCCCGCCGTACCCGAGTTGGCGGGGCAGTCGACCGCGGGCGAGGTCAGCGAAGACCGGGTGATCGACTTCGACAACCGCCGGATCGCCGCGTCTCCGCGTCCTTCGGCCGGGACGCCGAACTACTACCCGGGCGGGCGCGTCGCGGGCCGGCCCGTCCCGGCCGGCTGGTATTCCGAGCCCTGGTGGAAACCGGCTATGGTGGCCGGTGCCTGGGGAGTGGGCTCGGCCCTGCTGTTCACGTCGCTGTTCTCCGGGATGTCCGGCGTGGGTTACGGCGCCGAAGGTTTCGAACAGGGCTTCGGGGAGGGCTATGCGGACGGACTCACCGCCGGAGGGCAGGACTACGGCGGGCCGGACGGCGGCCACGACGAGTGGGGCGGCGACGGAGGCGACTGGGGTGGTTCCGACGGCGGCGGGTTCGATGGTGGTGGCTTCGACTTCTGACCGATAGGTCCCGGGATAACGACGAGCAGGGCCGCGAACTCCTCGACCTCCCGGACGCACCACGCCCCGACCCGGACACGCCCGCCCCGGTGCGGTTCCTGCCCGCGTTCGACAATGCGATCCTCGGCTACCACGACCGCGGCCGGATCATCGACCGGGCTCACCGCGGCCTCTCGGTCGCCGGTGAACGAGCCATGCTGGTCGACGGCCGGGGCGTCGCGACCTGGACCCACCGTGCCGACGCCCGGAGCGGCACGCCGCTGCGCCGCTTCTCCCGGGCCGAATGCGTCGCGGTCGCCGAACAAGAACGGGAACCGGCCTCGTCCCGCACCGACGACGACGGACATCCGGTACAGGTGGCGGCATTCGGTGACAGCGCCGGGAAAGCTGGCTTCCAGAGCGGTCACCGGTGTGCCACACCCGCCGCTCCGAGCTGAGCCCGTCCGGCCCGACAGGCCGCACGATCTCGCGGCACAGTGGGCCGGATCTCCGGCGCAGTAACGTGGACTCGCTCCCGGCCGAAGTTCTTCCGAGAGGAGTCCACATGAAACAGAAGATTCTCACTGCCGCGCGTCTTGCGGCCGCGGGGGTTTCGGGTCTGGCCTTCGCGGCGGTCGTCGGTTCCGGCACCGCCGCGGCCGCGCCGCAGGACTGCGTCGTCGAGCGAGACCTGTTCGGCGCGTCGGCGACCTGCGGACCCGACGGAGGCAGCAACTACGTTCTACATATCGATTGCGTCGGCCTCTACGCCAGTGGGCCGTTCCCGCTGTACACCGTCGGCCCGTACGCGGCGATCAGCTACCCCTTCACGCCGGTGGGTCAGCGCGTCACCACGGGTTGTACGGGAACGGGTCCCGGTGTCGTCGCGGTTGCGACCAACGCCTATGTCGAGGTCTATCGAGGCTGACCGGGGGGCAGGGGACCGCGTCACAGTGAGACCGCTCGGGGCGAGATCCTGTGTGTAAGAACACCGATGGGGTGACACGAACGCCGCTGTGTACCAAGCTGGAAGGGTTTGGATCATGCGGGAGGAGAGCGTCATGGCTTCTCGATACACATCGGCACTCGAGCGGAGAATCGCGGATATGCGCGCACAACGGGACATTCGGGTGCACGCGGACAGGCCCTGGTCGTTACAGGAACTGTTCAGCACGCCCGACTGCGATATCGCAGAATACAGCAGGGAGTTCAGGCCGAGTCAATTCGGTGCTCGTTCCTGCGCGGACGTGGAGAAATACTGCCGCGCCCAGGGTATCTGGCTGGAGCCGGGCGGCGCGCATTACAACAGCATGACGCCGTATCTACATCCGTTCCCGATCAGCGCGGACCGGCTGACCACCATCGGCTTGTTCAACGCGATCCTGTTCTGGCTCAACGACACTGTGGGCCGCGAGAAGTTCGGGCACCTGTCCGGAAACGAACAGCACCGAGCGCGAACCGAACTCGATCGGCTGTGCCGCCTGCTCGAATCGCGGACCGTGCCGGACGACGCCTCGCCGATCGAAACGGCGACGGTCGAGTTCCTCTCCCGGCTCCATACCCAGGACGCGGACGAGCAGTGGCTCGAGCTGTTCCTGGAGTCGACCGTCGAGCATCTGCGCACCGCGATCCGGGACCAGAACGCCCGGTCCCGCCGTGACCTGCTGACCACGGACGAATACATTGATCTCCGGGCCCAGGTGTCGGGTATGTACCCGGCCATCGCCCTGTGCGAATTCGGGCGCGACAGCTACCTCGATCAGGAGCGTTTGGCCGCTGCGGGGCGCGCGGATGATCTGCGCCGATTACGGGTGGTGACGGCCGAGATCGGCGCCTTGATGAACGATATGTTCTCCTTCGAGAAGGAGTGCATAGTCGACCGCTCCGATTTCAATCTGATACCGGTGTGCTTCCTGAACGATCCGCGGGCAACACTGGCCGATGCCGTCTACGCCGCCGCCGGCGTGGTCCGCGACCGGCTCACCGAGTTCCGCGGATTGCACGCCGCGCTCACGGCGCGCTGCGCCGAACCCGGTATGGCCGACAGCGGCCTGGCGGGGCCGGTCCGGACCCATCTCGCCGACCTGGAGGGCTGTGTCCAGGCCACCTGGGTGTGGCAGGTCATGACGACCCGGTACAAGGGTGTGGGCATCTTTGCCGAGAACAACGCCCTGCCGAGTGGCAACGATGCGGCCTGATAGGGAAGGATGGCCTCAGCCGGGGCGGTGATGCCCGGCAGGGGTGACGTGGTGGCTGCGGTGATGTCGGGCAGTGGATGACAAAGGGGTGTGATGGACGAGTCGGGGCACGCTGAACTGGTTCGCTCGTGGTCTCGGGTACTGCGGGCGTCCGGCGACTCCGCCCCGTCCGACCCGGATGCCGACCAGTTTTTGCACTGGCTGGTCGACGATCTGGCGAAGGCCCTCGTCTCGACACAGTTCGACCCCACCGCGGGCGCCAGGGTCGGCGCGGCCCTGGCCACTGTGGAGGTGGGCGTCGACGATGTGCCGGCCGTCTCGGCGCCCATCCTTTGGCGCCTCGTCGGACCGGACGCCGACCCGGCGACCGTGACGCGTATGTCCGTACTCCTCGCCAAACTGGGCGAGGGGTACGGAATGCACCGGCAGCAGCGGTTTGCCGCCCACCACGCCGAACAGGCCGAGCCGACCCGGCAGTCCAACGCGCGTTACCGGGTGGTGTTCGAGAACGCGGCCGTGGCCATCGCCGTCGGCGACACCAACGGCGTTCTACTCGACGCCAACCAGAAGCTCGCCGATATGATCGGCGTCCCGGTCGACGAGCTCCGCGGTATCTCGGTATACGAATTCGCCCATCCCGAGGATCGGGAGCGGATTCGTAGACTCGTCTACGAAAAGCTGGTGCCCAAGCGCGGGGGCACGGTGAAACTGGAACAGCAGATCGGCCGCGTCGATGGCAGTTATGGGTGGGCCTCCTTCTCCATCACCTTCGTCGAGGGTGTGGCGGGCCACCCGAACTACCTGCTGGCGGTGGGCGAGGATGTCACCGAACAGCACCGCATGCGCCAGGAACTACACCGCCAGGCCCGGCACGATCCGCTCACCGGTCTACCCAACCGGCGTCAGTTGCTGGAGCGGCTCGACACCGTGATGAACGAGGCGGGGGGTCACGAACAGATCGGTTTGTGTTTCGTGGACCTGGACCGCTTCAAACACATCAACGACCGGTACGGTCACGGCACCGGCGACCGGGTGCTCACCGCTGTCGCCGACCGCCTGCACACGAGTGTGCAGGATATGGACTGCCTGGTGGCCCGGATCGGCGGCGACGAATTCGTCGCATTGGTGCCCCCGCCGGTGGATGCCTGGAAGATGGGCCGGGTGGCGGACAGTCTGCTGGGCGCCCTGACCGACCCGGTGACCACCAACAGTCACCGGGTCCAGGTTTCTGCCAGTATCGGCGCCGTGCTGACCACCGTGCAGAGCGGCCAGGCCGAAACCCTGATCGACGCCGCCGACACGGGTCTGTACCGCGCCAAGAACAACGGCAAGGCGCAGTGGGTCCTGCACATGCTCGCCGACGGTGTGGTCACCGAGGCCGAGCCCGATCTCGAGCCCGATCTCGAGCCCGACCTCGATCCCGAACAATTGAACCGGTACATTCCCACCGAGGACCTGCCGGATTCCGACTCCTGACCTCGGCGGTCGCCGATCCCGGCGGCGTCAGGGCCGTGGTGTTCCGGCCCGTCCGAGGTGGCGGAGGAAGAACGCGAGCGCGCTCTCGACCTCGAATCGGGGCACCGCGGCATGCGCACCCGCGTTGGCGTGCAGAGACTTTTCCTTCGAGCCGAAAGCCTCGAACAATGCGAGAGCGGCTCGGCGCTCGACCAGCTCGTCGTCCCACCGGAGGAGGAATTCGACCGGGACGGTGATCCGCCGCCGCCTCGGTGCGGGATTCCTGTCCGAGGGACCCGAATACCGCCGCGGTGATCCGGGGTTCGGCCGCTGTCAACGGCACCCCGATCCCGGTGCCCTGCATGATGCCCCAGAAGTCGGCCGCGGCACCGACCTCGGGTAGCTGCTGCAGGGCGTCCAAGGTCGCCCGCCACTCCGGTACGGCGTATTCGGCCAGATGGGTGTGTAGCGCGGCAACGATCGATCCGATGGGCTCGCGATCGGCCTGGGCCCGGCGGAGGGCCGCGATGTGCTGCTCGAAAACCGGGGTCCGGGGCCGGTCGCCGTGGCCGGGTGCGTCGAGGGCGGCGACGTGGAAACCGCCCCCTGTCACGAAGCGGTGCGCGCGTCCAGTGATGCCCGGGGCGTGCTTGTGCCGACCGCCGCCGTGCGCCATCAGTATCAGTGGCGCGGGAACGGAGCCGGACTCCGGCGAGAAGAGTACGCCGGGGACATCGCCCACGGTGAAGTCCCGCTCGCGGATGCCGTTCGACGAGGTCTCGGCGCTGAAGTGCGTAGAACGCATAGGTTTTGCCTTTCGGGATGCCTGGTCGGCGGCGCTCCCGGCGGCACCTACGTCAATCGCCCGGCCGTGAGGAGGAGTGGGAGCACCCAATGGATACAGCGTTGATGGGTCTCACCTCCTCGCGCGATGTCACGGACCCGGGGAGGCTATCAACCGGACGTTTCTGTACCAACTTCTTTTCCCTGGGTACGCGGAGCAGCCGGCATCGGCCTGCCTCGGCTCCGGCTCGAAAGCCTTCGGAGTGAAACGTTCCCGGCCCCGCGGCGACCGGCTGCGGACCGCGGGTCTACCTCGATCGCGCGGGTGGCGCCACGACCGGCCGCGCGGACGCCGATTTCCGGCTGCGGAATCTGCGCACCGCGCGCCAGGCGACGAACAGCAACGCGCCCAGCACGATCGGCACCAGCAACGGCAGCACTATCGCCAAGGCGACCAGAACGAATGCCAGCACGTCCTCGACGACCGACACCACCGGATTCGCTATGCCGCCCGTCGTGGCAGTGCTGGCCGCGCGGACACCGGTCTGGGTCGCGCTGAAGGTGAGCGCGGTCGGGGCGCCGACAATGATTCCCGCGATCGCCGCGGTGGCCGGATCCGCCGCCTCGAATACCGACCCGGCGGCTATCGCTCCCGCGATCGGTCCGCTGACATTGCCGATGAGCGACAACATGTTGTCGATGAACGGAATGAGATCGCCCAGTATCTCGGCAGCGGCCGCCACCGACAACGTGAGCAGCGCCCCGGTCGAGCCGATCCAGGCGAAGGACTCGTTGAGATCCAGGCCGAGGACACCGAAATGCGCGGCGGCGCCGAGTACCAGCAACGGCAGGAAAGTCCGGAACCCACAGGCGGCCGCGAGGCCCAACCCCAGGAAGGCGGGAAGTACCCAGCTACTCATGATCGGGAGTGTAAGTGCCCGAGCGGGGGGAACCCGCGGCTCTCCCCCGGAGGGTGGGCGAGGAACGACTGCTGGACCTGCGCGGTGTGTATCACGCCGGCGGGGTGGCTCACGTTGATGTAGCAGCGCGCTCGGCGCCGCACAGCTTCGTTGCTACGCTGCGCCCAGCAGGTCGAATACCGAATCCAGCTGATCGCGTACGGTTTCGGCGCCGCCGGTACGCCCGGCCAGCCGGTGCAGCAGCGCGCGCTGGAAGATCCCGTCGATGGTCGTGTACGCGACGGCGGGCGTGAGAGTGGGGGCGCTGCCCCGGTGTTCGCAATAGCGGGAGACGACCCGCCAGATCATGTCTTCGCGGCGGGCCTCGATCTCGAGTACATCCTCGCGGAACGAATCGTCGAACAGGCTCTGGTTGCGGAGGTCGTACCAGAGCCGGTGGATGGTGGCGTCGGCCACCAGTGTGGCCGAGAACGTGGCGATGAACTCGGTGCGCAGTTCGTGGGCGTCGTGCGCGGAGGCGATGACATCGTCGTAGCGGGTTACGCAGACCGCCTCGTACTGCCGGACTGCATGGACGAGCAGATCGATCTTGTCGCGGAAGTAGTAGTGCAGGACACCGTGGGAGTATTCGGAGTTCTGCGCGATCTCCCGCAGGCTCGTATGGGCGTAGCCACGCTCGGCGAGCGTGTGCAGGGTGGCGAGCGCCAGCTCGGTGCGCTTCGCCGCGAACTTGTCGCGAGCGCGCTCGTCTATACGGGATCTGGGATCAGCGGCCTGTGTCACTCGTTTGCATTCTTCTCGGTTCGGATCTCGCCTGCCCGGCTTCCTGAGTGTAAGCGTACGACGACTTCCGATCTTTGGACGACTGTCAAGATTTTTCTTGACGACTGTCAAGATTTCGCCCTACTGTGTCTCCCGACACACCACGTCGTTGTTGTGGTTCAGATCACAATCTCGGCTGCTTTCGAGAGAGGAACGGATATGACAAGTTACGACCTGGGCGGACGGGCTGCGCTGGTCACCGGGGGCGCGCGCGGGCTGGGTGCGGGGATGGCCCAAGCGTTGGCCGAGGCCGGCGCGGCGGTGGCGATCGCCGATATCGACGCCGACGGCGGCCGCACGATGGTCGAGAAACTGCGGGCGCAGGGGAGCCGGGCCGAATTCGTCTCGCTGGACGTCACCGACGACGCCGCGTGGGAACGCGCGGTCACCACGGCCGTCGGCGCGCTGGGCGGGCTGGACATCGTTGTCAACAACGCGGGCGTGGAGGTCACCAGCCTGCTGGCCGATCTCGATCCCGACCAGGCCCGCACCATGCTCGATGTCAATCTGCTCGGGACCGCGCTCGGTATCAAACACGCTTTCCGGGCCATGCGGCCGGGCGGGGCCGCCGGGCGTGGCGGGGCCGTGGTGAACATCGCGTCGGTCGCCGCGACGATCGCGTTTCCCGGGATCAGCGTCTACTCGGCCACCAAATCGGGTATCGACCGGCTGACCAGGGTGGCCGCCGCGGAATCGGGGAAGCTCGGCTACGGCGTGCGCGTCAACTCGATCTATCCCGCCCTGACCCCCACCGCGATGGGGAACAAACTCGCGGTCGACTGCGCGGAGCTGGGATTGTTCCCCTCCCCGGAGGCCGCGGCGCAAGCGGTCGCCGAACTCACCCCCTTGGGCCGGCTGGGCCAGGTCGACGATATGGCCGACGCGGTCGTATTCCTCGCCTCCGACGCGGCGAAGTTCATCACCGGTGCCGGGCTGCCTGTCGACGGGGGAATGGGCATGTAGCGACAGCCCGGTCCCAACTACCGCCCACTTCCCACCCGAAGACGAGGAGAGAACCCCACCATGGCTACCGACAAACAGGTCGTCGTCTACGGCGCGTCCGGCTACACCGGCCGGCTGATCTGTGAATACCTACGCGAGTACGGCATTCCCTTCCTGGCCGCCGGCCGTGACCACGCGCGGCTGAAGGCCGCGGTCGACGCGGTACCCGGTATCGACACCGTGGACCACGAGATCGTCGAGGTCGAGCACACGAGCGCCGCCCTGGCCGACGCGTTCCGGGGCGCGCGGGTCGTGCTCAATACGGTCGGTCCGTTCGCCCGGTACGGGCATCCGGTGGTCGAGGCGTGCCTGGAGATCGGCACGCACTACACCGATACCAACGGTGAGCAGAACTGGATGATCGACGCCCAGGAACGCTACAGCGCCGATTTCGCCTCCCGCGGCCTACTGCTCACCCCCGGCCTGGCGCAGATGTACACCATCGGTGAGATCGCGGCCAATATCTGCCTGGAGAATCCCGGCCTGGACACCCTCGATATCGAGGTGTTCTGGAAGGGGCACCCGACCGTCGCCTCCACCAATACGATTCTCACCAATGCCGCTTTCGCCGAGGCCTACTACCTCGAACAGAACGAGTACGTGGAATGGCCGGTCGACGAAGGGCTCTACCAGGTAGTGGTGCCGGGACAGCACGAACTGGGCCTGGCTCTGCCGTGGGGCGGTACCTCGCATCCGGTGTGGTTCAAGAACGATCCACGGGTCGCGAATGTGCGTGCGCTCGGCGGCGTCATGAACCGTCCGCTGATGCTCGGTGTGCCGCAGCTGGTGGCGGCGGCCCTGGCGCAGATGGACGGTAAGTCGGCGGCGGAGAAGTACCGCATCATCGACGAACAGTCCGCCGCCATCCGCAGCGAGATGCCGCCGCGGGAGAATCCGCGGATCAACACCTCACTCGACTCGGTGTACGCCTCCGGGCCGTTGGGCCGGGCGCACTGCCTGATCCACGGCAACTGCAACTACAAGCAGACCGCGCTGCTCAACGCCCACGCCGCGGCCGCCCTGTTGCAGGAGCCCCCGCGAGTGACCGGATTCGCCTCGAGCTGCCGGGCATTCGGGCATCGGGAACTGCTCGGCACGCTCCGCGCGTTCGGGCTGGTCCTCGATCCCATCGTCACGGTGCACCGCTGAGGCCGTCGATGCGACTCGCGGACTATCTCGACAAGGGGGTCTCGCTCGGCCGCGAGGCCCCCTGCCTCACCTCCGGCGCAACAACACGCACCTACGGCGAGGTGTACGACGATTCGGTCGCCGTCGCCGGCGCCCTGCAGCACACCGGGATCGCGGCCGGGGACCGGGTCGCGGTCCTGTCGGCCAACGATCCGCTCGCTCTGACCTGTGTTTTCGGTATATCGCGCGCCGGCGCGGTGTGGTGCCCGGTCAACCCGCGCAACGAGGCCGAGGAGAACCGTCAGCTCTTCGAACTGTTCGGCTGCCGGCTGCTCTTCTTCCAGAAGAGCTTCGCCGGCCTGGTGGCCCGTATTCGCGACCACCTGCCGCGGCTGGAGTGGCTGGTCTGTCTGGACGGCGACGCCGAGGGCGCGGTCGCGTTCGAGACGTGGCTGGCCGCGCACCGCGCCGAACCCGACACCCGCCGGCGCCCGGGGGACGGGCTGTGCATGCTCGCCGGAACCGGCGGGACCACCGGCCGGCCGAAGGGCGTGCGGCTGACCGAACTCAATATGATGACCTCGACCGCGCTGGCGCTGATGAGCTATCCGTTCGGCGACCGCCCGCGCTACCTCGCCCTCGCGCCGCTCACCCATTCGGCGGGCGTGCTCACCTTCCCGATTCTCGGCCTGGGCGGTGAGGTCGTCATCATGCCGGCGCCCGATATCGGGCAATTCCTGGCCCTCGCCGCGCGACACCGGATCACGCACGCGTTTCTGCCGCCGACCGTGATCTACGGTCTGCTTGATCACCCCGACCTCGATCGCACCGACCTGTCGTCGCTGCGCTGTCTGTGGTACGGCGCCGCGCCGATGTCGCCGACCCGGCTCGCGGAGGCACTGGAGCGGATCGGCCCGGTTCTGGGACAGTTGTTCGGCCAGACAGAGGCACCGAATATGATCGCGACTCTCGCCCCGGCCGATCATTTTCGGCCCGACGGCTCGGTCGCCATCGAGCGTCTCGCCTCGGCCGGTCGGCCCACTCCACTGACAACGGTCGCCATCATGGACGGGCGGGGCACGATACTGCCGCCCGGCGCGCGTGGCGAGATCGTGGTGCGAGGCCCGCTGGTGATGGACGGATACCACGAGAACCCCGTCGCGACAGCGGAAGTCAGCGCATACGGCTGGCACCACACCGGTGATATCGGTTATCTGGACGAGGACAATTTCCTCTACGTCGTCGACCGCGCCAAGGACATGATCATCACCGGTGGATTCAATGTCTACTCCGCCGAAGTCGAGCAAGCCGTCCTCGCGCACGCCGCGGTGGCGGAGAGTGCGGTGGTAGGCCTGCCCGACGAGAAATGGGGTGAACGGATCACCGCGGTGGTGCGCCTACGTCCGGGGCATACGGTGACCGCCGACGAACTGATCTCGTTCGTCAAGCAGCGCATCGGCAGCGTCAAAGCCCCCAAGCAGGTGGAGATCTGGCCGGATCTACCGCGCTCGAAAGTCGGCAAGGTACTGAAGAACGTGATCCGTTCCGAACTCCGGGTCGAGTGAGCCGGTGTCGGCGGGCCGATCCCGCGGCTGCCGCCCGGGGGCCCCGCTGTCAGAACGCGACCGCGGCCTCGGCGAGACGTTCGAACACCGCGGGATCGGGCCATTCGCCGGCGCGGTAGCGCGGCGGGTGGATGCCGGGCATCGGGGCGATACCGGTGAGATCGACGGCGGTATCGAACGGCACCATGAGGGTCTGTTCGTCGTCGGTGGCGAACGCGAGGAAATCGGCCACCGGCAGGGCGGCGTCGACACCCTCGCCCCAGACCGTGACGGTATGGATACGGTCTCCGCGTTCGGCCACCATCAGGCTGCTCACGTAGATCGCCTCCAGGTCGTCCCGGTAGTGCTCCTCGAGCCACTGCTGCTGGGCGTTGTATTCGGCACCGGCCAGCACCGCGCGCGCCCGAGCGACCTCGGCGTCGTTCGCGGTGGTCACCCGGTCGAGGGGGATCACCAGGCCGGATTCGTCGAGGGTGTAACCCTGGGGCGACAGCGGCCGTGCCGCCTCCCGGTACTCCTGTTCGGCCGTTTCGAAGGCCTCGGACAAGAGCTCCGGGTCGCCGGGAACGATCAGTAGGCTCCGCTGATCCGGAATGAACGCGACCGGCGGATGCTCGAAGTTCGTCGTCGAGACGAGCAGCCAATCCGGCACCAGAATCCACGACGACAGGTATTCCGCCTCGTCGACCGTAATCTTCACGATGCCGTCGCTCGGTAGTTCCGCCACCGGCACCACCGCGGCCAGGTTCTCCCGGGCCACCGTCAACGCTTCTTCCGCCGTCACGCCCCATCCGGCGAGCTTCGTCTCGTCCGGAAAACCGATGACATCCGGATAGTCGATGGCCAGCAGCTCGTCCACGAACGGGAAGATCGGCCGCCGTATCCGCGAACCCTCGTCCGCGAGCGCATAGGTCGACGGCCGCAGCACCGGCCGCAGCAGCGGGCGTACCTCTTCCCAGCTCTCGGGTGGCGCCGCGGGCGTCACCAGCGCGGGCACGATCCGTGCCAGCCATTCCCGCGTCTCCTCCGGCGATCGTTCACGCGTCTCCGTGAAGAGGTTCCCGAGATGCAGGACGGCGGCGCCGCCGTCGTACCGGACGGCGAATTCGTCGGTGTCGTAGCTGACATCGGTGACACCGGCCGCGCGCATATGCCCGAACACCTGCAATGCGAATTCGCGCCGTACCCGGTCGTCGTCGATATTCGTCATCTGGAAGAGCAACCTCACACTCGGTGGTTCGGGCGACGGCAGGACGCGGACACTACCGCAACAGCCGTCGGCAGCGACCGGTGATGTTCCCAGTGCCGGTGCTCCGACGGTGAACGTACGGGGTCGGGGCGGTCGGCGGCCCGCACCGGGCGACGGCCGGACCACCACCGGCAGGTGTGTTCGGATCGGATAGGACGTGCGCATCGCCGCGACCTCGTCGCCCGCGGGATGCCGCCGCATCGCGGACGTGCCGCCGTGGCGGCACTGGTTGAAGCGGCGTGATCCGGGTACGCGGCCTCAGAACACTCGTGGAGAGGAGCGGTAATGGTGCAGCAGCAGCCGGAGAAGGACCGGGACCAGTGGACCACCGGTGACGAGCCGATGACCGGCCCGCAGGAGTCCTATCTGCACACCCTGGCCCAGGAAGCCGGGCAGCAGGTGCCGGAGGGGCTGACCAAGGCGCAGGCCTCACAGCTGATCGACGAACTCCAGCAGCGCACCGGCCGCGCGGTCTGAGCGCGGGACGACACGCACGCCGGCAGTGCTGTCGACCGGCCCGGCGGACCTATCGGGGAATGTCACATCCCGCTCGGGCCCGGGCGGCGGCGTACGCCGGAACCGCCGAGATCGCGATGACCACCGCCGCGATGGTGAACGCGGCGGCGCAGGAGTGGCCGACGACCGGAAGCACGACCAGCGGACGAGTGGCTGCCCGACCGTCCGTCCGCGCAGTGCCGGCCCGCCGCTGCGCTCCACGGCCCGCCGATCAGTCGCACCCGGGTACGTTATGAACCGCGCGTTCCTGCTGGAGTTACCCGTTGCCCGGCGCCGCGGTCTCGGTCATGGTGAGCAGTTGGGCGCGTGCCGATTCGAGCCGGTCGGCGGCGAGATAGGGACTGTGGACGGCGGTGGCCAGCCCCTCGGCCGCGAAGCGGATCACCGACGTCGTCCCGGGTGCGAGACCGTCGGCGTCGAACGCCTCGTCCAGCCGCCGCGCGTCCTCGGCGAAGAGTTGCTCGAGGCCGGAGACGGTACCCAGGGTCACGACCAGGCCGGTCGGGCTGAACGCCCGCGCGACCGATTCGCTACCGCTGGTCAGGGCGCGGACGTATCCGCGAGTGAACTTCCCGGGCCGGTTCTCGGACAGGTCGATGCACTCGTGTATCTCGGCCCACACTTTCGCGATCAGATGTTCGGTGACCCCGGCCAGCAGTGCGTCCCGGTTCGGGAAGTGGTGCATGAGACCGCCCTTCGTGACGCCCGCGGCCGCGGCGATACCACTCAGGCTCACCCGGCCGCCGCGTTCGGCGAACATCCGTTCCGCGGCCTCGAGCACGGCCAGCCGGGTGCGTTCCTTGTCTCGGGTGAGGCCTTGGTCAGACCGGCTCATGCTGCCCCTGCTCCTTGTCCGCGGCCGGTCGGTGCGACGGGATGACGCGCCAGGCCAGTATTCCCGCGACCACGAGCAGGGCCGCCGCGAGATACGACGTGGACTGCAGCGCGGTGGTGAAGGCGTGTGCCGCACGGGTGAAGATATCGGAATCGCCCGCGACCCCCGCCGCGCCCGCGAGCGAATCCCGGGCCGCGGCGGCCACGTCCGGGTCTGCGCCGGGCCCGAGTTCCAGATTCGCGCGGTACTGTGCCAGCTGGATCGAACCCAGCACCGCGATACCCAGTGCGCCGCCCATTTCGTAAGCGGTCTCGGCAATAGAGGCGGCGGCGCCCGCCCGCTCCTTCGGCACCGCGGTGACCACCGCGTCCGTCGACAGCGTCATGGCCACGCCGACACCGAGTCCCAGCACCGCCAGCGCGATCCCGAGAGTCCAGAAACCGGACGAGGTAGCGGCCCAGCCGACCCCGGCGAGACCGGCGGCGGCCACCAGCAGCGCGCCGCCGATCGTCCGCCCGGCCCCGAACCGGGCCACCAGGAGGCCGACTACGGCGATCACGGCCAGGGCGGCCAGTGTCGTCGGCAGCTCGGCCAGCCCGGCCCGCAGTGGGCCGTACCCGCGGACGAGTTGCAGGTACTGGGAGAAGAAGAACAGCAGCCCGAGGAATGCGAAGATCGACAGCGCGGTGGACAGCACGGCACCGCTGAACGCGGGCATCCGGAACAGCGAGATATCCACCAGCGGCAGCGCCAATCGCGACTGTCTGCGCAGGAAGAGCAGGCCGCCGGCCGCGCCGATCAGCGCCGCCACCGCAACCGTCGCGTCGAGCCCGGTTCCGGCCCAGTGCTTCACCGCGTAGACCAGCGGCACGATGGTGACGATCGACAGCACCGAGGACAACCAGTCCACCGCGTGTGCCGCGGTACCGCGGGATTCCGGCAACAGGAGCGCGCCCGCCACCAGGACGACGGCCATGACCGGCACATTGATGAGGAATACCGAACCCCACCAGAAATGTTCGAGCAGCAGACCGCCGACCAACGGTCCCGCCGCCGCGCCGGCGGTGGCGCCGGCCGACCATACGGCGATCGCAGTCGTCCGCTGCCGCGGATCGGTGAATACGGCACGCACGATGGACAGGGTCGACGGCATCAGCGTCGCCCCGGCCACCCCGAGCAGCGCTCGCGCGGCGATGAGGGTTTCGGCGTTCGGCGCCAGGGCGGCGAGAACGGAGGCGGCGCCGAACGCGCCCGCGCCGATCAGCAGAAGACGTTTGCGCCCGATCCGGTCGGCGAGATTGCCCATGGTGATGAGCAGCCCGGCCAGGACGAACCCGTAGATATCGCCGATCCACAGCAGCTGTGTGGCGCTGGGCCGGATATCGGCTGTCAGCGCCGGTACCGCGAGATAGAGCACGGTCCCATCGATGGCGAGCAGTAGCACCACGCTGACCAGCGCGGCCAGGGCCGCCCACTCCCGGCGGCCCGCCCGGCCGGCTCCGATTTCCACTGCTTCGCTCATTCCTCCTATTTTAACAGTCCATCTGGATTGTTATAGAGACTGAATGGACTTTTGCCCAGCATCACGACCCCGGGCGGCTCGTGTCTCTCGTCGCGATCTCCGCGGCGGGGCCGACCGCTAGCGTTTCGGTATGACGGTGACGTGGGAAGAGTTGGGGTGGGAGCGGCTCGCCGAGGGAGTAGGCCGCTGCCGGCTGCCGGTATGGGACTGCACGGCCGGGTTGATCGTTGGGGAGGAGGTCGCATTCGTGATCGATACCGGGTCGAGTCCCGAGGAAGGCGCCCGGGTGCGGGACCGGGCACAGCGGCTGGCCGGGCGGGAGGTCACCGGTATCGCGCTCACCCATTGTCACTTCGACCATGTCTTCGGCGCGGCGGCGTTCGGGCCCGTGCCGATCTTCGCGGCGGACGGTGCGCAGGCGCTGTACCGGGACGGACGAGCGGAGTTGTATGCCGATGCCGTGGACAACGGGCTCGACACGGCAGCCGCCCGGGCGGCCGCCGACGCACTCGTCCGTCCCGGCGAATACGTGCGGGAGGTGACCGCGCTGCGGCGCGGTGCCGGTCGCGAAATTCTGCTGGTCCGTATCGGCCCCGGGCATACCGGGCACGATCTCGCCATCGTGGTGCCCGGCGACCCCACCGTGGTGTTCTGCGGTGATCTCGTCGAGGAGTCGGGGGAGCCGCAGGCCGGCCCCGACGCCGTGGGGTCGCGGTGGCCCGACGCACTCGACCGGTTGCTCGAGCTGGGTGGTGCGGACGCGATGTACGTGCCCGGGCACGGAACGGTGGTGGACGCGGAATTCGTCCGGCGGCAGCGGGACGACCTGGCCGCCCGTTTCGGGGTGGACGATTCCACCGCGTAGTAGGAGGCGCCGGCGATTCCGGCGGCCACCGTGTGCCGAGGCGTTTTGCGGGTATGTGCGACATAGGAACTCGACCAACCCGTTCGGGTGTCGCCGGTTCCGGTAGAACATCAGGAGGTTCTCATGCTCGCCATCGCCGCCGCCGTCGCGTTCGGTCTCGCGCTCCTTTTCGATCTGACGAATGCCAGCCTCGGTGACTCCGTCACCGGCGGCACTCTGGTCACCATCGGCCTGTTGCTGATCGCCCTACATCTCGCGGGATTCGGTACGGGTGCGCGTGCCGGGGCCGGAGGCAGGTCCTGGAGCTGGCGCCGCGTCCGCCGCTGAGCGGCTACGGAGGTCCGGCCCCGACCGGGCCGGACCTTCTCGACGGAGTCGCTGGGGCCGGTGGGCCGGCTGCCGCTCGCGTGACCGGAGCGGGCTCGTCGCGTCCTTGCCCGTCCGGATCCCCGGTGTGCGGCCGCTGGGCTCGAACCGGCCGATTCTGCACAAATCCATGGCCTCCTGAGTAGTCTGCGAGCAGGAAGTACGTTCGCACACAAGGAGTTTCCGTGGCGTTCTCCCTTTCGAAACGTCTGGGCGCGCTCTTCGCCGCGTCCTGCGCGGCCCTGTCACTCGTGGTACACGCAACGGGTTCCGCCGCCGCCGAAGAGTTTCCCGAAGACCCGGGCGGTACCGCCGTCGCGTGTTCCACCACCCCGACCGGTGGCAACCTGAAGGTCGACGGCTTGGACGGCCGGTACTACCTGGTACACGTGCCCTCCGGCATCTCCGCCGGTGGCGCGCCGCTCGTGGTCGTCGTCCACGGTGGATACAGCACCCCGGAGAACATCGCCACCGCATCGGGCTGGAATGCGATCGCCGACCAGCAGAAGGCCATCGTGGTCTATCCGCGCGGTAGCAAACCGGAGAGCCCGGGCTGGGGCTGGGACGCAGGTGCGGGCGCCTACGACATCACCCATATCCAGAAGGTGGTGGCCGATGTGCGCGCGAAATACTGCGTGAACCCGAAACGTATCCATCTGTCGGGCCATTCCAACGGTGGACAGATGGCCTCCCGCGTCGCCTGTACTGATCCTGGTCTTTTCGCTTCGGGCGCGGTCTATGCGCCCGCGCCCCCACCCACGGGCTGTGACCCGGCTCGGGCGGTCTCCTGGGGAGTGTTCGCCTCGGCGAACGACACCACGGTGGTCGAACCCATCGCCTACAGCCATGTCGTGTACTGGAGCTGGGAAAACCGCCCCTGCCAGAACGAGCAACCCGACGGCGGAACCGATGTCAAGGATTCGAAGCGCTGGGACTGCGCGTCCGGTACCCAGGTCCTGTGGCGTGTCTACAACGGCGGTAGTCATGCCTGGCCGACGGGTACGCGACGCACCGAGGTGCTGAACCGGATGTGGCAGCTGTTCTCGGCCCACCCACATCCCTGACCGCTGGCTCGAGCGGAAGCGAGTCGGCGGTCCGGAATCGCTGTGACGACAGGACAACGGCGGCCACCCGGACTTGTCCGGGCGGCCGCCGTCGAGTGAGCGGTATCCGCGCGCCCCGCGGAAGGCGTTCGGGACACCGCCGCCGAAATCGCTATCGTCCCTGATGCGACCGCTGCCGTGCTTCCTGTACGTCGGCCTCGGAGCGCGCCTTCTCGGCTTCGGCTTCCTTCTCCGCGACCTCACGCTGCGCATCGGCCTTATCCTGCTGGGCGATGCCCTCGTCACGCAGGTCCTTGTTGTCGAGGAGGGTACCGCCTACTTCTTTGGCCTTGCCCTTCACGCCTTCGACGACGCCTTCCAGTCCTTCCCGGGGGCCAGTCTGCTTCTCGGCCACGATATCTACCTCCGACTGTTCGGTTTTGGTGGATATCTGCGACATACCCGGCGTTCACGGGTTCAATCGGTGTTCTTTCCGGGTGGCGTGGACGCGGCAAGCGCAGCCCGTGCGGCAGTGCGCGGTCGTCGACCGGTTTCCTACCGCCGTGGCAACAGTGGCTCGGCTTCACCGCCGCCGCGCTGCTCTTCGTCGCCTCCTCGGCGAGTTCCCACGATGCCGAGGGGACCAGCCGTCTGGTTTCCGGTCCACGACCCACTCTTTTCGACCGCGATGCTATTCGGCACCGCGGGACAGACCTGCCGATGCCGAACCACGTGAGCGCAGCTGCAGCACCAGGACGAGAGCACTGCCGGCGAGGGTCACGGCGACCGCGCACCACGGCGCGGCGAGCCCCCAGCCGGTGCCGGTCGGCATCACGTCGATCAGGGCTCCGATGAGTACCGAGCCGACCAATACGCCGAGTCCGCCGATCGAAGCGAGGAGTCCGTAGTACGACCCGAGGCGGCGTTCGGCGGCGAGTCGCGGCACCAGATCTCGGGCGACGGGCATGGCGATCATCTGCCCGAGGGCCAGGAGGAGGGTGAACACGGCGGCGGGAATCAGTGCGGGCAGGCCGTGGAGCCGGGCCGGCGCGAGGAGAGCCATCACGACGAATGCGCCCGCCATCACGGTCAGGCCCGCCGGCAGGGCCGTGGCGGTGCGCAGCCGTCGCGTGATGGGCAGCTGGGCGAGGACGACGAATACCGACGTCAGAGCGAAGTACCAGCCCAGCGGGGCCTGTGAACCCCATGCGCGATCGATCTCCAGGGGGAGCAGCAGATACAGCTGGTTGTATGCCACCAGCTGGGAGCTCATCGCTACCGCGAAGAGGAGAAAGCGCTTGTTCGCGACCACTTCCCGCCAGCCGTCGAGCCACCCGTCGGCGGCGTGGGCGCCGGGATGGGCCGGGAGCCGGCGGAGATGGAAGAGGAGGATCGCGACGAAGAGACCGGCCGCGACCAGGCACGCGGCGGAGAAGTCGACCACCAGCAGCAACGATCCGAGCAGCGGACCGGCGAAGGTGCCGATCTGACCGCATACGGTGAACAGCGCGAAAGCATCCGTGCGGGACCTGCCGCCGTTCTCGTCGCTTCCGGCGGCAGTGGCGAGGGCGGACTCGACCGCCGGCGAGAACAGCGCGCCGGCGAACCCGGTCAGGATGGTCGCCACTACGATTGCGGGCACCGACGCGGCGAAGGCCAACCCGGCGAAGCCGAGGATCCGGCACACACACCCGGCGAGGACCACCGGCTTCACACCCCACCGGTCCGCGAGCGAGCCGCCGATGAAGAACAAGCCCTGCTGGGAGAACGTGCGGAGCCCGAGCACCACGCCGACGAACGCCGCCCGCAGGCCGAGATCCTCCGTCAAGTGCACCGACAGGTACGGCAACACCATGAAGAAGCCGATATTGAACGCGAGCTGGGTGAGGACGAGCAGCCGGACCGTCGGAGTCGCGTCCGCCAGGCCGGTCAGCAGCGACCAACGGTGGTGGCGCGGCCGCCGGGGACGTGCTGTCGTATCCGGCACCGCCGAGGCCTGCCGGTCGTCAGCGCGCGGGGACGGCAACGGGACCGGGTTCGAACAGGATCGACAGCCGCCCCTTCGACTCGTCGACGAGGACTTCGGCACGGACGTTGTACACCTGGGCGATCAGATCGGAGGTCAGGACCTCGGCGGGTTTTCCGCCGGCGACGACCCGGCCTTCCTTCAAGACGATCACCGCGTCGCAGAACATGGCGGCGAGATTGAGGTCGTGCAGGGCGATCACACTGGTGACCGGCAGCCGGGTGACGAGTGCCAGCAACTCCAACTGGTGATGGATGTCCAGGTGATTGGTCGGCTCGTCCAGCAGCAGCTCACGCGGCTCCTGGGCCAGGGCCCGGGCGATCTGGACACGTTGTTTCTCGCCGCCGGAGAGTCGGTGCCAGAGCCGGTCGGCTTTCGCGGTGAGGCCGGTATGCTCGAGCGCGGCCGCCACCGCGGCCTCGTCGGCGGACGGGTTCCCGCCGAACGTGGTGCGGTGTGGGATGCGCCCCAGGCGCACGACGTCGCCGACGGTGATGTCGAGGTCGGTGTCGGCGTGCTGGCTCACCACGGCCACCGCGCGCGCGACCTCCTTGCGTCGCATGGTGGACAGGTCGTTGCCGTCGAGGGTCACGACACCCGTGGTCGGGCGCACGACACCGTTGAGCAGATGCAGTAGTGACGACTTCCCGGACCCGTTCGGACCGAGCAGACCCAGGGTCGCACCCGGCGCCATCGTCACCGTGACTCCGTCGACGACGAGCGCACCACCACGGTTCCAGGTGACGGCGTCCGCGTGCAGTGTCACTGTTTCCTCCTCCTGCGCGACAGGATGACGATGAACGCGGGAACACCCACCAGCGCGGTCCCGACGCCCACCGGCAGCGGAGTGGGCGCGAAGGCGACACGGGAGACGGCGTCCACCCACACCATGAACACCGCTCCCAGCAGGGCCGTCGCGGGAATCAACCGGCTGTGCCGCGGTCCCAGCAGGAAGCGCGCCGCGTGTGGGAGTACGAGCCCGACGAACCCGATCGCCCCGGCGACGCTGACCAGGGTCGCGGTGATGATCGCGGTGACCACCAGGAGCATGAGCCGGATCTTCCCGACGGAGATACCGAGCGAGGCCGCGACATCGTCACCGAAGGCGAAGGCATCCAGGGTATGCGTGGAGTACAGGCACACCGCCGTCCCGAGGAGCACCACCACCGCGCACAGGCGGACGTCGTCCCAGCGGACGCCCTCGAGCGATCCCAGCAACCAGAACATCACGCCGCGGGTCTCGTCGGAGTCCGCGAACGCGAAGATGACGAACGAGGTCAACGCCGAGAACAACTGGGTACTGGCGACACCCGCGAGGATGACGCGGTCGTTGCTACCGCCGGCGAGGCGGGCGAGCAGGAGCACCAGCCCGAACGCGACCAGTGCCCCGATGAACGCACCGCCGGACAGACCGAGGGCGGCGCCGCCGACACCGAGAACCCCGACGATCACCGCACCGGTCGACGCGCCCGACGAAATGCCCAGGACGAAGGGGTCCGCGAGGGGGTTGCGCAACAGCGACTGCATAATCGCGCCGCAGATTCCGAGCCCGGCGCCGCACGCGGCCGCCACCAGCGTCCGCGGGAGCCGTTCCTCCCATACGATCGCGTTCTTCGCCGGCCGTACCGGAATGTCGGCGAGGCCGAGATGATTGAGCAGGACGTCACGGACGTTCACCGACGAGATGTCCGCCGGACCCAGTGTGGCGGCGACGAGAACCGACAGGGCGAGCGCGACGAGCCCGCCGGTCACGATCAGCGACCCGGCGACCCACTGCCGCCCCCGGATCGGTCCGGGGGCGGTGGTGTCGGCGCGGTCGCGGGTGGCGGTCAGTTGGGCACCCGCAGGTCGTCCAGGCCGGCGGCCACCTTTTCGAGCCCGTCGACGGAGCGGATGGACGGGTTCATCTCCGCGCCGTGCAGTGCGATGTACCGCTTGTTGCGGACGGCGTCCAGATTCCGCGTGACCGGATCGGATTCGAGGAAGGCGATCTTGTCGGCCAGCAGATCGCCGGGGAACCGGTTGCGCAGGAGGTCGCCGAGAACGAGGACATCCGGATTGCGCTCCACGATGGTCTCCCAGCCCACGGCGGGCCAGTCGTCGGTCAGGTCCGTGAACACATTGGTGGCACCGACCGTGCTGGCGAGCAGGTTCGCCGAACCCAGGCCGCCGGCTACGTACGGGCTCTTGGTATCGGCGAACCAGAAGGCCATCGACACATCCGACTTCTCGATCCCGGCGAGGGCCGCCGTCTCGCGGCCCCGCAGTTCGTCGATGAGTCGCGCGCCCCGCTCGTTCACATCGAAGATGGCGGCGAGCTCACCGATTTCCTGGTACAGCGCGTCCATCGTCAGCGGTGTGGTGCGTTTCCCGCCACCGTTGATGCTCACGCCTTTCTCACAATCGGTCGGGGACAGATACGATTCGATCCCGGTCTCGGCGAACCGGGCGCGCTCCGCGACGCCACCCCGTTTGAAGTGCCGGCCGAACGACGCGGTGACGAAGTCGGGGTCGGCACCCAGGACGACCTCGTAGGTCGGGGCGTTGTCGGCGAGCCGGGGAACCGTTTCGTTCGCCGCCGCCAGATTCTCGCGGACGGGATCCGTCCACGATGCGGTTCCCACCACGCGGTCTCCGAGACCGAGCGACAGCAGGATCTCGGTCGAGCCCTGATCCAGCGAGACGACCCGCTGCGGCGCCGCGTCCACGGTGACCGTTGTGCCGCAGTTGTCGAGAACCAGGGGGTAGGTGGTACCGCCCTCTCCGCTGGTGACGGCTCCGGCATCGCCGACCTGCTCGGATTGCCCGCAGGCGACGAGCGCGCTCGCCAGTACGGCGATACCGGCCACGAGGCCGATCCGGCCCACAGAAATCTTCACGTTCGCCACAGCTTTCTGTCTGTCGGGTACAGGTGTCGCCTCGAGCGATCACGGTGGGCCGACATGCACAACCTGTGTCGAGGGAGCAGATGCACGCTAGCACAAGTAAACCTAACCTTAGTGGCGCGTATACCCGCCGGTCAGAGCCATGCAAGCCGACTATGGCGTGGGGCGCCGAGTCTACAAACACAGCGGCTCCGGCCGCACCGGTGGTCTCGACGGCCTCCACGAGTTCATGCGGGTGAAGAACATCCGAATCGGTACGGGCTGACCCGCGGCCGATCAGGACCGGGAGCCCGGCGTCGGACATCGGCCGCGGTCCGGATGTCACGGCCGCGCCGCCGGCCACTACCTGATCGCGACCACCATCGCGTCGTTGATCGAACGCCACGCCACGCCCGCCTCCGAGAACCCGGCCTCCCGTCGAACGCGAGCTGTGCCAGGCCCCCGGATGCTCCTCGCCGGGGAGGCGTGGATACCGCCGGGCCGCGAGCGGCGGCCGGCTCGGGCTTTCGCGGAGGCGCGGGATTCAACGGACTGCCTGCGCAATGCCCAACCGTCCCCGCCGCGGTGCCGATTGTCCGGATGGCTCGAGGGGTTATCCGGTCTGCGGAGTCGAGTGACTAGCGTTTACGCCCCCGCGCCGGCTTCTTCCTCGAGGGGATCGGTTTCCGCGCGGGACGCGGTCGTTTCCCCGCGGATTGCGGCTTGCGCGGTTCTGGTTCGGTGCCCTTCCCGGCGGGGGATCGGGAGCTGTGTTCGGAACGGCCGCGCACCACGCCGATGAACTCCTCGACCAGGTCGGTGGTCCGGGTCGACGGCCAGACCAGGGCGATTTCGGTGTCGTCGGTATCGGTCACGGTGCGGTAGACGATGTCGCGCCGGTGGTGCAGGCGGGCGATCGAATGGGGCACGATGGCGACCCCGACTCCGGCGGCGACGAGTTCGATGGTGGCTTTGACGGCGTCGATATCGCCGGCGTCCTGTAGGCGCTCGCCCGCGAGATCGGCCATGCCGACCTCCTCGAATAGTGAGATCTCGTTGTCCTTGGATACCACGACGACGGGCAACTCACGGTAGAGCGGGATCGCGTGCATGCCGTCACGCTCGATCGGCAAGCGGGCGAAGCACATATCGACGCGGCCCTCGCGCAGCGCCGACTCCTGGTCGGCCTGGGCGAGGGCGACCAGCTCGAGCGGGGTATCCGGGAACCGCCGGCCCCATATCCGCTCCCACTTGGTGACGGTGACACCGGGCACGAACCCGATCCGCAGCGTGGCGGGAGCCGCGACCGCCGTGGTGCCGGTCTCGTTCTCGGTACGAGCGATGATGTCGCGCGCCTCCCGCAGTAACTCCCGTCCCGCGTCGGTCAGCCGGGTCGGCTGGGCGCCGGGCACGAACAGCTTCGTACCGAGCTCGGTCTCCAGGTCGATGACCGTGTGGCTGAGTTTCTGGCGCGAGATGTGCAATGCCTTCGCGGCGCGTGCGAAGTGCAGTTCCTCCGCGACTGCGGCGAACCAGCGCAGCCGCTGCACATCGATCGAGGGGAACCGGCTCATACCGGCAAGCGTATGGCACCGCGAAGTCCGGACCGCCTCGGCGGCCCGATACGCTGTTGCGGTGAGCCCGGACCAGAAATCGCAGATGATGAAGCCGCTGACCGCGGCGAACAAGCTCGGCATCTATCTGCCGGCGGCTCCCGAAGAGTTCCGGAACCACCCGATTTCCCGAAATGAGCTGGACGAGCTCCGGGCGAACCCGCCGCAGTGGCTCGCCGAGCTGCGCCGTACCGGACCGTTCCCGCGCGATATCGTGGCCCGTAAGCTCGGTGTCTCCAACAGTGGCCTGACCCGGGCCGGAGTGTCCGACGCGCTCACCGCCGACGAGATCGCCGCGTTCCTCGCGGATCCGCCGGAGTGGCTGATCCGCGAACGCGAAAGCTATGCCGTCGTGCGCGCCGAGGAGGAACGGGTCCAGGCCAAGGAAGCCGAACGCCGGGCAGCGACCAACCGCGCGGCGAAGGGCTACTGATCGTTCCGAGTCGACCGAACTCGGGGGGCAGTCCTCGCCGCGGCGCCGGTGAGCCGGCCGGGCATTCCCTTGGTGCATGCTCGCCGACCGTCTCGGGGCGCCTTCCATTGCGAGTCGGGATTCGCTGTCGGGATGGCGGTCGACTCCGGGTGAACGCGCCGCCGCGCTCGTAGCGGTCCAGGGCAGCCGAACCTGTTGGCTCGAGTACCACTGGTAAGGGTGAGATCGGGCCGATATCCTGGGCATATGCTGGGGAGGCCGGCCATAGAAGATCTCCCGCAGGTACCGCGTCCGAGAGCCACCGCGGATGTGGAACTGCGTCCGTGGTCGTTGTCCGCGGCAGACCTCGAGCTCGTTCGGGAAGCGTCTGCCGACGATCTGATTCCGCTGAACACGTCGGCGACCTTCTCACGCGAGGCCGCAACGCGGTTTGTCGAACGTCAGTGGCGGCGAGCGGCCGATCGAACCGGCTATCCGATGGTGATCGTGCGGCGGCGAGACGACGCACCACTGGGAAGTATCGGCCTGTGGTTGAAGGACATCGACGAAGGCCGTGCCTCGCTCGGCTACTGGGTGGTGCGCTCTGCCCGTGGGCACGGCGTCGCCGCGCATGCGCTGACGGCAGTGGCTACCTGGGCGCTGGAGGAACTGCACATCCCACGGCTCCAGCTCTATGTCGAACCCTGGAACCGCGCATCGATCCGCACTGCGGAGCGAGCCGGTTTCGTATGTGAAGGGCTCCTCAGGTCGTGGCAGAAGGTCGGCGAACGACGCCGCGATATGTTCATGTACGCGCGTCTGGCAACGGAAAGCTCCGCCGAGGCGGATCGGCCCGGCACCGGTTAACGCTCAACGATCACTCGGGGCTCATGCGTGTGTCCCGGCGCATCGGGACCGGCCGCCGGCGGTCGAAGATGATTGTCGGCACCGTGGCCGATCCCCGGGGCCGGAGTACCCGCCACGCGGTCGACCTCCGCAGGCCCCCGCTTGTAAAATATTCGCGACCGTGCTTGATCTGCGTTCGTACGCACAGCCGGTGCAGAAATCCGGCGCGAGAACATCCGAGGAATCGCTCACCCTCTCTATGAGAGGACCGTTCGATGGGTTTTGCAGAGATGCGCCGGTTCCGGCGTGACCCGTTGGTTTTCCTCGAAAATCTGCGCCGGACCAGCCCGATGGAGGTGTTCGGGCTGCCGTGGGGTGGGTGGTGTGTCGGCGATACGGGGCTGGCACTGACGGAGCTGCGTGACCGCGCATTCAATGGGGGGATGTCCGGGTTCTTCGGTTCCATGCTGCCTTCGCGATCTGCTCAGATCGATTTCGGCCGCGCGGCGCGCGCCATGCTGCGGACGTATACGCCCGAGTTCCGCGAGTCCCTGGCGGCGGCGGTGGTCGATATGCCCTCCGTCACCCGGTGGCCCGCGGCGGGGGTCGAGCTGGTGTATCGCTGCACTGCGGACGTATTGCTGCACCCCGACGGTTCACCCGAACTGCGGCGGTTATTGGAGCGAAACGCACGCGTCGGTGCGCTTCGCCCGGCTCGAATGGCGCGGCGGGCGCGGGCGCAGCTGCTGCGCGCCCAGTTGTCCACACCGTTGCAGGAGCAGATCCGGGACCGGCGCAGCGCCACCGGTCGTACGGTGGCGGCCGAACCACGGGATCTGCTGGATGCCGTGATCGGTGCCTGCCCCGGCGGGGTCGTCGAATCAACGATGGCGGAGCTGTATGTGCTGATGTACCGGTCCATTGTGGGACCGCTGGGCTACTCGCTCGCGTGGTCGGTGCTGCTGGGCAGTCTCGAGTCTCCCGGTTCACCATGGCCCTGGCCCGTCGACCGGGTGGTCCGTGAGGCGCTGCGGCACCGGCCGGTCTCCTGGATGGTCAGCCGTTCTGTCCCGTATCCCGCCGAGTTCGGGGGGATGGCCTTCCGGGCCGGCGACCTGCTGTCCGTCAGCCCCTACCTGCTCCACCACGACAGAGAGCACTGGGCCGGACCGGAGACCTTCCAACCGGACCGCTGGATTCGACCGGACGGCCACGGCCCCTTCGTACCCTTCAGTTCCGGCCCCTTCACCTGCGCCGGCGCCGCGGTCGCCCACGATCTGGTCACCGATGCGGCCACCATACTCACCGAGAACGCCTGTCTGCGCGTTATCGGCGGCGGTGACACCCGCCCGATCGTGACCAACGCCGCGATCCCCAGGCCGTTCACCCTGCGGCGTATCCCCGCACACCCCGTCCGCGCCCGACCGAGCCCCGGGAAGGAGGTGACATCATGATCAAGGCATTGCGGTTCATCTTCACCAACAGGCCGACCCGTTCCTGGAACCCCGCTGAATACGGATGATCCGGTGGATAGGGATGATCTCGCTACCGGCTGGATGGCTCGAATACCGTGCGCAAAGGTACGAGAGCCACCCGGTCGGCGACTCACCGTGATCCGATGCCCGGGTGGCGGTGATAAAACAGGCCTCCTGTGCCACGGTATGGTGCATGATCCGGCGGCGCCGACCATCGCTCATGGGCCGCCGATCGACACCACGCAACTCCCAGTATTCACGGTCGAATCGACCGATCCGGAGAGGAATGCATGGATCTCCACGGCGGTGGCCGGTAAGTCGCCGGAGTACGTGCGGCATACCTGTGGAATCACCTGCGGGCGAAGACGAAACCGTGCGTTGCAGATCGAATACGGCGGTGATCAATGCCGGGCGGTCGGTTCGGATCGGGCGTCTTCCTCGAGTAGTCTCGCCTCGGGCGTTCCGGTGGCGTCGGCAGAGGTGCTTCCGGGCGCCACATCCGCCCGCCCATATGGAGTGACACAGTTGTTTTCACCGACGCCCGATGCTCAGTCCGCCACACTTCCACTCGTCCACGGATCACCACAGAGCACTGACGGGCCTCGGGTTCCGTTCTACGCCGAGGAGATCGCCCAGGAGCCGCACCGCGCCTATCGCGAAATGCGCCGCCGATACGGTGCGTTGGTGCCGGTCGAGTTGGCTCCCGGCGTCCCGGCGACACTCGTGGTCGGCTATCACACTGCTGTGCGCATCCTCAACGATCCTGAGCACTTCCCGGCGGATTCCCGTATCTGGCAGCGAGATATCCCGCGCGATTGCCCCGTGCTCCCCCTACTGGAATGGCGCCCGTCGGCAGTCCGTAACTCCGGCTCCGTGCACGCCCGTTACCGGCAGGCAACCGTCGCCGGGGTGAACGGGGTCGATCTCTACTCGCTGCACAGCCGAGTGGAAAAGATCGCCGTGCCGCTCATCAACGCCTTCTGCACCACCGGTTCGGCGGAACTCATCGAGCAGTACGCGTTCCCGCTGACCTTCGCGCTCCTCAACGACATACTGGGCTGTCCGGCCGAAATCAGTCAACGCGCGGCGGCCGGAATGGCGACAATGATCGAGGGATCGACAGCGGCCGCCGCCGAAGGCAACGCCATGCTGGAACAGGCCATGGCCGATCTGGTGGGCCTCAAGAAGTCCGAACCCGGTCAGGACATCGTCACCCGGATGGTGCACGACTCGGCGAACCTCGACGACGAGGAGATGCTGCACAACGTTTACAGCTTCTTCGGAGCGGGAATCGAACCGCTGCAGAACCTGATCGTCAATTCGCTGCGGCTGATTCTCACCGATGAGCGTTTCGCGGGCGGCATCCTCGGCGGGAGCCTGTCGACCCGGGACGCCGTGGACGAGGTGCTGTTCACCGACCCGCCGGTGGCGAATTACGCGGTCTCCTTCCCCCGGCAGCCGGTGCTGATCGACGGCGTCTGGCTGCCTGCCCATCAGCCGGTGATGATCAGCCTCGCCGCGTGCAACAATGATCCGGCCATCGATACCGGGGTGTATACCGACAACCGTGCCCATCTCGCCTGGAGTATCGGAGCGCATATGTGCCCGGCGAAAGAGGTGGCCTACCTGGTGGCGCAGGAGGCCATCGATCAGCTGCTCGACGCTCTGCCCGAACTGCGCCTCGCCGTGCCGGCCGAGGAACTCACCTGGCGCCCCGGGCCTTTCCAGCGTGCGCTGACCGCACTGCCGGTGGAGTTTCCCGAATCCGCGCCGCTCACAATTTAGTCGACGAACCGATGCGATGTTCCGGGCGCTCGCCGTCGGCGCCTTTCCGTGTACGCGGCACCCGGGGTAGCTGCCGACGGAGTTCCGCCTGCCCGTGAGCACGGACGGCCGGTGCGAACGCCGGTCCGGCATGGAGACCGTTTCCCGGATATCCGCCGGGACCGGTGGTCGAAGTGGACTCTGCGATCATCCGGCCGCACAGATGTCGGTGGCGGGCTCTCCCGAAAGCGCCGCGGCCGCGAACCGCTGCGCGTCGGCCAGTGAGCCGGGGACAGTCGCGCGGTGGTCCTGGCCGTCGTAGACCCGGTAGTCGACCGTCGTCCCCTTGCCGCACAGCGCGTCGACGAGTGCGTCCGTACTCGGCTCGGTCACCAGCGTGTCCGCGCTGCCCTGGGCGATCAGCACCGGCACCTCGGGAACGGTGACCGACGGGTCTTGTTCTTCCAGATACCGGGTCAGGGGGCCGAAGTCGGCATCGGGTGCGAAGATCTCGGTGGCCGGTATCGGCGGAACTTCGCGGATCTGCGCCACACAACCGGTGCGCGCCGCGTGCAGCATCGGCCGGGCGGCCGGTGTGAACAGCTTGTCCGGGTCGATAGCCGGTTGGGCGACGTGCGCGCCCAGCACGATGAGCGGCAGGAATGCCGCGGCGGCCGTGGCGCCGGGCCGGCCGCTGTCGACGAATTCGACCATCCGGCTGAGGCCGATACCACCCGGCGCGATGGCGACGGCACCTTTCAGCGAGAGCTCCGGTTGCCGGGCCGCGGCGTACTGGGCGGTGAACAGCGCGGCCTGGCCGCCCTGGCTGTGCCCGGCGGCGACCCAGTCCGTGCCGATCGAACCGTTGAGCGAGCGAGCCGCCTGCACGATATCGGTCACAGTGTTCGCTTCGCTGACCCCGTTGATGTACGGATGTCCGCCGGGGGTTCCCAGGCCCTGGTAGTCGGTTTGGACAACGACGTATCCACGCTGGATCCAGGTGTCGAGAACCTGGGTCACCGGACCGATGTAGTCGTGGGCCGGACCGGTGTCGGTATCCCGTGAGGGCGCGCAGGGATCGGCATACCCCGTTGTTCCGTGCGCCCAACTGATCACCGGCCATCCGTCGGCGGGCGGGGCCGACCGGGGTACGGCGACGGTACCCGTCACGACGATCGGCCGGCCGTGCGCGTCGTGGGAGGTGTAGGTGATCAGATCCGTTCTCGCGGCACTCGGTAGCGCCGCCACGGTGGTCAGTGGTCGGGCGCCGAGCAGCGTCCCGCCGGGAACCGGAGGGCCGGCCGGGGCGACGCCGACTCCGCCGCCGGCGACGATGATCAGCACCGCGCTGACGACTACGACGGTCGCTGTGGACAGCCGCGGGATCGAGCAGTGAATGAACAAGATTGACCTCCGGAATCGGAATCCTGACGGGATAAGCGCCGGGACCTGGGCCGTCCTCGGCGGGTGATCGTGTCCTCGGGACGGGATCACCGGGTGGATTCGGACCTGTCCGTACCGGCCGGCGGGGTGCGGTACCGAGATCGTTGGGCAGCCGCTGGTCCGGGCAGCTGCCGCGCGGCGATTCGCGCCGTCGGCGGTCGAACCGGTGCGATCGGTGAAACCGTCCAACATCCGACCACGCTTTCCGGCATCGGATCCCGGTCGAATATTCGACCGCGTCGGTAGATTGTGTTGGCGGTCACGGTACAGCGGTCGAGTGCGCCGGTCAACCTCCGATCGTCGATCGCCCTGCGGACGGTGCGTTCCACTGCGGGAGGTCGGTTGTCGCCCGGTGCCGGTCGGGCGAGAGGGCTGCGCGACGAGAGCCCGTCGGCCGTCCGCGGCGGCGGTCCGGCGAACCACCGCATGTTCCGCGATTGATGATTCGGCTGCGGCGATGAGGTCTACCCGTGGGGGTTGCGGCCGCCGAGTTCGATGGTGAGCGTGTCTGCCGCGGCTTTCAGAGCGGACCCGCGTTCGGTGATCTCGGCTACCGTGAGATCGGTCTGCAGATTGATGACCAGCAGTAACTCTTGATCGCCCGACCTGTCGAAGGTGGGTGCCGCGATGACCCCGACCCGATGAGTCGAATCCGCGCCGCCGGCCTGCAATTCGTCGTGCAGCAGTACACGGCGGCGTCCCATGCCCGCCAATAGTTCGGTGATCAGGCCGCGCAGATCGGGGGAGAGGTCACGGGCAGTGGTGCTTCCCAGTATCCGGTAGACCCGTTCGAGTGTGGGTGACAGGCGCTCGACGAGGTACCCGACGGTGTGGCATTCGACCGCCATGCGCCGGAGATCGCCGAGGTCGACCCCGGCCATCCACGTATGCTCCGCCCGTACCAGCTGTTCGAGTGCTTCGTCGGATTGCCACAGCAAGTACATCAGGGCGGTCGGCAGGGCGACCGGGAAGATCTGTCCCACGTCGACGGGTGGACGCGGCCCCGGCGGTGCCGCGACCTCGAGCACCATGAATTCGTCGCCCACTCGACTCGAGGCGACGCACAGGGCGTCGAACCGGCGGCTGAGCGACGCCAGCCGCTCGGACACCGCCGGCTCCGGCGCGAAATCGCGTTGCGCCGCCCGGCCCGCGGTGACCATCGCCGGACCCAGCCGATAGGTCTTCGTGTCGGGGTCGCAGCGGAGGTAGCCGCGAGCGGTGAGTTCGGTGAGAATCCCCAGGCAGGTCGGCTTGCTGATCCCGCAGCGCCGCGCCACTTCGGACAGGCCCGGCTGCACACCCCGGTGCCGCACCAGGAAATCCATGATGTCGATCACGCGCGTGGTCGGCGGCGAGGCGCTTTGGTCGCGCTTCGCCGCATCCACCGAACGATCAGCCATCGACCAACCCTAGGTGAGTCGCCGGGTGTAGCGTCCAGGGCCCGCGCCCATGTGGATCTTTCCGGTGGCCTGAGTCGCCGCTATAATTAGAATTCATTTCAGTTTTTCTGCCTGCTCAACGCAGAGGCCGGGTTGGTTGGAGGCTCGATGACGATCGTTGATACGGGTTCGGTGTCTCCGATACAGAATCCGCGGCATGATCTGCCGCCGTCGATGGTGGAACGTATGACGCTGATCCTCGACGCGTTCGACAGCCCTACGGCGCGCTTGCCACTCGAAGAAGTCGTATCCCGGACCCTGCTGCCGCGCTCGACCGTGCACCGGATCCTCGATCAACTCGTCCGCTCGCACTGGGTCGAACACACCTCGTTCGGATACCGGCTGGGACGGCGGGCACTCGGACTCGGTGGCGGCAACGGCGGCCATGCCCAGGTCCGTGCCGCCGCCGCGCCGCTGCTACACGAGCTGCATATGCGTACCGCGATGGTGGTGCATCTCTCGGTGCTCGACGGTGGCGAGACCGTCTACCTGGACAAGGTCGGCGGCCGGTTCGCGGCTTCTCTCCCGTCGCGGGTGGGTGGCCGTGGCCCGGCCTACTCCACTGCGGGTGGTAAATCGATGCTGGCCTGGATGGACCCGGAAAATGTCGACGCCCTCTATCGGCGTCGGTTGAACCGGTGCACCGAACGCACCATCGCCGATCTGGTGACCCTGCATCAGGAACTCGATCGAATCCGTCAGCGCAACGGTGTGGCGTTCGAACGCGGTGAATCGGTGCGCGGCATCTCATGTGTCGGTGTGGCGGTCCGCGGGCTCGACGGCCCCGCGGCCGGCATCTCGCTGTGCGGTGACGCCGGCACCGCACAGCTCGAGCGGGTCGCCCCACTGGTCGCCCACGCGGCCCGGGAGGTGTCGCGGACCCTGTATCCCGAATCCGGTGCGCCACGCCGCGGCCGTAAACCTGTGCCACAGCCGGAAACCAGCTGGTCCGCCGAGGCGCTCGACCGCTTGTTGGCGGTTCAATCCGGACAGTGGCTCTAGGGCGCGCGGCGCCTACCGCGGACTCCGGACCGCCGATCGCCCCCCGGTTCGTCCGGACTCTTCGCGGAGATGATGACCGGACCGCGGTACCGACCTGCCGGGTCCCGCTGGACGAGACCTGGCCGGGCATCCCGGCGGGCACCTCCACATACCATCGCCGCGACCGGCCGAATCCTCAGGAGTTCCCGATGACCGATCATGTCCGGCACGCGGTGCGCGAGCTGTTACCGGTGTTCGCCGCGCGGGCGCGGCAGGTCGACGAATCGGGACACGTCCCCCGCCGGACCATCGATGAATTGCGGAGCACGGGTGTCCTGGCGATGTTGCAGCCCGGACGCTACGGCGGGGCCGAGGGCGATCCGGTGGAGTTCTACCGGATCGTGCGCGAAGTCTCCGGGGCGTGTGGTTCCACCGGATGGTTGACGGCGGTGCTGGGTGCGCATCTGTGGCATCTGGCGCTGTTCGACCAGCGTGCCCAGGACGAGGTCTGGGGTGCCGACAGCTCGGTGCCGGTGTCCTCGGCGTACGCGCCGACGGGGCAGCTGGTGGCGGTGGACGGCGGGTACGAGCTCACCGGCCACTGGAAGTTCTCGTCGGGTTGCGACCACCCGTCGTGGGCGTTGCTCGGGGGGTTGCTCTTCGGAGCCGAAGGCCGGCCGGTCGACTTCATGACCGCACTGGTTCCGGAGCGGGACTACAGCATTCGGGATGTCTGGGACGTGGTGGGAATGCGCGGTACGGCGAGCAATGCGATCACGGTGGACAGAGCGTTCGTTCCGGAGCATCGGGTCGTGCGCAACTACGAGACCGCCCAGCTGAGCGGACCGGGTCAGAAGGTCAACACGGGTCCGCTCTATCGGTTGCCGTTCGCCACGATCTTCACCTACGCCGTCACGGTCCCGATCGTGGGTATTGTCGCCGGCTGCTACGAATCGTATCTGGGCGAGATGCGGGAACGAGTACGGCTCAGCCTCGGCGGTGGCCATTTCGCCGAAGACCCGTTCGCCCAGGTGGCTGTGGCCCGAGCCGCGTCGGAGGTCGATGCGGCCACCCTCCAGCTGGAGCGCAACCTCGGCGATCTGTGGGACCTGGCCCGCGCCGGTGCGGAGCTGCCGACGTGGATGCGCCTGCGGTCACGCCGCGATCAGGTGCGGGCCGGCGAACGCAGCCTGGAGGCAATCGATCTCCTGTTCAAGACGGCCGGGGGCAATTCACTGCACCGCGGGAACCCGATCGAGCGGGCCTGGCGGGACGCGCACGCCGGTAGTGCGCACGTCGCCAACGAGCCCGAACGCGCTCTCGCCCTGTACGGCCGGGGCGCACTGGGGCTACCGGTGGAAGACAATCTCGTCTGACCCCGGTCCGTGCGGGGCCGGCCGCCCGGTCAGCGCAGCTGGATCATGCCACCGTCGGCCATCACGGTCTGTCCGGTCATGTACCGGGACTCTTCCGAGGCCAGGAAGACGACGATCGGGGCGATATCGTTTTCGGGGTCCCCGATTCGTGCCAGCGGTACTTTCGATACGGCCGCGGCCGCCTGATCCGGATGTTGCGCGGCCCAGGCAGTCACTCCTTCGGTCGCGGCGAAGGGGCAGACCACGTTCACCCGGATACCGTCGGGCGCCCATTCGTTGGCCGCGACCCGGCTCACGCCGCGGATCGCCTCCTTGGCCGCCACATACGAGGTCTGCTTCGGCATCCCGTCGAGCCCCGATCCGGAAGCGAAGTTGACGACCACACCTCTCGACTTCTTCAACTCCTCGTAGCAGGCCTGCATGAGCTGCACGGTAGGGAAGAAGCCGGTACGAAACGACAGGTCGAACATTTCGGCTGTGGTGTCCACCAGCAGGGCCTGCCGGGACGCGTGCGCATTGTTGATCAGGATGTCGACAGCACCGAAAGCGGAGATCGCGGCATCGCGGATCGCGGCCGCGGCGGTGGGCTGCGAAATATCGATGGGCAGGAACCGTGACCGCGCGCCGAGTTCGGCCTCGAGCGCGGCACCGCGGTCCCGGTCGATATCGGCGAAGAGGACATTCGCTCCCTGTCGGATGAACACGGTGGTGATCGCGCGGCCGATCCCGCCGGCTCCGCCGGTGACGATCGCGACCTTGTTCTGCAGTTTCACAGCGCTCCTCTAGTAGACGGTGTCAGGAACCGATCCGCTCATATTCGCCGTCGCCTCGGGCATTCCGGCATCGTGGTCTCGATGGCCGGGATCGCGGTCCATCGGTGGAGCCCGGACGAGAGGCGTGCGCGGGTGATCGCAACCACTTCGGCGGCCGGTCCTACACGGTGGTCGAGATCATCGGCGACCACTATTCGAAAACCCCCTGTACGGAGCCCCGTTCAGCCTCGGCCGAATCCGCAGTGGCCCTTTCCGCCGACCGGGTGGAAAGGGCCACTGCCGGTCCACACCTCGACGAGCCGGCGGCCCGGGGCCGAGCCGCTGTGACACGGCCCCGGGCGCGACGCCGGATCGGTTATGTCCCGGTGGAGGTGGTGTAGACGGTGCCGCGTCGGATCAGTAGCGAGAGAGCGACGGTGAGTACCGTGCCGACGAGCATGATCGTGACGACCGCGTCGAGACCGAACGCGGTGTTGACCCCGGCGACGGCGGTCGCCGCCAGCACCGCACCGGCGACGGAGGTGCCGATGCCCTGTCCGGCGGTGCGAACGACGGCATTGAGCCCCGCGACTTCACTGGTGTTCTCCACGGCCACGGTCTCGACGATGAGGTTCTGCAGGGCGGTGTACGCGAACGAGGCCCCGACCGAGACACACACCAGCACAACGAACATCCCCAGCATCGAATGGTGGGAGAAGTAGGTGAGTACGCAACCCGCCGCATAGATCAGGCCGCCGATCAGCAGCGATATCCGGGATCCCACGGTGCGGGTGAGTCGGCCGCTGAGCGGGGTGAAGGCGAAACCGAACATCGCGCCGGCGAAGGTCAGTAGACCGGCGTCGGAGGGTGACATACCGATGCCGAACGGTGCGTCCTGCGGGGATTGCAGGATCAGCGCGTTGACCATATTGCCGATACCGAAGGGGCCCGCGGCCAGCGTCACGGTGGCGAGCATCGTCAAGGCGAGGGGGCGATCGGTGAGTATCCGGACATCGACGATCGGATCCGCCACCCGGAGTTCCCAGCGTACCCACAGCAGCAGGGCGACAAGTCCGCCGAGGATCAGGCCGAGGGTTTTGCCGTCGGTCCAGCCCCAAGCGCTGACCTTGTTGATACCCAGCAGGATTGCCGCGATGGCCGGTGCGAAGACCAGGGCGCCCAGATAATCGATCTTCTGCGTCGCCCCGGTGGGGGGCCGCCAGGGCAGCACGAACAGCACCAGGGCGAGCATGCAGGCGGCGTACACCGCCGCGACGACGAAGATCATATGCCAGCTGGCGTAGTCGATCATCAGGCCGGCTATATAGGCCGCGGCGGCGCCCGCGGCGATAGCCGTTCCGGAGATGACGGCCACGGCAACCGGAATCTTCGTCTTCGGCAGATGTTCACGGGCCAGCCCGACACACAGGGGGAGGATAGCGCCGGCCAAGCCCTGGACGGCGCGGCCGAGGATGATGGCGCCGATACTGTCGCCGAGCGCGCTGATCAGGGAACCGACCACCGTGGCCGCGAGGATCACGACGAGAACCCGCTCGCGACCGTACATATCACCGAGACGACCGCATACGGCCGCCGCGGCCGCCGCCACCAGAAGGAACGCGGTGACCGTCCAGCCGACCGTACCGGCATCACTGCCGAAATCCCGGATGAGTGTCGGGATCGCGGCGAAGACCATCGACGATTCGAATGCGCTGATTATCTCGACGAGTACCAGAATGGTGATGATCGTCCCCGTGGAACGTTTCCTGGCGAAGCGTCCGGATGTGGGAGCCGGACCGGCCGGGGCTACCGGGTCAGGGAATGTCGTCATGGAATTCCTCCAGAGAGCGTTCGTGAAACGGAGGGAAAATCCGCCACGTCGGCACAGGCTAGAGTGACGCACAGCACAACAGGGCTGTGGTCTCGTTGTGCGGGAGTCGTCGGACGGCCGGTTGATCAGCGGTGACGGCGATGCTTCCGGCCGATGACATCGCCATCGCCGAATAAGCCGGTGACGAGAGGTTTTCGAGGCTCGTCGACGTGGCTGGGCCGATGATCGCCGATGAAGTCATGCGCTCCGCCGGCCCGTCGCAGCGCATGACTTCATCGTCCTGCGGCAGCCCGCGTCGGAGCGCGAAACGGCCAATTTTCGGGCCGATCACAGAATTGGCCGAACGGTTGTGAGAACAGCGTGTAATCACCCTTTCGGCGCGCGCTGTTTCTGGTGAAACGAGTCGTCAGAACTCACAACTCGGTCGCGACATCCCACGCGGAATGAATCGCGCCCTGGATGTAATCGACCTTCGCGGCGTCCCCCACCACATGGATTTCGGGAACCGTCCCCGCCAGCGCCTCGGCCAGCGGTGCTCGCGCCGAAACCTCGGAGGCGACGACCACCATATCCGCCGGTGTGGTCTGCACCCGGTCCCCGATACGAAACTCGACGTCCGATTCGGTGATCCGCAGCATCGTGGCACCGCGGTGCAGTCGCACGCCCGCCGCACTCGCGTGGCGAACGGCAGTCCACCGCCGCGGCATCGCCATCGGCACGCCGAGTTGCCGGCCTTCCTCGAGCAACGTCACGTTACGCCCACGTTCGGCCAGGAATTCCGCGAGTTCCAGTCCTACCAGGGACCCACCGATCACGACGACGTTCTTGCCGATCGGCAGATACCTGCGGGTGACGGCGCGGATCGCGGCCGGGCTCTTGGTGATACCGGAGAGTTTGCCCAGTGTGGCGATGACCCGCAGCGGTGCCGATACCCGCGCGACGTCCCCGGAACCGGTCAGCAGGGCGCGCAGGGTGTCGCCGGTGTGCACGTGCGGTAGCTCGCTACCGGGCACCGCCGGACGCCCGCGCACCGCTCCGGTGGCGACGACCACCGCGTCCGGGTTCAGCGCCCGGATCGACGATACGGTGGCTTCGGAGTTCAGGCGGATATCGATATCCGGACGGTCGACCTGAACGGTGAGCCACTTCAGCAGTCGCTGGTTGTCGGGTGTGGTGAGGCCGGAGAACCAGAGGGTGCCGCCGAGCCGATCCGACTTGTCCAGCACCGTGACCCGGTGCCCGCGTTCGGCGGCCACCCGGGCGGCCTCGAGTCCGCCCGGGCCCGCGCCGACGACAACGACATGCTTGCGGGCATCGGCGCGCACCAGCGGGAGCAGCGATTCACTGCCCAGCGCGGGATTCACCGCGCACAGGGGAGTGTCGTCCCAGAAGTTCTCCTGCACGCACACATAGCAATTGATGCAGGGGCGAATCTGTTGTGGACTTCCCGCGCGCAGCTTGTTCACCAGTTCCGGGTCGGCGAGTAGCTGGCGCCCCATCGCGACGAAGTCGGCCGCGCCTTCCGCGATCGCCTTCTCACCGACCTCCGGGAGTATCCGGCCGACGGCGATCACCGGAATACGCACGGCCTTCTTCACCTCGGCCGCCAGTTCGGTATAGGCGCCGACCTCATCGGGCAGGGGGCCGTCGGTGAAATTGGAGAACGGGTTGCGCCCCCATCCGGTGATGTGGAGGGCGTCGGCACCGGCCGCCTCGAACAGCACCGCGGCCGCCACGGCCTCCTCGGTGGTCAGCGCGCCGTCCTCGCCGAATTCACGCCCGGCGACGCGCACCAGGATCGCGAGGGAATCGCCGACCTCCGCCGCGACCGCGCGGATCACCTCCACCGCCGCTCGCGCCCGGTTCTCCAGGGATCCGCCGTATTCGTCGGTGCGCCTGTTGTCCGCCCGGCTCAGGAAGCCGCCGAGCACATAGCCGTGCGCGACGTGGATCTCGACCGCGTCCGCACCGGCGTCGCGCACCCGGGCGGCGGCCGCGGCGAAGCAGCGCACCAACCAGTCGATATCGTCCTTCGTCGCCTCATGATATGTGGCATGCCTGCCACCGGTGACGGCCCCCATCTTCTGCAGCTCATCGGGGGTGCTGTCCGCCAGTGCGGACAGATCGCCGGGCGCGCCCGGCGCCGACGGGACCAGCAGCGGCCGGCCCTGGACGGTGTCGATACGCGCGATTTTGCCGTGGTGTGTCATCTGCACGCATAGTTTGCTGCCCGCGGCGTGGACGGCGTCGGCCAGCTCTCGCAGCCCGGGTACGAAGCGGTCCTCGGAGAGACCGGGTTCCTTGGTGCTCGCGCACCCGATCGGATAGGCGACAGCGCAGGCACCGGTGATGATCAGCCCGGTCCCGCCGGCCGCGCGGGCGGCGAAATGGTCGATATCGCCCTGCTCTATCTCGCCGTCGTCGCAGAGGTTCATATCCATCGCCGGCATGACCACGCGGTTGGTCAGGGTCATCGGACCGATGGTCCCGGGAGCGAGGAGGTGCGGAAAGGTCTGCGTGCGGGTCACGAGTAGGAAGTTAGATCGCCGAGGCAGTCACGTGACGAACCGTTCTCGATCACCGAGACCCCGACCGGCGACCGCGGCCACGCCATCCCCGTCGCCGGCCGCAACCTCCGGATGATCATCGCGACCGCGACTCAGATATCGACGCCGTGGTCGCGGGCTATCCCGGCCAGTCCGGACGCGTAACCTCGTCCGCTGGCACGGAACCTCCACTCGTCGCCGTGGCGGTAGAGCTCACCGAAGACCATCGCGGTCTCGCAGCAGGCGTCCTCGGTCAGATCGTAGCGGGCGAGTTCGGCGCCGGTGGCGCGGTCGACGATTCGAATGAACGCGTTGCGTACCTGGCCGAACGACTGTTGCCGGGCGTGGGCGTCGTGGATGGAGACGGGGAAGAGGATATTGGTGATCGTCGGTGGTGTGGCCGCGAGGTCGACATTGATCACTTCGTCGTCTCCCTCGCCTTCACCGGTGCGGTTGTCGCCGGTATGCTCGATGCTGCCCTCGGGGGAGCGCAGGTTGTTGTAGAAGACGAAATGCCGGTCGGAGAGTACTTTTCGATCTGGACCCGTGGCCAGGGCACTGGCGTCGAGATCGAAGTCCGTGCCGGCGGTGGCGCGCACATCCCAGCCCAGCCCGACCGCGACCGCGGTCAGGTTCGGAGCCTGTTCGTACAGCGAGACATTGCCGCCCTCGGCGAGAGCGACGCCCCTGCCGGTTCCTTTTCTTTCGGTACGACCCCCGGTATGGTGCCCGCCGAGAGGAGTCGTGGACGCGGGGATCGGTACCGGATCCGCGGTTCTCACCGCTGCGATGTCCAGACGTGGCACGGACCGGAACGTCGGTCCGTGACCGGGTTCCGCGGTGCCGTGGAGTGAACCGTGCCGGTGCGATGACGCTCCGGCCGCACTCGCGGGGTGCTCGATTATGTGCGTGCTGTCGCCGCGGTCGAGTGTGTCGGCGATAGAAAGGACTCGGCGTCGCAACTCGATCAGCTCGATCGAGTCCCGGCTCAACCCGAACCCCGCCTCGTGCGCGACGCGTGTGGCGCGCGCGGATTCGGCATTCGCCGACCAAACGGCCCGGCGGAGGTGTTCCGCGGTGGCGGATGGGCCGGGCGGGTCGGGCCGGGCATGTGGTTCCCCCTCACCGATCGTCACGCTTCGACCCTACCGTCGGATCGGTACCGGTCCGGCTGCGGCTCGTCACCGGCGTCGCTGCCCGGATATCCGGTGCTGTCCGGGTTCGGTGTCCGCCGCCGGCTCCGGGCCGAGGGCGGGCCGCAGCTGGTAGGGCACGCTGGCGACGACGACCCCGGGTTCGAAATGCAACCGGGTCTTCAGGCGCAGTGCGCTCTGGTTGTGCAGTAGTTGTTCCCACCAGTGTCCGGCGACGTGCTCGGGGATCACGACGGTCACGACATCGCGCGGGTAACCGCGGCGTAGTCGGCGGATATAGTCGAGGATCGGCCGGGTGATCTCCCGATAGGGGGATTCGACGATCGTCAACGGGATGTCGAAGTGTTGCCGCTCCCAGTTGTCGCGGAGCCGCCGGGCTTCGGGTTCGTCGATGGCGACCGACAGTGCGGTGATCCGGTCCGGACGGGTGAGCTTGGCGTACCCGAGGGCGAATACGGTGGGTCGGTTGACCTGGGAGACCAGCACGATCGCGTGATTGCGGCTGGGCTGGACGAGTTCGGCGTGCTCGGGCACCGACATCGTCGCACCGACCCGGCGGTAGTGGACATTGATCGCCTTCATCATCGCGTACAGCACCACCATGGCGATGATCGCCAGGTAGGCGCCGCCGGCGAACTTGTAGCGGATAACGATGATCAGGACCAGTCCGGTGGTCACCGCGCCGGTGAGATTGATCAGTTGTGACCGGCGCATACGGGTGCGGGTCACCGGCTCGGAGGTCTGCGCGCGGAGGCGTTGCCAGCGGCGGACCATACCGGTCTGGCTCAGTGTGAACGAGGTGAACACCCCGACGATGTAGAGCTGGATCAATTTGTCGATATTGGCGTCGAAACCGATGATCAGCACGACCGCGAAGCCCGCGAGCAGGAGCACACCGTTGGAATAGACGAGCCGGTCACCGCGGTGGTGCAGCTGCCGTGGCAGGTACCGGTTCCGTGCCAGGATCGAGGCCAGGACCGGGAAACCGTTGAATGCGGTATTGGCGGCAAGGATCAGAATTGCCGCGGTCGAGAGCTGGAAGAGCAGGAACGCTATCGAATTCGCTCCCCATATTCCGGCACCGAGCTGGCTGATCACCGACGGGAAGCCGTCGGGATAGGCCCGGGCATGCATTTTCAATGCCAGAGCGGTGAGCCCAGTGAACATGGCGATGGCCAGCGCACCCATGATCGTCAACGTGGTGGCCGCATTGCGGGCCCTGGGTGGGCGGAAGGACGGAATGCCGTTGCTGATCGCTTCGACACCGGTCAGGGCGGTGCAGCCCGACGCGAATGCCCGCAGCGCCAACAAAACGGTCAAGTATCCGCCGGTCGGTTCGCGCGCGACCAGCTGCTCACCGGCCCCCGACGCGAGGGGGATCCCGACGCCGAACACGTCGCGGGCGGCCGCGGTGGCGAGCAGCAGGAAGACCAGCACAATGAATGCATAGGTCGGAGCGGCGAACGCCTTCCCGCTCTCCTTCACCCCGCGGAGGTTGGCCACGGCCAGCACGATCACACCACCGGCCGCGAGCTCGACCGCATACGGCTGCAGAGCCGGAAACCGTGAGGTGATGGCGAGAACCCCGGCCACCACGGACACGGTCACGGTCATCACGTAGTCGACCAGCAGGGCCGCGGCAGCGGTCAGCGCGGCCTTCTCCCCGAGGTTGTCCATGCTGACCACGAACGCCCCGCCGCCACCGGGATAGGCATGGCACGTCTGCCGGTAGGAGAGCACGACCACCGCCAGCAGTACCCCGACCGCCACCGAGACGGGTGCGGCCAATCCCAGGTAGGTGACGCCGCCGAGACCGACTATCAGCAGGATCTGCTCGGTGGCGTAGGCCACCGACGAGATCGGATCCGAGCAGAACACCGGAAGGGCCAGCCACTTGGGCAGCAATTGCCCCCGCTCGCGTTCGGTACGTAACGCGGGCCCTACCAGCAGTCGCTTGACGACGCCGACAACGGCCACTTCTGAAGCATAGATCCGTGCGGCACCGGCCAATAGAGTCCGAGCGGCTCCAGTTCGCCGGTCCCGCCGCGCCGGCGGAGGGGCGATTCGCCGGGTGCGCCGACCACCCGTCCGCGGGTCGTTCCGGTACGCCGGGGCCGCACTGCTGCCTACGCGCGCCGGGTATCTCAGCGGTCGGCGACCGGTTGGTCCCGCCGGACGCTACGCGCGGCCGCGGCCGGGCGAACCGGGGGCGAGCGCGTCCAACCGGGTGATCGCCCATTCGGTTTCGAAGCGGATCCCGCGTTCGATCACGGCATCGTCGAATACGGCGAACGGTGAATGGTTCGACGGTGCCGATGCGGGGTCACGGCCGGGTGGGCAGGCGCCGAGCAGGACGAACGCCCCGGGTACGCGGTCGAGGAACCACGAGAAATCCTCGGAGGCCGTGCACGGATGTTCCATCACCTCGACCGCGGAATCTCCGAACAGCCGCCGGGCTGCGGCGATCGCGAAATCGGCCTCGGTATCGGCGCTGACGGTCGGGATCGCGACCTCGGTCAGTTCGGTGTCCGCCTCGACTCCGTGGGTGGCGGCCACACCGTCGGCCACCCGGGTGACGAGGGTCCGCAACCGGGCCGAATCCGCCGCGGTGAACGCGCGGGCCGTACCGCTGAGCTGCGCGGTATCCGGGATGACATTCCCGCTGTGACCACCACTGATCTGGCCGACCGTGGCAACCACGGGGGTCAGCATCCCGAACGTGCGGGTGATCGCCGTCTGGAGCGCGGAAACGAAAGCCGCGGCGGCGACGATCGGGTCCCGGGCGGTCTGCGGTGCCGAACCGTGCCCACCGCTACCCGTGAACGAGACGGTGAACGTAGTCGAACCCGACATCATCGGCCCGCGGCGCATTCCGAAAACTCCGTGCGGTAGATCGTAGGAGAACACGTGCAGGCCCAGCGCGGCATCCACCGGTCGGCCCGCCGCGTCCAGTACGCCTTCCGCCAGCATCGTCAGCGCCCCGCCCCAGTTCTCCTCGCCGGGCTGGAAGACGAAAACCACGTCCCCGGCCAGTTCGGCGCGCCGGGCGGTGAGCCGGTGCGCGGCACCCACCAGCATGGCCATGTGCAGGTCGTGCCCGCAGGCATGCATGGAGCCGTTGCCGGCGGCATAGTCCAACCCGGTCGACTCGGTGACCGGGAGCGCGTCCATATCCGACCGGATCAGGACCACCGGAGCCGGGCCGCCGCGCACCGCGCCGCCACGCAGGACCGCCGTGACCGACGTGGTGGCGGTCCCGGTGGACACCTCGAGGCCGAGTCCGTCGAGCGCGCGCAGGATGCGCGCCCGGGTCCACGGCAGGTCGAGCCCGACCTCCGGGTTGCGGTGCAGCTCGCGACGCAACAGGATCGCATCGGCAATCGAAACGGTCATCGGTCACTCCTGTTCGGGGACGATCGGTCCGGTATGGATAGGGTTGGCGGCATGGAGTGGTTCGGACAAGCACGCGACTGGGCCGCCGCGGCACGTGGTCGCCTGTACGCGGCACCCGCCACACCTTTCGATTCCGCGGGCCGGGCACGGCCGGAGTTCGCGGAGAACTATTTCCGTGCGCTCGTCACCGCCGGAGCCGACGGGCTGGCGATCGCCGCGCACACCGGTCGCGGCCCATATCTGCCCGCCGGAGTGCGTACGGAACTGATCGGCGCGGCCCGCCGGGCGGGCGCCGCGACCGTCGCCGGTGCGGTGACCGCCGAGGAAGTCCGGGTGGCGGCGGCGGCCGGTGCCGAAGCAGTGCTGGTGTTCCCGGCACCGGGTGACGCCGGGGCGGTGCGGCGCCACCTCGACCGGCTGTGGGAAGCAGGCGGGTTGCCGCTGATCGGGTTCGACCTCTACACCGCGCCGTATCCCGACGATGTTTTCGCCGCCGTCGTCACCCATCCGGCGGTGGCCGCGGTGAAACTGGCCCGGCTGTCCGACGCGATCGCCTGCCAGGACCGGATCGCGCTGGTCCGTGAGCACGGCAAACTCGCCGTCACCGGCGAAGACCGGATGTTCGGCGCCTCGCTCACCTGGGGTGCCGAGGCCGCGCTCGTCGGGATCGCCGCAGCCGCAGTGGGTATCACGCGCGCGGTACTCGATACCTTCACCGGCAACGATCTGCCCGCGTTCCTGGCGGCCACCCGGCGTCTCGATACCCTCGCGGCGACGACATTCCGGGAGCCGATGGATGGATACGTGCAGCGTATGGCCTGGATCGCCGGAGCCGAGGGATCGCTGCCGGGCGAATTGCTCACCGATCCCTACGCGCCGGCACTCCCGGACGATGAGCGGGAGCAGGTCCTGAGCGTCCACCGGGCGCTCACGACCGTTCAGTTGCCGGTTCGCGCCAACTGAGCCGCCCTGAGCGTGGTCCGCACCACCGCCCGGCTCCGCGCCCATGGCACCGGCGGCGGCGCGCCCTCGGCCATGGCCAGTACCGCCCGCAGACAATCGAGGTAGCCGAGACCGTCCGGATGGTCGAGCGCTACCCGCCGGATCCCGGCCTCGGTGTGTACCACCACCTCGTACCACTCCCCGGTGCCCGCCCCGACGATATCCACGCTCACCGGGATCCCTCCGGCCGCGACGGCGTGCAGCGCGGCGGTGTTCTCCGAGATCGTGACGCTGCCCGGGATACGGGAGGTCACCCCGCCCAACGGTGTGACCTCCCGTTCCAGGACCGAGTCGAGCATTTCCCACGCGTGCAATCCCATCGATACGGCGGTACCGCCCCCGTCGGCCGGATCGTCCTGCCAGCGGCGGGCGGCGGTGGTGAACGCGCCGATGCCGTGCCGCACCGAAACATGCGCGGCAATCGGTTCCTCGCCGGCGAGTTCCGCGGCCAGCGCCCGGATTCCGGGGGCGAATCTGAGCACCGAGCCGGTGCAGAACCGGCCGGACCGGGCGCCGACCGCCGCGTCCAGCGCGGCCAGTCCGGCCATATCGGCCGCCGGAACCTTGTTGAGAAAGCAGGCGATTCCGCGGTCGAGCACCGCCGCCACCACCGGGGCGATCCGGTGTGGCCGCGGCGTCACGATCACGACATCCGGTTTCCGGTCCAGGAGATCTGCCAGGCTCTCGTGCGTGGTCGCCTGCCATTCCCGGGCGAAGTCCGCGCGCCGGGAGTGGTCGTCGGGATCCCAGACGGCCAGCTCGTCCACCCCGAGCGTCCGCGCGTTGCGCGCGTCGCTGAAAGGATGTGAATGGGCCACTCCGGCGAAACCGATGCGCATACGATCTCCCTCACTTCATATCGACGTCCCGCGTCTCCGGACTGAGCACGGCACCCACGACGGTCAGGAGTCCACCGAAACACAGCAGCGCCACCGCCGTGTACGGCAACGGCATGAAGGCCGACAGCCCGCTCTGGATATAGGCGTAGAAGGCGGGAATCACCATGCCGAGCGAATAACCGAGACCGTACCCCGAAGCCCGGACACCGAGAGTGAACCGCTCGGTGAGGTAGGTGGTCAGACAGCCCCACGGCACACTGATCAGGACCGTCACCGAGATCAGCAGCAGCAGGACCGTGCCGAAACTGTGCACGGTCCCGGAGGCGATGAAGGTGTAGGGCACGGGTGCGACGAACAGGCACAGCAACCCACCCGCGATGAGCATCGGTCGCCGGCCCACCTTCTGCGAGAGCAGACCGCTGCCCATGTACACCGCCACCACGATCGCGTTCGCGATGACGAGCGCCAGCGTGGTGGCATTGGGACTGAGTTCGGCTTCGCTCTTCATCAGGCCGGGCAGGACGGTGGTGAGCATATAGCTGGTGAACCACAGGCCGGTGGTAAGGACGAACACCTGCAGGAAGTCGCGGCCGGACCGGCCCTTGAACAGTTCCAGCAGCGGGGTCTTCACCTTCTCCGACTGCTGCCACTCGTCGCTGTCCTCGACATTGCGCGCGTACCAGATCGCGAAACCGACCGACAGCACCGCGCCCACGAAGAAGGGGATCCGCCAGCCCCACTGCACGTAGGCCGAGTCGATACCCTGGGCCGGCATGATCTGCAGGAGACCGAGGGTGATCAGCGCGATCGAACAGTAGGCAAGCGGGAAGCCGGTGGAGATGATCGCCCCGTTGAGGCCGCGGCGTTCTTTCGCGCTCTGTTCCAGCGCGGTCGGGGTGGCGGAGGTGTATTCACCGCCGAGGAACACTCCGTCGATGAAGCGCAGCGCGATCAGTAGGATCACGGCGAGGATGCCGATCTGCTGATAGCCGGGCAGCAGGCCGATCGCCATGGTGGTCACACCGAAACCGGTTACCGAGACGACAGTGATCCGGCGCCGCCCGAATTTATCGGCCAGATGTCCGAACAGCATCGCGCCCAGTGGTCGGCCGATCAGGGTCGCGGCGAACACCGACCCGTTGATGAGGGCGGTGGTCCCCGCCGATACCCCGGTGGCCTGGAAGTACACCGAGGCCGGGGCGAGCACGATCACCGGGAGATAGATATCGAAGAGGTCGACGTAGAAGCCGAGCCAGGCCCCGAACACCGCTTTCTTCGCCCGGCTGCCCTTCTCGGCACCCGGCAACGCGGGCGCCTCGACTGCGGTCGATCTCATGACATCCATCCTTCTGATCCGGCGGCGATGAAGCCGTCCTCGGCGCGCAACCATTCGTACGCGTCGGAGATTCGGGTGAGTTCGGCGGCCTGGCCGTCGGAAAGGCCTTCGTCGGGGTCGAGACACCAGGTGCCCGCGAGCAGTCCCTGGCGCCGGAGCACTTCGTGTACCCCCGCGATCACCCCGGCGAAGTCGTTGCGCACATCGAACACCGCGGCATTGGCGTCGGTGACCGCCGCCGCCAGCGACAGCGCCCGGGTGCGCGCCTGCGCGTCGCCCGCCCAGGCCCGCGCGACGAGTTCGTGCAGTTGTACCGCGGCCCGGGTCCACACCGCCCAGTGACCGAGCAGACCACCGACGAAACGCCGGGACACCGGCCCGTCCGGACCGGGCAGGTCGTAGGGGGTCAGCAGGTCGGCGACGATATTGTCGTCGTTGCCGGTGTAGAGCGCGACCTGATCACCGCGCCCGGAGTCGACGATGCCCTGAACCAATTCGAGAGTGCGGTAGCGGTCGAACGGGGCCGCCTTCACCGCAATGGTGGAATCCTGGTCGGCCAGTCGCCGCCAGTACTCCCGCGGCAGGTAGCGGCCGCCCACCGCTTCCTGGAGATAGAACCCGATCACCGGCAGGACCTCGCCGACCGCGGCGGAGCGGTCGAGCAGATACTCGAGGTCCCGGTCGGCGAGGCCGCCGGGGGAGACGAGTACCGCGCCGTACCCGAGTTCACGGGCCAGTTCCGCCTCGGCCACGGCCTGGCCGGTGGGTCCGGCGACACCGGCGATGCGCAGGAAGGGGCGGTCGGCGGCTCGCGCGTCGAGTTCGGCCGCCGCGAGTTCCAGGACGGGCCGGAGCAGACCGATCTCGGGGCGGCGGATCTCGAACTGCGTGGTATGTACGCCGACCGCGATCCCACCGGCACCCGCGTCGACGTAGTAGCGGGTGAGCGCGCGCTGACGACGTTCGTCGAGGTGGCGGGTGCTGTCGAGAGCGAGCGGGTGCGCCGGGATGACGGTGCCCCGGTGCAGCAACGCGTGCTCGGCCGCGGATAACTGTCCGCGCATCAGAACTTCCCGTCGCGTCGCTCGAATTTGGTGGGCTTGTTCCACAGCTGTCCGCCCGCCCCGATCCAGGCGGCCTGCATCCGGATCAGTTCGCCCAGGGTGCGGTCGGGATAGCCGAAGAGGGTGTGGCATCTGGTGGCATTGCTGAGCAGGCTCGTCTCTCCTTCCACGCCGGTGAAGACCGGTGTGACGCCGAGTTCTTCGCCGAGCCGGGTGGCGATACCGCGCACCGAAGCGGTTTCCGGACCGGTCAGGTTGAGCAGGAAGGGGCTCGTGTCGGCGTGACCGAGAGTGCGCAGGACGACTTCGTTGGTGTAGCGCTGCCACACCACGTTCACGGCGCCGATCGACAGGTCGACCGGCTCACCCGCGTGTACCCGGCGCGCGATATCGGAGACCACGCCGTAGCGCGGTTCGCATGCGTAGTTCAGCCGGACCAGCGCGACACGGGTGCCCCGGGTGCGGGCGCCATGGGTGAAGACCTGTTCCCGGCCGCGGCACGTGATGGCGTACTCGCCGACCGGTCCGGTTTCGTCGGTTTCCACCGGACCACCCGTCATCGGAGAGCTCAGCGGATAGACATTGCCGGTCGACAGCGCGGTGATCCGGGAGTGTGCGTACCGGCGCGCGACATAGGCGGGCAGCACGGTGTTGGTCATCCAGGCTTCGTCGGTATTGGTGGAGGTCCCGAATTTCGCGCCCACCAGGAAGACCACGTTGCTCGCGTCCGGAAGCGCGTCCACCGCCGCCGGATCCGATAAATCGGTCGTGACCGTATCTATTCCGGTCGCTTCGATACGCGCCCTGGACCCCTCATCGGTCCAGCGCGACGCGGCCAGCACCCGCACCTCCTTGCGTCCCGCCTCGTCCAAGGCGCGACGTGCCATGGTGGCGACACCGGTCCCTATTTTTCCGCCCGCACCCAGGACGATCACATCGCCCTCCCATGTGGCGGCTTCCGCGACCAGCCCCGCACCCGGCCGGCCGAGCTCCCGCTCGAGCTCCTTCTCATCCGCGAACATCAATCGGCCCTTCTTCGGATGGACTATTTCGGTCAGGACCGTAATAATGGGCGACTGTGGGGGAAAGTGCAATAGGAAGGAGTCGCCGGACCGTGACCGTGAGCGTGTTCGACCTGTTCTCGATCGGTATCGGGCCGTCGAGTTCACACACCGTGGGCCCCATGCGGGCCGCGGGTATGTTCGTCGCCGAACTCGGGACGACCACGGACCTGACGCGAATCCGCCGGGTCCGCGTCCTGCTGTGCGGTTCGCTCGGCGCGACCGGCCGCGGGCACGGATCGGATTCCGCGGTGATCGCCGGCCTCCACGGCGCCGATCCGGAAACCGTCGACCCCCGGCAACCGGCCCGGCTGCACGCGGCGGTCACCGCGACCGGCCTGCTCGGCCTGCCCGGCGGGCATACGATCCCGTTCACCGAGGCGGATCTGGTACTCGACGGTTCGATCCGGCACCCCGGCCATCCCAATGCCGTGATATTCACCGCCGACCTCGTCGACGGCACCCGACGCGAGCGGACCTACTTCTCGATCGGGGGTGGATTCGTCACCGATGCCGCGGCCCCGCCCGAGTCGCCGGACGAGGTCGTGGTGCCCCACCCGTTCCGGTCCGGTGCCGAACTGTTCGCCCGCACGGCCGAAACCGGCCTGCCCGTCAGCGCTCTCGTGCTGGCCAACGAACGAGCGCTGCGGCCGGACGCCGATATCGTCGCGGGCCTGGACCGCATCTGGTCGGCCATGCGCGACTGTGTGGCCGCGGGCCTGCGCACCGAGGGGCGGCTCCCCGGGCCGATGGCCGTCCGCCGCCGCGCCCCGGACCTGGCACGCCGGCTCGCCACATCCGGCGCCGGTGCCGACCCCCTGCACCGACTGGACTGGGTGAACGCCTATGCCATGGCCGTGAACGAGGAGAACGCCGCCGGGGGCCGCGTCGTCACCGCCCCCACCAACGGCGCGGCCGGTATCGTCCCCGCGGTACTGCACTACTACGACCGCTTCGACCCGGGCGCCGATGCGGCGGGGATCCGGCGTTTCCTGCTGACCGCTGCGGCGATCGGTGCGCTGTACAAGGGGAATGCCTCGATCTCCGGCGCCGAGGTCGGCTGTCAGGGGGAGGTCGGGTCGGCGTGCTCCATGGCCGCCGGTGCCCTGTGTGAGGTGCTCGGCGGTACGCCGGCTCAGGTCGAGAACGCCGCCGAGATCGCGATGGAACACAATCTCGGACTCACCTGCGATCCGGTCGGCGGATTCGTCCAGATCCCGTGTATCGAACGCAACGCGGTCGGGGCCGTCCAGGCCATCAATGCCGCGCGGATCGCCCTGGCCGGTGACGGTACACATCGGGTCAGCCTGGACACTGTCATCGAGACAATGCGCGAAACTGGAGCGGACATGCAGTCCAAGTACAAGGAAACATCGATGGGGGGCCTCGCCGTCAATGTCGTCGAATGCTGAGCACGCCTACCGGATCGGCGTGGTCGGACCGTCGGATCTGGTTTCCCTGGTCAAACGTGTTGCCGCACTGGAATTCACCGATCATCGCGTCGTACCGCTGACCTACCGCAACGAGGCGCAGGCGGTGGAGGTGATCTCGGCCCGCCCCGACGTGGACGCCCTGCTGTTCACCGGTGTCATCCCCTACACACTCGCCCACGCCGCCGGGGTGCTCACCGAACCGGCCGCCTATATCGACTACACCGGAGCGACTCTCTACGGCGCCCTGGTGGAGCTGATGTCGGCCGGGCACGATCCGGCCCGTATCTCCATCGATACGCTGGCCCGCCCGCTGGTGGTCGAGAGCCTGTCCCATGTCGGGATCGCCACCGCCGATATCGCCACCGCCGAGTATCGCCGGGGTACCGATGTGCGGCGCTTCGCGCAGTTCCATCGCGACCACGCCCGCACCCGGCCGGGCGCGGTCGCCATCACCTGTGTCCGGTCGGTGTACGACCTGATTCGCGACGACGTCTACACGATCCGCCTGGCCCCCGCGATCGCCTCCGTGCGCACCGCGCTCGAAACGGTGACCATGGAACTCGCGGGCCGGATCTCCTCCGATGCCCAGGTCGTCCTCGGCATGATCGAACTACCCGAGCCGGACGACCGGCTCGCCGTCGATATCCGCGCGCTGGCCGGCAGCCTGTTCCCGGTCGGCCCGGCAAGCTATGTACTGGTCAGCACCCGTGGTGTGCTGGCCCAGCACACCTGCGACTGGACGGTCATGCCGCTGCTCGAACAACTCGCGCAACGGCACCACTGGGTGCGGATCGGGTTCGGTGTGGGCCGATCCGCCGCCGACGCCGAGGCACTGGCCCGGCGGGCGGTCGAACGATGCCGTACCGCGGGCCCGTTCACCGCGATCATATCGGTGGGTTCCGGCCGCGACTTCGTGATCACCGAGACCGAGTCCGATCCCACCCGGGCCGAGGAACCGGTGAGCCTGCACGTCGCCGCCCACCGGGCCGGGCTGTCCCGGGCGACACTGGTCAAACTCGAGGCCGCCGTCGCCGCCCACCCCGGCGGCGAGGTCACCGCGGCGGATATCGCCACCGCCCTGGGCATCGAACGCCGTTCGGCGCGCCGGACATTGAAACAGCTCGAACGGTCGGGTCTGGCGCAACCGGTCGGCACCGTCGGCAGTGGCGCCGGGCGTCCGGCCGTGCGCTACGCGGTGCGCCTGGAGTCGTAACGGCGCGCCCGGATCCGATCCTGTTCTCTGCCGAGGTGGGTGAGGACGGCCCGGCGTTGCTCGAGTCGGGCGACACGAGTTCGACAGCGTCGCGCGATCGCGGCGGAGCCTTGGATCGCACGCCGCCCAACTCGTCTCGGTTACGGTGCCGGCCGGACGGGCACCCGGCCGGCCGCGTCCCTGGTCGACCGGTCACCGCGGCGGGTTTCCGGCCGAGGTTGTGTGCTCGGCCCCCTCGGCCGAGTGGATCACCGGGCGACTCGGCCGGTAGTGGATGCTCGCTCGTTCGGCGCCGGTGCCCGTGGACGATCGATCTCGCCGGCGTCTGGTGGCGTTCTCGGACAAACCCTGCGGTAATCATTGCTGGTCCGCGATGATTACCGCAGCGGTTTCGTCCAGCAACCGCCCATTCATGAAGACTCACGCCACTACGCTGTGAGGGCGCTGGCCGATCTTGTAGGGTTCCGGCCAACAGTAGCGTGGTTTGGGGGTTGCGTTGACGCGCATGAAGTTACGGCGATTCGGGCTCGTGTTGGCTGTCGTACTGGCGGCCGTCACAGGTAATGCCGGTGTGGCGTATACCGACCCGGCGCCGCCGGCCGCGGCGGTGGCGCTCACGCTTCCTGCCCCGACCGGGCCGTATTCGGTGGGTGTCACCGAAGTGCATCTGGTCGATTCCGGCCGCGCTGACCCGTGGCATCCGGATGAGCGGCGGGAGTTGATGGTCCAAATCTGGTACCCCGCCGCCGTGGATCGCGGAGCGCCGGCGGCGCCATGGATGCCGTCCGGCGGCCGACAGGCGCAGAACGCCTATCTCGACGAACTCGGAGTACCCGAGGGAAGCTGGATTCTCGCGCCCAGCCACAGCCACCAGGACGCGCCGGCCCTGACCGGTCACGGCCGGTTTCCGATCCTGCTGAATTCCCCGGGAATGACCGACACCACCGGCTGGAGTACCGCCCAAGCCGAGGATCTCGCCGGCCACGGCTACGCGGTGGTGGCCATCAACCACACCCACGAAGCGTTCTCGGTCCACTTCCCCGACGGCCGGGAAACAGTGACCGAGGTGGCGCTGGACTCTCCGCAGGAAGTGCTGCGCGACCTCCTGTTACCGACCCGGGTCGCCGATACCCGGTTCGTGCTGGACCGGCTCGCCGAAGCCGCCGGCGGCCCCGACTCTCAACAGGTACTCCCGCCTGCACTGGCCGCCCGCCTGGATCTGTCGAAGGTCGGGATGTTCGGCCATTCACTCGGCGGATCGACTACCGCCCAGGCGATCCACGACGATCCCCGGCTCCGCGCCGGAGCCAACCTCGACGGCCCCATCCTCGGCTCGGTCGCTTCCGACGGCCTCGACCGGCCGCTGCTGATGCTGGCCAGTGGGAACTATCCGTGGTCGGATGATCCGGGCTGGCAGCCGGGCTGGCCGAACAACACCGGGCTGAAAATCCCGCTGCGTATGGAAGGCACCGAGCACATGTCCTTCTGCGACCAGCAAGCGATTCTGCCGCAACTCGCCGCGGCCGGTCTTTTACCCGCGGACACCGTGACCCGGACCGTTGGCGGTATCGACCCGGACCGGTCGATCGACCTGCAGCGCGACTATCTGCGCGCCTACTTCGACGCCGCCTTCGGACGGATCGGAACGGATATCGTCGGAACCATCACCGGCCTGGCGCAACCCGAAATGCTGCCCCACCCCTTACCCGATCGATTCGACACCGAGGTCGGCCTGTTCGGATCCGGCGGTCGGGGATGAGAGATTATCCGATGATCCCTAATCCTGCTGGGACGCTCACCCGGCTGGCGTCTGTGTCGGGGTGATACCAGGTAGAGCAGTCGTCCTTTGCTGTCTGTACCGACGCTGTGGTGCTGCATGCCGATCCGGGTCGCGACGCGTTGCGAGGCGGTGTTGTGTGGGCGGATGGTTGCCCAGATCCGCGGTATGCCGCTGGACAGCGCTTCGTCGAGGACAGCCTGAGCAGCTTCGCCGGCCAACCCCTGCCCCTGACGGGACCGGCGGATCTCGTAGCCGATCTCGGGCTCATCAGGGCCTGTGCGACCGGCGAACACGCCACAATTTCCCAGCAGTAGACCCGTGACGGACAGTTCACCAGCGCGGCCGGTTCCGCAGGCTGGTGCGTCGATGCCGTCCGGGAGAACCCGTCGTCGGCTACTGACATCGCGTGTCGCCTGTTCCTGACACGGTTGTCGTATCCGCAGGCCAGACCGCTGACCTTTCCATGTCGTGCCAACAGTCGGCCGCCCGATGCCCGAATGTCCCACGGACACCGTATTTGGCAGGATCTTGCACGTGAACGTGTCACAAATTGTCTACAACGTCGTAGTCGTCACCCATCTGCTCGGTATGGCAGCGGTGGTCGGCGGATATGCCGCCGGTCGGCCCACCGTGAACGCGGTGATGGTCTGGGGTGCCCGGGCGCAGCTCATCACCGGGGTGGTGCTGGTCGGCCTGGCGGAGTCGTTGACCTCCCTGGACAAAGATCTGAACATGGTGAAGATCGGGGTCAAGCTGGTGATCTCCGTGCTGGTGGCCGCCTTCGCCGAAATGAGCCGGGCCGACGTCAAGCGCGGCAAGGATCCCACGTGGATGCCGGATGCCGCGGGCGGTCTGGCGATCGTGAATGTGCTGATCGCGGTGCTCTGGACCTGATCCGGATGGCCGATGCCGATGTCCGGCACCGGCATCGGCCACCGGCTCACGTTTCGAACAGGGTCTGGCCGATGTACTCGTCGGCGCCACGGGCTCCGGGCGGCACGGCGAACACCGCCGAGCCGATCGGAGTTGTCCAGACGTTGAGTGCGTCGAATTCGGCCAGCCGCTGCTGGACGGGCAGGAACTGGGTCAGCACATCGCGCTGGTAGGCGGCGAAGAGCAGGCCGGAATTCGAGATCGCAGCCGGGTCCGGGGCGTCGTCGTAGTTGTAGGCGCGCCGGAGGAATCGTTCACCGTCGTGCCGGTGATGGGCGCGGGCGATATGCGACGACGGTGGAATCACCGCGATCCCGTTCGCGTCCACCGCGGTGAAATCCGGTTCGTCGAATTCCTCCGTACCGGTCAGCGGTGCGCCGGTGCCGAGAGTCCGGCCGACGGTGAACTCCCGGGCGGCGGGGTCGATCTCGTCCCAGGTGTCCAACGTCATCGCTATCCGGCGCACTACGAGCGAGGTCCCCCCGGCAAGCCACGGGTGCGCAGCCCCGTCGTCCCACACCAGCCGATCGAAATCGGGACCGGACGTGAGATTCGCGGTGCCGTCGATCTGGCCCATCAGATTCCGGGGCGTGCCACCGGGCGGACCGTCCCGGAAGCCGCGCTGCACCCAGCGCACCGACATCAGCGATCGCACGCTCCGGCACAGCACCCGCACCGCGTGCGACACCGTCGTCTGCTCCTCGGCGCATACCTGCAACAGCAGGTCCCCGCCGCAGTAGCCGGGGTCGAGCCGGTCGATGGGAAACGGCGGTAACGGCGCCAGCCAGGGTGGGCGCCGCGCCTCGAGCCCACAGCGTTGGAAAACCGTGGCGCCCAGCCCGATCGTGACAGTGAGCCGGGCGGGCCGTGCGGCCAGTTCCGGTTCGGTATCGGCCAGGGCGGGCCGACCCTGGGTGAGTCGGGCGGCGTCGTCGGTCCAGATCCGCAGGGCGCCCACGATATCGTCGCGCGCGGTCCCAGGACGCAGATCCATGGCGACGAAGGTGGCGTGGGCCTGCGGCGTGGTCGCGATTCCGGCCTGGTGGGCGCCGTGGAACGGTTCGGTCGCCGGGCCTGTGGCGCCGGACCCGCGCGCCCCGGCGAATACCGCCGCACCTACTCCGAGTCCCACCGCACCGGCGGCGCTGCCGCCGAGGAAGCGGCGCCGGGCCACCCCGGGCCGGGCGCGCTCAGTCACTGTGCGCGGGCGGTTGGGCCCCGCCGTCGGGCCGGTAGTCCTCCTGGTTACCGGAGAAATCACGCACCTGCGCGGTGAAGGTGGTGGCGGATCCGTCCGAGAAGGTCAGGGTGATCGGGGCATCGGTTCCGGTGCGCAGGGCACCGTGCAGGCCGATGAACATGATGTGCTCCCCGCCCGGCACCAGACTCAGTTCGCCGCGGGCCGGGATGACGAAGCCGCCTGCCCTGGGGCGCATGAACGGTGTTCCGCCGCTGTCGGTGGCCACTTCGTGCAATTCGACTGTGGCGGAGACCGGACTGCTCGCCGCGACGACCGTGACCTCCCGGTCGCCGGCATTGTGCAGTTCACCGAATGCGGCCGACATGCCGCTGTCGGCGGCCTTGGCCCACTGGTCGCTGATCGTCACCGAATCGGCGGCGGTGGCCGGGACGTCGCCTGCCGAAGAGCAGCCGAGGATCAGTAGTGGCGCCGCGGTCGCCGCGGCGACCGCGCGCAGGACACGGAAGGGGGAGGCGTCCGCAGGGGACGCCGGAGGACGAAATGGCATGGGTCTACTCCGATCGAGGACGGGATGTGCCGACGCGGCCGCAGCCCGGTACCGACGACGGTCGTCGGCGCACACCGGCGCCGACGCGGGCCGGTGTGCCGCGTCGTGCGGGGCAGTGGTGAACGGGCTTGTCGACGCGTGGTCGCCCGGGCACCGGATCCGGATACGCATCGGGGAGCCGCGGGCGAAAATGCTAGGCGGGCAGCAGGGGCGGTCCGCGGGTCCCGGACCCCGAGGACAGGAGTGGGTGCCGGGCCGCTGGCTGATCCGACTCCGCGACGGCTGTGGCGCGCGGGAGTGAGAAGCCGCGGAAGGCGTGCTCGCGCAGTGCTTTCTGCAGCCGCGAGACCGCCCAGCGGACGGCACGTTCCGCGGTATGGATGAGTACGGCGCCCACCGGAATCGCCAGCAGATGCGCCGCCAGCATCGGTGCATTCGGTATCACGCCGTGGTGGTGCCCCGGGGCGACGGCGAGCGCGCTGTGGCCGATCGTCTGCCCCAGCGCGAGCAGCGCCATCAGTGACACCGGTCCGTGTCCCGGGCGCAGTGAGAACGCCAGCGCACCGGCGAGCGCGCACCCGGCCGACAGCAGGACGGTCGCCGTGCATCCGAGCGTGACCACACCGCCACCGGCCGCGTGGGCGGCGATACTCACCGTCGCCGACGCCGCGCCCACGAACGCGCCGCGCAGGTGCGCGGGGGTCGGTCCGGAGGCTGGCACGCTTTGATACTACGCCCGGTCGTAGGGCATCGGTCACCGGCGCGGCCGGGGGAGAACCGCGGTGCCGGTGTGGGATCCGGCAGCCGGCACATACGGAGGACCCCGGGTATCACTGCGATACCCGGGGTCCGGTGGACGTGTTACCCGCTCAGCTCTGCAGCGCGGGTTCCCGGCGAGGGAATTCGCCGAACTCTGCCTCGTCGATCCGGTCCGGCTCGTCACCGGAGCCCATCGGGTCGAGCTCCGGATCGATATCGACCGTGCGGCGCAGCGGGCGGTTCGGCAACAGTGTGGTCGCCAGGAGCGCGACCGCCGCCGCGACCGCGGCGATCAGGAAGATCCGGCCGGTCGCGTCGCCGTAGGAGGTGCGCACGATGGTGGCGACCGGTGCGGGCAGGCTGTCCAGATCGAGATTGCTGCCGCCACCCGAGGAGGTCTGGATACCCAGCCGGGCGAATCCCTGGGCCGACAACTCGCCGACCCGGGTCGCCAGAACCGAACCCAGCACCGAGACCCCGATGGCGCCGCCGAAGGTGCGGAAGAAGGCGACGTTGCTGGAGGCCGCGCCGATATCGTGCACACTCACGGTGTTCTGTACGGCCAGGACCAGGTTCTGCATCATCATGCCGACGCCCAGGCCCACCACCGCGATGTACGCGCCGACCAGCCATAGGTTGGTTTCGTGGTCGAGCGCGGAGAGCAGCGCGAAGCCGAACACGAGCAGTGTGGCGCCGCCGACGACGAATCCCTTCCACTTACCGAACCGGGTGATCAGCTGGCCCGAGACCACCGAGGAGACGAGCATGCCCGCGACCATCGGGATGGTCAGGATGCCGGCGATCGTCGGTGAATAACCGCGCGAGGTCTGGAAGTACTGGCCGAGGAAGGTGGTCGCACCGAACATGCCGATACCCACCGCGACGGAGGCGATGATCGCCAGACCGGTGGTGCGCTCGGTGACGATCCGCAGCGGCACGATCGGCGACTTCGCGCGTGCCTCCACCCAGGCGGTCGCCGCGAGCAGTGCCACGCCCGCCGCCACGTACAGCAGCGATTCCCGGGAGAACCACTCGTAGTAGCCGGCCTTCCCCGCGAAGGAGACCCAGATCAGCAGAATCGAGACACCGGCGGTCATCAGGACGGCGCCGAGCCAGTCGATGGACACATCGTCCTTACGCTCGGTGGGCAGCCGGAGCGTGCGCTGCAGCAGGAACAGTGCGATGAGCGCGAGCGGTACGCAGACGAAGAAGCACCAGCGCCAGCCGAGCGGGCTGTCCACGATGACGCCTCCGAGAATGGGTCCGCCCGACATGGATACCGCCATCACCGCGCCCATATAACCGGAGTACCGGCCGCGTTCCCGCGGTGCGACGATACTGCCGATGATGGCGACGACGAGCGCGGTCAGCCCGCCCATCCCGATGCCCTGGACGACGCGGGCGGTCAGCAACAGCGTCACATCGTGGGCGAACCCGGCGAGGACCGAGCCCGCCACGAAGATGACGATGGCTGTCTGGACCAGGACCTTCTTGTTGAAAAGGTCGGCGAGTTTGCCCCAGATCGGGGTGGACGCCGCGTTGGCCAGCAGCGCGGTGGTGATCACCCATGCGTAGGCGGTCTGCGAAGCCTGTAGATCGCCGATGATCGTGGGCAACGCGGTCGCCACGATCGTGGTACTGAGCAGCGCGGTGAACAGTGCGGCCAGCAGCCCGGTGAGCGATTCCAGGACCTCACGGTGGCTCATCGCGTAGGGGTCCCGCCGCGTCACCGCCTCGACTGGACTAGACATCTATTTCCTGACTTTCTTTGGATTCCGGCTCGTGTTGTTCGGTGACGCTGCGCTGCGTATCCGCCGACGATGAGCTGTGCGGAAGTTTCTGGTTGTCGGTCGCGGCGTCGCGACTGTCCCGGGCGATGAGTCGGCTCCGGAGAATGTGCAGGATCTGGTGGGCGTGTTCGGAGTCGTCCACGCTCCAATCGGCCAAGACCTCCTGCAGGCCCCGGACCCGTGATTCCCGGATCCGGGCCAGTAGTTCGTGGCCGGCGGGAGAGATCTCGACGCGGATGGCTCGTCCGTCGCTGGGATCGGTATTGCGCAGGACGTAACCGTCGGCGACCAGTTCGGTGATGTGCCGGCTCATGGCCGAGGCGCTGATACCTATCTGGGTGGCCAGGTCGACCTGCCGGCACGGGCCGGCCGATTCCAGGTTGACCAGGACGCTGATCCCGCCCGGCAGCAGCCGGCCTTCCTCGGGTTGCGCGAGGGATCGGCGGAGCGCTCGACTGATGAGGAACAGTTCGTCGAGGATGCCCTGTGCGGTGTCGGGGGGAACTCCCATGCGTGCTCCAGACCTTATTAGTTGCTTGCGCTAATCAACTATAAGTTTGTTGCTTGCGCTAATCAACAAATAGAAGGTGTGCGCGTGCCCACATATGGATCGGGGACAACGCGCGCTTGGGCGAAGTACACGCCCGTGTTCCGCCGTCATTCACCGCGTACGGCCCATCGTGACCCTGTGGTTCGATCCGCGGCCGGCGGCTCTACGTGATATGACTCCGTGGTTTCGGGCAGTCACGCGGTCTGCCGCGCCAGTGCCCCGCAGACCGTGGCCCTCCCGTCCGCCGGCGCCGCTGTCTGACCGCGGGTTCATACGACGTGCCGCGGCGGCGCGGGCTGCGCGATGCGATACCGCGACGGCGCCGGTCGCCTACCGCCGTCTGTGGTCGGCGAGCCACGCGTCGGTGGGGAGCTGGCCGCCGGGTGCCGGCCCGGATCCGCCCGGAGCCGAAGTCGCCGCGTGGTCGGCAGGATCCTCACGGCCGAGCGCGGCGATCCGGAAACCGGAGGCGGAGGGCTTCGGTCTACCGCACGAATTCCCCGGCACGGCCGGCGAGATCCAGCAGTGGTTGCGGAAGGATGCCGAAGATCAGCGTGGCCAGCGCCGCGATGCCCGCCACCGTGGTCGCCGCGGGTGGACCGGCGACCACGGGTGGGTCGGCCGGCGGATCGGTGAAGAACATCAACACGATCACCCGGACATAGAAGAACGCGGCGACCGCACTGGCCAGGACACCGACGATCACCAGCAGACCGGCGTCACTGCCGGCCGCGGCCTGGAATACCGCGAACTTCGCGACGAATCCCGCCGTGATCGGGATACCCGCGAACGACAGGAGCAGGAGCGCGAACATGGTGGCGAGCCACGGGGCCCGGCGGCCCAGCCCGGCCCAGCGCGCCAGCGCCGTCGCCTCCGTCCCGTCGGCATCGCGCACCATGCTCACGATCGCGAAGGCGCCCAGGGTGCCCAGGCCGTAGACGAACAGATAGAACAGAGTCGCGGCGATGCCGCGGGCGTCGGCGGCGACCAGCGCGGTGAGCAGGAACCCGGTATGCGCGATGGACGAATAGGCGAGCATCCGCTTCATATCGGTCTGCGTGATCGCCAGGATCGCGCCGACCACCATGGTGGCCACCGCGACGGCCGCCAGTACCGGCCGCCAGTCGTCGGCAATATCCGCCACACCGACGGACAGCACACGCAGCAGGGCGCCCAGCGCGGCGATCTTGGTCGCCGCCGCCATGAACGCGGTGATCGGCGTCGGTGCGCCCTGGTACACATCGGGCACCCATGCCTGGAACGGCACCGCGCCGACCTTGAACAGCAGACCCACGGCCAGCATGGCCACACCCAGCAGCGCCAGGGTCGGCGTGCCGGTCTCGGCGGCGAGCGCGTCGGCGATTCCGGCAAGCCGGACCGTGCCGGTCTGGCCGTAGAGCAACGCGACCCCGTACAGGAAGAACGCCGAGGAGAACGCGCCCAGCAGGAAGTACTTGAGCGCCGCTTCCTGGGAGAGCAGCCGGCGCCGCCGGGCCAGACCGCACAGCAGGTACAGCGGCAAAGACAGCACCTCGAGCGCGACGAACATGGTGAGCAGATCGTTGGCGGCCGGGAACAGCAGCAGACCGCCCAGCGCCAGCATCAGCAGCGGGAAGACCTCGGTGGGTGTGATGCCCGCGGTCGCGGCCGACCGCTCGGCCCCGCTGCCCGGGACCGCGGAGGCCTGCGGGGTGAAGGCGTCCATTCCATAGTCGGGGGTCGCGGCGGCGCGGCTCCAGGTCCCTGGACCGGAGCGCGGCCGGGGCAGCGGCCCGCGTTCGGCGACGAACAGTACCGACAGGATGCCGACGATCAGCAGAGTGCCCTGCAGGAAAAGAGTGACCCCGTCGACCGCGACCGCGCCGACCGCGGCCGTCGTCGCGGTCCCGGACAGCAGAAGTACAGCGACCAGGGCGGCCCCCAGGGCCGCCAAGGTCAGGACCAGCTGTGCGGGATACCGCCACGGGCGCGGGAAGAACGCGTCCACCAGTACACCCACCACAGCCGCGCCGAACACGATGAGGATCGGCGCCAGCACGTGGTATTCGATACTCGGCGCCGGTACGGTCGCGGCCAGGACCGCGCCGGCGGACAACTCAGCGCTCATGATGCACACCTCCGGGGTTCGCCGCCTCCGGCCGGGCCGGGACCGGCGGTGCGGGATCGACACTGCCGACCGTGGTGAGGGTCTGGGTCACCGCCGGGTCGATGAAATCCAGTACCGGCTTCGGATAGACGCCGAAGAAGATCAGGGCACCGAGTAGCGGCACCACGACCACGAGTTCGCGCGGCACCAAATCACGGATACGTTCGCTGCCCTCGCGTACCGGCCCCGTCATCATCCGCTGGTACAGCCACAGCACATAGATCGCCGCCAGGACCAGCGCGGCGGCGGCGATCACCGCGGCCACCCGATACCTGCTGAATGTGCCGATCAGAACCAGGAATTCGCTGACGAACGGGGCGAGTCCGGGCAGGGAGAGGGTGGCCAGACCGGCGATGAAGAACGTGCCGGCCAGTACCGGCGCCACTTTCTGCACTCCGCCGTAGTCGGCGATCAGCCGGCTGCCGCGCCGCGAGACCAGGAAACCGGCCACCAGGAACAGCGCCGCCGTGGACAGGCCGTGATTGACCATGTAGAGGGTCGCGCCGGTCTGGGCCTGACTGGTCATGGCGAAGATACCGAGCACGATGAAACCGAAATGCGAGATGGAAGTGTAGGCGATAAGGCGCATCACATCGGTCTGGCCGATGGCCAGCAGCGCACCGTAGAGGATGCCGATCACGGCCAGCGTGATCACCAGCGGCGCGTAGGTGTCGACCGCGGTGGGGAACAACAGCAGACAGTAACGCAGCATCCCGAAGGTGCCGACCTTGTCGACCACCGCCATCATCAGCACCGCGCTCGCCGGGGTCGCCGAGACGGCGGCGTCCGGCAGCCAGGTGTGCAGCGGCCACAGCGGCGCCTTGACCGCGAACGCGAACATGAAACCGAGGAACAGGGCGTTGAGCACCGCCGGTCCGGCGCCGAGCTGTCCGGAGTTGGCGGCCGCGACGACCGTGCGCAGGTCGAAGGTACCGGCGCCGTCCGCGCCGAGATCCTGCTGGACGGTGAGGACATAGAGGCCGATCACCGCGGCGAGCATGATCAGGCCGCCGAAGAGGTTGTAGAGGAGGAATTTGACCGCGGCGCGGGAACGCTGCTGCCGGACCTGGGCATCGTCGGTACGTGGCCCGAAACCGCCGATGAGGAAGTACATCGGGATCAGCATTGCCTCGAAGAAGACGTAGAACAGCAGGATGTCCAGGGACAGGAACGACACCAGCACCATCGCCTCCACCAGGAGGGTGAGCGCGATATAGGTGTGTGCCACCCGTTTCCCGGTGCCGACCTCGCGGTCGTCGTGCCAGCCGGCGATGACCAGCAGCGGGACCAGACCCGCCGTGAGCAGCACCAGGACCAGCGCGATCCCGTCCACGCCGAGGGTGTACCCGGCGCCGAACGCCGGTATCCAGGTGTGGGATTCGACGAACTGGAACTGCTCGCCGCCGGGTTGGAAGGCCGCTGCCACCCCCAGCGCCACACCGAAGGTGGCCACGGTGAACAGCAGCCCGACCCAGCGGGCCAGTAGTCGCTGCGCGGCCGGCAGCAAGAGTACGACCGCCGCGCCCACCACGGGCAACAGCCAGAGCACAGACAACCAGGGCACGGCGCTCACCAGATCCTCACGGCCAGCAGGGCTGCGGCCACCAGGGCCGCGCCGGCGAACATGGACAGGGCATACGAACGGACGAAACCGGTCTGGATCCGGCGGGCCCGTGCGGACAGGCCGCCGATGACGGCGGCGGTGCCGTTGACGAGACCGTCGATCCCGCGGTTGTCGAGGAAGACCAGGGCGCGGGTCAGGTGGCGGCCGGGCCGCATGAAGGCGGCCTCGTTGACGGTGTCTCCGTAGAGATCGCGGCGCGCGGCCACGGTCAGCGCGGTCACCTCCCGCGGTGCGCTGTCGGGCACCGCGCTGCGCCCGTACTGCCGGTAGGCGACCGCTACGCCCACCGCCACCACCGCGAGGGCGAGCCCGGTGATCACCGGTACCGGAAGTATCGGTTCACCGTGGTGCTCGCCGACGACCGGTGCCAGCCAGTTCTGCAGCGAGGATCCCCAGACGAAAACCGCTCCGGCGCCGAGAGATCCGAGTGCCAGCAGGATCATCGGACCCGTCATCACGGCGGCGGATTCGTGCGGGTGGGTATCGGGTTTCCAGCGGCGTGCGCCGAAGAAGGTCAGCAGCATCACCCGCGTCATATAGAAGGCGGTGAGTCCGGCGCCGAGCAGGGTGACGGTGCCCAGGATCGGACCGGCGGCGCCTTCGGCGGCGAAGGCCGCTTCGATGATGCGGTCTTTGGAGAAGAACCCGGCGAACGGCGGCACACCGATGATAGCGAGATATCCGAGACCGAAAGTGATGTAGGTGATCGGCAGCAGGGTGCGCAACCCGCCGTAGCGCCGCATATCGGTTTCGTCGTTCATGGCGTGCATGACCGAACCCGCTCCGAGGAACAGGCCGGCCTTGAAGAAGCCGTGGGTCAGCAGATGCATGATGGCCACCGCGTAGCCCGCGGGACCGAGGCCGACGGCCAGCACCATGTAGCCGATCTGGCTCATGGTGGAGGCGGCCAGCGCCTTCTTGATGTCGTCCTTGGCACAACCGATGATCGCGCCGAACAACAGGGTCACCGCACCGACCACCACCACCGCGACCCGGGCGGTGGGCGCGAGATCGTAGAGCGGATTCGAGCGGGCGATCAGGTACACACCCGCGGTGACCATGGTGGCGGCATGGATGAGCGCCGACACCGGGGTGGGGCCCTCCATGGCGTCCCCGAGCCACGATTGCAGTGGTACCTGGGCGGATTTACCGCAGGCGGCCAGCAGCAGGAACAGGCCGACGGCGGTCAGTGTGGCGTCGCTCGCCCCCGGGGCGCCGGCGAACACCGCACCGAAATCGAGGGATCCGAAGGTGGCGAACATGATCATCATGGCGATCGCCAGGCCCATATCGCCGACCCGGTTGACCACGAATGCCTTCTTGGCAGCCGTGGCCGCCGTCGGTTTGTGGTACCAGAATCCGATCAGCAGATATGAGGCCAGACCGACGCCCTCCCAGCCCAGATACAGCACCAGGTAGTTGTTCGCCAGTACCAGCAGCAGCATGGCCGCGAGGAACAGGTTCAGGTAGGCGAAGAACCGGCGGCGGCCGGGATCGTGGCTCATGTATCCGACGGAGTAGATGTGGATGAGCGAGCCGACGCCGGTGATGAGCAGGGCGAAACAGATGGACAGCTGGTCCAGTGCGAGCGCGAAGTCGACGCGCAGCCCGGCTATCGGGACCCAGCTGAACAGATCCAGTGCCACCGCGCGATCGGCGCCGGAACGGCCGAGCATCCCGAGGAAGGCGAGCACCGCCACCACGAACGAGGCCAGTGCGGTCATGGTGGCGAGCAGATGACCCCACGCGTCGGAGCGACGCCCGGTCAGCAGCAGTACGGCGGCGCCGGCCAGCGGCAGGGCGGGCAGCAACCACAGTGTTGCGGTATCCACGTCAGTGTCCTCTCGACATGTTCGGGAGGGCTGCGTGGTGACGCTGCGCTGCCTCCTCCGCGCTTGACCCGAACATGTCAGGTCCTTTCGGCATGCTCGGGAGCGCTGCGTGGTGACGCTGCGCTACCGCCTCCGTGTTTGACCCGAGCACGTCAGAACTTCAGCAGGTTGGCGTCGTCGACCGAGGTCGAGCGGCGGGCACGGAAGATGGTGACGATGATGGCCAGACCGACCACGACCTCGGCCGCGGCGACCACCATGGTGAAGAAGGCGAAGACCTGGCCGTCGAGATTCGCGTGCATCCGCGCGAAGGTGACGAACGCGAGGTTCACCGCATTGAGCATGAGCTCGATGCACATGAAGACGATGATCGCGTTACGTCGCAGCAGCACGCCCGCGGCGCCGATGGTGAACAGTAGCGCGGACAGGAACAGATAGTTCTCGGGATTCACCGGATACCTTCCTCGTCGGCCGGGCGGGTGGCGCGGGCGTCGTCGGGTCCGGGGGTGGACGCGGAGCCGACCGAGAGCACCGCCGCATCGGTGAGTGCCTGGGTGCGGCGGTGTCGCAGAATGGTCGACACCGACAGCTCCTCGAAGGATCCGTCCGGGAGCCGCGCCGGGATGTCCACCGCGTTGTGCCGGGCGTAGACACCGGGAGTGGGCAGCGGGGTGGGCCGGTGCCCGGCGTCGCGGAACCGCCGGCGCGACAGTTCCCGCTGGCCGAGTTTCGGACCGAACTTCTCCCGATGCGCCAGCAACATGGCACCGATGGTGGCGGCGATCAACAGGGCGCCGGTGAGTTCGAAGGCCCAGACGTAGCGGATGAAGATCAGTTCGGCCAACGCGCCGATCACGTCACGACCGGGGAAACCGGTGGCGGGGAATTCGATACCGGAATTGCGGACGCCATGCGCGATACCCGTGCACAGCAGGATCCCGAAGCCGACGCCGACCACTCCGGCGGCGATCCGCTGCCCGCGCAGCGTCTCCCGCAGCGATTCCGCCGAATCGACGCCCACCAGCATCAGGACGAACAGGAACAGCATCATCACCGCGCCGGTGTACACCACGATCTGCACGACTCCGAGGAACAGCGCGTCCTGAGCGATGTAGAACACCGCCAGCGTGATCATGGTGGCCGCCAGACAGATCGCCGAGTGCACGGCCTTGGCCGCGAAGACCATACCGAGCGCGCCGAGCACCGCCAGCGGTGCGAGGATCCAGAACTGGACCGTTTCACCCGTGCCGGCCGCGGTAAGCGGGGCGGCGGCCAGCAGGGCTGTTTCGGTGCCGGTCATCGCTTGCCTCCCGGCGCGGTCTCGGCGGTGGGCCGCTGTGTCACGGGGCCCACCCGGCCGAGGTAGTAGTCGGCTTCCGTGCTGCCCGGCTGCATCTCGTGCGGCGGGGCCTGCATCTCCGGCTCCAGCGGGGCGAGCAACCGGTCCTTCTCGTAGATGAGATCGGCGCGGTTGTCGTCGGTGAGTTCGTACTCGTTGGTCATCGTCAGCGCCCGGGTCGGGCATGCCTCGATGCACAGGCCGCAACCGATACAGCGCAGATAGTTGATCTGATATACCCGCCCATAGCGTTCACCGGGGGAGAAGCGCTCCTCGTCGGTATTGTCGGCGCCTTCGACGTAGATCGCGTCCGCTGGGCAGGCCCAGGCGCACAGCTCACAGCCGATGCATTTCTCCAGGCCGTCGGGATGCCGGTTGAGCTGGTGGCGTCCGTGGTAGCGCGGCGCGGTGGGGACCTTCTCCTCGGGATAGAACTCGGTATTGGGCTTCTTGAACATGGTGAGCGCGGTGACCGCGAAACCCGCCAGCGGTTCGAAGAGCCCGGGGGACGAGGTGATGGTCGAGGTCCGCTCCGGCAACGGCGGGGTCGGGAATCCCAGGAACACCTGGTTTCCCCCCGGGGCACCCGGTACAGCGCTCCCCACCGGTAGATCGTCCTCGGGACCGAACTCGGGCGCGGTGGCCGGTGCGTTTCCGGCCCGCAGGAACAGCCCGATCAGGAGCCCGGTGAGCAGCAGGCCACCGATCACCAGAATCGGGGTGCGCACGGGGTATCCCTCGAGATCGAGAACCCGCGCGGTGGCCACCACCATCACCCAGGCCAGCGAGGTCGGGATGAGCAGTTTCCAGCCCAGGCTCATGAACTGGTCGTAGCGCAGCCGCGGCAGCGTCCCGCGCAGCCAGATGAACACGAACAGGAACATCCAGACCTTGGCGGTGAACCACAGCAGCGGCCACCAGCCCGAATTCGCGCCCTCCCACAGGTTGACGGGGAACGGGGCCCGCCAGCCGCCGAGGAACATGGTGGTCGCCAGCGCCGAGACCGTCGCCATGTTCACGTACTCGGCGAGCATGAACATTGCGAACTTCAGCGAGGAGTACTCGGTGTGGAACCCGCCGACGAGCTCGCCCTCGGCCTCGGGCAGGTCGAACGGCGCCCGGTTGGTCTCCCCGACCATGGAGATGCAGTAGATGAGGAACGACGGCAACAGCAGGAATACATACCAGGTGGGCTGCTGGGCGGCGATGATGCCGGAGGTCGCCATGGTGCCACCGAGCAGGAACACCGCCCCGAAGCAGAGCGCCATGGAGATCTCGTAGGAGATCACCTGCGCGGTGGAGCGTAGCCCGCCCAGCAGGGGATAGGTGGAGCCCGAGGCCCAGCCGGCCAGCACGATCCCGTACACACCGATCGAGGTGACCGCGAGGATATAGAGAACACCGACGTGTAGATCGGTGAGCTGCAGGGCGGTTCGCTGCCCCAGGATCGAGACCTCCGGTCCGAACGGGATCACGGCGAAGGCCAGGACGGCCGAGACGACCGAGATGATCGGCGCGAGCACGAAGATGGGTTTGTCCACGATCGCGGGGACGATATCTTCCTTGAACGCCATCTTCACGCCGTCGGCGGCGCTCTGCAGCAATCCCTTGGGGCCCACGCGGTTGGGGCCGACCCGCATCTGCATCCAGGCCACGACCTTGCGTTCGATCAGCACCCCGAACAGCACGGTCAGCAGCAGGAATACGAAAATGGCGACGGCTTTTGCGGCGACCAGCCACAGCGGGTCGTGACCGAAGAGGGACAGATCAGTCATGGTCGGATACCTCCGTCCGCTGGTCGGCGCGTCGTAGGGTCACGACGTCGCCCGGTCGGGCGCCGAGATCGGTGTGGATCGAGCATCCGGGTGAGTTCATGGGAAGCCATACCACCCGGTCCGGCATGTCGGTGACGACCAGCGGCAGAGTCACGGCGCCGTGCGGGGTGGTGACGGTGATCGGATCACCCTCGGCCGCCCCCACCTCCGCCGCGGTCGCCGCCGACAACCTGGCCACCGGCGGGCGCGCGATACCGGCCAGATTCGCTTCGCCGTCCTGCATCCGGCCCCGGTCCAGCAGCATCCGCCAGCTCGCCAGCACCGCGGTACCGGGTTCGGGGCGGACGGGCGGCGCGGCCGGCCGTCCGGGGGGTGCGACCGTGGCACCGGTCCAGGGACCGAGACGGTCGAGTTCGGCCCGTGCGGCGGCGGTATCGGGAAGACCGAGCGTTACTCCCACTTCCGCCGCCAGACTGTGCAGCACCCGCAGATCGGACAGCGGTGCGGCGGTGCGGCGCACCGTGCTGGCGGTCAGCGCCGCGGCGAACGGACGTGGGCGGCCCTCCCAGGTGCGGAATGTGCCGGATTTCTCCATCGCCGTGGCCACCGGGAACACGACGTCGGCGTATGCGGTGACTTCACTGTGCCGCTGTTCCAGCGAGATCACGAAATCGGCGGCCCGCAGGGTGGCCCGCGCCGCGGTGGGATCGGGCAGGTCGGCGAGTTCGATACCGCCGACCACCAGCGTGCCCACCGTCGCGGTGCCGTCGAGAACCGAAGCGGTATCCCGGCCGGGAGAATCGGGCAGATCGGTGACACCCCAGATCTCGGCCACCTGCTGCCGGGCGTCGGGGTCGGTGACGGGCCGGCCCCCCGGGAGCAGACCGGGTAGCGCGCCGGCCTCCACCGCGCCGCGTTCGCCGGCCCGCCGCGGCACCCAGGCGAGCGCGGCGCCGGTATCGGCGGCGAGCCGGATCGCCGCCGACAGCGCACCGGGGGCGGTCGCCAGCCGTTCGCCGACCAGGATCACCGCGCCGGGTTCCCGCAGCAACCGCGCCGGGCCGGGTTCGGCGCCGGGTTCGATCAGCTCGGTGAGGATCCGGGCCTCGCTGCCGGGGACCGCCGGGACCAGAGTGCCGGACATCCGTTCCAGCCCGCGCGACGCGTGGGCGGCGATCGAGAACACCGGCACCCCGCCGGTCCGGGCCGCTTTACGCAGCCGCAGGTAGACGATGGGCGATTCCTCCTCCGGTTCGAACCCCGCCAGGAGCACGACCGGTGCCTTCTCCAGACTGTCGTAGGTGACGGTGCCGGTGTGCCCGGCGACCCAAGCGCCCAGGAATTCCGCTTCCTCCGCCGTCTGGGCCCGGGCTCGGAAGTCGATATTGTTGGTGCCCAGTACCGTCCGCGCGAATTTGGCGTACGCGTACGCCTCCTCCTCGGTGATCCGGCCGCCGGGCAGCACCGCCGCGTTACCCACGCCGGCGCGCAGACCGCGCGCGGCGGCCGCGAGCGCCTCGGACCACGAGCACGGTGTCAGCGCCCCGTCGGCGCCGCGCAGCAGCGGGTCGGTGATCCGATCGCGTTCACCGGTGTAGGCGAATGCCCAGCGTCCCTTGTCGCAGTTCCATTCCTCGTTGACCTCGGGATCGTCGCCGGCCAGTCGGCGTAGGACCTTTCCGCGTCGGTGGTCGGTGCGCTGGGCGCAACCGGAGGCGCAGTGCTCGCAGACATTCGGGCTGGAAACCAGGTCGAACGGGCGGGCCCGGAACCGGTAGCTGGTACCGGTGAGGGCACCGACCGGGCAGATCTGCACGGTGTTACCGGAGAAGTACGAATCGAGCGGCTCGTGCGCGGCGGTCCCGACCTGCTGTAGCGCGCCGCGATCGAGTAGCTCGATGAACGGGTCCCCGGCGATCTGTTGGGAGAAACGGGTACAGCGCGCGCACAGCACGCACCGTTCACGATCGAGCAGGACCGCGGTCGACAGTGGAATCGGTTTCGGGTACTTGCGCTTCTCCCCGTCGAAGCGGGTCTCCGCCCGTCCGGTGGACATGGCCTGATTCTGCAGCGGGCACTCCCCACCTTTGTCGCAGACCGGGCAGTCGAGCGGATGGTTGATCAGCAGCAGTTCCATCACACCCTCCTGCGCTTTCTCCGCGGCCGCGGAATCGAGCTGGGTGTGCGCCACCATGCCCTCGGTGACCGTCATGGTGCAGGAGGCCACAGGTTTTCGCTGACCTTCGACCTCCACCAGGCACTGCCGGCAGGCACCGACCGGGGCGAGTAGCGGATGATCGCAGAACCGGGGGATCTGGATACCGATCAGTTCGGCGGCGCGAATGAGCAGGGTGCCGGCCGGGACGGCGACGGTGGTGCCGTCGATCGTGACGGTGACCAGGTCGGCCGGCTGTAGATCGGCGGAATCGGAACGGACGGTGGCGGTCATCGGATCCCCTCTCCGGCTGCGGATCCGGCCCAGGCGGTCGTGCGGGCCGGATCGAACGGGCAGCCGCCGTGTGTCATATGCGCGAGGTATTCGTCGCGGAAGTACTTCAGCGAGGACATGATGGGGCTGGCCGCGCCGTCGCCGAGCGCGCAGAAGGACTTGCCGTTGATGTTGTCGGCGATATCCAGAAGTTTGTCCAGGTCGGTGGGTGTGCCCTGGCCCGATTCGAGCCGGGTCAGTAGTTGGACCAGCCAGTACGTACCCTCCCGGCACGGGGTGCACTTACCGCAGGATTCGTGGGCGTAGAACTCGGTCCAGCGCAGTACCGCACGGACCACGCAGGTGGTGTCGTCGAAGATCTGCAGTGCCTTGGTACCCAGCATCGATCCCTGCGCCATCACATTCTCGTAATCCAAGGGCACATCGAGATGTTCGGCGGTGAACAGCGGGGTCGAGGAACCGCCGGGCGTCCAGAACTTCAGCTCCCGCCCCGCGCGGACCCCGCCCGCGTACCCGAGCAGTTCGCGCAGCGTGATGCCGAGCGGCGCCTCGTACTGGCCGGGCTTCGCGATATGCCCGGACAGCGAGTACAGCGTGAAACCGGGTGATTTCTCGCTGCCCATGGAGCGGAACCAGGCGGGGCCGTTGCGGATTATCGGCGGCACACTGGCGATGGATTCGACATTGTTCACCACGGTCGGGCTGGCGTACAGACCCGCGACCGCCGGGAACGGCGGGCGTAACCGGGGCTGTCCGCGCCGGCCCTCCAGCGAATCCAGCAGGGCGGTCTCCTCACCGCAGATGTAGGCGCCGGCGCCGGCATGCACGGTGAGCTCCAGATCGTAGCCGGAGCCGAGGATATCGCGGCCCAGCAGCCCGGCGGCGTAGGCGTCGGCGACCGCGGCCTGCAGCCGGCGCAGTACCGGCACCACCTCACCGCGCAGATAGATGAAGGCGTGCGCGGCGCGAATGGCATAGGCGGCGATGATCACCCCCTCGATGAGCGAATGCGGCGCCGCGAGCATGAGCGGGATGTCCTTGCAGGTGCCCGGTTCGGACTCGTCCGCGTTCACCACCAGGTAGTGCGGTTTCGTCGAGCCGTCGGGTTCGGGGCCCTGCGGTATGAAACCCCATTTCATACCGGTCGGGAACCCGGCCCCGCCGCGGCCGCGCAGCCCGGCGTCCTTGACCGTGGTGATCACCTGGTCCGGCGTCATGCCGAGCGCGATCGGCAGCGCTTCGTATCCCCGGTGGGCCCGGTAGGTGTCGAGGGTCCAGGAATTCGGCAGATTCCAGTACTTGCTGAGGACGGGCGTCAGGGTCATCGGGCACCCTCTTCGTCCGGTACCTCCGGGGCCCGCATACCCTGCTCGCGCGCGGTTTCCAGGCCGGTGAGCGTCGGGGCGCCCGGCTCTCCGTCGAGTACGCCGGGCCGGGTGTCCGGAAATCCGGCGAGTATCCGCGCGGTGTCCCGGAAGGTACACAGCGGCGCGCCGCGGGTCGGGGTGACGGTACGGCCCGCGCGGAGTGCGTCCACCAGTTCACGGGCCGATCCCGGGGTCTGGTTGTCGAAGAACTCCCAGTTCACCATGATCACCGGCGCGTAATCGCAGGCCGCGTTGCATTCGATGTGCTCGAGGGTGATCGCTCCGTCGTCGGTGGTCTCGCCGTGCGCGATCCCCAGGTGTTCGCGCAGTTCCGCGAGGATGGCATCGCCCCCGAGGACCGCGCACAGGGTGTTGGTGCAGACGCCCACGTGGTAGTCGCCGGTGGGGGTGCGCCGGTACATGGAGTAGAAGGTGGCGACGGCGGTCACCTCGGCACCGGTGAGCCCGAGCAACTCCGCGCAGAACTCGATCCCGGTACTGCTGACATAGCCCTCTTCCGACTGCACCAGGTGGAGTAGCGGTAGCAGCGCCGAGCGGGGCTGCGGGTACCGTGCGATGATCTCCTTCGCGTCCGGTTCGAGCCGGGCGCGGACACCGTCGGGGTAGGGCTGCGGCCGAACACTCAGGCGCAACAGGATCTCGCTCATCGCTTCTCCTTCGAAGCCGGTGCGTGCGGTCCACGGCGGGGGCGGAGGTCTCGCCTCATGGGAGCTCCCTCCGAGCCGGCAGAAGCCGTTCGGTGGCGGCGATATCGCCCCTCATCGGTCCACACCGCCCATCACCGGATCGATACTGGCGACGGCCGCGATCACATCGGCGACCATGCCGCCCTCACACATCGCCGCCACGGCCTGGAGGTTGGTGAAGGAGGGATCGCGATAGTGCACGCGGTAGGGCCGTGTACCGCCGTCGCTGACCAAATGGACACCGAGTTCGCCGCGTGGCGACTCCACCGCCTCGTAGACCTGCCCCGGCGGCACCCGGATGCCCTCGGTGACCAGCTTGAAGTGGTGGATGAGCCCCTCCATCGACGTTCCCATGATCTTGCCGATGTGCTGTGGCGAATTGCCCAGACCGTCCGCGCCCAGCTTCAGATCCGCGGGCCAGGCGATCTTCTTGTCCGCCACCATCACCGGTCCCGGCCGCAAGCGGTCCAGGCACTGTTCGACGATCGCCAGGGACTGCTTCATCTCCTCGATCCGGATGAGGTAGCGGCCGTAGCAGTCGCAGGTGTCGGTGGTGGGGACGGTGAATTCATAGGTGTCGTACCCGCAGTAGGGCATGGCCTTGCGCAGATCGTGCGGCAGACCGGTGGAGCGCAGGACCGGGCCGGTGACGCCGAGCGCGATACAACCGGTCAGATCGAGGTAGCCGATGTTCTGGGTGCGTGCCTTGAAGATCGGGTTGTGGGTGAGCAGGTGCTCCATATCCCGCAATCGTTTCGGCATCAGCGCCAGCAGGTCGCGCACCTTGCCGACCGCGTCGCCGGGCAGGTCCTGGGCGATACCCCCGGGCCGGATGTACGCGTGGTTCATCCGCAGGCCGGTGATGTTCTCGAAGACGTCGAGGATCAGCTCGCGTTCCCGGAAGCCGAACAGCATCGGGGTCAGCGCGCCCAGTTCCATTCCCCCGGTCGCCAGCGCCACCAGATGCGAGGAGATGCGGTTGAGCTCCATCAGCAGCACCCGGATCACGGTGGCGCGCTCGGGGATGTCGTCGGTGATACCCAGCAGCCGCTCCACCCCGAGGCAGAAGGCGGTCTCGTTGAAGAAGGGGGACAGGTAGTCCATCCGGGTGACGAAGGTGACGCCCTGGGCCCAGGCGCGGAATTCGAGATTCTTCTCGATGCCGGTGTGCAGGTAGCCGATACCGCACCGGGCCTCGACGACCGTTTCACCCTCGATCTCCAGGATGAGCCGCAAAACCCCGTGCGTGGACGGATGCTGCGGGCCCATATTGACGACGATGCGTTCCTCACCCGCGCCGCGCAGGGCATCGGCGACCTCGTCCCAGTCCTGGCCGGCGACCGTCAGTACCTGTTCGGCCGGGTCCGCGCCACTGCGGCCGGCCGCCGTCGGGGCGGTGCCGGAGTCGTCGTTGTCCGGCCCGCCGGATACTCCGGGCCGGTAATCGATCTCGCTCATCAGCTGTATGCCCTCCGCTCATCGGGCGGCGGTATGCGCGCGCCCTTGTACTCGACCGGTATCCCGCCCAGCGGGTAGTCCTTGCGCTGCGGGTGACCGCGCCAGTCGTCGGGCATGGTGATGCGGGTCAGTGAGGGATGCCCGTCGAACAGGATGCCGAAGAAGTCGTAGGTCTCCCGTTCGTGCCAGTCGCAGGTCGGATACACCCGGTACAGCGACGGGATATGTGGATCGGTGTCCGGTGCGGACACCTCGAGCCGCAGCCGGCGGCCGTGCGTGATCGAATTCAGGTGATAGACCGCGCGGAGTTCCCGGCCGGATTCGTCCGGGTAGTGCACCCCGTTCACCCCGAGGCACAGTTCGAACCGCAGCCCGGGATCGTCGCGCAGCACCCGCGCCACCGCGACCAGCTGGTCGCGGTCGACGTGCAGGGTGAGCTCGCCACGGTCCACCACGACCTTCTCGATCGCGGTATCGAACGCGGGGCCGGACGCCAGGGCCGCGCGCAGCAGGTCGACCACGGTGTCGAAATAGCTCCCGTAGGGCGGTGCGCTGCCGCCCGGAAGCGCGACCCGGTGGACAAGGCGCCCGTAGCCGGAGGTGTCACCGCTGCCGGAGATGCCGAACATACCCCGGCGCACCCCGATGACCTCGTCCTCGGGGCCGGTCGGCTGTTCGGGTTCCGCAGCGCGGCTGTCGGTGGAGCCCGGGCCCTCGGTGCTCATCGCAGCAGCCCTTCCATCCGGATGGTCGGGGTGGCCGCCAGCGCCGCCGCCTCGGCGGCGCGGATCGCCTCGTCCCGGTTCACCCCCATCGGGGTCGCCTGGATTTTCTCGTGCAACGCGAGGATGGCATTGAGCAGCATCTCCGGCCGCGGCGGACAGCCCGGTAGGTAGATATCGACGGGGACCACATGATCCACGCCCTGCACGATGGCGTAGTTGTTGAACATGCCACCGGAGGAGGCGCACACCCCCATCGCCAGTACCCATTTCGGTTCGGTCATCTGGTCGTAGACCTGACGGAGTACCGGCGCCATCTTCTGACTCACCCGCCCGGCCACGATCATCAGATCGGCCTGCCGCGGTGAGGCACGGAAGACCTCCATACCGAAACGCGCCGAATCGAATCTGCCACCGCCGGTGGCCATCATCTCGATCGCGCAGCAGGCCAGGCCGAAGGTGGCCGGCCACACCGACCCCTTGCGCATGTATCCCGCCATGGCTTCGACCGTGCTGAGCACGAAACCACTGGGCAGTTTCTCTTCCAAACCCATGTCCGACTACTCCCTGGATATCGGCCCGCGCCGGGCGCGGTGCGGCTGATCGGAGGTTCGCGGCTCAGTCCCAGCTGAGGCCGCCGCGCCGCCATTCGTAGGCGTAGGCGACCGAGACATTGACGATGAACAGTGCCATCGCGGCCAGTCCGAACACCCCGAGCGCATCGATATGGACCGCCCACGGGTAGAGGAACACGATCTCGATATCGAAGATGATGAACAGCATCGCGGTGAGGTAGTACTTCACCGGAAAACGTTGGCCGGTAACATTTCCCGCGCCTCCGGCCGTCGCATGCGGGGTGGGTTCGATACCGCATTCGTAGGCCTGTAACTTGGCGCGGTTGTAGCGTTTGGGGCCGATGAGGCCGGCGATCAGGATCGAGATCACCGCGAAGGCGGCGGCGACCGCGCCGAGGACCAGTATCGGCAGTTCGGTGTTCACGACTGCGCTTCCCCTCCTTGCGAACTGGAACCCCGCGGTGGTGCCACCGGGTTCCGCGAACGGGGTCGGCGGTCGATGGGTATTCCCCACGCCGCCGGATCGTCCCCGGAATCGACACAGGGGTGGGGGAGGATCAGTCGACGCGGGTTATATGTCATCTCCCGCGCTCATGTGAGCTAAAGCACAGCCTACAACTGTCGTGGCAGGACGAACGCGGATTCGGAGATGGCTTTGATCGAATTCGCGACTGAGATTTATGAGCGAATGAACCTAATCAGCGCTCAGGCAGCCGGGCGCCGGCGCAACAGATCCACCACGATCTCGGTGAGCCGCAGTGGGTCGATCGGATGGGTGGCGACGGCTTCGGCCCGTGACCAGTTCGCCAGCCAGGCATCGTCGGCGCGCCCGGCGAGCACGACCAGCGGCGGGCAGCCGCGGATCTCGTCCTTGAGCTGTTTGGCCAGGCCCATCCCGCCCACCGGCGCGGATTCCCCGTCCAGGACGGCGAGATCGGCCGCGCCGGCATCCATCCGCTCCAATACCACCGGGGCCGTGGCCACCTCGAGGTACTCCAGCGGCGGTAGATCCGGATGCGGCCGGCGGCCGAGCGCCAGCATCACCTGACCCCGGGTGTCGGCGTCGTTGCTGTAGACCAGGACCCGCAGCACGGCGGGAGGATTCGCATCGGCCACGTTCGCATGGTACGTCCGCGACCATGGGATGCGTGGCAGCTTGGCCCAGATAGGATGCTCCGGTGACGGACGAGCTGGTCGGGGAACTCATCGATACGGTCGCCTGGGTCCTCATCGTGGACGGGCGGATACTGTGCGCACGTCCGCGCGGTAAGGACGTGTTCTATATTCCGGGCGGAAAACGGGAAGCCGGCGAATCCGACGAGCAGACGTTGCTGCGCGAGGTCACCGAGGAACTCACCGTCGCGCTGGTACCGCAGACGGTCGAGCCGGTGGGGGTCTACGAAGCGGTCGACGGCGGCGCGCGGGTCCGGATGAGCTGTTATCGGGCGGACTATCGCGGAACACTCACCGCGAGCAGTGAGATCACCGAACTCGCGTGGTTCGGCTTCGGCGACCGGTCGCGGGTGCCGCCGGTGGACCAGCTGCTGTTCGATGAGCTTCACGCGGCGGGCCACCTGGCAGCCTGACCCGGCGGGCGGAACCGGTGTGGTCCCGCCCGGGCCGGCCTACTTGGTGGTGAGATTCGGGCGGGTGGCCCGTTCGATGAGATGCTCGATCAGACTGAGCAGCACATTCTTCGCCGAGACGCGGTCGCGCGCGTCGCACAGCATGACCGGGATGGACGGGTCGAGATCGAGCGCGTCGCGGACCTCGTCGATCGTGTACCGCGGCGCCCCGTCGAAACAGTTCACCGCGATCAGGAAGGGCAGGCCGCGCCGCTCGAAATAGTCGATGGCGGCGAAGGAATTCCCCAACCGGCGGGTATCCGCCAGGACCACCGCGCCCAGCGCGCCCCGAGCGAGTTCGTCCCACAGGAACCAGAAGCGATCCTGGCCCGGGGTGCCGAACAAGTAGAGCACCAGGTCCTTGTCGATGGTGATCCGGCCGAAGTCCAATGCCACCGTCGTAGTGGTCTTGGACTCGACACCGGACAGATCATCGATGCCGGTACTGAGTTCGGTGATCATCTCCTCGGTGCGTAGCGGCGGGATCTCGCTGATCGAGGCCACCATCGTGGTCTTGCCGACGCCGAAGCCACCGGCGATGAGGACCTTCACCGACGCAGCAAGAGCCGGAGCCCCGGGGTCCATCCGGGCAGGGTCAAATTTTTCGGATTCCATCCAGTACCGCTCGCAATATGTTGAAGTCGCCGGGACCGGACTCCATCTGCACTGGAGCCCGGAAGATCAGATGGCCGTCACCGATCAGATCTCCGACGAGAATCTTGGTCACCGCCAGCGGCAGTTTCAAGGCGGCTGCCACCTCCGCCACGGTTTGTGCTTCCGTGCACAGGTGCACGATATCGGTGTACTCGGGTTCGATCCGGCGCAACGGCGGGGCACCACGAGCTTTGACCACGACGGTGAGCATATCCAGATCGTGTCCCGCGCCCACAGTGCGACCCTTGGTGATGGCGTACGGCCGCACCAGAGGTCCGGCGTCGTCGTCGAACCAGGGCTCCCGTGGCCCGGTCATACCCGCATACCCGTCATGGCGCCGTTGCTGTTTCCGCGGTTACCGAGGCTCGGCCCCGGTCCCGCCGCGGGAGCCGGTCGACAGATGGCTGCCGACCCGCTGGACGGTGAGGTTCATCTCGTAGGCCACCATGCCGAGGTTCGCGTCCGCGGCGGCCTGTACGGCGATGCATGCGTTGTCACCGGCCGAGGTGACGAACAGTACGGCGCGATCGAGTTCGATCACCGCCTGCCGTACGGCACCACCGTCGAATCGCGCGCCGGCGCTGCGGGCCAGGCCGTGCAGGGTGGACGACATCGCGGCGAAATGCTCGGCCTCGGTGCGATCCATTTTCGAGGAATGGCCCAGCAGCATGCCGTCGGTGGACAGTACGACCGCGAGGCGGACTCCCGCGAGTCGCTCGACCAGGTCGTCGAGCAGCCAGTTCAGGTCACCTTGTGTGGAAGTGGACACTTAGCCTTCCTGTTCATCCGGGGATGCGCCATCCGCCGTCGGGTTCCCGGCGGCGGCTTCTGCGGCGGGCAATGGCTTGCGGCCCTGCCGGGTGCCGTTCTCGATCGCCGACATCAGATCCCTGGCCTGTTCGGCCGAGCGTGGCCGCGCCGTTGCGACCGTCCGATCGGCGTCCGAAACTTCCGGTCGCGGTGCGACTTTAGCCTGCCTGCTACGGCGGGGTAAAGCCGGACGACCGTCGGCCAGCAGGGTCGGTTCGGCGGTGGTCTCCGTGGCTTCGGGGCGGGCGACCGGCACCGTGTCGGGTGTACCCGTCGCCGCGGCGCCGGCCTGCTCGGCGGCCTGCTCGGTGTGGTGGGGCCGGTCGGCGAGCAGTGTCGCGATGGTGGAACTCTCGGGGAGGGGGCCGGTGTGGGTCTCCGTGCCGGCCTCGGGCCCCGCAGCCGGGGCACGGGGCAGCCCGGTCAGCGGTGTGGTCTCCTCGGCGGGATCGGTCAGCAGCGTCGCGGGCACGATGACCACCGCCCGGACACCGCCGTATTCGGATTCCCACAGCCGCACCGCGACACCGTGGCGGGCCGCCAGCTGCGCGACGACGAAGATACCCAGCCGCGAATCCTTCTGCAGGGATGCGACCTCGAAGTTCGGTGGGTTCTCCAGGAGTTCGTTGAGGCGGTCTCGATCCTCCGCCGAGATGCCCATGCCCTGATCGGTGATCTCCACGGCCACACCCTTGCCGATCACCGAACCGGTGACCTGCACCCGCGACTGCGGCGGGGAGAACGAGGTGGCGTTGTCGACGAGTTCGGCGAGCAGATGGATGAGGTCGCCGACGGCGTTACCGGCGATCCGGAGTTCGGGGAGCCGGGCCAGCCGTACCCGGGTGTAGTCCTGGGTTTCCCCCACCGCGCTGCGTACCAGGTCTACCAGCGGTACGGGGGCTCGCCACTGGCGGCCCGGTTTCCCGCCACCGAGGATGGTGAGGTTCTCGGCGTTGCGGCGTTCCCGGGTGGCCAGATGGTCGAGTTTGAACAGGATGTCCAGCATGGCCGGGTCTTCTTCGCGCCGTTCGGCGTCGTCGAGGATCTCCAGTTGTTTGTGGACCACGATCTGGCTGCGGTGGGCGATGTTGAGGAAGATCGCCTTCACACCCTCCTGGGTGCGTGCCTCGGTGATCGCGGCATTGACCGCCACGGCATGCGCGTGTTCGAAGGCAGTGGCCACCGCGCCGAGTTCGTCCCGGCCGAAGTCGAGCTTCGCGGCGGCCGCGGTTTCGTCGACGTCCTCCCCGGCGCGCAGGCGTTCGAGCATATCGGGCAGGCGTTCGTCGGCGAGGGCCAGCGTATGGTCGCGCAACCGCACCAGGCGGTGGATGAACCGATTGGCCAGGACCAGCGAAACCCCGAACGCCGCCGCGGACACCACCAGGACCGCCAGGCCGATCAACAGTGACTGATTGGTGGTGCGGGCCGCCGCGTCCAGCGACAACTCCTGCATCAGCTGGTTCTGGCCGTCCCAGAGATCCAGCATCTCCTGGTTGACGTGGTCGGCTGCCGCCTGCCAGGCCGTCAGCTGCCCGGGAGAGAGCGCGGCTGCGGTGCCCTCGGCCCCGCCGACGCTGCGGGCGATGAGTGTGTTCTCGGTGCGGGCCAGCAGTCGCCATTCCGCACTGTCCATCAGGGTGCGCACCCGCTCGCCGATCTCCGGATCCAGCTGGGTGGCCAGCAGGGCGGTTTCGGTGCGGTAGAAGCCCGTCTGCTGGACGAATTCGTCGGGCAGCGCGACCGGGTTGCCGGTGCGCAGCGCCGCGCCGGCCAGGGCGTGGCTACGCGAAGCCGCTTCCAGCGCGTGCATGATGCGCGACACCAGTCCCAGCTGGGTGACCGCTTCCGGGTCCTGCTCGAAGGTGTGCGACAGCTGGGCGCCGGTGTTGAAGGCGTCGAGAACGCGGACGTAGAAGGTATAGGCGTCACCGGTCGGCACCGCGCGGGAGTCGACCGCGGTGCGGATATTGCCGAGCTGCTGGGTAAGCGTGGTGAACGAGCCGACATCGTCGGTGATCTCCGCCGGCTGCAGTTCCCGGATCCGCTGCGCTCCGGCGACCAGATCGCGGAGGGCCTGTTCGGTGTCGGGCCGGACGGCGGCGAGGGCGGCGGCCGCGGTGGGATCTCCGGCGAGATGTGCGAGCGTGAGGCGGCGCTCGTTCTGGACCACCTCGTATACATTGCGAGTGGGACCCGATACCTCCCGTAACGCCTCGGTCACCTGCCGGTTGTGTTGTCCCTGGTCGATCAGATAGCCCGTCGCACCCACACCGGCCACCAACAGGGTCAGACTCGGGATGAGCGCGATGGCCAGGATCCGGGCGCGGACACCGAGCCTCGCTCTGAACATCGCCACAAGTTAACCGTTCGACCGGTTTCCTGCACATCGAATCCCATTGAACAGGACTCACTTTGACACCGAACCCGGCATATGCGGCGTGGCGGCGGCGCCGCCGACCGGGACACGGTGGGTAGATTTGTCTTCACCTCGCGAATACCGACAGGTAGGAGGCGTGATGCCCGTACCGGAACCCGAAGTCTTCGACCGGTTGCGCACTCTGGTCGCGATCGACGCTGCCGCAGCCCGCCCACCTCGGACGATCGACGAGGTCTTCACCGGCAAATCGCTGGGCTCGGTGCCGGTCGGCACGGCCGAGGATGTCGCCGCGGCCGTCGCCCGCGCCCGCGTGGCGCAGTCCCACTGGGCGGCCCGCCCGGCGCGGGAACGCGCCCGGGTGCTTCACCGCTACCGGTCCCTGGTCGTGGCGCAGCGGGCGGCGCTGATGGATGTGATCCAGGCGGAGACGGGTAAGGCGCGCTGGGCGGCGCAGGAAGAGGTCATGGGGCTGATGTTCGCCGCGCGATATTTCGCGCGCGTGGCGCCCGCACTACTGGATCAGCGGCGGGTGCCCGGTGCCTTCCCGGTGCTGAACCGCGCCTTCGTCGATGTCCGGCCCAAGGGGGTCGTCGCGGTGATCGCGCCCTGGAATTATCCGCTGGTGCTCTCCCTGGGCGATGCGATTCCGGCGCTGCTGGCGGGCAACGCGGTGGTCCTCAAACCCGACAGTTCGACGCCGTTCTCCGCGCTCGCCGGCGCCGAACTGCTCTACCGTGCCGGGCTGCCCCGGGATCTACTCGCGGTGGTCACCGGCCCCGGCCCGGTGGTCGGCGAGGCGATGGTGGACTGCTGTGACTATCTGATGTTCACCGGTTCCTCGGCCACCGGGCGGACGCTTGCCCAGCGATGTGGCGCGCGGCTCATCGGGTTCTCCGCCGAACTGGGCGGTAAGAATCCGATGATCGTCACCGAAGATGCCGATATCGACCGTGCGGCGCGGGCGGCCGTCCGCGCGTGTTTCTCCAATGCCGGCCAGTTGTGCATCTCCATCGAACGGATCTACGTACAGCGCGCGGTGGCCGAGGAGTTCACCGCGAAGTTCACGGCCGCCGTATCGGCCGCACGGCTCGGTGCCGCCTACGACAACTCGATGGATATCGGCTCGCTCATCTCCGCGACACAGTTGCGCACCGTGACCGACCATCTCGCCGACGCCGTGGCCAAGGGCGCCGAAGTACGCGTCGGAGGTGAGGCGCGACCCGATATCGGCCCACTGTTCTTCGAACCGACGGTCCTCACCGGGGTCACCGAGGAGATGGTCTGCGCGCGCGAGGAAACCTTCGGGCCGTTGGTCTCGATCTATCCGGTCGATTCCGTGGCCGAGGCGGTGGCAGCGGCCGATGACACCGAATATGGGTTGCACGCGAGCGTCTGGGCCGGCGGTCTCGCCGAAGGTGAGCGGATCGCGCGGTTGTTGAAGACCGGCACCGTCTGTGTGAACGAGGGATACGCGCCGGCCTGGGGGACGACCGCGGCGCCGATGGGCGGGACCGGGATCTCCGGTGTGGGCCGTCGGCACGGGCCCGAGGGACTGCTCAAATACACCGAACCGCAATCGGTGGTCTCGACCCGCTTCCTGAACCTCGACCCGCCGCCACTGGTCCCCCGGGACCTGTGGCAGCGGGTGCTGATGACGTTCGCCCGGTCACTGCGGTTTCTGCCCGGCCGCTGAGGCGCCCGGTCAGGTCGCGCCGCCGTGGCCGCCGCGTTTTCGGCCGTCGAGCGCGGCGGCTTCCGCGGCACTGAGCCGGCGGGCGCGGAGTAGGAAGATCGCGGCCTCCTCCGGCGGCGATCCGCCGTCCGGGTCACCGCTCGGAGCCGGACCGGCGTCGGCGGGAACGTCCACGGTGAGATGTTCGCGCTCGAAACGTGTGTACGCCGCCGCGCTCATCCACAGTTCGGTGTGCCAGGCGAGGCGGCCGAACAGAGTATCGCCCTCGGCGGCGCGGAAATCACGTATCGGTAGCCAATCCGGTCGTGGATCGGTGGAATCGCGGTGCGGGAGATACAGCAGGATGGGCCCGTGCTGTTCGATCAACTCGCGTAACGCGTTGCGGGCCCGATCGGTGACTGCGACCCGGTCGCTGCGATACGCCATCAGCAGTTCCGTGCCGTGCCGTGGCACCGCGGTGGCATTAACGAATCGGTCCGATAGAACATCTCGCTCCCTTGTGCATCGTCGCCGTCCCCGGATCGGACGGTCCGGGGATTCGATACACCCGCCGTCCGAGATACCAGCTCATCGCGGCCGGCACTTTTGCGAACACATTCTTGCGTATTGCGGTCGCCGGGGCGAGCGGGTGTCCCTGTTCGGCCGAAAACGCTTGTGGTATAACCCTCTGTGCTCGTAGGCTCGGCACGACTATGCGGCAGGGTCGCCCGGGCGGGCCCGCTCCGATATCTCGGAAACCGATGCGGCCCAGCTCATTTGCGGATGAAGATTCCCGCGATATCGGCCCGTTCGATCGGGGTGTCGGCGTTGGCCTGCACACCGCAGAGCGCGTTGACCGCCGCCATGGACAGATCCACGTTCGTGCCGCTCGGTTCCGCGCCCTGCTGTTCCTCGAGCGCCTTGGTGATGGTGACGCGCTGGGTCTTCTGGTCCTGTTCCACGTACTCGCGGCACGGGGTATCGCCGCCCCTGTTCATGGCCCGTTCGATTTCGGTACAGCCGGCCAGTGTGAGCACGGCGACCGCGATCAGCAGGCCCGTGCGGGCTTTCGTGGTGTTCATCGACAACAATCCTCCTGGTCGGCTCGGGTCGCGCGCGGTGCGGACCCGGGTCCACTTCACTCTATGCCGGGCTTACCCGCCAACGTGGCGGGTAAGCGGCGAGGACGCGGTCGCTGTGGATCCCGCCGGTTGGACCGCGGTCGACCGGCTCGGGCCGGGTCACTGCGGCGGGAGGACGGGCGGTGCTCCAGGGTCGGCGCCGAGGAATCCGGGAATGCCGTCGACCACCGAATCGACCAGGGCCGCCGCGGTCGTACCGAACAGGGTGCCGCGCTTGTCCAACTGGCCGTCGAGCCACAACGACGCCAGACCGTGTCCGGGCGCCCAGAGTGTGAGGGTGGTCGGTTCGGCGCGCTCCGGCGGCAGTGCACCGGCGGTCACGCAGTCCTCGACCGCGGCGGCCAGTACGCCGAAGGCGGCTTCGCCGGCCGCGCGGGTATCGGGGCGTGCCGGACCCCGGGCGGGCCGGATCCGGTCCGAGTGGGCGCCGGGTGCCGGCGGCCGGGGTGTGAGGAGGCCGGGATGCTGGTAGCGACATTGCTGATCACCCTGGGTGCGCTGGGGCGCCGGTGGCGCAACGGCCGCACGTCGGGGAAGGGTGCATCGGCCCGGCCGGAGGAGGGATTCCGATGGCGGAATGCGCGGGCCGCAGTGCCGATCGCGCTCACCTCGGTGGGTGCTATCACGACCGCGGTGGCGGTGGTCTGCTGCTGAGAGTTCTGCCGAATGCCGAGTCGGCCGCGGCGGCAGCGGGATTCGATCGTGCGGGGAGTTCGTTGTGCCGGGTCCGGCGCGCGGCGGGAATTGTGGAACCCGTCTCCGGGCGCCGCGGTAGCCATGCCGATATGGAAGAAATATGTTTTAGATCACACCCGGACTCCGGTGGGAAGGTTCGGGCCTTCGGCTCCGGAAGTCGCGGCGGCCGGGGGCTCATGGGGTCGGCGTGCGTACCCGACGCGTGACCGGGAATTTGTCAAGTACTCTCGGTTACATGTAAAGGGTGGGTCTGTCGTGATCGGCGACGCCCCGGGCACGAGCGGACGAGGAACGCAATGACGCGGCATGTCGACGTACTGATAATCGGAGCCGGCCTCTCCGGTATCGATGTGGCCTGTCACCTGGAGAAGGAGAACACCGGGCGCAGCTATGCGATCCTGGAGCGCCGCACCGCCGTCGGCGGCACCTGGGACCTGTTCCGCTATCCGGGAATCCGTTCCGACTCCGATAAGTACTCCTTCGGCTACGGTTTCCGCCCCTGGCGTGGTACCCGCATGCTCGCCGACGGCGCCGGTATCCGGCGCTATATCGCCGAGACCGCCGATGAATACGGAGTGACACCGAAGATCCGGTTCGGCCGCAGGGTGGTTTCGGCGAGCTGGTCCGGCTCCGACAATCGGTGGACGGTTCGAGTGCTCGAGGAAGCGACGGGTGCCGAGGAGATCTGGACCGGTACCTTTCTGGTGGGGGCTACCGGTTACTACGACTACGACAACGGCCACCGGCCGTCCTTTCCCGGCGAGGACGCGTTCACCGGGCGGATCGTGCATCCCCAGCACTGGCCCGACGACCTGGACTACCGGGACAAGAAGGTGGTCGTGATCGGCAGCGGCGCCACCGCGATCACGCTGGTGCCCGCCATGGTGGGCGAGGCCGCCCATGTGACCATGCTGCAGCGATCACCCACCTATATCGCCTCCATCCCGGGTGAGGACCCGGTGGCGGTCGGGATGACGAAGGCCGGATCCCCCGCCGGGCTCACCTATCAGGTCGGGCGCGCCCGCAATATCGCGGTGCAGCAGGCCGGCTACCAGCTGTCGCGGCGCCAACCGAAGCTGGCCCGGCAGATGTTCCTGAAATGGGTCCGGATGGCGGTCGGCCCCGCGGTGGACATGCGGCATTTCACCCCGGGATACGCGCCGTGGGATCAGCGCCTGTGTGTCGTACCCGACGGCGACCTGTTCAAGGCTCTGCGGCGCGGTGACGCCTCGGTGGTCACCGACACCATCGAGACCTTCACGGAAAGAGGCATCCGGGTTTCCTCGGGCGAGGAGATCGAAGCCGATATCGTCATCACCGCCACCGGGCTGACCATCCAGATCCTGGGCGGTATGGCGCTCGACGTGGACGGTGAACCGGTGGTCACCCGGGACCGGGTCATGTACAAGGGGTCGCTGCTCGACGGCGTGCCGAACGCGCTGATGGTCCTCGGATACACGAACGCCTCCTGGACACTCAAGGCCGATCTGGCCGCCGAGTACTTCTGCCGCGTACTGAACCGGATGCGCGACAAGGGGTACACCCGGTTCGTGGCTCGGGCCGCGGAGTCCGATCGCTCCGAGGCCTCGGTGATGGGCGGGGCGCTGAGTTCCGGGTACATCCAACGCGGTGACGCGGTGATGCCGCGGCAGGGGACCGGCGGCCCGTGGAAGGTGGTCAACAGCTACTTCCGCGACCGTTCCTACCTGCGCAAGAGCCCGATCGAGGACGGCATCCTGACCTTCACCGACCGCGACGGGGCCGAGACCACGCGCTCCGGGGGCCGGACGCGCGGCGCGGCGAGCCGCCTTCCGCTCATCGGTGGCCGGTCCGCCTGAGCCGGCCCGGCCGGCCGCCGGAGGTCATCCGGACCGTGGGAGGGAAGATTCCGGGCCGCACCGCCGATGACGGGAGCCGGTCGGGGGTCGGTGCTCTGGTACGGGAACGGCGGCGGCCGACCGGCCGGCTCCGGCGGTGGGTACCTCGGCTCGGTATCGGCCCACAGTGCGGCCGACCGTGGTGGCTTCGGGCCGGAGACGAGCCCGTAGGCGGGCGGTCCGAGAGATATCGGGCGCTCGCTGGGTAGTTTGATCTCATGACAGAGCGGTTGGTGGTCGTCGGTGGGGACGCGACCGGAATGTCGGCGGCCGCCCAGGCCCGGCGTCACCGGGATGTGTCGGACCTCGAGATCATGGTGTTCGAACGCGGGCACTTCACCTCGTACTCGGCCTGCGGTATCCCGTACTGGGTGGGTGGCCATGTGCGGGAGCGCGATCACCTGATCGCCCGGACCCCCGAGGAACACCGGGCACGCGGAATCGATGTGCGCCTGCGCCACGAAGTTGTCGAACTCGATGTGGCCGGGGGCCGGGTGCGCAGCCGGGAACTGGCTACCGGTACCGAAACCTGGACCGGCTACGACCACCTCGTCCTGGCGACCGGGGCGCGCCCGATCCGGCCGGCGCTGCCCGGGATCGACGCGCCCGGAGTGCACGGTGTCCAGACCCTGGACGACGGCGAGGCGCTCATCGCGGCATTGGCGGCCGGTACCGGACGGCGGGCGGTGGTGGTGGGGGCCGGCTACATCGGGGTCGAGATGGCCGAGGCACTGATCCGGCGCGGTTACGAGGTCACCATCGTGCACAGCGGCGCGCAGCCGATGTCCACTCTGGACCCGGATATGGGTGTGCTGGTACGCGAGGCGCTCCGGGGCCTGGACGTGAATGTGGCCGGGAACAGCGAGGTCACCGAGATCCGCACCGGAGACGACGGCCGCGTCCGGGCGGTGTTCGCCGCCGGTCGCGAACACCCGGCGGATGTGGTGGTTCTCGGGATCGGGGTGCTGCCCGAAACGACACTGGCCGCCGCGGCCGGGCTACCGATCGGGAACCACGGCGGGCTGCTCACCGATTCGGCCATGCGCGTGACGGGGTACGACAACCTCTGGGCCGGTGGAGACTGTGTCGAGGTGCTGGACCTGGTCTCGGGTATGCGCAGGCATATCGCGCTGGGGACGCACGCGAACAAGCACGGTCAGATCATCGGCGCCAATATCGGCGGCGGATACGCGACCTTTCCCGGTGTCGTCGGCACGGCCGTCAGCAAGGTCTGCGATCTGGAGGTGGCGCGAACGGGGCTGCGGGAGAGAGACGCCCGTGCCGTGGGTCTGCAGTACGTCACCGCGACCGTCGAATCCACCAGTCGCGCCGGATATCTCCCGGACGCGCCCGTGATGACGGTGAAGATGCTGGCGGAACGGCTCAGTGGCCGGCTGCTCGGGGTGCAGATCGTGGGCCGGGAAGGGGCGGGCAAACGGGTCGATATCGCGGCCGTGGCGCTGACCGCGGGAATGACGGTGGCGCAGATGACCACACTCGATCTCGGTTATGCGCCACCTTTCTCGCCGGTCTGGGATCCGGTGCTGGTGGCGGCGCGCAAAGCGGTACGAGCGGTGCGGGAGCGCGGGTGAACTCACTCATCGGCGTACCGCGTACTATCGTCGATCGTCAGTACGGAACGGGCGAACGAAGGGGGACGGTGTGCGGACCCGATATATCTGGTTCGTCCGGATCGGCGAGCACCGGAAATTACTCATGAATGTGGCGGCCGGATGAACCCTGACGCGAACACCGGAGACGCCGACCCGGCGGAGATTCTCGACGCGGTGACCGAGCCGGTGCCGCGGGTGCGGGAAACGTTCGACACCCGTCGCCGCGCCGCCGCCGCGGAAGCGACCGTGCCGCGGCAGTCACTGGCCTCGGGCATCCACCGGGTCGCCCTGCCGGACGACGAACTCGCCGAAGTGGTGTGCGTGAACTGCGGGACGCAGAGCCGGGGCCCGCGCTGTCCCACCTGCGAGCATCCGCATCGTGTCCAGGACCGGTTCGAGGCCGATCTGGGTGTCGCCGCTCTGGTCACCGACCGCGGAATCCTGCACGCGCGCAACGAGGATGCCGTGGCCGCCGCGGTGGTACCGGATGACAACGGGGAGCCCGGGACGATTGTGCTGGTGGTTTGCGACGGAGTCTCCTCCTCACCGGATCCGCAGGCCGCCTCGGGCACTGCCGTGCGCACCGGGGTCGATGCGTGTGTGTCCGCGCTGGCCGGTGACAGAACGGCCGAGGAGGCCACCGCCGCGGGGATGGCGGCGGCCTCGGAAGCGGTGCGCAATCTGGTCGGCCCCGACGGTGACGCACCGTCGTGCACCTATGTCTCGGCGATCGTGCGCACCGAAACCGGGGGCCATATCTCGATCACCGTCTCGAATATCGGCGACAGCCGTGCCTACTGGCTGGCGGCCGGCGAGCCCGCGGCCGGACAACCGGCCCGACCGGGTCATCCGGAGGTGCTGGCCGGGGCGCAGAAGCTCACCCTGGACGATTCGTGGGCGCAGACGCTGGTGGAAGCCGGCGCCATGGACGAGAAGGCCGCCATGGCCGATCCTCGGGCGCACACCCTGATGCGTTGGCTGGGAGCCGACGCCGGGCAGCAGCCGTGGTCCGCGGACAGTATCCGTACCTACTACGTGGATACGCCCGGATCGCTCCTGCTGTGCACCGACGGACTGTGGAACTATCTACCGGGCGCGGCCGATCTGGCGCGGCGCGTGCTCGGCGTGCCGATCACCGAAGGCGCGCGGGCGCTCGTAGATTACGCCGTCGTCTGTGGTGGCAGCGATAACATCACAGTCGCGCTGACCCCGATTCCCGCCGCCGGATGATCTGTCGGCCGGTCTCGGCGAATCTCGGGCAATATGGTGAACCGGTCGCTGCGGCGGCGGCTCGGCGGAGAACCGGACGACGGGCACAACGGACATCTCGGTGTCCGCTGTGTTTGCAATAGTGCGAAGCCGGGTAAAAGAGGGAAAGCCGGTGCGGCTACCGAGGTCGCGTCGGGAGAGCTCGCACGCACCTACCGCAAGGAGGTTCGTCATGAAGGGTGGCCTGTCCGCCGCTCCCGGAACAACCATGGTCACCACGAATCATGAGGTCATCCGCCAGTGGGCCCGGCGGCGCGGTGCGAACCCGGCGACGACACCCGGCAGTCAGTACGGCGGTGAGGTGGGGGTCCTGCGGCTGGATTTCCCGCACTACGGTGGTGCGGTATTGCAGCCGGTCAGCTGGGCGGACTGGTTTGCAACCTTCGACGCCCGGAAACTGAACTTCCGATACCAGGAGATGCGTCCCGACGGCACGCCCAGCAATTTCTTCCGCTTGGAACGGTCCGGCGAGATCTGAACGTGAGGCATTTCACTTTGGGGGTTTACCCGGCAGGCCTTCTGGCTATTCGTATAACCGAAAGGTTGCTCGAGTAAGCTGAGTAGCGGGCTGTCGCGTCGGCACGGGGATGCGAAACCCCGCGCCGCGGCACGCACGTGTGTCTGCAAGGGATTGAATATTGAGCGCGAACCTGATGATCGTGGAAGACGGCGAGCGGGTCCGAGGTGCTGTGCGTCCGGCCGTGCCGAACGAGGGCTACGACGTCGCGACGGCCGAGGAAGCCGAGGCCGCGCTCACTCCGTGCGCGACCGGTGTCTCCGGCGTGCTCATTGTCGATCCTGGGCCCGGCGGTGGAGCCGACCGGGATCTGTCCGATTCGCGAATCGTGGCCGCCGTCGGTGGCCTCGGTCATCTGCTGGACGTCCAGCGCTAGCTCATGGGCAGCGCGACGAGCGCAACTCGTATCGGTCTCGGTACGGGCCGCTGGATGCTGCGCGGCCGGATATGCCCCGCTGTCCCGTCGCCCTCCGACTCGGCGGCGCCCGGACGGGAACGCGCCGGCCGGGCGGGGCCGCTCTCCGGTGACTTGCGCCACGAACTGCGCACCCCCCTGACCGCGCCGGCCACCGCGATGGGTGTACTGGATCGGTATTGCGAGGACGGTGCGCGGCGTGCACGCCCGGCGCCGCACCGGGTGAGCCCGGAAGCCGGCGATCCGGGCCGGTTGCGTCTGGATTCGCCGAGAGCGATCGTGCGCGGAGACCGCCGCGGCGTCTGCTCCGTGGTGGGCACCCGCCCGGTCGGGGCGGGGCGGCGGCCGTATACCCCGGCGGGATGGAATGTGAGGAGCGCCCCGCCGAATCGTGCGTTTCGTTCTCCGGATTCCGGTTATTCAACGAGAGGGGCCCACGTAACACGCCTGTAACACGACCGTAAAGAGCTCGACCAGTCGCTTCGGAGTTATTTCGTGAGCCTGGGAAAGTACTGCACGCAGACATCGGAGTTGTATGTCTTTACAAACTGAGTCCACGCAGACCGCCGGCGCCGCCGGCAACGGCTCGGCCACTTCGTCCGCCGCCACCGATGCGGAGCCCGCCAGTACCGGTGTGGTCCTGCGGGCACCGCGGATCACCGACGCCGCGCGGCTGTGGCAGATCGCCGACGAGTCGCAAGTATTGGATGTCAATTCGAGCTACGCCTACCTGCTGTGGTGTCGCGATTTCGCCGCCAGTTCGGTAGTCGTCGAGAGCGAAGGCCGAGTCGTCGGATTCGTGACCGGCTATGTACGACCCGAAGCGCCCGGCACCCTGTTCGTATGGCAGGTCGCCGTGGACGCCGACCAGCGTGGCCGTGGCCTGGGGGTCGCCATGCTGGACTGGCTGGTATCCACCGTCACCGCGCCCGGCCATCCGGTCGGCGGCGCCGTCGAGGCGCTGGAGACCACCGTATCCCCCGACAATCCCGCCTCGATCGCCATGTTCGCGTCGCTGGCCCGCCGCCGCGGTGCCGAAATGGTACGCAGCGAGCTGTTCGAGCCGGATGTTTTCCCGGACAGCCATGCTGCCGAGGACCTCTACCACATTTCCCCGATCGCCCGTAAAACCGAAAGGGATCACTCATGATTGCCGCCGAAACGACGATCTTCGACGAAATCGAATCGAATGTCCGCGGTTACTGCCGTTCCTGGCCGACAGTCTTCGAGACCGCGCAGGGCGCATGGCTGCGAGATGAGTCCGGTAAAGATTTTCTCGATTTCTTCGCCGGGGCGGGCGCGCTCAACTACGGGCACAACAACCCGGTGTTGAAATCGGCGCTGGTCGACTACATTGCCGGCGACGGAATCACGCACGGCCTCGATATGTCGACGATCGCCAAGCGCAAACTACTCGAAACCGTTCGCGATACCCTGCTGGCCCCCCGCGGCCTGGACTACAAGGTCCAGTTCCCCGGGCCGACGGGTGCGAACGCGGTCGAGGCCGCGCTCAAGCTGGCCCGCAAGGTGACCGGTCGCCAGACCATCATGAGCTTCACCAACGCGTTCCACGGGATGACGCTGGGCGCACTGTCGGTGACCGGTAACGCCATGAAGCGCGCGGGCGCCGGCGTCCCGCTCAACCATGCCACCCCGATGCCGTACGACGGCTACTTCGACGGCGCCACCGCCGACTTCTTGTGGATGGAACGGGTGCTCGACGATTCGTCATCGGGTATGGACCGGCCGGCCGCCGTCATCGTGGAAACCGTGCAGGGTGAAGGCGGCGTCAATCTGGCGCGCGACGAATGGCTGCGCCACCTGGCCTCATTGTGCGCCGCGCGTGGCATCCTGCTCATCGTCGACGACGTCCAGATGGGTTGCGGCCGGACCGGCCCGTTCTTCTCCTTCGAATCGGCCGGTATCACCCCCGATATCGTGACGCTGTCCAAGTCGGTCGGCGGTTACGGCCTGCCGATGGCACTGGTGCTGTTCAAGCCCGAGCACGATGTGTGGTCACCCGGCGAGCACAACGGCACCTTCCGCGGTAACAATCCATCTTTCGTGACCGCGCAGGTGGCGCTCGAGCATTTCTGGTCCGATGATGTATTGGAGAAGTCCACCCTCGCCAAGGGTAAGCGGGCGGCCACGGCGCTCGAGGAGATCGCCGGGGCCGTCCCGGGGGTGTCCACTCGGGGCCGTGGCCTCGTGCACGGGCTGGTCTTCGACGACGCCTCACAGGCCGGGAAGGTCTGCCAGGTCGCGTTCGAGCGTGGCCTGCTGGCCGAAACCTCGGGTGCGTCCGACGAGGTCGTGAAACTGCTTCCGCCGCTGACCATCGCCGAGGACGAACTCGACCAGGGTCTGCACATTCTGAGCGACGCCGTCGAGACCGTTTGCAGCTGAAAGGAAACAACCGATGATCGTGCGCACCACCGAGGAGATCACCGGCACACACCGCGATGTCGGCGCCGAGAGCTGGCGGAGCAAGCGGATCGTGCTGGGCGGTGATGGGGTCGGGTTCTCGTTCCACGAGACCACCATCGAAGCCGGCACCTCTCACGTCTTCCACTATCAGAACCATGTGGAAGCGGTCTGGCTGGTCGAGGGTGAAGGCACCCTCCACGACCTGACCAACGACCGCACCTACGACCTCGCCCCAGGCACCATGTATCTGCTCAACGGGCACGAGAAGCACGAGGTGCGGACCCGGACACGGATGCGGATGCTGTGCGTGTTCAATCCCCCTGTCACGGGGCAGGAGGTGCATGACGAGAACGGCGTTTATCCATTGATCGCCGTTCCGGCCGACTGAGAGGAAGGACGAACGACGTTGGTAGACAATCGGATCGATCGCTATCCGACCAGAACCGCCGAGCGTCTGCCGTTGCAGGAGCGGCACGACGCGACTGTGTGGGGCCGGATCGGCAACGCGGAGTTGGCTGCGTTCGATACCGACGGTTTCGCGATCATGGACCGCTTGCTGGCCCCCGAGGAGGTTGCCGAGTACGCCGCCGAGATCGACCGGCTGGCAGGCGATCCGGATCTGCGGGGTGACGACCGGCTCGTCGTGGAGAAATCGTCGCAGCAGGTGCGCTCGGTATTCGAGGTGCACAAACTGAGTCCGGCGGTGGCGGAGCTGGTGCGGGAATCGCGGGTCGTGGACCTGGCCCGGCAGGTACTGGGATCGGATGTGTACATCCACCAGAGCCGGGTCAACTACCTGCCCGGATTCGGCACCGGTTTTTACTGGCATTCCGATTTCGAGACCTGGCACGCCGAGGACGGCATGCCCGCGCCTCGGGCGGTGAGCCTGTCCATCGCGTTGACCGACAACTACCCGTACAACGGCAGCCTGATGGTGATGCCGGGGTCGCACCGGACATTCGTGCCCTGCCAGGGCGCGACGCCGGCGGACAACTATCGGGAGTCGTTGCGTGAGCAGGAGACCGGAGTGCCGACCAAGGCCGATATCACCGACCTGGCCCATAAATACGGGATAACCCAGTTCACCGGTGCGGCCGGTTCGGCGCTGCTGTTCGACTCGAACATCATGCACGCGTCGGGCAACAACATCACGCCGTTCCCGCGGTCGAATATCTTCCTGGTGTTCAACAGTGTCGAGAACACCCTGGAGGAACCGTTCGCCGCACCGGCCCGGCGGCCGGCGTATATCGCCGATCGCGAGTTCACGCCGGTGTAGACGGGGCAGTTGCCCAGGGCGACGGGGACGAATCCACCACGGGTTCGTCCCCGTCGCCGTGTCCGGTCAGCGGCGCCTGGTACCCGGTCCGTGACGAGGTGTCTCGTGTAGCCGCCGATAGATCGTGAGCCACGCGTCCGGCGGCACCAGGCCCACCGGTGCGTCGGTCGGTATCGCGGCCTCCGTACACGCCGCGGCGACGGCGCGCGCGGGGTGGATGCGGCGCAACGAGGCGGCGAGCGACCCGCCGACACCGGAGAAGCCGAGTTCGACCAGGTGCCGGTATTGCGCGCGGGCTGCGTCGGGTAAGAGCGGAATGGGACGACGCGCGATGTGCAGCACCGCCCCGTCCACCCGCGGGACCGGGTAGAACTCCCGGCGATCGATCCGCTCGCCCAGCGTCAGTTCCGACTCCGGCCAGTGGGCGACGGTCAATTTGGTCCATCGGCCGTAGTCTCCGCTGTGCTTGCGGGCGAATTCGTATTGGGTGAGCAGTGTCGCCGAGGTGAGCCGCGGTGCGGCCAGGCACCAGCGCACGATATCGGTGCTCACCGCGAACGGAATATTGGCGACCACGGCGAACGGTTCCCGCGGCGCGACGACCGAGCGGAAATCCCGGTTGTGCACCCGGATACGGCGGTCACCGCCATATCGGACGGCGAGCCGGCGGGCATAGTGCGGGTCCTTCTCGTAGGCCACCACCCGGGCCGCGGCGGGGAGGAGATGACGGGTGAGCATACCGTCACCGGGGCCGATTTCGAGGACGAGATCGTCGCGGCCGATACCGGACGCCCGCACGATACGGCGAGCGATGCGTGGATCGGTGAGAAAATTTTGGGACAGCCGCTTGCGGGTCGCGGACGTGCGGGTACGCGGACCCGAGGCAGGGCGGGACATGGGATCCTCCGAAGAGTGGGCCGAATCGACAGACGCTGATTCGCCCGGACCCATGCCGGGGCAGGAGGCGGCGCGCAGTGGCGCCGAACGATCGCGGCGGCGGTTCGAATGAACCGGCGCCGATCACCGCCGAGCGGCCCCGCGGTGGGGACCGCCCGGATCGGTCAGCGGAGTGAGCGATGCACCGGCAGAGTCCGAGCTGCCGTGCGCTGCCGGATGTAGCACGCGCCGACCGCGCACACTCCGTTGCTGCCCAAAGATCCCATGGGGCCATACCCTAGGCGGGCCCGGCGGACCGGTCCACCGAATTTCCGGTGCAGCCGTCCGCGAGCGATCAGGCGGCTCCCGCGCCCTGCGGGCACGGTATGTCGTGCCGCCGGTCCGGCAATGCGTCCGGTTCCGCGAGTCGGGACTCGGGGCCGGGGACGGCCGGGCCCACGGCGGCCGTTTCCGCGGCATCGGTGCCGGTGCGGAAGCTACGGCTCAGTCGCCGGTAGTGCCGGCTGCCCAGTGCATAGCCGGTGAAGAGCAGGCCGAGCACCCCCAGTAGTACGAAGACCAGGGCCATGCCCCGGGCCTCGCCGGTGCCGAACCAGCCGCCGATCCAGCGGGCGCCCGGTCCGGCGGTCATGAACGGGATGAAGAAGAACTGCGTCAGCGGGCTGACCAGGAACGCGGTGAGCGGGGAGGCGGCCTGTTCGACGCTCTGCGCGAAGCCGAAGACCCGGCCCTGACGCTGATAGGGCACGACCTTCTGCAGCACGGTCTGCTCGGCCGCCTCGGCGAACGGCATGAGCACCATGAACACGGCCATTCCGCCGATCAGCAGGAGGACGGAATCCTGGATCGGGAAGATCAGCATCACCGCCCACAGCGCCAGATTGACGAGCAGGATCAATCGCACCGGGTTCGATGACGTCCCGGTACGGGCCACCAGTAGCCCGCCGACGATCATCACCGCGCTGAGCGCTCCCCAGATGACGCCCCATGCCTGAACCGACATCATCGACAGCGCGTACGGGTCCATCAGTGCCATGAGCCCGCCGAACAACAGATTGTTCAACGCCGCGAACACGATCAGCGGGACCATACCCGGAATCGCCCGCACGACACGGACGGTCCCGCGCAGATCGACTTGCTGTGGTTCGCCCGCGGCGGCGGCGTGGGCCAGCGCTTCCGGCAGTATCAGCCCCCGCAGATGCACCACCGCGACGGTGAGTACGACGACGGCCAGCATCAGCACACCCAGCATGCCGTTCCAGCCCACCAGCAGCGCACTGACCACCGAGGTGGCCAGTTGGGAGATACCGCCCGTCGTCCCGACCAGCCCGTTGGCCCGATCCCGGTGGTGCTCGTCGAACATGGCGGTGACCACGGTGGGCAGCGCGATCGTGCGCAGACCACCGGTGATCACCCCGCTCATCACGAGTATGACGAGGACCCACAGCCGGACGCTCGCCGGATCACGCCATGACTCGGCCGGGGTGATCGCATAGTAGACCAGCGCGGCGGCATAGATCCCCAGCGAGACGAGCGCGGACACCTGCATGACGCTCTTCTTGCGGTGGTGGTCGACGATGCTGCCGAACCACACCCCGGTGCCGGCCATGGCGACCAGGAAGAGGCCGGCGATCATCCCGGTAGCGAACACCGACCGGGTCTGCAGGTACACGAAGAACGTGATGCCGAACCAGACGGTGAAGTTGATGAACGACACCAGCAGCACGTTCACCAGCAGTTGTGCGAAGGTTCGGACCGTGGGGTCGCCGAAATCGAGACGGGCCGCGGGCTCGGTGGCGGGGCGCCGGGTGGTGTCCATAGTCATGTACTCAACAACCTCGACAATGGTTCAGGTCAAGGGGTGACCTGTCGGAAGTATCACCACCTCTGACCGCCGCCGCCACCGAAAATGATCGGTGCCCGCGGAAGTGTCCGCTCGGCGTCGCTCACCGGCCCGCGGTCGGCACCGCGAAGGAGTCGGTGGTCTGGGCGGCATTGGCGATGACCTCCTCGGCGACGGCCTGGGTCCGCCACATCCGGGCCTCGGGGATGGCGCCGCGTTGTTCGAGCAGATCGGCGAGGCTCGCCATGGCCCGGATATGCCGGCGCCCGGCCGCGACCTGCCACCATCGTTGCGCGGCGTCGAATTCGTCGTGCCGGTAATAGAGTGCGCCGAGGTCGTAGGCGGCGCCGAGATGCCCGGCGTCGGCGGCTTCGGCCCACCACCGCGCGGCCTGTTCGTCGTCTCCCACCGCGCACCGGGCCGCGCCGAGATCGTAGAGCCGGTCCGGGCTGCCGGTGGCGTTGTCGTCGGCCGGAAACGGGGGGAGGGAACCGTCGGCGATGGTATCCGCCGCCGCGGACTCGTCGTCCTCCGCGTCACCGTGGGCTGCGCGCGCCGCGGTGAAATAGGCGGCGGGTAGCGGGAATACGGACGGTTCGCCGGGGGACGGCTCCCGGACCGGTTCCGGGCCGTAATCCGGCAGGTCGTCCCCGCTGATCACCGGAACCAGGCCGGTCCGGTCCGGAGCGTCGGCCCAGCCGTGGGCGGCGGCCGGGTCGGTGTCCGCGTCCTCCTCGGCGGACCGCAGGTACCACTGTTCGGGGCCGGTGAGCAGTATCGCCGGACCGGAGAACGCGAGTGCGGGCAGGGGATCGGGCACGGGTTCGTCGAAGAGGGACGAGTAGTCGAAGAATTCGTCGGTGCCGTCCAGGGATTCGATGAGGATATCGGCGCCGTCGGTATACGGAGAGTGCAAGACCAGATCCGCGAGACTGCACGGGTAGCCCTCCGGGGCACCGCTGTCCACGCCGGGACGCCCGCGGTCCACGTCCCTTCCGGTGCCGTACTGCCCCGGGCGGGCGGTGATCGCGATCGCGCCGCCGGCGGCCGGGCGCGGAACTCTTTCGCCACCGGAGCCGTCGCGCGCGACGGGCACGGATACCGACGGGACGACACCTGTTCCCGGAGCGGACGGGCGCGGATGCGGATCCAGCGGGGTATGGCGGACCTCGACCACCAGATCCGCGAAATGCGGTGGTCCCTCGCCCATACTGCACCACAGCACCGTGCGGTCGTTATCGGTGCGTTCGACCACGATGCCGTAGTTGCCCGACCAGGACTGCGGTTCCCCGGCGGTGTCGGCCCAGACCGGGGTCAGCACGAAGAGCGCACCGGGAGAGTTCGCGGTGAGATCGAAGGTGATTCCCCGCTCCAGGGCGTCGCGCCAGATATCGACACCGGCCAGCCGGCGCCCGTCGATATCGATGTGGCCGTCCACCATGGACAGGCCGATGCCGACGCCGGTCAGCCCGGCGGGCGGCGTGGCGGAGAGCAGGGTGACCGTGAGTGCCGCTGTCGCGGTGGGCAACTGTTCACTGTAGAGGGGGTGGACCGCGGTGCCCTCCCAGTCGATCGGTTCGGCGCTGCGATAGCGGAACGCCAGGGCCGGATCGTCGGCGGGTGGGATCGTCGGTGCCCCGGTAGCGGTCGGCGCGTCGAGCGCGTCGCCCGTCAGCAACGGTGTGGCATCGGGACGCATACGGCGCAGGTACCTCGGTAGTTGTCCGGCACGCGGTCCCGAAACGGGCATATCGGCCTGCGATGGAACAACTCCGGTCGACGAAGATACCGGATCGAACATATCCTGCCCCGCCTTTCCCACCGCTCCCTTTGGCCCCGCAGCAATGCGGTGGCTATACCGTACTAGCCGGACCCGTCGCGCGGGGGCCGATTCCGTGGGCGACAACATGTTCGCCGCTCCGATATCGGATTCCGGTGCTCGATAGGTGCCGATGACCGGCGCGAGGGCCGGTGAACGGGACCGGAGGTAGCAGCCCTCACGAGGGCCGGTGGCTCCGGTGGTGCGGGAGATCGTGCTTCGGCGCGGTATCGGCACCGGCCGTATTTATGTGTAACCGCTGGTTACACATAAATAGAGAACAACTCGAACCGGGAACAAGGGCCGAGAACCGGCGAATACCGACACTTTACACCTACGTGGTCGAGGACGCGGTGCCGGCAGTGCGTCCGGCCTGGGCCCCGGCCGCTGTCCAGGCCTGCGGTACGGCAGGTGCCGACCGGCTCCGCGACCGGCGGGGAGCCGGAGGACGCGCGGTGAACAGCGGCCGCCGGGTCAGAAGACGGTCATACCCGGGGTGGGCGGGAAGGTGACCGGGAGGGCGGTGAGTGCACGCTGGAACGGCCCCGGCCGCCAGACCGGTTCGTCCGGGCCGAATGCCGGGCGGAGGTCCGGCAGGGCGTCCAGCAACTGGTCGACGGCCTCTTCGGCGAGCAGATAGGTGAGGGACCGGGCCTGCGCCGGGCAGGCGTGCGCACCGGCGCCCCAGGCCAGATCCGTGCCGTGGCCCGGGTGGTGGGCGGCCGTGCGTTCGGGATCGTCGTGGCAGGCCGCCGGGCTGACGAGTACCGGCTGATCGGCGGGCAGCCACACATCCTCGATCAGCACCGGAAGCGGGGGGTAGACGATGCTGTGGTGGGCCAGCGGCGGGTCGGTGGCCAGCACCTCGTCGAGCGCCGCCCGGGTCGGCGGGGCGAATCCCACCTGGTTCGTCGTGAACCGCGGGTCGAGGAATATCAGCAGCAGCGTGTTGGCGATGAGATCGCGGGTCGGCTCGACCCCTGCCTGATAGACGGCGAGCAGTTGATCGACGAGTTCGGCATCCGACAGTTGCGCCGGATGCTCGAGGAGGCGGGTCGTGATGTCGTCACCGGGTTCGGCGCGTTTGGCCGCCACGAGTTCGGCGAGCGCCGTCTCGGCCGCGGCCGCGGCGCCCTCGTCGGTGCGCATGACGAACAGGGTGGTGAGCGCCGGTGTCAGCCGGTCGGCGAGGGCAGGCGGGCAACCGACCGATTCGCCGAGGACCCGGAACACCAGCGGTGTGACGTACCGGTCGAGGAGATCGGCACCGCCGTCGGCGCAGAATTCGTTGATGAGCTCGACGGCGGCCCGCGCGATCATCGCGCGCAGCGCGTGCGGATCGACACCGGCGAGTGCCGCGATCGTCACCGATCGATAGCGCTCGTGCTCGGTATCGTCGGTGCGCAACGGATTCGGGCGATGCCGCATCATCGCGACGATGGGCAGGCCCGCGGGTACCTTCTGCTGCCAGGCGCGTGGGTCGGCCGGGAAATGAGTGGGATCGGCGAGGATGCGCAGGGCGGTGCGGTAGCCGAGGACCAGGGTGGCGGGCACCCCGGGCGCGAGGTCCACCGGAGCCAGCGATCCGTACCGGGCGCGCATCCGCCGGTAGCAGCCGTGCGGATCCGCGGCGAACTCCGCGGTGTAGATGGGCATCCGGGACACACTGGTCTCGGGGGCGGCGTGTCTACCGCGTCTGTGTGCCGGCTGCAGCCGGTTCGGCCCTGTCACTCGGTACCCCCTGAGGTCGTGCGCCCGGCATCCGGGCGCGGATGTACACCGGCCGCGGCGGGATCCCCTGCTCGAAAGCGCTCGGCCGGTGCGCCTTTCGCGTCTGGCGAGAGATGATACCCAGGCCGTTGTGGAAGTTGTATGCGAACCGCCCGGCGTTTCGGCCTCGTCTGCCCGGCCCTGCCGCGGGGCCTCAGGTGATCGGTTCGCCCCTCGTGGTGACCGGCGTGACCACCCGGCCGACATCGAGTCTCACAAGGCGGTCGGCGCAGTCGAAATGGCGGTCGTCGTGGGTGACCATTACGACCGTTTTCCGCGCTGCCGCAGCTTTTCCAGGATCTTCCGATAGAAGACCTCACGGAACCGGGGTTCCTGGTCGGCCGCCCATTCGTCGAACAGCGAGCGGACCGGCCGGTCGCGTCGTATCTCAGCGCCATCCCGTCGCGTACTGCAATCCCAGCGCGGACACCGCGAGCGTCACCGCCAGGATGCCGCCGAAGAGTAGCGGGCGCGGTCCGGCCGCGCGCAGTCGCCGCCAAGTGAGCGAGGTGCCGATCGCGGCGAGGACCACGGCGACGAGCCAGGAACTGAAGCCGGTGAGCCGGTCGGTCCAGCCGGCCGGCAGCACGCCGAACCCAGCGACGATCGATGCCACGACGAACAGCACGACGAACAGCGGAACGCTGCGCCACAGCGGAGCGCGCGGTGCCGACGGCGCGGCGCGGCGGGCCGACAGGTGCAGGCCGAAGCACAGCGGGACGATCATCAGGCTGCGGACCAGTTTCACGATCACGGCGAAACTCGCCGCCGCCGGACCGAAGGCGATACCCGCGGCCAGTACCGAGGAGGTGTCGTTGACCGCGGTACCCGCCCACAGTCCGAACGCCCGCTCCGACATTCCCAGCAGCCGGCCCAGCGGCGGGTAGACCAGCACCGCGGCGATGTTGAAGACGAAAATGGTGCCGAGCGCGTAGGCCACGTGTTCGCGGGCCGGTTTCAGGACCGCGGTGGCCGCGGCGATAGCGGACGCGCCGCAGATGGCCGACCCCGCCGCGATCAGTACCGCCGATTCGCGGTGCAGCGCCAGCCGCCGGCCCACTACGACCGCGGTCACCGCCGCCACGCCCAGTGTGCCCAGCAGCACCGCGGCGGTTTCCCGGCCGACGGTGAGCACCGCGTCCAGGGGCAGACCGAGGCCCATCAGGACGATCGCGGCGCCCAGCAGATGCTGCCGGGCCCAGTCCAGCCCGGGGCCGAACCGGTCCGACCGCGCGATCCGCCCACCCAGGACTGCGCCGCAGGCCAGGGCCAGTACCGGAGCTCCCGCGAGCGGGACGGCAACGGCCAGGCCGGTGGCCACGGTCGCCAGTGCGGCCGCCAGGGTCAGCCCCGGAAGCCTGCGATATACCTCGTTCACCCCTGTGACCTTGCTGAATGTCGGCGCGCGCCGGTAGCCTCCGATTCCGGAGGACCTCATAAGAAAATCTGATGGCCGGCGTTCCATAATCGATGTCGTGACCCTGCCGCCCGCCACTCCCGACCTCGCGGTGCTCGACCTGCTGGTCTCCGTGGCAGATACCGGCAGTCTCGGCGCCGCGGCCCGGCGGCACGGAATGACCCAGCCCGCCGCCAGTATGCGGATCAGTGCCCTCGAGCGGCGGTTGCGGTTACGGTTGCTCGACCGGGGACCCACCGGCTCCACGCTCACCGCACCCGGTCGCGCCGTGGTCGATCAGGCGCGCGCGGTACTCGACGCGGCTCGGACGTTCAACGAGACCGTCGCCGCCCTGCATTCCGCCGATACGCCCCGGCTGCGCCTCGCGGCCTCCAAAACCATTGCCGACCACCGGATGCCGCAGTGGCTCGCCGATCTGCGCGGGATCCGTCCGGATATCGCGGTGTCCCTGGAGGTCGACAACACGGCCCAGGTGGAAGCCATGGTGCGCGCGGGTGCGGCCGACATCGGATTCGTCGAGGGCCCGCATCCACCGCCCGGGCTCGGCAGTCGGGTGCTCGGCGCGGACGAACTACTCGTAGTGGTGGGACCCACGCATCCGTGGGCCGCCCGTACGCACCCGGTGAGCCTGCGCGAGCTGGCGGCGACCCCGCTGCTGTGGCGCGAATCCGGGTCCGGGACCCGGGAAACGGTCCAGGAGATCCTGGGTGGGTACGGTCCGCCGGCGCCGCCGGCCGCCGAACTCGGCTCGGCGGTCGCCATCGTCGCCGCCGCCCGGAGCGGGATGGCGCCGGCGGTGCTCAGTACTCTGGTCGCCGCACCGGAGCTGGCCGCCGGGGCACTGCATCAGGTCGCACTGGCCGATTCGGTGGTGCTGACCAGGCGGTTCCGTGCCATCTGGCGGCGCGGCCACCCGCCGGCCGATGCGGCGGAGATCCTCGTGCGGTGCGCGAGCGCGCGGTGAACCGATCCATATCCGGGACACCGATGGCATGCTGCTTCGTATGGCCGCTATTCGCCTCGATATCTCCGACTCCGTCGCCACCGTCACCCTCGACCGCCCGGACAAACTCAACGCCTTCACCACCGCGATGGGCTACGAGCTGATCGAGGCGTTCGATACCTGCGACCGGGACGACGCGGTGCGTGCCGTGGTGCTCACCGGAGCCGGACGCGCCTTCTGTGCCGGCGCGGATCTGTCCGCCGGTGCGGAGACCTTCGTCGCCCCCGCGCACGCGGCGACCGAGGACTTCCGCGACGGCGGCGGGGAACTGGTGCTGCGGATGTTCGAATTTCGTAAGCCCATCATCGCCGCGATCAACGGGCCCGCGGTCGGGGTGGGCATCACCATGACGCTGGCCGCCGATTTCCGGCTGGCGCGCCGGATCACCGAGCATTCCGCTCCGGTCTCGGTCGCGCTGTCGCGGCAGATGTTGTGGCGCGGGCTGGGCGCCGATCATCCGATGACCGCGCACCGGGTCGAGTCGCGCGGTATCCACAGCCGGGGTGCCAGCGCCGACGCGAAGGAAGGCGTGTCGTCGTTCCTGGAGAAGCGGCCCGCGCGGTATCCCGACAGTGTGGCGCGCGATCTGCCGGACATCTTCGGTGACGATCTGCCGGTGCCGCCGTTCCGGCGCTGACCCGGAATCGCCGCTGGGAGTGTACTTTCGGTGACAGATACCTGGGCAAAGGTGAGTTCGCAAAAGTGCGCGCGGGGTGCGGCGCGGGTCTAGGATCTGTGGCACAACGATTTTCGGAGGTGCTGCATGCCGGACGAAGTCCTGGCGCCCAACATCGAGCTTTTCTCCCGCAACGGTTTCGCCGGTCCGAACACGACCATCGTGCGGGCCCAGTACCGACCCCGTTTCCTACATGCCCGTGGCGAATACGTGCCGCGGCGCTTCCACACCTGGGACCTACCCGCCGGGGTGTTCGCCGAGCCGAAAGCCCTACCGGTCCCGATTCTCGAGGGTGACGGCATCGGCTTCGAGCTGAATCGGCGCTCGGCCGCGATGTCCTTCGGTTATGTCAACGTCCGGTCCGACGAACTGCACTACATCGTGTCCGGCCGCGGCGAACTCGATACCGAGGTGGGCACGCTCGACGTGCGGGCCGGGGATCTGGTCCTGATTCCGCGCGCGGTCACCTACCGGTGGGGCGAGATCGCCGAGGAGATCAGCGAGTTCATCGTGGTCACCGCCTCCGAACTCCACCTCGACCCCGAAGGTGCGCCCGGCACCTTCAATCCCGATCTGCACCTGGACCGGCCCACCCCGCACGGCCGCCCCGGGCTGCCGGTGGAGGACGAATACGAGGTGGTCGTCCGCACCGGCGATACCTTCACCTCGTATTTCTACGATGTCGATCCCATTCCGTGCCTTGATGTACTCGGCGCCCCGCTCGTCGTTCGTTTCAATCTCGAACATGTCCAGGGTCTCAGCGTCGCGGAGGGCGGTCTCGCCCCGGCCCGACTCATGAGCAGCATCTCGGGCAATGATTTCGTCTTCGGTACCGGCAGCCGACGCAGTACCCGCCCGCCGGTTCACCACAATGCCGATTTCGACGAGGTCATCTGCTACGCCATGGGGCCGTCGGCATGGGGTTCGGTCGATACGCCCGGGACCGTCACCTGGACGCCCAAGGGTCTGCTGCACCAGGGGCCCGAAGAGGATGTGCAGCCGGGGTACCGGGCGTTCCTCATCGAGACCAGGTCGGACCTGACCATGACCCCGGCCGGCCGCGATATCGCGCATCTGATGGAGACCGATCAGTACGGTGTCCATCCGGCCGAGGGGCAGACGGCCGCGGCGGCCCGCTGAGCAGGGTGTTCCGGCCGGTTCGATGAAAGTCCCGGCCGGAACGTCAGGTCAGCCGATCGAGCCAGCGCACCAGGGTCTCGGTCCCGTACCGGAATCCGGCGGACCGGGGCCGGTTCAAGAAACCATGCCGCGTGCCGGGCACGATCACATGCTCGTTCTCGATCCCGGCGTCGGTGAGTTCCCCGGCGAAGGTCGTACTCGACGCGCTCAACGAGTCGTAGGCGGCGTCGAGCAGCAGCACCGGCGGCAGTCCGGTCAGTTTGCCGCCGCCCGGGAAGACGTCCGCGCAACAGCGCTTCCGAACCCACGTAGTTGAGATTCATCCGCCGGATGACGTCCGGGGTGAAGGTGCCGATCCGGCGTCGTCCGCGTAGGCGGGCCCGCACCGGTTCCGGGAGGCGGGGGAGTTCGGCGTGCAGGGTGGCATAGGCCAGGACGAGCCCGGCCGGTCCTGGCCCACTCGAATCGCGTAGCCGCAGCGCCGCGGATGCGGCGAGGCAGGCACCCGCGCTGGCACCCCCGAGCACGGTCCGGGGTTCATCGGTCATCAGATCCGCGACCGCGGTGAGCACATCGTCGAGCGGCGCCGGATACCGGTTGTCCGACGGCTGGTATCTCGGCGGCCCCCACGCCCGGAACCGGGGGATCAGCGCGTAATCGACGGTGCGTACCCGGCGTCCGGACGCGGCGACCCGCAGGGCCACCGCATGCGATTCCAGTTGGTCGAGCCCGCCCGAGACGAATGCCCCACCGTGGATCCACAGCAGCGGCGGGAGCGCCGGGTTCGGCGAGGCAGGAGAATATTCGCGAATCGGTACCCGGCCCCGGAGTCCGGAAAGGTGCATGTCACGGATCTGCGTGTCGCCCATCCATAGTCCTCGATCCGGAATCCTTGCCCCGCCCGGACGGCTTCCTCGGGGGTTTGCGTACCGCGTACACCGCCGGCTCACCGCCGTACGGTACCGGCGATGGTATCCCCGAGCCTCCGCGGCCTGCCACCGACCCGGTATCGCCGACCGCGGCGCGAGTGTCGGTGCCCTCCGGATGAGGTCGACTGCCCCGGGGTCGGGCCGATGGCGCACCGCACGTCGGACCGGGGGACTACGACGATGAGCCCGGCGGCGGCCACGAAGGTGAGCAGGTTGTCGGCGGCGACCAGCGGACGTGACCACGATCATCCGGCGCCGCACTCGAGATGATCGCTGATTCCCGGTACCGGACCGCGGGACGTCGCACCTCGAATTACGCCATTGGAACCGGACATACCGGTCACTTGCGCCGGGTCGCGGTGCCCCAACTCACAGCGGTGTGCGGAAACCTCGTCGACGGTTGTCTGTTGCACGAGGGCGTGACTTCTCCTGCTACCACCGCGGCGAGCGCAGCAGTCGCCGCGCCTCCCCGCACCGGCTGGCATGTACCGGCGATGCTGGCCCTCGCGCTCGGCGGCTTCGGTATCGGCACCACCGAATTCGTCACCATGGGGCTGCTCCCCGATATCGCCGGCGCCTTCTCGGTCTCCGAGCCGAGCGCTGGGCACGCAGTCTCCGCGTACGCGCTCGGAGTGGTGGTCGGTGCGCCGGTGATCGCGGCCGCCTGCGCGAAGGTGGCGCGTAAGCGGCTGCTGGTGGTCCTCATGGCGGCATTCGTGATCGGCAATCTCGCCTCGGCGCTCGCGCCGAACTTCGGCACCATGGTCGCCGCCCGCTTCGTCTCCGGGCTCCCGCACGGCGCCTATTTCGGTGTCGCCTCGCTGGCGGCCGCGACCCTGGCCCCGGCCGGACAGCGCGCCAAGGCTGTGGCGGCGGTGATGCTCGGGTTGAGTACCGCGAATGTGATCGGGGTTCCGGCGGCGACCTGGCTGGGGCAGCATCTCGGGTGGCGCAGCGCCTTTGTGGTGGTCGCGGTGATCGGGGTGGCCACGGTGGTCGCGCTGTTGCGCTTCGTCCCGCCGCTGACGGCAATCGTGACCACCAATCCGCTCACCGAACTCGGCGCACTGCGCCGGCCGCAGGTCCTGCTCACCCTCGCGGTGGGCGCCATCGGCTTCGGCGGTATGTTCGCCGTGTACACCTATGTGAGCACCACCCTCACCGATGTCGCGGGTCTGCGAGCGGGCCTGGTACCGCTGGTGCTCGCGTTGTTCGGTGTCGGCATGGTGTTGGGCAATATCGGTGGCGGTGTGCTCGCCGATCGTGGGGTGGACCGGTCGATCTTCGTGGCGATGGGCGCCATGATGGTCGTGCTGCTCGGCTTCGTCGCCGCGGCCCACAACCCGATCACCGCCGGGATAGGCGCCCTGCTGGTGGGCGCCACGGGCGCCGCGCTGGCGCCCGGACTACAGACCCGGCTGATGGATGTGGCCGCCGACGCGCAGACCCTGGCCGCGGCGCTCAACCACGCGGCCCTGAATATCGCCAATGCCGCCGGCGCCTGGCTCGGCGGTCTGGTGATCGCGGCCGGTTACGGCTATACCGCGCCGACGCTGGTCGGCGCGGGTCTGGCGGCCCTCGGCGTCGCGTTGTTCACCGTGACCGTGTGGGCCGCCCACCGCTCCTGACCTCCGGGTACTCGTCGAGCCGGGGTCCGCGTAGACCCGCGCCACCGGCACCGCGGCGTCTCGGGCCGTTCACTTCGGCGATCCGATCGACGTGCTCGGGCGGCGTACTCAGGGCGCGATTCGCAGCATCCGGCCGACGGTGGCCTGCCAGTACGAACGATCGGGACCGATGGTTCCGGTGAGCTGCAGGGGCTCGTCCAGCGGCGCGATACCCACCGGCCGGTGCGCGCGCTGCTCACCCGTGCCGAAGTCCACCGCCGTGTAGTACACCGGACCCACCTGCTGGATCTCGCCGCCGGGCGGAAGCGGCCCGTAGGAGAGCCCGTAGATCAGGCCGTCCGCGCGCGAGAGGCGGGGCAGCGAGGCCATGCGGTCCCCGGTCTCCCAAATCCGGTGGCATCCGGTCGCCGAGACATCGATGCGGGTCATACCGCCGGTGAACAGCGCGGTCGGCGGGTCGCTGGGGCCCGATGTCGCGGTCGGCGGATAGCCGAAACCGTAGGTGCTGGGGATCACCAGGGAATTCCCCCAGGCCATCGGTGAGTTCTCGGTGCCCTGCCCGGAGGTTCCGAAGGCCGGGGTCCGGCACACCTGCGTTCCGTCGTCGGCACGGTAGACGATCAAATCCGGACGTTCGGCATCGTCGACGATCGCCACCCATTCGTCACCGTCCGGGCCGAAATAGGTCGGGGTGGTGCCGGATCCGGGGCCCAGCTGGCCGGGTTTGCGTACCGTGCCGGCCGCGTAGGGCCGCCGCCAGACCACCTCGGGCACGCCGGAGTCCCCGGCCCGCATCTCGTACAGCGCGCGGGTGGTGAGTACCGAGGTACCGGCCCGGCGCACACTCAGACCGTTGGTGAGTTGCTCGCCCTCCGGCAGCCGGGTCGCCGCCACACGGCCGGTGGGGGCGACGGTGCCGATCACCCCGCCGGTGGTGGCGAACCAGACGCGGCCCGCATAGTCGGGCGCCACCCCGGTGATCGCGTCGCCGGCCGGAATGCTGCCCGCGATATCGACCCGCTCATCGACGAACAACTCCCAGTGGCCACCGGCGTCGCGCCGGTGCCCGACCTCGACGATCGCGCCCGACCCGTCGGCGACGACCACGCGGTCCCGGCTGTCGAGGTAGCCGTACACCCCGCCGAGTAGACCGCCTTTGGTCAGCTGCAGTGAGGCGACCGGAGCCGCGGAGACCGGGTCGAACAGTTTCACCGTCGGCACGGCGATATCCGGTGGGGCGAGTCCGGCGTAGCCCGTGCACAGCGCCACCGCCACACCGTCGGAGGCGACGAATGTGGCGCTGCACGCCCCACCCGGCACCGAGGAGGCGGCGAGCCGGCCGTCCGGCCCGGGCCCGGGGTGCCCGGTGCTGTCGGTGGACGCGAGATCGCCGTCCATCAGCGAGGTTCCGGCCGGCCCGAGGTCGGGGATCGCCGGGTCCGCGGCCGCACCGCCGGCCATCATCAGCACGGACACCGCCACCGGCAATACTCGGCGCACGATTGCGCTGCTGCACCGCATCGATCACATCCCTCCGGTCTCGCCCACGCACCCGGATCCGTTCCGTCGAGCACGATCCGGCGGCGCGGCGGCGGGTTTCGCACTGCGGGCAGCATACGGGGGAGCGCGGATCACCGAGCATCTTCCGCACGGCCCGTACCTGCTCCGGGCGGAGGCGAACGACGGGCAACTTTTCGGGTATCCGGCCGGAGTAGCGGCAGTTCCGACCGTAACGGTGGAGGAGGAAATAGCGTGGATCCTGCGGTGTTGCTCGTGGCGGGTTGGGCGGCCGGGGTGTTCGGCGCCACCCGGCTCGGCCGGGAGCCCCGCCGGCTGTCCACGGGATTCTTCCTGCTCGCGGCGGTCGCGCTGGTCCTCGCCGGCGCGGGAGCCGCGGCCGCGCGGCTGGCCGAACCGTCCGGCCCGGAATCGGTTTCGGTGCTCCTGGGCGCACTGTTCTCGCTGGGTGTGATCGTGGTCGGCCTCGGGCTGCTCACGAACGGCGTCACCGTCGCGCGGCGCGAAGGGCTACGGCCGATCACCATGACCCCGGTGGTGGTGGGGCTCGGACTCCTCGTGCTGCCCGTCGCGGCGTTGCTCGTGCTCCGGCGCGGACCCGCCGTACCGCACTGGCTGATGCTCATCGCCGCCACGGCAACCCTGGTGGGTCTCTACCTGCTGGCGCATCTGCTCGCTTTCGCCGGGCATGCCGTGCTCTACGGCAAACTCCCGGACGAGACGGGCGCGGACGCCGTGGTGGTCCTCGGCTGTGGCCTGAACCGGAACCGGGTCACGCCCTTGCTCGCGGCCCGTCTGAACCGAGCCCTTCAGGTCTATCGTGCCGAAACAGCGCTCGGGCGCCGGCCGGTCCTCGTCACCTCCGGGGGGAAGGGCAGCGACGAGGCACTCAGTGAGGCCGACGCGATGGCGGCCTTTCTCGTCGATGCCGGCGTCGCCGAAACGTCGATCCTCCGGGAACGCTGCTCCCGCAATACCGAGGAGAACCTGCGCAATACCGCGGACCTGCTCCACCGGTACGGGCTCGATATCGCGGAGGCCCGGGTCACCGTCGTCACCAGTAACTTCCATGTGCTGCGCGCCGCGGCGCTGACCCGCCGTCTCGGCATCCGGGCCCGTGTCGTCGGCGCCCGCACCGCGCGCTACTTCATCCCCGCCGCTTTCCTGCGCGAGTTCGCGGCCGTGCTGACCACCCATTACCGCCGCACCCACCTGGCGGTGGCCGCCGCCACGGTCGTCGCGCTCGCGGCCGCCGCGGTCGACGCCTACCTGTCCATATGAGTTCCCGGACTTCCGGATACCGCGGCCGGGACCGGAAACTCCGGCGCACCCCGATCAGTTGCGGGAGCGCTCGAGCTCGTCCGGCCCGAGCGCGGTTTCGTGAACGGTCAGCCAGCGGTAGCGGTGCCCCTCCGGGTCGGCGCGCAGGACCGCGGTCGTCCGCCGGTATTCCCCGATATCGCCGACGTAATGCGCTTCCACGAAGCGCACCACGGACAGACCGGCCGCGGCGCACACCGTGTCGACATCCGACACCTCGATGACCAGACCCGGGCGACTGTTGCGGGCCCGGTGCAGTCCCGCGAGCAGTTCGGTTTTCCGCACTATCGCGCCCGTGACCGTCACCATCGAGAAATCGTCGTCCTGGGCGGCGGCGAATCCGTCCAGTACCTGGGGAGACGCGGGTGTACCGAGCCAGGCGGCCAGCAGTGAGTGGACCCGTTCGACCTCCGACCGCGCATCGAACGGTTCGGCGGTACCGGGTAGTCCACTCGTTTCGGCCATATCCGGCACAGTACCGGCCGGGAGCCACCGCGACCGGTATCCGCGCCCGGCCCCTCGGTGCCGAGCAACGATGTCGGCGAACCCGCCGGTTCGGTGCGGTCGGCCGATCGCATCCTCGGCTGGGACCGGCGGAGGGCGTTCGACCGCTCGTCCGGCGGCGAACCGTGCCCCGCCGGGGTGGCCGGCGCCCTCGGCCCCCGCTCCGAGTGGAGTGGTCGAGGGCTGCCCGGCACCGCGCTCAGACCGCCACCGGCCGGTCTGCCGCGGTATCGGCCGCGGCCAGGCCGAAGACGAGTGCCGGTGCGATACCGCCCGCGTACGCGTTGTCGTAGAGACCGCCGATATCGGACCCCGCCGCGTAGAGACCGTCGATCGGATCACCTGCGGAGGAAAGCACCCGGGCGGCGGCGTCGATGCGGATTCCGTGGAACGGGAAGGTCAGCGCCGGGCAGGTTTCGATAATGTAGTAGGGCCCCTGGTCCAGCGGCTGTGCGTCATGGGTGCGGGCGGGGACCACCGCGTCCCCGGCGGCGTTCGCCGCCCGGATCTCTTGGGCGATGGCGGCCCCGTCGTAACCCCATTCCTCCGGCAGATAGGCGAAATCGTCCAGGGTCTCCGCGATTCCACAACGTCCCTCGCGGCGCCGGGTGAGGTCGAACTTGTCGACCGCCACCGCACCTTCGACATAGCTGCCGAGTACCCGGTCGCGGTAGACCCGTTCGTCGGCGACGAGCAGCCCCCGGGCCTCCGGCTGCTCGAGCAGCCGCATGGCGGTCAGATGGTCGCCGAGGGTTTCGTCGGTGAAACGCCGGTTCTCCAGGTTGAACAGCAGAGCGTGTTCGCTGTAGTAGAGCGACAGCGCCACGAAATCGGCGGGGTCGCGGAACGGGACCTGTGTCGGCACCAGGTGCCCGTAGAACCCGGAGTTCGGTGTCCCGGTGGCGGCTCCGGCGCCGATGGCCAGCCGCAGTCCGTCTCCGGCGCTCGCCGGATTGGAGCGCAACTGCATGGCCGGTGCCTGCGGATGGATGTTCTCGGCGACCAATCCGGTATCGGCCTGGAATCCGCCGGTGGCGAGGACGACCGCGCCGCAGCGGATCTCGAGCTCGGTCCCGTCCGCGCGGCGGACCCGGGCGCCGGTGACGGCGTCGTCCTCGGTCAGCAGCCGGATGGTTTCGGTACCGGTGAACAATTCCGCGGCCGCGGTGATCCGGCGCCGGCATTCGTCGATGTACTGGTTGGTGTCGAATTGATGCCCGATCCCGTACCGGAGCACGGGGACGGGGTCACCGCATTGCACGCCGAGCGCGCGGATCCACGCGAGGGCCTCGGGAAACCCGTCGACCAGCGCATGGCGCAGTGCCGGATCGCCGTCCGGGTTCACCTCGTCCATCACCGCGCGGGTGGGCGCGGTCCAGGCGTAGCCGGCATACCGTGCCGATCCGCCGACCGTCTCGGCCTTCTCCACCACCACGACTGAGCGTCCCCGGTCGAGGGTCCGGCTGGCGGCGGTGAGGCCGGCCATTCCCGCGCCGATCACCAGTACATCTGTGTCGATTGTCTGCAAAGGTGTTTCCTTGTCGCTCGATACGCGGGCGTGTGTCCGTCGTGGATCCGGGGCCGACCGGCTCATACCGTGAACCTGCCGCCATTGCTGAGCAGGACCGCGCCGATGATATTGGCGGCGCCGGGGGAGGCGAGATACAGGATGTTGTCGGCCAGTTCCGCGGCGGTCGCGTAACCGCGGGCGGCGCCGTCGGCCATGGCCGCACGCAGATGCGCCGGGGTTCGAGCCGCCATTCCGGTATCCACCGGGCCCGGTGCCACGGTGTTCACCCGGATTCCGAAATGCGCGGCCTCCTTGGCCACCGACTGGCTCAGTGCGTGCACGCCCGCCTTCGAGGCCGCGTAGTGCGGATACCCGGTGAGCGTGTCGAAGGCCGCCGACGATCCCACAGTGACGATCGCGCCGCCGCCGGTCTCCTTCATCGCCCGGACCGCCGCGCGCAGCACATGGAAGGTGCCGTCCAGATTCACCGAAAGGATCCGCCGCCACTGCTCGTCGCCGAGATGGGTGAGGACGTCGGCGGGCCGGTGCTGTTCGGCCGCCTCGTAGATCCGCTGTTTGCTGTGCGGATCGTCGACACCCGCCGCGTGGATCACCACATCTACGCGACCGTGGTCGCCGAGCGCGGTGGCGAAGGCGCTGTCCACCTGGGCCGAGTCGGCCACGTCCAGTTCGATCGCGGTCGCGCCGGGGATATCGGCCGCGATACGCCCCGCCGCCTGCCGGTCGATATCGCACAGGTAGACCGCTCGGGCCCCCCGCCGGGCGAGCAGGCGGGCGGTGGCGGCGCCGATGCCCGAACCCGCTCCGGTCACCAGGGCCACCGTGTCGTCGAACTGTGCTGCCGTCATGGTCTTCTCCTCGTCCGCCGCAGTATGCGCGTCGCCGGTCATCGAGACGACCCCTTGTGAATCCCCGCCTTCAGGCGTGGGGAGGAATCGGGGTCATGTGTTCTTCTGGTTCTCGACATAACGTTCTCCACGGTCGCGCCGCCGACCGTGGCGACGAAATACGAGTTGGTCAAAAAGTGGGCAGGCGGGGCTCGAGCGACGGGAATCTCTGCGCGTACGCGAGAAGACCGACCCTTGATGTGCTCGGCCGGCCGGTGGATTCCGAACAGCGGGTCGCAGGTGACGAGCAGGTGTACCGTTGCCTGCGCTTGCCGGGCAAGGTGTCGATACCGGCGTCGTTATGCCGCCGAACTGGCACGAGCTCAGCGTAAGATGACCCGCCGCCGACGCCCGCGAGGTCACACCCCGAGCAACGGTTACCGGCGGGCCCGGCGTGAAGCCGCCCGCCTGCACAAGAAAGCGGCCCGGCAGAACACTCACGCCGCGCGTGTGTGGGCGCGGCGGGTGGTCGCCGACCATCGAACGATCGCTGTCGAGGACTTCAAACCCGAGTTCCTGGCCGACAGCAGTATGGCCAGGAAAGCGGCGGATGCCGCGATCGGTGCGGCGAAACGCGAGCTGATCGAACGTGCCACGCGGGCGGGATGGAAGGTGGTGTTGGTTCCGCCCGCCTATACGACGATGACCTGCGCGAGCTGTGGTGCGAGAGCCAAGCAGCGGCTCGCGTTGGATGTGCGTGTCTTCCGGTGCGAGGCGTGTGGCCATACCGCGGACCGCGACCGCAACGCCGCCCACGTGATTTTGGCGGCCACGGTAGAACTCGACGGTGTCAGTGTTGACGACGTAAGACATGATCGGCCTCCCTCCGGGGCGGTTGGTGGTGCGGTCCGAGCTGGAAATCCCCCGGCTGCAGTCATGGGGAGGGGTTAAGGAAAATTTCCTCCCACTCGTTGCGATAGCGTTCGGCGCCTTCGCCGATCGTGACCGCGAGGTTCTGGTCCGGGACGTCCTGCGCGACCGCCAGCGCCCCGTCGATATCGGGCAGCACGGCGCCGTATCCGGGCGAGGTCGCCTGTTGGCCCGGCCGGCTCACCATGAAATCGGCGAGTACCTGGGCGGCGTTGGGGTGCGGCGCCGAGCCGAGTGCGAGCCCGTACCACCGGGCGCCCCATACGTGCGGGCCCTCGGTCCAGGCGACCGGCGCCCCCGCGGCCCGTTCGGGCAGCATCGGATTGCACATGAGCGCGGCCACGATCTCCCCGGAGGCCAGGGCCTGTCCCAGCGGCTGGCTGCTCGGGTAGATCCGCGGACTGTTCTGCGCGAGCTGTCGCAGGAAATCCCGGCCGCCGTAATGCTCCTCGATGTGGTCGTAGTAGTCGATATAGGTCGGTGAGGTGGCCGGGGTGACGACGCCGACCTTGCCCTTCAGTGCGGGGTCCAGCAGATCCTGGGCGGTGCGGATGCCCTTGGGGTAGGCGGCGGTGTTCCAGCCGAAGCCCAGGATCACCGCGCCCTCGAGGAAGAACTTCCCGTCGACGATGCTGTCCGCCCGGCGGTATTCGGGTGCGTCGAAGGCGGGCCCGACCACCTCCACGGCGGAATCGGTGCCCTCGGCTTGCTGCATCCAGGACACATCGGTGATGACCGCGATATCGCCGGCGCCCTTCCCGGTCCGTGATTCCGCGTCGATCCGGGAGAGCAGATCGGCGTCGACGCCCCGCACGACGGTGAGATCGATCTGCGGATAGGCGGATTCGAACGCCTTCTCCAGGTCGGCGAGTACCGGCTGGGCCTGGGTGGAGTAGATGGTGACCGCGCCCTCGGTATTCGCCGCGGCGACCACCTCGTCCCAGGTGCCGGCGACGGGCCGGGAGACCTGACCGGCCCCGCCGCAGCCTGCCAGGGCCAGGGCGAGGGAGCCGAGTACCGCAGCCGTTCTCAGGACGCGCGTTCGCAGGGTTTTTCGCATGGGTACCTCATCATTTCGATCCGGATGTCAAGGGGTATCGACACCGTGGGGTTGGTGGTCTCGGGGCGACCGGACGTGTCCGGCCGGAGGAAGTGAGGGGGTCGCGAGCCGACTCGGGCGCCGATCACCCGGCCCGGTCGGGGGAGCGGTTGGCACTGCCCAGGACGGCCGCCGCGGCGGCACGACCCTCGGCGATCGCATGGGAAACCCGCCGGGGCACCACCGCGTCGCCGACGATCTGGACGCGGGCGTGCGCCGCCTCCTGAGTGAACGACTGCCAGTCGGTGGCCAGCCGTTCGCCCGCGACCACCACCCGGTCGCAGGTCAGTTCGGCCGTCCGGCCGGAAAGCAGGTTCCGGTAGGTGACCCCGGTCCGCGACTCCTGCCGCGTCACCTCCGTGAGCGCGGCCTCGACGATGAACTCCACCGGGCGCCCCGCCAAGCGTCGCCGCAGCTGGACCCGGCTCTCCGCGGGGATGCTCGCGGCGACGGCCGGTCCGGGTACGAGCACGGTGACCTGACTCGCGCCGCCCGCCAGGGCCGCCTCCACCACACCGAGGGCCGGCCAGTAGCCGAAACCGTCGTCGACGACCACCACCCGGTCGCCCGGCCATACCTGCCAGGGGTCGATCAGGGCCGCGGTGGTCGTCGCGGTGCCGGGGGTCGCGATTTCGGTGGCGCCGGTCGCCACGATCACCTCGTCGTAATCGGCGAGATCGGCCGGGCGCGCGCGGTATCCCAGTTCCAGCGCGGCACCGCCGAGATTGTCCTGGTAGTAGCGCAGCAGCGCCGACCAGCCGGTCCGGTTCGGGGCCTGCGCGGCGGTGCGCAACTGGCCCCCGATCCAGCGGCTCGCCTCGAAGACGGTGACGGTATGGGTCGGGGCCAACCGGAAGGCGGCTTCCAGTCCCGCGGGCCCGGCGCCGACGATCGCGACCCGCGGCGACCCGTCCGATGCGGGACCGAACCGCAACGGCCGGGCCGGGCGGGCCGACCGCCCGGGCGGCGCCAGGTCCGGGTTCACCGAGCAGAGCAGGACCGGGGTGAACGACCGGCAGTCCTCATTGCAGGAGACACACGGCCGGATCCGGCTGTCCTCCCCGCGCAGCAGCTTCCGCGCGATATCGGGGTCGGCGACGAAGGGCCGCGCCATGCCGACCAGGTCGGCGCCCGCGGCGAGCGCCGCCTCGATATCCGCCCGGGACCGAAACGCCTGGGAGACCAGCAGCGGCCGGTCGGTGGCCACGCGCAGCCGGTGCAGCTCCGGCAGCAGCGGAGGTCCGGCGGTCGCCATATCGCGGACGTAGGTGGTACGGACACCCACTGTCACATTGATGTAGTCGAACATGCTCAGCAGCGGCAGTAGTTCGCACAGGCCGTCGGTGTCCGTTCCGGCCTCCTCGGCGCCGTCGATCGAGACGCGTACGCCGAGTGCGAGTTCCGGGCAAGCCGCGGTGATCGCGCTGTGCAGCCGGTGCAGTATCGCGGCGCGTCCGGTGAGGGTGTCCGCATCCGGGCGGGTGTTCGAGGCCGCGGACAGGAACTGGGCCAGCAGGTATCCGTGCGCGGCGTGCAGTTCCACCGCGGCGAATCCCGCTTCCGCGGCGTGCCGGGAGCTGAGGACGAAGGCATCGACGAGCGCGTCGATATCGCCGTCGGACAGTACGCGCGCCCGGACCGGTTCGCGAGGGGAGCGAACGGCCGAGGGTGCTATCGGATGTTCCCAGATCTCCGCGCCCAATGTTTCGCGGCCCAGGTGGACGAGCTGGCAGACCGCCACCGCACCTTCCTCGGTGATGGCCCGGGCGCGCCGGCGCAGTCCGGGCAGCCCCGCGGGATCGGAGGCGTCGGTGATATTGCCGGTGCGGTTGCCCGAATCCGATCCGACCACGGTGCCGCCGGCGATCACCATGGCCGCGCCGCCGGCCGCGCAGCGCCGCCAGTAGTCTTCGTCGCCGGGCTGGGCCGTACCCGCGCTGACCGCCCCGGACCCGTGCGCGGTGGCCACGAGCCGGTTGCGCAGCGTGAGGGAGCCGACCCGCAGCGGGGACGACATATGAGGAGAGCTCACCGTTCCTCCTTGAACTGGATTCACTTCATATTATTGCCACACAGTGATTGACACCACAATGGGTATGGCATAGTTTCAAACTGACATCAGTTCAGTTCTGCGGGATGTGGGTATTCGGACCATGAAGTTGTTGTTCAAGGCCACGGCGGCCGCGACAGCCCTCGCTGTCATTTCGGTTCTCACGGCGTGCGGGTCGAGTCCCGGCACCACCGGACCCGTATCGGGGGCCTGGTCCGACGTCGAGGCGGCCGCCGAGAACGAGGGCAGCGTGCTGCTCTATTCGAGCCAGAAACCCGCCAACCTGGAACGGCTGGAGAAGGCGTTCGAAACGAAGTATCCGCGCATCGACCTGGAATTCGTGCGCGGTACCGATGCCGATATCAACCCGCGGGTGGAAACGGAGAACCGCACCGGGCGCGGCACGGCGGACGTCCATATGCTCACCGACGCGACCTGGGTCACCAATGCGGCCCAGTCGGGCAGCTATTCGGCGGACCTGGTCGGCCCGCATCTGCAGGCGCCGGAGTACCGGCCGGAAACCAGTGTGCTGGAGAACCGGTTCGCGCTGAGCAGCGCGGCCGTCTTCGCGCTCGGCTGGAACACCGCCGCGGTACCGGGTGGCCTGCGATCCCCGCATGACCTGCTCGATTCCAAGTACCGGGGCAAGATCGGCATCGTCAACCCCACCGGTATCGCGTCCTACGTCGACCTCTACCGCTTCTACGCGCGGACCTACGGCGAGGACTACTGGGACCGGATCGCTGAGTTGAAACCGCGTATCTATCCGAGCGCGCTCGGTATCGCCCAGGCCCTCACCGCCGGTGAGATCGTGGTGTCCCCGTCGGTGCAGCCGCTGGTCACCGAGGTGGCGGCCGGTGCTCCGGTCGACTGGGCGCTGCCGTCGCAGCCCTGGGGCACACCCTGGTACACCCACGCGCTGAGTGTCGCGCCGCATCCGAACGCGGCGCAGGTCCTGGTCGACTTCATGACGACCCGCGAGGGCCAGACCGCCCTCAACGACGGATACGCCGCGGCGCTGCCGGATATCCCGGGCGCGGTCGTGCAGGCGCAGGAGATCGCCGCCCCGGATACCGCCGACCTCACCCCGGACAAGGTCACCGAGTACTCGCAGGAATGGGCGCGGCGTTTCCAGAGCTGATCGGGCTCCGATTCACACCGACCGACGAAGGACAGGCATGGACAACAGGGCCGAGCCCCAGCAGGGCACCCACGTGCTGGTGACCGGGGCCTCCGGTGGGATCGGCGGGGCGACCGCCGAACTGTTCGCCGCCAAGGGCGCGACCGTCTACCTCACCGACGTGGACGATATCGCGGGCCGGAAACGGGCGCTGGCGCTCGGCCCCCGGGCCCACTACCACCATCTGGACGTCACCGATGAGGACGACTGGCACGCTGTATCGACTGCGATGGAGCTGGCCGGGCACCCGATGAACGTTCTGGTGAACAGTGCCGGGACCGCGCTGAAGGCGCCCTTGGCGCAGACGACGCTCGCGCAGTTCCGTCGGATGATCGACCAGCACCTGGTCGGTACGTTCCTCGGATTGCGGGCCGCCGCGGCGGCCATGACCGGCGGGGGCACCATCGTGACCATCTCGTCGTTGCGCGGTGTCCTGGCGACCGCCGAGCTCGGCGCCTACGGCGCGGCGAAATCCGGTGTCCGGGCCCTGACGAAGGTCGCGGCGCTGGAATTGGCCGAGCAGGGCATCCGGGTCAATTCGGTCTGTCCCGGCAGTATCACCACCGAGATCACCTCGGCGCCCGGTTTCGCCGCCGACGATAGAGAGACATACATCCGCAGTATTCCGATGCAGCGCCGCGGCTCGCCCGCGGAGGTGGCGGCGGTGATCGCCTTCCTGGCGACCGCCGACAGCAGCTATGTCACCGGTATCGATCTGCTGGTCGACGGCGGGACCGCCGCCGGTGTCCGCACCCCGAAACTCTCGACTCAGAAGGCATGAGATGACGTCGCAATTCACCGTTTCCGGCCTCACCAAGACCTACGGCGCGAATACCGTCGTCGACCAGCTCGATCTCACCATCGAAGAGGGTGAATTCCTGGTCCTGCTCGGGCCCAGCGGCTGCGGAAAGACCACGACCCTGCGGTGCCTGGCGGGTCTGGAGAACCCACAGGGCGGTGCCATCGCGTTCAAGGACCATACGGTATTCGACGCCGCGGCCCGAGTGAACGTACCCGCGCACAAACGCAATATCGGCATGGTCTTCCAGTCGTACGCGCTGTGGCCGCATATGACGGTGCGCAAGAACATCGGCTATCCGCTGAAGGTGCGCAAGATGAAGGACGCCCTCGCGGAAGGCGCGGTGGAGGCCGCCGCCGAGATGGTCGACTGTGCGCAACTGCTCGACCGCTACCCTTCACAGCTCAGCGGTGGCCAGCAGCAGCGGGTGGCGGTGGCCCGCGGATTGGTGGCGCGGCCCGACCTGGTGCTCTTCGACGAACCGCTGAGCAATCTGGATGCCCGCCTGCGTGATCAGGTGCGCACCCAGATCCACCGGCTGCACCAGCAGCTCGGTTTCACCGCGGTATTTGTCACCCACGATCAGTCCGAGGCATTCGCTCTCGGCGACCGCCTGGCCATCATGAAGGCGGGCAAGATCGAGCAGTACGACGCGCCGGAGCGAGTATTCGAGAACCCGGTCTCGGACTATGTCGCCGCCTTCATCGGGATGAGCAACCGGTTGTCGCTGCGGCGCGGCCACGACGGATGGAGTACCCCGGCGGGCGATCCGATAGATCTCACCCACGCGGTGGTCCGGGAGCGTGCCGACGAGAACAGTGCCGCGGTGGCCCGGTTGCGTCCCGACGACGTCCTGCTGCACGCTACGGCCGACGAGGTACCGCCGGGCAATGTGGCGCTGCCCGCCGAACTGGTCACCTACGAATACGGCGGCCGCTATTTCGATGTCACCGTGGAAACCGGTGGCGAACAGCTTATCCTGCGCGCGCCCGCGGCCCAGCACAGTTCGGCGCTGCGCGGGAGCCGGTCGGGAGCGCCGCTGGTGGTCAGCTTCTCGCCCGCGAGCCTGCGGGTCTTCCCGGCCTCGGGCGATATCCCGGCCGCAGTCCCCGAGCCGGTGGCCGCCACGGCGGGAGGGAACGCCTGATGGCCACTCTGTCGACAGCCGCGGGCCGCTCGTTCGCCGTCCCGGCACAGTGGCGGCCACGCCTCGGCTACCTGGCGCTGCTGGCCGTCCTCGGGTATCTGGTGGTGCTGCCGATGATCCGGCTGCAATCTCTGGCCTTCGAGGACGGTGCCCGCGGGTATCGCGCGCAGTACACCCGCTTCGATATCGGCGAGACCATCCAGACCACCATCGCGCTGGCGCTGGGGTCGCTGGTGATCGCGATGGTGCTCGGCACCCTGCTGGCCTTCGCCGCGAGCCGGCTGCCCGACCGGCTCGGCTTCCTGCGGATCATTCCGATCCTGCCGATCGTGATGCCGGCGGTGGCCAATATCGTCGGCTGGGCCTTCCTGCTGTCCCCGGGACCGGGGTACCTCAATGTGCTGCTGCGGAAACTGCCGTGGTGGAGCGGTTCGGATTCCGGACCGATCGATGTCTATACGGTGCCGTGGATCATCATCCTGACCGGTTTCGGCCTGACCTCGTTCGTATACCTGTTCGTCAGCGCCGGAATGCAGAACATCAGCGCCGAACACCTGGAAGCCGCACAGATCAGCGGATCTTCGACCGGCGGTGTGTTCTTCCGGGTCGTGCTGCCGCTCCTGCGCCCTTCGCTGATCTACGGCGGTGGTATCGCCCTGCTGCTGGGGCTGGGACAGTTCACCGGGCCACTGTTGCTCGGCCAGAACTACGGCGTCAAGGTGCTGACCACCGAGATGTACCGGCGGGTGTCGGAATCGCCCTCGGATTTCGCCGCCGCCGCGGCGGCCGGTTCCCCGCTGGTGATCTTCGGGCTGGTGCTGGTGCTGGTCCAGAAGGGCCTGCTGGGCAACCAGTCGCGCTTCGTTACGCACGGCGGGAAGGCCTTCGCGCCGGCCGGTGGGCGGTCGCTGTGGGCCACCCTCACCATTGTCGTCTACGCGTTGTTCGCCCTGGTCATTCCGCTGATCGGGCTGGTCATCGTCTCGTTGACGCCCTACTGGTCGGGTTCGCTGTCGTGGGATCTGCTGACGCTGGACAACTTCCGCACGCTGGCTGCCGACAACGCCATCGTGGGATCGGTGCTCACCAGCGTGTCGACCTCGCTGGCCGCCGTGGTCATCTGTGTACCGCTGGGCTACCTGATGGCGACCCTGCTGGTGCGGGGACGGCAGTTCAGGGTGCTCGCCCTGCTGGCCGATCTCGTCACCGCGCTGCCACTGGGGATTCCGGCGGTCATCTTCGGTGTCGGGTTCCTGCTCACCTACACCGAGCCGCCGCTCATCCTGTACGGCACCAAAACCGTCATCATCCTGGTCTATATCGTCCTGATGCTGCCGTACGCGACCAGAATGCAGATGACGGCGATGCTCTCGCTCGGCAACACCTACAGTGAGGCGTCGGCGACCAGCGGAGCGTCGCCACTGGTGACGAATCTGCGCATCATGCTGCCGCTGATGCGACCCACCATCCTCAGCGCCGTCGCACTGATGTTCATCCTGCTGACCCACGAATTCGCGGCGTCGCTGCTCGTGCGGGCCTCGACCACCCAGGTGATGGGCACCCTGCTGTTCGATCTGTGGCAGAACGGGTCCTATCCGCTGGTCGCCGCCATGGCGCTGCTGATGACAGCGGTCACCACCGCCGGTGTCGCGGTCGCGATGCTGGTGGGCGGCCGGAATGTGCTGAACAAACTGTGACGCGGGAGCAACAGCCGTCACCGGAACAGAAAGGGCCGTGATGACAACGGGAGCCGCGAGGCTTCAGGACAAGGTCGTCCTGGTGACCGGATCGACGGGCGGGATCGGCGTGGAGATCGTGCGTCGGCTCGCCGCGGAAGGTGCCGTGCTGGTGGTAACCGATCTCGGCGAGGCCGCCTGCGCCGAACTCGTCGCGGGCCTGGACGAACCGGACCGGCACCTCACTCGGCCGCTCGATATCGGCCGCGAGGACGAGTGGCGGGCGAGCGTCGATATCGTCCGTCGCCGGTACGGACGGCTGGACGCGCTGGTCAACAATGGCGCCATCGGCAGCCTCGCCTCCGTGGTCGACGAGGACCTCGAGCGCTACAACCGGGTGGTCGAGGTGAGCCAGACCGGGACCTGGCTGGGCATGAAACACGCGGGTGCCCTGATCGAGGAGAGCGGGGGCGGGTCGATCGTCAACCTCTGCTCGATCCTGGGCACGGTCGGCGGACTGGGCAACAGTCTCGCCTACGCGGCGGCCAAGGGCGCGGTCCGCACGATGACCAAGAACGCCGCGCTGCACTGGGCCACGAAAGGGGTCCGGGTGAATTCGATCCACCCGGGTTTCATCGAAACCGAACAGTTGCGCGCGCGGTACGACGGCACCGAGCGCCACCGGGCGATGCTGGCCCATACCCCCATGGGCCGGCTCGGCCGTGCCACGGAGGTCGCCGCCGCGGTCGCGTTCCTGGCCGGCGACGATGCCACCTTCGTGACCGGCACCGAACTCTATGTGGACGGCGGCTGGACCTGCGCCTGAACCCGTGACCCGGGCCGCTTCATCGGATGAGGGTGAAGCGGTCCGGGACGGTCGTCTTCTTCTCGCCGAGAGCTGTTTCTACACAGTGTAATTCAAACGTCCAGCAGATTGATCGGCTCGCTCGCTTGCCGGCAGCCTCGCCTCAGCGGAACGCGGACACATTGCGGGCGATCCAGTCGCCGAACGTCCGGGCGGGGGAACCGGTCACCCGAGTGACGGTGTCGCGGACTGTCAGCAGTTCCTCATTGATATCGCCGCCCGTCACATCGAGCAGCGCCTCCGCCGTCCGGAGACCCATCTGCGGAATCATCCGCTCCCGCGCCTCGGCCCGGCCGATCTCGGTGATGTTCGCCCAGGCCGGTCTCTGCTTGTGATGACAATTCCGGGGGGCGCCGGCCTTCAGTGTGGAAGTCGGAATATATCCACACCTTCGGTTTCGTCGGCGGCGAGAATCTCCTGTGCCACCAGGACATCCAGGTGGGCAATGGTTTCGCAGGTGGCGACCATCTGATTGAACGTGTCCAGGGTGGCGAAGGCGCGTTCCCGGCGGGTCCACGTCAGAGCCCGGGCGACTTCGTAGCCGGTGCACGGCGCGAGATCTGCTACGACGGTGCGTATCTGGCCGAAGCGGCGATCGTGATGGGCCAGCAGCTCACGGGCCCGTGCGCCGACGCTGCCGCCGTCGGGTCCGTGTGCGGGCAACATGGTCCGGTTGTCGTCGTCACGCAGCAGGGCCAGTGAGTGCAGGAACTTGTCCAGAGGGAGTTCCCAGGTGCCGAGTTCGAATCCGATGGACGGAGTGATGGTGGGGAGCAGATGGTCGCCGGTGAAGACGAGCCGGCGGCGCCGATCGTGAAATACGGTGTGACCCTTGGTGTGCCCGGGTGTCTCGAGAACCTCGAGTTCGTAACCGCCGAATGTCACCGGGCCGGGCCGCAGCCAATGGTCCGGTGTTTCCCAGTCCGCGAGATCGAAGGGCTCGTCGGCGCTGCCGAGGTACGCGCGCGCGGCGATACCGGCCGCCCCCGCGCGGCGCAGTTCCCGCAGCGAGCTCTCGGGGATATTGCTGCCCAGTGCGCGTACCGCGTCGAGCCCCACCGACTCGCCGGCGCCCAGATGGACCCGGCAGCCGTGCCGGCGGCGCAGTTCCACCGCGAAGGTGTAGTGGTCGCGATGGATATGGGTGACCAGGACATCATGGATCTCGCCGGGGGAGCGGCCGATCCACGCAAGCCCGGCCGACAGTTCGTCGTAGGTCTGCGGACGGTGCCAGCCGCCGTCGATCAGGACGAGCCCGTCGTCGGTTTCGACGGCGTAGACATTGACCGCGCGCAATCCGTCCTGCGGCAATTGCAGCGGTATGCGGTGGATGCCCTCGGCTACCGGATAGCAGCCGGGCTCGGCCCAGTGGGCGCTCATTCGCCGCTGCCGGCCAAGGGCACCAGGGTCTGTTCCTCGCCGTACCAGATCATGCGGCGACCACGCATGGCGCCGACATGGCGGACGGCCGCTTTCCATTCCGGGCTGGCCAGCGCGGCGTCGAGCGCCTCCCGCGATTCGAAGCTCAGGATGGACAGTCCGTCCCAGCCCGCGGACCGCTCGTCGAAGCTGTCGAGTAGTTCGGTGTGCTGCCAGCGCAGCAGGCCGGGCAGGGGATAGGTGACCTCGGCGTGTTCGCCGCGCCACCACTCGATGAACTGGTCGTGGGTCCAATCGTTGGGGCGGGACGCCAGAACCATGAGGTTGTACATGACCGTATCCTAACTGAATTCTGTTCGGTTTCGTAGGGTATGCGACAGTGCGCAGCCCGTGCCCCGCAGTATTCAGACGCGCACCATTCGCACCGCGGTCTCGGTGACCGTTTCGGTGATCTCGGCGAGGGTGAGCGCACCGTCGGGGCGGTACCAGCGCCAGACGCTGATCACCACGGCGAGTACGAGCCGGCCCAGTACCCGCGGGTCGTCACCGGCGAAATCGCCGGTCTCGATACCGCGGGCGATGAGATCGGTCCAGTTCTGTTCGATCTCCTGGACCAGTTCCCGCGACCGCAGCCGTTCGGCTTCCTCTTTCTCGGACTGCCGGGGTGCGGCGAGCAGATCCATATGGTTCTGCAGAATGCGTCGCTGCAGTGCGTCGATGGGCTCGGCGCGCAATGCCGCCGCCACGGCCGCGCGCAATGCCTTTTCCGGGTTTTCCTCGCCCTCGATGGCCTCGCCGAAACGATCCGCGGAATCGGCCAATTCCAGCCGCATGATGGTCAGCAGGCAGTGCGCTTTAGATTCGAAATAGTGGTACAGCGCGGTCTGGCCGATTCCGACTTCGTCGGCGATGGAGGCCCATTTCGTATGCTCGTAACCGATTCGTCCGAATTGCTCTATCGCCGCGGTCAGGATGCTGCCGCGCTTGGAACGCGGGCTCTCCCGCCGAGCTCCGGTATCAACGGTCATGAGTGAAGTGCCCCCAGGATTCGACGATGTGGATGCTTCAACTCTACCCCACCCGATATGAACTCGAGTCGGCTGCGGCGAGTTGCGCGGCGAGTCGGACCGCGTCCGGCCGGGATAATTTCCCGACCCGATTCTGCGGGAGGTCGGCGACGGTGAACAGGTATTCGGGCCATTTGAATTTGGGGAAATCCGCGGCCGCGAGCTGCGCGGTCACCGCGGGCAGATTCAGCTCACCGGCGTCGGTGACAACCAGGGCCGCCGCGCGTTCGCCGAGAAGATCGTCGGGGACCGGGACGACGCAGACCTGCACCACGCCCGGTATCGCCGCGATCGCCGCCTCCATCTCGTTGATATCGATATTGCGCCCACCGCGGATGATGATCTGCTTCTGCCGGCCCATCACCCGGATGGAACCATCCCCGGCCACCTCCACCAGATCACCGGTGGGCAGGAATCCGTCGTCGGTGAGCGCCGGCGCCACCGGCACGCCCCCACGTGCGTATCCGACGAACAGGGAAGGGCCCCTCACCTGGGCATCGCCGATCTCCCCGGCGGGCAGTGCCGCACCGTTCTCGTCGACCGCGCGGACCACGGTGCCCGGGAACGGGCGGCCGTCGCGGCCCAACCGGATCTCCGGCGGGTCGTCGAGCCGAGGTGTCGTGTGGCCGAGGCACTCCGACATACCGAACACCCGCAGGAATGTGGTCCCGAGCTTCTGCTCGGCTTCGGCCAGCGCCCGCTGGTTCATCGGTCCGCCGCCCACCGTCATCGCGCGCATGGCCGACAGCTGCCCGGTACTGCCCTCGACCACCGAGAGTTGCAGGGCCATGGTCGGCACCAGCATGGTCCACGCCACCCGACGCTCGGCCATCATCGTGAGCGCGGCGCCGGGAGACCAGCGGCCGATGGTGACCATGGTGGCGCCGAGAAACGCCGGCAGGTACATGCCGAAGCAGAACGCCGCCACCGAGGACAGCGGGACGAACGCGCCCACGGTCTCGCCGGGCTGCAGTCCGACCGTGTCGACGGTGCTGCGACAGGCGTAGCGGATGGCGTCCTCGGACTGGACCACGCATTTGGGCCGGCCGGTGGAACCGGAGGTCATGGCGATCGCGCTGCCGCCGTGCCAGCGCCGGACGGATTCGAAGGGGGTGGCGCGGGCCAGTAGCAGATGTTCGTCGAACGCTGTATCGCGCCGGGAGTAGACCTCCTCGGGGACCTCCCAGTGGCGCAGCGCCTCGGGGTCGCCGATCACCAGATCGGGGCCGATGTCCTCCATCGCGAGCCGGAACTCCGATTCGGTGGCGTGCGGGCTGAACACGGCCACCACCCCGCCGCGCAGCCCGACCGCGAGCGCCGCGGCCAGGGTGCGCCAGGTGTTGTCGGCCTGGATCAGCGCCGTGGGGGCGCGCTCGTCGAGGGCCGCCATCTGCTCGGCCAGGGCGTTCGCCGTCGCCATGATCTCACCCAGAGTGTGCTGTCCGAGTTCGTCGATCACCGCGATATCCGCCGGTGTCCGCCGTGCCCGTTCGAGCATCTCCGTCGCCAGTACTCTCATCGCCCGTTCCTCGTGCCGCTGTTCTCTCTGTTTACTCGTCGCCGCGCTCCCGCGGGGCGGAATGCGCTCGTCACGCCGGTGGGATCAGGACGGCGCGCCCGGTGATCCCGCCCGCCCGCAGCCTGCGGTAGACCTCCACCGCCTCGGTGAGCGGGAAGGTCTCCGCGGTGACGTGCAGGGCGCCCCGGCGGGCGAGATCGACCACTGTGGCCAGATCCGACCGCGGCCCCCAGAACGGCGCCGTCACGGTCCAGCCCGCGGCCAGGCCGACGTCCTTACCGACCTCGATCCGACCGCCCGCGCTGCCCACCACCACCAGGCGGCCGCCCGGCGCGAGCACCGCCCCGGCCGGGCCCACGGTATCCGGGGCGCCGGCGAAGTCGAAGATCAGATCCGCGCCGTCGCGCAGGCCGGTGGCCGCGGAGGGGATACCGGGGAAGGCCGCGTCCACGCCCAGCCGGCGGGCCACCTCGAGTGCCTCCGGCCGGTTGTCGATCGCGATGATCCGTCCGGCACCGAACTCGCGCAGGAGCTGGACCGCGAGATGGCCGAGCCCGCCGACCCCCACCACGAGACATACGCTGCCGGAATCGATCAGGTCGCGGTGTTGCCGCACCGCGTGATACGCGGTGAGGCCCGCATCCGCGAGGGGCGCGCAGAGCACCGGGTCCACACCTCGCGCCGGAACCAGGTAGCGGGCCGAAGGCACGATCATCGCCTCGGCCAGTCCGCCCGGATGGCCGAGGCCGTTACCGATCGGCTTCCCCCGGCCGTCCGGGCCCGGGCGCAGGCGCAGGCAGTAGTTCTCTCGCCCTCGTGCGCAGTTGCGGCACCCGCCACAACTCCAGATTCCGTGAACCACCACCGTTTCCCCGATCCAGCCGCGGTCGGCTGCCGGGCCGGCGTCGAGCACGGTCCCCGCGACCTCGTGTCCGAGGGTGAGCGGGAGGGGATAGCCGAACGCGCCGACGGCGGAATCCATGATGTGCAGATCCGAGCGGCACAGCCCGGCCGCCTCGACCCGCACCAGCAGTTCCTCCCCGTCCGGTCGCGGTGTGGGGATCTCGCGGAGTTCGGGTTCGGCGCCCCAGGCGGTGAGCTGTACGGCCAGCATCAGCGGGCCGTCCAGCCGCCGTCGACCACCAGGGTCTGCCCGGTCATATAGGACGACGCGTCCGAGGCCAGGAACAGCAACGCGCCGTCCACCTCTCCGGTCCGGCCGCCACGGCCGAGCATGGTGTTGCGCCGGACCCAGCCCGCCGATTTCTCGTTGCTGAACAGGCCGTCGGTCATCTCGGTATCGAACCACCCCGGCACCACGGCATTCACCCGGATACCGCGCCGGCCCCACTGGCCGGCGAGCTCCCGGGTGAGTCCCAGGGTTCCGGCCTTGGAGGCGGCATAGCTCGCGCCACCGATCGGGGCGGTGGAAACCAGTCCGATCACCGAGGAGATATTGATGTAGGACGCGTGTTCGCCCTCGGGCAGCCGGGTCGCGGCGTAGGTGGCGAGGTGGAATCCGGCGAGCAGGTTCAACTCCAGGATCGCGTGGAACTCCGCGTCGGTCTCCTGTTCCGCCCGCGGCGGACCCGGTCGGCCCGCATTGTTGACAAGCACGTCCAGGCGTCCGGACTCCGCGTAGCAGCGGTCCACCAGTGCGGTACGGTCCGCGTCCCGGGTCACGTCACAGGGCACCGGCATGATACGGGAATCGGCCCGTGCCAGCTCGGTCAGCCGGTCCACCCGGCGGGCGGCCGCGTAGACGGTGGCGCCCGCGCCGGCCAGCACGCGGGCGAAGCCCAGCCCGAGGCCGGACGAGGCACCGGTGACCACGGCGACGCGCCCGCTCAGATCGAACAGGCTCGCCGGTGTGGCGGTTTCCGGTTCGCTCGGCTGCGTACTCATCTCAGTACACCGCCGTCCGGCCGCCGTCGACCGGGATCACGGCCCCGGTCGTGTACCCCGCGGCATCGCTCGCGAGGTGGACGACCAGTCCGGCGATCTCCTCCGGTCGCCCCAGCCGGCCCGCGGGGAGCCGGTCGACGATCTTGCCGACGAACTCGTCGTCCCAGTGCTCGGCCATATCCGTCGCGAACCCGCCCGGCATCACACAGTTCACCCGTACCGACGGCGCGTACTCCTGGGCGAACGCCATGGTGAGCGCGTTGAGACCGTTCTTCGCCGCGGCGTACATCGCCTCGGGCGGGCTGGGCCGGACCGCGCCGATACTGGAGATATTGATGATCGAACCGCCACCGGCGGCGGCCATCCGGGCCCCGGCGACAGCCATCAGCCGGAACGGGCCCTTCAGGTTCACCTCGAGGGTCTTGTCCCACAGGCCCTCGGTCACCGCCGCCAGATTCGCGGCCAGCGGCGCGATGCCGGCGTTGTTGACCACGATATCGAGACTGCCGTATTCGGCCACGATCCCGTCGACGGCGGGCTCTATGCTGTCCCACCTGCCCACATGCAGTTCCCATGGGTGCGCGCTGCCGGGGCCCGCGCCGAGCGCGGCGACCGCCACCTCGCAGGCGGCGAGTTTGCGGCTGGAGACGATCACCGTGGCGCCGGCGTCGCGTAGCCCGCGGGCGATCGCCAGCCCGAGTCCGCGGCTCGCGCCGGTCACCAGCGCGACCTTTCCGGTCAGATCCGTTGTGCTCATCGGTGCTTTTTCAACTCCAGACGCGCGATGGTGCGCAGATGTACTTCATTGGGGCCGTCGGCGATCTGCAGTGCGCGGGTGATCGCGTGCATCCGGGCCAGCACGGTGTCATCGCTGACCCCGGCCGCGCCGAAGGTCTGGACCGCCCGGTCGACCACGGTGTGCGCCACCTCCATGGCGGCCACCTTGATCGCGGCGACCTCCGAACGCGCCGCCGCATTGCCCTTGGTGTCCATCAGCCAGGACGACTTCAGGACCAGTAGGCGGATCTGGTCGATCTCGATCCGGCTGCGGGCGATCCACTCCCGCACCACACCCCGGTCGGCCAGCGGGTCCCCGAACGCGGTGCGCTCCAGCGCGCGACGGCACATCAGGTCGAGGGCACGTTCGGCCATTCCGATGGCCCGCATGGCGTAGTGCATCCGGCCCGGGCCCAACCGGCCTTGCGCGATGGCGAATCCGTCGCCTTCGGCGCCGAGCATATTCGCCGCGGGCACCCGGACATCGGTGAACTGGACCTCGCCGTGCCCGAGCCGGTCGTGGAAACCGAACATCGGCAGATCACGCAGGACTTCGACGCCAGGTGCGTCGGCGGGGACCAGGATCATGCTCTGCCGGCGATAGGCCGGCGCTTCCGGATCGGATTTGCCCATGAAGATGACGAGTTTGCAATCCGGGTCGAGAATTCCGGAGGTGTACCATTTCCGGCCGTTGATGACGTAATCGTCGCCGTCGCGGCGGATGGTCGACGTGATATTGGTGGCGTCGGAACTGGCGACCGCGGGTTCGGTCATGGCGAAAGCCGACCGGATCTCGCAATCCAGCAGCGGTCGTAACCACCGCTGCTTCTGCTCGTCGGTGCCGAACATGGCCAGGATTTCCATATTCCCGGTATCGGGCGCCGAACAGTTGATCGCCTCGTTACCGATGATCGACCGGCCGACCATTTCGGCGAGCGGTGCGTATTCCAGATTGGTGAGTCCGGCGCCCAATCCGTCGTGGGTCATGAAAAGATTCCACAGACCCAGCTCCCGCGCCCGGGCCTGCAATTCCCGCATGATCTGCGGCTGTTCGTGCGGATTGTCCGCCGCGGCGATCTGCTCGTCGTAGACCCGCTCGGCCGGGTAGACGTGGTCGTCCATGAATCGGCCGAGTGTGTCGAGCAGGTCCGCCGTGCGGGCGGAGTAGGAGAAATCCACAGTGCGGCTCCTGAACTGGGGGAGGAGACCTCAACCGGCGAGCAGCGCGGTCCCGGTCTCGATGAGGCGGTCGATGGTGGCGGGGAGTTTTTCCTGGTCCGGGTCGTGGTGCCGGCCTTCGCGGTGCCGCCGCAGGTTGTGGCCCATGATGGCGGCCATCTTGAGCCGGCCGAGCGCGTCGAACCAGGGCAGTTCGGGTAGCTCGGTACCGCCCACGCGGTACAGCTCCACCAGTTCGGCAGCGCTCGGCAGCCCGGGAACTGGGCGGCCCACACCGGGGAAGTTGGTGCCGTCGGCGAAGATCAGGAACCAGCCGAGTTCGACGCGGGGGTCGCCGGCGCTCCAGATCTCCCAGTCGATGAGCGCGACGGGTTCGGTACCCGCGGCGATGATGTTGCCGAGCCGATAGTCACCGTGGACGAGAGTGGGGGCCAATGGTTCCGGCACGCGCCGGCCGAGTAGTTCCAGAAGTTGGTCACCGCCGTTGACCAGTTCCGGCGGTACCGCGCCGAGGGTGCGGGCCCAGCGAGCCAGTTCATCGCCCGGGGTCAGCGCGGGTTCGATACCGGGCACCATGTCGAGAGCGACCGCGTGCAGCCGGGGCAGTACCTCGGCCGCGCGGCGCATCCGGGCCGCGGCGAGCTCCGGCGTCACGGGCGGATCGTCGAGTACCGGTTCCAGTGATTCGCCGGCGACGAATTCCATGGCGAACCAGGCCGGCTCGCGCGCGTCGGTGACGACGACGCGGGGCACCGGGACCTCGGTCGGCGCCAGCGCACGCATGATCCGGGCCTGGCGCAACATATCGTGGCGGCCGATGGGTTCGCACCCCTCGGGCACGGCCTTCACCACATAGGTGCCGCCGGTCGTCACCGCCCGGTAGGTGAGCCCCGAATGGCCACCCGGCAGGCGTTCGAAGGCGGTGAGTTCGTGCCCGAGCTCGGCGGCCAGCCGGTCGCGGACCCGGTGTTCCAGCGTCATGGGCGTGGCTCCTTGGGCAGGCCGAGTACCCGCTCGGCAATGATGTTGTGCTGGATCTCGTCGGTGCCCCCGGCGATCCGGTAGCCCGGCGCGCCGAGTACGTGCTCGGTCCACGCGTAGGTGCCCCAGCGTCCGGAATCGGCGACCAGGTCGCGGCCGAGCAGCAGCCGCACCACCTCCGAGGTACGCGCCATGGTGTCGGTGGCCAGCAGCTTGCCCGCCGAGGCCTCCGGGCCCGGGTCCCGGCCCGCGACCACTGCCGCGGCGACCCGCATACCCGCCACCCGCTGCACGTAGCTGCGGGTGACCAGGTCGGCGACCCGGTCGCGTTCCAGGTCGGACAGGTCACGCCCGACGTTGCGGGCCAAGGCCACCGCCTGGTCGGCATTGGCCAGACCCAGGGTCGCGCCGTCGAGGCGTTCGGCGGCGAGCACGGTCAGCGCGACCGGCCAGCCCTCGCCGACCGGTCCGAGCCGCAGCCCGTCGTCGAGCTCTACACCGTCGAGATAGACCTCGTTGAACGAGGTGCCGCCGGTCATCTGGCGGATCGGGCGGACGGTGACGCCCGGAGCATCCATCGGCACCAGGAATGCGGTGAGTCCGGCGTGCTTGGCCACCGCCGGATCGGTCCGGCACACCGCCACACCGAGGTCGGCGACGCGGGCGCCCGAGGTCCAGACCTTGTGGCCGTCGAGGGTCCAGGTGCCGTCGGCGTTCCGGGTGGCCCGGGTCCGTACCGCGGCCAGATCGGACCCGGCCTCGGTTTCGGAGAAGAGCTGGCAGGCGATGAGATCGGTGCGCAGCATGGCCCGCACATAGCAGTCTCGCTGTTCCGGTGTACCCCACTGCTCGATGGTCGGAGCCACCAATTGCTGTGTCACCGAGAACATCTCGGTGCGCCGGGGTACCTCGAACTCCGCTTCGGCACGCCGGAATGCGAGCACATAGGACATCGGCAGCCCACGTCCACCGTATTCCGGGGCCCAGTTCAGCGGTCCCCAGCCCGCATCGAATTTGGTGCGCTCGTAGTCGCGGATCGCGTCGGTGTGCCGCCGTTCCTCCGCGGCGGTCCAGTTCTCGAATACGGCGACCGAATCGTCACCGTGACCCCAGGCGGCTTCGGTGCGGGGCGCGGCGACCCCGCGTAACCAGCCCCGGGCCGATTCGGTGAACTCGGCGAGATCCGGAAGTGTCTGTGTACTCACTGTTTCCCTCGCCCTCAGACCGAAAGGATCGTGCAGGCGCTGATTCCGGGAGCGCCGTAGACGTGTGTGAAACCGAGGCGCGGGTCACCCGGTACCTGGCGGTCGCCCGCCTCGCCCCGCAGTTGGGTGACGATCTCGTGGACCTGCCGCAGTCCCGAGGCACCGATGGGTTCACCGTTGGCGATACAGCCGCCGTCGGTATTGATCGGCAGCCGGCCGTCGATCTCGGTGGCGCCCGCGGCGATCAGCTCCTCCTGTGCGCCGTGCTCGCAGAACCCGCATTCGGCCATATGCATGATCTCCGCGCCGCTCTCGGTGTCCTGGAGCTGGGCGACGTCGATCTCGTTCGGCCCGATCCCGGCCTGCTCGAAGGCCGCGGTGGCGGCATCGGTACTGACGCTGGTCGGTTCCCCGGTGCCCTGGACCGCGGGGCTGAACACCTCGAAGGAGCCGAAGCGTCGGGTGCGATGGCTGATCGCCCGCAATCGCACCGGGCGCCCGCCGAGCCGGCGCACGGCGGCTTCGTTCGCGACGACCACGGCCGCGCCCCCTTCGCCGGGGGAGCAGAACATGAACTTGGTGAGCGGGTCGTTCACCAGCTCCGCCGCGGCGATCTGCGCTGCCGAGATCGGCTCCCGCCGCCAGGCATTGGGATTGCGGCTGCCGTTGCGGTAGGCCTTCTCGGCGACCTTCGCCAGCGTCGCCGCGGAGATATTGTGCTCGCGCATATAGCGGCCGATCTTGGCGCCGAAGAACTGGGTGGTCACCATGAGTCCGGCCGCGCCGTACCCCTCGGGCAGGCCCCAGTCGGCGGGGTCGGGGTCGAACGCCCCGCGCGGGTGTTTGTCGAAGCCGACCGCGAGCGCGATCTCGGCGGCTCCGGACCGCACCGCGTTGACCGCGGAGAACAGCGCACTGCCCCCCGTCGCGCAGCCGTTCTTCACATTGGTGAACGGGATACCGGTGAAACCGAGTTCGGCGACCAGGGTGTCGGCCAGTCCCGACCCGTCGCTGCCACCGAACGCGACCTGGATATCGGGCCAGGTCAGTCCGGCGTCGGCCACCGCGGCGGTGATCGCCTCGACCGCCATCTGCCGCCCGCTGACGCCGGGCCGGCGGCCGAAGCGCGACAGTCCGCTCCCGATGATGGAAACCTGCTCGGTCACCGGTCCTCGCTCTGCTGGGTGGTAGTGGTGGCGAACCGGGGGGCCGGTGTGACCGCGACCAGTCGCACCGGAGCCCGGTCCAAACGGGCGAAATCGTCGCAGTCGAGGATCGCCTCGATCTTGATCCCCTCGGGGAGTTCGACATAGCCGACCGCGTACGGTGCGAAGCCCTGGGCGGGAACGACATACGGTGGCGATTTCGGTGGGAACCGCTGGACGGTGTAGGCCCAGACCACCCCTTCGTCGCTGAGCGGTAGCGGGTCGGCGGTCGGCCGGGCGCAGCGCGCGCAGATCGCGCTCGCCGGGTAGCCGACCGTGCCGCAGACCCGGCACCTACTGCCCTCCAGTACGGGTTTCACCTGCTCACCCATGTCGTTCCTTCCGGTAGTCGGTCTGCCGCCCGCTGGTTCAGCGACCGACCCACTTGGGTTCGCGCTTCTCCAGGAAGGCGTTGACACCCTCGCGCGCGTCCTCGGACTGCAGGGCGTTGCCGACCGCCAGATGTTCCATCACCATCAGCGACTGGATATCGGCGTCCAGGCCGCGGTCGATGGTCATCTTGGTGAGCTTCATGGCGAACGGGCTCTTGTCGATGATCGGCGCGATGAAATCGTCCACCAGGGCATCCAGTTCGGCCGCCGGTGCGGAGGCGTTGATCAGATCGAATGCCTCGGCCTCCTTACCGGAGAGTAGTTTGCCGGTGAGCATCAGCTCCTTGGTCTTGCGGATCCCGATCATGCGCGGCAGACGGTAGATCGGGCCCGCGCCGCCGAAGAGTGCGCGGCGGATGTGGAAGTCGCCGATCTTGGCATCGTCGGCGGCGACCGCGAAATCACAGGAGATCATCAGCTCGAAACCGCCCGCGGTGACGTAGCCCTCCAGCACCGCTACCGAGGGGGTGTTCATGGAGTAGAGGCGGTCGCAGACCTTCGCCGAGAGCACCGCGACATCCATCGCGTTGGTCTTGCCGACGTAGTTCTCCCGCAGTTCGTCCAGGTCGAAGCCCGAGCAGAAGGTGTTGGCCCGGCCGCGCAGCACGAGCACCTTCAGCTCGGGGTCGTTGTCGACCTCGACGATGATCTCGTCGAGCCGATGCAGCAGCTCTACGGTGACCGCGTTCTTCTTGTGCGGGCGGTTGAGCCAGACACGGGCGATTTCGCCGTCTTTCTCCAGGACGATGTGGTCGGTGTCAACCATCGAGGGCCTCTTTCATTGTCCGCTATTGAACTGGATTCACTTCAGTTGTACTCGACGGCGCGGAGGGCGTCAATACGGAATTCCGCGCCGGTCCGGGTCGTTCAGACGCCGATCAGATCGGCGATTCGCGCGCGATGGGTGCGCGAATCACCCTGTGCTGCTTCATTTCCTAGCGCGCGCCGGAAATAGGAATGGACGGGATGCTCCCAGGTGAAGCCGACGCCGCCGTGTAACTGCACCGCTTCGGAGGCCGCGAGTACGGCCGCGTCGGTGCAGACAGTGCCCGCCACCGCCACGGCCAGTCGTGCCGAGTCGGGGTCCTCGGCGTAAAGGGCGGCGGCGTACCGGGACGCCGAACGCGCGCGTTCCAGCTCGATTAGTAGATCGGCCAACCGGTGTTTGACGGCCTGGAAGGAGCCGATCGGTCGCCCGAACTGGTGGCGGGTGCGGGCGTAGTCGACCGTGAGCTCCAGTAGATGATCGACGATGCCGGTGTTCTCGCAGGCTGTGGCGAGGGTGGCCAGGTCGTGCAGCCGCGCGACGGCGGCCGGTGTCGATTCCGGTGTCGTCAGTGTGACGGCCGGGCAGTCGCGGACGGTGAGGTCCGCCTGTCTGCGGGTGGGGTCGAGGACCCGGCGTGGGCTGCGGACGGCTTCCGGTCCGGGCCGCAGGGCGAAGAGGCGGCGGCCCTCGGGGGTATCCGCCGAGGCCACGACGATCTCGGCGGACTCGCCGGCCGGTAGGTGGGTGACCGTGCCGTCGACGCGCCAGCCGCCGGATTCGGCTCGGGCTCGCAGCGCGTCGGTCGCCGGATCGAGGGCGCCGACGGTGGCGAGCGACCGCCCGGCGAGTACCTCGGTGAAGAGGTCGGCGGTCTCCGCGGCGGCCGGCAGCAGTGCCTGCACGCCCAGGACTGCCGAGCTGATCACGGGTTCGCAGACCAGGGCGCGTCCGCATTCCTCGAGAACGACGGCCAGCTCGGCGGTGCCGTAGCCCAGCCCGCCGTGTTCCTCCGGCACGGCGAGCGAGGTCACCGACATCTCGTCGACGAGACGTCGCCACAGCGGTTCGGAGTATCCGCTCGCGGATTCCGCCGCCGCACGGACCTGGTCGATACCGCTGTGCCTGGCGAGCAGCGCCCGCAGGGTTTCGCGCAGTTGTTCCTGTTCCGGGCCGGGCGTGAGAGCCGCCGGTTCCGCCCGCGGCCAGGGAACTTCGACGGCGGCTGCTGAGGTCGGGGACATGATTCTCCGGTTGACTTGAGTTCAATTCGGTAAGCTGAGCGTAGCGGTTCGCGGTCTCGACAAGAAGTGGTTTGCTGAACTAAGTTCATTTCATGAGTTACGTGATCGAGCACTACTACGCGACCGTCGACAGCGGCGGCCTGCGGGACGCGGTGGCGTTGCTGGCCGAGGACGTGGACTTCACGATGGTCCTGCCCACCGGTGTGAAACGGGACCGCGGCCGCCCGGCCATGTTCGAGTACCTCAGCGGCCGGCCGCCGGTGAATCGCAAGCACGTGCTGTTGCGGGTCGCCGCCGACGGGGATGTGCAGTTCGCCCACGGCGCAGTCACCGAGAACGACACCGTGACCACCGGGTACTTCGTGGCCGCGATGCATCTGGACGCGGCGGGACTCATCGACCGATACCAGGTCACGTTCAGCGCGGACTTCGCGCTGGTGGACCGGTCCTCGACCGAAGGAGAACAGAAATGACGACGGATGTGCCCGTGCTGGCCCGGTGGTTCGGCTATATGGATTCCGACGATCCCGATCGGGTGCTCGACATGATCTCCGAAGACTTCACCATGTCGGTGCAGTTCTCCAAGGGATCCGGGGCGAGCGCCGAATTCGTCGGGGACCGGGCCGGTCTGGTCGCCTACCTCGCGCAGCGCGAGAAGAGCACCCTGATCCACCACATCGACGTGGGCGCGGTGGTCGGCGAATACGAACTGGTGCTCGGTCGCACCACCCGCGACGGGGAGTTCGAGGCGTCGTTCAATGCGACCGTCCAGCTCGACGCCGCCGGTGCGGTGCGCCGGCTGCTCATCGCCCGGACACCCGAAGTCGCCTTCGCGCGCTGAGCGGCGCGGGTCCCGGGCCCGTCCGACAAGGAGGACCACCGATGAATCGCCGGCTCTGCCTGGCCCGGCGCCCGGCCGGAAAGCTGGGCGTCACCGATCTCGAGCTGATCGCGGAACCCGTTCCCGACCCCGGTCCGGGCGAGATCCTGGTGCGCAACACCTGGCTGTCGATCGATCCGTCGATCCGCATCCGGCTGGCGGAGACCACACCCGACGGATACCTGCCGCCGCTGCGGCCGGGCGAGGAACTCACCGGTCTCGCCCTCGGTGTGGTCGCCGAAACCCGCCATCCGGACTACGCCGTCGGCGATCTGGTCTCCCACACTCTCGGCTACCGGGAATACGCGCTGGTGGGTGCTGGGACGCAGACCATCGGCGGCTACGGTGCGCCCACCCGGATCGAGGCCGGTGACCTGCCTCCGCAATGGTTCCTCGGGCCGCTGGGCAGCGCCGGACTCACCGCGTATGTAGGGCTGGTGGAGATCCTCGAGCTGACCGCGGCGGACACGCTGTGGGTGTCGTCGGCCGCCGGTGCGGTCGGCTCGCTCGCCGCGCAACTCGCGGCCTCGCGCGGCGCCACGGTGCTCGGCTCGGCGGGCAGCCCGGACAAGGTCGCCTACCTGCGCGACGAACTGGGTATCGCGGCCTTCGACTACCACGGCCCCGCCCTCGCCGAATCGCTGGCCGCGCTCGCGCCCACGGGAATCGACGCGTATTTCGACAATGTCGGTGGTGACCATCTGACCGCGGCGCTGGACGCGCTGCGCCCGCAGGGCCGGATCGCGCTGTGCGGTGCGGTATCCGGTTACGACGGCGGCGCCCCGGCCGGGCCGCCCAACCTGTTCACCATGGTGGCGAAAGGTCTGCGCATGCGGGGTTTCCGGGCCGGATCGTTCAACCACCTCGAGGCGCCGATGCGTGCCGAGGTCGGTGCGCACCTCGCGGCCGGGCGACTGGTCCACCGGGAATCGGTGTTCGAGGGGATCGAGCAGGCGGCGGCCGCACTGGTGGCGATGCTCTCGGGCGCGACCACCGGTAAAACCCTGTGCCGGCTGGTTTGAGGAGCGCCGCGGTGCTCAGCGGTCGCGCTGGGCGCGGCCCATTTTCCGTTCCCGCTCCCGTTCGGCCGCCGTGGCGAGATAGTCACCGAGTTCGCGGCGCAGGGTGGTGTCGAGCGACCGGGCCAGACTGGTGTGCACCGCGGCGACACCGAGCTCACGCATCGTATTGAGCATGCGGGTGGTGGCGGCGATCTCGTCGTTGGAATCCGGTAGCCAGCCGGGCCCGTGCGCGTCGACGATATGTTTCTTCGCCGCGTTGATGAGTAATTCGCTGATATCGTCGATCCGCGTCGCGACCTCGGCGTACACCGAGATCAGCGTGCCCAGTTCCACCCCGTACTCGTGGAGTTCGGTGAACGAGGTGAGCAACTGGGTATCGGTGATCACCACCGTCTCGCCGTCCACCCGGACCAGACCCATCCGGCTCAGCTGCGCTACCAGCTCCTCGGTCTGCTCACCGAGGATGGTGGCGAGCAGCTCCCGGGGGACCTCGAAGGCCTCCTCCTCCGACCAGTTCGCGGTGACGGCGTGCTGCAGACCCAGCACCTCGGTGAGGTCCTTACCGGTTTCCCAGCTGGTGATGAAATCGGCGATATGCGCGGTGGTGAAACCGCGCTGCAACAGCGCATCGATGAGGCGGAGCCGCTCGAGATGGGAATCGTCGTAGATACTGGCCCGGCCGTCGCGGTCGGCCGGGGGCGGTAGCAGGCCGCGTTCCTGATAGGCCCGGACGTTGCGGGAGGTGGTGCCCGCGGCGCGGGCGAGATCGTCGATCCGGTATCGCGCCATGAGTCCGCACCTCCCTCGCCCGCCTGCGCCGGTGACTCCGGCACGCCGAATCCGAGTCTAACCGCCGGTTATGAGACCGATGCCACCGTCGGTGCGATCCGCGGCTCGGCCGCCACCACCGTGTAGTCGTCGAGATCGACCTCGCGCAACTGGTTGCGGTACTGCGTGGCGAACCCCGGGTACATGGTCGCGTTGAACCCGTCCTCGGTCAGATACCAGCTGCGGCAGCCCGAGTTCCAGGTGGTCGCGCCGAGCCTGCGCTGGATCGCCGCGTTGTAACGCTCTTGACGCGCGGAGCGCACCTCGAGCATCCGCAGATCACGATCCAGGATCAGGCCGATCGCCTGCACCAGATAGTCGATCTGCGCCTCCATGTACACCAGCGCCGAGTTGTGCCCCGGACCGGAATTGGGACCGAAGGTCAGGAACAGGTTCGGATATCCCGAGACCGCGACACTGCGGTACGCGAACGCGCCGCGCCGCCATTCGTCGGCGAGCACCCGGCCGTCGCGACCGGTGATCGGGATCGGCGTCCCTGTTTTGGAGACCTCGAACCCGGTGGCGAACACGATGCAGTCGGCGCGATGCTCGATCCCCTCGGCGGTGCGGATACCGTCCGGCGCGATCCGGGCGATGGGCCAGGTGATCAGTTTGCAGTTCTCCCGTTGCAGCGCCGGGTAGTAATCGTCGGTCATGAGCAGTCGTTTGCAGCCCGCCCGGAAATCGGGGGTGAGCTGCCGGCGCAGCCACGGATCGGCGACCTGCCGCCGCAATTGCGCCCGGCCGACCAGTTCGACCACCCGGGTGAGCGGGGTGTTCCAGACGACGCCGAGCGCCACCGACTCGTGTCCGTAGAACCATGCCTGCCGCGCGAGGCTCTGCGCGCCGGGAATGTGCCGGTAGAGCTCTTTGGCGAGGGCGCCGGTGCGCCGGTTCACCCGGGGCAGGACCCAGCCCGGGGTGCGCTGGAAAACCTTCACCGAACCGGCTCGTTCGACCAGTTCCGGAATGATCTGCACCGCACTGGCTCCGGTACCGATCACCGCGACCCGTTTGCCGGTGAAATCGTAGTCGTGGTCCCAGCGGGCGCTGTGGATCGTATGGCCGGTGAAGGAGTCGATACCCGGGATATCGGGATAACCGGGTTCGGTCAGCGGCCCGGACGCCAGCACCACCGCGCGGGCGCGGACCGTCCCGGAGCCCTCGATCGAGATATCCCAGGTCCCGGTGGACTCGTCGAATTCCATTCCGGTGACGTTATGCCGCAGCCGGATATGCGGTGCGATACCGGATTTCGCCACCATCGAGTCGATATAGCCCAGGATCTCATCGCTCCCGGAATAGGTGTGTGACCAATCCGGGTTGGGCGCGAAACTATAGGAGTAGAGCCGGGAGGGAATATCGCACGCGGCGCCGGGATAGGTGTTGTCTCGCCAGGTTCCGCCGATCGCGTTACCGCGTTCGAACACCGCGAAATTCGTGAGACCGCGGTCCCGCAGCCGGATGGCCGCGCCGATCCCGGCGAATCCCGCACCGATCACGGCGACATCGAGCGGGGCTGTGCTGGTCGTGGTCATATCCGTCCTCGTCACGCGGCGGGGGTGTAGGTGATTTCCTTCGACCAGCTCGGGTCCTTGCGCAGCAGCCGCCGTGGAATACGTCCGGTGATCTTCACCAGGGTGTCCGCGAGCAGGTGATACGGGTGCTTCCGGTCGACGACCCAGTCCCCGTGCATCTTCACGATCTGATACATCGGCAGCCGGCGTGCGAACTCGCTGCGTTCGCCCACCTTCCGATAGCGCTCGAGCGCCGAGTACAGCTTCTTCTCGTCCACCCCCATCGCGACAATATTGTCCCGCATCTTGTTCAGCAGCGGCATATAACTCAGCACGCCGATCAGGAAGGTCGGCCTCACCCAACCGCCGACCAGTTCGATGAGCAGTTTGCGCATCTCGGCGTGACCCAGCACATCCATCACCGCGAAATCGACCGCCAGATGCCGGGATTCGTCGGCATTGATCCGCCGGAACACCTCCTGGCATACCGGGTCCTCGATCTCGTCCATGATGAATTTGACGAGTGCGCCGTCCAGTGCCACCTCGAGCATCGGGATCACGGTCCCCAGGAACGACAGCGACATCTCGTCGGCGTATGTGTCCAGGAAGTCGATCACCAGTTTGACGTTGATATTCGGCTGTGGGATCTCTTCGCCGTCGAGCATGCCCCAGCGCCGCATCAACGCGAGTTCGGCATTGGCGTGTTTCTGCTCCTCGGCGTGGAAATAACGGTAGATCTCCCGCAGGGTCTCGTCGGGAGCCTTCTTGGCCATGGCGGCGAATCCGCGCGCCCCCACATTCTCGATCCACATCAGGTCCGATATGAACGGCTTCAGGCGCGCGTGCTGTTCGGGGGTGATCGTTTCCGCGCCCGGTGCGTCCCAATCGATATCGGCCAGTGCCCACTGGCGGTCCTTGATCTTCTCGAGCATGTCCTGGAAGTCCATGGTCGCCATATCAGACTCCTGTTCTCTGGATAGTGGTCGGCGTGGCCGGCGCGTCCTGCGGCAGCAGCCGCTCGAGCAGGCCCGCCACGGTCGTGTACGGTCCGGGGAACGCCCGCTTGAGCAGCCAGATCAGCTGGGCGTCGGGCTGCGGGAGGACATGGAGCCGGCCGCGGTCGTGCGCGTCGAGGGTGATGCGGGCGACGCGCTCGGGGGAGAAACCGGTCCAGCGCATGAGGGTGTCGGCGAGATGGCGCGACCCCGGGGTGATCCGCCCGTCCCGGGCGACATCGGTCCGGACGAAGGTGGGGCAGAGTACGGTGACCGCGATATCGGTGCCGCTGAACTCCGCGGCCATCGTCTCCGACAGGGCGAGCACGCCGGCCTTGGAGGTGTTGTAGACCGCCATCGAGGGCGCGGCCGCGAAACCCGCGGCCGAGGCCACATTGATGATGCCGCCGCGGCCGGTGGACCGCAGCCGGGGTGCGAAGATCTCGCATCCGTGCACCACGCCCCACAGGTTGATACCGAGCGCCCACTCCCAGTCGGCGAACCCGATCTCGCCGACCGGTTTCCCGCCGATTCCGACGCCGGCGTTATTGACCACCAGCGAGACCCCACCGTCGAACACCGAGTCGGCGAACCGGGCGAGGATCTCCACATCCTCGCGGCGGGCGACATCGCAGCGGAAAGCGTGGGCGGCGCCGGGATGTTCGTGTTCGATGAGGGCGACCGTTTCCGCGGCGCGGCTCTCATCGATATCGGCGCAGACGATCTGTCCGCCTCGGGCGGCCAGTTCGCGGGCCAGGGCGCGGCCGATCCCGCTCCCGGCCCCGGTGACCACCGCGCGGGCGCCGTGGGTGCGGCCCGAGGTGCCGAACGGCAGGAGATCACGCAGGGCTGTCATCTCGGCTCACTTTCCGTGGGGTGCCGGCCTCGAGTGCCGCGCAGAGGAAATCGGCGGCCCGGCCCAGGGGCGGCGTCGGCCTCGGGGGTCAGGCGCGGTAGTGCCTGTGCGGCCGGCCGTGAACGCGGGGAGGGCGTCCGCGGGACGTTCGAGCGCGAGGTCCTCATCGACCTAGTCATGTGTTCAGAATCATTCAGTAATGTGCCATTTGTCAATGGCGGATTATTGGCGGATCAATCGGTGGTGTGACCGGTGACATATCCACGACTGTCACGTTTCGGACCGCTGCCCTGTCCCATGACAGACACCGAGACGAGACCCAGGGAGAACGCCATGAACGCCACCCACCACCAGGACATCGTGATCATCGGCGCCGGCTACACCGGCATGTTGGCCGCACTGCGTACCGCCCGGCGTACCCGTCGGATGCCGGTCCGCATCACCGTGGTGAACCCGTCGGCCCGGTTCACCGAACGTCTGCGCCTGCATCAGATCGCCACCGGGCAGCAGTTGGCCGAGTACTCCATCCCCGATCTGCTCGCCGGTTCGGATATCGAGTTCCGCCGGGCCGCCGCGACAGCACTCGACCCCACGAAGCGCATGGTGGCGCTCGACGACGACACCGCCCTGGGCTACGACATCCTGATCTACGCGCTCGGCAGCGTCAGTGACACCGCGGGTGTGCCCGGGGCTCGGGAACACGCCTTCACCCTGGACAACCGGGCGCTCGCGCAACGGTTCTCCGAACAACTACCCGGAATCGCCGCGACAGGTGGCTCCGTCACAGTATGCGGTGGCGGCCTCACCGGAATCGAGGCCGCCACGGAGATCGCCGAGAGTTATCCGGGCCTCTCCGTCACCTTGCTGAGCCGGAACGAGCCAGGCGCCATGATGGGTGAAAAGGCCCGCGCCTACCTGAGCCGGGCACTGGATCGGCTCGGTATCGACCGGCGGGTGGGCAGCGACGTCGCCGAGGTAGTGCCGGGCGCGGTGCGGTTGTCGGCCGGCGAACTGCTCGAATCCGATCTCACGCTGTGGACGGCGGGAGTCCGGGTGCCGCCGCTGGCGGCCGACGCGGGAATCCGGACCGACGAGCGTGGCCGGGTCGTCACCGACGCCACCCTACGTTCGGTATCCCATCCCGAAATCTATGCGGTCGGCGACGCGGCGGCGGTCCGGATGGAATGGGGCCCACTGCACGGCACCTGCCAGAGCGGTATGCCGACCGCCGCCTATGTCGGAGACACCATCGCGCGCCGGCTGAAGGGCAAGAAGGTGGCGCCCTTCCGCTTCGGATACGTCCACCAGCCCCTGAGCCTGGGCCGCAACGATGCGGTGATCCAGTTCGTCACCGCAGACGAGACGCCCCGCCGCTGGTACCTGACCGGCCGGGTCGCGGTCGGGTACAAGGAGACCGTCAGCAGCAGCCCGCTGCCGGTGTTCCGGCTGAGCAGGCATCTCCCGGTTCCGGTCCGGCCCTCGTCCGCGGGACACGTCGCCTGAAATCACCCTGGCGCGGTGGCGACCGGACAGAATCGATCACGATGGGACACCACGAGCACAATGCGGGGACAGCGGCCTCGGCGGATCATTTCGGCGAGCATCGGGGCCTGCTCTTCGGCGTCGCCTACCGGATGCTGGGCAGCGTGGCCGATGCCGAAGATGTCCTGCAGGACACCTGGCTCACCTGGAACGCGGCCGATCGCGCCGGGGTCGCGCACCCGAAGGCTTACCTGGTCCGGACGGTGACCAACCTGTCGATCAACCGGCTCACCTCGGCGCGCGCGGTCCGGGAGCGATATATCGGTCCGTGGCTGCCCGAACCCCTGCTCACGGCGCCGGACTCGACCGAGGAGGAAGCCGAGATGGCGGACAGTGTGTCCATGGCCCTGCTCGTGGTCCTGGAAACGCTCACGCCGGTGGAACGTGCGGTGTTCGTCCTGCACGAGGTGTTCGGGTACCCGTACGGCGAGATCGCCGGATATCTGGAGCGACCCGAGGCCACCATCCGCCAGATCGCGCACCGTGCCCGAGGACATGTGCGAGCTCGCCGGCCCCGGTGCGATACCGAGGAGCAGCCCCGCACGGCGATCGTCGAGCGATTCCTCGCGGCCTGCCGCGGGGGAGACGTGAACGCGCTCATGGAGGTATTGGCACCGGATGTCACCGCCTGGAACGATGGCGGTGGGAAGATCACCGCCGCGCGACGGCCGGTCCACGGGCCCGATCATGTGGCGCGCTGGATGATCGGTGTATTGGCCAAGCCGATCAGTGCCGGTATCGAACTCGCCACCGTGCCTGTCAATGGGGAGACCGGGATCCTGGGCACGATCGATGGACACCCGATCGGTGTGCTCACCTTCGAAATCGCCGGTGGATGCATTCACGGACTGCGTTTCCAGGTCAACCCCGACAAGCTCGGCGGGGTGTGCGGCGGTCCGAATCCGGTGGAGTGAACACCGGCGGCATCAGGGTGTCGACCTGGCAGGTGACCCGCGTGGCGCTCCCGGCCGCCACGCGGTGCTGCGGCACGATGAGGAGATGAATATCGACCTTTCCGGACGGCACGCACTGGTCACGGGTTCCAGCCAGGGCATCGGCCTGGCCATCGCCACCGCGCTGGCGCGGGCCGGCGCGTCGGTGATCGTGAACGGGCGCGGGCCGGATAAGGCCGAAGCGGCCCGCACCCGCATTCTGGAGGAAGTATCCGGGGCGTCGGTGCGTGCTGTCGCCGCCGACCTCTCCTCGGCCGTGGGGGCCGGAATACTGCGGGAGAAGGTCCCCGAGCTGGATATTCTCGTCAACAACCTCGGCATCTTCGAGGCGAAACCGGTACTCGAGATCGACGATGACGATTGGCGGCGCTACTTCGAGGTGAATGTGCTGTCCGCCGTCCGGTTGCTCCGGATGTATCTGCCCGGCATGATGCAGCAGGGTTTCGGCCGTGTCATGAACATCGCCAGCGATTCGGCGGTGGTGACCCCGCTGGAGATGGTGCACTACGGCACCACCAAAACCGCGCTGCTCGCCGTCACCCGTGGCTACGCGAAAGCCGCGGCGGGCACCGGGGTCACCGTCAATTCCGTGATGGCGGGCCCGACCCATACGCCCGGTGTCGAGAATTTCGTCCGCGACCTGGTCGGCTCCGAACTCCCCTGGGAGGAGGCCCAGCACCGGTTCATGCTGGAACATCGCCCGCATTCGCTGCTGCGGCGTCTGATCGAACCCGCCGAGATCGGCAATATGGTGGTCTACCTCGCCTCGGATCAGGCCTCGGCCACGACCGGAGGCGCGGTCCGGGTGGACGGCGGCTACATCGATTCCATCCTGCCCTGACCAGGTCGCTCGACCGCCGCGATACGCCGGTCGAGCGGTGTCAGGCGATATCGAACTCGGTGCTGGTCCCCACAATCGGCTCCAGGCGGCCGTCGGGCGTGAGCCGATCGGCGAAGTGCACGAAACGATGCCGTCCCGGCGCGGTATCGGTGGGGATGTCCCAGGTGAAGGATGCCACCGAGATACCCGGGCCGCGAGTGCTCCAGTGGAAGCGCACGGCCCACTCACCTTCGTTCGCGACCCGTACCCACGTCCCGTTCACCAGCCGCTGCGCCTCGAGGAAGGTGCCGTTGCGGCGGGGATTGTGTTTCGGGTGGGCGGAGACGAATTCCACCTCGGCCCGGGCGCCACGGGTGTAGTGCGGGGCCGGCGGGGTGAGTACGGCGCCGAAATCGTGTCCCGGCAGGGCGGTATCGGGGCCGGGGGCGGGGACGAAGTCGGGTTGCAGATGCGAGAGGTCGCGCGGGGCCGGGCCCCGGTCGACGGCCGCGCCGGTGGCGAGCGCGGTGGCCAGCCGCGTGAATTCCTGCTGGTAGGCGGGCAACGTGTACCGGCCGAACAGGGTGGACGCGCCCTCGTACTGCTGCGCGTCGTATTCCTCCGGGGTTGTGACGTATTCGTGGTAGGCGTTGGCGTACCCCTGGAGCAGTACCTGATCCAGTTCGACCCCGAGTGCCGCCGCCACCGCCCGGCGCACCCGCAGGCCGGCCACAATGGTGAACTCGCCACCGGCCGCCGCCAGATACAACTCGCCGAGGCGGACGATCTGGATCGGCACGACACTGGGCACCCACGGTGCCGGTGGCAGCAGATCGAACGGTACCGCGATCGCCTTGGGCGCCTGGGCATCGGCCAGCCAGCCGGGTGCGGGCTGATGCGGGTCGCCGAGGAAGTCGAGGAAGGGGTTGCGTACGCCCTCCGGAATCGGGCCGCCCGGCAGGCCCGGACCGTCCTCGACACTCCCGGCGAGCAACGACACACCTGCGGCGGGCGGGGCGGTGCGGCGGGCGGCGCCGTCGGGCGTGAACCGTCCGTCGACCGCGATATCGGACAGGTCGATGTAGCAGAACACCGAGCCCACCGGCCCGTTCATGGGGTTCGCGGCCGCGACCGCCGTGCGTGCGGCATCGTGCTGGCGCTCACCGAGGATGCGGGTGTTGTCGAACTCGTTGCCGGTCGGCCCCGATCCGGGCCGCAGATCCAGATTCGGCGACATATCGCCGGCATTGGTCTGGGCGAAGGCGGCGATGTAACCCGGTGCGCCGTCCAGATAGCGCACGCCGTGGTCGGTGTGCTCGCAGGCGAATGCCGCGTAACCCTTGTTGTCCGAGCTGATCAGCCGGTTCTTGTTCGTCATCGAGGTGTTGTGGGTGGCGAACCAGGTGATCGCGCCGACCTCTTCTCCGGCCTTCCTGATCGATACCGTGGTGACCGCCGGATCGATGGCGTCCGGGAAGTGCGCCCGGTCCGCGGCGGGGTTACGGTCGAAGGCGACCCGGGACCGGTTCACGCTGGCGTTGCGCAGTTCGGCGCGGCCGAGGGCGAGCGTCCCGGGGGAGAGGTCGGCATGCGCGGCCGCGATGGCTTCGACGAGTCCGTTCACCTCGGCGTCGTACACCTGCTGCTTGAACCCGAGAATAGACAGGTTGTAGGCGTAGTCGTGGGCGGCCCCGCCGCAGACCGCGTGCGAATGTGTCGACGTGAGCAGGACATTGCGTTCGGTGTACAGATCGCCGAAACGGCGGCCCAGTTCGGTGAGCACGCCGCGGTGCACCGACTGGAAGATCATCGCGTTCTCGGCGACGGCGAAGACGACCCGCTCCGACCCGGAGGCGAAGACGAACGCGCGAGCGCGGGGGCGCAGGTGGATGCCCGCGGTGGTCTGATCCTGCTGGGAGTAGCCCATCATGCCGCATTCCGCGGCGGGACCGGTGATATCGGAGATACCCAGGCCCACGAGGTAGCCGCCGGGTGCGGCCTGTGCGGTGGCGGCGAACTGCGCACCGAGACCCGGTGCGGTCGCGGTGAGCGTACCCAGCGCGACCGTTCCGGCCGCCGCTCCCGCCAGCACCGTGCGGCGGGGGAGCGCCGCCCGGTCGGATTCCGTGGGACGCGCCGCGGACCGTATTTCGGAGGTTGCCACCATCGAGATGTCCTTCCTGCTCGACTGGCAGCGAACCACACTGTTGAACAAACGTCCAGATGCGGCCCGGCCGGTCGCGGCCTCGAATGCGCACCGCGTCCGATACTCTCGGCGAGTAGCGGTCGTATTCGGCCCGAACCGCGGCAGCGTCACATCGGGCCGATCGATGATCTGCTCGGTCAGTCCGGAAGCAACGGCACCGATAAACCTTCGCCGTGCCGTAGCAGCGCGGCGCGGGTGACCGCCCCGGAGCCGAACCGGTCGCGTAGTGCGTCCAGGGTGGTGTCCAGCGCCGGGGCGGGCTCCTGGTCGAACGGCAGGGTGAGCTGTCCGGGGTCGGCGTTCTCCAGATTCGTCAACGCCAGCCCGATCAGGGTGAGGCCGCGTGTGGTGATCATCGGCATCGCCTCGGTCAGCAGGCTCCGGGCGGCATGCAGGATCGTCTCGGTGTGGTCGGTGGCCGCGGGCAGGGTGTGCGATCGGGTGGCGCGGGTGAAATCGTCGAAACGCATCCGTAGCACCACCGTGCGGCAGCTCCGCCGGGCGGCGCGTAGCCGACCGCCGAGCCGGTCGGTGAGACCGTGTAGATACGCCTCGATCTCCGCGGGCGGGTGCGGCCGGCGGCCCAGTGCGCGTTGCGCACCGAGGGACCGTCGCCGCCGCCCCGTCTCCACCCGCCGGGGATCGCGCGCCCAGGATAGGGCGTGCAGATGCCGGGCCGCCGCCGTGCCGACGATCGGCCGCAAATCCGCTTCGCCCAGCTCCGCCAGCTGCCCGATCCGCTCGATACCGTGCGCACGCAGGGCGCGTTCGGTCACCGGGCCCACACCCCACAGCCGGTGTACCGGCAGCGGATGCAGGAACGCGAGCTCGTCGGCCGGTTCCACCCGCAGCAACCCGTCCGGTTTCGCGACCGCGCTGGCCACCTTGGCCAGGAATTTCGTCCCCGCGATACCGACCGAGATCGGCAGACCGACCTCCCGCCGGACCCGCGCCCGCAGCCCGGCGGCAATGGCCTGCGGTTCACCCGCGATGCGGCGCAGTCCCGCGACATCGAGGAACGCCTCGTCGATCGATATCCCCTCCACGATCGGGGTGGTATCGGCGAAGATCTCGAACACCGACCGGCTGGCTTCGGCATAGACGGACATCCGCGGCGGGACCACCATCGCGTCCGGGCACAGGCTCAACGCCTTGCCGATGTTCATCGGTGTGCGGACGCCCGCGGCCTTGGCCTCATAGCTGGCGGCCAGGACGACTCCACCGCCCACCAGTACCGGTCTGCCGCGCAGCCGGGGTTGATCCCGCTGCTCCACCGAGGCATAGAAGGAATCCAGGTCCGCGTGCAGGATCGACGCGTGAGCCCGGGCGGCGATCCGTGGACGCCGGGGCGACCGTTCGAGCGGGGCGATCTCCGCAGGGTCCGCGGGCGGTCCCGGAGCGGGAGATACCCGACCGTATTCGAACATATGTTCACCCTAGCAGCGGATGGCCCTCCGACCTGGGGAAGGGGCAACTGGTCGCCATGAGGTCATGTGCCGGTGGAACGGCTGCACCTTCCCCGGTCGCTACGGTGAGTTCGGGCGATCGGGCTCGGTCGGGCTCTCTCCGTCCAATAGCCGCTGGACGATATCGCCGTAACGTAGCAGCACCTGGTCGGACCGTGCGGCCGAGTGGGGGGCTTCGAAGATTCGCAGCGTGGCGGCGAGGCCCATCAGCGCACTCACTGCCAGCTCGGACCGCAACTCGGCCTCCGCACCGCCGCCGAGCCGTTCGGTCAGCGCGTCGAAGTAGCCACCGGTGAACTTTTCCTGGATCGTGTGGGGATCCGGGGCGGTGAGTCGCAGCATGATCGCGCGACCCAAAGGTTCCACCGCGTTTGCCCGCATGCGTTGGATGATGTTTCCGACCAGGGTCCGGCCGAGTTCCTCATCGGGTATCCCGGTGAGATCGAGTGGCTGGACTTCGGCCACCTCGTGGAAGAGTTTCTCCTTGCTGCCCACCACTTTCATGACCATGGCCGGCGACAGCTCGGCGGCCAACGCGATATCGCGGATGGTCACTTGTCGGTATCCGCGCTCCGCGAACAGTTTCGACGCCGCCGCCAGTGCGGCGTCCCTGGCTCGGGTCACCGCGCGGATACCGTGTCGGCGTGCGATGTGGCGGGTGGCCGCGCGGTGGGTTCGAGCAGCTCGAGGTCGAGGTGACGAGCCGAGCCCCAGATCGTGATCGCGCGGGCGGCGGACGAGGAACTCGTGAACGCGGTGATGATGTATCTTCCGTTCTGCGGAAGTGGCAGTTGGTAATCTCCGGTCGCACCGGTCTTGGTGGTCCCGACAGCTTCGCCTGTGTGCCGGGTGAGTACCACATTGACACCGTCCACCGGCCCGCTCGCATCGACCACTGTGCCCGCCATCATCAGCCGTTCCTTCAGTACTATCGCCTCGATTCTGCCGCCGGCGTCGATGTCCACCAAACGAGAGTCCGGTGCCCATCCGTCGGCCGCGGTGACCAGAAGATAGCGGCCCGGGCCGGGTACGGCGACCGAGAAGTGGCCCGCCGAGTCCACCTGGCTCCAATCGACGTGGTCGGCGGACGGTGTGAACACGGTGACGACCGCGTGACCGATCGGGCGCTTCGACCGGCTGATCACTTTCCCGCCGGCCACCGCCTCGTGCGGATGCTCGGATTTGTCGAGTTCCTCGCTGTTCTCGTCCGGCGTCTCGCGCAGTCCGGTCATGGCCAACGCGATGACCGCTGTGACGGCGCAGGCACCCGCGGAAACCCAGAAGATCACGGTGAAGGCCGCGAAGCTGGGAAATACCTCGTCGGCGACTCGGACCGTACTCATGGTGGCCACCGCGGCCATGACCGCGCTGGACAGTGCCGTGCCGATGTACCGCAACAGGGTGTTCAGTCCGTTCGCGGACGCCGATTCCGTCAGTGGAACGGCGCGCATGATCAGCGTGGGAAGGGCGGCGTAGGTCATCGATGTCCCGGCGGCCACCAGTACCGAGCCCACGACTATCTGCCAGAGATTGTCGCTGAGGTACACGCGAGCCACATAGGAACCCGCCATCACAAGTGTTCCGGTGAGCAGGGTCGCCACCGGGCCGTATCGGCGCAGGATCTTCGCGGATACCGGCGCCATCGCGCCGAAGACCAGGGCGATGGGTGCCATCCACAGCCCGGTGTTCAAGATGTCGTATCCGAGCCCGTACCCGGAACCGACCGGCAATTGGAGCAATTGGGTGGTGACGAGCATATTCGCGAACATGGCGAACCCCAGCAGCAGCGAGGCCACGTTGGCCAGCAGGACAGCTGGACGGGCTGCGATTCGCACATTGACCAGTGGATTGCGGACCCGGAGTTCGAGCGGCACCCAGGCGATCAGGAGGGCTGCGCCCGCGCCGACCATGGTCAGGGTGATACCCGAGGTCCAGCCCCAATGCGCGCCTTTGGACAACGCGAGCATTACCGCTGTCAGGGCGACCGACCCGATGATCGCGCCCCGGTAATCGAACGATCCACCGGTCTTGACCGGCGACTCGCGGATCACCCGCCAGACGGCGGCGAGAACGACCACTCCCACTACGCCGGTAACCCAGAAGATGGCATGCCAGTCCAAATGCGCTGCTATCAGACCGGACAGGGGGAGCCCCGCGCCGGAACCGATCGCCAGGCTGGCACTCATCAGCGCGACACCGAGCGGCATGCGATCGCGCGGTAGCTCGTCCCGGAGAATCGCAATACCCACGGGTATGAGGGACAGTCCGACACCCTGTAGCGCGCGAGCGATGATTATCGGGATGAGGGCGGTACTGACGGCGCCGAGTACCGAGCCGAGGACCATGATGGCGAGTGCCACCATCATCATCCGCTTTTTCCCGAACATATCGGCGAGCCTGGTGACGGTGGGAATCGAGACCGCACCGAAGAGCAAGGTCGCGGTCACCAGCCACGACGCGTTGTCGGCGGTTGTGTTCAGCAGGCCGGGAAGATCGGGGAGGAGTGGGAGGACGAGCGTTTGCTGGAGGGAGACAACGGTGCCGGTGAGCGCCAGGGTCGCCATCACGGTCCAGCTCCGTGTGCCTTCGACTCGGACTGGCGCGCTCACACAGAAACCCTTTCCTCGGCGTGAACAAGTGTTCACCCCGATGAGTGAACCAGTGTTCACCATCCCGAGTCGAGCGCCGGGCGATGATTGTGATCAAGGTCGCGAGGGGTTCGAGGCGCCCGTCGGCGTATGCCGAGACGCTGGGCGAACAGTTGCCGCGGTCGCCGGACGAGGCAGAGCACGCGCCCGGGAGCTCAGAACCCGGCGTGGAGTCGAGCCCACTCGATGTCCCACTGCTCCATTCGGCGTAGCCGGAGGCGGCAGGCGGTGAGCGCGGTCGGCACGGCGCAGAGCAGGCCCGGCGCGCTCCAGGCGAACAGTCCGACGAGGACCGAGTCGAACAGGACCGACGAATCGTTCGGAGGTGCGGTGGTGTACGTGCCGTCCCGCTCCACCCAGATATCGATGACCTCACCTCGGCGATAGCCGGGCGGGGCGTTCACCTTGCCGGTGTGCTGGGCGCCGGCGGTGAACCAGGTGGCCTGGATCGTGGGGTACAGATCGTATTCGTTGGGGGCGGGCGCGGATTCCCGGAGCGTCGCGGGCACGCGGTGCCGTTCGGCGGCCGCCTCGGCGGCGGCTGCGCTGAGCGCTCGGTGGGTGTCGATGCCGATCGCTGCCGCGATCGGGATCGCCGCGGCGGTGACGAGTAGTACGCCGCATACGAGCCAGGCCAGGAGGCGGTCCTCGCGGCGGAGCAGCGGGCTGTCGCGCCACGGACGCAGGTTCCACAGCCGTGTCACGGCGGTGGGGTATCTGCTCGGTGGGGGGATCATTTGTTCTGTCCGGGAGGGGAATCGGGTCGGTATCGTCTTCTTTCGATCATGTCAGGCCGTGCCGGGGAAATCGGTGCCGGGCATCTGTGATACGTCTCATGTATCGCCGATCGCCACGAATGTGTTGCCCGCGCACGAGTGACAGAGCCGGAGTCGTACCGGGCGTGCCGATCGTTCGCGCCGTCGATACGTGCGTGATCGATCCGACCCGGGTGGCCCGGCGTCGGCAGCGCAGTGGCCGGGTGATGTGCCGTCGAGCCGGCTGCGCGTGGCCGGGGTCATGGAACGGTCCGCCTCGTGCGAGTCGCCGGACCGCCTCGGCGGCCCTGCTTCGCCGTGTCTCGAAGTGCTCTCGTCACCGATGGCAGGGCCTTTCGGCCCTACGCCTGTGCGCCGCGAACACATTTGATGGTCGCCGGGGCGGACGGACGTATGGAGTGCTGTGGACAGTGAGAGGGTGCGGGCCGCACGGGCGTGGTCGGCGATGCCGTTTCCCCAGGTGGTGGTGTACACCGGCGGCCGGGTACCGGCGATCGAGCGGGAACGATTCGCCGGCGCGGTCGGCCGGCTGCTGCAACGGCTGGATGTGCCGGGTGGTGCCCGGCTCCGGATCACCGCTCCGGAGCGTGGTCCGCTGGTGATCCAGGTGAATCTGCGGATCGCCGGCGGCGCGGCCCGGGTCCAGACGCTCACGCGGCGGGACGGCGACGCACTGTCGACCGTCAGGCGGCTGGAACGGCAGATCACGGCGTTACGAGGAGTGTGGCGGCCGCGGCCGTGGCCGGATCCGACCCGGCAGCCCCTCGATACCCCGGGCCCGGGCGAGTTGGTCCGCCGGAAGCCGGTTCCGGTGGTCAGGTGCCACCCGTCGACGGCAGCGGCGGTGATGGACGCGATGGATTACGACACCCACCTGTTCGTCGATGCCGATACCGGCGAGGACGCCATCGTCTACCGCGCGGGGCCGAGTGGCCTGCGATTGGCCCGCTGCCACAGCGTCCACCCGCCACCGGCGCCGAGCGGGGCGTGGGCGTGCACGGTCAATCCACGACCGGCACCGCCGCTGACCGAAGCCGGTGCCGTGGCCAGGCTGTGTAAGTACGGATTGCCGGTCCTGTTCTACACCGACCCCGGTACGGGTCGCGGCAGGTTGCTGTACCGGCGTTACGACACCGATCTGGCACTTGTCCTCCCCGACGACGGCACCGAGATCATCACCTCGTAGTCCTGTCGATTCCCCCCGCCGGCCCTATTCGGACCGGTCACCCTCGGCGATCCTGCGGATCCCTCGAATTCAGAATTGAAAGGCGGATGCGGCGTTGGCGCGCGATCTCACACAACTGGAAATTCTCACCGAGCTCGAGCCTGTTGCCGAGACGGCATTGAATCGGCATCTGTCCATGGTCAAGGAATGGCATCCGCACGACTATGTGCCATGGGGCGACGGCCGTAATTTCGCGATGCTCGGCGGCACCGACTGGGAGCCGGGACAATCACGATTGTCGGAGGTGGCGAAGGCTGCGTTGATCACCAACCTGCTCACCGAGGACAATTTGCCCTCCTATCACCGAGAGATCAGCGAGAACTTCTCCCGCGACGGCGCCTGGGGTACCTGGGTCGGCCGCTGGACCGCGGAAGAGGCACGCCACAGCGCGGTTCTGCGCGACTACCTCGTCGTCACCCGCGGCGTCGACCCGGTCGCCCTGGAAAACGCCCGCATGGTTCATATGACCAATGGTTTCGCACCGCCGGTGGATCGCGTGAGCGCGGCGGGCGGGGCCGGATTCCTGTATTCGGTCGCCTATGTGTCCTTTCAAGAATTGGCCACCCGGATCAGTCACCGCAATACCGCCGCAGTATGCGATGACCCGGGCGCCGATCGAATGCTGCAGCGCGTGGCACTCGACGAGAACCTGCATATGATCTTCTACCGCGGAATATGCGGTGCCGCACTCGACCTGGTGCCGGATCAGGCCGTGGAAGCGATCGATCCGATCGTGCGCAACTTCCGGATGCCCGGCACCGGTATGCCCGACTTCCGCCGCAACGGGGTGCTGATGGCCAAACACGGCATCTACGACCTGCGACAGCATCTCGAAGAAGTCCTCCAGCCCGTTATGCGGCAATGGAACCTGTTCGGTCGCGGCGGGTTCGGTCCGCGCGGGGAACGGGCACGCGAACGGCTCGCCACCTATCTGGCCGATCTGGAAACCGTGCAGATCCCCAGGTTCGAGGAACACCGTGATCGGGCGCTGGCCCGTGAGCGGTCCCGGGCCGGCGCGTCCCGGTAGCTCGGTGCGGACGCACCGCTTCGTCGCGGTCGGACAGGCCGGCGGGTGCCGGCGACCGGTGTTCGGTCGCCCGGCCTCGTCCACCGGGGACGCACCGGGGTGATCCGGTCGGAGCGCCGGGGGTTCCGACATTCGGATCCTTGCGATTCGATTGTCCGGCCGGCGGGCGACCGGTTGCGATGATACGGCCACTACCTGGGGCGATGGTGGTGTCACCGAAGCGCCGGTCCGAATTTTCCGCGGCGCCGGCCGCGCGTTCACCCGCCGGTAGATGCTTGACAGTTGTTAACCTTTTGTCGTCGGTACGGATCGAATGACCGGCCACCTGCGAGCGAAGGGAACCTGCACGATGACGACAATGTGTCAGGTCACCCCATCCGGGACGCCACTGCATGAAGGATCTGCCGATGCCCCTGCCCGATTCGTCGACCACCACCGAGGAGTTCGTGGCGGCCGTGGAACGGGTGCAGGTGGCACTCATCCAGGCGGCCCGGCAATTCCGGACGATGGATCGCGCGGGCATCAACCAGTCCGCGCGCAGCGCCCTCGCGGCGATCGTGAAATTCGGGCCGCTGTCGATGTCCGAACTCGCGGCCCACGAGGGCGTGGACCCGGCCGGCGTATCGCGCACCGTCCGGAAGCTGGAGGAGTCCGAAGATGTCCGACGCCGGACCTCCGAGGCGGACGGACGGGTCAATCTGATCGAGGTGACCGAATCCGGTCGCGAGCTGTTCCTGCGCAGTCGCCGGCAGCTCACCGAGATCATTGTGGACCGGATCGCGACGCTCCCACCCGAGCAACTGGCCGCGATCGTCGCACTCGGCGACGGGCTGGAACTGCTGGTGGCGGCCACGGGCCCGCGCCCGTCCTGACGACCTCGTGCGGGTGCCGAACCCTTACGGCGCCCGGTCCTCTCACCGCTTCGGCCCCCTGACCCGCGGGGTCCTACGCCGGCCCCGTTCCCACACCCCTGCTCCGCCGGTCGCGCCTGCGCGTCGCCGGCCGATCGAACGGATTCTCATGACCGTGCTGAGTGCCGAGCCCACCGCCGAACGGGTGGGCCGCACACCGCCGATCCGCCGTCCGGCCACCGGTTCGCGGGTCACCGCCCTCCTCGGCGTGGCCGCGCCACCGCTGGCCCTTATCATCCTGCTGGCGGTCGGCTGGAACGTGATGGCCGCCCGCATGGACAGCCCGCTGGTGCCGTCGCTCGGCGCGATCGCGGACGAACTGGTGACCCTGTCCAGCGGCGGTGCGCTGTGGGCGAACCTCCAGGTGACGCTGACGCGGGTGCTCCTGGGCTTCGCCGTGGCGTTCGTCGTGGCCGTGGTTCTCGGGATCGCCATGGGCCGCAACAAATACGTCCGGCGGTTCCTCGAGCCTGCCGTACTCCTGGGATTGGTGACGCCGGGCCTGGTGAAGGCGCTGCTGTGCGTTATCTGGTTCGGCATCAGCATGATCAACCCGATCCTGGCAGTGGCCCTCGCCGCCGCGCCCGCACTCATCGTCAACATCACCCAGGGTGTCCGCGAGGTCGATCCGCAGCTGCACGAGATGGCCCATGTGTACCACTTCAGCGCGTGGACCCGGCTGCGGCGGATCTGGATGCCCGCCCTGGCGCCCTCGCTGTTCACCGGTGCCCGGCTGGGAATCGCGATGTCGTGGAAGGTGATCGTCCTGGTCGAGATCTTCGGGCTGGCCAGCGGGGTCGGATATCAGCTCAACCTGGAGTTCTCCAATCACAACGTGGCAGGCGTACTCGCCTGGACCATCGCCTTCGCCCTGGTCATGACCGCGATCGAGTACGGCGTCCTGCAAACACTGGAGCGGCGGGTCTCCCGCTGGCGTAAGGAGTCCTCGGTATGAGCGCCGGTATCGAACTGCGCGATATCGCCAAATCGTTCGTGAGCAAGAAGGACGGCACCGTCCAAACGGTTTTCGAGAACTTCTCGCTCGACGTGGCACCGGGTGAGCTCGTCGCCCTCGTGGGCGCCTCGGGCACCGGTAAAACCACCCTGCTGCATCTGGTGGCGGGACTGGAGACCGCGGATGCCGGGGTGATCCGGGTCGGTGCGAACACCGCGCCGAGACGGACCGGAATGGTGTTCCAGCAGCCGCGGCTGCTGGACTGGATCAGCGTCGCCGAGAATATCGAGATCGCCGCGAAATCGGCCGGACAGAGCGTATCGGCCGTCCCCGAACTCATCGAGGCGGTCGGTCTGAGCGACTACGCCGATGCCTACCCGTCGGTCCTGTCCGGTGGCCAGCGCCAGCGGGCCGCGGTCGCCCGGGCGTTCGCGGTGGATCCCGACATCGTCCTATTCGACGAACCGTTCAGCGCGCTCGATGAACTCACCGGCCGCAAACTACGGCTGCTGCTGCAAACCCTGCTCATCGAACGCTCGGTCACCGGTCTCCTGGTCACCCACAACGCGCTCGAAGCGGCCTTCCTGGCCGACCGGGTCGTCGTGCTCGCCGACCGGCCGGCCCGCATCGTGCAGGACCTCCGGGTCGACCTGTCGCGTCCGCGTTCCACCGAGGACGCCACGCTCTTCGACCTGCACCGCGACATCATCGCCCATATCGCCTGAGACGACCCCATCCAGAAACGGAGACCCCGTGTCCACCACACGCGGCACTATCTTCACTCGCGAAGCCACCCTGGGACCCGCCGTGACACGCCGGCAGGCCCTCCGGGCGGGAGCCGCGCTCGTCGGCGGACTCGGTCTCGGCGCGCTGCTGGTCGCTTGTGGGGACGCCGGCACCGCCGCGGTCGACGCGAACGGTAATCCGTTGCGGCCGATCAAGATCGGTGCGGTGCAGCCCGGGACGGCGGGTTCGGTGATCGATCCGATCACCGGGCAGTTCGGCCTCGACACCAAGCACGGCCTCGATCTGAAGCGCGACGGTGGCGGCGGTGTCGGCACGGGACAGGAGAATCTGCTGACCGGTCTGCTCGACACCTTCGCCTTCGGACCGCTCGGGGCCACCGACGCCAATACCTCCGGCCACGACGTGGTTATTGTCGGACCCCAGCTGTGGAATCACGGCCGCTGGCTCGTCCCCGCGGACAGCGATATCGCCTCGGTCGAGGACCTGCGCGGTAAACGTATCGGCGTCCAGCCGGCGGGTTCCGATACCTACAAGGCGGCCGCACTGGCATTGGCCGTCAACGGGATCGACTTCGAACGGGAATTCCAGATCTTCCCCGGCCAGCCCATCGCCAATCTGGCCCTGTACGAGCGCGGCGACCTGGACGCGATCATCGCCATCGAACCCAATGCCACCCGTCTGGTCGCCCAGGGCAGTCGGCAGGTCGCGACGGTTTCGGAGCTGTGGCAGAAGGGGACCGGGGACGCGAACCCGCTGTTTCTCAACGGTGCGGCGTTCAATCGGCCGTGGCTCGAGCGGAACCGGGATACCGCCGACCGGTTCGTCGCCCTGCGTACCGAGGCGAACACACTGATCACCGGCGACCCCGCCCTGCTCGCCCGGTATCACGAAGCCTTCGGGATACCGGCCGACGAGGAGGCCGCCATCGCACTGTTGCCCGAGCGGCTCCGCGATATCTACCCCTCCGTCTGGGACCAGAGCGTGTTCACGAATATGGACCGTCAGATCCAGGTGGCCCTGGATATCGGCTTGCTGTCGCGGCGCGCGGAGCGGCCGGTCTACGAAAGCCTGAGTTGAGCGATCCGGTGGCCGCGCCGGCCGTACGGCATCCCCGGACCGCCCTGCTGGCCTGCTGTGCGAGCCTGTTCCTGTCCTCGCTCGACACCTCGGCGCTCGTGGTCGCTCTTCCCTCGCTGCAAGCGGATCTCGACCTGGACGTCGGGGGACTGCAGTGGGTCGTGGTGGCCAATGCCCTGGCTCGCGGCAGCACGTTGTTCCTCGCCGGCTCGCTGGCCGACCGCTACGGCCCGCGGCGGATCTTCCGGATCGGCGTCGTCCTGTTCGGTGTGGCCTCGCTGCTGTGCTTCGTCTCCTCCGGTTTCGCCGAACTGATCGTCTGGCGGGTCGTGCAGGGGATCGGCGGTTCGCTCATGACCCCCGCGTCGATCTCGCTGCTCACCGGAGTCTTCCAGGATCCGGTCGCGCGCAGCCGGGCGCTGGGTTCCTGGAGCGCGACCGCCGGAGTGTCCACGGCCCTGGGACCGGTCATCGGCGGAGTGCTCGTCGCGACCGTCGGGTGGCGCAGCGTGTTCCTGATCTGCCTGCCGTTCGCGGCACTTGTTGTGATCAGCCTGCGCTGGGTACCCGAGTCCCCGGTCCCGCGGTTGCGGCGGCGCATCGACCCGGCCGGTCATCTGTCCATCGCCGCGACGCTGTTCTTCGTGACCTTCGCACTGTCCGGTGGTGCCCGCGACGGCTGGCTGTCGGCGACAACGCTGCTCGCGCTGGTCGCGGCCGTGCTGTCGATGGCGATCGTCGCCCGAGTCGAGCGGCGGGCGGCGGACCCGGTCCTCGACCTGACCGTCTTCCGCCGGCCGCAATTGCGCGGTGCGGTACTGACGGCCGGGTTCTCCTACTTCTGCCTCGCCGGGATGAACTTCGTCAATACGCTCTACCTCCAGCAGGTGCGCGGGTATACGCCGTGGGAAGCGGGGTTGATGGCGCTACCGCTCACGGCCGGGACCCTCGTCGCCGCACAGGTGTCCGGGCGGCTGCTGGGCCGATACGGTCCGCGAAGGCCCGTTCTCCTCGCCTATCTCTTCCTGATCACCGCCATGGTGTCCCTGGCGTTCGCGGCCTCGACCACCTCGTCGATCGGCTGGATTCTGGTGGCCTTCGCGCTCCTCGGCATCGGCATGGGTATGGCGAATCCGCCCGCGACGTCGTCGGCCGTGTCCGCTCTCCCACGTGAACGCGCCGGGTCGGCCAGCGCGATCACCAGTACCTCGCGGCAGGTCGGTATGAATCTGGGTACGGCCACCCTGGGTGCGGTAACCGTTTCCGTCGCAGGGCTTTTCGCGCGGTCCGAACCCGTCGCCGCGCACGATTTCACCTCCGGAATGCGCATCGCCTACGCGGCCACCGCAGTCGTGGCCGTCCTCGCGCTCGTCGCCGCGCACCGCTGTTTCCCGGCGCCCTCGAACTCGACCACATCCGCGGTCGACACCACCCCACGAAAGGAACGATCCGATGACCACCAAGGAATCGAAAGCCACCCCGGCGAAGATCACGAGCGTCCGGACCGGAGCGATTTTCACCCTGCCCTATCTGGTCGGCCTCGAGAAGGGCTACTTTCTCGACGAGGGCGTTGATCTGGAACTCGTCGCGCCCGGGGCCTACAACGTCAGTGTCAAGCCGATCGAAGATCATCACCTGGTGAGTTCGTTCGGTGGCATCTCCCGCGGCTTCGAAGACGGTGATGTCTCGCTGTACCGTGCCTGCGAATGGGGGCAGGTCCGGCGGGCACAGGATTCGGGTCGCGGCGGGCAGATCGTGACCCAGCGGGCGGCCATCGCCAGCCAGGCGATCTTCGTCCGCCCCGACTCCGAGGTATTCCACCCGCAGAGTCTGCGCAATAAGCAGGTCGCGGTGAACTTCCACCACGGCTCCCACTACCTCGCGATCCAGACGCTCGAGGGGTTCATCGAGCCCGACGAATTGAAGGTCGTGCACGTCGGTGGTCCGGCCGACCGGTTCCGGGCATTGCGTGACGGCACCGTGGAAGCCGTAGCGCTGATGGAGCCGTACATCAGCCTGGCGCTGAAGCAGGGCTACCGGCTCATCGCCGAAGCGTTCTACACCGGCGCCGAGATCGCCGACGAGAAGGTCGATCCCGAGGTCTACGCGGCGATCGACCGCGGTGTCCGCCGGGCCGTCGCCGATATCAATGCCGATGTCACGCCCTACCTGCACTACTTCACCGCGGAGATCCCGGAAGATCTGGGCACGCTGGAGGAGTCGGATATCAGCACGTGGCGGCTGCGCTTCGCGGACCCGCAGCCGTACGCGCCCGAACAGTTCGACCAGACCTACCGCTGGCTCCTGAAGTGGGGTCTGATCGAATCCGGCTCCGAATTCAAGAAACTGGTCGACAACCGAGCACTGTCCTTGTGAATCGGTGGTGTCCGGGGTGGTGTATCGCGTGATGCGCCGCCCCGGGCAGCGGACCGTATGCCCCGAGCGGAGGATCCTCCCGCTCGTCTTCGGCCGGGAATGGCTGTCCCGCAGCGGTATCGGGTAGATTCCCATTCCCGACCGACGCACCGTCTGTCGTGAGTCGAGACCTGGGGTTCGATGTGATACGCCGACGTATGAGGCCCGCACTGCTGGTCGCTGTTGCCGCTGCGATGTTGGCCGCGTCCGGCACGGTGTTCGGCGCCGGGGTCGCCCCCGCCGACAGCGGCGATCCGATCGCCGACTCCAGAAAACTTCTCGCCGATCCGGTCTCGCCGAACGGCTCGCGAATTGTCGCGAGCCGGGTCGATGGCCGCAGCCTGACCATGCTGGTGCACTCCGCGGCGATGGACGAGAACATCACCGTCCGGGTCCAGCGCCCCCGCGACGCCGCACAACCCCGGCCGGTGCTCTACCTCGTCAACGGGGCCGGCGGGGGTACCGACGCGGCGACCTGGTGGGCCAATACCGATATCGGCGATTTCCTGGCCACCAAGGACGTGAATGTCGTGATGCCGGTCGGTGGCGCGTTCGCCTACTACACCGACTGGAAACGTGATGATCCGGTGCTCGGCCGCAACAAATGGCGCACCTTCTTCCTCGAGGAGTTGCCGCCGCTGGTAGACGGAGCACTGGGCACCAACGGGATCAATGCCATCGCGGCGAACTCCATGACCGCGACCGCGATTCTGCAGATGGCCGAGGCCGCCCCCGGCTTCTATCGGAGCGTCGCCGGGTACAGCGGATGCGCCCAGATCGCGGATCCGGTCGGGCGACAGTTCACCAAGCTGGTCGTCGAACTCTACGGTGGCGGCGATGTCCGCAATATGTACGGCGAGGACGACGATCCGGCCTGGGTCGCCAATGATCCGGTGGTGAACGCCGAGGCACTGCGCGGTACGAGGTTGTTCGTCTCGACCGGCAACGGACTGCCCGGGCAGTGGGATACCGTCGACGGCGACTACGCGCTACCGGGGCCCCAGGGCCTGGCCAATCAGCTCCTGGTCGGCGGCGTCATCGAGGCCGCCACCGGTTGGTGCACCCGCAACCTCCAGGACCGGCTCGCCCAGTTGCGGATCCCGGCCACCTTCGACTACGTGCCGTCGGGCACACACTCCTGGGGTTACTGGCGTGACGCGTTCTATCGCTCCTGGCCGCTCCTCGCCGAAGGACTCGGAATACCCGAGTAGGACATATGCGGGTTTCGCCACGAAGTGGCGGCGGACCGCGACCGCACCCGGACTCCGGTATACCGCGCGAAGCCGCCGCGCTCGCCGGGCGGCGAGTGACCTCACCCGACTCCGGGACGGCGGCGGCACCGGTCGTGCCGTCCTCCGCTCGGCATCTTCGACCTGGTCGCCCGGCCGACGCGAGTCGGCCGCTTCGATCTCGGCGACATTACCGCCGGCTCTCCTTCGGCGCCTGCTCGTTGTTGCCGGGGCATCCGGACCGGCCGACGCCCTGAGACCGTAGCGGCCCGCACTCGGAAAGACTCGACGTCTCCCATCTCGAACGCGTACAGGAGGAAATCTCGAGGCTGCCGAATCTGCCGTCGAGGTGAGTGCCCAGGGCCGCGCATGCTTCCGGCCCGGTCGGGAAGTTCGCGGAAACTGGCGTGCCCGGCCCGCTCCGGGCGATTCGTCCGCGCCGCGAAACCGCAGATGAACGACCGTATCGCCCCGGTCCGGCCGACTATGCGCACATTGCTGTCCATTTTGTCCTGTTGACAGTTCTCGTGTTACCGGTCACACTTCCTCAAGTTGACATGACTGTCACGTCAGATAGGGAAGTGCCGAGGAGGCAGCATGACCGCATCCGTAACCGACATAGGCGAGCCGGGTCGGCGAGCGGGCGATCGGGTCGGCCGGGGGAGCGCGACAGCGAGCACGCCGGAAGGAACGGCGACCGCCGCCTCGCGAATCCGGACCGGACAGGTCATCGAGCCGGGCACACCACTGGACGGTCACGACCCACAGTGCTGCGGAGTCCGGATCGCTTCGTCCGCGATCCGATGAGCACCGCGGCCGCGTGCGGCCGGATGGCGCCCGGCCACATCGCCGAGTGCGGTGCGCCCGGAAACCCGCGCCGGATCGCACTTCGCTGAAGCACTCCCGCCGCACAACCCGCACCGATCTTTTCGACCACGCCGCCCGCGAGGCGGCGATCTTCTCCTGTCCTCCGCATCTCCTCACACCCTGGGAGCGACCATGAAACGTACTCTCGCCGTGGGCCTGACAGCCCTGTGCGCCACCGCCGCCCTCACCGCCTGCTCGGGTCGCGACACCGCGACCGCGTCCGGCGACTGCGATCCCGGCATCACCGATACCGAGATCAGGTTCGGCACCAGCCTCATGCAGTCCGTCGCCGGCGCGCAGGCCACCGCGGCGACCGCGCTGTTCGACGAGATCAACGCGGCGGGCGGAGTCGCGATGGGCGACGGTAAGTCCCGCAAGATCGTGTACACCGCCATGGACGACGGCTACGACCCCGCGCGCACCGTCGGTAATGTGCGGTCGCTGGTCGAGCAGGACCAGGTGTTCGCCATCCAGAATCTGATCGGCACCGCCTCGACCCTGGCCGTCGTCGACTACCTGACCCAGAAGAACGTGCCGCTGGTGTTCCCGATGACCGGCACCGACGAGCTCCTCGCGACACACGACAAACGTCCCGTCGTCGCCGGCGCGGTGAATCCGCAGACCGGATGGGAGGTCTCGGAACGAGCCGCGCAGATCCTGCGTGACCATCCGCAGGCGAAGATCGCGGTGCTCTACCCGAACGACAGCCTCGGGGTCGGGAGCCGCGACGCGCTGAAGTCCGCACTCGAGGGCAGTGGCACCCGGATCGTCGCCGAGCAGTCGTACGAGCAGACGACACCGTCGGTGGACTCGCAGATCGTCAACCTCGCCAGTTCCGGCGCCGACGTATTCGTCAACTTCGCGACCGCGAGCTTCGTGACCCAGTCGCTGAAGAAGGCGAACGAACTGAGCTGGAAGCCCGACACCTACATCTACTCGGGCGCCACCGACACCAACTTCGTGCTCGCGCCGGCCGGACCCGGTGCCGCGGAGGGCATTCACTCCTTCTACTGGATCTACGACGTCAGCAGCACCGAGCACGACACCCATCCGGGTGTGCGGAACTGGCGGGCCTTCGCCGAGCGCAATGCGGGGAAAGTGAAAACGACCGACACCATCGCGGCCACCGGCTACAACACCGCGCAGCTGCTCGTGACCGCCCTCGAACAGATGAAGGGCTGCACGCGCGCCGACCTCCTCGACGCCGTTGGGAACATGCGGGGCGTGACCACCGACCTGTCCATCGAGGGTGTCACCTTCGACACCACACCGGACTACCCGTACGTGATCACCTCCATGGCGCCGATGACGTTCCGCGACGGCAGCTGGCACTACGACGCCGTGGTCACGCGCGGTACCGAGGGATGACAACCGTGCCGGATGTAGCTGCCGCCGGGGCGGTACCCGCACTGCGCGTCGAGGAGGTGCGCCTGCGCTTCGGGGGCGTCGTCGCACTCGACGGGCCCTCGTTCACGATCGAACCCGGCCGCATCGTCGGGCTCATCGGCCCCAACGGCGCGGGTAAGACGACGCTGTTCAACTGCATCAGCCGCCTCTACCAACCGGATTCGGGACGTATCACCTTCGGCGACACCGATCTGCTGGCCCTGCCCGCGGCCGGGATCGCGGAGGCCGGGATCGCGCGCACCTTCCAGAACATCGGGCTGTTCCCCACGATGTCGGTGGTGGAGAACGTGCTCACCGGCGCGTACTCCCGCACCCGGGCCGGATTCGTCCGCACCGCCCTCGGACTGCCGCCGACCCGGCGAGAGGAGCGTCGTGAACGCGAACAGGCGTGGTCGCTGCTCGATTCGATGCAGCTCGCGCACGTCGGACCGGAGCCGGCGGGGAACCTGCCCTACGGCACCCTCAAGCGGATCGAACTCGCCCGGGCACTGATGCAGCGACCGCGGCTGCTCATGCTCGACGAACCGGCGAACGGGCTCATCCACGAGGAAGTGCTCGAGCTCGCCGCCACCGTTCGCGCCCTGTGCGATGAACGGGGATTCTCGGTGCTGCTCGTCGAGCATCACATGGCCATGGTGATGTCGATCTCCGACCGAGTGGTGGTGCTCAACTTCGGCCAGAAGGTCACCGAGGGCGAACCCGCCGAGGTGGCAGCGCATCCCGAGGTCGTCGAAGCGTACCTGGGAGGTGCGGCGTGAACCTGCTCGACGTCGAGGGGCTGCACGCCCGCTACGGCAGCGCGGAAGTGCTGCACGGCATCGACTTCGCGGTACCCGCCGGTGAGGTGACGGTGGTGCTCGGCGCGAACGGTGCCGGGAAGACCACCATCCTGCGATCGATCTGCGCGATGGTGCACACCACCGGGCGGATCGTGTTCGACGGGCGCGATATCTCCGGACTGCGCACCGATCGGATCGCCCGCCTCGGCGTCGCGCACGTACCGCAGGGACGCGGGACATTCGGCGACCTGACGGTCGAGGAGAACCTGCGGATCGGTGGATACACCACGTCCACCGCGGCGACCGACCGGGCGATCGAGCGGTGGTACGACTTCTTCCCGCGGCTGCGGGAGCGGCGGCGGCAGCCCGCGGCCGGACTCAGCGGTGGCGAACAGCAGATGCTCGCCATCGCCCGGGCCCTGGTGGCCGGACCGCGACTGCTGTTGCTCGACGAGCCCTCGCTCGGACTGGCGCCCCGCATCACACAGGAGGTGTTCCGGGCGCTCGCCCGGATCAACGCGGACACCGGCACCACGATTCTCGTTGTCGAGCAGAACGCCCACCTCGCGCTCGACATCGGCACATCGGCGGTACTCGTCGACGCCGGTCGCGTCGTCGCCCAGCGTCCCGCGGACAGCCTCGCGCGCGACGAATCGGTGCGGCGCGCCTACCTAGGCTATTGAGCACAGGAGATCTGTTCATGCAAGTCTTTGCGCAACAAGTGGTGGACGGGCTGACGTGGGGTGCGCTGTACGCCGCGTTCGCGCTCAGTATCGTCCTGGTCTACCGGGCGTCCGGGATCGTCAATTTCGCCCAGGGCGAGATGGCGATGTTCTCGGCGTTCTTCGCGTGGCAGTTCCACCAGTGGGGTGCCCCGCTGTACCTCGCGATCCTGGGTGCCATGGGGGTGGCGTTCCTTGCCGGCGCCGCCGCCGAACGGGTGCTTATCCGGCCGCTCGCCGGATCGCGCGACCATATGCCGCTCGTCATCATCACGCTCGGTCTGATGCTCGTGCTCAACAGTGCCGCCGGCTGGATTTGGGGAGTGCAGAGCCGGGAGTTCCCGGCGATGGTGTCGGGGCCGGTGCTCACGCTGGGCCCGGTCGTGATGTCCCGGCAGTCCGTGGTGATCGTAGGCGCGGTCGTGGTGGTCGCCGCACTGCTGTTCGTGCTGTTCCAGCGGACGCGGGTGGGGCTGGCGATGCGGGCGGCGGCCGGTAACCCGGACTCCGCGCAACTGATCGGCGTGCCGGTCGGCCGGATGCTGATGATCGGCTGGGGGTTGGCCGCCGCCATCGGCGCGCTCGCCGCGTCCCTGGCCGCGCCGCAGCTGTTCCTGCAACCGAATATGCTTGTGGCGTCGCTGATCTACTCGTTCGCGGCCGCGGTCCTGGGCGGGCTCGACAGTCCGGTCGGCGCGATCGTCGGCGGCCTGTGTGTGGGGGTGGCCGAGAACCTCGCCGGTACGTATATCTCCTGGATCGGCCACGATTTCAAGCAGGCGGTCGCCCTCGTCCTCATCCTCGGTGTGCTCTTGCTGAAGCCGGAAGGGTTGTTCGGCGCCCGGAAGGTGGCACGGGTATGAGAGTCTTCGAACTACTCCGCCGCCCCCGCGCCGAACTCGACGCGCCGGTGTGGCTATCGCGTGCCACGATGATCCTGGTCGTGGTCGTCGCCGCGATGGCGCCGCTGGTGTCGGCGCCGTATGTGAACTTCGACCGCTCCATGGTGCTGGTGTACATCGTCGTCGGGCTGGGACTGAACCTGTTGACCGGTAATACCGGCCAGATCTCGCTGGGCCACGGCTTCTTCTTCGCGCTCGGCGCGTACCTGAGCGCCGTGCTGGTGGAGAACAACGGGGTGCCGTATCTGCTGCTGATCCCGATCGCGTTCGCGGCCGGCTACCTCGTGGGCTATCTGTTCGGGCTGCCGGCGCTGCGGTTGCACGGACTCCAGCTGGCGCTTGCCACCCTGGGTCTCGCGCTGGTGACGCCCGCGGTCATCAAACGGTTCGAACACATCACCGACGGGCAGGCTGGTATCAATATCTTCGGTGCCGAGGCCCCCGAGTTCACCGGACTGGCCCGGGACCAGTGGGTCTACTATCTGTGCCTGGTCGTGGCACTGGTGGCGTATCTGGTGGTGCGCCGCCTCGCGACCGGCCGGATCGGCCGTTCGTTGATCGCGATCCGGGATTACGAAGCCGTCGCCACCACCCTGGGTGTACCCGCGACCCGGACCAAGACAACGATTTTCGCGTTCAGTGCCGCGCTCGCCGGGGTGGGCGGTGTGCTGTACAGCTTCGTGGTCCAGTACGTGGGCCCGGAGGCCTTCGGGCTGCCGCTCGCGATCGCCTTCATCACGATGATCGTCGTCGGCGGACTCGGCACGGTGCCCGGGGTGGTGTTCGGCGCCTTCTTCGTCGTGTACGTCCCGCAGTGGACCGCCGATATCAACCAGTCGGCCGCCGGAATCACCTACGGGGTGGCGTTGATCCTGTTCATCTTCGTGCTGCCCTACGGGGTGATCAGTCTCATCCGGCGAGGACTCGGACCGGTGGTCGCGCGTATCCCCGGCCGACGGCACGGCGGCCCCGCCGCGGCGGGTGTGCCGTCGGCTGCCCACCTCGAACAGGGGAGTACGGCCACCTCGGGAAGTACCCGCGGGTCGGGACCCGGTGTGCCGGTAGCGGTTTCGCCACCGGCACCGCGCCCACCGGGGCTCCGCAGCCGGTGATGCGGAGCCCCGGTGCTCGGTCGTGCCCTCGGCTACCCGACCCGGGTTGTCTCGGCAGCCCGCACGCGGGCGATGATGGTCAGCACTCCGGACTAGAGCGTGTTTCATAAGCCCGATGGTGTGGGGCCGAACCCGTTGTCCGGGTTGAGAAGTTGGTGATATGGCGAGGTCTCCGGTAGTTGGTTGAACGACCAAGCACAACCGGAGACCAACCGGAGACCTCTTGAACAGCGTAACGGCAACCTGCCGTGCGGATCTGACCGATGCCCAGTGGGCAAAACTGAAACCGCTATTACCTGCCGGTATGAAACCGGGCCGGCCACCGCGGTGGTCGAAACGACGGTTGATCGACGGGATCCGCTGGCGGATCCGCACCGGTAGCCCATGGCGTGACATCCCGGCGATGTATGGACCGTGGCAGACGGTGTATGGGTTGTTCCGCCGCTGGCAGCGCGACGGGACGTGGGAATCGATGCTGACCGCGCTGCAAGCCCACGCCGACGCTGCAGGCGAGATCGAGTGGACGGTGAGCGTGGACTCCACCGTCGCCCGAGCGCACCAGCATGCGGCCGGTGCCCGCCGCGACCCGCACCGCCAGGCCGAGCCGGCGGGCGGATTCGATGACGAACCCGCCGACCATGGTCTCGGACGGTCGCGGGGCGGGTTCACCACGAAGCTGCACTTGGCCGCCGACCAGGGGCAGCGGCCGTTGGCTCTGCTGGTCACGCCTGGTCAGTGGGCCGATTGCCCGCAGTTCACGACCGTGCTCGGCGAGATCCGGGTGCCGCGGCTCGGGGTCGGTGGTACCCGGTCGCGTCCGGATCGGGTTCTGGCCGACAAAGCCTATTCTTCGGCGGCCAACCGTGCTTACCTGCGGCGACGCGGGATAAAAGCGACTATCCCGATCAAGGCGGATCAGGCCGCGAATCGCGCGGCCAAAGGCCATGCCGGTGGGCGACCGCCCGCGTTCGATCTCGGTCTCTACGCCCTGCGGCACGCCGTGGAATGCACGATCAACCGCCTGAAACAGCACCGGGCAGTGGCCACCCGGTATGACAAACTCGCCGTCCGCTACCTGGCCACCGTCCGTGTCGCCGCGATCAACCTGTGGTTATCAGGCCCAGGCTTATGAAACACGCGCTAGGAGCACTCGTTCGGGGCCGGCTCGCCGCGTAGACGCGCGTCGAGCCAGTCGAAGGCGCCGGGGAATCCCGTGGTCAGTCCGGTGACATGTTCACCCGGCTCGCTCCGGAAGACCGCGGGGACGCCGCGGTCGCACTGCGTGCGATACAGCTGCTGCGCCCCCTCGAGCGGAATCCAGAGATCGTGGGCGGCATGGTAAATGTACAGCGGCACCGCCGACGTCCGGTCACTGAGATCCGTACGCGCGAAGATATCGTCGGCGACGGCGCTGTCGAGCGGGTGGGGAATATTCGCGGCGATTTCGAGCGGTATCCCGACCACACCCAGCGGGCCGAGCGCCTCACCACACACATTGTTGATCGGCGACGTGGCCACCCACTGTGCCAAATGGTTCATATTGGCGAGGATCTCGGGGTGCTCGCGGGCGTAGGCGAGCACGACCGCGAGCAGCACGCCGGAGGCGAACTTACCGTCGAAACTGTTCGCGACGACCCGGTTGTCGGTGACGAGCCCGCCCATCGACGCGCCCACCACCGCCTCGGCCAATTCCGGCGCGTAGTCGTCGAGCAGCATGGCCGCCGAGTAGGAGGCGATCGCGCCCCCGGAGTATCCGGTCAGCGCGAAACGGCTGCCACCGAACTCCGATTCGGGCAGCGAGCGCACGGCGCGAATGCTGTCGAGGATGACATGTGCGGCGACATTCGGTTCCGCATAGGCCATGAACGGGCCTTCGTGATCGGGAATCAGTACCGCGTACCCACGGTTCACTGCCGACTCGGTCGTGGGGGTCAACGCGTCGATGGCACTGCTGCTGGCGCCGTCTTCGCCGTGCGCCATCGCATAACCGGGCGTACACCGCAGGCCGAGCGAGTTGATCGGCTTGTTGTCCACCAGGACCGGCCGGCCGCCGGGACCCGTCCACGCCGCCGCCGGGACCACCAGGGTCGCCGTGCCGAACGAGGGGGCGCCCGCCGCGGATGTCGATCGGAACTTCAGCAACGCGGCCCGGCCTACCGGTGCCTCGATCCGCGACGCGGCGATCGCGGTGATGTCACGCTGTTCGATCATCGCACCGGCGGCCATCCCGTCCAATCCGGCCGGCCAGGTGTCGAAGATCGGGTCACCCGTCGGCGGGGACTGCACCGCGTGCCACAGTGCCGCCAGTTCCGGCGTCAGATCCACGATGGGCGGGATGGGGGCGTCGGGCAGTGGCGGCGGGGGAAGGGCATCGTCGATACCGCGCTGTAGGCCGGAGGGGGCCGGTGGGCCCGGCACCTCCTCGGCGACCGCCGATGGCTGACCCGCGAGGATCAGGCAGCATGCCGTGGTCACACCTGTCAGCGCCCGCACGAGACCTGTCCGCGCACGGACCCAATTCATAGAGCTACCTCTCGAGATCGGTGATATGTCCTCGGGTCATCGCCATCGAAGACACGCAGAAACCCGCCGCGTGCCCGCCGTTCGTCTCGGCGAAAAGCGTTTGTGTGCACGCTGGTCGGGTGACTCGAGAGTATACGGTCCGGTCGGAGGCCCGGTCATCGAGCGTCGGATCCGGACTTTTCAGCACGGTCGCGCGATTCCGTGTGAATCCGCCACAAACGCCTCGCCGGGCGCCAGAAACTCGTTCGTTCCACCCGCGTGGTGTGCGAGCGGCCGCGTTATGGCTATACGGCGGTGCTTCGCGCCGCGCTGACCGGGCTCCTCGTGCCCTGGCTGTGGACCTTCGATCTGCTGGTCGCCGGCCGATCCCGTGTGGCCGGATTTCCGTGCCGAACACTACAACCGGACCCTCGAGATCTATCAGCGGCGCACTCGGAGATTCGGCACCGTCGGATCAACGGCTACGGACAGGCGATAACGCCTGTTCGTTCGAGGACTGCCCGCACCTCGGGGCTGCTGCCGGTCGCGGCTGTTCGGGATCGCCGGACCGGCAACTCTCTGGGATGGAGATATTCGCGTCGAGCATAGGCCGTATGTGGGACGGAAGGTTCCGTGAAAGGCCGAGCTGCCGAACACTGAAGTCGAGATTCCCCGGGGAGGCCGTCCCCGGGAATGCGTGTACGAGATTTTTACGATTCATCACGGAAACGATCATGAGGATTCGATATGAAGCAGGACCTCGAGTTCGACGTGCCGTTCGCGGCCTACATCAACCCTCGATTGGCTCGGGTTTTGCCATCCCATATGGATTGGCTTCGCGCCTTCGACCTTTTGCCTGCAGTAGGCGCAGAAGAGGAATATCTCGACTGGGATTTTCCGTCGCTCTCCGCCTGGTGGTGGCCGAACGCCGAGGATGAACAACTGCGACTCGGGCTCGATATCTTCGGGTGGCTGGTCATATTCGATGGGCAGTTCGACCGGAGTCGCGGAACCGATATCGACCATGCTACGGAGTTCGTGAACGAGCTCGTGCACATTGCCCGGCACCCGGAGGATCCACTACCCGGATATGCTTCGCCGGCAGCCGCGGCCTTCAAGGATGTTTGGGATCGCGAACGTGCCGATATGCTCCCGCACTGGCAACGCCGAGCTGCGCTCAACTGGTCGAAACTCTTCGAATCCGTAGTTGCCGAAACGAAGAATCGGGTTGGGAGCCGGATACCGGATAAGGTGGAGTACGACCGGATACGGGACGATTCCGGGCTCATGTATGTCCTGCTGGATGCCTCCGAGTTGATCTGCGATTGCAAGGTGTCGCTCGCTGTACAGAAGAGTCCCGAACTTCAGCGTATGCGTTTGGCAACGGTCCGGGGGTGTAACTACATTCAAGACTTGTTCTCGGTGAATAAAGAGGAGATTCAGGATGATCCGAACAACATAGTGTTCGTTCTCGGTAATCAGAACACATTGACCCGAAGCGAATCCTATCGTGCCGCTGTGGCGCTCGTTCGCGAGATCACCGACGACTTCCTGCGGGCCGAGGCGCGAATCCCTCGGATGCTCGACCGGCTGGGCGCGTCGGTCGAGGACAGAAAGGCGACCTACTTCCTGGTGGACAATATGAGAGCCAACTTCGCGGCAGCGTACGAATGGACGCGTAATTCGAACCGGTACACATCCTCGGCCCGCCCCCGGGAAGAACAGCCGGGCTTCCTCGGCGATGTGGGCACGCGGCGATTGATCTCATAGAACTCCACCTCGATCGCCGGCCCCGAGACGACGGTCATTCGGTGCTCTGTCGCCCGCAGGCTCGCCGCGTGCTCCGTCCGATCGAGCGGTCGCGCACACCGCGCTTCCGCTCGTCCACCCGCTGTGGGGCATCCCGGTAGCGATCTCCGCCACCGATCTCTCTTTCCCGGAACGAAGCGGTTCTCGCGCCTCGTCCGGCCTAACGATCATGGTCGGTATCGAGCTGATCCCACCACCATCGCACACTCGGGAGCGGCGCCGGGTCGGAGCTGTCGTCGGACGGGGTAGTGGTGATGTGCGGCGTGGTGGTGGTTCCGGCTGTGCGGAAGCGGGCAGCCTCTCTGCCGAATTCGATATTGCCGGAGACGATATATTCGAGGTTTGTCAAATATCTCCGCAGGCCGCTGCCGGCGCCGGGCCACATCTGAGCACGTAATCGGCTATAAAGGTGCATGATTCGGTCGCGGAGCGCGATGACCTGGACGACGGCGTCGGTGAACGACATTTCCTGGTGCTCGTTGCGGACGAGGTGAAAGAGGTCGATATGCGAGTCGCCCTGGGCCATGGTCTTGGCATGGGAATATCGTTCGTTATCGATGACAAGGATCGTCATGGCGGCCTCGGTGGCGGCGCGCACGGCGGGCGAGTCCAGAACGTAGTCGGGTAGGTCCCTACTGCTGCGGTTGGCGAGCATGGCCGCTGCACCCGCGGCCAATCCGGTGGCCATCGACCAGTATCTGAGCGTCAGATAGTCGTTCAGGGTGAGCGGTAGGTCGTTGTGCTGAATGTCTTGTTCCCAGAGGATACCGAGTAACCACTGCCGGATCGACTCTGAAAACCATCGCATCTGAGTCGGGTCGGCCCAAATCCGCATGCGGTGAACGATATCGGCGAGGGCTTCGGCAATACCCTCGCCGGGCAGCAGGGCACTGGAAGGTTCCTCCGCGACGCGGACCAGTCGAGCCAGCATGTCGGTCGGATTGCGGCCGATTCTTCCGGTCGGCACGGCCGTGTCGGTGAGGTCGTCGACCATTATGGCCCAAGCGGAGCAATAGGCCATGGTCTGCATGCGTTCTCGCGGTGCATCTGGATAGAAGAGGGACGCCAGCAAACTTCCCGCGCGGGCGTACATGTCGCTGTGTTGCGGATTGTTGCCGCCCAGCTCGACGCGACGTGCCCACTCGATCGTGTCGAGCTGCACTACATCTGCGGCCGGGTTCCGCTTCGTCTCGAAGGGACAGTAGAACCCCGGAAAATCTGGGCCGATGACGTCGATCGGTGTTCGATTGTTCTGTTGCACGACCTGGTCCTTTGCAATCGGCCTCGCGCGTAGGGAGGCGTGGATGAAATCGTTCGGTGACCGCCGCAGCGGCTCAGGATCGCTGAATAGCTCGAGCGTGGTCGAGCTGGGCGCGGGCCACCTCCATGGCGCGACTGCACCAGGTGTGGGCCGGCCCCGGGGTGGGTAATGCGGCGACCATGCGGTCGGCGAGGGCGAGCTCGGTGCCGGCGTAGGACATCAGATCGGTGACCGCCCAACCGTCGGGGAGGAAGTCGATGCCGCGTTCCCGGTCGACAGCCAGGCCGGCGAGGATATTCGCGGCCTGGACGCCGCGGGCGTAGCTCATCATCTGGCTGCGGTCGACCTGGGTGCCGTCGTGCCATGCCCACATATCGCACAACAGTGTGGCCACCACTCCGGCGACCGAGAACGTGTAGTGGTCGAGGTCGTCCACATCGTGCAGGCGCCACTCCTTGGTGGACCACACCGCCATCCGGTTGGCCATCGCTATGGCGGCGTCCACGATCCGTGGCGCGATGAAGGCGGGCGCGAGCTCGCACCAGTCCGCGAGCCGCAAGGACACCTCGGGCAGGGCATCGTGGTGGTCCGCGAAGGCGATGCGGAGACGACCGTCGATATTGCGGGTCTGCAACGCGCAGGCCACATCGGTCAGCAGCATCTCCTTCACGGATGCGTCCAGCTCCGGATGGTCCTCGATCTCGTCGATGCCCCGGAAGAGCAGGTAGAACGAGACCTTCGCCTCCTGTAGGCCGGGCGGCATTTGCGAGAGCGGCCGGTGGTAGGTGGTCGACCAGCGCCGGACCTCGTCCAGTGCACTGTTCAGATCTGTCATTACCGATACCTCCCGGGGTGAATTGTGGAGAGTGGAAGACCATCTCGGCATACTCCGAGGCGGGTACCGCAGATGCGGCCATCGGGTGGTCGCCGTGGCTTCGGCGGGATGTGTCCGCGGGGCTCGTCCTCGGCGCTGCGTTTCCGGTCGTCGAAGCGGAGCGTGGTCTCAGTTTGGGGCGGTCGGCACACCGGCGGAAGGTGCCTGCGCGCATGTGCCGGATGCGCGGGCCGCATAGCGGTGGCGCGGCAGGGGAATATTGGTCGCGAACAGGCATCGTCGAGCCCGGTGATCGGGACACGGAGCTGTTCATCGCCGCGGGTATCGGTCGGGGTGGATCTGTTGCGCGGGCTCTTATCAGCCTTTGGGTATATCGGCGAGCCAGGTCCGCTGTGCGCCGGCCGCCAGCATCGCCGCACCGATGGCTGCCGCCGAGTCGGCATCGGTCAGGGCGATCACGCAGCCACCGAGACCCCCGCCGGTGAGTTTGGCGCCGTACGCGCCCGCGCGTCGCGCGGACGTGGTCAAGCGGTCGATTCCCGGGGTGCTGACGCTCAGTTCGCGCAGGAGCGAATGGAAATCGTTCATGCTCTGCCCCAGTGCGCGCATGCGGCCGGCTGCCAGCTCCTGTACCGCCGACTCGGTGAGTTCGTTCGCTCGCGCGAGTAGACGCCGCGCCAGTGTCCGGTCGCGGTGCAGCGTGGTCCGTGCGGCGGCCACCGCACGGTCGGTCCGGCCTGGGGCGCCGGTATCGGCGATGACGAGAACCGCGTCGGCCGGTGTGGTGATCGGCCGGATACTGCCTGCCGCGAAGCGGAGGGGCCGGCACGCTGTCACAGTGACGGCGTCGACGCCACTGGCCCGGCCGTGCGAGACATGCTCACCGATTTGCACGAGCTCGTAGAGAGAGCGTGCGTCGGGGGTGACGCCGTGCAGGTCGGCGACCGCGCGGACGGTCGCGGCAGCGGTCGCCGCGCTGGACCCGAGTCCGCGGGCAGGCGGGATACGACTGCGCACCCGTACCTCGACGCTTTCGCCGGGACGACCCCAACGGCGCAGCGAAGCCGCCACCACGGCGGAACCGGGGTCGTCCGTTGTCTCGGTGTCGGCGGAGGCGGTGAATCGACTGTCGAATATGTCGTCGCTGCCGCCGTCGTCGGGTGGTGGGCGCTGCCGGGTGTCCGTCGGTGTGACGACCACCTCGACGGTGAGATCGCGCAATGGCACCGCGACCGCGGGTAGTCCGTAGACCACGGTGTGTTCACCGATCAAGATCGCTTTCGCGTGCGCACGGCCCGATCCGGATACGCCCCGATGCGTACTTCTCGTGGTGGGCATGACCTGTCCCTCCGGGGTAGCCGATGCGCGGACCGGTGCCGACGGGCCGGTGCCGATCTCGATTGCGATTGTCTTCGGATCTCACCGTCGCGCACTTCCACTGCCCGCTGAAGCTCGTGTGCGGCATACCGGAAATGCGCGCCCGGCATACCATTCGCGCACCGCTACGACATCGCGGTGCGCAGTGCCGAGCGCAATGCTGTGCCGTGTTCGGTAGCGCCGGCGGCGGTCAGCTCCTTCGCGGCGCGACGAATCTGGTAGCCGATTCGTTCCGATCCGGTTTCGGTCGCGATCACCAGCGCCTGCCGGGCGGTGGCGAGCGCCTCGTCGTGCTGTGCGGTCCGGGCCTGCGCGCAGGCGAGCAGCGCCAGCCCGCGGCCGAAATCGCGTCGGTTCGTCGATTGCCAGTGTGTCAGCGCGGTTTCGAGTGATTCGATCGCCCTGTCGGTACGGCCGAGCTCTATCCAGCAGTCCGCGGCCTCCACGGCGAGGAACTCGGCGGTGCAGTATCCGGCCAGATCGGTGTCCTCGTCGCCGGCATCCTCGGCGTATTCCGCGGCCAGGTCGATGCTCCGGGCGCACTCCTGCGGCCGGCCCAGGCGGGCCTGGCCGCGGGCGTGCTGGCGTAGCGCGAGGGCGCGTAGTCGAGGCATCGACGAATCCGAGTGGCGTCGCGCCTGTTCCGCCAGCTCGAGTACCGACCGTGCGGCACCGAGGTCTTCCGCGAGGTTGCTCTGCCGCATTCGCACGTAGGACTTCAACCGAGCGTCGTCGAGTTCGTGCGCGAGGGTGAACGCGATATTCGACCAGTCGGTGGCCTGCCGGAAGTTTCCCGCGTCCTGGTGCAGCCAGCCGAGGAACTCGGCGTACCTGGCGTGTACGTGCCGGAACTTCCGGCGCGCCGGGCCGTCGCCGGATCGGTGGAGTTCCTCGATCACCCGGACCTGCGCTTCGACCACCGGCAGCAGCGTACGCGGGCCGAAGCCCACGTCGGCCCGGACGTACTGCTCGAGATTGATCAGCAGCGAATCGGCCAGGCCGGGGTCGGGCCCCAGGGCCGTGATATCGACGAACCTTCCACTGGGCAGTCGCACCCGTCCGGGCGTCGGCCGATCCTCCGGATCCTTCTCGGTGTCGAACCAGAGCAGTGCGGACGGTACGGCGAGCACTCGTGCGTAGTGGGTCAGTTTGTCCAGATCATGTATTCGACTGCGGCCGTTCTCGAGACGACTGAGCTGACCCTGCGTGATCCCGAGCCACTGCGCCATTTCGGCTTGCGGTATCGGCCGGGCGCCGTGCGCCGGGTGGTGTCGATAGCAGCGGACCACGGCGGCCATATCCCGGCTCGCCAATGCGGCACGCATCGTCCGCGTCCGCCACTCGGCGGGCGGCAGCAATGGCGGCCGTCCGCGCTGCCGTCCGCACGGTGTGCAGATCTCGTCGTCGTGGTACGCGGCGATCCGGGCGCCGCATCTGATGCAGAGGCGAACTGGGCGGCCGGATGGGTCCCGATCGGACTCTCCGGCGGATTCGCTGCCCCGACGACGGGTCTCGTTCTTGCCGGTTGCAGGAGACACTTTCATAGACGAACACTCACAGACTTCGATGGATTGTCCGGTGTAACCCGAATGGCCGGGACCGAGCCGCGGCCGGGAATGTGGCACCAGCGTACTAGTCGAGCATGGCAGAGCCGATCGCCTGGTGAATCAAAACCGTTGGGAACCAAAATTTCCATCGATATTTGGAAGATCGCCGACCCGATACTTCCTCGAGTGTCCGGTTCGGCCGCCGGCCCGCGGGCGTCGATGCGTGATCAGGTGTGGCGGAACGCCGGGATACGCCGTGTCGTGGATCAGGCGATTCCGGCCACGTTCACCAGGTGCGCGATCTTGTCCCGCACGAGCTGGTTCTGGTGTCGGAGCAGCGTCCGCAGGATGGCATGGACATCGCCGTCGAATCGAAGATCTTCCGGGCTCGATTCGGCCGCCCGCCCGAGTGCCAGGGTGGCCGCGGCGATATCTCCCTGCAGGGTGTACGCGGTGGCCAGAATGATGAAATAGCGGGTTCGCCGCCCGATCGGCAGCACGTCGAGCCGATGGACGGTGGCTGCGGAGTCCATCACCTGCTGGATATCGCGACGGGACAGCGCGATCTCCATCCGGGTCAGCTCGACTTCACAGGTGCCGAATCCGATGCCCAGTATCCGTCGGTCGTCGCCCACCCGCCGGGCGCGCTCCTGGGCAGCCGCGAGCAGTCGCGCGGCTTCGGCGAGATCGGTTCGTGCGGCGGCCTCGGCCGCCAGGAGCTCGAGCGCGCCACGCACGACATCGGTATCGAGCGTGCCGTCGTCCGGTAGGTCGCGCCGCGCGGTCGCCAGTGCGAAGGTGTGTGCATGGCGGTCCTCTCCCATCTGTAGTAGCGCGCTGGCCCAGTGCCAGCCGCCTGCGGCGAGAAGATGCGGATGCCCGATCGTGCGGGCGAGTAGGCGCGCCCGGTCGGCGGCAATCGCCGCGAGGTGGTGCGCTCCCAGCTGGGTGAGTACCTCGCGGGTCAGATGATAGGCGCGGGGCAGGGACAACTCCGCGGACCCGGTTCCCAGGCGCTGGTTCCAGCAGCGCCCGGCCGCGAGAAGATGCGGTAGCCGCAGGGCCAGTTGCGAGTAACGACGGGGCGAATCCGCCCATATCGCCGCGCAGTCGGCGACCTCGTCCGCCAGCCAGTGATGGTTCCTCCGGTCCGCGCTCGGTCCGGCCGCGGTGTCGGCGGCGGTGACGGGGTGTGCGAGAACTATCGGTTCGAGTGCCTCGATGAGCTGTCCGGCCGGATCGGTGTGGTGTCCTGTCTCGCGCACGGGTAGTTCGATCAGGTCTCGGAAATCGGGTATCTGAAGGACTTCGGCCAAGCGGAGGATCATCTCGACACTGTCGAGCCGTAATCGTCCGGTTTCGATCAGTCGGAGCCACTCCTCGCTGCGGCCGACCATTTCGGCGAGCAGGCGGCGGGGCATCCGGTGTAGCCGCCTGCGCATCTCGATCCGCTCGCCGACCGTGAGCGGGCGATGCCGGGGCGTGTGAGGGGCTGCGGTTTCCGGTCGCACGGCATTCTCCATCGCTCGGCGAGCGGACGCGAACGAAGTGGTGCTGAGTCGCCTCGGCTCGGTCGTCGCAAATCTTCGGAAAGATCATTATGAACGGCATCGATACCCTTCCGTGAGCGATGTGCTCGATCTTGCTCGAGGGAGAAAGCTATTCTCTGGCACGCGTTTACGAATTCAAGCACATTTGTTCGTGCACGCCGCCGAGGCGTCCTCCCCACAGTCGCCGCAGCAAGGCGTATCAGGAAGTTCACCTCTTGTGACCCGGCGCCGACGCGGTGAGGGGGCGCCCGGTTCCGGAACGAGGGCAGTTCAACGGGGTGGTACGAAAAGCGAAATCCTGTCCACGCTTCGGCGAGTGTGTTCCGAAGATTGGAATTCTCTGATATTTGCTGATGGGAACTGTATTTGTCCGGGATTGTCAGGCCGGACTTCTGCTCGGGGTATTCGGCTGAGGAGGGTGATTGCTGATATCCACAGTTTTCTCGAAAGAGAAGGGTTTGCCGGCGGCCGCGGTGCGGGCGCGGGTGCCTGTCCACCTGGAGCGCGGCGTTCCGGTCTGTGCGGACCTGGTCTCGTTCGACGGACTCATCGACGGACGCGAGCACCTGGCTGTCGTCTTCCCCGGACCGACAGCGCCGAGATCCGTGCCGCCGCTGGTCAGGGTGCACAGCGAATGTTTGACCGGCGACTCGCTCGGCTGCTGCCGGTGCCGATGCGGGCCGCAGCTGGACGAGGCGATCGGCCTGCTCTCCGAACGCGGCGGCGTGCTGCTGTATCTGCGCCAGGAAGGCCGGGGGATAGGCCTCTATCTCAAACTGGACGCTTATCTGCTGCAGGACGCGAACGTGGACACCTACCGGGCGAATCGGCTACTCGGCCGTGGTGCCGACGAGCGCGACTATCGCGTGGCGGCGCAAATGCTCTTCGCCCTGGGAATCTCCGCTGCGGAACTGCTGACGAACAATGTCGACAAGGTGGAGCAGCTCGGTGCTCAGGGCATCGAAATCGTCGATGTGGTGCGGTCCGTGGCCGCGCTGTCGTGCGGCAGCGACGATCGCGCCGCAGCGGGGTGAGGTACTCAGCGGTCGCGTCGGACAACGAGGTCGGTCAGCGCTATGAGGTCGTCGGCGATCACCTGATCAGGCAGGGCCGCGATGGCGGCCTCCGCCTGCCGTGCGGCGAACCGGCGCGCCTGCTGTTCGATCCCGGCGTCGGACATGAGCGCCGCGATCCGCGCCGCGTCCGCCGAAGTGATCGTGGTGTCGGAGCGGTAGAGCCGGGTCAGCTCCCGGGCTGCGGCGGTGGAGGTACCGGACTCGAGCGCGGCGGCGACCGGATACGACCATTTCCGGGCGATCAGGTCGTTGCCGGCCGTTTTACCGGTGACCGCGGGATCGCCCCAGATGCCGAGTAGATCATCGACGACCTGGAAGGCCAGGCCGAGAGTGCTACCGAAGGCGTCGAAGGCGGCCATCGTCGCGGGGTCCGCCTCCGCGACCGACGCGCCCAGCGCGCAGGCGGCGCCCATCAGGGCTCCGGTTTTTCCGGTCGCCATCGCCAGGTATTCCGATACTTTCACCGTGGTGCGGCCGTCGAACGCGCAGTCGACGCACTGTCCCCGACACAGTTCGGCCATCACCGACTCCAGCCGCGTCACCGCGGCGGCGGCCTGATCTCCCGGTAGTTCACGGGCCAGCACCTGGATACCGCCGGCGTGTAATGCGTCGCCCAGACAGATCGCCGCCGGAATCCCCCACCGGGCCCATACGGTGGGTCGCCCCCGCCGGATGCGATCGGTATCCAGTACGTCGTCGTGCACCAGGCTGAAGTTGTGCATCAGCTCGATGGCCACCGCCATCGGTGCGGCGGCATCCGGGGCGGCACCACAGGCCTCGGCCGCGGCTGTCGTGAGGCCGGCCCGCAACCCTTTGCCCCAGCCGGTATCCGTCGCGTTTCCCTCGGTATCACACCAGCCGAAATGGTAGTTCGCCATCCGGTCCAGCGGAGCGGGAAGCATATCCAGCGCGGTCCGCAGACCCGGCTCGGTGAGCCGGCGGGCTCGGGTGAGGACCGCGGTGGCGCGTGCGGCACTTGTCATGGACTGGGTCATCGGCGGCCGTACCTTTCTCGATGCGCCCGAAAAGGGTTCGGCTGGGCGCGCGCTGGTCGCCGGGAGCGGAACCGGAGTATCTCCGTATCCGCTCCGGGCGCGGAACCGGTATCGCTATCGAGGGTTACCGCTCGGGTCCGGGTAAGGAACGGCGACGCGCGCATGCTTCCCATGCGCCGGGCACATGATCGTCCCGCGCCGCGGGCCCCTACGAACCGTAGGATCCTGCCGGCCGGGGTGCCGCATTCCCGGTGTGCATTCCCATCATGCGTCATGTGGTCTTCCGAGCCGGCCCATTGCGAGTGAGCCTGGAGAGGACCGATCCACACCTACGAGTGACGTTGCGGCAGTGGCAATCCCGAGTCCGACGGCACCCGCACGCAGAGGAATCCGAGCCATGCGCTTCATCGAAACCGCCTCCGATCGGGTGACTCCGCCGGGCGATATCGGCGCCACCGACCGTGGTGTTGAGCGGAACCGGGATGGGTGGGGCCCGGACCGCACTGCCGAGGAGTGCCCGAGATGAGCAGAGACGAACAAGCGCCGGTGCGCGGCGAAGACCGCGGCTGCCCTGGCACGGGTGCCCTCGCGGTGGCATACCCGAACATGGCGCTGGTCAAATACTGGGGTAAACGCGACGAAGAGCTGGTCCTGCCGGTGACCGGCAGCCTGTCGATGACGCTCGACATTTTTCCCACCACCACGCGGGTGACGCTCCGGCCGCGCGCCGCGACGGATTCCGTGCGGCTCAACGGCCGGCGCGCCGAGGCAGGGGCCCGGGTACGAGTCGAACGGTTTCTCGACCTTGTCCGGGACCTGGCCGGACGCTCCGAACGCGCCCGGGTGATCACCGAGAACACCGTCCCCACCGGCGCCGGCCTGGCGTCCTCGGCCAGTGGTTTCGCCGCACTCGCGGCGGCCGCGTCGGCCGCGTACGGATTGCGGCTCGACCGGCGGACGCTGTCCCGGTTGGCGCGCCGTGGCTCCGGGTCGGCCTGCCGGTCGATCTTCGGCGGATTCGTCCTCTGGCACGCGGGAACCGGGTTCGGGGCGGTGGGTGACGAGAGTTGCTACGCCGAACCGTTGCGCTCCGCCATCGATCCCGCCATGGTCGTCGCCATCGTCGACGCGGGACCGAAAGCCCTGCCCAGTCGTACGGCGATGCGTCAGACCATCGCGACCTCACCGCTGTACCGGTCCTGGGCCCGGGCCAACAGCGCCGCACTCGAGCAGATACAGGCCGCACTGTGTGCGGGCGACCTGACCGAGATGGGCGCGATCGCCGAACAGAACGCCCTCGGGTTACACGCCACCATGCTGGCCGCGCGACCGTCCATCCGCTACGTGGCACCCCGATCGCTGAGCATTCTGGATCGCGTCGACCGGCTACGGGCGGAGGGCATTCCCGCGTACGCCACGATCGACGCCGGCCCGAATGTCGCGGTGCTGTGCTCCCGGCAGGACTCCGACCGAGTGGTGGCGGCCTTGAGTGATGTGGACGGTGTGGCGGCATTACGCGTCGCGCACCGGGGTCCGGGCGTCACGGTCTCCGGTCCGGACCGATGACTCCGGTCCGTCCCCGATCCGCGCCACCGAAAGGACATCATGAACGAACCACCGTCGATCGGCGACCGCAAAGACGAGCACGTACGGTATGCGACCGAACAGCATCGTCGAGGGTTCGCCGGGAATGACTTCGACCGCGTCAACTTCCTCCATCACGCCTTGGCCGGCATCGACCGCGCCGATGTGGACCTGACCTGTGAAGTCGCCGGAATGCGCTGGCCCGCACCGTTGTACATCAACGGAATGACGGGTGGGAGCAGCCGGACCGGATCGATCAACCGCCGGTTGGCCGTCGCGGCCGCCGAAACCGGGCTACCCATCGGATCGGGTTCGATGAGTGCTTATCTTCGCGACGAGTCGGTCGCCGATACGTACCTCGCGCTACGGCAGGAGAATCCGCGCGGCATCGTTATGGCGAACGTCAACGCGGCGACGCCCGTCGACGAAGTACGCCGTGCCGTGGACCTGCTCGAAGCCGACGCCGTACAGATACATCTCAACTCCGTGCAGGAGATCGTGATGCCCGAGGGGGACCGGGACTTCTCGGGATGGCCGCGGCAGATCGAGGCCGTCGCCACACGTATCGACGTGCCGGTGATCGTGAAGGAGGTGGGGTTCGGCCTCAGCGCGAAAACCATAGCGCTACTCAGAGATCTGGGGGTCGCGGTGGCCGATGTCGGTGGCCGCGGCGGAACCGACTTCGCCCGGATCGAGAACAAACGCCGTGCCGGCGAGGACTTCGACTTCCTCGCGGGCTGGGGCCAGTCGACGCCGTGCTGTCTCCTCGATGCCGCCCCACTGCACGGGATCGATATCATCGCTTCGGGCGGTATCCGGTCCGCTCTGGATACCGCCAGGGCCCTGGCGTTGGGGGCGCGCGCGACCGGTGTGGCCGGCGCCTTCCTGACGATCCTGCTGGACCGCGGGCCGGATGCGTTGATCACAGCCATCCGTGGCTGGCTGGACCAGCTCACCTCGATCATGACCGTACTCGGGGCGCGTACGCCGCAGGACCTCACCCGCGCAGATCTCGCCATCACGGGAGACGTGGCGCAATTCTGCCGCGCGATGGGAATCCGCCCGACGGCATACGGCCGCCGCAGCGTGGCACCGTGCACAGAACAGCACGCCGGCCCTCGTTCCGCCGCGCCGCCCGAGTACGTGGCCACTGCGCTCGACACCCCGACCGGAAGACGGTGAGTTCCGCTATGGACATCGACGAACACGCGACCATCCCACTCGCCTGGGTGGGGCCCGTCCGGATCACCGGCAATGCCGCGACGGATGAACTCGACGTACCCCTGGCCACGTTCGAAACACCGCTGTGGCCGTCGGTGCGCCGCGGCGCGCGGCTGTCGCGCTCCGTCGAACAGGGCATCCGGGTCACCGTTATCGACGATCGGATGAGCCGATCGGTGCTACTCGAAGCCGATCACGCCGGCGCCGCGTACCGGGTGACACAGCAGCTGCACGGCCGCTTCGAGGAACTACGCAACGCGGTCACGATGACCAGCCGTTACGCGGATCTGATCGATATGCACCACCAGGTCGCCGGGAACCTGTTATTCCTCCGTTTCGAATTCACCACCGGCGACGCCGCCGGGCACAATATGACGACGCAGGCCGGGGACCGGCTCCTCACCTGGATCCTCGCCGAGTACCCCGAGCTCCACTACGGCTCGGTATCAGGGAACTTCTGTACCGACAAGAAGACCAGCGCCGTGAACGGGATCCTCGGCCGGGGTAAGAACGCGGTCGCCGAGATCATCGTGCCGCGGCGCGAGGTGGACCGGCGATTACACACCACCGCCGAGCGAATCGCCACCCTCAACACCCGGAAGAATCTGCTCGGCACCGTACTGGCCGGCGGCGTCCGCACCGCCAACGCCCATTACGCGAATATGCTGCTCGCCTTCTACCTGGCCACCGGTCAGGACGCGGCGAATATCGTCGAAGGGTCGCAGGGGATCACCTACGCCGAGGACCGCGACGGCGACCTCTATTTCTCCTGCACCGTGCCCAATCTCGTCGTCGGGACCGTGGGCAATGGGAAACATCACCCGTTCGTCGACGATGCCCTGCGCCGTCTCGGCTGCCGCGAACCCCGGCCCGCGGGGGAGAACGCGCGCCGGTTGGCCGCGATCGCGGCGGCGGTGGTGCTGTGCGGTGAATTGTCGCTGCTCGCCGCCCTGACCAGCCCTGGCGAGCTCATGCGAGCGCATACCCGGCTCGAACGCCACAGCGCATGAGCGCAGCGACAGGAGGAACAATGACCACAGCGATCGGGATCCACGATCTGTCCCTCGCCACCACGCATTACGTCCTCGAGCACGCCGCCTTGGCCGAGGCCCAGGGTACGGACGGTGCCAAGTACCGGAGCGGTATCGGGCAGGAGGCGATGAGCATTCCCGCTCTCGACGAGGATATCGTCACCCTCGCGGCGAGTGCCGCGGCCCCGATTCTCGCCCGGCACGGCCGGGCGGAACCGAGCACCGTGCTGCTCGCGACCGAGTCGGGGGTCGATCAGTCGAAATCGGCGGGATTGTATCTGCATTCGCTATTGGATCTGCCGCGCTGTACCCGGATGGTCGAACTCAAACAGGCCTGTTATGCGGCCACCGCGGCACTCCAGTTCGCCGTGGGGCTCGTCGCGCGGGACCCGGCGCAGCAGATACTCGTCATCGCCACCGATATCGCCCGCTACGACCTCGATACACCCGCCGAGGCCACCCAGGGGGCCGGCGCCGTCGCGTTCCTGGTCGCCGCCGATCCCGCCATCGCCGCACTGGACCCGGTCTCGGGCCTCTATTCCGACGATGTGAACGACTTCTGGCGACCGAACTACCGCGGCACGCCGATCGTGGACGGGAAGCTCTCGGTTCATGCCTATCTCACCGCGACCGAGCACGCGTTCGCCCACTACCGCAGCGGCGGTGGCCGCGACCTCGACCGGTTCGCCGCGTTCTGCTACCACCAGCCGTTCACCGAGATGGCGTACAAAGCGCACCGGCATCTGCTGGAGAGTCAGGGCGAGGTCGCGACTCGTGAAGCGCTCGCCGAGAAACTCGCGCCCACCACCCACTACAACCGGGTGATCGGCAACAGCTACACAGCCTCCCTCTACCTGGCCCTGGCCTCCGTACTCGACCACGGCGGCGACCTCACCGGGAAACCGGTGGCAATGCTCAGCTACGGATCGGGCGCGGTCGCCGAATTCTTCTCCGCGGTACCGGTCCCGGGCTATCGGCGGCAGCTGCGCACCACGGATAACCGGCAGACCATCGACGCCCGCAAACCCGTCGGCTACCACCGGTATCGCGAGCTGTACCACGCCTATTCGGCGCTCGGGAAGGGCGGCGATCGCACGCTACCGGTGGAGACCGGCGCACCGTTCCGCTTGGCCGCGATCGACGGTCACCAGCGGATCTACGAGGCCCGGTGAACCCGGGAACCCGGAAGGAGGATTCCATGCGGCACCACACCGCCGGGCCCGGGCCGATCGCCCTGACCGCCATCGGCACCCACCTCCCCGGTAAGCGGCTGCGGAACGCGGAGGCCGCGCCATCGCTGGCCGTGACCGAGGAGTTCTTGAACACCAAGATCGGCATCACGGCCCGTGCCGTGAAGGAACCCGGCCAACGGGCCAGTGACCTGTGCGCCGCGGCATTCGCCGATTTGTGCGGCCGTATCCGGATCGCCCCCGCCGCGATCCAACTCTGCTGCGTCGTCACCCAGAACCCGGATATGCCAATACCACATACCGCCGCGATCCTGCACGAGAAACTCGGACTGGCGAAACAGTGCATGACCTTCGATCTGTCCCAGGGCTGCGCCGGATACACCCACGGGCTGGCCGTGGTGACCGCCCTCGCCGACCGCTTCGGCTTCGACCACGCGCTGCTGTTCACCTGTGATCCGTACAGCGAAATCGTCGACCCGCACGACCGGGACACGGCCCTGTTGTTCGGCGACGGCGCCACCGTCTCATACTGCGCCACCGGCGCCGGGGGATACCGGATTGTCGATGCCGATTTCGGTACCGTCCCGGGCACCTCGTCGTTGATCAGGTCCGATACCGATCGCCTGGCGATGCAGGGTCGCGGCGTATTCCTGAACGCGGCCCGGGAAGGTCCTGCGAGCATCCGCCGGGTGCTCGAGCGCAACGATCTCACGATCGGTGATATCCGCGTGTTCCTCGTACACCCGGGTTCCAAACGCATTGTCGACACGCTGCGTGACGACCTCGAAGTCGACGAGAGCCGGCTTCCCTTCGAGATCGCCGAATACGGCAACACGGTCTCGTCTTCCATCCCCCTGATGCTCGCCGCCCGCCTCGGGCAGCGGCCGCCTACCGACATCGTGCTCAGCGGTTTCGGGGTGGGCTTTTCCTGGGGGACCTGTCTGATCCGTGCCACCGAAAAGGAGAAGTAGATGACCACCGCACGAGATATCGCCGAACTGATGACGGATTTCGATGTGGATCTCGACGCGCTGCGCGCCGATCTCCCCCTCGAAGACCAGGGTGTCGACTCGATGGATATGAGCGCGCTGCTGGTCCGTATCGAACGCGCCTTCCACGTCGAGATCTCCGACGCCGAGGCCGAAAGTCTGCGGTCACTGGACGATCTGGCGATGCGGGTGAACCACGATCGTTCCTGACCGTTCAGGCCGGGCGCGCGCAGCGATCCGGCCGCTCGAACACGGAGGTCGGCCGTGAACAGTGCCGAAGCACTCGTGCGCCCACCGCATTCCCGGGCCGGTCGCGGGAGCCGGCGATGATTACCCGCCGTGCGCCGGGCAAACTGTTCGTCGCCGGTGAATACGCCGTGCTCCGGCCCGCCAATCCGGCGGTCCTCGTCGCCGTGGACCGCTATGTGGCCGTCACGATCGCCGAGAGTCCGTCCGATACGACGGTGCTTTCTTCGGATCTCGGCGGCGGGAGCACGATGCGGTGCACGCGCCGTTCCGGGCGCCTCGTACCCGTATCCGGCCGAGACCCGGGACTTTTCGGGTTCGTCCTCGCGGCCGTGGGGGTGGTCGAACGGCTCCTGGCCGAATCGGGTGGGCAACCGAGCTCTTTCCGGCTGACCGCCAGGGGAGAGGGCATGACCGAAGGCGGGCACAAGCTGGGCTTCGGTTCCAGCGCCGCGGTGACGGTGGCCACGGTCGACGCGCTGGCCGCGTTCTATCGACTACACCTCGGCCGCACCGACCGGTACCGGCTGGCAATGCTGGCCTCTCTCGCGGTCGGCCCGAACGGTTCCGGTGGCGATATCGCCGCGTCCACCTGGGGCGGGTGGGTCGCCTACCGCAGTCCGGACCGGCACCGCGTACGGGAATTCGTTCGGGGTGGATCGGTCACCGCGGCATTGCGCGCACCGTGGCCGGGTTTCTCGGTGCGCACGATACCGCCGCCCGAACGGGTCGGCCTGCTGGTCGGGTGGACCGGCCGGCCCGCTTCGACACCGGCGCTCACCGCACGAACCGGGGACCGGCACCACCGGATCGACGCCTGCCCCGGATTCCTCTCGGATAGCAGGAACGCCGTCGAACACCTGGTGAACGCATTGGCTGACGACGATGTGTATGCCGTCGGCCACGGAATACGCCGGGCACGAGAACTTCTCTACGCGCTCGACGCGACGACCGGCCTCGGCATCCGGACAGGTCACCTTGATGTGCTGTGCACCGAAGCGGAGCGCGCCGGGGCGGCCGCGAAGCCATCGGGCGCCGGTGGCGGCGACTGCGGCATTGCTGTCCTGGACAGCGAGCGCCCCGCGGTGGCCGCCGAGGTGACCCGTCGCTGGCTTGCCGCCGGTATCCGGCCCGTGCCGGTAGGGGTCCACCCCGGTGCGGAATACGAGCGGTGAGCCTTTGCCGCGGTCCCGGGGGCCGTCCGGGCCCATGCCTGTCCTGGTGGGACTCGGGCATGGGCGCGGCGGCGAATCGAGAGAATTCAGATCACGGACACCCGGCGATAAGGATGTCCATCGCCGGGAGTGCCACGGCCTCATTGTTCCCGGTTGTCCAGGTGTCTACGTAACGCGTCGAGCGGGCCGTCCCAGTCCCGCGCCATCGCGGCCAGGAATTGCTGCGCAACCTGCATGGGCGCGGAATCGAGGCGGTACCGGATGCGCCGCCGCTCCCCGGGTTCCGCGATCACCAGGCCCGCCTCCGACAGCAGGGCCAGGTGTTTGGCGATCGCCTGTCGGCTGATGGGCAGTCGATCGGCGAGATCGGTCGCGGTGGCCGGGCCGCCGGCGGCCAGAGTGGCAAGGACCGAGCGCCTGCTGGGATCGGCGAGCGCGACGAAGACCCGTTCCGCGATGATTTCCTGGTCAGGCTGCATCGAGGTACTGGACGAGTTCGGCGAGTTCGCTGGCCCAGCCGTCGGTGTTGCCGCCGAAGGCGATGCGGTGTTCGTCCTCGGGCAGTTGCGCGAAGCCGGTCTCCACCACGGTGAGCCGCGTGCCCGCGCCGACGGGTTCGAGAGTGAACTCGACATAGGTGCGTCGCGGATCGTCCTCGGACAATCCGAAGATCTGCCAGGTGAATCCGAAGATGCTCGGCTCCTCCACCCGCTCCACTCGCATATTCGCGGTATGCCCGCCCTCCCACGTCATCCAAGCCGCGCCACCGGGACGCAGGTCGATCGTCGCCGTATTGCCGAACCAGGAACCGAGCCCTTCGGCGGTGGTGAGTGCGGCCCAGACCTTGGCGGGCGGATGTGCGAGTTCCATGGTGCGGGCGATCTGATCGGGGAATCCCATTGCGTACTCCTTTATAGCAACCAGTTGATTGCGATAAATACTATTGCAACTGGTCGGTTGCGTCAAGGGCTGCTCGGTTCTCCATGAACCGAGTACTGACTTCGGTATGCCGCCCGGGCAGCGCACTGCGCCCAGGGCCTGTCGCGGGCACTCTGTGGCCGGGGGAACAGCAGATCGACCAGTCTTCCGCCGGCCGGGGGTACTCGAACTGCTGGACGTGCTCGACGACTACGCCTACCCGGTGCCGGTGATCTGTGAGCCGTCGTACGCCGCGTCGCCGCTCCCGGTCCGGTCGTCGATCCGCCGCCCTACCGGCGCAGCCAGATCTTCCCCGGACCCCGGCATCTGATCGTCCACTTCGATCACATCGCCGATTGTTACGGCCCGGGACCATCGCGGGGGAGAGACGATTCTGCACGGGTGAACCGCGCGCCGGCGCACAGTTGGGTTCCGATACCGCAACGCGCGGCGCGCGCATCCTCGACCGCCCTTCTCCGCGCCTACACTCGCCCGAATGCATCGACCGATCACTCGGGAAGCCTGAGCGCATGCGGGGCATCGACTTCGGTGGGTTCGCGCGGCTCGCGACAGGGGCGATGGCGTCGACCGTCCGTATCGGATCCGCCACCGCGCTGGTCGCCCCAGCGCTCGTGGGCCCGGCGGTCGGGCCGGTACGCGACTGGGCCCGGGTCGTACTCGGCGGTCCACCGCGCAGGGGCACCGACGAGGTGGGCGTCGACCCGGCGTGGGCGTCCGGACGCAGGCTGCACATCGATCTCGACCGGACCTTGCTGGGGACGAACGGCACTGCCGGGCCCGCGGAGCTCGCACGGCTGGTCGCCGGGAGGCCCGGTGTCGTATCCGCGCACGTCGAGGCCGTACTCGGACGGTTGGTGATCGAACTGGCGGAGACGGCGGATCCGGACGAGGTCCGCGCGACCATCCGCCCCGCGGCCGACCTGCCGAGTGCCGGGCAGGAGGAACCGGGAACGCGATACCGCGGGCTGGTCACCGATCCCGGGGACCCATTGGCGGTCGCGGTTCCGGTGGTGGCCGCGGTGGCCGATGTTCTGGCGATCGGTACCTCGGTGATCGGCCGGCTGGGCCGGTTTCCCCCGGCACCACGGGCCGCTCGGGCCGCCGCGGCGGTGATCAACCATCAGCCACGGATCGTCGCGCTGCTGGAGTCGAAGCTCGGACGGGCCGGTACCGATCTGCTGACCAGTATGTTCTCCGCTACCGCGCACGGGCTCGGCCTGGCGCCCGCCGCGCCGCTACTGGATCTCGTCGCGCGAACCGCCCAGATCTCCGAGGCACTGGCGCGCCGGCAGACCTGGTGTGAGCGCGAACCCGGCCTCGCGGCCGCTACCCGGCCGCGCGGGCCGGCGCCCGCGACGATCTTCGCGGCGGAGCAGGCCGGTTCCGAACCCCGCCCCGCGCCCGAGGACACGGCCGCCGCCGGTCCGGTCGAGGAGTACGCCGAACAAGCCGCGAACGGATCGCTAATGGCGGCCGCGGGCACCCTGCTCGGGGGCGGTACCGCCGACGATATCGCCGATACGCTGCTGGCCGGCATACCGAAAGCGGCGCATATGGGCCGGGAGGCGTACGCACTCGTCCTCGGCCGTGGATTGGCCAAGGCGGGCTCATTGGTGCTGGACCCGGGGGTGTTGCGCCGGCTCGATCGGGTGCGGGTGGTCGTCATCGACGGTGCGGCATTGCGTGGCGATACCCGGGCCGTGCTCGATGTCGAAGTCTGCGCACCGGGATGGCACCGGGGACGGATCTTCGAGATCGCCGACGCCCTGCTGCACGGTGAACAGATCCCCGCCTCCGCCGACGAGATCGGTTTCGACAGTGTCACTCTGCGATGGCACGAACCTGCGGCTGCCACCATGCCGGGGACCGACCGCGCCGACCTGCTCGCGGATGGCGCGATGGTCGCCACCGTGACGATCGGATGGGAGCTCGACCCCTGCGCCGTTCCGCTGATCGAGACCGCCCGGCGTACCGGTGCGCGGGTGGTGCTGCGCAATACAGGTGGCACCGAAGAACTCGGCGCTTCGGTCACCGCCGCGTACGACCCCGGCACCGGCCTGCTCGACCTCGTCCGGGAACTGCGCGCCGACCGTGGCCCGGTACTGCTGATCTCGTCGCTGCATCCGGACGCCGATGCGGTGGACACCCTGGCCGCGCTGGCGCTCGCCGATATCGGGGTCGCCGTCGACGATCCCGCGGCCGCGGCACCGTGGACCGCCGACCTCGTCACCGGCGCCGACCTCGCCGATGCGGTCCGAGTGCTCGCGGCCGTCGTGGCCGCGCGCCCGGCGATCGACACCGCCGTGCGCCTGGCCAAGGCGGGCAGCACATTGGCGGGCCTGCTCGTGGTGACCGGGGAGACCGGCCGGCGGAGCCGACTCGCGCTGGGACAGTGGATCGCTCCGGTCGACGCGGCAGGCGCGACCGCCTGGATCTTGTGCGGGCTGGCCGCGCAGCGGGTGGTGCGATCACCGGACCCGCCGCCGCAACCACTCACCGCCTGGCATGCGCTCGACCCCGCCATCGTGTACGCGCGCGTCCTCCGCGGCCGGCGGGCCGCGATTCCGAACCCCGCGCCGGGTTGGCGGCGGAAGGTTGTCGTCCTGTCGCACAGCGTGGTGGGCGAACGACTGCGCGTACCCGCGGCACTGCTGGGCCGGCTGGCCGGGGCGGCCCGCCGGGAACTGAGCGATCCGCTCACCCCGGTTCTCGCCATCGGGGCCGCGGCCGCCGCGATCCTGGGCAGCAATATCGATGCGCTGCTGGTCGCGGGCGTGATGAGTGTCAACGCACTGGTCAGCGGTATCCAGCGGCTGCGGGCCGAGGATGCCGCGGCGGCCCTGTTCGCCGAACAGGAACAGGCTGTCCGCCGGGTCGTCGTTCCGCGAGCGGCCGCCGAGAACCGGCTGGAGGCGGCGCGGACCTCGGACCGGGTCACCGTCGTCTCCGCGACCCGGCTGCGGCCAGGCGATGTCCTGGAGCTGCGGGCACCAGAGGTGGTACCGGCCGATGCCCGGCTGCTGGTCGCCCAGGATCTCGAGGTCGACGAGTCGTCGATGACCGGTGAGTCGGTGCCGGTGCTCAAACACGTCGAGCCGGTGGCCGGCCACGCCGCGGAACGCGCCAGCATGTTGTTCCAGGGCAGCACGATAGTCGCCGGCAGGGCTCGCGCCATCGTCGTGGCCACCGGTCCGGCCACGGTCGCGAATCGCGCGATCTCCACGGTGTCCGGCGTGGCACCGGCCACCGGGGTCCAGGGCAGGCTGCGTGATCTCACCGGCCGGGTGCTGCCGCTCACGCTGGCCGGTGGCGCGGTGGTCACCGGGTTGTCGCTGGTGCGCCGGGGACCGCTGCGCCGGGCGGTGGCCGACGGGGTGGCCATCGCCGTGGCGGCGGTCCCGGAGGGGCTACCGCTGGTGGCGACCATGGCCCAGCTGGCTGCCGCCCGCCGGCTGTCGAAACTGGGGGTGCTGGTCCGGGCGCCTCGGGCGCTGGAGGCCATCGGCCGCGTCGACACCGTCTGCTTCGACAAGACGGGCACGCTGACACTGAACCGGCTCGCCGTCGTGACGGCGGTACCACCGGATTTCCCACCGGGTGGCGACTATCCGGCGATTACCGACCCACCCGCCGCCGCGGTGGTGCGGGCGGCCGGATGGGCGTGCCCCCGGCCGCATACAGGTGAGGGGCACACCCATGCCACGGACGAGGCCGTCCTCACCGCGGCCGCCCGCCTGCCGGGTGCCGGTCCCGACCCGATCGTGCTCGCCGAGCTGCCCTTCGAATCCTGCCGCGGTTACGCCGCGGCCGTCATCGTCGACGGCGACGGCGGACCCGGCACCTCGGCGCGGTTGGTGCTCAAGGGGGCTCCGGAGGTGATCGTGCCACGCTGCCGGTTCGACAACGGATCCGCCGGCCGGGCCGCGGCGGATGCGCTTGTGCATCACCTGGCGGATCAGGGCCTGCGGGTGCTCGCCGTCGCCCAGTGCGAACTCGACTCCGGGCGGGACGGGACAAGTTTCGATCAGGATCGGATCGAGGAACTGGCCATCGATCTGACCATCACCGGCTACGTCGGTCTCGCCGATACCGTCCGCGATTCGGCGCGCCCCCTCCTGCAGCAGTTGGCCACTGCCCGCTGCGCCGTCGCGCTGATCACCGGGGATCACCCCGTCACCGCCCGGGCCATCGCGCGCCAACTCGGTTTCCCGGCCGACGCCCGGGTCGTCACCGGTGCCGAACTGGCCACCGCCGACGAGAACGGCCGCGCCGAACTGGCGGCCTCGGCCCAGGTTTTCGCACGGGTCGGTCCGGAACAGAAGGTGCAGGTGATCGCGGCCCTGCAGCAGTGTGGGCGGGTGGTCGCCATGGTCGGTGACGGCGCCAACGACGCCGCGGCGATCCGGATGGCCGATGCCGGTATCGGGGTCACCGGGCGCGGTTCCTCACCCGCCCGCGAAGCCGCCGATCTGGTCTTGACCGGTGAGAACCTCACCGCACTGCTCGACGCTCTTGTCGAAGGCCGCAATATGTGGATCGGTGTCCGCGATGCCCTGACCCTCTTGCTCGGCGGTAATGCGGGCGAAGTGGTGTTCACCGTTCTCGGCACCGCCCTCGGTCGCGGCGGCGCTCCGGTGAGTACCCGGCAGCTCCTACTGGTCAACCTGCTCACCGATATGTTCCCGGCGCTCGCCATCGCTGTGTCACCGCCGAGTCCTTCGGCCACGGGGGCGCCGGCCGCGGCGGGCGCCGGCTATCCGGATTCGGTCCTGGCCGCACCCGCTCCCTCGCTCGGCCGTCCGCTGATCGAGGCGATTGTCCGTCGTGGTGCGGCCACCGCCGCCGCGGCGACCACCGCGTGGATGATCGGCCGATGGACGCCGGGTACCCGGCGGCGCTCCGCGACCATGGGGTTGACGGCGCTGGTCGGCGCTCAACTCGCCCAGACGCTGGTGCTGCGGCACGACGATCCGGTCGTAGTGGCCACGGCGGTCGGTAGCGCGGCGGTGCTCGTGGCCGTCGTCGAAATACCCGGCGTCAGCCAGTTCTTCGGGTGCACGCCGCTGGGCCCGGTGGCCTGGGCCGGAGTGCTCACGGCGGTCACCGGGGCCACCGCGCTGGTCGTGCTCTCCCCGGCATGGTTCGCCCGGCGCACCGAGGAACTGATCGATCGTGTCGACCGGTTGCCTTCCACCCCTCCGGAGCGAGATCATCGATATCGTCACGCTCGCTGTCATACCGCTCCGCGCACGCCGGAGCGGACAGAACCGGTAGTTCTCGATGACGAGAGGATCGTGTCCCGTGCCCGCACAAAGTAAAGCGAACAGTACCGGCTCGGCCGCCGCGGCCGACGCCGGCGAAGCGGCCCGCGAGAAAACCTCCGGGTCCCCGGAGAAACCGGACGGGCAGCCCGGCGCCGACACCGCACCCGCGGCGACGCTGGCACTGCCCTTTCTCGATGCGAAGATCGCGATTCCCGGCCAGGGCATCAAGATGAAGGCAGGACCGGTCGAACTGTCCCTGCCCACCCGCTATCTGTACTACGGCGGGCTCGGTGCGCTCACCGTCGCGGGAGCGGTCGAGTGGCCCATCGCGGGTGCGCTCGCGGCGACCGGGTTGATCGTCGGCCGCTTGCGGAAATCCTCCCGGCCCGAGCCCGTGGGCGCCGACACGGCCACCACATAGCGGCCCGGGGGAGCCCCATGTCGAGTGATCGCCCCGACGAACCCACGACTGTGAATCGCCGGGCCGTGCTCGGTACCGGCGCGGCGGCCCTGGGCGGTGCGGCATTCGGTGCGGCAGCGGCCTCGGTGACCGCGTGCGCGGAGCCCGGGGACGCCGGACTGCCGAGCGCGAGCGAGATCGACGCCAACCTGAACACTTCGGCGCATCTGTTCCATCTCGCCGACGCCGAACCGAGCCGCTACGACGGCGGCACCCTCCGGGGTGCGCACGAGCAGAACTTCCCGGTATTGGCCGGCCAGCACGGTGCCGCGTATTTCGTGCGGCTCGAGCCCGGCGGTATCCGGGAACCGCATTGGCATCCCACGGCCTGGGAACTGAATTACCACATCTCGGGCACCGCGAAATGGACCGTGCTCGGGACCCACCCGGACGGCAGCTATCACACCGACGTGTTCGAAGCGCACGCGGGAGATCTGGTCTTCGCGCCACAGGGGTTCTTCCACTATTTCGAGAACGCCCGTAGCGACGCGCCGCTCGAACTGCTCATCGTCTTCAATACCAGCGCTCCGGAGACCAGCGACGATATCGGCCTGCGTGCTGCCCTGAATGCGATCCCCCGCGAGATCACCGCCTCGGTTCTGGGCGTCCCGGTCTCGGCCCTGGCCGATATCCCGGCCGGGGTCGATCCGGTCGTGATCACCAGACGACACTGAATCCACCGGTTCGACCCGGTCGCCGAGGAAGCGGCGGTCCGCGCGTCACGCCTTGTCGAGGCGTGGAAAGAGTACCTCCTGGGCGATCAGGTGCAGGGCGGCCGCGACGGGGATCGCCACCAGTGCGCCGACCAGCCCGAGCAGTGCCCCGCCCAGCAGGACCGCGAGGAGAGTGCTCAGCGCGGGGACCTTCACCGACCTTCCGATGATCTTGGGAACGAGCAGGTAATCCTCCGCGAGGCGGAAGGTGACGAAGAAGACGACGGTGGTCACACAGACCGGAACCGATACCGTCAATGCCACGGCCGCCACCGCGATCCCGGCGATGGTCGACCCGACCACCGGTACCAGATCGAGTACTGCCACGAACAGGGCCAGCAGCAGCGCATACGGCACCGAGAACGCGACCAGCCACAGAAAGGTCGCCGCCCCCGCGATCACCGAAATCAAAATATTGCCGGCCACATAGGCGCCGACCTTGGCGAAGATCTCGTCGCCCAGCAGGATCGCCCGCGGCCGGCGGGAATGGGGCACGAACCGGTACAGCGCGGCCCGCAAACGAGGCAGTCCGGCCAGGAAGTAGACGGTCAGGACCGTGACGATGACGGTATCGGTCAACGCGGTGAACACTGCCTCCCCGGCCGTGGCGATCTCCCCGACCACCGACGATCCGGCGCCGTTCCACGCCTGCGTCAATCGATTCTGCAGGTCGAACCGGTCGTTGAGCCGGCCGGTCCAGGACGTGGGATCGGTGAGCTGATCGAGATACCGGGGGACCGCGTCGATGAACTGCGACGCCTGCTGGGTCAGTGGGGGGACCGCCGCGGCCACCAATCCGGCGAGCGCGGCGCCCCCGACGACGAACACCACGGTCACCGCGGCCCAGCGCGGTACCCGGCGCGCGGTCGCCCACTGGACGACAGGTTCGAGACCGAGGGCCAGGAAGAACGCGACTCCGATCATCACCAGTACGGATTCCACCGCCCGCAGCGCCGCCACGGCGATGATCGTCGTGAACACTCCGGCGGCCGCCGTCATCCCGACGAAGAAGGGGGAGTTCCGGTCGAATCGAGGGCCGAGTCCGCCGCGCGGCTGCGAGCCGCTGCTCAGCGCGGCCGCGGTGCGCTCGGCCTCGCCGATCGGATCGGTGCCGGGGGCGTACCCCGGTGCCCGGTCCGGTCCGGGCTCGTCGTCGGGCGTGCTCATCACCGCACCTCATCCGTCGCGGGCCGGCGGATCGGTCGGCGGGCGATGTCGTGTGGCGAAGATGTCGAGAGGCCGATGCGGCGGGGTGGGCCGGTGGGCAGCGGCTGCCCGCGCTCGCGCTCCGTGCGCAACGCGGGCCCTACCAGCAGCAGCTCGACAATGCCGACCACGGCCACATGTGGAGCATAGATCTGCACTACGCCGACGAACAGAGGGCCGACGTTTCATCCGCAAAGGCATGAGGTGTCCGACACGTGGTGCAGGCCCACCCGGAGTGGTGGCCTCACCTCCCGCCGCTGCTTCCACCACTCGAACAGCCGCCCTCCCCACATTCCGCGGAAGCCGATTCCGCTGCCCGCCGTGGGAGATCCAATGGTCACGGCGGCCCTGCCGGCGGAAGGCGCCACGGCCACCGGGCCGGAACGGCATACTGACCCGCGAAGCGACGGGAGACCCCGCGGAAGTACCGGCAGCGCCGGCGCAGTGAACTCGGCGCGCGGACCGCCGCGGGCGGGGCGCGGTAATTCATCTGGCACACCGGGGCATCGGCACTATCCGCCGGGGCGGTGCCCGCACACGACTGTCGATGATCGAGTCGAATGACTAGAATTGCAGTCGGCCGACGGCCGAAACGGATATCGCAGGTGCGGGTACGCGAACAGCGGGAGCACTACCATGGCAGAACGGTCATGGCAGGGGGAACGCCACCACGGGGACGATTCCGTGGGTGCGCCCGGCGGCCGCGCACCTCTCGTCGATCGCCGAATAACCGCACCCGCCACCCCCGCGGCGCGGGTGGTGGCGGTCATCGCGATCCTGCTGATCGCCCTGGTCCTGGTATACGAAGCGGAGGTCACCTCCCGCGGCGGCGCCGCCCGTTCCTGGGCGACCGCGCTCGCGCTGTCCGGGCTGCTGGTGGCCCGCGGCGTATACCTGCGCCGTCCGATCACCTACCCGCACATCACGGTCGCGGTCCTGGTGCTCGCCATCGCGAGTGTCGCCTACCGCATCCACCATCCCGGCGTGGGCTTCGCCCTGCTCGCCGCAACCGGCTTTGTCCTGGTGCTGCCGCAGCGGGCCGGGTCGCAGCCCTACCGGATCGATCGGGTGGCCGAACTGGTCGGCCGCACGGAAGGCGACCCGCTCGCACCGTTCGCCATGCACTCGGCCAAGGCGTACTTCTTCGATCGGCGATCCACCGCGGCCATCGGCTATCGCACCCGCTTCGGTGTGGCCGTCGTCGGCGGTGACCCGGTCGGTGATCGCGCCGCGTTCCCGGACCTGATCTCGGCATTCTCCGAGTTCGCCGCCGGTCGTGGCTGGCGGATCGCGGTACTGGGCGCGAGTCCGGGCCTGGCCGAGCTGTGGCAGGTGCGCGCCGGGCGGCACCGCGGACTGTACCCGGTGTCGATCGGCAACGACGTGGTCATCGACGTCGACCGATTCGACCTGAGCGGCCGCAAGTTCCGCAATCTGCGTCAGGCGGTGAACCACACCGTGAACGCGGGCGTCGGCACGGAGGTGCGTTACGAGTCGTCGCTGACCGAGGCGCGGCGGGCCGAACTGCTCGCCATTGTCGACCAATGGAGGCGGGGCAGGCAGGTCCGCGGCTTCTCGATGATTCTCGATCATCTACTCGACGGCCGTCATCCGAACATGCTTGTCGTCATCGCCGACGGCATGGACGGGCGGGCGGTCGGCTTTCAGCGCTACGGCATCTCCGGAAAAGGAAAAGAACTCAGTCTCGATGTCCCATGGCGGCGCCGAGACGCGTACAACGGTGTCAACGAGCGCATGATCGTCGATCTGGTCGACTATGCGCGGGGCCACGGTATCCACCGGATCGCCCTGGCCTTCGCGCCTTTTCCGGAGTTGTTCGCTCGGCGGAACACATCACGCGGCGCCCGGGTGGCCCGGCTGCTGGCACATCTGGGCGATCCACTGATACGGCTGGAATCGCTCTACCGGTTCTTGTGCAAATTCCATGCCCTGTCCGAGCAACGATATGTCTTGATCCGCCGCCGGGAGATAGTGGTGGCAGCCGCGGCGCTGCTCGCCCTGGAATTCGTGCCGCGCCACCGGGAACGCTGATGCCGGCCCTGCCGCGGTAGGACTCGGGACATGGGGGCCGGGCCGGCGCTTCACGAAACACGCGGTGTTGTCCGGTCGTGGCACACCGGGGGCCGTGCCGCCGTACTACCTGTTCAGACCGCGCGACCGCCCTTTCCGGACGTAGAATCGTCGGTGACCGGCCCCTCGGCTCGCCTTTCTTTTCGGGGCTTCGGCAGAAACAGTGTGTAGTTTTCGCGTCTGATCATCTTGTCCGTATCCACCGATCGGGAGGTTCCGTTATGCGAACCGAAGGAGATGTCTGGGATATCGTCACCGGTGTCGGACTCACCGCACTGGGGGTGGCGACTTTCCGAGCGCTGGAAACCGCTCTGCCGGAGCCGCTGATCCGCGACGAGTACGCGGAGCTGTTCGTGCGCGCCGCCGGTGAGCCGCATTTTCTGGACATACTGGCCGATCCGCCGACCCTTGTGGGCACTCCGCTCGTACCGGGATTCATGGGGCTGCGGACCAAATTCTTCGATGATTTCTTTCTGTCGGCCGCCGCGGACGGAATCGCCCAGATGGTGATATTGGCCGCCGGATTGGACGCGCGCGCGTATCGGCTCGACTGGCCGGCGGGGACAGTGGTCTACGAGATCGACCAACCCGATGTGCTCGAGTTCAAGAACCGGGTGCTGGCCGAACACGGGGCGACCCCGCGCGCCGAACGGCGCCCGGTGGCCGTGGATCTGCGGTCCGACTGGCCGGCAGCGCTGGCGGTGGCCGGAGCGGATCCGGCCGCGGCCACGGCATGGTCTGCCGAAGGGCTGCTGCCGTACCTGCCCGGGGCGGCGCAGGACGCCTTGTTCACGCGTATCGGTGGTCTGAGCCCGGTGGGCAGCCGGGTCGCGGTGGAGAGCATCCCGGACGGGGTGGCGAGCGGTAGTTTCGCCAAGATCGAAACGAAGTACTTGGACAAGAACCCGTTCGGCGGTATCGACCCGGCCGAACTGTTCTACACCGACGACCGAACGGACCCGGAGGAGTGGCTGAGCGGGCACGGCTGGTCGGTGCAGGCCGCGGCACCCGCCGAATTGGCCGCCACCTATGGTCTGGTTCTTCCGGAACTCCCCGAAGAACTCGAACAGCACTGGGAACGACCGCGGTACCTGGCCGCGGTGCGGAATCCGGACCGGGCGACGTAGGCCGGGTCGGCCGGCCGCCCGGGCGGCCGGTGATCACGGGGGCCGCGGTGCACCGCCGTGCACACCCACCGGTTTCGACGCCGCCGGATCGTTCGCCGGGACAGCGGGTTCGTGCACAAGCCGATCGGCCATGGCCGAGGTGATGAACTCGGGAATGGCCGGGGCGAAGATCCGGAGGTAGATATCGATCCACTCGTGGCTGGTGTCGAGGAACAGGAAATCGGTGGCCACCATACGCCGCACGGCGAGCAGGGGGAGTGGTGAATCGAGAGCCGGGAAGTCCGGGTTGTGCAGTCCGGCGACAGTGCAGCCCGGGTAGAACTGCCCGAGCATCAGTCCGTCGTGGACGAAACGGGTCTTCTGATCTCGCTGGACGGCTTCGATACCGCTGTAGTCGGTGAGATCGGGGAAGACCGCGAGGACGGCTTTGAAACGGGCATCGGGCTCTTCGGTGGGTTGCAGAATGGGGAACAGTTCGTAGAGATCGTCGACAATGGCGGCGATACGCTCGATACCGATCCCGGGACCGTCGAAGAACGCCGCCCACAGGAACCGGCGCTCGACGGCGTGGCTCATATACGGACAGACGGGACCGTGGCGGCCGAGATCCGGATGCGGTCGGCACAGATATTCCAGAGTCCATCGCCGGAGTTCGGAGGTGCGGGGGTGCTCGAGGGCGGCACTCACCGGGTCGGGCGCGAACAGGCTGGCAGGTTCGATTCCGGAGCGTCTACCTATGACTCGGTCGGTGGTCATGATTCGGTGTCCTTGCTGGAGTCGGGGCCGGGCGACGAGGTGGTCCGGACGGAGTGGAGGTGCTGGGTGAGGGCGAGCCCGATTGCGCGGAGTGCGTCGGGCGCGGTCATCTGTTCGTGCCGGACGGGGACCCGGTGCTCGGTGATCCGGCCGGTGATGTGGTCGGCCCAGGCGCGAGCCGGGGTGGCGCCGTCGTCCGTCTCCTCCGGGGCGGCGCTGAAATAGATCAGGTCACCGTCGAAGAGCCCGGGCCGGTGGTGCCAGGTCAGATCGACCAGCCGGGTGTAGTCGCGGTGCAGTCGCGTGAGGTGTTCGGCGGTCAGGAGGGTGCCGAGTCCCCCCTGCCGGTGTAGTAGTTCGGCCGCGGCCGCCATGGTGAGTTCGGCGGAGTCCGGGTCGGCGGCACCGGCCTCGGTCAGCATTTCTCCGATGGTGGGTGTGGGCGCGCGGACGCTGTCCGCGGTGACGACGCGGGTGTCCATCATGGCCAGCGTCGCCACCGGCTCGCCGTCCCGGCGCAATCGGGCGGCGATCGCATGGGCGATGGTGCCGCCGAGTGAGTAGCCGAGCAGATGATACGGACCGTGTGGCTGTACCGCCCTGATCTCCCGGACATAGCGGTCCGCGAGCTCGTCCAGGGTGGCGAATTGCGTATCGGGTTCGGTGAGCGCGGGTGATTGCAGCCCGTGGACTGGGCGGTCGGCGTCGAGGTAGCGCACCAGTCCGCTGAACCCCCAGGCCAGACCGATGGCCGGGTGGACACAGAACAGCGGCGGCCAGTGCCCGGTGCCGCGCAGGGGGAGCAGCACCGCCAGCGCGTCCTCGGGTGCCGGTTCGTCGTCACCGAGGTGACGGAACTCGATGTGGTGGGCCAGCGACTGCGGAGTCGGATCGGTGAACACCCAGTGGAGCGGCACCTCGGTGCCGGTCGTCTCACCCAGCCGTGCCGCCAACCTTGCCGCGTCCAGTGAATTGCCACCGAGATCGAAGAAGTTGTCGTCGGCACCGGCCCGTTCCAGTTCGAGGATGCCGGCGAAGGCATCGCACACGGTGACCTCGAGCGGTGTGGACGGCGGCCGGTACACCGCGGACGGCCGGTCGGGTGCGGGGAGTGCCCGGTAGTCCAGTTTGCCGGTGGCGGTGAGCGGTAGCCGGTCGAGGGCGATGACGGCGGACGGGATCATCTGGGTGGGCAGCCGTGTCGCGAGGTGGGTGGTCAGCGCCGGGATATCGGGGGTGGTGCCGGGGGCGGGGACGACGTATCCGACGAGCCTGCCGGTACCGTCACCGCGGTTGTGGACCGTGACGGCGGCCTGGGCGATATCCGTGCCGCTGCGCAGGGCGGCTTCGACCTCACCGGGTTCGACACGATTGCCCGCGACCTCGAGCTGCCGGTCGCTGCGACCCGCGTAGCGGAGCGAGCGGTCGGCGTTCCAGGCGACCAGATCGCCGGTCCGGTACATCCGGGTGCCGGGCGGTCCGTATGGATCCGGGACGAACGCGGCCGCGGTGGTGGCGGGGCGCCGGTGGTAACACCGGGCGAGACCCGGTCCGGACAGGTACAGTTCGCCGACCGCTCCGGGCGGGACAGGACGCAGGCCGCTGTCGAGCACCACGGCGGTGAAACCCCGTACCGGGCCGCCGATGGGGAGCGGGCCGTCCGGCACGGTGCGCAGCGGTGCGGCGGCGCAGCTCATGATTGTGGTCTCGGTGGCGCCGTAGGTGTTGATCACTGTGTGGTCCGTCGTCCATCGGGCCGCCAGCTCGGGTGGACACGTCTCGCCGCCGAGCACCAGGGTCTCGAGCGTGCCGAGTGCGCCCGGATCCAGCGAGGCCAGCACGGTCGGCGTGAGCGCCGCATGGGTGATGTGTCCGGCATCGATCGCCGCGGCCAGTTCGGCGCCGGCGACCACGCGGGCGGGGGCGAGGACGGCGGTGGCTCCGGCGGACGCGGCGCCGAGCCATTCCAGAATGGAGACGTCGAAGCCGGGGGCGGCGGCGCCCAGTAACCGGGACGCGGGGGTGAGACCGAACCGATCCCGTGCTTCGGCGGCCAGATTCGCGATCCCGGCATGGGTGACCACCACGCCTTTCGGGGTGCCGGTGGAGCCCGAGGTGTAGATGAGATAGGCCGGATGCTCCGGGCGGAGCGCGGTCGTGCGCTCGGCATCGGTGATCGCGGCGGGTGCCGCCGCGGCGACGGCCCTCGCGAAGGCCGGGCTGCCAGGGGTGAGCCAGAGGATCGTGTCCGGCAGCCGGTGCCGGACGTCCGCCGAGGCAAGACCGAGGGCGGCGCCGGCATCGGTCAGCGTGCGCGCGAGGCGCTCGTCCGGATCCGCCGGGTCGAGTTGTACGAACGCGGCACCGGTTTTCGCGACCGCCCATACGGCGACGACGGCGTCGACCGACCGCGGCAGCACCAGCGCCACAAAGGACTCCGGCCCGACCCCGGCATCCAGCATTACCCGCGCCCAGCGGTTGGAGAGCTCGTCGAGTTCGCGGTAGGTCAGGTGTACGCCGTCGCCGGCCACCGCGTCGGCGCCGGGTGCCATCGCCGACATCAGCACCTGCGGTAACACCTTCGGCGCCGCACCGGTGCGGCCCCGGACCGGTACCAGGGCGGCCTGCTCGTCGGGCGACAGTAGCCGGAGCCGGGTGACCGGGAGGTCGACACGTTCGGCGACGGCGTCGAGCACCCGCAGGACCCGATCGGCGAGCGTTTCGATCCGCTCCGGGGTGAAGAGTTCGGGCAGGTATTCGAAGCCGAGGCGCAGCCGGGTGCCGTGTTCGACGATCAGCCCGAGTGGATAGTGCGCGGCGTCGCGTCCGTGGATATCCAGGACACGCAGCCCCGCGATATCGGCGGCCTCGGACAAACCGGTCCGATCGATCGGGTAGGACTCGAAGACGGTCACGGTGTCGAAGATCGCGCCGGGGCCCGCCACATTCTGGATTCGCGCCAGCCCGAGGTGATGGTGGTCCAGCAGCGCGGTCTGTTCGTCTCGGATACGCCGGAGCAGCCGGGCCAGGGTGTCCGCGGGGGCGACCCGTACCCGGACCGGCACCGTGTCGACGAACAGCCCGACCATCGATTCGATGCCCGCGAGCTGTGGGGGCCGGCCGGAAACGGTGGCGCCGAACACCACATCCGCACGGCCGGTCTCGGCCGCGAGCACTATGGCCCAGGCGGCCTGGACGATGGTGTTGAGCGTGGTCTCCTGCTGCCGGGCCACTGCGACCAGCGCCGCGGTGCGATCCTCGCTCAAAAGCCGGTGGACCTCGCGCCCGGCGGCCCGCTGCCGGCGTCCGCGGTCGGCGGGTGCCAGCAGCGTCGGCTCGACCGCGCCGTCGAACGCCCGGGCCCACGCGTCGACCGCGGCGTCCCGGTCCTGGTCCCGCAACCAGCTCAGATAGTCGCGGTAGGGGCGTACCGGGGGCGGCAGCAGGGCGGGGTCGCCGTCGCCGACGTAGAGCTGCAGTAGTTCCCGGATGAGCAGGGGCGTCGACCAGCCGTCGATCAGGAGGTGGTGCATGCTCACCAGCAGCCGGTACCGCTGCGGCGCCAGGTCGATCAGCGTCAGCCGCAGCAGCGGTGCGACGGCCGGGTCGAAACCGGCGCGGCGGTCGGCCGCCATGATTCGTTCGAGCTCGGTCGCCGCCGCGTCCCGGCCCGGCAGTCCGATCCGGCCGAACGGGACGTCGACGTGCCGGTGCACCACCTGGACCGGTCTCCCGGCACCGTCACGGTCGAAAGAGGTTCGCAGGTTCGGGTGCCGCCCGAGAAGATCCCGCACGGCGCGCCGGAGCCGGTCCACATCGATGGTGCCGCCGAGTTCGAGGCAGAGCTGCACCACATAGGCGTCGAGGTCGCCGGCCGCCAGCTGGGCGTGGAACAGCAGTCCGGACTGCAGCGGGGTGGGGGGCCAGATATCGTCCAGCCCCGGATGCCGGGCCGTGAGCCGGTCGATCGCGGCCTGGTCCAGGTCGAGCAGATCGATATCCGACGGGGTCGGGCCACCGCTGCCGGGGCGGGCCGCGTGCGTGGCCAGCGCGGTCACCGCGTCGCGCCACAGTTCCATGAGCTCGGTGACCTCGGCCTCGCCGAGAATGCCGGTGGGGTATTCCCAGGCCGCGGTGAGCGCCGGCCCGCCCGGTTCATCGGTGGTGGCCGCGTTGATACCCAGCAGGGCGGCCACGGGTGCTTCCGGATCCTGTGCGCCGCCGGCGGCTCTCGCGCCGGCCGGCATCCACTCGGCCTGCGATATTGCCGCGGGCAGTGTGTCGAACCGGCCGAGATAGTTGAAACTCACCTGCGGGGCAGGCAGCGCGCGCAGCACGCGGGCGGTTTCGGGGTCGAGATAGCGCAGCAATCCGAAGCCGGTTCCGTGGCGGGGCACCTGTCGCAGCTGTTCTTTGACCGATTTGATCGCCGCTCCGGCGGCGGCGCCGGCGGCGAACGCGTCGCCGATATCGATCCCGGACAGGTCGAGTGACACCGGATAGGTGGTGGTGAACCATCCGACAGTGCGGGTGAGGTCGGCCCCGGGGAGCACGGTGTCGTGGCGGCCGTGGCTCTCCAGGGTGAGGAGTGTGCCGGTGCCGGTGACACCGCGACGGTGCCGCCACCGGACGAGGGCCAGCGCGAGTCCGGTCAGGAGCGCGTCGTCCACATTGCCGCGGAATGCCCGGGGGAGCGTGGTGAGCACCTCGTGGGTGACCGCGGGAGACAGCGTGATCTCGGCGGTGGCGACGGTGGCCTGCGTATCCACGGCCGGATCGATCGGCCGGGGGCCGAGCGGCGGATCGTCGGCGTCCAGGACGGACCGCCACCGATCGAGTTCGCTGTGATCACCGGCGGCGGTGCGCAGCGCGTCCGCCCAGCGGCGCATCGAGGTGCCGACGGGTGCCAGGCGCGGCCGCTGTCGGGCCCGGACCTGGGCCCACGCGGCGGCGAGGTCGGGGACGAGGATCTGCCACGACACACCGTCGACCACGAGGTGGTGCGCGACGACGAGCAGCCGGCCCGGCTCGCCGGCCGGATCCAGCCAGACCAGTTGCAGCACCACACCCGCCGCGGGATCGAGACGGTCGGCCGCCGCATCGGCCTCGGCCGCGGCGAGCGCGGCGAACGCGCTGCTGCCGGGGGCCGAGTCCGCCGGCACGTGCCGGATGAGTGCGGCGGCCGATACCGCGGCCGGTTCTACGCGCAGCGCCCACCCCGACGGGTGCGCCGGGTCGGGGTGCAGCCGGGCCCGCAGCATGTCGTGGTGATCGAGTACCGCTTGCACGGTGGCGCCGATACCGGCGGCGTCGATACCGGCCGGCAGGTTCAGCTCGACCCATTGGCAGAAACGGTCGAAGCCGCCGCGTTCGAACATCCAGCCCATGATCGGGGTGAGTGGCACCGGTCCCACGCCCCCGCCCGGTAGTTCCGCCGGACGCGCGGGTGCCGCGGGATCGCTGCCGGGTACCGCGATCCTGGCCAGTCCGGCGACCGTGCGGTGATCGAACACCGCACCCGCCGAGAACACCAGTCCCGCCGCCCGTGCCCGGGTCACCAGCTGGATGGCCATGATGCTGTCCCCGCCGAGCGCGAAGAAAGAATCGTCCGCACCGACCTCGTCGAGTCCGAGTACCTCCTCGAACAGGCGCGCCAGCGTCTGCTCCGCCTCGGTGACCGGGGGCCGGGAGACGGTCCGGGCCGCGGCGAAGTCCGGCGCGGGGAGCGCGGCGCGATCGAGTTTGCCGGTCGCGGTGAGCGGCAGTGCGTCGAGCGCCATCGCATGCGCGGGAACCATATGCGAGGCCAACCGCTCGCCGGCCCCGGCGAGAATCGTGGCGGGATCGATCTCGGCCCCGCGCTCGGGGACCAGATATCCGATCAACCGGTCCCCGGTGGCCGGGTCGCGGTGCACGGCCGCCGCGGCGCGCGCCACACCCGGGCAGGCCCGCAGCGCCGCTTCGACTTCGCCGAGTTCGATGCGGAAACCGCGAATCTTCACCTGCGAATCGGCTCGGCCCACATACTCGAGTGCCAGGCGCCCGTCCGGTTGCCGCGACCAGCGCACCAGATCGCCGGTGCGATACATCCGCCGCCCCGGCCCCGCGAACGGATCGGCGACGAACCGCGCCGCGGTCGTACCCGTCCGGTTGCGGTAGCCGCGGGCCAGGCCCGGACCGGCCAGGTACAACTCGCCCACGATCCCGACCGGTACCGGCCGCAACCAGGTGTCGAGGACGACCTGCCCGACCCCGCGGATCGGTCCACCGATGGTCACCGCCGCATCCGCCGCCAGCGGCGCGGTGGCATCGGTTTCGACCGTGGCCTCCGCGGGACCGTAGGTGTTGACCAGGGTCCGGCCCGGTGCCCATTGCGATACCAGTTCCGGCGAGGGCACCTCGCCGCCCAGCGCGACGGTTTCCAGGCATTCCAGCCCGGCCGGGTCGATCGTTCCCAGCACCGTGGGGGTGAGCGCGGCATGGGTCACGCGCTCTCGGCGCAGGATCCGGGACAGTTCGGCACCGCCGTAGGCGTCGGGCGGCGCGATCACGAGCTGCCCGCCGGACGCGAACGCGCACAACTGTTCCAGGACCGCCGCGTCGAAACTGGGCGAGGCGGCGTGCAGTACCCGGGTGGCCGGCCCGATACCGAAACGCGACTGCTGTTCGGCGACCAGATTGGCCAACCCTCGATGCGAGACCATCACACCCTTCGGCACCCCGGTGGAACCGGACGTGTAGATCACATACGCCACCTGATCGGCCCGCACCGGCAGGGTGCGCTCCGCGTCGGTCACCGGCGCCGCCGCCGTGGCCGCGATCTCCGCGGCCGTCACCGGTTCGTCGAGGACCAGCCAGCGCGCCCGTCCGGGTAGCCTGTCCCGCCACTGCGCCGAGGTGATTCCCACCGTCACACCGGAATCGGCGAGCATGTGGTCGATCCGGCCCGCGGGGTACGCGGGGTCGACCGGAACGAACGCCGCCCCTGATCTGGCCACCGCCCAGATCGCCAGCACCGACTCGACCGACCGCGGCAACCCCACCGCGACACCGGTTTCCGGTCCGGCACCGCGGGCGATCAGGCACCGTGCCAGCCGGTTCGATTCCGCGTCGAGTTCGCGGTAGGTCCACCGCCGATCTCCGCACACCACCGCCACCGCTGCCGGGTCCCGGCCGGCGGCCAGCAGGTCCGGGAGGACCCGCTCGGGCACCGCCGGATCACCCGATACCGACAGCAGCTCCCGGTACTCCGCGGGGAAGAGCGGATCCAGACGGCCCAGCGGCCGATCGGGATCCGCGGCGAAGAGGTCCAGTACGCGCAGTGTCCGGCGCAGTATCGCGGCCGGCGCGTCGCGATCGAAGAGTTCGGGCAGGTATTTGACGCGCAGATGGAGCCGGGTGTCGAGGTGCGCGACCACGCCCAGCGGATAGTGGGCGGCGTCGGTACCGGTCACGTCGGCGACCCGCAGGCCGGCGATATCGGTCTCCGCGGTCAGCCCGCCGCGGTCGACCGGATAGGACTCGAACACCGTCATGGTGTCGAACACCGCCCCCGGCCCGGCCGCGTGTTCGATATCGGTCAGGCCGACGTGGTGGTGATCGAGCAGGGCCGCCTGCTCCGCCTGGATCCGTTCCAGCAGGTGCCCCACGCTCTCGGCGGGGTCGAGACGGACCCGCACCGGCAGAGTGTTGACGAACAACCCGATCATCGATTCGACATCCGGAAGCTGCGGGGAACGCCCGGAGACCGTCGTCCCGAATGTCACATCGTCGCGGGATGCCAGCAGGCCCAGCACGATCGCCCAGGCCCCCTGGAGCACCGTATTGAAAGTGACTCCCCGGGTCTGTGCGAGGCCGGTCAGCCGCACGGTCTGCTCCTCGGTGAGTTCGCCGGTCACATCACGGGATCCGGTGTAGCCGCGCCCGGGGTCCGCGGGAGCCACCAGGGTCGGCTCGTCGGCGCCGTCGAATGCGCGGGCCCAGGCCTCGAGCGCCGCGGCCCGGTCCTGCGCGCCGAGCCATGCCAGGAAGTCCCGGTAGGGCCGTACCGGGGGGAGCACCGCGACGTCACCGTCGGTGGCGTAGAGCACCAGCAACTCGCGCAGGAGCAGCGGGGTGGACCAGCCGTCGAGCAGCAGATGATGCTGGGTGAGTACCAGCCGGTAGCTGTCCGGCCCCGTGGTGACCAGCATCCAGCGCAGCAGTGGGGGGCGCGCCGGGTCGAACCGGGTCGCCCGGTCCGCGGCCGTGAGCAGCTCCCATTCCCGAGCCCGCGCAGCATCGTCCAGCCCGGACAGATCGACCTCCGACCAGGGCGCCGACACACCGCTGTCGACCACCTGAACCGGTCCGATATCGGTGACGAATGCGGTGCGCAGGTTCGCATGGCGGTCGAGCAACAGTTGTCCGGCGCGCCGCAGCCGCTCCCGATCCACCCGCCCCCGCAGCTCGAGGACCAACTGCACCACATACGCGTCCGTCGCTTCCTCGGCGGCCAGCGCGTGGAACAGCAGACCCTCCTGCAACGGGGTCAACGGCCAGATGTCCTGTACCGCCGGGTATCTCTGCTCGAGCCGCTCGATCTCGGACTGTCGCAGCCGGACCAGATCCAGATCCGACGGCGTCCATCCCCCGGTGCCGGGACCCCGGGCGTATGCCGCCAGCGCGGTCAGTATGTCCACCCACGAGTGCGCGACCCGGCGGACCTCCGCGGCATCCAGTACTCCGGCGGGATACGACCAGATCGCCCGCAGGCGCTGCCGGGCCCCGTCGTCGACGATCCGGGCGGTGATATCGAGCGCCGCTGTCACCGGCATATCCGGGTTCAGGGCCCGGGCGAGTTCGGCGCCGGAGAAGTCGCCACCGTCGTCCACCGGCTGCCATGGCTGCGCTTGCCCGCGGGGCCCGGCGATGATGCGGCCGAGATAGTTGAACCCGATCTGCGGCGCGGGCAGGGCGCGCAGTGCCGGCGCGGTGTCCTCGTTCAGGTAGCGCAGCAGCCCGTAGCCGATGCCGTGGTCCGGGAGGGCCCGCAGCTGTTCCTTGACGGCTTTGACCGCCGCCCCGAGCGCCGGTCCACCGGTGCACGCGTCGTCGACGTCGATATCGGAAAGATTCAGTCGCATCGGAAAACTCGTGGTGAACCAGCCGACCGTCCGCGTCAGATCCGCGCCCGGGACGACCTCTTCCTCGCGACCGTGACCCTCGAGGCCGATCACCGTTGTCGCGGACCGGTCACCGGTGGCCGCGCGTTCGCGGCGCCACATCGTCGTCGCCAGCGCCAGCGCGGTCAGCAGACCGTCGGCCACGGTGCCGTGGAACGCGGCGGGCACATCGGTCGCCAGCGCCGCGGTGACCTCGGCCGGAAGCTCCACCTCGACCGTGCGCACCGTATCGGCCACATCGATCGCGGGGTCCAGGTGACGGGACCCGAGCACCGGATCGGGTTCCACGGCCGCGGCCTGCCACCGGCCCAGTTCCGCGGTCCGCTCCGGACGGTGGGCCGCCTCGACGAGTCCGTGTGCCCAGGCGCGCATCGATGTCCCCACCGGGGCGAGATCGGGTGGTTCGCCGGATTCCGCCCGCGCCCAGGCGATCGCGAGATCCGGTACCAGCACCCGCCAGGAGACACCGTCGATCGCCGAATGATGCACCAGCATCAGCATCCGGTCCGGCACCGCGGGGTCCACCGCGTCGAACCAGACCACCTGCACCACGGGGCCCGTACCCGGATCGAGCCGGTTCGCCGCGGCCACGGATTCCGCGGCGGTCACGGTGCGGAAGCCGGGGCTGCCCGGCGCCGCGTCCGTAACCACCCGGTGGATGATCTCGTCGGATCGGATCGCGCCGACCGGCAACGTCTCCCAGGTCCGGCCACCGTCGCCGGCCGGCCGCAACCGGGAGCGCAGCATATCGTGCCGATCGAGGACCGCCTGCACGGTCTCGGCCAGCCGCCGCCGCTCTGTTCCGGCGGGCAGGGCCAGCATCACGGCCTGGGCGATGCGGCCCGACCCCCCGGAGGACGCGTGTTCGGTGAACCAGTGCATCACCGGCGTCAGCGGAATCGGTCCCACGCCCCCGCCCGGTGGTTCCACCGCACCGGACGCGCGTGCGGCCTCGTCGTCGCGGACGGCGACCCGGGCCAGCCCGGCGACCGTCCGGTGGTCGAACACATCACGCGCGGAGAACAGCACGCCCGCTGTGCGGGCCCGCGTCACCAGCATGATCGACATGATGCTGTCGCCGCCGAGCGCGAAGAACGAGTCGTCGAGACCCACGGTGTCGACGCCGAGTACATCGACGAATGCCCCGGCAATGGCGCGTTCGAGCGGTGTCCGCGGCGCCCGGAAGGGCGCACTGTCCGCGCGGACCGGATCCGGCAGCGCTTTTCGGTCCAGTTTGCCCGCCGGTGTGAGCGGAATGTGTTCGAGCACGGTGATGGACGGCGGGATCATATAGGACGGCAGACGATCGCCGAGGAAATCCTGCAGCCGGCCGATATCGATCGAACGGTCCGGCGCGGCCACGACATAGGAGGCCAGTGCCATGGTGCCGGCGGTGCCGCGGTGGCCGACGGTGATGGCGAATCCGACGGATTCGTGCGCGCCCAGGACCGCGTCGATCTCCCCGAGTTCGATACGCAGGCCGCGGATCTTGACCTGGAAATCCGCCCGGCCCAGATACTGGATGGTCCCGTCCGCGGCCCACCGGGCCATATCCCCGGTGCGGTACATCCGCCATCCGGGTTTCCACGGGCAGGCGACGAAGCGTTCGGCGGTCGTGCCCGGCCGGCGATGGTAGCCGCGGGCGAGCAGCGGCCCCGCGACATACAGCTCACCGGTGACACCGCCGGGGACGGGTTGCAGCCGCTGATCCAGAATCCATACCGTGACACCGCGGATCGGCCTACCGATCGTCACCGGCTTGCCCGCCCGCATCGGGGCAGAGCGGGTCGCGGCGACCGTGACCTCGGTGGGTCCGTATTCGTCGAACACCTCGTGGCCGTGGCTCCAGCGCTCGACCAGGTCGGTCCCGTAGCTCTCGCCACCGACCATCAGCGTGCGCAGGTGCGGTAGCGGCCACCGGGTGGCATCGACGGTGGACAGCGCGGAAGGGGTGATGAACACATGGCCGACCCGCTCGCGGTCGAGAAGTTCGCCGAGTGCGTCGCCGCCATTGACATCATCGGGCGCGATAACCATCGTCGCGCCCGCGACCAGGGCCGACAACAGTTCCAGTATCGAGACATCGAAGCTCGGCGAGGACAGGCACAGCACCCGCGAGCCGGGCCCGATGTGCAGGCCCTCATGGTGCTCGGTCGCGCAGCCGGCCAGCCCGCGGTGCCCCACCGCGACGGCTTTCGGCACGCCGGTCGACCCGGAGGTGTAGATGACATAGGCGAGATCGTCCAGACGCAGTGGGCGCACCCGGTCGGCATCGGAGATCGGCCCGGCATCGCCGTCCCCCACCGGGATGTCAGCCGGTGTCAGCCAGTCGATGGTGCCGGGGAGCCGGTCGCGTGCCGAGGCGATCGTCAGACCGAGTACGGCGCCGGAATCGGTGATCATATGGGTGATCCGGGCCGCCGGATAGGCCGGGTCGATCGGCAGGAACGCGGCACCGGACGCGGCCACCGCGCGCACCGCGAGAACGAAATCCGCGGACCGTGGCATGGCCACCGCGACGATGTCACCCGGACCGACACCCCGCCGGATGAGCATCCCGGCCGTTCGGCGGCTGCGGTCGCCCAGTTCCCGATAATCGATGTGGGCACCGTCGAAGACGAGCGCGGTCGCCGCGGGATCCCGGACGGCGCCGGCGGCCAGCAATTCGGCCAGGGTGCGGTGCGCGACACCGGGCGGACCGGAACGCGTGAGCAGATCGGCCTGCTCGGCGGGCCCGAGTACCTCGATCGATCCCACAGGAACCACCGGATCGACCGCCACCGCGTCCAGTATCCGCACCCATCGGCGCACCAGGGATTCCACCGTGCGCGCCTCGAACAGCTCCGTCGAGTAGGTGACGGTCACCGCCAGCCCACCGCCCTCGTCGTCGGCCAGCATCAGTTGCAGATCGAACCGGGACACATCCTCGGGCAGATCGAGCACCGAGACGTCCAGCCCGGGTAGTTGCAGTTCGGCGCGGGCCAGATTCTGGAAGGCCAGCAGCACCTGGAACAGCGGATGCCGCGACTGCGAACGCTCCGGAGCGAGCTCGTCCACCAATTGTTCGAAGGGAACGTCGGCGTTACCGAACGCGGCCAGATCGATCCGCTCGACCCGATCGAGAAAAGCGGTGAACGTCTCGGCGAGATCGACATCCGTGCGCAGGACCACGGTATTGACGAACATTCCGATCACATCGTCGAGGACGGCGGCACCCCGCCCGGCCACCGGCGTCCCGATCGCGATATCGCCGGAACCGCTCGACCGGGCGAGGGTCGCCGCGAGCGCGGCGTGGATCACCATGAACAACGACGAGCTGCGGTCGCGGGCGAACACACGCAGCTTCGCCACCAGATCCGTGCCCAAGCCGAACCGGTGGCTCGCACCCCGGTTGGACCGCACCGCCGGCCGCGGTCGGTCGAATGGCAGGCGCAGCTCTTCCGGTAGATCGGCGAGCGTTTCCGTCCAGTACCGGATCTGCCGGGCGCTCAGCGATCCGGGGTCGCCGGGGTCGCCCAGGACAGCGCGCTGCCACAGGGCGTAGTCGGCGTACTGGACGGGCAGCGGCGGCCACGACGGCGCCTGGCCACGGGTCCGGGCGGCATACGCGATCGTCACATCGCGGGCCAGCGGCGCCATCGAGAAACCGTCCGCGGCGATATGGTGCACCACCACGGCCAGCACGTACTCTGTCTCCGCACCCCCGGTTACGCGGAACAACCGAGTACGCACCGGTACCCGGGCGCTTACGTCGAAGCCTTCGTGGACGAATGCGGTGATCGCGGCGACCACCCGGTCCGGCCCGACCGGTACCGGGCTCAGCTCGGCATCGACGGCGCCGACCGGTTCGACCACCTGGGTCAGTGTTCCGTCCTTTTCGGGATAACGCGTCCGCAGTGATTCGTGTCTGTCCAAGACGTCGGCCATCGCCGCGCGCAGGGCGCCGAGGTCGAGTTCGCCCCGCAGCCGGACCGCGATCGGCATGTTGTAGGCACCGGAAGCGGTGTCGTACTGGTTGAAGAACCACATTCGCTGCTGGGCGGGTGCCAGGGGCACGAGGCCGGGCCGGGGTCCGGCGACCAGCGGCGGGCGTTGCCGCCCCGCACGCATCTGCCCTTCCACGTGGGTGGCCAGCCCGGACACCCGTGGCGCCTCGAAGAGCAATCGCACCGGGATCTCGGCACCCAGTGCGGTCCCGAGCCGGGCGGCGACCCGCGTCGCTGTCAGGCTGTCGCCGCCGAGCGCGAAGAAGGAATCGTCGAGACCGACCGTGCCGAGGCCGAGCACCTCGGCGAAAACTCGTGCGATGGTCCGTTCGACCGGGGTCCCGGGCGGCCGGAACGGCGCGGTGCCGGTGACGACGGGCTCCGGGAGCGCCTTGCGGTCCAGTTTGCCCGCCGGTGTGAGCGGAATATGCTCGAGCACCGTGATCGAGGGCGGGACCATATAGGTCGGTAGCAGGCCGCGCAGGTGTTCGGTCAGGAACGCGATATCGATCGAATGATCGGGTGCGGGTACGACGTAGGAGGCCAGCGCGGCGGTCCCGGAGCCGGTGCGGTGGCCGACGGTGACGGCGAAGGCGACGGACTCACAGGCCGTCAGGGCGGTATCGATCTCGCCGAGTTCGATCCGCACACCCCGGATCTCGACCTGGAAATCCGAGCGACCCAGATACTGGATGGCGCCGTCGGCGGTCCAGCGGACCATATCCCCGGTGCGGTACATTCGCCGACCGGGCTCCCACGGGCAGGCGACGAAGTGCGCGGCGGTCGCGCCCGGTCGATGGTGATAGCCGCGGGCGAGCAGCGCGCCCGCCACGTACAACTCACCGGCCACGCCCACCGGGACGGGTTCCAGCCGCCGGTCCAGTACCCATTCCGTGGCACCACGGATCGGACCGCCGATGGTGATCGGATCGCCCGGCGCCAACGGGGCGCTGTGGTTCGCCATGATCGTGACCTCGGTCGGCCCGTAGGCGTCGAAGAACTCGCGTCCCCCGACAGCCCAGCGCCGCACCAGCTCCGGCGGGCAGGCGTCACCCGCGGCAACGACGACGCGCAGGCAGTCCAGCCCGGCCGGGTCCACCGAGGCCAGTGCCGCCGGGGTCGCCACCGCATGCGTCACCCGCTCACGGCGTATCAGATCGGCGAGCTCCGCGCCGCCGTAGGTACCGGTTTCGGCGATGACCATTGTGGCGCCGGCGCCCACCGCGAGAAGTAATTCCCAGACCGAGGCATCGAAGCTCGGTGAGGCGAGGTGCAGGGTGCGCGAATCTCCGGTGACCGTATTGCGTTCGCGCTGTTCGGCAGCGAGGGCGGACAGCCCGGCATGGGTCACGGTCACGCCTTTCGGCGTGCCGGTGGAACCGGAGGTGTAGATCAGGTAGGCCGGATGCGCGGGCCGCAGCCCGGTGGTCCGGTCGTGGTCGGTGACCGGCCGGGCGTCGCCGGGCGGGTCGTGGGCGCCGGGTAGCAGCCAGTCGACGGTTCCGGGTAGTTTCTCGCGCACCCCGCCGACCGTGAGACCGAGTGTGGTCCCGGAGTCGGCGACCATATGGGCGATCCGGGCAGCCGGATACGACGGATCGATCGGGAGGAACGCGGCGCCCGACTTCGCCACCGCCCACAGGGCGAGCACGGAGTCGGCGGAGCGCGGCATCGCTACGGCGACAACGCTTTCCGGCCCCGCGCCCCGCTCGATGAGTACCCGCGCCCAGTGGTTGGAGCGCTCGTCCAGCTCCCGATAGTCGAGCCGGGTATCGCCGAATACGAGCGCCGGCGCGCCGGGGTCCCGGGCGGCGGCCGCGGCCAGCAGTTCGGCGAAGGTACGGGGAGCCGGGGCGCCGGGACCGGACCGGGTCAGCAATTCCGCGCGTTCGTCGGCATCGAGTATGTCCACCGATCCCACCGCGGCTTCCGGCTCGGCGGTCACCGCTCGCAGTATGCGGATCCATCGGTCGATCAGGGAGTCGACCGTGCTCGGATCGAACAGGTCCGCCGAGTAATCGACCGTGACGGTCGATCCGGCCGGGCCGGTGGCGGATACCGCGACCCGCAGATCCGGCCCGGGTGCATCGGGAAGACCCGTCACCCCGGTATCCGGGTCGCTCGCGTCCGGCCCCACGTGCGGTGGGCGCCCGCACGCCACCATCACCTGGAACAGCGGATGCCGGGCCGGTGAGCGTGGTGGGTGCAGCTCCTCGACCAGCCGCTCGAAGGGGATTTCGGCGTGGTCGAAGGCGGTGGCCTCGACCCGCGAAACGCGGTCGACGAGCCCGGTGAACGATTCACCGGGATCTATCTCGGTCCGCAATACCACCGCATCGGCGAACTCCCGGTCCGCACCGTTCGGTGTGACGGCACCGCGCCGGGCCACCGGGGCGCCGATCGCGATATCACCGGAACCGCTCAACCGGGCGAGCAGCACCGCCGTCGCGGCACGGACCACCGTGGACAACGATGTACCACGGTCCCGTGCGAGTCCTTCGAGCGCGTCGGCCAGGCCCGTGTCCACTGCGGACCGGCGGGTCCCGCGCCGGTCCGACGCCACTGCCGGCCGTGGCCGATCGAACGGTAGCGGCAACTCCTCCGCTAGGTCGGCGAGCGTGGCCTGCCAGAACGCGAGGGTTTCGCGCCGGCGCCGGATCCGGGCGCCGCTGCGGGCGCTGTCGGGGTGGACCTGCCCGAGGCCGGTGTCCGGCCCGGCGGCCGCGAAGGCATCCAGGAACCGCGCGAATCCGGTCCGGTGTGCCGCCAGTTCGGCTTCGGTATAGAGGTCGGGGTTGGCCATGAAGTGCAGGATCGTCCGCGGTGGATCGCCGGTCTGGTAGAGATCGACCAGCAGATCGTCGACCGGGCCGGAACTGAGGATATGGAATTCCCCGGTGACCGGCCCGAACCGTATCTTCTGGGGGAAGAACATGACGTTCACCATCGGGCCGGCGAAAAGGCGCTGGCCGTCGCTTCCGGCGGCGGCGCGGATATCGTAGAGGCCGCAGCGCTGGTGCCGCAGGGCGCCGATCAGGTCGGACTGCACGTGCCGCACCAGGGTCGCCACCGTTTCCCCGTCGCCGAGCTCGATCGGGAACGGTGCGACATTGACGAACACGCCCCCGGAGCGCCGCAGTACGGCGGTGGTGCGCCCCGATACCGGGATATCGACCAGCACGTCGTCCCGGCCGGTCATCCGGGCCAGGTAGCACCCGAAGGCGGCGATCACCACGGCGGCCGGGCTCGCGGCCAGCGCTGTCGCGGACCGGTCTATCCGGGCCACCGTGGCCGGCGCCAGTTCGCCGAGCACGGCCACACTTTCCGCGCACGCGGGCGCGGAACCGGTCGCGAGACTCGATCCCTCCACGGCACCGGCGAGCCGCTCCAGCCAATACGCGCGGTCATCGGTGAACCGCTTCGACTCCCGGTAGCTGCGGTCCGCTTCGTACAGCGTGCGCAGGTCCGCCGCCCGGCACGGCTCCGCCGGCGTGCCATGGTCCGCGGTCCCATCCCGCACGGCCGCGGTGTACAGTGCCGCGACCCGGTTCACCATGGTCATCGCGCCGTAGCCGTCCAGCGCGACATGGTGAACCCGGTTGTACCACAGGTAATGCCTGTCGCCGACCTGTAACAGTGCTCCGGCGAACAAGCGGTCCCGGACGATATCGAGTGGTGCAGTGTATTCGCGGCGCATCCACTGCAGACCCGCCGCCATCGGATCCGGTTCGCCCCGCATATCGAGGACCGGTCCCGTCGACTCCAGATATGGGTCGTACAGCTGCTGCGGTTCGCCGTCGTTCTCGACCAGGCGCATATACCCGGATTGGAATTCGTGTCCGGCTCGAAGCAGACTGCGGCGCAGTAGCTCGATATCGAGGTCGCCGTGTAGTTCTATGTACTGCGCTTCGGATATCGGGACATCCGGGCGCAGCTGCTGCGCGAGCCACAATCCCCGCTGCCCGGCGGACAGGGGAACGGGATTCCCGACCGTAGTCCCGGACCGGGCCGTCCCGTTTCCGCCCGATCCTGGCTCGAAATTGGGGTCCGAGCGGTCCATAGCTCTCCTCCATAAGCGGCCGCCCTCAGTGTAAGCAGAGGTTTTTGCCCGAGTACAGACCGAAATTTCGCTTACCGTCCACGATTCTTTGTCCGAGCCCCGGAATCGGCGGCGAATGCCGTAACCGGATCCAGTCCTTACGGTATCGACCATGTCGAGGTCCCCGTAAAATATCGAACTCCGTCACTCTGCGATAAACACCATCGATGGGATTCATTGCACCTTGTGAACACTTTCGGTGCCGAGAACCGGTAATCGTGAATTAGAGCACGATTTTTCGTAACGGGGCGCCGGGCCGGTTGCCGGGATAACCCTCGGGTGTACTGATCGCGCGGCACATTATTGTTTCTTCACCGGCCGCGCCGGGACGGCACTGCATGAACGCCTTCGTCCGGAGTGTGGGTACGGCACTCGGCAGGCATGGAATCACGGCCGCCGTGCGCGATAATGGAATACGGCCACTGCGCGGCGGTTCACGGTACAGCGCATCCGAAATGCGAAGTCGGTAGCAATTGTCCGACTTCCCGGGTGGCGTTCCGGCGATAGTGACGAGGAGCCCAGAATGGATGCAGTGACGGAGTTCCCGCTCTTCGTAGTGGTCACGCACGCGCTCAACATCCTGTTCGTGACGCTGCTGATCCGCTCCGGTATCGAAGTACTCTCCTCGATGCCGAAGCTGTACTGGAGCGACGGCTGCCCACCGGGACGGGAATGGTTGCGGCTGTCGCGGGACAACTACGGAGCCGCCGACCGGCGCCCGTGGGTATCCCTGGACGAGGAACGCCACTGGCATCCGGTGATCGCGCTGCCCGGCCGCGCCAACCTGGGCCTGGGCCGGCACTGGCATTTCCTCACGGTGCAATTCTGGGTCGTCACCGGAGCGGTGTACATCGTGATGATGTTCGTCTCCGGGTACTGGCGCAATCTGGTGCCCACGCAGTGGAGCATCGTTCCGGAGGCGATCCGCAACGTCGGCACATACCTGCACTTCCAGCTTCCGGAGCAGCTTCCCGGCCAGCCGTTCGATGCCGTTCAGAAGCTGACCTATTTCGCGGTGGTGTTCCTGCTCGCACCGTTGCAGATCGCCTCGGGCGCCGGGATGTCACCGGCCGTGCTCGCGCGATTTCCCCGATACGGACGGTTGTTCGGCGGCAAGCAAGGGGCGCGCAGCATCCATTTCCTCGGGATGTGCGCGTTCTCCGTATTCATCGTGGTGCACGTCGTCATGGTCGCCGTGCACGGTGTTCCCAGTGAGTTCGCGAAGATCTTCCTCGGCTCCGCCGGGGCCGATCCGGTGGTGGCGACCGTGGTCGGCAGCCTGGTGCTCGTCACGGTGGTGCTCGTACACATCGGGGCCACGGTCTTTTCCCGCACGCGGCCGCGGCAGGCGCAGCGGGTACTGGGTGTCGTGGTGCACCGGTTCGAGTATCTGCTGTCGCGGCTGGGCGGCTCCCGGCAACAATACCGCCGCAGCGATATCTCCGAATACCACCGCGTCAACGGCTACCCACCCACCGACGACAATTACCAGGGGCTGGCCGCCGACGGGTTCCGCAGCTACCGTCTGCCGGTCGGGGGGCTGGTCGCCCGCCCGGTGACCCTGTCCTTACCGGAGCTGGCGGGGCTCGGGTTCACCCACCAGATCACCAACCACAACTGCATCCAGGGCTGGAACGGTATCGCCGAATGGGGCGGTGTACCGGTGACCGCACTCATCGATCGTGTCCGGCCCGCCGCGTCGGTGACCCATATGGTGTTCTACGCCATGGACGACAAGGCACTCACCGAAGGCCGCGGTCGCTACGGCTATTTCTACGAAGCCGTCCCCATGTCCATCGTCCGCGCCCCGCAAGCGCTGCTGGCGATGGAAATGAACGGCGCGCCGCTGCCGATCGAACACGGCGCGCCCCTCCGGCTGCGCCTGGAGAACCAGCTCGGCTACAAGATGGTGAAGTGGATCGAGGCGATCGAATTCGTCGACGACATCACCGAGATCGGTATGGGCCAGGGCGGCTACCGTGAAGATCAGCTCTATTACGGCAACACGCCCGGAATCTGACGACCCGGCGAGGAACCACCATGACCGGACCCATAGAGCAAGCCACGCATCCGACCCAGTTGGCCGTGGCCCATATCCGCGCCCGGGTTCTCGGCGGCCGCGGCCGCGGCACCGAACCCGGTGAGCGCGACCGCGCCCAGCGCCATCGCGATATGTTGGGCGCTCTGCCCACACCACTCGAACGTGAACTGGTCGCCCTCACCAGCGAAGTCGTCCGCGCGACGCCGACCGGGCCCATTCTGCCCCAGCTCAGGAAGCGATTCGAACGGGTGTGTGCGGACTGGCGGCCGGCGGGCGGGCCGGCGCCGGAGGTCCGGCTGACACCGGCCTGGACCCCGGCGGCGACGTCGTGGCATACGGATCGAACCACCGGAGGGTGACCGGTCCGGCCACTCGCGAACCTGTCATCCGCACGCGCCGCACTCCGCAGCGATGTGAATAGCCGGTGCCGCGGTGGGTACACGCGAGCTGTCGCCGCACTTCCGAGTCGGCCCTCGCAGGGAGGACGTCACTCGATATGACAGGTTCGGACACCACTGACCGGCAACCGCGTGTACGTACCGAGTGGCCGCTGGACGCGTTGCGCACCGAGCTCACCGAGCGGGTGGCCGGGGAGGTGCGGTTCGACTCCGGTAGTCGCGCGGCCTACTCCACCGACGCCTCCAACTATCGTGCGGTCCCGATCGGTGTGGTGGTGCCACGCACGCCCGAGGATGCCGCCCTCGCGATCGGTGTCTGCAGTGCCCGCGATGTGCCGGTGGTCTCGCGCGGTGGTGGCACCAGCCTGGCCGGCCAGAGTTGTAATACCGCCGTGGTCATCGACTGGAGCAAGTACTGCACCCGGGTGGTGTCGATGGACCGGGACGCCGGCACGGTCGTGATCGAACCGGGTATCGCGCTGGACCGGCTCAACACCCAACTCGCGGAGACCGGCCTGATGGTCGGGCCGAAACCCTCGACCCATGTCAGCTGCACCCTCGGCGGCATGATCGGCAACAACTCCTGCGGCTCCACCGCGCAGGCCTACGGCAAAACCGTCGATGCCGTACGGCGTCTTGAAATTCGCACCTACGACGGCTTCCGCGCCTGGGTCGGCCCCGGCGACGCCGTGGAAACCGATGATCCGCGAGCCGGTGACCTGGTGGCGCGGCTGCACACCATCGCCGCGGACTACGCCGCCGATATCCGCGCGAAGTATCCCCGGATCCCGCGCCGGGTCTCGGGGTACAACCTGGATTCGCTTCTCCCGGAATACGGCTTCGACCTGGCCAAACTCTTGGTCGGGAGCGAGAGCACACTGGTAAGCGTGCTGCGTGCGGAGATCGCGCTGGTACCGCGCCCGCCGGCGACGGCACTGACCGTGCTCGGCTTCGCGGATATCTACCGCGCCGCGGACGCGGTGCCGATGATCCTGGCGCACCGGCCGGCCGCCCTCGAAGGTCTCGATCACCGCTTGATCCAGCTCGAGCACACCCGCCATCTCGCCGAACCCGCGCTACGGCAACTGCCGGACGGGTCCGCGTACCTGATGGTGCAGTTCGACGCCGACGACCGGGACGAGGCCGACCGCCGGGCATGCGCGATGGCCGAGGAGCTCGGCCGCCGCACCAGCGCCCGTTCGACCATGCTGGACGATCCACAACGCGAAGCCGAACTGTGGGCGGCCCGCGAAGCCGGACTCGGCGCGACCGCCTATCCGCCGCGCGGGGCCGAAACCCACGAGGGGTGGGAGGACGCCGCGGTGCCGCCGGAGCGGCTCGGCGGGTATCTGCGTGATTTCGATCGGTTGTTGACCCGCTTCGGGTACGAATCGTCCTCGCTGTACGGGCATTTCGGGCACGGCTGTGTGCACACCCGTATTCCGTTCGATCTGCGCACCGCCGCGGGAATCGCGAACTACCGCGCGTTCGCCGAGGACAGCGCACGGCTGGTGGTCTCCTACGGCGGCTCGTTGTCCGGTGAGCACGGGGACGGACAATCCCGCGGCGAGCTGCTGCCGATCATGTTCGGGGAGCGGCTGGTCGAGGCATTCCGGCAGGTGAAATCGGTCTTCGATCCCCGCAACCGGATGAACCCGGGCAAAGTGGTCGATCCGCACCGCCTCGATCAGGATCTGCGGCAGGGCAGTGCGTATCGGCCGTGGGAGCCGGCCACCCATTTCGCCTTTCCGGACGACGACCATCGGTTCAGCGTGGCCGCCGCGCGCTGTGTGGGCGTCGGGAAATGCCGTGGCGACAGTGGCGGCGTGATGTGCCCCAGCTACCGGGCGACCCGTGAAGAGGAGCATTCGACCCGTGGGCGGGCCCGGGTGCTGTTCGAAATGCTCAACGGTGAGGTGATCACCGCCGGCTGGCGGTCCACCGAGGTCCGCGACGCCCTCGATCTGTGTCTGGCGTGCAAGGGGTGCCGCAGCGATTGCCCCGTCGATGTCGATATGGCGACCTACAAAGCCGAGTTCCTCGCCCACCACTACCGGTGGCGGCCGCGGCCGATGGCCCACTATTCGATGGGCTGGATCCCGCTGTGGGCCCGGCTGGCCACCGGTGCCGCGCCCGTGGCCAACGCGCTCACCCACGCCCGCGGGCTGCGGCGGCTCGTCGCCCGGGCCGGCGGACTCGACCCCCGGCGGGAACTGCCCCGCTTCGCCTCCGCCCGATTCACCGAAACCTTCCGCGGCTCGGCCACGGCCGCCGATAACCGGCCCACCGTGCTGCTGTGGCCGGACACCTTCACCAACAACTTCGAACCGGATATCGCCTGGGCGGCGGTGCAGGTCCTGGACGCGGCGGGTTTCCGGGTCGAAGTGCCGCCGCGGACGGCGTGCTGTGGACTCACCTGGATCTCCACCGGCCAGCTGGCCACCGCCGAACGGGTCCTGGCCCGCACCCTGCGCATCCTGGAGCCGCAACTGCGCGCGGGTACGCCCATCGTCGCACTGGAACCTAGCTGCGCCGCGGTTTTCCGGGCCGACCTGCCCGAACTGCTCGACGGTGACGAGGACGCACACCGCCTCGCCGCCCAGACCCACACCCTCGCCGAAATACTGACCCGGCACGCGCCGGAGTGGATGCCGCCCGCCGTGGGCGCCACGACCATGGTGCAGCCGCATTGCCATCAGCACGCCGTTCTGGGACTCGACCGTGACCGTGAGCTGCTCGGGTACACGGGGACCCGGGTGGAGGTGCTCGATGCCGGATGCTGCGGTCTGGCCGGTAATTTCGGGTTCGAGCGCGGCCATTACGAGGTCTCCGTCGCGTGCGCGGAGGATGCGCTGCTGCCGGCGCTCGGCGGCCGGGCCCCGGGTACCGAGGTACTGGCGGACGGTTTCAGCTGCCGCACCCAGATCCGCCAGCTCGCCCCCGACGTCCGTCCGCGCCATCTGGCCGAACTGCTCGCCGCAGCCTTCGCCGACCCGGGCCGCCGATGACCCGCGACTTCCGTATCGACGAGTCCGTGGAGGTCGGGGTCTACCGTTTCCCGACCCCCGGACCCGAATCCGACGGCACCTTGACCTGGGACGCCACCACCGCGGCCACCGTCGAACTCGGCGCGGGCGAGGTGCGCGGCCTGGGCTGGAGCTACACCGGCCCGGCCGCGGCCGCCGTCATCACCCATGAACTGGCCCCGATACTGCGCGGCCGCCACCCGTTCGACATACCCGGTATTCGCGCCGACCTGCGGCGCGCCTGCCGCAATACCGGCACAGCGGCGCTGGTGGCGCACGCGTTGAGTGCGGTGGATATCGCGCTGTGGGATCTGAAGGCACGGGTCCTGGACGTGCCGCTGTCGGCGCTGTTCGGCGCCGTCCGGACCGCGACCCCCGTCTACGGGTCCGGCGGTTTCACCGATCTCTCCGATACCGCGCTGGCCGACCAGATCACCGGCTGGCTGGCGGCCGGCTGCCGCAATATCAAGATCAAGATCGGACAGGACCGGGGAACCGCTGTCGACCGCGATCTGTACCGCGTCGAGCAGGCCGGCGAGCTGCTCGACGGACGCGCTCGGCTCATGGTCGACGCCAACGGCGGTTACTCGACGGGCTCGGCGCGCCGGGTCGGCGGTGAATTGGACCGGCTCGGCGTCATCTGGTTCGAGGAACCGGTCACCAGCGACGATCCGGACGGATTGGCCCTGATCCGCGCGTCGGTGCGCGCGGATGTGGCGGCCGGTGAGTACATCTACACCTCCTACGACGCGGTGCGGCTCGTCGGCGTCGTCGACTGCCTGCAATTGGATCTCACTCGCTGCGGCGGCTACAGCGGCTTCCTCGAATGCGCCGCGCTCGCCACTGCCCACGGCACGCCGGTTTCGGCACACTGCGCGCCCGCCCTGCACGCACCGGTCACCGCGGCCGTGCCCCATCTTCGTCACCTGGAGTGGTTCATCGACCACGCCCGCCTGGAACCGCTCCTGGTCGACGGCGCCCCTGAGGTGAGTGGCGGCCTGCTCCCGGCGCCGGGGGAGCGGCCGGGCCACGGGATGACCGTCGCCGCGACCGCCGCCCCGTTCCGGCTCTCAGTGCCGGCGTAGCCGGGCGGCCAGCGATTCGGCGCCCCGGGCCAGCCACGTCTGCGGAGACCGCCAGTGCGCCCGGGTATCGAAACGCCCGTGCGCGCCGAAGTCGGCGCCCGCGGCGTCGTCGAGGGGCTCCCACAGGTTGCCGGCCCGGGCGGTGTCGCGGGCCTCGGTCTGCTGCGCCGAGTAACCCGTCCGCGCCAGGTACCGGTCGAGCACCGCGGGTGCCAATCGCTGACCGAGCACGGTGCCGACCGTACTGGCCCCCACCCAGTACTGTTTACGCCGCGGGTGGGCCGCGGCGAACACGATCGCGTCCGCGACGACTTCGGGCTGATAGATCGGTGGGACCGGCTGCGGACGGTTCGGCAGCCGCGAGCGCACCCAGGAGAACTGCGGGGTGTTCACCGCCGGCGCCTGCACGATCGTGAGGTGGATACCGCTGTGTTCGTGCAGCAGTTCCACCCGGACCGCCTCGACGAATCCATCGACGCCGTGTTTGGCGCCGCAGTACGCCGATTGCAGCGGAATCGACCGTTTGCCCAGTGCCGAGCCCACCTGGACGATCGCGCCCCGGTCGCGCCGGCGCATCCGGGACAGCGCCACCATCACCCCGTGCACCGACCCCAGGTAGGTGACCTCGGTGACCCGCCGGAAATCGTCCGGCGTGATCTGCGTAAGCGGCGCGAACACCGTGGCGAATGCCGAGTTCACCCATACGTCGATCGGCCCGAATTCGGCTTCGCCCCGGTCCGCGGCCGCCGCCACCGCCCCGAAATCGGCGACATCGGTACTGATCGGCAATGCCCGTCCACCGGCCGCGCGGACCTCTTCCGCGGCGGCGGTCAACCCGGTGACTCCGCGCGCGAGCAATGTGATCGAGGCGCCGTCGGCGGCGAACCGGCGCACGGTCGCGCGGCCGATGCCACCACTGGCGCCGGTGACCACCACATGTGAACCGGCCATCTCGTCTCCTTTCCTCCGCGTCGCGATCGCCGGTCGCGGTCGGTTCGCGTCATTTCTCGGGCGGAGCCAGCCGAATCGCCGATTCCAGCAGCATCGCGTGGACGAATGCCTGCGGTAGGTTGCCGCGCAACTGGCGCTGGCGGATATCGAACTCCTCGGCGAAGAGCCCGGGTGTACCGCAGGCGGCGCGGTTGCGCTCGAAGAACCGCATCGCGGTCACCGGGCGTCCGAGCTGGGCCGCGGCCATCGCCATGGTGAACCCACAGAAGAGGAACGCGCCCTCGGTGGCCTCCAGCGCCCGCTCGTCGTGCCGGAAGCGGTACACGTAGAAGTCATCGCACAACTGCGCCGACACGGCGTCGAAGGTGGCCGGGTAGCGCGGGTCGTCGACGGGTAGCGCGCCGCGGATCATCGGCAGCAGGAGTGCGGCGTCCACACCCGGGAGATCCGGCGCACGCTGCCAGCGACCGCTCGGATGCAATCCGTCGCGCGCCGCGGAGGCGATCAGGGTATCCGCGAGCGCACTGCACACCGGTGCGTCCGCTCCGGTCGCGGCACAGGCCGCCACCGCACGCAAACCGGCCGCGCAGGTCAGCCGCGAATGGGTCCAGTGCCGGTTGTCGAGTTCCCAGATCCCGGCATCGGGCCGGTCGTGCTGTTCGGCGATCACCGATACCGCCACCTGCACGGTGCGCCGATGCTCCTCGGTCAGCCGGTCACCGCGGCCCGCCGCGGCCAGCAGCAGCAGGATCTCCCCGAAGGTGTCCAACTGGAACTGGTCGCACACCCGGTTGCCGGTCAGCGGCTCGGCGCCGGGATAGCCCGGCATGTCCAGCGGGTGCGGTGTCGGCACCGGGGCCCCGCTCACGGTGTAGGCGGGTGCCAGCCGGGCGCCCTCGGCGCGCAGGCGTTCGGTGACGAAATCGACCATATTGTCGAGCAACCGGGTGCCTCCCGCGGCGGCGACGGCTTGTCCGGCGAGGCACTGGTCCCGGATCCACACGTACCGGTAGTCGTAGTTCTCGCCCTGATCGGCGCGTTCGGGCAGGCTCGTGGTGGCGGCGGCGACCATCCCGCCGCTGTCGGCGGTCATGCCGCGTAGTACCGCGTACGCGTGGCCGGCGTCGCGGTCGGCCACCGTGGGCGGCGGATCCGGTGTATGCCGCCGCCACCCCTCTTCGGTCTCGTCCCAGAGGAACTCCGGATCCGGTGGCTGTGGGGCCAGCCGGCCCGCGGTCAGTTCCAGAACCAGATCGTGGTGGCCGCCGGCGGGCACGGTGATCCGACCGGTCCAGAACGGACCGCCGGGTCCGTCGTCCGGCGCCGCCCCGCCCGCGCCGGACCAGCGCAGCCGTAGTGGCCCGAGGCGAGCGGTCCAGACACCGTCGTGGTCGCGGGTGGGTTCACGCGGTGGGTCCGCGCCGAACCCGGCGGCCGGGGCGAGCACCACCTCGACTTCGGCATCGCCGTGCACAGCGACGATCCGCCGCAGCAGTACCGCCTGCCTCGACCACCCGGGGAAAGCCAGCGCTTCACGGCTCTCGATCACCGAGGAACCGGCGACCCAGCGCGAACGCCAGATCAACGAGCCCGGCTCGTAGTAGCCGCCCCAGACGAACGGCCCGGTCGGGGCCACCGTGTACACCCCGTGCCCGCCCAGCAGCGAGGCGAAGACCGCGTCACTGTCCCAGTCGGGGGCACACATCCAGGAGATATCCCCCCCGGGGCCCCACGAGCGCGCCGCGTTGCCCATCGGCGAGTAGCGCGTACTCCCGCAATACATGCGGTGAGGTGCCCGACAGCCCGTTCACGTCGGCCGTGTACCACCCTCGCCGTCGGATAACCACCGCTCGGCAACCGGCCGCTGTCCCGCAGCGTCGACCCGTTCGCGAGCACCAGGGGGCGGTGATGCCGGCACCGGCTTCCGGCTTGCCGGGTGCCCCGCCGATCATTCGACGTGTACATACTCGGCCACGACCGGGTCAGGGTGTGACGATGGCGAAGTTCCGGTCGGGGGTGTCGAGCAATTCCTTCAACTGCGCCAGTATCCCGGGGTTCCCGGTGACACCGATACTCCCGGCCCGGACCGCCTCGCCGACATCCCGGCCCGCCAGCAGCACCCCGAGCAGCGTCGCCCGGGTGAGCGCGAACGAGGCGTCGGGCGCGGGCCCGCGGTGCCCGGCGGGCAGATCGTAATGAACGAGCACGCCGTTGCGCAGTTCCATCCGGTGCGTGCGCTGTTCGTCGCTGATCCGCCAATCCACGATCATCCGCCGATCCCAGGCCGCGGGGCCATCGAGACGGACGGCGAGGGCGTCGAAGACCATGTCGACGGTGAGGGCCTGCGCAGTCCCGCGTTGTCCGAGGTGGCCGGCGTGCCGAACGGTCCATTCCGTAGCTCCTCCGCGCCGGAGAGACTCGGCTACGGCGCCGAGAGTGCCACCTGCAACTGTTTCGCCGGCCGTGGCTATCGCTCGGGTCGCGTCTCCGGGATTCGGTGGTCGCGCTCGGAGGTGATCAGAACTCGATGCGCAGCGTCTCGCTGATCGGCCGGGCCTGGCAGGCGAGAATATAGCCGTCGGCAATGTCCTCCTCGTCGAGGACCGATGCGTTACCCATCTCGACCTCGCCCGCTCGCACCGTGCAGGCGCACGAGCCGCATTCGCCCTCGCGGCATGAGAAGGGCACATTCAATCCCTCGGACAGCAGCACATCGACCAGCGTCGCCGTGCGCGGCCAGCGGAGCTCGTGCTCCACTCCGTCGAGAGCGACCGAGACGGTCGCCGCGCCGGCGGAATCCTCGGCGGACTCGGCGAGCGCGACCTCGGCGAACGGGTCGCCCGACAGTGAGGTGAAGGTTTCGGCGTGTACCCGGTTGCGGGGAACACCCGCGCGGGCCGCCGCCTCGTGGACGGCGTCCATGAACGGTTTCGGGCCACACAGGTAGATCGAGTGATCCCGATGTGCCGCGATCAGGGCGGCCAGGTGCACGGCGGTGGGCAGGCCCTGCACACTCTCGAGCCAGTGCGTGACCGAGAGCCGGTCGCTGTGTCGGGCGGCCAGTTCACGGAGTTCGCGCGCGAAGATGACCCCTTTCTCGTCCCGGTTGGCGTAGACGAGCGTCACCCGGCCCGATCCCTGTGTCAGCGCCGATTTCAGAATCGAGATCACCGGAGTGATACCGCTACCCGCGGCGAACAGGAGCAGATCATCGTCCAGGTCCGCGGGCGTGAACAGGCCCGCGGGCGGAAGGACTTCGATCGTATCCCCCGCGACCACGTTGTCGCACAGCCAGTGGGAGGCGTAGCCGTCCCGGGTGCGCTTGATGGTCACCTTTGGTGGTTCCCCGGCGTACGGTGAACTCGCCAGCGAGTAGCACCGGGCCACCGAACCGGTCCGGTCGCTCGGGATGCGCAAAGTCAGGAACTGACCCGGTCGGTAGCCGAACCGGTCTCGGTGGTCTGCGGGGACATCGAATACCAGCGACCGCGCGTCGTCGGTTTCCTCCACCACCGCCGCCACGGTCAGCAGGACCGACCGTGAGCTCCGCGGCGATTCGGCGGTTTTCGGCGTCTCGATTGCGGTCATCGCGGCTGTTGCCTTTCCACTCCGGCGAATACGGCCTTCCCGGCCGGGATGCCCGGGGTGCCGTTCTCGACCACTTCGACGGCGATCCGCGCCCGGTAGGGGGCGTCGGCGAGGGCGTGGCCGCGAACGACGTGCCGCCGGAGTGCTCCGCGGCCGCGCTCATCGCCCGGGTCGGTGTTCATGAGGAAGAGGGTGCCAGGCGATCGCGGGCACGACAGTGCCGCTTCCGTTGAGCGAGAAAGCGGACTCCTCGTCCGGCGGAGGCTTCCACTGAGCGAGAGGACGGTGGGAACCGCCACCGGCCGGCCATACGCTCACAGCGTCGACGCAGTCGGAGCCCTCGACCGCACGACGGAACCGGAGGTAGGTCTTGACCATGGAGTCGGTGTCGCCGGCCGCGATGCGCAGTGCATTGAGCCATTTCGCCAGCGGGGTGACCGTGGTGACGGGGCGGGACGCACAGGGCCCGGTCGGGTTCGCCTGCCAGTCGTTCGCGTCGGTCTCGCTCGACCCGCCGCTCATTCTCTTCTGCGCCGACCATCGGGGTCGCTCCTGGCCGCGGATCCGCGCGTCCGGACTGTTCACCGTCAATGTGCTCACCGAGGACCAGGCCGACCTGTGCGCGCGGTTCGGTTCGCGCGACGGGCGCAAGTTCGACGGACTCGACTGCGAAACCTCGAAGTGGTCGACTCCCTCACTGCCCGGTGTGCTCATGCGGGTGCACGCCGAGGTGTCCGAGGTGCACCGGGCCGGAGATCACGATGTGGTGATCGGCCGGGTACTGGAGTTGGAAACCGTCGCCCGGAAAGCTCCGATGATCTTCTTCCGGGGCAAATTCGGAATCGATCCGCGCGCGGATCTGCTCAGCGCCTAGGAAGGTGTGCTCAGCCATGTCGGAACCTACGTCGAATCGACTTCCACCCGGCCTCTCCGCTGCCGACGCCGCGCTGGCCACCGAAGAGATCAAGCGCGTCTTCGCGGCCCGGCTGCGATATATGGACACCAAGCAGTGGCACAGGTACGCCGGACTGCACACCGAGGATGTGATCAGCGAGACCTGGGGCGGGATACCCGACGACAAACAACCCCGCAGTGGCGGCACCGCGAACCGCGTGGTCGGCAACCAGGTCCTGGCCGATACGATCCGCGCCCTGCTCGACGGTCCGGTGCCGGTGACCACGGTGCATCACGGGCACACCCCGGAGATCGAGTTCACCTCTGCCACCACCGCCCGCGGTGTCTGGGCGATGGAAGACCTGCTCTGGTGGTCCGAGGGCGACGAGGAGTTGCACCTGCACGGCTACGGCCACTATCACGAGGAATACCGCAAGGTGGCCGGGCGGTGGCTGATCGGCTACCGCAAACTCACCCGCCTGCGGGTCGATGCCCCGCCGGATTTCTTCCGTTTCACGAAAGCCCTGTGACCCGTGATGACCGAGCATCACGCGGCCTTGTTCCGGCCGCTGACCATCCGTTCCCTGGAACTGCCGAACCGGATCGTCATGTCCGCCATGACCCGGTCGGCGTCACCCGCCGGTGTTCCGGGCCCCGAGGTCGCCCGGTACTACCGGCGCCGTGCCGCGGGCGGGACCGGCCTGATCGTCACCGAGGGCGTCGCCATCGATCACCCTGCCGCGGTCGACAACCCGCGGGTGCCCCGCATGTACGGCGCCGACGCGCTGGCCGGGTGGCGGACTGTGGTCGACGAGGTGCACGCGGCGGGCGGCCGGATCGTTCCGCAGCTCTGGCACGTCGGACCGCTCTGGGGTGCGATGAGCGCGGTCGACCCGGCGATCACACCGATGCGGCCGTCCGGGCGCTGGGGTACCGCGGGCACCACATCCTATCCCGACGACTATGTCGCGCGGGCCGCCCCGCTCACGCGGCCGATGACCGACGACGACATCGCCGACGTTGTCGCGGCCTTTGCGCGCGCCGCGGTCAGCGCGGCCGAGATCGGCTTCGACGGTATCGCGCTGCACGGTGGTCACGGCTACCTGCTGGATTCGTTCCTCTGGCACGACACCAACACCCGGGACGACCGGTGGGGCGGTGATCCATTGGCGCGCAGTCGGTTTCCCGCCCGGGTGGTGGCGGCCGTCCGCGAGGCCGTCGGCGTCGAGCTACCCATCTTCTTCCGCTTCTCCCAGCACAAACAGCAGGACTACACCGCCCGCATCGCCGAGACCCCCGACGAGCTACAGGTGATCCTGGGGTCGCTGGCCGAGGCGGGAGTGGATGTTTTCGACGCCAGCATCCGGCGCTTCGATCTGCCGGCGTTCGAGGGCAGTGACCTGTCGCTGGCCGGATGGGCCAAAAAACTCACGGGCGCGCATGCGATGGCGGTGGGCAGTGTGGGCCTCGGAAAGCCGCTGCGCGACAGCCGGATCGAGGGTGCCGCAGGTGTGGTCGACAATATCGGCGAGGTGGAACGCCGCATCACCACCGGTGAGTTCGACCTGATCGCGATCGGACGCATGCATCTCGCCGACCCGGCGCTGGCGACGACGCTGCGTACCGGAGCGCCGCTGACACCGTTCGATCGCGCTGTCCACGAAGGCAGCCTGTACTGACCCGGAGGTAGCGGGTCCGGCGCTCGGCCGGCGAACCACCGGCGCCGGCCCGCCGGAACAGCAGCCCGGCGGCCGTTCAACGGCCCGCGCGGCCGAGCAGGTCCCGGGCAGCCGCACTACCGTCCAGCAGGCGCGCGGTGCGGCGCCGGATCAGCCACGTGCCCTCGGTGCGGACGAGTTCGAAGCGGTTGGCGGTGACCCGCCACACCCGGAACGAATCCGCACTGGCGTCGCGGCGCAGCAGCAGCGAATGACAGGTCGCCACCGCGGTGTCGCCATCGATCCGGATGTGTACGGGATCGAGCAGGTGCCCGCAGCCTTCGTGGATGTAGTCCTGATGTGGTGCGGTGCGTACCATCTCGGTGATCGCGTCGCGTCCTTCCATCACCCGGATATCGATGTCGTACACGGCGTCCTCGGCCCACAACCGGCCGACGGCGTCGGCGTCACCGGCGTCCACGGCGGGTCCGTAGGCGGTGAGCACGTCGTGGACAGCGGCTCTGTCCTCGAGAGCCCGCACCCGGTCGAGCAAGGTGGCCACCAGGTCCGCGGTGTCGGTCATATCGATCCTCTCCGAAGCCTCCGGGCACCCGTGCGGGCGGCCCGGTCTCCTGTTCTACCGATATCGCCGGCGGGGAACCTCGAGCCTTCCGCTCAACGGAAACCCGGGTGTGCCGCCACCTCGTTGCTGCCATGTTTGTCGAATCGCATCCCGCGTTCCGCGCGGGCCGACAATTCGTTTCCCACCGGTCTCGCCGAGGAACACAGGTTTCCCGGTCCTCGGCAGGGCGCATTCCAGGAGATTCATATGGGCCAGGTATTGGACAGCATCATGGCGCACGCGGAGGAGATCCGCGCCGGAGCCGCCGAAGGCGAGGTGCTGATGCGGCTGCCCGACGCGACCGCGAAACATCTGCGCGACTCCGGCATCGTGCGCATGTTCCAGCCGAAGGAGTACGGCGGTGCGGAAGGTCATCCCCGCGAGGCCGCCGAAACCGTCATGGCTCTCGGTGCCCTCGACGGCGCCGCGGGGTGGGTGGCGGGCATCGTCGGCGTACATCCGTGGGAACTGGCCTTCTTCGATCCCCGGGCGCAGGAGGAGATCTGGGGTGCGGATAACGATATGTGGATGGCCTCGCCGTACGCGCCGATGGGCATCGCGGTTCCGGTCGAGGGCGGATACATCCTCAACGGCCGCTGGTCATTCTCCTCGGGCACCGATCACTGTGGCTGGATCATGATCGGCGCCGCCGTCGGCGACAAGGACGGTAACCGTACCGGCGCCGTGCTCCATGTGGTGCTGCCACGTTCGGACTATCGGATCGACCACGACAGCTGGAACGTGCTCGGCCTGCGTGGCACCGGTTCGAAGGATTTGATCGTCGAGAACGCCTTCCTTCCGGAACATCGCACGATCGACGCCGATATCGTGCTCAGCGGTAACGGCTGGCGGCACGCGGGCCGCGACGAGACGCTGTATCGCTTCCCGTTCTCGTGCATATTCCCGCTGGGCATCACCTCGTCGCTGATCGGGATGACCGAGGGCGCGCTCGCCTGCTATATCGCGGCGCAGCGGGAGCGCGTGCAGGTCACCGGCGTACCCATCAAAGAAGATCCCTACGTCCTGTTCGCCGTCAGCGAGGCGGCGGCGGAGATCGCCGCGGCCCGGCTCGCCCTGCTCGAGACGGTCGACCGGTTCTGGGACAAGACCGAGCGCGGCGAGGAGATCGGTTTCGAGGAACGCGCGATCGGCCGGCGCACCCAGATCTCCGCGGCGTGGCGCGCGGTGCGGGCGATGGACGAGGTCTTCGCCCGGGCGGGTGGTGCGGCGGTGCATCTGAAGACACCGATGCAGCGGTTCTGGCGCGATGCCCATGTCGGCCTGACGCACGCCATTCATGTCCCCGGCCCGACCTACCACGCGGCGGCGCTCGCGCAGCTGGGCGGTGACCCGCAGGGCCCGTACCGCGCAATGATCTGATATCCCTTCCACTTTCGAGGACGAAACAATGACCGAACTCCCCAGGACAGAACTCCGCGGTCTCGGGTATCTCCGGGTCCAGACCCGGGATATCGCGCGCTGGCGTGAGCTGCTCGTCGACGGCCTCGGCATGGCCGTCGGCTCCGGTCCCGACCGGGATGGGCTGTACGCCCGCATCGACGAACGCCGCGCGCGCATCGCCATCCTGCCCGGCGATTCCGATAAGGCATTGGCCGTCGGCTGGGAAGTGCGTGACGAGTTCGCGCTCCAGCGGGTGCGCGAAGCCGTGGCGGAATCCGGGCACGCCGTCGAGGTGCTGTCGCGACAGCAATGCGCGTATCTGGATGTGGAGGAGGCCATCGCGTTCGATGATCCGGCCGGGACACGCCTCGAGGTGTTCTTCGGCCCGGTTCTCGATCACAGCCCACTGGTGACCCCGTTCGCCGGACGGTGGGTGACCGGGGCGCACGGCCTGGGCCATGTGGTGCTGCCCTCGGCGAAGTTCGCCGAATCGTATGACTTCTACACCCGGGTACTGGGCTTTCTGCCCCGAGGCTCGATCCGGTTGGACGACGAGGGGCTGAGCCGGGTGCGGTTCCTCGGCATCAACCGCCGCCACCACAGCCTCGCGCTGTGCCCGGCCCCGCCCACGGCCGAGCCGGGGCTGGTACACCTGATGACCGAGGTGGACACTCTCGATGCGGTCGGCCGGGCACTGGATCGGGTGAACCGGCAGAAGTTCTCGATCTCCTCCACCCTGGGCAGGCATACGAACGACAAGATGATCTCGTTCTATGTCCGCGCTCCCGGCGGCTGGGATCTCGAGTTCGGCACCGAGGGCATGCTCGTGGACGAGCGCTACTACACGTCCGAGGAGATCACCGCGGATGCGTACTGGGGCCATGATCAGTCGGGCGCCGAGCCGTTGAAAGCGTTCATCCCGACGGTCGGCTGAATCGCGCACGGCCCCGGCCCGTGAAGAGCACCGCGACCCTGGTCGCGGTGCTCTTCTGTGTCCTTGTCCCGCTGGGATGAACGGCCTCTGGAGGGCCCACGGGCGCGCAGGTAGCATTCATATTGATTGTCTGATCAATCAATATGCGTAGCCACCTCGTGCCGGAGTTGCCCGTGACCGCTGTAGACGACCGATCCCAGACCGTGATGGGGCGCGTTCTCCTATTGCTCGAACCTTTCCGCGACCGCGAGGCTCTGACGCTCACCGAACTGGCCGATCGCGCCGGTTTTCCCCGGTCGTCGGCCCATCGGTTGCTGGCGCAGCTCGTGGAGGTCGGCTGGCTGCGGCGGAACGGCACCGCCTATCACCTCGGGCCGAAGCTGGTGGAGCTCGGCGCCGAGGCGCGCCGGCACGACCGCATCTACCGGGCCGCCGCCCCGGCGATGTATCGGCTACACAAAGGCACCGAGATGGCCGCTCAACTGACCGTTCTCGACGGTGACGACCTGCTGTACCTCGAAATAATCGGTGGCCGCTGGGCGGCTTCGGCGCTGCGCGCCCGCGTCGGGCAGCGGCTGCCGGCGCGGGAAACCGCCGAGGGTGTCGCTCTACTGGCCCTGCGTGACGGGTGTGGGTCCGCGATCCGGGACCTGGTAGTGCGCGGTCGCGCGGGGGAGCGGGTGCACTGCGTGGCGCTCGCGTTCGAGGCGGGGCGGCAGGAGGTGGCCGCGCTCTCGCTGGCCGGTCCGGCAGGGCGGACTCCGGAGGGTGTCGCGCACGATCTCGTTTCGGCCGCCGACGTGGTGATATCGCAGCTCTCCAGCTGACGTGGCCCGGGCCGTCGCCACTGCTGTGATCGCGGGCACAGGGCCTGGGGATGCGGAATGGTGACGGCCTACGACACAGTGCTGCTATCGTCACCTCTGCCATTGATTGATCGCTTGATCTATCGCTCGATGGTTTCCGGCCGCGGCGCGGCCTGCTCCCCGATGGAGGTTTCAATGAAGAACGGCGGCGACTTCTCTCCGGCTGTCATCGACCGCGTCGCTACTCTGCTCGACGAGTTCCGTGGCGGCGCCGAACTCACCTTGTCCGAATTGTCCGGCCGGACCGGTCTGCCTCGTTCCTCCACGCACCGGATGCTCTCCCGGCTCGTCGAGTTGGGGTGGGTCGGCAGGCGCGGCCGGGTGTATGGGCTGAGTCGCGGGATGTTCGAGTGGGGAGCCCTCGCGCAGCAGCACGACCGCCTGCACCGGGCCGCGCATCCGATCCTGCACGAACTCCACGCGACGACCGGGCTGATCGTTCATCTGGCCGTTCTCGAGGGTAACGATGTGCGCTACCTCGACAAGGTCGGCTACGGGCGGCTTGCGCTTCCCTCGCGCGTCGGCGGGCGGCAGCCGGCCTCGCGCACCGCGCTGGGCAAGGTGCTCATCGCCCACGCCGGTGTAGGTCGTGCCGCCGCGTACGCGACCGCGGCAGCTCCGGCTTCGTGGGGGACAGCGGCACTACCGCGCCAGGAGATCGCCCGTATTCGTCAGCAGCGGGTGGCCTACGAACGTGAGGAATGCGTCGCGGGTATCGCCTGTGTCGCCGCCCCGATCGGTAACAGTCGGACCTGTGTGGGAGCCGTCTCGGTGACCGGCCCGGTCGGCAGTGTGGATTTCGTACCTCTGGCGAGGTCGGTCCGGTCGGCGGCGCATGCGATCTGGCGCGACCATGAGGAGTACAGCCCCGCACAGCGAGCGGGGTGATCGGTACTCAGCGAACGAGGGCCTGCCCGCCGTCCACCGCCAGCGTATGACCGGTGATATAGCGGGCGGCATCGCTGCACAGGAAGACCACCGCGGGGCCGATATCGGCCTCGGGGTCGCCCAGCCTCCCTAGTGGCACCGTGGCCAGATACTCCGCGGCGGCTTCCGGTTCGCGCTGCGCCCACTGCTCCATGGCCCGGGACTCGGCCAGCGGCAGAATCGCGTTGACGCGGATCCCGTCGGCTGCCCATTCGCAGGCCGCGGTACGCGTCAGTACTCGCACCGCTTCCTTGGCCGCCGCGTAGGCGCCGGTACCGGCCGGATTCCAGCGGATACCCGCCGCCGAACCCACATTGACGGTCGCTCCGCCGCTCTTCAGGTACCGATGGCACGCCCGCATCGTCCGCCACGTCGCGGTGGGGCCCGAGGCCATGCCCGCGTGATAGGTGTGCTCGTCGATCTCCAGGAGTGTTCCCGGGGCGGGGGTCTGCGCGTTGTTCACCAGGAGGGTGATCCCGCCGAACTCGGCGGCGACGGCGGGGGCCAGCGCGTCGATCGCCCGGCCGTCGGTCACGTCGCAGACGAACGACGCGGCCCGGCCACCGCGGGCGGTGATCTCCTCGGTGACGGCGCCGAGGGTGGCCGCTGTGCGGCCGACCACGGCGACCTGTGCCCCTGCGGCCGCCAAGGCGAGCGCGATACCGCGCCCTATGCCCTGGCCCGCCCCGGTGACAACAGCCGAGTGGCCGGCCAGGGCGGCCGCCGGTGTCGGGTGGTCGTTCGGAAGAGTGTCCATTCATACTCCTGGAGAGGGCCGGGGGTCATTGACCGTTTGATCAATGGGGTGTGGCACAATCGCCCGCACAGTCAAGTCGCGCTCGAATCCGACAGGGGATGTCCGTGGACCCGCAGGAACGCAGGAAGCTGATTCTCGACCGCTCGGCCGAGATATTCGCCCGCAAGGGGATTTCCGCGACGACCATCCGCGAGATCGGCGATGCGGTGGGGGTGCATTCGGGCGCGCTCTACCACTACTTCCCGTCCAAGGAAGCGATCGTCACCGAATTGATCCGCGAGTACATCGAGGACCTGGCCGCGCGCTGTGAGGCCGTGCTCGCGCGGGAACTGCCGCCGATCGAACGTCTCGAGGCGCTCACCGAGGTCGCGCTGGCGACCAGCGAGCAGTACCACGGCGCCACATCGATCTGGCGCCGCGAAGGCGAATACATGCGGGACCGTGTGGTGGAGGCCGATATGGCGGCGACCGCCGACATCATGCAGGTCGCCTGGCGTAAGGCCATCGGAGAAGGAATCGCGGCCGGCGAACTCCGCGGCGATATCGATCCCGAGGCGTTCCGGGAACTCCTCTACGATGCGGTCTGGCACGCCTCACGCTGGTTCCGGCCCGATTCGCAGCATTCCACGGCCGGCCTCGCCCGCACCGTGATCTCGGTGTTCGTCGACGGGATGCGCCCCCGCTCCACCCCGACCGAGGTGGAGCGGGCCGCCACGTCACTCGCCGGAAACTGACAGGTTCTCCGCCACTTCCCGGTGCCACGATTCGAGCGCGCGGCCCGTGTCGACCTCGAACTCGAAGCGTTGCGTCATCTCCGGGGTGACATCTTCGAGATCGACATAGAACTGGCTGTACCACCGGCGGAGCTGGTAGACCGGGCCGTCCTCCTCGGTGAGGAGTGGGTTCTCGATGCGTGTCTTGTGTTTCCAGATTTCGATGTCCTGCTTGAACTGCTCCTCGAGCCCCTCGGTGAACAGTGTGGCCATCTCCGCGGTCTGCTCCTCGGTCATCCCGTCGATCTTCTTGACGATCGTGCCGAACTGGAGGACGAACGAGTTCGAACTGACCGGGTAGTGGCAGTTGATGAGCTTGGACTCGACGGTGGTGCCCTCGGCGACGGTGTAGATCGTGTCGAGCATGAAGGAGGGACCGTAGTAGAACGCGTCCGAAATGGTCTGCGCTTCGGGAAGATCCATCTGCACACCCGTTTTGATGTCGTCACGACCGTAGGAGCGCATGTGCTGTCCGGCGATGTGGCCGTCGAAGACGTTCTTGAAGTACTCCGGCATCTGGTAATGCACGTAGAAGAAATGCGCCATATCGACCACATTGTCGACGATCTCGCGGCAGTGTGACCCGTCGACCCGGATCGTCGTCCAGGTCCAGTCGCTCCATTGCCCGTCCTCGTATCCCTCGATCTCCGGGATCGCCTGTTCGGCGGGCGGTTCGGAGCCTTGCGGGCAATGCCAGACCAGCAGAATGCCGTTGCGCTCCATGGTGGTCCAGGTGCGCGTACGGGCGACCTTGGGCGTGCGGCGAGCATAGGGGACCGACTCGCACCGGCCCTTGCCGTTCCAGCGCCAGTCGTGGAACGGGCAGGCGATGGTATCGCCCTTGATCTCACCGCGCGCGAGGTTGCCGCCCATATGCCTGCAGTAGGCGTCGAGTACATGGATCTCGCCGGTGGAGTCGGCGAACACCACGACTTCGGTACCGAAGACCGCGATCTGGTGGGGTTTGCCGTCCCGGAAATCCTTCGCCCGGCCGAGGCAATGCCAGCCGCGCGCGAAACGCGCCGGGTTCGTCCCGGTATCGATGGTGCGGATCTCGATCCGCTCTTGCTCGACGGTCATGGGTGCTCCAGTGCTGTGTAGGTAGATCGAACTGGCTGGATGGGGGCTGTGGTCACCGGAGCGGGCGATGGCCCTGCTCGGCGGCGAGGGGCGCGACGGCCGGCTCGGTGCGCGTGGTCGCCGCGATCTCACCGCGGGCCACCGCGGCGTCGATCGAGCGGTCGAGGGATTCGCAGCGCAGCAAGTAGCCGCCGTGGCCGGTGCCTGTCAGGGCGGCCATTTCCCGGCAGGTACGCGCGGCCTCGGCGGTCCATTGAATACTCGTGTGAGCGGGGCTGTACTTCGCGACGGACACTCGAGCGGCGCAGGTGTGACAGACGAGCGGCTGCAATTTCCGGATCCCTTCCTCGGATGTGTCGAGGCTAGGAACCCGCCTGTGGCGGACGCCACAGGAATTCAGTCCAGCGGAACAGCGCCGGTGGTGACCACGGACAGTACCCGCTCACTCCAGTCGTCCCGGACGCTGCCGCTGCGTGCGATCTCCGCGAGATAGGCGCCCACGATCATGTCCAGGAAGGTTTCGACATCGAGGTCCGCTCGCGGCGCCTGCGCCGCGAGCGCCCGGCTCAGCCCCTCGGCCAGCCGATGGCGATGCTGGACGAGCAGTGCGCGGATCAGGGTGGTGAATTCCGGATCATCGTCGGTGAGCAGTGCGGCCACGCCTCCCGGGCCGATACTCGCGTCCACGACGTGCAGGGATTGTTCGACGACCCATCGCAGCACTGTCGGCAAGGCCGCGGTATCCGGGGGCAACTCCGGCTCGGCGATCGAACTCAGTGAAGCGGTGAGCATATCGCCGCGATTGCTGTACCGGCGGTAGATGGTCGTCTTCGCCACCCCCGACAGCGCGGCGACCGCCTCGACGGTGACTGCTTTCGGCCCTTTGGCGCGCAGCAGTTCCAACGTCGCGGCGGTGATGCGTTCGTCACGCGGTGCGGGCGCCTCGACCATCGGCTCTCCCTTGCTTCGGGTTCGGTACCTCACAACTGGTCCATCATGCCAACCGTGCACGCTACGATACGTGTAGCGTAGCGATAAAGGAGGTATGTCATGAGGAGACCGGACAAGAACTCGATCCGGCAGTCCGCGGCGCCATGAACAGCACTCCGGGTGATGGCTCCGCCGCATTGTTGTCGCCCGAGCGATTGCTCGCGGCGATCTCGGGTCATCTCGATACCGGTAGCGGTCCGGTCTTGGTGGGCCTGGCCCGGGAACTGGGTGAGCTGCGGGTGGCATTACTGGCCACCGGCCTGGATTCCGTCCGGGCGTCGGCGCGGCCCGACGAAATGGACCTCCGGCGCCGGATCACCACGGTGGTGGAAGGTATCGACACCTGGCGCGTGCGGCACCTGCCGCACCGTACCGGGGCGCGCACCCATACCCACTCGCTCGGCCAGACCATGGATCAGGTCGCGGCCCGGTACGCCGACGCTCGGTGGTCCGTATGCCACTCCGTGAATCGGCGTCTCCGTCGCACGGCGTGGTTTCACCTCGGACAGGCTCGCGAAGGTTACGCCCATCTGGTCGCCGATATCCGGGCCGGTCACGCCGAACTCCCGGTGGGATGGGGAGGATTCCGGACAGCGGCGCCGATCCGGCCTTCGTAGGATGCCGGCCCGGTGGGGTCCGGGTGATGTGTCGTGGTACCGAAACGCGGGCCGGCCGCTCCGGCCGGCTCGCCACCGGAACATCGAACGACGCGACGATCCGTTGCCGTGGATGTCGGACCCTGGTGCCAGACTCGTGGGCGTGCGGTGGGCGGTGGCGGAGTCGGATGACGGGGGCGCGTATCTGTGTCCTCTCGATCCGGCCGGCCGCCCCGCCGCGGCGGTGCTTCACGAGCCGTCGCTCGCCGAGGCGGTGCGGTCACGCCCGGAGGTCGAGCGGTGGGTGTGGCGGTCCACCGCCGAGATCTACCGATCCCTGCTGGCAGCCGGGGTGCGGGTCGAGCGGTGCTACGACGTGGAGGCCGCGGAGGCGCTGCTGATCGGTTACGAGGAGGGACAGTCGGGTCGGCCCCGTTCACTGGCGGCCGCCTGGGCTCGGCTGCACGACCTGCCCGTTCCGCCGGATACCCCGGCGCGCGCGGCCGAGAGTCAGCCGTCGCTGTTCGAGTCGGGCCCGGTACCGCTGCCGTCGGGCACCGACGAATTCACCGCCCTGCTGGAGGTCTACGCGGGTCAGCTCGCCCGGACCGCGGCCACCGAGCATCCGGAACGCATGCGGTTGCTGCTCGCCGCCGAATCGGCGGGCATGCTGATCGCCGCGGAGATGTCGCGGTCGGGGATCCCGTGGCGCGCGGACGTACACCGCGAGTTGCTGGACACTATGCTGGGGGAGCGGTATCCGGGTGGGGCGGAACCACGTCGGCTGGCCGAGTTGGCCGAGGAGGTGTCGCGGGCGTTCGGGGTGCGGGTCCGTCCGGATCTGCCCAACGACATCGTCAGAGCATTCTCCCGCGCCGGGATCCTGTTGTCCTCCACCCGCAAATGGGAACTTCAGCGCATCGACCACCCCGCGGTGGCGCCACTGCTGGCCTATAAATCGCTGTACCGCCTGTATACCGCTCACGGCTGGTCCTGGCTCGAACAGTGGGTACACGGCGGCCGGTTCCGCCCCGAATATCTGCCCGGTGGCACGGTGACCGGCCGCTGGACCACCAACGGTGGTGGCGCGCTGCAGATCCCGAAGGTGATCCGCCGGGCGATCCGTGCCGACCCGGGCTGGTCGCTGGTGGTGGCCGACGCCGATCAGATGGAGCCGCGCATACTCGCCGCCGTCTCGCGTGATCCGGGGTTGATGGAAGTGGCCGGCCGGGATGCGGATCTGTACGCGGATCTCGCGGCCCGCGGCTTCGGCGGGGACCGCGCGCAAGCCAAACTCGCCCTGCTGGGCGCCATCTACGGCCAGACCTCCGGCGATGCCCTGACCCACCTGGCGGGTCTGCGCCGGCGATATCCGGCCGCGGTGGCCTATGTCGACGACGCGGCCCGGGCCGGTGAGGAGGGTCGACTCGTCCGTACCTGGCTGGGACGGACCTGCCCGCCGGTATCGGTTGTGGCACCGGATCAGGAGGAACCGTCCCGGGGGGATGCCGGCGAGTACCGCAGTACCTCGACGGCGCGCGCCCGCGGCCGCTTCACGCGTAACTTCGTGGTGCAGGGCAGTGGCGCCGACTGGGCCCTGCTGGTCCTGGCGGGTCTGCGTCATGCGATATCTCGTGCCGGGCTCCGGGCCGAACTGGTGTTCTTCCAGCACGACGAGGTGATCGTGCACTGTCCGTCGGAGGAAGCGCCGCGGGTCGCCGAACTGATCGCCGCCGCGGCCGATACCGCGGGCCGGCTGGCTTTCGGGCCGACTCCGGTGCGGTTTCCCTTCACCACGGCGGTGGTGGAGTGCTATGGGGACGCGAAGTAGGCCCGGTCTCGCCGAGGATGTCGAGTGGCGGATCGGCCGTCGGTCGGGAGGCCCAGGCGGCGTGGTTAGTCCAGAATGCGCCGGGCGACATTGGTGGTGACCAGGTCGAGCAGTTCGTCGGCGCGGCCGGCGAGGACGGTGCGGATGGCGTAGATGGTGAAGCCCTTGGCCTGCTCTGCCGAAATGGCCGGCGGAATCGTCAGTTCCTGCCGTGCCACGACGACGTCGACGAGCGCGGGCCCCTCGTACGCGAGTGCCTCCGCGACGGCCGGCTCCAGGTCGCCGGGGGCTTCTACCCGGCGCCCCCAGATCCCCATGGCCCGGGCGGCGGCGCCGAAGTCGGGATTCGACAGTTCGGTGCCGAAGTTCACCACCCCGGCCGCTTTCATCTCCAATTCCACGAAGTTCAGCGACGAATTGTTGAACACGATCACCTTGACGGGTAGATCGTTCTGCGACAGGGTGATCAGCTCACCGAACAGCATCGTCAATCCGCCGTCGCCGGCGAGGGCGACCACCTGGCGTCCCCGGTGGGCCGTCTGCGCACCGATGGCGTGCGGCAGGGCGCAGGCCATCGTGCCGTGGGTGAACGAGCCGGTCAGCCGTCGCCGGCCATTCATGGTCAGATAGCGGGCCGCCCAGATCGTCGGCGATCCGACGTCGAAGGTGAACACCGCGTCGTCGGCGGCCAGTCGATTCACCACTCCGGCGACGTATTCCGGACGGATGGGCGTGCGGTCGCGGTCATTGACCGCCAGCGCGTCCAGCGATTGCCGGGTGCGCCGGTAATGCCGCAGCGACCTGTCCAGATGCGTTCGATCGGTTTTCTGCTCCAGCAGGGGCGACAGCGCGTCGATCGTGTCCCGCACGCTGCCGACCATGCCCAGGTCGACCGGGGTGCGGCGGCCGAGACGGCTGCCGCGGATGTCGACCTGGATGATCGCGGCGTCCTCGGGATAGAACTGTGTGTACGGGAAGTCGGTGCCCAGCATCAGCAGCACATCGGATTCTTTGATCGCCTTGTATCCCGAGGCGTACCCGAGCAACCCGGTCATCCCCACATCGAACGGGTTGTCGTATTCCAGGTGTTCCTTGCCGCGGAACGCGTGCACGATCGGCGCGTGCAGCGTCCCGGCCAGCGCCATGACCTGGGCGTGCGCACCGGCGGTACCGGCCCCGCCGAGAATCGTCACCCGTGATCCGGCATTCAGGATGTCCGCGGCGCGGCGCAGGGTGGGGTCGTCCGGCCGGACCACCGACCGGGACGGCAATACCGGACGGCTGCTCCACCGTTCACCGGACAGGCGGCTCTGGAAGACCTCGCCGGGTATGACCACGACGGCGACACCGTTCTCCTCGACCGCCGCCCGCATCGCCATCTCCAGGACCCGCGGCGCCGATCGCGGACTGCTGATGAGTTCGCAGTACACACTGCACTCGCGGAACAACTCCTCGGGGTGGGTTTCCTGGAAGTATCCGGAGCCGATCTCGCCGATCGGGATGTGCGCGGCGACGGCCAGCACCGGAACCCGCGTGCGCTGGGCGTCGTACAGTCCGTTGATCAGATGCAGGTTGCCCGGCCCGCAACTCCCGGCGCATACGGCGAGCCGGCCCGTCAGTGCCGCCTCCGCGGTCGCCGCGAACGCGGCGGCCTCCTCGTGCCGCACATGCTCCCAGGTGATGCCGTCGGATCGCCGTATCGCGTCGGTGAACCCGTTCAAACTGTCACCGGGCAACCCGTAGACCCGGCTGACGCCGCTGACCTGCAATGCAGTGATCATGTGCTGAGCGACAGTCGCCATGACCCGACCCTACGCGGTGGTTGCCGGATCGTAGCCGGATATGCGGGGTGGGTCGGTAGCCGAGCTCTCTCGGCTGTCGCCGGTCGAAACGTCCGGCTCGCGAGTGGTCGGAGAGCGAAGTCTGCCGCTCCCCGCAACGAGAACCGCCGCGCCGACGGGTGCCGGCGCGGCGGTCGAAGCGGGGGATCAGGCGGGTTGCAGCGGGCCGATATAGGTGCCCGGGTGGGTGGCGGCGTCCTGGCGTTGCACGCTCACGCCCGCGGGCCACGGCGCCTGGAGCTGGGTGGTGGTGTCCGGCGGGGTGACGACGAGCGTCACCGGGACCCAGCCCTCCGGGCCGTCCGACAGGTAGGTGAGCAGGCTGCTCACCGCGGCGCCCGGTTCCACCGTCAGCGGTGCGGGCTCCGCGGCCTGGCGGGGTAGCCGATAGGTGGGGCCGAAGGTCGGATCATCCGGGCCCGCCAGGTCCACGCCCGGGAATCCCTGCACCGCGCAGCTCTGGGCGGAGGTATTGGTCAGCACGACTTCGAGCCGGCCCTGACCGGGCGAGTCCGACGGGCGCTCGCGGGTGCTCAGGTCGAGCACCTCCGCGGCACACGGGGCAGGCGCGGCGGCGCTGGTCGTGGCCGGAATCGTCACCGCTGCCAGGGCTACTGCCGCGGCCCCCGCCACGCCGGCGGCGCGCCATTCGGTCGATGTTCTGGTTCCTTTCGACATGCGATACATCATCAAGCCATTTGAACAGATGTCCGGGCCGAATGCGCGGAGACGGCACGGGCCCCCGGGCATGCTCACACTCCGGCGATATCACGACGATGGAATACAGGGAGCCCGGCCAATAGTGCGACGGCTCCCGCCAGCAGTAGCCACCCGTAGACGGCGGGAAGTCCGGCGCCCAGCGGCCCACCTTCGATGGCCTGATGAAAAGGTGACAGCGGGCCCCAGGGCCGCACCGCATCCACCAGTTTGCTCGCCACATACAGGACATACGCCGCTACCGCGAATGCCGAGGTGAGCGCTATGGCGAGAACGCGGTGGCCGGTCGCCGCGCCGATCGCCAAGGCGAGCCAGCCGAACTCGACAGCGATGAGCACCATGGCCACGGCACCGGTCAGTGCCGCAGCCACCGCGACGCCGAGACCGAATACCGTGGAGAACACGGTGACCGCGACGAAAAGCACCGTTCCCAGCGCCGCAGCCGCCGTGGCGAGCACCGCGGCCTGCTCGATCACCAGTCGAATCGGTGTCACCCTGGTCATCAGCAGAACCTCCAGGGTTCCCGCTTCTTCTTCGCCGGCTATCGCCCTGGCGCCTCGCCCGATCGCGAAAACGAGGAACAGGGTGGGCAGCAGCATACTGAACAGCTCGACATTGAGAAACCCGGTGCCGGTGCCGAATTCGTCCAGGTCGAACAGCTCGCGCAAGGGTTCGGGATAGTTTTTCACGAAGTCCCGCATACCTGCCGTATTCGAGATCGATGGCCACAGTGCGCTTTCCAGAAGTACCAGCGCGACTATTCCGACGCTCCAACCCGCCAGGCCGCGTCGCTGATCACGTAAACACTTCAGGTAGACATTGCGGAGCACGACGTTTCAGTCCTGTCCGTAGTAGCCGAGGAAGATCTCCTCGAGGTCCGGTTCACGGCTGACGAGATCGATGACGTCATAAGGCGCGATCGCTTTCACCAGCTCGGCCGTGGAACCATCCATCTCGACCTCCACTCGGTGTCGATCAGGGCCCCGGTGCACGTGCCGTACTCCGGGGAGGGCGCGGAACACGGCCGGGGCCGGCGCCGGGCCGGCGAATGTCAGGTCGAGGCGGCGCACTGTCCGTCCGGTGAACTCGGCCACGGATCGAACCTCGATGAGACGGCCATTCCGCAGCATTCCGACGGTGTCGGCGACCGCTTCCACCTCCGATAACACATGGGAGGACAGGAAGACCGTGCGCCCGCTGTCGCGTACCTCCCGTGCCATGGCGAGAAATTCCCGCTGTACCAGCGGATCGAGACCGCTCGTGGGCTCGTCGAGGATCACTACGGGCCGCTCGGTCATGAACGCCGCCACGATGCCGACCTTCTGCCGGTTGCCGTGGGACATCGCACCGATGCGGGTCGCGACGTCCAGATCGAGGCGGTCGGTCATGCTACGACGCACTTTCGGGTCGACGCCGCCGTGCAGATGCGCGAAATAGTCGAGGTACTGCTCGGCGGTCAGATCCGGGTAGGCGACGAACTGTCCGGGCAGATACCCGAGGTTGCGTTGCGCTTGTTTCCTTTCGCGTACCGTGTCCGCGCCGCAGATACGAGCCGAACCACGCGTCGGACGCATCAGACCGGCGAGGATACGGATCGTGGTGGTTTTTCCGGCGCCGTTGGGCCCGACATATCCGAAGATCACCCCGGCCGCGATCCGCAGCGTCACCGCGTCCAGCGCCACCGTGCTCCGGTAGGATTTGCCGAGTCCTGTGAGCTCGATCGTCACCGCGCCTCCGCATCGTGTCCTGATCGTCTCCACCGGGGCCGTCCGGGCGAAGCGGACTCCCGATTTCCGGCTGCGGGTCCGGCCACTTCGTATTGCCACGCACCGCCGGATCAGCACGGTCCAGCGTTCACGCAGCGATCCGGCGCCGGGTCATTCGGCTGGTTTCACCTCCACCTTCTTCGCCGCTGCCGTCGGCTCGGTGATGGGGACCGAGACCGTCAGAATTCCCTTGGCGTAGCTGGCTTCGATGCCGTCTTCGTCGGCGCCACGCGGTAACGCGACGGTCCGGACGAACGAGCCGTAGCTGAATTCCGAGCGGCCTCGCTCTTCGTGCTTCTCCGAGCGTTCGGCCCTGATGGTCAACTGCCCGTCCCGCACGGAAATATCGACGTCCTTGTCCGGATCCACGCCGGGCATCTCGGCCCTGAGCAAATATCGGCCGTCGTCGACAGAATCCTCTACCCGAAGCATATGAGTGCCGAACATCGCGGCGAGGCCGGTGGCCGGGGCCAACGAGTTCCAGACCTCGGCGAAGTCGGGCAGTAACGAATGCTGCTGGCGGTGCGCAGGGAGAAGACTCATTGTTCCTCCTGATCGTTGGGCTGTCGGATGACAGTCTCGATTGCACGCTCCGGCGGGCCGTCGCGGTAGGGGCGGCAGTCATCTACTCCAGAGGCCCATGTCGCCGGCGTAAGGGGCCGAAGATCCCGGAGCTCCGCCCGCCGACCGGTCTACCGGATCGCGGTCAGGGTAAAACCTGCGGGATCACGTCCGGACGAAGATAGCCGACCAGGGCACCGACCACGGCGCCGAGAAGTGAGCCGGCGCCGGATCCGGTGGCCGACCCCACGGCGGAACCGACCGAGCCTCCCGCGGACGAGCCGTTCACTACCGGATCGGGGATCAGCGCGTGCGGGTTGGTAGCGATGTCCTCGCTCTTCTGCAGGGGAATGCCGGCCACGGGGGCGGCTCGGTCGGTTGCGGCTTCGGCGGCGGACGGCCCCGCGAGAACTATGGTCGCGGCCATGGGCAGTGCGCCGAACGCGACCATACCTGTTGCCTTGACCAGGCTGTTTCCCATCATTTCAGCTCACCTCTCCGACCCTCGGAACAGGCGAGGGTGTGGTTCACGGGCCGGAGGCACTCCGGCCGCCTGAATCATAGGCGGCTCGGCGCGGGGTCCGAACAAGGAATGTGATCAATAATAATGCGCGGCAGCCGGATTCGTGATCGGTCCGATCTACGGTGTGTGGAGTGAGCGTCAATCCCGGCCGGGTGCCGCTTTGCTGGCCACGCCCATGATCAGCGGCCGGACGATCGGGGGCATGCGCCGCCATGATGTTTCCTGTACATCGTCGAGGTCGAGACCGCGCGCCCGGATCAGCTCGAGGGTCGCGCGATTGCAGTGGCAGCCCTCGGCGAATCGGCGCCACGGGCCGGCCAGGCGGTCCTGCCAGCGGGCGAGTCGCGGCGATTCGGATCGCACATGTTCGATGAACAGCAGCCGGCCACGGGGATGCAGTACGCGCTCGATCTCCTGTAGTGCCGCGTCCGGGTCCGTCACAGTGCACAACACGAGCGTCGAGACGACGGTGTCCACGGTGCCGTCCGCGAACGGCAGCTGTTCCGCCGAGGCGTCGACGACGCGTGCCCGCTCTCGCTCGCGGCCCAGCCGCCGAGTCAACCGGATACGCATCGCGGCTTCCGGTTCGGTCAGGGTCAGCTCGTCGAGGTCGCGGGGGTAATACTTCAGGTTGAGGCCGGTACCACTGCCGAGTTCGACGGTGCGGCCCTGTGCGCGGCCGAGCAGATCCCGCCGGCGATCGGCCATACCCGACTTCTCACCCAGCCAGAGCAGGGGATCGTACAGCGTCGCGAACACTCGTGCCCACGGGCTCGAGCCATTCACCGCTGTCGCCGGTACGGCGCCGCTGCTCACAGGTTCGACCGTACGCCGGGGCCCGCCCGGACGCACGCGGATGCCGATCGACTTCTTCGCGACCTCGGCCGGATCCTCGGGCGCGAACTCTCCGGCCTCGTCGTGAACGCTACCCGGGAGCCGGCGCACCTCCGGGTCGCGCAGCGCCGCACGGACAGCGTCGAGGTCCACATCGAAGAACGGCCGGCGAAGAATCCCGCTGTGCACCGGCCGTGCCACGCCCGGTGGCGCGAGAACAACCCGCATCCGGACGCCGGGTCAGATCTTGGTCGCCGCGAGTGAAAGCAGCACCACATTGAGCGCGGTGACGAGGGCGGCCACCGACCAGGCCGCCACCGTGGTGAACCGGTGATTCGCGTCGTGGCCCATGAGGGTTCGATCGCTGGTGAAGCGAACGAGCGGGATCAATGCGAACGGTATGCCGAAGGAGAGGATCACCTGCGAGATGATGAGTGCCCGGGTGGGGTCGACTCCGGCGGCCAGGACCACGAATGCGGGGATCAGTGTGATCAGCCGACGTACGACCAGTGCTACGTGCCGGTGGAGAAGGCCTTGCATGATCATGGCGCCGGCGTAGGCGCCGACCGAGGTCGACGCCACGCCCGAGGCGAGGAGGCCGGTCGCGAGCAGTGCTCCGGCTGCCGGCCCCAGCGCGTCGCCGATTCCGGCGAATGCCGCGTCCAGCGAGGTGGCTTCGGTGCGGCCGTGCAGGGTACCGGCGGCCACCAGCAGCATCGCCAGATTGACCGTGCCGGCCAGCAGCATGGCCATACCGACGTCGCTGCGGGTCGCCCGTAGCAGTCGAGCGAGTTCCGAACGTGTCCTCGGATGGCCGTGCCGATCCCGGACCAGCCCGGAATGCAGATACACCGCGTGTGGCATTACGGTGGCGCCGATTATGGCGCCGGCGAGCATCATGCTCTCGGTCCCGTCGAAACGCGGCACGGCGCCGCCTATCGCGCCGGAAATCGAGGGGCGTGCCAGGACCGCGCCGGCTAGAAACCCCAGGGCGATAATGGTGAGCAGGCCTAACGCGGCCCGTTCGAAGGGTTGTTGCCCGAACCGGTTCTGTACCGCCAGCAAGATCATTGATGCGAGCCCGGTGACGGCACCGCCTACGACGGGCGGAAGGCCGAACAAGATGTTCAGCGCGATGGCCCCGCCCACCACTTCGGCGATGTCCGTGGCCATGGCGACTGTTTCCGCCTGTACCCAGTACGCCAGCCGTACCGGGCGGCCTGTGTGTCCGCGCACCAGCTCGGGCAGCGTCCGGCCCGTGGCCAACCCGAGTTTCGCGGACAGGTACTGCACCAGACCCGCCACTGCGTTGGCCGCGATGATGACCCATACGAGCAGGTATCCGAACCGCGCGCCCGCGCTGATATTGGCGGCGACATTACCGGGGTCGACATACGCGATGGCCGCCACGAAGGCGGGCCCGAGCAGCAGCGCCGCCGAGCGAATTCGCACCAGCGTTGCCCGACTCGACACGAAACCGGTCGTGCCCATAAACCCTGATAGTACGGGCAGGCGGAGTCGGAGGCTTCGCGCGTCCGCGTCCGGATGATGCCGCCGGCGATGTAATTCGGATTCGTGACCGTGTCGGCCGAACCAGCGCTGATGCGGGCGGCAGTTTCCCGGCATCGCCGGCGCCGGTGAAATTGAGCGTATATCCGGGCCGATTCCGGTGACGTTGTACCCGCTGCCGGGGTCCTCGTCCTCTGCCGCGACTCCGGTTCGAGCCGCGAGGGTGGGAAGCAGCGGTCCGGTGCGGCGGAGGAGGTTGTCATGAGAACGCGGAATCCGGTCGCGTGCCGAGGGCTCGGCGACGGCGGGGGATGGTCGTGGTGATGTGGTACGGGCCCGGGATGAGTGGGTGGGGGATCGGGCTGATGGTCGTCGGCACAATCCTGTTCTGGGCGCTGGTGATCTCGGGATCGGTTCTGCTGGTGCGGTATATGGCCTCGTCCGAGTCACCGCCGCCCAGGGCGTGGGCGAGTCCGCGACAGGTGCTCGCCGAGCGGTACGCCCGGGGCGAGATCACCGATGACGAGTACGTGCGGCGTATGAAAGTGCTCGATTCGCACTCCGATGTCTGAACAGCGGGAGGCGAGGCGTCCGGAGCCCACCCGCTCGGGAAAGGTGCCGCCGATGGTGACTGCGCGTTCGGTGCTCGGCAGGTGGGCGCGTGGAGTCCGGCGGTGGATCGAACCCGGACTGCTGGTGTCGGTGGCCTCGGCGTTGGTCGCTGGTCTGCTCGCCTGGGCAGTCGGCTCCCCGGGTGTTGCCGACGGCTTCTGGATCGCGGCGACCGTGGTGGCGTTGTTGCCTGCCGTGTGGTGGATGGTGGTCACCATCTCGAAAGGCCGCGCGGGGGTCGATCTGATCGCGGTCCTTTCCCTGGTCGGCACTCTGGTGGTAGGGGAGTATCTGGCCGGTGCGTTGATCGCTGTCATGCTGGCGACCGGTCGCACGCTGGACGCCGCGGCGCAGCGGCGGGCCGCGCACGATCTGCGAGCGCTGCTCGAGCATATCCCGCGATCCGCGCGGCGCCGCAGCGGCGGCGAGGTGACCACGGTCGCGCTCGACGACATAGCCGTCGGCGATATCGTGGTGGTCGCGGCCGGCGAAGTGGTCCCGGTCGACGGACGGATCATCGGACCGCCCGCGGTCTTGGACGAGTCCGTCCTGACCGGTGAGCCGCTGCAGGTCGAACGCGATATCGGGGAGCCGGTGCGCTCCGGCGTCGTAAACGCCGGTGCGGCTTTCGAGATCCGCGCCACCGCAACCGCGCAGGACAGCACCTACGCCGGCATCGTGCGACTGGCACAGCAGGCCGGTGCCGAGAACGCACCGGTAGTGCGCTTGGCCGACCGGTATGCGACGTGGTTCCTGCCACTGACCCTGCTGGTCGCGACGGGCGCGTGGGTGTTCAGCGGCTCGCTGGTGCGTGCGGTGGCGGTCCTGGTGGTGGCGACACCGTGTCCGCTGCTGCTGGCCGCACCGGTGGCGATCGTGTCGGGGCTGTCTCGCGCCTCCCGGCAGGGGGTGATCATCCGTAGCGGCGGGGCACTGGAGAATCTCGGCCACGCGACGACTTTGGTCATGGACAAGACCGGCACACTCACCGCTGGTCGACCGGCCGTCACCGAGGTGGTCGCAGCACCCGGCGACGACCCGGCCGACGCGCTTCGGCTGGCGGCCTCACTCGACCAACTGTCGCCGCATGTGCTGGCCGAGGCGATCGTCACCGAAGCGCTGGCCCGTGATCTGGTGCTCTCGCTGCCGTCGGATGTGACCGAGCAGCCCGGGCGAGGAGTGCGGGGTGTCGTAAACGGGCATCGCGTCGAGGTCGGGAAGCTGCCGGATACAGCGACCGGCGACCAGTGGGCGCGGGCGGCGCTGAACAGGGCGGCCCTGGATTCGGCGGCTATCGCGTGGATCGTCGTCGACGACCGGCTCACCGCCGCCATACTGCTCCGCGACCCGCTCCGCCGCCACGCCCCGCGTACGGTGCGTCGCCTACGCCGAGCCGGGCTCGACCGGCTGGTCATGCTCACTGGTGACCGGCCCGAACCTGCCCGCGAGGTCGCCACCGTCCTGGGCCTGGACGAGGTGTACGCCGGACAGAGCCCCGCCGACAAAGTTCACGCGGTGCGGCGCGAACGTGAGGCCGCGGTCACGGTGATGGTGGGCGACGGAGTCAACGACGCACCGGCGCTCGCCGCGGCCACGGTCGGAGTCGCCATGGGGGCACGCGGCTCGACTGCCTCTTCCGAAGCCGCCGATATCGTGCTGGCCACCGATCGCCTGGACCGTCTCGCCGACGCGATGGACACCGCGCGCTGGTCGCGCCACATCGCGATCCAGAGCGCGGTAGCAGGTATGAGCTTGTCTCTGATAGCGATGATCATCGCGGCGCTGGGCCTGTTGCCGCCGGCCGCGGGCGCACTGCTGCAAGAGGCCATAGACGTCGCGGTCATCCTCAACGCTCTGCGCGCGCTACGCGGCAGCCCCGCTGCCCGCGTAGCGCTGCCTGCCGAAACCGGACGGCTGCTGTACCGCTTCGCGGGCGAACACGACGAACTGCGTGACATGCTCGGCCTCGTCCGTACCGCCGCCGACCAGCTTGCCCGCCGCCCCGACCGGTCGGCGCTGTCCGCAGTGGAAGACGCGTACCGGTTCCTCGTCGATCGCCTACTCCCACACGAAACGGCCGAGGAAACCCAGCTGTATCCGGCGTTGGCCGGACCTCTCGGGAGCAGTGAGGCCACCGCCACCATGAGCCGGACCCATGCCGAGATCCAGCGATTGGTCACCCGTATCGGCACTCATCTCCGACTGGCCCGGGCCACCGGCCATATCGCCACCGACCAGATCGACGATCTGCTCGCCTGTCTCTACGGCCTGCACACCGTGCTGCGACTGCATTTCCTGCAGGAAGAAGAGAATTACTTCACCCTCGCCGACGACGACGCCTCATCATCCGACCCCGCCACACCTTCGCTACAGCAATGACCGTAGTAGTGAAAAAGATAGTCGGACAGGTGAATTCGCCATATTCCGGGACGGCGACCGCTCACTACGATGCGGAACACTCGCGACCGGCGGCGCATCGATGGTCGTCCATCGCGAATCGGATGACCTCGAGGCCACTGCGACGTTCGCCTACGCGTCCGAACACCCCGCCGACCCGGCAGTGCCCTCACGCCGGCTCGCCGAGTCCGGCCGGTGGATCCGGGCATTGGGCACATGAACTCGGTGACATTCTTCTCTGATCCTCGGCGCGCGCGGGCGGGAACATCGAGAAAGGGGCCGGCCCGGAAAGGGTGATAAGGATGACCGAGCAGGCGGCAGCGCAGTCGTTGCGATATCAGCTGATTTTCCGGCGTCTGTGGGCCCGGCGGCCGACAAACCCGAGTGCGCTGCTGCGCCCGGTCGACCGGATCGAGTCGATCGTGCTGATGGTGGCCGCGTCGAGCGCACTGCTCGCGGTTCCGGTCGCCGGGACCGTCGGCACGGTGGTCTATGCGAACGGTGCGACAGCGGTGGCCGGTATCTGTACGGGTCTCGGGATCGTCGGCGTGGGCTGGCTGAGCGCATGGTGTCTGGTGTTCGGCAGTACGCGCCTCGCCGCCCGCCGCCGGGACCGCTATTGGGACCGGCGCTGGCGTTCGTTCGTCCGCGCGGCGGAGAACAGCCCGCACGGAGACACACAGGAAGGTAGCCCATGACCGACTCGGTTTCCCGCTCCGAAGAACACGCCGCCCCGCCCGTCGTCGCGGCGGTGGACGGTTCACCCAGTTCGAATCGAGCGGTGGCCTGGGCCGCCGTCGAAGCGAACATCCACGGGTGCGGTCTACATCTGCTCAACTCGTGGATACTGCCGGTCGGGTTCGGTCCCGAAGCCACCATGACCGAGCACGACCTGCGGGCGTTGCACGACGAGGCCGGCCGGCTACTGGCCGGGGCCGAGCATATCGCCCGGACCGCGGCGCCGGACCCCGGCCTCGTGATCACCACCGAGGCGCTCGACAAGCTTGTTGTGCCCGCTTTGGTCGAGCGGTCGGATTCGGCCCGGATGCTGGTTGTCGGGAGCCGGGGACTCGGAGCCTTCCAGCGCGGGCTGATCGGCTCGGTGAGCACCGCCGTGACCCAGCACGCTCGATGCCCGGTCGCGGTGATCCACGCGGACGCGCCGCTGGACGTGGCCGCGGCGACCCGGCCGGTGCTGGTGGGCGTCGACGGCAGCGGCAACAGCGTCCCCGCCGTCGAACTGGCATTCGACGAGGCGGCGCGCCGAAGAGTCGGATTGGTGGCCGTGCACGCCTGGAGCGATACCAGCGGATACGAGATCCCGCTCCGGCATTGGGACGGCGCGCGGGAGTCGGCCAAGGCGTTGCTCGCCGAGAATCTCGCCGGATATGCGGAGAAGTATCCGGATGTCCCGGTCGAACGCCGTGTCACGGCGGATCGCCCGGTGCGTTCGCTGCTCGACGCGTCGACGGATGCCCAGCTGGTCGTCGTCGGTAGTCACGGCAGGGGTGGTTTCGCGAGCATGCTGCTGGGATCCACCAGCAGCGCGCTGCTGCACGCCGTGGACACTCCGATCGTCATTGTTCGTGCGCGCGAGCGGCGCTGACACGGTACTCGCCGCCGAGCAGGGCCCGGCGTGCGGCTCGGAATACTGGAGGAGATGACTGTGCGAACACCGGAACCGCCGGATACCCGGTCACGGATCTTCGAGGACCGCGGCAACGCCGGACGAGCGCTGGCGCGGCTGCTGGAGCAATACCGCGGCGACCCGGAGGTGCTGGTGCTGGGGCTGGCGCGCGGTGGGATCCCGGTCGCGTGGGAGGTCGCCGACGCATTGCAGGCACCGATGGATGCGATCATCGTGCGCAAGCTGGGCGCCCCGGGTCATCCCGAATTCGCGGTCGGGGCCCTGGCCTCCGGTGGGCGCGTCGTCTTGAACGACGACATCGTGCGAGCACTGCGGCTGTCCGCCGACACAGTGCGGGAGATAGCGCGTGACGAGGCGGCGGAACTGGCGCGCCGTGAAGCGGTCTACCGTGCCGGTCGCGGGCCGCTGGACGTGTCGGGCCGGACGGTGATCCTCGTCGACGATGGCCTCGCCACCGGCGCGAGCATGGTCGCCGCCATCGAAGCGATCCGGAGCGGCGAACCGAAGCGGATCATTGTGGCCGTACCCGCCGCACCCGAGTCCACCTGCCACGAACTCGGTGTGGCGGTAGACGAACTCGTTTGTGCGACAATGCCTTCACCGTTCCGGGCGGTGGGGGAATCCTACTGGGATTTCACCCAGGTCACCGACGAGCAGGTCCGGCAACTGATGGCCACACCGACCGGCGGTGCTCCGTCACGGCACCGGTCGGACGCGGAGATACTGCGCGCGGCGGCCGTCGACGCGCCCGGCGGCGTACCACCGTTCGACGATCTCGCCGATCTGATCGGTGACGCCCGGTTCGTGTTGATCGGGGAGAGCTCGCACGGCACGCACGAGTTCTATACCGCCCGCGCGGAGATCACTCGATGGCTTGTCGAGGAGCACGGATTCACCGCGGTCGCCGCCGAGGCCGACTGGCCCGACGCCTATCGGGTCAACCGCTACATTCGTGGGCACGGCGACGATAGGGACGCGTCCGAGGCATTGGCCGGATTCGAGCGGTTTCCGGCGTGGATGTGGCGCAATACCGTGGTTCGTGATTTCGTCACCTGGCTGCACACCCACAACCTCCGCTGCCGTACCGCCGGAGCCCCGGAGACCGGATTCTACGGACTCGATCTGTACAGTCTGCATCGTTCGATGCGCGAAGTGATTCGTTATCTCGAGGACGCGGACCCGCGTGCCGCGCGGCGCGCGGCAGCACGCTACGCATGCTTCGATCAGGTGTCGGGCGACGACGGCGAGGCGTACGGGTTCGCGGCGGCATTCGGCGCCGGCCGGTCCTGCGAGAACCAGGCGGTCGAACAGCTCGTCGAAATGCAGCGGGACCTGTTGGCCGCGACATTGGCACACGGCCGGACGGCAGAGGAACAGTTCGACGTGCTTCGCAATGCCTGGTCGGTTCGCGACGCCGAGGCCTACTACCGCGCGATGTTCTCCGGACGCGTGCACTCGTGGAATCTGCGCGACCGGCATATGGCCCGGACCCTGGACGCGCTGGCCGCGCATCTGGTACGGCAGGGGGGATGCGGTGGCAGCTCACGTGAACCTCGGATCGTGGTGTGGGCGCACAATTCTCATGTGGGCGACGCCCGGGCCACCGAAATGGGTGCCGACGGTCAGGTCACCGTCGGCCAGCTCGTCAGAGAGCGTCACGGACGCCACTGCTGCCTTCTCGGTTTCAGCACCGCCTCGGGGACGGTCACCGCTGCCCAGGAGTGGGGCGGTCCAGCTCTACGCGAAACCGTGCGTCCGCCACTCGACGGAAGCCTCGAGAGCCGTCTGAGCGCTACCGGGAAGCCCGCGTTCCTGCTTCGGCTCGACCATCCGTCCGCGACGACAGAACTATTGGATATGCCGCGTATCCAGCGGGCGATCGGCGTCGTCTACAGCCCCGGGACCGAACGTCGCAGCCACTATTTCCATACCCGCACGGCACGGCAGTTCGATGCGCTCGTCCACATCGAATCCACCACAGCTCTTCAGCCGCTCGAACCGGGTGGCCGCTGGAGTCCGGGCACCGTGCCGGAGAGCTACCCCACGGGTCTGTGAACCGTGGGGGGCCGCCGGTCGCGCGCGTGCGCCACCAAAACCGCTATCTCCGTCGCGATACCCGAGGCGATCGTCCGGATATCGGGTGTGGTGTCGTAATCTCCGGTGATCCCGAAAGTCAGCCGGTCGCGATAGCTCAGGATCGCGACGGTAGTGCGGACCCGCAGCGCAATGGGGATGCAGGGCCACAGCTCGAGTACCTTTCGGCCGCCCAGGGTCAAGCGGCGCCCGGGGCCGGGAATGTCGGTGGCGAAAGTCACCACCCCGCGCTGCGGGAACGACACCGCCAGCCGGAACACTTCGGCCACGAATCCGAAAGGTAGCCATCGCGACCAGCCGAGCAGCGCCTTCTCGGTATCGGCTTCCCCGCGGGCGCGGTGTTGCCGTACCTGCTCGTGGACGGCGACCAGTCGTTCGACCGGGTGCTCGATCTCCACCGGCAGATGCGCGATCATCGCGGATACCTGATTGTCGAGTACCTGTTCGGAGTCCCGCTCGCGGGTCGAGATCGGTATGAGGATGCGCAGGTCGGTCGGCGTGGGCTGTTCGCCGCGGCTGAGCAGTAGACGCCGGTACGCGGCGGCGATCGCGGCCACCGCGACATCGTTGACGGTGACGCCGAAGACCTCGGCGATCTCTCGTACCCTCGGCAGGGACGTGCGCGCCACCGTGTAACGCCGCCGGCGCCCGAGCGGGCCGTTGAGCGACGAATCGCTCGCGGGGGCGATCACCGCGTACAGGATCGGGGCGAGAACACGAACAGTCCGTACCACCGATCGGGGGAACGCTACCGGTAGTCGTGTGACCTCCTTCAATTGCCGCACAATATCGCTACCCGTACGGCTGTGCCTCGGTTCCGGTAGTCGGCTTCCGCCGGTGACCGGGTCGCAGAAGTTCTCCAGCAGTGTGATCTCCGAGATGCCGTCGAGCATGGTGTGATGGGCGCGCACGATCAAGGCCCAGCGGTCCTCCGCCAGCCGGTCGACCACGACGACCTCCCACAGCGGGTGGTCGCGGTCCAGCCGTTCGGTCAGCTCGGTGGCGATCAGCTGCTCCAACTCCGTGTCGCCGCCCGGCGCGGGCAATGCCGACCACCGCACGTGTCGATTCAGATCGAAACCCGCGTCGACTTCCCAGACCGGGGCCCGCAGGTCGAAGGCCCGGCACCGAACCCGCTGACGCAGCCGGGGCTGCTGTCGTAGTCCACGGTCCAGCCAGCCGTACAGCTCGGCCCGGGTCGGGGGCGGTCCTTCGAGGATCGCCACGGTGCCGATGCCGAGGCTCACCCGGCGGTCGGTGTCCTCCATCTCCAGAAAGCCCGTGTCCAGCGGGCCCAGTTCGGTCATCGCGAACCTGTTCCGGCAGCAGTTGCGAACTGTACTGCCTGTGGTGGATACCCTCTTGAAGTTCCCATCCTCGCGCGCTCGGGCCCGACCGATGAGATGCCCAGGTCACCGGCGGGCGGGATCTTGGGCCCGGGACCGGACACCGCATCGTCGGAACACCGCGGCACGTCGCGGGAGCCGTCGTCCGCTGAGTGTGCGTCTGGGAACTCAGGTCCACTACCGGGTGAGCCGCCGCGATAGCGTGGAGGTCATTGCGATGTAGACCATCGCCTCGTGATGGCCGGTGCGGGTTTCGTGGTCACGTACGCAGCGGCGGTGTTTGACGATCCATCCGTAGCTCGTTCGACAACCCGTTGACGGGTATCACCTGGAACCACGTGCTGGTATCGCTGCGTTTGACGATCTGAAATGTCAGTGCGAGAACATCTTTCGCACCCACTACGAGATATCCGGTGTAATCGCCGTCGGCGGAGACGAGAGTGAGGGGCGAGCACGCCGACCGCAGCGCGGTCAACAGCCGGTGCGCGCGCGGTCGCGGTCTTGGATGGTTCTGATCGCGATTCCAGAGATCATTTGGTCGCGAATCTCGCCACCGCCGCATCTTCGTGGTCGCCAATTCCAGCGTCACCCCAGCCAGCCTGGTGTGTCATTGAATTCCGACATCCATCATCGGTGAAGTCCGGAGCCGGCTGCGGAGGCCGAGGGCTCCGTTGGGAGGGCGGAAATGACGTCACCACGGAGGGCGCTCCACCGGGCCCGGTGGGAGCTGCGCGGCAGACTCGGCTGCGGGGCAGCAGGCGCCGCCTGTCAGTCCGAGGCAATGGGTGTTGTCTGTGCCAGACCGATCTTCCACCCGGAAGCGGTCCGTACGGTCACGTATGTCAGGGCGCCGGTGGTCGGCGGGATCTGCCCAGCATCTGGACGCTCGTCGTACACCGTCTTGATGCAGCTGACGAGGGCTGCGTCGGCAGTGAGTGGTCGGATGTCGATTACCTCGACGCTGGTGCGGACAGCCCCGAGCCCGCCGCCCAGGGCCGCGCTCATCGCCGCCTCGAAGGTGTCGCGGCCGAGGAGTCGGCGGCCGTAGAAGTTGACGATCGCTGTGGTGTCAGTGTGCAGGGCGGGGAGTACGGCGGCGTTGGTCTGGGAACGGTCGGCGAGAGCTACCAGGTCACGAATGGCGCGCTCGTCGTCGATCGAAAGGGGCGGCGTGCCCTCGGTCGCGGTGGGCTTTGCGCTGTTACTCGGACTCATGCGACACAGTATTCAACCTCGAGCTCACTCGAGGTAAACCCATAAGGGTCGCGACGTCGATGCAAACATCTCCCGATCCACACCGACGACGACATTCACCGACAGATGGCGTCACAGATAAGCGATACCACCACGGCACAGGTGGAAGATGGCATCCAATACCAAACGACGGCATTTTTCGCTTCTACCGCCACGCCCTGCTGTGCTTCCCGGAGCGGGCAGCAGCTGCTCGGGTATCGCCCATTGGGCGTCGGTCATGGACGAGGACGGATACACCCGGCACAGGTGATCGGCTGCCAGGCCGGACGAACACACGGCGATGAGCGATGATGACCACGGGCTCCTGGTACTTCGTGACTTCAGCACTCACTTCAGTACCAGGAGTTCACTCAGATCTCGAGCGCCACGGACCGGCCACCGCGGGAGTTTTCGAACGCGCACTCAGACGTAGCCCCACCACCAACGGATCGCCGCGGGCGGCTCGACTCGAGTGAAGTGCCGTTCGGCCGCGATTTCGTGCAAGGGCTCAGCCGCAACGTCTCCTGAGGCCAGATCGGCATACTGTTCCGGCGCGCAGGCGTATCGTGGCAGAACTCGTTGCCACTCCAGCGTTCCCCGGACCATATTGGACAGGTTGCTCAGGTAGTGGCGCAGCGCGGGACCGGCGTCGGCCGCCAGCCGCTCCCGGAGATCGACGAACAGCTGCATAACCTCTTCCAGCAATGCGCCCGCCATCTCGACGGCGGTCTGGACCGAACAATCGTTGTCGGCCGCCAGAATCGCCACAATATTGGACTCCAGTGCCGCTTGCCGGCTCTCGTGTCCATAGGAGGCGAGGTCGGTGGGAACGGTGAGTAGCAATCCCGCTGCCGCGGTGATCGCGCGGACCGGGCCGCTCAGCCGAGTCGCGCTGTCCAGCCACGTGCCCTCGGCGATCTCGATGAGATGAATCGAGACCGAATCGGCCCCATCCATCGGCCGAGCGATGAGATGCTCCTCCAGACCGCGCAGGTAGTTGCCATTGCGGTCACCGACGCCACACGCGGCGCCGAGCGCCCACTGGAACTGTGAACGACTGCAGAGCAGAGCCTGCTCCGCACCACCTATCCGGGCGATGCGGGCGAAGATGTCACCGAGAGCCGCGGCGAATCCGTCGAAATCGCCGTCACCGATCCCTTCCCGCTCGACCGCCAGCGCGGCTTCGAACATGCGCGATGCGACATGCCCGAAGGCGGTGGGATCGCGCGACACCTCACCCGCATCGCAATACCGATCATCGAACAGCAGCGCCCACATGAGCCAATCACTCAACAGCTGCACGCCCTCTGCGGTTCCCTCGGGGGCCCACATACACGCCAGCCGACCGGTTCCCATCGCTTTGGCCGAGCTCATCGCGCGATCACCGAAACCGTGTGCAGCGAAGAATTTCTCGGATTGCTGCTGAACAGCTCGGTCGCCGGACCGTGCTCGCAAAGGCAGCGGGCACCAGATCGGCGGTAGGCGGATCGGCTCCGGGCGGACGTCGCCCAGTTCTTTTCTCCGCAAGCTCGGCAGCGGATGATGCTCCGACCGGAATGGACGATCCAACGGCGCGAAGCTACTCACTGTGCTCGTGGCGTGCTGCCGTGATTCGAGCACCGGGCGGACCCCTGCGACCAATGCCTGTGGTCGCTTGGATTCTCCGAAGGTCGAGTTCATGAAACTCCTCGGTCGAATTAGTGTGGAAGGCACATCCGAAGCGACGCGCCCATCGCGTAGCGACGGGTCGACGCCGAGCAGCCACCGGCCGAAGGTGTGCCTTGTGCGGCTTCGACCGAGGACGGACGCGCGGTGTTGTGCATGGGCAGCCGCTCTCGCGGCCGTGCCGCGGTACCCCCGCGCTGCCGGCGTCTGCATGGGTAGCGAGCGGCCGTACCGGTTCCAGTATGGGTACGAATACATTCGTCCGGCGGGGCGTCGCCAGCATTATCGTTATGCGCCGAGTGTATGAGGATCCGGCGCACGGGCACGACAGAACAAGCGGGCGACACCCACGGCGAACAGAAGTATCGGCGGTGCGGAACTCGCCGCTGCGGCTAGACGGCTCCAGCTCGGTAATCTTCGCATACATGATGTGATGACCACGCAGCCGACCGCGGTTCGCGATGTCTGGACGATCGATGAGCTGGTGCGCTCCGATATCCTGCGTCGCATACGGCACGGTGTGTTCCCCGTCGTCGACGGAGAGGCACGTCCGGTAGGTATCCTCACCTGGCCGCCGCTGACCGGCGTGCTGTCCGCCGACCGGGAGACGACGATCGTGGGGCGAATCGCCCGCCCCTGCCCGAGGCGGCTCGCACGCACCCGGACGAGCCGCCGGCCGACGTGTGCTCCCAGTTCTCCTTCGACCGGATACGGGCCTGATCACCGCGCTCGATGGACGCCAGAGTCTGCTGGCCGTCGTCACCGCGACGGATGTGACGCGGGCGTGCCAGCGGAGTGTTCTGGGAATCCCTATCCGGGGCGATAGTCGAATAGCCGAGTACCGTCCGTCTGTCGCCGAGGCCGCAACCGGTGGGAATCAGGCGCGGGGGCGGGCGACGATCACCGGGGTAGTGGCGCCGTGCAGAACCGCTCGTACGACCGAGCCGAGTGTCGTTCCGGCGAATCCTCCGTTCCCGCGGGCACCCACCACCAGTAGCCGGCCTCTGTCCGCTTCCTCCAGCAGGCGTCGAGCGGCGAGATCTTCCTCGACGACTCGGACGACCTCGATATCCGGATACTGTTCGCAGTGGCCTGCCAGGCATTCCGACTGCACGGCCTGTGCCCGTGCCGCGATCTCGTCGTGGGAGCTGTATCGGAAGCGCTCGGACCATACGGTGACGGAGACGATGCTCGTCCGGCGGCGGGCGGCTTCGTCGAAGGCCGTATCGATTGCCCGGACGCAGTCGGGCGACCCATCGACCCCCACCACGACGGGACCGGGTGGGCGCCCCGGATCGAAACCGGTCGATTGGGGGACGACTGCCACCGGGCAGTGTGCGTGATGGGCCAGGAAATCGCTCACCGAGCCGAGCAGAGTGCGCCCTGTCGCGTCACAGCCGGTGGTGCCCACGACGATCATGCGGGCGCCTTCGGAGTGGTCGACCAGTACGAGCGCCGGTGGCGGATCGGCGACCGTGGTCTCGACATCGAGATCGTCCGGCCGCCCGACCGTCGCCCGTACCGTTTTCTCGGCGGTGCGCAGTATGGCTTCCCCTTCCGCGCGCATCGCGGCCCTGTCGAAGACGGCACTGACGGCCGGGCCGCTGTCCACGGGTGCGCCGATGGTATAGACGAGCCGCAGCGGCGCCCGCCGCTGTTCCGCTTCCAGAGCTGCCCAGGTCAGCGCCCCGAAAGACGCGGATGATCCGTCGATTTTGACGACAACGGCGGGATCACTGTGTGCGGGCATTTCGTCGAGCCTCCGCTCCGGCGATGTGGACTGGCTGGCCGAGACCGGTTCCGGCGACCACGCAGACCCGTTGCCCCGGTGTCGTCAGCGGACGCTATCCGAGGCGACGGCCGGCGTCTGCTGCCGTTCGTCACCGGCCGCTGGGGACGAAATACTCTCGGGGCGCGGAACCGCGACTCATAGCCGGTTTCGATGCTTCAGTGCGCGATACGAGAAGAAGCCGAGCGCCGCCGGCAACCAGAAGGTCGCCAGCCGGAAAGTGAGAACTCCGGCCACCGCGGGGCCCGGCGGCACGCCGACCACCGCCAGACCCGCGACCAGGGAAGCCTCGACCACACCCAACCCGGCCGGTGTCGGGCCGGCGGCGCCGAGCGCCGACCCGGCCAGGTATGCGGCTGCCAGCCGGCCCGGGGACACGTACTGCCCGAAAGCATGCAGCGCGAACCCCAGTGCGGTGATATACGCGAGGTTCACGCTCAACTGACCGCCGAACAGCAGCGCCGCCCGGTGGGGTTGCCGGAGCAGGCGGATCATCGAACGCAGGGTGTCGCGCGCGTCGCGGACCAGCTCCGGCCGCCGCACCGCGATCACGATGATCAACCCGGAGATAGCCAACGCGATACCGGCACCGATCAGCACGGTCCGGCCGCCGGGCAGGGTGGCCGAGAACAGCTGCCCGGTCCCACCGAGCCAGAGGCCCACCGCGGCCAATTCCGCGATGTGCAGGACCATACCGGTGCTCACTGTGACCGCAACCGTCGCGACGGCCGTGGCCGGTGGTACGCCGGACCGCTCCAGATATCGTTCGTTCACCGCTGTCGCGCCGAGCCCATAGGGCAGTAGCAGATTCGCGAAGGACGTCGCCAGCTGCACTTCCATTGTGCGAACGAAGACCAGCCGGCGAGGGCAGGCACCCATCAGAGCCAGCGCGGCGGCCGCGTAGGTCGCCACCGACATGATCAGCGCTGCCGCCGGCCACGGCCAGCGCGCTTCCCCCAGGGCCGCGCCGGACCGCCCGAGCCGAGTGACCTGCGGTAACAGGATAAAGGTGGCCACAACGGTCACCGCGATCCAGGCGACAGTGCGCCAACCGAACCGCATGGTGATCTCAGGACGGGCCATGACCTCGTCTTTCCTCGTCGGCCTGCCGTGCTGAGACCGGTCGGAACATAATCTTCTCGCGCGCCGGGCCGGGCGGGTGAGGTACCCCGGTCACCGGAAAGGTGACCTCGGTCCTGTCGATGCCGGACGAGTACCCGCCGGTGCGACGGATGGCTTGTGGGGGAGGCACGGCGATGGCGCTGTCGGCGCGGCTCGGACAGACCGCAGCCGATGACATTGGTCCTCGTCCCGGTGCACCTTCCGCACTATCGGCCGTGATCGCCGATGACGAGTGTGGTGAGCAACAGTATGTTCCGCCGCTTCGGCACCAGGGGCTGCTGTGGGAACAGGTCCGCCGGAGGGAGCTGATCACCGTGCGTGCACGTGACATAATGAGCCGCCCCGTCGTCACGGTCCGCCGGGAGACACCGCTCTCGGAAGCGGTCGGGCTCCTGACCACACATGGTTTCGCGGCGCTACCGGTGGTCGATGACCGGGAGCGGGTGGTCGGCCTCCTGTCCGAGTCCGACGCCATGGCCGCGCTCGAATCCCGGAACGCCTCGGCGGTGGTGGGGGTGGCGATGTCGAGCCCGGTGGAGGTGGTCGAGCCCACCACCGAGGTATCGGATGTGGTGAAGGCCGCGCTCGATCACCATCGCCGGTCGCTTCCGGTCGTCGCGGCCGGGGTGCTCGTCGGCGTCATATCGCGCAGCGATCTGCTCCGTGCCTTCGCGTTGAACCAGGGTGTGATCGAAGCGCGGGTGTGCTCTCTACTCGACGACTACTCGGGCAGCCAACGCGGATGGGAAGTCGAGGTAGCCGACGGGACGGTCACCGTCCACGGTTGCTGTGCCGACGAGGCCGAGCGGCGCGTCCTGACGGCCATGATCCGGACGGTCGCCGGTGTCGAGTCGGCCCGAGTGGTGGATACCGCGCACGTTCGGTCCGCCGGATGACATTCCGGGACGGCCCCGCGCGGCGATCGGCTGCCCACCGGGCACGGCGCGACGAGCAGGTTGTCGTCCAGGTTCGGGGCGGGCAGCTGGCCGGGAATCTCGCAGTACCGGAAGGTCCGCTCGGGCTGGTCGTTTTCGCGCACGGCAGCGGCAGTAGCCGGCACAGTCCACGCAACCGATTCGTGGCCGACGCGCTCGGCCGTGCCGGGTTGGCCACCTTGCTCGTCGATCTGCTCACCGTGGACGAGGAGAAGGCACGAGCGCGTGTTTTCGATATCGAGCTGCTCGCGCGGCGACTGCTCGAAGTCACCCATTGGGCGACGGCACGTGCGGATCTCGCGGCGCTGCGATTGGCCTACTTCGGCGCCAGTACCGGAGCGGCCGCCGCACTGCGCGCCGCGACCGATCCCGGTGTCACGATCACCACGGTGGTCTCGCGCGGTGGTCGGCCGGATCTGGCCGGGCCGGCGCTGGGGGCGGTGCGCGTGCCCACATTGTTGATCGTAGGGGGCGATGATCAGCAAGTGCTCGAGCTCAACAGGTCGGCGGCACAGCAGATGCCCGGCGACACCGAGTTGGTCGTGGTGCCCGGCGCCACGCATCTGTTCGCCGAGCCGGGAGCTTTGGAGCGGGTCGCCGAACTGGCCCGCGATTGGTTCCTCGCGCGCTTGGCGTCCGTACCGGCGCACCGGGGCGACCCCGACGCGCCCGGCGGTGCCGATCGGTGACCTTCTTCTCTCGCAGGGGCTGTCCGACCGGTCCAGACTCGGAAGCGGGCGAGGTGTTCGGACGGATCGGAGGTGGTGACGATGCCGGGTGGGACGGCCGTGATCGACCGTGCGGGCCTGGATGAGCTGGTGGAGGTGTTGCGTGCGCGCGGATATCGGGTGATAGGACCGCGCGTCCGCGACGGTGCGGTGGTGCTCGACGAACTCGAATCGGGGTCGGAACTGCCCGATGGATGGGGTGTGGAGACCGCCCCGGGGTACTACCGCCTCCGGCGTCGCGCCGACCACGCCGTTTTCGCGCATTCCGCGGGCCCGGGCTCCTGGAAACAGTTCCTGCATCCGCCTCGGCGCAGGATTTCCGCCATGGGCCCCGATCTCGAACCCGAACCGGTGGAGACGGTGCCCGCCCGCTCGGCCTTTCTCGGTGTCCGCGGTTGCGACCTGGCGGCGATGGGCATACTGCGCCGGGTTCTCGGCGGTGGCGCCCAGCCGGATGCCGGGTTCACCGCGCGCACCGGCGATCTGTTCGTGGTCGCCGCGAATTGCACGGAACCGGGTGGTGTGTGCTTCTGCGCGTCCATGGGCACCGGACCCGGAGTGACAGCCGGGTACGACCTCGCACTCACCGAGCAGACCGGGCCCGAGCACCGATTCGTGGTCGACGTGGGCTCCGAGGCCGGCGCGGAGGTCCTCGCCGAACTCGGAGCCGTGCGAGAAGCCGAGGACGCGGAGGTCGCGCGGGCCCGTGACGCGGTCTCGGCAGCGGCCGGGAAGATGGGCCGGACGATGCCGGATGTCGATCTCCCGCGCCTGGTGCGCGATTCCCGGGAATCACCGCACTGGCAGGATGTGGCATCACGCTGTCTCACCTGCGGAAATTGCACGATGGTCTGCCCGACCTGTTTCTGCACGACCACCGAGGACATCACCGACCTCACCGGTGACCACGCCGAGCGCTGGGAGCGGTGGGCGTCGTGCTTCGAACTGGACTTCTCCTATGTGCATGGCGGCGATGTGCGGCAGAGCGGAGAGAGCCGCTATCGGCAATGGCTGAGCCATAAACTCGGCACCTGGCACGAGCAGTTCGGCAGCTCCGGCTGTGTGGGATGCGGACGGTGCATCGACTGGTGCCCGGCCGGTATCGACCTGACGGCGGAGGTGGCGAGCCTCGCCGCAGCGGCCGAGGAGACCACGGATGCCGGTTCTTGACGATCTGTCGGCGTTTCCGAGTCTGGCGGCCCTCGACCGGGAGGAGCTGCGGACCCTGGCGCGGGCGGGACACGAGGTCGCGTTTCCGGCCGGTCACCGGGTGATCCAGGAGGGGCAGCCGGCGGACCGGTGCTGGCTGATCCGTGGCGGGCAGGTACGGCTCGACGCGCGGGTGGGCGGGTACACCGAGATCGTTCTACAAACCCTGCACCGCGGTGACCTGCTCGGCTGGTCGTGGTTGGTGCCTCCGTACCGCTGGCACTTCGGTGCGCTGGCCACCGAGGCGGTGGAGGCGGTCGAATTCGACGCCACCGCGTTGAACCGGCTCTCGGCCGACGATCCGCGGTTCGGCCGGGCGCTGCTTCTCGCGTTGACGGAAGTGCTGGTCGTCCGGTTGCAGGCCACGCGGGCCCGCCTGATCGATGTGTACCGCAACCCGGCCGACAAGCCCTGGCACCCCAGCTGTGGTGGATCGTGACCAGCGTGGTGCGGTCCGAACTGTCCGCCGCGAGCGACGTGATGCTGCCGTATCGGGTCGTACGACGTACCCTACGGACTTCGGACACGGTCACGGTGCTGCTCCGGCCGGTCCACCGTCGGACCGCACCTTTCCGGGCCGGACAGTTCATGATGCTCTACAGCTTCGGAGTGGGGGAGGTCGCCATCTCCCTCAGCGGTGACCCCACCGCCGAGGACGGGCTGCTCGAGCACACGATCCGGACTGTGGGCGCGGTGAGCCGCGCATTGAGCGACACCTCCGTGGGCGGACTGATCGGGGTACGCGGGCCGTTCGGCACCGGATGGGATGTGGAAGCGGCCGCCGGTGGCGATATCGTGGTCATCGGCGGCGGTCTCGGGCTGGCGCCCCTGCGACCACTCGTGCTCGCCGTGCTTGCCGCCCGCGCCGACTACCGGCGGGTCACGGTGATCACCGGCGCGCGGTCGCCCGCGGAAGTGCTGTTCGGGCAGGAGCAGGATCGTTGGGCGCGTACCGGTTCCGTCGAAGTGCTGCGTACCGTGGACCATCCCTGCCCGGGCTGGACGGGCCGGATCGGTTTCGTCACCGAGCCCCTGGCACAGCTGACTATCGACCCGGGCCGGACGACGGCATTTCTGTGCGGCCCGGAACCCATGATGCGATTCTGCGCCCAGACGCTGCTCGGCAAGAAGGTGCCCGGCGAACGTATCCGGGTGTCGCTGGAGCGAAATATGAAATGTGGTGTCGCCCGGTGCGGGCACTGTCAGCTCGGCCCGCTGCTGCTGTGCCGGGACGGTCCGATCGTCGATTACGCGGTGGCCGAGCCGCTGCTGGCGGTGCGGGAACTATGAGCGCGCCACCGACTCTCGCGGTCTGGAAATTCACCTCCTGCGACGGATGCCAGCTCACCCTGCTCGACTGTGAGGACGAATTGCTCGCGCTCGCGGGCCGGATCCGCATCCTGCATTTCACGGAGGCGTCGAGTGCGGTGGAGCCGGGCCCCTACGATGTCTCCCTGGTCGAGGGTTCGGTGAGCACCCCCGAGGAACTCCGGCGGGTCATCGAGATCCGCGAACAGTCACGCATTCTGGTGGCCATCGGAGCCTGTGCGACGCACGGCGGTATCCAGGCGCTGCGTAATTTCGCCGACATCGAGGAATTCACTTCGGTCGTCTACGCGCAGCCCGAATACATCGCGACCCTGGCCACGTCCACCGCGATCTCCGAGCACGTCCCGGTCGATTTCGAGCTGCGCGGCTGTCCGATCGATCGCCGGCAGCTGCTCGATACGCTGTGCGCGTTCCTGGCCGGGCGGGCTCCCGATATCCCGAACACCAGCGTCTGCACCGAGTGCAAACGCCGGGGCACCACCTGTGTGACCGTCGCCGAGGGCATTCCGTGCCTGGGCCCGGTGACCCAGGCGGGATGCGGGGCGCTGTGCCCGGCCTACCACCGGGGCTGTTTCGGCTGCTTCGGCCCGATGGCCCGGCCCAATATCCACGCGCTGCTACCGATTCTCCGGATCAACGGCATGTCGGTCGACGAGGTCGATCGTGCTTTCCGGACCTACGCGTGCGGCGCACCCGAATTCGCGGAGCACCGTCGTGACGACCCGGCGTAGAACACTGACCGTCGATTCGCTGGCGCGGGTGGAAGGCGAAGGGGCGCTGCATATCGTCGTCCACGACGGTGCCGTCGAGTCCGCCCAACTCCGGATCTACGAGCCGCCGCGGTTCTTCGAGGCACTGCTGCGCGGCCGGGCCTACACCGAGCCGCCCGACATCACCTCCCGGATTTGCGGGATCTGCCCGGTGGCCTACCAGGTGAGCGCCTGTAACGCCCTGGAACAGCTCTGCGAGGCGCAACTGGATCCACCACTGCGCGAGTTGCGCCGGTTGCTCTACTGCGGAGAGTGGATCGCCAGCCACTGCCTGCACATCTTCCTGCTGCACATCCCCGATTTCCTCGGTTTTCCCGACGCGGTGGCGCTGGCCCGGGTGGAGCGTGAGCTGGTCGAGCAGGGGCTGGCGATGAAGAAAGCGGGCAATATGCTGCTCGAGCTCATCGGCGGCCGCGCCATCCATCCCGTGAACGTCCGCCTCGGCGGCTTCTATTCGACGCCCGAGCCACGAGAATTCGCCGCGGTGGCCGAACAGTTGCGCCGGGGATTGGACAGTGCGGTGAGTACTACCCGGCGAGTGGCCGATTTCGACTTCCCCGAGGCCGAACTGGACTGTGACTTCGTATCGGCGACGGATGCGGCGCACTATCCCATCGAAACCGGCGAGGTCCGGACCAGCGGCGGTCTGCTCTTCCCCGCCGACGACTTCGCCGCTCACCTGGTCGAGCATCAGGTGCGGCACTCCACGGCCCTGTACGCCACCTTCGACGGCCGCCGCTACCTCACCGGTCCGCTGGCCCGGTACGCGCTGAACTCCGCTCGGCTGTCGCCGGTCGCCCGCCGGCTCGCGGCGGAGGTCGGGCTCGGCAGCGTCTGCCGGAATCCGTTCCGCAGCATTCTGGTCCGGCTGGTGGAGGTCGCCTACGCGATGGAGGAGGCGCTCGAACTCATCGGGCGCTACCGGCGCCCGCCACGCCCCTCGGTTCCCGTACACCCACGCGCCGGAACCGGCTACGGCGTGAGCGAGGCGCCCCGGGGACTGCTGTACCACCGGTACGACATCGGTGCCGACGCCCTCGTACGGTCCGCCACCATCGTGCCGCCGACCTCGCAGAACCAGGCGGTGATGGAGGAGAACCTACGCCGGATGGTGGGGGCGCACCTCGACCTGCCGGACCCGGCGCTGACGGAGCTCTGTGAACGAACGATCCGAAACTACGATCCGTGTATCTCCTGTTCGGCGCATTTCCTGACCCTCGATGTGACGGGTCGATGACCGCTACGCGCGCCGTGGTCATCGGGATCGGAACCGGCTGTCGCCGTGACGACGGCGTCGGCCCGGAGGTCGCGTCGCGGATCGCCGTCCTGCGGATTCCGGGCGTGCGGGTGGCGATATCGGACGGAGAATGCACCGGCCTGCTGGATCTGTGGACCGGATCGGACCTGGCGGTCGTGGTGGACGCGGTGATCGGCACTCCGTCGCGGCCGGGGCGGGTCCGGCGGGTGGACGGGCAGTGCCTGCGCGGCTCCTCCGCTGTGACGAGTTCGCATGCGCTCGGCGTGGCCGAGGCCGTACGACTGGGCGAAGTACTCGGCCGGCTGCCGGGCCGTCTGGTGATCTTCGCCGTCGACGTCGAACGACACGATCTCGGAATCGGTCTGTCCGCGCCGGTGGCGGCCGCGGTACCACGGCTGACCGCGGCGATATGCGGCGAACTCGAGCAGTACACGCGCGGTCGGCGCCGTACGGCCCGGTCCTATCCGAGTTTGGGTGGTCCCTCGTAAGGACGCTGCAGGGTGGCGAATTCGGAGCGGTCGCGACGGTGACCAACGTGTCCAGTAGTTGGGTGGCCCGGTCCGGGTCCGGTGGAACGGTGAGCACCGGACCGGCGAATCCGTGACCGTCGACAGTGCTGATGGACTGCCATCGAGCCCACCGAGCGCCGTCTGGCTCGCGCGGTGTGCCCCGGCTACCTCGGCGTCGTAGCCGGGGATCGTCGAGTACGTCGACGAGAGCACGGTCGAGGCCTGCCTCGGCCAAGGCGGCGGGCGGCCGACTCGTCGTCGAGGTCCGGGTCGCGCGGGTGCAGTCGGCGTCCACGGACAGGTAGAGCGGAGTGAACGCCCCGAGACCGGCGGACCGTACGGCCGGTCATCGGCCGGCGGCGGTGTCCACGATATGGACTTCGCCGACGCCGGCGACCGTGCGGGCCATCGCGGCCACGACCCGCTGTTCCGACTCGTCGGCGAAGATCCCCTGGATCGTCACGACACCGTGGCCGACATCGATATCCCATTGGCGATGGCTACCGGCGTAGTCGTCGAGCAGGGCTCGCACCTTGGCCGCTATCGCGGCTTCGTCGGAGACCAGTGCCCGCAACAGGTCGCGGCGGGAGACCATGCCCACGAGTATCCCGGCCTCGACCACCGGGAGCGACCGCACGTGGTGTTCCAGCGCGGAGGCGGCCACGGCGGCCGCATCCGTGGTGGGCCCGACCACCTCGACCGGTACGGTCATGGCGGTTTCCACTGCGGCGGTGCTCGTTTCGGCGCTCATGGCGTCGGATTCGGACAGTATTCCCACCACACGGTCCTCTTCGTCCACCACCGGCAGCGCCGCGAAACCGTGACCGGTCAGCAGGGCGACCGCTTCGGGTAGGGGCGTGTCCGGGTGGACGGTGACCACCGGGCGGCTGAGAATATCGCGTGCGCGCATCGTAACGACCTCACCTGCTTTCCGGGACGATCAGGAATGCGACCGCGGTGTAGCGGCAGGTGGGAGCCGCCGCGGATCGCTTCTCCAATTCAGACTCGCTGCCCGGTGCCCGAGAGCACCAGTGCATGAATACCTTTATCCGGGGACCGAAGTCCCGGCCTCGAAGCCACCACGCGGGAGTCGCCGATCCGGCGTAGTGCGGCCGGCCGGTCGTCGGCGGCGCCATCGCAGCGCCTCGTCGGCGGCCCAGACCACGACGGGAAAGGGAAGTATCAGCCCCACCATCCACGGATCCAGCCCGATGGTGCCGAAGATCTGCTGCAGCGGTGGCGCGTAGATGAGCGCGGCGGCGAACACGATCTCGAACGCACAGCCCGCCAGCAGCAGCCGATTGCTCGTGAGACCGACCGAGAACAGCGACGCCCACTCGGTACGGGCCGCGAACGCGGCGCCCAGCTGACAGGCGACGATACCGGCGAAGGTCACGGTGGTGGCCTGGACATAGGCATGGTGCAGCGGCGCGCCCGGTCCCACGGGCTCGCCGGGGCGCCAGCCGGCGGCACCCAGGACGATGAAGAAACCGGTGGTCACCAGGAGCGCCGAGACCACGCCGAGCAGGGCCCATGCCCGCACCAGCAGCCATCCGGTGATCACACCCTCGCGCCGCGGGCGCGGCGGGCGGTCCATCAGACCCGGTTCGGCCGGTTCCCGGCCGAGCGCGAGCGCCGGCAGTGTTTCGGTGCCGAGGTCGATCGCGAGGATCTGCAAAACCGTCAGTGGTAGCGGGATCAGACCGCCGGACAATGCGAACAGCAGGAAGGGCACGACCTCGGGCACCGCGTGCGCGAAGATGTACAGCACGAATTTCCGGACATTGTCGAAAACCCGGCGCCCTTCCTCGATACCGGTGACGATGGTGGCGAAATTGTCGTCGGTGAGGATCAGGGTCGCGGCTTCGCGCGCGACATCCGTACCGCCACGTCCCATCGCGACACCGATATCCGCGCGCCGCAGGGCCGGAGCGTCGTTCACCCCGTCTCCTGTCATGGCCACCACTTCGCCGTTGTGGCGGAGCGCGTCCGCGATGCGCAGCTTCATCTCCGGGGTGGCCCGGGCGAAGACGATCTCCCCGGATTCGGCGAGGACAGTGTCCAACCGGTCGTCCGACATCGCGTCCACCGCCGTGCCGTCGATGACGCGGTCGGCCCCGAGCCCCACCCGCCGCGCGATCTCGGCCGCGGTCCGCCCGTTGTCGCCGGTGATGACGTGCACCGTGATACCGGCGGCGTGGACGGCTCGTACGGCGGCGGGGACCTCCGGCCGCGGGGGGTCGAGCAGACCGACCAGACCCACGAACCTCAGGTCGCGCTCGACGTGCCCGGGGTCGGTGGGCGTGCCGGGATCCCAGCGGCGCGTGGCCACCGCGAGCACCCGTAGCCCCCGGCCGGCCAGTTCGTCGATCTGCGCGCGGACCCGCTGCGGCGTCGTATCCGCCGGCCACCGGGTGCAGCGGGGGAGCACCTCTTCGGGCGCGCCTTTGACGTGCACACGGGGTGTTCCGTCGACGGAGTCCACCGTCGACATCATCTTCCGCTCCGGGTCGAACGCGTTGAGCACCGAGCGCTCGGCGTCCCGTTGTGCCGGGGACAGGAGGTGGCCGCCGTCTGCCGCGTATTGCAGGAGTGCGAGTTCCATGGGGTCACCGCCGGGGTGGTCGCCCAGTTCCGCGGTAGCGCACCTGGCCACGATTTCGGCGGTCTCGCCCGGTGCGCCGGTGACCTCCGCGACCCGCATCGAGTTCATGGTGAGGGTGCCGGTCTTGTCGGTGCACACCACCGTGGTGGAGCCGAGGGTTTCGACCGCGGACAGGCGTTTGACCACGGCACCGCGCCGTGCCATGGATCGGACGCCGGCGGCCAGCGCGAGCGTGATGGTGGGCAACAGGCCTTCCGGGACATTGGCGACCAGCAGGCCGATGGCGAACAGGAAAGCTGATCCCAGCGACAACCCGGCCAGCAGTCCGAGCGGCAGGAAGGCCGCGCCCGCGCCCACCGCGACCGCGGCGATCAGCCAGGCGACCCGGCGGACCTGATGCTCGAGCGGGCTCTCCTCGGGCCGGACGTGCTGGGACAGGGCAGCGATTCGGCCGAGTTCGGTGTGCACACCGGTGCCGTGCACGAGCGCACGGCCCGATCCACCCACACAGGCGGTGCCGGTGAAGACGAGTACGGGTGAATCCAGTGATCGATCGGCATTGTCGAGGGCGCCGGCGCGACGGTCCAGGACCTCGGATTCGCCGGTGAGCGCTGACATGTCGACCTCGACACGGCCGTCGATCATCCGTGCGTCGGCGGGGATCCGTTCGCCCTCTTCGAGGAGCAGGACATCGCCGCGTACCAGCTGTCCGGCCGGCACCTGGATCCGGTTTCCGTCGCGTACCGCCCACACCTGTGCGGGCAGGAACCGGCCCAGTGCCCGGACCGCGTGTTCGGCCTGGCTCTCCTGCCAGAAGGCGAGAACCGCGTTGAGCACGATGACCACCAGGATCGCGATACCGAGCGCGACCGCCCCGCTGCCGAGGGCGAGTGCCGCCGCCACCCACAGCAACAGGGCGAGCGGGTGACTGAACTGGCGGCCCAGCGCCACCCACCAGGGCTGCCCGCGCCGCCGCGGGAGCTCGTTGGGGCCGTAAAGTTCGAGCCTGCGCGCGGCCTCCCGGGAAGTGAGTCCCTCGGGGCTCGTCCGCAGGTCCCGCATCAGAGCCGAGACAGGTTCGCGCGGGTCGACCACCGCCTCGGAGCGCACCTGCTCGGGCGGATGTGCGGATTCGGCAACGAAGGGCACGCCGACGTGCTCAGGTCGCGTGGGCGACGAGGACCGGGCAGTGGGCGCGCTGGACCACGATATTGCTCTTGGAGCCCAGCAGCAGTCCGCGGAAACCACCGCGTCCGCGACTTCCGACAACGATCAGCTGCGCGGACTCCGACCACTGGATCAGGTGCAGATCCGGTCCGGCCAGATAGGTCCGGCGGGTCACCCGGACACCGGGATATTTCTCCGTCCAGTCGGCCAGCCAGGTGCGGAGCCGGGCGTCGGCCGCCTCCGCGATCGGCGGGTCCTCGATCATGTCCGGCATGCCGGCGAACCAGTGGGCACGCAGATCGTGCCAGGTGTGGATCGCGATCAGGGGCGCACCGCGCGCGTCCGCCTCGGCGAAGGCGGCCGCCGCGGCAGCCTCGCTGCACCGGGAACCGTCGAGCCCGACGACTATCGGCCCGTGCCGGTGCGCGGGCCGGCCGGGCGTGGCGCAGCATGCGACGACTACGCGGCCGTGGCCGTGCGCGACCACGGCGAGCAGGGTGGAACCGAGATGGGTGAGGGTCGATCCGTGGCCGGAGGCGCCGAGGACGGTGAGGTCGGCGGTCGCCGAGAGGTCGATGAGCCGCCGGGCCGCACCTTCCTCGGACAGTTCGGTCTCCACCGGCAGCGACGGGTCGATGCCGAGAGCCTGCTCGCGTGCGGCCGCGAGGATTTCGGCACCGCGGCGGCGGATGGTGTCGACCACGGGTGGTTTCACGGCATCGTGGACTCTCCGGACGGCCCGAGCCGCGTGCAGGTTGTAGCCGTGCACGATGCGCAGCGCCCGGTGGCGTTGGGCGGCTGTCTCGCTCGCCCACCGCACCGCCGGCTCGGATGCCGCGGAACCGTCGACGCCGACCACGATCTGTCCGGGTCGCGTGGACGCGATATCGTCCACGGGTTCCGGTTGCCGCTGCGTTGCTGCCGTCCGGTTCATTGCCCGTCTCCGGGCGTGCGGCCCGCGGAGGCGATCGTGATCCGGTCGTGGTGCGGCTGTAGCTCCGGTGGTGCCGTCACCCCCGCGGCCAGCAGGATGCGATGGGCCTGCTGGGCGGCGGCGCGCATCCGGGCGTCGTCGGCCTCGTCCGGCTCGACCGGAGAGCGTTCGAGACCGCGGGCGAGTACACCGACGGCTTCGCCCAGCGCGCGGACCGATGCGCTCAGGTCGGTGGCATGCGCGTGGGCCCGGTCCTGCTTCCGGCGCCCGGACCCGTCGGCGGACGTGGACGCCGCGCCCGACAGCAACCGGCACAGCGGTTCGGGCAGAACCCCGAAGACCCGGCCGAGCTGCCCTGGCGAGAACCTTCCGGCGAGCACTCCGGTCACCGCGCCGGCGATGTAACCGACCTCGCCGCGCTCGACCCCGGCCTCGCCGGCGAACCGGGCCGCGAAATCCTCCGCGTTGTGCGGTAGCGGTACCCGGCTCGGCACCCAGCCGCTGTAGTAGGTGCCGCGGAGCAGTTCGGGTAGCTGGGCGGCCAGATGTGCCGATCCGGCGACCCCGAGCTGATCACGAACCGTGTGTAACCAGGCCCGCAGAACTCGATACGCGCGGGGTTCGTCGGTCCCGAGGGAGGCCGCTACCGCGCGTATCCACTCGTGCGCTGTGCCCGCGGCCGCGGCCACGGGATCATGGGGATGAGACATCGGAGGTCCTCGCTTACGGTCGGGTTACCGCGGCGTCTCCTCGATCCGCTCTCCGGGTTGCGGAAATTCGTCGCGGACGCTGTATTCGCAAGTCTCGCGCTCCGGAACAGCTGCTGACAGAGCAGAAAGTCACCGGCGGGTGGGGGCGGCCCGGGTCGTGGCCGGGGGCTCCGGGCGCGCGGCAGGGTGCGCCGCTTCCGCGTGCACCGACGTGCCATGAGCCGGCGAGACGGCCGCTGAGCACTAGCCGACGCCCGCGTCGCCGGTGGCGAAGGCGTCGGGGTGGACGGTCAGGAAATCGGTCACGGGTCTGCGTGGGGTGGGCTCCTGATCCGAGCGGTGGGGCGCGAGCCCGACGCGAAGCACCACCTGCGCCGTGCCGTGCCCACCGATCAGGGTCGATGCGATGCGCCGGGTGGTGGGGAGTTCGGTGATATGGGTCAGCGTGCAGGTCGCCAGGCCGGCCGCGGTGCATTCGAGCAGAATCTCCGACAGCGCCTCGCCGGTCCGCAGCCACGCGAGACCGGACTCGCCGGCGGTGGCGAGCACCCAGAGCTGTGCCCGGTCCTCCTGTTCGCCGCCGTGTGCGGCGCGCGCCGGAGTCGGGAACTTGCGCCCGACCGGTACCCGGGCGGCTTCCACCTCCGAGACCAGGGCCGTGGCCGGTACTCCTTCGGGAAGGTTCTCGTGACCGGCCCACCACTGGAGTTCACTGTGGTAGGGCATGTCGTAGTGCCGGAGTGCGGCCGAGTGTTCCGAGGCACGGCTCAGCCGGGCGGCCGCCTCCGCGTCGAGGACGTCCAGCTCGACCCCGTACTTGTGGGCCGAAAGCCGGGCCGCCTCGGCCCGGCCGGACAGGTCGCCCGGATCCAAGAGGGAGAGGCGGTCGGTGCGGCGGCGCTCGATGACCGCGGGGAGGGTGCGCAGCGCGGCCGGTGCGTCCGGCCACGGTGCGAAGGTGAGGACGGCCAGGAGACCGGGGTCGCCGGGGTCGGGCATGCGCTCGACTCCGGTCCGCCACCCGGCGGACGCGAAAGCGGCGCGGACATGGTGCAGCATGGTGCCGCAGCTGATCACGAGTTGGCGGCCACTGGGGTCGGCCGAGGTCAGCAGCCGTTCGTCGTCGCGGTAGAGGCGCAACCGGCCGTCGCGGTACACCCACCGCCAGGGCTGCGTATTGTGCACCGACGGCGCGCGTGCCGCTACGCGCATGGCCGCGAACAGGGTGGCGCGGTCGGGTGCGTAGGTGGCGCCGGGGACGTCGTTGTCGGTCATATCGCCAGTGTGGAGGTGTATCCCGGTGCCGGGCAGGGCCGGTCGACAGTACGTAGGACACACAATCCGGGGCCCGCGGGCCCTCCGGTTTCACGACATCGGACCCTGTCGGCGGTTGCCCCGGCTCCGGTTCCGAATGCCCGGACCGGTGGCCGACGACGTGATCGGTCTCGGTACGGAATTAACGAGCTCCGTGGCCGACGGCGTGATGAGCGTGGGCGCCGACGATATCGTGACCCGTCCGAGTTCTGTGGTGGCCTTCGGGTCGGGTGTGCGCGCAAACGGAAGGCCGGCGTGTCCTCACCAGGCCGGATGGCCGCGGGACGGGTTCGGTGGACCCGCCGGGTCAGGGCAGCGGCGCGCTCCAGCACAGGACGGTGCCGGCGGTCGGTTTGCGGCCCACCGTGCAGTGTCCGCCGGCCCGCTCCGCGCGGACCCGCAGGTTGGCCAGCCCGCTACGCCGCCGGATTTCGGGCGACAGCCCGATACCGTCGTCCGCCACCTCGAGAGTCACCTCGTCGCCCACCCGCAATTCGACCGACAGGGTGGTGGCGCGGGCGTGCCGCACCACATTGCTGACCGCCTCACGCAGGACCGCCTCGATATCGTCGGACAGGGGCGGAGCGAGGACGGTGACGGGCCCGCTGAGCCGGATCGTGGTGCGCAGGTCGGTCTCGGCGGTCAGTTCGGTGACGATGCCGTGCAGGTGCCGGCGGTAGCCGGCCGATTCGGTGGTCGTGGTGCTGTGCAGATCGAAGATCGAGTGCCGGATCTCCTGCATGATCGATTGCAGGTCGTCGATGGTTTCGCCCAGTCGTGCCCGCACTTCGTCGCTGCGGGCGCGCTGCAGGGTGCCCTGGAGGCCGAGGCCCAGGGCGAAAAGGCGCTGGATGACGTGGTCGTGCAGGTCGCGGGCGATCCGGTCGCGGTCGGCGACCACATCCAGTTCCCGCATCCGGCGCTGTGTCTCCGCCAGCCGCAGGGCCAGGGCCGCCTGGTTGGCGATCACCGTCATCATGGCCCGGACGGCGGGATCGAAGGTATTGCCGTCGGGTGGTTGGACGGTGGCTAGAACCCCGATGATGGTGTCCTCGGCGCGCAGCGGGAGCACGAGGGCCGGGCCGAAATCCCCGGAAATTCCCGGTGACACGTCGGTGGCCAGCTGATCCACAGCGATCGTCTGCCCGTGCCGGAAGGCCTTACCCGATTGCGAACCGTGCAGTGGCAGCCGTCGTCCGCGTAATGCGTGGGTCTGCTCACCGGATACCGCGGCGATGGTCAGTTCCCGGACCTCATGGCCGGGGAGGTCGGGATCATCGGGCAGCGCCACGAAGGTGCACGCGGCGCCGGTGAGGGTGCGTGCCCGCTCGGTGACCAGATCGAGGATGTCCTGCGGTTCGCCGCCCGCGAGCAGTTCGGTGGCCACATCCCGGGTGGCCTCCAGCCAGTGCTGGCGCCGCCGGGACTGCTCGTAGAGGCGGGCGTTCTCGATGGCGATACCGGCCGCCGCCGCCAGGGCCTGCACCACGACTTCGTCGTCCTCGGTGAATTCCTTGGCCCCGATCTTCTCGGTGAGGTAGAGATTGCCGAACACCTCGTTGCGCACTTTGACCGGTACGCCGAGAAAGCTGTGCATGGGCGGGTGGTGCGCCGGGAAGCCGACCGACGCCGGATGCTCGGAGATATTGGTGAGGCGGATGGGTTCGGGATGCTGGATGAGCACCCCCAGTACCCCGTGGCCGCGGGGCAGATCGCCGATCCGGTGGCGGGTGGCATCGTCGATACCCTCGTAGACGAATTCGGCCAACTGGTCACTGGCCGAATCGGTGCCGCGGACGCCGAGCGCGCCGTATCCGGCATCGACCAGCTCGATGGCGGTGTGCACGATCGACCGCAGCGTCTCGTCCAGATCGAGGCCCGCGGTGATGGATAGCATCGCCTCCATCAGCCGATCCATCCGGTCACGCACATCGACGATCTGGGCGATGCGTTCCTGCACCTCGTCCAGTAGTTCGTGCAGCCGCAGCTGGGACAGCGTTTCGGTCACCGGGGGCCGGTCACTCGTCGCGGGCACCTGGCGTTCCATACGCAGTATTCTTCCACTGGCCCGGCTTCCGCCGCTACCGTCCGACCTGGTCACGGTCTGTTCACGGGTCACCTGCGGTCGGGCGGGATGATCTTGGTCGCGAGCACCGCGGCCTGGGTCCGGCGTTCGACGCCCAGTTTGGTGAGCAACCGCGAAACGTAGTTCTTGACGGTTTTCTCGGCCAGGAACATGCGCCCGGCGATCTGCCGGTTGGTGAGCCCTTCGCCGAGCAGCGCGAGCAGGGTGCGTTCCTGTTCGGTCAGTCCGGCGAGCGGACCCGTGGCGGTTTCGGCCTCGGCCCGGAATTTCGCCATCAGCGCGGCCGCCGCCCGGTTGTCCAGCAGGGATCTGCCGGCCGCCACCTCACGAATGGCGCGTACGAGCTCCAGGCTGGTGATGTCCTTGACGACGTAGCCGCTGGCGCCGGCCAGAATGGCGTCGAGCATGGCCTGGTCGTCGGTGAAGGAGGTGAGCATCAGACACCGGAGCTCCGTATTCGCCGAGAGCAGTTCCCGGCACAATTCGATGCCGTTGCCGTCCGGTAGACGGACGTCGAGGACGGCGACATCGGGCCGTAGCGCCGGGATCCGGGCCAGCGCCTGGGAGACGCCGGCCGCCTCACCGACGACCTCCAGGTCCGTTTCCGCCTCGATCAGGTCGGCGACCCCGCGCCGTACTATCTCGTGGTCGTCGACCAGGAACACCCTGACCATGGTCTCGCCTCTCTCGGGTATGAGTTGTTCTCAGCGTACGGAGTGACGAGACCCCGCGGCGGCGGCATGGGCCTCGCATTCGACGACGAACGGCTCTTGACCGGCCGGTCGTTCTGTGCAGGCGCACTAGTCGTGCGCGTGTGCCACCGCTGTCAGTACGGCGATGAGCCGTTCCCTGAGTTGCTCGGCCGCCGGCCCCAGCGCCGGTTGCCCGCTGCATTCCACGAGCGACCTCGGGTCGGCCGTTTCGACGACAGTGCTCGAATCCGCCTGCCGCACGGTGATATCGCAGGGCAGCAGTGGGATGATCCGGCCGTTGGCCCGGACCGCGGAGGTGGCGAGGGTCGGGTCGAAGGCCCCGACGAGCAGGTGCTCGGCGGTGTCGGCGCGGGCCCGCGGACTCGTTTCGGCGGGAACCTGCAGTTCGTACAAGATCTCGAAGTCGCAGTCCCGCAGTGCTTCGCGGACCGCTCGCGCCACCACTGCGACGGACCTGGGAATCCGCACGCTCAGCCAGGTGGAGGTAACCGGGACGCGTATCTCGGTGAGCAGGTCGGCAGGGGTGACGGCCTGGTCCGGCGCGATCCGATAGATCTCGGTGGGTGGCCCGGTGGCCTGGAGACCGGAGTACCGGAGCCAGTCGTCGAGCGCGCGGTAGGCGGCGCCGATATTCGCATAGTCGCCGTAGTGGCAGGTACGCGCGTAGCACCGGGGTTCGGTGCGGCGGAGAGTGAATTCGCCGTCCGCGGTGCCGGCGGCTTCGACCGGTAGGACCAAGTCGACCTCGGTGGCCGAGCCGGACCGGAAATCACCGTGGTAGGTGGTGGCGGGCGGACCGACCGGCAGCAGGCCCAGGGTTCGGACGAGGCGATAGAGGTCGGTCATGCCGTCCCGGATATCGTCACCCGCCCGGTCGCTCCGTACCGTCCGGCGGATGGTGAGAACGGTGTGCGGAGCCGATTCGTGAAGATTTACCCGATATGCCATGACGCGCCGATCCTTTCGCCGCCGTCGGCCGCCGCGGCGGCGAGCGTCGCCGTTCGATCGGGTGCGCGCACGCATGACCGAACTCGCCGTCCCGGCCGGCGCGGTACTCGCTTCTCCGTCTCGCTGCACGCGACGATGCGTCGACGATAAACGGGGCCGGCCGGGTGTCCCCAGGGTCGCTCGGCTCCCGTGCCGGGGACATTGGGCCCCGGTCGAGGGCATGGGGTTTCCGTGACGCGGAGGCGGAGAAGTGGTGTTCGGATCCGCCGGTGTGCCCGCGGCCGCGGCGAGCCGGGAAGGTACTTGGTGAGCGGCGGCAGAGGGCATTCGACCCTGTCTCTTTCCTTGCCGTGGTGGTGATCTGGGGAGAGGCGCCGACAGAGGAAGCGGGGAAACGAGGTGATCGGTCCCGAACTGGCCCCGGGCCACGGCGGAGTTCCGCGGCGAACCGTGCCGCTGGAGCGCGCCGAAGCCCTGCGCCTGCTCGCCACCGCCCCCTTCGGGCGCCTCGTGTTCACCGCCGACGCGCTGCCCGCGGTGCGGCCGGTGAATCACCTCATCGGCGACGACGGGGAGGTGATCGTGCGGACCCAGCCGTTCGCCGGGCTGTCCGGGACGGCGCTCGGCCGTCCCGCCATCGTCGCCTATCACGCCGACGAGATCGACCCGGTGCGCCGGATCGGATGGTCGGTGCTGGTCACCGGACCGGCACGGCTGATCACCGCCGAGGAACTCGCCGCGGAGTACGCGCGGCGGCTCGGCCCCTGGGACGATCCGGACAGCGGCGTCGTCATCGGTATCGAACCCACCCTGGTCACCGGGACGCGGTTGATCGCGGAGGTCGCGGTGTGAACCCGGTGACCATGCGGGCGTGGCGGGTGGACGCGCCCAGAAGTATCGACCGCAAACCGATCATCGCGCGACGGGAGCCGCTGCCACGACCGGGCCCGGGTGAACTGCTCGCCCGCGTCCTCGCGTGCGGTGTGTGCCGGACGGATCTGCATGTGGTGGAGGGCGACCTGTCCGTGCACCGCCCGCATGTCGTACCGGGCCACGAGGTCGTCGCGGAGGTCGTCGCCACCGCGGAACGGGGGGATTTCACGCCGGGGGATCGCGTCGGGATCCCGTGGCTGCGGCACACCTGCGGTGTGTGCGAATTCTGCCGGAAAGGTGCGGAGAACCTGTGCCCGGAGTCGCGGTACACCGGATGGGACGCCGACGGCGGGTACGCCGAGTATGTCACGGTCCCCGCGGAGTTCGCATTGGCCTTGCCGGTCGGATACGCGGACCGGGAGTTGGCGCCCCTGTTGTGCGCGGGCATCATCGGCTACCGGGCCCTCACCCGCGCCCTCGTACCCGAAGGCGGAGTACTGGGAATCTACGGATTCGGCGGCAGCGCCCATCTGACGGCTCAGGTCGCCCTCGCCCGGGGCGCCCGCGTCCATGTCATGACCCGCGGCGCCGCATCCCGGCAACTCGCGCTCGGTCTCGGTGTGACGTCGGTACAGCACGCCGCGGATCCACCCCCGGAGCGCTTGGATTCGGCCATTCTGTTCGCCCCGGTGGGCGAGCTGGTACCGCCGGCGCTGGAAGCCCTCGGGCCGGGCGGGACCCTGGCGGTGGCGGGTATCCATCTCACCGGTATTCCCCCGCTCGACTATCGGCGCCATCTGTTCCGTGAGCGGCAGGTTCGCAGCGTCACGTCCAATACGCGCACCGACGCCCGCGATTTTCTCGCCTTCGCGGCGCGCCACCGGCTGCGGGTGACGACCCATCCCTACCCACTGGAGCGGGCCGACCAGGCCCTCGCCGATCTCGCGCACGGCCGCTTCGACGGTGCCGCCGTGCTACTGCCCTGATATCGGGCGAAGAGTTCCGGTCCGCCGGCGCCCGGTGCGAAGGCGGCGCTCGACGCGAGGCCGGCCGGGTGTTCCCGACCGCGCCGCCGCGTCGATACGGATCCGCTCAGGCGCGGGGCCGGGCGATGATCAACGGTACGGAAACCCCGTGCAGCACCGCCTGGCTCGTCGAGCCCAGGCTCATCCCGGCGAAACCGCCGCCACCGTGACTGCCGACGACAACCAGTTGCGCGCCCTCGGCTTCGTGCAGCAATCTCCGTGCGGGCCGGTCCTCGACGACGACACGGGTCACCGGGACATCCGGGTACTGCTCGGTGTGCCCGGCCAGGCTCTCGGCCTGTAGCGTGCGCGCCTGCTCCTGCATCTCGGCACGCGACCGGTACCGGAAGAACTCCGACCAGGTGGTGACCGCGACCAGACCGGTGCCGCGCCGGGAGGCCTCGGCGAAGGCGATATCGACGGCCTCGGCGCTGCGCGGTGACCCGTCCACGCCGACCACCACCGGCGTGCCGGGGCGTTCGCCGTGTTCGGCGTAACTCTGCGGGACCACGGCGACCGGGCAGTGCGCATGCCGCGCCAGGGAGGTGCTCACCGAGCCGAGCAGCCCCCGCCCGATCGCGCTACGGCCGTAGGTGCCCACCACGACCAGGCGGGCGGTCCGGGATCTCTCGATCAGCGTGGGCGCCGGGTCGGGATCGACCACGAGCGTGGTGATCTCCAATTCCCCGGCGATTTCGCGGGCGATCTTCGCGGCGGAGGCGCATACGGCCTCGCCGTCGGCCCGCAGCGCTTGATTGTCGAAGGCGACGACCCCGAGCCCGGGCCCGAAATCCAGTGGCGCCCCGACGGCGTACACCAGGTGCAGCGGGTCGCCGTGTGCGGCCGCTGTCCGGGTCGCCCACTGGACGGCGGCGAACGACGCGGCCGAGCCGTCGACACCGACGACCACGGGCTCTCGGGTATGTGTGCTCACGGTGGGCTCACCCTTTCGCTCATCGGCATCGGAATCCGGGCCCGCCTACCGGCCACGGTTCTCCGCCGCTCCGGTTCCTCCGGATACAGCGAGATTAAAGCGCGGACCACGCCGACGATGGGGGCGTTGGTCCCGGTCGGAAGAGACCAAAGTCGATTCCCGGCCGCGATATTCGGCGCCGATCCGGCCGACCCGGGCCCTGATCCTCCGGGACGGGGGACCTTCGGCACTCTCGCGAGCCTGCCGGGGTCGGTCAGTATGCAGGAATGGGGTCGCGGCGACCCGGTGATATGTGCGGGGCAGCGGAGGTGTCGGCATGCGCGAGCAGAAGCCCGATGAGAACACTGTGCGTGCGGTGCTGGAGCGCGCCTGTCGCGCGCCGTCTCTGCACAACAGTCAACCCTGGCGGTGGCGATGGGACGGCAGCACACTGGAGCTCTTCGTCGACGCCGAACGGCTACTGCCCGGTACCGACCCCTTGAACCGTCAGGGCATCCTCGCCTGTGGTGCGCTGCTCGACCATATCCTCGTCGCATGGGCGGCCGCCGGCTGGAATGCGCGCGTCGCCCGGTTCCCGGAACCTCCGGTACGGGCGAATCTGGCCGCGCTGTCGTTCGCGGGGCGGCGCGAGCCGTTCGAGATCGATGTGCTGTCCGCCGCGGCGATCGAGAGCCGATACACCGACCGAGCGCCCATGGCCGCCCCCGGCGGCTGGACCGAACTCGAGCCGGCGCTGCAGAGTTTGTGCCGGCACCGCGATACCGCACTGCACGTGGTGGACCCGCGTCTGCGAGCCGAGCTGGACGGTCTCTCCCGGACCACCGCGAAATTGCGCCGGCACGATCCCCGATACCAATCGGAACTGCTGTGGTGGGCCGGGGCCGGCACCCACGGCGGTGCCGGGATCCCGGCCGGTCGGCTGCCCGCGCCGGACCTGGCGGCCCAGGTGCCGGTCAACCGCAGTTTCCCGGTGGGTGCACTGGGCGCGGCCGACGAGGACGTCCCCCCGGACGACGCGATGATCGTCGTACTGTCCAGCCGCGACGATACGGTCGAGTCGCTGCTGTGGTGCGGGGAGGCGCTGTCGGCGGTACTGCTGGAGTGCACCGTCGAGAACCTGTCGACGTGCGTTCTCACCCATATCACCGAGCTCGCCTCGGCCCGCGAGAGGGTCACCGAACTGGCCGGGCCACGGTTCCCGCAGTTGCTCGTCCGGTTGGGACGCGCGCTGGCGCCGCCACCGCCGCGTACCCCGCGGCGTGCTACCGACGAGGTCCTCGAGGTCGTCGATATCTCCGCGGCGGGGTGAGCCGTCACGACGCTCGCGGTCGCGGCCGGGCAGGGCCGGTGAGAGGCGGCATCCGGGGCCGAGAGTTTCTGTCGGCCGAAGAAGCGGACTTTCGTCCCTGTCGGGCCGGGCGCCGGGCCGGTCACACTGGATTCGTGGCTCACAGTGCGGCCGCGCCGCGGATCGATACGCGCCGTCACGACGCGGTGATCTTCGATATGGACGGGGTGGTGACCGACAGCGCCTCGATACACGCCGCGGTGTGGACCGAGCTGTTCGACGCCTTCCTCGCCGCACGGCCGGCCGCCCCCGGACAGGACCGGTCACCGTTCACCGAGGTCGACTATCTCAAGTACGTGGACGGTAAGCCTCGCTATCGCGGTGTGGCCGATTTCCTCGCCTCCCGCGATATCCGGCTGCCCTGGGGTGGTCCGGCCGATCCCGAATCGGCCGAGACCGTATGCGGTGTCGGTAACCGCAAGGACCAGCTGTTCCGCGAGCGTGTCGCACGCGACGGTGTCGTGGCGTTCCATTCCACCGTGGCGCTGGTTCGCCGCCTCCGCTCCGAAGGCATCCGGACCGCCGTGTTCACCGCCAGTCGCAATTGCGAGCAGGTGCTCGCCGCGGCCGGTCTCGCCCACCTCTTCGAGGTCCGGGTCGACGGGGTGGACGCGGAAGAACTCGGCCTGCCGGGGAAGCCGGATCCGGCCGTGCTGCGCGAAACCGCGGCGCGTCTGCACTGTGCGCCGAGCCGGGTCGTCGTGGTGGAGGACGCCGAAGCCGGGGTGGCGGCGGGCCGCAACGGGGGTTTCGGACTGGTGGTGGGTATCGACCGGGCAGGTGACGGGGACAGGCTGCTGGCCGCGGGCGCCGATACTGTGGTCGACGACGCCGCCCGGATCGGTGTGCGCGGCGGGTTCCGGCGGGTCGGTGAGGTCCCCGATGCTTTCGAGTACTGGCCGCGGTTCGCGGATCTGCTGGAGACCGAGAAGCCCGCTGTGCTACTGGATTTCGACGGGACCCTGTCCGAGATCGTCACCGACCCGGCCGCCGCCGAGATGGTGGAGGGCGTGGCCGCGACCCTCGCGGATCTGGCCGCGCGGTGCCCGGTTGCGGTGCTCAGCGGTCGTGGGCTCGACGATCTGCGGGCGCGGATGCCGGTCCCTGGCATCTGGCTCGCGGGCAGCCACGGTGTCGAACTGATGGCGCCGGACGGCAGCGGCCATCTGCCCGGCGCACTACCGGGCGCGGAGGCCGACCTCGCCGGTGCCGCCGCGGATCTGCGGGTGCGACTCGGCGATATCGCCGGGATCACTGTCGAGCACAAACGGTTCGCCGTGGCCGTGCACTTCCGGGCGGCGACGGACGCGGACGTGGCCGAGGTGATCACCCTCGTCGGCGCGACCGGGCGCGCGCGCGGTCTGCGGGTGACCTCCGGACGCAAGGTGATCGAGTTGCGGCCGGATGTGGACTGGGACAAAGGTGACGCACTGCGCTGGATCCTGGACCGGATCGACGGACCGGTGGTCCCGCTGTACCTCGGTGACGATATGACCGATGAGGACGCCTTCGACGTCGTCGGGCCGGACGGGGTCGCCGTCGTGGTGCGGGCCGCGGAGAACACCGGCCGATACACCGCCGCCCACTTCTCGGTGGACGGCCCCCGCCGGGTCGCGGATCTGCTCGCCCGGTGCGTGCGGTTGCTCGGCACCGGCCCGGCCGCGGCGGAAGCGGAGACGTGGTCGTTCGCCTATGACGGCTACGACCCGGAACAGGAAAAGCTCCGCGAGGCGCTCTGCACCGTCGGCAACGGCTATTTCGCTGTGCGCGGAGCCGCACCGGAGAGCCGGGCGGGACCGTGTCACTACCCCGGCACCTACGTGGCCGGGATCTACAACCGGCTCTGGGACCGGGTGAACGACCGGACCGTCGACAACGAAAGCATGGTCAACCTGCCGAACTGGCTACCGGTGACATTCCGGGTCGCCGACGGTGACTGGTTCGATCTCGACACCGCCGAACTGCTGGACTATCGGCAGCGTCTGGACCTGCGGCGCGCCGAACTGATCCGGTGGTTCCGGTTCCGGGACGGCGCGGGCCGGATCACCAGGGTCGAGCAGCGGCGATTCGCGGCGATGCACCGTCCGCATCTGGGAGCCCTCGTCACGACTGTGACGGCCGAGAACTGGTCGGGCACGCTCCAGCTGCGGTCGATGATCGACGGGGCGGTGAGCAACAGCCTGGTCGAACGCTACCGGGCCCTGTCTGGAGTACATCTGGACGAGGTGCAGACCGCCCGGTTGTCCGAGGCGGCCGTACTTCTCGCGGCACGCACCGGCGACTCGGAGATCCCGCTGGCCGTGGCGATCCGCGACCTGCTGCGTGGGGGGACCGCGCGCGCCGTGGAAGTGCGGGAAAGCAGCCGTATAGGTCACGAGTTCGGCGTCGAGATCGGAGAAGGCGACTCGGTAACGCTCGAGAAGACGGCAGCGGTGTGCACGGGCCGGGACCGCGCCTCGTCCGGTCCTGCGGACCAGGCCGGACGGTTGCTGGCGGCGGCGCCGGATTACGCGGCACTCTTCGCCGGACACACCCGGGCCTGGGAGCGGATCTGGGGCAGGATGCGAATAGATCTCGACGGCGACGCGGGGTCGGTGCGCGTGCTGCGGCTGCACCTGCTGCATTTGATCCAGACCCTGTCGCCGAATACCGTGGAACTGGATGTGGGCGTGCCGGCCCGGGGGCTGCACGGTGAGGCCTACCGTGGTCACGTCTTCTGGGACGAACTGTTCGTTTTTCCGGTGCTGAACCCGCGTATCCCGGCGCTGACGCGCTCGCTGCTGCGTTACCGCCACCGGCGGCTGCCCGAGGCCCGCCGCGCGGCCGCGGCGGCCGGCGTGCCGGGTGCGATGTTCCCCTGGCAGTCGGGTGGCGACGGACGTGAGGAGAGCCAGCAACTGCACCTGAACCCGCTCTCGGGCCGATGGAATCCGGATCCGAGCCGACGGGCGCACCATGTCGGAGCCGCCGTCGCCTACACGGTGTGGCAGTACTACCAGGCCACCGGCGATCTCGAATTCCTCGCCGACCACGGCGCCGAGTTGCTCGTCGAGATCGCCCGGTTCTGGTCCGGGCTGGCCGATTACGATCCCCGGCGGGGGCGGTATGTGCTCTGCGGTGTCATCGGTCCCGACGAATTCCACACAGGCTATCCGCACGCTCCGCTGGCGGGCGTCGACAACAACGCCTACACCAACGTCATGGCCGCCTGGACCATCACCTGTGCGCTCGAAGCGCTCGATACGCTCGCCCCGCGGGCCCGCGCCGAACTACTGGAGCGGCTCGGGGTCGGTGCGGCGGAGCCGGCCCGGTGGCGTGAGGTCGCCCATCGGATGTACGTGCCGTTCCACGACGGCGTGATCAGCCAGTTCGACGGCTACGAGCGGCTGCGGGAACTGGACTGGGAGCACTATCGGCGCCGCTACGGCAATATCCAGCGGCTGGACCGGATACTGGAGGCCGAGGGCGACGATATCGGCCGCTATCGCGCGGGCAAACAGGCCGATGTGCTCATGCTCTTCTACCTGTTCTCCGCCGACGAACTCCGCGAACTGTTCACGCGCGCGGGCTACGAGCTGCCGGGGGAGATGATCCCGCGGACGATCGACTACTACACGGCGCGGACCTCGCACGGTTCCACATTGAGCGCCCTGGTGCATTCGTGGGTTCTCGCCCGGGCCCACCGCGACCGTGCCATGGAGTTCTTCGAGCAGGTGGTCCGCTCGGATGTTGCCGATATCCAGGGCGGGACCACCGGCGAAGGTATCCATCTGGCCGCGATGGCGGGCAGCGTCGATTTGCTGCAGCGCTGTTTCACGGGTCTGGAGATACGGCGCGACCAGCTCATCTTCTGTCCGTACTGGCCGAAAACCATGGGCACTCTGTCTTTTCCGATGATGTATCGGGGCCACCGGCTGATCGTGCGCGTCGATGGCCGCCGCGTCGAGATCGGGTCGGAGCCGGGGAACGCGCCGCCGATCGAGGTGGTCTGCCGTGATCGGCCGGTGTGGCTCGAGCCCGGGGAGACGGTCCGGCTGATCGATCGTCCGCCCACCGGGGTGCCGTATCCGGAGCCCGGACACGGTTCGGCGTCAGCCCGTCCTCAGGAGCCCGGCGCCGGGTAGTGCCTCGACGAGAAGTGATGTGCCACGACGTCCTCTTGCGCACGCAGTTCCGCGCTGGTGACCACTCGCGAGTCCGGTCCCGGGAAGGTCAGGGCGCGATTGCCGGTGTCTGTCCAGTGCACCAGATAGGGTGGGCCGCCGTCGGCGCCGTGTATCTCCTCGATCAGACCGCGCCGCACCGTCCTCCCGACCGCGTGTCCTTCCACGATCAGCCAATCCCCGGGTGCGGCCCGCATGAATCGACGACCTCCTCGCGCTGGATCCGATCGGTGATACGGCTGCGCCGACGGACCGGCCGCTGCGGGTGACCCGCCGGGCCGCTGTCGACCTACCGAACCGCTTTCAGCTTCCGCCCGGCACGGAATGGCCGGGAGGCCCGATCGTCATCGACCGAGGGGCATTAGGTCCTCCGCCGAACGTGAGGGGTCGTGATCGGAGCGGTCGCGGGCCTACTTGTCGAGACCGGCTCCCACATCCCACACATCCGCGCCGGGTCGATCCGCGCCCGCCGGATCCGTCCCGGCCGCGACACTGCGGACCCGGACCCGCCGGACCAGTTCGTCGACGGTTGTGGGTTCGAAAACATCGGTGCCCGGCAGCGACACCGTGGCGGCCGCCGCCGCGACACCGAACTCACAGGCGCGCAGGCAACCATCGCCGCGCAGGGTGCGATAGGTGAGGGCGGCCACGAGACTGTCGCCGGCGCAGGCGTCGCTGCGTGCCCGGCCGGGCAGCGGTGGCGCGGAGATCTCGTGATCGACGCCGGGTTCGGAATACACGGCCCCGAGCGCGCCCACGGTGGTCACGGCGTGCCGCGTCGCGCCGGATTCGAGCAGCCGGTGGTTCGCCCGCCGGGCGTCGTCGAAGGAGAGGATGGGCGAGCCGATCAGCCCGGCGGCCTCCTTGCGGTCCAGCCGGATGAGGAATACGTCCTCGCCGGGTAACCGGCGCAGCTGCCCGCCCGTCACATCGATGAGGACCGGGATCCGGCCCGGGCGGGCCTGGCGGACCACGGTCGCCGTGAAATCGTCGGGGATCCCCGGTGGGACACTGCCGGTGACGACGAGCGCGGCGCTGCCGGGTAGGCCGGCCCGGATCGCCGCGAGCACCCCGGCCGTTTCCTGCTCCGTGATCGTCGCACCCGGCGCAACGATGTGGTAGCTGCGCCCGGTCCCGTTCTCCGTGACGACGAAGGCTTCCCGTGTTCCACCTCCGACCGGTACCCGAAGCCTGTCCATACCCTCGTCCGCGAGCAGATGGTCCAGCCGCAGCCCGGTATCGCCGCCGGAAAGGTACAGGGCGGTGGCCGTACCCCCGAGCCGCCGGATACAGCGCGCCACATTGATACCGCCGCCGCCCGCGCGGACAGAGCGGAACCGCGCCCGGTTCTTGCCCTCCGCGATCAGCTCGTCCACTTCCAGGCAGATATCGACGGTCGGGTTCAGCGTCACCGTGAGGACCCGTACCGCTCCGTCCGGTGCGCGGCTCACGGCCGGCTCCGGTGGTGCCCGCTGTCATGCCACCGATGCAACGCCTCGGCCGCAACGAGTGCCGGCGGTCGCCGGGTGTCGAGCACCACGGCCTCGGGCCAGGGTGCGGCGGTCGCCGAAATAGCGTGCGCTATCGGTGGGGTGGCGTCGGATTCGCCACGGGGCCGGGCCCGCAGCCGGTGGTCGGCGATGTTACGGGGACATTCACACCGTAGCTGCACCGGCTCGGCGCCGAGCGCGATGGCGAGTTCGCGTGCACTGCGGCGCTCGTCGGCGGCGGGCCAGCCGGCGTCCAATACGACCGGTACTCCCGTCTGCAACAGCGGGCGGGCGCGCGCCAGCAATTCGGTGTACACCCGGTGTCTGCTCTCCGGTGCGTACGCGCCGGCGTCGTAGGCACCGGTCGCACCGGCTATCTCACCCGCGCGCATCAGTTCCCGGCGGATCGAATCGCTCGAGAGCAGCTGTGAACCGGTGGCTTTCGCGAGCTGTCCGGCGACGGTGGTCTTGCCCGTGCCGGGGAGCCCGCCGACCACTGCGAGCCGGATCGCGCCGTACTCCAGGTGCTGTTCGACCAGCGTCAGGTGTCCCCCGGCACGGTCCCGTGCGGTGCTGTCGCCCTGGCCGTAGCGGATCACATCGACCTTCGCCCGCACCGCCGCGCGATAGGCCCGATAGTGATGGTCCAGCGATGACGGCGCCCGGTCGCCGCCGAGGTGCCGGTAGTCGGTGAGCAGACGGGCCGCATCCCCGGGGTGGCCGAGAAATTCGAGATCCATCGCCAGAAAGGCGATATCGTCCAGGCGGTCGATATGGCGGAGTTCATCGTCGAAATCCAGGCAGTCCAGGATCCGGAACCCGTCGGGCAGGTCGAAGATGTCCTCGGCGAGCAGGTCGCCGTGCCCGTCCACCAGCCATCCGCCCGCGATCCGCTGGGCGAACAGTCGATCCCGGCCGCGAACGTAGTCCAGTGCGCGTTCCTCGATCGCGGCGAGGCGGGCGGGATCGATGACCGCGGGGGACTGTTCGTGCAGTGGGTCGAGGACGCTTCGCCAGCGATCGCGCAACGCCGCGCCCGTCCCGGCACGATCGATATCCGGGCCCCGCCGGGCACCCTCGTGGAAATCCACGAGAGTGGCGACCAGCGCGCGCAGATCGTGCACCGGACGGCCGGGATCGGCGAGCAGAGTGGACAACCGGCGGCTCTCGGGCATACGGCGCATGACCAGCACCGGTTCGTCCGCGCCGCCGATCGGATCGGTGAGATATGCGAGACCGAGGTAGACATCCGGCGCGAGCCGCCGGTTGAGTTCGAGCTCGCGCCGGCATGCCCGTTCCCGGTCCTGCGGCGTGGCGAAGTCCAGGAAATCGGTGGTGATCGGCTTCTTCACCTTGTACGCGCGGTCGCCGAACAGGACGACCACACCGGTGTGCGTTTCCCGTAGCACGGCCGCCTCGGTGCGGGTCACCGGCGGGACCGGCTCGGCGGAATCGGGCGGTGAGAGGGTCATCGGGGCGCCGCCGCGGACCGGGCGTGGTCGAGCAGCAGACGGCGTTCGGCGGCGGCTACCGCGCGGCGGGCCGCCGCAACGGCGTCGGGTGTCACCGAGACCGAGGTGATCCCCATCCGCACCAGGTGCTCGGTGAACTCGGGACGATTCGACGGCGCCTGGCCGCACAGCGACGAGGTGATGCCCGCGCCGCGGGCGGTCGTGACGATCTGCGCGATGGCGTCGAGTACGGCCGGATCGGATTCGTCGAACAGCTCGCTGCACTGTTCGGAGTCCCGGTCGACGCCCAGCATGAGCTGCGTCAGATCGTTGCTGCCGATGGAGACACCGTCGATACCCAGTCCGGCGTATTCCGACAGCCAGTACATCACCGACGGCACTTCGGCCATCACCCAGCGATGCAGGTGGCGCTGGCTCCCGAGCGGACTCGAATCGATGAGTTCCAGGCAGGATTCGAGTTCCCAGCGGGTCCGGACGAACGGGATCATCAGGTGCAGGTTCGGCGACTGCTCGCGCACCCGCGCCAGCGCGGACAGCTCGAGCCGGAACACCTCGGGATCGCGGACATAGCGGTAGCAGCCGCGGTAGCCGATCATCGGATTGTTCTCGGTGGGTTCGTAGCGGTCGCCCCCGGCCAGCCCGCGGAACTCGTTTGTGCGGAAATCGCTGGCCCGGTACACCACCGGCCGGGGCCGGAAAGCGGTCGCTATGCGGTGCAGTGATTCCGACATACGGGCCACGAACCGCTCCTGCTCGCCGTGGGCGATCAGATCACGTGGGTGCCGGTTGTCCAGGGCCCGGGTCAGCAGCGTCTCCGCGCGTAGTAGTCCGACGCCGTCGACATCGGTCGCGGCGATGTGTTCGGTGGTTTCGGGCAGGGCGAGGTTGACATACACCCGGGTGGCGGTCGGCTCCGCTGCCCCGGTCGCCGCGCCGTCCGGGGCGCGGTCCGTGGTTCGCGCGCCGCCACGCGCGGCTCCGGCACGGATCTCGCCGGAGGCACCGTCGACCGTGACCACCGCGTGATCGGTGAGCGTGGTGGTGGCGGTGCGCGCGCCGACGACACAGGGTATGCCGAGTTCCCGCGCGACAATGGCGGCGTGGCAGGTCATACCGCCGCTGTCGGTGACCACCGCGGCGGCTCGGCTCAAGGTGGGCAGCCAATCCGGGTTCGTCATCGGGGCGACCAGAATCTCGCCGTCGCGCAGGGTATCGCCCCGGGCGGGAGAATCGAGGACCCGGACCGCTCCGGTGGCCGAGCCGGGAGCCGCCGCGAGCCCACGGACGAGGATTCCGGAATCCTCCCGTGTATCGGCGGTACCGCCGGAGCGCCGCCCGGGCAGGGTCGTGATCGGCCGGGCCTGCACCAGCCACAACCGCTCGGTGTCGAAAACCCACTCCACATCCTGTGGTGTGCCGTGGTGATGCTCCTGCACGGCCAGAGCCATTCGTGCGACAGCCACGGCCTCGGATTCGCGCAGGACCGGTGCGGCGGTGTCGGCCGCGGACAGCGCGACCCGCCGGTCACCGTCGGCGCCGGCCACCACGGCGTACTCCTGGTGACCCCCGCGAGTACTCAGCAGCGTCGGCCCGGCGGCGTCGAGCAGGTAGGTATCGGGTTCGGTCGCGCCGGATACCACCACTTCCCCTTGGCCGCGGGCGGCCTCCACCACGACGCGGTCCTCGCGTCCGGTGGCCGGGTCGGCGGTGAACGCGACTCCGGATACCCGCGCGGTCACCATTTCCTGCACCACCACAGCCATTTGCGGACGGTCGGTGATCCCGCGCCGCGCCCGGTAGGCCAGCACGCGCGGGGTGAAAAGGGAGGCCCAGCATTCGATCACCGCGTCCAGCAGCTTCTGTTCACCGCGCACATTGGTCAGGGTCGCGTTCATCCCCGCGAAGGAAGCGGTCGCACTGTCCTCCCCGACCGCGGAAGAACGCACCGCGACCGGGATATCCGTGCCGAGTGCCCGATACTCCGAGCCGATGACCTCGCGTACCGAGGGCTCGAGAACGGTGTCGTGGATCAGCTCGCGCATTGCGCGGCACCGTGTCGCCAGTTCGGGCCCGTCGGTGACCGCGTCGAGCGCTGCGGAGTGCAGGCGGTCCAGTTCGGCGCCGTGGTGGCCGTGGGTGATCACATGTTCATAGCAGGCCCGCAGGATGACGAAACCGGGCGGAACCGGAAGCCGCGCCGCCACGAGTTCGCCGAGATTGGCGCCCTTGCCGCCCGCCTCCGCTACATCGCCGATGCCGAGCTGATCGAATGGTGCGACATATCGGCCCATTGTTGCTCCTCCGGAGGTGCGCAGCGATGTCTCAGGGATGAATCACGGTCACGTCGGCGCGGGGCAGGCCGAGCGAGTCGCCGAGGGCCGTGGACCAGGCGATGATCGCGGGCCAGTCGCGCAGATCGCCGTAGCGTCCGCCTCCCATGAGCCGGTAGAGGACACGTGCCTTGAACGACACACCCGTGCGTTCGTAGTGCCCGGCGAACGCACGGTAGTCCCGGGCGGCGACCTCCTTACACAGCGTGGTGATCTTCGGCGGGGTCATCCGGCCCAGTCGACGGCCGAGGGGGCCGCGCAGGGCCGGGCCGAGGCCCACTCCGAACAGCCGGAGATCTGTGGTGGCGAGCTGGTCGCGGTGGTGACGTAGATAGTCGGCGGCCGCCGGCAGGAAGTCCATGTCGTGGATCGCGCTGCCCAGGATCACGGTATCGAACCGGGACGGGTCGGGCGCATGGTCGATATCGTGCAGTTCGACTTCGGCGCTGCGCTCCTCGAGATCGGCCGCGATGTACTCGGCGATATCACGGGTGGACCCCTCTTCGGTGGCATAGAGGACTGCGATACGCGGGCGCTTCGATGTCATGTTCTCAGGGTCCAACGAGTCGCGGTACGGGAGGAGGGTCCTGATACCCCCGCCGCCGGGACCATGGACCCGAGCGGGGGCGGCGGGCCGGCGCCGGGCCTTCGGCACGAGCCTGCGGAGGTACTGCCGGAGGACACTTCGACAGGTGACTTTCGCCTGTCTCGGCGCGCCCGGGTGGCCGCGAAGCTGAGAGGCGAACATCTGCCCGCAATCACCCTGGGGGCCGAGGCGTGCAGGCGCGGCTTTCTCCGGGCACGACGGCGCGGACCCGATTCGAGAGCGAGGACCTGTTATGACCGGGATCCACCCCGACGCCGAGGCCGTTCGCGCCGCCCTCGCGCTGGCCGTCCGCGCGCCGTCGGTGCACAATACGCAACCCTGGCAGTGGCGGGTGGGTGACCGGACAGTGCACTTGTATGCCGACGAGAGCCGACGGTTGGCCTGCGCGGATCCGGACGGGCGTGACGAGATCCTCAGTTGCGGGGCCGCACTGCACCATTTCCGGGTCGCAGCGAGATCTCTGGGGTGGCGGACTATCGTGCACCGCATCCCGAACCCCGCGGAGCCGGCGCATCTGGCCGCGATCGAATTCGCCCGCGTGACGCCGACCGCGGAGGACGAGGAACTGGCCCGTGCGATCAACCGCAGGCATACCGATCGCCGACGGGTTTCGGCGTGGGAGACTCCGCCCGCCGATCTGGCCACGCTACTGGCCGCGGGTACCGAGGAGGGCGCCGAGGTGCGGGAGATCACCGCCGGCCCGGGGCGCTCCACCCTGATGTCGGCGTTCACCCGGGCGGCCGGACAGCATCGCCGCGACCCGTCGTACCGGGCGGAGCTGTCGATGTGGAGCGGGCGGCACGCGTCGGCCGACGGCGTACCCGCGCGCAATGCGGTACCGGTCTCGGACGACGACCCGTTCACCCGGGAATTCGCGGAAGCCACCCTCAGCGAATCCGGGATGCAGGAGATGACCCAGGGCGGCAGTCTCCTCCTGATCCACACTCCTGCCGACGATCGTCTGTCCCGCCTGCGGGCAGGTGAAGCCGGGAGCGCTGTACTGCTCGCGGCGACCGTGCTCGGCATGGCGACGTGCCCCATGAGCGAGGCCCTGGAACTGCCGGATACCCGGGCGGCGGTACAGGGCGAGGTACTCGACGGTATCGGGTTCCCGCAACTGATCATTCGCGTCGGCTGGGCGGAAGTCGCCGCCGGCGCGGTGCCCGTCTCGCCCCGCCGCCCGCTCGCGGAAGTCGTCGGCCGGCTGCGGTAACACCTTTCGTCGGCGGCCGGGGGTGACCCGGGCCGACCGGCTCGAGCACGGAGCGATCTATGAGCGAGACGACCGTCCGGCCACCCACGCCGCCGATCACGACAGCGGTCGATGGTTCCGCGTCGTCGTTTCGTGCCGCGGCGTGGGCCGGGCTGGAGGCAAGCCTGTGTGGACGGGGCGTGCACCTGATCGTCTCGTGTGCTCTTCCGCCGCGTTCGGCTCCCAGCCCGGAGGTGGACGAGCCCGAAGCCGAGTGGTTGCGTGCCGACGCGGAGTGGGTGTTGGACGAAGCCGTGCGGATCACCCGCGCCACTACGGGCGGTGTCACGGTAGCGGTCACCACCGAGGTGACCTTCGATGCCATCGCCCCGGTGCTGCTCGAGAGGTCTCCGCGGATCCCGCTGCTGGTGGTCGGCCGGCGCGGCCGCGGCGGCGTCAGCCGTACTGTGATCGGCTCGCTCAGTTCCGCTGTGGCGGCCCACGCCGACTGCCCGGTCGCGGTGGTGTCCGGGCAATCGGGGACCGACCCGGTATCGCGCAGCCGTCCGGTGGCAGTGGGGGTGGACGGCAGCGCACACAGCGTCGCGGCGCTCGATACCGCGTTCGCCGAGGCCGCCCGGCGCGACGTGGGATTGGTGGCGGTGCACTGCTGGAGCGATACCAGTGGCATCCGGCTCCCCGGACGCTCGGGCCCGCCGGACCAAACACTGCTCGACGAGCAGCTGGCGGCTCATTCCGACCGGTATCCGGCGGTGCCGGTGCACCGGATCGTCCGCACGGACGCACCGGCACGGTCACTGGTCGCCGAATCCGAATGGGCCCAGCTACTCGTAGTGGGACGACACGGTCGCGGCGGCGCCGCGGGAACCGTATTGGGGGCGGTCACCGTCGCGCTGCTGTACGCGGCCGAATGCCCGTTGCTCATCGTGCATCGGTGAGCGGGCATCGGCCGAACCTGAGCATCCCCGACTGCCCGGCGGCCGGCCACGAGGCCCTCGCGTAGAACCGGGCGGGCATTGCGCCCATCGACTCGAGGACCTTCTTCTCTGCCCGGACACTGTTCCGCGGCGGGATGCTCGGTACTGACCCGTGGACTCGGAAAAGGGGTTCACGGGATCGACGAAGTGACGTCCGGGCAGCGGGGACGGGCCGCGAAGGAGGAAACGTATGGCGTATATCGCCTCCGGTCCGCCGCACGCCGCCCCGGTGGTGCTCGCGGCGGTGGATGGATCGCCCAGTTCGTACCGCGCGGCCGCCGGGGCCGCGGACGAGGCGGTTCTGCGGGGCTGCGGTCTGCAATTGATCAAATCGTGGACACTGCCGGTCGGCTCCGGCCCCGAAGTGGCCTTGACCGGGACCTCGATCGTCATCGTCCCGTCCCGGGAACAGTGGTTCGCACGGAGGACGATATGACTTCTACCAGCCGGCATCCCGCCGCTGCGTCCGTGCACTGGGCGCCGATCGAGAAGACTCCGGCCGAACGGTCGGCGGCGAACCTGACCGATTACGACCACGCACGCCGGGCATTCGACTGGCGTACAGCGCGGGCGGAACTGGTGGGTACGCCCGGAGGCGGTGTGAACATCGCCGTCGAGGCAGTCGATCGCCATCTCGGCACACCGCTCGGGACGGGGTAGCGCTGCGCTGGCGCTCCGCGGCAGGCACGCGCATACAGCTGACGTACACGGAGTTGGCGCTGCTCAGCAATCGTTTCGCCAATGCGGTGCGGGCTCTGGGAACTTGCCCGGGGGAGCATGTGGCACTGCTGCTGGGACGCACACCGGAGTTGTACGTGGCGGCGCTCGGGGCCTGGAAGGCCGGTTGCGTAGTGGTACCCCTGTTCTCGGCGTTCGGGCCGGAGCCGGTGCGGCAACGGCTGGAGATCTGCGGCGCGACCACCCTGGTCACCACGGCGTCGCTGTACCGGCGCCGAGTCGCTCCGGTGCGCAGCGTGCTGCCGTGCCTGCGGCATGTGCTCATCGCTGATGAACCCCCGCAGAGCGAACCGGCCGACGACGCCATCAGCATGCCGGTGGCCGTCGCCGCCGCGGAGGAGCGGTTCCCCTCGGTGCGCACCCGAGCCGACGACCCGGCGCTGCTGCATTTCACCAGCGGAACCACCGGCAAACCGAAGGGGGCGGTCCATGTGCACGAAGCCGTTCTCGCCCATCGGATCACCGCTCGCAGCGCACTCGACCTACGTCCCGGTGACAGCTACTGGTGCACCGCCGACCCCGGCTGGGTCACCGGTATGTCCTATGGGGTGATCGCGCCGTTGAGCCTGGGCACATCGGTCGTCAGCGACGAGGCCGATTTCGATACCGAACGCTGGTACCGGATCCTCACCGAGGAACAGGTGTCGGTGTGGTACACCGCCCCGACCGCATTGCGGATGCTGATGCGCCGTGGCGACGAGCTGCCCGCGGGCACCGATCTGTCGGCACTGCGTTTCGTGGCCAGTGTCGGTGAACCGTTGAATCCGGAAGCGGTCGAATGGGGGCATCGGGTGCTGGGACATCCGGTCCACGACAACTGGTGGCAGACCGAGACCGGAGCCATCATGATCGCGAACCTGGCCGCCGAACAGGTCCGGCCGGGTTCGATGGGACGCCCGCTTCCCGGAGTCGACGCCACGATCCTGCGCAGCGGCCGGGACGGGCGTGCCGCCGTGGCGGACGGCGCCGTCGAGCAGGCAGCCTGCGGCGAGGTCGGTGAGCTGGCGTTACGGGCGGGCTGGCCGTCGATGTTCCGTGATTACCGAGGTGATCCCGGCAGATACGCGCGCGCTTTCGCCGGCGGCTGGTATCTGTCCGGTGATCTGGCCCGCCGCGACGACGACGGCTACTACTGGTTCGTCGGGCGGGCCGACGATGTGATCGAGTCCGCCGGTCATTTGATCGGGCCGTTCGAGGTGGAGAGCGCGCTGATGGCGCATCCGGCGGTCGCGGAGGTGGGCGCTATCGGCGTTCCCGATCCCGTGGTGGGCGAACTGGTGAAAGCCTTTGTATTACCGCGCCCCGGATATCCTGCTTCCGATGGGTTGCGCACCGAGTTACTGGCGTTCGGCCGGCGCGCGCTGGGGGCGGTGGCCCCCAAGCAGATCGTTTTCACCGAAGCCTTACCTCATACGCGCAGCGGTAAGGTGATGCGCCGGTTGCTGAAGGCCCGGGAACTGGGGTTGCCCGAGGGGGACGTGTCGACGCTGGAGAACCTCCGGTGACCGCGACCGAGCCGGACACCCGGGTGGGCGTCGACCCGCCGCCTCCGCCGGCGCAGCGGATCGAGTTGTTGCGGCAGATGATCCGGATCCGGCGCTTCGAGGAACGCTGTGTGCGTCTCTACAGCGCCGAGAAGATTCGTGGTTTCCTGCATTTGTACATCGGTGAAGAGGCGGTGGCAGCCGGATTGCTCCGGGAGATCGACCCGGCCGACGCGGTCGTCTCGACCTATCGGGAACACGGCCACGCGCTGGCTCGTGGGATACCGATGCCGGATCTGATGGCCGAGATGTTCGGGCGGGCGACCGGGTGCAGCGGCGGCCGTGGCGGTTCCATGCACCTGTTCGACGCCGATCGTCGTTTCTACGGCGGTAATGCGATCGTCGCCGGGGGCCTGCCACTGGCGGTCGGTCTCGCGCTGGCCGACGCGATGCGCGCGGAGCCGATCGTCACCGTCTGCCTATTCGGGGGCGGTGCCGTTGCCGAGGGAGAGTTCCACGAATGCCTGAACCTGGCGGCCCTGTGGCACCTGCCGGTCCTCTTCGCCTGCGAGAACAACCAGTACGCCATGGGCACCGCGCTGCGTCGGGAACACGCGGTCACCGACCTCGCGCTGCGTGCCGCGAGTTACGGGATGGTCTCCTGGCCGGTCGACGGTATGGATGTCGAGGCGGTGGGGGCGGCCACGCGGCGCGCGGTGGCCTCGATCCGCGGTGGGGGCGGGCCCTGTTTCCTGGAACTGCGAACCTACCGTTTTCGCGCCCATTCGCTCTACGACGCCGATCGTTACCGCGATAAGGCCGAGATCGAGCGGTGGAAGGCGCGAGATCCGATTCCGCGCCTGTCGGCCGAACTCCGCGCGTCCGGTGACCTGGACGAAGCGGGACTCACCGCACTGGAGGACGCCGTCGCGGCGGAACTGGACGAGGCGGTCGCGGCCGCCGAAGAGGCGCCCCGGGAACCGGTCGCCGACCTGACCCGCCACGTGTACGCGGAGCGGCCATGACCACCTATCGGGAAGCGTTGCGCGAAGGCCTGCGGGAGGCGTTGCACCGCGATGACCGCGTTTTCCTGATAGGGGAGGACGTCGGTGCCTACGGCGGTTGTTTCGGAGTCAGCCGTGGCCTGCTCGACGAGTACGGCCCGCGGCGAATCCGGGACGCGCCGTTGAGCGAATCGGCGTTCGTCGGGGCGGGTATCGGTGCCGCGCTCGGCGGGCTGCGACCCGTGGTCGAGATCATGACCGGGAACTTCAGCCTCTTGGCGCTGGACCAGATCCTCGACAACGCGGCGACACTGCGGCATATGTCGGGCGGACAGTTCGGCGTTCCGCTGGTGATCCGGATGGCCACCGGGGCAGGCCGCCAGCTCGCGGCCCAGCACTCGCACAGCCTGGAGGCCTACTACGCGCATATCCCGGGATTGCGAGTGGTTTCCCCGGCGACGGTGACCGACGCCCGCGGCATGCTCTGGACCGCGTTACAGGACCCGGACCCGGTGGTGATCTTCGAGCCGATCGCGCTCTACAACCTCGAGGGGGATCTGCCCGAGGACGCGGGGGCGGTCGATATCGAGCGGGCGATCATCCGCCGCCCGGGCGCGGATGTGACCGTGGTCGCCTACGGAGCGAGCGTGCCGATCGCCGCCACCGCCGCGGAGCGGCTGGCCGCACAGGGAATCGACGCGGAACTGATCGACCTGCGCAGCCTGCGGCCGCTGGACGAGGACACGGTAGCGGAATCCCTCGCGCACACCCACCGGCTGGTGGTCGTGGACGAGGGCTGGCGCAGCGTGGGTATCGCCGCGGAAATCGCCGCGCGCGCGGCCGAGCACGCCTATTACGACCTGGACGCCCCGGTGGGCCGGGTGTGTACCGCCGAGGTACCGATTCCGTACGCGCGGCAACTCGAGGAGGCCGCGCTGCCCCAGCCGGGGCGCGTCGTCGACGCGGTCGTCCGGGCGGTGAGCTGAGATGCCCGAATTCCGGATGCCCTCGCTCGGTGCGGATATGATCGAGGGCACGCTGCTGCACTGGCTGGTGCACCCGGGAGACGCCGTCCACACCGGCGATGTGGTGGCGGAGGTCGACACCACCAAGGCCGCCATCGAGGTCGAATGTTTCGACGACGGGATCGTCGGCGATATCTTGGTTCCGGAAGGCCGAAAGGTGCCCGTCGGCACGGTGCTGGCGACCATCGAGCGCGTCGAACAGCCGACAACCGAGGCCGCCGGACCCGCGCCGCACGGTGATACCGGACAGCGGGCAATCGGATCCGTCCCCGCTTCGACCACAGCGGCCGGTCGTGAGCTCCGCGAGGGCGGTGCGCGGGAAGCGGAAAAGCCGGCCGTACCCGATTTCCGGGCGACGCCACTGATCCGCAAGCTGGCCGCCGAGGCGGGCATCGACCTGGCGGCGGTACGAGGGTCGGGTCCGGCCGGACGGATAGTGCGGGCCGATATCGAGGCGGCTGTCTCCACCGGCGCACCGGTCGCATCCACCGAGCGGACCGAAGTCGCCGGGGTCGCTTCCGGTTCCACCGACGGACAGGGACCTGTTCGGGCCGTGCGGGCTCCGTCCCCGCGCGCCTCCGGGTACGCGCGCCGACTGGCCGCGGCGCTCGGTACCGACCTGGTATCGCTGACCGGGAGCGGACCCGGCGGAGCGATCCGGGCCCGCGATGTGCACACCATGCCCGCTGCCCCTGTGCCGGCCGCGACAGGAAGCGCATCCGGTGTCGTCGCGGAACCGACCGGTCCCGCGGGGGGCGGCCGGGATCAGGCCGCGATCCGGCGACAGATCGCGGCGGCGATGACCCGGTCCAAACGAACCGTGCCGCACTATTATTTGTCCGACGTGATCGATGTGGACATCGCCGTTCGCTGGTTGCGGGAAGTGAATCGGAGCGCGCCCGTCCCGGAGCGAATCGTCCCGTCCGCCCTGCTGCTGTGCGCGACCGCCCGGGCCGCTGCCAGGGTGGGCGATTTGAACGGCCATTGGATCGATGACGAGTTCCGCCCGTCGCCGCGTGTTCATCTCGGGGTGGTCGTATCGCTGCGCCGGGGCGGCATCCTCGTGCCCACCGTTCCCGATGCCGACGAATTGTCGCCCGCGCGGATGATGACCGCGCTCCGCGGTGTGGTCGGTCGGGCTCGTACGGCCCGGCTGCGCTCCTCGGACACGGTGGAGGCCAGTATTTCCGTGACCAATATCGGCGAAGCCGGGGTGCGCACGATCTTCGGCGTGATTCCGGCGCCGCAGGTCGCGATCGTGGGATTCGGCACCGTCACCGATCGCCCGTGCGCGGTCGGTGGACCGGTCGCTGTCCGGCCGCAGGTCACGATCACCCTGTCGGCGGACCATCGGGCCAGCGACGGCGCGCTGGGTGCGCGTTTTCTCACCACTGTGCGCGATCTGTTACAGCATCCGGAGGAGTTGTGACCATGGAAGCCGAGATCCTGACCGCCGAGCAGGCCGAACGTCTGGTGCGTACGTCGCTGCGCGGCTTCGACACCGACGAGCAGATCGCCGAACTCGGTGCCGACGAGGAACTGCGCAGCACGCTGGAACTGGACTCGATAGATTTCCTGACCTTCGTCGAACGCCTCTCCGCCGGCTCCCGACGTATCGAGGAAAGCGATTATCCGAGGTTGGCCACGATCCGGTCGTGTGTCGATTTCCTGACCGGATCGGGCTGAGCCCGGCGTCGGGTGCGCTCACCGGGGACGGCAGACGAGCACCGGGCACCTCGAATGACGGAGCAGGAACATGACGGTCGGCCCGGGTGCCGCCGACGCGCCGGTCGCGCGCCGGCCGGCGACGACCAGAAGTTGGGACGTTGCCGATCTGCGTGCCAGGACATGCGGGAGCGAACCGGAGACCGTGGTCTCGCTCGACCTGACCGCGGGATGTTCGCGGGCCATCCCCGCCGTCGAGCCGGCGGTCCGGGACGGCGGTACCACCGCCGCGGCGCCGTACCGGCCGGTCGGCATACCGCACCGAGGACGTACCACCTCGAGGCCCGCGCCGAGGGCTTCCGCCAACTCGAACCCCTGGACCAGCGCCGGCAGTGTCGACTCGCTGCCGTCGAATACGGCGACCACCGGCCGCTCCCGTGGGATCGGATGGCCCGGCATACCCCGCCACACGGCCACCGAAGAGTATGCCCGCGCGACCACGCCCGTCGTCGTCGGGCCTGTTCGCCTCTCCCCGAACGCCGTCTGGGCACCCACCACCAGCATCCGGGCTCGGCGGCTGCGCTCCACGAGGACCGCCGTGGCCGACCCGATGGCGATTTCGATGTCCGGCTCCGCGACAGCGGGTGCGGCGCAGGTGCCGATGATCAATGCGGTCCGGCGGACGGCGACCGCCGCGTCCGGGTCCGCGAGGCGCGGCCCGTGGAACCACGGTCGCGTACCTGCGGCATGCCGGTGTCCGGGAATCGGAAGGACGTGTACCACCAGCAGCGGGGCGTGCAAGGCTCCGGCTATATATGCGGCCCAGCGCGCCGCGTTCAACGACACGGACGAGCCGTCGGTACCGAGGACCACCGGAGGTATGCGGTCACCCCCCGAGCGTTCGTCCATGGCTACGGATTCGCCGGTGCTCGACACGACTCGTGATTGCCCGGTATTCGCATGACATCCTCCGAACGCATGGCCTCGCGTATCCCGGCTGCCCCGATCCGGTGCAGCGGTGGAACCAGCGTTCCGCCGACGCGGAACCGCGGGCAAGAGCCCGATGTCCGAGGTGCCGGGGCCGTAAGTCCTCCGGACGACCGCGGGCCCCGGCCGGTCCGCGCGGTGCTCGTCATTCGCTCGGCCCAATCGGTGACCTTCGCCTCTGCCGGCCGCACGGCGACGGGACGACAGTAGGGAGGTCGACTCCGCAGGGATCGACTCCGACGATGAAAGCGGCTGCGCATGGGCACTCGCGAGTCCCATATGACCCAGTCGGACCTGTTCACCTGGAGCATGGAACAGGATCCCGCGCTGCGGTCGACGATCGTCTCGGTCCTGATCCTCGACTCGGAACCGGAGTGGGACCGGCTGGTCCGCGTCTTCGATCGGGGAACACGGGTCGCGCCCGGTTTCCGCCATGTACTCGCCGCGGCGCCGCTCGGGCTCACCCCGCCGCGCTGGCAATACGATCCGAATTTCGATCTCTTCTGGCATCTCCGGCGTATCGCGCTACCGCCACCGGCGGATCAGGCGGCCGTGCTGGAATTCGCCCGCAACGAGGTGATGACAGCGTTCGATCCGGTGCGACCGCTGTGGACCTTCACGCTGCTGTCGGGCCGGCCCGGCGGCGGAAGCGCGGCCGTGCTGAAAGTTCATCACAGCCTCACCGACGGTGTCGGCGGTATGCAGATCGCCACGGAAGTACTGGACTTCACCCGGGAGGGCACCGAACGCGGACCGGTGCGCGAACGGGAACCGCGTCGGGCGGCGCCGGTCGCCGATGTACTCGCGTGGAACTGGTCGGCTGGATGGGGGTTGGTGCGGGGTGGCGCCGCCGGGGTCGCCGCCGCATCGATACGTGCCGCGGTCGATCCGGTGGGCGCAGTACGTGACGGTGTGGCGATGGTTTCCTCGCTGGCCCGCCTGGCCCGTCCGGTCACCGAGACCATGTCGCCGGTGATGATCGGACGTGGACTCGGCCGGCAGCTGACCGTGCTGGAAGTGCCACTCACCCAGCTGGAGGAGCCCGCGGTCCGGGCGGGATGCACCGTCAACGACGCCTTTCTCACCGCCCTGTTGCTCGGATTGCGGTCCTACCACCGGCGTTACCACGTCTCGCTCGGCCAGGTCCGGGTGACGGTGCCGATCAGTACCCGGACCGCCGACGACCCGCCCGGCGGTAACCGCATCACCCTGGCCCGGTTCGCCGTGCCCGCCGACACCGACGATGTCGGGGAACTGATGTGGGTGGTGCGCGACCTCGTGGAGCGGTGGCGCCGGGAACCGGCGATCCCCTGGTCCAATGCGGTGGCGGCGGTGTTCAACCGGCTTCCCGCCGGTGCCATCGCGCAGATGCTCAGACACGTCGATTTCGTGGCCTCGGATGTGGCGGGATCTCCGGTTCCGCTGTATCTGGCGGGCGCGGAGGTCGAGCGGATGCACGCCTTCGGGCCGACCATCGGCACCGCGTTCAACGCGACGCTCATCTCCCATATGGGAACGTGCTCGGTGGGGATCAATGCCGACACCGCGGCGGTGCCCGATCTACCGGAGTTCACCGAATGCCTGGCCTCCGGCTTCCGTAAGGTGGCTGCGTTCGCCCCGCACCGGGATCTGCGTCGCGACGGGATGGTGGCACGATCCGGCGAGCGGTCGGGCACCTCGTGAACGAGTTACGGCCGCTCGATACCGGGTTCATCGAGCTGGAGGACGCCGACCGTCGGATCAGTCTCGGCGTCGCGGTGATAGCGGTGCTGGCCGGCCCGCCGCCGCGGCACGAGGAGTTCGCGGCCGTGCTGAATACGCGAATTGCCGGAATGCCCCGGATGCGGCAGCGGGTGCGCCGCACCGTGCTCGACCTGGCCGCACCGGAATGGGAAAACGACCCGGCCTTCGACCTGGGTCATCACCTGCGGTGGGTGGCACTCCCGCGGCCGGGACGGGACGCGGCGCTGTGGGAGCTGGTGGCGGCCGAGCTCGAGGAGCGACTCGACCGGGACCGTCCCCTGTGGGAGTGCGTGGCGGTGGAGGGTTTGGCCGACGAGCGCTGGGCGGTGATCCTGAAGGCTCATCACAGTCTGGTGGACGGGGTATCGGGGCTGGCCGTGTTCGAGACCCTCTGCGATCCGCTACCGGAGGAGCGGCCGGCCCGCAGCGGCCGGATGCGGCAACAGCCGGAAAACGCGGGATGGGCGAAGCTCGCCGCGGCGTTACCCGCAGCAGTGTTCGGTGCCGTGCGCAGCCTCGTTCCGGTGGGCGCCGCGGCCCTCGAGCAGGGGCCCGTGTCGTCGCTGAACGGTCCGATCGGGCACCGGCGCCGGTTCACCGCGGTGCGCCTGTCGCTGCCCGTGGTATCCGCTATCGGCGCCGCCTACCACGTGACCGTCAACGATGTCGTACTGGCCGCCATCACCGCGGGATACCGGGAACTGCTGCGCGGGCGCGGCGAGGACCCGGCGGCGCATCCGCTGCGGATACTGATACCGGTCTCCATGCGTGCCGATCACGCGAAATATGTCATGGACAACCGTGTCTCGGCGCTGCTGCCCGACCTGCCGGTCGACCGTACCGATCCGGTCGACCGGCTCCGCGCAGTCCATATGACCATGAAAGCCCACAAGTCGGGTGGCGCGCCGGGTGCCGAACACCTCGTGCTGGGGCTGGCGCGTGGGCTGCCGTTCGCCGCCGTCGCGTGGACGTTGCGGCTCGTGGCCCGGTTCCCCCAGCATGCGGTCGCGGGCCTGGCGACCAATGTGCCCGGTCCCCGGCACCCGCTCACTCTCCAGGGTCGGCCGGTGCTGGAACTGTTGCCCGCGGTGCCGATCGCCATGCGTCTACGGACCGCGATCGCGATCCTCAGCTATCACGATCACCTGGTGTTCGGCATCACCGGCGACTACGACTCCACTCCCGATATCGACGTGCTCGCGACAGGAATCCGTGGTGCTGTGCGGGAACTCGCCGAGCGGGCCGGTTGCGATGTGGCGGCGGCCGACCCTCCGGACCGGACTCCGTACCGTCCACCGGTACCCGAACCTCGGCCGCCGGATATGCGGTGAGCGCGCACCGTGCCGGATCTCTCGGGCCGGAGCCGGCCCCCGGGTAGCGGGCGGAACCACCGGCTGCCGGCAGGCCGGTCGGCCCCATCTCGGGTGGCACACCTCGGTCTGCCCGCTCCCGTTGGTCCGGCCCGAGGAATAATGGCCGGTCTGGACTGCCCCGGAACAGCCGGTGATTGTGGCATTCTCGCCTTCGGTGCGGGCTACGGTGGGCAACGCGGTCGGGACCAAGGGTGAGTCGATGAATGACAGCAAAACACTGCGGGCCTGGTGGAACCGGTCGACTACCGCTGGCTGGTGCGCACGCTGGCGGCGCGATCGGCGCTGGGTCCACTGAAAGTGTTGATCGGCGTCGCGGGCGCGGCGATCGCGGTGATGGGCGCGGTCATCGCGGGCACGCCGGTGGGCCCGGCAGGCGATCCCGGCATCGCCTCGACGATCGGAGTGCTGTGCGGGACGCTGTGGGCGCTGCGCTGGTGGTTGCTGGCCTGGCCGGGCAGAACCGAGTCGCTGGTGCTGATCGGCGGCGCGGATGTGCTGTTCACGATGGAGTTCCTCCAGGTGCCGGATCGGCTGTTCGCGGCGATGGGCGCGGTGCTGCTCGTGGTCACCGGCAGTTACCTCGGCTTCTTCCACAGCGCGCGGGCTCTGGCAGCGCATTCGGTGTGGTCGTTGCTGTCGGTGATCGTGTTCTCGGTGCGGATAGTCACCGGGGGCGGCGGTATCCGGTTGGCTTGCGCGGTCGGGCTGCTGTTGTTCGTCTCGGTGGTCAGCGCGCTGCCCGCATTGCAGATCCTCTACTGGCTGTTGCGCACCGAATCGCTGTCGGACCCGCTGACCGAACTGCTGAACCGTCGGGGCCTGGAGATCCGGCTCCCGCAGTTGGTCGACAGGTTTCCCGCGATCTGCGTCATGAGCGTGGATCTCGACCGGTTCAAAAGTGTGAACGACACCTGGGGGCACCGCGTCGGAGACACCGTCCTGGTACGGACCGCCCGGCGGTTGCGCGCCGCGGTGGGGGACAGGGCGGTGGTGGCGCGCACGGGTGGGGAGGAATTCGTGGTGGCCGCGCCGATGGATGCGGCGGCCGCGCGCACCGAGGCCGAACGGCTGCGGCGCGCGGTCGCCGACCCCCCGGAGACCGCGGTGGAGGTCACCGCGAGCGTGGGTGTCGCGGTCTTCGACACGACGATCTGCCCCCGGTGCCCGCGCCCGACCCCGGACCGGCTGCTGCAATGCGCCGACGCCGCCATGTACCGGGCCAAACAGTCCGGCGGGAATCTGGTGGTGGTCGACGAACTCACCCCAGCGGCGGATCACCGGCATCCGGCTGCCGGATGAGGCGCCGGTCCGCCCCCCGGTTCATCCGGCGCGATCAGCGCTGGAACATTCCCTGCCACTTCTGCTGGTAACGGGTGACGGCGTCCGGGGTGAGGGCGGCGGTATCGGGGACGGGGATGTCCCGGGCTCGTGCCACGGCACCTCGATATCGGGCAGGGCGGAGGCATAGCCGGTAGACAGCGCTGTCTGCCCGTCCCGGGTGACCAGGAAATCGCCGAGTGCTGCCGGTGGGGCCGGGTGGAATCCTCCCGGTGCCCCCGGTTTCCGCGTTCGGCAACCGGCTGTATACCCGGGATATGCCGACTCCGCACTGGCAGCGTTCCTGATCGCTGCTCCGCTCATCGCGTTCACTCCGGGTGCGAACCAGCTACTGTCGCTGCGGAACGCGGTGCAGCAGGGCACCGTGGATGCGCTGGTGGCCGTGTCCGGCCGGCTGTCGGCGTTCCTGTTGCTGGTACTCGCCACAGCGGTGGGGCTGGGTGAATTGCTGGTCACCGCCGAACCGGTGTTCACGGCCGTGAAATGGTGCGGCGTCGCATATCTGCTCTACCTCGGCGTGTCCATGCTCTACCGCAGCCGACCCGCCGGTGCACCGGACATGTCCGGCAGCCCGCCGCCGGACGTGTCGTCGCTGCGCCGGACACGTCGCCGGCCGACCCGGCAGGAGTTCACGGTGGCGCTCACCAATCCCAAGGCGCTGCTGCTGTTCGCCGCGCTCCTGCCCCAATTCGTCGACCACACGGTGGGGGCCGTACCCGCCCAGCTGATTTTGCCGGGTCTCGGCTACCTCGTCGTCGAGTTCATCGCGGCCACGGTGTACGCGGGGGTGGGTGGAGCGCTCAACTCGTTCGATATGCCGCCGCGCACCCGGCGCTATCTGGATCGCGGCACCGGCGTCACCATGCTCGCGGTGGCGGGCGGACTCGCCTTCGCGCGCCGGTGAGCCGGGCGGCGCCGGTCGCATCCCGGGTGCTCACACCGCGCGAACTTCGGTGAGCGCCGCCTTCCGGTCTCCCGCGCGATGACCTGCGCCGCCTGCTCGGGGCCGACGATCATGCCCACCGCGCTGGTGCGGACCCGGGCTTCGTCGCGTAGCCGCGCCGGCGGCCGACGGCACGGAAGCCGATTCGGGACCGCGCTCACTCTCCGCGAGATCACGCATGCCGGCCGCGAATCCGGGCCGGTCGCACGGTGGAGCGGGCCGATGATTCGCTACCCGGTGGCGGGGCCGCTGACCGGTGCGGCGCAGCCCGGGGCGACTCCCGCCAGCTCCAGTACGGCGTGCAGCAGCACATCGATTCCGTCCGCGCAGGCTTCCGGAGTGGAGTACTCCCGTGGGTTGTGGCTGATCCCGTCATACAGCCCCGGAACGAATATCATGCCGGCGGGGCACCGTGCGGCTATCTCGCCCGCATCATGTCCGGCGCCGGAGGTGATGGGGGCGCTGCTCATCCCGAGATTCGCGGCATGCTTCTCGACCAGGTCCCGCATCTGTTCGCCGAAGACCACCGGCGGGGTCTTGGCGGTGGTGCGGGCGGTGATCGTGACCCCCGCGCGCTTCTCCACTTCGGCGAGATAGGCCGCGAGGTCGGCCTCCACGCGTTCCATGGCCGCGCCGTCGGGATTGCGCAGGTCTACCGTGATCAGCGATTTCTCGGGCACGATATTGATCAGGTTCGGATAGTTGACCTGCCGCCCGACCGTGGCCAGCATGGCGCCGTACTCGCCGGATTCCACCATCTCGTCGAGTCGCACCGTGATCAGCGCGGCGGCGAGGCCGGCGTTGCGGCGCAGCCGGTGCGGGGTGGCGCCGGCGTGCGCGGCCCGCCCGGTGATCTGGAGTTCGAGCCAGGTGATGGCCTGCACACCCTGCACGACTCCGATCCGGGTGTCCTCCGCCGCCAGGATCGGGCCCTGTTCGATGTGGCATTCCAGATAGGCGAACGGCGCCCGGATCGGTACGGCGACGTCACCGGCCAGCCCGTGCCGGTCGAGTTCGGTGCCGACGGTCACGCCGTCGGGATCGGTGCGCTGCCGTGCGTCGTCCAGGCCGATCCGCCCGGCCGCCACGGCGCTGCCGAGCATATCGGTGCCGAACCGCACCCCTTCTTCCTCGGTGAACACGGCGATCTCGAGCGGGCGTTCGGTGGCGATTCCGTGAGCGTTCAGGGTGCGGACCACCTCGAGCCCGCCGAGGACACCGAGACATCCGTCGAACCGGCCCGCGGTGGCGACCGTGTCGATATGCGATCCGACCATCACCGGCGCGAGGGTGTTGTCGCGGCCGTCGCGGCGGGCGTAGATATTGCCGATGCGATCGGTCGTCACGGTGAGCCCGGCCGCCCGCATCCATCCCGTGACCAGTTCCCGTCCGGCCACGTCGGCGTCGGTCAAGGCCAGTCGGCGCACGCCACGTAGACCGGTGTCCTCGTCGGAATATGCTCCTACGTCGCCCAGTTCGCCGAGAGAGCGCCACAGCCGTTCGGCGTCGATCCGGACATCGGATGTAGTCATGTATTCCTCCACTCACGCGCCGGCGAGCGCGGCGCCGGTGACACGGTTGAAGTTGGCGGTATCGGTGGCGCCTTCGGTGGAGAAGATCAGGACATGATCGTCGCGATCCAGCTCCAACTCGCCGGCGTGGGTGAGTAAACCGGCCAGACCGGCGGCCCCGCTTTCCCCCGAGACGACCCCGTCGGCGAACATCAGCCGCATCGCGTCCTCCGCGGCGGAATCGGTGACCGTCGCGAAAACGTCGTAGCCACCGGAGACATCCGGCCAGGCGATCACCGACGGTGTACCGCAATTGAGTCCGGCCATGATCGACCGCTGGGGACCGGGGATGGTGGTGATACCGCCGGCCTCGATACTGGCGGTGACACAGTCGGCGTCGACGGGTTCCACGCCGAGCAGCCGGGTGCCCGCGCCGGTGCGGAATCCGCGTGCGACCGCGGCGGCGAAGGCGCCCACCCCGATCTGCGCGACCACCACGCTCGGCCGCGGGACTCCACCGGCGGCGATCTCGTCCAGAATTTCGCCGATCATCGTGGAGTATCCGTCGATCACCCAGGACGGCGGGTCGACGTACCCGTCCCAGGAGGTGTCGGAGACGACGAGCGAATCCGTATCGGCGAGTGCGGCACTGCGGCGGATGGCATCATCGTAACCACCGGGCACCACTTCCACCTGCGCGCCTTCGGTGGCGATGGCGTCGATCCGCGCCTGCACCATATCCTCCGGCACCAGGATATGGGCCGAGAGTCCGAGCAGCGCCGCCATCCTGGCGACGGCGCGTCCGTGGTTGCCGTCGGTGGCCGAGACCAGGCGGAGAGCCGGCGCCGCGGTACCGAGCTCGGTTTTCAGCTCGGCGAGCCCGATCTCACTGTCCGCGGGGTGGCCGAGGTGCGCGAGCACGGTTCGGTAGGTGGCCCAGGAGGCGCCGAGGATCTTGAACGACGGCATACCCATCCGGGCGGATTCGTCTTTCGCATGTACCGAGCCGACGCCGAGCCGGGCGGCGGCCGCGGGAAGCGCGGTGAGCGGAGTGGGGTGGTAGTCCGGCATCGACCGATGGAAAGCGCGGCTCCCGTCGACGAGCGGACGCACAGTGTCCTTGGCTACCAATGGATTCCGCACGAGTCGCGGTTCTGACATCACGTTCCTCCCGGGCATGAGGAATGGCTGAACCCCATCGCGGACCAGGTGTCCGTGATTACCGCCCTGGTGCGGGCGAACTGTTCGGGGGCGCCACCTGCGGCCACCGCCCCGTCTCGGGGCAGGTCGGGATACGTGCGCTCAAGGGTGGGGCTGCCGGGTCTGTCCGCATTCCGCCCGCTCGGGTTGGTCGGGACGCGGCCCGAGCGGGCCGTGCTGTCCCGGCGAGATGGTTTATGGTGGTGGCGCCGGCCAGCGGTGTGAACCCAACTCGCGTGAGATGGTTTGTGCGGTGGTCCGGACGGCGTCGATGGCGGACGTGGGTGCGGGCCAGTCGGAGGTCGGCAGTACCACGCCGATTGCTCCGACCACCATCCCGGTTCGGTCGAAGATCGCCGCGGCCACCGCGGATTCGCCGAGGACCGCCTCGTCGTTTTCGTAGGCGAGGCCCGAGGCCGCGGTCGGTTGTAGTTGTTCGGCGAGTTCCTCGGGCGAGGTGATCGTTTCTCCGGTCATGCTGCGCAGCTCCCGCTGCTCGACGGGTGGAAGGAATGCCAGCATGGCCTTGCCCAGAGCGCTCGCGTGTGCGGGGATCTCGATGCCCAGTTCGAGCATTTGCCGGCTTCCCTCGGGGCTGGGCTCATGGTGGATGATCACGATATTGTCGCCGGACAGCACTCCCACGCGCACCGAGCGCCGGGTCCGGTGCGCCAGTTCGTGCGCCCAGGTCAGTGACCGCGACCGGAGTTCGAGCGTGTCGAGGTACACGTTGCCCATTCGCAGCACCGCCGGTCCGAGCTGATAGCGCCGTCCCCCGTGCTCTTGGACGACAATGCCGTGCGCGGCCAGTGTGCGGATGATGCCGTGCACGGTGGGTGCGGCGAGACCCAATTCGGCGGCCAGTTCGGTCAGCGTCATCCGGCGCGCGCCTTGCAGCGCGAACAAAATGCGGACAGCTCGGTCCACGGACTGGATCACGCGACCTCCTTCGATCGGCTCTTGTGACCTGGACAACACCGTCGTATCATCCCCACTTCATTCGACATTATCGAATCTGGTTCGACACTTACGGGGAAGCTTATGAATGATCTGCGAATATCACAACGACTCACCGCCCGTATCCGCGCCACAGCATGCCTTGTCGTCCTCGGGGTCCGCGCCGTCCCTGCGACGGGGTCCGCGCGGCGCGCAATGGCCGATGCGGGTGTCATCTCGCTGTCCTTCGGTGCGGTCGTGGCTGCCACGGTCGGTGTCCGGGGGTATCTGCCAGGAAATCACATCGACCCCGCCGACCCGCCGGTGCCGGTACCGGGCGGGCGGTCCACTCGCGGCGACTTCTCCGTCCATGTGACCGCGCCGATCCCGACTGTGGTGAGGACGTCTCGGGCCTCCGGCTCCGGAAGATCCGACGCGGCGGTGGCGCGGCGATGAAGAAGCTGATCAACGATCCGGATGATCTGGTCATCGAAGCGTTGACCGCGATGGCGCAAGCGCACCCCACTGTGCTCCTCGACGAATCGAACCGGGTGGTGCTGCGTGCGGTGGCGCCCATGCGCGGCAAGGTTGGACTGGTATCGGGCGGGGGTGCGGGACACGAACCTCTGCACGCCGGCTTCGTCGGGCGCGGGATGCTCGACGCAGCATGCGTCGGCGAGGTTTTCACCTCCCCGACTCCGCAGCAGATCCTCGCCGCGACCGCCGCGGTGAATACAGGTGCCGGCGTCCTGTACATCGTGAAGAACTACACCGGCGATGTGATGAATTTCGAGATGGCGGCGGAACTGGCCGAGGCCGTAACCGGCTGTGAGGTCGCCTCGGTCCTGATCGACGACGATGTCGCGGTCATGGACAGTCTGCACACCGCCGGGCGCCGGGGTGTCGGAGCAACGCTGGTGGTGGAGAAAATCGTCGGCGCCGCGGCCGAGCGAGGCTGGTCGCTGCCGGAGCTGATAGAACTGGGCTGCGCCGTGAACGCCAACTCGCGCAGTTTCGGCATCGGGCTGACTTCGTGCACCGTCCCTGCCGCGGGCAGGCCGACCTTTGAGCTGCCCGACCACGAGATCGAGATCGGGATCGGGATTCACGGCGAGCCGGGGCGGGGGCGGGTGCGGCTCGCGGAGGCCTGGAAACTCGCCGAGACGCTGGTGATGCCGGTCCTGGTGGACCTGCCGTTCATCCCCGGTGATTCCGTGATCTGTTTCGTCAACAGCATGGGCGGCACGCCGTTGATCGAGCTGTACGCACTGTTCCACGGGATCGTGCGCGCACTCGAGAGTCGTGGGATCGCGGTGGCCCGATCGCTGGTAGGCCCGTATGTCACTGCCCTCGACATGGCCGGGTGTTCGCTGACGTTGACCCGCGCCGACGCGGAGATACTTCACCTGTGGGATGCCCCTGTACGTACCCCCGCGCTGAACTGGGGGGCGTGACCATGGTTGAGCAGGCGTGCTCCACGGTGACCCCGGCGCCTACGCGCCTCGCGCCGACCGGCGACAGGTCGACGACAGTCCCGGGCCGCCGATCCGCTCGGCCCGCCGTGCCGCGGGAGCGGCTGTCCCCGGCCGCCGAGGTGTTTCGACGAGAGGTTGCGGCGGATCGAGCGACACGTCCGCGCTCTGGGGATACCGGCAGTGGGCCGCTTGCCGTCGGAATGCGGCTCGCACGGAAGCGGCACCCGGGGAGAACGCCCTCCGGGCAGCTGATTTCGCATTCGATCCGGACTTGTGGCCTGCGCTACGCCGACGTACCATGTACTAGCATTTATTCGATAATGTCGAATGACAATCTGCATTATCGAAAACTAGTCCCCTCATCCGGCCTGGTGCGCCCGGGTTCCTCATGCGAGATTCCCAGCGGTACCGGACTCGGGCGGGCCGAAGCGGCGCCCGGTAGCGGCGGCAGCAGTCCGCCCGGCCACGACAGAGCCAGTCGCGTAAGGAGCAAGCAGTGAAAAAGATCCTCAACGACCCCGCCGACGTGGTGGGGGAGCAATTAGCGGGGCTGGCGGCCGCGCATCCGGAAGTCCGGGTCGACAACACTCACCGGGTCGTCTTCCGCGCCGACGGCCCCGTACCCGGCAAAGTCGGCGTGGTATCCGGCGGCGGCTCCGGACACGAACCGATGCATTCCGGCTTCGTCGGACGCGGAATGCTCGACGCGGCCTGCGTGGGCGAAGTGTTCACCTCACCGGTTCCCGACCAGATCGCCTACGCCACCACCTCGGTCTCCGCGGGTGCGGGTGTATTGCACATCGTGAAGAACTACACCGGTGACGTGCTCAATTTCGAGATGGCCGCCGAACTCGCGACCGCGGAAGCCGATGTCGAGATCCGTTCGGTGCTGGTCGGCGACGACGTCGCAGTAGAAGACAGCCTGCACACCGCCGGCAGACGCGGAGTCGGCGCGACACTTATCGTGGAGAAGATCGCAGGCGCCGCCGCGGAGGAAGGCCGTTCCCTCGCGGACGTAGCCGACATCGCATACGCGGTGACCGCCAACTCCCGGAGTATGGGAGTCGCGCTGACCTCCTGCACAGTCCCCGCGGCCGGAAAAGCAACCTTCGAAATCGGTCCCGACGAAATGGAGATCGGGGTGGGTATCCACGGTGAACCCGGCCGCAAACGCACCCAGCTCGCCTCGGCCCGCGACATAGCCGCGAAACTCACCGAACCCATTCTCACCGATCTGCCCTTCGACCGGCGAGACAAAGTCATCTGCTTCCTCAACGGGATGGGCGGTACCCCACTGATCGAGCTGTACCTGATGTACGGAGAGGTCGCACGGATCCTGCGCGCACAGGGCATCGAAATAGCGGGATCCCTGGTCGGTCCATACATGACCGCACTCGAAATGGCGGGCTGCTCGGTCACCCTCACCCGAGTCGACGACGAACTGCTCAACCTCTGGAAATCGCCGGTACACACAGCGGCACTGCGCTGGGGAGTATGAAATGACCCTTCTCGATCCGATTCGCTGGGTGTACCAGTTCGCCACCCTCGTCCGGGAGAACGCCGACCACCTGACCGAACTCGATGCCGCGATAGGAGACGCCGACCACGGCGGCAATATCCGCCGCGGTGCCACCGCCGTCACCGAAGCGCTCGCCCGGACCCCACCCACCACAACACCCGCAGACACACTCCAACAGGTCGGCATGGTGCTCATCCGTGCTGTAGGCGGAGCGAGCGGACCACTGTACGGCACCTTCTTCCTCCGCTTCGCCGGCACGGTCGGACCCGGCCATATCGACGCGGCAACCTTCGCCACGGCATTCCGCGCGGGCGTGAACGGCATCGTCACCCGGGGTAGAGCCGAAGCAGGAGACAAAACCATGTACGACGCGCTCGGCCCTGCCACCGATGCCTTCGACCGCTACCACGCCGCGGGCGCCGGTTTCACACCGTCCATGGAGGCGGCACTCGTCGCCGCCGAAACCGGTCGCGACGCGACAATCCGGATGCAGGCGCGGAAAGGGCGCGCCTCATACCTGGGAGAACGCAGTGTCGGGCATCAAGACCCCGGCGCGACCAGCGCAGTACTGCTCGTCCGCGCGGCCCGGCAGGCGCTGCGATGATCGGGCTCGTAGTCGTCTCCCACAGTCGCCGGCTCGCCGACGCGGCAGTCGACTTGGCCACTCAAATGGTGCACGACCGCGACCTGCGCATCGAGGTAGCGGCCGGCCTCGACGAGGAAACCCTCGGTACCGACGCGACAGCGGTGGCCGACGCCATCATCGCTGCCGATTCCGGGTCCGGCGTTCTCATCCTCATGGACCTGGGTAGCGCGATCCTTTCCGCGGAACTCGCGCTCGAGCTACTCCCGACCCAACACCGGATACGATTGTGCGCAGCGCCGCTGGTCGAGGGTCTCGTCGCCGCAGCCGTCGCCGCAGCGAACGGCGCGGCCCTGGCCGAGACCGCAGACGAGGCCGACAACGCCTTGATCGGCAAACGAACCCAACTCGGCATCGACACCACCCCGGAGGCGCTCCCCGAGGCCGTGCCGCAGAACGAGACAACCATGCGCGGCTCGTTCATCGTTGCCAACGAACACGGACTACACGCCCGGCCGGCGGCGCGGCTCATCGCCGAACTCCGCGACCTCGACTGCCGGATCGAGCTACGCAATCTGACAACCGGCACCGGCCCGGCCTCGGGCCGAAGCCTCAGCCGCATCGCCGCATTGGGCGCACTCACCGGCCACGAAATCGAAATCACCGCATCGGGACCGGCCGCCGAGCACGGAATGAACCGGCTGCTGATGCTCGCCCGGCAACGCTTCGGCGAAGAGATTCCCGCGCTGGTCGCCGACCATCCCGCTCCCACCACCTCCACCGGCCCGCTGCCCACTTCGACCGGCATCGCGATCGGCCCGGCCTGGCAGCCCGAGACGACACATTTCGTGTTACCCGACCACCCCGCCGGACCGCCGGCCACCGAACGCCGGCTTCTCGACGACGCAATCGCCCGGGCAAAAGAACGGCTCCGCAGCGAAATACAGCTGCATCCCGGACGGGAACCACGGTACACATCGCCACAATCGGAGGTCTTCCAAGCGCATCTGCTACTGCTGGACGACGACGAACTCATCACCGGCGCACGGCAGCAGATCGCCGGCGGCGCGGCCGCCGCCGGCGCCTGGGCAACCGCGCTCGACACCGCAGCACAACAGCTGGAAGTGCTTCCCGACCCCTATCTGCGGGCTCGTGCCGCCGATATACGAGCGGTGCGCGACCAGGTCCTGGGCGAATTGCTCGGCCAGGACACCCGTGTCGCCAGCAGGCCGGGAATACTCGTGGCAGCCGACCTGACGCCCGCCCAAGTCGCTGGACTCGACGAGACCGTCGTCACCGGGATCGTGCTGGCCCATGGAAGCCCCACCTCGCACGCGGCGATACTGGCCCGAGCGAAGGGGATCCCCGCCGTGAGTGCCGCCGGGGACAGCGTCCTGCGGATTCCCACCGGGACGACAATCGCACTCGACGGAGCGACAGGGGAACTGGCCATCGATCCCCAACCCGAATGCCTCGCCGAGTTTCGCGCAACTGCCGCCGAACAACACAATCGGCGACAATCCGCGCAGTCCGCAGCCCGTGACGTGGCTGTGTCGCGTGATGGGGTCATGGTGCATGTCGCAGCCAACGTCGGCAGTGCCGCGGAAGCCGATCACGCCGTGCGCGCCGGCGCCGACCTCGCCGGGCTGGTCCGCACCGAATTCCTCTTTCTCGGACGTGAGCAGGCACCCTCCGTGGAGGAACAGGAACAGGTATACCGAGACATAGCAAAGTCTTTCGACGGCCGGCGAGTCGTACTGCGCACTCTTGACGTCGGTGGCGACAAGCCGCTGCCGTATATTTCGCAGCCTCGCGAGGCCAATCCCTTTCTCGGATTGCGTGGGACCCGGCTGGGCCTGGCCCACCCGGAACTGCTGCGGGACCAGTTACAGGCGATCGTCCGGGTAGCCGCCGACTATCCGGTGAGTGTGATGTTCCCGATGATCACCACTGTGGAAGAGGTACGTACCGCGCGGCGAATGCTGGGCACGATAGCTCCGCCGGACCTCGATATAGAAGTCGGCATCATGGTCGAAGTGCCTGCTGTTGCCGCCCGAGCCGCGGTATTCGCGGGTTTCGTCGACTTCTTCAGCATCGGCACCAACGACCTGACCCAGTACACCCTTGCCGTGGAACGAGGAAACGAATCCGTTGCGGGACTGGCGGATCCGCTGGACCCCGGTGTCCTGCATCTCATCGACAAGGTGTGCCGCGGCGCGGGTGATACGCGGGTCGCGGTCTGCGGTGAAGCCGCCGCGGACCCGGCGGCGGTGCCGCTGCTTCTCGGGCTGGGAGTCTCCGAGCTCAGTGTCGCGCCGCCCGCGCTGCCGCTGACGAAAGCCGCGGTACGGGAACTGGATATCCAGGCCTGTCGCGCGGCAGCCGCACGTGCGCTGGCGTGTGAGTCCGCGACACAGGTGAGGTCTCAGCTCGCGCGGAATATCGCTTTGCGCGGCCGTGTCCCGACGGCCTGAGCTGAACCCGGTCGGCTCGCGGATGAACTCGTACGCCCCGGGCGGTGCTGTCGAGACGAACTCGATAGGAAGATGCCTCGGACCGTTTGCCCGGGTAGCTGTACCATCCCGCAGCGTCGTCGCTGCTGCGGGATGGTACCGGGTCGGCCACCTCCGACTCGGGGAACTGATTCCCGCTGTACCCCGTGACGCGCTACCTCCGTGAAGTCCCGGCGGGCTTCATGTCGGTGAGCCTGGGTAGCGTCTTGGGCTGTGGAAACCGGTGAACGTATCCAAGAGCTCGCGGACCGTGTGGTAGCGCTGCGGGACGCCTATTACCGGGGCTCGCCACTGGTCGCGGACGCGGAGTACGACGCGATCGAGGACGAGTTACGGGGCCTGCTCGAGGCGCACCCCGATCTCGCACCCGACCCAAACCCCTTGGAGCAGGTCGGGGCGCCCGCCGTGCTGCACGCGCCGATCCGGCATTCGCGGCCGATGCTGTCGCTCGAGAAAGCGACCACCCCGGATCAGGTCGCGGCGTTCTTCGACCGGTTTCCCGGGCAGCCGGTCGTGGTGATGCCGAAGCTCGACGGCTTGTCCCTGGCGCTTGTTTTCGAGGACGGGCGGCTGTTGCGGGCGGTGACCCGCGGTGACGGCACCACCGGTGACGACGTGACGGTGCTGGTCCGCGCGTTGGTCGACGGGGTGCCCGACCGGATCGATGTTCCGGGGCGAGTGGAGGTGCGCGGGGAGGCGGTGATGCTGCGGTCGACCTTCCTCGACTACAACACCGCGCACCCGGACAAGCCGCTGATCAACCCGCGTAATGCCGCGGCGGGCACACTTCGGGCGAAGGACCCGGCCACGGTCGCCGAGCGGCGGCTGCGGTTCTTCGGCTTCGATCTCGACACCTCCGCCGGCGGCGCCGCGGCCGATCTGGCAGAAGGGCTGCGGGTGCTCGGGATCGCGGGGGCACAGATGTGGATGTGCGCCGATGCCGAGCAGGCGCAGGCGGCGATCACCGTGATCGAACAGGGCCGCAACGACCTGGACTACGATATCGACGGCGCGGTGCTGCGGCTGGCCGACCGCGGGGCCTACGCCGCGGCCGGCACCCGGTCCAACAGCCCGCGGGGCGCACTGGCGTTCAAGTTCGCCGCCGAGGAGAAGACCACACTGCTCAACGAGGTGGTCTGGGACGTCGGCAAGACCGGCAAGATCGTCCCGGTCGCCTGGCTGGAGCCGGTGTTCGTGGGCGGTACCACGGTCACGAAGGCGACGCTGGCCAATCAGCAGGTGATCCGGGCCCGCGATATCAAGGTCGGGGACACCGTGCTGGTACGCCGTGCGGGCGATGTGATCCCGTTCGTGGCCGGCGTGCTCGACGCCTCGAAACGCACCGGCGACGAGCGTGAGATCGTGCCGCCCACCGATTGTCCGTCCTGCGCGCAGCCGGTGACCGAGCAGGGCAACAGCCGGGAACTGTTCTGCACCAATGTCGCCTGTCCCGCGCAGACGGTACGCAGGCTCATCCACTGGGCGTCGCGGCCGGCGGCCGATATCGAGGCCTTCGGCCAGGTGTGGATCGAGCGTCTGGCCGAGGCGGGCATCCTGGAGCGCCCCTCGGATTTCTACACGCTGACCACCGAGCGCCTGCTCGAATTCGACCGTATCGGCGAAACCTCCGCCGCGCGCATGATCGACTCGGTCGATGCGTCCCGCCGGGTGGGTCTGCGCCGCGCACTGATCGGCCTTGCTATTCCGATGGCCTCCGAGGGCACCGCCGCGCGCCTGGCCCGGGCGGGATTCCGTTCCCTGGAGGAGGTCGCCGCCGCGGGCGAGGAACGCCTCGTGGCCGTGGAGGACATCGGCCCGAAGGTCGCGGCGTCCCTGGTCGAACACCTCACCCGCCTGCGTCCGGAACTGGAGCGGTTGCGCGCCGCGGGCGTGAGTCTGGATGTGCTCGAGGAGGATCTACCACCGGTCGTCGCGGCGGGTGCGCCGCTGGCCGGTAAAACGGTGGTGGTCACCGGCGCGATCAGCGATCCGCGTTCGGGAGAGAAGGTCGCCCGCCCGACGTTCCAACGCTTGTGTGAGAAGGCGGGCGCCACAGTGGCGTCCTCGGTGTCGGCGAACACCGACCTGCTCGTCACCGGTGCCGGGGTCGGTGAGAGCAAGCTGGCCAAGGCGGCGAAACTCGATGTGGAAGTGGCCGATCAGGGAAAGATCTGGAACCTGCTGATCAACGCGAACGTCGTCTAGACCACGCCGGGCCGGCCGGGCGGAACCGGCGAGCCGCCGTACCCCGGAGCGGTGCCGCGGTCGCCGGCCCGGGCTCGTATCGCTGCGCCCGCCGGTTACCGCGCCGGCGCGTCGAGTGCCCGCGAGGTGGGTGTCGCGTGACCGGTGGTCGGTCACGGAGCGACGAGTTCCCGGCGGGCCCATCCCTACCGCCGGATCCATCAGCAGCTGCGCTGGTACCTGCTCGCCTGGGATACCGGTCGACTCACACACTGTTGCCGACCGGATCTGCCTCGGGCAGCACGGTCGCCGAAGCCGACGCCGACAGTCGCCGGATGCCGAGATATGCTGCCACGACCGCGAGTTCACCGGTTTGCGTGGAACGAGCGGCACTGCCATGCGATCAACCGAGAGGATGTGGCCGGTAGCGTGAGTAGCTATCTGGTTGTCCAGCTGTACTGCACACCCGCGCAAGCCGATTCCGTGCGTTCGGCCGCGGCCGGTGAACTGGCGAAGTTCCCCGAATTCGCCGAGGCGAGAACAGAACTGGCGCCTAAGGCCGAAGGTGAGCGCCGCATGCACCTGGCCTGGGCCGAAGAGCATCCCGGTCAGGACCCGGGCGAGCGCACCTACTTCTCTCTCGAGATGACCTCCCCGGTCGATGCGCCGGAATCCGTATTGCGGAAAGCGGAGGACCAGATCCTGGAGTGGATCGATACGACCTTCAACGACGAGGCGAACGATATCGCCGAGGTCCAGTGGGCGAGTTTCGCGGAGATCAGGCAGGACGCCTGACGGCTGCGCGCGCCGCGCGGAGAGGCGGCTGCCGGGGCCGGTCCCGGTCGACCGGGTGAGCAGCCGCGACTCCGATCGGAAATCCCGCTGTTCGACGAGGTCGGCCGCCACAATGTGGCGATGCGAACCTATGTCCGTGTACTGACGGCGACCGTCGCCGGAATACTCGTCGTCTTCGCGCCCACCGCCGCGGCCGTCCCGGTTTCCGGCGGCTCGGCTCAGCTGCCGTTTCCGCTGACACTGCAACCGGAGGGAGTGCGGGCGCCGGCGGCGGCGCTGGCGGAAGCCGGTACCGGATTGCTCGTGTGGTCGCGGCAGCCGGATGCCCGCGTCCCGATCGCCAGTATCACCAAGGTGATGACGGCGGTGGTCGTGCTCGAATCGGGCGACCTCGAGCGTCCGGTCACGGTGCCGCGAGCGGCCGTCGACTATGCGGCCGCCTACGGCGGAAGTACCGCCGGACTGGCTCCCGGCGAGGTGCTCACCGCACGTGAGTTGTTGTACGCGATGATGCTGCCCTCGGGCTGCGACGCCGCCTATGCCCTGGCGGAGGCGTTCGGACCGGGCCAGGACGCCTTCCTCGCCAGGATGAACGCCACCGCGCAGCGGCTGGGAATGCCGAACACATACTTCAGCGATCCCAGTGGCCTGCCCGCCCCCGACGATTACGCTACGTACTCCACCCCGGCGGAGCTGGTGCGGCTCGGTCGGCACGCAATGGCCGATCCGGTCTTCCGGGAGATCGCCGGAACGCAGGTCCACCACCTGCCCGCCGGTCCCGCGAACCGGGCCCACGTCTGGGAGACCACCAACGATCTGCTCCGCGATTATCCGGGCACCACCGGAATCAAGACCGGGTCCACGGACGCTGCCGGGACCTGCCTGCTGTTCGAAGCCTCCCGGGGTGCGCAGCGGCTGATCGGTGTGGTCCTCAACAGTTCACCCGACGACCTGGCCGCCGCGGCGACCGACGCCGCACGCATCATGGACTGGGGTTTTCTCCCGATCCTCAGTGGGCTGCCGGTCGGCTGATCAGGCCGCCTCCAATGCGTTGGTTCCGGAGGAGAAGGGCCGCGGCCCCGGCGAGAAGTACCAGGCCGCCGGCATCCACGGCCGCGACGCGCAGCAGTTCCGGGCCCACCGGTCCCTCGGCCGGGAGCAACGCCACGAATCCCGCCATACTCACCGCATTGGCCACAATGGCGGCGGGCCGCAGCCGGGGCCGGAACACCGCGACGATGAGGGCCACTCCCAAGATCGCGAACAACAGTCCGCGATGGCGGAGCAGCAGGCGCAGGTCGGCGCCTACCGGATCGATCCCGTAGGCCGCACTCGCCCGTTCCACGGAGAGCACAGCGATAGCGGGAAGGAGGTTCAGGACGGCGGCCGCGCCGAGTAGGAGCCGGCCCCAGGTATGGCTTCGCATGGTGCTCCTCGAAGTAGGGTTCGAACCGATTCTCGGTGCCGAGCGTGCGTGCCACTTCTGAGAACGTGCGGTATTCCTTCGTAGTCGGTGACAGGTCGAGGCGGTACAGGACGATGACCGTGCGCCCGATGAGCTCCGGTTCAGCGAGGGACGCTTGGAGACCCGGTGGATCAACTGGAATTTCCGTGGCCAGCAGGTGGTCAGGCACGCCGGTAATGCGCTCGAGGGGACGAAGCCCGAGGTGGCCGCGTACCACCCGACGTCCCGCATGGGAACACCTGGGCCGAGGTCGCTCGGGCGGTACTGTTCCTCGCGTTGGACGCCACCTGCACAACCGGCGCGAACTCGTCGTAGACGGCGGCGGTTCGCAGCTCTGAGAGTACCGATCCGGATGACCGGAAAGCCGCCGGGAAACAGTTCACCCGGTGGCGTCCGGTCTTCGATCAGACGGGGATCGGGGCCGAGGCCAGCGTGGCCGCAATGGCGGCGGCCAGTTCCGCGCCCTTGATCTCGAAGTGCCGAGTGAAGTACTCCAGATGTTCGGTGTGTTCGTGGAAGTGATGCGGGGTCAGGACCGCCGAGAAGACCGGTACCCCGGTGTCGAGCTGTATCCGCATCAACGCGTCCACCACGGTCGCCGCCACGAAATCGTGCCGGTAGATACCGCCGTCCACTACCAGGGCACAGCCCGCGATACCCGCGTATTGGCCGGTGGTGGCCAATTGCTTGATGCGTAGCGGTATCTCGAAGGCGCCGGGGACTTCGAAGATATCGATATCGACGACGCCGCGCTCGGTGAGCTCGGCTCGGCAGGCCGCGACGGCCCGGTCGACGATATCGGCGTGCCACCGGGCGGCGACGAGGGCGATGCGGTTCGGTGTGGGTGACATTCTGTTCCTCCTGCTCGCTGTGTCACCCAGGGCATGACGACGCGAACAGGAGCCACCCGCGCGCGGGCACTCCGGTGCCGCGTTCTCTTTCATCCGGACTGTGACCGTCGGCTCCGGGATCACACCGGAATCTGCTCGACCCACCGCGTCCGAGGACACGGTGGCGCTCGCGGGCTCGTGCACCGGATCGGACCGGATGCCATGACCGCCGGTGGGGAATTCCACCCCGCCCTGAGAACGTGTACGAAACGGACAGTAACAATGCCGCGACCCCAGGACAACCCGGCGGCCGTCCGCCCGGCCCGGACGGTCATGCTCGAGGGAGATGCGCGCGGTGGTCGTAGTACAGCAGGCGGTAGTCGCCGGCCTCCTCCGCCCACGCGGTGACAGAGGCGTTTCCGGCCAGGCCCTGGGCGGCGACGGCGAGTGTCCCGGCGTCGTCGAGGTGCTCGAGCAGGCGGCGCAGCAGCAGGATCACCGCATCGTGCGCGACGATGAGTACCCGGCGGTGCCGGGTATCGGCGGCGATGCGGTCGAGCACCCCCGTCACCCGGGCGGAGACATCGTGGAAGGATTCGCCGCCGGGCGGCCGGTAGCCGAGCGGATCGGCCTGCTCGGCCGCGTACTGCTCGGGGTAGCGTTCCCGGACCTCCGAGACGGGGGTATGTGCGAGTGTGCCGCGGAACCGGTCGTACAGGCGCGGGTCGGTCACCCGGCCGGGCAGCGCGATGCCGGCCGCCCGGAGTTCGGTTTCCGCGAGCTGCCAGGTCTGCACCGCCCGTCGATACGGCGAGCACAGGACGATTTCCGGGAGTTGCTCGGGCGGCAGCGCGGCAGCCCATCGCCCCAGGGCGGCGGCCTGGCGTTTTCCGAGATCGGTCAGCTCGATGACCATATCGTCGGCTTCGGCGGGGGTCGCGGGGCGGATACCGGCATTGACGGTGCTCTGACCGTGCCGGACCGCGTAGAGCAGACGGGGGCTCGGGTGCTCGTCACGGGTAGCGAAATATTCGGGCGCGGCGGAGGTTTCGGGATCGGCGGGCGGCTGCGTACTCATACCTGGAGGATGTACCGGGGGACGCCGTGCTGCCGGAATTTCCGGATACCGCGGCGGCGGTCCGAGTAGATCACGAAACGCGGGACCCGGCATTACTCGGGCATCCCCACCTCGTCCGGGGTCTTGTCGTTGCGCAGTCCCCGCCAGCTCGGATGTCGCAGACCCTCCCCGGTGTACTCGCGGTATTCGATATCGCCGACGAGCACCGGATCCACCCAATGCGGGGCCCCGGGGCGGCCGAAGCGCGCCGGGGTCAAGGGGAACAGCGCCTCCGAGCGGGCGATCTCGTCCAGCCGGGTCCGCAGCGCCCGGCGGGCGGCCGATGTGAAACCGGTACCCACATTGCCGATGTGCACGAGCCGCCCGTCGGCGTCGTGGGCGGCGAGGATCAGCGAGCCGAATGTCGCGCTCGCCGAACCGGTGCCGGCGGTCCAGCCGGCTACGACGGCCTCGGTGGTCTTGCGGATGGGGGTCTTGATCCAGGCCGGGGAGCGGCGGCCGGGATGGTAGGTCGAGTCGAGGCGTTTGGAGATGATGCCTTCCAGCCCGTTGTCCCGTGCCGCGTCGAGTAACCGGTCGGCGGGCGCACCCACCCAGTACGGCGGGGTTTGCAGCGGTGCGCTGTCCAGCGCCAGTGCCTGCAGGCGTTCGCGACGATCGAGGTAGGGCAGGCCGGTCACATCCGCAGCTGCATCGGTGAGGATGTCGAACAGGAACAACTGCACCGGGACCGCACCGATCAGCGCCCGGCTCGGCCGCACGACGTGCATACGGCGCTGTAGCAGGCGGAACGACGGCGCACCGGCGGGGGTCTGCGCGATGATCTCGCCGTCGAGCATCACGTCCCGGCCGCCGAGGCGGCCGGTCAGGGCGGTGACCAGATCGGGATAGGAGCCGGTGATCTCGCGGCGGTTGCGGCTGTAGAGGCGGCAGTCCGCACCCGAGCAGATCACGATGGCACGGACCCCGTCCCATTTCATCTCCACCGCCCAGTCCGGAGTGTCCGGTGGACGGCCCGGGGTGGCGAGCATCGGCGCCGGGACCGCCGCCCGGCCCGCGGGGCTCAGCGGCCGGTGCCGGGGTAGGCGACCACGGCCGCGAGCGCGCTCGGGCGGCACCGGAGTGCCACGGCCCTGTCCCGGCCGCATCGGAATTCGCCCGCCATGCCTACCTCCCGCTCGATTCAGCCGGATAAAGCCGGGTCGGGCGCAGACTACGGCGTGCTCGCGCGGGGGCCGGGCAGACACGCGGGATTCGATTCCGAGTGCGGATCCCCTACACGATGCGTTCGAAAACCGCTGGCGATCCCTGCCCACCGCCGATGCATAGGGTCTCCAGGCCGTAGCGGCCCTCACGGCGGTCCAGTTCGCGCAACGGCAAAGCCCCGACCGGTGACCGGGCACCGCCACGGGAACGAGGCTCGACCTCACCGCTAGTGTCCACCGGGCGCCCGTGACGGAAGGTCGCGGCGAACCACAGCGCAGCCCTGGGCATGTCCGCTTCCGGCGGCTACTCCTGCCTCTGTTCTCGGCGGCCCGGCCAAATGAGCGGATCGCTGCTGTGCCGCGCCGGTGCATGCGGCGGGCTACCGCCGACGGCGGGACATGTATATCGTCATATTTGTGACGAATGCAGAGATTTTAACTGATGATATCGCGTCGTCGGTGAAACCGCAGAGCGTTCTGCTGACCGTTTTGGGGCGCTATGTACTCGATCGCCACGCGATGGTGAGTACGACCAGCCTGATCGATGTGCTCGCCTCCGTCGGTATCGGCGAGCACGCTACCCGCTCCACGCTCAACCGTATGGTCAAACGCGGTCTACTGGATCGGCACCGCGTAGGTCGCCAGGCCTACATGGTGTTGACCGCCCGGTTGACCGAGATCCTGCGGGATGGTCATGTGCGGATCTGGCGTACCGGCGCGGTCGAGGCGAATTGGGACGGTTCGTGGACCATGTTGACCTTCAGTTTCCCGGAATCCTGGCAGCGGCAGCGGCACGATCTGCGGGCGCGGCTGCAGTGGGCGGGCTTCGGGTCGTTGCAGGGTGGCCTGTGGATCGCACCATCGACGACGAATGTCCGGGAGATCCTCGAGGGTGTCGAGGGCGCCGACCGGATCCGTGTTTTCCGCAGTCGTGCCGATGCCGAGACCGATATCCCCGCCATGCTGCGCGATGCCTGGGACGTGGCGGGTATCGCGGCGCTGTACTGCGATTTCCTCGGGCGTTGGGGGGCCACCGACCGCTCTCGGGCGCACGACGCGCTGGCGGTACAGCTTCTGCTGGTGACGGAGTGGCTGGACGTCATCCGCCAGGATCCCCGGTTGCCCGTCGAGCACCTGCCCGCGGACTGGCCCGCGGCTGCGGCGCAGCGCGCATTCCACGCTCTGCACGACCGGCTGGACACGGTCGCCCGGGCGGAGGCCGCGCATCGGCTGGAACTGCGTTCACTGGAACCATCTGTCCTGGAATGAACTTAGTCATTTTGTTGACGGTAGTAGTGAATACGGCTAATGTATGCCAGGTCACATCGGTTGCTCATGGCGGTTCTCGTCACAGGCCCGAAGCGTGCACAGACCCACTGGACACTCATCACGTGAGGGACTCGATGAGACCGACCCGAACACAGGCGTTCGTCGCCATCGTCGCGCTGCTCGCCCTGGCACTCGCCGGATGTACGTCGATCGACGAGAAAACAGCCGAGACCGAGCAGCTGTCCGGGGAGCGAACCTCGCCGCTGCCCGCGAGCCCGCCGTCCACGAGGCGGGCGGGCTGCGGATCGGGGTGCTCAGTTTCAACTGTGTGGGTCCGCGGGATTCGTGGGCGGCGTCGCAGAAGGCGGGCGCGGCATACGTCAAGGTGCTCACCCACTACGAACTCGAATTGGCGACCCCCGGCGGGCCGCCGACGGTCTACACATTCGTGGCGCCGGACAGTCTCGCGCAGATGAAGTCCGATATCCGGGCGTTGCGGGCGGACGTGGACGTCGTGGTCGTCGCTCTGCACAAGGGGATCGGTCATACCCCCGCGGTGCTGGCCGATTACGAATCACCGCTCGCGCAGGCCGCGGTCGACGCCGGTGCCGATATGGTGATCGGGCATCACGCGCACATCATGCGCGGGATCGAAATGTACCGCGGTAAGCCGATCTTCCATGGTCTCGGCAACTTCGTCACTGTGACGCACGCGTTGACCCCCGTCGGCGGTGATTCCGCGGAGCGTCGTGCGTGGGCGGCCCGCCGACAGCAGATGTTCGGGTTCGCGCCGGACCCGGATATGCCCTCTTACCCGTTCCACCCGGAAAGTCGCAATACCGCGATCGCGTCATGCACCTTCGGCCCGCGAGGCATGGTCAGCGCGGGATTCCTGCCCTGCTGGATCGATGACGACGCCCGCCCGATCCCGTTGACACCGGACGATCCGCGCGGCGCAGAGGTCGTCGACTACATCGAAAACATCACCCGGGCAGCAGGTTTCGACACCGAGTTCCAGCGCGGCGGCGATCTGGTGACCGTGGCCGAGCCCGACGTACAGCAAAGGACACCCTGATGCTCAGCGGCCTCTCGAAGGAAAGATCGTGCTCGACCTGACGACGGCGCTGGCGGGCCCGTACGCGACGCTACTGCTCGCCGGACTCGGCGCCCGGGTGATCAAAATCGAGAACCCGGAGCGGGGCGGGGACGCCGCGCGCAACAACTCCCCGTATGTCACCCGCGACGGACTCTCGGTGCGGCGCACCTCCGATGAGGACATGTCGGTCTCGATGCTCGCCCGCGGCCGCAACAAGGAGTCGATCACCCTCGACCTGAAGAACCCGGCCGGCCGGGAGGTGTTCTTCGATCTGGTCGCGCACGCAGATATCGTCGTCGAGAACTACAGCGCCGGTGTCACCACGCGCCTGGGTATCGACCACGCTGCCGTCGCCGCGGTGAACCCGGCGGTGGTCTATACCTCCATCAGCGGGTTCGGCAGCCAAGGTGGTCCGGGCACCGGCAAGGCGATGGATACGATCATCCAGGCCCTCAGCGGGGTCATGATGACAGCCGGAGGCCCCGGCGATCCTCCCGTCCGGTTCGGTCTGCCGATCGGTGATCTGCTCGCCCCACTGTTCGCGGTGATCGGCACCCTGTCGGCGGTGATCCAGGTAGGGCAGACCGGACGCGGCCAGCACGTCGACGTCTCCATGCTGGGCGCGCTCACCTCACTGGTCGCCGCCGAACCCTTCGACGCCTTCGAAATGATCGGGCTCCCCACCCGCACCGGCGATATGGTGCCGCGGCTGGCGCCGTTCGGTATCTTCGCCGCCGCGGACGGGCATTTCGCGATCTGCGGGCCCACCGACCCGTTCGCGCACGGGGTGCTCACCGCGATCGGCCGCGCCGATCTGATCACCGACCCGCGGTTCGAGAAGCGGGACGGCCGGGTGCACCACGCCGACGAACTGCACGCGATGATCGCACAGTGGGCGGCGGACCAACCGGTGGCGAAGGTTATCGCGGAACTCGAGCAGCACGGCGCACCCTGCGCGGAGGTCCGGGCACCGCACGCCGCGGTCCGCGATCCGCTCGTGCGACAGCGCGGCGAGGTGGTGCCGCTGCGCCATCCCAGCTACGACGATATCGTCGAGCTCTGGGGCAGCGGTCTGCCGATCACCATGTCCGACAGCGATACCGGCCTCGACCGGCCCGCGCCCGCCCTGGGTGCGCACAATCACGAGGTACTCGCCGGACTGCTCGGGTACGACTCCGCGCGTATCGCCGCCTTGTCGGAAGGCAAGGTTCTATGAGCCCGGAACCGCCGGGGCCGGCGAATCCTGAGCAACGCGCTGCCGGTGCCCTGGGTTCGCGGGTAGCCGGCGCCACCGATTCCGATCGGCCGGTGATCGGTGTAGTCGGCGGTGACGTGCCGCCCGAGATCATCGAGGCGGCCGGCGGGCAGGCCTACCGGCTGTCCGGCGGCGACCGGCCGGCCGGCGCCGAGGCCGTCCGATTACTCGGCGTCGCAGTGGATTCCGTCGCCCATTCGATTCTCGACGATATCCTCACCGGCGAAGCGGGCTCCCTGCGCGGATTGCTCGTCTCCCGGGATTCACAGGCCGCACTGCGCCTGTTCTACGTGCTTCGGATGCTCGCCCAGCAGGGCCGCGCGGTGCCGGAGGTACACCTCGTCGACCTGCTGCACCTACCGCGGGCATCGACGCGCGACTACAACACCGGTCAGCTCGCGAAACTGGCCGATACCGTCGCCGACTGGACCGGTACCGGCCTCACGCCGGAGAACCTGTACACCGCACGGAAGCTCCGTGCCGAACTCGCGGCGGTGCTGCGAAGGGTGCGCGACCGCCGGGCCGCGGGCGTCGTGACCGGTGCGACCGCGCTGCGCGTGTACACACTCGCTCAGACCCGAGCACCTGCCGACTGCCTGACGGCAGTGAGCGCGGTACTCGACGAGGCCCGGTCACAGCCGGATTCGGATCCCGCGCACGGGTGGATGACCGAGAGGCGGCGCCGGGTCTTCCTCACCGGAAGCACGGTCGACCAGGTTTCGGTGTACGACAGCCTGGAAGCCGCCGGACTGTTCGTAGCCGGTGAGGACCACAACTGGGGTGACCCGGTGGCCGATCTCTGGGATACGCCCGCCGAGGCCACCGATCTGCACACCGCCTACGCCGAGATCGCCGGCCACCGCCTACACGCCGGACCCATGGCCCAGACCTCGGGCCTGGCCGAGCGCGCACGCTACAGCGCGGACCGCGTCCGCCGCTGCGGCGCCTCGGTGGTGCTGTCGGTCGGCCGCCACCACGATCCGGCGCCCGGGTGGGACCGGCCGGGACTGATCCGGGAACTGGGTTCGCACGCCCGCGTGGTGCCACTGCCGGTCGCCGCACACACCTGGTCGGCGCACGAACTCGAGACCGCCGTCGAGTTGCTCACCCGTGAAGATTGCGAGGCTACGGCACGATGAACGCACCGCATTCCGCATTGCCGGACCGATTGGCCGCGGCGACGGCCGCGACGGCGTATCAGAAGCAGTGGTTCGCCCGGATGCGCGCGGAGGTCGCTGCGGGCGCCCCGCTGGCATTGGTGAACGCCGATGCGCCACAGGAGATATTGCGTGCCATGGGGATTCCGTATGTGGTGAACCAGTGGTGGGCCTCGGTGGTTTCGGCCAAGCGGCTCGGTCCGACGGCCCTGCACAATATCGCCGTGCGGGGCTATCCGGACGATTCCCTGCAATACGACGCGATCGGTCTCGGGTCCATGGACCTGTCCGCCGAGGACGCACCGTGGGGTGGCCTACCGCGGCCTCGCTTTGTCATCGCCGAATGCAGCGGCGATGCCACCCGCAAGGTTTTCGACCTGTGGGCCGAACATCCGGACACCGGATTCTTCCCCTTCGAGCGCTCGTCGGCCACCACGACGCCGGACAATTGGTGGGAGCTCGTCGGCCACGACTGGGAACAGGTTTACGCCAGTGACCGTCTCGATCTGATGACCAGCGAGAACTGGCAGCTCGTCGAATTCCTCACCGAGCGCACTGGGCGAAAGTTCGATATCGACCGGCTCGCCGAGGTGATGGCGCTGGTCAACGAACAGGCGGAATGGAACAAGCGGACCCGGGACCTGATCGCCGCCACCCGGCCCACCCCGGTCTCCATCAACGACAGTATTCCCGCGGTGATGATCCCGCAGTGGCATCGCGGGAGTGAATGGGCCCGGAACGCGGCTCGCGAGCTGTACCACGAGGTGGAGGCAGCGGTGCGCGACGGTCACGCGGTATGCCCGGGGGAGCGGGTGCGGTTGATGTGGATCGGCCGCGGTCTCTGGTTCGACCTCGGCCTGTATCAGCGCTTCCAGGAAAAGTACGGCGCGGTGTTCGTCTGGTCGATGTACCTCGCGATCGCGGCCGACGGCTACGCTCGTTACGGGGGCGATCCGATGCGCGCTCTGGCGGCCCGTTTCACAGGTTTCACCGATCAGCTGTACACGCCACCGTGGTCGTCGCAGTGGTACGTGAAAGAAGCTCGGAACCACGGCGTCGACGCAGTGGTGCACCTGGTGGCCGACGATGTACCAGGATCGTCATTCACCACCGAGGCGCTGGAGCACGCCGGTATTCCCGTCCTGGAGATCCGCACCAACAACGCCGATTCCCGGGGCGCCGCCGCAGCGGCACTGGAAACCGCCATCGGCGACTTCCTGCAGCAGCGCGTACTCGACTGAGCTCATGCCCCGCTTCCTGCCGCCACCGCTGCGTCGGCGGAACTTCGTGCTGTACTTCGGCGGCCAGATCTTCGCCAACACCGGTGTGTGGTTCCAGAATCTGGCGTTGAGCCTGTGGATCGTGCAAACCACCGAAAGCGCGCTGGCGCTGTCGCTGGTCGCCGTATGCCAGTTCACCCCGATGCTGGTGCTCTCGGCGCCGGCCGGTGTGGTGGCCGACCGCTTCCGGCCACGCACGATACTCTTCGTCACCACACCGCTCATGGCGCTGTGCGCCGCGGCGCTGGCCGGCGCCGCCGCCACGGGCCACGACGAACTCGTCACGTTGCTGGGGCTCGTGGCGCTGAGCGGGATCGTGCAGGCCTTCGACCGCACCGCGGGGCAGGCGTTCCTCTACGAACTCGTGGGCGCCCGGGAACTGGGCCCGGCGGTATCGTTGAACACCGTCGCGCTGTCCGCAGCCCGTTCATTGGGGCCCGGACTGGCCGGCCTGACCTACGTCGTGGCTGGCGCGCCGATCTGTTTCACGGTCAATGCGCTCACCTACTCCGGCGTACTGCTCGCGCTCTGCGTCATGGACCCGAAAGCGTTCGCGGAGAAGCGGCCTCGCTCCCGCGACGGGGACAAGGGGTCGGTGCGGACGCTGCTGGGTGACCCGGTCCTGTGCAGGCTGTTCGGCACCAATATCGCCGTCACGGTGCTGGCGATGAATTTCATGGTCGTGGTCACCGCCATGGTCACCATCACACTGGCCGGTGATCCGGCACAGCTGGGTGCCGCGCACACACTTAACGCGGTGGGCGCGGTAATCGGTGGACTGATCGTCTCGGCGGTCGCGCACCAGGGAACCCGGGTGGTGGCGACGGCCACGGCGGTGCTCGGTATCTCGCTGGGTTCGGCTGCCCTCGCACCGGACGTGACAGTGTTCCTGCTGGTATCGCCGCTCATCGGCCTCGGCCTGGGTGCGTTCCAGAGTTCGCTGAACAGCACGGTGCAACTGCTGAGTCCTCCCGGGCTGCTCGGGCGGTCCGCCGGGCTGCTCACCATGAGCAGTGTCGGTGTCGCCCCCGTCGGAGCCTTGATCGCCGGCTCGATCATCGACAGTACGTCGGCGCGGGTGGCCCTGCTCGTCGGGACGGTCGCCTGTCTCTTCTGCGGTGCCGTGCTGGCGCGAGGTGGCGACCGGAAGCCGCAGGCCGCGTACGAACACACTCCGCTTCTTCGCTAGCCGCCGCCTCGAGGCGAGAACTGGTGTCGTCATGACAATTCAAGGAGATGAGTATGTCCAGATATCGCTGGGCGATCGCGGGGCTCGTCGGCCTCCTGGTCGTCGCGGGCGCGCTGTTCGCAGTGGTCAGCCGCACGGAGGAAGCCGACACCGCGCAGGCCGGTTTCGCCGATTACACGCCTGGTACGCAGTACACCGAGGCGATCACCGAAACCTTCTATCTACCGATGGCCGATGGCACGCGCCTGGCGATGCTGCTGTCGCGGCCCGCCACCGACGGGCGGGCGGCCGAAGGCCGCTTCCCGGCGATCTGGCATCACAAGCTCGATATCTACCCCAGCCCCAAAGACGGTGTGGGACCGCGGGAGGCCGGCTATTCGAACCTCACCGCCTTGACCGAACACGGCTATGTGATCGCCCAGGTCGCGCGGCGCGGTAACGGTCAATCGTTCGGTGTCCGGCGCGGTTACCACGACCGCGTCGAGGCACAGGACGCCTACGACGTCACCGAATGGCTGGCCACCCAACCCTGGTCGAACGGGCAGGTCGGCATCTACGGTTGCTCGAACACCGGCGATGCGGCCATGCACGCGGTCTCGATGCGGCCCCCGCATCTGAAGGCGGCCTTCGCCGGCTGCTTCTCCTGGAACAAGTTCGACGCGATGCGGCGGGGCGGGATCGCGGCCCAATGGGGTTACGGGCCCACTCGGACGGTGGCCGATGATATGCAGGTCACGCCCGTGGCCGGCGATGAGGACAAGACGCTGCTGCGCCAGGCCGCCGAAGAACATCAGAAATCGACCCCGCTGGCGAAGATGTGGGCCGGGATGCCGTATCGCGACGACTTCTCCCCGCTGGTCGCCTCCCGGTTCTGGGCGGAAGGCAGCCTGAGCACCTACGCGGCCCAGATCCGCGAATCGCAGATCCCGCTCTATATCGTGGGCGGCTGGCGCGACGAGTTCCGGGACCAGGGAATCATCACCGCACTCAACACCTCCGGATCGAAACTGCTGATCGGACCGTGGCTGCACTGTGAGAACCCCGGCCTCGCCCTCGTCCAGGAGGCGCACCGTTTCTTCGACGAACATCTGAAAGGCATCGATACGGGACTCGACGAAGCTCCGCCCATCCGCTACGCCACGGTCTCCGATATCGGCAATCCCACCGGCGCGATCGACTGGCGGGAGACACAGGCCTGGCCGCCCACCGAGTCCGGCCGCACCGATTTCTCCCTCGGCGCCGACGGGGTACTCGGCTCGCAGGCCACCGGCAGCCGGACGTTCACCGTGAACACCGCGGTCGAATGTCCCGAGGCCGGCTCGGGAGCGACCATCCAGCCGTGTCACACCGGTGGTGAGGGAACGTCGTACACGAGTCCGCCTCTCACCCGGGATACCGAGGTGACCGGTACCCCGCTCGCGGATCTGACCGTCCGGGTCGACCGTCCCGACGCCCATACCTTCGCCTACGTCGAGGATGTGGCGCCGGACGGCACGGTGTCAGTGGTCACTGAGGGCCGGCTCGCCGCCTCGTTGCGTGCGGAAAGCGAAGCGCCGTACGCGCTACCCCCCGGGGTTCCGTATCACCGCTCCTACCGGGAGGACGCCCGTTTGCTCACTCCCGGGGTGGCCGCGCGCCTGCGGTTCGACATCCTTCCCCTGTCGTATGTGTTCCGCGAAGGACATCGGATGCAGCTCACGGTCACCGGCTACGACCACCGGGAGAGCATCCCGCTGCCCGATGCCCACGGGTCGACGATCGAGGTCGTGACCGACCCGGCGCAACCGTCGCTGGTGCAGCTGCCTGTCGTGAACCCCTGATCATCACCCCCGTCCATCCCAAGGAGATCGACCGTGAGATTCTCCCGGAGCGCCGCACTATTGCGCGCATTCGCTATGGCCGGTGGGCTTGCGACCGCCTGCGGAACCCGAGCAGAGGACGCCCGCCCGCGCATCGGCCGTCGATGCCCGAGACGACTATCACCCCACCGTCCGCGAGCCGACCACGGGCCTGGACGGGCACGCCGTGTTCCGGTCCGCGGATCTCACACTGTCTCCCGACGACACTCTCGCGCGCCCGGCCCGGCCGACCGAAGCGATCGACTCGACCACCGACTCCGATACCGGTGGTGCCCAGCTCGGCGGTAAGGCCGATAGCGGCAAGATCGGCATGATGGGCACCTCATGTGGCGGTGTGGAAGCCCTGGGCGAGTCCTGCGGCCTGTGCACCCGGCCCACCTGGACAGTGCGGACCAAGAATCGCTGCCCCGGCAATGCGAACGGCCGGATCTTCCCTCATATCGAGATCCGGCCGTTCGGCCCCCGGCAGGTCGCCACCGTTAGCTGTTCATCCGGTCAGCAGCACACGGTCGCCCTGGATCGAACAGTCGAACGGAAACCCCGGGGCCGCACAGATCTCCGAGAGATACTCCCTCGATCTGTTCGTACACGGTGTGGGCACGGTCGGTGACCTGTCCGTCGCCGGGGTGCGTTCAGTCGTCGGCCCCGTCCGCCGGCGATCGGGCATCGCCTTGTGGGTAGTGGGAACGCAGGATGTCCTTGCGGATCTTCCCGGTCGCATTGCGGGGGATCTCGTCGAGCACCAGGGTCGACTTCGGGATCTTGTACTTGGCCAGGCGAGGTGTGAGGAACTCGACCAGTCGCTCGTGGTCGATATCGGTTCCGGGAGTGAGAGTGATGGCCGCGCAGCCGGTCTCGCCCCATTTCCGGTCGGGCACGCCGAACACGGCGCAGCCCGTCACGCCGGGCATCTCGAGTATCGCGGCCTCGACCTCGGCGGGGTAGATGTTCTCGCCGCCGGAGATGATCATGTCCTTCAGACGGTCCACGATCGATACGAAACCGTCCGAATCGGCCGTGCCCACATCACCGGAGCGGAACCATCGGCCGTCGGCGAACGCGTCGGTAGTGGCCTGCGGGTTGTTCCAGTAGTCGCGCATGACATTCGGTCCCGAGATCTGGATTTCGCCGCGCTCGCCGGGGGCCACGTTTCGGCCGTCCGCGTCGACAATCCGGACGTCGGTGAAGAAGTGCGGAACTCCGGCGGTGCCGAGTTTGCGTTCGGCATTGTCGGGGATGAGCACGAGGGTTCCGGGGCCGGCCTCGGTGAGCCCGTAGCCCTGGCACATCTTCACGCCGCGTTCGGTGTAGGTGCGCAGGGTCCGGGGCGGTACCGGGGCTGCACCGACGAGGATTCGGCGGACCCCCGACAGATCGGTGCCTGCCCAGCGGTCGTGTGCGGTCATCTGATCGAGCATGGTCGGTACGGCGAATGCGTAGGTGATGCGGTCGTGTTCGAGCACCTCGAGCACCCGGCCGGCGTCGAAGCCCGGTTCGATGAGCACGTTCCCGCCCTTGAGCAGGGTCGGCAGGGCGACCATGTCCAGGGCGGCGGTATGGAACAGTGGGGCGCAGACGAGGGCGATCTCGTCGCTGTGCAGGTCCAGATCGATAACCGCGTTCATCACCGCGAAGACGATATTGCCGTGGGTGAGCACGACACCCTTCGGTCGCCCGGTGGTGCCGGAGGTGTACATGATGAAGCAGGGGTCTTCGTGGCCGACCGGTTCGTCGATGCGGCTCGCGTCGGATGCGGCGAGCAGTTCTTCGTAACCAGGTGCGCCGTGGTCGTCCGGCCCGTCGAGGACCACGCGCCCGCCCAGATCGACGGCCCGCGCCGGGCCCGTCGCGATATCGGCCGTCGCGGTGGAGTGGATCAGTACCGACGCGCCGCAATCCCGCAGCGCGTACTCGATTTCGGCGGCGGTCAGCCTGGCGTTGAGCGGAACGAAGGTGGCGCCCAGCAGTCCCGCGGCGAACAGCGCTTCGAGATAGGCCGGGTGGTTCGCGCTGAGCAGCGCCACCCGGTTGCCCGAACCGACACCCAGGCCGCGCAGGCCGTGGGCCAACCGCGTGACACGGTCGTCGAGTTCACGGTAGGTCGTGGTCCGGCCGCCGAAGGTGAGTGCGACCTGGTCGGGGGACAGGCGGGCGCGCCGCAGCGGCCAGGAACCGATGCCCTCGTTGCGCATGGAACTCCTTCGATGGAAAGCCGGAGGCGCAGGGCGGCCCGCGCCTCCGGTGTGCGGGAGCGGGCGGGGCTACTCGAAGAAGCGGTACACGGCCTCGACGACCACGGCCGGGCGCTCGGCGCCCTCGAGTTCGATCAGGGCGTCGACGGTCACCTGCAGACCATTTTTCGGTAGCTCCTCGGCCTTCTTCAAAGTGGCCTGCAGCCGCACGCGACCGTTCGCGGGTACCGGGTTGGTGAAGCGCACCTTGTTCAGGCCGTAATTGACTGCCATGGTGACACTGTCGACCTTCAAGACCTCGTCCCACATCGGGATGATCAGCGAGAGCGTCAGGTAGCCGTGGGCGATCGGCCCGCCGAAGGGGCTTTCCGCCTCCGCGCGCTCGGGATCGACGTGAATCCACTGGTGGTCGTCGGTAGCGTCGGCGAATGTATCGATGCGTTGCTGCGGGATCTCGATCCAGGAGCTCGTGCCGAGCGACTGCCCCTCGAGTGCCGCGAGTTCGGCCAGTGTGGCGACGCGGGTGGTGGTCATGGTGTCTCCTGTGGGTTCGGGAAGAATCAGCGTTCGATATGGAGTGCGCGCAGCGCGTTCTCCTTGAAGATCAGCGGCCGGACCTCCGGCTTGATCTCGAGTTTCGCGAAGTCGGTCATCCAGCGGTCCACCTGGATCACGGGGAAATCGGAGCCGAAGAGCACTTTCGATTTCAGCATCGAATTCGCGGCCCGCACGAGTTGCGGCGGAAAATATTTCGGTGACCAGCCGGACAGGTCGATATAGACATTGGCCTTGTGCGTGGCGATCGCGATCTGGGAATCCACCCATGGCACCGCGGGGTGCGCCATGATCAGCGTGAGGTCAGGAAAGTCGGCGGCCACGTCGTCGAGCAGCATCGGGTCGGAGTACCGCAGCTTGATGCCGTGCCCGCCCGGCAGACCGGCGCCGATACCGGTCTGGCCGGTGTGGAAGAGGACGGGCACACCGGCCTCTGTCAGTGCCTCGTACAGGGGATAGAAGGCCCGATCGTTGGGTTCGAATGCCTGCATGCTGGGGTGGAACTTGAACCCCTTCACCCCGAATTCGTCGACGAGGCGGCGTGCGCGGCGCACCGCCGCCCGGCCCTGCCACGGGTCGACGGACCCGAACGGGATCAGGACGTCATTGTGGGCAGCGGCCTTCTCGGCGATCTCCTCGACCGAGTTGGGCGAGTGCCCACTGCCGGACTGCGCGTCGACGGTGAACACCACGGCGGCCATGTTCCGCCGCCGGTAGTGCTCGGCGATCGAGTCGATGGTGGGCGTGCGGTCCTCGCCGGACTTGAAGTATTTCTCCGATGCCGCCATGAGCTCGTCGTCGAGGGAACGGTGCCCACATCCGTCGACCTCGACATGGGTGTGGATATCGATCGCTTCGATACGGTCGAAGTCGATGGCGTACTCGTAGCGCGTCGTCATCGCCGCATCACTTTCCGCCACCGGTCAGTTCGGCGGGGAATTCCTCGCCGACCGATTCGCGGTGTTCGGACAGGTTCGGCCATTCGGCGGCGAGGTCCTCGGCGGACCAGCCGTTGTCGTGGTAGCTGATACCGCTGAGCTGGGGGTGGGTCCAGAGGGCGACGCGGTCACCGCCGATGGCGAAGGCTTGACCGGTGATATCGGCGGCTTCGTCGCTCGCCAGGAAGGTGATGATCCCGGCAGCGTCGTCGGCGGTGCCCAGGCCGATGTCGCGCCGCAGCAGGGCGGGCAGCGTGCCCGTCTTTTTCGCCGACTCGATATGGGGTCGGAAGATCGGCATGGTCTCGGTCATCGCGGTCGCCGCGACCGGGCAGACCGCGTTCGCGGTGATGCCGGCGCGCTGCAGTTCCATCGACCAGGTGCGGACCATACCGACGATGGCGGCCTTGGCGCCGGAGTAGCTCGTCTGGCCGAAGTTGCCCCGTTGGCCGGCGGGAGAGCCGATGCAGATGATGCGGCCGCCCGCGCCCTGCGCACGGAAGCGCAGCACCGCCTCGCGAACACAGGTGAAGGTGCCACGCAGATGCACGGTGTTCACCGCGTCGAACGCCTCGTCGCTCGTCTTCCACACCACGGCGTCGCGGAGGATGCCGGCATTGGTGACCATGATGTCGAGTCGGCCGAATTCCTCGACCGCTGTCGCCACCAATTGCTGCGCCGTCTCGGTGGGCCCGACCGGGGCGACCACCGCGACCGTACGGCCACCGAGTGCGCGGATCTCGGCGACCGCCTTGTCGGCGGTTTCTTTGTCGACGTCATTGATCACGACGGCAGCGCCGTGGCGCGCGAGATCCTTCGCGTAGGCGAGGCCGAGGCCACGTCCGCTGCCGGTGACGACCGCCACCTTGTTGCTCAAATCCACTTCGGCTCCTTCGAGAGAGTTGCTCATCACAAGTAAACATCCATCATTGAGAAAGTCAATCATTTATTTCTGCTACTGTGTTCCCGGGCAGGGTGCGAACAGGAGGGCAGATGTCTCGATCACGGCAGGTGCAACTGGCCGAAGACCTCGGTTTTCTGCTGTCCCGGGCCGGCGGATTGGTAGCCGGACAGGTGAACCGAGCGCTCGCCCCCGTCGACCTCAAGGTGCGTCCCTACTCGGTCCTCATCCTCGCCTGTGAACAGGCCGAGGGGGTCAATCAGCGAAGTGTCGCGGCGACGTTGGGCCTGGACCCCAGCCAGATCGTTGCGCTGATCGACGATCTCGAACGACGCGGCCTCGTCGAGCGGGTCGCCGACGCCGCGGACCGGCGCAATAAACTGATCGTGGCCACCGACGCCGGCCGTGAGCTGCTGGAACAGGCGCACCGCAGGGCCGACGAAGTGCACGAACGACTCTTCGGCGGGCTGCCCGCCGGTGTCGTGAACAGTTTGAAAGAGGCATTGCGCGCAGTGGTTCTCAACGAGTGACCCGTACCGCGAGTGTTGCCGTACCGGCTCGCGGTACGGCCGTACCACCATGAGTCGTCCCGCGACGGCGATAACCGCGCCCGCCGTTCTCCGCGAAAAAGAGCGGGTGGCCGGCAAGACGAGGATGGTCTGTGTAGGCCGTTCGAATTCGCCCCGGCTCGTACTCGACCTTCAAGAAATCCCCGGTGTCGGCTCGGAGCGGCGGTCAGTGCCTGGAAGCGCTCAGCCGTCGCTGTCGAGGGACAGCACGACCAGCGGTATGGGCCGGTCGATCTTGGACTGGAAGTCTGCCAGCAGGGGGTTGTTGGCCAGTACCCAGGCCGCGAACTCGTCGTAGTCCGCCCCTTCGAGCACCGTGCCGGTCGCCTGGTAGGTCTTGTCCCGGAGCTCGATGGTGACCCGCGGATTCACTCTGATGTTGTACCACCAGGCCGGGTACTTGTCCTCGATGAACGAGCTCACGTACATGGTGTCGTCCCGGTACAGGGGCCCCAGCGGAGTCGTGTGCTGCTTGCCACTCCTGGCTCCCGTGGTGGTGAGCAGGATGAGGTCCCCGCCCGCGTAGGCGCCGCCCACCCTGCCCGAGTTCTCCCGGAACTCCTTGATCACATCATCGTTCCAGTCGGCGATACCGCCCTCCTGGTCCCAGGCCTGGTTCCACGGCGCGTTCGGATCGTTGTAGTCGGTGATGTCGGCCTGCTCCGGCTGTCCCGTGATCGAGTCGGTTTCGCTCATGGTTCGAGTGTTTCGTGGATTCAGGACAGCTATCGTCCTGAACGACCCGGGCCTAGACGATGCGTTCGAAAACGGCTGCGAGCCCTTGTCCACCGCCGATACACATGGTTTCCAAGGCGTAGCGGCCCTCGCGGCGGTCCAGTTCGCGCAGCAGGGTGGCGAGGATGCGGGCCCCGGTAGCGCCCACCGGGTGGCCCAGTGAGATACCCGAGCCGTTGGGGTTGAGGCGTTCGTCGTCGGGTTCGATCTTCCAGTTGCGCAGAACCGCGAGGGTCTGCGCGGCGAAGGCTTCGTTGAGTTCGATGACCGACATGTCGTCGAGCGAGAGATCCATTCTCGCCAATGCCTTTTCGGTCGCGGGAACCGGTCCGATGCCCATGGTGCGTGGTGGTACTCCGGCGACGGCCCAGGAAGCGAGACGGGCGAGTGGCCGCAGGCCCAGGGTGCGGGCGCGCGCGGCGGTGGTGACGATACACAGCGCGGCCCCGTCGTTCTGACCGCTGGCGTTACCGGCGGTCACGGTCGCGTCGGGATCGACACCGCCGCGGATCGGGCGCAATTTCGCCAGGGCTTCCACAGTGGTGTCGGCCCGGGGATGTTCGTCGGTGTCGATGAGTATCGGGTCCGATCTCCGCTGCGGCACCGCCACCCCGACGATCTCGTCGGCGAACCGGCCGGCCCGCTGGGCCGCGACGGCCCGCTGGTGTGACTGCACCGCCAGCGCGTCCTGATCCGCGCGGCCGATGGAGTATTCGGCGCGCAGATTCTCCGCGGTTTCGATCATGCCGCCGGGGACCGGGAAATTGCTGCCGCCCGCGCTGACCCGGGCCCGGGCCAGCCGGTCGTTCAGGGCGATACCCTCGCCCCTGACGCCCCAGCGCATATCGGTGGCGTAGAACTCCGCCCGGCTCATGGATTCCGTACCGCCGGCCAGCACCAGATCGCTGCCGCCGGTGGCGACCTGCATACACGCCTGCAACACGGCCTGCAGTCCAGACCCGCAGCGTCGGTCCACCTGCAGGCCGGGCACCTCGACCCCGAGCCCGGCGTCGAGTGCCGCGACCCGGCCGATCGCGGGCGCCTCGCCGTTGGGGGAGGCCTGGCCGAGGACGACGTCGTCGATCTGGTCCGCGGACAGGCCGGTGCGCTGGAGGAGTTCGGTGATCAGGCCGGCGGCCAGGGTTTCCGGGGCGACATCCTTGAACACCCCACCGAACCGGCCCACCGGGGTGCGCAGGGGTTCGCAGATGACGGCGTCGATCATGGCATTCCTTCGTGGTGCTCAGGCGCGGTTCTGGACCTGCGCGAGATCGGTGCTGATGGCCGCGGCCGTGGCGAGCAGCGGGGGCAGCAGGTCGGTCCGTACGCGCTCGGCGGTGTAGCGGGCGGCGTGGGTGGAGATGTTCAGCGCGGCACACACCGTGCCGGTGTGGTCGCGGATGGGGGCGGCCATCGAGCGCAACCCCTGCTCGAGTTCCTGGTCGACCAGGCAGTAGCCGGATTCTCGGGTGCGGCGTACCTGTTCACGCAGTTCGTCGGCGGTGAGGACGGTGCGGTCGGTGAGCGGGGTGAGGGTGACTTTCGCCAGATATTCCTCGAACGCCGCCGCGGAGAGTCCGGCCAGCAGTACCCGGCCCATCGAGGTGCTGTAGGCGGGGAAGCGGGTGCCGATGGTGATCGAGACGGTCATGATGCGACTGACCGGTACCCGGGCCACATACACGATGTCCTCGCCGTCGAGGATGGAGACCGAGGTCGATTCGTGCACCTGGTTGGCCAGGCTTTCCAGATGAGGTCCCGCGACCTCGGGCAGGCTCAGACTCGACAGATAGCTGTAGCCGAGTTCCAGTACGCGGGGGGTGAGCCAGAACAGCGAGCTGTCGGTGCGCACATAGCCCAGTTCCACCAGGGTCAGCAGGAAGCGGCGCGCGGTCGCCCGGGTCAGGTCGGTGGCCTTGGCGACCTCGCTGAGTGTGCGCCGGGGATGGCCGGCGTCGAAGGAGCGGATCACGGCGAGGCCGCGGCCCAGCGACTGCACGTAGTCCGGTGAGGGTTCGGTCATGGTCGGTGTATTTCCTCGTCGGCGGGTCCGGCCGCGGTGTCGTCGGCCGGGCGGGACCCGACACCGTCGGCCAGCGCCGCCTTGCCGAGTCCGAAGGCGAGGTTACTGTTCGGCACACCCGCGTAGACCGCGGTGTGCAGGAATACCTCGGCGAGCTCGGCCGGCTCGATGCCGGCCCGCAGTGCCGCGCGGATATGCATATCGAGCTCATGGGTGTTGCCCACGGCGGTGAGCACGGCGAGGGTGAGCAGCCGCCGGGTGTGCTGATCCAGGCCGGGTCGGCTCCAGACATCGCCCCAGGCGGTGCGGGTGATGAAATCCTGGAACGGCTCGGTGAATTCGGTGGTTCCGGCGACGGCGCGGTCGACATGGGCGTCGCCGAGCACCGCGCGCCGCACCCGCATCCCCTGCTCGAATGCCGCGGCACGTTCGCGCCGGTCGGCGATATGCGCGGTGATCAGCGCCGAGACCTGTCCGGCCTGTTCGACATTGGCCAGGTGAGCGGCGGGATCGAGCACGTGCAGTACGGAATTCGCGATTCCGTCGGCGAGGCTCCGCATATCGCCGGGGGTGGTGGCCGGGTCCTGGGCGCCCGCGATCACCAGGGTGGGTGCGGTGATCCGGGCGAGATCGGGGCGCCCGTCCCAGTGCGCGAGGGCGGCACAACAGGCGGCATAGCCCGCGTCCGGTGTCGCGGCGACCATCGCCCGGCTGCGGGCGACGAGCTCGGGGTCACGGGTGGTGAGACCGGTGGTGAACCAGCGGCCCACCACGGCCTCGGCGAGAGATCCGGTGCCCGCGGCGCGTACTGCGGCCGCCCGGTCGAGCCAGTCCTGCGGGGTGCCGAATTTCGCGGCTGTGCAGAGCAGGGTCAAGGTGCGGACCCGGGTGGGATGGTAGGCGGCGATCCGCTGGGCGACCGCACCGCCGAGCGATAACCCGATCAGGTGCACCGCGTCGCGGCCCACCCGGTCCAGCAGCGCGAGGACATCACCGGCGAGTTCGGCGATGGTGTAATCACCTGCCGGAACCGGGGATTCGCCGTGCCCGCGCAGCTCGACGGCGAGTACCTCGTGGCCGGCGGCCAGCGCGGCGATCTGCGGGTCCCACATCGACCGGTTCGAACCGAGCGAGCCCAGCAGGACGACGGTCGGCGCGTCCCCGGTGGGGCCGAAGGCCTGGTAGGAGAGTTCGACGCTCGTGGTCGGTTTCGCTGCGGTCGACGCCATATCACCTTTTCCGTTCGGTTCGTTCTCGGTCGCGGGTCACTGTGGCCCGGTGGCTTGGTCGGTGTCCGGCCCGCCGGTCTCGTCACCGCGTTCGTCGAGTACCCGCGTGACGAAATCGGCTGCGTGGCCCAGATATCCGGCGGGGTCCAGCAGTTCCCGGACCCGGTCGGCACCCAGGAATTCGACGATCTCGGGATCGCTGTCCAATGCCGGTGGGTCGGCGGTGGCCGCGGCGGTGACGATCTCGCGCGCCCGTTCGGTGTGCTCGGAGAGCGCCGCGGTCACTCGTTCGGCCAGCAGCAATCCGCCGGTGACGGCGAGATTGCGCGACATCGCCGTGGGATCGACCCGCAGCCCGGCCAGGCTCTGGGCCAGCCGGTGGGCGGCGCCGCCGGTCAGGCGGAGCAAGTCGGTGACGGTTTCCCATTCGGCGTGCCAGGCTCCGGCGGCACGCTGCATTTCGTGGTCCATCGCGCCGAGCGCGGTCGCGACCAGCCCGGGGACGCGCCGGGCCGCGGCGCGTGCGGTGATCGCGGCCACCGAGTTCCGCTTATGGGGCATCGCCGACGAACCACCGGGCAAATCCTCGCTCACCTCATTGATTTCGGTAGCGGACAGCGTCACGATATCGGTGGCGACCTTGCTCACCGCACCGGCGGCCACGCCCAAGGCGGTGGCGAGTTCGGCGAGGGGTGTGCGGTCGGTGTGCCACGGCACCCGCTGCGGCGCCAGCCCCAATTCCGCCGCGAGCGCGTCGGCCACCGCCGGACCGTGCGGGTACAGCGCGGCGAGGGTCCCCGCGGCACCGCCGAACTGGACCGGCAGGTCGGCCAGCGCGGCGGTGACCGAGCCCGCCGCCCGGTCGAGTGCGACGCACCAGCCGGCCGCCAGCGCACCGAAGGTGGTGGGCAGTGCCTGTTGACCGAGGGTGCGCGCGGCCATCGGGGTGTCCCGGTGGCCGCGGGCCAGGGTCGCGGCGGAGTCCGCCGCGGCGCGCAGGTCGTCCACGATCAGCGTCCCGGCCTGCTGGGCCAGCAGTGCCAGGGCGTTGTCGAGGATGTCCTGGCTGGTGGCGCCCTTGTGGACGGCCGCCGGGGGCACGTGCGCCGCCGCGCAGGCCCGGCGCAGTTCGCCGACGAGCGGAATGACCGGGTTACCGCCGGTCACCGCGGCACCGCCGAGCTGCTCCGGGTCCAGTCGTCCGGCCAACTCCGGTCCCGCCGCGTCGATGGCGTTCGCGTATTCCTCGTCGAGCACCCCGGTGGCGGCCTGGGCGCGGGCCAGCGCGCACTCGACCTGGATCAGTGCGGTGATCCAGGCGCGGTCGGACAGGGCGGCGCCGAGTTCGGCCGCCCCGAAAAGCGGATCGAACAGCTCTCCACGCGGCACTCGGATCCTCCTAGAAGTGGAAGAACGGCGTCTCGGCGCCGTCCGGATCGGCGTCCTGTACGACGATGTCGAGGTGGTAGCCCTCGGCGGTGGCGCGGGCGATCAGCTTGTTCCGCTGGGGCGCGGGCAGCGCAGCCAGAACAGGATCGGCGGCATTGGCGGACTCTTCGTCGGCGAAGTAGAGCCGGGTGACCAGCCGGTTGAGCATGCCGCGCGCGAAAATCGACACGTTCAGATGCGGCGCTTCGGTTTCCCCGTCGCCGCCGGTGAGGGCTCCGGGTTTCACCGTGGTGAACCGGACGGTACCGGTCGCGTCGGCGGGGCAGCGGCCGAAACCGCGGAAAGCGGGGTCGGTCTGCGGGCGCGGGTCGTCCGGATGCTCGAATACGCCGTCGCGATTGGCCTGCCAGACCTCCACGAGCGCGTCCGCGACCGGGGTCCGGGCCCCGTCGCTCACCGTCACTGTGACGGTGATGGCGCCGTCCGTGCCGGGGGCGACCACATCGGGGCCGTCCGGCCAGGGGAGTCCGATATGGAGGAAGGGGCCCACGGTCTGTGACGGGGTGGGGCCGAACTCCACCGTGGTGAAATCGCCGGTGGTCACCGGATAGCGGGGGGCGAAATCGGTGTCATTCATCGTGGTCGTCGTCCTCCTCGAACGGGGTCGCGTCGCGGCCGCGTAGCACGATGTCGAACCGGTAGCCCACCGCCCAGTTGTCGGTGGTGGCCTCGTAGTCGAATGTGCTCACCATGCGCTGGCGGGCGCCGTCGGGGACCGAGTTGTAGATCGGGTCCTGGAAGAACATCGGGTCGTCCGGAAAGTACATCTGGGTCACCAGGCGCTGGGTGAAGGCGCGCCCGAACAGCGAGAAATGGATATGGGCGGGGCGCCACGCATTGTGGTGGTTGCGCCACGGATAGATGCCCGGCTTGATCGTGGTGAACGAGTAGTGACCGTCGCGGTCGGTGAGTGCCCGGCCGACGCCGTCGAAATGCGGGTCCAGCGGGGCCGGCCACTGGTCGCCCTGGTGCCGGTAGCGCCCGGCGGCATTGGCCTGCCAGACCTCGACCAATGTGTTCGGTACCGGTTTGCGGTCGCTGTCGAGGACGCGGCCGTGGACGACGATACGCTGCCCGGCCGCCTCGCCACCACGGGCCAGTGTCAGATCGGCGTCCGCCTCGGTGATCCGGCCTTCGCCGAGCACCGGACCGGTGAGTTCGCCGAGTCGCTGGGGGAGCAGGATCAGCGGCTGTTTCGGGTGGCGGAGGGCGGTGGTGCGGTAATCGGCGAAGTCGAGCGGTGCTTCCTCGTCCTTGTCGATACCGCGGTACCGCGGGGGCAATTGGAGCATGCGCGACCTCACGTTCGGGATGTGGACATTGCTACGGGATGCGAACAGCATAGGACCCGGCTCGGACCGGATCAATGACCGTGCGCGAGGTTCACTATACGCACATGAGTTCACATTCCGCACAATTCTGGTTACTGTGGAGCGCGTGATGGACAAAGTCATTGCCACAGCCGCCGAAGCGGTCGCCGATATCCCCGACGGCTCTTCCCTGGCCGTCGGCGGATTCGGGCTGGTCGGGATCCCGGAAATACTGATCAACGCGCTGCTCGACCAGGGCGCCACCGATCTGGAGGTCGTCAGCAACAACTGCGGCACCAACGGCTTCGGTCTCGGGGTGCTGCTCGCGGCGCACCGGATCCGCCGGACCATCAGCTCCTATGTCGGCGCCAACGAGGAGTTCGCCCGCCAGTACCTGTCCGGCGAACTCGAGGTCGAGCTCACCCCGCAGGGCACCCTCGCCGAGCGGATGCGGGCCGGGGGCGCCGGAATTCCGGCCTTCTTCACCCCGGCCGGTGTCGGCACCCAGGTCGCCGAGGGTGGATTGCCGCTGCGCTACGACGGCGCGGGGGGCATCGCGGTGGCCTCACCGCCGAAGGAGACCCGGGTATTCGACGGGGTCACCTATGTGCTCGAGCGGGGCATCGTCACCGACTACGCGCTGGTTCACGCCTGGAAGGGCGACCGGCACGGCAACCTCGTCTATCGCGCCAGCGCCCGCAACTTCAACCCGCCCGCGGCCGCGGCGGGCCGGATCACCATCGCCCAGGTCGAGCATTTGGTGGAACCGGGCGAACTGGACCCCGACCAGGTGCACACCCCGGGGATCCAGGTCCAGCGGGTCGTACCCGTCGGCAAGGTCGAAGTAGGAATCGAGAACAGGACGGTGCGCGCATGACGCTGACCCGCGAACAGATGGCGGCCCGCGTCGCCGCCGAACTCGAAGACGGCCAGTACGTCAACCTCGGCATCGGGATGCCGACGCTGGTGCCCAACTATCTGCCCGGCGATATCACCGTCGTGCTGCATTCGGAGAACGGTGTCCTCGGGGTGGGCCCGTACCCGATCGAGGACGAACTCGATCCCGAACTGATCAATGCCGGCAAGGAAACCATCACCGTATTGCCCGGCGCCTCGTTCTTCGATTCCGCGCAGTCCTTCGGCATGATCCGCGGCGGTCAGGTCGATGTAGCGGTGCTGGGCGCCATGCAGGTCAGCGCGCGCGGCGATCTGGCCAACTGGATGATTCCGGGGAAGATGGTCAAGGGGATGGGCGGCGCCATGGATCTGGTGCACGGCGCCCGGCGGGTGATCGTGATGATGGATCATGTCTCGCGGTCGGGGGAGCCCAAGATCGTCGAAGAATGCACCCTGCCGCTGACCGGTCTGGGCTGTGTGGACCGGATCATCACCGATATGGCCGTGCTCGACGTGACCGAGCGTGGACTGGTGCTGGTGGAAACCGCGCCCGGGGTGACCGTCGCCGACGTCCGCGCGGCCACCGGCGCGGCCGTCGAGGTCGACGACGCGCTGGTCGAGCGGGTCGGTTGAGAGCGATGTCGTGATTTCGGCCGGTTCACAGGGCCGGCAGCTTGCCCATGGCCGTCCGGATCACCTCCAGGAAGAAGCGCTGGGCGGCGCTGCGTCCGGGTGCGTGCCGGGTGTAGGCGGCCACCTCGACCGGTTCGATGGGCCAGGGCAGCGCGAAGATCCGCACCGAATGGGTCCGGGCCAGCGCGCGGGCGACTCGCTCCGGGACGATCGCGACCAGTTCGCTGTCCTGCACCACGTACGGGAGTGTCGCGAACCGGGTGACCCGGACCGCGATGCGGCTCTCCAGCCGGTGTTCGACCAGTGCCCGGCGCGGACCCAGATGGCCGCTGCCGCCGTCCACCACCACGTGTCGCTCCCGCTCGAGCTCGCCGTGCGTCGGTGTGCCGGTGCCCAGCCGGGGATGATCGGCGGCGACCATACCCGCGTACCCCTCGGTGAACAGGGGTGTCCGGCGCAGCCGGGGCGAATCGAGGACCGGGCTGGCCACGATGGCGTCCATCTCGCCGCGGGCCAGCCGATCGGTCGCGGTGTCGAGGTCGAAGGCCTGGACCTGCAGACCCGCCTGTGGCGCCTGGGCTGCCAGTTCGGCCAGGACCAGCGGCAGTACCGTCACCTCCCCCAGATCCGAGAGTCCCAGGGTGAAGCGGGTGGGCCGGCCCGGATCGAAGTCCGTGGTCGCGCCGAGTGTTTCGGTGACCTCCGCCAGTGCGGCGCGCAGTGGCGGGTACAGCCGTTCGGATTCCGAGGTCGGCACCAGGCCGCCGGGCCCGCGGACGAACAGTTCGTCGTCGAGCCGCCTACGCAATTTGCCCAGGCCGTAGCTGACAGTCGGCTGAGTGACGCCCAGCAGATCGGCCGCGGCTGTGACGCTGCGCGTCTCGTAGAGCAGGACGAATGTCCGGACCAGGTTGAGGTCCACCTCGAATGCCATAGATCTCCTCTATTCCACTTCAGAAAATCATCTATTGGATTTCTGAGGAAGCGGAGCTTAGCGTGAGTGCCGTCACAAGCCGGGTCGCATCGTGGCGACCCGAAGATCAGAAGAGAACCCCATCATGAACAAACTGCTGTCGTGGCCTGCCGCGCTGTGCTGGCTCACCGTGCTGCTCGACGGGTATGACCTCGTCGTCCTCGGTGCGGTCATTCCGACACTGATCGACGAGAACCACGCCGGGTTCACGGCCTCGGGCGCGACCTTCGCGGCGACCATCTCCCTGGTCGGCGTGGCCATCGGTGCCGCCGGAGTCGGTCCGCTCGCCGATCGCTACGGCCGGCGCTCGGTACTGCTGGCCTCGATCGCCCTGTTCTCGGTGTTCACCGTCGCGGTGCCGTGGGCCGGATCGGTAGCCGTGTTCGGCGCCTTCCGGTTGCTCGCCGGGCTCGGTCTCGGCGCCTGTATGCCGACCGCCCTCACCTTCATGGCCGAACACATGCCCGCCTCGCGCCGGGCCTTCGCCAGTACCTTCACCATGACCGGCTACCACTTCGGTGCGGTCCTGGCCTCACTGTTCGCGCTCTGGCTCGTACCGAACTGGGAGATCCTGTTCTATGCCGGCGGTATCGCCGGATTCCTGCTGCTGCCCCTCATGTGGTGGAAGTTGCCCGAATCCGATGCCTATCTGGCGGCCCAGAGCAAGACCGAACGCGTCGGCCCCACTGTGGTCCTGCAGCCGAAATACCTGCGCACCACCCTCGGCGTGTGGGTCGGGTCGTTCATGGGTCTGCTGCTGGTCTACGGACTCAACACCTGGCTGCCGAAATTGATGCGCGACGCCGGATACAACATGTCCACGTCGCTGACCCTGCTGCTGGTGCTGAATATCGGCGCCATCATCGGCCTGATCGTCGCGGGGACCCTGGCCGACCGGCGCGGCACCAAACCGACCATCCTGATCTGGTTCGGTGCGGCCGCGGTGCTGCTCGCCCTGCTGAGCATCAAAGTGCCGAACACGTTCCTGCTCAATGCCCTGGTGCTGGTGACCGGTATTTTCGTCTTCTCGGCCCAGGTGTTGGTCTACGCCTATATCACGCAGGCCTACCCGGCCGAGGTCCGCGCGACCGCGCTCGGTCTCGCTTCCGCGGTCGGCCGCCTCGGCGCCATCTTCGGGCCGAGTATCACCGGGGCGCTCATCGTGGCCGGTTCCGCCCATCCGTGGGGTTTCTACTTCTTCGCGGTGGTCGCCGCGATCGGGTTGCTCGCGCTGGCGACGGTTCCCCGCCTGGCCGCCCGGCACTCGGAACCCACGGCCTCGGCACTCGGCACCGGACGCGACGATACGAAGGAGTACGCACTGTGACCACCACTCGGACCCAGGTAGCGATTGTCGGGGCGGGCCCGGCCGGGCTGCTGCTCTCCCATCTCCTGCACCGCTCCGGAATCGACTCGGTGGTCATCGATATCCGCAGCCGGCACGATATCGCCACCACCATCCGCGCCGGAATCCTCGAAGCGGGGTCGGTGCGCACCCTGGTCGACTCCGGGGTGTCCGATCGGGTGATCACCGACGGTGACCGCCACGACGGTGTGGTGTTCCGGTTCGGTGGCGAGAACCACCGCATCGACTTCCAGGAGCTGGTCGGTGAATCCGTCTGGCTGTACCCCCAGAACGATGTCTTCATCGATCTGGCGGCCCGCCGCGAGATCGACGGGGGCGATGTGCGCTACGGCGTCGCCGATACCGTGGTCGACACCTCCGGCGCACGGCCAGTGGTGTCCTTCATCGATGCCGACGGTCGCCGCGGCCGGATCGAGGCGGAGCTGGTGGTCGGTTCCGACGGCTCCCGGTCGATCTGCCGCAAAGCCTTCCCGGCCGGGACCCGCGGTGAATGGTTCCGCGAATACCCGTTCGCCTGGTTCGGGTTCCTCGCCGAGGCACCGCCCTCGCATCCGGAACTGATCTACGCGCAGTCCGAGCACGGCTTCGCGCTGGTGAGCCAGCGCACGCCCACGATGCAGCGGATGTATTTCCAGTGCTCGCCCGGCGAGCGGCCCGAGGACTGGGACGACGACCGGATCTGGGCGGAGATGCGCCGCCGGGTGAACGGGAACGGTTTCGAGATCCAGGAGGGGCCGATCAGCGCGAAGATGGTGCTGCCGTTCCGCTCCTTCGTCACCGCCCCGATGCGCCACGGGCGGTTGTTGCTCGCCGGCGATGCCGCGCACACCGTACCGCCGACCGGAGCCAAAGGGCTCAACCTGGCGCTCGCCGATGTCCGCGTACTGCACGAGGCGATCACCGATTTCCTGGCCGGCGCCGGAGACGAGGCCCTGGACCGCTACACCGACCGTGCTCTCGACCGGGTATGGAAGGCCCAGCACTTCTCGTACTGGATGACCACCATGCTCCACTCCGTGGAGGGGGCGTCTCCGTTCGATATCGCCCGGCAGCGCGGCGAACTGGCGATGGTCACCGGTTCCCGGCACGGCGCCGCCTATCTGGCGGAGGCCTATACCGGGTGGCAGCAGGCGGCCTGATTGCGGTCGCCCGCTGCCGGATCTACGCGTGAGCGCAGGGCCGGTGCCCGGTCCGCGCCATCGGATACGGGCGATCGACACAGCGGACGGGTGCGGCGAGGATACTCGTCCTCGCGGCCACCTCTGCTACGCACGACACCGCATTTCAGGAGTTCGCTATGACCACCACCGCCGATTCGGCCGCCACCGCTTGGCGCGCCGCGCTGTTCGACGGCAGCTTCCGTCCGACCTCCCGCACCCTGCCCGTGGTCTCCCCGGCCACCGGGGCGGTGCTCGACACCGTGGGCGAAGCCGGGACCGCCGAACTGGAGACAGCGGTGCGCTCGGCCACGGCGGCGCAACAGGACTGGGCGGCGCGCACCTATGACGAACGAGTGGCCGTCCTGCTGCGCGCCGCGCAGCTGCTGGGCGAGAATCCGGACCGGCTCGGCTCCTGGCTGGTGGCCGAAGCGGGGTCGGGGCAGGGTAAGGCGGCCTTCGAGGTCGGTCTGGTGACGAGCGAACTCCAGGAGTCCGCGGCCCTGGCCGCGCATCCGTACGGGGAGATGCTGCGGTCCGGGAAACCGCGCCTGTCGATGGCCCGCCGGATTCCGGTGGGAATCGTGGGCGTGATCTCGCCGTTCAACTTCCCCGCCATCCTGTCGATGCGCTCGGTGGCACCGGCGCTCGCCCTGGGTAACGCGGTAATCCTCAAACCGGATCCGCGTACCCCGATCTCGGGCGGGCTGGCCCTGGCCGAAGTGCTGCGGGACGCGGGATTACCTGTTGGAGTGCTGCACGTACTGCCCGGCGGCGGCGACCTGGGTGCGGCGATGGTCGAACACCCGCGGATCCCGTGCCTGTCGTTCACCGGTTCCACGGCCGCCGGTCGCCGGATCGCCGCGGCGGCCGGGCCGCTGCTCAAGAAGCTGCACCTCGAGCTGGGCGGTAACAATGCGCTGCTGGTGCTACCCGATGCGGACGTGCAGGCGGCCGCGTCGGCGGGTGCCTGGGGTTCGTTCCTGCACCAGGGGCAGATCTGCATGACCACCGGCCGGCATCTCGTGCACCGGTCCGTCGCCGAGGAGTACGTGGCAGCCCTGGTGGACAAGGCGCAGGACATTCCGGTGGGCGATCCCACCGACCCGGGCAACATGCTGGGTCCGATCATCGATGCCGGCCAGCGCGACCGGGTCCACGGACTGGTCACCGCGGCCGTCGATGCGGGCGCTACGGTGGCCGCGGGCGGGCAGTTCACGGATCTGTTCTACCGACCGACCGTTCTCACCGGTCTCACCCCGGACAATCCCGCCTGGACCGAGGAGATCTTCGGCCCGGTGGCGCCGGTCCTGGTCTACGACACCGTCGAGGAGGCCGTGGATATCATCAATGCCTCCGAATACGGTCTGTCCGTGGGTATCCTCACCGGCGACGCGTTCAAGGCCTACGAACTCGCCGACCGGATCGTCTCGGGTGCCGTGCACATCAACGATCAGACCGTGGACGACGAGGCGCCGATTCCGTTCGGCGGTCTGAAGGCCTCCGGAGCCGGCGGCCGGTTCGGCGGGCCGACCGCCAACCTCGATACGTTCACCGAAACCCAGTGGATCACTGTGCAATCCGAGATCCAGCGGTACCCGTTCTGATCCGGCCGCGAGCCACCGGTCAGGCCAGCAAGGCCTTGGTCTCCAATGCGTGCGGGGCGGCCAGTACCTCCGCGGTGGAGCCCTGTTCGACGACGGCGCCGTCGCCGAGGACCACGATCTGCCGGCAGTAGGCGGCGATCACTGCCATATCGTGGCTGATGACGAGTGTGCCGATGCCACGGGTGTGCCGGGTGTGCTCGATCAGGTCCATGATCGAGCGCGCGGTCCGGTCGTCGAGCGCCGAGGTTATCTCGTCGCAGATGAGGATGTCGGGCTCGGCGCCGAGTGCGCGCGCGATGGCGACGCGCTGGCGCTGGCCACCGGACAGTGCGCCGGGATAGCGGTGTAGTAGATCGGGCGCGAGGTCGACACTGCGCAGCAGGTCGGCCGCGCGTTCGGCGATCTCGGACCGGGCGGTGTTCCCGGCCAGGCGTAACGGTCGTGACAGGGACTGCAGGACCGTGTGTTTCGGGTTCAGCGTGGACAGCGGGTTCTGCGGGATCAATTGGACGCGGCGCCGGTCGCGCCGGGCTCGGCGGGCCCGGCCGACGGCCAGCGGACGGCCGTCGACCACGAGGGTGCCGGTGGCCTCGGTGTGTATTCCGGTGAGTACCCGCGCCAGCGTGGTTTTCCCGGCCCCGGACGGCCCGGCCAGGGCCACCGACCCGCCGGCCGGGACCGTGAGATCCACGGAGCGGAGCAGGCCGGTGCGCCCGGCCACCGCGGAGATCGCGGCTGCTTCCAGCGCGGGCGGCCCGGAGCGCGGTGGTTCCGCGGCGCGTGCGGCGAGCCGGGCCAAGGTGGTCCGTGATTCGCCCAGTTCGACGACCTCGTCGGCGAGGCGGTGCAGGATCTCGGTGTGGTGACCGGAGATCACCAACGCGATCTTGTCCTCGGTGGCCAGCGAGCGCAGGAGGTCGACGATCGTATTGCGCAGGTTTCCGTGCAGACCGGCGAGTGGTTCGTCGGCGACCAGGACGCCCACCTCGCGCACGAGGGCGACGGCGAGCGCAACCCGCCGCTGTTCGCCGCCGGACAATTCGCCGGGGCGTCGGCGCAGGAAGGATTCGGGCAGGTCCACCCGGGCGAGGGCGGCGCGGAGCGTGCTGTCGCTCGGGTGAACCGCTGCTTCTTCGAGCAGGGTGCGTACGCGCAGTGCGGGGTTGAGTGCGGCGCCGGGATCCTGATCGACGAACGCGATATTGCGTCGCCGGAAATCCTGCCGCGCAGCCGGGCTCAGGGCGAAGACATCCTGGCCGGCGACGTGCACGGTGCCGTGCGTGCGGTGGGCGCCCGGGGACAGATGCCCGAGCAGAGCCCGCATGAGCGTGGTCTTGCCGGTACCGGACGGCCCGGTCAACGCCGCCACCGTCCCCGGCGGCACCCGCAGCGATACCGGTGCCAGGAGTTCGGCACCGGACAGTGCGTGGATCGATAGATCGTCGACGACTACGCCGCCGTTCATATCGGCCGTTCCCCGGCGAACGCGGTCACCGCGCTGTTGACGCTGACGGCCAGTAGCCCGATGGCCAGGCTCGGCGCCAGCACCGCCGCCGGATTGAGCAGGATCCCCGGCGCGTTCTCCCGGACCATCACCGCCCAGTTGGCGGCGCCCAGCGAGGTCGGCAACTGTAGGAACGACACGGTGCTGACGATGTAGATGGCCTCCACGAACCGCAAACCGAGCTGGGTGAGCAGTGTGTGACGCAGATTCGGCAGCAATTCGCGGAATACCAGGTAGCCCAGTCGCTCACCGCGGGCCCGGGCGGCCTCGACGAAGCCCGCTCGCGCGACTCCACTCGCGGCCGCGGCGAATACACGCGCCGAATACGGGGTTCCCGCGACGACCGCGACAGCGATCAGGCCGGCGGTACCGGATTCGGGCCAGGACAGCATGAACAGCAGGATCGCCAGTACCGGCGGCAGCAGCATGCACAGGTCCGCGGCGCGTTCGATCCACGCGCCGGCGCGGGTGTGCAACGCGGCCGTCGCACCCAGGACGGCCGCGCAGGTGGTGACCAGCCCGGCGATGATCGCGGCGAGCACCAGTAACCCCCAGCCCCCGTGCAACAGCCGGCTCGTGACGTCCTGGCCGATCCGGTCGCCGCCCAGCCAGGCGCTGCCGCTGGGTTTCTCGAACGCGATGCCCACGGGATAGTCGACCGGATGCGGTGCGAGGAAGGGTCCGGACACCGCGACCACGGTGATCAGGACGGCGGGGGACACGGCCGCCACGACGCCGCGGCGGGTGAGCACGGGCGTCATCGCCGGCCCCGGTTCGCCCAGATACGGATGCCGTCGGCGGCCAGCAGTACGCACATGATCGCCGTGCCGGTCAATGCCACGATCGCGGCGACCAGTGCGGTATCGCGATCGGAGACGGAACCGGCGATCAGCGCACCCACGCCCGGGTAGTTGAATATCGTCTCCACGACGAGGGCGCCGCCGAACAGGGTGCCCACGGAGGTCGCGAAGGACGCCGCGATGGCCGGGAGAGCGAACGGAACCACATGCCGGAGCAGGACGGTCCGCTCCGGTAGTCCGTTCAGGAGGGCGTTGTCGACATGGGGAGCCGTCGCCGCGTCGAGCACCGCGCCCCGGACCACGCGCGCGTTCCAGGCCGCCTGCGGTACCGCGAGCGCGAGGACCGGTAGCACCAGCATTTCCACGCTCGCCGGATAGCCCGATCGATCGGTGAAGGTCACCGAGGGAAGGACACCCAGCCACAGCGAGAACACCATTACCAGGGTGATCGCTACGACGAACTCCGGAATCGCGGTGGCGAAGGCCGTGCCCGGTTGCAGTACCCGGGCCGCGAGACCGGAGGGGCGTGCCGCCCACCACATCCCGCACAGCAGCGAGACCGCCACGGTGACCAGCATGGCGATCGAGGCCAACAGCAGTGTCTGGGGGAAGTTCTCGGCGAGCAGTGCGTTCACCGGCTGCCCATGAGCGGTGGTCCCGAAATCGCCCGTGAGCGCACCGGTGAACCAGGACCAGAAACGCTCCGGTAGTGGGCGGTCGAGACCCAGTTCGTGTTCCTTGGCGGCGATTCGATCCGCCGGCGCGTCCCGCCCGAGCACGGCGCGTGCGGCATTGCCCGGCAGCAGATCGACCACCAGGAAGACCAGGGCGAGCAGGATGAACAGCAGCGCGAGCCGGCGCGCCACCAGGCCGGTGACCTTCCTCAACTCGACAACCACGCGCGTTCGAGCTGCACCCGGCCGTACCCGCCGAGGGCGGGCAGCCCCTGAACCGAGGTGGCGGCGATATCGATACCGTCGGCCATGCCCCAAACGAGGTAACCGCCGCGGTCGTACTGGATCCGTTGGATTTCCCTGCTCGCCTCGTCGAACTCGGTACCGACGGGCGCGGCGAGTGCCCGAGTGTAGGCCTTGTCGAAGGCGGAATCCGCGAAGCCGGCCTCGTTCCATGCGGTCTGCGAGGTCATGACCTTGCTGGCGAAGAACACCACCGAGTCGTTGGTGCCCCAGTTGACCGTGTAGAACGGTGCCTGCAGCCAGGTCCGGTCGTAGAAGTCGTTGGCCTCCTGGACGACGACCTCGATCTTCAGGCCGGCATCTCCGGCCTGGGCGGCGAAAACGCGGGCGGACTCGACTTCGCCGGCGGCCTCCTGTTTGGTCACCAGCCGATAGGTCTTCGATGTGTCGAATCCCGCCTCCGCGAGCAGCGCCTTCGCCCGGTCGATATCGCGTGCGCGCTGCGGTAGGGAGCGGTCGAAGCTCGGATCCGCGGTACCGAGAACATCGTTGGCGACCGTGCCGTAACCCGACAGGGCCTGTGCCACCATCGCCTCGCGGTCGACGGTGAGGCGCAGCGCTTCCCGCACCCGCGGATCGGCGAACGGCCCATCAGAGGTACGCATGGCGATCGCCACCGCGACATCGTCGGGCCGCCGGACGACCTTCAGATCACCCCGGCGCTCCGCGGTGCGGCCGGCCACCGCGCCGACACTGGACGCCAGATCGATCTGACCGGACATGATCGCGTTCGACATCGACTCCGGGCTCTCGAACAAGGTGACCTCGATCGCGTCGAGCAGCGGTGGACCGCCGTGCCAGGCCTCGTTACGCACCAGCCGGGCATTGCCGCGGTCGAAGGATTCGAGCCGGAACGGTCCGCTGCCTACGCCGCGGGCGAAATCGGTGGTGCCCTCGGGTACGACGAAGGTCATCATCCGCAGCAGCAGCGGCAGTTGACTGTTCGGCGCGGCGCAGGTCAGCACCACCGCGTTCGGGCCCGCGGGCCGGATATCGGCCACCGAGGACACCGGAACCTTCGTTTCTCCGGCGATCTCGCGCAGCCGGCGAAGCGACCACACCACGTCCGCGGAGGTGACCGGCCGGCCGTCGTGGAAACTCGCGCCTTCGGCGAGCGTGAACGTCCAATTCCGCTGATCCGCGTCCGCCTCCCAGCGAGCCGCGAGTCGCGGAGCCACATTGGGGTCGGCGCCGGGCACGGTCAGCGGATCGTAGAGGAGCGACATGATCAGGAAATCACTGTCGTTGCTCAGCGTGGCGTGGGGGTCGCGCTCGATCTTGGACAACTTACCCAGCGCCCCGACGCGCAGCGTTCCGCCACGTCTGGGCGGACCGCTGGTGCCGTCACCCGAACCGGGAGAACCGCTTCCACACGCCGCGACCACCAGTATCGCGCTCATGCCGAGACCGGCTCGGAACAGTCGGCGCCTGTTGATATCCACTACCCGACCTCGTCCGCTCGCCCATCAGAGGTTAGCCTCTGCTAACTCGATTGAGGTTATCGCGGTGTGCACACCGGGACAACAGATTCGGCCGGCCGGTGCGGACTCAACCGGGAGCGAGAGCGAACCGGGAGCAGGCGGGCAAGCAGGACGCCGGTGATCATCCATACGGCACGGGTGGTGTGGGTGTGTCGCACGGTCGGGCCCGCCGCACCACCGCCACCGCCACATACAGCGCGATCCATCCGAGCCCCCTAACCACCATGGGCACCGCTACCTCCCGTCGAAGGGGCGTTTCGCTGTGCCGGGCCGGCGCCTCGTTCCACGCTGGACCCACCCGCGGACCGCCCCGGCTCCGTGCGTGCACGGCCGTGGTGTGCGCCGCCCGGCATACTCGGCAGGTGGCGAACGACGAGATCTGCGGTATCGCGGTGGCCCCGGACACCGCTGTGCTGGACGACCCGGTGGGCGAATCACTGCGTGGGCACCATGCGCATCTGGCCCGCCGGAGCGGCCGGGCCCTCACCTACCTGCCCGACATCGCGACCTTCGCCGCGGTCGGTGCGGATCCGGATCCGCGGGCTTGGGCCGATCTCGCGCGGTTGCTCGGGCCGGGCGAACTCGCCGATATGTTCAGCTGTGCGGCGCCGCCGCCGGCGGACTGGGAAGAGATCTTCACCCTCGCGGGTCGGCAGATGGTCTTTTTCGGAGCCGCCCCGGCCGCGCCGACCGACGATCGCGGGATGGTCGAACTGGGGCCGGACAGCGTGTCCGAAATGCTCGACCTCGTCGCGCGCACCCGGCCCGGTCCGTTCCGGCCGCGCACCCAGGAGCTCGGCACCTATCTCGGTATCCGCGACGGCGGCCGGCTGGTGGCCATGGCGGGAGAACGGCTCCGGCCCCCGGGGTGGACCGAGATCAGCGCCGTCTGTACCGCCCCTGAAGCCCGGGGCAAGGGCCATGCGGCCCACCTGGTCCGTGCGCTCATCGCCCGTATCGTGGCCCGCGGCGACCGTCCTTTTCTGCATGTCGCGGAAGGGAATACGACCGCGATCGACGTCTATGAGAGGCTCGGCTTCCGAACCCGCGTATCCGTGACCTTCCGGGGGTATCGCATCCCGTAGCTTCCGCGGCATTGCGGTGTCCCCGGGCGGGCCCGATCGTGTGGAGTCGTACAGTGGCCGCCGCCCCGGTCGTTCGACGCAGCGGCCGTCCAGCCGTGTGCGCCCTCCGATCCGGACCGACACTCCGGCCGGACAGGAGCTGCTTCGACTGTTCTGTACGTCATATTTTCTACGGACTTCACTTGCACTCTCCTGTGGAGAGTGCTAAAAATTATCTTTGTCAGATGACACAGATAATCTTAGTTCCCTTCGACAGTGAATGGAGTGAACTGGAGGTGGCGACCATGTTGATGCGCACCGACCCCTTCCGCGACCTGGACCGCCTGACCCAGCAGGTGTTCGGGACCCCCGCGCGACCGGTAGTGATGCCGATGGACGCTTGGCGGGAAGGTGACGAATTCTTCGTGGAACTGGATCTGCCCGGGATCGACCCGGATTCACTGGACCTGGATGTCGAACGCAATGTGGTGACGGTGCGCGCGTCGCGGCCGGAGCTGAACTCGAACCGGTCGATGATCGCGGCCGAACGCACCCGCGGCGTGTTCGGCCGGCAATTGTTCCTCGGCGAGAACCTCGATACCGACGCGATCCGGGCCGACTACCGCGACGGTGTCCTACGGTTGGTGATCCCGGTCTCGGAGAAGGCCAAACCGCGCAAGATCGAGGTCGCGCGCCACGACGGCGAGCCCCAGGCCCTCACCGCCTGACCGGCCGGCCGGAGCGTCCGTGCCGAGGAGTGCGAGAGGTCCGGCCGTGCCGTGTATCGAGCTCCCCTACTCCCTGCGGTGGCCGGGCCCGGTGAATGTGCCGGGCCCGCGCTGTCCAGGAGTCACCCGCATGTCAGCCAGGAATATTGCTATGACCACTACTGCTGCCGCTTTCGTGACCACCGGTACCGCCACCGGCGGCGACTCGCCACCGGCTCGGGTCGTGCCGGGTGATGTAGACGTGCGATGGCCCGACCCCAGCCCGCTGCAGAGCTGGTGGACCGAGATCATGGACGGCGTCTCGATGCCCCGCCCCCACAGGGTCGCCTGACCCGTACTTGTTCCTGGTGGGCGAGCCGCGGCGGTATTCGGGTGTCGACGCCCCGGGACGTCCGGTACCGCGCGGGCGGCCGGCGACCGGACGAGTCGGTGCCCGATCGATCCCGCCCACCCGCTCCATCCGATTCCGTAACCCGGGCCCTTGGCCGAGATCGCAGTGTCCCGGCCGGTTCGCCGACCGGCGGTCGAGGGCCCCAAGAATTCGAGGCGGTGCGCTATCCGGTGTTCCACAGCGAAAACCTCGATGAGATCGAGGCATTTCTCCGCACCGCGTACCCCGGGGTGCTGATCGGTAATACCGGTCCCCAGCGCACCTCGGTGGGCCTGCGCCGCGATGTGCTGGGCCCCGTTACGCTGGACCGGATCGCGCTCGGGTTCGACGTCTCCTTCGGCGTCGAGCGTTCGGGCGCACTGTGTTTGGCGAGCGTGCACGCCGGAGTGATCGAACACAGCGGTCTCGGCGGCGGAGCCGAGGATCTCACGGCCGGTCGGATCGGGGTGCTCGGCGTGAACGCGCTGCCGTCCTCGGGAATCATCCGCGCCGGTCGCTACGACCTCACACTGTTCGAATCGGCACTGCTGGACCGCTTGGCCGTCGGCGCGGGCGGGGCGCCGGTACGGATCGCCGCACCCGGGCCGCGCACCCTCGCCGCCACCCGCCGGCTCACCGCGGCGATCGCACACCTGAAGCATCTCGCCGCCGACCCCGCCACCGCGGGAAATCCACTGCTGATCGCCACCGCCACCGACTACCTGGCTGCGACCGTACTGGCGACCGTACCCACCACCGCGGTCACCGCGCCGACCGCGGCCGACCGCCGCGACGCCCACCCCGAGACGGTGCGCCGCGCCGTCGCCTACCTGGAAGCGCATGTGCGCGAGGACATCACCGTCGCCGCGGTCGCGGCGGCGGCCTTCGTCACTCCGCGGGCCCTGCAACTGGCCTTCCGCCGCCACCTCGGCACCACCCCGCTGCGCTACCTGCAGCGGCTACGGCTGGCGGGCGCGCACGATCAACTTCTCGCGGCGGTGCCCGGTGACGGGCAGACCGTCACCTCCATCGCTCGGGCGTGGGGGTTCGCCCACCCGGGACGCTTCGCCGCTGCCTACTGCCGCTGTTACGGACGGACCCCTTCCGAAATTCTGCGCCACAGCAGGTGAATCGGCCGGGTGTCGGATGGTGAAGGTTTCTCGCCGGCGGACGATCGTCCGCGGGAGAGCGCGCGCTGCCGCAGTGATCATCTGCTCTGGTCCGTGTCGTCGAGTTTGTCGAGAATGCGGCCGGCTATCGACGCCAGAGCGTCCACCTGGTTGTCGGTGAGTGCGTCGAAGACCAGTTCGCGCACGGTATCCACATGTCTCGGCGCGGCCTGTTCGATCGCGGTGCGGCCCTGCTCGGTGAGCGCGATGTAGGCGCCGCGGGCGTCGTCCGGGCAGTCTTCGCGCACCACCAGCCCGCGACGCTGCATCCGGCCCAGGTGGTGGGACAACCGGCTCTTCTCCCACTGCAGGGCCTGCCCCAGTTCGCCCACCCGCATCCGCGGCTCGGGCCGGTCGGTGAGCTGCACCAGGACGTCGAAATCGGCCAGCGACAGGCCCGAGTCCTGCTGTAGCTGCCGGTGGAGGCGGGCGACCAGCCGGGCGTGCATCGTCAGGTAACCCCGCCAGGCCCGGCGCTCGCGCTCGTCGAGCCATCGCGTCTCGGTCATATGTCCAGCGTAACCGAGTAGTTGACATATCACCAATCACGGCGCAGGCTTTGTATGACACATCAACAACAAGGACTCGGAGGCACAGGATGACGACCGCGACGAACGTGAACGAGCTGAGCGGAACCTACGTACTGGACCCGACCCACACCCGGGTCGGTTTCGTCACCAGGCATGCGATGGTCACCAAGGTGCGCGGTGCGTTCAACGAATTCACCGGCAGCGCGTACTTCGACGGCGAGAACCCGGCCAACTCCTCGGGAGAGGTGACGATCCAGGTGGCCAGCATCGACACCCGCAATGCCGACCGGGACAAGCATCTGCGCGGGCTCGACTTCCTGGGCCTGGACGAATACCCCGAGATCACCTTCTGCTCCACGGCGATCACGCCGACCGGTCCGGACGCATTCGACGTCACCGGTGACCTCACCGTCAAGGGCATTACCCGGTCCGTCACCGTCTCCTTCACGTTCGAAGGCCAGGCCACCGATCCGTTCGGCAATGTCCGGGTCGGTTTCGAAGGGTCGGCCACCATCAATCGCAAGGATTTCGGCATCACCTGGAACGCGGCGCTGGAAACCGGCGGTGTGCTGGTCGCCGACAAGGTCGTCCTGGAATTCGAGATCTCGGCGATCAAACAGGACACCGCGGCGAACTGACCGCCGCCGGCCCGGAGGGCGCGAGCAGAGCGCGGTGGGGCATATCCACGCCGCCACCGCGACGGCTCCGCGGTCCTTACCCGGCGGCCTTCTCCGGATCGTGGCCCCAATTCATCAGTGCATACCGCCACCTGCTGTGCCCGGTGTCGCCGGCGGGGCATTGTTCGAGGTGACGGTGCGCGTATCCGACGACCTTGCGCATATGGGCATAGTCGTCGGCGGTGAGATCCTTCGTCTCCTTCTCCAGCAGTTCCACGATGCGACGCCCACTGGAATGCCCGGTCGATTCGCCGCCCCCGGACGGCTTCTGCCCGACCGATTTCGACTCGTCGGTATCGAGCCATCGCCGTAGTTCCGCGGCCGTCATATTGACGGCATCGCCGAACTGCGCGCGAGTTTTCTCGTTGTCGTCCGACACGACCGCCACCTCCGGTGTCAGTCGCCCCGGAGGCGAAGAGCGTCGGGTTTGTGCACGGCGTCACGGCCACTCTTTGCGCTGCGCACCCGGTACTGCGGGTCCTCGTCGGAGGCGCGCACCGTGCGGCCGGCCGCCTCCGTATCGGCGGTGATGACCTCTTCCACCTCGCCTTCGGCGGTGCTGCCGTGGCTGTTCCATTCGACTTTGTCGCCTGTGCGGAAGGATTTCCTGCTCAAGGCTGCCTCCTGCCTGTCCAGGCCCCCGTGTGCACGCCTTACCCGTGGAACGACACGGGAAACCGACAGCTCACCTCGGGGCGTGGCCACCGCCCGGCCGGATGGTGCGGTACCAGTCGAGTAGTTCCGGACGGTCCACCGCAGTGCGGTCCACGATGCCGTCCGGGTCGGCGCCCTGGAACAGTTTCTTGATCGGTACCTCCAGTTTCTTGCCGGTGCGGGTGTGCGGGATGCCGGGGGCGGGAATGATCTCGTCCGGGACGTGCCGGGGCGAGACCTCGGTGCGGATGGTGGTGGCGATGAGCGCCTCGAGCTCGCCGGTGAGTTCGGCGCCAGGTGCCGGGACCACGAACAGCGGCATCCAGTAGCCCCCGTCGGGTTGTTCGACGCCGACCACCAGTGCCTCGGCGATATCCGGCAACCGTTCGACCGCCTGGTAGATATCGGCACTGCCCATTCGGATACCGTGCCGATTGAGGGTGGAATCGGAGCGGCCGTGCACGATGACGCTGTGGCGTTCGGTGACGGTGATCCAGTCGCCGTGCCGCCAGACACCGGGGAAGGTGTCGAAATACGCGTCGCGATACCGCGTACCGTCCCCGTCGCGCCAGAAACGGACCGGCATCGACGGCATCGGCGCGGTGACCACGAGTTCACCCACCGCACCGCGCACCGATCGTCCGGCCGGGTCGTAGGCGTCCAGCGCGACACCGAGGAAGGGCGCCGACAGTTCGCCCGGCCACACCGGTACGGTGCGCACGCCGCCGAGGAACGCCGACACCACGTCGGTGCCGCCGCTGATCGAGGAGACCCGGACGTGGTCGCCGGCGTGCTCGCTCAGCCACCGCGCCGAGGAGGCCGGTAGCGCGGAGCCTGTCACACCGACGGTGCGCAGTGCCGACAGATCGTGATCGGACCGCGGCACCGAGCCCGCCTTGATGCAGGCCAGCGCATAGCCCGGGCTGATACCCAGCACGGTGGCACCGACATCGGCGGCGATTCGCCACAACGCGTCCGGCTCGGGCGCGGTGGGACTGCCCTCGTACGTGACGACGGTCGCCCCGGCCAGCAGGCCCGCGACCTGGAAATTCCACATCATCCAGCTCGGGCTGGTGTACCAGAAGAATGTATCGCCGGGGCCGATATCGGATTGCAGCGCCACGGCTTTGAGGTGTTCCAGCAGCACACCTCCGTGTCCGTGCACGATGCCCTTGGGCGGGCCGGTCGTGCCGGACGAGAACACGATCCACAGCGGATGGTCGAAATCCACGGATTCCGTGATGAGCTCCCGCGATGCTGTCCGGGCGCCGCCGATCGCGTCGTTCCAGGAGATCGCCTCCGGCACCGCGAGCCCCAGACGCCCGATCACGACCGTGCCGCGTACCGAGTCCAGGCCCGCGCGCAACGCGGCGATATCGGCGCGTTTGTCGTGGGTCCGGCCGCCGAATCGATAACCGTCGGCGGTGACCAGGACGGTGGGTTCGAGTTGACCGAGCCGGTCCAGCGCGGCTTTCGGCGAGTAGTCCTGTCCGCACGCGCTCCATACCGCGCCGATACTCGCGGTGGCCAGGAACGCGACGATCGTCTCCGGGATATTCGGCAGATACCCGGCCACCCGGTCACCGGCCCGCACACCCAGTTCGCGCAGCGTACGGGCGAAAGCGGCTGTCTGGTCGAGCAGTTCGGGCCAGGAGATATCGCGGACCGGCGTGTCCTCGCCTACCGCCCTGATCGCGGGCCGGTCGGCGCTCGCCCGACGGATCACCTGATCGCCATAGTTGAGTCGGGTTCCCGGGAACCACCGTGCGCCCGGCATCCGGGTGTCCGCAAGTATCTCGCCCGCGATATCCCCGAGGGCGAAATAGTCCCAGAGCGCGTGCCAGAACCCCTCGAGGTCCTCGACCGACCAGCGCCACAGCGCGTGGTAATCGGCGGTATTCGCACCCGTGCGTTCCGCGACGAAGCGCGCGAAGTCGGTGAGGGTGGCCTCGGCGACGTCCTGTTCGGTCGGCACCCACAGTGGTTGCATCCTATTTCTCCTACCGGGCCGGCGGGCCGGAGCGCGCCCTCATCGCGCGCTCCAGCCGCCGTCCATCGTGTACGCCGCACCGGTGACCATTGCGGCTTTCGGGGCGGCGAGCCAGCTCACCAGTGCGGCGACCTCGTCGGGCTCGACGAGGCGTTTGATCGCGCTCTCGGTGAGCAGAACCCTTTCCAGCACCTCCTGTTCGGGGACGCCGTGTGCCGCGGCCTGGTCCGCGATCTGTTCGTCGACCAGGGGAGTGCGCACATAGCCGGGGTTGACGCAGTTGCTCGTCACACCGTGCGGACCGCCCTCCAGCGCGGTCACCTTCGACAATCCCTCCAGGCCGTGTTTGGCCGTCACATAGGCGACCTTGTAGGGGGAGGCGCGCAGACCGTGCACCGAGGAGATATTGACGATCCGCCCCCAGCCCTGCCGGTACATATGCGGCAGGGCCGCGCGCACCAGCAGGAACGGTGCCTCGACCATCAGTGTGAGCAGGTCGCGGAACCGTTGCGGCGCGAACTCCTCGATGGGGGAGATGTGCTGTACCCCGGCATTGTTCACCAGGATGTCGGTGCCCAGTTCCAGTGCCTCCAGCGCCGCGACGTCCAGCAGATCGACCGCCCACGACTCGCCGCCGAGTTCCCCGGCGACAGCCGCGGCGCCGGCGGCGTCGATATCGGCTACCGTCACCGTGGCGCCGCGCGCCGCGAGCGCCCGGGCGCAGGCCGCACCGATACCGCTCGCGCCGCCGGTGACCAGGGCGCTGCGTCCTACGAGGTCGGTCATCGCGCGGGCACCTCGGCGGTACGCGGGGCCAGGCTTTCGGCATCGGCGCGATCGATGCTCTCCAGGTCGAGCCCCTTCGTCTCGCGTGCGGCCAGGACGGCGATCGCGCTGACCGCCGCCGCGCCCGCCAGATACCAGGCGATCGGCACCGCGGACCCGTAGGTATCGAGCAGCCGGACCGCGATGATCGGTGCGAGCGAACCCGCCACGATCGAGGTCACCTGATACCCCAGGGACACACCGGAATAGCGCATACGGGTGGGGAACATCTCGGCCATGATCGCGGGCTGCCCGGCGTACATGAAGGCATGGAAGACCAGTCCGATGATGATGGCGGATACGATGACCAGGTTGTTACCGCTGTCCATCATCGGGAAGGCGAAGAAGCCCCAGGTGGCCGCCGTCAGCGCGCCGATCATGTAGACGGGCCGGCGGCCGATGCGGTCGGACAGGCTGCCGACCAGCGGAACGACCACGAAGTGCACCGCGTGCGCGGCGAGCAGCCACCACAGGATCACCGAGGTGTCGGCGTGCACTTCGACCTTCAGATAGGTGATGGTGAACGTGACGACCAGGTAGTACATGATGTTCTCGCCGAACCGCAGCCCCATCGCGGTGAACACACCGCGCGGGTAGCGGCGCAGCACCTCGACGACACTCAGCGAGGTGGCCTTGATCTCCTCTGCCTCCTGCTGCGCGGCGACGAAGATGGGCGCGTCGGTGATCTTCGTGCGGATGTAGTACCCGACCAGCACCACCACCGCCGACAGCCAGAACGCGACCCGCCAGCCCCAGCCGAGGAAGGCCTCGTCGGACAGTGTCGTGGTCAGCACCAGCAGCACGACCGTGGCCAGCAGATTGCCCGCGGGCACGCCCGCCTGCGGCCAACTAGCCCAGAAACCGCGGCTGCGATTCGGACTGTGCTCGGCGACCAGTAGTACCGCGCCGCCCCATTCGCCGCCGACCGCGAAACCCTGGATGAAACGCAGCGCCACCAGCAGGGCCGGTGCCCAGTAACCGATCTGGCCGAAGGTCGGCAGACAACCCATCAGGAAGGTGGCACCGCCGACCAGGACGAGACTGAACTGCAGCAGTTTCTTGCGGCCGTATTTGTCGCCGTAGTGCCCGAAGACCACGCCGCCCAGCGGGCGGGCCGCGAAACCGACCGCGTAGGTGACGAACGCGGCGAGGATCGCGTCCAGGTCGCTGGTGCCCTCCGCGAAGAACACCTTGCTGAACACCAGCGTCGCGGCGGTGCCGTAGAGAAAGAATTCGTACCACTCCACGACCGTGCCCGCCATCGACGCGGCCACCACCCGCCGCAGGCCGGCGGCCGTTCCACCGGACCCGGCGTCCTTCACTGCCGCCGGATCGGCTCCGGCGCTGTGCTCCCTCATCGCACTTCTCCTTCGTGCCCGGGACCACATCACGTCTCATGATGTGACGGGCCCCACATTGATCGGCTGCATAGAGTATTAGTGCAGACCGAAGTCCCTGCAATGACCATTACTGCAGTGCGGATGTGCGAAAATGCAGATATGAGCACGGCCTTCCCAGGCCGTCCCAGTGCGGACGACCTCCTCGTACTGCTGGCCGTCGGTCGTTCGGGGCGATTCGTGACCGCGGCCGAGCAGCTCGGTCTCAACCACACCACCATTTCCCGCCGGATCGCCGCACTGGAACAGACCCTCGGCGGGCGGGTACTCACGCGGGTGACCGGCGGCTGGGAACTGACCGACCTCGGCAGAGAAGCCCTGGCCGTGGCCGAGGCGGTGGAATCGGCGGTGAAATCACTCGCGGCGGACGCGGGCCGGCGCCGGGTGCTGGCGGGCGTGGTCCGGCTCTCGGCGACCGACGGCTTCAGTGCCTATATCGCCGCCCCCGCCGCGGCGGCGGTACGCCGGCGGTATCCGGATATCGCGGTCGAGCTCGTGGCGACCACCCGGCGGGCGTCGCAACAGCGCTCCGGGCTCGATCTGGAGGTCGTCGTCGGCGAACCGCGGGTACGTCGTGCCACCGCGACTCATCTGGCCGACTACCGACTGGGGCTCTACGGGTCGCGCGCATACCTACGTGAACACGGCGCCCCGGCGACACTCGATGATCTCGCCCGGTATCCGCTGGTGTACTTCATCGATTCCATGCTCCAGGTCGACGATCTCGACCTGGCCGCCGGTCATGTCCCCACCATGCGGGAATCGGTGACCTCCACGAATGTTTTCGTGCACGTGGAGGCCACCCGCGCGTCCGCCGGGCTGGGCCTGCTGCCCTGTTTCATGGCCGATCGGCACCCGGATCTGGTTCGGGTACTGGGCGATTCGGTGGCCGTGACCCTCGGTTACTGGCTGGTGGCCCGTACCGAGACCCTGCGTCGTCCGGAAGTCGCCGCGGTGGTCGCCGCGATCCGGTCCGTGATCGACGACCAGCGCGAGACGCTGCTCGGTGCCGGATGAGTCGTGCCCGGGCGGGCCGTGCGTGCCGGAAAGGTCGCGGGGCCACAGTCGGGCGTGGGCGGATTGTGCCGGTCGGTACCCCATGGCGCCAGGGCCTACTCGCCGGGGGCGCAAACCGTTTCGGCCGGCGCGGGGCGGAATCCACGGCGGCCCTGCCGATGTTCTCGATCTACCTACTGGGCGATCCTTGGACCGCCCACGACCGTGCGACCGCCCGGCGGCCGCGGGCACAGTCCTGCACCGATGAGGACCGTCCTGTCGCTGGAGTCATCCACTTGCCCATACCCTCGGCCCCCACCGGCCCCTACGCTTCGCCCCCCGGTCGCGACGAACCCCGCGTACCGCTGTACTCCGCCGAGTTCGCGAACGATCCGCACGCCGCCTACCGCCGGATGCGCGACCGATACGGGTCGCTGGTTCCCGTGAAACCGGCGCCCGGCGTACCCGCCACACTGGTGGTCGGATATCGCACCGCCCTGCGCATTCTCAACGACCCCGAGCGCTTTCCCGCCGATCCGCGCGCCTGGCAGCGCAGTATCCCCGCCGATTGTCCGGTGCTGCCCGTACTGGAATTGCGGCCGAGTGCGATCCGCAGCGCGGGCGCCGAGCACGCCCGCTACCGCGGGGTCAATACCGCCGGTATCGACGGCGTCGATCTGCACGCCTGCACGGCATCGTCGGACGGATCGCCGTCCCGCTGATCAATGCCTTCTGTGAGACCGGGACCGCCGATCTCGTCACCCAATACGCGTTCCCGCTGGCGTTCGAGGCGATCAACGCGATGCTGGGCTGCCCGCCCGAAATCGGCCGGAAGGTCGCGGAAGCCACGCAGACGGTGTTCGACGGTGTGGACGCCGAACGTGGCAACCAGATGCTCAGTGCCGCGGTGCTCGAACTGGTCGAATTGAAGCGGGCCGAACCCGGCGATGACATCACCTCGCGGGTGCTCGCCCACCCCGCGAATCTCGACGAAGCGGAACTCATCCATCAGATCGTCATCCTCTACGGTGCCGGGATCGAGCCGCTGCAGAACCTCATCATCAACACCCTGCTGCTGATCCTCACCGACGACCGGTTCGCGGGCAGTCTGCTCGGCGGCGCGCTGGCCACCCGCGACGCGTTGGACGAGGTGCTGTTCGAGGATCCGCCGATGGCGAATTTCAGTGTCACCTACCCGCGGCAGCCGATTCTGATCGACGACGTCTGGCTGCCCGCGAACCAGCCCGTGGTGATCAGTCTGGCCGGATGCAACAACGACCCCGCGATCAGCACCGGCGACCATATCGGCAACCGGTCCCATCTCGCGTGGGGCGCGGGCCCGCATTCCTGTCCGGCCAGATCGGCGGCATATCTGATCGCCCAGGGCGCTATCGATCAACTGCTGGACGCCCTTCCCGATCTGCGGCCGGCCGTACCGGCGGACGCGCTCGGCCGGCGGCCCGGGCCGTTCCACCGGGCCCTGGCCGATCTGCCGGTGGAATTTCCTCCGTGCCCGCCACAGAACCCGCTGTGAGACCCGCGCCGGACCCGGCCGGGTATATCGGCGCCGGCACGATCACCCGAGCGGGGCGGCGCCCGAGTCCCTGGCGGCGGTGAAGCGGGCCATATCGGCCGGCCGGGCGAAGGTGTCGGCGAAGGCGTTCGCCAGGGCGGGGTCGTGCTGCGCGGCCAGCATCAACTGCTGCATCTCGGCCGGCGGGTCGAGCACCGCCGCCGTCCACCGCGCGGCATGGTGTGCCGTTCCGGTGAGCCAGGGCGTCGCGGCCGACTCCATCCAGGACCGATCGAACGGCCCAGCGGGACGTTCCAGGATCGCGGTGGCGTAGGCATGCGCACAGTGCGCGGCGTTGTTCGCGCCCTGGGCGCCACCGGGGTCCATCCGGCACACCACATCACCACCTCCGAGCACCGGCCGGCCGGAAGGAAGTGTCCCCACCGGACGGCGCACCGCCGGCTTCACCGCACCGGTCAGTGCGGCACGCGCATCGGTCAATTCGGCCGTACGATAACGATCCGCGAGATCGGCCGGCAGATGGGTCTCCAGCAGGCGACGGGCCCGGCGCAGGTGCTCGGACGCCGGGTCGCGCGGATCGAAGACTTCGAGGGGGCCGCCGGGGCGGGCCTCGATGAGCAGCATCTCGCAGCGCCGCTCCGCGCCCGGCGCACCGGTGAGTCCGGGATAGGAGATCACTTCGCCCAGACCGGGTAGGGATGCATAGATCCCGAGGTCGTCCGGGTCCGGCGTCGCACCGTCGAGATACAGCACGGCCAGCTGCCGGGCGGGGCGGTCGGGCCCCGGCCGGCCGGGATCGGCGGGGAAGCAGGCGGCCAGCTCACCGGAGGCGCGGGTGACCACGGTCAGGTCGTACTCGGCCGCTCGGCGATCGACTTCGGCCATAGACGGATCGCCGATCTCCAGCTCACCGCCGGCGTCGATGTAGTCGGTGAGCCAGCGCGCGAACACGGTGCGCTGATCGACGCTCTGCGCCGGCCGGGCGAATCTGCCGGTCCAGCCCATGATCCGTTGACCATCCATCACCGCGGCCAGCCGGATACCGTGTATCTCGGGCGCGAGGGACCGCCAGTGTCCCAGCCCGGCCGCGGTTTCCAGATCCAGTGTCGCCGGGAATTCGACCTGGGTGCTCGTGACCGTGCCGTTCAGTACGGCGGCCGCTTCGCGGGCCGCCACCAACGTCGCCGGCCGCCCCGCGCGTAACAGCCGGTGCGCCAACGGGAGCCCGCATTCGCCCGCCCCCAGAATCCGGATATGTCCCATCACGCACCCTTTCCGCGGACTTGTTCGACCGATTCGATAAGCCGATCCTCGGCCGATAGGTGGGAGTGGCACATCGGTACCGGCTACGTGGAATCGCTGCGGTCATCGAGCCGTTTCCGGCTGAGACAGGCGAAGGGGCCGGGAATACCCTTCCCGGCCCCTCCTGATAAACGAGTGGGATTCGAACCCACCACCGTCGGAATGAGAGTCCGATGCTCTACCGAATGAGCTATCGTTCGTTCCACCTGTGATCGCCGGGATACGCGGGTGTGGGTCATGGTGAGTAACCCCGCGCGTTTCCTTTACGCCACAGCGGCAGGGAGAGCCGCCACCGGGAATCGAACCCGGATCTCGGGGGTGCGTCGCACACATCCGCCCGTCGAGCAATCGATGAAATTGTTGAGCTTGGAGCAAGAAGCTGAGTTTTTCGGCAGACCCTGGCAGCGCCTGCGCCGGTTGAGTATGAATTTCAGTCTCAGATTGTGCTCCATCCCCCCCGCAGGGGGAGTTCGTGGTCCCGGCTAGCCGAAGAGGTAGTCGAGAACGGCCCGGCCGGGCTCGACATCCGTCACGGGCGTCGCGTTCGCCGTCTCCCGGGCGACACGCACCGCGTCGAGCAGCTTGCCGAGCCGGTCGTCGATATCGCCGACTTCCTTCGCGGGCAGCGCGCCGGAGAACTTCGTGGTGGTCCAGCGACCGACCACGACATCCTCGTGATACACCTCCACCTGTGCCGGGTGCTTATCGGTGGCCGGGGCCAGTACGTGATTACGCGGCACCTTCTTGGTCCGCACCGTCTGCGACGGCTGGGTGGCGTAGCAATCGCTGACTTCGTCGAACGACCACGACTCCGCCGGATCGAGGGTGGGCAGCTTGGCGACGAACTTCTTCAGTTTTCGAGCCACATACTCACCGCCACTGCCACGTACGCGGCGGCGGCCGCCAGGCCCGGCAGGACGAGCATCAGCGAAAGGAACGAGAGGAACGAAGACACAGGCCCTCCTGGAGCACGCGACGAGAACTGCGAGCCGGTGCGCCGCACTGCGTCACCGCCCTGCCGGGACATACCCACGCCCGGGCGGTGAAACGTTCGCGGGCCGCCGGATCGCAGTGACGGTCACCACTCCGAGACCGTCGCTCGGCGCCGCGAAGGCACCGCGGCGCGGCTGCGCGATCTCGATGCGCCCAACACAGCCGGTGCCGCGGCCACGGCCGATGCGGATCCTGCACGGTGCTGCGTACGCGATCTCCCCACCACTACCGACGCCCTCCTGACCTGAGCGGTCGCTCGCATCGGGGCAACGGGTGGCCTTCTCTATTCCACAGGGTGGCGGCCGAAGTCGTTCCGGCGGTGCTGCTTCGGCGCCTTTCGTGTTCGGTGGCTGCGCTCCGGCGCTCTCTCCTCGGGGCAGGTTCCGGGATCCGCTTCGGCGTGCTCGGTGGACCCTGTGATATCCGTTACGTCTCACAAGGACGCGACGGTTCGACGATGGAGGGGCTCGATGAAACCGCAGTACGTGTATCGCTGGGTCAACAATCACGGATTGATCGTCCTGTTCAAGAAGATCCGGCTACGCCGCGGGGATCTGTTCGCGCGGTTGAACTGCGGCACGGAAGGTATCGAGGACCCGTACGCGCTGATCGAGCAGATGCGCGGACCGGGCGGATTGCACCGGACGCTTCCGGTGTGGACCACCTTCGATCACGAGATGGTCCGGGAGATACTGCGCGACAACCGTTTCGGTGTCGGTATCCCGACAGTGTTCGGCACGCCGCGGCCGGTGCGGCGTGCGCTGGCGCGTCGGCCCCTGCCACCGAATCCGGTGGACCCGCCCTCGATGCTGGTGCTGGACCAGCCCGAGCACACCCGGATGCGCAAGCCCGTAGCCGCCGCGTTCACCCCGCGTGCTGTCGCCCGGTTGCGCGACCGGATCGAGACGGTCACCGAGGAACTGCTCGCGACACTGCCCGACGACGGGCCCACCGATCTGGTGGCGCGCTACGCCGCCCAGGTGCCGATCGCCATCATCTCCGAGATGCTCGGCTTCCCGGACGCGGATCGGGAGATGTTCTTGCGCTGGGGCGACGACATCAGCCCGTTGCTGGATCTCGGAATCTCCTGGCGGACGCATCAGCGCGCGATGGAATCCTCGGAGCGAGTGCACCGGTATCTGCTGGAGCACATCGAAAGGCAACGCGCCGAACCCGGCGACGATATCCTCAGCAGCCTGGTCACCGCGGGGGAGCTGACCACCGACGAACTGTGCGCCTCGGCGACCCTGCTGATGGCGGCGGGTTTCGAGACCACGGTCAACCTGATCGGGAAGGGCATCGTCTGGTTACTGGGCCATCCCGACCAGCTGGACCGGCTGCGGGCCGAGCCGGAACTCTGGCCCAACGCGGTGGAGGAGATCCTGCGGATCGATCCGCCGGTGCAGAGCACCGCGCGTACGACCCGCGCGGAGCTGGAGATCGGCGGTACCCGGTTGCGCACCGGATCGACGGTGGTGTTGTCGCTGGCGGGTGCGAACCGCGACCCCGCGGTATTCGCCGATCCGGCCCGCTTCGATATCACCCGGCACAACGCGAAGAATCACCTGTCCTTCAGCAACGGTATCCACGTGTGCCTGGGCGCCGGCCTGGCCCGCTCGGAAGCGGCGCACGCATTGCGCGCCCTGTTCGAGACGTTCCCCGACCTGCGGCTGACCGATGCACCCACCCGGCGGCCCCTGTTCACCCTGCACGGTTACGAACATCTTCCCGCGCACACCGGCCCGCGGGTCCGCAACCGCCGGCACAGCGGCGGACCTGTCTCCGTGGCGTCGCCGTAGCATGGCCGTGTCACGGATCCGCCGGGTCGATCGACACGCCGCGAACATACTCGAGGGGACCGGCCCGTAACTCGATGCGGTCTTCCGGGCGCGCGTCCCGCCGGTCGGTGGACCGGGGCTCAGCGGTGTACCACGGCGTGCAGAGTCACCTCGCTCAACGCCCCGGACCGGATCCGCGCGGTGAGATAGGTGTGTTCGGGCTGCCGGCGGCGATCGGTGGGTGAACCCGGGTTGAGCAGGCGCAGACCGGTATCGGTGACGTTGTCCCAGGGAATGTGACTGTGGCCGAAGACCAGCACATCGGTTTCGGGGAAGGCCGCGGCGCAGCGGCGTTCCCGACCTTTCGCGGGCCCGGTCTCGTGCACCACCGCCAGCCGGAGACCGGCGAGGTCCGCCCGGGCGGTCTCGGGCAGGCGAGCGCGCAATTCCGGTCCGTCGTTGTTGCCGTACACGCCGATGAGCCGTCTGCTGCGTTTTTCCAGCCGGTTCAGTAGCGCGAGTTCCACCCAGTCACCCGCGTGCACGACAACGTCGGCCGCGTCCACCTCGTCCCAGAGCACGGTGGGCAGGTCCCGGGCCCGCTTCGGTACATGCGTATCGGACATGATGAGCAACCGCATGGGTCCGGTGTAGCATCTCGACGGTCGCCGCACGGCCTCCGCGTACCGGTTCGCAGCGCTGTCGGCGTTTTCCTGTACCGCGGGTGCGGACGACGAAGTCTCACGCGACAGTACGCTCGCGTTTCCGCCTCTGTGGTGAGGCCGGTAGGAGGCCGGCACTCTCCTGTCGCCACGAAACCGCCCTGCGACGAGCACCGCGGCGTCGGCTGTGGCCGACCGGCGGAGGAGCCGCGATCGCGGCCCCCGTTGGCCGAGAATGCCGGTTCGGGCCACCGCCACGCGGTGTGTTCGGGGAGATGATCTCAGGCAAGGACGGTACCCGAATTGGCCCTGTTGTACTCCCTCAACAGCCCGTTCGCGTACTTGCTCCGATCGGTGGTGGAATGCCCGTCGCTCCTTTCGTAGTGGCGGTCGAAATCCGCTGCCACCTGACCCGCATTGGTCGTGTTCCCGTAAACGCGGTTCTCGGCCGTCTGATAGTCAGTGCCGCTCGTCAATTCATGGACCATATAGTTAATATGGGTCTTCCAGGAGCCGATGTCCTCGCCGGGTCGGCTCGCGAACTCCTTCAACCCCTCGTACCGCCCGCCGCGCCACTGGAAGATGCCGTAAGCATGGTCTTTCAGATTCGTATCGCCTTCCGCTCCGACCCGGAAGCCCGACTCGTACTTCGCGTTGGCGACGATGCCCGCGGCCTGGGCCGGGGTGAAGTTGTGGGTATCGATGAGATACTTCATCATTTCCATCGCGGTGGGCTTGTCCTCGCTGGGAATTATCGCGCTGCCCGTCGACGCCACCTGAGAGAAGCTCGGATCGGACCCCCCGCCCGACCCCGAGCCGCCGTAGGCCACCGGCTGACCGCCTCCGCCCCCACCTCCGCCACCGCCGCCGTTGGGGACGGGAACGTTCGGCTCGTCGGCGGTGATCGCGAGGGCCTGCGCGGCTGCCCGATCGGAAACACCGCTGACCTCTTCGAAGGTCGTGTTCAAAGCTTCCCAGGTGGCTGTGAACAAGCCGTCGACAATGTGATTCGGCAGCTTTTTGTACTCCTTGCCCTGCTCATCCTTCAGGGTTTGAACTGCGGTGAAAGAGGCGTCGATCAACCCGTTGAGCTCTCCCACCTCCTTGTCGACGGCGTCGTAGGCGTCGGTTATTATCTTGCCGATTCCGGCGGTTCGGACGGTGATGCCGTCGTCTGAGCTGTGGATGCCCGATTTGACCTCGTCCACATCCTCTTGATGCTGGTTGTAGTTGTCGACCATTGTCGACTGGTCCTCGGGTTTGCTGATTCCTTTGTCACGCAGCAATTCGCGCAGATCGGGCGCTTGGGACGGCTTACCTTCTCCCAGTAGGGTGACCTGGGTCTGGATCATTCCCTCGGCTATTGTGACGAGTGCTTTCAACCCCTCCGGAGCGCAGGCCGGTAGCTCGTGGAGATCGCCCAGGCGTTTGGTGTCCGGGCTCATGAATGCGCGGCTCTCACCGAGGTAGACAACGTCGACACATGTCGATTATCGGATGTTCCCGGATCTGGGAACGCCTGATGTTGGGCGGAACCTCCCGGCGGGAGGCGACCGTATGGGCTCAGAGTGTGACCGGATGATCGGCCACCACGCGCCCGCCCAGATGAACCCAGCCGTCGGGGGCGTACCTGGTGAACAGTTGTGAGCCCTGTCCCTGGGTGATGGTCAGGTCGCGACCCAGCCGGGCGGTGAGGGCGATGGCGGCGGCGCCGGTGGCCTCGTCCTCGGGAATGCCCATGGCGGGCGCGAACATGCGGGCACGCACCGCGCCGCGAGTCCGGTCGGTCCAGGCCCAGACGTAGTGATGGCCGCTATCGAAATCGGCGGGTGCCACGGTGGCGAGGAATTCGGTGTCGTCGAATTCGTGGAAGCTGAATTCGGGCGCCCATTCCGGCCGGGCCCGCACCCAGGTCAGACCGGCGTCCGCGGTGACGGCCACCGGGCCCGCGGGCACCTCGAGTGTTTCGGCCGGCGTGCCCTGATCGGCCAACCACCAGGCCGTACCGACCGTGGGGTGGCCGGCGAAGGGGAGTTCGACGGCGGGGGTGTAGATACGCAACCGGGCGACCTCGCGGGCCGGTGGCTCGACCACGACCGTCTCGCTGTAACCGAGCCGGGCGGCCAGGGCCTGGTGGTCGACGCCTACCACATCACCGGCCCGGGCGATACCGAGGGGGTTTCCCCACCGGCCCGCGGTGTCGGTGAAGACCCGTACGACCTCGACCTGGGTACTGTCCTGCTCTGGCGTGCGCACGTGGCACAGATTAGCCGAATACGACCCCCGAGCCGCGGAGTCCCGGAGTCGAACGATGTGCCACCGGTGGTGGTGGCGGTCCTCAGCCGAGCACCCCCACCGGCCGCAGCCGAGGCGGTCGCACCACTGCGGACGAGAGGAAGCCGCCCCGGGATGTCACCGGGGCAGCCCCGTCCGCCGATCACCCCGTCCGCAACCCTGTGTGGAGATGCGGAGCGGGTATCGGTGTCGTGTGCGGGTCGTTACCGGCCCTCCTGGTGCGAACGCTGGCGCGTCTCCTCCAGGTCGGCCTCGGCGCGAGCCTTCTCGGCCTCGGCTTCCTTCTGCGCGACCTCGCGTTGCGATTCGGCCTTGTCCTGCTGGGCGATCCCTTCGTCCCGCAGGTCGTTGTGCCCGGTCACGGTGCCCGCGACCTCCTTGGCCTTGCCCTTGACGCCCTCGACGGCGCCTTCCAGTCCTTCCCGGGGGCCTGTGCGATTCTCGGCCACGATATCTACCTCCGATGTCGATTGTTCGGGTGGACATCGAGCGCTTACCCCGCGTCCGCGGGTTCAATCCGGATCGATACGGAGTCTTCCGAGCGGGTAATTCCGGGGTGGACGTGGAGAAGCGCGCCCCGACGCGGCGGTGCGGCACGGAACCTGGAAGCGGAGGCCACCTCGGGACCGCGATGACCGGGCGCAGTGTGTCCGGTGTGCGCCTCGGAATCGTATCCGGGGCCGATTCCGGCGCAGGGGTTGAGTGTGCCGTTGCGGCATGGTTTTTCCTTGTTCCGAGCGCGAGAACGATATGGGAGGACGGAATGACCATGACGGAACAGCATTGCGACCGGACGAGTGACGCCCCGGTGGCCCCGCCGGTCCTGCCGCCTGCCGGCCCGGTCACCGAGCCCGATGCCGTCGAGCCACGGCCGACATTGCTCGATCAGATGGGCGGGCCGATGGGGTTCGTGTACTCGACCATTCCGGTCGTGGTGTTCGTGGCGGCCAACGCGGTACTGCCGCTGGCGGCGACGATCGGAGTCGCCATCGCGGTCGGCTTGGCGCTCACCGGGTTCCGGCTGTTGCGCGGCGAGCGTTTCTCGTCGGCGGTCGGTGGGCTGCTGGGGCTGGCGGTTGCCGTGGGGATCGTCGCGTGGACCGGTTCGGCGAAGGATTTCTTCGTCCTCGGCATCTGGGTGGCGCTGGCGGGCTTCGTCGTCACCTTCGGCTCGGTGCTGGCCCGGCGGCCGCTGACCGGCGTGATCTGGAACTCGCTGCACGGCGGCCGGCACGCGTGGCGTGCGGATCGGGCGGTGCTGCGCGCGCATGATCTCGCCACCCTGGCCGCCGCGGCCGTGTTCGGCGCCCGGTTCGTCGTCAAGGAATGGTTGTACCTCGCCGACTCGACGACCTGGCTGGCCGTCGCCAAGATCGCGATGGGTACGCCGCTCACGGTGCTGGCCGCGCTGGTCGTGCTCTGGGCGTTCCGGCGCACCACCAAGCATCTCGGGAAGTAGCAACGAGTGCCGCGGCGCGCAGCCGCTTCCGGCAAAAGACGCGGCCCGTCGGCATTCGCCGGCGAGCCGCGCGGCGGTGTTCAGGCGCCGAGCAGCCGGATCTCGGTCTCGAGTTCGGCGGCCTGCACGGTCAGGGCGTTGTCGTCGGGGTCCGCGCCGATGCGGTCGACGAGTGCGGCCCGGGTGATGACGGGAAGCCCTTGGGCGGCGACGTCGGGATCGGTCTCGACCCGGACCGCGCCCCCTGTCAGCGCCAGAGTGGCCTGTGTGTTCTCCGCGTCGAGTAGTCGGCGGAGGTCGTCGGGTGTGACCCGGGTGTGCGGTTGCCGCGGCGCGCTCCCGGTGGCCGGTGGATCGTCCGGTGTGCGATTCTCGGTAGTCATGGTCCCCGGTTGCCCGGCCGGGCCCGAGGAAAACCTGAGCAGCTCGATGCCCGTTTCCGGTCCCGGGAACTCAGGTGCTCGTGATCGATTCGCCGACACCGTCGAGCGGCCAGCGCAGCCCGAATCCGAAAATACTCGCCGGCGCGGCGCTCCCAGGGCGTCTACACCGATATCCGGCCACCCGGGCACTCCGGGGGGCAGGCGACCGCGGTGGTGCTCGCCGAGAGCGGCTGCGACGTGCCACACCGGAGTGCGCACCCCGGCCACCGCGCGAAGGGATGCCCGGCCCACCGAGCGGCTGTGTGCGGCGGGGGAGCGTGACGGCCGGCCGAGCGGATGCGGACAGCGCACCTCGCCTCGACCGGAGTCAGTCGGTAGGGCGCTGCTCGAGCACCCCGGCGAGCGCCGCCGCGACGAGTGCCACGGCGTGATCGGGATCGTCGGCCAGATCCCGCATAACACCCAGTGCCAGGTCCGACGGCATCTCGGCGAGGGCCTGGGTGAGGCGTATCCGCACCGCCGGCTCGGTGGCGTGCGCGGCGAACTCCCCGGTCAGGGCGTCCATGATCCGGTCGGCGAGCGCGGCGTCCAGTGCCAGTGAGCCCAGGACCTCGGCGGCATCCACATCGTTGCTGCCCTCGACCACCATATCGACGAGTACCGGGACGGCCGCCGGATCGCCGCGCGCCCCGGCGGCCAGCGCGGCGGGACGGCGCACCGCCGCCTCCGGATCGGTGAGTGCACCGGTGAGCGCCGCGCTGGCGTCGTCGCCGGGTATCTCGGCGATCGCGAGTACCGCGCGCCGCCGGATCGCGGCGTCCGCGGCGCGCAGGCCGGTCATCACGCCGGCCAGTCCGTCCCGGCCCGCTCTGGCGAGTGCCCAGCGCAGGGCCCCGGCGACATTCGGATCGGATTCGGTGAGAACCGCTCCGGCCAGTAGTTCGGTGGATACCGGCACGTCCTCGGCCGAGGCCAGCGCCGTCTGCTGCCGGCGTGCGGCACTCGGCGACTCGAGTCCGTGCAGGAGTTCGACGATGCGCAGGGCATCCGGCCAGTCGGCCGGCGTCGAGGCATCGACGGCCCGGAGCCGGTCGAGGAGCTCCTGCTCCCGCCGCACCCGCGCCTCGGTCCGCTGGATGAGCGCGCCGACCAGCTCCGCCGGGGTGAAGGCGGGATCCTGCAGGGCCCGCCCGACCTCCCGTAACGACAGCCCCAGGGAGCGCAGGCTTTCCACATGGAAGATCCGCCGGATATCCGCGGGGGAGTACTCGCGGTAGCCGCCGACCGTGCGGCCGGTGGGCCGCACCAGCCCGAGAGCGTCGTAGTGCCGCAGCATCCGGGTACTCACTCCCGAACGGCGCGCCACCTCACCGATCAGCACGCGGCCGGCCCGGCGTGTTCCGGACCGAGCGCGACGATCCGTTTCGCCTCGGCGACATCCGGATCGAACCCGGCGTCCGGGTCGCGCAACAGCCACTCGGTGGCGCGGGCATGCGCGCGCACCACCGGGTCCGAGCTGGTCAGCCTTTCCCGCACGGCCGGTTCGGCGTGATCGCCGAGGGCCACCAGTGCCCGGCTGAGACTCAGCTGGACCGAGCGGTCGCCACGGCCGAGTTGCGTCGCCAGCTCCGCGGCCAGCGCCTTCTGCTCAGCGGCCGGTACGAGAACCACGGCGGCGCGCCACGCGCTCCGGGCGACCTCGTCGTCGACGTCGTGCAGCAGCGACCGGGTGATCGCGGGCCAGACGGATCCGTCACCGATCTTGGACAGGGTGTGCAGCGCCTGGCTGCGGGCCTGCGCGTCCGCGGAACGCAGTTCCGTGCGCAGGACCGGCACGGTGATCTCGGCCGGATGGCGGGTCAGTGCCCAGGTGAGCATATCGCGGACGTAGAAGTCGGGTTCGACCGCGCATCGGGCGACCAGCGCGCCGATCAGGCCGGGTGCGGGGTTCGTACCCGCGGCCAGCGCCGCCTGGAGCCGGGTCGACGGGTCCGCGGCGGACAGTGCCTCGAGCAGGCGCGTATCGGGTGAATCGAATATCGGGTCGATGGGGACCACCTCCTGCGCTCAGTCAAGACCTTGTCACAGTGTCAGGGTCAAATACGTCAGGTCCGGTCGCATCGCGGGGCGTCGGTGGCACCGTCCCACCTCCGCGGCGGCACGAATCGGTTTGCCGGAATGCGTTGGGCGACTTGTCCGGATGGGGTATACCTGCGGGGTACCGATCTCACGACGCCACAAGGAGCATCCGCCGTGTCCGACGGCTCTATCGACCTGCGTACCGATGTCGCGCATCCCGCGCGCATGTACGACTACTTTCTGGGCGGCAAAGATTCCTACGATGCCGACCGGACCGCGGCCGAACAGGCACTGCGCGATTTTCCGGCGGTCCGGCTGACCGCGCGCACCAACCGCGAGTTCATGCGCCACGCCACCCGCTATCTCACCGAGCAGGGGATCCGCCAGTTCCTCGATATCGGTACGGGTATACCGACCGAGCCCAATCTGCACCAGGTCGCCCAGAGTCTGGCGCCGGAATCGCGTGTGGTCTATGTCGACAACGACCCGATCGTTCTCGCGCACGCGCGGGCGCTGCTGGTGAGCGCCGAAAAGGGCCGCACCGCCTACATCCAGGCCGATGCGGGAGATCCGGAGGCCATTCTCGCCGCGCCGGAACTACGCGCGACGCTGGATCTGTCGCAGCCGGTGGCGGTTTCGCTCATGGCCCTGCTGCATTTCGTGCCCGGTGATGTCTACGAGATCGTGAACACCCTGATGGAGCCGCTGGCGCCGGGCTCGTACCTGGCGATGTCACATGTCACGACGGAGTTCGACGACGGTCCCGACGATCCCGACGGAATGGCCCGGCTGTTGCAGGTCTATGTGGATCGCGGGATTCCGGTGCGCCCACGCACCCGCGTGGAGGTGGCTCGGTTCTTCGACCGGCTGGAACTGGTGGATCCGGGTGTCGAGGTGATTCATCGCTGGCGTAATTCGGGTATCGAACATCCGCAGAGCCATGACAAGAAGGTGTCGCTCTACGGTGCCGTGGGCCGGAAGGCCTGAGACGTACCGTCGCCCGGCGGTGTGGGTGGTACCGGTACCGGTGCCACCCGCGATGCGCGTCTTCACCGGGCGACCGCGCCGTGATCCGGTTCGGTGCCGTCCGGGATCGGCCGGTGCCCCCGGTCGTCGTCGATGCGCTCCGCCTCGGGCGGCGTGGAACGGCGGGCCCGTTGGGCGTCGACCACCGCTCCCAGCAACACCGCGAAATTGGCGACCCACAGCCAGACGAGGAAGACGACCGCCGCCGCCAGCGAACCGTAGACCTTGTCGAACGAGTCGAAATGGGCGGCATAGAACGACAGTCCGGCCGAACCGGCCAGCCATACCGCGACCGCCAGCGCGCTCCCCGCGGTGAACCAGCGGAACGGTTGCCCGGTCACATTGGGCGCTACCCAATACAGAAGTGACAGTGCGAAACTCGCCACCAGCGCGAGGACGATCCACCTGAGGACCGCCCAGACCCCGTGCACGAAAGGCAGGTCGGCGAGGGCGCCGCCGTATCGTCCGGCCATACCGTTGGTGATCACGAATCCCAGGCCGGTGAACACCATCATGGCGATCAGGACCACGCTGAGCGACAGCTGCAGGAGTACCGTCCGGGGCCGGGACCGGCTCTCCGCGACGGAGTACAGGGCGTTGGCGGCCCGAATGAACGCGCCGACATAGCTCGACGCCGTCCACAGCCCCGACACCAGTCCCGCGATCGCGATCGGCGCCGACCAGGCCCGGACCTGTTCGAGGTGGCGCACCGAATCGGCGAGCAGGGTCCGGCTGCCTTGCGGGCCGACGTGGCTCGCCGCTCCGGCGAGCGCGCCGGTCGGCTCGGGTCCGGCCAGGCCGAGCGCGGCGACGGTGAGCAACAGTGCCGGAAACAGCGACAGCATGCTGTAGTACGTGAGTGCCGCCGCCCAGTCGGACAGCTCGTCCGACCATGCCGCCCGCAGTGTGCGCACCAGAACGCGGACCTCGCCGCGCCGCAGCACTCGAACGCTCAGTCCGCGATAACGCCGATCCATCCCCGGCAACACCTCCGGTTCCCTCGGCTACCCGCGCTGTGCGCTGCGCAAACGCCACCGTCCAGGTGTGATGCCCAGGGAGGTTGGTCAGTCGGGGGGACCGGTGGCCGACCACCGATGGCGGAGTGGGCTCGGTGGTGATTGTAGAAGTGGCGCCGGCCGGGTAGGGCTGTGTCGCGTTGCTCGGTCGATTCGTAGAACCGGGCGTATGCCCCGGCCGTCGGCGAGGGTGCGGTGGATCCGGCGATAGGGGCACGAGCCCGCGTGGCGGCGGGAGCCTCGCGGCGCCGCGGGTTACCGGGTCAGCCCGGCGCCGGCCGCACCGGCGGTGAGCGCCTCGAGGCCGAACGCTTCGACCGGGCCCAGCGCACCGGCGCCGCGCAGACCGCCGTCGAGCGCGGTCTGCGCACCCCAGGCGAGGATCGCCGCGGTGAAGTCGTAGGGGTCACCGCCGGCCAGGGTCACCGAGGCGAGGACCGTGCCCGACTCGTCGGCCACCTCGGCCACCGCCCACGTTCGGGTCCGGGCCCGCGCGTTGGCCGCCGGGCCCCCGGTCGAGCCCTTGACGATCCGGGTCAATGCGCTCTCGGCCAGCCGTTTCACCGGGTCGATCCGGCCGAGGGCGCCGGTGAGCAGCGAGGCGACCCGCAGACCCTGCGCCGCCCCGCCGGGCATACCGAGGTAGACATCGGCGTCACGCAGCCGCGGGTAGGAACGGGTGAGCGCGAAATGTTCGGAACCGGGTACCGACGCGCCCGTGAGCTCTCGGCCCGCGACGCCGAAACTGCGGACCCGCGCGGCTGTACGCTCGGGCACGACCCGGCCGCCGCGCAGGGCGAAACCCTCTTCGAAGAGCATGCCCGCCATCGATGCTCGCGTACCGCCGCTGGTGCCGGGGTCGGTGATGAAGTAGCCGATATCCGCGCGGACCGCCGTCGGCGCTTCGGCCAGTGCGAGACCGGCGGCCAGATTTCCGGGCACATAGTCGTAGCCGAACGCGGTAAGCAGCCCGACGCCCGCTCCGCGGGCCGCGTCGTCGTGCTCGAAGACCGTCCGAATGAACGGGCCCTCACCGGTGGAGTCGAAATAATGCGCCCCGGCCTCGACAGCCGCGGCCAGCGCGGAGCTGCCGTAGCGCAGGAACGGCCCCACCGTGCTGATCAGCACATCACCGGGCCCCAGCAGGGCCCGGACCGAATCCGGGTCGGTCACATCGGCCACCGCGGTGTCGGCGCCGCCGACATCCGCGGCCAGTTTCTGCAGGGCGGTCGCATTGCGTGCGGCCAGGACGGGTGCGGCGCCCCGGCCGACCAGGATCTCGGCGATGAGCCGACCGGTGTAACCGGTGGCTCCGAACAGAACGATCTTCGGCATCACTGGTACTTCCCTCTCTGTGCGCGGTGGAGCGGGACATGATGTCGCGGTGCGTTCGCACGTTCACCCGAGCCGGTCGCGGAGGGGTTCCGGCCCCGGCATATGCAAGGCCAGCAGCGCGGTGTCGTCGGTGACACCGGTGCCGAGCGAATCGAGCAGTGCGGTGACCGCGGAGACGGTTCCGGTGGCGGACGCGGGAGCGAGATGGCGGGCGAAGTCGAGCAGCGCCGACTCCCCGTAGAAGCCCTCGGCGGTCCGCGCCTCGGTGAGTCCGTCGGTGTAGAGCAAGAGTGTTGCGCCGGCCTCCAGCGTGAAGGTCACGGCCGAGACCGCCGCATCCGGGAATACCCCGACCAGTTGCCCGCCGGGAGTGGGCAGGTAGTCGGCCGTACCGTCGGCACCCAGCAACAGGGCCGGAGGGTGCCCGCCGGAGGCGAGGGTGACGGTGGCGCGGGGCCCCTCGGCGTCGTCGGTCAGGGTGAGCCGACCGTAGATGACGGTACAGAAACGGGGGTGGCCGCGGCGATGGTCACGCACCATGGTGGTGTTCAGATGCCGCAGGACCGCGGTCGGATCCGAGTCGTAGACCGCGGCGGCGCGCAGCGTGTACCGGGCCAGCGAGGTGATGGTGGCGGCGACGGCGCCTTTGCCGCAGACGTCACCGAGAAAGAAACCCCATATCCCCGGGGAGATGGGGAACAGGTCGTAGAAGTCGCCGCCGACCTCATCGGGGGAGGCGGCGTGGTAGTGCGCGGCGATATCGGCCCCCGGAACCGGCTCGAGCACCGCGGGCAGCAGCGTGCGCTGCAGGGTGGCGTTCAACCGTTGCAGGCGTTCGCGGTCGCGTTCGGCCTCGCGGCGTGCGCGCAGCAGCTCGGCTTCGTAGGCGCGGCGCTCGCGGGCGTCGAACACGGTGGTCCGGATCAGCAGCGGCTCCCCGTCCGCTCCGGTCTTCACCGTGGAGGTCACCAGGACGGGCAATCGCGAGCCGTCGGCCGCCCGGAGTTCGAGCGCGATACCGCTGAGATGGCCCTGCATCCGCAGCAGCGGCGCGAAATGGGTTTCGTGGTAAAGGCGGCCCCCGACGGTGAGCAGATCGCTGAAATGATGTCGCCCCACCAGGTCTTCGCGCCGGTAACCGAGCCAGTCCAGTAGCGTCGTGTTGATCTTGGCGATCCGCCCGTCGAGCAAAGTGGACAGATAGCCGCAGGGGGCGTTCTCGTACAGGTCTTCGACGTCGTCCTCCAGCAGGGCGCTGAACTCCGCGCGTTGGTCCGGATCGTCGGGTTCGAACCCGGCGCGTTCCGGTCCTGGGCCGCCCGCGCGGCACATCATCATGATAGGTCGCGCACGAAGCCGGTGATCGCGGCGGCGGTCTCCTCGGGAGCCGCCAGTTGCGGACAGTGCCCGGTGGCGTTGAGGGTCACCAACCGGCTGCCGGGGATACGGGAATGCATGAACTCGCCGACTCCCGGTGGGGCGATCGCGTCGTTCGAGCACTGCGCCACCAGGGTCGGTACCCGCACGGCCGCGAGATCGTCGCGGTTGTCGGACAGGAAGGTCACCCGCGCGAAGGTCCGGGCGATCTCCGGATCGGTACGGCAGAACGTCGTCTCCAGCTCCTGCGCGAGTTCCGGACGCTCCGGATTGCCCATGATCACCGGCGCCATGGCCCCCGACCAGCCCAGATAATTGGCATCCAGGGATTCGAGTAGCTCGTCGATATCGTCGGCGCTGAAGCCGCCCCGGTAACCGCTCGCCGGATCGTCGATGAAGCGGGGACTCGGCGCCAGCAGTACCAGGCCCCGGAACAACTCCGGTTCCGCCGCGGCGGCCAGGACGCCCATCATGGCCGCCACCGAATGGCCGACCAGAACCACCGGTCCCAGATCAATCGCCCGGCACACCTGCCGGATGTCCTCGGCGTACCCGGCCATGGTCGAGTACCGCTGTGGGTCCCAGGCCGACAGATCCGACCGGCCCGAGCCCACGTGGTCGAACAGGACGACGCGGAACTCCCGCGCCAACAGGGGCGTCACCAGCCGCCACAGGCCCTGATCGCAGCCGAATCCGTGCGCGAGGACCACCACCGGTGCTCCGGTGCGACCTGTCACGACCACACGATTTCTGCTCAGCACATCGACCACAACCTCATCCTCGCAGAAGTACCCCTATCCGTCCGTGTCCAGACGGTCGCCGTGGCGCACTTCGCTGTGCGTACCGCCGAGCGCGCGCCGGCGACCGTCCGTGCGGGCCGCCGTTCCGGTGAACCCGCCACCGGAGGCCGCTCCCGCCGCGCCACCGACTTCGGGTCCGGGTCCGGCCTACGAACTCTTCCCATTCCGGGAGGGTCGTCGCCATCGCGTGGCGGACCACGACGTTTCACACTGTTTCCATGTCTGTGTGCGTCATATCGTGGATGCCGGCCGAACCGACCGACGGTCCGGCCCGGCTGCGGTGACGACAAGCGGGGACATCGTTGAACGAGACTCCGAAAGTGGACACGGACGAACTACGGGCCTTGGTGACGACGCTGGAGAAGCTGATCACCGAGGCGTCCCGCGTCACCGGGGAACTGAGGGCCGCGATAACCTCCGCCGAGGCGAATGCGGCGCCGGGCCCGGCGGTCGTTGCCTCCCCGGCGGTAACGGTATCTCGTGAACCCGTGGTACCGGTCGCGAATCGGTTCGGCACCGGGACGTCCGCAGCCGTCCGCGCGCCGGCTTCGACCCCGTGGGCCCGTAAACGGGCCGCCACCTCCGCTGTGGTTCGGCCCGGGCCTGCCGCTACTGCTGGCGCCACGGCCCGCCCGGCAGTACCCGGGGAAACCACGACCCGCCCCGGAATGCCGGCGGTCGACCGGCCGGTACCGGTCCCCGGGCCGTCGCCGGTCGTACCTTCGACGGCCGTACCCGCCACGGTCGTCCCCGTGCCGGCCGCGGCAGAGGTAGCGCCACTCGCCTCGCCGTTGTCCCCGGTCGCCGAACCGGCACCACGGCACGTGCCGCGCGCGGTCGATTCCTCGCCCGGTCCGGTGCAGGCCGTCGACCTCGTGGGGCCGTCGCGCGAAACCCGGCGCCCCCCATCACTCTCCGGAACCGGAGGCACACCGCGGGCCGTATCCGGTGTCCCGGCGCCGCCGGGCCGGGACGATGCGCCGCTCGACACCCGTGCCGCCGCCGTGGACAGTAGCGCGGCCGCGGCGAGCGCCGGTGCGCGAGTGCTCCGCGAGCGCTCGGAGTCGCCCGAGCCCGCGGCCCCCGCCCTGCCGATCTCGGCGCGGGAACCGGCGGCTCCGCACGCCCAGCCGGTCCTGTCCACCGGCCGGGCCGAGGTGTCGGCGCCCCCGGAACGAACTCAGCTCGCGGGCCGGCGCGCCGAACAGCCGCGGATGGCCGTGCCGAGCGACACATCGCGGCCCCCGGCCCCGGAACCCCGTCCCGTGCCGCGCACGGTCGAGCTGCCCCCCGAGTTATCGCTGCAACTGGCCCGGATCACCGGTTCGGCCGGGGCCCGGACGGCACGGCGACCGGACGAACCGGTGCGCGGAGAAGTACCGGCCCGGCCGGTGCGCGCGGAGCCACCGGTCGAGCCGGCGTGCCCGGGCGGACCGGACGAACCGGTACGCAGGGAAATATCGGCGGAGGCGGTGGGCACGGAGCCGCCACGAACGGGATTACCACCGGCCGAATCGGCGTGTGCGGAGGAACCGAGGTGCGAGGAGTCATCGGTCGAGCCTGCGCCTGCGGAGTCGCCGGTCATGTCGGTTCACTCGGATCCGCCGGCCCCGGGGGCGACGCCGGGGCCGGTCCACTCGGGGCCGCCGGTGGGACCGGTGCCTTCGGCGTCGTTGGGCGGGCCGGAACCCGCGGAGCCGGCCGGGAGGCCGGTTCGCTCGGAGTCCTCAGCCGAGGCGGCACGCGGGGAGTCGCCGGTCGAGCCGGTACACACGGACCTGCCGGCCGAGCCGGATGCGGCGCCTGCGTTGCATCTGGTGGGGAACCCGTCCACGCCGGAGACGCTGTCGCCGCCCGAGGCGGAGCCGGCGTTCTCGCCGCCCGAGGCGCTGACCGTGGTGCCGGGAACAGGGGGCGACCCCGCCGACGCGATCCGGCTCGCCGAGGAGATGGCCCGCCGACACGGCCTGAGGATTCGCGGCTTCGGGACCGCCGGGATGGAAACCGAGGTGGTGCACCAGATCGCCGCGGCGCTGAACGATCTGCTCGCGAAGTACACCGTCGCCCTGTACGGCATCGAGGTCACCGAACAACGCGACGATACGATCCGCCGGGAGCGCAAAAAAGCGGCGGAGTCGGGTTCGGCCGAGCCGCCTCCGGTATGGATCACTCTGGAACGTGCGGAGTTGACGAGCTCGGGTGCCGCCGGGCCGGGATCGACCAGAAGGCGTTTCCGCCGAGGCGGCACCACCGGCCGGCCGGCGTACACCGCGGTGGTCCGCGCCTTCGCGGCCGCGCTCGACGAGGCGGGGGATTACCGGGCGCGTCAGGAAGCCTGGCGGATCCTGATGGCAGGTTCCCTGAGCGGCGGGCCGGATATCGGGGCGGGTCTGCTGGATCCCGGGCGGGCGCTGGTCGAGGGTTTCGTGGAGGTCGAGCTACACGGGAAGCGGGCGGGTGAGCCGGCCAAGGCGCTGCACCGGGCCCTCCTGACAATGGCTCAGGCCGACTCCGCGGAGTCCACGGCCTGACCGCGCTCCGCCCGCTCCCGCGGTGTCGGGTATCGGCCCGGCGGGTGTACCGACCAGCGGGCCGCGTTCGAACCGGTCGATCACCACTTCGCGCAGGGTCGGTTTCTTCGCCTCGGCCACCTCGCGCATTCGCCGCGCGGCCGCGAAGCGATCCTGATGGAGGAAACGCGCGCCCCTGGCCGAACTGCGGCGCGTCGGGATCGGGGTCGATATCGGGGATCGGGCCCTGCGGGTCGTAGCCGGGTCGGGCCGGCCGGTGGCGGCAGTATGCCCGGAGTGGCGACATACTGTCACCTCGTGCGCGCCGGACTGATCGAATCTCCACATCGGGTAGCCGCGGGGCTGGTGGCCCTGCTGATGCTGATGGCCGCGGTGGCGGCCACCGTCGTCACCGACGGATACGGCCCCCGGCCGGTCCCGGCGACGGTGACCGACCGGTTCAGCGCGGAACGGGCCCTGACCCACTTGAACCGCTTCGCGACCGAACCGCGGCCGCTGGGCAGTCCGGCGAGCGACCGGGCCCGGGAATATCTCACCGCGCAGCTGGAATCGGCGGGCTTCGCGGTGGAAACCCAGCGCGGTGTCGGAGCGCGGGCGTCGAAAGGACTCGCGACCTTCGGCCGGGTGGACAATGTGATCGCCACCCTGCCCGGCCGTGCGTCCACCGGCACGGTTATGCTTGCCGCGCACTATGATTCGGCCGCAACGGGCCCGGGCGCCTCCGATGACGGCGCCGCGGTCGCGGCCATGGTGGAGGTCGGCCGGTTGCTCGCCCGGCACGGCGGGCAGCGCAATGATCTCGTGCTGCTGTTCACCGACGGTGAAGAGGACGGTCTGCTCGGTGCCGAGGCGTTCGCCCGGGAGCACCGGCTCGCACGCGCCGGCGGTGTGGTGCTCAACTGGGAGGCCCGCGGTGTCGGCGGACCGTCACTGATGTTCGAGACCTCGGTGGACAATGCCGCCCTGGTATCGCTGTTCGCCGGCGCCGTACCGCATCCACGGGGTGATTCGTCGCTGGTCGAGGTGTATCGGACGATGCCGAACTCGACCGACTTCACGGCTCTGTCGAAGGCCGGTTTCACCGGGCTCAACTTCGCCTATATCGAGCGCTCGTCCTACTACCACACGGCCGGCGACACCATCGACAACCTCGATCGGGGCAGTCTGCAGCACCACGGCGAGAACATGCTCCACCTCGCCCGCGCGCTGGGCGAGACCGATCTGGCCGAGCTGCGATCCGACCACGACGCCACCTATTTCCGCCTCGCGGGCACCATGGTCACCTACTCGAACGCATGGGTCCTGCCGATCGCCCTGCTCGCCGCGGTGGCGGTCGGTGCGGTGGTGTTGCTCGCGCGCCGGCGCGGCGCGGCGGGAACCGGGCAGCTGTTGCCGGCCGCGGCGTCGGTGGCATTGCCTCTGGGCGCGGCGGCACTGCTCGGGCAGGGGATGTGGTCGGTGCTGGAGTGGTCGCGGCCCGAGTACGCACAGATGGGCGGGCTGCTGCATCGCCCACAGGTCTATCACTGGGCCCTGGTGGCGCTTGCCGTGACAGCGGTGGTCGGCTGGTATCTACCGGCACGCCGCCGGTGGGGGCCGGCCGCACCGGCGATCGGCGCCCTGGTCTGGCCTGCCGTACTCGGGGTGGGGTGCGCGGTCGTGGCGCCCGGTGCCTCGTTTCTGTTCACGCTGCCGGCCCTGTTCGTGGCACTGGGCACACTGGCGGCGCTGCTGCCGATGCGCCGGCGCCTGTGGCCGGTGCTGGTGTTCACGCTGGGGGCGCTGGTCGCCGCCGCGCTGCTGGGACCCCTGAGCGGGAACCTGATCGACGGAGTCGGCCTGACATCCGGCGGGGTCGCCGCGGCCGGTGCGGCACTGTTCGTGGTGCTGGTGCTCCCGCTGATCGAGTTGGTGCTGCCCGGGCCCACCGTCCGCCGCCGCGTCACGGTCGCGGTCCCGGTGACGGCGGCGGTTGTCTCGGTACTCCTGATCGGCGCGGGAACCATGGTCGACACCTTCGACGCCCGGCACCCCGCCCGCGCGCACCTGGCCTATGTCCTGAACGCGGATACCGGTGCGGCGAGCTGGGTGAGCGGCGATACCGAACCGGCCGCGTGGGCTCGGACCTTCGTGGACGGCACCGATATCGCGCGCCTCTCGCCCGGCTACGCGCGGGGCACGGTATGGACCGGACCGGCCGAGCCGATGGCGCTCGACGGTCCGCTGCTCGAGGTCGTCCGTCGCGACGGCGACACCGTCACCGTGCACGTGGCATCCCGGCGTGCGGCGTCCGGGCTGGTACTGCGCGTCGATCGCCGGATCGACCGGGTGGTCGCGACCGTCGCGGGTACGGTGCCGGTCGAGCTGGCCGTCACGGGGGAGCGGGCCGATACCTGGGCGGGCGAGATACGGTTCCGGGATCTGCCGCCGGACGGAGTCGACATCACTGTGCGCACCCCCGGTGCCGACCGTGTCCGGATGACCGCGGCCGACGAAACCCACGGCCTGGCCACCGCCCCGGGTTTTCGGCCCCGGCCGGACGATCTCGTTCCCTCGATCCGAGAGGACGGCGAGCGGATCGTGGTGACACGCACCGTGGAACTCTGATCGGGAAGTGGTGCGAGCGCAGCGGTGTCCGTGGGCGGGCACGGTGGTCTTCAGGCGGTGCGCAGATGTTCGCTCAACAGGTCGAGGATGGGTCAGGGGATCGAACGCCATGCCAGTGGCGGCGATTACGCCGACTGGCTCGGATACTTCCTGCTTTATGCGCGTTTGGGCTTCGGGGCGCTGGCGGGTGGTCTGCCGAGCCTGCTCGTGGCGGGCTGGGCGATGCCCGTCACCGCGACCGGCGTATGTCTCGTCGTCACCGCATACACCTATCTACATCTGGATCGGCCCGGACCGCTCGCTGAGTGACGTCGATTGGGGGTGCGGGGCGGGGGAGATCGGCCGCATGCCCGCCGCGAGGTCCGGCACGCGGCCGTGGCGGATCCCCGTGGCGCCGGAGCAGGGTGTACGCCGGGCCCTGACCGTGCCCGGCTGCGCGGCCTCCGCAGTGACCTTCTCCGGCGCCGCGAGCTGGTTGAGGACCAGATCGCGGATATCGCGGCGGCGGAGGATATTCGCGTGGTATCGGTCGCGCAGCGGTCGCCCGCCGGCCGGCTGGTGTCCAGATGCCTTGCCGGGGTGGCCGACCGGCCGAATACCGGACGACCACTGGACAACGGCAACGCTTTCTCGCCCCGCTGCGGAGTTCGATGGGTGAATCCGGGGTGTGGTCTCGGCGGAATCCGCCGGTGCCGGTGCCGGTACCGAACGATTACGGTGTTGTCTTTACCGTCCGGCGGGCCGCATAAATGTGAGCGCACATGTGCACCGGGCCATCGGTGGCCCTGCGGCTCCCGAGTGGTCTCAGTCCGGTGGTTCCTGCTCCGCATCCGCGACGGTCACCTCGGGCGCGATCTCGCGCGTGGCCATCCCGCCATCGCGACCCCGGTCGGTCGGGCCCGGCCGACCGGCTTCGGGCTCGTCGTTCTCGTTCTGCTCCGTGCGTTTCGCTTCGGTCAAGACTCCTCCTTTCCTATGGCCTCGGCCTACCCCGGTTCCCGTGGTCGAAAAGCAGAAAATCGGGCAGGCGTCCGCGGGTTTGCACCGGAGCGCCCGGGGTACCGCGTCGGCGCTGCCGGTCCGACTCCTCGGAAGGGAGAGCGCGTGGATTACCTACAGAAGGCGAAAGACGAAGTGGTCACCCTCGTCGGCCGGGCCGTGGGTGCGGTGGCCGGCGGCACCGGTCGGCGGGCCCTGACGATCGGGCGGCCGCGGGCCGCGGTGGAAGAGTTCTGGCGTGACCCGGACAACCTGTCCCGCGTGTTCGGCGGTTTCGCCGACGTGCGGTCGACGGCTCCGGATCGCTACGAATGGACAGCGGCGCCGGACGGCGCGGACGCGATCCACTGGGAGAGCGTACTGCTGACGGAGCGGGACGGACTGCGGTTCGTCGACGCGGTGGATCCCGAATGCGCGCGGATCGAGCTGGAATTCACCGACGCGCCCCGGAACCGGGGCACCGAAGTGCATATATCGGCGACGACGCCGCTGCCGCGGCAGCTCACCGGCGCGGCGATCTTCACGGTCCTCTACCGCGCGCGTGCGCTGATGCAGACGGGCGAAATACCCACTCTCGACCGTAATCCCAGCGGCCGGACGGCCGGACAGGAGGCATGATGCGTGCGTTGTGCTGGAACGGGGTCAACGATCTCGCGGTCGAAACCGTACCGGACCCGGGTCTGGTCAATCCCCACGATGTGATCGTGCGGGTGACGCTGACGACGACCTGCGGCTCGGATCTGCATTTCATCGACGGTTATCTACCCGGTATGCGCGCGGGCGACGTGTTCGGCCACGAGTTCATGGGTGAGGTGGTGGAGACCGGCGCGGAGGTCACCGCGACGAAGGTGGGGGACCGGGTGGTGGTGCCGTCGTTCATCGGATGCGGGGCATGCTGGTACTGCGAACACGACCTGTACTCGGTCTGTGACACCACCAACCCCAACGCCGCCCTGCAGCAGCCGGTCTTCGGCCAGCCGACCGGCGGTATCTACGGGTACACCCACCCGTTCGGCGGGTATCAGGGTTCGCACGCGAACTTCATCCGCGTCCCCTTCGGGGATGTCAACTGCTTCACCGTGCCGGAGGGCATCACCGACGAGCAGGCGCTGTTCTGCTCCGACGCGGTTCCCACGGGCCTCATGGGCGCCGACTTCTGCGATATCGCCCCCGGCGACACCGTCGCGGTGTGGGGCGGTGGCGGGGTCGGCCTGATGGCGGCCCACTCCGCCCGGCTGCTCGGCGCCGAGCGCGCCGTCGTGATCGACCGGATCCCGGAACGCCTGGCCCTCGCCCGGGACCGATACGACGCGGAGACGATCGACTACACCGCGGTGGACAGCGTCCAGGAAGCGCTACTCGATATGACCGGGGGCCGGGGTCCCGACGCGTGTATCGACGCGGTGGGCATGGAGGGGCACGGAACGGGTCTGCAACAGCTCTACGACCGGGCCAAACAACTGCTACGCCTGGAAACCGACCGGGCGACCTCGCTGCGGCAGGCGCTGCTGGCCTGCCGGAAGGGTGGAGTTGTCTCGGTGCTCGGCATCTACGGCCTGACCGATAAATTCCCGATGGGGGTGGTGACGAACAAGAGCCTCACCATCCGGACCGCGCAGCAGCACGGGCAGCGGTACATGCCGCGGATGTTCGACTACATCCAGCAGGGCGATCTCGACCCCGCCCATCTGATCACCCACGGTATGCCGTTGGAGGACGCGGTGCTCGGCTACGAGCTGTTCAAGACCAAACGGGACGGTTGCATCCGGGCGGTTTTCCGGCCGTGAACGGCGTCGGCCGAGGGGTGCGAGTCCGATGAAGATCGTGATCACCGGTGCCAGCGGCAATGTGGGGACCGCGCCGCTGCGTTCGATGTCGCGCCGGTCGGAATCGCCCGCCGCTGTCCGCCGCGCGGACGGTCGCCATACGACCGGGTCCCCGGACCCGGGCTTCGGGTCGGCGGGTCAACTCGGAGATCGGGGGGATCGCCCGACGGCGAGGGCGGCGAAACGCTGGAGTGATTCCCGGTTGCGCGGTACCAGCGCGAGATCCTGTACCGCCCCGGGGAGGAATTTCCCGGGGCCGTGGACGACGCGTTCGGCCATTGCCACTTCGGTACGGTCGGGGCCGAGCTCGGTGAGATCGAGCCGGATATAGGCCGCGCCCGCCGGCCACAGCCGGGCCTCGAGCTCGAGCCGGTGTGGTGCGTCGACCGCGCGGACCTTCGTGGTGTCGTGCCGGGCCAACGGCCAGCCACCCACGCTGTGGTGGATACGGGTGCCCACCTGTGGCCAGCCGCTGTCGACTTCGCGGATATGGGTGGCGCCCACCACCCACAGTCCGTACAGCCAGCCGTCGGCGAGAACAGCGAACGCGTCCTGCACGGGCACCGGTATCTGCACACTCGGTTCGGCCGCCATTGCTCCTCCGATCTTCCGGACCACCTCGGTCACCGGGGCGCGGCTTCCCGCCCGATGAATGCGGGCGCGATACCCGCGAGCGCCGGCACGAAACCCCCCGACCTCGCCGGCCGCGTGCGCCCGGCACGGGGTTCGCCACGCGGAGGGCGGGGCATCCGGCGGTGAGACCGGACCGGGGCCCGCGGCCCTGATCGCGCGGCGCGGCGGCCTGTGCCGGGCCGCGCGCCTCAGAGGATCGGATTTCCCCCGGTCACCGCGACCCGCGCGCCCGACATGTAGCTGCCCTCGTCGGAGGCGAGCAGGACATGGACCGGAGCCAGCTCGGCGGGTTGCCCGGCGCGCCCGAGCGGCGTGCTGTCGCCGAATGCGGTGACCTTCTCGTCGGGCATTGTGGAGGGGATCAAGGGGGTTCAGATCGGCCCGGGTGCGAGGCTGTTCACCCGAATCCCTTTCTCGCCCAGGAGTTGCGCGAGGCCGGCGGAGAAATTGGCTATGCCCGCCTTGGTGGCCGCGTAGGGCGCCAGGGTGGGCGAGGGCGAATCGGAGTTCACCGAAGAGCTGCCGACGATCGAGGCACCCGGGCGCATATGCGGGAGTGCGGCCTTCACCAGATAGCCTTTCACGGCATAGGCCACCACCGTGGTGGTGTGCTGATCGAGGTGCGGATTACCGGACCGAGCCGCTCGAAACCGAGCGTGCCGAATCGGTCCTCCGGGCTGGGTGCAGGCGCCGTGCCGCGCCGGCCGCGCCGTTCGTACCGTTTGTCGCGCGGAGCGAACCGCCGCGTGGACAGCGCGTCGGAAGGTTTGCCGGTCGCCGCGGGCACCTCGCCGACCGGCGGCCCCACCGCCGCCGCTGTCCTGGATCCGCTGCTCCGGTGTTCGTCGCTGGCGTGCAGCAGTTCTCGATCGCCCGGCCGATCGGGCCCCGGAGCCGGCGGCGACACCTGTGCCCGAAGGTGTCGTATCCCGCTGCTACCGTGCTGGTGTAGTGCGAAAAGCGTTGTGTCTCAGCTCCGCTGTCCATGTTCTCACGTCCCGGCGGTCAAACCCGTTGGTTCATCGATCCTTTCCGGGCCTAGGCGGAGCGGGCGAAAATAATTACACTCGGCGTCAGGCTCTGGCTACGAGCCTGGGTGCAGGGGTCGGGTAGCTGGAAGGTGTCGGTGTGGGTGTCGAGCTTGTTCCGGGAGTACGGGGTTCGCCCGACCGGGCCGGTTACGGAAGCGACCGGGTCCGGGTACCCGCCGGTGTGGCTCCGCGGTCCGTAGGGCGGCACTGCCGGACCCGATACGACGAATTCGCCCAGCCGTACCGTGCCGACCCCGGAGAGGAAATCGAGTGGGAACTGTCGGGCTCCGCGGGGGAAGCGGGAACACCTCGCGAGCGTGGATCGGGCAGAACTGGAAACGCTCATGGGCAACGAAGCTCCGGACCGCCCCCTGGCTATGGCGGACTATCTGAACGCTGATCCCACCACGACGACCGTTTCGTCGTTCGTCGTCGAGGCACGCCGGCGCGGGGTCGATCCGGCCCCATTACTGGATGCCGATTTCCTTCTCCGCGGCGAGGACTAGGTCGCTCGGCCGGATGCCGAACACCTTGCAGATCTTGTACATCTGCGCCATCGTCATCGCTCGTTCGCCGCGCTCGAGCCGGATGATGGTCTTCTTGTTGTAGCCGGCCTTCTCGGCGAGCGCTTCCTGACTCCAGCCGCGCCGCGCCCGCATCGCGCGGACCTCCGCGCCCAACGCCGCGTCCAGTCGTGCTTCCTCGGTGGTCGCTGCCTCCGACTCCGCGGGCGTCGCATCCATGTCGACCATTCTGGGATCGGGCAGGGTCTGAATCAAGTGCCCGATAGTCTCAGGTCCGCCGCAGAGTGTCGACGTACGTGGTGTACGAAATGGGCCCAATAGTGACATAAACAGGTTGAAAAGAGACCGAAATGGGCCTACGATATGGAGAGCGGTTGTCTATCACCGCAGTTCACGCCCCGCAGCGCCGGTCGCGTCCGCACCGGTGAACACGGCCGGCCTCCCGGGGTGCCGACGGCGATCGGCGCGAGGACAGGAGAGTCCCATGGCCTGGAGCGGAGACCCGGTATGGCTGGCCGATGTGCTGCGCGGCGCCGGTCTGCGGGTGATCGAACACGACGGCTGGCGCGACCGCGGCCACGGCGACTTTCTCGATATCCGTGGTGTGCTGTGCCATCACACAGGCGGAGGTGGCCCGAACGACTGGCGCATCGTTCAGGACGGTCGCCCCGATCTGCCGGGCCCGCTCGCCCAGCTGGTGCTCGAGAAGGACGGCACCTACCGGGTGATCGCGGTCGGGGTGAGCTGGCATGCCGGGCGCGGGAGCTGGCCGGGCTGGCCTACCGACAACGCGAACTTTCACACCATCGGTATCGAAGCCGTCTCGCGTGGCACACCGCCCTGGGATTGGACGCCGGCCCAGCTCGACGCCTACAAGCGCGGTTGCGCGGCGCTGCTCCGGCGTATCGGCCGCGGCTCGGGCGATTGCGTGGCGCACCGCGAGTACTCCAGTGAGGGAAAGATCGACCCGGCGGGTATGGATATGAACGCCTTCCGCCGGGACGTCCAGGCACTTCTCGACGGAAAGGGCGAGCAGATGGCGTTTCTGGAAGAAAAGATCACCAACTATCACGGTGAGCAGGTCACCGTCGGGACCCTGCTGCACTATCTGGACAAACATGTGGGGCTCACGCTGGATCAGCTCTCCGGCGCCGGGACCGCCCGCGGGGCGAACTTTCCGGGCTGGGATTTCCTGGGTGACCGGACCACCGCCGAGGCGCTGGGCGTCATCGGCGCGGCCCTGAAGATCCCCGGTTTCCGCGATCCCGCCGCCGACGAACGCGCCTGAGGAAGGACGCGACCACCCTGCCGCAGTTGGGAGGACAGCATGATCAGCGAAGTGGCATCTGTCCTCGGTGGCCTGCTCACCGGCGTCGGCGGGGTGTGCGCGGCCGGAATCCTGGGCAGGCGTAAGCGGCGGGCCGATGCCGTGCAGGTACTGACCCAGGCCGCCGCCCAGATGGTCGAGCCGCTGTCGCGGCAACTCGCCGCGATGACCGCCGAACTCGAGGCACACCGGCGGGTCGTCGCCGACGCGGAACGTCGCTGCCGTCTCGCTGCCCCCCAGCACGCCAGCTGGGACATCGTGGTCCGCTCCTCGCTGCTCGACCTGGGCGTCGACGTGCCACCACCGCCACCGCTCACCAGCGAGATACCCGAATGACGGCGGCAACACGAACGCCACACCATCATCGCCGAGACGACACGCAGGGGCACCGGGCACGCGGACTCCGCTCATACTTCGACCTGCGAGCCCATGATCACTGTCCGGTCGCGGGGCAGCCCGAAATAGTCGGCGGCGTCCGAGGTGAGGTGGGAGGCGGCGATGAACAGGCGTTTGCGCCAGGGCGCCGTGGTGGGCGCCGGACCCGGCTCGAGTTCGATCTTCGACAGGAAATAGGACGCCTCCGCCACCGAGATCGTGCCCTCGGTCTGCGTGGGATCGAGCCGGCGGAGCAGCTGCGGCACCTTCGGGGTTTCCATGTGACCGTGGTAAACGGTGACATGGACGATGCCGTCGTCGGTGTAGCCCAGCGGATCTATACGGAGACGGTCGGCATCGGGCACGCGCGGGGCGGGCACGGTGTCCAGGGAGAGGATCACGACGTGCTCGTGCAGTACCCGGTTGTGTTCGACGGTGGCGCGCAGAGCCAGCGGTGTGGTGCTGCTGCCGCGGTTGAGATACACAGCCGTACCGGGGATCCGGATCAGGGGCGGTCGGCGGCTGCGCAATCGTTCGACGAATTGCGGTAGCGGCCCCTCGGCCTGCCGCCGCGCGGCGGTCACGATGACACGGCCCCGTGCCCAGGTGATCATCACGGTGAACGCGATGAGCCCGATCGACAGTGGCAGCCACGCCCCATGGACCAATTCGGTCAGGTTCGCCGCGACGAACAGCGCGTCGACGGTGAGCAGCGGGACCGCGCCGAGCAGCACCAGCCACAGCGGGGTGTGCCATTTGGTGCGGGCCACGTAGAAGAAGAGCAGGGTCGTGATGGTGATGGTCGCGGTGACCGCCATCCCGAAGGCGTAGGCCAGTGCCGCGGAACTCCGGAAGGCGAAGGGACCAGTCCGAGCCAGCCCCGGGTGATCGCTTTCCGACCGGTACGTGTTTCGCTGACCATGGGTGCGCTCCTCGTCGGCCGGGTCCGCACTATCGTGACCTGCCCGACCCCGGCTCCGCGGGAGCGACCGCCGGTGCGCCCGTCGGCCGGCGCGGACCGGTGGGCTCGGCCGGCCGGTGCGGCGGGGGCCACCGGTGAGCGGCTCGCCCGGGCGCAGGTCCCGGTCGGCGGGGTCACCGGCCGGGACCGTGGTCAGTGCGCGACGAGTGTTCGGTCCGCTGCGGGTGCCGTGGTGATCCGGCCCAACGCCACGACCAGGATCAGGGCGGCGACTACCGGAACGCAGGCGAGGAGCACGATCGTGCCGGTCGACGCGCCGAGGGCGATGAGAGCGCCCCCGATGATCGGCCCGAGGACCGAACCGAGCCGCCCCATGGACGACGCCCAGCCGACACCCGTGGCCGCGGTGCGGTCGGGGTACAGCGAGACCGCGAGCGCGGCCTGGCCGATCATGCCGGCCTGCAGGCCGAGGCCGACCCCGCCGAACACGATGAGCAGCAGTGCCTTGTCCGCGCCGAGGAAACCGGAGACGATCAGGAAGACGCCGGCCGCAACGGTGGTGCCCGCCAGCACCGAGGTCATCGGCAGGCGCAGCGCACCCAGCATGAGCACCCCGGCGCCGATGATGCTGCCGATCCCCAGTGCCGCCGACCCCAGCGGGGCCAGGCCCTTGTCGAACCCGTAGCTGGTGAGCAGGGTCGGCAGCCACGAGGAGAAGATGTAGTAGACCGAGAAGGTGAGGAAGGAGAACCCCCACAGCAGGGCGGTGCGGGTGCGGACCTCGGGGTCGAAGAGCCGGCCCACCGAGGCGCTGCGCTTGGCGGCGGCCGGTTCGATCGTGCCCATGACCTCCTCCTCGTCCGGTAGTCCCAGCCACAGCAGGGGGAACAGTACCGCGGAGGCGAGCGCACCGACGACGAGTACCGACTGCCAGCCGTAGCTGCTCACGAGTGTGCTGCCGAGCAGGCCCGCGATCAGCGCGCCGAGGGAGATCCCCATGGTGACGAACACCGCGATGGACTGGCGGAAGCGGGCGGGATTGAGGGCGGTGGCGTGGGCGACGGCCGCGGGGAGTACGGCGCCGAGCCCGAGTCCGGTGATCAGCCGCAGGGCGGTCAGCTCCCAGATGGATGTCGCGGCGGCGGTGACCAGCGATCCCGCGGTGAACACCAGCACTGCGGCGAGAATGACCCGCCTGCTTCCGAAACGGGCGACCAGTTGGCCGACCGCGATATATCCCAGCGCGACGCCCAGGCTGGTGATCGAGAGCGCCGGCGTGAAACGCGACGCGGAGACACCCCATTCCTCGGACAGCGCGGGTATCGACAGGCCCAGGGCGATGGTGTCGTAGCCGTCGAGTACGACGGCGACGAAGGTCAGCGCGAGCACGACCCTATTGGGGCGGGTGACGGTGCTCGGGGTTACGGCTGTGGGGGGTCCGCTCATAGTGGTGGCGTCCTCGGCAGTGGTCGATAGGTGGGCCCGGAGTGCGGTTGTGGGGAAGGAGACTCTGCCTCGACCGTTACGGTCGGGCCGGGTTCGGATTGGGGACGAGGGCCATGGCGTGCTTTCGGTTCAGAGGATGTGAAGATGTGGGCGGGGCGCTCATCTTCGGAAGAGATAACTCGACGCCAAGGCCTGTGTAATCGCTTAGCGCTAAGACGTCAATGGGCGAAAGTGTCTTCGGTACGCTGCTTCATCGGCGGGATCCAGCGGAGACGCAGGTCACGGGCTCGGTATGCCGGTCACTGAGATCGGAGAGAAATTTCGGACGCAGGCCCGGTTTAGGAATCCGCGGGCGCGACGGTCAGATCCGCATACCCGACGGCGTTATGCCCCCGATCGGCAACTGGTCGGCCCGCACATCGATCGAGGAGTTATTGGCCGGCACCGCGCCCGCTGTCGTCATGCAAGCCGTCCCGTCGCACCCGGACGGCGCCGCGGAAGCGCTCGCCGGGGCCCGGTGGTCGTCGCCCTGCGAGAGTTCCCGCGGACGGTAGCGCCCTTCGGTGTCCTGGCCGGTCCCGAGAAGGCGGTCGAGTTCCGGTGCGGCGACGCCGGCGACATCACCGTATCCGGGGGCCGGTCGGGCCCGCTCGGCGTGGGCGTTCGCGATGGTCAAGGACACGCTCGCGCTCGCGATCGACCCGGTGGCCGGGATCGGCTGAACTACGCGGAATCCGGAGGCCGCCGATCCGGTCGATCCATGGGCTGCTCGGACTGCGGTGAATCCGCCCCGGCCGCGACGTATCGGCCCGGCTAGGGCAATCGCTGCGCCGTTGCGCACGTCCGGGCGCGACGGCGCGCGCCCGCCGCCTCCGGTCGACGATTATTGCGTCGGTGGCGAGTACGGGCGACCGGCTCTCCGGTCCATCCTGGTGGATCGGTGCCCGCGATCGGTTCCTGCGGGCCGCGCTATCGGGTTCGACGGCCCGCGTCGGTGGGAGTGGCCGCCTCGGGACAGGCCCGGCGGGGAACATTCTTCCGATACTCGGCCGGGCCGGTCGGCGGATAGTAGTGGCCGACCGGGTATCGCACGTGACGGCCCTCCCGGATCGACCCGCAGAAATATTCCTACGAGAGGACATCCGTCGTGACGAACCCCTTCGAACCCGCGCAGTTGCAGGCCGCCCTGGACGATATCCACCGCGCGGGGATGCCCGGCGTATTCGCCGAGGTGCGCGACGGTGAGCGAATGTGGCACGGCGCCGCCGGGGTCGCCGATATCGAGACCGGTCGTCCGGTCACGCCCGAGATGCGGCACCGGGTCGGCAGTATCACCAAAACCTTTACCGCTGCGGCGGTATTACAGCAGGTGGAGAGCGGGCAGCTCGACCTGGACAAATCGATAGGCCATTACCTGCCGACGCTGGTCCCTGGCGCCCGCGGGAAGGCCGTGACGGTCCGGATGTTGATCAACCACACCAGCGGCCTGGCCGAATACCTCCCGTACGCCTACCCCTCCCTCGCCGCCTTCCCGGCCGTGGCCGATACCCGCCCGGACAGTCTGGACGACAACCGGCACACCCGTTTCGACGCCCTCGAACTCATCGAGTTGGGGGTCTCCGCCCCCGCGGTCGGAGCACCCGGCGGCACCCCGGGTATCTACTCCAACACCAACTACCTGCTCCTGTGCCGACTCCTGGAACTGGTGACCGGTACGACCGCGGAGAAGTACATCACCGGCAACGTCATCGACAAGGCCGGTCTGCGCGACACCGAACTCCCGGAGGGCACCCATGTCGACGGGCCGCATTCGCGGATCTACGAGGCGTGGTTCGGGATGCTCGAACCCCCCCGCGATTACAGTGATTTCGATATGTCATGGGTGGGGCCGGCGGCTTCGCTGATCTCGACCGTCGCCGACCTGAACCAGTTCTTCGCCCTGCTGCTCGCCGGTGCGATCGTGGACCGGTCGTCGCTGGCACAGATGCAGCAGACCGTCCCGGTCATCTCCTTCGAGGGCAAGACAATCGAGTACGGTCTGGGCCTGCACCGGATGGAGGTACCCGGGCACGGTACATTCTGGGGCCACGACGGCTCGGTCTGGGGCGCCGGAGCGGTCTCGATGACCCGCGCCGACGGTGCCCGGCAGTTCTCGGCCGCGATCAACATGCAGCGCTGGCACCGGCTCGACGAGCGGGGCAGGCCGCAGCCGCATCCCATCGACAGTGCGCTTGCGGCGTTCTACCGGCTCGTCATGTGAGGCATGGGAACCTCGGCGGCGACCCTCGCTCCACGCGCGATGCCACCGGGACCGCGCCGCTTTCTTCCGCCGCGGCGTGGACCGCTGTCGGACGGTGTTCCGACGTGGTTGTATGAAAGCGAGCCGAACCGGAAGGAGCCGGAGAGCGCCGTGACCGACGAGGACGAGAAGCGGGTAGCGCATCGCGCGCTGGTGGACAGCGTCCGCAACGGCCCCGGAAGCGCATCTCTCGAACAGCGGGCGAACGCCTTCGCCGGCGCCGGCCTCCCGCCGCCGTTGGACACACTGATCGGCAAGGTCCTCACCCGAGCCGACCAGATCACCGATGCGGATTTCGACGCGGCGAAGGCGGCGGGTTTCAGCGAAGACCAGCTTTTCGAACTGGTGGTATGCGCCGCGGTGGGCCGGTTGACCCGGCTCTACGAGGCCGGGCTGGCCGCCTTGGCCGCTGCCGACGCCGATACGGCCGGGTAATGCGTCTCGGTATCCTCGACCACGGGTACTGTTCGCGGACCAAGCTGCTGTTTGCATTCATCCGGATGTTTTCCGGGCATTCACCACCCGATGCCGCGAAACTGACCTTCTACCGGCCTGCCTTCTACGGTGCCGCGGCCAAGAGGTTCACCCAGGCGGCGATGCGCGGGCCCGCGACGTGGTCGGTCGCCGACCGGGAACTGATGGCGGCTTTCGTCTCACAGGTGAACGGGTCGGCGTTCTGTATCGGCGCCCATACCGCGACCGCCGCCCGGGCGTACCGCGACCCGGCGAAGGTGCGCGCGGTGCTCACCGACCTCGAAACAGCGCCGATCGGAGACGAACTCCGGGCCACGCTGCGCATGCTCGGCACGTTGACCAGTGAAGGGTCGATAGGGGCCGAGGGTATGCGTGCGGTGCTGGCCGCCGGTGTCTCGCGCGATCAGGTCGCGGATGCATTGGCGGTCTGCGCCGCCTTCGATACCACCGATCGGCTCGCCGACGCCTTCGGTTTCGAGCTCCTCGACCCCGCGGGTTTCGAGGCGGGAGCGGCGTACCTGCTGAAACGTGGCTACCGGTAGCTGGTGCTTCGTGGCGCCGCGATCGTCGGCGTTCGTGTCCGGTGGCGAATCCACGGCCCGACCGCCGGGCTCGGCGCGACCGCGCCCGCTGGCAGACTGGGCGAATGCCTCGTTCCGCGGTAAACCGTCCGACACCGGCCGATCTGGCGGCCGCGGCCGCGAAGACCATTCCCGATGTAGTGGCACCGGATCTGCGAGTGTTGTTCTGCGGAATCAATCCCGGACTGTGGTCCGGTGCGACCGGCCATCATTTCGCTCGGCCGGGAAACCGCTTCTGGCCCGCACTGTTCCGCTCGGGTTTCACACCGCGCCTGTTCCGTCCCGACGAACAGGACGAACTGCCCGCGCTGGGGCTGGGCATCACCAATGTCGTCTCCCGGACGAGCGCGAAGGCCGACGAGCTGACCAAGCAGGAACTGCGCGACGGTGGCGCCGCGCTCGTCGAGCGGGTGCGGCGGAATCGGCCGCGAATCCTCGCAGTGCTGGGCCTGGGGGCCTACCGCACCGCGTTCGGCCGGCCGCGAACCACCGTCGGGCGTCAGAACGAAATGATCGGCGCCACCGAGGTCTGGGTGCTGCCCAACCCGAGCGGCCTCAACGCCCACTACACCCTGGACGCGCTGGCCGCCGAATTCCGAACGCTGCGGGTGGAATCGGAGCGCGCGGTCGCGGCCGAGTAGCGTTCCCGGCCGCGGCGCTCAACCACCGGCGACCGACGGAATGATCATGACCTCGGTGCCGGCGCCGAGCGGTGTGTCCAGGCCCCGCAGTGTCCGGCATTCGTCGCCGTCGACATAGAAGTTCACGTAGCGGCGTAGTTCGCCGCTCTCGTCACGGAGCCGGCGCTCCAGCGCGGGCGACCGCTCACGCAGCGTGTCCAGCACGGTGCGCAGCGTCGCGCCGTCGACGGTGAGCTCCTTGTCGCCGCCGACGTAGGTCCGCAGTGCGGACGGCAGCCGCACCTGTGCCACCGCGTTATCCGACCACTCGGGCGCGTACGCACAGGACATCGGGCAGTTTGTCGGCCACCAGCTGGAAGTGCTCGCCCTCGTCGGGACTGCAGTAGACCTCGCCGTTGCGGGTGCCGAAATAGATTCCGGCCGGATCGGCGTCGTCGGCGCACATGGCATCACGCATGACCGCGGCCCAGAACGGCTCCCGCGGGAGCCCGGTGGTCTGCGCCGACCAGGTCTCGCCGCCGTCGGCGCTGCGGTACACGGCGCATTCGGCGTTCGGGGGGAAACGGAACCGCTCCATATCGGCGACCAGGGGGAAGGTGTAGATCACCCCCGGTCGCCGCGGGTGCGCGACGATCGGGAAGCCGAAGTTCGAGGCCGGTAGGCCGCCGTCGATCGGCTGCCAGCTCGTGCCGTCATCGGTGGTGCGGAAGACCCCGCCGTGGTTCTGCAGATACATCGTGCTCGGTGTGCCGGCGTCCATGGCGACCTTGTGCACGCACTGCCCCCACTCCGGCAGCTCTCCGGGCATGAAATCGGCCGTGACCCCCTTGTTGGTGGGCTTCCAGGACCTACCGCCGTCGGCTGTCTGGTAGACGCCGCCGGTCGACATGGCGACCGTGACGCGCTCCGCGTCCACCGGATGCGGAATGATCGTGTGTAATGCCAGCCCGCCGCCACCCGGCATCCACTCGGAGCGGTGCGGATGTTCCCACAGGCCGCGGATCAGTTCGAACGTCCGACCGGCGTCGGACGAGCGGAACAGCGCCGACGGTTCGGCGCCGGCGTACACCACCTCCGGTTCGGCAGCGGTCGCGGGCGCGATCTGCCATACGCCCCGCAATGCCGCCCCGGTATCCGGCGGGAACGCCAACGGCGCGTCGTCCGGCTCGCTCCACGTCCGGCCGAGATCGTCGCTGGTCACCATGGTCGGCCCGAAATGGCTGTCCAGTACTCCGGCGAGCACTCGCGGCGTCGTTCGCCGGGTATCGATCGCCAGCGCTTTCACATCCGCCACTGGGAAACGGGGCGGGCTCACCTCCCAACTCGATCGGCCGTCGGTACTGCGCGCCAGGAACAAACCCTTGCGCGTCCCGATTCCGAGCAGAACTTCCATGGCCGACCTCCAGGTGTCACCGCCACGCCGACGCGTGCGAGCGTACCCCGCCGCTGTGACAGGACTCACCGGAATGCGGCAGGCGAGTCGCGCGGATCCCGGCCGTTCAGTTCTGTTCCGGGCGCCGGTCGGCCGTTCGCAACGTAGCCGCCGGGGGCGGGAAGGGGTCCGCATTCGCCGAGGTGGGCAAGACGGAATCGGCGGCCAAGCCCTTCTCCGCGGCGGTCGTGCGGACCGCGTCGACGACGAGTAGCAGTGCGGCACGCCGGGCGGTGTTGGTGCGATAGGCCAGCGATACGGTCCGGGTGAGCACATCGCCCAGGGCGACGATGTCCACCCCCGGCGGGCGCAGAGCCAGGCCCAGATCCGACACGAGCGTCACACCCAGCCCGGCCGCCACCATCGCCATGGCCGTCGCCTGCTCTTCGACCTCGTGATCGATCCGTGGTTGGAGCCCAACGGATTGGAACGCCAGCCGGGCCGCATGCCCGAAATGCGACCGGGCGGGCGCGAGGATCCACGGATGGTCGACGAGCTCGGCCAGGGTCACACTGGCCGACGGCACGGCCCCGGGCGGAACGGCGGCGTAGATTCGCTCGACCGCGATAACGGCGCGTTCCAGACCGCTGTCCCAGGTCATCGGGTAATTGGAGTATTCGAGCACGAACGACAGGTCCAATGCCCCGTCGCGCACGGCGGCGGCGGTGGCCTCCGGAACGAGTTCGCGCGTCCGGACCGAGATACCGGGGTGGGTGCGCGCGAGTTCGGTCAGCGCGTCGGGCAGCAGGCCGGAGGCCACCGACGCCCACACCCCGGCGGTGAGTTTCGCCGTCACCGTCTCGCCCGCGTCCTCGAGCGCCTGGGTCGCCCGTTCGACCGACGCGAGGATCTCCTCGGCGTGCTCGGCCAGCAGCACCCCGAGATCGGTGAGTTGTAGCCGGCGCCCTCGCCGCTCGAACAGCCGGGTGCCGACATCGCGCTCCAACTGTGCGAGCTGCTGGGATACCGCCGACGCGGTGTAGTGCAGTGCGGTCGCGGCCGCCGTCACCGTGCCGCGTCGATGCAATTCACGCAACATTCGCAGACGGGCCAGCGACAGGTCCATGGTTTCGAGCCTAAACGTTGTGCAGCAACGCTGAACACCGCCGTGAACGAACCGTAAATAGACGAACGCGCAGCGGCGAATGCAGGCTGGTGACACCGGAATCGAGCCATCGGCCGGGGACGACGTGGTCCGGACAGGGGATTACGCACCCGGCGCTTCTCCGTGGGTGATGGTGTATCCGGCACGAACACGAAGAGGAGGTGGTTCGTCGTGACGACGATGCAGGACCCGGCGGGGGGCGCCGCGCAGATTACCGCGCAGACAGTTCCGGCCGTCTCGGCGGCAGTGGCCCTCACCCCCGCGGTCCGTCGTTCCGAGCCGTATATGCGCTTGCACTGGACGGATTCGCAGACGGGCGCGGTCGGTTACCTCGTGGTGCACACCCTGCGTGGTGGCCTGGCCACCGGCGGCACCCGGATGCGGGCCGGTTGTACGGTGAGCGAGGTCGAGGATCTGGCCCGCGGTATGGCCAACAAGACCGCGACATTCGATCTGCCCATCGGCGGGGCCAAGGGCGGGATCGATTTCGACCCCAAGGATCCGCGTGCCGTCGAAGTATTGGAACGGTTCTGCGAGGCCATGCGCCCGTGGATCGATGCGCACTGGGTGACCGCCGAGGATCTGGGCGTCCCGCAGCATCTGATCGACGAGGTCTTCGAAAGGCTCGGCCTGGGCCAGAGTTACCATGCCGCGATCCGTCGGGCTCCCGATCCCGCCGCGACCCTGGAACGGGTCCGCCGCGGCCTGAACGCGGCGGTCGAAGGCGGGTTCATGCTGGGCGATGTGATCGGTGGCTACGGTGTAGCGCACGCCTGCCTCGCCGCCGCGGTCTGGTGGGGTCAGGTGCCCGCCGAGACCACGGTCGCGATCCAGGGGGTGGGCACCATGGGCGGGGCGGCGGCCTACTACCTGTACGAGGCCGGGATGAAGGTCACCACCGTGGCCGATGCCGCCGGAACGCTGCACTGCGCCGACGGGTTGGACATCCCCGCGCTGCTGGCCCTGCGCAACGCGTACGGCGAGATCGACCGCTCCCGGTTGCCGGCGGGCGTCGAACAACAGCCGCGGACCACGATCCTGGCCGCCGATGTCGACATCCTGGTGCCGGCGGCGATCTCCTACGCGATCACACCGGACAATTCCTTCGATGTCCGGGCCCGGATCGTCATCGAGGCCGCGAACGCGGCCACCACGCCGGAGGCGGAGACGATGCTCGCCGCCCGCGGTGTCCCGGTGCTGCCGGACTTCGTCGCGAATGCCGGAGCCGTGGCCTGGGCGTGGTGGCTGCTGCTCGGTCAGGTCGACGATACGCCGGAGAATTCGTTCGACCGGCTCCGCACGATCATGCACAGCAAGGTCGCCCTGCTGCTGGCGGCGTGGGCGGAGCAGAACGTGACCCCGCGCGAGACCGGTCACCGCTGGGCCGACGACCCGCCGCCACTGACCGAACCGGTTGTCGTCCCCTGAACCCGGAGCACGAATTCGCCGGCCGCCGTATCGTCGGCGGCCGGCGGCTACCGGGCGCCTGATCTCCACCGCGCGCCGGGCCGACCAAGGGAAGTCGTCCCACAGCACCGGTGCGTCGCGATCCGCACGGTACTTCTCCACGAGGGGTTGCAGCACATTCCAGCACGTCCGCAGGGATCACCCCAGCAGCCGGCCACGACATCGAGCGGTATGAACCCGCTCCGGCGCATGATGCCCACGCAGTCGTAGCTGTGGCACGCGCTTTCGGCGCCGGCCCGCGGTGCTCCGGTGCCGGGTCGTAGATCGTCCAACTACCCTCCGGCACAGTTGCTCTCGATCCCAGGTGATGTCGTCCGCTGCCCGGCACGGTATCGGGAGCGCACACGGTGGCGGCGCGGGGAACGGACCCGGTGCTCAGGTGTCGGTGTCGCGGTAGACGACGATCGGACGGTCGGCGCGGTGCAGCAGATTCTGGCTGGTGGAACCCATCAGGGCGCGGCGGAATCGCCCCCAGCCCTTACTGCCCACGATCGCCATTTGCGCCTCGTCGAGCGCGTGCAGCAGTTCGCGCGCTGCCGATCCGCGTCGGGACCGCTCCTCCACTTCCACGTCGGGGAAGTCCTTCCGGTACGGCGCGATGATGGTCGACAGTGTCTCCGCCTCGGAACGCGCGATCTGGTCCCAGTCGATCACCATCGCCGTCGGGCCCAGAAGCTGCATCGCCGTGGGAACGGAGTCACCGACCGCAGTGCTGTCGGACCACACCCGTACCGCGGTGACCGGGACCGAGAACAGCCGCGCCCATTCGAAGGCCAGCCGGGTCGCCCCGGCCGACGGTGGGCTCCCGTCGGCGCCCACCACGATCGGGCGCTCGTCGGGGCCGATATGCGCGCTGTCGCCGCGCCATACGGCGACCGGGCAGCGCGCGCTGCCGACCACGCGCAGCGCCGTCGATCCCAGCAGCCAGCGCTCCACCATGCCGGCCCCGGTGGCGCCGAGCACGATCAACGCGGCGTCATCGGCGGCCCTGAGCAGGCCCGCGGCAGGGGGCTCGGTATCCGCGATCGAGGCCAGCTCGACACCGGGTGCCCACTCCCGCAGCGCGGATTCGGCCGTGGCCAGGAGTTCGGCGCGGTAGATCCGGTGGCGCTCGGCCAGTTCGGCGGGGTCGAGCGCGACCTCCGGCATCGGGCCGGGGTCGGGGGACGAGTGCACCAGCCGCAGGGGCACGGTGAGCTTCTCGGCGAATCTCGTGGCCCATTTGGCGGCCGCCAGCGCGGTGTCGGATCCGTCGATACCCACCACGATGTAGCTCGCCGCGGACTTCGCGTGCATCGCATTCCGCCTTTCGTCCCGAGGTTGCCGATCTCCCGCCCGGCACTGCGCCCGCGACGTGCCCGATCCTCGTGGGCGCCGCGTCGAGCCCAGGATAGGAGTTCGCACCGGGGCCGCAGTGGGCCGACACGCGGCCCGGCGGTCGCCCGCCCGGGGCGGCGCATCGGCCGCTATCGCCGGGGTGCCGTGGTGCTACCGCTATCGAGAGCCGTCGTGGCCTTCGCCGAGCCCCGCCCGACGGAATGCTCGCCGACTGTGCGCGAGCAGTTCACGGACCGCGGGGCGGCCGGTGTTCTTCCAGATCAGGGCGAGGAGCGCGGGTGTCTCGACGCCTTCGAGGGCGAGGGTGACCAGCCGGTCGCGATAGGCCGCGGCCATGGACTCGCTGAGGACGGCGACCGCGAGTCCGCGCGCGGCGAGATCGGCGATGGCATCGGCGGCGCCGGCCTGGAGCGCGACCACCGGGCGGAGGCTCCGGCTCGCGCAGGCGCGGTCGAACACGGTGCGTACACCGGTGCCCGGGGGCATGCACACGAGAGGGTGGGCGCACAGCTCGGCGAGGGTGACCCGCCGCCGCGCCGCCAGCGGATGTCCGGTGGGGACCGCCGCGACGAGCTGTTCCCGGATGAGGGCGAACGCTTCCAGCCCGTCGGGTTCGGGGGTCGCCGTACCGATGAGAGCCATATCCAGCGCACCGGCACGTACGGCCTCGGTGAGCCGGTCCGAGTTGTCCTCGAGCAGGGAGATCTCGACACCCGGGTGGGCGCGGTGGAAATCGGCGAGTGCGTCGAACAGCGGTGTGACGGTGCAGCCGACGACCATCCCCACGGTGAGTGTGCCCCGGATCAGATCGGTGACCTGACCGACCGACTGGGTGACGGCCTCGGCGGCGTCGAGGGCGGTGCGGGCGTGTTCGAGGGCGGCCTTTCCCGCGACGGTCAGGGTGGCGGTGCGTGCCGAGCGGTCGAACAGTTCGGCGCCGAGCTCTTTCTCCAGTGCACGGATCTGGGCGCTGACACCGGACTGGCTGATGTGCACCCGCTGCGCCGCCCGGGTGAAGTTCTGCTCCTCCGCGACCGCGACGAAGTACTCCAGCTGCCTCAGTTCCATAACTTCTGATTCTAGCTTTCAGAAGAACCATCTGTTGGACTTCTGAATAGCCTCCGGTCAGGCTGGAACACGTCGAATTCGGAAACCACAGGAGGAAATCGATGCCCGAGTACGAGAAGGCGATGCGGCCCGAAGACGTCACACGTCTGTTCGTCGAACGCTCCAATGCCGGTGACGCGGCGGGAGTCGCCGAACTCTACGAAGAGGACGCCGTCCTGGCGTACCCGCCCGGTAGCCGGACCGCCGGACGGGCAGCGATCCGCGCGCTGTGGGAGAAGGTGCTGGCCGCCGGACCCCGCTTCGAGCCGGAAGAACCGCTGCCGACCCTGATCAGCGGCGACCTCGCCCTCACCTCGACGCCGCCGAAGGACGGCACCGGTGCCCGCGCGCAGGTCGTCCGGCGCCAGCCCGACGGCAGCTGGCTGCGCGTCCTCGACCAACCCGAGTTCATCGCCCCGACCGCCTGAGCCCGGACGCGTGTTCCCGCCTCGTCGCCGTCGTAGACCCGGATCACCGACGGCGACACAGGGATCGCCCGGCGCGGTCTGCTGCCGGGCGATCCCCTGTGCTCGCGAGCGCGAACTACCGCCGCCACCGCTCCATCAGCGGCTTCGCGGCAAGATCACCGAGATCACCGGGGAGCGGCGATGAGGTGGCCCGCGGGGCACCGGACCGGGGGAGTGGCGGGGACCGCCGGGACCGGGCCGACGCTACGTCCTGTCCCGGACAGGGGCCGACGCTAGGACGTCTCGATCACCTGGGTCCCGTCCGCCACCCGGTCATGCCAGCCCTGTTTGGTCGAGCTGGAACCGACCGTGACGGCGATACCGAGCGCGGCGAAGAACCAGAGCACGCCGCCGATGCAGGGCACCAGGTTGAGCAGCATATAGGAGTTACGCAGGGCGGATTCCTTGATACTGGGCTTCTCCGCGCCGCCGGAACCGTTGACGTGCAGGCCGAGCAGCTTCTTACCGGGGGTGGAACCGGAGGTCACCTCGAACCCGAGGAAGTACAGGAAGGCGAAGCCGGCCCCGGGCAGGATCGACACCCAGCCGGGCGTATGGGCGACTTTGTTCAGCAACCAGAAGAAGATGCCGCCGACGATCGCCGCGACGATCCAGTCGATGAATCGGGCCGCGGCGCGTTTGCCCAGGCCGCCCGGGGTGATCCCCGCGGCCGTGGCGAATCGGGGGTCGTATGCTCCGGTGGTCATCGTGTTCCTCCTCGATAGCGACCGCCCCCGGCGGTGTGGGAGCGGTGCCCACCCGGGGACGGGTTCCACGATCTCATATCCGGTCGTGGCGTTCGATACGGTCCGCCGCGGTGTGGTTGGGGCCGTGGGGATTCCGGGTTCCACCGCGCCGTTCGCCTCCCGTGTCGGCGGCGGCCGCGTGCGATCCGGGTGCGCGTTCCGTGTGCCGTGGCGGTGCGGTCAGTGGCGTTTCCGTGGCCGGCCGGGGCAACAGACGTTGCAGGACATCGGTGATGGTGATCAGGCCGACCGGGACCGCACCGTCGGCAGCGGTGACGACGGCCAGGTGACTGCGGGTTTCCCGCATGGTGTGCAGCGCCTCGTACACCTTCGTCGTCGTGGTCAGGGTCAGGGCCGGACGCATCAGCCGCCGCGCGGTGGTGCCCGGATCGGCCTGCAGGCTGTCGCGAACGTGCAGGACACCGTCGATCCGGGGGCCCTCGCGGACCAGCAGGCGCAGATGTCCCGACTCGCGCGAGATCGCCTGGATGGTCTCCGGTCCGGCGTCCGGGCCGACCGCACTGGGGTGCGCGTCGGGCCGGACGATATCGGCGACCGTGAGCTGTTCCAGCTCCAGCGCACTGATGAGATTGCCGTGGTAGCGCTCGTCGAGAGTGCCCACGGTCGCGGAATGTTCCACGAGGTGGCGCAGCGCGGCGGGATCCTGTCCGGCCTCGATTTCGTCCACCGGTGTCACCCCGACGGCGCGCAAGCACCGGTTGGCGGTGCTGTTGAGCGCGGTGAGCAGCGGGCGGGTGAACCACATGAAGACGCGCATCGGGATGGCCAGGATCGTGGCCGATTTCTCCGGATGCGCGATCGCCCAGGATTTCGGCGCCATCTCACCGACCACCAGATGCAGGAATGTCACCACGATGAGCGCGAGGACGAAGCCGACGACATCGGCGACCCAGAGCGGCGCGCCGAGGTCTTCGAACAGCGGGGTCAGCCAATGGTGTACCGCGGGTTTGGTGATCGCGCCCAGCGCCAGGGTACATACGGTGATGCCGAGCTGCGACCCGGCCAGCAGCACCGACAGCTCCGCGGAACTGCGCAGCGCCGCCCGCGCGGCCGTGCTGCTCGCCGCGGCGTCCTCGAGGCGGTGCCGCCGGGCGGCGATGAGCGCAAACTCGACCGCGACGAAGAACGCGCTCGCCGCGATCAACCCCACCGTCACTGCCGCGACGATCCAGGGGTTACTCATCTGCGGTGTCCTCCGACTCGGGCCGCACGGTGACGAACACCGAGGCGGGCACATGCTTGTCGACGCGGCGCACCTCGGCGACCAGGATGCGGGCCGGACGTGGCGGGTCGCTGAGGTAGTCGGCCGGCTCAGCCGGCAAGGGGACGCGGACCCGATCGCCGACCTCGGGTAGGCCACCGAAGACGCTGATCAGCAGGCCGGCGAGGGTTTCGTGATCACCCTCGGGCAGGGTGGATTCGAGAAGACGTTCGACCTCGTCGAGGTGGATGTCCCCGCGCAGGAGCCAGCCCTCGCCTTCGGCGACGATATCGGCGGCGGTGCCGGGGTCGTGTTCGTCGGCGATTTCGCCGACGAGTTCTTCGGCGATGTCCTCCACGGTGACGATGCCGGCGAAACCACCGTATTCGTCGACGACGAGCGCCATCTCCTCGCGCGCGGCACCGAGGCGGTCCACCAGTTCGGGCAGCGGCAGCGATGCCGGGACCAGGAGCGCGGGGCGCAACCGGGTCTGCGCCGTACCGCCGGGCGCGCTGTCGAGGAGGTCGTGCAGATGGATCACCCCGCGCAGGTCGTCGCTGGAGTCACCGACGACCGGGTAGCGCGTATGGCCCGTGCGCATCCGGGTGAGGACCTCGCGCACCGGGTCATCGATATGCACCGTGTCGACCCGCGCGCGGGGGATCATGGCGTGTTCGGCGGTGCTGGTCGGAAAATCGAGGATACGGTCGAGCAGCGTCGACAATTCGGCGGGCAGTTCTCCGGAATCGCGGGATGCCGCGACGATGTGCTCCAGGTCGCGCGGGGTGGCCGAATGCTCCACATCGTGCACCGGCTCGATGCGCAGCGCGCGCAACAGCAGGTTCGACGACTGGTCGAAAAGCCGGATCAACCATCCGAACACCTTCAGGTACAGCGTCGTCGAGGCCGCGAGCCGGCGGGCGACCGGCTCCGGCCGGGCGATGCCGAGGTTCTTCGGTACCAGCTCCCCGAACAGCATCTGCACCACGGTGGAGAACGCGATGGCCAGCACTGCCCCGATGCCGATCCCGACGGCGGCCGGTATCCCGGCACCGCCCAACAGCTCGCCGAGTCCCCGGCCGATCAGCGGTTCGGCGACGTAGCCGACCAGCAGCCCCGTCACCGTGATCCCGAGCTGGGCGCCCGAGAGCATGAACGATGTGCGCCGGGTGACCCGCAGCGCCCGGCCGGCGGCCCGGTCACCGGCCGCGGCGCCGGCTTTCAACCGGGACCGGTCCACGGCCATGAACGCGAATTCCTGGGCGACGAAATAGCCCGTCGCCGCCGTGATGAGCAGTACGACGACGATACCGAGGGCGATGTTCAGCGCGGTCGGCATTGTCGCGTCCCGGTTCGGTATCGGGGAGGCTCCTCGCCCGGGCGCGCGCCGGGGCGCCGATTCTTGCGCGATGCGCGTTTCATGAACTCTCTTTGCTCAGTGAACGGTTACGGGTGAACCGTGGAATCGGGGCCGGCGGAGGTCAGACGTTGACGCCGTAGTCGCGGGCGATCCCGGCGAGTCCGGAGGCGTAACCCTGTCCGATGGCGCGGAACTTCCACTCCGTGCCGTGGCGGTACAGCTCGCCGAACACCATCGCGGTTTCGGTGGAGGCGTCCTCGGACAGGTCGTAGCGCGCCAGCTCCGCCCCGTTGGCCCGGTCCACCACCCGGATGAACGCATTGCGCACCTGGCCGAACGACTGCTGCCGGGCGTCGGCGTCGTGGATGGACACGGGGAAGAAGATACTGGTGATCGTCGGCGGGGTGGCCGCCAGATCGACATTGATCACCTCGTCGTCGCCTTCACCCTCACCGGTGAGGTTGTCGCCGGTGTGCTCGATGGAGCCTTCGGGGGAACGCAGGTTGTTGTAGAACACGAAGTGCTGGTCGGACACTACTTTCTGCTCCGGGCCCGTCGCGATGGCACTGGCGTCCAGGTCGAAATCGGCGCCGGTGGTCGACCGCACATCCCAGCCGAGACCGACCGCCACCGCGGTCAGGTTCGGCGCCTGCTTCGACAGCGAGACATTTCCGCCCTTGGCGAGACTGACACTCATTCCACTTCTCCTGATTCTCGAGATGTCATCGATTGTCCGGCGCCGCGGCCGTCGGGGCGGTCGTGGCGAGGCGTTGCGTATTGCCCGGTGTTCGCGCGACCGGTCGCGCGGATACATGCGCGAAGGACGTCCGGCGTGGACAGCGCTCGCGCCTCAGCACGCGCGGGGTATCCGGCCCACCGGCCGTTCGGTGCCGGTGACGCTGCGTATTTGCCGAGCCCCTCGTGCGGACATATATCCGACACTAACACGCACCACTGTATGGTTGTCCGTGGCAGAAGGAGGTGCCCGTGCCCGAGTCGCTGCTCAGGATCGGTGAGTTCGCTGCCCGCGCCGAGGTCAGCGCGCGCACCATCGACTACTACACCGGCCTGGGGCTACTGGCGCCGGCCGAACGCACGACCGGTAACTACCGGCTCTACGATGCCGCCGATATCGCCCGGGTCCACCTCATCCGCCGGCTCGAGGCGCAGGGGTTGCCCTTGGAGGAGATCGCCACCGCACTCGCCGCCGGCCCCGGCGATATCGGACATGTGCTGGACCGTATCGACGACGACCTGAAACTCCTGCACGCCGCCGCCGAAAGCGCTCCGGCCGAGATCCACGGCCTGCTGACGGTGATCAGTGCCCGCGTGCACTCCCTGATCACGGTGGCGCTGCAACTGCCGCCCGATATCCCGGTCCTGTGAACCGCATCCGAAAGGGTGCTGCGCCGGTGGGTCAGGCCCCGAGGCGCTCGAGCATGGCACTGATCTCGATCGCCTGGCCCGAATCGAAGCTCGGGGCGAGTGTGCTGAACGCTTCCCAACCCTCGCCCCCGAGTTCGTTGAGGTCCTGCTCGATCCGGGCATAGTCGAAGCCCTTCATCCGGAGTTTGTGGGTAAGCACCTTGTACTCCCACTGCGCGGCCATGAACTGTCTCCATCCGCTCGTCTCGTCGCCGGCGCCCGGGCCGGCCTGCACGGGTCATTCGAAACCCTGCCGCTACGGCACGGTCAACCCGTCGGCGCCCGGGCCGGCTCGGCCGGATTCCTCCCTCAGGACCCGTTTCGCGGCCCGCGTGATGTACGCGTTCACGGCCACACTGTGCCTGGCCGCGACGTTGGCTCCGGGGCGCCGGTGGTGCCGCCCCGGCCGGGCGCAGGTGCTCGGCCGCCTACCGGAGACCGGTTTCGTCCAAACGGGCCACCAGCGTCTTCGGGGCGACGGTGCGGTAGGCCTCGGTCACGATCTCGCCGATCTCCGCCCAGTCGAGGGGGACATCCAGGTACACCCCGAGCCAGCCGCGGTGCCCTACATAGGGAGGTCGAAAGAATCGTTCGGGTTCGGCGCTCACCATGGCCTCCTGCGCACCGGGCGGCGCGGCGCACCAGAAACCCGGCCGATCGTTGTGATGGTGATCGGCGTAGGTGACGAAGGTCTTCCTTCCCCGGATGAACCAGGTGGGTTCGCCATGACTGACCCGCTCGGAGGTCTCGGGGAGCGCAGTGCACAGTCCGCGCAACCTGGTCAGTGGCGTTTGGGCCATGGCGTCACCCTAGCAACGTGCACCGCCGACTTCCGGAGAACGACGGCCGGGCGCAGACGCGCCTTCGCCGAGGCGCCGAGCTCGCCACCACGGCGCAGCGGGGTGGGCGCGGTGCGCCGGACCCGCGACCGCGACACCGCACCCGTGGGCTCAGACCTCCGGCACCGACGGGGCGCCGATCTCTACGGGATTGGACGGGTCCGCGCTCCACTGCGACCAGGAACCGGGAAACAGGCTCGCGTCCCGACCCGCCGCGGTGAGCGCCGCGACGGCGATCGCGGCCGTCACGCCCGAACCGCAGTAGACGGCCGGCGGCCGCGCCGGATCGACGGCCTGATACCGGGCGAGGATCTCCTCGTCCGGAAGAAACCAGCCGGATTCGTCGAGCAGGCCCGTCGCGGGAACATTGCGTGCGCCCGGGATATGGCCGGCCACGGGATCAACCGGTTCGTGCTCGCCCCGGTACCGCTCCGGGGCCCGGACATCGACGAGCGATCCCTGGGCGGCGAAATCGGCCAGTTCCGCCGCGGTCACGACGGCGCGCGTACCGGCGTACAGATCCGGCCGGGTCACGGTGACGTCACCGGGTGCCGGGATCACCTGGCCGCTCTCGAGGGCGCCGCCGAACTCTCGCCATGCCGTCAGGCCGCCGTCGAGGATGCGGACATCGGTCAGCCCGGCGGCGGTGAGCACCCACCAGGCCCGCGCCGAACCGGCACGATTCCAGTCGTCGTAGACCACGACCGGGACCCCGTCGCGGACGCCCTGGGCCCGCAGACTCCGTTGCAGTGCCGCACCGTCGGGCAGCGGATGGCGACCGCGGCCGGTCACCGTGTGATCGGACAGTTCGTTGTCCAGGTCGATGTAGACGGCGCCGGGGAGGTGACCGGCCCGATAATCGGCGTGCCCGTCGGGCCGGTCCAGGCGCCACCGCACATCCAGCAGTGTCACCTCGGTTCCGGACGCGAGCGTCGCTGCCAGCTCGGCGGCGGTAGTGAACACCTCGGCACGCATAGTCATCGAAAAGTCTCCACCTCTGCCGTTGCCCTCACGGGCCGTCCCGCCGCGGGCGACCGGTGCGTATCGGTCGGCGACGGCACAGCGGATGCTAGCAGCGGTCCGCGCGGGTCCCGGGCGGCCGCGATACCGGCGTCGTGGAGACCGCCCTGTCACGATTGGAATCCGCGCGAGGCGAAAGCGGCTACGCACCCCGCCACCGCCGATACCCAGCCGAACCGGACCACACACCGCATCCGACGGTCGGGTTCCGGATTGATAACAGCCGGGCCAAGTGATCAGGAATCGAGAAGCGCTGGTCACAGCGCTGTCATTAACGTCTTCCGCATCGAAATTCGTACGGCAGAGCGCCGGGCACGCGAGGAGGATGTTATGAACTGGACCGGACCGATCCGCCGGACGCACCGCGTCCTGGTACCCATTTTCACGGCGACCCTGGTGATCGCCGTGGTCGTCCTGGCATTGCAGGGTCCGGAGTGGGTGTCTTATCTACCGCTTCCCGCACTGGCCTTCCTGTTCTTCTCCGGCCTGTATCTGTTCGTGCGACCTCTCGTCGCAGCCCGGCGCGGTGGCGCGGCCGCGGACACCGCGCGGCGGGCGGACACGGGGGCACCGGGCCGGCCGGCCGCGTACCGCGTCCGGCGACTGCACCGGTGGTCCGCCGTCGTTTTCGCTCTGACCGTGCTGGCGACCGTCGTCGCGCTGTCGCTGCCGGAGCCTGTGGTCTGGGTCTCCTACCTGCCGCTGATCCCGCTCGCCTTGCTCTTCTTCTCCGGGCTCTACCAGTTCGCGCTGCCATACCTCGGCGCGCACCGGGGCGCTGCCGAGATGCCCGACCGCCGAACCACCGCGGCCTGACGCGTCGCGGCGGCGTGCCGGGAGCATGTAGTCGACGCCGGTTCGCTCGCCGCCGAAATCCGCCTGTCCGAGCCTTCGCGCGACGCCGCACGGACACCGGGCGATATCGGCGTTCGGCTCAGCGGTAGAGACCCACCAGCGCGCGTGCGGCCGCATCGACGATTTCGTCCGCGGATGCCTGCAGGGTGCCGTCGAGCCAGGCCGTGACGAGTTCGGCCATACCGCCGACGAAGAGCAGGCCGGCGGTTTCGTCGGCGTTCTCGCTGCGGTCGCGGGGGCCGAAGAATTCCCGCGCCTCCAGCGCCGACTGGTGGGCGAGGTGGCGCAGGAGTTCGGTGCGGCGGCGGCGTAGTTTCGGCACCGCGACCGACTCCACGATGGCGACCCGGCCTTTGCGCGGATCGTCGAGCAACTGCTGGACGAAGGCGCGGATCGAGGCCCGGGCGCGTGCGGCCGGGTCCGGACCGGCATGCTCGGCGGCTCGCCGGCTGGTCTCCTCGATCTCCGCCGCGATCCCGTCCATCACCGCTTCGAGTAGGGCGTCGAGCCCGGAGAAGCTCTCGTAGAAGTAGCGTTCGCTCAATCCCGCCGCGATGCAGACGGCGGTCATCGTCGTTCGAGTGTCCGGGTCCGCCCATACGGTCAGGCCCGCTTCGAGCAGCCGGGCGCGGCGTTCTGCGGCGCGCTCGGCCGCGCTGACGCCCCGGTAGATCCCCGATTGCACGGCCACATCCTCAGCATGCCACAGGAATCGCCGCACCAAGGTTGACAGGATGTCCTTCCTGAATCACGCTTGACGTGACCACCGCCACACCAGCATGAGGTGAGCAGATGAAGGCCGAAGCCTTGGAGCCACGCGAGGAAACCGCTACGACGGGGTCGGCGATCACGCGGCCGATCCCGGTCCAGCACCGCGACGACCGCGGATTACCCCTGCTCGGGCAGGTGCTGGAGTACGCCAAGGATCCGGTCGCGCTGTGCCGCGGCCGCTGGGAGCGCTACGGCCCGGTCGCGCCGTTTCGCGCGCTCGGCAAGAACGCGGTGATGCTGCTCGGGCCCGACGCGTGCGGCGCGGCACTTCAGAACAAGGACAAAGCGTTCGCCAACGAACCGGCCTGGTCCGAACTCGTCGGCCCGTTCTTCCACCGCGGCCTCATGCTCATCGATTTCGAGGAGCACCTGGCGCACCGGCGGATCATGCAGGAGGCATTCACGAGATCCCGCCTCGAGGCGTACACCCAGCGCCTGCACCCGGCCATCGAACAGGGCGTGGCGGCCTGGGAAGCGGGCACCGAGTTCCCGTCGTACTGGAAACTCAAGCAGCTCACCCTCGATATCGCCGCGGATCTGTTCATGGGCGGTGTGCAGGACACCGGACAGGCCGAGATGGACCGGATCAACAAAGCGTTCATCGCCTGTGTGCAGGCCGCGGCCGGGATCGTCCGGCTCAACGCGCCCTTCACCCGGTGGGGCCGGGCCTATCGCGGCCGCAGGGTGCTCGAGGATTTCCTCCGCCACTACCTGCCCGCCAAACGCGCCCGGCAGACCGACGACATCTTCTCAGTGCTCTGTCATGTCGAGAACGAGGACGGTGAGCGGTTCAGCGACGATGACGTGGTCAACCACATGATCTTCCTGATGATGGCGGCTCATGACACCTCCACCATCACCACCTCCACCATCCTGCAGTACCTCGGACAGTATCCGGACTGGCAGCAGCGTTGCCGGGCCGAAGCCCTCGCCCTCGGGCCGGCGCCCTCGATGGCCGAACTGGACGGGCTGGTCTCGATCGATCTGGTGATGCGCGAGGCACTGCGCCTGCGGGCTCCGGTACCGGTGTTGGTCCGATACGCGGTCAAGGACACCGTGGTCGAGGGAGTTCGTATCCCCGCCGGCACCGACGTCATCGTGGGTATCCAATTCACCCACCTCATGGAGGACTACTGGACCGATCCGCTGTCCTTCGATCCCGATCGGTTCGGCCCCGAACGCCGCGAGGACAAATCGCACCGCTTCGCGTGGGAACCGTTCGGCGGCGGTGTACACAAATGCATCGGAATGTATTTCGGGGGTCTGGAGGTGAAGGCGATAATGCACAGGCTGCTGCGCGAATACCACTGGACCGTCGATCCCGGCTATATGCCACCGATGGACTACCACTCGCTGCCGTTCCCCAAGGACGGTCTGCCGATCACCTTGATACGTCACTGAAACGCCGGATTCCGGCCGTCCGGCATCGCTTCTGGCGGACGTCGCACCGCGACTCGCGCGCGGGGACGCGACCCCGCGCTTTCCGCGAATCCGGGTTTCCCGCGTGGAGCGCGGTGGTTCGGACGGGGGCGGTCGTGCGCGACCACTCGAGCGTGCGCCGGCGAAAGGGTCGCTATGCGGTCTCGCCGGTCGGCCGCCGTGTTCGTTTCTTGCCCTCTAAGCCTATCGACCATGCGGGTAACCAGGAATACGCTGGGTATCGTCCACCGTAACGTGGTCTGTCCCATTTCTGGGGTCTCTTGTCTCGGCCGCTCCCGTCGTGAGGTGTAGCGGTACCCGAGACGGCGAGGAGTGAGCATGAAAGGCGGAGCAAGAATCGCGTTGGGGGTGGGAATCGGATATTTCCTGGGTCGTACGCGCAAAATGCGCTGGGCGATGGGATTGGCGGGCGCGGCGATGTCCAAACGATCCACGGGGCTCGCCGGCGAGCTGCTCGAACGCGGCACATCGACGCTGGGTGGCTCCCAGGAACTGACCAAGATCACCGATACCGTGCGGGGTGAACTGCTGGGGGCGGTGCGGTCGGCGGCCGTGACCGCGGCGAGCAACCGCCTCGACGCGCTGAACGAGCGGCTGCTGCCACCCGTGCCGGCCGAGGCCGAGGACGGCGGTGGCCGTCGGCGGGCCGCCGCGACGGAGGAGGACGCCGAACCGGAGCCGAGCGAGGCGGACGAGACGGCCGACGAAGAGCCCGACGAATCCTGGGATGAAGAAGAAGCCGAAGAACCCGCGCCCCGGCCGCGTGCCCGCCGGACGAGCGCGACCAAGACCTCCCGGTCCGGTACTCGCACGTCGACCCGATCGTCCGGCTCCGGTGAGAGCGGGACGACGGAGCCCCGTCGACGGCGCGCCGGAGCCGATACCGACAAGGCGCCTGTGCGGCGGACGAGGCGGTGATCAGGTATGGCAAAAGTACTGCGTGATACCGTCTCGGGCGTCGGCAAGGCGGCCACCGGCACCGCCGGCCAGGCGACCGGGGCCGCGAAATCGGTCGGCTCGACGGCCAAGAAGACCGCGGAGCAGGGGAGCCCCGGCGATCTGCTCCGTCAGTCGGTGCAGAATCTCGCCGGAACCCTCGCCCAGCGTGCCGTATCCGGTCTGTCCGGCGGGGTGTCGAATGCGGCCGGTCGGCTGAACGAATATGCCGAGGGCCAGGGTGGCGGCAACCTGCTCGCGGCACTGACCGGAGTCGAGAAGCTCTCCGAGGGCGCTTCCCCGATGCGAGCGGCCATGAGCGCGGGAATGAGCAAAGTCGGGAAGTCGGTCAAAGATAAGGTGTCCTCGGCCAAGGACGCGCTCACCGGCGGGGGCGGTAAAGGCGGCAAGGGGAAGAAACTCAAACTGGCCAATATCGTCGAGCACATCGATATCGGTGCCGAGGTCGAGCTCGTCTACGACCAGTGGACACAGTTCGCGGAATTCCCCAAGTTCATGAAGAAATTGGAACAGGTCGAACAGGTCGCCGATGAGAAACTCTCCTGGACCGGGCGCGTGTTCTGGTCGCGGCGGATCTGGGAGTCCACAATCCTCGAACAGGTGCCGTTCGAGCGGATCATCTGGCGGTCCAAAGGGGCCAAGGGCTATATCGACGGCGCGGTCACCTTCCACGAATTGGGCCCGCGCTTCACCCGGGTGCTGGTGGTTCTGGAATATCACCCGCAGGGCTTTTTCGAGAAGACTGCCAATATCTGGCGTGCGGCCGGGCGTCGATGCCGCCTGGAACTCAAGCATTTCGAGCGTTACGTCATGACCGAGGCGGTACTGAGCCCCGACGACATCGTGGGCTGGCACGGAGAGATCCGCGACGGCGAGGTCGTCGAGGACGACGAGAGCGCGCGACGCCGGGAGCAGGAGGAGGCCGAAGGCGAGGAGACGGAGGGAGAAGGCGAAGGCGCGGAGGACGAGGGCGCCGAAGATGAAGGCGCCGAGGGCGAGGAACCCACGGACGAGGACGAAGAGGAAGACGAAGAAGAAGCCGCCGAAGACGAGGACGAGGACGAAGAGCGCGGAGACGAGGAAGGCGGCCCCGACGACGAGGAGGCCGAGGACAGCACGGAAGACGAGGACCGCGAGGCCCGGCCGTCGCGCCGCCCGCGTACCGCCCGCCGTGCCGCCGCCCCGCGCCGTTCCCGCGCACAGCGAGGAGCGAGATGACCATAGAACCCGCGGGTGGCGGCGGTAGTGGCGCAGTGGCCCGTCCCAATTCATCCGGCCTGGCCGAGGTCGTCGACACCATCCTCGACAAAGGATTGGTCGTCGACGCGTTCGTCCGGGTCTCCCTGGTCGGCATCGAACTGGTGACCATCGACGCCCGCGTGGTGGTCGCCAGCGTCGACACGTATCTGCGTTTCGCCGAGGCCGTCAACCGTCTGGAGATATCCAGTAACGAGCCCAAGGGGCTCACCGACCTCGTGGGCGATGTCACCGAGGGCGCGGCCGAACACAAGACGAAAGGTGCCATCGAAGCCGCGGGAAAGAAGGTGCAGGACTTTCTCGGGGACGTGCAGGACCAGCGCCAGACTTCCCGGGCCTCCAAACGAGGGGAGTGATGATGTCCACCGCGAGTACCGCAACCGAGAGCGATCGTGACCAGCGCACCGGGGTGTATGTCTACGGCATCGTGACCGCCGATGTGGAACCGGAACCGCACGCCCAGGGTATCGGTGACCCACCCGCCGACGTCACCGTCGTACGGCATGGCGATATCGCCGCCCTGGTCAGCGAGGTCACGCTCGACCGTCCCCTGGGCATGCCCGACGATCTCACCGCGCACGCGCGCCTGCTGGACGGCACGGCCGCGGTCGCTCCGGTGCTGCCGCTGCAATTCGGCGGTGTCGTGACCGATACCGAAGCGGTGGAGAAGGAGCTGCTCGCCCCCAACCACGACCAGTTCCGCAGCGCGCTCGATGACCTCGAAGGCCGCGCCCAGTACGTGATCCGGGGACGCTACACCGAGAACACGGTGCTCCAGGAGATCCTGGAGGAGAACACCGACGCCGCCCGACTGCGCACGGAGATCCGCGACAAACCCGAAGATGCCACCCGGAACGAGCGAATCCGGCTGGGTGAGATCGTGAACCGCGAGATCGAGGCCAAACGCGCCGCGGACACCCGCCGGGTGGCCGCCGCCCTGAGCGATCTCGATCCGACCGTGCGGGAGCGTCAGCCCACGCACGAAGAGGAGGCGGTCCATCTCGCCCTGCTGCTGGACCTGTCCCGAGAGGATGAACTGCTACAAGTGCTGAATGAACTCGGCGAGGAATGGGACGGACGGATCCGGCTGAACCTGCTCGGCCCGATGGCGCCCTACGATTTCGTCACCGCCGGCGAAGCCGCGGGGTGAGGATATGGGACTGCTGTCGTCGATCGTCCTGTTGCCGCTGGCCCCGGTCCGCGGGGTGATCTGGCTGGGTGAAGTGATCCAGGAGCAGGTCGATCAGCAGTGGCGCAGTCCGGCCGCTGTCCGGCGCGATATCGAGGAGATCGAGGAAGCCGCCGCGGCCGGCGAGATCTCCGAGGACGAGCGGGACCGGGCATTGCGGGAGGTCCTGTCCCGGATCAGGCGTCCTTCCGGAGGATTGCCGCCGTCGGATGAGAGGGGAGAGTCGCGATGAGCCGCAGGTCGACCACCGAGAACGCCGCGGAGGTGGATCCGGAGCCGGAGCTCCCGCTCACTGCCCGGGAGGCCGCGGCGGCGGCGATCGAACACCTGAGGGAACTGACGTCGAAATCGGTGGAAGGGGTGACCTCGATGGAGCCGCTCGACGACGGCCGGCTGGTGGAGATCGAGGTGCTCGAGGACCACCGCATCCCTTCGTCGGCGGATATGCTCGCGCTCTACGAAGTGGAGATCGATTTCGACGGAAATCTGCTGGCCTACCGTAGAACCGCGCGCTATGCGCGGGGTAGTACCGAGATCGGCGGAAGGGGCCGGCGATGACGGTGGTCGGCGGTGGTGGGTCCTACGAGCCGCAGCCTTACGGCGGCGGGCACCAATCGACCAACCTCGCCGATATTCTCGAACGGGTCCTGGACAAGGGGCTGGTCATCGCGGGCGATATTCAGGTGAACCTGCTCGATATCGAATTGCTGACCATCAAACTGCGACTGGTGGTCGCGTCTCTGGAAACCGCCAAGGCCGTGGGCATCGACTGGTGGGAGACCGACCCGTGGCTCAACAGCAAGGCCCGCACGCTCGAACGCCAGGATCGTGACCTCGAACTCGAGAACCGCGAACTACGCGACCGGATAGCGCGACTGGAGGCCGGACGGGATCGGCGCGAAGCCGTCGAAGAGCGGCGCGAATCGCGGGAGAGAGATCGGCCGTGACGGGTGGGAGCGGTGTCTGGCTGTACGCGGTGACGGCGGCCGCCGACGCTACCGCGGGATTCGACGGACTCACCGGGGTGGCCGGCGAACCGGTCCGTGTCGTGCTGTCCGAGCCGCTCGCCGCGCTGGTCGGTTCGGTACCCCTCGACGTGTTCGGGGAGCAACCGCTGAGCCGGAATCTGGAGGATCTGGACTGGTTGGCCGCCACCGCCCGGGCACACGATGCGGTGGTGTCCGCGGCGGTGCGCCGGGCCCCGTCGGCACCGTTGCGGCTGGCCACCGTTTTCCGTGACGACGAGCGGGTGCGGGAACTGCTGCGGGACCGGCAGGCGGATCTGGAGGCGGCGCTGGTTCTGGTCAGCGGTCGCACCGAATGGGGCGTGAAAGTCTACGGGGATCGTGCCGCGCTCACCGCGGCCGTGGCCGAGGCCCGCGCCGAAGACACCGGGAGAGGCGCGGGCGCGGCCTATCTGGCGCGTCGCCGCGCGCAGCTGTCCGCTCAGGAGACCGTGGAACACGATGCGGCACAGCGTGCGGAGGTCATCCATACCCGGTTGAGCCGTCGCGCCGCGGCCGGTCGCCGGCAGCCGACCACCGATCCCGCGCTGAGTGGCCGCAGTGATTGGATGGTGCTCAACGGGACCTATCTGGTCGACGACGAACGCGCCGAGGATTTCGCCGCGGCCGTCGATGCGCTCGCCGCCGAATTCCCCGGTATCCGGCTCGAACTCACCGGCCCGTGGCCGCCGTACTCGTTCGCGGGCGTGGAACGCGAGCCGCAGTGAACAGCGTCGACAGCGAGCGCCGCATCGCACTGGTCGATCTGCTGGACCGGGTGCTGGCGGGTGGGGTCGTCGTCACCGGCGATATCAAGCTCGCCATCGCCGATGTCGATCTGGTCCAGATCTCGCTGCGGGCGCTGATCTCTTCTGTCAGCACCTTGTACGGCCCCGGACAGGAGGCACCCGGATGACCGAATTCGACGGTCTCTCACCGCGTATCGACTCCGATCCGGAGACGGTGGAACGTGGTCTGGTCACGCTGGTCCTCACCCTGGTGGAACTGTTGCGTCAGCTCATGGAACGGCAGGCCCTGCGGCGCGTCGACGCCGGCGATCTGCGCGAGGACCAGGTCGAGCGCATCGGCACCACCTTGATGCTGCTCGAGCAGCGGATGGACGAGCTGCGTGAGCATTTCGGTCTCACCCCCGAAGACCTCAATATCGATCTGGGCCCACTCGGCCCACTACTCCCGGAGAACCCTTCCGACAGGTGACCGGAACGGCTCTCCCGGTGTCATCGCGCCCATCGCCGGCCGATTCCGGGCCACCGCACCCGCCGCTCGGGCATAAAATCCGCATATGGTCCCCACTGCCAATCTGTTCGCCTTCGTGGCCGCCGCCACCCTCATCGTCGTGGTCCCCGGGCCCGGCGTGCTGTTCACCATCGGGCGCGCACTCACCCTCGGGCGGCGCGCGGCGTTGATCTCGGTTCTGGGGCATGCGCTGGGCGTACAGATCGCCCTGCTGTTCGTCGCGGTGGGCTTGGGCGCGGTGCTGGCGGCCTCGGCCACCGCCATGGCGATCGTCAAGGTGGCGGGTGCGCTCTACCTGATCCACCTCGGTGTCCAGGCGATTCGGGAGCGGAAGGCGCTGCGCGAGGTGCTGGGTGCGCCCGTGGCATCGGCGAGTGGGCGCCGGGTGCTGCGGCAGAGCGTGGTCGTCGGTGTCACCAATCCGAAGGCGATCGTGTTCTTCGCCGCGGTGCTACCCCATTTCGCCGATCAGGCCGCGGGGTCGCTGCCACTCCAGCTGCTGGTGCTGGGCTCGGTATTCCTGGTGATCGCGCTGATCTGCGACAGCGCCTGGGCCCTGCTCGCCTCCGCGGCGCGCAACTGGTTCGCCCGGTCGCCGAAGCGGCTGGAGGCGGTCGGGGGTGCCGGCGGGGCGCTGATCGTCGGGCTCGGCGCCTCGGTCGCGGTGGAGCAGGGCGTTTCCGGTCGCTGAAACACCGCGTGGTCAGGGGCGGTGGGGCAGAGCGGCATTCATGACCCGGCTCGCGGTGACCTTCACCGAATCGGGCAGGACGTGCGCGACCGTGGCCATCGCACGGGTGCGCAGGGACCCACCTACGACCTTCTGTTTGTCCTGGAGTAGTGCGTCCACACCTTGTCGCGCCACCCGCGCCGGATCCTCCTTGGGCCCGCGACCCATCGGTGTCTCGAGCAGGCCGGCGCGGCGGAAGAAGTCCGTATCGGTCGGCCCCGGCATCAGTGCGGTCACGGTCACCCCGGTATCGCGCACTTCCTCGCGCAACGCCTCGGCGAACGACTGGATGAACGATTTCGACGCGTGGTACACCGCCTGACCGGCGCCGGGCATCATCGCCGCGACGGAGGAGGTGAACAGTAGTCCACCGGTGTCGCGTCGCACCATATCGCCCAATGTGAGCTTGGCCAGGTGCACGGTCGAGCGCACATTGAGTGCGATGAGATCGAGTTCGTCGTCGAGGTCTGTCTCGGCGAAGTTGCCGCTGCGACCGACCCCGGCGTTGAGCGCGACCGCGTCGAGCGGCCGTTCGTCCTGGGTCGCCGCCGAGTACACCTGTTCCACGCCCTCCGGCGTCCGCAGATCGGCCTGGACCGCCCACACCTCGATCCCGGGGCGACGGACGGTCTCGGCCGCGACGTCGATCTCCACGTCCTCTGCGGCCATGACCACGTCATAGCCGCGTTCGGCGAACACGGTGGCGAGTTCCAGACCGATACCGCTCGAGGCGCCGGTCACCAGAGCGAGGGGATGCGTCGTGGTCATCTGCGGCGGCTACCCAGGTTCCCGCGGATCATGCCGCCCAGCCCGCCGGCACCCGTCAGCTGTCGCGGTTGTACCCGAGTTCTTCGGTGATCGGGTTCGGGGGAACCTCTATCTCCTGCTCCGCCAGGCCCGGATGGTGGTGGGTGCGCCGTTGGGCGGCCCGGTCCGCCGGCGACCGCCGCGGCTCGAGGTTCACCGACTGCAGGACCTCCTGCAGGTTGCCGTAGGTCTCCGGTGGAATCGCTTTGAGCGCGCGCACGGTGTCGGGGTCGGCGTGCGCTCGGGTCGCGCAGTGCACCAGTTCCGGTTTCTCGGCCGGAAAAGCAGCGGCGGACAGTGCCGCCCGGACTCGATCCGCGTCGGTTGTGACCATCGTCGTCCTCCTTGTTTCGCCTCGACGGTCTGTGCTTGCGGTGGCGCGATACCCACCCGGTCCGCCACCAACCCGAACCCGAGTACGTCAGCAGGTGACGTGGATATCGGCCGTCGAGTCGAACGAGACGTGAACGTGGTCGTAGTGATTGGCGGTGGGGTCGCCGCGACCCTCCATGTACGACCAGCCGCTGCCGTCGTTGTATCGCTGCTGCCAGATCACATAGGTCACGCCGAAGCGCTCCTTGTTGGCCAGCACGAAGTCGGCGATCGCGGCGCCGCGGGCCGGATCGGACGTCATGAAGTCGAGTGCCAGGCCCGCGCCGTGATCGCCGTCGTAGCGGCCGTTGGCGCCGCCGATATCGCCGACGCCGAATGTCTTGTCGATCAGGTTGCCCACCTGCGCCACCTTCGGTCGCGCACCGGCGAGTTCGGTCGAGCACGCGATGACAGGGGGCGGGGGCGGCGCATGCCGTTTCGCGTACCGGCCCGGCTCCGGTGGAGGCTCGACGGTGGCCGCGGGGGCCGGCGTATGGGGCGTGTTCGTCGGTATCTCCGGGACCCGGCCGATGCCGGCTACGGGTATCGGCGCGTCCGGTGCGTGTGTCGTCGGCGCCGCAGCTTTGTCGAGGCCGGCGGCGGGGACGGCGGCCGCGTCGACCGTGGCCGCGGTGGGCTGCGCCTCCGGGCCGGGGCGTGCCGTTACGGACAGTGCGATCACCGCCGTTGCCGCGATCGCGCTTCCGGCCAGCGGAGCGATCTTCCTGACTCGGGCCGGTTTGCGGTGTTGACCAGGCATAATGGTGACTACTCGTAACGCTCGACGACAAGATCACTGTTAGATTACGAAATGGTCGCGGAAATGTCACGGTTGCTGACGCACATGGGTCACAGCTCCGTGCCGTTCGTGCACGTCCGGACAACTCTGCCGGGTGGACGGCCGTTCCCGCGGAGCGATTCCGGTACGGACCTGGCGCCCACTGCCGGCCGCTCAACTGTTATGGTCGGATTCGTTCTGACACGGGGTGCTCCGCGCTTGCGGGGCTGAGAACATACCCGAGAACCTGTCCAGGTAATGCTGACGAAGGAATGTCTTGGCTTCACGCGCGTACACCACCGAATCCGGCAGATTCACCGAACACCTCTGGGATCGGACGAAAGATCTGCGCGGTGCCATCGACGATCTCGAATTCCTGCGCCGGCTCGGGGACGGCACCCTCCCGGTCGACGTGTTCCGTACCTACGTGGAGCAGGATTCGCTGTATCTCGCCGGTTATTCGAAGGTGCTGGCCTTGCTCTCGGCCAAATCTCCCGACGCGCAGGCCGCGCGCTTCTGGGCGGGTTCGGCGGCCACGGCGGTCGCCGTCGAGGCGGAACTGCACCACGACCTGCTCGGCGACAGCCGCCTCCCCGCGCGGGAGGGCGAGCCGGAACCGTCGACGGCCTGCCTGGGATACGTCTCCTACCTCATCGCCGCCGCCGCGACCGAGTCGTACGCGGTGGGCGCGGCGGCCGCGCTGCCGTGTTTCTGGATCTACGCCGAGGTCGGTCGTGACCTGGCCGTGAGTGCGGCCGCGGTCCTGGCGGCCGACCCCGGCCACCCGTACGCCCAATGGGTTTCCACCTACGGCGCCGCGGAGTTCCAGGAGTCCGCGGCCGCGGCCCGGGCATTCGTCGACGCGGCAGCCGAGGTAGCGAGCGAGCGGGAGCGCGCGGCGATGGTGACAGCGTTCACCGTGGCCACCCGGTACGAGCTGATGTTCTGGGATACCGCCCTGCATCCGCAGCCCTGGCCCGCCGCATGAGTGAGTCAGGCCCGGAGGCGGCAGCGCAGCGTGACCACGGAGGGCCCTCGCTCATGCTCGATCGACACCGCATGAGCGGCCGCCTGCGCCGCGTCCTCGCGCTCGTGGTCGCGACCGTGGCGGCGCTGTCCGCGCTCACCGCCTGCACCGCGGGGCCCGGCGACGGTGAAACCATCCGTTTCGCCCTGGACTGGACGCCGAACACCAACCACACGGGGCTGTTCGTCGCCCAGCAGCGGGGCTATTTCGCCGACGCCGGTCTGGATGTGCAGATCCTGCCGTACAACAACACCTCGGTCGATACGGTCATCGATGCCGGCAATGCCGAATTCGGTATCAGCACCCATAATTCGTCGACCTTCGCGCGGGCGTCGGGAGCGCATACGTTGTCCGTGCTCGCACCGCTGCAACACTGGGCGACCGGGATCGGAGTGAAGGCCGACCGCGCCGACATCACGCGGCCGAAAGATCTGGACGGCAAAACCTATGCCGGTTTCGGCGACCCCGGTGAGGTCGAAGCCCTCCAGCAGGTGATCCGCAACGACGGTGGCCGTGGGGAATTCACCACCGTCACCCTGGGCACTTCGGCCTATGAGGCCGTCTACTCGGGCCGAGCCGACTTCACCGTCTCCTACCTCGCCTGGGAGGGAATCGAGGCCGAGCACCACGGCACGCCGATGCGGTACTTCCGCTACACCGACTTCGGTTTCCCGGACGCGTACGCCATAGTGATCGACGCCAACCAGGATTGGCTGGCCGCCGACCCCGACCGCGCGCGGAAGTTCGTGCAGGCCCTGCAGCGCGGTTACCAGTTCGCCGCGGACGACCCGGACGCCGCCGCGGCGGACCTGCTCGCCGCCAACCCCGGCGCCTTCAACGACGAGGGCCTGGTGGTCGAGAGTCAGCGGATGCTGGCCGAGCAGTTCATGAAGGGCCCCGACGGCCGGGTGGGCGGCCAGACCCGCGAGCGGTGGGCCGCGAATTCCGGTTTCCTGTACGAGAAGGGCTTGCTGACCGGTCCCGACGGCGCCCCGCTGACGAAGGAACCGGACTGGTCGGGCTACTTCACCAATGACTACCTCGCCGCTGCCTGACAACTCCGCACGAGAGGCCCCGCCGGATCCGGCCGCCCGGACCGCGCCGGGGCGATCGACCGGGTTCCGCTGGGCACTCCCGTCCATCGTGACGGTGGCGCTACTCGTCGTGCTCTGGCAGGTCTATGTCGAGGCCAGCGGTATCCGCCCGCAACTGTTGCCGTCGCCGGCGCGGGTTGTGACGCAGGGGTGGGCGCACCGCGACGAGATCGGGGTCCACGCCGCCGCCACCCTCCAGGTGACACTGGTCGGGTTCGCGGTATCGCTGAGCCTGGCCTGGCTGCTGGCCGTCGTGGTCGACTTCTCACCCTGGCTGCGGCGCGCGTTCGTGCCGCTTTTCGTCGCCTCTCAGACGCTGCCGATCATCGCGATAGCGCCGTTGATGATCATCTGGTTCGGTTTCGGGCTGCTCCCGAAAGTGCTCGTTGTCGCACTCGTCACCTTCTTCCCGATGGCGATCGGGCTGATCGAGGGATTCGCCGCGGCCGACCGCGAGGCAGGTGCACTGCTGCGCAGTATGGGGGCGTCCCGGGTCCAAGTGTTCCGTTATGTGCGGTTGCCGTCCGCGGTGCCGCGATTCTTCACCGCATTGCGGATCGGGATCACCTATGCGGTCGTGGGCGCGGTCTTCGCCGAATACGTGGGCGCCAGCGAGGGCCTGGGCATCTATATGAACCTGCAGAAGAACTCTTTCCGCACCGATCTGGTGCTGGCAGCGGTATTCGTGACCGCGCTGCTCAGTATCGCGCTGTATCTGCTGACCTTCGCGATCGAACGGCTCGTCGCACCGTGGTCCCGCGCGGAGAACAGGAGTCGGCATGACTGAGGCGCGCGGGCACCGGATCGTCGTCGATGGGCTCACCAAATCGTTTCCGCGGCCCGGCGCACGCCGCCCCGACCGGCAGGTCCTCGGCGGTGTGTCGTTCACCGCGCAGCCGGGCGAGTTCGTCTCCGTCATCGGCCCGAGCGGCTGCGGCAAGAGCACCGTCTTCACTATGCTGGCCGGTCTGGAGACCCCCGATTCGGGCAGTATCCGTTTCGGCACGAGCGACGGTGAGCCGACGGCACCGCATTGCGCCTATATGCCGCAGAAGGATCTGCTGTTCCCGTGGCGCACCGTCCTGGACAACACCGTCCTGGGATTACAGGTGCACGGCGTCCCGAAGCGGGAGGCCCGGCGCCGGGCCCGCGAACTGTTCCCGGTCTTCGGGTTGTCCGGATTCGAGGACGCCCGCCCGTCCCAGCTCTCCGGTGGTATGCGGCAGCGGGCGGCATTGTTGCGGACCGTGGTCCAGGAACGCGAGCTGCTGCTGCTGGATGAGCCCTTCGGCGCACTGGATTCGCTGACCCGCACCGAGATGCAGTCGTGGCTCCAGGAGGTCTGGCAGCGGTACCGGTGGATGGTGCTGATGATCACCCACGACATCCGGGAAGCAGTGTACCTGTCGGACCGGGTGATCGTGCTGTCGGCGCGCCCGGCCACCGTGCGCCGCGAGGTGCGTGTCGATCTGCCGCGGCCCCGGGAGCTGTCGATGATCACGACGCCCGAGTTCGTGGCCCTGGAACAGGAACTGCTCGACGTACTCCATGAGGAAGCACGTCACGCACTCGCGCAGCGCGACGGCTGATCCCCCTCGGGGGCGATCGCCACCATGCAGATGGACCGCCGTAAGAATTCCGGCCCGCCACGGCCGGTTCGGCGAGACAATCGTCGGACCGCCGGAAGGGCCGCAGAATCGCCTCCCGGCGCACGCAGGATCCGTAGGAGGACCATGTTCGTCCCGCTCAGTGTCTCCGATTTCCTCGATCGCGCCGAAACCGTGTACGGCGACCGGATCGGTATCGTCGACGAACCCGCCCAGCCCGCGCCCGGCCAGGGCTCGATGACCTATTCCCGGGTCGCCGACCTTGCCCGCAGACAGGCCGCCCGCCTCGACGAACTGGGTATCGAGGCCGGGGAGCGGGTCGCGCTGGTCGGCCATAATTCGAGTCGGCTGCTGACCTCTTTCTTCGGGGTGAGTGGCTGGGGGCGGGTGCTGGTCCCGATCAACTTCCGCCTGCGCCCGGACGAGGTGCGTTACATCGTCGAGAATTCCGGGGCTCGCGCCCTGTACGTGGACCCGGAACTCGCGGACTCGCTCGGCGAGGTCGACTGCGAGCACAAGTTCGTGCTGGGCACCGACACCGACCTCTACGCCGCCCCGGGGGCGGTACCGCGGGCGTGGCAACCCGACGAATCCGCCACCGCCACCATCAACTACACCTCCGGGACCACCGCCCGCCCCAAGGGAGTGCAGATCACCCATCGCAGTATCTGGGTCAATGCCGTCACCTTCGGCCTGCACGCCACGATCAGCGACCGTGACGTATATCTGCACACTCTGCCGATGTTCCACGCGAACGGCTGGGGCATGCCGTTCGCCATGACCGGCGTCGGTGCCCGCCACATCGTCCTGCGCAAGATAGACGGCGCCGAGATTCTGCGCCGCGTGCGCGATCACGGCGTCACTGTGCTGTGCGCGGCGCCCGCGGTCGCCGCCGCGGTGCTCGACGCCGCGCAGAGCTGGGAGGGCGAGATCCCCGGCCGCGACCGGGTACGGATCATCATGGCCGGCGCGCCGCCGCCGACGAAAACCGTCGCCCGCGTCGAAGCGGAACTCGGCTGGGAGTTCATCCAGATCTACGGCCTGACCGAGACCTCACCGCTGCTGACCGTCAACCGCTCCCGGGCCGAATGGGACGACCTCGATCCCGAGACCAGGGCCGCGAAGCTGACCCGCGCCGGAGTCCCGGCCCTGGGCGTCCGGTTGCGGGCCGAGGAACCCGAGGAGGGCTCGGGCGAAGTGCTGGCCCGGTCCAATGTGGTGATGGAGGGCTATTGGGACCGCCCCGAGGAGAGCGCGGCCGCGCTGGCGGGCGGATGGTTCCACACCGGCGACGGCGGCGTCCTCGGCGACGACGGCTACCTGACCATCGCCGACCGCAAGAAAGACGTGATCATCACCGGGGGCGAGAACGTGTCCTCGATCGAAGTGGAGGACTGCCTGTTCTCTCATCCCGCCGTCGCCGAGGTGGCGGTGATCGCGGTACCGAGCGAGAAGTGGGGCGAGACGATCAAAGCGCTGGTCGTGCTGACCCCCGACGCCGAAGCGAGCAATGCGACCGAAGCCGAACTGGTCGCCTGGTGCAAACAGCGCCTGGCCGGCTACAAGGCGCCGACCTCGGTCGAGTTCCGCAACGAGTTGGCCCGGACCGCGACCGGCAAACTACAGAAGTTCAAACTACGCGCACCGTACTGGAGCGGCCGCGGCCGTCAGGTCAGCTGATATCCGCCGCTGGGTGATCCGGAACCGTAGTCGCCCGCTACCTCGATACCGGGCGACTACGCGGGCCCAGCACCCACCCGGTCGGCCGCGTCGAGCGGTATCGGCTCGAACATTGGGGGCTCGTCCGCGGGGAACAGTGCCGTCGGACCGTAGATCCAGTCGGTGAACGAGTAGTCGCCGACCGCGCGCTCCCGCAGCAGCACATTGCGTTGCGCGCGCCGGATCCCGTCGAGATGCCAGAGTTCACCCCAGGCCCGGGCTGTCAGCACCACGCGCCGACAATGTTCCGGCCGGACGGCCTCGTATGCCGCGAGCGCCCCCGCCCAGTCGACGACCCCGTCGGCGTCCCGCAGACGCCGCACGTGTTCGGCGAGCACCCACCCGTCCTCGATCGCCATGATCGCGCCCTGCGCCATGTACTGCAGCGGCGGGTGGGCAGCGTCGCCGAGTAGCGCGATCCGTCCGTCGACCCAGGTGCCGATCGGGTCGCGGTCGTACATCCGCCACCATTTGTCCCGCCACATATGTGGCAGCCGGTCCTGGACGAAATCACAGGTCGTGGCGAAGGCGGTATCGAGTTCGTCGGGGGTGCCCCAGTCGTCGAGCCCGGCCACGGCTTTCGGGGATTCGAACACCGCCACCTGGTTGAGCAGATCGCCCCCGCGCAGTCCGTAGTGGACGAAATGGCAGCGCGGACCGACGTAGACGACGACTTCGGAGAGGTTCACGGGCCGGTCCACCTCCGCGATCGGCACGGTACCGCGGTAGGCGACATAGGCGGAGGACACCGGCCGGTCGTCGGTGAACAGGGTGCGCGCGACGGAATGCAATCCGTCGGCCGCGATCACGATATTCGCCTCGTGGACCGCACCGGCCCGCGTTGTCGCACTGGCTTTCCCATCGCCCTGCGAATAGGAGACGACGCGCTGTTCGGTGCGCAGTTCGACACCCGCGTCCCGGCAGGCCGCCAGGAATAGCGCGTGCAGATCGCTGCGGTGGATGACCAGGTACGGGAAGCCGTACTCGCGCTCCAGATCGCGCAGGTCGAGTGAGGTCAGTTCGCTTCCGTCGACCGCGTCCCGCATCACCATCCGGTCGGGCACGACTCCGCGGGCCTTCACCTCGTCCAGCAGACCGTAGTCGTCGAGGATGCGCGTGCAGTTGGGCGCGAGCTGAATACCCGCGCCGACCTCACCGAACTGTTTCGCCTGCTCCAGGACCCGCACCCGCAGGCCGAGCCGGGACAGTGCGAAAGCGGTACTCAGCCCGCCGATACCGCCGCCGACGATGACGACGTCAGGGGTGCTCATGAGGAGCCTCCTCTACAACCAGGGGCCGAGGTCGGGGACGCCGGCGAGGGAATGGGAACGACCGGCGAGGTAGGCGGTGACCTCGGGGAGCGGGCCGTCGGGGATTTCGTCGAGTCCGCGCTTGCCCCGGATATCGGTGACGAGCGCGGACAGGAACGCGTCGGGCAGGTCGGCGAAGGTGGTGCCCGTGCCGAGATCGACGGCGTGGATACACACCTCGCGCGCCCGCAGCCACGGGATCTCCGTGGCCGGGACGGCCCGCCCTTGCGCGGTGACGACCTCGTTGTGCCAATCGTCCCCGGGCAGCGCCTCCATCGCGACGGATAGTTTGCGCACCGCCTCGTTCAACCAGGTGATCAGCTCGTCCGCGGCCAGCGCGGCGCCCGACTCGATATCGGCATTGCGCTGGTCGGGCGAGGAATACATCGGCGTGCGGTCGCCGGTGCGGGCCCAGTACACCAGATTCCCGAGCGCCTCGGCATTGGCCGCGACATGCGCCACCAGATGTTTACGCGTCCACCCGGGCAGGCTGCTCGGCGCCGACATCGACTCGTCGTCGAGCAGGGCGGCCTGCGTGACGAACAGGCCGGTCCCGTGCTCGGCCCACTTCAGCGAGTCGGCGTGTGTCCGCCCGGTCACGAGGCCTTCACGACCTTGTTCGTGCAGGCCCCCAGCCCGGCGATCCGGGTCACCACGGTTTCCCCGCCGGCCAGATAGACCTTCGGGTCCCGGGCGTGGCCGACCCCGGCCGGGGTGCCGGTGGCGATCAGATCGCCGGGGTTCAGCCGGATCACCGTCGATACGTACTGCACCAGGCGCACCGGGTCGAACAGCAGCGTCCCGGTGTCGTCGTGCTGCATGACCTGCCCGTCGACCAGCGTCTCCACCTCGAGCGCCGGCCGCACTCCGCCGACCTCGTCCGGGGTGACGACATAGGGGCCGACCGGGGTGGAGGAATCCCAGATCTTGCCCTGCGTCCATTCGATCGTGCGGAACTGCCAGTCCCGCACCGACACATCATTCATCACGGTGAACCCCGCGATGGCGTCCGCGGCTTCGGCCTCGGTGGCCCGCCGCACCGGCTTGCCCACGACCACCACCAGCTCGACCTCCCAGTCCAGCGCGTCGGTCTCGGCCGGTTTCACGATCGGATCGTGGGGCCCGATGAGGCTGTCGGCGAACTTCGGGAAAAGCGTGGGGTAGCTGGGAAGTTCGCGCCCCATCTCCTTGATGTGGTTGGTGTAGTTGTGCCCGACGCAGATCACCTTCGACGGGTTCGGCACCACCGCCGCGAAATCCGCGCCGGCCACCGGCCAGGTCCGCCCGGTGGCCTCGGCCGCGATCGTGGCCCAGTCGTCCCGGGCGAACAGCGCGCCGAGGTCGTCGTAGCCCAGGTCGACGAGCGTGTCACCGTCGAGGCGCACCGCGCGGGTGCCGCCGTCGACGCGCAGGGTGGCGAGTTTCATCGGGTGATCTCCTGACGGTCGAGCCGGAGCGCCTCGAAAACGGGCGCGTCCGAGAAACGGAAAAGGTCCAGGGCGCCGGAATCGGAGTCGGTGCCACCGGCTTCCGATCTGGCGGAGAAGGGTTCCCACGAAGGGACGACGAACAGGTCACCGCGGGTAACCGACCAGCTCTTGTCTCCGACGGTCACCGTGCCGGACCCGTCGAACACTTGATAGACCGACGACCCTGTCTCCCGGACCGGCGCAGTCTCCGCGCCCCGGGTGATCCGGTGGAATTCCGCCCGTATGGTCGGCAGCACATCGGTGCCGTCGTGCGGATTCGAGAACCGCACGGCCGCGTGTCCGGGTTCGATGGTGCCGCCGTACCCTTCCTTTTCCAGCAGCAGCTGATCATGCAACGCGGCATCCGTGTGCTCCCACTTGTAGGCCAGCAGTGGCGATCCCGGCGCCACCGCACCCACCGACAGCGGCCGCAGCCCCGGATGCCCCCACAGCCGCTCCGACCGCGACCGCTCCGGCGTAATCCGCTCCGCGTCGCCGATCTCCGCGCGCCCGAATTCGAAGAATTGCGATTCCACGACGTACTGGAACGGAATGTCCAGTCCGTCGATCCAGGCCATCGGCTCCGAGGTCGCGTTGTGGTGCGCATGCCAGTTCCACCCGGCCTGGGGCAGGAAATCCCCGCGTCGCATCGGCACCGCGTCACCGTCGGCGGTGTTCCCGGTGCCACCCACCACGGTCCACACTCCCGACCCCTCCACCACGAACCGGAAGGCATTCTGGGTGTGCCGGTGCTCCGGGGCATCCTCGCCGGGCATCAGATACTGGATCGCGGCCCACAAGGTCGGCGTCGCGAACGGCCGCCCACCGAGCGCCGGATTCGCCAGTGCGATCGCCCGCCGCTCACCCCCGCGACCGACCGGCACGATATCGCCCGCCCGCGCCGCCAGCCGCAGCAGATTCTCCCACCGCCACAGATGCGGCACCGCCCGCGACCGCGGATGCGCCGGCATCAGATCGCCGATCTCGGTCCACAGCGGAACCAGCAGCTCCTGTTCGAAGCCGCGGTACAGCTCCTCGAGGGCGGGGGTGACGTCCGGCTGGTCCGGCGCCGCGACCGCCCGCAGCCGGACGGGGGTGTCAGTCGTGCTCATATCGCCTACAGTGGCCCGTGTCGATTCAGCAGAACAGATAATTCTGTAGAGCAGAACGGACAGACGGGCAACACGGAACCGATGACACCACCGGCATACGTCGTGACCAGTGCGGACCACGCGCTGCGGGCAGCGGTCATGCTGCAGCTGGAGGGCGGGTTGACCGTCAGCCAGGTCGCCGAACGGCTCGGGGTGGCGCGGGCTACCGCGCATCGGTTGCTGCAGACGTTGGTGTACCGGGATTTCGCGGTACAGGACGAGCAGCGGGTCTACCACCCGGGCCCGGTCCTCGAGCTGGCCACGCACTCGCAGTCCCGGACATCGCGGCTCCGGGCGGCTGCGCTATCTCATCTGCAACGACTGGTCGATCTGGTGGGGGAGTCGGCGAACCTGACGATCCGGGCCGGGGATACGGCGCGGTTCATAGCCAGTGTCGAGTGCCGGCAGGCGCTGCGGGTGGGTTCGCGGGAGGGGATGGTGTTCCCCACCCATCGCACGACCGCCGGTCTGGTACTGCTGGCGGAGCTCGGCGCAGCCGAATTGGACGAACTCTACGACGAGGCGCGCTAGCGGAACGTCCTGATGAACGGCCGGATCTGCCGAGTCTGCGCACCCAGCTCTCCACAGTGCGCCGGGCGGGGTTCGCGCTGAACGACGGGCTGTCGGAACGCGGAGTGGTCGCGGTCGGGGTTCCGGTGCGGGACGCGGACGGGACCGCGCTGGCGGGTCTGTCGGTGTCCATGCCTTCGGTCCGCTATCGCCCGAATCGGTTACCGACTCTGGTCGCCACCCTGCACCGCGTCGCCGGAGGAATCGAAGCGAGCCGCGGCGACTTATGAGAGCATCCCGAATTCGGAGGCAACGTGACACACGGGCATGTATTGCCCGGTGGTCGCCGCACAACGCGGATGGCCGGGTCGGCAACCGGGCGCGGACAGCGCGGTGCCCGAGTATCGGACAGGCGATGCGAACGGACCGTCAGCACCTGTCGATTCGGTCGCTGGAGTGGTCCGGCAGGAGTTGAGCCGCGAGTGATCGTGCCGTGGCCGTGAGTGTGGCCCTGTCCAGCCCGGTCCTGCCCATGAACACGATTCCCTGTTGCGCGGCCAGGAGGGCTCGCGCCAGGGCGATCGGATCCGCTCCGGCCGGCAGGTCCCCCTCGCGTTGGGCGCGGGCGACGCAGTCACCGATCAGCGCGGTGGAGGTCTCGTAGGTGCGGTGGGCGTGGACGAGGACCTCCGGATCGGCGTTGCCGAGTTCGCAGGTGCTGTTGGCCATCAGGCAGCCACGCCGCGTATCGGTGCCGGTCGGGTCGTCGATCGGTGCTTCGAGGAGCAGGCGTAGCGCCTCCACGGCCCGTGGGGCCTCGGCGAGGGCTTTCCGAAGGTGGCCATGGTTGTCGTCGGTGTAGCTCTGCAATGCCCGGAGGAAGAGCTGACGCTTGTCGCCGAATGCCGCATAGAGGCTGCCCTTGCCCAGTCCGCTGACCCGCATCAGGTCTTCCAGCGAGGTCGCGGCGTAACCGGCGTCCCAGAACTGCTCCCGGACGGCCTTCAGCACCTGCTTCTCGTCGAACGCTCGCGGACGTGCCATGCGAACCAGGATACGGGTTCTTGACTGCCTGGTCCATAAAGGGCATATTGTGGACCGTACAGTCAAAAACTTCGTCGCACGGCGCGCTCGAGGAAGTGGGAGCACATGGGAAAGCTGGACAACAAGGTGGCGATCGTGACCGGCGGATCGCGGGGAACGGGGGCGGCGTCGGCGCTGGCGCTGGCCGACGAAGGAGCCGATATCGCGATCAGCTACTCGTCCTCGGCGGATCAGGCCGAGGCCGTTGTCGCCGAGCTGGAGGCGAAGGGCGTCCGCGCGGAGGCCTTCCGTGCCGACCAGTCGGACGCGGCACAGGCGGCGGGCCTGATCCACAGTGTGGTTCAGCGGTTCGGGAAGCTGGACATTCTGATCAACAACGCGGGCGTCACCGTCGGCGGCCCGATTGATGGCGAGTATGTCGACGAGTCCGCCTTGGATCGCCAACTCGCCATCAATTACACCAGTGTGGTGGCCGCGATCCGGGCGGCATTCCCGCTGCTGCCCGAGGGCGGGCGGATCGTGAGTATCAGCTCGGGGGTGGGAACGCGGGTGGGCTTTCCCGGGATGACCGACTACGCGGGTACCAAGTCGGCCCTGGAGGGCTACAGCCGCGGCGCGGCCCGCGATCTGGCCCACCGGGGCATCACGGTCAACGTCATCCAGCCGGGGTTCATCGACACCGAGATGAACCCCGCCGACGGCCCGGCCGCACCCATGTTTCTTCCGACAACGGCGATGGGGCGGTACGGCAGGCCGGAGGAGATCGCCGCAGGCGTGGTCTTCCTCGCCAGCCCGCAGGCCTCCTATGTCACCGGTGCTGTGCTGAGGATCGACGGCGGATACGGCGCGTAGCGCGACCCCGCAGCCGGATCCGGATCGGTGCGGTTCCCTCGAGTGACACGGTTGTTCACGCAGCCCCCGGCAGCGCACTCGAGGACGAGACGGTTGCCGCGGGGCGCAGCCGGGCGAGGATGCCGTCGAGGTCGATGGTGAACATCTCCGGCCGGAAGACGTGACCGCCGGACGCCTCGTACCATTCGTGCGGGATCCCGGCGTCGCGCAGGCGGGCGCGGAACTCCCGCTGGCCGGCCAGTACCTGGGTCTCGTTGACGCTGTCGAACCAGTCGATCGGGTCCGGACTGGTGCCGGCGACGAGGAAGATCCGCTTGTTCCGGTAGCTGTCGATCCGCTCGATGGGGTTGTCGGCGCTGACCCTGGCCTGGTTCCAGAACGGCGCGCCGTAGACCGTGCCGCCGCCCAGTTCCACAGCGGCCGAGGACAGGTTCGCCCAGTGGACGACCAGGCCGAAATCGCGACGTAGACTGGCCGGGCCGGAATGGCTGCTGACCGAGGCGAAGTGGCCGTAGTACTTGGCCGTGTACTTCAGCGCACCGAAGCCGCCCATCGAGAACCCGGCGACCGCGCGGCCGTCGTATTCGGCATAGGTCCGGAAATTCGCGTCGATCCAGGGGAGCAGTTGGGCGATGTGGAAGGTCTCCCAGTTGCGCGGGCCGACGAACGAGCCGACCGGGTTGGAGTACCAGCCCGCGCGCCCGCCGTCGGGCATCACGACGATGATCGGCTTACCGGCGGTCAGGTCGCGAATACCCAGGAAGTCGAACTGGCGGAAGTCCTCGCCGCCGCCATGGAAGAGGTAGAGAACAGGGTAGGTGCGTCCACTGGTCAGGTAGTCGTCGGGGAGCAGGACGTTGACCCCTGGGTTCCAGCCGATCGCACTGGTCTGGAACCGGTAGTACCACATACGAGGGTCGCTCTCGTTGCGGTCCACGATCGTGAGTCCGAATCCGTCGCTGCGCCCGGCGAATATCACCAGTACTTCTCCGGCGCCGATGGCGTCGGGGTCGGCGAGGTCGTTGACGGCGGTGATCAACGGGGCGAAGGAGGGGTCGCCGTAGAAGCGCAACGCCAAGTCCGGCACCGTGTCCCCCGCGCGAACCTTGTATCTCGTGATCTCGGGAATGATCAGTTCTTGCCCGACGTCGAGGGTGTCGGGGTCGGTGATCGCGCCGGCGGTGGTGATCAGTCGGTGTAGACCCGCATCGCCGTAGAACCGGAATGCCAGGTCCGGCAATGTATCTCCGGCGACGGCCTCGTACCTGGTGAAAGCGGGGATGATCAACTGTTGCCCGATATCGAGGATGTCGGGGTCGGTGATCGCGCCGGCGGTGGCGATCAGTCGGTGTAGACCCGCGTCACCATAGAAGCGCAATGCCAAGTCCGGCAACGTTTCCCCCCCGACGACCATATGTGTTCTTACCATTCGAATCACCCCTTCGATAGCATATTGCTCTAGTGTCCAACGCTGCGAATTCGTTGTCCAGTACTTCAGATAACTCTCTGTACAGCGGAAATGGTTGTCCGACGGCATGGTTCGGCGGCAAGTCCGGCGGCGATCCGATTGCCATCGCAGGTGACTGCAAGCGCTCCTGGAATCGGGATCGCGCACGTTGTCCTCACGACTCCGAAGGAAGGCCGTCATGGCAGCGATGCCGCCTCGGCTCTGTGACAGGTTTTGGCACCTGAACGGAGCCGGGCGTTCGTCTACGCGATGCCCCGCCGCTCTCGCGGGTTCGGCCACCGGCCGGGGGAACCCGCGGGGTGCTCCTACTTCCTCTGGGCGCCGATTGCACGCCGCGATGCGGAAGGCGTGTAGACCGTCCCGGAGTGGGTAGTTCTGCATGCGCAATACGTCCTACCAGCGTAAACAGCGCAATATGCGGTAACCGCGGAATCGCGGATCCGGCTACCGATATATCGAGGAGGACTCGTTGATGTACACGATCGGTCACCACAGCGGCGGGGTACGTCGTTTGTGGGCAGGCTCAGCCCTCGCGGCGATCATCGTCTGGGGTGGTTCCGCCGCGGCAACCGCGCAGCCGGTGCCCCAAGACCAGCAGTCGCTGGAAGCGGCACGGCAGGCACTGATGGGGGCGACGGTCGAGTCCGTCGAGGTCGACCTGTCCGGCGGTGCCCCCGAGTTGGAGGTCGACCTCCGGACCCGTGACGGCGCCGGCTACGAGGTGACGGTCGATATGAGCACGGCCACGGTGCTGTCGGTCGAACCGGACGACTGAGCCGGGGCCCGGCGTGGGGTGGTCGGCGGATGACTCCGGCGGTGCCGCCGAAACGCCGCGCCGGGCCGAACGGAAGGCGGAATCGACAACCGGGAAACGGGTCCGGTGCGAGTGCCCGGGCGATGCCGATGCGCATCGGTCGGGCGCCGAGCCGTTCGAAGGCCGGGGAAGTCGTCGGTCACCGAGTGCCCGCAACGCGGGCGGCCTCAGGTGGAGAGGGCCGCCGGATCTTGGACATGATGCGGGCGACGAGTTCTTCGAGACGGTCCTGGTGGGTGCCCGCCCAGTACACACGTGCGCAGCCGGTGCATCGGCGGAAGGTGTCGTGCCCGCGGCGGGTGAGAGGAGGAAGCAGGTCGATCACGTCGGCCTTCGCCACGTCCGCCAGGTGTGCGCCGCAGCGGAGGCAGCGGGTGAGCGGGTCCAGCCGGTTGGACAGGTCGAGGCGGTCGATCACCTCCACTACCTGGTCGATCGGAAGGTCGGCGCGCACGAAGAGGCCGTGGGTCACGATGCGGCGGGCGAGCAGGCCGCGGTCCCTGGTGAGCAGGATGCGACGGTCGTCCAGGGCGATCTCGGCGAGTTGCGCGTCCTGGGCGTCGAAGTCGCAGCGGACATCGAAGCCCATCAGTCGTAGCAGCCGAGCGGCGCCCCCGAGATTGACATCGACGAGCAGGCGCGGTTCACGCAGCGGGCGCGGGCGCACCCGGGTCAGCGCGCCGATGTCGAGGCTCTCGAATACCGGGTAGACGGCGAGCCGGTCGCCCGGGCCGGGGTGGTGTCCGAAATCGACGGATTCCCCGTTCACCAGCAGCAGGTCGATTTCGGTGTGTGGGATACCGGCCGCCTCGACGATGTCCTTCACGGTTTGATGGGGCCGTACGGGCCGCTGCAACACCGAGAACCGGGAACGCGGGGGTAGGAAATCGTTCAGCTCGGCGTAGACGCGGAGTTCGATATCGGCCGATTCGTCCGCGGTGTCGGCGGCATGGATGTGCATGATCGAACTCCATGGTCGTACCTACTGCACCAGACCCCTGCGTGACCCCGCAGTCTACCCGCGGCAACCATTGCGGATCCGTGCTGCACCCGCACCGTAACGGCCGCGTAGGCACTCGACGCGCCAGAGCGGGGAGCGGAATCCGTACCTGCTTTCGTCGGGCCGCCGGATGTCCTGGAGTTCGATGTCGGCAGCACCGGGAGAACGTAACCGGTTCAGTGGCCGAGTGGCTGCGCCGCCCGGTCCGGTCCGGGTGCGAAGTCGGCCCCCCGGCCCGGACCCGCGGCCGTCCGCAGTGAAGATACGACCGGTTCCGGACGTCTGGTCGGCTACCGTCAATGGGCCCCGAGTACATCCAAAATCATCGGGCGGGCGGTGGCGAGTGCCCGGCCCCAGTAGGGCCAGGTGTGGGTGCCGTCGACGATGTCGATACGGGCCGGGATGCCCAGCGCCGCCACCCTGTCGCGGAAGATCTGCGTGCCCACCGCGGCTATCGCCTCCAGTCCCATGGCGTTCACCGTGTTGCCGACCCCGTACGGCACATCGGGAGCCCCGGGGCCGCCGTTGCCGGCCGAGACGTACATCGGCAGGCCGCGCAGGAGTTCGGCCTGCACGGTGGGATCGTTGCGGCTCCAGGCGGGGTCGCCGACCGGGCCCCACATATCGTCCACATTGAATCGGCCCTCGTCCCACATCGCGGCGCGGACCGCTTCGTTCCACATGGGGAAGGTCGGATTCAGGAATCCGGAGAACGATCCGGCGAACCGGAACTGGTCGCGGTGGTACGCGGCCAATGTCAGAGCGGCGCCGCCGCCCATGGAGGCGCCGACGATGGCCTTGTTCGTCCGCGACACCCCGTATCCGGCGAGGAAGTCGGGCAATTCACGGGTGAGGAAGGTTTCCCACTTGTAGGTTTCCGTCTGGCCGTTGGTCCCGCTGGGCCGGTACCAGTCGGTGTAGAAACTGGAACGGCCGCCGACCGGGAACACCACGGTGACATTGTCGCCCGCGAACTGTCGCAGGGCGTCGGTATCACTGGTCCACTGACTGTGATCGGCCGGCGCGCGGAGGCCGTCGAGCACGTAGAGCGCCGCACTACCACCGCGCGCCGCCCACTGCACCTGGACCTTGATCGGTCCCATACCGGACGGCACGAGAAGTTCTTGATAGCCGCCCGCCGGGGCCCGCAGCACCGGGGTGCCGATCGGGGCCGCGCTGACCACTGCCCCGCCCACGCAGGTGGTCAGGACCATCGACGCAACGACCGCAGCGACTCTGCGCAGCCGCTTCCGCACCACCCACCGACTCTGCGTTCGCACCCGCTACTCCTCATTGGTCTCGGATACCGGTCGGGTGAGGACGCTACCGAAGCGATCCGGATTCGCTCGCGCGCCGCACAGAGCATCTCCTAAAATTTTTCCGTTCTCGCGAGAACAACGACCTTCCGGAGCCTTCGCTTCGTGGCGCCGCAGGTCACGGCATCCGGGCAGTGCCCCCCAACCCCACGTCGAGTACCGTTCCGGTCACATAGCGCCCGCTCTCGCCGACAAGATGGCCGACCGCGGCGGCGATCGCTTCCGGCGGGCACCACGGGATCCGCATGGGGCTCATCCGCGCGTAGCGCTCTTCGACGTCGTCGCGGGAGGGGCGGTCGAGATCGGGGGCGAACAGCGAGTACAGGGCCGGATTGTGGAGCATCGGGGTGTCCACATTGGTGGGGCATACGATATTCGCGGTGATCCCACTTTCCGCGTATTCGAGGGCGACGGATTTGACGAGCCCGATCACCCCCCATTTCGACGCCGAATAGTGGGCGAGGTTCGGGGTGCCCTGCCGGCCGCTCATCGAGGAGATGGCGACGATCCGGCCCCAGCCGGTGGTCATATGGGGGAGTACCGCCCGGAGACAGTGGAAGGTGCCGGTCAGGTTGGTGGCGAGCATATCGGCCCACATGGTGTCGGAGAGTTCGGTGACCGGCGCGAAGCCGACGATGCCCGCGGAGGTGACCAGTATGTCGATACTGCCGGTCTGTGCGGCAACAGTCCGGGCGAACGCTGTGACGGCGGCGGAATCGCGGACGTCGAGCAGGCCGGTGTGGCAGACGCCGCCGTCCGCGTCGATCAGCCGCGCCGTTTCGGTCAGATCGTGCTCGGTGGCCAGCGGGTAGGGGGCGGTATCGCTGGGCGCGCAGAGGTCCGCGAGCCATACGGTGGCACCCCGCCGGGCCAGTGCCCGCGCGATCGCGCGGCCTTGTCCTCGCGCGGCGCCGGTGACGATCGCAGTGCGTCTGCCGAGATCACCGGCGGTTGGGTCGTCCGTCATAGTCGTCATCTCCTACATTCGTCCCGACCAACTGCTCGACCTGTGCTTTGGCGATCTTGCCGCCGGGCGCCAACGGCATGCTCTCCAGCACGCGCAGCCGTTCCGGCAGGTACTCCCGAGTGATGCCCTGGGCGCGCAGCCAGGTGTTGAGGTCCGCGAGCGACAGCCGATCGGTCCCCGGAGTCAGTGTCACCGCCGCGCACAGCCGCTCGCCGAACAGCGGATCGGGGACGCCGACCGCGGCGACCATTTCCACCGCGGGATGTTCACGGATGAAATCCTCCACTTCCAGCGCGGAGATGTTCTTGCCGCCGCGGATGATCAGGTCCGCCAGCCGGCCCACCACGCGCAGCCGGTCGGAGTCGTCGACTTCGACGATATCGCCGAGCCGGATCCAGCCGTCGTCGGTGAAGAGTTCGGCGTTGGCGGCGTCGTCGTTCCAGTAACCGGGGGACATGAGGGGCCCGCGGACCGCCGGTTGCCCGCGCCGGACGCCCGGACCCGCGGTGCCGTCGTCGAGGATGCGGACGTTCATCGCCTCGATGAGCCGGCCACCGGTGCCGAGCCGGGTCTCGTCGTCGTCCTGGACGGTGGTCGCGCTCGCCGCGCCGGTTTCGTTGGAGCCGTAGAACTGGAGGACCAGCGCGCCGGTGGCTTCCTCGAAACGCCGGGCCTCGGCGTGGGGCACGGCCTCACCGCCGGTGAACATGACTCGCAGCGTCTCGGCCCGGGCCACCGCTCGGTCCGGGGTCTGCAGCATCATCCGGAACTGGGTGCTCACACAGGCCAGGATCGTGGCACGGTACTCGGCCATCAGATCGATGGCGACCGCCGCGTCGAAGCGGTGCATCACCAACGCCGGGCGGCCCAGGAGAGCGGGCAGGAAATGTGAGGTCCACAGCCCGAAACCGAACGGCGCGGGTACGAACGCGGCTACGACCTCCCGGGCGTCCATCTCCGCGTTCCGGCAGGCGATCGCGGCGAACGCACTCCATCGTCGCTGGGTCTGCATGACGAGTTTCGGCCGGCCCGTGGTGCCGGACGTGCTGTTGAGCAGGCATACATCGTCTACCGAGAACTCCCGGACCGGTGCCGGGTGGCCCGCGCGCCCCACGGCGCTGTCGGTGATGACTCGCGGCCCGTCGACGATCACCAGGTGCGCCGGGGCCGCGTTGCGCGACCGCAGTTCTGCCACCAGGTCCGATACCGGGACACCCCGGTTCTCGCGGACGGTGACCAGCACGGTCGACCCCGAAGCCGACATCAGATGCGCGACTTCCGCCGGGCCGGACCGGGCGCCGACGGCGACCGCGCGAACACCCGCGCGGTAGGCGCCGACGAGCGTGCCGTGGAACTCCACGGTGTCGGGCAGATACACCGCGACCGCAGGAATCTCGCCGAGCGAGAGCAGCGCCGCGCAGACCCGATCGGCGAGGCGGTCGTAATCGGCCCAGGTGGTGGTTCCGGCAGGGCTGATGTAGGCGGGTTCATCCGCGCGGGTGCGGGCCCAATGGCGGACCAGGTCGCTCACCGAGTGGTCGGTGTATGCCTCCGGATCCGCTGTGAATCCGGGGAGATCGGCCAAGGACACGTGTTCCATCACAGAGCTTCCTCGAGCATTCCCAGGGCGGCTCGGTAGGCGGTGTCGAGTTCGTCGGTGTCGTCCTGTGGTGTGGAAAGGGAGCCCCGGATCATGACGTACCCGCGGTCGACGATCCCGGCCACCCGGTACAGCGCCGGTTCGGCCACGAGCACGGTGATTCCCGAATCCGCGAGGCCACGTACGTGTTCGAGCAGTTCTCCGGCGAGCTTGGGGGAGAGCCCGGTGGTCATCTCGTCGAGCAGCAGCGCGCGCGGCCGCACCAGCAGGGCCCGGGCGAGCAGCAGCATCTGTTGCTCCCCGCCGGAGAGGACACCGGCGAGCTGTTTCGACCGCGTCCGCAGAATCGGGAACCGTTCGAATGCCGTATCGAGTACGTCGTTGCGGGCGCCCAGCAGCCGCGCCCCGATCTCCAGGTTCTCCCGAACCGTCAGACGCGGGAACAGCTGCCGCCCCTGCGGGACGAACGCGATCCCGGCGCGCAGCCTCTTCTGAGCGGACGCGCCACTGAGGTCGTTGTCGTCGACTAGGACGGTTCCGGTCGCCGGTGTACTGCCGAATAGCGCGGACAGCAGGCTCGACTTACCGGCGCCGTTCGGCCCGACGACCGCCGTGACCTCCCCGGACCGCGCCTCGAGTGCCGTCTCCCGGACCGCGACGGCCTTTCCGTAGCGGACGCCGACTCCGCGGGCGGTGATCATCGGGCCTCCTGAGTGGTACCGAAGTACACGGAACGCATCTCGGCGCTGCGCATACAGTCCTGCGGGCTGCCGGTGAACGCCACGGCACCGTCGGCCAGCAGTACCACCGAGTCGGCGAGTTCGGCGATCAGGTCGACGTTGTGATCCACCAGCACCACCGAATGTCCCGCGTCACGCACCTGCCGGACAGCGCGGGAGATCGCCGCGATCCCGTCGGTATCGGATCCGGCGAATGGTTCGTCGAGCAGCAGCACCCTGGGTCGCGCGGCCATTGCGCGGGCGATTTCGACGAGCCGTTGGGAGCCCAGGCCGAGGCTGCCGGTGGGGACGCGGTCGGTGGTGACGGCGTATTCCGCGGCCACGGCGGCCGCGGTGTCGAGTACCGAGCGGGGCGTGCCCGCGAGCCCGCGCAGGAACGCCCGCACAGATGCTCCGTAGGAACCGAGGGACCGGCCGACGATACCGGGCACGATGTTCTCGATCGGGGTGAGTTCCAGGGCCAGCTGTGGATGCTGGAATGTCCGGGCGAGTCCGGCACGCGCACGTGCCGTGGGCCCGGCGGGCAGGGCATAGCCATCCACGTGCACTGTTCCCGCGTCGGCGGATTGAGTGCCCACGATGCAGTCGACCAAAGTGGTCTTTCCGGCGCCGTTGGGGCCGACCAGGCCGAGTACCCGGCCGGCGGGCAGGTCGAAACCCACCTGGTCCACAGCGGTGACGCCACCGTAGTGCTTGGTCACACCTCGCACCGACAGCAGGGCCCCGGGGTCCGCGGATACCATCGCTGTCACCTCCTGTCCTGATTTCGGGGCGGTACGAGCCGTTCGAAGGCCCGCTGGGTCCAGCCGATGACGCCGCCGGGTGCGAGCAGGAGGATGACCAGCACGACCACCGCCAGCAGCAGCTCACCCGACCCCTGGTAGCCGGGCATGTTCAGGCTGACACCGACGACGATCAGCGCCCCGAGCGGAGCGCCCCAGGCCGAACCGCGGCCACCGATGATCGGCATGAAGATGGCGAGGAAAACCAGGTCCAGGCCGAAGGTTTCGGGGGTCACCGCCTGCACCGACGCGGTGAACAGGGCGCCTCCGGTGGAGGCGATCGCCGCGCCGGAGGCCAGCGCCACCACGGTCAGGTGGGTGGGGGAGATCCCGGTGGACCGCACCGCGGGCGCGTTCTCGCGCGCGGCGGACAAGGCCAGACCCCAGGCCGAGCGGCGCAGGCGGTCGATGAACACCGCCACCACGCAGACGAACGCGATCGCGGCCACCACCTGGGCATAACGCGGGGGTTCCCAGCCGAACAGCGAGGGCACCGGAATACCGGAGATACCCGACGCCCCGCCGGTGATCGTGGTGGCGTCACCCAGCCAATGCTCGAATGCGATGGCGAAGAGCAAGGTCACGGCGGCGAGGTAGAACCCCGACAGCTTTCTGGTGGCGACCGCGAGTACTAGGGCGACCACGGCGGCGATCACCGTGCCCACGAGCCAGCCCCACCACGGCGACCACCCCTGTTTCACCGAGAGATAGGCCACCGCGTAGGCGCCGATGGCCGCATAGGCGCTGTATGCCATGGACAACGAGCCGGCCAGCACGAAGGGCAGATACATGCCCAGCGCCACCAGCGCATAGGTGGCGGCAAGGAAGACGAGGTCCTGCCGATACAGGCTCGGTCCCATCCACAGCAGCACCACGGCGAGGACGGCGAGACAGACGCCGAGCTCCCCGAGGACCGTCCGCGCTGCGGGTTTGGTGGTCGCGATCGCGGAAACGGCCATCACACACGCACCTTTCGTTGGAACAGGCCTTCGGGCCGGAACGCGAAGAACACGAGGGCGACGAGGAAGATGGCGATCGAACTGCCGGTGGCGCCGAAATAGAAACTGCCGAAAACTTGGATCCAGCCCAGCGCCAGCCCACCGACCAACGGTGCCCACGGTTTCCCGGTGCCGCCGACGACCAGTGCGAGGAAACCCGTGAGTGTCCAGGACAATCCACTGGTGAACTGGGCACCCGACTTCGCCGCGAAGACCACGCCCGCGATGCCGGCGATCGCGCCGGAGAGGCCGAACGCCCACAACCGGACCCGGGTGACGTTCACGCCGATCGTTCGGGCCGCTTCGTGATTGTCACCCACCGCGCGCAGCAACTGCCCGGTGGTCGTGCTGCGTAACCAGAGGACTGTGGCCGGCAGGACCATTACGGTGACCAGGATGATGGTCGCCGTCGTGCCCTGGACCGAGACCGTTCCCAGGTGGAAATCCGGCAGCGGCAACAGGTTCGGGACCGAGACCGGGGTCCGGCCGAAGAGCGTGCCCGCCAGTTGCTGAATGGCGAACAACGTCGCGGTCACCGCGACCAGAGCCGGAAGTTCGGCGCCGCCGGACCGGCGTTGCACCGGCCGGACCACTACGATCTCGGTCAGCAGCGATACCCCCACGGCCGCCACGACGCCCAGTACCGCGCCGGCGACGATCGGCACACCCCACTGGGCGGACGCGTATCCGGCCAGCAGGCCCGCGGCCATCGCGTACGGTCCCGCGGCGAAGTTGAAGAACGAGGCGCCCACCACGACCAGGTAGATCGACAACGCGACGAGCGCGAAGAAACAACCGATCTCGGCGCCGGCCAGCCACAATTGTGGATCGCTCATCGATCGGATCCCTTCGGTGTGCACTCCGGCTGGTACTCGGTCCAAGGACCGGCCGGGGTGTTGTCGGCACCGAATTCGATGAGCACCAGCCCGCAGGCCGAATCCGGAGCGATATGGTCGTCCGGCGCGAATGACAGGGTCAGCGGCGCCTGGCCGAAACTCGCCGGAACGTCACGGACCTGCTGCAGAGCCTGGTTGAGGCGCAGCCGATCGGTATGGGTTCCGGCGAGTTCGATCGCCCGCGCGAGCAGCATCACCGAGTCGTAGGCCTGCGCGTCGTACGCGGTGAGCGAATAATTCGGCCCTTTGATCGTGCGCAGCCAGTTCTGTAGTTCGGTGGTCCGCGGATTGTCGTCGCTCAGGCTGCCCATATAGACCAGTCCGTCGAGGGAACCGGGCGCGGCGAGCTTCCACGACTGCGGCTGGTTTCCGATCGACGCCAGCGAGAACCGTTGCAGCCCGGGCGCCAGGCGGTGCACCGTGTTCTGCGCGAGTAGTTCGAAGTTTCCGCCGACACTCGCGACGAGTACGACATCGGGATCGCCGTCGAGGAGCCGGCTCACCCCGGCGGTGAGATCGGCCGCGTCCACGGCCGCCTTCTGGGTGCCGACGATATCGATGCACCCACGTAGCTTCGGGTAGAGCGTGGCGAGGATGCCCGCGATCGCCGGGCTCGAATCGGCGAGCACACCGAGCCGCTTCCTGCCTTGCGCGGCGAAGGCACCGCAGTAGACATCGGCATACTGGGCCAGCGGATTCGGGACCATATAGGCGAAGTCATTACCGGGGGGACCGGCGACCGCGTCGGTCAGTGCGGTGGGCGCGATGGTGACGACCTCGGTAGATTGCGAGATCTGTTTGGCCTGGAGGGCCGATCCGCTCCCGGTCGCCAGGATGACGGCGGACGCGCCCTGGTCGACCAGTTTGCGAATGATGGACGGGGTGTTGGTCGGACTGCTCTCGTCGTTCTCCACCACCAGCCGGACCTCTTTGCCGCCGATCCCGCCCTCGGCATTGAGCCGATCCACCGTCGCGCGGACGGTGTCACCGGCGATCGTCGAATAGGACGCGCCCGGCCCGGTCGAATCCTCGTCCATGCCGATGACGATGTAGTCGTCCACCGGTTCACGGACCTGAGCACATCCCACCGGCAGCAGAGCCGCGGCCAGCACCCAGGAGAGAATCCGGGTACGTCTCATGAGACCACCACCAATCAAGCAAGCGCTTGGCTATAGCCAAGCAATTGCTTGAGAGTGTGTCCTGCGCCACTGTTTCTGTCAACGGGTTTCCGCGAAAGAGGTCACGCGGACATGGGTTACGACTCGTCGACCAGGTGTTTCGTTAGGTTCTCCAGCCGGCGCTCGATGCGGTCGAGCCGATCGGTGATCGCCGCGGCGTCGCCCGCCGGGCCGTCGGTCGCGCGAATCTCCGGGGCGGCGCCGCCGTCGACGAACGCGGCCACCACGGTATCGGTCACCTCGTCACGCCGCTGTGCCAGATGTTCCCGGTGGTAGCGGATCGACCACCACACACCCTCGCGCAGCATCCGCGCGAACTCGACCGGGTCGAGTCCGGCGCGCAGTTCCCCGCAGGTACTGGCCCGGGTCGCGGCGTCGATCCAGAACGTATGCGCCTCCCGGACTGCGTGCGCGATCTCCTCGGGCGCGCCCGGTCCGTGATACGCCTTCTCGTTCTGGTAGATCTCGGTCGCGTAGGGATGCGCCTCGGCGATCTCGATCGAGGAGTAGACCAGGGCGCGTAGCTCCTCCCGCATCCCGGTCACGTGCGGGAGTACCGATCGGTAGCGGGTGTTCAGATCGGTCAGGAAATCGTCCAGGATCGCGAACGCGATCGCATCCTTGGACGGAAAATGATGGTAGAGGCTCCCGGACAACATCCCGACACCCTCGGCGATATCCCGGACGCTGGTCCCCGCTACTCCGCGCTCGACGAAAAGCCCGGCAGCGACGCGTTTGATCTGGTCTCGGCGGCTCACCACCCGCCCATGCTTACCGTCGATCGCGACACCTGTCGAGCGGCCGTGCGTACGAGGCGATGTCGTGTCCGCGAGCACCTCGGACGACGACGCCGCCGAACCGGCGATCCCGGTACCTCCTGTGGCGGCGCATCGCGGCCGAACCGGCGGGGTCTTCCTGACCGAGCACAACCGTACCGCCACGGTCGGGCAGATCGTGGGCGGACGCGAGGGCGGGCCCGGGTGGTGGAGTGCGGTGGAGATACGCCGTGCCCCCTGGACAATTACACGCTGAGCGACCTGGTGGACAAGCGCACCGTGGAACTGCTGCACATCCCGGTCGTCCCGGCACGCCGGCCGTGAATCCGGCCGGCGGTCGGCGGCGGGGCCGGAGCGGGTCGAAGCGGCTCGGCCCTCGGTGCCCGCGGCACCGCTCGTCCCTACTGCTCCGCACACCCAGGGGCCTGCGGGGTGCCGGCGAAGCGATCGGCGAGGAAGTTCATGCCGCCGAGTGCTTCACCCGCGGCTGCGCCGATATGCCCCGGGAACGGTGAGTGGGTCGCGGTGAGGGTGGCGCCGGCGGCGCAATAGGTATCGACGAGGGCGGTGTAGCCGGCGACGGGGATCTTCTCGTCGGAAACACTGTGGTATAGGTAGAGCGGGGCGTCGGGGGCGGTGCCGCCGAGTTCGTTGGGGACGGCCGCGGCGCGGAAAGCGGGAGTAGTCAGCAGGTTCGGGACCGCAGCGAGGTCATCGATGTGGACATCCGGGTATTTCTGGGCCAGATCGGCGCCGCAGGCGGACGTGTCCGCCGTGCGCAGTGCACTGCGCCCCTGGTCGTTCAGCAGGTCGGCCAGCCGGGAGTCGGGTTCGTTCCGTGCCAGCCCGAGCAGGATCAGTATCGCCCCCGCCTCGCCGTCGGCATGCTCTGCCATGGCCGGGATATCGGTCGGCACGCCGCCGGCGCTGACGCCGACGAAGCCCACGTCGGGTGCGTATTCCTGGCGTAACTGTGCCGCCCACAGCGTGGCGAAGGCGCCACTCGAATAGCCGAAGGCTCCGATCGGGCTCGCGGTGTCGATCCCGGCCGGAGCGAAGGACCGGGCGGCCCGGATTCCGTCCAGGACGCCGCGCCCGGATGTCACCCCGTCGAAGAGCCGCGACTGCGGCCCTTCGTAATCGCTGACCACCACGGCCCATCCGCGCCGCAGGGCGTCCGCGATGAACGGCGCATCCTGTGCGACGGCCGCCATATCGGTGCCGTTGCGTCCGCCGCGCAGGGTGAACGACGGCGCGCACCGGGTATCGAGACTGTTCTCGGGTACCTGGTACGACAACACCGGCCGCGGCCCGTCCCAGGGTACCGGCGGCACCAGCACCGTCGTCACGTCCAGCTGCGGAGCAGCATCCGAATCGGTGGTCCGATAACGCAATTGGTACGCGTCCACCGGCAACGGCAGGCCGAGCAGGGGGATCGTCCGCGATCCGAGCACCGTGCCGTTCGGATGTGACGCGAGGTCGGCCGGCGCGGCATAGAAAGGATCCTCGCCGGGCGGCGGTACCGCGGCGCGCGCGGCCGGTATCGACAATGCCGCCGGCAGCGCGACCGCGGCGAGTGCGAGGAGCGCGAGCCAGAACCGTCCGATCCGCCGCGCCGGTACCGGTGGCCGGCATACACCGGGCACGCAGTGGAACGGTAGGACGAATCCGCTGGTAGCCGGACGCGCGACCCGGCTCATGTTGTTCGGATAGGTCGACGGAGTCTGCTCGGATTTCATCATGCCTCCCGTGTCCGGGCGGCCAACCCGCAACCACTCCGGGCTCGCTGACCGGCCATGTCACATTTGGGCCAAGATCACGATAGCGTAACGACTGGCTGCACGATAGCATAACGATCGCGTACTCCGTTTCGGGCGGCCGAGGAGAGGTCCTGGTCGTCAGGGCGGAGGTCGGTGACGACACGGTCACCGAACGCAATGGCGGCATCCCGACCGAACCCCATCGGCCGGCTCGACCGGAGGGTTGCCGGCAACCGGTACGGCCACCCGCGTGGAGGCGAGCCCCGGCCGAGCAGACCCGGTACCGGCGCGCAGACGTACCTCGACACGCCAGGTCATCGTCCGGCGAGGTCCGCTACCGCACGAGACTGCGATCCCGGCACCACGCCGGCGTCGCAAAAACAGATTTCAGGGCCCTGACCGCGGTGAGCGTGGTGCGTCATGGATGACGACCCCGAAAGCCCCGGCGTCGCCGGGGCCGGCTTCAGCAAGACGACACCGACGCCTGCGCGAGACCCGAAACTGTCCGAGCGTCGGAAACAGGATGCGGACACAGATATCGTGGACAGGAGATCCGATGCCGATTCGATGGATTCGATGGCTGGTGCTGGGGGTCATCACGGCGGCCACATTCGCCACAGTGCCCATGGGGTCGGCGCGCGCCGACTCGGCCGATGACATCCCGGCCGGGCCGGGGTCGTTCTATCGCCAGCAGTTGGCCTGGGGGTCGTGTGACGACGCGGCCCTCGACGGTGCGGGCGCGCAGTGCGCGGGCGTCGCCGTGCCCCTCGACTACAGCCGGCCGGACTCCCGCACGCTGACCGTGGCGATCTCGCGTATCCCGGCCACCGACCCGGACCGCCGGCGCGGGATCATGCTGTCCAACCCGGGCGGTCCCGGCGGTCCGGGCCTGAGCATGATGGCCGGCCTACAGGAACGGCTCACGCCGGACGTGCGTGCCCAGTACGACCTGATCGGCATGGACCCCCGCGGTATCGGCCGATCGGATCCGGTGAACTGTGCACTGCCGCTGCCCACCATGTTGTTCTCCGCCGGTTTCGACGCCTTCGGCTTCGCACGTGATACCGCTCTGGCCGCCGCGCTCGCGGCCTCCTGTGTGGCACCCGATCCGGAGAAAGCCCGCCAGATCACCACCCGCAATACCGCCCGGGACATGGACATCATCCGCAGCGCATTCGGTGAAGGCAGGCTCAACTATTACGGCGGCTCCTACGGCACCTATCTCGGCGCGGTGTACGCGCAGATGTTCCCCCGGCGCACCGATCGGATGGTGCTCGACAGCGCCATGGACCCGGACCGCTACTGGATCGGCACGTACCAGGACATGGGTGCCGTCAACGAGGCCGGGCTCGACGACTGGGCGATCTGGGCGGCCGGCCGCGACGCCGACTACCACTTCGGCAGCAGCGGACCGCAGGTCCGCGCCTTCGTCGAGGATATGATCCGCGGCGCCGCCGCGCATCCGGTCATCGGCAACGGCTATCTCATCGATGAGCACACCGTGCCGATGATGCTGTTGGCGCTGTTGTCGAATCCGCACAAGAACGCCGACCTCGCCGCGGTCGTGCGGTTCGTGGCCGACGCGGTGTCCGGGCTCCCCGTCGACATGGAGCAGCTGAAAACGAAGATCAGCGGCGGCGTCCCGATGGACGCGTCGGGTATGGCCGCGGTCCTGTGCGGCGACCGGGCCGCACCCCGCGACCCGGCCTGGTATCAGCGCAATATCGAAAACGCCCGGGCGACCCAGCCGGTGTTCGGCGCATTCGCCAACAACATCACCGCGTGCGCGTTCTGGCCGGACCCGATCGAGGAACCCACCGCTGTGCACAATGCGGCGCCGGCCCTGATCGTGCAGGCGACCCGTGACACTCGCACTCCCTACCGGCAAGGCCTCGCTCTACACGAGGACCTGACCGCGTCGCGAATGGTCACGCTGGCGGATACCCGCGTGCACGGCGTCCTCCGCGCCGACCTGAGTCGCTGCGTGCACGACGTCGTCAACACCTACTTCGGTGACGGAACCCTTCCCGACGCCGACATCACCTGCCAGCCCGACCCCGGCTCTCTCCCTGATCACTAGGTATCACCACTTCTCGGTCCGGACCGGGTCACCGTCTTCCTCCCGCGGGGCCGCGGAACTGTCGTTATCGGAACGGATCGCGGCCGTCATCGGAATCGATATGGTGCCGCCGCGGTCCGCTGGACGGCGACCTGGTCATAGTCCACGCCTCGGATATCGCATCACGCCGACGATCGGTGCTGCCACGGCCTTCCGGCGTCGACTCCGCAACTGTCCGTCGATGGCGAAAATGCCCATCATCTGCGACCACCGAACCATGGACGTGGCGGCCACGAAAAGAAGGTGGTCACAGGCGAATCGGCGCCGTATCTGTCGGGTGGGGCTAGTGGGTGGCCAGCGCGGCGGATTGCCCGGAGCGTAGATCCGGACCCAGGACGAAATCGGGGTCGATCTGCGTGATCACATCCCGGCCCGCCCAGGCTTCGGCATTGCGGATATGGAATTGCACCGTGTGGTGGTGGTATGTCTTCCAGTCCCGGTCGACGGTGTCGAGCGCGGCCCGGATCTCGCCGAGAGCATTGCGGTTATCCGGTTCGAGGTCGGTGATCGGCCGAATATCGCCGCGTTCGGCGGCCCGGACGTGGGCGGAACGTCCTATCCAGCACAGCAGGTCGTTTCCGACCTGTTCGCGCAGGAACTCGAGGTCCTGCTCGTCGGAGATCTTGTTACCGATCACCGCGATGCGGATGCCGAAATCCTTGGCGTATTCCAGGTACTGGCGGTAGACGCCGACACTGCGCAGTGTCGGTTCGCACACCAGCGCGGTCAGGTCGAAACGCGTGAACAGACCCGATGCGAACGAGTCGGCGCCGGCGGTCATATCGACCACCACGTACTCGCCCGGAAGATCGACCATATGGTTGAGCAACATCTCGGCGGCGCCGACCTTGGAGTGGTAGCAGGCCACTCCCAGCTCCTCTTCGGAGAAGCGGCCGGTCACCATCAGCCGCGCGCCCTGGATTTCCCGTACACAGGCGGAGTAGATCGGGTTGTCCTCCACCACGCCGAGCAGCCGTGACCCGTTTCCCGGCGGAGTGGTTTTGAGCATCGCCTCGCCGGAGGGGATTCGCGGGTTGTCGCCGCGCAGATGGTCTTTGATCAAGGGCAGATGCTCGGCGAGGGTCGGCAGCGCCGCCGATTCCTCCTCGGTGGCGCCCAGCGCGGTCGCCAGGTGCTGGTTGATGTCGGCGTCGATTGCCAGTACCGGCACGGCCTGCGCGGCCAGCTGGCGAATGAACAGTGAGGACAGGGTCGTCTTGCCGCTGCCGCCCTTCCCGACGAAGGCGATCTTCACCGCCACACTTCCTTCCCGTAGGTAACGAAATTCATGTTCGATAATGGCGCCGGTAATGTATCGGACGCGTCGCGGGGTGCACACGGCGGCCGGTGCCCACTACGTTCGGAAGTGTGTTCGCAGTGTGGATTTCGCCGGCGACGTCGGTGGCCGGCCGAACACGGGGGAGCGCCGTCGAACGCACCCGTTGCCCAGATGAGCGTCGTCGTGAGTGTGCAGGCGTGCGGCATCCGGATTCCTTCGAGCGCAGCCGGAAACTCTGTGGCCCCGGCCGGGCGTTCGGAGCGGGACCGGCGTTCTGCGCGTCGGCTCGACCGGGGCGTGGACCGCGACAGAGTGCTGGTGCGCCGCGGCGACCGAGCGCGCCCCTGGTGAACCTCTGCCGGCACAACGCACCGGCGCCCGGTCGCTTCGCCCGGTTGTAAAGAAGGCCGCCGGCCCGGAATTCTCCTAAGTCGCGTATTTTGGCGGAAATGTGACATTTAAAAGCTGCTATAAACGGGTTTCGGCTTCGCGGAGCGAGGAGTAACTGCTCGAGGGGGTGGCCGGAAGGTATGGAATCGCCGGGATCGCGGGCGCGGATCACGGAACTGATTGCTGTCGAGCGAGATTGGGTCAACGACGCGGCGCATGGGCGCTGCCTGCGCCTTCGGGAGGCGTGGCGGTGCCGTCCGGCCTCTCCGGCCGGATGTCGGTGCGGCGGGGAGTGGCCGATCGCACCGGGCTCTCGCTTGCGGTGAATCTGCCGCACCAATACTGTTCCGACACAAGAGGTGTCCTATAAGGGACAATCTCTTGGATCTGTCGCTGTTTATCTCAATTGGAGTTCCCGGCATTGACCAAATCTCTACCGTCGTCCGAAATCGTTACCGCCCAATGCCCTTACTCCGTTCCGGACCCGGCCGGTGCGCCGCCACGCGTTGCTCTGTACACCGAGGAGTACGCTGCCGATCCGCATCGTGTATTCGCCGAGATGCGCGATCGCTACGGCACTCTCGCGCCGGTGGAGCTGGCCCCCGGCATCCCGGCCACCTTGGTACTCGGCTACCACACCGCAATCGACATCTTCAACGACCCCGATCATTTTCCGGCCGACGCGCGGTCGTGGGAGAAGACGGTTCCTGCCGACCACCCGCTCATGCCGATGATGGCATGGCGTCCCAATGTGATGCGTAGCACCGGGCGGGAACATGCCCGGTACCGGCAGGCGATCACCGCCGCTCTCGACGGGGTCGACCTGTTCTCCATGCATCAGAATGTCGAAGAGGTTGCCGCGCCACTGATCGACGGCTTCTGTATGGACGGTCGTGCCGAAGTGATCGGTCAGTACGCCTTCCCGCTGACCTTCCAGGTGCTCAATGCCATGCTCGGGTGCCCGGCGGATCTCGGGCAGCACATCGCCGCCGGGATGGCCGACATGTTCGAAGGCGGCGCCGCCGCCACCGACGCGGACGCCAGGATCAACGAAGCGCTTCTGGAGCTGGTCGCACTCAAACGCGCCGAACCCGGCCGTGACATCACCTCGCGCCTGGTGGGCCATTCGGCCGGGCTCGGTGATGCGGAGATGGTGCACCAACTGGCCGTACTCTATGGGGCGGGGATAGAGCCGCTGACCAATCTGACGGTCAACACCCTGCTTCTCATGATCACCGACCCGCGGTTCACCGGCATATCGTCACCGGGCACGGCCCCGACGACCCGGGAGGCGCTGAACGAGCTGCTGTACACCGATCCGCCGATGGCGAACTACTGCCTCAGCTACCCGAGGCAGCCGATGATGCGGGACGGAGTCTGGTTGCCCGCCGATCAGCCGGTCGTCATCAGCATGTCGGCGTGCAACAACGATCCGATGATCCACTCGGGCCAGTACACCGACAACAATGCGCATCTCGCATGGGGTGCCGGCCCGCATGCCTGCCCCGCCAAGTCGATCGCCTATATGGTGGCCCAGAACGCGATCGATCAGTTGCTCGATGCGCTTCCCGAAATGCGGCTCGCCTGCCCGATCGACGAACTGCGCTGGCGGCCGGGACCTTTCCATCGCGCACTCGCCGCCATGCCCGTGGAGTTTCCCCCCTCGCCCCCGCTCGGTCTGTGACGTCACCGCGGTGCAGCCCGTCCCGGCTGCACCGCGGTGATCCACGGTGTGGTATCTCGCTGCCGATGCATTGAGAATCTCAACATCGAATACCGCTGCGCCGTAATATATCCGGTCAGACCATAACGGATTACCAAGAGTGCCAGTGATAGCGTGGAACGATCACGCTGTATCAGGGTTTGTCCTAGAATCATTCGTAGCGCTAACGAGCCCAGAACCGTACGACCGCTCCGTATCCGCATTCTCGCCAACCATCTGCCGATCCACTGGACCATCAAGCGCACCGGCGGCGCATGTCGATTCTCGACATGCGTGGCTCGCCGGTGACATCCAGCAGCGCGCAAACCCATGCCGCATCGCCCCGAGGAGGATGTCGTGTCTCAGCCCGTTTTCCTGGACGTCAGGCCAAGCAAGGAACGCATTATAACCAGAGCATTCGAGATCGCGCAAGAGGATCCGGCACTGGCGGAGCGCTTGCTGCGCGTGAACGAAGTAGCCCGAGGTATTCGAACGGTGGAGGTCTGGGTTACCGACGCCTGTAATCTGCGGTGCAAGGGCTGCTGGTTCTTCGAACACGATATGGACAAGCAGAGCGTCGAGATCCGCGATCTGGACACCATTCGCGCCTTCGCCGAAGACCTGCGCGATGCCAAGAAGATCACCAGTACGCTGCTGATCGGCGGTGAGCCGGCGTTGGTCCTGGATCGGGTCCGCGTGTTCGCGGAGACGATCCGCAATGTCACCGTGGTGACGAACGGGACGCGGCCGATACCCTATGACGGGCTGGAGGATCTCGCGATCGCAGTATCCCTCTGGGGCGGTGGACCGGTGGACGATGAGTTGCGTGGTCACGGGCCCAACGGCCGGCGGATGAGCGGGTTGTTCGGCAAGGCACTGCGCACCTATGCCGGCGACCCACGGGCCACCTGGGTCTACACGCTCAGCGAGGCCGGGATGCCGTACCTCGAACGAACCGTCGAGGCCATCGCCGCCAACGGCAATCAGATCAACTTCGGCTACTACAGCGACAACGGCACCGATCCCACTGCGCGACTACGCAATGAAGAACGGGCGATCGAGGAAATGACCCGTATGCGCGAAACCTATCCCGATACCGTCATCGGGGATCCTTACTACTTCCGCACCTTGGTCACCGGCCGCACGCACTGGGGTACTTTCGGCGCGGAGACCTGCCCCAGTATCAGCAACGATCACCCGGCGCATGCCCGGCGCCTGACCGAGGGGCACCCGATCGTGGGCCGTTTCAACGCCTACCGGACCGATCACAGTGTGCAGTACTGCGCCACCACGGGAGACTGCGACAACTGCCGGGACAGTCAGGCCGTGTGGAGCTGGCTGCTGGTCAATATGCATCGTTTCCTGGGTGATCGCGATCAGCTGAACACCTGGGTGACATTGGCCGAGAACTTCTACCGCCAGTACTACTGGTCTGATTACCATCCCGCCCGGCAGGCGCCGGCCGAATCGGCGGTCGGTGCCTAGGGAAGGTGAGATCCGACCATGGCGACAATGTCATTGGAGAAGGCGCGGCTCTTCTCGGATGTTCTTCGTGGTGACCCCGGCGCCCGAATCCTCTGGGCCCGGCCGGGCGTCGACCGGCATCGGCAATACGAGAAGATCCGCGCCCGAGGTGCGTTGGCCACCAGCCGGCGCGGCCTGCTGTTCACCGCCTCCCACGGCTCGAGCCAGCAGGTGCTCACCGGCGGCGACTTCGGCCCGGCGCCCATCGGGGCGTCGGCCCGCCGCCGCAACGCGGCGGGCGATGTCACGCTGGTACATCCGGTCGACGACTCCTTCCTGAAGCTGGAACCGCCGCGGCACACGGAGCTGCGCTCCCTGGTCGCTCCCACGTTCCACCGGCGCGAACTGGCCGACCTCGGGCCCCGGATCGAAAAGATCGTCGGGCGTTGCCTGGACGAGCTGCCGCACGGCCGGGCCACCGATCTGATCAGCAACTATGCCGAAGCCGTTCCCATGGCGATGATCTCGCATCTCCTCGGGCTGCCGGATACCGAGGCCCCGCGCTTCGCCGCCTGGGGGAACGTGCTCGCCTCATTGCTGGACGGCGCCAGAACAGCGGAGGAACGGCAGCGCTCCCGTGCCCTCGTCGGTGAGATGACAGCGTACTTCCGGGAGAGCCTGAGCCACGCCGACCCGGAGGGGCCGGGGCTCCTCGCCGGTTTGGCGCAGCACTGCCCGGCCCGGCTGAGCCTGCGTGAGGCCATCGCGACGTGCAGCATGCTGCTGGTCGGCGGCTTCGGCACCACCACGCATCTGCTCGGAAACACCCTGTACACGCTGCTGCGGCAGCCGCACCTGCGCCCGACCGACGGCGATTACGGGGCGGTGATCGAAGAGTCCCTCCGCTACGACACCCCCGTCCAGTACGTCGTCCGCGTCGCCAAGACCGATACCCGGCTCGCCGGTCGGTCCATCACCGCGGGAACGCCGATCGTGGTGCTGTTGGCCGCGGCGAATCGTGATCCGGAAATCTTCAGCGATCCACACGTATTCGATCCCCTACGCCGGGAACCTCATCGTCACCTCACCTTCGGTGCGGGAATCCACTTCTGTCTCGGCGCCGCGCTGGCCCGTGCGGAAGCGGCTGTCGCTGTCCAACGCTTCTTCGAACGGTATCCGAACGCGCACGTCGCAGGGAAGGTGGCGCCGCTGCGTTCCCGCGCGCTCCACGGGTTGTGCCGGCTGCCGGTCATGCTCGAGGCGTGAGGCGCGGAGTCCTCTGCGCCGTGTCGGCCCGCCGGAGCGGGCGCCGTCGCGGCGTTCGCGGCCCCGCCTCGGCCGCTGGACTTCCGGCGCGACACCGGTATGAACAGCGAACGTGGCCGCGGCCGTCCGGTCGGTGGTACCGAGGGCACCGGCTGCCGCGCGGCGGTCCGGGGCCATATCGGTGACGGCCGGGGGCGGTCCGACCGTCGGTCCCGTCCTGCCGGTCACGGGGTTGTGCCCAGCGGCCTGATCGCCGGGAAGGTTCAATTGCCGGCCGGAATAGCCGCCGAGGCGAGCACGTGCTCGGCCGTGATCTCGGCGGCCGCGTAGCCGATCGGCCGCTGTGCAGGCGCGACAGCAGCACCGACAGCACGCCGGCCTCGTAGCCACCACGGCGCCAGCGCCCGCCACGACGACGCTCACCCGCTGAGGCGGGGTACCGGACCAGCCGATCAGCACTGACCTCCCTCGTCCAATGCAGTTCCTGATCAGCAGAGGGTCGGGAGATACCTGCCGCCTCCTCGCGACGAATCCGGGCCCGGTGCGTGGCCGGCGCCGGAAGCTGGTGCGGGTCACCTGCCAGGATATGGGCAATCCACCTGGTGGGACGTCAGCGAAACGGGTTCGAGTGTACGGGCCGCACTCCCCGCGGACACGCCATTGCCGTGCAGGACGCCAAGTGCCGGCGACCGTGCTACACCAGGGAAAACACACAAAAGGAGCGCGCGAATCATGATCCTGAGCGAGGCGTACACACTGTCGAACGGAGTGCGCATCCCGAAGCTGGGCTTGGGCACCTGGTTCATCGATGACGACAAGGCCGCCGACGCGGTGACCGAGGCCGTCGCGATCGGCTATCGCTATATCGACACCGCGCAGGCCTACGGGAACGAGCGCGGGGTAGGTGAAGGAATCCGGGCGAGTGGGGTCCAGCGTGCTGAATTGTTCGTGTCCACCAAAGTGGCGGCCGAGATCAAGAACCACGGTGACGCGGCCACCGCGATCGACGGCTCGCTGGCCGCCCTGGGGCTGGACCACATCGATCTGATGCTGATCCACAGCCCGCAACCCTGGGCCGACTTCCGGGGCGGGGACTACGCCGAAGGCAACCGCGAGACCTGGCGTGCGCTGGAGCAGGCCTACGCGGCGGGCAAGCTCCGCTCGATCGGCGTCTCCAACTTCGAGCAGCGCGACCTCGACAACATCCTGTCGGCGTGTACTGTCGCACCGCAAGTGAACCAGCTGCTCGTCCATGCGGGCAACACCCCGGCCGAGCTCATTGCGCACTGCGAAAGCAAGGATGTTCTCGTGCAGGCGTATTCGCCCATCGCGCACGGCGCGATCCTGAAGAACCCGGAGGTCCGGGCGATGGCCGACCGGTACGGGGTCAGTGTTCCGCAGCTCTGTATCCGCTACACGCTGCAACTGGGGACGGTGTCGCTGCCGAAGACCGGCAACCCCGACCATATGCGCAGCAACGCCCAGGTCGATTTCGTGATCACCGACGACGATATGGACGTGCTGCGAAATATGCGAGCCCAGGACTACGGCGAGCACAGCGTATTCCCGGTGTACAGCGGCAGGTGATGCCGCCGTTCCCGAGGAACTCGTCGGGTCGGCCGGAGTCATTCCAGGGCTACGCGCAAGCGGTCCGAGCACTTATCGGGTGCGCGGTCGATGCCGAGTTCGGGCAGGCACCTGGTCACGACCGGCACGCCGGACGGGCGGACCCATTATGCGGAGACACGGCAAAGCTGGAGCGAAGAGCAGACCCGTATCCCACCGGAAGTTGCGCCTGCGGAGGTCGAATGGGTTCTGCCCGCGGAGCGGTTGCACACCGCCGGCATCACCACAGTTGTCCTGGCCGGGCTGGCGAAAACCTCCGGGGTCGAGTCGACCGCACGCAGCGCATACGACCTGGGCTTCGACGTAATAGTGGTTGCCGATGCGGTCGGACCCCGACCCCGCCGGACACGAAAGGTCGCTGACCCGGGTTTTCCCCGTACTCGGCAGAACCGCCACCATCGGGGAAGCTCTCGCCCTGATCACCTGACCGATCTCGCGGTTCGGCACCGCTCCGCCCGCGTATCCGGAGTCGTGGCGGCCGGTACGGACCTCCTCGGCACCTGGGTGTCCTGGTCGGAGGTCGGCGGCCGATACGAGTCCAGCAGAAGGCCCGGCGTATCTCCCTCATCGAGTTACGCCGGGCGTCCCGGTGGTTCGTCGTGGGCTCGGGTCGAGTCGGCGGCTCTCGTGCGGCGAGGCAGGCCTTTGTGGACCGAGAGGCCGGGCCGCCGCTACCACCGATGTGCGAATCCGAGGGTCACGTGGTTTCGAGTACGTCGGTGCTGTCGCTGGTTCCCGCTTGTTTCGTCGGGGTGCGGGCGGCCACGACCCGGGCGAGTTGCATGATCGCCACGGCGGCGATCAGCGTGGGGATGATGGTGAGGACGAAGATGGTGACCGGCGCGAGTCCGATTCCGATGAAGAGCCCGCCCAGGGTGGGTAAGGCCGTGCCAGAAAACCGATCCAGAAGGTGGCGAAGGACAGCAGTACGCCTAAAGAAGGCCGGTACTAGCCTCGAAAGGCTGACAGCGGACTCATGGTTCCGCGCGTCGTTTCGGATCATGAGTTTCAAGAGGACGGATGAGTGGCCTGGATCTGCCGGGTGCGACCAGCCCGGCGGGGATTGCTCTGGACGCTGCCGGTCGGGTTGCACGCGCGTTGACCACCGGTATCTCGGACGCGGTCGGCAAACAGCGAGGACTGATCAGCGAGACCCGGGCCTCGGCCGGCATGTTCCTTCGTGCGGAACGTGATGCTGCGATACCGATCGATACGTCCGCCCGAGCGTTGATCAGGAACGATCAGGTCTACGGCGGGCGCCGGGAAGACGCCTACACCGCATGGTTCGAGGAGCTCCGCGAGCGCGGTGTGGACACAGACCGGGCGATGTCGGACCTGGGAAAACTGTGGGATTATCTGCGCTACGACCCGAAATGGGGGATCGATCCAGCACGGAACTACGGCGGAATCATCTTCTTCGGCAGCAAAGACATCGGCGGCGCCTCGGTGATCGCGAACCTGGTCCGCGACCGCGGGTTCGGCGATGTCCCTGTCGTGTTCTCCGGAAGCAACGGCGAAGCAGCCAAATTCCGGCTGGCCGCAGAGAAGATGAAACTCGACCCCCGGCAGATCATCGAGGAACCCAAAGCCGCCAACACGGGTCAGAACGCTGCCTTCTCGGTCCAGATGCTCGCCGACCACGGCCGCGATATCTCCTCGCTCATCGGCGTGTGTACCCCGTTCCACGCACGCCGGGTATGGGCCACGATCATGCAACAGGGCATTGCCGACGTGAACGGCAAGCGTGTTTCGGTCGATCATGTCGCCATGTCCACCCCGGACGTCTCCCTGGAGAACTACATGAAGTACGGCAACCGGCCCGATGCCGATACAGCACCGCATCCGAAATCGATCGTCGCGGTCACCATGGGAGAGATCAAACGCCTCGACGAGTACCCCGCCGAAGGCCACATCGTCGGGCAAGACATCCCCGGCGAGGTCCGCGACGCCTACAACCGACTCAGTGAGACCTTCCGGCCCGCCGAACGCCGATACTGACCACCGCCTTGCGGCCAAGCGAACTGCTCCCTCCCTTGCCGCTTCCGGCCCGTGTTCATAAAAAGGCTATTCATAGACGGTTGAAGGACAGAAAGCATCGATGAACAGCGATGATTGCCCGTCCTAGTGTCCATGAATGCATCAATTTTTGAACAGCGAGGAAGTGTCCGCCGGCGGATGCCAACGCTTACCTCACCCCGCCCGCCGGCGCCGGGTCTCTCGGCGCGGATCTCGACTGCCACACCGGCCGCGCGGAGCCGCCGGGCGAAGACTTCCATTTCGACCCTCGTCCCCCGGAGTCCGAACCGACCGAGTTCCCGCGCCTCCGACAGAGACAGCGGCCGTGTCGCGCGTAGGGCCTTCATCGTCACCGACGCCGGTGGGTTTCGACCTTCCCTGAGACCGAGCGCGGTCCAGCCGTTGCTGTCGAGCAGGGCCCGGCGCATCTCCACCGCCACCGGTGCAGCGCCACCCTCATGCCACATGCAGCCGCATACCCGGCAGCCGGCTTCGATGTCCCACCGGCGATCCGCGCCGACGAGCGCCTCGGTCACTGTCGCCGCGATCGGGGACCGGCAATCCAAGCGTGAGACAGGGCAGGGCGCTGATTCGGAAACGATGTCGGTCACTGCGGATACTCACATCGCGGCATCGAGAAAGGCACGGACATCTGCGGCCAAGGTGCGCATCGACTCCCCCGCGGCGTGGGCGGTCGTGGTCTCGAACAGCCACATCCGGGCTGGTTCGAGACCGGGCAGACCGTGGCGGACCAGCCCCCACCGTAAGTGGACGTGGCCGCGATGCTCGGCCGACAGGGTGAGTCCGCGGTCGATGGCGCGCCAAGTGCGCGTACCGTCCCAGCCCGAGAACCCCTCGGCGAGATCGTCGAGGAACTCCACAAGGCCATCACCATCCAGGATGCGCACCGCCGCTTCGATGCGTACCGAATCACCGCAGGCCCTCACCAAGAATTCGGTTACATACTCGTCGCCGTAAGGCTCCCGGGGACAACGAAGTTCGAGCCGGACCTCGTCAGCCTGCCGAAAATCCGTATCCGAGCGGACCATCAGTACGCACTCGCCGGACTCATCGAGGTCGATCACCCCGCGACCTTACCCATGACGGCCGCGATCCACCGACCGCCGATCCGGACACACAGCGCAGGCCAAGCCGGTGAGCACAGTCTGGTCCCTCCCTATTCAGCGATGTCCATAGAAGGGTCAAACCTGAACAGTTCCGCACCATAATCATCGCTGACCAGCGATGATTACTGGTCTCCGTGTGTAGGAATGCATCGATTTGTGGACAGGTGGCGCGAAGGTGAAGTTGAGTCGCAGTTCGGTCGGATGTACAGGTGCTCGGTTATAGCGCTTCAGCTCTGCAATCGACTTCGACTCCGACCGGCGTCGGCCGGGCGCAGATCGGCGCTGGAAACGAGCAGTTCGAAAAGAACTTTCGTGGCGGGTGCTGCCCGGTCCGGTGCCAGCACTACTCCGGTGAATGCCTCGGACAGCGCCGCAGCCGGGTCCAGTTGCGATCCTCGAAAACTCCGGCCGGGGAGCTGATCGCGCCAGCGCCGGTAGCCGGTGACCGTTCGACGCAACGAATACCGCTCGTATGGGTCCACCCCGGAGAGGTACGCGGCGATCAGGGCACGCTGCGCATTCCTGCGCGCACGCAAGTCACCGGTTGAGTCCAGCAGTGCACCCAGTTCTCGCGCGATCAGCGAATACAACGGCCGCTCGGCGCATCCGGCAGCGAGTAGCCCGGCATGCTCCGCGGCGGTGATCGTCTGTCGAAGAGTCGCCGGCTCGGTCGCCGCTTGCAGGGACAGGGTGATTCGCGGGCAATCCGGATACCCGTCGAATTCGACCGGACCGGTGCCGGCCAGTTCGCCGAAACCTATGGCGGACAGTCTGATCACGGGGTACCGGGTCATCAATTCGTCGACCGCGGAAGCGACTTCGATCAGCACTTCGCCGGAAATACCCGGTGCGGCGAACCCGAACGCTCGCACGCCGTGGCGTTCAGCGAGTTCCATGGTCAAGCGGTCGGCCAGTGATTCGGCCGGTTCCTGGACGTCCGCTCGCGCAGGCCGGGCGGTTCGGCCCGGCCGCGGTGGCGTCGGTGGGGTGGGTAGCCGGGGTGGGGGCTCCGAGACGGCCGGGGCGCTGACCGGCATTCGCGTGCCGGTCGTAGTCGACCACGGCGACGATTTTCCCCGGCCGGCGGAAGCAGTTGTGGAGGTGCTGGAATCGGCAGGCACGATGGCGGTCCGGTGGCCACCTCTGGCGCCCGAGTCACCACGGCCGACGCCTGTGGCCTCCAGTTTCGGCCGAGTTGTTCGCCCGGTCCGCTGCGTCCGGTCCAGCGGCGCGGGCTGGGCCGGGGCACCGTGCGAATGATTCTCCGGATACCGGGCGCCGGCCGAAGCGGCGTCAACCGAACCGCCGGATGCACGACCCGCAGCCGAGCCGTCGAGCGCCGCACCGGCATCCGCGTGTCCGTGCAGCCGATCGGCCGACGATCCGGTGGGGGTGTGTTCCCCGGCCCGATGCGCCGGTTGGGGAAGCGGATCGACCCCCGCCGGATACTCGGCCGGGTGTTGAGATCCGGTCACGGTCGACGGGCCGGTGACCAGTGCGGTCGGGTTCGACTTGCGGACGATGGCCGGTTGCCCGGTCTCGCGAATGTCCGGCACCGCACCGGCCCGCGCGATATCGCGTGCCGAGGCCAGGTCACCCCCTTCGAAAACAGCGGTCACCGCGCGCAGCTCGTCTCCGCGCCGATTCAGAGCGCGGACCAGGTCGTCCAGGTCCCTCAGTGCTTGCTGTTCGTCCGGACAGTATGTCTCGGCAAAAGCTCGACCTGTATCGTCGGTGCCCCACGGAACGCCTGTGAGGTGCACGGCTTCGCGGAGGCGTTGCATGATCTCCGAGGCCGCGGCACCGATCCGATCGTATTCCGGTGCGACGGCATGCAGCTTGTCCGGCTCGGCCCAGAATTGGTCGGCCATAGCGTCAATCCAGCAACTTCAGCAGCGAATCATTCATTGCTCCAAGGTATTTCGTCTCTGCACTGTTCCCATCGCTGAGGACCAGCAGTGCCGGTCCGACGGTTAACTGATACGCCAGCACATCGCAGGGCGACACGAACAGGAACCACGGTGGTTTACACAGCCGAGCTGTTGTCGGAAGTACCTGGCACGTTGATGGATCTGGTGATCGGGGAACTGCCGGAACTCAACGACGAGATGACACGCACTCGCGGCGACGCGGCGATCCGGGCGGGTGAGGAACTAGAGGTAATCGCCGCACAGTGCGATTCCTGCGCACAGCGCACGGCCGGCGCCATCACCGGCGAAACCGGCAAGGTCTTCGACGAGAGCGACCGCGGCATGGTCGAATGCGTGCGTGCGCAGGCCGCTGTCCTGAAAGACCTCGGCTACCAGTGCCACGCCGCCGCCGATGCCGCGGCGCAGACCCGCCACCTGATCATTGTCACGGCTATAGCACTGGGCGCGCAGCTGGCGTGGGACGCCCTGCTCTTCTTCCAGGGGGGCGGATACAAGGCTCTGGCCGACCGGGCTGCCGCCGAGCAGACCATGCGCGCGGCGGTGGCGCAGCTGGTGCGGACGACGGCCGAGCAGGGCGCTGCGGCGGCGGCTCGGCGGGCGGCCTTCCGGGAAGCCGCGCAACAGGCCGGCAAAGCCGCTGGAATCGGCGGGCTCTTCGGCGGCGCCACCGGCGTGGCCGCGCAGATATGGGATATCGCGAGCGGGGTCCGCGAACAATTCGATACGCGAGCACTGGTGGAACTGACCGCCGCTAGTGCTCTCGGTGGGGTGGCCGGCGCCGCAGTGGGGCGCCGGTTGGCACCGGGGCTGTTGAAGCGGCTGAGTCGCGCTGCCGATGCCGGAGTCTTCTCCCGCCTCGCCGCTCATCTGGGCGGCACGTTGCTGCTCGGCAGCGCAGGAGGGCTGGCCGGCGGTGCAGCGAGCACGATTCCGTCACTGATCATTCATCGTGACGAATACAGCTCTTTGGGCGAGATGTTCGCTGTGGTGCGCGACAATGCCATCGGTGGCTTCGCCGGCGGATTCGTGGAGGCCGCCGGCGCCGCCGTCCGGGTACACAAGACCGGTCGCGACGCACTGCGCGGATTCGATACCGGGTCAGGTCCCGATAGCCCGATCCGCGTTCCCGATCTTTCGGAACGGCCGCCGATCCTCGGGCCCGAGCCGACTCCTCGGTTGCCGGAGAGCGCGCCCCGGTCTCGGACGGAACTGGAGGGTCCGGCCATCTCGGCCGACGCCGAGGCCCGGAGCAGGCCGCCGGTCCAGGAGGCGGACAGCACACACGACGATTCCGATACCACGACCCGACGCCCCTCTGATTCCGGCTTGCCGAGGGCCACCGGCGAATCCGGATCGATCCGAACCGCCGACGATTTCCAGACCCCGCAGAGTCGTTCCGATACTACCGTTCCCGGCGATGCTCCAGCGCGATCCGCCCCCGACACGGATTCGACCGATGCTCCGGTGATCAGCCATGATTCCGCGGAACCAACTACTCCGGATACTTCCGCACCCCGTCCCCCGGGGGGCCGCCCCGACACCGTATTCCGGCCTCCAAGTGCCGAGACGCCTACCCGGACGCCGTGGACCGGCGACCGTTATGTGCCCGCCGGGCCACGACCGGCCGATATCACCCCATCGCCGTGGAACCGGCACGGCGACCCCGCTTCCACGAACCCGAATCCACCGAAGCAGCCCCCGGAAGGCGCCTCGGCCGTCTCGGCGACACCGGACACCGCTCCGCCGGCGCCCCGGGATGCCGGACTCCATCGGCCCGAGGCCGAGATCGGTCGCGCCGGTCATCGGATCGATACGTCCGGCGCACCGGAATCGGCCCGGTACGACGACCCCGGCCTCGATACCTCCGACAGACGAGCCGATCCTACCGACGAAGAACACGTCGATAAGCGCACCGGCAAGGAGCGCAGCGACGACGACCCTGCCGAGGATCCCGACATCGCAGTAGACGGCCTCGAGGACAGCGGACCGCAGGAGTGGCGCCCCTCGGCGGAGATCCGGCGAGAGATCGTCTCCCGTGTCCGCGCGCTCCAGAAAGAGGGAATGGAGGAGGTACTCGCCGATCCGGCGCGAGCGCGCGAAGTGATCGAACGCCTGGGACAGCGATTCGTCGATGAAGACATCGCGCTCATCAACCAGGCCCGCGTGGAAATGCCGCTGTCCCAGCTGTTTCCACCAGAGCAGATCGCCTATATGCGGTACTCGATCGAACGCTCGATCGCTTCCGGCTGCGTTCAGTTCAAGATCGGCGAATCGGCTCTGAGCCTGATGCTGCGTCATCCGGAGCAGGTCCGGGAGTCGCTTACGGCGTCGTACGAGACCAAGCCACCGGCTTATGCAGCCAGCTGGCTGGACGACAACTACGTCATGCATGCGCAGGACGGGTATCCACGATCGGGCGGACAGCACGCGTTCCTCCAGGCAGCGGTCCATTACCTGAACGCCGGCTGGGGAGCGCTCGATCCGGTGTGGCGCGATATCGCCGCCATCAAGGATGAACGATCAGCCGATCGTAACCCCCTCCTCGATGCCATCCCTCCGGAGCAGCGGGCGGAACTGGATCTGCCCGCCCACTTCGTCGATGACGGCGTGCCGGCCGCTGCCCCCATCGATAAATCGGTGCTGAGCGCGGCGACCAATATGACCAGCGTGCAGCAGGTGATGCGAGGCTTCCTGGACAGCCTCGGCGAGCATGCGGAACGGATCTCGGGAACTGCATGGGCCGATATTCAGCACGCCGTGATCCAGTCCCCACAGAAGCTCAGTGTTATGGCTGGTGTCACCTTCACCACGCTCGGCGAATTCACCGAGCCGCGCCGGGCACCGAGATTCGATATCAAGTTCGACGACGAGACGGGACACATCAACTCGATCACCGTCACGGGCGAGGCCAAGAATGCCCGGGCCAATAGCCGGCCTGGTTTCTGTCCTGGCTTCCAATCACTGAGACCGAGCGGGATCCAGGAGACGTCCACTGCCCGGCAGATGGAATCCGTGCAGGAGGTACTGGACGGTGCGCCGAATCGAAGTGTTTCCGGATCCAACACGTTGATGCAGTTCGGGTCCGTTCTGCTGCCGCTACTCGCTCGTGACTACCCGGAGTTGCGGCTCACCGGTCCCACGATCATCGATCGGTTGATCGAACAACGCGGGCAGAACCCGAGGGACACATAGCTGCGAGTACGACGAACCCGATAAGAACCGATTCCGCGCGACGGCCGAATGCGCTGCCCGGTTTTCCCGACCGGATCGCGCCGCGTGCGACCGGTACAGGCATCAGCGCACGGACCGGCCAGCAATGACAGACCGGGCCATCCCGTGCCCTGCCCCGGCGCACGCACCGCTCTCCATCGCGACAAGCAGCGGTTGGCCTCGACTGGGACCTTTGGGCCGAGCAGGCCACACCACTCGGACTTGCATCCACCCTCCGTGTCGAAACGACCCGGCCGGTCAACTGCGCCGGCCTCGCCGAGCAGGTCGAGCGGGCAGCCGGCCCACCATGGTGACAACTAGCGGCGGAGGTAGTAACCCCGATCCTCGCCGAGCGTGCACTTCCGGCACGGCCTATTCGACAAGAGGTGGCGCGGGCCGATGTTGGTCCGCGCCACCTTCTTGTCGGTGGTCATCGCGTACTCGTCGTCGAGCTGACCGCGGCTCGGGTGCCGCACTGTCACGCCATCGAAAAAGGGCACTGAAAGCTCTTTCCACCAGCGTGAATTCAATTACGCGCGCCGCTGCGGAATATGTAGCGCGCGTCACCGTGAACTCGTCGAACGCACTTTCCCGGACGAGGCCGGGCGGGCCGTTTTTCGGATTCGGCGTTCGCCGTGCCCGCATCCCGGCGATTTCGCCCGGATCCGCTGAACCGGCACCGGGCGGGTAGGTCCGGACGGCCGGCTTGAGTGTGCCGTAGCGGCACAGTGTCAGATTGCTGTGACAGCCAACGAGTAGGAGCAGTCCATGACCGTGTCCGAACGCTCGACCGACCCGCGGCCGGCGCAGATCGATGTAGCGACCTTCTTCGCCGATCCCGACTTCGCACACCCGTCGATTTCGCCCGACGGCACCCGTATCGCCTACCTCGCCCCCCACCGCGGGCGGCTCAATATCTGGATTCGCGGTGTCGATCAGAGCCACGAGGACGCCGTCCCGGTCACCCACGATGCTCGCCGCGGCATCACCACGTACTACTGGACCGACAGCCCCCGGTGGCTGCTCTACCTCCAGGACACCGACGGCAACGAGGACTGGCACCTCCACCGCGTCGACCTCGAGGACCCGCGGTCACCGGCGGTCGACCTCACCCCGCTGGAGCCCGGGTCGCGGGTGGCGGGAGCGGAGCCGCTCGCGTCGGTACCGGGCAGCGTGCTGGTCACGATGAACCGCCGCCCGCTGTTCTTCGATATGTTCCGGATCGATGTCGCCACCGGGGAGACCGTCCTGCACCGGGAACAGGACGATCCGACGGCCGGGATCCTGTTCGACCGTCATGGCGAGCCGGTCTTCCGCACCGCGATCGCCGCGGACGGACTGCTCGAGATCTCCGCGATGGACCCGGGCGGGCAGACACGGCTGCTGCGTCGCCTCGGCGGTGCCGAGCATCCCATGGGCGTCCAACCCCAAGTGGTCACCGCCGACGGCAAGGGTCTGCTCGTCGGATCCTTCCAAGACGGCGACGACCTGCGGCTGGTCCGGATCGACCACGAAACCGGCGCGGAGACCGTCGTCGCCGCGGTCGACGGACACGACCTCGATATCAGCGGGATGATGCTGCCCGGGGTGCTACCGCCGCCGGTACATACCCACCGGGCCACGGGTGAGATCCTCGCGGCCCGCTTCGTCGGTGACCGCCCGCATATCGAGGTCCTCGCTCCCCACTTCGCCGAGGTCTACGCGGAGCTGCGGAAACTCTCCGACGGTGTGCTGGGCACCCTGTCCTCCGACGAGACCGGCATGCGCTGGATCGCCACGTTCGTCCACGACCGCGATCCCGGAGTCGCGTGGTTCTACGACCATGCCACCGGGGCGGCCCGGTTGCTGTTCCGGTCCTACCCGGACCGGGACCCGGCCGCCGCGGCGCCTATGGAACCTGTCGGGTTCCCCGCCCGCGACGGCCTGCCCCTGCACGCCTACCTCACCCTGCCGGTCGGCGTAGAGCCGCGGAATCTACCGCTGGTGCTGCTGGTGCACGGCGGGCCCTGGTACCACGACTCGTGGGGCTACAGCGACGAGGCGCAGTTCCTGGCCAATCGGGGCTACGCCGTGCTACAGGTCAACTTCCGTGGTTCGCTCGGTTACGGGCGCCGGCACGTGACGGCCGCGATCGGTGAGTTCGCGCGGGCGATGCACGACGACCTGCTCGACGCCGTCGACTGGGCCGTCACCGCGGGCTACGCCGACCCCGACCGCGTCGGCATCTACGGCGGCTCCTACGGCGGATACGCCGCACTCGTCGGAATCACCGTCACCCCGGACCGTTTCGCCGCCGCGGTCGACTATGTCGGCATCTCCGATCTCGCGAACTTCCTCCGCACTCTGCCGCCGTTCACTCGGGCCTACAACGTGAACAACTGGTACCGCTACGTCGGCGATCCCGAAATCCCCGAGCAGGAGGCCGATATGCGGACCCGGTCGCCGATCACCATGGCCGACCGGATCACCACCCCACTGCTCGTCGCCCAGGGCGCCAACGACGTCCGCGTCGTGCAGGCCGAATCCGATAATATCGTCGCCTCGCTGCGCGCACGCGGCGTCCCGGTCGAGTATCTCGTCGCCGACGACGAGGGACACGGCTTCGCCAACCCCGAGAACCGGATCCGGCTCTACCAGGCCATCGAAAGGCACTTCGCCGAGCACCTGGGCGGCCGCCGAGGCATCTCCCGGGCGTGATGGGTGCCCGGAACGACAGGCCTCGTAGGCCGGTACGCGGGTTCGTGGGCATGCCGCCACGGAATGTGCGCTATCGGCCGTCGTTGTTCCGCATCGGCGTCATCGGGTGGGCGTCGGGCACCAGGATCGTCGTGTGCCATCGGGCGTCCTCCCACATCTGTTCCGGGAGAACCGAATCCGGTGGGTGGTCGAGCGGTGTGGCCAGGGCGATCACCAGCGTGGTTCGTTCGACCCGGCGGCGTCGGGCCCGGCTCATCGGACCCGAGACCTCCAGTACTCCCGGGCCGGGACCCAGCGTGACGGGAATATCCACCCGCAGCGGCTCCGGTCTCCAGGTCGTGGGATCGGCGCCGCGCCGGGCGAGGTAGGTACGCGGAGCGTCCTCGGTGCCGAACGAGAGCCCGGACAGTGCGCGGTCGGCACGGGGGAGGCCGAAGAGTTCCCAGAACCCCGCGGACAGCCAGGACCGGATCGGCAGTGCGATCGTCCGGTCGTCCCGGACGATCGCCGGGGAATCGATATGGACAAGGGTTACCCCACTCGTGCGCACCTGCATCCTCGCACTCGATCGAACGGCCCTCATACTGGGTGAGAAGCGCTCACCACAGTGTGCCCGTAGGGGACGGCCTCGAGCAGGGTGACCCGGAATTCGGTGCCGTTGGGTACACGGTAGGTGCGCTGTTCGCCGCGCCGGGCTCCGGTGAGCGCGGCTCCGAGGGGGGAGTCGGGGGAGTAGACCTCCAGCTCGTCGTGATCGCCGGCGCGGCTGCCGAGCAGGAAGGTTTCGGTTTCGGCGGTATCGTCGTAGCGGACGGTGAGTACCATCCCGGGTTCGGCGATGCCGTCGTCCGGTGGGTCCTGCCCGAATACTGCGTTGTTCAGCAGGTCCCGGATATGCGCGATACGGGCCGAGCGCTGATGCCGAGCGGTGATCCGGTCTTCCGGGTCGGCGTTCTCGGCCTGTCCGGCGGCATCGGCGGCGAGCAGGTCGGCCAGTTCGGACCGGAGTTGTTCGTGGGCGTGCGGTGTCAGCCATACAGGCGAGCTACTGGTCATATCCGTCCTACAGGATTTGATCGGGAAGGAGTTCTGCCGTCGGGGCCGGGGAGGAGAGGCCGCCCCGACGGCAGAACTCCGTGGAGCCGGGTACGCATGACACCGGCTCCACGGATGGGGAGATAGCCGAGGATTCAGCCGGGTATCGAGTGCTGCACCCGATACCGTGCTGCTCGTTCGGGGTCGAGCCGACTCGTTGCGCGCGCCATGCTCACCTCCACGTCGAACGATGCGCTGTCACAGCCATCATGGCCCGCTCCGCGACGGGGCGCTTGTCCGCCTGGCACAGTTCGGCCCCCATCAGTTGTTCGTTTTCCACAACCGGGTGGTCAGTCGTCCTCGAAGGCCGCCAGATCGATGGTCATGGCCAACCGGGTTCGTGCGTCTTCCAGGTCGAGCGCGGCCACTTCGCGCATCTTCCGTATCCGGTTGCGGACGGTGTTCGGGTGGACGCCCAGGCCCGCGGCGGCGAGCACCGGATCGCCCTGCGCATCGAGCCACGCCCGCAGGGTCGCCACATAGTCTGTGGCGTGCGCGCTGTCGTACCGGCGCAACTCCGCGACCGGGCCGCGCGCCGGTATCCGGCCGGTCCGGGCCGCCGCCCGCAACCGCTGAAGCAGGATCTCGCCCCACGACTCATCGTAGGCCGGGTAGGCGATCTCCGCCGACCCCTGTTCGTGCAGTGCCAGGCATTCGTCCGCCTCCTGACGGGAGGCCGGCAGGTCGGCGGCCGTGCCCGGTCCGCCGATCCCGGCCGACAGGGTCACGCGGGCCGGAAGCGCCGTGCGCAGTGCGGTCACCCAGTCTCGTGCCGTCCGGACCCGGTCGCTGGGCAGGATCGTGTAGACGGTGTTGTCCGACAAAGTGCTGCGCCCCGGCCGCGACCAGCCGAAACCGAACGTGGCCTGCTCGAAGGCCAGCAGCAGCCCGGCGTGCCGCTGCGCCGCGATCTGAGCGCGTACCGCGACGACACGTAAAGGGGCCGGCGCCAACCCGAGCCGGCCGACCACGGTGGTGGCATCCGGGCTGCCCTCCAGCAGCCGGATCACCAGCTCGGATTCGACCTGGCGTTCCAGGTCCGCGCTGGCCCGCGACCGCAGCAGATGCAGGGCCACCGTCCGGGCCCCGTCGGCCAGCGCGGCCCGTCGGGCGCCCGTCATCGGTGCGCTGCAGACCACCCACACCGCACCCAGCAGTTCCCGGCCCACCCGCACCGCGACCACCATCCGTCCGTCGAGCCCGTGCCCGGGGTCCGGTTCGACGAATACGGGCTCGTCGGAGTTCGCGAGATGCGTATGGACGCTGCGTGATTCGAAAAGTTCGCGCAGGGGAGCGGGTTGCCGGCGTTGCAGTACCGTCTCCCGCAGGGCGCGGTCGGCCACCCGCCCCGCCGTGGAGTACGCCATCACCCGGGACAGCGGATCCTCGATCGTCACCGCACCGTCCACCGCGGTCGCCAAGCTGTCCGCCAGGGCGAAGAGATCTGTGGGACCGCGCCCGGAGGCCGTTTCCCGCCCCTCCAGCACCAGCCCGTAGACCACCCCGGCGAGCTGGCTCCACGACACCTCGGGATCGACCACCAGCACCGCGACCCCGTCCTCGGGTCCGATCGCGGACGCTTCCCGGTCGGCGTCGGTGCCCCCGCGGACCAGTACCGCGACCGCCCTCGCCGCCCGCGCTCCGGCGACCGCCGTCCGCACCGATCCGGCGCCTACGGCCAGGAGGATATCGCCGGTCGCTTCTTCCGCCCCGGTGGCGTCGAACATCGCGACACTGCGGATCACGGTCGCCCGCGACACCGGGCAGCAGCGCAATCGCACTCCGTATCCACCCAGTACGTTCACGAGATGGTCCAATCGCACCATGAACGACTCCTGTTCACCCTGGTCCCGTCACCGTAGCCGGGCCGGCTGCGGGAGCCGGATGCCGGCTTCGGGCCGACGGCAGGATCAGCCGCGGCCGAGGAAGCCGAACCAGCTGTCGGTGAGGACGTCGAGCATCTTCTCGTACCCGATTCCCCACTGTCCCGCCGTCCAGTTCCGTGCGACGTGGTCCAGTTCGGTGCTCGCGAGGACACCGCGGAACCGGCGCGTCCCGGCCGCGAACCGCCCGGCCCGCTCGAGGCCGTCCTCTATATCGCCGATCGCCTCGTTCATCCATTCGTCGAACAGCCCGCGGAGCTCCGGATCGACCGCCGCCGCCTCGAAGGCCGTGGTGTTGTAGGGCCGGACGGTATCCGAGCGCTGTGCGCTCGCGTCGAGCCAGGCGCGGATCCGCTCCCGGGATCCGTCTTCGACCACCGCGACCAGTTCCCGCTCCGTCGATCCGTGCGTGGTGGTGGGGACCCGGTCCAGTGCCGGCCTGGGCCGCTCGGTGATGTGGGCCTTGATCAGGTCGACCTTCGAAGGGGAGTACGTGTAGAAGGTCATCCGCGTGGTGTCCGCGGCCGAGGCGATATGGTCGACCTTGGCGGTCGCGTAACCCTTCGATACGAATAGTTCGAGACCGGCCTCGAGCAGGAATTCGCGGGTCATCTCCTTCTGGGCCTCACGGAGCGTCGCCATGGACTCAGCGTAGAGCAGGGCGGCTGTGTTCCGTTCCTTGTGCTCGCTCTGGATGGATGTCGACCGATTACTTGGCACCGGGGACACGCTGCGGCTCCTGCGTCACGTGGATTCCGCCGAACCGTGGCGGGTCGCCGCTCTCAGGAACGGTGTGCCCGGAGACCATCGATGAGGATCGACAACAAGCGCGGCCCGCGCGTGTCGAGTTCGGCGTCGTCCAGCCGCGACAGCCAGCTGATGAGCACGATGACATCGCGGGCTTCGGCGTCGGCCCGGATGGTGCCTGCCGAACGGCCCGCGGACAGCAGTAGTTCCACCGCCTGACCGATCGGGCCGAGGCTGTGGGCGGCGAGGTCACGCCACGTCGCCGCTTCGACCGCGGCGAACACATCGCGTTTGACCCGCGCGTAGGCGGCAACGCGCTCGAGCCACGCCGCCAGCGCATCCAGTGGCGGGTGGGCCGCCAGCAGTGTCGCCGCCGCGGCGACCAACTCCTGCACTTCTCGGTGATACACCTCGGCAAGGAGGGCCTCGCGGGTGGGGAAGTGCCGGTACAGGGTGCCCTGCCCGATTCCGCAGGCTTTCGCGACCGCGTTGAGCTTCAGCTCTCCCTGCTCGCGCACGAGATCGCGGGCGGCAATCAGGATGCGTTCGCGGTTGCGCTGCGCGTCCGCGCGCCGCGTACTGCCGCGCCCGGCAGAAGCGGACAGTTGTCCGGTAGGGTGGTCTGAGTAAACGGACATATGTCCATTATATGCGGAGGTTCCCTGTGGCCATTCATGGCAAAGTCGTCGCGATCACCGGTGCCAGTAGTGGAATCGGCGAGGCGACAGCGCGTCATCTAGCCGCCGAAGGTGCGGCCGTTGTCCTCGGTGCCCGCCGCATCGATCGGCTGTACCGGCTCGTCGCCGAGATCGAGACCGCGGGTGGCCGGGCCGCGGCGACTCGGGTGGACGTCATCGAGCCCGGTGACCTCCGGGCACTCGTCGACCTGGCCGTCGAGCGTTTCGGCCGGCTGGATGCGCTCGTGGGCAATGCCGGAATCAGCAGGATCGGTCCTGTTGCCGACCTGGACGTGGCGGGCTGGTCGGCGATGGTCGATGTGAACGTCAAGGGAATCCTGCACGGGATCGCGGCGGCAATGCCGATCTTCCGTGGCCAGGGCAGTGGTCACCTGGTCACCGTGGTGTCGACCGCGGGCCTGAAGATCGTCCCCACCCAGGCGGTGTACGCCGGGACCAAGAACGCGGTCCGCACCCTGCTGGAGGGTTTGCGTCAGGAGAGCACCGACGGTGTGCTGCGGACGACGTCGATCTCCCCGGGATATGTACGCACCGAGTTCATCGATCACGCTGTCGACGATCCGGCCGTGCGCGAGCAGGTCAGGCGGAACATGGCCGAACTCGGAATCGATCCCGTGGCGGTGGCCCGGGCGATCGCGTTCGCCATCGATCAACCGGAGGACGTCGAGATCGGCGACCTGACCATCCGTCCCACTCGTCAGGGCTGACGCCGGGGGGCGAGGAAACGGCCGGCCGGGCGCCGGTCAGCCGCCCCACGAGACCGCTGAGCAGCTTCGCCGACGACGCCAATGCCACCTCCCGCACCGACCGTCGCGCACCGTACCCGAGCAAACGCTCGGATAATCCCAGCGGTGGCACGGTCGGCCGGAAGTGGGCCGCTCGATATCTCTCGGCACGGCGGGCCGGCGAAGTCCTTTCGACGGCGCTGATTATCGAGAGGCGGAACGGGTAGGCGCGGAAGAGGTGCAACGTGGCACCCGCCAGAAAATCGACACCGGAGGAACGATATTCGTATGACTTCGCGTGAAACCACCACTCTGCTGGCGCAGCTGCGTGCGATCCGTGAGTTGACCGATACCGAGATCCAGATCGCGGAAACCCGGATCGGACAGGCCCGGACCGAGGCAGTGCGCCGCGAACTGTCCGAGAACGCCGACAATGCGCGGGCGCGTGCCGAAGCCGTCGGCGCCGCTATTCGTGAACTCGGCGGCGTACCCGAGGTGATCGGCCCCTTCCTCGGCCGGGCCACCGCCGTGGTGAAGGCGCTCCTCGACCAGGCGCAGCCGTTCGACGAGGCCCTGCTGGGCGATCTCACCCTGGAACACCAGCTCCTCGACCGCGCGCGGTACGTCAAGGCCCTGGCGACCAGCGCGGGACGCGGCGATATCGCGGCGCTGGCGCAGCGCCTGATCACCGCGCATTCCGCGACCGTGGACTGGCTGACCACTGTCCTGGCCGAGGAGGCACTCGGCGGCCCGGCCGCGTTGCGCCGCACGCCACTACAGGCGGCGGCCGGTGCTGCCGTGAAACTGGTCAATCTGCCCGTCACGTGGTCCGCACGCGGTGTGGACCGGGCGCTGGACACCGTCCGGGCCACCCCGCCCGCGCTCGGTGAACTACTGTCCCGAGGCGCGCACGCCGGTGATATCGCCGCCCGGACGCTGACCGCCTCCCGCGACGCCGCGCTCGAAAGCGCCGAACAGGTCACCCGCCGGGAAGGCGCGGGTACCGCGGCCGCTTCGCTGCATTCGGTCCGCGCGGCCACAGGCGTGCTCGAGCCGGGGGAGTTGCCCATCGCCGACTACGACCGGCTCAATGTGAGCCGAGCGGTCGCCGCGGTCAAGGAATTGACCGATCCGGCCGATATCCGGGCAGTCGTCGCCTATGAAGAGGCACACAAGAAACGGCACGGGGTGGTCTCGGCGGCGCAGACCCGGCTCGCGGTCATCGCCAAGGAAGCGGCCGGCCTGAACTGACGCCGTGTTCGCCGCGGCGCTCAGCCGGCGATCGACTCCATCCACTCCAACACCGCCGCATGATAGTCGGCGGTGTTGCGGGCCAGATTCACCGAGTGCCCGCTTCCGGGCAGCACGAAGGTACGCAATCGCGCGGCCGGGGAGAAATGCGGTGCCTCGGCCGCCTGCAGGGTCGCCGTATCGGCACAGACCCGGGAGCACAGCAGAAACAGTTCCGCGCAGGTCCGGTACCGATCGCGCGCGGAGGTGACCGCGTTCCCGGACGGATTCGAGAACACCGGGCCCGGCGTAGTTCCCCTGCAGCAGTGGCTCGCCGACGATCTGCCGGAGACCAAGCTGGTGCTCTACGGGGCTATCGGTCGCAAGCACTGACGGTTCGCCGATCATGGCCAGACGAACGGGCCGGCCGGATCGCCGGTGCGCGCCGAATGCCCGTGGTAGCCGGTTCCGCGCGGTCCGCCGATAGTGGCGGGCGTCGCGGACCTCCGTGCGACCACGGTGACGGCCGGACCCAAGGTATTGCGGAACGATAAGAGCGATAACACAATTGGATGCGACCCGCCGTGGGCCCGAATCGCTCTGGGAGCAGCCGTGAACCCTGCACAATCGCCGCCTCCGGTGGATGTCATCAGTTCTCTGGACGATCTCCGGGGTGATCTGGCGCGGCGCCATCCGGCCACCACCACCGCTACGGACGCGGTCGACCCGGCCACGGTCGCCGTCGACCTGTCCGCTCTCGAACGTGACGGCTACGTCATCTGGGAGAACCTGCTCACCTCCGACGAATGCGAACAACTCCGTGGCGCGCTCACCCCCTTCCTGGAGCGCACCGGCCGAAACACCTTCGAGGGACAGCGGACCCGGCGGGCCTACAACCTGCTCGAGAAGACCCGTGCCTGCGACGCGCTCGTCGAGCATCCCCGGGTGCTGGCCCTGCTCGATCGGTTGTTCCTGCCGAATTATCTGCTCTCGCAATTGCAGGCCATCGACATCCACCCCGGCGAACAGGCGCAGATGCTGCACCACGACGACGGTTTCTACCCGATCCCGCGACCCCGGCCACCGCTGAGCGCCGCGACGATGTGGGCGATCGATGCGTTCACCGACACCAACGGTGGCACGGTGGTGCTGCCGGGCAGCCATCGCTGGGGTTCCGAGCGCAGCCCCGCCGACGCCGATATCCGGACAGCGCTGCGGATGCCGGCGGGATCCTGCGCGTTCTACCTCGGCACACTCTGGCACGGCGGCGGTACGAATCGCAGTGCCGGTGCCCGCCTGGGGGTGACCGTGCAGTACTGCGAACCCTGGCTGCGGCCACAGGAGGCCTACACCTTGGCCACCAGCAGGGATACCGCGCGGACGGTATCGGAGAACATCCGGCGGATGCTGGGGTACAGCATCCACCCGCCGTTCATGGGTGCCGTAGACGGGATGCACCCGAAACGGTTGCTCGACCGGCCGGGGTGACCGGTCTATTCGGCCACCGCCTCGGCCTCGCCCACCCTGCGCAGCGCGATTCGATACAGCACCAGGTGCTGCTCCTCGAACTGCCGGATGGACGCCTCGAGGTATCGCTCATAGGCTTCGGTGATCCGCGCCCCGGCCAGTTGTTCCGCCTCGGCGCGCCGCGCCCGGAGCCGCCGGAGCCATTCCGTGCAGGTGGTCGCATAGTCGTGGCGGTCGTTGACCACCGAACGGATTTCGAAGAGCTTCTCCGAAGCATGGGCGAGTTCGGCCAGCCGCGGTGGGTCCGACTCCGGGAAGATCTCGTCGGCGAGGAACTGCACATCGGTGATCGAGTTCTGGTCGAGCGGACGGTTGCCCTTGCCGATCGTCTGGATCACCAGGCTGCCGCCGGTACGTACCATGCTGTGGCAGTGGGTGAAGAAGGCGCGGTAGGTGGCGGTGCGTTCGCGGCGCGACAGCCCGAACCGCACGAAATGTTCGAGCGCCCCGACGCAGAAGATGGTGTCGTAGGGCGTGTCGGGCCGATGATCCTGCCAGTGTTCCAGGCGCACCCCGGTGCGTTCCGCGGCATGGGTGCGGACGTGGTGGTACTGGTCGCGGCTGAGCGTCAGTCCGGTGACCCGGGTTTTGGCGTGCCGGTCGGTGATCGCCCGCATCAGACTGCCCCAGCCGCACCCGATATCGAGAATGCGTTCGGTGCCGGCGAGCCGGGCCTGTTCGATCAGGTAGTCGAGCTTGCGTTGCTGCGCGCGGTCGAGGTCGTCGCCGTCGGCCCACAGGGCACACGAGTAGGTCAGGCCGGAGTCGAGCCACAGCCGGTAGAAGTCGGTCCCGATATCGTAGTGATGTTCGACGGCATCCGCCGATGCGCCCTGACGTGCGCCGATATCCGATGTCATCACAGACCTCCGAAGTTTCTGATGTGCCGGTGTCTCCCGGCGGGAGTTGTCGGACCGGCCGATCGATGGGCTCGCTGGATCGCGCGGCCGGGCCGCGGTACCGGTGGGCAAGCGGCACCCGGGTGCGACTCGGTCGGGTTCGGGTTGTTCTCCGGGAGCCGGTGACTCGCGGGACAGGTGCCGGACCTGTTTGCGTCCGGTGTCCGGGCCCGGCACGAGGCGTTCCGGAACCTGGCTGTACACCGGGATTCAAGGGCAGAAGGGGGGATTGCCGGTCCGGCAGAAGATCTCTCGGCCGGTCTCGCGGTATCTCCTGTTCGCGAGCGGGAATGAGCGGATCGGGTCGGCACCGTAGTCGATTCTACGTGCGCGCCGCAGGGCACGTCCAGACGCTACGGGCGCCAATCGTCTTGCGAGAGAATCGATATCGAGGGATTATCAGCTGCTCTGTGGTTGGTGGGTTGCCCGGCGGCGCGTCAGCTCGATGCCCGGCTGCTCGGCTATTCATCGTCGGCGGCCGGGCGAAACCGGTGCGGGCGGATGATGACTTTTGTCATCTCCGGACCGTGCGAAATGCACGAATATCCGGTGACTGCGCTTACTACAGATCCCGGTCCGGCGCGGTGATCGTAGAAGATATGAACAGCGCATATTTCGATCCACCGCAACTGCCCGGGCGGCCGGTACACGATATCGTCGTCGCGCGCGGTCTGCACCGGACCTACGGCACCGGAAAGGCCGCCTTCGAAGCGGTCCGCGGTATCGATCTCCAGGTCGCCGAGGGCGAGGTGTTCGCCCTGCTGGGCACCAACGGCGCGGGCAAGACCTCGACGCTCGACATACTGGAGGGACTGGTCGAACCCTCTGCCGGTTCGGTCGAGATCTTCGGCCTCGATCCATACCGTCACCGAGGCCAGGTACGCGCGCAGGTCGGCATCATGCTGCAGTCCGGGGGCCTGCCCACCGAGCTCACCGTCCGTGAAACGCTCGAGATGTGGCGCGGGACCTGTAGTAACCCGGTGAGCAGCGCAACGGTTCTCGCGCAGGTCGATCTGGTCCATCGCGCCGACGTCCGGGTCGGGTCCCTCTCCGGTGGTGAACAGCGCCGGGTCGATCTGGCCTGCGCCCTGCTCGGTCAACCGCGGTTGCTGTTTCTCGACGAACCGACCACCGGACTCGACCCGGAGAGCCGGCGCGGGACCTGGCGACTGCTGTCCGAGCTCAAGAACTCGGGAGTGGGCATGGTGCTGACCACGCACTATCTGGACGAGGCGGAAGCGCTGGCCGATCGGGTCGCGATCATGCACCGGGGCGAGATGGCACGCACCGGGACCCTGCGCGAGATCGTCGACGGCCATCCGGCGCGGATCGCCTTCGACCATCCGGGGCTACCGCTGCCGAATCTGTCCACCGCCCGCATCGAGGCGGGAGCCCGGGTCACTGTTAGCACCCACGACCTGCAGGGCGATCTGTCGGTGCTGCTCGGCTGGGCGGGCGAACAGGGCGTGCGGCTGGGTGGGCTGGAGGCCCGCGCCGCATCCCTGGAGACCGTTTTCCTCGATATCGCAGACGATTCGGCCGCCGCGACGGCGACCGGGGACGAACTGATCGGAGCCCGCTGATGACCACGACCGCCGCACCGGCCCCCGGATTCCGCCGCCGTCCGCTCGCTGCCCTCGCGAAGGCCGAGTACCTGCAGTTCCGGCGGAACAAAACGCTCGTCTACCTGGCGACGGTGTTCCCGATCGGCATACCGGCGGCCCTGTTCTTCATCGCCCGCCGTGGCGATACCTCCGCCGCGGATCTCGCGGTACTCACCTTCGAGATGCTGGCGCTGGTGACCCTGCTGTTCGTGCAGTACTACTCGGTGCTGTCGATGGTCACCACCCGCCGCGGCGAGGGCGTACTGAAACGACTTCGGACGGGTGAGGCCGCCGACTGGCAGATCCAGACCGCGCCCGCGATACCCGGTGCGCTGGTCACCCTCGGTTGCGCCGCCGTGGTCGCCGCGGTCGTCTACGGTGCGGGGGCGCCGGCGCCGGTCAACCCTGCCGCGCTCGCACTCGCTCTCGCGGGCGGAATCGTCCTGTTCTCCCTGCTGGCGCTGGCGACCAGCACGTTCACCAAGAACGCCGAGGCCGCGCAGATCACCTCGCTGCCGGTGATGACGATCGCCATGCTGGGGATGACATCGATCCGCGCGATGCTGCCGGATCGACTCGCGGATCTGGCCGGCTGGACTCCCTTCGCGGCCGTCTCCGATCTGGTGTCGCTGGGTGTCGCCGGGGTGCCGGCGCTCGCCGACGCCGGTGCCGCGGGTGATTTCGCCGGGACCTTCGCCGAGATGGGGCGCCCGTTTGCGACACTGACGATATGGACCGTCCTGGCGTTCGCGCTGATCCGCCGGAGTTTCCGCTGGGACGACCGCGGGTGAACCGCTGGACCGCCCGGTGGCGCGCACTGCCGGCGGGGGCGAAATTCCGGCTCTACACCGGGATCACATTCCAGGGCGCGCTGGTCGCGGTGGTGGTCGCCATGGCGGCCACCGCTCGCTCGCCGTGGGCGGCCGCCGGACTAGTGCTCGCCGGGATCGCGGCGGTCTTCGCGGTGGAGGCCCGCGCGGAATTCGCCGTATCGTCGCGGTGGTCGTCGCGTGGGTGGGTCCTGCCGATCGCCCTCGCGACGCTGACAGGGGTATGGGTCGCCGCTGCCGTGGTCGCCCGGACGGCGGACGACGAAGCCGCCGTTGTTCTCGCCCGGGTGACCGGCGTCTATGTGGCAGTGCTGGCCGTGTTCGCCCTCGTATCGTTTCTCCGGCACAGATGGTGGATTCTGCCGGTGTTGAGCGTGGCGACCGGATCGGTTTTCGGCTCGTCCCCGGCGACGGTGGTGAGTGGGATCGTGGTGACCTTCGTCGCCGGCGGATTCGTCATCGCGACGGTCTGGCTCACGATGTGGGGGCTGCGGGTCGTCGACGAAGTGGAACACGCGAAGGTCGTCGAGGCCGAACTGCGACTGGCGCAGGAGCGTTTGCGATTCGCGCGGGACCTGCACGATGTGGTCGGCCGCGGATTCTCGGCGATCGCCGTGAAAAGCGAACTCGCCGGGGTGCTGTCGCGGTCCGGCGATACCGACCGGGCGGCGCAGGAGATGGACGAGGTCAAAACACTCGCCGTCGAATCCATGGGGCAGATGCGTGAACTGGTTCGGGGCTATCGCGGGATCGATCTGCTCGGGGAGGTGGCCGGGGCGGGTTCGCTGCTCGCGGCGGTGGGGTGTGAGCTCGGCGTCGAGGGCGATCCCGCAACGGTCCCCGCCCGATTCCATGAGGTCGCGGCCTGGGTGGTGCGTGAGGGTACGACCAATATCGTCGAACACTCCGCGGCCACATCGGCGACTCTCGCGTTCGGCGGTGCCGGTATGTCGGTGCGCAACAACCGTCCGCGCGGCACGCCGGGGCAGCATTCGGGGCTGCGTGGGCTCGCGGAACGGCTCGCCGCTGTCGGCGCGAGTCTCGCCGTGACCGCGACCGCCGATGAGTTCGTCCTGGAGATCCGCTGGGAGAAAATATGATTCCGGTCTTCCTCGCCGATGACGAAACCCTCATCCGCGCGGCGCTGGCGACAATGCTCGATCTCGAAGCCGATCTCGAGGTCGTCGACCATGTCGGCTCCGGGGAGGAGCTGCTGGCCGTGTGGCGGCGCCGCGCGGCGGACGAGCCGGCCGCGGTGGCCGTCATCGACCTGCAGATGCCCGGTATCGACGGTATCGAGACGGCCACGCAGCTGCTGCGGCTCGCACCGGGTGCCGCCACGCTGATCGTCACCAGCCACGGCCGGCCCGGGTACCTCAAGCGGGCACTGGCCGCGGGGGTTCGGGGTTTCCTGCCCAAGACGACCTCGGCGGCGACGCTGGCCGACGTGATCCGCACCGTGCACGCCGGCGGCCGGTATGTCGATCCGGAGCTGGCCGCGGAAGCCATCAGCGCCGGTGACACCGTGCTCACCGCACGGGAAGCCGATGTTCTCGAATACGCCCTCGACGGCTCGTCGGTCGAGGACATCGCCCGGCGAGCCCACCTGTCGCCGGGCACCACCCGCAACTACCTCTCCGCGGCAATGGCGAAGCTCGGGGTCTCCAACCGGTATGAGGCGGCCCTCAGGGCACGGGAAAAGGGCTGGATCTGACGAGCGTCAGTCGCTCTCCGGCCCGAGTGCCGTGCCGCTGTCCGCCGCGGTCCCGGCGCCGTGCGCCCACCGGCCCAACAGCCGATCGGCTCCGGTACACAATGCGGCGACGACCTCACCGGCCGGGAGACTGCGGGTGAGAGCGCCGACGCCCGCGCCGGCGTCGACGGGGGCGCGGCGGGGGTCTCTGGTGGCGGCGGCCGCCGCCACTTCGTCGCGGGCCGCGCCGTCCGCGGATAACGCGGCCTCCTGCTCTGCCCAGGTCCGGGTGGTCTCGTTGGCCAGTACGCGGGCGGGATAGCGGTCCGGCCAGGGTAGCCGCTGCCCCAGATCGAAGACCCGGGTGACCACCGTATCGGTGGCCCGGGCGCGGATCAGCGCGGCGCGAGCGGGTTCCGGGGTGAGCGCTTCCGGGCAGGCCGACAGACAGGTGCCGAGCCAGGCACCGGCCGCCCCCGCCGCGAGCACGGCCGCCAGACCCCGGGCGGTGGCGATACCACCGGCGGCGAGCACGGGCACCGTGACCGCGTCGAGTACCGCGTCCAGTACCGCCAGTGTGCCCAGCCGGGGATCGCCATGGCCGCCGCCCTCGCTGCCGCGGGCCACCAGGACATCCACTCCGGCCGCTGCGGCCCGGCATGCCTCATCCGCGTCGTAGACCTGGGTGAGCGCCGCCGCACCCGCCTCGTGGACCCGGTCGATCCAGGCCCACTCCTCGGTGAAACCGACCGAGACGAGCGCCGGCCGCGCGGCCAGGGCCGTCTCCAGCAGGGCGGGTTCGCGCTCGAGCACCCAGCCCACCATGCCGATACCGAACACCCCGGGTGCCGGATCGAGTTGCGTGAGTTCGTGTTCCAGGGCCGCGGCCGATCCGGTGCTGCCCATGCCGATCATTCCCAGACCGCCGGCCGCGGACACGGCGGACGCGAGGCGGCCCCCGGCCACTCCACCCATCGGTGCGTTCACGATCGGAACCGACAAACCCATCCGGCGCGACCACGGTGTTCCCGGCACCCACGGCCTCCTTCTCCTCCAGGCGCCCAGGTGGCCCCTTGTGGAGGCGACATTACGGGAGCCCGCATCCCGGCCGACCGTGCTGACGTCCGGAGGGCGGCGGCGTGGTTCAGGGGGTGGCTCGGCCGGTGAACGCGTCCACGACGGCCGCACCGATCCGGCGCTGTACCGGGTCTGCGGCCGGCCCGAACAGACGTTCGTCGACATCGGTGACCACCTGCTGGGCGGCGCGGAGCAGACGAGTCCCCTCGGCGGTGAGCTCGATCGCCGACGCCGAGCCGGCACGGGCCGTACGGTCGTGGACCAGTCCGGCGCCGACCATGGCCTTCACCGCCGTGTGCACGCTCTGCACGCTGATTCCCGACATCCGCGCCAGCTCCGAGAACGACGCACCCGGGACCCCGGAGATATGGCCGAGCAGACCCAGGCGGCCGACGGTCAGATCCAGTGTTGCCAGCGCGGCGTTGAGTTCGGTCTCCACTCGCCGCGCCAACGTCAGCACGATGATCGAGGCGCTGGCCGGCGGGGGTGTCGGGCCGTTGTCAGTACTCACCGATCCAGTGTCGCGCACGGACGCCGGTGTCCCGGCCGGCGGTATGTCCGTGGCGCCGGGTCAGCGGACCGCGTCGATGAGATGCCGGGTGGAGAATGCGACGAACGGGTGCCCGTCGCGCATCTCCCTGTCCAATTCCACGAGCGTGTCCCGGTAGCGGTCGACGGAGAAATCCGGCACCCACCACACGCATTTGCGCAGGATCCATATGATGGCGCCGATATCGGAGAACTCCATCCGGCAGCTTGCGGTGCGCAGGTCGGTCACGGTCAGTCCGGCGGCTTCGGCCGGGTGGACGGTGCTCGCGGGCACCGGGTTCTGCCTCCGGCCGCACCATGTGGATGTGGAGGTCATCGCCGATTGGGTGGTTGCGCAGTGAGCGCGCCGTGGGCCACCGCCGGGCGATCCGGCGGGCCCGTGGCGCGCCCCTCAGATAGCGAAACGCCCGGCGAACGCACGCAGCGGGAGGTCGGCGCTGGTGATGATGCCCGGACGCGCGGCGACAACAGACCGCAGGGAGTTGAGGGCCGGTAATCCGGTGACGGTCATCCCGATCGAGGCGAAGTTCTCCGGCTGCGACAGGTCGAAGCCCTTCCGGGGGAAGATCATATGTTTGCTGTAGATGCTGGGATCGCCGGTGATCTGGGTGATGTAGCAGCCCTTGATATTCCACGCGGGGTCGGTGTGGGGGGTCATCTGCCATTCGAGATGGGTTTCCACCCGCGGCACGCCGTCGACCAGGCCCTGATACTTGATGTAGTTGGCGCCGAGTGAGCCCTTGGGCAGGAAATACCAGCCCAGATCGATGTCCTTCGTGCAGGCGCCGAGTTCGTAGTGGAAGGTGACCTCGTCCAGTTCGAGGTCGAAGGTGTCGGCCATCAGGTAGACCGAATCGGCGAAGACCGCGGTGTATTTGTGCAACGAGTCCGGGATGGTCGGATCGTCGATCGGGCGGCCGTAACCGACTGCTTTCCAGGTGTCGACGGAATGGTGGCAGGAGACGTCCACCGATTCGGTGACGGTGATGTTCTCGATCGCGGCGACGTCGGCGGTGTGCACGATTCCGAGGATCTGGGCGAGTCCGGGATTCATGCCCGTGCCGTAGAAGGTGGAATTGCCGCGCTCGCAGGCGGCCCGGATGATTTCACTGACCTTGCGGCCCGACGGGTGGGCGTGGTTGGTGTCGCGGTGGAAGCCGGTGATCCAGTCCGCTGTGGTCACCACATCGATGCCCGCCTCCAATACCTTCTCGTAGAGGTCCTCGTCGGGGAAGACGCCGTGGAAGGTGAGGACATCGGGGCGCGCCTCGATGATCTGCTCGACCGTACCGGTCGCCGTCACCCCGATCGGCCCGATGCCGACGATCTCGCCGGCGTCCCGGCCGATCTTTTCCGGGGTGTAGCAGTGCAGCCCGACGAGCTCGAGATCCGGATGGTCGCGGATGCGGCCGATCATCTCGGTGCCGAGGTTGCCGGTCGCAACCTGGAATACCCGGATCTTGCCGGAAGTGCTCATGGGCGGGCCTTTCTGTCTGCGGGTCGGCGAGGCTGCCTGTTCGAGTCCGCGGTCATACGCCGGCCGCGTTCGCGTTCGGTGCGGAGTCGGCCGCGCCGGTGCCCGGGTAGAACTGCCGTGCCCATTCGCGCAGGGCCCGGAAGCCCGCGTATTCCTTGCGCGACAGCGCGGGCGGGTCGGAGTAGCGCTGATGCGCCCAGATGTGGATATCGGCTTCGAACTGCTCGATCACAAAACCGGCCATCGCTGTGCCGTAGGTGGTGATCTCCGGGCTCTCGTCACCGGGTCTGCGGCCGATCCACACGGTGAACCGGACATCGGAGGTGCGCTCGTCGACCGGCGTCACCGCGGGCATGGTGCGGTTGTCGATCATGCCCCAGCTCTTGGTGATCGAGCATCCGAGCCCGGCGTTTATCGATTCGACACCGCTGTCGACCTGGTCTTCGGCCACGCCCTCGTCGAAGGCGATGGTGAAATCGACGTAGGAGACGGGCCCGGAGAAGTCGTGGCGGGTGAACTCCGGCACGAACGGGGTCTTGTGCACATACTTGAAATGCGCGAAATCGACACCGTTCTCCATGACGTACTGCGGGTGCAGTTCGAGCCCGGGCCGGTACAACGTGGCCGCGGGCACCGGCGGGTAGTAGTCCGCGGCGGTTTTGCCGTCGCCGAACGCGGCGAAGATATCGGGGACCTCGAAATGCGGTGGCCGGCCGTCGATGTCGTACCAGATCCAGACGCTCTCGTTGCGCTCCACCACCGGGTAGCTGCGGATGCGGCGGCCCTTGTTCGGGTGGCTCTCGTAGGGGATGCAGACATTGCGCCCCTCGCGGTTCCACTCCCAGCCGTGGAATGGACAGACCAGGTTCTCGCCCTCCACCCGGCCGCCGTAGCCGAGATGCGCGCCCAGATGCTCACAGTAGGCATCGAAGACGGTGACCTGCCCGGAGACCGATCGCCAGGCCACCATTTCGCGGCCGAAGTACTTCATCCGGTGTACCGCGCCGATGCCGATCTCACTGCACCAGGCCACCTGGAACCAGCCCGTCGGCTCCATCGGCAGTGGTGGTTTTGCCATCGCAATCCTCCAGGCATCGGGGGCGGTAGCGGGCGCGGCCACGGCCGTGCTTCGGTATATGACGCCGGTCACGTGGCGCTCCCGAGCATAGAACCCTCTTTGAAAGATTACAAGAGCTCTATGTGAAACTGGATCACCCTGTTCAGGGCCGGTAAAGTCGCCATCGTGACGGAAGCGGCGGTGGGCGGGAGACGAGCGAACAGGCGGGGGATCCAGTCGCGGGAGAGCATGCTCGAGGCGGCCATCGCCTCACTGGCCACCGGCGACCCCGCGGCGGTCTCGGGTAATCGGATCGCCCGCGATATCGGCGCCACCTGGGGAGTGATCAAATACCAGTTCGGTGATATCGACGGACTGTGGGCGGCGGTCCTGCGGTACACCGCGGACAAGCGGGGAGACCTGCCCGCCGGGATCAAACCGGACGGCACCCTGCACGAGCGGGTGGCCGCCATGATCGACGCCATGGCCGGCGGGCTGCGCCGGCCGGAATCGCTGGCCATCGAAACGTTGCGTGCTGCCCTGCCGCGCGAGCACGCCGAACTGGAACGCGACTACCCCCGCACCGCCGCGGAACTGGCATCGTGGAAACCGAACTGGGACAAGGCCTGTCAGCGCGCTTTCGCCGATATGGAACTCGATCCGGACAAGGTGCGGCAGGTGGCCGCCCTCATCCCGGCGGCGATGCGCGGGATCACTTCCGAACGCACCCTGGGTACCTACGGTGATCTCGACGACGCGCTGAAGGCCCTGACCGGCGGCATAGTGGCCTACCTGGAGCGCCCGTGAACCTGCCCGGCGCGACACCCTCGAGGCGGCCGGTTCGGGCCGCAGCGACCGGTGATTTCGAGGTCGGCGAACTCGGCGAAATGGCGATGGTTTACCACCGCGCCCGGTGACGCCGGCCCCGCTTCCTCCGGTCGCGTTGTCGGCATCGCGATAAGTGCCAGGTGTCGCCGTTTTTCTGGTGCGGTCGGCCGAATCGAAATATCCGCCGTTAGGTCTTCACACTACGCGCAAAGCGATGCAGAATCGACGCACAAGGGATTGTGCGCGAATCGCATGACGAAACGGAGTGGCAGGCCGGACCGCGTCACCACAGCACCCGATCCACCGCGCGGCCGCGCGGCCGTCGCCCGGGAAGGGCACGATATGACCGCACGCAAGGACGGCTCGGCGCGGGCTACAGAGACCGGGCCCGACGCGGGCGCCGGCCGGGCCCCGGCCGTACCGGTGGGCATCGAACCCGTGACCGTGGCCGCGTCGAACAATCCGTTGCTGACCACCCTCGCCGCCGCGGTGTCCGGTGGGTTCAATCCGGAGGTCGACCTGGCCGAAGCCCTCGACCGCGCCGAGTACACCGTTTTCGCCCCGGTCGACAGCGCGTTCGCGGCGCTCGATCCCGCGACGCTCGAGGTGCTGCGCACGGATTCGGCGACACTGATGACGATTCTGACCTACCACGCGGTACCCGGCCGGATCGCGCCCGAAGCGATCGACGGCGTCCTGGGTACCGCGGAAGGCTCCGATGTGGCGGTGGCCCGATCCGGCGACCGGATCACCGTCAACAACGCGACGGTGATCGGTGGCGGCGTGGAAACCGCCAATGCCACGGTCTACCTCATCGACCGGGTGCTGATCCCGCCGACGGTCAACCGCGCCTGAGGCGGCCCGCCCGTACGGTCCGGGAGATCCGAACGCGCGGGTGTCGTTGCTGCTCACCCCTCGGACGAGACCCGGATCGTGGTGATTTCCGCGCCGGGCAGCAACGTGGACTGGGCCGCGGGCGTGTCCGCCGGGCCGTCTCCGACCAGCCTGCGCCAGCGATTCGAGAAATTGGAGATACCCCAGCCCTGTAGCCGGTCATAGGCCTCGGTCAGATCGGACCGGCCCAGCCGACCGGCTTCCCGGGCCGCGGCCACCGCTTCGATATACGCCGATTCGGCCGTTAGCAGCTCATCCACCACGCGGGCCTGCTCGTCGAGCAGATCTTCGATACGGCAGGCGATATCGTGCGGTGCCGTGCTCGTGTCCTGACCGGGAAATCGATGCATACGCCATCCTCGGAACTGTGGGGGTGGAACCTGCGGAAGAACCGGCCGGCCCGACGGTCCGTATCGAATCCCGAACCGCCCGAACGCCGTGAAGCTGTGGGTTCACTACTACCTTGTGGCGGATCAAGCCGCGCATCCGGTACCGGATGACCGCAGCGTCGCAAGGTGGTGCTACGGCGTCTTCGGGGCAGGTTCTGTGCGGATCCGCTGTGGCGGTGCCGTGTTCGAGTCCGGTTCGGGCGTCGCACACGGATTCGGTGACTCGTACCGGCCGAACAAGCGCCCTGCCGACGGTGAGCTCGCGAACCGGAGCCGAATTCGTCGAACGGGCGGCTCCGGTCGGCACGCGATCGTGTCGAGGTGCCGACCGTTCCCGGATCCCGCGCCGAGCGTCAGGCTGCCTGCGGCTTGTGCAGGGCCTTCGCGGTGGGGGAGTTGGGGATATCGGCGGGATCGGGATAGGTACCCAGCACCCGGTCCGCGGTTCCGGCGGTCGTGACGGCGAACCAGTAGTGCTCGTTCTTGAAATGGTGCAGACGGTGGTTGCGGCGCACCGCGCGCAGGATCGCGCTGTGCGGTCGGTAGTCGGTGTGCACGAGGAGATGGGTCCATTCGTAGATCAGTCCGAGGATACCGACGGTGGTGAGGAAGGTCAGGCCCAGGCCGGGGCGTCCGAACGCCAGTAACGCGACGACCACCAGGGCGGGTAGCAGCCACAGGAAGGTCTGCCACGGGATGAAGACCAGTTCCCGGATCCGGGGATCGGCGTGGTGCTCGCGGTGCTTACGTGCCAGCAGTGAATCGATCCGCCACCTGCCCAGGGTGCGCGGCCGCCAGTGCAGCACACAGACATGGATGACCCATTCCACGAACGGGAACGCGGCCACCATGAGCACCGGAACCAGGGCGTCGGTGATTTGCCAGTCGCCCACCAGAACGCGGGCCGTGGCGGCGGCGACCAGCAGCGCGGCGATCACCCAGGGCGAGGGTGCGTGGCGGAAAGAGGTGAACACGTCCGCGAGCGACTCCGGTGCGCGGCGGGCGGCCTTCGCCTCGTCGGCGGCAAGTCGCCCTTCGGCGAGACGGTCGATCCCGGCGTTACGGCCGCGCCGGGCGGCGTGGGGGAGGTTCATGGCGTCTGCTCCAATCGGTGCAGGAGGTTGTCGAATTCCGTGGTGGCCAGCGACAACAGCGCGTCGGCGCGGGTGCGGGCCGAATCGGCCTCACCGGCGACCACGGCCTCGGCGAGCGCGCGGTAGCGCTCGGGCCGGCCCACCTCGGTGTCCATGACGCCGGTGAGCGCGGCCATGGCGGGTTCGTAGACGGTGCGCAGCTGGTTGAACAGCAGGCGGTAGACGATCGAATCGGCGGCATCGACCAGATGGTCCCAGAACGCGAGCGCCGCGAGCTGGCGTGCCAGCGGATCGTCTCGATCGGCGAGTGTGTCCACCGCGGCCGTGAGCGTCGGGCCCATGGCCGGACCGTGGCGGCCGGCGGCCAGGCCGGCTACCTCGCGGCCCAGGGTCGCCCGGGTCTCCAGGATGCTGCGTACCACGGAATGGTCGAGCCGGCCGCCGCGCAGGATCAATCGCGGCAACAGTTCCAGGCCACCGGAGCGGCGCGGATCGCGGACCGTGGTGCTGCCGCCCTGACGGATCTCCACCAGCCCCGCCCGCGCGAGCCGCTGGACCGCTTCACGGACGGTGGGCCGGGAGACACCCAGCGCTTCGGCCAGCTGACGTTCGGCGGGCAGGGCCGAGCCGGGCGCGAGCTCGCCGGTGAGGACGCCGTCGACGAGCTGCTCGTAGATCTCGTCCGGAACCGACCGGCGGGCGATCCGCTTCAGTGCCATACCCCGGACGGTAGACCCCTCATTGGTAAGAGGTCAAGTGGTCAGACCAGTTCTGGCGCGATGTACTCGACGGTGTCGTGCAGTATCTGCTCGTAGTCGGCGCGATGGAATTCGTACGGTAGTTCCAGCCGCAACTCCGTGGTCCCGGCGACGACCGGATCGGTGCGCAGCCGATCGAGGATCTCCTCGGCGGTGCCGACCAGATCCGGCGCGAACAGAATTCGCCGTTCGCCCTGTGGAGCCCGGGTTCGCTCGTATCGCCCGGCCGCGTAGCGGCGGTAGCGTTCACGGGTGGTGCGGTCGGCGCTGTCGAACGGGACGATCACCCGGCCCACCGCGACGCGAGCCGGGCGCGCCGGGTCGATGTGGCGGCGGTATCCCGCGATCAGGCCCTGCTGCGCGGTGGTGAAATCGTCGCTGTGCTCACCGAAGACGATATTGCCGGTGAGCAGGTTCAACCCGCGCGCACCGGCCCAGCGGATCGACCGGGTGCTCCCTCCGCCGTACCAGAGCCGATCGACCAACCCCGGATCGTGCGGCTGCAGCCGTGGACGCTGAGTATTGCCGGGGGAGTGGATGAGCGTATCCGGCTCGCCCAGGTAGTCGCCGCGCAGATTGTCGATCAATCGTTCGATCCGCCCGTAGGAGAGGTCGTAGCCGCGCCAATCGCCGTCGAAGACGAGGTCCCCGATCAGCTCCGCGTGCGGCGGCGTACCCGCGCTGAAGCCGGGTTGCAGCCGCCCGCCGGACAGCACATCGGCCATCGCCAGATCCTCGGCCAACCGGAACGGGCTCTCGTAGCCGATCGGGATCACCGCGGTGCCCAGCTGGATCCGGCGGGTGCGCTGACCGGCCGCGGCCAGGAAAACCGCCGCCGACCCGACACCGTGCTCGAGATGCCGCTGCCGGATCCAGGCGCCGTCGAAACCGAGGCGTTCACCGAACTCGAACAGGCGCAGGGTATCTTCGAGTCCCGCGGCAGGGTCTTCATCGGGGTAGTTGCCCGGGGTCGGGAACGACAGGTTCGCGAGGGGGGTGTCCCTATGTTTCTTGTCAAGCCGTGGGTTGAGGTTGTGCCCGGGTGAGGCTTGGGCGGGGCGTGCGGTCGGTAGCGTGGTCTGAGTGGCGTCGAAGGCTGAACGGCAGGCTGCTCGGGATCGTGTGGCGGTATATCACGAAGAGCGGCTCGGTGAGTTGGTCGAGCACGTAGGCCGGGCATTGGACCGGTTCCGTGCCAGCCAGTTGGATGCGTTCGAGGTCGATGCGGTGATCCACCAATACCATCGGGCGGCTCAGCGGTTGTGGACGTTCTGTAGCCAGTCCGGTGTGCAGGTGGAAGCCACCGCGCATCTCATCGAAGGCATGGCGGGCGGGGGTGAGGTGATCGATTGGTGGCAGCGCGGCATGTCGGTCAGGGCCCGGCGTGCCCAGGGGCTGGACGCTTGATCGGTGTCTGGCAGTTGCCGGCGATCAGGCCGCTGGTGCTGGAATGCGGTAGGGCTGTTTGTTTCGGAGCATGGCGTAGAGGACGTCGCATCGGCGTCGGGCGAGGCAGATGAGGGCTGCGTTGTGTTTCTTGCCCTCGGCTCTCTTTCTGTCGTAGTAGGTGCGGCTGGCCGGGTCGTGCAGGGCGGCGAACGCTGACAGAAACAACGCCCGTTTCAGTTTGTGGTTGCCGGATCGGGCAGGGTGTTCACCGCGGATGGAGCTTCCCGATCGGTGGGTGATCGGGGCGATGCCGGCGTAAGAGGCGAGGTGGCCGGCCGAGGCGAACGCGGTGCCGTCGCCGACTTCGAGCAGGATGCGGGTGCCGGTCCTGACTCCGATGCCGGGCATCGAGGTCAGGACCTCGGCAAGAGGGTGATCGGCGAACATCTCCTCAATGTTCTCGGCGATCTGCTTGCGCTGTAGAAGAACTGCTTTCAACGAATCCGCCAGCTTCGGCAGCACGGTTTCCGCGGCTTTCGTGCCGGGAACGGTGACAGATTGCGCGGGCAGCGCGGCCAGGATCTCCTCGACCAGGCGTGCTCCCATTCGTGGGGCATGTTTAGTGGCGATGGCGGTAAGTTTGCGCCGACCAGCGGCCCGGATGCCTTCGGGACCGCCGCAGCGCGACAGGATCTCCAGCACCGCCGGGTGCGCGATGCGGGGGCCGAGGACGCGTTCGAGGGCGGGGTGGATGCCGGTGAGCAGGCCGCGGATGCGGTTGCTGGTGCGGGTTGCTTCGCCGGCCAGGTCGTCGTCGAAGCCGGCCAGAACACCGAGCTCGGTGAGTGTTTCGTCACCGACGTCGACGCGGCGCAGCGTGTGCGGCATCGTGCGGGCGGCATCAGCGATGATGTGAGCGTCGCGGGCATCGGTTTTGGCTTGACCTGGGTAGAGGTCGGCGATGCGGCGCATCGACAATCCGGGCAGGTAGGCGACATCGTGTCCGCAGGCGCGCGCGACGGTGACCGGCAGGGCGCCGATCGTGTTGGGTTGATCGACCACGATCAGCAGCCGCCCGTGGGTGGCGAGTTTGTTGAACACGGCCCGCAGCCGGGATTCATCGTTGGGTAGTGCCTTGTCGAACAATCGTTTCCCGGCCGGGTCGAGCCCGACCGCGTGATGTTCGCCTTTTCCCACGTCAACGCCGCAGAACACGGCATAAGGTTGTGTCACCTTGCTCGGTCCTCAACTGCCTCGAAACGCTCACTGGACGGTCGCCGATCCAGCGTCAACGCCCGGCACCCACGTTACGAAGAGACCTACCAGCGGCCCTGTCCCCATCAGCGGTCCGTCGACGCCACCAGGACCCGGCGACACCACCCCCCGGATCATTCGAACGACAGGGGCAAGAAGTCATACCGGGCCTGGCGACCGTGGGCCCGGTTCCGGGCCCACGAAAAAGGTAACGGGCGCATTCATCGGGTCAGCCGCGCTCGTAGGGGATCTGCTCGCCCGCCTCGATCGCGACCGGGAGCCGGTTCTCCGCCGGGGGCAATGGGCAGGTCGCCAGATCGGTGTAGGCGCAGGGCAGGTTGACGGCCCGGTTGAAGTCCAGGGTCACCGTCCCGTCGGCATCCGGCGGCGAGACCTGCAGCACGCGGTTGGCGGCGTAGGTGGTGACGCCGGAGGTCGCATCGGTGAAGAGCACCGTCAGCGCGCCCGGCGTCGAACCGGGAAAAGCGGTGAGCCCCAGTGTCTTTCCATCCCACTCGAAGTGGATCCGGCCGGGGGCGTCGTAGACGTGTTCGAGACCTTCCACGGCCGCTCCCACCGTTGTGGCCCGCGGCTCGGCGAATGCGGTGTAGCGTCCGGCGACCACCCACTTCGGATCCGGTGCGTAGGCGGGTGTGTTACGGAACCCGGTGCGCAACGGGGTGTCCGGGTGTCGCGGGCGCACGATATCGTGCCCGCCGCGTCTGGCGACCTCGATCACGGCTTCGCCCCATACGGCCTCGACGCCCCCGCGTTCCGCGATGATCCCGAACCGGTGCGTGTCATGCCGGGTGGTTCATTACACGAGTTGCGGCGCCGCGACGGTGGCAGAGCGCTGCTGACGATGTGTATCGGCGGCGGCCAGGGAATGGCGGCCGCCCGTGACTTCGGCCTGAGCCGGCCCAGTGGTGGCGCGAACACGCCATCACCCGGGTCGTACCGTTTCGCCGCCCCGATGCCGGGTATCTGCTGAACGTTCCGTTCGCTCGAGGAGGCGTGGCAGCGAACAGGGCGCGCGAGAAACGGTTCGGGTCGACGCCGATCCGGGCCCGGTCCGCGCGGCCCTGTTCCGGTACTGCCCCGTCGCGCGCCTCCGGTACCAAGAGAGGCCAGATGATCCAGGTTTCCACATCCAGATCGGTTTCCGCGGCGCACCGCGTCACCGACAGTCGCGTGTTCGAACGCCTGGCCCGTGCGGGTTACGCGATGGCGGGGCTCGTGCACCTGCTGATCGGCTACCTCGCGGTACGCCTCGCCTTCGGTGGCGGCGGCAGCACCGACCAGTCCGGTGCCATGGCCGAACTGGCCGCCAAACCCGGCGGCATCCCCGCGCTGATCGTCGGTATCGCCGCCTTCGTGTTCATGGCGCTGTGGCGGCTCACCGAGGCGGTACTCGGTTCGCGCACCGGTGGTGACGAGGACCGGAAGTCCGATCTGTTCCACCGTGGCAAGGCATTCGCCGTGGCCCTCGTCTACTTCGGCTACGCGATCACCGCGTTCGGTTTCGTCCGGGGGAACGGGAGCTCGAGCGGCGGCAAGAACGCCGGGCTGTCCGCGCGCATGATGGAGAGCGCCGGCGGCAAGTTCTTTCTCGTCCTCGTCGGCATCGTGATCATCGCGGTGGGCGCGTACCACATCTACAAGGGCGCCACCCGGAAGTTTCTGAAGGAACTGCGCACCGACCGCGCGTTGCTGCGCAGGCTGGGCACCATCGGGTACCTCAGTAAGGGCTCGGCCATCGCCGGGGCGGGTGTACTCGTGATCGTGGCGGTGTTCCAATCCGATCCCGGTAAGGCCAGCGGCCTGGACGCCGCGCTGAAAACACTGGGTGCGCAGCCGTTCGGCCCGGTCCTCCTGGTAGCCGCCGGACTCGGCATAGCCGCCTACGGACTGTACGATTTCGCCTGCGCCCGCTACGCCCGGATGTGACCGGCGCGACCGCCCCTCCCGTCTCGTACCCGTCGCGCCCCACCCTGCCGCCCGGCAGGGTGGGGCGCCTGGTCGCGGCGATCGCGTCTCGAGTCCCGGCGGGTGTCGCGCGGTGCCGAACCACAGCGGATCCGTATCTTCGGTGACGTGAACCCCACCGAGCTGCCCCGTCTCGGCTCGGCCGCCGGCCGCTGGATCGTGCTGGCCACCGTGCTCGGCTCCGCGGTGGCTTCCCTGGATGCCACCGTCGTCAATATCGCGCTGCCCCGGATCGGTGCCGCCCTCGATACCGATGTCGCCGGATTGCAGTGGACGCTCAACGGCTACACGCTCACCCTGGCCTCGTTCATTCTGCTCGGCGGCTCCTTCGGGGACCGCTTCGGCCGCCGCAAGGTCTTCGTCGCCGGCGCAGTGGGTTTCGCCGTCGCGTCGCTGCTGTGCGGCGCGGCCGTGAATATCGAGATGCTGGTGGCCGCCCGGGTGTTACAGGGCGTGGCCGGGGCCATGCTCACGCCGGGCAGCCTCGCCCTCATCTCCTCCTCCATCGACAACCGCGACCAGGGCGCGGCAATCGGGCTGTGGTCCGGGTTCAGCGGGGTGGCGGGGGCATTGGGGCCGTTCCTCGGCGGCTGGCTGATCGAGGTGGCGGGCTGGCGGTCGATCTTCTTCCTCAATGTGCCGCTGGTGGCGGTCGTCGTCCTGGTCTCGCTACGGCATGTGCCGGAGAGTCGCGATCCGAACGCGACCGCCCGGCTCGATCTCCCCGGCGCGCTGGTGGTGGCCGCGGCGCTCGGCGCGCTGACACTGGGGTTGATCGACAGGCTACCGATCCTGGTGGGGGCGGGCGGAGTACTGCTGGCGGTCTTCGTCCTCATCGAGATGCGCAGTGACCACCCGCTGGTACCGCCGGCACTGTTCGCTTCGCGGGTCTTCACCGTGGCAAATCTGGTCACCCTCGCGGTGTACGCCGCGCTCGGCGGAGTGTTCTTCCTACTGGTGCTGGAGTTGCAGGTCGTCGCGGGGTATTCGCCGCTGCTCGCGGGGGTGGCCACGCTACCGGTGACGCTGCTGATGCTGGCGCTCTCGGCGCCGTCCGGGCGGTGGGCCCAGCGGCACGGGCCCCGTCTGCCGATGACATTCGGGCCGGTACTCGCCGCGGGCGGGCTGATCCTGCTGCAGCGGGTAGGTCCCGGCGCCTCCTATCCGCTGGATGTCCTACCCGGGGTGCTGGTCTCCGGTCTCGGGCTGTCGGTGCTGGTCGCCCCGCTCACCGGCGCGGTCCTCGGTGCGGTATCGGCGAACGGGGCCGGTATCGCCTCCGGGGTGAACAACGCGGTCGCGCGGACGGCGCAACTGCTCGCGGTGGCGGCCTTGCCGGGGCTGGCCGGGATCTCCGGCGCGCTGGACGACCCCGCGGCATTCGACTCCGGTTTCGGTGTCGCCATGCGGATCTGCGCGGGTCTGCTGCTCACCGGCGCCCTGCTGGCCGGGGTGCTGTTGCGGCCGCCCCGGCGGGCACCCGAATTATCCCGGGTGGACTGCCTGCCGCAGTGCGGGGTCGGCGGCCCCGCGGTCGCACCGACGCGAGCGGCACGGTGAACGACATATCGCGGACCGAACAGCCGGTACGTTTCGCGTCGAGGTGCATGATCGGGAAGATCCGGGGTAGACGGCGCATATGCATTCGACACCCCTCGTCCGGGCAGCCGGCGTTTCCACCGGTACCGTCCCGTGGACCCGGAGCGTGCGCCGCGCGACGCCGCGGACGGTCTCCGGGGCGATCTGTGTGATTACGGCGTGCCGCGCAGATTGTCGTTGTCCAGGCGCAAGCGGTCGTTGTCGGCGTGCAGATCGGCATTGGCATCCTCGAGGTCGAGGATCCGGCCGATACCCGTGAGGTTCACTCCGGTGGCGGCGAGTTCGGTGATCCGGCGCAGGCGAGCGAGGTCGTTGCCGCTGTAGCGGCGGGTACCGCCGTCACTGCGCGCGGGGGTGAGCAGGCCGTGGCGTTCGTAGAGCCGCAGCGTTTGTACGCCGATGCCCGCGAGACCCGCTGCGACCGAGATCCCGTATACCGCCTGATCGGGATCGGGCAGGTGTTGCCCTGGGTCGCGCTCGTGATCCATGTACTCCTCTTCCTCATCGTCGTACACGAGGTTTCCTACCTTATCAACTTGCACTAGATAATTGCCGGTGCTATAAGAAATCTGTGTTTTGAGACAAAGATTTTCTGATTTCCACCGATAGAGGTGGGCGTGTCGGCGGCTACCCGACGAGAAGCCGGGCGGACCGCGCCGGTCGCCGCCTCACTCCGTCCCGCCCGCGGCTGTGCCGTGCCGACGACGAGCATCCTCTGTCCCCCGATTCACCAGTTTGGAGATGTACCTGGCCATGGTTACCAACGAGATATCGACAGCATCGACACGAGAACGTACGCAATCCCGCTCGGAGGCCCGGGTGATCTGGCCGGAGCCCAGCCCGCTGAGTGAATGGTGGAACCGGGTCATGGGCACTTCGAATGCGGGTGTCCGGTGACGGCGCCGGCCTCTCCGCGACTGGGGAACGACCCCGATCCTTCGCTGGCCCGGACGGCGGCCGCGCCCACCTCGGCCCGGTCCGGCCGGGTGATCTGGTACGACGCTCAGAAGGGATTCGGCTATATCGATCCCGACGACGATATCGCCCCGGTCTTCGTGGAGTACCGGAGTATCGACGCCGACGGGTACCGGGTTCTTTTCGCCGATCAGCGCGTGGAGTTCTCCACGGTCGCCCGCGCGGGCGGGGCGGAGGCCGTAGCGGTGCGGCTCTGCGACTGAGCGGTCGGCGTGACGAACAGGACTCCGATATGACGAATGAATCGTTGTGACCGGCTCGGCTGGTCGAACGCACGGTGAATGCTTGACTCATTCAAGAAAAGAGACCAGACTTTCGGCTGTGCATGCGGCCATGGATTTCCAGCAGATGCTGCGGGGAGTTTCGCTGCGCGTGACAGCCCCGCGCGTGGCGGTGCTGAGCGCGGTGTACGACCATCCGCATGCCGACACCGATTCGATCATCCGCGCCGTGCGGTCGCGCCTGTCGGCGGTCTCGCACCAGGCGGTGTACGACTCGTTGCATACGCTCACCGCGGCCGGGCTTCTCCGTTGTATCCAGCCCTCCGGTTCGGTGGCCCGGTACGAGTCCCGCGTCGGTGACAATCACCATCACGTCGTATGCCGGACCTGCGGTTCGATCGCCGATGTCGATTGCGCAGTCGGCGCGGCCCCGTGTTTGACAGCCTCCGACGACCACGGCTACTCGATCGACGAAGCCGAGGTCATCTACTGGGGCCTGTGTCCTGACTGTGCGGCATCGCACCGCACCTGATCGCAGCTCCTGCCACTCATTCAGGAAGGAAAGTCGTGACCTCCGATAGTCGTCCACCCGCTCCTGACACCGAAACTCGCAGCGCCAGCGAGAGCGAGAACCCGGCGATCCCGTCGCCTACAGCCCATACCGACCGCCGCCCCCGGACCAATACGGACTGGTGGCCGGAGCAGATCGATGTCTCGATGCTGCACGCTCATACGTCCAAAGCCAATCCACTCGGCGAGGATTTCGACTACGCCGCGGAGTTCGCGAAGCTCGATGTCGAAGCGCTCAAAGCCGATGTCGCGGCGGTACTCACCGATTCGCAGGACTGGTGGCCGGCCGACTATGGAAACTATGGTGGCCTGTTCATCCGGATGAGCTGGCATGCGGCGGGTACCTACCGGATCGCCGACGGCCGCGGCGGCGGCGGTCAGGGCGCACAGCGATTCGCACCGCTCAACAGCTGGCCCGACAATGCCAGCCTGGACAAGGCCCGCCGCCTGCTGTGGCCGGTGAAGCAGAAGTACGGGAACAGCATCTCCTGGGCCGACCTGATCGTGTTCGCCGGCAATGTCGCGCTCGATTCGATGGGCTTCCAGACCTTCGGATTCGGCTTCGGGCGCCCCGATATCTGGGAGCCGGAAGAGGTTTTCTGGGGTCCGGAGGACACCTGGCTCGGCGACGAGCGCTACAGCGGTGACCGGGAACTGGCGAACCCGCTGGCCAACGTCCAGATGGGTTTGATCTACGTCAATCCCGAAGGCCCCAACGGCCGGCCCGATCCGGTAGCCGCCGCCCGCGATATCCGGGAGACCTTCGGCCGGATGGCCATGAACGACGAGGAGACCGCCGCCCTCATCGCCGGTGGGCACAGTTTCGGCAAGACTCACGGCGCGGGCGATGCCGACCTGGTCGGCGCCGAACCCGAAGCCGCCCCGATCGAACAGCAGGGCCTGGGCTGGAAGAGCAGCTACGGTACCGGTAAGGGCAAGGACGCCATCACCAGCGGTCTCGAGGTCGTCTGGACCTCGACCCCGACCCGGTGGGGGAACGGCTTCCTGCAGAACCTGTACGGCTACGAATGGGAGCTCACCAAGAGTCCCGCCGGGGCCTATCAATGGAAGCCGAAGGACGGTGCGGGCGAAGGCACCATTCCGGATCCCTTCGACGGCCCGGCGCGCACACCCACAATGCTGACCACGGATTTGGCGCTGCGGGAGGACCCCGTCTATCGGGAGATCACCAGCCGCTGGCTGGAACACCCCGAGGAGCTCTCCGAGGCGTTCGCCAAGGCGTGGTACAAGCTGCTCCATCGCGATATGGGTCCGATCAGCCGCTATCTCGGTCCGTGGGTTCCCGAACCGCAGCTGTGGCAGGACCCGGTCCCGGAAGTCGACCACGAGCTGATCGACGACGAGGATATCGCCGACCTCAAGGGCAAGGTCCTCGATTCCGGCCTGTCGGTGCCGCAACTGGTCAAAACCGCGTGGGCTTCGGCGGCGAGCTTCCGCAGTACCGATAAGCGCGGCGGTGCGAACGGCGCCCGGCTCCGGCTGGAACCGCAGAAGAACTGGGAAGTCAACGAACCGTCCGAACTCCGGAAGGTACTGCCCGTCCTCGAACGCATCCAGCAGGACTTCAACGAGTCGGCCTCCGGCGGAAAGAAGGTATCGCTGGCCGACCTCATCGTCCTCGCCGGTGCGGCGGCGGTCGAGAAGGCGGCCCGGGACGCGGGCTACGAGGTGACCGTGCCGTTCCGGCCCGGCCGCACCGACGCCACCCAGGAGAACACCGATGTGGAGTCGTTCGCGGTACTCGAACCGCGGGCCGACGGGTTCCGCAACTATGTGCGCACCGGCGAGAAGGCGCCACTGGAACGTCTGCTGGTGGATCGGGCCTACCTGCTCGATCTCACGGCCCCGGAGCTGACGGTGCTGGTCGGTGGCCTGCGCGCGCTCGGCGCGAACCACGGTGGCACCAAGCACGGTGTGTTCACCGACCGGCCCGGTGTGCTGACCAACGACTTCTTCGTCAACCTCCTGAACCAGGACACGGAGTGGAAGGCATCGGAGTCGGCGGAGAACGTCTACGAGGGCAGCGATCGCCGCACCGGTGAGACCAAGTGGACGGCCACCGCCAACGACCTGATCTTCGGGTCGCATTCGGTGCTGCGCGCCGTGGCCGAGGTCTACGCGCAACGTGATTCCGGCCGAAAGTTCGTCGACGATTTCGTCGCCGCGTGGGTGAAGGTCGCCGAGAACGATCGCTACGATCTGCGCTGATTCCTGCCGCGGGTTCCGGGCCGTCCCCTAAGGTGCGGCCCGGACTCGTTTCGGGTGGCGCGGCCGCGATTTCTGGCGCCCAGGTTGCGCCCCCGGGCCGCACGCGCGTCGCGGATCTGATCGAGGCCACCCGCGCCCTGTACGAGGTGCTGGGCGGCGACGAGAACGCGGTCATCATCGGCCACGACCGGGGCGGCTTCGCCATCGGTCACCTGTTCTTCCATGTCGTCTCGTCCCCGTGCCCGGAAGGTGCGGTGCGGGGACGAGACATGCCCCGGTTCGTCGGCCGTAATCGGAGGAAGGTCCGGCCGATGTGGCTCGAAAGACGGGTGAGACCGTCGGATCGGCCATGCGTGGTGCGATACTTGCGGCGCACCGGTTTCAATGCTTCGCGTTCTCCACGACCCAGGCCGCTATCTGAGCGCGTGAGGTGAACGCCAGCTTTGTCAAAACGTTCTCGACATGGCCCTGGGCAGTGCGCTGCGAGATCACCAGCTTGGTCGCGATCTGCCTGTTGCTGAGCCCCTGGGCGACCAGTTCGGCGACCTGACGTTCGCGTCGGGTGAGGTTTGCCGGGTGGGCGGCGCCGGTGGCCGGTTCGCCGAGCGCGTAGGCCACCGCGGCGTCCATGCCCATGGTCTGCCCCTGCTGGTGGGCCGCGTCGAAGCGCCGGTCACCGAGGGCTGTCCGGGCGTTGTGCTCGCATTCCTCATGGAAGGCGGCCATATTCTGGAAGACCGTCGTCACCCGGGCGCCCGCCGGCCGCAACCCTTGTGCGGCGCCCATCAGTACCGCGGCACGTTCGGCCTCGGCGGGGATATCGAGAACCCAGGCCAGCGCCTCGAGACAGAACATATTGATCACTGTGCTGTGCAGTCCGCTGTTGGCCCGTAACGCGTCCCGTATCAGGCGCTGTGCACGCTCGTGGTCGCCGTCCCGCCAGGCCGCGATCCCGATGCCGCGCAGGGCCGCCGCGCGGTGGATCAGCTCACCGCGCGGCACGGTGATCTCGAGCAATTGCCGGTAGTACTCGCTTGCCCGGGCGGTCTCCCCGCTCAGTTCGTGCGCCCAGCCGAGCAGGGCGAGCGCACTCATCCGGAGCTGACCGGCCGGGTCCGCACCGGTCAGTTCCACGGTGCGTTCGAAATAGGCGGGCGCGGCGTGGGGCTCGCCACGGGACATAACGAAAAGGCCTTCGAAATAAGCGATCTGAGCGCGGAATATCGGCTCGGGCTCCTGTCCGGCGAGATCCTTCGCTTCCGCCAGCGCCTCCTCCGCCACCGGGAACTCACCCTGCAGCGTGGCCAACTTTCCTGCCGCGCACAATGCTCCGATCCGGTCGGGCACCGAGCGCCACCCGGGGCGGGCGAGTACCCGCTGCAGCCACGATCGTCCTTCCCCGTAGAGACCGCGGAAGTTCCAGAACTCGAAAAGCTCGGCAGCGATTCGCAGACCCGCATCCGCGGCGGCCGCGGAGTCCTCTGACAGGCAGTATTCGAGTGCTTCCCGCAGATTGGGTTGCTCGCGCATGAGCCGGGCGATCCAGCGGGGTTGTTCCGCGCTGATCCAGCCGCTGGCGGCCTGCGCGCACCACCGGTCGTACCACTCCCGGTGGCGCCGCCGCAGTTCTGCGGCCCGGCCTGATTCCCTCAGCTTTTCGCGACCGTAGACGCGCAGGGTCTGCAGCATCCGGAAACGAACGGCGCCGTCGGTCTCCTCGCGAATAAGAACGGATTTGTCCACCAGCGACGACAGCACATCCAGCACCCGCTCCGGCCCGGGGCCGATATCGCAGACGCCCTCCGCGGCGTCCAGCTCGCAGCTTCCGGCGAACACCGAGAGTTGGCTCCACAATCGCTGCTCGGCCGGAGCGCACAGGTCGTAACTCGAGTCCACGGACAGTCGCAGGGTCTGCTGTCGGGTCGGTGCGGTGCGGCTGGCCCGGGTGAGCACCGGGTTGCGGATATCGATCCGCTCCAGGATCTGCTGCGGTGACATGGTACGTAACCGAGCGGCCGCCAATTCGATGGCCAGTGGTAATCCGTCCAGTCGGGCGCAGATCTGTGCCACGGCACCCTTGTTGCTCTCGTCGAGTTCGAACCCCGGCACCGCCGCGGCGGCCCGTTCGGCGAACAGGGTGATCGCGTCGAATCGGGGCAACCCCAGCAGGGTGGGCTCGCGACTCGGGTCGGGAACCGTCAGTGGCGCCACCCGCAGCACCGACTCGCCGGCAATGTTCAACGGTTCGCGGCTGGTAGCGAGGATCCGCAGTCCCGAACATCCCTTCAGCAGGACCTCGTCCAGTTCCGCGACCGCTTGCACCAACTGCTCACAGTTGTCCAGTACCAGCAGTGTTTCGCGCGGGCACAGGTGTTCGACCAGCACGTCGATCAGCGGCCGGCCCGGTTCGTCGCGTACCCCAACCGCGGCGGACACCACATCGACCAGGATCGTGCGGTCGGAGATATCGGTGAGGTCGATCAGCCACACCCCACCGGGGAAGTCTCGCCGCACCTGGGACGCGACCCGCAGCGCCAGCCTCGTTTTCCCGACGCCGCCGGTTCCGGACAAGGTCACCAGCCGGGAGTTCGCCAGCAGATTCTTCACTTCCGCCAGTTCGCTGCGCCGGTTCACAAGGCTGGTCAGCTCCAGCGGGATGTTCCCGCCGCGGTCGGAGCCGATCCGTTGATGTTGTGCCCGCACCCGGGGCTTGTCCACATGTTCTCGGCGGGCGGGCCGCTCCTGCACCGCCATCTCGTCCACCGGGTATCCGTGCCGCTCCTGCACCCGCCGGATAGCCTCGCCCAGGGCCGCCGCAGACGGACGTTTCCGGCTGTCCCGGTTCATCGCAGATTCCACCAGGTCGCTGATATCGGTGGCCACACCGCGCTCCCTCAGGTCCGGTAGCGGCTGGGTGGTGATCCGCAGGAACTGGGTCACCATCTTCTCGCCGCTGCGCCGCTCGAACGCGGCGTGCCCGGTGAGTGCGCAGAACATGGTGGCGCCCAGCCCGTACACATCGGCGCCGGGGGTGGGCGGTTCGCCCTCGAGGACCTCGGGCGCGGTGAATGCCGGGGACCCGGTCACGGTGCCGGCGGCGGTATGGAAACCACCCGCGATATGCGCGATACCGAAATCGGTCAGTGCGGGCTCGCCGTAATCGGTGAGCAGGATATTGCCCGGTTTCACATCCCGATGGACGACGCCGAGCCGGTGGGCGCTCGCCAGCGCACCGGCGATCTTCACGCCGATCTGCAGGACGTCCTCGGCGGCCAGCGGCCCGTGATCGCGAATCCAGGTGTCGAGGGAGCCCAGTGGATAGAACGGGGTCACCAGATAGGGCCGTCCGCGGGCAGTGACGCCCTCCTCCAGCACGGTCACGATATTGGGGTGCCCGGTCAACCGGCCCATCGCGCGCTGCTCCCGAGCGAATCGGGCCCGATTGTCCTCGTCGGCCTCCGTGGTCATCAGCTTCACCGCGACGGTCCGGTCGAGCGGCTCCTGCTTACACCGGTAGACCACACCGAATCCGCCGCGACCGACTTCCGCGGCGTCCTCGAATCCGGCAGCATCCAGCTCCGTCGCTACGGTCATCGCCGACTCGCGGCGTGTGCGTACGGTGTCGCCGCCGTTCATGGGGTGGATACGATCCACCGAGTGTGGCTGTGGGCATCAGGTAACATATGCGTCCCTCTCGCCACCTCAACTGTATCGCCGGGGCACTCCGGCGGCGAGGTGTCGCCCGGGAGGTGATGGCAGGACGCGGTGCGTGGCGACCATCCTGGTGACGCGGGTTACGGCGGGGGCGGTCACTCCGGGGCGAGGGTGGGCTGTCCGCTGCTGATCACGAACACCGGGAAGCGATCCCCGCGGGGCGGCGCCTGGAAGCGCACGCGGACCGGCCGGCGCCCGGCCCGCGGCAGTTCACCGTGGATCGCGGTGTAGACCCACGGCCCCTCGTCGAGTTCTACGATCGCTATGGCGGACTCCGCCGCCTCGGTGCGGGTGTTCGGCGCACTGGGGACCTTCCGCCAGCACACGATGGAACCGCTTCCGGTCGAGGGAACTCGTTCGTAATCGTCGCACCGGCACGCCGAGCACCGGATGACCGGCGGGGCGAACAGCCTGCTGCAGCTTCCGCACCGACGGATCATCAATGCGGCCTCGGTGCATTCCGCGTACATATCGCCGCAGCTCGGGACGTTGTCGGATTTCCACTCGTACATTGCTACCTTCGATGTGATGGTTGCCGATTCGTTCGGCTTCCAGGGTCTGGTATCGAGCGCGGATACGCGCCGGTCGAACGGCCCCGGGTATACCTGTTTTCGGAAAATGCCCGGTCAGGGCGGTGCCTGGCGGCCCGCAGGGGCCGTTCAGCGGGAGTGGCGGGAGTCATGCCCGGTACCTCACCGGGCGGTGCTGTGGCGACGGACCGGCCTGGCGGCCGCGTCTCGATGGCGGCCGCGTCTCGACGGAAACACGCACGCATGCGGACTTCGAAGGCGGGGCTTCGGAATTGTGTGCCGGCGATTCCATCGACGACGCGGCCGGCGTCCGGAAGGCCGGGACGGGCCGTAGTCGGGGTGCCGGGCGCTGATTGTTTCGGCGATCTCTGTATCGCCCGACAGGGCGGCGCTCTACACGGGTTCTCCGGCGTCGACCCGCGCACGATCGAGCCCGTTGTCCGGTAGTCGAAATAACTTCCGAGGGTTCGTATCGACAATCTTCGATAAAGGGTTCCCGCACTATTTCGATAGCGACGGCGGATATCGCGGTGGTGGTATGTGTGAAACTCATACGAATTGTGTGCCGGAGTACGGCAACGGCCCGCCGGACGTGGTCCGGCGGGCCGTTGTCACAGGTGCCCCTGCTCATGCGCAGCGCATACTTACTCGGCGGAGAAGCTCGACAGGGTTCCGATGCCCCCGAAGATGTCACCGAAGGCGCCGAAGAAATCGCCGAGGGCGCTGAAATCCATTGAACCCATGATAATGCTCCTGTCGTAACCGTTGCTTCGGCGATGCCGTGCGCGCCGCCGCACACCTTGGTACCGGTGTTATCCGAACGTTATAGGTATCGGGGGTTAAATCAAACTGAATTGTGATCTATCCGACACAATCGATCCGGTGCGCTCGGAATTACATGGATGGCAGTAAGTCGGTGTCGAATGGGATAACAAGATCGCATTGCTCTGGTTATTGTGTGATTTTTTCATATATTTCGATTACGCCGCCGAGTGATACATTTCGCACAGGTAATTATGTGTTGTTCTGGCGCTCTTGCGTTTCCGTCGGCGCATCGCGGCCCGCCGGCCATGGCTGCCCTCCTGTGGATCGGCCCTGCGATCGTCTGTTCGGACGACGCGCACCCCCGCTGTGCGCCCGTAGCGTTGCGGCCGGCACTCCGGCCCGTCGAAGGCGTCAGATGCCCGACACGTCCTGAGTAATCCGGTCGCGATGATGTCTCGTCCTCCGGGGTCGATGGTGCCGGGGCAGGTCGGGCAGCGATCCTGGCCGGAGGTCTCGGCGGGGTGCGTCCGGCGGGTCAGGCCGCCAGGTAGCCCAGCGATGCCGAGATCCGGCCGGCGGCCCGGCGCACCACTGGCACCAGGCCCCGCATTCGCTCATCGGGCATGTACGGGGTGGTCGCCGAGACGCTGACCGCACCCACGATCGCGCGGGACGCGTCGCGTATCGGCGCCGCGACGCAGCGGATACCGGGTTCGTTGTCCTCGAGGTCCATGGCCGCTCCGGCGCGGGCGTAGGCCCGCATGCGGGTGCGGAACTCCTCGGCGTCGCCTGGCTTCGCCCCGGCCGGAAGCCGCGCTTCATCGGCGGCGTACTGCTCGGCCCAGCGATCGGCCGCGTCGAGCAGTAGCGCCTTGCCGACTCCCGCCCGGGTCAGCGGCATGCGATACCCGATCCGCGAGCGCATCTCCGCACCCCGCGACCCGGGGAGTTTGTCCAGATAGAGCACCGATCCGCCGTCCTCGACGGCGAGGTGGACCGTATCGAGCACCGTGGCCGACAGCTCCTCGAGCACCGGTCGTGCCACCAGTGGTAGCGGGTTGCCGTGCAGTGCCTTGAAACCGAGTTCGATCAGGGCCGGGCCCAGGGTGTAGCCCCGGTTGTCGTGGCGCAGGAAGCCCTGGGTGACCAGTAGTTGGGCGAGCCGGTGGGTGCTGCTGCGACCCAGCCCGGTGTGTTCGACGATCTCCCGTAACCCATTCGCCCCGGCGCCGACCGCGCGGATCACCGCGAGGCCACGGGCGAGGGTCTGAGTGCCGGGTGGGATGGTGTCAGGAGAAGCGGTCACCGACTCAGAGTCCCATAAATAGGGAACAGGTTGGAAATAGCGGGACGTACTGGTCATAGTGACCGTCATGACACCGGACCGACCAGGGCTCTCGACGCCGCGCCTCATCGGACTCGACTGGGGGACGACGTCGATGAGGTGCTGGTTGCTCGGTGACCACGGCCTGATCCTGGACACCCGGCGCCTCGCCGGTGGTCTGCTCGATATGGCCGCGGGGATCGATACCGCGGATCCGGCCGCGCGGGCCTGCGTGTACGAAGCGGCCTTCCTGGAAGTATGCGGGGAGTGGCTCCGGGCCGACCCGGGCCTTCCAGCGCTGGCCTGCGGCATGGTGGGCAGCGCGCAGGGCTGGTACGAGGCCGGGTATCTCGATGTGCCGGCGCGGCTCGACATCGGTGGTCCGGCGCTGGTCCGGGTACCGGTGGCCGCGGGCGAACTGCACCTGGTGCCCGGTCTGCGCGTCCCTTCCGATCCCCACCGCGACAGCGCCGGTGATGTCCTACGCGGCGAGGAAACGCAGGTCATCGGGGTGCTCGAAGCGATCGAACGGCCGGATACCGAACATGTCCTGGTGCTGCCGGGAACCCACACCAAATGGATCCGGATCGCCGACCGCAAGGTACTGTCCTTCACCACGGCCATGACCGGCGAGTTGTACGGACTGGTCACCCGGCACGGCCTGCTGAGCCATACCGGGGCCGCACCACGCCGCGACGACGCGGCTTTCGCACGCGGCCTGACGGCCGGGTTCTCGTCCCGAGAGCGCGGGCTCGCCGCCACGCTGTTCGGCGCGCGGGCGCTGGTTCTCGACGACCTGCTCGAACCGGCCGCGCTGGCGGACTATCTCTCCGGCGTGGTCATCGCCGACGAAGTCCGGCATCTGCTACCGCGGTACGGCGGCGGGGACGAGATCATCCTGTGTGGTACCGGCGATCTGTGCCGGAGGTACGCCACCGCGCTGCGGGCCCGGGAGGTGCGTACGCGGGTGGTCGACGAGGATGCTGCCGCGGCGGGGCTGTGGTCCATCGCGGTCGGGTCCGGGCTGGTGCCGGCGGATGCGGACGCGCGCGGAACGGCCGGCAGGAAATGAACACTATCGAGGAGTTATTCATGGTGGGCGCATCGGAGACCACCCGATCCGGGTTGATCGCCATTCTGCGGGGCATCACCCCGGGCGAAATCGTCGAGGTGGGCGCAGCCCTGGTGGAGGGGGGCTTCCATGCCATCGAAGTGCCGCTGAACTCACCGGACCCGTATCGGTCCATCGAATTGCTGGCGACGAGTTTCGGCGCGGTCTGCCCGATCGGTGCCGGAACCGTCCTGCGTCCGGAGGAAGTAGAGCGGGCCCGCTCCGCCGGCGCCGACATCATCGTGTCGCCCGATACCGATGTCGAGGTGATCGCGGCCACCCGCGCCCTCGGGATGCGCTCGTACCCGGGAGTCGCGACGCCCACCGAGGCGTTCGGTGCCGTGCGTGCCGGGGCACGCAATCTCAAACTGTTCCCGTCCGAGATGCTGGGAATCTCCGGTATGCGGGCGGTGAGCGCCGTCCTCCCGGCCGATGTGGAGCTGATCCCGGTCGGCGGGGTGGATGAAACCAACCTCGCGGACTGGCGCGCCGCCGGAGCCGGCGGGGCCGGTATCGGCACTGCGGTGTACCGGCCCGGCGACTCCGCCCGCGACGTAGGTGCCCGGGCTCGCCGGTTGTCGAAGATCTGGGCGTCGACCCCGTAAGTACCCGCTCGTCACCGGACGGCGCTGTCCGCTGTACAGGAGGAAATCAATGAAGATCGCGTCCATCGAGACGTTCACGGTGCCGCCGCGCTGGCTGTTCGTGCGTATCGAAACCGATGACGGCACCGTCGGCTGGGGCGAGCCCGTACTGGAGGGGCGTGCGGCCTCGGTCGCCGCGACGGTCGAGGAACTGTCGGACTATCTGATCGGCCGGGACGCGGGCCGGATCGAGGATCTGTGGACGGTGCTGTACCGGGGCGGATTCTATCGCGGCGGCGGTATCCATATGAGCGCACTGGCCGGTATCGATCAGGCCCTGTGGGATATCAAGGGCAAAGCGCTGGGTGTTCCCGTGCACGAACTGCTCGGCGGGCGGGTCCGCGACCGTATCAAGGTCTATTCCTGGATCGGCGGCGACCGGCCGGGCGAGACCGCGGAGGCGGCCCGGGACGCGGTCGACCGCGGTTTCGCCGCGGTGAAGATGAACGGCACCGAGGAAGTGCAGTATCTCGATAGCTGGGACAAGATCGACCGCTGCGTCGCGAATGTGGCAGCTGTCCGGGACGTGGTCGGGCCGAATATCGGGATCGGTGTCGATTTCCATGGCCGGGTGCACAAGCCGATGATGAAAGCGCTGCTGCGCGAACTGGAACCGTACCGGTTGATGTTCGTGGAGGAGCCGGTGCTGTCCGAACACGTCGACAGCGTGGTGGATGTGCTGCGGCAGTCGCCGATTCCGATCGCGCTGGGGGAGCGGTTGTTCTCTCGATGGGATTTCAAATCGGTCATCGCCTCGGGGGCGGTGGATATCATCCAGCCCGACCCGTCCCACTGTGGCGGTATCACCGAAGCCCGCAAGATCGCGCAGATGGCCGAGGCCTACGATGTGGCGCTGGCGCTGCACTGCCCGCTCGGCCCGATCGCGCTCGCATCCTGTCTGCAGATCGATGCGGGGTGCTACAACGCGACAATCCAGGAACAGAGCCTGGGTATTCACTACAACACCACCAACGAATTGCTCGACTATCTGGTCGATCCGGCGGTGTTCACCTACGCCGAAGGCCAGGTCCGGATTCCGTCCGGGCCCGGCCTCGGGATCGAGATCAATGAGGAATATGTGGCGGAGCGGGCGGCTGTCGGGCACCGGTGGCGTAACCCGATCTGGCGTCACAGTGACGGTTCGTTCGCGGAGTGGTGACCATGAAGACAATGCTCGATAAACGGTCCGTGGTATCCGGCGGTCTCGGCGCCAAGGCCAGTAAAGCGCGAATCCTGATCGCCGTCATGCTGTTCGTGACAGTGGTCATCAACTACATGGACCGGGCGAACCTGTCGATCGCGGTGCCCGCCATCGCCGACGAAATGGATCTCTCCTCGGCGCAACAGGGCCTGTTGCTGTCGGCGTTCGGCTGGACCTATGCGGCGCTGCAGATCCCGGGTGGCTGGTTCGTCGACCGGGTGCCGCCCCGCGTGCTGTATCCCGCCTGCCTGCTGCTGTGGTCACTGGCAACCGTGTTCATGGGCATCATCGGCGGGTTCGTCGCGCTCATCGCACTCCGGCTGCTGGTGGGAGTATTCGAGGCACCGGCCTATCCCATCAACAACCGCGTGGCCACCGCCTGGTTCCCGGAGCGTGAACGCGCCTCCGTCATCGGGTTCTACACCTCGGGTCAGTTCATCGGCCTCGCACTGCTGACCCCGGTGCTGTCGTGGCTGCAGTCGGTGCTGAGCTGGCACTGGGTTTTCATCTTCACCGGCGGGGTCGGTGTGGTGTGGGCGCTGGTCTGGTATCTCGTCTATCGCGAACCGCGGGATTCCCGGGCCAACGAGGCCGAGATCGCGCATATCCGCGAGGGCGGCGGCCTGGTCGACCTGACCTCGGCGCGGCCGGAACGCACCCGGGTCACCTGGACCGATATCGCCACAGTGCTGGGGCGGCGGAAACTGTGGGGCGTCTACCTCGGGCAATTCTGCCTCACCTCCACTCTGTGGTTCTTCCTCACCTGGTTCCCGACCTATCTGGTGAAATACCGCGATATGGACTACATCAAGTCCGGGTTCCTGGCCTCGCTACCGTTCGTCGCCGCGGTGATCGGGGTGCTGTTCTCCGGGGTTTTCTCCGATTTTCTGCTGCGGCGGGGAGTTTCGCTCGGTATCGCGCGCAAGGGACCGATCATCGCGGGTCTGCTGCTGAGCACCACCCTGATCGGTGCGAACTTCACCGATTCCACCGCGCTGGTGATCGTGTTCCTGTCGGTCGCCTTCTTCGGCAACGGGTTGGCCTCCATCACCTGGTCGCTGGTCTCGGCGCTGGCGCCGGAACGGCTCATCGGAATGACCGGAGGAATGTTCAATTTCATCGGCAACCTCTCCGGTATCGCCACCCCGATCGTGATCGGATTCCTGGTCACCGATGCCAGTTTCGCGCCCGCGTTTGTCTATATGACCGTGGTGACGCTGCTGGGTATCGCCTCCTACATCCTGCTGGTCGGGCGGGTCGAGCGGGTGCGGGAATCGGGTGCGGTGCCGGAATCGGTGTAGTGGCCGGGCTACGCGCCGATGAGGGGTGCGCAGCCTCCCGGCCGGGAGAACTGGCCGCGTTGTGGCAGTACGGGGTATGGGTCCTGCTCGCGGCGGCCGCCGGGTGGGCGTGTGCCCTGCGCGGGCGGCCGGGGGCGACCGCCACCGCCGCGAAACTGTCGAGCCTGGGCCGGACGCTGGCCGTCCTGCTGTTCGCGGGCGGTTTCCTGACCATCGGGGTGAATGGTTCCGGATGTGGGCCAACGAGGATGTGAACGCTTCGTCGGCCGCGCCGCAGAATTTCCTGATCGCGGGGGTCGGGATGATTCTGGCGCACCTGCCGCGGTCCGCGGAGGCCGGCTGACCGCGACGCTCCGACACGACCGCCGCGCTGTCCGGAGGTGCCCGCGTGAGGTCGTAGTCTCAGCGGGTACACCCACCACGAGAGGGAGTCGCCATGCTCTCCGATCGAACGAAGACACCGCCGCGGTCGGTGGTTCGCGCGGTGGAGCGGGTCCGCGACGGATTGGCCGGGATGCACCGGCGGATGATTCCCCCGCATTTCGCCCTCCTGGAGATGGTTACCGCAGGCTGGCTGTCCCAGGCGATCCACGCGGCCGCCGCGCTGGACATAGCGGGTGCGCTCGTCTCCGGCCCGCGCTCGGGCACCGACCTCGCCCGGACGGTCGGCGCGGACCCCGATTCCTTGCGGCGGTTGCTGCGCCTGCTGACCGCGCACGGTATTTTCGCCCGGCGCCGCGACGGTCGTTACATGCTTACCCCCATGGCCCAGGCGTTGCGCACCGATGTGCCCGTCTCGCTGCGGGACGCGGTGCTGTTCTTCGGTAGCCCGACGCACCGCGGCCACTGGAATCGTCTGGTGGACGTGGTGCGCTCCGGCCGCCCGTCCGTCCCCGCCCGCGGCTTCTTCGATCTCGTCCGCGCCGATCGTGCGCTCGGCGATATGTTCGATCGCGCGATGTCCGATATGGATAGCCTCGGGCAGCGCGCGGTGCTGGCAGCGCACGACTTCACCCGATATCGCACGGTCGTCGATATCGGCGGTGGTCGCGGCGCCATGCTCTCGGAAATATTGCGCCGCGCGCCGGGTTGCACAGGCGTGCTGTTCGATCTGCCCGAGGTGGCGACCGAAACGGCGGAACTGCTGGCCCGGGCCGGGATCGCCGACCGGTGTACCACGGTCGGCGGCTCGTTCTTCGACGCCGTCCCCGAGGGTGGCGATGCCTATGTGCTCAAGCACATCCTGCACGATTGGCCCGCCGAACAGGCGGGGCAGATCCTGCGGACGGTGCGCGCGGCGATGGCGCCGACGGCCCGGCTGCTGGTGATCGAACTCCTGCTTCCGCAGCGGAATCACCCGCATCCGGGCAACTACATCGATCTCGAGATGCTGGTACACACCGGCGGGCGGGAACGCACCGAATCCGAATATCGTGCGCTGCTTGCCGGAGCCGGGTTCGCGTTGATCTCGTGCACACCCACGCTGTCGCCGGAGAACGTGCTCGAGGCCGTCCCAGTGCCGTGACATCCGGGCCGCGCACGGTATGTGCCGGCCCGGCGGGGTCATCCCACCCGGCGGGCGGACCTGGCCCGGTGCCTGGCCACATTGACCCGGTTGGCGCACCGTTCGGAGCAGAAGCGGCGCCGTCCGTTGCGAGAGACGTCGACGAACACCCGCGGGCAGTCCTCCCGCCGGCACTGCCCGATCCGGCCGGGTGCCGCGCAGTACAGTTCGGCCAGCCCCGCGGCGGTGTAGGCCTTCACGCGTTCCTCGATCGGCGCGTCCTCGGCGGCGTAGTGCAGATGCGGGGCACGTCCATCGTGCGTCGAGATATAAGGGCGGCTCGTGGTCTCGGCCAGCAGCGCGTTGATCGGGTCGACCCCGGGCGCGCGGAACACCTCGTCGAGCCGGTGGATCCAACGGCTCAATTCGGCCGCCTGACGAGGACTCATGGTACCGATCGGTTTATAGCCGGCCTCGGCCAGTAGTGCGGCCAGATTCTGATCCGGCGGCGCGTTCACCAGCCGGGCAGCGAGGTCGGCCGCTGCTCCTCCGTAAGGGTTGAAATGCACAGAACCATTACAGCAGACTCGGGCCATGACCATCACCTGCTCCGCGTGCGCCTGGCCCGAACCCGCCCTGATCTCCGAGCACGGCGCGGTCCGCTACTGGCGCTGCGTATGCGGGCAGTGGCTGGTGAGCGAAGCGGATGCCGTCACCGCCTCGCCCGGCGGCAGCGATCTGGCGGGTGTGCAGGGTTGACGGTTCGCGTCGTCCGATCGGTCGATTCCGCGAGAACCGTGTGACGGTGTCGTGCCACGCCCCTCGATGCGGGCACCGACGCAGGTGTGGGAGTGCCGGGCGCGGGTAGTCGCGCGGTGGGACGACGAGGAGGAGTGATGAGCCACCGTGACGTTGCGCGCGCCCTGCTCGACCGAGCGGGGACCACCTACGCCGCCGAAGCCGGGATCAAGCTGGACGACAAACCGGCCCCGCTTTTCCAGCTGCTCATGCTGACCGATCTGCTCAGTGCCCGCATCTCGGCCGATATCGCGATCTCCGCGACGGCGGAGCTGATGAACAGCGGCTACCGAACCGCCCGAAAGGTGGCGGACGCGGACTGGCAGGATCTGGTCGACGCGCTCGGGCGCGGACACTATCGCCGCTATGACGAGAGCACCGCCTCCCAGTTGGGTGCCGCCGCCACGACTGCCGTCGAGAAATACGACGGTGACCTGCGCAAGCTCGCGGACGAAGCCGATCACGACACCGGCCGGGCAGCGGAGCTGATCCGGCAGTTCAAGGGGATCGGCCCCACGGGCGGCGATATCTTCCTGCGCGAGGTGCAGGATGTGTGGACCTGGGCGCGCCCGTATTTCGACGAACGCGCCGTGCGCGGCGCCGCGAAGGTCGGGCTGCCCACCGATCGAGAAGAACTCGCTCGCCTGGCCCCGCGCGATCGGGCCGCCGAATTCGCCGCGGCGCTGGTACGGATCGGTATCGATGACGACGCGGCGGACGCCGTCCGTTCGGCGGGCTGACTTCCGGCACCCGTGCCGCGATCACCCCCGAACCGGTCGGTCCTCGCCCGGGTCGTGCGGCGCCAGCGGCGCGGTCGCCGGACCTTCCAGGACCTTGCCGTCGATATCGAAGCGCGACCCGTGGCACGGGCAGTCCCAACTGGTTTCGGCATCGTTGAACGCCACTAGACAACCCAGATGGGTGCACACCGCCGAGACGGAGTGCAGCCGCCCGTCGTGGTCGCGGTAGACGGCGCTCCGACGGCCGGCCCTGCGCATCACCGCTCCGGCCCCCGAAGCGAGGTCCGCGGCGGAGTCGACGAAGGTCTGTGGGCGCAGCCGGTCGCCGACGAGATGGCGGCCCACCTCCAGCCCGGACTTCAGCAGGCTGTCGGCCTCGACCTTCGGGTGCAGGCGCCGCGGATCGTAGATCTTCGCCCAGGGCATCGGTTCGCCGGCGAGTTCGGCGGCCAGTAGCCGCCCGCCCATGATCCCGTGGGTCATTCCCCAGCCGCCGAAACCGGTGGATACGTACACATGCCGGGCACCGGGATGGAAGCGGCCGATATAGGGCACCCCGTCTGAGGTGGTGTTGTCCTGGGCGCCCCAGTGGTAGGCGAGGGAATCCACCGGGAAATGGTCGCGCGCCCACTGCGCCAGCAGATCGAACCGATCCGTGGTCGAGGTCGTGCCCGGCCGTAGGTGTTCTCCGGTGATGATGAGCAGCCGCCGGTTTGTGCCGTACGGGGCGGTCCGCACCGAGCGGGTGTTGTTCTCCGGCGTGATGTACATACCGTGCGGGTCGTGTTCGGCGGCGATCACGCCCGCGACGGCCAGCTCGCGCCGTGGCTGCAGCCGGGTGAACAGCAGCGCCCGATCGAACACCGGGTAGTGGGTGGCGGCCACGACATCACGTGCGCGGACCACGGCGCCGGACTCGGTCGTCAACCGGCAGGGGCTGCCCTCGTCCAGCCCGACGACCCGTGTGCGTTCGAATATCCGACCGCCCCGCGCGATCAGGGCCTGGGCCAGGCCGAGCAGATAGCGGCGCGGATGGAACTGGATCTGGTCCGCCACGCGGACCGCCGCCGCCACCGGGAAAGGCAGACCGGTCTCGGTGACCAGGGTGGCCGGCAGTCCCGCATGTCGCGCGGCATCGACCTCGGCGCGGATCTGGTCGATCCGTTTCTCCTCGGTGACATAGGTGTAGGCGGGCGCCCGTTCCAATTCGCAGTCGATACCCAGTTCCGTGGCCGTGCGGTCGAGATGCTCGACCGCGTCCTGCTGCGAACGGGCGTACAGGCGGGCGGTCTCCTCGTCGAACGACGATCGCAGCATGTCGTAGACCAGCGTGTGCTGGGCGCTCACCTTCGCCGTGGTGTAACCGGTGGTTCCGCTGACTATTCGGTCGGCCTCGAGCACCACGACCGAGCGCCCGGTGACCGCGATCTCCCAGGCGGCGCAGATCCCCGCGACGCCCGCGCCGACCACCGCCACATCCGCCTCGATATCGCCGGTCGTCGGCGGATACGACGTCGGCTCGGTGGAATCCATCCAGTACGACTCGGCTGTTCCGATGGGTGAGTTCACGGCGCGCGGATACCCCGGACCCGGACGGTCACACCCGCCGCAGCGCGCCGAGTTTCCGCCGGTCGGCGGCCTGGCCGGGACAGTGCGGTGTCCACGGCTTCCGTACGGCGTAAAAGGCGGATACGGTGAGGCGGATATCCGGGCAGTGGAAGGAACGAAGATGTCGGTCGGCGCCACGGTGAATACACATATCCAGGAACTCGGCGGCGGTTTCATGTTCTCCCGGGAGGCCCGGGAGTACGCCGCCGAAACCGGTGTGGACGAATTCTTCGGTCCCTATACGCGCGGCCGCGGGGGCGTGCTCGGTGAGGTGGACGCCGACGTGGTGACCGCGGCGTTCGGATTCTTCCCGGCCCACTCGATTCGCGCCGCATGGGAGTCGGTTCCGATGCCCGCCGCGAAGGCCGCCCACCGGTACGCACTCGCCTGCCAGGATTTCGGCCGCCGGAAACTCGCTACCTTCGACGAGGCGCCGCGGCTGGCAGAACTACTGGAAGCCGTTGTCGCGGCGGCCGATCCGGCCGGGCTCGCATTGTTCGCCGGGTGGCGCGCCATACCCCTGCCCGGCGACGCGCCGGGCCGCGTTATGCAGCTCGCCCACCTGCTGCGCGAACTGCGCGGCGGACTGCACCTTCTCGCGGTGCGGGCCGTCGGGATCACTCCGCTGCAGGCCGTGCTGATTTCCGGGTCGCCGCTCAACGACGGCCCCGGGCAGGCGCGCTGGTACGGGTGGCCCGAGCCGTTCGAGGAGATCTCCGATGAGACCCGGGCCGCCTGGCGGCGAGCGGAATCGATCACCGACGACCTCATCGCCCCGGCGTTCGCGGTTCTCGACGACAACGCGGGAACCGATCTTGTCCGGCTGCTCGCCGCTGCCCACACCGCGACCTTCGCCCGCTGAGGGGCCGGTCGCGGCACCGAGCCGCAGGCCACTGCGCCGAGGGCCGCGACACCGGATGCCGCGGCGTCGGGAAGCCTTCCGCGCGCGGCGGCCGGTGAAGTCCGCGGCCGTAGCCGGTCCGTTCGGTCTCACCCGGCCGCGGACTCCCAGACGAAGCCATCGGGATCGGTGAACGAACCAGCGGTGCCGACGATGACGATGCGGTGCGAACCGCTCCCGGCGAAAGCACCACCGGGTGCCCCGCTGCGAAGGCGGGACACCCGGTGGTCGATGGGATGCCGTCCAGGACGACCGGCCGGAATCAGCCGGCCAGATGTGCCTCGATGGCCTCGATGATGCGCGGACGCAGTTCGGCGGCCCGGATGACGGCGTCGACCGAACCGACCTCTACCGCGCGGTGGATATCGTGCACGCGGTCGAACTCCGCGGCGACCTCACCGAGTTTCTCGGTGCGGACCGTGGACCGGAGCTCGTCGAGTTCCGCGGTGAGGGTGGCGCGGTCGGTTCCGGAGGCGTTCGCGGCGCGGGCCTCCAGATCCCGGACCCGCGGATCCGCCGCGGTGCGCTTGTCCACCTCGCCGGCGAAGACGACCGCGGCGGCGGGGGCGCCACCGAGGACCGAGGCGAACGAACCCTCCAGTGCGAGCACGGTCATATTCGGGTTCAGCGTCTTGGAGAACACGACGAACGCGCCACCGTGGTATCGCGAGATCACGGTGAACACGATGGGGCCCTGGAAGTTGACGATCGCGCGGCCGATCTCGGCGCCGTACTCGAGCTGCAGTTTGCGCATCGATTCCGGGGAACCGTCGAAACCGGACAGGTTCGCCAGCACCACCAGCGGCCGGTTGCCGCTGGCCGCGTTGATCGCCCGCGCGGCCTTCTTCGACGACCGTGGGAACAGGGTACCCGCGGTGTAGGTGTCGGGGCCGTCGGTGGCCGGGAAACCGCGCCGCGGGACGCCCCGCGACTCGATACCCAGCAGGCACACCGGGATACCGCCCAGATGTGCGTCCTGGACCACCGAGGTCTCGGCATCGGCCATACCCGCCCACCGTTCCAGGACCTCGTGGTCCTGGTCGGCCACCGCCCGCATGACCGTGCGGATATCGAACGGCTTCTTGCGGTCCGGGTTGGCCGTGGCCGAGAAGATCTCACCGACCGTGGTGAAACTGCTGTCCGCCATGACATGCGGGTAACCGGAGATGTCCCGATCCACCGGGTCGGTGGTCGGCACCCGCCGCGGCCCCTTCTCACCGGGGACGACATAGGTGTGGTCGTAGTGCGACATCAGCACGGCCCGGGCGGCGTGCAGGTTCGGCGCCCAGTACTGGGCCTGCCCATTGGGGCCCATGACCCGGTCGTAGCCGCCGATACCGAAGTTGTCCTCGGCCGACACACCGCCGGAGAAGTCCAGGGCCTGCTTACCGGTGAGGACCATGGCCGAATCCGGGGTCATCACCAGAATGCCCTTGGTGTGCATGAGCATGGTGGCCTCGGCGTTCCAGTACGGCTGGGCGCCGACATTGATTCCCGCGACCACGATATTGATCTCGCCGCCGTCCTGGGTGAACTCGACGATGCGCTTGAGCGCCGCCGCCACCCAGTCCATGTTCTCGGTGCCCGAGGTCATCGAGATCCGGGCTCCGGAGGACAGCGCGTACCACTCCAGCGGGACCTGCAACTTCTCGGCCAGATCCAGCGCGGCGATCACCCGGCGGCATTCCGGCTCCGACAGCGCGCCCAGCGATTTGGTGGGATCGCCGAGCAGCACCACCCGGGTGACGCCCTCGGGGTGCCGCTCGGTCACGGTGGTCACCACACCCGCCACCATCGCCGCGGTATTGCGGCCCTTGGGCCGGTCGACCGGCACCAGCGCGTGGTCGGCGTCGAGGTCGTACTCGGTGAAGTCACCGAGCAGGCCGGTGAGCTCGTAGGGGTAGACCGTGTTGCGGCTGCTGGCCCGCAGCACCTTCTGCCGGTAGGCGTCCAGCGGCTCGACCGGATCGTCGGACCGCTCGCCGACGGTGAGTTCGGTGCCGCCGGTGGCGTCGAAGGAGATCCGCAGGGCCAGCTTCACCAGGTCACCGGTCCGGGCGTCGCGCTGACGAGCGATGAGCAGGATCTCCTCCAGGCCCGCGCCCGTGGTCGTGGGGCGCACCCGCTCGACGATCGCCTCCAGTTCGCCGCGGGTGATATCGATCGGCGGCCAGACGTACATCACGATGCGGTTGGTCTGCAGGCGTTTGGACGACGGCCGCCCCGCCTGCGCGCGGCGGATGGAGTCCAGGCAGGTGGCGATGGTGCTCTCCGCCGTCGGCAGGGTGACCAGCCGGCCGTCGTGGTCACGTAGCGCGGTCAGGTCCCGGACCTGGGCGAACGCGACGAGACGCTCATCGGCCGGATTCTCCTTGGCGACGCACCGGAACAGGTACACCTCCTCGTTGTCCGAGGACGGCAGCTGGGTCAGGTCGAACTTGTGCAGCCGCTTCATCTGCATCCGCTGCGCGATGTAGGGATGCAGGCCCCGGATGAGACGTTCCTCGTCGAGTCCGGTCGCCGACGGGCGGAACGTGAAGTGGTAGTGCATGACCGCGTTGTCACTACCCGCGACGGTGGCGGTGATCCGGTGCACCTGGTTGGACACCGGCTGCGTGTTGAGCACCTCCTGCAGCGCTGCCGCCATGGCATCGAAGTCCTCGGGCTGGTTCTCCCAGGACAGGTAGATATCGGCCTCGATGGAGGCGGAACCGGTCGACAGTTCGGCCAGTCCGGCCACCACCCGGGGGAGGGAGTCGAAGCTGACCGCGGCCGATACCAGGCTTACACCCTTGCGTTCGGCGACCACGAAGGTGTATTCGCCCGCGTCGCGGGTGCGGACGTCGGTGAGATCCTTGTTGCCGTAGTAGCGGCGGGTGAGCACCTCGAGCATGACCGTGTTGTCCGCGGAGCCGCGCGAGAGCCGCTGGCCCAGCAGCCGGACCAGCGGTTCGGTGGCGCTCACCATCTCGGCGATCCGCGTGGACCGGTCGGCCGCGTCCGGATGCGCGTCGAGGTAGCTGAGATGCTTGCGCGCGTCGGTGTAGACGCGGGCCCGGTTGCGGCGCAGCACCGGCTGCCCGTACCAGGCGAAGACCAGGCCGCGGGTGAGGTCCGCGATTACCGGGAACCGCACCTGGGTCGCGGCGACGAGTCGCTCCAGCGCCAGGCCGACAGGCTCACGCAACACCCGGTCCGGCATCGGCTCGTTCAGCCATTCGCGCAGCAGCGCCGAGACGACTTCGACCGTATCGGTGGGCCGCTGCTGGGCCAGGAAGATCCGGAACACCGCGGCTTCGAGGTCGGGCGTGCGGTCCAGCTCGGTGACACCGTAGTGCCCGAGTGCCTTGGCGAGCTTCGCGCGGTAGGACTCCGGGAGTCCGGCCCGCTCGACGTCCAGGCTCTGCAGGTAGGTGTGGAAGTACTCGCGGGCACTGTGGACATGGCCCGGGGTGGGATCGTCCTCCGAGGACCGATTGTGGCTCAGTTCGGCCAGGTCCGCGAAGACCTGCACCAGTTCGAGCTCCTCGGCCAGCGGCCGGCGATTGTCCGCCACGGCCGCCCGGCGGGCCGTGAGGTACGCGTCGAGCACCCGGCGGTCGTCGTGCGGGTCGACATCGAAGCCCAGCAGCAGGCTGCGCAGATCCTGCTGGCCGCGGCTGATCCGCTGGTACGGCTGCGGGTCGCCTTCGGCGGGCAGATCCAGTTCGACCGTGGTGGTCGCGGCGTCGGCCTCGGTCTCGTCGGCCGCGTCGGCGAGCGGCTCCAGCCGCAGTAGCGGCGCGCCCGTTTCCACCTGGGTGCCGACCGAGACATTGCATTCCTTGAGCCGAGCCCGGAACGGCGCCCGCAGCACCGTTTCCATCTTCATGCTCTCCAGTACCAGTACCGGTGCCCCGGCCTCGACCTCGGCGCCGACCTCCAGCGGGGTGGCCACGACCAGCGCGGGCGCGGGAGAGCGGACGACACCGCCCTCGTCTCGGCTGACCCGGTGGGTCACACCGTCGACGTCGACGAGGTGCACCGGCCCGTGGGTGCCGGTGATCAGGCGGTAGCGGACGCCGTTGACCACGAGCTGGCCGGTGTGCTGATCGAAACGTTCGAGATCGACGTCGGCGGTGCGGATATCGGTGCCCGCCTCGATGCCGACCCGGAACCGGTGCGCGCCGATGCGGGCGACCCGGACCCGGTAGCTCGCCCCGCGCAGTTTCAGGTCGAGCGGACGTCCGCTGTCGTGCTGCACCTGGGGGCGGCCGCCGGAGGCGGTGGACAGGAGCCGGTGCTGTTCGACCCGCTCCTCCTCCTCGTAGGCGTCGATGGCGGCGGCGGCCAAGGCGATGGCGGAGTGCCGGTGGGAGACGAGCCGGCCCTCACCGCGTACCCGGTCGATCCAGCCGGTGTCCGCGCTGCCGTCGATGACCTCCGGCTGATCCAGCAGGTCGAGCACGAAACTCTTGTTGGTCGCGCCGCCCTCGATGATCACGCGGGTCTCGATGACAGCCCGGCGCAATCGGCCCAGTGCCTCGTCGCGATCACGGCCGTAGGCGATGATCTTGGCGATCATGGAATCGAAATCGGCGGGGATGGTGTCGCCTTCGCTGACACCGGTATCCACGCGGATACCCGGGCCGGCCGGCAGGTCCAGATGCGCGATCCGGCCGGGGGACGGGGCGAAGTCGCGGTCGGGATCCTCGGCATTGAGCCGGGCCTCGATGGCATGCCCGCGTTCGGCGGGCGGTTCGCCCTCGAGCCGGCCACCGGAGGCCACGTGCAGCTGGGCGCGGACCAGGTCGAAACCGGTGGTGATCTCGGTGATCGGGTGCTCGACCTGCAAACGGGTGTTGACCTCGAGGAAGGCGAACAGCTCGTCGCCCGGGTGGTAGAGGAATTCGACGGTCGCCGCGCCGCGGTAACCGACCGCGACCGCCAGCCGCTCGGCGGACGCCTTGAGTTCGGCCGCCTGCTCGGGCCGCAGCACCGGCGAGGCCGATTCCTCGATGACCTTCTGGTTGCGCCGCTGCACCGAGCAGTCGCGCACCCCGAGCGCCCAGGCGGTGCCCTGGCCGTCCGCGATCACCTGGACCTCGACGTGCCGGGCGCCGGTGACCAGCCGCTCCAGGAATACGATGCCGCTGCCGAAGGCGCGGGCCGCCTCCTGACTGGTGCGCTCGTAGGCGTCGATGAGCTCCGACTCGTTGTTGATCACCCGGATACCGCGGCCGCCGCCACCCGCGGTCGCCTTCAGCATCAGCGGGTAGCCGATCTGGGCCGCGGCCGCCGCGGCGGCTTCCACCGTCTCGACCGCGCCGCGGCTCCACGGTGCCACCGGCACGCCGACCTCTTCGGCGATCAGCTTCGCGCCGATCTTGTCGCCGAGTTTGCGCATGGCGTCGGGGCTCGGGCCGATGAAGGTGACGCCGATCTGCTCACACAGTTCGGCGAACGCCGGATCTTCCGCGACGAACCCCCAGCCGACCCAGGCGGCGTCGGCGCCGGTCGCCACCAGCGCGCGCTCGAGGGCCTTGAGGTCGAGGTAGGGGCGGGCCGAGGCGGGACCGAGGTCGTAGGCGATATCGGCTTCCCGGACGAAGGTCGCGTTCCGGTCGACATCGGTGTGCAGCGCGATGGTCTGGATCGGCTGCCCGGTTTCGGCCGCCAGATCCCGGACGGCGTGGACAAGGCGCATCGCCGCCTCTCCCCGGTTCACGATGGCGATACGACTGAACACTATCCCTGGCTCCTTCGTCTGTTGGGCACGGTCACGGCTGTGCCGTTTTCGGCTCGGTTCTGCGTAGTGTGCACCCGCGGGACCACTATGTGCACAGCGTGCGGGTGCTACTCGCCCGTATTTTCGGCGGGCGGGTCGATCGGCAGGGTCGCGTACGACCGAGTGATCCGGAGAACACTTACCCGAAAGGCATGTCGCATTCCACCGACACGGCGCTACAGTCGCCGATCGTTGGATTGGGCAGGCGGTGGCCGCGCGCGATCTCGATGGCGACTTCGCCCAGGTGACGCGGTATCTGCGGCCCTTCGGCCGGTGGCCCGGGCGGCGGTGTCCCGATCCGGCCACCGGCCGGCGCCTAGGGGGCCGGAGTGCATGGGTGAGCGAATCCCGGCCCCCGGCGTGGACCGTTCGTGAACCCGAACGCGGGGCGGCGGGATTCCGGCCCGGCGCCGGGTTCAGTGCAGCAGGGTGCCGAGGTGCCGGGCCGCTTCGCGGACCGCGATCGCGAGTGCCGGCTCGTCGTCGACCTCGAAGACGGAGATGCCGATGGGGGCTTCCGGTTCGCCACGGCGCCGGGGTACCAGCGCCGAGATACGCGAACTCGCACCAGAGGTCGGCGTGGAGCAGGTGCGGGCGGCGACGGATGGCGAACTGGTCGTCGAGCTCCTCGCCTCCGGCGCGGGGAGCGCGCGGTAACCGGCCGGAGTCGGGCCGATCTGCCCCTGCGCCTCATAAAAGTCGCGCGAGTCCGGCGTTGAGGTATCGCTGTTCGGGCAGGCTCGTGGTGAGCGCCGCCGCGCGGCCGGTAGTTCTCCGCTGCGGCGGGCACGTCACCGGCCATCTCGAGCAGGTGGGCACGCACCGCGTAGAGGCGGTGGTGCCGGCGCATCGCCGGGTCGTCGAGCAGCGGCCGGGTGAGCCGCAGTCCCAGGTCGGCGCCGCCGACCATGGCCACGGCGACCGCCCGGTTGAGGGTTACCGCGGGGCTCGGCGCCACCCGATCGAGCAGGGCGTAGAGCATGCAGATCTGCCGCCAGTCGGTGCTCGTCCAGGTCGGTGCTTCCGCGTGTACCGCCGCTATTGCTGCTTCCAGCTGGTATCGCCCGACATGGCCACGGGGAAGCACGTGTTCGAGCAGGGCAACGCCCTCCGCGATGGCATGACGGTCCCAGCGGCCGCGGTCCTGTTCGACCATCGTCACCAGCTCGCCATGGGGATCGGTACGGGCGGCGGCCCGGGCGTGGGTGAGCAGCATTAGTGCCAGCGCGCCGGTCACCTCATCGTGGTCGGGAACCGCACGGTGCAGTTCCCGTGTCAGGCGCAAGGCCTCCTGCGCCACTCCCGGATCGTGGACGAATGTTCCGGTACTCGCGGTATGGCCGACGGTGAACATCAGATGGCAGGCGTCGAGCACCGCGGCCAGTCGCTCCGGGAGGTCTGCGGGTGCGGGCAGTTCGAAGCGGGCGCCCGCGGTGCGCAGGGTCGCCCTCGCTCTGGTGAGGCGCTGCGTCATCGTCCGTTCCGGGACGAGAAAGGCCGCGGCGATCCGGTCGACCGACAGACCCGCGACGGCACGCAGGGGCAGCGCCACCTGTGAGGGGCGGGTCAGATTCGGATGGCAGCAGAGCAGGAACAATTGCAGTGTGTCATCCCCCCGCGTCGGTTCGCTCTCGTCGGCGGACGGCGCGAGATGGGCGTCGGCGGGACACGCCGCCGCGACCGCCTCCTCCCTGCCGATCCGGGACCGATCGGCCCGCGCGTAGTCGATGAGCCGCCGGGAAGCCACCCGGATCAGCCAAGCGCGCGGATTGTCCGGTATACCGTTGCGCCCCCAGTCCGCCGCCGCGGCGGCTGCTGCCGCCTCCTGCGCCGCGTCTTCACACTCGGCGAGATCACCGTGTCGGCGGAGCAGGGCGACGAGTAGGTGTGGGGCCTCTCGCCGCCATACCGTCGCCATCGCCGGCTGTGAACTCACCGGTCGTCGCCGGGCCACATGGTGGGCCGCAACTCCACGGTTTCGCCCGGTCCGGCGAAAACGGTGGCGATCTCCTCTGCCCGCGCGGGGGTCTCCACATCGATCAGGAAGAACCCGGCCAGGTGTTCCTTGGCCTCCGAGTAGGGCCCGTCCCCGGCCACCGCCACGCCGTCGGCATTCCACCGGTAGAGGCGTGCGGAGTCTCATAACCGACTCCTTCTGCGAGCGTGGATGGACCCTACGACCATCCTCACCGAGAACGTCGGAGCCGGATCGTTGATGTCTACATCGATCCGGCTTAGCATCCAGTTATCCCCTCGACGAGTCGAGATGATGATGCACGAACTCGCGATTGCGCAGAGTGTTGTCGACGCCGTGTGCGACCACGCGGCGGGGCGTGCGGTGTATCGCGTGACCGTCGATGTGGGTGTGCTGACCGCCGTGGTCCCCGATGCGCTCCGATTCGCTTTCGATATCGCTGCCGAAGGCACCGTCGCGGATGGCGCGAGCTTGGATATCCGGTGCGTACCGGGTGCGGCGCACTGCCGTGACTGCGGTGCGGACTTCATCGTCACCGAACTGCTCCTGCTGTGCCCGTGCGGAAGCGCGGACGTGATGCTGGGAGCGGGCCGGGAACTGCGAATCCGCTCGATGGAAGTGAGTCGGGAATGTGCGCAACCTGCGGATGTGGAAACGACACGGTAGGCGTGATCACGATCGGACGCGACGCGCCGGCCGATCCGGGACGCGAACACGGCCGGGACGGGCCGCCGCATGCGCGCGGTCCCGGCCACGAGCACGCCGACGACGGCCATGAGCACGCACACGACGGTGGGCCTCCGCATACCCACCCGCCGGCAACCGAGACGGTATCGCTCGAGGAAAAAGTGCTCGCGCGCAACGACCATCTCGCCGAGCACAACCGCGAGTGGCTGCGCGGACGCGGCATCGTGGCCCTCAATATGACCAGTTCCCCGGGCGCGGGAAAGACCATGCTGCTGGAGCGGACGATCCGCGCGCTGCCCGATACCCCGATCGCGGTGATCGAGGGGGATCAGGAGACGGTACGCGATGCCGAGCGGATCGCCGCGACCGGAGCCCGAGCGGTGCAGATCAACACGGGGGCCGGCTGTCATCTGGATGCCGAGATGACACGCCGGGCACTGCACGCGCTGGATCCGGGGCCCGGCACGCTGCTGTTCATCGAGAACGTCGGCAACCTCGTGTGCCCGGCTCTGTTCGACCTCGGTGAGTCGCGGAAGGTCGTGCTGATCTCGGTGACCGAGGGAACGGACAAACCGCTCAAGTATCCGCATATGTTCGCGGCGGCCGGTCTGGTGCTCGTGAACAAGATCGACCTGTTGCCGTATGTCGACTTCGATCTCGTCGCCTGCACCGACTACGCGCGTGCGGTCAATCCAGGCCTGGAATTCCTCCCGGTCTCGGCGACCACCGGCGCAGGGCTCGACCGCTGGTACGAGTGGCTGGCGGAGCAGCGCCGGGCGGCCGCGACGAGCCTTGAGGGTGCAGGTCACCCCGTCTAGACTGTTGTGATCAGAGTCACAATCCGTGGTCTATGAGCCGGAACGGCCAGTCCCCGCTTCGACTCCGGAAGGTGGCAGCGTATGCCAACTCAGGAAGCGGTCCGAGCCGAAGAGACCTTGATCCATGTGCTCTGGATCAATGCCGGTCTCAGTTGTGACGGCGACTCGGTGGCGTTGACCGCCGCCACCCAGCCCAGTGTCGAGGAAATCGCCCTCGGCGCCCTCCCCGGTCTCCCGAAAGTCGCGGTGCACTGGCCGCTCATCGACTTCGAGTGCGGTCCCAATGGTGGTGCCGACGATTTCCTCGAATGGTTCTTCCGGGCAGACCGTGGCGAGATCGAACCGTTCGTGCTCGTCGTGGAGGGGTCGATACCGAACGAACAATTGCACGAGGAGGGGTACTGGTGCGGGTTCGGCAACGATCCCGCCACCGGCCAGCCCCTGACGACCAGTGAATGGCTGGACCGTCTCGCCCCGAAGGCCACAGCCATCGTGGCGGCCGGCACCTGCGCGACCTACGGCGGTATCCACGCCATGGCCGGTAACCCGACCGGTGCCATGGGCGTGCCCGATTATCTCGGCTGGGACTGGAAGAGCAAGGCCGGAATCCCGATCGTCTGTGTCCCCGGCTGCCCCATCCACCCGGACAATCTGTCGGAGACGCTCACCTACCTCCTCTACACGGCCACCGGTCAGGCCCCGATGATCCCGCTCGACGAGGCGCTACGCCCCACGTGGCTGTTCGGCGCGACCGTGCATGAGGGTTGCGACCGCGCGGGCTACTACGAGGAGGGCGATTTCGCCACCGAATACGGCTCCCCGAAATGCATCGTGAAACTGGGGTGCTGGGGTCCGGTGGTCAAGTGCAATGTGCCGAAACGCGGGTGGATCAACGGTGTGGGCGGCTGCCCGAACGTGGGCGGTATCTGCATCGGATGCACCATGCCGGGCTTCCCCGACAAATTCATGCCGTTCATGGACGAACCGCCCGGCGGGAAGTTCTCCTCCGCCGCCTCGGGCCTCTATGGATCGGTAGTCCGCAGCCTCCGCAACATCACCGGTCGTACCGTCGACAAAGAGCCACGCTGGCGGCACAGGGGCGAAAAGCTCGAGACCGGCGCGACCCGAACCTGGTAGGAGGGTCCTGGCGATGACACAGATCATCCCCGAGCCGTCGCATCGCACGATCGAACCGGACAGCCTCGTCGAGATGGCGTGGGATCCGATCACCCGCATAGTCGGCAGTCTCGGTATCTACACCAAGATCGATTTCGACAACAGCGAGGTCGTGGAGTGCCACAGCACCTCATCGATCTTCCGCGGCTACTCGGTGTTCATGCGCGGTAAGGACCCCCGCGACGCCCATTTCATCACCAGCCGAATCTGCGGCATCTGCGGCGACAACCACGCGACCTGTTCCTGCTACTGCCAGAACATGGCCTACGGCGTGCAACCGCCCCACCTGGGCGAGTGGATCGTCAACCTCGGCGAGGCGGCCGAGTACATGTTCGACCACAACATCTTCCAGGAGAACCTGGTCGGGGTGGACTTCTGCGAGAAGATGGTCGCCGAGACCAATCCCGGCGTGCTCGCGGTGGCCGAGCGGACCGATGCCCCGCACGCGCAGGCACACGGCTACCGCACGATCGCCGACATCATGCGCGCGCTGAACCCGTTCACCGGTGAGTTCTACCGGGAAGCCCTGCAGGTGAGCCGGTATACCCGCGAGATGTTCTGCCTGATGGAGGGCCGGCACGTGCATCCGTCGACGCTGTACCCGGGCGGCCCGGGAACCGTGGCGACGGTCCAGCTGATGACCGACTACATGACCAGGCTGATGCGCTACGTCGAGTTCATGAAAAAGGTCGTGCCGATGCACGACGATCTGTTCGACTTCTTCTACGACGCGATACCCGGCTACGACCAGGTGGGCCTGCGGCGCACGCTGCTGGGCTGCTGGGGTTCGTTCCAGGATCCCGAGTTCTGCAACTTCTCCTATGCGGACATGGAGGACTGGGGTCGCAAGATGTTCGTCACCCCCGGTGTGGTCGTCGACGGCAAGCTGGTCACGACCTCCCTGCTCGATATCAATCTGGGCCTGCGGATCCTGCTGGGCAGTTCCTATTACGAGGACTGGACCGACCAGGAGACGTTCGTGGCCACCGATCCGCTGGGCAACCCGGTGGACCGGCGGCACCCCTGGAACCAGCACACCAATCCCCGGCCGCAAAAACGCGACCTGGAGGACAAGTACAGCTGGGTCATGTCGCCGCGCTGGTTCGACGGCAGCGACCACCTGGCCCTGGACACCGGCGGCGGGCCGCTGGCGCGGCTGTGGTCGACGGCGCTGGCCGGGCTGGTCGATATCGGGTATGTGCAGTCCACCGGCCACAGCGTGCAGATCAACCTGCCCAAGACCGCGCTCGCGGGCCCGGTCACGCTGGAATGGAAGATTCCCGTGCACGGCAGCAACACCATCGAACGCGACCGCGCCCGGACCTACTTCCAGGCGTATTCCGCGGCCAGTGCCTTGCATTTCGCCGAGAAGGCGCTGGCGGAGATCCGGGCCGGGCACACCAAGACCTGGGAGGAGTTCGAGGTGCCCGAGGAGGGCATCGGTTGTGGTTTCACCGAGGCGGTGCGCGGTGTGCTCTCGCACCACATGGTGATCCGGGACGGGAAGATCGCGAACTACCACCCGTATCCGCCCACCCCGTGGAACGCCAGTCCGCGCGACAGCTACGGCACGCCGGGTCCGTACGAGGACGCGGTGCAGGGCCAGCCGATCTTCGAGGAGAACGACCGCGAGCACTTCAAGGGCATCGACATCATGCGCACCGTCCGCAGTTTCGATCCCTGCCTGCCGTGCGGCGTGCACATGTACCTCGGTAAGGGGCAGAGCCTGCGGACGCTGCATTCGCCGACGCAGACGGCCACACCGGAGTGAATCCGGTACCGGCGACGGGAGAGTGAGGTGGACGCACCCCCACACGGACAGGATGACACAGCACCTGACGGGCAGCGCTGGCGTGCGTCGGGCGACCGGATAGAGACGATGCTCGAGGCCAGTTCGGCGGGGGGCGCCGTCGCCCGGGAACGGGCCGAGGAACTGGTACGCGAGGTGGCCGGGTTGTATGGCGCGGGACTCGCCCGTGTGGTGGAGCTACTGGACCCGGGGTCGGTCGAACGCCTGGCCCGCGACGACCTGGTCGCGAGCCTGCTACTCGTGCACGGGCTGCACCCGCACGACGTGGCGGCCAGGGTGCGGACCGCGCTCGACAGTGTGCGGCCGTATCTCGGCTCGCACGGCGGCGATGTCACCCTGGTCGGCATTGTCGACGGGGTGGTGCGCCTGGAACTGACCGGCAGTTGCCGCAGCTGCCCGTCCTCGTCGGTGACCCTGGAACTGGCGGTGGAGGACGCGGTACGTACCGCTGCCCCGGAAATCGAGGCCATCGAAGTCGTGGCCGCGGAACCGGAACAATCGAAGGGGTTGATCTCCACCGATTCGCTGTTCTCCCGGGTGCGCGCCGACGAGCGGGCGGCGGGCAGCTGGGTGCCGGTCCCCGAACTGGCCGAACTCGTTCCCGGCGAAGTGGGCGGCTTCGCGGTCGCCGACCACACGGTGCTGGCCTGCCGGGTGGGTGAGCAACTGTTCGCCTACCGGGACCACTGCCCGGGCTGTGGGCATTCGCTCGCGGGGGCCGCACTGCACCGGCGGGCCGGATACCCGGCCGGTGACGCGGTCCTGCGCTGTCCGACCTGTCGCGCGCATTTCGATGTCGTCCGGGCGGGCGCGCGTCTCGACGGCGACGGTCACCTCGAACCGCTTCCGGTCCTCGTCCGGTCCGGTGAACTGTCGGTGGCCGTGCCGGTGGGGGTGCCGGGGTGAACACACCGTCGCGAGTGCTCCGGCGGATCACCGCCGAACGCCCGCCCACGCCGCGGGCGGGCGAACGCTGCGAGATGTGCGCCGCGCCCATCGCCGCCGAGCACCAGCATGTGGTGGATCTCGAGGGCCGGCAGCTGATGTGCGTCTGCCGCGGCTGCTATCTGCTGTTCGTGGACCAGCAGGCGGCCCTGCGGTACCGGGCGGTGCCCGACCGCTACCTCGCCTTCCCCGGGTTCACCATCGGCCCGGCGGAATGGGACGCGCTGGATATACCGGTGGGGCTGGCCTTCTTCTTCCACAACTCCGCGGAGGACCGGACCGTGGCCTTCTATCCCGGCCCGGCGGGCGCGACCGAATCGGAACTGCCGCTGGACCGATGGAATACGATCCTGCGGCGGCACCCGGAACTGGATGTGCTCGCCGCCGATGTGGAAGCCCTGCTCATCCGCGTTCCCGATAACGACAGCGATCGGGCGAGCTGTCTGCTCCTGCCGATCGACGCGTGCTACGAATTCGTCGGCCGGATGCGCCTGCTCTGGCGCGGTTTCGACGGTGGTCGGGATGTGCGTGACTATCTGGACGAATTCTTCGCGGCCGCCTCGGCCCGGGCCCGGGACGCGCGATGAGCCCCGTGCACTCGACCACGTTCGCGGTGCTGGAGATCGCGCCGCAGCCCTACTCCGTCGCGCCGATCCTGTCCGCCCGGGTCGGCATCGCCTCGCTCGCGGACGAACCCGTCCACGCGATCGCCCTACGCGCGCAGGTGCGGATCCAGCCGTCGCGCCGCCGGTACTCCGACGAAGAGGGCGCCGGGCTGACCGACCTGTTCGGCGCGCGTGAACGCTGGCGGGATACCCAGCGATCCTTCCTCTGGATGCACTGCGCCACCATGGTTCCCGGCTTCTCCGGCGGCGCCGAGGTGGATATGCCGATGCCGTGTACCTACGACTTCGAAGTGACCGGCTCGAAATACCTGCACGCCCTGCGCGACGGCTCGGTGCCGCTGCTGTTCCTGTTCAGCGGCACGGTGTTCATCAAGGGCAGCGGTGGCTTCGCGATCCAGCAGATCCCGTGGGACCGTGAGGACACCTTCGATATGCCGCTGTCGGTGTGGCGGGAGCTCATGGCCGCGCATTTCCCCAATACCGGCTGGGTCCGCCTGCACCGGGACACCCTCGACGCGTTGGCCGCCTACAAATCCGGCCACGGTCTGCTCGGCTTCGACGACGCGGTGACCCGGCTGCTGGCGCGCGCGGAGGAACTGCCGTGACCGCCGATCCGCTGACCCGGGCCCGCGCCATCGCCGACGCGGTGCTCTACGAGGGCTATCTGCTCTATCCCTACCGGGCGACCACGCGCAAGAATATGGCGCGCTGGCAGTTCGGGGTGCTGGGACCGCCGGGAGCGGCCGCGGCGGGATTCGGCGAGGAGCCGTCGCTGTCGGCCGGGTTCCTGCTGGACCCGGCTGCGGACCCGGTACTGACCTGGACCGTCCGCTTCCTCCAGCTCCAGCGGCGGCAGGTGGTCGATGGTGACGGCCGGCCGCGCGCCCAACTGTCCGTCGGCGCGCGCTCGTGGCTGTCCTGGGACGAGGCCGTCACCCAGAAGATCGTCATCGGCCCAGTGGCCGCGGAATCCCTCGTCCGTCCGCTGACCGTCCCCGCGGGCGTCGATATCGAGGAGATCGCCGACACCGCGGGCCGGGCAATCGGGACTCTGGTGCGCACCCGGCAACCGCTCGCCGGCGAATTCTCGCTCGTCGTCGAGCACGCCGGCGGGTTCCTGCGGCTCACGGTGGAGATCAGCAATGTGGGTCGCCCCGCGACCGGTACACAGGACGCACTCGCCCGTTCGCTGATCGGTGCGCACGTCCTCGGGCAGGTCGGCGGCGGACAGTTCGTTTCGTCCCTGGATCCACCGGCGGCGGCCGCACCGGCGGTCGGACACTGCGCGTCGCGCCGGTGCTTCCCGGTGCTCGCCGGCCCGCCCGGTGATCACAGCCTGCTGCTGATCTCGCCGATCATCCTCTACGACCACCCCGAGATCGCCGCGCAGAGCCCGGGAGAGCTGTTCGATTCCACCGAGATCGACGAGATCCTCACCCTGCGGGTGATGACGATGACCGACGAGGAGAAGGCACAGGCCCGGGCGACCGACCCGCGCGCAGCCGAGATCATCGACCGCTGCGAGGCCGTCTCGCCGGAAGCGATGCGGCAGCTGCACGGTGTGTTGCGCGAACCCGGCCCCGATCGGCCCCACCCGGTACCCGAGGTCCCGGAGGGGATCGATTGGTGGGACCCGGTCGCCGACCGCGCCGTCCGTCCCGAGAGCGACGCGGTGCCGGTGGCGGGTGTGCTGGTGCGCCGGGGTAGCCGGGTCCGGCTGCACCCGTCCCGGCGGGCCGACGCCCAGGATCTGTTCGTCGACGGTGCGCCTGCCCGGGTCGTCTCGGTGCACCAGGACGTGGACGGGGAGTCACACGTCGGGGTCGTACTGGACGACGACCCCGCGGCCGAACTGCACGAATGGTTCGGCCGGTACCTCTATTTCGCGCCCGACGAACTGGAGCCGCTCGACGAGCCCGAGAAGTGAAAGGAAGTACGTGATGCAGACGGTGGGAGTTGTCTCGACAGCGGTGGTGGCGGTGCTGGCGGCAGCGGCTGTCTACCTCGGTGTGCGCTCGGTACCGGACCTCCGGAGATATCTGAAGATCCGGCATATGTAGCGGCGGATCGGAAGGAGTCACGATGCAGGACCCGAGAGAAGAACCACAGCAGGAACGCGGTGAGCCGGGCTCGCGCGATACCGGTGCGGACACCGTGGCCGGTGGACCCGCCGAACGCGAACCGGGCGATATCGGTCACGAGGAGGTGACCTCCGCGCACGGCGAGGACGCCGAGCGGGAGGCCGAGTTCACCTCGGAGCCGCCCGCCGGTAGCGAACCGGCCGTTCCGCCCTACCAGGAGCGCAAACCGACGGCGAACGAACCGGAGGAGACGGCGACCGGGACGGTCGACGACCAGGATGTCGGCGGGGCGACGACGCCGACCGACGGAAAGGGCTGAGCCGACGGATACCGTACTGATCGCCGGGATCGGCAATATCTTCCTGGGCGACGACGGTTTCGGACCCGAGGTGGTGCGGCGTATGCCGGAGCGCCCGGCAGCCGGTGCGCGGGTGATGGACTACGGCATCCGCGGTATGCACCTGGCCTACGACCTGCTCGACCCCTGGGATGCGCTGGTGCTGGTCGACGCCCTGCCGGATCGCGGCACGCCGGGCCGGATCGAGGTGCTGCGGGCCGAACCCGGATGCGCCGAGACCGCGGCGCTGGACGCCCACGCGATGGATCCGGCGGCGGTGTTCGCCGGTGTCCGGGCGCTGGGCGGCACCGTGCCCCCGACCGTGGTCGTCGGATGCCAGGTCGAATCGGTGGACGAGCGGCTCGGACTGTCCACCCCGGTCGGTAACGCGGTGGACGCGGCCGTGGCGGCCGTGGACCGTGTCGTCGCCGAACTGCTCCGCCCATATCAGGAGGTGTGACCATGTGTCTCGGTATTCCCGGCCGGGTCGTCACGGTACCCGACGGCTACCACCGCCAGATCGCTGTGGTGGACGTCTCCGGTGAACAGCGGCGGGTGAACATCGGCCTGCTCGAGGACGATCCCGCGCGGCCCGGCGACTGGGTGGTCATCCATATGGGCTTCGCGGTCGAGAAGACCGACGCGGCCGGCGCGGCCGAGGCGATGGCGGGGTTACGCCTACTCGGCCGGGGTCAGCAGCCGTGACGGCCGACCGGGCGCGGCGCCGGTTCGTGGTGCGCGGTGTGGTGCAGGGCGTCGGGTTCCGGCCGTTCGTCTACACCACCGCGGCGGAGCTCTCACTGAGCGGCCGGGTATCCAACGACAGCAGCGGGGTGTTCATCGAAACCGAGGGGACCCTTGCGGACCTCGCGGAGTTCGAGCGGCGCCTGCGAACCGCCCCGCCGCCGCTGGCCGTGGTGGACTCGATCGAATGCCGGGAGCTGCCGCTGCGTGGCGGTACCGGATTCCGGATCACCGACACCACCGCGGGCGGCGGGCGTACGCTCGCTTCACCCGATATCGCGATCTGCGCGGACTGCGCCGCGGAACTGCGCGATCCCGCCGACCGGCGCTTCCGGCACCCCTTCGTCAACTGCACCAACTGCGGTCCGCGATTCACCATCATCGCCTCCCTGCCCTACGACCGGGCGCGGACATCCATGGCCGATTTCCCGATGTGCGAGCGTTGCGCCCGGGAATACCGCGATCCCGCCGATCGCCGGTTTCACGCCCAGCCCATCGCCTGCCCGGAGTGCGGTCCCCGCCTGTACTACGACGGGACGGGCGGCGGTGAACCGCTCGCCGCCGCGCGTGCGCTGCTGCGCGCGGGCGGCATCCTCGCCGTGAAGGGCGTCGGCGGTTATCACCTGGCCTGCGACGCCACCGACGAGACGGCGGTGGCCGAGCTGCGCCGCCGGAAACGCCGCGGCGGCAAGCCTTTCGCCGTGATGGCGCCGGATCTCGCGGTCGCCGGGGGGATAGCCGGGATCGACGGCGTCGCCGCGGCGCTGCTGACCGGCCCACAGCGCCCCATCGTGCTGCTCCCGCGCGGTGCCCGGCAGGTCGCCGGATCCGTCGCGCCGGGCAACCCGGATCTCGGCGTGCTGCTGGCCTATACCCCGCTGCACATCCTGCTCTTCGGGCTCCCCGGCGACCCTCCCGGTCCCGATGTGCTGGTGATGACATCCGGCAACCGCAGCAGCGAACCGATCTGCCATGACGACGCGGACGCCCGGGAACGCCTCGCCGGGCTGGCCGACGGATGGCTGTGGCACGACCGCCGGATCCTGGTGCCCTGCGACGATTCGGTGGTGCGCGTCGTCGACGGCGCCGAAACACCGGTGCGCCGGTCGCGTGGATACGCGCCGCTGCCACTGGCATTGCCCGTGCCGGTGGCACCGACGTTCGCGGTGGGGGCCGATCTGAAGAACGTCTGCGCGGTGGCCGACGGCCGATACGCCTGGTTGAGCCAGCACGTCGGCGATATGGACGATCTGGCGACGCTGCGGGCCTTCGACGCCACCGAACAGCACCTCCGTGAACTGACCGGTGTGCGCCCCACCCAGCTTGCCGCCGATACCCACCCGGGCTACCGCTCCACGGAGTGGGCGCGCCGCGCGGCCGGCGACCGCCCGGTGCGCACCGTGCAACACCATCACGCGCATATCGCGGCCGTGATGGGGGAGCACGGCCTCGGGCCGTCCGACACCGTGCTGGGAGTCGCGTTCGACGGCACCGGGTTCGGCCCCGACGGTGCGGTCTGGGGCGGGGAGTTCCTGGCCGCCGGGTACAAGGGCTACCGTCGGCTGGCGCATCTGAAATATGTGCCGCTGGCAGGTGGCGATACGAGCGTGCACCGGCCGTACCGGATGGCGCTGGCGCATCTGTGGGCAGCGGGTATGGAATGGCGGCCCGCGATCGCCTCGGTGCGCGCCTGCCCGGCGGCCGAACGCCCGGTGCTCGCCCACCAGTTCGAAACCGGGCTGGGCTGTGTGCCGACCTCCAGTATGGGCCGGCTGTTCGACGCGGTGGCCTCGCTGGCCGGGATCCGCCACACCGTGGATTACGAGGCGCAGGCCGCTATCGAACTCGAAGGTGTGTCCCGGCGCGGCAATACGGACGGCGTCGACTACCGGTTCGCGTTCGATACCGGCCGCGACCCGATACCGATCGATCCCGCCCCGGTGCTCGCGGCGGTGGTCGCCGATACCGCGCACGCGGTACCGGCGGCGGTGATCGGCGCCCGTTTCCACGCCGCGCTCGCGCGGCTGGTGCTCGAGATTGCTCTGGCCCATACGGGACCGGCCACGACCGTCGCCCTGTCGGGCGGGGTGTTCCAGAACGCGCTGCTGCTGTCGGCCACCCGGCGGCTGCTGCGGGCGCACGGTTTCACCGTGCTCACCCACCACCGGCTGCCGCCCAACGACGGCGGTCTCGCGTTCGGTCAGGTGCTCGCGGTGGCCGCGGGCTGAGTGGAGAAGGAGGACGATCATGTGCCTGGCAGTTCCCGGAAAGGTACTCAGCCTCGAGGAGCGCGACGGCACGCTCATGTCGGTCGTCGATTTCGGCGGCGTGCACAAGGACGTATGCCTGCAATACATCCCTGATGTCGCGATCGGCGACTACGTCGTCGTGCATGTGGGGTTCGCCATCAACCGGCTGGACGAGGAATCGGCGCTGCGGACCCTGGCCGAATTCGAACACCTCGGTGTGCTGAACGAGGAGTTCGCCGACGGTTTCGCCGTCGCGGCCGCGCAGGCGGGAGTGGAAAACCCGGAAGCGCCGCGGCAGCGCGACCCCGAGGAGGAGCCGTGAAGTATCTCGACGAATTCAGTGATCCGCACTTGGCGAAGAAACTTCTCGACCGGATCCGCGCCACCACCGACCGCCGATGGGCGATCATGGAAGTATGTGGTGGGCAGACACATTCGATCATCCGGCACGGAATCGACCAATTGCTGCCGGACCGGATCGAGATGATCCACGGCCCGGGCTGCCCGGTATGCGTCACCCCGCTGGAGGTCATCGACAAGGCCCTCGAGATCGCCGCCCGGCCCGGGGTGATCTTCTGCTCCTTCGGCGATATGTTGCGGGTCCCGGGCAGCGAGAAGGATCTCTTCCACGTCAAGAGCGAAGGCGGGGACGTCCGGGTGGTCTACTCGCCGCTGGACGCCCTGGAGCTGGCCAAAGCGAACCCGGACCGGCAGGTGGTCTTTTTCGGAATCGGTTTCGAGACCACCGCCCCGGCCAACGCGATGACCGTCTACCAGGCCCGGCGCCTCGGTATCGAGAACTTCTCGCTGCTGGTATCGCATGTGCTGGTGCCGCCGGCGATCGCCGCCATCATGGAATCGCCGCAGTGCCGGGTCCAGGCGTTCCTGCTGGCCGGGCACGTGTGCACGGTGATGGGTACCGAGGAGTATCCGCCGCTGGCCCAGCGGTACCGGGCTCCCATGGTGGTCACCGGGTTCGAACCGCTGGATATCCTCGAGGGCATCCGCCGCACGGTGGCGCAACTCGAGGCGGGCCGGCACGAAGTGGAGAACGCTTATCCGCGCGCGGTCTCGGCGGCGGGGAATCCGGCGGCCAAGGCCATGCTCGACGATGTCTTCGAGGTCACCGACCGGGCCTGGCGGGGGATCGGCGTGATTCCGGACAGCGGGTGGCGGCTGTCGGCGCGCTACCGCGATTACGACGCCGAATACCGGTTCGCGGTGGGCGAACTGCATGCGGCCGAATCGGCGATCTGTCGATCCGGCGAGGTCCTGCAGGGTCTGATCAAACCCAACGAATGCGCCGCGTTCGGCACCCAGTGCACACCGCGCAACCCGCTGGGCGCCACCATGGTCTCCTCCGAGGGCGCGTGCGCCGCCTACTACCTGTACCGCCGACTGGACCAGCCCGCGGAGGTGGCCCATGCGTGAGGATCCGATGACCCCGACGGTGACGATCGATGCCGACGCGTGGGTCTGCCCGATGCCGCTGCGCGACGCACCGAATATCGTGATGGGCCACGGCGGGGGCGGGGCCATGTCGGGGGAGCTGATCGAGCACCTGTTCCTTCCGGCCTTCGGGGCCGCCGCCGACACCGGTCTGGGAGATTCCGCGGTCGTCACGGTCGACGGCACCCGCCTGGCCTTCTCCACCGATTCCTTCGTCGTGAAACCGCTGGTGTTCCCGGGCGGTTCGATCGGCGAGCTCGCGGTGAACGGCACCGTCAACGATCTGGCCATGGCCGGTGCGCGGCCCCTGGTCCTGTCCACCGCGTTCATTCTCGAAGAGGGCACCGCGCTGTCCGAGATCGCCCAGGTGGCCGAGGCGCTCGGCACCGCGGCATCGGCGGCCGGTGTCTCGCTGGTGACCGGCGATACCAAGGTCGTGGACACCGGGCACGGTGACGGCATCTTCATCAACACCGCCGGTATCGGTGTGCTCGCCGACGGCGTCGATATCCGGCCCGAGCGCGCGGCCCCCGGCGATATCGTCGTGGTCAGCGGTGAGATCGGGGTGCATGGTATCGCGGTGATGAGTTGCCGCGAGGGCCTGGAGTTCGGGACGGCGGTGCTCAGCGATACCGCGCCGCTGGGCGGCCTGGTGGCAGCCATGCTGGAAACGGGTGCCGACCTGCACGTACTGCGCGACCCGACCCGCGGTGGGGTGGCCGCCACGCTGAACGAGATCGCCCGTGCCGCCGGCACGGGTATCGCGCTGGACGAGACCGCGCTGCCGGTACCGGCAGCGGTCCGGGACGCGTGCGGGCTGCTCGGCCTGGACCCGATGTATGTCGCCAACGAGGGCAAACTGGTCGCCTTCGTACCGCCCGCCGACGCGGAGCGGGTGCTGGCGGCGATGCGCGCCCATCCGCTCGGGGCCCACGCGGCGGTGATCGGCCGCTGTGTCGAGGAGCATCCGGGCATGGTGGTGGCGCGCACCGCGCTCGGCGGTACGCGGGTGGTCGATCTGCCCGCCGGTGAGCAGTTGCCGCGGATCTGTTGATGCGGCGCGTCCGCTGGGGCCGCCGCCCGGAAGGAACGAGGTACACCGACGGTGCGGAAATCGGTGGCGGCCCTGCGAGCGGGCTGGTCGGATCTGGATCCCGCGCAGCGCCGCAGCGTGGCCGGGATGACCCTCGCGGTCGTCGCGCTACACCTCATCGGCTTCGCGACACTGCTGTTCCTGGTGGTTCCGGGCGGCTATCTCGTGGACGGCGCCGTCTTCGGTGCCGGGCTCGGGATCACCGCCTACACACTGGGGATGCGGCACGCGTTCGACGCCGACCATATCGCCGCGATCGACAATACGACTCGCAAACTGGTGGCCGAGAACCAGAAACCGCTGTCGGTCGGTTTCTGGTTCTCCCTCGGGCATTCCACCATCGTGTTCGTGCTGGTCGCCCTGTTGGCGGCGGGGGTGAAGGCGCTCGCGGTCGATCTGCAGGACGACAATTCGCGGTTGCAGCGGTGGACCGGCGTCTTCGGCACCGGTGTCTCGGGTACCTTCCTCATCCTGATCGGGTTGCTGAACCTGATATCGCTGATCGGAATCTGGCGGGTGTTCCGCGGTATGCGGAGCGGGGTGTATGACGAAGCCGAACTCGAACGCCGGCTCGATGACCGCGGCGCGCTGAACCGCGTATTCGGTCCGCTGATGCGCGCGGTTCGCCGGCCCTGGCAGATGTATCCGGTCGGATTGCTGTTCGGACTCGGATTCGACACCGTCACCGAGGTGGGTCTGCTCGTGATCGCCGGTGGCGCGGCGGCCACCGATCTGCCCTGGTACGCGATTCTCGTACTGCCCGTGTTGTTCTCGGCGGGTATGTCGCTGTTCGACGCCATGGATGGCACGTTCATGAACTTCGCCTACGGCTGGGCATTCGCGGGCCCGGTCCGCAAGATCTACTACAACTTCGTGGTCACCGGTCTGTCGGTCGCGGTGGCCCTGTTGATCGGGGCGCAGGAGATCATTTCCATCCTGACCGAGAAGCTCGACCTCACCACCGGCCCACTCGCCTGGATCGGTGCGCTCGATCTCGGCGCGATGGGGTTCATCATCGTCGGTCTCTTCGTCCTGACCTGGGCCGCCGCCGCGGCCGTCTGGCGATTCGGTGACGTCGAGCGGCGGTGGCGGCGCGAAGTACCGGTGGACCCGTGAACACGCCCGCCGATACCCGCACCGCCCGGGGAACCGAGATGTTCGCCCGCTACGCCTACGCGCCCAACCTGCTCGGCTACTGCGGCCCGGCCGAGACCTCGGCCCTGCGCGGCGGCACCCCGGAGCGGGTGCGGGCCGCCGCGCGTCATTTCACCGGGGCCTGGCCCTACCTGCGGGTGATGTCGCGGATGACGGGTATCGCCGATCCGCTGGACCACCGGCTAGTCGAGTCGTACTGGATCGGCGGCGGCGTCGGCGCGGGACTGGATCCGGACGCCTTCGTCACCGAGTTGCTCGCCGTGATCGGCCCGGCCGCGGGGCACTATTGGCAGTACCTCGCCGCGGAGTCGCTGGCCGGTGAGGCGGCAGCCAATCACTGCTTCCACGTGTTCGGTATCTACCCCTGGACCCGGCTGCTCGGTCGCGGCGGGGAACAACCGATCCGGGTATTGGACTGCTGCCGGATCAGCTGGGCCACCGTGACGGCCAGACACGGGGAGGAACTGACGGTGCGGCGTCGCCGGTTGCGCTTCGAGGCGGGCCGGTTGCGGTTGGGCGCGCCCACGGCGCTGATGGTACCCGTATGGGAGGACGGGTACTCCGCCGTGCCCGACGCCTCGCCGGGGCAGCTGGTCGCCCTGCACTGGGACCGGCTGTGCGGCCCGCTGACTCCGGTACAGGTGCGCACGCTGGCCGTGACGACCGCTCGGCAGCTGCGGGTCACCAACCGGCGATTGGCATATCAGCCGACCGGTGTGGGCCACCGCCGGTGATCGTCGTCGATGACGAAGGTGTGGATGTGCCGGTAGCTGTTCGCGCCCACCGGTACCGCGTCGTGGATATGCCCGGGATCGATCCGGCCGTCGTGGACGTGGCCGAGCGCGGCGGGATCGTGCCGGGGCCAGCACCGCAGCGCCGCGACCAGACCGGCTCCGGCGACGAGCGCCAGCACGATCCAGGCGGTGGCGAACCCCGTCGAGGTGGCGAGCCGGCCCGCCAGCGGATAGGTGATCAGCCAGCACAGATGCGAGAGCGAGAACTGCGCCGCGAAGAGGGCCGGGCGGTCCAACGGATGCGCCGAGCGTCGTAGTACCCGCCCGGCGGGAGTGATCGCCAGTCCGGTTCCGGCGCCGATGAGTGCCCACACCGCGAGGGCGGCGGACCGGCTCTCGGACCCGGACAGCGCCATCGTGATCGCCATTACGATGCCGAGAACGAGGGTCCCCGCCCCGGCGAGCACGATCGAGCGTTCTCCGACCCGGCCCAGCATCCGGGGCAGTACCAGGGCCGCGAGCATCGTGCCGAACCCGTTGGCCGCCAGCAGTACCGCGACCTCGGCGGGCGAACCACCCAGAACATCGCGGACGTAGTTGACGGTATTGACCATCACCACCGACCCCACCGCCGCCACCACGAGGTTCACCCCGAGCAGTCCGCGCAGCCGCGGGGTGGCGGCGAAGATCCGCATACCGGCGGCGGTCCGGTGCCATATCCCGGTCGCCGCGCGGCGGACGGGATCCGGGATCGCCGTACCCGCGACCAGTATCGCGGAGATGAGGAAGCCCAGGGCGGTGCCGGCGAATAACCGGTGGAAATCCAGCACGGTGAGCAACAGCGCCGCCAGCAACGGGCTGAGCAGGCTCTCCATCGTCGCGGCGAGTTGTGATGCGGACAATGCCCGGGTGTAGTCGTGTTCGTCGGGCAGGATATCGGGCAGTGTGGCCTGGAAGGCCGGGGTGAACACGGCCGACGCGGTCTGCAGCACCGCGATCGACAGATAGACCTGCCACACCTCGTGCACGAAGGGCAGACTCAGCGCCGCCGCGACGCGCACCAGGTCCAGCGTCACCAACAGGCCTCGGCGCGGCAGTCGATCGGCGTAGGCCGCCGCGACGGGCGCGACGGTGACATACACGGCCATCTTGATCGTCAGGGCGGTGCCGAGGACCAGGCCCGCGTCCTTTCCGGCGAGCTGATAGGCGAGTAGCCCCAGCGCCACGGTGGCCAGACCGGTACCACACAGGGCCGACACCTGCGCCGCGAACAGGCGCCGGTAGGCGCGATGGGCGAACAGTGACAACCCTCGACTCCTCGATCCGTGCCGAGCAGGCAGAATACGTGCTCGTGTACGCACACGATTCTAGTAGTCATTGGTCCGAGCTCCCGTCCCCGGATCTCGTGGACGCGGCAACCACGGCGCTGCGGATGCTGTCCGACCCCACCCGGCTGCGGCTGCTGTGGCTACTGAGTGGCGACGACGAACTGGATGTCGGTTCGCTGGCCGCCCGGGTTTCACTGGCCCGGCCGGCGGTCTCGCAGCATCTGGCCAAGCTCGAATTGGCCGGATTGGTGGTGCGGCGGCGGGGCGGCCGACGCATGCTCTATCGCACCCGGGGTGGTCACGTGCGCCGTCTCCTGGTCGAAACGCTGAACGCCGCCGAACACCGGGTGCGCGGAATACCGGACCACGACTGAGGTCCCACGCTCACCGCCGGTGCCGGGCCGCCCCGTTCCGGCCGGGCTCAGCCTGCCGCTTCGGGGCGGTCGGCGAGGCCCAGGCGGAGGTGTTCGCTGTGGTAGATCGCCTCGTCGAGCAGCTGGGCGACATGACTGTCGTACAGGCTGTAGACGATGCTGCGCCCGCTGCGCGCGCCGGTGACCAGGCCGAGGTTGCGCAGGAGTCGCAGTTGGTGCGATACCGCCGACTGCTCCATTCCGACCGCCGTCGCCAGCTCGGTCACCGGTAGGGGGCCCTGGCGTAGTTCGCTGAGGATGAGCAACCGGCTCGGCGTGGCCAATGCCTGCAGAGTGGTCGCGACGCGGGCCGCCGCGTCCCCGTTCAATCGCGCGATCGGGCGGTCCCGGCCTTCGACCCCGTGTCCCATAAGCAGACAGCATATCAACCAGCATGAATGAAGACGTCTTCATGTGTTCTGTTATGGTCGGTGAATCGTTCGTTCCCGCCGTGGAGGTGACCTGTGGCCGTTCCGACGCGTACGCCCATCGATTCGACGCGCGTGCCCGCCGCCGTGGCCGTGCGCCGGACGAAAATGTTCGAACTGCCCGAGACCCGTTGGGCGGCAACAGCGGTGGTGCTCTTCGCGGCCGGAGTCGCGACGCAGCTGGCCGACGGCCCGGCCTGGTCGTGGTGGGCGCTGTACCTGGCCTGCTACGCCGCGGGCGGGTGGGGACCCGCCACGGCCGGACTGCGCGCGCTGTGGAAGCGGACGCTGGACGTGGATCTGCTGATGGTGGCCGCCGCGCTGGGTGCCGCGGCGATCGGCCAGGTCGGGGACGGTGCGCTGCTGATCGTCATCTTCGCCACCTCGGGCGCATTGGAGGCCTTCGCGAGCGCGCGGACCGAGGATTCGGTGCGCGGTCTGCTGGACCTGGCGCCGGATACCGCGACCCGGGTCACCGCGAACGACGAGGAGGAGACGGTCCCGGTCGCCGCACTCGAGATCGGCGATACGGTCGTGGTCCGCCCCGGTGAACGGATCGCCGCCGACGCCACCGTGGTGGCCGGCAGCAGCGAAGTCGATCAGGCCACCATCACCGGAGAGCCGCTTCCGGTGGACAGATCCGTCGGCGACGAGGTCTTCGCCGGCACCCTCAACGGCACCGGCGCCCTGTGGATCCGGGTCGACCGCCGCGCACAGGATTCGGTCGTCGCCCGGATCGCCACCCTGGTCGAGCAGGCGAGCCACACCAAGGCCCGCACCCAGCTGTTCATCGAGAAGATCGAGCAGCGCTACTCGGTGGCCATGGTGGCCGCCACCCTGGCCATCTTCGTGGTGCCGCTGCTGTTCGGTGAGTCGCTGCAGCCGGCGCTGCTGCGCGCCATGACCTTCATGATCGTGGCCTCCCCGTGCGCGGTGGTGCTGGCGACCATGCCCCCGCTGCTGGCCGCCGTCGCGACCGCCGGGCGGCACGGAGTTCTCGTCAAATCCGCCGTCGTGATGGAACGACTAGGGACCACCGACCTGCTCGCGTTCGACAAGACCGGAACATTGACCCGCGGCGTTCCGGAGCTGGTCGAGATACGGTCCACGACCGATTCGTTCGACGCCGACGCGGTGCTGCGGCTCGCGGCGGCAGTGGAACGGCTCAGCGAACACCCGCTCGCCGCGTCCATCGTCCGGGCCGCTCGTGCGCGCGGGCTCGAGGTACCCGCGGTCGGCGATTTCGCCGCCGAACCGGGCCGGGGAGTCAGCGCGCGCGTCGGCGATCACCACGTCGGGGTCGGCTCACCGGCGGCGCTGGTGGTGGCCGCGCCCGGCGCGGATACCGCCGCGGCCACGGCCGCGGCCCTGCAGTCGCGTGGTTGCACCGTGGTCGTGGTGACCTACGATCACCGGCCGATCGGCGTCCTCGCCCTGGCCGACGAAATGCGCCCGGAGGCCGCCGCCGCGGTCACGGCGTCGCGGCAGCTGACCGGGGCGAACCCGGTGCTGCTGACCGGTGACAACCGGGTGGCCGCCGAGCGGCTGGCCACCCGGGTCGGCATCACCGATATCCGGGCCGAGTTGCTGCCCGCGGACAAGGTCACCGCCGTCCGGCAGTTGCGGGCCACCGGCGCCGCGGTGACCGTGGTGGGTGACGGGGTCAACGACGCGCCCGCTCTCGCGGCCGCGCACGCCGGTATCGCCATGGGCGGCGCGGGTTCGGATCTGACCCTGCGGACCGCCGATGCCGTGGTGGTCCGCGACGATCTCACCGCCATCCCCGCGGTGCTGGCACTGGCCCGGCGAGCCCGCCGTATCGTGATCGCCAATCTGGTGATCGCCGCATCCTTCATCGCGGTGCTGGTGGTGTGGGATCTGGTGGGCACCCTGCCACTACCGCTCGGCGTGGCGGGACACGAGGGCTCCACGATCATCGTGGGTCTCAACGGCCTGCGCCTGCTGCGCGGCGCCGCGTGGCGGCGAGCCTTGGGAGCCGGCCCGGTCGCCTGACGGGTGGCCCCGGACCCGGCGGATCGCCGCCCCCTGGGCGCTGCGCCGTTCCGGGCACATCCTCGGGCCCGGTTCCCGACGGCGGGCCCCGGCCTGACTCAGCCCGGAAGCGGCGCGCGGAAATGGCTGGGTTCGGCGTCGGCCGGTAGATCGGCGGCTGTGGCGAACGGTTCGGCCTCGGCGCGCAGGTCCACGAGATGACGGGCATGGGCCGCCAGGGACCGGTCCTCGTCGGAAACCGGTGTCCACTGCTGGATGGGCCGCGCTTTGCCGACGGCATCCACCGCCACGACCACGGCCAGGCCGTGCGCGGCGAGGGCCGGTTCGTCGGAATGCGGATCGGTCGCGGTCACGTGCACGCTGATGTGCATACTGCGCGGGCCGGTATGGATCAGTCGGGCGGTGACCTCCACGATATGGCCGATGACGATGGGCCGGTAGAAGCGGATCCCGCCGAAATAGGAGGTGATCACATGCTGACCGGCCCAATCGGCGCCGCAGACATACGCGGCTTCGTCGATCCACCCCATCGTGCGGCCGCCGTGCACCTTACCGCCCCAGTTGATATCCGACGGCGCCGCCAGGAACCGCAGGGTCGCGCTCGGCGCGGTGCCGGCGGCGGTGTAGCGCTGCGCGGCCATGGCCTCCTCGATCCGCTTCCGGACCGATATCCGGGCCCGGGCCTGCCGATGGCGCCGCAGTTCGAGGATCGTGGCCGGTTCCCACTGGGGCACCGCGACCGTGCGCCGCGCCTCGTCGACGGCGACGAAGATCGTGAGGCACTGCGCCGTCTGGACCGGTTTCTGCCGAGTGGGGTCGGTCGAGTAGACGCTGACCAGAATATGCATGCTCGTCCGGCCGGTGTGGACGAGGTTGGCGTGCAACTCGACGAGTTCTCCGACCGCGATCGGCCGGTCGAGGTGGATATTACCCACATAGGCGGTGACGCAGTAGCGGCCGCTCCACTGGGCCGCCGCGGCATAGGCGACCTTGTCGATCCATTCGAGGAGCTTGCCGCCGTCCACCGCGCCCGCGATACCCGCATCGGCGGGTTTGACGAGGAAGCGGTGGATCGCCTCGGGCCGTCTACCGGACGCGGCCGGGGTCGGGAGGGGGTCGATGGTTGTGGCGTTCACGGGCCTGCCGATCTGCTCGGTGGTGGAGGTACGGGTCCCGACTCCGTTGTCGTCGGAGCAGAATAGGCAGGTGCGGCGCTACGGGCGAGTAGGACGCCGCCCGCGGCCGGGAACCCGGCGAATCGCGCGGTGTAGGCAGGTCTCGGTCGGGTCGCGGATGCGCCGCGGTGGTCCGGCAGCGGCACGAAGTGGGGTGTTTGAGGGGGCGCGCGGTGGTTATTCGGCCGACGATCGGCCGGACCGCCGGCCGGTTACATCCGAAGAGAGGGGACAGGCGATGGGTGCGAAGGACAAGTTCGAAAACAAAGCCGAAGAACTCGCCGGTCAGGCCAAGGAAAAGCTCGGGAAGGCCACCGGCGACGAGAAGACGGAGAACGAAGGCAAGGCCGACCAGACCAAGTCCAACCTGAAGGACGCGGGCGAGAAGGTGAAGGACGCCTTCCGCGACTGATCGAGCCGTCGAACGGGCGACACCGGTTACCGGTGTCGCCCGTTCGGTGTCCGGATCGGCCCGACGACGCGGATCCGGCGCGCGGACCCGTGGCGGGCCGCCCGGGGGCAAGGGCCGGAGGGGGCCGGCCCGTCCTCGCCGCCGACGGGTCCGGGGACCACGTCCGCGGCCCGCGTTCGCCGGGTTGTGGGGGCACCGAATCCGGGTAGCCGGCCGGCGGCGAGCGGGATCATCAGCTGGATCAGCGGTCCGATAGCGACCGCGTAGACCACGGTGCCGAAACCGACGCTGCCGCCCAGTAGCCAGCCGCTGGTCAGGACCGTCACCTCGAGGACCGTCCGGACCCGGCGGATGGGCCATCCGGTCCGGCGGGCCAGCCCCGTCATCAGACCGTCGCGCGGGCCGGGGCCCAGCCCCGCGCCGATGTACAGCACACTGGCCAGTGCGTTGAGCACGACCGCGAAGACCATCGCCCCGAGCCGGACCGGCATCGACTCCCAGTGCGGCAGCAGCCAGAGTCCCGTATCGACCGAAACGCCGACGAGCACCACATTGCTTACCGTGCCCACACCGGGCCACTGGCGCAGCGGAATCCAGGCCAGTAGGACGACCGCGCCGGCCACCACGGTCACGGTGCCGAAGCTCATCGGCAGCTGCCGGGTGACGCCCTGGTGGAAGACGTCCCACGGGTCCAAACCGACTGCGGCGCGGATCATCACGGCCATCGAGAACCCGTACAGCCAGAGCCCGGCGAACAGGGCGGTGAGACGACCGGTCACGGGACGAGCTTCCCCGGATCTGGCCCCGTGGTACAGAGCCACCTACGCACAACTGGATACTCGCCTGGCCAGTGGAGCGGCCGGTGGCCATCTATTTCTGGGGGAGATCCGGCGCGGGCGGCTCGCGCGCCGGATATTCGACCCGGTCGCGGAGGACCATCGCCGAATCTGTCTCCCGGCGAACTGGAGTCGGACCGCGGCGCGCGGATGCGCAGCCGAGGTTTATGGATCGGGATCGCGGGTGGTCGGCGCGTCAACGGGCAAAACGCCGGAGCCGGTTGCGCAGCGCGCGGACGTGTGCATAGATTGTCCGTCGCACGATCTGATAGCTGTTTGCTCTTAAAAGGTGTTCGCGTGGCAGGGGCGTGGACACCGCTTCGTCACGACGAAGTCGTATCCAGGCTTCGAGCGCAGCAGGGGGCGTTTTCTGCCGCGCTCCGGTGCCTCCGAGTCTGAGCGGAAGGTCGGAAGATGAATTCGAGATCGGCCACGGCTGTCGACCACGAACCGGATCTCATCCCGTTGTCCCGGGCGCAGTACAGCATGTGGCTGGCCGACAATCTTCCGGGCAGGCCGAACGTCAATATCGCGCATTACGTCGATATCGAGGGTGATATCGATATCGACCTGTTCACCGAGGCGGTCAATATCGCTGGGCGGGAAACCGAATCGCTCGTCGTGCGGGTGGTCGAATACGACGGTCGTCCCTACCAATTCGTGGATCGCACTATCACCTATGCCGATGCCCTGCTGGATCTGTCCCACGCCGACGACCCATACGCCGCGGCCATGGAGTGGATGCGCCGCGACTACGGCACCAAAGCCGTCGATCTCGGCCGGGACCGGCTGGCCGTCGGCAAACTCATCAAAATCGGCGAGCAGCGGTACCTGTGGTACGCGCGCGCACACCATCTGATCATCGACGGATACGGCGCGTTCAATGTCATGGGCCGGGTCAGCGAGCACTACAACGCGATCATCGAGGGGAGACAGCCCCCGCCGCTGATAGCGGCGGACCTGCGGGAGATCGCCGAGGCCGATCGCGCGTACCACGCGAGTCCGCGCTTCGAATCCGATCGGGCGTACTGGCGCGAGAAGATCTCCGGTCTCCCGGCACCGGTGAGTCTTTCGGGGCGCGCCGCGCGCTGGAGCGATAACGATGAGGTGGCCGGTCGGCAGCTGCCGGACCGGCTGTCCGAACTGCTGGAGCGGTTCGCCGAGCACCAGCGCGCCTCGCCCGCGCAGGTGGTCGTCGCGGCGTTCGCCGCGTTCCTGGCCAGGATGACCGGTTCCGACGATGTGGTGCTGTCGATGCCGGTGAGCAGCCGGGTGACCCGCCGCCTGCGGCACGCCGCCGCCATGCTGGCGAATATGGTGCCGATCCGGTTCGCGCTGACCCCGCGGACCACAGTCGCGGAGGTGGTCGGTGCGGCGGTATCCGAGCTCGTTTCCGCGATCCGGCATCAGCTCTACCGTTTCGAAGATATGCGCCGCGATACGAATATCGCCGATACGGCGGCCAATTCGTTCGGTCCGGTCGTCAATATCTTGTTCTTCGACAGCGAGATCCGCCTCGGATCCGCCGTCGGGCGTTATCGCGCTCTCACTTCCGGCGCGCTCGACGATCTGCAACTGAACCTCTACCGTCCCGGTGCCGACGGGCCCCTCCTGCTCGAACTGCACGGTAATCCGAATCTGTACAGCCGGGACGAACTCGAACTGCACACCTCGCGGTTCGTCGAATTCCTGCAACGATTGCTGGAATCGCCCCTGGACACCCCCGTCCTGGATATTCCGCTCGTCGATTCGGCCGAAGAGCAGCGTGTTGTCGGCGACCTGGCGGGCCGTGACGGCGCGGTCGCGGAAACGACATTGGTCGGCCTGCTGACCGCCCGGGCCGCGGTAACCCCCGCCGCGGTCGCCGTGACCTGCGGTTCGACCGCCCTGACCTATCGAGAGCTGGACGAACGGTCCAATCGGTTCGCCCGCACCCTCATCGCGCGCGGCGCGGGGCCGGAAACCCTGGTTGCCGTCGCGATGCCGCGGGACGTGGATCTGATCGTCGCCACCCTGGCCGTGCTGAAATCGGGGGCCGGGTATCTGCCCCTGGATATCGCCCACCCCGCCGACCGGCTCGAGTACGTGCTCGCCGATGCCGGGCCGGTACTGGTTGTCACGAAGCCCGAACTGCGCGAGAGTGTTCCGGGCGATCCCCACCGGATCATCGTGTTCGGCGACCGTACCGGATTCGACGGCGACAGTTCGCCGGTCACCGATGCCGAACGGTCCGGCCCGCTGCGGCCGGACAATATCGCCTACGTCATCTACACCTCCGGCTCGACCGGTCGCCCGAAAGGCGTGCCGATCGGCCACCGCGCGGTGGCGTCCTACCTGATCAACGCCTGCGCCGAGATCGGGGTCCGGCCGGGCGATGTGTGGACGCTGTTCCACTCCTTCGCGTTCGACTATTCGGTGTGGGAGATCTTCGGACCGCTGGTCTCCGGGGGCCGTCTTGTCGTGGTGGACACCGCGACCACCCGGGCGCCCGACGAGGTCGTACGCCTGGTGGCGCGTGAGCAGGTGACCGTTTTCAACCAAACCCCTTCGGCCTTCCAGCAGTTCGCGGCCGCACGGGAGCGGTACGCGGCCGGTGGGGAAGCCGAGGGGCCGTTGGTGTTGCGGTCGGTGATCCTGTCCGGGGAACGTCTGGATCCGGCGGGGCTGGCCGCCTGGTACGAGCACGATCCGCAGGTGCCGGTCGTGGCCAACAGCTACGGGATCACCGAGACCACCGTGTTCGTCACCTACCTGCCGCTGACCCCGGATATCGCGGTGCCTGGTGCCGCGAGCGCGATCGGCACGGCCCTGCCGGGTTTGCGCACCTACGTACTGGACGAGCGGTTGCGCCCGGCACCGCTGGGGGCCTGGGGTGAGATCTATATTGCGGGGGCGCAGCTCGCGCGCGGATATCTCGGCCGGCCCGCGCTGAGCGCGGCCCGTTTCGTGGCCGACCCGTTCGGCGCACCGGGGGCGCGACTCTATCGCAGTGGGGATGTCGCCCGCTGGAACCATCGGGGCGAATTGGAGTATCGCGGCCGGGCCGATCAGCAGGTCCAATTGCGCGGGTTCCGGATCGAACTCGACGAGATCCGTAATGTGCTGCTGGCCGACAGTACGGTGGCGTCAGCGGTCGCGGTCGTCCATCGGCCCGGTACGGAGGCGGCGCGCCTGGTGGCCTATGTGGTGCCGGTGGGCGATCCGGGCGCCGGTATCGGCGATGCCCTGCGCGAGCGGGTGGCCGGTGTTCTGCCGGAGTACATGGTGCCGGCGAGTGTCGTGGTGCTGCCCGAACTACCGTTGACCGCGAACGGCAAGATCGATCACCGGGCCCTGCCCGAGCCGGTATTCGATTCGGCCGCCGCCTATGTCGCGCCGGGCACGGTGATCGAGGAAACCATCGCCGACGTGTTCGCCGATGTCCTCGGCATCGAACGCGTCGGCGTCCTGGACGATTTCTTCGCGCTGGGTGGTAATTCGCTCACCGCGACCGGCGCCGCTGTCCGGATCGGCGAACTGACCCGCTGCGAGGTCTCGGTGCGTGACCTGTTCGGTGCACCGACCGTCGCCGGACTCGCGGCGCGTATCGCGGCCGCACACCGCCCGGCCCGGCCCGCCCTGCGCGCCCGGCCGCGGGTGGACCCGCTTCCGCTGTCCCCCGCCCAGAACCGGATGTGGCTGCTCAACCAGGTCGACCCGGATTCGGCGGCGTACAACATCCCGCTGGTGGTGCAGCTGACCGGCCACCTCGATGTGGCGGCGCTGCGGACCGCGCTCACCGATGTCCTGGAGCGGCACGAGGCACTGCGCACCGTGTTCCCGGCCGTCGAGGGTGCGGGGTCCCAGGTCGTCCGGCCGGCCGAGGAGGTGATCGCCGGACTGGACCTGCGTCCCGAGACCGCCGACGAGAAGGTGCTCGCGCAACGGATCCGGGAACTCGCGGCACGGGGTTTCGATGTGAGCGTACGGCCGCCGCTGCGCAGCGCCCTGTTCGCTTCCGCCGACCGGCGCCGGCACGTCCTGGCCGTCGTCCTGCATCACATCTGCTGTGACGGGTCGTCGCTGCGGCCGCTGTCGGCCGATCTCGCGACCGCCTACGAGGCCAGGGTGCAGGGCAAGACGCCGGACTGGCAGCCGTTGCGGGTGCAGTACGCCGATTACAGCCTCTGGCATCGCGAACTGCTCGGGGACGAGGCGGATCCGGAGTCGCAGGCAGCCCGCCGGCTGAACTACTGGACAGCGCAATTGGCCGGTGAGCCGCCGGTGCTGGAGCTGCCCGCCGACCGGCCCCGGCCGGCCCAGCGGTCGCTACGCGGCGACCGCACCGAGACGGTGATCCCGGCCGAGGTATTCCGCGGGATCGAGGGGCTGGCCCGGTCGGCGAACGTCACCCCCTTCATGGTCGTGCACGCCGCGCTCGCCGTACTGCTCGCCCGGCTGTCGGGCTCCGGCGACATCACCGTCGGCACCGCCGTGGCCGGCCGCGGCGAGCCCACGCTGGAGCCGCTCATCGGGATGTTCGTCAATACCGTGCCGTTGCGTACCGAGGTCCGTCCGGGCGAATCGTTCACCGACTTCCTGGCGCGGGTGCGGGCTGTCGATGTGGACGGTTTCGCCAACAGCGATCTGCCCTACGAGCGGATCGTGGAGGAGGTCGACCCCCGCTGGTCGGCCGCGTACGCCCCGTTGTGCCAGGTGTATCTGGCCTTCGAGAACATGGACCGGCCTGCTCTGGAACTGCCCGGTCTCACCGTGGAGGTCCTGGACCCGGGGGCGGCGACGGCGAAGGTGGACCTCGTGGTCACTGTGGCGGAAAACGCCTCCGCCGGTGGCGATGTCGCCTTGCGCGTCGACTACGCGACCGATCTGTTCGACCGGCGCACGGTCGCGGAATTCGCGGCCCGGCTGAACCGGGTACTCGACGCGGTCGTGGCGGATCCGGGCATCCGGGTCGGGGCGGTGGATGTGCTCTCCGGCGCCGAACGGGACGGGCTGGTCCCGGCCGTGGGCGCGCCGGCGACGGCGCCGCGACTTCTGGCCGAGATACTGGCGGTAACGGACAGCGACGCGGTGGCGGTGATCGCGGACGACCGGACGGTGACCTACGGCGAACTGGAGGCGTGGTCGAACCGGGTGGCCCGTGAGCTCATCGCGCGTGGTGTGGGTCCCGGTGACCACGTCGCGCTCGTGCTGGGACGTTCGGTGGAATTCGTGGCAGGTATCCGTGCGGTGGCAGCGACCGGCGCGGCGTTCGTCCCGATGGACCCGCGGAATCCGGTCGAACGGATCGCCCTGATGCTCGGCGACGCCGCGGTCCGGATGGCGGTGACGGTCGAATCCACCCGGGCACTGTTGCCCGAGTCCATTGGACAGCTGGTACTCGACGATCCGGACACCGCGGCCGCGCTCGACGCCCGATCGACGGCACCGGTGACCGACCGGGAACGGATTCGGCGCGGCCGGGTGCTCGATACGGCGTATGTGCTGTACACCTCGGGATCGACCGGTACGCCCAAGGGCGTCGCGGTGACGCACGAGGGTCTGGCGAACTTCGCCGCCGAACAGCGCGAGCGCTACCGGGTGGACCCGTCCGCGCGGATCTTGCAGCTGTCGGCGCCCGGGTTCGACGCGGTCGTGCTGGAACTGCTGATGGCGCATGCCAACGGTGCCGCGCTCGTCGTCGCACCGCCGGATGTCTTCGCCGGCGCGGAACTGGCGGAACTCATCCGTGCCCGGCAGGTCTCGCACGCGTTCGTGACACCGAGTGTGCTGGCGACGATGTCACCGGCGGGTCTGGACTCCCTGCGGGTGCTGGTGGCCGGTGGTGAGGCGGTCCCGGCCGAGACGGTGGCGACGTGGGCGCCCGGTCGCGAATTGTTCAACGGATACGGTCCGACCGAGACCACCATCATGGTCGCGATCAGCGATCCCTTGTCGGTGGGCGACCGGGTGACGATCGGCGGACCGATCCGCGGGATCGACGCCGTGGTCCTCGATGCGGGATTACGGCCGGTTCCGGTCGGCGTGACGGGGCAGCTGTTCGTCTCCGGTGTCCAACTGGCCCGCGGATACCTGCGGCGGCCCGCGGCCACGGCCGCCGCGTTCGTGGCCGCGCCCTTCGGGCCGTCCGGTACTCGGATGTACCGCACCGGTGACCTGGTGCGCTGGACCGCCGAGGGGACGCTGGAATACGCCGGCCGCACCGACTTCCAGGTCAAGATCCGCGGCCAGCGCATCGAACTGGGCGAGATCGAGGCCGCCCTCGCGGCGCACCCGGCGATATCGGTCGCGCATGTGGTGGGTGTCGGCGGCGAACACGGTGCCCGGCTGGCCGCCTACGTGGTACCCGCGGGCGATGGGGTGGATACCGCCGAACTGCTGGCGTACACCGCGCAGCGACTGCCGGCACATATGGTCCCGGAATCCGTACTGGTACTCGACCGACTGCCGCTTTCACCGGTCGGCAAGATCGATCGCGCCGCGCTGCCCGAGCCGGTGTTCGGTGTGGCGACCACGGAATTCGTCGCGCCGCGGGACAGCGTGGAACAGACCGTGGCGCGGGTGTGCGCGGAGGTACTCGGTATCGAGCGTGTGGGCGCGTTCGACAGCTTCTTCGACCTGGGCGGAAACTCGCTGTCGGCCACCCGGGTCGCCGGCCGGTTGAGCGCCGAATTCGGTGTGGATATCGCACTGCGCACGGTGTTCGACGCACCGACCGTCGCGGCCCTGGCCGACCGGTTGCGTACGAGCGCCCCCGCCGGCCGGCCACCACTGGTCCCGCAGCACCGTCCGGAGCGGATCCCGCTGTCGCCGGCTCAGACCCGGATGTGGTTCCTCAATCGTTTCGACACGGCGTCGCCGCTGTACAACATTCCGCTGGTGCTGCGCCTGTCGGGCGACCTCGAGGTGGCGACCGTACAGAAGGCGGTCGCCGATGTGCTCGCCCGGCACGAAGCGCTGCGCACCCGCTACCCGGACAGCGACAGCGGACCCCACCAGGTGATCGTGCCGGTGGCGGACGCCTGCCCGCCGCTGGAACCGGTACCGGTGGCGGCCGACATGGTCGAGGCGCGGATCGCCGCGGCGACCGCGGTCGGCTTCGACGTCACCCGGGAGGTCCCCTTCCGGATCACGCTGCTGCGCAGTGCGGCCGACGACCACACCCTGGTCCTGGTCGTCCACCACATAAGCTTCGACGGCTCGTCGCTCGCCCCGCTCGCCGCGGATCTGATGACCGCCTACCGGGCCCGGCGCAGTGGTCACGAGCTGCAGTGGGCACCGTTGCCCGTGCAGTACGCCGATTACACGCTGTGGCAACGGGAACTGCTCGGCACCGAGAACGATCCGCACAGCCCCACGGTCGCGCAGACCGAGTACTGGCGCTCGGCCCTCGCCGAACTGCCCGAGGTGCTCGACCTGCCCACCGACCGGCCGCGCCCGGCCCGGCAGAGCTTCCGCGGCGCCACGTACTCCACCACGCTGTCCGCGGATCTCCATCGCGAGGTGGTCGCGCTGGCCCGCCGCCACGACACGACCGTGTTCATGGTGATGCACGCCGCCTACGCTGTCCTGCTGGCCCGGCTGTCCAGGACCGGTGATATCGCCGTCGGGACACCGATCGCCGGACGCGGTGAACCCGGCCTCGACGGCCTGGTCGGTATGTTCGTCAATACGCTGGTGCTGCGGACCCGGGTCGCGCCCGGTGCCTCGTTCGCCGCGGTTCTCGACCGGGTCCGTGCCGCGGATCTGGCCGCGTTCGAGAATGCCGATATCCCGTTCGAACGGCTGGTCGAGGTGCTCAATCCACCGCGATCGACGGCACATGCGCCGTTGACCCAGGTGGGGTTCTCGTTCCAGAACATCGAGATTCCGGCCGTGCGGATCGACGGGCTCACGGTCACGACCCGGATGATCGATCCGGCCGTGGCCAAATACGATCTGCACCTGAACCTGGTCGACACTTTGTCCACCGGCGGTGGCACCGCCGGAATGGCGGTCGAATTCGGGTATGCCACCGACCTGTTCGACGAGTCGTCGATCCGGTCGATATTCGACCGCTACCAGTCGCTGTTGCGCGCGGTACTCGCCGATCCCGCCGCGCCCGTCGGCGATATAGACCTGCTGACCGCGACCGAACGGCAGGCGCTGGCCGAGCGGTCGGCCGGCCCGCGCACCGTCACCGGCCCGGCGACGGTAGCGGAGCTGTTCACGGCCCAGGTCACCGCCACCCCGCGGCATCCGGCTGTCATCGACGCCGCGACCGGCGAACGACTGGACTACGCAGACTTCGGACAGCGGGTGAACCGGCTGGCCCGCGCTCTCATCGGCCGTGGCGTGGGGCCGGGTACGGTGGTGGCGGTCGCCATGCACCGCAGCGTCGACCTGCTCACCGGCCTGTACGCGATCCACGCCGCCGGGGCTGCGTACCTGCCCCTGGATCCGGAACACCCGGTCGACCGGCTCCGCTCGGTCTGCGCGACCGCCCGGCCGATCGCCGTACTCACCCGGGACGACGACGTGGACCTGCCGCCGGAGGTGCCGCGGTGGCCGATCTCGGAATCGCTCTCGGCCACCCTCGATCCGGCACCGATCACCGACGCGGACCGCACCCGGCCACTGCATCCCGACGATCTGGCCTACGTCGTCTACACCTCCGGCTCGACCGGTATGCCCAAGGGCGTCGCCATCCCGCACCGCGCGGTGGTGAACCAGCTGTGCTGGCTGCGCGACCACTACGGCCTCGACGATTCCGATGTACTGATCTGGCGTACGCCGGTGACCTTCGACCTGTCGGTGTGGGAACTGTTCGCCGCGGCCGCATGTGGTGCCGCGCTGGTGGTCGCGGACGCCGACGCGCACCGTGACCCCAGGGTGCTGGGCCGGTTGCTAACCGAACACCGGGTCACGACGGTCGATTTCGTACCGTCGCTGCTCGCCGCGTTCCTGGCCACCGCGCAGGGCCGCGAACTCCCGGACCTGCGGCGCATCCTGTGCATCGGTGAGGCGCTGCCGGCCGAGACCGTCCGGCGCTGCACCGAGTTCGGTACCGCGCGGATCGACAATCTGTACGGGCCGACCGAGGCCGCGGTCAGCGTCACCTCCCACCGTGTCGAAGAGGTCTCCGGCGCCGCCGTGCCGATCGGCGTACCCGAGGCGAATGTGGTGGTCCGGGTGCTGGACACCCGGCTGCGTCCGGTCCCGGACGGTGTCACGGGCGAGCTGTACCTGGGTGGGGTGCAGCTGGCCCGCGGGTATCACGAACGGCCGGCCCTGACCTCGGCCACCTTCGTCGCCGACCCCTCGGGCACCGGCGCCAGGTTGTATCGCACCGGTGACCTGGTGCGCTGGGATACCACCGGCAGCCTGTGCTACGTGGGCCGAGCCGATACCCAGGTGAAGCTGCGCGGTCTGCGGATCGAACCGGGCGAGATCGAGGCCGCGCTGGTGGCCCACGCCGCGGTGGATGCCGCGGTGGTACAGGTACGTACCGAGCACGGCGAACAGCGCCTGGTCGCCCATGTGGTCGCGCCACCGTCCTGTGACACCCAGGAGATCCGCGCGTCGCTGCGGGAACGGCTGCCCGCCTATATGGTTCCGGCCACCGTGGTCCGGATCGATTCGATTCCGCTCACCGCGAACGGCAAGGTCGACCATCGGGCGCTGCCGGCCCCGGACCCGGCCCTGCGCGCGGCCGAGTTCCGGGAGCCGCGCGGCCTGGTCGAGCGGACGGTGGCGGATGTCTTCGGCGAGTTGCTCGCTCTGCCGGAGATCGGCGCCCTGGACGATTTCTTCGAACTGGGCGGTAATTCGCTGCTCGCGACGCGGGCGCTGAGCCGGATCGGCGATATCCTCGAGGTCACCGTCGCGGTCCGGGTGATCTTCGAGGCGCCCACCGTTGCCGACCTCGCCGCGCGCATCACCCGGTTGCGCGAGGTACCCGGCCTCCCGGCGCCCGCGCCCCGTCCGCGCCCGGAGCGGGTACCGCTCTCGCCGGCGCAGACCCGGATGTGGTTCCTCAACCAATTCGATCCGGCGGCCGCCGGATATATCGTCCCGCTGGCGATCCGGCTCGACGGGGTCCTCGATGTCGGGGCGCTCACGGCGGCCGTCGGCGATGTGGTCGAGCGGCACGAGAGTCTGCGGACCGTCTACCCGGCCGTGGACGGTGTTCCGGCCCAGGTGGTGCTCCCGGTCGAGGAGGCCGCCGCGCCGGGGGATCTCGTCCCGGAACCGATCGCCGCATGCGAACTGCCGCGGCGGCTGGCGGAGTTCTTCGGCCGTACCTTCGATGTGGCCGCGGCTGTGCCCCTGCGGGTCGCGCTCTTCCAGCTCTCCGAATCGGTATGGGTGCTCGCGCTGTCCGCGCATCACATCAGCTGTGACGGTTTCTCGGTGGCCCCGCTGGCCGCCGATCTGATGACCGCCTACCGGGCGCGTTCCCTGGGTGGCCGGCCGGAGTGGGCGCCGCTGCCGGTCCAGTTCGCCGATTTCGCGCTCTGGCAGCGTGAGGTGCTCGGAGCGCCGGACGATCCACGGTCGCGCGGTGCACGTGAGATCGCCTACTGGCGCACCCGGCTCGCCGGAATCCCCGATGTCCTGGATCTGCCGACCGATCGGCCGCGGCCGCCGCGCCGAACCCAGCGCGGCGCGTTCGTGCAGGTCACGATCCCCGGTGACCTGCACCGGCGGGTGCAGACGCTGGCGCGTCGCAGCGGCGCCACGACGTTCATGGTGGCGCATACGGCGCTGGCGGTCCTGCTGGCCCGGCTCTCCGGTGGCGACGACATCACCCTCGGAGTGCCGCACGCGGGCCGCGGTCACCGCGCGCTCGACGGTCTGGTGGGTATGTTCGTCAACACCCTGGTGATGCGGACCCGGGTCACGCCGGACCGGAGCTTCCGGGAGCTCCTGGAAGAGGTTCGGCGGGCCGATATCGAGGCCTACGACCACGCCACCGTGCCGTTCGAGCAGCTGGTGGAAGCGTTGAATCCGGTGCGTTCGGCCGCGCATACGCCGCTGTTCCAGGTGATGCTCGCCTATCAGAACATGGACCGGGCCCATGTCGAACTGCCGGATCTCACCGTGGACGATCTCGATCCCGGCGACGAGGCCGCGATCTACGATCTGCTGCTGATGATGTCGGAGGGCCACGGCCCCCACCACGAGCCGGTCGGTATGACGCTGCGCCTCACCTACGCCACCGACCTGTTCGACGCGGACACCGCCGCGCGGTTCGCCGCCCAGTTCGTCCGCGTGCTCGAAGCAGCGGCGGCCGATCCGCTCCTGGCGGTCGGCGATATCGACCTGCTCGACGAGGCCGATCGGACCGTGCTGCTGCACCGGTGGAACGCCACCGGCGGGCCCGTCGTCGCCGGCCGGACCCTGGTCGATCTCTTCGACGACCAGGTGGCCCGCACCCCGGCCGCGCCGGCGCTGCGCGATCCGGCCGGTGCCGTATCGACCTACCGGGATTTCGACCGCCGGGTGAACCGGCTCTCCCGCCGGCTGACCGACCGCGGCGCCGCCCCGGAAGCCGTTGTGGCCGTAGCGATCCGCCGGTCGGTCGACCTCGTCACCGCGCTCTACGCGGTGCTCAAGACCGGGGCCGCGTTCCTCCCGATCGACCCGGACCATCCGGCCGCGCGGATCGGCCGTGTGCTCGCCGCGGCCCGGCCCGTCCTGGTGGTGACCACCTCCGCGGACGCAGCGGAGCTGCCGGCGGAGTGCGCCACCGAGGTGATCGACCGGACCGACCTGTCCGGTTACGGCGACACCCCGCTCACCGACGCGGACCGCCGGGCGCCGCTGCGCCCGGACAACACGGCCTATGTGCTGTTCACCTCCGGTTCCACCGGCCTCCCGAAGGGGGTCGCCCTGACCCACGCCGCGACCGTGGCGCAGCTGGCCTGGGCGCAGCGGCAGTGGCCGCACGACGGATCCGATGTGGTCCTGTACAAGACACCGATCACCTTCGATATCGCGGTGTGGGAACTGTTCTGGCCGTTGCAGACCGGCGCGCAGCTCGTGATCGCCGCTCCGGACGGCCACCGCGACCCGGCCTACCTGGCGAAGATCATCGACGAATACGGGATCAGCACAGCGCATTTCGTTCCGTCGATGCTCGATGTCCTGCTCGACACCACCGCGGCGCCCTTGCCGTCGGTCCGCCGGGTCTTCGTCGCCGGTGAAGCACTGGCCCAGCGCACCGTCGACGAGTCTGCGCGCGTATTCGGCAATGCCGAGGTTGTGAACTGGTACGGGCCGGCCGAGGCCGAGGTCGTCACCAGCCATCCGTGCGTGCCCGGGGATAGCCCCCGCGCGACCGTCCCGATCGGGCGGCCGGTCGCCGGTATGCGCGGGTACGTCCTGGATTCCCGGCTGCGACCTGTTCCATTCGGCGTGACCGGCGAACTCTACGTCTCGGGCGTGCAGACGGCCCGCGGGTACCACGGCCGCCCCGGCCTCACCTGCGCCGCGTTCGTCGCGCACCCATTCGGCGCCCCGGGGGAGCGGCTGTACCGCACCGGCGACCTGGTCCGCTGGACGAGGTCCGGTGATCTGGAGTTCGCGGGGCGCGGCGATTTCCAGGTGAAGGTGCGCGGGCAGCGGGTGGAACCCGGCGAGATCGAGGCCGCGCTGTGCGCGCTGCCGGAAGTCGCCCGGGCGGTCGTCGTCGCCACGACGGACCGGATCGCCGGCTACGTGACGCTCGTCCCCGGCGCCGAGCCCACGGGCCGCGAGCTGCGCGACCGGCTCGCGCGGACGCTGCCGGCCTACCTGGTGCCGGCCGCCGTACAGATCCTGGCGGCGATCCCGCTCACCGCCAACGGCAAGGTGGACCGGGTGGCGCTGCCCCGGCCGGTATTCGAGGACCGGGCCGAATACGTGGCCCCGCGTACCGAGCGGGAAACCGCGCTGGCGCGGATCGTCGCCGGCCTGACCAGAACCGAGCAGGTGAGCGTGACAGCCGATCTGTTCGAGATCGGTGTCGACTCACTGTCGGCCGCGCGGATCGCCGCCCGTGCCGAAGCGGCACTGGGTGTCGAGGTCGGTATCCGCGATATCTTCGACGAGCCGACGATCGCCGGCCTGGCGCAACGGCTCACCACCCGCACCCGCGGCACCGCCCTCCCGCTCACGGCGCGCGAGCGCCCGGACGCCGTCCCGCTGGCGGCGGCGCAGCGCCGGATGTGGTTCCTCAACCAGTACGACACCGGGTCCGCCGCGTACAACATCTGTTTCGCGGCCCGGCTCGGCGGTACGCTCGATTTCGCCGCGCTGCGGGCCGCTTTCCGGGACGTGACCCTGCGACACGAGCCGTTGCGGACGATCTACCCCCTGGTGGACGGCGAACCGTGCCAGGTCGTCCTGGATACCGCGGCCGCCGGGTCCGCGCTGCTGCCGGAGGCCGAGTCGGTCGCCGACGACAGCGCACTGGCCGACCGGATCCGGCGGATCGCCGAAACCGGCTTCGATGTCGCGGTTTCGGTGCCCGTCCGGGCCGGGTTGTACCGCACCGCGGCCGGGGAATACGCACTGGTCCTGGTCGCGCACCATATCGCCGCCGACGGTGCCTCGATGCCGGTGCTGGCCCGGGACGTGTTCACCGCTTATACGGCCCGGACGCGCCGGCAGCCGCCGCAGTGGGAACCGATAGCGGTCCAGTACGGCGACTACGCGCTGTGGCAGCGCGAGCGCCTGGGCGCCGAGAACGACCCCGATTCACTGATCTCCCGGCAGATCGCCTACTGGACGGGCGTGCTCGGCGACAGCCCGGAACTGCTGAATCTGCCGACCGACCGCCCGCGCCCGGCCACGATCACCACGGCCGGTGGCAGCGTGCGCTTCGGTATCCCGCCGCGGCTGCACGACGCCATCGTGCGATTGGCGCGGGCGGAGGGCGTGACGACCTTCGTGGTACTGCACGCGGCGCTGGCGATCCTGCTCGCCCGGACGGCGCACACCGACGATATCTCGGTCGGTACGCCGGTCGCGGGCCGGGGCCACGAGGCGCTCGACGACCTGGTCGGCATGTTCGTCAACACCGTGGTGCTGCGCACCCGGATCGACGAGGACCGGTCGTTCCGCGCACTGCTCGCGGAGGTGCGCGATATCGACGCGGCCGCCCTCGCGCATGCCGATATCGCCTATGAACGGCTCGTCGATGTGCTCGATCGTCCCCGGTCCACCGCGTACACACCGCTGTACCAGGTGATGTTCGGACTGCAGAACACCGGGCCGGCGCGGTTCGAGCTGCCGGATGTGGACGTCACACTGCTCGACCCCGGGATCGCGCAGGCCAAAACCGATCTCACCGTACTGCTGGACGAGCGGGTCGACGGCGATCGGCCCGAGGGTATCGACGGGGAGATCGTCTACGCCACCGATCTTTTCGCGGACCGCACCGCGCAGGCGCTCGCCGACCGGTTCGTGCGGATCCTCGAATCGGTCACCGGCGACCCGGCCCGGGCGGTCGGTGATATCGATCTGCTCACCGCGACGGAAGCCGAAGAGCTGGTACCGGCGGTGGGCCCCGCGACCGAAATCCCGTGCCTGCTGCCGGATCTGCTGGCCGCGGCGGTCGCCGCGCACCCCGCGCAGGTCGCGCTGATCGGCGAGAGCGAAACCCTGACCTACGCCGAACTCTACCGGCGCGCCGACCTGCTGGCCGGCCATCTGGTGGCGCGCGGCGCGGGTCCCGGCGTCCATATCGCGCTGGCGGTACCTCGTTCGGTGGACTACCAGATCGCCATGTGGGCGATCTCCCGGACCGGCGCCGCCTTCGTTCCGGTGGATCTGCGGTACCCGCGGGAGCGGATGGCCCAGCTGATCGCCGACGCCGGTATCGCCTTCGGACTCACGGTCGCGGCCGCGGTCGGTGCGCTGCCGGACGGGGTCGAGTGGTCGGTACTCGACGATCCGGCCACAGCCGCCGAAATCGCTGGTCGGCAGGGTCCTTCCGCGAGTTCGGTCGTGCCGCGGCGGGCCCGGATCGGGGATACGGCGTATCTGATCTACACCTCCGGTTCCACCGGCACGCCGAAGGGGGTGGTGGTCACCCATGAGGGGCTCGCGAACTTCGCCACCGCCCAGCGGATGCGTTACCGGGTGGACCGGACCGCACGGGTGCTGCACGTCGCGGCACCGGCATTCGACGCGGTACTGCTCGAGGCACTGATGGCCTGTGCGGCGGGCGCCGCGCTGGTGATCTCGCCGCCGGATGTCTTCGGTGGCGCGGAACTGGGCCGGCTCATCCGCGACCACCGGGTATCGCATGCATTCCTGACGCCGAGTGTGCTGGCGACGGTATCGCCCGCCGATCTGGAATCGGTGCGGGTGCTGGCGGTCGGCGGTGAGCGGGTGCCGGCGGAGCTGGTCGCGACCTGGGCGCCGGGGCGCCGGCTGCACAATATCTACGGTCCGACCGAGGCGACGATCGTCATCACCACGAGCGCGCCGGTGCGTGCCGGTGGCCCGATCGATATCGGTGGCCCGATCCACGGCGCGCAGGCCGTCGTTCTGGACGCCCGGTTGCGGCCGGTGCCGGTCGGGGTGGCGGGTGAGTTGTATGTGGCGGGCCCGGGGCTGGCGCGGGGATATCTGAATCGACCGACGCCGACCGCGCACGCGTTCGTGGCGAATCCATACGGCGGCCCGGGAACGCGCATGTATCGGACCGGCGATATCGTGCGCTGGACTGCGGACCATACGCTGGAATATGTCGGCCGCAGCGATTTCCAGATCAAGATCCGCGGCCAGCGCATCGAACTCGGCGAGATCGATGCCGCGTTGCTCGCGCAGCCCGGTGTCGCCTCGGCCGTCACGGTCGCCCGGCCGGGCCCGGAAGGCCGGTCGCTGCTCGCTGCCTATCTCGTGGGTGAGCCCGGCACGGAACTCACTGCGACCGCGGTGCTGGACCGGCTCGCGGGTGTGCTGCCGGCCCATATGCTGCCCGCGACGATCACCGTCCTGGACCGGATGCCGCTCGCCCCGACCGGCAAGGTGGACCGTAAGGCGCTGCCCGAACCCGTACTCGAGGTGCGTGAGGCGGACACGGTCGCACCGGCCACCGATATGGAACGCACTGTCGCGGCGGCGTTCGCGGAGGTGCTCGGGGTGCCGTCGGTGGGGGCGACCACGTCGTTCTTCGCGTTGGGCGGCGATTCCATCATGTCGATCCAGTTGGCCGCGCGGCTGCAGGCCGCGGGGGTGGTCCTCCGGGCCCGGGATATCTTCGAACGCCGAACCGTCCGGGCCCTCGCGCAGGCCGCCGCGACCACGAGCCGGGCGACGCTCGCCGAACTGCCCGGCGGCGGCGTAGGAGATATCCCGAGTACGCCGATCGTGGCCTGGTTCGGTGCACGCCTCGGCGCGGCCCGGGGATTCGCCCAGTCGATGCTGGTGCGGCTGCCCGGCGACGCCGGCATCGCCGAGGTCACCGCGACGGTGCAGGCGCTGCTGGACCGGCACGATATGCTCCGCTGCCGACTGCGCGACGGCTGTCTGCGGGTGCTGCCGGCCGGTTCGATCGAGGCCGCGGAAACCGTTCTCGTGCAGACTTTCCGGGCCGAGGAGGCGCCGGGTGGTGCCGGTTTCACCGCGGTGGCCGAGGCCGCGCTGGCCGCGGCCACCGCACGTCTCGATCCGGACGCCGGACGGGTCGTGCAGGTGGTCTGCCTGGTGCCCGCGGCGGGAGTCGAAGCGGAGGGCCGGGCCCTTGTCGTCATCCACCACCTGGCCGTGGACGGCGTCTCGTGGCGCATCCTGCTCCCCGATTTCGCGACCGCCTGGCAGCAGATCGTCGCGGGCCGGGCGGTGGACCTGCCCGCCCCGGGCACCTCCATGCGCCGCTGGGCACACGCCCTGACCGAAGCGGCGGCGGATCGGACCGGTGAATTCGACCTGTGGCAGCGGATGAGCGCGGCCCCCGACCCGCTACTGGGCCGGGCGGCGCTCGATCCGGCCGTGGACACCCAGGCGACGGTCCGGCAGCTGGAGGTATCCCTGCCGGCCGAGATCACCAGAGTGCTGCTCGAGGTAGTGCCCGGAGCCGCCCGCGCCACGGTGGACGACGCACTGCTCGCGGGACTGACGGTCGCCCTGGCTCGCTGGCGCGCACGCCGCGGCAGCACCCACCGCGGTGCGAAAATCCTGCTCGAGGGCCACGGCCGCGAGGAGCAGCTGGTCCCCGGTGCCGACCTGTCCCGTACCGTGGGCTGGTTCACCAGCGCCTACCCGGTCGCGCTGGATCCGGTCGACGCCGGTGATCTGCGTACCGCGGTGAAAGCGGTCAAGCAACAGTTGCGGGCTATCCCGGACAAGGGGATCGGCTACGGCCTGCTGCGCTACCTCGACCCGGTCGCCGGGGAGCGGCTGGCAGGCGCACCGGAGCCGCAGATCGCCTTCAACAATCTCGGCCGGGCCGGTGTCGATCTCGCCGCCCTGTCGGGACTGCCCTGGGTGCCGACAGGGGAGGAGTTCGACCGGCGCGGCGCGTTCGATCCGGATATGCCCGCGGCGGCGGTAATCACGATCGATGTGCACACGGCCGAGACCGCGGCGGGCCCCGTGCTGTCGGCGCAGATCGGCTACGCCGCGCGGTTGCTGGACCGCGCGGAGGTCGCCGAACTGGCCGAGGACTGGTTGGATGCCGTCCGCGAGATCGCCGCCGCGGCACGTAGCGACGACGACTGGGGCCTGTGCCCCGCCGATGTTCCGCTCGTCGCGGTCGGGCGGACCGATCTGGACGTCTTCGCCGACCGCTACGGCCCGCTCACCGATGTGTGGTCGCTGGCGCCGCTCCAGGCGGGCCTGCTCTTCCACGCCGAATTCGCCGCCGGTGAACTGGACGTCTACACCGCCCAATCGGTGCTGACCCTGGCGGGCACGGTCGACCAGGACCGGCTCGAACGGGCCGCGCGAGCGCTGCTCGACCGGCATCCGAACCTGCGCGCGGCCTTCACCCGAACGGCCGAGGGCGTGGCAGCACAGGTCGTTCCCGCCGCCGTGGCGCTGCGCTGGCACCGCGCCGAGACCGGCGGGGACACCGCCGAACTCGACCGGTTGATCGAAGCCGAACGGGCCGTGGTGTTCGACCCCGCGGATCCGCCGCTGCTGCGTTTTCTCGCGGTCACGGTGGGCCCGGGGGATGTCCGGCTGGTGCTGACGGCGCACCACCTGCTGCTCGACGGCTGGTCGCTGCCGCTGCTGTGCCGGGAGCTGATCGGTCTCTACGCGGTGGACGACCGGACCGATCTGCTGCCGGCCGCAGCGTCCTACCGCGACTATCTGGTGTGGCTGGCGGAACGCGATCACGAGGCCGGTATTCAGGTGTGGCGTGCGGCTCTCGGTGAGTCGGTCGAACCCACCCTGATCACCGACCCGCATACCGCGACCGTCGCCGATGTACCGGTCGATCTGCGGGTCGTTCTCGAACACGCCACCACCGCGCGGCTGACCGAGTTCGTCCGGGAGCACGCGGTCACGATGGCCACTATCGTCCAGTTCTCCTGGGCGGTGGTGTTGGGCAACCTGCTGGGCACCGAACGCGTGGTCTTCGGCAGCACCGTCTCCGGCCGTCCCGCCGACCTGCCCGGTGTGGAGTCGATGATCGGGCTGTTCATCAATACGATCCCGGTATCGGTGGACGTGACCCGCACGCGGACCGTCGCCGAGCTGCTGGCCCGCCTGCAGGCCGACAACACCCGGCTGCTCGACCACCACTATCTCGAACTGTCCGCGATCACCGCCGCCGCGAACAGTCCGCATCTGTTCGACACCCTGGTGGTCTTCGAGTCCTATCCGGTCGACAGCAGGGGGCTGGGCGATACCGATATCGACGGGATGCGGGTGCTCTCGGCGGAGGGCCGCGACGCCGCGCACTATCCGCTGCTGGTCCAGGCACACCAGACCGACGAACTGCATGTCCGGGTCCGCTATCAGCGCGCCCGGGTCGACGCTCGGACGGCGGCCGATATCGCGGCCCGGCTGGCCCGCGTGCTGCACGCGATCGCCGGTGCTGCGGACAGACCGCTCGGGGCGATCGATCTGCTGTCGGCCGGCGAACGGGCGGATCTGGTGCCGGCCTCGGGCGGCAGCGCCGAGGCACCGCGTTCGCTGTCGGAACTGCTCGCGGCGGGGGCGGCCCGCGACCCCGCGGCGGCGGCGCTGATCTCGGACGGGCAGACGGTCTCCTACGCCGAACTGGCGGACCGGTCCGACCGCTTGGCACGGAAGTTGATCGACCGGGGCGTCGGCCCGGGCGACCGGGTGGCGCTGGCGCTGCCCCGGTCGGTGGAGTTCGTGGTCGGCCTGTGGGCGGTGACGAAAACGGGTGCCGCGCTCGTACCGGTCGATACCCGCAACCCTGCGGAACGGATAGCGCTCATGGTCGAACACGCGAATATCCGGATCGCGCTGACGAGCGGATCCGCGCGCGGGTCGCTGCCGGATTCGGTGTGGCCGATGGTCCTCGACGACCCGGAGACCTGGGCTTCCCTCGCGGAATACCCGTCCGGTCGGATACTCGACGCGGACCTTGTGCGCACACCGCATCTCCGGGATACGGCGTATGTGATCTACACATCGGGCTCCACCGGCGTGCCCAAGGGCGTGGCGGTGACGCACGAGGGCCTGGCGAATTTCGCTGCCGAGCAGCGGAAACGACTCGCCGCCGACAGCGGGTCGCGGGTGTTGCAGGGTTCCGCGCCCGGGTTCGACGCCCTGATCCTCGAAATATTGCTGGCGCACAGCAACGGCGCGGTGCTGGTGCTGCCGCCGCCGGAGGTGTACGCGGGCGCCGAACTGGCCGAACTGATCCGTACACAGCGAATATCGCACGCCTTCCTGACCCCGAGTGTGCTGGCGACACTGTCCCCGGAAGGCCTAAATTCCCTGCGGGTGCTGCTGGCGGGTGGTGAGGTGGTGCCGCCGGAGACGGTGGCCGTCTGGGCGCCGGGCAGACGCCTGCTGAACGTGTACGGACCCACCGAGACCACGATTCTGGCCTGTATGAGCGGACCGCTGCGCCCCGGCGCCGCGGTGACGATCGGCGCGCCGCTGCGCGGGGTGGACGCGGTCGTGCTGGATGCCTGGTTGCGACCGGTACCACCCGGTGTGACAGGAGAGCTGTATCTCGCGGGCGTACAACTGGCGCGCGGATATCCGAGCCGGCCGGTGACCACGGCCGGAGCGTTCGTGGCGAACCCGTTCGGGGCGCCGGGAACACGTATGTACCGCACCGGTGACCTCGTGCGCTGGACCCACGAACGCACGCTGGAGTACCTCGGCCGCCGGGATTTCCAGGTCAAGATCCGTGGCCAGCGCATCGAACTCGGCGAGATCGAAAGTGTCCTCGCCGGCTGTCCCGGTGTCGACCGGGCCGTCGTCGTCCTGCGGCCCGACGAGCGGGGGCGTGAGCGCCTCGCCGGATATCTCGCCGGTGCCGCCTCGGTGGACCTCGCGGCGGTGCGGGCGGCCGTGCGCGACCGGTTGCCGGCGCATATGGTGCCCGAGGCGCTGACCCTGCTGCCCGCGCTGCCGCTCACCACGAGCGGCAAACTCGACCGCCTCGCTCTCCCGGCACCCGAATTCGGCGCCCGCCGCGCGTGGGTCGCTCCGGGTACCGACGCCGAGCGGGCGGTGGCGGACGTCTTCGCCCGCGTCCTGGACCTCGACGAGGTGGGGGCCGCGGACAGTTTCTTCGAGCTGGGCGGTAACTCGCTGTCGGCGACCCGGGCAGCGGCCCAGTTGAGCGCCGCCACCGGGGCACGGGTCGGTGTCCGCGAGCTGTTCGAGGCGCCGACGGTAGCCGAGCTGGCCGCGCAGCTGACCGGTCTCGACCGCGCGCACCGGGCACCGCTGGTGGCGCGGGCCCGGCCCGCGCGGGTACCGCTGTCCCCGGCCCAGCAGCGGATGTGGTTCCTCAACCAGTTCGACACCTCGGTGGGCGCCTACAACATCCCCCTGGTGATCAGGCTGACCGGGGAGCTCGATATCGACGCGCTGCGCCGGGCCTGCGCCCTGGTCGTCGAACGCCACGAAGCACTGCGCACCGCGTTCCCCATGGCCGAGGGTGTCCCGTATCAACTGGTGGTCCCGGCCGCCGAGGCCGTGCCGGAGCTGCGGCCGGTACCGGTGGCCGAGGATCAGCTGATGCGGCGGGCCGTCGCCGCGTTCACCACCGGTTTCGACGTGACCCAGGCACCGCCGCTGCGGATCGAGCTGTTCGAACTGGGCGAGCGCGACCACGTGCTGATGATCACCGTCCACCACATCTGCGCGGACGGGCAGTCCATGCTGCCGCTCGCCCGTGACGTGGCGGTGGCGTACGAGACGAGCAGGCAGGGCAGTGCACCGCACTGGCCGCCGCTGCCGGTCCAGTACGCCGACTACGCGCTGTGGCAGCACGAGATCCTCGGTGCCGAGCACGATCCGGACTCGCTGGTATCGCGGCAACTGCGATTCTGGAAGCAGACACTCGGCGGAATGCCCGAACTGCTCGAGTTGCCCACCGATCTGCCCCGGCCACCGGTGGCGTCGCTGCGCGGGCGCGCCGTCGAGTTCGAGATCTCCGCGGAGTTGCACGCCCGGATCGTCGCGGCGGCCCGCGCCGGTAACGCGACAGTTTTCATGGTGTTGCACGCCGCGCTGTCGATCCTGCTGGCGCGGCTGTCCGGAGTCGGCGATATCGCGATCGGAACCCCGGTGGCCGGTCGTGGGGTGCGGGAACTCGACGACCTGATCGGCATGTTCGTCAATACGCTGGTGCTGCGGTCGCGAGTCGCGTCGCGGCAGACGTTCGCCGAACTGCTCGCCGATATCCGGGAAACCGATCTCGCCGCGCTGGCACATGCGGACGTACCGTTCGAACAGGTCGTGGAGGCGCTGAACCCCCCGCGGTCTACCGCGCATCTCCCGCTCTACCAGGTGACACTGGATGTCCAGAACCTGAGCCGGGCCGCGGTCCGGCTGCCCGGTCTCACCGTCGAACCGGTCGAGGACGGTTTCGAACAGGCACAGGCGGATCTGAACGTGAAGCTCGCGGAACGGTTCGACGAGGCGGGCCGTCCGGGCGGTCTCGTGGGCCGGCTCACCTTCGCGACGGACCTGTTCGTCGCGGCGACGATGCACCGGTTCGCGCGGGCCTATATGCGGATCCTCGCGGAGGTGACGGCGGATCCGAAGGTCGTCGTCGGTGTTATCGACCTCCTCGACACCGCGCAGCGGCGCGCGCTGCTGGACGCGGCCGGCCCCACCGGTACCGCGGTCCCCGAGACGACTCTGGCGCACCTGTTCGCGGCGCGGGTCACGGAGCGGCCCGATTCCGTCGCGGTGACCGACGGCCGCTCGGCGCTGACCTACGCGGAGCTGGATCGGCGCGCCGGTCTGATCGCCGCCCGATTGGCCGAATGCGGGGCGGGTCCGGAAACGCTGGTGGCCGTGGCTCTGTCCCGTTCGGTGGATCTGGTCGCCGCCCTGCTGGCCGTGGTGCGCACCGGTGCCGGATATCTGCCGCTGGATGTGGCCTATCCGGAGCAACGGTTGCGGTTCGTGCTCGACGATGCCCGCCCGGTGGCGGTGCTCGCCTCGGCGCGGACGGTATCGGCGGTGCCCGAGGTCCCGGCTCCGGTGCTGCTCGTGGAGGACTGCGCGACAGCCGCCGCGGTGCCGGCTCCGGTGTTGTCGGTCGCCCGGCCGGACAACACGGCGTACGTGATCTACACGTCGGGCTCCACGGGCCGCCCCAAAGGCGTGACGGTGAGCCACCGCGAAGCCGTCACCCTGTTCACCGAGGTGCCCGGCCGTTTCGATTTCGGTCCCGGCGATGTGTGGACCCTGTTCCATTCCTACGCTTTCGATTTCGCGGTCTGGGAGATGTGGGGCGCGCTGCTGACCGGTGGCCGGCTGGTCGTGGTCGACTACGAGGTGTCCCGTTCGCCGGAGGCCTTCGCCGACCTGGTCGCCCGAGAAGGGGTGACGGTCCTGAGCCAGACACCGTCGGCGTTCTACGGATTCGCCGAGGCGGACCGGGAGCGCCGGGCCGCCGGTCGGGGCGGGCCCGAACTCGCGCTGCGGTATGTGGTGTTCGGCGGTGAGGCGTTGGACGCTGGCCGGCTGGCCGGCTGGTTCGCGGCCCACGCGCCCGGATCGCCCCGGCTGATCAATATGTACGGGATCACCGAGACCACCGTGCATGTGACATTCGGTGAGGTCACCGGACCCGAGAGCGCGGGGATCGGTACGCCGCTGCCGGGTATGCGGGTCTATGTACTCGACGAGCGCCTGCGCCCGGTGCCCGTCGGCGTGCCCGGTGAGATCTATGTGGCCGGAGGACAGCTCGCGCGGGGCTACCTGGGCGCTCCCGCGACGACGGCGGGCCGGTTCGTGGCGAACCCGTACGGGCCGGCCGGGGCCCGGCTCTACCGGTCCGGCGATATCGGCCGGTGGCAGGACGGCGAGCACGGACTCGCACTGCGCTATCTCGGCCGCGTCGACGCCCAGATCCAGCTGCGCGGCTACCGCATCGAATTGGGCGAGGTCGAAACGGCGCTGCTCCGGCATCCCGGTGTCGTGCGCGCCGCGGCCGCCGTGCACCGGCCCGGGCACGGGATAGACCAGCTGATCGGTTACGTGGTGGCCGCCGAGGACGCGCAGCTCGATCCGGCCGCGATCCGGGCGACGGCCGCCGAGGTGCTGACCGGCTATATGGTGCCCGCGGCCATCACGGTGCTGCCCGATCTGCCGTTGACGGTCAACGGCAAACTCGACCGCACGGCTCTGCCCGCACCGGATCCCGGCAATGCCGCGAGCGAATTCGTCGCCCCCCGGACGGGCACGGAGAAGGCGATCAGCGAGGTGTACGCCGAGGTACTGGGCGTCGGGCCCGTCGGAGTCTCGGACGGGTTCTTCGATCTGGGCGGCAACTCGCTGCTGGCCACCATGGTGGTGCGCGAACTGAAGGCGCGCGGGGTGACGATCGCGCTGCCGTGGATGTTCGACGACGCCACACCGGAGGCCTTGGCCCGCCGGGCCGACGAGGCCGAGGGCGGATCGGGTCTGCAGGTGCTGCTGCCGCTGCGGGCGAGCGGTTCCGAGCCGCCGCTGTTCTGTGTGCATCCGGCGGGTGGGCTGGCCTGGTTCTACGGCGGTCTCGTCGAGCACGTGCACGCGGAGCGTCCGGTCTACGGTCTGCAGGATCCGCATGTGGTGGCCGGTGAGCCGCCGGCGGAATCGGTGGACGAGCTGGCCGGCCGCTATGTGAGCGAAATCCGCCGGGTTCAGCCGGACGGGCCATACCACCTGCTCGGCTGGTCGCTCGGCGGGCAGATCGCGCATGCCGTGGCGGTCCGGCTCCGGCGCGCGGGCGCGGAAGTCGGGCTGCTGGCGCTGCTGGACAGCGCCGTGGAGCTGTCCGGTGATGCCGCGGCGCCGGAGGCGGCCGGCGATGGGCCACCGGGACGGTTGATGGCGGATCTGCTCGGCGGCTGGCGTGAGCTGTTCGATCTCGGCGACGACGTCCGTGCCGACACCCACGAGCAGGCCTGGGCGGTCGTCCGAGAGCAAGTACTCGGCACCGCGATGTTCACCGCCGAACAGGTGGACCGCGTCATGACGAGTTTCGAGACCGCCGCAGGGATCGCCGACCGGTACCGGCCGGGGGTCTTCGACGGCGACCTGTACTTCTTCACCGCCGGAAAGGACCACTCCGATCACGACGCGCTGGCCCGCTCGTGGCGACGCTATGTGACCGGGGAGATCCACAACCGGGTGGTCGATGTCCGGCACCTCGAGCTGAGCCATCCCGAGGCACTGACCGTTGTCGGTGCGGTAATAGAAAGGGCCGTAGCGCAATGCTGAACACGCAACAGACGCTGAAACTCGACGACGGCAGAGTGGTCGACTGCCCGAGCCCGGCGGAGGCGCGATTCCTCTGGGGTGAGATCACCTCGGCGACCGGTTTCTACCGGCAGGCCGCCGCCCGGCTACGACCGGGGGACCTCGTCCTCGATATCGGCGCGAACATCGGGCTGGCCGCGATGCTGTTCGCCGATATCTGTCCCGGCGCCCGGGTGCTCGCGGCCGAACCCGTACCGGCGACGTTCCGCTGCTTGCAGAGCAATCTGAATGCCCATGTCCCGCACGCCGTAGCCGTGCGGACCGCGGTCGGCGCCGCGCCCGGTATCCTTCCACTCACCTGGTATCCGCAGGCTCCGGCCAACTCGGGCCTGTATGCCGATCGCGCCGAGGACGACGAGGCCACCCGGGTATTCCTGCGCAACAGCGGTCTCGACGACGAGGCGATCGAACTCATCACCGCCGGACTGCATCAGGGCGAACAGATCGAGGTCGAAGTGACGACGGTATCGGCGATCCTGGACGAACACGGGCCGGATGCCGAGATCGGGGTGCTGAAGGTCGATGTGGAACGAGCGGAACTCGATGTGCTGCGGGGCGTCGCCGCGCGGGACTGGCCGCGGATACGCACGGTGGTGGCGGAGGTGCACGACACCGCCGGGCGCCTGACAGAGTTCCGCGAGCTGCTGAGTATTCACGGGCTGACCACCTGGATCCGGCAGGATCCGAGCCTGCGCGGCACCGATCTGTACGAGGTCTACGCGAGCCGAGCCGCGTAATCCCCACGTGGGGTGCCGGCAGGACAACAACGACGATCCGGGAGAAATGAATATGAGCGCGAACCCGTTCGACGACGTGGACGGCCGCTTCTTCGTATTGGTCAACGACGAGAACCAGCATTCCCTGTGGCCGGCTTTCGCCGAGGTGCCGCACGGGTGGCGGATCGCCTTCGGCGACGCCGGCCGGTCGGCCTGTATCGACTACGTCGAGCGGAACTGGACGGATATGCGGCCCAGCAGTTTGCGCGAGGCGGCCACCGCCGATCAGGGACCGGCCGCCGTTCGGTGAATCTGCCCGGTCCGGCGTACCGCGTGGCACCGAACCCCCGGTCGTAGAGCCGGCGGCGCGACGCGCCCGCGAATCCCCGCCGGTCGATCGTCAGGGACGCGGTTTCCGGCCGCCACCCGAGGGGCGGGTCGGCCGGAAACCGGGTCCGGTGAACGAGTCCCGGAACATCGGGCCGGGCGGAGCCGTATTCAGCAGTTCGACGGTGCCGGGTCGCCGCGGAAACGGCCTCGAGCCATGTCATGACGGCCGGTATGCCGAGTACCGCCGCGGACAGATGTTCCGGCGAGACGGTGAGTTCGGCTTGCAGTGGTACACCGGCCGCGCAGTAACGCTGGTTCGTTCAAAGCGTTTTCTTCCGATAACCAGGGGAGCGTCACCGGGAATACCGGCGGCCGGCGCCGGACCCGCGCGTTGGGCGCGGCGACTCCGGTTACCAGGTGACGTTGATGGGGCCGGGGCTCCACAACCCGGAATGTTCTCGCCGGGTCACGCTCGGCGCGGCCGGACGGGCCGAGGCGTCCACAGGCGTGAGCCGCTGTAACTGCCCCCAATCGTGACTCCAGTCGTCTTTCAGATAGGTGGCCAGGGTCTGTGAGCGCAGCAACTGGCGACTCCAGCCCAGCGGTCCGCCACCGTCGTGGCGCTGCCAGAGGTTGGTGGTGTTCGCGGCGGGACGGTCGGGCAGGATGCGCCAGCCGGGAGCCTGGGCGATACCGTTCTTGTGATCGAACGGACGCTGGCACGGAAACTGCAATCCCACCGCCCAGTCGAGCAGCACCGGCTGGTCGGAGCCGATCAGCTCGTCGAGCGTGCGTGTCTGCGGAATCCGCGGCGGGGTCAACGCGATCCACTGGTCGGGATCGAGTGTCCGGTCCTGGGCGACGATCCGGACCACATCCGCCCGGTCCGGGATCTCGTCCAGCGGAACGCGCAGATTACGCCACGAGGGAGTCGGTCCGATATCGATGGGCATCACCTGTCCGAGCGAACGCGCTCCGGACACCGGATCGGTGACACCGTACTCGATATCGACGGGCTGTCCCGGCATGACCTCGCCGTCCTGGGTGATCGCCCGGAAGCGGCCCGCCGCGGTGATCGCCATGATCCCGGCGCGGTCGGCCGGGTCGGGCAAACGGTACCAGCCGGTGGTCAGTTCGGCCGATGCCCGCTGTCCGGCGGTACCGAGTACGGGGGTGGTGTTCGCCAGGCCGAACGGCAGTGGTGCGCCGCCGGTCTGGGTGACCGAGGTGCCGTCGGAGGTATCGTTCAGGGCAGCGGCGAGGCTGTTGTCGTCCGCGGGTTGATCGTCGTCGGACGTGACATCGGCGACCCCGCCGGGAACGAAGCCCTCGGCGTCCGCCGCGAACGTCGTGGCCGCGTCACCGGTCAGTGGCGGGAGCATCGAGGTGTTCGGGTCGGATTCGACCAAGACATCGTCGGCCAGTCCGCACGGCTTCCCCAGTACGGCATCGACATTCGAGCGGGCCAGCGAGAACGCCGGATACTGGGTGGCCGCGGCGGTGGCGAATGAACCCACCTGGAAGATCACGATCACGGCCGCCGCCACCGTCAGCGGCGGGATCTTCACCAACCGCCAGGCCCGCGGCGAAACCCGGTGCGGAGTACCCGGTTCCGGGGACCGCAGATGCCACCACCCGGCGAGTGCCAGGCACAGCACGGCGACGATCAGGAATATCTCGCTCATCCCGACGCCGCCGATCGCCGGAGCCGTATCCCACCACGGAATACCGTGCCCGGAGGCGTAGAACCATTTGTTGACGCCGGTGAAGATCTGCGCGAGCGTTACCGCCACGATGGCGGCGAAGAGAGCACGATACCGCGGCGCCCGCATCACTCTCGGGCCCACCGCCACCGCGGTGACCACCGCGACGGCGCCGGCGAGACCGGCGAACACGCCGTTGTGGTGGGTGAACTTCGTGGGTACGGTCGCCATCAGCAGCATCGCGCCGAAGGTGATGCCGAGCAGGCGTTTCGTCGGGCCGGAGGTGATGAATGGGATACGCCCGCCCTTGCGCAGCAGCACGAAGGCGCACACCAGCAGGCCGAGCCACATCGCGACGACCCCGAAACGGCGTCCGATCGAGCCGTCGGCGGTGGCGGTGAACAGCCGCTGATAGGCCTGGTAGTCGTCGAACCAGGGCACCGACGGGCCGACCGCGTTGTGCACCCGGGTCATCTCGAACATCGCCGACAGCGGTTGGACACCGAAGGCGAAGACGAGTACCAGGGTGCCGGCCGCGGCCAGCGGGGCCAGTAGCGCACCGTAGGCCGAAATGCGCGCGGGCCAATTGATATCCCGGCCGCGACGTGCGGTGGTCACCGCCAGTGCGCGGGCCCGCCGGATCCCGAATCGCACCATCGAGCGCGCACCGGCCGCCAGCGGTGCGAAACAGATCACCCCCGATGGCGCGGCAGTGAGACTGAACGCCGCGATCATGATCGCGATCGCATACGGGAGCAGGCGTCTGCTCGCGATGGCGTGTTCGACGAAAACCCAGGTGAGCAGGACGGCGACCGCGATCACCGGTTCCGGTCGCAGCCCGTTGTTGTAGGGCAGCCAGATGGCGAGGAAGCCCAGCGCGCCGGTGCCGACCACAATGCGGTCGCGGCGCAGCCCGGCACCGAGCCGGGGAATCACCTCACGGCTCAGGGTGAGCCACGCGAGGATCCCGGCCAGCAGGGTGGGCAGGCGCACCCACGGACTGGCGATACTGATCTCGGTCAGCTGCGCGATCACGTCGTAGGGCGGCGTACCGACCGGATTCTCCGGCACGCCGAAGAACCGGAAATAGTTGGCCATATAGCCGGAGACCAGCGAGGTGCGGGCCATGCCGAATTGGTAGCCGTCGTCGGAAGTGGTGGAGCCGATGAAATGCCACAGCGCCAGTGTCGTGAGGACACCCGCGTCGATACCGGTGAAGGTGCGCCAGCGCTGCGGCACGAGTCGGCGGATCCGGCGTCCGTCGGACCGGTCGAGCCTCAGCAGCGCGACCAGGGCGACCGCCGCCAGCACCACCGCCAGCACGGTCGCGGCGCGTTTGGTGAATGTCGGGGTGACCGAGAACCGGCTGTCGACCTCCACCTCGACCACGGCACCGGCCGGGGTGACCAGATCACTGAACACGCCGACCACCTGCGGCCGGAAGTCCCCGGCCAGGAGGAGCGGTTCGGTATCGGTGCCGGTGAGCTCGGCGGTTGTCGCGACGCTGTCGGATCGGACCGTGAGCGTGGCGTCGCGGAGTCGGTCGAGCGGCACGCTGAACATGGACTGACTGCGCAGTACCACCTCGAGGTGGGCCGGCTCGCCGTCCCGTGCCGGTTGTACCCGCGCGACGAATCCGTACTTCTCGAGGTCGGGTGCCCCCGCGGGCATGGTCGCCGCGACCAGCCCGCCGGTATCGGCCAACTGGTCCAGTGCCGTGCCGGGCACGGTGACATCGAAGGTGACCGGAGCGTAGGACACCAGGGGCGCGGTGATACTGCGGGCCGACCCCTGCTGCGGCCAGCCGATGGTCGTCTTGTTCACGTGTACCGGCAGCAGCGGTACCGCCACCGCGAGCACTGTCGCGAACAGGCCGGCGATGACGGCGATCCACTTGGCCCGTCTATCGTGTGCCGGCCGCGGTGGTGGTGGTTGCTCGCCCGTGGGCGCCTCGTCCGCCCGCACCATGGTGTCCGTCACGGGGCGCGATCGTATCGTGACGCATTCGTAACCGGAGGAATCGGGCGCGGGATTCTCAGCCCGTGCTCAGGTGGAGAAATTCTCGCGACCGTGTGAACAGCGAGGACGGCGATTCCGGGCTGTGTCGGGTCGAGCGTGGGCGGCAGAATGCGGGAATGCCGATATCGCGACTCGACCGGTTCAACCGGCGTCATCCGTGGAGCCACAACGACCATTACGGCCGCTGGGTCGTCGACCGGGTGGTCGCGTCGAAAGCCCGTACGGTGCTCGATATCGGCTGCGGTACCGGCAATCTCGCCGCCCGGTTGCGGGATCGGGGTCTCACGGTCACCGCGCTCGAACCCGATACCGCGACAGCCGAAATCGCGGCGCGCCGGTTCGCCGGCGACCCGGCGGTGCGGGTGGTCCGAGCCGGTTTCGCCGAGCGTGAACCGGGTCGCCGCTGGGACGCGGTCACCCTGGTGGCTGTGCTGCACCACCTTCCGCTGGCACCCACTCTGCGGGAGGTGCGGGAGAGCCTCGCCCCGGGCGGGCGGTTGGTCGTCGTCGGCTGTTTCCGCGCGGCGGGTCTCGTCGACGGCTTCGCCGCCCTGCCTGCCGTGGCGGCCAATCCCGTGGTGGGCATGATGCGGCACCCGGCGCCCGCCACGGCGCCGCCCCCGCATATGTCGGCACCTGCCGCCGATCCACGGGAGACCCTGGCCGAGATCCGTGCCGCCGTCGCCGCCGAACTGCCCGGGGCGCGGATCAGGCGCCGCCTGTTCTGGCGCTACAGTCTGGTCTACGACGCCCCCGCCCGCGAATGAGCGACGCGGCGGCTATTCGGCCCAGGGGCCGTTTTCGATGACGTCCACGAAATCGGTGCGGGTGAAGCCCGGCTGGAAACGGGCGAGAACATCGGCATTTACGGTGCCGAAGGTGGTGTCGGGTCGATCGGCGAAGCCATGGGCGAAGGCGGCCAGGATCTGCTTCTTGAAATCGGGCCGTGGATGAGCCGCGACCACCGCGCGGATCTCGTCGGGGTCCAGGTCGTGGTAGCCGATACCGAGGACATCGGTGGCGACACCGGCGCTCACCAGCGCGATCTCGGGTTCCATATGTTCGGGGATACCGGGGGTGGTGTGCAGGGCGATGGCCGTCCACACCCGCTGAGCCGCTGCGGTGTCCAGGCCGTGGGCGGTGAGGAAACGGCGCGCTTCGTCCGCGCCGTCGACTTCGAAGCGCTGATGGGTGGTGCGATAGGCGTCGGTCAATCCCAGATCGTGGAAGAGGGCGCCGACGTAGAGCAGTTCGGGATCGGGATCGAGGCCGCGCCGACGGCCCCACAGCATTCCGAACAGGTACACGCGCCGGGAGTGGTGGAACAGTAGCGGCGGGGCGCTGTCGCGCACCAGTTCGGTGGCCTCGGCCACCATCCGGCTGTCGGGTATCACAACTCCCGCGATGGACTCGGTCATTCCGATCCTTCCTGTACACGAGGTGATCGCTGTCGTTGCCCGGAACGCGTCGAGAAGGCCGGCGCCACCGGCGGTCCCTCGGTCCACCGGGGGTTCCGCGCGGCGGGTGCGTACTGCCCGGCTCTCGGAGAAGAGGCAGGTCGCTGGGCGGACCGAGCATAGATCGCGAGCGGGGCGGGGCAGTTGTGACCGATCGGCGTGGCCGGAAGTTCGCGAGAACTATATTTCAATTCCGGGGTCGAGATACCGCCGGGCACCGTCCGGCCGTCCCCCGGCCGGGGCCGGTGTCCCGGCGTCGGTGAGCCCGTGCAGCGCCGCCGGCAGCGGCTGCCGGTGCAGGACACCGAGCCGTTGGGTGGCCCGGGTGAGGGCCACATACAGTTCGGCCGCGCCCCGCGGTCCGTCGGCGAGGATCCGTTCCGGCTCCACCACCAGGACGGCGTCGAACTCGAGGCCTTTGGTTTCCGACGCCGCGACCGCACCCGGCACATCCGGCGGGCCGATCACCACGCTGGTGCCTTCACGGCCCGCTTCGGCTGCGGTGAACTCGGCCACGGCGTCCGGCAACTCCTCCTCGGTCACCTGCCTGGACCACGGCCGGACACCACAGGCGCGCACCGACTCCGGTGGCTCGGTCCAGCTGTGCGATATCGTCTCCTACGGTGGCCGACGTCATCGGTGATTTCCACGGTGCGGCCCCGAAGCGCCGGCCGCGCGGCGAATATCGAATCCGCCGCATCGGGAACGTACCGGCGATATCGCACGCCTCGCCGTTCCGCGGGGGTCGGCTTCCGGCTGCCCGAGTGCGCTCGCCCCGCGGTCTACTGCCCGGCGGCCTGCGGTGGCACCAGGCGCAGCGTTCGATCGGCGACGGGGACGCGGGCCACGAGCCAGACCACCACGCTCTGCTCCTGGCCACTCTCCAGTGTCTCGAATGGTGCGTCGACCGCACCCAGTTGCGGGTGGTCGAAGCGCAGGGTCGACGTCACCGGATGCCCTGGTCCTTGCGGACGCCAGCGGGCCGCAAACTCGGGAATTGTGTGCAGGATGTCGATCGTCTCCCGCAGGCCGACATCGCCGGGCCAGCGCAGGCTCGAGCGGCGCAGCGTCTCGGCGAAGGTATCGGCGGCCTCGGCCCAGTTGCGCAGTGTTCTTCGTGCCATCGGATGCTCGTAGACGTAACGGGCGAGGTTTACCGCGCCCCGGTCGTCCAGCAGGCCCAGCGGAGTGACGAAGTCCTCCCAGGCCGCGTTCCAGCTCAGCACATTGAGACGTCTGCCCAGGACGAATGCCGCGGTGGGTGCCAGAGCCCGCAACACTGCCTCGATCGTCTCGGGTACCCGGTCCTGCTCATCCGTGGGCTCCGGACAGCGCGACTCGTTGCTGCTGGTCAATGCGAGCCAGGCGAAGGTGCTGTGCTCCCGCTCGTCGAGCAGCAGGGCGGTGGCCAGCGCTTCCACGACCGCTATCGAGGGATTGGTGTCCCGGCCCTGTTCGAGCCGGGCCAGGTAGTCGGCACTGACACCCGCCCGGACGGCCACCTCCTCACGCCGCAACCCCGGGGTACGGCGGCGCCCGCCCGCGGGCAGTCCGATATCGCTGGGTCGCAGCTCCGCGCGGCGTCTGGCCAGGAACTCGGCGAATGCGCTTCGGGTCATAGGACCATCGTGCCCTGTTCCGGGCCGCGTAGCCGCGCCGCGCCAGGTCCAGGATAACGGGGGTCTGGTAACCGGACCTCGGTCCGGCGATGGTCGATGGTATGACCACACCACCGGAAACCACCACGCTGCGTCCCGGCGCCTGGGCGCTCGACACCGCGCACTCCTCGGTCGCCTTCACCGTGCGGCATCTCGGTATCGCCAAGGTGCGCGGAGGCTTCACCCGCTTCGAGACCGAGTTCGTCGTGGACGACTCCGGCGCCGCGACCCTCGGCGCGACGGTGCACCTCGACTCGTTCGATACCGGCAACCCCGACCGGGACGCCCATGTGCGCGCCGCCGATTTCCTCGATCTCGCCAACCGTCCGACCCTGACCTTCCGAGCCGTCGAACCGGTCCGTATCGCCGAATCGTTCACTATGGTGGGCGAGGTCACTCTGGGTGATGTCACCCGGCCGGTCACCCTGGACGTCGAGTGGGGCGGGATCGGCGATTTCGGTCCCGGCGGCGAACGCCACGCCGGTTTCTCCGCGACCGGCACCATCAAGCGCACCGAGTTCGGTGTCGGGCAACCGGCGCCCGGACTGCTGAGCGATGCGGTCAAGATCGAGCTCGAGATCCAGCTCATCGAGCCGAACTAGGCCGGACACCGCCGCGGTATCGATTCGCTGCCGGTGGGGCCGGACGTAGCGGGCGTCCGGCCCTGTCACGACTTCCGCACCGCCGGTGCCCGTATTTCTTCCACTATGGGACGCTCGACACCGGACCGGGTCGACGAGGTCGGCGGGCAGCGGTGGCGAGCGGGAGGAAGATATCTGTGCCGAATGATGTCGAGCAGCAGCGCTGGCTGCGCGAACTGAAGCCTGGCCGCACCGGATATTCCGCGCTGGTCTGTTTCCCACCGGGCGGTGGTTCGGCCACGAGCTACCGTGACCTCGCGGCGAGCTTCGGACCCGGCCCGTCGGTCTACGCGGCGCAGTATCCGGGGCGTCAGAACCGGATCGGTGAGGGGTTCGTTTCCTCGATCAGCGATCTGGCCGATCATCTCGCCGCGGCCACCGAGTCCCTCGTGCCCGGGGGCCCGGTGCTGTTCGGACACAGTATGGGTGCCACTGTCGCGTTCGAAACGGCCCGGCGACTGGAGGCGCGCGGGCGGCCGGTTGCCGCGCTGTTCGTCTCCGGGCGCCCGGACCCGGCGTTCGTCGACCAGGGCACCCTGCATCGCGGGACCGATACCGAACTTATCGCCGAGCTCGAGCGCCTCGCGAACGACCCGGCCACGGTCACCATCCTGCGCGACGAGCCCGCGCTCGCCGAAATGGTGCTGCCTGCGGTGCGCAACGACTATCGAGCGGTCGAAACGTACCGGTATCGGGAAGGTGAGCGGCTGCGCTGCGATATCGTCGCCCTGCTCGGGCGCTCCGATCCGACGACGACCCCGGAGCAACTGGCGCGGTGGCGCGAGCACACGAGCGGTGATTTCGCGGTCCGGCTGTTCCCGGGCGGCCATTTCTATCTCGACGAGCACGCACGCGAGATAGCGGACCTGATCACCCCGGTCCTCGTGTCCGGCGGCTCACCGACGAGCTGAGGACCGGCGTCACCCGAGTACTGTCCGCTCCCGGCGCAGCACGGCCCGGGCCAGTTCGGCGGGGGTCCCCGCGGTGGTATCCACCACCGTGTCGTAGGGGTGGCCGTGCTGATGGACGGTCGGCAGGTGGCCCCGCGCCAATCCGGCCGGGTGGCCGCGCGCCAGCTCCCGCCGGTCGGCGACAGCCGGCGGACAGGTGACCCGGACCAGCTGGACATCCAAGCCGGACAGGGCATCCAGCCATATCGACAGCAGATCCGGGGTCAGCACCATCTCGTCGACGACGAGATGGTCACCGCCGTGGGCGAACGCGGCGGCCGCGGCACATGCCGAGCGCAACATCCGGCGTCCGACGTCGCCGTAGCGGATGACCACCGCCGGCCGGCCCTGCGCGTCGTGTCCCGTGCGGTCGTACCAGAATCCGTCGCGGCTGCGCGGGCCGTCCCGCCCACCACCCCAGTTCGGCGGCACCAACCCGAACAGGGTGTCGATTCCCCAGTAGACGAACGGAATATGGCTCTCGTCCTGGATGGCCTGGGCCAGCGTCGTCTTACCGGCTCGATGTTCCGTTGAGGAAGATGACCCGGCAGGGGAGTTCGGGACTGTGCACCGGACAACGGTAACCGTGCGGCCGCGGGGCTTCCGGAAGAGTTCGCGGCCCGGTCTCCGGGCCGAAAGCGATACTTCCGCGATATCACCGAGCGGACGGCCATTGCGCAGAGCCTGGTCTCGCGGATCGTCGCCCGGTTCCGTGAGCAGCGCCTACTGAGCACGGCGCCGGGCCCCCGCGACGGTCGGCGCGTGCTGGTCACCGTCGAGCCGGGGGGCGTGGAAGAAGATTTCCGGGCCCGGGGGCGGGCGCCGATCGATCACGCGCTGGACAGCGAACTACCCCACCTGTCGCTGGATCGGCGCCGCCGGATGGTCGAGTTGCTCGACGAGTTCGCGGACCTGATCAACGTGCCCGGGACGACTGCCGCCACCGGCGCGGAATGAGGACGGTCGGGCGCCGCCACGCCGTCCGCGCGGGGAAGACGGACCGTCGCCGGGCGTGGTCCGGCGGTGTTGCGGGGGTGGAGGAGGATGATGGCCCCGTGGCTTCCGAACCGAATACTCCCGAAATGAAACCGCGCAGCCGCGATGTCACCGACGGGCTGGAGAAGACCGCGGCCCGCGGCATGCTGCGCGCGGTCGGTATGGGCGACGACGACTGGGGCAAAGCCCAGATCGGCGTGGCCTCCTCGTGGAACGAGATCACGCCGTGCAATCTGTCGCTCGACCGGCTCGCCGGTGGATGTAAGGACGGCGTATTCGCCGCGGGTGGTTTCCCGATGCAGTTCGGCACCATCTCGGTCTCCGACGGTATCTCCATGGGGCACGAGGGAATGCATTTCTCCCTGGTCTCGCGAGAGGTGATCGCCGACAGCGTGGAGACCGTGATGCAGGCCGAACGGCTCGACGGGTCGGTGCTGCTCGCCGGCTGCGACAAATCGCTGCCCGGCATGCTCATGGCCGCGGCCCGGCTGAACCTGGCGAGCGTGTTCCTCTATGCCGGTTCCATCCTGCCCGGTGTCGCGAAACTGTCCGACGGTAGCGAACGCGAGGTGACCATCATCGACGCCTTCGAGGCGGTGGGCGCCTGTTCACGCGGCCTCATGAGCCGGGCCGATGTGGACGCGATCGAGCGGGCCATCTGCCCCGGTGAGGGCGCCTGCGGGGGAATGTACACCGCGAATACGATGGCCAGCGCGGCGGAAGCGCTGGGGATGTCGCTGCCCGGCAGCGCGGCGCCGCCGGCCACCGACCGCCGGCGTGACGGCTACGCCCGGCGCAGCGGGCAGGCCGTGATCGAACTGATCCGGCGCGGCATCACCACCTCCGATATCCTGACCCAGGAGGCGTTCGAGAACGCCATCGCGGTGGTGATGGCCTTCGGTGGATCCACCAATGCCGTACTGCATCTGCTGGCGATCGCGCATGAGGCCGGCGTGGCACTGAGCCTCGACGATTTCGCCCGGGTCGGCCGCCGCGTCCCGCATCTGGCCGATGTGAAACCGTTCGGCCGGCATGTGATGACCGATATCGACCGGGTGGGCGGCGTGCCCGTGCTCATGAAAGCCCTACTGGATGCCGGACTCCTGCACGGTGACTGTCTCACCGTCACGGGCCGGACGGTGGCTGAGAACCTGGCCGATATCGCGCCGCCCGATCCGGACGGCAAGGTGGTGCGCGCGCTGTCGGCGCCCATCCATCCGACCGGCGGTATCACGATCCTGCGGGGTTCGCTCGCGCCCGGCGGTGCCGTGGTCAAATCGGCAGGATTCGAATCCGATGTCTTCGAGGGCACCGCACGGGTTTTCGACCGGGAACGGGCCGCGATGGACGCCCTGGAAGACGGGACCATCTCGGCCGGCGATGTGGTGGTCATCCGCTACGAGGGGCCCAAGGGCGGCCCCGGGATGCGGGAGATGCTGGCCATCACGGCGGCGATCAAAGGTGCCGGACTCGGCAAGGATGTCCTGCTGCTGACCGACGGACGGTTCTCCGGCGGTACCACCGGTCTGTGTGTCGGCCATGTCGCCCCGGAGGCGGTCGACGGCGGCCCGATCGCGTTCGTCCGGGACGGTGACCGGATCCGGCTCGACGTCGGGGCGGGAACCCTGGACCTGCTCGTGGATCCGGCGACGCTCACCGGCCGCGGTGAAGGCTGGGCGCCACTGCCACCCCGTTACACCCGGGGGGTGCTCGCCAAGTATGCGCGACTGGTGGGCTCGGCCTCGAACGGTGCCGTATGCGATTGATTCCGTGGGGGATTCGGCCGTGGACGGGGTGTGGGGAGCACGTTCGGGAGTAGGCTCGTCGTGGACGCTCCGAGACACCACGAACCGGGGGTGACCATGACGACGAAGATCGCGAGCACAGTAGGCGAACTGATATCCGCGCTCACCGCACCGGCCGGACAGGCCGACCCGTATCCGCTGTACCGGAAGCTGCGCGAACTCGGTCCCGCCGCCCACACTCCGGACGGGACACTCGTGGTCAGCGGTTACCGGCTCGCCACCACCCTGGCGCGCGATCATCGGCTGCTGAAGCGGCCGGAACACGGACTCGCCGCCGCCGGGTTCGCCGACTGGCGCGAACACCCGGGCCTGCGACTGATGTTCACCAGCATGCTGGTCCGCAATCCGCCCGATCACACCCGGCTGCGCAGATTGGTCTCCGGCGCTTTCACCGCGCGGCGAGTGGCCGGGCTGCGCCGGGCGATCACCCGTACCGTCGACCGGTTGCTCGGCGATCTGGCCGGGCCCGGCGCGGTGGATTTCGTGGACGCTTTCGCGTTCCCGTTGCCGGTCACGGTGATCGGTGAGTTGCTCGGGGTGCCCGAAGCCGACCGGCTCCGCTTCCAGCCGCTGGTGCGGGACTGGACGGGGGTGCTCGATGTACTGGACGGCCCGGGCGTTGCCAGAGCCGACGACGCGGCCGCCGAAATCAGTGACTATCTGCGCGATCTGGCAGCGCGGCGGCGCCGGGAGCCACGCGACGATCTACTGTCGGCCCTGGCCGTACCGGCTGCCGACGGTGCGCGCTTGGACGACGACGAACTGAGCACCATGGCGGCCCTGCTGTTCGCCGCGGGGTTCGAGACCACCACCGGGTTGCTCGCCAACGGCCTGGTCGCGCTGCTCGAACACCCGGACCAGGCGGCATTGCTGCGGGAGAACCCCGAGCTGGCCGGTCCGGCGACCGAGGAGTTGTTGCGCTACGACTCGCCGGTGCAGCTGCTCACCTCCCGCACCGCGCCGGAGGAACTGCACAGCGGTGGTCTCACACTGCCCGCCGGACAGCGGGTCGTCCTGCTGCTGGGCGCGGCCAATCGGGATCCCGAGGTCTTCGCCGAACCGGACGTACTGCGCCTGGACCGGGCGGGCGAACCGCCGCTGTCGTTCGGCGGCGGTGTGCACTACTGCCTGGGGGCGCCGCTGGCCCGGCTGGAAGCCCAGCTCGCTTTCCCCGCGCTGCTGCGCGCGTTTCCGGCGCTGACCCAGGCGGGGCCGGCGGTGGCGCGGAAAGGACTCGCCCTACACGGCCTGACCGCCCTGCCTGTCACCGCCGGACCACGGTCTCGCTGAAGATCGCCACGAGCCGGAAGCGGCCGCGTCTGGGAGATCCGGCTACCCGGACCGCTCGGGTCCGGCCGCCCGGCCGACGGTGTGCAAATGCCCGAGAGCCCGGGCATAGGAATCGAACAGACCTGTCTCGCAGTAGGGCACGCCGATATCCGCGCAGTATTTCGCGACGATCGGCTGGGCACGCCGCAGGTTCGGCCGCGGCATCGAGGGAAACAGATGGTGTTCGATCTGGTAGTTGAGACCGCCGAAGGCGGTATCGATCACGACCCCGCCGCGGACGTTACGAGAGGTGAGAACCTGGCGCCGCAGGTAGTCGGTGGTGTCGCCGGCCGGGAGTACCGCCATACCCTTGTGGTTGGGTGCGAACGTGGTGCCCATGTAGAGCCCGAACAGGCCCTGCTGTACGGCGATGAAACCGAGTGCGTGCAGTGGCGGGAGCACCAGGAAGACGACGGTCAGGTACCCCACGGCGTGCGCGGCCAGAAGCGCGGCCTCCAGGCCGCGCCGGGGGATATCGCGCCGTACGATCGCCCGGACACTCGAGAAGTGCAGGCTGAGCCCTTCCAGGAGCAGCATCGGGAAGAAGAGCCACCCCTGGTAGCGGAAAATCAGCCGGCGCAGGCCGCGCCCGGCGCGCGCCCGGACGGTCGAATGGGCCAGCACACCCATGATGTCGGGATCGGCGTCTTCGGTATTGGGATGCGCGTGGTGCCGGTTGTGATTGCTCGTCCACCAGCCGATGCTCACGCCGATGGCGAGATTGCCGAAAAGCGCGCCGAGCAGGTAGTCGGCGCGGCGGCTGCCGGCGATCTGCCGATGCCCCGCATCGTGGCCGAGGAAGGCGAACTGAGCGAAGAGCGCGGCGAGGAAGGCGGCCGTGGCCAGCTGCCACCACGAATCACCGACCAGGACGAACGCGGTCCACCCGCCGACCAGTGCCAGCAGTGCGGCCCCGCCCTTCCAGAGGTAGTAGCGGGGGTGCCGGTCCAGCAGGCCTGCGTCGCGCACCTGCCGCAGCAGTACCGCGTAATCGCTGTGGCGTGCGGGGCGGGCCGGCGCCTCGGGAGGTGCGGAGACCTCGATCCGGTCGACAGGAACAACATGTGTGGCGGCATTTGCCGTCATGTACTCACCGATCTGTGCACGGGTGTCGCTTCACCGGTCGACGGACCGGCACCGCGAGCCCGCCGTCCTTGCCGACTGTCGCGTTCACCCTACCTGCGTCCCGGGCGTCCGGTTGTCCGGCGGGCGTAATCGGGTGGGGATGTCCGCGGCCGGGGCGGAGGAGGGTATCTCCGGGGCGGCCCGGTGCCCGGCGGACGGGCCGATGTGCTGGTCACCGGCGGCTCGCCTGGAAGCCGCCACGGAATTCCGGGTCACCGGAGACGTTCACCGAGAGCTGTTGCGGGGTAGCCTCTTCTGAGGTGGATCGACCACTCGGGGAGGTACTGTGCTGTTCTTATCGGCTGCCGCGACGGTTCTCGTGGGCCTCGTACTGACCGACCTCTTCGGATTCGGGGTCGGCGGTTGGTTCATCGCCGTCGGTGTGGTGCTCACCATCACGTCCGCGGCGCGCAGGTTCCGGCGGAGCCGGGCTCCGCTACGTTCCTCCCGCCGACGTGGTGTCACCGGCACGGCCGCGGCCGGTGGGTGGTACCTCGGCAGTGGTGGCGGTGACGGCGGCAGCGGCGGAGACAGCGGTTGCGGTGGGGGCGGCGGCTGCGGCGGTGGCGGAGGTGGCGGTTGTGGTGGCGGTGGGGGCTGACCCTGGCCGGCTTCGGCGCCGGCTCGGGAAAAACTAGAACCTGTTCTTGCTAAGCGGGCTCGGTTGCCCGATGCTGGGGCGATGGATATCGGGATCGCACTACCCACCATGTGTCGCGGGTACGACCGGGCGGCCACCGTCGATTGGTGCCGGCTCGCCGAGCAAGGCCCCGTCGCCAGTATCTCGTGCGGCGAGCGGATGACCTTTCACAATCAGGAGATGTGGACGACTCTCGCCGCGGCCGCCGCGGTCACCGAACGGGTGCGGATCTTCGCCAACCTGTCGGTGCTGCCGGCTCATCCGGTGGCATTGGTCGCCAAACAGGCGGCGACGATCGATGTGCTCTCCGCGGGACGCTTCGCCCTGGGCGTGGGAGTCGGTGGCCGCGGCGACGACTATCGCAGCCTCGGCTCGGGTTTCGAACGCCGCCACGATCGGCTGGATCGCGCGGTCGCGGAGTTGCGCGCGCTGTGGGCCGGGGAACCGGCCGTCGCCGGAGGCGATCGGCTCGGGCCGCCGTGCGTGCAAACCGGCGGACCGCCCGTGCTCGCCGGCGCCCTCGGCCCGAAATCGCTCGCGCGCGCCGCCCGGTGGGCCGACGGAGTCGTGGCGTTCAGCGTGGGCGGAGTGCCCGCGGAGGTCCGCTGGTCCGCCGAGGCCGCGCGCCGCGCCTGGGCCGAGGCGGGCCGGAACGCGCCGCGTCTGGTGAGTGGATGCTTCTACGCGCTCGGTGTGCCCGAACCCGACGAGGTGCTCCGCGATTTCACCGCGGAATACCTGGGCTTCCTGGGCGGCGAGGCGGCCGCGGGAGCAGCGTCCTCGATGAAGACCTACGACGCCGCGGCACTGCACCGCACGCTGGACGCCGCCGAGGAAGCCGGGTTGGACGAGTTCATCCTGGTTCCGAGCGCGGTTCCGCTCTCCGTTCTGGAGGAGACGCTGAACCTGATCTCCTCCCGCTGACGCGGCGCATCAGCCTTCGGGCCAGAGAACGAACAGCGCACAACCCGTCACGGGCTGCGATATATGCCAGGACCCGGCCGGTGCGTGGATGAACGACCCGGCCGGGTTGTCACGGACTCCGTCGTTGGCGGTGCCGGACACCACGAACACTTCTTCCGGCCCGGGCCGGTGCACGTCGACGCACTCCCACCGGCGGCCGGGTGCCATCTCGAGAACATGGGCCGAGGCACCGTCGCGGCCGGCCCGCAGTGAGCGCAGGCGGATACCGGGAACAGCTCCCGGACGGGTGCGTCGGCCAGGGTGGACCAGGCGTACCTGCGGCGCCGCTTCCACACGCTACTCGGCACCACGCCCGCGGCCTACCGGCGCGCGTTCCGCGGCTGACACGCCAGGTGCCGGGCCGACCGGCCGCTCCCACGGGCGGGAGGGCGGATCGGGGCGGCGGCTGGGCTAGGCTCGAGCGCGCGCCCGGCAGGGCGGCTCACCCGAAACACCGCTGTTCCGGATCCACCGCAGATTGCCGGATTTCACGGCCCGATCGTCCGTCGAACGAAAGCGAAGCAGCTATGCCCAGCCAGCGTCGGGTGCGGTCGAGATACCTCGTCCTCGCTACGGTGTTCCTGGTGGAGGTGGCCGTGCTGGCCGGTGGAGGGCCTGCCACGGCATCCGAGCTCGATACCGCCTGTGGTACCGCGCTGTCGGCCGCGGAACTCACCGAGATCGTCGAACTGTCCGATACCTCCACGGATTACGGCGAAAGCTCCGGTTCGTCGCTGGACCGGCTGGAACGGGCGGTCGAGCGGCACCGGCGGATCACCGAGATCCTGGTGGCGCACCGGGATCGGCGGGGCCTGCTGGCCCTCGGGCTCGACGCGGTCGAACAGGCCGCGGTGATGCCGCTGCAACGTGATCCGGCCGCGTTCGACGACCCGGAGTGGGCGCATCGCATCAGTCTCGATCTGCTGCTGCGATTCCTGCGCAATGTGCACGCGGAATTCACCGGAGCACCCACCGAACCCCAGTGGAACCACTATTTCCGGCTCGCCCACCGCTGCGAGCTGTCGCCGGCCCGGGTCGCGATGGCGGGCTACAACGCCCACCTCACCGTCGACCTGTCCCATGCCGTCGCCGCCACCGGTGCGACCCCCACCGACGCGCCCGATTACTTCCGGATCGTCGACGCGATCGCGAGCCACGGGTCGCTCATCGTCGATCTCACCCGAGAGCTATATGGCGGCGATCTGGGTCCGCTGTGGCGGTTCTACTTCCTGGGGGAGGGGCTCGACGCCGTACTGGGCGCGGGCGTGGCCACCGGCCCGCTGTTGCGGCTGGCCGATCTGGGCGCCAATGTGGTGATCTTCGGCAACGGTCTGGCGCTGCAGGATCCGGCGGCCGCACCCGCGGTACGCGCGGAGATGGACGTGTTGTGGCGCAGCGCCGACGCCGCGTTCGAGGTGCTCGCCGCGAACGGCGCCTTGTGACGCCCGTGCCGCGCACATCATCGGTACGCGGCACGGCCGGGAGCGGTAGCGGTCAGGCGCCGACTTCGTCGAGCCGTCCGGTGCCGACACCGAAGACGAAACCACGCAGTGACGAGGTCCTGGTGATGAACGGACCGGTCTCGATTCGCCGGAGCGACTGCCGCACATCCTCGTTCAGATCGGAGAAGGCCTCGGCCGGCCAGGCGGGTTTGATACCGGTCTCATCCTGGATGCCGCGTGTGAATCGTCATCGGTGAAGGTGAGCATGCCGCAATCGGTGTGGTGGATCAGGATGATTTCGGTGGTGCCCAGCAGCCGCTGACTGATCGCCGGCGAGCGTATCTCGTCATCGGTCACCACCCCGCCCACATGACATGCGCCTCGCCCTCCTGGAGGCCGAGAATCCGGTAGACGTCCAGCCGGGCATCCATGCAGGCGACCACCGCGACGTGCTTACTGGGCGGCGGGGGCGAACCGCTGAACTGTTGCGCGTAACGCGCGTTGTTGGCCAGGTAGTCATCGGTCACCGTCAGTACGTGGCCACCGGTGCCCGGCCCGCTCACCGCACCCCGCATGCCCGCTCGGCCGGGTGCGCTGAACGCGCTCGGGCGGCGGTCTGCCCGGCGGCTACAGCGCCACACCCGACCTCCTGGCGCGGCGCCGATCATCGGATCCGAACTCGTGCCGCGCGCCCGGCATACAACGACGTGGCCGCGCCCGGATCGGCGGTGGTGGTGTGCGCGGCGGCGACCGCCGGTGTCACCAGTGGGTCGCGGCTGTCGTAAACGAGCCGATCGGTGGCTCCGAGTGCGGCGAACCCGGGCGCATCCACCCTGCGCGGCCCAGGTCCCGATTGCCCCGGGTCACCCCGGGTATCGCCGAGGGCAGGCCGATGCCGATTCGTCCCGCGGTCTCCTTCGAAGCTTCGCATGCCCGTAAAAGACTGTCGTGCAAGCAATCTCGGGTATCTCTGGGGTGCCCACGCCTCCATGCGGAGGACGCCGTATCCGGGGTCCGCGGCCGCGGACCCCGCACCCCGGCCGGGCCCGGTGACACCGGCCGGACGAGCGGCGTCGGACACCGCCCGTTTACCGGGGTGGACGGCAATCCGTTACGATCGTGACTGCCTCTCGGTCCAGCAACCGGCCGCTGAGTCTGCGAGCGTGCGCTGTGTCGCCGTCGTTTCCTGTGTGATCGGAGGCTGGGTGTCGATGCCTGCTGGCGAGTTCGGCGGTGACCTTGCGCGGTGATATTGCCGGAGCGGATCTCGGTCCGGCCGACAATGCGGGCTGGTTCGAGCGAGAACCCCTCGTGCTGCTGGTGGAAGACGACCCCGGGGACGCCCTGCTGGTCGAGGAGTTGGTGGCCGACGCCGAACGCGGGATGCGCCTGGAATGGGTGCGCACTCTGTCCGAGGCGGCCGCGCGGCTCAGCGTCGAGGTGCCCGACTGTGTCCTGCTCGATCTGCGGCTGCCCGACGCCCAGGGGCTGGAAGCGGTGGCCCGGATCCGCGCGCACAACGACCGCGTCGCTGTGGTGGTGATGACCGGGCTCGACGAGGAGAGTACGGGACTGGCGGCCCTGGCCTCGGGAGCGCAGGACTATCTGGTCAAGGGCCGGGTCGAGCCGGAATTGTTCGCTCGCGCGGTGCGCTATGCCATTCAACGTAAACAGGCCGAACGCACCAGCGCGGCTCTGCAGGCCAGCCAGATGCGGGCCCAGGAGAACGCCCGCCTCGAACGAGGGCTGCTGCCGACGCCGCTGCTCGGTGCCGACCGCGCGGTGGACGTGGTGGCGCGGTACCGCCCGGGCCGGGACCATTCGCTGCTCGGCGGCGATTTCTACGATGTCGTCCAGGATCCCGGCGGGATTGTGCACGTCATCATCGGCGATGTCTCCGGCCATGGACCCGACGCCGCCGCGACCGGTGTCGCGCTGCGGCTGGCCTGGCGGACCCTGGTCCTGTCCGGTGTGACCGGTTCGCGGCAGTTGCGGCTACTGGAGCAGGTACTGCTGGCCGAACGGACGGACCGCCAGACCTTCGCCACCGCGACCGGTCTCACGCTCGATCCGTCGACGAAGCGGGTCCTGGTGCGGCGCGCCGGGCATCCGGGCATGCTGCATCACCGCGAGGGGGGCCTGTGCTGGCTCGAGGTTCCCGGCGGCGCTGCGCTGGGCTTTATGCCCGGCCGGGCCGAATGGCCGGCTACGGAGATCGAGTTGGCTGTCGGCGCCGGACTCATGCTGTTCACCGACGGTCTGTTCGAGGGCCGGGTCGGCCTCGACGGCGCCCGGCTCGGGGAATCCGGTCTGCTGGAGGTCGCGCGGACCGTCCCGGTGGGCCGTCCCGAGTCGTTCGTCGACGAGCTGATCGGGCGGGTCGAGGAACTGGCCGGGCCGGCGGGCGGTCTGGACGACGACCTGGCCATCATTCATGTGTGCTGGAACGATGGGCGAAAGGGTGGACTCCGGTGACGAACGCCGACTCCCGGGTGGTGGGCCGGCTGACCGCGCAGGCGTGGTTTCAGCTGGTCTTCGCATTGATGATCCTGGTGGTCCTGATCGGTGCGGTGGCGGGTGCCCAGGTCATCTCCAACACCAACGATGCCACCGACCGGCTGGCCCGGCAGACCCTGCCCGCGTCCGCGGAGGCGTACCGGTTGCAGAGTGCGCTGATCAACCAGGAAACCGGTCTGCGTGGTTATGCGATCTCCGCCGACCCCCAGTTCCTGGAGCCCTATGTCGAGGGCGCCCGGGAGCAGGACCGGGCGGCCGCGCGGCTGCGTGAACTGCTGGCCGACCGGCCCGACCTGACCGCCGATCTCGACGTGATCGAACGCGGAGCGCAGCAGTGGCGCGGCGAGTACGCCGGCCCGCTCGCGGCCAGTACGTCGCCGGAGAAGGCCAGGGCGCTGGCCGCGAAGACGGCCGTACGCGCCAAAGGAGTCTTCGATCGGTTGCGTATCGCGTTCTCGGTGCAGAACGACGGACTGGCCGCCGCCGTCGCCGCGGACACCCGAGCGCTGGAACACGCCCGCACCATTCGCGACGTGGTACTGATCGGCATGGTGACCGTCCTCCTGTTGACCGGGATCGTGATGACCGCGCTGCTGCGCCGACTCGTGGTACGCCCGCTGGCCGCCCTCACCGAATCGTCGCTGCGGGTGGCCGACGGCGAGTTCGACCGTCACATCGACAGCCGCGGCCCGGCCGATATCGTGCAGGTCGCCGCGGCCGTGGAGGATATGCGCACCCGGATCGTGGCCGAACTGGGGTCTTCGCAGTCACAGAGCACCCTGCTGCGCCGGCAGAAGGCGGAACTGGATCTGCAGGCCGACGAACTACGCCGGTCCAATGCCGAACTGGAGCAGTTCGCCTATGTGGCCTCCCATGATCTGCAGGAGCCGCTGCGCAAGGTCGCCTCGTTCTGCCAGCTGCTGGAGAAACGTTACGGTTCCCAGCTCGACGAGCGCGGTAAGCAGTACATCGACTTCGCCGTCGACGGTGCCAAACGGATGCAGGTGCTCATCAACGACCTGCTCACCTTCTCCCGGGTGGGCCGGGTCAGCGAGGGTGCGCAGCCGGTGCGGCTCGGTGTTCCGCTGGACAAGGCACTCGCCAATCTGTCGGGCGCCCTCGAGGAGACCGACGCCGTGGTCGAGCGTCCGGACGAGCTTCCCGAGATCATGGGCGAGCCGACCCTGCTGACCATGCTGTGGCAGAACCTCATCAGCAATGCGGTCAAGTTCCGGCGGCCCGACCACGCACCGGTCGTGCGCATCGAGGCCGGGAATTACGCCGACGATCCGGCGCTAGGGCTGTTCTCGGTCACCGACAACGGTATCGGCGTCGCACCCGAATTCGCGGAGAAGGTGTTCGTCATCTTCCAGCGGTTGCACGCCCGCGACGAATACAGCGGTACCGGTATCGGTCTGGCGGTCTGCAAGAAGATCGTCGAATACCACGGCGGCACCATCTGGCTCGACACCGAGAACACGGCGGGGACCCGGATCTGCTTCACCCTCCGTACCGTCGAGACCGATCCGGGCGCCGAAGCCCCGGCCGTGCCCGCCGCTGCGACGGAACCCGTACCCGAAGGAGAAACCGTATGACCGTACCCGGCCAGCCGATCGATATCCTCCTCGTCGAGGACGACCCGGGTGACGAGCTGATGACAAGGGAAGCATTCGAGGACAACAAGATCGGGAATACGCTGCACGTGGCCCACGACGGGCAGGAGGCGCTGGACTTCCTGTATCGCGCCGGCCCCTACACCGACGCTCCCCGCCCCGATCTGATCCTGCTCGACCTGAACCTGCCCAAATACGATGGCCGGCAGGTGCTGGAGAAGATCAAGGCCGATCCCGACCTGTCGCATATCCCGGTGGTCGTCCTGACGACCTCCGCCGCCGAAGAGGACATCCTGCGCAGCTACAAGCTGCACGCCAACGCCTATGTCACCAAACCGGTCGATCTCGACCAGTTCGTGGCGGCGATCAAGCAGATCGACGACTTCTTCGTCCAGGTGGTCCGGTTGCCCCGCGCCCGTTAGTCGCGGGGCAGCCGGCCGCGGTTCAGGACGCCGCGGGGTTCGTGCCCGCGGCGAGCGCGTCCGCCAGCGAGTCGTGCACCGACAGTAATTTGTCGAGACCGGTGAGTTCGACGGGACGGCGGACGGCGTCGGAGACGACCACGCGCAGGCCGGCCCCGGGCTCGGCCGCCTCGGAGATCACCAGCAGTACGCTCAACCCGGCCGATCCGAGGAAACCGACCTCCGACATGTCCACGACCAGTGGGTCCCCGCCGCGCTGGGCGTCTTCGAGAGCGGCCTGCAGCTGGGGCGCCGACGCCATATCGACCTCACCCTGCACCGTGACGACCGCGGTTCCGGCCTCCGCTCGCACCGCTACATCGAGCAGGCGGGGCGCGCTGTCGCCGCTCATCGCTGCTCCTCCGGCTCGCACTTCGTCACTTTTCCACCTCTGCAGTATCGAGGCCCCGCCGCGCGGAACGCGACCGGGGCCGGCACAGACTTCGTAACGAAATCTACCCGATCGCGAAATAGTAGTCACCGGCGCCGGCCGGACCGTCGACTGCGTAATCCATGCCACGTTTGAGCCGAGCGGAGGGGTGACCACCGGGCATGATCCACAACGCACCGGCTGCCGCGTCGGGCTCGTGAACCCTCCGCGGGACCGGTCGAATGCTCCGGGGACGAATGGGTATGGCTAGCAGTGAGCACAGAGTCCCGACAGGACAGCAAGCCGAACGCCACGGACCCGGTACCGCCTACGCCGTCCGTCCGGCGAGACCTACAGGAGGCGATCAGGTGACGACGACCCGCCCGTCCGGGCTGGACAGTCCGCCGACCCGATGGGAATTGCAGTTTCCGGCGAAAGCCGACAGGTTGGCCGAGGTCAGGCACCGGACACAGGAGTGGCTGGCGCACTGCCCGCTCGGCGAAGATCAGACCTATGATGTGCTGCTCGCCGTGGGGGAGGCCTGCGCGAACGCGGTCGAGCACGGCCACCGCGGTGATGGCGGCACCATCCGGTTGCGTTTCGAGCTGGAGGCCGGCAGCCTGCACATCACGGTGGCCGATCACGGCTGCTGGAAGAGTCCCGATCCCGGCCCGGATCAGGTCCGGGGCCGGGGGATGGCGATCATCCGCGCCCTGGTTCCGGAGGTGGAGGTCATCATCTCCGCCAGCGGCACGACCGTCGAGATGCGGATCCCCTTACCCCGGTGAACCCGGCCACCTCGGTCGAGACGGCCGCTCTGCGATCGTGGTCTCCACTCGCCTGCCGTCTATCCGATCACCGGTATCCAGGCCGCGGGTGGGTCCACGGTCACCCAGGCGCTCGCCGGACGGCTACCGCGCTCGGCGCACGTCCGCGGTGACGCTTTCCGTCGGTTGGCCGCGCCGAGATGGCCGCCGATCCCACATCGGAGACCCTGGACCAGTTGCGGCTACGTCACCGTCCGGCGGCGGCCGCCTCCGATGAATACACCCGTGCCGGGTTCGCCGCGCGCCTCCAGGATTTCGTACTCGGCGAATTCCTGCCGTGGACGATCTGGTGGATCCGTACCGATCCGCTCTATGTCGTCGTGCCGGCACCGCGGGCCGACGCGGTGGCCGCGCGGGAAGCGGGCCCGGCCGAGAACGCCTATGGAGCGTTCACCGTTTCCGGGCTCGACACCGTGCTGTGCGAGACGACGCCGCGAGTGGGCACCTGGCTCGATACATCGGATCTCACCGTCGCGGAGACCGTCCCGGCCGGTGCGCAGCCGGTCCGTCGCTGAGTGCGGACGTGCGCGCACCGGGGCGTCGAAGCCGGTCAGCGGCGCAGGACCTTGCGGGCGGTCCAATTGCCGAGGAACTGGATGCCCTGCACCCCGGCGATGATGATCAGGGTCGCCACCAACGTGACCTCCCAGTCGAACCGCTGGTATCCGTACACCAGGGCGAAGTCGCCGAGCCCGCCGCCACCGACCGTGCCCGCCATGGCGGACATGTCCACTATGGCGATGATGACGAAGGTGTAGCCGAGGATCAGCGGGCCCAATGCTTCGGGAATGAGCAGCGTAAGGATCATGCGCAGTGGTCCCGCGCCCATCGCGCGGGCCGCCTCGATCACGCCGGGATCCACCGTGACCAGGTTCTGTTCCACAATCCGAGCGATCCCGAAAGAGGCGGCCACGATCATCACGAAGGCCGCCGCCTCGGTGCCGATGGTGGTACCCACCACTTCGAGCGTGACCGGGCCCAGTGCGGCCAGCAGGATGATGAACGGAATCGGGCGCACGATATTGACCAGCACATTGAGGACCCAGTTGATCGGGCTGTTGGCCAGCAGTCCGCCCTTGCGGGTGGTGTACAGCGCGGTGCCCAGTATGAGCCCGAGGAAGCCGCCCACCACGAAGGTGAGCAGCACCAGGTAGAGGGTGGTGCCCACGGCCTCGGTGAGGATCGGCCGCAGTTTGTCCCAATCGGTGTCCATATCGGTCCTCGCTACCGCTGGTCGAGTTGGGCGATCACCTTGTCGACGGCTTCGTCCGGGCCGTCGAGTGCGAGGGTGATACTGCCGAAGGTCTTGTCCTGGAGAGTGCTCACGCCGCCGTACACCACCTCGAAGCCCACGCCCGCCTGCGCGGCGGTGGTGAGGGCGGGGCCGATACCCCGCGCATCGTCGATATCGACGGTCACCAGCCGGCCCCGGTGCAGTTCGTCGAGGCGGCGGAGTTCGTCGGGGGCGGGGCGATTGTGCGACACCGTGTCGACGAACGATCGGGTCGGCGCGGACTGCGGGGCGGCGAACACGTCGAAGGTATTCGCCAGCTCCGCGATCCTGCCTTCGGCCAGCACCGCGACCCGATCGGCGACCGCGCGGATCACATCCATCTCGTGTGTGATCACCACGATGGTCACCCCCAGTTCGGTGTTGATCTTGCGCAGCAGGCGCAGCACTTCACCGGTGGTTTCCGGGTCCAGCGCCGAGGTGGCCTCGTCCGCCAGCAACAGCGACGGCGAGGTGGCCAGCGCCCGTGCGATACCCACCCGCTGCTTCTGTCCACCCGAGAGTTGGTCGGGGTAGCTGCGGGCCTTGTCGGACAATCCGACGAAGTCGAGCAGCTCGGCGAGTCGCTCCTTGCGTTTCGCGCGCGACCAGCCCGCCACCTTCAGTGGGTATTCGATGTTCCCGGCCGCCGTCCGGGAGCGGAAGAGATTGAACTGCTGGAAGACCATGCCGATATCGCGGCGGAGCTGCCGCACCCGCGCCTCCGGCACCCCGGTGATCGGGGTGCCGGAGATCTCGATGGTGCCGCTGGTGGGCTTCTCCAGGGCGTTGATGAGCCGAACGAGAGTGCTTTTACCGGCCCCCGAGTAGCCGATTACGCCGAAGATCTCGCCCTTCTCGATCCGGAGATCGATATCGGACAGTGCCGTATCCGCGCGCTTGCCGGTGCGGAAGACCTTGGTCACCGACCGGAATTCGACCGCCGGTACCGCGGACTCCGGACCGGCCGCCTCGCTCACTTCCCGTCGCGGATCGTCTGCTGGACCCGCTGCAGAATGGGCTCGAGCTCGGTACCGCTGCGCCGGACCTCCACCGAGGTGCTCTTGGAGGATTCGGAAACCGCCCGCTGGACCTCGGGATCGTGCCAGATCTCGACCAGCCGCTGGTATGTCGGGTCGGACTTGTCCTCGGCCCGCGTGACGAATGCGTTGATGTACGGTTCGGCCCCGGGACTTGTCGGATCGTCCTTGTACAGGGCCGAGAGCGGATCGACGCCGGAGCGTTCGAGATAGGTGTTGTTGATGATGGAGCCGTCCACCGAGGCCAGTGACAGCGCGGTCTGCGCCGCGTCGACGGGGGTCACCTTCACCTTGGACGCACCCCGGTCGATATCGGCGGGGGAGGGCGCCCGGGTGTCGGAGGACAGTTTCACCAGACCTGCGGCCTCCAGGACGAACAGTGCGCGCGCCTGGTTGGAGGGGTCGTTGGGAATGGCGATCTGGCCGCCGGCGGGGATATCGGCGACCGACTGGTGTTTCTTCGAGTACAGGCCCAGCGGGACGATCTGAGTGGCCCCGATCGGGGTCAGGTCCGCATTGTTGGCGACATTGTATTCGCCGAGGAACTGCAGGTGCTGGAAGAGATTGACGTCGATCTGCCCCTGCGCGAGGGCGATATTGGGCTGGGCGTAGTCGGAGTAGTTGGTGATCTGCAGGGTGATGCCCGCATTCCGGGCCTTCCGCTCGAACACGTCCCATTCCGGAGTGCTCTCGGTGGTACCGATCCGCACCACACCCGCGGAGCCGGCATCACCCCCACCGCAGCCGGTGAGGGCGAGTGCCGCAGCGATGGTCAACGCCGGTATCGCCAGTACTCGTGGGAATTTCAACGCCTGCTCCCGAATGCTCGTGGCCGTATGGACTCGACCATCCAAGCGGCGGGTACCCGGGCCCGGCAACGGTTGGGATTGTGCTGAACGAAATCCTGGCCGGAGCCGGCGGTGACCGCCAGGTTCTGCACAGGATGCGAGGTCGTGACGTCGAATCTTCGAGTACGACGATTCGGCCGTACTGCGGGCCACCCCCGTCGAACTGGAAGCCACGTTCCGGGACGGCCCGGACCGCGGCGAGTTCTTCGGCCCACCCACCGGCGGCCCGCCGCGGGTGACCACCGGAAGTCGATGCGGTAGGGGCGAGTTTCGAGAATCTGGCCGCCACCGATTTCTTGGGTCACGCCGGGCTCCATGGCACAGTTCCCGACCGGGCCGCTGGTGCCCGCCGGCCTGGCCGGACAGGTCGTGGCGGTACCCGGATCGGCCTCGGTGCATCCGGCTCAGCCGGCGTTCGTCGGTGTGGGCGCGGGCCGGGTCCTGCTCCAGGGCTTCCCGGCCGCGGGCGACAACACCCGGCTCAGCGCGGAGATCACCGCGGAGGTGGATCGGGAGCTGGTCACCGGCGGGGGTGTGGTCATAGCAAGTTCGATTGCCACTTCCGAGCCCCACGCTATGGACAGATGACTGGACAGGTGTAACCATCGGTGTACAGCCGGGAGGGCGCGGCTGTATCAACCGACGAGAGGATCCTGCGCATGAGCAACCGGGAACAGGTGGGTGGAAACGGCGGTGGCCGGCGATGAGCCCCCTGCATCCGTGTGAGCGCGTCGGTCTGGAATTCATCGACAACGCTCCCTTGCGGTTCAGCAACAGTGTGGATCTCGCGATCACACCGGCCCAACTGTTCGAGGTGCTGGCCGACGCCGAATCCTGGCCGCACTGGGCGAGCGTGATCACCAAGGTCACCTGGACCACTCCCGAACCCCGGGGCGTCGGTACCACCCGGGTGGTCGATATGCGTGGCGGGATCGTCGGCGACGAGGAGTTCCTGGTCTGGGAGCCGAACACCCGGATGGCATTCCGTTTCAACAGCAGCTCCACCGGTACGCTGGCGGCGTTCGCCGAGGATTACCGCATCGTGGAGACCCCCGAGGGTTGCCGGCTCACCTGGACGCTGGCCCAGCGGCTGGCCGGTCCCGCCCGGTTCACCGCGTTCCTGGCCACCCCGGTGATGCATCTGGCGTTCCGGCGTTTCCTGGGGAACCTGCGCCGCTATACCGATCAGCGCTTCGCGACCGCGCCATCGTGAGCGGTCGAGCCGCGGGCATCGCTTTCCGGTGCCCGCGGCTCGGCGCCCGCTCAGCCCATCAACAGTGAACCCGCCAGCCAGGCGGCGAGTACCAGGACCAAACCGAGCAGTGCGCCGGGGTACAGTGCCCGGCCGCTACGCGCGGCATTGATAGTGGTGGCCGCGCCGATCAGGAAGCCGAAGCAGCCGCCGAGGACGATGATCCAGTTACCCGTGCTCGGATCGGCGCTGCAGTCCGCACGCCCTTCGCACACCCCAGTGGCGAGCAGGAACCAGGGGGAGATCACCACCGAGACGATCGCCAGCGTCGCGAGCAGGAACCACAGCAGTGCCGTGATCACCAGATCGGGCTCCCGGGGCGCGGGAATGGGCGCCCCACGGCCGTAGACGTCGTCGGGGATGGGGGAGACGGGGTAATGGGTGGAGATCTGGTCAGGGAACATATGCCTCGCGATCGCTCGAGCCGACTGGGGGCCGCCGGATAATACTCAGGAGTTTCCCCTGTGCCGCAGCTGATCCGGCACCGCGCGCGACACTACACGGCGCACGGTCTCGGGGCATTCGCTGCCGCGGTATCGACAGCCCTGCGTGATACGAGCAGTGGAGACGGCGATGCGTGCGCTGTACACGGCCGAGGCGCCCGGCCATCCAGGACGGCCGCGCCGGTCGTACCCGGACCGCCGACGGCCACATCGATCCGGAGCCGAGGACCGACCGGCGCCGGACCCGCGTCAACTCTTGGCGGGCCCGGGATCTGCGGCAGTGCTCGGATCGGGCCCGATGTCCGGGGCCGCACTCGAGACCGGAGGGGACGCAGGGGCGGGTTCCGCCGCCGGAGCGGCCGGGGGAGTCGCCGCGGGCTCGGCCGTATAATTCGACGCCGTCTCGCGGGATACGGTGACCCGCCAGGGCATCCGCGGCCCGGTGGCGGTACGCGGCATGGTCGCGACGGCGATCACCGCCGATCCCACCGCGATGATCACCGCCGCGATGGCGGCGGTGGTGATGGTACCGCTGGCGACGTACTCCACTTCGTTCAGACCGGCGACCGGTTTCGACCCGTCGTTGACAGCCCAGTTGATCCAGGAACCCACCTGACCACCGAGGTCCCAGCGGCGGATCGTCATAGTCTTGAGCTGTTTCTGCCGGGCGGTCAGATAGAGCATGTTCGCGATCACCAGCAGCGCGGTGAGCACCGCCCCGCCGGTGGCGATACGGGCGAAACGTTCGGAGTTGGTCGCGATATGGATGGCGATCGCGGCGATGGTCAGCGCGATCATGCTGCTCGAGGCGACCGCCCACGAACCGGTGAGATCCGCGGCGGGTGGTGTGCCCTGCGCGGACCAGACCGTCAGATACCGAGTGGTCGAGTCGACTTGGCCGAACGGCGTCGCCGCGGCCATACCGTCCGGTCCGTGCGCGACCATCCAGTGCTTGAACATGAGGATGAAGACGATGACGCCGCCCAGGGCGGTGATCACATATCCCCATTTGCCGCTCATCGCCGGCGCGGTGCGGATATCCTCGGCGTGTTCGGCCACGCGCCGCAGTCCGGACCGGGCGAGGGTCCGGCGTCGTTCCCAGACCTCCGATCGGGCACCGGCGGATGCAGACGGGCCCGGCTCCGCTGTCGCGGTGCGAACCGTATTCGACGCGGTGTCGCCGTCACCTCCGCTCGCTCCCCACGGGCTCGGTTTGACCATCAACCCAGTGTAATTCTGCGTCCACCACTGGGAACATGCCGCGAATCGGCGGTGGCCGGTGCGATTTCTGTTCAGGCGGCGTCCGACTGGCGGCCGTTCGCCACCAGATCGACCACGACATCGCGGACCACGGTCTGGATCAGCTGGGCGTGCTCATGGAGCGCCACCGGGTCCGGCCCGCCGTCGGCTGCCGGGGCTGCGGTGATCTCGACGAGATCGTTGACGGTATGACAGAGCGCGATCAGGCGTCGCACCATGTCCCGCCGCTCGGCCGGCGGTAGTACTTCGGGGTTCACGTCTCTGTCATCGTCGGTGGTCCCGGAGTTGTTTCGTCCCGGATCCGAGCGCCCGGCCGTTGTCCGCGGCGCACGAACCCGCAGGGCTCCGCCGAGCGCGGGCCGGCCGGTCCGCGATGCTCGCCCGGCCTCGGGCCGGCCACCGGATGATCGGCTACGGTGAGGCCCGATCGGGTCGGGACCACAGCCGGGAGAACGAAGGTGACGATGCGCCGGGCGCTTGTGTCGATGGCGAGTGCGCTGTGCCTGCTCGTGGCCGCGTGCGGCGCGCGTGACGATGCCGACCGGCCCGAGCGCGGCCGCGTCGTCTCGGTGGCGCCCGTCTTCGAGATGACCGCCGCCGAGACCGATGACTATCTCGCCGAGTGGGAATACCCGGTGGCCGGGGCGAACGGTGTCCGTGCCCACCGGGTCGTGTACGAAACAGTCGCGGCCGACGGGACGCCCATCACCGCCAGCGGACTGGTGGTGGTCCCGGATACCGGTGTGCGGCGGTTGCGTGTGGTTTCCTACGCGCACGGAACCACGGTGCGCCGCGACGAAGCACCGTCGGCGGACGGCGAGACCGAACGGGCCCGCACCGTCCAGTTCGCCGCCGCCGGCTACGCGGCGGTCGCCCCGGACTATCTGGGTCTCGGGGAGGGCCCCGGTTTCCATCCCTACGCTCACGCCCCCACCGAGGCCTCCGCCTCGGCGGATCTGCTCTCGGCGACCCGTTCGCTACTCGCCGACCAGGGCCGCGATCTGGACCCGGGCGTGCTGGTAACCGGGTTCTCCCAGGGCGCCCAAGCTGCCCTGGCGCTCGCCCGGGAGCTGAACGACGGAGCGGTCGAGGGTTTCGCCCCGGCCGCGGTCGCCGCGGTGAGCGGCGCCTACGCCGTACAGGAGGTCCAGGCCCCGGCCGCGCTGGACGGCCGGGTGGAGGGTCGGCGGGCGGTGCTGTACCTGGGCTACTGGATCACCGCGATGAACCGGATCTACCACCTCTACGACGATCCGGCCGAGGTGTTCCAGCAGCCCTACGCGCAGCGGATCGACGGACTCTTCGACGGCCGTCATGATCTGCTGGCCGTGTCCTCCGGGCTTCCGGACACCCCGCAGAAATTGCTGACCCCGCAATACCTGGAACTGGCACGTAACCCCACCGGCGCCGCCCTGCGAGCCATGGCCGACAGCGATACCGTGTGCGATTGGACCGCGAAGGTACCGGTCCGGTTGTTCGCCGCCCCCGGGGACCGCAGTGTCCCCTTCGAGAACTCACTGCGCTGTACCAAAGCCGAACTGGGTGCCTCCGCCGAACTGATCGACCTCGGCGATATCGACCACGGCGCCACCATCCGGGAGGCCCTCCCGCGGATTCTCGACTGGTTCCGGAAAACGCAACCGCCCGCCTGAACCGGGTGGTTCGGGGCGGGCGGTGCGGTTCCGGAACGCCGGGAGATCAGTGCATGAGCACCGGGGCCGGTGTATCGGAATCGGACTTCGCCACCGCGCTCGCCTTGCGCGGAAGGAGGACGGAGAAGCCGAGGGTGACCAGGCACAGCGCGAACGCCACCCAGAAGCTGCCGGCGTAGGCGTCCGACATCTCCCCGAGCATGACCGTTTCGAACTTGTCGCCGAGGCTCGCGATGTACTGCAGCACCGACGGATCGGGCTGTTCACCGGTGCGCTGGGCCTCCATCATCGCCTGCCCGGCCGATACCGCCTCGGAGTTCTGCATCCGGTTGGTCAGTACTACCGAGATCACCGCGACACCCACCGAACTGGCGATCTGCTGAATGATGTTCAGCAGCGTGGAGCCGCGTGCTACCTGCGCCTCGTTCAGCGTGCGCAACGCGGCCGTCATCAGCGGCATCATGGTCAGACCCATGCCGAGACCCATGACGAACAGCACGCCGAGCACATAGAAGTAGGAGCTGTCGGCCTCGATCTGGGTGAGCCCGAACATGGTCGCGGTGAGAATCGCCAGACCCACCGGGACCACCCGGCCGACGGGCATCTTGTCCACCAGCATGCCGGCGATCGGCATGGTGAGCAGCGACCCGATGCCCTGCGGCGCGACCAGCAGTCCGGCCAGCAGCGCGCTTTCGCCCCGCACCTGCTGGAAGTAGGTGGGGATCAGCAGCAGCCCGCCGAAGAAGGAGGCGGCGAACAAGAACATCGTGACCGTGGCGACGGTCAGGTCGCGATTCTGGAACAGCCGCAGATCCAGCAGCGGATTCTTGGGCTTGAACGAGTAGAACACGAACGCGACCACCAGCGCCCCGCCGACCAGCATGGTCGCCCACACCTTCGGCGTGGCGACGGTCCCCTCTTCCGGGATGGAGGAGATGCCGTACAGGAACAGCGCGAGACCCGGCGACAGCATCAGCATGCCCACGAAATCGAAGGACTCCCCGGCGCGCGGCTCGTCCTTGGGGAGGATGAACCAGGCGTAGACGAGCGCGATCACGCCGAGCGGCAGGTTGATCAGGAAGATCCAATGCCAGGAGGCGTCCTCGATGAGCCAGCCGCCGAGGATCGGGCCCAGGATCGGGCCGAGCAGCATGGGTACACCCAGGATGGCCATCAACCGGCCCATCCGCTCCGGCCCCGCGGCTTTGGTCATGATGGTCATACCCAGCGGCATGAGCATGCCGCCGCCCAGGCCCTGGATCACCCGGAACCCGATGAGCGCGCCGATGTTCCAGGACAGCGCGCACAGCACCGAACCCAGGGTGAACAGCACCAGGGCGGTCATATAGAGCCGTTTGGTACCGAAACGGTCGGCGGCCCAGCCGGTCAGCGGGATCACGGTGGCGAGTGCGAGCGTGTAGGCCGTGACCGTCCAGGCCACCGTCGAGTAGTTGGCGACGTCGAATTCGGTTTGGAACGTCGGCATCGCGACGTTCACCACCGTGATGTCCAGGATGGACATGATGGCGCCGAGAACCACGACACCGGCCAGTTTCAGGACCGATGCGTCGATTCTGTCCGAAGCCCCCGCGTCGGTCGCGGGGGCTGGGCTTGCGTTCACGAATTGTCTCCTGACGATGCGGGGGGGCACGCCACCACGTTGTGTATGGCCCCGGACTCGAGCACGGCGTTGAGGACCCGTCCCAGGTCCTCCCGTAAAGCCTCGGGCAAGCGGTGGACGACCGTATCGATCGTCGCGCGGTGGACGGCGATCTGATCCCAGGCGAGCCGTTGCCCGTGTTCGGTGGGACCGACGAGCTTGACCCGGCGGTCGGTCGGGCTTTCCTGCCTGGTGAGCAGCCCGAGGCGTACCAGCCGGTCGACATTGCGGCCGGCCGCGGTCATCGACAGGCCGAGTTCGCCCGCGATGGTGTGGATCGGTTGTGGCTCGTGGCGACGGACAACAGTGAACAGCACCCGGGCCTGCGAGAGGGTCAGGTCGAGTTCGGCGAGCCGATCGACGCCCTGCCACCGTCCGGGGTCGCAGACGGCGAGCACGAAGTGCTCGATGAGAGTGCTCGTCTCCGACTCATTTGCCACCGCGCGATCATATGGGCCTCCGTAATAGTTGCGGAAGCGGGAATATCTCGTATGTGACCGGAACCATAGCGGAGCGAGCGGCGGAATCGCACCGGAGTGGGGCGGTCCGATAGGTCCGCAGCGAATAATCACATTCGGGCCCCGGAGATCGAATCAGACCCCGCGCGCCGTGCCGTCCGCGAAGAAGTCCAGCAGCAGCTCCGCCACTCGTGCGGGCTGTTCCAGATGCAGGAAATGTCCGGCTCCGGGTACGGTCACGGCGCTTCCGCCCGTCGGTGCCAGAACCTCGGCCACCCCGGCGGTGAATGCCGGGTGCACAGTGGTGTCGGCGTCACCGTGCAGATACTTCATGGGAACGCGCGGCGCGCCGTCCCAGTGCCGGTGGAGGCCGGCGTAACGGTCGGCCGGCTTCCCGGCGATCCGGACGAACGCGCGATAGTAGGACAGGGCCGCGGTCCGGTGGGCGGCGGTCGGGAGCGCGGCCAGGGTATGGGCGATATCCGTTTCGGCCTCGTACCCCGGTGACCAGTCGTGCCACAACCGGGGTATCAGCCGATCGAGCGAGCGCTCGGAGAGGCCCGGTAGCTGGTTGAACAGGATGTACCAGCTGAACCGTAGCTGCCGCAGGTACGCGCCCACGCCGGCGTCCCGGCGTGGGCGCAGGGCCGGAACCGGCGGGACTGCGAGCGACGCGACCCGGTGGAACGGGCAGTCCGATTGTGCCGCAATGGTGTTCGTGGTGAGTGCGCCCCAGTCGTGACCGATCAGCACGGCGTCCGCGGGGGCGCCGAGTGCGCGATACAGCGCGAGCGCGTCGTAGGCGAGCGCTCCCAGATGATAGTCGCCGTCCTCCGGTACCGCGGTCGGCGCGTAACCCCGGGTGAACGGTGCCACCACCCGGAATCCGCGGTCGGCGAAAGTGGGGCCGAGATGACGCCAGGTCCAGGCGCTGTCGGGAAAACCGTGCAGACACAGGGCGAGTCGGCCCCCCGGATCGCCCCAGGCGAGTGCGGTCATCGACAGGTGCGGTAACCGGAACTCGACTGTCTCGGGCAGATCGGCCTGACGCGCGCCCATGGTTCGTCCTCTCGTTCGGCCCCGTCACGGTAACCCGGGTGGATCGATCGCGCCCCGGCATCGCCAGCCGCGACCGGAGCGGTATGCTCACAACCCCCGGACGAGGTCGCTGTGCCGGCGCTGCGGGCAAGCGCGGTCATTCGCACAGCCGCGGGGTAGCTGATGTCATATCTGGCAAGGTAATCGGTGATCGGAGGAGCAAGCCCATGGCGCGCAAGGTCGTCATCAGTTTGATCGATGACCTCGACGGCGAATCACCCGCGGCCGAAACTGTGGTGTTCGCGTTCGAGGGCGTGACGTACGAAATCGATCTGACCGAAGCCAACGCGGGGGAAATGCGCGCAAGCTTCGGTAAGTGGACCCCGTTCGCCCGCAAGGTGGGTCGGGCCGCGCGGACCAAACGGGAGCGACCGGTCCGGTCGGCCTCGGCGAAGGTGATCCGGGAGTGGGCGCTGCGCAACGGACACGAGGTGTCGACGCGTGGCCGGATACCGGCCGGAATCCTGGCCGCCTTCCGCCGCGTCAACGGGTAGCGGTTACCCGGGTCGATTCCGGTGGTCGGTGCTGCCGCCGGCCGGCTTGTAGGCGACACCACCGACCATGACATGCTCCTCGGGGTACCGGGGCCGCAGCGGCGGACCGGCGGGCCACCAGTCGTCGAGCTGGACCAGGCCCGGCTCGATGAGTTCGAGGCCGCAGAAGTATTCGAGGATCTGCTCGGTGGTGCGATACCAGCCCGAGCCCAGACCTTTTTCGGTGAAACGACGTTCGAGCTCTTTGGCGAGCGCGTGCTGCTGCGGATCCGCCGGGCCCGGATCGTGGAAATGGCTGATCGCGAGATAGGACCCCGGGGGTAGCAGGTCCACGTATCTGTGCATGATCCCGACCGGGTCGAGTTCGTCGTCGACATGGTGGAGCAGCCCGCACAGGATGAGCCCGATCGGCCGCTCCATATCCAGGTAGCGCGTCACGTCGGTGTTGCGCAGCAGGGTTTTGTCCTCGAGGAGGTCGGCGGGCACGAAATGAGTGTTGTCGTTCTGTTCCAACAGCACCCGGCCGTGCGCGTTGCACACCGGATCGTTGTCGACATAGACGACCAGGGCGTCCGGGTTCTGCTGCTGGGCGATCTCGTGCGTATTGGCGACAGTGGGTAATCCGGCGCCGATATCGAGGAATTGGTCGATACCGGCGGTGCCTGCCAGATGCCGGGTGACCCGGTGCAACCAGCGCCGGTTCATGATGGATACATCGCCCTGCCGGGGCGCGACCTCGAGGATCGCCGCGTAGGCGGCACGGTCGACGTCGTAGTTGTCCTTGCCGCCGAGGCTGTAGTCGTAGACGCGGGCGATACTGGCCCGGCTGGTGTCTACGCCGACCGGTTTGCGAACGCCGGTCCGATGCGCCGGTTCGGCCATCTCGACCTTCTCTCTGGACGAAAGAAAAACTGGCTGGATATATGATTCGGGTCACCAAAGCGTAGAACGCGGTGCCGGAGCGAGCAATCGGCGCCGATCGAACTGCGCGAGAAAATGGTTCACGTCGTCGGAGTGGGTCGAGCCTAACCCGGATGGGCGCGCTCGGCACGATATCGGGCCGGGCTGTCCTGTTTGTGAAAACAATTGCGCCTCAAACGGGTTCGATGCTACCGGGTCGTGGCGGTCGCCGGGTGGAAGCCCGGCGCCGGATAGCACCGGACAACAGGGCGATTCGTCAGCCGTTTCCGTTCACACTGCGCAATCGGACTTTCTCCACGGGGCGTTTGTATCCGACCCCACCGATGATCACCTTCTCCTCCGGAAGTCGCGGCCGGGTCGCCGGTCCGGCCGGCCACCAGTCCTCGAGTTCCACTAGCCCGGGCGCGATGATCTCCAGGCCGTCGAAGTACTCGAGCTGCTCGGCGCGGGTGCGGTACCATCCCGAACCCAGCCCCATTTCGGTGAACGCCCGCTCCAGGCGCACGGCCAGATCGTGCAGTTCCGGGTTCTCGTCGTCCGGGTCCCAGAAATTGGTGATCGCGACATACGAGCCGGCCGGTAGCCGGGCGATGTATTCGCGCATGACCCGCGCCGGTTCGAGTTCGTCGTCGACGTGGTGCAGCAGCCCGCACAGGATCACCGCGATCGGCCGGTCCATATCCAGGTACTGCAGCACGTTCTTGTTCTCCAGCAGAGTGTTTTCCTCGAGGAGATCGCCGGAGACGAAATGGGTGTTCTCGTTCTGTTCCAGCAACACCCGGCCGTGCGCGTTGCACACCGGATCGTTGTCGACATAGACGACCGTGGCCTCGGGGTTCTCCTGCTGCGCGATCTGATGGGTATTACCCACCGTCGGCAAACCGGCGCCGATATCGAGGAATTGATCGATGGCGGCCGGTCCGGCCAGATAGCGCACCACGCGGTGGAGCCAGCGCCGGTTCATCCGGGAGACGTCGCCCTGCCGTGGCGCGATCCGCTGGATCTGCTCGAAGGCGGCGCGGTCGACATCGTAATTGTCTTTGCCGCCGAGACTGTAGTCGTAGACCCGGGCGATGCTGGGCCGGGTGGTGTCCACCCCGACCGGGACACGAACCCCGGTCCGAGGAGCCGGTTCGGCCATGAATACCTCTCTCTACGTTGCGAATCGAACAGGGCGATGTTAAGCCGTCCACCCGGCGGCGTCTCCTCAGGCGTCCGTACTGCGCTCGAGGACCTTGCCCGGCAGCCAGCCGCCACCCAGATGCGTGACCCGCCACCAGTCGATATCTATCACCAGCGCGGTGACAGGCGTGGCGAAGAACGGTTCGATCTGGGGTTCCTTGCGCAGCAGTGCCCGGAAGGTCTCGTCCTGGCCGGCTCCCTCGCGCAGGGTGGCCGTGCCCAGGCCCTGGGCGAAGGGATCCGCGATCCCGCCCGGCACGACCTTCACCCCCACATTGGGGTTGGCCTTGAGCTGGTCCAGGGTCCGGCCGCCGTTCTCGAGGATGAGAGTGAGGCGGAAGAGGTCGTCGTCGAGGTTGGCGAAGAAGGCGCTCGTCGCCCAGTTGACTCCCTTCTTGGACGTGGCCAGGTCGATACTGGAGTGGCCGAGGACTTCGGTGAGTTTCGCGCGGATCTCGGTGGTGGGGACTGTGTCGGACATTCGGGACCTCCAACTGCATGGTGCGGTGACGGGAAAGCGGCCGGACACGACCGCATCGGCCGGGCCGAGAGGTGACCCGGTGGTGCGGCGATATGCGCGGCGGTCGGTGGCGGATGCGCGCGGCCGGGTCCTGTCCGTCGGGACGTACGGTGGATGCGGACTGCCTCGACGGGGACGGCCGGTTCCGGTCGACCACGGACCACCCTATCGGGCCGTGCCCGATCCGTCCGGATGAGCGCTCCCGCCGTTGAGTGCGAGAAGCGTTGCGGACCAGGTGAATACGCGCGGCCGCGAGCCGATCGTGGGAGTTGGCCGGCGCCGGACGGCACGGCCGGTTCGTCTTCGCGAGCCGGCGGGACCCGCGCTATGCTGGGAACAACTCCTGGGGTACTCGCTCCTGCTGCCGATGCCCTCATCGGTGTCGTCTCCCGGGTCGTCGCGGTACAGATGAAGCCGGACGTCGTGTCGTGGGGGAGTTTACGCAACGAAACCTGATACCGCGTGCAAACAGGAAGATGATACGGGTATGCGGCACTGTAGGATTCGACCGGCACGTCCGCGGCAGCCGGTTGCCGCGCAACTGCCGGCCTCGTCCGGAGCGGGCGCGTTACCGAAATATGCGTGTACCGGATAGTAGGCTTGCCTGCCGACCGGTGCGGTTCGGCGGTGGCGGGCGCCGTACGATGCAGCACAGCACGAACTGGCCAGAGGCGACCATGACACACGAGCGAGACGATTCCGAAACCCCGGATCAGGCGGAAGCCGATCGCGGGCCCACCGTGCTACGTATCTCGCTCGGCAGCAGGTTGCGCCGTTTGCGGGAGGCGTGCGGGATCAGCCGCGAGGACGCGGGTGATCACATCCGCGGTTCCCATGCCAAGATCAGCCGGCTCGAGCTGGGCCGGACCCGGTTCCGGGAGCGCGATCTGCTCGACCTGTTGAAGCTCTACGGGGTCGACGATCCGGAGAAGCTGGCCGTCTACCTCGATCTGATGAAGAAGGCGAATGATCCGGGGTGGTGGCAGCCCTACAACGATGTGCTGCCGAACTGGTTCGAGAACTATATCGGTCTGGAGCAGGCCGCGACGACGATCCGCACCTATGAGGCACAGTTCGTGCCCGGCCTGTTGCAGACGGAATCCTACGCCCGGTCGGTGATCACGCTCGGTAACGACGACGAGACCGAACGCCGGGTCGGTATACGGATGCGCCGCCAGGACATCCTGAGCCGTGCCGCAGCGCCGACTCTGTGGGCGGTCGTGGACGAGAACGCGCTGCGTCGCCCGATCGACGGCTATCCCGAGTTGCGGGATCAGATCGAACATCTCATCGCCGCCTCCGACCGGCCGAATGTGAAGATCCAGGTGCTGCCCTATTCGGTGGGCGGCCATCCGGCGGCCGGTGGTTCGTTCAGTATTCTCCGGTTTCCGGAACCCGAACTGCCGGACATGGTCTATATGGAGCAGCTCACCACCTCGCAGTACCTGGAGAAGAAGCAGGATGTCGAGGTGTATATGACGGTGATGAACAAGTTGAGCGTTATCGCGCTCACCCCGGGGGAGAGCCGGGACTATCTGCGTAAAGTGCTCTCCGAACTGCCCGCCGAGTAGGCCCGGGCCAGCGGGGGAGGTTTACCGGCATCCGGTGCCGGCCGGGGGAGCGGCGTATCGACCGACCGGACCCCGCCGCGGGTTTCGAGGTCCTGCGGTTCCCATACGGCACGTCCTGTCGCATCGACTCCGGCATCGAGCATCGACCGTTTAGAATGGACATACGTAGATATGCGCATCTAATCATGGATCGCCCAACATCGGTTGCACCGAAAGGAAGCAAGGACACCCGGGATGGTAGGAAGGGGCTGTGGCCGCTACAGGTGAAAATTCGGGTTCTGCTCGTTCTCGTGCCGTGGCAGAGGTGGTGGAGCTGGTCAGCATGCTGATCCGGTTCGATACCTCCAATACCGGCGATCTCGCGACCACCAAGGGCGAACGAGAGTGTGCCGAATGGGTGGCGCGGCAACTGGAAGACGCCGGATACACCACCGAATATGTGGAGTCCGGGGCACCGGGCCGCGGCAATGTCTTCGCGCGGCTGCCGGGTGCCGACCCGAGTCGCGGCGCACTGCTGCTGCACGGACACCTCGATGTGGTGCCGGCGCAGGCGGCGGACTGGAGTGTGCACCCGTTCTCGGGCGCGGTACAGGACGGTTACGTCTGGGGTCGCGGCGCGATCGATATGAAGGACATGGTGGGGATGATGCTGGCGGTGGCCCGCCAGTTCAAGATCGAGGGGACGGTGCCGCCTCGGGACCTGGTCTTCGCCTTCCTGGCCGACGAGGAGAACGGCGGGAAATGGGGATCGCAGTGGCTGGTGGAGCACCGGTCCGACCTTTTCGAAGGCGTCACCGAGGCCGTGGGTGAGGTCGGCGGTTTCTCGCTGACCGTCCCGCGCCCGGACGGCGGCGAGCGGCGCTTCTATCTGGTTGAGACGGCGGAGAAGGGGCTGGGCTGGATGCGGCTGCGCGCGAAGGCGCGCGCGGGGCACGGTTCGTTCCTGCACGAGGACAACGCCGTCACCATCCTGGCGGCCGCGGTGGCACGTCTGGGCACTCATACGTTCCCGCTCGTACTCTCCGATTCGGTCGCCGAGTTCCTGGCCGCGGTTTCGGAGGAGTCCGGGCTGGAGTTCGATCCGGGCAGCCCCGATATCGAGGGCACGCTGGCCAAACTGGGGTCCATTTCCCGGATCATCGGCGCGACCCTGCGCGATACCGCCAATCCGACCATGCTGAACGCCGGGTACAAGGCGAATGTCATTCCGCAGACCGCGGAGGCGGTGGTGGACTGCCGGGTGATCCCGGGCCGGCAGGCCGCGTTCGAACGGGAAGTGGACGAACTCATCGGTCCGGATGTGGAGCGGGAGTGGATCACCAAACTCGACTCCTACGAGACGACCTTCGGCGGTCATCTGGTGGACGCGATGAACGCCGCGATACTGGCCCACGACCCGCAGGGCCGGACCGTCCCGTACATGCTATCCGGAGGCACGGACGCGAAAGCCTTCGCGGATCTGGGTATCCGGTGTTTCGGGTTCGCGCCACTCCGGTTGCCGCCGGAGCTGGATTTCGCGGCCCTGTTCCATGGTGTGGACGAACGTGTACCGGTCGACGCGCTCGAGTTCGGCACCGAGGTGCTGGAACACTTCCTGTTGCACAGCTGATCCGATTCGAAAGAGGAGAACATGGCCGACAACCCCTACGACGCCCTGCCTTCGGTTCCGTCGTTCACCCTGACCTCTACCGATGTATCCGACGGTGCGCCGTTGGGCAACGCTCAGGTCAGCGGTGTCTTCGGTGCCGGCGGTGCGGATGTGTCGCCGCAGCTGAGCTGGTCGGGATTCCCGGCGGAGACCAAGAGCTTCGCGGTGACGGTCTACGACCCCGACGCGCCGACGGCTTCCGGTTTCTGGCACTGGGCGGTGGCGGATATTCCCGTATCGGTGACGGAGCTACCCGCCGGGGCCGGTAGCGAGGGCGGCGAACTGCCGTCCGGCGCGGTGACGCTCCGTAACGACGGCGGGTTCGCGGGGTATGTCGGGGCGGCCCCGCCGGCCGGACACGGTCCGCACCGCTACTTCATCGTGGTGCACGCGGTGGATGTGGACTCGCTGGGCGTGCCGCCGGAGGCTTCCCCGGCATTCCTCGGGTTCAACCTCTTCTCGCACACTCTGGCGCGGGCGATTCTGGTCGGCACCTACGAGCAGAAGTAATTTCGCGCGGTGTGGCGGCCCCGGCGATTCCCGCCGGGGCCGCTGCCGTTCACCGGGGCCGTACCTCGATCACGGTCTCCGGTGGTGCGTCGGCGCGGAGCGCTTCTATCTGTGCCGCGTACTTCGTGGCGATCGGCGCGCGTTTGAGTGACATCTTCGGGGTGAGTTCGTCACCGCCGGGTTCCCAGACCGTATCGACGATGGTGAATCGTTTGATCTGCTCCACCCGCGAGAGTTTCGTATTTCCCGCCGCGACCGCCGCCCGCACGTCCTCGATGATCTCGGGTCGTTGTGCGAGCTGCGCGATATCGGCTGCCGCGGCGTCGATCTCCTTGGCCCGCACGGCCGCCATATCCGCGTCGAGCACGATGAGCGCGGTGATATACGGCTGGGCTTCGCCGAGTGCGACAACCTGACCCACCAACGAGGAGGCCGCTTTCACGGCGTTCTCGATATTGCTCGGGGCGATGTTCTTACCGCTCGCGTTGATGATCATCTCTTTTTTGCGGTCGATGATCCGGAGATAGCCGTCGGGATCGAGGGCACCGATATCGCCGGTGTGCAGCCACCCCTGCGCGTCGAGCGCCTCCACGGTCTTCTCGGGCATACCGCGGTAGCCGTGGGTGACGATCTCGCCGCGCACGAGGACTTCGCCGTCTTCGGCGAGGCGCAGTTCGACACCGTCGACCGGGCGGCCCACCGAGCCGGGGCGGGGCTTGTCGAGTTCGGTGTAGGTGGCGACACCGCTGGTCTCCGACATTCCCCAGACCTCGGAGACGCAGAACCCGAGGCCCAGGAAGAATTCGAGGGTTTCCGGTGGAATGGGTGCGGCACCCGAGGACGCGACGCGGAGGTCCGCCAGACCGAGGGCGGCGCGCACCTTGGCGAGGAGCAGTTTCTCGGCCGCGCGGTGCTGCAGATCGAGCAGCGGGCCGCGGCCGGTGCCGGCGAGATCGGCTCGGGCGGCGGCGATTCCGGTGGACACCGCCCACTGCGCGATGGCCTTCTTGGCGCCGGTTTCGGCGGCCAGCTTCGCTTCCACGCCGCCTTTGATCTTCTGCCAGACCCGCGGCACGCCGAAGAACACCGTGGGCCGGGCGTCCGGGAGCGCGGCGGCGATCTCTCGGGGGTCGGGGACGGTGGTGATCTGGATCCCGGTGACGAGGTTGATGGCGTGTCCGGAGATGCGGTCGGCGACATGCGCGGCGGGCAGATAGGACAGGGCGCGGTCGTCGAGCCCGACATCCATGGGACCGCTGTTCAGCGCGATGATCTGAGCGAGCACATTGCGGTGGGTGAGCTCGACTCCCTTGGACGGGCCGGTGGTGCCGGATGTGTAGATGACGGTGACCAGATCGCCGGGTTCGACGGCCCGCCACGCGGCCTCGAAGTCGAAATCCGGGTCGGGCGCGGCTTCCAGGTCCGTCAGGGCGGTGGTGCCTTCCGCGGGCCCGTCGACAACGACGATGTGGTCGAGCGGCACCCCCGCGGCGCGAACGGTGTCGAGGAACTGCTGTTCGGTGACGACGATCTTGTTCTGGGCGTTGGTGAAGGCATGCGCGACCTGCTCGGGGGAGCAGGTGTTGTAAACGGAGAACGGGGTGGCGCCGACGTGCAGGGCGGCGGTGTCGACGAGGTTGAATTCGGGCCGGTTGGTGAGCATCACGCCGAGGGTGTCGCCGCGGGCGAGGCCGAGTGCGGACAGTCCGGCGGCGAGCGCCCGGACCCGGTCGCCGTACTCGCGCCAGGTGATCTGCCGAGTGCCGCCGACGGTGCGCAGTGCGACCGCGTCGGGGCGCAGGGTGATGGTCTGCTGGAAGGCGGCGGGCACGGTGCCGACGAGGGCGCCCGTGCGGTGCCGGTAGACGATATCTGTGGTCATGGTCCGATCCCGGTGCTGGATGCCGCGGACCCGGGTATCACCGGTACCGCCGAGACGGTTACCGCGGCAGTGATGTGGATCACTATGTTACCGAGCATTCGGTGTCCGGGGTGCGAAATCGCCTGCGTGCGCAGCGGAAGAAGAGGCCGAGTGAGATGCGCTGTGGCGTTCGGCCCTGAGGTCGATAGCAATCTCCCAGGGCCACACGCCCGTACGCCACTCTCAGTGGCTCTCGGATGTCAGGCGAATGATCCGATCCACCTCGTCGACGGTCGGCATCGTGCCGGGTATATCCCCGGCGAACGCCTGTGTCGCGACCATGGCGGCGGTTGCCCAGGCAAAGTCGTGTTCCTCCGCGAAACGGCGCTCTGTGTCCAACCGTCCTTCGTCCCCGGCCACCGACAACAGGCGATAGAGGAGGGCGCCCACGAAGGCGGATCGTGAGCCTGGGATGTCTGTGAGTGCCGCAGCCTGCATTCGGGGGATATCGAGTGTGAGGCGGTCGGAGCGAACGGTGCATCCGAAATCTTCGACTACGCATACAGCCCTGGCGCCGAGCATTCGCAGCTGCTCCGCGATATGAGGACCCGATCGAGCGGGGACTTCGGGAACGAGGTAGTCGAGTTCCCGGAGCGAACCGATCAGATAGTCCACATAGGGCAAATACCGATAGAGGACCTGTGGAGAGTCGACCTTCGCGGAGGTGACGAGTACCGGTGGGCGGTCGGCCAGGGCTTGGACGGTGCTCAGGGCCTGTTCGATTACCGGAAGCGGAGGCTCCAGGGTGATGAGAACAGCATCGGAATCCGCGAGGGCGGATCTGACGAGCGGAGCAGTGAGTTCGGTATCGGTCAGCCGGATTCGGTCATCGGTGCATGCGATGGTGCCGGTGACACCAGTACGACTCACGATCAGGGCGGTGATCGGCGTGGCCGCCTTCGGGACGACCTTCACCAGCGAAGTGTCGATGTTTTCGGATCGTAGGTAATCAATAATGCGTCGGCCGCCCTCATCATCGCCGACGGAAGCAATGAACCTGACGTTGATGCCCAGGCGTGCCGCAGCGATGACACAATTGAGTCCCTTGCCGCCCGGATTTGCTGTGAAACGCCCTCGGGCGAAACCGCGAGCGTCTGGGATGGTATCTACCTGGTAGACGTGGTCGATCACCGCATCACCGATGACCGTGAGGGTCCCGGTACTCGCTCGTGCAGGGACACGGCCGTACATGTCGTCGCTGTGAACTGCGCCGGTGACAAGTAACGCGGCGAGAGCGGTGAAGGCACGGCGTTCGGGGGTCGCGCGGAGAGAACGCACAGTGGGAGCCGGCGGTATGGGGTCGGCTGCCGCGAGTTCGTGTAACCGACGCCAGTGCGCCGCGAGGTATTCACGGCGTGCACCGAGGTCCTGGGAGTAGAGCGCCGCGCGATCGATATCGTGCCCTTCTCCCTCCAGGAGCCCGAGGGACAATTCGGCGTCCGTGATCACACGGTGAGTGGGCGGCAACCGGCGGGCGTGTTCGCGTACGACCGGGAGGACGGCTTGGGGCCGGGTGGTGTCGTGGTCTTCCGCGTATCGCCTGACCGCAGGGAGGTCGAGGAGGGGGCGTATATCGATTTCGGTTGTCCGCAGCCGCTCCAAGCTGAGGCCGGAGCGTTTGCAGAGCCGGGTGAGGATATTGCGGATCGCGACGATTGCCGTGTCGTCGTGAGGAACCATATGGCACGCCTTTCAGCTGGTCCGTCGCCGCTCGGGGTTTCAGCACCCTCGCTAATGGCAATAACCATAGTGCAAAGGGCGTTTGACATCTGCATTGACCGGTAGACCGTCAAATGACAGACTTGAAAGACAGTTTTCCCTCGATCCAGAGGACGGGAGGGCCTGGTGATCGCAGTGAGGAAATCCCTGGTCAGAGGACGTCGTTACGAGGCACGGCGAGGTATGGATCGAGCTGGCGCGGACCCCGAGCCATCTTCTGTGTAGATGCGCCGAGCGTGTCCTGATCCACATTCCCGACGGCAGCGATGCCGTGCCGGCCGTTTCACCGGCCCGGTCTCGGTGCCGAGCCCCCTGAGGAGGCAGCTGTGACCATCCACATCACCGACTGGCTGATGACCAGCGGTATCTCCCCCGAATTCGCCGAACGCGTGCAGACCCGGCACGGTTCGTGGTGGCGGCTGAGCTGGCTGCCCGACCGTGACCTGTCGTTCGAACAGGCCTATGCCGGTATGTCCGTGGACGAGACCCTGTCCGATCCCGGGTTGGTATCCGACGAGACAGCGCTGACCCGCGCCGCCGAATCGGTGGAGCAGCTCGGGCTGGTATGGGAGCAGGTGGTCGTGTTGCTGGCCAACCGGGTGGAGGCCCGGATACTGGAGGCGCGGTTCCTGCACGATCGGCTACCGGCGGGCGCTGTCCCGCACCTGGGCGGCCCCGGCGCCCTCCGCAGCGGTTCCGCCGCGTGAGTGTCCGCTCCGCTCAGCGGTGCGCGGCGTGGCCGGCGCCCACGGCGTCGGCCAGGCTGCGATAGCCGCCGGCCCGCAGCCGCGCCGCGATTCCCCGGTGGATGTTCCGGGTCCACAGCGGACCGCCGTAGATGAAGCCGGTGTAGCCCTGCAGGAGCGAAGCCCCGGCGAGAATTCGTTCCCATGCCTGATCAGGGGTTTCGATCCCGCCCACCGAGACCAGCACCAGCCGGTCGCCGACCCGGGCGTACAGCCGTCGCAGCACTTCCAGCGAGCGGTCGGCGACCGGGGGACCGGACAGTCCACCGGCCCCGATCGCGGCGACCTCGGCGGGGTCGCTGGCGAGGCCGGTGCGGCCGATGGTGGTGTTGGTGGCGACGATGCCGGCCACGCCGAGTTCCACCGCCAGATCGGCGGCCGCGTCGATGTCTTCGTCGGACAGGTCGGGGGCGATCTTCACCAGTACCGGCACCCGCACGCTGTCGAGCACGGCGGCGAGGACCGGGCGCAGTGATTCCACTGCCTGGAGATCCCGCAGCCCCGGGGTGTTGGGCGAACTGACATTGACGACCACGAAATCGGCGAGCGGGCCCAGCAGCCGGGCGCTGGTGGCGTAGTCCTCGGCGGCCTGGGCGGCGTCGACCACCTTGGTCTTGCCGATATTCGCGCCGATCGGCACGGTGGTCTTCCGTCCGTGCAGCCGGGCGGCCGCGGCCGCGGCACCGTGGTTGTTGAAGCCCATCCGGTTGATCAGGGCCCGGTCGTCGGGCAGCCGGAAGAGGCGGGGCTGTGGGTTACCGGGCTGCGCGGCGGCGGTGACGGTCCCGATCTCGGCGAACCCGAAGCCGAGTGCGCCCCAGGCGTCGACTCCCGTCGCGTCCTTGTCGAATCCGGCGGCCATACCGAGCGGGGCGGCGAACTCCACCCCGAACACGGTGGTCCGCAGAATGGGATCGTCCACACCGAACAACCGGTGCAGCAGTGCCCGGGTGGGGGCGAGCGCGGTGGCCGCGCGGATCACCCCGAACACGAGGCGGTGGATGCGTTCCGGCGGGACCAGGAACATGACTCGCAGCAGTAACCGATACAGCACGCTCATAGCTCCACAGAGTGCCCCGCGGGGCTCGTCGTCGCGGTTTTGCGGCGGCGCAGCAGGACGCGGCGGCTGCCGTCGGTGTAGGCGCGGACCCGGGAGAGTTCCCAGCCGCCGTATTCGGCCTGGATCGCCAGCCGCATCGAGGCGGTGACCCGGGTGACATCCGGCGGCAGGCGCAGCGGCACGTACTCGTAGTCGTCGCTGGTGGTCTCCCAGGTGGCCGGGAGCGTGGTGCGCGAGGTCGCTGCACGTCGAGTGGATGCCATCACTGCCCTCTCTTGCGCTGGTCCGCGGGGATGCGCTGCAGACCCGGTTCGGTCGCGGAGCCGATGTAGAGATCGCCGGTCGTCTCGTCGGCGGTCACCGCGTTCGGCTGCCGGATCGTCGGATACCGGCCCACCTCCCGCGGTGTCCCCGTCGACAGGTCGTAGCCGACGATCTCGTTGCTCTGCGTGCACGTCACCCACACGGTGTCGGAATGCCGGTCGTAGGCGAGTGCGTAAGGCGACGATCCTACCGGGTAGCGCTGACGCAGCACGAGTGGATCGGTGGTGAACACCAGGAGCTGGCCGCTGTCGGGATCGGTGACGACGACCCGGTCGTAGGTCGCTTCCACGAGGTTCGCGGCCCCGGCTCCGGCCCGGAGCGCGAGCCCGAGTCGTTCGTCACCGGCTGCGATCTCGGTGAGGAGGGTCTGTCGGCGGTCCAGGACGGCGAGGGTGTCGCCGGTGAGGGCGATCGCGTCGGCGGACACCAGACCGGACACGGTCCGCTGGACGCGGCCCTCCCGGTCGAGGAACAGCACCCGCCCGTCGCCGGTGCCGGCGATCAGGGTGCCGTCCGGACGGGAGCGCACACTGTGCAGCTCGCCGTCGACGGGGATGCGGGTGACGGCGCGGGTCGCGGTATCGACGCGCAGGATCGCACCGTCGGCGGCCGCGAGGATCTCCCCGGCGGTGCCGGCGGCGATCGCGGTGGCCGGGGCGGGTAGCCGCACCTCATGGGTGGTGGGCGGTTCGGTGGCCGGGGTGAACACAGTGAGTGTGGTCCCGGTGGGATCGAGACCGGCGAGGTTGCCGCGGCCCGGGGCGCCGACGAGAGCGGTGAGCGCGGTCGGGGCCGGATGGACCTGCCCGGCGGGAGCGGTGGTGACCGGCGGCGAAACCGCCGGTGTCGCCGGTTCACGGGTGGGTACGTCGCCGGGGCCGGGCTCGCCGCCGCCCGAACAGCCGGTCAGCGCGACGGCGGCGGTGAGCAGTATCGCGACGACGGTACCGCGTGGTCTCCGGCGCCGGACCCGGTGCTCTGTGTCCGGAAACGACCGATGCTGCATTCGAATATCTGATCACGACAGGGTTGGCGACGGTGCCATCGGGGTATGTGGGGTGTCGGCAGCCGGGCTCCGGTGGGGGCCGGGTTAACGTACGGATCAGAGGGTGCGGAGGTCAGGAGTTGACGATGCACGAGGTGCCGGGTTTTTCCGCCGACGAGGTGACCACGGGCCCGTTCGCGCACGGATTCGGTCGGACCGGTGACGGGCGGTCGTTCGCGTTCCGCACAGTGCGGGCGACGCTGCGCCTGGAGGTCTATCGGCCCGACCTCCCTCCCGAGGCGGTGCCCGGACCCGAGGATGTGGTGGCCGTCGCGGAAACCCATGTGACCGACACCGATCTCGACGACAGCCGCAGTGTGGTGGCACTGGTCCGTGATCTGCTCCCTGCCGCCGAGCGGCCGCCGCGAGGACGTAATGTTCCGACCGTGCGGGCGTTGCTGGCCCGGATCGGGTCGGTGATCGAAGGTATGCAGTGAATGATGGTATTCATTATGTGATGCGGTACACATCTGTTTTCCGGCTGGTGCACGGCGCGCGCACGGGATTTATGTCACTCGTCATTCTGCTCACGGCGGCCGTTTCGGTGACCGCTTGTGGTTCCGGGGTCGACGAGGAGGCGGTGGCGGCGGCGCGATCCTCGGCGAAGGCCGCGTTGTCCTCGTCCGCGGCGGCGACCTCACGGGAACTCGCGTCCCGCTCGCTCCCGACGGCCGCCGAACTGGACGGGCAGATAAAACGGGCCCTGGATCCGGCTCTGCCGGATTCGGAGCGGACCGCGCTGATCGAGGACGGGAAAGCGTTCGCGCAGGCGATCCCCGATATGTACAAGGCGCTGCAGGACAATCCGCGGGCCGTGTACGGGGTGACCGATCCGGTGTTCGACAACCACGACGGTACGGTGACCGCGACGCTACGACTGGACAAGGACGGCTCCGGTACCGCCGTCCGCACCACCGTGGTGCACTTCATCTATCTCGACGGCGCCTGGAAGCTGTCGCGGACCGATCTGTGCGGGATCCTGCGTTCGGCCGATTATCGAACCGCGGCGTGCGGTTAGGCGGCGATGCGCGCGGTGGGACCCCAGCGGTGGGGCCGGTTCGTGTACCGGCACCGGATCGCGGTGCTCATGGTCTTCCTGGCCCTGGTGGCGGTATCGGGCCTGTACGGCCGGGATCTCGCGGACCGGTTGACCCAGGAGGGGTGGTTCGACGAGTCGAGTGAATCGGTCGCCGCCTCGAAACTGGCCGACGCGACCTTCGGCCGGGACACCGACAGCGATGTGATCGCCCTGTACACCGCGCCGCCGGGGCGCACCGTGGACGATCCGGAGGTCCGGGCGGCGGTGACCGCCCAGCTGGCCGGGCTGCTGCATGACCATCCGGACCGGGTGCTGCGGATCGACAGCTACTGGGACAGCGCCCTGTCGGGGCAGTTCGCCGACGATTCCCGCACCCACGCGTTCGCCAGCATCGGTCTGCGGGGCGAAGGTTCGGCGACCGTCGACAACTACCAGGCGATCATCGGCGAATTGGCGGCCGGCGGCCCCGGCACCGGGCCTGCCGGTACGACAGTGGAGGCGGCCGGCCTGCAGCCGGTGGTGGAGGGCATCAACACCGGGATGCAGGACGATATCCGGCGGGCCGAGATGATCGCCCTGCCACTGGTGGCGATCCTGCTGTACTTCGTATTCGGCGGCGTCGTGGCCGCCGTACTTCCGGTATTGATCGGCGGCATGACGATCCTGGGCACCCAGGGCATCATGCGCCTGCTCACCGGCTATATCGAAGTGAATGTCTTCGCCAGTGCCGTGGTGACGCTGGTGAGTCTGGGCCTGGCGATCGACTACGGCCTGTTCACGGTCACCCGGTTCCGGGAGGAACTGGCCGCCGGCCGCGGTGTGGAGGAGGCGGTGGCGCGGACGGTTGCCACCGCGGGGCGCACGGTGCTGTTCTCGGCGGCGATCATCGCGGTGAGCCTGGGCGCGCTGCTGATCTTCCCGAACGGTGTACTGCGGTCGGTGCCCTACGGCGGAATCAGTTCGGTGCTGCTGGCGGCAGTGCTGTCGGTGACCGCACTGCCGGCGCTGCTGGCGATCGCGGGCCCGCGGATCGATCTGTGGCAGTGGCGGCGGTTCGCGCGGGCCAGCAGCGAGGCCGAGATCGATCGCGGAATGTTCTCCCGGCTGGCGGGGTGGTCGATGGCCCGGCCGTGGGCGGTGATCGTTACGGTGGTGCTGGGACTGCTGCTGCTGATGGTGCCGTTCCGGCATATCGAGTTCGGGGGTCTGAGCGAGAAGTATCTGGCGCAGGACAACCCGGCGCGGATGGCGCAGGAGAAGTTCGACGCGCTGTTCCCGGGTTTCCGCACCGAACCGCTGCGCCTGGTCGTGACCGGCGCCGATGCGTCCCAGCTGAGCGATATCCGCCTGCAGGCCAATGCCACCCCCGGGCTGACGGGTCCGTTCGAGCCCGCCGCACCCACCCGCGACGGGATCAATGTGCTGCAGGCGGGGCTGGTCGACGATCGGGCCGCCGATACCGCGATCGCGGTGCTGCGCGGTATCGAGGAACCCGACGGTGTGCGGGTGCTGGTGGCGGGGGTGCCGGCGCTGGAACGCGACAGTATCCACGGCCTGCTCGACGGGTTGCCGTTGCTGGCGGCCGTGCTGGTGGCGGCGGCGTTGGCGCTGATGTACGCGGCGTTCCGGTCACTGATCCTGGCGGTGAAAGCGGTGGCGATGTCGGCGTTGAGCCTGGGCGCCACGCTCGGCATCCTGACCTGGATCTTCGTCGAGGGGCACGGGGCGCGGCTGTTCGACTTCACGCCCGGGCCGTTGATGTTCGCGGTGCTGGTGCTGATCGTGACGGTGGTGTTCGGGCTGTCGACCGACTACGAGGTGTTCCTGCTGTCGCGGGTGGTGGAGGCGCGGGCTGCGGGAGCCGACCCACCGGAGGCCATCCGGTACGGGATCGCGCACACCGGTGGGGTGATCACCTCGGCGGCGGCGATCCTCATCGTGGTGACCGGCGCATTCGGTTTCTCGGAGCTGGTGATGATGAAGTACATCGCCTACGGCATGATCGCGGCCCTGGTGTTGGACGCCACGGTCATCCGGATGCTGCTCACCCCGGCCGTGCTGAAACTCGTCTGGCGGCCGTGATCACGCGCCCTTCGGCCGCAATGAACCTCAGCCGCGTGCCGGGCGGGCGGGCAGCACCAGCTGCGCACCGGTACCCGGGTGGTCGAGGACTTCGACCGGGTATCGGTAGATGCGGCTGAGCAACTCGCCGGTGAGGACCTCGCGCGGCGGCCCGGCGGCCGCGAGACGGCCGTCGTCCAGTACCGCGACACGATCGGCGTAGGCGGCGGCGGATGCCAGGTCGTGCAGGACGACCACCACCGCGGCGCCGGCCGCGGCGCGGTCCGCGGCGAGGGTGAGCACGGCTTCCTGATGCCCCAGGTCCAGTGCGGCGGTGGGTTCGTCCAGCAGCAGGGTCGCGGTGTCCTGGGCCAGGACCCGGGCCAGTGCGACGCGGGCCCGTTCCCCACCGGACAGGCTCGGGAATGCCCGGCCGGCGAGGTGGGTACTGTCGGTGGCGGCCATCGCGGCCGCGACGACCTCGTCGTCGCGGCCGGCGTGCGGGGTGCGCTGCCAGGGCGCGCGCCCCATGGCGACCACTTCCGCGGCGCTGAACGGGAACCCGACCGTATGCGACTGCGGCAGCACCGCGCGGCGGCGGGCCATATCGATGGGGGTCCACCGGTCGAGCGGGCGACCGTCGAGTTCGACGCTGCCCCGCCCGGGATCCAGTTCTCCGGCGAGTACCGCGAGCAGGGTGGATTTCCCGGCGCCGTTGGGCCCCACCAGGGCCACGACCTCACCGGCGGCGACCTCGAAATCGACGCCGTCGAGTACCCGCCGTGTTCCGCCGCCGCCCCCGTGCCGGTCCAGGGTGACTCCCCGGGCGCGCAGGGTGACGCAGCCCGTTTCCGGGGCGCCGGGCAGGGTATGACCGCGCCGCAGCAGCCCGCTGAGCCCGTAGCGCAGGGTCGTGGTCTCCGCCGCGGTCATGCCCAGCCTCCCGCCCGGGCGCGGGTGCGGCGCAGCAGCCAGAAGAAGAACGGGGCGCCGATGAGCGAGGTGAGCATGCCCAGTGGCAGGTCGGCATTGTCGACGAGTGAGCGGGCGGCGACATCGGCACCCAGGAGCACCACCGCGCCGGTGACCGCGCTGACCGGGACCAGGGCCCGGTGGCCGGGGCCGACGACCATCCGCACCACATGCGGCACGATCAGGCCGACGAACAGGATGATGCCGGTGAAGGCCACCCCCGCGGTGGTCAGCACGGCGACGATCACGATCACTGTGCGCCGCAGCCGCTCCACGTCGACACCGAGATGGCGGGCCGCGGATTCACCGAGCGCGAGCAGGTCCAGCCGTGGCGCGACGAGTACCGCGGCGGCGATCCCCGTGGCGGTCAGGATCGCGACGACCGTCACCGCGTCCCAGGTGGCGCCGTTGAGGCTGCCGAGCTGCCAGAACACGATCTGGTCGCGTGCCGCGGGCGAGGCGACGAACAGTAGGAAGGCGATGAGCCCACCGGCGAACGCGTTGATCGCGACACCGGTGAGTACCAGCGTCACGACTTCGGTGCGGCCGTTCGCCCGTGACAGCACGTACACCAGTGCGGTGGTGATCAGTCCGGCGGTGAACGCGGCCGCCGCGACCGACCAGGCGGCCACGAAGGCCCCGCCGAACACGATCACCGTCCCGGCGCCCACCGCCGCACCCGAGGACACCCCGATGACGCCCGGTTCGGCCAGTGGATTGGCGAACACACCCTGGAGCAGCGCGCCGGCGGTGGCCAGTGCCGCGCCCACCAGGATCGCCAGGACCACACGCGGGAACCGGACCTCCCACAGCGTGATCTCCCCGGCCGGGTGGGCGGGCAGTGGGCCCCAGCCCAGGCCGATCCGGTGCGCGACGCTCCCGGCGACCTCGGCGGGCGTGGTAGGGACCTGCCCGATGGCGGCGGAGGCCACGGCCAGCACCACCAGTGCCACGGCCGCGACGGTGAAGGCGAGGACCGCGCGCCGGCGCGGATGACCGGCGCCCGGGGGCGCGGCTGGTTTCTCCAGGTCGACGGTCATGCGGCAGCCAACGGCACGGTCCAGGGCCCGCCGTGGTTACGTCTGGCGGCCGCCCTCCGGCCCGACTCGCTCATGCCCGGGACCGGCCGTACACGGCGTCGGACAGCGCGGAGATGACCCGGCCGGTGTTGGGCCCGAACGACAGCAGCACCGCGTCGGACATATCGACGATCCGCTTGTCGCGGCCCGCCGGTGTCTGCGCGATCCCAGGGATCCGGACGATTCCGTCGACTCCGCCGAGCGATTTCATCCCGTCGGTCATGACCAGCAGTACATCCGGGGCGGCCGCGATCATGGCTTCGCTGGTGATGGCGGTGAACGGTTCGGTCAGCCCGGCCTGCTGACCGGCGTCCTCGGCGCCGAGCGCGGCAATGAGCGCGTCGGCGCCGGAGCCGGGTCCGGCGAGCATGGTGATGGCGCTGGAGCGCAGGTACAGGAACGCGATCCGCAGCCGCGGATCCGGGGCGGGTACCGCGGCGGCGGCGGCCGCGATCTCGTCGCTGGTGCGGCGACCGAGCTCCTGACCGCGCTGTGGCACACCGAGGGCGGCGGCGACCGCCTCGATCTGCGGGACCACCCCTTCCATAGTGCGTTCCGGGTCGAAGTAGACGACGGTGATCCCGGTGGCGCGCAACTGTTCCCGGACCGCCGGGGACGCGCTGGTGGTGTCGGTGAGGAAAACACTGGGCCGCAACGCCAGAATCGACTCCACGTTCAGCGCGCCGTTGCCGCCGGTGACATTCGGCAGTTGTGCGACGGCGGGGAATGACGCCGCGGTGCTGCGACCGACCATGTTCCCGCCCAGGCCCAGCGCCCAGATGATTTGGGCGAGGGTGCCGTACCGGTCGGCGGCGACGATCCGGCTCGCATCGGTGACCGTGACATCGGTGCCGTCGAAGGAGCGGACGGTGGCCGGCAGGACCGGAGTGGGCGGCGGAGTGATCGGTACCGGGTCCAGGTCGCCGAGGACCGCGGTGGCCGGGCCCTGCTGGGTGGTGGCGCCGGCGGGTTCGGGGCTGTCGCAGGCGGTGGTGAGGACGAGCAGGGCCGCAGCGAGTCCTGCCAGCAGTGCGCGCGCCTGTCCGGAGCGGACCCGGTGATACCTCATGAAGGCAAGGCTAATCCGTGCGGGTGTGTCCGGTGCGCGCCCGCCCCCGCACTACGGGGTGGAGCTCACATCGTCGAGGGCGGCGGCGATCGCCCGCGGCAGTTCCAGCGTTTCGGCGGCCAGCACCCCGGTGAGCTGACCCATATCGCGGGCCCCGACGAGCATGCTCGCGACCCCGGGACGGTCCCGCACCCAGGCCAGCGCGACCGCCAGCGGGGAGGTTGCCAGCCCGTCGGCGGCGGTGACCAGCGCGTCGACCACGGCGGTGGCGCGGTCGTCGTCGAGGCGGCCACGGATTTCGGCGGCGGTGGCCTCGTCGGCGGCCCGGGAGTCCGCCGGAACGCCGTTCCGGTACTTCCCGGTGAGAATGCCGCCCGCCAGCGGGGCGGTGGCCACCAGGCCCGCGCCGTGGTGTGCGGCGGCCGGCGCCGTATCGTCCTCCGCGCCCCGGGTGAGCAGCGAGTACGGGGTCTGTACGGCGGTGACCGGGCTGACCGCGGCCAGACTGGCCAGCTGCCAGGCGGTGAAGCCGCGGACCCCGGCGTAGCGGGTACGCCCCGAGGTGATGGCGTATTCCAGGGTCGCGGCGATCTCGTCGAGCGGGGTGCTCGCGTCCCAAGCGGTGATCTGCCAGAGGTCCAGATGGTCGGTGCCCAGTTCCAGCAGCGTGCGGTCCAGCTGCCGCAGCAGGCTGCGGCGCGAGCAGTCGACCGTGACCCGGGCCTGCCCGGGCGGCGGCGGGTCGCTGCCCGCGGGCAGCGACGGGAAATGCGGTACCAGTCCCGCGCCGGCGCACAGGACGAGCTCGTCGCGCGACACCAGGTCGCCGAGCAGGTCGGCGAGGATCCGTTGCGCGGCCCCGCCGGCGTAGGCGGGGGAGGTGTCGACGAGGGTGCCGCCACATTCGGCGAACGCGATCAGTTGCGCGGCGGCGGTATCGGGGTCGGTATGGCTGCCCCAGGTATGGGTGGCCAGTCCGATCCGGGAAACCCGCAGCCCGCTGCGGCCGATGGTGCGCTGTTCCATCACCGAGTCTCCGTGTCCGGTATGAGCGGGTCGGGCCCGGAGGCGGTAGCGAAGCGTGACCACGGAGGGCCCTCGCTCATGCCCGGCAGCCACTGCACGGTTCGACAAATCCTCACGGTGCCCAGCCTAGAGCGTGTTCGCGTGGTGGCGGTCCGGGACGAACGGTCCGCTCGGCGTGTCCGCCCCAGCGGCGGCCGCCGCGCGGGCCCTGGGACGGGCACTGTAGGGTCGCTGCCGGTCGTCGCCGTGCCCGGTGCGGCCAGGGTGCCGTAAGACCGGAGGCGGAGCGGGTTTTCGGCGTTGTACAGGAGGATGTGTGGTTGGCGAGTCGATGACCTGGGTGCAGGCGTTGGTGCTCGGGTTGGTGCAGGGCCTGACGGAGTTCCTGCCGGTGTCGTCGTCGGGTCATCTACGGATCGTGTCCTCGTTGTTCTTCGGTGAGGATGCGGGCGCGTCGTTCACCGCGGTGACCCAGCTCGGTACCGAGGCTGCGGTGTTGTTGTTCTTCGCCAAGGACATCTGGCGCATCGTGCGGGTGTGGTGCACCAGGGTGTTCGAGAAGCTCACTGCGCGGTCCCGGGAGAACGTACCGGTCAGCGAGATGGTCACCACGAAACTTCCGGTGGTCACCGGGAGCGGCCCGGCCGGATACGCCCCGGGTGCCGAAGCGCAGCGCGAACTCGATTACCGGATGGGCTGGTATGTGATCATCGCCACCATCCCGATCGGCGTGCTGGGTCTGGTCTTCAAGGACCAGATCCGCACCGGCGCCCGGAATCTGTGGCTCGTGGCGATCATGCTGATCGTTTTCGCGCTGGTCATCGCCGCGGCCGAACACTTCGGCCCGAAACAGCGGCCGCTGGAACAACTCACCACCCGCGACGGACTGGTGATGGGCTTCGCGCAGTGCCTGGCGTTGATCCCCGGGGTGTCCCGGTCGGGCGCGACCTCCAGTGCGGGACTCTTCCTCGGATTGGAACGGGAGGCGGCGGTGCGGTTCTCGTTCCTGCTGGCGATCCCGGCGGTCACCGCGTCCGGACTGTTCAGTCTCCCCGACGCTTTCGAGCCCGCGGGTGAGGGGCTCAACGCCTCGGGTGCCCAGTTGCTGGTGGCGACCCTGGTGTCGTTCGCGGTGGGTTACGCGTCGGTGGCGTGGCTGCTGCGGTTCGTGGCGAAGCATTCGCTCTACTGGTTCGTCGGCTACCGGATCGTGCTCGGCGTCGTGATCATCGGTCTGCTCGCGGGCGGGGTCGTTTCGGCCACATGACCGGCACAGACGACGCTGCCGCCGAGTTCCTCCCGACCGCGCCCATTAGGCTGGCCGCATGACGGTGATCCTGCTGCGACACGGTGTGTCGACCTCCAATACCGGCGGCACGCTCGCCGGCCGCAGTTCCGGTGTGGAACTCACCGACCGTGGTGGCGAACAGGCCCGGACCGTCGCAGACCGGCTCGCGGGCCTGCCGATTTCGCGGATCGTGACCTCGCCGCTGCTGCGCTGTCAGCGCACCGTGTCGCCGCTGGCCGCCGAACTCGGTCTGGAACCGGTGGTCGACGACCGCCTCGCCGAGGTCGATTACGGCGAATGGACCGGACGCCGGATCCAGGATCTGCTGCAGGAGCCGCTGTGGCAGGTGGTGCAGCGGCATGCCTCGGCGGCGGTGTTCCCCGGCGGCGAGGGGCTGGCACAGGTACAGGCACGGGCGGTGTCGGCGATCCGCGAACACGATCGCGCCCTGGCCGAACTGCACGACGGGGACCAGTTGTGGGTGGCGTGCACCCATGGTGATGTGATCAAGGCGGTGCTCGCGGACGCGCTCGGCATCCATCTCGACGGATTCCAGCGCATCATGGTCGAGCCCGCCTCGCTCAGCGTTGTCCGCTACACCCGCACCGCGCCGTTCGTCACCCGGATGAACGACACCGGTGCGGACCTGTCCGGTCTGGCGCCCGCGCCGAAGGCCGCGTCCGGCACATCCGGACCCGTGCCCGGTGGGGAGATCGGGGCAGGAAGGAAAGACGGATAATGGGTATGCCCGATACCGGCGAACGCGCCACCTCTCGGCGGCATCGGGCGAATCGGCGTCCGCGCCGGGATACGGCGCAGCGGGGTACCGCAGCCGAACAGGGTCACGTATCAGGAGGTGCATGTGTCACGAGCAATCCATGTTTTCCGCACCCCCGAACGTTTCGTCGCCGGAACTGTCGGTGAGCCGGGCGATCGCGCGTTCTACCTGCAGGCGGTGGAGGAACCCCGGGTGGTGAGTGTGCTGCTGGAGAAGCAGCAGGTGAAGGTACTCGCCGACCGGATGGGTCTGCTGCTCGACGAGGTGGCGCGGCGATTCGGTGCCGAGGTGCCGCCGCAGGCCGAGCAGGTCAACGACAACGCGCCGCTGGTCACGCCGATCGACGCGGAGTTCCGGGTCGGCACCATGGGGCTGGGCTGGGACGCCGACGCGGGTGCGGTGGTCGTCGAACTGCTGGCGATCACCGAGACCGAGGTCGACGAATCGGTGGTCCTCGACGACACCGACGAGGGCCCGGACGCGGTCCGGGTGTTCCTCACCCCCGATCAGGCGCGGGAATTCGCACTCCGGTCCACCCGGGTGATAGCGGCCGGGCGGCCGCCGTGCCCGCTGTGCGGGGAACCGCTGTCGGCGCGCGGGCACATGTGTGTGCGCACCAACGGGTACAAGCGCGGTGAACTGTTCGGCGCGAACGATCTGGAGGAATGACCGTGCCCGGCACCGTGGACGCGCTGCGCGCGGGTGAACTGACGGTGCTGGGCCGGGTGGGGGTCGCCAGCAATGTGACCCTGGTCTGCGATCTCACCACCGGCGACGGCGATCTGCGCGTGGTGTACAAACCCGTCCGCGGTGAGCAGCCGCTGTGGGATTTCCCGGACGGGACCCTGGCCGGGCGCGAGGTGGCCTCGTATCTGATCTGCCGCGCGCTGGGCTGGACGGTGATTCCGGAAACGGTGCTGCGGGACGGGCCCTACGGTCCGGGGATGGTCCAGCGCTGGATCACCATCCGGAAACCGAACAGTGCCCGGCTGGATCTGATCGATCTGTGTCCGCCGGAGCGGGTGCCGGACGGTTTCCGGGAGGTGCTGCGCGCCTACGACGGCGCCGGGGACGAGGTGTCGCTGGTGCATGCCGACGATCCGCGGTTGCGGCGGATGGCGGTGCTGGATGTGCTGTTGAACAATGCCGACCGCAAGGGTGGGCATGCCCTGGAATCGGCCGACGGCGAGGTGTACGGCGTGGACCACGGGATCTGCCTGCACCAGGAGAACAAACTCCGCACGGTGTTGTGGGGGTGGGCCGGGGAACCGATACCGGCGGACCTGCTCGCCGATATCGCCGCGTTCACCGAAACCCTGCCCGGCGAGCTCGCCGACCGTCTGGCGGACCATCTCACCGACCCGGAGATCGATGCCCTGCTGCGCCGGGCGAAGCGCCTGCTCGACGAACCGGTGCTGCCTTTCCCGGAGACGTCGCGTCCCATCCCGTGGCCCGCTTTCTGACCGGGTGACCGGCACCGGATTCGCTCTGTCCGAAGCCAATGGTTGCGTTCTTCCGCCGGCCGCGTTCGCGCAGGTCCACGGGCCTTCGGTGATCATGGTCGCGGCACGCGTGGCGGGGTGGGCGGGGCGTGGCGTGTCGCGACCTCTACTCTCGAAGGTATGCAGTCCTGGTCCGACACCCCGATCCCCGCGGTCCCCGGAACAGGGCCACCGTTGCGGTTGCACGACACCGCCGATTCCTGTATTCGCCCGGTGACCCCGGGTAGTACGGCCACGATGTACGTGTGCGGGATCACCCCGTACGACGCCACGCATCTCGGGCACGCCGCCACCTATCTGACCTTCGATCTGGTGAACCGGGTGCTGCGCGACGCCGGCCGCGAGGTGCACTACGTACAGAACGTCACCGATGTCGACGATCCGCTGTTCGAGCGGGCGAATCGGGACGGGGTGGACTGGCGCGACCTGGGCATCGGCGAGATCGAACTGTTCCGCGAGGATATGGCGGCGCTGCGGGTGCTGCCGCCGCGCGATTACGTGGGTGCGATCGAATCGGTGGAGGAGGTCGTCGAACTGGTCGGCAAACTGCTGGCCTCCGGTGCCGCCTACACCGTCGAGGACGAGCAGTACCCCGATGTCTATTTCCGTACCGATGCCACCGAGCAGTTCGGGTACGAATCCGGTTACGACCGCGCCACCATGGAGCGCTTGTTCGCCGAGCGCGGTGGTGACCCGGACCGGCCGGGTAAGCGTGATCCGCTGGACGCCCTGCTGTGGCGGGCCGAACGTCCGGGGGAGCCGTCGTGGCCGTCGCCGTTCGGGCCGGGCCGGCCCGGCTGGCATATCGAATGCGCGGCGATCGCCGTGAACCGGCTGGGTACCGAGTTCGATATCCAGGGCGGTGGCAGCGATCTCATCTACCCGCATCACGAATACTCCGCCGCCCACGGTGAGGCGTTGGCCGCGGGCCGGCGCTTCGCCCGCCATTACGTGCACACCGGCATGATCGGGCTGGACGGGGAGAAGATGTCCAAGTCCAAGGGCAATCTGGTGCTGGTGTCGAAACTACGAGCTCAGGGCGTGGATCCGGGGGCGATCAGGCTGGGCCTGTTCGCCGGTCACTATCGCGCGGACCGGATGTGGACCGACAGCGTGCTCACCGAGGCCGATACGCGGCTGCGGCGCTGGCGGCAGGCCGTCGCGGTGACCGCCGCGCCGGCGGCCGCCGATACCGTCGCCCGGCTGCGCACCCATCTCGCCGACGATCTGGACACACCGGCGGCGCTGGCGGCCCTGGACGCCTGGGCGCACAACGCGCTCGAATACGGTGGCGCCGATCCGGCCGCGGGCGCGGATATCGTCGCGGCGGTGGACGCGCTGCTCGGCATCCGCCTGCGCTGACCGGGCGCGGCGCGTCCTCGGCTTCGGGCACACGAGCTTTCGGACGACGGTGGTCCGGCCGCGTAGGTGGCGACGTTTCACCACTCCCGGCCGGACAGGGGCGCTCATGGGGTACTGTTCGATCCTCGAAATCCCCAACCGTTCACCGAAGAGATCGGCGCCGCATGTCTCGTATAGTCAGTAAGGACAACTATTTCGACACCGGCCTGGAGGTTCTGTCCGAGCTCGGATTCCGGCACCTCAACATCGGCGTGCTGTGCCGGCGGCTCGGGGTGACCAGCGGATCGTTCTATCACCATTTCGGGAGCTGGCAATCGTATGTGGGTGCGCTGCTGGACCATTGGGAGAACCGGCAGGTGCTGATCCTGCGCACCTTGAATTTCGACCCGTCCACGCCCGATGAGGCGATCCGGGCCCTGTCGGATCTGACGCTGGGCCTGCACCATCGGGCGGAGGCAGCGATCCGGGCCTGGGCGGCAAACGACGAAGCGGTGGGTGTGGCGCTCAAGCGGGTCGACGAATCCAGGCGCCGCACCGTGCGCAAGACGATCACGGGTGTGGTGGGCGACGAGCGGATCGCGGCGGTCGATACCGAACTCGGGATGGCCCTGTTGATCGGGTACCAGCAGATGGTGGCCGCCGGTCAGCAGGTGTGCCTGGAGGAACTGCTCGGTGAGTACGCGCGGCTGGTCTACTCCCACGTCCGCCGGCCGGCCGTGAACGGCTAGCGCACCCCGGTACCGGTTTCCGGCTCGCCCGAGATCACTTCAGGACGAGCACTGCCGCCTTCTCCAGCCGGTCGGCGATATCGGCGTAGGACTCGTAACCCATGCCCGCCCGCACCAGAGCCCCCGCGTACAGCAGTTCCAGCGATTCCACTGTTTCTGGATCGGCTTCGGGCGCCAGGGCCCGGGTGATGCGCTCCCGGATTTCCATACCGATCCGGGTCCGCAGATGCTGGACGTCGGGATCGCGGCCCAGCAGCGCGCTCGTCACCGCCCCCGACAGTTCTTGTTCGTCGGCCACCAGCAGGGCGATACCGCGCAGTTCGGCCAGAACCCGCACGGTGGGGTCGGCGTCATGGCTGACCGGACTATCCGACGATCGGATCCGGCGCCAGAAGATCTCCGCGACCAGATGTTCCTTCGAGGAGAAGTACGTGTAGGCGGTCGCGGTGCCCACACCGGCGGCTGTGGCGACCATGCGGATGGTGAGTCCGGCGAAACCTTCGCGGGACAGCACTTCCATCGCGGCTCTGGTGAGTCTGTCCACGGTGTCCGCCTGCTTGCCGCTCAAGCGCCGCCGAGTGGCCTCGAGAATTCTGGAATCGCCTTCGGACATGTGTCTAGATAGTAGTGTCGGTGTAGTGCCGGATCAACTTCCGCGCAGCCTGCAGCCCGTGAACTAATGTCGATCACCGCCGTATCCCGCGAACCGGAAGAGAGTCCCGACCTCTGATGATGCGAAATATTCGCCGATGCTCCGGCCTCCGCGGACCCTGTGTACCTGTATCGAAGGAGGCCTGATGGCCCTGTCGGCCCCCGCTCCGCAGCTGACCGACGAGCAACTGTTCGACCACGCCCGCCGGGCCACCGGTTTCATGCCGGATGAGGAGGGCCGCGCGCTGCACGCAGCGGCCGTGAAGTACTGCCACGGCGGGGTGATCACCGAGATCGGCACCTACTGCGGGAAATCGACCATCCTGCTCGGCGCCGCCGCCCGCGCGCAGGACGGGGTCGTCTTCACTGTCGACCACCATCACGGCTCCGAGGAACACCAGCCCGGCTGGGAGTATCACGACACCTCCCTGGTCGACCCGGTCACCGGCCGGTTCGACACCCTGCCCCGGTTCCGGCACACCATCGACGCCGCGGGCCTGTCCGATACCGTCATCGCGATCGTCGGCACCTCCGCGCGGGTGGCCGCCACCTGGCGGACCCCGATCGACTTCCTGTTCATCGACGGCGGCCACACCGAAGAGGCCGCCGACCGTGACTACCGCGGCTGGGCCAAATGGGTGGTCCCCGGAGGCGGACTGGCCATCCATGATGTCTTTCCAGATCCGGCAGACGGCGGCCAGGCGCCGTACGGTATTTACCGGCGGGCGGTCGACAGCGGTGAATTCCGGGAAATATCGGTGACCGATTCGCTCCGTGTGCTGGAGCGGGTCCACCCGGGCACACCCTCCTGACGCCCGCGGCCTTCATCGCCGGATCAGGCCCGCTTCGGTGGCCGCCGCGACGGCGGCCGTGCGGGAATCTACACCGAGCTTGGTGTAGATCCGTGCCAGATGGGATTTGACGGTTCCCTCGGTGAGGTGAAGGTCCGCGCCGATCGCTCGGTTGGACAGGCCCGCGGCGACCAGGGTGAGGACCTCGGTTTCACGACGGGTCAGTGCGGCTCCCGGCGTGCGCAACCGGTTCAGCAGCCGGTCGGCGACAGCGGGGGCCAGTGCGGTGCGTCCGGCGGCGGCGGTCCGTACGGCGGCCGCCAGGTCTTCGGGCCGGGCGTCCTTGAGGACGTATCCGGTGGCTCCCGCTTCGATCGCCGGCAGGATATGGGCTTCGGAATCGAAGGTTGTCACGATGAGTACCCGCGGACTTCCGGGCCGTGCGGTGATCCGGGCGGTGGCCTCGGCGCCGTTCATGCCCGCACCGAACTGTAGGTCCATCAGCACCACATCGATGTCGCCGGCGCCCGCGCGGCCGACCGCCTCCTCGGCGGTGGCGGCCTCGGCCACCACCGTCACGCCGGGTTCGGTCTCGAGCACGGCGCGCAGCCCCGCCCGGACCACCGGGTGATCATCGGCAAGCAACAGCCGGATCCGGGTCCCGGTCACGCGGACGCCCCGACTCCGGCGTGTGGCGGACCGAGAGGTAGCCGGGCAGTCAGCGTGGTGCCTTCTCCCCGCGCGGATTCGACCGTCAGCTCCCCGCCGAGCGCGCGGACGCGATCGTTCATCGACGCGAGCCCGAAGCCGCCACCGTCTCCGTTCGCGGTCGAGCCGGCGGGGTCGAACCCGCACCCGTCGTCGGCGATGGAGAGGACGACCCGGTCCCCGAGATATCGCAGGACGATATCGGCGCTCGCCGCGGCGGCGTGGCGGACCGTGTTCGACAGCGCGGACTGGGCGATTCGGAGCAAGGCGACCTCGTACGACGTCGGCATCGGGACCGGGTTCCCGTCGCGGTGGAAGCGGGCGGTGATCCCGTGGCGGGCGCCGGTGGCGGCGCAGAGGCGTTCGAGTGCATCGGCCAAGGAGGCTCCCTCCAGCGCGGGAGGGGTGAGGGCGGCCACGAACCGGCGTGCTTCGGCGAGGTCGTCGACCGCGGTCTGGCGCGCTTGGCCGACATAGCGCAGGGCGCTGTCCGGTGCCCCGGGCAGTACCCGCTCGGCGGCGCGCAAGAGCAGCTGGATACTTGTCAGGCCCTGAGCCAGGGTGTCGTGGATCTCGCGGGCCAGCCGCTCCCGCTCGGCCAGCACCCCGGCAGCGTGTTCCGCGGCCGCGAGCTCGGCGCGGGTGGTGGTGAGTTCCTCGATCAGCCACCGTCGCCGTTCGCTTTCACGGTAGAGCGCCTGATACCCACGGACCACTGCGACGGCCACTGCCGCGCCGAGTGCGGGGCCGATGGCCATCGGCGCGCTGAACGTGGCCTGGTGGGCGGCGAAGCCGAGTGCGGCTACCACGGCGGTGACCGCGACGGCGGCGGTTCCGGCGCGTCGTGGCAGCAGATGCAGCTGGAGGAAGTACAGCGGGAAGGCGACCCAGACACCGTCGGCGGATACCACGAGCAAGGCAAGCCAGGCGCAGACGAGGACAGCCAGCCATACCGCCGCCGCCCGCCCGGAGCTGCGCACAGCGGGCAGTATCGATCCGCTCGCGTACACCAGCCCGCATGCCGTGGCCGTCGCCGCGACCGCACCGGCGTGCGGGTGGTGGCCGGCGACCGCCCGCCCCACCGCGAGTGCGAGCAGGGCCGGCACCAGCACGTGCAGTGGCCAGGCCAGGGCTCTGGGGGTGAAAGTGTGGGTGGTGTTCACGGTCCCCCCAGCCTAAGCAGCAGCGTGCGGGGCTGCCTCTGTCGAAAGTAGGAACCGTCGCTGTGCCTTCGGGCCGGTCGTTCTCCGTCCCGGGGCAGATGTGCGCGTGGTGCCGGGCGGCGAAGGTGGAGACACCACCCCCTCACGAAAGGGCTGCCGGCCGTGTTCGTCGCCTGGAGAGACCTGAAGTTCGCCCGCGGGAGATTCGCCCTCATGGGCATCGTTATCGTGCTGATCAGCCTGTTGATCGGAGTGCTGTCCGGCCTGACCGCCGGCTTGGCGCAGCAGAATATCTCCGCGATCACCGGTCTGCCCGCGAGCAAGATCGTATTCGGCGCGGACGGCACCGGCGCCGAGCTGTCGTACACCGAATCCCTCATCACCGAGGACCAGTGGCGGAGGTGGTCGGATACTCCCGGCGTCGACACCGCCGAACCGCTGGGGATCGGCATCGTCACCGCGAAAGCGGGAAGCAGGACCGCAGGCGTCAGCGTGTTCGGGGTCCGGCCCGGTTCGGCCCTTGCTCCCGCCGGTGAACTGATCGGTGCGGGGACAGCGGTACTGTCCGGCGCCGCGGCCGACGACCTCGGCGTCGAGCCCGGCGAAACCGTGACATTCGCCGGCCGGACACTGGTGGTCGCCGCGGTGCGCGGTGCCGCCTCGTTCGCGCACACTCCCGTTGTCTGGACCGGGCTGGACGCCTGGCGCCGTACCGTCCCCTCGGCCGAGGGCCAGGGTGCACCGATCGCGACCGTTATCGCGCTGAATACGGACGCGGGGGTGGACGTGCGGGCCGTCGACGAGGCGGCCGGGACGACGACTGTCTCGACGCGCGATTCGCTGGCCGCGATCGGGTCCTACACCTCCGAGAACAGTTCGCTACAGCTGATGCGCGGGCTCCTGTTCGTCATTTCTGCGCTGGTCGTCGGCGCGTTCTTCACCGTGTGGACTATTCAGCGCAGCCGTGACGTCGCCGTTCTGAAAGCGCTGGGCGCGTCGACCGCACGGTTGCTCGCGGACGCCCTGGGCCAGGCGACCGTCCTGCTGGCGGGCGGCACGCTGCTCGGTACCGGCTTGGCGATCGGGCTGGGTGCCGCCGTACGCGGCGCGTCCGTGTCGTTCCTGCTGACGCCCGCGGACGCCGCGGTGTCGGCCGCGTCGCTGATCGTGCTGGGCCTGCTCGGCTCTGCCCTGTCCATTCGACGCATCACCTCTGTCGACCCATTGACCGCTCTGGAGTCCGTGCGATGACCCTGAATCTGACCGCTGTCACCCTGTCCTATCCCGACGGGCCGGTGCGTACAACCGCATTGGACAACGTGGACCTGGACGTCTCCGCCGGCACGCTCACCGCCGTGGTGGGTCCCTCCGGATCCGGCAAATCCAGCCTGCTGGCCGTAGCGGCTACTCTCATCACTCCGGATTCGGGGACGGTGACCGTGGACGGTATCGAGACCACCGGCATGTCCCGGCGAGCGTTGGCCGCTCTCCGTCGGCAGCGGATCGGGATCGTCTTCCAGCAACCCAATCTGCTGCCCGCGCTCACCGCAGCCGAACAGTTGACGGTCGCGGCGCGCGTCACCGGCGGCAACACCCGGGGCGCGCACGACCGGGCCCTGCGGATACTCGATTCGGTCGGTCTGGCCGACGCGGCCGGACGGCGTCCGCACCAGCTCTCCGGCGGACAGCGTCAGCGGGTGAATATCGCCCGAGCGCTGATGAATGAACCCGCCGTCCTCCTGGTGGACGAGCCCACCAGTGCGCTGGACCGCGAGCGCGGCGCGGCCGTCGTCGATCTGATCGCTCGCTCCACCCACCGTCGCGGGATCGCTACCGTCATGGTCACGCATGACCCGACCCACCTCGCGGCGGTCGATCGAGTCGTGGAGGTACGCGACGGCCGACTGCACTCTCCGGCGGCCGTAGGGTCGTGACCGTGCCCCGGAGTGCATGCAGCGGGTTGGGCCGGCCGCGCCCGATCGACCCCCGGAACGCGCCGGGATATCCCGCGGCCTGCGCCTGTATCGCAGGGTGTCAGTCCGCCCGATGGTCGGGCTCGCGCTCCGCGGCGTACTTCCTGGCCCAGGTGTAGTCCGGTTTACCGCTGGGGGACCGCACGATCGTGTCCGTGATCCATACCGCGCGGGGCACCTTGTACCCGGCGAGGTGGCCGCGGACATGGGCGCGCAGCCCCTCGGCGTCCAGCGCGCCCCCGGTGAGGCTGACGACCACGGCGACCTGCTGGCCCCAGCGGTCGTGCGGCACCCCGATCACGGTGGCGTCGTAGATAGCGGGGTGCGCTTTCACCACGCCCTCGACCTCTTCGGCGAACACCTTCTCGCCGCCGGTGTTGATCACCATATTGCCGCGGCCGATGAGGCTGATGGTGCCGTCGTCCTCCAGCCGGGCCCGGTCGTCGGTGACCACGATCCGCTGCCCGTCCACTACCTTGAACAGTTTCTCGGTGCGCTCCGGGTCCTTGTAGTAGCCGAGCGGGACCGCGCCGGTCTTCGCCAGCCAGCCCTCGTCGCCCGGTTCCACCGGGTGCCCGTCGTCGTCGACGACCACCGCGCCGCGCCCGATCGACACCCGCGGCTTCCGGGCCGGGTCCTCGTCGCGTTGTGCGAAACCGATACCACCGAAGCCGGTTTCGGAGGAGCCGATGGAATCGGAGACGAACAGGTTCGGGATGAGGTCCAGCAGCGCGTTCTTGGTCGGCTGGGTGAGCAGGGCGGCGCCCGAGGCGATCATGAACAGTCCGGTGGCGTCGACGGGGTCGGCGCGGTAGGCGTCGATGAGCGGGCGGGCCATCGCGTCACCGGTGACGACCATGACGCCGGGACGTTCGGCGGCCACCGTGCGCCAGATGTGTGCGGGATCGAACCGGGGAACGAAGATCACGCAGTTACCGGACCACAGCGCGATGAAGGTCGGCATCATGGCCGCCAGATGCATGAGCGGCGGCAGGATCAGCCAGGTGGAGGGTTCACCCGCGGCGCCGGTGCGGGACTGCTGGTATTCGTCGGTGACGAGTTCGTTGCTGTAGAAGTCGATTCCGCCGCCCAGGACCCGCCACATGTCCTCCTGTCGCCACAGCACACCCTTGGGCATCCCAGTGGTGCCGCCGGTGTACATGACGAACAGATCGTCGGCTGTGCGCGGTACTTCCGGCCGGGTGGTGGGTGTGGCCGCGGTGACCTCGGCCAGACAGTCCACATCGGGATCGGCCGGAGTGCGGTCGTCGGCCGCGCACAGCAGGTATTTCAGTCGCGGTGACCGCTGTGCCGCGGCACGTACCGCCGCCCCGTAACAGGCGTGGTACACGAGATATTCGAGGTCGGCGTTGTCGTAGAGGTAGGCGAGTTCTTCGGGGCCGTACCGGAAATTGATGTTCACCGGTACGGCGGCCAGTTTGAAGCAGGCGATCAGCGTCTGCATCGTATCGATGCTGTTGTGCATCTGGAACCCGACGTGCGTGCCGCGGGTGACCCCTTGGGCCGTGAGGTGGTGGGCGAGCCGGTTGGCGCGTTCTTCCAGTTCGCGGTAGGTCACGCGCCGACCCTCCTCGATCAGCGCGGTCCGGTCGGGTACGGCGTCGACCGAGTGTTCGAACAGGTCGGCGAAATTATTGGCCATATCAGTCCTGCGATGGGCCGGGCACTGGGTGCCGGGTCGGGTCAGACAACGGTGAGGGGCAGTGCGATACCGCGGTCGGTGAATCGGAAGTCGACGCCCGTGCTGAAGCGGGTGATGGCCACCTCCGGTGCTTCGGCGAACGGTTCGTCGGCGCGCGAGATCTCGGCGGTCCAGCCGTCGGGTCCCTCGTCGACGACCCGGCTACGCAGATGCGGGTCGACTCCGCGGACCAGGGCGTCCAGCGGGCCGAGCCGGTCGGGCTCGATCATCGACAGCCAGCCGCGGTCGGTGAGCGCGCCGCTGCTGCCGGGGAACCGGATCCGCAGGACACCGATGCCGGGCTCGACTTCGACATCGGTGTAGTGCCGCGGATTCAGCGCCGGGTGCGCGCATAGCACCTGGGCGAGTGCGTCCAGATCGGTGCCCAGTCCGAGACCGGCGCGGATCCGTTCCGAGGTCACTCCCGCGATCCCGGTGAACTGTTTGCGCCCGATCTCCAGCGCGGCGTCGTCATCGGTGCGTTCGTGCACCGCGATCATGAAGCCGAGCACCAGCAGATGCTGCTGCAGGCACACCTCCTCGGCGATCCGGACCAGGGCCGAATGCGAGAAGTCGGCGAACCTCAGATCGCTGAGCAGCGGTCCGCTGTAGTCGGCGCGGCCCTCGTCGCCCGGGTCGATATCGGCCAGCGGTAACCGCGCGGCCACCGATTCCGCCACCAGTGGCGCATTGCGCGGCACCTCCGGTGGGGTGTGCGATTCATCGATGACCACCGTCCACGCGCACATGGGGTGCCGGTCGGCGGGGACCCGGGGCGGGCGGTGGATGGGCCGCACCCGGGCGTACTCGTTGGTGGCCAGGGCCGTGGCGTCGAAGGTGGGGTCCTCGATGTCGTGGCACATGGCCGTCACATAGTCGGGGCCCATCGGTTCGACGTCGGCGAGGGCGCCGCAGTGGTCGAGCCAGAACTCGCCGTGACGGGCGTCGTCGACGCGGAACCGGAAGTCCATGAACTGTGGTGGCGCCCCGATATCGAGCTGTAATCCCTTGAAGATGGTGACCACGTCGTCGCCGGTGTAACCGAGGGCCCGCTGCATCCGCCGGGTATAGATCGGGCTGGACAGCTGCCATTCCTCGATCGCGACCTCGGCCATCCCCTCCCGGCCGAACGCGGAGATACAGTGCGCCATGCCGGACCGGTCGATCAGCTGCCCGCACAGCAGCAGTTCGGGCACCAGGACGGCCAGCTGCTCTCGGGTCAGCTCGTGAAACCTGCTGGTGGGTAGGGGCATCGGGGTCACCAGAGGGAGGCCGGCGAGGTGCCGATCCGGTACCACCCCGGCAGCCGGCCGGAGGTGGCCTTGGCGATCCGCGCGTTCATCCCGTCCGACATCGCCTTATCGGTCATCATCTCCAGGAACAGTGCCGAGACATTGCCGTAGTCGAAGAAGTCGCGCTGCCACGACCACTGGTAGTCGCCGCCGTAGCGGAACCAGCTGCCGCCGATGCCGTTCACCGTGTACTTGCTGCCGTCGGCGCGGGGCGTGGTGTCGTAGACCTGCTTCCAGAAGCCGATCACGTCGCCGCTACGTTCATCGATGACGAACTGCTGGTAGGGATACTGCCAGCCCTCGAGGCCCTCCATTTCCTGGCCGAGGGCGAGATCGCGGATCTCCTCGCGGCCGACGGCCATGAATTCGTCCTTGGGGCCGTAGTTCCAGCCGTAGGTGGCGTCGGCGGTGTACATATCGGCGAGCGGCTTCCAGTCGCCGAGCTTCTCACATCGTTCGTTCTCCGCCACCCAGCGGCGCACCATCTCGTCGAGTTCGGCGCGGTCGAAACCTGTCATGGATGTGTCCCTTTCGAAAAGGATTCGTGGTCTGGATCCAGTCGGTAGCGGTGGTCGTCGTGTACGGGTGAGGCAGGTGATCGGTCGACGTGCCGGCCCGGAAGCCGAGGCGTGGGCGACGATGTCGCGCCCGCGTGCGTGCGGCCCCGATCCGCTCAGTCGGTGTCGGCGACGAGCAGCAGGGCCTGGGTGGGGCAGTAGCGGACGGCATTGTCGACGTCGGCTTTCAGTTCCGGGCCGGGGTTCGGGTCGAGGATCTCCACCTGGCCGCGTTTGGGTACGGAGAAGACGTCCGGCGCTTCGGCAGCGCAGACGGCGTGTCCCTGGCACAGGTCCAGATCGGCCACGATTTTCATAATGTGTGCTCCCTCGGCGTGGAGTGTGCGGGGCGGTTTCCCGGGGGCGGCGGGGCGCGGCGCTCGCGGGTCGGAACCTGCCCGGTCCGAGAACGAGTTCCTCCCGGGTGACGGGCCGGCGGCCCGTAGGGAAGACACATAGCTGGACATGTGTCTGGACGCTACCATCGACAGGTGTGCCCGACAACGATTCAGCAATTTTCCCAGAATCGCCGCCGGGGTCGAGGTGATTCGCCGATATCGCCGGACATGCTTTCCTGACTGCTTCCCGCGGCTCGAACGAGAACGTGTTCTTGCGTGCCGGTGAGCGTCCCAATTATATTCCGTACACCTGTCCAGACACTCCCGGCGGAACGGATCCGGCGGAGAAGGAGCAGCCATGAGCGACCCGACCCCCGAGCCCACCGTGCGTGAACGCGGGCTGGCCAAGATGGCAGAGGTCTACGGATGGGAATTCAAGGACGGCCCCGGCGACCATTTCGCCGTCACCGCCGACCACCTGTTCGCCGATATCTGGTCGCGTCCCGGCCTCACCCTGCGCGACCGCAGACTGCTGCTGCTCGGGGCGCTCACCGCCCAGGGCCTGTTCGATGTCGCCGGGATCCAGATCGGCGCCGCCCTGCAGAACGAGGAACTCGACGAAACCCAGCTGCGCGAGATCGCGCTGTTCCTCTGCCACTACGTGGGGTGGCCGGCCGGCACCTCACTGGACCATGTGATCGGCGCCCAGCTCGACCAGCACGCCAAGAAAGCGAAAAAAGCCGCCGAGACCGGCCGCTGACGACCACGATCCTCCACCCGCCGGGACGCGCCACGGCCCGCCGGCCCCACCACAGACAAGGCATACGAGTATGCGTTTCGGCATCGTTCTGTTCACCAGTGACCGCGGGATAGCCCCTGCCGCCGCGGCCCGGGCCGCCGAGGACCACGGATTTTCCTCGTTCTACGTCCCCGAACACACCCATATCCCGGTGAAACGCGAAGCCGCGCACCCCCAGACCGGCGACGCGTCGCTGCCCGACGACCGCTATATGCGCACCCTCGACCCGTGGGTCGCGCTCGCCACCGCCGCCGCGGTCACCGAACGGATCGAACTGGCCACCGCGGTCGCGCTGCCGGTCGAACACGATCCGATCACCCTCGCCAAGACCATCGCCTCGCTCGACCACCTCTCCGGCGGCCGGGTCACCCTGGGCGCGGGCTTCGGCTGGAACACCGATGAGCTGGCCGATCATGGCATACCCGGCAACAAGCGGCGCACGGCGCTGCGGGAGTACCTGGAGGCCATGCGGGCGCTGTGGCGCGAGGACGAGGCCGCCTACGACGGCGACTTCGTGAAGTTCGGGCCCAGCTGGGCCTGGCCCAAGCCGGTCGACCGCACCGTTCCCGTCCTGATCGGCGCGGCCGGAACCGAACGGACCTGCGCCTGGATCGCGAGACACGCCGACGGCTGGATCACCACCCCGGGGGAGAACGATATCTCCGGCAGCCTGGCGATGCTGAAGAAGGCGTGGGCAGACGCCGGCCGCGCGGGCGCGCCGCGGGTGGTGGCCCTGGATTTCAAACCCGACGCCCAACGGCTGGCGTCCTGGGCCGCCGACGGTGTCACCGATGTGCTGTACGGCTTGCCGGACAAGGGCGAACCGGAGGTGCGTGCCTATCTCGAACGGCTGGCTGGCACACTGCGGAGCATGAATTCGATCACCGAGACGGGCGAGGACAGCCAGTGCGGATAGCCCTGTTGTCCTACCGCAGCAAGCCTCATTGCGGTGGGCAGGGGGTCTACGTGCGCCGCCTCAGCGCCGGACTGGCCGAACTCGGCCACGACGTGGAGGTCTTCTCCGGTCAGCCCTATCCCGCCGACCTGGACCCGCGCGTAACCCTCACCGAGGTGCCCAGCCTGGACCTCTATCGCGACGACGACCCCTTCCGCACGCCGCATCCCCGCGAGATCCGGGACCGGATCGATCTGCTGGAACTGGCCACCATGTGGACCGCCGGTTTCCCGGAACCACGCACTTTCAGCATGCGCGCCGCCCGGCTGCTGCGCGGACGGGTCCACGATTTCGACGTCGTGCACGACAACCAGTGCCTGGGTAGCGGGCTGCTCGATATCGCGAAACGGCTGCCGCTGGTCGCCACCGTGCACCACCCCATCACCAAGGACCGGGAGGTGGACCTGGCGGCCGCCGCCTGGCGGCGCAAACCCCTGGTGCGCCGCTGGTACGGCTTCCTGGGTATGCAGGAGCGCATCGCCCGGCGGATCCCCGATCTGCTCACCGTCTCCTCGTCGTCGGCCACCGATATCGCCGACGATTTCGGTGTCGATCCCGGGCAGCTCAATGTCGTGCCGCTGGGTGTGGACACCGAACTGTTCGCGCCGCGCGGTCCCCGGGTGCCCGGCCGCATCGTCGCTGTCGCCAGCGCCGACAAACCCCTCAAGGGCATCACACATCTGCTGCAGGCGCTGACCCGGTTGCGGATCACCCACCCGGTGGAACTGCAGCTGGTGGCGAAACTGGAGCCCAACGGGCCGACCGAGAAGCGGATCGCCGAACTGGGCCTCTCCGATATCGTCACGGTCCGCGCCGGGCTCACCGATACCGAACTCGCCGAGGTGCTGGCGTCGGCGGAGATCGCCTGCATCCCGTCCCTCTACGAGGGATTCTCGCTGCCCGCGGTGGAGGCCATGGCGTCGGGGACCCCGCTGGTGGTCAGCCGCACCGGTGCGCTGCCGGAGGTCGTCGGCGAGCCGGGCGTCTGCGCCGAGCTCACCGAACCCGGCGATTCCGCCGAACTGGCCCGGGTGATCGGGCAACTGCTGGATTCCCCGCAGACCCGGCAGCGGATGCGGGCCGCCGCCCGGGACCGCGCCGTCTCGGTCTTCAGCTGGGAGTCGGTGGCCGCACAGACCGTGCAGGTGTACGAGCGGGCCATCTCCCGGCACACCGGATCGCCAGAATTCATCACAGGAGGCACCTCGTGCTGACCGTCGACTTCGACCGCGCCGGGATCGGCCCGGGCACCCGGGTCATCGATGTGGGCTGCGGCGCCGGCCGACATTCGTTCGAGGCCTACCGTCGCGGCGCCGATGTGGTCGCCTTCGACCAGGACGCTCCCGAACTCGCCGGGGTCGCCACCATGTTCGAGGCCATGGCCCAGGTCGGGGAAGCGCCCGCCGGAGCGAAAGCCGAAGCCGTCCACGGTGACGCGCTCGACCTGCCCTACGGCGCCGGGGAATTCGACGTCGTGATCGCCTCGGAGATCCTGGAGCATGTGCCCGCCGACGACGCCGCCATCGCCGAACTCGTGCGCGTACTGCGCCCGGGCGGGCAGCTGGTGGTGACCGTGCCACGGTGGCTGCCCGAGCGGGTCTGCTGGGCGCTTTCGGACGAGTACCACGCGAACGAGGGCGGGCATATCCGCATCTACAAGGCGGACGAACTGCGGGACAAGATCACCGCGCGCGGCCTGCGGCACACCCACCGCACCCATGTGCACGCCCTGCACTCGCCGTACTGGTGGATCAAATGCGCGGTGGGCGTCCACAAGACCGAACATCCGCTGGTACGTGCCTACCATCGGATGCTGGTGTGGGACATGATGAAACAACCGGTGCTGACCCGGACGGCGGAACGCCTGCTCGACCCGCTGGTGGGCAAGAGCGTGGCGTTGTACTTCAGCAAGCCGGCGGTGACCCGTGCCGGCGGGTGAACTCCCCTCGGTCCCTTCGGTTCTCACCCGTCGCCAGATCCTGCAGACCGCGCAGTCCATCGCCGCCGCGCAGGAACCCGACGGCGCGATCCCCTGGTTCCCGGGCGGGCACACCGACCCCTGGGATCACATCGAATCGGCGATGGCGCTCACCGTCGCGGGCCTGCGCGACGAGGCCGTCGCCGCCTACACCTGGTCGGCACGCACCCAGCGACCCGACGGGTCGTGGCCCCGGCAGTTCCGCGCCGGTGAGATCGAGGATCCGGCCACCGATGTGAATTTCTGCGCCTATCTCGCCACCGGTGTCTGGCACCATCTCGCGGTCACCGGTGATACCGGGTTCGCGGCCGATCTGTGGCCGGTGGTGGCCGCCGCGATCGATCTGGTCGTCGCGAGCCAGGGCGAGCACGGTGAGATCTATTGGCTACGCGACGGCGACAAGGTCCTGCCCGAGGCGCTGGTGACCGGTTCGGCCAGTATGTATCACAGCATCGGTGCCGCCCTGGCCCTCGCGCGCCGGCTCGGCGACCCCCACCCGGAGTGGGAGACCGCCCGCGGCCGGCTCGGCACCGCGCTGCGCGATCGCCCGGAGACATTCACCCGCAAGGACCGCTATTCCATGGACTGGTACTACCCGGTCCTGGGCGGGGCGCTGCGCGGACGCGCCGGCCACGACCGTATCGCCGAACGCTGGAACACCTTCGTGGTCGGCAATATCGGGATCCGCTGTGTCAGCGACCGGCCCTGGGTCACCGGCGCCGAAACCTGTGAACTCGTGCTGTCCCTCGACGCGCTGGGCGACCGGGACCGCGCGCTGGCCCTGCTGGCCAGCATCCAGCATCTGCGGGAAACCGACGGCTCCTACTGGACCGGGCTGGTGTACGCGGACGGGAAACGCTGGCCGGTGGAACGCACCACCTGGACAGGTGCCGCGGTGATCCTGGCCGCGGACGCCCTGTCCCGGACCAGCGCCGGCAACGGGATCTTCCGCGATCTCGCCGCCGACGCCGTCCCGGGGCGGGCGGTGCCCGTGCGCGTCACCGGCTGACGCGCGGGACGGCGCAGCCGCTCAGAGTTCGGCGAGCTTGGGCACCACGGGGGCGAGTGTGTCCACCCAGCCGGCCGGGGAGCCGCCGGGCGGCATGACAATCGCGGTGTGCACGCCGAGTGCGGCGTACCCCGCCATCTGACGGACGAAATCGTCGTGGGCAGTGGGGTCCGGGCTGCCTGCCAGGACAGTTTTGCGGATCCGGTCGTAATCGGTGCCCAGATCGTCGCAGTGGCGGCGCAGCACATCGAGTTTGTGTGCTACGTCCTCGGTGCTCGAGGCGAACAGATTGCAGGCGTCGCCGTAGCGGGCCACCAGCCGCAGTGTGCGTTTCTCCCCGCCGCCGCCGATCAGCACCGTGGGCCGGTGCAGTGGCTGCGGCGAACACAGGGTTTCCGCGAGCTGATAGTGCTTGCCCTCGAACGGCCCGTTGTTCTGCGGATCCCACATCTGCGCGCAGATCCGCAGCGTTTCCTCCAACCGGTCGAATCGTTCCCGGAGCGGCGGATACGGCACCCCGAGTCCGTGGTGTTCGCGGTCGAACCAGGCGGCTCCGATGCCGAGCGCGGCGCGGCCGCCGGAGAGCACATCGAGGGTGGTGACGATCTTGGCGAGCAGACCGGGGTGCCGGTAGGTCACGCCGGTCACCAGCAGGCCGAGTTCGAGCGTGGAGGTGTGCGCGGCCATGTACCCGAGGCTGGTGTAGCCCTCCAGCATGTTCGCCTCGGCGGGTAGCCCGGTCGGTTCGATCTGGAAGAAATGATCCATGAACGACAGCCAGGTCGCTCCGGCCGCCTCCGCTGCCGCGCCGACGAGTGCCAGTTCACCGGCGATGGCGGCGGTACCGCCGTCTACCTCGAATATCGGAATGTGCAACCCGAGTTCCATCGGATTCGTCTCCCCTTGCCGTGGTGGATTATCCGTCGCACACACGCTACGACCTGGAGAGCGCTCCAGGTCAAGCCCGTGGCGGGCGGGTCGGGAGGATGTATGCGGCCCGATACCGCGGCGTCGCGGCACAGGTTCCGTCGCGTCACCCGGGCACTCTGCCGCTACGGTTCCCGGGCGCGCGGTCGATCATTCGAATCGCCCTGATCTCAACCCCCGTGGCCCGCGCGCGGGTGGCGTATTGGTGGGATCGGCCCGGATCCGCGCAGGTCGCGCCCGTCGATGCCCGGCGAATTGCGCCGGCCCGTCCAGCGGCCGCCGGACGGCGGGCCGGTATGGCCCCAAAACGGCGCTATCGTCAGCGTTCATGCAGGTCAGCGATACGAACACCGAGCGGGCAGGCGGTACGGCCGGTGTCCGCCGGCTCCGGGCCGACCAGGCCCGGCGCATTGCCGATATCTTGCGCCACCAGATCTACGCCGGCACTCTGGGCGATGCCCTGCCCAGCGAACAGCGGCTGGCCGCCGAACACGACACCTCCCGCAACACCATTCGCGACGCCCTGGGGCTGCTGCGCGATGAAGGTCTGATCGACCGCGCGCCCCGCGTGGGCACCCGGGTGACCGCCCGCAAATACGACCACGGATTGGACGCGCTGCTGGGCCTGCAGGAAACCCTGGAGGGCCGCGGCACCGTCCGTAACGAGGTGCGGGCCGGGCAACTCATCACCGCGCCGCCGGCGGTGGCCCGGCGGCTCGGCGTGGCCCCCGGCGAGCAGGTCGTCTACCTGGAGCGGCTGCGGTATCTCGGCGAGCAGCCGCTGAGCCTGGATCTCACCTACCTCGCGCCCGAGATCGGTGTGCGCGTCCTCGACCACGACCTCGCGCACACCGATGTCTTCGTGCTGCTCGAACAGCTCAGCGGCCGGTCCCTGGGCTCGGCGGACCTCACCGTGGAGGCGATACCCGCCGACCGGCACACCGCCGCCACCCTCGACGTCCCCGACGGAGCGCCGCTGCTCATGCTCGAACGTCTCACCCGGCTCGACGACGGAACCCCCGTCGACCTGGAATACGTCCGGATGCGCGGCGACCGGATCACGCTGCGCGGCAGCCTCTCCCGCGGCATCCCCGAATGGAAGGTCCTCTAGATGGCATTGGCGAACCAGCGCACCGATATCCCCGTGACCATCGACGAATCGCTGTGTATCGAAGGGTGCACGTTGTGTGTCGAGATCTGCCCGCTCGACTCCCTGGCCATCAACCCGGACAACGGGAAGGCCTTCATGCACGTCGACGAATGCTGGTACTGCGGGCCCTGCGCCGCCCGCTGTCCCACCGGTGCCGTCACTGTCAACATGCCGTATCTCCTGAGGTAGACCTTCATGCCCACTCTGAAACGCCTGGCGGTCCTGGCCGCCGCGGCGCTGGCCCTCACCGGGTGCTCGCTGGAAGAAGCCGCCACCGGCGATACCGTCACCGTCGTCGTCGGCTACCAGTCGAAGACCATCAACACCGTCACCGCGGGCACGCTGCTGCGCGCCCAGGGATATCTGGAACAGCGGCTGCGGCAGATCACCGAGAACGGCGGCCCCGCCTACAAGGTCGACTGGCAGGACTACGACACCGGCGCCCCGATCACCGCCCAGATGGTGGCCGAGAAGATCGATATCGGCTCCATGGGCGACTATCCGCTGCTGATCAACGGATCCCGCACCCAGGCCGGGGACCGGTCCCGCACCGAATTCCTGTCCGTTACCGGCTACAACCCCAAGGGTGCGCTGAACATGGTGGTCGTACCGCCGGACTCGCCGCTCACCGGGGTCGGCGAGCTGGCCGGGAAGAAGGTGTCTGCCAGTGTCGGGTCCGCGGGGCACGGCACCCTGGTGCAGGCCCTCACCCGCGCCGGCGTCGATCCGGTCGCCGGTGTGGAGGTGCTGAACCAGCAGCCGCAGGTGGGTGCCTCGGCGCTGGAATCGGGCCAGGTCGCCGCCCTATCCCAGTTCGTGGCGTGGCCGGGACTGCTGGTGTTCCAGGACAAAGCGAGACTGCTCTACGACGGTGCCGAACTGAATGTGCCGACTTTCCACGGCGTGGTCGCCCGTGAGCACTACACCGCCGAACATCCCGAGGTGGTGGACGCCTTCCTGCAGGCCCAGCTCGACGCCACGGAATTCCTGTGGCAGCAGCCGCTGGAGGCGGCCCGGATCGTGGCCGAGGAGTCGGATCTGCCGCAGGAGGTCGTGTATCTCTACAACGGCCCGGGCGGCACCTCGTTCGACACCACCCTGAAGCCGAGCCTGGTCTCGGCCTTCAAAGACGATGTGCGGTACCTGAAGTCGATCGGCGATTTCGCCGACCTCGATATCGACGGGTTCGTCGCCGACCAGCGCCTGCGCGCGGCCTTCGCCGCCCGCGGCCAGGACTACGAGAAGGCGCTCGCCGATACCGCCAACCACACCGCCGGTTCCGGTACCGAACTGTGGCTCGACGGCCAGGACACCACTCGTCCCGCCGGTGATCCCACCGAGCTGTTGCGTGCCGTCGCGGCCGCTCGCGCCGCGGGTTCGACGGTTCGCGCCGCCTATATCGTCGACACCGAACTCGGTACCCGCTGGTTCGCGGACAAGGCGGTCTGGCTGCGCGACGGGAACACCTTCCTGCCGTTCACCACCGTGGCGGCCGCGCTTCGCCACCGCCACGCCCATCCCACCGCCGTCCCGGTGACCTACGACCAGGCCGTCGCCGAGGTCCGGTCATGACCGCGGCCACGACCCTCGCTCCCGCCCTGGCCGCCGCGCCGGCCGTCCCGTCGCGCCGGCCCGGGCGCGCGGTGTGGCCGGGCCGGCTGCTGCGGCTCGGTTCCGTACTGGCCGCGATCCTGCTCTGGCAGGTCCTGACCACCGCCGATATCCGGCTGTGGCTGCGGTTCGACACCCTGCCCTCGGTGACCGAGGTGCTCACCGCGTTCGGTCGCCAACTCGGCACCGATGTCTACTACCTGGACCTGGCGCAATCCCTGATCCGCATCCTCACCGGGTTCGGTATTGCCACCGTGCTCGGCGTGGCCAGCGGTATCGCCCTGGGCCGGTCCCGCCTGTTCGCCGGAATCCTGGGCCCGCTCACCGAGTTGGCCCGGCCTGTCCCGGCCATCGCGGTGGTCCCGATCGCCATCCTGCTGTTCCCCGACGACGAAGCCGGCATCGTGTTCATCACCGGCCTGGCCGCCTATTTCCCGATCATGGTCAGTACCCGTCACGCGGTCCGCGCGCTGCCGACCCTGTGGGAGGACTCGGTGCGCACGCTCGGCGGCACCCGGTGGGATGTGCTGCTGCGGGTGGTGTTCCCCGGTGCGCTGCCGGGGATCTTCGGTGGACTGTCGGTCGGGATCGGGGTCGCCTGGATCTGCCTGGTATCCGCGGAGATGATCTCCGGCCGCCTCGGTGTCGGCTACCGCACGTGGCAGGCCTGCACCATTGTCGACTATCCGGGTGTCTTCGTCGGGATCGTCACCATCGGCGTCCTCGGATTCGGTACCTCCGCCGCGATCGAACTACTCGGCCGCCGGGTCACCCGCTGGCTGCCGCGGGGAGAGGAGAACACCCGATGACCATCACCCTCACCACCGAAACCCCCACGTCCGGCACCGACGCACCGGGCATGAGCCTGCGGCTCGACGAGATCTCTCTGTCCTACACCGGCGACCCGGTGATAGACCGGCTGTCGCTGGATGTGCGGCCCGGCGAAATCCTGGTGCTGACCGGCCCCTCGGGTTGCGGCAAGTCCACGGTCCTGCGCGCCTTGGCCGGGCTGCTGCCCCCGGATTCCGGTCGCGTTCTCGCCGACGGCGAACCCGTCACCACCACCTCCCGGGACCGCGCGGTGGTGTTCCAGGACAATGCCTTGCTGCCATGGCGCAGTGTCCGCGCCAATATCGAACTGGCACTGCGGCTGCGGGGCGAACCCAAGGCCGGGCGCCGTGCCGCGGCCGACCGCTGGATCGAGGAGGTCGGCCTCACCGGGTTCGCCGAGTTCCTGCCCAAGAGCCTGTCCGGGGGTATGCGGCAACGCGTGCAACTCGCCCGCGGTCTCGCCGGTGCCCCGCGCGCGGTGATGATGGACGAACCGTTCGGCGCGCTGGACACCCAGACCCGCGCCACCATGCAACGGCTGCTCATCGAGACCTGGCGCACCCACCCCGCAACGATCGTCTTCGTGACCCACGATGTGGACGAGGCGCTGCTGCTCGGTGACCGGATCGCTGTGCTGGGTCGTGCCGGGAAACCGCTGCGCGCCCTGATCGATGTTCCGAATCCACGTGCGGCCGCCGATCGGCAGCCGCAACGCGACCAACTCGTGGAGGCCCTCTCGTGACCGCACCCACTCTGTTCGCGGCTCCGGATCTCGCCGACACCGTGCGCCTGGACTGCGATGTGCTGGTGATCGGCGGCGGTACGGCCGGCACCATGGCCGCGCTGACCGCCGCCGAACAGGGCGCGAACGTGCTACTGCTGGAAAAAGCGCATGTCCGGCATTCCGGTGCGCTGGCCATGGGTATGGACGGCGTCAACAATGCCGTTATCCCGGGGAAGGCCGAACCGGAGGACTACGTCGCCGAGATCACCCGCGCCAACGACGGCATCGTCGACCAGCGCACCGTGTACCAGACCGCGACCCGCGGTTTCGCCATGGTGCAGCGGCTGGAGAAGTACGGCGTCAAATTCGAGAAGGACGAATACGGGGAGTACGCGGTCCGCCGGGTGCACCGCTCGGGCTCGTACGTGCTACCCATGCCCGAGGGCAAGGATGTGAAGAAGGCCCTCTACCGGGTGCTGCGGCAACGGAAGATGCGGGAGAAGATCCGGATCGAGAACCGGCTGATGCCGGTGCGGGTGCTCACCGACAGTGGCCGGGCGGTCGGGGCGGCGGCACTGAACACCCGCACCGGCGAGTTCGTCACGGTCGGCGCGAAAGCGGTGATCCTCGCGACGGGCCCGTGCGGCCGGCTGGGCCTGCCGGCGTCGGGCTACCTGTACGGCACGTACGAGAATCCCACCAATGCCGGCGACGGCTATTCGATGGCCTATCACGCGGGCGCCGAGCTCAGCGGTATCGAATGCTTTCAGATCAATCCGCTGATCAAGGACTACAACGGTCCCGCCTGCGCCTATGTCGCCAACCCGTTCGGTGGGTATCAGGTCAATGCGCAGGGGGAGCGGTTCGTCGATTCCGACTACTGGTCGGGGCAGATGATCGCCGAGGTCAAACGGGAGATCGACTCCGCGCGCGGACCCATCTACCTGAAGGTGTCCCATCTGCCAAACGAGACGCTGACCGCGCTCGAAGACATCCTGCACACCACCGAACGCCCCACCCGCGGCACCTTCCACACCAACCGTGGCCACGACTACCGCACCCACGATATCGAGATGCACATCTCCGAGATCGGTTTGTGCGGCGGGCATTCCGCCTCCGGGGTCTGGGTGGACGAGAACGCCCGCACCACGGTGCCCGGCCTGTACGCGGCCGGTGACCTGGCCTGCGTGCCACACAACTACATGATCGGGGCGTTCGTATTCGGCGAACTCGCCGGCGCGCATGCCGCCGCCACCCTGGCCGAGACCGCGGCACCCGCCGAACTGCCCGCCGACCAGATCACCGCCGCGCACGAACTGGTGTACCGGCCGCTGCGGCACCCCGACGGCCCACCGCAACCGCAGGTCGAATATAAGCTGCGCCGGTTCGTCAACGACTATGTGGCGCCGCCGAAAACCGCGGCGAAACTGTCGCTGGCGGTGGAGGCCTTCGAACGGATGCGCGGCGATCTCGCCGAGATGGGCGCTCGCACCCCGCACGAACTCATGCGTGCCGCCGAGGTGTCCTTCATCCGTGACTGCGCGGAAATGGCCGCTCGTAGTTCGCTGACCCGCACCGAATCCCGGTGGGGTCTCTACCACGAGCGCGCCGACCTCCCGGAACGCGACGACGACACCTGGCGTTACCACCTGAACCTGCGCAAGGCCGCCGACGGCGGCATGGAGTTCCTCAAACGGCCGGTCGCCCCGTATCTGGTGCCCGTGCCCGGGCTGGACGACCTGCCGTCCCAGGGGGAGCCGGTACCCGTAGAACAGCCCGAACTCGTCGGTCACCGCCGCGCCCCGAGCGTCGCGGCCCCCGCACCCCGGGCCGCGGTCCCGGAGCCGGCCCCGGTCGCCTCACCCCGGTTGCTCGCATTGCTGGCCCTGGACGCGCCCACGGCCGGGCAACTGTCGGCCTACCTGTTCGATACCGACGAACGGGTCCGGGTCGCCGCGATCGCGGCGCTCACCGAGAACACCCCGAACGGTTTCGCGGCACTGCTGGTCAGTGCCCTCGACGATGGTGCGGCGCCGGTGCGGGCCGCCGCCACGGCGGCGCTGCGCGAACTGGTAGAGGTGTTGCCGTCCGTCGAGGGTCTCGCCGAACGGCTGACTTCGCCGGATCCGGTCGTACGGGCGGTGGTTCTCGACCTGCTGCGCGCGGCACGCGCCGGTGCGGCCGCCGACTACCGGGCAGCATTGGCCGACCCCGACCACCGGGTGCGGATCGCCGCGGTGCGGGCGCTGGTCTCGCTCGACGAGTACGACGCCTTGGCGGCCGCGGCCGCCGACAGCAACCGTGAGGTGCGGATCGCGGCCGCGCAAGGCCTGGCCACCATCGGCACCGGCGGCGCGGACACCGTCCGTGGGCTGGTGACCGATCGTGACCCGCTGGTCCGGGCGGCGGCGCTGGCCGCTTTCGCCGATATCGGTGCCGCCGAATCCGATATCGGGTCGTGTGCCGCGGCGCTGCGGGACACCGCCTGGCAGGTGCGGGTGGGCGCGGCCAAAGGTCTGGCCGGTGCCGAACCCGGCGCGGCCGTCACCGAACTGGCCGGTGCGCTCACCGATCCGCATCTGGATGTGCGCAAGGCCGCGGTCCTCGCGCTGGCCTCCTGGCCAAACCACGAACCGGCCCGGGACCTGCTTCGGCAGGCCGTCGACGACCCGGACGCCGATGTCCGTGCCCACGCCCGCCGCGCCGTGACGGACTGAACCCGGCCGGGTTCAGCCACGGCGTGCCGTGGCGAGCAGTTCGGCCACGGTCGCCGGCTTCACCCGGGGCCGTCCCGCCGCCGCGCCCGCGGCGCGTTCGGTCCGGTCCACGCGGTGCGGTCGACCACATCGGGTTGCCGGTCGCGCACCAGATCCGACAGCGCCGCCCGGTCCCGCGCCGGGGTGGGCAGCACACCGGCCCGGAAATCGTCGAGGGTCGCGGCCACCGTATCTCCGCGGACGCGAACTGCGGATCGCCCGGGTGGGGCCGGATGCAGTCCACCGGGCATTCGGCCACGCGACCGGCGCGTCGTTGCTCAGCGCTGGGTGATGATGTAGGTCATCGGAACCTCACGCCTTCTGCCGACGGCGGTACCGGACTCGGCACGGCTGCTGCAGCTGAACGACCATCTTGGAGTGGTCGTTGCGGTAGGACTCCGACGGTTGCACCCTCTCGAATTCCCAGTCCCGCAGCAGTACCGAGAAGATGGCCTTGAGCTGCATGAGCGCGAACGCGGCGCCGACGCAGCGATGGCGTCCGGCCCCGAACGGGATCCAGGTCCAGCGGTTGACCAGATCTTCCTGGTTGGGGTCGATATAGCGGCCGGGATCGAAACTGTCCGGGTTCGGGAAGTCCTCGGGCAGCCGGTTGGAGATCGCCGGGGTCGCGGCCACATGATCGCCGGGCTCGATCCGGTTCCCGCACACCTCGAACTCACCCTGGGCGACCCGCATCAGGATGATGAGCGGCGGGTGCAGCCGCAGCGTTTCCTTGAGTACCGCTTCCAGTTGCGGGATCTGGCGCAGCGCGTGAAAACTCACTTCCTGGCCGTCGGCGTAGAGCTCGTCGAGTTCCTTCACGACTCCGGAGAGCACCTCCGGATGCCGCAGCATTTCGATCACCGACCAGGCGGCGGTACCCGAGGTGGTGTGGTGGCCGGCGAACATCATCGAGATGAAGATGCCGGTGACCTCGCTGGCGCTGAAGTGCGGGGTGCCATCCTCTTTCTTCACCGAGACCAGCACATCGAGCAGGTCGCGGTCCTCCTTGTCGGCGGGCGGGTTCGCGATCCGCCCGTTCATGATCTCCTGGACGAGTTCGACCAGCGCGGCCCGGGATTCGTCGCGGATCCGGAAGCTCTCGATCGGCATGTAGGGATCCACATACGCCAGCGCGTCGGTGCCGCGTTCCAGATTGTGGTAGAGGTGCGCGAACCGGCTGTCGAGTTCCTCGCGGAATTTCGTCCCGATCAGGCAGGCCGAGGAGGTGTAGATGGTGAGTTCGGCGAAGAAGTCGAGCAGATCGATTTCGCCTTCCTCGCCCCAGCCTGCCAGCATCCGGTCGACCTCTTTTTCGATGGTCGCCGCGTGTCCGCGCATCTGGTCGCCGCGCAGCGCGGAGTTGTGCAACATCTCCTTACGGCGTTCCGGGCTGGCGTCGAATACCACACCTTCGCCGAAGATCGGCTTCATGAAGGGGTAGGCGGCGGCCTGGTCGAGGTCCTCGTCGGCGGCACGGAAGAAGAATTCGTTCGCTTCGGCGCCGGTGAGCAGGACGACGTGGCGTCCGGCGAGCTCGAACCGGCCGACGTCACCGCATTCCGCCCGGACCCGGCGCATCAGCGCGATCGGGTCGGTACGGAACTCCTCCAGGTGGCCGTGTTCGTGTTCGCCTCCGGACACCCGCGGCGGTTTCACCGAAGTCATGTGGAAATCCTTCCCCAGATTACTGTCCAGGATCTATGGTAGACACCTGTCTGGACAGTACTACGGGGTGTTGTGCGCAAGCAAGGCGTGCGACCTCTCTCCACCTCCGGCGCGCTGTCGGGATGCCATCATGTCCGGACATCTGTACGGAATAGTGTTCGGCCGGGACAAGTGAGCGAGAACAGATCCATGAGCGGAAACCAGACCCTGTGGGAACGCGGCGCCGTGGTCGTCGGCGCCACCAGCGGCATCGGCTACGCCGTCGCGCACGCCCTGGCCGGACACGGCGCCGGAGTGGTGGTCAACGGACGCAACACCCCCGCCGTCGAACGCACCGTCAACTCCCTGGCCCTCGCCGGCCACCGAGCGATCGGCGTCGCCGGCAGCGCCGCCGACGAATCGACCGCAACCGAACTCGTCGACACCTGTGTACGCACCTTCGGCGCCGTCGACGTCCTCATCAACTGTGCCGGGATCGCCGAACCCGCCGACTCCTCCATTCTCGACGTCAGCACCCGCGACTGGCGGGCACTGCTCGACTCCCACCTCACCACCACGTTCAACACCTGCCGCGCCGCCGCCCCGAAAATGGTCGCCCAGGGCCGCGGCAGCATCATCAACACCAGTTCCTTCGCCTACCTCGGCGACTACGGCGGAACCGGATACGCCGCCGGGAAGGGCGCGGTCAACTCTCTCACCCTCGCCATCGCCGCCGAACTGGCCGAACACAAGGTCCGCGCGAATGTCGTCTGCCCCGGCGCCAAGACCCGGCTCTCCAGTGGGTTCGCCTACGAAGCCAAGATCATGGAGCTGTACCGGCGCGGCATGCTCGACGAGATCAGCAAGGACGCCGCCCTCGACGCCCCACCCGCCGACTACGTCGCCCAGCTGTACCTCTACCTCGCGGGGACGGCCACCGAACGGGTCACCGGCCAGATCTTCGTCGCCGCGGGCGGATTCGTCGGCCGTTACGACCGCCCGACCCCCACCATCCTCGGCTTCCGCGACCACAACGACACCCCGCCCTGGACCCAGGACGAACTGCACCGCATGATCGGCGGCCACGACACCGAGGCCGGGCAGTGACCGAATTCCCCGAACTCGGCTGCTACGGCCTCGCCGGTCACGCCACCGACCCGCATATCCTGCTCGACGAGGCCCGCGGCGCCGAACGACTCGGCCTCGGCGCGATTTTCCTGTCCGAACGGTTCAACACCAAAGAAGCCTTCGCCCTCGCCGCCGCCGCGGGCGCGGTCACCACCGACCTCGGCATCTGCACCGCCGCCACCAACCACAACACCCGCCACCCTCTGATCACCGCGGCGGGCGCCGTCACCCTGCACCGGCTCACCCGCGGCCGCTACAGCCTCGGCCTCGGGCGCGGATTCGGCGCCCTCTTCGACGTCATCGGCCTACCCCGGATCACCTCCGCGCAACTCCGCGACGTCACCGAGCTCTACCGGCGCCTCTGGCACGGCGATACCGTCGTCGGCCACGACGGGCCCGCCGGGAAATACCCGGTTCTGCACCTCGACGCCACCTACGACGAAGCCATCCCTGTCATGTTCACCGCGATCGGCGCCAACACCCTGCGTCTGGCCGGGCAGATCGCCGACGCCGTCGTCCTGCACACCTTCTTCACCGACGACACCACCGCACACGCCGTCCGCACGATCCGCGCCGCCGCGGCGGACGCCGGCCGCGATCCGGCGGCTATCCGCATCTGGTCGGTGCTGGCGGTGGTCGACGACACTCAAGGCGAATCCGCCCGGCTGCGCAAACTCGTCGGCCGTCTCGGCACCTACCTGCAGGGTTACGGCGACATCCTGGTCCGGGTCAACGGCTGGGACCCGCAGGTCCTCGCCGACTTCCGCGCGCACCCCCTGGTCGCCGGCGCCGGAGGTGCCCTCGACGCTGTAGCCGACGACACCACCCTCGCCGCCGTCGAAGAACTGCTCCCCGCGGAATGGACGTCCGCCTCCGCCACCGGCACCCCGGCACACTGCGCGAGCCGGATCGCCGACCAGTTCAACGCCGGCGCCGACGGTGTGATCCTGCACGGCAACGCCCCCACCGAACTCGCACCCGTTCTCGACGCGTGGCGGTGCCGCCGCGACACCGGCCGGTTCGCCCACCTGCCGGCCAATCCCGGCAGGAGCCACCGATGACCAGCCCCACCGATATCGCCGGCCTCACCCCCGAATGGCTCACGGCCGCACTCGGCCGTCCCGTCACCGCCGTGACCGCCGAACCCGTCGGTACCGGGCAGATCGGCACCGTACACCGGCTGCGCCTCACCGGCGACGGGGTGCCGACACGACTCCTGGCGAAGCTCCCCGCCGCCGACCCCGGCGTCCGCGCCATGCTGGCCGGCGCCTACCGCCAGGAAGTCCGCTTCTACACCGAGATCGCCACCACGGTCGCCGTCCGCACTCCGCGCTGCCACCACGCCGAAATACACGGCGACGGCGCCGAATTCGTGCTCCTGCTGGAAGACCTGGCCCCCGCCCGCCCGGGCGACCAGATCGGCGGCTGCCCCATCGCCCACGCCCGCCCCGCCGTGGCCAACCTGGCGGGCCTGCACGCCCCCCGCTGGTGTGACGACACGCTGCTCGATATCGAGGGATTCAGCCGCAACGGTCCGGAGGAAGCCGGCACGCTGCGCGAGCTCTACGGCCCCACCACCGACATCGTCCTCGACCGCCTCGGCGACCGGCTCCCTGCCGAGGACCACGAGACCGTGCGGGCCTGCGGTGTGGTCATCGCCGACTGGCTGGTCGCCCGCCCCGAACGGTTCGGTCTCGTGCACGGCGACTACCGTCTGGACAATCTGCTGTTCGACGACGCCGACCCACCGCGGGTGACCGCCGTCGACTGGCAGACCGTCAACCTGGGACTCCCGGCCCGCGACCTGGCCTACTTCATCACCACCGGCCTGGATCCGGAGCCCCGGCGGGCCGTCGAACAAGATCTGGTGGTCACCTACCACCGGCGGCTCACCGAACTCGGCGTCACCGGCTGCACCATCGAGGACTGCTGGCAGGACTACTGCTTCGCCGCCCTGCAGGGCCCGCTGGTCGCGGTATTCGGCGCCGCCTACGGCACCCCCTCCGAGCGCGGCGCCGCCATGTTCGCCGCCATGATCCGCCGCAGCTGCGCCGCCATCCGCGACCTGGACTCACTCACCCGGCAACCGGCCCCACCGCGGCCACCGGCTGCCGGGTAGCCGCGCGGTGTCCCCGCTGTCTCGGGTGGCGGAGACGCGGGCGATGGCAGCGGACAGGGGAGTGGAGCGCCGTGATCCGCTGCACGGTTCCCCGCACTCCGCGGCTTGTGAGAGCACGAGGAATAACCCCGCCATCCCCGCCGTTCAGGTAGATGCAAACGCATAGAACCTACGGTGGGAGTGACACACGATGCAGTTCGGAATCTTCTCGGTCAGCGATATCACCCGCGACCCGGTAACCGGCGTGACGCCCAGCGAGGCCGAACGGATCGACGCGATCGTGCAGATCGCCCGCAAAACCGAAGAGGTAGGCCTCGACGTCTTCGCCATCGGCGAGCACCACAACCCACCCTTCTTCTCGTCCTCACCCACCACCCTGCTCGGCCATATCGCCGCCACCACCGAACGACTGATCCTCACCACGGCGACCACCCTGATCACCACCAACGACCCGGTGAAGATCGCCGAGGACTACGCCATGCTGCAACACCTGTCCAAGGGCCGCATGGACCTCATGCTCGGCCGTGGCAACACCGGCCCCGTCTACCCGTGGTTCGGTAAGGACATCCGCGCGGGCCTACCGCTGGCACTGGAGAACTACAACCTGCTGCACCGGCTCTGGCGCGAAGACGTCCTCGACTGGGAAGGTACCTACCGCACCCCGCTGCAGGGCTTCACCGCCACCCCACGCCCGCTCGACGGTGTGCCACCGTTCGTCTGGCACGGCTCCATCCGCACCCCGGAAATCGCCGAACAGGCCGCCTACTACGGCAACGGTTTCTTCGCCAACCACATCTTCTGGCCCACCGCGCACTCGCTGCAACTCATCGAGTTCTACCGGCAGCGTTTCGAACACTACGGGCACGGCACCAAGAAGCAGGCCATCGTCGGACTGGGCGGACAAGCCTATATCGCCAAGAAATCCCAGGACGCCTGGAACGAATTCCGCCCCTACTTCAACGAAGCCCCCGTCTACGGTCACGGCCCCTCCCTCGAGGACTTCGCCGAAATGACCCCGCTGTCGGTCGGCAGCCCACAGGAGATCATCGACAAAACCCTCACCTTCCACGACACCTTCGGTGACTACCAGCGCCAGCTGTGGCTCATGGACCACGCCGGGCTGCCCCTGAAAACTGTGCTGAACCAGCTCGACCTGCTCGGCGAGGAAGTCGTGCCGGTCCTGCGCAAGGAACTGGAAGCCCGCCGCGACCCCGAATCGGCCCCGGCACCCACCCATCGGGCCCGCGTCACCGCCGAATACGGTGGCGAGCCCGCCCGGCAGGCCCGCCCCAACGCCAACCAGGGCGACAATCTGGCCGGCGCCAGCCCCTACCAGGACACCGCGAAAACCCTGGCCGACAAGTGACCAGAACCAGCGGAAGGCTCGCCAACGACGCCTGGGAAGCAGTACTCACCGCCCACGCGGTGCTGATGAAACAGTTCGCGGCCGAAGACGTGTGGCACGGACTCACCATGCGCGAATACGACGTCCTCTACACCCTGTCCAAATGCCCCGAACCCATCCGCCCCGCCGAACTCAACCGGCACGTCCTGCTCACCCAGCCCGCGCTGTCCCGGATGGTGGATCGGCTCGTCGACCGCGGCCTCGTGCAACGCACTCCCGACCCGCACGACGGCCGCGGGGTCCGGCTCTCGCTCACCGACGAGGGCCGGACCCGGCAACGCCGCATCGGCGGCCGCCACGCCGTCGGCGTCGCCCGCGCCCTCACCGGCGCCCTCACCGACGACGAACTACGCACCCTCGAACAGCTCTGCGGCAAACTCGCCGACACCACCCAAAGGAACGAGATATGAACACCACCAACGGCCAGGGCACGACCCCCTACCGACTGGTCGTGGTCAGCGGCGGCACCAGCAACCCGTCCTCGACCCGCATGCTCGCCGACCGGGTCGCCGCCCGCGTCGGCACCCTCGCCCGCCACCGCGGCGCCACCGCCACCGTGCACGTCATCGACCTCCGCGAACTCGCCACCGAGATCACCACCGCGCTGGTCTCCCAGCTCATGGGCCCCAAGATGACCGCCGCCGTCGAAACACTCGCCGCCGCCGACGGCCTGATCATCGCCGCCCCCGTCTACAAGGCCGCACCCAGCGGACTGCTCACCTCCTTCTTCCACGTCCTCGACAACGACCTGCTCATCGCCAAACCGGTGATCCTGGCCGCCACCGCCGGCACCTCCCGGCACGCCCTGGTCGTCGACGAACAGATGCGCGCCCTGTTCGCCTTCCTGCGCACCATGACCGTGCCCACCTCCCTGTTCGCCGCCTCCGAGGACTGGAGCGACACCGACCTCGACAGACGCATCCACCGCGCCGCCCTGGAACTGGTACTGCTGATGGAGAGCGGGTTCGCGCACAAGGTCAAAGACGAATCGTGGCACAGCTACCAGCACAGCTTCGGCAGCGGCGGCGGGAGCGTTACCACCGTCGACCTCGACACCGACCTCATGCGGCTCGCGGCCGGCGGGGGAGCGCCGGTGAAACCCCGGGCCTGACCACAACTGCCCGCGCCGCGGACTCCCACCAGCCCGCGGCGCCGGGAGCGGCAGGCCCACCCGGCACACCTCACCGCCGAGAACCCGCGCTCACGCGTGTTAGTTTGCTGCGGTGACCGCACCCGCCGAAACTATCGACCAGGTCACCCGGTATCTCGACCTCGCAGGCGTCTTCGCCTGCGCGATGCTCGGCGGCGCCGTATCCCGCACCGAAAAACTCGACCTCTTCGGGTTCCTCGTCGTCGGTATCGTCTCCGGCCTCGGCGGCGGCATCATCCGCGACACCCTGCTCCAGCAAGGCCCCCCGGTAGCGCTCACCGACTACGCCTACCTCCCCACCGCCGTGGTCGGCACCCTCCTCTCGTTCCTCATCCACCTCAGCGAACACGCCTGGGACCGCCTCTTCACCGCCCTCGACGCCGCCGTCATCGGATTCTGGGCCGTCACCGGCGCACAGAAAACCCTCGCCGCCGGCCTCGGCTGGCTGCCCGCCGTACTTCTCGGCATCACCACCGCCGTCGGCGGCGGCGCCACCCGCGACGTCCTCCTGCGCCGGGTCCCGGCCGTCTTCGGCGGCAACGGCCTCTACGCCACCGTCGCCGCCGTCGTCGCCGGCACCATGGTCGTCTGCACCTACCTCGGCGCACCCGCAATCGGCATCGTCGCCGGCATCGTCTTCTCCCTCGCACTCCGCCTCGCCGCCGTCCGCTACGGCTGGGGCCTGCCCAACGGCCTGGACTGGCAACCGCACACCCGCCTGGCCGCCGCCGTCCGCGGCGTCCGCACCACCCGCCGCGGCCGCGGCCCCAGCACCGAGGACAGCAGCTGACACCGACCCCGAGCAGAGAGGCACTACCGATGAATCGTGACGCCGCCACTGTTCTGACCGGCCTGGACGCCGCCCGCGACGAAATCGAGAACCGCTACCGCGACCTGCACGCCCACCCCGAACTCGGCATGAGCGAACACCGCACCGCCGCGCTCGCCGTCACCGCCCTCCGCGACTACGGCTACGACATCACCACCGGCATCGGCGGCACCGGAGTCACCGGCGTCCTCCACAACGGCCCCGGCCCCACCGTGCTGCTGCGCGCCGATATGGACGCCCTCCCGGTAAAAGAAGCCACCGGCCTGCCCTACGCCTCCACCGCCACCGTCGACCGCGACGGCGACCCACAACCGGTCATGCACGCCTGCGGACACGACGTCCACATCGCCTGCCTCCTCGGCTGCGCCCGCCTGATGGCCGAGGCCCGCCACGCCTGGCACGGCACGATCATCGCGCTGTTCCAGCCCTCCGAAGAGAACGGCGACGGCGCCCGCGCCATGGTCGCCGACGGACTCACCGAAAAAATCCCCGCCCCCGACGTCGTCCTCGGCCAGCACGTCCTGCCCTATCCCGCGGGCACCGTCGGCACCTGCCCCGGACCGTTCCTGTCCGCCGCCGACAGCCTCCGCGTCACCCTGCACGGCCGCGGCGCCCACGGCTCCCAACCCCAGGCCTCCGTCGACCCCGTCGTCATGGCAGCGATGTGCGTACTGCGACTCCAGACAGTGGTATCCCGGGAACTCGCACCCACCACCCGAGCCGTCGTCACCGTCGGCAGTATCCACGCCGGCACCGGACCCAACCTCATCCCCGACGACTCCGTCCTCGAAATCAATATCCGCACCTACGAGCCGCAGGTCCGCGAACACATCCTGAACGCCATCGAACGGATAGTGCGCGCCGAAGCCACCGGCGCCGGTGCCCCACGCGAACCCGAATTCGAGCGGATCACAACCTTCCCGGCGACCGTCAACGACCCCGAAACCACCCGCCGGGTCGCCGCGGCCTTCACCACCGCCTTCGGCGCCGCCGCCCACACCATCGAGCCACAGACCGCCAGCGAGGACATCAGCGAAATCCCCGCCGCCTTCGGGGTCCCGTTCACCTACTGGGGACTCGGCGGCACCGACCCGGCCGCCTTCGCCGAAGCGGTCGAAAGAGGCACCCTGTTCCAGGACATCCCGGTCAACCACAGCTCCCGCTTCGCGCCCGTCCCACAACCCACCCTCGACACCGGAGTCACCGCCCTCGTCGTCGCCGCGCTCGCCTGGCTCGGCACCGCCGACGACACCGGCAACCCACCACCGGGAACCGGGCAGCCCCGGCACGATATGGGACGATCGGCCACGTGACCAGCAGACCCACCGCGGACCAACACCTCCGCGACCTCGCGCTGTTACGCCGCGTCCGCGACCGGATGGACCGCGAATACGCGCAACCACTGGATGTCGAAGCACTCGCCCGCGGCGTCAACATGTCCGCCGGACATCTCAGCCGCCAGTTCCGGCTCGCCTATGGCGAATCCCCGTACGGCTACCTGATGACCCGCCGCATCGAACGCGCGATGGCCCTGCTGCGCCGCGGTGACCTCACCGTCACCGAAGTATGCTTCGCCGTCGGCTGCTCCTCACTGGGCACCTTCAGCACCCGCTTCACCGAACTCGTCGGCATGCCGCCCAGCGCCTACCGGCGCCGGCACGCCAACGCCACCGCCGGCATCCCGTCGTGCACCGCCAAACAGGTGACCAGACCGATCAGGAATCGAGAAGCCCCGGTAACCACCCCGCAGCTAGCGTGATCGGCATGGACATCACCATTCACGCCAGCTACCTACCCCAGGACGATCCCGAAGCCGCCATCGGGTTCTACCGCGACACCCTCGGCTTCGAAATCCGCAACGACGTCGGCTACAACGGCCTGCGCTGGATCACCGTCGGCCCCGCCGGCCAGCCCGGAACCTCCATCGTCCTGCACCCGCCGGCCGCCGACCCCGGCATCACCGACGCCGAACGCACCACCATCACCGAAATGATGGCCAAGGGCACCTACGCCGGAATCAACCTCGCCACCGAAGACCTCGACGGCACCTTCGAACGGCTCCAGGCCGGTGACGTGGAAGTGGTCCAGGAACCCACCGATCAGCCCTACGGCATCCGCGACTGCGCTGTCCGCGACCCCGCGGGCAATATGATCCGCATCCAGCAACTGCGCTGACCGGAGTCCCACCCACCGACCCGCCACGCACACCGGCCCGCCCATCGGACGGGCCGGCCGGTAACACTCGACCGCCAGGAACCGAACAGGCCGATGTCGACGACCGCGACCACCGCAGAGGGAGACAGATGACCACCGCCACGAAGACCGGTACGCGGGCGTCCGCGACACACGCCGCCGACAGCCACGACCTCATCCGGGTCCAGGGCGCACGCGTCAACAACCTCAAAGACGTCAGCCTGGAGATCCCGAAACGGCGGCTCACCGTATTCACCGGCGTCTCCGGCTCCGGCAAGAGCTCCCTGGTCTTCGCCACCATCGCCGCCGAATCCCAGCGGATGATCAACGAAACCTACAGCGCCTTCGTCCAAGGTTTCATGCCCACCCTGTCGCGCCCCGACGTCGACCTACTCGAAGGCCTCACCACCGCCATCATCGTCGACCAGGAACGCATGGGCTCCAACCCCCGCTCCACCGTCGGCACCGCCACCGACGCCAACGCCATGCTGCGCATCCTGTTCAGCCGGCTCGGCGACCCCCATATCGGCTCACCCAACGCCTACTCCTTCAATATGCCGTCGGTGACCGCCAGCGGCGCCATCACCGTCCAACGCGGCAGCAAAACGGTCGCCGAGAAAGCCACCTTCAGCCGCCTCGGCGGCATGTGCCCCCGCTGCGAAGGCATGGGCTCGGTCACCGACTTCGACCTCACCGCCCTCTATGACGACAGCCTCTCCCTCAACGAGGGCGCCCTCACCATCCCCGGCTACAGCATGGACGGCTGGTACGGCCGTATCTTCCGCGGCTGCGGCTACTTCGACCCCGACAAGCCCATCAAGAAGTTCACCAAAAAACAACTGCACGACCTGCTCTACAAAGAACCCACCAGAATCAAGGTCGAAGGCATCAACGTCACCTACGAAGGCCTCATCCCGCGCATCCAGAAATCGTTCCTGTCCAAGGACGTCGACGCCATGCAACCCCATATCCGGGCCTTCGTCGAACGCGCCGTCACCTTCACCACCTGCCCCGAATGCGGCGGCACCCGCCTCACCAAGGAAGCCCTCGCCTCCAAGATCAACGGCAAGAACATCGCCGACCTGTGCGCCATGCAGATCAGCGATCTCGCCGACTGGGTCCGCGAACTCGACGAACCCGCGGTCGCCCCACTCCTCAAAGGCCTGCAACACCTGCTCGACTCGTTCACCGATATCGGGCTCGGCTACCTCTCCCTGGAACGCCCCTCCGGCACCCTGTCCGGGGGAGAGGCCCAACGCACCAAGATGATCCGCCACCTCGGCTCCTCGCTCACCGATGTCACCTACGTCTTCGACGAACCCACCATCGGCCTGCACCCGCACGATATCCAGCGGATGAACGACCTCCTGCGCCAGCTCCGCGACAAGGGCAACACCGTCCTCGTCGTCGAACACAAACCCGAAGCCATCGAAATCGCCGACCACATCGTCGATATCGGCCCCCGCGCCGGCAGCGACGGCGGCCGGATCGTCTTCGAAGGCACCGTCGACGGCCTCCGCGCCAGCGACACCCTCACCGGACGCCACCTCGACGACCGCGCCGCCCTCAAGAAATCCGTGCGCACCCCGTCGGGCGCCCTCGAAGTCCGCGGTGCCGACTCCCACAACCTGCGCGATATCGACGTCGACATACCGCTCGGCGCCCTCGTCGTCGTCACCGGCGTCGCCGGCTCCGGCAAGAGCTCACTCATCACCGGCTCGGTCTCCGGACGCGACGGCGTCGTCACCATCGACCAAGGCGCCATCCGCGGCTCCCGCCGCAGCAACCCCGCCACCTACACCGGCCTCCTCGACCCCATCCGCAAAGCCTTCGCCAAAGCCAACAGCGTCAAACCCGCCCTGTTCAGCTCCAACTCCGAAGGCGCCTGCCCCACCTGCAACGGTGCCGGTGTGATCTACACCGACCTCGGCGTCATGGCCACCGTCGAATCCACCTGCGAGGAATGCGAAGGCAAACGCTTCCAGGCCGCGGTACTCGAATACACCCTCGGCGGCCGCAATATCGCCGAAGTGCTCGACATGTCGGTGGCCGAAGCCGAAGAGTTCTTCGGCTCCGGCGACGCCCGCATCCCCGCCGCCCACAAGATCCTCGACCGGCTCGGCGACGTCGGGCTCGGCTACCTGCGCCTCGGCCAGCAACTCACCACCCTCTCCGGTGGTGAACGGCAGCGCATCAAACTCGCCACCCAGATGGCCGAGAAAGGCGGGATCTACATCCTCGACGAACCCACCACCGGCCTGCATCTCGCCGATGTCGAACAACTGCTCGGACTCCTCGACCGGCTCGTCGACTCCGGAAAATCGGTGATCGTCATCGAACACCACCAAGCCGTGATGGCGCACGCCGACTGGATCATCGACCTCGGCCCCGGTGCCGGACACGACGGCGGCCGCATCGTCTTCGAAGGCACCCCCGCCGACCTGGTCGCCGCCCGCTCCACCCTCACCGGCGAACACCTCGCCGCCTACGTCCGCGCCTGACGCCGAGATCAGCGCACGAACGTACCGCACCCGTCGGAGTCGTAGAACTCCAGCCACAACCGATCCCCGTCGAACCGGGCCTGCGAAACACTGCCCGGATTCGCGCTCTCACCCACCGGGGAGAAGACGAACGTGTCACCGTCGCGATGCCGCAATGGCATCGCGACGTGGCGCGGCCCCATCATCAACAGCAGTGCGTCACCGTCCACCGCGACCGACGCCGGACCGAAATAGTCGTTGCCGTACTCACCCGCGTAATCCTCCAGCGGTCGTGCGGGCGCCGGATTCGGCGGTGGTGGGGCCCCGACCAGCTCACCGACCGGCGCATTCAACTGCTCGAACGCCTTCGAATACAGCTCCCACCAGTTCTGCCGCACCTCCCCGAACTGCACCAGATCGGCGAACTCGGCGTTCAATGTCTCCGGCACCCCGATCGGTGCGGCATTGGTCAGCGTCACGATCCCCACATTCGCCGACGGAATCATCGTCATCGCGGTCGCCGCACCCTGGTCGAACGCTCCCGAATGACTCAGCACCACCCGGCCCGCCGGCGAGTTACCCACATTGAAACCGAACCCGTACTGCCCCGCCCGGGCGTCCGCCTCGGCCGGCGGCGCCGACACGGACTGCGGTGTCAGCGCGGGCAGCAGCGCCTCGGGCGCCACCACCTGCGCACCGCCGTGCTTCCCGTTCGCCAGCACCATCATCATCCACTGCGCCATATCCGTCACCGACGAACTGACACCTCCGGCGGGGGACAGGGCGTCCGGCTGTCGTCCCGGCTGCGCCGGACGGTACTTTCCGTCCACCAGCACATGCCCGGATGCGCGGTCGCCCGCCGCGACGAAATCGGCGTACCGGGAACTGGTCGAGGACATACCCAGCGGACGATAGATAGCCTGTTCCGATAACGCCGACCAGCGCTGCTTCGACGCATCCGCGATCGCGATCGCCGCCGCGGTGAGACCGAAATTCGTGTACGCGTACGAATCGCGGAACGGCGCCAACGGCAGCATCCGTAATCGCTGGAGAACGGCGGTCCGATCGAACCCCAGATCCTCCAGCTTGTCCCCGGCGTGCTCGGGCAACCCCGAACGATGCGCGTACAGGTCGCCGATGGTCACATGGTCGCTCACGTACGGGTCCTTCAAAGCGAACCACGGTGCCGGTTCACGGATCGGCGTATCCCACGTCGCCACCCCTTCCTGCACCTGTCGCGCGATCACTGTGGCCCCCACCGGTTTGGACAGCGACGCCAACTGGAACACCGTCCCCGGGTTCACCGGCTGCCGACCGTCGACGTCCCGTACCCCGAAACCCTTCTGAAACACCACCTCACCGTCATAGACGACGGCGACCGCCATACCCGGAATATCGGTGTCGCGCATCAACTCCTCGGCGCGATACTCGAGCGTGCCCAGAATATGGTCGACCCGGCCGCCCGGTATGGCGACCCCGGCCGCCTGCTCGGGTCGCGGATCCGACGGTGAGGTCGAGGGCGCGGCCGCCCCGGGGACCGGGGTCGGTTCCCGGTCCCCGCACCCCGGTGCCAGTCCCGCGGCGGTCACCACGGAGACACAGAGAACTACCAGCCGACGTCTGCGCATAGCTCGCCTCCGGGAGGTCGTCGCTGACACGAGCTCAGTCCGTCCCGAGCCTAACGCCCGTCTGCGACCGTGCCCGGTACGTGGCCGGCTGTGTTTTCGGTGGCCGCGGGACAGGGGGAGGGGAGTGTCGCTTGCGGCGGGAGGGAAAGCAGGAGCGGGTTAGCGGTCGGTACGCGCTCCGCCATATCACATCAGTGAAACCGTGAACCCGGCTTCATCCATATAGAGCAGGCATAGAGTTAAATCATATCAGTACGGCGATATGCGCATCTGCTAATGAGATACTTCTTCTCGTTGCACTCCAGGTGATCGGCCAATCGCAAAAAGAACAACGGAAGAGGCTTCATGCATAAGGAGTATGGACTGTAGGCATCGCATTCGATGCATGCGAGGGGAGGGGGCCGGTTCTGTTGTCGCGCCAATGGATTCGGTCGAAAATCGAAGCAGCCCGGAGATCGTCGGCAGATCGGGCCGCGAACGCAAATGTAGTGCGGCCAGCGAGCTGTGTGCACCTACAAGTTACGACGGTGCCGTCAACGCTCACTTTGTAGGTGGCGGCCCACCGGCCCTTGCTCGGCACCTGTCGGGCTGTCCTGAAACCGGACACGCGCGGGCCTCCCTGCGTCACATTACGTCATGTGACGAATTGCAAACTGGGGGATCACAAAGCCGCGGGAGGCAAAATGGCAAGGCCGACAGAAGAAAATACCCGCCATCGCATATGTGGTGAACACTCTCCCGAGCTCGGCTCCTGCGGTCGACGACAAGGCGGCGCGCATCCGCACACGCAAACCTCAGCGGTAGGGCGCCGCTACACCGCTGGGTCTGCCCGCCCAATAACGCCGATAATCTACATTATGTCAACTAGATGACGGCGCAGGCTCCCCTTCCCTCGTCGTCGTCCCCTCGCGTGCCCGTCGAGAAGATCAGCGACCAACTTCGGGAAACCGGCCGACCGGCCCGGCCCGGGGTGGGAACAGAAGATGCGGTGCGCACCGATGAGTTCCGAGTGCGTAGCGGGTCTACCCGGTTATGAGGAAACTGATCTACGGGTTCAGCGTGTCTGTGGACGGCTATATCAACGACCGCGCCGGCAGTATCGACTGGACCGACCCGGACGAGGAGTTGCACCAGTTCCACAACGACCGCTTCCGCGAGGTCGAGGTCTCGCTGCACGGCCGTCGACTGTACGAGCTGATGGCCGAGCACTGGCCGCGGGTGCCCGAGGACGCGTCGCCTATCGAGCGCGAGTTCGCCACGCTGTGGACGGAGAAGCCGAAAGTCGTCTTCTCTCGGACGCTCACCGAGGTGCACTGGAACAGCACGCTGGTCGGCGAGAACGCGGTCGAGGAGGTCCGCAGGCTCAAGGCGGGCGGTGAGGGCATCATGGAGGTCGGGGGCGCGAGTCTTGCGGCCTCGCTGATGCCGCACGGGCTGATCGATGAGTATCAGCTGTTCCTGTCGCCCGTGGCGCTCGGTGGCGGCACACCGATGTTCCCCGCACTCCCCGAGCGCCTCCGGCTCCGATTGGCCGAGACGAGGCAATTCAACACCGCGGTGATGCTGCGCTATCTCGCCGAGGTATGAAGACCTTCGCGGACCGAGGTGAATGGGTCTCTCGATCCACATCGTCCGCGGAGGTCTTCGCTCACCTCACCCTGCTGCGAGATCCCCTACAACCACCGGCCGCACCGCGATGCGGACGAGCGCGAGGGGGTTGTCGTCGCCTGCCGAGCGGTTGGCGCCCATCGCGCTACATGCGGAGCACCGATGGATGATCACCCACTCGCCGGTCTCCCCCGGTTTGCCGCATGTCGGGGGTAGGGCGCAAACGATGAGTAGCCGCCCGGCTCGGACAAGGCGGTGGGTTGGGGCGAGGCCGCGGATCGCGTCGCGCGAACGAGGTGTTGTCCGACCTGCTTCGCTCAGGGCACGAGCCTGGTCATCTCGGCATGCGGCAAGGCCGGATTGGCTGCCGCTGCTTCCAGTACCTGCGGGTCTTCGTCGTCGAGCAGTTCAACGATGATCGAGGGCGGCAGGGCACGGTGGCCGGCGGCCCATGGTCTGGCCTGGCGATCGGTGAGGCACGCGAGCAGAGCCACGGCCGTCGCGTTGGGGTGGCGGGCGATCTCCCGGAACGCCTTTTGCACCGGCGGCCGATGTTCTACCAGGTCCTCCAGCAGGGACGACGTGGCGTCAGGATTTGCTGCGACTTTCGCTATCACCCGGACACCGTGCAGCGCGACCATCGCACGCAACTGGGCTTCGGACAGGCCTGGGTGCGGCGCGATGGACTCGAGCACCTTCGCATCCGGGTCACGGGCGAGCGCATTACGCATCCCGGCCGGCAGATCGCGTCGCTGGGCGATGAGCATCCGCAGGGCCGGGTTCGGTGACGCGGCCAGTTCCTCGGCCTCGGCCGTCGAGGCCGAGCTGATACGCGGTAGCAGAGTCGGGGCGATCCGGGTGGCCTCGGCAAGGCGGGAGAGGACATCGAGTGGCAGGCGCGGATGGTAGGCCAGGCGGCGCTGGACATCGTGGCCACGGTCGAAGGCCAAGACACGGATCGCGCCTTCGTCGATGGCGGGGTTGTCCGCGAGCTGCGCGCGGACCGACGGGACAGGATCCTCGGCGAGCCTCGCGTAGACGTGCTGCGGCAGTCACGGCCGCAAAGGCGAAATGACCCCGGTCTATTACGAGGGCATGGAAGACCAGCTCTCCGCACTCGGCCTGGTGCTGAACTGTGTGGTGCTGTGGAACACCGTCTGCATGGACCGGGCACTGGCCGAGCTCCACGTCCAGGACTACCCGCTCGACGATGCGGATGTGGCCCGGTTGTCACCGTCCGTGCGCAGTCGTATCGGAATCGATGGGCACTACAGTTTCCATCTGCCCGGTCTCGGCGGAGCGCACCGTCCACTACGCGATCCGGAAGCCCCTGACAGCGAGTGAGTTTCCTGTTCAGGATTCGTCGATGACCTCGACACGATGGTTGTCGAGAGTATGCCCGTTCTCGTCTTCGATGCGGATGGCCTCGATACGGGACTTCACCGTGGGGTTCACGCCGTTCATGAAGTGCATCTTCAGCTCCGGCGGCTTGCCGTCGACCCAGTACTCGCGGTTCATGTGGGAGATGGCGAGCTGTTTGCGGGCTTGCGCTTCGAGATCCTTCTGGCTCGATCGCTGAGCGTCGGGATCATTGGTTTTCACTTCATGCCAGGTGCGGCCCTGGTCGGTGACGATATCGACCTCACTGGCCATCCGGGTGCCGGTGGGGGTGCTCACGTCGACCAGCGGGCCGAGATCGTGGATGTTGTCGAGCTTCGCGGCCATCCGTATTTCGCCTTCGTATCCATGGACATTGGCTTCGGGGCCCTGCAGAGCGGCGTCGTTGATCGCCCGCCGGGTGACGGTTTCACCTCCCGCGGTTCCGGCGCGCACCGTCTCGGAGAGGCGCGAGATTCTTTCGCGGGTGGTGTCGATTCCTTCCTGCCAGCGGTCAGCACCCTTGCCTGCCAGTTCCGGTGACCTCTCCAGCAGTGTGTTCAGCTGGTGTTGAGTGGTATCGAGGTCGGACTGCATGGCATCGAGACGATCGGCGGCTGCGCGGAGTTCGGGCTCGGGCACCGGCTGATGTTCGTACTGGTGGATATCGGCGAGCCGGTCGGCGATATCGACGCCGTCACGGTCGGCGGCGCCGCGCATCTTCTCGAACCACTGGTTGGTGTTGTTCGCCGCGACGCTGTCGATCATCCTTTGTGCCTTCGGGGTTTGGGTGAAGGCTTCGGTGTCGCGTTGAGCGAGGCGGTCGGCGACGTGCGTGGGAAAACCGTCGCGCGTGAACTCGGCCCGCCGCTCGAGCAGGGTCTCACGGTAGGTGTTGGCCATGGGTTGCTGCCGATACTCGTGGTAGCGGTCGTGCAGCAATCTCGTAGCCCGGTCGACGGCACGGGGATCGGCGTTGCTGTTCTCCAGCCGGGTGAGGGCCTGTCTCAGGCCCTTGGGCAGCGAAGGGCTCCCTTCGGAACGTGCCAGCCGGGCCAGTGTGTCATCGACCGATTCCAGCCTTGTTCGTGGTGAGGTCGCGATCTCGCGGAGGACGGGGGCGAGTCCGATGTTGTCTGCCCATTCAGTGGTGCGCCCTGCGGCGTCGCGGGTGATCAGCTGCTGGGCGCGTTCCCCGCGCAGATAATCGTCGACTTCGTTTCTCGCGATGGTTTTGGCCGCGTCCGCGGACTCGCCTCGGTCGCGCAGGGCGCGGGATCTGTTGTTGAGGAACTCTTGCCGCAAGTTCCGCTCCCGCACCTGTACTTGCTGCTGATATCTGTCCAGCACCGCACGCTCGACCCGAGTCGCGGTCCCAGGATCCACCCCGCTCGCCTGCACGCTGGCCAGCAACGCCGCCACATTATCGGGAACCCGATCACCTTCACCGCCCCGACCTTCGCGCGCTGTCGGCGGATCCGGTCGACGCATGCCGGCTTCCACCAGTTCACGGCCGTCGTGTTCGGCGTCGCTGATCCTTCGTGTCTCACGGACCTCTTCGGCCAGGTCACCCAGTGTGCGATGCAAGTGGGGACTGGCTCGGTGAGTGAGTACCTCGACCATGTCGTCGCGCATGCGCTGGAGCAAATCTCGTCCCGCACCGCTCAGAGGCGCCCCACTCACGACGCCCACCACCTGATGGCACCTGGCACGACACTCACCGCCTCAGGTCATGGCCGCTGCGCAGCAGGGTCGCTGCCTGCCTGATACCGGCGTACCCCCTCGTCGGAGATCCGCGCGTATTTGACCAGACTCCGTACCGAGGTATGCCCCGACAATTTCATCAGCACCGGAGTGGACGCGCAGTCCTCCGCAGCATGAGTCAGCCGGGAATGCCGCAGCTGATCCTGCGTATACGAGCCATCATCAAAGCCCGCGGTATGGTTCTCGAACAGCTCCGCCGCACGGCGGTACAGCCGCGCCCGCCCCATTCCCGCCTCCGAACCCCACTACCGCAGATAGTTTCCCGGGTCGCCCCGCCCCGCAACACCTATAGCGCCCGGACAGCCGAACAACTATCGCGTATAGTACGCCCCTGTCTGCGGCAACTGCTTAGCGTGACTTTTCTCGTCGATGTTTCCGGGCCCCCGTCCTGAAGGCGGTGCTGTCCGGTTCCGAGGTTTCCAGGGACCCGTATCAGCATTGGCCGGCGTTCCGGGATGGGGAGATCGGTAACGACTTTCCGCTCCTGAATTGGGTGAATACGCGCTCGATGTTCACCGCCTACGGATCCGAACATCGTCGGCTCCGTAATTTCTCGTGGCGCCGGCTGTCACCAACAGGCGCACCGCGGCGCTGGAGCCCCGGATCCGGTCGATCGCCGATGAGCTGGTGGCGGCCCTGGATGTTGTGCCGGTCGGCGACGCCGTGGATCTCCGCGAGCGTTTCGCCTACCCCCTACCGCTGCGTGTGATCAACGAGTTGATGGGAGTCCCCGAGCATTTGATCGGGCCGCTGCGGTCGTGTGTGGACGGTATTTTCGATATCGCGTTGGGCGAGGAGGCTGCTGTTGCCAACTACGAGGAGATGATCGGGCTTCTGCGGGCCTTGGTCGGGTATCGGCGCGAGAACCCTGCCGACGATATGACCAGCACGCTGATTTCCCACGCCGATGATCCCGCGAAGGATTTCGGTGTCGAGGAACTCGTCGGGACGCTCTATTTGACGATCAATGCCGGACACGAGACCACGGTCGACCTCATCGATCAGGCGATCTTCCTGCTGCTCACCAATCCGGAGCAGTTGGCCGCCGCACTCGACGGAAGTGTGGACTGGGCGGATGTGATCGAGGAGGTGCTGCGATTCGAGCCGTCCATCGCGCATGCTCCGCTGCGTTACGCGGTGCGGGATCTCGTCGTCGGCGGTGTGGCGATCGCCGAGGGTGATCCGATTCTTTCCTGCCCCGCCGGTGCCGACCGGGATCCCGCGGTATACGGCGACAGTGCGGACGAGTTCGACCCGGCCCGGAGCAATAAGGAGCATATGGCGTTCGGGTACGGTGCCCACCGGTGTCCGGGTGCGCCTTTGGCGCGGCTGGAGGCGCTGGTGGCCCTTCCGGCGCTCTTCCGGCGGTTTCCGCGGATGAAGCTCGCCGTCTCCCCCGAGGAACTCGGCACGGTGCCCGGTTTCATCGCCAATGGGCGCGATCGTCTGCCGGTGTTCCTGGAATAGGCGGTGGTGGATTCGGGGAGGATTCGAGCCGGCTGTGGTGGCGGGCGGGCACAATGTTTCCGGGTGACCTCCGTGGTCTCCGGTTGCCGCACCGCCCGCGTCCCAGCCTTCAGTTCTCGATGTTGTTCACCGCTTCGTGGCGCTTTTCGAATATTTCGCCGGGGGTTGTTGTTTTCAGGCGCTGAGCGGTGGCGAAGGGGGAAATACGACCGGCAATGCTGTCAATGCGCGGTGGAACGGGCCGGGCCGCCATACGAGGCGTTCCGGGGGTACTTCCAGCTGCAATTCCGGAAGGGCGTCCAGAAGTTGGTCGATGATCTCCTGCGCGAGGAGAAGCGAGAACGGCCGGGCGTGTGCGGGGCAGGCGTGCGGGCCGGTGCTCCATGCCAGGTTCCACCCGTTGTCGATGAATTCGCCGGTGTTCTTCTGGGGGTCGGTATTGCAGGCGGCCATACTGATGATCACCGGTTGATTGGCCGGCAGGAACTGGCCTTCGACGTAGATGGGCTGGCGGGGGTAGGTGATGCAGTAGTTCGCCATCGGGGGGTCGGTGGCAAGCCGCTCCTCCAGTGCGGTCTTCGTGGTCAGGTGGCCGTCGCCGCCGTAGCTGGTGTACCGCTCGTCGGTGAGCATCAGTACCAGGGTGTTGGCGATCAGGTTGACGGGTGGCTCGACTCCGGCGGCGAACAGCAGGACGAGCTGGCTGACCACTTCCTCGTCGGTCAGGCCGGCCGGGTCCTGGATCATCTTGGTGGTGACGTCGTCGCCGGGGTGTACACGTTTGAGGAGCGTGAGTTCGAGCAGGGCCTGACCGAAGGCCGCGTTGACCTGTGCGGTGTCGACGCTGTCGAACATTTGGGCGCTGGCTGCGGCGACCCGCTGGCCGATGTCCTCGGGACAGCCGAGGACCTGGCACAGGACCGAGAAGACCAGCGGAAGGGCGTACTGGTTCAGTACGTCGGCGCGGCCGGTTTCGCAGAAGGTGTTGATGAGCGGGAAGGCGGATCGTTCCACCATGGGGCGGACCGTGTTCAGGTCGATTCCCTGCTCCAGTGCTTCGACGACGTTTTTGCGGAGCCGCCGGTGCTGTTCACCGCTGGTGCGGATGGCGTTGGGCCGGTATTCGACCATCGGCGTGATGGGGCAGTTCTCGGGAAGGTCGCGCTGCCAGATACTCGGGTCGGCGGGAAAGCGGTCGCCGTCGCTGAGTATGCCTTTGGCGGTGTCGTAGTTGATGACGAGGGTGGCGGGTACTCCGGGCCAGATTTCGACCGGGACGAGCGCTCCGTAGGCTTCGCGCATCTGGCGGTAGGCCCGATGGGGGTCGGCGGCGAACTCTTCGCTGTAGATCGGGACCCGGGGGCCGTTCTCGATGCTGTAGATCGGGGTTCGAGTACCGTCCGCGATCGGTGAGCCGGTGACAGCACCCTGTCGGGTGTACTGCGGATACACGTAGATCTCCTTGATATCGGTTTGCGGAGGAATACTAACCGAGGCGTGGGTCGGGCTAGGGTGGCCAGGTGGTTATGTTGTTCTCCGCCAACGGATTTGTGGCTTATTGCGGGTAATCCGAACATATTTCGCGGGTCGGTGTATCGGTCGATACCGCCCGTATTCGACCGACGGCCGCGCCGACGCGCTTCGGACACCGCCGCATTCGCCACATCGGTGGAGTCGTGCGGGGTGCGACGAACGCCGCGGGCAGGGCGCCCCGCCTGAGGTGCCCTGCCCGGGTGTGTGTGCGGAGGGTCAGCGCCGGGGCCGGTCGTGGCAGCGCGAGTCCCAGGCGGCGGCCAGGTCGTCGGCCAGTACCGGGGCGCCGAGCATTCCGTCGTCGAATTCGAAGGCGGCCAGCAGGGCGGGGAGGTTGTCGGCGAGGGTGTCGATGGCCTCGTAGAGCAGTCCGCTGCGGAGTTGCTGTTTGACCGCTTTCACGGCGGCGACGTCGAGGAGACCGTGGGTGAGGTACCAGGACGCGTGCTTGTCGATCTGGTCGAGGGCGAAGACGTCACGGACGGCGGCGATCTCGGGATGGGCGGCGTGTTCGTCGAGTATGCGCAGGGCCTGTTCGACGCAGTAGGCTTCCGCGAGTTCCAGGGCGTCCGGGATGACTTCCAGGCGGGCTTCGAGGGTCGGGGTGCTCAGTTGTGGTTGTGCTTCCTGGGCGATGGTGCGGGTGCGGGCGCTGAACAGGCGTGCGCGGTCCGCCGGGTCGGCGGGGTTGTGGAGGACGGGTTCGGGTGGCCGGGTGCCGGCGAATTGTTTGGCCAGTACGCGACCGGCGACCGATCCCATGACGGAGACGTCGCCTTCGCCGGTCATCGCGGCGTGGCAGACTCCGAGGTAGCTGGCGACCCGGTTGGCGCTGAACATGCCTTGGGCGGCCATTTTCACGCGGCAGTCGGTGACCGTCTGGAGTGCGTGCCGTTGGATGAAGTCCTTGGCCAGCATGACCGATACGACGGTGTCGCGGGCGGTGAGGTCGCTGCCCGCGAGTTGGGTTTTCACGGCGTTGCCGTAGAGGGTGCGGGCGACGGTGCCGGCCAGGTCGGTGAGTAGTGTGTCACGGACGTGGGGGATGTCGAGCATGTACGGCTTGTCGGTCGGTGTCATCGGAACGACTCGCCTGCTCGCGTAGTTCAGGGCGATGTAGAGCGCGGCGCGGGCTTCGGCGTTCAGGCAGGAGGAGAGCGCCAGGCGTCCGACGGTGAGCTGGCTGATCGCGGAGGCGAAGGCGCGTTTGCGGCTGGTTTCGTCGCGCCAGGTGAGTACGCCGTTGTCGTCGATGGTGGCGAGGTCGTTGCTCAGCCAGGCGTCGCGTTCGATCCGTAGGTTGTCGAAGCTGATGACGGAGTTGTCCATGATGACCAGCGGCTGGTGGTCGAGTTGGGTGATGTTCACTCCGGGGGCGGGGGCTCCGTCGGCGCCGCGCAGGCGTGCGGTGAACAGGTGGACGCCTTGGTCGATGCCGGCGGCGTCGATGAACCGGGCGCCGATGACGCAGACCCGGGCTACTTCGATTCCGACGCTGGGCATGAATTTTCGTGCCCTCGGGTCGGGGGTGTTGAGCACGAATCCGTCACCGTCCCAGGTGGCGGTGGTTCGCATGAACTGGATGTTGGAGCCGCATTCGTATTCGGTGAGCAGCATGACTCCGACGCTGGAGGCGTCGTCGAGGTCGAGGAGGTAGGGCGCGGCGGAGTCGGAGTCGGTGAGGGTGGCGAGGCTGCCCGAGGCCAGGTTGTAGTGGCCGGAGATGAGTGGGATGAGGTCGGTCGCCAATATCGCGCACTGGTCGAATACGGCGAACAGTTTGGGTAGGTCGGTGGCGACGGCGCGGGTGCCGATCTGCCTGACGAGGTCACCCAACTGGTCGTAGGCGTTGAGACGCCGCTGCTCCTGGCTCTGCTGCTCCGTGACGTCGTAGTCCGGGTTGCTCAGGATCTTCTGCAGCTGCTGATGGAACTCCGGACTGCCGTGCCGAATGATATCGGCCAGCGAATTCTGTTGTTCCAGATACGCGTCGGTAGCCATAACCGCCTCCTACTTATTTCCGGTCCCAGCGGTTCACTCGTTCACCGTTGGGCATACTGGGCCATCGCTACCGGGCACCGGCGCAGGACGCCGGCGGTTACCGCGCTGTCGCACGGGCACCGCCGGCGCCGGAGCGCTGGTGCCGGACGATCACCTGTCAAGAACTCGATGCACCACACACCTTCAGGTGGGGCGTCTCGCCGCGGCCCGGCCGACGGGAGTCGCGTACCGTGCGCCGGTGTGGGCGGGGTGCGGTCGTCCGATGCGTTGCGGGGATTGCGGCGATGGTGCCGGCGGTCGCCGGCGCCCCACCGGGGAGTGGCGGGTGGTCTGCCCGTATCGGCCGGGCGGTGGCGTGGTTGCGCCGCCGGACCGATTTTGCGGTCGCGTCAGCCTGCGACATCGTCGTTGCCGCAGAGTTGCCGTTGACCGACCGAGACACGGAAAGTATTGTGCCACAATCGTTCTTCGGTCTCATGGGGAAGAATCACAACGATTGGTCTAGGCCGATGACCTGCTGTTCTGTGGACTATGGGCTGAACTGGCCGTATGCGGAGACGGCGACGCCTTTCTCCTGGCTGAAAATTCGCCAGAAAATTACCCTACGTAACGGTCGGTATTGTCTACGGGTTCACCCGTCCAACCGTTCGTCGAGGATCCTGGCGATCTGCTCGACCGCGGCCGGGTCGGTCATGGCGAGGTGGGGCGCATCGATATCGATATTCACGATCCGCCCGCCGACGACCGGCGCCCATCCCGCCCAGCCGGTGGCATCGGGCCGGCGGTCCACCGTCGCGGTGAAGTACAGCAGGTCACCGTCGAGAACTCGAGGCCGCCAGATACTCGCCGCCCGCATGGACTGGTTGTAGGCGTCGGTCATCCGCTGGATCATGCCGGCGTCGACCGGGAACCCTTCGCCGAGATGGCGCCTGATGAGATCGGCCGCCTCCTGCGCGGTCGCGTCCTGATCGACGAAATCGATACCCAGGACCGGGCCGAGATTGCTGATCAGTTCCCCGGCGGTGACCGTGACGACCTGGGCGGGATCGATATTGGCGGCTTCGGCGTCCAGCAGCGCCAGCAGCGCCACCTCCTCCCCCGCTGCCCGCATCTCGACGGCGATCGCGTACGCGATCTGACCGCCCAGCGACCAGCCGAGCAGATGGTAGGGGCCGTGCGGCTGCACGGTCCGGATCTCGGCGAAGTACCGGCGCGCCGTTTCCTCGATAGTGGCCGGCCCAGGGACCTCGCCGCCGATCTGGGGTGCCTGGATGCCGTAGATCGGCCGGCCGGGTGCCAGGTACTCGGCGAACGGACGGTAGCTCCAGGCCAGACCCGAGGCGGGATGGACACAGAACAGTGGCGGCCGGTCACCGTCGGCCCGGATCGGCAGCAGGACATCGAAACCGAAGGCGGCGGCCGGGTCGGTGTGGGTGTGCCCGGAGCGCATACCCGATTCGATACGTCTGGCCAGATCGGCCGGACTCGGATCGGACAGGATCCAGCTGACCGGCACGTCGTAGTCGAGTTCCTTCTTCAGCTCGCTGACCACCTGCACCGACCGTAGCGAGTTACCGCCGAGGGCGTAGAAATCGTCGTCCGCTCCGACGCGGTCCACGCCGAGCACGTGCCCGTAGGCGCGGACCACTTCGCTTTCCAGCCAGGACGCCGGTTCCCGGTATTCACCGACCGCGAACTCCGGTTCGGGCAGTCGCGCGCGGTCGAGTTTGCCCGAGGCCGTGAAAGGTACGGTGTCGAGCACCATGACGGTGCCGGGCACCATGTAGCCGGGCAGTTCGGTGCCGGCGTGGTCGAGGACCGCGGCGGTGTCGACAGTGGTGCCGGTCGTGGGAACGAGATAGGCGACGAGCTGGTCGCCGGTCGCGGCGGTATGCACCGTCACGATCGCGCGGGCGACGCTGTCGTGTTCGGCGAGTACTGCTTCGATTTCGCCGAGCTCGATACGCAGGCCGCGCAGTTTCACCTGGGAGTCGGTGCGGCCGAGATACTCCAGTTCTCCGTTGGGGAGGCGGCGCGCCAGGTCACCGGTGCGGTAGAGCCGCGCGCCCGCGGTGAAGGGGTCGGCGACGAATCGTTCCGCGGTGAGCCCGGGACGGTCCTGGTAGCCGCGGGCGACCTGGTTACCGGCCAGGTACAGGTCCCCGGCGACTCCGGGCGGTGCGGGTTGCAGCCGGCTGTCGAGGACGTAGGCACGGACGTTCCAGACCGGTGTGCCCATGGGTACGTTGCCGTGGTCGGCGTCGGTGACCAGGTGTTCGGTGGCGTGCAAGGTGAATTCGGTGGGCCCGTACAGGTTGTGCAGTTCGGTGCCGGGCATCACCCGGCGGGCGGCGGATACGACGTCCTGGCCGAATGCCTCACCACCGACGAGCAGCGCCCGCAGCGAGGTCAGCGACGCGGCGGGGGCCGTGTCGGCGAACACCGCCAGCATCGAGGGCACGAAGGAGGTGAGCGTGACCTGGTGGGCGGCGATGGTGTCGGCGAGGTAGGCGGGATCGGTGTGCCCGTCCGGTTCCGCGATGATCATCCGGGCGCCGGCCACCAGGGTGGCGAACAGTTCCCATACCGAGACGTCGAAAGTGGCGGGGGTCTTCTGCAGTACCACGTCGTCCGGTGTCAGGGAATGCGCTCCCTTGATCCAGTACAGCTGGTTGAGTACCGCACGGTGCGAGACCGCCACGCCTTTGGGGCGCCCGGTGGAGCCGGAGGTGAACAGGACGTAGGCGATGTTCTCCGGCCGCAGCGGGGTGCGGCGTTCGCGGTCGGTGACTGGTCCGTCGTCGAAGCCGGCGAGGTCGAGGTCGTCGAGGGTCGACAGTACGACGACGGGTTTCGCGGTGGCCAGCATGTAGTCGATGCGTTCGGCCGGGTGGTCGGGGTCGATCGGCACGTATCCGCCGCCGGCGGCGTGGACCGCGTACATCGCGGTGACCTGGTCCAGTGAGCGCGGCATCCGCAGCGCCACCAGGGTTTCGGGGCCGACACCGCGACTGATCAGCAGCCGGGCGAGGCGGTTGACGCGGGACGCGAACTGCGCGTAGGTGAGTGTCTCGCCGGCTGTGGTCACCGCGGGCAGATCGGCGTGTCTGCCTACCGAGGCGGTGAACGCGGAGGCGAGTGTTTCGTTCTGTGCGAGGTGGTAGGCGGTGGTGTTGCACCAGATCAGTTCGGCGTCGCGTTCGGTGGGGTCGAGCAGGTCGACGTCGTGGACGGGCCGGGCGGGGTCGGTGGCCATCGCGTCGAGGATGCGCAGCAGGCGGTCGACGACGGCGGTGGCGGTCGCTTTGTCGAACAGGTCGGTGGCGTAGGTGATTCCGCCGCTGATACCGGTCGGTGCGCCGGTGTCGTCATAGGTGTCGGAAACGGTGACCTGTAGATCGAACAGGGAGGTGCCGGTGTCGGCTTCGACGGCCGAGACCGACAGTCCGGGGAGTTCGAAGTCGGTGGTGGTGAGGTTCTGGAAGGCCAGCATCACCTGGAACAGTGGGTGGTGTGCGGGGGTGCGTACCGGGTTGAGTTCCTGGACGAGCCGTTCGAAGGGGACGTCGGCGTGCCCGAACGCGGCCAGGTCGGTGCCGCGGACGTGTTCGAGCAGTTGGGTGAATGTCATTCCGGGGGTGAGCCGGGTGCGTAGGACGAGGGTGTTGACGAACATGCCGACGAGGTCGTCGAGTTCGGGTTCGCCGCGGCCCGCGTACGGGGTGCCGATCGCGATGTCGTCGGTGTGCGCGAGCCGGGCCAGGGTGGCGGCCAGAGCCGCGTGGAACACCATGAACAATGTGGTGTTGTGGGCCCGGGCGACGCGTTCCAGTTTCGCGTGGAGTTCGGCGTCGAGTTCGATCGGCATGTTGGCGCCCGCGTAGGTCGGGGCGGGCGGGCGCGGCCGATCGGTGGGTAGTTCCAGCAGGGCAGGCAGGTCGGCGAGCTGCCCGGTCCAGTAGTCGATCTGGGCGCGCAGCAGTGAATCACTGTCGTGCTCGCTGCCCAGTACGGTGTGCTGCCAGATCGCGTAGTCGGCGTACTGCACGGCCAGAGGCGGCCAGGCCGGGGGTTCGTGGTGCAGGCGGGCCGAGTAGGCGGCCATCATGTCGCGGGCGAGCGGGCCCAATGACGATCCGTCACCGGATATGTGATGCAACACCACGGCCAGGATCCACTCGTCGTGGTCGAGCTCGTACAGCCGCACTCGGAACGGTATCTCGGTGGTGAGGTCGAACACCGCGGAGACGAAGGCGGAGAGCCGGTCCACCAGTTCGGATCGGTCGACGCGGGCGACGGCCATGGGCGGTACGGCGTCGGTGGCGGGCAGGACGACCTGCGCGGGTTCGCCGTCGTGGTGCGGGTAGACGGTGCGCAGCACTTCGTGACGGGTCATGACGTCGTCGACCGCGGCGTGCAGGGCGTCGATGTCGAGCTGCCCGGTGAGCCGGATGACAATCGGGATGCTGTAGGCGGCGGAGTCGGGTTCGAACCGGTTGAGGAACCACATCCGCTGCTGTGCGTAGGACAGCGGGACGTGTTCGGGGCGGGGCTGGGCGGTGAGCGAGATACGGCCGGTGTCGGCGTGCGATTCGGCGCGTACGGCGAGTTTCGCGACGGTGGGCGCTTCGAAGATCATCGCGACGGGCACGGACGCGTCGAGTGCGGCACCGATGCGGGCGGCGACGCGGGTGGCGATCAGGCTGTTGCCGCCCAGTTCGAAGAAGTCGTCGTCGGCGCCGACCGGCCCGTCGGTGCCGAGCACTTCGGCGTACACCCCGGCCACGATCTCCTCGACCGGTGAGGACGGCGCCCGGAACTGCCGGGCCTGCAGGACCGGCGCCGGGAGGGCTTTGCGGTCGAGTTTCCCGTTCGGTGACAGCGGTATCGCGTCGAGCACCATCACCGCGGCGGGCACCATATAGGACGGCAGTGCCGTGGCGGCCGCAGTGACTAGTTCCTCGCTGGAGATACTCGCGCCCGGCGCGGGCACCACATACGACACCAGCAGTACGGGGCCCGTACCGTCGCGGCGTGGCACGGTGATCGCGAACGATACATCCGCGCGGGCGCTGAGGACGGCGTCGATTTCGCCGAGTTCCACCCGGAAGCCGCGGACCTTGATCTGGAAGTCGTTGCGGCCGACGAATTCGAGGTCGCGGTCGGCGTTCCAGCGGACGACGTCGCCGGTGCGGTACATGCGTTGCCCGGGTTCGCCGTAGGGGCAGGCGATGAATCGGGCGGCGCTGGTCGCGGCCCGGTTGAGGTAGCCGCGGGCCAGGCCGGGGCCGGCCAGGTACAGTTCCGCGGGTACGCCGACCGGTACCGGTTGCAGCCGGGAGTCCAGGACCAGGGCTCGCATACCGGCGCGGGGGGCGCCGATCCGAACCCGGTCGCCGGGAAGCATATGGGGGGCGGCGGTGGCCACGACCGAGGTTTCGGTCGGCCCGTACAGGACCCGGAATTCGCGGGTGCCGGCGCGGTCGGTGCCGGCCCACCGGTTCACCAGCTCCGAGGGCACTTCCTCACCACCGGCCATGACGACCTGCAGGTCGTCGAGTCCGGTGGGGTCGACGGAGGCCAGCGCGACCGGTGTCACGAAGGCGTGGGTGATGCGCTGGGTGCGCAGCAGGTCGGCGAGTTCGCTGCCGCCGTACATTCCGGCCGGGGCCAGGACGAGGGTGGAGGCGCCGCCGGTGGCGAGCATGATCTCCAGCAGGGAGGCGTCGAAGGACGGGGAGGCGAAATGCAGGACGCGGGAGGTGTGACCGGTGCGGTGGGCGCTGTGCTGGGCGGCGAGGAAGTCGGCGATGGCGCGGTGCTCGACGGCGACGCCCTTGGGTACGCCGGTGGAGCCGGAGGTGAAGATGATGTAGGCGGTGTTTGTGGCCCGTAGCGGTGCGCGCCGGTCGTCGTCGGTGACGGGGTCGCCGGGCAGGGTGTCGATCTGCGCGGTGACGGTGTCGTCGTCGAGGACGAGCCAGTTCAGGGAGTCGGGGAGATCGGGGCGCGCCGCGGCGACCGTGACACCGAGTGCGGCGCCGGAGTCGGCCACCATCTGTTCGATGCGGCTCGCCGGATAGCGGGGGTCGACGGGCACGTAGGTGGCGCCGGATTTCACGACCGCCCACCACATGATCACCGAGGTCACGGACCGGGTGGCGGCGACGAGCACCGGGGTCTCCGGGGCGGCGCCGTGCCGGATGAGGGCGCGGGCCAGCCGGTTGGATCGGAGGTCGAGTTCGGTGTAGGTGAGTGCGGTGTCGTCGGCGACGAGGGCGAGACCGTCGCCGTTGTCGCGGACGGCGGCGGCGAATGCGTCCGGTAGCAGGGCGGGTGCGCCTTCGAGGCGCGGACCGACGCGGGAGACGAGCGCGGTGTGTTCGTCGGTGTCCAGCCAGTCGAGATCACCGACCGGTGTCGCCGGATCGTCGGCGAGGGCTTCCAGGACCCGGATCAGTCGTTGGGCGAACCCGGCGACCGTCGGTTCGTCGAACAGGTCACGGGCGAACATCAGCATGCCGGAGATACCCTGCGCCGCGCCGCCTCGGCCGTAGTTCTCGGAGACGACGAGTTGCAGGTCGAATTGGCACATGCCGGTGTCGACGTCGGCACGGGACACGGTGACGTCGGGCAGCACCACGTCGACCGACGACAGGTTCTGGAACGCCAGCGCGATCTGGAACAGCGGATGCCGGTCGGCGGTGCGTTCCGGTTTCAGCTCTTCCACGACCCGTTCGAACGGGACATCGGCGTGTTCGAAGGCCTGCAGGTCGGTTTCTTTCGTGCGTGTCAGCAGTTCGGTGAAGGGTTCGCCGGGGTGGATGGGGGTGCGCAGGACGAGGGTGTTGACGAACATGCCGACGAGGTCGTCGAGTCCGGGTTCGCCGCGGCCGGCGACGGGCGTGCCGATGACCACGTCGTCGCTGCCGCTCAGCCGGCTCAGTACTGTCGCGAGGGCCGCGTGCAGGACCATGAACAGGGAGGTGCCGCGGGAGCGGGCCAGTTCGGCGAGTTTGCTGTGCAGGTCGGCGCCGATATCGAGTGGGACGCGACCACCGGTCAGGGACGCGACGGCGGGGCGGGGCCGGTCGGCCGGGAGGTCGAGCCGGTCGGGTGCACCGGCCAGTGTGGTGCGCCAGTACTCCAGTTGGGCGGACATGAGCGAGTCGGGGTCCTGCGCGGAGCCCAGGGTGCGGCGCTGCCACAGCGCGAAGTCGGCGTACTGCACCGGCAGCGGTTCCCACAGCGGTGGATGTCCGGCGGTGCGGGCGGCGTAGGCGCGCATGACGTCGCGGGCCAGTGGGCCCATGGACTGGCCGTCGCCGGCGATATGGTGCACCACCAGGATCAGCAGGTATTCGGTGGTGTGACCGTCGGTGTCGAGAGCGAACAGTTCGACGCGCATCGGCACCTGCACGGTGACGTCGAAGCCGCGGCGCATGAATTCGGCGACCACGTCGGGGATCGCGGACGGTGCGACGTGCACGGGGTCCAGGGTGATCTCGGGTTCGTCGAGGATCACCTGTTCGGGTTCGCCGGCGGTCTCGGGGTAGATGGTGCGCAGTACTTCGTGGCGTCCGGCGACATCGCGCAGTGCGGTGGCGAGGGCCGCGGTGTCGAGGTCGCCGGTCAGTCGCAGCATGACCGGGATGTTGTAGGCGGCGGAGTCGGGTTCGAAACGGTTGAGGAACCACATCCGCTGCTGTGCCAGCGACAGCGGGACGGGGTCGGGGCGTACTCCGGCGGTGAGGGGTACCCGGTCGCCGCCGGTGAGGGTTTCGGCGTGCGCGGCGAGACCGGCGACGGTGGGTGTCTCGAACATGGACCGCACCGGGACCCGCACGTTCAGGGTGGCGCCGACGCGCGCCACGACCAGCGAGGCGCTGAGCGAGTCGCCGCCGAGTTCGAAGAAGTTGTCGTCGGCACCCACCCGGGTGATGCCGAGCACGTGACAGAAGGCTTCGGCGACCACGGATTCCACGGGTGTGGACGGTGCCCGGTACTCGCGGGTGGCGAATACCGGGTCCGGGAGCCGGGAGCGGTCCAGTTTTCCGCTGGAATTCAGTGGGAGTTCGTCGAGGACGAGGACCGCGGCGGGCACCATATAGGCGGGCAGGGCTTCGGTCAGGGCGGCGGTCAGTTCGGTACCGGAGACGGTGTGGCCGGGGGCGGGCACCACATAGGACACCAGGACCGCGGGCCGGTCTTCGGCGATGCGCGGCACGGTCACCGTGAACGCCACATCCGGGCGCGCGCCGAGGACGGCGTCGATCTCGCCCAGTTCGACCCGGTTACCGCGGATCTTGACCTGGAAGTCGTTGCGTCCCACGAATTCCAGGTCGTCGGTGTCGGTGCGGCGCACGATATCGCCGGTGCGGTACATGCGGTGTCCGGGTTCGCCGAACGGGCAGGCCACGAAGCGGGCGGCGCTGAGCCCGGCGCGGCCGATGTAGGCGTCGGCCAGACCGGCCCCGAAAAGGTACATCTCGCCCGCTACCCCGGCCGGTACCGGCCGCAGCCAGGTGTCGAGGACCACGGCTGCGACAGGGCCGACCGGGCCGCCGATGGTGATGGGTTCGCCGGGGGTGAGTGCGGCGTTGGCGGTTGCCCAGATCGTGGTCTCGCTGGGACCGTAGAGGTTGACCATGGCGCGGTCGGGCGCCCACCGCTCGACCAGTTCGGGGCCGACCGGTTCGCCGGCGCTGGCGAGCACCCGCAGTTCGCCGAGGCCCTCGTGCGGGAGGGTCGCCAGTGCGGAGGGGGTCAGCAGGGTGTGGGTGATGTGTTCGCGCCGGATCAGGGCGGCCAGTTCCGGGCCGCCGTACACATCCGGTGGCGCGATGACCAGCCGGCCGCCGGAGCCGTGCGCCATCAGTAGTTCGTACACCGAGGCGTCGAAATTGGGTGAGGCGACCTGCAGGACGGTGGCGGCGGGACCGACTCCGAGTATCCGGCGTTGCGCCGCCACCACATCGGGCAGGGCGCGGTGGGCCACCAGGACACCCTTGGGGGTTCCGGTGGATCCGGAGGTGTAGATCACGTAGGCCGGATGCGCCGGCCGGATCGGGCCGCCGCGGTCGGCGTCGGTGACCGGCGCGGACAGTGCCGGATCGCTGGCGGTGGCCGCGGTTTCGGTGTCCACGATCAGCCAGTCGACATTGTCGGGTAGGCGCGGCCGGGAGGCGGCGTCGGTGATACCCAGGGGGACGCCGGAGTCCGACAGCAGGAATTCGATGCGGTCGGCGGGCAGGTTCGGGTCCATCGGCAGGAACGCGGCCCCCGCCTTCGCCGCAGCCCACACGGTGACGATCGCGTCGAGGGATCGGGGCAGCGCGGCGGCGACCAGGGTGCCCGGGCGGCCGCCGCGGCTCAGCAGCAGCCGGGCGAGGCGGTTCGCGCGGGCGTCGAGCTGCCGGTAGGTCAGGGTGACCGGACCGGAGACGGCGGCGGTGGCGTCGGGGTCGGCGGCCACGGTCGCGGCGAGCAGGTCGCCGAGGGTGCTCGCGGTGAGGTGCCGGGTGCGGGGGGCGGGCAGGACCGGGTCCTGCCGGTCGGGCAGGGTGAGCTCGCCGAGCCGGGTGGCGGGGGTGTCGGCGATGCGGTGCAGCAGTTCGACGAAGCGGTCGAGGATGCTGTGTGCCTGTGCGGTGTCGAAGGCATCGTCGAGGAACCGCAGGGTGATGTGCAGGCCTTGCGCGGTCTCGTGCTCGGCCTGTTGCGGCGCGACGACCAGGCTCAGCGGGTACGGGGTGGCGTCGACGCCGGTGATCTCGTCCACGCGCAGGCCCGCGGAGTCGACGAGTTGCTGCAGGGCCGGGCGATCCACCGGGAAGGATTGGAAGGCGATCGCGGTGTCGAACAGTTCGGTCGTGCCGGCGCTGCGATGGATATCGGGCAGCCCGACGTAGTGGTGATCGAGCATACGGGCGTGCTGGTCCTGCAGCTGTGTCAGTAAGTCGCGCAGGGAGTTCGCCGGGTCGAGGCGGACCCGGACCGGGATCGTGTTGAGGAACATGCCGAGGGTCTGATCGACGCGGGGAAGTTCGGGTGGGCGGCCGGAGACCGCGGAACCGAAGATCACGTCGGTTTCGCCGGTGAGGGTGCGCAGGTTCAGCGCCCACGCGGCGGCGACCGCGGTGTTGACGGTGACGGCGGTGTCGGCGGCCACGGTGCGCAGGCTCGCGAAATGGTCGGCCGATAGTTCGGCGGTGACCTCGGCGGCGGTGGCGTCGGTCGGTCCGGTGCCGCGGGCGACGTGGGTGGGTGAATCCACGTCCGCGTAGGCCTGCGCCCAAGCGGCTTTGGAGGCGGTGAGGTCCTGGCGGGTGAGCCAGGTCAGGTAGTCGCGGTAGGAGGGGGCGGCGCCGGCGGCGCCGATGTGTTCGGGGGTGCCGTAGTAGTCGAGTAGTTCTCTGAGCAGCAGCGGCATCGACCAGCCGTCCAGGATCACATGATGGTTGGTGATCAGCAGCCGGGCCGCACCGGATTCGGCGCGGATGAGGGCGAACCGGATCAGCGGCGGGGCCGACAGGTCGAACCCGGCGGCCGCGTCGGCGGCGGCGATCCGGTCCCATTCGGCGGTGAGATCGTCACCACGGACGGCGAGATCGACCTCCTGGTACCGGACCTCGGCGTGGTCGAGCACGATCTGGCACGGTCCGCCGGCGGTTTCCACGAACGCGGCACGCAGGATGTCGTGCCGGTCGACCACCGCCTGCGCGGCCCGCCGCAGGCGTTCGCCGTCGACGCTGCCGGTGAAGCCGATCACCGTCTGCACGGTGTAGTTGTCGCCGGCGTCGGGATCGAAGGTGGAGTGGAAGTGGATCCCGGATTGCATCGGCGACAGCGGCCACACATCGGCCAGGGTGTCGTAGCGCTGTTCCAGTTGCTCGATATCGGGCCGGGTGAGGGTGACGAGTGGAAAGTCCGCCGGCCGGTAGGGGCGGTCCTCGATACGGTGGGCGCCGCGCGGCAGGTCCTCGGCGGTGACGGCGTCTGTTTCGTGACGGGCCGTCGCGGCGAGAGCGGCAACAGTTTTGCCTTCGAACACATCGCGCGGGGTGAGGGTCAGCCCGGCCGCGCGCGCCAGCGCCACCAGCCGCATCGAGACGATGCTGTCGCCGCCGAGGGCGAAGAAGTTGCTGTCGGCGGAAACGGTGTCGAGGTGCAGGACTTCGGTGAACAGTTGCGCGATGACCCGTTCGGTGGGCGTGGCGGGCGGGCGGCCGGGGGTTTCCTCGGCGCGGAAGGCGCGTTCGCGCAGCGCCCCGCGGTCGATTTTGCCGACCGGGGTCAGGGGCATGGTGTCGAGTTCCACGATCGCGGCGGGATTCATGTAGTGGGCGAGTGATCCGGCGAGGTCGTCGCGTAGTGCCGTCACATCCAGGGTGGTTCCCGGGGCCGGTACGACATAGGACACCAGGACCGGTTCTCCGGCCGGGCCGTCCTGGGCGACGGTGGCCGCCCGTGCCACGGCCGGGTGCCGGGTGAGGTGGGCGTCGACCTCGCCCGGCTCGATACGCAGGCCGTGGATCTTGACCTGCTGGTCGCCGCGGCCCAGGTATTCCAGTTCCGGGCCGGTGCGGCCGCGCACCCACCGCGCCGAGTCACCGGTGCGGTACATGCGGTCACCGCGGGGTGAGTACGGGTCCGCGACGAACCGGGAGGCGGTGGTGGCCGGGCGGTCGTAATAGCCGTGGGCCAGGCCGGGCCCGCCCAGATACAGTTCCCCGGCGACTCCGGCCGGTACCGGCCGCAACCACATATCGAGCACCGTGGCGGTCACGCCGCGGATCGGGCCGCCGATGGTGACCGGTTCGCCGGGGCGCAGCGCCTCGGATCCGGTGGCCCAGATGGTGCATTCGGTCGGTCCGTAGTGGTTCATGAGCCGGCGTCCGGGTGCCCACCGGTTCACCAGATCGGATCCGGTGGCCTCGCCGACGACCGCGATCGTGTCCAGCGCGGGCAGCCCGGCAGAATCCATGGTGCCCAGCACCGACGGGGTGATGATGGCGTGGGTGACCCGCTGCTCGCGCAAGAGGTCTTCGAGGTCGCTGCCGCCGTACACCTCTGGTGGCGCCACCAGTAGGCAGGCGCCGCTGCTGTGGGCCAGCAGCAGTTCCGAGACACAGGCATCGAAGCCCGGTGAGGCGACCTGCAGCACCACCGAATCGGTGGTCGCGGCGAACGCTTCGGCTTGGGCGGCAACGACATCGGCCAGGCCCCGGTGGGCGATGTGTACCGCTTTCGGTTTACCGGTCGACCCGGAGGTGTAGATGAGGTAGGCGGCGTTGCCGGGATGCAGGTGCGTGGGGGTGACCGGTTCGGCGACGGGATCGGGTGCGGTGGCGGGGTCGGCGATCAGCCAGTCCATCGTGGTCGGGAGATGTGGGATGACGGGGTCGACGGTGACGCCGAGCGTGCTGTGGGAATCGGCCAGCAGTTCCGCGAGGCGTTCGGGCGGGTTGGCGGGATCGAGGGGTACGAACGCCGCGCCGGTGCGGGCCACCGCCCAGATCGCGACCGCCAGTTCGGCGGAGCGCGGGAGGGCCAGCGCTACGAAGGTTTCGGGGGCGGCGCCGCGTTCGGTGAGCCGGCGGGCCAGGGCGTCGGCGCGCTGTTCCAGTTCGCGGTAGGTCAGGGTGATGTCGCCGGCGCGGACGGCAGTCGCGTCGGGGTAGCGGCGCGCGGTGGCCGACAGGATGTCGTGCAGGGTGCGTTCGCCGACCGGCGGCGCGCCGTGTACCGACTGCGGTTCCGCGCGTTCGGTGTCGCGGGCCGCGGATACGGCGGCGACGCGGCGACCCGGGTGGGTGACGATTTGGGTCAGCAGCAGTTCGAATCGTTCGAGCAGTGTGTCGGCGGTGCCGGTGTCGAAGCGGTCGGTGGCGAACCGCAACGTCACCGTGTAGGTGCTGTTCTCCTCGGTATCGGAGGCGTCCCGTGACGGCGGGGTCACCTGCAGACTCAGCGGATACGGGGTGGCGTCCCGGGCGTCGATATCGATGAGCCGGAGTCCGGCGGCACCGAGATCACGTGCCAGTCCTTCGCGGTCCAGCGGGTAGGACTCCAGCACGGTCACCGTATCGAACATGTCGGCGATGCCGGTGGCGCGTTGGAGTTCGGCCAGGCCGATGTGCCGGTGCCCGAGCATCGAGGCCTGCTCGGATTGGACGCGGGTGAGCAGGTCGGCGACGGTTTCGTGGGGGTCGGTGCGGACCCGCACCGGCAGGGTGTTGATGAACAGTCCCACCATGTATTCGACGCCTTGGATATGGGGCGGACGCTCCGAAACAGTGTTGCCGAACACGACATCGGGGCGGCCGGTGAGGGTCGTGAGCAGGAGCGCCCATGCCACCTGGATGGCGGTGTTCGCGGTGACCCCGTGGGTGCGGCCGAGGTCGAGGACCGCGGCGGTGGTCGCGGCGTCGAGCGCGCGGCCGGTTTCGCCGCTGTCCGCGCCGGCGGTGCGGTCGGCGCGGCCGGTGACGTGTGTCGGACTTTCCACGCCGGCGAGCATCCGCTGCCACGCCTCGGTCGCCGCGTCACTGTCCTGGGCGTGCAGCCACTGCAGGTAGTCCCGGTAGGAGCGGGGTGGGGCGAGTTCGGCCGTTTCGGTACCGGACGCGTACAGCGCGAGCAGTTCGTGGATCAGCAGCGGCATCGACCAGCCGTCGAGCACGAGGTGGTGGTTGGTGACCAGCAGTCGGTGTTCGTCGGTGCCGGTGCGCACCAGATGGAACCGCAGCAGCGGCGGACGAGCCGGGTCGAATGGTGCCGTGGCCGCCGTTGCGAGTTCCTGGAAGGCGCGGTCGTGTGCCTCGGTGTCGGGGAGGTCGGCGAGATCGGAGTACTGCCAGTCGGCCCGGGTGTCGCCGAGTACGAGCTGGCGGGGGCCGCCGGCGCTTTCGACGAACGCGGTGCGCAGGCTGTCGTGGCGGTCGACGAGGGACTGGGCGGCGCGGTGCATCCGGTCCGCGTCGACGTCCCCGGCGAAGGTGAGTGCCGCCTGCACCGTGTACCCATCGGTGGTGTCACGGTCGTAGATGGCATGGAACAGCAACCCGGCCTGCAGGGCGGTCAGCGGCCATACATCGGTCAGCGACGGATAGTCGCGCAGCCACTGATCGATCTCGTCCTGCGACACGGTGACCAGCGGGAAATCGGAAGGAGTGAAGCCGCCCGCGGATTCGGAGCGGATATGCCCGGCCAGGGCGCGTAGCGCCCGCACCCACAGGCCGGCGAGTTCGTCGACCTCCGCGGCGTCGAGCACCTGCGCGGCGAACTCCCAGGTCGCATCGAGTTCGAGGCCGTCGGGTCCGGGTTCGGCGATCGTGTTGATATCAAGCAGGGCGGGCAGCGCCATCCGGGGATCGCTTGTCGCGGTCAACGAGGTGAACTCACGGGTGGGTGTCCACGCCCCCGAGTGTTCGCGGACACCCACCCGCCCCAGATAGTTGAAACTGATCTGGGGGTCCGGTGAGTTCCCCAGCTCGGTGCTGCCCTGCGGATCGAGGCAGCGCAGCATGCCGTAGCCGATACCGTTGTCGGGCACCGCACGCAGCTGCTCTTTCACCTGCTCGACGGCGCGTCCCGCGGCCGCTCCGCCGGCGAACGCCTCTTCCGGGTCGATATCGCGCAATTCGAGCCGGATCGGGAACCGGGTGGTGAACCAGCCCACCGTGGCGCTGAGGTCGGCACCCGGCACCGCCTGCTCCTCGCGGCCGTGCCCTTCCAGCGAGATCAGTTCCGCGCCGGCGGCCATACCGCGGCGGCGCCGCCACTCGCCCAGCGCCAGCGCGAGTGCCGCCAGCAGCGGGTCGTTGGCGTTGCCGTGGTAGCGGGCCGGGACGGTGGTGAGCACCGCCTCGGTGATATCGGCGGGGATCCGGATCCGGACACGGCCCGCCGTCGCCACGACATCGCGTTGTGGGTCCAGACGGCGTGGTCCGAGCAGCCGGTCACCCCGTTCGTGGATACCGCGCCACAGGTCCAGTTCCGTCGCGCGCCGGGTGGCCGCCTGTTCGATCAGTCCGTGCGCCCAGCGTCGCACCGAGGTGCTGGGCGGCGGGAACTGTGGTTCGCCGCCTTCGGTGACTTGCGTCCAGGCCTGCGCGAGATCGGTGAGCAGCAGACGCCAGGACACCGCGTCGACGGCGAGATGGTGGATCACCAGCCACAGCAGGTCGGGGCCGGTGGTGTCCTGCAGCCGGACGGCCTGCAGCAGAACGCCGTCGGTGGGGTCCAGTCGGTCCGCGGCCGCCTGGAGGTGACCGTCGACCTCGGCGGCGTCCCGCCGGGTCAAGGTGACCGTGGTCAGCGCGGTGTCGGCGTCGACCGTCCCGCGGTCGAGGACGTCGACGAACCGGTCCACCGATTCGGCGCCGCGCAGGACAGCGCGCAGGATGTCGTGCCGGTCCAGTACGGCCTGCAGGGCCCGGACCAGATGCGCGTGTTCGACGCGGTCCGGGAGCTGCACGAGGGTGGCCTGCGCGAACCGGCTGTAGTGACCGCGGCCGAGCATGGCGTGCATGATCGGCGACAGCGGCATCGGCCCGACGCCGCCGCCGGGGAGTTCGGCCAGCCGCGGCGCGTCCCCGATGTCGGTCGCCACGGCGGCCAGCCCGGCGACAGTCTTGGCATCGAATACATCCTGGGTGGAGAAACTCAACCCGACTGCCTTGGCGCGCGCCACCAGCTGGATCGACAGGATGCTGTCACCGCCGAGCGCGAAGAAGCTGTCGTCGGCGCCGGCCCGCGCGACCCCGAGAATCTCGGTGAACAGGCCGGCCAGCAGATTCTCCCGGGGTGTCGCCGGGGAGCGTCCGGCCGGGGCGGTCCCGAAATCCGGTTCGGGGAGCGCTTTGCGATCCAGTTTGCCGAACGCGTTCACCGGCAGACTGTCCAGCGGCAGGATCACCGCGGGAACCATATGCGGGGGCAGGGTTTCGCGGGCGTAACGCTGCAGTGCGCCGGTGTCGATCCGGCGGCCGTGCACGGGAACGACATAGGTGGCGAGTACAGTCGCGTCGGTCTTGTTCCGCACCGGTACGGTGACCGACAGGTCCACGTCGGCGTGTCCGGTGAGCGCGGCGTCGATCTCCCCCGGTTCGATCCGGTAGCCGCGGATCTTGACCTGGAAATCGCTGCGGCCCATCAGTTCCAGCGTCATCTCGTCACCGGCACCGGACCAGCGCGCAAGGTCGCCGGTGCGATACATGCGGTCCCCTGGCTCGCTGTAGGGGTCGGCGACGAAACGGGCCGCGGTTTCACCGAAACGGTGACTGTAACCGCGCGCCAGACCCGGTCCGGCCAGATACAGTTCACCGGCGGTGCCTTTGGGGACCGGTTGCAGGGCACGGTCGAGCACCATGGCCGCGACACCGCGGATCGGGCCGCCGACGGTGAGATCGCGATCGGGTTCGATGGGCGCTCCGGCGGCGGTGATGGTGGTCTCGGTGGGGCCGTATTCGTTGTACATCGACCAGGACCCGGTCCACCGTTCGATGACGTGCGGCGGGCACACGTCGCCCCCGACCACCACGACACGCAGATCGGTGAGCGGCCCGGGGTCGACGGTTGCCAGCACGGCGGGGGTCAGCGTCAGGTGCGTGATCCGTTCTTCGGCGAGCAGCCGGGTCAGTGGTTCGCCGCCGATGACCTCCGGCGGCACGATCACCAGGGTGGCGCCGGAGGCGAAGCAGGTGAGGAACTGCTCCTGGGAGGCATCGAAACTGGGTGAGAGAGCGTAGGACACGCGCGCGGCCGCGTCGATACCGTAGGTGTCGCTGCGGTCGGTGACGAGGTTCGCCAGCCCGGTATGGGTGACCTGCACACCTTTCGGGAGTCCGGTGGACCCGGAGGTGTAGGTCAGATAGGCGAGGTCGGCGGGCCGCAGCGGGCGTATCCGGTCGGTATCGGTGACCGGATCGGACGGATAGGACTCGTATTCCCGCTGGAGGCCGGGATCGTCGAGCACGACCCGGCGCACCTGCTGCGGCAGCCGTTCGGTGTGGCCGGCGACGGTGATCGCGACGGAGGCGCCGCTGTCGGTCACCATGTGCTCGATTCGGGCGGGCGGATACTCGGGGTCGATCTGCACGATGGCGGCACCCGTTTTGGCGACCGCCCAGGCCGCGACCACCGATTCCACCGAGCGCCGCAGCAGGATCGCTACCGCGGTTTCCGGTCCGGCGCCCAACGCGATGAGATGGCGGGCCAGCCGGGAGGATCTGGTGTCCAGCTCGGCATAGGTCACGGTGCGGCCGGGCGTGGAGATCGCGCTGCCGGAACCGTGGCGGCGGGCGGTCTCGGCCAGGATGTCGGGTAACAGCCGGGTGCCGGTGCCGTGTGGACCCCGCACGGGCAGCAGCGCGGCCCGCTCCCGCGCTTCGAGCAGCGGTAGCGCGCCGACAGCGTTCGCTGTTCCGCCGGCGAGGAACTCGTGCAGGAACATGAGGAAACGCCGGTGGTGCCCGGCGAGTTCGGCGGCACTGTAGACATTCGGGTTGCCCTGGAAATCGATATGGGTGCTGTCGCGGCCCGCCCCCGGATAGATATTGACGAACAGGTCGGCGGTCGGGCCGGAGGTGAGCACGTGGAGCCGGCCGGTCGTCTCCCCCAGCACGATCTCGTTGTCCACCATCATGAGGTTCACGGCCGGGCCGAACGAGGCCGCCTCGTCCCGGGCAATCCCCATATCGTGGAAGATGTCCTCCTGTCGGTAGCGTTGCCGGCGCAGCGCGCTGGTCAGTTCGCTCTGGGTCGCCGCGATCAGTTCCCCGACCGTGCGGTCGGCGATCTGCACACGCAGCGGCACCACATTGGCGACCATGCCGCCCGAACGGCGCAGCACCGCCGAATGCCGGCCCGACACCGGCAGACTCAACAGGACCTCGTCGCTTCCGGTCATCCGGCCCAGGTAGGCGGCGAACGCCGCGACGATGATCGGAGTGACGCTGGTGCCGCGTTCGGCGACCACACTGTCGAGCAGGTGTGCGGTGTCCTCGGGTAGGGACACACTCACCAGTTCCGGGTGGATGGTGGGTTTGCTGACGCGTCCGGCCAGGCTGACTACGGGTGGTGCGCCCGCGAGGTGTTCGGTCCAGTACTTGCGGTCGTTGTCGAAGCGTTCCGATCCCCGATAGGCGAGGTCTTGTTCGATGATCTCGCCCAGATATTTCGCGGTGGCCGGGGGCGCGTCCGCGCCCCGCACCCACGCGTTGTACAGCTCGGTGATGCGGTGCACCATGGTTACCGCGGCGAACCCGTCCAGGGCGATATGGTGCGCACGCTGATACCACAGGTAGTGGTTGTCGCCCACCTGGTACACGATGCACTTCATGAGGTAGTCGCCGAGCAGGTCCAGTGGCGCCGAATAGTCCTCCACCATGAGACGGTGCGCGGTCGCCACCGGATCGGTACGGCGCCGCAGATCCACCACCGTGGCCGGTGATCCGGCGGTCTGGTCGACGTACTGGCACGGTTCGCCGTCGACCTCGACGAGATGCAGATGCCCGGGACCGAATTCGCGATCGGCGGCCTGGCAGGCCTCCAGAAGCAGCTCCGGCTGAAGTTCACCCACGATCTCGACGTACTGGGCCACCGAGATCGGTGACGAACCCGCGAGATGCTGTGCGAACCAGATCCCTCGCTGGGCGGCCGACAGCGGCAGGACATCGTGGCGGGGCGGGCCGGTGAATGTGACGGCGCCAGGCCGCGCACCCGAACCGTTACCCGACGCCGTCTGGCCTGTGGTCGTGGACGAGCCGATCTCCGCTGAATCCGATCGGCCCCGGCCGTCTATGTTGCGCTTGGACTGGGTCACCTGTCCTCCATTTTCCCGGCATCGGGGGGAAACCGGCCGATTGAGCCGGTTCACTGCTCCTGAAATGCGCAGGGGATATCATTGGAACAACAATTCATGTCGTCGAATCGAGACTTTTGCCCATCAGCGATGATGGACGGCGATCCCATCGGGGCGCCGAATTCGATCCCGAAAGGAAATAAAGCGAGTTGATCTATACCCGTTGGTTATAAAAATCGGGGCTCATCCACCGGTCGGCCGTATCTGCCCGAAATCCGCTGGAAAGCACCGTGTTCTGGGCCGTTCTTCGACGGGCCGGGTGGCTGAGCAACCGCCACCCGGCGGGCCCGCCGGGTGCAGAGTCCGCACTGTGTGTGCACGCATCGATACCGTCCCAGGGTTGGGATACATGCAGGTCACGGATGTGGCTCGGAGTCATGTCGGGGCCGTCGAGCGGGAAGTTGACATTGTCGGTATTCATAGGCTGCACCAAATCGCCTTCTGGCCGTGGCTTAACCTTTGCGCCTGTTGTCCCGGTCGATTCTCCGCAACCCCGACAATCGGGAGAATCCTTTGCCATGCCGATCTGCCCGCAATTCGGGCATAGGACCGGCAGTCGTCGAAGTGGATTCTCGATAATCTCGACGACCAGCTTCGGAACGCCATAATAAGCGAGTTCGAGTGAGCTCCGCAAATGTCGGTTCCGGAAGCGTGCGGAAGGCCGCTCCGAAGGGGGCGACAGGCAAAAAGATACTTCGGCGTGCTAAGTGATTCGGCGGGTGGTCCGAAATCGGACGGTTCGTCCGGATCGGTAGGAGGCGGCCGGGAATGGCGCCGCTCCGCCGGGCGGCCAGGGAGGCATCGGAGGGGCGGGCGAGGGCGCGCACGAGAGTCCGGTGGGCCGGGCGACAGGACGTGCGAGATCGCCGCACGCCTACCGGTGGCGGCGGGTGGGGTTCAGGCGGTGGGCCGGAGGCTGGACAGCACCCGGATGGCGTCCGACAACGGGATCATGCGCTCCGGCTGTTCGCTGGACAGGCCCAGTTCGATGTACTGGCGGATCAGCATCGACGGGGTGAGGCAGTGCGCCGCGGCGACCTCGCGTATGCGCTCGCGCATATCCTGCGGGAGTTTGAGCGAGGTCGTGACCATCCCGCGTTCGACCTCGTCGGTGGTCGGCGGGAGCGGCGGCACCTGCGCGGCGTCGTCGAAGGCCAGCCCGTCGAGGAACTGTTCGGCTTCGGCGGCGCTACGCGGAAAGCCGGGGTCGTGTTCGTTATTCATCTCGGGTCGCCTCCCATGCGGTGAATTCGGCGAGCTGACGGCCCCCCATGGGTGCCGCCATGAGGATCTGCCACCGGTCGGGGTGTGAACGCGGTCGCAGGACCACCACCAGTGGCCGCCCGTCCTCGGTACGGCCCCATACGGTGAGCACCGCCAGTCCCTGAGCGGTGGTCGCCGGACGCGACCACCGCCGCGGCGAGTACAGCACCTCCACCACTTCCCAGGCCGCGACCTCGAAGTGCCGAAGGAACGGTTCGCTGGACGCGTGCCATTCGTACTCCACGACTGCCACGATAATACCTCGGTATTACCGCGGTGACGGCGCGATCCCACCGGGCGGGGTGGGCGCCCGCCGGGCCCGGGTGGTTTTCGCCGGCGGATGCGGGCCGTCCGGGTGGCGTCAGCGCCAGTGGGCGGCGTCGGGAACCCCGGTGGCGAAGATGCTGTAGAAGAACTGGCCGGGGGCGAGTTCGTTCATATCGTGCCAGGCGCCGGAGGGGTCGCGCTGGTAGTAGTCCGCGACCCCGGTCCCGTTGTCGTAGCAGACGATTCCGGTACTGCCGAACGGGCTCCAGTACACCGCGGCTCCCGGCCTCGGTGCTTCCAGCGGGGTCCGGAACAGATGGTCGCAGTGGCTGATCTCGGGGTCGTAGTAGGTGGGTTGCGCGGCGGCTGTCGCCGCTGTGCCGGCGCAGCCGAAGGCGGCCGTACCGATTGCGGCGATAACCCTGCGGCGGACCGTGGAACGCATATATCCTCCGGGCGGATCGGCGTTGTTCGCGAAGTGTGGGGGCATCGTATCCCGGGTCACCTGGAAAGACCTGGGCTTACCAGGAGCTCAAATCTTGATTAGAACTAATACTTGATTGATTCAAGAAAAACGGTAAGCTCCGAATCGTGACCACGACCGCGGAGTTCGAGAACATGTTGCGCGAGGCCGCGCTCCGTGTGACCGCACCCCGTCTGGCGGTGCTGAGCGTGGTACACGAGAGCCCGCACTCCGATACCGACTCGATCATCGGCCGGGTGCGCGAATCCCTCGGCGCGGTGTCACACCAGGCCGTGTACGACGTACTGCGCGCGCTCACCTCCGCCGGCCTGCTGCGCCGCATCCAGCCCACCGGGTCGGTGGCCCGGTACGAGACCCGGGTCGCCGACAACCACCACCATCTCGTGTGCCGGAGCTGCGGCGCGATCGCCGACGTCGACTGCGCCACCGGCCCCGCCCCATGCCTGACCGCCGCCGACGACCACGGTTTCACCATCGAGGAGGCCGAAGTCGTCTACTGGGGCCTGTGCCCCGACTGTTCCGTATCGCCCAGCCCGAAATGACCCCTGTTTCATTGGAAGGAACGCAGTGTCCGACAGCACCACAGGCCAGTGCCCGTTCACGGCCAAACACCCGACCACGGGTGCCGGCAACCGTGACTGGTGGCCGAACCAGCTCAACCTGAAAATACTGCGCAAGAACGCGCCCGCCTCGGATCCGATGGAACCCGACTTCGACTACGCGCGGGAGTTCCAGACCCTCGACCTGAACGAGGTCCGCCGCGATATCACCGAGATCCTGACCAACTCCCAGGACTGGTGGCCCGCCGACTTCGGTCACTACGGCCCGCTGATGGTCCGGATGGCCTGGCACAGCGCCGGCACCTACCGCACCATCGACGGCCGCGGCGGCGGTGGTGGCGGGATGCAGCGTTTCGCGCCGCTGAACAGCTGGCCCGACAACGGCAACCTGGACAAGGCCCGCCGGCTGCTGTGGCCGGTCAAGAAGAAGTACGGCAAGAAGCTGTCCTGGGCCGACCTCATGATATTCGCCGGTAACGTCGCCCTGGAGTCCATGGGATTCCAGACCTTCGGCTTCGCCGGCGGGCGCGCCGATCTATGGGAACCGGACGAGGACGTCTACTGGGGTCCGGAATCGGTATGGCTCGAAGACGAGCGCTACAGCGGTGACCGCGATCTGGAGAGCCCGCTGGGTGCGGTCCAGATGGGCCTGATCTATGTGAACCCCGAAGGCCCGAACGGTAATCCGGACCCGCTGGCCTCGGCCGTGGACATCAAGGAAACCTTCGGCCGGATGGCAATGGACCACGAGGAGACCGTCGCGCTGATCGCCGGCGGCCACACCTTCGGCAAGACCCACGGCGCCGGCGATGCCGCGCTGGTCGGCGCCGAACCCGAGGGCGGGCTCATCGAGCAGCAGGGTCTGGGCTGGAAGAGCACCCACGGCACCGGTAAGGCCGGCGACGCGATCACCAGTGGTCTGGAGGTCACCTGGACCACCAAGCCGACCCAGTGGACCAACGAGTTCTTCGAGATCCTGTTCGGTTACGAATGGGAACTCACCCAGAGCCCGGCCGGCGCCAACCAGTGGGTGGCCAAGGACGCCGACGCGATCATCCCGGACGCGCATTCGGATACCCGCAAGAAGCCGACGATGCTGACCACCGATCTGGCCCTGCGCTTCGATCCCGAGTTCGAGGTCATCTCGCGGCGCTTCCTGGAGAACCCGGATCAGTTCGCGGACGCCTTCGCCCGCGCCTGGTACAAGCTGACCCACCGCGATATGGGCCCGGTCGAGCGGTACCTCGGCGCGGAGGTGCCCGCCGAGGTGCTGCTCTGGCAGGACCCGATCCCGGCCGTGGATTTCGAGGTGATCGACGAGGCCGATATCGCCGCCCTCAAGGAGCAGGTGCTGGCCGCGGGCCTGACCGTGCCGCAGCTGGTGTCCACGGCGTGGGCGTCGGCGTCGACGTTCCGGTCCAGTGACAAGCGCGGCGGCGCCAACGGCGCCCGGATTCGGCTGGAACCGCAGAAGAGCTGGGATATCAACGAACCCGAGCAGCTGGCGACCGTGCTGAACGCGCTGGAGAAGATCCAGGAATCGTTCAACGGTGCCCAGACCGGCGGCAAGAAGGTATCGCTGGCCGATCTGATCGTGATCGCCGGTGCCGCCGGTGTGGAGCAGGCCGCGAAGGCGGCGGGCGTGCAGGTCACCGTGCCGGTTGCGCCGGGCCGTAACGACGCGCTGCAGGAGCAGACCGATGTCGATTCCTTCGGTGTGCTCGAACCGCGCGCCGAAGGATTCCGTAACTACATCGGCAAGGGCCACCGGTTGCCGTCGGAGCATCTGCTGATCGACCGCGCGAACCTGCTCGATCTGACCGCGCCGGAGATGACCGTACTCATCGGTGGTCTGCGGGTGCTGGGCGCGAACTACCGGCAGTCGCAGCAGGGTGTGTTCACCGAGAACGTCGGGACGCTGACCAACGACTTCTTCGTGAACCTGCTCGATATGGGTATCGAGTGGAAGCCGACCGACGAATCCCAGGAGACCTTCGAGGCCCGCGATACCGCGACCGGCGAGGTCAAGTGGACGGGTACCCGCTACGACCTGCTGTTCGGTTCGAACTCCGAGCTGCGCGCGGTGGCCGAGGTATACGCGGCCGACGACGCGAAGGAGAAGTTCGTACGCGACTTCGTCTCCGCCTGGAACAAGGTCATGAACGCGGATCGGTTCGATCTGGCCTGATCCGGCCGGTGTGACCGCACCGCGGTCGCGGATCGCCCGGGAGTCTTCGGATTCCCGGGCGATCCGTCGTTTCCTGGGTGAGTTCGTCGACCGCGGCGGTCGCCGAGAGTTCAGGGACGCAGACAAGTGAGGGTGGCGGCCAGAACGGTGTCGGCGTAGTCGGGGGTCAGGCCGCCCAGCCCGAGTGACCACCGGGTCTGGACCGGGCCGAGCAGGAGGTCGATGGCGACCTCGATATCGAGATCGGGCCGCACCTGTCCTGCCGTGATCGCGGCGGTCAGCCGGGTGCCGACGGCGGCACGCTGGGGTAACAGCAGTCGCTCCCGGTAGGTGGCGGCGAGTTCGGCGTCCTGCTGTATCTCGACCGACATCGCCCGCAGGAAGGCCTCGCCGCGGGGATCGGTGAGCGCCGCGATCGCCCCGTGCAGCAGGGTGCGCAGGTCGGTGGCGATATCACCGGTATCGGGCAGCACGAGCCCGTCGGGGCCGGAGTCGGATTCGAGCATTGCCTCGAAGACCACCGCCCCCTTGGAGGGCCACCACCGGTAGATCGTCTGCTTACCGACACCCGCCCGCGCCGCGATGGCCTCGATGGTGAGTTTGGCGTAGGGCATCTCGCCGATCAGTTCGGTGGTGGCGGCGAGGATGGCGCTGCGGGAGCGGTGGCTGCGGCGGGTGGCCGGGGTATCTGCCATGCGGCGACTCTAGCATCGACGAGACGGAACGTCTCGTCTTGACAGCATCGCCACCGGCTGACACTCTTGCCGAGACGCAACGTCTCGTTCCGAAAGGGGTCTTAGTTGACCAGAACATGGTTCATCACCGGCGCCAACCGCGGCCTCGGACGTGCCTTCACCGAAGCCGCCCTCGCCCACGGCGACCACGTGGTCGGCACCGCCCGGGATCCGCACGCCCTGGACGACCTCGCTCGGGAACGGCTCACCGTACTGCCGCTCGATGTGCGCGACCGCGATCAGGTGCAGGTCACCGTGCAGCGGGCCGTCGAAGTCACCGGCGGTCTCGACATCATCGTCAACAACGCCGGATACGGTCTCGTCGGCGCAGTCGAGGAACTCACCGAAGCCGAGATCCGCGACCAACTGGACACCAATTTCTACGGCGCCGTCTGGGTCTGCCAGGCCGCGCTCCCCCACCTACGGGCCCGGGGTAGCGGCCATATCGTGCAGATCTCCACTGTCGGCGCGGTCGGCAGCATGCCACTGTTCGGCATGTACAACGCCGGGAAATGGGCGCTGGAAGGATTCAGCGCGGCACTCGCCGACGAACTCCGCCCCTTCGGGGTTGCCGTCACCATCGCGCAAATGGGCGGGTTCGCTACCGACTGGGCCGGCTCCAGTATGCGTTTCGGCACCGCGCACCCCGCCTACGCCGAACTGCGCACCGCGATACTGGGCATCCCCGACTATCCCGATCCGCACGCCGCGCCCACCGGTTCGGCCGAACCCGAGCCGGCCGAGAAGTCCGAATGGGTGGACGCCGACCCGGCAGTGGCCGCCGCCGCCGTGCTGGAACTCGTGGGCCTACCCGACCCCCCGCTGCGCGCGATCATCGGCCCGGGAGCCCGGCAGATGGTGGCCATGGCACTGGACCGGCGGCGCCTGGACTACAGCCGGGACCCCGACTTCCAATGGCCCGCATGAACGCTCGCTTCCACGGGGGTCGGGCGCAGTAGCGTGACGGCATGAGCACCGAACTCCCCGCCTTCGCACGGCAGGCCTGGCGCCTGTTCGAACCGCTGCACGCCGTCACCTATTTCTCACCCGAACCGCTGCAGGCACTGAAAACAGCCGGATATCGCGGGTTCTGGATGGGTTACTTCGCCGGCCGCGCCGCCCCGCTCGGCGCGGCCGGGTCCGACGTGGTGCACGCGCTCTTCTACAACTTCACCATCGAGCGCGTGCACGCGGCCATACCCGCCGCATGGGAATTCGCGGGCCCGGGCGCGGCGCTGACCGCCCGGAAGCAGGGTGCGACCGCGGCGCTGCGCCGCCAGCTCGGGGACCTCGCCGACGGTCCCGAGGTCGCGGTGGCGGCCGAACTGGCGGCCGCCGCGGCACCGGCGGAGGATCGGACGCTGTTCGCCGCCAACCGGGCACTACCCGAACCGCGTGACCCGGTGGCGCGGTTGTGGCACGCGGCGACCCTGCTGCGGGAGCATCGCGGCGACGGGCATATCGCCGCGATGGTCGCCGCCGGAATCGACGGGCGCGAATCGCATGTGCTGCAGGCCCTGGCGAACCGGGTGCCGCGCGAGACCTACACCGTGTCCAGAGATTTCGACGGCGCGGAATGGGCGGACCGGCTCGACACGCTGCGCGGCAAAGGACTCGCCGGCGACGGCGGGGTTACCGAGCAGGGCCGGGCGGTGAAGGCCGCGATCGAGACGCGCACCGACGCGGCGGCCGCGCCGGCGTACACGGTGCTGGCCCCCCGGCGACCGCGCGGAACTGCTCTGGGCACTGCGCCCACTGGCCCGCGCGGTCATGGCGTCCGGGGAGATCCCGGCGATCACCCCGATCGGATTGGATCTGCGGGAAACGAACGCGGGACCGGCAGCCGGCCGCGCTGGGGCAGCGTAGGAGAGGCGCCGATCTGCCGGCCCGCGTCCGCGGTGAGCCCGGTGGGCATGGTGATCACCCTTCTTTCTCGGGGTGCGGGCGCGGTGCGCGCGTACTTTGTTGCGGTTGCCGCAGTGCTCCATCGAGCACCACCGGCGACGGCCGGGCCGCGAGGTATCGACGTGGATGAGCTGACAGTCCGCAGCCGAGCATGTTCGGATACGGCCGGCGTGCGCCCCGGTGAAAAGGTCGATCGCATCGCGGGCCACGGTGGACAGCAGCGCGGTGCTATCGGCCAGGCCACCGATTGTTGTTCCAGGACGTCCCCGAAACCAAAACCGTGAAGAACCGGCTGCACATCGATATCCACAGCACCCCGGGCGGACTCGACGAGCTGGTGGCCTGTCTCGTACAGCTCGGGGCGACCCGCGTCCGGGAAGTGGATCAGGGGCCCGCCGGACACTGGTGGGTCATGCTCGATCCCGAAGGCAACGAATTCTGCGTCTCCCGACGCCGCCGCTACCAGACCAGCGTGAAATCCGGGATACGCACCCGGCCGAAGAAGCGTTTGGCGATATCACTGCCGTCGCAGTTGTAACCGTTCATGATGTCGGCCAGTTCGGTCGCCAGCTCCTGCAACTGCGGGCTCACGCATTCGATACCGTCCTCGATCACCCAGCCCCAATCCCGGGGCACATTGTCGATGGTGATGTCGATGCACCCGTGGTGCGGCAGATCCACGGTGATCACGATCTGTACCGGCGCGTCACCGAGCGGATCCCGGACCGCCGGTTCACCGAACCGCGTCTGCGGAGCGAACATGATGCGGCCCAACGCGATATCGGCCCGGATCATCTCCGCCACCGACGGCAGATCGGCATGTTTACCGACCCGGTGATGGCGATCACCGTAGGTGCGATCACCGGTCGCCGAATAGCCGGAGCGGTCCAGCATCCGGTCCAGCATGCGCTGCGCGGTCGCGCGCTCGTCGGCGCCGGTATTGGGGTGCTCGATAAGAGCCCGCAGGCGCATGATCCGATGGCTCGCAATGATCGCCATACCGGGAAGAGTATCGAAACCGGAGCCCGTCCGGCGTCTCAGTCGCGGGTGCGTCCCCTGGAACCGCCGGCGCTCGCGATCACCGTCGTCAGATGCTCGTCCGGGGTCGGCGAGTACGCGGCCGGGACGCGTACCGCCGCCGGTGAACGGACCGCCGTCCACACCTCCAATACACCGAAGACGGTGATACAGCACCCCGCGACCAGCGCCAGTGTCGCGATATCGTCGAACGGCGCGATCGCGACCACCAGACCCGCGGTGAGCGTCACCAAACCGAACACTTCCTGCTTTCCGCTGCCGGTGATCTCGTCGTCGTCCCACACCCCCGCCACCGCGTGCGCGATCCCCCGCACCGCCCACGCCAGGCCCAGCCACATGGCCAGCAGCAGCGTCCAGTCACCCGCCCGGAAACACAGGGTCGCGGTCACCAGCGATGCCAGCGCCGCCACCAGCAGCAGCACCCGCGGAAACCGTCCCAACCGGCTACCGAACGCCACCGCGGCCAGGGTCACCGCGCTGCACAGTAGCGAGAACATGAACAGGTTGCCGACCGTACCCAGGGATTTGTCCGGCCAGACCACCGTGGCCACCCCGATCACCACCGAACAGACCCCCATTGCCAGCACCGTCTGGCGGACACCGCGACCGAACACCGGAGCGGCGTCCGCTTCCTCGTAGGTCGGCATAGCAAAATGATATGGGTCCGGGGCCCGGATTGCCGCACGGTTGCCGGAAGTGTTCGTTCAGCCCCCTGACATCAGTACGACACAGCACCGCCGGTAACCCGCATACCATCCCGTCATGGGAGCCGCGTGGGCGATGACACTGCCCGGCCGGTGTACCTGCTCATCGCCGAAGTGGTCGCCAACCGCCTCACCGGCGGGCGATTGCTGCCCTGGACCCGGCGGCGCGGTTCCCGCACCGTGGCGGCCACCGGGCTGGATACAGGTGCCGGCCATGTTCCAGGGGATCCGACACATCGAATTCGAACAGCGCGGGAACAGGCTGATGCACCGGGAGGAGGAGAGGGCCGCCGCTGCTCACCTTCGACTCCGTCGCCAATCGGGTCACCCTCCGTCCGGTGGCAGCCACCGGCGTCGCACCCCGCCGGGGTAGATCGACCGCCCCGACGCCACCTGCACCGGCCCGCCGGCCCGCGGATCCGGAGATAGGGTCGCCCCAGCCCCACCACGCGACCCGTCAGGAGGCCGAGGTGACCGTTCCCGCGCTCGCATGGGCGTGCGCCCTCACACTGATCGCGGGCCTGTTGCTGTTCGACTTCTTCTTCCACGTCCGCACCGCGCACACACCGTCGCTGACCGAGGCCGCGACCTGGTCGGCCGCCTACGTGGGTACCGCCGTCCTGTTCGGCCTCGGCGTATGGGGGTTCGGCGGACCGACCATGGGGGTCGAATACTTCGCCGGATACATCACCGAAAAAGCCCTGTCGGTGGACAACCTGTTCGTATTCCTCATCATCTTGACCACCTTCCGGGTACCCGGCGCGGCGCAACAGAAAGTGCTGCTGGTCGGCATCGTGTTCTCGCTGGCGGTCCGCACCGGATTCATCTTCGTCGGCGCCACGCTCATCAACCGCTTCGCCTGGGTGTTCTATTTATTCGGTGCCGCGCTACTGATCACCGCCGGGAACATGCTGAAACCGGAGAGCGAGGACAGCCATTCCGGGGACACGGTCGTGCTGCGCCTGGCCCGCCGACTCCTGCACACCACCGACAGCTACGACGGCGACAAACTGGTCACCGTCGTAGCTGGCCGCCGCCGGCTCACCCCGATGCTGCTGGCCATGATCGCCATCGGCGGCACCGACGTCCTGTTCGCCCTGGACTCGATCCCCGCCATCTTCGGCCTCACTCAGAACGTTTTCCTCGTCTTCACCGCCACCGCGTTCTCGCTGCTCGGGCTGCGTCAACTGTTCTTCCTGCTCGAAGGACTGCTGGACCGCCTGATCTACCTCGGTTTCGGCCTGGCCGCCATCCTCACCTTCATCGGGGCCAAACTCATTCTGCACGCGCTGCACCAGAACACTGTGCCGTTCATCAACCACGGCGAACCGGTGCCGGTGACCGAGATATCCACCGCCGCCTCGCTGGTGGCGATCGTCGTCGTGCTACTCGTAACTGTGGCGGCCTCGCTGCTCAGCCCGGCCGGCCGCGCCCAGACCGCGATCGCAGGCGCCCGCCGGCACGCCACCCGCTACCTCGATCTCGGCTACGAAGCCGACCAGACGCTGCGCGAACGCACCTACGCGAAAATGATCGCCGAAGAGAACACGATCGCCGCGCTGCCGCGCAAATACACGCGGCGGATCCGGGAGGGCGAAGCCGAACTCATCGCACTGCTCGAACGCGCGCATATCGTCCACGCCGATCGGGTGGCGCGCACGGAGGCCGGTTTACCGCTGCGTATGTGACGTGGCGGGGAGGGCGGTCGGAGCGCTTCCGCCCGCCCTCGGCCGTCCCGAGTGTCAGCGCACCGGTCAGCGCAGTTCCGACAGAACCACACTGCGCACGGTGCTGCCGTCGGGGGCGGTCCACGGTACGATCACCTGTCCCGAACGCAGGACCGGCTCCGAGCGGCCCAGGACACGATGCACCCGCAGCTGCCCATCGGCGACAGTGATATCGGTGCCCACGGGATTCTCCGCGGCCGATATCGGCGCCGAGCCGGCCGCGGGGAGGTCGGCGGCGGCGGCGACCAGCACGCTCAGGTCGGGGGTCTCGCTCTCGGTGCCGTGCTGGGCCCGCGCACCACCGGCCAATAACGCCACCATCCGGTCGACGGCCACCGGGTCCCGGGTGCCGTCGTAAACCCAGCGGGTTCCCAGTACCCCGTGTTCCGCGGTACCTAGCAGCGCGTCGGCGTCAGCGTCGAATTCCGCATCCCGATAGCTCAGGGGCACGAAGTACGTGATCGGCTCGGTACCCCCGGTATCGGTGACCACCAGGCACTCGATACCCACCGACCCGGCCGGATCGTCGAGCCGGAACCCGCCCACCCGCTGTAGCTCCTCCGCTCTCCCCGGACCCGAATACCACGGGCGACTCGGGAACCAGCGGCCGAGCAACTCCAATTTCGACGGTGCCATGGTGGTGCGGTGGATGAGAGCCATACCGGAGATTGTGCTACGTCAGACGGCGTCGCCGGCGGATACCGGCGACGCCGACCGTCGGTTGCCGCGTTCGGCGAGCAGATCGTCGAGCTGACGTTCGGCGCGTTCGGCACGTGCCAGGGTCTGGGTGCGGGCGTGCTCCAGGGCCTCCATCTGCTGCGCGGCCTCCGCGTGCGCCTTCTCCAGCCGATCACTCGCTTCAGCACGGGCGGCTACGAGGTCGGCCGCCGCGCTCCGGCGCGCCTCGGCGAGTTCGGTGCGCAGGGTGTCGGTGTCTCCGCGCAGGCGTTGCAGTTCGGACCGCATCTCCTGGGCGGTCTGAGCCCGTTCGGCGGCGGACTGTTCCGCACGCTCCAGGGCGCGCTCGATATCGGCGGCGCGCTGGACGGCCAGATCACGTTCAGCCGCCGCGGCCGATTCACGCTGGGCACACTCCCGTCGCATCCGCTCGATCTCGGCGTCGGCGGCACGCTGGGCCCGAGTGATCTCCTGGTCGCACCGGTCGCGGAGATATTGCTGCTGCTGTTCGGATTCCGCGCGGACGGCGCGTATCTCGTCCTCGGCCGCGCTGCGCGCCGCGAAGACATCGTCGGCGGCGCGGGTGGTGACCTTCTCGACTTCACGCAGGGCTTCGTCGCGGTCCCGTACGGCCGCACTGGTGCGGGTTTCCGATTCGGCGATGCGCGCTTCGGCGTCTTCGGCTGCTCGCGCGGCGTCTTCGGCGGCTTCTTCGGCCCGGGTGCGGGCGTCGTAGGCGTCGCGTCGGGACTGTTCGGCCGCGGCGGCTGCCATATCGGCTTCGGCGATACGGCGGGCAGCTTCGGCTTGTACCGCCTGGACCTGTGCCTCGGCCGCGGCCGGGTCGGCGAGGGTGTTCATTTCGGTGACCGCGGCGGAAAGAGTCGCACCGAGTTGGTCGGCGAGGGTGCGGAATTGGGTGAGTAGTTCGTCGGCACGGAGTCTCGCGGTGGTCACCGGCCCCTTATTAGGTGTCACAGTGACGTTTTCGGCGGGGGCCTCCCCTTCCTGTTGTAGGCGTTGACGTTCACGCCATGCACGCCAGCGAGTGTGGTCCGGGAGGTCGCAGTATTCCGAGGGACGTCCGGGGCCGGCGGGCTTGGCGAGGGGGCGGGTGCAGCCAGGGTAGTTGCATATGGTGGGCACCGGGGAATCGTAGCGTTATTTCGTTGGTGGACTACGTATTTACACGAAACGGAATGAAACGAGTCGTCGGCAAGGCTCGAAAAGCCCCAGCGGTCCTGACCTCCGATAAGTGAACATTATCGGAGGTTATAACTGTAGACTGCGGCCAGGCCATCCGGCGCACAATACGTTTCGTTTCGTAATCTCAAACCAAACGGAATTTGTTACGTAATTACCGAGGGGATCACCATGACCGAATACGACACCGATCTCGCGCTACCCGACACCGTCCGCACCGAACTCCGGCGCGGCGTCACCAGCGTCCTCGTCGACACCGCCGCACTGCGGCAGGTCCGGGAACGCTTCGACAGCGAACAGGCCACCGCGCTCGGCCGCTACCTCACCGCCTCCCAGTCCCCGAACACATTGCGCGCCTACCGCACCGACTGGATCGCTTGGGCCGCCTGGTGCGCCACCGAGAACCGGTGCGCACTCCCCGCGGACCCCCTCGATATCGCCGTCTACCTCGCCGCCGCCGCGGACGCCCGCACACCCGACGGCCGCCACGCGTACAGCCCGGCCACGCTGGAACGCAAATCCGCCGCCATCGCCGCCGTGCACGCCGCCAACGGGCTGGCCGCACCCACCCGCAGCGACGTCGTCCGCCTCACCCTGCGCGGTATCCGCCGCACCCGCCGCAGCCGCCCCAACCGCAAACGACCGATCCTGCTGCACACCCTCGGCGAACTTCTCGACGGACTCCCCGAACCCGGCTGGCCCGGTGAACCCGCCCGCCGCCGGGACACACTGCTGCTGCTCCTCGGCTTCGCCGGAGCCCTGCGCCGCAGCGAACTCGCCGGGCTGCGGCTCGCCGACATCCACTTCGGTACCGACCACGGCACGGGGGAACCGCTGCTGCTGATCCACCTGCCCACCACCAAAACCGACCCCACCGGCATCACCGAACAACACGTCGCACTCCCGCGTGGCCGCCAGTCCCACACCTGCCCAGTCTGCGCCTGCGCCGACTGGATGCGAATGCTGGCCGTGCACACCGAGAACCCGGCGAACCTGCGCCCATGGGTCGAACAACTACCCGCCGCGGACCCGCGGATCCACCGCTGCCACGGCTACCACCCTGATCCGCGGCTGCGGCCCGACCAACCCCTGTTCCCCGCGATCAACCGGCACGGCGGCCTCGGCGCCACCGCGCTGTCCGGGCGTGCGGTCGCCGAGCTCGTCAAACGCTACGCGGCACGCGCGGGCCTGGATCCCGCGCTGTTCTCCGGCCATTCGCTGCGCGCCGGGTTCGCCACCCAGGCCGCCCTCGGTGGCGCCGCCGACCGCGAGATCATGCGGCAGGGCCGCTGGAGCAACCCGCGCACCGTACACCGCTACATCCGCACGGCCGATCCGCTGGCCGACAACGCGGTCACCAAACTCGGACTCTGACAACGGATTCGGGCTGTCGGGGACGGACGTCTGGCTTGCGACTCGGGATGATCAGCTTGCCTGTCGTTCCCGACGTCGTTCCGCTGGACATGGCCCAGAAATCCTGGAGCTGTCACAAGCCGCAAAGTAGGGGTGCCGTTAAGGATCATGTCACCAGGTACATGAGGGCCGATGTGATGTCACCGGTGGCATCCGGGGACCCTGGGCGAAGCGGCAATGCCCCGGCAGAACGTGACCTCGGCGTCCGTTGGCCGTTCCCTCAACGGACAAGATCGATACTGCGATGGCGGAGATAGTGACCAGCCGCAACGACGTCTCATTTAGGGTGTACGGTGATACTGTCACGGTAAGCCCCCATAAACGTGACAGAGAGAGTGGGATGGGTGTCCTGATCGGCTATGCGCGCTGCTCCACCGACGAAAAAGACCTCACCGCCCAGCGTGAGACCCTGCTCGGTCTCGGTGTCGGCGAGGATCGGATCTATCTCGACCACGGACTGACCGGTACCCATCGCGAGCGTCCCGGTCTGGCCCAAGCCCTGGCTGCGGTGCGTGCCGGTGACACTCTGGTTGTGCCCAAGCTCGATCGACTCGCCCGGTCGGTGCCCGACGCTCGTGAGATCGGTGACTCCCTCGTTGCCCGCGGCGTGAAACTCTCCCTGGGCGGTCAGCTCTACGACCCCGCCGACCCCATGGGAAAGATGTTCTTCAACATCTTGGCCACCTTCGCCGAGTTCGAGGTCGACCTGCTGCGCATGCGCACCCGCGAAGGGATGGCCATCGCCAAAGCCAAGGGCAAACTGAGGGGCAAACAGCCCAAGTTATCCGCCCGGCAGCGGGCCCGCCTGGTCGAACTGCACCGGGCCGGCACACACACCATCGTCGAACTCGCCGAATTGTTCTCTGTCTCCCGCCCTACGGTGTATCGAGTCCTGCAACGCCACCTCGACCAGACCGCCACGACCGGCACGCGAGCATGACCAGCGCGAGCCACACCGCCCACCGGGTCCAGTTCGGTACCAGGAACTACCGGATCATCCAACCGCGCCCCATTCCTGTTCATGCGACACTGCGCGATGCGCATGGCTGCTTCCACCTGCGTGTGGACCGGACGACGGCCTGGCAGTTCGCCGGCCTGTGGGAACTGCTCGCCCGATTCCCACGCTCGATCCTTTATTTCCCTATTCGGCGCAATGCCCTGGCTGACGACGCCGTGGATTGGCAGGCGAACCTGGCACCGTTGGATCTGGTTCTCGTGCACCACTCGCTGCAACTACGCCACTCGATCTGGCCGCAGATCCGCCGTCACCTCGGTGCGGGTCGTGCGCAGACGGTGAACGTGTCCGACGAGGCCATACGGATCCGTGCCGAACAGGACTATCCGCAGCTCGGGTACCGTGAGAGCCTGGACCGCTGCGAGCACCGCGTGTACGCCGAAACGCTGTTCCTCACCGGTAGCGCGGCCATGTTCGGCAGCGTCGTCGGCGAGTTCATCCATGTCGCTGATCACGTCTGCGACCACACCGAGCTGCCTCCCCTGCTGTACTGCGCGGAATTCGACCTCGTGGACAAGCCTCGATGGCCTGTCGAGGTCACCGAATTGTTCATCGGTCACACCGAAAACTGGCCGGCATCCCAGTAATTCGTTGCCCACGACAATCACACTTCACACCGACAGCACGGCCCACCTACACCCGGCGAGGCAGGTCCAGGCCGGGTTCGTCCGGACTTGCGAAAATGAAACGGCACGCCGAGCCGGTCGGCGAGGGCTCGCCACGTGCCCGCATCCCCGGCCGTGGCCGAACATTGTGATCGAGCAGGTCATACACGTCGCAGCAATCCGCCAACTCCTTCACCATGGACCTACTCCATCACAGCGCCCCACCGCCCACTACTTCTGCCGGGATGCGCCCGGAAACAGGCTGATCCGTGACAACAAACCTGGACATTCGGTGACAGATACCGGACCTGGGCAGCGCTGGTCGAACTCTGGTCAGCCGTCCCCTGGGACGAGATCAGGCTTTGAGATTGCCATCAGCGCTCCGGACCGCTGATGAGCCCTTGACACCGACCCCCCAACATCCGAGCCAGAAACCGGATCAGAGCAGGTCGCGGCTATATCCGACCGAAACTTCGTCAGTACTACCGGGACCCCAGAAAGGCCTGCCGCTCTGCCTGATCGGCGACTCCGGCACCGGCAAATCGCACCTGCTCATCGCGTTGGGCACCGAAGCCGCCATGCAGGGCTTCCGGGTCAAATACACCCTGGCCACCAAGCTGGTCAACGAACTCGTCGAAGCCGCCGACGACAAACAGTTGACCAAGACCATCGCCCGCTACGGACGCGTCGACCTGCTCTGCATCGACGAACTCGGCTACATGGAACTCGACCGCCGCGGCGCCGAACTACTGTTCCAAGTCTGACCGAGCGTCCTTTGTTGGGCCCGATGGTGCCGGATTTCGCGGCACTACGGTGACCCGATTCAGCGGTAGACCGTCAGACCGTCCGCCAATTCCGCTTCGTCACCGTCGCGGTAGGCGGCGAGGGCCTGCTGCAGGGCGAAGGTTCCGGCGATCGCGGTGATACGGGCGGTCGTTTCGTGATCCGCCCAACCACCGAGTGTGAGCACCCTCCGCAACAGGGAATCGCCGTAGCCGGCTCCGAGGGCTGCAAGGTCCTCGGCGGGGTCACCGAGACAGACCTCGTCCCAGTCGACCACCCCGCTCAAGCGCGGGAGCCCGTCGATGTTCTCCCACAACACGTTCTCGGGCCCGAGGTCACCATGCACCACCGCCGCAGTGAGGTGAGGAAGGGCTTCGATGGCGACGAGTTCCTGTTCGGCACGCCGACGCCCACCGGCGGACATGAGCTCGAACAGCTCGGCGCGGACATCGGCCGCGAACCGCGGCCACCGGTCTTCCAGAGCCGGTAGGGCCGCCCGTACCCTATCGTCGCTGCCGGCTCTGGCCAGATCGGCCAGCAGTCCGACGTACTGGCCTGCGACCACATCGGCCACTTGCGGGTCGTCGAGTACCTCAGCGGCCAACGGAGCTCCAGGAACACGGCTCAACACCAGGAACGGCTGCTCACTGATGCCGTCCGCGCCGCCATCCTCCAGCGGAACCGGCACACGGAAACCCAGGTCGAATCCGGCCATGACACGCAAAACAGCCGCTCGCCGCGGCAGCCGTACCGCCGCCGCCTCGGTGCGCGGCAGACACACGACACGATCCGGGCCGACCACCACCAAATGGAACTGCCCCTCATGGACAGTGAAATCCCCCCGTCCGGCATCCGGCAGCAACTTGCTCAACACAGCCCGATGCTGTCCAATCACCGTCTCCACGACACAACCCACTCTCGCCACAGTTCGGTTCAGCTTCACACGTTGATGACACGAATCGCAGTCACCAGCATTCCAGAGCTCAGCAGAGACACTGTCCGGGAATGAAGGCCGAAACCTCGGACACATGCAACCGCCGAGAACGAACTGCTCTAGCGACCCGCCACCTTCGCGCCGTCGAACAAACAGAGCCTCGTCTGGCGGTCAAATGCGCGCAACCGCATTTCCGTGATGAGGGAGAGACTGTCTTCCGCGAGGTCGAAGGTCTATACGAAATCGCTGATAACGGCAGACCCAGGATCCTGCCCGCGTCGTCGAAACGCAGGAGTAGCTGAGCATTTATGACCAGCCCCTGCTACGAAGGCATCTTCGAACAAAACCCCATGGACGCAGAAAACGGGCCGTTCACCGTCAGGGTGAGCTGGCCTGGTGGAGTTCCGTAGCGTCGATCCGAGGACGCAGGCGCGAGCATAAGGCAAGCACCCGAACGGATCTTCGATACGATCGGCAGGCGCCGATGGACCGCGCCGCTGCACCAATGGGACTGGTCTGTTCCGTGGGAGTGGCCGTCGGCCGGCCGCACCCCGGACTCGGACAACGGCCCCGGTTCCGGTGACGGAGAGGTCTCGGTATGGCATCTACCGATGTCGCGGGCGCGGTTATCGGCCGGGGTCACACGGGGGTCGCGTCCGATAACCGCGATATACCGTCCGAGCTGGGCTTTCTCGCCAATTTTTCTCCGAACGTGGGCTCTGGTCCCGTGCCCGACTGTGCGAGGATATGAGCGCTCCACGAGTCAGTCCGTTTCAAACACCCCCCTTTGGAAGGATGCTCAGATGGCGCAAGAAACCAGCACTGCCACCCGTTCCAGTAACGGCAGCAGTCAGCAGGAAATCCAGAGCCTGGACATGCTGCGCATGGGCCTGGATGAGATCCGGCAGGAATGCCAGAACGCGCGGCAGTACGCGCAGCAGGCACAGAACATAGCCCGGCAGGTGCAACAGCAGGCCCGCCAGGTCCAGCACCAGTCGCAGATCGCGCAGAACCAGGCCAACCAGGCCAACAACCAGGCGCAGCAGGCCCGCCAGCAGGCGATCCAGGCGCAGAACCAGGCGCAGCAGGCGCTGAGCGAGGCCGACCGGGCCCAGGCCCAGGCCCAGCAGGCCCAGAGCGAGGCCAACCAGGCCGCCCAGCGCTGCCAGTCGGCCCAGGACCAGTCGGACCAGGCCGCCCAGCTCGCGCAGCAGGCCGAAGATCAGTCCAGCCGCTCCCAGGATCGCGCCATGCAGTGGGAGCTGCAGTTCCACCAGATTCGTCAGCAGATGCGCCAGTTCTGACGGAGCCGGGTCTCCGGCCGGGCGATCGCCCGCTGACCGGAGCCGGCCGGGCGGGGTCCGGTGAACTGGTTGGTTCACCGGACCCCGTACTCGTATACGGGCGCGGTGGAACCGGCAGGTAATCGATTTCATGGAGCGCGGTGTTCGTCGTAGACGGGTGGCGGCCGGCTCACCGGCCGAGGAGCACGGAGCGCGCGGCAGCGAGGCGGTCGGTGTCCTCGCGGGGCGTGTGGTCGCCGGAGATCCGGTCGGCCCATTCGAGTAACCGACGCAGGTGGGGTTCGGTGGTGGGGGTCTGGATATTGGGTTTCCGGCAGTGACCGCACCGGTGGTCCCGTCGATGACGATCAGGGTGCCTTCGGGGAAGGCGTTCCCAGGTGTTCGTATCGACGTGGCGTCCACCGGCAGATCGGTCACTCGCACAACGGCGGGTTTGCCCATGGCCCGGGCGACGACGGCGGCATGGCGGGCGGGCCCGCCGCGGCTGGTGAGGACTTCGGTGGCGGCCGAGAGGCCGGGCATTCGGTGCCGACGACGAAGTCGGCGGGGACGGGGAGACCCAGACGGCGCAACTCGATGAGTCCGTATGCCTTGGCGCCCAGGACGTCCGCCGGCTGGTCGGTCGCCGCGGCGAGCGGGTGGATGTATCGCATGGTCAGAATCTCGGGATGCCCAGGGTCACCAGGAGATCTTCAATGTGCGGTTGACGAGCTACGGATTCCGTAATCAGCAATCGCAAGAAATCACAATTTCTACTTTGATAATCGTGGCGTGTCGCGGCGCGGGTTGTGGGCCGCACAGCACGCCTGCACCACCTTCCGGACATCCGCCCTGGTCGCCGAACACAATGCCTGCGGGCTCGTGACCACCGAACAGGGAAGGGATGCGCCGATGGATCCGTCCTCAGCAGTCCGCCAAGGCGACTGGTTCGTGCTCTTCGACCCGAACTGGTCCGGTAACCCCCGCCGACAAGACGCCTCCAGCGGAGGTGATGGTAGGCGGTTGGAGACTCGAAGAAGACCGAGAACTTGGGCCCTTCCGGCCGAACCCGGGCTACCGGCCGCCGACCCCGAACACCCCGAGCGACCCCATCGACGCCTTGTTGCGCCTCGTCGCCACGGGCGAGGACCGCGGCGACCGGATCATCCCAACACTGACGCGCACCGTCGTCGAGATCGCATGCGATGACCAAAACCAGCGGTCCAGGATCACTTCCAGGTCCCCGATAGGTCTCGAACAATTGGTCATCGGGGCCGGAGCGTTCCGCGTACAGCTCAGTCGGCACTCTGTCGGTCACGGGGTGCGGGGTGGACGCGAGGTCGGTGGGGGCGTGAATATTCCCGGTCACCGTACCGGTCGAGTGGAGGTACTCCGACGCCAGTCGAGCCGCGGAGGCGTCGGGGGCTCCGGTTCGACACGCTACAAGTACTTGCTCGCCCGCCGGGTTCCGTTCGATTGCACGGGCGGAACTCTCGGGCGCCTCCAGCATCTGCCCGCCTGCGCGTCCGTTCAACTTCACCTGATCGGCTGCTTCGCTGGCGGCGTCGGACAGTGAGCCGGCTGCACCTCTCGATGCGTCGGCGAAGTTCCTGGTGAGATCAGCCGCGGCAGGCCCTCCGCGGCTGATCTCATCCCTGCCCCGCACACGCCCGGCCGTTCTCGCTTCTCCTCGCGCAAGAGATCATCGACCAACTTCTGGACGCCCTTTCTCCACCAGCCACAGCTGACGAGAGTTCCCGGACACTCACGCAGAACCCGCGGTGAACGCGTTGCGTAGTGTGCGGCGGCGGCTTCGGATCGCACTGCCGCTGTCGTCGAAGGGATGGCGGAGGAACTCGTGGATCATTCCCGGGTAGCGGCGGACTACGACCGGTACACCGGCTGGGCATCGCCGAGCGGCAGTCCGGGGCGGCCTATGCGGCGATGCTGGAGGTCGGACGGGCGCAGAAGACCATCTTCGTGGCCCGCTATCTGCGGCTGAGGGACCTTCAGCGGGAGATCGAGGAGGGCCTGAACGTGATGGAGTCCTCCAACGGCGCCAACTCCGTGACCGCCTACGGCAAGGGCGGGGAGATCGCCTCGAACCGGCGCGACGAGCAGGAGATGTTCGTGCTGTGCCTGCAATTCTGCAATCGGCCTTAGTCTTCGTGTACCCCCTGATGCTCCAGGACATCCTCGGCGAACCAGCGTGGGCCGACCTCCTCACGCCTTCTTGTCGACGACGGCCTGAGAATGACCCCATAGCGACGGATTGGAACTGCCCCCTCTCCGATGCTGGAGGGGTGATATCAGTGGAGGATTGGGCAGAGATCCGTCGACTGCATCGCAGCGAGGGGTTGCCGATCAAGGAGATCGCTCGGCGGATGGGAATCGCCCGCAACACGGTGCGGGCAGTTTGGGGGTCCACCCAGACGTCAATCGTCCACTCCGTCGGTCGCTGATCCGGCATGTGCAGGATGCTATCGATGCGTGTGCCGGCCCCACTTGCTCACATCGTGTTCGAAACTGAGATCGATTGGCGCAGTCCTACACAAGGGCAGGTCGTATTCGAGAAGGGCGCGCCCGATATCCGTGGTGATCGAGGTGGCCTACGAAGCCCTCGGGTAGGACTTGTTTTGGCGGCGATGCGGCAGCGCGGGGTGTTGCCGCGGCCGGTGTTCGGGAGGCCGCGAGGGGGCTGAGGTCAGTTTGGCTTTGAGACGTGTCAGTGCTCGGTGTTGTGTGACGCGAACGGCGCCGGGGGTGGTAGCGAGGACGGCGGCGGTTTCGTCGGTGGACAGACCGTGGAAAATCCGCAGACGCAGAACCGTTTGCTGCCGCACGGTCAGCGTGGCGAGCAGTGCCTCGATGTGGTGCTGTTCGTCGTGGAGGAGGGCGTGGATCTCCGGTCCGTCCCGGTGGCATTCGGTGTCGGGGAGCTCGGCTACCGGCTGCGGGAGGCGTGTGCTGCAGCGGAAGGCGTCGACGACTTTGTTGGAGGCGATGCCGTAGGCGAAGGCGAGAAATCGCCCCTGGTCTGTGTAGGTGGGTAAGGCCTTCACGAGGGCGAGGCACACTTCTTGTGTGACGTCCTCGGCGCTGTGCGAGGGCAGTGCGCCGATGCGGCGCCGACAGTATTTCAGGACGAGCGGGTAGAGATGTGTGACGAGCTCGTTCACGGCCGTGCGGTCGCCGCGGGCTGCGGTGACGGCCAAGCGGTTGAAGTCGGTATCGGACAGGAGCATGGCGTTACGCAGTTCCTCGCTTCGGGCATCGGAATGTCCCCGGGGTGGGTCGTGGTGTTCAGTCAAGCGGTCGTGGCTTCGTTTCCGGTGTGAGAAGTCCGGGAATTGTTTCTGTACGCGAGATCGGCTCTTTCGCAGGGTGTTCGGAGCATCGTCCGATGCTGTTTACAGGTTGTCCGGCCAGGATCGGTCGTACCGACACCGAGGTGACGTCGTCGATCGGGCGGGTGTCGGTATCACTCGATTTCGTTGAGAGTCAGGAGATGTGATGCGCTGGAAAATTATGGCGGGAGCTGTGGGGGCCGCAGTGGCGTCGGTGCTGCTGGGGGCTGGAACAGCCACCGCGCAGACCGCGCCGAGTGTGGTGGGGATGAGTGAGCAGGCTGCGGTGTCTGCGTTGACCGACTCCGGTGTGCCGTACTCGGTGATCAGCCGTCTCGGTAGCGCCTCGCGGGACCAGTGCGCGGTCACTCAGCAGCGTGATCTGGGCTATCGCACCGAAACGTATCAGTACTGGAATGGAGAGAAGTACGTCACCAAGGAGCGACAGGTGTGGAAGGGAGCCGGAATCGTGCTGCAGTGTCAGTGATTCGGCCGACTCCTGTCGGAAGAGCCGGGTCCTTCGGGACCCGGCTTCTCTCGCTTCCTTGCCCGTTGCCCGGGAGGAGGATGCTATATGGCGACATCATCTCGTGCCGTTTCAGGACCGTCGGCGCACCCACCACGCGACCCCGCCGGTGGCAAGGAGACCGGTCACGATGAGAGGTGTCCACAGCGGAAGGTCGGTGTCGTCGGATTGCGCGGCGTGCATGCGGTCGGGGATCTCGGAGAGGATCCGAATCGAAGGCAGTGGTCCGCCGTCTGCCTCCGATGCCAGCAGCAGTGCATTGTCGTCGGTGAACGCGAGTGCTTCTCCCTGGGGTTGTTGCGGCGCTTGAAGAACCAGATCCGGTAGGTCGGTGAATGTCTCGGCGATGTCACCGTCGTGGACGTGATAGACGAACACGTCTTTCTTCGTGCGCAGCGCCGCCAGTGACTTGTCGGCGGAGACAGCGGCGCCGGTGATCGAGCGGATCGACCCGTCGGCGGCGGTGGCCGGGACGGTGCCCACCGCGATGAGGGTGGTGGGGGTGTCGGTGGGCATGGTCGTCACTGTGGCGTTGTCCGCGGTGGTGTAGACGGTGGCCGGCCCGTCGTCGGTCTTGGTGACGAGTACCGGTTGTCCGACCGGGGACAGGGTGAAGGCTTCGACGTCGTGGGGGCCGTCGAGGTAGGACATCGGTAGTGTGCTGTGCTCGGCGGTGACCGGATCGAGTCCGATCAGGGACACGGTGGTCCGGTCCAGGTCGTTGTCGCCGGTGTCGGCCAGCCACAGGGTGCCGGTGGAGGCTCGGGTGAGGTCTTCGACGTCGATGGTCTCGGTGGCGAGGTGAACCCATCGGCTCACCTCGCATCGATGATCGAGCAGGGCCAGGCGGTCGTCGCTGCCGTGGTCTCCGACGGCGTATCCGGTGTCACCGGACCAGTACAGGCCCGACAGTTCGGCCAGGTCTTCGTCGGTCGGGGTGCACCAGATGCCGGTGTCCGGATCGGATGTCGTTGCCGGGAACGTGGTTGCGGTCGCATGCGTGGTGGTCTCCAGCATGAGCAGGATCGCTGCCACGAGAATACCGGGAACCACGGCTGTTCTCATCGGGTTGTGTCGCATCATGCGGGGCCGGTCGGTGGTGTCGGCTCGGCCTGCCGGTGGTGGGTCCGCCGCCCGGACGAACGGGGATCCGGGCGGCGGGTGCCGGCAGCGCCGAATCCAGAGGTTGCGGATGATGTCCAACCTCGTACCCCACCAAGTACCGGATTCGGGTGCGTGTGCGCCGACGTCTCAATCATCGGGGGTGCTCCTGTGAATGGGCTTACGTGACTCTGCCAGATGTCTGGCAGTGTGCGCAGGTCGGGGATTTCGACTGGGTCACATGAACAAGTGTGCGGCCCACAAGGTTCCCGCTGCCAGCAGTGCGGCAGCCGGGAAGGTGGTGACCCATGCTGTCATCATGTTGCCGGCCACACCCCAGCGGACGGCACTCGTGCGTGTGGTGGACCCGGCGCCCATGATCGCGGACGAGATCACGTGGGTGGTGGAGATGGGAGCGCCCATCCCGGCCGAGGCGACGTACAGCACCGACGCGGCCGTCGCTTCGGCGGCGAACCCCTGCGGGGGGTCGAGTTCGATGATCTTGCGGCCCAGGGTTCGCATGATCCGCATACCTCCGGTCGCGGTACCCACGGCGAGTACAACCGCGGTGAGCAGGAAACACCACCAGGGGATGGAGTAGTCGTCCTGATAGCCGGCGACGACGAGCGCGAGTACGACGATTCCCATCGTCTTCGCTGCGTCCTGCATGCCGTGGCCGAACGCCATCATCGCCGCCGACACGGTCTGGGCGCGCCGGAAGCCACGTCCGGTGGCCGACGGGGACGATCGGCGGAAGATCCACATGATCGCGAGCATCGCGGCCGCGCCCAGGAAGAACCCGGCGATCGGGGAAACCACCATGGGGATAAGGATCTTGTCGACGACCCCGGTCCACAGCACGGTCATTCCACCGGCGAGGGCGGCGCCGACCATGCCGCCGAACAGCGCGTGGGAGGACGAGGACGGCAGACCGAACCACCAGGTGAGCAGATTCCAGCCGATGGCCCCGACCAGGGCGCAGCCGACCACCACCAGAGCGTACGGGCCCACTTCGAGTTCGATGATGCCTGCACCGACCGTGCCGGCGACCTTGGCGCCGAAGAAGGAACCGACGAGATTGCCGACTGCTGCCATCCCGAGCGCCGCCCGCAGGGTCAGTGCTTGCGTGGAGACGGAGGTGGCGATGGCGTTCGCCGAGTCGTGGAAGCCGTTGGTGAACGTGAACGCCATGGCCAGGGCGATCACCACGATCAAGGCGAATACGGTGGTGGTCATGACTCTTTGAGAACCAGTGCTTCGACGACGTGCGCGACCTTCTCGAAGGAGTCGACGGCGTCTTCGAACTCGTCGGCGACGTCCTTGAATTTCATCACGGTCAGTGCGTCGAGCTGTCCGTCGAACAGTCGGGCCAGGAAGGTGCGGTAGGTGTGGTCGGCCCGATTCTCGAGGTCGTTGATCTCGATCCAGTAGGGTTCGAGATTCTTCAGCCCCGCCAGGCGGGGCATCGCATCGGCGGTCACCGTCGCACAGGTGTCGAGGATGTCGATCATCTCGCGTAGGTGTTCCGGAATTTCGTGCACCCCGTACAGCGCCATGAGGTGGGTCGCCGCTTCCATGTGGTCCATGACGTCGTCCAGACTCGCGCCGAGCAGGTAGATGTCGGAGCGGTCGAACGGTGTGACGAAGCTCGAGTTCAGTGTGCGGAACACCTCGTGGGTGATTCGGTCGCAGTCGTGTTCGAGTTCGACCATGCGCTGGGCGAGTGCGGGTATGTCGGGGTCGGGCTCGAGCAGCCCGGTCAGGGTTTTCGTGCCGTCGGCCAGGCATTGGGCCGAGGAGGTGAACAGTTCGTAGAACATATCGTTCTTGGGTTTGAATCGCGAGAACAAGATCGGCTTCTTTCCGTCGGTGGGTGCGGGACGGGTAGGGCTGCGTGACGCCGGTGGCGCACGGCAGCAATTGCCGTGCGCCACCGAGTGTTATCCGTTGCGCAGGTTGTCGAGTGTCGTGGTGCGTTCGTCGATCCACGATCGCATCGTGTCGATGCTGGTCTGTAACGACTCGGCGGGGAGGCCGTCGGTGACGGGCACGGTGGAAGCGAGGTTGTCGAGGAGTTCGAGTGCCCGGCCGCTTCCGTACATCTGTTCGAACAGGTCCCAGTACGCGTCCTCGTACATCGCGGTGAACGCATCGGACTCGAGGAATCGGGTCTTCAGGTTGTTGCCGATCTGCATTCCACCGGGGAATCCACTGGGGAATCCACCGGGCTGCCCTTCGGGGCCCGTCTGCTGCCCCATACCGGACGGTCCCGCCTCTGCCGGAGGAGATGTCCCGCCGGGTGGAGCAGGCATACCGTCCGGGGGAGCAGTCGTGCCGCCTTCCTCGGTCGGCGGCCCCATGGCCGCGTCACCCCCGGCTCCGCCGGGCATGCCGCCGCCGATGGCACCCGGTCCCATCCCGCCGGGGCCCATTCCACCCGGCCCGACCGACACACTGTCGTGCGGCCCGGCGGTGGCATCACCTTGCATCGCCAGGTTCAGATCCCACGAGATCACCGTCAGCTTCTCGGTTTCCAGGTCGTACCACAGGTAGTAGTTCTGGCCGGGACCACTCATGTCGTCTCCGTTGACGAGCAGATTCTGCGTGGCGAGATACCGGGCGAACGAGTCGACGTCGACCCAGTCGCCGAGATGCGCGTCGAATTCTTCGTCGCTTGCCGTGTCCAGCCACTCGAGGAAGTTGATGATCGGTTGCAGGTTGCCGCTGTCGGCGGCGTTGATCTGCTTGAACTGGTCGGCATAGGAGGACTGATCATCGTCGATGTACTCGAACCGGGACGACGCATCCGCCTTGTACAGATATCCGTCCGAATCGAACAGGGTGTTGGCGTACGTGTCGTCGGGATGCTCGAGGATCAACCGGGTCGCGGTGGCACTGTCGTTGATCGAATACACCGTGTACGCGTAACGCTGCGTGGGCTGCTCGGTCTCGGCGGTGAGCGAGAGCGCCATCGCCTCGTTGAGCACCGGCGATCCCGGACGGACCGAGATTTCGGTCATGCCCTGATACGCGCGTCCGTCGGCGTTCTCGTCGAAACTGATGAGCAACGGAAGCGACGTCGGATCATCGGCCGACGCCTGCGCCATGCCCTCCAGTCCGGGCGGGCCCTGCGCGGGATCGAACCCCTCCGGCAGCTCGAAGCCTTCCGGAAGTTCGATACCTTCGGGGATCATGTCGGCGAAATCGATCCCGCGCACACCCATCAGGGTGGAGTTGCCCTTCAGTCGCACGGACACGTCGTTGACGAAAGTGCCGTCGATCGTGAGATCGGCGGTGACCCACTTCTTGTCCCCGGACTTCTGGAAGGTGGAGATCATGTCGTTGTACTCGGCATCGCTGATCTCGATCGACAGCTCGTGGGTGACCGAGGTGTCGAACAGATCGACCGTTCCGGTGATGTTGTCGGTGATCTCGGAGGCGATGATCGTCGGATCCCCGGTGATGTACGGGCGGATTCTCGTCGACCCGAACACCGTCGCCATGACCGTCACGAACACCACGAACACAGCCAGCAGCTTCCAGTGCTGGCGCAGCGATTTCGGTATCCGGTGCCGCAGGCGGCGCCGCGGTGGGGTGGGGGTGCTCATTACAGATCGGTCTGGTCGTATCCGGTCAGCACGGTCACCCGCTGGCCGGTGTTCACCGCACTGAGCGCGGAGATGAGCTCGCCGGAGGAGACGCCCTTCTTCAACTGCGCTGTGTAGTACAGCTCGCTCAACGCACCCGAGCGCACGGATTCGGTGGAGACGAGTTCGTACTCACTGCAGTGCTTGATGAGCACGTCTTCGACCATTGCCGTGTATTCCTGTGCCGGCGGTACCTGGACCTTGACGACCTGGCGGCTGACGTCGAGCTTGAACCAGTTGAACTTGTTCATCAGCAGCAGCACCAGGCAGATCGCGATGGTCGCGGCGATCGCCAGCAGATAGAAGCGGGTGCCGGTGGTCATACCGATGGCCATCACCAGGAAGATGAACCCGACATCGCGGGTTTCTTTGATGGCGTTGCGGAATCGGATCACCGACAGGGCGCCGACGAGGGCGAACGCCCGGGCGATATTCGAGCCGACCACCAGCATGATCAGGGCGATGATCATGCCGCACAGCACGAGGGTCTGCACGTAGGACTGGCTGTAGGAGACGTTCTTGTGGGTGTAGCGGTAGACCCAGGCGATCACGCTCGAGAGCACGAACGACAACGCGAGCGAGACCACGATGTCGAACGCGGTGAACGTACCGCTGAGGTCTTGGAAATCGAAATTCATGACGATCCTGTTTCGGAAGAGGGATGAAACGATCACCACCGCAGGGTGGCGACGGCGATCGGGACGCCCGGCATCGTCGCCGGGCGAGAGAATGCGCGTGAGGTCAGCGCATCGGGGTCGAGACGATCGGAATCGGTGCGGTCGCCAACAGATCGTCCGGGACCCGGGCGTCGAAGCCGTCCGGCAGCACCAACTCCGGTGCGCCGAGACGCGAGCGCGGTGCGAGCCCGAAGGCTTCGACCGACTGGCAGTACTTCGACACGCGGATCACCGACATGTCGAGCCGGGCAGTCAGATCTGTCGCCCAATAGGGCACCCGCTCATTGGCCTTGAGCTCGACGATGGCGAGCTTGGGCGGAATGATGAAGCGGTTCTCCGCGCCCGAGGCGAAGTGGAAGTCCCGGTCGCGGCCGTGCACCTTGTGATCGATCGTCACCCGCAACCCCAGGTCGGCGTCGCGTCCGACGAACGCTTCGCGCAGATAGCCGGTGGTCACCATCGGTCGCAGATCCAGATTGCCGATCAGGGCGGAAACCTCGTTGACGAACGGCCGTTGCGAGTCATCGCAGTCGATCTCCTCACGCCCGTTGAGCCAGCGCTGGGCGAGCCCGTAGGGCATGGCGGTGCGCCGCTTCTGCGTGACCCGATTGACCCGCTGCTTGATCTCGACCTGAACCGGGGTCTCGTCCGTGCACTCGGCAGGGTTACCGTACAGGCGCAATCGCACCTTGCGCCGGAACTTCAGGCCCTCGATCTTCTCCCAGTAGAAGCGCAGATCGGGGGTGTCGTAATACAGTGAGGTCACCGGATACCCCCCGTGCGGTGAGTACGGATCGGTGTCCATCCTCGCTGCGAGTTCGCGCCGCAACTCGGGCACCTTGAACTCGTCGACGAAATACTTGATCTCGTAGCGATTGAACGCGTGCAACTTGCTCGCGGTCTGCTGATAGCCGGCAGGCTCGGTCGGGACATCCTCCGCCCGCTGCCGGTCCGGTGCCGACCGGTCACGGAATCGGTCGAACATACCCATTGCTTCCACCTTTCTCGGTCACCAGTGCTGTACACGCAACGTTCACCCCCACAGCACACACCGGACACCTCGAGGAACCTTGGAGCGTTCCTGGCGATCGGCTGCCAATCACACGGGCGCCCTCGACGCACGTGTTCACCTGCCGCAGTCGACGGCGCCATACCGGCCCGCCCACCTGCATCAACGACGGGACCGATGCACGATCGGGCGGCGCAACGACGACGCCACAGCCTTCACCCAGCAATTCTCGAGGACACTGCCAGCTTCCCCGGACATACTGGTCGGCGTGACCGACCCCACCCCCGAAGCGCGCATCCTCGTCGTCGACGACGAGCCGAGCATCGTCGAACTGCTGTCCGTGAGCCTGAAGTTCCAAGGCTTCGAGGTCGAGACCGCCCGCAACGGCATCGAAGGTCTCGACACCGCACGACGTTTTCGTCCCGACGCGGTGATTCTCGACGTGATGATGCCCGGGATGGACGGGATGAGCATGCTGCGACGGTTGCGTGCCGACGGTTGCGACGCTCCGGTGTTGTTCCTCACCGCCCAGGATGCCGTGGAGGACAAGGTCGCCGGGCTGACCCTGGGCGCCGACGACTACGTCACCAAACCGTTCAGCCTCGAAGAGATCATCGCCCGGTTACGCACGATCCTGCGCCGCGCCGGCAAAGTGTCGGAGGCCGAACGCAGCTCGCGCATCACCTTCGCCGACCTCGAACTCGACGAGGACAGTCACGAGGTGTTCAAAGCCGGAACACCCGTGTCGCTCTCGCCCACCGAATTCACGCTGCTGCGCTATCTGATGCTCAACGCCGGCACCGTGCTGAGCAAACCCCGCATCCTCGAACATGTGTGGAACTACGACTTCGGCGGTGAGGTGGGGGTGGTCGAGTCGTATGTGTCCTATCTGCGCCGCAAGGTCGACACCGGCGACGTTCCGCTGATTCACACCGTCCGCGGGGTGGGCTACGTGATGCGGGAACCGCGCACATGAGCCGGCTGCGGGCACTGCCGCTGCGCTGGACGTTGGTGGCCGCGCTGGTCCTGCTCTCCGGCATCGGGCTGCTCGCCTCCGGTGCCGCCGTGACCTCTGCGCTGCACAACTCCCTGCTCTCGCGCATCGATCACGACCTGGGCGAGGCCGCGACCTCGTGGGCTCGCCCGTTGACCTCGCCCCCGCCACCCCAATCCGCCGGCCCCAGCTCGCAGCGCCCGCCGAGCCCCTTCTATGTTCAGGTCACCGCCCTCGACGGACAGGTGCTCCTCGTCGTCAACGACGACACGAGCGCACCACAGGTACCCCCCACCCCTACCGGACGCCCCGTCACCGTCGACGCGGCCGGCGGCGACACCGGGCACTGGCGCATCATCACCACCGAGAACACCGACGGGGTCCGCACCACCGTAGGGGTGAGCCTGTCCGAAGTGGACGAGACCGTGCATCGACTCGTCGTGCTGCAAGCCACCATCGGGGCGATCGTGCTCATCGCACTGACCGCCGCCGGGGGCATCGTGGTGCGCACCAGCCTGCGACCCTTGCGCGAAGTCGAACGCACCGCCATCGCCATCGCCGACGGCGACCTCAGCGAACGCGTCCCCGAACGTGATCCGCGCACCGAAGTCGGCCGACTGTCGCTGGCCATCAACGGCATGCTCGCACAGATCCAATCCGCGTTCGCCGCGACCGCGGCCTCGGAGGACTCCGCGCGCCGGTCGGAGGAGAAGATGCGCCGCTTCGTCGCCGACGCCAGCCACGAACTGCGCACCCCGCTGGCCACCATCCGCGGCTTCGCCGAGCTCTACCGTCAGGGCGCGAGCACCGACACCGGCCTGCTCCTCGACCGCATCGAACGCGAAGCCCACCGCATGGGCCTGCTCGTCGAAGACCTGCTCATGCTCGCCCGCCTCGACGCTCAACGACCCCTCGACCGCACACCGGTGGACCTGCTCACTCTCGCCGCCGATACCGTGCACGGAGCACGCGCCGTTGCACCCGAACGGCACATCACCCTCGAGGTCATCGACGGTCCCGGCACCCCCGAAGTGCTCGGCGACGACGCCCGCCTACGGCAAGTACTCGGCAACCTCGTCACCAACGCGCTGACCCACACCCCACCCGATGCCGATGTGACCGTGCGGGTCGGGACCGAGCACGACGACGCAGTGCTCGAAGTCGTCGACACCGGCCCGGGCCTGCCCCCCGAGGACCGCGAACGCGTCTTCGAACGCTTCTACCGCGCCGACAGCTCCCGCACCCGCAGCTCCGGTGGCAGCGGACTCGGCCTGTCGATCGTCGCCGCGCTGGTCGCCGCGCACGACGGGACCGTCGAAGTCGAATCGGAACAGGGCGCCGGCTCCACCTTCCGGATACGCCTGCCGCGGCGGCGTCACTGACACGATGCAATCCCGGGCGGAGCCGGTGCGGACCGAAGCCCTACGCGCACCACGCGCGTAGGACGGCGCGGACCACCGGTGCCGGTGGCATCGGCGGCACACACTCCGCGGGGCACCTCGAGCATGCTCGAGGTGCCCCGCGGAGTATCGACTATCAGCCGGCGGATCCGCTGAAGAAGTTCAGCGCGCTGAACAGATCGGAGAAGGCGCCGAAGAACTCCGACAGGAAGCTCAGGTCCATGAGCAATGTCCCTTCGTGTAACTCGGGCGGACCGTCCGCCCGCAACAACCATGACGTGTCTTCCTGCACAGGCGGTTACACCGAGCTGGCAGTGTTCTGGCGATTGCGGGCATGCCCGATATCGGCACAGTTCACCGGCGACCGTGCGGGTCCTGCGGGACAGCGCGGACCGCTCACACACCCGCGGTGTGCCACCCGGCGATGCTCACCCGGTCGACGGCCTCCACGCGCCGGCGAGGATCACGCACCGGCAATCCGTTCACCAGGACCAACCCTTCCATCACCCATGCCGTGGCCTGCTCGACGGTGGCCGCGTGGTGTCCCTCCACCAGCGCCAATACCACCGAGAACCTGTCGTCGTCCATATCCGCAGACTCCACTGCCTCGATGAACGGCGAGAGCGGGCCGCGGTGACGAGCAGGCCACATTCGGATGAACTCAACGCCGGCACAGACACTCACCCGCCTCACCGAGGTCGACCCCCTCCATGCCTCGTTGACAGCATGTCCACAGGAAGAATTCGGCTTGCCCGGAACAACCCCGACCATCCTGAAGGGAGGAAAACTACTTCGTTCGAAAGGACGGACGCCGTTGTCGACGACGGCCTGACCCCGCTGTTCTGGTCCCACGTCCGGCCTACGGAGAGGTGAACCTCGACATGGGCGCCCGCCTCAACCTCGCCGTGGCCTCCGTACCGGGACCCCGGGCCCCGGCCGACCAGACCACGCGATCCACTGTGGAAAACGTATTAACCTGCGCCTGTACAGCACCGCGAGAAGGCCGCGGTGGAGCTCCGCGTAGCGGCCACCCCGACCCGGGATGCCCCAGGCGCCCCACGGAGGAGAGAGCGCGGAGGCTCTACGGTGTCAGCACGATCCTCCCGAAGACTTCACCTGCGTCCATCTTCTGGTGTGCCAGCACAGCTTCGTCCAACGGCAGCACTTCGTGCACCACTGCTTCGATCTCGCCACGGCCGGCTGCGCCGAACTGCTTGCTGCGTACGGCACTCAGGTCGGCTGGGGTGACGGTAGCTGCGCTGAAAGCGGCGAAGGACATCGACTTCTGGAACGCCGCCATGATCTTCGTGCCGAAGTCCGCGGGCGGCTGACCTGCGACAGCGCCCACGGCCACCATGCGGCCGTTCGGGTTGAGCCTGTCGAAGAACGACGGCATGTCTTCACCGGCCACAACGTCGATGATGACGTCATAACCCGCGGGAGCCTCTTGCCCTCCGTTGCCGGAGCGGTCCAGCACGTGGGTCGCGCCGAGACGGCGCAGCCGCTCGCCGCGCTCGGATGACGATGTCGTGACCGCCACCGCGGCAGCACCACCGCGAGCTGCGAGCTGCACTGCCATGATCCCGATACTGCCGGCCGCGCCACGCACCAAGACCGTCTCGCCGGGAGCGAAATGGGCGTGACCAAGCCCGAAATGGGCCACCGCCCCGGCGCTGCCGAGCGTCACCGCGGAGGCAGCCGACAGGCTGTCGGGCAGGGGAAGAATCTGCTCGACCGGCGCGACGGCCTGTTCGGCGTAGCCTCCGCCGGTGCCGGTGAAGCCCCACACTCGCCGGCCGATCCACGACACGTCGACGCCGTCACCGACCGCAGTCACGGTGCCTGCCACCTCTCCACCCGGGATGTGGCCCTCCTTGAAGCCGTAGGCGGCCAGAGCCCCGCTTCGGATCACGGTGTCGACACCACCGACACCCACCGCCTCGGTGGCGATCAGCAACTGCCCGGCAGCAGGTGCGGGTACCGGCAGGTCGACAACAGCCAGACCATCAGGACTTCCGAACGTCTGGATCGAGATTGCCTTCAATGTGGTCTCCAGGTCTTCGGACTACTCGAGCCCGAGAGCTTCAACGCCTCGGACGGTAACGGACGCCCCCGTCCGTTTAGGTAAAGTGAGAGTGGTGACCGACCGTTTGCCTCATACGTTGCGTTCCGACGCGCTGGACAACCGAGAACGCATCCTCGACGCCGCCCGAGCGCTCTTCTCCGCCGATGGCCTGGACGTGCCGATGCGGGAGGTGGCGCGGCGTGCCGGGGTGGGGCCTGCAACCTTGTACCGTCACTTCCCGACCAAACAGATGCTGGTCGCCGATGCCTTCGCGGACCAGCTGCACGCATGCCGCGCCATTGTCGACGAGGGGTGCGCAGATCCTGATCCGTGGCGTGGCCTGTGCCTGGTGATCGAGAAGATCTGTGAGCTGCAGGCCCGCGATCGGGGCTTCACCGAAGCTCTCTTGTCGACCTACCCGGGGGTGAAGGATATCGCCGCAGGCCGTGAGTACACGGTGAAAGCAGTCGCCGAACTGGCCCAGCGAGCCAAGGAAGCAGGACAACTGCGGTCCGACTTCGTCCTGGACGACCTGATTCTCATACTCATGGCCAACAAGGGGATCCACGCCACCTCGACCGCCACCCAGGTCAAGGCCTCCCGACGCTTTTCAGGGCTGGTGATCCAGGCGTTCGAAGCCTGCCCTCGGCATGCACCACTGCCACCAGCGGCACGACTGACATCCGCACCATCCCACGGCCTGTCGCGGTAAATACCGGATTTACTGCGGAGGGCCCCCTACCGTGATCATCGCGACCTGTGGCGGGTCCTCCGGCCGCAGGCGAGGTGTACGCATTTACTGCGGCAGGACCGGAAGGACGGGACGGACGTGGCGATCGAACCGGTGACCGAACTCGGCGGCGGGGGCGCGCTTCGGGTGCCGCGCGCCCGGGTCGTACCCCTATCCGCGCGGCCGTCTTCGCCGTCACCGCGATCGACAACCCCGCACTGCCGGAGGTGCCGGCCGAACTGGCGGCAGCGCGGGCGGACGAGATAGACGCCGACACCGTCAACCGGGAGCTGTCCATCGCACGCAAGGCGATCGGCTGGTGGCAGCGCCAGGGCTGGATCGCCAGGGACCCGACGAGCGGCGACCGGCGCCACCGGACCGCACCAAGGCCCTGGCCGAGAACCAGATGGCCACCCCCTGTGGTGCCTGGACGTCGGGCTCAGGGAGAAAACGTTCTGGAAGATGCTCTACGAGTCGGCGGCCCGCGCCGATGAGGTGCTGTGCCTGAACGTGGAGGACCTGTATCCACCCGGCTACTGGCCAACCCGCTCGCCTCACCCGAGGACATCGAGGACTTGGACGGCTTCACGCTCCACCCCCATGTCGCTGGCCCGCTCCCGGCACGCCTCCGTCCGTCCCCTGGAGCGGTACGCCCGCTCCGGTGTCGACGCAGTTGCCCGACACGTCGCCGGACGTGACACCCCTCGTTGCGGCTGGTAGCCGTCGTCCTCGTTACCCGTGTCGCCGATGACGTAGGCCCTCAGGCCGTTGACCAGCTCGACGTTGGGCTGGCCGCCCATGTCGCCATCGAGTGGATGGCGAAACCAGTCTGGTGTCATCGCGACGCCGGCGCGCGATCAGCCTGCGGTCCTCGTCGTCGAGATAGCAGTAGCGCTCCAGGCCCTCCTGAGACAACGCCGGGAACCGGTCGTAGCCATCCTTGTCGATCATTGCGACATGAAATCACCCACAGCACAACGCCGCTCGCCGAACCGGCTACCCACCGCCGGATGCGCCCCTACCTCCCGGGTACGCAACACGAGCTTCTGCTCTTCTGCTGGGGCTCCCCCGGCTCTTCGTTGTTCTTTTGGTTGGGATGTGAGAGGTGGGTGATCGATGAGCAAGATAACATATGTAGATGCGCATATCTCCGTATCAATATTGTTAATTCTGAGGTTCGAACTGATCGTGTCGGTCCCTACCGACGGCTCTACATTCAGGATGGGCGACCCCGCACAATCGGTTATCGTCGATGAGTTGAGGCGCCGTCGGGGTTGCGTAGCCACCACTCCCCTGCCCATCGCGACCGAGACCGGGCCGGACCATCCCCCCGGCGCCCACCGCACCTATGAGACCCTGCGGCCGGGCTTCCCGGCGCCACTCCCCGCACCTGGAGCACGCGATCCAGCAGTCGGACCTGAATGGACCCGCCCTGCAGCCGGTGAACTTCCGCAGTGGGCCTCCAGCGTCCGGGCCCACCGGTGGTTGCCACTCCCTTCGGCGATATCGGACCGTCCGGCCGCGGCTCCGACCGATATCGCCGCGGTCGCCGCCCTCTCCCCGCGCGAGCCGGGACGCGGGGAAACACCTACACGCTCACCGACCCGCGGCAGATATGAGAGCGAGTGGTGGGGCGGAGAACAAGGCCCATGTGTCAGTGCTCCCGCTCCAGCCGGGCGAGCCGGGCGAGGGCGGGTAATGCGGCGGCGAGTGCCCGGCTGTCCGCGGGGCTCAGCTCGGAGATCATCGGAGCCAGGTACCGCACACGGTCGTCGTGGCGGGTTTGCCGCACCTGCCGGCCCGCCTCGGTGAGGTGCACGATCACGGCCCGGCCATCACCGGGGTCACGGCGGCGCAATACCAGCTCGTCACGCTCCAGGCGCGCGATGAGTTGCGTGACGCCCGGCTGCGTCATCTGTTCGGTCCGGGTCAGATCGGTCAGCCGCGCCGGGCCGCCGCGCGCCAGGGTGTCGAGCACCGACAGCGTGGTGAACGGCAGCTTCTCCCGGACCGGGATGCGGATGTAGACGCGGTTGAAATCCTCGATTGCCGCTGCGAAAGCGTCCACGTCGAAAGCGTCCGGATCGTCCATCCCGGGGACTGTATCCGAAATTTATAGAAATAGAAGTTGGTTAAATAAGCTGCTTATGCAGAGTTCGGCCACACGACGTAGGAGGCCCGATGAGCGACAGCACCCCCGGTACCCGACCGTTCCCCCTCACACCGACGAAGATTCACGTCCCCGACAGGGTGCTCACCGACCTGCGGCAGCGCCTGGATCTCACCCGTCTACCCGACGATGCCGGCAACGACGACTGGTATTACGGCGTGCCTCGTGGCTATCTCCTAGAACTCGTCGACTACTGGCGTGACGGATACGACTGGCGCGCAGCCGAAGCCGAGATCAACAACTACCGGCACTACCGGGTCGAAATCGACGAGGTGCCCGTACATTTCATGCGCAGGCCCGGCGTCGGGCCGAATCCGACACCGCTACTCCTGACACACGGCTGGCCCTGGACGTTCTGGCACTGGTCCAAGGTCGCCGACCTCCTGGCGGATCCGGCGGCGCACGGCGGCGATCCGGCCGAGGCGTTCGACGTGATCATGCCCTCGTTTCCCGGTATCGGGTTCTCCAGTCCGCTGGCCAACCGCCCGGATATGAACTTCTGGAAGGTCGCCGATCTCTGGCACACACTCATGACCGAGGTCCTGGGCCACGAGAAATACGGCGCCGCCGGCTGCGACGTCGGTGCGCTGGTCACCGCGCAGCTCGGCCACAAGTACGCCGACGAGTTGTATGCCCTCCACATCGGATCCGGGCTGAAACTCACTCTCTTCAACGGCGATCGCGCCTGGGACTTCAGCGGCGGGATACCGATACCCGACGACATCTCCGACGAGATACGCGCCCGAATCGTGGAGCTGGACAGCCGTTTCGCCGTCCACCTTGCCGCCCACCTCCTGGCCCCCAGCACCCTCGCTCACGGCCTGTCCGATTCCCCGGCGGGCATGCTGGCATGGATCCCGGAACGCTGGTGCAAATGGAGCGACAACGGCGGCGACATCGAGACCGTGTTCAGTAGGGACGACCTGCTCACGCACGCCACGATCTACTGGGCCACCAACACCATCGGCACCTCGATACGCCTCTACGCCAACCACAACCGCTACCCCTGGACGCCTTCCCACGACCGCCGCCCTGTCGTGCAGGCCCCCACCGGGATCACGTTCGTCGGCTACGAGAACCCACCCGGCGTGGGCACCGCGCAACGCGTCGAACACTTCCGAGCCAGTGACCGCGCCGAGTGGTACAACCACGTCAACCTTACCGTCCACGACCACGGAGGCCACTTCATTCCCTGGGAGATCCCGGACGAATGGGTCAGCGATCTACGCCGCACCTTCCGGGGACGCCGCTGACCCGCGGCCGCCGGAATCCACTCGAGCCCCGCCGGTCCGGTAGGAGTGCACGGATTAACATAAGGCCAGATCCGTGCACTCTTCCCCCTCATTGCGGCGTTCCGCACCGAGGTCGGTTTGGAATAGCGCTATAGATGCTCTAATGCGCATATCTAGATACCGACAATTCCTGTGATTTCTGACTGTAGGCGGGTGCGGGCGAAGCATCAGAGAACAGTTACTCGGTTCCAGAAGCTCGAGTGCACCATCGAGACCCGATCCATTCGGTGACCGCCGCACACGCCTTCCGAGGAGATATAAGCCCGGCCGCCTCCCGACTGCATCCGGCCACGGCCGCGGCGGCGGGATTCCTACGGGACGGCCCGGATCCGATGCCGCGCCGCTACTCTGGTGCGAACGCCGCCAGACGGAGACGAACAGAGGACAGGAGACCGATCCGATGGGTCCGGTGAACCGTCGCCTATTTCTGACCACCAGCGCGGTTGCCGCCGGCGCCGTCGTCCTGGGAACGGGATCGGCCGGCGCGCGCCCCACTCCCCCGGTCGAGGTCGCCCCACTGGGTGACGATTTCCTGTGGGGTGTCGCCTCCTCGGGATTCCAGTCCGAAGGGCATGCGCCGGACAGCAACTGGACCCGCTATATCGCGGCCGGGAAAACCGAGGACCTGTATCTCGACTCGGTCGACTTCTACTCGCGCTACCGGTCCGATATCGCCCTGGCCGCGCAACTCGGGGTGCGCGTCTACCGGATCGGGATCGAATGGGCACGGGTACAACCGCGGCCGGGCGAATGGGACGAGGACGGTTTCCGGTTCTACGACGAGGTCGTCCAGGCCATTCGCAGCGCGGGTATGCGCGCCATGCTCACCCTGGACCATTGGGTCTATCCGGGCTGGCAGGCCGATCGGGGTGGGTGGCGGCGCGCCGGAATGGTCGAGGACTGGCTCACCAACGCCCGCCGGGTGGTCGACCGGTACGCCCGGGACGAACCGCTGTGGATCACCTTCAACGAACCCGCCACATACCTCATGAACGAGGTACGCCACGGCGGGATCGGCGTCACGGATATCCCGGCCGTGCAGGACCGGTTGGCCGACGCCCACAACGCGATCTACGACCACATCCACCGAGTACAGCCGGGGGCGATGGTGAGCAGCAATGTCGCCTATATCCCCACCGCCGAAGACGCCGTGAACGGTGCGTTCATCGGCCGGGTCGGCGCGAAACTGGACTACATCGGCATCGACTACTACTACGGGTTCTCCCCCGTCGACGTCTTCACCCGGGTGCCCGACCCCAGCAAGATGTGGACACTGTCGCTGCAATCCGAGGGTATCTACTACGCGCTCGACCACTATGCGCGGCGGTTTCCGGGCAAACCCCTCTACATCGTGGAAAACGGGATGCCTACCGAGAACGGGCGCCCGCGGGCGGACGGCTACCGCCGCGACGACCTGCTACGCGACACCGTGTACTGGATACAGCGCGCGGTGGCCGACGGCATGAACGTCATGGGCTACAACTACTGGAGTCTCACCGACAACTACGAATGGGGTTCCTACACACCGAGGTTCGGGCTGTACACCGTCGACGTGCTCGGCGACCCCGGCCTGATCCGCCGGCCCACCGGCGCCGTGGCCGCCTATACGGCCATCACCCGGCGCGGCGGAGTCCCCGGCGATTACCGGCCGACCCGGGCACCGGCCACCTGTTCGATCGTGGACGGACTCACCAGCTGCACCGATCAGGTCACCGTTCCGCGCTGATCCGCGAACGGTGACCTGATCGGCCGAGCCTCACCGGATTGGTCAGTCGACCTCGACTGGACGCACCGCGGTGCCGTCCGGCTTCGCGACCGGTTCGGGCGCGTCGGTGCCGAGCGAGCGCCAGCGCGAGACCGCGAACGCGATCACCGCCGGCCACCCCGGCCGGTCGGAATGATCTCGATTGCGGTATGGCGAGTCCCGCTCACGGGATGCTGCGGGATCCGACGCACAGTGCGTGGTCGATCAGGGCGCTGGCCGCGTTCTCCTGGTCCAGGATGTGCTCTGGGGTGTCGCCACGTGCCTCGGACATGGCAACTACGGCGCTTCGCCGGCCGTCGTCGGTTACGCCGTTGAGGGTGATGTAGCCGCCGTCCCCACCCTCGTGACTCCAGTAGGTTCCTCCGCAACTCAGAGGTCGTTGAACCAGGCCGAGCCCGTATCGACCGCCGGGCCACATGTGTTGGACCTCCCTGCTCACGGGGACGGTCTGCTTCATCTCGGCCAGTTGCTGTGGTGGTAGCAGGCGGCCACCGAGTAACGCGCGGAAGAATTCATTCTCGTCCCGGGTGGTCGTGACCCACGAAAGGTTCTGGTCCACTGGTATCTGGTCGGTGACATCCACTACGGAACCGGGGCCGAAGTACTGGTAGGCCCGCGCGTGCGGTGAGGGCAGGGTAGGTGAGGCGCCCATCCACAGAGTCCGGTCGAGGCCGAGAGGGACCACGATGCGGTCTTCTATCTCCTGGTGGGCGGGCCGACCGGTGGCCTGCTGGATGATCATATCGAGCAGAATGTAGCCGGTGTTGGAATATTCCCAGCCCTCTCCGGGCGGGAAAACCGGTGCATGGGCCATCGCGCGGGCCACCAGCCGCTCGGGGCTGTGGACCTCGTGGCGCTGCTGGTAGTACTCGTCCGGCGTGGTATATCCGGGCAGGTCATCGCGGATTCCGCTGGTGTGCTGAAGCAGGTGGCGGATCGTGATGCGGTTGCCGTCGTGGCCGTGACCCTGCACCACTTGCGGCAGCCAGTGGTCGACCGTGTCATTCAGGGATAGCGTGGCCTCGGCCGCCAGTTGGAGGATCACGGTGGCGACGAGTGTCTTCGATGTGCTGGCCATACGGAAGTAGCCGTCGGGAGAGACCGGGCGGCCGGTGGTCAAGTCGGTGGTGCCGCTGGTGGCGACCGCCTGCCGACCATCAGGCCCGATCATGCGGGCTTGCACACCGCTCACACCCAGGGCGTGGATCGCCTCGGCGTCCCGAAGCAACTGCTCTTCGGAGAAGGGGTCGGCCGGCTCGGCACACGCGGTGACCACCCCCACTGCGAGCAGCGTAACGGCACCGAACGCCACGGCGAGGCGCATTCGCACAGTCGAAGTCATGACCGAACGCTAGTTTCGTCCCCAACGGGCCACATCCGGCGTCACCCTGAAATCCGGATAGGGGGTTTACCCCCGCATGCGGACAGGGTGGGACCATCCTCGACCCAACCGACACCGCCGGGGCACCACGCACCGGATGACAGCGCATGCGGGTCTGCCACAGAAACGGAGCGGAATCTCAGAACCGCGGCGGATCCGCCGACATCATCGCCGAACATTTTGAGATTCGCCACGACTCCACAGTAGACGCGGCTGATCGCCGGTGATGCCTGGTTCGGCCTGCGGTGATGACCGGGGACCTACGGGCGGCGGTCGCCGTACAGGGGCTGCTGTATCCGCCGGATCCCAGGTCGGTGGCCTTCTGCAGGCTCGGCGGCAATGTCGCCACGGGGGCCGGCGGAATGTGCTGTGAAATATGGGGATCTGCTGTTTCGTGGCGGCGCTGGAGGTCGTGTTCGCCGACGGGCGAGTCCTGCGGACCGGCACCCGCACCGTCGAGGGTGTCTCGGGGTACGACCTGACGAGACTGTTCGTGGGGTCGGAGAGGACGCTGGGGTGGTCACCGAGATCACGGTCGCGGCTCGTACCGGCGCCCGATCCGGCCGCCGCCGGGACCACCTCGATCCAGCGGGAACTGTGCTGGACCTTCGACCCCCGCGCCGTCCTGAACCCCGGCGTGGTGCTGTGACCTGTTCGGCCGGGGCCGGTGCGATGCCGGGGTGGGCCGGGCGTGCGAGACTGGCCGGGTGAACGGGGAGAAGGAAGTCCGCGCCGACCGTACTCGCTCCACCGGCGCTACGCGGCCGCCGGATCGGGGGGACGTTTTCGGTTCCGGCGTGTTGTGGGTGGCCAAATGGGCGGTATGCGTCGTCGCCATCGCGGCCGGGGCCTGGGTCCTGGGCTTCCTGGCGGCCCGGCTGTGGGTGGTGCTGCTGCCGGTGCTGCTCGCGATCGTGGTCTCCACGGTGCTCTGGCCGCCCACCCGCGTGCTGGTGAAGGCCGGGTTGCCGCCGGCCGCGGCGGCCTCGCTCACGCTCATCGGTTTCATCGGCGTGCTGGCGGGCGGTATCGCGTTGATCGTGCCCTCGGTGGTGGATCAGGTGCCCGAACTCTCCGACAAGGCCACTACGGGTATCAACACGGTCCGGGACTGGTTACAGGGCCCGCCGCTGAATATCCGGGACGAACAGCTGAACTCGGCCGTCGACGCAGTGGTCTCACGCGTGCAGTCCAGCGCCGAACAGATCGCCTCCGGTGTTTTCACCGGAGTCAGCACCGCCACGTCCGTGCTGGTCACCATATTCCTGGTGCTGATCCTCAGCTTCTTCTTCGTCAAGGACGGGCCGAAATTCATCCCGTGGATGCACAAGTTCACCGGCGGGCGCAGCGGCCGGCATTTCGAGGAAGTGCTGGTGCGGGTCTGGGATGTGCTCGGCGGGTTCATCCGCACTCAGGCGCTGGTCAGTTTTATCGACGCGTTCTTCATCGGGCTCGGGCTGGTACTGCTCGGTGTGCCGCTGTGGGGTGTGCTCACCGCACTGACATTCCTGGGCGGCTTCATCCCCATGGTGGGCGCGTTCGTCGCCGGCGCGCTGGCGGTGCTGGTGGCGCTGGTCGGCAAAGGATTCACCACCGCGCTCATCGTGCTCATCATTATCATCGCGGTCCAGCAGCTCGAGGGCAATGTGCTGCAACCGGTGCTGCAGAGCCGCACCATGAAATTGCACGCGGTCGTGGTCCTGCTCGCGGTCACCGGGGGTGGGACCCTGTACGGCATCACGGGAGCGTTCCTGGCGGTACCGGTGGTCGCCGTGGTGGCGGTCGTGGTGCGCTACATCAGCGAACAGATCGATGTGGCCGTGACCGAAGCCGATCCGGCCGGGGAGGCCGCGGCGGCGGACCCGGCGACGAACGAGGTGGATACCGAGAAGGCCGCGGAGCCCGGCCGGTAGCGCCGGACTCGGGCCGCCCCGGGATCCGGTTCAGGCCACACCGAGCAGGGTTTCCAGGCCGGCGATATGGGTCTCGAAGACCTGCGTGCGATCGGTGAACGTATCCGCACCGTACATATCGAAGACTTCGAAGCACACGGCACCGAACAGCGCGCACCAGACGGTGAGTCCGCGGGCGAGCACCCAGTCCGGCACCTCCAGCCCGAATTCGGCGCGGATCCGGACGAAATCGTCGGCGAGCGGCCCGGCGAGCGATGGCCCGTCCGCCGCCGGGGGCACAAGCAGTCCGCGGCCGTGAGCCGCGGCGAATAAGCCCATCAGTGTCACGATGACCCGGGTGCCCGGGGTGACCGTGCGATCGGCCGGGGCGGCGTATCCGGGAACCGGGGTACCGAACAGCAGGCCGTACCAGGCCGGTTCGGTGAGCGCCCAGGCGCGGATGGTACGCGCGGTGACCCGGAACTGTTCGATCGGATCATCGGGTGCGGCGGCGAGCGCCGCGTCCACGGCATCGCCCAGCGCGTCGTACCCGTCGACCACCAGCAGGGTCAGCAATTCATCCCGGCTGCGGACATAGCGGTAGACCGCGGAGGAGACCACCCCCAGGTCGCGGGCCACCGCGCGTAACGACAGGGCGGCGGCGCCGTCGGTGGCAAGATGTTCGCGCGCGATCCGCTTGATATCGATCATTGTCTGGGCCCGGGCCCGGGCACGGGGGGTGGTCATACGACCACCCTGTCCAATTTGGAGAGCACTGTCAACAGTAGTGAGCATTGCTCCGCCCCAGCTGTGTTAATGTTACCGCAAGTCACTGCTGACCATCCGAACCCAAGGAGAAGTCCCATGTCCGAGGCGGCCACGGATTTCGATGTCCTCATCGTCGGCTCCGGGTTCGGTGGCAGTGTCACCGCCCTGCGGCTGATCGAGAAGGGCTATACCGTCGGCGTCCTGGAAGCCGGCCGCCGTTACGCCGACGACGAGCTACCCAAGACCAGCTGGGATCTGCGCAAGTTCCTGTGGGCGCCGAAACTCGGCTGCTACGGCATCCAGCGCATCCATCCGCTGCGCAATGTGCTGATCCTCGGCGGCGCCGGGGTCGGCGGCGGATCACTCAATTACGCCAACACCCTCTATGTACCGCCGGAGCCGTTCTTCCAGGACCCGCAGTGGCGTGCGATCACCGACTGGCGCAGCGAACTCACGCCCTACTACGAGCAGGCGAAACGCATGCTCGGCGTGGTGCAGAACCCGCATATGACACCGGCCGACGAGGTCTTCAAACAGGTGGCCGAGGATATGGGCGTCGGCGACACCTTCGTCCGGACCCCGGTCGGCGTCTTCTTCGGCGAACCCGGCGAAACCGTGGCCGACCCCTACTTCGGCGGCGTGGGCCCGGCCCGCACCGGCTGCCTGGAATGCGGTGACTGCATGGTCGGTTGCAAGTTCGGCGCGAAGAACACCCTCGTCAAGAACTACCTGTATCTGGCCGAACAGGCCGGGGCGCAGGTGGTGCCGATGACGACGGTGACCGAACTGCGGCCGCAATCCGACGGCAGCTGGGTGGTCTCGGCCCAGCGCACCGGCGCCTGGGTGCGCAAACAGCGCACCACCTACACCGCCCGTCAGGTCGTGGTCGCCGCGGGCACGCTCGGCACCCAGCGCCTGTTGCACGACATGCGGGACCGGCGGGTACTCCCGAACCTGTCCGACCGCCTCGGCCTGCTCACCCGCACCAACTCCGAATCGATCGTCGGCGCCGCCACCAAGAAGCTCGCGCCGGGCCAGGACTTCACCCGAGGCGTCGCGATCACCTCGTCGATCCACCCCACTCCCGACACCCATATCGAGCCGGTGCGATACGGCCGCGGTTCCAACGCGATGGGGTTGCTGCAGACGCTGATGGTCGACGGCGGCGGTCGCGTTCCGCGGTGGCTGCGGTTCCTGGGCACCGCCCTGCGTCATCCCCTGCTGCTGCTCAGCTTCCTGAGTGTCCGCAACTGGAGCGAACGGACCATCATCTCGCTGGTGATGCAACATCTCGACAACTCCATCACCACCTACACCACCCGCGGGCTCTTCGGTCGCAAACTGACCAGCAAGCAAGGTCACGGCGAACCCAACCCGACCTGGATCCCGGCCGGCAACGAGGCCACCCGCCGGGTCGCCGAACAGATCGGCGGGACCGCGGGTGGCACCTGGGGCGAAGTGTTCAATATTCCACTCACCGCACATTTCCTCGGCGGGGCCGCGATCGGCGCCGACCGCGACACCGGGGTGATCGACGCCTACCACCGAGTCTTCGGCTACCCGACGCTGAGCGTGGTGGACGGCGCCGCGGTCTCGGCGAACCTCGGCGTCAATCCGTCCCTGACCATCACCGCACAGGCCGAGCGCGCCGCTGCGTACTGGCCGAACAAGGGCGAACAGGATCCCCGGCCCTCGCAGGACGCGCCGTACCACCGGATCACCCCGGTGGCGCCGAAATCCCCGGTGGTCCCCGAATCGGCACCGGGCGCACTGCGGTTGCCGATCACGCCGGTGACCGACCCGGCCGCGAGCTGAACCGACGGTCTCAGTCCTTGAAGTAGACCAGTTGATGGCTGGTCGCCAGCAAGGTGCCGTCGTGGCCCCACAGGTGCGCCATCTGATCGAAGTGGCCGTGCCCGAAGCGGTTCGCGCGGGCGCGGCCCAGCAGATATTCGGTGCCCTGGGCGGCCAACTCTTCGGCGGTCGCGTGGAAGTAGACGGTGAGCGAGATCGTGCCGGCCGGCAGATAGCGCCCGCGCCGCAGGAACACGCGGGGGTAGAACGCGTCCGACATGGCGGTGAGCGAAGCGAAATCCACCGGGCGGGCCGGGGCGTCACGTAGCCACAGGGTGCTCACCGAATCGGGATTCTCCGGGAGCTCGGCGGTGGGCTCGACATCGGGAATGGCGCCGGCGACGAACCGCAGATCATAGTTGCGGCCCCAGGCGATGAAATCCGGGAAGATCTGCGGCACCACCTCCTCGGCGTCCGGGCCCGGCACCGTCGGCATGCTCAGCTCGAGATCCGACCAGGTGTCGCGACGGATACCGAATACTGCGGTCGCGGTGGTGGTGACCGTGCCGTCCTGGGTCAGTTCGAGCTGCCAGTGCTGGTTCGTGCGATTAGTGCGGACGGGCCGCGCGGTGATCTCGAAGGGCCCGTCGGCGATCGGTCCCGCGTAGTTCACCGTCAGCGACAGCGGATCACCGACCCGGTCGGGATGCCGTTCGATCGCGCGCAACAGCGCCGCCGCGGTGACGCCGCCGAACGGGCCCACCATATTGGCGTAATCGGGGCAGGTCCGACCGGCCAGCCGATGCGCGTCGGTGTATTCCACGGCGATCGCCGTATCGAAGGGGTGGGTCGGCGCGTCGATCCCGGTCACGAATCCTCCAGAAAATAGTGCCGCTGGCACGGCGAGACGATCATAAGTATGACAACATACATAGTTACCACGGGCAAGAGGGAGCAGCGCATGCCACGACCGAAGGATCCCGCCGGACCCCGGGCGGCCATGATCGACAGCGCGATATCGCTGATCCGGCGGCGCGGCGTCGCGGCTGTCTCGTTCACCGATGTACTACAGGCCAGTGGCGCACCGCGCGGATCGGTGTACCACCACTTCCCCGGCGGCCGAGCACAGCTGATGACGGAGGCCACCGAGGCCGCGGGCAGCCGGGTGGCCACCGGAGTCACCAAAGCGCTGGCGGCGCCACAGGCCTCGGCCGCCCTGCGCGCACTCGCCGATATGCTGGCTCACGGACTGGACAAGTACGACTACGCGCTCGGGTGCCCGATCGCCGCCGCCGCACTCGGCAACGAACCCGGCGCCGTCGCCGCCGCCGGCTCGGCATTCGAGACCCTGCGCGAACTCGTCGCCGCCAAACTCGTCGAGGACGGGGCCCGGCCAGAACGGGCCCGCTCCATCGCGCTACTGGTGATCAGCGCGCTGGAGGGCGCGCTGATCGTCGCCCGCACCGAACGCGGACCGGCCGCGCTGGACACGGTGGTCGAGGAGTTGAGCGAGATCTGCCGAACCGCGGTCGAGGGCAGGTAGGGCGCTCACTCCACCGCGCGGGTCTTGATGGCGTCACGCGAGATGAACACGTCGTATTCGCCGGGGGTCGCGATTACCGCGTTGCCGTAGGCCGACCGGACGAAGGGCGAGGTGAACCAGCGGCTTTCGGTCATATCCTCGAAGAAGTCGCGATCCCCGCCATTGAGGAAGATGTGGTTCTGCCGGGTGGCCACCCCGTCGAGCCGCTGCCCGTACAGGCGCGACACCTTGTATCCGGAATGGAAGCCGAGGGCGTTGACCCACGGTTCCAGTTCCACCAACTGCGCCTGCAGTACCCACATATCGCCCTCGACCCGGTGCGTACTGCGCTCGGTGGTGCCACCGTCGGCATCGAACAGCGTCAGCTCCACCTCGAGTTGATGCTCCGCCTCGGAGACCGGTGCCACCACCACATGCGCCGCCCGCACCTCCCCCGTCAGGCCGAGGTAGGTCTGCACGAGGGTGGCGATCCACAGCACCAGCGCCGCGGCGACCAGCAGTAGCGCACCACCGGCACCCCGGGCGATCAGGGCCCGCGACCCCCTCTTGCGCAATGCGAACAACGCCGAAACCAGCAGGGCCACACCGAGGATGATCGCGAGGATCGAACCCGCTTGCAGCACCCCGTAATCCACCGGGTAACTCATGCGCCGGTTATACCCCGGCGGCGCACGACGTCACCCGCGAACGAGCTTTTCCGAACAACTCCTGCACTGCGGCGAAGACGCCTCGCGTCCGGCTCCGCTCTCGTATGTTTACGGATACACGAGATCGAGAGGTGCGAAGGTGACAGCAGTCAGTGCGGACTATGTGATCATCGGGTCGGGATCGGCGGGAGCCGTCCTCGCAAACCGGCTCAGCACGGACCCGGGCCGTTCGGTGATCCTGATCGAGGCCGGCCCGGCCGACAAGGACAAGTTCATCCACATACCGGCCGCCTTCGCCAAACTCTTCCGCACCCCCTATGACTGGGACTACCTCACCGAACCCCAGCCCCAGCTCGACGATCGGCGGATCTACTGGCCCCGCGGCAAGACCTTCGGTGGCTCGTCCTCACTCAACGCCCAGATGTGGGTGCGCGGCTTCCGCGCCGACTACGAGGAATGGTCGGTCGCCGGGGGCCCGGAATGGGGCTTCGACCGGGCGGTCGAGCAGTTCCGTTCGATCGAGAACGTCGAGGGCGCGGCCGCCCCCGACCACGGCACCGGCGGACCCCTGCACATTTCCCGCCAGCGCAGCCCGCGCCCGTCGACCGCCGCCTATCTGCGGGCCGTGGCCGAACGCGGTTTCCCCGTCGAGGAACCGAACCTACCCGAACCGCAAGGGTTCACCCAGACCATGGTCACCCAGTACCGGGGACGGCGCTGGAGCACCGCCGACGCGTATCTGCGCCCGGCGCTGAAGCGGCGCAATCTCGAGGTGTACCCGGAGGCGACCGCCACCCGGGTGCTCTTCGACGGGGACCGTGCCGTCGGTGTCGAATACTCGCGTGCCGGCCGGACCGACACGGTGACGGCCCGTACCGAGGTCGTACTCTGCGGCGGCGCGATCAACAGCCCGCAGCTGCTCATGCTCTCCGGAATCGGCGATCGCGCCCAACTCGAACGCCATGGAATCACGGTCCGCCACCACGCGCCCGAGGTCGGCGCCAACCTGCAGGATCATCTCGTCACCGGACTCGGCTACGGAGTGGACAACGACTCACTGTTCGACGCCGAGAAACCGGCCCAGCTGATCAACTACCTGCTGCGCCATCGCGGCATGCTCACCTCGAACGTCGGTGAGGCGTACGGCTTCGTGCGCAGCCGTCCCGAACTGGAGCACCCCGACCTCGAACTGGTCTACGCACCCGCGCCCTTCTACCACGAGGGCCTCATCGAGCCGACCGCCCACGGCGTCATCCTGGCGGCCGTCCTGGTGCGCCCGCACAGTCGCGGCACGATCACTCTGGCCTCCGGCGATCCGCTGGCCAAACCGGTGATCGATCCGAAGTACCTCTCCGACGAACAGGGTCTGGACCGGACCGCGTTGATGACCGGCCTGCGGTACTGCGCCGAGATCGCCGATACCGCCGCCATGCGAGAGGTGCTCGGCCCGCTCTGCTATCCACCGGACGCACCCGCCGACGGAGCGTCGGAAGCCACGCACGCGCTGACACTCAACGGCTATTCACACACCCTGTACCATCCGGCCGGCACCTGCCGGATGGGCTCGGACGAGAACAGTGTGGTGGACCCGCAACTGCGCGTACGCGGTGTGCGGGGCCTGCGGGTCGCCGACGCCTCGATCATGCCGGTGCTGGTGCGCGGGCACACCCACGCGCCCAGTATGTTCATCGGGGCCCAGGCGGCCGACTTCCTCACCCGCGCATAGGCCACGGTGCCACCGGCCCGGACGCGGTACGGGGCCGGTGGCAACCGGCTCGGCCGCGCCCACCGGGTGACCTGAGCGGTGGCCACCCGGTGGGCGTACTGCCGCCGCGCGCGGACGAGGGGACGCGGGCTGTGAGGCGGACGGCCCGTGCGAATCCGCGGCGACCGGTGTGTGCTGGAGCCGGCCGGTGGAGTCGGGCCGGCCGGGCTCCGCGCACACCCGTCTACGCGCCGGTCACAATGCGGCGAGATCCTGTTCGGTCGGCGCCGCCGCGGGCTCTGCCCGGGCACCGGTACCGACAAGTCCACGAACGAGCACCGGGGCGGCCGGCGAATACCGCCGACCGCGCCCGGGCCGGGTTCGGTTCCGTCATAGAGAGCCTCCTGGAGAACTTCACTGCCCGATTCGCCCGGCGCGGTGCCGTTTCCCGGCCGGCGAAGGGTGCCGACAGTTCGGGCACCGCGCCGGGTATGTCACGAATTCTGCGGTAATTCCAGCGCGGCGCGCAGGGTCGGCCAGCTGCGATGCAACTGCACTTCGAAATCCGGCCAGGAATGCATTCCCTCGGGCAGATAATCCACCATCGCGGGAATGCCGAGTTCGGTGAGACGGGTGGCGAATCGTTGCGTGCACAGGTGGGCACCCGATTCCAGCAGCGAGCCACCGCCGAGCAGCACCGCCAGAATTTCCGGGCTGTCGCCGATCGACATCAGTGCCGTGTTGCTGGGAGAACCGTTGGCCACCGACACGTAGATCCGGGTCCCCCGCAATTTGTCGGCGCCCAGCAGGCTGTCGTGGGCGAGCCATTCCGGCGAAGCGGGCGGGCCGAACAGGTTCTCCGGATTACCGCCGCGCGAGGCCACCGTCATGGTCGTCACCGCGCGGCCGAGTTGGTCGGAGGTGGAGTAACAACCGCTCATCCCGGCGACGCCCCGGTAGAACCCCTGATGCCGCTGCGTCAGCATCATCGCCGCCTGCGCGCCCATGGACACCCCGGCGATCGCCCGGGTTCCGTTGGATCCCAGATACTTCTCGACAATCGGTGGTAGCTCCTCGGTGAGAAAGGTCTCCCAGCGGTTCAGGCCCAGCGCGGCGTCCACCCGGACCCAGTCGGCGTACATACTGGCCGTACCACCGGTGGTCAGCACCACATCGACCGGTTTGTCGGCGAAGAACTCGGCCGCGTCGCCCTTGGTCAGCCAGCCCGAGGTCGGGCCGCCGTCCACACCGTCGAGCAGGTACAACGTGGGCCGGGGCGCCGGGCCGGAGCCGATCAGGGTATCGATCGCGATCTCGCGGCCCATGGCGGCCGAACGGATGTGTAGCCGGATTCGCTGATCGTCGAGTACCTGCACGCGCAGCAACCGGCCGCCGGACTCCCGCGCGCTCGTGGCCGGTGCGGCCGGGGCCGGCGGCGGGTGTCCCCCGGGGTCCGCGACGGCCGGTGCCGTCGCGGTGGCGACCGCGACCAGTACGGCCAGGGCGGCCAGGACCGAAACCCGTGATCTCATCTCGTACCTCGCAGCAACACTCGCGACTCACCCATCACGCGGCTCCCGGTGTGCCCGGACGGGCGCGCGGGCCGGTGGCGGCGACCGGACGCGGCAGCCGGTGCACTCGCATCGCATCCGCCATCGCGTCCTGTTCGGTGGTCGCGTCATCGCTTATCCGGTACAGGCCGGGGGGTTGTCCGCTGGCACGGAGCCGGTTCAGGACGTCGTGGGTGCGCCCCGCCAGCTCCGGCACTTCCGCCGTGGTACCCGCGGCGACCGTCGCCGTCGGCCGTACCTCCGCAGCCTCGGCCACCAGCTGCAGCACCTCGGCGCTCATCAGCCCCGCCGCGGTGCGACCGCCCGGTCCCCACAGATCGGTTTCCAGCGGGATCAGCACAGTTCCGCCGTCGGCACGCAACAGCGACAGCGACCGCGACCCCAGCGGAGTGCCGAGCGCGGCCTGCACCCTGCGCAGTTTCCGGCGCGCCGCCGACACCGCCTCCGGGCCGCCCGCCCGCTCCTCGGCGTGCGGCGGGAGCGCCAGCGCCACCACCCGATAGGCCGGCGCCACCCGGAACCCGGACCGTTTCGCCAGTGCGGCCACCCCGTGCCCACTCAGCAGGGCGGCCACCATGGTCTGCGCCGAGGTCTGGTGTTCGCGCGCGACGACCCGGTGCTCGTCCAGATACGCCGCCGCGGCGGCGGTGGTCACCACTTCCACCACCCGGACCAGGAGCCGGGCTCCGTCCACCATCGCCTCGGCCCGCAATGCCGCGGCGGCGATCCGCTCCGCGAGGAATTCCACAGCGTCCCGGGCACATTCGTGGCATGCGGTGAGCACCGTTTCCAGCGCCACCCCCTCTTGGGCCCAGCGCACCGCCGCGGTCACGACCGCCGGCGGCGCGGCGGCGGGAGCGGCGGGCTCGGGTGCGAGAACTTCGGCGATATCGGCGAGACACCGCCGCACCGTCGCGCCCACATCCGCGGTTCCGCCGAATCGATCGGGGCGCCGGAGATGCGCCACGAGTTCGGTTTCCAGGTCCGTGCTCCCGGAATCGGCTCTGCTGCCCACCATAACTACCGGACAGTAACCTCTCTCGCGGCCGGTAGATACGATCTAGCGGTACTCCGGAGAGTTCATCAGTGACCGGCCTCGCGGTTTGGGTTCGGTCACAAGACGGTAACGAGTTCCCCCGAGGAGTTCAATACTCGGGCAATTCGGCGCGACGGCCGGCGACCCCGGGCCAGGCGGTCAGCGACCGGCACCACTCTGTTCCCGGCGGGCCGGCTGATCCATGATCCGTGGCTGGCGCCGGCGCAGTGCCGTCAACAGGCCGGGTGTGTATTCCGGCGGCGCCGCGTGTACCGACAGTTGATTGGCGACCGCGCGGTAAGCGTCCAGGTCCGCCTGCTTGTCGAGATACAGAGCGCCCGTGAGCTGCTGGAGATAGACAATATCGGGTAGGTCCGCCTCGGCGAACCGGAGATAGGTGAACGCGCCGTCGGCCAACGCCGGACCGCCCACATGATCGGCCAGGACTTGCACCGTGATGTGCGGCTGCCGAGCCGCGGACAACATCCGGTCGATCTGCGCGCCCCAAACCCTCGAACCACCGATCCGGCGGGTCAGGGCGGCCTCCTCCACGATCAGCCACAGATGCGGCGGATGCGGCCGGTCGAGAATGTGCTGGCGACGCATCCGCAGCGCCACCCGGCGTTCGATCGCGTCCTCCGGCTCCCCCGGATGGGCCAGCGTCAGCAGGGCGCGCGCATAGTCCGCGGTCTGCAGTAGCTCCGGCACGGTGCGCGGTTCGTAACAGCGGATCACCTGGGCGGCCTGCTCGAGACCCAGGTACATATCGAACCATTTCGGCAGCCAGTCGTTGTCCCGATGCCACCACCCGGAGGTATTGGCCTGCCGCGCGAGTTCCTGGAACGCGTCGAGTTCTTCGGTATCGGTGACCCCGTACAGCGCGAGCAGATCCACCAGATCACGTTCACGGATACTGGTGCGCCCGAGTTCGAGCCGGCTGATCTTCGAATCCGAACCACGGATGTGGTCACCGGCCTGTTCCCGGGACAACCCGCTGGCCTCACGCAGCCGCCGTAACCGGCCACCGAGCACCATCCGCAGTACTGTCGGCCCGCCGTCGGCCGCGGCTCGCGCGGTGAATCCCGGGCCGGCCGAGGTCTCCGCCTCCACCGCCGATCGCATTCCAGAAGCACCCATCATTCGAGTTTCGCATGGGAGCGGCACCGGAGACCAAACGAAACACTCGTGGCGTGAACGACATTCGCCGGAGGTGAGCCGTGGAATCGCACCCGGCGGGCCGGGCCCCTGCGACACGGTTCATACCCACGGCCCCCGCCGCTGAGCGGGTATCCACCGGTGTGAACCGCCCCGAGCTCTTTCTGCGTCGTGCTGTGAATTCCCCAGACCCACTTCCGGAACATGTTCTCAGCAATGGTGCGAACTTACTGTGACACACAACGGCGCCGTCGGGGACGCCTGGAAGGAGACGCGGATCTTGGACGCCACGACACCGGCCACTGCCGAACGCGACGACGCCGCCCGCGACCACCTCAACCGGCGGGTCACCGTCTACTTCGACGGCACCGCCGCGGGCAGCGCCCTCGTCCTGGAGTACGCGGCGACCAACGCCGAAGCCTGGGAATTCACTTCCGCCGCACTGCACGCGGGCCTCACCGTGACGGTGGACAGCAAGATCAGGCCAGGTCTGCGCCGGCTCCCCTGCCACAGCCTGTGGCGGTGAGCAGCCGACCGGGCGCGGTGAGCCCCCGGCGCGCGCCACACACCGGCAGATCCGCACCGTAGCGGCGCGACCCTCTAGGCTCGGAAGCAGCCGGCGCGACGGGCGGGCCGGCCCCGAGGCGCAGGAGCGAGTATGCCGATCGAATCCGCGGTCCGCGCGGCCGGCGTATCGACGATTCTCTCGGCGCTGGCCCTCACCGGATGCGCGAGTTCGAACTCCGATATCGGGTCCGGCAGCGCACCCGCGGTCACCGCGACGACCACGGTCACGGTTCCGGCGAGCGCCACCACCGGTACCCTGCGCCCGACTCCCACGGTGGATCCGTACGCCGGGCAACCCCTGATCGACCACCTGGAATGGACCGAGAATGCCGCCGGTCCACGACTGATGGTCCACCCGACCCGGGCGGGCCGCGACACCACCTATCCCGGAGCCGATATCCGCGCCTGGCAGGAGATCCGCACCGCCGATCCGGCCGCCGACACCCCGGGCATGTGGGACCAGTTCCGCTGCCACTGGGAGTGGGCACGCCTCGTCGCCCCGGACAAACCCACCTGGAATCTCGAACCCTGGCGGCCGTCGGTGGGCTACGACGCGACCGTCGATGCCGCCTGCAATCCCGGCGGCCCCGAACGCTGACCACGAAAGGACCCCCGTATGCGCATCGTCATCGCCGGTGGACACGGCAAGATCGCCCTCCTGCTCGCCGAACTTCTCACCGGCCGGGGCCACAGCGTCATCGCGTTGATCCGCAACGCGGCCCATGCGCCGGAGGTGTACGCGACCGGCGCCGAATCCGTTGTCCTGGATCTGGAGCAGGCGGTGGTGACCGACCTGGCCGCGACGGTCCAGGGTGCGGACGCGGTGGTTTTCGCCGCCGGCGCCGGCCCGGGCAGCGGGGTGGCCCGCAAGTACACCGTCGATCGCGACGGCTCGGTCCTGCTGGCCGAAGCGGCCGAACGCGTCGGCACCCGTCGCTTCCTGCAGATCTCGACGATGGGCGCGGGCCTGGCCCCGGCCGCCGGCACCGACGAAGTATGGGCTGCCTATATGGACGCCAAAACCCAGGCCGAGGACGATCTGCGCAGTCGTGACCTCGACTGGACCATCCTGCGGCCCGGTCGCCTGCTCGACTCCCCCGGCACCGGTTCGGTCACCCTTGCGCCGCCGCGGCTCGACCGGGGGGATATCCCCCGCGCGGATGTGGCCGCGGTATCCGGCGCACTGCTGGAGGCCGACCATACCGCCGGTCTCACCCTGGAACTGGTTACCGGCAGCACACCGATCGAGGCCGCGGTCGCCGCCTTGGCACGTTGATTCCGATATCGAAAACCGTTCGCACACAAAGAATCGATCGTGCAGATGTACTTGCATTTGAAAGCACCAGCGACCTAGACTCTTCCCACACCGCTATACAGGGGAGAACAAGGGGAGGCCGCGTGAGTGAGCCGACGACACCATTCGCCAGTGGTTTACTGCCGCACCTGCGGGAGAGTCCGGCGGATCCGACCCGATTCGCAACTGCTCCAGCGAGAATCGATCCCGCCCCGATCGGCAAGCCGGCGAACGGTATTGATATGACAACATTCGGCCTCCACAGCGGCCACCCGCTCAGCGATTCCACGCGCCAAACCGCCGTGGAATTCGTTATTGATGCAATTGAATCCACGGGTGCGGCGACTCGGGACGATTTCGATATCGACCAGATCGTCACCACCGCGCACGCCCTGGCGGACGATTGGGACTTCCGATCGTTGCGGCCGGACACCTTCTGGCGTGTCGCTTCGGCCTTCATCCGGGCCTGATAAGCATCAGCCCGGGTCATCATCTCGGGGCCTTGGCCCCGAGATGATGACCCGGGCTGTGACTTTCGCCGATCGCCCCGGGTCACAGGCCTTTCGTATAGTCCGCGACGATCCTGCGTGACTCTTCCGGCGGTGCCGCCTGCACGCTCAACCGGTCCATCACCGACAGATACAGCGCCAAATCCTCACGCCGGTCCAGATACAGTGCGCTGGTCAGCTGTTCGAGATAGACGATATCCGGCAGCTCGGTCTCGGCGAAACGAAGGATGGTAAAGGAGCTTCCCGCAGCGGCATGTTCGCCCGCGGAGAACGGGACCACCTGGATCGTCACATTGGGCAGCCGGGTCAGATCCAGCAGATGCTCCATCTGCGCCCGATGCACATCACGCCCACCGACCGGGCGGTGCAGTGCCGCTTCGTCGAGTACCGCCCAGATGACCGGCGGGTCGGCGCGATGCAGTATTTCCTGCCGGCGCTGACGGAATGCCACCCGGCGATCGGTATCGGAATCCTCGTAACCGAGCGTTACCACGGCCCGGGCGTAATCCGGCGTCTGCAGCAGGCCAGGCACCAGATGCGATTCGTAGGTACGGATCTTGCTGGCGGCCTGCTCCAGACCCAGATACGTGCCGAACCAGGGTGGCAGCAGATCACCGTAGCGGTGCCACCATCCTGGTTCGTTCGCTTTACGCGCGAGTTCGAGAAAGCTCTCCCGCTCTTCCGGATCGTCGACGCCGTACAGCGTCAGCAGATCCCGGATATCCCGCTCTTTGAAACTCGTCCGGCCCAGCTCGAGCCGGCTGATCTTCGCATGGGAGCCGCGGATGGCATCACCCGCGGCTTCTCGGGTGATCTTCTTGCTCTCGCGCAGTTTTCGTAACTGGCCGCCCAGAGCGATACGTAGAACCGTGGGGCCACGTTCCGCCTCGGCGGATTGCGCACCACCACGGTTCTCGGGCTCTGCGATCATGGAGTCGTCTCCGATTTCGGGTTAACCCACGGTGCGCCGCTCATCGGATCGGGCACACCACGCCGACGGCCCATGTTACCTCTCAACCCGCCAGATCGTCGAACTCTCCGGCCTTGGCGCCCTGAAGGAAAGCCTCGATCTCCGGCCGCGTGTAGAAGATCACCCCGCCGTCGGGGAAGCGCGAATTACGCATGGCCACCAAATTGTTGGCCGCCTCGGCGAACTCGACACAGTTCCCGCTCGGGTTGCTGAAGGTGCTCTTCCGCCAGGCTCCGATCACCTGGTTCGTTACTTCCGACATAGGACCCACTCCTTGCTCATGGTCGCTGACGCCACTGTCGCATACCGTCGGTCCTTACAGATGCAAACGCAGGTGTTCTTGCATCTGCACCGACATCAGGACGATAGCACGAAGTTCGCCACACCGCGTCCACAGGCCTCCGGTGCCCGCGCGCGACCCCGGCAGCCACCCATGACCTCGCCCGCGAACTGTTCGCAGAGGGAGTCACCGTAGCCCTCCCGAACCGTTCCGCGGTGATCATTTGGGCTCCGGCCATCACGGTGGCGAACCGTTCCCGCACACGCCGACCACCGGTATCGACAGTGGCGAGTCTTGTACTGTCGCAGTGGACATCGGTTTCACCAGCCGGCGGGCCCACCGCCGGTATCCGCGCCGGCGCGTTCCGACCATGACCGCCCAGGAGTCCGCCATGTCCGAAGAACACCACCCCACGATCCGGACCGATATTCCGCATTCCGCCCGCATCTGGAACCACCGGATGGGCGGCAAGGACTACTACGAGGTCGATCGCATCGCCGGTGACGCGGGGATCGCGGTCGATCCGGAGATCACCACCATGACCGGCCGGCCGCGGCAGTTCCGCATCCGGGCGGTGCGGTTCCCGGCCGCGGAGCGGTGATGTTCATGGGCGCGCTCGGCCACGCGGACTCCTTCGCGGAGATGCGGCGGATCTTGTACACCGCGCTCGAGGCCACCTCATCCGGCCGCTATCCGGTCCTGTGGGACGGTATCGACGACAGTGAGGCGTACCTGGCGCTGTGCCGGAACTACACCGATACCGGAGGCGGTGCCCTATCCGCCCGGAGATCTGGGCCTTACTCGACGGGTTGACACTGGTGGAACCGGGCGTCGTCCCGATCGACCGGTGGCGCCCGGACACCCCGGCGACGAATCCCGGTCGGCGATCTCCGCGTACGGCGGCGTGGACCGGACACCCCGGAACCGCCACCGCCCGGCTCGGAGCGGACCGTGACCGCCTCGCGGAAGGCGCAGTGCCACACCGTCGATGGTCAGGAGAACCGCGGCAACAGGGTCGGTGCGAATTGATCTGTTGTTTGCAGATGTACTTGCATTTGTAAGCGACGGCGGCTTAGACTCAGGCGCACAGGAGGGGCGATACACAGCATTTTCCTCGGCTGATCCGCCGACCGGAGGTGTCGCCCCGCAACGTCGCATGTGAGGGGCAACCGAATGATCCAACCATTCCGAAGTCCCCATCGGAACGCCGTGGGCAGCGCAGGCGGCGGTCATTCCCTCGGGCACCATCCGGAACCGCTACGCCGCTACGCGGTCCCCGAAGCCGGTACCGACTGCAATTCCGAACCGCCGGTACTCACCTATCGGCAGGCGCGCGAGATCCTGCACATCCACGATGTGCACGGCCCGCAATGCCGCCAGTGGCTGGCCGCCGCCGCCTATCTCTCCGCGGGCCTCGACGACGAGTAACCGATCGACGGCTCCACCCACCCCACAACATCGAATAATGCGGTCGATGCCGATTCGTGCTGGCGCCCGGGCCTCGAGCGCGGGATTCTGGAATCCCGCGCTCGAGTGGATGGTGACCATGCGAATCGCCGAGATACTGCGCAACAAGGGCAGCGCCGTCATGACCGCGCGTCCGGATCTGGATATCCGCGCGCTGCTCGCCCTGCTGGCCGAACACAATATCGGAGCCGTGGTCGTCTCTCCGGACGGCTGCCGGATCGCCGGAATCGTCTCCGAACGCGATATCGTCCGCGCCCTGAATCGGCACGGCGCGGCTCTACTGGATTCCCCGGTCTCGCGGATCATGTCCACGGAGGTCCGGGTCTGCGCCCCCGAGGATCACGTCGAGGGGCTGCGCCGGGTCATGACCGAGCACCGGGTCCGGCACCTGCCGGTGGTTTCCGGTGGTGAACTGGCCGGCATCGTGAGCATCGGTGACGTGGTCAAGAGCGCCATCTCCGAACTCGCCACCGAACGCGAGCAGCTCGTCGAATATCTGCAGGGCGGCTATTGATCGCTCAGCCGAGATCGGCGGACAACCATCGCTGCGGGCGCATGGACACGACCACGTGCTCACCCAGTTCGGCCGCGGCGAAGGCCAGGTACTCCTCCACTCGCTCGGGCGGCAGATAGCGCGCCACCATTTCGCGATGCCGTTCATCGGTCAGCGGTTCGACCCCGGTGACCGGGCCCTCCACACTGACGTAGCGGACGGTCGGCTCGACGCGCTCGGCCAGCAGGCTGAATCGTCCCGCCGCCCGGATCCGGCGCATTTTCTCCGATTCCGGGCCGGTGAGCACCCAGAGATCACCACCCGGCTCGTACTGATACCAGATGGGCACGGTGAGGGGCCCCCGCTCCGGGCCCGCCGATACCGAGAGCGCGCCGATATGCGGCTCGGCCAGAAACGCCTGACGTTCGTCGAATGTGAGTGGCATACCGCACCATAACGCCGGCCACCGACATCTTCGGGGACCTCGCCACCCGCCGCGCTACGCCGACGAAACCGTCTGCGCACCAAGCGCACTGGGCGAAATTTCCGATAATGAGTATCGTTGTTCGCAGTCCGGCTGGAGCGGCGGAAGGAACGATCACATGGGATCACCCCCGCGCCGAGCGGATCGGCTGCCCATGTCGGACAGGGCGGCGGCACCGGTGCCGACGGCCACCGGGCTGCTCCCGCCGGAGGTCCGCGCGTCCTTTCCGGCCGTGGCCGGCAGCCGGGAGACCTACCTGGACAGTGCCGCCACGACGCAGAAACCGCGGGCGGTGATCGACACCGTCCTCGACTACCATTCGACCGCTACCGCCAATGCCGCGCGCGGCACCTACCCCTGGTCCACGGCGCTCACCCAGCGCATCACCGCGGTCCGGGCCGCGACCGCGCACTTCGTGGGCGCCGCCCGGCCCGACGAGATCGTCTTCACCGGCGGCGCGACCGCGGCGCTCAATGCCGTCGCACTGTCCTGGGGTCTCACCGCGCTCATGGACGGGGACGAGATCCTCTACAGCCCACGCGACCACGCGGCCAATGTCTCGCCCTGGTTCCTGCTGCGGGACACCCTCGCACGCTTCGGCCGCCGGATCGAACTCGTGCCCTACCGGGTCACCGCGGCGGGGCAGGCCGATACCGCCGATATCGCCGCGAAACTGAGCCCGCGTACCCGGCTGCTCACCGTGACGCACCTGCATCATGTGTTCGGCGCCCGCACCACCCTCACCGAACTGCGCGAGCGGATTCCCCCACGGGTACACCTGTGTTTCGACTGCAGCCAGAGTGGCGGTCACGTCCCGGTGGACGTCACCGCGCTCGGGGCCGATTTCGCGGCCTTCGCGGCACACAAGATGTTCGCGGCGCCGGGCACCGGAATCCTGTACTGCCGGCAGCGGACCCATGCGCAGTTGCGGCCGTTCCTGCCCGGCGGCGGTACCGACGCGGTACTGACCACCGCGGGGTTCGACGCCGGCGTCATGCCGGGCCTGCTCGAGGGCGGTACCGCCAATATTCCGGGCATCCTTTCGCTGGGCACCGCGCTGGAGGTTCTCGAGACATACGGTATGCCCGCCATCGCGGCGCACAACCGGGCGCTGACCCGGCGGTTGATCGATGGGTTGCGGGCGGTGCCCGGACTGACGTTCCTGCCGGGGCCCGCGCACGCCCGGGACGACAGTGGATACGGCATCGTCTCGTTCACCTTGACCGGGATATCGGCGGCCGACCTGGGATTCGTCCTCGCCGAATACGGCTTCCTCGTCCGCACCGGCGCCCACTGCGTGCCCGAAACCGGGGGCGACCCCGAATCCGTGCGGGTCAGCACTCACGTCTACACCTGCCTCGACGATATCGACCGTTTCGTCGACTGCGTCCGGACCCTCGCCGAGGAGCTGCCATGAGCACAGAGATCAGCGCATCCACCGATACCGCCGCCCGGTACGACCGGCGGGCCACCGCGCGGATCCTGGCCGAGCTCGCCCGGCCGGGACTGTTCGCCGACCACCGGCCGGCGGGAACGGTCCGGTTCGAGTACACCGCGACCGAACTGCGCCCCGAACCCGGCAGTCATCTCACTGTCTCGCAACGGCTGTACCTGGAACGGTTCATGCGACCCTGCCCCGCCGACGCGGTCACCTCCGCCACCCACCGGATGACCTGGATCGACAGCGCCGGAGTACCCAATACCGGCTTCTACCGGGCCGACGGGCCCGGCCCGCTCGTGCCGATCGCCACCCGGGAGGCCGTACTCGCGCTCTGGCGCGCGATCGAGGACAACTCCGGTCTCGCCGACCGGATATCACGTCTGGACGCGGCGGCGCACTCGGTGCTGGCCGGCACCACCACCGATCACGAACCCATCGATATCTTCCGGGTGGGGGTGGAGTCCGCGGGCCGGGCGCTGGCCCAGCACGCACTCATCGCGCGGCAGACGCCCTACCCGACACCCGGCGAATTCGCGCGCGGACTGCAGGACTCCGGTATCTTCACCGCGGTCGCCACCCGGTGGTTCTGGGAACTGCAGGCATCGACGTATCGGCGAGGCATGATTCCGGTGAGCCTGCGCACCGAACCCGGCGGCTCGGTGCGGTACACCGCAGAATCGGTCGCCACGCTGCGGGCGATGAAGGACGCGACCATCGCCGACGCACACCGGGTGATGGACCGGGCGACCACCGAGGAGGGGCTGACCGTACCCGCGGCGATCGCCCGGTATCACGACGATCTGGATCTCATCTCCCGGCAGTACGCACTGCTACCACGCGGGGAGCAGCCCTCCTGCCCGGCCGCGGTCGTACACCGCGAGGGCGGTGCGAACTTCAGCGTGCTGGCCGAGGTGGTGCACCGCTTCGTCGAGGTATTCGACGACCTCGCCCGGCACTGCGAACCGGTGGCGGTGCCGGCCCGGGAGGATCTGGGCACCGGCCCGGCGGCGGAGGAGGACCGGATCTTCTATGTCCCCGATATGACCTGTAAGCACTGTGTCCGCACCATAGGCGGGGTACTGGAATCGATGGGCATCGGGGTCGTGGACATCGACCTCGACAGTAAACGGGTCGTGGCGGAGTTCCGCAGCCCGCGCAACCGGGCCCGCGCCTTCGAGGCCTTGCGCGACGGCGGCTACAACCCGGTGGGCGAGCGACCCGACTCACTGCGCCCGGGAAACCTCGGATGACCGTGCGGTTGCGACCCGACCGCCCGGAACCCACCGAGCCCACCGCACCACCCGCCCTACCGGCGTACTGGGATCCGCTCGTCGCGGCGTTCCTCGCCGATCGTCGCGCGTTCGACGAGGTACTGCGCCGCTTCGGGACACCGGTTCATCTGCTGTTCCCACAGGTGTTCGCGCGCAATATCGATCGGCTCACCGCGGTACTCGACGAGGCACAGACCGGCTACCGCATCTGTTACGCACACAAAGTGAACCGGTCCCGGGCCTTCGTACGCACCGCCGCGGCGCACGGGATCGGTGTGGACGTGGCTTCGGCAGGCGAACTGGAATCGGCGCTCACGGCCGGATTCGACGCCTGCCGGATCGAGGTGACCGGGCCCAAGGGCGAAGCGTTCCTCCGGGAACTGGTGCGCACCGGGGCCACCGTGAACGTCGACAACGAATGGGAGCTGGGCACGCTCGCCGACCTCGCCGACCCGTCCGCACCGGTCCCGGTCCTGCTCCGGGTCAGCGGATTCACGGGTTCGCAGGTGAGCCGCTTCGGGATCCCGGTGCCGCGGATGGCGGGGGCGCTCGAGGTGCTCGTGCGACACCGGGACCGACTCCTTTTCCGCGGCACGGCATTTCATCTGGATACCGGCGATACCGCCGAACGGGTACGCGCCGCCGATACCTGTCTCGCGCTACTCGAACAGGCGTACTCGGCCGGACTCGCGCCGTCGGTGCTCGATATCGGCGGCGGACTGCGCCAGGTGTTCACCGCCGACGGCGCCCGGTTCGACGATTACGTACACCGGCTGCGGGACGCGCTCGCCGGCCACGGCGCCGCGATGAGCTGGGGCAGCAATACCTTCGGCTATCAGGTCGACGGGGGCGCGGTGCGCGGGACGCCGGTTTTCCACAAATACGCCAACACCGTGACCGCCGCCGAGATGCTGGCCGGTTTCCTGGCCGCCCCACTCACCCGGCACGGCGGCCGCAGTATCGCCCGGGTCGCCGCCGACAATCTCCTCGACATCTGGCTGGAACCCGGTAAAGCACTCGCCGACCACGCCGGGATCACCGTGGCCCGGGTCGAATTCGTGAAAGTGGCCTCCGACGACAGTGTGCTCGTCCACCTGGACATCAGCCGCGACACGGTGACACCGGCCGATCAGGAAGTGATGGCCGATCCCCTGCTGCTGCCCGGTGACGGGGTCGAACCGGCCGGACACCCGGCCGGTGTCTTCCTGGCGGGACGGCTCTGCCTCGAAAGAGATCTCGTCACCACGCATACGGTCTGGCTGCCGTGGCTGCCGCGGCCGGGCGACCTGATCGTCTTCCCGAATACGGCGGGATATCACATGGACCTGTCGGCGGCCACGGCCGCCATGCACCCCCCGGCCGAGAAAGTGGCGGTGGTCGGCCACGGCGGGCGCTTCCTGGCGACATCCGACGCCGACTACCGGCCACCGTCCTTCCCCGCCGCCGACTCCGACGCACCCGAGGTTCCGTGACGATCCACCAGCACATCACCGAGCTGATCGGTGACACCCCCCTGCTCCGCCTGGACCCGGCCGTACACGGCCTCGACGGCGTGGACCTGTACGCCAAACTCGAATCGCACAATCCATTCGGTTCGGTCAAGGACCGCGTCGCCTGGGCGATGCTGCGCGACGAACTCGATACGCTGCGCGCGCAGCGGCGGACGCTGATCGAGGCGTCCAGCGGCAACACCGCAAAAGCGCTGCGCATCCTCGGTGCGATCCACGGTATCGGGTTGCGGGCCATGACCAATCGGATCAAGGTCGGTGAGGTGCGCGATCTGCTCCGGTTGCTCGGCACCGAAATCGTCGAGCTTCCCGGCCTGTCCGAATGCCCGGACCCCACCACGCCCAATGATGTGTACTCGGCGATCGACGCGGCCATGACCGCGGAGCCCGACCGATTCCGGCATCTGTCCCAGTACACCAGCGAGAAGAATATCGCCGCCCATCACGACGGCACCGGCCGAGAGATCCACGAAGATCTCACGGCCGCCGGGATCGAGCGGATCGACTATCTGTTCGGCGGGCTGGGCACCACCGGGTCGAGCCGCGGGGCAGGGAGCTACCTGCGAAAGTTCCATCCGGAGTTGCGGACGGTCGCGGTGGTCTCCGAACGCGAGGACTTCATTCCCGGGATCCGATCGGAACGGGAGATGTGGGAGGTGGGCCTGTTCCAGCCCGATTTCTACGACGAGATCCGGGCCGTGCGATCGGGCCCCGCGATCGAGGCCACGCTCGAACTCGCCACCGGATACGGGGTCCTGGCCGGACCCACCAGCGGCGCCGCCTACGCGGCCGCGCGCGAGGTCCTCGGACGCGGCGACCGCGGCGGCACGCGCACCGTCGGGGTGATCATCGTCTGTGATCGGCTCGAGCCGTACCTGTCCTATATCGAGCAGCGCCGGCCGGAACTGTTCGGCCGCGACGCCGGCCCACGTCCACCGGAACCCGCCGAAATCGCCGCCGTACCAGAGCTCACCCCTACCGAATTGGCCGAACTACTGCGCACCGCGCGCCCGGTGATCGTCGACACCCGGGGCGCCATGGCATACCGGGTGGCCCATATCCCGGGCGCGATCAATATCCCCGACGACCGGCTCACCGACCTGTTCGCGCACGGAACACCGTTCTCGCGGGCCGAACCGGTGATCTTCACCTGTCCCACCGGCGATATCTCCCGCCGGTTCGCGGCGACCGCACGCCGGACCGGCCACACCGCCTACAGTCTGGGCGGTGGTCTCGCAGGCTGGCGGGCCGCGGGCCTGGAGCTGGAACGCGGCGGCTGAACGACCCGGTCAGCGGTGAGTGTTCCAGGCGGCGGGGTCCGCGCTTCCGGAACCGGCGGCTGTCGCGGAACTGTCCGCACCCGCTGCCGTGCCCTCGGCCCGGGTCCGCACGGCCACCCCGACGGCGACCAGCAGACCACCGAGCGCCCAGCCGGCGAGTACATCCGTGGGCCAGTGCACGCCGAGATAAATCCGCGAAAGTCCGACCAGCAGTACGAAGACGGCCGCCGTGACCGCGACGATCACCCCGGCGACGCGATGCGCGGTCCGCAGGCAGAACAGTGCGGCGAGTACGCCCACCGCCGCGGCCGAACCGACACTGTGCCCCGAGGGGAAGGACTGATTGCTCACCTCCACCAGCTGCCCGGACACCGGCGGCCGCGACCGGCCGATCAGTTGCTTCGATACGGGCACCAGCACCGCGGAGGCCGCGCCCACCCCGGCCACCAGCAAGAGGTCCCCGTACGCGCCGCGCCGCAGCAGCACGGCACAGGCCAACAGCGCCAGCGTCCACATGGCCACCGACCCTCCGAGATGGGTGATCACCGTGGCGGCCGTGGTCAGTGGATCGGTGCGCAAGGTCAGTACCCACTCGCGCAGCGGGCAGTCCACCTCGGTCGTGGCATCGCCCGCGACGACATAACCGGTCGTCGCGGCGGCCACGGCGAACAGCAACACTGCGAGCACGACCACGCGCTTCAGCCTAATCGCCCGGCGGTTGCCGGGCCCGGCTCGGGGGCCGGGAAAACGCGATCACCACCGTCGGGGCGCTACTCTGAAAATCGTGGATGTCCTCTTCCTCGGCGCGCCCATAGCCGTGTTCCTGCTGGGCGCCGTCGCCGCACTGCGGTGGGTGTACACCCGCTTCCCCAAGACAGGACACTCGACCGGCGAGCGCACCTCCACCCGCCTCGCGGCCGCGGGAGTGGAGGAGCTCACCGCCTTCTGGTACGGGAGCAAACGCGACCAGCTGGACCATCGCGCGGCGCAGACCATGTTGCGCGATGAGGAATCCGACGGTGCGCCACCGCGCGACCGGATCGACCTCGCCGCCGGCCAGGCGGTGCTCGTGGCCCGGCTGCCGCACCCGGACCGCCGGAGCTGACCCGCGGCACATACGGTGCGGCGCCGTGACCACCCGGCGCGGCCGACGGCACCTGCCCACTACTGTGAACGGGTGCATTCAGATCAGCGATCGGACGACAGCGGACCCCGGATCTGGGGTGGCACCACGCTTTCCGAGCGGAAGTCGGCACGGCGCAGCGCACTGCTCGAGGCCGCACTGGATCTGATCGGTGAATCCGGCGCCGCCGGTGTCACCATGCGAGCGGTGTGCCGCCGAGCCAATCTCACCGATCGGTATTTCTACGAGAGTTTCGCCGGCCGGGATGAACTGCTCGATGTCCTGTACCGGCAGATCGCCGACGACTTCCTCGAACCGATGACCGCCTTCGCGGTCGCCGACGACGCCTCGCGGGACCGGGCCCTGTCCGAAGCGCTGGTGGACAAAGTGCTCGAGGACCCCCGTAAATCACGTCTGTTCCTGGTGGAGCCGTACTCCAGCACCGGCCTCGGCCAGACCACCATCGCCGTCATGCCCGCCTTCACCCGGCTCATCCAGGACCACCTCTTCCACCGGATCGACGATCCGGTCCGCCGCCGCCTCGCGGCCGTCACCATGGCCAGCGGGAACGCGGGAATGTTCTCCGCCTGGCTCAACGGGTCGTTGCGTGCCACCCGCGCGGAAATCGTCGAGCACCTCGTCGCCATGCTGAGCGCCTACCGCCGGCTCTATCGGTAGACCGGGACGCGGCGGGGGAACGATCTCGGAAAATCACCGCCGGGCAAGGAGGTACGCGAGAAATGCACGATGAAGTCGTCGGGTCGACCGGTAAGCTGATTTCGCCGATCCGAGGCCCCGGGACGCTGGGTGAGGTCCTGGTGGCCGTACGTGGGGGGACCGAAGGGTATATCGCGCGTGCCGCCGAGGCGATCCCGGCCGGAAGCACCGTGCTGGTCGTCGCTGTCGATTCCGGTCGAATCGCCGACGTGGTGCCCTGGATACCTCTCATACCGGACCCGGCGCCGTAGCAACACGACGCGAGGAGTCAGACGTGCTGGGTTATCATGTACCCGATCCCGACGAGGCGATGCTGGTCAGCGGCGCCAAGAGCCGCGATGCCACCCCCTTCCGGGTGATCATCGGACGCGGTACGTGGGTGATGCCGTTCTTCCGGAAGGTGCGTTATCTCTCGCTGGCGATGTTCGAGGCCGAGATCAGCGAACGCTGTGTCACCAAACAGGCCATCGTGCTGCAGGTACGAGCGGTCATCGCCTTCAAGGTCGCCAACGACACCGCCTCGATCGTGAACGCGGCCCAGCGTTTCCTCTCCGAACAGGAGCAGGAGATGTCGGTGCTGACCGGCCGGATCTTCTCCGGTCATCTGCGGTCCATCGTCGGCTCCATGACGGTGGAGGAGATCATCCGGGAGCGCCAGCGGCTGGCCGACGAGGTCCTCGTCGCGTCGAAGGTGGAGATGAGCAATATCGGCCTGTGGGTCGACTCGTTCCAGATCCAGTCCATCGACGACGGCAACCTCGGCTATATCTCCGCCCTCGCCGCTCCGCACAATGCCGCTGTCCACCGGGACGCCCAGATCGCCGAATCGCAGGCCGCGCAGCGCTCCGCCGAGGCCGAACAGGAATCCCTTCGCAAACAGGCCGAATACGCGCGGGAGACGGCGATCCTCAAGGCCGGTTACCAACGCGATATCGACAAGGCCGAGGCCGAGGCCGCTGCGGCCGGACCACTCGCCGCCGCGCTCGCCCAGCAGGAAGTACTCGGCGCCCAGGCCGCCCAGGCCCGTAAGGAAGCCGAACTGCGGGAACAGCAGTTGCAGGCCGAGGTGGTGAAACCGGCGCAGGCCGAGGCCGAGCGGGTGCGGATCCTCGCCGAGGCCGAGGCCGACCGCACCCGGATCCAGGCCGAGGCGGCGGCCTCCAACAATCGCATCGCGCTCGACCAGATGCTCATCGAACAGTTGCCCCTCATCGTGGAGCAGGCGGCGCACGGGCTGTCCAACGCGAACCTGACCGTTCTGAACGGGCCCGACGGGGTGGGCGAACTGCTCAACGGCATGGTCGGGCAGGGTCTCACCGTGTTCAACTCGCTACAAAAGGCGCTTTCGACCACCGATGAGGAAAAACCGGATATAGAGTAACCGGCAGAACTGCGGCGAGGAGCGGTGTGGTGGCCAGCGGGAAATTGGTGTCGTTCGACGGATCGCGGGGTTTCGGTTTCATCCGGCCCGAGGACGGTGGACCCGACGTGTTCGTCCATGTCAACGATATCGGCTTGGACGAGGACGAACTCCGGCAGGGCCGGGTGTTCGAATTCGACGTCACCGAGGGCGATCGAGGCCCCAAGGCGATCAATCTCCGGTCCCCGCGCGGACAGCACATACGGCCCAAACCGGTCGGCGACGGTGCCCGGTTGACCGCCGAGGAACACACCCGGCTGGTCACCGAACTTCTCCTGGACGCCTCCCCGGCGCTGACCGCCGGGGAGATCGTCGCCATCCGGGAGCGGCTCACCGATTTCGCGGTCGACCAGGGCTGGATCGACGGCTGACGGCCGGATCCGGCGATCTGTCGGTTCGAACTCCTATCATCGGGGGCGATGATTCGGCGTCGGCCGCGGCGTCGATACGGGTGAGGATCGACCCGAGGAGGATCGTGTGGATCTACCGGTGATGCCACCCATCCGGCCCATGCTGGCCAAAACCGCCCCCGACATACCACCGGGGCCGGGGCTGAGCTATGAACCCAAATGGGACGGGTTCCGCTGCGTGGTGTTCCGCGACGGTGCGGAGGTGGAGCTGGGGTCCCGTAACGATCGACCTCTCACCAGGTACTTTCCCGAAGTTGCCGAACTGCTGCGCGCCGCGCTCCCGGATCGGTGCGTCGTGGACGGGGAGATCGTCGTGGTCACCGATGACGGTCTCGATTTCGATGTCCTGCAGCAGCGGCTGCATCCGGCGGCGTCGCGAGTGGCCAAACTGTCCGTGGAGACGCCGGCGAGTTTCGTGGCCTTCGATCTCCTCGCTCTCGGCGACCGCGATCTGACCGAGGCGCCGTTCGCCGAACGCCGCCGCCTGCTCGAAACCATCCTGCGAACCGAGCCCGGCCGGGTGCAGTTGACCCCGCTCACCGGGGACCCGGCCGTGGCCCGCGACTGGTTCACCCGATTCGAGGGCGCGGGCTTCGACGGAGTGATGGTCAAAGCCGATGATCAGCCGTATCAGCAGAACAAGCGGGTGATGCTCAAGGTCAAGCACGAGCGCACCGCCGACTGTGTGGTGGCGGGTTTCCGCTGGCACAAGGACGGTCAGGGGGTGGGTTCGCTGCTACTCGGCCTGTACGACGACGAGGGCCGGCTGCACCATGTGGGAGTGGCGAGCAGTTTCACCGCCGCGCGGCGCACCGAGTTGATCGGTGAACTCGCCCCGTACCGGGAGAACGCCCTGGTCGACCATCCGTGGCGGGAATGGGCCGATGTGGTGGCCCAGGCCGGGTCCGGCGGCTCCATGCCCGGCGGGGTGAGTCGCTGGAGCGGCGGCAAGGACCTGTCGTGGGAGGCGCTGCGCGCCGAACTGGTGGCCGAGGTCAGGTACGAGCATCTCCAGTCCGGCCGGTTCCGGCACGGTGGGCGGCTGGTCCGGTTCCGCGCCGACCGCACCCCCGAGTCGTGCACCTACGCCCAGCTCGAAGAGGCCGCACCGGCGGAGTTGCGCGAGATCTTCGGAACGGCGGTGGCGAAATGAGCGAATCGGTGGAGATCGAGGCCGCCGGCCGGATACTCACCATCACCAACCCCGGCAAGGTGTATTTCTCCCGCCGCGGCGAAACCAAATTGGATCTGGTGCGCTACTACGAGAGCGTCGCCGAACCGTTCTTGCGGGTCAACGGTGGGCGGCCGCTGCTGCTGGAACGCTACCCGGACGGCGCGTCCGGTAAGTCCTGGTTCCAGAAGCGGGTGCCGAAGTCCGCCCCCGACTGGTTGCACACCGTGGAGGTCGCCACCCCGAACGGGACCACCAGCGACGCGCTGGTGGCGCACGATCTGGCGCATGTGCTGTGGGCGGTGAACCAGGGCTGTCTCGGCTTCCACGTCTGGCCCAATACCGTGCCGGATCTGCGGATCGCCGATCAGCTCCGCATCGATCTCGATCCCTCCCCCGGTATCGGTTTCGGCGAACTACGGACCGCGGCCCTGCGGACCCGGGAACTGTGTGACGAGCTCGGTATCGAGACATGGGTGAAAACCTCCGGATCGCGCGGCCTGCATCTCTATATCGCGCTCGAACCGCACTGGGACGGGTACGAGGTTCGCGCCGCGGCCGTGGCCCTCGCGCGGGAGCTGGAACGCCGCCACCCCGACGACATCACCGCGCACTGGTGGAAAGAGGAACGCGGCCGGCGAGTTTTCGTCGACTACAACCAGAACGCTCCGCACAAGACCGTGTTCGGTGCCTGGTGCGTACGGCCCAAGGTCGGCGCGCAGGTATCCACCCCGCTGGCCTGGGATGAACTCGATACCGTGGTCCCCGAGGATCTGACCATCGCGACGGTACCGGCGCGTCTCGACGAGCACGGCGATCCCTGGGAGTACCGCGCACCGCAGAGTATCGAGCCGCTGCTGCGGATGTCCGAACGCGATCTCGCCTCCGGTCTCATGGACGCGCCGTGGCCGCCGCAGTACCCGAAGATGCCGAACGAACCGCCGCGGGTGCAGCCCAGCCGGGCCCGCAAGCCGGCGACCGAGAGCTGAGCGGACCGGCCGGCGGCGGGTCAGGAGCTCCAGCGGGTCCAGATCCCGTTCTCACACACCAGGGCGTATCCCGCGGCGGTACGTGCGGTGGCGGTGCCCGGACAGCTCGCGTCTTCGGCACGGACGGTCTCGGCCACCCGGTAGGGGCCCGACCACTGATAGCCGGTGACCGACGCCGGATCGGTGAGGCACAGCAGGGTGCCGCCGTCGGCGGCGACACCGAGCAGGGCCGGTTCGGGGCAGGCGGTACCGGCCTCGGCGGCCGGCGGGGCCGAGGCGACCCCGCTCGCCGGCGTCGAGGGTTCGGGCGTGGCGCTGCGGCCGGGAGACGAGGTCCGGGTGCTCTCGGAGGTACCGGAGGCGGCCGCGGCCGGGGACTCGGCCGACCGCTGTCCGCCGGTGACCTCCCCCACCGCGTCGCCTACCCGAGAGAACACACCACCGGGCGTATCTCCCGGTGCGAGGACCAACGCCGCCAGCAGCGCCACCTCGCCGATACCGAGCAGTAGCGCGGTACAGGCCATGAAACGGCCGCGGGGATGCCCGAACGCGATCAGCCCGAAAACGATCGCCACCGGGAAGACCAGAATGAGCGCGGCCACCAGCGCGACGATCGCGTAAGGATTGACGATCGGGCGTTCGCCGGGTTGGGGCGGCTCTTCGGACCAGTCGTCGTCGCGCCGCCGGCCGGTGCGCGGTGGTTCCTCGTCCCGGTCCGGCGGAACTTCCGGCCAGCGCTCACCCGCCCAGCGCTGTGTATATGCCATGACCGATCCCTTCGAGCCGCCGTAGGCACAATCCTGGAGCAGTGGACCGCGCCCGGTATCGGAAAGGATAAGCCGCGACCGGCCGCTGTTCCGGTAAATCCCCCTGGCCGAAGCAGGGCCGGCCACCACCCCGAAACACCCGGCCGGTCCGCTGCGCCGGGCCATAGTGACTCAGTGCCCGCGGCGCACCCGCGGCAGCGATTCGGTGACCAAAGTGCTCAGCATGTCGACCAGCAGCGCGTGGACCTGGTCGCGGGTCATGGTCCCTCGGGTCAGCCACTCCCGGCCGGCCACCTTGACCAGGCCACCGTAGGCGCGGACCATCGCGCGTCGCGGCTCCGCCGAACCCGCACCGTCGGCGAGACCGATCATCGCCAGCAGCCGCTGTGCGGCCGCGTCGTCGGCCGCGTCGAGAATCTGCTGTACCTCCGGGTCGTCGCCGACCCCCTCGTGGCTGGTCACCTTGACCCAGGTGCTGCCGTGCTCGGAGATCGTGTCGAGCAACCAGTGCACGCTGGCCTCGACCCGTTCCCGGGTGGTGCCCGTGGGTACGGCCAACTCGTCGGCGCGGGGCAAGGTCACCATCCGGCGGACCACCGCGAGGTAGAGGTCACGTTTGTTGCCGAAGTAGTGGTTGATCAGGCCGCGGGCCACCCCGGCACGCTGCGCCAGTTCGGCCGTGGACACCGCCGCGTACGGACGTTCGCCGAACATCTCGATGGCTTGGGCGAGGATCTGGGCGCGGCGTTCATCCGGTTCGAGCCGGCGGCGCCGCGGCTGGTCGTCGGTGCCGTGCCCGCCGGCCGCGGACGAGCCGGGGCCGGCGGGCAGGTCGGCGACGGGGGCGAATGGAGGTTCGAGGTCAGAGCCCACGCGCGATGAGATCCTTCATCACTTCGTTGCTGCCGGCGAGGATTCGCAGCACCCGGGCGCCCGTGTACAGCTGGGAGATCGGGTATTCGGTCATATAGCCGTAGCCGCCGAAGAGTTGCAGGCAACGGTCCACGACGACACCGAGCTGATCGGTGGACCAGTACTTCGACATGGCGGCCGACTGGATATCGAGTTCCCCGCGCAGGTGCCGGGTGATGCAGTCATCGAGGAAGACCCGGTTGGTCCGGGCGATGGTCGCGCATTCGGCCAGTTCGAACTTGGTGTTCTGCATGGCGAACAGCGGTTTGCCGAAGGCCTCGCGGCCCTTGGTGTATTCGACGGTCAGTTCGACGGCGCGTTCCATCATCGTCACCGCCATGATGGCGGTGACCAGCCGTTCCTGGGCCAGCAGCTGCATCATCTGGTAGAAACCCTGCCCCTCGGCGCCGCCGAGCAGGTTCACTGCGGGCACCCGCAGTCCGTCGAAGAAGAGCTCGGCGGTGTCCTGGCCCTTGCCACCGATCTTGGACAGGATGCGACCGCGGGTGAAGCCGGGGGTGTCGTCGCCGACCTCGGCGAAGAGCAGCGAGACTCCGGCGGCGCCCTTCTCCGGATCGGTTTTCGCGGCGATGATGATGCCGTCGCAGAGCCAGCCGTTGGAGATGAAGATTTTCGACCCGGTGATCACGTACTCGTCGCCTTCGCGGACGGCCCGGGTCTTGATCGCTTGCAGGTCCGATCCGGTGCCCGGCTCGGTCATCCCGATCGACAGCACCATCTCGCCACTGCTCGCCTTGGGCAGTATCCGCTTCTTCAACTCCTCGGAACCGAATTCGGCCAGATAGGGCGCGATGATCGAGCTGTGCACCGGGATACCGAGGGCTCCGTCACCGGCGCGCACCTGTTCCTCGATGATCGCGGCCTCGTGGGCGAAGCTGCCGCCCCCACCGCCGAACTCCTCCGGGACCGCCGGGCACAGCAGGCCGAGTTCCCCGGCGCGCCGGTAGAGCGCCTTGTCCGGATGGCCCTGCTCGATGAACTTCTCCTCGTGCGGGACCACTTCCTTCTCGAAGTAGTTACGCGCGAGTTCCCGTACCGCCTCGACCTCGTCGTCGCTCCATGCGGGGCGTGCCATATCCGCGTCCTCTGTTCGTGATCAACCGGCCCGGCGCCGACGCACCGGATCGTCAACGACTTTTCCGCACTATTGGCGCGATGTCAACGAGGCGCGTTCCCATGGCTGACGACGCCTCCGGAGCAGGTGCCCGGACGGTCGCGGCGGCCCGGCTCCGGTCGCACCACGACCGTTTTGCCACAATGGTGCGCACGCTTTCCCAGCTCACGAAGGACTTCTTCCGCACCGATGGCCGCGCCCAGTATCGACCCGAAAGACCTCGCCACCTGTTTGCGCGTTCTCGACCAGGCAGGACAGCTGGATCCCGGCCATCCGGATTCGGCCACCGTGCAGCGCGCGGTCGGCCGGATGTTCAAGGAGCTCAAACGACAGCGCCGCCTCGCCGCCCGGCAGGCGAAACTCGCGGCGGACCGCGCGGTGGTCGCCGCCACCGCCACCGGTTCACCGAACCGCATCGATGACGAGACCGCCGGTATCCCGATCAGCTCCAGTACCACCGGTGCGTCGGCCGGCACCCTCCTGCGCCCCCGCGGCTGCTACATCTGCAAGGAGAAGTACACCCGCGTCGACGCGTTCTACCACCAGCTGTGCCCGGACTGCGCGGCCATGAGCCACGACCGCCGCGAGGCCCGCACCGATCTGACCGGCCGTCGCGCGCTACTCACCGGCGGACGCGCCAAGATCGGCATGTACATCGCGCTGCGGCTGCTGCGCGACGGCGCGCACACGACCATCACCACCCGCTTTCCCAACGACGCGATCCGCCGCTTCGCCGCCCAGGCCGACAGCGCCGACTGGCTGCACCGGCTGCGCATCGTCGGTATCGACCTGCGGGATCCCGCCCAGGTGGTGGCCCTCGCCGACGATGTCGCGGCTCAGGGACCGCTCGATGTCCTGATCAACAATGCCGCGCAGACCGTACGCCGCTCCCCCGGTGCCTACAGTGCCCTGGCCGCCGCCGAAGACGGGCCGCTGCCCGCCGGCCGTTTGCCCGAGAAGGTGACCTTCGGACAGACCACCCGCGCCCATCCGACCGCGCTGACCGCCTCGCTGGTTCCCACCCTGTCCGGCGCCGATGTGGCCGAACTCGCGCTGGTGGCGGGGTCGGCCACCCCTGACCGCATCGCCCGCGGGGTGGCGATCGATGCCGGCGGCCTGGTACCCGACCTCGCCCACAGCAACAGCTGGGTGCACACAGTGGGCGAAGTGGACCCCACCGAACTGCTGGAGGTCCAGCTGTGCAATTCGGTCGCCCCGTTCATCCTGGTCTCCCGGTTGCGGCCCGCGCTGGCCGCGGCGTCCGCCCGCCGGAAGTACGTGGTGAACGTCTCGGCGATGGAGGGTCAGTTCTCCCGCGGCTACAAGGGGCCGGGGCATCCGCACACCAATATGGCCAAGGCGGCGCTGAACATGCTGACCCGGACCAGCGCGAAAGAGATGCTCGAAACCGACGGTATCCTGATGACCGCGGTGGACACCGGCTGGATCACCGACGAACGACCGCACTACACGAAGATCAGGCTGGCCGACGAGGGTTTCCACGCCCCGCTCGACCTGGTGGACGGCGCGGCCCGGGTCTACGACCCGATCGTGCGCGGCGAAGCCGGTGAGGACCTCTACGGCTGTTTCCTGAAGGACTACCGGCCTTCCCCGTGGTGAACCCGATGCCGTAACCCATCCGAGGACATACCCTGGAAGGGTGTGGTATCGGCTGATCGCGGATATGGTCGCCGCCTTGCATCTGCTGTTCATCGGCTACGTGGTGGCGGGTGGCTTCCTGGCGTGGCGGTTCCCGCGCACGATCTGGTTGCACGGGGCCGCCGCGGCCTGGGGTTTCGGCACGGTGCTGGTCGGCTACGACTGCCCGCTCACCTACGCGGAGAATTGGGCCCGGCACCGCGCCGGGGTCTCGGGATTGCCGCCGGAGGGGTTCATCGACCACTACCTGACCGGGGTGATCTACCCGGAGAGCATGCTCGCCGAGGTGCAACTGCTGGTGGCGGCCTGTGTCCTCGTGTCGTGGGCCGGGCTGTGGTGGCGCGCCCATCATCCGCACGGTCCGAACGCGCGGGTCGCCGGCTGATCCGTGCCCGCCGGTGACGGTGTGATGAAAATCGCTGTGCCATCGGATGACCGGGCCTTCACCGTGCCCACGGCCCACTACCCTCGGTGCGGTGGACGTGGGCGCACGGCTGGTCCGTGATTACGAAGACGGGGCAGGTGTCGGTGAGTCGGACCCGGTGAACTGGCCCGACCCCGGGCAGTATCTCGCCGCCACCCTGCCGGTGTGGGGGCTGGCCGCGGGATCGGTCCAGGCGTTCGTCGCGGCCGCCGATCGGTACCGGCAGGCCACCGCGACCACGCCGATCCGGCACCGACTGAATCCCGAACGTATCGCGGCGTCCTTCGCCAGTGACCGGCTGCTGCGGATCGCCGGTGCCCCCGTCGAGGGGTTCGCCGACCTGTCCGGTTTCTTTCCCACATTCGACGGCTGGGTACGCACCCACGCCAACTATCCGCATCACCGCGCCCGGCTGCTGTCGGCCCTCGAACTCCCCACCGACGCGCCGCGGGAACTCGCCGAGGCCCAGATGGCCATGATCCGTGCCGCCGATCTGGAAGAGCTGGCCGCGGCTCGGGGCGCCATCGTGATCCGGGTACGCGACGAAGCACAGTGGCGGGCCGGACCGCAGGCCGCTGCCGCCGGGGCCGGTCCGCTGGTCGCGCTGGTGGAACGCGGTGACCGGCGCCGGTATACGCCGCCGCTACCGGGGACTCCGTATCAGCCACTACAAGGCGTACGAGTACTGGATCTGACCCGGGTGATCGCCGGGCCGGTGGCCACCCGGGCGCTGGCGCTGCTGGGGGCCGAAGTCCTGCGGGCCGACCCGCCGGGCCTGCCGGAGATCTCCTGGCAGTACACCGACACCTGCCAGGGCAAACACTCGACCCTGCTGGACCTGCGGTCGGGCTCCGCGGCCTGGGAGTCGCTGCTGGACTCGGCCGACGTTCTGGTGACCGGGTACCGCCCGGGCGCGCTGGAAAGGCTCGGTCTCGCCGGACGGCCGGGGCTCGTACACGCCCGGGTGAGTGCCTGGGGGTTCACCGGGCCGTGGGCGGGCCGGCGTGGGTTCGACAGCATCGTGCAGGCCGCCACCGGAATCGCCGTGATCGAGGGGGCGTCCGCAGTGCCCGGGGCGCTCCCCGCGCAGGCACTCGACCACGCCTCCGGCTACCTGCTCGCGGCCGGTATCGTCGACGCGCTCGCCGCCCGTGTGAGCGACGGCCGCGGCCGGGATGTGCGGGTGTCGCTGGCCCGCACCGCGACCTGGTTGCTCTCGGAACGAGGCCGCACACCCGACCATGCGGCGCCGGCGGTACCCGGTCCAGGGAGCACCGTCACCCATGGACAGGTCGTCAGTGCGGCGCCGGCCCTGGCCGAATACCCGGACTACCCGTTCCCGGCGCCGGGGTATGGTCGCGCCGAACCCCACTGGGCGGAGCGGCGGGCGCCCGAGCCCCGCTGATCTCACACGACGGGGGAGAGCTCACAGGCCGGTGGCGAGCCGCACCACGACCGTGTCCTGGGTGATCTCCTGCACCGCCAGGTTCAGGCCCTGCACCGAACCGGACTCTCCCATGGGCACGGTGACCGGCCGGCCCGCCACCGACAGGGTGACGAGATCGCCCTGTACGGAGGTGAGTTCGGTATCCACACCGAGCACGCTGATCTTCGCCTGTACCCCCCGCTCGAACCTCACGGTGCAGCCGCTGACGTCGCATTCGCTCCGCGCTCCCGGTCCCGTCGCGGTGCAGGCCGAAATCCCCAGCGACGCGGCAGCACCGAGCAGGAAGGCGGCGGTCAGCCGTCGAACAGACATGCGGACAGTGTAGGGATCACCTCGTTCGCCGCCACCGGAACCGGACGGACCGCACCTACCAGGGGAGGCGGTGGGCGCGGATCTCGGCCAGGGACTGGCCGCGCCGGCGGCGGGCGAGGGCACGCAACGCGCTGGCATTGACGTATCCGACTTCGCGCGCGACCGCGCCCACGGTGAGACCGCCGGAACGTAGCAGGTGAGTCGCCCGGTCGAGCCGGATATCGTCGGCGAAATCCTTCGGTGACATCCCGAGCGCGGCGCGGGTCGCGCGTTGCAGGCTGCGTTCGGTGACACCGAGTTCACGCGCGGCGGTGGCGATCAGGAACTGTTCCGAGAGATGGTCGCGCACCCAGCGTTCGTAGCCGGCGATCAGCGAACTACCGCGGGCCATCACTTCGGGTATCGCGTAGGGCGTCTGACTGGCCCGCGGCCCCACGGCGAGGTATCGCATGGCGCGTTCCGCGAGCTCCGGACTGGTCCGGTAGATCAGCGACAGCGCCATATCCATATGTGAGAGCGAGGCACCCGCGGTGGTGATCCCGTCCCCGTGACAGACGATGCAGCTTTCGTCCAGCTGAACCCGGGGATAGCGCCCGCGGAAACAGGCGCCCAGCCACCAGCTGGTCGTCGCCGGGGAGTCGTCGAGCACCCCGGATTCGGCCAGGAAGAAGGTCGCGGTGCAGGCGGCGGCCAGATGCACTCCCTCCGCCCGCGCCCCCCGGATGTGCTCCAGGACCCGTGTGTGTTCCGCATCGGTGACCAGCTCCACCAAGGGCTCGGGTTCGAGAATGTCCACCGCCGCCACCGCCAGCGTGTCCAGCGGCGCCGGGATCTCCCCCAGCGGGGTGGTCGGCACCAGATTTCCGCTCCCCGAACGCACCGAGGAGCCCTGCGACACCGTGCGAATATTCCAAGGAGGCGGCGGGTTCCGCAACTCCTTGCGCAGTGCGTTGGCCGTACCGAACGTACCGAGCAGTGCGCCCAGACCGAGATCGGCCACACCGTCCACCACGAGAATTCCGACGTCCACGCCCGGAGGATACGGTTCGGACAGCTCGATCGAAAACCGGACGGTCCCTATCACCGGAGAAATTTTGAGCGGGCGCGCACTCCGATCACCTGCGCGGTGTCGCAAACAGAGCGTTTCCTGTCGCATCCGCCCCTCTTATCGCGGCTGCCGGAGGCCGTAGGGTCGGAGACACAGAACGGTGCCGGTCGCCTTCGCGCGGCCGGCACCGTTGTTGTGTCGCCGTCGAACACAGGTGACCGCGGATCCACCGGGCCGCGATCCCGGTCCGTGGACGACGAACTCGGCACCGAGCGAGAGCGTCGCCGCCTCACCGCGGATATCGCCGGTCACCGTCGGCCCGGATCTCCCGCCGACGGCAACGAACCGCACAACAGCCGCTCGGGACCGACCCAGCGTGTGGGAATGCATGGCTGCGGCGCTGCGGGGTGCGCCGCAGCCTTTCATTCATATACGCCGTCCCGTGGTGCGGTGCGACCGTCGCCGCCCCGGAGACGGCAGGTCCACGAAGATGGGCCACCGCGTAACTCGGCGGCGTGGAACCGCCCCGCGCCGCCGAGAGTAGCGAGCCGGGATCCTAACGGCCGCCCAGACCGAAGCCCGAATCGTCTATGTCGATACCCGGATCGAGAATGCCGCAGATCTTCCAGCCACCGTCCCCTCGGCCAGGCCGTAGGCCATGTCGGTCGTGGTCGAGGTGCCCATCACCTCCGGACATCTCCATGGTGAATGTGCCCTTATCGCTACCCGCGGGGATATCGACGCTCTTCAGCGTGGTCGTCGACTTCCGAATGACACCGGTGATCGGATCCCCTCGCCCCCGGTGAATTACGGTCAGTATCCGACGTAACCGGCGCCGTGGGACATATTGACGATCCCGGGGACATTCTCGAGCGAACCGTACCGGTCGATAGCGTAGGCGGTGCCCGCGCAGATGTTGTCGACCGGATTCCAGATATCGGTGTGGCCGGGCAGGGCATGAGCATTGAAAGTCGGATCGATGGTCTGCATCAGCCCCTTGGACGGTGTGCCCGCTTCCGCATTGCTGTCCCAGAGGTTGATCGCGTTCGGATTGCCGCTGGACTCCTTCTCGATCATCGTCGCGATGATGGCAGCGTCGGAGTCCGTGACGTTGTATCCGTTCTGCTGGAGTATCTCGATGGCCTGATCGATCCACTGCGCCAGATCACCGGTCGGCATCTTGGTCGGTCTGCCGGAGGTACCGGTGATCTCGCCGCCGGAGCCGGAATCGTCGCCCGGGCCGGAGGCACCACCACCCGAGGACCCGCCGCCCATCAGCGGGCTCATCGGGGAGCCACTACGTCCCGGCGACGCGGTGGTACCTCCCGACCGGTCCTGCGGCACCTGCAGGGATTTGTTCTCCAGTTCGTTGTGGGCGGACTGCACCTTGCGGACGGTGGCGCCGATGGCGTTGTCGATCGCGACCACCGCGTCGAACTGCTGCCGGGTGGTGGGGTTGTCCGGGACGCTGTCGGTGATCTCGACGATCGCGGTGCGCAAGTCCTCGAAGTAGCCGGTGACGCCGTTGGCATCGTCGGCGGCCAGGGCGGCGAGTTCGGCGATCTGGTTGTCGAGGGTGTTCCAGTCCTCTATGTAGGCCGCGACCTGCTTATCCAACAGCTCGTATTTGTCCCCGAGCTCGCTGTCGCCGGGACGCTCGCCGGCCAGTCGGGCGAACTGCTGGGCGGTGAGGCTCGTCGCGGTACGGTCACCCAGGGCGTTCTGTAGTTTCTTGAGAACCTTCTCGGCGTAGTCGATATAGGGATTCAGGAGCGGAGCGTTCCACGGACGACGGAGTGTCCAGCTCTTTGCGACGACCATCGCCCTCCGTCCCGCGCCCAGTACACCACCACTTTCTCAACAGAGTTCCATCGGCGCGCCGCCGAACATCCCCGCTGGTGAGAAGTCCCCAGCATTATCTTCACCGAACAGAAATCCGTCCCGCGACCCGGCATCATCCTCCCGCTGCCGAGAATGCGCACCGGAGCGAGATCGGCGGGTGCCGATGAGAAAGCCTGTGCTGTCCCGTCTACCCGAACGAGACCGACAACCCCGGCGGCTCACCGCAGAGCGGTGGCACACACCGAGCCGCTGTCAGGAAGGACATCATCATGGGAACCATCGCCGTGCACGAGTTCGTCTCCCTCGACGGATCGTACGAGGACCCGTCGTTCACCTTCGAGTTCGGGTTCGATCCGCAGATGGGCGAAACCCTCGCCGCGATCACCGACGCGGCGAAGGCGATCCTGCTCGGTCGCAACACTTTCGAGATGTTCGCACCGGCGTGGTCCACCCGCACCGTGGACGACGATCCGGGCGCCCCGTTCTTCAACGACACCGTCAAGTACGTCGTGGGCGCACAAGAGCCGCAGGTCGAATGGGCCAACAGCGTCCCCCTGGGCGCCTACGATCCCGACCGGATCCGCACGCTGAAGGACGAGATCGACGGAATCATCTACATCAGTGGTAGCGGCACCCTGGTCCGGGCGTTGCTCGCCGACGGCCTGGTCGACGATCTGCATCTGTTCGTGTATCCGATCGCCTTGGGCAAAGGAGAGAAACTGTTCACCGACGGGGTCGATGCCACGAAGTTCGCGCTGAAAGGCCACGACGTGTACGCCAACGGCGTGCTGCACCTGGACTACGGCCCGGTCGGTTCCTGACCCGGCCACCGGTACCGGCGACGCCTGCCCCGCAACGCTCTGGTCGTATCCACCACCGCACCACTCCCAGCGGCTAGGTTCGACAGCAGTGCCGAACCGCCAGGAGGAGTCGTATGCCGGACCCGATCGCGTCCACCCCGGACGACCTCGTCACCCCGCTGTCGGTCGAGCAGCGTGCCCGGCTGGGCAGTGGCCGCGACTTCTGGTCGACCGAGCCGATCGGCGATATCCCGTCGATCACTCTCTCCGACGGCCCGCACGGCCTGCGCTACCAGAAGCCGGACCACGCCGGTGACGCGCTCGGAATCGGCCCGAGCATTCCGGCCACCTGTTTTCCGCCCGCGGTGGGGCTGGGGCAGAGCTGGGATCCGGAGCTGGCGGCCCTGGTGGGGGCGGCGATCGGCCAGGAGGCCCGGGCCGCGGGTGTGCACATCGTGCTGGGGCCCGGGATCAACATCAAGCGGGATCCGCGCTGCGGCCGCAACTTCGAGTACTACTCCGAGGATCCCCGGCTGACCGCCGCGCTGGCCGGCGGCTGGGTCCGCGGACTCCAGCGGCAGGGTGTGGGCGCATCACTGAAGCACTTCGCGGCGAACAATACCGAACACGAACGGATGACCTCGAGTTCGGATGTCGATCCGCGCCCGCTGCGCGAGATCTATCTGCACGCGTTCGGGCACGTGGTGCGGGAGGCCGCCCCCTGGACGGTGATGTGCTCCTACAACAAGATCAACGGCGTGTACGCGGCGCAGAACCACTGGCTGCTCACCGAAGTCCTGCGCGAGGAGTGGGGGTTCACGGGGGCGGTGGTGAGCGACTGGGGCGCGGTCGACGACCGGGTCGCCGCGGTCGCCGCCGGACTGGATCTGACAATGCCCGGCGCCGACGCGGCCGGTGACCGGCGCGTGGCCGCCGCGGTCGCCGACGGCTCGCTGGAACCCCGGGTCCTGGAAGCGTCCGCGCGTCGTATTGCGGCCCTGGCCGTCCGTGCTGCCGGCCATGCCGATCCGGCGACCGAGTGGAATGCCGACGAGCACCATGCTCTCGCCCGTACCGTCGCGAGCCGCTGCGCGGTGCTGTTGAAGAACGAGCACGACCTGCTACCCCTGTCCCCCGGCGGGCATATCGCGGTGCTGGGCGAATTCGCGACCGTACCGCGCTACCAGGGCGGCGGATCGTCTCATGTCACCGCCACCCGGGTCGATATCGCGCTGGACGAGATCCGCGCCCACGCCGGATCGGCGCTGGTCACCTACGCACGCGGCTTCGATACCGGGTCCGATTCCGCGGCCACGGATCTGCGCGCGGAGGCCGTCGAGGCGGCTGCCCGGGGCGATGTCGCCGTACTTTTCCTGGGGCTCACGGCCGCACAGGAATCCGAGGGTTTCGATCGCGACCATATCGAACTGCCCGCGGACCAGCTCGAGCTACTGCACGCCGTCCGCGCGGTGCAGGACCGAGTCGTCGTGGTCCTGGCGCACGGCGGTGTCCTGCGGCTGGCGCCCGTCGTCGCGGACGCGGACGCGATCCTGGACGCGGCACTACTGGGCCAGGCGGCCGGTGGCGCGGTCGCCGACCTGCTGTTCGGCATCACCGCACCGACGGGCCGGTTGACCGAGACGATCCCACTGCGGCTCGCCGATGTGCCCGCCTACGACAATTTCCCGGGCGAACAGGGCCATGTCCGCTACGGAGAAGGGATCTTCGTCGGTTACCGCTGGTACGACCGCCGCGAACTCGAGGTGAGTTTCCCGTTCGGACACGGACTGACCTACACCACTTTCGCCTACGCCGAACCGCATGCGATAGCCGATGCGGATGGAGTCACGGTGACGGTGCGAGTGACCAACACCGGCGCCCGCGCGGGCCGGGAAGTCGTCCAGGTCTATACGAGCCCGGTGACCTCGTCGATACTGCGCCCGCCGCGGGAACTCGCCGGTTTCGCGACGGTGGAGCTGGAACCCGCTGCGGCGCAGAAGGTCACTGTCCGGATACCCCGGCGGGAACTCGCCCGCTGGCACGAGCCCGCCGGTCGCTGGATCGTGGAAGGTGGCGAATACCTGCTGTCCATCGGTCGTTCCAGCCGGGATCTGCCGGTGCGCGCGACCGTCCGGGTCGACGGCGACGAGATCCGGGTACCACTCACCCGGGAATCGACCCTCGCCGAGGTCATGGCGAACCCAGTGGCCGGACCGGAACTCGGCGCGAAACTCCGGCCACTCATCGGTGAACCCGGGAGTTCGGCGGGTACCGATCCGGGGGTGGATATGGCGCGAATGATCGGTTCCATCCCGATCGGGCGGATCGCCCTGAACCTCGGCGGGCTGATGACGGCCGAGGAACTCGACGCGCTGCTGGCCCGCGCGAACAGCTGAAACACGAGGCGCGATGCGCGTCGCGCCCGCGGCCGGCCGGAGGGCGCGCCGCGGGCACGTCCAGGGCCCGAAACTGTGTGAATCCAGAATTACGGCAAGCACCGAGTTCGGCGCCTATGGACGCACCCACGGCTTCGTCACCCTCACCCCGCAACTACTGCGGCCCGGCGTGCCCCGCTGGGACTTCGGACCCGGGTTGGCCGATATCGGCTATCTGGCGGATCTGCTCACCGAGGTGGAATCCACACTGTGCGTGGACACCCGGCGGATCTACGCCACCGGGCTGTCCATGGGCGGTTTCACCACCTCGTCACTGGGCTGCCAGCTGGCCGATCGGCTCGCCGCCATCACCCCGGTGGCGGAGCTGACCGAATTCGACTGGTGCACACCCGCCCGGCCGGTCCCGGTGATCACCCTGCACGGCACCGCGGACCCCATCGTCGCCTACGAGGGCGGCACCGGCCCCAACGCGCGGCTGCTCCCGTCGCCGGACGGATCCGGTTCGGCCGATCCCGCGCACGGGGACCGGAAGTGGAAGGCCTTGGCCCGCATTCGATTCCGGAGAGTGCCGCCGCCTGGGCCCGGCGCAACGGATGTGCGGCCGAGCCGGTCGAGCAGCAGGTCACCGGCGATGTGGTCCTAACGGCTTATCCGTGCCCGGCGGGGGCCGAGGTCCAGCTGTGGTCGGTGATCGGAGGCGGTCACCTCTGGTTCGGCACCCCATCGGAAATCTTCCCAGCGGCCCTGGTCGGCACCGACACCGAGTCCATCAGCGCCACCGCGCTCATCTGGGACTTCTTCCGCGCGCACCCGCTGAGCTGAGGTCGATCAGCCCAGCGCGGCGCCCGCGCCCGGTCGTACTCCGCGGCGAGCCGGTCGACCACGGCCGCGGTGGGACCGATCTCGGTCACTGCGCCGATACCGTGCCCCGCGCCCCAGATATCGCGCCACGCCTTGGCCGCACCGGAGTTCAGGAACCCCAAGGCGGTGCCGCCCCCGGCGTCGGGGCCAACTCACCCGCGATCCGGGTGAGCCATTTCCGCAGCTTGTCGGTACTACGCGTTATGAGCGCCGGGAAAGAGCCGACGGTCCCCGCCTTCGACTGGGCGAGGACCAGTTCGGAACCGGACACGATGAACATGGGAGCGGCGATAACGGGTAGGCGCAGGCCGGCGCGCAGGATCGCGGGTAGTCGCTCGGTCACGCTACCGACGGGGTAACAGGGGTGCCCGCCCTCGGTTATGGGTCGATCCGGGGTCCCGGGCACACCGGGCCGGGCGGTCCGCGCGTTATTTGCGAGGTAACCCGAGCACCAGCGTCGCGATGGTGTTGAGCTGGATCTCCAGCGTCCCGCCGCCGATGATCCAGGTGGGAATATCCAGTTCGTGGTGCACCGGTTCAGAGACCGCTTCACCGAGGGCTCCGGCCGGGCCGATCAGGTTGAGGGCAGCCGCCGCGGCGTCGGTGTGCAGCATGGAAGCCGCCGCTTTGGCGACACTCGTCGCGGGGCCGATCGGCTGACCGTCCAGCCGCCGGATCGTCTCGCGCAGATTCAACGCCGAGACTGCCGCGCCCCGCGCACTGATACGACCGAGCGTGCGCAGCGCGTCGTCCCGGCTGCCGGCGTACTCCTCGCGCTCGATGATCTCCCTGATCCGCTTGTTGTGGCCGGGATCGCGGACACCGCCGATGAAAAGCCGTTCCTGCGCCAGCGTCTCCAGGGTCAGCGTCCAGCCCTGCCCCGGCTCGCCCAGGACCATCGAATCGGGCACGAAGGCGTTGTCGAAGAAGACCTCGTTGAACTCGGCATCGCCGCTGGACTGGGTGATCGGGCGGACCGTCACCCCGGTGCCGTGCATATCGACCAGGAACATGGTGAGCCCGCGGTGCCGTTCGGCGTCCGGGTCGGTGCGGCCCAGCAGCAACCCCCAGTCGGCACGATGGGCCAGCGTGGTCCAGATCTTCTGCCCGTTCAGCTCCCATCCGCCCTCGACCCGGGTGGCCCGTAGGCTCAGGGAGGCGACGTCGGATCCGGCCTCCGGTTCGCTGAACAGCTGGCACCAGATCTCTTCGCCGCGCAGCGCGGGAGCCGCCAACCGGTCCAGTTGTTCGGGTGTGCCTCGGTGCAGCACGATTGGTACCACCCACTGCCCGATTCCCATGGAGGGCTGGGTGATCCCGTGGCGGTCGTACTCGTCCTGCAGGATCAGCTGTTCGAGGGGCCCGGCCTCGATCCCGTAGGGCCGCGGCATCGGCGGCGAAACCAGGCCGTTGTCGGCCAGCAGCGTCCGGCGCGGGCCGGGGTTCACCGCATCGCTGTCGCCGATTTTCGACGGACCCGGGTTGTCCAGTTCCGCTGCCCGGTCCAGGATCTCCGAAACCTGTTCCCGAAAAGACGAATCCGTCTCGGGCAGGGGCACGGTGAAGGTACGCGGACCGTGCAGGGCCGCCTCGCCCAGCCGCCGCTCCCACGATTCCACCGGTCCGGCCAGCGCGGCCAGCGCGATGGCCCGCCGCCAGTAGAGATGCAGATCGTGCTCCCAGGTGAACCCGATCGCGCCGTGTAGGCCGAGACATTCCACGGCCGCGTGTACCGCGTTGCCGAGAGTGCTGAGCGCCGCCCCGGCGACCGCGTGCGTCCGCTGTCCTGCGTCGTCGTCCAGGCCGCGAATCGCGTCCCAGGCCGCTGCGGTGGCGAGTTCGCTGGTGATCCGTAGTTGCGCGGTGCGGTGCTGTACCGCCTGGAAGGCGCCGATCGGCCGGCCGAACTGGGTACGCGAGGTGACATAGGCGGTGGCGGTGTCCGAACACCAGCGGATCACCCCCGCGGCCTCCACGGCCGATAGTGCCACGGCGACCGCGACGGCCCGCTCGGTATCGAGTGCGACCGGCGCCTCGACGGCGACCGAGGTGAACCGGATACTCCCGATATCGCGGCCCAGGTCGGCTCCGTCCTGCACCTCGACCTCGAGTCCCACGGCCGTCCGGTCGACGACGAACCATCGGATCTCCGTCCCGGACGCCGCGGCCACCACGAACAGTTCGGCCGAGGCGGCACCCAGCACCGGCCCGGTCGCGCCGTTCAGCAGTACGGCATCGCCGGAGCCGCCCGCCATCGTGATCGCGTGCTCGGGCGCGACTACCGCGCCGGTCGCCCCGGCGGCGAACTTCCGCAGCAGGACCTCGACGCGGTCCTCCCCCGCCGCGGCGGCGAGGACCGCGCTCGCGACCACGGTGGGCAGCAGCGGACCCGGCAGCAGCGCCCGCCCGGATTCGGCGACCACCACCGCCAGATCGTCGAGGGTGCCGCCCTGGCCGCCGATCGATTCCGGCAGATGAACGCCGGCCAGGCCGAGTGCCACCAGGTCGGGCCAGAAATCTGGCCGGACACCCGCTTTCAGGCGTTCGGTGTTCTCGCGGAGGTATCCGCGACCGGCGCGGCGGTCGGCGAATCCGGTCACGGTTTCGGCCAGTGCCGCCTGGTCGGCGGTCAGCGCTACAGGCACGGTTCTCATTCCGGTCGAGGGGCACGGTCTCTACGGGAGCTCTGAATTAGAACCCGTTCTACTCGCCGCGGAGCGATTCGCACAACCCGATCCGGGTGGACCGGGCCGAACTGGATGCGGCCTTCATCTCCCCGCGGGTCTCGGCGAGGGCGAAATCCCAATCGATGGGCATCGGGATCTCGGACACCGGCAAACCGGCAGCCGCGGCGTCCCGGCGCGGCAGACCACCGCGCCGTGCCCCGTCCCGGAACGCGACGGCCGGGACAGCCGACAAGCAGAGCGCCCGTGAGATCCTCCGCGGACAAGGGCAGAAGTAGACATCTGCCCGGACCAGCGCCAATAACCAATCGGATGCTCGGCCGAACCCTGCGTCCTGATAACGATCGGGCTTATCAACGCACTGATCGGAGCTGGATTACGGCAACCCTGTGGCCCCGTTCCTCGCAGGTGAGGCGGGTTCAGAATTCGCGGCCGGTCTCGAGTTCGGCCTTCATCCGTTCCAGGGTCCGCCGGATATTGCCCTTCTGGAATTCGGCGAAGCCTCGCTTCCCGGTGGCGATCCGGTCGAACCACAGGGCGGGCGTATCCGGCCAGCCGGCGCGGTCGTCGTACCAGGTCTCGGTGATCCGGGTGCCGCCGGCCACTTCTTCGAACCGGTACTCCCAGGTGGCCACAGCCACCGGCAGCAACGGCTTCCACACTCCCCACCGACGGACCTCGAAGACGAAGCGGCCCGGCCGCTCGGCGACCACCACCGTGCATCCGGTGTGCCAGCGCATGGCGCCGCGCCGATTCGCGCCGATGAACTCCATTCCGGGGTAGACGGGCCGGCCCGGCTCCGGGACCACGGCCCCGGTGTTCTCCGGACTCCACCTGCCCATCTGCGTCACATCGGTCACCGCGTCGTAGGCAGTCGCCGGATCGATGTCCACCACGATACTGTCGGACACCTGAGTGGTCCGGGAAATCTTCACCACGGTCGTAGCTCCTTGTCGGCCCCGTATTACTCGTCGATCCTAGGCACCGCGGCCCCGGCTCCGAGGTCGGCGCAATGCCGGCCCGGCCGGCGTACCGGCGCGTCCGTACCGGCCCCGAACCGGTTCCCGGCCGGCGGCGCGACCGCCGTGCGGATTACCGCGCGACCGGATTCCCCGTACTCAGCGGTGACGATCGGCCGCGGCGGCACACCAGACCGTCGGCGACCAGGATCCGGCGGGCCACCGCCCGGAACCAGACATCGACACCGTATCGAGCGAAGGCCCGCTCGGCGCCGGTGATGTACAGCATGTCCAGATCGATGGTCGGATAGCCGATCGAGCAGAGTCACCTGTTTCCCGGCCTCGGCCAGCCATATCGCGGCGGCCAGGCCGGCGAGCCCGCCTCCGATCACGACTATCGACGGGCATCGTTCATCTGCGTCTCCCGGGCCTCGCAGATCCCATGATTGACACAATGTAACACAGTCCATACATTCGTTTCATGGGTTCCGACAACACGGGTGCCGCGATTCCCACCCGACACCCCGCCGCTCCGGTCCGGGTCCCAGGACTGCGACCGTTCGCCCTGCTGATGGGTATCGGCGCGCCCGACGCCGAGCAGTGGGACGCCATGGGCACCTCCCTGCTGGTCGGGGACGAACCGATGGATTCGCTGGTCGACTGGATGATCACAACGGGGATGGGCGCCACCCGGCCGCTGTTCGAACAGGCCCTGCGCGCCGGTATCGATTCGGTGCCGGACGCCCCCGCCCCGCTGCGCGAATTCTTCACCGCCGTGGAGACACCCCCACCCTGGTTGGACGAGCAGGCGCTGCGCCGCGGCGAACAGGTCCTGCGCCGCGGCGGATTCGACGGGCTGTACCTGGCACGGGATGTCTCCTTCCTCGGCGGCTATCTCGCCTCGGGCTTCAACAAGACCCTGCTGCGCACCGGAGCCCTGGAGAAGGGTCCCGCGCAGCGGTTCGCCGAAACCATGCAGTGGGCGCTGGACGTCCAGAACGGAATGGAGACGTTCGGTCCCGGCTACCGTTCGACCCTGCACGTCCGCTTCGTCCATTCACTGGTCCGCCGGCACGTGGGCGCCATGCCGGACTGGGACGGCGACGCCTGGGGACTACCGATCAATCAGACGGATATGGCGGCGACGCTGGTCGGCGCCCTTATCGCACCGTTCATCGGCGGGATGGCGATGGGCATCCTGCCGTCGCGGGCGGACCGGGAAGCGGCCGCTCATCTCGCGCGCTACGTGGGGTGGCTCATGGGCGTCGCCGACGAATGGCTACCCACCGGATTCCGCGACAGTGTGCGGATCCTCTACCACTGCATGACCGCCATCACCAACCCGGACGAGACCACCCGCCGGCTCGCGCTGCCGATGGCGAACGACCCGCTCACCTGGAACTACCCCAACCTGCCGTGGCTGCGCGGCAGAATCGCCCGCGCACAGCACCTTTCGATCGCCACCATGTACCTGGGCCCCGCCGCCATGCGCAAGCTCGGACTGTGGCCGTATATGCCGCCGTGGTATCCGATGCTGCGGTTGCCGGTCAATCTCTTCCGCAGCACGGCCGCCCGGATCAGCCCGGGCGCGCGGGCACGCGCCGAAGCGCGGGGTATACGGGAGCAGAAGGCGTTTCAGCGGATGCTGGTCGCCTCCGGACCGGCGACCGTCGGACTCGCCGCGCAGAACCTCCAGGTCGGCACCTAGGATCGGCGAGATCGCCACGCACGCATTGTGGCCGGTTCGGCTAGGCTGGGAGTCGTGCGCAGTGAAGATGTCCATGTCCAATTCTGCTGAATCGAGTCCCGCCCGGCAGTACACTCCGGGTCGGCTGCACCGGATCGAGAACACCGTGATGACCGCCCTGCCCCGGGCCGGTGTGGTGCCGCACTCCTACGTACTCACCACCCGCGGTCGACGCACCGGCCTGCTGCGACACAATCCGGTGCTGATCGTCGAGCACGACGACCGGCGATGGCTTGTCGCTCCGTACGGCGCGGTCGGCTGGGTCCACAATGCCCGAGCCGCCGGGCGGGTGCGGCTTGTCCGGCGCCGAACCGGCAGCGACTACCTCCTCCGCGAGGTCTCCGACGTCGAAGCCGCGCCCGTGCTGCAGCGCTACATCCAGATCGCGTCCGCGACACGAAAGTACTTCGCGGCTACCCGCGATGATCCCGTCGAACACTTCGTCGCCGAGGCCGAGCGGCACCCCGTCTTCGAACTTCTCGACCCCGCCACCGACTGAACAACACCACCCCGATCTGACGACATCAGCCCTCACCCGGCGGGCTAGATGTACTGACCATGAACGTTGATGACGGCGTGTCGAGCTGACAAAGGCGAAGACCTCCGAGTGAAGTGCGAGCTGTCCAGGAACGCACCCATCCATCGGAGGTCTTCGTGCTCCACCGTAATGCCCCATCGTCGGAGTGGGGCCGGTTACGGCTGGCTCGTTGTGTCGTCGAGGACGGCTGACCACTACGCCGAGCAGCCGATTCGCCTGGCCGATTTCCCCGACGCACCGGCGGCTCGGCCAACAACCGCGTCGACCAAGTTGTCAAGACCGTGAGTACCCGCGCGCGAAAACCGATACCCTCCCGCCTCCACTGCTCGATTCGCTGGGGCATACCGATGACATTCACCGACCGCCTGACCGCGGCGCTGGCCGCATCCGCCACCGACGACATCTTCGATCCGCACGCCGAGCTCGGCGAACTGCTCGCCGGTATCGGTACACAGCAGCGAGACCGCGGCCCGATCACCTTCCGCAGCGCCGATCCGGTGGTGCCGATACCTTCGCCGCCGATATCCCGATGGGCCACTATCAGGGCGTGACGAGCAGGTCTGGATGTCGCAGACCCCGGGGCTCTACCGCACAGTCCTGGTGCCGCGCGGATCCGGCCGGCCCGAATGCCGGTCGGACTGATGCGGGATCCGTCGCGGTGGACCGGCTCGGTCTGCCCCGAGCGCCCGACCGGCACTATCACCGACACTTCTACGAAAACCGTGGCCCGGCCGCACCCCGCCGCTATAACGTAGGCCGGTATACGTTCGGCGTGCGACGACCGGGCATCACACCGAGAAAGACAGGGACCATGGAGATTCAGGGAACACGTGCAGTCGTCGTCGGCGGCGCCTCCGGGATGGGACGGGCCAGCGCCGAACTCCTGGCCGCGCGCGGGGCCGAGGTCGTGATCATCGACCGGACCGCGAGTGAGGGCAACAAGGCCGCGGCCGATCTCGGTGGTTCCTTCTTCGAGGCCGATGTCACCGACCATGCGGGAATCGAAACCGTGCTGGCCGACGCGGTGGCCGAGCTGGGCGGCCTCGATATCGCCGTCAACACCGCCGGCGGCGGGATCGCCAAGCGCACTCTGTCCAAGACAGGGCCGCACGATCTGGAATCGTTCACCCAGATCATCAATCTGAACCTGATCGCCACCTTCAATCTCAACCGGCTGCAGGCCTGGCATATGAGCCAGGGCGAACCTGATGCCGACGGCGAACGCGGCGTCATCATCAATACCGCCTCCATCGCCGCCTTCGAGGGCCAGATCGGGCAGGTCGCCTACACCGCCGCCAAGGCCGGTATCGCCGGCATGGCGTTGACAATGGCACGCGACCTCGGCTCGGTCGGTGTCCGGGTGCTGGCCATCGCGCCGTCGCTCTTCGATACCGGCATCCTCGCCGGAGTGCCGGAGGAGATGGTCACCCCGCTGGTCGCCGGCAATGCCTTCCCCAAGCGGATGGGCCGCCCGGAGGAGTACGCGAAGCTGGCCGCCGCCATTGTCGAGAACGGCATGCTCAACGGCCAATGCCTGCGGCTGGACGCCGGAATGCGCTTCGCGCCCAAGTGAATCGCCACGAACCGGGGCACGGCCGGCCCGCGCTCCGGAACCGTGCCGGTGTCCGGCGCCCCGCCGCGCCGGACACCGGCACCATAATGGGATCCGACCTTGTCCGAAATCGCGGCACACGGCCGTATCGTGCCCCACGGAGGTGGCCATGACCCTGGAGAGCGTGCGGCCCGCGGAATCGGTGGCCGACCGGCTCGCTCTCGAACGCGTCGGGGACCACCGCTTCCGTGGCCGCACCCACGACGGGCCCGCACGCCGCAGCTACGGCGGCGAAGTCGCCGGTCAGGCGGTGCTGGCGGCAGGGTTTACCGCCCCGGTGGACCGGCCCATCCATTCCGCGCAGACCTATTTCCTGCTTCCGGGCGACACCACCGTGCCCACCGAGTTCGTGGTGGAGCCGGCGCGGGACGGCGGCTCCTTCTCCACCCGGCGGGTCGAGGCGACCCAGAACGGTCGCGTGATCTTCACGATGCTCGCCTCGTTCCATCGCTCCGAGGACGGTTTGGCCCATCAGGTCGCCGCACTCGACACTCCCGGCCCCGACGAGGTGCCCGATCCGGCGGAGATCTTCGCCGAGGACCGCGATGCCATGCGCTGGACCACCACTTTCCTCGACGCGCTCGGGGTGGACGCCCGGTTCCCCGATCCACCCGCCCGCGCGCACGCCATGCGCGGCGCCGCCTCCGGACCGCGGCAGCGGGTATGGCTGCGCACCCGGGCGCCGGTGCCCGATACAGGTCTGGAGCAGGCCGCGTGCCTGATGTATCTGAGTGATCTGCTGTTGCTCTCGGCGACGACCGGACCGCACGGCGAGGCCCTGCGCGACCGAGAACTCCAGGTGGCCACGATCAACCATTCGATCTGGTTCCACGCACCCCTGCGGGTCGACGACTGGTTCCTGCACGATCAGTACGGACGCTGGGCGGGTGGTGGTCGTGGGCTCGCGCACGGTGAGATCCTGGACCGGGCGGGTCGGCTGTGCGCGACCACGATGCAGGAGGGGTTGATCCGACCCCGCACCTCCCGCTGACCGGGGTGCGTCGGCCACTGTCCACGGTTCGTTCGAAGAGCTCACGGCATCCGTAATCAACCGGGTCCACGTCTCACCTGTCGCCGGGCGGAGCCACCGGACGCTCGCTCTTACGCCCGACACCGCCCAGCAGCAGCCGTTCCTCGACGGTCTGCGGCGCCTGCACCGGCCCCGCGGGCCACCACTGGTCGACCGGAACCACCCCGGGATCGACGAGTTCGAGTCCGTCGAAATAGGAAACGATCTCCTCCCGGCTCCGGTACCAGCCGGTCCCCAGCCCGCGCTCCAGGAAGCGCCGCTCCACCGCCCGGGCCAATTCGTGCGCGGGCGAACCGTCGGCCGGATCCCAGTAGTGCGTGATCGCCACGAAAGAGCCCGGGCTCAGCGCCTCCACACACCCCGCGACGATCCCCAGCGGATTCGCCGCGTCCTCGATGTGATGTAGCACCGAACCGAAGAGGACGGCCACCGGCCGCGCGCGGTCGAGATAGCGCCACACCGCCGAATTATGCCCCAGGACATCGGGATCGGTCAGGTCGCCGTGGAGGTATACCGTGTCCTCGTTGGTCTCCAGCAGCACCCGGCCGTGCACGACACACATCGGGTCATTGTCCAGGTACACGACCCGAGCCCGCGGAGTCACCAACTGGGCGATCTCATGGGTATTTCCCACGGCCGGCAGCCCGGCACCCGCGTCCAGGAACTGATCCACCCCCACGATTCCCGCGAGATACCGGACCACCCGGCGCATCCAGGCCCGGTTCCGCCGGGACACCTCCGCTATCCCCGGCGCGACCTCCAGCACCGAGTCGAGTGCTCGGCGATCGACTTCGAAGTTGTCCTTACCACCGAGACTGGCGTCGTGCACCCGGGCGATACTGGCCCGAGAGGTGTCGACCCCGACGGGCGGGCGGGCTCCGACCGGTGCACGGAAGGGCGTGTCTGTCATCGGTTTCTCTCTGTCCGGTTGTGGTGCGGCACGATATGGGCACGAAGGGCTCGACGCTCGTGACGACCACGGTGCGGCGGATTCATCGTTCGGAGAACAGATTCCTCGACGAATGTCTCGAATCGATAAGTTTTCGCTTCCGTACGCAGAAATTCTCGGTCTTGTCCGGTCCTGTCGGAGACTCGGACACCGTCTCCGTGCGGCAGGGCAGATCTCGGGAGACCGGCACGGAAGTGTTCGACGTATCGGGACGTGCCGACGCCTCTCCGCGACTTCCGGCAGCGAGCACGCCGAGCGCCACCCGATTCACCGGAAGCAGCCGCCGGGAACCAGGCCGCGCACTACAGTATTCCTACCGGCGCGCGCTCGTCCCCGGCCTGCACCGCGTGCGGTACCCATGGTCTGCCGAGCCCGGAGCCGCTCATGAAACCTGCCGACAGCGCCCCGGCCACAACCCGCCGCTTCCACCGGCTCGATATCTCCGGACCGGCGTTCTGGGCTCGTGACTTCGCCGCCCGCGACGAAGTCTTCGCCCAGTTGCGCACCGAACCCGGACTTACCTGGCACGCACCGGCACCCGCGGTATTCCCGCATTCCGAACCCGGCTTCTGGGCGGTGACCCGGCAGCACGATATCGCCTACATCAGCCGGCACCCGGACCTGTTCACCTCGAGCCTGGGTATCAGCATGGACCCGATGCCGGTGGAGTTGCAGCGGCCGACCAGTTTCTTCCTCACCATGGACCCGCCCCGGCACACGCGGTACCGGCGCCTCATCAGCGCCGCGTTCACCCCGAAACAGGTGCGCCGCATCGAAATCCAGATCCGCGCCAACGCCGCCGAGATCGTCGACGAGTTCCTCGCCGACCTGCGCGGCGAGGAACCGGTGGACCTCGTGGACAGCCTCTCGCGCAAACTGCCCATGCGTACTGTGTCGGACATGATCGGCATCGACCGTGCCGACCGGGAAACCGTCGCGTACGCGGCCGAGGCGATGTTCGGCTCCAGCGACGAGGAATACGCGAGCCTCGAGGAACGGGCCGGTTTCTTCATGTCCCAGTTCACCGTTCTGCACGGCACCGCAACAGAACTCGCCGCACGCCGCCGCCGCGCACCCCGCGACGACCTGATGTCCGCGATCGTGACAGCGGAGGTGGACGGTCACCGTCTCACCGACGAAGAGATCGGTGCGTTCATGGTCCTGCTCGCTTCCGCGGGAAACGACACCCTGAAACAGACCACCTCCCACGGCTTCAAGGCGTTGATCGACCATCCGGCGCAGCGCGAATGGCTGCTCGAAGATCCGGCGTCCCGGCTCGGCGGCGCGGTCGAGGAGTTCATCCGCTGGGCGACCCCGGTCGTTCATTTCGCCCGCCACGCGGTGACCGATACCGAGGTCGCGGGCACCCGGGTGCGGGCGGGCGAGAAACTGGTGCTCTTCTACTGTTCGGCGAATCGCGACGAGGCCGCACTCGACGCGCCCCATATCTTCGACCTCACCCGCGATCCCAATCCGCATTCTGGTTTCGGCGGCGGCGGAGCCCACTTCTGCCTGGGTGCGTGGCTGGCCAGGATGCAACTGCGACTGCTCTTCCATGAGCTGCTCTCCCGGATCCCCGACGTGGTGCTCGACGAACCGGAATACGTCCACAGCGATTTCGTCCACGGCATCAAACGGATGCCGGTGCGGCGCGCCTGATCAGAGCTCGAGAATCACCGCGCCACCCCGGCCACCACCGGCGCGGAGGACGCCATCGAAGGATCGTCCGGTCGCTGGTCCGTGCGGCGCCGATGATCACCGGCGTCGCCATGCTTTCCACCTTTGCCGACCGGGCAGTGGGGTGCGCCGAGGTCCGGGCCGCCTTGCCGGCGTGACACGGTGGGCGGCCGCCCGAGCCGAACAGCACGGAATCCCTGGCGGCGGACCCGGTCCGGTGTCCCGCGCGCCGGGGTCCCGGCTACGGTCGCGGCAGCCTCCGAAAGCCGTCGTCCCGGCCACCGGAGACGTACGCTGTTCCCGTTCGTTGAACGCGAAGAAAGGAACTTCCGTGAAGACACGGCTCAACTGCCCCTGTGGCGAGCATCTGACCGGCGCCACCGAGGACGAACTGGTCGATGTGGTGCGTAAGCATCTCACCGAGAACCATCCCGGCCACGATTACTCGCGCGACGAGATCCTGTTCATCGCCTACTGACCTGCCGCGCCGGCCCGTCCGGGTCGGTGTTCCGCCGGTCCGGTCCGCGGAACCGCGGGACGAATGCACCGGTCGCGTCGTGGTATATGGATCTGGGCGGCACCGCTCGCCGGGAAGGATCCGCATGGACGACCACACACTCGCCGCGACATTGGCCGGCGAAGCCGGGGAACTACTGCTCGGCATCCGGGACCTCGGGGGCGCTGTCGGCGACCGGCGGTCCGATAACTTCCTGCTCGGGCGGCTGGCCGCCGAACGCCCGGCGGACGCGGTGCTCTCGGAGGAATCGCCCGACGACGGCGACCGCGTTCGGCGGTCCCGGGTGTGGATCGTCGACCCCCTCGACGGGACCCGGGAGTACGGTGAACCCGCACGTGCGGACTGGGCGGTGCACGTGGCGCTCGCGGTGGACGGAAAGCCCGCCGCGGGAGCGGTCGCGCTCCCGGCCGAGGGCCTGGTGCTGCATACCGGCCGGCCGCCGATCCTCCCGCCGCCCCCGCCGCCCGGGGCCGTGCGGGTGGCGCTGTCACGCAACCGGCCGTCCTTCGAGGTCCGGCGAATGGTGGCCCGCCTGGAGGCGACCGAGGTCCCGATGGGCTCGGCCGGCGCCAAGGCGATGGCGGTGGTCCGGGGCATCGCCGATATCTACGCCCATTCGGGCGGCCAGTACGAATGGGATTCCTGCGCACCGGTCGCGGTGGCGGCCGCGGCCGGGTTGCACGTCTCCCGCCTGGACGGAAGCCCGCTGATCTACAACCGCCCCGATCCCTATCTCCCCGATCTGCTCATCTGTCGGCCGGAGCTGGCCGAACTGGCCCTCAAAGCGCTGTCGGAGTAGCCCGCGGGCGCCGCGCACGCCCACACCGACCCACCCCGCTCACATCCCGGTGCGTGCACGACGCGGCCCGGGCGGCACACAATGGTCGGATGTGTTCGCGACGACAGGAGAGCGGCAAGTGAGCGGTCGACTGTCCGGCAGAGTAGCTTTCGTCACCGGCGCGGCGCGCGGTCAGGGCCGGGCCCACGCCGTCCGGCTGGCGGCCGAGGGCGCCGATATCATCGCGGTGGACCTGTGTGGTCCGCTGCCGCACGCGGTTCCCTACGACGCGGCGACTCCCGGCGATCTCGACGAGACCGTCCGCCTGGTGGAGGAGACCGGGCGCGAGATCGTCGCCGACGCGGCCGATACCCGCGACCTGGCCGCGCTACGGACCACCGTCGATGCCGGGATGGCCGCATTCGGCCGGCTCGACGTGATCGTCGCCAACGCCGGAATCTGTATCCCCGAACCGTGGGACGCCATCACCCCGGAGTCGTTCCAGGCGGTTCTCGACACCAATGTCACCGGCACCTGGAACAACGTGATGGCCGGCGCGCGCCGGATCATCGAGGGTGGGCGGGGCGGCTCGATGATCCTGATCAGTTCCGCCTCGGGTGTGGCGATGCAGCCGTTCATGGTGCACTACACCGCCAGTAAACACGCCGTCACCGGGATAGCCCGCGCGCTGGCGGCCGAACTCGGCAAACATTCGATCCGGGTCAACAGTGTCGCCCCCGGCCCGGTCGCCACGCCGATGGGTTCCGGGGACATGGTCGGCGCGCTCATGCGGGCCGCGGAGACCAATGGACTCCTGGCGCGGATGACACTCCCCTGCTGCCGGACGGCATCGCACAGCCCGAGGACATCTCCGACGCGGTGTGCTGGCTGGCGAGCGACGAATCCCGGTTCGTCACCGCCGCCAGCATTTCGGTCGATCTGGGCGCGGCCCAGTATTGAGCCACCGGTTCGCGGGGCCACCGCCCCCGAGCCTTCGCGGTGGCACCGTGACCGTCGCCGATATGCTCGCGGCCCGCAATATTCGTGGAATCATCCGCTTCACCGACGCGGACCGTTGACCCGCGGGGCCGGGTCAGAACACGACTCGGCTCACCGCCTCCGCGATCAATGCCGGCTTCGACCCACCCTCGATCTCCACCGTGTGCTGGACGACCAGCTGCAGCGCCCCGCCGGACACCTCGGCCGCGTCGGCGAGCACGGCCGTGGACCGCACCTTCGCGCCCACCGGCACCGGACTCGGGAACCGGACCTTGTTCGAGCCGTAGTTGATGCCCAGTTTGGCGTTCGCGAAGCCGAAGATCCGCGAGCCGAGCAGCGGCAGCAGGGACAGCGTCAGGTAGCCGTGGGCGATGGGCCCGCCGAACGGGCTCTCCCGTTTCGCGCGCGCGGGATCGACATGGATCCACTGATGATCCCCGGTGGCCTCGGCGAACTGGTCGACCATCCGCTGGGTGACCTCCACCCAGTCGCTCGTGCCCAGGGTCTCCCCCACCGCGGCGAGAACTTCATCCTTGCCGGTGAATGTGCGCACAGTCCGTCTCCTCGGGTTCGTGCCGCGCCGTCGCGGCATCGCCTGTTCCCTGATAGGTATTCCGCACTTCGGGCACGAGTTCAACCCTTTATGAGACATTTTCTTTATTCGTCGTAAATACTGTGGCGCCGACGCCCTACGCCCCGACGCCGATCATCGGCCGGCCGCCGCCCCCGGATAACCCGTACGCCCGTTATGCTGCGGCGGATCGTCCCGGCACGATCCGGCAACGGCGCCGCGACGACCGCACACCGCTCGGTGTCCCCGGCCGTCCCTCCCCCGACCTCGGCGGTGCCCGCCCGCCGGTATCAGTTCCACGAGGAGTTCCGCCCTTGACCGTGCTCACCTTCTGTCTCGTCACGGTCGCCGGATTCTTCGCCGGGCTCGTCGGCTACGTAACCGGTATCGCCTCGCTGATCTCGTATCCGGCCCTGCTCGCCGCCGGACTCTCCCCGGTGTCGGCCAATGTGACCAATACGGTCGCCATGGTTGCCGTCGGAGTCGGCTCGACCGCGAAGGCTGGCGCGGCGATCAACGACAACTCCCGGGCGCTGCTCGTCCATGCCGGCTGCGCCGCCCTCGGCGGCCTCGGCGGTGCTGTCCTGCTACTCACCACCTCGGCGGAGGTCTTCGCCGCCGTTGTACCCTTCCTCATCGCCATGGCCTCCGCGAGCCTGCTGCTGCAACCCAAACTCCGCGAACTCGCCGGCGGCCGGACCTTCCCCCGGCTCTACCCGCTCGCCACCGCGGTCGTCGCCCTCTACGGCGGCTACTTCGGCGCGGGGGTCGGCGTCATGTTCCTCGCCCTGATCCTGGTGTGCACGTCGGAGACCATCTGGCGGGCCAGTGTGCTCAAGAGCGTGCTGACCGGCGTCGCCAACCTGGTCGCGGCGGTCGGATTCGCCGTCTTCGGGCCGGTGCACTGGCTCGCCGCGGTGGCCATGGGCCTCGGTGCGTTCGCCGGCGGATGGTACGGACCCCCGCTGGTAGCCCGCCTCCCACCGACCGCCATGCGCATCGGTGTCGCCCTGTGCGGATTCGGGCTCGCCGGCTATCTCGCGATCACCTGATCTGGCCGGCGACCGGAAGCCGGCTCACGCGGCGGGGTCGAGCACCACTTTGACCGCGCCGTCCCGCTTGGCCTGGAACATCCGATAGGCCTCCGGCGCCGCCGACAACGGTATCCGGTGGGTGGTGAACGAATCCACGCCCAGCGGGTCGCTGTCGTCGAGCAGCGGGAGAATGTCGTCGGCCCAGCGCTTCACATTCGCCTGGCCCATCCGCAATTGGATCTGCTTGTCGAACAGGATCCGCATCGGCATCGGGTCCACCGTTCCGCCGTAGACACCGACGATCGAGATGGTGCCCCCGCGACGCACGATATCGATCGCGGTATGCAGCGCCGCGAGCCGGTCCACACTCACGGTGTCCATCGCGGGCCGCGCCAACATGGTCGGCATCAACGACGCCACGCGCTGCGCCGCGGCGGCCAGTGGCGACCCGTGCGCTTCCATCCCGACCGCCTCGATCACCGAATCGGTTCCTCGGCCTTCGGTGCGCTCGCGAATGGCATCGGCCAGGCCGTCACCGACCGCCCGCAGATCGATGGTTTCGATACCGCGCGCGGCGACACGCTCCAGCCGCTCGGGAACCAGATCAACCCCGATCACCCGTAGCCCGCGGTGGTGCGCGACCCGGGCGGCCATATCACCGATCGGCCCCAGCCCGAGCACTGTCACCGAACCTCCCTCCGGGACACCCGCGTACTCCACGGCCTGCCAGGCGGTCGGCAGCACATCGGACAGGAACAGGTAGCGCGTATCGTCCGCGTCGGACGGTACCCGGATATGGGTGAAATCCGCATGCGGTACCCGCAGGTATTCGGCCTGGCCACCCGGCACCTGGCCATACAGCTTCGAGTAGCCGAACAGCGCCGCCCCACAGCCCTGATCCCGGACCTGGGTGGTCTCGCACTGTGTCATCAGACCCTGCCGGCACATCTCACACCGGCCGCAGCTGATCTGGAACGGCACCACCACCCGGTCGCCCACCGACAGATTCCGGATATCGGCCCCCACCTCTTCCACGATGCCGATCGGCTCGTGGCCCAGCACATCGCCGGGGGTCATATAGGCACCGAGCAGCTCGTATAGATGCAGATCCGAACCACAGATCGCCGTGGAGGTCACCCGGACCACTGCGTCGCCCGGCTCCCGGATCCCCGGGTCCGGCACCTCCTCGACCGATACATCCCGCTTGCCCTGCCAGGTCACCGCCTTCATCTCCGCCACCTCCGGACTCGAGTTCTACCGCCCCGGCAGGACGACATGGGCCGCGATCCGGTCGGGACGCGACTGCCGGGGCCGATCCGTCAGCGGCTACCCGCGACCTCCTGGGACAAACAGGCCGCCTCTACTCGCCGACCGCTCCGGCCGCCGCGGGCGGCAACAGCTCGGCCTGTTTCGGGGCGGCGGGGGTCCACTCCCGAACTGGCTGTACGACCTTTCCGTAGAAGTCGTCGACGGAGGAGGTCACGCTGGTGATGAAACTCGCCGCGGTTCCAGAGCGCCGGTTGCCCATCGGGAAACTCTGTTCGAGCGTGAAGGAGACGATCTCACCGGTCCGGCCGGTGGTCAGCACCTTGGGATCGGCGCGCACGATGTCCAGGTACTCACAGGTGGTGTGGCCGCGCTCGGAGAACACCGCCTCGACCTGCACCGCATCCGGCGCCTCCGCGAGCTGTTTGAGCAGCCACGACAGCCGCCGCAGCGACGTCCCCTCGCCCGGTGCCGCAACCGATAGACGAGAACGGATCCGGTTCGTCCGGATGTCCGCGACAACCACGAGATCACCGGCCGTCTCCGGGATCCGCAGCACCGCCTCGAAAAGCCCGTCGGCGGCCAGCCGCTCCGCCACCGCGGCGTTCCGGACCGCCGGATCGGAGGCGTGCCGGCGCGGCAGTACGTGGTTCACGGTGACACCGAGTTCGGCGGTCAGCCGCAATGCCAGGTGACGCGACAGCGACACCCACCGCTCGGCGACCGCCGCCGCCTTCTGGTCACCGCCCCGCAGGGTGCCCGAGGTGACGGCATCGCGCACCGCGACCCAGTGCCTGCCCATATCCACGAATTCCGTTGCCCCGGATCGCGGATGGTCCAGGTAACGCAGGAACTCGCCGAGCAGCCAGGTCTGCAACGGATCCTCGACCCCGCCGTGCGCGAGCAAGCGGCGCGCCTCGTGTGAGACCTCGGCCCAGGACAGATGACGCAGGGCGACCTTGGTGAGTTTACGGCGATCCACCTGTACCGGTAGTTCGCCGGCGGCCGCGGGAATGTCGTTGGACAGGCTGATCACCGCGTCGTACTTCTTCTTGCGCGCCACATCGAGATAGCTCTCCAGCTGCTCGCGCCGCAGTTTCCCGCCGCCGGTCTTGACCTCCAGCAGACCGGTCCAGAGCCGGCCACCGCGAGCCACGCGCAACACGGCGTCCGGGATCACCCTTGCGTCACCGCGGTCGTACTGGACTTCGAAATAGCCCTCGAACGCACCCGCCGGTGCCCCGACCCGCGCACACAGTGCTCGCGCGAACGGACGAACCGCCTGCATGGTGGCGACCAGCGCGGAAGTGGCCCGGCGTTCCTGCTCCTCACCGGCGCCGACCCCGGCCACCGAGAACAACCGCGCGGGCTGCCACGCTTCGTTCTCGGCCAGCACGAACTCGATCGGCTTGCTGGTCGGCGCCGCGCGCTTGGCGGTCCGGACACCGCGGCGCCTCGGCTGCGACGGCGGGGTGTCCGTCGCAGCGGCCTCCACCGCATCGTCGGCGGGAGTATCGGAAACTGCCGGCACCGCCGTCCCGGGCTCCGGCGGATCGGTCGGTGTGCTCGGCCGGTCCGCGGCGTCGTCATCGACGGACACCCCGAAATCCGTGACCAGACCGGCCAGCCCAGAATCCCAGCCCTGCCCGACCGCGCGAACCTTCCACGCGTCGCCGCGGCGGTACACCTCGCCGAAGACAAACGCGGATTCGTTCACCGCGTCGGCGGTGACGTATTCGGCCAGCAGGTGCCCCGCCGCGTCGACCACCCGGAACGCGAGTTTGCCGAGATCGCCGAATGTACCCGTGACGAGACTGCCGGCCAGCGCGACCGTCTGCACCTCGGCGGGTACGGCCGAGAGGTCGAGCGCGACCCGGGCCTGTGCCCCTTCCTCGGTCACGCTGGTGCCCAGGAAACGGACCGATCCGTCCCGGGATTCCGGTTGGTTGTAGAACACGAAGTCCGCATCCGAGCGGACCTTTCCGGCCTGGTCCAGCAGGAGTGCGGAAGCATCGACTTCCACCTCCGATTCCGTCCAGCCGAGCACCACATCCAGCTGCAGCACATCACCCGGCAGCTGCAAGTTCTGTCCCTTGGACAGCAACGGAGACATCATGACCCCACCTCGATCCGACCCAAACGTGTTATGTGTCACCCGAAGATCGAGGCGGCCGGTGGTGTCGTTACGGTCAATCTGTCCGAAAAGCGCGGTTGCACATACATTTCCGCGCAGCGACGGTGGGGACGCCGAGCACGCGCCACCTTCGCGTGAATCAGTTCGGGCTCAGGAAGGTGTGCAGCCGTTGGATTTCCGCGTCCAGGGCGGTGGCGAAAGCTCGGCCCTTCGGGGCGCCGTCCACGTATCCGACCTCGACCGCGCTACCCGGGCCCGCGCAGTTCGCCCAGCCGATCACGCGGTCGCGCCACAGCATCGGCATCGCGTAATACCCGCGGACCCGCTGGGCGACCGGGGTGTAGGCCTCGAATCGATAGTCCCAGCCCCAGACCCGGCCGAAACGTTTCCGGTCCCAGACAAGGGGATCGAAGGGTGCGAGGAAGCGGACCCGGGCCTGGGGCGTGCGGTCGGTGGGCTCCAGGTCCGACGGCCACAGATAGCGGACTCCGTCGACGGTCAGGGCGGACAGTTCGCCGCCGGCCAGGAGTTCGCGGATGGTCGCCGAACCGGTCGCGCCGCCGATCGGACGGACGATGCGATTGACCGTGGCGGCCAGAGTCGATTCGGTGGCGGGGGCGAGCGTGCGCGCCACCCGCAGTGCCAGCGCCCGCCGGCGCTCGGCCGGGTCCAGGACGGCATCGGGGAGTTCGGCGATCTCGTAGCGCCGGATGCCGGAAACGCGGTCGGCTACCCGCAGCAACCCGTACCGGTGGAGTTCCTCGAGCGCGACGGTGGTAGCCGACGAGGTGCCGCCCCATGCGTTGACCACACCGCGGTGCCCGAAATGCGCTTGCAGCTCGCGCGGGTGCACCACACCGCGTTCCCGGACGAAATCCAGTACCGCCGCCGACTGCTCGTTGTGCGGGAATTGGCCGTTCGTACCCCGTGGGTGGTGGCGGGGATGCAGGTAGGGACGCAGCCGGGGCACGGTGTATCCGTAGGCGTAGAGGAGATCCTCGTCGATGCCGAGCGCGCGGTAGTCGCGGTCGAGATCACCGGCCCGGTAGCCGCGCACCCGGTGGCGCAGGATCAGATCCTGCGCCCGGGCGGGCGACCGGATGGGGTCGGCCTGCACGAACTCCAGCTCGGCCAAGGCCTCGGTGAGTGAGCCCGGACTGCGCGGCAGTGACCAGGCGACGGCGTGGGAACGCAACCATGCCAACGACATGGGCCCGAGGGTATCGGCGCCCTCCGACACCGTGCCGCGCCACCCGCGCGTACCCGGCCGGAAAGGGCCGTCACCGGGCAGGATTCAGCGCGCCGGACGATGCAGCAGGCTCAGCACACGGCGGCGGCCGGACCCGCTGCGACCGCCGTCGGCCTTCTCGGCCGCGCCGGTGATGTTCCGGGTCATTCCGCCGAATACCAGAGCGTGGAAGGGCACGATCGACTTCCAGTACAAATGTCCGGCCAGCCCGTGCGGCTCGAAAACGGCACGCTGCCGGTAGATCGCCCCGGCATGCCCGTTACCGGGACGCACTTCCAGCTCGAGCCAGGCCCGGCCCGGCACCCGCATCTCCGCGCGCAGGCGCAACAAAGTGGGCCGTTCGATCCGTTCCACCCGCCACCAGTCCAGCGCCTCCCCCTCGTGGAGGCGGTGCGGGTCGCGCCGGCCCCGACGCAGCCCGACCCCGCCGGCGAGGCGGTCCAGCCAGCCGCGGAGCGACCAGGCCAGCGGGAAGGAATACCAGCCGTGTTCGCCGCCGATGGACTCGATCACCGTCCACAGCGCGGCGGGATCCGCAGTGGTCGGACGTTCCCGGAGGTCCTGGTAGAGGGATCCGCCCGACCACACCGGGTCCGTGGGCAACGGCTCGGAGGGCGCGGGGCCGGCATCCGACCAGCGGGTCGGCACATCCGAATCCCGGATGCGGGTCAACGCCAGTTCCACCGCGCGGCGGACCCCGGTGAGGCCGTCGTCGGGGTCGGGGATATGTGCGGCGATCTCGTGCTCGGCGCATACGACATCGTTGACCAGGGATTCCATCAGCGGTACCGCGATCGCCCGGGGCACCGGCGTCACGAGATTCACCCATTGCGCCGACAGCCACGGCGTCAGCACCGGCACCGGGACGATCACCCGCCGCGGCAGCCCTGCCACCTCCGCATACACCCGCATCATCTGTTCGTAGGTGAGGACATCCGGACCCCCGATATCGAACGCGCCGGTCACGGTGGCCGGGAGTTCCGCCGCCCGGGTCAGGTAGTACAGCACGTCCCGGACGGCGATCGGTTGGATCCGTGACCGTACCCAGCGCGGGGTGACCATCACCGGCAGCCGTTCGGTGAGGTAGCGCAGCATCTCGAAACTGGCCGAACCCGAACCGATGACCACTGCCGCCCGGAACACCAGCGCGGGCACTGCACTGTCGAGCAGGATCCGGCCGACCTCCGCGCGCGAGGACAGGTGCCGGGACAGGTCCTGTCCGGCGGGTGCTATCCCACCCAGGTAGACGATCCGGCCGAGGCCGGCCGCCGCGGCCTCCCGGGCGACGATGGTCGCCGCCTCGCGGTCCACGGTGTCGAAATCCGCGCGGGTCAGCGAATGGACCAGGTAGTACAGGACCTCTTGGTCCGCCAAAGCCTCCCGCACGTCCGCGGCGACCGTGACATCACCGCGGATGATCTCCACCCGGTCGTGCCACGGCGCGTCGGTGAGCTTGCCCGGGGTCCGCGCGAGCACCCGCACGGTATGACCGGCGCGCAGGAGTTCCGGTACCAGTCGGCCACCGAGGTAACCGGTCGCCCCGAACACCACACAGCGCATAGCACTCCTTCGTCGAGGTTGCCCGTGACCGCGGCCCCGCGAAGAACCGCTGCTGGGCGCTCGCCGCGACCGCCCGGCTCGTGGCCGCGGCGTGCCCTGCCGAGGAGGTGGTTCTGTCCACCGCTCCCTGTGGAGGCTAACCCGGGGACGGGGTCGTGGACACTGCCGACACCGCCGCCCCCGGGATCGGATCACAGTCGATACCCGCCGCCGCGACTGCGCTCCGAGCGGCGAATACGCCGGTCGACGGCGTTTGGCCGGGCCTGCTGAGGGTAGGCGCCCCCCATGGGGCCCTCTGTGCGAAGCGTGCTGTCTCCTCGCTTGCTGAACGATCCGGTTTCTACTGTGGCCGCGGTGGTACGCACCGGAACCGGCCGCGCCCTCGACACCGGCTTCCATGCGGTCGAGGCACCGTGGCGAGCGGCGGAGAAGGTCGTCACGACGGTCGCATCCGGTCTCTCGACGCTCGAATCCGACGACGCGGCGAGTCTGCGCGACGATCTGGCGGCACTCGTCGACCCACGGGACCGCCGCGCCCAGCGCCGGGTCGAGGTGACCGAGGATCACGCGACCATCGAGGTGCGCGGCCTGGACAACGGTCAGGGGCCGGCGGTGACCCGCTCGCTCGAGAAGCGCCTCGGTCGGCTACGCGGCGTGGAATGGTGGCGGGTCAACGCGGTCACCGGCCGGATCGTCACCGCGCTGTCCAGCGGCGCCGATCTGGAGAAGCTACTGGCGGTGGTGGAAGAGGCCGAAGAGGAGTCCGATGTCGCCGACACCGACTGGAGTCGCGCCGCCGAATTCCCGGCCGACCGGGAACCGGTCCTGGCCGCGGCCATCGAAGTGGCCGGTGACGTGTGTGCCATCGCGGTGTCGGCCGTGGGTACGGTGCCGCCACTGCGCGGGGTGATGCACAGTGTGCGCGCGGTGGCGGCGTTCATCGACGCTCAGCCCCGGCTGCGCACACATCTGGAACAGCGGCTGGGCCGCCCCCGTGCCGACCTGCTGCTCGCCATCGCCAACGCGGCAGGGGTCGCACTGGGTGAGGGCACAGTCGGCGGGGTCACCAATCTGCTGGCCGATACCGTCCAGCGCGCGTTCGTCCTCACCGAAGCACTGGCCCGGCGCGGGCAGTGGCAGCAGTGGGAGACCGATATCGTCGACGCCGAGCATTTCGGGGTCACCGAACCGCTACCGCCGCATACCCGGCCCGCCGATATGCCCCGGGGCCCGGTGGAACAGGTCGCCGACGAAACAGCGGCCGCCTCGCTGGCGGGAGCCGCCACGCTGGCCGGTCTGGGTCGTATCGGTGACGTTCCGGACGCTCTCATGCTGGGCGCACCGAAAACGGCCCGCGCCGGCCGGGAAGTATTCGCCGCGACGGTGTCCACCGCGCTCGCCGGCGCCGGGGTGCTCACTCTGCATCCGGCGGCGTGGCGGCGGCTCGACAGGCTCACTGCGCTGGTCGTCGACGGCGAAGCGCTGGCCACGTCCGGACGAGTGGTGCTCGAGGTGGAGACGACCGGTGAGGGCTGGCCGGAGGCGCGGGTCTGGAGCACCGCGCAGCGGCTGCTGTGGGCCGGCACCGACGAAGGGGGTCCGGGGGACAAGAAGGCGGTGCGGCTGGTACGGCCCGAGTCGGGGGCTCCCGACCGCGGCGCCACCAATCGCCCGGTATGGCGCGAACTACGTGAGGGAAAGCGGATCCTCGGCCGCGTCCTGATCGGGCGGGAGCTCGACCCGCGGGCGCACGATGTGCTCGGCACAGCACGGCGGGCCGGGCTGCGGGTGGTGCTCGCCGGCCACCGGGACGCCGGTGAACTCCGCAGCCTCGCCGACGAATTCGTGAACGCGCACGGTTCGCTCAGCTCGCACGTCCACCGCCTCCAGAAGCAGGGGCACGCGGTCGCTGTGTTGGCCACCCGCGCGCACAAGGCACTCGACCACGCCGACGTCGCGATCGGCATCATCGGCGGTAAAGGCGGCGGTATCCACGTGCCCTGGACAGCCGATCTGCTGTGCCGCGACCTGGGGCAGGTACAGCGCACTCTCGCCGTGGTCGAGCCGGCCCGACAGGTCAGTGAACGCGGCCGCACCCTGGCACTGTCGGCGTGCAGCCTCACCGGGTTGCTGCTCGCGGCCTCGCCCGCCTCCCGCTCGCGTTCCGCGCCCATGATCGCCGCGAACTTCGCCGGTCTGTTCAACGGTGCAGTGGCCGGCGCCCGTGCGGTCCGGCCCCACCCCGCCGCGGAGCACGCGCCCCAGCTGCCCTGGCACGCCCTGGAACCGGATGAGGTGCTGGCCCGCCTGCCCGAGCCGGCACCGGCGGCCGAACGGGCCACCGACGTACCCGCGGATCGCGGCGCGACGGCGGCCCGGTTGTCGTCGCTGACCGATTTTCTCGGCCATATGCGCCGGGAACTGGCCGATCCGCTGACACCGATCCTGGGTGTCGGTGCCGCGGCGACCGCGATTCTCGGATCACCCTCGGACGCGGTACTGCTGTCGTCGGTGCTCACCGTCAACGCCATGATCTCCGCGCGCCAGCGCCAGGCCGCCGAGAACGAGTTGTTCGACCTCATCGAGGGCGAGCGTCTGTCCGGGCGGGTGATCGGCCGCGCCGATATCGACGCCGAGGACCCGGCGACCACCGATCTTCCCGCCGATTGTCTGGTGGTCGGCGATGTGTTCGCGATCCGTGCCGGTGAGGTGGTGCCCGCCGACGCCCGGCTGTTGCGCGCCGAGGACCTGGAAATGGACGAGTCCGGCCTCACCGGCGAATCGGTGACGGTAGCCAAACAGGTCGAGGCCACGCCGGGCGCGGCGCTCGGCGACCGGGCCTGTCTGGTCTTCGAGGGCTCCACGGTGGTGAGCGGGTCAGCGGTGGCCGTGGTCGTCGCGGTCGGCGCCGATACCCAGGCGGGGCGCGCCACCGCGGGCGCGGTACCGCCGGAGAAGGGGGGCGTCCAGGCACAGCTGCGGGCCCTCACCGACCGCGCCCTGCCGCTCACCCTGTCCGGCGGCGCGATCGTGACCGCGCTCGGCGGCCTCCGTGGCCGCACCCTGCGGGCGGCGATCGCCGACGGTGTCGGTGTCGCGGTCGCCGCGGTACCCGAAGGGCTGCCCCTGGTCGCCACCGTGGCGCAGCTCGCCGCGGCACGGCGGCTGTCCCACTATGGCGTACTGGTCCGCGCCAACCGCGCGGTCGAGGCCCTGGGCCGGGTGGACACCCTGTGCTTCGACAAGACCGGCACCCTCACCGAGGGCCGGTTACGGCTCACCGCGCTCGCCGACCTGAACGCGCAGTGGGAGCCCGGCAGCGACAGCGAGGCCGCCCGGCGGCTGCTACGGGCCGCGGCACGGGCCTGCCCCGACCCGGATAACGGGCCGGTCCTGCACGCCACGGACCGGGCCGTACTGGATGCCGCCGCCGAGATCCTGGGCGAGGACGCGCACCACCGGTGGGACCCGATCGACGAGATACCGTTCGAATCCAACCGGGGGTACGCGGCGGTATTGGGCCGGACCGCTCACAAACTGCGCTTGGTGGTCAAGGGCGCGCCCGAGGTCGTCCTGCCCCTGTGCACCCGGGTCCGCGGCGGCGCGTCCGCTAAGACGGACCGGGTGTACACCGACGGTGAGCGCGAGCGGGCCGAGGCCACCGTCCACGATCTCGCGGAACAGGGTTTGCGCGTGCTGGTGGTCGCCCGACGCGACCTGTCCGGTCCACCCGACGATGTCGAGGACGTGGTCGAGGGGCTGACCCTGCTGGGATTCCTCGGGATCGCCGATACGCCCCGGCCGCAGACTCCGTATCTCGTCCGCGCGCTCGAGGACAACGGTGTCGCGGTCCGGATGATCACCGGCGACCACCCGGTGACGGCTGCGGCCGTCGCGCGCCGGCTGGGTATCACCGTCGACACCGTGACCACCGGTGCCGATCTCGACGAACTCGACGACACCGCGCAGACCGAACTCATCGAGCGCAGCACCGTGTTCGCCCGTGTCGATCCCCAGCAGAAGGTGCGTATCGTGGCCGCGCTGCGCCGGACCGGACATGTCGTGGGGATGACCGGCGACGGCAGCAACGACGCCGCGGCGATCCGCACCGCCGATATCGGGATCGGTATCGCCGCGCACGGTTCGGCGGCCGCCCGCAACGCCGCGGACCTGGTCCTCACCGAACCGGATCCGCGGGCGCTGCTGCATGCGCTGGTCGAGGGCCGGAGTATGTGGCAGCGGGTGGCCGATGCGGTGGCCGTCCTGGTGGGCGGTAACGCGGGCGAAGTCGCGTTCACACTGTTCGGTACCGCCGTCGGTGGCCGCGCCCCGCTGGGGACCCGTCAGTTCCTGCTGGTGAACCTGCTGACCGATATGTTCCCCGCGCTCGCGCTCGCCCTGGCCGGCGATCAGGAGACCCCCGCACCCGACACCGATGCGCGCTGGGTCGAACAGCGCACGGGGCAGCTGGCCGCGATCCCCCCGGCCAGTCTCGGCGCCGACCTGCTGCGCACCATCGGGATTCGCGGGGTCGCGACGGCCACCGGCGCCTCGGTCGCCTGGATGGCCGGACGCTACACCGGTACCCAGCGGCGCGCGGACACCATCGGACTCGTGGCACTGATCGGCACCCAGCTCGGGCAGACCCTGGTGGCGGGCTACCGCAGCCCGCTGGTATGGCTCACCGCCGCCGCCAGTGGTGCAGTGCTGGGGGTCATCGTGATGACACCGGGTCTGGGGACGTACTTCGGCTGCACGCCACTGGGTCCGGTCGGTTGGACGATCGCGAACACCTCGGCGCTGGCCGCCACCGCGGGAGCGACGGTATTGCCGCGGCTGCTGCCCGGGGTGGAACAGGACAGGCCGGCCGATACCGTTCCGGCGCCCCCCGAGCTCGAGGAGGAGTCCACGGCGCGAACGGAGACGCCGCAGTACGCCTGAGATGTCGCGGCGCCAGGCCCGGATCTCGAGTGGGGCCGACCCGATCCGAATTCCGGCGGGTTGCGTCGTACCGTCCTGCTAGCGTCCGAGACAGCCGCCGAGGAAACCCTGTTTTGGGACCTGGTCGATACGGCGTGGGCGCAGGTGGGCGCCGAAGCGGACGCGCTACGGAAAGGCCTGGCAGCCCGGGCCTCCGACGACGAGGCCTACGCACTCGACCCGCATCTGCGGCCGTTCCTGACCCGGCTGCGCGCCCTCGGCGAAGAGCTGTCGAGTGCGGAACTGACCGCGCTGGACCGGGTCGCCGAACGAAAGCTCCACGAGATCGACCGCGCCGATATCCACGAGGTCACCGACGGCTCCGACGACGGTTTCCTGTACTGCCGCGGGTTCATCGTCGCAATGGGCCGGGATTTCCACCGGGCGGTTCTCGCCGATCCCTCGGTCGCCGTCCTCGATGCCGAATGCGAGTCGTTCTGCTATTTCTTCGCGCACCTGCACCGCGAGCGTTTCGGCTGCTTCCCGGAGACCGGGTCCGGGATCTCGCGGGAAACGGGCCGGAACCGGGTGGGGTGGTCCGGGTAGTGCGCACCGGTGGGCCGGGATTTCCAGACCCACCGGCGGTCGCGGTCAGCGGAGCTTGTCGTCGCGGTCGAGCCCTTCGATCTCGATCCGCTCCTTGCGGACCGTTTCGGTGATCGTCTGCTCGTCCTCGACCTGATCGATGACCAGCCGTATCCGTTCGACCGGGACCATCTCCTTGTCCACGGTCACCCGGTCCGCGTGCAGGGTGACCTCCTGCTCCTGATCACCGAAATCGGCAGGCAGCGCCGAGACGTCGGTGATCGGTTCGCGCTCGATGCGTATCTCCTCGTGGCTGGTCGGCACGGTGATCGTCTGCTCCTCGCTCACCACGTACTTGCGCAGCCGGGCGTGCCCCGACACCTCCTGCCGGGTGCCGATGTTCAGGCGCTCCTCCGAGCGGACGAGGAAGTCCGGTCGCCGGGTGTCGCCCCTCTCCGGGGTGGTCGCGCCGGGAGCGCTCCGGCCGGTGGTCCCCGGATCGCCCGTGGCCCGGGCCTCGTCACGGGCGGGTGAATCGGCGTGCCGCCCGTAATCCTCCCAGCCGGACCGGTTGGGATCGACGCCGTAGTGGACGAACAGGTCGTTCTCGGAATCCCGTGTGATCAGGCCGTCGTGTGCCAGATGCGGCGCGGATTTCACCGCTTCCTTGTGCACCCGCACCTGGAGTTCGGCGGGGTCCTGCCGCAACTGGGCACCGGCGAGCGGTACGAGAGAGTCTTCACTGAACAGGCCGGTACTGACCGATGCCCACGTCGGTGCGCCAGAGGCATTGTCGACGTAGACCCGCTTGACCTTTCCGATCTTGGTGCCGCCGAGGTCGTAGACTGCGTCGCCGATCAGATCTTCCACATGTTGAGCCATGGCTTTCTTCCTCGATTCTCGTCCGATACGTGGCCGGTGAACCGAGTTGCGCGGTCGCGACCGGAGTCCGGCCCGGCTCGTGGCCGGGTACGACGTTGCCGCTCGGTGTGCGCGTCGCTCCCGGTGCTGTGGCCCGGGACGGCGCCGCACCTACCTGTAGCCGGCGGTACTTCGCATTCACGAACCCGATTGGCTACATCTCGGCAAATACCCGAGCGATCACAGGTCAAACAGGCGCGCCGCGGCGGCCGGATGAATCTCCGGGTCGGTCCCGCGAGAATCGGGCTATCGCCCGGTTCGCACCCACATCTCCCCGGATCGCGATACCGGGCGGACCCGCGCCCCGGCAATCATCTCACCGGCCGACGTCCCGGACGAGCAGGTCGGCCGTGGTCTCCCGGCGGACCAGTTCCCGCGCACCGCCGTCCCGGACGGCGACGACCGGTGGACGGCCGACACAGTTGTAGGAGGTCGACAGGCTGTGGTGGTAGGCACCCGTACACGGCACCGCGAGCACATCACCGGGGTGCAGATCGGCCGGTAATCGCACGTCGCGGGCCAGGACGTCCCCGGCCTCGCAGTACCGGCCCACCACGGTCGCCGTCGTCCAGGGGCCGTGCGGGCGGCGGTTGGCCACCACCGGCGCGTACCGCGCGCCGTACAGTGCCACCCGCAGATTGTCGTTCATCCCGCCGTCGACCGTGACGAAGGTGGTGCCGCCGTCGATCCGCTTGACCGACATCACCCGGTACACCGTGACCCCGGCCCGCGCGACGATGGCCCGGCCCGGCTCCATCGCGATCGCCGGCCGCGGGAAACAATGGCGGGCACAGGCGGCGTCGAGCGCATCGTCGACGATATCGGCGAGTTCGGCCAGGTTCAGTTGGGCATCGCTCGGGTGGTAGGCCACGGCATGGCCGCCGCCGAGATCCAGTTCGGTGAGCAGCTGCCGGTGCTCGCGCCGGATCCAGGCCATCTCCCCCACCAACCGCCGGATGGCTTCCCCGTAGTGATCCGGGTCGTGGATCTGCGATCCCAGGTGACAGTGCAGCCCGACCAATTCCAGGTCGGGCCGCGCCAAGACCCGCCGGATCGCTTCGGCCGCCGTATCACTGCCGAGCGGGAAGCCGAACTTCTGATCGAGGACACCGGTCCGCACGGCCGGATGCCCGGACACATCGATACCGGGCGAGAGCCGCAGCAGCACCGGTTGTGGGCGCTGCGCCGAGCCGGCCAGCAGCGCGATATCGGTGAGCGAGTCGAGCACGATCCGGCCGACCCCACAACGTACGGCGTCCGCCAGTTCGGCACCGGACCGCCCGGTCCCGTGCAGGATGAGTCGCCGCGGATCCACGCCGGCCGACAGCGCCACCGCCAGCTCTCCCCCGGAGCAGACGTCGATCGACAGTCCTTCGTCGCTCACCCAGTCCACCACCGCCCGGATCATGAGCGCCTTGCCGGCGTAGTAGACGCGGGCGTCGGGGAAAGTCTTGCGGTAGGCCCGGCAGGACGCCCGGACCTCGGCCTCGTCCAGTACATGGGCGGGCGTCCCGAACCGGTCGGCGACCTCGGTGAGCGCCACCCCGCCGATGGTGACGCGCCCCTCGCCGTCGTCTGCGGTCCCGCGCGGCCAGATCGTCGGGCTCAGCCGGGGCGGGATCGCCGGTTGCAGCGACGGAATCGTCTCGAGCAGTGTCACGATGCGCTCCTGGAATGTCCCCGCCGTTCCGTATGCGGGGTCGAGTCCAGGACTACGCGCCCACCCGGGCACCGGACGCGGTCTTGACGTGACCTTGACCTCCCGCGGCCCGTTCCTGACCGAACATTGACCGCGCGCCGACGACGGCCGCGTGCGTACGCGGCATACTCGTCGGGTGAGCGCTCCCGCGACCAGTAGGCCCGCCATTCTCAGCGTCGATGACGACCCCGGGGTGTCCCGGGCCGTCGTCCGTGATCTGCGGCGCCGGTACGGCGCCGAGTACCGGATCCTGCGCGCCGAGTCCGGTCCGCAGGCGCTCGAGGTGCTGCGCGAGATGAAACTGCGCGGCCAGCCGGTCGCGATACTCATCGCCGACTATCGGATGCCGGGTATGGACGGTATCGAGTTCCTCGAACAGGCGATGGACCTCGACCCCTACGCCCGCCGGGTGCTGCTCACCGCCTACGCCGATACCAATGCCGCCATCGATGCGATCAATGTCGTCGATCTGGATCACTACCTACTCAAACCATGGGATCCACCGGAGGAGAAGCTGTACCCGGTGCTGGACAGCCTGCTGGATGCCTGGCGCAGCAGCGAGCACCGTCCGGTGCACGGAACCAAGGTCATCGGCAACCGATGGTCACCCAGATCGTCGCAGGTCAGGGAGTTCCTGGCCCGCAACCAGCTGCCCTACCGCTGGTTCCTGGCCGAAGAGCCGGAAGGCGCGCGTCTACTCGAGGCCGCCGGCGCCGACCCGCGGCGCTGTCCGGTGGTGATCACCGAGGGCGGGCAGGCGCTGGTCCAGCCCAGCGACGGGGAGCTGGCCGCGAGTGTGGGGCTGAGCACCGAACCGGCCGGCGACTTCTACGACCTCATCGTCGTCGGCGGCGGGCCGGCCGGACTCGGCGCCGCGGTGTACGGCGCCTCCGAGGGGCTGCGCACGGTACTGGTCGAACGCACGGCCACCGGCGGCCAGGCGGGCCAGAGTTCGCGGATCGAGAACTACCTGGGCTTCCCGGACGGGTTGTCCGGGGCACAGCTGGCCGACCGGGCGCGCCGCCAGGCGGCCAAGTTCGGCGCCGAGGTGGTCACCACCCGCGAGGTGGTCGGACTGGAGGTGAACGGCTCGGCCCGGACCGTGCGGTTCGCCGACGGCGGCGCCCTGTCAGCCCATACGGTCATCATCGCGACCGGCGTGGATTATCGGCGCCATCCCGCGACCGGTGTCGACGAGTACACCGGACGCGGGGTCTACTATGGATCGGCCATGACCGAGGCGGCCGAATGCGCCGGTCACGACGTCTACATCGTCGGCGGCGCGAATTCGGCCGGGCAGGCGGCGATGTTCCTGTCCCGCAACGCGCGCACCGTGCACCTGGTGGTGCGCGGTGACGCGCTGGAGAAATCCATGTCGCACTATCTGATCCAGCAGATCGCCCAGGTGCCGAATATCCGGGTGCACACCGAGACCGAGGTGGTCGCGGTGGACGGCGCGGACCACCTGGCCACGCTGGTTCTGCGCGACAACCGGTCCGGCGCCGAGGAGAGGGCACCTGCCGAACGGCTGTTCCTGTTCATCGGCGCCGCCCCGCAGACCGACTGGCTCGACGGCGTGGTGCACCGGGACGCCGCGGGTTATGTCCTGGCCGGCCCGGATCTGCTGATCGACGGTGACCGGCCGAAGGGCTGGGAGCTTCCGCGGCCGCCGCATCATCTGGAAACCAGCGTGCCGGGGGTCTTCGTGGCCGGGGACGTCCACGCCGAATCCGCCAAGCGGGTGGCCTCGGCCGTCGGCGAGGGTGCCATGGCCGTCATGCTCGTGCACCGCTACCTGGCCTAGAGGAGACCGAGAATGAGCATCTGCGATCCCGCCGAACTGCGGTCGCTGTTCCTGTTCGAGAAACTCGACGATCGGCAACTGGATTGGTTGTGCGCCGACGGCCGCATCGAAACCGTCGAGCCGGGTCCGGTGTACCAGGAGGGCGATCCGGCGACCTGCTTCTACGTGCTCATGGACGGTGAGGTGCGACTCACCAAACTGTCCGGGGGGCGGGAGATCGAGATGGTGCACACCGACCATCGAGGCTCCTATGCGGGCGCGTGGACGGCGTATCTGGGCGAGCGGGCCGAGACCCATTACAGCACCACGCTCTACGTGACCCGGACGTCGCGGTTCTATGTGCTGGACGCGCAGATCTTCTCCCGGATGATGCACAGCTGGTTCCCGATGGCGGTCCATCTGCTCGAGGGCGCGTTCTTCGGTAACCGCAACACCAACGCGCGGATCGCCCAGCGGGAGCGACTGCTCGCCCTGGGCTCGCTGTCGGCGGGGCTGACCCACGAACTGAACAATCCGGCCGCGGCCGCGGTCCGGGCGACCTCGGGCCTGCGCGACCGGATCGCGGGGATGCGCCACAAACTCGCCATGATGGCGCAGGGCACATTCGATACCGCGGTCCTGGAGACCCTGGTCCGGTTGCAGGAGGAGGCGGCCGCCCAGGTCGCCAAGGCGCCGGAACTGTCCCCGCTCGAGGCGGCCGACCGGGAGGACCTGCTCGGCGAATGGCTCGACGACCACGGGATCCGCGACGGCTGGGAACTGGCACCGAACTATGTCCAGGCCGGGTTCGACACCGATTGGCTCGAACGCGTGGCCGCCACCCTGGAGGGCTGCACGTCCCAGGTGCTCGAGGGGGCGTTCCGCTGGCTGAACTACACCATCGAGACCGAACTGCTGATGAACGAGATCGCCGATTCCACCACGCGCATCTCGACTCTGGTGGACGCGGCCAAGCAGTACTCTCAAATGGACCGGGCTCCATTCCAGGTGGTGGACCTGCACGAGCTCCTGGACAGCACACTGGTGATGCTCAGCCGCAAGATCGGTGACTCGATCGAGGTGGCCAAGGACTACGACCGCACCCTCCCCCAAGTGCCCTGCTACGCCGCCGAACTCAACCAGGTGTGGACGAACCTGATCGACAACGCGGTGTACGCGATGGCGGGCAGGGGGAGATTGACCCTGAGCACCCGGCTCGAGAACAACTGCGCGGTCATCGTGGTCGCCGATACCGGGCCCGGGATCCCGGCAGAGGTGCGGAGCCGCATCTTCGAGCCGTTCTTCACCACAAAACCGGTCGGCGAGGGCACCGGGCTCGGCCTCGATATCTCGTTCCGCATCGTCGTCGACAAACACAGCGGGGACATCCGGGTGGATTCACGGCCCGGCGACACCCGTTTCACGGTATGGCTGCCACTGCTCCGCGCCGAGAGCGAGCCCGCGGGCACCCCGGACGCCGACGAGGCGTGAGCGGATGCCCACCGGGCGGTCAGCACGTCCGGCGGTAGATGATCGGCTGAGCGGCGATTCCGTTGGCGGCGAAGTTGGCCAGTACGAACGAGCGGAACGACCGCCGCAACAGCAGAGCCGGCAGGAAGGTGCGCAGCGCGGGCCAGCTCGCATGGTTCACCAGGCTGTAATCGTCGGACTCTCCCGGCAACGGCTGCATCAGCGCCGAATCCGACAACGATGTCTCGCGCTGGAACCAGCCCGCGGTGTACTGCCAGACATCGAAGACGGTCTCCCGGTCGTCGCCGTGGAAATAGTTGAACAGGAACCAACTGTCGGCATTGTGGTCGACGTCGGCGATCCGAGCAGCGTTGCTCGCGGCGATCACCCGTGTGTGGCGCGCCGCACCGTCGAACAACCCAGCCAGCTTGCGCCAGACCGGTTCGGCACGCAGCGCTTCGGCGGCCGGAACACTCTCCGCCCGCACCAGCACGACCACATCGAAGCGCGCCGGGCGGATACCGCGGCGACGCAGCAGTGGCGTGCCTTCGCCCGGCGGTCGCAGAGCGGCCCGGAACACCGTCGCCTCAGCGACATCTGCGCGCCGCAGCAGGTGCGCGCACAGGCCGCCGGCCTGGTCCAGTACCCGCCTGCGCGCTCGTGACGGCAGAGCGAACGGGCCGGCCCAGCCACCGACCTCGGCGGCCAGGAGCAGGAAGCCCGAGTCGGTGGGAGTGGTGAGGTGGGCCTGTAGGGCGAGCCTGTCGTTGACGGTTTCCACTGTCGTACTCCTTTGTTCGAACGAGTCTGGGGTCAGCTACGGTCGAGACCCGACAACCGCCAGGCCAGCTTGTTACGCACCAAGGCCGTCCGGCCCGCGAGGCGCATGGCGATATTGCGGAACGGGCGCACCGCGGTCGGCATCGTTGCCAGCGAGGTGAGCCGGCCGGCGATCGCGACCACCGACTCGGTATTGCGCCGCCGGGCCGCGGCGTGCTCGTCGAGCAGGGTCGGTGACTCGCCGCGGAGCACCCGGGCCAGGGTCGTCGCGGCGGTGACCGCGTCTTCGATGCCGAGATTCATTCCCTGTCCACCGGCCGGTGAGTGCACATGGGCGGCGTCGCCTGCCAGCAGGATGCGACCGTCCCGGAAACGCTCGGCGATACGGTGGTGCACGCGGAAGCGGGAGCCCCAGACGACTTCCTCGACCACCGCCGGCTGAGCCTTCGGGCCGCGTTCGTCCAGCAGCCGTTGCACGAAGGCGACGTCGGGCTCGTGCGGTGCCTCGTCCACGGTGGCCACGATCCGGTACATACCGTCGGGCAGCGGTGCCACGACGATCAGCCCGGCCGGGGAGAAGTACAGGATCACCTCGTCCTTGGGGACCCCGCCGGAGACCCGTACATCGGCCAGGCTGAACGATTCGGCATAACTGCCGCCGATGAAGCCGATACCGGCCTGGTCGCGCACCGTGCTGTGCAGACCGTCGGCGCCGATCAGGTAGCGGGCGCGGAGCTGGGCTCCATCGGAGAGGGTGACCGTCACCAGGTCGGCGTCCTGGATCACCGTGGTCACCTCGACGGGGCGCCGCACCGGCACCCCGAGTTCGGTCAGCCGGCGTAGGAGGAATTTCTCGGTATCGGCCTGCGAGATCATCAGCGTGTAGGGGTAGACAGTGGGGAGTCGGTCGAAGGGGACGGCGATCAGCACCTGGTCCCGGTCCCGGATGGTGAAGTCCGGGGTGTGCAGGCCGCGATCGACCAATGACTGCGTCACCCCATAGGGCTCGAGCAGTTCGAGGGTGTGGGGGTGGACGACCGCCGCCCGGGAGGTGTTCGCACCTTCGGCCTGGCTGTCGACGATCACGACATCGTGGCCGAGCCGGGTCAGTACGACGGCGGCGGTGAGACCGACCGGGCCCGCGCCGACGATCAGGACATCTGCGATTTCGGTGGTCATCGTCTCACCTGCCCTCAAGAGGTCAACACTTGTTGGCATCAACGTTAGGCCGGTTCACATTTCTTGTCAACAGCTGTTGGCCTACACTTGTTGGCATGAGAAGGACCTCGGAAGAGACGAAGGCGGTCATCCTCACCGCGGCCCGCGAGCGCTTCGCCGCCGACGGCTACGACCGGGCGACGATCCGGGCGATCGCCGCCGACGCCGACATCGACCCGGCCATGGTGATGCGGTACTACGGCAACAAGGAACGACTGTTCGCGGCGGCGGCCGAATTCGATCTGGAGCTACCGGATCTGACGGAGGTGCCCCCCGACCGGATCGGCCCCGCCCTGGTGGCGCACTTCCTCGACCGCTGGGAGCGCGACGAAACACTGCTGATCCTGCTGCGTGCCGGAGTCACCAATCCGGTGGCGGCCGACCGGATGCGATCGATCTTCGCGACACAGCTGGGGCCGGTGCTCGCGAAAGCCGGGGACGACCCCCGGGAGGCGCCCACGCGCGCCGGTTTGGCGGCGTCCCAGATCCTGGGTATGGCGCTGTGCCGTTTTATCCTCGCGTTTCCGCCGGTGGCCGATATGACCCGGCCGGAGGTCATCGCCTGGCTGGGGCCGACGATCCAGCGCTACCTGACCGGACCGGTTCCGGAGATCGCCTCGGCCCGATGATCGTCGGTCACGGTCCGGCCGGGTGACCGGGCGTTACCGATGCCAGGCCGGCACTGCGCCGGCGACACTGCTGATCCGCGCCTGGTACCGCTCCACGAACGGCAGCACCTGCTGCGCGATCACCTTGTTGTATTCGGCGGGGCGCTGCCGCGGATTCGCGTGCCCGGTGCCCCGCGGTTTCACCACCAGCAGATTCCCGTTCACCCCCCCGACCTTGTCGATCAGGACCTCCTGGGTACGCGCGACATCCACCACCCGGTCCCGGCTCCCGTCGTGCGGGCGGATGAAAACGATGGCCGGCCGCGGTTTGCCGTGCGCGGGCCCGGACAATGAATGCAGATCGTCGGTCGCGCCACCGGCCACGATCGCCAGGAACTGGGCCTCGATCAAGCCGTTGCTGGCGGCGTCGGCATTGAATATCTTGTCCCGCAGCACCCGCCCCACCGCTTCCCGGAATTCCCCGAACCGGATACCCGGAACACCGCTGTGGTCGACGAAATTCTCCCGGCGCGCATAAGTTTCCACGGCGGTGCGCAATCCCCGGCTCTCCCGCGCACCGGGCAGCCAGCCCATCCAGCGCACCATGTCCTCCCCCAGACCACGACTCTCCGGGCGGACCGCGTCGAGATCCAGTGGCGTGCAGTCCAGCAGCACTCCCACCAATCTGCGGTCGCTGCCGAGATGGATGTGCTCGGCGACCTCGAGCGCGATGACCCCGCCCATACTGTGCCCGGTCAGCACGATACTGCGTACTCCCGACATGGCCGCGGCCCGGACGATCAGGTCGGCGATCACCTCGGTGTCGATACCGCGGTTGTCGTACCGGATCGCCCAGACCGCGCCCATCTCGCGCAGCGCCGGCAGCGCGGCGGCCGTATCGCTGGCATTGAGATTGCCCAGCCCGACCAGATCCACGACGGCGGTATCGCGTTTACCGGGGTCCACGGGTTCGGCGATCGGTAACAGCGCGGGCTCGGTCAGCGCGAGGCGCATACGCTCCGGCTCGATATCGTGCTCCCAGTATTGTGCGAACGCGATCCCGATGATCATCAACAGTGCGGCTACCCGAAACAACGCCAGTCTGGTGCGACGCAACGTCTTCCATCCGTGGCCCGGGCGCGTCTCGCGCAACCTGGCCCGGCGACGTTCGTCACTCCAGTCCGCGACGGTGGACGGATGCCATTCGTCCAACGGCGACATATTTCCCACTGTATGCGCACACCCGCCGGTGCTCCGGGTAGCGCGGCGGTGAGAATTACCGCAGCACCGCGGCATCAGTCCTTGCGGACTCCGTCGACCAGCAGCCGCCGGATCGCCTTGTTCAACGCGCCGATGGCCGCCTCGTCCGGATCACGCAGCCCGTGCACCACCCCGGCGAGCAGCATACCCGTCACCGCCCGGGCGGTGTTGATCGTGTCGAGATCGGCGCGCAGATAGCCCAGTTCGACGCCGTGGTCGAGGTATCCGGCGGTCAGCGCGTCGGCGGTATCGAGCAGCCCGTAGAGACGCGTGGTGAGTTCGTCGTCGATACCGGTCGCGTGGAACAGCAGCAACTGGGCCACGCGCCGATCCTCGATGAGGATACGGGTGAGTGCAGCACCGATCCGATCGATCTGCTCCCGATACTGGTCCAGGCCGGTCGCGGCATCGGGCGCGTTGTCGGTCCCGAGCGCGTCGATGATCCGGGCCGCCAGGTCATCGATCACGTGGTCGATGATGTCGCGCTTATTGCTGAAGTAGCGGTAGAAGGTGCCGTGGCCGATGCCCAGCTGGGACGCGATATCGGCGATCCCGGTCGCGTGGTAACCCTTCTCGGCGAAACAGACGAAGGCGGTATCGATGATCTCCTGGCGTAGCTCGGCCTTACGGCGTTCGGCCCGCGTCGGTGGCTTCGTCACGCCCCCGATGATATCGTCATCAGAAACGGAATGATGTGTCATTCTGTGATGAATCGTTCAGCGGAGCAGCAGGAGGTTCGGCGTGACACCTCGATACGACGCCGTCGTGGTCGGCGCGGGGTTCGGTGGTATGGGGGCCGGTATCCAGCTCGACCGCCTCGGCCTGCACGACTACGTGATCCTCGAACGCGAATCCGATCTCGGGGGCACCTGGCACGTCAACCGCTACCCCGGCCTGGCCGTCGATATCGCCTCGGTGACCTACTCCTATTCCTTCGAACCGAACCCGAACTGGTCGCGCCTGTTCGCACCGGGCGCGGAGCTGAAGAAGTACGCCGAGCACGTCGCCGAGAAGTACGGCCTCCGCGAGCGGATGCGTTTCGGTACCTCCGTCGAGAGCGCTCACTGGGACGCCGAGCACCAGTACTGGGTGGTCACCGTCGCCGGCGGCGATACGCTCACCGCGCGCTATCTGCTGACCGCGACCGGTTTTCTCTCCCAGCCCTACACCCCGCCGTTCCCCGGTATCGATACCTTCGCCGGCAAGATCGTCCACACCACCGCCTGGGACGATACCTACGACCTCACCGACCGCCGGGTCGCGATCGTGGGCACCGGCGCCACCAGCGTGCAACTCGTCCCCGAGGTCGCGGACCGGGCCCGCGAACTCACCGTGTTCCAGCGCACTCCGATCTGGGTGGTGCCCAAGGTCGATATGCCGATCCCGCCCGCGGTGCAGCGCCTGTTCACCCGGGTCCCGGTCACCCAGAAGGCCGCGCGGCTGGCCAATACCACCGCGCTGGAAGCGCTCATGGTGATCGGAGTCCTGCATTACAAGCAGGCCAAACCCTTGAACAAGGCGGCGGCGCTGCTGGCCAAGGCGCATCTGCGTGCCCAGGTCCACGACAAGCGGATGCGGGAGCAGCTCACCCCCGACTACGATTTCGGCTGTAAACGCCCGACCTTCTCCAACCGCTACTTCGCAACCTTCAACGAACCGCACGTCCGGTTGGAGACCGGCGGTATCGATCGAATCGAACCGGACGGGATAGTCACCGCTGCCGGCACGAAGACCGAGATCGACACGCTCGTGCTGGCCACCGGATTCAACCTCTGGGATGTGAACTTCCCGGCCATCGAGATCATCGGCCGCGACGGAGTGGACCTCGGGAAATTCTGGCGGGACAACCGGTTCCAGGCCTATGAAGGCATCACCGTGCCGAAATTCCCGAACTTCCTCAGCCTCAACAGCCCCTACTCCTACAGCGGCCTGTCCTACTTCACCACCATCGAGGCACAGATGAAACATATGGCCAGGCTCTTCGGGGAGCTGGCCCGCCGCGGTGAGACCACCTTCGAGGTCAGTGCCCGCGCCAACACCGAATTCCTGGACCGCGTCACCGGTAAGCTCGGTTCTTCGGTGTTCTATGGTGGCGACTGCGCCACTGCCCGCAGCTACTACTTCAACCAGCACGGCGAGGCGGCGCTGCTGCGCCCGACCAGCACGGTCAACGCGCACCGCGAGGCGGTACGGTTCCCCCTCGACGACTATCTGTACGGCCGGGCCGGCTGACCCGCGCCACCGCGTCCTATCGAGTATGCCGCCCGGACCACGCCGGCGGAACCGGCGACAAGGCCGTTCGATCAGCTGCCCCGTACCCCTCGGCCCACCGGTCCGGAACCACCTGCGTCGCCGGCACCACGCCGGAGCACCGGAGGACTGCGCGCGCCGCCGCCGAGTTCGGCAGGGCGTCCAGGCCGCGGCGGCCGAAAGCAAGACCATCCCCTTGTGATCGGTCCGGCCATACCGGCCGATGATTATGAACTCGCGCAGTTTTCTCGGTCCTTCGGACCCGAGCGTCCTCTTGACCCGCTAGCGTCGTATCGTTGCTCGTCGGGCCGAACTCGGGGCGCGGCCACAAGCCATCGCAGACAGTTCGTTTCGAGCGATAACTCGCCGTCGCCGCGGTTCACCTGTGACAGCGACCGATATCGTTCGCTGCCCCACCGCGCACCTCATCCACGGCGACGGCCGTCGCGGCGTCACAAGCGCCGGGCCGGACGCCGGTCGATTCCAGCTGTCCGAAAGAAGAACGTGTTAAGAGTTTCCACCCGTATCCTGGTCCTGCTGTTGACCCTCGTCTCGGTCGGTGTTCTCGGGGGTGGCGCCAACGCCGAACCGCTCTACCCGCAACCGGATCCGGACCCCTTCTACACCGCACCTCCCGAGCTCGCCGGATTGCAGCCGGGCGAGGTGGTGCGCACCCGCAAGATCGATACCGGTATGTATGTGGGCACCGAAGGCTGGCAGGTAGCCTTCCGGTCCACCAGCTCCCTCGGTAACCCGATCATGGGTGTGACCACGGTGCTACTGCCCGCCGGCGTGAAGAAGCCGCCGCTGGTCTCCTATCAGGCCCTGATCAATTCGCTCGGCACCCGATGCAATCCGTCGCGGTCACTGTTCAACGGTGAACTACAGGACGCCGTCGGCGCGATGCTGCCGATCGGACGCGGCTGGGCCATCTCGGTGCCCGATTACCTCGGACCGAATGTCGCCTACGCCGCCGGACGGCTCAGCGGAATGGTCACCCTCGACAGTGTCCGCGCCGTACAGCGGGTCGCCGAACTCGGCCTCGCGGATTCCCCCGTGGCACTGGCCGGTTACTCCGGGGGCGGGCTGGCCACCGGATGGGCCGCGGCCCTGCAGCCCTCCTACGCACCCGATCTGAAGATCGCGGGCATCGCCGCGGGCGGTATCCCAGCCGACCTGGAGCAGATGGCGCTGGGTCTCGGTTTCGCCCCGCACCCGGGTTTCGGCCTGGCCTTCGCCGCGGCCATGGGTCTGGAGCGGGAGTACCCGGACCGGCTGCCGATCTCCGACCAGCTCAACGAGAACGGCCTGTGGTTCCGGGAGTTCACCCATGACGCCTGCCGGCGGTTCCTGCTGTTCCACGGCGCTTTCCGCAGTGCGGAGCAGATGGCCGCGTCCAAGAGTCTGATGGACAGCCCCGCAGCGCATCAGGTGCTGCGCGAGAACAGCCTGCGTTACTTCGACGGGGTGCCGACCGCACCGACCTATCTGTGGCACGGCCGCTTCGACGAGCTCACCCCCTACGACGGGGTGGCCGAGTTCACCGACCGTTACTGCCGTGCGGGCGCGCCGGTGAAACTCACCACCTACGACATCGCCGAACATATGACCGCCGCCGCCGCGGGCTTCGCCGATGCCTGGAATTTCGTGGAGGCCAGGTTCCGCGGTGAACCCATGGCCAAGGGCTGCTGAGCAGCGGCCACGCCGGAGATCTCCGGCCCGTCCGGCGGAGTTGACCGGACGGGCCGCACAGGTGTTCGAGTGACGCGAATACCGCGGGCTCAGCTTCCGGTTTCGCGTTCCACCAGCCGCGGATGGTCGGGGTGACCGGCGATCGAATACTGCGTCGCGAGCCGGCGTAGTCCGGCCAGATCCGTCGGATCGGCCATCACCTCGGTGTCGAGGTCGAGGATGAAGTGTCCGGGCCGCACGAACCGTGCCGAGCGGCCGAGATCGCCGTCGGGGTGTTCGACGGTAACGACCCCCGACACCGCGGTGATCCGGCCGTCCTGGTCGTATTCGATCTGCACGCGCACGGGTCCCCCTCAGCCAGGTATCGGACTGGACCAAGCTATGTAGAAGTAGTAGTAGGCCGGCTCCCCCGGGCCGTTGTTGTGTATCTCGAAATGGGTTTCGTCGTGCCCGCCGCGATAATGCGTGATGTTGCGGACCGCGATCTCGGCGGCACCGTCACAATAGGCGGTGAAGACGTAGAGCCGATTCTCCCGGCCCCACTCACCGCCTGCCGTCCACCAGTGGTCGGCTTCCCCCGGTGCCAGCGGACCACCGAAATTACAGAACGCGCCGAGCCAGTTCAGTGGTACAACCTGGACCATCAGGCCTCCCTGGAAAGATCGGCGGAAAAGCCGTCACATCACCCGGGCGGTACTACGAGGTCGAACCGGTTCGTCGCCATTATCACCCACCCGGGCGGGGGCTGTCACGGGTGGAACCTGGGTCATCGATCGGGACGGTCCTGCGCCGTGTACTCCGGCAGCGACCGCATCACCACCTCCGCCGCGTGCTGGGCATTGCGGCTGCCGTGCAGGGCGACACCTCGCTCCCCCGGTTGCAGGGGTTCCAGGGCGGCGAGCTGGGAATCGAGCAGCGCGGCCGGCATGAAATGTTCGGTCCGGCCCGTTATCCGTGCCAGGAGTTCGTCGCGATCGGCGGTCAAAAGCAGGAAGTAGACACCGGGCGCCCCCGTCCTCAACACATCGCGGTAGCGGCGTTTGAGTGCCGAACAGGCCATCACGCCGCCGGTCCCCGCGGCGGTGCGTGCTCGCAGCCAGTCGCCGACCGCGGCGAGCCAAGGCCCCCGGTCGCTGTCGTCCAGCGGAAGCCCGGACGCCATCTTGTCGATATCGGCCCGGGAGTGGAGGTCGTCCGCGTCGGCGAAGGGCACGCCGAGTCGCCGGGCCAGCAGCCGGGCCGTGGTGGTCTTTCCGGTACCCGAAACCCCCATCACCACGACGCACGGCGCACGGGAAAGCGGGTCTTGCGTCGATTCCACGACCGTCATCGATTCCTGTCGACCTCGGGCGGTCCGAGCGAACCCGCCGGGTACTCCTCCAGCGGCGCGCGGTCGCGCGCCCCATCGGACAGTACCGGTTCCAGCAGCCGCCAGGCCTCTTCCCCCTCGCCGGAGCGGAGGGACAGCGCGCGATCTCCACGCGGGACGTTGAGCAGAAATCCGCCGTAGGCGGGCAGTTCCGGCGGCGCGCTGCGTGCCGTGAGGGTGCCGCCGCAGATCACCGGCCGCTCCATCATCGGGCCGGCTCCGCGCGATTCCGGTCGCGACGAACGGCCCGTGTGCAGTTCCGTCGCGAGTGTTCCGGCGGGTATCGCCGAGGGGACGATGAGATCTGCGTTCTTCCGTCTTCCCGCACGCTCGGACGATCGGTACGGCCTGCCGGCGACAATTGGTCTCAACGTAACAGCGGGTCAGGGGACCGTGCGGGGCCGCGATGGGGAGACGGTACATGTGTGGCCACGAGGCGCACCGACCCCACCCATGAGCCCGCGGCCGGGCGCGGTTCAGTCCAGGCAGAACTCGTTCCCCTCGGGATCGGCCATCACGATGAACCCGGCCTCCAGCGGCGGAGCGGGCTCGTGGCGCCGGATCCGGGTGCCGCCCAGTGCGACGAGCCGGTCGCATTCGGCCTCGAGCGCGGCCATCCGTTCCTCCCCCTGAAGCCCCGGCGCCACCCGGATATCGAGGTGGACGCGGTTCTTGGCGACCTTGCCCTCCGGGACCTGCTGGAAGAACAATCGTGGGCCGTTCCCGTCCGGATCCTCGACGGCCGACCTCGCGTTGCGCTGTTGTTCGGGGACGCCGATCCCGGCGAGAAAGTCATCCCACGCGGCAAGCGGGTCGGCGTCCGCAGGCAGCTCGACTCCCGGCGGGCCCGGATGGATGTAGCCCAGGACCTCACGCCAGAACGACGACAGCGCCCGCGGATCGTGGGCATCGAAAGTGACCTGAATATCGCGACTCATCGAAATGCTCCGTTCGCAGAGAGGTGAGTGTGCACCCGGCCAGTCTGGCAGGCCGGGCGGACAGAATCGGTCCGCAATTCCGTGCCGTCCGGGCGCGCGGGATGTGACGTACGCTGCCGAGCGTGGCTCGGCCGGTGAGGGCCGCATCCGCCCGATTCACCGCGCCGACGCCGAGCTCGGGGCCGGGCGCGCCCGCCTCACTCGCCCGGTGCGGCGTGATCTCCCCGCCGAGTTTCCGCTACATCGGACCCGGCTCTGAATTCGTTGGCGCGAAACACTTTCCGAGTTTCACACCGGAATCGATCAGCGAATTCCGCTTCCGGCGAAGCACCCGATGAGGACAGAACGGCCTGGCAATGGTTCAATTCCCGGCGTACGACCCGGAGTGCAGGAGGAATGGAATGGCAGTGCGTTACTCGAAAAGAGAACAGACCAAACTCGTCAACCGAGTGAAAAAACTCCTCACTCAGGGTAAAACGCTCAATGCGGCGTGCACGCAGGTCTCCGAACGCGAAGGTGGGCTTCCCGCCACGAACACACTCGCCAATTGGGTCCGTGCCGCGGGACTTCCCGAGGGCGCCGAGACCCCACCGGTCGCGGACACTCCCGCGCCCGCGAAACCCAGGCGACGTCCCCGCGGTGCAGGCAAGGTGACCGCGAAACCGGTCGCCGCCAACGAGACCGAGACGCCACAGGTTGCGGAACCGGCAGAGACCACCGCCGAGGCCACGGTGGCCGAGCCCACCGAAGCGGCACCGGAAACCGCCGGGCCGGCAGCGGAAATCACTGCCGAGACCACGGAACCGGCAGCGGAGACCACCGCCGAGCCCACGGCCGAACTGGTCCGGGTGCGCCCCGCGGATACCGCCGTGGACTCCGCGCACGAACTCGACGACCTGCTCGACGAGAACCACCGGTTACGCACCGCGTTGAACGAGGCCAACCGGGAGATCCGTGCCATGCGCGACCTTCTCGTCGTATACGCGAGCCGGTAGCTCGGCCGTCCCCCGGCCGGGCCGTCCGCCGGACCGGTTGACCGAACATCGGCAGGTGGACCTCGCGTGCACGCACCGCGGCAAGAGCCGCGGCCCCGCCCGTCCGCCGCTACCTCCGGTGTTCCGGAAGCGGGCGCGCGTCCCGGTCACCGGCCCGGCAGGGCTGCATACTGGACGTCATGTCGTGGTCCGGGCTCGTCGAAGCGGTACTCGACCTGCATGTGACAACGACCGCGGCGACTTTTGTATTCGTTGCCGTCACGGCGGTGTGCCTGGCGGCGCTGGTGATCCGCCGGGACCGGCGGTGGCTACTCGCCGGTGTCGCCGTCGTGGTGGCGGCGGCCGGGGTGTCGGTGGCACTCGCCGCGGTGCTCATCGAGAAGGTCTGGCGGCCGTTCCCCGATCCCCTGCCCGCGTCGGTCTATGTTTGGTCGGGGCTGGCGATTCTGGCGGTGGCGCTGGCCGCCGGGCGCGGGTTCGTCCGGCGCCGGGACCGGTCGCGGCCGCTGGTTGCGACCGGACTGGTCGCGGCAGCCGCCGTGGTCGTGCTCTGTGCCGCCGGCGGGATCAACACGGGATTCGACGCGTATCCGACGGTGCGGACCGCGCTCGGCATGACCGACTACCGGACCGTGCCGTTCGATACGACGCTGGCGCCGGTGCCCGGCGGATCGCCGGCACCGGCGAACTGGGCCCCGCCCGCCGAAATGCCGGAGATGGGCGCGGTGACCCGCGCCGCCGTTCCCGGTGCCGTGTCCGGGTTCCCCGGCCGTGATGCGCGGATCTATCTGCCCCCGGCGTACTTCACCGATCCCCGGCCTGCCTTGCCGGTGCTGGTCCTGCTGGCCGGGCAGCCGGGCACCACCGAGGACTGGCTCGTGGGCGGCCGACTCACCCACATCATGGACAGCTACGCCGCCGCGCACCGGGGGCTGGCGCCGATCGTCGTGCTCGCCGACGGTACCGGCGGCCGGTTGGCCAATCCGCTGTGCGTCGACTCGCGGCTCGGTAACGCCGCGACCTACCTGGCCGTGGACGTACCGAATTGGGTACGCGCCCATCTGCAGGTGAACCCGGACCCCCGCGCCTGGGCGGTGGGCGGGCTGTCCTACGGCGGGACCTGCGCCCTGCAACTCGCCACCACCCGGCCCGAGGTCTACCCCACCTTCCTCGATCTGTCCGGACAGGCCGAACCGACACTCGGCGACCGGAAGACCACGATTCGGGAGGCCTTCGGCGGCGACGCCGACGCCTTCGCCCGGAACAATCCCGCCGACCTGCTGGCCCGCCATCGCTACCCCGACTCGGCCGGCGCCTTCGTCGTGGGCCTCGGCGACACCGAATACCGGGCCGCGATCGAGCGGCTTGCCGCCGCCGCGCGTGCGGCGGGAATGGATGTCCACCTCACCGAACTGCCCGGCGGGCACAGTTTCGCCGTGTGGTCCGCCGGTCTGGAAAAGGAGCTGCCGTGGCTGGGCCACCGTCTCGGTCTGGACGCGTCGTGACGACCGGCGTCGTAGCGGGGCTCTCCCGCGCACCCATATCTCTCGGGCTGCTGGCGGTGGTCTGGGTTCTCGCGGTGATCACCGGGGCATGGACGAAGGGCCCGTCGCAGGAGCTGGCCGCGCACGTCTCGCTCGGCCTCCCGACCCTCGACGACGGGTACGTCTGGACCCTGTGGACCTCGGGACTGTTCGCCTCCGGGATGGGCGGGTACCTGCTGGCGAGTGTGTTCATGCTCGCTGTCGCGGTGCCGGTGGAACAGCGCATCGGCAGCGGGCGGTTCGTGATCGCGGTATTTGCCGCCCAGGGTGCGGGCGCCGCGCTGGCACTCGCCGCGGCACGGCTCGCGTCGGCGGTGCCGAATTCCTGGGGTCTGGAACTGCACGGCCATCTGACGGCCGACCCGCTGCCTTGGGTATTCGGGGCACTGCTCGCCGCCAGCGCGGCGATGCACACCCTGTGGCGCCGGCGTATCCGCGCACTATTACTGGTGATCCTGGTGACCACGGCGCTGTTCGCCGGGCATCTGCCGGATGTGACGCGACTATGTGTCGCGCTGGCCGGTCTGCTCATCGGACCGCTGCTGTTCGGGCGCTCCGCGCGCAGCCCGGTCCTCGGCGGAACGATCCGGGAGCGTCGCACACTCGTCGCTCTCGTGGTCGCGGCCAGTGTCCTGGGCCCGCTCTTCGCCACGTTCTCCCCGCATGCCATCGGGCCGCTGTCGTCCCTGCGTGAACTGTTCGATCAGGTGCCCTACAGCGCGCGCGAACTCGTCGACATCTGCGCCGATCCGGCCCTGCACGACGAGTGCCGCAGCGGGCAGCAGGCGCTGCGCCTGTCCGGTATCGGACCGCTGGCCATGAACATCCTGCCGTCGATGCTGCTGCTCGTCGGGGCCGAGGGTCTGCGGCGCGGCCGGCGAGCGGCCTGGCTGCTCTCGGTCGGTGGGCATATCGTGCTCATCGGTCTCGCGGTGGTCAGTGTGATCGTGCGGACCGTCGAACAGGACGAGGCGCGCTGGGTGCTCTACGGCATCCATCGGCACAGCTCGATGTACCGGGATTTCGCGCCGCTGCTCGCCCTGATCGCGATTCTCGCGCTGTTGCTGGCCACCCGGCGGCTCTTCGATGTGCGCGCCGCGCGCGGGACGTACCGCCGGGTCTGGCTGGGGACCTTCGCGGCCGCGGGAGCCGCGCTCGCGGTCTATGTGGTGTTCGGGACACTGCTCGCCGGGGGTTTCGACCGCGACCCCGGAGTCGGCACGCTGCTGCGCGATGCCCCGTTGCGGCTGCTTCCACCGGTGTACCTCCAGCTCTTCGAACCGCCGGTCTCGCCGCTGACCCCAGCGGCGACACTGCTGTTCGAGTGGATCGGCGTGCTCGTCTGGGTGACGTTGTGCCTGTTGATGTTGCGCAGTTTCTTCATCCCGCCGGCCGGATACGACGTCGGCGGTGAGCGCCGGGTGCGGGAACTGTTGCACCATCCGGGCGGAGGTTCCCTGTCGTGGATGAGCACCTGGGCCGGAAACAGGTACTGGTTCAGCGCGGACGGCCGGCACGCGGTGGCCTATCGGGTGCATTCCGGTGTCGCACTGACCACGACGGACCCGATCGGTGAACGCCACGGACTCGCCGCGGCGGCAGACGAATTCGCGGCCTGGTGTCTCGGCAACGGGTGGACTCCGTGCTTCTACTCTGTCGGGCCCGAGACCGCGGCACTCGCCCGGGAACACGGCTGGAGCTGTGTGCAGGTCGCGGAGGAGACGATCATCGATCTGGCAGATCTCGCGTTCAAGGGCAAGAAGTTCCAGGATGTGCGGACGGCACTGAATCGTGCGGGCAAGGAGGGGATCGAGGCCAAGTGGACAACGTTCGCCGACGCTCCGCTGTCGGTGACCGAGCAGGTCGTCGAGATCTCCGAGGAATGGGTCGCGGACAAGGGCCTGCCCGAAATGGGTTTCACGCTCGGAGGCCTGGCCGAACTGCACGACCCCGAGGTCCGGCTGCTGCTGGCCGTCGACCACGACGATCACGTCCATGCCGTCACCTCCTGGATGCCGGTGTACCGGGACGGTACCCTCGTCGGCCTCACCCTGGATTTCATGCGGCGTCGCGCCGATGGATTCCGTGTGGCGATGGAGTTCCTCATCGCCTCGGCCGCGTTGGCCGCCCGGGAGCAGGGACTCGAGTTCCTCAGTCTGTCCGGGGCACCGCTGGCCGGCGCCGACACCACCGAATCCGACCTCGACCGGAGTGCGCTCGACGGTTTACTCGATCTGCTGGGCCGCACCCTGGAACCGGTCTACGGCTTCCGATCGCTGCTCGCCTTCAAGGAGAAGTTCCAGCCCCGGCACCGGCCCGTGTACATGGTCTTCCCCGATGCCACGGCACTGCCGACCATCGGGATCGCCGTCGGCCGGGCATATCTACCGCATCTGTCGCTGGAGGAGAGCGGGCAGTTGCTGACCCACCTGCTCCGCCGCTGAGCCACCGCGGTGGGGCCGGGGCACCGGGCCGGGCGTCACCGACGCAGGGAGGTCTCGCGATCCAGGCGTGCGAGCTTGACCGGGTTCCGGACCGCGTACAGTCCGGTGATCAGTCCCTCGTCGATACGCATCGCGACGACGGTGTCGGCCTTACCGTCGAGTTCGACGATCAGCGCCGGATGACCGTTGATCCGGGCCGGGCGCAGGACCGCGGCACCCGCGATCCGGCCCAGGACCTCGGCGACCGGTCCGGAGCCCACCACCGGCGTGGTCGCCGCCCGTACGACACCGCCCCCGTCGGTCAGCAGCGCCACATCGGGGGCGAGGATATCGAGCAGGTTCCGCAGGTCGCCCGTATCGACCGCCCGCTGGAAGGCCGTGAGGGCGGCGCGGGTCTCGGTCGCCGAGACCTCGCCGCGAGGACGCCGCGCCGCGATGTGTGCGCGAGCGCGATAGGCGATCTGGCGGACAGCCGCCGGGGTCTTGTCGACGGCCTCGCCGATCTCCGCATAGTCCAGGCCGAACACCTCGCGCAGTACGAACACCGCACGTTCCACGGGGGCCAGTGTCTCCAGCACCAACAGCATCGCCATCGATACGCTGTCGGCCAGTTCGACGTCGTCGGCCACATCGGGGGGCGGTCAGCAGCGGCTCGGGTAGCCACGGTCCGATATAGGACTCCCGGCGACGGCCGAGCGCACGCAAGCGGTCCAGCGCCTGCCGCGTGGTGATCCGCACCAGGTAGGCGCGGTGATCCCGGACCGCACCGAGATCGACGCCGGCCCACCGCAGCCAGGTCTCCTGGAGCACGTCCTCGGCGTCGGCGGCCGAACCGAGCATTTCGTAGGCCACGGTGAACAGCAGATTGCGGTGGGCCACGAAGAGTTCGGTGGCGGGGTCGGGGGAATCGGTCCCGGGCGTGGGCTGTGCCGAACCGTCCATGGGTGGCTCCTGTTTCCTCTCGCCAGTGTCACCATCAGACGCCGCGCCCGGCCCGTCCGTAACAGCGTGCGCCAGTGGTCCACACCACACCGTCGACTTGTTATGCCGGCCCGGAGCCCGTCGTCTCATGGTCGTTCGATCACACACGACCAGTGAGGACCCGATGATGGAACCCCGTTTCGACCTGAACTCCAACGAACTCGCCGCGAAGATCGGCCGGCGGTTCGCCAACACCAGCCTGGCGATCATGCAGTCCGGGCTCCCGAAGGCGACCCTCGAACTGGTGGAACTGCGCGTCAGCCAGATCAACGGCTGCGGCTACTGCGTCGACGCCCACGCCAAGGAGCTGGCGGCGGCGGGGGAACCCGCCGTTCGGATCAACCTCGTCGCCGCATGGCGTGAGTCCACGGTGTTCACTGCGGCCGAGCAGGCCGCCCTGGCACTCGCCGAAGAAGGCACCCGGATCGGCGACGCGCAGCCGGGAGTCTCCGACGAGACCTGGACCAGAGTGCGCGAGCACTACGACGACGATCAGATCGCTGCCCTGGTGTACCTGGTCGCCATGATCAACGCGGCCAACCGGCTCGGCGTGATCCTGCATCAGAAGGGCGGTGCCTACGAAGCCGGCATGTTCGCGGCCATCGCGAACTGATCACCCGCCCGGCCTCGTCCCGGCCCGGGCCGGGACCGGGCCGGGACCGGGCCGGGACCGGGCCGGGCGACCTCCAGAACGAGTTTCCCTGTGGTGGTCCCCGATTCGATACGCCGGTGCGCCTCGGCCACCCGGCCCAGAGCGAGTGTGGCCACCTGGACAGTGGGCGGCGGCCCGAACCCCGCCGACCGGTACAGATGGGCGCGCTCGATCTCGTCGAGCAGCAGGGCTCGCGCCACCGCGTCGATTACGTCGGCGGACACCTTGATATCGCATCCCTGTTCCAGCCACGTGTACCAGGACACCCCCACCCCGGCCAGCACCGCGACCTCTTCCCGGCGCAGCCCGGGTGTCCGGCGCCGACCCGTATCGGGCAGCCCCGCCGCCGCGGGCGTCAGCCGTTCGCGGCGACTGCGCAGGAACTCGCGTAGTTCCGCCCGCCGCCGGTCCCGAGCGGCCTCGCACCGCGGCCGGTCACCGGTGCTCATCGCTGCACGATGGATCGGGCCGGAGCGGGGGCGGTGACACTGTCCCAGGCGTGCATCGCGTGGTCGATCACCTGCTGGGCGTCCGCACGGGAACAGCCGTCGCGGGTCCGGATCGCCAGACCGTGCAGGACGGTCAGATAGAACGAGGCCACGGCGTCGATATCGGCACCGGCCGGTATATCGCCCTCGGCGCGCCCGCGCTCGAGTCGGGCGAGCAGTTCGGCACGGTCCCGGGCCCGCAGTTCCGCCAGCATATCCCGGACGTGGGTGTTGTCCGAGGTGACATTGGTGGCGGCGAGCACCACCATACAACCCAGCGGCGTCGCCGGGTCGAGGTTGGCGTCCACCCGTTGCCGCAGCATCGCCTCGACCGCTTCCCGCGCGGTGCGCAGCCGGTCCATCGGGCGTGGGGTCGTGCTCCCGTAGAGCGCGACGGCCTCGCGGAACAGCTCCTCTTTGGAGCCGAAGGCGGTGTAGAGGCTGCGCGCGCCGATACCCATCGCGGCGGTGAGGTCGCTGATCGAGACGCCCTCGTATCCGTGTTCCCAGAACAGGTACATGGCGGCGCGCAGCGCGGAGTCCCGATCGAAGCCACGCGGGCGGCCCGGTCCCGGCATCACACCTCCACTCTGCGCGTTGACATGCCCATGCTAGCCACGGTACCTATTTGTGCAACGATCACTGCATAAATATCGGGAGCTGAAGTGAATCTAGAAGGAAAAGTGGCATTGGTGACGGGCGGCAGCCGGGGTATCGGCGCCGCGATCGCGCAACGACTGGCCGCCGACGGCGCGGATATCGCGCTCACCTACAACACCGCGGCCGGACCCGCCGACGAGGTGGTCGCGTGGATCCGCGAAACCGGTCGGCGCGCGCTGGCCGTGCCCGCGCCCGCTGCGAACCCGGAGGCGGTTCCGGCCGCGGTGGACCGGACCGTGGCCGAGTTCGGCAGGCTCGATATCGTGGTCAACAATGCGGGCATCTTCCCCTACGGCACCATCGACGAACTGACCATGGAACAGTTCGATGAAACCATGAACCTGCACGTCCGGGCCGTATTCGCGGCCGCGCGGTCGGCGAGCCCGCATCTGGGCGAGGGCGGCCGCATCATCAGTATCGGAAGCAACCTCGCCGAACGGGCCACCCACCCGGGCCTGAGCCTGTACTCGATGAGCAAGGCGGCGTTGATCGGCTTCAGCAAAGGTCTCGCCCGCGATCTGGGGCCGCGTGGGATAACGGTCAATGTGGTGCAACCGGGTTCGACTGATACCGAGATGAACCCGGCGGACAGCGCGCCCGCCGATGCCCAGCGCGCCGCCACGGCCCTCGGCCGGTACGCCGCGGCGACCGAAATCGCCGCCGCCGTCGCCTATCTGGCCGGCGACAGCGGCAGTTTCGTCACCGGGACCACGCTCACTGTAGACGGCGGCGCCAACGCATAGCGCAGTGTCACCGGACGCGGACAGTGTTGCGGGTCGGTCAAGCCGGCCGAATCGGCGACGCCGACCCGGCCGGAGACGAGGACACGTGGGAACGACTCCTGGATGTGGCCGCGACGCGACGCCTACACCTCGGCGTCCGCCTGTTCCTCTATTCGGCCGAGTGCCCGATAGATCTCGCTCTCCAAGGCAAGCAGCTCGATATCGCCCTTGCGGCGCGGCCGTGGCACATCGATGGAGAACTCGCGGTACACCCGGCCCGGCCGCGGCGACAACAGGATCACGCGGTCGGCCAAGTACACCGCCTCCCCCACATCGTGGGTGACGAAGACAACTGTCCGGCGGCGGCTCTCCCACAGCGCGAGCAGATCCCGTTGCAGCTGGATCCGGGTGAGGTGGTCGACGGCGCCGAACGGTTCGTCCATGAGCAGTACCGCGGGTTCGGTCGCCAGTGTTCGGGCGATCCCGGCCCGCTGCCGCATCCCACCGGACAGCTGGTGTGGATACTTCCGTTCGAAACCGGCCAACCCGACCTGGGCCAGGTACTCCGCGGCGGCCGCGCGCCGCTGGGCGCGCGGCACTCCGCGGAACTCCAGACCGAGTTCGACATTGCGGGCCACGGTGCGCCACGGATACAGCGAGGCATCCTGGAACACCACGCCGATCCGGCTGTTCGTACCGGCGACCGGCTCGCCCTCGAACAGCACCTCGCCCTCGGTCGTGTCCTGGAGCCCGGACAGGATGTCGAGCAGTGTGCTCTTGCCGCAGCCGCTGGGGCCCAGTAGGACGACGAATTCGCCTTCGCCGATAGTCAGGTCGATGCCGTCGAGCGCCCGGACGGGCGGGTCGGTGAAGAATTCTTTGCCCACACCGCGTACTTCGAAAGTTGCCACGGACATACCTCGCTGATCGTGTCGTGCTGTCGCGGGGTCAGCGCGTCGGCTGCGGGTAGGTGAAATCCTTCACGTACTCCTGCGGAATGAACTGCGTATCGATGTACTTGTCGGCGTCGTAGCGCACGTCCTGCAGACCCATTTCGATTTCGATGTCCTGGGTGTCGCGGATCGCGACCGGATCGATGGCCGGGTTGTTATCCCAGATATCGTCCTCTTGCCGCAAGGCGAGTTCCACCGCCTTCGGATCGATGGTGCCGAGCTTCCCCTTCAACCATGGCAGGTATTCGTCGTAGTGCTCTTTCGCGTAGGTGTAGGCCTTGAAGTAGGCGCGCAGGCTCCGGGGCAGCAGGTCCGGATCGTTGTCGATCACCTCGTTTCCGGCGATCAACACGCCGGTATGGTAGGTCGGCAGGTAGTCCCAGCCGCGGGCCAGTGTCACCGATTTGCCCTGGATTTCGCCCAGCGCGGGGAACGGCTGGTGAATAACGGTCGCGTCCACCTGACCGCTGGTGAGCGTGCCGTAGGCCTGCTCGTTTACGCCGTTGGCGATGAGGCTCACCTCGTCGGGATCGACGCCGTTGGCGGTGAGGATCTTGCGCGTGTAGGTCTCCATACTGCTACCGGCGGTAGCGATCCCGATGGTCTTACCGCGCAGATCGGCGAAGGATTTGATCTCGGGGCGCGCGACGAGGAAGAACGGCCCCTTGCTCCGGAACGCCGAACTGATGATCTTGATCGGTGCGCCCTTCTCGGCCGCTCGCAGATAGTTGCTTGTCGGGCCGAAGGCGAAGCTCAGCTCCCCGGTCGCGACGCCGGTCACCGCATCCTGGACCTGGGTGAACTTCACCTCGAGGTTCTCGGCGTCGAAGAAGCCCTTCTCGACACCGAAGCGGATCGGTAACTCCTGGATCGGGCCGGTCACGCGCGGTTCGCCCTCGGAATCCGGGGAACCACCCAGCTCATGATCCCCGAGCGGATCCCGTTTCTCGCCGATCTCGCGCGTGTCACCGCCGGTGCGATCGCCGCCACCCTGTTCCGGGACGCGGCCCCGATCCGATGACCCACTTCATGGGTATCGGTGCGGTTCGTCGCGGCCGGTTGTTTCAGGCGGCTCGGGCGGTGCGGTCGCGTCCGACGACGTCCACTACTTGCCAGTTGCGGACACCACGGCCGTGAAGTTCCTCAGCCGACGATCAACGGCGCGATATAGGCCCGGGCGAATTCGGCGAGCCGCTCCTCGGATTCGAGGTCCAGCGCACCGACCGGTTGCAGGATCAGTGAGTGCACCACCCGACTCGCGACCTCGACCCGGGTCGTGAGATCGGGAATCTCCGGGAGTCCTCGCTCGCGCATCGCCTCGGCGAGGAGGGTGGCAGCGACACTCACGGACATCGTGAAGAAGGGTCCACCCTCGGTGGTCACCTGGGGCAACAGCCGTCCGGGCTCGAGTGCCAGCACCCGCTTGATCATGCCGTGGGTCCGCCAGCGCGTGATCACCGTGACGAAGATATCGGCGACGATGGCTTCCAGATCTTTGTGTCGCGCGGGAATGTCCTCGAGTTCGGCGAGCAGGGCGCCCACCTCGCGCGCGCTCACCGCGCGGACGAGATCGTCACGGGAACCGATCCGCCGATAGATGGTGCCGCGGTCGACCGCCGCCTGCCGGGCGACATCACCGATGGTCGTCTTCTTCACCCCGTACGTCTCGAATTGCACACGCGCGGCATCGAGGATACGGGTTTCGATACCGTCGACGGCGGACCGGTCTTGCGAGGTAGAGGTAGGGGCGGACACAGGACCACGCTAACAGCGATCAGCATTTCTGCAACAATCAGAAAGAATTTGTTGCGACAACATTGCAAGGCAATATGTTGCATTGTACGGTCGTCGTATGGCTGACGACAGTGCCACCACGAGCACCTACCGGGAAGAAGCCCACGCGATCCACGCCCGCGATGTGAGCTTCGACTTCTCGACGGTTCCCATGCACTACATCCCCGGAGAAGTGCTGGCGACCCATGTGACCAATGTGATGCACCTGGTCCTGCCGGAGGGCGAGCGGGCCATGGCCGCGTGCCTGGCCGAAGCGCTACCCGCGATCGACGACGAACGCCTGCGCGAGGAGGTGACGGGGTTCATCGGCCAGGAATCGATGCACGCCAGCAGCCACGAGGGCGCCCGCAAACACCTCCAGTCCATCGGGCTCGATGTCGACTCCTATGTCGAGAAGATCGGCTGGCTGGTCGACCGGGTCCTGGGCGAGCACGGACTCAGCGGCCGTGCCGAAGAGGAATGGCTCAAGGAACGCCTGGGGCTGTTCGCGGGCATGGAACACTTCACCGCGGTGATCGGCGAGTGGCTGCTCGAATCGGAAGTCCTCGAGGAACTCGGCATGCATCCGACGATGCTCGACCTGGTGCGGTGGCACGGCGCGGAGGAGGTCGAGCACCGCAGCGTGGTCTTCGACGCCTATATGCACGTCGACGGCGGATACGCCCGCCGCGTACGTACGGGCCTGCTCGCCAGCGGGCTACTGCTGCCGCTGTTCGTGGTCTCCACCGCCTACCTGTACCGCAAGGATCCGAGCCCGGCCAAGGGGCGGTTCTGGGGTCAGCAATTCGTCAGCGCCACGCTGCGCGGGGTGATTCCCAGCTTCACCACGTTCTTCACCGAGATGCCGCGCTATCTACGGCCGAGCTTCCATCCCTCCCAGCTCGGATCGATGGACAACGCCCTGCGCTATCTGGCGCACTCCCCCGCCGCGCGCTCATGACCACCGCACACCCCGCGTCGTCCTCGAGTCTGCGGATGCTCGGCCTGGCGGTGGATGTGTACAAGAAGGTGTTCACCAATCCCGCGCTCTCGCCACCGAACCCGGTACGCCGCAGCGGTTTCGACCTCGATGTCGTGGTGGACGCGGTCCGGGAGGAAGCCCGCGACGTGGTCTCGCTGACCCTGCTCCGGACAGACGGTGAACAGTTGCCGTCGTGGCGGCCCGGCTCGCATATCGACGTCTTCCTGCCGTCGGGACGGCAACGCCAGTACTCGCTGTGCGGTGACCCGGCCGACCGCCACCGCTACCGAATCGCGGTCCGCCGGATATCGGACGGCGGCGGGGGCTCGCTCGAGATCCACGACCTGCGTCCCGGTGCCGCACTGCGGATCCGCGGACCGCGCAACGCGTTCACCTTCGTCGATTCCGCGCCGTCCTATCTCTTCCTCGCCGCCGGTATCGGCATCACACCCATCCTGCCGATGGCGCAGGCGGCCGGGGACCGCGGCCACCTGATCTATCTCGGCCGCTCGCGGGAAACCATGCCGTTCCTCGGCGAACTGCCGGCCGGTAGCGATATCCGCCCCGACGACGAGGCCGGCGCACCCGATATCCCGGCGCTCCTGGCGACCGCCCGGCCCGGCGCCGCGGTGTACGTCTGCGGACCGCCGCCGGTCCTCGAGGCCGCCCAGCGTTCCCTGTTCACGCTGAATCCGGCCGGATCGCTGCACACCGAACGGTTCTCGGCGCCGCCGGTGCGCGACGGACACGAATTCGGCCTCACCCTCGCCAGGTCCGGGCACCACGTCCGGGTCGGTGCCACCGAGACGACGCTCGACGCCATCCGCCGGGTCCGGTCCGATGTCGTCTACTCCTGCCGCCAGGGGTTCTGCGGTACCTGCAAGGTCGGCGTCGCGGCCGGCTCGGTCGACCACCGCGACCGTCTGCTGAGCGACAGCGAACGCGCCGGCCACATGCTCACCTGTGTCTCCCGGTCGGCCGGCGGACCGCTGGTACTCGATATCTGATCCCGAAAGGCCCTCAGCCCCATGAGCGCACGATTCGCCCTGTCCCCATCCGACGACGCCTTCCTCGACACCGCCAACCACCGCTACACCCATATCGTCGATCTCCCGGCCCCGGTGCCACAGGTATGGGACACACTGGTCGCCGACGACGCGCTGGTGTCGTGGTCGGCGGTCGTCACGGCGGCGCGATGGACCGCACCGCGGCCGTTCGGTGTCGGCACCACCCGTGAGATCACACTCGGCGGCCTGATCCGGCTGGAGGAACGTTTCTACCGGTGGGACGAGGGTTCCCGGATGACCTTCACCGTGGACGCCGCCTCGGTGCCCGGGCTGAACCGGTTCGCCGAGGACATCACCCTGCTCCCGTTGGCCACGGGGACGCGGATCATCTGGACCTTCGCCCTCGAGGGCAGCGCGGTACTGCGTCCGCTGCTGGCCGCGGCGAGTCCGGTGAACCGTTTCGTCACCAAGACCATCGCCGCCGGCACCGGCCGCCGGGTCCGCACCGAGACGGTGGGGGTGCGATGAGCACCAGCACACCGGAACACCACGGCATCGTCGTGCTCGGTGCCGGATTCGGCGGAATCGGGCTGGCGATCAAATTGCGCGAGGCCGGTTTCGACGATCTGGTGCTGCTCGAACGCGCCGACGATCTCGGCGGCACCTGGCAGGCCAACACCTATCCCGGCTGCGCCTGCGATGTCCCGTCCCAGCTCTACAGCTACTCGTTCGCGCCCAACCCGGATTGGTCCCGTACTTACGGCAAACAGCGTGAGATCCTGGAATACCTGCGACAGGTCGCCACCGACCACGATGTGGTGCGCCATATCCGGCTGGGCACCGAACTGACCGAGGCCCGCTGGGACGAGGCCGCCCAGCTGTGGCGGATCCAGACCTCACGCGGTCCGCTCACGGCCGATTTCTTCATCTCGGCCGCCGGCGTCTTCGCCGAAGCCAAATACCCTGAACTCCCCGGTATCGAACGCTTCGAGGGCACCGCGTTCCATTCACTGCACTGGGACCACGAGCACGACCTCACCGGTGAGCGGGTCGCGGTGATCGGCACCGGCGCCTCCGCGGTGCAGTTCGTTCCGGAGATCGCCCCCCGGGTGGCGGCGCTGACGGTGTTCCAGCGGTCCGCGCCGTGGATCGTGCCGCGGATGGACCGCCCGACTCTGGGTGTCGAGCGCACCCTGCTGCGCCGTCTCCCGCTGGCGCAGAAGGCGATCCGCGGTACCTGGTACACACTGATCGAAGGGTTCGGCCTGGTCGGGTTCGTCGACAATCGCTTCCGCCACCCGTACGAGATGCTCGGACGGCTCCAGTTGCTGCGCCAGATCCGCGATCCGCAACTCCGCCGCAAGGCCACCCCCGATTACATCATCGGCTGTAAACGCGCGATCTTCTCCGACGCCTACCTGCCGGCGCTGGACCGGACGAACGTCGAGGTGGTCACCGACGGGATCGCCGAGGTGCGCCCGCATTCCCTCCTGACCCGCGCCGGTGTGGAGATCCCGGTCGACACCATCATCTACGGCACCGGGTTCACTCCCATCCCCACCGCCTTCGAGCGGATCGTCGGCCGCGACGATGTCTCGATCGCCGACCTGTACCACAAACGGCCGCAGACCTATCTGGGTGCGGCGATGGCCGGTTTCCCGAACTTCTTCTGCACGCTCGGCCCCTTCGGCGCCGCCGGCAACCAGTCCGCCATCTTCATGCTCGAATCGCAAATCGCCTATATCGTCGACGCGCTGCAGACCCTGCGCGCCCGCGGCGCCCGCCGGGTGGAGGTGCGGCAGGAGACCCAGGACTCGTTCGTCGAAGAGATGGCCCGGCGCAGCGCGGACACGGTCTGGCTGACCGGCGGCTGCCAGAGCTACTACACCACCCCCGACGGCGGCAATGCCGGTCTCTATCCGAACTGGAGCTTCGAATACCGGCGACGCACCAAGCAGTTCGATGCCGAATCCTATGAGGTGACGCGATGAAACCCACACTCCCCGACCCGCTGGGCTGGCTCTCGCCGTCCGCGACCTTCGACGTGAAGGGCAAAACGGTATTGGTCACCGGTGCGGGCCAGGGTATCGGGCTCGAACTCGTCACCCTCCTGCACCGGCGCGGCGCGGTGGTGGTCGTGGTCGATATCGACGAGGCGGCCGCCCAGCGCACGGCGCACGACCTGGGTTCGCGCGCGGTCGGCCTGGCCGGGGATGTCGCCGACCGCGGCCGGATGGAAGAGGTGATCGCCGAGGTCGCCGCGCAGTTCGGTGGCCTGGATGTGGTGGTCGCCAATGCCGGGGTCACCCCGGTACCCGCGACCATCCGGAGCATGGATCCGGCCGATTTCGACCGGGTCATGAGTATCAACCTCACCGGGGTGTTCAACACCGTGCATCCGGCGCTCGACCATATCGTGCGGTCCCGGGGCCACGTGGTCGTCGTCTCCTCCTGCGCCGCTTTCGCACCGGGTATGGGCGGCTCGCCCTATATGGTCAGCAAGGCCGCGGTAGAACAGCTGGGCCGGGCACTGCGGGTGGAGCTCGGTGCCTCCGGCGCCACCGCCGGGATCGCCTACTTCGGGGTCGTGGAGACCGCGATGACCCATGACATGCTCGACGCCGACGATCTGGGCCGCCGGATCAACGATCTGCTGCCGTGGCCGCTGAACGTGCGCATCACCGCCGAAGAAGCCGCCCGGACCATCGCCGACGGGATCGCGCGCCGCGCCGCGCGGACCATCGCCCCCAGTGGGTGGCAGCCCTACGCACTGCTGCGCGGGGCGATCAACACCGTGCTGGACCGGCGGCTCGCCACCGATTCGACAGTGCACGAACTGGTCCGCGCGATCGAGCGGCGCCGATGAGCGAACCGGCGCGCGGATCGCTGCGGGCCCGGTACGTCCGGCAACTGTCCGCGCTCACCGCGCGCCGTCTGGTGCAGTTCACGCCGGTGAACACCTACACCCTGCCCGCTGCCCGGGCCCTGATCGACCAGGCACTGCGCGCGGCCGCGCCGACGCTGCGCGGCACCACGGTCGATCGAATGCGGTACGGCACGATCACCGGTGAATGGGTCCGGGGCCCGCGGGCGACCCGGACCGATGCCGTGATCCTCTACATCCACGGCGGCGGATTCGTCGCCGGATCCGCCGCCGGGTACCGCGGGGTGGCCGCGCGGCTGTCCACCGCTACCCGGTTGCCGGTGTTCACGCTCGATTACCGGCTCGCGCCCGAACATCCGTATCCGGCGGCGCCCGAGGATATCGCCGCCGCCTTCCGGTGGCTGATGTCACGCGGACACCGCCCCGGCCGCGTCGTGGTCGCGGGCGATTCGGCCGGCGGCTTCCTCGCCGCCGATTTCGCCCTCTCCCGGGCGCGCAACGGCTCCGCCCCGGCCGCGGGCCTGGTTCTCTTCTCGCCGATGACGGATCTGAGTCTCGCGCTCGCCGCCGGATTCCCGGGGTCGGCGGCCGAAGGGCTGCTGTCGCCGGGGCTCTCACGGCGTGCGGTCGCGCATTTCACCCCGGCTCCCTACGATCTGCGACCCATGCGCGGAATGTCGCTGCCCCCGGCCCTGATCCACACCAGCGATACCGAATTCTTCGGCGGCGACGGCGTCACCCTCGCCGAGCGCTGGACCGGCGCCGGTGCGCGCTGCGAACTGCGGGTGTGGCGCGACCAGATGCACGCCTTCCAGGTGCTGCCCGCCCTCGTGCCCGAATCTCGCCTCGCCTACCGGGAGGCGGCCCGTTTCGTCTCCTCGGTCCTCGACACCACCGCCGCCGCGGTCTGATCCGGAAAGGCCCCAGCTGTGAGCACAGCTCGCTTCACCACCCTCCCCGCCGCGTTCCAGCACATCGCCACCGTGGAACCCACCGCGGTCGCGGTGCGTACCCCGGGTGACGCCCAGACCCTGACCTGGTCCGAGTACGCCACCCGGGTCCGTGAATTCGCCGCGGGCCTCGACGGACTCGGTGTACGCCGGGGCGACACCGTCGCCCTGATGATGGGCAACCGGATCGAGTTCTATCCGCTCGAGGTGGCCGCGCAGCATCTTGGCGCGACCTCCTTCTCGGTCTACAACACCCTGCCCGCCGACCAGCTGAACCATGTGCTGGGTAATGCCGGGGCCCGGGTGGTGATCTGCGAACCACAGTACGTCGCGCGATTGCGCTCCAGCGGGGTGGAGCTCGACCACATCATCTGTCTGGCGGCGGCCCCCGAGGGAACCCTCTCGGTCTCCGACGTGGTCGCCGCGGCCCGTGCCGATTTCGACTTCGACGCCGCCTGGCGTGCGGTGCGCGGCGACGATGTGGCCACGCTCATCTACACCTCCGGTACCACCGGCAGCCCCAAAGGCGTGGAGACCACCCACGCCAACCTGCTGTTCCAGGTCTACGGCATCGCCGAGGTGCTGGGTATCGAATTCGGCGACACCATCACCTCGTTCATGCCCAGCGCCCATATCGCCGACCGGCTCACCGCCCTGTACGTGCAGGAGGTCCTCGGCATCCAGGTCACCTGTGTCGCCGACCCCAAGCTCATCGCGCCGGCACTGGCGGATCTGCGGCCGACCCTGTGGGGCGCGGTACCGCGGGTCTGGGAGAAACTGCGTGCCGGCATCGAATACAAGGTCGCCGCGGAACCCGATGCCGAGCGGCGGGCAGCGTTGCAGTGGGCGGTGTCGGTGGCCGTCGCCCGGGGCGAGCACGAACTGGCCGGTACCCCGCTGCCCGACGACCTCGCCGCCGAATGGCGGCGCGCCGACGAACTGGTGCTGCGCGGTCTGCGCGCGGCACTGGGATTCGACCGGATGCGCTGGGCGCTCTCGGGCGCCGCGCCCATTCCTCCCGCGACTCTGGGCTTCTTCGCCGGGCTCGGCGTCCCGATCACCGAGATCTGGGGGATGTCGGAGCTGTCGTGCATCTGCAGCGTCAGCCCGCCGGCCGAGGTCCGGCTCGGCACGGTCGGGCGGTTGCTGCCCGGAATGGAGTACCGCACCGCGCCGGACGGGGAGTTCCTCGTCCGGGGCCCGCTCGTGATGAAGAGTTACCGGGGGCAGCCGGACAAGACCGGCGAGGCGATCGACGCCGAGGGCTGGCTGCACACCGGCGATATCGTGACGGTCGACGAGGACGGATACCTCAGGGTCGTCGACCGCAAGAAAGAGATCCTCATCAATGCCTCCGGCAAGAACATGTCGCCGACGCATATCGAGAACACCATCAAGGCGGCCACTCCGCTGATCGGTGCCATGTCGGTGATCGGAGACGCCCGCCCGTACAACACCGCGCTCGTCGTGCTCGACGCCGAAACCGCCGGCCCGTACGCGAAACAGCACGGCCTGGCCGATGATTCGGCCGCCGCCCTGGCCGCCGACCCATCCGTGATCGACGCGATCCGGGCGGGCGTGGCCGCCGGCAACGCGCACCTGTCGCGGGTGGAACAGGTGAAACGCTTCCTCGTACTGCCGGTCTTCTGGGAGGCGGGCGGCGACGAGGTCACGCTCACCATGAAGCTCAAGCGCAAGGTCGTCGCGGAGAAGTACGCGGCGCGGATCGCCGACCTCTACCGGGAGCGGTCGGCCGGCGATATCCACGAACCCGCCGACGGACCGCAGCTCGCCGACGCGACCTGAGCCCGGCGCCCGGCCCGGCTCAGACGTCGAGTTCCTCCTCGATCCCGCGCAGCCGGTGCCGGGCCAGCGCGAGGTTCGCCCGGCCGCGGTCGAGGGCCAGATACAGGAACAGGCCCCTCGACTTGCGGCCGGTCATGGGCCGGATGAGATGGTACTGGCTGCTGAGCGAGATGAGGACGTCCTCGATGTCCTCCTGCAGGCCCAGCTGTTCGATCGTGCGGAGCTTCGCGCGCACCACCTCGGTGTTGCCGGCGGCGGCCACATTGAGGTCCAGCGCTTTCGAGCTCCCGAGCGTGCCCAGTGCCATACCGCTGTTGTAATCCACGACGGCCGCGCCGAGGGCGCCGTCGATCGACATCATGTCCTTGAGTGCCAAATCCATATCGGACATAGGTCGTTCCTCTCGATGGTTTTCTGCTACTGCGTTCTTCCGTTACCGCGCGTCCTTCGCCACGGCGGAAAGATGTTCGGCGATCCGGCGCGCCACCGGCCGCGATTCCAGGTGCAGCCGGCCGATATTCACCTCGGGGGCCGCGAGCACGGTCAACGATGCCCAGCCGGCCGCGTAGATCACCACGTGTCCCCCGGTGCCGTTCACCACGACCTCCTGGAACCCGCCGCCCTGCGCCGTGTGGGCGAGCCGATCGGACAGCGACAGCTGGGCCGCCGCCAGCGCGGCCATCCCGGTCGGTTCGATATGCGCGGGGAGATCGTGCGTCACCAGCAGGCCGTCGCTGGACGCCACGAGCGACCCGGTGAGCCGGGGTACACGTTCGCGCAGCGCGCGCAGTTCCGCCATCACCGCGGCGTGGGGGTCGGAAACGGTCATCGGCACCTTGGTAAGCCTTCCCATCAGTTCACCGAGCAGATTCTTGCGCGCCGTCACGCGAGGTCCTCCAGAGCCGCTCGAAGCCGGGTGAGTAGTTCCTCATCCACCGGTTCCCACTCGTCTCCGTCGGGCACCGGTGTGGCGTGGCGGACCCGGCGCCGCAGCGGCGGTTCCGCTCCGGTGACGGGCGAGCCGGCTTCGGAAGCCGGTGCGCCCACCGGTGGTTCGATCAACCCGGCCACGGTCAGATCGCGCACCGTCTCCAGACAGCCGTAGGCAGTGCGGCCCAGTTCCCGAGCGATCCCGGTGACACTGCGGCGGGTGTCGGCGGCAGCCAGCACCTCGGCCTGGCCGCCGGTGAGCAGCACTCGGCGCCGCCGGATCCGGCGGACCGGCACCACCGCGGCGCGGTCGACCAGTTCCGCCGGCCACGGTCCCGAATCCGGGTCACCGCGGCGCGCGCATTCGCGGACCAGCGCTCGCGGCCGGATGGTGCAGACGGCCGACAGCCAGTGCGCCGGGGCCGGCCGGAACTGCGGCTCCACCGGTGTCGGTAGCAGAAAATAGGCGGCGTCGAAAACGGCGAGCAGCGCCAGGGTTTCCAGCAGCGGCCGGCCCAGCAGCGGGCCCGGATCACCGGTATCCGCGCGCTCCCAGTCCTCGGCACTGGCCACTCCGGCCTCGACCACCAACCGGTCCAGCCCGGTGGTGCGTGAGCAGGTGGCGGAGGCGATGGCGCCGTCGGCGAGATGGAACTCCCCGTCACCTACGCGCAGGACACCCGTCCGGCCTTCGTCTTCCAATCGCTGTAATTCGTCCGCGAGCTCAACGCGCATGACCGTCCTCGGCGAGTTCGGCGAGGATGCCGCGTAACCGGAACCGGGCCATCGCCAGATTGCCGGACTCCTCGTCGAACAGGACGTGCACGAAGAGGCGACCGCCGAAATCACCGTCCACCAGATTGAGCAGGTGGTATCCCCCGGTCCCGCAGACGATGATCTCGTCGACGTCGTCCCCGGTGGGGCCCGTGGTCAGCGCCGGACAGCCGAGTACCGCACGAACCACATCGGTGGTGGTCGCCGCGTCCTCGTGCTGATCGACCACTTCGTGCCGGCCGGCCGCGGCCACCGCCAGCCCACTCGCCCCGTCCACCAAGGTCACGCTGCGCGCACCGGGGATGTCCATGATCCGTTCCAGACATCCATCGATTCCGCTCATGCGCCCTGCCCGTTCATACGTGTTTCAGATCCCTGGAGACACTACACACACAAGGCGTTCGCCGCCGAATGAACGCATGACCTGGTCGGATCCCCCGGTCACGCGGATCCGAAGCGGCACCACCTCCGCATACGAGTCGCACAGCACCACAACACAGTTGGCGTCGTACGCCCGGACCGGGGGCCGCCGTTCGATGTTTTCTCAAACTTGCGCTCGCAAACCAGAAATTGTCTGGATCGAGGGGTGGCGGGCGCACTACGTTCGACATATGACCGAGTTGTCTCTCGGGCGGGGGCGCGCGTTGCTCGCCGCGGCCGTCACCGTCGTCCTGTGGGCCTCGGCGTTCGTCGTCATCCGCACCGCCGGAGCGGATTTCTCGCCGGGCGCGCTGGCGCTGGGCCGATTGGCCTCGGGTTCGGTGGTTCTGGTCGCGCTGCTGCTACTGACCGGTACCGGCCTCCCCCCGCGTTCGGCCCTGCGCGGGATCATCGTCTCCGGAGTGCTGTGGTTCGGGGTCTACATGGTGGCCTTGAACTGGGCCGAACAGTATGTCGACGCCGGTACCGCCGCGCTGGTGATCAATACCGGCCCGGTCATGATCGCGCTGCTCGGTGGACTCTTTCTCGGCGAAGGTTTCCCGAAACGGCTCATGGCCGGTATCGCGGTGGCGTTCGCCGGCGCGGCCGTGGTGGGACTGTCCAGTTCCGCGGGCGCGGCCACCGTGCTCGGCGTCGTACTGTGTGTGACGGCCGCCATCGCCTGGGCAGTAGCGGTGCTCGTCCAGAAGCCCGCGCTGGCGCATGCCTCGGCCCTGCAGGTGACCACCGGCGGATGTGTGGTGGGTACGGTGGCGTGCTTGCCGTTCACGGGCCGCTTGATCGGTGAAGCGGCCGCCGCGCCGCTGCCGGCCACGCTCGGTCTGATCTACCTCGGCGTATTCCCCACTGCTGTCGCCTTCACCACCTGGGCCTACGCCCTGGCCCGGATGACCGCGGGACAGGTGGGCGCCACCACCTACGCGGTACCGGCGCTCGTGGTCGTGATGTCCTGGCTCTTCCTCGGCGAGGTGCCCCGCCCACTGGCACTGGCCGGCGGAGTTCTGTGCCTCGCGGGAGTCGCGATCACCCGGTGGCGACCGCCCGCACCCCGAAGCCCGACCACACGACGCGACCGCGACCTCGACGCGGATCCGGTGTGACGGTCCAACGGCGGCAGCCGGGTCGGCCGGTGACGACTGCGCCGGCGGGCCGACCCGCCACGTGGTGAGGGCGTGGTTCCCCCGGACCTGCGTACGGTATAGAAGATCAGCGCAGCCATCCTCCCCGACGAACAAGGAGAGCACGATATGCTCGCCGCTTTCTCGATCACCCCCATCGGCTCCGGCGAGAGCGTCGGAGATCAGGTCGCCACCGCGGTCCGGATCATCCGGGACAGCGGACTCGCGTACCGGACCGCCGCCAGTTTCACCGAGATCGAAGGCGAATGGGATCAGGTCATGGGCGTCATCAAGGCGGCGACCGATGCGGTGCTGGCACAATCCGATCGGTGCGGCATCGTCATCAAGGCCGATATCCGGCCCGGCCGGACGAATACGCTCAACACCAAGGTCGAGTCGATCGAACGCCGCCTCGCCGAGTGATCCCGCCCCGCTGAGGGGCTACCGCGCGAATGGCACAGATACCCGGCCCCGCTTCGTGTATCCGACGATGGCGAACAGCGGTTTGAGGAGGGTCCACTCGCCGAAGCGGTATTCCGCGCCGCGCACCAGCCGGTCCGCGAGGTCGGGGCGCAGGACGGCCAGGTGTCGCCGGGCCTGCTCGGCGTGCATCGGATTCGATACGATCTTGATCCGATCGGCGGCTTCGATCAGCGCGATGGCGTTCTCGATGTTCTCCCGGGTGCTCCGCGAGGCGGTATCCAGCGCGACCGGGCCGGACCAGCCGCGTTCCCGCGCATAGGCGGCCATCAATTCGGCTTCGGGCCGCGTGCCCACGACCGCGCCGCCGCAGAAGACCATCCAGGTGTCGAGCCGGGTGTCGCAGGAGCGCAGTCCGGCGCGCACCCGCCATCTGTTCAGCGCATTGACCGTCGGTGCCGCATTGCGAAACCCGAGTACGACGACCGCTTCGCTCGCGCCGGTCGCGGACCCGACGAGCCGCCGCGACGACCTCCAGTTCACCCACTCGCCCCAGGCGAGCACGGCGACACCGGCGGCGAGCAGTATCCGTGACGTCCTCACGAGCATCGGAGCGTACCCGTCCGCACGCAGTCTCCCGTGATATGCCGGAAGCGATCCCGGAACCGGTTGCGGCCGCTACACCCGCTGGCCACCGTATTCGCGTACCGCACAGAGGTATTCGGTGACGGCGTCCCGGTTCCGCTCCAGGCAGCGGATCCGTTCGCTCATCCGGTCCCGTTCGCCCTCGAGGGTCGCGAGCATTTCCGGGGTCGCGTCCGGAAAGTAGATGGACCGCGGCTTGTCCAGGCACGGGAGAATCTGTTTGATGATCCGGGTCGGCAGCCCGGCGTCGAGCAGTCCCCGGATCTGCAGGACCCGGTCGACGAACCGCTCGTCGTAGCTGCGATAGCCGTTCGCGCACCGCTGAGCGGCGATCAGACCCTGTTCCTCGTAGTAACGCAGCAACCGGCGGGACGTGCCGGTGCGCCGTGACAGTTCCGCGATCCGCATTCCACCGACCTCACCCGAACAATTTGACCTTCACATCTGTGTGATGCTTCGACCATAGCCGAATGGACAACGAACTGTTCGACTACAGCGCCATCGTCGACCGTGAGCCGATCCGGTGGCCGGGCGGTGCACGCGTGGCGTTCTACGTGGGACTCAATATCGAGCACTATCGGGTGGACCGGCCCTCCACCAGTATCTTCGCCGGGACCGCCGGGCAGGTCCCGGATCCGCTCAACTACGGCTGGCGCGATTACGGCCCCCGGGTGGGGTTCTGGCGGATCCTGGAATCGCTGGACCGGCACGGTATCCGGGCCAGCGCCCTGCTCAACTCCGACGTGGTCGACCGTTACCCGCGCCTCATCGAAGCGGGCCGGGACCGTGACTGGGCCTGGCTGGCACACGGCCGGAACAATTCCGTCCTCCAGGCCGAGATCTCCGCGGCGGACGAGCGCGCCTACCTCGCGGATGTGCTCACCACCATCGAACGCGGCACCGGGACGCGACCGCGCGGCTGGATGGGCCCCGCGCTCTCCGAGAGTTTCCGCACTCCGGCATTGTTGCGCGAACTCGGCGTCGACTACGTCCTGGACTGGACCAACGATGACCAGCCCTACCCGTTGCGCGTCCCGGGCCTGTTCAGCGTGCCGTACTCGGTGGAGTTGAACGACAACACCCTGTTCCTCGGCACCGGGCTCGGCGGCCCCGATTTCGTCCGGATCGTGCGGGATCAGCTCGACCGGCTGTGGGCGGACTCCGAAACGAGCGGCCGCGTCCTCGCCCTGGCCCTGCATCCCTTCGTCACCGGGCAGGCGTTCCGGGCCCGGTACCTCGACGAAGCACTGGCCTACATCGTCGAGCATCCCGGCGTATGGGTTACCACCAGTGACGAGATCGCCGCGCACTACGCGGCCGGCCGGAGCGAGGAGGCGGTCAGAAGTACGTCCCGCTGAACGGGTGCTCGTCTACCTCGAACAGCGCGTCCGCGGTCGCCGCGGCGCCGGGCCGGTGCTCGGTGACGCGGCCCGCGAACACCAGGTGGCGCCAACGGGTGCCACCGAGGTAGGCGGCCGCCAACGCCGCGACGTCGGTACCGAGGTCCGCGGGCTCGTCCACCCGGGTGACCCCGCCGTCCCCGATCCGGTAGTTGCCGGTGTTGGCGGGCAGGATCGGATCGGTGACCGCGACGACCAGCGGCCGGCCGGGCCGATAGGTTCGCCGGGCCAGCGCGGCCGGGACATCGACCAGCCGCAACCAGGTCTCGTCGCGGATATCGGTGACCCGGACCGCCCGCTCATCGATCAGCAGGTGCCGCAGCGGAGTGTCGGGCGAGATCGCGGACAGCACGACCGCGTCGACGATATCGGCGCCGAGCAGGTGACGGACGAGACCGGTGAAGGCGGCGGGAGTCGTCGCGACGAGATCGTCGACCACCACCGTCCGTCGTGGACCGCGCGTCCATTCCGCGGACTCGGCGGCGCGATAGCGTACGAACCCGTCCTCCGCACCGGGTTCGCCGTGCACGGCGACATGGCCCCGGGCCCGTAACAGCTCCTGTAACCGCCACCAGTACGAGGGGCGATCGATCGCCGCGGTCCACGTCACCTCCGCGGTCGCGTAGATCTTGGCGGGTATCTCCCAGCTGTCCGGGGGTGCGAGCAGCCGGACCGGTCCCGCGGTGGGTACGGTCTCGCGGAAGCGGGCCCGGTGCACATCGATCTCGCAGCGCGCCGACGAGCCGGCGACGCCGTATCCGAACCGTTCGTAGATACCCCCCTGGGTCGCGCGCAGTGAAGCGACGACCTCCCCGCGGGCGGCGATCTCGGTGAGCTGGCGGCGCAGCAATGCGGTCGCGATCCCCTGCCGCGCGTGTGTGGACAGGACACCGACGTGCGTCACCGCGGCGTGCGGCAGGCGTGCCCCGCCCGGCGCCACCAGCCAGCTGGTGTAGGAATTCGCCGTCCCGACCAGTTCACCGCCGACCCGGGCGCCGAGGGTGCGTCCGGGTTCGGTCAGCGCGTCGGCGGCTTCCGCCGAGATCGGCGGAATGCCGACCATCGCGGTACGGAACACCTGCTGCGCGGCGTGCACATCTGCCGGGTCGGTCATCGTGTCGATGTCGACGGTCATCTCGGCTCACTCCGGTCGGTTCGGGATCGATGCGGGAATCCGGCGAAACCGCAGGACATCATTGGGTACCTATCTCTTCTTGACACGGCACCCGGCGGGTCACGCCGTGCACGGGGCGGCCGCGGTATCCGGGCCCGCGGTCAGGCCGGGACGGGTCTCCGGGACCGGATCCCAGCGGCCGTTCGAGCAGACATAATCCCACTGCGGCCCGGCCGTGACCAAAGTCCGTACGGCGTCGAGCAGCCGATCCACATCATCGGCGCCGGTGCCGAGCCCGATACTGGCGCGCAGTGCGGCATCGAGCCCGAACCGAGCCAGCAGCGGGTGGGCGCAGAAGCGGCCGTCACGCACGCCGATCGCGTGTTCGGCGGACAGATAGGCCGCGACCCGGCCCGGTTCGAAACCGTCCACGGTGAAGGCGACGATGCCCACAGAGTCGGTGCTGTCGCCGAAGATCCGGAGGCATCGGACACCGGCGATTTCCGTCAGTCCGGTGCGCAACCGGTCGGTGAGCACCCGTTCGTGCGCCGCGGCCGGACCGGCGAGTTCAGTGAGCGCCTCGCAGGCGGCCGCCAGCGCCGCGGCGCCCAGCACATTGGGTGAACCGGCCTCGTGCCGATGCGGCACCGCCGCCCAGGCCGCGGTATCCGGGGTGACCTCGGTGACCGCGCCACCGCCGGCCAGATACGGCGGCGCGGCGTCGAGCCAGTCGCGGCGCCCGGCCAGCACCCCGGCACCGTACGGTGCGTACAGTTTGTGCCCGGAGAACACCACATAGTCGATGTCGGTGGCGCACAGATCGATACGCCGATGTGGCGCCAACTGGGCCGCGTCCACCAGGATCCGCGCACCGTGGCGATGGGCGAGCGCGGCCAGCTCCGTCAGCGGCAGCACCTCACCGGTGACATTGGACGCGCCCGTGATCGCGAGCAGAGCCGCCGGTTTCGCGCCGAGTTCGGCGGCGAGACGGTCGACGGTCTCGGCGAGGGTGCCGGCGGCCGGCACCACCCGGCGGCCGCGCCCGGCCCAGGGCAGGAAGTTGGCGTGGTGTTCGATATCGAGAACCACGGTATCGCCGGGTACGCAGGCGGCGAGCAGGTTGAGCGCGTCGGTGGTGTTCCGGGTGAACACCACCTCCTGGTCGGCGGCGCAGCGCAGGAAGTGGCGGACCGTTTCGCGGGCCGCCTCGTAGCAGCGGGTGGAGATACGCGAGGCATATCCCGCGCCGCGGTGCACACTCGCGTAGTACGGCAGCAGATCGCCCACCCGTGCGGTGACCTGCGCGAGGGCCGGGGCGCTGGCCGCGTAGTCGAAGTTTGTGTAGGTACGGGTACCGCCCTGGACCAGCGGCACCCGCAGGTCGTCGCCGGAGACGCGGGCGGGAGCACAGGTGAGGTCGAGAACAGCGGTCATCACGCAATCCCTTCGATGGAGGGACTCCGGGCTTCGATTCGGCGGAGTCCGCGCTTGCCGTGCTCGGTCGAGCAGCGGCCAGGTCGTCACCCGGGGCACCCCACCGCGGAGGAGGGTTGCCGGCCAGCAAGCCGGGGCTTCACGCTGGCACTCATGACCTGGTGCGAGGTTGGCATACGGCCACCGGCTTGTCAACTCGACCACGATCCATCCGTTCCACCCGCGCCGGCTCGGCGTACACACCGCCCGGAAACCCACCTGTCCTTCGCGGTCCGCGCATCCGCTGTGCTCCAGCTGTTCTCGAATCGGGATACCGCTCGCTTCGGCACTTCGGATCATCGTGATCGGGTCCGTGGCCCGGAAACCTCTACACCGCCCCGGCACCGTCGGCGGCGCGGGCACCACGTGGCTGATGGGTGCTGCGAGGACGTCGCGAAATCGCTGCGCCGTTACAGGATCTCGGCATCACCCCACTTCGTGCTGTCCGATACCCCGTACCTGCTCGAGATCCGGCGCCGGGGCGCCCGGCTCCTGCCGTTGCTCCGCGACCGAGCAGGGCGCACCGGATCAAAGATCCAACCCGGTTCCGTGGATGCCGTGCTCGTCGATGAGGGCGAGCTCGTCATCGGTGAGTTCCGGGAACTCGAGCGCCGCGAGATTGTGGTCGAGCTGGGCCGTGCTGCTCGCCCCGATCAGCGCCGAGGTGACCTCGGGCCGCCGCAGCACCCACTGCAGCGCGAGCTGGGCCAGCGACTTCCCGCGGGCCGCGGCGATCTTGTTCAGTTCGGCGGTGCGGCGACGATAGGTCTCGTCGATGGCATCCGGCGACAGGAAGGTGCTGTCGACCGCACGGGCATCCTCAGGGATACGCTCGAGGTACTTGTCGGTCAGCAACCCCTGTGCCAGCGGCGAATAGACGATGGCGCCGAACCCGTCGCGCCGCGCGGTGTCCAGCAGCCCGTTCTGTTCGGGGCGGCGGTCGTAGATCGAATACCGGGCCTGATGGATGAGCAGGGGTACACCGGCGGCCCGGAGCAGTTCGGCGGCCTCGTGGGCGCGGTCGGGCAGATAGTTGGAGATTCCGATATACAGCGCTTTGCCCTGCTGTACGGCGCCGACCAGCGCACCCACCGTTTCCTCCAGCGGAGTCCCGAGGTCGGGGCTGTGGTGGTAGAAGATATCGACGTAATCGGTGCCGAGATCACGCAGGCTGTGCTCGAGCGAGGTGAGCAGCGATTTGCGGGAGCCGCCCTTCAGATACGGGCTCGGCCCGATCGGATTCCCGGCCTTGGTCGACAGGATGAGCTCGTCCCGGTAAGGCGCGAGATCCTTGGCGAGCACCCGGCCGAAGTTCTTCTGCGCGGCCCGATGCGGCGGACCGTAGCGATCGGCATTGTCGAAATGGGTGATACCCAGGTCGAAGGCGTGCAGAATGATCTCACGCTGGGTCGCGAAGGGGTAGTCGGTACCGAACTTCTGCCACAGTCCGAACGAGAACGCGGGCAGGTCGAGGCCGGAGTTGCCGCTGCGGCGGTACGGGACTTTCTCGTAACGCTGCTCGGCGGCGGTATAGGTCAGGTCGTAGGGGGCATAGCTCATTCGGTCAGTTGATCACCCACGCGGCACCGGGCGCGACGGGTCGGCTCAGCCTGATCGAAATCGGGCGCCGGAACACCGGCCCCGGTCCACCGGCGGCTCGTCATTGTTGTACGACCGGAAACCCCGGACGCACCTCCCTCGATCCGGTCGGCGCGCCTCGCCGGCAAGTTCAGGCGACCCCGCCGTTGACGTAGAGCACCTGCCTGTTCACCCACCGGGCCGGTCCGGCGAGGAAAGCCACCGTTTCCGCGATATCGGCCGGTTCGCCGAGTCGTTCCAGCGGAGACATCCGGGCGATCCGGTCGACGGTGTCCGCGTCCTCGCCGTCGAGGAACAGCGGCGTCGCGGTCGGACCCGGGGCGACCACGTTCACGGTCACATCGCGACCCCGCAACTCCCGCGCCAGAATGAGTGTCATCGCCTCGACCGCGCCCTTGGTGGCCGCTTAGGCAGCATAGCCCGGCTGCTGGAGCCGGAGCACCGCGGCCGTGGACGGCGGAGACGACGTCCTCGGCCCGGCCCACGTTTCCGGCGTAGTGCACCACCACGGTCATCCCGTCGGCGGCGAGGCGCTCGGCCACGGCCCGTCCGATACCACCGGAGCCCCCGGCCACGAACCCACCGGCCCCGGATTCCGTTCGGGGAACGCCACTACCGCTGTGTGGTGTCAATACAGTGGAAACCCCTGTGCCGCCAACGATTCGCGCAGCCGGTCGCGACCCTTGAGCGCTGTCGCCGAACCCAGCCGGGCCAGTACCCGATCGATCCACGAATGCGCCAGATCCTGTTCGGCGTAGAACTGTGCGATGCGCTGCTGGTAGTCGTCGATATCGGCGAGCCGGGCGGGCGTGTAAGTCTCCTCGTGCAGCACCGCGGCCTGCGGTAGGCGCGGTTTGACCCGGGCGTTCTCGGCCGGATCGGGCCGGCCCACCACCAGGCCGACCACCGCGAACACCCCGGACGGCAGGTCAAGTTCCGCGGCTACCTGCTCCGGATTGTTGCGGATCGCGCCGATGTAGACGGTGCCCAGCCCCAGCGATTCCGCCGCGACCAGCGCGTTCTGTGCGGCCAGCGCCGCATCCAGGAACGCGACATAACTGGATTCCAGGTAGTCTGCGCCATCCAGTGGCGCACCGCGCTCGGCGGCCAGATCGCGCAGCCTGGCGAGGTCGGCGGTCCACACCAGCAGCAACGGGGCCTGCCGGATCTGTTCCTGGTCCCCGGCGAGCGCGGCAAGGCGGGCTTTGCGCTGCGGGTCGCGGACCGCGACCACACTCCACACCTGGAGATTGGAGGAGGTGGGGGCGGACTGGGCGGCCGAGATCAGCAGCTCCAGCACGCCGTCCGGCAGCGGGTCGGGCAGATAGCGGCGTACCGATCGGTGTTCGTGCAGCACCCGCAGTACCGGATTCCACTCGGCCGGGGCCGTCGGTGCGGGATCACGGTAGCGTTGCGCCACCACCTGGTCCGGAGACGGTGCGGTCTGGGTCATGCTGCCATCGTCGCCGCCGGGGCGGGCGCGGTCAGCGGTTGGCCGCAGCTCGAGCCGAAAACCCGGCCGCACCCCCGGCATAGTCGCTCAGGCCCCGGACAGGTCCGCGGAGAGATCCCTGGCCTCGGCGCCTTCCGGCAGTTGCACCTCCTCGATCAACTCCGGTCGATCGTCGTACTCGAGCCGCAGGGCCCGGCAGATGGTCGCGTGCATGTCGTAGAGCGTGGTGATGTAGGTGAGTTCGAGGATCTCCTGATCGCTCAGCGACCCGCGCAGCATCTCGAACACCTCGTCGGGGACCCGGCCGCCGTCGTAGACGAGCCCGTCGGTATAGGCCAGCACCGCCCGCTCGAGCGGGGAGAAGACATCGCTGACCTGCCAGTGCGGAATGGCCGTGATCTTCTCCTCGGGCACCCCCAGCGAGCGCATCTGCTTGCAGTGCTGTGAGAACACGAATTGACTGCCGCGGGCGAAACCGGCCCGGCTCTGACCGAGTTCGCGCAGGGCCGGGTCCAGCGTCGCGTTGCGGTAGACGGCGAAACCCCGGACCGCGTGCCGGAACACGTCGGGTGACTGGGCGAACACCGTCCACCAGTCACCGGGGGTGGCATGGACGGTGCCGTGGTCGACGGCCGGATCCTTGTCCGGCCCGAAGAGCCGGTCGTAATAGAACAGGATCCGCTCGTCGGTGACTTCGGCACGGGGTACTTCACGCAACCTGGGCACGGTGGCGCTCCTTTCGGCTCAGTGCGACGCGGGGACGCGGCGGTCGGCGGCGGTCTTCGGTTCGTGCGAGACGTCGGATTCGGTGAAGACGCGTGTCCAGCAAGCGAATTCGAGCAGTACACCGTCGGGGTCCTGGAAGTAGAACGAGCGTACGAAGGTGCCCGGGTGCACCTCCCGGGAGACCCCGGCGCGGCTGTCGTCGTGATTGAGCACGCGACTGACCTGGATCCCCTCCGCCCGCAACCGCTCGTAGTATTCGTCGAACTTCTCCGGCGGTACGGCGAAGGCGACATGGTTCATCGAACCCACCGCGCTCACGAGTTCGCCGGCATCGGGCAGACCTTTGGGCGCCGCCACGCCAGGCACGGCGTCGGGTGCGTCGGCGAGCCAGAAGAAGGCGAGCGTATTGCCGTTACCGCAGTCGAAGAAGAAGTGCTGCCCCAGATCCCCGGGCAGTTCGATGGTCTTGATCAGCGGCATACCGAGTACACCCGTATAGAAATCGATGGTCCGGCGCATATCAGAGCACACCAGCGCCAGATGGTTGATCCCGCGTAGTTCGTACCTCGGGTTAGGGGCGTTCATCGCAATCCTTCCTATGGGCGACAATGTCGCGTGAGCGGCCGTTCCGGCGGTCGCCGCAGGAGTGAAACATGACTTGACAGTCATGTCAGCTTCGGGAATAGTCTGTCCCGTGGCGAAGTCATCTGTCAACAGTTCCCCCGCCTCGGTCGACACCCTGACCCCGCGGGGACGCAAGACGCGTGACACTCTGCTGGACGCGGCCCGCCGCGTCTTCGAGACGGTGGGATTCCTGGACGCCCGGGTGGAACTGATCGCCCAGGAGGCCGGGGTCTCCTACGGCACCTTCTACCGGTATTTCGAATCCAAGGACGACGTCTTCGGGGAACTGAGCAACCGGCTCTTCGCGGATATGCACCGGCGCGAGCCCGCGGCGTCCGATCTCTCCCCTGCCGCACGCCTGATCGCCTCGAACCGGTCCTACTACCAGGCCTACCGGCGCAACGCGCCCATGATGGCGATCATCGAACAGGTCGCGACCTTCAACGAGGAGTTCCGCCGGCTCCGGCACGAGCACCGCCGCCAGCTGATCGACCGCACGGCCCGCGCGATCGCCCGCTGGCAGTCCGACGGCCTGGTACCCACCGGCCTCGACCCCGAATTGGCCGCCCGTGCCATGTCCGCCATGGTGGACCACACCCTGTATCTGTGGCTGATCCAGGGCGAGGACGCCGACGAGGAGGCGCTGCTCGCGACCCTCGATCAGATGTGCGTCGGCGCCCTCCAGCTCGACCGAGCGCCCTGACCGGCGCAGACGCGTCGTACCGCACGAACCCGGCCTCCTGGTGGGATCTCCCCGTCCGACCCGACACCTCGTTCGCTACGACAGCTCCCACCCCTGCCGTTTCGAGGAGGCAAGTAATGACAACGGATTCGCGATCCGGCACGGACGCGCCGCCGCGTGGCCCGCTCGAGGGTTATCGCGTTCTGGAACTGGGCACGCTCATCGCGGGGCCCTACTGCGGCCGGCTACTCGGTGACCTCGGCGCGGATGTCATCAAGATCGAGGCGCCGGACCGGCCCGACCCGCTGCGCCAATGGGGTCAGGCCGAAGGCGGCCACCAGTATTTCTGGACAGTCCACGCCCGCAACAAGCGTTGTGTCGGTATCGACCTGCGGACCGACGCGGGCCGCGAGATCTTCCTCGACCTCGTTCGCACCGCCGATGTGGTGGTGGAGAGCTTCCGGCCGGGGACCTTGGAGCGCTGGGAAATCGGCTACGACGTCCTGGCCGCGGTATCCCCCGGGCTGGTACTCGCCCGGGTGTCGGGCTACGGCCAGACCGGGCCATATTCCTCCCGGCCGGGCTACGCCTCGGTCGCCGAGGGTGTCAGCGGTCTCCGGCACCTCAACGGGTTCCCGGGCCAGGCACCGCCCCGCATCGCCCTGTCGCTGGGCGACAGCCTCGCCGGAATGTTCGCCTTCCAGGGTGTCCTGGCCGCCCTGCTGGTGCGCGAACGCACCGGCCGTGGGCAGATCGTCGACGCGGCACTCACCGAGGCATCGCTGGCGATCCAGGAATCCACGGTGCCCGATTACCACAAGACCGGGCATATCAGGCAGCCGTCGGGGACCCGGCTGGACCGGATCGCGCCCTCGAATCTGTACCGTGCCAAAGACGGTCTGTGGGTCATCATCGCGGCCAACCAGGACACCGTGTTCGGACGGCTGGCGGTCGCGATGGGCCGCCCCGAACTCGCAACCGACCCGCGCTATGTCGATCACACCGCGCGCGGCCGCAATCAGGACGAACTCGACGAGATCATCGCGGCGTGGGCGGTGGAGTTCACCGCGGCCGAACTCATCGATCTGCTGGCCGCGGCCGATGTGGTGGCCGGACCAGTCAATACCGTCGCCGAGGTGATGGCCGACCCGCAGTTTCTCGCCCGCGACCTGTTCGTCGATCACCGCGATCCTTCGGCCGAGCCCGCCGACCCCGGATACGACCCGGTACCGGTGAAAGGTGTCGGCGTGGTCCCCAAATTGAGCGAGACACCGGGCGGCGTCCGCTGGGGTGGACCCGGTCGCCCGGGTGCCCACACCGATGAGGTGCTCGGCGAAATCCTCGGCTACGCCGCAAACCGGCTCGGCGAACTGCGCGCACAGGGAACCATCGCATGACCGCCCCGGCACAGGTCGATATCCGCGAGGTCGGACCACGCGACGGCCTGCAGATCGAGGCCCCCATCGCCACCGAGGCCAAACTCGAACTGATCGCGGCACTGGCGGCGACGGGAGTCAGCCGGATCGAGGTCACCTCGTTCGTGTCCCCTCGTGCCATACCGGCGCTCGCCGATGCCGAACTGGTCGCCACCGAGTTGCACCGCTGGCCGGACGTGGCGTTCTCGGCTCTGGTCGCCGGACTCGGCGGGGTGCGGCGGGCGCTCGCCGCGGGCGTCACCCGGCTCGAGTACGTGGTCTCGGCTTCCGATGGGCACAGTGCCGCCAATGTCGGCCGGACCAGCGAGGAGTCGATCGCACTGATCGGGCCCGTCGCCGAGATGGTCCACCGCGCGGGCGGCGAGTTGGAGGTGATCATCGCGATCGCCTTCGATTGCCCCTTCGACGGACCCACCCCGCCGCATCGGGTCGCCGAGATCGCGGCGCGCGCCCGGGCGGCCGGCGCCGACAGTCTCTCCGTCGCCGACACCGTCGGCACGGCCACCCCGCGCCGGACCGCCGAGGTCGTCGACCTCGTCCACGGCGCGGTCCCCGGCGTGGAGATCGGGCTGCATCTGCACAACACCCGGGGGCAGGGCCTGGCCAACGCGTGGTCGGGTTATCTGCACGGCGTGCGCCGATTCGACGCCGCGGCGGGCGGTTTCGGCGGCTGCCCCTTCGCGCCGGGCGCCAGCGGCAATATCGCCACCGAGGAACTGGTCTACCTGTTCGAGGACAGCGGTATCGCCACCGGTATCGACCTGCCCGCCACCCTCGCCGCCGCGAAGCTGGCCGCCGATCTGCTCGGCCGGGCCGCCGATAGCAATCTGCTCCGTGCCGGTGGGCGCCTGCACCCCTCGTCCGCGCCCGGACGCTGAACATCGCCGGAGGCCATGCCACCGGTCGTGCCGAAAGAAGAGGACATCCGATGAACGACCTGGCCGATCGTTTCTTCGCCGCCGTCAGTGCGGGCGATGAAGCGACCCTGACCGAGCTGTACGCTCCCGACGCTCGGATCTGGCACAACGACAAGGGCACCGAGGAAACCGTCACCGAGAACCTGCGGGTGCTGCGCTGGCTCTCGCGCACCCTCGTGGATATGCGCTACGAGGACATCCGCCGGTACCCGCTGCCCACCGGTTTCGCCCAGCAGCACGTGCTGCGCGGCGAACTTCCCGGACACGGTCCGCTCGAGGTGGCGGCATGCCTGTTCGTCGAGGTCCGTGACGGGCACATCGTCCGCATCGACGAATACGTCGACTCGGCGGCGACCCGGCCGCTGCGCGCGTTCACCACCGGCCGGAAGGGATGACGACGATGGACACCCGGCTGACCGGACTCACCACGCGGATGCGCGGGTTCATCGACGACGAGGTCATCCCCCGGGAGCCGGAACTCGCCCGCGACGACGACAGCGCCGGGCAGGCGCTCGCCGGTCTGCGCGCACGAGCGAAGGAACTCGGTATCTGGGCACTCGGCCATCCCGCCGAGGTGGGCGGCGGCGGTCTGCCGTTCCTCGATTTCGTCTACCTCAACGAGATCATCGGCCGCTCCGAGTTCGGGCAGCTGGCGGTCGGGTCGGTCACGATGCAGGACACGATCATGCTGCATCTGCACGGCACCGAGGAGCAGCGCCGGCGCTGGATTCCCGGATTGGTTTCCGGGGATGTCCTGCCGTCGGTCGGGCTCACCGAGCCCGAGGTCGCGGGCTCGGACCCGACGCTGATCGAGACGCGCGCCGTACCCGACGGCGACAGCTGGGTGATCAACGGGCACAAATGGTTCACCACCGGAGCGGAGCAGGCGGCGTTCTGCACCGTGTTCGCCCGAACCGAACCCGACAGCGAGCCCCGGCACGCCCGGATCAGCGCGATCATCGTGCCGATCGATACGCCGGGTTTCGAGATCGTACGCTCGATCCCGACCATGGGGCACGACCCCAGTGATCACTACGAGGTCCGGCTCACCGACGTCCGCGTCTCCCTGGACAATCTGCTCGGCGAACGCGGCAAGGGTTTCGCGGTGGCCCAGGATCGGCTCGGTTCCGGCCGGATCTTCCACGGTATGCGCTGGCTCGGCCAGGCCCAGCGCGCCTACGAACTGATGTGCGCCCGGGCCAACGCCCGTTTCGCGCATGGGTCGCTGTTGGCGGAGAAGGGCGAGATCCACCGCTATATCGCCGAATCCGCCGCCCAGATCCACGCGGCACGACTCATGACCCTCGATGCCGCGCGAGCGATGGATGCCGGCGAGGACTATCGCGTCCGTGTCGGACTGGTGAAGTTCTGGGGCGCGCGGATGCTGCACGATGTCATCGATCGCGCCATCCAGGTACACGGCGCGCTCGGCCTCACCGCCGATACTCCGCTGGAGCGGATGTACCGGCAGGCGCGGTACGCACGTGTCTACGACGGCCCCGACGAGGTGCACCGGATGTCCACCGCGCGGCGCCTGCTACGTGATCCCGGGGCCGCACCGTGGCTGTGACGACGCCGCCGGCCACCCTCGCCGACGGCGTACGTGCCGTCCTGGCCGCCGCCACCGGTACCGAACTCACCGGCACCGAGGTGCGCCGGCTCACCGGCGGCGCCAGCCGCGAGATCTACGCGGTGCGCGCCACCGACCGCACCGGCCACGAGAGCAGCGCGGTGCTGCGCCGGGATCCGCCCGGCCGGGGTGAGGCCGACCGGATGCGCGCCGAAGTGGCGTGTCTGCGCGCCGCCGCGGCGGCCGGGGTGCCGGTTCCCGAGGTACTCGCCTCCGGGGACACCGCGCCCGGTATCGATGCCCCGTATCTGGTGATGAACACCGTCCCCGGCGAATCGATTCCGCGCAAGCTACAGCGTGATCCCGGCTTCGCCGCTGTCCGTTCGCATCTCGCCGAGGATTTCGGTTACGTGCTGGGGCTGGTCCATCGAACGCCGGTGAAAACACTCACCATGCTGGACGACCGGGACCCACTGGACGCCATCGAGAAAACCTATCGGGACCTGGCCGAACCCCGGCCCGCGGTGGAGATAGGCCTACGCTGGCTGCGGGACAACCGGCCACCCGATCGGGCGGCCGGCCTCGTGCACGGCGATTTCCGGCTCGGCAACCTGCTGATCGACGCCGACGGGATCCGCGGTGTACTCGACTGGGAACTCGCCCATCTCGGCAACCCGATCGAGGATCTGGGCTGGCTCTGCGTTCGCGCCTGGCGTTTCGGTGCGACGGCACCGGTGGGCGGACTCGGCACCAGAGGCCAGCTCCTGGACGGCTATCAGCGCGCCACCGGGGACCGGCCGGCGGTGGCCGAATTGCACTGGTGGGAGGTTTTCGGCACCCTGAAATGGCTGGTACTGAGCCGGTTCCAGGCCGAACGCCATCTCGGCGGCGCCGAATATTCGCTCGAATTGGCCGCCATCGGGCGCCGGGTCTGCGAATCCGAGTACGACCTGCTCGATGTTCTGGGCCTACTCGACGCCGCGCCCGGCGACAGCGCATCCCCGGCCCCGGCACCGACGGTTCACGATCGCCCGGACCTCATAGAGATCCTGGATCTCGTGAGGGAAACGCTTACCGGGGAGATCGGCCCGGCCCTACCGGAGGATGCCACCGCGCAACGCTATCTGCTGCGTATCTGTGCTTCGCTGCTGCAGATCGGCGGCCGGGAACTGCGATCCGGTGCCGAACCCACGGATCGGGTGTACGAGATGCTGCGTGCCCTGGACTGTCCCACCGAGGCGGTGCTGGCCGAACGGCTCCGTTCCGGCGCTCTCACGGTCGCGGAGCCACGGGTCCGCGACGCCGTGAACGCCGCTGTCGAGACGAGACTGCGAGTGTCGAACCCGCGCCGGCTCGGCTGAACCTGCCCCGCTCGCGCCGCCGGGCGAGCCCCCGCACCGGGGCTCGCCCGGCGGCGTGTTGTCGTATCGGCCCGCGCGCAGCTCACGCCGAAGGACCCGGGTACGGCTGTGCCGCCTACCGGGTCCGCGGTCCTACCGGGTCCGCGGTCTGTCCCGTGCACCGGATCACCTGTGCAGCGGGGCCGGCCGGGCGGTCTGTCCACCCGGCCGGCCCCGTTCCCTCATCCCTCGGGTGAGAACCGCTCGCGCAGTTCCCGTTTGAGGACCTTTCCGGTCACATTCTTCGGAAGCCCGTCCACGAACTCGACGCGCCGCGGCACCTGGAAACCGGCGAGATGCTCCCGGCAGCCGGCGATGATGTCGGCGGCCGCCACGGTCACTCCGGCCCGCGGCACCACGACCGCGCAGACCACCTCGCCCCAGGTCTCGTCGGGTACCCCGATGGCGGCGGCCTCGGCGACCGCGGCATGCCGGTACAGCGCCTGCTCCACGGTGAGCGAGGCGACATTCTCGCCACCGCTGATGATGAGGTCCTTCTTCCGGTCGACGATGTAGACGAAACCCTCGTCGTCCTGCCGGACCAGATCCCCGGTGCGGAACCAGCCGTCGGTGAACGCGGCCTCCGTCGCCTGCGGATCGTTCCAGTAACCGACCGTCACCTGATCGGCACGCACGACCATCTCGCCGATCTCGCCGACCGCGACATCGGCGAAGTCGTCATCGACGACCCGGATATCGGCCAGCCGCATCGGTTTACCCGCCGACATCAGCAGGCCCGTTTCGCCGGCGGCCGCCCGGCGGTGCGCCGCGGCATCCAGATGCAGCACATTGCCGGCGAGTTCGGTCATCCCCATGCCCTGGTAGAAGTCGCAGCCGAACCGCTGCAACCCCTCCCGCAGGACCGCGGCCGGTATCGCCGCCGATCCGTAACCGACCGCCTGCAACGTGGCGAGCGCGCCGGTGTCCAGTGCCGGGTCCCGGAGCAGGAAGCTGATCATCGTCGGGGCCAAACCGGTCTGGGTCACCTGCCATTCGTCGACCAGCCGGAGGAATGTGGTGTTGTCGTAGGTCCGGAGGAACCCGACGGTGGCGCCCAGCAGATGGTTGACCAGTGTGACGTATCCGCCGACATGACAGAGAGGGAAACAGAACAGGAACACGGTGTCCTCGGGCAGTTCCCACTGCAGCGCCGACGAGGTGACCCCGGCGAGCAGGTTGCGATGACTGAGCATCACGCCCTTCGGGGTGCCGGTGGTCCCGCTGGTGTACACCAGCCAGGCGGTATCGTCGGCCGCCGGACGTACCGGCGGCTCCGTGGCCGCCGCCCCGTCCACGAAATCCGCCCACGCGATGGCCGATTCGACGGGACCGTCGATCGAGACCACGGTGTGCACGGTGGGGATCTCCGCCCGTACCCGCGCCACCAGATCGGCGAATTCCCCAGCGACGATCAGCACCCCGGCGCCCGAGTGCCGCAGCAGTGCCGCCACCTGATCCGGATGGGACCGGAAGTTCAGGATGGTCAGCGCCATACCGGCCATCGGCACGCCGTAGTAGCAGTCGAAGTACTCCGTGCAGTTGGCGGAGAGAATAGCGACCCGGTCACCGGGCGCGGCCACACCCAGCAGGGCGTTGGCGAGCCTGCGGCTGCGATCGCGCAGCTCCCGGTAGTCGACTTGTTGGTTTTCGAACCGCAGGGCGATACGGTCCGGATGTTTACGTGCGCCGTATTCGACGATGTCACCGACCAGCACGGTTTCCGCTCCTTTCGCGCCGCGGCATCGCGATCGTGTCCTTATCCGTGCTCATCTGATCGCCAGCGGATTGATCGGCGAGCCGATGCCACGGGTGAACTGCAGGGGCGGACCGGCATAGAAGAAGTCGTAGCGGCCGTCGGCGGCACACGCCTGCGACAGCTCCTCGAAGTCGAGCATCTCGGCGAGGGTCAGGCCCATATCCCGGATCAGCACCATATGGAGTTCGAACGCCGAGCCCGGATTCTCGCCGGGCATCACCTCGACGGCCCAGTTGTCCGACCCGACCACTGCCACATCGCGCTCCCGCAGCCAGGTCGCGCAGTTCAGGCTCAGTCCCGGTTCTCCGGCCATGAAGCCGGCGGCATCGCCGTCGGAGAGGAATTTCTTGCGCCAGCCCGTCCGGATCAGCAGGATATCGCCCGCGCCGATCGTGACGCCCTGGGCCGCGGCGACCTCGTCGAGTTCGTCGGGGCCGATCGCGGCGCCCGCCTCGAGCCAGTCCACCCCGCGTGCCTTCGCGATATCGAGCAGGACACCGCGCCCGGCGATGCCGCCCGCCTGGGTGTGGATACCGCATTTGTCGGCGCCCTTGACCGAGACGCCGTCCCCGGTGAAGCCGTTGTAGAGCTGGTCGTCGTAGTGCACGTGGGCGAGGGCATCGTATTGGGAGCCCGCCTGCAGCGGCATGAAGACGTAATCGTCGGCCCATTTGAATCCGCCGGGAAGCACCTGCTCCTGACCGTTCTCGGACATGAGCCGGATGGGGTTGATACGCAGGCCGCCCGGCTGCGGTCACCATCGAGGGGGATCCCCAGCTGGAAGACCTCGCCGGTCCGGATCAGGCCGGCCGCCGCGGCAACTCGCTCCGGCGTGATGAGATTCGTGGTCCCCCGCTCGTCGTCGCTCCCCCAGCGACCCCAGTTGCTTACTTCTCGCCCGAGCGCGCGCATATCGGGAACTGCAGGCACCGTTGCCTCCTGACTCACTGATAATGACGTGACAGTCATGTCAACTTCCGTGGCAAGTGTGATCGCTGACACGCAACCTGTCAAGAGTCCGTTATATGACCAGATCAGCGGCGAATGCAGCAAGCCTCGGCGGCATACCCACCGCGCATACACGGCGACCGCCGTGAGGCGACGTAGTCACCACACGGCGGTCGGGAGACATACCGGACATCGCAACCGACTCGCGGCCGACACCGAACCACCGGCGTCGGCACACCCACCGGAGCCGGACGGGGCGGGATCACGAGCGAGCGGCTACCAGCCTCCGATATGCACAATCCGGTCCAGATCCGTGCGCGCGGCCGGCTTGAAGTCCGTTCCCTTCGTGTACGCGACCGGGAGCAGCGCACCCTGGGACACCGTGTCGTACGGGATCCCCAGGAGGTCGGCGGCCTCGCGCTCATAGCTCAGATGCAGGGTGGTCCAGGCCGTACCGAGCCCGCGCGAACGCGCAGCCAGGCAGAAGCTCCACACCGCCGGGAACAGGGACGACCAGTGCGAGGCGCTCTGCGCACCCGAGGCCCCGTCCACCCGGCCCTCGATACACGGCACGAGCAGGACCGGCACCTCACCCATCTTCTCCGCCAGGTACGTCGCCGAACTCGCGATACGCTGCCGGGCCGCATCCTCCGGAGAGCCCGAACCGGCCTGGTTGCCGGGGAAGTACTTCGACGCGGCGTAGCGTTCGAAGGATTTCCGGTACAGTTCCCCGAGCCCGCGCTTCCGTTCGGCATCGGCGACCACGATCCAGTGCCAGCCCTGCCGATTCGAACCGCTCGGCGCCTGGACCGCCAGTTCGATACACTCGCGCACGACCTCGAGCGGCACCTCGCGCCCGAGGTCGAGGCGTTTACGTACCGCCCGGGTGGTGGACAGCAGTTCGTCGGTCGACAGGTCCAGCTCTATCGGCACGATTACCCTTTCGATCGGGCCGGATACAGCACCGGCTCGGATATTCGGTTCCACCTCGAGGCTAATGGAGCCCGCTCCCCCGGGAGGCCGTGCTCGCCGCGAAGCATCGGTGTCCGATTTGCGATAGTTGATTGCTGCAAGCAACTGATCTATTTTTAGTTAGCGTAGTGAACTAATCATCGTTTGGAGTCACCGTGCCAGTCTCAGCGGATACCACACAGAACCTCCTGGGTGAGATGTTCCTCATCGGCCGTGCCCTCCGCAGCACGCTGGCCCATTCCGACGCGGGCCGGCTACTCCCCGGCGGGCTCGGCGTCCTGTCCACCCTCGAGACGGCGGGCCCCTGCCGGCAGGTCGGGCTCGCGGCCGACCTGCGGATCACCCCGTCGGCGATGAGCCGGCACATCACCGAACTGGCCGCCGCCGGATACATCAGTCGCGAGGCCGACCCCAGCGACGGCCGCGCCAGCCTCGTCCGGCTGACCCCGGACGGCCAGGATCTGCTGCACCGCGTCCGGGCGCTGCACACCCGACACCTCCAGGAAACCCTCGGCGATTGGACCGAGGACGATGTGGAACAGGCCTACCAGGTGATGCGCCGCCTCCGGAATTCCCTCAACTCCCGGGACCGCTGTGGCACGGCGGACGAGAACCCGCAGGTTTCGAAAGAGAGAGCCGATGTCTGACACCGAGGCGCCAGCCTCTCGCGATCCGCTCGCCATGAGCCATCGCCAAATCCTCGAAGCGATGACCGGTCTGCTGGCGGCGCTGTTCACCGCGCTGCTCAGCACGACCATCGTCGCCAACGCGTTGCCGACCATCATCGGCGATCTGCAGGCTTCGCAGACCGCCTATGCGTGGGTCATCACCACAGCTCTGCTCACCAATGCGGCCTCGACGCCGATCTGGGGCAAGCTGGCCGACCTGTTCAACAAGAAGACGCTGGTGCAACTGGGCATCATCATCTTCGTGGTCGGCTCGGTGATCGCCGGCTTCGCCCACAATGTCGAGCTGCTCCTGGCCGCTCGCGCCCTGCAGGGCGTCGGTATGGGCGGGCTTACCGCGCTGGTCGTCGCGATCATCGGCAGCATCATTCCGCCGCGCGAACGCGGGCGGTACTCCGGCTATATGGGCGCGGTCATGGCGGTCTCCATGACCGGCGGACCGATCCTGGGCGGCGTCATCGTGGACAGCCCCCTCGGCTGGCGATGGTGCTTCTTCATCTGCATCCCGCTCGCGGTGATCGCACTGCTGCTCCTGCAGCGCACACTGCGACTGCCGACAACCCGCAAAGAGGGCGTCAGCATCGACTGGCTCGGCGCCACGCTGCTCACCGCGGGCGTCTCGGTCCTGCTGATCTGGGTCTCGTTCGCCGGTAAGGCCGGGTACTACGAGTGGTGGTCCACCGAATCGGCTCTCTACGTGGGTGGCGGTGTACTGCTGCTGGCGTTGACGGTGCTCGTCGAAGCCCGGGTCAAGGATCCGGTCATCCCGCTCCCGATCGTCACCGAACGCACCACCGCGCTGGCCATCCTCGCGTCCATCGCCGTGGGTGTCGGCATGTTCGGCGCCACCACGTTCCTCGGCCAATACCTGCAGACCGCTCGCGGCTACTCCCCCACCGCGGCGGGCCTGCTGTCCTCGCCGATGGTGGCCGGGATGCTCGTCGCCTCGGTGGTCTCCGGTCAGCTCATCACCCGGTTCGGCAAGTGGAAGCCCTTCGTCGTCGGCGGCGCGGCGCTGCTGGTGGTCGGGTTCGCCCTGCTGTCCAGCGTCGACCACGCCACGAACATCTGGTTGATCGGCTGCTTCATCACGGTGACCGGCGCGGGTGTCGGCATGATGATGCAGAACCTGGTGCTGGCGGTCCAGAACACCGTGAGTGTGCACAATATCGGCGCCGCGTCCAGCAGCGTCGCCTTCTTCCGCACCTTCGGTGGCGCCATCGGCGTCTCGGTCCTGGGTTCGGTACTGGCGACCCGGGTGAGCGAACTGTCCACCGCCCGTTTTGCCGAACTCGGTATCAACACCACATCGTCGGGCAGTGGCAATCTCGACCTGAAGGCGCTACCCGCCCCCATCGCCGAGGTCGTGCGCTTCTCCTACGGTGACGCCACCGGCCGGATCTTCCTGATCGCCGCGGTGACCTGTGTCGTGGCGCTCATCGCCGCGGCGCTGCTGCCGAACCGCCCACTGCGGCGCACGATCGATATCGAACCGACCGCCGATCCGGCGGCCGCCACCGATATGGGGACCGAGACCCAGGTGCCCGACGATCTGGCCGATCTGGAACGCACCCCCGCGGTGGCCGAACCGGTGGGCCGGCACCACGCCCCCGCCGCCGAGAACGCCGACGATCCGCGGACCGAGGCGGCCCCGGTACCCGTGGGCGCACTCACCGCGCAGGCGCCGGCCGGACAGAACGGTCACGGTCTGTACAGCCCGGCCGTCACCGCGCAGACCTCGATGCCGACCACCCGCTACGCCGGGACCGGCGACGAGAGCGGTTCCTTCCACGGGCGCATCACCCGCGAGGACGGACGCCCGGTCCCCGGTGCGGCACTCACCCTGATCGACCAGCGCGGCCATCAGGTCGCGCGGGCGAGCGGGACCGGCGACGGCGGCTACACCGTGAACGCCCCCGCGCCGGGTGGTTATGTGCTGATCGTCTCGGCTCCGGGGCACCGGCCGACCGCGGTCAATGTCGCGCACGCCGCGCAGCCGCAGCGCATGGACCTCACCCTCTCCGGGCTCGGGGAGTTGTCGGGCACGGTCCGCTCGACCCGCGGCGGTACGCCCCTGGCCGGCGCCACGGTCACGGTGACCGACCAGTACGGCGAGGTCGTCGCCTCGGCCGCCTCCGGCGAGGACGGCGCCTATCTCTGCCACGGCGTGGTTCCCGGCACCTACACCCTGGTGGCGGTCGCCGAGCATATGCGACCGTGTGCGACCGCGCTCACCGTGCCCGATAGTGGCCGGCTGCGGCACGATATCGAACTCGCGCCGATGGCCGTGCTGACCGGGTCGGCCCGAGCCGACGGTGGACGGCCGGTGACCGATATCCAGATCACCGTCCTCGACGCCACCGGCGATGTGGCCGCCACCGCGCGCACCGACGAGCAGGGCCGCTACACCGTGCCCGATCTCCCCGAGGGCCGATACACGGTCGTGGCCCGCGGCTATCCGCCGGTCACCGGGCAGATCAGCGTTTCCGGCGAGGAGGTCGGCTACGACGTCGAACTCGGGTACGGAACCGACGGGCAGGAGTAACCCGCCGACCCGAAGGGCTTGTCTTCCCCTCTCCGGCAAGCCCTTCGGCCACGGCGGCTCCTCGATCGTCGCTGCGCCCCCGGCGATCGACGGAACGCACTTCCACGACGGGTCGGTCGCACTCGGAGGTAACCCGACCCCGTTCGCAAGGCCCCGAGGCGGGAATCGCCGCGGGAACGAAGAGCGTCCGGGCGATCGGTGAAATCTGCGGGTAACGCCGAATCGCATTCCGGGCCACGGTGTCCCAGCGAGATGTAGCGGGCGATGCCCGGTTCGTTCCGCCGCGAACTCACCGCCGGCATCCGAAACCCACTGCGCGACAGAGCCGGTCGGCCGCAGGACCTCCGCGACCGGGTCGCCACAGGCAGATCACACCGGACGTAGCCTATCGAACCCGCGTCATCGCAACTCCGGCGCGACCTTCCGCGGCATGCCGGTGACCCTCTCGTGACCTCGGTCCCGGGAAAATTGATGATTCCTTGTCTGGTAACGGCCTTGCAAGCAGCGAAAACTGATGTTGCTGCGCGAAAAGATGTCCCCTGGTTCACCCCGACCGAAGGATATGTAATGTCTGCCAGAATCACCAAGATCTTCGCCGCAACGGCGATCGCCCTGTCGCTCGGCGCCTTCGGGACCCCGGTCGCTTCGGCCGCCACCTCCTCGGCGTCCCCGGTCACCGGTTCCGCCATCATCCTGTGTGTCCCCCTCGGAAGCGCCACCGTCTGTATCTGAGCACGCGCAATTCCGGAGCGCGGCTTCGGCCGGTTCTGCCGCTGGTGGGTAGGGGCATCGAGGCCGGGCCCATGATGTCCGGTGAGATTCGCTCCGATTACCGATCATCGAGCCAACCGGAAGAGCGCACGTTGCTCGCCGAGGAGCGTGCGCCGGGATGGGCAGGTTGCCACCCTCGGGTGACCTGCTCATCCGTATCCGGGCCACCCACCGGCCAGGCCGAAGTCACGTCGATACGAAAACCCGGCCCGGCCGGCGTTGTACTCGCCCGCCACGCGACGACTCAGAACATCAACATCATGCCCATCATCATCATCATGAAGCCGAGAAAATAGTTGCTGGACATCTCGAACCTGCTCCCGTCGGACCGAACCGCCCGGACCCGATGCCGGACGCCACAGCGGCAACTTTGCCGTTGTTGAACGGTACGATATTCAACGGCTTGTATTTCCGGTCCGCAGCTTCCCGGTGCGGGGAATACGAATCGCCGCGCGACAGCGGAGCCGATTTCGGCCGCGGCAGTGGCAGTCAGCGCGGTGACGGGTTTTTCAGATGGGCGTCGAAGAAGGCGAAAACACGTCGCCAGGCGTCCGCGGTGGCCTCCTCGTCATATCCGAGACCGGCTACCCGCAGTACGGGCTCGGCGGGAAGCCGGTTGGCGAATGCATGGGTGACCCCGGAATAGGTCTTGACGTCGTGCGCCACGCCGTAGTCGTCGAGTACCCGTTCCAGCCGGTGCGCACGCCCGATATTGATCGGATCCAACCGTCCGTAGCTGGCGACGATCGGGCAGCTGCCCCGCAGCATCTCCGCGTAGTTGCCCCGGCTGGTCGGGTAGAAGGGAGCGGCGGCGTCGAAACCGCGCGGCGCGGTGAGCAAGGCGAACCCACCACCCATACAGAAGCCGGCCACCGCGACCCGGCCGGTGCACGCGGAATCGTCCCGTATCCGGTGCAGCGCGGCGAGGATATCGCGCACCGCCCTGCCCTCACCAGTGAACAGCAGATCGCGGAATACGCCGGGTACACATCGCGGCCCGCGGGAGAACAGGTCCGGCGCGATCACCAGATAGCCGCGGTCGGCCAGCATACGGGCATTGCGCCGCAGATCCGCGGTCAGCCCGACCGCGTCGTGCAGCAACACCACCGCGGGCCACGGTCCCGGGCCCTCGGGCGTCTCCCATACGGCGTCGATATCACCGTCGGGCGCGGGCACCTCGATCATCGTCATCGGCGATCACCTTCCGTTCGATCCGGAACTCTCGCAGCCACGGCGATAGCGGACCCAGTGTCGCATCGCCGCGTCGTCCGCTCGCGCGCCTCGCCGATGCGCCGGGTGCGGGCCGGCCACCGCCCGGGGGGCGGCAGCCGGCCCGTACCCGCGGCGCACGGACACGCACGGCGCGGATCAATCGTGTTCGGCCGCACCGATGATCTCACCGGTGTTCGCGTCCACCGTCACCTCGTATTCGGCGCCCGCCGAGGTGACGACTTCCACCTCCCACACCGGTCCGCGGTGCTCGGTCTCGAACTCGGCCGAGACCGCCCTACTGTCCGGTACCGCGGCCACGGCGGCGTCCATGGCCTGGATGCGGTCGATTCCCGGATCGGCGACGAGAGACCACTCCGCGATCGGTCGATCGAGGGCGACGGTGCCGTGCGGCGGGGTGTGGCCGAGGCAACAGTGGCGACGCCGACGGCGGCACCGGCGACCACGGCCACGACCGCGGCACCGATCAGAATCCAGCGCAGACCGGCGACCGCGTGACGAATAACGCTTGCCATGGTGAAACCTCCTGGGTGGGTGTACGTCCCGAATACGGTCATCACTGTGGCAAGCCGATACTGAAGGTGACCTGAAGTCACCTGAAGAACATTTCAGGAAGTGTCTGACACTCTGGGTGGATGCGTCTGCTGATCGTGGAGGACGAGAAACGGCTCGCCCTCGCACTGGCGAAAGGGTTGTCGGCCGAGGGTTTCGCGGTCGACGTCGTACACGACGGCGCGGAGGGGCTGCACCGCGCCACCACCACCGAGTACGACCTGATCATCCTGGACATCATGCTGCCCGGCATGAACGGCTACCGGGTCTGCGCGACCCTGCGCGCCGCCGGTCACGAAACCCCGGTGTTGATGCTCACCGCCAAGGACGGCGAATACGACGAGGCCGAGGGCCTGGATACCGGCGCCGACGACTACCTCAGTAAACCGTTCTCCTATGTGGTCCTCGTGGCCCGGATCCGGGCGCTGTTACGCCGCCGCACCCGCGGCGGCGTACGCGTGCTGCGTGTCGGCGATCTGGTGGTCGATCCCGCCACCCACGGTTGCCGGCGCGGAAAGTGCGCTATCACCCTGACCGCGAAGGAATTCGCGGTCCTGGAACACCTGGCCGTGCGCGCCGGGGAGGTCGTATCCAAAGCCGATATCCTGCAGCATGTCTGGGATTTCGCCTACGACGGCGACCCGAATATCGTCGAGGTCTACATCAGCACCCTGCGCCGCAAGATCGATACGCCCTTCGGCTGCCGGACCATCCTGACAGTACGCGGCGCGGGCTACCGCTTGGCGGCCGAGCGTGGGTGAGCGGGCGCGCCGCCGTGGTCCCTGGTGGAATTCGGTCCGGGCACGGACCACCACCGCGGCCACCGTAGTGGTCGCGATCGCCCTTACCGCCACCGGACTCATCCTGCTCGCCGCCCTGCGCGGCAATCTGGTCGAGAGCGCGGATCTGCAGGCCGCGAACACCGCGCGCGATATCACCGGCCAGCTGGATACGGGCACGCCACTGGCGCAACTTCGGCTGCCGGACCCCGACGATGAACCGGTGCAGGTCGTTTCGGCAGACGGGCAGGTACTCGCCGCCGACGAAGAACTGCGGGGCAGCGGCCCGATGGCCGACTTCGGGCCGAATACGGACGCACGGTCCGGAGACGGCGCGGATGAGGATTCCGCGGACGACGAATCCGACGAGGCAGCGGACGAGGACGACGAGTCCGATTCCGACGACGAGTCCGATTCCGACGACGAGTCCGATTCCGACGACGAGTCCGATTCCGACGACGAGTCCGATTCCGAAGCAGCCGACGAGGCCGAAGACGAGAACGACTCACCCGGCCCCGTGGGCACCGCGTCCGGCCTCGGCACCGGCAGCGCGGCCGGTGCCGGCGGCGCGGAAACCACGCGGGCCGTCGGCGCTTCCGCGGCCACCGAACCCGTCTTCGGGCAGACCGAAGTGACAGTCGGTGATTCCGGGCCCGCGAGCTATCGCGTCGCCGCGCTCGGCAGCACCGCTCCCGACGGGCGGCCGGTCACCGTCTATGCGGGCGCGTCGCTGGACACCGCCGACAGCGCGGTCGCCGACCTGCGGCGGGCGATGCTGATCGGGCTGCCGGTGCTCCTCGCCGTGGTCGCCGCGGTGACCTGGCTGGTCACCCGGTGGGCATTGCGGCCGGTGGAGTCCATCCGGTCCGAGCTGGCCGAGATCATGCACGGCGACCTGTCACGCCGAGTGCCCGAACCCGCCGCCCGCGACGAGATCGCCCGGTTGGCGGTCACCACCAACGACACGCTCGCGGCGCTGGAGCAGTCCGCGGAACGTCAGCGCCGGTTCATCGCCGATGCCGCGCACGAACTGCGCAGTCCGATCGCCAGTCTGCGCACCCAGCTCGAAGTGTCGCAGGCGCATCCGGGGTTGCTCGAACTCGACGGCCTGCTCGGCGACACCGTACGGCTGGAACATCTCGCGGCCGATCTGCTGCTGCTGGCCCGGCTCGACGCGGGCGAACAGCCTCGGGCCGACCGGATCGAGCTCGCCGCGCTTGTCCGGGCGGAACTGGCCCACCGGGTCGGGGATCGTCTACCGGTCGGCTCCGATCTCGGGGTGGGCGAGCCCGTCGTCACCGGTAGCCGAACTCAATTGGCCCGAGTGCTGGGCAATCTCGTGGACAATGCGCAGCGGCATGCGGCGACGATGGTATGGGTGACGCTGGACCGGCAGGGTGACCGGGCAGTACTCGCGGTGGCCGACGACGGCCCGGGCGTACCGGAAGCCGATCGGGAGCGGATATTCCAGCGTTTCGTGCGCCTCGATGACGCCCGCAGCCGAGACGAAGGAGGTGCGGGCCTGGGCTTGGCGATCGTGCGCGATGTGGTCGGACGGCACGAGGGGACGATCCGGGTCGAGCCCGCGGACTCCGGTGGTGCGCGATTCGTGGTGGAACTTCCGGTGGCCGGCCGAGTGCCCGGCTGACCGCCGCGGGGGGCGAGCGGCCGACCGGGCCGCCGGATGCGTGGCCGCCGGTTTCCGGTATCGCCCGCGCACTAGCATCGGCGATCATGGCGCAGCAGGCAGTGCATCCGGCGGAACCGGACTTCCCGATACTGGTGATCGGGGCCGGACAGTCCGGTCTCTCGGCCGGATACCATCTGCGCCGACACGGGCTCGTGCCCGGGCGGGATTTCCTGATCGTCGACCATGCACCCGGCCCCGGCGGTGCCTGGCAGTTCCGCTGGCCGTCACTGACCCTCAGCACCGTGAACCGGATACACGACCTGCCCGGGATGCCTTTCGCCGAGAACACCGGTCCGGGTGCCGCCGGGGCCGAGGTTCCGGCGGCGACCGCGGTGCCGCGCTACTACCAGCGTTACGAGGAGCATTTCGAGCTCCGGGTAGGTCGGCCGGTGAGCGTGCGGGTGGTGTGCGATCGTGCCGGGGACGACGGTCTGCTGCATGCCGAGACCGATCGGGCGGGCACGCTCCGGGTGCGCGGCCTGATCAACTGCACGGGAACCTGGGAGCACCCCTTCGTACCGCACTATCGCGGTGCGGAGACCTTTACCGGCCGCCAACTGCACACCCGCGACTACCGTGACCCGGCGGAGTTCGCGGGACAGCACGTGGTGGTGGTCGGAGGCGGAATCTCCGCGGTCCAGCTGCTCGACGAGATCTCCCGGGTCACCGGCACCACCTGGGTGACACGTTCGGAACCCGCCTTCCGGGAGTCCCCGTTCGACGTGAACGCAGGTCGCCGGGCGGTGGCGATCGTGGAGGATCGGGTACGCCGGGGGCTCCCGCCCGGCTCGGTGGTCTCGGTGACCGGTCTCCCACTGGACGGCCGGCTCCGAGCGGCCCGGGACCGCGGCGTCCTGCGGCGGCGACCGATGTTCGACCATATCGAGCCCGACGGCGTGCGCTGGGCCGACGGAAGTTTCCAGGCCGCGCAGGTCATTCTGTGGGCCACGGGTTTCCGCAGTGCGCTGGACCATCTGGCACCGCTGCGGCTCCGTGGGCCGGGTGGCGGGATCACCATGAGCGGCGCGCTCGCCACCCGGGTCGCGGTGGACCCGCGGATCCACCTGATCGGATATGGACCGTCGGCCAGTACGATCGGCGCGAACCGGGCCGGGCGGGCAGCCGCGGCGGAACTCGTCGACCACCTGGGCCTGGAGCAAGGCGCTCTCCGTGAGTAAGGAGCTCGGCTACGACACCGCGACCGGTCCTTCCGGTCAGTGCAACAGATCTTCCACGATCCGGCGCGCCATCAGCACTCGTTCGTCGTCGCCGAGCTGGCGGGCGGTATTGGCCGCGGCGACGACCGCGTCGATCTCGAAGGCCAGCACCGCCGCGTCTCGCCCGGTCAGCTCACCCAGTTCCTGAGCCTTACGGATCTCCCCGCTCAGGAAGGTCATCCAGTCCTCATGGTCCGCGGCGACGGCGTCACGGACCGATCCGGGGCGGCTGTCGAATTCGGTGAGTACCGCGGCCCGGAAGCAACCGCCGGGAAAGGCCGGGTCGGTGGTGTAACCGAGCCAGCGGTCGACCAGCGCGCGCACCCTGGGTAGACCGCGCGGTACGGCCAGGGCGGGCGTGATGATCTGCTCTTTGAGTACATATATAAATGCGCATATCTCCGTATCGATATTGTTTTTCCTGGGTCGAACTGATCGTGTCGGTCCCTACCGACGGCTCTACATTGCTTGCGCGGTGCACCCTGGCAGCGCTACGCCGTACTCGGCGATTCGATCGCCCAGGGAGTGGGTGACGCGTCCGCGGGCTACCGCGAAATCGGCTGGGCCGACCGCGTCGCGGAGATCCTCGGCTCGGTGAACCCCGAGGTGAGATATCTGAACACCGGGCGGATCGGCGCCACCTCGAATCAGCTGCTCGCAGAACAGCTGGCGCCGGTACTGGAATTCGGTCCCGACCTCGTGCACGTATCGTGCGGCGGTAACGACTTGTTCCATCCCGGCGGCGATACCGACCGGCTGCGCGCGAATCTCGATACCGCTTTTTCCGCGCTGGCCGCTACCGGCGCCCAGCTGTGCGCGTTCACCGCGGCCGATGTCTGGGAAACCGAACGGATGGCACCGATGCGGCCGATGCGGGCGCGGATGGCCGAGCACAACGAGATCGTCCGCGACGTGGCCGGCCGGTACGACGCGCTACTGGTCGATTTCTGCAACCATCCGCTGCGGCTGCGTCCGGATCTCATGAGCGCGGACCTCATCCATTTCACGACCAGCGGCCACGCGGTCGTCGCGACGGAGATGATCCGCGCTCTGGCGGCGCGGATCTCCGCCGCCGCCGGATCGGCTGACGATCGGCAATCCCTCCGCCGGCCTCGGGCAGACGAACCTGCCCGAGAGATCCACTTTGTCGGCGCCAACGGTTAAGATCTGCGCCGGGCATTAGCGAGGAGGAGTGGGTACCGACGTGGGAAGCTACGGCCGTAGGCCACGGGCGCGGCGGGGATTCAGGGCACGGGTAACCGTCCCCGCGATCATCGCGGGTCGGGGGGTCGACCGATAAGCTCACGCGAGCATTCGCACGTGGCCGTTCCATCGGAACAACCGCGAACCGCCACAGTCGATCTCGTCGCTGCCATCGGCCCCGCCGGCCGGGCAGCACCCGCACCGCCGTCATCCGGTGGTGCGTCACCGCAGTAATCGGCCCCCGAGTGACCATCACCGGTTGCCCTGGGGCAGGTCCCGGTGGCCGGACAACCCTGCGTCGATGCACGCCGGCGGCGGCCACCGGGCCGGAGCCTGCCCGGCTCCGTTCCCGCATACGCCGCATTCCCGCAACCCGATTCGAATCATGTACTGCCCGAACACCATTCACTATCACGTATTTCCATGAAGGAGCTTTTCATGTCCAGACATTCGCCCGTGTTCCGGATCCCCGGTGTACTGGCCGGCCTCGTCGTCCTCGGCTGTGCGGTGCTGACCCTGTCGGCGTGTACCGGCGGGACCGACTCGACCCAGAGTTCGTCGGCGAGCGCGGTATCCACCGTGCCCGGACAGAACGGAACCGACGAAGGAGGGGATGTCGATTTCGACGCCGCCATCGGTGACTGTGTCACGCTGTCCGGGACGATGACGGACGCGAAGATCGACCACGCCGAGTGTGGTTCGGAGAATTCGAACTACAAGGTGGTCGCCAAGGCCCCCACCCAGGACGGCTGCGCGTCCGATGTCGATCAGACCTACTACGTCACCCTCGGCGGCCGGGAACAGGGTGCGCTGTGCCTGGATATCGACTGGGTCGAAGGTCAGTGCATGACGGTTCCGTCGGGTAGCGACAGCCCGACCCACAGCCCGTGCACGCCGGGTAAGCCCGACACCGTCCACGTGCTGAAGATCCTGACCGGTACCACCGACGAATCCGGGTGCCCCGCGGAGGCCACCAGCTACTACACCTACGACGAGCGCCAGCTCGTCACCTGCGTCGCCGAGGTGTAGCGGCACCACGTCCGGCTACCGGCATACGTGGCCTCACCTCGGGGGGTGAGGCCATGGGTGCCCTACCCGGCGCCGGACCGGATATCACGGCCCTGTTCGGCGTCGACCAGCGAAGATACACCGGGATCCGCTGCTCGAATACTCGTTCTGGCGGATGCCCCAACTGGGAGGCGCGGGTGCTCTACGAGGAGTCCACCGGTGTGCTGTTCTGCGGTGACCTGATGACTCAGCTCGGCGACGGGCCGACCCGCACCGGGGCCGATCTGATGGGCCCGGCCGAGCCGGCCGAGGACGTTTTCCACGCCACGTCGCTGGGTCCGGCCGTACCCGCGACATTGCGCAGGTCGGCCGAGTCGCGGCCGACCACACTGGCGGTGATGCACGGCTCCAGCTTCACCGGTAATGGGTCCGCCGCCCTGGGCGACCTCGCGACGGTCTACGAGCACCGGCTCGGCCCGTAGGGTTCCGGTAGGCGCCACCGCACCGGGCGGTGCGCCGATGCGAGAGGAACCGGATGAGCGCGAACACCCCGTCGGACCGCACGCCGAGCCGCTGGGAGGAACTCACCGCGGCCGACCCCGCACATTCCGACTGGTATGTGCAGCGATTCCGCACACTCGCGGCAGAAGGGCACGACATATTCGGCGAGGCGCGGCTGATCGACGCGATGCTGGGCCGCGGCGGCCGGGTACTCGATGCGGGTTGCGGAGCCGGCCGCCTGGGCGGCCATCTGCACAATGCCGGTCACACGGTGGTCGGCGTCGATATCGACCCGGTGCTGATCGCGGCCGCCGAGGCCGACTACCCCGGCCCGACCTGGCTGCTCGGCGATCTCGCCGAACTGGACCTACCAGGCCGAGGTGTGACCGCCGATTTCGATGTGATCGTCTGCGCGGGCAATGTGATGACATTCCTGGCCCCGTCGACCCGGTCCGCGGTGCTGGCCGGTTTCGCCCGGCATCTGGCACCGCGGGGCCGCGTGGTCACCGGTTTCGGCGCCGACCGCGGCTACGACTTCGCCGAATTCCGCGCCGACGCCGCCGAGCAGGGCCTCGCCGCAGATCTCCTGCTGTCGACCTGGGATCTGCGGCCCTTCATCGACTCCTCGGAGTTCCTGGTCGCGGTGTTCTCCCGCGCGGACTGAGCTCCGCTCGGGGCGGTTCGGCGACCGAGCCACGCGCCGAACCCCGAGCCGAAGGAGCACCCGTGTCCGCGTTGTCCAGCGACTATCTACCCTCCGGGGTCGTCGTACCGACGATCGAACGCCCGCACCGGCGCAATGCGCTCGACAATCAGACGGTCGCCGAACTGCACACCGTACTCGACGAGATCAACGGTGCCCCGGAGGTTCGGGCACTCGTCATCACCGGTGCCGGTGGCGCGTGTCCGGTGAGCTACTCGCGCGCGCCGTGGCCAAAGCGGAGGAGATCGCCCGCAATTCCCCGCTCGCGGTGTGGATGACGAAAGAGACCATGTGGCAGACCGTGGACGCGCCGAGCCTGCGTCATGCGCTCGACCTGGAGAACCGCACCCAGGTGATGTGCAGCGCCACCGGCGAACTCGATGCCTCCTTCGCGGCATTCCGCGCCGGGACCCACACCACCACGGGCCCGCTCTCACCACGGGCCCACCGCGTCGCAGACGTCCCAGCAGAGATGAACAACAAGTCACCTCCGGTTACCGCATCGCGCAGAATCCGGACGTATCGCGGATATTCTCGGCATCACCGCGCCCACGCCGCACAGAACTGGCGTGTCCCATCCGACTGTGTGTTAGAAAGTCCGCGGGCGGCGGCAAGGAGACGGTTGTGACCGGTCCATATCGGCTGATCATCTGGGGCCCCGGTGATATGGGCGGGCGGGCCCTGCGCATTGCCTTCGAATCACCCGACTTCGAGGGCGTCGGATACCCATCTGGGGCCGGATCATCCGAGCAGCCCGGCCGGCGGACATGTGATCACTCTCGACGGCAACCCCGGTGTCATCGAGATGCGTAACGAAATGGACGACGAGGCCTATAGCGGAGATTGGTCCGCTATTACCGATATCTCGGTCGCCGCAATGCTGGGCGTGGTTCCCGAGTTGTGTGCCGCGCCCCCCGGTGTGGTCATGCCGGACCTGCGTCCTCACTACCTTCTGGAGTCGTCATGAGTTCACCCATGCTCGCGGTCGCGGTGCTCGGCGCGGGCCCTTTCGCCGACCGGATCGCCGAACGGATCCGCACGCGAGCGCACCTCGAGGTATCCGCGCGGATCGAAAACCTGCAGCCCCCGCCGGAAGGCACGGCATGCGTGGTCTACGTGCCGACGTTCGCCGAGATCGCCGCGGACATACCGGGCAGCGTGCTACCGGAGCTCCTGAGCGACGGCTACGACGTGATATCCACGGCACCGCTGGACGACCACGTTCCGCCGGCCGAACTGCTGGATGCCTGCCGTACCGGACACTCCACCTTCCACGCCACCGGGGCCTTCCAGAGCACCATCCCCGCCCGGCTCATCCGGTCGCTGACCGAGGTGACCCGGGGGATCCGGCGGGTGGAACTGGTCGAGGAACTCGATTTTCCCGAGGCCGGGGTGTACCCGTGGGGCGGACGGCACGATATCGGTATCGGCGCCACCGGGTCCGAAGCCGCCGTCGCCGGCGCGGCCGCGGTAAACGGCTACTACACAGCAGGACTCCGCGTCCTCGACGACGCCGTGTTCCACAGCGCCGCCGGTGCGTCCGAGATCCCGAGCAGCAGCGTGGAGGTGATCACCGACGGTTCCGGGGCCGTGCAGAAGGTGATCGTCGACCGGGAGCTGGGGCCCGGGCTGAGTTATCGCTCCATCTGGACCACCACCACCGAGGATCGGGCGCCACTGCGCTATCAGTTGATCACCACGACCGATACGGCGCGCGGCACCGCCAACGTCCGCTTCCGCTTCACCGAAGGGCTTCATCCCGCCGACCATCTGACCTGTGTAAATATCATCGAGGCCCTGCGTGCGGTGCATGAGCACGACCCGGGGATCGCCCACCGGGACCTATCGCTCACCCGGCCGATGCCGGACGCCCGGCTCTCTACCTGACCCGGGTACGGGCCGGCAGGTCTCGAAATCATCTATTCCGGTGGCCGGGCCACCGTCACCGGTATCACTGATGCGATCCTGGACAGCAGCACAGTGATCACCCGGTTCGCGCGGCCGGTCGCTCCTCCGGTCGCGGACCGCCGCAGTGGAGCAGCTCTCGGCAATTCAGTGCACATCGAACTCTCTGAACCCCGGCCTGCCCGGTGGCAGGCGGTGAAAGGTGAGCAACATGAAGCTGACAGTCATCGGCGGTACCGGCCGGATCGGCTCACAGGTCGTCCGCAAGCTCCGGGCGGCCGGTCACGATGCGGTGCCCGCGGCGCTGTCCACGGGCGTGGACCTGGTCAGCGGCGCGGGCCTGGACCAGGCGGTGGCGGGCGCGGACGTGGTGGTCGGCCTGGCCAACTCCCCGACCTTCGACGACGCGGCGCTGGGCTTTTTCCGCACCGCGATGGACAACCTCCTCGGCGCCGGAGACCGTGCCGGGGTGAAACACCAGGTGGTGCTGTCGATCGTCGGTGTGGACCGGGTGCCACAAGTGGACTATTACCGAGCCAAGGCGCTGCAGGAGGAGTTGCTCCGGAAGGGCCCCACACCGTATTCCATCGTGCGCGCCACCCAGTTCTTCGAATTCATGGACGCGGTGATGTCCTGGTCCGCCGATGACAGCGTCGTCCGGTTGCCCGCGACCCGGTTACAGCCGATGGCGGCCGCGGATGTCGTGGACGCGGTGGTAGGCGTCGCACTGGGCTCCCCGCTGCAGGGTGTCCGCAATATCGCCGGACCCGACGTGCTCCCGCTCGACGAGATCGGCCGAATGACCCTGCTCGCCCGGCACGACGACCGTATCGTCGTCACCGACGAGACGGCCGGTATGTTCGCCGCGATCACCGGCGACGAACTCCTCGCCGGGCCGGACGCGTATCTGGCTCCCACGCACTACCGGGACTGGCTGGAGGTACACCGCTGATCTCGACAGTGATTCCGACCGGCACCTTTCCTGCTTCCTGAAGCCGCCTTCAGGCTGTTTCAGCGTGGCTTCAGCACCTCCCTGCCACAGTGGCCGCCGATGACCGACAACGGCGAAAGGGGAGAACAGCATGAGCTCGACAGTGCGCATCGATGGACATCCCTACCGGGTGGTGGGAAAGACGCGTCTGACGGCGGCCTCGCGGGCGTGCTACGGCAAGTACCGGTTCGTCCTACGACGGTTGACGGACGGATCGCTGTGGACGGTATTCGACTCCCGGGTCACCTCCGCGTCGGAACTGATGAGATGCGAGGGCTCGCAGGCGCGGTGACGACCGCACCGACACCCGCGGAGGGTCCGGTCGCCGCGTCCGGCGACCGGACCCTCCGCAGTCGGTTTCGAACCCGGAACGTTTCACCGATCACGGAACCGACGCCGAGAAGTTATATGCCAGTTATAGAGCAGTTATCGGGCGCCGGGAGAAGGCAGTCGCGCGATCCCGAAATCCGAACCACACCCATTTCGGAATGGGCGTTTCGCCCGGACCCGCAACGAGCAACTTCCAATGATGCGGTGACATCGGCTTTTCGGTGCCAAGACGCACACTTCGCGACCAACCGACCACGGAAGCGTTTCCGCAAGATAGACAATGCAATATTGCGTAGTCGAGACACCGCACAAATCGAATGTGATTCATAACACAGCATTTCAAGCAAATGATCAGCACACCATCCGGGTGAGCGTCGTACTGTTTAGCCCTACACAGAAAATCCGGGCTACTCCCGGCGGAACGTTGGATGGACATGCTTCACCTCGAACACTTCGCGTTCGGCTGGCTGACGCCCGCCCTCGCCTATTTCCTCTCGGCCACCGGATGCGCCATCGGATTGCAGTGCACCAGGCAGGCCCGGCGCGGACGACGCCGGTTGTTCTGGCTCGCGCTCGGCGCGATCACCATCGGCGGGACCGGTATCTGGGTCATGCATTTCGTGGCGATGCTGGGTTTTTCGATAGACGGCGCGCAGATACGCTTCGATGTCCCACTCACCCTGCTGAGCGCGGCGATCTCGATCGGCGTGGTCGCCATCGGCCTGTATCTGGTGACCACACCGGGCTCGGGTCTTCCGGCGCTGCTGACCGGCGGTGCCATCACCGGTCTCGGTATCTCCGCCATGCACTACACCGGCATGGCCGCCCTGCGCACGGACGCGCATATCGAATACGACCCCGCCCGCATCGCACTCTCACTGGTCATCGCCACGGTCGCGGCCACCGCGACGCTGTGGTTCAGCATGCGCTCGTGGGGAATACCGTCCACCCTGGGCGCGGCACTCATCATGGCCGCGGCGGTGGCGACCATGCACTACACCGGCATGTCCGCGATGCACGCGCATGAGGTTCCCGATGCCGCGTCGCCCGAAGGTGCCGAGCCGCTGGATATTCTGGGGCCGCTGCTCGGCGCCATCAGCGTGGTCACCGTCGTACTGCTGATCGGAGTGAGCATGGCGCTGACCAATCCCCACGGACCGGAAGCCCAGGCGGCGACGAGCCCTCGTCGGCAGGAGCGGCGAGCGGTGCGCTGAAAGAGCCCGGCACGAGCATGTCCGGCCGAACGACCGCCGCGGTGCGGACGATCCGTGTGGATCGCCCGCACCGCGGCGGTCGTGGATAGGGTCGCTGGTGGACAGTGTCAGTAATAATGCCGCCGGCCGCCGACCGGCCGGCCCACCGATCCGGCGATGGCCAGTACCGCGCCGACCACGAGCAGAACGAGGCCGATGGTGGTGAGCACGCCGATACCGAGCAGGTAACCGACGATGAGCAGAACAAGTCCGAGAACGATCATGACACTGACTTTCTGATTCGATATCCGATATTCGGGCGAGGGACAGGGGTCACTTGGCGGTCGCCGCGCTCTTGTCCGGCTTGCGCAGCAGTTTGCTCATCGACCAGGCCGGAGCCGCCGGAGCGGCGGGGGCGGGCTTCTTCGCCGGCGTCTTGGTCTTGGCGAGATCCCGCTGGGCGGCCGCGATCTCCTTGCGCGACTGCCGCAGTTCACGGCGGGTCTCCATACCCCGGCGGGTGGATCGCCACGCACCGGCGGAGACGAGACCCACTCCTAATCCGCCGACCACGCCGACGATGATGCCGATGAGGAACAGTTCGCCGGTGGTCCCGGCGAAGTGGTAATCGAAGACCGAGAAGTCACTGGTCAGCCGATTGACATCACTGGTATTGGCCGCGACGCCGGCGACACCGGCGGCAACCGCCACGACGGCGATCACCAGCCCGAGAACAATGATCATGGCAATTCCCAAGGGTCGAGGAACACTATGCTCCCGCTATTCCCGGCGCCGACGAAGTCAAACGGGGGAAGGCCATATCCGGCAGTCCGATTCACCGGCGGGTGGATCCGGGGACTCGGACGGCCGGAACTCAGTCGAGCAGATCGCCGACGAACGGCACCGTGTCGATTAGCGAATCATTCACGGCGCCATCGTGATCGGTGAGGTACACCCTCAACGTCACCGGCTGCCGGTTCGCCGTCAGCACCGCTGCGAACCGCAGTGTCTCCGGGGTGATCACATCGGTATCGAGCAGCCCCTGTCCCAGGAACAGCGGTTTGTCGTAGCCGGATTCCGGCAGGCCGAGATAGCGGGTGAGCAGCCCGCGCAGATCCGGGATTTCGGCCAACGGCCGGGTGAAGAGGTCCCCGATCACCACACCCTGGGCCACCAGTTCGTGACCGAACGGGGACAGGCATTCGGTGCGCCCGCGTTCCAGCCAGTACCGGCCGGAGTCGGTGAGGAAGGATTCGATATCCAGCTCCGGGTAGGTGGTGCGCAGGCCGTTGAGCAGGTACAGCGCGTACCCCGTGGTATTCGCGCCCAGTTTCACCGGCGGTACACCCGGCCCCATCAGAGCGAGGATGTTCTCGATATAGGCGGGGACGCCGGTGGCCACGGCGCCACGGTAGTCCAGTTCCGGGCCACCGAATTCGGTGGCGAACCGGGCGGTGGTGACCGCCGCTCCCCCGCCCTGCGACTGCCCGACCACAACCCATTTGTTCGACAGTTCGGAGTAGTGCCCCGACGCGGCCCGTACCGCGTCGACGACATTGTGCGCCTCCACCACACCGTTCAGATACGGATGTTCACCGGGTGTACCCAGCCCGGCGTAGTCGGCAGCGACGATGGCATAACCCTGCTCGAGCCATTGACCCAGGTACGCCCAGTCCCGCGCCACGGCGCCCGGGCCGGCCACACTGTACGCGCAGGAATCGCCGAGCCCGACTGTGCCGTGCGCCCAGGCGATGACCGGCCGACCACCGGCCGGGGGCGCGCCGGGCGGGAAGTACACGGCAGCACTGGCCACGGTCGGCGCCCCGCCGACGGTCGTCGTCGTATAGAACATGCGCTGGGAATCCACCGAGCCGGGCAGCACGGCCGGGGCGGGCAGCGGTGCGACGGATTCGACGACACCGGCGCCCGGGGCCGCTACCGCGTGCCCGCCGGGCAGACCGGAGATCGCCGCCGCGAGCAGCGCGGTGACCGCGGCCGTACCGAATTTCCGCATGATCTCCCTTTCGCCGGACCACCACCGGTGCCGTGCCGCCTCGGGCGGTACCCGGCCAGTCTTTCACCTGGACGGACGACCAGTCACGGAGGCAGGCCGGCCGGGCCGCCTCTACCGAGCCGCCCGGCAGCTGACGAAGACCGTCGGGCGGCTCGATGGTCAGGCGCCGATCGCCCGCGCCAGATGCGGCCACGAATCGTGCAGGTCGTATTCGAACTGACCCCAGGTATGGGCACCGGCCGAACGGTCGATGTGCACCGCGCCGACGCCGAGTTGGCCCAGGCGACCGGCGAAGGCCGAAGTACAGGCGGAGGCAATGGCTTCGACCGGCGGGAACCCCCAGCCCCGGTCGATCTCGCCGGGCATACCCGACGCGGCGGACAGATACACGGTCTTCCCGGCCAGCCGGGAGGCGTGCGCGAACGCGTCGTGGGCCTGCCAGCCCGCGGACCCCGGCGGACCCCACATCTTGCCCGGGTCGGCGCCACCCCGCATCACCTGCGCGCTGACCATCGCGATGCCCGCGGCATCGGCGGACCACGGGCATCCGCTGTACGACGCGACCGCCTGGTAGCGGTCCGGCGCCTGGATGGCGAGATCCACGGCCGACCCGCCGCTCATCGACACCCCGGCGATCGCATTGCGTCCGGTGGTACCGAACCGCGTGTCCACGACCGACGGCAACTCCTGGGTGAGGTAGGTCTGCCAGCGGGCGCGGCCGACCACGGGATCGTCGGTGTGCCAGTCGGTGTACATGGAGTAGGCACCGCCGATCGGCATCACCACGTTCACGTTCTTGTCCCCGAAGAACTGCCGGACGTCGGTATCGTCCCACCAGGAGATACCGTCGGCACCGCCACCGATCCCGGTCAGCAGGTACACCGTGGGCGCCGGCCCGCCACCCGGCGCGGGGATGACCCGATTCGTCACCACGGTGTCCATGGCGGGTGAGTACACCTCCAGCAGGATCGCGCGACCGTCTATCGGTCTCTCCGCGTCGACCCGTGGCCCAGGGGCGGCCGCGGCGGGTTGGACAGTGAACAGGGACGCCGCGACAGTCAGTACCGCGGTCGACATCGTGAGCAAGAATTTGTACCGCACTCCTCCGGTGTACCCATTCGCGCGCCGGATCGCCGTCCACACCTCCCACGGTTCATCGATTGTGCGCCCCGGGTCTCTCGATCGACCATGCGAAGCCACTGTTCGGGCCGGGTTCCTCCCGAACCGCCCGGCACCGGTACACCCGGCCGCGTGGCCCGGAAGGTCCGCTGCGGCGATCCCACCGTCGCCCGCGCCGGTCCGCACGCGCGGACCGGTTGTCGGCGGGTCTGCGCACGGCCCGGTCGGACCACCCGGTAGAAAGAAGACAGGGCACATGTCGGGCGCGGCCGGTCTCCACGATCGACGCGGCCCGGCGGAACCCGCCGAAATGTTGGAACAGTCGAACGAAAGAGCTGGTTCATGGCTTCCTCCGCAGCGCGTGCACAGATCGGGGTCACCGGCCTGGCGGTGATGGGCAGCAATATCGCCCGCAACTTCGCCAAGCACGGCTACACCGTGGCCCTGCACAATCGCAGCGTCGCCAAAACCGACGCGCTGCTCGCTGCGCACGGCGATGACGGTGATTTCGTCCGCACCGAGACCATTGCCGAGTTCGTCGCCGCGCTGGAGAAGCCGCGCCGGGTGCTCATCATGGTGAAGGCCGGCGACGCCACCGACGCGGTGATCGAAGAACTCGCGGGCGCCATGGAAAAGGGCGACATAATCATCGACGGCGGCAACGCCCTCTACACCGACACCATCCGGCGCGAGGCCGCGCTGCGGGCCCGCGGCCTCAACTTCGTCGGCGCCGGAATCTCCGGCGGCGAAGAGGGAGCCCTCAACGGACCGTCGATCATGCCGGGTGGGCCCGCGGCATCCTACGAATCGCTGGGACCGCTGCTGGAGTCCATCGCCGCCCAGGTGGACGGCACCCCGTGCTGCACCCATATCGGCCCGGACGGTTCCGGCCATTTCGTCAAGATGGTGCACAACGGTATCGAATACGCCGATATGCAGCTCATCGGCGAGGCGTACCACCTGTTCCGCGCGGCACTGGACCTGGATCCGAAGCAGATCGCCGATATCTTCACCCAGTGGAACTCCGGCGATCTGGAGAGCTACCTGGTGGAGATCACCGCCGAGGTGCTGAACCAGGTCGACGCGAAAACCGGGAAGCCGCTGGTCGATGTGATCGTGGACGCGGCCGAGCAGAAGGGCACCGGGCGCTGGACCGTGAAATCCGCGCTCGACCTGGGTGTCCCGGTAACCGGTATCGCCGAGGCCGTATTCGCCCGCGCCCTGTCGGGGTCGCGGGGCCAGCGCGCGGCGGCGGTGGGGCTCGCCGCCGGCGAACTCGCCGCGAAACCCACCGATATCGCGCAGTTCACCGAGGACATCCGGCAGGCCTTGTACGCGTCCAAGGTCGTGGCCTACGCCCAGGGGTTCGATCAGATCGCCGCCGGCAGTGCCGAATACGGCTGGGACCTCACCCCCGGCGATCTGGCCACCATCTGGCGCGGCGGCTGCATCATCCGCGCTCGCTTCCTGAACCGCATCAAGGAGGCCTACGAAACCGATCCGGCGCTGCCGAGCCTGATCCTCGCACCGTATTTCCGGGAGGCGATCGAGACGGCTATCGACAGCTGGCGGCGGGTGGTCTCGACCGCCACGCTGCTCGGGATCCCGGTGCCGGCCTTCGCCTCCTCGCTGTCCTACTACGACGCGTTGCGCGCCGAACGGCTGCCCGCCGCGCTCACCCAGGCCCAGCGCGATTTCTTCGGCGCGCATACCTACGAGCGGGTCGACGCCGAGGGTAAGTTCCACACGCTGTGGAGCGAGGACCGTTCCGAGGTCGCGGCGGGCTGACCCCCGGTCGCCGGGCGGGCGGTCCGCCCGGCGACGCCTACCTCCTCTTGACTCCGGGTCACCCGACCAGTTGCAATGGGGTGTGAGATACGACACGATCATCAAGGGTGGCCGCTGGTTCGACGGTACCGGCGCGTCCTCCGCGGTTCGCCATCTCGGACTGCGCGGCGATCGGGTCGTGGCCGTCTCCGTGGATCCGCTCGACGAGACCGGCTGTCCGGATGTGGTGGACGCGGCGGGCAAATGGGTCCTGCCGGGCATGATCGATATCCACACCCACTACGACATCGAGGTACTTAAGTCCCCGGCGCTGTCGGAATCGGTCCGGCACGGCATCACCACGGTACTGCTGGGCTCGTGCTCACTGTCCACCGTGCATATCGATCCCACCGGCGCGGGCGATATCTTCGGTCGGGTCGAGGCCATTCCGCGCCGCCATGTGATCGATACGCTTGATGAAACCAAGACCTGGACCTGCGCCCGCGAGTACGTGGCCGCGCTCGAGCAGCTGCCACTGGGCCCGAATATCGCAGCCATGCTGGGTCATTCGGATATCCGGACCGCCCGCCTCGGCCTCGACCGCGCCACCCGCAAGGAGGTCCGCCCCACCCGCGCCGAGCTGACGGATATGGAGGCGGCGCTGTGCGAGGCGCTCGACGCCGGATTCCTCGGTATGTCGGCGCAGCAGCTGCTGTTCGACAAGATCGACGGCGAGACCTGCCGTTCACGTACCCTGCCGTCCACCTATGCGCGGGCGAAGGAGCGCCGCCGCCTCAATACGATCCTGCGCCGACGCGGCCGGGTACTGCAGGGCGGACCGGACATCACCTCGCCGCGCAGTCTCGGCGCGATGATCTTCAGCAGCCTGGGTATCGGTCGCCGCAAGCTCAAGACCAGCCTGCTGTCCGCCGCCGATATCAAGGCCAATCCGTTCGCCGTCGTCCTGATCGGCACCCTGGCACGGCTGGTGAACGCGCTCGGCGCGGATTTCCGCTGGCAGCATCTGCCCGTACCGTTCGAGGTGTACGCCGACGGGATCGATCTGGTGATCTTCGAGGAGTTCGGGTCCGGCGCGGCGGCCCTGCACCTGGCCGACCGGGTGGAACGCGACGCACTGCTCGCCGACGAGGCCTACCGCCGTCGCTTCCGTAAGGACTACGACGCGAAATTCGGGCTGCGGGTCTGGCATCGCGATTTCTTCGACGCCGAGATCGTGAGCTGCCCGGACGAGAAAGTCGTGGGTAAGACTTTCGGGCGGGTCGGAGTGGACCGCGGCGGACTACACCCGGTGGACGCCTTCCTCGATCTGGTCCTCGAGCACGGCGCCAAACTACGCTGGCGCACCACCATTTCCAACCATCGCCCCGAGATCCTGGACCGCTTCGCCGCCCACCCCGGGATCCAGCTCGGGTTCTCCGACGCGGGCGCCCATCTGCGGAACATGGCCTTCTACAATTTCGGGCTCCGCTTCCTGCGCCGGATGTACCGGGCCGAACAGGCAGGCACTCCGGTGATCCCGCTCGAGCGGGCGGTGCACCGGCTCACCGGCGAACTCGCCGACTGGTACGACATCGATGCCGGTCACCTGCGCGAAGGCGACCGCGCTGATCTGGTCGTCATCGATCCGGCAGGCCTCGACGATTCGCTCGACGCCTATGCGGAGAGCCCGGTGGCCCAGTACGGCGGACTGGAACGGATGGTCAACCGCAACGACACCGCCGTCTCGGCGGTGTACATCGGCGGGCGGTATGTGTTCGGTCACGGCACCGCCGATCCGGCTCTGGGCAGCACTCGCACCGGACGGTTCCTGCGGGCCGGGCAGCGCTGATAGTTCCGGGCGGGCCGTCCGCCCTTCGCTGGTCGCCCGCGGTCGCTCACCCACGCCCAGCCCGCCCGGACCGGTCCACCCGCGATAGGTCTGTCCTGCGACGGTCCGCCCGCCATCGGCCACCGCGGTCGGCCCATCTTTGATCGGTCAACCGCGGTAGGCTTTCGCGCCGTCGGTCACCGGCGGTCGGTCACCGGCGTGCGGGCAGCCTGCGAATCTTTGGCGGCCGTCTTCTCGATTCGCGACCGCGGGCGATCCGGATCAGGCAGGGGTCACCGACACCGGGACGCCGTTGAACACGGCATTACCGGACGGGATATCCAGCACCGAATCATTGGTCAGCACATTGACATTGACACCGGCGTGCTGCCGCGCCACCTGCTGAGAGCTCGTCGCATGCCCCCAGCCGTGCGGCAGGCTCACCACTCCCGGCATGATCGAATCGGTGGGCTCGACCGGTACCGTGAGCGACCCGACCGCGGATTTCACCAGCGCCTGCTCGCCGAGTCCGAGCCGGGCGATATCGTCGGGATGGATCTGCAGGGTGCAGCGATTCGTCCCGCCCACCAAACGGGGCGCATTGTGCATCCAGCTGTTGTTGGAGCGCAGATGCCGGCGTCCGATGAGCACCATCTCCGCCGACGCGGCCGCGAATCCGGCGCGCAGGCGGTCGAGATCGGCCAGCAGGGCCGCCGGCGCCAGCTCCACCGCCCCCGAGGCGGTGCGCAGAATTTCGGGCAGCCGGGAACGCAGCGGGCCGAGATCCAGACCGTGCGGATTCTCGAGGAGGGTACGCAGATTCAGGTGCCCGCCGTTCCATTCACCGTAGGGTCCCAGCCGCAACATCAGGTCCAGACGCTGTTCGGTACCGGTGGTCCCGGCGAGTTCGTGCCGTCGCTCCGCGAGACCGGCCTGCCGCAGTGTCGTGCCGATGACCAGCTCGTCGAACGCGGCCAGCGGATCGTAGTCCGCGGCCGGGTTGTGCGGTTGCCCGCTCACCGCCGCCGCCAGCCGGACATAGACCGCGGCCTCCGACGGTCGGCCCCCCAGCGGCACCAGCGGCGGCGAGAACCGGGCGTAGTTGCGGACCGCGAACTGCAGCAGCGCGAAATCGTAGTGCGGGGACTGCACCGGACGCGGCGGCGGCAGGATCACATCGGCGTGCCGGGTGGTCTCGTTGAGGTAGCAGTCCAGGCTCACCATGAAGTCCAGCCCGGCGAACGCGGCGTCGAGCCGGGCACCACCGGGCGCCGACAGCACCGGAATCCCGGCCGCGGTGATCAGCGCCCGCACCTGCCCGTCACCGGGCGTGGTGATCTCGTCGATCAGCGTGGCCACCGGCAGCTCACCCATGGACTCCGGCAGGGCGCGCACGCGGCTACGCCAGCGGCCCGGCCGGAACGGTTTGGTGCGCACGATCCCGCGGACCGCCGCCGTCGCGAACATGGCGCCGCCGGGAGTGTCGAGATTGCCGGTGAGCACGTTGATCACGTCCACCAGCCATTGGGTCACCGTGCCGAATTCGGCGGTGCCGGTACCGATCCGGGCGTACACCACCGCGGTCGGCGCGGCCGCGAGCTCACGTGCGAGCCGGCGCACGGTCGCGGCGGTCACTCCGGTACGCGCGGCCACGGTCTCCGGATCGAATGCCGCGGCCGCGGCCCGCAATTCGTCCAGGCCCGTGACCGCGACACCGACCTCGGTAAGCCCCTCGGCGAAGAGGGTGTGCACGATCCCGAACAGCAGATAGGCGTCGGTGCCCGGCCGGACGAAGAGGTGCTCGTCGGCGCGGGCGGCTGTGCGGGTCCGGCGGGGGTCCACCACGACCAGGCGGCCGCCCCGCGCCCGAAGCGCGCGTAGCCGGCCGGGAAAGTCCGGCGCGGTGCACAGTGAACCGTTCGACTCCAGGGGGTTGGCACCCAGCATCAGCACGTAATCGGTGCGATCCAGATCCGGGACCGGAACGGCGAGTGGATCCCCGAACATCAGCCCGCAGGCCACCTGTTTGGGCATCTGGTCGGCGGTGCTGGCGGAGAACACGTTCTTCGTCCCCAGGGCCCGGATCAGCGTCGGCGCGTACAGGGTTCCGGCGACGGTATGCGCATTGGGATTGCCCAGATACAGCGCGATCGCCTGAGCGCCGTACTCGGCCCGGATCGCCGGGATCCGCGCCGCGATCAGATCAAATGCCTCGGCCCAGCCCACGGTCCGCCACGAGCCGGTGACTCGGTCGCGGACCATGGGTTCGGTGAGGCGATCGGGGTCGCCGTCGAGCTGCCCGAAACTGGCCCCTTTGGGGCACAGAAAACCCTTGCTGAACGGGTCCAGTTCGTCTCCGCGCGCACCGGTCACCCGATCCCGCGAGTCGACGGTCAACTCCAGGCCGCAGGCGGCCTCGCACAGCGGGCAGGTGCGCAGCAGGTTCCGGACGGTGGTATCGGGTGCGACGGGGTTCGGTGCGGCCATGGCACCATCATCGCTCTTTGAGACACTGGACAGAAGGTGTATTGAGAGAATTCGAATAGATCTCTCGCAACCGCAGTCCGGGTCACCAGCGCCCCGGGTCCGCCGACCCGGAGGCGCCTTCCAGGGACACGACCCCGCCTTTCGCCGCCGATTCGCGGGCCGCCTCGAGAACCCGCAGGCCCGCCAGGGCGTCGCTCGGGTCGACCGGTACGGGCGCACCGTCCAGAACGGCGGCGGCGGTGGCCGCGTAGAAGGCGGGGTAGTCGCCGGGCAGGGTGGGGTACGGCGCCGGGTCGTCGCCAGCGCCGAGCAGACCGGAGTCCGCTTCGCCGACCTCGGCCCACGGCGTCCCGTCACCCGGCCGACGCCCGGCACGCAGGGCCGCCTCCTGCGGGTCCAGTCCGTGCACTTCGTAGCCCGCCCGGTCCCCGAGTACCCGGAACCGGGGACCGAGCAGTGGGGCCACGGCGCTCGCCCACAGGTGGGAACGCACCCCGCCGGTATGGGTCAGGGCGAGGAACATGTCGTCGTCGGTGCTCACCCCGGAGCGGCGACGGGCCAGTTCGCAGTAGACGCTCGCGGCCGGGCCGAACAGAGTGAGCGCTTGGTCGACCAGGTGGCTGCCCAGGTCGTACAGGATCCCGGCGGCATCGGCGGGGCCGCCCAGTTCGCGCCAGCCGCCCTTGGGCACCGGACGCCAGCGCTCGAACCGGGATTCGAAACGGCGCACCGGGCCCAGCGTGTCCTCGGCCACCAGGCGGCGCACCGTCCGGAAATCGCCGTCCCAACGCCGGTTCTGGAATACGGTCAGTACCCGCCCGGCGCCGCGGGCGTAGTGCAGCAGATCTTCGGCTTCCGCGGCGGTCACCGCGAACGGTTTGTCGACCACCACCGCCGCGCCGGCCGCGAGCGCCCGCCGGGCCAGTTCGGCGTGTACGCGATTGGGTGCGGCGACCACAACCAGGTCGATGCCGGACATATCGGCGAAAAGACTGTCGGTGTCGGGCAGTACGCGTACCCCGGGGTACTCCTGTCGCGCCTGCTCCGCCCGCTGCGCCGAACCGGTCACCACCGCGGCCAGCCGGAGCCGGGGTTCGGCGGCGACGAGTGGGGCATGGAACACCGCCCCGGCCAGCCCGTACCCGATGATGGCGACTCCGAGACTGCTCATACCCGCCGACGTTACCCCGGCGGGCGCGTTCACCCCCCGGAGGTCAGGAACGACAACCGCACCTCACGATCCGGATTGTCGATATTGATATCCACCAGCGCTATGGACTGCCAGGTGCCCAGCGCCGGTTCACCACTCAGGACCGGAACGGTCGCGTACGGGGCGATGAGCGTGGGCATCACGTGGGAGCGGCCGTGCCCGGGCGACCCGTGCGCGTGCCGCCACCGGTCGTCGGCCGGGAGTAGGTCACGCAGGGCGGCCAGCAGGTCCTCGTCGCTGTGCGAGCCCAGTTCCAGGATGGCGATTCCGGCGGTGGCGTGCGGTACGAAGATGTGCAGAAGGCCGTCGCCGCCGGCGTCGTTCGCGAACGCCCGGCACTGCGGGGTGATGTCGTGGACCACTTCGCTGCGGCCGGTGTGCACCGCGATGACTGTGCTGCGCATAGCCGGGCAGCCTACGCGGCTCCGGCGGGGCCGGCGACGGGACGCGCGCTACGGGCGCGGTACCTCTCGGCCAATCCGGCCAGTAGCGGTGAGCATCCGGCATCCAGCCGCCGGTCGGCGAGACCGTCGCTGCGGGTGGCGCCGCGGTTCACGATCACCACCGTGCCGCCGTTGCGGGCGGCCCGGTGCACGAACCGGCGGCCCGACAGCACGGTCAAGCTGGACCCGGCCACAACGACCACCTCCGCCGCGTCCACCATTGCGTAGGCGGCCACGACCCGTTCCGGCGGCACGTTCTCCCCGAAGTACACGATATCGGGCTTCCACATCCCGCCGCACCGCGCGCAATCCACCATGCGGAAACCACTGGTGTCCTCGACCACGGCATCCGCGTCAGGAGCTACCTCGTGGCCGGTCACCGAGGCGGCGGCAAAACCCGGATTGGCCTGTTCCAACTGCTCGGCCAGCGCCATCCGGGAAATACGCGCCCCGCAACCCAGACAGCGCACCTGGGCATAGCTGCCGTGCAGGTCGATCACCCGGCGGCTACCCGCCTTGGTGTGCAGCAGATCGACGTTCTGGGTGATCACACCGGTGACCGTGCCCCGGCGCTCCAATTCGGCCAGGGCCCGGTGGCCGACATTGGGGCGGGCGGCGTCCATGTACCGCCAGCCCACGTGATTTCGCGCCCAATAGCGCTGCCGGAACACCGGGTCGCCGACGAACTGCTGGTAGGTCATCGGCGTCCGCGGCGGGGCGTCGGGGCCACGGTAATCGGGGATTCCACTGTCGGTGGAGATCCCCGCGCCGGTGAGCACGACCGTGGGCCGGTCGCCGATCAGCTCGACGAGATCGTCGAGGGCAGCGGACCAGGAATCCGGGTGCGGCGGGGTGAGCAGCGCCGTTTCGGGCATACCCCGAGCGTACGTGCCGGTCCGGCCCCGCCCACCCGGGGCCGGAATTCATCGGTCAGGGCTGGACGCCGGCGAGTTTGCCCGCCTCCGCGTCGAGACCGAGCATGGCCAGCAGATTGCGGCAGTCGGCGGCATCGGTGGCGTGGCCGGCCACGATCCGGGCCGCGACGGCACTGCGGCGGGCGGCCTCGGCGCGTTCTGCACTGCGGATTTCGGCGAATTCGGCCAGATAGGCCTCGGGTAGATCGTGTTCGACGGCGGTGGGACGGCTGGATGTGCCAGGCATGGGTCTCCTTCGAGTTGTCCGAAGCCTACGCCGAGGGCCGGTGACACACAGCCCAACCGGAAACTCGATCCGGCCACCGGAGCACACCCGCCCGAAGCGCTTCACCCGCGCCGACCGGGTTACGGACCGATGTGACGGCCGCACCGAAGAATTCGGCACCCGGATGAGTTGGGCGGTATCGGGTACCGGAAACGACGTGCCGGACGATTGCCGGAATCGATAGCCGCACATCTGGTAGTGTGCTCCACGTCATAGCGCGACTCCGCGCACACTGTCACGCAGATTCCGTGTCACAGGTGCGCCTATGTCATCTTTGCGGCCCTTGTTTTTCATGACACAACCCCTCTAAATTCACCTCCTGCACGTTCAACAATTTGGAATGCTCGCGTTCCGCTGTTGCGGGGGCGGGCTTCCACCCAGCGAGGAGGTCCACCGGTGGAGATCGACCACTTCAGCCATGGCTGGCTCACCCCCGTGGTCGCGTACGTCATGTCGTTCACCGGATCGTTGCTCGCACTACGGTGTATGAGCCGCGTACGCAGCAGGTCACCGTTCGACGGCTGGCTCATCGCGGCATCGGTGGCCCTCGGCGGCACGGGCATCTGGGTCATGCATTTCATCGCCATGCTGGGTTTCCGGATCAACGGCGCCGCCATCCGATACGACGTACCCGTCACCCTGGTCAGCGCCGCGATCGCCATGGTCGTGGTCTGGCTGGGACTGTGCCTGGCCCGACAGCGGCGGCTGGGCGGCCAGAGCCTGCTGGTCGGCGGCGTGGTCACCGGGATCGGCGTGGGTGCGATGCACTACGCCGGTATGTATGCCATGAAGACCGACGTCGAGATCGGTTACGAAGGGTCGACGGTGGCGTTGTCCATGGTGATCGCGGTGATCGCCGCGACGGCCGCGCTCTGGTTCACCCTCAATGTGCGGGGAACCCTCGCCACCGTGGGCGCCGCCCTGGCGATGGGCGTCGCCGTGGCCGGTATGCACTACACCGGTATGTACGCCATGCACCTGGGCGAACAGCACCATATGACACCCTCCGGCGCCGGCGCCGCACAGCTGCTGACCCCGCTGATCGTCGGTGTCAGCCTGCTCACCGTGGGCATGCTTTTCCACTTGGGCCTCACCGAGGTGAGCGGCAGCGCGGCCCTCACCCGCCGGCCCGCCACCGACACCTACTGGCCCACTCGCGACTGATCAGGAGTCGTCCACCCCGCGACGTATTTTCGGCACACCGACCAAAATGCGTCACTGTGACACGACCCGCTCCGGATCCGCTGCCGCACCTCCCGATAGGGTCATGGGGTGCGGCAGCGGATCATCCTGGACGTGGACACCGGCGTGGACGATTCCCTCGCCCTGCTCTATCTGCTCGCCGGCCCGGACACCGAGATCATGGGGATCGCCTCAACCGCCGGCAATGTGCCCGCGGCCCAGGTCGCGATCAACAATCTGGCCTGGCTCGAACTTGCCCGGGCCCCGGAGATCGAGGTGACCCTCGGGGCCGCCGAACCGCTCGAGATCCCCCTGCGCACCACCGAGGACACCCACGGACCGCACGGCGTCGGATACGCCGAACTCCCCGCCCCGAGCCGGCGTATCTCCGAACGCAGCGCGGCAAGAATGTGGGTGGATCTGGTGCGGCGTCATCCCGGTGAACTGACCGGGCTGTGTACCGGGCCGCTCACCAACCTCGCCCTTGCGCTCCGCGAGGAACCCGAACTCCCGCGGCTACTGCGCCGGCTCGTGATCATGGGCGGGGCGTTCTCCCACCCCGGCAACACCACACCGACCAACGAGTGGAACATCCACGTCGACCCCGAGGCCGCGAAGATCGTCTTCGACGCTTTTTCCGCCGCCCCACCGGACCGCCGTCCGCTGATCTGCGCCCTCGACATCACCGAAACCATCGAGATGCGGCCCGCCCACCTGATCCGGCTGGCCGAGCGGGCCGGTAGCTTTCCGCTCGAGACGGTATCGCCCGCCGACCCGCCCACGGCGCGTTCGGCGGCGAGCAATCCGATCATCCGCTACCTCACCGACGCGGTGCGCTTCTACTTCGATTTCCACCACGGATACAACCTCGGCTACCTCGCCCATATGCACGACCCGTTCGCGGCCGCGGTCACTTTGGATCCGGCGCTGGCCCGCACCCGGCCCGCCACCGTGGACGTCGAACTGACGGGCACCCTCACGCGGGGCGCCACCATTGCCGACTGGGCCGGTATGTGGGGGCGGCCGCCCAACGCCGATATCGTCGTCGGCACCGACCCCGTACGGTTCTTCGACCGGATGATCGCCCGTATCGGCGATCACGCCCGCACCCTGTACCCCGGGGATCCGGTCGGCCGGGCGCGATGACGTGCCACCACCCCCTGCCCCGACCCCACCGAGAGGAACGAACGTGAACACCTCCGGAGTAACCGAGGTCCCGGCCGACGAGGAGTACCTCGTGGAGTTCCGGCAACGGCTCGGATTGCCCGGAATAATCGATGTGCACACCCATTTCATGCCACACCAGGTGCTGCGCAAGGTGTGGGCATATTTCGACGATGCCGGTCCGCTCACCGGGCGTCCCTGGCCGATCACCTATCGCACCGACGAATCGGTCCGGCTGGACATGCTGCGCCGCTTCGGGATCCGCGCGTTCACCGCCCTGGTGTATCCGCACCGTCCGGACATGGCGGCATGGCTGAACGAGTGGACCGCGAAATTCGCCGCCGAAGTCCCGGAGTGCCTGCACACCGCCACCTTCTATCCCGAGCCGAGTGCCGCGGAATACGTGGCGGCCGCGGTGGAGCGGGGCGCCCGGGTCTTCAAAGCCCATATCCAGGTCGGCGCCTACGATCCCCGTGACCCCCTGCTGGAACCGGTCTGGGGCCTGCTCGAGGACGCCGGTGTCCCCACCGTCATCCACTGCGGCTCCGGTCCGGCGCCCGGCGCGTTCACCGGCCCCGGACCGGTCGCCGACGTCCTGCGCCGGTTCCCGCGCCTGCCGTTGATCGTGGCGCATATGGGAATGCCCGAGTATCGGGATTTCCTGGACCTGGCGGACCGGTATTCCGAGGTGTGCCTGGACACCACCATGGCGTTCACCGATTTCGCCGAGGCCGATATCCCGTTCCCGGCGGCCGACCGGCATCGTTTGCTCGGGCACGGCGACCGGATCATGTTCGGCAGCGACTTCCCGAATATCCCGTACCCGTACCGGCATGCCGTCCAAGCTCTGGAACGGCTCGACCTGGGCGACGACTGGTTGCGCCGCGTCTGCTACCGCACCGCCGCGGACCGGTTCGGCCTCGACTGACGGCGGTCATGCGACGGGCCGCAACCCGCGACCGCGCCCCGGTCGGCAATCGAGTTGCCGCCGGGCGCGGCGGCGTCCTACCGGCTGCCCGAACCATCCCGCCCCGCCGCCTCACGTGCAGGCGAGGATCGGCGGCCGGCCCGACGGGCCTGCCCAACTCCAGGTCGGGCGAAGAACAGGTTTCCGGTGTGGTGGCGGCCCGTATGCGGATCATTCGATGGCGGAGAAGTCCATGCGCATCCATGGGATCCATATGCCGGTGCCGGGGTCACGTTCCCACAGCGCGGACATCGACGATCCGTCTTCGGATGGCCGGAGGGTGCTGCGCATTCCTTCTCCATCGAAGAGCCAGGACCCGTCGGCGTTCGGGCGTGCCGTCATAGTGCTGTACGAACCGGAGGCGTCGAAGGCCCGCATCGCGTAGGTGTCGGCCTCCGGGTCGTGGTCGCCGATCAGTTCGAGTGCCTGAATGTGCTCGCCACCCATCATTACGTCGACGCGGTGCAGGATCCATCGGCCTCCGGTCATCCACTCGTATTCGTCTGTGCCCTCGATTTTCACTGTCTGCCGACCTTGCTCATCGAGGACGACACCGGACGTCTTCCACCGGCCGGTGATCGTTTCGAACCGGAGCATCGGGTGGATAGGTGTGGCCATTCCAGGTTCTCTTTTCGCCGGCGGGATACGCTCTCGGTCCCGAGCACGGCATTGCAGAGGCGCTCAGGTGGTGCACTCGTGGGGTAGACGAGCTGGACCGGGAGAACTCATCGGCGATACCGCTCCCACCGCTGACCCGGAACTACGTCGGATCCGTTGCCTTTTCGACGATTCGCACCGGAACCCCGGACCGGTCCGGCCCGGCCCAGCGCGCCAGCGCGGCACGGCATTCGGCGATCTGCGCGGGATCGGGCGCGGAATCGGTGGCCCAGGCCACCCGGCCGTCGGGTCGCAGCAGCAGTGCGGCGGCCGTGGTGTCCTCGGTGCGGGCGCACACCACGCCGATCCGGCTCGGCAGGCCGGTGAGCGCCGCGGACCATGCCTGGTCGGCGCCGAGATCCAGGAGTAGCGGGCGGGATTGCCGGATCAGTTCGGCCAGGCGCACCACACCGCCGTCGACGCGCAGCGTGAGGTCCGGGGCGCTGTAGCCGACCAGTGGATGCGGGTCCGCGACACCCATGTCGTAGCGGATATCCGTCCCGGCGATCATCGCGGCCACCCGGGCGACCGCGGATTCGTCGGTGAGCAGTTCGGCGAATACCGTACGCAGGGCGGTGGTGTCCCCGCCCGGCGCGAGCAGCGCCGATTGGGCCCGGGCGGCCAGTTCGGTCCGGGTGGCCACCTGCCGGCGTTCCCGGTCGTAGCTGTCGAGCAGACCGGCCGGTGCCCAGCCGTCGAGCTCGGCGGCCAGTTTCCAGCCGAGTTCCACCGCGTCCGCCAGTCCCACGTTCAGTCCCGGCCCGCCACCGCCGGTGTACACGTGCGCCGCGTCACCGGCCAGGAAGACCGGTCCGTCACGGAACCGTTCGGCCACCCGGGTGTGCCCGCCGCGCAGCCGCCGCAGTAGATGCGGGCCCGGTCCGACGGGCTCGCCGAGCGGGATGTCGGCACCGAGGACCCGGGTGATACTCGCCCGCATCTCCGCCAGCGTCATCGGTTCGTCGGTCGGGGGTTCGTCCCATTCGACAGTGGACAGCATGGGCGGCCGGCCGGCGAACGGGGCGTAGGTGAAACCGCCGTGTTCGGTACGTAGTGACAGGAACGGCCGGACCGGGCCGTACCCGGGTACCCGCAGCTCGCCGGAAGCCGGGTCCACCCATTCGGCGGGGATCGAGGCGTGAACCGTGCGGGCGGTCGTGCGGTCGTAGCCGATTCCGGGGAAAGCGATCCCGCGCTGTTTGCGGACGATGCTGTGGGCGCCGTCGGCGCCCACCAGATAGCGGCTACGAAGAGGGGCCGAGCCGTCCGGACCCGAGATCTCCACCGCGACCCCGGCGCCGTCGCTCTCGACGCCCACGATCGCGGCGCCGCGGCGGACCTCGATACCGAGTTCGGCGGCGTATCCGCTCAGCGCCGCGACAAGTTCTCGTTGCGGGATGGGCAGGGTGTAGATCGGCCCGTCGTCGAGCAGACCCAGATCGAGGGCCAGCCCGCCGAACATGAAGTACCGGTCATTGGGCCGGGGTGGACCGGATGTGCCGCTGAGCCGCTCGTACAGCCCGCGCCGATCCATCAGCGGCACTACCTGGCCCACCAGGCCGTTGGCCCGGGGTTCGGTATCGGCCTCGGCGGCGCGTTCGATGACGAGCGGCCGGATTCCGGCCCGGCCCAGTTCGCAGGCCAGCAGCAAGCCGACCGGGCCCGCCCCCGCGATGATCACGTCGTAGCGCATCTCAGCTCCCGGCATTCGGTACGGGCAGCCCGGCGGCCACCTGGGTCAGCGCCGCGCGCAACGCGACGGCGAGAGATTGGGGCGGCGGGGCGCTCCGGGAGTGCTCGGTGGCCACCACGCAGGCCGTACCCACCACCGCGGCGACCAGCTTCGGGTACAGGTCCTGGTCCGGATCCACGCCGACCCGTGCGGCGACGGCCGCGGCCAGTTCCCGCTGTGCGAGTGCGTCGGCCTCCAGCACCGCACCGCGTACCGCGGGCTGGGACAGGATCTCCCCTACGCCCTCGGCCCAGCGGGTATCGCCCGTCCCGTTCACCTGGGTATCACCCTCGCCCACCTCGAACCCGTGCAGGACCGCGGCGGTGATCGCGGTCCAGAGCGGCTCCGCCACGGTACGCTCGCCCAGCAGCCGGGCGATCTCGTACATCCGGTCCAGGTGCCGCGAGGCCACAGCTTCGGCCTTGCTGCCGAAATAGTTGCGGAAGGTGCGATCGGAGACACCGACCGCGGCCGCGATCTCCTCGACGGTGGTCGCGTCCCAGCCCTTCTCGATCGACAGCCGGATGGTGGCGAGACTCAGTGCGAGCCGCGTCTCCCGTTTCTTGCGCTCCCGTAACCCGGGTTCGGCATCGTTCATGCCCCCAGGGTACATATAATTTCCAAAATGGAAAGATTTCCAAGACGGAAACTTTTATCCGTCGAACGCGTCCAGGAGTTTCTGCGCGGCCAGCGCCGCGGTCAGGGTTCCGTCCCGGACCTCACGCTCCACTTCACCGCGCAGCGCCTTCACCTTCGGATTGTCGGCCAGGCGGCGGAGCAACTGGTCGTGCACCATGGTCCAGGTCCAGTCGACCTGCTGACGACGGCGCTTCTCGGCGAATTCACCCGCATCGGTGAGCACCCGGCGGTGTTCCAGCACGGTCTGCCAGAACTTCTCCAGCCCGACCCCTTCCAGACCGCTCATGGTCAGTACCGGCGGCCGCCACAGCGCATCGTGCGGATGGATCAGCCGCAGCGCCCCGGATAGTTCCCGGGCCGCCGATTTCGCCTCGATCTCGTGTTTACCGTCGGCCTTGTTCACCGCGACCAGATCGGCCAGTTCCAGGACACCCTTCTTGATGCCCTGCAACTGATCGCCGGTACGCGCGAGGGTGAGGAAGCAGAAGACATCGACCATGTTCGCCACGGTCACCTCGGACTGCCCCACCCCGACGGTTTCGACCAGGATGACGTCGTAACCGGCCGCCTCGAGCAGCACGATCGTCTCGCGGGTCGCCTTCGCCACTCCGCCGAGTGTGCCCGCCGTCGGCGACGGGCGGATGAAGGCGTTCTCCTCCACCGACAGCCGTGCCATCCGGGTCTTGTCACCGAGGATCGAACCGCCGGTCCGGGTGGACGACGGGTCCACCGCCAGTACGGCGACCCGGTGCCCCTCTCCGATCAGCTGCATACCGAGGGAGTCGATGAAAGTCGACTTCCCGACCCCGGGCACCCCGGTGATCCCCACCCGATTCGACAGTGCCGCACCGGTTTCCGGGGTCAATTGCAGCAGCAGCAGCTGCGCCTGGTCCCGATGGTCGGCCCGGGTGGACTCCACCAGGGTGATCGCCCGCGCGAGGGCGGCCCGGTCACCGGAGCGGACCGCCTGCGCGAGGGCTTCCACGTCGACGACACGTGTGCTCATCCCTGGCTTTCGACCCCGGATCCACTCTCGCCGGAACCGAGTTCGTGCCCGAGCGCGGCACCGAGCTTGCGCAGCAGATCGATCGCCGCGTCGGCGATCACGGTGCCCGGCGGGAAGATCGCCGCCGCGCCCGCCTCGTACAGCTCGTCGAAGTCACCGGGCGGGATGACTCCGCCGACGATGACCATGATGTCGGGTCTGCCGACATCGGCCAATGCCTGCCGCAGGGCGGGCACCAGCGTGAGGTGACCGGCGGCCAGCGAGGACACACCGACGACGTGCACGTCGTTGTCCGCCGCCTGGCGGGCCACCTCTTCGGGGGTCTGGAACAGCGGGCCCACATCGACGTCGAACCCGAGATCGGCGAAGGCCGTGGCGATCACCTTCTGGCCGCGGTCGTGCCCGTCCTGGCCCATCTTCGCGACCAGGATGCGCGGACGTCGCCCTTCGGCCTCGGCGAACTCGTCCACCAGATCCCCGGCGGTGGTGATGAAGGTGTCCTTGCCGGCTTCGTCGCGATACACACCGGACAGGGTACGGATCTCGGCCTGATGCCGGCCGTAGACCTTCTCCAGCGCGTCGGAGATCTCACCGACGGTGGCCTTCGCGCGCGCCGCGTCGATGGCCAGGGCCAGCAGGTTGTTCTCCATCCCGCCCTCGGACGCGGCGGCGGCCCGGCCCAGCTCACCCAGCGCCCGGTCCACCGCGTCCTGATCACGGTCGGCTCGCAACTGCCGCAGCTTCTCGATCTGCTCGGCGCGCACCCGCGAGTTCTCGACCTTGAGGACCTCGACCTCGTGATCCTCGGCGACCTGGTATTTGTTCACGCCGATCACCGGCTGCTGGCCGGTATCGATCCGCGCCTGGGTCCGGGCCGCGGCTTCCTCGATGCGCAGCTTGGGAATGCCCTCGCCGATGGCCTGGGCCATTCCACCGTGCGCCTCCACCTCCGCGATATGCGCCCGGGCCCGATCGGCGAGCTGATGGGTCAGCCATTCGACATAATAGGAACCGCCCCACGGGTCGATCGGTCGCGTGGTGTTGGACTCCTGCTGGATCAGCAACTGGGTGTTGCGCGCGATGCGGGCCGAGAAATCGGTCGGCAGCGCGAGCGCCTCGTCGAGCGCGTTGGTGTGCAGCGACTGGGTATGCCCCTGCGTCGCGGCCATGGCCTCGATACAGGTGCGGGCCACATTGTTGTAGGCGTCCTGCGCGGTCAGCGACCAGCCCGACGTCTGCGAATGGGTCCGCAGCGACAGCGATTTCGGGTTCTTCGGATCGAACTTCGCGACCAGTTCGCTCCACAGCAACCGGCCCGCCCGGAGTTTGGCGACCTCCATGAAGAAGTTCATGCCGATGGCCCAGAAGAACGACAGCCGCGGCGCGAACTTGTCGATCTCCATCCCCGCGTCGATCCCGGCCCGTAGATACTCCACGCCGTCGGCGAGGGTGTAGGCGAGTTCGAGATCGGCGGTCGCCCCGGCTTCCTGGATGTGATAGCCGGAAATCGAGATGGAGTTGAACTTCGGCATCTTCGCGCTGGTGTAGGCGAAGATATCGGAGATGATCCGCATCGAGGGCTTGGGCGGATAGATGTAGGTGTTGCGGACCATGAACTCTTTCAGAATATCGTTCTGAATGGTTCCGGCCAGCTGCTCGGGCGCCACGCCCTGCTCTTCGGCGGCCACGACGTACAGCGCCAGAATCGGCAGCACCGCGCCGTTCATGGTCATCGATACGCTGACCTGATCGAGGGGGATCTGGTCGAACAGCTGGCGCATGTCCAGGATGGAGTCGATGGCGACACCGGCCATGCCGACATCACCCTGCACCCGAGGATGGTCGGAGTCGTAGCCACGGTGGGTGGCCAGGTCGAACGCCACCGACAGGCCCTTCTGCCCCGCCTGCAGATTACGGCGGTAGAAGGCATTGGAATCCGCGGCCGTCGAGAATCCCGCGTACTGGCGGATCGTCCACGGCTGGTTCACGTACATCGTCGGGTACGGCCCGCGTACGAAGGGCGCCACACCGGGCACGCTGTCGAGCGGGAACCCGGCTTCGGCGACGGCATCACGATCGGCCTTGGTGAACACCGGCGGGACATCGATCCCCTCCGGGGTCGACCACACCAGCTGCTCGGGAGCGTAGTTGTTCGCCGCGGCCGCCTCCTGCACGAAGGAGTCACGCGCGCTCCGGCCGGCCGGGTCGGGCGTGAAACCCGGCTCGGTGAGCGGTACGTCGGCGAAACTGCCGATCTCCTGCTCGATTCGCTGTGTCGTCATCAGGCTCCCACCTTCTCCAGCAGGGCGGTCAGGGCGGCGACCGCGTCGATCCGGGCCGCCAGGAACCCGTCCGGACGCCGGGCCCCCTCGATACCGGTCACGACCTTCTCCGCGCCGGCCAGCAGTACGGTCCCGACTCCGGCGCCACGCAGTTGTGCCACCGCGCCGGCCGCGTCGGTGCCGTAGCGCGCGTCGGTACCGCAGAGCACCGCGATCGAGGCTCCGGATTCCTTCGCCGCCGCGGCGATATCGCTCTCGGCGAGCGGGCCGGGGTTGACGGATTCGATTCCACCGGATGCCAGCAGATTGGCGATGAAGGTGACCCGCACATTGTGCTCGGCCACCGTACCCAACGGCACCAGCAGCGCCTGCGGCCGGCGGCCGTGTGTCGCGAGGTAGGCATCGGAACGATCCCGCAGCGCGTCGAAAGCGGCGCCGTACCGCCGGCCGGGGCCGGCCGTACGAGCGGCCTCCGACAGCGGCGCCTCGGCGAGATTCGGGAATTCGTTCACTCCGGTCACGGCGGTACGGCGATGGGCGATATCGCTTTCCCGGCGGGCGTGCGTCTCGGCGATCCGGGTGGCCACCAGACCCGCGTCCAGCGCGGCCCGGTAGCCGCCGGCGGCTTCCAGTTCCTGCATGAACGCCCATGCGGCGGTGGCGAGTTCGTCGGTGTAGCGCTCGACATACCAGGAGCCCGCCCCGGGGTCCTGGACGTGTCCGAGATGGGATTCCTCGAGCAGCAGCAGCTGGGTGTTGCGGGCCATCCGTTCGGAGAACGACGCCGAGACCCCGAGTTCACCGGTGGGCAGCGCGGAATCGAACGGCAGCACGGTGACGGTATCGGCGCCGCCCACCCCGGCACCGAAGGCGGCGAGGGTGGTACGCAGCAGGTTCACCCAGGGGTCGCGTCGGCTCATCATGGCCGCCGAGGTCACTCCGTGCTGTGGGGCCGCGCCCGCCGACGGCGCGCCCAGCGCGTGGGCGACCCGCGCCCACAGGCGCCGTGCGGCCCGGAACTTGGCGATGGTGGCGAACTGGTCGTCGGTGGCGGCGAACCGGAACTCCAACTGCCGCAGTGCTGCGGGGACCGGCATCTCCCCGGCCAGCGCGCGCAGGTATTCGAGTCCGGCGGCGACGGCCGCACCCAGTTCCTGGGCGTCCGAGGCGCCGGCATCGTGGAAGACGGTGCCGTCCACGGTGAGCGCCCGGACGGTTTCGGGCCGCTGCGCGGCAGCGACGGCCAGGGCCGCGGTCTCGGCGAGCCCGATATCCTCGGTTCCGGCGAACGCGCTGGTTAGAGGCGCCGCCCCGAGGGAAACCCGGATGGCGGCACGATCGGGCGCCGAGTATCGGTCGAGCACCTCGTAGACCGCCGCGGCCGCCGCCGCGGTCCCGCCCCCGGCGTGCAGAGCCAGCGGCGCCAGCTCGAAGAGCAGGCCGTCGAGCGCGGCGGCGATATCGGTCACCGGCACACCGTGCGCGCCAACCCCGAGTTCCACAGCGCTCAGGCCGTTCTCCAGCCCGCCGGTGATCTCCCGGTTGGCGGACGCGGCATCGGCGGCGCCGATCCGGGCACTGACGAACCAGCCGCGGTGGACATCGCGGGTGGCGTCGCCGCCACGGACGAACGGATAGGCGCCGGGCAGCGGCTGCTCGGGCAGTTCGTCTCGGCGCGTGTACAGCGGCGCGATACTCAGCTTGTCGTAGGTGGACTGGTTCAGTAGCTTTTCGGGTTCCGCACCGAGTTCGGCCGCGTCGACCTTGCGGGTCTTGGCCAGCACCCCCGCCACACCCTTGCGCCAGGCGGGATATTCGGGCACCGCGGACGAGGACGGATCAGCTCCGGCCGCGGGCTCTGCAGCAATCGGCATACCCTGTTCCCTCATTGTCGTTCCAGTACAAGCGCACCACAGGTGTGCACGGGTACCTTGCATCCGCCCAGCTCAGCGAATACGTTGGTTAACGGGCATTCAGCCCGCTCCTCCGATGCTAGCGGGATGCCCGTACGGCATCGTCCGTGGCCACCACTACCAGCGAGTAACCTCGCGGCGGCGGACCTCGTCGCGCCTGTTCACCGGCGCCCGGGGCCCGGTCCACGCGGCAGACCCTCCGGAGGACGGCGGGCACAGCGCCGTCCCGATCCCCCGTCGGAGTCTGCGCGGCGCCGCGGACCACGAAGTCGACCTCCTGCGACAGGGCGCGCCTCCCGTATCCCCGGCCGCTACGGCCCGCCGACGCTCGCGCCGTAGGCGGTCCGGCCACCGCCCGACGAACGCGCCGGCCCGATCGATCACTCCCGCACCGCTCGGCGGGCCGCCACGGACCGACCGGTAACCTCGCCCGGTGTCCCGAATGCTCCGCGACCGGCGGCTGGTCCTGCTCCTGTGCTGCGCCGCGCTCGTCTGCGCGGCGGCACTGCTGACCCCTCTGCCGAGTCCCGCGCAGATCCAGCAGTGGGCCGGGGAGGCCGGCCCCTACTTCCCGGTGCTGTTCTTCGTGGCACATACGCTGATCACCATCGCCCCGGTCCCGCGCACCGTGTTCACGGTGGCCTCGGGTCTGTTGTTCGGTCCCGTGGTCGGGCTCGCGGTGGCCGTGGGCGCCACCGTACTCAGCGCCGCGGCCGCCTTCCTCCTGGCGCGCGCCTACGGACACGACCGGGTGGGCGTGTACCTGAACCATCCCACCGTGCGGATCGTGGACGAACGCCTGCACCGGCGGGGCTGGCTCGCCGTGGGCGCGCTCCGATTGATCGCCTTCGCACCGTTCTCGGTGGTCAACTACTGCTGCGCTCTGTCCTCGATCCGTTTCTGGCCCTATCTGGGCGCGACGGTCATCGGGATCCTGCCCGGCACCGCCGCCACCGTCATCCTGGCCGACGCGCTGGCCGGGGGCACTCATCCGGTGATGGTGGCGGTCTCGATCGCCTGTATCGCCGCCGGACTGCTGGGCCTGGTGATCGATCAGCGGTGGAAACCGGCGGTGGCGGAACCGGTCACCGCCCTGGACCGACTGCCGGGCGGCGACACCACGCCCAAGATCGTTGCTGACCGATAGCCGAGTGTGGCCTGGGTACGATTCCCGTGACCTGGGATCTTGCGCAGGCACGTCGTTACCGCACCACCGCGGGATCGCCGCCGGACAACTGAGGGGTCCTGCGCATGCGGATTGTCGATCGGATGTTGTGCACCTGCTCGGCGATACCGTATCGGGGCGGCGCCGGATACCGGCGGTGGGCGCGACAGCGCTGGTGCTCGTGACGCCGGTGGTCACGGGTGCACTGCTGTTGTCACCGACATTGTCGGTCCAGCAGCACGCTCTGCGGGAAATCGTGTTCCCCGATCCCGGCGACACTTCGGCGGCCCGGTCGGAGCAACGCCGTATCATCGCCTCGTTCCAGACCGAGCGCGATATGGCCGGCTACCTCGACTCACTGGACCTCCCCGACTCCTCGGTGCTGATGGATACCGTGTACGGCTTCGCCGTATACACCGCCACCGCCCGGCCGCACACCTACATCATTCCGTCGGACCAGGATTTCATCACCGTGCTCAACGACCCGGCCGCGCACGGGGTGCGGTACATCCTCGCCGTGCCGAACACCGGCCGCGGCACCTCGGACGCGATCAATGTCCGCTATCCGACGCTCTACGAATCCGGTGCGGAGATCGCCGCCGTCGAACTCGAGATTCCCAACGACGGCGACGATCAACCGACCTGGCGGCTGTACCGCGTCCTGTCCGCACCGGCGGCGGATCAGGGCTGATCCGCCGCCTCGTGTACCTCCGACGGCCAGCGTTCGAAGTCCGGCGGTTCGGTCGTGCCGCGGAGCGACGCGGCCGCGCCGAGGTAGTAGGTCACATGGGCCGCGCGGGTATTGCGCCGCCCGGCCTCGGCCAGCCAGCTGTGCGCGTGACGCCGCACCGCGGCGACGTCGTGCGCCGGTTCGCCGTCCAGGACCAGATCGCCGTGCTCGGGCGCGATGAGCACCGCGGCACCGAGGTGCTGCAGACAGCGTCCGATACCGCTGTTGTCGGCCAGCTCTCGATAGACGGTCAGGGCGCGGCGCCAGCAGCGCAGGGCGCCGCGCGGTTCACCGCGCGCCCAGGCCACCGCGCCCGCGATCTCGTGTACCCGGGCCCAGCCGTCGGCGTTCTCGTCGTCGCGGGCGCGCAATGCCGCCAGCTCCAGCCGATCCTGGGCGGCGTCGAGGCGGCCCTGAAGAATATGCGCCACGGCGAGGTCGGTCAGCACCCGCACCTGGTTCGCCAGGTCTTCGCGCGGCAGACGCCACCAGGCCGCCCGTAACCGATCGACGGCGGCGGCCAGCGCCGCGGGGGTTTCCGCCGATTCGAGTCGCGTCAGACCGGCGGTGTGTTCGGCACGGGCACCGATCCCGGTGGCCCGGCGCCACCACGGGCGCCATCGCCACGGTGGTACCCCCGCGGGCCCGGCGCGCAGCTCCAGCGCCCGGTGGTGGCCACTCAGTACCTCCGGTCCGAGGCTCACCAGGGCCGTTGCCAACGATCGTGTTCTGCGGACGGGGGCCGGACGGACGGCATACCAGGTATCGAGAGCGTCACAGATACGGACCAACTGGGCAGCCGTGGCCGGAGGGATGGCCGCGGCACGATCACGGTCCTCGAGGCAACATCGACGCACCAGCTTGCGCAGGCGCGGCTCCTCCACCGCGAACCAGCGGCGGGCCGGCGGTCCGAACGGCACCGTGGTGACCCCGAGGGCCCAGCCGGTGGCCCGGTCGGCGTTGTGGCGCAGGAGCGCGAAAAGAGCTGCCTGCCAGATCGCCCCGGTGAGCACGGTCGCCCGGTCCGGTTCCGCCGGAAAGCGGGCGAGCCGATAGCGCTGGGTTTCGTGGCAGACCAGCACCCTGTCCGAGATCAGTTGCGTCAGCAGATCCGTGGCGGTCCATCGCTCGCCCGGTGCGCTCGGCTGCGCCCCGGCCGAGGGGCTCGCGGCCGCCGGGAGGAGCGCCAACTCCATTCCGACCGCGGTCAGAATCGCGTGCACAGTGGCGGCGTCGTATTCGGCGACCGGTAGTGCGCGCAGTGCCGCCGCGACCGGGTGGACGCCGAGGGTGGCATCGGGTCCGACGCCGTATTCGCCTGTGGCCTCGGCGATGGGTTCCTCGTTCTCGTCGTCGTCACCCGGTGACGACAGCAGGGTGTCCGAGGCCCACGGACCGGTGAGCGGCGGCCCGTCCAGGCCCGCGAGTAGCTCGCGGCGGCGGCGCAACCGGCGCCGGGCCCGCCGTTCGGCGGTCAACCGGTATCCGGTGTAGAGCAGGGCCAGGACGACGAGCAGCACCGCGAGCCAGCGCAGCCCGGAAGCCACCAGCTGTAACTCGGCGCTCTCGCCGAACGAGTCCATGACCAGATTGCGGCCCAGTTCCAGCAGCAGAGCCGAGGCCAGCACCGACAGACCGCTCAGCACCCCCGAGACGACCGAGGTCCGCGGTAGGGGTTCCCTCATCGCAGTACCCCGCCGGTCAGTCCGGGCACGATCCACCGGCGCCACGTCGCCAGCACCAGTGCCACCGGCAGCAGTCCCGCGATCAGCGAACCGGCCGCCAGCTGGGCGGCATTCTCACCGAACTGCCGCGCCTCCCCCCACAGCAGCAGCGACCAGGGTGAGGCGCCGGCACCGCTGATCAGCAGGCCGACGATGAAATCGTTCCAGACCTGGACGAATTCGAGTACAGCCACCGCCCCCAAGGCCGGGCCCGCCGAATCGAACAGCCGGCGGCTGATGGTGCCCGGGGCCGCGAGCCCGTGTAACGCGTCCGCGGGCGGGCTGCCGGGCGGTGCCGCGACCGCGCCGCGCAGGATCAGCACCGCGATCGGCACCCCGGCCGCGGCATGCACGAGCACGAGCGGCACCCGGGTCCCGGAGAGTCCGTTGTCGTCGATGAAAATGTCCAGCGGACCCAGATACGCCTGGACCGGCAACACCGCCAGTACCACCAGCACGGTGATGATCGTGCGGGTCATCCACCCGGCGGGAGCCACCGCGAGACGGTAGGCCAGCGGCGCGGCGGCAGCCACCACGATGATCGTCGCGAGCAGGGCCACCCAGAAGGTCGCCTCGACCGAATGCAGCAGCCACCGGTCCCGCCACACATCGGTGAACGCGGCCGCCGACCAGCCGTCGGGCCCGCGGAACGCCACCACCACGAGTACCACCAGCGGTATCACCGCGGCCACCGATACCGCGCCGATCAGCACGCCCCGGGCCCGATCGGCGACAGTTCGGTCGGTGGGCGCGGACGGAATCTCGTCGACCGGATGCGCGGCGGGCGGAAAACCGGCACGTCGATCCCGGAGGTCGGTCTGCAGCGCCCAGGCCGCCACCCCGAGCAGTGCGGCCAGCGGCAGCGCATAAGCGGCGGCCTCGCCCGCGGTGGCCGGGTCGGTGGCCAGCCGCCACCACGACACGGTGGCGCTGTCCACCTGGTACTGGACCGAGCCCGGTACGCCGATGAGCACCACATCGAACACGCGTGCCGCCGCGACGCCCACCACGAGCCCGGCGACCAGAACTATCGGCCGTTGTAGGGCGAACAGCCGCCAAACCAGCGTGAGCCCGGGCTTCTCCTGGAGCCTGGTCCATCGCACGGGGTCACGTTCCAGGGCCCGGATACCGGCCCGGAACACCCCGACCAGGAACCCGAGCCAGGTCCACAGAAAAGCCGAGCCGAGCATCACCACGAACCAGGTGCGATATCCCGGGAAGCCGTCGAAACCGAGCCGCGCGCCGGTGTACTGGAAGATCAGGCGGAACGCGACCCCGGACACGATCGCCGAGATACCGAACGGCACGATGAGCGGCAGCCACAGCCCGCGGCTGCGCCGGGTCCACCAGGCCAGTAGCATCGCCGTGACCAGCATCGCGGCCGCGAACGCCATCCAGTACAGACTGCGCGCATACGATTCGTCCGACGAGTACAGCGCGACGAGCGATACCGCTCCCACCAGCGCCGGAACCGCCCAGAGGCGCCGATTCGCACTGCGGCGGGCCGCCTGCACCGCGGCCACGAACACCGCGACCCGCCACCACGCTGAGCACCACCGGCCAGAGCCGGGTGCGCACGGCCGGCACGACGGTTCCGGCGGCCGGCACCAGGAGCAACGCCAAGAGCAATGCGGCCGGTAGGCAGGCGATCAAGGTGATGCCCCGTTGCGGCGGCCGCCCGGATTGCAGCGGCCCGTGCATAGGCCCGAGCGGCAGTTCCAGTCGCAGGCGGTGTGCTTCGAATCCCGGCGCCGCGCTCATCGCCAACCTCTTTCGAAACGTCCCAGGGTCGCGACGGCGGCGTCGGCGGCGGCACCGACATCACCCCCGTTATCACCGACGGTAATCAGGAACTCGGTGAGTACCCGCCATAATCCGTCGCGGCCGCCGACCGCGCCGATACGATCGGACAGATCGAAATCCGGCCAGTCGGTCAGTTCCGCGGCGATGGGCGCCGACCAGCGCGAATACCGGGCGCGGGTATGCAGGTTGGGCCCGAGGAACCCACCGGCCTGCTCGATCCACGGCACCGACGCCCCGGCGGCCGCCAGCGCGGCCACCACCGCGTCCGCGCGGCGGTCCGCCGACCGGGTCAGCACCATCACATCGCCGCCCATGATCCGCGGATTCTCCCCGCCCGGCAGCACGCTCGGAAACGGCACCACCGCGGCCGCTTCTTCGGTCCGGCCCGACCGCCACAACGCATCCCGCACGACCGGCTCGGCGAAATCCGGCGCCGCCACGGCCAGCGCTCGCCGGTGTTCGAAGACATCGCGGACCGCGTCGGCGAACTGTTCGGTCAGTGCGGTGCCCACTCCGCCCGGTAACCCGTCGCGGATACCCCACAGCCCGCCCAGCCGGACGAAGGTTTCGTGCACGGCCGGCACATCCCAGGTCCGCACCCCGGTACCCAGCTCGCGATACACCGCCGGCGATGCGGCCAGCAACAGGTTCTCGAAGAGATCGGTGAGTACCCAGCCGTCGGCGGCGCCCAGGGCGAGCAGCCGCCGGGACGTGCCGGCGGCTTCGCGCACCCCCACGAGCCAGTCGTCGACAGTCCAGCCGACCGGATCACCCAGCCCGGACGCGGCGAAGCCGTCCCGGTCGTACCAGATCAGCGATTTACCGCTCGCCTTGAACGGCACCCCGTAGGGCCGGTCCCGATAATGGCACAGCTGCCGCCACTGCTCGGCGTAACGCGGCCCGTCCGGGCCCGCCCACAGCTCCGCCGGCACCTCCCGCAGCCGCCCGGCGGTGACCAGGTCCCACAACTGTCCGGCCTGGGGCAGCATGACGATATCCGGGGCCGACCGGCCGCGCGCGGTGAGCGCGGTGCCGATCTCGTCGCCCAGCGGCACCACCTCGACCGGTTCCGGCAGGGCGGCGGCGTCGAGCACCGACCGGAAGGCCGTCAGTTCCGGTCCGCTCCAGGCCACCGCGATCCGCACCACCGCGCCGTCACCGAGTAGCACATCCGGTGAGCAGGCCACCAGCAGCGGCGCGAGCGCGGCCGTCCGGAGCACGGCACGACGTGTTCTCACGATCCCCCGATGCGCTTGTCCGGCAGTGGGTTCCGATTATGACCCAGGGTCCGGTCCGGCGCGGGCGGTTCGGCGAACCTACCGAATCGTGAGCCGAGTGACCGGCTCCCGCGACGTGGCTACCGGTCCGGCTGCTGCTGCGGCGGTACGCCGGGTTGCTGCGGCACGATCCCGGGATGCGGTGCGGGCTGCTGCGGCGGCAGGGCCGCGGGAGCGGCGGGCTGGCCCGGTTTGGTGGTCGTCACCGGTGCGGCGGTGTCGACCGGGGTCCGCGCGACCGATTCCGCGGCGCGGACCGCCCGCTCCACTGCCGGATCGGTGCTGGTATCGAACCAATCCGCCACCTCGTCGGAATCGTCCTCCGGTTTCCCGGGGACTTCCGCGTCGGCGGGCGGCTCGTACCGGAACACTCCGTCCTCGCCCTGCGTCGCGAAATTCTTCGCGAACCCCTCCAGCGCTTTGCCGAAGTCGCTGGGAACAAGCCAGACCTTGTTCGCGTCGCCGCGCGCCACCATGGGCAGGGTCTGCATGTACTGGTACGCCAGCAGTTCGGGTGTCGGTTTACCGGACTTGATCGCCGCGAAGACCTTCTCGATGGCCTTGGCCTGCCCCTGGGCCTGCAGGTACGAGGCGGCCCGTTCGCCCTGGGCGCGCAGGATCCGGCTCTGCCGCTCACCTTCGGCCGACAGGATCGCCGACTGTTTCGCGCCCTCGGCCGACAGAATCTGCGCCTGTTTGGCCCCCTCGGCGGTTTTGATCTGCGATTCCCGGGTGCCCTCGGCGGTGAGGATCATGGCCCGCTTCTCCCGGTCCGCCTTCATCTGCTTCTCCATCGATTCCTGGATCGACGGCGGCGGATCGATGGACTTCAGCTCGACCCGCGCCACCCGCAGGCCCCAGCGTCCGGTGGCTTCGTCGAGCACTCCGCGCAGCTGGTTGTTGATCTGGTCGCGGGAGGTGAGTGTCTCCTCCAGCGTCATCCCGCCGACCACATTGCGCAGCGTGGTGACGGTGAGCTGTTCAACGGCGGCGATGTAGTTGGAGATCTCGTAGACCGCGGCCTGCGGCTGCGTGACCTGGAAATACACCACCGAGTCGATCTGCAGGGTCAGATTGTCCTGGGTGATCACCGGTTGCGGCGGGAAGGACACCACCCGTTCGCGCAGATCGACCTTGGCGCGGATTCGGTCGACGAACGGGATCAGGAAGGTCAGCTGTCCCGAGACCGTCCGGGAGTACCGGCCGAGCCGTTCGATCACCGCCGCCTCGGCCTGGGGCACCAGCGCGATCGATTTGAACACGACCACCGCCACCAGCAGTACCAGTGCCAGGACGATTATCAGTGCAGCCATCACGGGCCTTTCCAGACGACGGCGGTCGCGCCGTCGATCTTCATCACGTACACGGTCGCGCCCTCCGGGTACTGCTCCCCCGGGTCCAGAGAACGCGCGGTCCACACCTCGCCGCCCAATTTCACCAGTCCGTGGTGCTCACCCACCGGTTCCAGCACCAGCGCGGTCTTACCCGGCAGGGCGTCGGCATTGGTCAGCGTCGGCGGCGGAGTGCCGAAGCGCCGCAACAGAACCGGCCGGACCCCCAGCAGCAGCACGACCGCCGACACGGCGAACACCACCGCGTCGACCACCGGCGCGGTGTCGCCGAGGAAACTCACGCCCGCGGTGAGCAGTGCGGCGGAACCGAGCATCAGCAGCGTCAGTTCGCCGACGAACATCTCCGCGGCTGCCAGCAATATGCCGGCGACCAACCAGACAAGTGCGGCCACACCGCCCACCTTAGTGCGATACCCGCCGTCCCGGGGCCGGACCGGCGACACCCCCGGGCCGGCGACCGCCGCGACAGCGGCGCGTGCGCTACGTTCGGGCCGGTGAGCGATCGATACGGTGACATCTTTTCCGGCCACCCACGCACCGCCCGGCGCACCGTCCCGCGGGTGGACGCCGAACCCGATCTGGTGGTCGAGGACGCGGCCAGCGGGTTCTGCGGCGCGGTGGTCGGATTCGACCGCAGCTACGACGGTGATTTCGTAAAGCTGGAGGACGCCCGCGGCGTGGTACGGCTGTTCGCGCTGCGGGAAGCCGCGTTCCTGATCGACGGGCAGGCGGTCACGCTGGTCCGGCCGAAGGCGCCCGCGCCGGCCCGGCCCGGCCGGTCTGCGTCGGGTTCCACCCGGGTCGAGGGGCTGCGGGCGAAAGTCGCCGCACCCAGCCGGATCTGGGTCGAGGGCGTACACGATGCGGCGCTGGTGGAACGGGTCTGGGGGCACGATCTACGGGTCGAGGGCGTGGTGGTCGAACATCTGGAGGGGTTGGACAATCTCGGTGCCCGGCTCACCGATTTCGGACCCGGCCCGGGCAGGCGGGTCGGCGTCCTGGTCGACCATCTGGTCACCGGATCCAAGGAGGACCGGCTCACCACCGGGCTCGGCGACCACGTGCTGGTCACCGGGCACCCGTACGTGGACGTCTGGCAGGCTGTGAAACCGGCGGTACTGGGCATCCCGGAGTGGCCGCGGGTGCCGCGTGGCGAGGACTGGAAGACCGGAGTGTGCCGGCGGCTCGACTGGGGCACACCGCAGGAAGGCTGGCGCCGGGTGTATTCGGCGGTGAACTCGTTCCGCGATCTGGAGGCTCCGCTACTGGGCGCGGTGGAACGGCTGATCGACTTCGTGACCGAACCGGGCGAACCATTTTAACCCGCGAAAACAGCCTGTGCAGAGGCTGCCCGCCGGTTGCCGAGACCCTTTATGCTCGATGATTATGTGCTCTCCCAGTGCCACCCTCACGCTGTGGGCCGGATCGTGGCTCGCGGGTCGCAGCGCGCCCGACGACGTACTCGAGGCGCTGCACGCGTGGGCGCCGCGGCATACGCTCGCGGCCGGGGACCCGGTCACCGGCGGGCGCACCGACCTGCCGTGGTCCGCGCACGGGAACCCGAACGGCACCGGAGTCATGCCGCTACTCAAGCTGATTCGCGAGGAGCTGGCCGTCGCGGGCGCGGAGCTGCGACTGGTGCTGCCGGTGCCCGGCGATGTCCGCGGCCTGCCGACCGGGACCGCGTTCGCCGCCGACGCGGTGGAAACCGGGGAGGGCATCCTGCTGGGCGTCCCGGGCGCCGAGGGCACCGGCCTCATCCCCTGCCCGGTGGACGAGAACACCCTGCAGTGGACCGTCTACAGCGTGCCGATGCCGCGCGGCGCCGGACCCGATATTTCACTGGGCGAGGCCGAATACGCGATGCGCGAGGCCGTCCGGGACGCGGCGGACGCGCTGATGCGCCTGCACACCACCGGCCTCGGCGCCGGCGACGCCGACCCACGCGAACTCATCGAGGCCGAACTCGCCGACTATTCGCGGCACACCTATCCCGAATGTGTCCCGTTGCGCGCCAAACGGATCCTGGATTCGGCCGACCATGTGGCGGCCATCCTGACCGTGGCCCAGCGTGAGCCGGCTTCCGCGCCGACCTCGGCCAGCGCCGCCACCGCGCACGAGACCCTGCTGCGGCCGCTGTGGGACGCCATCCGCGCGGCCCGCCTCGTCGCGGTGCACACCGCCGCGCCGCAATCGCGCTGATCCCGGGGCGGGAGCCCCACCGGGATCGTTCGAGCAGTACGGCCACATCGGTACCTGTCGCGGTGCGGTCGGGGCGCGCACGCCCCGACCGCCGGAGTCGAGGTTCAGCGGGAGGCGATGAGCGCCGACCCGTGACCGAACAGGCCCTGATTCACCGCGATACCCGCGCGGGCGTTCGCCACCTGGCGGCCGTCGGCCTGCCCGCGCAGCTGCCAGGTGAGCTCGCAGACCTGGGCGATCGCCTGTGCGGGGATGGCCTCACCGAAGCAGGCCAGCCCGCCACTCGGATTCACCGGCACGCGTCCACCCAGTGTCGTGGCGCCGCTGCGCAGCAGTTCCTCGGCGCCACCCGGTTCGCAGAGCCCGATATCCTCGTACCAGTCCAGCTCCAGCGCGGTGGAGAGATCGTAGACCTCCGCGAAGGACAGGTCGGCGGGCCCGAGGCCGGCCTCCTCGTACGCGGCGTACGCGATGGCGGACCGGAACGTATGCGGCGGGGGCTCGACGGCCACGGCCGAGTCCGTCGCGAAATCGGGCAGGTCGAGGACGGTTTTCGGGAAGGTGGGCGTAACCGTCGACAGTGCCCGGATACGGACCGGATCACCGATCCCGTGCCGGCGCGCGTACTCCATCGACGTCAGGACCAGTGCCGCGCCACCGTCGCTGGTCGCGCAGATGTCGAGTAGGCGCAGCGGGTCGGAGACGATGGCCGACGCCGCGACCTCTGCGGCCGAGACCTCTTTGCGATATCGGGCGTACGGGTTGTTCAGTCCGTGTTTCGCGTTCTTCACCTTCACCGCGGCGAAGTCGTCGAGCGTGGCACCGTGCAGCGCCATCCGGCGGCGGGCGTAGAGCGCGAAGTAGATGGGGTTGGTGGCGCCGAGCAGGTGGAAACGCAACCAGTCCGGATCGTCGCGGCGTTCGCCGCCGACCGGCTGGAAGAAGCCCTTGGGAGCCGCGTCCGCACCGACCACCAGCGCCACATCGGTCAGCCCGGCCAGGATTTGGGCACGAGCGTTGGCGATGGCCTGCGCACCGGAGGCACAGGCGGCGTAGCTGCTCGAGATCCGCGCGCCCGACCAGCCCAGCGCCTGGGCGAATGTCGCCCCGGACACGAAACCGGGGTAGCCGTTACGGATCGTGTCGGCGCCGGCGATATAGCCGACATCGCGGTGGTCCACCCCGGCGTCCGCCAGTGCCGCGCGGGCCGCGACCAGCCCGTACTCGACGAAATTGCGGCCCCATTTGCCCCACTGGTGCATACCGGCACCGAGAACGGCGATATCGCGGTCATTCCTGTCGGTCATCGACTGGCCTCCACATCCATACCGTGTGATCGGCTTCCTCGTCCGTGTACAGCACACCGAGGGTGAGCTCCACCGGCATTCCGACGGCCAGGTCGTCCACGGTGAGGCCGCGCACGACCTGCCCGAGAATCACCATCTGCTCGACCTCGAGCTCCACCGCCGCGACGACGTAGGGCTCGAATGGGTCGGATGAGACATACGGCGGGGGCGGCTTGTACCGGGCATCCGCGTAGGACCAGATCCGGCCCCGCGTGGAGAAGAGGTATTCGGACAGTTCCGAGCCGTCCTTCGGACTCGCGCACTGCGGGTTGCGGCAGGCCAGTGTGTTCCGTGGAAAATACGGTGTGCCGCAAATCTCGCAGCGACTTCCCACCAGACGTGGCGTGCCGTCGTCCGCGGTGAACCAGTCCGGTACCGCCGGGCGTTGTTCCTTCTGCACAACCCGACACTATAGGAACACGTTCTATTTTTGAACCAGAACACGTTTCATTTTCTGGGCGGAAATCGCCTCCGCCGGCGTATCGGCGGCGGTACCGTGAACCACGATGGGTACCAGAGCCGTCGACCCGCAGTCGATCCGAAACGTCACGATCGTCGGAGAGCCCGCCGAGACGACGCGGGTGGTCCGGCGACTGCTTCGCGATCACGGGGGGACCCCCGCGGCCACCGTGGTTCATCACGTCCCCGGCCGCGGCGAACACATGATCCGCGTCGCCGAGTTGTCGAGCCACGCGCCCATCGCGGACCTGGAACGAGCCATCCGGGTGGCCGATGGCGCGGTCGTGGTCCTGAACGCCGCGACGGCGCGCGCCGCGCGATTCGAGACGACTCTGCGGGTCGCCGACGACCATCAGGTGGCGCGGCTGTGCCTGGTGACGGGACTCGATCATCCCGCCGCCGACTTCGACCGATGCGTCCGCGCGATCGCCGACACGCGGGGTGCACGGCCGCTGACGCTGCACTTCCCGCTCGGCGCCGGGCCCGGATTCGCCGGTGTCATCGATCTCGTCCCGATGTGGGCTCTCGAACCGATGGCCGCCGAATTCTACGGCAGCCGTTGGCAACTCGCCGAGCAGTGGTACCGCGACCTGGTGACCGCGGCGACGGGTCAGGACGGCGAGGCTCCGGAGGACGGTCGTGGACCACGAAAGATCCCGCCCGAACAGTTGCATGACCGGATCCGCTCGGTCACGCGCATCGGTGAGGCCGTCCCGGTGCTGTGCGACGCGGCACGGCACGGCGGCGATGACGCCGCACTCCTGGACGCCATTATCCGCTATCTGCCGTCACCCATGCTCGTCTGCCAACCGGAGCACGCTCTCGACTATTGAGGGGTCCGTACCTCCCGGCGCTCGACGGCGTCGGCGGGTTCACCGGCCCGCGGGGCGGCGCGGCGGCGTGCAGCAGCCGATCGCGCAGGGTGCGCCATCGGTCGTGCACCCGTAGCCCGGCACCGTGCCCAGCCTGCGCGGCGTGACATCGCGGACGTGCTCGCCGATCAACTCCACCACCATTTCGGCGAACCGTGGATCGGTGCCGGGTGTGGCGGCCCGCGCGAAGGACAGACCGAGCTCGCCGGCTTTCCCGGCCGCCTCGTTGTCCAGGTCCCAGATCACCTCGAGATGGTCGGAGACGAAACCGACCGGGCAGACGATCACCGACTCGAAGCCCTTGTCCGCCAGCGTTTCCAGATGATCGACGATATCCGGCTCCAGCCACGGGATATGCGGCGGACCCGAACGCGATTGCCAGACCACGTCGTAATCGTCGAAACCCGCTGCGGCGGCGCATAACCGGGCGGCCTCGGCGACCTGGCGGCTGTAGAGGCGCCCGCCCTCGGCCGGCGGCCCGGCCGCGATATCGGCACTCACCGGCACCGAATGCGCGGTGAAGACCAACCGGGCGACCGCCCGATGCTCGGCGGGCAGCGTCTCCCGCGCCGCGCGTACGGCGTCGGCAAAGGCGGCCACGAGGAGCGGGTGATCGAAGTACTGGCGCAGTTTCACCAGTGCCGGGGCGTCCGGGCCCACCGCGGCGCGGGCCCGGACGATGTCCTCGTCGTACTGCCGGCAGCCGGAGTATCCGCCCCAGGCGGAAGTGGGGAACACCAGCGCCGACCGGACGCCGTCCGCGGTCATCCGCGCCAGCGTGTCCTCCACCATCGGATGCCAGTTGCGGTTACCGAAGTACACCGGTAGCCGCGGCCCGGTGGCGGCCAGTTCCCGTTCCACCGCGGCGATGATGTCGCGGTTGAGGGCGTTGATCGGCGACACCCCACCGAAGTGCAGATAGTGTTTCGCGACCTCGGCGAGCCGTTCCGGAGGGACACCGCGACCGCGGGTTACGTTCTCCAGGAACGGCATCACGTCGTCGGGGCCTTCCGGACCTCCGAAGGACAGCAGCAGCAGTGCGTCGGCCGCGCGGGCCACGGTATCTCCTCTCCGGCCGATTCGTCAGTCCTGCGGCATGTTCTCGGGGAACCAGGTGTTGTGGCTGGCGCCACCGTCGACGTAGATGATCGATCCGGTCGTCGCGGGCAGCCAGTCCGACAGCAGCGCCACGATCGATCTACCGACCACTTCGGCGCCACCGTCCCAGCCGATCGGCGAGGCGCCGTCCCAGTAGGTGTCGAGTTGCTTCAGCTGCTTCGCGTCGTCGGTCGCGGTGCCGGCGATCGCCTTGGCGGCCAGCGTCTTGACCGGGCCGGCCGCGATGAGGTTGGACCGGATCTTCTTCGCGTAACCGACCTCGCGTGCCACATACCGGTTCACCGATTCCAGCGCGGCCTTGGCCACACCCATCCAGTTGTAGTACGGCATAGCGGTGCGGGGGTCGAAATCCATCCCGACGATCGAGCCGCGCTCGTTCATCACCGGCAGCACTGCGCGGGCCAGCGCGGCGTAGCTCCAGGCCGAGATCTCGAACGATTTCGCCGCGTCCGCACTCGGGGCGTCCAGGAACGGCAGCGCGTCGGGGCCCATGAGGGTCTTCGGGGCGAAAGCGATCGAGTGCAGCACCCCATCGATTCCCTCGGGCGCGAGGCGGCGGATCTCGTCGGGCAGTTTGCGCAGGTCCTCGTCGTTGGTGACGTCGAGACCGATGGCCGGCGGCACCTCCTCCGGCAGCCGCTTGGCGATCCGGTCGATCAGCCGCAACCGCTCGGTGAGGCCGGTGATGATCACCTTGGCCCCTTCCTTCTGCGCGATGGCCGCCGCGTGGAACGCGATGGAGGCATCGGTGATGATGCCGGTGACGAGGATCGTCTTGCCTTCGAGCAATCCGCCCATGAGTTGTCGATTCTCCTGAATGTGGTGTCGTGTCCCGCCGCGCCCGGCCGGGGTGCCGAACCGGTGCCCGGCCTCGGCGCGGCTTTCGATCTGTTCTGAAGCAGCGCGGGGCGTCAGTGCCCCATACCCATACCGCCGTCGACCGGAATCACCGCGCCCGAGACGTAGGCGGAATCCTCGGAGGCGAGGAAGCTGACCACCGCCGCGACGTCCTCGGGAGCGCCGAGTCGCTGGAGCGGAATGAACTTCTTCGCCATATCCCGCATATCCTCGGGCAGGTCCTTGGTCATATCGGTCTCGATGAACCCGGGCGCGACGACATTGGCGGTGATCGACCGGGAGCCGAGCTCGCGGGTGATGGAACGAGCCAGGCCGACGACACCGGCCTTGGAGGCCGCGTAGTTGATCTGCCCGGCCTGACCGGAGAACCCGACCACCGAGCCGAGGAAGATCATCCGGCCCCACCGCGCGCGCAGCATCGCACGGTTGGCCCGCTTGGCGCACCGGAAGGCGCCGGCCAGGTTGGCGTCCACCACCTTGGTGAACTGTTCTTCGCTCATCCGCATGAGGAGCGTGTCATCGGTGATCCCGGCATTGGCGACCAGCACCTCCACCGGCCCCTGCGCGGCCTCCACCTCGGCGAACGCCCGGTCCACCGAATCACTGTCGGTGACATCGCATTTCACTCCGAGCAAACCCTCGGGGGCGCCCGAACCGCGATGGGTGACGGCCACCTTGTGGCCGTCGGCGTGCAGACGCTGCGCCACCGCGAGCCCGATTCCGCGGTTACCGCCGGTCACCAGGACCGAGCGTGCTGTGAAGTTCGACATGGGGACAAACCTACCTGGCTGCCTCGGTGATGCTCTCATGGGACGTCCACCGAGATTTCCCCCTGGAACTTGTGCAGGTCGGACAACGCGGACACAACACTGCGGGCCGGGTGGGACCCGGCCCGCAGTGCGAACTCGACTTGTTCCCGGACGCGTCGGTGACCCCGAACCCGTCCGGCGGACCCGGCGGGAACCACACGGCACCAACGCTTCCCACGAAGCGGTCAGGGCAGCCGCTGACGTAGCACCAGTGCCGCCACCACTCCGGCCACCGTGGTAAGCAGGCCGAGCAGCCACCACGGCCGGCTGGCGTCGCCCCGGGTGACCTCGTAGCCGATCTGCTCCTCCAGGGTGTCGTAGACACTGGACAGTTCCTGCAGGCTCGAGGCGGTATAGAACTCACCGCCGGACAGTCGCGCGATCTCCTGCATCGCGTCGTCGTCCACCGGCACATCCACCTGGTCCGTGCCACCGTCCTCGCGTGGGATCTCGACCACACCCCATTTGGTACCGAACGAGATCGTCGAGACCGGGATCTTCTTCGTCTTCGCCAGCCGCGCGGCGACGAATTCGTGCCGCGGATTGTCCACATCCTCGAAATCGGGCACAGTCTGCTTACCGTCGGACATCAATACGATGCGGGCCGGCGGCGGGGTCTCGGAACCGCCCAGGACCGAGGCGAGGGTCTCGATGGACTGCAGGGCGGTGAAGATTCCCTCACCGGTGGCGGTCCGCTCGGCGAGTTTGATGTTGTCGATGGCGGCCTTCACCGATCCCCGGTCCGTGGTCGGCGAGACGAGCACCGACGCGGTGCCGGCGTAGGTCACCAGTCCCAGGTTGATCCCCGGGGTGAGACCGTCGGCGAAGTTCTTGGCCGCCTCCTGCGCGACCTGCAGCCGGTTCGGCGAGACATCGGTGGCCTCCATGGACAGCGAGACATCCATGACCAGCACGACGGTCGCCCGGTTACGGGGCACCTTCTTCTCGGCGGTCGGACCGGCCGCGCCGATGGTGGCGAACACCATCCCGACGATGACCAGCACGATCGGCAGGTGGCGCCAGAAACTGGGCCGGTTGGGAGCGACTTTCTCCAGCTGCTCCATATTGCTGAACCGCAGCATCCGGCGATGCTTGCTGCGCTGCACCAGCAGATAGCCGAGTGCGAGCAGGAGAACGACAGCAAGAAAACCGAGCCAGATCGGTGCGGCGAAATTCGAAATACTCACTGGCGTGGCACCCGCGGGGTCGAGGCGCCGAGGCTGTGGCGCCGGGTGGAGACGAACCGGACCACATCGGCGATCCAGTCCCGGTCGGTCTGCAGGGTGAGCACCGGGGCGCCGCAACTACGCAGGGTCTGCTCGACCTCGTCCCGGTGCCGCTGTGCGGCGGCCGCGTAATCGGCGCGCAATTGTGGGGTGACGGTGAACTCGCGCGTCCGCCCGGTCTCCGGATCGTGCAGCACCACGTCACCCAGGTCCGGTAGCTCGGTATCGCGCGGATCGAGGACCTCCACCGCCAGCAGATCGTGGCGCGCGGAGATGGCCCGCAGCGACCGCTGCCAGTCGATATCTCCGAGGAAATCACTGATCACGACCGCCAGGCCGCGTTTGCGCTGCGGTCGGCGCAACGATTCGATGGCACCGCGCAGGTCACCACGTACTCCGTCGCGCGGATGCGGGGTGGTGGCGATACTGCGCAACAGCGACTGCGCGTGGACCCGGCCGCTGCGCGCGGGGATCCGCTGCATCTGCTCACCGGTCGCCACCACGGCGCCGATCCGGTTCCCACCGCCCATCGTGAGATGGGTCACCGCGGCCGCGGCGGCCACCGCCAGATCGCGTTTCTGGCAGGCGCCGGTACCGAAGTCCAGGCTGGCGGACAGATCGACCACCATCCAGGTCTCCAGCTCCCGGTCCGCGATCATCTGCCGGACGTGCGGGTGGGTCGTCCGCGCGGTCACCGACCAGTCCATCTGCCGGACGTCGTCGCCGGGCTGGTAGGCCCGCGCTTCCCCCGGCTCCGAACCGGGGCCGGGGATGAGACCGAGGTGATCACCGTGCAGCACGCCGTCCAGGCGCCGGCGCACGGTGAGCTCCAGGGTTTTCAGGGCGGCCGTCAGATGCGGATCGGTCAGCTCACCCGAACGGAACGACGGCGGGGCGTGGGGGTCGGGCACGGTCTCGCGGGCGCGGGGGTCCGGCGGCCGCGTCACTGGGGCTGGTTCGTGCCGGCGGTTTGCGGCACCTGCGGCGCCGGGGACTGCTGCGGCGGCGCGGGCGGCCGGTTGCCGTTCTCCGCGACGGGCGGGGCGCCGCCCGGCGCCACGGCCTGCGGCGCGACCTGGGGAAGCCCGACGGTCTGCAGGACCCGCTGGATCACGTCCTCCGGGCTGATCTCGTCGGCGAGCGCGTCGTAGGACAGGACCAACCGGTGCCGCAGCACGTCGGGTACGACCTCGATGACGTCCTGCGGGACCACGTAGTCGCGGCCCCGGATCAGCGCCACGGCGCGGGCGGCGGCGATGATGCCGAGGCTGGCACGCGGCGAGGCGCCGTAGGCCACCCAGTTCGCCACATCGTGCATGCCGAATTCGGCCGGGACACGGGTCGCGGAGATGACCCGGACGACGTAGTCGACCAGCGCGTGGTGCACGAAGGTGTTCGCGGCCAGTTTCTGGAGACGGATGAGTTCGGCCGGCTCGAGGATGCGGTTCGGCTCCGGCGGGGTCACACCCATCCGGTAGATGATCTCGCGCTCCTCCTCGACCGAGGGGTAGTCGACGACGACCTTGAACAGGAAGCGGTCGCGCTGCGCTTCCGGCAGCGGGTACACGCCCTCGCTCTCGATCGGATTCTGGGTGGCCATCACCAGGAACGGATCGGGCATCGGGTAGGTCTTGCCGCCGATGGACACGTGCCGCTCGGCCATCACCTCGAGCAGCGCGGACTGCACCTTGGCCGGGGCGCGGTTGATCTCGTCGGCCAGGACGAAGTTCGCGACCACGGGGCCGAGTTCGGTATCGAACTCCTCGCGGCCCTGCCGGTAGATCCGGGTACCCACGAGGTCGGTCGGGACCAGGTCGGGGGTGAACTGGACGCGGGAGAACGACCCGCCGACCACTTTTGCGAAGGTCTCGACCGCGAGCGTCTTGGCGATACCGGGCACGCCCTCGAGCAGAACGTGGCCCTTGGCGAGCACCCCGACGAGCAACCGCTCGACCAGCCGGTCCTGCCCGACGATGACCCGCTTGACCTCGTAGATCGCCTTCTCGAGGGTCTGGACGTCACGCTCGAGGGTGCTCGAAGCAGGCGTCGGCGGTTGTTTCGCCAAATCTGCCCCGCTGACACCGTCCGTCGAAGTCACCAACATCCCCGCTTTCGCCTTGGTCCTGTGCGTGCTGTCACAACTATTCCAGGTGATGGCCGCGGATGCCGCAACCGGCTCCACTGTCGGGAAATTCGCCGTCGTTCGCGGACGATTTCCCGGTGGGCCGACAGGGCTTCCGGTGCTGCGGCGGGCACTGTCACCCACTCCCGTTCGACCATACGTACCGATACGGCATGGTGCCCGTCATAGCCGTGGCCGAAACCTGTCCGGCGCAACCCGGGGCACGCCCGCTGTCATCGCACGGGCGGCCGGCGGCTGTGATCCGCGGCGGGGCGGAGGCGACCGGACGAGAGCGGGGAACCGGCCGCGGCTATCGTGCGGCCGGTTCCAGTTCCGGGTCTTCGGTCGGCTCGGTGCGCCGGCCCGGCGCGGCCGCCGCGGGCGGCGGTGACCCGGCGGCCCGGCGGGCCTTGATCCAGTACAGACCGCCCACCGCCAGCACCAGCCCGGCCAGGAGCACGATCGTGATCTCGGTCCAGTTCACCGTCGGTGTCTGCTCCAGACGGTGCACCAGGGTCTGGGCGGCTTGTTCGCTCTTTCCGCCGGTGAACTTGGCTTTGTCCTCGGCCCACTCCAACCGGACCCGGCTGATCGAATCGCTGGTGGTGCCGATCCAGTCGTCACTGAAGACGGCGACGGTGCCATGCTGGAATCCGGCCACCTCGGTGGCCAGATCGCGCAGTTCGGAGTCGTGCCCCGGATTACCGTCGAGCACCACGATACTGAGATCGATGCCGTGCGCCCGCGCATCGGCCACGATGGCGGCCAGTTCGCTCTGATCGTCGCCCTCCGGCGTGGCCACTCCGTTGTCGGCGAGATCGGCCCGAAGCTCTTCGAGGGTCTTCGAATCGAACCCGTCCGGCAGTTTGGCGGCCTTGAGGGAGAAGGCCGAGGTGTGGGTGACGGTCATCTTCCATCCGGTCTGGTCGAGCCGCATCGTCCGACGACGCGACGGGGAATCCGCTACTGGCACGAACAACCGGGGTACCCCTGGGTACCGCCCGGCTAACTCGGACCAGCTCGAGAGCAGATTACGCGACGCGTGTGCGGTTACCCGACACCCGGCACGCCCAACGGCGGGTGTGCCGCGCGGCCGCCCCGAACATACCGCCCCGCGATTTTCATAGGACAAGCGTACTGTTAGGGTTGGGAACCGCGGGGAACCGGCCTTCCCGGGCCGGCGCCTCATGCCAGAGACGTACCGCCGCCGGCACAGCCCCGCCGACGGCGTCCGCACACCCGACAAGTGGAGCTGACGTGACGAAAAGTATCGATACTTTCGGCGCCAAGGGCAACCTCGAGGTCGGAAGCAACTCCTACGAGATCTTCCGGCTCTCGGCCGTACCCGGCACCGAGAAACTCCCGTACGCACTGAAAGTTCTCGCCGAGAACCTGCTGCGCACCGAGGACGGCGCGAACATCACCGCCGACCATATCCGCGCGCTGGCGGACTGGGATCCCAATGCCCAGCCCAGTATCGAGATCCAGTTCACCCCGGCCCGCGTGGTGATGCAGGACTTCACCGGCGTGCCCTGCGTGGTCGACCTCGCCACCATGCGCGAGGCGGTCGCGGCCCTCGGCGGCGACCCGGAGAAGGTCAATCCGCTCTCCCCCGCCGAAATGGTCATCGACCACTCGGTCATCCTCGACGTCTTCGGCCGCGCCGACGCCTTCGAGCGCAATGTCGAACTCGAGTACGAGCGCAACGGCGAGCGCTACCAGTTCCTGCGCTGGGGCCAGGGCGCGTTCGACGACTTCAAGGTCGTCCCCCCGGGCACCGGTATCGTGCACCAGGTCAATATCGAATACCTGGCCCGCACCGTCATGGTCCGCAACGGCCAGGCCTACCCCGACACCTGCGTCGGTACCGACTCGCACACCACCATGGTCAACGGTCTGGGCGTACTGGGCTGGGGTGTCGGCGGTATCGAGGCCGAGGCCGCGATGCTGGGCCAGCCGGTCTCCATGCTGATCCCGCGGGTGGTCGGCTTCAAGCTCACCGGCGAGATCCAGCCCGGCGTCACCGCCACCGACGTCGTGCTCACCGTCACCGATATGCTGCGCAAGCACGGCGTGGTCGGCAAGTTCGTCGAGTTCTACGGCCAGGGCGTGGCCGAGGTGCCGCTGGCCAACCGGGCCACCCTGGGCAATATGAGCCCCGAGTTCGGCTCCACCGCGGCGATCTTCCCGATCGACGAGGAAACCATCAACTACCTGCGCCTCACCGGCCGCAGCGAGGAGCAGCTGGCGCTCGTCGAGGCCTATGCCAAGGAACAGGGCATGTGGCACGACCCGGCCTCGGAGCCCGCCTACTCCGAGTACCTGGAGCTCGATCTGGGCACAGTGGTGCCCTCCATCGCCGGCCCGAAGCGCCCGCAGGACCGCATCCTGCTCAGCGAGTCCAAGATCGCCTTCCGCAAGGACATCCACAACTACGTGGAGGACCAGCACCCGACGCCGCATTCGAAGCTGGACGAGGCGGTGGAGGAGACCTTCCCGGCCTCCGATCCGGCCACCCTGTCCTTCGCCGACGACGGCGCGGTCAATGTGCAGTCCGCGGCGAACAATGCCGACGGCCGGCCGTCCAAGCCGATCAAGGTCGTCTCCGAGGAGCGCGGCGAGTTCATTCTCGATCACGGCGCGGTCGCGGTCGCGGGTATCACCTCCTGCACCAACACCTCGAACCCGTCGGTCATGATCGGCGCGGCCCTGCTGGCCCGTAACGCGGTCGAGAAGGGCCTGTCCAGCAAGCCGTGGGTCAAGACAAACATGGCCCCCGGTTCGCAGGTCGTCACCGACTACTACGAGAAGGCCGGTCTGTGGCCCTACCTGGAGAAGCTGGGCTTCTACCTGGGCGGTTACGGCTGCACCACCTGCATCGGCAACACCGGTCCGCTGCCGGAGGAGATCTCCCAGGCGATCAACGACAACGACCTCACCGTCACCGCGGTGCTGTCGGGTAACCGCAACTTCGAGGGCCGTATCTCCCCCGATGTGAAGATGAACTACCTGGCCTCGCCGCCGCTGGTCATCGCCTACGCGCTCGCGGGCACTATGGACTTCGATTTCGAACACGATCCGCTGGGCGAGGATCAGCAGGGCAACCCGGTGTTCCTGAAGGACATCTGGCCCTCGGCCCAGGAGATCGACGACACCATCAAGTCGGCGATCAACCAGGAGATGTTCACCAAGTCCTACGCCGACGTCTTCAAGGGCGACGAGCGGTGGCGCAGCCTGCCCACCCCGGAGGGCAACACCTTCGAGTGGAGCGACGACTCCACCTACGTCCGCAAAGCGCCCTACTTCGACGGTATGGGCACGGAGCCGGAGCCGGTCACCGATATCAAGGGCGCGAGAGTGCTCGCCCTGCTGGGCGATTCGGTGACCACCGACCACATCTCCCCGGCCGGCGCCATCAAGCCGGGCACCCCGGCCGCCGATTACCTCGACTCGCACGGTGTGGCGCGCAAGGACTACAACTCCCTGGGCTCGCGGCGCGGTAACCACGAGGTGATGATCCGCGGCACCTTCGCCAACATCCGGCTGCGCAATCAGCTCCTCGACGACGTCTCGGGCGGTTACACCCGCGACTTCACCCAGGAGGGCGCGCCGCAGGCGTTCATCTACGACGCCTCGCAGAACTACCAGAAGGCCGGTATCCCGCTGGTCGTGCTGGGCGGTAAGGAGTACGGTTCCGGCTCCTCCCGCGACTGGGCCGCCAAGGGCACCCGCCTGCTGGGTGTGCGCGCCGTGATCGTGGAATCGTTCGAGCGCATCCACCGCTCGAACCTGATCGGCATGGGCGTGATCCCGCTGCAGTTCCCCGAAGGCGAATCGGCGAAGTCGTTGGGTCTCACCGGTACCGAGGTCTTCGATATCGCGGGCATCGAGGAGCTCAACGCGGGCACCACGCCGTCCACCGTGCACGTCACCGCGACCAAGGAGGACGGCTCGAAGATCGAGTTCGACGCGGTGGTCCGGATCGACACCCCCGGTGAAGCCGATTACTACCGCAACGGCGGCATTCTGCAGTATGTCCTGCGGAACATGATCAGGTCCTGATCACGCGGTGTTGGAAGGCGCCGCCTCCGGCGGCGCGTGTTCGCGCCCACGAGGTTCTCGTCGTTGCGAACCCGAGACGCGCGCCCGAGGCGCACGCCCTCCGGGTCCGCGACGAAGGGACGGGCGCGGCTCGTAGTACTCGCTCCCGGCAGGGTGCGAGGGCGTCGGCACGTCACTCGTTCGTTCGCTCGTAGTCTGATGGCCCCGCGCGGTGAATCCGCCGCGCGGGGTTCGTATATCCGTTGAAGGAGCACGATGCCCAAGGTCAGCGACGATCATCTGGCTGCCCGGCGTTCACAGATACTCGACGGCGCCCGCCGCTGCTTCGCCGAGTTCGGGTACGACGGCGCCACTGTCCGGCGCCTGGAAGACGCCATCGGCCTGTCCCGCGGCGCCATCTTCCATCATTTCCGGGACAAGGACGCGCTCTTCTTCGCCCTCGCCCAGGAGGACGCCGAGCGGATGGCCGAGGTGGCGGCCAATCAGGGTCTGGTGCAGGTGATGCGGGATATGCTCGCCGACCCGCAGGAGTACAACTGGCTGGGCACCCGGCTCGAGATCGCCCGGCGGCTGCGGACCGACCCGGAATTCCGCGCCGGCTGGACCCAGCGCTCGGCGGAGCTGACCGCGGCCACCCTGGCCCGCCTGGAGCGGCGTAAGGCGGCCGGCGCCCTGCGCGATGATGTGCCCACCGATGTCCTGCTGGGCTATCTCGATCTGGTCCTGGATGGACTCATCGCCCGGATCGCCTCGGGCCACACCAACGAAAACCTCACCGCCGTACTGGATCTGGTCGAGGCCTCGGTACGCCGCCGCCCCTGAGCGCGCGGTGCCGCGCTCCGCTCAATCCCCGGACTCCAGTGCGGTGAGCAGTTTGCCCGCGATCCGGTCCAGTTCCCCGCGTTCGGCCGCGGTCAGCGTCGCCAGCATCCGCGTCTCGTTCGCGGTGTGCTCGGTGACCACCGCATCGATCAGTTCCCGGCCCGCGTCCGTGAGTGCGACGCGGACCGCGCGGCGGTCCTCCGCGTCCGCGATCCGCCGTACGTAACCCGCCGACTCCAGCCGGTCGAGGCGGCCTGTCATGCCCGCCCGCGACAGCATCAGGGTGTCGGCCAGCGCGGACGGGTTGAGTTCGAAGGGCGCACCGGACCGCCGCAGTGCCGCCAGGACGTCGAATTCGCCGCGCCGCAGACCGTGGGCGAAGAAAACCCTCTCGATCGCGCGCTCGGCGACCACGGCGAGCCGCCCGAGGCGGCCGAACACCACCATCGCCGCCAGATCGAGGTCGGGGCGTTCCCGCCGCCACTGTCGTTCGATCGCATCGATCGCATCGGGTTCGGTCATGGACAAAATTCTATTCGCTGCCATATAGTTAGCCACCGAACTATATGGCAGCGAACTACAAGGAGCGACCATGCCCGCCACCCCGAACCGCGCCGCGATCCGGCAGCCCGGCGATGCCGAGACACTGCGCACCGAATCGGTCACCATGCGCCTGCTCATCGATGCCGAAGAGGCGCACGGCGCGGTGAGCACCTTGGAGATCACCATGGACCGCGGCGCCGACGGCGCGGCACCGCACTTCCACACCCGGTCCGACGAGCTCTTCTACGTAGCCGACGGCGAACTACAGCTGATGACCGGGGACCGGATCCTCACCGTCGGCGCAGGCGGCGTGGCCGTCGTTCCGAAGACGACCGTCCACGCCTTCGGCGCCACCCCCGACAGCGGGGCGCGCATCCTGATCGCTCTCATGCCCGGCGTCCAGCGGTTCGGTTACTTCCGGCTGCTCGAACGCATCGCGCGCGGCGAGGCCACCCTGGACGAACTCGCCGCGTCCCAGGAGGAATACGACAACCACTTCGTCGAGGCGCCCCGCTGGTGGCAGGAACGCAACGCCCAGCGGCGCTGAACCGGGAACAACCCCACCCCCCCGGCGGGTTCGCACCGCTATGACCTTCTCCGTCCCCCTAACCGTCCGCGGCTACGAACTCGATGTCCAAGGCCATGTCAACCAGGCGGTCTACCTGCAGTACGCCGAGCACGCCCGCTGGGAGTTCCTGCTCGCCGCGGGCCTGCAGGCGGACAAACTGGCCGCGGCCCGGGTGGGGCCGGTGGTTCTGGAGAGCACCATCAAATACCGGCGGGAGCTGCGCGGCGGGGACGAATTCCGGGTCACCTGCGCATTCGAATGGGGCAGCGGGAAGACCTATCGCATCCGGCAGGAAATGATCCGCACCGACGGCACCCTCTCGGCCGAGGTATCGGTGGTCGGCGGCCTGCTCGATCTGGACGCTCGCCGGTTGGTCGCCGATCCGCCCGGCCGATTCCGCGAGCTGGCCACGCATCCGGACATGCTCGGACTCTGACCGCCGGCGGCCGTGCCAACAGCCCCTGGCGCCCGGTCCGCACACCTACCGGACGGCTTCCGACGCAGGACAATCTACGGAACCAAGATTCGGTATCCGAACAGCGGAAATCCGGCGATATCGACGTCCGGGGCCGCCGCGCAGCGTTATGATCCGGACGCGCTCGGGTCGTGGCACACCGCCGGCAAGATCGGAGAACCCAGATGACCGATGCCCTCCGTCTCCTCGAGCCCCCCGAACGTGGTGCGGTTGTCACCCTCACGGGTGTCCTGGTCGGCGAATCCGACCGGGAGATCCGAGTCCGGGTGGCAGACGGGATGTGGACCTTCTGTCGCGGCGATGTACTGGCCATCCGACGCGCCGACGAACAGGTCACCGGCCGGCGGGTGCACGTGGACGTCCGGGCCGGCGTCACGGCCGATTTCACGCGCCGTCTGCGTATCGAGGTGGCGGAGCGGCCGATGACCCTGGCGGCGCCGCCGTCCGAGGCGTTCGGGGACAGGCAGTTGCGCCGACTCACCGAATCCTGGGCGCGGCGACTCGACCTCGCGGGCACACCCGAACTCCCCGCGACATTCACGTGCGCCCAGACCAGGTCGCGCAACACCAGCGACGACGGCGTCCACAGCGACAGCTTCGACTGAACGGCGGGCACGATGAGCACCCTGGAGGCCCGCGGGGTCCTCATCGTCTCCGAATCCGACGATCTGCACGCCGCCGCGATGGTGGCGACGCTGTGCGAACAACACGCGATGACGCCGCTCCGTTTGGATCTGCGTGATTTCCCGCGCGAGCCGGGTAGTTTCCGGCTCGCGGCGGCCGGGGTCGAACGGTCGCTGGCGGGGCTGGCCGGTCTGGACGAGGTCGGTTCGGTCTGGTGGCGGCGCCCGCATCCGAGTTCGGTACCGGCCGGGGTCCGCGCCGACGACAATGCCTACCGCCAGGCCGAATGCGATGCTTTCGTCCAGGGTCTGCTGTGGTCGCTGGGCGCCCAGTGGATCAACGATCCGGGCAACGACCGGATCGCCCATCGCAAGATCGTACAACTCGACACCGCGCGGCGGGCCGGCTGCGCGGTCCCGGACACACTGGTCACCAACAATCCGGACGAGGCCCGCGAGTTCATCGAAACCTGTGCCGACCGCGTGGTTTTCAAACGTACCGGCACCTCCCGCGCCGAATTCTCCGAAACCCGGCTGGTCGGGGCCGCGGATCTGGACCGGCTCGACAGTATCCGCTGGGCGCCCACCACCTTCCAGCGCTATATCGATCCGGAATGCGATCTGCGGGTGGTGTGGGTGGACGGGCAGGAGTGGGCGGTGCGTATCGATTCCCGGGCCGGCGCCGGGCGCGTCGACTCCCGGCTGGACACCTCGGTCGATTTCATCCCCACCCTGCTACCGGCCGCTGTCAGCAAATCGCTGGCGACGCTGATGGGCACGCTGGGGCTGAGTTTCGGTGTCCTGGATCTGCGGGTGGGCCTCGACGGCGAGTACTACTTCCTCGAAGTCAACCCGCAGGGCCAGTTCGCCTATCTCGAGATCAAGACCGGACTGCCGATCTTCACCAGTCTCGCCAATCTTCTGGTGTACGGAGACGGGGCCGTATCCGGCTGGTGAGTGACGCGACCGATGATCCACAGGCGGCCACTCACCGCCGGGCGCCTCGTCCCGGCGGTGAGTGGCCGCCTGTGGATACGGTGCGGCTAGCGGGATTTACGGCGGTTTGCACCGCCGCGGCTGCGGAGCTGGACATGCGACTCCGTCAGCACATTGTGGATGAACCCGTAGGAGCGGCCGGTCGCACGTGCCAGCGACCGGATACTCGCCCCCGCCTCGTATTGCTTCTTCAACTGGGTTTGCAGGCGATCCCGTGACTTACCCGTGACCCGGGTGCCCTTGCCCAATGTGCTCTTGCTCTGTACCGGCCTGTCGCCCATGGCTTCCTCCGAGTCGCCGAGCAGCGTCACTCTCAGGCTAAGCACTCCGCGACCATCCGGCAATGAGTTCTTGTGATGAAACTCACGCGAGCTGAATCAATTCCAGATACTCGGCCGACCAGTGGTCCTCGGTGCCGTCCGGCAGCAAGATCACCCGCTCCGGATTCAGGGCCTCGGCGGCGCCCGGATCGTGGGTCACCAGCACCACCGCGCCCGCATAGGTGCGCAGTGCGTCGAGCACCTGTTCGCGCGAGACGGGGTCCAGGTTGTTGGTGGGCTCGTCGAGCAGCAGCACATTGGCCGCCGAGGAGACCAGGCCGGCCAGCGCGAGCCGGGTCTTCTCACCACCCGACAGCGTCCCGGCAGGCTGCTCCAGCTGCGGCCCGGTGAACATGAAGGCGCCGAGCAGGCCGCGTAGCTCCTGTTCGCCCGCGTCCGGCGCCGCGTGCCGGATGTTCTCCCAGACCGTGGCCGTATCGTCGAGGGTGTCGTGTTCCTGCGCGAAGTAGCCCACCTTGAGGCCGTGACCAGGCACGAGTCCCCCGGCGGTGGGTTCCTCGGCGCCGGCCAGCAGCCGCAGCAGCGTGGTCTTGCCCGCGCCGTTGAGGCCGAGCACCACCACGCGGCTGCCGCGGTCGATGGCCAGATCCACGCCGGTGAAGATCTCCAGCGAGCCGTAGACCTTGGTGAGGTTCTCCGCCATGAGCGGTGTCTTCCCGCAGGCGGCCGGTTCGGGGAACTTGATCCGGGCGACCTTGTCGGCCACCCGGACCTCGTCCAGTTCGGCCATCAGCCGATCGGCGCGTTTGGCCATGTTCTGCGCGGCAACGGCTTTGGTGGCCTTGGCGCCGAGTTTCGCGGCCTGGGCACGCAGCGCCGACGCCTTCTTCTCGGCATTGGCCCGCTCGCGGCGGCGGCGCTGCTCGTCGGTCGCGCGGGCATCGAGGTATTTCTGCCAGCTCATGTTGTACACGTCGGCCTCGCCGCGTACCGCGTCCAGGAACCACACCTTGTTGACCACGTCGGCGAGCAGGTCGACATCGTGGCTGATCACGATCAGGCCACCGTCGTGGTTCTGCAGGAATCCGCGCAACCAGGTGATGGAATCGGCGTCGAGGTGGTTGGTGGGCTCGTCGAGCAGCAGGGTGGTGTCGGAGCGGCCGCCACTACCGTCGGACGCGGCGAACAGGATGCGCGCCAGTTCGATTCGCCGCCGCTGACCGCCGGACAGCGTACGCAGCGCCTGGTCCAGCACCCGGTCCGGCAGGCCGAGACTGTTGCAGATCCGCGCGGCCTCGCTCTCGGCCACATAACCGCCGAGCGCGGAGAAACGGTCCTCCAAGCGGCCGTATTTCCGGACGGCACGTTCGCGTTCGGCTTCGTCGGCCAGTTCGGCCATCAGCGCCTGCTGCTTCTCCATATCGCGGATCAGCGCGTCCAGTCCGCGCGCCGAGAGCACCCGGTCGCGGGCCAGGACGTCCAGATTTCCCTCGCGCGGATCCTGCGGGAGGTAACCGATATCGCTGGATCGCATGATGGTCCCGGCGTACGGTTCGCCTTCTCCGGCGAGGATGCGCAACGTTGTGGTCTTACCGGCGCCGTTCCGCCCGACCAGGCCGATCCGGTCGCCGGCCTGTACCCGCAGCGCCGGTCCGGGCGCGGACAGCAGGGTACGGACGCCGGCCCGGACCTCGAGGTCGGTCGCGGTGATCACAGATATCTCCTAGGAAGCACGGGTTGGGGACGCGGCCCGGGGCGCCCGACAGTGGGCCCATCCACCGATCATCGGATGTCTCCGGACACGGAACCACCGATTTTACCCGGACCGCGCCACTGCCCCGTCTCCGGCGGCCGGGGTGATCCGTGCCCGCAGGGGTCACCGGCGGGCACGGTAACGTGCCCGGATATGAGCACCGATCTGTTGGGCAAGAGCGCGCTGGTCTCCGGAGCCAGCCGCGGTATCGGCTACGCGGTGGCCGCCGAGCTGCTGAGCCGGGGCGCGAATGTGCTGATCACCGCACGCAAGGCCGAACCACTGGAGAAGGCGGCCGCCGAACTACGGGCACTGGGACACCAGGGCGAGGTCGCCGCCCTGGCCGGTAACTCCGGCGACGACGAGGCACGGGCCACCGCGGTGCAGCGCGCGGTCGCGGAGTTCGGTTCGCTGGACATCCTGATCAACAACACCGGGATCAACCCGGTGTACGGCGCGCTGATGGAAGCCGATCTGGACGCGGTGCGCAAGATCTTCGATGTGAACGTAGTGGCCGCGCTCGGCTACATCCAGCAGGCGTACAAGGCGTGGATGGGCGAGCACGGCGGCGCCGTGGTGAATGTGGCCAGCGTGGCCGGTATCCGTTCCACCGGTGTCATCGCAGCCTACGGCGCCTCCAAGGCCGCGTTGATCCGGCTCACCGACGAACTGGCCTGGCAGCTCGGCCCGAAGATCCGGGTCAACGCAGTGGCGCCCGGCGTGGTGAAGACCAGTTTCGCCGACGCACTGTACTCGGCGGACGAGGAAGCCTCCGCGCAGGTGTACCCGATGAAGCGGCTCGGTTCGCCGGAGGACGTGGCGCGGCTGATCGCGTTCCTGGCTTCCGATCAGGCGGCGTGGATCACCGGCGAGACGGTGCGGGTCGACGGCGGGCTGCTGTCGACCGGCGGTATCTGAATTGATCGACGAGGGCCGGGGCAGTGCGAGTACCGCCCCGGCCCTCGGAGTTCCGCCGGGTCTTCGGCAGGCCGACGCTCAGGAGCGATGGGGCAGATTCTGCAATCGGACCTGACCGCGCGCGACCGGCCGCCCGTCCGCGTCGGTGACCACCACCTGCCACAGCTGCTGCAGGCCGCCGCGGTGCAGCGGGGTGGCCTCGGCGGTCAGTTTCCCATCGCGCACGGCACGCAAAAAATCGGTGTTGTTGTTGACCCCGACCACTACGCCGCGCTCCCCGTACCAGACGGCGCCGCCGGTGCTGGCCAAGGTCTCCACCACGGTGCACAGGACCCCGCCGTTCTGGATACCGGCCGGCTGGTGCAACTGGGGCGTGACGGTCCATTCACCACGAACACGATCGGGCCCCAACTCGGTGACGTGCAGGCCTATCAGATCCGCGAAAGTCCCCTTGCTGACCTCATTGAGTTGTTCGGCACTGAGATCGGCCATCGACATCAGGGTGCGGGTCTGTTGTTCGGTCATGGCTCCACGATCGCATGCTGGTCCGCGGCGGGGAGCTCGGGCCGGTGGTCGGCGACGGAAAAGAGAGCGGCGGACCCCACCTCGGAGGTGGAATCCGCCGCAGGCATTGGATCGGGGGTCACCGCAGCCCTCGGGACGCTCGCGCGATCCGTACGCCGCCTACAACTATAGGACAGGCTTGCCTAACTAAGCAATACGTTGGGCGCGCCGGATCGCCATACCGCGCTCCTCCAGCGCCATCAGCAGACCCTGCCCCCGGCGCGCACCCGCCACCGGGTCGGTGCGGGCCAGGTCCGGAACGTAGGTGGTGGCCCCGGAAACGGATTCGGCCACCAGAGCCCAGAACCGGCGGGGACTCAGCCCCGCACACCGCGCCAGCGCCCCCTGGATCAGCAGCAGCGAAGGTTCGCAGCGGTAGGCGAGCCACACCCACATCGCCCGCTCGCACGGCAGGGAGACCACACCGGGCGAGCCATCCAATGGGTCGCCGGCCACCACCCGGATGGTGATGTCGGTCAGGCCCGCCCAGTCGATACCGCCGTCGTTGTCGGTGTGGATCCACACATTCTCCAGCCCGGGGTCCCAAGCCCGGCCATCGGCGACCCATAACGCGGCGACCCGGCCGAGCACGGCATGGATGAGCGCGGTCGCCACCACCTCCGAGGCGGCGGTAGCACTGATCATCTCCGCGGCGTGCCGCCGGTACATCAGGTCGATCCGACCCTCGCGCAGACCCGTGGACAGCGCCCACCAGCGCCGTTTTCCCTGTTCGGCCATGGCCGCAGCGGCATAGACGCGGGGATGCTCCGGTTGCAGGGACCGCAACCGGGAACATGCCGACCCGAATGCCGCCTCGTACGGACGGGGGATGCGCACTGTGGCGAGTTCGGACATTCGAACCTCCTCGAGATCGGCGTCGCGGTTACGACCTGATCGAAAGATAGGTTAGCCTTACCAGACCTAGCAAGTACTGCCTCCGGGAGTGACGTAACGGATCCGCGACACCCCGGCCCGCCCGGCGTGCGCCGCAGCCGCCGGGGCGCACCCTTCCCGGCCCACCGCAAGACCGGCATTTCCGGTGTTCGACGGCCTATGACAATTCCCACGCGGTTACGACACCCTGTAGTACGGCACAGCGTCGTTGGCGTCGTAAAATCAAGAGATGGCTGGACTTGGTGAACTCGAGAAAGCGGTTATGGACCAACTGTGGTCGGCCGATGAACCACAAACGGTCCGGCAGGTGCACGAGGCCCTGTCGGCGCGCCGCGAACTCGCGTACACCACGGTGATGACCGTGCTGCAGCGTCTCGCGAAGAAGAATCTGGTGGTACAGCGGCGCGACGACCGCGCCCACCGGTACGCTCCGGTACACACCCGCGACGAGCTGGTGGCCGGTCTCATGATGGATGCACTGCAGCAGGCCGACGAGGCCGGCAGCCGGGCCGCGGCCCTGGTGCACTTCGTGGAGCAGGTCGGCAAGGACGAGGCCGCGGCCCTCCGGGACGCACTCGCTAAGCTCGAAGCAACCGAGGACAGATAGCCGCGCCGCAGGCGACCTCGGACCCTGGCCCCACAACGCAGTGAGCAGAGTCGATGAACGCAGCAGCACCGGCCTTCGCCGTACTTGCCTTGCTTCTCGCCGGTCCCGTCCCCGAATCACTCAGCCGGGCGACCTGGACCTACCGCGTACCGCGCGCCGCCCTCGTGCTCTGGCAGGCGATCGCGCTGGCCGCTGTGCTCAGCGCGTTCAGTTCCGGGCTCGCCATCGCCGCGGAACTGCTGGTCCCGGGGCCGGACGGCCGCCCCACCACCAAACCCACCGATGAGATCGACGCGCTGGGCCTGCCCCTGTGGCTGGCCTATGTGTCGGTGTTCATGCTCACGCTGCTGATCGGCGCCCGCCTCGTCTACGCCTCGATCCGGGTAGGTGTGCATACCCGGCGCCGCCGCGCCCACCACCGCATGCTGGTCGATCTGCTCGACCAGAGCGGCCCGTTCCGGCGTGCCGCCGATATCCGGGTCCTGTCGTCCACCGAGCCGATCGCCTACTGCCTGCCGGGGCTGCGACGGCGGGTGGTGGTCAGCGCGGGCACGCTCGACACACTGGCCGAGCAGGAGCTCACCGCCATCCTCAGCCATGAGCGGTCGCATCTGCGGGCGCGCCACGACCTGGTGCTCGAGGCGTTCACCGCCGCGCACGAGGCCTTTCCGCGGTTCGTCCGCAGCAAATCCGCGCTGGATTCGGTGAAATTGCTCATCGAACTGCTCGCCGACGATTCCGCGGTCAAGGTCACCGGCCCGAAACCGCTGGCCCGGGCCCTCGTGGCCTGCTCGAAATCCACCGCGCCGCAGGGCGCGCTCGCAGTGGGCGGGCCGAGCACGCTGATCCGTATCCAGCGCCTGGCCGGTCCGCTGGGCGATTTCCGGCTCGCCGGCGCCGCCTATCTCGCCTCGATCGCCATCCTGGTGGTGCCGACCCTGGCCGTCGCGATTCCCTGGTTGGTCGAGCTGAGCCGGTTGTTCCGTGCCTGATCGCTTTTCGCCGGAGACCGGCAGCCCGGCCCATCCGCGCGCGGGCGCCGCCCGCACTCCCCCACCCTTCACCGAACTGGGCCTGCCCGTACTCACCGTGCAGGCATTGCGCCGGGAGGGTCTGACCGACCCCCTGCCCATCCAGGCGGCAGCCGTCCCCGACGCACTGGCCGGTCGAGACGTGCTCGGCCGGGCGCCGACCGGGTCCGGCAAAACGCTGGCCTTCGGGCTGCCCATGCTCGCCCGTCTCGCCGGGGCACCGGCCATCGCGCGGGCCCCGCGCGGACTGATCCTCGCCCCGACCCGGGAACTGGCCCTGCAGATCGAACAGGCACTGGAGCCGTTCGCACTGGGGCTGCGGCTCGGCACCGCGGTGGGCGGGATCCCCGTATCCCGGCAGGCCGCGAAGCTCCAGCGCGGAGTGGACCTGCTGATCGCCACCCCGGGCCGCCTGGCCGATCTGGTCGATCAAGGCGCGGCCGTACTCGACGCGGTCCGGGTCACCACGGTCGACGAAGCCGACCATATGGCCGATTTCGGGTTCCTGCCGCAGGTGCGGCGGCTGCTCGACCTGGTACCCGGCGACGGCCAGCGGCTGCTGTTCTCCGCGACCCTGGACGACGAATCCGTGCGGGACCTGGTCCGCAGGTATCTGCGCGATCCCGTCACCCACACCGTGGCCGCGGAGCCGGCAACCGCCCCCGCGACCCATCACATCCTCTACGTCGAGCCGGCGGACAAACCGGCGGTCCTCGCCGAGATCGCCGCCCGCGACGGCCGCACACTGCTGTTCGCCCGTACCCAGTACGGGGCCGAGAAGCTCACCCGCCGGTTGCGCGACCAGGGCATCCGCGTCGCGGCCCTGCACGGCGGCAAGGCCCAGAACCGGCGCATCCGGACGCTGGCAGCCTTCGCCGACGGCGGTATCTCCGCCCTGGTCGCCACCGATATCGCCGCGCGCGGGATCCATGTGGACGCAGTCTCACTGGTGGTCCACGCCGACCCGCCCGCCGATGCCAAGGACTACGTCCACCGGGCCGGCCGGACGGCCCGGGCCGGTGCGAGCGGCACGGTGATCACCGTGGTCACCCCGGACCAGCGGGCCGAGATGGCCGCGCTGACGCGGGCTGCGGAGGTCCCCGTGGTGGAACACACCGTGCGGCCGGGCGACCGGGAGGTCCGCCGGCTCACCGGCGCGCGCACCCCGCCGGGCCCCGAGGCGGCGAAGACTCCCGAGGTACCACCTGTGGCCGCGCGCGGCCACTTCCGTGGGCAGAGTGGCCGGGGCCGCGGCGGCGCCGCGAAACCGGCACCGAGCCGCCGGCCGCATCGTCCCCGCCGGGCCAAGTGAATTCGGCAGGTCCCCACGCCGGAGAGCCGTCCCGATTACCATGGGCGCAGTGCAGTTTCTCCCCGGACAACATCCGCCGTACGACCTGACCTACAACGACGTCTTCCTGGTTCCGAACCGCACCGATATCGCGTCCCGGTTCGACGTCGATCTCGCGACGGCCGACGGCTCGGGTACCACCATTCCGCTGGTCGTCGCCAATATGACCGCGGTCGCGGGCCGCCGCATGGCCGAGACCGTGGCCCGGCGCGGCGGCATCGTGGTGCTACCGCAGGATCTGCCCAACAGCGCCGTCGCCGAAACCATCGCCTTCGTCAAGAGCCGTTCGCTGATCGCCGATACCCCGGTCACCCTCACCTCCGACCACTCCGTCTCCGATGCACTGGCGCTGATCCACAAGCGCGCGCACGGCGCCGTCGTGGTTGTCGACAACGGCCGGCCGGTCGGGCTCGTCACCGAGGAAGCCTGCGCCGATGTCGATCGGTTCGCTCGGCTGCATGAGGTCGCCACCACCGATTTCGTCACCGTGCCGGCGACCGCCGAGGCCTCCTATATCTTCGACCGGCTCGAGGCCGCGCATTCCGGGCCCGCCGTACTCCTCGCCCCGGACGGTACGCTGGCCGGCGTACTCACCCGCACCGGCGCGGTCCGGCACGGCATCTACACCCCCGCCGTCGACGACGAGGGCCGATTGCGGATCGCGGCCGCCGTCGGGATCAACGGGGATGTGCCCGCCAAGGCCAAGGCGCTGGTCGACGCCGGCGCCGACATCCTGGTGGTGGACACCGCGCACGGACACCAGGTGAAGATGCTGGAAACCCTGAGCGCAATCCGCGACCTCGACCTCGGTGTGCCGCTGGTCGCCGGGAACACGGTGTCGGCCGAGGGCACCCGCGATCTCGTCGCCGCCGGTGCCGATATCGTCAAGGTCGGTGTCGGGCCCGGCGCCATGTGCACCACCCGGATGATGACCGGAGTCGGCCGGCCGCAGTTCTCCGCGGTCGCCGAATGCGCGGCGGCGGCCGCCGATCTGGGCGCCCACGTATGGGCCGACGGTGGAGTCCGCCATCCCCGCGATGTCGCCCTGGCCCTCGCGGCGGGTGCGTCGAACGTCATGATCGGCTCGTGGTTCGCCGGCACCTATGAATCGCCTGGTGACCTCCGGGTCGATCGAGACGGCAGGGCGTACAAGGAAAGCTTCGGTATGGCCTCCAAACGCGCGGTCGCCGCGCGGACCGTCGCCGATCGTGGCTACGACCGCGCCCGCAAGGCACTATTCGAGGAGGGCATCTCCAGTTCCCGGATGCTGCTCGATCCCGAACGTCCCGGCGTCGAGGACCTCATCGACCACATCTGCTCCGGAGTGCGCAGTGCCTGCACCTACGCCGGTGCCCGCGATCTCGCCGAATTCCGGGAGCGCGCGGTGGTCGGGGTGCAGTCGACCGCCGGGTTCGCCGAAGGCCGCCCGCTGCCCGGCGGGTGGTGACCCCGGCCACACCGGCGCGCGTCGCCGCCCCCGCGACCGTGCGCCCGCGCGCACGGTCGCGGTAGCATTACAACCGCCGGCGACCGTCGGCTGCGATCGTCAGGACGAAAGGATCCAGTTGTCACCCGCGTCCGAGGGCGCCACTCAGGAGGGCTCATCTATCGAGCCGGGTGACAGACCCGGCGTCCTCCGCTGCACGACCCTCCCCTCTCCGGCCCTTTCCCCATCGCTGATACCGATGTCCGCCGGGGGGTGGTGAGATGGCCGTCGCACTCACCGTCCTCAGCCTCATCGGGTTCGTGGCGCTCACCGCCGGCACGGCGTTGTTCGTGGCCGCCGAATTCTCGCTCACCGCGCTGGAACGCAGCACCGTCGAAGCGCACGCGCGCGACGGCGATGTGCGGGCGCGTGCGGTCCGGCAGGCGCACCGCACGCTCTCCTTCCAGCTGTCCGGCGCCCAGCTCGGTATCACTATCACCACACTGATCACCGGTTACATCGCCGAACCCGTGCTGGCGCGGTTACTCGAACCGCTGTTCGGCGTGCTCGGAGTCCCGGATTCCGCTGCTACGGGTATCGCCCTGGCCCTGGCGCTGATCCTGGCGACCTCGCTGTCGATGATTTACGGCGAGCTGGTCCCCAAGAACATCGCCATCGCCGCGCCCATGGCCACCGCGCGGGCGACCGCCGGGCCGATGGTGGCGTTCTCGGCGGTGTTCAAGCCGATGATCCAGTTTCTCAACGGCACCGCCAACTGGGCGGTCCGCCGGTTCGGGGTGGAACCGGCGGAGGAACTACGCTCGGCACGGTCGCCCCAGGAACTCGGTTCGCTGGTGCGCACCTCGGCCCAGCACGGCGCGCTCGATCAGCGCACCGCGCAACTGCTGGACCGCTCCCTGCAGTTCGGCGAGCGCAGCGCCGAGGAGCTGATGACCCCGCGGGTGAAGATCGAAGCCCTGGACCGCACCGACACCATCGGCGACCTGCTCGCCGCGGCCGCCCGCACCGGCTACTCGCGGTTCCCGGTGATCGACGGCGACCTGGACAACACCCTGGGTGTCGTACACGTCAAACAGGCGTTCACCCATCCCGCGCGCACGCGCGCCGGGGTCGGTCTCGCGCAGATCGCGCAGCCGGTGCAGGTGTTACCAGCCAGCCTCGACGGTGACGAGGTCCTCGAACGGGTCCGCGCCGACGGTATGCAGGTCGCGCTGGTCGTCGACGAATACGGTGGCACCGCGGGCCTGGTCACCATGGAGGACATCATCGAGGAGATCCTCGGCGATGTCCGCGACGAGCACGACGAAGAGGAACGCGACGTGCGCCGGGTCTCCGACGGCTGGGACTGTTCGGGCCTGCTGCGTATCGACGAGGTGACCCGGGCGACCGGATACGTCGCTCCCGACGGCGAATACGAAACCCTCGGTGGCCTGGTGCTCACCCGGCTCGGCCGGATCCCGGTGGCCGGCGATACCGTGGTGCTGCCGGAGCGCGGCCACGAACGCCGCCACGGTGACGGGCAGGGCGGCTGGCTGGCCCGGGTGGAGCGGATGGACGAACGCCGCATCGACCGGATCCGCCTGGTCCCGGCCGATGCCGAGGCGATCAACCTGCGCGAACAACAGCCCACCGGCCGGGAGGTCCGCCATGGGTGACCTTTTCGGAGTGGCCCTGACCGTGCTCCTGCTGGCGGGTAACGCCTTCTTCGTGGGCGCCGAGTTCGCGCTCATCTCCGCCCGCCGCGACCGGCTCGAGGCGCTGGCCGCGCAGGGTAAACGTAATGCCGACACCGTGATCCGGGCCGGACAGAACCTGTCGATGATGCTGGCCGCCGCGCAGCTGGGCATTACGATCTGCTCGATCCTGCTGGGCCGGGTCGGCGAGCCGGCGGTGGCCCATCTGCTGGAGCGTCCGTTCGAGCTGGCCGGGCTGCCGGAAGCACTGCTGCATCCGGTGTCGTTCGTGCTCGCGCTGGCCATCGTGGTGATCCTGCACATTCTGCTGGGCGAGATGATCCCGAAGAACATCGCGCTCGCCGGCCCCGAACGCAGTGCGCTGCTGCTGGTGCCGCTACATCTGGCGTGGCTGCGGATCGCCCGGCCACTCATCGCGGTCTACAACTTCGCGGCCAACCTGTCGTTGCGGATGCTGCGCATCGAACCCAAGGACGAACTCGAGGCCGCGGTCTCGAGCGACGAACTGGCCGAGATGATCGGTGAATCCCGGTCCGAGGGCCTGCTGGACGAGGAGGAGCACCGCCGTCTCACCCAGGCGCTGGGCACCGGGGAGCGATTCGTCGCCGAGGTCATGGTGCCGCTGACGCAGGCGCGCACTATTCCGCTGCGTGCCCGCGGCACCACCCTGGGCGATATCGAGAGCGCGGTCGCCGAAACCGGTTTCTCCCGGTACCCGGTCCGCGCCTCCGATGGTTCCCTGGTCGGATACCTGCACGTCAAAGATGTGCTGGACAAGGTCTCCGACGAAACCGCGGGCCCCGGCACCGAGATCCCGCGCACCGATATCCGGCCACTGCCGACCGTGCTGATGGGCACCACCCTCTACGAGGCGCTGGCCCGGCTGCGCCGCACCAGCAGCCATCTGGGCCGGGTGGTGGACGCACGGGGCAATACGGTGGGCATCGTGGCGCTCGAAGATCTCGTCGAGGAGTTCGTCGGTACCGTCCGCGACACCACGCACCGGGTCGCCGAATGACGGCCGCGGCCGTCGGATCGGTGCTCGGCGCGACGGAGTGGCGGGCGCGCGCCGGGGCGCACCGGGACCGCCTCGACGCCCTGGCCGGCCCGTACCTGCGGGCGCGGGCCGCCGGGGCGAAGCACCCGGTGCTCGATTTCCTGTTCACCTACTACGGCCACAAACCGGCGCAGTTGCGGCGCTGGCATCCCGGTTTCGGGGTGGCGCTGGCCGGTGCCGCCGAGTACACCGGCCTGCGCGGCTATCGGCGGATCGACGAGCCCGGCACGGACACCGGTCCGGTGGTCACCGTCGATCCGGAGTTCCTGCGGTCGCGCGCCGGCACCCTCACATATATCGCGGATCTGCTGCGCGCGACGGCGTCCCGGCCCCCGCAACTGTCCTGTTTCGGCCTGCACGAATGGGCAATGGTGTACAGCACCGGGGAGGTCCGCCACGATTCGGTACCGCTGCGGCTCGGCGCGGCCGGTACCGACGCGGTGGTCGAATCGATGCCGGTGCGCTGTACCCATTTCGACGCGTTCCGGTTCTTCACCCCGGCCGCGGCGCCCCGCAACAACCGGCAGCTGAACCGCGAGGACCAGATCCACGCCGAGCAGCCGGGTTGCCTGCACGCCAATATGGACCTGTACAAGTGGGGCTTCAAAGCGACTCCGCTCCTCGCCTCGGACCTTCTCCTCGATTGTTTCGCGCTGGCGCTGGACGCCCGGACCCTCGATATGCGAGCGAGCCCATACGACCTTCGCGAACACGGGTACGAGCCGGTGCGGATCGAGACCCCGGCCGGGCGGGCCGAATATGTGCGCCGCCAGGCCGAGATCGCGAACCGGGCCGGACTACTGCGGAAGCGGCTGCTCACGAGCCTGGATTCCCTGCTGGAACAAGTTTCCGAATAGAAGACCTGTCCGAACCGATATCACCGGCGTCGGCGGATGTGGACCGGTTCGGTCGACAGGAGTCCGACCCACGTGCGGCCGGATGCTGCGCGCGCGGATCCGCATCCGCATCCCGTTCTTCGGGCGGACCCACCCCGCGCAGGGTTTCACGTCGAAAGCCGACCGGATCGCTGACGTGATCAGCCGGCCTGTGCCGGTTTCCGGGCCAGCACCCGGAACACCACCCCGCCGCGACCGGTGCGGGCGAAATGTTCGAGGGTGAACCCTGCGTCGGTGAGGTAGCCGACCGGCTCCCGGGTGAGGTGGTCCGCCGCGAGCCGTACCGCCAGCGGTTCGGCCAGGCGCATCAGCGCCGCCACCGGTCGCGCGCGGGCCGGACCGTGCTCGACCGCGACGAACGCACCGCCCGGCCGCAGCACCCGCCACGCGGCCGCCGCGGCCGCACCCGGATCGGGAATCGTGCAGAAGGCGTAGGTGGAGACCACCGTATCCACCGATGCGGCAGGCAGATCCAGTTGCTGGGCGTCCCCGTGCCGCAATTCCACCGGCACCGGCGCCGACCGGGCCCGCGCGAGGTCGAGCATTCGCTCGGACAGGTCCACCCCGATCAGCCGCTCCACCCCGGGGCCGTACAGCGGCAGATTCAACCCGCTGCCCACGCCGATCTCCACCACCGTCCCGCGGGCCTGTTCGGTCGCCCATCGGCGCGCATCGCCGAGCAGTACTCGTTCGGACCATCCGATCTGGCGGTCGTATCCGTCGGCGATGCGGTCGAAGTTCTGTTCCACGCGGTCCAGTTCACCGCGGGCTGTGTTGCCGGCCATACATTCAGAAAACCAGCCCGGCCCGTGCCGGCACATCAGGGAAACCCCCGAATCGCCGCCCGCGCCGCGCGTCGAGAGGACCGCGGTGGCGCCCGGCCGGTTCTCTCATCGTGCCGCGGTGCGGGACACCGGCCCCGCGGGGACCGAGCAGGGGCTCGGTAACCGGCCGCTCTCCGGCGGGTTCTCCTACTAGAATCGCCTGTGCGGGCTTCCAGGAGGGACTGTTGTGCGACGTCTCTCACCGCCGGAATCGATTCCAACAGGCTCGCCGTCGCGTTGATGGGAGTTGTGGCGATCCTGTTCGCGGCGGTCCCGATCGGTTACAACGCAGTGTTCCTGGCGAACTCACAGGTCGTGACGGGCACCGCGGTGGAATTCGGTAGGGAACTCACCGACAACACCAAGGGCAACCGACCGGCCGGCACCTCCACCGTCATCGAGTTCACCACCACGGCCGGCGAAACGGTCCGGGCAGACGGCGGCTCGGCGGCCTCCTCGCGCTATACCGATCTCGGTGACCGTGTTCCGGTCCGCTACGACCCCGGCGACCCCGGCCACGCAAAGGTCGACGAAACCTTCCTCTTCCTCCATCTCACCTACCTGCCACTGATCTTCGCCGCCCTCGGCGCTGCCGCGCTCGTGGCGGTCGCGGGGGTCGCGGGGGTCGCGGGGGTCGCGGCGGCATCAAGGATCAGGAAGTCGACCGTCGGATGAACCCGATCCCGAGAGGGATTCATCCTCCGATCGCCGGACCGGGCCACCGCATCCGCCGCTGCCGTGCCGCGGTATTACCGGCTGCCGCCACCGCGATCGCCGGGGGTGGGCACGGCTCCGGTGTCGAAGGGCACCGGGCAGCCCGGCGGTTCGCTGCATACGAGCAGGTCGGCGCATCCTTCGGCCAGCGCGGCCCGTAGTGTGTCGCGCACCGCGGACAGCTCGGCGAGTTTCGCCTCGACCTCCGCCAGTTTCGCCGCGGTCCGCGCCCGCAATCCGGTATCGCGCCGGTGCCGGGCGGACCGGGTGGTGGCCAGCAGGCCGGCGACCTCGTCGAGAGTGAATCCCAGCCGCTGGGCAGCCTTGATCACCCGCAGCACCGTCACCGCCTGTTCCGCATACAACCGGTGCCCACCCGGGCGCCGGTCCGGCCGGGTCAACAGCCGGCGGCGCTCGTAGTAGCGCAGCGTCTGCGGGTTCACCCCGGCCGCCGCCGCGAGCTCGCTCGTGCGCGATCCGGTCATCGGCGGCCGTCGAGCGCGACGTCCACCCGAAGGGCGAATGCGTCGAGCACATCGATATACCCGCCCGGCACCTGGACTCCCATCAGTACACCGGTGCCACGGGCGAAGTCGAAACGGAAGAACGAACAGCAGCCCGACTCGCGCCCTGCCAGATCTCGCGCCACCGGCTCCGCGGCCGGATCGATCACCAGTTCCAGCCGTGCCGGGTCCGGCCGGCGGACGCCGCGCACGGACTCGCCGAAGAACCGGTCGAACTCCGCGACCCGGACCGGGCGCTCCACTGTGGGCAGGGTGCACGCCGATCACCCGCGTTCGGGCGATACCGCCGACACCGAGGCGACGACCGTTACTGTCGGCGCGGTCGATCGGAGCGTGAATGTTGCTTCGGTTGTGCATGATTCGCGACGGACAGCTACGTTCTTCAACGACGAGTTGCTGTGGGTGTGAGTGTGTAGGGGTGAGTGTGGCCAGGATCAGAGTGCGTGACCGGGTGCGATTCTGGTTCGACCGGACGATGGATCGTGGGACTCCGGCATTGATCGGCTGGCTCGGTCTGGCGTCGGCGGTACTGATCGCGGTGACCACGGCGCTGGCCGCCCTGCTGGCACCGGACGATGTCGCGGGAGTCAAGGGCGGCTGGATCGGTGTGGCGTGGATGAGTTTGCTGCGCACGCTCGATCCCGGGACCATGGGCAGCGACGACGCGACCGTGTTCAGCGTGCCGTTTCTGGTGTTGATGCTGGTGGTGACGCTCGGCGGGATCTTCATTGTCAGTTCGTTGATCGGTGTGCTCGTGACCGGGATGGAATATCGGATCGCGGAACTGCGCAAGGGCCGGGCCCCGCTGATCGAGTCCGGGCACACGGTCGTATTGGGCTGGTCGGAGCAGGTTTTCACTGTGGTATCCGAGCTGGCCGCCGCGAACCAGCGCACTCGGCGCTCGAGCGTGGTGGTCCTGGCCGATCGGGACAAGGTCGATATGGAGGACCAGATCCGGGCCCGGGTCGGCAACACCGGGCGGACACGGGTGACCTGCCGCTCCGGCAGCCCCCTCAAACGCAGCGATCTGGAACTGGTCAGCCTGGATACCGCCAAGTCCATCATCGTGCTGCCGCGACCGGGTGACGATGCCGATATCGATGTGATCAAAGCCCTACTGCTGCTGAACAACCGATCGTGGCCGGCCCGGCGGCCGCATATCGTCACCGCGGTGCGCCAGTCGGAGGATGTGGCCGCGGCCCGGTTGGCCACCGACCCGGACACTCTGGTCATCGATGCCGAGGACATCACGGTGCGGATCGTGGTTCAGTCGCACCGCCAGTCGGGCCTCTCCACGGTGTGCACGGACCTGCTGGACTTCGCCGGCAACGGGCTCTACCTGCGGGCGGAGCCCACCCTGGCCGGCCGGACCTATGGTGAGGCGCTGAGTGCCTACAACACCAGCTGCCCGGTGGGACTGCGCCGGGGCGACGGGACGGTGGCGGTGAATCCGCCCATGGACACCGTCATCGCCCAGGACGACCAGATCATCGTGATCGCCGAGGACGATCTTCTCGTGGAATTGGCGACCGAGGCGGTGCCGGTGGTTACCGAGGCCCTGGTGAAGGTCCCGGAGGACGCCGCCGACCCCGCCCCCGACCGGACCCTGCTGGTCGGGTGGAACTCGCGCGGCCCCCGCATTCTCGGCCTGCTCGACGAGTACGTCGCCCCCGGGTCGGTGCTCGACATCGCCGCCCCACATCCCCCGTCCGGGGATATCACCGGCAGTCCGCGGACCAACCTGACCGTCGGCTACCGGCCCTGCGAACCGACCAGCCGGCGCTCGCTGGAGGCGCTGAATCCGGGCAGCTACCAACACGTCATCGTGCTCACCGACGATATGCTCGACGAGGATCCCGCCGACGACCGCACCCTGGTGACCCTGTTGCACCTGCGTGACATCGAAGTCCGGCTCGGCGACCCGTACTCGATCGTCACCGAGATGAACGACGATGCCAACCGGGAGATCGCGCAGGTCACCAGAGCCGACGACTTCATCGTCAGCAGTAAGCTGATCAGTCTGCTGCTGACCCAGCTCGCCGAGAACCGACACCTGCACGCGGTATTCACCGACCTGTTCGATCCCAGCGGATCCGAGATCTACCTCAAACCCGCCCCGGACTACGTGAGCACCGATATGGAGATCAACTTCGCCACCATCATCCATGCGGCGCGGTCGCGCGGCGAGGCGGCAATCGGTTACCGGCTCCACCGGCACGGCGGCCGGCCACCGGCCTACGGTGTCACCCTCAACCCACCCAAGGACGCCCCGATCATTCTGTCGCCGCTGGACAGCGTGATCGTGGTCGCCGAGGACTGATCCCGCCCGTCATCGACATCACCGCACCCGGCGGCCGCGCCCGTGGCCGCCGGTCCGGTCGACGACGAAACAGCCCGGGCGGCCACCGAGCGGCCATCGGTCAACCACGCGGCCGGGGCGCAGTGGTCGTCACCCGGTCGGTGCCGCGCCGCTGCACCGGGGACCAGCAGCTGTGGCAGGTGATCATCGCCGACAGCGGCAAGAAACCGGCCCGGTGTCGGCCGGCTCCAGAACACCCCGCTACCGGCCCGAGCCCGGCGGACCGCTCCGGCGACCCTCCGACAGACCCGTCGAACGCAGCGGAGCCCGGACGCACACTGCGTCCGGGCTCCGTATCGGCAATCGTTACCGGGTCACAGCGGCGGAAAACCCGCCGAGCCGGTGGACGCCCAGTTCCAGAAATCCCCGATTCGCGTGATGATCAACGCGAAGATATCGAGCACGGTACTACCCATTCGAACAATCCTCACTTCGGCTTGCAGATACGGCGGCCCAGAGTAGGCCGCGCAGCCGCGGGCGACAACCGAGGCCCCACCTCGATGGCACCACTGCGACAGGCGGCAGACTAGCGGTCCACCGGCATCCGCGGCCACTCCCGGCCGCTCACCGCGAGGGTCGCGGGATCGGTAGTGAGGGTCACGACCTCGTCGGATTCGTACTCCGATTTCGCCGCGGTCGTCGACCGGACCTCGAGCTCGGCCACGCCGACCAGGACGACGAGGCCCACCACCACCAGCGCGACGGTGGTGAGCAGCGGAGTGAGCAACTCCACCGGCGCGACACCCTCCGGCACCGCGGTGTGGTCACCGTGGTGGGCGCTCATGGCGGCCATACCGGTGTAGTGCATGCCACAGACCGCGACACCCATGATCAGTGCCGCACCGATGGTGTTGCCCCACCCTTTCACGTGCAGCATGAACCACAGCGCGGCGGTCGCGGCGACCACCGCGATCAGGATCGACAGCAGGACCAGTCCGGTGCTGTATTCCATCTCCGCACCGGAGTTCATCGCGGCCATGCCGAGGTAGTGCATCCCCACGACCCCGATTCCGGTGATCGCTCCGCCCAGCGGCAGGGCGATCACCTCCCGGTGCCCGCGCACCACGATCGCCAGTCCGATCAGGACGACCACGATGGCGATCCCGGCGCTGAGCAGCGTCATCGGCATGTCGTAGCGGATGGTCATCCCGCCGATGGAGAAACCGAGCATGGCGGTGAAGTGCATGACCCAGATACCCGCGCCGCCGAGCGCGATGGCGGCGGCGACCAGCCAGCCGCCGGCCTGTTCCGAGGATCGCGCGCGGACCGCGCACCGGAGACCGAGCACCGACCCGATGAACGACATGAAATAGGCGAGGACAGGCGTCACCCACCCATTGCTGAAGTGCTCGAGCTGCACGTGTAACTCCGTTGTATTAGTCGATTTCCGAACTGCGGCCACCTGGACAGTAGTTCGGCAGACCCCGAAGGGGTCTGCAGAGTAAAAATTTCACCCTACGGGGGTGTACATCCGCCACTTGATGTCACAACTGAGCTAAGGCCGAAATATCCGGATCAGCTCCGCAGGTAGGCAGGAGTGTTAGGCGGCACCACATTGTACACGAAGTTCTGCCGCAGTTCGTGGTAGGGCTCGCCCTCCTCGAAGAAGTTCCGGCGCATCTGCGCCAGTTCCTCGGCGCGGTACTCCGCCAGCGGTTTGGCGGCCTCGTCGGCCTCCCGCAGCTGCTTCTTGGCGGTCAGCCGATTCTCCAGCTCGGGCGAATCGGCCAGCGCCTCCGCCTCCCGGCGCACCCAGTCGGCGAACTCGGCGGTGTCCCCGGAACCCACCCGGTCCACCAGCCCGAGGTCCGCGGCCGCTTTCGCGCCCACCGGCAGGGTCTCCCGGGTGAGCCGGGCGGCCTCGGCCGCGCCGACGCGCCGCGGCAGCGAGTAGGTCCAGTACTCCGAGCCGTACAGGCCCATCAGGCGGTAGTGCGGATTGAGTACCGCGGCCTCGCGGGCCCATACTTCGTCGGCGGCCAGCGCCAGCATCACCCCACCCGCGGCCGCGTTACCGGGCAGCGTCGAGATGACGAGTTTGTCGGTGGTGGTGAGGATCGCCTCCACGAGATCGTTCATGGCGTTGATGTTGTGCCAGGACTCCCGGGCCGGATCCGCCGCCGATTCGATGACGTGCAGGTGGATACCGTTGGAGAAGAAGTCCCGGGCCGGACCGAAGACCAGTGCCCGGGTCGGCCGCGCGCAGGCCTCTCGGTAGGCGGCGAGCAACCGGCGGCACTGCGCGGTGCTCATCGCCCCGCCCGCGTAGCCGAATTCGAGGTAGCCCACCGACCCTTCCTCGCGGTAACGCACCTCGGACCAGGTATCGCGGACGGCCGCAGCGGCCGCCGACACCGGCACCTCCGGGGTGGCGGGGGGCAGGTCCGCGCCGAGCGCGGCCACCGCGGGTCGTTTGAATGTCGCCGGGCCGCCCGGCATCCGGCGGCGCCGCAACTGCGGCAACCAGACCGCACCGTCGACGGTGGCCCGGCAGATCGCACCGTCGCGGGTCGCGATCACCGCGCCCGGCTCACCACGCAGCCGGTCCTCGTTGTGGCCACCGTGCACGAAGTACTCGCGACCGTAGAGCTCGTCGAGCACGCCGGGCTGCGAATCGGCCGCGCGGAGTTTGCGCAGTACATCGGCGGTGCTGTCGGTCGTCCAGTCGATCCGGCGGTACTGCTGGGAGTGGTAGGGCCGCAACCGGCCCCGGACATCGGGCCGGTCGTAGTCCAGCGGCTCGGGCACGAAATCCCCGGTACCGAAACGTTCGACTGCCAGCAGCACCGCGGTGACGGCGGCATCCGACATCTCGTTGCGGTACAGCTCACTCTTCCCGCACGCGGGTACCGGGAAGGACACCGAGGCCCAGATCGGCCCTGCGTCCATCTCCTCGACCGCCTGGAGCACCGTGACACCCCATTCGGCCGCGCCCTCGCTGATCGCCCAGTCGAGCGAGGAGGGGCCGCGATCGCCCTTGGGACCGGGATGCACGATCAGCACGGTGTGCTCGGTCCAGATGTCCTCCGGGACAGCGGTGGTCAGCATCGGCGCCACGATGAGATCGGGCCGGAACGCCGCCACCCGGGCCCGCAGCAGATCGTCGCCGAGCGCCAATTCGACCGTGACCTCGTGCCCGCGATAACGCAGTTCCGTGTGCACACGCTGTGTCAGGCTGTTGAAAGCGCTCGCGACCAGCAGGACTCGCAAGATTCTCCTCCATCGGACAGGGAACCGATCCGCTCGTTCCCCGGATACGGTCTCTACCCGACCAAGCTAGTCCTGCGCCGGCCCGCCCGCAGCCCGGGCCCTCCCGACCACTCACTGCGCGAACGGATTCGCGGTGGGAGGAAGCGGGCGCGCCCGTTCGCGCCGCGCCACCTCACGAGGCGATGTGCAGCCCGAATCCGGTGGCTCCCGGCTCTTCGCGCCCCGCTTCGAGCCGGAGCGAGCGATCGTAGTCGCCGCCGGCTTGACGCCGATACCGGATCGGCTCGGCGGTGTCCAGTTCCGCCAGCCGCTTACGCAGATCGATGGCGAGCTGTTCGAAGCGTTCGTCGTCCACCCTGATCGCACCGTGTACGACGAACGGTGGCAGCACATCCATGCCCGGGTAGTAGAGGATGCCGTGGTGGATGGGGAACAGCACATCCGCTGTCGGGCCGTTGATCCCGCGATCGGAATACGCGGGTTCCCGGCCGCCGACGGCCACCACCAGCATCGCCCGCCGACCGGCGAGGACGCCGTCACCGTAGCGTGGGATGGCGGTCCCGCCCGCACCGTAGGCGAATCCGCAGGTGAACACCCGATCCACCCAGCCCTTGAGGATGGCGGGCATGGCGAACCACCACAGCGGGAAATGCAGCAGCACGGTATCGGCCCACAGCAGTTTCTCCTGCTCGGCCCGGATATCGTCGCTCAGCGTGCCGTTCGCGAAGGCCTCACCCGAGGCCAGCATGAAGTTGGTCTCCTCGACGGCCCCGAAATCGGTGGCGTCGGCGTGGGCCTTCCAGCCCATGGCATAGAGGTCGCTCACCCGCACGTCGTGGCCGTCGGCCCGCAACTGTTCGACAGCCACATCTTTCAGGGCTCCGGTGAGCGAATCGGGTTCCGGGTGCGCGTAGACGATCAAAACCTTCATGTCTGGGGCAACACCGCGACCCGGTGTGGACATTCCTGGCGTGCCCGCGCAGGCGCGCCAGCATACGAACATGCGGTCCCCGGCCGCTCGCGAGAGGCCGGGGACCGCATACTGTCGTGCCGAGGCGGTTATGCCTCGTTCTTACCCGCCAGCGCCTTGGCCTCACGGCGGCGGCGGTGCAGGATCGGCTCGGTGTAGCCGTTGGGCTGCGCGGTCCCTTCGAGGATGAGATCTTTCGCGGCCTGGAAGGCGATACTGCCCGCGAAATCGGGCGCCATCGGACGGTAGCCGGCATCGCCGGCGTTCTGCCGATCCACCACGGGCGCCATCCGTTCCAGGCTCGCCACCACCTCGTCGGTGGTGACCACACCGTGACGCAGCCAGTTGGCCATCAGCTGGCTGGAGATCCGCAGGGTGGCGCGATCCTCCATCAGCGCGATATCGGAGATGTCGGGCACCTTGGAACAACCCACACCCTGGTCGATCCAGCGCACCACATAGCCCAGGATGGACTGCGAGTTGTTGTCGAGCTCCTGCTGCTTGTCGGCCTCGGACCAGTTGGTATCCGTGGCCAGCGGGATCTGCAGGATATCGTCGACACTCGCGCGTGCCCCGCCCTTGGCGATCTCGGCCTGCCGCTTGAACACGTCCACCAGGTGGTAGTGGGTGGCGTGCAGGGTGGCCGCCGTCGGGGAGGGCACCCACGCGGTGGTGGCGCCGGCCTTGGGATGGCCGATCTTCTGTTCGAGCATGCCGGCCATCAGGTCCGGCATGGCCCACATTCCCTTGCCGATCTGCGCCTTGTGCGGCAGCCCGGCCGTGATACCGGTATCGACGTTCCAGTCCTCGTAGGCCAGGATCCACCGCTGGGTCTTCATTTCGGCCTTGCGGATCATCGGCCCCGCCTCCATGGAGGTGTGGATCTCGTCGCCGGTGCGGTCCAGGAAGCCGGTGTTGATGAACACCACGCGGTCGGCGGCGGCATTGATACACGCCTTGAGGTTCACCGTGGTGCGGCGCTCCTCGTCCATGATGCCGACCTTGAGGGTGTTACGCGGTAGGTCCAGCACATCCTCGACCGCGGCGAACAGGTCATTGGTGAAGGCCACCTCGTCCGGGCCGTGCATCTTCGGCTTCACGATGTAGACCGAACCCGTGCGGCTGTTGGTGAGCGCCACATCGTCGCGCAGCGAATGCTTGGCGATCAGGGAGGTGAGGATGCCGTCCAGAATGCCCTCGGGCACCTCGTTGCCCTCGTCGTCCAGGATCGCGTCGCTGGTCATCAGATGGCCGACATTGCGTACGAACAGCAGCGACCGGCCGTGCACGGTCAGTTCGGAACCGTCCAGGGCGGTGTAGACCCGGTCCGGGTTCATGGTCCGGGTGAAAGTCTTGCCGTTCTTGGTGACCTCCTCGGCGAGGTCGCCCTTCATCAGGCCCAGCCAGTTGCGGTAACAGAGGGTCTTGTCCTCGGCGTCCACCGCGGCCACGGAGTCCTCGAAGTCCATGATCGTGGTGACCGCGGATTCGATGACAACATCTTTGATACCGGCGGTATCGGTGCTGCCGATCGGCGAATCCGGATCGATCTGGATCTCGATGTGCAGCCCGTTGTTCTGCAGCAGGATCGACCGCGGGGCGGCCGGGTCGCCCAGATAGCCGACGAGCTGACCGGCATCGGCCAGGCCGATGGTGGTGCCGTCCTCCAGGCCGACCTCGAGTTCACCGTCGACGATGGCGTAGGAGGTCGAGCCGATATGCGAACCGGTGATCAAGGTGACCGCGTCGTCGAGGAAGTTGCGGGCCCATTCGATGACCTTGTCCCCGCGCACCCGGTTGTAGCCGGTGCCCTTCTCGGCGCCGCCGGTCTCCGGGATGGCGTCGGTGCCGTAGAGCGCGTCGTAGAGCGATCCCCAGCGGGCATTGGCGGCATTGATGGCGAACCGCGCGTTGCTCACCGGGACCACCAGCTGCGGCCCGGCGGTACTGCTGATCTCATCGTCGACGCCGGCGGTGCCGATGGTGAAATCGGCGGGCTCGGACTGCAGGTAGCCGATCTCGACCAGGAACTGCTTATAGGCCGACCTGTCGTAATTTGCGCCCGGATGTTCGCTGTGCCAGGCGTCGAGCTTGCCCTGGATTTCGTCGCGTTCGGCCAGCAGGGCTCGGTTGCGCGGCGCGAACTCGGTGATGATCCGCTCGGCGCCGGCCCAGAACGCGGCGGAATCGACGCCGGTACCGGGGAGCGCCTCGTTCTCTACGAAGTCGTGGAGAACGGTGGCAACCTCGAGCCCGCCGACCTTTTTCCGCTCTGTCATCTACGTGCCTCACTTCCGCGAAATACCGGGTGGAAAGTCGATGTTTATGTTACCGACCGGTAGCGGTGCTCCGATCGCCGGGTGATCACGTGGGCAGGAGCGCAGACGTCCCGATGCGGACTCTACCCCGCACCGTCGCGACCGCCCGGGCTCCGCCGCGCGGCGCTTCCGGCGGCCAGGGCGGGGTCCACGGGTGGGCGCCGGTCCACGCGACGGTAGTGCCCGATCAGGTGCCGAAAAATGAGCCGACAACCGCTACCGCCCTGTGCCACCATGTATTCCATCCGGCCCGCCGCCCCGGCAGGGCTACGACACAGCGAAGGGAGGAGTGGTCTTGTATCCAGTCGCATCGGCCGGTAACACCCGGTCGAACGCCGATTCCGCAGCACGCGCCAGTGCGCCGAAACGGCCGATGGGCGTGCGCGGCGAGCCGTCGCGGCAGCCGGAACCCGCCATCGGCGATCGCGCGATCGACCGGCTCCTCCCCCAGCGGCGCTGACCGCCCGCCTTCTCCCGTCTCCGTCGTGGTCCCGGCTGCCCCGGGCCGTCGAAACCTGGTGATACCCATGCCCACAACCGTTGTCGCCGAACCGGCAACGCTCACTCCGGACAACTGGATACGCGCCCGTGTGCTGGTGCTCGACGCCGGCTACGAGGCGCTGGCCCGGATTCCGGCCGGCCGGGCGGTAGTACTGCTGACCAGCGGAATCGCCGAATCAATCGTTATCCGGCAACCACATTTCCCGATCCGGTCCCAACACACCGAGATCATGCTGCCGGAGACGATCCGGCTGGTCCGCTACCGGTACCTGGCCCATCTCGCGGTCCGCCGGCCCGACAGCCGCGCCACGCACGCCGCGATCCTGCGGCGTGACGGGAACCGGTGCGGTTACTGCGGCTCCGGGGCACACACCGTGGACCACATCCGGCCGCGCAGCCGAGGCGGTCCCAATACCTGGGAGAACCTCATCGCATGCTGCGTGACCTGCAATACCGGTAAAGCCGACCGCACCCCGGAAGAGGCCGGGATGCGGCTGCTCTGGCCGCCGCGGCCGCCGGACCCGCTCGCCCGGGCGCAGCGCCGGATCTGGCGACAACTCGCGACGACAACCACCACCGAGGCGATCCAGGAAAGGAGGGGATCGAGATGACCGTCGAGATTCTGGCAGACCTGCTACCCGTTTCCGACAGCCGCGGATGGCAGCGGGCCGCCTGCCGTGGCGACCCGAACCACGAGGCGTGGTTTCCCTACCCGTCCCAGGATTTCGCCTATGCGCGGGAAGTGTGCGGGCGCTGCCCGATCCGGCTCGAATGCCGGAGGTTCGCCGAGCGCACCGGACAATCCGGCGTGTGGGGCGGGCAGGAATTCGACCGTGGCACGATGATCCGGGAGTAGCCGGATCGAAGCTGGTCGGAGGCACTGTGGGGCCGTGCGGCGAGCACGGCCCCACAGTCGTGACCGTGGTGCTTCACCGGGCGGTTCAGGACCATAGACTGACTGCCCGTGGGTACCCATCGCAGCACCGGTTCTTCCCGGAGATCGAGCAAGGGACCGGTGATCGCGGCGGTTATCGTGGTGGTCCTGGTCGCACTGGTTTTCGGATGTTCTCGACTGGACACGGATTCCGCGGACCGATCGGCGGCCGCGGGCACGTGCGTGGAAGGCGAGGCCGTCCTCGACGTAACGGCCGATCCGGAGGTCGCCGACCCGGTCCGAACCATCGCGGAAAGATACAACGAGACCCGGCCGGTGGTTCGCGACCACTGCGCAAAGGTCGTGGTCACCGAGCGGCCGTCCGCCGATATGGTGGCCGCCTTCACCTCGAACGCCACCTGGAATCCCGTCCTCGGTCCCCGGCCGGGGCTGTGGATACCGGTTTCCAGCCGCGATATCGAGTCCATGCGGGTACCCGGCCTCATCGAGGGCACCCCGCAGTCGATCGCGTCCAGCCCCATCGTGCTCGCCGTGCCGGAGATTCTGCGGCACGCGCTGGCCGCCACCCAGACCTCGTGGGCGGATCTGCCACGGCTGCAACAGGGTTCACTCGATCAGATCGGTCTTCCGGGCTGGGCGGGGCTGGAGCTGGCGCTCCCGCCGGGCGACAGCACGCTGGCCGTCGCCGCCGCAGTCGCGGGCGCGATCTCGGGCACCGAACCACTCACCGAGGAGGCCGCGAAATCCGGCCAGGCCGTCTCCGCGGTATCGGGTCTGGCCGCCGCCGCACCCGAGGCCGCGGACGTCTCCGCCGCGATGACCACCCTGTCGTCCGCCGCTCCGGCCGAGGCCCCGGTGCACGCCGTACCCCTGACCCAGCGGCAGCTCGCGGCCAACGGCAGCGCGACCGCCTACGTCCCCGTCGGGGCGGCACCGGTGGCCGACTACCCGGCCGCGATCATGTCGGGGCCCTGGGTGGACGAGGCACAGAATCTCATCGCCGGCCTGTTCGCCGATTACCTGCGCAGGCCCGAACAGCAGCGGGACCTGGTCGCCGCCGGATTCGCCGCCCCGCCGGCCCAGCAGGTCGTCTCACCGCCGCGCGCCGCGCTGGACCGGCTCCGGAAGGCGCTCACCAACCCGGTGCTCGGGGTGCAGGCCACCGCGCTGCTGGATGTCTCGTCCTCCATGAGCACCACCGAGGGCGGCCTCACCCGCCTGGCCAACACCGTCGGCGCGGTGGCCTCCACCCTGAATGTGATGCCGCCAGATTTCGGGCTGGGGATCTGGACCTTCGGCAAGAACGTCGACGGCGACACCCCGTACCGGGTCGTCGCCGGCACCGCCCGCCTCGACGACGAACACCGCGGCACCCTGATGGGCTCGCTCGGCAAGATCGAGGCGACCGCCGCCAGCACCGACGAATGCTATCCGGCGTTGCTGGCGGCATATCGCGGCGCGATCGAGACCTACGCCGCCGAACGCACCAACTCGATCCTGCTAGTCACCGACGGGCCCGAGGACGAGTCCACGCTCAGCGGAGAAAACCTGCTGGCCGCCATCCAGGACGCGGGCGATCCCGCGACGCCCGTCCGGGTGGATGTCATCGTCGTCGGGGGCGGCGAGGGCACCGATACATTGCGCACACTGACCCAGCGCACCGGCGGCAGCTATGCCGTACTGCCGAGCAGTAACGACCTCGAGTTCGGCACAGCCGTGGTCGGGGCGCTCACCACACCCTGACCGGCGGTCAGCCGGATCGCCCGGCCCGGGATTCCCGCCAGCGGTAGCGGGTCCGGGGCCGGCCGGTCCGGCCGTATTGGATCGGGGTGCGGTCGGGAGCCATCACCACGATGAGATCCAGCCCGGTCGTCTGCCGGATCTGTTCGGTCACCGGTTGCAGCAGCGCGGTCGGGTCCGGGGACCCGCACCGCGGCCGCGGTGGACGATTCCGCCGCGACGCTCGCCGCGATATCGGTGACCTCGCGAGTGACGGTCCGGTCGCCCTCGCGCCGGGCGTCGAGCACCACGTGCCCGACCCAGAGGGCTGTGACCAGGGCCAACAGCAACAATTGCAGGACGAAGACCTATTCCGCCAGGGACTACCGACCGGTTCGCACTGGCTCCTCCGCTGAACGAAATACACAAAACCGTGACGGGCGTCACGTATCGGTCCACCATTGCACAGGGCGTGGTGGCCGAGTTCACCCCGCCCGCGCACTACGACTCGGGAGGAGGCCTGGTCATGGAAGACCGGACTCGAACACGGCGGGATCGCACCCACTGGCTCTATCTGGCGGTCATCGTCGCCGTCCTGGCAGGGATACTGGTCGGCTGGCTCGCGCCGGCCGCCGGCCGCGCGCTGGCACCGCTGGGCACGATGTTCGTCGATCTGATCAAGATGATGATCGCGCCGGTCATCTTCTGCACCATCGTCCTGGGTATCGGTTCGGTGCGCGCGGCCACCACCGTCGGCAAGGTCGGCGGTTTGGCGATCGGCTACTTCCTGGTGATGTCCACGGTAGCGCTGGGTATCGGGCTGTTAATCGGCAATCTGCTCGATCCGGGCACCGGGCTGAACATCACCGAGTCGGCGGGCCAGGGCGCCGAGTACGCCGAAGAGGCGCACGGCGCCGGCGGCACCGTGGAATTCCTGCACAGCATCATTCCCACGACCCTGGTCTCCTCGCTGACCGCGGACAGTGTGCTGCAGGCGCTGTTCGTCGCGCTGCTCGTCGGGTTCGCGGTGCAGGCCATGGGTTCGGCCGGCGAGCCGATCGTGCGTGGTGTCACGCTGATCCAGAAGCTGGTATTCCGGATCCTGTCGATGGTCCTCTGGCTGGCCCCGATCGGCGCATTCGGCGCGATCGCCAATGTGGTCGGCCGGACCGGCCTCGACGCCGTGGTCCAGCTGGCCACTCTCATGATCGCCTTCTACCTGACCTGTCTGCTGTTCGTCTTCGGTGTCCTCGGCGTGCTGCTGCGGCTGGTCGCGCGGGTGTCGATCTTCAAACTGTGCCGTTACCTGGCCCGCGAGTATCTGCTCATCGTGGCCACCTCATCCTCCGAGTCGGCGCTGCCACGACTGATCGCGAAGATGGAACATATGGGGGTGCAGCGCACCACCGTGGGCGTGGTCGTACCGACCGGCTATTCGTTCAACCTGGACGGCACCGCCATCTACCTGACCATGGCCTCCATCTTCATCGCCGACGCGATGGGACAGCCGCTGAATCTCGGCGAACAATTCGGACTGCTGGTGTTCATGATCGTGGCCTCCAAGGGCGCGGCCGGGGTCACCGGCGCGGGCCTGGCCACCCTGGCCGGCGGGCTGCAGAGTCATCGCCCCGAACTCCTGGACGGCGTCGGATTGATCGTCGGTATCGATCGGTTCATGTCCGAGGCCCGCGCGCTCACCAATTTCTCCGGTAACGCGGTCGCGACGCTGCTGGTCGGCACCTGGACCAAGACCCTGGACACCGGGCAGGTGCGCGACGTCCTGGACCGGAAACTGCCGTTCGACGAGGAGACCATGGTGGACGACCACCAGTCGCGTCCTGCCGAAGAAGATGGCGCAAAGGTCGTCGTCCCGGCCTGACGCCACATCGCGGACCGGCGAGCCGGTCGCGCCCCGGTCGAGGTGCCGTTCTGCGGAACTGTGCCCGGCCGGGGCGCGGCCCTGACCCGGCGAACGACTGCGTGCCGCACAGCAAGACCCGTGCCGCGGCGGTCGATGCGAGTCAGTCCGCGTAGGCCTCGAGCGGCGGGCAGGTGCAGACGAGGTTGCGATCGCCGAACGCCCCGTCGATCCGGCGGACGGCCGGCCACACCTTGGGCCGGTCGTGGGTGAGCCCGAGCGGATACACCGCGACCTCCCGGCTGTACGGGTGATCCCAGTCGCGAACCAGGCCGGCCGCGGTGTGCGGGGCATTGCGCAGCGGGTTGTCCTCGGCCGGCCACTCCCCCGAGCCCACGCGATCGATCTCACCCCGGATGGCGATCATGGCCTCGGCGAACGCGTCGAGTTCGGCCAGGTTCTCGCTCTCGGTCGGTTCCACCATCAGGGTGCCGGCCACCGGGAAGCTCATGGTCGGCGCGTGGAACCCGTAGTCGGCGAGCCGTTTGGCGACATCGTCGACGGTGACACCCGTGCGCTTGGTGATCTCGCGCAGATCCAGGATGCATTCGTGGGCGACCATCTCATTGTCGCCGGTGTAGAGGACGGGGTAGTACTCGCCGAGGCGGCGCGCCAGATAGTTGGCCGACGCGATCGCGGCCAGCGTGGCCCGGCGCAATCCCTCGGCGCCCATCATCCGGATGTATGCCCAGGTGATCGGCAGGATCGAGGCCGACCCGTACTCCGCCGCCGACACCGCGTGCGACCCGGTGACCAGCGGGTCGCCCGGCAGGTAGGGCGTCAGATGGGAGCGGACCGCGACCGGACCGACCCCCGGGCCACCGCCACCGTGCGGGATGCAGAACGTCTTGTGCAGGTTCAGATGGCTGACATCGCCGCCGAACCGGCCGGGCCGGGCCAGGCCGACCAGTGCGTTCAGATTCGCGCCGTCGACATAGACCTGGCCGCCGGCATCGTGCACCAGCGCGCACAGGTCGGCGACCTCGTTCTCGTAGACGCCGTGCGTGGATGGATAGGTGATCATGATGCAGGCCAGGCGTTCGGCGTGGTCGGCGATCCTGGCCCGCAGATCGTCGAGATCCACATCGCCGTTGGCCCGGCACTTCACCACCTCCACCCGCAAACCCGCCATCGCGGCGGACGCGGCATTGGTGCCGTGTGCGCTGGACGGGATGAGGCAGGTGTCGCGGCGGGTATCGCCCCGATCCAGGTGATAGCGGCGGATGGCCAGCAGTCCCGCGTATTCGCCCTGGCTCCCGGCATTCGGCTGCAGGCTCACCGCGTCGTACCCGGTGATCTCGGCCAGCCAGCGCTCCAGATCGTGGATCACCCGCCGCAGCCCCGGCGTATCGGCGGCCGGCGCGTAGGGATGCACTCGCGCGAATCCGGGCCAGGTGATCGGTTCCATTTCGGCGGTGGCATTGAGTTTCATGGTGCACGAGCCGAGCGGGATCATGCTGCGGTCCAGGGCGATGTCCTTGTCCGACAGCGCGCGCAGATAGCGCAGCATCGCCGTTTCGGTGTGGTACCGGGTGAACGCCGGATGGGTCAGGAACTCCGAGGCCCGGTTTTCGATCGCGGTGGCGGGCGGGTCGGCGGGAGCGATACCGAAAGCGTCCAGCACGATGGCGAGGTGGTCGGCGGTGGTGGCCTCGTCACAGGCCACGGCCACGTGATCATCATCCACCCAGCGCAGATTCACTCCCCTGGCGGCGGCCTTGGCGACGACCGTCTCCGCCTGGCCCGGCACCCGGGCCAGCACGGTATCGAAATAGCAGTCGTGCACCAGGGCCGTACCGAGCGACGCGGCCAGCCGGGCGGCATGCCCGTGGACCCGGCGCGCGATGGACCGCAACCCGTCCGCACCGTGGTAGCAGGCGTACATTCCGGCCACGATGGCCAGCAGCACCTGGGCCGTACAGATATTGGAAGTGGCCTTCTCCCGGCGAATATGTTGTTCGCGGGGCTGCAGGGCGAGCCGGTAGGCAGGGGCGCCGTCCGCGTCCTTGGACACGCCGACCAGTCGGCCCGGCAGCTGGCGCGCGTAGTCGCCGCGCACCGCCAGGTACCCGGCGTGCGGGCCGCCGAACCCCATCGGCACCCCGAAGCGCTGGGTCGTCCCGAAACATACGTCCGCGCCCTGCTCACCCGGCGGAGTGACCAGGGTGAGCGCGAGCAGATCCGCCCCGGCGGCCACCAGCGCGCCGCGATCGTGGGCAGCGGCGATCATCGCCGACCAGTCCACGACCCGGCCCGAGGCGCCCGGCACCTGCACGATCACGCCGAAGAACTCTCCCTCGGGCAGACCGTCCCCGGCCAGGTCGGCCTCCATGATCTCGATACCCAGTGGTTCGGCCCGGGTGGCCAGCACCGTGCGGGTCTGCGGGAAGAGGTCGCGGTCGATCACCAACCGGGCGGGCGCCCGGCGATTGACCCGGCGTAACAGGGTCATCGCCTCCGCGGCGGCGGTGGCCTCATCGAGCATGGACGCATTGGCGACGTCGGTGCCGGTCAGATCGGTCACCATGGTCTGGAAATTGAGCAGCGCCTCGAGCCGGCCCTGGCTGATCTCCGGCTGATAGGGCGTATAGGCGGTGTACCAGGCCGGGTTCTCCAGCAGATTGCGCACCAGCACCGGCGGCGTCAGGGTGTCGTAGTAGCCCAGGCCGATCATGGAGGTGGCGAGGTGATTCGACTCGGCGAGTGCCGCGAGTTCGGCGAGGACCTCGTGTTCGGTACCCGGCGCGGGCAACCCGGCCAGCGGATCGTCATCACGGATTCCGGCGGGCAGCGCGGCGGCCGCCAGCTCGTCGGCCGAGCCGACGCCGATCGCGCGGAGTATTCGCGCGAACTCGTGGTCGTCCGGTCCGATATGACGATCTGCGAAGGTCTGGGTCACCGCGGCTCCCTGGGTGGGGCGGCCGACCGGCACGGTCGGCTCGGGGCCCTCCCCCTCTGTCGCGGCGCCTGAGAGCTTCGGCGGCCGGATCGCGCTCCGGTCCACCTTTCACCTTGGGCGGGCAGCTCGCAGCCACCACTTTCCAGAGGCGCCGGTTCCCGCACGGTCCTGGTGCCTGAGAGATTGACGGGGAGGTGCTGCTCCTTCGGCGCCCGGATCCGGCGCGGATCCGGGACTCTCCCGCACGGCTACGGCGCCCGGTAAGTCTAGCCCGGTGAGCAGCGACACCCGGGAGCCACCCGCGGGTATGTGTCGTTCCCCTCGTCCGGCCGACCCGTGGCCGCCCGCGTGCGATCAGCCGGTTTTACGGGTCAATCGCGCCTTACGGCGGTAGGACAATTCGTCTTCGGGACGTGCACTGGTTTCCGAGGCTCGTTCGGCGGGGAATGCGGCGATGGCGCCGGTGAGCTCCCGCATGGCACTGTTTACCGCGATACCGAAAACTCCCTGGCCGCCCTGGAGTAAATCGACGACTTCTTCCGGTGAGGTGCACTCGTATACCGACGTTCCGTCGGAGAACAGGGTGATATTCGCCAGATCCTCTACTCCGCGACTGCGCAGATGGTCGACGGCGATACGGATGTTCTGCAGCGAAATACCGGCATCGAGAAGCCGCTTGACGATTTTCAGGACCAGGATGTCCTTGAACGAATACAGCCGCTGGCTGCCCGAACCCGCCGCCCCGCGAATGGAGGGCACCACCAGGCCGGTCCGCGCCCAGTAGTCCAGTTGCCGGTAACTGATACCGGCGACCTGGCAGGCTGTCGGCACCCGGTATCCGACCAGGTCGTCGGGAACCGAATCGTCGGGGAACAATCCGGGTTGTATTTCGTAGCGCCGAGGCGGGCCCTCTTCTGATCGCATATCCCGCATATTCTCTGCCACTGAACTACTCCCTTGCTCCGCCGATCAGTGCCCACAGCCGACGGCCCGGCGTCGACTACGAGGCTACTCTTCCCATTCTCTCGGCCGCAGCGGTGCCGAACCAAACGCGACGCGCGGTAACAGTCTCGACCTGTAGTTGAGGTCTAGAAATAATGCCCGTTCTCAACTATCGGTCGCTTTGAAATCGTCCGGCGATACCGACTCGAGGAACTCCTTGAACTTTTCTACCTCGTCCTCGCGTTCGTCGGGCATCACCAGACCGGCTTCCTCGAGCACCGATTCCGCCGCGTAGATCGGGCAGCCGACACGCAGGGCGATCGCCACCGAATCCGAGGGCCGCGCCGAGATCCGCACTTCGTTCTCGAAGACGAGATCGGCGTAGAACGTGCCTTCTTTCAGGTCCACGATATGAACCTCCTCGAGGGTGTGCCCGAGATCCGCGATCAAGACTTTGATCAGATCGTGGGTGAGCGGCCGGATCGGGTTGACGCCCTCCTGTTCGAGCACAATGGCGGTGGCCTCCGCCTGTCCTATCCAGATCGGCAGGTACCGTTCCCCCTCCGCCTCCCGCAGCAGCAGGACGGGCTGGTTCTGTGGCTGCTCGACCCGGATGCCGATCACGCGCATTTCGCTCATCGCACTGCCTCCCATACTCCCCGGCTGCCCGCCCTCGCCGATGCAGGGCTCGCCGTACCACGAGTCTAGGCGAATTCGGCACGGCGCCGCGATCGCTGACGGACACCGGAATCGGTGTGTTGCCATCGGCGTACCCACCGGCCGCTCGGCCGCAGGTCAGACCGGATTCCGCCGATGACGGCGGGAATCGGACGCTCGGCTCAGCCGCCGAGCGAGTTGCGCACCGACGCCTTCACCAGGCTCGCGTGCAGCGTCAGCGACAGCGCGGCCAGTTCGCGGACCGTCTCCTCGGCCCGCGCCCGAGCACCGGCGTCGCGGCTTTTGGCGATCGGTGCCGCGATCTGCGCCACCAGCGCCGCCTCCCGGTCCGCGGCGAGCTTGAACGCACGCAGATGCCGGGCCTCCAAACCGAATTCGGCCATCGCCTTGGCAGTCGCCGCCAGGGTGACCGCATCGGCGTCGAAGAACCCGGCCGGGCCCGGGGTGATCAGATTCGCCCGGATCAGATCATTGAGAAACGTCTCATCGATCGCGGCTCGATCCAGCAGGTCTGCCCGGGTCACCCGGATCTGCTGATCGAACTCGAAATCGTCGGGCGTGACGCGAGCCGGTGGCACCCCCAGCCGTCGCGGCGGGCGCGGCGGCACATCGGCGCCTTCGTCCAGGGCCGAATGCCCCGAATCCGGCCGAGCGGTCCGCGCCCGGGCACGGGCTTCCCGCACCCCGAGCGTCGCGGCACCGCTGTCGATGGCCTCGAGCTGCTCCTTGATCACCTTCAGCGGCAGGTACTGGTCGCGCTGCGCCGTCAGGACGAACCGCAACCGCTCGCAGTCCGCGACCGAGAACCGGCGGTAGCCGGACGGCGTCCGCTCCGGCCGGATCAGGCCCTCCGCTTCCAGGAAGCGGATCTTGGAAATGGTGATATCCGGAAAATCCGGTCGCAGCAGATCGAGCACGGAGCCGATCGACATCCCTCCGTGCGCCCACTGCTGCGCCGCGCCTGTCATGATCTCGAGTCTTTCATGCCGAGGCGCCGATCACCCGGACCGGCGCACCGATCGTCAGCTGTTCACAGACTTCCCGCACCGGCCGCCGAACCGGCCTCCTGGGTCCGCGGACCCGTGAGGAATACCAACCGGAACTTGCCGATCTGTACCTCGTCACCGTTCTGCAGCTCCGACGAATCCACCGGCTCGCGATTGACGTAGGTGCCGTTCAGGCTGCCCACGTCGACGACCTGGAAGGAATCCTCGTCCTGCCGGAACTCGGCATGTCGACGACTGACGGTGACATCGTCGAGAAAAATATCGCTGTCGGGATGCCGACCGGCCGAGGTGGTGGGCTGGTCCAGCAGAAAACGCGAACCCGCGTTCGGGCCGCGTTTGACGACGAGCAGCGCCGCCCCGACCGGAAGACCCTCGACACCCTGCACCGGCTGTTCGCCGGTCGGCTCGCCGGAGCGCGATGCGTCGACCTCGTTCAGGAAATCCGCGCGGAAGACCGACGTCGTCTCGGCCGCGGTCTCCCCGTAACCCGGGTCTTTGTTCTCGCTCACCGTTTCTCTCCTCCTCGAACCTCATAAACCATGCAGGCAGATGCCGCGATAAGACGTGGCTGGGCGGCCCCGACTCCGGGCGGCACATCCGTTGGCATTGACCGTACCCTGCCGGGCCGTACCCGTGCAGGTAGAACCGGGAAGGCTGGATCAGCCCCCGATAACTCCTTGATAACCCGCGGCATCGAGCAGTTCGGCGACACTCGAGTCCAGTGCGGACGCATCGCCCACCTCGAGTTCGAACAACCACCCGGCACCGTAGGGATCAGTATTCAGCGTTTCCGGCTGGGCCTCCAATTCCTGGTTCACCGCAACGACTTTCGCGCTCAGTGGAGCGTAGATATCGGAAACGCTCTTGGTCGATTCGACCTCGGCGATGCTGTCGCCGGCGGCAACATCGGCGCCGGCCTCCGGCAACTGCACGAACACGACGTCACCGAGTTGCGACTGGGCGTAATCGGTGATCCCGACCCGGACACGGGTGGGCTCGATCCGACGCACCCATTCATGTTCCGCGGTGTAACGCAGATCCTCCGGAGCCCGGTTCACGTGATGTCCTCTCCTCGTGTCGTCGTGCACGATGCCCGCAACTCTATGCGAGCCCGCCGCCCTCTGCCGCGCCGGTATCCCCGCCGTGTGTGGGCCGGCCTCCGGCGGGCGCCGGCGGAATCCGGCGCGCCACGGCGACGGCGCGGCCCAGGTAGAGCAGACCGGTCCACACATAGACGGCCGTACCCCAGATCAGTAGTGCCCCACCGAACGCCGCGGCGAAACCATTGCCGGCCCAGTCCATCTGCCCGGCCAGCAGCCACGGCAGTGCCGACATGAGCGCGAAGGTGGCCGCCTTGCCCAGATAAATGACCTCGGGCGGGTCCAGGTCACGGCGGCGGTAGACCGTCAGGGTGAGGGCCAGCACCGCGTCGCGCCCGATCAGCAGGGCGGCCACCCACCAGGGGATCAGCCCCCGGACGACGAAGGCGACCAGCGTGGTCACCAGATAGAGCCGGTCGACGAAGGGGTCCAGCAGGGCCCCGAGCCGCGAGGACTGGTCCAGCAGCCGGGCTAGTTTGCCGTCCAGGAAATCGGTGAGCCCACTCAGGATGAGCAGGACGAACGCCCAGCCGTCGGCGTGCTCCACCAGGAGCAGCCACAGAAACAGCGGGACACCGATCAACCGCAGCACGCTGAGGACATTGGGGACGGTGAGCAGCCGGTCGGACAGGACCGCGGCGAGCGCACCGCCGGGATCCCGGCCCGCGGTCTCTGATCCGCCGGTTCCCGAATCGCTCATCACATGGGTGTGCTTACCGTATGGCGCCCACCCGCGCCAGCACACCCCGCCGCGCCATTCGATGAAAGAATGAGTATGGAACCATCTCATCATCGAGTCGGGTGAGAGGAAGATCATGCCAGAGTTCGACTACGACGTCGTGGTCATCGGGTCGGGGTTCGGCGGGAGCGTGGCCGCCCTGCGCCTCACCGAGAAAGGCTACCGGGTCGGGGTCCTCGAAGCCGGGCGGCGTTGGGACGCCGAGACGCTGCCGCGCAGCAACTGGAACCTCCGCAAATCCATCTGGGCACCGAAACTCGGTTTCACCGGACCGCAGCGGATCAGCCTGCTCGGCAAATGCGCGGTCTTCTCCGGTGCCGGCGTGGGCGGCGGCTCGCTCATCTACGGCAACACACTTTACGAACCGCTCACCGACTTCTTCACCGACCGGCAGTGGGCGCACATCACCGACTGGCAGGCCGAACTCGCGCCCTACTACGACCAGGCGCGCCGCATGCTCGGGGTGACGACCAACCCGCGGACGACCCCGGCCGACGAGGTGATCCGCGAGGTCGCCACGGATATGGGGGTGGGCGAGACCTTCCACCCCACCGATGTCGGGGTGTTCTTCAACGAGGACGACCCCGGTACCGAGGTCGACGATCCGTATTTCGGCGGTGCGGGCCCGCGCCGCAACGGCTGTGTGCACTGTGCCCGCTGCCTGACCGGCTGCCCGCACAATGCCAAGAACACGACCACCACCAACTACCTCTTCCTCGCCGAGCAGGCCGGTGCCACCGTGCACCCGCTCACCGCCGCTACCGCGGTGCGGCCGCTGCCCGACGGCGGCTATGCCGTCGATACCGCGCGGCCCGACCGGTGGATCCGCAAACGCGAACGCACCTTCACCGCCGAACAGGTCGTGTTCGCGGGCGCGGCGCTGGGCACTCAGCAGCTGCTGCACCGGATGCGGGATCGGGGGGTCCTGCCACAACTCTCCCCGCGCCTCGGCGAGCTGACCCGGAGCAACTCCGAGGCGATCCTGGCGGTGGTGAGCCGGTCGCGCCGCGATTTCGCTGCCGGTGTCGCCATCACCTCCTCGATACATCCCGAGGCGAACACCCATATCGAGGTGTGCCACTACGGCAAAGGTCAGAACGCGCTGTTCCCGCTCTCGGCCCCGGTGATCGACGGCGGGGCGTTCCGGTTCCTGCGCTTCCTGCTCGCCGCGGTCGCCCACCCGGTGGTGTTCCTGCGTAGTTTCAATGCCCGGCACGCCTCGGAGCGCTCGGTGATCCTGCTGGTCATGCAGTCGCTGGACAATTCACTCACCTCGTTCCTGCGGCGCGGCGGGCTGACGACGAAACAGGGCACAGGTGAGCCGAACCCGACCTGGATCCCGCTGGCGCACGAAGTCGGCCGGCGGTTCGCCGCCAAGATCGACGGGGACACCCACGGGCTCTACACCGACGTCCTCGATATCCCGGCGACCGCGCACTACATCGGCGGCTGTGTGATCGGAGACCGGCCCGAGACGGGCGTGGTGGACCCCTATCAGCGGGTCTACGGGCACCCCGGCCTGCACATCGCCGACGGGTCCGCGGTCACCGCCAACCTCGGGGTGAATCCGTCGCTGACCATCACCGCGCAGACCGAACGCGCGATGGCGTTCTGGCCGAACAAAGACCAGGAGGACAGCCGGCCGGGACTGGGTACCCCGTACCAGCGGATCGCTCCCGTGGCGCCGGCGCGGCCGGCGGTTCCCGCCGCGGCCCCCGGGGCGCTGCGCCTGCCTCTCACGCCGCTGCGGGCGAGCTGAGCCGACCCGGACCGGCCGCGGGCCCGGGCGAACCCGGCCCCCGGAGGAACCGCCGGGTCGGTACCGTTACCGCGTGTCCACCGGTCGTATCCCGCTGCGCTCCTACACTCCCGCCGAGGACGTACTCGCCCGCGGCCGGGCCGTTCGCGACCGGGTGCCGCGCACCGCCAGAGACCGTGCCGTGGATACGGACGGGCGGCCCTCGGTGGTGGAGTTCGTCGAGGCGTCCAATGCCGGTCGTATCGAGGAGCTGATCCCGCTTCGCATCGGCCGGATGACCGCGTCCCCCTTCGCGTTCTACCGGGGCTCCGCCGGACTGATGGCCGCCGACCTGGCGGGCAGCCCCGATACCGGCTTCACCGCCCAGCTCTGCGGCGACGCCCACGCCGGCAACTTCGGCCTCTACGGCACCTCGCGCGGCGAGATCGTCATGGATATCAACGATTTCGACGACACCGTGCCGGGTCCGTGGGAATGGGATCTGGAGCGGCTCGCCGCCAGCCTGGTCCTGGCGGGGCGGGTCGGTGGCGCCGGCGAGGAGGAATGCCGGACCGCCGCCGCGGATGCCGCGCGCAGTTACCGGCGCGTCGCGGCCGTCCTCGCCGAACGGCCGTTCCTCACCACCTGGTCCGCGCTCGCCGACGAATCCGTCCTCGACCGCGTCGAGGCCGAGGATCTGCTGGACAACTTCAAGAAGGCCGCCAAGAAGGCCCGGAAGAACAACAGCGACAAGGTCGTACGGAAATGGACCCATATCGACGACCACGAAACCGGTATCGACAGCCACCGTTTCGTCGCCGATCCACCGCTCCTCACGACCGTCACCCAGGAGGTCGAGGATGCGGCCATCGATGCGCTGGAACGCTACGGTACCTCGCTACGGGAATCCCGGCAGGAGCTGCTGGCCCGGTTCGCGGTGGCCGATATCGCGTTCCGCATCGTCGGCACGGGTAGCGTCGGCCTGCACAGCTATGTCGCCCTGCTACACGGCAATTCGGGCGAGTTCCTGGTCCTGCAACTCAAACAGGCGGCGCCCTCGGCACTGGCTCCCGTACTCGGCGGCGCCGCGCCGAAACACGAGGGGAAACGAATCGTGCAGGGCGCAAGGCTCGTTCAGACAGAGACCGATATCCTCCTCGGCTGGACCACCATGTCCGTACCGACCGCCCACGGAACCCGCGAGTTGCCGTTCATCGTGCGGCAATTCCGTAATCTCAAGGGCGGAATCGCCCCCGAGGAACTCGAACCGCACGACCTCGACGACTACGGCCGTCTGGCCGGAGCGCTGCTCGCCCGAGCCCACGCCCGCTCGCTGGACCCACGCCTGATCAGCGGTTATCTGGGCGACGACGAGGATTTCGACACCGCGATCGCCGAGTTCGCGGTACGTTACGCCGACCGCGCCGAGGCCGATCACGCCGAACTCCTCGCGGCGGTTCGCGCCGGTAAACTTCCCGCGCAGGAGCCGGACCGGTAGTTTCGATGGGGTGCGCCGCACAGCCGGCGCCGCCACAGCCTCGGCTCGGACACCATTGCCTCGGCTCGGACGCGAAGGGCGGTCACCATGCTCGTGCAGGTACAGAACAGCACCGACAGCGTTGCCGAACGAGCCCTGGTCGATTGGCTCAGCGGCTGGGACGGCGCGGGCAGCCCGCAGGGCGTCGCGACCGTGAACTGCGGCCTCGTCCATCAGGGCGAGACCTACCCCTTCGACGCCATCGTGTGGACGCCCACCAGCTGTGTGGTCATCGATGTCGCGGGACTGCACTCGCCGCACGGCGGTACCCTGCAGGTCCCGCTGACCGGTGACTGGACGCTCAACGGCGTACGCGCCGAACTCCAGACCAGCGACAACCGTTCTCCGCTGGACCGTTCCCGCGAACACACCTTCGCCCTGCAGACCTGGCTGGCCGCCCGCGGACTCGGACAGCGCGCGGTCCACGGGGTCGCGCTGATCGTCCCCCTGCAGAACGCGCCCGTGCAGATCGAGCAGAAGGTGCACGACCCGAGTTTCGATGTGATCCTCGGTGACGACGGGAACGGGCTGCGCCACTATTTCGGCGTGCTCGCCCAACGCGAATCGCACCGCTGGACCGCCAATGATGTGGCGGTCTCCTTCCGCGGGATGGGAATGCTGCCGTATCTTCCGGCGCCGCAGCGCCTGCTCGAGGAGGGATTCCTCGGCCCCATCGATGTCACTCTGTGGCACGGCGGACCGGCCCAGGCGGAGGCCGAACAGTACGCCGAGGATCTCGCCGAGTACGAACGCGCGGCCGGGGTGCGACGGTTCCGCTCCCCCTGGTACAGCCCGTGGCGGCTGTACCCGCGTGAGGTCGGTGATATCGATTTCGGCCGCGCCGCCATGCGTGCGGGCATCGCGCTCGGGATGTTCGTCGCGATCGCCTGGATGCTGTGGTTCGTGATCACCGCCTTCCTCACCTACGGCCCCGGGTGAGGCAGCGGCGGAGCGTCACGGTGCGGACGGCGGCTCTCCTGGCCTACCTCCCATACCCGGCGACCACGCGAGCTCTGTGTTCCCCGCCGACCGATCCGGCCGGACGAACTCCGGGTGCCACCGCGACGGTTCCCCCGTCCGCGAATCGCGGGTGGGCTTCGATCGGTTGCGCCTATTAGGGTCGGACCGTGAGCACAGCATCCGGCGCACCGGATCCGCTCGGCGCGGACCGGCCCACCGGCCGTATCCAGCCCCCGGGCGCAGATCGTCCGCGATCACCGGATGCCGCCGACCCACACCCGTCCCACCCCGGTGCGGCCGAATCGGCGGGCACCGCCGAACCCACCCGGCTCCGCGGGCCCGGCCACACCGCGAACCCGCTCACCACCGCGGCGGCCGCGGCCGCCGGGGCGACCGTCGCGGCCGCCCTCCCGTGGTCCTTCCCGCCGGGCGGTGGCGAGACCTCCTTCGATCTCGCGGTCAACGAGCAGGTCGATCCACGACTGGACCCCCGACCCTGGATCGCCGAGGTGCTCGCCCTCGCGACCAATACCGGGGTGGTCCTGGCGGTGCTGTGCGGTGGTGTCGCCTGGTTCGCCTGGCAGCGCAGGTGGTGGGAGACCACGACCATGGTGCTGGTGCCGGAAACCGCCGTCGCGATCAACGCCTGGGTGTTGAAACCGTTCTGGTCACGCCCCCTGCACGACTATCTCGCCTACCCCAGCGGCCATACCGTGCACCTGGTGGCGGTGGTGACCACTCTGATCCTGCTGCTGCGCTCGATGCGCGCCCGGGCGGTGATCGTCGCGCTCACGACCGTCGCCTGGTTCGGGGCAGGCATCGGGATGATCGCGCTGGACTATCATCTCGCCACCGACGTCATCGGCGGCGCCGCGGCCGGTATCGCGCTGGCCATCGGCCTCTACTGGGTGGCGGTGTCCCTCGCCCGCGTGCCGGGGGCCCGGGCCGGTTGGACCGGCCCGGGCCCCGACTGCCCTTACTGCCGCTCGTAGACGCTCGCGTCGTCCAGCATCGCGGCACCCAGCATGGATTCCGGCACGCCCAGCGCCTCGACGAGCGTGAGCGCGTCCGGGCGGAGCCGGTCGACGAGTTCGTTCATCCCACGCCGGATCGCCTTGGCCCGTTCCACCGAGATGAACCGGTGCATGATGAACCAGGCCGAATGCTCCTCGAGGATCGAGTACACGTACAGATCGCAGACCGTTTCGGCCAGCCGGCGGGGCTCCTCCTCCTCGATATCGGCGATGCCCTCGATGAAGGCTTCGAGGACCAGCCGATCGATATGGGCGGCACCCGCGGCGAGAATATGGTCCTGGGCGTTGTTGAATGCCTCGAACGGTTCGGTCTCCTCGGCGCGCGCCCGCAACCGGTGCGCGGCCGTACGGGTCAGATAGTCCTCACGGTCGGCGAACAACGCCAATTGCGTATCGCGGCGCCCGAGATCGCCCTCGTCGACCGTTTCGCCGCCGCGATCGCGCAGGGTCTGGATGAGCTGACGCACCCCGGACCGTTTCCGCACCACATCGCCGGCCATGGTCGCGGCGAACCGGACCCAGCCCAGCGCGTCCAGATCGCGGATCTCGTCGGCGTAGGCGGTCAGTAGCTCTTTGGCGACCAGCTGGGTGAGCACCACATTGTCACCCTCGAAGGTGGTGAACACATCGGTATCGGCCTTCAGCGTCACCAACCGGTTCTCCGTCAGGTAGCCGGCACCGCCGCAGGCCTCGCGGCATTCCTGGATGGCGCGGGTGGCGTGCCGGGTCTGCGCCACCTTCAGGCCCGCGGCCCGCTTCTCCAGGGCCCGCTGCGCCCCGGGCGCCAGATCCTGACCGGTCTGCACCAGGTGCATCCGGCGGACGAGATCGTTCTGCGCGAACGCCAGCGCGTAAGAATGCGCGAGCAGCGGCAGCAACCGGCGCTGATGCATCCGGTAGTCCAGCAGCAGGGTCTCGTTGCCGTTGTCCGGATCGCCGAACTGACGGCGCTTCAGCGCGTACCGCAGCGCGATACTCAACGCGACACGGGCACCGGCCGCCGCGGCACCACCGACACTGACCCGGCCGCGGACCAGGGTGCCGAGGGTGGTGAAGAAGCGCCGGCTGGGGTTGTCGATCTCGGAGCGGTAGGTACCGTCCGGCTCCACATCGGCGTAACGGTTGAGCAGGTTCTCGCGCGGGATCCGCACCTGGTCGAAGACGATGCGGCCGTTGTCCACACCGGGCAGCCCGCCCTTGCGCCCGCAGTCGGAGGTGGTGACACCGGGCAGATCGTTGCCCTCCTCGTCCCGGATCGGCACCAGCAGACAGTGCACACCGTGCTCGCCCGCCGGGGTCCGCAGCTGCGCGAACACGGCGGCCATCCGCGCGTGTTCGGCGGCGCCACCGATGTAGTCCTTACGCGCCGAGGGAGTCGGCGTGTGGATGACGAATTCCTCGGTGGCCGGATCGTAGGTCGCGGTCGTCTCCAGATTCGCGACATCGCTGCCGTGCCCCGATTCGGTCATCGCGAAACAGCCGAGCAGGTCCAGCGAGATGAGCCGCCGGATGTACTCGCGATGCCGCTCGGTGCCCAGGTTCTCCACCGCGCCCCCGAACAGCCCCCACTGCACCCCGGATTTCACCCACAGCGACAGGTCGGCGTAGGCGAGCATCTCGAGGCCGACGACGGCCGCGCCGGGTTCGCCGGTGCCCCCGTTCTCCCGCCGGAAACCCCGCTCGGCGTAATCGAGTTTCGCCAGCGACCGCATCTGCTCCAGCGCCCGGGCCCGGGCCTCGGGCAGATCCAGATCGGGGTCGCCGGAGTACTCCGGTCCCGCGAGCTGAGCGCGGGCCTTTTCCCGGACCTCGCCCCACGGCCCGTCCAGTGCCGCACGTAAACGTTGCGCTGTCGAAGTGCTGCCGGTGCTCATACTTCCGACCCTAGCGGGGGTACACGATGGATGGGGTCGGTGGACACGCGGCGGTGTAACGCAGAACACGCAGTGTGTAACGCTCACGGTAGCGGGTATGGCGCTCGTGAAGACGGCCCAGGTCAGCGGGGTGATCGGGTCGTTTTCTCCAATCGACATGTCAAATAAACCGGTACGTAACAAACGTCACATTTCCGAGACCCCGTTTGCGGTGGAAAAGAGGTCGCTCCGGCCACTACCTTCGCGGCTATGGCTGCGCAAGGAATTCTGGAAGGAGCTACCTCTCCACCCCCGTTCTCCCCGGATCCCACCGGGTACGCCGACTCTCGGCGAAATCCCCTGCGCCTGCCCGTCCTCACCGGCGCCATCGGCAAGCTGGTCGCCGATCGCCCCGCCACCGCCGACACGATCGTGTCCGCGCCGGCGCCACTGCAGCCCATCGATCTCTCCGATGACGCCGCGGTCGCCGAGGTGCTGGATCTGGCGGTGCGCATGGGTGAGGTCGTGCTGGCATCGGGTTCGGCCGTCACCGATACCGAGACCACCGTGCGGTTCATCGCCGCCACGTACGGTCTGTCGGCCTGTGATGTCGAGGTCACCTACAACGCCATCCGCATCTACGCGCATCGCGGCGCCCGGCTGCCCTCGGCGAGCTCCATGCGCGTCGTGCAGTACCGCTCGCTCGACTTCACCCGGCTCGCCGCGGTGGACCGGCTCACCCGCCGCATCCGCCGCGATGTCGTGCCGCCCGACGAAGCGCGGCGGGCCCTGGACGCGATCACCACCGCACCCCACCCGTACAAGCGGTGGACGGCCACCTTCGGCTGGTCGCTCATGGCCGCCGCGATCTCGCTGCTGCTCGGCGGCGGGTTCCTGGTCGCGGCGCTCAGCTTCGTCACCACGGCGGTGATCGACCGGACCAACCGCGCACTCAACCGGCGCGGTCTGCCGTTCTTCTTCCAGCATCTGGTGGGTGGCGCGATCGCGGCCGTCCCGGCGGTCGTCCTGGCCGCCTTCGCCGGGCCACTGGGTATCTCGGTGAGCCCCACGCTGATCATCGCGGCCGGGATCACGGTACTGCTCAGTGGTTTGAGCCTGGTGGGTTCGGTGCAGGACGCGATCACCGGTGCGCCGATCACCGCGGCCGCCCGGATGCTCGAACTGCTGATGATGACCGGCGGGATCATCGCCGGTATCGCGCTGACCCTGCGCATCGGCGAAATGTTCGACGCGACCGTGCCATTGGACCTCAACCCCGGGCACGGACTGTCCAATCTGCCCGTCCAGGTCGCGGCCGGTGCGGTGGCCTCACTGGCGTTCGCGCTGGCCTGCTACGCGGAGCGGCGCGCGCTGGCCGCGGCGGCGGGCGGCGGCGCCATGGGCACCATCTGCTACCTGATGGTGATCACCGCCGGATTCGGGCCCGTGGTCGCCGCGGGCGCCGCCGCCGTGGTGGTCGGCCTCGTCGGTGGTCTGTTCGCCCGCCGCGCACTGACTCCACCGCTGGTCGTGGCGCTCGCGGGGATCACCCCGCTGCTGCCCGGCCTGAGTATCTACCGGGGGCTGTACGGCCTGCTGAACGACGAATTGGCGCGCGGGGCGAACCAGCTGCTGGCGGCCTTCGGTATCGGCTGCGCCCTGGCCGGCGGTGTGACGCTCGGTGAATGGTTCGACCGGACGGTGCGCCGCCCACCGATCCTGCGCAAGTTCGGCAACCTGCGCCGCCCGGTGGTCAAGCGCAAGCGTCGGCCGGCGGTGAACCTGGGCACACGGCGCCCCACGGTGAACCTCGGCAAGCGGAAGGCGACCCCGCCGGGACGGCACCCGATCCGGGTTCCCGTGCAGCATCCGGCTCCCGTCCCCGAACGGGCTTCGTCGGATCTGCCGCTCAATCTGCCGGTCGCGGGACAACTGCCACAGGTACCCAGGCCCACCGGCCGGGGTGCGGCACCGGTGCCCGAGTTCGATCGCGGCGGCTGGACCCACGACCTGGACGCGGCACCGCTGGGTGTGCCCACGACGCTGCCCGACGCGGCGCCGGCGGCCGTTCCCACCGAAATGCTGGAAATGCCGCAGTTGCCGGCGGATCTGGTGGGCCTGCCCACCGCGCCCCTCGGCGTCACCGAGGACATCCTGCCCACCGAGGCGATGCCGATCCTCGTACCCCCCGAACCGGCCGGGCCCGCGGAACCGGTGGCAGTCCGCGTGGGCGAACCGGTGGCAGTCCGCGTGGGCGAACCGGTGGGCGTCGGCGCGGCGGAGGCGCGGCTCGCGCCGACCGAACCGCTCCCCGCGGCCCTGCGCCCCGACGTCCGCTGACGGACAGACCCTGGCCGGGCGCCGGAGCCGGTATCGTTCGGGGTGTCGACCGCCCGGTCGCGCGGTGTGCCCGGCACACCGCGCGACCGGCGCAATCGGTACGGGTGAGGTGCCCGGACCGCATTCGCAGGAAGGTTCACTCGATGCCGGACGCCCCCGAAACCGCCGAACCGGCCGTGTCCTCGTTCTCCACCCGGATCCGGGAGGCCACCGCCCGCGAACACGAGGAAGCGGAGAACTCCACCTTCATCACCGAGATGCTGGACGGGTCCCTGGGGATCGAGTCGTATCGCCGCTACACCGGTCAGCTCTGGTTCATCTACCGGGCGCTGGAGGCGCATGCCGACGCACTCGCCACCGACCCGGTGGCCGGTCCGTTCATCAAACCGGAACTGGCCCGCACCGCCGAGCTGGAGCGGGATCTGGCCCATCTCGCCGGACCGCACTGGCGCGAGGAACTCACCCCGCTGCCGGCCACGACCGCCTACGCCGCGCGGATCGAGGAATGCGCCCGGACGTGGCCGGGCGGCTATATCGCCCACCACTACACCCGGTACCTCGGCGACCTCTCCGGCGGCCAGGTGATCCGCGGCAATGCGGAGAAGCTCTGGGACCTGCCCCGCCGCGGCGACGGGGTGCGGTTCTACGTCTTCGAGCAGATCGGTAATCCCGCGATATTCAAACGCGAGTACCGGGAGCTGCTCGACCGGATCGGAGTGGATGAGCTCGAGCAGCGCCGCATCCTCGACGAGGGCAGACGCGCCTTCGTACTCAACCGCGCGGTGTTCACCGAATTGGCCGCCGAATTCCCGGCCCGGCGCCCTTCCTGATCGCCGACCGACCGACCTGGTCGTCTGATACATTCCGGCCCGTAGCCACCGTGAGCGAAGGGTGAACAGTGTCCGAAACCTCTGCCGCCGACCCGGTACCGGCCGACGAGTACCCCGTGATCGTTGTCGGGGCCGGGCTGGCCGGTCTCGTCGCCACCTATGAGCTGACCCGGGCCGGACACCGGGTGCTCCTACTCGACCAGGAGAATCGCAACAACCTGGGTGGCCAGGCGTTCTGGTCGCTGGGCGGCCTGTTCTTGGTGGACAGCCCGGAGCAGCGGCGCCTCGGAATCAAGGACTCCTACGAGCTGGCGCTGCAGGACTGGCTGGGTTCGGCCGGGTTCGACCGTGACGACGAGGACCATTGGGCCCGGCAATGGGCCGAGGCCTACGTCCGGTTCGCCGCCACCGAGAAGCGCGACTATCTCTACGACCTCGGCCTGCGGGTGACCCCGCTGGTCGGCTGGGCCGAACGCGGCGGCGCCCTCGCCGACGGGCACGGGAACTCGGTACCGCGATTCCACATCTCCTGGGGTACCGGGCCGGGCATCCTCGAGGTGTTCCTGAATCCCGTGCTGGAAGCCGAGCGCAAGGGTCTGGTGCGCTTCGCGTTCCGGCACCGAGTGGACGAACTGCTCGTACACGACGGCGCGGTCACCGGGGTGCGCGGCAGCGTGCTCGAACCCACCGAACTCGCCCGCGGCGTCGCGTCCTCACGCACGGTGGTGGGCGAGTTCGAATTCCACGCCCGGGCCGTGCTCGTCACCTCCGGCGGCATCGGCCACAATCACGATCTCATCCGGCAGAACTGGCCGACGGAACGGCTCGGCCCCGCACCGCGCACCATGATCTCGGGAGTGCCCGCCCATGTGGATGGACGGATGCTCGGTATCTCCGAATCGGCCGGCGCGGCCCTGGTGAACCGGGACCGGATGTGGCACTACACCGAGGGCATCAACAACTGGGATCCGATCTGGCCCGATCACGCCATCCGGATCATTCCCGGCCCGTCCTCGCTGTGGTTCGACGCGAACGGTAAACGGCTGCCCGCGCCGTGCTTCCCCGGTTTCGATACCAACTCGACCATGAAGGCGATCCTGGCGACCGGCCACGACTATTCGTGGTTCGTGCTGACCCAGTCGATCATCGAGAAGGAGTTCGCGCTCTCCGGGTCCGAGCAGAATCCGGATATTACCAGCAAGGACCGGCTCACCACGGTCCGCAGCCGTTTCACCAAGGGCGCCCCGCAGCCGGTGGAGGCGTTCAAGGAGCACGGGGTCGATTTCGTGGTGGCCGATACGCTGCGCGAACTCGTCGACGGGATGAACGGCCTCGCCCGCGGCCCACAACTGGACTACGCCGCGATGGAACGGCAGATCGTGGCCCGCGATCGCGAGATCACCAACAAGTTCAGCAAGGACGCCCAGGTGACCGCGATCCACAACGCGCGCACCTTCTTCGGCGACCGCACCGCCCGGGTCGCCAAACCGCATCGCATCCTCGATCCGGCCACCGGCCCGCTCATCGCGGTCCGGCTCAATATCCTGACCCGCAAAACCCTCGGCGGACTGCAGACCGATCTGCATTCCCGGGTGATGCGACCCGACGGCAGCCCGCTGCCCGGCCTCTACGCCGCCGGCGAGGTCGCCGGATTCGGCGGCGGCGGCGTACACGGCTACAACGCTCTGGAAGGCACGTTCCTGGGCGGCTGCATCTTCTCCGGCCGCACCGCCGGACGCGCCCTCGCCACCGCGCTGGACCACGCCTGAACGGACGGTCCGGCCTGCCACGGGCCGGACCGCCGTTCTAGTCCTGGGAGAGCAGCCGTCCCGCCTCGGCGGCGAGTGCCGACAGCTGCCGGGCCTGCCGTCCGGTATCGATCGCCGGACGACCGGAACCGATCCGGGTGGCCAGCGACAACGCCGCGACCGTGACCCCGCGGCGGCGTACCGGTACCGCCACACAGCCGATACCGGTGACCGCTTCCTCGTTGTCGACGGCGACACCCTGCCTGCTGCGGATTCGCGCCAGCTCCCGGTGCAGTTCCAGCCGGTCACCGATGGTGCGCGGGGTCAGCCGGGGAAGTTGTTCGCGCAGTGAGTTTTCCACCACACCGGGGTCCACGCCGGCCAGCAGCGCCTTGCCCAGTGCGGTGCTGTGCGCCGGCAATCTACCGCCGACCCGGGTCGGGACGGCCGCGCTCTGCCGGCCGCCGGTCTTGTCCAGATAGACGACGTCGCGGCCGTCGAGCACCCCCAGATGCCCGACCGACAGGGTGCGCTGGCACAACTCGTGTAGCAGGGGGCCGATCACGGCCCGTAATTCGTTGTGGCCCGCGGCCAGCCCACCCAGCTCGAGGGTGCGCAGGCCCAGCCGGTAACCACCCGGGTAGTGCGCCAGCCAGCGCAACCGGATCATCTGGTCCAGGATGCGATGGACCGTGGAACGCGGCAAACCGGTGCGTTCCACCAGATCCTGCAGCGTGAGCACGGGCGTCGCCGGCTCGAAAGCGTCCAGGATCACTGTCATCCGCTCGATCATCGACACCGGGGGCGTGGGCCGGGCCGGGGATCGCGCACCCCGCCACGACCCGCCCGGCTCCGGGTCGGCCAGCACCTCGACCGTCATGACTTACCTCCATCGTGCAGCCCGGCCAGCATATGCGCAGCGAACCGCACCGTACCGACGATGCCCCTTTCCGGACCTGTGCAAACCATCACAGGTCACTCAGCTCGGCAGGAAGGGGGCGTTGAAAACACTGCACAGCCACCGGCCATCCACCAGTTCCATCACCGTGGACACCGACAGCTCCCGCGTCGTCTCTGCCTCGCCCGCAACCTGGTTGAGGGTGCTGATCTGCACCTGGACGTCGGCGCGGGTGTCGCCGTCGGTCATGGTCGCCGTACAGCTGGTATCCCCCGCCCGGGACCGCTCCGAGTCGGCGGAGATCAGTACCCGGGCCATCGGCAGCACGGTGGCGGCCTGGCTCTTCCACTGTCCGGTGGCGCCGGCCTGTACCTTCTGTTCCCAGCCCGCCGGGTCATCGTAGTCGTAGCTCGCGACGAGCGCGGTGTACGCGCAGGCCGCTTGTTCGGCGGCGGTTTTCGCCTCGGCGAGAGGCGGCGCGGACGCATGACCCCCACCGCGTACGAGACCGGTGAGCCAGGCCGTGGCGGCGAACACCGAGACCACGACGACGGCCGCGAGCACCAGGAGCAGGCGGCGGCGCGGACGCCGGGGCCCGGCCTGCCCGGCCGCGGGGGGCGGAGACGGAACCGGCAGGGTGCGTACGGCCGGCACGGTCACCGCCGGCTCGGTGAGTGCGCGCCGCGCGGCCAGGGCCAATTCACCACAGCCGGAGAATCTTTCGTCCCGGTCTTTGGCCATGGCGCGCGCGATGACACCGTCGAATCCGGACGGTAGCCGTGGATCCACCGCGCAGGGCCGCGGGACCGGGGCATTGAGATGGGCGTTGACAAGTGCGCCGGTGGTCGTGGCCGGATACGGCAAGCGCCCGGTCAGTAGGTAGTAGAGGGTGCAGCCGAGCGAGTACACATCGGCGCGGCGGTCGATATCGGGGCGCATCTCGAACTGTTCGGGCGCCGCGTAGTGAAAACTCGCGTACAGCTCTCCGGTACGAGTGAGTCCGTCGGTGCGGTCCAGCGCCTTGGCGATACCGAAATCGGAGAGGTACACCTGCTGCTGGTCACCCCAGGCCAACAGGATGTTCGCCGGTTTCACGTCTCGGTGCAGGACCCCCGCCGCGTGGGCGTGGTCGAGGGCGCGCGCGGTCTCCTCGGTGATCCGCACCGCGTGCTCGGGCCGCACGGGCCCGCGCCGCAATACCGCCGCCACATCGGTGCCCTCGATGTACTGGATCGCCATCCACAGCCGGCCCTGCTCCTCGCCGCGCGCGTATACGGCGACGATATTGGGATGGGACAGCCGCGCCGCAGTATCGGCCTCGCGCAGGAAACGGGCCCGAAGATCACGATCGTCGCCGGCGATGGGGGTCAGCAACTTCAGGGCCGCGGGCCGCGGTAGGTCACGGTCGCGGGCGAGATAGACCTCGCCCATACCGCCGGCACCCAGCAGGCGGTCGATCCGGTAACCGGCGAAGATCCGGCCCGGTTCGAGACCGCTCTTCACGCGGTGCGCAGACCGGGCCAGCCGTAGGCCTGCGGTCCGGGTGCGGACCCCGCCCGGCCGGCCGTGGTCGGCGTAGGCGCCGAGGGCGCGGCGGCCGTGGGCTGGGCGATGTGGTTCTCGCGGCGGAACTCGTCGATATCCATCCAGCGCACCTGCTGGACGAGTTCCTCGAGTTGGTCGCCGGGCAGGAATCCGGCCTTGGAGTACACCAGCGTGCCCTCGCGGAAGGCCATCAGCCACGGGTAGCGGTCTACCTGGCCGGCGGCCGCGAGCGCGGGTTCGGCCTCGGCTTCCACGGTGGCGTGCACGATATCGCGATGTAACTCCGAGGACTCCTCGAACACCGGCGCGAACCGGGTGCACCAACCACACCAGGTCGCCCAGAAGTCCACCAGCACTATGTGATTGGTGGACACCACCGTCTGGAAGCTCTGCTGGGTCAGTGGCGTCGTCGGCATGGTCGTCCTCCCGCGGCCCGATTCCGGACCGCCCCGCGTGCGTACTGGCCCGTCCGGAATCCTCGCACGAACGGGCAACGGCCGCCGGGGAGAAAGGCGCACTCCCCGACCGCCGATATCCGGCAGCCTACGCGGCCGGGACGACGACGAGCAGCCCGGCCGCGTACCCCGGGTGGCGGCCCCGGCCACCACCCGGCCGTACCTGTGACGATAACGTGTTCTCATGAGCGATAACGAGGCCGGTAACGCCCTGCCCGATGCCGAGCATCACGAGGGCGGATTCCGGCCGATGTCGGAGTTGATGGAGGCGGTCCGCACTGTCGACACCAGCCGCGGCGGCCCGCACTACGGCGATTTCGTGGAACAGGTGCGCACGCTCATGGACCGTGCCCGGCTGGCCGTGCCGCCGGACGATCTGGTACAGGAAGCGGCGGGCATCCTGGAGAAGTTGAACGACCGGCTGGGCGCCCATGTCGGCGAGGAATGGGACGCGCCGGGCTGGACCCGGTTCGATCTGCCCTCCCGCGGAAACGTCACCCTGCCCCCGTACCAGGTGGATCGGGTGAACCGCGACGGTGTGCAGGCCCGGATCACCTATCGCACCTTTCATCTCGGCGGTAACGCCGCCGCGCACGGCGGCTACATCTCGCTGGGCTTCGACGATCTGATGGGGCTGGCCGGTTCGGCGCACTCCGGGTCGGTGACCCGGACGGCATCGCTCACGGTGGATTACCGGTCGATCACACCGTTGAACAAGGAGCTGGCACTGCACGCCTGGGCCGAACGCCGAGAGGGCCGCAAGGTCTGGATCAAGGCCACCCTGCACGACGGCGACCGGCTCTGCGCCGAGGCCCACGGTCTGTTCATCGTTTTGAAGCCCGGGCAGCCCTGACCTCACACCGGCCGGCCACCGCCGCGGAGAACGGGTGGTGGCCGGCCGGATGCCGTATCGGGCACGGTGCGCCGGGCGGGGCGGCGCCGCCGGTTTCCCGGTCCAGCCGCCCGCCGGATACCGCTCAGGCCCGGCTGCCACCCGGGTAGTGCGCGTCCAGGTAGGGCGCGAACGCGGCGTCCACCCCCTCCGGCGTCAGCCCGAAATCGTCCAGCGAGTACTTGTGGACGGGCCGGGCCGCGCCCGAGGTGGATTCACCGTGCAGAGCGGTCATCCGTGCCCGGGCCGCGTCGGTGAACTCGATGCCGAACTGCGTGTAGATCTTCTCGACGGTGCCGATCGGGTCGGTCACGAAATCCTCGTAGTACACATCGCAGAACTGCGCCGCCGGATACTTCCTCCGGTCTTCGAGGAAGGTCGTCGCGCCGCGCGACCACAGTTCCAGCTGCGCGGCCCCCACCACGGGTCCGCGGAACTTCTCCGACCAGCCCGCGGTCGCCTGTTCGTTCAGGCTGCAGACCGAGGCGACGATGGTGCGCGGTACCCGGTGCATCTGGATCACCAGGGCGTCGGGGTAGACGGCGAGCAGCGCGTCGAGGGCGAACAGATGGCTCGGATTCTTCAGCACCCACCGCCGGCCGGGGTCGTTGAGGCCGATCAGTTGCAGATTCCGGCGATGCCGGGCGTAGGCCGGTGTCCAGTCCTGCTCACGTAGCCATTCCGAGTAGCGGGGCAGATAGCCCAGGCACTCGTAGGAGACCGACATCGCCGACTGCCGTAGCAACTGCCAGCACTCCTCCACCTGGTCCGCGGAGATATGGTGCACGCCCATGAATTCGGGATGCTCCACATGATGTTTCTCGTAACCGGCCTGCAGGCGCGCGAACACCGGGTTCTGTTCCCAGGTCTCGCGGGGCGGGCGGGGTTGCGGCATCTCGGTCAGCCACATCTCCAGGCCCTGGTGGCCGGGGTCGGCGGTGAGCAGGCGGTGCACCGCTGTGGTGCCCGAGCGCGGTAGCCCGGTCACGAAGATCGGTCGTTCGATCGCGAGCTCGGCGTGCTGCGGGTACTTCTTCCACCCGGCTTCGCTCAGGGCCCGGGCGATCAGGGCGCCGCGCAGCAGCGCGCGATTGACCTTGTTGCCGAACGGGGTGAGTTCGGCGTCGTGTTCATAGGACTCCAGCAGCACCGACAGGCCGGTGCGGTAGTCGTCGTCGCCGAAATCGTCGAGTCCGACCACCTTGGTGGCGGAGGCGTGCAGATCGTCGATGGTCCCGACGTCATCCCTGCCGATCATCTCTTCTAACTCCTCAGTGGTGGAATTCGCCGCAGTTCACGTCGAGACAGGTGCCGGTGATCGCCCGCGACATCGTGGAGGCGAAGAAGACGACCGCGTCGGCGATCTCGTCGGGTTCGGGCAGCCGGCGCAGGTCGATATCGGCGGCGGTCTCGCGGTAGATATCGTCCGCGCTCACCCCGCGCTGCTGGGCCAGATAGTCGAAATACCACTTCAGCGTGTCGGCCCAGATCCAGCCCGGAGCCACGGAATTGACCCGGATTCCGCGCGGTCCCAGTTCGGTGGCCAGGCTCTGCGCGAGCGCCAGCAGTGTGGTCTTGGCCATCTTGTAGGGGCCGTAGGGCTGCCGGGAGTGCCGCAGCACCGCCGAGTTGATCATCACCACCGAGCCCTTGCTCTCGGCCAGGGCGGGGGCGAACAGGCGGGTCAACCGCAGGGCGGCGAAGACATTGGTCTCCAGGTTGGTCCGCAGATCGTCGAAGGCCACCTCGGCGAGATCGACCATGGGCGGCATGGCGAAGGCATTGTTCACCAGCGCGTCGACCCGGCCGAACTCCGCGTGAGCGGTGGTGACCAGATTCTGCGCGGCGGCGTCGTCGGTGATATCGGTGGGCACCACCAGCGCCCGCCGGCCGAGTTCCTCGACCCGGGCCGCGACCTTGCGCAGCCGCTTCTCGGTGCGCGATACCAGCACCACATCGGCACCGGCCTCAGCGCTCCGCAGCGCGATCGCCTGTCCCAGCCCCGGGCCGATTCCGGAGACGACGACGACCTTGTCCTGCAGCGACATCAGCCGAGCATCCTCTCCGCCACCGCGGCCTGCCGGACCGCGATCCGGGCTTTCCAGTCCTGCGGGGAGATGCGCGACTCCTTGTAATACGGCAGCCGGTCGGGCAGTTCGTCGAAGGACACCAATTCCACGGCCGGCCCGTCCTCCGGTGTCATCTCGCGGGACAGCCGCTGCCACCGGAACTGCAGATAGGCGCGGTCGTGGCCGGTGCGTTCGATCCAGTTGATCAGGCCCGGATCGCGTTCGCTGATCACCAGCCGGATCATCCCGTCGGGATCGACATTGGCCTGATCGGCATTGAGACTGGTCTGGTGGTTGATGTAGTCCAGCGACAGATACCACATACTGCCGAGTTGGAAGCCCTGGTAAGGGGCGTCGGACTTGGGCACGGTCAGGATCATGACCTGGTCGTCGGTGAGGTCGTAGTGTCCGACCGAGGAGAACTGGGTGGACAGACCGCCGGGGGTGCGCCGGGGTTCGGTCATGGTGTTGACCGGCAGGTTCAGATAGAACCATTCGGGGAAGGCCAGAAAGGTCTTCAGCCGTGACACCAGCATCTTGCCCGCGACCTCGTAGCGTTTGGCCATCAGGTCGGAGGTGATGGCCGGCGGGGCGGAGCCCACGGTGTCGACCCGGCCGATGCGGACGGTACCGGCTTTCTCGTTCGCCCAGTCGCCGTAGACTTCCCGGACCGCGAGCATGCTGGAATCCGCCGCGAGTTGGATATGGTTGCGGCCACCCGGGCCGGGGCCCAGAGTCAGTTCGTAGCTGCCGTCGGCGGCGATATCGATGGAGCGGTCGTCGAAGGCGGTCTCCCCGCCGGGGACCTCGGTCGGCGAGTAGTTGCCGTTGAGTACCTGGAAGCTCAGGTCACGGGTGGTACCGCGGGTGCCGGTGACCACGTACTCGGCGTCTGGCCGCAGGTTGGCGTGCCAGTAGAGGGTGTCCGGGTTGTCCAGGGCCATCTTGGTGTAGGGCCCGGTGGACTGGACGAAGAACGGGAAGTCCCGCTCGAAGGCCCACGACATCTGGATGGCGGCACGGATACTGCCCGCGAGGTAGTCGTACCCCTCGGCGAGATCCTGTGCGGTGCGGATATGCGGGGCACTCTTGATGATTTCCTCGGCGGCGGCGATCGATTCCGCGAACGGCTGGGTCAGCACGATACTCCCGATGTTCCATATATGTACCGCCCTGGTACATTGCGATACCGAGAAGATTAGAACCTGTTCTAGGAGTGGTCAATGACGGCAGAGGTTTCGGAGGTGCGCGAAGTCGGGCGCCGGTCCGCTCCCACCCAGCGCGTGGTCCAGGTGATCGACTATGTCGTCGCCCGGCGCGGCCGCCGGACCGGACTTTCCGAAATGGCCCGCGACCTGGGCCTGGCCAAACCCACCTGCCTGGGCATCCTCACCGAGCTCACCGCGGCCGGCTACCTCACCCGCGATCCGCGCACTCGCGAATATGGCCCGGGCCCGGCCCTGATCGCCGCGGGCCGGGTGGCCCAGGAAAGTTTCTCCATCGCCGCGCTCGCCCATCCCGAACTGGAACGATTGAGCGCGACCTACGGCACCACCTGCACCGCCTCCGCGGTGGTAGGCGAACGGATCAGCGTCCTGGACAGCGCCGGACCGGCAATGGTGCAGGTCGGGGCCACCTACCGGTTCGCCCCACCGGTCGGGCTCATGTACGTGCTCTGGGACACCGAGGCCGCTTTCGACGCCTGGCGCGCTACCGCGCCGACCGTCCCGCTACACCAGGACGAGACCCTGCTGCGCCATATCGTGGCCGAATGCCGCGAGCGCGGCTACCTGGTGGAGAGCATGACCGGTGCGGGCCGCCGGCTGTATTCACTGCTCGCCGGAGTAGCCGGGCTGGATCTGCCCGAGGAGCTGCGCACCGCGGTCGCCGAGTTGGTCGGCACCCTCGGCGAACGGGTCTATCTGGGCTCCGACCTGCGACCGCGCAAGGAACATCCGGTGAGCCTGCTCGCCGCACCGACCTACGACGTGGCCGGCCGCCAGCAACTGGTGCTCACCATGTACGTCGGCAAACCGATCACCGGCGCGGAAATCGCTCGCCGGGGCGCCGCACTGGTGGCCGCGGCCGACGCGGTCACCGCCGCGGCGGGTGGCCGGCCGCCGACAAACCGTTGACCGAACATAGAAACGTGTTCTAGTTTTTAGGCGTGAGCCAGCACACGAAGTCGGCGGCGAGTACATACGAGCTCTCGCATCAGGCCGCACTCGAGGCCGAATCGGTCCATATCCTCCGGGAGGTGGCCGCCACCTTCGAACGTCCCGTCCTGCTGTTCTCCGGCGGCAAGGATTCGGTGGTGATGTTGCATCTGGCCACCAAGGCGTTCTGGCCGGCCCCGGTCCCCTTCCCGATCCTGCACATCGACACCGGGCACAATTTCGACGAGGTGATCGCCTATCGCGACGCCGCCGTCGCGAAGTACGGGTTACGCCTGCTCGTCGGCCGGGTCCAGGACGATATCGACGCCGGGCGGGTCACCGAGGACACCGGTCCCCGGTCCAGCCGCAACCGGTTGCAGACCGCCACCCTGCTGCGCACCCTGCGCGAGGGCCGGTTCGACGCGGTCTTCGGCGGCGCCCGGCGCGACGAGGAGAAGGCCCGCGCCAAGGAACGGGTCTTCAGTTTCCGCGACGAATTCGGCCAGTGGGATCCGCGCCGGCAGCGCCCCGAACTGTGGAACCTCTACAACGGCAAACACCGCCCCGGCGAACATATCCGGGTGTTTCCTCTGTCCAACTGGACCGAACTCGATATCTGGACCTATATCGCGAGCGAAGGTATCGACCTGCCGTCGCTGTACTACGCGCACCGCCGCCCGGTGGTCCAGCGCGACGGCATGCTGCTCGCGCACACCAGGTTCCTGACCCTGCTCGACGGCGAGGAAACCCAGGAAGCGCTGGTGCGCTTCCGCACCGTGGGCGACGCCACCTGCACCGGCTGCGTGGAATCGACCGCCGCCACCCCCGCCGAGGTCGTCGAGGAAGTGGCGACCGCGCGGGTCACCGAACGCGGCGCGACCCGCGCCGACGACCGGATCTCCGAGGCCGGGATGGAAGACCGTAAACGAGAGGGCTACTTCTGATGAGCACCCTGCTGCGCCTGGCCACCGCGGGCAGCGTCGACGACGGGAAGTCCACGCTGATCGGACGGCTCCTCTTCGATTCCAAAACCCTGTTCACCGACCAGCTCGACGCGGTGGAACGCACCAGCCGTGAACGTGGCCAGGGCTACCCCGATCTCGCGCTGCTCACCGACGGCCTGCGCGCCGAACGCGAGCAGGGCATCACCATCGATGTCGCGCACCGCTATTTCGCGACCCCGCGGCGCAAGTTCATCATCGCCGACACCCCGGGGCATGTGCAGTACACCCGCAATATGGTCACCGGAGCCTCCACCGCCGACCTCGCGCTCGTCCTGGTCGACGCCCGGCACGGGGTGGTCGAACAGACCCGCCGGCACGCGTTCCTGGCCTCGCTGCTGGGCGTCCCGCACCTGGTGCTGTGTGTGAACAAGATGGATCTGGTGGATTATTCGGCGCAGCGGTTCGCCGAGATCCGGGAGGAATTCGCCGGTTTCGCCTCCCGACTGCAGATCGCCGACCTGACCTTCATCCCGATGTCGGCGCTGCACGGCGACAATATCGTGCACCGCAGCGCCACCATGGACTGGTACGAGGGCACCCCGCTACTGCACCACCTCGAAGAGGTGCATATCGCCTCGGACCGCAACCTCATCGACGCGCGCCTGCCGGTGCAGTACGTGATCCGCAGCCACACACCGGATTTCCGCGGCTACGCGGGCACCGTCGCCAGCGGGGTCTGGTCAGCCGGCGACGAGATCAGCGTGCTGCCCTCGGGTCTCACGACCACGGTCACCGGGATCTGGGGGCCCGGCGGGGTACCGCTCGAGCAGGCGTTCCCCCCGCAGGCGGTCACGGTTGCCCTCGCCGATCAACTCGATATCGGCCGCGGCGATATGCTCTGCCGGCCCGCCAACCGCCCGCAGGTCGGCCGGGATCTGGACACCATGGTGTGCTGGTTCAGCGACGAGGGCCGGCTGCGCCCCGGCGCATCCTATACCGTCCGCCACACCACCCGCAGTATGCCCGCGCAGATCCGCTCGCTGGACTACCGCCTCGATGTGAACACGCTGCACCGGGACGAGGAGGCGACCGCGCTGTCGCTCAACGAGATCGGCCGGGTGCAGTTGCGCACCCGGCAGCCGCTGCAGTTCGACCCGTATCGCCGTAACCGCACCACGGGTAGTTTCCTGCTGGTCGACGACACTACCGGCGATACCGTGGGCGCCGGGATGATCACCGGGCCGAGCCTGCCCTCCTCTCGGGTGGTGTGGCACGCGAGCGCGGTGGAGCGGTCCGAACGCGTGACCCGGGGGCTGACCGTCTGGCTCACCGGACTGTCGGGGTCCGGGAAATCCTCGGTGGCGGTGGAACTCGAGCGCCGCCTGGTGGCCGCGGGGCGCCCGGCGTTTCTGCTCGACGGCGACAATCTGCGCCACGGCCTGAACGCGGATCTGGGTTTCGGCGCGGCCGATCGCACCGAGAACATCCGCCGGGTGGGTGAGGTCGCCCGGCTGTTCGCCGAATCCGGAACCGTCGCCATCGTCTCGCTCATCAGCCCCTACCGGGCCGATCGCGAGCGTGCGCGGGACACGCACACCGCCGCGGGCATTCCCTTCGTGGAGGTTTTCGTGGACACCCCGCTGGAGGTGTGCGAGGCCCGCGACCCCAAGGGCCTCTACGCGAAGGCCCGGGCCGGCGAGGTTCGTGGTTTCACCGGTATCGATGATCCCTACGAGGCGCCGATCGCACCGGCACTGATGCTGCGCCCGGAGGACGGCGATCCGGCCGCCATGGCCGGCGCGATCCTGGCGCTGCTCGCCCGGGAGGAGAGCGCCTGACCCGCGCGGTGGTAGGAACCGGTGGGAGCCGTCGGCGGGACCGGTTTCGTCGGCGCTCGGTCGCGGCGCCCGACGGGATCGCGCGGCGCCCACCGCCCAGGCCGTGTTCTGCCCGGTACTCCTGGATTCAGGAGTTTCCGCCGACCGGGTGCGTCGCGGATCACGCTCCGTCCGGTTTCCGAGCCCTCGCGGGTGCGGGGACCAGGAGCACAGGCCGGTGGGCGTGGTGGACCAGCGTTGTGGAGACCGATCCCCCCAGCAGCCGCTCCAGCAGCGATACCAGCCCGCCGCGGGAAGCACCGATGATGATCATCTCCGCGTCGTAGGCGTCGGCGAGCCCGGCCAGCAGCTGCGCCGGGCGACCCGGGCGGCTGTAGTAGGCCCAGGGCCCCGCTGCGTGTTCGAGCATCGTGCAGGCCGTACGACGTTCCCGCTCGACCGCCTCGGTCACGGCTCGTTCCCAGTCCGCCGCATCGGGGTCGATCGGCAGGTCGTCGGTGTCGACGATATGCGCCACATGCAGGAACGCGCCGATCCGGGCCCCGAGGTCGAGCGCGTAGGACAGGGCGGCGTGGCCGGCCGGGTGGCGGTCGAACCCGACCACCAGATGGCAGCGGGCCACGGTGGGCGATATGGGGCCGTCGATCCGGTGCGGAGCCCGCCAACCCGCACCGCCGGGTGGGGGCTTGCGGTCGTCGTGGTCGGTCATCACTCCCCACTCCTCACAGTCCGGCCAGCGCCAGGCCGGCACCGCCGGCCGCCAGTGTGATCAGCAGGCTGCCGAACGCGTTACCGGTCGCCGCCGCGTAGCGCTGGTTCTGGATCAGGCGCACGGTCTCGAAACTGGCGGTACTGAAGGTGGTGTACCCGCCACAGAACCCGACACCGACAATCAGTTCGAGGTCACGGGCGGCACCGTGGAACAGCACTACACCGGTGACGACCCCGAGGATGAGCGAACCGGTGACGTTGATCACCATCGTGGCCCAGGGAAACTGCGATGTGCGGCGATGCTTGATAACCCCGTCCAGCACGAACCGTGCCATCGCGCCGGCGCTGCCGGCGACCGCGATCCATACCGTGGTCATCACAGCCCTTTCGCCCGCCCGGACCGCATCCGCGCACCTACCGCGATACCCGTGGTGGTGGCCACCAGCCCGGCCGATACGGTGCCCACCGCGTAGGTGGCCGCGGACGACCAGTGGTGGCCCCGTAGCAACAGGTCGGTATCCACGGCCAAGGTGCTGTAGGTGGTGAATGCCCCCAGAAATCCGGTACCCACACCCAGCCGTGCCCGCCGCCGCCAGCCGTTGTCGGGTCCGAGCCGCGTCAACCCTTCGAGCAGCCAACCCAGCGCGAACGCACCGGCAGTGTTGATCGCGAACGTTGTCACCGGCCACTCACCCACCGAATGCGGAAACCACACACCGAGCTGGTATCGCAGCGGAGCACCGAACACCCCGCCGACCCCGACCGCCACGACCGCCCACACCCGCAGATGCAGCGGGGTGACAGCAGTGGTCGAAGTGTCGGGATCGATGGGTAGAGCCGGATGTGGATCCGCATGCTCGGCCATAGGACAGACTCCTTCCATGGGGGAAGGAACCATCAGCCCCCGGAATACGAGGCGGTTCAGACATCCCTGCGGGCGTCTCGGCGGAGATCCATCGCCGCGCCCAGCATAACCCGGCGGTGCCCGTGTACATGTGGCGCCTCACCACCGGAGGAAGGTCGGAGACCGGTGGTGGACCGGCAGAGCGCCGACCGCCGCACGACATTTGATACTCTGGCGATAACTTGTACCGAAAGGGTGTTATGCGGTCTACTCTGCTGTCCCGGCGCGACCTCGAGTTCCTGCTCCACGAATGGCTCGCGGTCGAGGACCTGACCCGGCGGCCGCGCTTCTCCGACCATTCACGCCAGACCTTCGACGCCGTCCTCGACCTGAGCGAACAGCTGGCCACCAGGTACTTCGCCACCCACAACAAACTCAACGACGCCCACGAGCCCGGCTTCGACGGCGAGACGGTCACCATCATCCCGGAGGTGCGCACCGCACTGACCGCGTTCGCCGACGCGGGCATGGTCGGGGCCACCATGGACGCGGAGCTGGGCGGCGCGCAACTCCCGGCCGCGGTGGCCCAGGCCGCCTTCGCCTGGTTCCACGCCGCCAACCCTGGTACCAGCGCTTACCCGCTGCTCACCATCGGCAACGCCAATCTGCTCATCGCGCACGCCGACGAAGAACTGGTGCGACGTTTCGTCCCACCGATGCTGGAAGGCCGCTACTTCGGCACCATGTGCCTGTCCGAACCCCAGGCCGGTTCCTCGCTGGCCGATATCGTCACCCGGGCCGAACCGCGCGATGACGGCACCTACCGCATCTTCGGCACCAAGATGTGGATCTCCGGCGGTGACCACGAACTCGGGGACAATATCGTGCACCTGGCGCTGGCCAAGATCCCCGGCGGGCCGGTGGGCACCAAGGGCATCTCACTGTTCGTGGTCCCCCGCTATCTGGTGAACGAGGACGGTTCCCGCGGCGAACGCAATGACGTGACGCTGGCCGGGCTCAATCACAAGATGGGTTTCCGCGGCACCGTCAATACCGTGCTCAACTTCGGTGAGGGCCGCTGGACGCCGGACGGCTCCCCCGGCGCGATCGGCTATCTGGTCGGTGCACCGCACCAGGGGCTGAAGTACATGTTCCACATGATGAACGAGGCCCGCAGCGGAGTCGGGCTGGTCGCCGCGGCACTCGGCTACACCGGCTACCTCGAATCGCTCGAGTACGCCCGCGACCGCCCCCAGGGCCGCACCAAGGGCGCCGCCGACCCGGCCTCCCCGCAGCGCCCGATCATCGAACACGCCGATGTGAAGCGAATGTTGCTGGCGCAGAAGAGCTACGCCGAGGGCGGCTTGGCGTTGGTGCTGTACTGCGCGCGGCTCATCGACGAACAACGGACCGCCGCTTCCGACGACGAACGCCGCGCGCTCACCCTGCTGCTGGACATCCTCACCCCGATCGCCAAGAGCTGGCCCTCCCAGTGGTGTCTGACCGCCAACGATCTCGCCATCCAGGTCCTCGGCGGTTACGGCTACACCCGCGAGTACAACGTCGAACAGCACTACCGCGACAACCGGCTCAACCCGATCCACGAGGGGACGCACGGCATCCAGGGCCTGGACCTGCTGGGCCGCAAGGTGACCCAGCAATCGGGCGCGAGCCTGCGTGAACTCGACACCAGGATCCGGGAAACCCTCGCGGCCGCCCGGGCACTCGGCGGGGAGACCGCCGAGCTCGCCGACCGGCTCGACGAATCCTGGAGCCGGCTGGTCGCGGTGACCGGCGGCCTGTTCGCAGCCGGCGATATCGAGGTCGCCCTGGCCAACAGCTCGGTCTACCTGGAGGCGTTCGGCCATCATGTGGTGGCCTGGATCTGGCTGGCGCAGACGGTTGCCGCCCACGGCCGCGACGGCGACTTCTACGACGGCAAACGGCACGCCGCCCGCTACTTCTTCCGCCATGAGCTGCCCCGCACCGGCCCACAGCTGGATCTGCTCGCCGACCTCGACACCACCACCCTCGATATGCGCGAGAACTGGTTCTGACGGGTCGCGCGCATCCGGCCACCGGTTTCGCGGTGTACCGGCGCGAGATACGGGTGGCGGACGCGGCCGGTGGCCGAGCGCGGGCTCGACCACCGCTGTCGTCACCCCGACAGCACCGAAGCCTGTGTTGGGTGTATCTACATCTCATCGAGGACTACGCCCGGCTCAACGGGCACGCGGATCTGCTGCGCGAACGGATCGACGGGCGCACCAGGGACGGAGCCCCACCGGTCTCAGGCGGGACTTTCGGCCGCGCGCAGGACCGCGGCGGGGTGGCCGATCGTTCAGGCCCCGCCGTGGCGGTCGAGGAGAAGCTCCGCACCCTGGCCGGCCGCGCGGCGCCCGGCCTCTCGGTACCCGAGCACGTCGATGCCGATACGGCCTTCCATCGCGCCGTGATCGTGGCCGCGCACAACGACATACTGATCCAGCTGTTCGATACCTTCCTGCCGCGGCTGCGGATCGCGATGATCGATATGCTGCACATCCGCCCGCTCCCCTCCCCACCCACCGATCACGCGGCGCACGAGCGGCTCGCCGCCGCCATCGCCGCCCGCGACCCGGACGCCGCGACCACACTCAGCCGAGATCATCTGCGCGCCATCAAGGAGGCCTTCTAGTGACCACACCCGTCCTGGAGCTGACCGATGTCACTTTCCGGCGCGACGGCAACCAGATCATCGACGGTATCTCGCTCACGGTGCGCGCGGGTGAGCATTGGGCCCTGCTGGGCCCCAACGGCGCGGGCAAGAGCACACTCCTGGGTTTCTGCGGCGCCGTGACCCACCCGACCACCGGCACTGTCCGGGTGCTCGGCGAGCAGCTCGGCCGCGCCGAGCTGCAGCGGCTGCGGCGCTCGATCGGGCATGTCGACCCGCGGCATCCGCTGCGCTCACCGCTGCCGGTGCGCGATGTGGCGCTGACCGGACTCACCGGGACTGTGGACACCCCGCCGCGCTGGGCACCGACCGACGCCCAGATCGCGGCGGCGACAGAAGCACTCGTCGCGGTAGGAATGGCCGCGAAGGCCGAACGCTCCTGGTTCACCCTCTCCCAGGGGGAACGTGGGCGGACCCTCATCGCCCGCGCGCTGATCACCGCACCGCGCCTGCTACTACTCGACGAACCGACCACCGGGCTCGATGTGGCCGCCCGGGAACAGCTGCTGCATACGATCGACGCGCTGGACCGGGCCTACCCCGAACTCGCCTCCGTCCTGGTGACCCACCATCTCGAGGAGTTGCCGACCACGACCGGCCATGCGCTGCTGATCGCCAACGGGCGGACGGTCGCGGCGGGCCCGGCGGCCGAAACTATCACCACCACGAATATTTCCGCGGCGTTCGACCATCCAGTGCAGGTCACCCGGGAAGGCGGCCGGTGGTCGGCGCGATCCCCGCTGACCCAGCCGGTCCGACCCGCTCTACACTCGATACCCACGACCGGACCCCCACCGTTTTTAGATACACAAGACAATGCGTGTACCATAACGTGGTGACCACCGCGAGCCGCACTTCCAGACCGCCCGGCCGTCCGGCCTCGGCCACCCGGGAAGAAGTAGTAGCACTGGCCCGGCAGGCTTTCCTGGCCGGGGAACGGGTCGACATCCAGGCGATCGCCGCCCAGCTCAAACTGAGCCGCGCCTCCATCTACCGCTGGTTCGGTTCCCGCGACGGCGTGCTCGGCGCCGTGCTGGCCGGGGAATTCGAATCCCTCATCGAACGCGCGGACGCCCGCCGGCGCGAATCGGGCGCCCGGCGCATCCTCAGCGTGCTGGACCGGGTCAACCGCTGGATGGCCGGCAACGAACCGTTCCGCCAGTACTTCGAGAACGAGCCGCTGGCGGGCCTGCGCATCCTCACCGCGAGTGACGGCCCGGTCCAGCCACGCATCCTCGTCGCGGTGGAACAGCTCATCACCCGGGCCGAGGAGCAGGACGGCTACACACCCCGGCTGGAACGGTCACTGCTCGCCTACTCCCTGGTGCGGCTGGGCGAGGCATTCCTCTATCAGGACAACGTGACCGGGCTGCGCGGTGATGTGGACCGGTTACACCGGGTACAGACGGCCCTGCTGGGTATCGACCCACCCGGCAACTGAACATCGGCGAGGATCTCGGCATGGATGACGGAAACGGCGTCGCGGGACTGGTACTCGCCGCGGGCGCCGGCCGGCGTTTCGGAAAACCGAAGGCCGAGGTGCTGTTCGAGGGCGAACGGCTGGTCGACCGGGCCGTGCGCCTGCTCCGCGACGGGGGTTGCGCCCGGGTGGTCGTGGTCTCCGGCGCGGTAGAGCTGCGGGTGCGCGGGGCCACGGTGGTGCACAATCCACGGTGGGCGACCGGGATGGGTTCCTCGCTGACCACCGGCCTGGCGGCAGTCCACGAAACCGCGGCCGTGGTCGTCCCCGTCGATATGCCGTGGCTCGGTGCCAAAGCCGTCCGCAAACTGCTCACCTGCGGCGCCCGCCTCGCGACCGCCACCTACGTCGGCCGTCCCGGACATCCGGTGCTGCTCGGCGCCGAATACTTCGCGGCGGTGGCCGCCGAAGCGGTCGGCGATATCGGCGCGCGCGGATTCCTCGCCGCCAATTCCGCACTGGTTCAGCGGGTGCCGTGCGACGGAACCGGTTCGCCCGACGATGCCGACACCCCACAGGATCTGACCCGGTGATCGGCGGCGCGCATCCCGTCGGTTTCCCGCGGCCCCGGCGCCACGGTGCAGATCGGCGGCGGGGTGCCCGACAGCGAGCGCGCCGACCCGCCGTGGCGCAACGCGACGATTGCCGCCGCGCTCACCGCCCCGATCGCCGCACTCATCGGACCGGCCCGGAGGCCACCCACTGACGCGTGCTCGGAGCTCTTGGAGCGGAAGGTCCGGCGCGTGCATACACGCGCCGGACCTCTCGGTGTCAGCCGTTCAGCAGTTCCTGCATCTGCTGGATCTCGGCCCGCTGGGCATCGGCGATCTGCTGCGCCAGCGCCTTGGCGTCGGGGTCGGCACCCTCGGCCAGTTCGGTTCCGGCCATCTGCACCGCACCCTCGTGGTGGCCGATCATCATGGTGAGCCACATCCGGTCGAATTCCGGACCCCGGGCCGCCTCGAGCTGCATCATCTGCTCGTGGGTCATCATGCCCGGCATGGTTTCGTGGTCCATTCCGCCGTGCCCGCTGCCCTCGGGTACCGCGACGCCCCAGTCCCGTAGCCATCCGGTCATGGTGGTGATCTCCGGATCCTGCGCCTGCTGTATCCGCGCGGCCAGATCGATCACCGCCGGATCGCTCGAACGGGACGGCACCAGCGCGGCCATCTCCACGGCCTGGCGATGATGCGGGATCATCCCCTCGGCGAAACGGATATCGGCCTGATTGTGCGCACCGGCCGCCTGCTCGCTCGCCGTGGCGGTGCCGGCCGGCGACGAGGTCACCGGAGCGGTGTTGTCGTCACCGTTACCGCATCCGGTCAGTACGACCGCACTGATCAGGACCGCGAGCGCGGTTCCGGTGCGTAGTTTTCCGATCATGGTTGCTCCTGCGAATTCAAGTGTGTGTTGGGTGGGACCAAGCGGCACCGCGACCCGGGATACGGGTCCGGCGGGCGCCGATCACAACCGCAACACGCCCAGAACTGCCAGGCGCTGCGCTATGGGCACAGGTGGTGGCCGGGCCAGCGCCCGCGGCCGGGCCGTGGCCGCGGGCACCGGTTGCCTCGCGAACGGATATCGCCGCAGCGCCGCGAAGATCAGTACCGAGGCCAGCGCCGCCATCAGGACGGCCAGGCACAGGTGCAGTAGATCGTGGCCTGCACCGTGGCCGGCCGGGGCGTCGTCGCGCGGGGCCGTCACGTGCGCACCGGACGAGGACGGACAGCACGGCCGCGCCGCCTCCTCGCGCGCCCGTCCCACCTCCGGGACGAACGCCGCCGAGACGAGTGCCGGGGAGCCGGCCTCCGGATGGTGCGTCGTACTGCCGGCTCGGGCAGGCAGATGGTGCATACCCGAAACGGCCACCGCCAGCACAGCCGGTAGCAACCAGCGCGCCAGCACGCCCGCGAGACCGGAGTACACCGCTTGAATCTAACATCGGCCCGACGGGCGGGCCCCACCGCTCGCGCTCGCCGCACCTCGGCGGAGGCGCCGAGCGCGTTCCACGAGCCCACGCCCGGACGGCGGAACCCGCCGGACGTCAGCCCATGATCGCGTTCATGATCGTCCCGGCGCTCGTCGCCACCACACCGCCGGCCATGGCGCCGGCGATCTGTTTGGGCGCCGTCAGCGCACCGCCGTTCCACTTCTCCCAGGCGAACTTGCCGCCGCCGAAGACTATCGAAGTGACACCGGACAACAGGACGAACCAGGTGAGGTACCTGGTCATCTGGATGATCTTGTCCGACAGCGGGGGTGCTTCCGGACTCGGATCACCCAGCTGGGCGAGTACGGCGTAGTGGTCGTGCAGTGCCGGAAGGCCATCGTGCAGTGCAGTGAGGATCGTGCTCATCTGGTCGTGCCCCTCTCGGATGCCGGTACATGCGGTGGCGGCGAATGCCGATTCCGTAAAGCCGAACCCGACCGGTTATTGAAGCGCAAATCGGGGCGCGATGGGGTGAGACTCACCGGTTTTTTCTGGTCGGGCCGGTGAGCGGCGGCGTGTCGTATGCGCGACACGCGCGTCCTGGAGGTTCCCGCTATCGATCGGCATCCAATTCCGCGGATCGACCGGGCGGCTCCGCGCGGGTCACCGAGCTGTCACAACACGGCCTCGACACGCCCGCTGTCCGGCGTGCTCCGCCGCGGCGGCGAGCGGCGGACGATCCGCGCGGGCCGGACGGACCGGATCAGGGCCGGGCGGCCGTCCGCACACCGAGCAGTCCCATGAGATCGGAGGTCCGGGCGGCGGCGACCTGCCGCTGGGACAGCCCGAGGCCGTACGCCTTCTCCACCAGCACGACGATCGACAGGATCGTCAACGAATCCACGTCGAGATCGTCCAAGGCGGCCTCGGGCGGGATCTCGTCGAACTCCAGATCGCAATGGGTGTGCAGGAATTCCGCGACATGGTCCCGGATCGGCACGGTATCGGGCATCACGATCGACCTTGCCACTGTCCGGCACCGGCGCACCGAGCGAACGGCGCCGTCCGCTCGGCCTCCGCAGCACGGACTCCGGATACGACATCGGGATGTGCGGTACCGTAACGGGTTTCGTCGCGCAGATGTCCGGACACCGAACACGGCCGGATGACTACCAGGTGAGTACCGGTTTGATCACCGTGCCCTCGTGCTGCGCGGCGAGGGCCTTGTCGATCTCGGTGTAGGGGAAACGGGTCACCAGCCGGTCCACCGGAAGCAGCCCGCGGGTGTGCAGATCGAGCAGGTGCGGGATGAAGGTGGCCGGTTCGGCATCGCCTTCGAGGCAACCGCGAACCGTTTTGCCGCTCAACACCAGATCGCGCACATCGATCTGCGGGACACCCGCGCCCAGCCCGACCGCGACCACGGTGGCGCCGGTGCCCAGCGCCGCGAAGGCCGCGGCCAGTACTTTCGGCGACCCGGTGGTATCCAGGGCGTGCGTCGCACCGCCCCCGGTGATTTCCCCGATCACGGCGACCGTATCGGCCGCCCCTGGATCCAGTACCTCGTCGGCCCCCAGGTCGCGGGCCAGCTCCCGGCGGGCCGCCGCCGTCTCCACCACCACGGTGCGGACCCCGGGCACCGTGCGGGCGGCCAGTAGCGCCGCCGACCCCACCGCGCCGGCACCGTAGATCGCCAGCCAGGCCCCCGATTCCGGCCGCAACGCGTTCAACACCGCGCCCGCGCCGGTCTGGAAGCCGCAGCCGAACGAGGCGGCGACGGCCGGATCGGCCGCCGGGTCGACGACGATCGTATTGTCCGCGGTGGCCAGCGCGTAGCCGGCGAAACTGGATTGACCGAAGAAACCGTCCCGGACCGGCAGGCCCGCGACCGTGACCCGCGGGGAGCGGTCCGGTCGGCGACCGAAGTGATTGAGCGCGGTGGAATTCCGGCAGTAGGCCGGCCGCCCGGCCGCGCAGTTCGGGCAGGCACCGCAGTGCCGGAAGGTGAGGACCACGTGGTCGCCCGGCGCCACCGAAGTCACCGCCGACCCGACCGATTCGACGGTCCCGGCGCCCTCGTGGCCGAGCAGGACCGGCCGGTCCGGTTTACCCAGCACCCGATTCGCCAGGTCGGTGTGACAGATACCAGCGGCGGCGATTCGCACCAGGATCTCGTCGTCGCGGGGCTCGTCGAGGTCCACCGTTTCCACCGAGAACGGTGCCGCCGGATCGCGGGACAGGACCGCCGTCGTCTGCATCGCTACACCCGTTCCAGCAGGAAGTAGAAGAACTGGCCGTCGGCGAGCACCAGTTCCGGGCGTCCGTTCATGATGCCCATCAGTGTGGTGTCGTCGAGCCATTTGAAGTGGTCGAAGACGGCGCGGCCGTCGTAGACCATCGTGGCGGTCACCTCACCCCGGAATTCGATATTCCACAGTGTCGCCTCGCCTTGGCCGAGTTCGACATTGGAGAAGAGAGTGCCGTCCTCGGCGCGGCAGATGAGCGGTTTGGCATCGCCGAGCGCGTGGAAGGTCTTGCCATACCAGCGGCTCTTGGCCAGCGCCCGGCACAGCGGATGCCCGGTCTGGAAGGCGCCACCGCGCCACTCGCCGAGGATCTCTTCGGCGCGGGCGGGCCGCAACCGTGCCCAGAGATCGTCGAGCTCCGCCACCGAAACGCCTTCGGTGAGCTCCCGCAGTCGCTGCCACCGTGGTTTCTCCGCGCTCATATCTGTCCCATCGACGGGTTCGGCGAACCATCTGGTTCGGCAACGACGATAGTTCCGAACCATCCGGTTCGGCAAGATAGGATTCGGGGTATGCGCGCGGCAGGCCAGGCAACCCGGGACCGGATTCTCGCTGCCGCCACAGCGGAATTCGCCGAGTACGGCACGGCCGGTGCCCGGATCAATCGCATCGCCGCGGCCGCGCACGCCAGCAAGGACCGCCTCTACGCCTACTTCCCCGGCAAATCCGAGCTCTATGCCGCGGTCACCGAGCGATGGACCCGGCAGACCACGACCGAGACCGCGCTGCGGGCCGACGATATCCCCGGCTATGTGGGGCGCCTCTTCGACCATTTCCTGGCCCACCCGGAGAATGCCCGGCTCCAGGCCTGGGCCGAGTTGGAGCCCGCCGACGAGCACATCGACCGGGTGCTGCGCCGGACCATCGATCCCAAGCTCGCCGAGATCCGCCGCGGGCAGCGGGAGGGTCTGGTCACCACCGATATCGCGGCACCCATGCTCCTGCGCATGCTCACCGACCTCGCCCGCAGCACCGCCGTGCACGCGGGCCCCGGGCCGGCCGCCCGGATCGCCACCCAGCGATCCGCCGTGGTGCTCGCGGCCCAGCGTCTGGTCGGACGGTTCCCGGCGGAACCACCGGCCCCCCGCCCTGACTGCGATCAGGCCGTGCCGGCCGGACCACCACCGGCGGGGGCGTCGCCGTAGACCACCAGCCAGATGGAGCGGCCCAGCGCGGCCGCCAGTTCCGCGTCACCGATCCCGGTCGGCACCGCGAACGCGGTGGTGATGGAGCGTTCCACCATGGCGGCCAGCACCAGCGCGGTCGCCGCGGGTTCCAGTTCGGGCGCGACGCGACCGGCCGCACGATCTGTTTCCAGGCGGGCGCGGACCAGGTCGACGAAGGTAGCCACCCGGGCCCGCCAATAGGCGCCGACATCCCGGTCGTAGGCCGCGACCTCACTCAGAGCCAACAGCAGATAGCGGTGGCGGCGGAACCCGGCGATCATCGCGCTCATCGCCCGCCGCACCCCCGCCTCCCGCTCGGTGTGCTCGGCACCCCACCACCGCTCGGCGGCCTCGAACAGATCGGCCGTGGCCAGGTCGGCGGTCCGGATCAACAGCTGGCTCTTGTCCGGGAAGTACCGGTAGAAAGTGGAGCGTGCCATCCGCGCGGTGGCGGCGATCTTCTGTACCGCGATCTCGGTGAACGGAGTGCCGTCGGCCAGCAGATCCTCGACTGCCCGGAGGACCCGCTGTTCGAACTCGGCCCGGCGGTCCTCGTCCGATTTCCGGGCGGACCGCGGGGTCCGGGTCAGCGAGGGCATCCGGCACTCCCCGGCCCGAGCGCACGGTGCAGTGGATATCGGCTCGCAAAGTCCATGGCAGACATTGTGCCCGCCTTTGTCCACGCCGGTCGGTTCCCCGCCGGCGCACCCCTCGGGTTCCGCCGCGAGCCCCGAGGCAGTCGACGCGATCCGGCGCAGCGCCGGAAAACTGTGCGGGACAGTGCCGATCGGATAGTTGACAATCACGCCGACGCACCGCACCATCAATCGGACATACTGTCCGAGACTCGATGACCGAGGACGGTTACCGTGGCCGAGTCCCCCAGCGCGGTCGAGCAGGCCGATACCGTGGTCGTCGGCGCCCGGTGTGCCGGTTCCGCCACCGCGGCCACTCTCGCCCGAGCGGGCCGCCGGGTCGTCGCACTGGACAGCTCGCGCTTTCCCTCCGACACCTTGTCCACCCATCTGCTGTGGCCCGCCGGAGTCGCCGAATTGTCCCGGCTGGACGCACTCGACGCCGTCGAGAAACTGGGCGCGCCACGACTCACCCGGGCCTACGCCGCCGCGGCGGAGTATGCGATCGCCAGCAGGTTCCCGCAGGTCGACGGGATCGACTACACCCTGTGCGTACGCCGCACCGGCCTCGACCACGCGCTGGTGCGCACCGCCCGCGCGGCCGGGGCCGAAATCCGCGAGAAATGTCGGGTGACCGAACTCGTCTGGGACGGTCGGCGCTGTGCCGGTGTGCGCTATATCGACCCCAACGGCCGGCTCGTCGAGATCCGCGCCGCCCTGGTGGTCGGCGCCGACGGCCGCCGGAGCACCGTGGCGAAACTGGCCGGGGCACCGACTCCGTACGAATCCACGCCCAGCGGGCGCGACTGCTATTTCGCCTACTGGCGCGACCCCTCTGGCGACCGGCGCGATATCGCCGCACAGTGGCGGGTGGGCGCCGATCTCGGCACCGCCTTCCCCTGCGACGACGGGTTGCTGTTGAGCCTGGTCCAGCCGCCGGCCGCAGCGGGCCCGCCGCGCCCCGGCGACGCCGAGGAGCGCTATACCGCCGCGCTCGACCGCATCCCGCCGCTGCGGGAGCGGCTGCGCGATTGCGAAAGAGTGGGCCGGGTACGGTCGGCCACCGATATCGCCTCCTATTTCCGCCGTTCCAGCGGGCCGGGCTGGACGCTCCCCGGTGACTCCGGTCATTTCAAGGACCCCGTCACCGCTCAGGGCATCCGCGACGCCCTGCACTACGGACGCCTGCTGGCCGAAGCCGTCGCACCGGTTCTCGACGACCCCGTCCGGCTGGACCGCGCCGTCGCCGCATGGGAGCGCCGGCGGGTACGCGAATGCCGGGAGATCTATCACTGGACCAACCGGCTCGCCCGCGGCACCGCGATGAGCCCGCTCGAAGTCGAGCTGTACCGCGCCGCGACCGAGGATCCGACCCTGGCGGCGATCACCCTCGGCATCTTCTCCCGCACCCGGCGGCCCGCCGAGCTCTACACCCCGGCGCGCATGGCCCGCCTCGCCGCCGGGGCGCTGTGGCACCACCGCGGCGATCCGAGACCCGCGCTCGCCGATATCGCGCACGAAATCCGTTCCGTTGCGGACGAATTCCACACTTCCTTCACCACATTGCACGGCGCCCCGCCCGCCGTGCCCCCGCCGTCCCCCGGTACCGCCACCGCCTGACCAGGAGTTCACCATGTCGGATCAGCTGCCGAAGAAGTCAGCCTCGATCGACCGCCGCACCGCCCTGCGCGGTGCCCTCGCCGGCGCCGCGATCCTCGCGGCGGGATCGGCGACCGGCGGCACCGCGCGCGCTGCCGCCCCCCGGGGCCGGACTCCGGGCCTACGCACGGGCGGAAAAGAGGTCGCCGTCTTCGGCGGCGGCATGGCCGGTCTGTCCGCCGCGCATGAGCTCGCCGAACGTGGTTTCAAGGTGACCGTCTACGAACCCGCTTTCCTCGGCGGCAAGGCACGCAGTATGCCGGTCCCCGGCACCGGAGCCGACGGGCGGGCGGATCTGCCCGGCGAACACGGCTTCCGCTTCTTTCCCGGCTGCTATCAGCACATTCCCGACACCATGCGTCGTATTCCGTTCCCCGGTAATCCGAACGGTGTACTCGACAATCTGATCCGCGTCGAGGGGACGGTGGCGGGATTCCGCGACAGACCACCGATCTTCGCGCCGGTGGAGGTGGGTGCGCTCGACCAGCTCACCCCGGAACGCCTGCAGAACAGCATTATCAGCGCGTTCGGATTCATTCCGGAACTGCCGTCACACGAATTGGCCTTCTTCGCCAAACAGATGCTCATGTGGTTCACCTCCAGCACCGAGCGCCGGTTCGGGCAGTGGGAGTTTTCGACCTGGGAACAGATCATGCGCGCCGACGGCAAATCGCCGGCCTACCGGTCCTACCTGGTCAACGCGCTCACCCGGATCACCGTCGCGGCGAAACCGCATCTCAGTTCGGCGCGCACCATCGGCACCATCGGGGAAGCCCTGGTCCTGGCGGGAACGGGCCTCGTCCCCGAATTCTCCGGTGGTGTGGACCGGATCCTGAACCGCCCGACCAATGCGGCCTGGATCGATCCGTGGGCGACCCATCTGCGCAGCCGAGGTGTGCAGTTCGTCATGGGGCCGCGCGCGAGCCGGCTGAACTACGGCAACGGCCGGATCGAGTCGGTCACCGTCACCGACGGCGGCGGCGCGAATACCGTGGTCGCCGATCACTACGTCTGCGCCATGCCGATCGAGAAGACCGTCCCCTTGCTCGACGATGCGATTCTGTCCGCCGATCCCCGGCTGGCCGGTATGCGCGAACTGCTCACCGATTGGATGGTCGGTATCCAGTTCTATCTGCGCCGACCCACCGATATTCCGGAGGGCCATATCGCGGCGCTGGGATCACCGTGGGCGCTGACCGCGCTGCGACAGGCGCCGATGTGGGTCGGGGATTTCGCTGCCCAGTACGGCGACGGTTCGGTCGCCGAATGCTTCTCGGTGGATATCTCCGATTGGGATACCCCCGGAATTCTCCATCACCGGCCCGCGAAACAGTGCAGCGCGCCGGAAATCGCGAACGAGGTCTGGGCGCAGCTGAAATTGTGGCTGAATACCGGCACCGGGTGGTTGCGCGACGAGGATCTCCACTCCTGGCATCTCGATCCGGGGGTCCGCTGGTCCGGCGGCACTCCCCACAACGAAACCCCGTTGCTGGTCAATACCGTCGGTTCCTACGAGCACCGGCCGACCGCGCACTGCGCCATCCCGAATCTGTTCTTCGGCGGCGATCATGTGCGCAGCAATATCGATCTGGCGACCATGGAGGGCGCCAACGAATCCGGCCGGTCGGCAGCCAATGCGATCATCGACGCCGCGGACGATCCCGCGCCGCACGCACCGGTGTTCCCGCTGGTCGCGCCGCCTGCCTTCGACGCGGCGAAAAAGATCGACGCCGACCGGTTCCGGGCTGGGCTCCCCCACATCCTGGACGTGTAGTGGGGAGGCGTGCGGGTAGCACAGCGGCGTCGTACCACCCGCACGCCCTGTCCGGACAGCGAAATCTCCGCCGCCGCCGGACTCCCACGGAGCGCCGTGGATGGCGCCGGATGATGCGCGGCGCGGCCGAAGTCACGGCAGCGCCGATTCGCACAAAGCATTGTCGGCTCGATCTTGTTCCGTGAGAATGGGTTCCGAGCCGAGATCCGGCTTCTTGGGGACCGTCGGCGCCGCGGCGCCGGCAGAACAATTGGGGAACACCATGAGAATCAAGCAACTCGCCGCCACCGCGCTGATCTCGATCGGCGCCCTCGGAGTCGCCGCGGGGACGGCGCAGGCGCAGCCCGTGGCCACCGAGGTCGCCGTACGCGGCGCCGAGCAGGGGATCGGCTACGTCGTGGCGCCGAACGAGGCCGGCACCGCGATCGTCACGACTCTCGACGCCGGCAGCTTCGCGCTCACCGCCGACGGCGCGGCCGTCACCCTGTCGGATCCGGCCGGCCGCGTACTGACCACGCTGCCGCTGGGCGTCGCGGCCGCCGGGCAGACCGCGCCGCTGGCATCGGCCATCTCGGCCGATGGTCGCACCCTCACGCTCACACCGGATGTGTCCACGCCGGCGGGACAGCACGTGGCCCAGCTCGTGGCCGACCCGGATACCGAGTCCCGCAAACTGCACAATGCCGGGATCGGCGCCTTGATCGGTGGCGGGATCGGTGCCGTACTCGGCTTCTTCCTGGGCGGCGTGGGCGCCCTGATCACCATTCCGATCGGTGCGGGGGTCGGTGCGCTGATCGGCTACTCCACTCCGTGATCGACGAACTCGGCTGCGGCCCACCGGCACCGGTGGGCCGGGCCGGGTTCGCCAGCGGCTCGGGCGCACCGAAATCCTTGCGCCAGAACGAATACTCACCCTACGGTCCCGGCCCGAACAGGCGCCGTGAGGCCGTTTTTGTCGGACCCCCCACGTAAAATCATGCAGGTAGGACACAGTCGGAGGGGTGGTGTTCGGCCGGCGGACCGGTCGCACCGCAAGCCTCTCCGACGCTTCGGAACCGGGGGTTCTGTGATGAGTGAAATCGGACAGGAACGATTGCTGCCGCCGCGTCAGCACGGGACGTCGTGGCGCGAATCGGAATACCGGGCCATCGCCGCGGAACTGCGGGCGGGTAAGGGGTTGCCCGAGATCGCCGCGGAACTCGGGCGGACGCCGTCGGCCGTCCAGGCGGCACTGCGCAACTTCGTTCCACCGGAGGAGAAGGTACGCGCGAACGACCGGGCCGGCTGGATCCAGGACCGGATGGCGACCGATCCGCAGTGGGATTGGTGGGCAGTGGTACTGGACCATCATCGGCACGGTCCGTCCGCGCTCTGGCTCACCGAACACGAGCACACCGCGCGTGGCGCCTGGCGTGACCGCACACCCATGCCGGTGCTTGCCCAGCGGCTCGATACCGCCGAAATCGAGGTGGCCGCCTTCCTGCGCGCGCTCGGGCTGGCGGAGAACCTGGCCGAGGTCGCCGATCGGCTCGGCGCGACGCCGGGCCAGGCGCTGGCCAAACGCGTGAACGCGGCCCGCGATCAGGAACAATCCGCCGCCTGGATCCTGGTGGTGGACGGTGCCGCGGGCACCGTGAAACCGCGCAGCGCACCGGTACGTCGGCATGTTTCGGTGCACGAGAACCGGGCCGCCGCCGAAGCGGGCCGGGATCGGGTGCTGCGCTGGCACCGCCGGACCGCGGGGGACAGCACCACACCCGTCTGGTGGACGATCGCCCAGCGCGGCGTCGGCGACTCCGCCGGCCGCACCTACTGCGGCGTTTTCACGCCGCGCCTGATCGACAGCGGGGTCCGCGCCGACGCACTCGCGGTCAGGGACCGCATTCTGATCGCCGGACCGGACGGTAATCCGCAGGAAGCCCTGGTCGAATCGATTGCTCAGCGCGGTGACGTCGTCGTCGCCGATCTCGGGCCCGTCGGCGATTCGCGGGTCCACCAGGTGATCGAATTCGATGCCGGGGAGCGGGTGGAGGTGCTCACCGCCGGGGAATGACGGTGCGGTGATGCCCGGCCGCCTCCGCGCGGCCGGGCATCACCGCGGAGGCGACCACAATGGCCACGGCCATGACGGCCACCGCCACGAACACCAGGTGCACCCCCTCGGCCAGCGCCGTCGGCGAGGGGGTGCCGGTATCGCCCACCCGGGAATTCACGAGTGCGCCGAACACGGCCACACCCACGGCACTGCCGATGGACCGGGCGAACATATTGACCGAGGTCACCACGCCACGTTCGCCCCAGGTGGCGCTGGTCTGCGCGGCGATCAAGGTCGGGCTCGCCACCAGCCCCATACCGAGGCCGATGACGAAACAGGTGGCCGCGACCTGTGCGATGGACGTCGTGGGCCCGATGAACAGGGTACCGACGGCACCGACCGTGGCCGTGGCCCCGCCGATGAGTGCGGTGCTCCGGAAGCCGATGCGCAGATATACCCGGCCGGACTGGGATGCCGAGACTGGCCAGCCCAGGGTCAGCGCGCCGACCGTCAGCCCGCCCACCACCGCACCGGCACCCAGCACCCCCTGGGTGAAGGTCGGCACATAGGACGTCAGACCGAGCAGCAGCGCACCCACCAGGGCGGAGATCGTCGAACTGGCGATCACCACGCGCCGGGTGAAAAGCCACAGTGGCAGCACCGGATCGGCGGCCCGGCGTTCCACGAGGACGAACAACACCAGCACCGCGGCGCCACCGGCGAAGACCGCGATACTGATGGGGGCATCCCAGGCCCAGGCACGGCCGCCCTCGAGCAACCCGAGAATCAGCGCACCCGCTCCGGAGGTCAGCAGCAGCGCCCCGGCGTAGTCCACCCGCCGGCGCTGACGGGCCGGGGTTTCGGTGAAGTGGCGCAGCAGCATCCATCCGGCCCATGCCGACAACGGCAGATTGATCAGGAAGATCCACCGCCAGCCGACGTACTCGGCGAAGACGCCACCCAGCAGCGGACCCGAGACCGAGGAGAAGGCCCAGACACCCGCGAGATAGCCCTGCACCTTGGCGCGCTCGGCCAGGGTGTACAGATCACCGGCGATGGTCATGGTCATGGGCTGGATGGCCCCCGCGCCGATACCCTGCACGGCCCGGAACACGATCAACCACAGCATGCTGCCCGCGAGCCCGCACAGCAGCGAGCCGACCGCGAAGACAGCGATGCCGAACAGGATCACCGGTTTACGGCCCACCGTATCGGCGATCTTGCCGTACACCGGCACCGTGACGGCCTGGGCGAGCAGATAGACGGAGAACAACCACGGGAACTGCGCGAAACCGCCCAGGCTCTCGGTGATGGTGAGCACCGCGGTCGCGATGATGGTGGAATCGAGGGCGATCAGACCGGTGGCCAGCATGAGCGATCCGAGGATCGCGCCACGTTCGGAGCGGAGCCCCACATCGGTTCGCGCCGTCTCCGCCACCACTGCCGCACCCTCTTTCTCCGGACCGGACACCTCAACACGATCGCCGGGCCACCGTATTCCCCCGACCGTCGTAGGCGCCGCCGCATTTCCACATGGTGAGACGGAAACGTTCCTTTGTGCAGCGGAGCAACACTGGTTCCCGCGCCGCTGTGACCCGCACAGAGCAGCTGTGGCGCAGCGGGATCGGTGGATAGCATCCGCGTCATGGGTGCACTTCTACGCTCGCGCCGCCGGGACGTTTCCTCCCGCCTTCTGCTCGGTGGGCCGGCCGCCGCCGTCGCGATCCTCACGGCCGGCTGCGGAGGCGCGGCCGAGCCCACGGACCCCGCGGCGATCTTCGATCCGTGTGGTCTCCCCGCCGGTCTCCTCACCGAATCGGGGTTCGCGCCTGGTTCGATCCGGCGCGATGTGGCCACGGAACCGGGCTGGGCGGGCTGCGGCTGGAGCAGCGAGCGGGCCGCGCTGCGTGTGCTGTTCTCCGCCGACGGTTCGCCGGACGAGGTCGCCGGTGACGGCGACACCCGTACCGAGGTCACTCTGGTGGACCGCACCGGCCGGCCACTGCACACCGGCGCCGCCGATACCGCGGCGACGTGCACCGTCGCCCTGCCCACCGCCGACGGCGGCGTGGTGCGGGTACGGGTCGACAGCGCCCCGGGCGCCACCGAGAACGCCTGTACCCGAGCCGAGCGCGCGGCAAGTACTCTCGCACCCGCGTTTCCGGTCTGATCAGCGGATTCGACCATAACTCGCACCACTGTGACCGGTCACAAGCTCGACGGGCGGTGCCTGCACGGTCGTCCAGTCGAGTTCGCAAAGCCACCCGGGATACGACACATGATCATTACTGTGGAGCCGCAGTCTCGCCCAGGGGTAGAAGGAGTCAGCAGCATGACCGTCGACACGACCAGAACGAAGCTGACCCTATCCGGCCAGCCCATGTCCGCCCCGCTACAGGATGTGCGCACACTGTCCCGCCATATGGTGGGCCATTTCGTGGAGAACGTGGTCCCCTGCGGCACGCTGCCGGGAGACGCCATCCACGGCGATGTCACCACCATCACCCGGACCTGCCTCGAGCTCGCGGTCAGTATGCTCGACGGTAAGGACATTCCGGAGAAGACCCGGCGGCTGGAGAACGCCGCCGCCGGCTGGGCACGCGAAGGCGTTCCGATCGACACCATCCACCATGCCGTGCACGAGGGTTTCCGGCTCGGCCTGGACCTGGTGGTGTCCCATGCGACCGTCACCGACTATTCGGCGCTGGTCGACGGGGCCAAACTGGTCGTCGAGATGCTGGACAAGATGACCGTCTGTATCTCCATGGCCTACGTCCGCGAACTGCGGTCGGTGGTGAGCGAGCACCACACCGCCGTGCACACCCTGACCTCCGCGCTGCTGGGCGGGCACGGCACCTCCACCATGGCCCGCGAATGCGGGATCGAGATCGCCCCCGCCTACACCGTGCTGGCGATGGCCATTCCGGCCCATCCGGACGAAGCGGTCCCGGCGCTGGACGGCAAGGTGGTCGCGCGCCGCAAACTGCGCCGGGTCCAGGCCGAACTGGCGACCCGCTGCGAGGATTCGGCGCTGTCGCTGCTGAGCGTCGACGGCGGCACCGTCCTGCTACCCGCCGATATTCTGACCGGCGAGCAACTCGACGAACTGGTCGCGCAGCTGTCGCGGGCCGCCCAGGTGCCGGTCAGCGCCGCGGTGGTGGAGGCCCCCACCGCGGAGGTGCCGTCGGCGGCGGATCAGGCCCACGAACTGCTGGATATGGTCCAGCGGCTCGACTGTGTGCCCGGACTGTACCGGTTCGATGATATGGCGCTGGAATATCAGCTGACCCGGCCCGGGCCCGGCCGCGAATACCTCGGCTCGCTGCTGGATCCGCTCGACGATCATCCGGAACTGCTGGAAACCCTGCAGCGCCATATCAGCAACAACCTGAACCGACAGCGGACCGCGCGCCTCATGCACATCCACACCAACACCATCGATTATCGGCTCAAACGGGTCGCCCAGCTCACCGGCTTCGATCCCACGCAGCCGTCCGGCCTGTGGTACCTGCGGTCCGCGCTGGTCGCGCGCAGTTACCGGGCGAGCTGACCCTTCACGCCGGCCCCGGGCGACTGCGCACCTGCGCCACATAGGCGCGCGACACCGCCGCGGTCAACGTATCGAGCACATCGATCACGAAACCTCCGTCCACGCGCTCGGCCGAATTACGCAGGCCCAGACCGCTTTTCACCCCTTGGTGCAGGGCGTGCTGAATCATCTCCAGCGGCACCTCCTCGCGCGCCCAGCGCGCGGCGGCCACCTCGAGCCGGGCGAGTACCTGACGTCCGGACGGATCCGAATCGTCGAGCAGGGCCAGCGCCATGCCCAGCCCCACCCGAAAGGCCGTTTCGAAATCCGGTCCGGGCCGTTCGCGCGCCGCCGGGCCGGACGACCAGATCCGCATCAGCTCCACCGGATCCGGCACCTCGAAGGTCTGCCCGGGCTCCTCAGGCTCGCGGTCGTACTGCTCACCCGTGCACATCCGTGCTCCCTCCACCAGCGACCGGCAACCGATATGGACAAACGTATAGTTACCCGCCCTTCTCCGGCAGACACATCGCTCGGACTTCGGTCCACCTCGGAACTCGGGTCGGCAAAGATAGTGAGACGTCCCATCAACAGATACTTCGTTTTCGTGCCCGCGCCCACCGGCACCGCCCGATCACCGGGCCCTACCCGCGACGCGCGCCCCGCCGCGTTCCCCAGTTAAGGTGCGGCGGTGGATACCGGTGATCTGATAGACCGCAGCAGTTCCATCGCGGAGCGGCTCACGACGACCCAGGCGGCGCCGCCGTCGTGGCTGGTACTCGCCACCGCCGTGGCGGCACTGGTACTGGTGGCCTACGGCCCGCTGTGGCGGATCACCCGCAATGTGGTCACCATCGCACACGAGGGCGGGCACGCACTGGTGGCGTTGCTGAGCGGACGCCGGCTCAATGCCATCACCCTGCATTCGGACACATCGGGACTCACCGTGTCCAGCGGAAAACCCTACGGGCTCGGCATGATCCTGACCGCACTGGCCGGCTACCCGGCCCCACCCCTGGTGGGGCTGGGGTTCGCCGCACTGCTGGGCGCCGGGCGCATCACCCTCATGCTGTGGATCGCGATCGCCGCGCTGGCCGTGATGCTCGTGATGGTCCGGAATGTGTACGGCGTCGTCTCCGTGGTGAGCACCGGCGCACTGGTTTTCGCGGTGTCGTGGTTCGGCTCGGACGCGCTGCAGGCCGGCTTCGCCTACCTCGCGACGTGGCTGCTGTTACTGGCCGGCAGCCGCCCGGTACTGGAACTGCAGCGCACCCGCTCACGGATGCGCGACGGCACCACCGACGCCGATCAACTGGCCCGGCTCACCCGGTTGCCGGGCCTGCTCTGGGTGGTCGTCTTCCTGGCCGTCGCCCTCGGCGCACTCGTGGCCGGAGCGGGCCTGCTGCTGTCGGCGACCGCGGGAATCTGCCTGCCGATCCCCAACGGCGCGGACTGCCCGGCGAACTAGAACCCGCCGGGCCGCGCTCAGCCGGGACTCTCGGCCGCGGCGAGTTCCTTCTTCCAGACCCGGAAGCTCTCCTCGGTCCGCCCCCGGCGCCAATACCCGGAAATGGAAGCGAACTCCGCGGAGACGCCCCGTTCCTTGCGGATGTAGGGGCGCAGATTGTGCATCACGGCCTGCGCCTCCCCGTGGATGAAGACCTGTACCCGGCCCGGCAGCCACGACGCTGCCCGGACCGCGCCGATCAGGGGTGCGTTGTCACCGGCGCGGTCGTCGCCGACCTCGTGCGCGGCGCCGCCGCGATGTACCCAGGTGACGTCCACCAGCGCCTTGGTGGTCAGGGTGATCTCGTCGGCAGGGTCGGCGATCTCGATGAACACCTTCGCGGGCACCCCCTCGGGCAGCGCCTCCACGGCGGCGGAAATGGCGGGCAGGGCAGCCTCATCACCGGCGAGCAGATGCCAGTCGGCGTCCGCGCGCGGTGCGTAGGCCCCGCCGGGCCCGAAGAACGTGACCTGCTCGCCGGGCTGTACCGCGGCGGCCCACGGGCCCGCGATCCCCTCGTCGCCGTGCACCACGAAGTCGATGGCGATTTCGCGGGCCGCGGTATCCACCGAACGGACCGTGTATGTGCGCATCACCTCGCCGTCGGGGCGGTCGAACAGCAGTTTCACATACGCGTCGGTGAACTCGCCGGCATCGAAATCGTCGAATCCGGGATCACCCAGATACACCCGCACGATATGGGGGCCGAGCCACTCCGTCCGGGCGACGGTCATGGTCGTGCGCTTTCTGGCCATCCGGCCTCCTTCATTAATTAGGCTTACCTAAGCGAACGTACCAGCCGGATCCGCCCGGTTGTGTAGCGTCCGTCTCGTCCTGACCGAAATATCCGGCAAGGAACCGTTTTTGGGTTAACCTCACACAAATCTCCGGACGAAGGCACCACATCATGACCGCGGCAACCGTCATCCGCCCCCTGGCGCCCAGCGAACAGATCTTCGCATTCAGCGAGGTTTTCGTCGGATACTGTGCCCGAATGTCCGGGCGGATCGATCTCAGCGCGCTGGCCGCCGCCTTCGAATTCCTGGTCACGGCCCATCCCATCCTCGGCGCGCAGCTCGCGCCCACCGAGCCGGTCGGGCACACCCTGGTCACCTCCGGCCCGCCCGAGGTCGTGCTGACCGTCGCCGACGGCGATCCCGAACAGTTGCTCACCGGCGCCGACCCGGATCAGCGACGAGCCCTGGGCACACTGCACGTGGTGCGGTCGGCGGATATCGCGAGCGTCACCCTGCTGGTCCACCACAGCATTGCCGACGCCACCCATGCCCTGCACCTGCTCGAGCAGCTGTGGCACTGCTATGTGGCCGCCGCGGCCGGACGGGCGCCCACGCTCCCGCCCAGCCGGCAGCCGATGCCGGTGGAGGATCTACTCGCCCGCCGGGGCATCGTGCGCCGGCCCGTCCCGGGCGGTACCGAGCCGCCACGCGTCGCACCACCGCTGCCCCCGGGGCATGCGCTCGACGCGAACGAACACCCGTACCCGCCCCTGGTCACCCACCGCTGCCGGCTGAGCCGGGAGCAGACCGGCGCGCTCGTCGCGTACGGGCACCGGGTGGGGGTGACGGTGCACAGCCTGGTGGCGGCCGCCCTGCTGCTCACCGAATCCGAGGCCCGGCAGCTGCCGGTCGACGAACTGCTGTGTTCGTACTCGGTGGATCTACGCCGCCGGGTCCGGCCCTCTATCGGCCCGATCGAGGGTACGAATGTCCTGGGCTTCGCCGGTTACCGGCCCGGTCCCGGCACCGAGGCCACGCTCCCGGCCCTGGCACGCGGAGTGTTCCACGCCCTGCGCGCCGACCTGGCCTCCGGCCATATCCAGCAGACCCCGCTCCAACTCCCCGACACCCTGGCCGCACCACCGGCCAACCCGTTCGACACGGTGATGACCACGAACTGGGGTCGATTACCCCGGCTGTCGGTGCCCACGCTCCGGATCCACGATTTCCGCACCACCATGATCGCCAAACCCGATCCGACCGGCCGCCGCCCCCCACAGGCCGGTGGCGGTACCAGCATCATCACCACCTACGACGACCGTCTCAGCGTCGAGATCCACCATCCGCCCGAGTTCACGCCGGTGCAGACACCCCGGGTCGAACGGCTGGAGAATCTGCTCACCCACCTCTGACACCGCCGAGCCGGCCGCTGCGATCGTCCCGGTGCGTCACCATCGGGCGAGCCGCGGCGCGGAACCGCTGACTCGGGCACTGCCCTCCGGCGTACATAGGCCGGGTATTCGGCAGGGGCGGTTCAGACTCCCTGGAGCGAGGCGAGCTCGAGCACCGTGATATCCGACGGGGCCGCCGCCCGCACCGGCGGACCCCAGGCTCCCGCACCGCGGGTCACATACAGCGCGGTCGCTCCGTACAGTTCCAGCCCGGCGACGGTCGGGTTGGGCAGCCGCGCGATCAGGGGCCCCGGCCACAGCTGTCCCCCATGGGTGTGCCCGGACAATTGCAGGTCGACCCCGTAAGCCACGGACTCGTGGACCACGACCGGCTGATGGGCCAGCAGTACACAGGCCCGGCGGATGTCCCGGCCGTCCAGTGCCGCCGCGAAATCGGGCCCCCGGCCGATACCGGTGCCCCGCGGATCGTCGACCCCGGCGAGATCGAAGTCCGGCAGCGACACCCGATCGTTGAGCAGTACCTTCATCCCCAGTTCACCGGCTCGGGCGAGCCACGCATCGGCGTCGGAGAAGTATTCGTGGTTGCCCGGTACGTAATAGGCGCCCAGTGGCGCGGTGAGGCCGGCCAGCGGCTCGGTTTCGGCCCGCAGATCGTCCACCGTGCCGTCGGCGAGATCGCCGACGACGGCAATGAGGTCCGGGCGGGTGTCGTTCACCGTGCGCACCACCTGTTCGCAGAACGCGCGGCCCAACGCCGGGCCCAGATGCAGATCGCTGACCAGGGCGATCCGCAGGCCGTGGGCCTGCGCGGGCAGTTTCGCCAGCGGTACGGTCACCCGCCGCACCATCGGTCCGTTCAGGACTCCGTAGGTACCGGTCCCCACGATCGCGCCGGCCGCGATCACGGTGGCCCCGGCGGCCAGCCGGGAGACCAGCAGTCGTCGCGACAGCGTGCGCGATACCGGGGGCGGCGGCGCGCCGGATACCGCGGCGCCGGGGTCCGGGCCGGCGGGGGCCGCCGGGCCGGGGAGGCCGGGCCGGGGCGCGCTCGCCCCGGACGCTACTCCCACCGCGGCGCCCACCGGCTGCGCTGTCACCCCCGATTCGACGACTCCGGACGCCGGGGTTTCGCTCCCGCCGGCCGGTGCGGCGGTGCCGGCGTCGCGCCGGACCAGGCCCCGCAGCAGCAGCGGCCGCACGACCTCCCCGGCCAGCACGCCGAGCAGCAGATAGAGGAAGAGCGCCGCCCACAGGAATCCGGGCCAGGTCAGCCAGCGCCAGTCGGCCCGGTCCACCTCCGCGAACATCACCGCGAAGGCACCACACATCGCGATCGCGCCGGTCCCGAGGACGATACCGCCGGGTATCCGCCAGCGGGATCCGTCCCGCGTGGTGTCGCGAACGAGCCGCCGCCACAGATACCAGTGCAGGCCGGCGATCAACCACGCCACGGCCAGTCCGGTGAGCACGGAAACTACTACCACGGAGGATGCCTCTCCCGACCGATTGATTGTGCGGCTGATGAATCTACCCTTCGCCGCCCGGCCCGCCGTGGCCCCCGCACCCGTTCCCCTGCCCGCCGGCGGCACGCGCGCCCACGTGACCCCTCCGGCAACCATGGATAACTCCATGTCGCCGTGATCATCGGGTAGTTCGGCATCGCACCGGCATTCGCGCCGCGCCGCGGGCACCGCACGCGGCCGGTGTCACACCGACCCGGAAACCCCCAGCCCGATTGGACCGGACGGTGGGAGGTCCCCGTCCTGTCGTCCGGCGAGCAGCCATTTCAAGATCTTTCCCGTTTCCCCGCGCGGCAGCGCCGACATGAACGTCACGTCCCGGGGCACCGAGAACCGGCTCAGCCGATGCCGGATATAGGTGCGCACCATATCCGAATCCAGTCCCGCCCCTTCGTGTTTCACCACGAAGGCCGCGAGCCGCTGGCCGAATTCGGGGTCCGGGACACCCACCACGGCAACTTCGCTGACCTGCGGCAGATGCGCCAGGGCCTCCTCGACCGGCCGCGGGAAGACGTTCTCGCCCCCGGAGATGATCATCTCGTCGTCCCGGCCGGCGATGAACAATCGGCCGTTGACGTCGAAGTAGCCGAGGTCACCGGTGTCGAGCATGCCGTGCGCCTCGTCGGGCGGCGCGGAATTGACGTAGCCGTCGAACAGCATGTGGTTTCCGACGAAGATATGCCCGATGGCACCGATCGGCACCGGTTTGTGGTCGGGCCCCAGCACCGAGACGCGGGTGCCCAGCGGCGGCCGCCCGGCGGTGGTGGGCGCGAAGCGCAGATCGGCGGGGGTGGCGATGGTCGCCCAGGAGACCTCGGTCGATCCGTAGACGTTGTAGAGGATATCGCCGTAGGTGTCCATGAACCGCAGCACCGTGGCCCCGGCCAGTGGCGCCCCGCAACTGATCACCTGGCCCAGACTGGAGGTGTCGTAACGGGCCCGTACCGCCGGGGGCAGATCGAGGATCCGATTCACCATGGTGGGCACCACGATCATGGTGGTCACCCGATGTTCGGCGACCGCGCGCAGGCAGTCCTCGGCATCGAAGCGTTCCGGCAGCACCACCGTGCACCGCAGCGCGGTACTGAGCTGTAGTCCGGCCAGGCCCCAGGTGTGGAACAGCGGTGCCGGGATGAGCATGGTCGATTCCATCTCCATCGGGATCCGCGACAACAGCGCGGCGATGGTGCCGAACCCCTTGGGATGGGGCCGCCGCGCACCTTTCGGGATTCCGCTGGTACCCGAGGTGAGCACGATCAGCCGGCCCGGATTTGCGGGCCGACGGAATTCCCCCTCCTCTCTCTCGATCAGGTCCTCGAGGGTGTACCGACCGGGGAACGGCGGCCGCAGGTCGGTATTGAACCGGGGCAGATCGTCGTGCAGATACTGAACCAGTTGTTCGAGGTCGCCGTCGACGAAGAGGGCCGAGAGCCGGTGCCGCTGCACGATCTGTTCGATGGTGCGTGCGGACAGGCCGGCATTGAGCAGCGCGACATCCACCCCGAGTTTGCCGGCGGCCACCATGGTTTCGACCATGCCGGCGTGGTTACGGGACAGCAGCCCGATCGCGTCGCCCGCACCGAGTCCCCGGGCCGCCATCGCACCGGCCAGGGCGGTGCTGCACCGGTCCATCTCGGCGAATGTGCGGACTCCCCGATCGTCGACCACGGCGAGCCGGTCCGGAGCGTACGCGGCGCCGGCCGCATAACCTCCCGCCAGGTTGAAACCCCATTTGTTCAGTGACAGCAGCTGTTTCATCACCGCATTGGGCCGGGTGCGCACGACACCGCTCACCGTGACCTGACGCAGCACCTCGAGCTGGCGACGGACCAGCGACCCTTCCCCGTTGACCAGCATGGATGTCCGCGCACCGCGCAGGATAGCGGCGATCCGGCGCAGGCCCTCGGCGGTCCAGTCCTGGATCGCCGAATTAGACAGCTCGGTGAGGTGCCGGTGTACCCGCCCCGGCGCGAAGAAGGTGATCGATACGGTGCTCCGGTCGCCTTCCCCGTACATCCGCAGCGCCGCGAAACTGCCGATCTCCGGCGCGTGCAGTTCCAGTCTCTCGTACCAGCGGCCGGTCACCACGCGCACGCGCAGCACGCGGATACCGGCCTCCGGCGTGCCGAGCCGGAATTCGAACACCGGCTCCGCACCGGGCAGCTCCAGCCGGGAGCAGGCGCCGATTCCGGTGAACACCCGCGGATAGGTCTGCGGGTCGAGGAGCAGCTCCCAGACAGCGGCACGCGCTGCGGGGATCTCCGCGACCATATCGATGACGTCGGTAACCAACTCCCGCAACTTCTCGTCGGCCCGCAACGAACAACTGGGCCGGCGGGTAACCCATCTGTAATGTCTCTCACAGTAGCTCGGCACCATAGTTGTTACCAGCGAGTAGCAACGCTCTGTGACAGGTCACGAAGCCGTTTGCTTAGAGTTCACCACAGGTGCCGAAACCGCCGTTGGGGCTTGTCCAACCCCGCCGGCCGGTCCGGTGTGAGAACTCCCAGCGCCAGCTCACTCCGCCCGTACGAGTGTTGGGCGCGAATTACATTCGGCCGCATACCACTCGTTTGCGATCCGGAGGACCACGATGCACCAGACCCGACGCCGGGTGGCCATCACCCAAATCGACGAGATCCTCGACTATTTCGGCAAATGTGCGTCCTGCGGGTATCCGGCCCGGGCCGAATCCACCCGGCGCGTATTCGACAACGGCGAAATCGAAACCCTCGTCATCGCCAGTTGCTCGCTGCCCTGCGGCTGGTCCGATCGGGTGTCGCCCACCAGGATGACCGGCCCGGCCGCCTGACCCACCGGAGTTATGCCACCCGCGGCCGCCGCCGGACCCGTACGGCACGATGAGGTCCATGGAACTGAGAATCTTCACCGAACCACAGCAGGGCGCCGACTACCCGACACTGCTGAGCGTGGCCCGCGCCGCGGAGGACCTCGGCTTCGGGGCATTCTTCCGTTCCGACCATTATCTGCACATGGGGTCGGTCGACGGCCTGCCCGGCCCCACCGACGCCTGGATCACGCTGGCCGGCCTGGCCCGGGAGACCAGCCGGATCCGCCTCGGCACACTGGTCACCGCCGCCACTTTCCGGCTGCCGGGTCCGCTGGCGATCCAGGTGGCCCAGGTCGATCAGATGTCGGGCGGCCGGGTCGAACTGGGACTCGGCACCGGCTGGTTCGCCGACGAGCACACCGCGTACGGGATACCGTTCCCGGACGATAAATTCGGGCGGTTCGAAGAGCAGCTGGCCGTGATCACCGGGCTCTGGGAGACCCGGCTCGGTGCGACCTTCGATTTCACCGGCACGTACTACGAGCTCGTGAAATCCCCGGCCCTGCCGAAACCGGTGCAGCAGCCGGTACCGGTGATCATCGGCGGCCAGGGACCGAAACGTACCCCGCGGCTCGCCGCGCGGTACGCGACCGAATTCAATGCCCCGTTCGTCTCGGTGGACGACAGCGCCGCCCAGTTCGACCGGGTGCGCGCCGCGGTCGCCGCGGGCGGCCGGGCGGCCGACAGCATGGTGTACTCCAACGCGCTGGTCGCCTGCGTGGGATCCGGCGAGGCGGAGATCGCGCGCCGCGCCGCCGCGATCGGCCGTGAGGTGGACGAACTCCGGGCCAACGGTCTGGCCGGGTCCCCCGCGGAGGTGGTCGACAAGATCGGGCGTTACCGCGAGATCGGCACCCAACGGATCTACCTGCAGATCCTGGACCTCGCCGATCTGGACCACCTCGCCCTCATCGCCGACGAGGTCGCCACCCAGTTGTGACAAGGGGCGGACGGGGCCGTGGGCTCCGTCCGCCCGGACTCCGGATCACCGGTACGCGGTGGCCACCCCGTCGATCAGATGCTCGAGGGTCTCGTAGGCGGGGACATCGACGATGTCGACCAGATCCTGCGACACCGGTACGTCGTGTTCGGCGACCACCTCGTCGAAACGGGCGACATCCCCGGTCCGGAAACCGTGCTCGGCGGCCAGCGACTGCAACTCGGTGTCGTTGTGCAGCAGCGCACCGATCTCCTCCCCCTCAGGGGTGAGCGGGACGACGGTATGCCGGGACAGCACTGTGGGCGACGGGTACAGCAACACCGAATCGGGCCGCAGGCGCCCCGCCACCGCGGCCGCCACATACTGCGCCTCGTAGATCCAGGTCATCGGAGTCGGGCCCATCCCCGCGGTGAGGTATTCCTCGAATGGCCCCGCGCTGGACCCCTCGGTGTAGCCCTGGGCGAGGAACAGGCGCTGCAGAGTGGGCAGCACATGCCGTTCGGCGGCAGCGCCGCGCACCACCGCATAATCGTTGACCACATAGCTGGCCAGCGCCAGGTACATGGCCGCCGAATTCGAGGTCCGGGCGTCTGTGGTGCTGACCAGAATGTTCTTTCCTACCCGATAGGAAGCGTTACCGGCCAAGTCGTCCCATTGCACACCGCTCTGCACGAGCTCGATATAGGCGGCGAAATCCAGACCGGGCGCCGGACCGTCGAACTTCACCGCCCCCGCGGCGTCCAGCAGTTGCACGATCGGGGTGAACGTGGCGATCGCCATCGGCGAATAGAACGGCACGAACTGGGTGCTCACCCCCACCTCGCGTTTGAGCCGCTCGGCCGCCGGCAGGCTGGACGGGAACGCGAATGCCCGGCCGTCCAGATCCACCGAGGTGGAGATCTCCCGCGAGCCGGCCGACTCGACCCGCACGTCGTAGCCGTGCGCGGCGAACACCTCGGTGACCCGCTCGTCGGCGAAGAAGGCCGCCTTCTCCGAACCGACCACCCCGGTGACCCTCGTCAGTGGCACTCCGGCGACCGGCGGCGCCGCGGCGGGCGCCGAATCCGGTCGCGACACCGCCCATGCCGTAGCGCCCACCGCCACCACGCCCGCTGCGCCCGCCAGCGCGAACAACCCGCGGCGGTCGGTCCGCAGCGGGCGGTCGGCATCGGCCGGTTCGGTCGGCGCGGCGGGTGCGCTCTTCGACACCGAGACCGGCGTGACACCGGGGGCGGTGACCGCCGCGGCGGCACCGGCCTCCTCCGTGGATTCGAATTCCCGGCGTACCACCCGCTCCACGAGGATGGGCACGAAATCGCGCACGGTACTTCCGGCGAACCGTTCGTGCGCCGTCCGGATCGCGACGTTCACCTCGTCGGGTGAGCGGTCCTCGGAATAGGCGGCGGACAAGCGGCCCGCGAGGTCATGTATCGCCTTCTGCTCCCGAGCCGCCTTGTCCTCGGGAACCCTGCTCTTCGGGACGGTATCGAGTGCCACCTATATCTCCTCGGCGCCGGGCATGGAATCGAAACGACCCGCCGGGCCGATCCACAGCCGACAACGCTACCGCCACACAGTATTCGGATACTCCCACCAGTGAGCGTGACCGCCGATTCTCCGACCAGAATTCACCCGGCGTTTCCCGGACGCCGGGCGGCGGTTTCCTCGAGGACGGCCATGGCCGCATTGTGGCCGCCGACTCCGCTCACTCCGCCCCCGCGCACCGCACTCGACCCACAGCGCAGCACATTCGCGTGACCGGTCGCCACGCCCCAGCGTTGCGCCGGTGTGTCCCCGGGCCCGGTCCGGTAGGGAAACGACAGATCACCGTGGAAGATGTGCCCGCCGGGCAGGCGCAGCGCATGTTCCAGGTCCACGGGTGTGGCGGCCTCCAGACACTGCCCGCCATGGATATCGCGGGCCAGGCACTCCCGGATGGGTTCGGCCAGTACGGCATCGAGCGCGTCCAGGCTCGCGTCGACCGCAGCCTGTTTCGCGGCTTCCGGGTCGGACGCGAAAAGCCTCGCCGGAGTGTGCAACCCGAAAAGCGTGAGAGTGTGCCGCGACGAGCCGGCCGCGATACCGGGATCGGTCAGGGTGTGACAGTAGATCTCCGCGGGCGGGACCGCGGGCAGCCGCCCGGCCGCCGCCTCCCGGTATGCCTGCGCCAGCTGTTCATAGGTTTCGGCGATATGGAAGGTCCCGGCGAACGCGTCATGCGCGGCCACCGCGGGATCACGCAGACGCGGCAACCGGTCCAGCACCATATTGATCTTCAGCTGGGCGCCTTCGGGTTTCTCGCCGGCCGGTTCGCCGAGCAGCCGAGCGGCCTCGGCGGGCGAGGCGTTGACGAGCACATATCGCGCCGCCACCGTCCCGGCCGCCACCCCGGCGAAATCCACCGCCGCGGTTCGCCCGTCGGTCGCCACACCGGTCACTTCCGTACCGGTCACCAGTTCCGCCCCGGCGGCCCGGGCCGCGTCGGCCAGCGCGTCGGTCAGCGCACCCATACCGCCCAGCGGCACATCCCAGTCGCCGGTGCCGCCACCGATCACGTGATAGAGGAAACAGCGGTTCTGCGCGAGCGACGGATCGTGCGCGTGGGTGAACGTGCCGATGAGCGCATCGGTGAACACCACCCCGCGCACCACGTCGTCGGCGAAGTACTCCTCGATCGTCTCGCCGAGAGGTCGTTCGAAAAGTTCCGCCCACACCCGGCCGCCCACCCGCCGCCGGAGCCGGTCGGCGGTCGGTAGCGGTTCGGTGAATGTCGGGAACACCGCCCGTGCCACCTCCCCCGTCATCGCATAGAACCGCTGCCACGCGGTGAACTCGCGCTCCGATCCGGTGACCCGGACGAAACTGTCCCGGGTAACCGCCGGCGACCGGTTATCGACCAGCAGACCCGACGATCCGGCCGGCGTATAGGAGGAGATCCGCCGCTTACGCGTCCGGAACCGCAGGCCCAGATCGCTCACGATCCGATCCGGCAGCAGACCGACCAGGTACGAGTACCGGGACAACCGGACATCGACTCCGTCGAACACCCGCGCCGAGACGGCCGCGCCGCCGGTTGTCGCCGCCTGTTCGAGCACCAGCACCGAGTGCCCGGCGCGGGCCAGATACGCGGCCGCGACGAGGCCGTTGTGCCCGCCGCCCACGATCACTACGTCGTACCGGGACCGCATCACCATAGGACGTCGATACCATACCGGCGCCGCGGCGGCGGTGAGGCTACCCGAGCAGACCGCCCAGCAGGCCGCCGCTCTGCCCGGCCTCCTGCCCGCCCCCGGTCCCGCCGATCATGCCGCCGGGCGGCAACTCCGAGGGCTGCACGATCACGAAACCGCGGCCGGCGAACGCCAGGGTCATGCCCTCCCCGGTGCTACGGCCGATGAGCCGGCCCAGCCCGAAGGAGTCATTGCGTTTCACACTCGTCTGCAGGCTCGACGACCAGGCGATGGCCGCCTGCGGATCGGCATAGGTGGGCTGATCGACATTCAGTACGACCGGGCCGCCGTGGCTGGTGATGGCGATCCGGCCGCGGCCGGTGAACACGCAGTTGAACAGGCCCGCGTTACTGGTGTACCCCGCCGCGCCCTGCACCATCCGGATGTCGTAGCCCAGAGTGGGATCGAAGGCGAGCACATTGGACCCGTTGATGGTGAGCCCGTCGGTGCCGTCCAGATCGATGATGTGCACATCGGCCGCCCCGTTGGCGACGAACAGATCACCGCGCCCGGACACCTTCATCAGCGGCACGCCCTCGCCGGTGAGCCGCTGCTGGATCGCCCGGCCGATCCCGCCGGAACCGAGCGCCTGGAAATTCAGATCCCCCTGGTAGGCGACCATGGATCCGGAACGGACCAGCGTTTCGCCGTTCACGCCGACCTTGATCATCTTGCTGCCCTGCTTCTGGATGCCCATCCCGGACACTTCGGCATGACGCGGGTCGAACAGCTCGCTGTGCATCGGCTGAGCTCCTTGCTGGGAAGGATATGCGGGAGGCTGGTGCGCGGGGGCGGGCGGCGCCGGATGGGCCGGCCCGGATGAATACGGCTGCGACGACGGATAACCGGCGGCCGGCGGCGCGGCGGGGTACCAGGGCGGCGGGCCGGGGTGCTGCGGGTACTGCGGCGCCTGGTACAACGGCGCCTGGTGCTGCGGAGCCGGATATTGCGAAGCCGAATAATGTTGCGCCGAAGCAGGGTTGGCGACCACGGTGGGATCGGTACGGGACGCGGGCGGTACGGGCGGGGCCGGCGGAACCGGCTCGTCGTCGACGTTCACCCCGAAGTCGGTGGCGATACCCGCCAGACCGTTGTCGTACCCCTGCCCGACAGCGCGTACCTTCCACGCGCCCGCCCGTCGATAGATCTCCACGCAGACCACTGCCGTCTCGGCGCTCAGCTTCGACACCGCGAATGTGAGCGTGCCCTGCTGCCCGGTCACCGTCGCGGTGAGCGACCCCACCGACCCGAAGGTGGGTGGCCCGCTGCCGTCCAGGCTCGCGGTGACCACCACCCGCTCGATATCGCCGGGCAGGCCCGGCGTCTGCACGTCGACGACATCGCCGGCGCCCCGCCCCTGCCGGTAGGTCACCCCCGGCCCGGCGGGCTGGTTGAAGAATACGAAATCGCCGTCGGACCTGACCTTTCCGTCCGCGGCGAGCAGTAGCGCCGACACATCCACCGCCGCGGAACAGGTCACCGTCACCGTCAGCCGATCACCCGGCGCGGGCCGGTTCTCCCCCGGAGCGAGCGCGGTCACCTCGTATCACCCCGACCCGATACATACCGGACCGGGTACCCGCCGACCCCGCGGGTGGCCCGGCCCCCGGCTGCCCACCCAGCTGACTTCTGTTCCACACCGACGAGTGTGACCGATAGCGCCCGCGCCGCGCCACCGCAGTATTCGACACGCCGCCGGCGAGCACGCCACCTGCGACGAAACGCCACCGCGCTCAGCGACGATGTCTCCGGTGAACCGCCGACGAACCTGAGAATTTTCACAGCCGCAGCACAGCCAACGGCCAGGCCACGGCGGCATCCTGGAATCGGACGAGCGGAACTCGGCATCAGGGAGGAACCCATGGTGGACTTCGAGATCACCGGCACCACCGTCACTGTCCACGTCCGCGGCGCACACCGAGTGCTGTCGCTGTGCGACCACATCACCTTCGATCTCACCAATATCGTGGCCGTCGAACCGGCCGAAATCGACCGCCGTCCCCCCTGGGTGCGCGCCCCTGGCGTGTTCTTTCCCGGCGCGATCGCCGCGGGCACCTTCCGCGGCAAGGGCCGGAAAGAATACTGGGACACCCTCTTCGGTGGTAACGCCGTCCGCATCGACCTGCGCGGACACGATTACACCCGCCTGGTCGTCGACGTCGACGATGTCGGCGCCGCGATCGGTTCCCTCCGCCACGCCGCCGCAGCCTGAGGGCGGCCCACGGATCCGCCGATCGACCTCCTCGCCGCGGGGCCGATCGGCGGACCGGCTTCTTCGGCGCCACGGGCTCGACGGGGGTGTAGCCCGCGATTCGAAGTAGATGAACGAAGCGTACGGATGGGGCGCCCGAGCAGGCTCACCACCGCGGCCGGTCGCCGATCTGGCGAAGACCGGCCCCATACGCTCCATAAGCGAGGCGGGCTCGACCATCGATGCAGGCCCCCCGCACGCCCTGCCCGCCGCGTCACCCGCGCCCGACGCAGCCCACCCTCGCCACGGGTCGATCGACTGGGACCGCGATGTGCCTGCCTACGTCGACGGTCCACTCGCCACCGTGAACCAGCGGCTGCTCCTCCCCTGACCGGCACCCGGATCCTGCACACGCCCGCTCCGGCGGACTGGCCCCCCCAGGGTATAATCGCCGACACTCGGTTCGCGTTGGCGCGCCCCTTTCGCAGGCAGGACCGCTGCGTCCGGCCACTATGATCCGCGGCCCGGACGACGTCGTCCTCGCCGACAGCTCCACCGCGCCCGGAATCCCCCGGTGCTGATCTCTGGGCGCCTGGCAGCCGACCGTATCACCGGTCCCCGCTTCACACACATATGCCCGCCACGGTCCTCCAGCAAAGGCTGACGCCATGACCCGGAAAGAACTCGACGCCGCTCACATCCACGACCCGGCACTGCGCCGCTCCTATCGCGCATGCCGCGACCTCAACGCCCGCCACGGAAAAACGTTCTTCCTCGCCACCCGCCTACTCGCCCCCGACCAGCGCCCCGCCATCCACGCCCTCTACGGATTCGCCCGCCGCGCCGACGATATCCTCGACGCCCCGGGGCCCGACCTCGATATGGAGGAACGCACCGCACGACTGGAGACCCTGGTCCACCGATTTCGCCACCACGACGTCGACGCCGACCCGGCTCTTGCCGCAGTCGCACATACCGCGGACATCTATCGACTGCCCTCGGAACTGTTCGAAGCCTTCTTCGAGTCCATGCGAATGGACCTGTCGATCACCGACTACCCCGACCGTGCCGCCCTGGACCGCTACGTCCACGGGTCGGCCGAAGTGATCGGCCTTCAGGTGCTGCCGGTACTCGGCACCATCGCCCCGCGCGACGAAGCCGCCCCGTTCGCGGCGGCGCTCGGATATGCGTTCCAGCTGACCAACTTCCTTCGGGATATCGACGAAGATCTCGCTCGGGGCCGGATCTATCTCCCCGCCGACGAACTCGCTGTCTACGGCGTGGACCGTGAATTGTTGCACTGGTGTCGCGACCACCGCCGGACCGACCCGAGGCTGCGGCGCGCCCTGGCCCACCAGCATGCGCTGACCCGCGCCCGATATCGATACGCCCACCGTGGAATCGCGTTGCTCGAACCTCGCTCCCGGCCGTGTGTCGCCACTGCGCTTACCCTGTACTCGGAGATACTCGACCGGGTCGAAGACAGCGACTTCGCCGTGTTCGGCAGACGCGCCCGCGTCCCACTGCCCCGACGCATCACGGTCGGAACAACCGGACTGGTTACCGCTTGGTGTACACGACACACCCCCGCCCGGCCCCGACCTCACCGCGGCTCCGCACCGCAACCGGTCGCCGACCCTGTCGGTCCTCGATGACCGGCCCCGCCGCGATCCGCGGGTGCCGACCGGTAACCGCCCACGCGGCCGCACCGCGCACGAATCTCGGTTCGAGTCCGTCGCCACCGTCGACGCAGCAGCGGTTTTGTCGCACACGCTCGCGCCGACCACGGCGGCGCGTCGTATCGGTCATCTCATCGAGTTCTGAAATACTTCCCGACCGGACAGTCCGGGCAACGGCCGGTGGATCCGGCAGCGCTTCCGGTCGGACGCTCTCCATAGGTGTGAGTCATATGCGGCACACGCCGCAGTCGGTGGGTGCGTTGGTGGCCGAACGTTCGCGCGGACGCCCTGTCCGGGCGGCCGCATACGGTCCGGCCGAACCGGTGCGTCCGAAATCTGCATCACGCCTGCATCGAGGATGATCAGCAAAGGAATTACTGCATGGCACGGTATCTGTTTGCTGCAACCCCGATCCCGGGGCACGTCGGGCCCATGCTGGCCTTGGCAGTGGAGTTACAGCGCCGCGGCCACGAGGTGCGATTTCTGACCGGTGCGTTGTTCCGTGACACCGTCACCTCACAGGGAATCGAGTGTTCCGATCAGACGATCGAGGCGCCGGTGATATCGGCCGGTCATCGCCGCGCCGAGACGGCCGGTCTGCTCGGCCGATGGCGCACCGGATGCGCGGAATTGTATTCGTGTTACCTCGACCCCCTCGTCGGACAGTTCCGTGCGGTGACCACCGAGCTGGCACGCGCAGCTGTCGACGCCGTGTTCGTCGACGTGATGTTCGCCGGCGCCATACCGTTGTTGTCGCCCGGATCCGCTCCGCGTCCTCCGGTCCTGTGCTGCGGAGTCGTTCCGTTGATGCTGTCGAGCGCGGACACCACACCGTTCGGTATGGGGTGGCAGCCGCGGCCGAATCGTGACCACACAGCGATGAACTGGTTTGTCCAGCACCTGATGTTCCGTGGTGCTCAGCAACGACTCGATGCGATTATGCGCGGGCTCGCTCTCGGGCCCGCCCCGAAGTTCGTGCTCGATTGGCCCGCTCTGGCAGACCGGCTACTCCAATTCACGGTGCCCGGCTTCGAGTATCCGCGCAGCGATCTGCCACCGACAGTGGTATTCACAGGGCCGGTACCGATCGAGAGTTCCCAGGCGATACCGCAACCGGGCTGGAGCGGTGTGCTGTCCGATGCGAAAACCGTTGTGCATGTGACTCAGGGGACGTGGGACAACGGTGACCTCGGCCAACTGCTGCGGCCCACACTCGAGGCGCTGGGCGGGCGAGCAGATACTGTGGTCGTGGCGTGCACCGGTGGCTCACGGGACCCGCTCGGGTCGATCCCGGCCAATACCTACGTCACCGATTTCCTCCCCTACTCTCATCTGCTCCCGCACGTCGACGTGATGATCACCAACGGTGGGTACGGCGGCGTGCAAGAAGCCCTCCGGCACGGGGTACCTCTGATCGTCGCCGGTGACAATGCCGACAAACCGGAAGTCGCCGCACGGGTCGCATACACGGGAACGGGAATCGATCTGGGCACGGCACGCCCCCGGCCCGGGGCCGTGGCGGCGGCGGTCGACCGGATACTGGACAACAACGAATATCGTTGCGGGGCTGCTCGTTTGGCGCGTGAGATCGCGGAGACATCGCCGCTGGACATCATCTCGGATGTCCTCGCCGAACTCGGCGCGGATGGGGCCGGGCCGGATCTCCGCTCGACACGCAGGCGAACACGCTGATGAACACAGCACCCACGGGCCTCCCGCCCCGATTCGACCACCTGCCGGCAGCACGGTCACACCCTGGTGTGACCGGCCCCACCACCGCAGTCCGCAATGCACGAACCGCGCGCACCGCTGAGGAGATCGCATGGATCGCTGGCATTACCTGCTCGCGTTACTGGCCTGTCTCGCATCGACGGCGCCACTGGAGTTCCTCGGCGCCGGTGTGTATCGGCGGCCGCGGTTGCTGCTGGGGGCGTTGTGGCCGGCCGCGGCATTGTTCATCGTGTGGGATCTGGTAGCGATCGCCGCGGGTGTGTGGGGCTTCGACGACCGCTATATCCTCGGGGTGTTCTTGCCCGGTGCGATGCCGCTGGAAGAGTTCCTGTTCTTTCTCGTCGTGCCGATCTGCGCCCTGCTCACCTTCGTCGCCGTGCAGACGCTGCTCGCGAGGTGGCACCGCCTGGTCGACAACGTCGGGAACGCGGCCGGGCGATGAACTTCACCGGAGTCGGATACACCCTGCCCGCTGTTGCCGCCGTGATCGTGGTGTGTGTCGCCGAGCCGGCGCTGCTGCGTACCGGGCTGTTCCGTCGGCCGGCCTACTGGCTGACGATGCTCATCGTCCTCGGCTTCCAGATCCTGGTGGACGGATGGCTCACCAAGCGCGACGCCTCGGTCGTGGTGTACAACCCAGACCACATTCTCCGGCTCCGGTTTCCGTGGAACATTCCGGTGGAAGATTTCCTGTTCGGATTCGCCCTGGTAACCGCGGTCCTACTGGGCTGGGAACACACACGACAGCGACAGACAGGCGCACAGTCGTGACCGCGGGGAGCCCGGGAGGCGGGCGCGACCGGCGACGCGTGCATCTCCCGGCGCCACCGGGCCATCACGATATGAGCCGTCACGGCTCACCACCCCGAGTGGTCGTCGTCGGCGGCGGGATCGCGGGCCTGGCTGCCGCGACAGGTCTGGCCGAGCGTGGCTGCCACGTCGATGTCGTCGAACGGGAGCGTTATCTGGGCGGGCGCGTGGGCGGGTGGAGCGAACGCCTCGCCGACGGCACCACCGTGGGCATGAATCGCGGCTTCCATGCCTTCTTCGCCCAGTACTACAACCTGCGGAAGTTGCTGATGCGCAGCGATACTGCGCTGGGACGGCTGCGCCGGCTGGCGGACTATCCACTGGTCGACGCATACGGCCGCCAGGACACCTTCCGCGGGTTACCGCACACCCCGCCCTGGAATGCGCTGGCATTCGCGCTGCGCAGCCCCACCTTCCGGCTCCGCGACCTCGTTCGGATGAACGCGCGCGCCGCAGCGCCGCTGGCCGCGGTGTCGGTGCCCGATATCTACGCCCGGCTCGATCACCTCGACGCGGAGACGTTTCTGCGCGATATCAATTTTCCGGCGGCCGCGCGGCATCTGGCGTTCGAGGTGTTCTCCCGGAGCTTCTTCATCGATCCGCAGCGGATGTCCGCCGCCGAGTTGGCGCTGATGTTCCACATCTACTTCCTCGGTTCCAGCGAGGGGCTTGTCTTCGACGTCGCGCGGGATAATTTCGACGTGGCTCTGTGGGCGCCGCTGGCGGAGTACTTGAGCGGGCCGGCCACGTCGGCACGGCCCGGCACCGTCGAATTTCGTCTGGGCGTCGCCGTCGACCGCATCGACACCGAAGGCGACGGATTCCGGCTGGCCGACAGCACCGGAGCGACCTCGCGAGCCGATGCGGTGGTGCTCGCCACCGATATCGCCGGGCTCCGTCGTATCGTCGCGGCATCACCGACGCTCGGGGACGACCCGTGGCGCGCCCGAGTGGCCGGGCTGGCCCCCGCCCCGGCATTCGCGGTGCACCGGCTCTGGCTGGATCGTCCGGTGGGTGCCGAGCGAGCGTGTTTCCTCGGCACCGGCGGTTCGCCACCGCTCGACAACATCAGCGTGCTGGACCGTTATGAGCGACAGGCCACGGACTGGGCCGGTAGTACGGCCGGCAGTGTTGTCGAACTGCACGCCTACGCGGTGGCCGATACGACACCACCGCCACGAGCTCGGGCCGAACTGCGCGACCGGTTGCTGATGCGGCTGCACTCGATATACCCCGAGACCGCGGCAGCGAATATCGTCGGGGAAACCATGTTGTGGCGCCAGGATTGCCCCCGTTTCTCCCCGGGGGATTTCGCCACTCGTCCGGGCATCACCACTCCGCATGCACGGCTGGTCCTGGCCGGGGACGGCATCCGGGTCGATCTGCCGGTGGCGTTGATGGAACGGGCCGCGACGACCGGCTGGATGGCGGCCAACACCGTCCTGCGCCAATGGGGCGCTGCCGGACATGACCTGTACACGGTTCCCGTTCGCGGGCGCTCGGCACTACTACGCGCCCTCGCTACTCGCGAAAGGTAACGGCAATGAGCCCTCGCTCCGACTCCGCCGGGAGGTGGCCGCAGAACTCACCCCTGCAGCGGTTCTCACCGGAGAAGTGGTCGCGGCAGCAACCGACCCACCGCGACGCCGATCCCGGCTTGATCGAGGCCGCACTGCGTTTCTCGCAACAGCGCCCTTCGGGTAACTGGTACGCCGTCGCCGCAAGTAGGGCGATCCGCCACGGCCGCCCCTACGGTGCCCGGGTCAGGGGCCAGGAGATCGTGGTCTGGCGCGACGACGCGGGCAACCTGCACGCAGGCCCCGGCATCTGTCCCCATCTGGGTGCATCGCTGACGACCGCGCAGGTCGACGACAACGCGCTGATCTGCCGCTGGCACGGTCTGCGGGTGGGCGAGGTGAGCAGCAACTCCCGGTGGCATTGCTATCCGAGTTTCGACGATGGGGTGCTGGCCTGGGTGCGATTGGATTCACTCGGGGCAGATACACCCACCGACGCGCCGATCATCGGTCCACGCCCCGCCGACTCCACTGTCCACGCGGTGACTCGGCTGGTAGGGGTGTGTGAACCCCGCGATATCATCGCCAACCGGCTCGATCCGTGGCACGGCGCCTGGTTCCATCCCTATTCGTTCGCTCGCCTGGAGGTGACGCGAACTCCTCCGCGCGAAGGGATCACCGAAAACAATCACCAGTTCCTGGTCGACGTGACATTCCGGGTGACCCGACGGCTCGGCGTGCCGGTTCGCGCCGAGTTCAGTTGCCCGGATCCACGCACCATCGTCATGCGCATCGTGGACGGTGAAGGGTCGGGCAGTGTTGTCGAAACACACGCCACGCCCCTCGGCACCGATTCCGGGGGCCGCGCGCGCACCGCGGTCGTGGAAGCGACCATCGTCACTTCCGAACGACCGGGATTCCGGCATGTACACCGAGTGCTGCCACTGGTGCGCCCGCTGCTGGCTCGGGCGGCGGCCCGGCTGTGGCGCGACGACATGGCCTACGCCGAGCGCCGGTACCTGCTCCGTACTCATGGAATATGAGGCAGCGACTTCTCGGCTCTGCGCTCTACGATCGAACCACAGCAGGGAACTGGTACGCCCCGGCCATGGCGACCGAGCACGACCGACCGGTGCGGACGTGCGAGTTACGGCCGCAACGTCTGGAACCAGACGCGGTCCAGCCCGGCGTCATCGCCACTGCGCTCACCGAAATGCCCGACGACGGACGGCAGTTCCTGGAGAACGAACATCCGCTCGAGCGGTTCGGCCGGGCCGACGAGGTCGCCGCGGTGGCCGCATTCCTGCTCTCCGCGGAGACCTCGTTCATCACGAGGGCCGGATATCTGGTCGACGGCAGCTACACCGCCCTCTGGTCCGGTCCCGGCTTTACTCGTCGGCGGTATCGAGTTCCGGTTTCGGCTGCCGGGTGATGATCCGCAGCACCGGCTCCACCACGCGTGCCACGATCGGGCCGATCGAGGCCATCAGCAGCACGTAAGTCGTGGCGAGAGCGGCGAATTCGTCGGGCACCGCACCCGCGGCCACCGCCAGGCCGGCGATGACGATGGAGAACTCGCCGCGCGCCACCAGTGCCGCACCGGCGCGGGCGCGGCCCAGCCGCGAGGAGCCGGCGTGCGCGGCGGCCCACCAACCGGTGGCGATCTTGGTGACCGTGGTGATCACCGCGAGCAGCACCGCCCATGCCAGTACCGGCGGGATACTGCGCGGATCGGTGGTCAGACCGAAGAGTACGAAGAACATGGCGGCGAACAGATCTCGCAGCGGTTCCAGGATCTTGGTCGCGCTGTGCGCGGTCGTATCGGAGATCGCGATCCCGAGCAGGAACGCCCCGACCGCCGCCGACACCTGCAGCGCGGAGGCGACCCCGGCCACCAGCAGCGCCGAACCGAGCAGTTTGAGTAGGAAGATCTCGCGATCGTCACTGGCCACCACCGCGGAAACGTATTTACCGTAGCGGAGCGCGACCACGAGGACGACGGTCACCGCGAGCAGGGCGATACCCAGCGATTGCAGGCCCGCCACGAAACCGAGGCCTGCCAGTACCGCGGTCAGTACCGGCAGATAGGCGGCCATCGCGAGATCCTCGAAGACCAGGATCGACAGGATCACCGGGGTTTCCCGGTTACCGAGCCGGCCCAGATCGTTCAGTACTTTCGCGATGATCCCGGACGACGAGATATAGGTGACGCCGGCCATCGCCAGCGCCCCGGTGGGGCCCAGTCCGAGGAGCAAGGCGACCACCACACCGGGCGTGGTGTTCAGGACCAGGTCCAGCAGGCCGGCCATCCAGGATCTGCGCATTCCGGTGAACAATTCGGCCGCACTGTATTCGAGACCCAGCAGCAACAACAGCAGGACCACGCCGATCTCGCTGGCGAGATGGATGAACTCTCCGACCTCGTGTAGTTCGAAGAAACCTCCTTCCCCGAACACCAATCCACCCACCAGATACAACGGAATGGGGGACATGCCGATCCGGGCTGCGATGCGTCCGAGCACTCCGAGCCCGAAGAACACCGCCCCCAGCTGGATCATCGCCAGCGTGGTCGCATTCATCGCTACAGGTTCAGCCGTCTTTCAAGATATCCGCGGCGCTGTCCAGCCCCTCCGAGGTGCCCACCACGATCAACACATCACCACCGGTGAACACGAAGTCCGGCCCCGGGGCCGGCATCGCCTGGCCGGCCCGCATGACCGCCACGATGGAGGTCTTGGTCCGGGTGCGCATCCGTGTTTCACCCAGGGTCCGCCCGTCGTAGGGCGAGTTCTCACTGACCGGCAACTGCCGGGTGTTCACGCCGTCCATGTCCCGATGCTCGTTGCGCAGCTGCCCCACCAGCTGCGGGGCGCCCAGTAGATTGGCCAGGGTGCCCGCCTCGGCCTCGGTCATCGGAATCTGGGTGGTGGCGTCGGGATCGCCGATCCTGGTGAAGATCAGATCGATCGTCCCGTCCTTGTGATCGACGACCCCGATCCGCCGGCGTACAGCGGTAAGCGGAAAATCCTTGCGGACGCCTATTCCCGGCAAGGGTGTCACTTCGACGTTCACGATGTCACCTTAACTCGACTGCGAGTGCGGCCCGATAGCCGCACACACACTAGCGCTACCCCGTGGGGCCTGGCCCCGAACCTCCACGACAGCCCGGACAGCAGCAGCGCCTTCGACAGCAGTTTACGGCGCGGATCACCGCGCCCGTTCGGCGGCGAGCACGACATGGCGCATGAGCAGCGCGGTCGTCACCGGGCCCACCCCGCCCGGCACCGGGCTCAGCCCGCCCGCGATACCCCGGACCGACTCCGCGTCGACGTCACCGACGATCTTCCCGTCAGGGTTCTCATTGGTGCCGACATCGATCACCACGGCCCCTTCCCCCACATTCGCACCGGTCACCAGCCCGATCCGGCCCGCAGCGGCGACGACCACATCGGCCGCCGCGGTCACCCGGGGCAGGTTCGTGGTGCGGGAATGGCAGATCGTGACCGTCGCGTTCTCCGCCAGCAACAGCTGTGCCAGCGGCTTGCCGACGACATTCGACCGCCCCACCACGGCCACATGCCGACCGGCCAGTTCGATACCGTGGTGTTTCAGCAACTCCACCACCGCTTCGGCGGTGGCCGGGGCGAACCCGGCCGATCCGGCTGTGAGCAGTCCGAGCGACAGCGGGCTCACCCCGTCGACATCCTTGGTGGCCACGATCGCCGGGGACACCTCGTCGAGCGTCACACCGGCCGGCAGCGGCGTCTGCAGCATGATGGCGTCGGTCTCGGGGTCGGCGCTGCGCACGGCGAGTTCGGTGCGCAGCGTGTCGACTGAGGCGTCCGCACCGAGATCGACCGTATCGCAGTCGATTCCGCGATTGGCGGCCGATTTCTTCAGGGAGTTCACGTACCAGGCACTGGCCGGATCGGCGTTGGCGACGACCAGCGCCAGTCGCGGGGCCCGGCCCACCTGCTCGGTCAGGGCCCGCGCCCGTGCGGTGGTGTCGGCGTTGATGGCGGCGGCGAGATCTTTCCCGGTCAGCGATGCGGTATCCACGGATGTTCACCCTAACGGTCAGGGCCCGAGAGCACCCCACCCGCAACCCCGCAGACCGCCGGACGTTAGTGTGTCGATGGCACCGATGCGCCCCGCGGAGCTGTAGCCAGGGGCTTCATGGGACATGTCCCCCATCGGACAGCCGCAAATACCGGGTTCCGGCCGACACCGGACCTATGGTGGGTTGCCACGTACCGCACCCGAATTTCATCGAACGAATCATCTGCGAGAACCCCGCTCCCCCGTGGAAAGGTGTCGCCGTAGTGCACAGTCGAAGAGGTTTGCCGTATCTGGTGGCGGCCGCGGCCGCCGCGACGAGTATCACGCTCGCCGGGTTCGCCGGCGCGCCGGCCCAGGCCAGCCCTGATACAGACGCCCTGTACAACTCCGCTCAGCGCCATTTCACCGACGGCGATTCCGTCGCCGGCCGGGCCGCGCTGCACGATCTGATCGGGCGGGATCCCACCGATGCCGAGGCGCTGTCCCTGCAGGCGATCTGGTCCCATTACGCGGGTGATATCCCGGCCCTGCACGATGCGATGGGCCGCCTGCGCGCGGTCGACGGCGCCATGGCCGCGGGCACCGAGGGCGTCCTGAACGCGGTCGGCGCGGGCATCGCCACCCTCCCCAATCCCCTTCCGGCGCTGGTCGGACCGCAGACCGGCATCGTGGTCTTCGGTTTCGGGCTGCTGCCCGACGGCACCCCCCGTCCCGAGCTGGTCGAACGCCTGCAGGCCGCCTGGCTGCAGGCCATCGCCTCACCGCTCTCGCCGATCGTGGTCAGCGGCAACAATCCGAGCAACGGCATCACCGAGGCCCAGGCCATGGCCGACTGGCTGGTGGGGCGCGGTATCCCGGCCAACCGTATCCATGTGGAGAACCGGGCGGGTTCCACGGTGCAGAACGCGCTGTTCAGCGCCGATATTCTGCACAGGGTGGGCGCCCACAGCGCGGTGGCGGTGACCTCACCGAACCATATCCGGCGCGCGGTGGCGGATCTGTATGTCGCCGGTATCCCGGTGGTGGGTGCCACCACCTCGCTGAACCAGCTGGTCTCGCAGTTACCGCCGCCGAGCAAGCAGGCCCAGTACAGCATCTATCTCGATGCGACCCGGACCTTCCGGCTCAGTACCAGCCGCTGACCCCCTTCCCCGCGTCCGGCCGACCGGCCGGACGCGGGGAAGGGAGAACACGAAACCGCCGCACACCGTGCGAGCGCTCAGCCGGAGGCCACGGCCGCCCGGATCCGGGCGGCCGCCGCGTCGGGCGGGATATCGGCGATGAACGCGCCCATCGCCGACTCGGAACCGGCCAGGTATTTGATCTTGTCCGCGCCGCGCCGGATCGAGGTCAGCTGTAGATGCAGGCGGACGGTATCGCGTCCGGTGTGTACGGGCGCCTGATGCCACGCGGCGATATAGGGGGTCGGATCGTCGTAGAGGGCATCGATCCCGCGCAGCAGGCGCAGGTACAGGGTGGCGAGTTCGTCGCGTTCCGCCTCGTCGGCGGCTGCGAAATCCGGGATCTGCCGGTGTGGGAGCAGATGCACCTCGATCGGCCACCGGGCCGCGAACGGAACGAACGCCGTCCACCGCTCTCCGGCCAGGACGACGCGCCCGCCCGCGCGTTCACCGTCCAGGATGCGCTGGAACAGGTCCGGACCCAGTCGTCGCACGGAATCGAGCACCCGGGCGGTCCGCGGTGTCACGTAGGGGTAGGCGTAGATCTGGCCGTGCGGATGCGGCAGGGTGACGCCGATGGCTTCGCCGCGGTTCTCGAACGGGAACACCTGCTCGACCCCGGGCAGCGCGGACAGTTCGGCGGTGCGATCGGCCCAGGCCTCGATCACCGTACGGGCCCGGCCCGGGGTGAGATCGCCGAACGAACCCTCGGGCGCCGGACTGAAGCACACGACTTCGCAGCGTCCGACCGCCACCCGTTCCCGGTCGAACCCCAGGGCGGCCATATCGTCGGCTCCGGCCGGGACCGGCGGGGTACCGGCCGGCTCGTTCGCCAGCGCGGGGCCGAAGGACGGGGATCGGTTCTCGAAGACGGCGACGTCGTACCGGTCGGGTATCTCGGACGGGTTGCCCGGGGTCTGCGGGGCGAGCGGGTCACGATCGGCCGGTGGTAGCACCACCCGGCTCTGCCGGGCCGCGGCGATGGAGACCCATTCGCCGGTGAGGACATCCTGGCGCATCACCGCGGTCGGCGGTCTGGGTTCCAGGCGGCGGGTGTCGATCCGGCGTTCGGGGCCGAGCCGGGTATCGGCGTCGTCGTAGTAGATGAGATCCCGGCCGTCGGCCAGTTTCGCGGTGCGCTTCACGATGCGGCTGGGCACCCGTTCACGATAACGAGCCGCGAACGGTCGCCGACCTTCCGTGTCGCCCGGCGGGTCGGCCACGGTGGCGCGGCGCGGTGGGCCGAAGGTCGCGGGCCGGTCGGCCCCGTCCCCGATACGGCAGTATGGGTGCTGTGGACCAATCGGCGGTATCGGTGGATGTCGTGGCGTTGCGGTTCTGGGCCGACGACGCCGCGGTCACCTTCGGAATTGCGGCACGCCCGCACGAGCCCTTCACCGGGCACGTCGCTTTGCCCGGCGTCCTGCTGGGACGCGGCGAACGCCTCGCCGAGGCGGCGCGCCGGGCCGTACACACGAAACTCGGTGTCCCCGACGGCGCCATCGGCCCGGTCGGGCAGCTGGTGACCTTCGACGAGCCCAATCGCGACCCCCGCGGGCCTACGCTGTCCATCGTCATGTGGGCGGTGACCGCGGCGCACGACGGGCCCGCGCAGTGGGTGTCGTTCGACGGCGCCCCGGCACTGGCCTTCGATCACGACAGCATCGTGGTCGCGGCGCGCGGTCTGCTGTCGGCACTGCTCTGGAAGGATCTGTCGCTGACCCGGAGCCTGCTCGGAGACGAGTTCCCGGCGACCCGCGCGGTCGACCTCGCCACCTCCGTGCTGGGCGCCCGGCCCGATGCAGCGAATCTCAACCGCACGCTCGCCGGTATGCCGGGACTGCACAAGACCGACGAGCGCCGCCGCACCAAGGCCACCGGCCGGCCGGCCGCTGTCTGGTCCTTCGCCGCCGACCGGTAGCGGGCCACGCCCCGCTATTTCCGGTGCGCACCGCGGGCGGAGCCGACAGACTGTGCCCATGACCGCTTTCGATACCGCCGAGATCACCCGGCGGCTCCGTGCCGCCGGCTGCGTGTTCGCGGAAGAGGAAACGCGGTTACTGCGCGAAGCGGCGGCCTCCGATGCGGAACTGGCAGGCCTGCTGGACCGCCGCGTCGCGGGCACTCCACTGGAGCATCTGCTCGGGTGGGTGCGGTTCCGCGGCCTTCGGATCGGCGTCCGGGACGGCGTGTTCGTGCCGCGACAGCGCTCGGCCCTGCTCGTCGACGAGGCGCTGGAGCTGGCCGCCGCGCACCCGGTACGCACGGTGGTCGACCTGTGCTGTGGCTCGGGAGCCCTGGGCCTGGCCCTGCTCACCGGCCTCGGCCGGCGGCCGGTGGAATTGGTGGCCGCCGATATCGACCCGGTCGCGGTGGCCTGCGCCCGGGACAATCTCGCGGCGGTCGGCGGCCGCGTCCACCAGGGCGATCTCTTCGACGCGTTACCGGAAGAACTGCGCGGCCGGATCGATATCCTGCTCGCCAACACCCCGTATGTACCGTCGGGCCTGATCGCGCGGCTGCCACCGGAGGCGCGCGATCACGAACCCCAGGTCGCCCTCGACGGCGGACCCGACGGCCTGGCGCTGGCCCGGCGCACCGCGGCGGCAGCGGCCGGATGGCTGGCGCCGGGCGGGAGTCTGCTGATCGAGATCGGTGTGGATCAGATGCCGGCCGCCAGAGAACTACTCACCACCGGCGGGCTCACCGCCCGGATCGTGCGCTCCCCGGATCTCGACGCCACCGTGGCCGTGGGCTGTCGTCCGACGGCTACTTCCGGCCGGTGAACTCGTCCATCGAGTGGTAGACGCCGACGGTGTTCAGGAACAGATCGCGCAGTTTGAGCGGCAGCACACCGGACAGCACCTTGTTCAGGCGCGAGGTCCACGGCAGGATCACCACCGGCGTGCCCTTCTTCATCGCGGTCCAGGAGGTGTCGACGACCTTGTGCTGGTCCAGGATGGGGGTGAGCCAGAAACCCTTGGCGCCCTCGAACATTCCGGTGTCGATATAGGTCGGGCATACGGTGGTGACCTTGACATGGCCGTGACCGGCCTGTTCGAGTTCGATTCGCACCGAATCCGACCAGCCCAGCGCCGCCCATTTCGATGCCGCGTACACACTCATCCGTGGGTTGTGGACCAGCCCGGCCGAGGAGGAGATGGTGAGCACCCGGGCCTCGGTGGTCCCGGCGACCATCGCCGGCAGGAATTCCAGGGTCACATACATCGGCGCCAGCGAATTGATCGCCATGGTCTTGTCGATATCGTTGCGGTCCTCGGTCTCCCAGAAGTAGGTGTTCCCGCGGACGATCCCGGCATTGTTCACCAGGACATCGATATCTCCGACAGCGACCCGCACCGCGGCCGCGGCCGTATTGACCGCGTCGCTGTCGGAGATATCGACGGTGTAAGTGTGCACGGTCCCCCCGGCCGCGGTCAGTTCGGCCGCGGTCTCGCGCAGCGCGGTGGCGTTGATATCCCAGAGCACCACGGCGGCGGCGCCTTCGCGCACCGCCCGGGCGGCGAAGAGTTTGCCCAGGCCCATGGCGGCGCCGGTGATCAGCACCTTCTTACCGGCCACCGTATCCAGTTTCATCGCTTTCGGATCCTTGTCGTCGCGGTCAGCTGAGGAAGTGGCCTACTTCTGGCGCAGCGTCTTCATGACCCGGAAGTAGAGTGTCATGGTCTTCGCCCACATCGCCTCCGACATCCCCGGCAACGGCGCGATCGGCAGCATCCGCTGCACCGCGATGGTCTGGGTGTCGACGTACTTCAGCAGCCCCTCCGGGCCGTGCCGGCGGCCGGTTCCGGAGATGCCCATCCCACCCGACGGCGCGTCGGCACTGCCCCACGCGGCGATGAAACCCTCGTTCACGTTCACCGAGCCCGCGTTGATCCGCGCGGCGAATTCCCGGCCGCGGGCGGCGCTGCGGGTCCAGACACTGGCATTGAGCCCGTAGAGGGTGTCGTTGGCCTGGACCACGGCCTCGTCGTCGGTGGCCACCTTGTAGATCGAGACGACCGGGCCGAAGGTCTCCTCGCGGTAGACCGTCATCTCTGCGGTGACATCGGTGAGCACGGTGGGTTCGTAGAAGTACGGACCGAGGTCGGGGCGGTGGACACCGCCGGCGAGCACGGTCGCGCCCTTGGCGACGGCGTCGTCCACGTGTGCGCGGACCGTATCGAGTTGCCGCGGGAAGGTCAGCGATCCCATATCGGTGGAGTAGTCCAGCGGCGAGCCCAGCTTCAATGCCTTCACCGCCGTGACGAATTCGGCCACGAAGCGATCATGGACGGCCTCGTGGACATAGATACGTTCCATGGATTCGCAGAGCTGACCGGCGGAGGCGAAACTGGCCCGGACCGCGGTGCGGGCGGCCGCGACGGGGTCGGCGTCCGACAGCACCAGCAGCGGGTTCTTGCCACCGAGTTCGAGTGAGCAACCGATGAGGCGCTCGCCGGCCTGGCGGCCGATGGTGCGTCCGGTGGCGCTGGAACCGGTGTAGTCGACATAATCGGCCCGGTCGATCACCTCGCCGCCGATCACCGAGCCGCGGCCCAGCACGATCTGCCAGAGGTCTTCCGGGAGCCCGGCGCGGACCGCCGCGTCCACCGCCCACAGCGCGGTGAGCGCGGTTTGGTTATCCGGGCGGCCGACCACCGCGTTCCCGGCGACCAGGGCGGGCAGCGCATCGGAGACGGCCAGCGCGAGGGGGTAGTTCCACGGCGAGATCACCGCGACCACGCCCTTGGCCCGCTGATGCACCTGCACATCGGTGAGCACCGGCAGCACGCCGCGCGGATTGCGGCGCGCGAGCAGTTTGGGTGCGGTGGCGGCGTAGTACCGGGAGTTGACCGCGACATCGCCGACCTCGTCGAAGGCGTGCGCCCGGGACTTACCCGTTTCGGTCTGGACGATATCGAGGATGGTGTCCTGTTCGGCCAGCACCAGATCGTGGAAACGCCGCAGCACTGCGGCCCGGTCGCGGACCGGAACCTTCGCCCACCGCCGCTGCGCGGTACGTGCGCGGTCGAACGCGGCCTCGATATCGGCGACCGAGGACTGCGGGAGTTCGGCGATCCGTTCCCCGGTGGCCGGCGCGTGCACCGCGACAGCCGGGGCGCCACCGGCTGCGGCCCGCGCGAGCAGCGGTTTCACCAGATCCGGGGTCAGTGCGCCGGTGGCGGTGGGACGCTGGGCGGTCGTCATGGTCGGCGTTCTCCTGGACGTTCGCGCGCCGCGGCCGCAGAACCACAGCGGAAATGATTAATTGAACAGCGGTGTTAGGGTAATCCTCGTGCCGTACGCCGTGTCAAGGGCTCCGTTCCCCACAACAGTCCGGAACCACCGCAGGCTGTGGGATCTCACAGACCCACCGGAGGCCGCGGCATGAGCGCCCCGGACACCGAACGGGCGCCGCGGCGCGGCCGGCCACCGCAGACGCCGGAACAGGCCGATCAGGTGCGCGCCCGGATCGTGCGGGCCACCGCCGAGGTGTTCACCCGCAACGGCTCCCGCGGTTCGAGCGTCGCGCAGATCATCGAACAGGCGGGACTGTCGCGCCCGACCTTCTACCGCTACTTCGCCAACGCCACCGAACCGCTCAATGTGGTTCTCGATGTCTCCAACGCCGAGCTCGTCGGTGGAATAGGGGCCGCCCTCGAGGCGTCCGGCGAGGGCGTGGATCTCGGGATCCGGCTCATCGACGCCTATCTCGACTGGGCGCGCGGGCACGGCCCCATGCTGCGGCCATTGTTCGCCGAACTCCATGACCCGGGGTCGCCGGTGTCGGAGTACCGCAACAACGCGTTGGACGGCATCCGCGCGATCGTCCGCACCAAGTTCGCCGAACTGGACCGCCCGGTTCCCGCGCCTCTCGATCTCGACGCGGCGCTGCACGTGTGCGAATACGTGGTCTACCGGATATCGGCCGCGGCCGAACCGGGCAGCGAACCGGATCCGGACACCGTGGCCGCGGCCCGGCTGACCATGATCCGCGTGGTACTCGCCACCCTCGGCAACACCGGCGATGTGCAGTACGCGATGAGCCTGCCCGGTATCTTCCCGGCGGCGCCGGCGGACTCCCCCGGCCACTGACCGCGACGCCACGAGGCGGCCACCCACCAGACGCACGCCACCGTGGAACCGACAGGCCCGCACGTGGCACGGCCGATGCGCGCGCATTCGCACCGCCGCGGCCGGACAACACCGGCCCGCCTCGTCGCCTTACCCGTCGGCTCCGGCCCCGTGACCCATTCGCTGTATGGGGTCCGCCCGGTCGAACGGGCGGACAACGCGGCCGTCGAAGTCAGCCTTCCGGGCCGGGCACCGGGCCGGCGTCGTCCGGGCCGAGGCCGCTGGCGCGCAGGACGTGCCGGTCGATCGCCGCGCGAATGGCCTCCTCGGTGCCCAGAATGCGTACGTGCCGACGGGCCCGGGTGATCGCGGTATAGAGGAGTTCGCGGGTGAGCAGACTCGAACCCGGTTCCGGCAGCACGATGGTCACCGCGTCGTACTGGCTGCCCTGGCTGCGATGGATGGTCATGGCGAAGACCGTGACGACCGCGGGAAACTGGGTGGGATGCACCAGGAACGGCTGGTCCCCGCGCTGCAACGCCACCCGCAGCGACCCGTCCGGGCGGCACACCACCACCCCGGTGTCCCCGTTGTAGATCCGGGCCTCGTGGTCGTTGGCGGTCACCAGCAGCGGCTGCCCCGGATACCAGGTGCCGTACCGGTTCTCGGGACCCGACCCCGCCGCCGCGGCCCATTCGGCGGCGGCACGGTCCCAGTGTTCGACCCCGAACGGACCGCGGCGGTGGGCGCACAGCAGTCGATGTGATTCGAAGGCCGCGAGCGCGCCTGCCGCGTCACCGGTGCGGGCGGCGGTGGTGACCTGCTGCGCGGTGGTGACGACATCGGCACGGACGGTCGCGATCTCGTCCGGGCGGGCCAGCTCGAGCATATCGCCGCCGGCCCGCAACAATTCCAGCGCGGACTCGGTATCCCCGGCCCGGACGGCGACAGCGAGATCGGCGATCCGGCCACCGAACCGCCGGCCCCGGGTCAAGCGGACGATACCGCCGCGCAAGCGGTCCCGTTCTGTTTCGGTGAACGCCTCGGTATCGGCCGACTCCGCCTCCCGGGCGGCCGCCATTTCGCCGCCGAGCACCTCCTCGAACGACGGATCGGCGGTCCCGGGAAAGGGAGCGGCCACCATATCGGCGAGCACCGCGCCCGCGTCCACCGAAGCGAGCTGGTCCGGGTCGCCGGCGAGAACAAGCCGGGTATCGGGCCGCAGCGCCGCGAGCAACCTGCTCATCATGGTCAGCGAGACCATGGACGTCTCGTCCACGACCACTACGTCGTAGGGCAGTCGATTGTGTTCGTGGTAGCGGAATCGGGTGGTACGGCCGCGTTGCCAGCCGAGCAGCCGGTGCAGGGTGGCGGCGGACAGCTCCGGCAGCCCCAGGTCGGATGCCTGGTCCCGGACGGCCTCTTGCAGCCGGGCGGCCGCCTTCCCGGTGGGCGCGGCCAGCGCGATCCGCGGCGGGGCGGCGCCGGCGGGAGCAGCCACGTGCTGCGCGACGAGCAAGGCGAGAATACGGGCGATGGTGTGCGTCTTGCCCGTACCGGGACCACCGGCGACGACGGTGGTCCAGTGGGTGGCGGCGAGCGCGGCGGCGATGCGCTGCCGGTCCACCACGCCGGCCGGGGGGCCGAACAACCGGTCCAGTTCGCGGCGCACCACCGCGGGGTCGGTGCGCGGATGGTCGGCGGCGCGGGCGGTGAGCACCCGGCGGATGATCTGCTCCTGCTGGTAGTAACGATCCAGGTAGAGCAGTGGGCCCATTCCCGCGCGGGACGGCTCGGTGAGCCGCAGCGGGCGCAGCGGTCCGGCCGGACCGCCCAGCACCAGCGGGCTCTCCCGCAATGCCTCGACGACTCGCGCCTCCTCGGGCCACGGCAGATCCGCGGGCGCGACCGGCAGTTCCGCCCGTTCCTGGTCGGCGTCCACACCGATATCCCGCATCCGGGTGAGGTCCAGGCACACCGACCCAGACCGCACGGCGCGCACCGCCAGCGCGGCGGCGAACAGGACCAGTTCCCGGTCCTCCCCACCGAACCTGCCCAGCCGTTCGGCCACGTGTACATCGGCCGCCGAGAGCACCCCGGCCTCGTTGAACTCGCGCAGGATTCCGGTCCCCCGTTGCGCCACCCGGATGGGGATCACACCGCACCTCCGGCCAGTAGGTCCGACAGGGCGACGATCAGGCCGGGCGGCGGCGTCCAGTCGAAAACGCCCGCGCCCGCCGGGGTTTCGGTTCCGATCATGCCGCGCACGAAGAGATAGCGGATACCGCCGAGATGAACCGCGGGATCGTAGCCGTCGAGCCGCCAACGCAGGTACCGGTGCAGCGCCACCGAGTACAGCAGCGCCTGTAAGGGATAGTGCGAGCGGACCATCTCCGCGGCCATCCGGTCGCGGGTGTAATGCGCGACGGTGAGGTCGCCGGTGCCCAGCCGGTTCGTCTTGTAGTCGACGATGACGTAACGCTCATCCGAGGTGCGCAGCACCGCGTCGATACTGCCGGTGAGATACCCGCGTAACGGGACATCCTCGAGGGTGTCGAGTGCGTCCGCGTAGGCGTGGAAATCGTCGGCGGGGTCCAGGTGCGCACGCACGGTGGCGGCGATACGGCCCAGAGTGGCGGCCGCCCCGGAGGGAGTGTCACCGCCGGCGAGCGGCAATTCGAATTCGAGCTCGCACAACCGGTCCCGGCCCGGGACATCGGCGAGGGCGCCGAACCCGATCGGCGTGCGCAAGACCTCCACCAGGGCCGCGGTCAGCAATTCCGGATCGGCGGTGGAAAGCATTTCGCCGATCGCTTCGGCGCACCGCCCCCGTACCTCGGCGACCAGATCCGGGACATCGGTGTCTACGCGCTCGAGGACTCCGTGCACCAGGGTGCCGAATTCGGCGCCGTAGGGAAGTTCGTTCATCAGCGACGGTGCGCCGGGCTCGGGCTCGGCCGACGGGGCCGGAGCCTCGGGTTCGTCACCGGGACCGAGGGGGTCCACCGGCTCGGACTCCGGAGCCGGCAGGTGGGCGGCCGCGGTGAGCGCCGAATACGAAGTGCGCCGCCAGTGCACGTCGATCTCCCGATCGAAGGTCGCGACCGACACCGCACCGGGCCGGGCATCGGCCGGCGGCCGGTAGGCGGGTGGCTCGGCGGCGGGATCGGCCGCGGTCACCGAGATCGACTCGCCCGCCCCGGCTGCCCAGGCCCGGAGCCGGTCGACCACCACGGCATCCTCGGCGACCGCGGCGCGGGCACTCGGCTGCGCCGCCCCCGGCGCCCGACCGAACAGCAACCGGTGCAGCGGCGCGGCGCCGGTACCGAACGACGGCGCCCACCAGGCAACTACCTGGCAGCAGGCCCGGGTGAGCGCCACATAGCACAGGCGCAGTTCCTCACCCGCGGATTCGCTGTCGGCGCGTTCCTTGCGCATCCCGTACCCGGGAGCATCCGGCCCACCGATATCCAGCACCCGCGCGCCGTCCTCGTGCATCAGCAGGGTGGCGGGTTTGGGATCGGCGGAACTGTCCCAGCCGAACGGGAGATAGACGACCGGGAATTCGAGCCCCTTGCTGGCATGTACGGTCGCGATCTGCACCGCCGCGATATCCCGGTCGAGCCGGCGGCTACGGCCCGACACCGACCCCGAGGCGGGCTCGCGGACCCGGTCGGCCAGCCAGCGGGTGAGCGCGGTGAGACCGAGGCCCTCGGTCACCGAGACCTCGTCGAGCAGCTGGGCGACATGCCGGATATCGGTGAGCCGCCGTTCGCCGTGTTCGACCGCGAGCAGCCGCGGCGCCAGCCGGGTCCCGGTCGCCAGTTCGTCGAATACGGCGGCGAAACCGGCCCGGGCGAACAACCGGGCGGCATCCCGGAGATCGGCACTGACCCGGCCGACCAGATCCGCGCCCCCGCTGTCGATCTCGGCGGCGGTATGCCCGAACAGCGGGGTGAGCGCGGCCAGCCGCACCCGGTCCGCGCGATGCGGCTGTTCCAGCGCGCGTAACACCCACAGCCAGTCGGTGGCACTGCGTGTCGCGAAAATACTGCTACCACCGGTCAAGACCACCGGAACGCCGGCACGTTCCAGCGCCGCCCGCACCACCTCGAGCTGTGTGTGGGTACGGACCAGCACCGCGATATCACCGGGGCCCGCCGCCCTTTCCCGGCGGTCGTCGGCCGCGACGTCCGAGGCCGCCCGGGTGCCCGGCGAATCCGCCACGACCGTCCCGGATTCGAGGAGAGCGACGATATCGGCCGCCACATCGGCCGCGACCCGGGCCCGCTGCCGGTGGATGTTCGGGAACCCGGACGCGCCGCGCGGGCCCGCACCGGTCCGCGGCAGACACCGCAACCGCAGCGGGGTGGTCAGTTCGGCGGGACCGCGCAATCGGCTCCACGGCTGGGTGGGCGTGACGGCGGGCACCACGATCTGGTCGTGGCCCAGTGCCGCTCCGCCCAGCAGATGGTCGAGCGCGGCGAGCAATCCCGCGTCGCTGCGGCGGTTGGTAGTGAGCTCGTGGCGTGCGGTGGCGTGCCCGACCGCGTCCAGATAGCTCAGCACCTCGGCACCCCGGAACGCGTAGATCGCCTGTTTCGGATCGCCCACCAGGACCAGCGGGTTGTGGCCGTGGAAGGCCCGGCGCAGGATCTCCCACTGCAGCGGATCGGTGTCCTGGAATTCGTCGACGAGCACCACCTGGTAGCGGTCCCGGATACGCCGGCACGCGGCCGGGCCGCGCGCGGGGTCGGCGAGGATATCGCGTAGCAGCACCAGCAGATCGTCGAAGTCCCGCAACCCCGCCAGTCGTTTCCGGCGTTCGGTTTCGGCGCGGACCGCGGCCGCGAACGCGACCCGCTGCGCCGAGGTCTCATCGGTATCGGGCGCGAGCCGGGCCTGCCGGTCGCGCACCGCCGCGAGCGCGAACCGCTGGGCCTGTTTCACCGAGAACGGTGCCGCGGTCCGCGCGAAGCGGCTCAGATACAGATCGTCGACGACGGTGCGGATGATGTCGTCGGCCTCCTCCACCAGGCGCGCACCGGGCTCGAGGTCGCCGGCCAGACCGAGTTCGGCCAGCATGCGCTGGCAGAAGCTGTGGGTGGTGGCGATGACCCCGGCATCGAAGTCCGAGAGCGCGGCCCGCAGCCGGGTCCGGCGGGCACGCACCTCCTCCGGCTCCGCGTCGGCCAGATGGCGGATCAGTTCATCGGCGGCGGTCCGGGCGGCGTCGGGATCGGCGAGTGCGGCGGCGACGGCGACGAACCGGTCGCGGGTACGTTCGCGCAGCTCCTGGGTCGCCGCGCGACTGAAGGTGACCAGGAGCAACCGGGAGATGTCCACGCCGGCCTCGGCGACATATCGGGCGGCGAGCCCGACGATGGCGTAGGTCTTGCCGGTACCGGCACTCGCCTCGAGGACGGTGGTGCCGTGCGGCAACGGGCCGCACAGCTCGAACGCATTGCCCGCCGGTGGGGCGGGCGCGGTCGTGGTCACAGCTGCTCCGTTCCACGGCGGCGGACGGCGGCGGTCATGGCGCCCCCTGCTGTTCGGCGCGCAGCAGCGGCACCCACAGGCGGCGGGCGATCGACCCGAAACGGGTGTTCTCGATCGGTTCCCCGGACGGCGCGGGGGCGGCGGTGAGGTCGCGCAGGTCGGGTGCCGGCCCCCAGACGTACCGCAGATTCCGGTCGGTGTGTTCGGCGAAATCCCTGGTCTTGTCCCCGCCGCCGAATTCGCGGTCGGCGGCGGCGATCGCCTCTTCCGGGGGCAGCCGCCGGTATCGCGCCTCGGCGTAGGCGGCGGTTGTGGCCGTGGAAATGGGCAGCGGTTCGGTGAGACCGGCATCGCGCAGCGCGACCAGGGTGCGCAGCATCGTCGTCGCCTCGGCCGTGCCGGGCGCGGTGAGTTCGGCGCGCCAGGCCGGCGTCGGGAAACGGCCGCGGCCGGTGACCGCCGCCCGCCACGACCGCTCGTCGGTGACCGCCAGCGCCAGCAGTGATACCCATGCCGCGAGCCGGTGTTTGGGCGCGACCCGCGAATACGTGGTGCGTACCAGCAGGTCCCCGCGCACCTCGGCGACCGTGCCGGTGAGACGGCGGCCGTCGCCGAGGTCGAACGAGATATCGATATCGCGCGGCGGCCGGGTGTAGTCGGGACCGGCGGCCCGGACCAGGGTTTCGACGGTGCGTTCCACATCGTTCAGGACGGCCCGGCCCAGTTCGGCGGGCGGCAGGATTCCGCGCCGCCATTCGGCGGCCCGCAATTCGGCCGGGTCGGCGCCGGCCAGGCGCGCGGCGAGCATCCGCTCACCCAGCGCCCAGGTCTCGAGTCCGCCGAACTCGATGGGCAGCCGGTCGGCGATATCGTCGTCCTGGTCGGGGACCCGCACCCCGAGCCGCTGCCACAGGAAACCGCGTACGGGATGTTCCAGGAACGAGATCAGCTCGGCCAGCCCGATCTCGGTGGTCTCGGTACCGGGCAGGGTGCGGGTGAGCAGTTCCGGTGGCGCGGTGGGCGCCGCGCCCGTGGCCCGGGCACCCGCGAAAGCGACGGCGTCGAAACTGAACGGCCGCCCGGCGGCGAAATTGCGCGGGTCGTGTGCCTGTAGCGGGTGGCGGGTGACCACCTCGGCCATCCCGGCGGCACCGACGTGGGCACGCAGCACATCGAGTAGTTCGGCGACCGGCACGGCGGGCGGCCGGTAGGCGCCGGTGACGGGATCGGCACCGGTGTGCACGACCACCAGGGTGTCGCGGGCGGCGCCGATCGCGTCCAGCAGCAGCTGCCGGTCCTCGGAGCGCGGGTCGCGTTCACCCAGGAGCGGTTCCCGGGCCGGCACCTCGTCACCGTCGATACCCGCACCGCGCGGGAATATCTCGTCGTCCACGCCCAGCAGTACCACCACCCGGTGCGGCACCGATCGCATCGGGGACAGGCCACACACGGTGAGCTCGCCGGTGCGGAAGTTGGACCGGGCCGGGGCGGCGGCGAGGCGCTCCTGCAGCAGACCGGTGAGATCGGCCAGCCGTAGCTCGACGGCACCGGCGTGGGCGGTGGCGGCTGTCAGCTCCCGGCGCGCCTCGGTACGGATCCACGACTGCGACTCCGGTACATCGGTCAGCAGATCCAGGGCCCGGTCCAGCACCGCGGTCCACTGTGCCGCGGGCCCGGGCCCCTGTAGATCCCGCAGCACCGACGCCAGCCGGTCGGCGTATTCGGCGAACCGGCCGGCCAGGTCGATATCGTTGCTGTCCACATCGTCGAGCGGCAGCACCCGGTCCAGATAGCTCCCGGAGGTCTCGTCGGCGGTGACCCCGAGCAGGATCCGGTCCACCGCCGCGTTCACCGTGTTCTGCTCGAAATCGCCGAGACCGAATGCCTGCCGCTGCCGCCGGCCGATGCCCCATCGGGCACCGGCCTCGACCGCCCACTCCCGCAAGCGCTCGATATCGTCGTCGTCGAAACCGCAGGCGCGGCGCACGGGTTCGCCGGCCGCCAGATCCAGCACCTCGGTGACGGTGACCCGGCTGCGGGCCAGTTCCAGCAGGGTCGCCACCACGCCGAGCAGCGGATTGGTGACCGCCCGGCCGCGGTCGGCGAGACGCACCCGTAACCGGTGCCCCGGATGCCCCGAAGCGGCAGGGGTTTCCGGGCCCGCCGGCCCGGGATGCCCGAACGCCGCGCGCAGCAGCGGGGCGAAGGTCTCGACCTCCGGGCACATGATCAGCACATCGCGGGGTTCGAGTGTCGAATCGGCGGCGAAGAGGCCGAGCAGGCACTCCCGGAGTACTTCCACCTGCCGCACCGGGCCATGACACGCGTGCACCTGCACACTGTCGTCGGCGTCGGCGTCCTCGGGGCCGGGCGGCCAGCGATCGTCACGGAGGTGCCGCTGAACCGTTCCCAGCAGTGTCGCCGGCGGCTCGTCCCGGCAGGACGCGTCGTCCGCGTGCCCGGCCGGGGCACCGGCGCGGACCGGGGCGCCCGCCGGTTCCGGATACCGCATATCGGTGGCGGCCGCGGGCAGGCGCAACTGGAGCTCCCGAATATCCCGGCTCAGGCCCGCCAGCAGCGGGTGCCGCACCCGGGTGGCCGAATCATCGTGCGCTCGTTGCGGTTTCGGGCCGATTCCGGCCAGTGCGTCCCACATGGCCGGGCTGGGATGAGCCAGCCACAGATGCAGCTCGCGGTGCTCGGCCACGGCGGTGAGCACCGCCAGGTGGGCGGCGGGCAGCCGGGTCGCGCCGAAGACCGACAGCCGCGGCGGTAGATCCACCGCGCCCGGATCTTCCCGCAATCGCGCGCAGGTGGTGTGCAGCCGTTCGGCCGGATCGGGCGCGCCGACCGCGTCGCGCAGCCGCCGCCACAGGGCCGGTTGCCAGCTCAGATCGTCGGGCAGCGGCCGGCCGGTGCCGTCGGTATCGTCGCCGCGCGCCCATTCGGTGATCAGGGCCGGGCGCTGGACCGTGTAGCTCTCGAACAGCGCGGCCAGCCGGGCGGCGGCAGCGTAGCGGCGGCCGCGCCGGTGCTCGGGGCCGGCGGCGGGCACGGGCTCGGCTCCGGTGGGTACCGGATCTTCGGCGTCCAGGCCGAGATGGCGGGCGAGCACAGCACACCACGGTTCACGCACCGATTCATCGATCACTCGCAGCAGCGTCCACACCACCCGATCGGGCGACCACGGGTCCTCGTGCGGACCGAAACCGCTGATCGCGGCCGACACCTCCGCGGCCAGCGCGGCCGGGGCGGGGAACCGGATATTGGCCGTGACACCATCGCCGGAGGCCGCCGAAGCTCCCAGCACACCCGAGAGTCGCTGTGTCAGCCAGCGTTCCACGCCCTTACCGGGCACGGCGATCACCTCGGCGGCGAACGGATCGGGCAGCGGTTCGGCCAGCAGCCCGGCCAACGCGGTGACCAGCGTATCCGCGCGTTCGGCACGGTGGATGTGCAGCGCCATCTCCGCCCTTCCGCTCGGCTCGATCACCATCCTTCGTCACGTCCGCACTGCTCGGGCGGGCGCATCGTCCACCCGTTTATACGCCCGCTGTCCGACACCGCTCGCCAAGACCCCACGACGGAACGGACAACCCCGGGACAGGAGATCATCCCCGAATGTCCCTAGCGCCAACAGCTTTTACCGGATATCGACAACCGGCGCACAGTGATTTAGCGCACATGAGTCACCGACACGCGGTCGCATGGCCGCGATCTCGCGGACGCACTGTGTCACAGTGCAACTCCGGGAGGAACGGTTACCGCACGAAAGGCTGGTTCGCGTCGATGAAAGCGCTGGTTGTGCCCCTGATACCGAAGGACGGATTCACCGTCCGCCGGTCCGGTGACCGGTGGGAGCTCGTCAACTCCCGGCACTACGGACGCACCGTCGTACTGCACTCGTGGCCGCGCGCGGAACACACCGAAGCATTCGAGCACTGCTATCGGCTCAACGGCCGCGCCGCCGCCGCACTGAAGGCCACCGCGCGGGTCCCCTAGCGGTCCGAGGGGAAAACGTGCGCGCAGAGCGCCGATATGACAAGGTGTTTCCTCGTGCGTTACCCCCTGCTCACCGGTGCGGCTCCCCGCGTGGCCGCACCCGCCACTGTCCTGGCCGCCGCCGCGATCCTGTTCGCCGGTGCGCCCTCCGGCCTCCCCTCGGCCGATGCCGTACCGCACGCCCATACCCAGGGTTGCGCGAACGGCTTCGACTGCGATCTGGCCGCCCGCATCGAATCCGTGAACGCGTATCTGGACTCCCGCCCCGGCGTGACCGGCTACGTCTTCCGTGACCGCCAGACCGGCGCGGTCTACGCCAGCCCGCATGCCGAGGACATGGTGTTCACCGCGTCCACCATCAAGCTGGCCATCGCCTCGGATCTACTCAACCGTGCCCGGGTCGGGGCCATCACCCTGCCGCCGGAGGATCGTCAGCTCCTGGAGCAGATGATGGCCACCTCCAACGACCAGGCCACCGATATCCTGTGGAACAAGTACTCCGGCCTCGACGGCCAGGCGTTCAACAATGCGTTCCGCGCGAACGGTATGACCAGTCTGCGGCCCGAACCATCACCCAACGGGCGCCCGAACTGGGGTTTCCAGAAGACCACCGCGGCCGATCTGGACCGGCTCATGTCCAATGTGCTGGACCGGATGCACCCCGACGATCGTGGCTACCTGCTCGACGTGATGCGCCGGGTCGATTCCAATCAGCACTGGGGTGTGTGGGGCGCCGGTTCGGCCATGCGGCCGGGTCTGAAGAACGGCTGGTCGGACGAGCTGGGCGGCTGGGTGGTGAACTCGGTCGGTTTCGCGGGGCCGGGTGAGCGCTACACGCTCGCGATCATGACCGCGATGAACGGGGAGGGCGGCTACCGGGAGGGCGCCGAAACCGATACGACGATCGCCGAGAAACTGCTGGCCGGACGCTGATCACCGCGACCGGCGTACTCCGGGCCCCCGTTGCGCGACGGGGGCCCGGAGTCGTTTTCGAGTGATGTCTCACTCGAGCCGGCGCAACCGCATCGGGGCATCGTCGCGGGGGAACGGGATGGTGGTGAAGCCCCAGGGCATGCGATAGGTATCCGGGAAGCTCCACTCGTAATCGCGGACGAGCGCCGAGATGATCGTCTTGACCTCGAAGGTGCCGAAATGCATCCCGATGCACTTGTGCGAACCGGCGCCGAACGGCATCCAGGCCAGCCGGTGCGATTTGTCCTCGCGCCGCTCCTCGGAGAACCGTAGCGGATCGAAGACCTCGGGATCGGTCCACAGCTCCTCGAGCAGATGGTTCACCTGGTAGCCGAGGTCCACCGGAGTTCCGGCGGGGATATAGTGGCCGAGGATCTCGGTATCGCGCACCGCACGGCGCACCATCCCGGGCACCGGCGGCATAAGGCGCAGACTCTCCTTCACCACGAGATCCAGCGTGCGCAAGGTGTCCAGATCGGCGATCGTCGGAGACTGGTTGTCCAGATCCAGCGCCCGCACCTCCGCGCGCACCTTCTCCTGCCATTCCGGGTGTTTGCCCAGGTAGTAGGCTACGGCCGTGGCGGTGGTCGTGGTCGTATCGTGCGCGGCCATGATCAGGAAGATCATATGGTTGACCACGTCGGCGTCACTGAACACCGACCCGTCCTCGGCGCGCGCGTGACACAGGCCCGAGAAGAAATCCGGGGCATCGCTGCGCCGTTTCTCCGGCACCATCGCGGTGAAGTACTCCTCGAGTACGGCGCGGCCGCGCAACCCCGCGCGCCATTTCCCGCCGGGCACACTGTGGCGCATCAGGGCCAGCCCGGCGTGGGTGCAGGCGACGAAGGCGTCGGTGAGATCCTTACGCCGGTCACCGACCTCGACTGCCATGAAGGTCTCCCCCGCGATATCGAGGGCCAGTTCCTTGATCGCCGGGAACAGTTGCACGGTCCGGCTCGCGCCATCACCTTGCGGCACCCAGCGGCCGATACTGGCGCGCACCACCGGAGTCAGCTCGGCGAGGTGGGCTTCCAGGCGTTCCCGCGTGAACGCCTGCTGCATGATGCGGCGGTGGAACATATGCTCGTCGAATTCGAGCAGCAGCAGCCCGCGGCGGAAGAAGGGGCCGATGAAGTAGTCCCAGCCCTGCCCGAAGTCGCGACGGCGCCGGCCGACCACCTCGTCGATGGCTTCGGGCCCGGCGGCGAACACCCGGTCCAGCCCCATGGAACTGTTGATGTTCACCGGGCCGAAGCGGCGGTACTTGTCCAGCAGTTCGGCCGGACCCCAGCGCATGTAGTGGAATGTGCGCCCCAGATACGGCAGGCCCGCGTCACCGCGCACCGCGACGGTGTGGCTACCGCGGGGCGGAGTGGCCAGTGTCCGCTGCCGGTCCGGCACCTTCGACAGCAGCCGGTCGACCACGGTTCGATGCGGGATCTCGATGAGCGCCGAATTCTCGGTATCGGTGCGCGCACGCGCGCGATGCGCGGCGACACGGTCGACGGTGACCATGGCGAAACCTCCTGAGAGACAGTACCCATCGTATTGTCTTTGTTGCAACGGCTCAGCCGATTCCACCGAATCGGTATCATCCCGCGCCCCGCCGAGATCCCGTCGCAATCGCTATCGTGGTGAGTTGCCGCACCACCGCGGGTGAACAACGTGCGTCCGACTGTGTCGTACCCGGGTACTGCTACTACCGTGTGCGTTGTCAGGAAATGATCACCAGGGCAGCACCGGGCCCACCGCCGGCGAGGAGCGACCATGAGCACGCAACCTGTTGGAAACGGCCGGCACCGCGTCGTCGTCATCGGATCGGGTTTCGGCGGCCTGTTCGGCACGAAGCACCTCAAACGCGCCGATGTCGACGTCACCCTCATCTCCAAAACCACCACCCACCTCTTCCAGCCGCTGCTCTACCAGGTCGCGACCGGTATCCTGTCGGTCGGCGAGATCGCACCGGCGACCCGGCTCGTGCTCCGCAAACAAAAGAACGCCCGGGTGCTGTTGGGCGAGGTGACCGAGATCGACCTGGCGCAGCGCACCGTCGCCTCGGTGCTGCTCGGCGAAAAGACGGTCACCCCCTACGACAGCCTCATCCTGGCCACCGGGGCCCAGCAGTCGTATTTCGGTAACGACCACTTCGCCACCTTCGCGCCGGGTATGAAGACCATCGACGACGCATTGGAACTGCGCGGTCGTATCCTCGGCTCCTTCGAACAGGCCGAGGTGGCACAGACCCAGGAGGAGCGCGACCGGCTGCTCAGCTTCGTGGTGGTGGGCGCCGGGCCTACCGGGGTCGAACTGGCCGGGCAGATCGCCGAACTCTCCGACCGCACGCTGGAAGGCACTTTCCACAACATCGACCCCCGCGACGCCCGGGTGATCCTGGTCGAGGGCGCGGGCGCGGTGCTGGGGCCGATGGGGCCGAAACTCGGCGGTAAGGCGCAGCGGCGTCTGGAGTCCATGGGCGTGGAGATCCAATTGAACGCCCTGGTCACCGACGTGGACGCGCACGGGGTCACCGTGAAGGATGCCGACGGCACCAGCCGCCGCATCGAATCGGCGTGCAAGGTCTGGTCGGCCGGAGTGCAGGCCAGCCCGCTGGGCAAGATGGTCGCCGACCAGTCCGACGGCACCGAGGTCGACCGGGCCGGGCGGGTCGTGGTGGAACCCGACCTCACGGTCAAAGGGCATCCGAACGTCTTCGTCGTCGGCGATCTGATGTCGGTGCCGGGCGTCCCCGGCCAGGCCCAGGGCGCCATCCAGGGCGCCACCTATGCCGCGAAGCAGATCAGGGCCGAGCTGGCCGGTAAGCAGACGGCACAGGAACGCAGGCCGTTCTCCTACTTCAACAAGGGCAGTATGGCGACGATCTCGCGTTTCAGCGCGGTCTGCCAGGTGGGCAAGCTGGAGTTCGGCGGGTTCATCGCCTGGCTGGCCTGGCTCGGCCTGCACCTGTACTACCTGGTCGGCTACCGCAGCCGGATCACCACGATCATCCAGTGGTTCGTCACCTTCCTCGGCCGTAGCCGTGGCCAGATGGCGGCGACCGAACAGTGGATCTTCGCGCGCCTGGCCTTGGAAGCGGTGTACGGCGACAGCGAGGAGGGCGAAGAGTTCGTGCGCGGCGCGGCGGGGCGCCGGCCTCCGGCTCCCTCGCCCGGAACTCCGGCCGTCACCGCCGAAGCCGTCGACGCCGACCTACCCGGGAAACCGGGTGGCGATCGCAAAGTCGGCTGACCGGGCCCACCTCCCCGATTCAACGCCCTTTCGGAGCTAACATCTGGCAATCAGATCATCTCCAGAGAGGCGTCTATGGGTAAGCACAGGACACCCGCCCGTTCCCGGCGTGCCGCCGGCTCGGTCGTCGCGGCGGGAGCCGTCCCGCTCATCGCGGTACTGATCGGCGCCGGGACGGCCCACGCCGACGTTCTTCCCGCCCCACCCGCCGTTCCCGCGGTACTGCCGTCGCTACCCCCGCTGCCCGCTGCGCCCCCGGCACTACCGTCGCTGCCCACGCTGCCCACCGGTCTGCTTCCGCCCGCGCCCGGCCTCGCCGTGGATCCGTTCGGCGCGGTCACCGGCGCTGTCCAGGAGGCCGCCCGGTCGGTCACCGATACCGTCACCGCGGCCACCGACCGGTTCACCCACCCGGTGCCCGGTGCACCGCTGCCCGCCGGCCCGATACCGGCGGCGACTCCGGGCCTCGAGATCGTGGACGACCACCCGGCGCCCGGAACGGCATCGCACGCCGCCCGCCCGGCCGCATCGATCGAGGCGCCGCCCGGCACCCTACGGGTCGGCGACCTCGAGATCGGCCTGCCGTTCGATACGCGAGAGCTCAATGCCGGGTCCGACCGGGTCCAGGAGCAGCTGACGGCCTTCCTGGACTCGTCCGGTATCGAGCGCAGCCGGGCGGACCGGGTCGCCGCCCAGGCCATGAGTTCGGGCCTGATCGGTGCCGGGATCGGTGCCGCGGCCGCGGCACCGGTGGCCATTCCGTTCGCGATGCTCGGCGCCGCCGCGGGGTTCGTGGTCGGGTTGCCCTTCCTCCCCACCGGGCTCGTCGTCGGCCCCGTCCTCGGCGCGACCCTTGCCTACGGGATCGTCACGGTACCGGCCGTGATCGCCGGAGCCGCGCTCGGCGCCGCCTTCGGGGCGACCGACGGTTTCACCACGCAACCGTTCGGCCCGCTGCCGCCCCTCTAACCGGACGCCCGGTCCGGCGGTCGCCACCCGGAGAATGCAGCGGCCCTTTCGATGTACTCCCGAGCGAAACCGGATGACGAACCGGTCCCGTGTCCCGGTCCAGCGGCCCACGGCGCCTCGATTACCGCGACTACGGTGACCGGCCCTGCGCTGACATCGCATCCGGCGGTCGCGGTTGTCGTGTGGCCGGAGGGCGAACCTGCTCGTCGCCGATCATCGGCGCGGCCCAACGTGCGATCCCCGCATACCGCCACTTACACCACGCCGGCGAACCGCCGGACAACTATCAACCCAAGCCCGGAAAACCCGGACCACCTGTTGTTGTAAGCCGACTGAACAGGCCGAACCCATCCACGCCGCACTCCGGAACGAATGTCTGGCAAACCGACAAATTCCCGGAGAAAGGCGACCATGGGTAAGCACAGGGCAACCGGTCCGTCCCGGCGTGCTGCCGGCTCGGTCGTCGCGGCGGGCGCGATCCCGCTCATCGCGACACTGATCGGCGCCGGCACCGCCAATGCCGAGGTACTCCCCGCTCCACCCGCGTCATCCCCGATCGCCGCCGCGGTGGACCCGTTGGGCACGGCCACCGATGCCGTGCAGGAGGCCGCGCGGGTCGCGGTCCGATCGGCCACCGATACCATCACCGCGGCCACGGCACCGTTCACCCACACCGCGCCCGCGGTGCCCACGGGCCCGCGGCCGACCGTGATCGCGGAACCGGCCGCCTCGGCGCCCGCCCTCGCGACGCGCCCGGTGCCGAACTACGCCTACCTCGCACCGCAGGGTGAGCTGCACGCGCCCGAGCCGGTCGCGCCGGTGGCGCCGATCGAGGCTCCACCCGGCAAACTCCGGGTGGGCAATGTCGTCATCGATGCGCCGCCGTTCGATGTCCGGGAGATCAATACCGGCGCCGCGCAGGCCGAAGCGCAGCTGGCGACCTTCTACGACTCGGTGGGTGTGGAACGGAGCCGGTCGGATCGGATGGCGGCGCAGACCCTGGGTTCCGCGGCGGTCGGCGCATCGGTCGGCAGTGCGGTGGCGTCACCGGTCGCCGGCGTCGCTGCGCTGGTCGGCGGGGCGGTCGGCCTGGTCGTGGGCATACCGTTCATGCCGGCCGGTCTGGTGTACATGCCCGTAATCGCCGCGACCACCGCATTCACGCTCGTCGCGGCGCCTGCCATACTCACCGGCGCGGCCATCGGCGGGGCGGTCGGCGCGGCCGAGGCCTATACCGCCGCACCGTACGGCACACCGCCGCAGTGATTCGGGGTGTCCGGCGGGTGCTGACCCGCCGGACACCTGACGGGCGGGGATAGGTCGGTTTCGGCGCAGCAACCCCCGACGACGCCGCGGCAGAACGTGCCGGCATTCACATCCGGCAGCCAACTGCGGTACGCCTACGGGCCGATCGGCTCGGTAGGGGCCGAGCGGCCGCCCTTCCCCACCACTACTGCGATCGCCGCCACGACCAGCAGGACGCCCGCACCCACCGAGATCGAGGTATGCGCACCGGTGACGAACGCCTCCCGGGCCGCCGCGAGCAACCCGGCATCCGCGTTGTGCCGCTCGATCGTCTCGCCCAGTGTGGGAGCGAAATCGCCCCCGGAACGGAAGACCAGCGCCGCCAGCGAACCCAGCAGCGCCAATCCCAGCGCGTTACCGAGTTCGAAACTCGTTTCGGAGATGCCGACCGCCGATCCCGCCCGTTCCGCTGGTACCGCGGCCACCGCCACTTCGGATACCAGGGTGAACACGATCCCGTAGCCGATACCGGCCAGCGCCGATCCGGCCAGGTACCAGCCGGTGCCGCCGCCTGTGCCGATACCCAGCACCAGGAGATTGCCGAGCGCGGCCACCAGTAGTGCCAGCGCGAAGGCCCAGCGCACGCCGAGCCGGCGACCGACCGCGGAACCGCTGACCGAGAAAACGAAAACGGTGATCGCCATCGGTATCCCGAGCAGCGCCGCCTGTAGTGGATCACGCCCGGTCACCGATTGCAGCCAGATACTGCTCAGATAACTCAGTCCGGCCAGTGACATCATGGCCGCGGTACTCGACCCGATGGCGAGGGAGAAGCGGGCCCGGCGGAACAGACCCAGGTCGACCAAGGGTTCGGCCAGCCGGCGCTGCCGTCGGACGAAGACGGTCAGTATCACCACGCCGACCAGCGCGCACAGCAGCGCCTCGACATCCGGGCCGTATTCGGCCACGTGTTTGACCGCGTACACCGCGGGCAGGATGCCGCCGATGGAGAGCAGCACACTCGGCAGATCCAGCGGGCCCAGCGCGCTCGCCCGGTGTTCGGGTAGCAGGACCGGGGCGAACAACAGCAGTACGAGCAGTACCGGAACGTTGATCAGGAAGACCGAACCCCATGAGAAATGATGCAGCAGCACGCCGCCGATGATCGGCCCGACCGCGGAACCCCCGGCGAAGAACGCCGTCCATATACCGATCGCGGTGGACCGCTGCCGCTGGTCGCGGAACAGATTCGAGATCAATGCCAGGCTCGACGGCAGCAGCGTCGCCCCACCGATACCCATCAGCGCACGCGCCGCGATGAGTACGCCGGCGCTGGGCGCGAATGCCGCGATCGCCGAAGCGATACCGAACAGGGTGGCACCGGCGAGCAGGATCTTGCGGCGGCCGATGCGGTCGCCCAGATTGCCCATGGTGATCAGCAGACCGGCGATGAGGAACCCGTAGATGTCGAGGATCCACAATTGCTGGGCGGCGGTCGGATCCAGGTCGGCGGTGAGAGTGGGCAACGCCAGGAACAACACCGACATATCCATGGAAACCAGCAGCACCGGCAGCAGGAGTACGGCCAGACCGAACCAGGCACGCCGTCCACCGCTCGTATCCGGTGCGGCCCGCGCCGCCTCCACGTTCGTCATCCACGTTCCTTCCGAGTCGTCGGTTCACCCAGTCGTAACACGCGTGACCGCAGCGGCTGTTCCGGGCCACGGCGGCGAGCGGCGACGGTCACCACCACCCCGGCGCGCGCGATGCGCGGCGGCCGTGTTTCGATCCGACGGTGAGCGCCGATATCGCCATCTGCGGGCTCGGGCCGGCCGGGCGCGCGCTCGCCCACCGCTGTCTGGCCCGCGGGATGACCGTACTCGTCGTGGACCCGAATCCGCGGCGGGTCTGGCGGGCGACCTACGCCGCCTGGTCCGACGAACTCCCGGCCTGGCTCGACAGCGCCGTCGTCGCGGCCACCGTCGCGCGACCGCGGGCGCACGGCCTACGCGACCACAGCATCCCGCGCGCGTACTCCGTCCTGGACACCGGGCTGCTTCAGCAGTCCCTCGACCTCACCGGCGCCACAGTGGTGCCGGGGCGGGCGGTGGCACTCGACCGGCGCACGGTCACACTCCACAGCGGCCGGATCCTGCGCGCCGGCCGGGTCATCGACGCACGCGGGCTGCGACGCCGCCCGGGCCGGGCCGAGCAGACCGCCTACGGCCTGAAACTGCCCCGCGACGCCACATCGGACCCCGCCCTGTTCATGGACTGGCGAACGGACAACGGTGCCGCGCCGGATTCTCCCCCCTCGTTCCTGTACGCGGTACCGCTGGGGGCCGACTCCGTGCTGTACGAGGAAACCTGCCTGGTGGGCGCACCCGCCCTCACTCAGGAGGAACTCGCGCGCCGCCTGCACCGCCGGCTGCGGGCCCGGCACATCACGACGGCGGGCGACGAACCGGTCGAGCGGGTGCGTTTCCCGGTGGCCGGCGGCAGGCCCGGCGCCGGCCGCTTCGGCGCAGCAGGTGGGTATCTGCATCCCGCCACCGGCTACAGCGTCGCGGCCACACTGTCGGCCGCCGAGTCCGTTGCCGCCGGCGGCTCGGGGTGGACAGCCGCGGCGCGCGCGGTCCACCGGCTCCGGCAGGCCGGGCTGCGGGCATTGCTGGCGCTGCCGCCGACCGAGATCCCGCGTTTCTTCGACGCGTTCTTCGACCTCGATATCGAACTGCAACGCGCCTACCTTTCCCGGCGTGACGACCCGGTCGGCATGCTCACCGCCATGTCCGGGCTCTTTTTCGGACTTCCGGGCCCCGTGCGGGCCCGGCTCGCGGCGGCGACACTCGGACTTCGACCGATCTCGCCCCGGGGGCCCGGTTCGGTCATCATGGAGTGATGCGGTCAATCTGGAAAGGCTCGATCGCGTTCGGGCTGGTGAACGTCCCCGTGAAGGTCTACACCGCCACAGAGGACCACGACATCAAATTCCATCAGGTCCACGCCGCGGACGGCGGGCGGATCAAATACGACCGCGTGTGCACGATATGCGGAAAATCGGTCGCATTCGCCGATATCGATAAACAATACGAATCACCGGAAGGGGAAAAAGTCGTCCTCACCGACGATGATTTCGCCAAACTACCGGTCGCCGAGAAACACGAGATTCCGGTACTGCAATTCGTCCCGTCGGATCAGATCGATCCCATCCTGTACGACAAGACCTACTATCTGGAACCGGATTCGAATACGCCCAAGGCCTATGTGCTGCTCGCCGCCACCCTGGAACGTATCGACCGCACCGCGCTCGTGCACTTCACCCTGCGCCAGAAGACCAGGCTGGCGGCCATGCGGGTCCGGGACGGCATGCTGGTACTGCAGACCCTGCTGTGGCCCGACGAGGTACGCGCGGTCTCCTTCGAATCGCTGGAGGAAGCGGGCACGCCGCGGCCTCAGGAGATCAAGATGGCCGAGACGCTGGTCGAGTCCATGTCCGACGATTTCGACCCCGACCAGTACACCGACGAATATCAGGTCGAGTTGCAGCGCCTGCTGGACGAGGCCGTCGCCGGCGGGGGCGGGAAGGCACCCGAACGCCCCGAGGCGGCCGCCGCGGAGTCCGATGCCGAGGTGGTCGATCTGGTGGCCGCGTTGCAGCGCAGCCTGGAGGCCAGCGGCGCGGGCGGAGACGCCGAATCCACGGCCCCGAAGAAGGCGCGAAAGTCTACGACCAGAAAAGCGCAACCCCGCAAGACGGCGGAGCCGAAGGCCCGGAAAACCGCCCAGAAGCGAACCCGGAAGGGCGCGTGAACCCTGGTCAGACGGCCTGGATGAACCAGTCGAGGCGGCCCTCGGGGCCCACGCCGGTGTGGTGGTAATGAAATCCGAGCCGGTGCGCCAGCGCCATCGCGGCCGTGTTGTCCGGATCGATCCGCAATACCGCCTCGTCGGCCAGATCGTGCCGGGCCAGATAGCGGCACGCCAGCACGACGCTGCGGCCGGCAACACCCCGGCCCCGCCACGGCGCGTAGATGCCGAAGGCGATATCGGCCTGACGTTTCGCGAGGAACTCCTGTTCCAACGCCAGGTCCAGGGTCCCCGCCAGCGCATGGGTCAGCGCGTCCACCACGCCGAAGGTTTTGTACGGGCCGTCCTGTGCCCACTGGTCGACGCAGCGTTCGAAATCGGCCACCACATTCGGGGTTCCCGGTCCTGGGGCGCGGCGCATCGATTCCCGGCCCTGAGCCGCCAGATGCGCGGCGGCGTCGGCCACCTCGATCGGCCGTAGCCCGATCACCCCATCCGATATCAGCACGCGATCATGATCTGCACATCACGCCGCATTCGACAAGCCTCGGCTACGGCGCGCCGCGAACGAAAACCGTGGTAGCGAATATCGGGACGGCGAGCCCTCGATACGCGTAATCGAATTCGCCGGACACGCCCGGCGGATATCGCCGCGGTTGTCCGCCGGAGGGATACTCGGCCTATGACCGCACACGAAGACACTCCGCACCGGCTCGTATCCGCTGCCGTCGTAGTGGGTGTGGACGGTACTCCCGACGCGCATTCGGCCATCCGCTGGGCAGCGGCGGTCGCCGCGCGGCGCGGCCGCCGTCTGGTCCTCGCCTACGCGATGAATTCGACCCCGGCCAAGACCTGGCTGGTTGCTTACCAGCCCATGGTCGACGAAGCCGTGCGCATGCTGAAAACCCACGGTGAGCAGGCGCTGGCGACCGGAACCCAGGTGGCCCGGGAGGCAGCGCCGAGGGTGCAGGTCGATACTCTGCTCTCCGAGCACAGCCCAGCGAAGATGCTGATCGAATTGTCCGAATCCGCGTATATGGTGGTACTCGGCTCGCGGCGGGGTGGCGCGGTCTCCCATCTGGGCTCGACAATTCTGGCGGTCGCCGCGCACGGCAGCGGCACGATCGTCGCGGTCCGCGAGAACGGGGACGAGATCACCAGCGGCCCGGTGGTCGTCGGTGTCGACGGCAGCCCGGTCAGTGACACCGCGGTCGCCGCCGCCTTCGCCGAGGCCGCCGAACGCGAAACCGATCTGGTCGCCGTCCACACCTGGAGTGATCTGACCTTCACCGAATTCGCGAGCACCGGTTTGATCGAGATCCCGGCCGAGGATCTGCAGACCGCCGAACAGGCGGTGCTGGCCGAACGGCTGGCGGGCTGGCAGCAGCGTTATCCGGAGGTCACCGTGCACCGCGAGGTGTACCCGTCCACACCGGCCCAGCATCTGCGCGAATGGTCCGAACGCGCGCAACTCGTCGTGGTCGGCAGCCGGGGCCGGGGCGGATTCCGTGGACTGCTGCTCGGTTCGACCAGCCAGTCGCTCATCCAGCACTCCGCGTGCCCGGTCATGATCACCCATCCGGCCTGACGCACCACCGGGCCCGGGACGGCGGCGCCGCGGTCAGCCCGTCAGCCCCGACAGCAGTGCGCGCGTTCGAGTTGCCTCCGTCCCGCCGGCGAAGACCGAGGCGACGAATTCGGTGGCTCCCGCGTCGAAGATATCGCGGATACGGGCCTCGACCTGCTCCTCGGACCCGATGATGGCCAGATCCGCGGGCCCGGCCACGCCTTCGCGATCCATCATCGCTCGATACGACGGCAGGGTGCCGTACATCGCGAAGGTGGTGGCCGCCCGTTCCCGGGCGCCGGCGACATCATCGGTCACCAATACCGGAAGCGCGCAGACGATACGCGCCGGCGGCCGGCCCGCGTCGGCGACGGCGGCGTCGATCGTCGGCGCGATATGGTCGCGAATAGTGGCCGGGCCGGTCATCCACAGCACGGTGCCGTCGGCGTGCCGGCCCGCCAGCCGCAGCATCTGGGTGCCGAGCGCGGCGAGCAGCACGGGAATCCGGCCCTCGTCGGGGATTCCGAGTTCCAAGTTCCCGCTCAGCGTTTCGCCCTTGTAGGAAACCGGCCGCCGCTCCAGCAGCGGGCCCAGCACAGCGAGGTACTCGCGCATATGGCGGGCCGGCCGCTCGAACCCGTACCCGTAGATGTTCTCGATGACCACCTGGTGTGACAGTCCGATACCGAGGGTGAGCCGGTCCGGTCCCACCGCGAGCGCCGTGGTCCGCGCCTGCTGGGCCAGCGCCCCGGGATGGCGTGGATAGGTGGGCACCACCGCGGTGCCGAGTTCGATCCCGGGCACCTGGCCGCCCGCGACCGCGAGCGCCGTGAGCGCGTCCACGCCGAAGATATGCGAGAGCCAGGCCGAGGTGAACCCCTCCTCGGCGACCCGGCGGAGATCGTCGGTGAGCAGGCGCAGCGCGTCGGCGCCGGACCGTTCACTGAGCAGAATGCCGATACGCACGGTGTGCCTCCTCGTCGAATGGCCGGGCCGGATCGCCGGCCCGGCCGGCAGTTCCTCCGGGCGCCGAGCCTACCTGCGTACTGCCCGCGCATTCCGCAGGTGGCGACGTCGCGCCGACTCGCCCGCGACCTACTCGACCGGCGCCCCGTGGCGGGGCATGCTGGGGCTATGGACGAGTTTGCGAGTTGGCGGTCGAGCGGAGCGCGTTTCACCCATCGCGGACACCAGATCTTCTGGCGCGCGGGCGGTACCGGATCGTCCGGGACGCTACTGTGCCTACACGGTTTCCCCACCGCGTCCTGGGACTGGCACGCCCTGTGGCCGGAGCTGTGCGAGCAGTTCGAGCGGGTCCTCGCCCCGGATCTGATCGGTTTCGGTTGGTCCGCCAAACCGCAGCACTACGACTACACGATCGCCGACCAGGCCGATCTGGCCGAACAGCTGCTCCGGGAACAAGGTGTGCAGGAGTTCCACATCCTGGCCCACGACTACGGCGATACGGTGGCCCAGGAGATGCTGGCCCGGGATGCCGAACGCCGGGCCGCCGGCGATCGGTCCCTGGTGATCGAATCGGTTTGCCTGCTCAACGGCGGCCTCTTCCCTGAGGCCCATCGGCCCCGGCCCATCCAGAACCTGCTCGCGAGCCCGCTGGGGCCGCTGGTCGGCCGGTTCGGCAACGAGAAGACCTTCGCGCACAGCCTGGGCGCGGTGTTCGCCGCCGAGTCGCGACCGGACGAGGAACAGATGCACCAGTTCTGGATGCTGTGGTGCAGTAAGCACGGAAAGCGCAACGGCCACAAATTGATGGGCTATATGGCCGAGCGGCGTGCCCACCGGGAGCGCTGGGTCGGGGCGCTGGTCCGCCCGCAGGTCCCGGTCCGGCTGATCGACGGCCTGCGCGACCCGGTATCGGGCGCGCGAATGGTGCGCCGGTACCGGCAGCTGGTCGCCGAGCCCGATGTGGTGGAACTGCCCGATGTGGGGCATTACCCGCAGCTCGAGGCGCCGACCGAGACCCTGCGCGCCTTCCGCGAGTTCCTCGCGTCCCGCGTCGGTTAGCGCCCGGAGCGGCCCACGGGGCGGGCAAGCTCTCGGCGCGGCCGGAAGCGGGTGATCGAAAAGCTTGCGGCGCAACCGGTCCCCCATCCGGTAGCGCGCGGCAGAGTCGAGGAAGGTGCCCGGTCGGCGACCCACGAATGATAGCGTCGCCTCCGCGCCCCACCGGCGCTCCCGACTCCGCTGCCCGCCGCTCCGGGTCGTCCGGCCCGCGGTGCCGAATCGATGAGGTGCCCTCGAATTGCCCGAGACGGATTTCGTTTCCGGACCCGATCAGCACACCCAGGGTGTGCCGGAGCGGATCACCACGCGGGAGGGCCGGCCGCTGCACGCCATGGTCCTGCCCGGTCCGCCGGGAACGACAGCACCCACCGTCGTCTTCGAAGCGGGTGCGGCGGCGACCCGTTCGTCGTGGGGTCTCGTGCAGCCCGCGGTCGGCCTGTTCGCCCGGGCCGTGGTCTACGACCGGGCCGGGCTGGGCCGCAGTCCGGCCGACCCCGCCGGCCGTGCCCTGGACCGGATCGCCGGCGATCTGGCGGATGTCCTCGATCACTTCGGACCCGGTCCGTTCGTCCTGGTCGGGCACAGTGCCGGTGGTGTCGTCGCCCGGCTCGCCGCGTGCCGCCGGCCGGCACGGATCCGCGGACTCGTGCTCGTCGATCCCACCGACGAGGCGACCGACCTATTGTTCGGTGCGGCGATCCGCCGGGTGGAGCGCCTCACCCTGGTGGTGCACAGCGCCCTCGCGCGACTCGGGTTGCTCGGATCGATGTACCGCTCGATGCTGAACGCGGTCCCGGCGGACGTCCGGCGGGATATGGAACGAGAGGCGTTCACTCCGGGCGCCATGCGCACGCAGTCGGTCCAGGCCCGCACCTTCCTCGACGAGCTCGCCACCTGGCGCGACGATCCGCCCGAACTCGGCGCCATCCCGGTGACGGTGATCTCGGGCGGCCGCGCCGGGGACGGGATGACCACCCGTATCCGCGCCGCGGCGAACGCCGCCCACGCCCACCGGGCCGCGGTATCGCCCGCCGGGCGCCATGTGCTCGCGCCGGCCTCCGGCCACTACGTCCCGCTGACCGAACCCGACCTGGTGGTCGAGGAGATCCGGCGCCTCACCGCAGCCCGTTGGGCTCCCACTCGGCCCTGACGCTCAACCGGCGACGATCCGCGCCAATGCGGCATCGGAGGCGGCCAGCGCCGCGCGGTCGTAGGTGGAGGTGGTGGCCAGCAGTTCCGCGGCGCCGGTCCGGTCGGTGAGCTGCTCGATCCGGCGCCGCACCGTCTGCGGTGTGCCCGCGATCGCACGCCGCACCGCCGCCTCGACGCGACGACGCGTTTGGTCGGTCCACGCCGTGCGCTCACCGACCGGCGCCAACGGCGGGAAGACGCCGGTGGACCGGGACTGCGCCATCGCCCAGGCCTCGGGCAGGACGAGTGCGCGGGCCTGCTCGTCGGTTTCGGCGACGGTGACCTCCAGCGCGAGCATCACGCGCGGCCGCTCGGCCCGCGGGCTCGGCCGGAAATCCCGGCGGTAACCGGCCAGAGCCGCCGCCAGATCCGGGCTGTCGAGCAGCGGCCCGCCGAGCACTGCCGGCAGCCCCAGCCGCGCGGCCACGGTCAGGCCCTGCCCGGTGGCCAGAACGAACATGGGGATCTTCCGGTCGCTCACCGGATGAGCGGTGACCGGACCGGTGCCGTCGAGATAGTCGCGCAGTTCGGCCAGATCGTCCGGGAACCGGTGGGGTGCGGCCTCGTCCTGCCGCATGGCCCGCCGCACCGGGGCGGTGAACGCCGGCGAGCGCCCCAAGCCGAGATCGATACGACCCGGGAACAGCGCCTCCAGCATGAGAAACTGCTCCGCCACCACCAGGGGCCGATGATGCGGCAGCATTACGCCGCCGGACCCGATCCGGATGGTCGATGTCCGGGAGCCCAGCGCCCCCAGCAGGACCGGCGGCGACCCGGAGGCGATCCCGGGCACCGCGTGGTGCTCGGCCACCCAGAAACGCCGATATCCCGACTTCTCGGCCGCCACAGCCCGTTCGACGGTATGGGCCAACGCGGCCGATTCGGGTTCTCCCACCCGGGTCCGCGAGCGATCCAGCAACGACAGTTCCACACCCGTGGAACACCGGACTGGGCCCTGGTCTTCCGGTTCGCCGGAGCGGACTGCGCTGCCGGGTTCCGGGCCTGCAGGTCCCTATGGCTACCATTGTCCGGATAGTTTGCCCATTGTTCGGAGGACTGCATGGCGCGCAAGGTGATCGTCGAGCTGGTCGACGACTACGACGGAACTTCCATCGCCGAGGAAACTGTCACGCTCGCTCTGGACGGTGTCACCTACGAGATCGACCTGTCGGCCGGAAATGCCGAAAAGCTGCGCGAGACAATCGGTTTTTGGTCGGCGCATGCGCGCCGGGTCGGCGGCCGGGCGAAGGGTAAACAGCGTCCGCAGGCCACGGGCGGCAATGCCCGGACCCAGACGATCCGCGAGTGGGCCCGCAAGAACGGGCTGGAAGTGTCGAGCCGGGGACGGATCTCGGCGGAGATCGCCGAGGCGTATCAGAAGGCCCACCCTTGATTCGTCACAGGCACGGGTGAATCTCGTGCCTGCGGAATCTCTACGGCTCCGACGGAATGGGCGTGTACTCCTCGCCGGACGCGGGAGGCGGCGGTCGGTCCGGAACACCCCGCGCGATCGGCCGGCCGAAGAGCAGTATGTGACCGGTCGCGAGCAGGTCACGTCGACAACCGCGCGGCGCCCGGGGCACCGATTGCTTACTGCGTGGTCTCGCCGCTGTGGTCCACCGAGCGAGTGTTGGTTGTCCGGCTCCGGCTCATAGCGAACAGCGCGGCCGCCGCCTGCTCGGCGAGGTCGGGCGCGTAGTCGGGGATCTGCCGACCGGCACTCAGATATCGCTTGATCATGGCATAGGGCAGGTCGACCACCGCGAGAAGTGCCCGGTCGGCGGCGTCGGGAGCGGGATCGTCGCCGTTCTGGATCAGGGCGTTCAGGGCGTCGTGTAGCGCGGTGTTGTCTCGCGCGGCGTCCCTGCGAGCCCGCTCGCTCCAGTTCTGCTCTTCTAGCTCTTTCGCTCCGACGAGCAGGACGCGCGCTTCGCGGGGATTGCGCCGAGCCCACTCGAGACTCGTACGGGCGCTGCGGCGGATCGCTTCCTGCGGTTCTCCGAGACTCAGCGCGGCGAACAGTTCGTCGTGGAATCCCCGTAGCGCGCGTGACCACAGCGCGGCCAGTAACGCAGGGCGATCCGGGAAGCGGTGATACACCGACCCGCTCGGTGCGCCGGCGGCTTTGGCCACTCCCGACATGGTGACAGCGGCCGGCCCGCCTCCGGCCAGGAGTTCTGCGGCGGCGTCCAGGAGCCGATCGGCATCGTGTCTCGGGGGCCTTCCCATGTACTAGAGGGTATGCTCTAATTCTTTTTAGAGATTAATCTCCAAAATTTGATCTGCCGGAAGCCGACCGCCCGGACCCGACCCGCCGGTCGATCTCCCAGGACCGGCCCCGCGCGTCGGCGGGTTGTTACGCCGTACCGGCCCGAAGTAAGGAGCCGCACATGGCTGTTGTCAACGTTCACCTACGTCACCTGCCTGCCCCGGTCAGCGCGGTCAGCGCATTGGTGGACAGCCTCGCCGGCGAGGACGACGCCCTCTGGCCAGCGCACTGCTGGCCGGCGATGCGGTTCGACCGCCCTCTCGAAGCAGGCGCGGCCGGTGGGCACGGCCCCATCCGGTACACGGTGGAGCACTACGTACCCGGCCACTGGGTGCGCTTCCGTTTCACCGGACCCCGCGGCTTCGACGGCTTCCACGAATTCACCGTCCAGGCCGCTTCCGGCGGCACCGATCTGATTCACCTGCTCGCCATGAACGCTCGCGGCCGGGCGCGACTGACATGGCCCCTGGCCTACCGATGGATGCACGACGCCCTCCTGGAAGATTGCCTGGATCGTGCAGAACACGCCCTCACCGGCTCCGTTTCCCACCCCGCCCGGTGGGCCCGTCGCGTCCGTTTACTGCGCTGGATCGCCGGACGCACCATGGTGCGAACTTCATCCACGAATACGGTTCCGGCTTCCGCGAACGCCGTCCGGTGATCACCGCGCCGATGCCCCTCGGCGAGACGGGGCAGCGACCGGCCGACCAAATAACGACCTGAACTGCGCGAATACCGGAACAGCCCGAATCGCGACCGCTACTCACGGCAGGCCGCCGGCCGGTGATACCGATACCCACCCCGGGGCGAATCAGATCACAGATAGGTAACGAACCCGCCTCCGTCGACGACGGACCGATCGGTATGCCGAGACCGTGGCGGGGGCCGCGAGCTGTTCGGCACCGGTCGGGATCCGCGTGACCGGCACCGGCCGGTCACCTCGACCCTGTGCTCACCCGGACGAAAGGCCCTGCTCCGCGATGCGAACTCGATTGTCTCCGGCGCCGGTGGACGCCCCGAACCGCCGCGCCCGCTGGCTGCTCACCGCCGCGTTCGCGGTCGTCACCCAAGCCCTCTTCCTGATCAGCGGCAGCACCGCGCCCGCCCGGGCCGCCTTCGATCCCGCCGGAGCCGATTTCTGGGTCGACTCGAGTATGGGACCCATCAAATCGCGGGTGTTCCGCGCCGCCGACGGCAATACCTCGCGGGTGGTCTACGCGTTGGATGGAATGCGCGCCCGCGAAGATCTCAGCGGCTGGGAGATCGATACCGATATCGCCCGGGAATTCACCAAGTGGAATATCAACGTGGTGATGCCGGTCGGTGGCCGGTCCAGTTTCTACACCGACTGGAACGCGCCGAGTTCGTTCCTCGGCGTTCCGCCCGGTTCGGGTTCGGCCGGCGGATCGGCCTCCGGGTCGGCGTCGGGCTCCGGTGGATTGCAGACCCTCTCGGGCGGCCCGGGCAAGTCCTATACCTATAAATGGGAAACCTTCCTCACCCGTGAACTGCCCGCTGCTCTGCGGGACCGGCTGGGCTTCGCCACCCGGCGCAACGGCGTCTTCGGCCTGTCGATGGGTGGCAGCGCCGCCCTGACCCTGGCCGGCGACCATCCCGACCAGTTCAGCTTCGCCGGGTCCTACTCCGGCTACCTGAACATCTCGGCGCCCGGGATGCGGGAGGCGATCCGGGTCGCCATGATCGACGCGGGCGGCTACAACGTGGACTCGATGGCCGCACCCTGGGATCCGAAATGGCTGCGGATCGACCCGTTCGTGGCCGCGCCCCGGCTCGTCGCCAACAACACCCGACTCTGGGTCTCCGCGGCGAGCGGCCTGCCCACTGCGACCGACAGTCCGAGCATCACCACGGTGAACGGGATGGGCCTCGAGGCGCTGGCGCTGGTGAACACGCGCGCCTTCCAGATCCGGATGGCCACCCTGGGCGCGCAGAACGTGCACTACGACTTCCCCGCCTACGGTATCCACGCATGGAACAACTGGGCCGACCAAGCCCTGCGAATGCTTCCCGACCTCTCCGCGAATATCGGCTGACGGCGATGTCGGTACCGGAAATCACTACCGAACTCCCGCCCCGCACCATACGGCTCACCGCGGGCGATCTGGTGAACTACGCCGGTGTCCCCGGCGATCCGAATCCGATCCATTGGAGCGGCGAGGTCGCCGAACTGGCGGAGCCGGACTCCGCCGTCGCACACGGCGTCCTGACCATCGGTATCGGCGCCGGATTCGTCACCTCCTGGCTCGGTCATCCGGGTGCGGTCCGAGAATACGCGGTGCGCCTGACCACGCCGGTGCGCGTCACCGGGGAGGGAGCCGACGTCGAATACTCCGGCCGGGTGAAAGCGGTGGATCCGGTGCAGCGCATCGCGACCGTCGCGCTCACCGCCCGGCACGGCGCCCGCCGGATCTTCGGACGCGCCACCGCGGTGGTCCGGCTTCGCTGAGCCGTGCCCGGGGGGACGTCGCATCGGCTACGCCGACCGGCACACGGCCCCTCCGACGGGACGAGTTGACCTCGAGTACTGTTCAGGTTCGAGGATGATCTCATGAGCACGAACGAAGCACCCGCCGTAGCGGATTCCGGAACCGACCACACCGCCGATATCGCGGCGATCGAGCAGCTGATCAAAGATGTCGAAACCGGCTACAACACCAACGACGCCGAATTGATGGTCAGTGGTTTCCTCGCCAACGCCGCTGCCGGCAATGCCGTGGGCACAGTGATCACCGGCCGCGAGGCGCTGCTGGAAGCCGCACGTCTCGGACTGTCCGGATTCCTGAAGAACGAGTATGTGGCCTACGAGCTCACCGATATCGTCTTCCTACGCCCCGATATCGCGATCGCCCACAAGGCCGCTCGCGCGCGCACCGCCGACGGCGTTCTCCTCGACCGCGATCCGGCGATGGTCGCGCTCTATGTCCTGATCGCGGAGAACGGGCGCTGGTGGGTGGCCGCCCGACACAACACACCGGTGCCCGCGGCGGGCTGACGAACCGGACGGCGCGCGATCCCGGCGCGCCTCGGCGGGACAGACGGTCGCCGGGCCCTGTTCCGGGAGGCGCTCGAAGCGTCCGGTGCTTCGCCGTGCGCCGATGTTCTAGGCAGACGGAGCGCCGTGATCGGTGAACGAGCCACCGCGCCCGGCCCCGGCGGTGAAACGCTGGACACCCGCAGCCGCTTCGGCCAGGGAGATGACGCCGTGCTCCCATTCGTTGGCGATCGCCTCCTGCTCGCCCATCCCCTCCTGCTGCAGCAGCGAGAGCCGGTCGTGCCGCTGACAGGTCTGCGGGAAACGCGCGATCTCGGCGGCGAGCGCTTCTGCAGCCCGCCGTTCCTCCCCGACCGGGACGATACGGTCGGCCAGGCCCATCGCGAGCGCCTCGGCCGCGTCCACCGGCCGCCCGGTGAGCACCATGTCCATGGCCCGCCCGGTACCGATCAGCCGCGGTAACCGCACCGTACCGCCGTCGATGAGCGGAACTCCCCACCGCCGGCAGAAGACACCGAACACCGCGTCTTCGGCGGCCACCCGCAGATCGCACCAAATCGCCAGTTCCAGCCCACCGGCCACCGCGTGACCGGCGACCGCGGCGATCACCGGTTTGCTCAACTGCATACGGGTCGGCCCCATGGGTCCGCGCCCCTTGGCCGACAGCGGATTGGCCCGGTCGGTCCCGACGGCTTTGAGATCGGCTCCGGAGCAGAAGTTTCCGCCCTCGCCCCACAGCACCGCCACCGTCGCCGAATCGTCGTTCTCGAAGGCGGTGAACGCGTCGTACAGGGCGGTGCCGGTGGGTCCGTCGACCGCGTTACGGACCTGCGGCCGGGACAGGACGATGGTGAAGACCGGCCCCTCCCGTTCGATTCTCACGGGTACGCCGGTCATAACTGTCCCTTCGTTCGCGGTCACAGCCCGAGCCTATGGCCTCCGGCGTGCTCCCGGGCCGTTCCCCACCGATCAGGCCCGGCCGCCGCTGGTCTCGGTGCCGAGCAGGCCGAATGCTTCCAGTGCCAGATACAGTTCGGCCGACTGGCGGGGGTCGGTGGTGTCGCGGCCGGTGAGATCGCGGATTTTTCGCAGCCGATAACGCACCGTATTGCGGTGGCAGTGCAGGATTTCGGCGACGGCCGCGGCCGACCCGCCGCCTCGGTACCAGGCTTCGAGCGCACCGATCAGATCATCGCGCTCGGCGACCGGGAGGTCGAGCAGCGGACCCAGGATCTGGGCGGCGGCCCGCCGCCCGGCCTCGGGAACCGCGACGAGAAGATGGGCGACCGGTTCGTCGCCGAAGCGGACCGTTGCGGCCGCACCCCGGCGCACCGACCGGGACGCCAGACGTGCCTCGGCCAGTGCGGCGGTGATGGTACGCGGGGTCGTGAAGGCGTCGCTGAGACCCACCCGCTCGGTGACGCACGCCGAGATCGTGGCCGTGGCGCGTCCCAATACCTCCGGGGAAGCCGCGGACAGCAACCCGATATAGGCATCGATCTGTGCATCCCACACCGACCGGATACCGATCTCGCGCAGCGCCGCGGTGAGTCGCCCCGGCAGTGGCGCGGTGGGTTCGGTATCGATGGCGACCACCGCGAACGTCCCGCGTTCCGGGAATCCGAGGGTGCGCAGGACCTCGAGGACACGGGCGGGATTACCGGTATGGTCGTCGAACAGTGTCCGGACCAGCCGGCTCTGGATCTGCGCGTCGGAATGCGCGAGCAGCACCTCGGTTTCACGGTAGGCCTCGACGGCCGCATCGGAGTACAGATCGACGAGCTCCCACAGCCGCGTCGCCAGTTCGTGCAGCCGGGCGTCCCCCGGACCGGCCGACCAGTTGGTCAGTTCCTCCCAGACGAGCCGGCCACCCAGCCGGTAGGCGTGCAACAGGCTCGCGACCGGAATGCCCTGTTCGGCCTTGAGACGTCCCGCGTCGCGGGCCGGCTGGAGCCGCAACGGACCGGTTCCGGCGAGCGCCCCGATCACCGCGGTGAGATTCTCCAGGCAGGTGCGGTACAGCTGGTCCGCGGTCAGCAGCCCGGACTCCCCATAGGACGGGTCGGCCGCCGCGATCCGGCCGACCAGAACATCGGTCAGCGCCTCGACGGAATCGGCGAGCGCGGCGGCCAGGGGTGCCGCGGGCGGCGCGGGCGTGCTCATACCGGAACAGTCTAGTCACCCGACCGTGACCCACACCACGCCGATTTTGTGCCCGGGCACAAGATCGAGCCGCGAATGACGCAACGCCGACACATTTCCTTCAGGCACCGGCACAGCCACACTGAGTTCTACTCGGATCACGGATCTCAGCTACGGAGTGTGCCCACGTGCAGCCAGAACAGGCCGTCGCGGCCGACACGGTTATCGATACCGCCCTCGCCGAACTCACCGCGGGCGAGCAGAAATGGTCCCGCCTGCCGCTGGCCGGGCGACGGGCCCTGCTCGACCGGATGCGTACGCTCACCGGCCGGCATGCCCGCGAATGGGTCGAGGCCGCGGTGCGGATCAAGGGTCTCGACCCCGCGTCCCCACTGGTGGGCGAGGAGTGGCTGTCCGGCCCCTATGTCTTCGCGACGAGTCTCACCGCGGTATCCCGCACTCTCGAATCGCTGGAGCGCGGCGTGAGCCCGCTCGCGAACGCGACCTTCGGCACCGCCGGCGGCCGGGTGACCGTGCGCGCGCTCCCCGCCGGTCTCTACGACGAGCTCCTGCTCAGCGGTTTCCGGGCCGAGGTGTGGTTGCGGCGAGGCGTCGACGCGGCCACCGCCCGGGCCGGCGCGGGCCTCGCCCAGCGCGACCCCGCCCGCACCCACGGTATCGGCGCGGTGCTGGGCGCGGGAAACATCACCTCGATCGCACCGCTGGACACGATCTACGAACTCATCGCGCACAACCGCGTGGTGGCGCTGAAACTGAACCCGGTCACCGATCCACTGCTGCCGGTGTTCGAGAAGATCTTCGCGCCGCTGATCGAGCTCGGCGTGGTGCGGGTGTTCACCGGCGGCCCCGAGGCCGGCGGGCAGCTCGTGACCCACGAGCGGGTCGCGCACGTCCATATGACCGGCAGCGCCGCGACGCACGACGCCATCGTATGGGGTACGGGCGAGGCGGCGGCGGAACGGAAGAAGGCCGGCGCTCCGCTGCTGGACAAACCCATCACCAGCGAGCTCGGCGGAGTGTCCCCGACGATCGTGCTGCCCGGCGAATGGAGTACCGCCGACCTGGAATTCCAGGCCGAGCACATCGCCACCCAGCGCCTGCACAACGGCGGCTACAACTGCGTGGCCACGCAGGCGGTGATCGTATCCGCGGATTGGCCGCAGAAGGACGCCTTCCTCGCCGCGCTCACCGCGGCGGTCGATCGCGCGCCGACCCGTCACGCTTACTACCCGGGTAGCGACCACCGCGTCGCCGGGGCGCGGACCAGCTATCCCGACGCTCGCCGGCTCGGCCGCCGGGGCGAGCGACTACTGGTGGCCGGGCTGGATCCGGACGCGGACGAAGCATTGTTCACCTCGGAGTACTTCGCACCTGTCCTCGGCATCGTGGAACTGCCCGGCAGCGGATCCGACTTCGCCCGCACCGCGGTGGATACGGCCAACGAGAAGTTCACCGGCACCCTCGGCGTGAACATCGTGGCGCACCCCGACACCGTCGACGCGCTCGGCACGGAATTCGACACGATGATCGAGCGGCTGCGTTACGGCACCGTCGCCGTGAACGCGTGGACCGCGGTCGGCTATCTGACCCCCACCGCGAGCTGGGGTGCCTATCCGGGCCATACGCTCGACGATGTGCAGAGCGGGATCGGTGTGGTGCACAACGCGTGGCTGATCGATGGGGTCGAGCGCACCGTCGTACGGGGTCCGTTCCGGCCCGCGCCGCGGTCGGTACTGCACGGCGAATGGTCGCTCACCCCGAAACCGCCGTGGTTCGTCTCCAACCGGGCGGCCGCGCGGACCGGGCGACTGCTCACCGACTTCGCCGCCGATCCACGCTGGTCACGCCTGCCCGCGATCTTTGCCTCCGCGCTGCGCGGTTGATCGAATCCGAGCGGCCCGTGTCGAGTGTGTCGCGACACGGGTCGCCGGCGCGGCCGGGGCTGTGGATCGGGCCGGATTCAGGCGGCCGGACCGGTCCACTGTGTGACAGTGTACGGACGCGCGCCGAGGGTGCCGTTCCAGCGGCTGATCATCATGGTCAGCCGTGACAGCGATGCCGAGCCCGGATGGATGTAGCCCCCGTAGAGCATGGGCAGGCGAGGTTTGCCGAGATGCGCAGCCGGCCACGTATCGTCGTGCACCACCTGGATCTTCTCGGCCGACCACACCGCGTCGGGCCGGTCGGCCGTGCGGGTCTTGACGCTGAGATCGACACAGTCGAAGTACGCCATCACATAGGTCGATCCGATACGCGCGACCGAGAGTTCCCCGAGCGCGTGACCGGGAGCGAAGAGCGGAGTCGGTGGATGCCGGTGGGTGGGATACCAGCCCCACCGGCCGTCGATATGGGCCCAATTCTGCTGAGCGGCGAAATTCCCGTGGAAGAAATCGCCGGGGTCGTAGCGGAACAGCTGGACGACACCGTGATCGCGCCGGTAGAAATGGCTGCCGTTCCAGCGTTTGGCGAAGACGTAGAGGTAACCGTCTGGATCGATTCCGGCGAATGTCCACATGGCGTAGGGATTTCCGTCGATGCCGAGTGCCTGACCCGGCCAGTGGTGGCCGAAATCGTGCCAGGTACCGCCGTAGTCGTCGGACCAGGCGATTCCGGAGAACGCCGATCCGTCGAGGGCGGAGTCCGGCCCGACCCGGCGGTGCACCGCGGTGTACTGGATGAAGGTGCGGCCGTCGATTTCGATGGCATCGTTGGGGATACGCGAGATTTCGGTGACGCCGGATCCGTTGTCGGCGTGGTGCGCGTAGTCGAACAGTTGCCGTGCCCGGCCGCCGGGGACCACACCGGTGAACCGGATGGCGGTCTCGCCGGTGGCGTCGAAGACGTCCTGGGTCGACAGCACGGGCGAACCGAGGTACTCACCGGTCTGCCCCGGCCCCCGCCAGCAGTCACCCCAGAGGTAACCCCAGCTTCCTGCGTCGACACGGCGATACGGGATACACAGATCGCCGGATCCGAGACCGAGAGCGCTCGCGGAATCGCCGGGTACGTCGCACAGCGGAGTGCCGTGCTGGGGTAATCGGTCGGCCGTCGGCATCACCGCGAGCGTACGGGTAATCGGCGCCGACCGTCAGGTCAGTCGGCCCAGCCACCCGGCGGCATCGAGCCGGAATGCCACCGGCGGAGCCAGGGCGCGCAGATCGTCCTCCATGGCACGGATCCGGTCCTCTCCGCGCTCATGCGCCCAGTTCCCGCGCAGTCGCTGGAAGATCTCGGCCGAGCGGGCCAGCGCGTCGAAGCCCCGGGCGGTGAGCCGGACGACGCGCCGCCGGGTATCGGTCGGATCATCCGCCCGTTCGGCGTATCCGAGAGCGACCAGGCGGTCGACCGTTTTGCCGGCGGCCTGTTTCGAGATCCCCAGCCGGCGACCGATATCGCTGGCCGAAGCCCCGTCGGCGCCGATCGCCTGCATGGCGAAACCGTGGGCGGGCCGCATTTCCGGATGTCCTTGTCGGGCCAGTTCGGCATGCAATTCGTCGATCAGCGTCCGGAACCCGGCGAACAGCAGGAGGGCGAGTTCGTACCCGGCGCGCGACGGGCCGTCCGCCCCCGGGCCCGCCGTAGCGCCCTTGGCATAACCGTCAACCTGATTTACTATCTCTAGCGAATCGTCAACCATGTTGTCCATCTTAGGAGAGAGATGTTCCGCGCCCACACCCTGGAGACCGCTCCGCACGCCGCCCGGCAGGCGATGCAGGTCCTACAGAGCCCCACCGGCACGATCCCCGACGCGGTCCGCCGGTTGGCCGGATCACCCGAGCTGCTCAACGGATTCCTGGCCATGAGCGCCGGTTTCGACCAGTGCACCCTGGATCCACTGGCACGGGAGGTCGTCATCATGACCGTCGCCGTACGCAACGACTGTCATGTGTGTATCACCATGCACAGCGGCAAACTCCGCAAGCTCGGAGCGGCGCCGGAGATCGCCACCGCCCTGCGCACGGCCGCACCCCTTCCCGATCCGCGCCTCGAGGCGATTCGGATATTCACCCTCGACGTCCTCGCCACCGCGGGCGGCGTGGATGACGAAGCCGTCGCCGCCCTGCTGACCCACGGGTACACCGAACGCAACGCTCTGGAAGTCGTTTTCGGGATCGGCACCTACACGATGTCGACACTGGCCAACCGCCTCGTACGCGCCGCATGACCGTCGACCTCCCGGCGCTGTCACGCACTGCCGGGAGGCACTCGCCGCGTCCAGTGATCGGGCGATCGTGTCTGCGAGATCGGCCACCGCGCCGTCGATCGTTCGCTGTGCGCGGAACCACCGGCAGCAAAAACGGCGTAATCTTGTAATCAAGTAATCGTCACAGCTGAGAAGGTGCACCATGAGGCATGGACATCGGGGGCGTGGATTCGGCCGGCCCGGCGGCTGGCAGCAGGCCGACCTACCCGACGCGGCGGACGCGGCGGACTGGTTCACGGGACGGCTGCCCGGCGATTGGTTCACCGGCAGTCCCGCCATCGAGATAGACCGGGACGAGATCGTGGTGGTCGGCGAACTCCCCCTCCCCGCCGCGGCGGACGAGCCCGCGGCCGATGCGACGGGCGGTGGGGACGAGACCACCCGCACGGTTCCGGAGGCGACGAAACAGGGGGCGGTGGCACGCTTCCGGGAAACCACCCGGCCCGCGCGGATGCAGATCGCCGACGAGGCCCAGCAGCGCTACGGCCGCAGTGTGGCCTGGGGCGTCTCGGTCGACGGTGAACGGATCCTGTTCACCCACCTGGCAGTACCGGTGATGACGCGACTACGCCAGCCGGAACGCAAGGTCCTCGATACGCTCGTCGACGCGGGCGTCGCGCGATCCCGGGCCGATGCGCTGGCCTGGACGGTAAAACTGGCGGGCGAGCACACGCAGAGCTGGCTGGAGGAATTGCGCACCGCCATGCGCAAGGTGGACGACCTCCGCGCGGAGGGCCCGCAGGGGCTCTGAGCCACCCGCCGGCCGCGGCCACGAACGCCCTACCTCCGGTAGCGCCGCACCCGGCGCCACCGGAGCGCACACCGGCGGTGGACGGCCGGCCGCTCAGCCCAGATGCGCCGAGAGCAACCAGGCCGGAACGGATTTGCGGCCCTTCGGTTCATCGCGCAGATCCTCGAACCGCAGCAGCGGTTCGCCGGTCGGGGAATCCATGCGCTCCGGCAGATTCGCGTGGATCCGCGCCGGGGCGATCTCATCGATCACCCAGTATTTCGATACCGCGTCGCGGAGTTCGTCGGCGGTGACCGGCGCGGGTCCCGTCTCGGGGAGTTCGGGAAAACCGACCCGGTCGAAGACCAGCGCGAAATAGTCCGCCCCCGGAGCGGCGGCCCGCGCGATGGACCGCAGATAACCCTCCCGCGCCGCCACCGGGATCGAATGGAACAGCGTGCTGTCCACCACGGTGCCGAAGCGGCCGTCGTAGCCGGTGAACGAGGTGATGTCGGCGACCTCGAAGGTGGCGCCGCCCAGGCCGCGCCGTTCGGCTTCGGCCCGGGCCGATTCGATCGCGGTCGGCGCGAGATCCAGACCCACGGTGGTGAAACCGCGCTCCGCCAGATACAGCGAGATAGCACCCTCGCCGCAGCCGGCGTCGAGCACGTCGCCATGGAATCTACCCTGCTCGATGAGCGCGGCGAGTTCGGGCTGCGGCTCCCCGATACTCCACGGCGGCGTCACGTCCGGCCCGAACGGACCGGTACCACGATAGACGGATTCGAACTCGAAATCACCGGGTGTCGTCATACTCCACGACTAGCAGCCGACTCCGCGCATGTACATGTAACCTCGCCGCGAGAACGGCGTGGACCGGACCCCCCTCCCAGGTCCGGCCACCCGCACCGGCGAACCCTCCCGGCGGGTGACCGCACGACCCCGGCGTGGATCCCGAGGGCAGGGCCCGTACCGCACAGCGGCCCACCGATCCGAAACACACCGGCCGGGTCGGATCCGCGACGAGAGCACGGCCGGCGCGAAACCACACAACTGCGGATCGACCGGGAAGAACCCGGCCCGCTTACCCGTCCGACCGACCACCGGACAGCGCAGAAGGAGGGCGGGACTCCGTGCACACCCAGCCGTCTGGGTCAGTGACCTGCAGTTATCGGTGATTCTACACTCGACGGAAGCCCCATGAGGCCCATCCGACGGCCCAGCTCGGACGCACCCGAGCTCCGACGAACCGATCCCGATCGATGCATATTCGCATTAAGACAGGGCAATATCGGTTGACATGTTCCGCCGGCGACCATAGACGGCCGTGGTCCACACAGATCACCGATTAAGTGAACACGACACCTGTACAGCTGTTAAGTTACTGATTATTCTTCTAACACCAACCCGGTGACGCATCTGCGCCACCGCAATACTCGAACTCGACGAGGAGTGGCGACATGGACCGACTCAACAGGCGGGGCGCGTTGAAAGCGGGCGGGGTACTGGGCGCGTTCGGCGCACTCGCCATCGCGACCCCGGCCAGAGCGCAACCGTGGACATGGTCGCCGCAGGGGTCGGTGGCGGGCAGCGGTGCCGGTGTCGATCCGCTCGGCGTCTGGGACCCCGAAGCCGACGAACTGGTCGCCTCCCTGCTCGACCGCGGCGCGGTACCCGCCGTCAACGATCTGCTGCGCACCTGGACCCGTAACAGTCAGCCGTTACCCGACGGGCTACCCTCGGACCTGCGGGACTTCATGGAATACGCGCGGCAGCTCCCCCGGTGGACCGATCCCGGAAAGCTGGCCACCGCCGTCGACTTCAACAAGAAGCGCGGTCTCTACCTCGGCGTCCTGTACGGCCTCGCCAGCGGCATGATGAGCACGGTCATCCCCAAGGAAGCGCGCTCGGTCTACTACTCCAAGGGCGGCCACGACCTCAAGGACCGTATCTCCAAGACCGCGAAACTCGGCTACGACATCGGCAGCGGGAACGCCTACGGCCCGGATGGGCAGATGGTCGTCACCTGTGTCAAAACGCGTCTGGTACACGCCGCGGTGCGACATCTGCTGCCCCAGTCGCCGCACTGGGTGAACTCGGCCGACGAGGACATCCCGATCAGCCAGAACGACATCATGGTCACCTGGCACAGCCTGCCCACCACCGTGATGCGTCACCTCACGGCATGGAAGGTGCCGATCCCTATCCACGAATCGGACGCGTTCCTGCATTCCTGGCAGGTCGCCGCGCATCTGCTCGGCGTCCGCGACGAGTACATCCCGAATTCCTGGGATCAGGCCGAATCCCAGGCCGCGCAGGTCCTGGATCCGATCCTCGCGCCGACCCCGGAGGGGGTGAAACTGGCCGACCGGCTGCTGCGCCTGGGGACGAATCTCGACCTCGCCATTCTGAGTAAGGGGGTCCTCGGCGCCTTCACGCGCTTCCTGCTCGGCGACAAGATCGCCGACGAGCTGGCCATCGCCCGCGAACCGGTCTGGGATCCGCTACTGCGGTTCAGCTGGGGCCCGTTCATCGCGGTCCGGGAAGGCCTACTCACCGTCGCCCCGCCGACACAGGAGGCGTACTGGCTGTTCGACGAGTTCCTGCGCCAGTTCGCCCTGTGGTACCTGGCCGAACTCCGGATGCCGATCAGTATCGAGCTCCCGATGATGAACCGGGATATGAGCCGGCCGCCACGCTGACCCGGCAGCCCGTCGAGCCCGCACGAGGGAGGAGTCTACGGCCGCTCCGAACAGGAGACCACCGACCGAGCACGCGATAGAGTCGCGGCCGCGGCACAGGCCTTGGCCTGCCCGGCGACACGTATCGCGATCCTCGGCTACAGCCAGGGCGCGTACGCGGCCGGTGATCTCGCGGCCGAGATCGACGCCGGGTCCGCTCGAGGCGACGAACTACTGAGCACCGGCGGCGCGGCCGGCCGCGCCGGGTAGCCGGCTGTTGCCGGGCACGGTCCACCGCCGGTCCTTGATCATCCGCCGGGCAGCGCGCCGGTTCCGGCCGATCAGTCGCTCCAGGTACAGGGTTCCCGCGAGATGGTCGGTCTCGTGTTGCAGGCAGCGGGCCAGGTATCCGGTGGCCGCCACGGCGACGGGGGCTCCGGTCATATCCACGCCCGTCACCTCGGCCCGGTGCGCCCGGCCCGTGGGAAACCACTCATCCGGAACGGACAGACACCCTTCGAGATCGTCCTCCGGGTGGGGCATGCCCTCCGGCAGCGCGGAAGTCCGCAGCACCGGATTCACCACGTGGCCGCGGTAGCGGGTGCCGGAATCGGTGAGGTCGTAGACGAACACCGCGCGCGGGTCGCCGATCTGGTTGGCCGCCAATCCGGCACCTGCGGCGGCGGTGTTGGTGTCGAACAGGTCGCCGACGAACGCGGCGAGCTCGTCGTCGAACACGGTCACCGGAATCGCGGGAGTGGCTAGCCGCGGATCGCCGGCAATGAGGATGGGGCGCACAGTCATACGTTCAGACTACTCAAATACGAGTAGTCGTGTCAGACTGGTTTCGTGAACGAGACCCGCCTGTTCGTCCTGGCCGCCCTGGCCCGGCGCGGACCGATGCACGGCCACCAATTGCGCCGGGACGCCCGCCTGGACCGAGCCGACCTGTGGTCGCGCGTCAAACCCGGCTCGCTGTACGGCGCGTTGCACCGCATGGAAAGCGAAGGCCTCGTCCGCCCGCTGCGTACCGAACAGCAGGGCGCGCTCCCCGCGCGCACGATCTACGAGATCACCGATGAGGGCCTGCGGGAACTGCGCGCATTACGCGACGAGGCCTTCACCGAGGTCGATATCCGGCCCGATCCGGTCGATCTCGCGCTGGCTGTCGGCGACGATCTCGATCCGGAACTGCTGCGCGGCTACCTCGAAGACCGGATCGCCGCGCTCCGCGCGATCGGCTCGCGGATGGAACATCAGCTCGACCGCCGCTGGCCCGACCAGAGCACCGCCGACGATCTCATCGCCGAACACGCCCGCCTGCGGATCCGCACCGAGATCGAGTGGCACGAAAAGGTACTGGCCGGTATCGGCAAACCGGCCTGAGCCGCACGACCCAGGGCCCGCTCGCCGGACGAATACCGGCGAGCACCTCGCGCCTCGATCCCTCGCCAACGTGAACCCACCCGCGGTTGGCGGTCATTGTCCGGCGGCTGCCCGGGTTCCCGGTCCGGGACGGGGTCGTTCACCCGGTCCATCATCTTTCCGTCCGGGGCGTCCCAGGAGACCATGCGCTGCCGATCGAGCCGGTATGCCGCGTCGGCCAGGCGCATTCGCGTCGACGCGGTGCACGACGGCCGCGTCCGTCGCACCGCGTTGGGCGATGAACTCAGCGGTGAAATGCGAGGGATAGACCGACGCCACACCGACCCGGGCGACTCCGAGATGACGGACCGCGTCGTGGAAGCCGCGCAGTGTGGTCGTGCCGCCGCATCGAGCAACCCGGGCGAGGGTGGCCAGTTGGCGCCGGTGGTCGTGGGCGCTGCGCAAGAAGCTCGCAGAAGTGACCGCGAGGGCGACGGCCTCGAACCCACCCACGGAACCGTCCAGCGCGGTCGCGAGCAGGGCCGGATCGCCCAGCCCGGCCGCCGCGTCCGCCAAACGGTCATCGGACATGTTCGTTAGGCCCACGTCCACGCCGGGCGGCCACCGCAATTCCACCACCTCCGGTCCGGCCGGCGGCGACACCCGACCCAGTAGCCGCTGGAAGTCCTCGACGTCGGCATTCGCCGTGGGATAGAGCGCCCCGAAACGCAACGTCGCCATCGCCTCACGGTCGTACACCCGGATCGGCGGTTCGAATCCGGTGCCGGAATCGATCGCCGCCGGTCCCGCAGCCTCCGCGAAAACCAGTTGGCGGACCACGACGGCCACTGCTACCTTCCGGAGACCGTGCAAGAGAACGAGGAGGTGGTACCCGTGAACACAGTATCGACATGGGTGCTCCTCTCCGGGGTCACGGTCGGGCGATAGGCCGTCCGGGAGCGCCGCTCACGAGCACTCCCGAAAGGTACGACCATGCACTTCACTTCCGAACAACGTCTCGACGACGGCATCCTCGAACGTGCATTCACCCTCGGCGAGATCCCCGGCATCCTGTGGACGCCCGCATCCGCGCCCACACCGGTACCGCTGATCCTGGTCGGCCCCCCTCCCCTCGGGCTGCGCAAGGTGTATCCGCGACTGCTGGCCCGGGCCCGGGCCACCGTGGCCGAGGGCTACGGCGCGGCCACCATCGAACTCCCCGGTAGCGGTGAGCGACCCCGCATCGCCGCCGCCGACCGGGCCCTCGCCGACCTGCACCGGGCGCTGGCAGCCGGCGGGCCGGTCGACGACGAGATCGTCGACAGGCTGATCCTCCCGCTGGTCGACAAGGCGGTCCCGGAATGGCAAGCCACCCTGGACGCCCTTCTCGCGCTGCCCGAGATCGGTGGCCCGGTCGGGTATTCGGGCGGGGTGATCTCCATCGGTGTCCGGCTGGCGGCGGTCGAGCCGCGTATCTCGGCCGCCCTGCTGTTCGCCGGCAGTTTCGTTCCCCGCGGAATCGTCGAGGAGGCCCGGCACGTCACCATTCCGCTGCACGTACTGCTGCAGTGGGACGACGAAGGAAACGACCGGCAACAGGCCTTGGATCTGTTCGACGCCTTCGGCTCGGCGGAGAAGACACTGCATGCCAGTATGGGCGGGCATACCGGCGTCCCGCACTTCGAGGGGGACGCCGGGAACCGGTTCTTCGCCCGGCATTTGCAGTGGACACCAACGCGGCCGCGCTCGGCGTCTACAGCAAGCTCGGCTTCACGTGTACAAGCGTAGGAAACGACCATTCGCAAAAGGTTTCGTGCCCGGCCACCGATGGCCCGCGGCGAAACGGCGAGGGCCGGCGACCGCCGGGACACGGCCCATGCGCGACGCCACCGCCACCGCTGTCGCAGGTAGGCTGCGATGCATGGCCAGTCACGAATCGGAGAGTGCGCCCACCACACCGGCTCGTACGACCGCCCGCTATCTCTTGTCGGCGGCGCTGGTGTTCGCGGGTCTGAGCCATCTGTTCTGGGCCCGGCGGGAGTTCCAGGCCCAGGTACCCGATTGGGTACCGTTGGACAAGGACGGTGTCGTGATGGCCTCCGGCGGCGTGGAGATCATGCTCGGCGCGGGATTGGCGGCGATGACCCGGGATCGGGTCCGGATGGGGCGGATCGCCGCACTGTTCTTCGTCGCGGTCTTCCCCGGCAATATCGCCCAGTGGCGCGACCACCGATCCGCCTTCCGGCTCGACACCGACGGGAAGCGCTTCGTGCGATTGTTGTTCCAGCCGGTCCTGATCCTGTGGGCGCTCTGGTCCACCGGTATCCCCCGCGACGCCAGGAGCTGAGCACCCGTGCCCGAAACCGATTCCGCGGGCGCGGTCCTCTTCGATATCGACGGAACGCTGGTCGATTCGAACTACCTGCACGTCCACGCCTGGGCCCGGGCTTTCCGGGAAGTCGGCGCCGAGGTGGACGCCTGGCGGGTGCACCGGAGTATCGGCATGGACGGCTCCCTGCTGGTGAGCACTCTGCTGCCCGATGCCGACGACGATACCCACGACCGAGCGAAGGACCTGCATCTGCGCTACTACCTGGATTCCGGTGCGCTCATGCGCCCGGTCGACGGCGCGCGCGAACTGCTCGAGCGGGTCGCGGCGGCCGGGCTGACCGTGGTGCTGGCGACCTCCGCGCCGGAGGACGAACTCTCGGTACTGCGGGAGGTACTCGGCGCGTCGGAGGTGATCTCGGCGCAGACCTCCAGCGAGGATGTCGGCACCGCGAAACCGCGACCCGATATCGTGCGCACCGCGCTCGACCGGGCCGGTGCCGCGGCCGGATCGGCGATCTTCGTCGGTGACACGGTATGGGACGCCGAAGCGGCCCGGCGGGCGGGAGTGGACTTCATCGGCTTCCGGTCCGGTGGGATCGGCGGCGCGGAACTACGCGAGGCGGGCGCGATCGCGGTCTACGACGACCCCGCCGAGTTGCTCGCGCAGTTCGAGCGCAGTCCGCTCGCCGAACTGGGCGGATCGACCGGGGACCGGCGCAGCGGTGAGGTCTGAGCGGGGCCCGGCGCGACAGTGTGGGCCGTCTAGGCTCGTGCCATGCGTGACCGAGTTCCCACTGTCGACCGCCTGCGGCCCTTCGCCGCCACCATCTTCGCCGAGATGACCGAACTCGCGGTCCGGCACGAGGCGATCAACCTGGGGCAGGGCTTCCCGGACAGTGACGGCCCCGCGGGCATGCTCGAGGCCGCCCGCGCGGCGATCGCCGACGGACTCAACCAGTACCCGCCCGGCCGCGGTATGCCGGTGCTGCGCCGCGCGATCGCCGCGGACCGTGCCCGCCGCTACGGAGCGCACTACGACCCGGACACCGAGATACTGGTGACAGTCGGCGCCACCGAGGCGATCAGCGCCGCGGTTCTCGGCCTGGTCGAACCCGGCGCCGAAGTCGTGCTGATCGAGCCCTACTACGACTCATATCCCGCGGCGGTGGCCCTGGCCGGCGCGCAGCGGCGCACCGCCCGGCTCGTCCCCGACGGGGACCGTTTCGTCCTCGACCACGACAGCCTGCGCGCCGCGATCACCCCGGCCACACGCATGTTGATCCTGAACTCACCGCACAATCCCACCGGCACGGTCCTCGACCGCGCCGATCTGGCCGCACTCGCCGAGCTCGCCTGTGCGCACGACCTGCTGGTGCTGACCGACGAGGTGTACGAGCACCTCGTGTACGACGACGCCGAACATCTGAGCATCGCCACCTTCCCCGGCATGGCCGACCGGACCCTGGTGGTGTCGAGCGCCGCGAAGACGTTCAGCGTCACCGGCTGGAAGATCGGGTGGATCGGTGGGGCGGCTCCCCTGATCGACGCGGTGCTCGCCGCCAAACAGTTCCTCACCTTCGTGGGCGGCGGACCGTTCCAGCCCGCCGTCGCGAATGCGCTCACCCATGAACTCGAGTGGGTGGCCCGGCTGCGCGCCCGACTCGCCGAGCAGCGGCTGCGCCTCTCCGCGGCGCTGACCGAGACGGGTTTCCGGGTGCATCCCAGCGCGGGGAGTTATTTCGTCTGCGCCGATATCCGCCCCACGGGCGAGGAAGACGGCATCCGGTTCTGCCGGGACCTGCCCGCACGGCTCGGGGTGGCCGCGGTGCCGGTCAGTGTTTTCACCGACGATCCGGCCGCGTGGCGGCATCTCGTCCGCTTCACCTTCTGTAAGCGTCCCGAGACCTTGGACGAGGGGGTCCGGCGGCTCCGGAAGGCGAGCGCCCGCTGAGCATCGGAGAGCCGGGCCCCGGTGATCAGCGCGGTGCCCGCAGCATCCGGTCCGCCGCGTCGACGGCGGGTCCGGAACTTCCCGCGTCGGCGACGAACACCGCGAACGCCAGATCGTCCTGGATACCGATGAACCAGCCGTGCGCGCTGCTGTTATCACCGTATTCCGCGGTACCGGTCTTACCGAGCAGGCCGGGGATATCGGCCAGCCGGGTGGCGGTACCCGCCGTGACGGTTTCCCGCATCATGGTCTTCAGATCGCCGGTGACCGCGGTGGGCAGCGGCTGCGGTGCCCGGTCGGGTACGCCCGGCGAATCGGTCACCAGTACCGGAGCGGGCGTCGTCCCGTGTGCGACGGACGCGGCGACCAGCGCCATACCGAAGGGTGAGGCCGTCACCTGACCCTGGCCGATACTGGCCTCCACCCGCTCCGCCGGACTCTGCGCGACCGGAACACTGCCGGTCACGGTGGTCAGCCCGGGCGTCACGTAGTCCACTCCGAGGCCGAGCCGCTCGGCGGCGGTGCGCAGCGCGTCCGGCGGCAGGTTGACGGCGAGCCCGGCCATGGTGGTGTTGCAGGAGTGGGCGAACGCGGTGTGCAGCGGGACCTGTCCCAGATCGAAACTGTCGTCGTTGGGTATGCGGCGCCCCTCGATATCGGCGACGCCGGGGCAGGGCAGCACAGTGTCGGGGGCGGCGCGTCCCGCGTCCAGCACCGCGGCGGTGGTAACCGTCTTGAAGGTCGAACCCGGCGGATACAGACCGGTGAGCGCGATCGCCCCCGTACCGTCGGCGGCGGCGTTCTGCCCGACCGCCAGGATCTCGCCGGTCGAGGGGCGCATCGCGACGATCGCCGCGGGGCTGCCGATCGGGTCCAGTGCGGTCTCCGCGGCCCGCTGCAGCCCGATATCGATGGTGGACCGGATATCGGTGGTGGGCCGCGGGTCCGCTCCGGCGATACGGACCGTGCCGTCCGCGGTCTGCGCGCGCACCGCCCAACCGGCGGCGTCGTCGGCCTGCTGCTGCCAGAGTTCGCTCAGCCCCGACAGGGTCGGTGCGGATATCGCCTTGTCGGTGGTGAGCAGCCGCGTCTGCGGGGCGAGGGTCACCCCGCGGACCGCGGTCAACGCGTCCCGGACCGGTGCGATATCGGCTTCGCGGAGACTGATCGTCGTCACCGGTTTGCCCTGCGCGGCAGCCAGTTCGTCGTCCAGGGAGGCCGGCGTGATCCCGGCGGCGAGCGGGGCGAGCAGCGCGGCCGCGGCGGCGGTATCGGCGCCGGGCGCCAACTGCACGAGCGTCACCACCTGCTCGGTCATGAGCTCACCGCCCGCGGCGTCCAGGACCCGGGCGGGCCGCGGGTACACCGGTGCGTAGCTCAGCGGGCCGGTATCGAGCCCCGGCGCGACGGTGGCCGGGTTCCAGTGCACTTTCCAGCCGTCGTCGGTCTCGCCGGCGGTCCCGGTGGTCGTGTACTTCCATTCCTTGCCGCCGCCGGCCCCCAATTTCCAGGTCGCCTCGAGAGTGAACCTGTCCTCGTCCACCCCGGCGACCGCGAAGGTCGCTTCTTTGCCCAACCCGTCGTAGAGGGCGCCGAGTGTTTCACCGGCCCGCGCCGGATCATCGGTGAGTGCCGCGGCGGCAGCGATATCGTCGCTGTTCAGCGCCTCGGTGAAGCGTTCGGCGACGGTATCCGGCTCGGGTGGCGCAGACGAGCAACCGGCCAACACCAGACCGAGGGCGGCCATGAGGACGAGGAGTTTCCGATCGGTGCGCACCGTTGCGACTGTATCGACCGCACCTCCAGCGGACGCGGACGGTCCACTTTCCGGTGGTGCGGAGCGCGTCGCCGGGCGCGACCGCGACCGCGCCCAGGCACAACGGTTGCCCGGTCCACACCCGGGCCGGGATGATTGCGAGGTGAGTACCACCCACCCGCCCGCACTGGCTCCCGGGATCGTGCCACCGCAGCGTATCGACCTCGGTGACCTCGTGGTACGGCGCTGGGAAACCGGCGATCTCACAGCTCAGCGCGGGGCGATCAACGCCTCGTTCGATCATCTCCATCCCTGGATGCCGTGGCTGCCCACACCACGCACCCAGGAGGAACAGCGAGTCTTCAACGACATCGCGGCCACCGGATGGCCGTCGGCCGACGGAGATTTCGGCTACGGCATCTTCGATTCCGAAGGCACTCTGCTCGGCGCGGTCGGGCTGCACGACCGGGTGGGGCCCGCGGCCCTGGAAATCGGCTACTGGTGTCATATCGCGTATACCGGTCGGGGGATCATCACCCGCGCGGTCGCCGCGCTCACCGATGTCGCCCTGCGGCTGCCCGGTATCGAGCAGGTACAGATCCGCTGTGATGCCGCCAACGAGCGCAGCGCCGCGGTACCCCGCCGCCTGGGTTACCGGCTGGACCGGACCGAGACGCGCGCCGTGAACGCACCCGCCGAAACCGGGCACGGGCTGGTGTTCGTGGCAGGCGCTTGATCCGTGGCCGCACCCGCTACCGCGGCAGCGTGCGGGCGAACAGTTCGCGCAGTTCGCGCTAGTGCCGTTCCGCGCCCGCCTCTTGGTAGGCCGCTGTATCGGGGGTCGAGGAGCGTTTCCGCCCGATCCGACACCAAAGAGGTGCGCGAAATCCTCGAAACCGCGCCGTATTCACGCAGGTACGGCGGCCATCAGGCCCGCAAGCTCGCGCCATTCCGGCATCGGCAGCTCAGCAGGGGTGGCAGTCAGCACCTGGAGACATACATGATCTGCGCCGGCCGCGAGGTGCTCGCGCACCCGCTGCTCGATGGCGTCGATATCACCGTAGGCGACGATCGCGTCGACAAGACGATCACTTGGACCGCCCACGATATCGGCGTCGCCGAAGCCCAGCCGCCGCACATTCGCCTGCTGATGCGGCGACGCCTCGACATATCCGGCGACATGCGCCCGGGCCAGCGCGCGTGCGCGGGTCCGGTCGGTGTCCAAGACCACGGCTTGCTCGACGGCCAGGACCGCGTGCGGACCCATGATCCTGCGTGCGCGCGCGGTGTGTTCGACGGGGACGAAGTAGGGATGTGCGCCCCAGGTGCGTTCGGCGGCCAGTTCGAGCATCTTCGGCCCGAGTGCGGCGAGCACACGGCGCGGCGCGGGGTCGGGAACGGGACCGTGGTGCGGTACGGCGTCCATCGCATCGAGATAGTCACGCATCACCGCCAGCGGCCGGTTCCCGATCGCAGGCATCGGGTAGCCGTCGAACACGCCGGTTTGCCCACCGACCCGGTGGCCGCCGAGTCCGAGCAGGAAGCGACCGGGAAACGCGTCGCCGAGAGTGCGTTCCGCGGTCGCCATGGCGATCGGATCACGGAAGGCGACATTGGCGATCCCCGCGGCGACCGTAACTCGCTCGGTCGCGGTGAGCAGCAGCCACGCCTGCCCCATCGCTTCCCGGCCGAACGCCTCACCGAACCACAGCGTGCCGTAACCGAGTTCCTCGAGTTCGGCCGCCGCCTCGCGGACTCGCCCGGCGGGCTGGCTCTCGAACGCGAACGTCCAGATCCCAACGTTGCCCAGTTGTCGTTCTGTCATTTTTCCCAGACCTTTCCGGAGAGGTTCTCCGATTCACTCGAGGTACGATACGGAGAACTTCTCCGAATGACAAGGGGCAGGCATGCGAGCCGATGCACAGCGCAACTACGAGCGCATGCTGAGCGCCGCCGCCGAAACGTTCGCCGAGGAGGGACCGGACGCCTCACTCAACGAGATCGCCCGTCGCGCGAATGTCGGACCGGGCACGCTCTACCGGCACTTCCCCAACCGGCAGGCACTGCTGGCCGCCGTACTCCGCGAGCGGATCGAAGCACTGGGCGCGCGGGCAGAGGAACTGATGTCGACAACCGACGCGGATAACGCACTCCGCGAGTGGTTGCGAGCCTTCCTTACCCACGCGCGAACCGACCACGGCCTAGGGGGCGCGGCACTGACCGAGCCGGTCGACCCGGGGTTCGACTGTCACGCCGCGATTCACGAAGCCGCCCATGCGGTCGTGTCCCATGCCCAGCACGCGGGCAGCGTACGCGCCGATGTCCACGCCCGCGATGTCATCCAACTCATCGTGGGCATCGCTTTGACCACCTCCCGTAGCTCCGACCCCGATCAGCCCGAACGCCTGCTGGGCCTCGTCATGGACGCGCTCTACGAGCGCCGTCGAGAGTCGATGAGTTCCTGAGTCTCCCGGCCGTTCCTGGCACACCATTTCCCGCCTGAGCCATAAGCGGCCCGGCCGGCGACAACGAAAACGCTGAACGAGACTTTTATCGAATTCGATCTCACCGGAACGGGACTCGATCTCTCTGGCCGATAAGAGTGCGGATGGACGCCGACAGTCGTTGCGCGTCCTCATAACGCACCGACATCTCACACTCGTGGATCGACACCGCGACCCGGCACAGATCAATGGTGCCGTTTTTCCGGTGCCGATGCGCCCCCGGCGGCCTGATTGAGCGGGAGGATGTTCCTCGGACCGCCTGCTTGACCGTTCGCCTACCGAAGCCGTTCTTGGGGGCTGGTCAAGATAGCATCGGGGCCGGAACTAGGTCAGGACTGGAGATGCCTCGCAACAGACGTCCGCAGGATCGGGAAGAGAAGCGTGCGGAGATTGTGGTAGCTGCCCGACGGTTGTTCGTCGAGGAGGGATACGACGCGGCGTCGATGACGCGGATCGCCCGCGACGCCGGAGTGGTGTCGAACACGCTGTACTGGTACTTCCAGGACAAGGACGCGGTATTGATCGCGGTCCTGGACGCGGTCCTGGCCGACTCGATGGCCTCCTACCGCGAAGTGCTGGACTCGGAGCTGGCTGATCGGCTGTTGTGGCTGGTCGAGGAATTGAAGCAACTGGGGCGATTGGTCAGCACGGTGCACACGCGCGCCGAGGAGTCCGCGTCCATTCAGGAATGGCACGAGCAATTCCACGCACTGGCCGAGGGATTGTTCCGAGCAGAGCTTATCGAACTCGGCGTGCCCGATGACGAGGTGGATCCGCTGGTCACGATCGGCGTTTTCGTTGTCGAGGGCTTGCTGACGCATCCGGCGGATCAGGCCCAGCGGCGCACCGTGATCGAGACGCTGCTGAACAGCGCTCGCAGTCTTGCCGCAACCGCCGGCTGAGCGCTCGGTCTCGGCACGTCCACGAGCCAGGGGCGATCTACTGCGTGGTGCGTGCGGTGTAGTCGAATTGCGTTGCCAGGAAATAGAGTTGGTCACGCACGGCGCGTTCGAAGTGCGCGCCCAGGTAAATGCCGAAGTGGTCGCACGGGTAGTTCTGGACGTGCACGTGTGCCAGCCCCTGCGCGCGACGCTTCATAGCCTTCGCGGGCGCGGCCGCGTCGTTGTCGCAGACACACAGCAGCGTCGGGGTGCGCAAGCGTGCCAGCGCGCGACCGGGCCGATCGAGCGGAAGGTGCAGCACCAGCCGGGCGGCCAGGGCGTTGGCGGCATCGAATTCACCGTGCGGGCCGCGCAGTACACCCCATACGCTGTCGCGACCGACACCGGTCACGGGTTCTTCCCTACTGTCGATCTCGGTCAGCTCGATATTCTTCGACACCCGAGCCCGCACCGAGGGCAGCCGTTTCAACAACGCGCTGGTGCGCCGCGAGAGCCGGGTCCCCGCAGGCAGGAGTGCGGAAGCGCCGGCGAGGGCGTCGGGTGAGGCGACGAACGCGGGCATCCAGGACGTCCCCGCCATCGGCAACAGGATCGGCTTCGCGCCGAACCAGGAACCTACCGTGTCGAGGATGCCGGCCACTGTCAGCGCTACTACGCTCAGCGGTCCGGCCCGTAGACGCGAGCGCAACGACGCCGGTCCGTCGGTGAAGGGGCACTGGGCCACGACCGCCGCGATACGGGTGTCTTCAGAGGCGACCTGAAGAACATGCCCGCCGCCGAACGAACTGCCCCACAAAGCGATCCGGTCGACATCTACCTCTGGAAGGGTGCGTACAAACGCCAGGGCGGCATGCCAGTCAGCGCGTTGCCGACCGATATCGAGGAGCTGGCGCGGCGCTCCGCCGCTGGCCCCGAGATGACGGTAGTCGAACACCAGCACCGACCATCCCGCCTCGGCGAACCGTTCCGCGTAGGCGTCCAGGCGCATCTCCCGCACCGCCCCCAGCCCGTGGCCCATGATCACCATCGGACGCGGGCCGTTCGGATCAGGTGCGGTGTACAACCATGCCGCGCACTCGTCCTGACCTGAGGTGAACGAGACCTCACGCCGCCGCACCCTCGCCGCCTCATGCCGATCAGCAGGTCCACTGGTTTCCATGACGCGCGTCCTCCCGCTTCACCACTACCCTTCTTGGATGACGTCCAAGAAGAAGGTCGCGGTTACGGTAAAGGCTTCTTGGACATCAGTCAAGAAGCGGCAGGGACGGGTCTGCGTCGGCGGCCGGCCAACCCTCGAATCGCGCTGTAATCGGCATCGATGAAAGGGTCCCGTAGTCCTTCGGGGCCGCGGCCAGGGTGTTCTGGCGTCCGGCGGCCGAGAGCTTGCCGACCAGCGGCTTCGCGTTTGGTCGCCACGATCACCTTGGTGCTGTAGGTGGCGTGCTGATCGGTGACATGGGTATAGGTCGACAGCCCCTCATCGGCGACGTAGCGGCTCAACGGCCGCGCGGTCGTCGCCTACCCGCGCGTCGGGAACTGCTGCCCATCGCTCGACGACTGCGTCCCAGCGCCGACACCGATGTCAGCGGGAGCCGCTGTTGGTAGTCGATGATCGCGAGGTTGGCCGCGCGCAGGGTCTTCTCCCGCACGTACCATTCGTCGATCCGGGACAGGATGTCGTGGGGGATGCGACAGGCCTCGGCCATCCGCGTCAGACCCAGGTTCGGAGCCGGACACCCGGACCGGCGTCTCGGGCCACGTACGCTTCGGCGGAGCCACCGGGCATTTCGATCGCGACTGTCGGCATGATCGTGGCCCTACCCGACATTTCCGGCGGGCAGCGCGGCGCTCCCGCGGCGGCGGCTCAGACCCGCAGTTCCTTCGCCGTGTCCAGCAGCAGCTCGACCGCGTGATCGACCACCTGGTCCAGTATTTCGGCGGGTTCACCCTCGAACAGCCGGAACGAGGCGGTGACCCGCCCCTCGACCGCGACGGCGAACCACACCGAACCCGGCTCCTGCCCGTCCTGTGGGTCGGGGCCACCGGCACCGGTCACTCCCACCGACAGTGTCGCGTCGAACAGTGTCCGCACCCCTTCGGCCATCGCCCGGGCCGCCGCCTCGCAGACCACCGGCCCGTCCGGTACGCCGAGCACCCGGTGCTTGACCTCGCGGCTATAGGCCACCACCGCGCCGCGGAACCACTCCCCCGAGTTACTCGCGGCGCCCAGCGCCGCCGCGAGCTGGCCGGAGGTGAGCGATTCCGCCACCGCCACCTGCAGACCCGTGCGGTCGGCGATGGCGGCCAACTCCTCGGCGCGGTCGTGGGCTCGCCCCAGTACAGCCGGCACAAGCACTCCTTCGGATTCGGAATCCGTCGACATCAGTACCCCACTTCCGAGTGCCGGACCCCACCGGTGACACCGCGAACGGTCCCCGCGATACGCCACCGGGTGGCCCAGGTCCGAATCATTGCGTCCTGCCACACGCAGGTCAGTCTAGACAGGCCGGTGCCCGGGCGACGCCGACGGCGAAACCCGCCGGTCGGGCTCCACCACTGGCGCGTGCGACGTCCCCATCCGCCCGGGACCGCGACCGGATGCCGGTCCCCGCACCGTCGGAGTGCGAATTCTCCCGGTACACCGGGCACCGGCAGGAACCGGCGCCCGGCCCGTCAGGACCGGCGATCCGGGTACACCGGCACATCGTCATCCCAGGGCTGGCGCACGACCATATCGGCGACCCGCACCGAACCGCTCTCGAATTCCCCGGTCGCGGCGTCCACGAGCCGGTAACGCTGAGTCTGCCGATGGATGGGTTGCGCATCCAGCAGCACAACCCGGACTTCCCCCGGCTCGAACCCGCAGCGCTGCTGGAGGGCGGCGATCAGCTGCTCGCTGTGCAGATGACCGTCACCGAAGTTCCAGCCGAGGGCGGTCGAGCAGATGCGCTCGCCGTCGGTCAGAACATAGTCGGCCTCGTCCTGATCGGCCATCGCGCGATGCGCGAGCGTGAACAGCGCCTTGCCGTGGGTGTTGAAGGCCCGGAAGGCATAGCCGAGGTACAGCGGGATCTGCGCGGCCTCCGGACTTCCGTAGAACCGTTGCAACTGCGCGGCCGGCATGGTCGCGACGGCGACGATCCCCTGCCGGATCTTCGCGTCGGCCGAGGGCCGGATACACCAGAGCGTGGTATCCCAGTTGCCCGCGTAGTAGCGCATCCCGGGCAGGAACGACACCTTGCGCGGGAACAGGTTTCCCAGGGTGACCGCTCCGGCGAGCACGATCAGCAGCAGGACCGGCGGCACCGGGTTGGTCACCGCGGACAGGCCCACATCGGCGTGCGCGACGAACAGTGTCAGCACACCGAAGATCATGAAGACGTTCCACTCCAGCGGTACACCCATCGGTATCGCGGTGAGGATCACCAGGTGGAAGCCGATCAGCGCGGTGGCGGCGACCGCCGTGGGCCAGCCGCCGTGCGCGAAGAACAGCACCAGCGGCGCACCCATCTCGACCGCGGTCCCGCCGTGGGCGAACCACCGCGACAACCGTCCCGGCCGCAGATCGTCGGGAAAACGTTCGAAGAAAAGCCGTTTGAGAGCCCGGGGCCGCACCACCGGACTGTTCGACATCATCGTCGACACCACGAACGGGAAATGTTTGTTCAGCTTCGAGACCGCCGCACCGATCCAGATGACGACGAAAACGATCTTGGCGCCGACGATCAGGTCCGCGCCGCCGAAGAGGAACGTGACCGCGAGTGTCGCGTACACCTCACCGCGCGCCGCCAGGAAGATGGTCTTGTCGCGTAGTCCCAGCACGGCGAGCAGACCGAGCACCGTCGCGATCTGCCAGACCGGCAGGACGCCGACGGTCGTATCGAGTGCCGCGTCCGGTCCGGTTCCGTTGGACACCAGCGCCACCAGCAGCATGACCAGCAGCGCCGCGTACAACACCACTTCGAACAGTGTGCGGCGGGTACCGCGGGTGCCGGGCACCCGATCCGGCCAGGGTGGCAGGCGGATGGTGCCGGGGCGCAACCAGTACAGGATCGAGCCCATGGGCGGGAAGAACCTGTTGTTCAGCGGACCGAACCCGCAGCCCAGCCCGACCACCTCGAAGAGCATCGTGAACAGCACGACCTTCTGGAAGACGATCGGCTCCGACCACCAGGTACCGACCGCGGTGAATCCGTCGATACCTTCGGTCGTCAGCGCGAACAACCATCCGCCGAGGACGTAGAGGCCGATCTTGACGACATAGCACAGGTGCAGCAGCACCGGCGTGCCGAAACCGACCTCGGCCCAGTGCCGCGCCATGGGCCGGAGCTTTTCCGCTCGGGTACCGCTGCTCCATTCGTCGAAATCGACCACCGGCAGGTTCGGCCGGAGGATGCCGAACAATCGATCTGTTCCGCTCACTACGCTCTCGTTCCCTACGCCGTTCGATCAGTTGGGAGCACACCGTCGTTATCGAATACGGGTTACTCGGGTGCCCTCTCGCCGTTCGGAGACCACCGTCCCCGGACGCCGTGACGGACGGCGGTCACCCTCGTGACGAACCGGCCGACGACCGAGATCATCGCACCCCCGCGGCCACCCTCGAGTGAAAATCGGTGTGCTGACGAGTGGCCGACTCACGGGCGGGGTGCCCCGGTGGCCGCCGAGCGCGTCGTGCGTCGACCGCCCATTCACCCTTGAGTCGATTTCGCATCGCTAGGCGTGTAGCGTGAAGCCTCACAGGTGGCAATTCCGGGATCGGCTACGGGACGAGGCGGCTGCCCGCCCGCGCCCGGCACCGGCTGGACCACCGGCACACGAGAGGAGGCGCAGCCAGCTCCAGCCGTCCTGCGTGGGAAAGGTGTGTGCGGCCGTGCGCGAGACCGACCCGGCAGACGATTCCGGGATCGGGTTCACCGTCGGTACGGTGGCCCAGGCCCTCGATATTCCGGTGGCGACCCTGCGCAGCTGGAACCAGCGCTACGGCTTGGGGCCGCCCCGCCACAATCCAGGCGAACACCGGTACTACACGCCGAGCGACGTGGCGTTGCTGGGCCGCATGGTCGATCTCGTTCGCGCCGGAGTCGCCCCCGTCACCGCCGCGAAGGCCGCGCGCGCCGCAGCCGAACCGGCGCCCACTTTCGGCGACGTGGGGCCCGCCCTGGCGGCCGCCGACCGGCTCGACGCGGCGGAACTCCTGGCGATCTGCACCACCCACGTCGCGCATTTCGGTGTGGTGAGCACCTGGAACCGGCTGTGTCGCCCGGTGTTCGCCGACATCGTCGACCGGCAGACCGGCGACCAGGGATTGATCGAGGTGGAACATGTGCTGTCCTGGGCCGTCACCACCGCATTGCACCGGGCGGTTCCACCCATCCGGTACACCGTCGGGCGCGCCCCGGTGCTGCTGGCCTGTACCGCCGGCGAGAACCATGTCCTGCCGCTGGAAGTACTACGGGCCGCGCTGACCGAAGCCGGCATACCGGCCCTGCTGCTCGGCGCCGCGCTCCCCGCCGACGCGCTGGCTGCCGCCATCACCCGGCAGCCGCGCGAGCCGGTGGTGGTGCTGTGGTCCCAGACCGAGCGGACGGCGTCCCCGGTCCCGATCCCGCCGGGATGCCCCGCACCGGCCCGCCTGTTGCTGGCCGGCCCCGGCTGGCCGGTGGCCGTCGTATTCCCCGGCGCCCGCCGGGTCGACTCGCTCGAGGACGCGCTCGGCGACATCGTCCGGTCCGTGCATACTCGCTGACTACGCATCGTTTACGCATCGAAGAAGGTCTACGATGGTATGTGACCCACACCCGGCAACGGACTCGAGGAGCTGTGATGAACACACAGATCGTGGGATCCGACCGCGCACCGCGCGCCAGGCCCCACGGTGGGGCCGGGCTACCCGAGCAGCCGACAGCCGAGTGGCAGCAGACAGTCCGCGCGCGGGTGCTGGCCGAGCTGGCCGAGTTCGTGCAGCGGCGGTCCGTCGAATCGGCCGTGCGGCCGACGGTGCAGCATGTGCTGTGGCAATACGTCGGCGGCGGCAAATGCGTGCGGTCGGCCTTCATGTACGCGGGGTGGTTGTGCGGCGCCCCCGAGGACGACACAGCGTTACGGGCCAGCGCGGCACTGGAACTGTTGCACGCGTTCGCGCTGCTCCAAGACGATGTGATGGACGAATCCGCCCGGCGCCGGGGTGAGCCCACCGCGCACCGACGGCTCGCCGACCGGCACGAACGGAACGGACTGCCCGGTTGCCCGCGCCGCTTCGGCGAATCCGCGGCCACGCTCCTGGGCGATATATGCCTGATCTGGGCCGAGCAGATGCTGCGCGAGAGTGGAGTGGACGAATCCGCGCTGGCCCGGGTCCGGCCCCATTACGATCGCATGCGGATCGAACTGGCCCTGGGTCAATTCGCCGATCTGAGCAACGATATCCGCAGCACACCCACCCTGGACGGGGTGCTGGCGATCGCACGCGCCAAATCCGGCAACTACACCGTGAAATGGCCCCTCGTCCTGGGGGCGACGATGGCGGACTGCGACCCGGGCGTGACGGCCGCGCTGACCGAATACGGCCGGGCGATCGGCGAAGCCTTCCAGCTGCGCGACGATATCCTCGGCGTCTACGGCCTCCCGGAGATCACCGGAAAACCCGATAACGATATCGCCCAGCACAAGGCGTCCACCTTGATCGTGGCGGCGATCGAGATGGCCGGCTCACGCCTGCACCGCGAACTGTGCACCCTGCTGCAGGCGCCGACGCTCGGCTCGTCCGAGGTCGCCCGGGTCCGCGCCCTGATCACCGCCACCGGCGCCCCGGCGCGCATCGAGGCGATGATCGACAACCGGGTCACCGACGCCCGCCACGCACTGGCCGCCGCGCCACTTCCCGACGTCCGGCGCGAACTACTGGACGGTATGGCCGCCCGCTGTACCGTCCGCGAATCCTGAGAGGAGAAGACGATGCGCGGCGTCGAAGGTCGCTGTGATCATGTCGTGGTGATCGGCGCGGGGCTGGCCGGACTATCGGCCGCGATCCATCTGGCCGGCCGCGGGGTCGCGGTCACCGTCCTCGAACGTGAACCGGTCCCCGGGGGCCGCGCCGCCCGAGCCGATATCGGTGACTACCGCCTCGATCTGGGACCGACCGTGCTCACCATGCCCGACCTGATCGACGAGGTGTTCGCCGCCGTCGGCGCCGACACCGACGATCATCTGCGCCTCGTCCCCATCGACCCGGCCTACCGGGCCCATTTCGCCGATGGCCGCACCCTCGACCTGCATACCGGCCCCGAACCCATGGCCGCGGCGATAGCCGATTTCGCCGGATCCCGTGAGGCGGACGGTTATCTGAAATTACGGCGCTGGCTGACCCACCTGTACCGCACCGAATTCGATCACTTCATCGCCGCCAATGTCGATTCGCCGATGTCGCTGATGACCCCGGCAGCGGGGCAGCTGGTCCTGGCCGGCGGGCTACGCCGCTGGGACCGGGCGGTCGCCGACCATCTGCACGACCCGGACGTGCGCAGACTCTTCACCTTCCAGTCGCTCTACGCCGGGGTCCCACCGCAGCGGGCGCTGGCCGCCTACGCCGTGATCGCCTACATGGACACCATCGGCGGAGTCTTCTTCCCGCTGGGCGGAATGCGCGCGCTACCCGACGCCCTCGCCGCCGCCGCGACCACGGCCGGGGTGCGTTTCCACTACGGGGTCACCGCGGAACCCACTCGGCGTTCGGGGTCCCGGATCGAAGCCGTCACCACTTCCGACGGGCGGGATATCGAGTGCGACGCGGTCGTCGTCACCACCGAACTGCACCACGCGTACCGGCTGATCGGTCACCACTCACGACGCCCGAAACGGCCCATCGCGTCGCCTTCGGCCGTAGTGGTGCACCTCGGTAGCGATCCCGCCCCACATCTGGCACATCATTCGCTGCTGTTCGGACGCGCGTGGCGGCGGACCTTCGACGACATCCTCACCCGCGGGCAACCCATGCGGGACCCGTCACTGCTCGTCACGCGCCCCACCGCCACCGATACGCTGCTGGCCCCGCCCGGGCGCGAGTTGCTGTCCATCCTCGCGCCCGCGCCCAATCTGGAACGGGCACCGATCGACTGGGACCGGCTCGGGCCCGCCTACGCGGAGGAACTCGTCGCCACGGTGAACCAGCGCCTGCCCAGCCCCTTGACCGGAGTGGAGATACTCCGCGTGATCACCCCGGCGGATTGGGCGCGCCAGGGCATGCTCGCGGGTAGCCCTTTCGCGCTGGCGCACACGCTGTCGCAGACCGGACCGTTGCGGCCGGCCAATATGATCCGCGGCCTCGACAATGTCGTGCTCGCGGGCAGTTCGACCGTGCCCGGGGTCGGCGTACCACCGGTGTTGATCTCCGGGCGGCTGGCCGCCGACCGCATCACCGGCACACTTGCCACGGGCCGCCCGGCCGCGCCCCTGCACACCGGGGGTGCTCGTTCATGATCGGCAGCGAACTCGACGCCGCCGCGATCACGGACCCGTGCCTGCGTCGGGCCTACCGGTACTGCCGCGACCTCAATGCCCGCCACGGCCGCACCTTCTTCCTCGCGACCCGACTGCTCGCCCCCGCGCAACGCCCGGCGATCCACGCCCTCTACGGCTTCGCCCGCTGGGCCGACGATATCGTCGACCTACCCGCCCCTGCCGCGGGCACGCCGCGGGCACGTCTGGACGAGCTGACCCGGCAACTGTCGAGTGGTCTCGATAGCCCCGGGCAGGGCGCGCCGGTTGTCGCCGCGGTGGGTCACACCGCGTCCCGATACACCATCGACAGCGATCTCTTCCGGGCTTTCCTGGACTCCATGCGGATGGATCTGACCGTCACCGACTACCCGGACCGTCCGGCCCTGGACCGCTATGTGTACGGCTCGGCCGAAGTGATCGGTTTGCAGGTGCTGCCCGTTCTCGGCGCCGTCTGCCCACAGCCCGAAGCCGCGCCGTATGCGGCCGCGCTCGGTAAAGCGTTCCAGCTCACCAACTTTCTGCGCGATATCGCCGAAGACCTCGACCGCGGGCGGGTGTACCTACCGGCCGACGAACTGGCCGCCTTCCGCGTCGACCGGGACCTGCTGCAATGGTGCCGCGCGCATCGCCGCACCGATACCCGCGTCCGTGCGGCCCTGGCCGCCCAGCATGCCGTCGCCCGCCAGTGGTATGCCCGGGCCACGCCGGGCATCGATCTGCTGCACCCCGTCTCACGCCCCTGCGTGGCAACCGCTGCCGTCCTCTACGGCGAAATCCTCGACCGGATAGAGGATCTCGACTTCGCGGTCTTCACCGAGCGGGCCACCGTCGGACGTGCCCGCCGCGCGCACGTCGCCGGAACGGCGCTCGCCCGAGCGCTGTGGGCCCGCCGCAACGGCCGATCCGGCATCCTCACCCCCGCCACGACACCCGTGTGACCGGCGCGCGTACCGGACCGGCCGCGAGACAGTTCAGTTGGTGGGAAGGATTTTCGAGGTCAGCCATATTCCCACGGCCAGTGCCGCGGTCACGGTGACACCGATCAGCGCCGAGCCGGCGAGGACGGTGATCCCGATGGAGAACACCAGGCAGGTGAATACGGCCAGGACCGCCGTTCCCCGTTCGACACCGACGACCCGGGCGGGCTGGTTCCGAATCGCAGTCATATCTACAGGCTTCCCCACCACTCGGTTTATGAAACCGTTACCGGCGGTCGGGGGAAAAACTTCGTTTTTCGACCGATCTCACCGAGATGGACTCGAGATCGCCTCGGGATACCTCTCACACGCTCCCACACGATCACCGACGCACACTCTCCGGCGCGGCACCATCCGGTCCGATCGAACGCCGAGACGATCGTGGTGTGGCTCACCCGGCGTAGCGGCAAAATCGCAGGCGACGGCACAATGGAACCAATGAGACCTTGGCAGCCGAGCCCGCCCGCCGACACCGACTCCGCCGGTGCGGGCCCGATCACCGTCGACGACGTGCGCGCGCTCCGCGAACAGTTCCTCGACTTCATGCTCGGCTACAAATTCGCGATCGACGAGATCACCACCAAGATCAATATTCTGCGCGAGGATTTCAACAGTACCCACGAGTACAACCCCATCGAACACGTCGGATCGCGACTGAAATCGCCCGAAAGCGTGATGGAAAAGGTCCAACGCAAGAAATATCCGATGACCCTGGCCGCCATCCGGGACAACATCCTCGATATCGCCGGAGTCCGCGTGGTGTGCAGCTTCATCTCCGATATCACCGTGATCAGGGATATGCTCGCCGGCCAGGAGGACATCACGGTCCTGGAGGAACGCGATTACATCACCCACCGCAAACCGAACGGCTACCAGAGCCTGCACCTGATCGTTTCTATCCCGGTCTTCCGCTCCCAGGGCACCGAACACATTCCGGTCGAAATCCAGATCCGCACCATCGCGATGGATTTCTGGGCCAGCCTCGAACACAAGATCTACTACAAATACCGCGGCGAGGTACCCCCGAACCTCCGCAGCGATCTGGCCCAGGCCGCCGAGGTCGCCACCCAGCTGGACGAGAAAATGGAAGCCCTGCACCGCCAGGTCGACCGCACCGAGCGCACCCAGCCCGAGCCGGCCGACACCCTGGACCTCAGAAGCCTCTACCACAGCCTCGTCACCGACCCCTCCTCCGGCGTCCGGCCCGCACCCATCCTGCGCGCACCCGAGCTGTAGATCGGCCGGCCGGGCGCCGCCCCACCGGCTTCGCTGGGATATCGAGAACTATGCGACCGGTTCCCGGCGAGTGCGTTGGCGAGAATTCAGCAGTCCTTCGATTCCGAGCAGGACCGTCTCACAGATCGGACCGATCGTTCTTTCTCCTCAGGCAGTCACACCTCGGCCGCCTCGACCATCGAAAGAGAGTCCGATGTCCAGTTCAATCGAGACCGGTGGGGCCGGCCCCGTCGCCGAGACGCCGGCAGCACCGAGGGGCTGCGGAACCTGTATTACGCCCGCTTCGGGGTCGCCATCGTCTGGGCGGTTCTGCTGCTGGGGACCGCGGTGACGCTCACCCCGGTCGGCATTGCCCTGCTGGTGCTCTACCCACTGTTCGACCTGGCCGCGGCGTCTTCGACTTCCGCACCTCGGGTGCCACACGCTCGAAGTCGCCGCTGTACCTCAACATGGCCCCGAGCCTGCTCACCGCCGTCGGGCTGGGCGTGGCCGTCGCCTCCGGCATCCCCGATGTCCTGCGTCTCTCAACGCCCTCGCCGGGTACGCGACGCTGGGCGGCATCTTCTTCCTCATCTCGGCGATCCGCCTGCACCGCCGCACGGGCGCGGTGAGGTGAGGTGATCACCGTCGCCCGCCCAGGCGAGGCCCCGTCGGATCGCCTTCCGCAACGACCCGTCTTCCGTCCATCGGCCGCGCCCGGCCGCAGCCCCATTCATCGGCCGGTTTCGGCCGCGCCTCCGGATCGCCGGACCACACGCAGTAGCCCCTCACCACCGAAGAAGAAACACCATGTCCGAACCCGTCTACACCGCCACCGCCACATCCACCGGCGACGGCCGCCCCGGAGGGCGCGCGACCAGCAATGACGGGCTGATCGACGTCACCGTCGCCATCCTGCGTGAAATGGGCGGGCCGGGTGGCGCGACGAACCCCGAACAGCTCTTCGCCGCCGGCTGGGCCTCCTGCTTCCACTCCGCGGTGAAGGCCGTCGCCGCCGGGCAGAGGATCGGTTTCAGCGATTCGACCGTCGTTGCCGAGATCGGCCTGCACCGCACCGAGCAGGGCGGTTTCGGCCTCGCCGCCGCACTCCACGTAGAGATGGGTGGTATCGAACAGGCCGCCGCCGACTCGCTCGTCGCGGCCGTGTACGCGGTATGCCCCTACTCCAACGCACCCGCGGCAATATCCCGGTCACCGTGGATGGCACCGTCAGCTGAGCTGTGCCGGTGAATCCGCCTCGGCTCCGATCTGCTCGCGCAGGATGTCCCCGTGCCCGGCATGCCGGGCGAGCTCGGCGGTCATGGCCAGATAGATCCAGCGAAGGCTGACAACTCCCACGCGCGGGTGCTCGCGCGTCTCGTCCAGTGGAATCCCCGCCGCGACGGACCTGGCTCGAGCACTCGCACGTTCGAATTCCGCGATCACCTCGGCCACGGTCTCCGCATTGCCCACCCGGAAACCGCCGTGCGCCCACAGCGGACCATCGCAGTCGGCATCGGTGAGCCGTCCGAGCGTGCGCTGGAACCACATTCGTTCCGCGTACGTGGCATGTTTGATCAGCGCTATCGGAGTGGTCAGCGACGGTACGAGCCGGCGCCGGGCGTCGGTCTCGGACAGTCCGCGCACTGTGTCGACGAGGTCGGTGCGCGCCTGGTCGAGCATGGTCTCGAGCAGTTCGCGTTCGGTGCCGGTGGTACGGGACGGAGCAGTCATCGGAGTCCTTCCACGGCCGGTCCGGCGCACGCCGAACAGACCGATGTGCCTGTGTTGGTTCGGAATCGGCTCGCCGGAAGAAACGGCGCCGGATGATCGCGAGCCTCGCGATCGTGAATCCTGGAGTCGGCCGTGAGAATATGCGGCCCACATCAGAAGCGGGCGCGACGAGCCGATCCCGAATCTACCACCGACCGCGGCGTTCGGCGACGCGATTCGGTGACCCGAGCACTTCCCCGCCGGGTTCATGCGCCTGCACCAAGGGAAGTTCGAGGGGCATTCGCTCGGGTACTCGGTCGCCCGGCGGGCCTGGCCTGTCCTTCAGGAGTTCGCCGAGGGCCGTGGCCGCGCCTCGTGACCGGGCCGGCCGTGCGTCCGGCGCGCTTCCTTCATTTCCGCCTCGTAGACATGCCGCCGGCCTTCGAGCAACTCCTCCCGCACTTCGCGTTCGATATCGCGGAACAAGTTGTAGTAGCCGTCGTCGTACTCCTCGACGATCTGGAAGGTCCATCGGCCCTCCAGGACATTGCGGCCGATCAGGTCGGCCGTCATCCGATCGGCGAGGTGGTGATGACCGGCCTCCCGCAACAACGCCGCCGCCGACCCCAGGACAAAGTCGGCGCGACCGGTCAGTTGATGGAACGCGTACAGATGCCCTCGCGCGCGTTCGGCGATTTCGAAGGCTTCGGACAACTTGCCCACCGCCTCGACTGTTGTGTCGCCGACACCCGCCGGCCGGCGATGACGCTCCGCGGGAACGTCCTCGTCACCGGTATCGGTCACTGCCATTCCGACAGGCTATCGAGATATCGGCGGATTCCGGCTTCGGACCGCGCGGGCGAGTCGGGTTGCGGCGGGTGTTGCCTGGCCGGTCGCGTACCACCATGGCGCCGGGGGCAACAAGATGCGTTGCCGGTGGCGACCGGGTGCGAATATGGAGTCGGCTCCCGCCGTGATCGCGAGGGTGATACGGAACTACTACGGAACGGATACGGCGTTCTCCCGGCTGCCGTTACGCGCGCGGGGATTCCGAGTTCGGTGAGCAGACCACGGACCCGGTACTCGATATCGTCGCGGATCCGGCGCACGAGCGCGAGGCCGGCGCCGGCGGGGTCGTCGAGTTGCCAGTCGAGGTAGCGGGTTCCGGGGAAGGAGGGGCAGGCGTCCCCACAGCCCATGGTGATCACCACGTCGGAGAATTCGACGGTGCCCGCGGTCAGCGCGGTCGGGGCCCGGGTGGAGATATCGATCCCGGCCTCGCGCATCGCCTCGACCGCGGCCGGGTTGATCGTGTCGGTGGGCGCGGTGCCTGCGGAGCGGACCCGGACCCGGCCCCCGGCGAGATGGGTGAGGAACGCGGCGGCCATCTGGGAGCGTCCGGCGTTGTGGACGCATACGAACAGCACGGTGGGGGTATCGGAGGACATGGGAGCGGAGACCTTTCAGCCGACCGGTGCCGGAGAGAGGTGCCGGCGCAACGCGAGGGAGAGATAGACCAGGGCGAGCAGTACCGGGACCTCGATCAACGGGCCGACCACACCGGCCAGGGCCTGGCCGGAGGTTGCTCCGTAGGTGGCGATCGCGACGGCGATGGCGAGCTCGAAGTTGTTGCCCGCCGCGGTGAACGCCATTGTCACGGTGCGCGCGTACCCGAGCCGCAGGACCGCGCCGAGGACGATACCGCCGCCCCACATGAGCGCGAAGTAGCTCAGCAGCGGTACCGCGATCCGCGCGACATCGAGCGGCCGGCCGGTGATCTGCTCTCCTTGCAGCGCGAACAGGATCACGATGGTGAACAGCAGCCCGTAGCGCGCCCATGGCCCGACCTTCGGAAGTAGCCGGGTTTCGTACCAGTCCCGGCCGCGGGTTCTCTCCCCGATTCGGCGGGTGAGATATCCGGCGGCCAGCGGGATTCCGAGGAACACCAGCACCGAGATCGCGATATCGACCGGGGAGGCCTCGATCGTGGCCTGCTCCCGGCCGAGCCATCCCGGCAACGCGGAGAGGTAGAACCAGCCCAGGACCGCGAACATGAGCACCTGGAATATCGAGTTGATCGCGACCAGCACCGCGGCGGCTTCCCGGTCCCCGCAGGCGAGGTCGTTCCAGATGATGACCATCGCGATGCAGCGCGCCAAGCCGACGATGATCAGCCCGGTCCGGTAGGCGGGCAGGTCCGGTAGCAGCAGCCACGCCAGCGCGAACATCACTGCGGGCCCGAGCACCCAGTTCAGCAGCAGCGAGCCCGCGAGCAGGCGCCGGTCGCCGGCGACGGTGTGCAGACGGTCGTAGCGGACCCCGGCCAGCACTGGATACATCATGATCAGCAGGCCGGCCGCGATCGGCAGCGAGACCCCCTCGACCTCCACCGCCGACAATGCCCCGCCCAGGCCGGGCACCAGGCGGCCCAGCGCGAGCCCCGCGGCCATGGCGACACCGATCCAGACCGGCAACAGCCGATCCGGCATCGCCAACCGCGGCGCCGGCGCCTGCACCACGGTGCTCACCCCCGCACCGCCACGCTTCCCGGTGGCGCGGTCATCGGGCGGCGCCGGCGGCAGGGGCGCAGCACGCGGTTTCGGACTCGCCGCGGCCGTCGGTACTGCAGCATGCCTGTACCGCTTCCTCGTCGGAGACCTCGGCGAACTCCGGAGCCGTGCCGAAGGAGTCCGAATCGGCCAGTACCGCGTACACCTCCCACCGCTCTCCGCCCGGCCCGGTCACCCACGCCTTGTCCTGGGTGGCGAAGCAACATGTGGTCGCGATCTGCTCCTCGGTGAACAAGCCGGCCTCCGACAGCCGGGCGATCTCGGAATGGACTCTCTCCGAGGACTCGACCTCGACGCCGAGGTGATTCAGGCTGCCGCCGTGCGCCCCGGTGGCCGCCGGACCGGTCGACGACGAGGCGGCCCTGCACGTCGCCCTGCGGCTGAAGGCTTTGGCCGACCCGGTCCGGGTCAAACTCATCTCCCTGCTACTGGCCGACCCCGACACCGGCCGCACCGGCGGCGAACTCGCCGCGGCGGTCGGCCTATCGGAATCGACTGTCAGCCACCACCTCACCCAGCTCCGTAAAGCCGGATTCATCGACTCCGAACGTCGCGGTATGAGCGTGCTCCATCAGGCCCGTCGCGACGCTCTGACCGCACTGTGCACCGTGCTCGACCCGAACTGCTGCCGCTGACCCTTGGCAGCGGACCGCCGGCGCTTCGGGCCACCCGGGATGCGCCCCGTCGGTCAAACATGGATTTTCGAACGCATTCGCGCTCCGAACCTCGCCGACCAGCGATGAACCCGTCGGCGATGGTCACCGACGCAATGGTTCGACAGCCGTACGCGAAACGCCACCGGGCACGAGGTCCGGTGGCGTTCGGTCGGGGCGTCGACGTCCCGTAAGGACCTCTCGGCGAGAGGTCGCTCGTAGCGACCGACGGGGTGAGGCCCGGGGCTGTCCGGAGCCGACAGATTTTTCGACCGCACCGGCAAGGGTCGCATTCCGCCGAGGTTGTGCGGTGGACCACCCGGTACGCGACCGAGTTCGTTGCCCCGGGCCGCCAACCGGAGGCCCGGTCGCATTATTCCGCCTCCGATCAGGCCGTCCACGTAGGAATCGATCACGGCGACCCCTCAGGAATCGGGTACGGCGCGGATTTCGACGCAGTAGTCACCGGCGGCGGGGGCAAGATCGGCGTGGACGGCGTCGGCTTCGAGACCGTGGAGCAGCCCGGTGAGGTAGGCGCGGTTGAGCGAGCACACCAGGTCGGGTGCCCGAGCCGCCAGCGGGTGGAACGGGCGATTACGCAATCGCAGGCAGGCCGGCGCGGTGCGCGCGGGTTCGAAGCCCTGTTCGCCGAGCGTGGCGACCAGGACGGTGATGGCGCGTCGGCGCCGAATCGTCCCGGCCGTAACCGCGCACGGATTTCGCGACCAGTGGCGGTGCCCCGATCCCCGGCGACCCGCAGGGTGGCCTCGCGTGCGGATTCCCCGGTAACCTCGGTGAGGACGGCCTGCATCAATATTTCGGCGAGAATCTCGTAGCGGCGTTCGGGAATGCTGATCTGTACTTCAATGTCGGCGGGTTCGTACACCTTGGGCGCCCGTCCGACGCGACGGATCCCGCCGGTGTGTTCGTAGTGGGCCCGCAGTAGCCCGATGCCGACGAGTTCGTCGAGGTGGAACGCGGCGAGTTTGCGGAATATCCCGACGTGTTCGGCGGCTTCGTCGCGGGTCACGGGACGTCCGGCGCGCCGGATGAACCAGCACATGTTCCGGCGTAGATCGTCATCCAGTGCGGCAACGGCGCCAATACGCGGAGGTTGTCATGACCGAGGACTGGCGGCAGGCCAAACGCCCGGTCAGCGCCGTGCTGGCCGGGCCGTACGGACACCCGTTCCATCCGATCCTGGTCACCGTGCCGATCGGAGCGTGGCTGGCAAGTGTGGTCTTCGATATCGGCTCGCGCCTGGTCGACGACCCCGGATTCCTGGCGCGGGGCGCGCAGTGGCTGATCGCGATCGGGGTGCTGGGCGCGCTCGCCGCGGCGACGGTCGGATTCCTGGATCTGTTCGCCATCCCGACCGGCACACCCGCTTTCCGGATCGCGCTGGTGCACATGAGCCTGAATCTGGCGGTCACCGTGGCGTTCGCACTCGATTTCTGGTGGCGCGTCGCCGGCACCGATGCCGGCGCCGCCGTCGCAGGTGGCCCGCTGACCCTGTCGATCGTCGCCGTCGTGGTGCTGGCGGTGTCGGGTTATCTGGGCGGCAAGCTTGCCTATCACTACGGTGTCCGGGTCGCCGACGAGCGCACCCAGGCCACCGGTTTCCGGCGCTGACCTCTCCTCTGTCCCTTCTCTTCATCAGGAGTCATCATGGGCATCGCGGCTCTGATCCTCTGGCTGCTCACCGCGGTCGGCGGCTTCGTCCTGCTGGGCACGTGGATCGCCAAAGGCGGTGCACGTGATTCGGATTCCAGCCACCTTCCCGTTCCGGTGGTATTCGGGCACTTCCTGCTCGCCGTGGCCGGGCTGGTGGTGTGGATCGTCTACCTCGCCGTCGACAATGTCGCGCTGGCCTGGGTCGCCTTCGGACTACTGGTTCCCGTCGCGCTGCTCGGGTTCGTGATGCTGGCGCGTTGGCTGCCGGTCTACCGCTCCCGAACCACCGGATTGGTGGGCAAGACGCCGCCCGAGCGACACTTCCCGGTGGCGATCGTCGGCGGGCACGGCGTGTTCGCGGTCGCCACCCTCGTGCTGGTGCTGCTCACCGCGCTCGGTGTCGGGGGAAGCTGATCATGTCCCGGCCTGCCCTGCGCCTCGTCCACGACAGCAGCGCGATCGATCCGACCGACCGCCGCCGAGGACGCCGCCCGCGCTTTTCTGACCAACCTCGGCGTGCGGCTGGACAGCGAACCTGTCCAGGCCACGCCGGGGCGGATGGCCCGGGCCTATGCCGAGTTGTTCACCCCCGCACGCGTTCGATCTGACCACCTTCCCGAACGAGGAGGGCAGCCCAAGGCCGTCGACGTGGTCATCGAAGCCGAGCACACCTGTATGACCCTGCGCGGAGTGCGAGCCGTCGGGACCACCACGGTCACCTCCACGCTGCTCGGCACCTTGCACGCAGACGCCCGATCCCGCCAGGACCTCGTCGGAATCGGCCCGTAACGCGCCACCTCCGGCCGCCGGGCGCCGATACCGACGGGCCGGATATCGGCACCTCACGAAGACAGGCCCGAGCAGTGCGGCCGCTCAGCCTCCGCGGGCGACTCGGCGCCCGGGAATACCGTACCGCCGCAACGGGTTGCGGCGGGGTATGAAGGCTATCGGTTTGCACGAATTCGGCGGTCCCGACGTATTGCGACTGCTGGAATTGCCCGAACCTCAGGCCGGCCCGGGCGAGGTCCGCATCCGTGTACACGCCGCCGCCGTGAACCCGACCGATGTCCTGTTGCGCACAGGTGGTCACGCGGTGCGGATGCCGGACCGGCGGCCGCCGTTCGTGCCCGGGATGGACGCCGCCGGCGTAATCGACCAACTCGGCCCGGGAACCGGTGACCGGCTGGGCGTGGGCCAGCGCGTGATCGCCATGGTGCTGTTCACCGGTCCACGCGGCGGAGCCTATGCCGAACAGGTCGTCGTGCCTGCCGCCTCGGTGGTGCCCGCTCCCGAGGGCGCCGATTTCCCCGCCGCCTCCACCCTGCTGATGAACGCCATGACCGCCCGCCTCGCCCTGGACGCGCTGGCCGTGCCCGCCGGCGCCACCGTAGCGGTGACCGGGGCGGCCGGTGCAGTCGGCGGATACGCGGTGCAGCTCGCGAAGGCCGACGGCCTGACCGTCGTCGCGGATGCCGCCCCGCACGATAACGACCGGGTACGCGGCTTCGGCGCCGACCACGTCGTCGCCCGCGGCGCCGATGTCGCCGACCGCATACGGGCGCTGCTGACGCAGGGCGTTCCCGGTCTCGTGGACGGGTCGATGCAGACCACCCGAACCCTGCCCGCCGTCGCCGACGGCGGCACACTGGCCGAGTTGCGGGGCTGGTCCGGGCCGGCCGAACGCGGGATCCGAGTGTGCCCGGTCATGGTCACCGACGGCATCACCGACACCGAACGGCTGGACACCCTGCGCCGCTATGCCGAAGACGGCACGCTCACCCTACATGTCGCCGAGGTGCTCCCTGCCGCCGAAGCAGCCGAAGCCCACCGCCTGCTCGAACGCGGCGGACTGCGCGGCCGGGTGGTCCTGGACTTCTCCTGACCGGCCGGTGCCGCCGCGCTCCTCAATGTGCCGGGCCCGCACGGATATCGCTCGGTCGCTGCCGTGAGCCTGCGTTCGACGATGAACACGCAGGCTATTCGCCAGGTCCGCGGATCGGTCGGGAAATGCTATCGGCCCGAGCCGGAGCCACCGTGCTGTGCGGTGGCGGGCGCGGGGTCATGGCCGCGGTGGCGCAAGGGGCCTCCGCCGACAACGGTCTGGTCATCGGCGTCCGCCCCGATACCGACCCGGCCGAAATCTGCGAGGGACTGTCTGCTGTCCTGTACACGAACATGGGAGAGGCGCGTAATGCCATCCTGGTCCGGTCCGCCGATGCGGTCATCGTCGTAGGCGGTTCCTGGGGAACGCTGTCCGAACTCGCTCTCGCCAATCACCGCGGGAACACTCCGGTGATCACGCTCGGCGGCTGGAAGATCCTCGACGCCGACGGCAACCCCATCACGGCGGCCGTCACGGCAACCAGCCCGCCGGCCGCCGTGCGGGCAGCATTGGCGCAAAGCAGGGCCGACCAAGAGATCGGTTCGGAATGAGTTTGCGGAGGCTGATGACCGAGCGATGCACAGCGTAGCCATCGCGTCGCGTTCGTGAGTAGCCTCTCGAGTATGGACGATGAGGGACCCAGCCGGACAGCGCTCGCGGCTGCCTACGCACGCGCCTATCATCAAATCGCTGATCGGCCGATGATTCTCACCGATCCACTGGCGGCACGCCTGCTGGGTGTCACTGCGAATGAGCTGACCGAATTGGGCCGGCCCGCGGAGGACGGTCTCGATAGCGGTACCGGTCCGGGGATCCTGCGGCTGGCCGTCGGTGATCGGCCGCGCCGCCTGTTCTTTGCCGCTCGTGCCCGTTTCGCCGAGGACCGAGTGGCCGAGGCGGTCGCGGCCGGCACGCGGCAGGTCGTGATCCTCGGCGCGGGCCTGGATACCTTCGCCTACCGCAACCCGCATCCCGGCCTGCGTGTCTTCGAGGTCGACCATCCCGATACCCAAGCGTGGAAGCATCAACACCTCGCCGCATCCGGTATCGACCGGCCCGAACAGTTGACCTTCGTACCGGTCGACTTCGAAACCGACACCCTGGCGACACGATTGGAAGCCGCCGGATTCAACCGGACCGATCCGGCGGTATTCGTGTGGCTCGGTGTCGTCTTCTATCTGACCCCGGACGCCGCCCGCAGCACCCTCGAATACATCGCTCGTCAATCCGAACCGACCGAGGTGATCTTCGACTACCTCCGGTCGGCAGACACCGACGAGGATCGCGCGCAGCTGCAGGCGCGCGCGAATCGAGCGGCGGCTGTCGGCGAACCCTGGTTCAGCTACTTCGCTTCCGACGATATCGCCGCACGGTTGCGCGCGCTCGGCTTCACCGACGTCGAAGACCACTCCGCCGCGGACCTCATCGCTGGATACCTCGATGGATCCGCGGAATTCGAGGGCGAACCACCCCAGGCACTGCGCCCGGTCCGCATACTACGGGCGAGCCGCTGAGGATTTCCCGGCCAGTTCGGCTTGTATGCCTCCGCCCCGGGCACGACCGATCTGCGGTCGGCCCGGCCGGCGATGCCGCCGAAAAAGCGAGGACAACCCCTGCCGGACATCCCACCCATATCACGACGCGGCCATTGTTTTCCGCGACCGACAGCCGAGGGGCGCGCCCGGGCGGACGATGCTCCCTATGCTCGAGGGATGCATCTCGAGTTGGTGGCGATCGTGGTCGCGGAGTACGACCCGGCAATCGAGTTCTTCGTCGCGGTGCTGGGGTTCGAACTGGTCGAGGATGTGCCGTCACTGACCGACGACGGCAGGCCGAAGCGATGGGTGGTCGTTCGTCCGTCGGGCGCGCAGACCGGGATCCTGCTGGCACGTGCGGATGGCGATCGGCAGACCGGCGTCGTCGGCGGTCAGGTCGCCGGGCGCGTGGGATTCTTCTTGCGGGTCGACGATTTCCGATCCGAATACGACCGGCTGGTCGCGGCGGGTGTCGAGTTCGTGACGCAACCGCGGTCCGAACCGTATGGTCGCGTCGCGGTTTTCCTGGACATCGCGGGCAACCGATGGGATCTGCTCGGTCCCGCTCGGTGAATCGAGCGTCGGAAAGGCCGGACACTCGGCGGCACGGTCGATTTCGCCGACCGTGCGCGGATTCCGGGAGGAATGAATGAGCGCTCCGCCATCTGCTGCGCCTCGCGCGAAGCCGGATCCACACCGGCGGCGATCGCCGCGTCGACCTTCGGGATGAGCACGGCCCATCCCGCTTCGGCTTGCCGGATGTGCTCTTCACCGAGATCCTCACGACGCTGCGCGAGCTGCGTCAACTGCCCCTCGGTGAAATATTCCTTGAAGGTGTCGTCGACCATGACGGTCCTCCTGATCAATTCCAGGAAGCGATCCGCGGATGCGTTTGGCCGGTTCTCCGCCTTCGCGGCCAGTGCCGCGACCGGGGCATGGAGTTCCTGGGTCGCGGCCAATTGCGCGGCCGGATAGTCGCGGTGAGCGGACCGTACCTGCGTCATCGCCACAGTGCCCGCGAGCAGGTCCGCGATCGGGTCCAAACCCAGGCCGGGTTGACGCAGGGCAAGCACCTGGTAGAGACGCTCGACGTCGCCGGCGGTGTAGAGCCGGTGGCCGGTGCTCGTCCGCCCCGCGGGCCGCACCAGCCCGATGCGGTCGTAGTGAGGCAACGTCCGCACCGTCGGTCCGGCCTCGGCCGCGAGTTCACCGACCTTCCATACACGCTCGGTTCCGTGCCGGTCCATGCATTTCATCCCACTTCCACCGGCGCACCGTACGCCGGTGGCGTCGACGGTAGAGCCTGACCTTACGTGAGGTTCAAACCGGACCAACTCGACCGGACCCGGGCCCACGCCGTGCCGAGGGAGCACTCTCCTGAGCCGGCCCGGGGAGCCCCTTTCGCCAATATTTGAACGATGGTACAACTAGTACGATGGTTCAAATAGAGAGAGGAGCCGGGATGGCCGCGGGACGGGTCGCCGGATGGCGTGAATGGAGTGGTCTCGGGTTGCTGGCGGTGCCGACCATGCTGTTGGGGCTGGATGTGACCGCGCTCTACCTGGTCGTACCGAAGCTGACCGTGGACCTGGCCCCGAGCGCGACCGAGACCCTGTGGATCATGGACGCCTACGGCTTCTTCATCGCCGGATTCCTGGTCACGATGGGTACGTTGGGTGATCGGATCGGACGGCGCCGGTTGCTGATGATCGGAGTGTCGGCGTTCGCCGCGGCCTCCGTCTTCGCGGCGTTCGCTCCCGGCACGCTGTGGCTGATCGTGGCGCGCGCACTTCTCGGCGTGGCCGGAGCGACGCTGATGCCCTCGACCCTGTCCTTGATCGGCACCATGTTCACCGACTCCCGGCAACGAGCATTGGCCATCGGGGTGTGGGCGACGATGTTCGCTGCGGGGATGGCCGCGGGCCCGGTCGTCGGCGGAATACTGGTCACCACCTTCTGGTGGGGCGCGGTCTTCCTCATCGCGGTGCCCGTCGCCTTGCTGGTCCTGGCCGGCGCACCCGTGCTGCTTCCGGAGTACCGCACGCGCGCAGGTGGACTCGACATGCTCAGCGTCGGGTTGTCCCTGGCGGCCATGCTGCCGATCATCTATGCGATCAAACATGTCGCCGTCCACGGCATCGATATCCAGACCGCGGCCGCAATCCTGCTCGGTGGTGGCGCTACCGTCGCATTCGTCCGGCGTCAGCTGCGGCTCGCGGAACCGCTGCTCGATATGAAGCTGTTCGCCAACCCGGCCTTCACCGCGGCCCTATCGGTGTTGTTGATCGGCTTGGCCGGGTTCGGTGGCGTGATGTTCCTGGTCACCCAGTACCTGCAGTTCGTGACCGGCCTGTCGCCGACCGACACCGGGCTGTGGATGGGCCCGCCCGCGCTGGCCATGCTCATCGGCGCGATCGGTGCCCCGCTGTTGTCCGGCCGGGTATCCCCCGGCGTCATCATGGCGGGCACCCTGACGCTGTCGCTGGCCGGATACTGGCTGCTGGCCTCGGCCGGGACCGACAGCAAGCCGGCTGTCGTCGCCGGATTCGCCCTCGTCTACCTGGGTCTCGGGGTCATCGCCGCACTGGGTACCGACATCGTCATGGGTGCTGCGCCACCGGACAAGTCCGGTTCGGCGGCGGCTCTGTCCGAGACCGTTCAAGAGTTCGGCATCGCCGCCGGCGTCGCGCTCCTGGGCAGCCTCACCACCGCCATCTACCGCCGCGAGATCGAAACACCTTCCGGTCTGCCGGCATCCGTGGCCGAAACCTACGGCACCAGCCTCTCCGGCGCCTCATCGGTCGTGGACCGGATCCCGGCCGAGGCTTTCGACCATGCGCGAAGCGTATTCACCGACGGCCTCGGCACGGCCGCCCTCGTCGCAGGCGTCGCCATCGCCTTCGCGTCCTCGGTGTGCTTCGTGATGCTTCGGCACCTCCGGCCCCCCGGCAAAGCCGACCGTGACGCGGAGTCGATAGCCTCGACACCCGGGACCGATCTATGACAGATGAGGCAATGACGGCCGAAGAAAACAGTGGACACGAGACGGTCGACGGGCGCAAACAGCGTGGTCGGCTTCGACGCGCCCAGATCATCGAGGCCACGCTCGAGATCGTCCGACGTGACGGCGCGACCGGCGTCACCCACCGCACCGTCGCCAAGGAAGCCGGCATCACCACCAGTCTGACGCTCTACTACTTCGCCACCCTGGACGACCTGCTGATAGCCGCCCTGACCAGCGTGACGGACGAATACACCCGCCGTATTCGACAACTCATCGACACCGCGGACGATCCACTGGCCGGGCTGGCGGAGCTGATCGTCGAATCCGGCGGACCCGGACGCGAGCGAGCACTCGCCGAACGCGAACTGTCGACCCTCGCCGCCCGCCGACCGGCCCTGCGGCCGATCGCGCGACGCTGGCGCGACAATGTCGCCGAACTCGCCCGGGCACACACCGACGACACCGAGACGATCGAGGCCTTTGTGGCCTTGTCCGACGGCCTGTGCACCGCCATCCTCCTCGACGACCGCGAAGCCGACCCCGCCCACATCCGGGCAGTCCTCCGCAAGGCTCTACTCGGCGGCGGTCGGTAGCCGCAGCGGGCAGGCGACCGACGCCCTCACTCGGGTCGCGAACCTCCCGCGCCGCGGCATCGCCGCCTCCATCACCATGACAGGAGGCGAACGGATGGACCGCGACCGTATCGGCCGTTACGACCCGTCCAGGCCGAGCCGGTGGCCGAGCCACGGCATCTCCTTCTCGAGGCCGGCGGACCATACGGCGAAGCTGTGCGAACCCGGCACCTCGGTGAGGTGAACGTCCATTCCCGCAGCCCGCGCCGCGACGGCGAGCCGCTCCACTGCACCACGATATTCGGTGTCACCGAGGCCCACCACGAACCCACCGGCCGAGCCGGGATAGCTGTTGTGGGCCAGTAGCTCGGCGGGATCGTTACGGGCGAAGGCCGCCGCGTCCCCGCCGAAAACCTCCCGGATCGTGGTGTCCCGGTCGCCGAGGCCCGGGTCGGCCTGCCCGGACATGTCCAGGAATGTGGGATACACCTCGGGGCGGGTGGTCGCCAGTTGCACGGCACAGGTACCGCCGGAGGACAGACCACCGACGGCCCACGCCCGCGGATCCGGGTCGACCTGCAGGTGGGCCCGCACCCATGTCGGCACGTCGACGCTCAGGTACGTCGCGGCGTTCCCGAGGCGCGAATCGACACAGAGTGGGTTGCGCAACTGACCGCCGGTGCCGTCGGCGAGGACGACGATCGGCGCGAGACCCCGGTGCCCGGCCGCGTACGCATCCATGGTCTCGGTCAGCCGGCCGCCGACCAGCCAGTCGGCGGTACTGCCGGGCTGGCCCGCCAAGAGCACGAGCACCGGCAGGTCGGGTCGTGGCGTGGCGAAGTAGGCGGGCGGGAGATAGATCCGCGCCGCACGAGCGGAGAACCGGGAGACGGCCCCGGGAATATCGGTCTCGGTCACCGCACCGGTTTTCGGCAGATCGGCGGGGGGCGTCCAACTCGCGAGCGGCGGATTCGCCGCCGCTCCCGGCCCGGGTGCCAGGGCGGCATCGAATGGAACAGTGCGGAAGTCGCGGATGCCGAGGACCGTGCGTACCGTCGGATACGCGACGTAGACCGCGTTGATCCCGCCTGCGGCACAGAGCACCACCGCCGCCGCCATCCCGAGGAGCCCCGCGGCGACCAGCGGCCGGGACCGATCCCGCCGCCGCACGATATACCGGCCGACGAGCAGCGCGATCGCGAGAACCGCCACCCCCGACCACACATAGACGACCCCCGGCAGGCGGTCGGGAAAAGGCCGCCACACCTTCTCCACGAACACCGCGGCGAGCGCCACCACCGCGACACTCCCCACCGCCACCGTGCTGAGCCCGACGAGCAGCCAGCGGCGCTGCACCCGGGTGACCAGCGTCGCCAGACCCACCGCCGTGACGACGACGAACACGAACACTGCTCCGGTCGTCGTCACCGGAAGGTCGAGCACCCCCGCCCGGAGCCCGGTCCACGACATAATGTCCAGTATGCGGCCGCCGCCGGGCGCCCGCCCGGCCGTATGCCTGTCGGAAACCTCGTGCAGTTGCCGCCGAGGCGCACCTGACCTGGGTAGTGTCGTACCCGAAGGCTGTAGGACAGTCGGCCCGTACCGCCAGCCGTCCGCGTCGGGAAACGCGGAGCTCGCGGAACCGGTAGCGGTCGGCCGGGCGACCGCAGCCCTCGTGGCGAAGGACTTCCACCGGGAGGGCCGCCGATGAGTGAGACAGCCGATACCGGCCACGCGGTGCACCGTGGCACAGCCTTCGTATGGCATTACGTGCGCAGCGCGCCGTGGACGTTCGCCTGGCTGATGCTGCTGTTGATCACCACGATCGTCCAGCATCTGCTGCCGCTCGACGATCTACAGCGCGTCCTCGGTGAACGGTCGACCAACCTCCGTCATCTCGAATCCGATCCGGTGCATGTCCTCGTCACCAGTCTGCTGTGGGTCGCCGGCTACTTCTGGTTCCCGTACCTGCTGCTGTTCTGTGTCTTCCATGCCCCGGCCGAACGGTGGCTCGGCTCGCTGCGCTGGGCGATCGCCGGTCTCACCGCGCACGTCGGGGCCACCTATATCAGCCAGGGCATACTCGCCCTGGCCATTCAGCGCGGTTACGCCGATCCCGGTATGATCGACGTGCGCGATATCGGTGTCAGCTACTTCCTCGCCGGCATCGTCGGGGTTCTCACCTATCACATGGCGCCCCCATGGCGGTGGCTGTATCTCGGCGCGAGCCTCCTGTGGTTCGGCATTCCGCTGGTGACCGACCCGAACTTCACCGCGATCGGGCATTTCGCCGCGCTGTTGATCGGACTGGCCGCCTACCCGCTCACCCGGGGCCGGACCGCGCCGCAGTGGGACCCGGTCACCGAGTGGCGACGACGCCGGGCCCGTACCTCCTGACCCGGGCAACCGCCCGAGGCTCGACTGGGTCTCGGCTATCCGTGCGGTTTCGCCAGCGGGAACGCCAGCGATTCCCGGATGCTGCCGCCGGTGATGAGCATGACGACCCGGTCGACGCCGAGACCGAGCCCGCCCGTCGGGGGCATGGCGTGTTCCAGCGCCTGGAGGAAGTCCTCGTCCACCTCCATGGCCTCCTCGTTACCGGCGGCGGCGAGCAACGACTGCGCGGTGAGCCGGCGACGCTGGTCGATCGGATCGGTCAACTCGCTGTAGGCCGTGCCGAGCTCGACCCCCCAGGCCACCAGATCCCATTTCGCCGCGACACCGGCGATGGTGGGATGCGGCCGGGTCAGCGGTGACATCGAGGTCGGGAAATTCGTATAGAAGGTGGGGAACCCGGTGTGGCCCTCGACCAGGTGCTCGTACATCTTCTGTGCCAGGGCGCCGGCATCCCAGTTCGGCTGGTGCGCGATCCCCCGCTCGTCGCACCACTGCCGCAGCACCGGCGCCGGGGTCTGCGGAGTGAGCCGGTGTCCGATCGCCTCGCCGACCGCGTCGTGCATCGTCCGCACCGGCCATGGCCCGGAGATATCGATATCGACCAGCGTGCCGTCCGGGCCGGGCCGCCGGACGATCGGCCTGCCGTGCGCGGCGAGCGCGGCGGACTGGATCAGACTGCGGCACAACTCCATCATCTTCTCGTAGTCGCTGTAGGCCTCATAGGCCTCCAGGATCGTGAACTCGGGGTTGTGCGCGAAGTCGGCACCTTCGTTGCGGAACGCCCGGCCGAGCTCGAAAACCTTGGGTATCCCGGCGACGCACAGGCGTTTGAGATACAGCTCCGGCGCGATCCGCAGATACAGATCGAGGTTGTAGGCGTTGATGTGGGTGCGGAACGGTGCCGCGTTCGCGCCCCCGTGCACCTGCTGGAGGATCGGGGTCTCGACCTCGAGGTAGCCGCGGGCGCCGAGCGTCTCGCGCATGGACCGGACGATGGCGCTACGCCGCCGCAACAGGCCGCGGGCGTTCCCGTTGACCGCCAGATCCACATAGCGTTGCCGTACCCGGGCTTCGGGATCCACCAGCCCCCGCCATTTGTCGGGTAGCGGGTGCAGGCATTTCCCGTCCAGCCGCCACTCGATGGCGACGACGGATTCCGTTCCGTTCCGGCTGGCCCCGACCGTACCGCGGACACCGATTAGGTCCCCGAGATCGAAGCCGGCGAAATCGCGCACCCGGCCGCGACCCACCCGCTCGGCGTCGACCAGCACCTGGATATCGCCGGACCAGTCCCGCAGCACCGCGAACACCACGCCGCCGAAATCGCGCAGCCGTAGAATCCGACCCGCGATGCGCACCGTGGTGCCGCGTGCCGTCCCGGTCGCGTCGGCGATCGTATGAGTCGGCGCCACGGCGACCGGGTACGGGTCGATACCGGCGTCGCCGAGCGCGGCGAGTTCGGCCATCCGGACCCGGACCTGTTCGGGTCTGCGGCGCGGGCGCGACGCCGGGGCGGGTTCCGCGAGGCGAGGCGGGCTGCCGTCGGCGTGCAGCGCACCGGATTCCAGCACCGCGGCGGGCACCGCGATCCGCGTGCCGGTGTGCTCTCGCGCGGCGTCCCCGCGATCGTTGCGCCACGGCATCGTGACGAAACCCTCGGCGAGCGCAGCGGCCCAACCGACTCGCGGTAGCGAGCGTTTATCCTGGTAGCAGACGAAGCGGGGTACCCATTGCGGCTGATACTTCGCGTTGGACCGGTACAGGGATTCCAGTTGCCACCACCGGGACGAGAACACCAGCAGCGATCGCCACAGCCGCAGGACCGGCCCGGCACCGATTCGCGCGCCCTCTTCGAAAACCGATCGCATCACCGCGAAATTCAACGACAGTCGCCGTAGGCCGAAGCCGTCGGCGGCAGCCGCGAGGTCGGTCACCATCAGCTCCACGCACCCGTTCGGCGCATGCGGGCCGCGCCGCATCAGATCCAGTGACGCACCCGAGGAACCCCACGGCACCAGTGACAGCAGTCCGACGCACTCGCCGTCGGCGGTCAGCGCCTCGACGAGCAGGCAATCGCCGTCGAGGCGGTCGCCGAGCCGGCCCAGCGCCATCGAGAAACCGCGTTCGGTCCCGGTGTCCCGCCACAGATCGGCCAGCCGGATCAGCTCGCTCATCTCGTCGGGTGGGATGTCACGATGCCGGCGCACCCGGACCCGCAGGCCGTGCCCGCGGGCCCGGGCGGCGGCCTGCCGTACGGACCGCATCTGCTGGCCGCCGAGGGTGCGCAGCGCGCGGGTGGAGACGATCGCCTCGTCACCCAGATGCAGGACTGCGGCACCGGCCGCCGCATGCGCGCGGGCGCCCGCCTCGCTCGCCCCCATCACCGCGGGCTCCCAGCCGTATCGTGCGCACAACGCACGCCATTCGGCGATCGCCTGTGGCCAGTGGGCAGCGGTGCCGAGCGGGTCGCCGCCCGCCAGGCAGACACCGGCCTCGACCCGGTAGGTGATCGCCGCGGTGGCGTCGGGCGCGAAAACCACCGACTTGTCACGGCGGGTGGCGAAATAGTCCAGCGAGTCGGGGTTGGCGGAGGTGGCGAGCAGGCCGCGGAGGGCGGATTCATCGGTACCGGACATCGCGTTGTCGGCGCGCTGGGACCGGAACAGCACGAAAACCGCGGCCAGCACCGCGACCACGCCGAAGAGCCCGAGCAGAGTGTTGAGCCCCGGTCCGGGACGGCCGTCGAACACTTCGGATTCCCGGCTGATCGCCGCGGCGAGCGCGGTCACCCGCGCCAACGACCAGAGGAACCGTTGCCCGGGGGCCAGTGTCCCGGGGAAGAGCTCGACCAGTCCCCAGCCGAGCAGCGTCCCGGCCGACAACAGGCCGACGAGCACCAGCAGCGCGCGCCGGCCGGCACCGCGCCGGACCCGGGTGCCGAATTCCCGGTGCGCGTCGATCAGGATGCCGAGCGTCACGAGGTGCACACCGAGAGCCACCCCGGCGTGCACACTGTGGTCGGTGATCACCTCGAACAGATTGAGCAGGGTGAACGCGGCCAGATAGACCGTCAGCAGCCACCAGGCGACTCGTTTGCGGCGCGCCAGCGCGGCGGCCAGCAGGCCGAGGACCAGCGCCCAGGTGACACTCGTATCCGGCGCGCCGAAGTAGTAATGGTCGATGTACGCGCGAGGGACGTGCAACACCTTGCGCAAGATCGGGGACAGGCTCCACAGCGCGACGACGACGGCGAACACTCCGACCGTAAGCGCGGCGAAGTGTGGAACCTCGGCCCGGCGGTCCACCCACCCGCGCCGGATGCGCGCAGGCGTCGGCCCCGCTTTCGTAGCCATCGGCGACCCCTCTCGCGATCCGCCTCGGGTATCGCTCTCGTCGCTGTATTCATCGAAATCCCCCCGCCTTCGGCACACAGAAGGCTACCGGTATCCGGTTTCCCGCGGGAGTCACTGGACAAGCCAGGAAGACGCGTCGCGGCCGGACCCGACAACCCCTTTCGAAGCGGTTGGCATCCTACTGGCTATCCCGATCCCGCCCAGTTCGCCTGTCGAACCGCCGTACACCTCTGCTACCGTAGTGACCAGGTATTGAATTCTGGTCACTACAACCGCAGGAGCCGTATGCCCCGCCCTCTGGTCCCCGACCGGCGCGGCAGGATCCTGACCGCGGCCGCCGAGCTGATCCTCGAAACCGGATGGCCCCGCACCACGGTCGCGGATATCGCCGAACGCGCCGGCATCGGCAAAGGCGCCGTCTACCGCGAGTTCGCCGACAAAGCGGCCATCCTGGACGCCGTCCTCGTCCGCAGCATGCGCCGGATGACCACACAGGTCCACCAGCAGGTGCGCGATACCGACGGCGTGGTCGATCTACCCGCCGTGTACCGGTTCGGCGTGGAGGCGCTGCTGTCCGAACCGCTCATGCGAGCGCTGTATCTGGGCGACGACGCGGTGCTGGGCGAACACGTCCGCGGGGTCGCCGACCAGCGTTACGCCATGCGTTTCGGCTGGCTCGCCGACTACATCGAACGACTGCAACGAGCCGGTGTCGTCGTGGACACCGTGCCGAGCGAGACCATCACCCGGATGCTCGGCTTCTTCACCATCGGCCTGATCAACGCCCCGGGCGTCCTCGGCGCCGCGAGCCCGGCGGAGTTCGGCGACGTCGTCACGCTCTTCGCGGAGCTGGCGGGCCGCGGACTGGCCGGCGACGGGCCGGTGGACGCCGCGGCCGCCCGCCACGCCCAGCTCACCCTGCTCGACCAACTGTCCGATCAACTCGCCCGACCGGGAGACCCTCTGTGACCACCACCGCTTTCACCTCTCATACCGACCTCGTCGTCCGCGGCGGCCCGGTCCGCCATTACCGGTCCGGCGACCACGGCCCACCCGTGCTGCTGCTACACGGCGGCATGCTCGATACCGCCGCGGGCGTCTGGCGCGATGTCGCCCACCGCCTGGCGGCGAAATACCAGGTTCATGCGATCGACCTGCCCCGCCACGGGGCCAGCCGACCATGGCACGGCCGCCTCGACCGCCGGTTCTTCGACGACTTCCTCGATGACCTCCTCAACCAGCTCGACCTCCCCCGAACAGCGCTCATCGGGTTGTCCCTCGGCGGCGGACTCGGTATCGGATACGCCCTGCGCCACCCCGAGCGGGTCTCGGCCCTGCTCGCGATCGGACCGGGCGGTATCGGCGCGAAACGGCCCGCCCAGTTCACCACCTGGGCGATGATCAACACCCCGGGACTGTTGAAACTCACGAGCAAATACCTCGCCCGCAGCCCGAAAACACTCCGGAAGTCGATGATCGGCAGCCTCACCGCCGGAGCCGAGACACCCGGCTTCGATACGATCCTCGACCTCGTCCGGGCCGAAGCGCGCGCCAAGGCCGAGTACGGCGAACCGGCACTCGACGACTGGATGGTCGACGCGTACGGCCCCCGGCGCATGCGGCTCAACTACCTCACCGAACTGGCCGGGCTCGAGGTGCCCAGCCTCTGGATGCGCGGCGAACACGACACCCTGGTCGGCCACACCGAACTCGCCGCCGCCGCCACGGCAGCACCCGGCGGAGAGCTGGTCACTTTACCCGGAGCCGGCCATATCGTCACCTATGATCGGCCGGCCGAATTCGTGCGCGTGGCCGAGGAATTCCTCGGTCGAATCGAGCAGCGTCGAACCGGCCCCGGTGGCAATTACTCACCGGAGCTCAGCTAATATCGAGCACATGAAATTCGAAAAATTCTCTCTCACAGCTATTCTCGCAGTCGCCGCAGTAACCGCCACGGCTCCCGCCGCAGCCGCGTTTCCCACCGGATCGGCTGGTCTCGGTGACGGCCGGGAAGTGGTGATCGTCGACAACAACTTGGAATTGTCCGATCTCGATTCCTGCTGGGCGAGCGGTTTCCAGCGTGAGATCCGGTTCGACAACCGCAGCACTCGCGATTTCCACGTATACAACTCCCCGGACTGCAGCGGCGCACCCGTGGCCACGGTGCCGGCGGGGCATACCGCGACCCACTACGGCTGGTCGGCTTCCGCTCGATAATCGTTCCCCGGACGCGGTCCCGAGCCGCCGGAGCTCGGGAAACCGCGGCGGCCGATACAGGAACCGGCTACCGCACATACCGAAACCCCGGCACGAACTCCATCACCGGCATTCGCTTCCGCGACTGTCACATTTCTCACACCCATTGACCTCAATAACGATTGAGGTTACAGGCTTTCCGGAGGGTCTCCAGACCCGGCGGTACCACCGCCCCGCCCGGACCGAAAGCCAGAGCCATGATCACCACCGAGACCACACCGGCACCATCGGCCGACGCCCGTAATCCGCTCACCATCGCGCTTGTTCTCGTGGTCGGAACGATTATGGCGACGCTCGATCAGACCATAGTGAACGTCGCCATCAACAGATTGTCCGTGCAGTTCCACGCGGGCCTGAGCACGATCCAGTGGGTGGCCACCGGGTACTCGCTCGCGCTCGGCGCGGTGGTGCCGGCCTCGGCGTGGCTGGTCGGCCGGTTCGGGGCGAAGCGGCTGTATCTGGCCGCGGTCGCCGTATTCGCGTTCGGCTCGGTGCTGGCCGGGCTGGCCTGGAACATCCAGTCGCTGATCGCGTTCCGGGTCGTGCAGGGCGCGAGCGGTGGATTGCTGATGCCGGTGGCGATGACGATCCTGTTGCGCGCCGCCGGGCCGGAGCGGCTGGGCCGGGCGATGAGCACACTGGGCTTGGCCGTGCTGGTCGGTCCGCTGCTGGGTCCGGTGATCGGCGGTTATCTCATCGACGAGGTGTCATGGCGGTGGATGTTCTTCATCAATCTGCCGCTGGGCGCACTGGTTCTGCTCCTGGCGGTGAAAGTGCTGCCCGGCGACGCACCGGCGCCGCCGCGCATGCTGGATGTCGTCGGGCTGCTGCTGATGTCGCCGGGACTGGCGCTGCTGATCTACGGAGTGACCGCCGCGGGTGAACACGCCGGTTTCGCCACACCGGCGGTGTGGGTGCCCATCCTTATGGGCGGCGGGCTCGTGGCCGCGTTCGTGCGCCGCTCGCTGACCACCGCGGTGCCGCTACTGGATCTGCGGGTGCTCGGCAATCGGATCACCGGCACGTCGGCCGCGCTGCTGGCGCTGTTCGCGAGTGGCTACTTCGGATCGATGGTGTTGCTGCCCCTGTACTTCCAGGTGGTGCGTGGCGAATCGGCGCTGGTGGCCGGTGCGCTGGGCATTCCGTTCGCGCTGGCATCGGGCGCGACCATGCAGGTGGCGGGCAGGCTGATCGACCGGATCCCGCCCGGTCGCTACCTGCCCGGCTCCATCGCGGTGGCGCTCACCGGTTTCGTACTGTTCGTGATCCAGCTCGACGCGGATACGCCGTACTGGGCGCTCGGAGCCACGATGTTACTGATGGGCGCGGGCGGCGGCGGCACCATGATGCCGGTGCTGACGACCGCGACCCGGCCGCTGAACCGGGAACAACAGCCCGCGGGATCGACGGTGCTGAACATGATCAGCACCACCGCGCTCGCCCTCGGCACCGCGACGACCTCGGTGACGCTGGCCGCGCTGCTGCCGGCCGACGGCGGATTGCAGGCCCTGCACACCATGGCCCCGGCACAGCGGGCCGCGCTGACTCCCGCCCTGGCCGAAGCTTTCCAGCACACCTACCTGATCGCCCCGGCCATGATCGCACTGGCCCTGATCCCGGCATTGCTGCTGCCCAGGCGACGGTGATCACCGGTCCGACCGGTACCCGGTAGGCCGGGAGCCCGATTGCCGGTCGGTTGCCGACGGCGTGAGATCAGAGGACATTCGGCGTGACCTTCGCCCGGCCACGTACCTGGAAGGCGCCGACGACCTCCACGATGCCCATGAAGATCAACCACCAACCGGCCACCAGGGTCAGGACCGCGACGGAATTGAACGGCCAGACGATCAACATTCCGCCACCGATCAGCAGCACGATGCCGAAGAAGACGTTCCAACCGCGCCCAGAGGTGCCCGAGGGCGCGTCGGCGGCGGCGACCAGCACCGCTACGCCGCGGAACATCCAGCCGATACCGATCCACAGGGCCATCAGCAGCACGGCGTCGCCGAGATGGCGCAAGGCGAAGAAACCCAGGATGAACGACAGCACCGCACTGACGATCAGCATGACCCGCCAGCCGCCCGAGACATGACCGCCGAACGCCGCGATCAATTGGAAGACGCCCGACACCAGCAGGTAGATACCGAACAGAACGGCCAGGACCACGATCGTCGGGCCGGGCCAGACCAGCACCACGACACCGACGACCACCGATACCAGGCCGATGACCAACATCGCCTGCCACGCGCTGCGGGCCAGTCGATGCAACGGCCCCTCGTACTGCGTATCGCTGGATGTCATGCAGGCATGATATGACGCCGCCGGTTGATTGCCGGCAATTCGCCAGGATCGAAACGATACGGTGACGGCACGGGCCGTCCGCGCACCCGCGAGTACTACACCGTGGGCCCCAGGCAGGCCGGATCCGGCCGGAGCCGATGGAAGGCCGCCAGCCGCTGCCGGTGGTATTCGAGATCGTCCTCGTCGTGCCGCACCCCACGGGCGACGGCGATGCCGAAGTAGACCGCTTCCCGGCGCAACCTGTGGCGCATGAGCTGCGCGAGTGTGATGTCGTCGAGTTCTCCCGCGGTGCCACCCGCGCCGAGATAGGCATCGACGAACGCCCGGGCACCGGACAGGTCGCGGCCGAACTCGTCGGCGAACTCGAGCGCCGCCGAGGCCAGTTCGAGTTCCGGCGGGGCGATCGCGGCCTCGTCCCAATCGATCAGAGCCACCACATGACCGTCGCGCGACAACAGGTTGCCCTCGTAGTAGTCACCGTGCAGGGGCTGGGCCTGCGCCGTCGCGGTGAAGGCGGCCAGCCAGCGGTCCAGCTCCGGGTCCGGTAGCTCGGCCGAGGGCGCACCGTCCAGACCGATCTCGAGGAACGAGGGCCGCGGCCGCGGCGGGGGCCGGTGCTCGGCGAGAGCACGATGCACCCGGGCCAGCAGACCGGCCGCCTCGGTGAACTGGATCCGGTCCGCACTCTCGGTCCAGCGGCCGTCGACCAGCGGCCAGACGCTGACGGGGCGCCCGGCCACCACCTCCACCGTCGATCCGTCCGCGCGGGGCAGCGGTGCCACGACCTCCGGTACGGCGCGTGCGGCGGCGGCGATCCCGTGGCACCACTCCATCTCCTGCGGGTCGCGCCGCGGCGATCCGATCCGCACGACGACCTCGCCCACCCGGTATGCGGCCGATTCCTCGCCGCCGTGGAGTCGTTCGCTCTCGCCTTCGTATCCCCAGGATGCGGCGACCGCGGTCCGGATGTCCTCGGTGAGTGGCAGATCGATATAGATCACGCTCCCACTATTACCGGGTAAGCGGTCCGGCCCGCGGCGCGGCCCGGGCCGCGCGGTCCCGGGAGCATCCACGACGGGCACCCACTCGGCTCGGACGGTGTGATTCTCGTCGGCGGCGATACTTCGCCGAAGCGATCGGGTATGGCCCGCCGAGGTGGTTCCGCGCACCTGTGATCACCCCAGGGCACCGCGTAGCGGAGGCGGTGCCGCCGGTTAAGGTCGGAGCACACCGAGGAAGCGCCCGTACCGGCATGACGCTCGGTGTGCAGGCAGAGGAGTTCATCGTGACCAGTACCCGAGATCTACGCGAGCCCGCCGAGCCGGCGTCTTCCGCGGCGGAGCCCCCCACCGCGGGGGTCCGGATGCGCAGGCGGCTGGAACGGCTCCTCGGGGTCGCCGCCACCGAGGGGAACGCGCTGGTGGCGCTCCGCAACGGCGACGAGATCTTCCCGGCGATGCTGGGCGCCATCCGGGACGCCGAGCACACCGTCGACATGATGACCTTCGTGTACTGGCAGGGCGATATCGCCCGGCAGTTCGCCTACGCGCTCGCCGAGCGCGCCGAGGCCGGTCTCCGGGTACGGCTGCTGCTGGACGGTTTCGGCAGCCGATCGATCGAGAAAGACCTGCTGGCACTCATGGAACGCGCGGGAGTGCAGGTCGCCTGGTTCCGCAGACCGGTGTCCCTCTCCCCGCTCAAGCAGAACCACCGGTGTCACCGCAAAGTGCTTGTTGTCGATGAACGGACCGCGTTCACCGGCGGGGTGGGTATCGCCGAGGAGTGGTGCGGCGACGCGCGCAACGAGCACGAATGGCGCGATACCCATGTGCGGATCGAGGGCCCGGCGGTGGACGGGGTCGCGGCCGCCTTCGCGCAGAACTGGGCGGAATGCCATGACGCGCTCTTCGACGAGCGCGACCGCTTCGCCCCACAGCAACACCACGGTTCGGCGGTCGTCCAGGTGGTCCGGGGGTCGGCGAGCCTCGGCTGGCAGGATATGCAGACCCTGCTGCGGGTCGTCATCGAATCGGCCGAGCAGCGGCTCCGGCTGGCCACGGCCTACTTCTCGCCGGACGCCTATTTCATCGAACTGCTCTGCGCCGCCGCGCGACGCGGGGTGGACGTGGAGATCCTGCTGCCCGGCCCGCACACAGACAAACGCGTATGCCAGCTGGCCGGCCAACATTTCTACAGCGATCTGCTCGCCTGCGGGGTGAAGATCCTGCAATACCAGCCGACGATGATGCATGCCAAGGTCATCACGGTGGACGGGATCGCGGCGCTGGTGGGGTCGACGAACTTCAACCGGCGCTCGCTGGACCACGACGAGGAGATCATGCTCGTCGTGCTCGACGAACAGTTCACCACGACGCTCGATGAGCATTTCGACGCCGACGCCACGGTCAGCGTGCTGATCGAGGAAACCCGCTGGCAGCGACGTTCGCTCGCGCAGCGCGTCCGGGAGGCCGCGATGTGGCCGATCCGCCGGTATCTGTGACGCCCGCCATCGGCGGCGGGGGAACAAGCCGGAAAACGAAAAGAGCGGTTTCGCTTCCGGACCGGTCCTCGTCGTCCCGAACCGGGGCCCGCGATGCGGGTCCGGCCGTCGGGTGCGGCCGGTATCGCACAGCGGGTAGGTCCACGAAACGAAGGGTTCGGCGCGGCCCCTGCCCACACCGCCCGCGACGCCTAGGCTTCGGATAGGGTCATGAACCGGCGTTGAGAGCACAGGGCCGCTCCCACCAGGACGCGTTACGCGTCTCGAGCCGATTCGAGTGCTGTATGAACCGCCCCTCTGCCCGCCGCCCGCCGCCTTCGGCCTCCGCGCCCCGGCGGTCACCCTGTGATCAGCTGAGTTTCCGGGTCCACCGCCGCGGGGACATCGTCATACTGGCAGTACGTGGGCAGGCGGATGCTTTCACACTGCCGCTGTGGCGGCAGCAGGTACGTGCCGCCGCGGAGACGGTGAACGGCCCGCGGGGCGCGCTGATCGTCGACACCACCCGACTCGACTTCCTGTCGGTGCGCAGCCTCGCCGCGCTGTCCGACGAAGCACAGGAGTTCCGGCGGAAAGGGATCGAGATCCTGCTGGTCACCGCCGTTCCGGCCCTCGCCCGGATCGCCCGGGCCGATACCCGCACCGCGCTGCTACCGGTGTGCTCGACGGTGGTGAGCGCACTGACCGCCGTTCATCTGCCGCGCCGGACACCGCAGGTGGTTTCGGGGCAGTCGGGGAAGGAGCGGATGCGCGCCCCGGCCGGCCCGGGCGTCACCGATCGCAGCGAGCTCCCGGACGCCGTGACAGCCGTCCCGGCCCCGCTCGCGCCGTGAGCGGCCACGAGGTGAGAGACCTCTCGGTCCCGACTACGCGGCATCGCGGGCCCGATGATCCACAATGCCGTGGTGGTCGGCGGTGCGGCGCCCGATCGGGATCGGCCGATCACCCACGCATTCTGCGGGCCACCCGGTCACGCTCCTCGGTGATCGTGCGACGGCGGGCGATCATGGCCTCGGCCGGAGAGCCGCCGGCGACGATCGCGTGATGCACCGCTTCGACGTCCTCGATACCTTCCCGCGCGCCCACCCCCGCCGCGGGCGTGATGGCGTGGTCCGCGTCGCCGACCAGGATCACCGGGGCCACCGGCACCGCCGCGGTCGCGAGCGCGACATTGCGCGCGTTGGATACATGGACCTGTTCGGTGACCGCGACCAGCGTCGCGGTCAGCTCCCGCACGGCGCGGGGTGCCGCCTCCACCACCGTCTCGGCCCAGCGCCGCACCGGCACGATCCCGGTCTCGGCGATCGGCAGCGCGTCCCGTTCGATACGCAGGAACCACAGCGCCGAATCGGCACCGGGCCGCCAGATATGGCCGAAGGTCGCCGCCGGGCGGGTGCCGGCGGCCGATTCGGCGTGGAAGTGCAGGACGAACGGATCGGTGGGGCATTCGACAGGCGTCGCGGTCATTCCGTAGACCACCACGTCTCCGGCGTATTCCGGGGTCCGGCCGGGTTCGGTACCCGCGCGCGCCACCGAATCGATACCGTCGGCACCGATCACCAGATCCTGCGCGGTCACCGTGTGATCACCGATACGCAGGGTGGTATGCCCGGTCGCGGCGTCGATCGACACCTCCGTGACCGGGCTTCCGTAACCGATCTCGGCGCCCGCGTGCACCGCGAACCGCTTCAGCACCGCGATCAGATCGCGGCGCAACCAGAATCGGTGCCCCTCGCTGGGCCGCCGCCGGGTTACGCCGTCGTCGGGGGTGTACCGGAGTTCGCTCAGCGGGTACGACGCCGCGTGCAGTTCGTCTTCCGGGACGCCCAGGGAGACGAGACTGCGGTGCCCCCGGCCGTCGAGGATCAGGAACGCGCCGCCGCCCCCACCGTCGCGCTGCTCGTAGACCGTCACCGGCCGCCCGGCCCTCGACAGCGCGCCGGCCAACGCCGTGCCGGCGATACCGCTTCCCAGGATGGTGATCATCGGATCTCCTTCGGCGAGTGGACAGGCACGTAACCGATCGGTGGGCGCCGAGCGACCACAGCCGCTATCCGCCCGTCCGGGGCCCGGGATCCGGTGCCGGACCCGCTCGCCCGCGGCCGGTCGGGCATCCGGTCCCCGAAGGCCAACATACAAGACCGGCAGCGCATCCGGTCTACTCGACGAGGTTCTCGCTCTTCAACCAGTCGTAGGCCACATCGGCGGGATCCTCGCCGTCGATATCGACCCGGCCGTTGAGGTCCTGCATCAGATCATCGGTCAGATGCTCGGAGACGGTGGCGAGCAACGGTGCCAGCTCCGGGTAGCGGTCGATGATCTCGCCGCGCACGACCGCTGTGCCGCTGTAGGGCAGGAAGAATTCCCGATCGTCCTCGAGCACTACCAAGTTCAGGTTCTTCACCCGGCCGTCGGTGGTGTAGATCATGCCGAAATTACAGGGTGAGCTCTTGGCTGTCGCCGTATAGACGACCCCGGCGTCCATCCGCGTGACATTGCCCGCCGGAACGCCGTCGGGGTCGTTGTAGGGAATCCCGTACTTCTGCAGCATCGGTATGAAACCGTCGGAGCGACTGAAGAATTCGTCGTCGACGCAGAAGGTCCGGTCGGCGACGGGAAGCGCGGCGACATCGGACAGCGATTTCACGCCCAGTCGTCGGGCAGTGGGAGTCGACGCGCCGAACGCGTAGGTGTTGTTGAAATCGGCGGGCGGCATCCACTCCAGGTCGTAGTCGCGCTTCTCGATATCGTGGACGCGCTGCCACAGTTCCCGGGGATCGGAGATGGTCTCGGTCTGGTTGTGGTAATTGACCCAGCCCGTGCCGGTGTACTCCCAGAGGATATCGGCGTCGCCGTTGAGCTGGGCCTGCCGAGACGAGGCCGAACCCGGCGCCCCGGTGAGATCGGTGACCTGCGCGCCGGCGGCGGCGAGATAGGTCGCGGTGATCTTGCCGAGCAGCACACCCTCGGTGAAGCTCTTGGAGGTCACCACCAGGTTCGCCCCGTCGAGCGGTAGCTGCCCGTCCGGCAGGCGCGCGGAGTGGAAGGTGCCCGACGAACTCACCAGGCCGCAGCCGGCGAGCAGCGAGATCACCGCGAGTAGAACGGAAACCGTGGCGGCCGATCGTGCCGGTGCCGGACTCATGACACACCTCGCGGGGTCGCGGCCAGTTCGACGAGTCGGCCCAGCCAGTCGATGGTCAATGCCAGGAGTCCGACCAGGATCGCGCCCGAGATCAGCAGTTTGGGCAGGAACAGCGTGACTCCGGTGGTGATCAGCGTGCCGAGGCTGGTCGCGCCGATGAACGTGCTCAGCGTGGCGGTACCGACCAGGATGACCAGTGCGGTGCGGACACCGTTGAGGATCACCGGCACCGCCAGCGGTAGTTCCACCTGCAGCAGGGTCCGGGTACCGGAGTAGCCGATCCCCCGCGAGGCCTCGATCGTGCGCTGATCCACCTGCCGCAACCCGACGATCGTGTTCTGCAGAATCGGCAGGACGGCGTAGACGACGAGACCGACTATCGCCGTGCGGAATCCGGTGCCCAACCAGAACGTGAACAGCACGAGCAGGCCGACGGCGGGCGCGGCCTGACCGATATTGGCGATATTGACCGCGATCGGCTCGAACCGCTTCAGCGCGGGCCGGGTCAGCGCGATACCCAGCGGAATGGCGATCACCACCACGATGACCGTGGCCACCACGGTGAGTTCGATATGCGCGACGATGGTGTCGCGCAGGTTTCCCCAGCCCAGCGAGGCCTGCTCGGTCGCGGTGAACGTCGTCGACCGGTACCACAGCAGATAGCCGATACCGATGACCGCGATGATGAGTGGTTCGAACCACACATCGAGCGGAAGGCGGCGGAGCCGGCTCATGATTGCCCGACCGATCCGGGTTCGTCGTCGGCGGCGACCACCGGGGTCGGCGCCGGATCGGTGCCGTCGACGTAGGTGATGTAGGACGCGTCCGGCTCGTCGGCGCGGGCATCGGCGAGTTTGTCCCGAATGAGCTCGGTCACCGAGTCGATGCTCAGCGAGCCGACCACCGCGCCGCGGCCGTCGGTGACCAGCGCGGCCCCTTGGCTGGTCGCGAGCATGGCGTCCAGTGCGTCGTTGAGCGTCGAGGACCGCGCGACCACCGGCAGCCGCCGATCGAGGAAATCGGAAACCTCGGGTTTGGTGGCCAGTTCGGTCAGCGTCGGCCAGGACCGCGGGCGTCCGGCGCTGTCCACGACGACCACCCAGCTGTGCCCGGCGGCTTTCGCGCGTTCGATCACCGCCGGTGCGGATTCGCCGATACGGGCGGTGACCACTCTGTCGGACGGGACATCACGGACGCGGGAGACGGTCAGGTACGCCAATTTCGCTCCGGAACCGACGAATTCCTCCACGAAGGGGGTGGCCGGATCGGTGAGAATATCCTCCGGGCTCGCGTACTGCTCCACATGCCCGCCCTCGGAGAGGATGAGCACCTTGTCACCGAGTTTGGTGGCCTCTTCGAAATCGTGGGTGACGATCACGATGGTCTTGCCGAGTTCGTGCTGGATCGCGATGAGACTGTCCTGCAGGCGGGCCCGGGTGATCGGGTCGACCGCGCCGAACGGCTCGTCCATCAGCAGCACCGGTGGATCGGCCGCCAGGGCGCGGGCCACACCGACCCGCTGCTGCTGACCACCCGACATATCCTTGGGGAGTCGGTCGGCGAAGGTGGCGGGCTCGAGGCCGACCAGATCGAGCAGGTATTCGGTGCGTTCGGCGATCCGCTTCTTGTCCCAGCCGAGCACGCGCGGGATGGCACCCACGTTCTTGGCGACCGACCAGTGCGGGAACAACCCGCCGGACTGGATGACGTAGCCGATCGACTGCCGCAGCTTGTCCGGGTCCTCGCGGGTGACATCGCGACCGTCGATGAAGATCCGGCCCTCGGTGGGTTCGATCAACCGGTTGATCATCTTGAGGGTGGTCGTCTTCCCGCAGCCCGAAGGGCCCACGAAGGCGACGATCTCGCCGGCGGGGATCTCGAGGTCCAAGCGTTCCACCGCCGGCTTGCGCTGGCCTCGGAACCGTTTGACGACCGAATCCAGGGTGATCGATGCGCCGGTGACCGTACGCTCGGTTGTCCCTGTGACCGTCTCGCCGCTCGTCATATCGCCGGGCATAGGGCCTCCTTCGAAACGAGTACATACGGTCCGCGGAGACCGGTGCGAAGGCGCGGGTGCCGCGTCATGACAGTCCCTTCGCGATCGTGAGGCGTCCGAGCAGGACGAGAAGCGCGTCGAAGACCAACGCGATGACGACGATGAGAATCGTTCCGGTGAACGCCATCTCGAGGGCCCCTGCGCCGCCGAGGCGGGACAGTCCGTTGAAGATCAGCGAGCCGAGCCCGGGGCCTAGCACGTAGGCGACGATGGCCGCGACACCGACGATCATCTGGGTGGACACTCGGATCCCGGTGAGGATCACCGGCCAGGCGATGGGCAGCTCCACGGTGAGCAGAATGCGCAACCGCGAAAAGCCGATGCCGCGGGCGGATTCGACGACCGAGGCCGGTACCGACCGCAAACCGACGATGGCATTGCCGATCACCGGCAGGGCCGCGAAGAACGCCAGCATGATGAACGACGGGACGACGCCGAGCCCGAAGGGCACCAGCAGCAATGCCAGCAGGGCCAGCGAGGGTATCGTCAGGGCTACCCGGCTGGAGGTCAGAGACAGGGCCGACAGCAGCGGCAACCGGTAGACCGCGACGGCGATGAGGACTGCGACGACGGTCCCGACCAGGACCGTCTGGAATGCCAGGGAGGCATGCTGATACGTCAGAAATGTCAGCAGCTCCCCCCGGCCTCGGATATAGCTCCACAGATTCACGGGAATCCCATCGTCGGCCGGAAATCGTTCGGCGCCGGTCCGTGCGGAGTCATCGGACGGGCAAGCTGTAAAAGACTAATCGATACCGCCCGGTCGGACAGGGAAGGCACGCGGCGGATACGGTACTCCGCCGCCATATCCGTGCGCGTGCACGACCGTTACCGGCGGCAACACGACACGCCGCATCACTGTCCAGAGTTTCGCTCACCGGGAATCCATAACAGTTGCAACCGGGCGTGCGGATATTCGAGGTACATCTGTTCCGTCGCCCGGCACGACCGACGGCAACAGATCGGAATTCGTACGGAATACACGGTCGATACCCGATCCGTTGTGCGGCAGCGCCATGTGAAAACCGTTTCGGCGGGTGAGCGCGGCTACGCGGCGCGGGCCGGGGAGTCGACCGCCGAATAGTATTGGGCGTCGCCGGAAACCACGGTGCTCGGCCTACCGTCGACCCCGACCGGGATTCCCCCGGCCAGCGTGATCCGGGTCAGCCGGCGGTGCTCGGTGCCGTCGTAGTCGTCGACGGCGTAGTGCTGAGTGGCGCGGTTGTCCCAGATCGCGACATCGCCCAGCGACCAGTTCCAGCGAGTGGTGTTCTCCAGCCGGGTGATCCGGTCCTGGAACAGCCGGAACAACGCCTGCGATTCGGTGCCGGACAGACCCACGAACCGCTGTACGAATCCACCGAGCAGCAGGGCCCGTTCCCCGGTCTCCGGATGCACCTCCACCACCGGGTGCTCGGTCTCGAAATAACTCGACTCGAATTCGCGCCGGTAGGTGGTGGCGCCCTCGTCGGGATTGTCCTCGGCGGTCGCGGCGTAGTCGTACAGGTTCGTGTGCCGCGCCCGCAGGTTCTCGGCCAGCAGCCGCAGCGGTTCGGGCAGCGAGTTGTAGGCGGCGACGGTCGAGGCCCAGGTGGTGGAGCCGCCGTAGCTCGGCAGCACGACCGCACGCAGAATGGACGCCTTCGGTACCCGGTCGACGAAGGTGACATCGGTGTGCCAGCTGTTCGAGCGACCGTGGCGCGAATCGATGGCCAGGCTCTTCACCCCCGCCGACCGGACGGTCGGATGCGGCGTGGTCGGGGTACCGAGCAGTTCCGCGAACTCGTACTGGCCGTCCTCGGTGAGGTGGTCCTGGCCGCGGAAGAAGATCACCTTGTGCTCGGCGAGCGCCGCGCGGATACCGGCGACGGTCTCCGGGGCCAGATCGCCGCCGAGCCGGACGCCGTCGATGCGCGCGCCGATATGGGTACCCAGCTTGGTCACCTGCACGGTGGTAGCGGTGTCAACACTGTCGACGGGCATATCCGGGGCCTTTCGCTCGTATCCGACGATCGACTCGGAGGAAACCAGCGCGGGACCGCCGCGACCAGGGTTTCGGTCACCGGGATCGTAATGGGCAATCACTCGGCGAACCGGCCACCGACTCTGCTCGACACACCGCGCATTCGGCCGGAGCGCCGCGTGCCGCACCGGCCGCACCGCCGGGGCCGAGCCGGTGACCCATAGAATGCGGGCCGCGGGCCGCGGCAGCCGGCACCGGCGAGCAGCCCGCCGGCGAACCCGGGACGAGAGGGAGATATCGAGATGATCCTCGCCGAGGAGCCACTGCTACGCCCGCCCCACCTCTATATCGACGGCACCTGGTCCGAACCGGTCGCCGGCGGGATCCGGGAGATCCGCGATCCGGGGGACGGGGCGGTGATCGCCGCCGTCGGCGAAGCCGGCGCGGTGGACGCCCGGCGTGCGGTCGGCGCGGCCCGGGCCGCGTTCGCCACCGGCGAGTGGCCGGGCACTCCGGTCGCGGAGCGGGCCGCGCTGCTGCTGCGCACCGCCGAACTCCTCGCCGAATACCGTGACCCGATCGCCCGGATCGAGACCCTGGACACCGGTAAGACGCTGCGCGAGAGCCATATCGATATCGACGACGTCATCGCGGTGTTCCGGTACTACGGGCAACTGGCCGCCACCACGGGCGACCGGGTCGTCGATACCGGCGATCCGGCGGTGATCAGCCGTATCGTCCGCGAACCGGTGGGCGTGTGCGCGCTGATCGCGCCGTGGAACTATCCGCTGCTGCAGATGTCGTGGAAGCTCGCCCCCGCGCTGGCGGCCGGCTGCACGGTGGTCGCCAAACCGAGCGAGGTCACTCCGCTGAGCACGATCGCCCTGGTCCGGCTGCTGGAGCAGGCGGGCGTGCCGCCGGGTGTGGTGAACCTGGTCCCGGGTGCGGGACCGGTGGTGGGGGCCGCGCTCACCGGCACGCCCGAGGTCGATCTGATCTCCTTCACCGGCGGCGCCACCACCGGGGCGGCCATCGCCGCACGGGCCGCCCCGCACATCACCCGGGTGGCCCTCGAACTGGGCGGTAAGAACCCACATATCGTCTTCGCCGACGCTGAGCGTGAGAGCGCGATCGATGCCGTGCTGACCGGTGCCTTCCTGCATTCGGGCCAGGTGTGCTCGGCCGGGACCCGGCTCATCGTGGAGGAGTCGATCGCCGACGGGTTCGTCGCCGAACTCGCCCGGCGGGCCGCCGGGATCCGGGTCGGGCCCGGGACCGACCCCGCGTCGCAGACCGGGCCGCTCGTCTCCCCGGAACACCGTGCCGCGGTGGAGGCCCACGTGGCCCGCGGACTCGCCGAAGGCGCCGTCCTGGTCACCGGGGGGAAACCTCCGGAGGACCCCCGATCAGCCGCCGGCAGCTACTACCTGCCGACCGTACTGGACCGCTGCCGCCGCGATATGCGGATAGTCCAGGAGGAGACCTTCGGCCCGGTACTCACCGTGGAACGGTTCGCTACCGAGGCCGAGGCCGTCGAGCTGGGCAACGACACGTCCTACGGACTCGCGGCCGGCGTCCGTACCGGCGATTCGGCCCGCGGCGAACGGATGGTCCGCGCGCTCCGGCACGGCACGGTGTGGCTCAACGATTTCGGCCCCTACACCCCCGCGGCCGAATGGGGTGGGTTCGGGCGTTCCGGTATCGGCCGCGAACTCGGTCCGAGCGGGCTGGCCGAGTACCAGGAGATCAAGCACATCTGGCACAACACCGCACCGGCGGTCGGCGGCTGGTTCGCCTGAACTCCCCCGGAACCGGCACCCCGGCCGGTCGCCGCCGGCTCAGCTACCGGGGGTGTCGGTCGAGTTCGGCCCACACGGTTTTGCCGCCGTCGCGGTAGTCGGTTCCCCACCGGGTAGCGAGCTGCGCCACGAGCAGCAGCCCGCGCCCTCCCGTGCGGTCCGGCCGCCGGACCCGCGCCGGGGTCGGCGAGGCATCATCCACCTCGATACGGAACCGGCCGCGGTCGTCGACCATCAGCCGGCAGGCACGCGGCGAGCGGGCGTGGCGGCAGGCGTTGCTCACCAACTCATCGCTCACCTGCACCGCGTCACAGAGCTCGACACCCGCGCAACGGCCTACCAGGCCGCGTACCTCGGCCCGCACCTGCGCTGTCGGCGATGTCTGGAGATCCACCTCGACAACCAGACCATCCGATCTTCTACCGCTCCGTACCGAATCCGGTGTCATCACACCCACTATGGCTCCTCTTCCGCTCCGGCGAGCACTCCCGCACCCCGCGGCCGCTCCCACTCGGCCCGGCTTACCCGCTACCAACCGGCGGAAACCACATCGCGCCCGGGCTCTTTCCGCCGTGGCCGGCTTGCCGACAGCGATTCGTAGCCATGGTTCGCGCGATCATCGGACGCTCATGGCCGCCGGTCGGCACGGCACCCGAAAAGCAAGAAACCCGCGCCGTAGCGCGGGTTTCCGTATTGGTCGGCTCCTAGATGGCGCGGACGCTCTGAGCCTGCGGACCCTTCTGGCCCTGCTCGATCTCGAACTCGACACGCTGCCCCTCGTCGAGGGACTTGAAGCCGGAGCCGGAAATCGCGGAGTAGTGGACGAAAACGTCAGGACCGCCACCGTCTTGCGCGATGAACCCGAAGCCCTTTTCGCCGTTGAACCACTTCACACTGCCTTGCGACATACTGTTGTTTTACTTCCTGTTGTGAGCCGAGCGATCACTTCAACAACCCGTACTCACCCTCCAGCATGCCACAGACCCCCGCCACTTCCCGAAAGCGTGAGCCACCGCACCTCACGAACACCGAATCCGAGTCGGGCCGGCGGGAAGGTTTCGTGGTCCCCAGCCACCCGCGCCCGGGACCGACTCGATACCGCGGTGCGGACCGCCGGCGCATCATGGCCGCGATCGGTGGCGAGACCGGTATCTCCCGCCGGTCGACTTCCCGGCGCCGGGACACACCACCGGCGCGACGTCCACACATGGGTGGCAGCGGCGGTAGGGCGGCGCCACGTGGATAGTGGCAGGTCGAGCCCGGTGCCGCGACACTCGCGTCGGTCCCGGGACAGCCCATGGGAGCGCCCTAAGCTGAAGTCGTGACCACTTCCGGTTCCTCCTCCAGCAGGCCCGGCGAATCCGCACCGCCGGCCCCCACGGGCGTCGGCCGCACCGCGCTGATGGTCGCCGCCGCCCGGGCCGCCGAGTCGGTACGACCGGACGCCCTGTTCGTCGACCCCTACGCCGCCGATTTCCTGGCCGCCGCCGGGGGTGAGGAGTTCGCCGGTGGCTCCGACGCGGCACGCATGTGGGACTCTTTCAGCAGCTACCTGCCCATTCGAACCCGGTACTTCGACGACTACATCCTCGACGCCACCCGTACTGTCGAGCAGGTCGTGATCGTCGCCGCCGGACTGGACACCCGGGCCTTCCGGCTTCCGCTGCCGCCGGAGATCGTGGTGTACGAACTGGACACCACGGGAATGCTCGCCTTCAAACAGCAGGTCCTCGACGCGCAGGACGCACAACCCGCCGGCCGCCGGGTGACGGTGCCGGCCGACCTCCGCGAGGACTGGGGTGCCCGGCTGGTAGCGGCAGGGTTCGATCCGTCCGCTCCGGCGACCTGGCTCGTCGAGGGGCTGCTCCTCTATCTGAGTCCTGAGCACAACGATCGGTTGCTGGCCGAGATCAGTGGGCTGTCCGCCGCCGGGAGCCGGTTGTCGATCGAGTATCTGCACATGGACTCGGTCGCGCTGATGGCCGCCGTGGCGGCCGGCGAGGACGGCTCGGAGATCACAGCGATGTGGCAGGGCGGCGGCGTGGCCGAGCCCGCACAGCCGTGGCTGGCCCGGCACGGCTGGGACGCCGAGGTCTCCGACACCTACGAACGCGCCGCCGCCTACCACCGGGACCTACCTACGCTCGGCGACACCGTCATGGCACGTTTCGCCGAGGCGTCCCGCCACGGCCTGGTCACCGCCCGGCGACGCTGACGGGCGGCGGGCTCACCCTCGGACCAGCGGTGTGCCCAGCGCCCGGCGCCGCCGCATATCGGCCAGATGTTTGTCCAGCGGGTACATCCGCCGGCGTTCGGGCCCGAGCCGCATCACGGTACCGATCGCGCGCATGATCAGTTCGAAGGCGCGTTGCCGCCCCGGGCTTCACGTCGGCCCGAGTTCGTCCCGGTACCGCTGGGGGCAGGGAGCCGGTGGGGAAGAACGGTTGACGGGCCGGAACAGCACCCCGTTCGACGCGCCCGTACGGCCCGAGCTCCACGACCTGTTCGCGCAGCGACCGTTTCACCTCGTCGTCGATCGAGATCTCCGTGGACTTGCACTCCCAGTACTCGGCGTCCGCGGCCCGATCGGCCGGCCACACCGTCGGATCGACGCCAATCGGGTGAGGGCTTCCTCGGTGAACATCCGATGTCCGCCGCTGGTGCGGTGGGCCGGAAGGAGCTCCTCGTCGCAGTAGAGCCGGATGGTCCGGACGGGGATACATCGCGACGGATACGGAGTGGTCGGCCGGAACAGGCGCTCCGCTGGTCGCACCGATCGCCGAAATACTACTGCTGGTCACCGGCCGGATCTCGGTGGAGCAGTGGGCCGGATCGGCCTGATCGAGGGGATCGGTGGGGCCGGGCGGGTATGGCGAATGCGATCCGGGCGCGCGGCCGGCCGGACAGTCGGCTTCGGTACGTCGAGCGACTACCCCGACCCCGGGGCACAAACCCGCTACCGAGCATCGAATCGGCGGATTGATCGGACGGATTCTGGGAAGCCCGGATTCGACAGGTACACAAACTCTTTCGAGGAGGTGGGCCGTGAGCACCGTCGCCACGACACACAGGAACCGTCGACCGGCCGCCATGATGGCGACCAGGTTCGGACGTCCGGGGTCCGCACGCTCACTGCTGATCGCCTGGATGGCCCTCATGGCCTTCGTCAGCCTGGCGCTTGCCCTGCTCTGACCGGCCCCGGCACCCGCCCGGGGGTCAGTAGGCGCCGTCGCCCCTGGCGACCGCTCGCAGGGTACGGGCTATGATTCGCAGGTCCAGCAGCATGGACCAGTTCTCCACATAGGAGATATCGAGTTCGACCGAGTCCTCCGGGGACAGGTCCGAGCGTCCGCTGACCTGCCACAGCCCGGTGATCCCGGGCCGCACCAGCAACCGCCGGCGCATCACGCCGTCGTAGGAGTGCACCTCGCGGCGGACCTGCGGCCGCGGCCCGACGACACTCATATCGCGGAACAGCACATTGAAGAACTGCGGCAGTTCGTCGAGGCTGTACCGGCGCAGGAACCGGCCCACCGGGGTCACCCGTGGATCGTCCTTCAGTTTGAAGAACAACGGATTGCCGCCGTGGGCGCTGATGAGTGAGGCGGCTTGCCGGTCGGCCCGCACGTACATACTGCGGAACTTGATCATCCGGAACGGTTTACCGTCCATCCCGATCCGCTCCGACAGGTAGAACACCGGCCCGGCGCTGGTGAATTTCACGGCGGCGGCCAGAACCAGCAGTACCGGGGCGATAGCGACGAGGACCAGGACGGAGAAGCACAGATCGAACACCGCCTTGCCGAACGAGAGCGCCCGGTCGTACTGGGGCCGTTCGATGTGCAGCATCGGGATACCGGCCAGCACCTGGCTCGACATCCGGGTCCCGGAGATGTCCATGATGCCGGGCGCGACGATGAGTTCGGTGCCGAACGCGTCGAGATCCCAGGCCAGCCGGCGGATATCCCGCGGGCCCAGCCGGTCGGTGGCCATGACGACGACGGTATCGGCGCCACTGCGGCGGACCGCGCTGCGTACCGACCGGTCGTTGCCGACGATCGGGATATCGCGCTGCCCCACGCGCAGGGTGGCGGGTTCGTCGAGTGCGTCACCGGTGGGGGTGCAGACCCCGACGACGTGATAGCCGTGCATCTCCTGCGCGGATAGCGCGGTCGCGACGGCACGGGCGGCCTCCGGACTGCCGACGACCAGGACCGAGCGGCGATAACGGCCCAGCGCCCGGCGCCGCACCGCGTGCGCGCGCCACAGCGCCCGGGTCGCCATCAGGCCGAGTAGACCGAGCGGTAGCGCGATCACCAGGTGGGCGTGCGCGATATCGACGCGCAGGATCAGCGAGACGATCGCGATCGTGCCGAACAGCTGCAGGGTGGCCGAGAGCAGTCGCCGGTATTCGTCGGCACCGGCGCCCACGGTATGCGGGGAGCGGGAGCCGTTCCAACCCAGCAGAATCGACCAGCCGACCGCGATACCGAGCGTGAGCGCGGTGTTGCGCGGCTCGAATTCCCAGCCCAGGGAGTACCCGGGCGCGATGCTGAACAGTTGCGCGCACAGGGCCGCCGCGGTGACCACCGCGATATCGGTCCGGGCGAGCCGGCGGACATATCCGGCACGCCAAGAGTCCCGGTCACCGGGATTCGGCAGGTGCAAATCGACCGCGCCACCGACCACATGGAGATCCAGAACCATGAAACGTACCCGCTTGAACTTCGAACGACCGTGCCCCGGCTGTCATGCGCGACAGCAGATCACACGCTTTTTCCAGGAAGCCCGGCCTACAGAACAGGAAGGCCGGGCCGATCTTGTTGCAGAAGTATTGCCCCCATCGACGCCGGACACAAGTGCTGGAATCGGAATTGCCACCGCATACCGTTCCGTATCGGTGCCGAATACCGGGAAATAGCCTATTTCGGTTGTCCACCATCGTTATCCGAGCGCGGATCGTTACACAGTTTGCTGAAGATATGCCGAAGGTCACTTCTGCGCAAAAGTCCGCTCGGACCGTGTCGCAGATGCGCCGGATTGGTGCTATTTTTTCCGTCGATCGGCAGAGAGAAGTTGCTTCTCGGGGCTGCGGGGCGCCGCCGATGTACATGACCGTTCGAGTGGAGCCCGAGTGCATTGTCGTTTGTGTGAGTCGTCCCGGCTGGCCAGTGTCGTCGACCTGGGTGCGACACCTCCTTGCGAGAGTTTCCTCTCCGAGGATCGGCTAAACCTGCCGGAATCCACCTATCCGCTACATCTCCGGGTGTGCGCGGACTGTCTGCTGCTGCAGATCCCGGCACTCATCACGCCCGAGGAGACATTCACCGAATACGCCTATTTCTCCTCGTATTCCGAATCCTGGATGCGGCACGCGCGCGAGTTCACCGCCGCGGCGATCACCCGGCTGGGCCTGGGCCCCGACTCGTTCGTGGTGGAGGTCGCCAGCAACGACGGCTACCTGCTACGCAATGTGGTGGCTGCGGGTATCCCCTGCCTGGGCATCGAACCCTCGGCGAATGTCGGCGCGGCCGCGCGGACGGCCGGCGTGCCGACGCTGACCGAGTTCCTGACCGAGGAATCGGCCCGGCGGGTGCGCGCCGAATACGGAGCCGCGGACCTGGTGGTCGCGAACAATGTGTACGCCCACATCCCCGATCTGCGCGGTTTCACCCGAGCGCTGCGCACGTTGGTCGCCGAGGACGGCTGGATCTCGATCGAGGTACACCACGCGCTGAACCTCGTGCGGCACGGCCAGTTCGACACCATCTACCACGAGCACTTCCAGTACTACACCCTCGCCTCGGCTCAGCGAGCGCTGGCGACGGCCGGGCTGGCGGTCGCGGATGTGGAAACACTGCCGACCCACGGCGGATCGCTGCGTATCTGGGCGCGCCCCGAGGCGGTGGCCGAACCGTCGGTGCGGGTGGCGGAACTGCTGGCGATCGAGGCGGATACCGGTCTGCACGCGGTCGAGGGCTATCGGTCCCTACGCGAACAGGCCGAACGGGTACGCCAGGATCTGCTGCGCTTCCTGCTCGACCAGAAGACGGCCGGACGGCGGGTGGTCGGCTACGGCGCACCCGGTAAGGGCAACACCCTGCTCAACTACTGCGGAATCCGTCCCGACCTGCTCGAATACACGGTGGACCGCAACCCCTACAAGCACGGCCGGTATACCCCGGGCACCCGCATACCGATCCATCCCCCGGAGCGGATCGACGCCGACCGACCCGATTTCGTGCTGGTACTGCCGTGGAATCTGGAAACCGAACTCACCGCGCAGCTGCGTCATATCGGGGAATGGGGTGGACAGCTGGTGATCCCACTGCCCACGGTCCGGGTGGTCGCGCCGAGCCCGGCGGAGGTCACCGCGCGATGAAGGTCGTGTTGTTCTGCGGTGGATACGGAATGCGGATGCGCAGCGGGGAGAACGACAGCCCGCCCAAACCGATGCAGATGGTGGGCCCGCGGCCGCTGATCTGGCATGTCATGCGCTACTATGCGCATTTCGGGCATACCGAATTCATTCTCTGCCTGGGCTACGGCGCCCACCACATCAAGAATTTCTTCCTGACCTATCAGGAGACGATGTCCAACGATTTCGTCATCCGTGACGGCCGGGTCGAATTACTGCACTCCGATATCGCCGACTGGACGATCACCTTCGTCGATACCGGCCTGGAATCGGCCATCGGGGAAAGGTTGCGCCGGGTACGGCCCTACCTCGGGGACGACGAGATGTTCCTGGCCAACTACTCCGATGTGCTCACCGACGCCCCGCTGGATGTGATGATCGACCGGTTCACCGCGTCCGGAGCCGCCGCATCGATGATGATCGTGCCGCCGCAGTCGTCGTTCCATTGCGTGGACGTGCTGCCCAGTGGTGAGGTCAAGCAGATCACCGCGGTCGGCAAGCTGCCGATCTGGGAGAACGGCGGCTATTTCGTACTCACCCAGGAGATCTTCGATCATCTGCCGGAGGGCGGTGACCTGGTGGAGGACAGCTGCGGAGCGCTGGCCGCGCTGGGCCGGCTCTACGGTTACCGGCACGGCGGCTTCTGGAAACCGGCCGATACGTTCAAGGAACGCGCCGAACTCGACGCCGGATATCACCGGGGCGACCGCCCGTGGATGGTCTGGGAGCGGGCCGCTTCGTGATCACTCTCGCTCCCGCGCGGCTCGACGAGGTCGCGCTGCTCGGCGCGCACTGCGACGATATCGCCATCGGGATGGGCGCCACCCTGCTGACCCTGACCCGCGGAAACCCGGGGCTGCACGTGCGCGCACTCGTCCTGTCCGGCGGTGGCACCGCCCGCGCCGCGGAGGAGAGCGCCGCCCTCGAACGTTTCTGCGCGGACGCCGATCTGGACCTGACGGTGCTCGACATACCGGACGGGCGGGCTCCGGCACACTGGGACCGGATCAAGAGCGCGCTCGCCGAGTTCCGGCGCGATACCGACCCGGAGCTCGTCTTCGCCCCCCAGCGCGGCGACGCCCACCAGGACCACCGCCTGCTGGCCGAACTCGTGACCACGGAGTTCCGTGATCATCTGGTGCTCGGCTACGAAATCCTCAAATGGGAGACCGATACGCCCCGGCCGGTCGTCCTGCATCCGGTGGCACCGGAGATCGCCGCGGAGAAGGCCCGGCTGCTCGCCGAATGCTATCCCTCGCAAGCACACCGCGACTGGTTCGACGAGGCCGCGTTCCTCGGTCTGGCGCGAATCCGTGGCGTGCAGTGCCACAGCGAGTACGCGGAGGGGTTCGAACTGACCAAAGCCGTCCTCGATCTGGGAGGTCCGTAGAAGTGCGCGTTCTCGTCACCGGTCATCAGGGTTATCTGGGCACCGTCATGGTCCCGGTGTTGCGGGCCCGGGGCCACGAGGTGATCGGACTGGACACCGGCTGGTTCGCCGACTGCGTCCTGGGCCCCGCACCGCAGGATCCGCCCCAACTGGCCGTGGACCTGCGGGATGTGACGATCGAGCAGCTCACGGGCTTCGACGCCGTGGTGCATCTCGCGGCGCTGTCCAACGATCCGCTGGGCTCCCTGATCCCCGAGATCACCCACGACATCAACCATCACGCGTCGGTGCGGCTGGCCCGGCTGGCCAAAGAGGCCGGGGTGCGTCGCTTCCTGTACGCCTCGACCTGCTCGGTCTACGGCGCGGCCGGCGACGGACTGGTCGACGAAAGCGCACCGCTGCGCCCGCTCACCCCGTACGCCGAGAGCAAGGTGCGGGTGGAAGACGACCTGGTGGCGCTGGCGGACGACCGTTTCGCACCGGTGTTCCTGCGCAATGCCACGGCGTTCGGGTTCTCGCCGCGGCTACGCGCCGATATCGTGCTCAACAATCTGGTCGGCCACGCCGTGCTCGACGGCGTGGTGAAAGTACTCTCGGACGGTACGCCGTGGCGGCCGCTGGTGCACGCCGCGGATATCGCCGAAGCGTTCGCGGTCTGCCTGGAGGCGCCGGTCGCGGCGATCCACGCCCGGGCCTACAACATCGGCACCGAGACCAACAACCGCACGGTCGCCGAGATCGCGCAGGCCGTCGCGGAGGTGGTGCCCGGCGCCGAGGTGCTGATCACCGGCGAGTCGGGGGCCGATCCGCGGTCCTACCGGGTCGATTTCGGCGCGGCGCGCCGGGAACTGGGGTTCGAGGCGCGCTGGACCATCGCCGAGGGAGCCGCGCAGCTCTACACCGAGTACACCGCCGGTGGACTGACCGCGGCCGATTTCTCGGGCCGGTTCGTACGCCTGGCGCGGTTGCGGCAGCTGGGCGAAACGGGTGCGGTGGACGCGACGCTGCGGCGGGTCAGGACCGGTGTGTGAGGTGTGTTGTCAGCAGTTCCCGCCAGCTGCCCGCGGCGCGGTCGCGCGCGGAGACCAGCGTGACCTCCTCCGGCCAGCTCAACGCGAGCTCGGGATCGTCGTAGGCGACGGCGAGGTCCTCGGCCGGATCGTGCGGGCGGTCGATGCGGTAACACACATCCGCGATATCGGTGAGCGCCTGGAAGCCGTGCAGGAACCCCGCCGGCACGTAGAGATGCCGGAATTCCGCGTCGTCGAGCAGGAACGCCTGGCTACGCCCGAAGGTGGGCGAATCGGGCCGGATATCGACCAGAATGTCGTGCACCGCGCCGTGCGCGCAGCGCACCAGTTTGGCCTCACCGCGCCCGCCGCGGCCGTGCATACCGCGCACCACCCCGCGCGCCGACCGCGACTGCGAATCCTGCACGAACGCCGCGGACGCGCCGGGACCGAGGTGGGAATCGAAGACCTCGGTGTCGAAGGTGCGGGTGAACAGGCCGCGGGCATCGCGGAAGGGTTCGGGCACCAGGATCAGCACATCGGCGAGGTCCGCCTGTTCGATTCGCACCGGGTGATGGTGCCATGAGCGGATCCGTTACGCCGCGCGGCGGCCGCGCGGCCCTGCTCGAACCGCCCCCGGCCGACCCGCCGGGTTGCCGGGCCTGCCGCGCCGCGGACCTGGTGACGGTACTGGATCTCGGGGCGATGCCGGCGGCGGATCACTTTCCGCCGGCCGATACCGTCCCGCGGCCGGACGAGGCCGCCCATCCACTGGCGATGGTGGTCTGCCGCCGCTGCGGGCTGGCGCAATTGGCGCACGACGACACCGTGACCGCCGAACCGCGCGGCGTCGAACCCCGCGCGCTGCGGGATCAGGCCGGCGACGCGGTGCGGCGGGTCGGCGATGCCGGCCTGCTGCGGGGCCACACCGTGCGCGAGTTCGCCAGCCCGCACGGGGGCAGTTGGCTGGAGTTGCTGGCCGAGCGCGGTTTCGCCGTATCCGACGGACCCGCCGATGTGGTGCTGGATTCGTTCGGTCTCATGCACGACCGTGATCAGGCCGCGGCCGTCACCGTCCGGGCGGCGGCCACCGCGCCCACCGGTGTGCTGCTGCTGCAGTACCATCCGCTGCACACGATCGTGACGCAGGGCCAGTGGAACGCGCTGCGGCACGGCCATTTCGCGTACTACTCCCTGCCCGCACTGCGGGAGCTGCTGCGCGGCGCCGGGATGTCGGTGGTGGACGCCTGGGATTTCGACCTTTACGGGGGCACGGTGCTGCTGGCGGCGGTGCACGGTGCCGCCGAACCCGGTGCGGCGGTGCGGCGGATCCTGGACCGGGAAGCGGCCGCGGCCGACCCGGAGGTGCTGCGCGGCCTGCAACGTGCGGCCGACCGGCATTCGGAGCGCCTGCGCGCCACCCTGGAATCCGCGGCGGCGCGCGGTGAGCGCGTGTACGCCTACGGAGCGGCTTCGCGCGCGGTGGCGTTGCTCTGCCGGGCGGGCGTGCGACGGGAACTGCTGGCGGGGGTCGCCGACGCGGCGCCGGCCAAACAGGGCCGGCGGATGCCGGGGACGGATGTGCCGATCATCGCCCCGGCCGACCTCGTCGCGGCCCGGCCGGATCGGGTGCTGCTGACGGTACCCGACCTGCTCCCCGAGGTATCCGAGCGTTTCCCGGAATTGGCCGGACGCTGGTTCACCGACGAGCCGGCCGACCCGGTGTGGGAGCGGCCCATCCGGTAGTACCCACACCCCGCGGGCGTGCGGACCACTGCTCCTCCGCACCCCGGACGGTTCCGCGGAACCACACGATCCGCGGATCGGACCACCCCGAACCGCGGACAGCGAACCGTTGCCTCGGATACGCCGGCCTTCCCGGCGTATCCCCTCCCATTTCATCGAAAGGATCACCAGTGGTCAGCGTGTCGATCTGTGTCCCGGCCTACGAGGCCGCGCGGACACTCGAACAGACGCTGCGTTCGATTCTGAGTCAGGACGTCGACTTCGAACTGCTGGTGCTCGACAATGCGAGCACCGACGCCACCGGCGAGATCGCCGCGTCCTTCCACGATTCGCGGGTCCGGGTGGAACGCAACGCCACCACGCTGGCCATCGGCGACAACTGGAATCGCGCGATCGCGTTGTCCACCGGTGACCTGGTGAAAGTGGTGTGTGCCGACGATATCCTGCTGCCCGGTTCGCTCGCGGCGCAGCTCGAGGTGATGTCCGATCCGGCGTTCGCCATCAGCTCGAGCCGGTTCCAGGTGATCGACGAACAGGGTGAGCTGCTGGAGACCGGTCTCGGCCTGCCGGGTCTGGACGGGGTCCGCACCTCCCGGGCGCTGGCCCGCACCATTGTGCGCCGCGGGCCCGCCGATTTCGGCCCCACCGCCGCCGCGATGTTCCGGCGCGAACACTTCGACCGGGTCGGCGGTTTGCGCGGGGACCTGGTGTTCCCCATGGACGTCGACCTGTTCGCGCGGGTCGGGCAGTTCGGGTTGTTCTTCGGCCTCACCGACGTCGCGGCGGCCTGGCGGGCCTCGTCGTTCAATCTCTGCGCGCGCACCTCGACGGTGAGCAAACTCAGCGAGACCCTGCGGTTCCACCACCGACTGGCCCGGGACTGCCCGCTGCTGCTCTCGCCGCTGGATGTGGCCATCGGCGATCTGCGGCTGGCGCGGACGGCACTGGAACGGTTGCGGGTGCGGGCGGGGCAGTTCGCCCGGGACCGGATCGGGTCGCGCCGATGAGCGCGCCGGCCGCGCCGCCGCGGATCCATATGACCGGCTCGGAGTGGTTCGGGGCCGCGGCGGGTGGGCTCAACCGCTACTTCACCGATCTGTTCGCGGCGCTGACCGACCGGCCCGAGGTCGAGGTCTCGGCTGCCGCGTTCGGCGACGCACCCGCGGGTGGGCTGTCATGGGGACCCGTCGGGGGCTCCACGTGGCAGCGCGCGCGTACCGCGTTCCGGGACGTCCCATCCGGCGCGGCCGGCCGGCCGGCCGTGCTGGACCGGCATTTCGCGCTGTACGGGCCCCCCGACGCCCGCGCTCGGCACTTGGTAGTGCATTTCCACGGGCCGTGGGCGGCGGAGAGCCGGGCAGCCGGCGGCAATGCGCTGGCCGTCGGCGCGAAATACGCGCTGGAGAGGTTGCGCGCCCGACCGGCCGACCGGTTCGTCGTCCTGTCCGAACACTTCCGGGACCTACTGGTGCACGACTACCGCGTACGACCGGACCGAGTGGCCGTGATCGCGCCGGGTGTCGATCTGGACCGGTTCCGCCCCGCTCCACTGCCCGGCGACGCCACACCCCTGGTGCTGTGCGTGCGCCGGCTGGAACACCGGATGGGTATCGATGTACTGCTGCGGGCCTGGCCCGCGGTTCGGGACGCCCACCCGGAGGCGCGGTTGGTACTGGTCGGCGCGGGTACGGCCGAGTCGTCGTTGCGCGAACAGGCCCGCGGCGCGGATTCGGGCGTCACCTTCACCGGCCGGGTCACCGACGCCGAACTCACCGGCTGGTACAGGAGGGCCGCGGTCACCGTGGTGCCGTCGGTGGCGCTGGAAGGTTTCGGGCTCATCGCGCTGGAATCGCTGGCGGCGGGCCGCGCCCCGGTCGTCACCGCGTGCGGTGGCCTGCCCGATTCGGTCCGCGGCCTGGACCCGTCGCTGATCGTGCCCCCGGGCGATGCCGGCGCGCTGGCCGCCCGGCTCTCCGCCGCGCTCGACGGCGCGGTCCCCGCTCCGGACCGCTGCCGGGCGCACGCCGAGACCTTTTCGTGGGCGGCGGCCGCCGACCGGCATATCGCTCTCTACCGGGAGCTGACCGGATGATCCGCGCCGTATTCCTCTCCCATACCGCCGCGCCCTCCGGTGCCGAACTCGCGACACTGCGGCTGCTGACGGCATTACGCGCGAGCGGCACGGTGGACCCGTCGATGTTGTTCACCGCCCCCGGCCCGCTGGTGGACCGGTTCCGTGCCCACCGGATACCGGTCACGATGTGCGGCAGCGCTTTCGACAGCCGCTCGCTGACCGTTGACGGCTCCGGCCCGCTGCGGTTGCTCACCGGCGCGGCCGGCCTGGCTCGACTGGGCGTCCGGCTCGGGGCGATCGTCCGGGCCCAGGGCGCCGACGTGGTGGTCGCGCAGAGCACGAAGGCTCTGCTGATGGGCGCCGTGGCCGCCCGGCGCGCCGGAGTCCCGCTGGTCTGGCAGGTCCACGACCGGATCAGCGGCGCATACTTCGGCCGGGCACTGGCGTTCGCGCTACGGGTGCTGGGTTGGACGGTCGCGCGCGGCATCGTCGCCAACAGCCGGTCCACGCTGCGCACGCTCTACACCCGGGGCCGGGTCGCGGCGATCGCCCACCCGGGCCTCGAATCGTTCGCGGCCCCGCACCGGGCGGACCAGCGCGATCCCGATGCGGTGCGGATCGCCATGGTTGGCCGTCTCACCCCGTGGAAGGGGCAGGAGATCCTGCTGCGCGCGCTCCCCCTGCTGCGCCACCGGCCGGCGGCCGTCGCGCTGGTGGGCGGCACGTTCTTCGGCGAACAGGACTACCGCGCGCGACTGGAGCACACGGCCGCCGCGCTCGGACTGCCGGTCGAATTCACCGGCCATGTCGACGATCCGGGTCCCTACTTCGCCCGCGCCGATATCGCGGTGCACTGTTCGGTGCTCGCCGAACCCTTCGGACAGGTGGTGGTGGAGGCCATGGCCGCCGGATGCGCGGTCGTGGCGGCGGACGCGGGCGGCCCGGCCGAGATAGTGCGGTCCGAGGTCGACGGTCTGCTGACGACACCCGGCGACCCCGCCGCGCTCGCGGCCGCGCTGGACCGGCTCATCGCCGACCCCGCACTGCGCACCCGGCTCAGTACGGCGGCGCGCGAACGCAGCGCCGACTTCGGGATCGCGGCCACCGCGCGGGCGGTCACCGGGCTACTGGAACAGGTCACCCGAGAGCGGACGGTGCGCGCACGATGAACCCCGCCGACCCGCACACCATTCCGATCCGCATCGTCCACCGCCACTACCCCGTGTCGATGGACGGCCTGCGCGTCCCCGACTACGACCTGCCGACCGAGATCATCCCGGCCTTCGCCGACTGGCCGACCGAGAAACTCCCGCTGATCACGACGATCCCGCCGGCGGAGACGGAGCCGCGGACCAAGGCGACACGACTGCGGGAACTGGCGACGGTCCTCCGCGATATCGCCTACGTCAGCTTCGGCAAATACGGCCAGTACCTGGTCACGGTCGCGACCCTGCCGCTGATCGCGCGATTGCTCGGCGCCTCCGGAATGGGACTGCTGGCCATCGGGATGTCGGCGTATTTCCTCGGCTCGCTGATCGTGGACCTGGGTATCACCTCCTATCTGGCCGCGCGTATCCAGGAATCGGGGACCGACCGGGAGGTCGTGAACCACACCCGCGGCACCTACCTCGCGATCCGCGGCGGGATCCTCGGTGTGCTCGCGGCGGCGCTGGTGACGGCGGTTCCCGCGGGCGCACCGGACTACCTGGGCATGGTGCTGCTGGGGTTGTTCGTCGGCGGTTTCTGGTCGATGTCGGAGGACTGGGTGCTGATCGGCCAGGGCCGTTTCGGTGCGTCCACCCTGTACCAGTCGATCGCCCGGGTGGGCTATCTCGTCGCGCTGCTGACCCTGCTGCCCCGGTTCCCCACCGCCGCCATGGCGATGCTGTGCCTGCTCGCCTCCTCGGTGATCAGCCTGGCCCTGACCTGGTGGGACACCTGGCGTGCGTTCGGTCCGCCCGGTCGTCCGCACGGCGCGTGGAAATTGATCCGCGCGGCCCTGCCGGTCGTGACGGGAAGACTGCTGACCACCAGCTACGGGCAGGGCGCGGCCGCCGTCTACGGCGCGGTCCTGAACGCGGCGTCGCTCGGGCTGTACTCCGCCGCGGACCGGCTGGTGCGGGCAGTGCAGTCGCTCTTGGACCCGATCGGTTTCGCGCTGCTGCCGCGGATGGCCAAACGTAGTGGTGAGGAACGGTTCTGGCCGGACGCGCTGCGCGCGCTCGGGGTCTGTGTGGCGGCGGCGTGTGTGGCGACCGCGGCGCTGTGGGTGGCGGCGCCGCTGATCATCGGGCTGGTCTTCGGCGACGAGTTCGGTGGCGCTGCCGGTGTCCTGCGCCTGGAGGCACTGATACTGCCCGCCACCACCGTCACCTCGTTCGTCACCACCGCGGTCCTGCCGGTGCGGCAGGACACCGTCGGAGTGCTGATCGGTTCGGCCACCGGGACCGTCGTGGCGGGGTGCGCACTGCTGCTCACCCTGCGCACCCATTCGGTGTGGACGCTGGCCGCCGGAATCGTGGCCGCGGAATTCGCGGTGGCGATCTGGTATCTCGCGCGGATGCGCGCACTGATCGTGCGGGAACGTACCACGGGCACTGCGCTGCCCGTCGGTGCGCAGAGGAGAGGGACACGATGAGGATTCTGTTCGTCGGCGACGACTGGCTGGGCAGCAATGCCCGCTCACTCGCCGAAGGGTTCCGCCGACTCGGCCACGAGGTAATCGTGGTCGACTCCACCCCGGTGACCCTGCCGCCCCGGCTGGCACCGTCGTGGCTGTACGCGAAAACCGGTGGGCGCCGGGCGCCGTGGACAGTGGACCGGGTGCACACCCGGTTGGAGCGGGCCGCCGCCGAACTGCACCCGGACCTGGTGTTCGGTTTCAAATCGGTGTATCTCGATCAGGCCCGGCTACTGGAGATCCCGGCGGCGCATCACGTGCACTACAGCCCCGACGACGTCTCGAATCCGGACAACACCACCGCGGACTATCTCGCGCACGAGTCCGAATGGGACATGGTGGTCACCACCAAACGCCACAACCTGCCCGAACTCGCCGGCCGTGGCGTCTCCCGGACCCTCTTCGTGCGCAGCGCCTACGATCCGGCCTGGCATCATCCGGCGGCCCGGCGCGGTACCCGGCAGTTCCTGGTCGGTTTCATCGGCGCCTGCCGCCCGGACCGGCGGCCCGGCATCGTGTCCCTGGCCCGCACCTACGGATCCCAGCTGCTGGTGCGCGGTCCCGGCTGGCGGCGGGTACGCCAATTGCAGACCACCCGGGCCGCGGTCGCCGGACCGGTGTACGGAGAGGATTTCGCGATCGCGGTGGCGTCGGTGACGGCGAACCTGGTGCTGCTCAACTCCGCCAACCGCGACACCCACACCTGCCGCACCTTCGAGGTGCCGGCGTCGGGCGGGTTGTTCGTCGGTGAACGCACCGACGAACACGCCGAACTGCTCGACGACGGCACCGAGGCCTTCCTCTTCTCCAGCCGCGACGAACTCGACGAGATCCTCGAACGCTGCGCGCTGTACCCGGATCAGGCGGCCAAAACCGCCGAGGCCGGGTACCGCCGGATCGTCGAGGGCGGTCACACCTATACCGACCGGGCGAAGGAGATCCTGCGTGCGCTGGACTGAATCGCGGATCGCGCGACGGTGCCGATGGTGATCCCGGACCTGATCACCTCGAACGAGCCGCTGCTCGTCGTCGTCGCGGCGCTGGCGACCATGGTGTGCGCCGCCCTGCTCACCCACGGTGTGCTGCGGGTGCTGCTGATCGCGCAAGCGGTGTACTGGGCGATGTCGTATGTCGCCCGCCCCGTGGTGCTGCTGACCGTGCGGCCCGATCCGCATTTCGGTGACAATGTCGCCGACCCGCGGCTGGCCGAGATCGGATACGACGTGGGGATCGAGGCCGCCTTGCGTCCGGTGGCCTTCGGTCTCACCGTCTACGCGCTGATCGTGCTGGTTTTCGCCCTGTGGACCCGGACCCGGCCCCGGCCGGGGCGGGCACCGCTGGCCGGTGATCCGGATCTGATCGCCACCCTGTGGGTCCTCTACCTACTGGGCACCTTCGCCCGCTTGCTCAGCGTGGCCACCGGCGCCGCCGGACAGGCCGGCGATGTGCAGAGCGCCTCACCGGTGCTGAGCCTGCTCACCATGCCCGCCATCCTGGGCGCGATCGGATTGATCGTCTTCGCCCGACCGCCCCGGCAGTCCGGCACCATCGCGGTACTGGGCGTGCTGATGGCCGGCGAACTGTGGTGGACCACGGCCACGGAATCGAAAACGCCGATCCTGGGCGCCGCACTGGCGGTCGCGGTACGTTTCGCGCTCACCGGCTGGACCCGGGACAAGGTGCTCGGCATCGGCGCGGTCTCGATGACCGGTATCGCCGGCTTCGACTGGCTGCAATCGCTGAAGACCTCACCGTATCTGCGCGCCGAAGCGGCCGCCGTGGACGGGGCCTACCCCGACGGGGTGCGCCCGTTCCTGAGTCTGCTGCGCCGGTTCGACCTGCTCGAAGCCGCCACCGACGCCTACTACCTGGGGCCGAACTCGTGGCTGAGCCCCGGCGAAGTGATCGGGCACCTGGCGCGCAGCATGGTGCCGGCGCAACTGCTGGCCGAGGAGAAGCTGCACGCCGGAACCGCCTGGGCGAGCGAAGTACGCGGCGCCTCGGTGGATATGAGCCAGGTGTCGGTATCGCTGGCGGAAGGCAATATCAGTGAGGGCTATGTGATCGCCGGCCTGCCAGGGGTCGTCGTCGGGGTGATGTTCACCGCGGTCGTCCTGGTGGGCTGGGCGCGGTCGCTCTACGCGCGGCATCTGGTGCCGGCGCTGTTCGGTATCGCGCTGATCGAGGTGCCGGTCGTCTTCGAACGCGGCATGCTCGGCAGTGCCGAAACTCTCGGAAAATACCTCCAGGTCGTGGTGCTGGCCTGGCTGGTCCGGCTGGCCGTGGGCCAGTGGCGGTGCGTCCACGGGCCGCCCGCTGCACCCGATGGACAACCACCGGCCGGACCCGTCGCGGTACCGGTCGGCGCAAGCGTGGGAAGTGAAGGAACACGATGATGGAACTGCCCGATTACCTGCGCCTGCTGCGCCGCTACTGGGCGGTACTGCTGGCGGGCGTGGCGCTGGGCGTGGGTCTGGCGGCGTATCAGGTCGAATCGACGCCGACCACCTATACGGCCACCAGTACCCTGTACGTATCGATGGCCACCGGTACCTCGGTGGCCGATTCCTATCAGGGCGGTCTGGCCGCCCAGCAACGGGTGCGGTCCTATCTCGAGCTGATCACCAGCGACCATGTGGTGGACCGGGTCATCGGCCAGCTCGGGCTGAACCTGGACCGTGACGAACTCCGCGCCGCGATCACCGCCGATACCCCGCCGGCGACCTCGCTGCTGCGGGTCTCGGTAACCGACGAGGATCCCGAGACCAGCCGGGTGCTCACCGATCAGGTGGTCGCCCAGTTCCGCGCGCTGGTCGACGAACTGGAGACCATCGAGGTCACCGCCGCCCCCGCAGCGCGCGTGGCGGTCGTGGACGCCGCGCAGGCTCCCGCCGAGGCGAGTGGCCCGGGTGGGTCCCGGCTGTACGCGGTCGGCGCGCTGGGCGGCCTGCTGCTCGGCGCGGCCCTCGCCTACCTGCTGAATCGGCTGAACACCCGGGTCCGCGACAGCGCGGAACTCGCGGCGCTTGGACAGCCGGTGCTGGCCACGGTCGCGCCGGGCACCGACCGCGAGTCGGCCGGGCTGCGGGCGTTGCGGGCCCGGCTGCCCGAGGCCAAGCCGCTGGTCTTCACGGCACTGGACGCGAATTACGAACCCGCACTTGTCCTCGGCGCGGCCTCGGTACTCGGCGCCACCGGCGCAGAGGTCCTGGTGATCGATGCGAACACGACCGGGCACGGGGTCTCGGCCCTGCTGCCCGAATCCGCACTCCAATCGCCCGCGACGACCGGCGACTGGCCGGTCCGGGACAGGAAGCAGGCCCGCGAGCTGGTGACCGCCGCGTCCGGCCGTACCTCCGCGGCGATCCGCGGGGAGATCTTCGACCCGCCGACAGTCAAACTCGATCTGCGGACCAAACCGGCCGCGGCGCTCGACGAACTGCCCGCGTCCGTGCCGGCGGTCCCCACCGAGACCGGCCCGTGGGCGGCGGACGGGCTGGCCGCCGTCCTGCGCGAGGACGTCCATCTCGACGAGGCCTTCGTCGCCTGGCCCCAGCGATCGGTGGTCGTGCTGGCCCTGGGTAGCGCCGACGAACGGACACCGGATCTGCTGGCCTCCGCACGCTTCGAGAGGATCCTCGGCGAGGTCACGAAACGCTTCGACCGCGTGATCGTCGATATCGCCGACGCCGACGCCCCGGCCGTCGCGCCGAAGGCGGCGGGCACCGTCGCGGTGGTGCGGCTCGGGAGCGGCCGCCGCGGCCGGATCGAGTCGGCACTCACCGCGCTGACCGCCGCCGGGGCCACCGTATCCGGGGTGGTCGCGGTGGCGCCCCGCCGGACCTGGTGGCGGCGCTCGTGAGCGACAAACGAGCGCGCCGGGACGAGGGCGGGCGGCGGATCCAGCGGCGTGATCTGCTCGCGGCGAGCCTGGGCGCCGCCGGAATCGGTGCCGTCACGGTACCGTTGGCCGCGTCGGGCCCGCCCGCGCCCATCGTGCTGGCCACCGGCACCGCCTCGCCGACCGTGCGCGATATCCGCGCGTTCGGCGCGGTCGGCGACGGGAAAGCCGACGATACCGAGGCGCTGGCCGCCGCCTGCCGCACCGACGGCGCCCCCCCGGTGGTGTATCTCCCCGCCGGGGATTACCGGGTCACCGCCTGGCCCGACCTACCCGACCACTCCGTGGTCTACGGTGACGGCGCCGATGTGACCACGGTGTTCTGCGACCAGGACGTCACGCTGGTCGATCTGGAGGGCAAACAGCGGGTCCGGTTCGCGCGCATGGGGTTCTATCTGTCCGGCCCGGAGGCCACCGCGGTCCGGCTCACCGAATGCTTCCGCTGCAGTTTCGATACCGTCCTCATCCGCGGCAACCACCTCTCCGACAACTATCCCCGCTACGCCGCGCAGACGGGTGTGGTGCTGGAGGCGAACACCGGCGGCACCTCGTTCATCGACTGCGATATCAACAATTTCGGTATCGGCCTGGCCACCTCCTGTATCCAGAACTACGTCACCTCCTCGAAGTTCTCCGGTAACCGGATCGGGGTGCTCGGCACCGGCAACGACCACAACGCCGGACTATCGCTCACCAATGTCGAATTCGTCTCCGACAACGACCCGGTGACCACCGACCGCCACCTGTTCGTCGACGGCGCCGCCAACAACTGGTGGCTCACGAATGTGTGGTTCGAGGGCGCCGATATCGCGGTGCAGGTCGGCACCGCGGGCAAAGGCGGCCCGTCCCAGTTCGGCATGGTGAACTGCAAGGTCGCGGCGCGCTCGTGCGATATCGACCTGATCTACTGCCGGCAGCCGTATCTGGCGAATATCGCCTTCGACGCCGACCCCGGCGGCAGCCCGGTCGAACTGCGGATCGCCGAAGCCGGATGCCCGGAGGGGATCGCGGTGAACCTGATCTCCAGCGCGGGCACCGAAATCGGCCCGCGGGTGTTCCCCAGCAACTGGCAGGTCCTGGGCCGCGGCCAGACCCACCGGCCGACGTTCACCGGTCCGGTCACCGCCCGCGCCGAGGGCGCGGAGGAGATCCTGCGTGCCGTCGCCCCCGACGGTGCGGGCCTGGCCTCGGTGCTGGCCAGCGGGGCGTGGTTGTCCGACCACGCCGACGCCGGTGTCGTCCTGCGGGATCCGGAGGGTGGGTACTGGCGCCTGGTGGTCGCTCCCGACGGCGCCCTGCGCACCGCGCCGCTGGGCCGTGACCGCCCGGTGCGCTGAGATGACCGCGCACATCCCGGGAACCCGCCGGCCGCGGCGGTGGCGGGTCGCGGCCGCCTTCGTCGTCCTGGCGACCCTGGCGGCGGTCGCCGGAGGGCCGGTGTTCGTACGACCGCAGGTGGACCCGCTGCGCCGCGCCGATGCCATCGTGGTGCTCGGCGGGACCCCGTACGAACGATTCGATGTCGGACTCGAGCTGGTGCGGCAACAGTGGGCACCGGAGTTGCTGATCGCCGCGTCCACCGGTCTCGACGATCCGCGGATGGACCGTTACTGCCGCACCGGATACCCGTTCCGGGTGACCTGTTTCGAACCACACCCGTGGACCACCCGCGGGGAAGCCCAGGAGATCCGCCGCCGGGCGGAGGCAGGCGGCTGGCGGCACATCATCGTCGTCACTTTCACCCCGCACGTCTCCCGGGCCCGCTATATCGTCGGCCGCTGCTTCGACGGTGAACTCACCATGGTCGCCAGCCCGAGCCGTACCGACCCCGTGTTCCAGGCCTGGATGTACGTGCGGCAGACCGCCGGGTATCTGAAGGCCTTCACCGAATCCGGCTGCTGAGCCGCGAAGGAGCGAGTGTGATCACCGATTTCGGCCGCAGCGCCGCCGTCCAGGCGCGGCTGCACGACCTGGTACCCGGCGGCGCGCACACCTATGCCCGCTGCGCCGACCAGTACCCCGAGCATATGGCGCCGGTACTGGTGCGCGGACAGGGTTGCCGGGTCACCGATTGCGACGGCAACGAATTCGTCGAATACGGGATGGGCCTGCGGTCGGTCACGCTCGGGCACGGCTACCGACCCGTCGTCGACGCGGTAACCGCCGCCATCGCCGACGGTGTCGGCTTCTCCCGGCCCACCGTCACCGAACTGGCCGCCGCCGAGGATTTCCTGGCGCTGGTGCCCGGCGCGGATATGGTGAAATTCGCCAAGAACGGCTCCGATGCCACCACCGCCGCGGTGCGGCTGACGCGTGCGGTGACCGGCCGGACCACCGTCGCGGTCTGCGCGCAACCCTTCTTCTCCGTGGACGACTGGTTCATCGGGACCACCGCGATGTCGGCCGGGATCCCACCCCAGCCGACAGTCTCCTTCCCTTACGGCGACCTACCCGCCCTGGAACAGGTCCTGGCCGGACGCGAGATCGCCTGCGTGGTCATGGAAGCCGCGACCGCGCTCCAGGAACCGCCGCCCGGCTACCTACTCGGCGTGCGAGAACTGTGCGACCGTTACGGCACGCTGCTGGTGTTCGACGAGATGATCACCGGTTTCCGGTGGGCGGCCGGCGGAGCGCAGCAGGTATACGGCGTGGTGCCGGATCTGTCGTGCTGGGGCAAGGCGATGGGTAACGGTTTCCCGATCGCCGCCCTCGCCGGGCGCCGGGAATATCTCGAACTGGGCGGTTTGCGGACCGACGCGGACCGGGTGTTCCTGCTGTCGACCACCCACGGCCCGGAAACGGGTGGACTGGCCGCCTTCCGGGCCGTCGTCCACGCCTACGCCACCACCGATCCGGTGGGCCGGATGGAGGCCGCCGGTCGGCGACTGCGGACGGGGGTCGAGGAGATCACCGCCGAAATGGGTATCGGCGACCGGTTGTGTCTCGCCGGGCGCCCATCGTGCCTGCTGTTCCGGACACTCGATCCCGACGGCAACCCGTCCCAGGAGTTCCGCACCCTCTTCCTCCAGGAATTGCTGCGCCACGGCGTACTCGGGCAATCGTTCGTCACCTCCGCCGCGCATACCGACCGCGATATCGACCACACGATCGTCGCCTGCCGCCACGCCGCCGCGGTCTACCGGCGGGCCCTCGACCAGGGCACTGTCACCGGCCTGCTCGAAGGCCGCCCGGTGGCCCCCGCGCTGCGTGCCCACGCCGCACCTCGCCGGCTGCTCGCGGAGGTCGCCCGGTGACCACGAACGCCGCCACCCCTGCCCCGCCCATGCCCGCCGACCCGAGCGGTCGGCCCACGGCGACCGCCCGGCCGGGTGGCCCCCGGCTGGCGATCGTGCACGAACGGTTCACCGAATACGGCGGATCGGAAGCGGTCGTCGGGGAACTGTGCCGGACCTGGCCGGACGCCCGGGTGTTCGCGCCGATCGTCGATCCCGCCGCCGCACCGGCCCTCGCGCATCCACCGTGGGACACCGTCGCCGGCACCCGGCTGTCGCGCCTCTACGCGCTCACCGGTAAGCGGTCCCACGCACCGCTACTGCCCCTGGTCCCCCGGGCGCTGCGCCGGCTCCCCCTACGCGCGGAGTACGACGCGGTGGTGGTCAGCCATCATGCCTTCGCTACCCAGGCGGTCTTCGCCACCGACGCCCCAGTGATCGCCTACGTACACAGCCCCGCCCGCTGGGCCTGGGATCCGGCGTTCCGGGCCCGGGAAGCCGACGGCCCCGCCGGGCGCACCGCGCTCGCCGCGCTCGGTGTGCTGGCCCGGCGCACCGAAACCGCCGCGGCGCCCCGGCTCGCGGCGGTGGTCGCGAACAGCCGCGCGGTGGCCGACCGGGTCCGGGACTGGTGGGGACGACCCGCCACGGTCGTCTATCCCCCGGTGCACCTGGACCGCTTCGCCGCGGATCCGTCGGTACCGCGTGAGGATTTCCTGCTCTTCGCCGGCCGCCTGGTCCCCTACAAACGTCCCGACCTGGCGATCCGTGCCGCCCAGCGGGCCGGCCTGCGCCTGGTCGTGGTCGGTGACGGCCGGTACCGCCGCCGGCTGGAGGCGATCGCCGGCCCGGAGACCACCTTCCTCGGCGCCGCCCCGGACGCCGTCCTGGCCGATATGTACCGTCGCTGCCGCGCCCTGCTCATGCCCGGAGTGGAGGACTTCGGGATCGTGCCGGTGGAGGCGATGGCCTGCGGGGCGCCCGTCCTCGCGGTCGGGGCGGGTGGTGCCCTGGACACCGTGATTCCCGGGCGCACCGGCGGACATATCGCGGGCGCAGCCGACGAGGAGGTGATCGATGGTTTCGCGGCCGCCCTCCGCGACCCGTCCACCACCGATCTGGATCCGGCCGGGATCCGCAAGCACGCGGAAACGTTCGCTCCCCCGGTGTTCCGGGCCCGCATGGCGGAAACCTTGACCGGGGTGCTCACCGGTTCGATCCCTTGCTGCGCCGGGACGGTCTGATCGAACGCCGGCGGGGCGTGGGAAGGTCCCGATCCGCGAGGAGTACGTTGTCGCGGGTTCGCTGCCGCCGGAGGGCCGGTCGCTGGAGAAGCGTTCCGGCGCGGGCTCCGCGACAGTACGCAGGCGGGGCACCTGGCCGCCGGACCTGACCCGGCCCTGCGGACCCGGGGACGGTGCCGACCGGACTCACCGCGCTCGGACCGAACCAGGTCCCGGATACCCCTGATGCCCCGGCATCTCCATCCGCCGGGGCATCAGGGCATCGCCCGCACGAAACGATCGAGCAACCGCGCGAATTCGCGGCGCTCGCCCGCCGTCCAGCCGTCCATGGCGGTATCGAAGGCGGCCCGGCGCCGCGCGTGGGACCGCTCGAGGATCTGCCGGCCGCGTTCGGTGAGGACCAGCACCGAACGTCTGCCGTCGGACTGATCGGCGACCCGGCGAACCAGGCCTTCGGACACTGCGGCCGCCACCAGCTTGCTGGCCCGCGGCTGATCCACGGCCAGGGCGGATGCCACCGCCGACACGGTGGGTTCCGGCGTCGCCTCGATCACGTCCAGCACTTCGAAGAACTGCCCGGCCGCTTCGCCCTCTTTCGCGAGGGCTCGCCGGGTCTGCCGACGGCGGATCGCGATCATCGCTCGTTCTACGCGCTCGACATCGTCCACCCGGACATGCTATTACGGATATATACATGTCTAGTAACAACTAATTATGGTTGTTCATGTATCTGATAGGAGACCCGATGAACGTCCGCACCCTGCTACTCGGCACCGCCACCGCACTGCTCATCCCGCTGGCCGCCGCCTGCGGCGAACCGGCTGCCGACCCGGCCCCGGCGGAAGCGGCACCCGCGGGCGAGAACCGGCTCATCGGTTACCAGGTCAAACGTCTCGACCAGCTGATCGAACTGACCTTCGACAGGCTGGTCGCCGAAGCCGGCCTCTCCCGGCGCGAATGGCAGACCCTCAACGCCCTCGCCGCCGGCCCGGCCGACGACGCGGAACTGACCGACGCGCTCCGCCCGTTCTGGGAGGTCGAGAACGAGGACCCGCGCGACGTGGTCGCCGCGCTGATCGAGCGCGGATGGGTCGGCCGCGACGGCGACGGACGATACGTCCTCACCGAAGCCGGACGCACCGCCCGGGCGACAGCCGCCGACTCGGTCGGCCGCATCCGCGACCTCTCGGCGGACGGCGTGAGCGAGCAGGAGTTCGCCCAGATGATGGATGTCATGGCACGCATCATCGGCAACCTCGAACGGGCCACCACCGCCTGAGCATCCATGCGACGGGGCGCCGGGTTTCGCGCCGGTTACGAAATCCGGCGCCGCGCGTAGGCGTACTGTGAACGCCGGCCGCGAAACCGCAGGAGCACGGTTACACCGCAGGCCACCCGAGCGCTGCGCAAAGGCTTCGAATCCGCCAGCTACTTCTACGGTCCCGGCGCGATCAACTGCATCGCCAACCGTGGCTTCCCACGCACCGGTGACAGCGGATTCCCCGGAGAGCAGAACATCAACGACGCGCTGGCGGCCTTCATCGAGGAAGGCGGCACCGTCTTCGCCCGCCGCTTCGGGCTCGCTCTGCACGGTGCGCGCGAGGAGGATCTCATCGCCGGGGTGGTTCCCGCGCATCCGCTGGACGTGCAGGACGCCCTGATCCACTACGCCCGCAAGGGCGCCATCATCAATTCCACCTACCAGGTCCAGGACGCCGTCATGACCGAGGTGTCCACCCGGGTAGACCTCGCGCTGCTCGGTATCCGCGTCGACGTTCCGGTGCAGCGCCGTTCCGGGGCCGGTCCCAGCGACGACGGGCATGTGCTGTTCGGGGGCGCCGGTGCCGCCATCCCCATCCGGTCCGACAGTCCGTACTCGATACGCGGGGACCGCCTGCTGTTCGAGGGCGCCGATGCCGGGGTCACGGTGGAACCGGTACAGCGCCCGCGCTTCTACGATCTGCGCACCGCCGACGGCGTCGCCTACGACCGGATCGCCCGGCTGCACGGCGCGGACGTACTCGCCACCACCGTGGTGCAGACCTGTGTCCGGTACACCGCCGACCAACGCTGCCGTTTCTGTGCGATCGAGGCATCGCTCACCGCCGGGCAGACGGTCGCGGTGAAACGCCCCCATCAGCTCGCCGAAGTCGCGGCGGCGGCGGCCGTCCGTCTCGACGGGATCCGCCAGAGGGTGATGATCACCGGCACCTCGGCGGGCCGCGACCGGTGCCGTACTGGTTGTCGGGACCGGTCAGTCCGGCGCCCAGATCGCCGAGGACCCCCGCGCCCACTCCGCCGTCGGCGCTTCCCTCCGGCAGTGAGATCGTTCCGGCCGACCGGTACACCGTCCACGGCGCATGAAGTCGCGGTCTCCGGCGAATTTCGTTGGACAGTGCGCCCATCAGCTGGATACACGGTTCCGGGCCATGCCGGTGCGCCGGCGACCGGGGCCGCGGCGGCGTCCCGAACATCGTCCGGCCGGACCCGCGCGAACCCGCCGGGCGAGCCGGGTGCGGCGAGGTGTCGGGGCGAATCGATAGTCTGCCGGGATGGTCAGACCGGATCCGGCACTGCGGCGCCTGCTGCGCGAAACAGGAAAGTTGCTCCAGCCGTATGGTTTTCACGGCACCGATGCCCCCTGGGTGCGGGTCGAGCCGGAGGGCGTCGCGTCCGTCGGCCGCACCCGGGTATCGCGGATCTGGGCCGACGGTCAGCAGGTTCTGCGATTCGGACTGCATCTCGACGCCACACCGCGGGCCTGGTGGGAGTTCGGCAACTGGCGCAACGAACGGCTGGGTCTGGCCCCGATCCCGTTGGAGGAGGCCACCGGCCCGGACCTCATCGACGATCACGGCCTGCCCGAGGAACTCACCCGGCCGTGGTCGCTGCGGGTCGATCCAGAGCAACCGGGCGGGCACGCACTGCAGACCGATCTCGACACCATCCGCGCCGAACTCCCCCGGCGCGTCCACGCCTACGCGCGCCGGGCGATCCAGCTCGCCGACCCCGACCGCTACCTGACCGAACTCCTGGCCCAACCCGGTGACCGGATCGGCACCCGGGAGGCGATCGTCGTACTGCTCGCCGACCGCGGGCCCGGCCCGGACCTCGACACGGCGATCCGCCGGCTGCGGACCTGCTTCGCCGATCGCGCGGCGTCGGAGTTCGCGGAGGAGATCATCACCTACGCGCAGACCCGGACCGCCACCGTCGTCTGAACGGCGGCGGCGCGCGGGCCGTCAGCGCCGGAAGAGCCGACGCACCTGAGCGCGGAGCCGGGCGGCGCGGGGTTCCGGTTCCGGAATCCCCACTGTCTGCTCGGCGGCCACGGCCTGCGCGAACCGAGCATGCAACTGCTCGCGGACCTCGTCCGGAGTGTAGGCGCGACGGCGGCGTTCGGCGCGCACCACCACCACACCGGTGGCCACCACACCGGCCGCTCCCGCCAAACCCAATACCTTCCACCACCTCATAGCGCATAGGCTACTTCCATGGCGGGTGCGGATCTCGATCTCGACCGGGCTGTCGAGATCACCAGGACAGGCGATATCTGGTTGTTCCGTGGGCATTCCACGGCCGATCGGATGATCCGGATGACAACGAACAGTCCGGTCAACCACGTGGGCATGTCAGTGGTGATCGACGATCTTCCCGCGCTGATCTGGCACGCCGAACTCGGCCGGTCGCTACCCGATATGTGGTCGGGCACCGCGCACCGCGGCGCTCAATTGCACAATCTGCGCGACGCGGTACTGACCTGGGCGAATCGCTACGGTCAGCAGGCCTGGCTGCGGCAGCTCGAACCGCCCGCCACCCGGGAGATGGAGGACGGTGTGCTACGCACGGTGGCGCGGCTCGACGGCACCCCGTTCCCGTCCACCGCGGCACTCGCCGGGCGCTGGTTCCGCGGCCGGGTCCGGCTGCCGCGCCGCCGCTCCCGCCCGCCCGCCGCCCGCGAGGTGGAGAACGCCTACTGCGCGGAGATCGTGGCGGCCACCTACCAGGCGATGGGTCTGCTCCCGGAGACCCGCCGCCCCGACTGGTACGACCCCGGCCGATTCTGGAGCGGAGACCGCCTGCGGCTCAACAGCGGCCGGACGCTCAGCGGCGAGATCGCCGTCCACGCCCCGCCCGAGCCGGCGACCTGATCGCCGGCCGGGGAACACCACGGCCTACCGTGGTGCCCGGGCGTCAGCCGGCGGCACGCTGATACGCCGCCAGCACGGCACCGGGGATACGGCCGCGATCGGGTATCTCGTGCCCGTTGCGCCGAGCCCATTCCCGCACCGTTTTCGCGGATTGCGGACGGTCCGGCACCTGACCTTTCGCCCGGCGCTGTTTGCCGACTCTGCGCGCGAACGGCACCCATTTGTCCAGTGCCGCGCGGAATTCCCGCGCATTCTCCTCGGAGAGGTCGATTTCGTACAGCAATCCGTCGACGCCGAACGACACCGTCTCCGCCGCGACGGATTCGCCATCCAGATCATCGACCATCGTGACAACTACCCTGCGCGCCACACCCACATCCCTTCACTCACTACACCACCGGCCGACCCGGCACGCGACACCGTACTGGTATCACCCTCGAATACCGCCTCAGAAACGCTGAGAAACCAATGAGAAAGAGCCACTTGGACTCTCGTCCGAGAGTGCCGGCGCGCGGCCGCGCCTCCATACGGGTGCCCCCGCCGCCGCGGAAAGGCTTCGGCACTGTCGTGGACCGGGCGTGTTCCACCGCACCCACGGTGGCCGCCACCTCGGCAGACCGCGCCGCAGCCGCACGCCGGCGATACCGCGCGACCTCGATCAGGTCACCGGCGTCCGACTGAATCCCGGCGGCGGTTCCCGCAGGAACCGGAGCATCCGCTCGGCGGCCTCGCGCGCGCTGTGCCCGTCCCATACAGCGGGCACCGGCCGTACCGGGATCCGGAACAGCCCCCAGTGCCGCATCCGGTAGTGGTTGGCGATCTGCCCAGTCGGCAATGTCGCGTACACGACGAACCAGCCACCACCGAAACAGAGTTCCCCGTCGCTGTGCCGGATGCTCTTGTGCACGTCGTATCGGTCGCCGCGCGCCCATTCGTTGATTATGAGCGCGTTGTACAACATCCGATAGTGATACAGCTCGGCGAATGTGTGGACGCCGTCGCTGGTGTTCTCGTCCGCCTCGCCGTGCACGCCGCCTCCAGGTCGCTCGCTGTGCTGGTGATCGGTCGAGTACCCGATCCGGCCACCATTCGACGAATTGCATCGACTCGGTGCTCGGTTCGCTGGAGGGTTTGTCCGAGGGGGACGGAGTGGGTCAGCGGTTTCCCGTCGCGCGCAGGTTCCGGCCGCACCGCGACTACGGGTTCGATACGGCCGGGGTGCCGCGCCGGATCGGCGACCCGGACGTGCCGCTGGCCACCCGGTGGCGCTTAACGGACGGGTGAACACGCACGTTCACCGACTGTGGCCGATGGGATTCGGCGGCTCGCTGCCGCGAGGGGGGCCGGCCGACCTCAGTGGATGTGGTCCTGCCAGTCCGCCGGTACCCGATCCCGCGGCCCGGGCACGGTCTGCGAGCTCGGATGATTCCGCGGCGGCGCGAGTTCCGGCCCGGACTCGTACATTTCGCCGGACCGGTAGTCCCAGAACCAGTCCTCGCCCGGTTCGTAACTCTGCACGAACGGGTGCCCGGTCGCGGTGGCAATAGTGCACCGCCGGCGCGGACGCGATCCCGGCGGGGGTGTCGTGGGTGACGGCGCCCTGGACCGCGGCATGGTGGAGCACATCGTCCAGGGTGGGCAGCAGCCCGATCGGCGCCGCGCGCATGGCCGCGGCGCTCTTGTCGCTGTCCGGGCTGATCCGGCGCAGAACCCCGCACCGTAGGCGTCCCCGACCGCCGCTTCGACCGGCACCGCTCCCCTCCCGTCCGGCCGTTCCGCCGGTCACACCGATACGCCCCGGACGTTACCCGCCCTCGGCGCAACCGTGTTTCGTTTCACCGGCCCGCACCCGGGTACGCGCCCGACACCGGCACTCGCCGGTCAGGTCACGGGAGGAGAACGGTATGGCGGATGTGCACGGGCACCGGCTCACCGGAATCCGGGCGGCCACCACCCTGGTGGATCTGGGCTTCCCGGCGATCGCCGCGGGGGTGATCGCGCGCCGTCGGCCGATGCTCGGACTGCTGGAACGTTTCCGTGCCGACGAACGCGCGATCCGGCGGATCCGCGCCCTGCGTACGGAGTTCGGCCGCGGGCCGGTCGAACTGGTAGTACCCGGCCGCCGGATCGTCGTGGTGCTCGACCCCGAGGATGTCGGCCGGGTACTCGACGAAGCGCCCGCTCCGTTCGACCCGGCGAACCGGGAGAAACGGGCCGCGCTGGAACAGTTCCAGCCGCACGGTGTGCTGGTGTCGCAGGGACCGGTCCGCGCACGGCGCCGCGCGGTGAACGAGGCGGCGCTGGATACCGGCGCACCACTGCATCGTCTCGCGGCCCCCTTCGCGGCGAAGGTCGCCGACGAAGCACAGGATCTGCTCACCCGTGCCCGAGGGCGCGGGCTACTGGACGCCGGCACGTTCACGGCCGCGTGGTGGCGGCTGGTGCGGCGGATCGCGCTCGGTGAGCGGGCCCGGCACGACGGCGCGATCACCGACGAGTTGTGGCGGCTCCGGTCGGCCGCGAACTGGTCGTTCCTGGCACCTCCGCGCCGCAAACGCCGCGACCACTTCCTCGCGCGGTTGTACGACTACGTGGAATCGGCGGAACCGGACAGCCTGGCGGGTGCCCTGGCGGCGGTACCTGCCGCCGGAGCGATCGACCCGGTGGGCCAGATTCCGCAATGGCTGTTCGCCTTCGATGCCGCCGGGGCAGCGCTCTCGCGCACTCTGGCCCTCCTGGCCGACCATCCGGACCAGCGGGCGCGGGCCCGCGCCGAAGCCGAGGACCCCGGCACCGCCGCACTGCGGCCCTATCTGCGCGCCTGCGTGCTCGAATCGATCCGGTTGTGGCCCACCACTCCGGTCATCCTGCGCGACACCACCGCACTGCTCGCGCATATGGTGTCCGGCCCCGAACTCCGCCTGCGCTCACATCCGCCACTCGGCCCGGCTGCACCACTGCCCGCCACCCTGAACAATTACGGGCTCGAGTTCACGGTCGTGCCCGGTGCCCCGAGAACCGCGGACGCCGCGCGGCGATGAGCACGGCCACAGCGGCCCGCCGCTTCGTCCCGGCTGTTCACCACGGGCGGTCAGCCGAGCGTCGCGAGCAGGTCCCGGCAGGCCTGTTCGCAACGGCGGCACGCCTCCGCACACACCTCACAGTGCTCATGCGTGCCGGCATGCCGCAGGCATTCCTCCCGGCACGCCGCGCAGGCGGCGGTGCAGGCCTCGAGCAGCGGCCGGGTCGGCGCGGTACGGCCCCCGGTGTGCCGGGTGAGCACGCGACCGGTGGTATCGCAGATCTCGGCACAGTCCAGGTCGGTGCGGATACAGGTCACCAGGTCGGCGACTACGGCTTCGCTCAGGCAGGAATCGGCGCACGCGGTACACACCTGCGCGCACGAGAAACATTCCTCGATACACCGGGTCAGGGCGGTGCGGTCGATTCCGTCCAGGTCGTGGGGGTACAGGTCCAGCATTTCGGCCGCATGCGTCATGGTGTGCTCCTCGGTCGGGTCGACGGATCTCCCCGGCGTGCTACCCGATGGCCGACCACGCACACCTGCGCCGCCGGGACGTTTCCCGGCGGAGTAGCGCATATCGCGGCGCTGCGGATTCAGGTGTGCAGAACCTCCGACGGCGAGCGTCCGTAGTGATGGCGATAGGCGATCGCGAAACGGCCCGGATGGGCGAAACCCCATCGGTAGGCGATGGTCGCGACGGTCCGCCCGTCCCCGCGCACGGCGGCGCACAGGTCGTCGTGCGCGCCGGCCAGCCGCAGCCTGCGCAGATATCGCAGCGGTGTCGTGCCGAGATGGCGCCGGAACGCCAGTTGCAGGGCGCGCGGCGTCACGAACGCCGCGGCCGCCACCTGGGTGATCGTCACATCCTCGTGCAGATGCGATTCGAGATAGGCCACGGCACGGCGCACCGTCTCGGGATGGGCGTCGCGACGGTCGGTGGCCGCGGCCTCGGTCGCCGCCGTGGTCGGCATGGTGGCGAGCACAGTAGCGGCGAGATAATCGGCGCCGGCCGCGGCGAGCAGCGGACTGTCCGCGGTGGCGGGGTCGGTGGCGACCCGTTGCAGATGGGTGATCACCGCGGTCAGCTGCCGGTTCGCCGCCTGGTTCACCGGCCGGTGGCCACTGAGGCGGACGGGGTCGGCCGCATCGGTGGTGGTCGCGAGACGGTCCAGCAATGCCGGGCCGAACATGGTGATGTCGTAGCGCGCGGAGCGAATCACCCCGGTGTACGGCAGGTCGTGCGGGGTGAGCAGGCCGGAGTCGCCCGGGGCGAAGGTGTCGCGGCCCACACCGTGATATTCCTCTTCGACCGTCCCGGAGTGCACGGTCACCAGGCAGACTCTGTTCAGCGGGTCGGCGTTGTAGGCCATATCGAAACCCAGGTCCAGTCGGTCGAGACTGACCGGGCCGAGCATGTCGCGGCGGATGCGGGTGCGCACCCCGCGGGGGCTGTCGTTACCGATCTGCATGCTGGTGTAGGCGTCGTTGAGGAATGCCTCCGTCGCGCCGAGGTCCTCGCTGTCGAACGCCAAACTCCGCATGTACAGCCTCTCGCCGGTTCGAACGCGCCACCGGCCGCCGAGCAAGTGGAACGCTGGTCGTTCTCTTCTACGACACCATGCGTCGTCGTCCCGGGCAAACCGGTCGGCGAACGCGGTGGCCCGGCCGACCCGCCGATTCCCGACGGGGCGATGTCACGGAGAAGCCCGCACCACGCTCATGACCGCCGCGCACCGAGCCGATACCGGGCCGGCGCATTGCCAGGTCGTGCTGTCGCCTCCGGACGGGATGCCCGGAGATGCCCAGTATCCGTGAACGGCGCCGCCCGGATGCGCGGAGCGACCGATCGACCGGCTCGGCTGTCCGGAAAACGAAACCCGCCAACCTCGGGGATTCACAAAACGAAGAAGGTGGGCCGATCTTGATTGCTCTCGGCATCCGGCGGTAGCCGGGGGTCGTGTCGCCCTCCGACGGCGCCGATCGAGGCGGAGGCAACGGAAAGCGAGGTTCTCGATGACAACTGTGGCCGCATACGACTCCCCCACCACCGCGCGGCGGGCCAGCCGCGGTACCGACAGCTACGACGGGATCGAGCCGCTGCTGGAGCAGCTCGCGGCGATGGATGGCGACGACCCCGGGCGGCCGGAGTTGCGCGAGGAGATCATGCGCCGCTGTCTGCCGCTCGCCGATCACATCGCGCGCCGGTTCACCGGCCGCGGGGAGACCTACGAGGATCTGCACCAGATCGCCTCCCTGGGTCTGGTGCTCGCCGTGGACCGTTACGACGCCTCCCGGGGCGCCAGCTTCCTGGCCTTCGCGGTGCCCACCATCATGGGTGAGGTCCGCCGCCATTTCCGCGACCACACCTGGGCGGTGCGCGTCCCGCGGCGATTGAAGGAGACCCAGCTCGCCCTCGGCCCCACCATCGAACGCCTCAGCCAGGAGCTCGGCCGCACCCCGACCGCGCTCGATATCGCCGTGGCGATGAATCTCGACCTCAACGAGGTCACCCAGGCGCTGCTGGCCGGCAATGCCTATCGCACCGATTCGCTGGACGCCTCGGTCGAACAGAACGACAACAGCGGGGCGGCGGCCAAGAGCGCCGACTCGCTCGGCGACGAGGATCCGTCCTATGAGCTCACCGAGAACGCCATGACCCTCGCGCCCCTGCTGCGGGAGCTGTCGACCCGGGACCAGCGGGTGCTGCACATGCGGTTCTTCGAGAACCGCACCCAGGCCCAGATCGCGGCCGAACTGAACGTGTCCCAGATGCAGATCTCGCGCGTCCTGTCGCGGACGCTGGCGACACTGCGCGCCCGCGCGCTGCGGGACTGACCGCCCGGCGACCGCTGACGGCGACACCGCACCACCGGCCGAGCGTCGCGGGGCGATCACCCCGCGACGCCCATTTCAGCGGGCTGCCGGCGTCCACCGGAGGGGCAGCCCGGCGACGTAGCGCGCCTCGTCGGAAGCCAGGAAGAGCATCGCGTTACTGATGTCCAGCGGGTCCACCCAGCCGACCGGCAGCACATGACCGACCGGGCGGCCGGAACAGGACCGCGAGGTCTTCGGGCAGATCGGTCTTCTCAGATCATCGATCGGTGCATACCCTGTGGTTCCCCACCCAGCTGTGTCAAGGCCGAAGCGTGGAAGATAGAGCCGGGCACATGGATCGCGTGCGCCAGCCCGGCGTGCGCGTCGCGGAAGAACCGCTGCATGGGGAACCGGTAGTGCAGCGCCCCGCCGCCGGACCTGGCGAAGATCTCGTCCACCGCGCGGACCGCTCGCCATGCCGCCGCGGTCTGGGTGCGCCGGCCGATCGCACGTTCCTCGAAGTCGACTTCCCGGCCCTTTTCCGTACTGTCCCAGAACCGGTCGACGTTCTCCAGCAGCGCGGCCCGGGAGGCGGCGATCTCCGCGGCCGCCTCGCCGATCGCGAACAGCACGTACGGGTCCTCCTTGATCGGGATACCGGTCACCGCGACGCGCTCGCGCTGGGCGGCGATATGGCAGGCCAGCGCTCCCTCGGCGATACCGATCACCGCGGAGGTGATACCCAGCGGGAACATACAGGAGAAGGGCATCCGGTACAGGGTTTCGGTGCGGCCTGCCCGGCGTACGGCGGTACCGTCCATCACCTCCGCGGCCGACAGGGTGCGGTAGGCGGGAACGAACGCGTTCCGCACGATCAGATCCTTGGATCCGGTACCGCGCAACCCGATCACGTCCCAGGAGTCCGCGACGATTTCGTAGTCGGACCGGGGCAGGATCACGTGCAGCGAGTCCGGTGGCAGGACCGGTTTCCCGTCGGCATCGCCGACCAGCGCGCCCAGGAACGCCCACTGGCAGTGGTCGGTTCCGGAGGAGAACGACCAGCGTCCGTTGAGCAGGTAGCCGCCGTCGACGGGAGTCGCCACACCCATCGGCGCGTACGGTGACGCGACCCAGGTGTCGGGATCGGTGCCCCAGATCTCCTCCTGCACCCGGGGATCGGCGAAGGCGAGCTCCCACGGGTGCACGCCGACGATACCGGTGACCCACCCTGCCGCTCCGTCCATCGCGGCGATGGCCATGGTGGTCTCCGCGAATTCCCGGGGATGACATTCGAGTCCGCCGTACGTCTTGGGCTGCAGCATCCGTATCGCACCGGATTCGCGCAGCCGGCGCGCCGAGGTGTCGGCGAGCCGCATGAGCCTGTCCCCTTCGGCACCTGCGGCGCGGATCTCTTCCGCGTACTGCTCGATCCGGTCCGTTACCTGACCCATCGCTCCAACTTCCTGCTCGATATCCCGCCGCCCACGTCTTCCGCCGCCGAGGCTGCCAGCCGTTTCGCTGTTCTGTCACAGAGCCGTCCGATGAGCGAGACGATCACCGGAGTTCGGCAGCTCAGCGCGATCCCAGCGCCGCCAGCGGTCGAATGCCCGTGGGCGGCTCCGTCCGGTCACCCGATACGGGGAAGAGAGTGCGCGAGATCTCACGCGACAGGTTCATCACCAACGGCGCGACCCGGTCGAGCTGCGCGGTGCGCGCGTCACCGCACAGTGAGACCGCGGCGACCGGACCGACGTCACCGCGCACCGCGGCACCGACACATGCCACCCCGGGCGCCGATTCGCTGTCGTCGAAGGCGAGCCCGCCGCGCAACCGGATGCGGCTGAGTTCGTGGTGCAGGCTCGCGCGCTCGGCGATGGTCTTGCCGGTGCGGCGGGGCAGCGCCGGGCGATAGAGGCGATCGACCGACTCCGGTTCCATACCCGCGAGAATCGCTTTGCCGCCGGCCGTGCAATAGGCCGGCGTGGATCCGCCCACCCGGGACGGCAGCCGGGTGGCGAATCGACCGCCGACCTTGTCGAGATAGACGGTGTCGCCGCCATCGAGCACGGTCAGGTGCACCACCAGACCGGTCCGCAGATGCAGTTCGTGCAGCAGCGGGGCCGCCGCCGCCCGGATCCGGTCGTGCCCGTCACCACCGAGACCGCGGGCGCGGCGGCCGAGCGCGTACCCCACGGAGGTGTGCTCGACCCAGCTCGACTCGGTGAGCTGGTGCAGGATGCGGTAGACGGTGGAGCGCGGCAGCCGCGCGCGCCGCGCGACCTCTTCGAGAGACAACCGCGAGCTCCGATTGTCGAACGCATCCAGGATCCGGGTCATCCGCTCGACCATGGACAGCGGCAGGTCCGGCTCGCCGGTCTGCTCGGCAGTGGCCTCACCCGAATCAATGATGGTCATCGACTTCTCCAAAAGAGCTGCTCAGAAGCCTTTCATAGGCAAAAACTGAAATTGATTCTCGCATCACACTAACACCCGTCGGCTCCCGCGGAGCGGAAATGACGAGTTACTTGCGAGCACAGCTCGTGCCCCGGTCCGGACCAGGCCCGCAACCGCCGCGCGTACCTCTCCCCCGTGGACCCGCTCGCCCCCTCAGGACCAGCGCGCCTGACCCCCGTCCAACGGAATCGTCGCCCCGGTCAGGTAGCCCGCGGCCGGTCCCACCAGGAAGGCGACCCCGCGGCCGATATCGTTCTCGCAGTCACCGATCCGGCCCAACGGGATGGTGGCCACGAATTCGGCCGCCTCCTCGGGATTGCGTTCGGTCCACCATTTCAGGCCCGGTGACAGGGCGTGCGGGGCGACCGCGTTCACCCGGATACCGTCCCGGCCCCATTCGCTGGCGGCGGTCCGGGTCAGCGACCGCATCGCCTCCTTGGTGGCCGCGTACAGGCCGTAACCGCTGGCATCCCAGCGCACCGCCGCCGAGGTGACCATATTGACGATCGCCCCGCCGCCCCGGGCCTTCATATACGGATGGCAGGCCTGCATGAGCCGCAGGGTGGCGACCGGTCCGGTGGTCAGCGCTTCGTTCATATGCTTCGGCGTGATGTCGAGCAGTGGCCCGAGCGCGCTCTGATTGGCGTTGTTGATCAGGATGTCCACTCCGCCGAAGAGTTCGGCCACCTGCTCCACCAGGGGCTGTAGCCGGTCGGTCGCGCTGATATCGCACACCACCGGCGCGGCCCGCCCACCGGCCGCGCGAATATGCTCGGTGGTGGCGAGGAGTTTGCTCTCGGTTCGTCCCACCACCGCGATCGCCGCGCCGGCCGCGGCGATCGCGTAGGCGACCCCCTGCCCCACGCCCTGCCCGCTCCCGGTGACGATGGCCACCTTGCCGTCCAAAGAACCCATATCGTCTCCCACTGCTCGAGGTGCCGCGGGACCACGCGCCCACGCCGCGAGACCGGACGCTAGCCGCGGGGCCGAACGAATCGCGGACGGTGGTCTCGCTCAGTGGCAACGACCGCCGGCCTTTCCGGCGCGTCGTGAGAGGTTGTCAGCCGCTACGCACCGTGAACGAGAGGGTCGCCACCATGACGACACCGGCAGACGCACAGCAGCTCCTCGACGAAGTCATCACGCGGCTGACCGGTCCGGGTGGCCGGTTCGAGATCACCGCGGAAGAGGTACTCGGCACCACCATGCCCGTGCTGCGGCAGCGCGGGCGCGCGGTCGGCGACCTGGTGGCCGCGTCCCGAGCCTGGCAGGACCGCGACTACCTGGTGACCGCCGACCGCCGTATCTCCTATGCGCAGCACGCGGAGGCCGTCGCCGCGCTGGCCACCGCGTTGCGCGACGAGTACGGGGTCGGCCGGGGCGACCGGGTCGCGCTACTGGCCGCCAACTGCCCCGAATGGGTGACCGCGTTCTGGGCCGCGCAGTGCCTGGGTGCGATCGCGGTCGGACTGAACAGCTGGTGGATGCCCCGGGAGATCGAGTACGGACTCGGGCACAGCCGGCCGCGAGTGCTGATCGTCGATGCCAAACGTGCCGCGCTACTGGCCGATATCGATACCACCGGGATCGCCGTGCTCACCGTCGAGGACGATCTGCCGCGGCTCGTCGCGGCCCACTCCGGCGCCGAACTGCCCCGGGCCGAGGTCGACGAGGACGATCCGTCGGTCATCCTCTACACCAGCGGCACCAGCGGCCGGCCCAAGGGCGCGCTGCATTCCCAGCGCAACCTGCTCGCGGTCGTCGACTACCACCGTTTCTCCGACGCGCTGGCGGCGGCGTTCACCGGACGGGTCTACTCCGACACCGAGCCGAGCCCCCAGCGCTATCTGCTGACCTCACCGCTGTTCCATATCGCCAGCCTGCACAACCTGGTGGTGCCACGGCTGGCGACCGGGAGCACCGTGGTGATGTATCAGGGCGCCTTCGCCGCGGATACGGTGCTCGGACTGATCGAACGGGAACGGGTCACCAACTGGGGCGCGGTGCCGACCATGGCCGCCCGTCTGCTCGAGCACGGCGATATCGACAGCTACGATCTCTCGTCGCTGACGGCCTTCGCGCTGGCCTCGGCCCCGTCGTCGATCGCGCTCAAGAACCGGCTGCGGCAGCGGTTCCCGTTCGCCCGCAACGCCTTGGTCGACAGCTACGGTCTCACCGAATGCAGTACCGCCATCGCGGTCGCCACGACAGCCGACCTCGAACAGCACCCCGGGACGCTCGGCCGGCCGATTCTCACGGTATCGGTGGAGATCCGTGATCCGTTCGGCGAACGGGTCCCCGACGGCACCGAGGGTGAGGTGTGCGTGCGCAGCCCCTTCGTCATGCTCGGCTACTGGGCGGACGAGGCGGCCACCGCGGCCGCGATCACCCCGGACCGCTGGTTGCGCACCGGCGATTTCGGCGTCCTGGAAGACGGTCGGCTGCGGTTGACCGGGCGTCGCTCGGATCTGATCCTGCGCGGCGGCGAGAACGTCTACCCCACCGAGATCGAACAGTGCCTGGACGAACATCCCGACGTCGCCGAGTGCGCGGCCGTGGGTGTCCCGCACGAGGATCTGGGGCAGGAGGTGGCGGCGATCGTGGTGGTACGCCCGGGGGCGACCGTCGACGAGGCACAACTGCACGAATATGCCGTCGCGCGGCTGTCCTATTACAAAGTGCCCAGCCGCTGGCGGATCACCACCGACCCGCTGCCGCGCAACGCCACCGGGAAGGTGATCCGGCGCGGTCTCACCGCGTGAACGACTCCGGCCACTCAGCGAGCAGCAGATCGCATGCCGTCCGCAGGTCCGCTTCCGCGTCGGCGATGGTGAGCCGGCCGTTGAGACACGACTGGATGATGCCGAAGACCGCATGAGTCAGTACCCGCAGCAGCCGGGCATCCCGTTCGGTGACCTGCTCGATCCCGGCGGCGTCGTACAGCAGTTGCCGGAAATTGCGGTCCACCCCGGCCGTATCCGGCACCGCGGACGCCCGGGCCGCGCTGTTGGATTGGATCATCGCGGTGGCCAGCAGCGGCCGGCCCAGCAGTACGCGGACCACCTGGAGCAACCGGTCGTGGACCGCGTCCCGGGCACTCTGCTCCGGATGGGGCCGCCGGGCGTACTTCGCGCGCATCCGGTCGATCTGATCGAGCATGACCGCCACGAACAGATGGGTCTTGGACGGGAAGTACCGGTACAGGGTGGCGACCGCGACACCCGCGAGTTTCGCCACCTCGTGCATCTGGACGCGGTCGAGTTCCTTGTCGGCGGCCAGCGTCGCGGCGGCGTCGAGGATCCGGCCCACCCGGGCATGCTGCTCGGTGGAACTCGGTGCCGCGGCATCGCGCGTCTCGGCGATCCTCGGCATATCTCCCCTTCCTCGTCCCACCACCCGGTATCCGTCACGTCGGCACCGGCCGCCCGAGACCGGCAGCGGGCCTCTTCCTCGGGTGGGACCGCCCGCCGCGGACTCGACGCTACCGACCCGGCACCGCCGCCCGGTGGTCGCGGTCCCGACCAGTGAGAGCGGCGGCCGCGGCACCGGCCGCGCACCCCTAGCGTGAGCGCCGCGGTCCGCGCGCAGGTCGTGGCCGTACCTACTGCTGTGCGCGGGTCGCGCACCCGAGGAGGACACCGATGTCACAGGAATTCCAGGGCCGGGTCGCGCTGGTGACCGGCGCCGCACGCGGTCAGGGCCGCGCCCACGCACTCGCGTTCGCCGAGCGCGGTGCCGATATCGTCCTGTGTGATCGGTGCGCGGACAGTGCCGCCCTGGACTATCCGCTCGCCACCCCCGCCGACCTCGCGCATACCGAGGAGCTGGTCACCGCCCTCGGCCGGCGGTGCGTGAGCGTGCGGGCCGATACCGCCGACCGGGCCGCGATGGACGAGCTGGTGCGGCGCGCCGAAGACGAACTCGGCTCGGTGGATATCGCGGTCGCCAATGCGGGGGTAACGGGGGTGGCGCCGATCGGTGAGCACACCACCGAGCTGTGGCACGAAGTGATCGGCAGCAACCTCACCGGAGTGTTCAACACGCTGGCCGCGGTCACCCCGGGCATGATCGCCCGCAAATACGGCCGCATCATCACCACCTCGTCGATGATGGGGCGCGGCGCGAGCCCGGCCATGGCCTCCTATGTGGCGTCCAAATGGGGTGTGATCGGCCTGACCAAATCGCTGGCGATGGAACTCGCCCCGCACGGCATCACGGTGAACTCCGTGGCCCCGGGCAATATCGCCACTCCCATGGTGCAAAACGACGCCATGTACCGCCGGTTCCGGCCCGACCTCACCGATCCCACCTGGGAGGATGTGGCGCCGATCCTCGCCGGTCTGACCCACCTGCTGCCCATCGCGGCCCTCGAACCGGAGGAGGTCTCCCGGGTCGTGCTCTTCCTGGCCGCCGAGGCGAGCGCCCACCTGACCGGCTTGGTGTTCCCGGTGGACGCCGGAGCCGGCGCGAAGGGCAATGCCTGAACCACGTGGCCGCCGGATAGCCGGATCCGACTCTCCGCGGGGTCAGCGCACCCGCCCGGGGCGCCCGATCAGAAGCGTGACCGCCGGAATCCGCCCTCGGAATCGAGCACCTGCCCCACTACCCAGCGGCCCGCGTCGGAGACCAGCCATTCGATCAGCCGGGCCGGGTCATCGGGGCGGCCGGCCCGACCGCGCGGAAAGGCGGAGTGCACCTGCTCGACGAATTCCGGGGGCAGGTCCGTGGTGTCCGGGGCGAGGAAGCCCGTGTCGACCGGGCCGGGGTTGACGGTGTTGAGCACGATGCCGCGGTCGATCAGTTCGTCGGCGACCGTCGCTGTCATCCCCGCCAGCACCGATTTCGCCGAGCCGTAGGCGATTTCGGCGCGCATCGGCGCCAGATGCTGACCGGAGGTCATCCAGATCACCCGGCCGCGATCGGCGACCTCGCCGCGATCGGGACGGAACTGTCGTGCGAACGCCTGAGTGAGCAGCAATACCGAGCGGGCGTCCACGGCCCAGTGCGCCTCCAGCACCGCGGCGTCGATCTCGAACAGGGTCCCGTCACCGCCGCTGCGGGCGTGATTGGCGATCAGGATGTCCACCTGTCCGAATTCGGCGACCGCGGCGTCCACGACCTCCGCCGGTGCGGCGGGGTCGGCGAAATCGACACTGTGGTCCACCACCCGTGGCGCGGCGGACAATCCGCGGCGGACCGCGTCGATATCGTCCGCGCCCCAGGGCTGCTCCTCGTCGTGGGGCCGCCAATGGGTCAGGTAGAGCGCGGCGCCACGGTCGGCCAGCCGCCGGGCGATCGCGTAGCCGATCCCGGCCCGGCGGCCCACTCCGGTCACCACGGCCACTCGTCCGGTGAGGTCTCGTTCGGCATGCATCAGCGGCCATTGCACCTGTCCACCGGCCGTCGACGCAAGTGATTTCCCGCGCGTGTCCCCTCGCGGTCCCTGTTCCGCGACAGCACCATCCGCGCGGTGCGTGGCGGCGCGCCGGCCAGTCCACACACCATCGCCACAGCCACGCCGGCCGCGACCCGCCTCAGTGACCGGCCGGGCAATGTGGGCCGAGCGTCCGCGCGAATCCGTCGGCGAGCAGTTCGAAGGCGCGGTCGGCCTCCGCGATCGCGACCGGGTGCCGCTGTGCCGCGCTGCGCCCGGCAGCCATCTCGCGCCAGTTGGCCTCGCACAGGTTGCGGCGTACCGCGGTGATCGCGCTCGCGGCCAGTCGCGCGTCCAGATCATCCGGCGGGCCGAGGGTTCCGGCGAGCGCGATCTCGCCGCCGCTGAGGAAGTGGGCGAGCCGCGCGGTGAGCGCCGGAGTGTCCAGCACCAACCGGTAGCAGGCCACCACTTCGGGTGCGTCACACAGGCCGGTGGCGGGTTCGTGGTTGTCCAGGCCGGCGCGGAACGCGTTGTGGAGCGCGTTCAGTGGTGTCTGCCCCCGGACCCGATCCCGCACCACGCTGGCCGCGTCGTCGATGTGGTCGGCGAATCGGTGTACTACGAGATCCTCTTTGGACGGGAAGTACTGGAAGAGGGTGCGTTTGGACACCTCCGCGGCCGTCGCGATATCCACCACCGAGACCGCGTCGAACCCGTCGGTCAGGAACAACCGGAGAGCGGCATCGGAGATGGCCGCGCGGGTTCGACGCTTCTTGCGCTCGCGGAGGCCCGGCTCGGGGTTCATACCGGACACTCTAGCCGAAGGGTAAACCTGGTAAATAAGTAAACTTGGTATACATTTGTTGATATGCGAATCGGCGTTGCCCTGCCCACCGACTACTACGAACAACTCACTCCCGGCGTGAATCCCGTCGAGTACCTGCTCGATCAGGCCCGCAAGCTCGCCGAACTCGGCGTCCCAGCAGTCTGGCTGACCCAGCGTTTCGACTACGACGCATTGGCGGTCGCCGCGCTGATCGGCCGGGAACTGCCCGGCACCACGGTCGGTACCGCGATCGTGCCCATCCATCCGCGCCACCCCAACGCGCTGGCCATGCAGGCGCACACAGCGCAGGCGGCCGGCGGCCGATTCGAACTCGGCCTGGGCCTGTCCCTGCCGGAGATCGCCGCCGGCTACGGCAATACCCACCCGCGCATCCGATATCTGCGTGAATACCTCACCGCGCTGCGCGAACTGCTGCACACCGGCGCAGTCGACCACACCGGCGAGACGCTGGTCGCCAGATCGCCGGCCCGCAGCACCATGCCGGCCCTCCATTCGCCGGTGCCCATCCTGCTGGCCGCCTCCGGCCCGCTGACACTGCGGGTCGCGGCCGAACTCGCCGACGGAGCTCTCCCGCTGCTCACCGGGCCGAATACATTGGCCGACTTCACCATCCCCACACTCGCCCGACGAGCCGCGGATGCCGGTCGGCCGATGCCTCGGGTGCTCGGCATGGTGGGTGGCGTGGTGACAGCCGATGTGGCAGGCGCACGTGAGCGAGCGGCGCGGCAGATGCATAGATACGGCGAGATGCCCGCGTATCGGGCGCTACTGGACCGCGAGAACATCACCGACCCGGCCGAACTGGCCGTGATCGGTGACGAGCAGACCATGGCCGACGCGGTGGCCCGCTACGCCGAAGCCGGCGCCGACGAACTCGTCTTCACCCTCACCGCCCTGGGTTCGGAACGTGACGAGGAGCGAACCTGGGCGTTGCTCGGCGAGCTCAGCAGGACCGGCAGCCACTGAACACCCGCTCCGACCCCGGCTCGTCCAGTGGCTTCGAAAAACCGTTGGCGCCGAACGGCGGGTTACCGGCGATCATGGGCGGCATGGACGCGCCGAATGTGGAAGATCCTGCCCGGACCGGAGAAACGAGGCTGCGAGACGGCCGCCGCTTGGCGTGGGCCGAGTGGGGCCCGGTGGACGGCCGACCGGTTCTGTTCTGCCCCGGGGCAGGGTGGGGGCGCCGACTCGGATTCGGCTCGGGCGTGCCGGCCGGGTCGGGCGTCCGGCTGGTCTCGGTGGAGCGGCCCGGTTCGGGGGAATCCACCGGGATGCCGGGGCGCACGCTGCTGGACTGGGCCGACGATATCGGGCAGTTGGATTTCGCCGACCCCGCGGTCGTAGGTTTTTCGCAGGGCGCCCCGTTCGCCCTCGCCTTGGCTGCGCGAGGGCTCACCTCCGCGGTGGCGATCGTGTCCGGCGGCGACGAGCTCGCCTATCCAGGAACTGTTCTGCCACAGGAGGTCCGGCGGCTGGTCGAGCTGGTGGCCGCCGATCCGGTCGGCGCCGAGCGCGAGTTCGCGCGTTTCGGGAGCGCCGAGACCCTATGGCAGCTGAGCATCGAGGGCAGCTCCGAGGTCGACCGTGAGATCTACCTGCGACCGGGCTTCGCCCGCGCGTTCCGTCGCGCGCTGGATGCCGGCTTCGCACACGGCTCGGCGGGCTATGCCCGCGATACGGTGCTGCACTTCGCGCGCTGGCCGTTCCGGGTCGAGGAGCTCACCGCTCGCGTACATCTCTGGTACGGCGGGCGCGACGGTAACCCCACCCATTCCCCCGATCACGGTGTCACGCTCGCCGGCCGGATCCCGAACGCCACCCGCCACTACCTACCCGACAGCGGCGCCGCACTGCTGTGGACACATGCCCACGAAATTCTCGAACAACTCCTCGCGTGATCGCCCGATGCCATGAGGTCACCACCGTCGACCGGTCCCGCGGCACAGGCATCGATCCAGGGCAGCCGGTCGGCCCGGGCGACGGTTTCCATCCCGACAGCGGCCGGAACCGTCATCGGAACCCGTAGTGGATCAGTGGCCGAGCCACCCCGCGAAGCAGCGGGACAGCATCGGCATGATCACCCACACCATGGATACCACTGCAACGAGCATGATGCGGGCCGGCCGCAGCGGTGTCGGGAGAGAAGACGATCCCCACCGTCTATCCTGCGGTGCGGGCGCAGGCCAGTCGCGCCGGCTTGTGCGCGAGGCCGGTGCGGCCGGTTGCTCGACAGTCCCACCACAACTTCTCCATCGTCACACCCCGAACCCATTGCGGCGGATCCCGGGGGCCACGATCTTCGGTGCCGGCCCAACAGGTTCCGACGAGCCGGGCAGCGCTACCTCGGCCCGTCCTCGACGACCCGCGTCCCGTCTGCGAAGCGATCGTGCCAGCCCTGTTTGGTGGGACTCGAGCCGATGGTCACAGCTATGCCGAGGGCGGCGAACAACCACAGCACGCCACCGATACACGGGATGAGATTGAGCAGCATGTAGGAGTTGCGGAACGCGGATTCCTTGAGGCCGGGCCGGGCTGCCCCGCCGACCCCTTCGACATGCAGCCCGAGCAGTTTCTTACCGGGCGTGGCGCCGGTGGTGACCTCGAAGCCGACGAAGTACAGGAAGGCGAATCCCGCGCCCGGCAGGATGGAGACCCATTCGGGGGTGTGCACGGATTTGTTCAACAGCCAGAACAGGATCGCTCCGACAATACCGGCGATGATCCAGTCGATGAAGCGGGCGCCAGCGCGCTTACCCAGGCCACCCGGGATAAGTCCCACGGGGGCTGCGAGCCGGGGATCGTATCCGTCTGTGCTCATTGCTTCTTCCTTGTGATAAGGACCGGGCGGACCCGGGTCCGCCAGCCGAATGGTCGGTCGCGCTACTTGCGACCGGCCGCCCAGCGGATACCCCACTGGTAGGCACGGTCGAGGTCGGCCTGGCTGCCGTTCACATATTCGACCTCACGTCCGACGGTCAGGCCACGACCCGTGTTCGTCAGCAGCGCGACCGCGCAGATGCGTGCCCCGTCGACCGCGGAGTCCAGGCGGACCTCGATCTGCGGCCCGGCTGTCGGATACATGGTGACGACACCGTCGACCGCCGCCCAATTCGCGGCTCCCTCGTAGATCATGGCGAAGACCAGTATCCGGCGGAACGCAGCGGGGTCGGCGAGGTTGATGTGCAGATTCTCCCCGTCGGTCACCGCACCGGTGCGGTCGTCACGATCCAGCGCAATGAACGGAGGTTTGTTCAGATCGCCGTAGCTGTTGCCCAGCGCCTGGACGACTCCCTTGGAGCCGTCGGCGAGTTCATAGAGGCAGCCGAGGTCCAGGTCGATACCGCCGCTCGCGCCGAGCAGTCTCGCGAAGAAGCCCGGCTTCCCGACCGGCTCCGGATTCGTCCAGTTCAGGTTCACCCGCATCACGCCCTGACGCTCACCGCCTTTGGCGAGGTCGACGCTGCGTTCGTTCTTGGTGAGCGTCAGCTTCTCCGGGCCGGCTGCCGGGGTCACGCCGCCCACCGCGGACGGCGCCTGATACTTGGTGTAGTCGATGCCCATCGACTGTCCTCCCGATCGCAGACGAGGTCAGATGTTCACGCCGTAGTCGCGAGCGATTCCGGCCAGCCCCGAGGCATACCCCTGGCCGATGGCGCGGAACTTCCACTCCGCACCGTGGCGGTAGAGCTCCCCGAAGACCATGGCGGTTTCGGTCGAGGCGTCCTCGGTCAGGTCGTAGCGGGCCAGTTCCGAGCCGGTCGTCCGGTCCACGACCCGGATGAACGCATTGCGGACCTGTCCGAACGACTGCTGCCGCGCGTTCGCGTCATGGATCGAGACAGGAAAGAAGATGCTGGTGATCGTGGGCGGCGTGGCGGCCAGGTCGACATTGATCACCTCGTCGTCGCCGTCTCCTTCACCGGTGAGGTTGTCACCGGTGTGCTCGATGCTGCCTTCGGGGGAGCGCAGGTTGTTGTAGAACACGAAATGCCGATCCGAGAGGACCTTCTGATCCGGCCCGGTCGCCAGGGCGCTGGCATCCAGGTCGAACTCGGCGCCCGTGGTCGACCGCACGTCCCAGCCCAGACCGACCGCGACCGCGGTCAGATCCGGTGCCTGTTTCGACAGCGATACATTGCCACCCTTCGCGAGGGTCACACCCATCCTGTTGTACTCCTTCTCGTGGTGAACGGCCGTGGCCATGGTGCCCGGCGAATGCTTAAGCCAGCATTAACGACGGTTCGGTGCGGCGCCGCGGTACACGCGCCGATCCCGCTTCGACCGCGGTGCGAAGTGTGCGAACAGCACGGTCGAAGGAGTATTCATGGTCGTCGATCCATACTGGGTGCCGTGCGCATACTGGTGGTCGACGACGAGATCCGCTTCGCCGACGGGCTGAGGCGAGGGCTTCAGGCCGAGGGCTTCGCCGTCGACCTGGCCTATACCGCGGCCGACGGCCTGTGGCGGGCACGTGAGGTGCGCTACAACGCCCTCATATTGGACGTGATGATGCCGGGCATGAGCGGATACGCGGTGTGCCGAACCCTGCGGGACGAGGGAAACTGGACACCCATCCTCATGCTCACCGCCAAGGACGGTGAATGGGACCAGGTCGAAGGTCTCGATACCGGCGCCGACGACTACGTGATCAAACCCGCCGATTTCCCGGTGCTCGTCGCCCGGCTTCGCGCGTTGATCCGCCGCGGACGCCCGGAGCGCCCCACCTCGCTGCAGGTAGGCAGCCTACGTCTCGACCCGGCCACCCGAGAGGTCCGCCGCGGTGATACTCCGGTGCGGTTGACCGCCCGGGAATTCGCGATACTGGCATTCTTCGCCCGCGAACCGGGCGTGATCCGGTCCAAGAGCGATATCCTGGCCGGAGTCTGGCACGGCGAATTCGACGGTGATTCCAATATCGTCGAGGTCTATATCGCGCACCTGCGAGCCAAGATCGACAAACCGTTCGCCGTCGATAGCATCCGCACGATCCGCGGCGCGGGATATCGGCTGATGCCCGATGTCTAGCCTGCGCCTGCCGTCGCTGCGGGTACGGATCACGGTGACGACCACGGCCATCGTGCTGGCGGTCCTGGCCGGCGGTGCGGTGAGTTTCCTGGCGTTGTTCCGCCACGCCCTGGTCACAGCGCAATCCAACGCCGCCGATATCCAGGCCGCCCAGATCGCCACGGACGCACAGCACCGGCTCGAGCACGCCGCCGGTCCGATCTTGCTACCGATCTCGGAAGTCGACGATGTGATCATCCAGCTGCAGCAGGACGGTCGCGTGATCGCTACCTCGGAGGGGGATTCCGCCGGGGGCCCGGTGCTGCCCGTACCGTTCGCAGACCGCCTTTCCCTCGGTGGGGACAGCTATGTCGTGCAGTCGGCGCCGATCACATCGGCGTCGGGAGCGGTGCAATCCGTTGTCGTCGCGCGCTCGCTCGAGGACGCCGACAGCGCGGTACGATCGGCGGCCTTGTTGCTGGCCGCCGCTGTGCCCACCGTCAGTGCGTTCGTCGCGGCACTGATGTGGGCGGTGGTCGGCCGCTCGCTGCGACCGGTCGAGCGCATACGGCTCGACGCCGAATCCATCGGTGCGGATCTTTCCCGGCGGGTGGATCCACCCACCGGGAAAGACGAGGTCGCTCGGCTGGCCGCGACCATGAACCGGATGCTCGACCGGCTCGAGTCCTCGCACCGGGCTCAACAACGGTTCGTCTCCGACGCCTCCCACGAATTGCGCTCCCCCGTGGCCGCCATCCGCCAGCACGCGCAGGTCGCATTGCACCATCCCGGGGCGACCGATCTGGCATCGCTGGCCGGGGTCGTCGACAGCGAGGCCGCCCGATTACACGGTCTGGTCGACGATCTGCTGCTGCTGGCACGTCTCGGGGAAGGGCCCGGCCACAACCGCGGCGAAGTCGATCTCGACGATATAGTTCTCGCCGAATCGAGTCGGCTGCGCCAACTCGGTGTCACCGTCGATATCGCGGCCGTGGGACCGGCCCGGGTGTTCGCCGACGAAGGGCTACTGGCCAGGGCGGTCCGCAATGCCACCGACAACGCGCGCCGCCACGCACGTACTCGTGTCGACTTCACGCTGCGCTGCGAGAACGGACAGGTCGTCCTCTGGGTCGACGACGACGGCGACGGGGTTCCGGAATCCGACCGTGACCGGCTTTTCCGCCGCTTCGAACGCAGCGACGACAACCGCAGCCGCACTCACGGCGGCGCCGGCCTGGGCCTGGCAATCATCGCCGAAGCCGCCCGTCACACCGGCGGCAGCGCGCGACTGTCGAGCTCGCCCCACGGCGGAGCCCGCCTCGAGATCACCCTGCCCGAACACACCGATGAGTGACCCGGATGCAGATCGTCCAGCGTGATCCCGGACGGACGGGGCGGGCACCTTCGGGCCACCAGCGGAGCACCCGGCAGGCGCGATGGCCGCTACCCACACCTTGGACAGGCCGGCACGATCGACAACAGGCCCATCCACCGCAGCAGCGCTATCGGCGCGGGATACTCACTCTGCCCGTACTACCGGCGCGACCTCCTCGGCGAACCAACGCAGATAGTCCAGATACTCCTGTTCGGAACCCACGGGGCCCGGCGGTTCCACGACCGCGCGGGTGATACCGGCCTGCCGATAGGCGCCGGAATAGGCTTCGATCAGCTCGTCCCGGAAACCGCTCAACTCTCTGGCGGTCGCGTCGGCGAAGCCGTTGCGCAGAATGACACCAGCAGGGGATTTGAGCCAGTTGACATCGAAGCTGTCCTCCTTGCCGGCAAAATCCTGCTGTTCACGGATGTAGTCCAGCAGTGGCGGGATCTCCTCCAGCGTGAAGTCCGTCGGATTCGGCTGCCAGCCGTCGAAGCGTGCCGCGCGACGCAGGGCCGGCTTCGAATTCCCGCCGATATAGATGGGCGGACGCGGTTTCTGCAGTGGACGCGGCTCCACCGCGAGGCCGGTGATCTCGAAGTACGTGCCGCGGTGTGCGGGCAGTTCGGCGGTCCAGAGGGTGGTCAGCGCTTCGAGGATCTCGTCACTCCGTGCGCCACGTTCCCGGAAAGGCACTCCCATCGCCGCGAACTCCTGTTCGGCATGGCCGACACCGATCGACACATTGACGCGGCCGCCGGAGAGCACATCGATCGTCGCCAACGCCTTCGCGAGCCGTAGCGGATGGTGATATGGCAACACCAGAACGGCCGCGTCCAATCGGATCCGGTGGGTCGCTGCGGCGGCAAACGCCATCACCGACAAAGCATCCTGCCAATACGGGCCCAGCCTCGATACTTCGAACAGTGGCATCGCGAGGTGCTCCGAGACGGATACGGCATGGAAGCCCGATTCGTCGAGAGTGGTGAGAATACGCCGAAAACCGTTCGCGTCGAGCGTATGTGACCAAGGGTTCAGGCCCGGAATATGATTGCTTCCCGGGAGGATGACATCGAATTTCATGGATTACGATTTCTTTCGGATCGGCGACCGGCCAGGAAGGTGACTTCGGGGACCGCGGCGCCTGAGCAAGTTCGATAGGACCAGGGAATGAGCTGCGCGTGGCAGCACCGAAGTAATATCCGGACCAGTTGAAGACTCGAGCGGTCCACTTGCCGGGCAAGACATCGTCCCGGAACGGCTGATACTCACCTGCCTGTGATCGCATGGTGAATGATCTCTGCCATGACCTGATGTGTGTCTGTCCTGGCGATGCCCTCGGTCTGCATTCCTCGTTGATGTGCCGCGACGTGTGCGAGCATCGACACCAGAACCGCCCCGATGGCTCGCGGCTCCGCCGGGTTCGTTTCACCGCTGTGCTCGTGACACCTGCCGGCGGCATGGGTGATCTCGTCGGTGACCGCCCCGAGAAACCGAAGGCGCAATTCGTAGAATCGCCGATCCCCCTCGGCGACGAAAAGATCGAGCACCCGGAGTATGGCCATGTGTTCTTCCCAGAACGAGAGGAACTCGGACGCGAGTACAGCCGAGCCGTTATACGCCGACGGCCCACTCCAGTCGGTCTCCCGGACGATCTTTGCCATACTCTCCCCCTTGTCGATCACGAGCCCGACCAGTTCGAGCGCGGCCGAGGCGATATCGGGGAAGTACTGATAGAACGTCGCAGTACTCGTCTGTGCCTCACTGGCGATATCCGCTACCGTGATGTCGTGGTACCTGTGCACCTGGAGTAATGCGGATGTCGACTCCAGCAGCTTCGTGCGCGTCGCCAATCCCCGAGCCCGAGGTACGCGACCATCGCTGGCTTTGACGTGCTGGGTATCCAGGCCAGAAGTGTCCGGCGACATACTGAAATACTCCCTTCGATCGACCGCGCTACTCGTGCACGATATAGGCGGGCGGATTTTCACAGAGACGGAACCTCGGCAGCGTGGCACCGCTATCGGGCTGCTCTTCGAAGAACACCTCGACACGCATTCCGATTGCTGCGCGGGTGGTGTCCTCGGCGGGCAGATCGCTGACCATACGAACTCCCTCATCGAGTTCGATGGTGGCACAGACATACGGCACCCGGTCGACCCAGGCGGGATGGAAAGCCCGGTGCGTGACGGTGAATGTGAAGATCGTGCCGCGGCCGCTGACCGGGGTCCATTGCCAATCCGCGCTGTGACAGTCCGGACACAACACACGAGGGTAGTGGCGGTACACACCACAGGCGCTACATCGCTGTATCACCAATTCGTGACGGCGCGCGGCCTCCCAGAAGCCGCGAGTCAGCGATGTGGGCTCTGGCACCGGACGCAGGATCATGACGCGCGCCGCAAGGACAGGACGGCACCGTCGAAGAAGTTGCCCTCGTTCACCACCAGAATGTTCTCGCATCCGGCGACTTGCCGGGCCGGCTCCACTTCGTCTCTGAGTTGGCGGACACCCTCGATGATGTGGTTCATACCCGATACGTGTGCCTCCGAAAGCGCACCTCCATGGGGGTTGACGGGGGTGCGTCCGTCCAAGCGAATATGGCCTTCCTCTACATAGGGTCCGCCTTCGCCCATTCCCACCACCCCGAGCGCCTCCAGTGCGGCGATAACGTACCAGGTGAACCCCTCGTGGATAATCAGGCAATCTGCATCCGTCACGTCGATACCCGCCATCCCCAATGCGCGGCGCGCAGCTACCCCTATCGCGGGGACACCGGCGATATGGGGCTTCTGCGTAATCGACGTCGGCGAATCGCTATGGGATGTACCCACACCCGATATCAGAACAGGCGGCTTTCGAAGATCCCGACCGCGCTCGGCACCCACGATCACGAGTGCTCCCGCCCCGTCGGATTCCAATGAGCAGTCGAACAAGCGGAACGGTGAGGTGATCATCCTCGAGTTCTGGTGATCGTCCAGCGTCATGGGTTTGCCGTACATGAGCGCACGCTCGTTCAAGTTGGCGTTCGCGCGGCTGTTCACCGCCACGTGGCCGAGTTGTTCACTCGTTGTGCCGAACTCGTGCATATGACGCTGGGCCGCTTGGGCGAACCATTGTGCGGCGCCTATGTTTCCGAGCGGAAACTCGAACTCGCGAACGGTCGCCATCGACGGCGCTGTCACGGCCTTGCCGGTCGACACCCGTTCACCGGAATATCCACGTCGACCCGCCGGTATCAGGACGCATGAGGCCACCCCCGTCGAGATCGCCATGCAGGCGTTCTGCACCGAGGCGATCAGGCTTGCGCCGCCGAGCTGGACCGAGGTGCTGAACGCCAGGTCCCGCAAACCGAGGTTGACGATGAAGTCTTCGACCGTGGCCTGAGCCAGCGAACTGGGAATGAATCCGTCGACGTCGGCTACCGTCAAGCCGGCATCGTCCAGCGCACGCCGGCACGCCTCCAAGTGCAGTTCCAGCGTCGACCTGTCCGTTCCTCGAGTGTAGACCGTCTGTCCGATTCCGACGATCGCGCAATGAGCGGTCGGGTTCATTGCGCCTGCGCTTCGGAAGTGTCGGCTGCCGGAGTCGTCAGCCGTACCAGGGCGTCCAGCCCGATCACCCCATCGGCCCGCGCGAGCAGAGGATTGATATCCAATTCGGCAACCTCGCCGGTCGCTGCGAGTTCGGCGAGGCGCAGCACGGCATCGACGACAGCGGTCCTGTCGGCAGGCCGGGCGCCACGCCAGCCGTCGAGCAGCGGAGAGATCCGCAAGCCTGCCACCATTTTCTCCGCGCGTGAACGGGTGAGGGGCAGAACGGCGCGGGCAACATCGCGATACAACTCGGCGTTGACCCCGCCCGCACCGATAAGGACAACTGGGCCGAGCACCGGATCTACACTGATCCCGGCCAGTAGCTCGATCCCCTCCGAGACCTGCTGTGCGACCAGGAAACCCTCGGCACCACGTGATCGCATGTCCACGGCGGCCGAACTCACGGCTTCGGGGCCGTCCAGCCCCGTCCGAACGAGCCCGTGCTCGCTCTTGTGGGAGTGGCCACGGCCTTTCAAAACAACCGGATAACCGATCTCTTCCGCGGCTGCGCAGGCATCCGCCACAGTGTCGGCCGTCCGATGAGCGGCGAACTCGAACCCACGATCTTCCAACCAGCGGGTCGACTGGCTCTCGTCCAACAGGGTGGTCGACCGGGCAGGGCGAGGCGGACCGGGTAACCCACGCGCGAGCCGAACAACCTCGCGAAGCTCCGGGTCTCGTGCCGGGTGCCTGAGCAACGCCCGCGTGGCGCCGACAGCATTACGAACATTCCGGAAGACCGGCAGACCAGCGGCCCAGAGCTGCCGATACACCGGATGGTCGGCGGATGCCCCATTCCAGATAGGCAGCACCGGCTTCTTCGCGGTTCGCGCGAACTCGACAAGACTGGCGCCCACAGCCTCTGTGAGCCCGCCGCCCGGCGCGGGGACGGGGCACAGCATCACGCCGACGGCGTCATCGCGCAAACACAACTCCAGGATACGAGCCCCATTGCCGGCAAGCACGGTCACACCGCCATTGTCCACCGGGTTCGAGATGTTCAATTCCGCTGGAATCACCTCGCGCAGCAGGGATTGCGTCGCGGAACTGAGCGTTGGAAGCGGCAATCCGCCCACCGTGGCGAGATCACCCACGTGTGCCGCCGAGCCACCGGAAACGCTGCACACCACGACCCCGTCCGCGGTGGGTAGCGGGCAGCGGGCCAGCGCCGCACCGATCTCGATCAGTTCGTCGAGATCATCGACGCGCACGATACCGAACTGCTCGAAGAAGACGTCCCACACTTCGTCGGTGCCGACCAGATGCCCGGTGTGGGACTGGGCCATCACCCGGCCGACCTCACTGCGCCCGACCTTCACCACAACAATGGGTGTCTCGTTCTCGATCGCGGCCACCGCCGCTTCTCGTAAGCGCCGGCCCGAGGTGAACCCTTCGATGTACGCACTGATGACAGCAGTATCGGGATCCCGCGCCAGGAACTCGACGAAGTCCGCCGCAGCCAGATCTGCTTCATTTCCGGTCGGTGCCCAGTAGCTCAACGCGACGCCGAGCTGCTGGGCCTGGGTCAGCGGCCGCCCCTGAGCGCCGCTCTGTGAAATCACCCCGATCCGCCGACCCGGCAGCTCGTCGAGCGGGTCCCACGCGTTCGCGTTGGTATTTGGTCCGATCAGCCGGGCGCCTGCCCTGCGCACCGCCCTGACCAGAGACCTCTCCCGTTCGATGCCCTCATCTGTGCCGAGTTCCGAATAGCCGTTCGCGAATACCAGAAAAAAGCCGACGTCGAGCCGGGCGTCTCTCGCGGAGTTCACCACGGCCTCGGCATCTCGTACCAGGATCAAGACCACGTCGATCGGCCCCGGTAGTGCGGCGAGGTCTGCCACAGAGCGAATACCGAAGACTTTGTCCTTGGTCGGATTCACCGGATAGAAGGCTGCGCCGATTCGTTTGGCATGTGCCAGCGCGCGGCTGGTGACGCTGGCCAGACCCGCACGCGTGTCATGGGCTCCTACCACCGCGATGGACCGCGGTCGATAAAAAGTCCGAAGATTCAATGGGTCCGTAGAAGCGATATTCGAATCCAGCACCGGATGCATGGGCTCCGTTGTCGACTCTGTGTTCGCCATATAGCACTCCTTGGTGATGCTATTACTCTGGGAAAGGACAGCCGACCTGCTACTACAGGTTTAGACACAAACTCTCTCGATGTCTGAACCGGAGCCGAGGTCGGCCACCCTCCCCGATCACACAGTTTCTGCGGTCGCAACTGCCCTTACCAGGGCGTAACGGCGACAGTCGAGACCATCGGATACCGCAGAGTGGTAATTGAATATCAGGTCAGCCGGCGGGCTGCCCCACTGCCTCCGCATAATACGAACGATCCACGACCTCGGACTCCGGCAGGATCCGACTCCCTTTGAATACACCGGTCTTCTGAAAACTCTCTTGTAGGAGGTCGGTGGTGCCTTCGCGGATCTCCCAATCGAATACTAGCGATGGAGTCCGTGTCATGATTTCCAGCGGAAGTTCGACCGCATCGGCGACGCTCGCGGCCACCTTCGGATCGGCCTTGTAGTCACCGGTCAGATACGTATTGACCGTCCGCACGAGAGCCCTGACGAAAGCGACGCCCGCATCGCCCTTCTCTCTGAGCATGTTCGGTCCGAAGATAATCCCACCGAGCGGCTCCGCAGGTGGTTGGCCGACCGCGAACGTGTACCCGTCGCGGCCGCTGATCCGGGTCCAGTAGGGGTCACTCAGCCACGCTGCCGGTATCGCTCCGTTCTCCAACGACGTAACCAGGTCGGCCGCAGGCAACGACTGGAATTTCACATCATCGATATCGACACCCGCTTTGGCGAACCCATGCGTGAGCGGATACATAGTAACGCTACCCGAGCCCACGATCGCGCCGATATTCTTTCCTTTCAGGTCGGATATCTTCCCCGGACGACCATTTACGTCTCGAATCCATAATCCTGCTTTGGAGTCGTCGGCGGAGAAGTAGTTTCCCAGCACCCATCGCAGGTCGATTCCGGCTGCCAACCCGTTGAAGAATGCCGAATCCGGTGCCCCGACGGAGATATCAGACTTTCCCGAGGCCAAAAGATTGATACTGTCCGCCGCGGGGACTTGTTTGAGTTCGACCTCGAGGTTCTCTTTTTCGAACTCACCGCTCGCTATCGCGAGGCGAACGTTGGCCATGAACTCACTCTGCAGTGTCGAGGAAGTCACCAACAGCTTGGTTTTGCCCGGTAGCGGTTGCGGTTGGGGAGAATTCGCCTCACATCGGGCGGGGTGCCGGTCCGGTGCACGGTCGTCAGGATCGGTCCAGCCACCCGCACAGCCGGCGACGGGAAGACCCGTCGCGGCTCTCGGGGTTACCGGACCCGCGGATCGAGAGGCATCCGACCCCCCACTCCCGCAGGCCGAGACGGCCAACGTGAGCACCGCGGCGAAGATGAGCCCCAGCGACGTACGTGTTCTTCTCATGCTGCCCTCAGCATTCTCATAGGGGGACAAGTCTCGCCGTCAGGCGTTCGTAGCAGCGCCATCGTGCGGAGCCCATTTCGTCAACCGTCGACCGATGAATCGGACGATCTCGGTGAAGATCACGCCACCGACGGCGACGACAACGATGCCGACGAACATGTGGCCATTGAGGAACAGCGCGCGAGAGTTGAAGATCAGATAGCCGAGCCCGTCCGTTCCCACGATGAATTCGGCGGCGACGATCACCAGGAAAGCTATCCCGGCGCCAACCCGCATGGCGACGAAGATTTGCGGTAGTGAAGCGGGCACGAGTACATGTCGAAACATGTCCCACCGGTTGGCGCCGAAGCACTGCGCAGCCTCTCGATAGCCCTCGGGAACCGAAATAACAGCCGACATGGTGGAGATCCAGACAAAGAAGAACACGGTCGTGGCAACGAGGGCGATCTTCGGCCCTTCGCCCAGTCCGAATATATTCAACAGAATCGGGAGAAGAGCGAGTTTCGGAACCACATACAGCGCATCGAGTGTCGATTCGAGCATCTTTCGAATCCAGCGGATCGAACCCATGACGAGACCGACAACAATACCCGCGAACGCGCCGATGACAAATCCATAGAAGACCCGCATGGTCGTTACGCGAATATCGGGCCATAGCGTTCCGGATTTCAGGAGGTCCCAGCCGTCTCGGATGATGTCCGTAGGCGCCGGGTAGAGGCGACTGTCTATCCAGCCCATGGTGCTGGACAGCTGCCATAGCGCGAGCAGCAGCACCGGGAACCCGATTGCCAGTGTGGCATCGATACCTCTGCGGCGTCGAATGGCGCCGGCCGAGTTTATTTCCGCTCGGCCTGGTAATCGCACGAGTACTCGATCGCTGAAGCTCTCGGAAATCTGCGACATCTCAATTTCTCCTACCAGCGGAACCTTGCCCCGCCTCGACCTCATCGCGGAGCAGCTCCCACAGCTCTGCCTTGAATGCCGCGAACTCTGGCGCATCGCGGACGGCGGCGGACCGGGGACGAGGGAACGGCGAGCGTCGCTCCGCCAGGATTCGCCCCGGTCGTGCGCTCATCACCACCACTCTGTCACCGAGGATGATCGCCTCCTCCAGGCTGTGTGTGACGAAGAGAACGGTACGGCGCTCGGCTTGACACAACTCGAGCAGTTCTTCCTGCAGAATCGTGCGAAGTTGAGCATCCAGCGCGGCGAAGGGCTCATCCATCAACAAAATTTCTGGTTCGGACGCGAGGGCACGAGCGATCGAAACTCGCTGGCGCATTCCGCCGGAGAGCTGAGCCGGATAAACGTCGGCGAACTCGGCTATTCTCATCTTCTCCAGCCATGAATGCGCACGTTTACGACCTTCTGATTTACGCACTCCCTGGATGTCGAGACCGAAGCGCACGTTGGCCTCGACTGTTTTCCACGGGTAGATTCCGTAATCCTGGAATATCATCGACGCCGGATGAGCCGATTTCGCTGCGACGGTAACTTTCCCTTTCGAGGGTGGTAGCAGTCCGGCCACTATCCTCAGGAAGGTGGATTTACCACAGCCAGAGGGACCGACAATGCAAACGAACTCGCCCTCATCGATACTTGCATCCATCGGTCCGAGCGCATGGACACTACCGTTGCCCGACCCGAAGGACCGTTCGACACCATTCGCGACAATCTTTGGACGGGAACCACTGGATAGATCGATGGTACGGTCCTGTTCCCGAGCCCCTGAAGCGATCGAGCTGTTTGTGGTCATTTTCTATACCTTCACCATGAATTGGTAGGCCGTGTTCGATGGAACTCGGTGTCACCGGACGGTCCAGGACCGATTCGTGGGCAGAGATTCGGTCGCGCAACGTGTAACGCTCCAATCAATTGCCGTGGAGATTCCGGATTTCGGCCTCTGACGCTTATCCGGGGGTGATGCGACGGTGGGTGATTCTCCAGCCGGCGTCGCTGCGGCGGAGCTGATCGGAGTACCGCACGATCAGTCCTGCTATCGGTGTGGCGTGAGTGTTGCGATAGAACTGCACATAACTGAGCGCTCGCGCCTTCGAGCCGTCGATCGCCACGGTGAGCGTGGTGATCACGTGGCGTGTGTGTGAGCCCGGTCCGCTGACGCCCGTCCTGCGCCGCTCAACTGCGGCACCGATCACCTCGGCGATGCCGACCTGTCGTGTGCCGGTGGTCTCCCAGACCACATCCTCGCTGTAGAAGTTCCGGTACTCCGCAGCATGGCCCTCGTCGGCACAGAGGGCGCAACGGCCGAGGAGGTCGCGGACCTCCAGTTCCGCCGCCATCGAGTCCGGGCGTGCAATCGTCATGACCAGTGTGTCCTTCCAATCAAACCTCGCGGTGACGCTCCGGCCACTCGATATCGGTGCACCCTCGGTCGCGGTGAGACAGATGCGGCACCGCCGCTGATCCCGCCTCCTCGATCACTCCACCCATTGCTCGATGCGATCCTCTCGCCGCGGCTGCCGACCGGTCCGGAACGGCGAGAGCGGGGCATCGACCAGAAGGTATCGATCGAAGGCAGTGGTCAGCTCATTGCTCTGCACGCGCCACGCCGAGAGGGCGGGATCGCTGCGCAGAGCCTTCTCGAGCTCGGCCCACTGAGTCCACGACGGTATGGCCCAGAGCACGAAGGCCTCACTGTCGTTGGTCATCAATGTCTCCCAGGCCCCGACGAGCCGCCACCCGAAGCGCTCGTAGAGCGGTGCGGCGATCTCGCTTACTCTGCGTAGGTACTCGCCCGCTTGCCCGGGGGCGACGTGCACCTCCTCCTGGGCGTAGACATCGCCGGTCACTCCGGCAGCGCAGAGATCCGCGGACGTGGGACTCCAAGGCGCGGGCAGCAGAAGACGATCGCGACCTCCCGAACGAAACTCTGCTGCGGTAGCCCACCATTTTGCGAGCTTTGGATCCTGTAGCGCCTCATGTTCAAGCTCGTGCCGAAAGGATGCGGCGAGTCCGGAAAGCCCATCTTCTTCCCAAATATTCACCACTTGCGGCCAGCACCCAGTACTCCCCACCACGCCCCAGACTCCGTAGCAGCTCTGGTTGCGTTCTTCCTGTCCGATGGGGCTGAAATTGGCAGTCATATGGTACATGTACTTGCTGCGATTGTGGCCGATTATGTCGATGTACTCGTGGATATAGATCTTGTCGTTCATCTGAACCTTCCAAATGCGACCGGCCGGATAGCTGATCGGTCCCATTCGATTCCGAACGGATGGCAATATAGTTATGACGGTCGGCACCGTCGGCACGAGAAGTGGTTCGGATGCAGGAGTTCAAAACTCCCGTCAGACCCGGTCCAGACTCAGCATCCGGATAGCATTGCCTCGAAGTATCTTGTATTTCTCTTCGTCACTCAGTCCGATCAGATGCTTCTCGGCGACAGTTTTCGAATCCGGCCACGTAGAATCGGTATGTGGATAGTCGGTCTCGAACGTGATGTTGTCGATTCCGATAACATCACGTGAGGCGATTCCATGGTAGTCCTTGAAGAAACAGCCGAACACGTTACGCCGAAAGTACTCAGAGGGCGGTTCCGGAGTGATTCCGTCGCGTCCCACCCACGCTCTATGTTCTTCCCAAACGGTATCCGCGCGCTCGAGAAGATATGGCAGCCATCCGATCTGGCCCTCGGAATAGGCAATTTTCAGATCGGGGAACTCGACGAGCTTCCCGGAGAACAGCCAGTCCGCCAGCGATGTCATGGAGTTGTTGAAGGAGAGCGTGGCAGCGACTCCGTCCGGCGCATCCGCCGAGGTCGCAGGCATCCTCGACGAAGACCCGATATGCATGTTGATCGTCGTGGACGTCTCTTCGCAGGCCTGGAAGAACGGGTCCCAGAACCCACTGTGGATGCTCGGCAAGCCCAGATGCGCGGGAATTTCGCTGAAGCAAACAGCATGCACGCCCCGTTCGGCATTACGCCGGACTTCGGCGGCAGCCAATTCGGCATCCCAGAGCGGCACGATGATCAGCGGAATAAGCACCCCGTTACTGTCACCACACCATTCCTCGACCATGTAGTTGTTGTAGGCCTTGATACATTCCAGCCCCAACTCCCTGTCCGAGTTCTCGGTGAATGTCTGTCCGCAGAACCGGGGAAATGTCGGGAACGAGAGCGATCCGTCGACGTGGTTCGCGAGCATGTCTTTAGTACGCTCGACCGGGTCGTAGCACCCGGGGCGCATCTCATCATAGGTCATCGGGGTCATCGTCATTTCCTCGCGGCTGAATCCGACCCCCGCGACGTGACGTTTATGAACATATACGAGATCTTCGAATACCCAGCAATCCGCTGCTGGTCCGTCCGGATCGAACGTCTGCTCATACCGCCCGCCTCCGACATGTCGGATATCGCCGATTCCACGACGCTCGACACGGGGACCGTGCTCGCGATATTTCCTCGGCAACCAGGTCTGCCATAAATGAGCGGGCTCGACTATGTGGTCGTCGACGCTGATGATTCTCGGGAGGTCCGACATATAAGTCCTATGTCTCGCTGACTCAATCTGACTGTTCGTCAGATCGCAGTTTGGCATAGAGCGAGCTGTGTGTCCAGCCTCACTTTTCCGTGGCGCCCGCCTCCGGGGTGAGCGGCTTGGTGAACCGTCAGGGGCCACGGGCGCGTCCTCCGCTGTAGGGCCGCCGCACCCATGGCCCCGCAGAGCGGCCCGTGTTTTCCGGCGATGGTTTCGGGGGCTTACCGAGTTCGTTCGCGAGTCGGTCGACTCACGCAACATCCACGTCGGGGGTGACCGTGTCGTCAAGCAGACTGCGGCATACCAGTGCCGATGAAGTCCGGCGTCGAAATCGGTCACCGATGACGTCGTGAAGCACGGTTGAAATCAGTTGGCATTCAGGGAAACCGACGTTGCCGACGGGCGTGTCCAGCAGCTTCGGCAGTCTGCGGAACACACGCTACTGCCGATGTGCGCGCGAGCCCGGCCGGCCGCGCCGACCGAAGCCAGTCGGAATCATCCCAGCACGAAACTCCTTGGCGACCAGGCGAATCGACACATTGCCCGGCCTGTTCACTCGTCAAGAAGAATGAACTGCTACGGTCGACCGACAGCGAAATAATCTGTACAGCAGGCCAATTCAATTCAAGTCACCAATGCGAATTTCACCCGGCATCCGTGTGGAGTACCAGACCGGGACTCGCACGGATGGCGGTAGTTCTCCCTCCGCCAGAACACCCTTTCGAGCGCTTCGGCGACCAGCGCGGTCGTCGTCGAACTCGCTGCGGCCCAGCCGACGGTCACCCGGGGAGAACAGGTCGAACACAAGCGGCACATAAGCCCATCCGGTCCGGATCGATACATACGTGGAATGGTCAACAGGGCGCGACCCCGATCCTGCCCGGGCATATCAGCTCGGGCATTCGATCAGCTCTCGCCTCGACCTCCGAAACCGCGTCCGCGTGACCCGTTCTGCCCCGGACTCTCACCCCACAGGCGACCGCAGAACGAGTCGTCGCCGACGCCGCCACCACGGACGGCGGCGGGTTGTGACCAATCCCTCCGGCGGCACGCCGGCCAAAGGCCGCCCGCTGGGTGCGACAGGCGTGGCGCAGTACGCGGAATCGGTCTGGCAGCCACGTGGGCCGACGCGAGCCCGCCGGGTCGATTACGCGAACAGCACAACGTCGGGCTCGGCGGCGCGACGGTAATGACGCTCTACGCGAACACGGGATCGATCCATCGCTGAAACGCAGGTCAGCGGTTGCGCACCCGGACCAGTGTGCGCGGCGCCACGGCAGCCATATGGCTGGACAACACCATCAGTGTGAGCACGGCGAATCCGGCGGCAACCGTCGCGTAGACCATCATGGGGGACCTCCTCGTACTGGTTTCCTTGTCCACCTTTCCCGCCGAACCTGGGAACAACCTGTGCGCCGCTCGGCAATGCCCTGTGTTCAGTGGGGGTCCCTCGCTGCTGCCGAGGCCCGCCCGCCTCCTCCGAGCCGAGAAGGGTGAGCAGTCGCGCGGGGAACGCCTCGGTCGGCGAAAGTTCCAGGCCGCGGCTGTGCTCGTGAAGGCCGGAAAAGTCGAATTGCCGGGTAGCCGGCCCCGGGGTCAGCGAGCCGACCCCGGGGCAATTCCCGCGGAGCGCGGTACTCGCTGGTCACCGTGACCGCCGTGTCGGCCATACCGATCGATTCGGCCGTGGCGACGATCAGCAGGCCCCCGGGCACGTACGCGTCGGACAGCCAGAATCGGAGCGTCCCGCGAAAGCGCGCAACTCGGCATCGCGACATACCCGCGCCCGGTCGCTGCTCAACCGGCCGCTACTTCCGCAAGCTGCGTTCCGAGCTGATCCGCAGCGGCGGATCAGCTCGGAAAGTGGGCGATCCGGGTGAGCCGCAGGATTCACCGCTCCGCTCGGAGGCGATATCCGTTCACGCGGTCTCGGACCGCTTATACATCGCGTCCTCGAATTTCCCGGGCCGCAGTGAATATGGCGTCGGCGTCATCGACCGGTGGGTGAATCAGTTGCATGATGTACTTTTTGATTTTCTTCCCTTCGGAGCCGGAGGCCTGTACTCGACGGTCCCAGCCGTCTGTCAGCAATGCGCCGGCGGCACCCAGGTCGAGACAGGTCACATAAGGGTCCGGTGCGAAAGGCAAGGCCGCGAGGCCGAGAAGGTCGGCGGCAGCGTTGTGGCCGGCGGTTTTGCCGAGAGGCACTGCGTATTGACAACTCTGCACCGTCGAGTGATCCGGATCGATTCGAGCTGCGGCCGTATCACCCGCAGCGAAGACATCCTCGGTGACCCGGAGCCACTCATCCACCTGCAACCTACCCAGCTGATCCCGAGGACCTGGGATCTGCAGGGTGAGTGGGCTGGCCTGCAAGCCGGCGGTCCACACTACCGCGTCGGTGTCGATCCGCGAGCCGTCGGACAGTTCGGCGAAGCCGTCGCCGACCTCGGTGACCGTGACGCCGAGCCGGCAAACGATACCCAGCTCGTCGAGCGCCGTCAGAATCTGCGGCCGCGGGCCCGCGCCGAGCTCCGGGCCGACTTCGGTAGCCCGGTCGACCAGCAGGACTCGGCCCCTGGATGCGAGTTCGGTCGCGAGCTCCAAGCCGGTGAATCCGGAGCCGACCACGGTCGCGTGAAACCCTGACCGTTTCCGCAGGTGGGCCTGCAGACGCTGAGCCCCGCCCAAGGTGTCGATATCGAACAATCGATCCGCACCGGGTAGCTCCGGCCGAATCAGGCGGCTGCCGGCAGCCAACACAAGACGTTCGTAGTCGATGTCGCGACCATCGTCAGTGGTCACCCGGCGTCGCGCGACGTCGATCCGGCGAACGCTCGCGCGGACATGGTCGACGCCGATCGGTTTCAATATGCGGTCGAGCGCCACCGTGGCCCGGCTCGGGTCTGCTTCGTACAGCCGAGGGCGCAGCACCAGATCGCGTTGGGGCGCGATCAGGGTAATCCTCAGGTCGGCACCGGTGGAGTGCCGAACCTGCGCTGCCGAGGCTGCGCTCCATACACCGGCAAATCCGCCGCCGATGACAACGATATGAGGCATTCTGGTTTCCTTCTATTCTTCGGTAGTTCACCGCGAGACGATTCCCTCGACGGGGAACCGGTATCCCATTGGCTCGGAAGCGGCATATACAGATTCCGGCGGGGTGAGCGGGAGTAGTGATGGCCGCCGGCCGGTGCCAGCACAGTCGTGCCGAACACGCACGAGTTGTGCGAATTCCGCGCATAGGATCGAGCATTGCGCTGTCGCCGCTGCCGGCTGTCGTCGAGATGCCACAACTCCCAGTTCTGGAACCTTGGTCTGCTCGGTTCCATTTCGGTGGATGGTGTCGCCGGGAGGTCCGACGGCTTTCTCTACTATCGGCATATGGTCACCGATCGCCGCCGCAGCGGGTTCATCGACTCTTGTCCGGGAACGCGGTACAACACCGAATTCGGCGTGCGCCGATACGAGCCGGTCCAGGTGACGGCCAGGAGCGGATGCTTGAACAAGGTCGGTCATAGAACTCCATCAAGCCTTATCGGCGGTCTCGCACGATCGTGCCCGACCCCGTGATAAAGAAACAGCGTATTCTGGACTGCAGAAGATCGGAGTAACAATGGCGGGCCCTCTCAAGAAACAGCCGTCGTACGCGATCACCAGCGTCGATCATGCCCTCCACATCGCCGTCATGTTGCAGCTGGAGGGCGAAGTCACTGTGTCGCAGATCGCCGACCGACTGGGTGTGGCCAGATCGACTGCGCACCGCCTCCTCGCGATGCTGGTCTATCGCGATTTCGCGGTACAAAGTGAGAACCGCTGCTACCGAGCCGGTCCGGTACTCGAGTTGGCTGCACATTCGCAATCCCAGACCTCGCAGCTACGCACGGCGGCCCTCCCGCATCTCCGTCGGTTGGTCGATGTCCTGGGAGAGTCGGCCAATCTCATCATCCGCACCGGCAGTACGGCGCGGTTCATCGCCAGTGTGGAAAGTCCGCGAGCATTGCGGGTCGGGACCCGCGAAGGCATGGTCTTTCGCGCCCACAAGATCACAGGAGGCCTGCTCTTGCTCGCCGAGTTGTCCGACGAGGAATTGCAGCAGGTCTATTCCGACGGCTACAAGTCGGGCCAGCCCGACGACGACCGGCCCGACCTGTCGCAACTGCGCCGTACCCTGAACCAGATCCGAAAGAACGGCTTCGTTGTCAATAAGGATGTGTCCGAGCGTGGAGTTACCGCGATCGGAAGCCTCATCCGTTCCGATGACGGTCACGCCTTGGCCGGCGTGTCCGTTTCCATGCCGAGCGTTCGCTACGACCCGGAAAAACTTCCCGCGATCGTGTCGACACTTGCGCTCGCCGTGAAAGCGATTCAGGCCGACTTCATAAAGGGCTGAGCGGACTCGATCGAGCCCGCCTCCGGACAAGGCCGCACTCGGCAACAGGACAGCACGTACTGGTCGACCCGACGCGTTCGTCGACTCAACCAGCGCGCGCCCTCGACCGGCTGATGTTCCCGACGCTCGACACGCCGACGGCAACCAGCAGAGCGGCCCCGTTGAAGAATTGGCCCACCCACGCCGGTGCCCCGATCAAGGTCAGTCCGCTGACGCTGACCGCCAGAAACAGCACGCCGATGACCGTCCCCAGTACAGACGGCCTCCCGAGGTAAACGACGATCGTGCTGAGTAGAACGGCCGTCAACGCGGGAAACAACATGCTCATTCCCGAGTCGGACGTCGCCGAACCCTGTCGGGCGAGCAGGAGAGCCCCCGCAGCGCCGGCGACGAGACCGGACAGGGCAAAGGAGATGAACTTGACCTTCACGACATTGATGCCGGTGAGTCGAGCCGCGTTCGAGTTGGAACCGACAGCGAAAAGATAGCGCCCGAGCGGTGTGTGTTCCATGACGAACCACACCCCGAAGGCAATCGCCGCGGCCACGACCACGATCCTCGGAAGCCCGAACCACGTCCCCGAACCAAGGGCAGTGACCTGGGGGGAAATCCCATTGGTGATCTGCAGACCATCGGTGTAGGCGAGGATCACGCCGCCGAGCAGCGTGGCCATCCCGAGCGTCGCGATGAAGGGATTCATCTCGAACTTCGCGACCAACAGACCTATGAACCCGCCGACGGCCACTCCGCCGAGCAAAGCGATACAGATGGCCACCAGGGGCGGGAGACCGAAGTGCGCCATCGCCGCCGCGGCGGCGACACTGGTGGTCGCGGTCACGGCACCGACGGAGAAGTCGAGGAATCCCGCGGCCATAGGGAACAGCAGTGCGAGTGCTACCACCAGCCCTACGGCTTGGTTCGCCACGAGCGCCCGCAGGTTGGCTTCACTCCGAAACGCCGCACCGGATTCGGGGAGAACGGCGAACATAAGGGCCATCGCGACGAGTAGGAGCAGCAGTCCGTACCGCTGAAGAAGGCGAGGCCATCCGGAGAACTTCCGGCTCACAACGGCCGAATCCGATGCGGCCGCCGGCGTGGCGGCAATGGCCTGGTCAGTAGGAATCACAGCTATTCTCCTTCTGGGACTGCATGTGAGAGCACGGAGAGCCGCCCCTCGGTTACCTCGGAGGCAGCCAGCTCGGTTCGGATCCGGCCACCCGTCACCACAATGACGCGGTCACAGAGCGCCGCCAGCTCCGCGAAATCCGACGACACGACAATCGCGGCGTTGGCGCCGTCGCGAACATGCGATCGAATGGCCGCGTGGATCTCGGCGCGAGCCGTGACGTCCACGCCCTGAGTCGGCTCGTCGAGCAGGAGCACTTTCGGTCGTAGCCGGATCCATCGAGCTATGACGACCTTCTGCTGATTACCGCCTGACAGTGTTGCCAAAGCCGTGTCCGGCCCGGCGGCCCGGACGTCGAACTCGGTCATCAAATCGCCGGCCTCTCGACGCTCTAGGCCATGGGCCATGCGCCAGATTCGCCAATATCGACTGACGATCGATATCGAGAGGTTGGCGACCACCGACTGCTCGAGGAACGCCGCATCACGGGCCCGGTCTTCGGGCACGAAGGCGAATCCGGCGCGGATGGCATCACCGGTGCTGCCGAATCTCACGGGCGCACCATCGACCTCGATCCTTCCGCCGTCGATCACACGCGCACCGAACAGGGTACGCAGCAAGGTTGACCGGCCGGAGCCGAGCAGTCCTGCCACACCAAGGATCTCACCTCGATGCACCTCGAAGCTCACCGATTCGAGCGGGCCGGCGGCGAGGTCGCGCACCGCCAGCAACACCGGTCCCCTGGTGGCCGGCGTCTTGTCACGCGTCTGCGGTCGAGGCGCGGAGCCGGTCATGAACTCGATCAGCGCGGCTTCATCGAGATCGGCGTGGGCATCGGCCGTGGCGACTATTGCGCCGTCGCGCAGTACGGTCACCCGATCGGCCAGGCGCAGGACCTCGGGCAATCGGTGGCTGACATAGATCACCGTCTGCCCCCGCGCCCGCAGCTGCTCGACCGCCTGCAACAACAGGTCGACTTCATGATTGGGAAGGCTCGCCGTGGGTTCGTCGAGGACCAGTGTCACGGTTTCCCCGGTGTCGGTATCGCGGAGTGCACGCGCGATGGCAACGAGGGTCCGGTCGCTCGGGCGCAGCTCACGCACGAGTTTGCGAGGATCGATATCGGGCCCGATATGCGCGAGTTGTTCTGCGGTGCTTCGATGGAGCGCGCTCCAAGCGATCGCCGGCCCGAGCCGGCGCGGATAGCCGGATTCCAGTGCGAAGTTCTCGCTGACCGTGAGATCCGGCACAAGACCGAGATCTTGGTGGACAAACCGCAGGCCAGCTGATTTCCCGACCGCCGGACTGTATGCGTTCCACGCGTGCAGATGACCATTCAGTCCAATGGTTCCGCCACGATCGGCTTGATGGACACCCGCAAGGATTTTCAGGGTCGTCGATTTGCCGGAACCGTTGCCGCCGAGAAGTGCGTGCACCGTTCCCCGGGCAACCTCGAAATCGATGCTGCGGAGGACGCGCACACCGCCGAAGGTCTTGCTGACACTCCGCAGTTCGACCGCAGGCGGCCCGAATTCTCTGACTTCACTCTGCTCGACAACGGTCATCGCGATCGTCCCCATGCCTGCTTGTAGTGACTCGAGAAGTCGATCGTTCCCACATATTCCGAGCCGGGAGCGGGCAAGTTGTTGTCAGCGTCCACGATCTGCATGCCTACGCCCGCCGGGACGGCTGCCGCACCGTTGAACACTCGGTTGAGCGAATCGATCGACGCGTAGGACCGGTAGCCGCTGGACACGCCGACACAGAGTTGCTCGCCCTGCCCGCTGCGGACGTAGTCGAGATCGTTACGTTGGCACTCGCTGCCCAGCACCAGCAAGTCCGGGCGGCCGGAGGTGACGAGAGCCTGCTGGATCCCGGCGACGAAAAAGTAGTCGACATCGACCGCGACGACACTGGCTTCAGGATGTCTCGCCAGCGCTGTCTCGAACCGCTGCCGAATGTTGGGGACGTCCGGCGGCACTATGGACACGGTGTCCACGATCGTGCAACCGCCACATTTCTCCATCCGCTTTCTGAAGCCGTCGGCGAGATAAGTCCCGAATGCCACGTCCTGGAAGGCGACGTGCAGGACCTTCGCGGAACCTCCGGTCTTCGAGATGACGATGTCGGCGCGCAGCTCACCGAGTCGGGTGTAGAGGTCCGCGATCGAACCACCACCGGCGAGGTAGCTGGCGGGAGCGTCGAACAGCGGAGTACTTGCGCCCTGAGTGGGGTCATCGCAGTCGAAACCGCTGAAAGATGCGATCTTCACGTTCGCCCGGCGTGCTTCGATCAGTGCTTGTCGGACAGGAGCGCAGTCGACGGAGACCAGGACGATGCCTTCGGCTCCCGCTGCGGTCGCTTGGCGGATACATTCCGACCACCCGCCGTTGACGTTGTTGCGGCCGTCGCACACTCGCGTGGTCCAGCCGATCGCCGCGCCGGCTTCCACAAGTTGTTCGGATTGGTAAGCCAGGGCATGTACCTGCTGAAAGGCGGAGATGATCCATATCTCCTTGTCGACAGCCGGCGCCGGCGCGGTGGCCGGGGGCTCCGTGGAGGAACCTCGGTAGGCGGCTTCGGTCGCCGCTGTAGCCTCGGCGACGAGCCCGGGATCAGTACCTGCACTTGCCGGATCCGCGCGGCCGCCTCCTTCGGAGGCGCACGACACAAGCAGTGTCAAGGCGAGGGCGATACCGGTCAGCGCGGTCCGGCCGGGGGTGATCCACTTCATTTTCTGATGCCTCCAAAGCCTGATTCACCGGAAGTTCTCCGGAATACGAGTCGTCCAGGCGACGTCACGTTCGAGGGCGCTTGCCAGGCGCAATAGGGTGGACTCATCGAACGGCGACCCGATGAGCTGCACTCCCACCGGTAGTCCGTCCGGACCGAGATGGACCGGCAAGCTGATGGCCGGTAGTCCGCTGATGCTCGCAACAGTCGTGAACGCAACCATCCCCAGGGCGCTCGGCCGCGCTTCGTCGGGATATCGGTTTGCCTCGTCGACGATGGTTCCCGCAAGCGGGGGTGTGCACGCCATGGTGGGCGTGAGTAGAACGTCGAAGTCCCGTTTCCATTGCGCGACAACAGTTCTCGATTCGATCTCAAGGATCCTCGCGGCCTGTGCGTATTCACCGGCATGTGTTCGCTGGGCCTGCAGCCATCGGTGCCGGTTATATGGTTCGGCGAGATCCGGATCTTCGAAAGGGTAGGTATAGAGCGAAGCCGGAATAACTGTTTCGACGTATGCGCGGATCGCATTGCCGCTGAACAGCTCTGGAACTACCGGCTCGACGATGTGCCCGTATCCCTCGAGCAGGCGCGCCGCCTGTATCGTCGCCACCTCGCACTGTGGATCCACCGGTTGCCCCGTCGGCGCATCGAGCAGCAGGCCGATCCGCAACCTGCCGGACTCCCGGCCGATCTCGTCGACGAAAGCCCGCTCGGGTCGCGGTGCCTGAAACCACGAAAGCCGGTCCGGTTCGGAGATGCAGTCGAGGACAGCCGCGGTGTCGCGGACCGTTCGTGTCAGCACGCCGTCAGTGGTGCAGTAGAGCCACCAGGACTGCACCCGCTGCGGAACTCTCGCGCGACTCGGCTTCAAACCGACCAAACCACAGGCCGACGCCGGCATGCGCAGTGATCCGCCGCCGTCGTTGCCGTGGGCAATGGGGGCGAGACCGGCGGCGACAGCAGCCGCTGCACCGCCACTCGACCCGGCCGGTGAGTATCGAAGGTTCCACGGATTCCGGGTGATTCCGTACCGCCGATTCTCGGTGACGGTCATAACGCCCAGTTCGGGGGTGTTGGTCCGGCCCGTCAAGTTGAACCCCGCCCGCAGAAACGCATCGACCACCAGCTCGTTCTCCGGTTTCGGCTCGTTCGAGATACCGAGCGAGCCGCGGGTATCGGGTTGACCGGCAGCTGCGGTCAAGTCCTTGAGCGGCAGTGGGACGCCGTGGAAGGGTGGTAACTCATCTCGCCGGATCACCGCCTGCTCCGCCGCCCTGGCCGCGGCCAGAACGTGGTCGTCGTTGCGCCAGACGAATGCGTTGAGTTCGCCGTTGAAGCGGTCGATGCGGTCGAGATACAACTCCGCGACTTCGACCGGACTCACTTCGCGAGTGCGGATGAGCCGAGCTGATTCGACTGCCGACATGAACGGGTCCACAGTTGATCCGCCTCCTTTGGCTCGCCAGCGCTGAACGAGGTCGTCTCGAGCTCTCGTAGCGTGGGATTGCAACGATATCCAGATTCCTTCTGGCTGTACTTGAGATTCTGGATGAAAGAATCTTTGCCTAAGCAAAGCAATTTTCCGGGTCCTTCGGCGCCAGACCTCGTATCGAGCGAAACCGCACATTCTGTTCTGCAGAATATGCTCACGCCGAATGTGATCTGAACCATATTGTCACCCACTGCGGGCACATCGTTCCACATTTCGGAACCTGAACCAGCTTTGCCGCAATTTTCATCGGCAAGTCCCGACCTGTTTATGAGGAGCTATGAAAACAACCACGCGATTCACGGCCGCGGCGACACTTGTCTTCGCCGTCACGACATTCACTGTGGGGGTGGCGTCTGCCACGCCCACCGAGCCCACCGAGCTCGCCGCACCGGCCGTCGTATCCGACGCCGGTGACTCCATCGACGCAGCAGGCGATCACGGGACACCTTCCACTCCGCTGGACCGCGGCGCGGAGATCGACAAAGCCGTCGCGGCGGTAGGTGGCGCATACGCCGCGGCCAAGGGAGACGGTCAATTGTTCGGGACGGCTGCAGGCATCATCGTGGGCTGCCCACTCGGCGCGGTGACCGGCGGCTCGCTCACCATGCTGGTGAGCGCGGGAGCGCTGACACCGCTCGGCGTGGTCGGCGGCTGCATTCTGGGTGGCGGGGCTCTCGGGTTCCTCGGCGGCACCATCGGCGGCGCCGTCACCGGTCTGCCTGCTCTCGCGGCCGCCGCAACCGAACAGTACAACGGATTGCAATCCAAAGGCCTCGTTTCGGCGCCTATCGCAATGCCGTCCTCCTGACGCCACCGACCCACCCCAGCCAACAATTCGTCGATTCCTGCATTCCGGATCGGTCCGGAATACACGAATCCGGACCAAGATATGAGTATCGGAATGAACACCATCAGCAAGCTCACCGTTCTCACGGCCTTCACTGCCCTGACAGTGACCACACTCGCCACCGCGACAGCCGGTGCCGACCCGGATCGGCCGGCAGCTCCGCAACCCTTCGACCGTCACCCCGTCGGAGTCGAAGCGCTCCCCGGCGTGCACTACACCGGTTACGTTCCGGAAAGCCGCAGTGGGCTCGTCACCCCCTTGGGGACGCTGATCATGCATGGAACCGAATTGCATGTCGCGGATACTTCCGGTCGGCCTGTGCTCGGCGACCCTGCCGCCGCAACGACAGATGCCGAAGCAGCGCCGAGCGAGAGCTCGGTCGAGGCCATTCCGGTGGCCGCTCCCGGTGAAGACTTCCTTGCCGACGCCCGCGCGGCGTGGAATGCCGCGGGGCCGCATACCGGGCTTGCGGCCGGTACCGGGGCAGCGGCCGGCGGCCTGATCGGCATTGCTGTCGGCTGCCCGCTTGGCGCGGTGACCGGTGGCGCCCTGACCACTATTGTCTCAGGCGGAGTGCTGACCGTCCCCGGCGCGATCACAGGGTGTGTCGTCGGTTCGGTCGCAGTCGGCGGATTCGGGGCCTCAGTCGGTTCGGTCGCCGTCGGACTTCCCGTCGGTATCGCCGTCGCTACGCAGAAGTACAACGATATCCAGGCCCAGCGGGCCGATCGGGCAGCACACGCAGGGCCCGCCCAATAATCGGCTCGGTGGTCCACCGGAAATGGAATGCTGTAGACAACGTATTCGCCGGAAGCGGGGGCCCGTGGTCGGCAACCATCGAATCCTACACTCTCCACCGATACCAGCAGCCAAAATCTGAAGAACACAAAACCGAATGCCACCGGTAGGGCAACGAAATCCGGGCGGCCTGTCCCTCAGAATGTCTCTGGGGAAAGTGCGGCGAGATCGTCGTCGCCGGCGACGACGATCTCCCTGCGCGCAGCGAGCTCAGGAAGCACAGAACGCGCGAAGAAACGCGCGACCGATACTTTCGCCTCATAGAAAGAACGGTCGCCGCCGGCTTCTCCCGCAACAAGCTGCGCATGGGCGACCGTCGCGTGCCGAAGCAACAGGTAACCCACGAGCAGATCGCCTACAGAGAGTAGGAATCGCACAGATTCTTCACCCACTCGATGGGCGTTCCGCGCGTCGTCGTGTCGCCGCGCCCACCGGTCGGCCAGGACCTCGATCATCTCTGCGATATTGTCCAGTGCCCTACCCACTTCCTTTCCCGCGCGCCGGAGCTCCTCACATGACCCGGCAGACGTCGAGTACGAACGGATCTCCGCGGCGAGCAAGCGCCACCCGCGTCGGTCGTCGCGGATCACCCTGCGTAGTAGCAGATCGTTGGCCTGGATCGCCAGGGTGCCCTCGTAGAGGGAGTCGACCTTTACATCGCGGACGTACTGCTCCATCGGGAAGTCCTGCAGGTACCCGGACCCGCCGAATACCTGGAGTAGTTGCGAGAGCTGTTCGTCGGCCCGTTGGGCTCCGGCGCCCTTCAGCACCGGCAGTAGGAAATCCACGATCGCTGTGGCGTCGCGAGCGTCGCTGTCCAGTTCGTTGCCGATCGCGAGCTCCTGCCAGGACGCCGTATAGAGGACCAACGCGCGCAATCCTTCGGCGTACGCCCTACCGAGGAGCAGGGTCCGACGCACGTCGGGGTGTTCGATGATCGCGACCTTCGGCGCATCGGCATCGTTGAAGTGCATTAGGTCTGCGGACTGCACCCGAGTCCGTGCGTATTCGACAGCGTTGAGATAGCCGGTCGACAGGGTGGCGATCGCTTTCGTTCCCACGAGCATGCGGGTATGCCGGATTATTTCGAACATCTGCTTCATTCCGTCGTGGACGTCACCGACGAGCCACCCGACCGCTGGGTCCCGCGCACCGAATGTCAGCTCACACGTCGCCGAAGCCTTGATACCCAGCTTCTGCTCCAAGTTGGTGGCATATACGCCGTTGCGAGCACCGAGTTCCCCTGTCCGCGGATCGACGTGGAACTTCGGCACCATGAACATGGACAGCCCTCTGGTCCCGGTGCGCGCTCCGACGGGCCGCGCGAGAACGAGGTGCACGATGTTCTCGGTGAGGTCGTGCTCCGCGGAGGTGATGAACCGCTTGACACCCTCGATATGCCAAGAGCCGTCGGGCTGCTGAACGGCATGGGTTCTGGCCGCGCCGACGTCTGAACCCGCTTCGGGCTCCGTGAGAACCATTGTGGCACCCCAGCCCCGCTCGATGATCCGAGCGGCCATGCAGCGTTGCTCGGGGGTGCCGTGCCGGTGCAGGGTCGAGGCGAACACGACAGAGGCGAGGTAGAGCTGCAACGCCGGGTTGGCTCCGACAAGGAGTTCGGTGATCGCCCACGCCAACGGCCGCGACACGTCGATGCCCCCGAGTTCCTCGGGCACATCCACGCGCCACCAACCCGCGGCGTGCAGTATTCGGAAGGCAGCGCGTATCGGCTCGGGGAGAGCGACCGAACAGGTTCGAGGGTCGTAGACGGGCGCTTGCCGATCACCATCGGTGAACGAGGCCGCAATCGGCCCCTCCGCCAGCCGGGCCGCCTCGGCCAGCACCTCCCGCGCGGTTGCCTCGTCGTCGAGATCTCGACTCGGCGGCGTCACCCGCGCGGGCCCGAGTACCTCGAACAGGTTGAAATAGAGATCTCGTAGGTTGCCGCGGTAATGACTCACTCGGAAGCCCTCATTCGTACAAGCGGAAGACCTGCTGTGCGACACATACCCGTTTCTCGATCCCGTCGGCCTCGACGGTCGCGTCGAGGAGGATCTGCTGCTCGCCGGCGATATGCGCCACCCCACGCAGGACGACGCCGACTCGGACACGGGAGCCGACCGGAGTCGGCGCGGGGAACCGTACCGGCGCCTCCGGGTAGTCCCGCACCGAGGCCGGTCTGCCCGGTATGGAACACGGCGGGTACTCCGAGTTCGGCGATGGCCTCGTACAGCGCGAAGTGCGCGGTGCACGACGGGTCGAACGCCTGGCGGCCGGGATGAAATTCGAACCCGCGAACGCCGTGTTCGGCGACGAGCCGGCGGGCCGCGGCGACCTCTTCCCCACCACGGGCGGGATCGACGCTCGCGAACGGGATGAGCACGTCCGGATGTCTCGCTGCCGCTTCCGCGACGAATTCATTGGTGATTGGGTGATGTCCCGTAGCCGGCCGGCGATCGACAGTGAAGACAACCGCGGCCATCCGGGGCTCGCGGTACACCCGGGCCATCTCATCGACGCTCGGAGTTCTGTCCCCCACACCGAAGTGACGCAACGACCGATTGAGCCCAAGAGCGTTTTCCTCATTGATGTCGTTGACGACGACTCGCGCTCCGGCGGTCGCGAGGCCGAGGGCGTACGCGCCCCCCGAACCGCCCGTGACGACCGCCACTTTGCCCTGCAGATCCATCTTGCCTTCCCGGGTACATCTAGGTAGATTCGTTGAACATGTCAATCATTGCTCATCTAACTTACATTGAATGCAACTGTCAATAGATGAATTCTTCAACCATTGATCAATTGCGCAAAAGGGACCGCATGAGCCAACCGACAGACTTCGAAGCACTTGCCGAGGACACGGGCTTCCTGCTGGCCAGATTGAGTGGAATCGTCGTACGCAAGACAAACGAGCACCTTGCGCCGCATGAGCTCAGAGTCCGCCAGTACGCCACGCTCACGCTTCTCTGCGCCAATGAGGGCATCCCCCAACGCCTCCTCGCAGAACAGCTCGGGCTCGACTCGAGTCAGGTCGTCGCCCTGGTCGACGAGCTCGAAGCAGCGGGTCTCGCGGCCCGCAGCGTCGATGCGGCCGACCGGCGACTTCGCCAGGTCACCGCCACGGAGCGGGGAAGGGTGACCCAGCAGCAAGCGCAGGCGGCGATCGCGGCCGCGCGGGAAGAGGCCCTGCGCATGCTCTCACCCAGCGAGCAACAAGTACTGCCGGCGCTGCTCCGCAAGGCCATGACAGAACGCCCCACATAGGGCCGTCACAGGAGGAACTCGAACAATGAGGAATCAAGGTGTCGGCTCCTGGCCGGCCCGTCGGAGCCGCGGCTCATCCGGACAGACCGCGATAATCTTCGGCGATCAGCGTCTGACCTATGCCGATTTGCACGAGCGCATCAACCGGCTGGGAAATGCGCTGCGGGAGCTCGGGGTAGGGAAAGGCAGTCGGGTGGCGTATCTCGGCCCGAACTTGCCCTCATTCGTCGAATCGATGTTTGCCGTCCAGGCAATCGGGGCGGTCTTTGTCCCGCTCAACACTCGACTGACCACTGCCGAGCTTCGTTACCAGCTCGACAATTGCAGAGCGCAGGTGTTGATCGCCGCAGCTGCGAACACATCCACCGCGCAGCAACTCCGGGGCGGTACGATCCGTATCCTCATCAGCGAGAACGCCGCCTCCCCGGGCGAAACCTACGACTACGAGACCTTGCTCCGTAAAGCCGAGTCGACCGACCTGGACGAGACGGTGGAACTGGGAGACCCCGCCCTCATCCTGTATACGTCGGGGACTACCGGAAAACCGAAGGGTGCCACACTCACACACGGAAATATCACCTGGAACTGTATGAATGTCGTCGTCGACATCGACGTCACCAGCACCGAGGTCACGCTGGTGAGCGCACCGCTTTTCCATGTCGCCGCGTTGAACATGACGATGCTGCCGACGATTCTCAAAGGAGGGACCGCGGTTCTGATGGACCGCTGGGATATCGACGCCTGCTACAACCTGATCGAGCGACATGGGGTGACTTTCATGTTCGGTGTGCCGAGTATGTTTGCGGGCCTCGCTGATGCGCCTCGCTGGACCACAGCGGACCTCTCGTCGGTCCGCTTACTCGTTACCGGTGGCGCACCCGTGCCGCGTGGACTGATCGAAACATTTCAAGAGCGCGAACTGACCTTTCTGCAGGGCTTCGGGATGACAGAGGCAGCACCCGGCACAATGATCGTCGGCAGCTTGGCCAGCACACAGAAGATCGGCACTGCCGGGGTTCCCCATTTCTTCACCGACGTTCGGATCGCCCGCGATGAGCTACGGAACGCCGGAGTAGGGGAACCGGGGGAGATCCTCATCAAAGGGCCGAACGTCATGCCTGGCTACTGGGAGGCGCCCGAGGCGACAGCGGCAGCGTTCACCGATGACGGCTGGTTCCGCAGCGGCGACATCGCCGCCTACGACGAGGAAGGCTACATCTACATCATCGATCGTATGAAAGACATGTACATCTCCGGCGGCGAGAATGTCTACCCGGCCGAGGTCGAGTCGATACTCGCGCGGCATCCTGCTGTGTCGGAATGCGCGGTGATCGGCGTCGCGGACGAGACCTGGGGTGAGATCGGGCATGCCTTCGTCATCCTCAACGGGCACATCGAACCTTCTCCAGGCGACCTCCGCACCTATCTGGAGTCGCGCTTGGCGAAGTACAAGCTGCCACGCTTCATCACTTTCGTGGATGAGCTTCCCCGAACAGGGTCCGGCAAGATTGCCAAACATCGGCTTCGCGCGCTGCACGGAAGTTCCTGACTCGTCCGGTTCGAGCCGGCGAATTCGGCAACCGTGGCGCGCCGGCGTCGGTAGGACGCAGATGATCGGCGTCCTCGAATCGGGCCATGCTCGCGCGCCTCGCGCAGAATCCGCACGGCGGGGTCCCGGCCGAAATCTGGCCATTCGCCACTCTCGTCACCAAGGACTACCCGATGACGAGCACTCCCGGTCCCGGCCCGGCGTCTTTTGGGTGAACATCCACGCCGACTGGCAGCAAACTGTGCGCCGCTCGGAAACGCGGTGTGCTCAGTGGCGGATGCCCTCGCTACTACCGAAGCTGGCCTCTTCCGGGCCGACCAGGCCGAGTAGGGTGAGCGGACGCGACGCGAACGCGTTGGTCAGATAGGTCAGCGAAATCGCCCAGCGGTTGATCCCGCGGGGAAGCGCATAGGTGTGATAGGCGCGGGTCACCGCCTTGGCAGGCAGGCCGGAGAGCCGGATACCCACCGGATTGGCGACCGCGAATCCGGGCCCCAGGTCCACCACCAGCCCCATATCGCGGTGCTTGTACACCGCCTGCGTGCCGATCCCCAGACTGGCGGCCACATTGCGGGCCAGGACCTTGCCCTGCCGGGTGGCGTGCTGCGCGGTCGGCGGGGTGATCTTGCCCGGTTTCGTCAGGTCCGGGACGGCGGCCGCGTCACCGCCGGCGAAAACATCGGGGTGGCCGGGTACGCGCAGATCTGCATCGACGGTCAGCCGCCCACGTTCCATCGGCAGCCCGAGGGTGCCCAGCACGGGCGCGCCGGTCACACCCGTCACCCAGGCAACGGTATGGCTCGCGATCCGTGTGCCGTCGGTGAGCACGACATGGTCCTCGGCGAGCTCCTTCAACGACATTCCGAGCCGGATATCGATACCGCGGTTGCGGAGTACGGTCAGTACCTTGTCGCTGAGTTTCTCGCCGACCTCCGGCATCACCCGGTCGGCCATGTCCAGCAGCACGAAACGGACCTCGGCGGGGTCGAAACCGCGGCGCTTCGCGTAGGTGTCGGCGAGGGCCCGCAACTGCGCGACGAGCTCGGTACCGGCGTAGGAGGCGCCGACCACGACCACGGTCCGGCGCGCCCGGCGCAGCTCCGGGTCTTCCTCCTGATCGGCCAATTCCAGTTGCCGCAGCAGCTGCTCCCGCAGGTACAGCGCCTCGGCGACCGTTTTGAGGCCGCGGCCGTGCTCGGGGAGCCCGGGGATGTCGAACAGCCGGGTCACCGACCCCGGGGTGAGCACCAGCCGATCCCAGGACAGTTCCCGCGGCGCGTGGTGCTCGCTGGATACTGTGACCGTCTTGTTATCCAGATCGATCGATTCGGCCGTGGCGACGACCAGCCGGACCCGGGGCAGGGCATCGGCCAGCGACACCGCCACGAAGCGCGGGTCGATGAGCCCGCCGGCGACATCCGGCAGCAGCGGCGTGTACAGCATGTAGTCATTCGGCGTGACCAGCACGACCTCGGTATCGCGTTCCTGCTTCGCCAGCAGGCGGCACAGATGACGGGCACAGGTGAACCCGGCGAAACCGCTGCCCACGATCACCACCCGCTGCGGTCCGGCACTGCGGTCGACGGTGCTCTCGACGTCCGGCACGGCCACCTCCTCCTTCGTCTCGGCTCCCTCGGCGGTTCCCGGAAGATCGCCGCCGAAACATACGGCGGCGACCCCGGCGACGTTCCTCAGTCGGTCTCGGCGAATTCGAACGGCAGGGCGTCGATCGCTTCATCTGCTGCTGGACGTCCTCGGGAACGGTCCGCGCCGGATAGTCCAGATGGTCGAAACTGTGCCCGGCCGCGTCCTTCCGCATATCGAACAGGCCGTGCACATGGAATTCACCGCGGAACATCGTGCCCTCCGGCGCGGCCTGGGTGCCGGTGACCGACTGCTCGGCGAGGCAGGCGCGTCCCCCGCCACGCGGATCTCCGCCGGCTGGTTCACCCGCTCGAGGCCAGCACCGGCACCTGGACGGGCACGCCGACCTCGCCTATCCGACCTACACCTCCGGGTCCACCGAACTCCCGAAAGGTGTGCCGCGGCATAGTCCTCACATACCGAGGCCCGGCGCCAATATTCGTCGCGACGCTGATGTTCCAACCAGTTGGCCGCCCACAGATGCCGGTATCGGCATCATGCCGATACCGGCATCCTCGAATACCTGGCCGCCCATGCGCCGGACCGGCAGGTGCACCTCGACCACACCGACCGCGACCCCGGCACCCTGCCGCTGCGCAACCGGCTGTCCGCTCTGGCCGCCCGGCTCCCCGCACCGGGCCTGCACCGGCGCTATCACGACCACACCGATGATCTCGCGCGCGACACGTTCGACCTCGACGTGTCCGTCTTCCCCGGCGACGCCGAGTTCCTCCTCTGCGGCCCCACCGCCTTCCTGGACACGGTCCGCGGCACCCCGCTGGAGCAATGGATCCCGTCCGGACAGACCCGCACCGAGCAGTTCGGCCCCACCGATTGGCGCGACAGCGCCGCGTAACCCGGCGAATCAGTTGCGCTCCACCCGCAACAGCATATGCAGCGCCGCACCGGCCTCGAACAAAGCCGCGGACCGGACGTCGAGCCCGGCGTCCCGCGCCGCCAGGGCCCGGCCGATCTCGTCCCAGCCGTGGGCGCCCCGCAACCAGGGAATCAGTTCCCGCAGCGCGGCGATACCGTATCCGGCGAGGCGGAGCTGCTGGACCAGCCGCGCGATCCGGACGTCATCGGGCAGGTACCGGCGGATCGCGCCCTCGGCACGCTGCGGCACGACCAGCCCCTCGGCGTCCCAGTGCCGCAGCGTCGAGGGCCGGACGCCGAGCGCGCGGGACAGTTCGGAGATGCTCATCGCATCGGCCGGCCGGATATCGCCGAGCGGCTCGCCGGCGATCGCCCGCGCCGCCTCCCGCGCGAACGCGAGGTCGCGGCGACCCCGATCCAGATCGGCGTGCGCGCGGTCCAGCAACGCGAACAACCGGGACGGGCCGTGATCCCGCGCCACGCGCAGAATCCGTTTCGCTTCGACCGGACCGGATCCGGCCGCCAGAGCGCGATAGGCCCGCACCGCCCACAGATGGGCCACGCCGTACATCCGGTACCCACCGGGCGTGCGCGGCACCGGCGGGAGCACACCGTCGCGTTCGAGGTTGCGGATCTGCTGGACCGAGTAGCCGGTGGCCCGGGCGATATCAGCGGTCCGCAGACCTGCGGAGTTGCGACTTCGGGTCGCGTTTTCCGGCCATTTCTCGCCACAACTCTCCATAAGCACTTCAATGTAACGCTCGAAGACATGACTTTCGACGAGATCATCGAATACCTCGGCGCCCGCGACGGCGTACTGATCCAGCAACCCTGCCCCGGCGACGGGACCCCCGAGATCGCGTGGGGTGACGCGTTCTTCTACTACGCACCCGACGGCACGGTCCCGGCCAATACCCAGCCCTTCGCCACCCTCGTCACCAAGAACTACCCCGGCGACGCACGATCCCGGCTCGACCGGACCGGCGTCTTCCGGGTGAACATCCACGCCGGTAGGGAGCTGTTCACCACTTGGACCGGACGCGCTCCCCGCGACCCGGAACCGGACGGCACCGACCCCGCCGTGACCGACACCGTGATCGCCCATCCCGTGTACGGCGAGCTCGGCTGGCTGGCGGTGGTGGCGCCGGGCCCGGCCACCACCGAAACCGTGCGGGAACTTCTGGGGGTCGCCTACGACCGGGCCCGGGCACGTGCCCACCGGCGGTCCGGGAACCGGTGACCGCCCGGCCGGGCTCCGGCCTCAGGCCACGACCGGGCGCTGAGCGACGCCCACGTATTCGCTCAGCGGCCGGATCAGCGCATTGGATTCGCCCTGTTCGATGATGTGGGCGGTCCACCCGGTGATCCGGCTCATGACGAATATCGGCGTGAACACCTCGATATCGAACCCGAGCAGGTGGTAGGCGGGGCCGGTCGGGAAATCGAGATTCGGTTCGATCCCGGTGGCCTCGTCCATGGCGCGCTCGAGCGCCTCGTACATCCGCACCCATCGCTGCCCGTCGGTGGCCGCGGCGATATTCAGGAAGGCCTGTTTCATGGTGGGCACCCGGGAGTCACCGTTCTTGTAGACCCGGTGGCCGAAGCCCATCACCTTCTCTTTCTTCGCCAGCTTGTCGCGCAGCCATCGCTCGGCTCGCGTCGGGTCACCGATTTCCATCATGTGCTGCATGACGGCCTCGTTGGCGCCGCCGTGCAACGGGCCCTTGAGCGCGCCGATGGCGGCGGTGACAGCACTGTAGATATCCGACAGCGTCGAGGTGACCACGCGGGCGGCGAAGGTGGAGGCGTTGAAGCTGTGCTCGGCGTAAAGAATCAGCGAGACCTCGAACGCCTGCACCAGTTCCCGCGCGGGGACGGTCCCGAAGCACATGTGCAGGAAATTCTCGGCGTAGCCGAGGTGGGAATGCGGCGCGACGGGGTCGAGCCCACGGCGCCGGCGGTGATCGGCCGCGACGATCGTCGGCAGCACCGCGAACATCCGCAGTGCCTTGGCGCGATTGGCCTGCGCCGAATTGTCCTCCTCGGCGGGGTCCTCGGCACCGAGATAACTGATGGCGGTGCGGACGACGTCCATGGGATGGCAGGTCTCCGGCAGTTTCGCCACCAGCGACAGCAGCGACCGGTCGGCGCGGCGCGAAGCCCGTTCCCGCTGCTGGAACCGCTCCAGCTCGGCGTGACCGGGAAGTTCGCCGTACCAGAGCAGATATGCCACCTGCTCGAAAGTGCAGTGGGCGGCCAGATCCTGCACCGCGTACCCGCGATAGGTGAGCGAATTGGTTTCCGGCACCACTTTCGAGATCGCGGTGGTATCGACGACCACACCCGCCAGACCTTTGTAGATGGTCGGTATCGCGGCCGCGGCCCCGCCCCGCACCGGTTCGCCGAGCGACGATGTGCTCATCACTGGTCCCTTTCCAGAGTGAAATCGAATACGCTCGAATCGAATTCGTTGTAACGCTCGTACCGCAGCAGTTCGTACAGGCGGCTGCGGGGCTGCATACGGTCCAGCAGGCCGGACTGCGTGCCGGCGGTCTGGATCTCGTGCAGGCCCGCCTCCGCGGCGTACATCGCCAGCCGGAAAGTGGACACCGGGTAGATGACCATGTTGTAGCCGATCGATTCGAGAGTGGCGGCCGGAATCAGTTCCGACTTACCGAATTCGGTCATATTCGCCAGCAATGGAGTGCTCACCGCCTCGCGGAATTTCGCGAAGTCCGCGGGCGTGCGTAGTGCCTCGGTGAAGATCAGGTCCGCGCCTGCCTCGGTGTAGGCCCTCGCACGCTCGATCGCCGCGTCGATTCCCTCGATTCCCGCCGCATCGGTACGCGCGCAGATCACGAAGTTCGGATCGCGGCGGGCGGATACCGCGGCCCGCAGTCGGCGGACCATTTCCGCGGTGGGCACCACTGCCTTGCCGTCGAGATGGCCGCAGCGTTTCGGGTTGACCTGGTCCTCGAGGTGGCAGCCGGCGATCCCGGCGTTCTCGAGTACGGTGACCGTCCGGGCGGCGTTCATCGGCTCACCGAAACCGGTGTCGGCGTCGATGAGAATCGGCAGATCGGTGACCCGGGCGATCTGCTGCCCGCGTCCCGATACCTCGGTGAGCGTGGTCAGGCCGATATCGGGCAGGCCGAGTTCGGCCGACAGCACGGCACCCGAGACATACACGCCCTCGAAGCCGATCTCCTGGATCAGAGTCGCCACCAGTGGGTTGAAGGCGCCGGGGAATCGCTGGATCCGCCCGGAGGCCAGGCCGGCCCGGAACGCGGCCCGCTTGTCCGCGGCGGGCGTCGGCGCAGCGAGGAGCCCGGTCATCAGAACAGTCCCTTCGGGGCGTGCGGCGCGCGGGCGAGCACATCCGGCGAGACGGTGAAACTCAGCTGCGGCAATTCGTCGGCCGTCAACTCCCCTGTGCGCTGGGCCACCTCGAGGAAGCGGTCCTGTTCGGCCGGATCGACCACGCCCTCGGCGAGGGTGCGGAATTTGGCGACATACTGCTCGCGGGCGAAGGGCCGCGCGCCGAGCGGGTGGGCATCGGCGACGGCGAGTTCGTCGACGATCACCTCCCCACTCTTCAGCGTGACCTCGGCGCGGGCACCGAACGCTTTCTCCCGCGGGTCGGTGGAGTGATAGCGGCGGGTCCACTCCGGATCCTCCGCGGTGGAGATCCCGCGCCACAGCGCCACGGTGTCGGGGCGCTGCGCGCGCTCGGGTGTGTAGGACCGCTCGTGATGCCAGGTGCCGTCCTGCAGGGCGACGGCGAAGATATAGGGCACCGAATGGTCGAGCGTTTCCCGCGACGCCCCCGGGTCGAATTTCTGCGGATCGTTCGATCCGGTGCCGATCACCACATGGGTGTGGTGACTGGTGTGCAACACGATGGAGGCGATCTGGTCCAGGTCTCCGATTCGCTCGCGCATCCGGCGGGCGAGATCGATCGGCGCCTGACTCTGGTATTCCGCGGAATGCTCCTTGGTGTAGGAATCCAGGATCGCCCGCTTGGGCTCCCCCGGCCCGGGCAGCGGCACCGAGTACTCGGCCCCCGAGCCCCCGAGCAACCAGGCGATCACCCCGTCCTCGCCCTCCCAGACCGGCGCCGGCGCGCCCTCCCCGCGCAGTGCGCGATCGACGGCCTCCACCGCCATCTTCCCCGCGAACGCGGGGGCGTAGGCCTTCCAGCTCGAGATCTCGCCCTTCCGCGACTGACGGGTCGCGGTGGTGGTGTGCAGGGCCTGCCCGATGGCCTGGTAGATGGTCTCGGCGTCGAGGCCGAGCAGGCTACCGATACCCGCCGCGGCCGACGGTCCGAGATGGGCCACATGATCGATCTTGTGCTCGTGCAGGCAGATAGACCGCACCAGGTCGATCTGGATCTCGTAGCCGGTCGCCAAACCGCGGAGCAGGTCACGACCGGTACGTCCGGCGTGCTGGGCGACCGCCAGGATCGCCGGAATATTGTCGCCCGGGTGGGAGTATTCCGCGGCCAGGAAAGTGTCGTGGAAGTCGAGCTCGCGTACTGCCACACCGTTGGCCCAGGCCGTCCATTCCGGCGAGAACCGGCCCTCGGCACCGAACACGGTCGCCCCCGGCCGGTAGGGATGCGCCAACGCCTGGGCCCGGGCGTTGGCTACCGGACGTCGGGTCAGCGCGGCCGCGGCGACGGCGGCGTTGTCGATGATCCGGTTGACGATCATCTCCGCGGTCTCCGGAGCGACCTCCACCGGATCGGTCGCCACCTCGGCGATCTGCCACGCCAGATGCTCCTCGCGGGGGAAATGCTCCGCGGAACGGTGGGTGCGGACGAGATGATTCTTCACGGTCCAGGACCTCCAGGCGATCGGTGGAATTCACTCGATTCGCACGCTACCGAGAGTCCGGGGCCGCGGAAACGGGTTGCAGAAGGCGAATTATGCAGAATAGATCCTGCGAATTTGCGTAAGTTGCGGAAGGTCGCCATACGCCCGGACCTGCACTGACACTGCCAGCAGCCGCCCGGGCACACGATCCGGCATCGCGGCGGGCCTGAGCACGCCGAAACGAATGACGTGTAAGGGCCGTAGATCGAAAATTACGAGCGATATCAATTCGCGGAATACCGAGCGTCCGATTACGGCATGCATCGGAATAATCCCGATGCCGCCGGTTCGGGCCCGATCAGCGAGTGTTGCTCGCCGGTGCGTAAGGAGTATTCGCCGGACGGTTCTCGTCGGCCGCGAGCGGACGGCCGATCTGCGGAAACGCCCGCTGCGCGCACGCGGTGCGTTCACAGACCCGGCAGCCGGCACCGATCGGGACAGCGACCGCCGGATCGCGCACCGGGAGCCCATGCGAGTAGACGAGCTTCTCCGCGAAGGTCAGGTCGCAGCCGAGACCGACGGCGAAATGCCGTGCCGGCGCCAGATATCCGGGGTTGCTCTCCCCGGTCGTACGGGCCAGCCACAGATAGGTACGCCCGTCGGGCATCTCGGCGATCTGCGTGCGGATCCGGCCCGGGGTCGCGAAGGCATCGTGCACCACCCACAGCGGACAACTCCCCCCGACCCGGGAGAAGTGAAAAGCGGTAGCGGACTGCCGTTTCGAGATATTTCCCGCCCGGTCGGTGCGGACGAAGAAGAACGGCACGCCGCGTTGCCCCCGCCGCTGGAGCGTCGAGAGCCGGTGACAGACCGTCTCGAACCCGACCTCGAATTGCGCGGAGAGCAGGTCGATATCGTAACGCAATCGCTCGGCCGCACCCAGAAAACGCCCGTAGGGCAGGATCAGCGCACCGGCGAAGTAGTTCGCCAGCCCGATCCGCAGCAACCGCAGCGACTCCGCCGGTAGCGGCCCGGTCTCCGTGAGCAGCTCGTCGAGCGCCTCGGACTGCGTGAGAAATGCCAACTGAGTGGCCAGCTGGAACGCCCGCTGGCCCGCGGTCAGCCGCCGCGCGAGCGCGAGTACGCGGGCCTGCGGGTCGTAGATGCGCTTGGGTCCCGGCCTGCCGGGATCCTCCGAACGGATCCGCACCGCCACCCCGAACTCGTCACGCAGCAAACGCGCCAACTGCAGATCCAACCCGCCGAGCGTGAAGCCGCTCCGGGTGAACAGTTCCTCCGCGGCGGTGTCGAGGACCGGAATGTGATTGCGCCGGTCGTAGAAGTAGTCCCGCACATCCTCGTAGGGCATAGCGGTGCGCGGTGCCTTGGCCGGACCGTCGATCCCGGCGGTGAGTAGTTCCAGCTGCCCGTCGGCCGTGCGCAGCCGCCGATGCTGACTGATCAGCAGCCGCGCCGCCGTCGGCACCCGGGACAGCAGGTCGTCGAGTTCGCTACTGGTAACCGCCGCCGTCTCGGGATCCTCGACGAACACTTCCTGCAGGTCCGCGAGCAGCCGCGCGTCGGTCTCCGGCGCGAAGAACCCCACCTCCAGGTCGAAGGTGGAGGTCAGGCGCATCAGCACCGGCACCGTCAGCGGCCGCTGATCGTTCTCCAGCTGATTCACATAACTCACCGACAACCCGAGCGCCTTGGCCAGCCCCGACTGCGACAGCCCCCGCTGCTCCCGCAGTGCACGCAACCGCCCCCCGCCGTACATCTTCTCCACCGCCGGCACCTTTCCTCGCATGACCACTCACGACCCACCCGATACAGCGATCCGGACTCGAACGACAGCGAGCCCGGGCCCCAGGCACCGGACCGCACGGGAACCCCGGCGGCGCATTCATGTTCCCGCCGAACAGCTTCGAAGAGGCCTGCACAGCGCACGCTCCATCGGTAGCACCAACGACCACCACCCACGAACGCGCGACCCGACGCCCCCGGGCACGGTCCGGGGCGTAGAACGGCGGCGAAACGCCCGATCCGCGAGGCGACAGCCAACCGGACACGGCGTGCCCGGCACAACCGGCAGGTCTTCGGACTCGCGGGCACCGACCCTCACTCGGTCGACCCGGGTCCGCACCCGGGCTGCTACTACCACGCCGTCGCTTCCCGAACCTCCGGCCCAGTGCGTCTGACGGCGGTCGCTCCCGCTCACCGCTGCGGGACAGTCCCGGATTCCCACCGGGTTCCCTCTCACCCGCCACCCGATGTCACCGACACCGAACGACAGGCTTCGACATCCCGCGCACACCGAAACAGCGCGGGATGAACCAGCTGCATCCGTCAGGATATGCCCGGCTCGAGCTGGGACTCCAGTGGGGCGGTGGGCAGTACCGGCGTACAACGCGCACGGACTACCCATCGGACGCCGTAGATAGGGGGACGGACAGCGAAACGCCGCCGGGCAAAGAGCCCAGCGGCGTCCGGTCGGGAAGTCGACGTCCAACAGGCGCCTCTCGGCGAGTGGTCGCTCGTAGCGACAGAAGAAGGCGCGGCCCGGGGCTGTCCGGACGCCGACAGGGGTCCAACAAAGAGAACCAGGGAGCTATTCGATCAGGTACGTGATGCCGGACACCGGAGATCCGAGCGCGCGGAGAGCCGGGGCAGCAGCCGAGCCCACACGGCAGCACACCCCGCGGCCCGAATGCGGTCCGAAATCCGACAACACCCCGCTCAACCAGCCGATTTCCTCTCTCGAACACCTCTGAGGTAATCTCATCGAGCGCCGGAACACACGGCGCAACGGGCTGTGGCGCAGTTTGGTAGCGCACTTGACTGGGGGTCAAGTGGTCGCAGGTTCAAATCCTGTCAGCCCGACCATAGAAAAACCCCTTCCCACCTGCATGGGAGGGGTTTTCTCTTATTCCACCAGTCGGAGTTCGGGACCAATTCGGACCAGCACGGCCAGAAGCTCGCGGCGTCGGTACGGCGCAGGACCACCGGTAGCGCCTCCTCGAGGATCGGTATCGGCCGGGCCCGCTTGGTCTTGGTGCCCTCCCCCGCACCGCCTCGTATCCTCCTGCCGAGTTACCCGAGCCGGCTGTCCGGCTCGTCGCGTCCGATCCCTTGCGGCACTATCGCGCGAGAAAGTGCCAGCCGACCCATGCCCACACGAGCACACCAGCGATCCTCGCAACCCGAGTGCGCGTGAGGTACGCGATTGTTTCGCCCAGAGGCGCGACCAGATCCCGGCGCACATGCGTGACCGCGACCATGCCGAGCGTGACCGCCAGTACCAGCACGAAGCCGACGATGATGATCATCCGATCGCTCATCTCGACACCAGCCACCAGCCGACACCCAGCCATACCAGCCATCCGGCCAACCGCAGCGGCCACTGCTCGAGTGCCGGATCCAGCAGCGTCGACAATGTCGGGTGTACGTGGCTCGGCTGCGTCCAATCAGGTTTCCGCACAAAGGCGTACACTTCCCACGCCGATGCGGTGACCAGCAGCGTCGACCAGACTGCCACTCCGCGCCGCAGCCGGGCGGTGGACGGGATCGGCCTGGCCCCAGCGTGGAACGCCAGTACCGTCGCCACGACCACCGGCACCAGCACCAGCAGGGTTGCCGGCCAACCGAACGGTCGGGTGGCGGCTCCACCCGCCGCCAGCACGGCACCGGCGGCCAGCAGCGGCATCCGCCGCCGGCATGATCGGGCCGAGCGCTCCGGTTCCCCTGTCACATGGGCAGAATAAGGCCCTGGGCGCCGGTGCCGGGCCATCGGTCACCCAGCCACGCCGCGACGATCTCGACCCGCTGCTCGCGACCGTACCGGATTGCTCGCCACGATTCCCAGGTCGGAGACTTCGCCGACATCCTGCGGCACCGGATATCCCACCTCCAGCCGGGCTCCCGAACTGCTGAACGCGACCGCCGAGACGTACCTGGCCCGGTCTACCCATCCAGCACCATCCGGACGTTCCACGCGCATGCCAACGTGCTGGATCAAGCCACCGACCGCCGCGGGAGCGATGCGGCCGAGCCAAGGCGAGGCCGATATGGAGAAGTGATGATCGACGCAGGCAGGGCGCATCAAGGGTCGGCGTCAGTTGGCGAGCGACCGCGCTACCGATTCGGTACGCCAGGAACGTCGGAGGCACGGTGCCGGATGCGTCCAGTTGTCGGTGGGGTACTCCCGTGCCGTCCGCTCCGCTCGGTGCGGGCGCGACTGTCGGCCGCAGGCACGCGCTCGTCGTCCAGTGTCGGGATGGAGCGTGCCAGGACGACCTCGGACCTGGTACGCCCGCCGACCCTTCTTTGCTGCGGCTGTATCCGGGAGAGTGGTTCTGGACCGTCCCAGAGGTGTCGTGTCGTCGCTCGAAGAGATCTACGGTGGAGATATGACCGCCTTGGGGCGTCGGCATCTATTGGTCGCGCGGGATGCCGACACGGTGCGCATCACCATGAACCGGCCGGAGCGGCGCAATGCTCTGTCGGGCGAGTATCTGGTCGAACTGCTTGCCTTCCTGGCGAAGCGCCCACCCGTCTGGCGCGATTAGCGCTGCAACAGTGACGTCGGCTCGGGCATTCCCCCGGCCGGGTTATCGAACATACGTTCTAACTCGAGGTATGCTGCATCGGTGACCATGAATTCGACCGCGCTGGCGCCGGCTGCCCGAACACCAGGATGGCCGGAGCTGGCCGATGTCGACTTGCTGCGCGCACTCGTCGAAACCGAACGCCGCCGAAAGCACCTGGATGCCGCCATGCGCGCGGCCGTCGCCGAGGCCGAACGTCGTGGCCTCGCCGCGGACACCGGCTATAGGGACACCGTGGAGTTATTGACCGATCTGCTGCGGATCAGCGCCCACGAGGCGCGCCGACGAATCAACTGTGCGGCCCCGCAGGCCCGCTCGCGTTCCAGGAAGGTATGGCAGGTGCTGGCGGCAGCAAGTTGAGGCCGAGCCCGGGCGCCTCGACCGGAGGCGGGCGGGCTCGACACGGCCACGGGGCACGACCGACGGACGGCGACGGCCGTGAGATCAGCTCGGCGGAATGAGGATGAACAGCGGTATCCACGACGCGTGGGCCGCCGCCCGGTGCATCGATGCCGCCCTCACCGGTACCGAGGACACCCACGTAGGCCGGTTGTACAGCGAACTCCGCCGTGATGCCGCGTCAACCATGTGCAGGCGGTCGCGCAGCGCAACTACGACGGTATGCGGCAATCGGATTCGGCGGCCCGCGAGGCACGGGCCGAATCGCAGTCGGCACTGGACCGCGACCTGTTCGACAAGCGGGAACACCAGCGGCGGGCCGCGATGTTCACATCCCTGCGTATCACTCGCGGGCGACTCGGCCGGGAACTGCGTGCGGTTCCCGATACGGTCCGCTCCGCCGGGCGGCGGCTGTCGGAAATGCTGTGCTACGGAACGGTCACCGCACCCGGCATCTACGACGGTGTGACGATTCGCGCTGCGGCGGCAGCGGGTTTCCGCGCGGCCTATGTCTCGGGCGCGGCCGTATCGGCTACCGCGCTGGGCCGGCCCGACCTCGGCTATCTGGGTCTCGCGGAGATGGCCGAGCAGGTGCGTCGGATGACCGCGGAGGGTGTCTTATGTGGAGAGTTTCTTGTAGCAGGTGAGAGTTGCGGCGAGTTGTAGAAACGCTGCGAAGAGGCGGCCTTGCGTTCCTGAAGGTGGATCCCTGCATTTAACAATGTGGAGAACGACGGCCCCGGTATGGAATTCTTGCTCGCGCCAGCGTACCCGCGCTCACAGAAGGAGATTCGGTCGATGGAACATCCGGTGTGGGCGCGAATGCCCACCGAACTCCGGTACCGTATCGACGAACTGATCGCATTCGTAGAGTCCCGGGCACGGGTCGTCGAGTGTGTCACGGATCGCCTTGATCGCGAGCAGCTTTTTATCTCGAGCGGCGGGGTCGGCCGGAACCACGGCAGACCGAGTTCGGTATACCGTTCGAGGAGCAGGTCTTGACCTGCTGTGATTCGACGCGAATCGACCGGTGGCGCGGAGTGGAACGAACTGGGAAGCGGGATGGTGGCGGCGAGTGGCGGCGAGGGCCGGTTACGCAGGCGTGTTGTCCTCGCCTCGGCTCTGACGGCGGCCTGGCTGGTCGCGGACGGCTCCGCGGACAGCGTCGGCCGGGACGGTAATCGGCGCGCGGCAGCGGTGGCCCGGCGGCGGGCGCACACCGATGTGCTGTTCATCGGGGCGCATCCGGACGACGAGTCGTTCAATCTGTCGACCTTCGGACAATGGCGGGAAAACCTCGGCTGGAGTACCAGCGTAGTCACCATTACCCGCGGCGAGGGCGGTGGCAATGCGGCCGGGCCCGAAGAGGGCCCGGAACTCGGGCTGATCCGGGAGGCCGAGGAGCGCCGGGCGACCGGCATGGTCGGTATCGAAAATGTCTACTACCTCGATAAACCGGACTTCTGGTACACGCTGTCCGCACCCTTGACCGCGCGTATCTGGGGTGAACAGGATACGTTGGCGCGCTTGGTGAGACTGGTCCGCCAGACCACGCCGCACGTGATCGTGATCATGGATCCCCGGCCGTTCGACCAGCACGGCGGCCATCAGCTTTCGGCCCGTCTCGGAATCGAGGCCTTCCGGTCGGCGGCCGATCCGCTGGCGTTTCCGGAGCAGATCACCGTCGAGGGACTGACGCCGTGGTCTCCCGACCGTCTGCTCGCTCAGAACTACGGTTTCCGGTCGTTGCTCGGCCGCGGCCCGTCCGAAGTGCGACGTACCGATCCGGCCACCGGGTTGCCGGTTATCGGAGTATGGTCCGGCACCCGCTCACGCGAACACGGCACGACCTGGGCGCAGGTAGAGCGCGATGCGGCCCGGTTGTATCGGACCCAGGGTTTCGCCGCGATGCCCGCGCAGGTGCCGCCGGACCCGCAACAGCTCGACTCGGATTGGTTCACCGTACTGGCCGAACAGGGTCGGTTCATCGAAGCAGCCGTGCACCGGCAGAGCGGATTGGCGCCGTTGTACGCCGAATTCGCCGCCTGGGCCGACCGAATCGGATTGCCCTGGCTGGCCAACCGAGCGCAGCCGGATTACCCGGCGAATCCGACGACCACGATCCCGGCTGTCGCCGTCGCGCCCATGCTCAACGGTGCCGAGGGGCCCGGCGAGTACCCGGGGCCGGAGCTGCCGCTCGCGCTCTGGCAGGGCGACAACCGGTGCACCGCGAAGGCGAAGGTGTCCAGGTACGGCGACGAACTGTATGTGCTGATCGAGGTCACCGACCACCGGACCGGTGCCGCATTGGCATGCGATGACGTCAAACGGCACTGGCGCACCGACTCGGTCGAGATCGCGATCGATCCGCGCGGCGATTCCGACGACACCTCGACCACTCTCAAGGTCGGCATCCTGCCGTATACGAGCGGCGGGTGCGGTCCGTCGGCCGGGCGCGACGCCGACAATCATCAGGGCCCGGTGCGCGAGACAGCACCGGGGGTCCAGGTGGCGGCGGTGGTCACCGAGCCGTACCGGGGTTACCGCGTCGAGGTACGGATCCCGTTCCGGGAGTTGCCGGCAGCCGTGGACCCGGCCGGATTCGCGATGAACATTCTGGTCTACAACTCCGATACCCACGACAAGACGGGCCAGACCCGGCTGGCCTGGTCGCCATTCGGCAGTGCCCAGGCAGACCCCTACGTATGGGGGACCGCGACACTCGCCGGTTACCGTCCGCCGGCGGACCGGCCGACGCCCTCGGCGATGCCCGTCATACCCCGGATGGCTGCGCGCAGCGCCGACTCGACCGCCGGGCTGGCTCAGGCGCGGCGTACCGGTGTATCGATTGCGGATTAGCCCCGGGGGGTGGCTTTCGAGTTCGGTGCCACCGCTACCGGGCAGGAATGTGACGAAAACCCGCCCGGAGACCGCCCGGGCAGTGCAGCCGGTGGACCCGGTCATCGGTAACGTCGATGTGCGAGGAGGTGGTCGGTGCGGTGAACGCGGAAATAGTGCGGGCGAGGCAGGAGCGGCGGCGCGTGATCGTGGCCGCGGCGGCCGGGTTGTTCGCCGCCTGCGGTTATCGGGCGGCGAGTATGGACGAGATCGCCTGCCGGGCGGGGATCAGCAAACCGGTGCTGTACAAGTCGTTTTCGAGCAAGCTCGAACTCTATCTGGCGGTGCTGTACGAGGCGGTACAGGTATTGGGTGCCACGCTCACCGCGGCCTTGGCTCCCGCCCGGGATATGCGATCGATTGTGGTGGCGACGGTGACCGCGGTGTTCGACTTCGCCGACAACCATCCGCGCAGCGCCGCCCTCCTGGCCGGCGCCGCCGACGCCGAGGAGCCATCGGCGCAGCGTATGGCACGCCAGGCCACCATGATCTGCACCGAGGCCCTCCTGCAGGCGATGGCACCGTCGGCCTCGCTGCGGGCCGAGCGGGGATGGCTGATCGCGGCGGAGATAGTCGGGATCGCTCAGTCGTGCGCGCGCGACTGGGTGGTCACCGGTAAGCGATTGCCCGAAGACGAAGCCGTGGCCACGACCGCCGGTTTGTGCTGGTCCGGCCTGGCCGGTGTCCGATTGGCCCCGAAGAGCCCGGTTCCGGCCGCGGACTGAGCCCGGCTCCGAGGTCGGACGGGTGGCGCAGCGATCAGCCCTGGTTGGACTCGTCCACTATCCACGCCGCGATCTGGGCACGGGAGGTGAACCCGAGCTTGGTGAGGATGTTCTCGACGTGTCCCTGGGCGGTGCGTAGCGAGACGACGAGTTCGGTGGCGATCTGCCGGTTGCTGAGACCCCGGGCGACCAGGGCGGCGACCTGCCGCTCGCGTTTGGTCAACCGGGCCGTCCGGTCGGGGCCGGCGGTCGTGCCGGTGGCCTGTTCGCGCAGTGCGTACGCCCGCGCAGTGGCGGCGCTCATCCTGCGGCCTCGTTCGAATGCCGCATCGAACTTCTTGTCGCCTAGAGTTTTCCGCGCCGACTGCGCACACTCCTCGTGGAAATGCGACAGTGTGTCGAAGACGCGACCACGGCTGCCGCCGGCCGGCCAGAGGTGGCGGGCCGCTCCCATGAGCACCGCCGCCCGCTCGGCTTCATGGCGTTGGCAGGCGATCCAGGACAATGCCTCGAGGCAGAAGGTCAGCACCAAATGGCTGTTGAGGGGCCGGTCGACGCGCAGAGCTTCCTCCATCAACTCTTGCCCACGGTCGATATTGCCGCGGCGCCATTCGGCGACGCCCAGGCTCCGCAGCGCCAGCGCGCGATACAGCATTCCGCCGCACCCCTCGGTGATATCGATCAGCCGCTGCTGGTGCTCGATAGCCTTCTCCGTCTCACCGCGCATTTCGTACGTCAGACCCAGCATGGTCAGGGCATGGATGTGGAGATGGCCGGTGATGTTCGCACGGTAGACGTCGATGGCAGCGTCCAGGAGCGGCGCGGCACGTACGGGATCACCACTGAGCAGGGCCAGGCCCGCGGCCGCGTGGTTCATCTGTGCCTGCAGCATCGGGGTCGGTTCGCGTTCGGCCAGCACCCGGCCCTCTTGGAGCAGTGTCGCCGCGGACCGGAAATCGCCCTGCGCCGCTGCCAGGTCGATAGCGACACGCAGTGCCTTCACCCGATCGGGGATCGAGCGAGCGCCGGGATGGGCCAGCACCCGCTCGATCCAGGACCGTCCCTCGCCGTAGAAGCCGCGGAACACCCAGAACTCCCACAGTGCGGATGCCGTCTGCAGGCCTGCCGACGCCGCTTCCTCGGTGTCCTCGGCCAGGGCGGATTCGAGGGCTTCGCGCAGATTGGGGTGTTCGCGGTCGAGCCGGGCGATCCAGCCGGGCTGCGCGCGGCCGATCCAACCGGCCTCCGCGTCCAGCGCCAGGCGCTCGTACCAGGCCCGGTGCCGCCGGCGCAGCTCCTCGTACTCGCCGGATTCCCGTAGCTTGGACCGGCCGTAGTCACGCAGGATCTCCAGCATCCGGAACCGCACGACGGAACCCGACTGTTCCCGGATCAGTATCGACTTGTCCACCAAACCGGCGAGCACATCGAGGATCTCGGCGGGCGCCGAGTCCACACTGCACACTTGCTCGACCGCGTCCAGTCCGCAGCTGCCCGCGAATACCGAGAGGTGGGCCCACGCTCGTTGCTCGGTCGGCGAGCACAGGTCGTAGCTCCAGTCGAGGCACAATTCGAGGGATCGTTGCCGGGCCGGCGCGGTGCGGAAGGCGCCGCCGGTGAGCAGCTCGTATCGGTCGGTCAGGCGATCCAGGATCTGCTCCGGCGACAGCGTGCGCATACGGGCGGCGGCGAGCTCGATCGCCAGCGGTACGCCGTCCAGTCTGACGCAGATGCTGGTCACCGCGGCCATGTTGTCCTGGTTGATCTCGAACCCCGGGACGACCGCCGCGGCGCGCTCGGCGAACAGCGTCAACGCGTCGTAGCGGGGCAGCCCCTTCAGTGACAGTTGATGATCCGGCTCGGGGATCTGCAGGGGCATTACCGCCTGGGTCACTTCGCCGGCGATTTTCAGCGGCTCGCGGCTGGTGACGATGGTCCGCACACCCGGGCACGAGACCAGTAGCGTCTCGGTCAGTTCGGCGACCGCCTCGACAAGGTGCTCACAGTTGTCCAGGACGAGCAGCGTTTCGCGCGAGTACAGGTAGTTCAGCAAAGTTTCCAGTAACGGCCGCGTCGAATCGTCGCGGACACCGATCGTTGCCGCCACGGTGTCGACCAACAGCCCGGCCTCGGTCACGGCAGCGAGATCGACCAGCCACACACCGTCGGCGAAATCCCGCTGGACCTGAGACGCGGCCTTCAGCGCCACCCGCGTCTTGCCCACGCCGCCGGTACCGACGAGTGTGACCGACCGCGACCTCGCCAGATGACTCTTGAGCTCGGCCAACTCGGCGCGCCGACCGACGAGACCGGTCAGCTCCAGTGGCAGATTGCCGCCGGTCTTCTCACCGACCGTCTCCCCCTGCCGCCCATTTGGCGCCGCACCCCCGGGCAGCGGAAGTTCGGGGCCGGATCGGGTCGGCAAAGCCGACTCACCCGTCGGGCTCCCGTGGCGCCGTTGCACCCGGCGAATGTCCTCGCCCAGCGCCGCCGCGGAGGGCCGTTCGCGGGGGTCCCGGTTCATCGCGGCCTCCACCAGGGCCGACACCTCGTCATCGACACCGCTGCGCCGCAGGTCCGGGAGGGAATGGTTGGTGATCCGCAGGAACTGGGCCACCAGGTTCTCGTTTCTACGCCGTTCGAAGGCTGCATGCCCGGTCAGCGCGCAGAACAGGGTCGCGCCGAGCCCGTAGACATCTGCCGCCGGGGTCGACGGCTCCCCTTCGAGTACCTCGGGTGCGGTGAACGCGGGAGAGCCTGTCACTGTTCCGGCGGCCGTCTCGAACCCACCACCGATATGCGCGATACCGAAATCGGTCAGGGCCGGCTCGCCGAAATCGGTGAGCAGAATATTTCCCGGTTTCACATCCCGATGCACGATCCCGAGCTGGTGAGCTGTTTCGAGTGCGCCGGCGATCTTCGACCCGATCCGCAGCACATTATCCGGTGAAAGCGGGTCGTGGCGGTGGATCCACATATCGAGAGACCCGGAGGGATGGTAGGGCATCACCAGATAGGGGCAGCCATCGGCGAGTGTGCCCGCCCCCAGCACGGTGACGATATTCGGGTGCCCGGTCGAGCGGCCCATCGCCCGCTGCTCCCGCAGAAACCGGGCTCGATTGTCCTCGTCCAGCCCCGCGGTGAGAACCTTCACCGCCACGGTCCGGTCCAGCCCCGGCTGCCGGCAGCGATACACCACCCCGAATCCACCCCGCCCGATTTCCACCGCATCGAGGTAACCGGCCGCGGCAAGCTCGGCGCGAAACGATATCGTCTCGCGCTGCGTACGGAGCAGGTCTTCACCGCTCATCGGTGAATTCGCCCCCGGGCAGCATTGTGGGTTGCGAAAAAAACCATAGGCTCACCTCTTGCCCGATCCACTATATCCCCGGCCGGAGAAAGCCCCCGCTGCCCGGTTCGATATGCGGAAAAAAGCGCTCAGCGCCTACACGCGCAAACCCGGACCACACTGCTTTCCCGGGTGTCGCTGCCCCACTTTCCCAGGCCGTTCGGGCATGGTTTAGCCGGACGCGGCGTGGGTAACGGCGCGGGCACCAGTGGTTCGGACGCAAACGGTGGCTCGGACGAAGGAGAGCATATGGCAGTGACACCGTCTCGGCCCGCAGCGCTCACCCCTACCCGCCCGTTCCCGGCACGGGTGGGCCCGAAGGGTTCGGCCATCCGGAAGCTGGTGACCACGACCGACCCGAAACTGCTGGGCATCATGTACCTGACCACGGCGACGGTGTTCTTCCTGATCGGCGGGTTGATGGCGCTGCTGCTGCGCGGGGAACTGGCCCGTCCGGGTCTGCAGTTCCTGTCACCGGAGCAGTACAACCAGTTGTTCACCATGCACGGCACGATCATGCTGCTGTTCTATGCCACGCCGGTGGTGTTCGGTTTCGCCAACGCGGTCCTGCCGCTGCAGATCGGGGCACCTGATGTGGCGTTTCCCCGGCTCAACGCCTTGAGCTACTGGCTGTATCTATTCGGCGCCACCATGGCGACCGCCGGATTCGTCACTCCGGGTGGTGCCGCGGACTTCGGCTGGACGGGCTACGTGCCGCTCTCCGATATCGTGCACGCGCCGGGTGTCGGCAGCGATCTGTGGATCATGGGCCTGGCGGTTTCCGGGCTGGGCACGATTCTGGGAGCGGTGAACATGCTGACCACCGTGGTGTGCCTCCGGGCCCCGGGGATGACGATGTTCCGGATGCCGATATTCACCTGGAATATCGTGGTGACCAGCATTCTGGTGCTGCTGGCATTCCCGATCCTCACCGCGGCGCTCATGGGGCTGGCCTACGACCGGCACCTCGGCGGTCATATCTACGAGCCCGGTGTCGGGGGTGTCCTGCTGTGGCAGCATCTGTTCTGGTTCTTCGGTCATCCGGAGGTCTATATCGTCGCGTTGCCGTTCTTCGGCATCGTCTCCGAGATATTCCCGGTGTTCAGCCGCAAGCCCATTTTCGGCTACACCGCGCTGGTCTTCGCGACAATCGGCATCGGCGCCCTGTCGATGGCGGTGTGGGCGCACCACATGTATGCCACCGGCGCGGTGCTGCTCCCCTTCTTCTCGTTCATGACCTTCCTCATCGCCGTGCCGACCGGCGTGAAATTCTTCAACTGGATCGGCACCATGTGGAAGGGACAACTCACGTTCGAAACACCGATGCTGTTCTCGGTCGGATTTCTCGTCACCTTCCTCTTCGGTGGTCTGTCCGGTGTCATCCTGGCCAGCCCGCCCCTGGACTGGCACGTACACGACAGCTATTTCGTGGTGGCACACTTCCACTACGTTCTCTTCGGCACGATCGTGTTCGCCACATTCGCCGGAATCTATTTCTGGTTCCCGAAGATGACCGGCCGGCTCATGGACGAACGCCTCGGCCGCCTCCACTTCTGGACCACCTTCCTCGGCTTCCACACCACCTTCCTGGTGCAGCACTGGCTCGGCGCCGAAGGCATGCCCCGCCGCTACGCCGACTACCAGGCCGATGACGGGTTCACCGCCCTGCACACCGTGTCCACCGTCGGCTCGTTCGTACTCGGCGTCTCGATGATCACTTTCGTGTGGAACGTCTTCAAGAGCTACCGCTACGGCGAAGTGGTCACCGTGGACGACCCGTGGGGTTACGGCAACTCTCTGGAATGGGCCACCACCTGCCCACCGCCGCGGCACAACTTCTACGAACTGCCCCCGATCCGCAGCGAGCGCCCCGCCTTCGAACTGCACTACCCGCATATGTCCGAACGCATCCGCACCGAGTCCCATATCGGCCGCCACAGCCGCGGCGCCGGCGCGGAACTGTCCCAACCCCCCGGCCCCACCACCGGCTAGGTGTACTGACCATGGACGTTGGTGACGGCGTGTCGAGCTGACAAAGACGAAGACCTCCGAGTGAAGTGCGAGCTGTTTCGGCGCCGAGGATCCGGTGGCCGCGGTCCGGGAACTCACCGGCGGTGTCGGGGTGGACCGGGGTGATCGAGGCGGTCGGTGTGGACCCACAGCGCCCACACTCCGGCCCGGCCGCCGGGGACCTGCCGGCGGACGCCGAAACGTTCGAATCCGAGCGCACCCGGGCCGCCCCCGAGGGCAATACCGGTGACGGTCAATGGCTGGTCGGCGACACGCCAGCCTGGGATTGCGCTGGGCGGTGAACGCGGTGGCGAAGGCGGGCGCCGTCGGCATCATCGGGGTGTATCCACCGGGCTCCGACGCTTTTCCGATCGGTGCGGTCACCAACCGCAATCTCACTGTGCAGGGCGGTAATTGCAACCATCGCCGCTATATCCCGGGTCCGCTGGGCCGGGTGGCCCGCGGCGACCTGGACCCCACCCGTTCATCACCCGTCACCCAGCACGCCGAGCCGGTGGCGGCGGTCGACGCCTACGAGCAGTTCGACCTGCGCCGCGAGGGCTGGCTCGAGACCGTGGTGACCATGACGGGAAGCACGCCGTGATCACGCGCCCGTCCCCGGCGCTGTCGTCTGCACCGGCGTAGCGCGCACCCGTCCTACCCGCACGGTCCCGGGGGATCGACGGGTCGCAAAGTACACCTCGTCACCGCATGGCGGATATTCCGGCCATCCGCCACAGCCAACGCTCCCGCCGCCCACGACGCGGGCGGGGGGGGAACGTCGCCGGGCCGGCGGCCCCCGGCGATGTTCCCGTCGGAAGACCGCTTCCGGCGAACGCCGTACCCGAGCGGCTGCCCACAGCGACGAATGGGTGGGCCCGCTTCGGGTCAGCTCTCCCCTCGACCGCCCCGCCCGCTCGCGGCCGACTGTCCGAAGAAGAAGCCGAGGATCAGCAGGATCATATTCATCACGATCTCCGGGACCTGCGTATCGGTGAACATCGCGACCACCATTACGAGACTGAACCCGACCAGCAGGACCGCACCGATGAGTACGGCGATGGGCTCACGCTGGAACAGCGACCACCGCATCCGCGCACGGCGCTCGTTCAGATCCCGGACCACATTCTGCAACTCGGTCTCCAATGCAGCGTCCCGGGCGTCCTCGGTCACCGAGGATTTCGCCACCACGTCCTGTGCCCGCTGGATCTGCGCCGCGACCATCTGCCGCGCCACCGGATCGTGGATCGCGGATTCGGCCACCTGCTGGATCTGGTCGAGTTCGCGTCGCGCCGTGCTGTTCCGCAGCCCGGCCTGGAGTTCTTTGCGGATATCGGCGAGCCGGCGCAGCATGTACCCCTCGCCGACCACATCGGTCACACCGTTGCTGTCGGTGATGTCGAACGGTTGCCGGTTCTGCCGGGGGACGGTCTCCATCATGTTCTCGACCCGGGACAACCACGCTGCGACCTCATCGGGTGTGGCGCCCTCGAGAGTGCGCGGGACGCCGAGTTCCTCCCTGATGTTGTTGCGGACGGCTTCGCGGTTCTCCGGCGACACATCTCGTTCTTCCCGCGACTCTTTGCGACCCAACGCATTCCTCCCACACTGACCCATGCTTGCCGGACCAGCGTACGGGCTCCCTACCGGCACAGGTACGGGATCCTCCCTCGCGCAACAAATCCCGGGAGCAGCCCGGGGCCACACCGCGCACCGCTGGTGCCGGCACGGTGGAAGTCCGCGGTCCCCCGCAGGCCGGATGCAGCCGCCGTTTCCGCAGCGAGAGGCCCCTGCGGGTGCGCACCCGGTGGGTGCTACGCGCGCGAACGGGACGTAGCGTTTTCCGCGGGTCGGTGCGCAGCACCACGGCCGAGACGAAATTATGAATTCTGCACCTTTCACGGGTGGCGGACGCTCTGGCGCGGGAAACCATCGATCGAACGCCGGATATCCCCGGACGCCAGGTCGAGCAGCGGTTTCTCCCCCAATTCACCGCAGATTTCCGGGACCACCGCGGCGCACGCTGCTGCCGGCACCGGTGGGGCAGCAGCCCGACGGCGATATGCCGGGCGGGCACCGCGGCACCGGTTCGCCGGAATCACCCGCGGCCCGATCCACCCAGGATTGACTCGGCCCACAGCGGGTAGCACGACCGCCGACATCCGATATCCGCTCCGCCAGTCAGCGAGGAGAAGCTATGGCCCAGCAAGTCTCCGACTATGTCCTGCGGCGCCTCCGCGAATGGGGAGTCGAGCAGGTATTCGGTTACCCCGGCGATGGTATCAACGGGCTGGTGGCCGCGTTCGGCCGCGCGGATAATACACCGCGTTTCGTCCAGGCCCGGCATGAGGAGATGGCGGCATTCCAGGCGACCGGTTACGCCAAATTCAGCGGCAAGGTGGGCGTCTGTACCGCGACCTCCGGCCCCGGTGCGATCCACCTGCTCAACGGGCTCTACGACGCCAAACTCGACCATGTGCCGGTGGTGGCCGTCGTGGGCCAGACCGCGCGTAGCGCAATGGGCGGCAGCTACCAGCAGGAGGTCGACCTGCAGTCGCTGTACAAGGACGTCGCCGCGGACTATCTGGTCGAGGTGAACGTCTCCAGCCAGCTGCCGAATGCGCTCGACCGGGCCTTCCGCACCGCGATCGCGCGCCGCTCCCCCACCGCGGTCATCATCCCGGCGGATCTCCAGGAGGAGCCCTACGAGCCACCGCAACACGAGTTCAAACAGGTACCGTCCAGCCCGCCCGCGGCACCGACGACCACCTCCGATCCGGCCGACGACGAGATCCGGCATGCCGCCGATGTGCTCAACGCCGGGTCGAAGGTCGCTATCCTGGTCGGCCAAGGCGCCCGCGCCGCCGCGCCGGAGGTGCTGGAGGTCGCCGATCTGACCGGCGCGGGTATCGCCAAGGCCCTCCTGGGCAAGGACGTCCTACCCGATGACCTGCCGTTCGTCACCGGATCGATCGGATTGCTGGGCACCCGGCCCAGCTACGAACTGATGCGGGACTGCGACACCCTGCTGATCGTCGGTTCGAATTTCCCCTACACCCAGTTCCTGCCCGATCTCGATCAGGCGCGGGCGGTACAGATCGATCTCGACGGCGCGATGATCGGCATGCGCTACCCCACCGAGGCCAATCTGGTCGGCGACGCGCGGACCACCCTGCGCCACCTGATCCCCCTGCTGCACCGCAAAGACGACCGCTCCTGGCGCGAGGGGATCGAGCGGAACGTGGATCGCTGGTGGACCACCGTGGAGCGGCAGAGCATGCTCGACGCGCACCCGATCAACCCGATGCGGGTGGTGTGGGAGCTGTCCGAGCGGATTCCCGGCAACGCCATCGTGACCGCGGACTCCGGATCCTCCACCAACTGGTACGCCCGCTGTCTGCGCTTCCGCGATCAGATGCGCGGATCGCTGTCGGGCACCCTCGCCACCATGGGTCCGGGGGTGCCCTATGCCATCGGCGCGAAGTTCGCCCATCCCGACCGCCCGGCGATCGCTCTGGTCGGCGACGGCGCCATGCAGATGAACGGGCTGGCCGAGCTCATGACCGTCGCGCGCTATCAGCATCTGTGGACCGATCGCCGACTCATTGTCTGCGTTTTCCACAACAACGATCTCAACCAGGTCACCTGGGAGTTGCGCGCCATGGGCGGCGCACCGAAGTTCGAGGAATCGCAGAGCCTGCCCGATGTCTCCTATGGCGAGATCGCCCGGGCGATGGGAATCGAGGCGGTCGCGGTCGAGAAGCCGGACGCGATCGGCGGTGCCTGGGATTACGCACTCGCCGCGGACGGCCCGGTCCTACTCGACGTCCGATGCGACCCCGAGGTACCGCCGATTCCCCCGCATGCCAGCTACGAGCAGATGAAGGAGATGGCCGCCTCGGTACTGCGTGGCGACCCCGACGCCTGGCATCTGATGGTGCAGGGCGCCAAGACCAAGGCGCAGGAGTTCCGGCCCTGACAGGTAGGAGGCGCCGGCTCTCCGATCCGGGCCGCTATGACCGCGCCGGGGTCAGGCCCAGGCGCGGGCCCCCGAGCCCGAGCACAGCGGCGACATGAGTCGTCCCCAGAATTCGTGCCGGATCGCATCCCAGAGCCCGGCCAGTTCCGGATGGAGTTCGCGCGCTCGCGCGAGGTCCGGGTACCTGCCGGAAGGGAAGCAGACCACCGGGGTGGCATCGGAGAGTTTCTCGACGAGGACGATGGCGATGGCGTGGTCACGCAGCATGCGCCAGGTGGCGCGGAGCCCGTCCACTTCGGTCCGGCACATGTCCGCTCTCGCCGACGCGCCGTCGGCGTATCCGGCCTGCTCGGTGGGCATCGCCGGGCCCAGGGGTGATTCCGCGCCGTGACGATGCTGCCGGTGAGGATTCTCGACACAGCGAATGGGGTGATCGTGCATGTCGTTCCTCTCCTGATCATTACTGCGACCGACGACACCCGAAGCAGTGCTACCGGATAATTTAATACCTCTGAAACCATAGTTCAAGGCATAGGCGACCTGGAGCGTGGATTTGTTCTCGAAAGACCGGAGATGGAGCCGTCTTGCTATTGACTCCATAGTTCATATCTCAAGTCCCGGGTCCTAGAATCGATGCACCTACCGCGCACCAGAGGAGTCGCGTTGCCCCAGCAGGAACGCGCGGGTCTGACCGCGCTCAGTGCTGTTCTGTCACCACTGGAGGGCAGTGGCCCGAAAACGGAGGCCGTGGTCCAGCGGCTGACCGCGGCGATCGGCCTCGGAGTGATGGTGGACGGACAGCAGTTGCCGAGCGAGTTGACCCTCGCCGACCAGCTGGGTGTATCGACGATGACCCTGCGGGAAGCATTGGCCGTCCTCCGGCAGCAGGGCATCGTCCGCACCAAACGCGGACGTGGGGGCGGCAGCTTCATCTGTTCGTCCGCGGAGGTCCTGGAACACACCGCGTCGGCACGGTTACAGCAGATGAGTCTCGCGGAATTACGCGACCTCGGAGACGCGCAGTTCGCCATCGTCGGCGCGGCCGCGGTCTTCGCCGCCCGCCGCGTCGGGCGGGCCGATATCGCCCGGCTCCACGCGCTGACCGACCGGTTGCGGACCAGCACCGAACCCGTCGCGGCCCGCCGAGCCGATAGCCGCTTCCATATCGAGATGGCCGTATGCGCGCAGTCCACCAGACTCACCCGGGCCCAGGTCGATCTGCAGGCCGAGCTCTCCGCGCTGGTCTGGCTGCCGCGACTGGAACTGGATCCGGCCGCCGAGGCGGCCGTCCACAGCGACCTGGTACGCGCCATCGAACGCGAGGATGATGCCGAGGCCCGGGAGCTGGCAGAATCGCATAGTGAATCCCGCATCCGTCGACTCATCGCCCTACGTATGGAGCTCAGTGATCGATGACGGACAATCCAAGACCTCCGACCATCGAGTCGCTCGCTTCCGCCGTGGCAGAGCTGGCCGAGCAGATCTATCTGCCGCTCACGACGATAGGGACCGCGCTGGCACACGTCTGGGACGAGGCCACCCGGACACGGCGAGCCCTTCCCCGTTCGGCCGATCTGGCGCCGCTGCGCGAGCCCATCACCCATGAGCTGGAGGAGGTCGGCGAGCTGTTCGACGGGGCGGGCGTGGTCATCGCCGACGGTGTGCTCGCCGACCGTCCCCGGTTCCTGGAGTGGTGGCAGATGCAGGCGGGACACGGACCCCAGCGGCTGAACCCCGAGCTGAGCCCGCAGAGCGAATACTTCTACGACTACACCCAGATGGACTGGTACTTGGTCCCACGTGACGAAGGACGCCGCTGGGTGCACGGGCCCTATATCGATTTCGCGTGCACCGACCAATACGTGTGCACGTTCGCGGTTCCGGTCACCAACGCACCGGGACAGTTCCTCGGGGTAGCCGGGGCCGATGTGCCGGTCGGCGCGATGCAAGAGGTCCTGCTCCCCCGGTTCCGCGCCGCGGGCCTCGCCCTCGTACTCGTCAACGACGAGGGCCGCGTCATCCTGGCCACCGATCCGGGACTCCCCCCGGGCTCCCGGACCGGCCGCGGCGACTGGACCGGTGCCGGGGTGCCGATCGACGCGCTGCCCTGGTCACTGTGCCGGCTGGAGGGCACCTCGACGCCTTGAGACGGCCACTGTCGCGGTCCGGCAGCGCGGCGGCAATTCTCCGATAGCCGCTCGTTTCGACCGCGAAATGCTCAGCGGCCCAACCGCTTCGCACACTCGGCCATCTCCTCGATCACCAGATCCATGGAGGTGGCACCGCGCGACGCCGACAGCACGATCCGATCGGCGCCCAGTCCACGTGCCCGGTCGAGCTCCGCCCCGCCCAGCCGTCGCAACGTGGCGCCGAGCACCAGGGAGATCTCCGCGGGATCACGCCCGGCCCGAGTGGCCGCGGCACGCATCACGCCGATCGCCGTATCGAGTTCCGCGCCGACCAACCCCAACGGCTGGAAGCCGTCACCCAGCCCGCCGGCCCGTCGCGCGGCCGCGGCACTGTGGCCGCCGATGTACAGCGGGACACCGGACTCCCGGTGCGGTTTGGGCCAGCTGTGCGCACCGGTGAACGAGAAGTACTCACCGGCGAAGTCCACACCGTCGCGGCCGGCCCACAGTGCCCGCATCACCGCGATGGCCTCGTCGGCGATCCTGCCGCGACGATCGAATCGTCCACCGCACGCCTCGACCTCCTCACGCATCCACCCGAGACCGAGGCAGACGCGCAGCCGTCCGCCGGAGAGCCGGTCCAGCGTCGCCAGCCGTTTGGCGAGAACCACCGGATTGTGGTTGGGCAACACCAGAACGCCGGTGGACAAGCCCAGCGTCGTGGTCGCACCGGCGACGAACGACAGCAGTTCCAGTGGGTCCGGGATATCGCAGTCGTCGGGCAGTGGTGATCTGCCGGTCGGTGAGTAGGGGTACACACTGCCGGTATCCGCGACGACCACCGAATGTTCCACGGCGGAGATCTCGTCGAATCCGAGTGACTCCGCCGCGTGGGCGAAGCGCAGGATCTGCTCCGGTTCTCCGCTCGACCCCAGTTCGACCGGGATCACCACACCGAGCTTCATACCCTGTCTCCTTCGCATACACCGGCGCGTGCGACGCGCTGCGGACTTCCCGGAAACCGCGTCACGGCCGGGCGACACCCGGCTCCGGTAGGAATCTCGCGCGGCCGTGGGCGTGGAATTCGCATTCGAGCGCCTGCCGGTCTGCTTCGGTCAGCGGTACGTACTCGGGTGCCGCACGACCCACCCGGTGGAACACCGGTTCGTCACCACGCCACAACCGGGCCTGCAATTCCCGCTTGAGCACCTTGTTCGACCCGGTGACCGGCAACCTCGCCGACACCCGCACGAACCGGGGCGCCGATTTGGTACCGAGATCGTCCTGACCGGCCAGGAACGCGGCGAACTCGGCGGGATCGAAATCGGAGACCTCGGCGACCTCGATCGCGGCCATCACCTGATCGCCCGACCGCGGGTCCGGCACCGCGTACACACCGGTCGCGATGATCTTCGGGTGCCGCCGCAGGATGCGCTCGATCAACAGTGCCGAAATGTTCTCCCCGTCCACACGGATCCAGTCGCCCCGCCGGCCGGCGAAGTAGAGGAACCCGGCCTCGTCGATATAGCCGAGGTCACCGGTCCAGTACCAGCCGTGCCGGATTCGCTCGGCCACCGCGGATTCGTTCTTGTAGTACCCTTCGAATCGTTTCGCGCCGCCCTTGTCGACCATTTCGCCGATGGCCTCGTCCGGGTTGAGCACCCGGCCGTGCCGGTCGAGTCGCGCCCGGGCGCATTCCCGGCGGGTCTCCGGATGCACGACGGCGATATCGGCGTGGGCCGGCCGGCCCAGCGCGCCCGCCGGGGTGTCCGGGTCGGGCCGCACCGACCCGGCACCCTCCGACGAACCGTAACCCTCCATCAACTCGGCCCCGAATCGGCGCGCGAACTCCACCCGGTCTTCCGGCGAGGCTTCGGTGCCGAATCCGCGGACGAGGGTGTTGTCGATATCGTCGGCCCGCTCCGGGGTCGCCATCAGGTACCCCAATGCCTTGCCCACATAGGTGAAGAACGTGGCGCCGAAGAACCGCACATCCGGCAGGAATCCGGAGGCGGAGAATTTCGGGGTGAGGCAGACGGTCGCACCGTTGGCCAGGGCGGGTGCCCACAGCGCCATCAGCGCGTTGCCGTGGAACAGCGGCATACAGCAGTAGTCGACATCCGCGCGCGTATGGCCGTACTTCTCGGTGTTCGCGTACGCGAGTCGCGCCAGCCGTCCCTGGCTGCACCGCACCGCCTTCGACAGACCGGTGGTTCCGGAAGTGAACAGCAGCAGGAACAGCGCCGATTCGTGCACCGTCGAGCCGACCGTGGGCTCATCGACCCGGTGTGTGGCCACCCGGTCGAGGTAGGACGGTGTGTCGACGAGGAGGAAACGGTCCGCGCTCAGCCCGAGGTCCAGATCAGCGATCTTCGCCATACCCGCGGAGTCGGTGACGATCAATTGGCAGTCGACATAGCGGATCTCGGCCTCGAGTTCGGCGCCGCGCCGGGTCGGGTTGATGCCGGCGATCACCGCGCCGGTCAGGGCGGCCCCACCCAGCCAGAACAGGTACTCGGGAGTGTTCTCGAGCAGCACGCCGATATGGAACGGACCGTCGACGCGCAGCGAGGTGGCCAGCGCGCCCCGGGCCGCGCTCTCGCGCACCGTCTCGTCCCAGGTCCAGTCCCGTTCCCGGGTTCGTACACCCCGGTGGGTGTCGCCGAGACGATCGAGCAGCATCTCCGCTATCGTCACACGTTCCAACTCGGCTCCTGTCCTCGTCCCGGATGCCCTCCGAATCCTGTCCATCCCGAACCGACGCTAGCCACTTCGGCGCCCGGCTCGTCGGTCCGGTCTCGGCCAGTGGAAAGGTGCCGCGCGCCCGCGGTGATCCGTGAGATCTTCTGCCCATGGAACTCGAGCGCACCATCACCCGGCTGGCCGCGACCGAGGCGATCAGGGACCTGATTTTCGCCTACTCCCATCTGATCGACCGGGGGGCGCTCGACGAGGTGGCGGAGTTGTTCGCGGACGCGGTGTACGGCATGTGCGACGGTGCGGGGGTGCCGATCGGCGAACCCATCGTCGCGGACGCGCGGGCGGTACTGGACGCCAATCGGAGATTCATCAAAATGCACGGTGCCCCGGCCTCACCGCGGACCAAACATCTCACCACGAATGTCCGGATCCGGGTCGCGGACACCGACACCGAGGCGACCGCGCTGTCGTATGTGACCGTGGTGCAGGCGGCCGGCGAGCTACCGCTACAACCCATTCTCACCGGCCGCTACTTCGACGAGTTCGCATTCCGGGCCGGGCGCTGGCGATTCACCCGTCGATTGTGCTGTATCGACCACACCGGTGACCTCAGCGAGCATGCGCGACGTGCGCCGTGACCGACCTGCGCCGAAGCGCATCGAGCCGAGAGGAAGCGGATGGAGCCCACCGACCGTCTCGCCATGAGCACGCTCGTGGCGCGATACGCGCTGGCCGTCGACCGCCGGGATCCCACGGCGTTGGAATCTTTGTTCGCGCCGGATGTGGTGCTCGTGCGGCCGCCCGAACTGAACGGCACGAACGCACCGAGGGAGTTGCGCGGCCGGGCGCTGGTGGCCCGATCGGTGGTGGAAGCGGTATCGCACCTGGTGGCCACCCGGCACGTCGTCGAGCAGCAGGTTATCGAGACCGCCACCGCCCACGACGCGCACGGTGAGACCTATTGCACGGCACACCATATCTATCCGCGCGGTGACGGTCACCGGGATCATCGCCTCGCCCTCCGATACCGGGACACCTTCGTCCGTGCCGGAGGCGCCTGGTTGTTCTTCCGGCGGGACCTCGTGGTCGACTTCGCCGAGGACGTGCCGGTGACCCGGTCGGCGCCGCACGGGACCACCGGGTGATCGCGGTCGTCAGGTGCCTGGTCGGGCCGGTGCGAAAGCGGTCAGGAAACCGGCCACGGTGATCAACCCGATCCGGATATGAGCGTGTTCGAATGCCACCGGGGTCATCGTATCGGCGATCATCGCCGGGATCGCGCCGGGCGACCGGGCATGCAGGGCCGCAGCAGCTTACGCGTGGGCCACGGTGCCGCGGCGACGGAAGACGGCCGGGGTCGCCACGTGCACCCAGCAGCCGCTCGTGCCATCGCCCAGCGCGGCCAGCGGCGGGGGCAGGAACGACGGCGGCGCGAAGCGCACCTCGGTGCGCCGCGTCGCCGTGGTGACCACCGCGGCCTGTTCGGGTCCGTTCCATTCACTGACCCACAATCCGCCCACGATCCGCACCGGAGGTGCGGCGCCGTCGGCGAGTACGACCGTCACCGGGTCACCCACGTATTCGCCCCACACCACCCACCACCGGCCCGGGGTATTCGATTCGGTCGGCCCCGACACGCCGACGGCCATATCCGCGCGACCCGACCACGACCGCCACAGCAGCTCGTCCTCGCCGGCCTCGGTGACGATTTCCCCGCCCGGTCGCGGCTGGGTCACCCGGAAGCAGCGGTCGGTGCCGCGCCACTGCAACCGCATTCCCGACAGCGGTAACACTTCCGACTCGAGATCCGACTCGCGGTATCCGTTGGCCATCACGGCTCCTCACTGGGTGCGCTACTCGCTCCGGTAGTGCGTCGGAGCGCCGACATCGGCCGTGCTACCCACCACACCTGTTACTAAACCGTGATCACGAAGAGGGACAGCCTCCCGGTGCCTCGGCAACCATACCGACCGGCAGCGCCCGATCCTTTGCGGTCAAAGGGTCGAGACGACGGCACGCACGGTCCGCGCCGCGCGGTACCCGAAGTGCACCGGTGGGTGGACGGGAGGAAGCGGTCGAGCGGCCGGATCCGAACCGCCGGCCCGTGCCGGCGGCGCGTCATGTCCGGGTCCTTCGCGCGCGGCTTCGCCGGTGGCGGGACGGTGGTTCTCGGGCGGACCCCGTCCTCCGGGTAGAGATCGAAGTGCCGGATGAGCGGGTGTCGCCTATGTCAGCGAACGCGGCACGCGGGTGGCCGGGTGCCGGCCGGTGGGCGGACATGCCGCGGTCGCGGCGGGAACTCGGCCAATCCGTGATCGTGCACGATCGCCGACGCCTCCGAGCCGACGACCGCGGCCCTGCTCGGCGGCAGCGTCGACGAGGCCCATTACTGAGCCCAGCGGCCGGAGCCGAATCGGTGGCTTCGGTGATCCGTTCAGGCGCGGTCCACCTCGACCATGAAGAAATCGGCTTTCGCCGCTCCGCAATCGGGGCACGACCAGTCGTCTGGAATATCGTCCCAGCGGGTGCCGGGCGCGATACCGTCCTCGGGCCAGCCGAGCGCTTCGTCGTATTCGAAACCGCATTGCACGCACTGGAACAATTTGTATCCGGTGGTCATATCACTGTCCTTTCATCGGGACGGCCGGTTCGAAATCGATTTTTTCTCGCACACCGCAGTCCGGGCAGCACCAGTCGTCGGGCACCGCCGACCACGCCGTGCCCGCGGGGAAACCTTCGCGCGGGGCGCCGGTGGTTTCGTCGTAGCGGTAATCGCACACCGGGCAGGAGAAGACCGCCATCAGCTCGCGACCCCGTACCGGGCGAGCACGCGCTGCCGCTTGCTCGGCTGGATGTTCACCCGCGTGATATCGCCCCGGTAATGGGCCAGCACGCGATGGTCCATCACTTTCCGCCACAGCGGCGGGAAGTAGGCCAGGGTGATCATGCCGGCATAGCCGGCGGGCAGTTCGGGCGCGCCATCCATACTGCGCAGGGTCTGGTACCGACGGGTGGGCGCCGCGTGATGGTCGCTGTGCCGCTGCAGGTGGAAGAGGAAGATATTGGTCACCAGGTGATCGGAGTTCCAGCTGTGTTCGGGCGTGCACCGGACGTAGCGGCCCGATTCCGTGCGCTGCCGGAGCAGGCCGTAGTGCTCGAGATAGTTCACCGTCTCCAGTAGCGAGAATCCGTAGACGGCCTGGAGCAGCAGGAACGGCAGTACGCCCGGTCCGAACAACACCGCCAGCACACCCCACAACACCACCGTCATCGCCCACGCGTTGAGCACATCGTTGCGAAGGGTCCACGGGCTTTTGCCCATCCGCTGCAACCGCGTTCGCTCCAGCGCCCACCCCGACCGCAGCCCACCCCATACGCTGCGCGGCAGGAAACTCCAGAAGGATTCGGCGAACCGGGCGCTGGCCGGGTCCTCGGGCGTGGCGACCCGGACGTGATGACCGCGGTTGTGCTCGATATAGAAATGCCCGTAACCGGTCTGCGCCAGCGTGATCTTGGACAGCCAGCGTTCGAGTTCGTCCTTCTTGTGCCCGAGCTCGTGTGCGGTGTTGATACCCACACCACCCATGACACCGACGGTGAGCGCGACCCCGATCTTCGACCACAGTCCGAGCCCGCCCTCGATACCCAGCCAGGAGAGGTCCGGTGCGGTCCACAGGTAGCCGGCGAACACCAAGCTGGCCAGCTGGCACGGGATGAAGGCGTAGACGCACCAGCGGTAGTAGCGATCGCGCTCCAGTTGTTCCATCACCTCTTCGGGCGGGTTCTGGCCGTCGGGCCCGAAGAACCGGTCCAGGATCGGCAGCAGCACATAGACCAGCAGTGGGCCGATCCACCACCACACCGCCGCCGGCCGGTCCCACCCCAGCCGGTGGCTCGCCCACACCAGCACCGCGGCCAGACCGAGCGAGGTGGGTGCCACCAGCCCGAACAACCACAGGTACCGCTTTCGGTCGCGCCACTGCGGCGTCACCGCGTCGTGCGAACTCTGCTCGGACGTCGTCATCGTCGCCCTCCTCACTTCCGTGCGGCCGCCGCTTCGGCGACGGGCGCCTCGGTCGGCGCGCGCATCACCGGCACCGTCCTTTACACTTTGCATATAAGTGTATTAATTACATACATGTATGCCATCTCTGTCAATAGAAGAACATTCGCGCATGTGATGTAAGGTGATTGCCGTGGCTGACGCGCCGAATTTCCAGAACGAGATGCGCCGACTACTCCGGGAGCGAGTGATCGAGACCGCGCGCGAATTGGCCTGCACCGAGGGGTGGGGCGCGGTCAACATGTCCCGGGTGGCCAAGGAGGTCGGGGTGAGCCGCCCCGTGCTCTACAAGGAGATCGGCACCAAACAGGATCTGGCCGAGGTCGTCATCGCGGGGGAACTCGACTCCTTCCTCGCCGGTGTCACCGAAACCGTCACCGCCGAGCCCGGCGACCTGCTCGCCGGGATCACCGCCGCCGCCGAATACACCCTCCGCAGTGCGGCCGACAACACCCTGCTCAAGGCGGTGCTCGCCGGCCGCTCCGGCGCCGACACCACCTTGCTCCCCACCCTGATGACCGAACCCGAACCCGTACTGGGCCGGGCCACCGCCGCGTTCACCGCCATCCTCCGCGCCCGGTATCCCCTCGACGCGTTCAACGAGCCGGAGCTCGACACTCGGGTCGAAGCGGTGGTGCGGCTGGCACTGAGCCACCTCTTCCAGCCCGCCGGGACCATCGACCGCGCCGTCGCTCAGATAGCCCTGGTCGCGGGGCCACTGTTCCACCGCGACCACTAGGAACGGCGCCGACTCCGTCGGTGATCCCCACCGAACGGCCCGGACGGGCGGCGCCCCGTGTTACGGAATTGCCGGGGTTCACGTCACAAATAGGTATACCCCCGGTCATTCGACCGTGGTCGAGATAACACACGCCGAGCACGCTGGAGGCATCCGTCGGCTCCCTCCGTGAAGGTCTCCATGTACCCCTCCGATTCGAACCACACAGGCACCAGCGGCTACGTGGGCGTTCCGCCCTCGGAAGACCTATTGATGATCCGCCGGTGCGCACGGTGCGACAGGCTCTACGCACCGCTGACCGTCGACTGCGCGTCGTGCGCGTCCGACAGCCTGGAATGGGTGCCGTCCAGCGGCGCCGGTTCGATCCTGTCGTGGCGGGTGGTGGATCGCGGCGTCATCGGCGGGCGTGGGGAGACGACGCTGCTGACGGTCGCCGTGGTCGAACTCGACGACGGCCCGTGGGTGTACACCTCGATCGAAGGCCACGTTCCGCTGGTCACCAGCGGCCCGGTACGGGTGCGTTTCCGGCCGCGGCCACGGGACGGCAGATTCCCGGTTTTCGCGGTCGTCACCGAGACCGACACCCCCGGCCACCGCGCCGCCGACCGCTCCGGAGGCGAACATGCCCGCACCTGACACCGACTTCTCCGTTGCCACCACATGGGTCCGGACCGCACTACGGCAGTGCGCTGCCCTGGACGCCACGAGATCCTTGCTCCCGGGGACGAAGCCGATGCTCGTTTTCGCGATCCGCTGGGCTCCGTTCGGCGGCGCCACCGCCGAGGAACTCTTCGTGAATTTCGGCGTCACCCGGCAGCAGTTCCTGCGGATGACCGGTGCGGCGCTGGCCGCGCGACGGTCCGACGATCCGCGGACGTCTCAGCTGAAACAGCACCTGCTGATGTTGCTGGCCCAGGCCTGGCGCGCGGACCGCGACGTGGAATCGCTTCGGTGACGGCGAGGCCGAACCGAAGCGGCCACGTGTGGTGAACCCGGCGCCTCGGTGCACCGCCCGAGTCGCGGGTCATGCGCCGGGCCGGGCCGGTGTGCGAGCCGCGAAGAACGCATCCGCGATTCCACGCAAGGGGGCGACGAGGTCGGCGCCGCGCGGGTACACGCCCACCGGCCGAGCGACTGCATATCTCCCAGCCCGCGATCGCGGGTGTCCGCCCGCCTCACTGGGCTAGGGTTGTGGCCGCTGGATGCCGGGAACCGGCTCGTACGGCCGTCGACCAACGCTCGCGAGGAGTTCTCATGGGTTCTGCTCGATCAGTGCGTAATTCCCTGTCCGCGGTGGTCGCGGTGCTGCTCGGGGCGACCGGGGGCGTATCCGTGGTGGCCGCCGCCCCGGAACCCGTCGATCAGCGGCCGAACGTGGTCGTGATCCTGGCGGACGACCTGGATTCGGCGGCCACGCCGGTGTGGCAGGCGATGCCGCGGACCGCCGCACTCGTCCGTGATCGCGGGGTGGAGTTCACCGACGCGTTCGCGCCGATGCCGATCTGCTGCGCGGCCCGTGCCGCCATCCTGACCGGCCGGTACGGGCACAACACCGGTGTCCTCACCAATTCCGGCGAGGTCGGCGGCTTCGAGACCTTCCGCGCCCGGGGCAACGAATCCCACACCATAGCCACCGCGTTGCACGACGCGGGCTACCGAACCGGTATGGCGGGCAAGTACCTCAACGGGCTGGAAGACGACCCCGCGCATATCCCGCCCGGCTGGGACGACTGGCACGCCGGAGTCGACAACTTCCTGTACTCCGGCTACAACTACACGCTGAACGAGAACGGCACGTTCGTGAAATACGGTGTGGCGCCGCAGGATTACGAAACCGACGTGATCCGTGCCAAGTCCGAGCAGTTCATCACCGACGCCGCCGCCGCGGGGCAGCCGTTCTTCTGGTACGCCGCCTCCACCTCGCCGCACTTCCCGATCCCGCCCGCACCCCGGCACGTGGCCGAGACCCGGCCGACCGCCGCGCCGCGGTCCCCGAACTATCAGGAGTCCGACGTATCGGACAAGCCGTCGTGGCTGATCGATACGGCGGGCCCGCGGGCCGCGACCATCACCGTGACCAACGATCCCGACTACACCAATCGGCTCGGGGCGTTGAAATCACTGGACGAGATGGTTGCCGGGATCGTCGAAACTCTCGACCGTACCGGGGAACTCGATAACACCTACCTGATCTTCACCTCCGACAACGGTTACAGCCTCGGCGCGCACCGGCTGACCCAGAAGATGGCGCCCTACGAAGAATCCATGCGGGTGCCGCTCGCCGTCACCGGGCCCGGAATCCGGCCCGGCCGCCGTGGCACCATGGCCCTGTCCACAGATCTCGCCCCGACCATCTTCGACTGGGCCGGCCTCCCGATCCCCGACCGGATCGACGGCCGCTCCCTGACACCCGTACTGGCCGGCGAAACCACCGGATGGCGTAATGATTTCGTCGCCGAGTACGGGGGTCCGGGTAGCACGGGCCGCGACGGCATAGCCCAGGAACAGATTCCGGGCACCGACACCCCGCTCATCTACACGCTCGATATGCCGTCCTGGAGCGCCGTCCGCACCGACCGCTACCTCTACGCCCGCTGGTACGAACGAGAACGCCCGCTCGACCAGCGCGAATACGAGCTGTACGACCTGCACACGGACCCGTACCAGCTGACCAACCTCATCAAGACCCCCGAGGGACGCGCCGCACACGCCGGCCTGGTCGCCACCCTCGACCGGCGCCTGACCACCCTCACTGCCTGCGCCGGGATCACCTGCCGCTGATTGCCGGATCACGGTCACCGTGACGGGGCCGGACCCGGCCGCTGAGCTCCGCACGCCGCGGCCACCGTTGTTCGGTTCGACGGCGGGCGGGCGCCGCCGTCGATCCCGATCTCTCAGGTCGGCCATTTCCCGGTCATCCGGTGGTACGCGAGCACCCCGGCACGATCGACGGATGCCTTGACCAGACCGAACACCGCGCCCTGGAGAGCGGCCGCGAACAGGACCTGCCGCCAGCCGTAGTCGGGAGAAGTCGCGGCCGGGGCCTCGTCCTGTCCGGCGGCCCGGCGCCAGAGCTGACGGAACACCGCGTGCGCCGCGATCCCGCCGAGCACCCCGGCCACGGTGCCGATCGGCTTGTACAGCAGGTTCATGATTTCCTGCCTCGTACGATCACCCAGGCCACCACCGCGGCGGCGAGAGCCGCGGTCACGGCCGGTACCGGATAACCGCGCAGGAATGCCGCGGTCTTCCGGCCACTCGCCGCCACGGGCGCGGGCGTCCCGGCTTCGGCCCGTTCGAGGAGTTGATGGGCCTGCGCCTGCACCTGACCGGCGCGATCGCGGACCGTACGCTCCACCTCCCCGGCCCGGTGCCGCACCTCGTCGGCGGCGTGATGCGCGGATTCCTCCGCGCGCGCCCGCACATCGAACTTCCCGGCGAGCTCGTCCACCGTCTCCCGAAGTTCTTCCCGGACCTGATCGCGGTCGCGCCGCAATGCGTCCCGGTCGTCGTCGACGGATCGTCCTCCGTTCTCGGTCATCGCTACCTCCGGTGGGTGACGGTCTCGAAATCGGCGCGGGCCCCCGCCAGGGCGTCCGTGGGCACCGGTGGTGCGCCGGCCGTGATATTCCGCTTCCCGAACCAGGTGAGGGCGGCCCCACCGGCGAGTAGTAGGGCGCCGACGATCAGGGCCGCGGCCCACCCGGGCAGGACCAGCGCCAACGCCAGGACCACGGCCGCGATCACTGCCGCGCCGCCGTAGAACATCAGCAACCCACCCACGCCCGCGAGCCCGGCGCCTTTGGCCGCGGCGCTTGTCTTCTCCTGCATCTCCAGCCTGGCCAGGCGCATTTCGTCGCGCACCAGCCTGCTCACCTGGATGGTGGCCACATCGACGAGTTCGCCGACCGACCGGTCGTCCGCTGACTGCCGCGTAGGCGGCTGTGCCGTCCGAGTCATGTGCTACCTCCTGTCCGGCGGGCGGATACCCGCCGGACCCCGAGCCAAACGACACCGTGACCGGGCGGAAGTCCATCCGGTCCGCAGCCGGCGCCCCGGCCACGGGCCGGGCGCTCTCCCCTATTGGCCGCCGCCACACACTCTCGGGCGGCCGCCCAACCGATATGACGGCCCCCACCCGGGCTTTCGCTCGGACTCCCGCCGAGCGTCCGGAAGGTCTCACGGGGTGGCGGCGGACGGCACCAGCGCCCGCCGCACCGCACTCATGGACCGGCCGCATCCGAACAGGTAAGCCCGTGTCGGTGGCACCCGGCCCAGTTGCTGGGCCTGACCGAGATCGTCGCGATTCGCCCAGTGCTCACGCACCGCGCCTTCGGTGATCCGGAACCAATGGGTCCGGATCGCTGCGAACGACCGGCCGGTGGCCGGGACGACTAACCCAGCTCCCGCTGCGCCGGCCACAGCTGCGCCCAGGGCGCGCGGACGGTACGGCACACATACATCGCCGCTCCTTGCTCGTCGTTATCGATTCCGAGCCCGTTGTCGATCCGGCCCGCCGCTTCCGGAACGGAATCGGCACAGAAGCGCGCGACTTCCGCGTGGGTGAGGCCGACGGTGAGGATCGGGCGGGAATCAGCCGGCGGCCCCCACCACCAATAGGAATTGTGACCGCTGTGCGGGACCGGGAGACCGTGTGCGTCGCCGAAACGCTCGATGGCCGCGGCTTCGCCGTAGTTGGCCGTGAGTATGTCCGCGTCCGGTGCCAGCCGGGCTCTGGCCGCTGCGATCCGGTCGGTGAACAGCGGCCAGCCGACCGTTTCGCCGGCATCATAGTTGAGGGCGAGAATCGGCGAATCGCGCAGGGCGGTCACGGGGAGAACCGGCAGGAACAATACCGCCGATACGGCCGCGTTCAGCGCGACAACCGCCGCCGTCGCGGCGCGACACCGGCGGGTGCGGGTCAGAACGGCTACCAGTGCGGTGGCGCCCGCGGCCAGCAGCACCGGGTACATCCCGCCCAGGTAGTAGGCCTTGCCCCCGGCGGCCAGATACGCCACGAACAGCAGGGCGTAGGCGAGCGCGAAGGCGCGGTAGCGAGGTTGCCGGGCCAGCCACCACAGTCCCGCGACCCACAGCACCACCATCAGCGGACCCATCAGGCCGAACTGCAGCAACACGAAGGCGGCCGGGCCGTCCGAGGTGCCCGACGAACCGCCCGCGATGGCCCGGCTCATCTCGACCTGCGGCAACCCGTTGCGCACCTGCCACCACAGATTCGGCGCCCAGATCACCGCGGCGATCGCGAGCGCGGCCGGAAAATACCTGGTGCGGAAAACCTCTCGGGGGCCGAGCAGCAGGAGTGCGCACGCGAGAACCAGCAGCGGTAATGCCAGCAGCGTCTTGTTCTGCACGCCGATCCCCGCCAGCACACCCACGAGCAACCACCAGCGCCGATCCGATTCCGGCCGCAGCAGTCGCAGTACCGTCACCACCACCGCCGACCACACCGCCAGATCGAAGATCACGGTGCCGAGCTGATGACCGCCGCCGAGCAGGAGCGCGGAGGAGGCCGCCGCCGCGGCGGCCAGAGTCTGCGCGGCCCGGCCGCCGCCCAGTTCACGGGCCGCCCATCCGGTACACACGATCACCACGGTGGCCGCCACGATGGCCGGGAGCCGCAGCACCACCAGCGAATCCGCGTCGATCGCGGCCATCGCCCGGGCCAGCAACGGCACCAGCGGTGGCTGATCGGCATATCCCCAGTCGAGCCGCCGGCCCGCAGCCAGGAAGTACATTTCGTCCCGGTGGTATCCGTACCGGTCGGCACACCCGGCCAGCAAGACCGCGAAAACACCCGCCACCCAGTACATCGCGCCGTCCTACCCGCTGCCGGCGGCGGTCCGGATTCCGCTACGCCCGTGTCGATACTCGCACGGGCACCCACCCGCTCGCTCGGTATCCGGCACGTCGCGGTGGCTCGGTGCCGCGGCCACCGGTTCCCGTCCGCGAAACGGCGCGGTCAGGTGGTCCGGCGGGCACGGGCGCGCCGTTTGCCCTCATGCATCGCCTGGACCCGGGGAATCGGGATGGTATGGCCCTCCGCGACCAGATCGGCCGGAAGCGCCTGCGGTGCCGGCATGGCGGCAGACCAGGGGTCGGTATCCGCCAACAGGGCCGGTACCGTCCGCATCGTGAAATCCGCCGGCGTCACCTCGTCCAGATCGGACCAGGCGAGCGGGAACGATACGGGCACCCGGGGACGGATACGCGGACTGTAGGCCGCGGCGACGGTCGCGCCGCCGGTACGTGTCGGATCGAGGAATACCTTGCCTCCGCGGTCCTCCTTGATGAACGCGGTGGTGGCGAATCCGGGATCGAGGCGTTCGGCCCGAGCGGCGATCGCCCGCGTCGCCGCGGCCGCGTCCTCGTGGCGGGTACCCGGCGCGATCGGCACGAACACATGGGCGCCCTTGGCGCCGCTGGTCTTCACCGCGCCGGTCAATCCGGCGTCCGTCAATGCCGCCCGGATCAGCCGGGCCGCCTCGGCCGCGTGCCGGAAGGTCTGTCCGGGCGACGGGTCGAGGTCGAGGACGAGATGCGTCGGCCCCGGACCGGGATCGGAGGTGATCAGAGTCGGGTGGTATTCGACGGCGCGCTGATTACCGAACCAGAGCAGGGTCGGCATATCGTCGCACAGCGCATAGGAGATCTCGCGCCGCGAACTATCCGCCCAGACCGTTGTCCGCCGGACCCATTCGGGGGTGTACTTCGGCAGGTTCTTCTGCATGAACGGTTCCTGCCCCGGCCGGACGCGAACCACCGACAGTGGGCGGTCCCGCAGTACCCGCAGGAGGCGTTCCCCGACCGCCTCCAAATAATCCAGCAGGTCCCGCTTGGTCGCCTCGGCGCCGTCGAACAGCGGCTGGTCCGGGTTCGTCACCGGAACCCCGCGGCGGACCTCGTCACCGGTCATCGACTCACCATGCCCGCCGGCGTCGGCGGGGTCAACCCATAGGCCGCGACCGTGGCGGAAATCCGGGCAGACCGCGGCGGCGATTTCGGAACCGGGCGGCCACAGCTGCGCGCCGGACCATATTTCGCTTGCGCGCCGTGGGCACGATCAGGATCGTTGCCGTATGCCACCACGAATCTCGATACCGCCTCCGCCCGACTCCCGGCCACCCGATGAACGCCCGGATCTGGCCGGCTGGCGACGCCGGCATGCTCGGCGCTCGTCGAACGCCGCCCGGCCGATCCCGTCGGGTAAACAGTACCGCCGTAAGCAGAAGCACGCGAAACACCGGGAATTCGATACCCGCCGGTGACGGCGAGCCAGCCGCTACGCGAAACATCCGGTGCCGCAATGACGATATTCGCACAACGCGCTTTGCAATTTCCCGGCACATCGGAGCGGCTATGAGCGACACCACCCAGCGCGACACCCTGTGGATGCGTGAGGACCTGCGACACACCTGCCGACTTCTCGGGCTCGACGACCGGCACGGCGCCTGGATCGCCCGCGAATTCGCCCCCTGGGCGGCCGGCTATCTCGCGCGCCGGGTGCTCTTCGAACTCCGTCACCGGGCCGCCGAAGCAGCCTGAGCGTGCCCCGAGTTGCCGATTCCCGCTCGATCGGCTGTGAGCGGAAACGGCAGCGTTTCGAACATCGGGGTCCCGGTCGCACTGGACCGCCGGACCGTACTACGCGCGGGGGCGGTGACCGCCGCCGCGGCCGCGTTACCCGCACCGGCCGCGTATGCGGCGAGTCCGGTGTTCGGGCACGGCATCGCCTCCGGTGATCCGCTACCCGACGGCGTCGTGCTCTGGACCCGGGTGACCGTCGGACCACAGGCCCTGCCGGGGTCGGGGATCGGCGCCCCGGCCACCGTCCGATGGGAGATCGCCGACGACGCCGGATTCACCACGGTGGTCGCCGCCGGCTCGTTCATCGCGGACGCGGACTCCGATCACACGGTGAAGGTGGACGTACGCGGTCTGGCCCCGGCGCGTGACTACCACTACCGGTTCCATGCCCTCGGTGCGACGTCGCCCGCCGGCCGGACCCGTACCGCCCCGGCCGAAGCGGACTCCCCGGCCTGCCTGCGTTTCGGTGTGGTCTCGTGCGCCAACTGGGAAGCGGGTTTTTTCGCCGCCTATCGTCATCTCGCCGCCCGCGATGATCTCGACGCCGTCATACATCTGGGTGACTACCTCTACGAATACAGCTCCGGATCGTTCGAGGGCCACGCCGGGACGGTCCGGCAGCACGAGCCGGTGCACGAGATCATCTCGCTCACCGATTACCGGATCCGGCACGGCCAGTACAAAACCGACCCCGACCTCATGGCCCTGCACGCGCGGTTGCCGTTCATCTGCACCTGGGATGACCACGAAACCGCGAACAACGCCTGGTCCGGCGGCGCGGGAAACCACGACCCCGCGTCCGAGGGCAGCTGGGCGGATCGGCGCGCCGCCTCGATCCGCGCGTACACGGAATGGATGCCGGTCCGGCTGCAGACCACAGCGGGGGAAACCCGGATCTACCGCCGTCTCCGGTTCGGCACCCTCGCCGAACTGTCCATGCTGGATCTGCGCAGCTACCGGGACAGGCAGCCGGAGCTCGGTACCCGGGAAGGTGACGACCCGGCCCGTACCTTGACCGGAGCGCGCCAGATGGAATGGCTCGCCGCCGGTTTGGTCTCCGGCTCCGCCCGCTGGCAGGTGGTCGGCACTTCGGTCATGATCGCGCCGCTGGCGTTCCCACCGCTGGACCCCGAGACCAGCGCGGCGGTCACCGAGGTATTCGGTATCCCCCGCGAGGGTCTGGTGCTCAACACCGACCAGTGGGATGGCTACCCCGCCGACCGCCACCGCCTCCTCCAGGCCCTGACCGACCGCGGCGGCGACGTCGTCTTCCTCACCGGCGATATCCACAGCTCTTGGGCCTCCGACGTCCCGCTCGACGCCGCGCGATACCCCGGCGGACCTACCGCCGGAGTCGAATTCGTGGTCCCGTCGGTGACCTCCACCGGGATCGGAGATATGCTGCCGACCCCGCCGCGCACCGGTTCGGTCGCGCTCGCGGAGTCGGTGCGGGCACTCAACCGGCACATCCACTACACCGAGCTCGACTCCCACGGCTACGGCGTCGTCGAACTCGTACCCGCGCGGGTGCGGATGGAGTGGTATCACGTTGGTGATGTCACCGACGCGCGCACCGGCGTCCGGACAGCGGCGGCCTGGGAACTGCCCCACGGCGGCCGCCTCCGGCCGGGCGGGTGATCCGTCCGCGGGAGCCGGGAGTCGTTTCGACCGCTCACTCGGGCGGCCGGCTTCCGCGGTCGGGCCCGCGCCGGCTCCGGCGGCGGGATGGTGGGATACAGTTCGGATCACCGTCTTATTAATCATTCCCTCGTGACCGCGACGTTGTTTCAATGCCGCTATGCACCAGTCTCGTTCTCTTACCGCATGTTTCCGACTCCGGTCGGTCGCGATGCTTCTCGCTACCGCCGCTGTCGGGATAGCGCTGACCGGGTGCGACAGCAGTGACGGGCCCGGTGGCGCCGCGCTCGACACGCCGCTACCCACCGAGGTTCCGCCGGGCACCACCCTGGTGGTCGCCGACCAGCAGGAGCGTTTCCAGACCGCGCTGCGCGCCTCCGGTGAACTGGAGAAACTGCCGTTCGAGGTGGAGTTCGCGAATTTCATCGGCGGCCCGGAGATCCTGGAGGCGTTCCGGGCGGGGGCGGCCGATGTGGCGCCGGTGGGTGATGTGCCGCCGATCCATGCCCTGGCCGCCGGCCAGGACGTGCCGATCATCGCCGCCTATCAGACCGATCCGGCGGGGATAAAACTCGCTGTCGCACCAAATGTCCTCGCGACCCGGCTGACCGATCTGAAGGGTAAGAAGATCGCCTATGCCGAAGGGACGGCTCAGCAGGCGGCGGTATTGCGCGCCCTGGACATAGCCGGTCTGACCACGTCCGATGTCGAGCTGGTGCGGCTACAGCTGGCCGATTTCAATGATGCGGTCCGCACCGGGCAGGTCGATATCGCCCCGCTGAACGAGCCGCGGCTCACCCGGTTCCTGCGTACTCCGGGCGCGACCGTGATCGCCGATTCGGAAGCCACGGGTATCTATTACGGCGTGGGTTATCTGTACTCCCGGCGGGAGGCGACCCAGGATCCGGCGAAGTCCGCCGCGCTGCGCGCCCTGGTCGGGGCCTTCGTGCGGGCGTTCCACTGGACCAATACGCACCAGGACGAGTGGGCCCGGATCTACTACATCGAGAATCAGAAGCTCAGCGCCGACGACGCCGGCCGGATCGTCGATTCACTCGGGGAGTTCACCTTTCCCCATCTGGATCAGAAACTGATCGATGCCCAGCAGGCGACCATCGATGTCATCGACGCGGCCGGTCAGCTGCCGCGCAGGGTCGAGGCCGCGGACGGTTTCGACACCCGGTTCGACCAGGTGATCAGTGAAACCGTGCCTGCCGTGGGCGCACGATTCGAACAGGAGGGGCGCTAGTGGCCACCTTGGGTATCTCCGCGGGCGCACGGGCCGATTCCGTCCCGCTCGCACCACCGGCACGGTCGGCCCGGACCGGCCGCCGGGTTCGCCTCGGGCCCGGCCGGCCGATACCGTTCGGTTTCGCGCTGGGGCCCGTACTGCTGCTGGCCGCCTGGATGATCGGGTCGCTGTCCGGCGCGCTCGATGCCGAAACACTGCCGGCGCCGTGGGATGTGGCCCGGACCGCGGGTGATCTGATCGCCGAGGGCACCCTGCAGCCCAATCTGCTGACCTCGTTGCAGCGTGCCGCGATCGGTCTCGTACTCGGGGTGGCGATCGGCGTGGTGCTCGCGCTGGTCTCCGGGCTGAGCCGAATCGGCGAAGCACTGGTCGACGGTCCGGTGCAGATCAAACGCTCCATCCCGACCCTCGCGCTGATCCCCCTGTTCATCGTGTGGTTCGGGATCGGCGAGGAGATGAAACTCGTCGTCATCACCGCCAGTGTGCTGGTGCCGGTGTACATCAATACGCATGCCTCCCTGCGCGGGGTGGACGCGCGGTATGTGGAGCTGGCGCGGACGGTCGGACTGTCCCGGTGGGGTTTCGTCCGCCGGGTCGCGCTGCCCGGTTCACTGCCGGGATTCTTCACCGGACTACGGCTGGCGGTCACCATCTCCTGGCTGGCTCTGGTGGTGGTCGAGCAGGTGAACGCCACCAGCGGTATCGGCTATCTGATGACCCAGGCACGCACCTACGGGCAGATCGACGTGATCGTGGTGGGACTGGTGATCTACGGGCTGCTGGGTCTTTTCGGTGACCTGGCCGTTCGCGCGCTGGAGCGGAGGGCGCTCGCATGGCGACAGACACTGTCGGACTGACCGTACGAGTCCGCGCTCTGCGGCGCGGGTTCGGCGACCGGATCGTGCTGCGCGGGGTGGATCTCGATATCGCGCGGGGCGAGTTCGTGGCGCTACTGGGCCGGAGCGGTTCCGGTAAGAGCACCCTGCTGCGCGCACTCGGCGAACTGGACCACGATGTCGCGGGCGACGGTGAACTGACCGTCCCCCGGGAGCGGTCGGTGGTGTTCCAGGATTCCCGGCTGCTGCCGTGGATCAGAGTGCTCGACAATGTCACCCTGGGTTTGAGCGGTCCGGGTGCCGCACAGCGCGGTCGTGACGCACTGGCCGAGGTCGGCCTGGCCGGCCGGGAGAATGCCTGGCCCCGTGAATTGTCCGGCGGTGAACAGCAGCGGGTGGCGCTGGCCCGTTCCCTGGTCCGCGAACCGGCACTGTTGCTCGCCGACGAACCGTTCGGCGCGCTGGACGCGCTCACCCGCATCCGGATGCACGGACTGCTCCAGGATCTCTGCGCCCGGCACCGCCCGGCGGTGCTACTGGTCACGCACGATGTGGACGAGGCGGTGCTGCTCGCCGATCGAGTGCTCGTCCTCGACGAGGGCCGCATCGCCGTCGACCTGTCCATCGCGCAGGTCCGCCCGCGCCGGCACGGCGATCCCGCCGTCGCCCACTATCGCGAACAACTCCTGGCCGCGCTCGGTGTCTCCACCGAACCCACTCACTACGAGGACGATGCACGATGACCGAACCACGCCGGCTGAGCCTCAACGCGTTCATCTACCCCGCCGGACACCACGAGGCGGCCTGGCGCCATCCGGCCAGCCGCCCCGACCGAATCTACGATGTCCGCTACTACCAGGAGATCGCCCGGACCGCCGAGGCCGCCACCTTCGACGCGGTGTTCTTCGCCGACGGACCGGCGCTGCGGACCAATGTGGCCTACAACGCCGCGCCCGGACTTGAACCCATCACGCTGCTGACCGCGATCGCCGCGGCGACCACACATCTGGGTCTGATCGCCACGGCGTCCACCACCTACTACGAGCCCTACAATCTGGCCCGGCTGTTCTCTTCGCTGGACCATATCTCCGGCGGCCGAGCGGGCTGGAACATCGTCACCACCGGCACCGATCTGGCCGCCGCCAATTTCGGGTTGGACCGCCATCCCGATCACACCGAACGCTACGCCCGGGCCCGCGAGTTCGTCGACGCGGTCACCGCACTGTGGGACAGCTGGGAGGACGACGCCATCCTGCTGGACCGCGCCGGCGGCCGGTACGCGGACCCGGACAAGATCCACCCCATCGATTTCGCGGGCGAACATCTGCGGGTACGCGGACCGTTCAATTCGGCCCGCACGCCGCAGGGGTATCCGGTACTGGTTCAGGCGGGCGCGTCCAACGACGGCCGCGCGTTCGCCGGGCGGTATGCCGAGGCGATCTTCACCGCGCATCAGCGGCTGAGCGACGCCCAGGCCTTCTACCGCGATATCAAACAGCGGGCGGCGGATTTCGGCCGCGCACCAGACCAGGTGAAGATCCTGCCCGGAATCAGCCCGTTCATCGCGGGGACCGAGGCGGAGGCGAAGCAGCTGGAACGGGAGTTCAACGAGCTCACCGTGCCCGAGTACGGGATCAAGCAACTGGAGTCGCTGGCCCACGAATCACTGCGCCACCTGGAACTGGACGAACCGGTACCGGTCGAATTGTTCGCCGACGCCGGTGATGTCACCCACAATTCGGCGAGTCGGCGGCAGGTGGTGGCCGGAATCGTCCAGCGGGAACAGCCGACCCTGCGCGGTCTGCTGCACCGGCTGGCGGGCGCGCGCGGGCACCGGGTCTTCGCGGGCACCCCGGAGCAGGTGGCCGACACCATCGAGGAGTGGTTCCGCTCCGGCGCCGCGGACGGTTTCAACGTGATGCCGCCCTACTACCCCGGCGGCCTCGAGGTCTTCACCGAAACCGTGGTCCCGATTCTGCAGCAGCGCGGGCTGTTCCGGACCGAGTACACCGGAACCACCCTGCGCGACCATTTCGGGCTGCCCAAACCGGCGAGCCGTCATACGCCGCAGCCGGTGGCCGGGTAGCGACGGCTAACGCGCTGCGCCGCGGTCGGACAGGGCGGTGACCAGATCAGTTGCGGCGGCGGCGAGTTCGATCCGGGCGACGTGCGGCAGGGTGGCGGCGAGTTTTCCGGCGATCGCCGCCTGGATATCGGCGCCGATCACCACTCCCTCGGCCGTCGGCGCCACCCGGCTGATCCGGCGATCGGCCGAATCCGGTTGCCGTGCCACATAACCGCGGCGTTCCAGCCGGTCCACCATGCCGGTGATATTGGTCTTGTCGCAGCCGAGCGCGGCGGCGAGTTCGCCGAATGTCGGATGCTGGGCCTGGACCAGGCAGAGCAGCGCGATCTGCTGAGCGGTGAGGCCGAATTCGCGGGCTATCGCCCCATAGAACGCGTTCACCTCACGATAGAGCCCGCCGAGGGCGGCAACCAGGTCGTGATCGTTCACTGCCACGTCGAGCAGTTTAGATGATCAACAGTTGACGAGGCAGGATAGTTAGTCGAGTATGTCGACTGTCCATATCCAGCGGGCTCGACGATATCGCCGATATCGTGGGCTTTCTCGTGTCCGAGGAGACCCGGTGGAACACCGGTGCGTCCCCACCCGCCTCGGGCGGGCGGGGCCTTCTGAGCTCCACGGGCGTAGCTAGGCGGCGCGGGCACGGGCCAGGCCCCACTCCTCGGCCAGGAGGCGGTGCGAGGTGAGACGGTCCGCGTGCCGGTGGGTGACGCTGGTGACGACGAGTTCGTCGGCGCCGGTGAGATCGCGCAGGGCGGTGAGGCGGGCGGCGACCGAGGCGGGGGTTCCGACGAATTGGGTGTTCACCCGGTCGTCGACCAGCCGCTGCTGGTCGTCGGTCAACGGCGGCGCGGAATCAGGGTCGAGATATTCCGCGGCGCCCGCGCCACTGCGGATACTCGCCACCCAGTGGCCGTAGGTGGAGGCCAGATGCCGGGCGGTCGGCTCCTGCGCGGCGACCACGACATCCGCCGAAACCACCAGGTACGGTCGCGGATAGCGCGGTGAGGGACGGAACGCCGTCCGGTAGGCCTCGACGGTTTCCAGGAGGGTCCCCGGGGACACGTGGTAGTTGGCCACGAACGGCAGGCCCAGCGAACCGGCCAGCCGGGCGCTCTCGCCGCCGCTGCTGCCGAACAACCACAGTTCGACCCCGGCGCCCTCCCCCGGCACGGCGTGCAGGGCGACGCCGTCGGCGGTCGCGTAGGTGCCGGCGAGCAGCGCCCGGATCTCCTCGACCTGCAGGGTGTAGTCGAGCGGTTCGGCGCCCGGTAGCCGCAGCGCTTCCAGCGAGGCCGCCAGGCGGGTGGTATCGCGGATCCGGTGGGGCGCGAAGGGTGGCGGGAGCACCACCCCGTCGCGGACCTCGGTCGGACGTTGCGCGGTCGGCGCGGCCGGGGCGGCCGGGGCGGCCGCGGATCGGAGCTGCCCGATCCGGTGTGCCGAACGCCCCAGGCCCAGATCGAGACGGCCGGGGTACAGGGCGTCGATGGTGCCGAACGATTCGACAACCGAGGCCGAGGTGCGGTAGCCGGCCTGGACCGCGGCCGAACCGACGCGGATGGTCTCGGTGGCGCCGGCGATGAGCGCGATCAGTTCGGTCGGCGCCGAGGAGGCGACCGCGACGAAATGGTGTTCGGCCACCCAGAACCGTCGGTAACCCCATGACTCGGCGTGCCGGGCGAGGTCGATGGTGTTGCGGATCGCCTGCCGGGCGGTGGATCCGGTGCTGATCGGCGACAGGTCCAGAACGGACAGGGGTACCGTCATGAGGCGCGCACTTTCTCGTCGGCTCGATGGGGATGGCGCAGACCCAGATGCTCGCGCAGGGTCGTGCCGGTGTACTCGGTGCGGTAGGTGCCGCGATCCTGCAGTTCCGGGATCACCTTGTCGACGAATTCGTCCAGCCCGGCCGGGGTGAGGTGGGGCACCAGGATGAATCCGTCGGCGGCGTCCTCCTGCACGTAGCGGTCGATTTCGGCGGCGACCTCCGCCGGTGATCCGACGAACTGCTGACGCGCGGTGACCTCGATGATCAGTTCGCGGATCGTCAGGTTCTCCGCCTCGGCCCGGGCCCGCCACTGCGCGGCGACCGCGCGCGGATCCCGGGCGTGCCGCACCCGGCCCCGGGTGATGGTCGCATCGTCGAGCGGTTCGATATCGGGCAGTGGGCCGTCGGGGTCGTAGGCGGACAGGTCGCGGCCCCAGACCTGTTCCAGGAAGGCGATGGCGGTGTGCGGGCCGACCTGCCGGCGCCGGATGTGCTGTGCGCGTTCCTCGGCGTCGGCCCGGCTGTCGCCGAGGACGAAGGTGGCCGCGGGCAGGATCAGCAGATCGTCGCGGTGGCGGCCGTACTTGGCGAGCCGACCCTTCATATCGGTGTAGAACTGCTGTCCCACTTCGAGTTCGCCGTGCCGGCTGAAGATCGCGTCCGCGGTGGCGGCACCGAATTCCCGGCCCTCCTCGGAATCCCCGGCCTGCAACTGCACCGGATATCCCTGCGGGCTGCGGGGCAGGACGAACGTACCCTCGATATCGAACTGGCTGCTGCGATACCGGAACTCGGGGAGCGGCGCCGTGAACACACCCTGATCGCGGTCGACGACCAGCGCGTCGGCCGGCCAACTGTCCCACAGTGCGCGGGTCGCCTCGACCACTTCCGTGGCTCGCGTGTACCGCTGGGCGTGCTCGAGGTAGCCGCCGCGACGGAAGTTCTCGCCGGTGAACGCGTCGGAGGAGGTGACCGCGTTCCAGGCGGCCCGCCCACCGGACAGGTGATCGAGGGTCGCGAACTGTTTCGCCAGCTCCAATGGTTCGTTGAAGGTCGTGTTGATGGTGCCCGCCAGGCCCAGCCGGTCGGTGACCCCGGCGAGGGCATTGAGCACCGTGAAGGTATCGGGACGGCCGACCACGTCCAGGTCGTGGATCCGGCCGCGGTGCTCGCGCAGCCGCAGCCCTTCGGCGAGGAAGAAGAAATCGAACAGTCCGCGTTCGGCCGTCCGGGCCAGGTGGACGAAGGATGCGAAGTCGATCTGGCTACCGGATTCGGGATCGGTCCAGACGGTGGTGTTGTTGACGCCCGGGAAATGTGCGGCGAGATGGATCTGCTTACCCGGCTGCGTTCTCGGCATATCAGCCCCGTTCGGTCGCGTAGCGGTTGTGCGGACGCGGCAGGCCGAGCCTGCCGCGCAGGGTGGTCAGCGGCGCCGGGAGCCGGTCCAGAAACGGGGCGAGGGCCAGTGGTCGAAGCACGATCCCGTCCGCGGCGCATTCCCGCCGCACCTGCTCGGCCAGCTCCTGCAAGGTGTCGGTAGTCCCCACATGGCGCAGACCGTCCGGGCCGGCGGTGGCGGTCCACTCCTCCAGTTCGGCCACCTCCCGCACGGCCAGTGCCGCCGTCGGCGCGAGATGGACCTCGAGATCGAGCAGCACCCGCACCTGCCCGGGGTCGCGACCGGACGCAGCCACCGCGGAGCGCAGGACCGACCGGGTCTCCGCGGCCGTGGCCGGATCCGGGGCGGTGATCCGGATGAGATCGGCGTACCGCACCGCCGTCCGGGTCGCGAGCGGACCGGAGGCGCGCACCGCGATCAGCGGCTGCCCCTGGGGCGGGCGCGGGGTGATCGACGGGCCCTTCACCGAGAAGTTGTCTCCGGCGAAATCGATGTAGTGCAGTTTGTCGCGATCGATGAACCGGCCTGTGGCGCCATCCCGAATCTCCGCGTCGTCTTCCCAGCTGTCCCACAACCGGGTGACCACCTCGATCGCCTCGCCGGCTTCGTGCCACAGCGAATCCTCGGACTGCTCGGCTTTACGGCCGAACAGGCGGGCCTGCTCGGCGCCCGGCGATACCGTCACCTCCCAGCCCGCCCGGCCGGAGGTCGCGTAGTCGAGGCTCGCGATGGCCTTGGACAGATGGAACGGTTCGGTATGGGTGACCGGGACCTGCGGGATCACGCCGAGCCGGGTGGTGGACGTCGCGACCCGGGCGGCGATACCGACCGCCTCGAGGCGTCCCCGCGCGCCGTCCGATTGCAGGGCGAACGAATCCGGCAGGAAGACCAGATCCAGGCCGGCCCGGTCCACGGCGGACGCCGCGTCGACCCAGTACCCGGCGGTGAAGAGGTCCTCGGCCCGCGAGTCCGGGCGCCGCCAGGACGCGGGATGCACTCCGGTACCCACTAATTCGACGGCGAACAGCAGGGGCGACACCTGCGTCATCAGGCGGTCCTTTCTCTCGGCCGGTGCCGGCGCGCGCCCCCCGGGACCGCCAGCAGCAGTTCCCGGGTGAACTCGTGGCGCGGCGCTTCGAAGATCTCCGCGGTCGGGCCCGTCTCCACAATGCGGCCCTCCCGCATAACCGCCACCCGATCGCTCATCCCGCGGACCACCGCGAGGTCGTGGGATACGAGCAGGTAGCTCAGCGACAGTTCGGTCTGCAGCGTGTCGAGCAGGTTCAGGATCTGTTCCTGCACCGAGACATCCAGCGCGGACACCGGTTCGTCGAGGATCACCAGATCCGGGCGCAGGGCCAGGGCGCGGGCGATGGCCACCCGCTGGCGCTGCCCACCCGACAGTTCGGCCGGGCGGCGTTGCGCGGCGGAGACGGGCAGCGCGACCTGGTCGAGCAGTTCGGCGACCCGCTCGCCGCGGGTCGATCGGTCACCGACCCCGAAGGCCCGCAGAGGTTCGGCGACTATGGCGCCGACGGTCAGTTTCGGGTTCAGCGAGGCGTACGGGTTCTGATACACGATCTGAACGCGCCGCCGCCACTCGCGCAGCCGGGCCCCGCGCAACCCGCCGATATCGGTGCCGTCGAATTCCACGGTGCCGTGGTCGGGTCGCTCCAGCCGGGCGATGATCCGCGCGGTTGTGGACTTGCCGGAGCCGGATTCACCGACGATCGCCAGGGTTTCGCCGCGGTCGACGGTCAACGAGACATCGGTGACGGCCGCGAGCGTGGTGCCGCGCGCCACCCGGAAGGATTTGTGCAGGCCGTGAGCCGACAACAGCGGTCTGACGGCGGAGGCACGTTCGGGACGGCGCGGCCGGCCCGTTCCCGAGGCGGCGGCCAGCAGCCGGCGGGTGTACTCGTGCCGCGGCTCGGTGAACACTTCGGCGGCCGTGCCGGATTCCACGATCCGGCCGTGCCGCATCACCACGATCCGGTCGGCGCGGTCGGCGGCGACACCGAGGTCGTGGGTGATCAGCAGGACCGCGGTACCCGATTCGGCGGTGCGGCCGGCCAGATGGTCGAGGATCCGCCGCTGTACGGTGACATCGAGCGCGCTGGTCGGTTCGTCGGCGATGACCAGGCTCGGACCGCAGGCCAAAGCGATCCCGATCAGTATCCGCTGGCGCTGGCCGCCCGACAGATCCTGCGGGAACTGCCGGGCCCGCAGGGCCGGGCGATCGCTTCCGGCCTCGGTCAGTATCCGGATCGCCTCGGCCCGGGCGGTACGCCGGTCCGCGCGGCCGTGGATCCGCAACGTTTCGGCGACCTGGTCACCGATGCGCAGCACCGGGTTCAGCGAAACCGCGGGATCCTGCGGTACGAAACCGATCCGGGCGCCGCGGATCCGCTGCCATCCGCGGGCCGGTAGCCGGTCGAGCCGCTCTCCGGCGAAAGTCACCCTACCGGCGGTGATCGCTCCGGCACCGCTCAACAGCCCGATCACCGCGTGGGCCAGGCTGGATTTACCCGACCCGGACTCCCCGACCACCGCGACCGTCTCTCCGGTGCAGATCGTGAGGGATATTCCGTCGACCGCGGTGGTCGACGCCGCGGCGGTACGGTATTCGACCACCAGATCCTCGACCTGTAGCAGCGGGCCCCCGGTCGCGCTCACAGCGACCACCCGGTCAGGAAGAGTCGCGGCTGCTGTTCGGCCAGTCCGGCCTGGAACCGTCGGCCGGCGCGCAGGAATCCGCGAATCCGGCGCGCCGCGGCCACCAGCGGATCACCGGCTTCCGGTCCGGCGGGTGCCGCTTCGTGGCCGGTCCACATGCGGGCGGCGGGGTGATCGGTCCGGGCACGGACGACTTCTGGACGTGTCACCGCAGTCCCTCCTGGGCGAAGGCCCGGCCGAGGCGCTGGGTGGCGAGCACCACCGCGACGATGACCAGGCCGGGTAACGTGGTCAGCCACCAGGCGGTGGCGAGATAATTGCGTCCCTCCGAGATCAGCGATCCCCATTCCGGCGTCGGTGGCGCGGCACCGTAGCCGAGGAAGCTCAGCGACGACACGGCCAGCACGGCGAGACCGAACTCGACGGCGGCCAGCGCGGCGACCGGGGCGCAGGAATTGCGCAGGACGTGCCGGAAGAGCACCCCGTACCAGCGCACCCCGCAGGCGCGGGCGGCCTCTACGTACGGTGCCTGCCGTACCCGCAGCACCTCGGCGCGCATCACCCGGGCGAACCGTGCGATGAGCGCGACACCGACGGCGAGCGCGACATTGCCGGTGCCGAAACCGAGCACCGTCACCAGAGCCAGCGAGACCAGCAGTTCCGGAATCGACAGCAGCACATCCACACCACGCATGACGAAGCTGTCCAAGGTTCCGCCCACCACACCCGACACCACCCCGAGCAGCGACCCGGCCACCAGCCCGATCGCCACGGCGAGCACGGTCGCGGTCAGCGACAGCGCGGCCGCGTGCACGACCCGGGTGTAGAGGTCGCGACCCAGATTGTCGGTGCCGAACCAGTGCTGCGGACTCGGGCCGCGGAACTTCTCGCTCGGTACACCGGTCAGCGGGTCGCCCTGGGTGAACAGGGCGGGCACGCTCGCCCAGCCGAGAACCAGGACCAGCACCGCCCCGGCGAACACCACACCGGCCGTGGTCCGCCCGCGGCGCGGTGTCCAGGCCTTCTCGCGCGGCGGTGCGATGAGTTCGCGAACCTCAGACACGGACCGTCTCCTTCCCGCGGAACCCGTCCACCACCCGCGCGTCCACCAGCGGATACACCAGATCCACCAGCAGGTTCACCAGCACGTACACCGCCGCGCCGAACACCACGATGCCCTGCACGACCGGAATGTCCTGGTTCAGCACCGCGGTCTGGGTCAGCCGACCGACACCGGCGCGCGCGAACACCGTTTCCACAATCACCGACCCGGCGAGCACCGTGCCCACCCAGACTCCCGCGATGGTGAGTGCCGGTCCGACCGCCGCGCGCAGTACATGCCGCCGCTGCACCCAGGCGCGGGACGCGCCCTTGGCGAAGGCGACCGCCACGAACGGCTGATTCCAGGTGGCGATCAGGTTGGTGTAGAGCACCTGCGCGATCACCGCGCCCACCGGCACGGCGAGGGTGATCGCCGGCAGGATCGTCCCGCTGAACCCGGTACCGCCGAACGCGGGCACCAAACGCAACTGGAACGAGAACAGATGCAGCAGGATCAATCCGACCCAGAAGGTGGGCATGGCCGCCCCGACCGGCGGCAGCGCGGTCAGCAGATCGCGCAACCGGGTGCGTTCGGTATAGGCGGCGGCCAGCGCGAGGGCGGCGCCGAACACCATGGCGAGCACCAGCGTCGTACCGGCCAGCGCCAGGGTGGAGGGCAGTGCTTCCCCGATGGCCTCGACGACGGTCTGCCCGGTACTCAGCGAATGCCCCAGGTCACCGCGCACCGCGTGGATCAGCGCAGTGGAATACTGCTCCCACACCGGTCTGTCCAGCCCATACCGGGCCTGCAGTTCGGCGACCGCGGCGGCGTCGACCGGGGTGCCGGGGTTGGCGTCCACAGCGAGCTGCACCGGATCGGCGGGAAGCAGGTACAGCACCGCGAAGGACAGAGTGAACGCCGCCCACAGCACGCCGGCCGCCTGGAGTACACGCAGCAGCACATAACGGGTCAGCGTGGTCATCGGCCGCTCAACCAGGTGTCGTAGAACTGCAGTCGTGCCGACGCCTCGAAGGTCAAGCCCTGCACCGTGTTCGCGACCCCGATGGCCTGGGCGAGTTCGATGGTCGGGATCCACAGCCCCTCGTCGAGTAGCAGCCGCTGCGCCTGTTCGATCAGCCGGCCCCGCTGCGCCCTGTCGACGGTGGCCAGCTGGCCGGACAGCGCGGCGTCGAGCTGCGGGATCGCGCCGCGGTCGTTCAGGTTCCGGGCATCCAGACCGAAATTGGTGCGCAGGATATCGCCGTCGGCGCGGGTCACGTTGTAGTAGATCGTGTCGAAATCCTTGGTGTTCTGCCGCACGGTGTAGTCGGCGATCGCGGCCGGTTCCAGCCGCAACTCCACACCCGCCCCCCGCAGTTGCTGTTGAAGGAGTTCCAGAATTGCCTGGTTGCCGGCGAATGCCGCGCTGAACAGCACCCCGAACGACAACCGTTCCCCGTTCTTGGCGCGGATACCGTCGCCGCCCGGGACCCAGCCCGCCGCGTCCAGCGCCCGCTTCGCCGCGTCGATATCGAAGCCGAGCTCCCCGCTCAGATCGATGTAGCCGGGCGTCGTATGGGCCAGTGGGCCGGTCGCGGGCCGGAACTGCGGGCCCAGCACCGTATCGACGAGTTCCTGCCGGTCGACCGCGGACAGCAGCGCGGTGCGTACCGCGCGGTCGCGCAGCGGGCCCCGCGTCACATTCGGTTGCAGACCGAAGGTGATCCCGGGGTTGGCGGCGGTGGCCACCTGTCCGCCCGCGGCTTCGATCTGCGGCACGTCCTGGGGCAGGGCGTCGCTGGTCGCGTCCAGCTGACCGGATACCAGACTGCCTGTGCGAACCCCGGATTCCGGAACCACCGTGAATTCGATCCGGTCGAGATAGGCCTCACCCTGGTGCGCGAATACCGCCGAGCCCCAGCCGTATCCGGCACGCTTTTCAAGCGTCACCGAATCACCCTGACGGTACTCGGCGTAGGTGAACGGACCGCTGCCGACGGTATCGCCGAGGCAGCGCTGTTCGGCCTCTTTCGCGGTGGTGGCGGCAGCGAGGATGCCCAGCTGCGGGGTCGAAGTCGCCTGCAGGAACTGCGCATTCGGGGTGCCGAAGCGCACCCGCGCGGTGTGCGCGTCCACCACATCGGTACCGGTGTAGCCGGCGAGGTAGGTGGCGGCCAGTGGTGCTTTGGCGCCACCCAGGACGTGCACGATGGAATCGAGCGTGCCACGGACGGATTCCGCCGTCAGCGCGGTGCCGTCGCTGAAGGTCACCCCGGCGCGGAGATGGAACGTGAAGGTGCGCGCGTCCGGGCTCACCTCCCAGCGCTCGGCCAGCCACGGCCGGATCTCGCCGGTCCTCGGGTCCTGATCGGTGAGCGAGTCGGCGATCTGACGGCTGACGTAGATCGTCTGGTTGGTACCGCCCTGCGCCGGATCGGAGCAGGTCGGCGCTTGGGAGAGGCCGTACCGCAGGGTTCCGCCGGGCTGCGGCGGACCGCTGACACCGGTCTGGGTCACCCCGCCTCCACACGCCGCGAGGGCGAACGTCGCGGCGGCTACCCCGAACAGGGCAACGGGTCGTTTCATCGAGTTCTCCGGATCGCACCGCGCCGGGGACCGGCCGCGGCATCGTCGGGCCGGTGCCGCCCGCGGCGGACTCCCGGATGCTGGACAAGACGTTAAGGAGCGACCGGCGTGCCGTCGCCGGTCTCGATCACTCTGAATCCAAACCTTCCTGCTCGGCCGCCTCGGAAATGTCCGGTCAGCGGCAGCGGTTCGCGCGGCCGCCCCGCGAGTGGCAGAGCTGCCACCCACCTGAGCCACGACCGGGCCACCGGGCCGGGACGACGGCTGACATGATCGGATCCCGGGACGACGCGAGCGAAGAGGCGGCAGCGGATGCGGATGGCGAACTGCGCCGGGAGTCGGGCGTCGCGATCGTCCAGTACTACCAGCGCGAAGGACTCCTGCCGCCCGGCGAACCGACCAGCCCAACCAAGCCCGCTACGGTCCGGCGCATGTGCGGCGGCTCGCGCTCGTCCAGGCGCTCACCGAGGTGGCCGGACTCTCGGTGGCCGCCGTGCGCGACGTCCTCACCCCGATCGACGAACCGGGTAGCTCACTGCACGACGTACTCACCGCCCAGCCGGGCCTACCGGTCGCGCCCCGCGAAACCGTCTCCGCGGCCGACCGAGAATGGGCCGCGCGCCGGATCGACGAGGTGGCCGCGGAGCGCGGCCGGCAGCCGCCGATATCGAGGCCCTCGCCGGACTGGACTCGGCCGAGAACATGGTGGAGGGCGCGGTGATCGGCACCGTCCTCGGCGACAGCCTGCCGGCCGCGCTGCGCCGGGGGCGCACGCGGAAGCCTCGCGGAAACGCTTCGGCCGGGCGCGAGGCGATCCGGCCGGTCACCCGTCCGCCGGATCCGGCGTGCACGACGGTGGCGTACCACGCGGTCGGAGGCGAAGCGCAGCGCGCGGTCACGGTATCGGCGGGCGGGGCGCGGCGGATCCGCCGGGCCGCGCCGCGGCGCCGAGCATATCGAGGACCAATTCCCCGTACTCGGCCGCGATCTGCTCCGCGGTGGCGCCGCCGCCCTCCTGATACCACTGGGCGATCCCGGTGCACATGGTGGCGATCGCCCGCCCCGCCGCCCGCGGGTGCGGGGTGGTGAGACCACCCGCGGCGGCGGCCGCGGCGATCTCGTCGTCGAGGATCCGCTGGAGTTCGCGGCGCGAGCCGGCGATCCGGGCACGGTCGGCGGGCAGCAGGCTGCGCATCTCGCTGGCGCCGATGAAACCCAGTTCCCGACGATTGGTGTGGAACAGCGCGAGCGCCTCCACGATCAGCCGCACCCGCTCCACGCCGTCGCGGCCCTCGGCGCGCGCCCCGCGGACCCGCCGGTGCAGATCGTCCATGGTGAGGTCGAGGATGCGCACCAGCACTTCCTGTTTGTCGCGGTAGTGGTGGTAGAGGCCGGGCACGCTGGTCCCCGCGCGCCGCGCCAGCGCCCGCACCGTGGTGCCGTGATAGCCGATCTCCACGAACAGAGCGATCGCGGCGGTGAGTACCGGATCGAAGCCGGGCGGACCGAACTCCCGCCACTCCCCCGGTGCGGCCGTCTCGCGCGCAACCGGCACCGCCGGGCGCGCCGCACCGGAGCCGCCGAGAAGATCCCGCGCGGGAACGCCGAGGGCGGCGGCCAGATCGGTGAGGCGGTCCACCGAGAGGCCGGTGTGCCCGTTCTCCAGCGCGCTCATTGTCGCGGGGCTCACCCCGATGCGCCGCGCGACCTCGCGGAGCGACAACCCGCCCCGGCGGCGCGCCGCCCGGATCGCCTTATGCGGCGGTACCGGGTCGTCGGTGATCGGGTCGGGCATAGTGTTCAGGATAACCGAACACCACCCGAACATTGCTGTGCACTGTTATGTGCAGTTGAGCGCATCATTTTGACATCCGCCCGCGCCGATGAGAGTGTTCACTCGGAGCGATCGCTCGGTTGTCTCAGCGATCCGCCGGAACGCCAGGAGGACCGCTGTGCCGATCGATCTCACTTATTCCGCCGACGTAGCAGCCTTGGTGGAACGCACCCGCGATTTCGTCCGCGAGTCGGTCCTGCCGGTCGAAGACGCCCACGGCGGCGATATCACCGCGGCCGGCGGCGACGAGATCCGGGTGACCCTGCAGGAGCGGGCGCGGGCGGCCGGTGTGTTCGCTCCGCACGCCCCGGTGGAATACGGCGGGCACGGGCTGTCCATGTCCGATCGCGCGCCGGTTTTCGAGGAGGCCGGGTATTCGCTGTTCGGCCCGACCGCGCTGAATATCGCCGCGCCCGACGAGGGCAATGTGCATATGCTCGCGCATATCGCCGACCCCGAGCAGAAAGCCCGCTACCTGGAACCGCTGGCCCGCGGTGACCTGCGTTCCGCCTTCGCGATGACCGAGCCCGCACCCGGCGCCGGGTCGGATCCCTCGGCGCTGGCCACCCGGGCGGCGAAGGTGGACGGCGGCTGGCGGATCAACGGCCACAAACACTTCATCACCGGTGCCGACGGTGCCGGTTTCTTCATCATCATGGCCCGCACCTCCGGCGAGCCGGGCCGGCGCGGCGGTGCCACCATGTTCCTCGCGCCCGCCGATACTCCCGGCCTGCGCGTCGGCCGGCATATCGACACCCTGGACCGGGCCATGATCGGCGGGCATTGCGAGGTCTTCTTCGAGGACCTGTTCGTACCCGACGACGCGGTCCTCGGTGCCGTCGACCGCGGTTTCGAATACGCGCAGGTCCGACTGGGGCCGGCCCGGATGACCCATGTGATGCGCTGGCTCGGCGCCTGCCGCCGGGCCCACGATGTCGCCGTCGCCTACGTCGCCGAACGCGAAGGCTTCGGCTCGGTCATCGGCAATCTCGGTCTCGCGCAGAAGATGGTGGCCGATAACGAGATCGATATCGCGGCCACCCGGGCACTGCTGGTCCGGGCCTGCTGGGAGTTGGACAACGGCGAGCAGGCCGGGAACGCGACCTCGATCGCCAAAACCTTCGCCGCCGAGGCCATCTTCCGGGTCGTGGACCGCAGCATCCAGCTCTGCGGCGGGCTGGGCGTCTCCGCGGACATGCCGCTGGCCCGGCTCTCGCGCGAAGTCCGGCCGTTCCGCATCTACGACGGGCCGTCCGAGGTCCACCGCTGGGCCATCGCGAAACGCGCGGTCGGTGCCGCCCGCCGCGCCGCCGCGGCGCGCTGACCCAGGCCGGCCATCGATGAAGAACGCCGCCAGGTGAACCACCTGGCGGCGTCGAGCCGGACGCCGTCGGGCGCCGTGACTCGGATGCCGACGTCCCACAAGCGCCTCTCGGCGAGTGGTCGCTCGTAGCGACAAAAGGGGTGAGGCCCGGGGCTGTCCGGACGCCGACAGCTGTTTCCAACCCGTGGGCCGGTGGGACTATTCCGGCCGGCGGATGTGACCCGGCGAACAACCCGTCCGCATCGGCGAGCCCACCGGTACCACGGTCGGTGCGTACGCGCCGACCGGCTGTCCGGCGGATCTACGCAGAGCCGTCCGGGCAGCCCCGGGAACGACCCCACCGGTGCCGGCGTGGCAGGCGGGCGACATCGGGCCGCACCCCCGAGAAGGTCGTGCGGCCGGTCCGGTGACAGCCCGGCTAAGGGTCGAGCGGCCGCCACGACCTTGCGGGAATAGGCGCTCACCGAAATCTTCGGCACGTTCGTGCCGGAACGCCAGGACGAACTCGGCATCGGTATCGCCGATGTTCTCGACGTGGTGCAGGGCACCGGAGTCGATATGGAACATCTCCCCCGCCGAGACCAGAAACGAGGAGAAGCGGCTGGCGTCGTCCAGCACCGAGACCAGCGCCCGGCCGGCCGTGCAGTAGGTGAGCTCGGTGGCATTGGCATGCCAGTGTGGTTCGCGGAAGGCGCCGGGGGCCAATGTGAGGCGTTTGATGGAGAGTCCCGACAGGATGGGGAAATTGTCGGCGGTGAGCCTGGTCAGGGTGCCGAGTTCGCTGCGATAGATTTCCTCGCCCTGCCACAGCGAGGCGACGTGGATCGATGGACTCCGCATGGATCCTCCTCGAGCGCCGATGGCCCCCTATCGATCATGCCCCTCGGCGGATCGCCGGACGCCGGCGCCGCGCCCACCCGGCGATTCGCCGCCGTGACCCCGATACCGCGTCCCGGCCGAGCCCGCCGGTGACGACATTGACTTTGCCGGGGGCCGGGCGTGTACTGAAGATCTGGAACATCGAGCCCGTTGCAGCTGGTGGTGGGTGTGGTGAGCGATATGAACAGCGCGGACGCCGTAACCGGCGAAGTCATGGCGCTTGCGTGTGTCACCAACACCGCCATCCGTCGCGAAGCCGACCCTTTCTCGCTCGCCTCGCGCCGGTCGACAGCCCGTCGGGCCCGGCCCACGGCAGCATGCTCCCGGATGGCCGTTTCCCCGGCCCACGCGCCCCGCCGGCAAACACTCGCCGCGGCTCCCGGCCCCACGGGGCCGCGCCACGGTGCGGCCCTGCGCACACCGGCGCACTCGATATGGACCACCGGGGTGCACAGTGGCCGCTGGTCCTGTAACTCCCGATACCGAATCCAGGTCCTGTCGTGATCATTCTCGGAATCATTCTGCTGGTCATCGGATTCCTGTTCAATATCCAGATCCTGTGGATCATCGGAATCATCCTGCTCATCATCGGGCTGGTGCTCCTGGCACTGGGGTCGATGGGCCGCGCGGTCGGCGGGCGACGCCACTACTACTGACGCCCTCGGAAACGGTGCCGTGCGACCGGTCCCGTCGTCGGCCGGCGGCCATTGTCGATTTATGCCATGGACGAGTCACACGCGAGGTGAGGAACAGAAATGGCAACCAGCACAATTATCGCGATCGTTGTCATCGCGGTTGTCGTAGTCCTGATCGTTGCCGCACTGATCTGGGCGGCCACCAACAAGCGCAGAGAACACCGCCGGATCGAGGCGGAGCATATCCGCGGCGAGGCGGCCGAACGCGCCCACCGGGTCGGACAGCGCGAGGCACTCGCCGACGAGACCGCCGCCAAGGCCCGTGCGGCCGCGGCCGAAGCCGATGCCCAGCAAGCCCGGGCGACCGGCCTCCAGCAACAGGCAGCCGCACATCGCGGTGAGGCGGCCGCCTCTCGCGAAGAGCTGGATCAGCAGTTCGAGCGCGCCGACGAGATCGATCCGGACCGGAAGCAGCGCGGAACCACCTAGGAACGCGGCCGGTACGGCGGCCGGTGACCGCGACATCGTCGCCGGTCCCGTCCTGGTGCCCGCCGGTTTGTCCGGCGGAGACGGCGGGTAAGCGCCGGGCATGGCGGCCAAGGATCGAATCGCCGAACCATGGGGAACCCGCACGCCGTACGGGGCAGGACAAGAGTGGCCGGTGCGGGTGGATATGCATTTGGGCGAAGGCCTCGCCGGCGCGGACGTCGAGAAATGGGTGCAGACGGCCTCGATCCTGCACTCCAACGGCGACGCCCTCGATATCGCGGTCAAGGACGGCCGTATGGTCGGGGTGCGAGGCCGGGCCGTGGACCGGGTCAACCGGGGACGGCTGGGCCCCAAGGACCTGTTCGGCTGGCAGGCCAACTCCTCCCCGGAACGGCTCACCCGGCCGCTGATCCGGGAGAACGGTGAACTGGTCGCCACCGATTGGGACACCGCGATGAACCGCATCGTCGAACACAGCACCCACCTACTCGCCGAGCAGGGGCCGAGCGCCATCGGTTTCTACACCAGCGGTCAGCTTTTCCTCGAGGAGTACTACACCCTGGGGGTGATCGCGCACGGTGCCATCGGCACCAACCACGTCGACGGCAACACCAGGCTGTGCACCGCGACAGCGGCCGAAGCGTTGAAGGAATCGTTCGCCTGTGACGGACAGCCCGGTTCCTACGCCGATATCGACCACGCCGATGTGATCGCGCTGTTCGGCCACAATATGGCCGAAACCCAGCCCATACTGTGGGCCCGGATACTGGATCGCCTCGCCGGCGACGATCCACCGGCGATCGTCTGCGTCGATCCCCGCTCGACCAAGGTCGCCGAATACGCCACCGTGCGGCTGGCGCCGCTGCCGGGCACGAATGTCGCGTTGATGAACGGGCTCCTGCACGAGATCATCGGCAACGACTGGATCGATCACGAGTACATCGACCGGCACACCGTGGGCTTCGACGAACTACGTGACCGGGTCGCCGAATACCCACCCGAGAAAGCCGCCGAGCTGTGCGGGGTACCCGCCGACGATATTCGGCGCGCCGCCCGGGTGCTGGGCACTGCCGAAGCACTGCTGTCGACGGTACTGCAGGGCTTCTACCAGTCACATCAGGCCACCGCGGCGGCCGTGCAGGTCAACAACCTGCACCTGATCCGCGGAATGCTGGGCGAACCCGGATGCGGCGTGCTGCAGATGAACGGTCAGCCCACCGCCCAGAACACCCGCGAATGCGGTGCCGACGGCGACCTCGCCGGGTTCCGGAACTGGAACAACGACGCCCATATCGCCGAGCTGGCGCAGCTGTGGAATATCGATATCGACCGGATCCCGCACTATGCGCCGCCCACCCACGCCATGCAGATGCTGCGCTATGCCGAACAGGGATCGGTGCGCATGCTGTGGATCAGCGCCACCAACCCGGCGGTATCCATGCCCGAACTCGGCCGCATTCGCTCGATCCTCGCCCAAGAGCGCCTTTTCGTCGTCGTCCAGGACATCTTCCATACCGAGACCACCGCGCTCGCCGATGTCGTACTGCCGGCGGCGACCTGGGGTGAGAAGACCGGAACCTTCACCAATGCCGACCGCACCGTGCATCTGTCCGACAAGGCGACCGATCCCCCGGGCGAGGCGCGAGCCGATCTCGACATCTTCCTCGATTACGCGCGCCGCATGGATTTCCGCGACCGTGACGGCGAACCGCTGCCCCCGTGGCACGATCCGGAGTCCGCGTTCGAGGCGTGGAAGAAGTGCAGTGCCGGACGCCCGTGCGATTACACCGGCATCGGCTACGACAAGCTCCGCGGCGGCAGCGGAATCCAATGGCCCTGCAACAGCGATCATCCCGACGGAACCGAACGCCTCTACACCGGCGGCGAATTCGCGGCCACACCGGACTACTGCGAAGCCTACGGAAAAGACCTGGTCACCGGAGCGCCCGTCGAACCCACCGAGTACCGGGCGATGAACCCCTCCGGCAAAGCGATCATCAAGGCGGCCGGGTATCTCACCCCACACGAGCCACCGAGCTCGAACTATCCTTTCGTCCTCACTACCGGACGCACCCTCTACCACTTCCACACCCGCACCAAAACCGCCCGAGCACCCCAGCTCCAGACGGCCGCGCCGCAGGTCTGGGTGGAGATCTCACCCGAGGACGCGCACGCCGCCGGCGTCACCGAGGGAGACCTGCTGGAGATCGGCACCGCGCGCGGCACCCTGCGCGCCAAGGCCCGTATCTGCGGAATCCGGCCCGGGGTGCTGTTCGTACCTTTCCATTACGGCTACTGGGACGCCACCACCGGAGCGAGTACCGAACACGATCGCGCCGCCAACGAACTCACCGTCACCGATTGGGACCCGGCCTCCAAACAGCCGATCTTCAAGACCGCGGCCGCCCGGATCACCGTGCTCGCCATCGGTACCCACGGCCCCGCGCCGGCACCCACCACCACGGCTTCACACCCCGTCGGCGGCGCCGTGGCGGAAACCGTCGGCGGCCGGACGGCTTTCGCCACCGAAACCCTCGAGACCGCGGGAGAACAGCCGTGAAACTCGACCTCGCGATCCGGGAGCTGCACCGCTCCGAACGTAAACTCGCCCTCGACCTCACCACCCTGGCCGCCCGCCACCGAGCCGACCACGAGGTGTACTACGTGGCGCGCGATATCGCCGGTTGGTCCACCGAGCACGTCCATCGACTCGCCCGGGCCGGCCACCACTACGGACTCCACCTCGACAGCGATCCGCGTACCGAACCACGCACCGCACCCGTCCAAGAACGCCTCAGCACCCTGTTGGGACGCCGCAGCGAACCGGCGCTGCTCCTGCTCGTCGACCTGCGCCACCTGCATCGGGTCGCCGCCGGTGTCTCACTCGACTGGGAGCTGCTCGCGCAGGGCGCACAGACGACCAGAGACATCGACCTTCTCGAACTCGCCGAGAGCTGTCATCCCGAGACCCTGCGCCAGATGCGCTGGGCCAACTCCATGCTGAAAGTACTTGCCCCGCAGGTGCTTGCCTCTTGACCGCGGACGCTGCGACCGAGCCCGCGGTCCCGTATCCCGGGGGCGCCGGCTCGATGGATGATGCGCGGCGCCTCTGTCTCGAATCAATAGCGGGTCGTCTCAATTTTGTGACGTATCACAGTAATCGAGAGCAGATCACGTAATCTGAGTCCCTGGCCCCGTACGACCGGGGATGTTTCGGAGCACGGAAACCGCATCTCCCGGGTGCCAGATGTATCGACATCGCACCCAGGGGCGTGTGCCATGAGACGTTTGCGTGCCGTCACTCTCGCGTTGCTCGTCCTCGCGCCGTTGCTCACCGGACAGGCCGCCGCCCAGCCGCCCGCCCTGCCCGCTCTCCCGGTCGCCGGACTCCCCGTCTCACCACTGTCCGCGGAAGTGCACGGCGCGATCCTGCCCGGGATCCAGCAGTGGATCGACCAGGTGATTCCGCCGCCGCCGATCGCGGCGGCACCTCGACCGGCGCCGCCCCTGGAGGAGACGAACGACCTGGCGCCGGGGCTGGCAGCACTGCGCCAGGCAGTGCTGCCGGCGCCGGTCGGCGACCCGATATTCGATCTGTGGCCGCCAGATCTCGCCGACTTCCCCCCGGGTGCGGTGATCGAGGCCCGCGATATCACCGCCTCGGCCGCGCCACTGGTCATCGTGCCGATCCGGCAGGCGGTGCTGTTCAAGTACCGGACCACCGACGCGCACGGTCGCCCCTCCTTCGCCACGGCCACGCTGGTGATTCCGGCGACCGGCTCACCGGTGCCCGGGGCGCGGCCGGTGCTGGTCAACAACCTTCCGATCGACGCGCTCGGCCGCCGGTGCACGCCGAGCTACACACTGGCGCACGGTCTCTCGTTCGAGAGCGCGGTCACCGACTTCGTACCGCCCACCACCCAGCTGGCCGCACTGCGTGGTTACGCCGTACTCATTCCGGATCACGAGGGCCCACTGATGGCCTATGCCGAGCCCTACGTCGCGGGCCACGCGGTACTGGATGCGGTACGCGCGGTACGCGGCTGGCGGGCGGCGGAGTTCGGCGCGAGCAGGTTCGCGATGACCGGCTACTCCGGTGGCGCGATCGCCACGCACGGGGCGGCGAAACTCATCGCGAGTTACGCGCCCGAACTCGCACCGGCCCTGGCCGGTGCGGCACTCGGCGGGGTGCCCGCCGACTTCGAGATCCTGTCCCGCAGTATGAACGCAAACCTGGCCTCGGGCGTGTTCATGGCGGCCGTCTTCGGTATCGCCCGCGAGCGGCCCGAGATCCTGGCCAGGATGAACCACCTCGCCCAGTGGGTGACGACCTCGCCGATGAAAGACCAGTGCATCAGCGTTTTCGCGCTGCCCGGGGCGCTGCTGCTGCCGATCGATATCGCCGCGAATATCGCCGACCCCCTGCGCTCGCCGCTGGCACGCGATATCTACGAGGTGACGCGGATGGCCGGGCGCGCCTCGGCGACACCGCTCTACATCTACAACGGCGAACAGGAGTTCTGGATCCCGGCCGAGGGCGCACGAAATCTCTACCAGGAGCAGTGCTCACTCGGTGTCACCGCGGTCTACCGCAGTGTGCCGGGCGAACACATCATCGCGGCAGGCCTCGGCTACCCCGATGCCATGATTTGGCTGGACGAGCGTCTACGCGGTATCCCGGCGCGTAGTGAATGCTGACAGCGCGCCGGGACAGCCCGAACCACCCGACCGAAAGCCGGCGAACCTCAGCATTCCCTCGGGGCGGCTTCGCCACGCAAGCGCGCGTCGATCCAGCCGCTGAGTTCGGGATAGCCGCTGACATAACCGAGCAGGTGCTCACCGCCCACGACACGGAAGACGGCGGATACGCCGCGGCCGCACTGCTGCCGATACATGTTCTGGGCGTCGGCGAGCGGAATCCACGGGTCGTGCAGGCCGTGGTAGATGAACAGCGGCACGGCGGAGGTGCGTCCCGTCAGATCCAACCGCTCGAACATCCTCGCCGCGAACGGACTGTCCAGCGCATTCGCGGTATTCGCCGCGACGTCGATCGGAATGCCGACCACGCCGAGGGGGCCGGAGGCGTCGCCGCAGATATCACGCAGCGGCGAGGTGGCCACCCACTGCCCGAGATTGTTCATGTACTGCAGAATCTCCGGATGTTCGCGCGCGACGGCCAGCGCGACCGTCAACAGGATCCCCGAAGAGATATTGCCGTTGAACTGGTGGGCCACGCTCGAATTGTCGGTGACCAGACCGCCCGCCGCCGCGCCGATCAGCACGTCGCGCAGCTCCGGCGCGTACTCGTCGAGCAGCATGGCCGCCGCGTAGGAGGCGATCGCGCCACCGGAATAGCCGATGGACACGTAACGGCTGCCGGCGAATTCGTCCGGCGCATAGGTACGAACCGCGCGGATGGCGTCGAGCATCACATGCCCGGCGGTATTGGGTTCGGCGTACGCCATCAGCGGGCCCTCGTGGTCCGGCATGAGGACCGCGTGTCCCTTGCTCAGCGCCAGCCAGACCGACGGCAGGAACACCGGAAGATCGGTGTTCGGGCGATCCAGCAGGTCGTGCGAGAACTGGAATCCGGGGGTGCAGTGCGAACCGAGGGAATTGATCGGCATCGCGTTCACCTCCACCGGCCGGGGCCCGGGTCCGGTCCACGCGGCCGCCGGGACGATCAATGTCGCGGTACCGAAGGAGGGACCGCCCGAGGCGGAGGTGGACCGGAACTTCAGCAGCGTCGCCCGCGAGATGGGCGGTGCCATCCGCGCGGCGGTCGTCGCGGTGACGTCCCGTTGCTCGATGATCTGGCCGGGCGAGAAATTCGGGAGGTCGGCGGGCCAGGTATCGAAAATGGGATCGCCGGTCGCCGACGGCAACACCCCGCGCCACAGTGACACTCCGAGCTCGTCACCCGCGAATTGTGCCGGCGCCGGGATCGTGCCGTCGATCCACTGCTGCAGCGGTGACGGATCGTTGACCTCCGGCTGCGCGGGGTCGGCCGGTGGATCCGCGTACGCGCGGGTCGGGGGTACACCCAACCACGCACAACCGACGAGCACAGTTCCCAGGATTGCCAGAAGCGGCTTCACTACCCTCACCCTCGAATCAAACAATTTCCATCAGTATCGACAGTCGCTGCCGAATTTGCCATCGGTGGAGGGGATTGGGGGCCACTCACAGCCGATCGCCGATCGCGCTGTGAATTCCACCATCCAGACAGCGATCGCTCTCCTCTGCGACCACGCCCCGGCTTTCACCCACAGGTTCGCCGACCGGAAGCCCGGCTCGCCGAGACCGCCGGCGGTAGGGCGAAGAGCCGGCGGTTCCCGCCACTCCGGGTGCCGGAGGCCACGGACCGGCGCGGGAACTTCGCTCCGGAAGGTGGGTCGCTACCAGCTACGTACCGGCGAAGCCGCCAGTGCGCCGAGGCCGGCCGGTCGACCACAAGGTCATTTCAACGCCTTGTCGCTCACCGCACAGCACACCGGCCCCGACGGCGCGCATCCGCATTGTCGATCGAGGGTTCCTCGGTGGTGAACCCGGGCGGGCACGGCACTGTACCGGTGGCGCTGATTGCCCGAGGCGAGTGGGCGTGCCAGGCTGGTCGACGTGCTGCTAGCCGAGGTCGCCGCCGCATCCGCCGATATCGCGTCGACGTCCGCCCGGCGGGCCAAGACCGACCGTCTCGCCGCGCTGCTCGGTCGCGTCGCGGCGGACGGTGACGGGCACCTGGTCGCGGTGACCGCGTCCTGGCTTTCCGGGGAATTGCCGCAACGCCAGATCGGTGTGGGCTGGGCGGCGCTGCGGTCGCTGCCGCCGCCTGCCGCGACACCGACGCTCACGGTCGCCGACGTCGATGCCCGGTTCACCCGGATCGGTGAGGTCGCCGGAAAGGGCTCCCGCAACGTGCGGGCCGACCTGGTGCGCGATCTGTTCGAGACGGCCACCGCCACCGAACAGACTTTCCTGCGCCGGCTGCTGAGCGGCGAATTGCGCCAGGGCGCGCTGGCCGGCGTGATGTCCGACGCGATCGCCGGAGCCGCCGGAGTGCCCGCCGCCGAGGTCCGGCGCGCGGCAATGCTGGCCGGCGCGCTGCCCGCTGTCGCGGCCGCGGCTCTCACCGGAGGCCGGCCGGCGCTGGCCGAGTTCCGGTTGCGCGCGGGGCAGCCGGTCGGGCCGATGCTCGCCCAGACCGCGACCGGAGTCGCCGATGCACTCCAACGACTCGGCGGCACAGCAGTTCTCGAGGCCAAGCTGGACGGCGCGCGGGTGCAGATCCATCGCGCCGGATCGGAGGTCTCGATCTATACCCGCAGCCTCGACGAGGTCACCGGCCGGCTCCCCGAGGTCGTCGCGGCCGCCCTCGCGCTGCCCGCCACCGATCTGATCGCCGATGCGGAGGCCATCGCCCTGCGGCCCGACGGTCGACCGGATCGCTTCCAGGTCACTGCCGCCCGGTTCGGGCGCAAACGTCCGGGCGATCTCGAACCGCTGTCGGTATTCTTCTTCGACCTGCTGCATCTCGACGGCAGCGATCTCCTCGACCTACCCACCCGGGACCGGCTCGCCGCCCTCGACGCACTTGTACCCCGCGCCCAGCGGGTGGATCGTCTGGTGACCGCCGAGGCCGAGGCGGCACAGCAGTTCCTGGACCGCACACTGGCCGCCGGACACGAAGGGGTGATGGCGAAGTCGCCGACGGCGCCGTACGAGGCCGGGCGCCGCGGTGCCGGCTGGCTCAAGGTCAAACCCGTGCACACCGTGGACCTGGTGGTCCTCGCGGTCGAATGGGGTTCCGGCCGGCGCACCGGCACGCTGTCCAATATTCACCTGGGCGCTCGTGATCCGGCCACCGGCGAGTTCGTGATGCTGGGGAAGACGTTCAAAGGCATGACCGACGCCATGCTGGAATGGCAGACCAGGCGCTTCACCGAACTCGCCGCCGGCCCGACCGAGGGGTACCTCGTGCGCCTGCGGCCCGAACAGGTCGTCGAGATCGCCTTCGACGGAGTGCAGGGGTCGACCCGCTATCCCGGCGGTCTGGCACTCCGGTTCGCCCGTGTCGTGCGCTATCGCGACGACAAATCCCCGGCGGAGGCCGATACGATCGACACCGTTCGCGCGCTGTACGAACGAGGTGGTTGAGCGCCCGACCGCCTGGTGGTGGTGTCCCATCTCGACCGGGCCACGCGAATTCAGGACCCCGGCAGGAGAAATTCCGTGACACGCTCGCCGACGGCCGGGAACTCGTCGAAGAAGCCGTGCCTGCCACCGGGGAAGATCTCGACGACGGCATCCGGAACCGCCGCGGCGAGTAGCTCCGCATTCTCGACAGGCACCATACGGTCATCGTCGCCGTGGAGCACCAGGGTCCGGGCGCGGATCTCACCCAGTACCGCGGACGCGTCGTGCCGGTTGCTGGCGCGCAGATGCCCCCGCGTCGCCCGCGCGGTCATGCGCGGATCACCCAGCAGGGTCGACCGGCGCGGCGGCGCGGCCGACCAGGCGGGGGTGTACATCAGTTCCAGCAGCACCGCGCCTCTACGGCGCGGGTCGGGATCCGCGAGCAAACGGCGTATTTCGGGGCCTCGTTCCTGCGCGAGTCTCCCTCCCGGGGAGGTACAGGCCAGAATTAGGCGCTGCACCCGCTCCGGATACCGGGCCGCGAGCCACTGCGCGACCCGGCCGCCCATCGAGGTGGCATAGATATGGGCGGACGGGCAGCCCAGCGCATCCAGCACCGCCGCGGCGTCGGTGGCGAAGAGCTCGGTGGTCCAGCCCGCGGCGTCCGTATCGTCCGCCTCGGTGTCGCCTGTCCCGCGATAATCGAAGGTGATCGTCCGGAAGTGGCGGGCGAGGCCGGGCCGGACACCGTCCCACCATCGGTGGGAGTTGGCCTGGCCGGGCAGGAGCAGTAGCGGCGGAGCAGTGGCAGGACCGCTCACCTGGTACGCGAGAGCGGTGCCGTCGGGCCGGGCCACCACCGGGCCGACCGCGGTGACGGAGGCTGTTCGGGTGTGCGCGGCGCCTTCCGTTTGGGCCATGACTCCTCTTCCTGTTCGTCCCAGAATCTACGCGAGCGCGCGGACACCACCGCCTCCGTGGTCGAGGTCATCGACACCACCACCGATGACTCCACTCCGGTACGCCAGGAAGTGCTGCGAGACCGGGCGCGCGCTGTCGCCGCGGTGCGGCGGCGGGCCGGTCAGCCGGCGAGATGGCGGCTGATGACCAGGCGCTGGATCTGGTTGGTGCCCTCGAAGATCTGGGTGATCTTCGCCTCCCGCATATAGCGTTCGACCCGGAAGTCCCGCGTGTAGCCGTAACCACCGAGCACCTGCACCGCATCGGTGGTGACCTTCATCGCCGCATCGGTGGCGACCAGTTTCGCCACCGAGGCCTGGCGTGAATACGACAGTCCGGCGTCGCGGCGGCGGGCGGCGTCGAGATAGGTCGCGCGAGCCGAATCCACCGCGGCGGCCATATCGGCCAGCAGGAAACCCAGCCCCTGATGATCGATAATCCTGCGGCCGAACGCCGTTCGCTCCTGCGCGTAGGCCACCGCCTCGTCCAGCGCGGCCTGGGCGAGCCCGACCGCGACCGCGGCGATCCCCAACCGACCGGAATCCAAGGCGCTGAACGCGATCTGCAGGCCCTGCCCGTCCGCGCCGATCCGGCGTTCGGCGGGTACGAAGGCATCGTCGTAGTGCGCGGAGGTGGTCGGCACCGCGTGCAGACCCATCTTCTCCTCCGGTTTACCGAAGCTCAGGCCGTCGGTGTCCTTCGGCACCAGGAAACACGAGATACCCTTCGAACCCTCGCCGGTCCGCGCGAACAGGTTGTAGAAATCGGCGATACCACCGTGGGTGATCCATGCCTTGGCCCCGCGGACCCGGTAGCCGCCCTCGACCGCGGTGGCCTTACAGGTCAGCGCGGCGGCATCGGAACCCGCCTGCGGCTCGGACAGACTGTAGGCGCCGACCGTGCCGCCGCCCAACATCTCCGGCAGCCACCGCTGCCGCTGCTCCGCGCTACCGAACTCCATCAGCGGGTAGCAGGCGAGACTGTGCACGCTCACCGCCACCGCGACCGCGGCCCAGCGCGCGGCGATCTCCTCCAGTACCTGCAGATACACCTCGTAGGGCTGGCCGCCCCCGCCCCACTCCTCGGGGTACGGCAGGCTCAGCAGTCCCGCCTCGCCCAGCGTGGCGAATACGCCCTCGGGATAGGTCTCGGCCTTCTCGTGCTCGTCGACGATCGGGGCCAGCACCTTATCGGCCACATCGCGGGTCAGCCGGATGAGATCCCGTGCCTCGTCGGTGGGCAGAAGTCGTTCGACAGCCACAGGAAATCCTCCGATGATACGCAGGGCAGTACTTTACTCCCCAGTACAGTACTGTTCCGGAATCAGTACTGCAAGGAGCTTCGCAGTACTATTCCCCGTATGGAGCAGCGCTCGACCTTCGCGACCCCTCGCCGCACCGAACTGTTCGACGAACTGGTGGAACTGTTCCTCGCCGAAGGGTTCGCCCACCTGACGCTCGACGCCATCGCGGCGCGCCTGCGATGCTCCAAATCCACGCTCTACACCCTCGCCGGTAGTAAGGAACAGCTGGTCAGCGCCGCCACCGTGCATTTCTTCAAACGCGCCACCGAAACCGTCGAGGCCGAGGTCTCCGCGACCTCCGGCGCCCTGGATCGCATCGCCGCCTACCTCACCGCGGTCGGCGCGGCCCTCTCCGCGGCCTCGGACCGGTTCATGATCGACCTCGACGCCTTCGCCCCCGCCCGCGAGGTCTACGAACGCAATACCCGCATCGCCGCCCGCCGCGTACAGGAACTCATCGACGACGGGGTCGCCACCGGGGAATTCCGCGGCGTACACGCCGCGTTCGCCGCCGACCTGGCCGCCACCATGATGGTGCGCATCCAGCAGGGCGGCGTCCGCGGGCGCACCGGACTCGACGACGCCGCCGCCTATCGCGAACTCGCCGCCATCCTCACCCACGGCATCAGCGCCCGGCAATTCGTCGCCCCACCTCCCGATTCCGGGGTACGCCACCGCATCCCGAACCGAGCGGACGAGCGGTAGGTTGAACGACGCAGGTCGCGACCGCGGGCCGGCCGGTACGGACGTGACCGCGGCCATCAGGGAAGGAGTACGGGCTTGACAGAGCGGGCACAGGACGAGCGCGGCATCGACGAGGATCGCGAAGCGCTGGGCCACCGCCTGCGCGAAGCCAGGAAACACAAACGACTCACCATCCGGGAGGTCGCGGCCGCCGTCGGGGTGAGTGTGGGCACCTGGAGCGCGACCGAGAACGGCCTGACCAGGATTACCGAGGCCCGGCTGACCGCGGCCGCCCGGCTCTTCGGTATCGACCGCGACGAACTGCTGCACGCCGCCGCGCCCGGCAGCGACGCCGCCGCGTCGTGGCGTGATTTCCCGTCGCTCCGACTCGCCGCTCCCCTGCACGGGGCCCTGGAGGCGTTCGTGGAACTCGGATACCACGGGGCCACCATCCGCGATGTCGCGGAGCGCGCCGACCTCTCCGTGGCCGGGATCTACCACCACTGGCCGACCAAACAGGATCTGCTCATCGCCCTCCTGGATCTGACCATGGCCGACCTGCAGCAGCGCTGCCGCGCCGCGCGCGCCGAAGGCGACGGTCCTGTGCAACGACTGACCCTCCTCGTCGAATGCCTCGCGTTGTTCCACACCTACCGCCGCGAACTGGGCTTCCTCGGGGCCAGCGAGATGCGCAGCCTGGAGGAGCCGCACCGGTCGCGCATCGTCCGCGCCCGCCGCGATGTCCAGGACATGGTGGACGACGAGGTCGTGGAAGGCTGCCGGCGCGGGCTGATGGACACTCCGGTCCCGCGCGACGCGGCGCGCGCGATCGTCACCCTCTGCACGGCGCTGCCGCAGTGGTGGTCACCCTCGGGTGGCATGTCGCCGGAAACGACCGCCCGGCAGTACACCGAGTTCGCGGCGGATCTCGTGCGTGTCCGTCATTGACGTGGCCCGCGGGCTGAACCTTTAGGTCGACCGATCAACCGATCGGTTTTGCAAAGAAGCCGTTCATGGTCGTAAACGCGCTTCCCGCCACGCCGCTCGGCGCCATGTACGGGTGGCACCGGGCCCTGCGCCTATTCGACGGACCGGACGAGGTGCATATCGAGTCGATCGCGACGGCGGAACTGCGGCCCGAACCCGTATTACGGCCGCCCCCCTGAACACACCGGCCCGAATATGCTTGCCTAACGACGAATTGCCGCCATCCGCGGCGTGGGTGGGCCGACGCGTAGCGCCCCTCCGGTTCGATACGTCGCGGTGCGCGCCCGCGTGGTCACCGCGGGCCCCTTCCGCTCAGGGCCGCGTGACCACGTTCGACCAGATCGGGGACCATGCCGCCGAGGCGGTCGAACCCCTCACCGACGGTCAGCCCCTGCTGGGCGCGGTAGTGAATACCTTCGAAGATCACCGCGACCTTGTAGTAGGCGAAGCCCAGGTACCAGGCGAATTCGTCCAGTTCCCAGCCGGTCTCGTGCGCGTATGCCTCGACCAGGGCGTCGCCCGCGGGGAAACCGGGAACATCGCCGGGTACCGCGGCGACCGGACTGTCCAGACCGCTGATCCCGTCCCACCAGATCGCCATCGAGGCGAGATCGGTCAGCGGGTCACCGAGCGTTGCCATCTCCCAGTCCAGAACACCGGCCACGCCCGCACTGGCCGGATCGATGACCACATTGTCGAGGCGATAGTCGCCGTGGACGATGCTCGCACGCTGCTTCTCGGGCAGCGCCCGGCCCAGCCGGTCGCCGAGCGCCAGGAGATCTGGCAGGTCTCTGCTGTGCGAAGCCGCCAATTGCCGACCCCACCGGCGCACCTGCCGTTCCAGGTAGCCCACGGGACGTCCGAGATCACCCAGACCCACGGTCTCGGGATCGAGCCGATGCAGCCGGACCAGCACTTCGACCAGACTCCGGGCCGCCGCCGGAGCCCGGTCGGCGAACGCCTCCAGCCGCGCGCGCTCGCGGAGGATCTCCCCGTCCGCGAAGTCCATGATGTAAAAGGGTGCGTCCAGCACGCCGGGCCCGGCGGCGACCCGCGGGCGCGGAACCGGCACGTCCGTCGGATACAACGCGCTGAGCAGCCGGTACTCCCGGCCCATGTCATGCGCGGTGGCCAGCACATGGCCCAGTGGCGGCCGGCGCAGCACCCAGCGCTCGCGGCCGTCGGTGAGCAGGTAGGTCAGGTTCGACCGCCCACCCGACAAAAGGTCGACACGCAACGGGCCGTTCACCATTCCCGGACACTCCGTCCGGAGAAACGACTCGAGCGCAGCAGTCACCACTCCCGGTGGTGTCACCGCCTCAGGCATCAGCAAACCTCCGAACCAACCGATCGAACGGTCGATCTGAACATCGACACCGGCAGTGTGACCGAAGACACGCGCGGATGTCAAGCGCTGAATTCTTCGAAACCACGCAACTAACGGGCCGGGTTATCCCTCGATGCAACTCCGAGTCGGCCGCTCGACCGCAAACGATTCACCGGCCATTCGGAATACAGCCGATCGATTGATCGGCAATTTTCAGCTCACCCCATGCCGACCACGTCACTGTTCCGCCCCTCGGCCACCCCGTCGCCGGCCACCGCGCACCCAGAGGACAGGGCCCCAGAACATCGTCGCGGTGCCGATCCTGCGAACACCCGAATGTCAACGCCGACGCTTCGGACCAGCAATTTCATGCCCCGTGGCGCAGGCCGATGTGGCACATCGCCCCCGGCGATTCCACCGGCAGCTCCCCCCATCGCGAGCAGGCGTTCTTCCTGGTGACGCCGGCTCGGTCGCAGACTTCCGCGAAACAGTTCACAAACCTTGTTTTGTATGTAAAAATATTTTTTTGTGAGGGAAGTGATCTATCTCGACTCGGTCGAGCAAGCGGAGGTACTGCTCAAACCACAACGGATCGAGATCGTGCGCGCCCTGGCCGAGCCCGCGACCTGTGCCGATGTGGCCCGACTGCTCGAGCAGTCCCCGCAGCGGGTCAACTACCACGTCAAACGACTGGTGGAGCACGGGCTCGTCCGGCAGATCGCCGAGCGCACGGTGCGCAATCTGCGTGAAGGCGTGTATCAGGCGGCCGGTCGGTCCTACTGGCTCTCGCCCCGGCTCGTCGGGCATATCGGCACCCGCCGGTCGAGCGACGCGATGAGTCTGGGACATCTCCTCGACCTCACCGAGGAGGTGCAGCGAGATGTCGCGGATATCGACCTGACCCATCCGGATCTGCCGTCGCTCGGGATTTCCGGCCAGATCGCGCTACACCCGGACCAGCGCGCCGAATTCCTCACAGATCTACAGGTCGCCCTGCAAACACTGTTCACCAAATACGGCGGTAGCGACGGAGAGTCCTTCAAACTCGCCGTCGCCTGCTACCCCTTCGAGAAGGATCGATCATGACCGAACCGCTCATCCTCAGCGTCCGGACCGGCGTCTCCCCCGCCGCCGCGTTCGAGGCATTCACCGACCCGCAGGCAGTGACTGCCTGGTTCGCCGAGAAGGCCGATATCGACCTGCCGCGGCGATACGACTTCTGGGGTCCTTCCATCCCGGAAGGCGATGCGCCCCATCAGAAAGTCGTCGACTGCACCGAGACATCCATTCAGTTGTCCTGGCTGCTCGACGGCGTGTGGACCACCACCGAGATATCGGTGGGTGTCGAGAGCGACGAAACACGGATCACCGTCACGCAGAGTCATTTCGACTTCAACGACATCATCACCGGCGCGAGTATTCGCGGCGTTCTCCAATCGTTCTGGGCGTTGTCGCTGGCCAATCTGGTCGACTACCTCGACGGTCGCCCACTCACCGCCCGCGGTGACTTCACCGGTGCCGAACTGAACGCGACCGTCGAGATCGATGCCGCGCCGGCCGCGGTCTACGACTCACTGATCTCCTCGGAGAAGGTGTCGCAGTGGTTCGGCTACCCGGTGGAGATCGAACCGGAGGTCGACGGCCGATTCGCCATGGGCGGACTCGACGCCGACCCGCATCCCGCGCATATCGTCGAACTGGTACCCGGGGAACGCGTCGGTATCGATTGGGGCCCGGGCGGTATCAGCACCTGGGAACTCGCCGATTCCGGCGGCAGAACCCGCCTCACCCTGGTGTCCAGCGGCTTCGACCAGAACAATCCGCCTTACCCCGCCTGGCTCGGCATACTCAGCGGCTTGGCCGAACTGCGCCGCTTCCACGAGATCGACGACTGGGCACCGATCACCGCGGCATCCTGATCCCCGAAACCCCCAGCACAACAGGAATCGACAAAGGACTTCATCATGGACGACAAAGTCACCCAATACATCGCCAGAACCCAGCCCTGGCAGGCAACACTGTGCGAGAAGCTGCGCCGGCTCGTCTTCGACACATTGCCCGGCGTCGAAGAACGTCTGCAGTACGGCAAACCGCACTACCTCATCGACGGCAATCATGTCGCCGTGATCGCCGTCGCCAAGGACAAGGTGTCGTTCATGGTTTTCAATGCCGCCGGCATTCCCGAGGAGAAGGGATTTCTGCGCTCCCTGGGCAACGGTGAACGCAAGGCCGCGACCTTCACCGAAGGCCGGGAAGTCGACTACCGCCGACTGGCCGACCTACTGACCGCGACAACCTGAGTGGTCGCCCCGGGCGCAGCGGGTACGGCGGCGCGGGTGCTTCGACCGTGCTCCGGGCGCTCGCCGAGGCGGCGCCGAACCACCGTGCGGTCCCGGTGCCGTACACGCGCGACACCCGATCGACCACCCCGGCATGCGCAGGACGACCTCGATCGGCTGTCATGGCCCGGCAGTCCGCACGCCGGACCGGTCACCGGCCTCAGAGAACTCACAATGAGGCACGTTAACGTCGGCGCTCGTGCGTTCACGTAGTGTCCCGATATCCGTCGCCGCAGCCGGTCTGGTCCTGGTCGCGGGCGGCTCCACCTTCGCCTACTCCGACACCCCCGAGACGACGGTGACCGTGGCCCGATCGACCGGACCGTCCGACCCGGACGGCGGTATCGGCGCGGCCCGGAGCAACCTGCAGCAGGCCGGACTCCCGCTGGCGATGCTCGACGCCGGCGTCGGACAGCTCACCGTCGGCAGCCACCAACTCGACGACGGCGCCCATCAGCTCTCCGACGGCCTCCGAGAGGCACGAGACGGCGGCGAGCAACTGGCGACCGGACTCGACCAGCTCAACGGCGGCGTGGGCCTACTCGGCGACGGCGCGTCCCAGATCAGCGCAGGAGTGGACGAGGTCGTCGACCGGCTCACCGGATTCGGAGACACGCAGGGTGGAGTGACAGCGCAACTCACCGCCCTCGCCGACACTCTCGGCAGGTCGCCGGACCCGGCGTCCCGGACCGCCGCCGCACAGCTCGGCACGCTCGTGGAGACGCTGAACACCCACGGTCTGGGCCCGTCCACTCTCGATCAACTCACCCAGTTACGCGACGGCGCACGCCGGCTCGCCTACGAACTCACCGACCCGAACGCCGAGTTCGTGGCGGGAATGGCCTTGGCGGCCGACGGGTCCGGGCAACTGCGCGACGGCCTCGTACTGCTCGACGACGGTGGGCACGCTTTGACGGGCGGGACCGGACAACTGGTCGAGGGTGTCGGCCCGGTCGCCGGTGTCGTCGCGGGAATCTCCGACACTGTGCGATCGGCCACCGACGCCCTGCCCCGCGCCGCCGCACCGCCGGCGGACCAGGTGGTCACGACGGCCGATCGCGCATGGTGGCCGTATGCGATGATCGCCCTCGGCGCGGCGGCACTCGTCGCGACCGCAATCCTCCCGCTCGGGCCGATATCACGGCGCGCGACCGCACCGCACTGAGCTCGACACGGGTGCAGGCAGCCACGGCCACCCGATTCACCACCGGATCTCAGGGCAGCGGCGGGTCGTGGTGCGCGACGATCGGTATCGACGACCGGTAGGCAAGGACCTGTCACTGCGCGACGTCCACCGGATTCGTGCCGCAACATCGAAATCCCCACTCGCGGTCACTGCCCCGAATTATAGGGGGTATCGCGCCGACTTTCCGCCGCTACGTTATTGCGGAGATGGTCAACGGGGGGATCGGGGAGGTTACTGGTGGTGCGATGGGTAGGGGTTGGTTCGGGCTGTCCTCGGCACAGTCCGCGCTGTGGCGACTGCAGCAGTTCCATCCGGATGTTCCGATCAGTATCGCGATGTACGTGGATATCGACGCCGACCTCGACACGGGCCTGTTGCGCAGAGCCGGAATCGCCGCGGGACTGGAATTGGAGTGGGCGTACGTGCGAATCGCCGACGGCGCCGACGGCCCGTCCCGGCCGGTGGACCCGGCGTTGGAATCGATACTGCTGATCGCCACCGCGGCCGAACGCCTGGGCCGCATCGACACCGACCTCATGACGGCGGCGTTCGTGTCGTATCCGGCTCGGCTCATCCGCCACCACGATGTGCTGGTGGGCCTCGCGGCCCGGACCACGGCCGTGCTGCGCCGCTCGGCCGGTGCCGTATTCAATGTCGTGCCGCTGCGTATCGCCGTCGGCGCGAACGTGACCGTGGCCGATCTCGTTCGCTCGGTCCGGCCGGCCGTCATCGGCGCCGTGCGGCATCAGCTCGTCCTCGACCGCGGGCCTGGCGTCCGGGACCGTTCCACCGGGCGCTGTCGGTGCTACCGGTCCACCCGCGCCGCCGCCGCACCTGGTGTAGCGAAACGGTTCGGCGACCACCCTCCGCGGCCCGAAGGGATTGTGCCGGATCGGAATAGGAGAGTGCCGGGACTTCGCCGCCACCCGGGTCATGAAATAAGCTCGCGGCAACGCGGAAATGGAGAATCGATGCCCTCGACAGGTGAACCGACAACGGTCCGGGATACGCCGGAGGACCAGGCGGTCCAGAACGACGAACTCTTTCGGGCGTGGTTACAGATGCAACAGGAAGCCGTGGAGAACGAGTTCGTCGAGGTCGACGTTCCCGAACTCGCCGGCCACCTGTGGACCCGCGAAGGCCTGGTAACGGCGGAACACGAGATGCTCCACCGCTATTCGGACTTCGACGATATGTCCACCGAGGAGAACCTCGAGGTCGCGGTGCGATTCATGTACTTCATCGGCGAGACCTTTCGGCGGGCGTTGGAGGGAATCTGGGTACTCCTGCCGGCGAATCCACCCGAGCGCCCCGACCCCCTGTGTGTCATCGACTCACCGATGTGGACGTCTTTTCACGATCCCACGCATATGATCGGGCTCGCCTTCGACCGGCGTACCGGAAAAGAGATCTCCTGGATTTTCGAGCGCACGGTGAAACGACACCAGAAATGGGTGGCGGCCGGCCGGCCGGTCCGCGACAGCTAGCGACGCCCCGGAGCGCGCCCCTCATCCGGGGGCGGGCTCCGCGGCTCGCGCCAGTACCCGGCGCGCGCCGACCGCCAGCGCTTCATCGAGCATCCGCCCATCCAGCTGTGCGGCGCCGGCTCCACCGGCGGCGGCCTCCTCCAGTGCGGCGAGCACCCGGCGCGCCCAGTCGACCTCCGCCGCGCCCGGCGTGAAGATCTCGGTGGCCCCGGCGAGCTGGGCCGGATGGATCACCCAGGTGCCGTCGAAGCCGAGGTCTCGTACCCACCGTTTCGCCGATCGGAAACCCTCGTCGTCGGCTACGGTCAGGTGCGGGCCGTCGATCGCCGACACCCCGGCGGCACGTGCGGCGAGCAGGACGGACTCCTGGACCTGATACCAGGCCTGCGGCGCGACATCCGCCGCGCGGCCCAGTGCCGCACCGAGATCGGCGTAACCGATGATCACCGCGTCGAGCCGGGCCGAACCCGCACAGATCTCGGCCACCCGCAGGATGCCGAGCGGGGTCTCCAGCAGCGCCTGTACCCGGGTGTCCGTGTCGCCCAGGCACCGGTCTACCTCGGCGAGCTGGGCGGCCGATTCGATTTTGGGCAGCACCACCGAGCCCAGCGCGAAGCCGGCCGCGGCGCAGGCGGCGAGATCGTCGACCGCCCACGATCGCCTGGTGCTCGCGCTGGGATTCATCCCACCGCGCGTCGGTGCTCAGCATCAGATCCCAGGGGAACGATCGCCACATGCCGGCGATCTCGTCGCACAGGGCGGGTAGGCCGCACCGCTCGTAGAAAGAGAAGTGGAACTGCCGATTGAGCTCGCGCACCGATACCGAATCCCCGCGAGCCGCATGATCTCTCATTCTCGCGATCAACTCTTCGGCGGCGGCGATATCGCGCGGAGCCATCCGATCCACCGCCCGCTTCATCGCATAGCTCTCGGTGAGCCGGCGCACGACGTAGCTGCCCTTGACCCGATCCAGATCCACCCCCGCCACCCGCACCCCGCGGTGCGGCTCGGCCACCAGCAGCCCCTCAGCCTCCAGCAATCGCATCGCCTCACGCACCGGGGTGATCGAGGCATTGAATTGTCGGGCCAGTTCGTCCTGGGGGAGCTTCTCCCCGCGACTCAGCGCGCCGGTCAGAATCATCCGACGGAGCTCGTCGACGATCTGATCCCGTTTGGTCGGTTGAGCAGTCGGCATTCCGGCGAACCATCCTCTCGCTGCGGTCCCTGAGCACTATGGCACAGGCACCATGAGGAGCGGCATCGACAACGAAGTCCCGGAGGCAGCCCAACCATTGTTCTGCGACGGCCGACCTGCCGCCTACCGCCGCCCTCCCGCCGGGGCGGGTGCCGATGATGTGCCAGGCACCCGGTGCCGCGATCGCCGGCACCGGACGCGGCCGGTTCGTCCTCGCGTATCCGAGTGGAGTCCGTGGTGCCGATACACCTGACCGGGTCCGCCGCGGAACACCCAGGACCGCCGTGACCTGCGCGCACCGCGTTGTTACGCGCCCGATGAACTGCCCACGGCAGGGAGGCGGCTCGGCGACGGCGAATGACCCGGAAAGGATACTTTGACCGCGTGCCGCACGGTCGAGACGAAGTACTTCAGCAGATCGCCACGCTCGTGGAAGGCAGTCGAACAGGCCACGGCGGCTCACTGTTGGTCACCGGCGCGCCCGGCCTGGGTAAGACCACGATCCTGGACAGTGCCGCGAATCTGGTGGACCAGAGTTGGATCGTGCTACGTTGCCGCGGCACCGAGCGTGAAGCCGATCTGCGCTACGGCGGTCTGCACCAGCTACTCGCTCCGCTACCCGATGCGGTGCGCGCGATACCGGAGCCGGCCCGGGAGGCTCTGAACTCGGTGGTCGGCACCGGGCCGGTGCGGCCGGACGACAGTCACCGGGTCGGTCTCGAGATCCTGGCGCTCTGGGCGGATCTGGCCGCCGACCACTCGATACTGTGCCTGATCGATGATGCGCACTGGTGGGATCGGCCTTCGATCGACGCGCTGTCCTTCGCCACCCGACGACTCGTCACGCACCGGGTCGCGGTGTTGGTCACCGCGCGCGAGCAATTCCCCGCCTACGGGCTGCCGGCGACAGAATTGACGCCGCTGAGCAGGAACGAATCGAGGGCGCTGCTGACCGAGCGGTTCCCCGGCCTGCCGACGGACACCCGCGAGCGGGTTCTCGAGACCGCGGCCGGGAATCCCCTGGCGCTCCTCGAACTGCCGAGCGCGAACACCGATCTCCCGACGTTGGGACCGCTGGCGCTGTCCGACCGCCTGCAACGCGAGTACGAGCGCGATATCCGCGCCTTACCCGAAGACACCCGAACCGCATTGCTGGTGGTAGCCGCCGACTACAGTGGAAGTCTGATCATCGCCCTGCGCGTCCTCACCGAATTCGGCTCGACCGCCGCCGCTCTGGACGCCGCCGAACGAATCGGCGTGGTGAACATTTCGGGATACTCGATCACCTTCCGGCATCCACTCGAACGGGCGGCAGCCTATCGGATGGCCCCCTTCAGTATGCGGCTGTTCGTCCACGCCACAATCGCGGCGAACACCGACGACCCCGAGCTACGGGCCTGGCATCTGGCCGCCGCCGCGACCGCACCCGACGAAGCCGCCGCAGCCGCCCTGGAAGCCGTCGCGGGCCACGCCCGGCACAATACCGATTATCGGCGCGCCGCCGTCGCCGCCGAACATGCGGGCCGGCTGTCACTTCACCCGGCCGACCGTCACCGTCGGCTCATGGTGGCCCTCGAAGCCAATGTCGAAGCCGGCCAGGTGCACCGGGCCCTCGGGCTGGCGGATGAAATCGCTTCGTACGAGGCCGAACCCGCGGACCTTGCACGGCTGTCCGCGGCGCGCGGCCGGATACTGTCGGCTCAGGGCGACCCGCGCGGCGCGTACAACGCCTTCGCCGAGGCCGCCGCCCACCTGTCCCCCGGGCATCCGGACGCCGCGGCACGGATGCACCTGCACGCGGCCGGAGCGGCATGGCCGGACCCGGACCTGTCCCGGATACGCACCGCACGTGCCGCTCTCGCCGCCCTGGAACTCGGTACCGCCCGCGACGGATATCTGGCCGTCCTGGACGGCCAGATCGCCTGCGGCGCACTCGGCGGAGATCGAGCCCACGCGATTCGTACCGTTCGCCGCGCTGTGGACATCGGCAGAACCCGGTTCGCCGAGGACTATTCGATCCGATTCATGCTCGCTGTGCAGGCGATCGGCGCCGGCGAGATCGACGATGCCCGCACCGATCTGCTCGAATTGAAGCGAATCTGTCATGAGCAGGGCATGGCGGGCCGGCTCTCGATCGTCGGCAGCGCCCTGGGTACCGCCGAGATATTGGTCGGCCACTTCCAGGAAGCCGAGACAGTACTCACGGAGAGTCTGCGGCTGGCGCATGAGATAGACCAGCCCGACCGAGCCGCCCGCACCTGTGCCAATCTGGCGGTTCTCGCCGCCGTGCGTGGCGAGCAGGAACGCTGCCGGAGACTGGCAGAGGACAGTATGCCCGGAACGACCTCGCCCTTCGATACGACCAGCACGGTGAAGGCACGCTGGGCATTGGGTCTGCTCGACCTGGGTCACGGACGCCACGAGGCAGCGGCGGCCCACTTCGAAGCGGCGGCCGACCATCGAGACCGCGCCATCGGCTGCTGGCTCCCCCTGATCAGCGACCACTTCGAAGCCGTCGCGCGGTGCGAGCGGGCGCGGACGGAAGAACCGATGTCGCTGCTGCGGGGCTGGTATGACGCCAACCCCACGCCCTGGATCGAGGCACACCTGCTCCGCTGCCGCGGACTACTCGAGGGGGACGACACAGCCTTCGCGCGTGCGCTGGCTCTGCATGCCGACGCGCAGCGCTGGTTCGACCATGCCCGCACCGGTCTGCTCTACGGTGAATGGCTGCGCCGTGAGCGCTCCCCGTCGAAAGCGCGCACAGTATTGCAGGGGGCGAAGCGTACTTTCGAACGCCTCGGTGCCCTACCGTGGGCCGAACGCGCTCGCACGGAATTGCGCGCCGCGGGCGAGGGAGTGGATACGCGGCCGGCCGCGGCCGCTCGGCTGACTCCCCAGGAGCTACAGGTGGTGCGCCTCGCCGCCACCGGCGCGACCAACCGGGAGATCGGGTCCCGGTTGCAGCTGAGTCCCAAAACGGTCTCCTATCACCTGTACCGGGCGTTTCCCAAACTCGGCGTGAGCAATCGACGTACCTTGGCCCGGCTAACGCTCGACCTCGACGATCCGCCGAATACCCGAGGACCGGCCGGTCGACAGTCCGATATCACCGGTTCGACGACTGGGTGAATGACCGATACCACCGGCGGCCGGGCGCACGTAGGGTTACCGGTGGGCAGCACACCGGCGAGAGGCGAATCCCGAGCACCCGAGACGGATCCGGTCAGCCGTGCGCCCAATCCGATTCGCGGGCGCCCACGCTCGACTCCCACATCGTTCAGCAGCCGGTTGTGCGTTGCATGAGACGGCACCGGATTCCCCGGAAGTACCGACAGAAAGGCATATCATGCCCATCCACACCATACCTGCAGGCACCATCGCCGGGTCCGGCCTCGTCGAGCTCGCCGGGCGGTGCACCGGAGCGACGTCCGTACCGGCCGCCCTCCGGGCTCACCTGAACTCCTCGGCAGAACGCAAACGAGGTAATTTCAACTCCTTCATCGAGAACAAGGGCAACTTCAACTCCTTCATCGAGCCGGGCATCTGACCAACGTGTACCACCTGTCCCGGCGCTCGCCAGGCGCGCCGGGACCCCGGGCGCCGCAATCGGTGAGGAAGTCCTTATGACAGCGAATGCGCAATCCACGCAGGACCCGGCGGCGGAAGAATGGCCGGCCGGCGAACGGAACGCCCGAGAACTCCACGAGGCGCTCCCACAGGCCCTGCCGTTCACCCAGTTCGTCGTGAAGATCCACAGTCGCTGCAATCTGGCCTGCGACTACTGCTACGTCTACGAGATGTCGGACCAGAGCTGGAAGAACCAGCCCAAGACCATGTCGGATGCGATCTTCGACCACGCCTGCCGGATGATCCGCGACCATGCCGCGCGATTCGCGCTCCCCGCGGTAGGTCTCGTTTTCCACGGCGGCGAGCCACTGCTGGTCGGGCATACGGCGCTGGATCGTTTCGCGCGCCGCGCCCGCGAGATCCTGGAACCGGCCACGCGGGTCCGGCTCGGGATGCAGACCAACGGTGTCCTGATCGATAACGAATTCCTCGATATATGCGCCCGCAACAACGTGGAGATCGGTGTGAGTCTCGACGGTGACGAGCGCGCCCACGATCGGCACCGGAAGTACCGGCGGGGTGCCGGTAGCTACGCCGATGTCGGTGCGGGGTTACGACTGCTGACCCGGCCGGCGTACCGGCACCTGTACTCGGGTCTGCTCTGCACGATCGATATCGACAACGATCCACTCGACACCTACGAGGCGCTGCTCGATTTCGCCCCACCGGCCCTCGATCTGCTCCTACCGCACGGCAACTGGTCCGCCCCGCCGCCGGCGCGGACCGCCGACCGGGCCCTCACCCCGTACGCCGACTGGCTCATCGCCATCTTCGATCGCTGGTACGGATCCCCCATCGTGACCACCCGCATCCGGCTCTTCGACGAGATCATCGAACTGCTGCTCGGCGGAACCGGGGCGTCGGAGTCGGTAGGGCTCGCACCGATCCAGCTCGCCGTAGTCGAAACCGACGGCAGCCTCGAACAGGTCGATGCCCTGAAGTCGGCGTTCGCGGGGGCTGCCCGGCTCGGGGGCGGAGCAGCGGGCAACGCACTCGACCGCGCGACCCGGGAACCCGCGGTGATCGCTCGGCAGATCGGTATCGAGGCGCTCGGCGCGAGCTGCCGCGCCTGCCCGGTCCACCAGGTGTGCGGTGCCGGACACTACGCGCATCGTTACCTGGCCGGAAGCGGTTTCCGGAACCCGTCGGTGTACTGCGCGGATCTCGAAAAGCTCATCAGGCATATCGAATCCCGGGTCCGGGCCGATCTGCGGGCCACGGTGGGCGGGTGAGCGATTCCGGCGTATTCGGGAACCGGAATTTCGTACTTCTGTGGTCCGGTAACGCGATATCGCTGATCGGGTTCCACGGGGTCCGCATCGCCTACCCGTTGCTGGCGCTGGCGATCACCGGTTCGGCGGCTGTCGCCGGGTGGGTCGGATTCGCGATTTCACTACCGGCGCTCGTTTTCCAGATTCCGGCCGGTACCGCCGCCGACCGCTGGGACCGGCGCACCATCATGATCGTCTGCCAGACAGTCGGATTCGCTGCAGCATGCTCGGCCTGCCTGATCCTCGTCCTCGAGCTGCCCGCACCGGGACTTTTGCTGATCATCGCCGCGTTCGTCGAAGGCACCGCCTTCGTCTTCTTCGGAATGAGTGAACTGGCGATGGTCCGGGATGTCGTCGCTCCTGCGCAGCGGCCGGCGGCGTTCTCGCTTTTCGAGGCCGAACAACCCATCGCCCTGGTCATCGGCCGAGCCGCCGGCGCAGCCGTCTACGGGATTGCCCGGTGGGTGCCCCTCGTCGCCGACGCCGTCACCTATCTGATCTGTCTGTGCACCCTGGCATCGATCCGGGTCGACCCGGCCGGCCGACGCGACGACCGGCCGGCGGAGTCCACGCCGCCGACGCTGCGGACAGGGGCGGGGCTGGTTCTGCGCGACCCCTTCCTGCGCAGCTCGACGGTGATCAGCGGACTGTCGAATATGGTCATTCAAGTAGTCATCCTGCTGATCATCGTGGAGATCGAACGATCCGACCAGCCGGTGTGGGTGGTCGGAGTCGTATTGGGCGCCGCCGGAGTGGGCGGGATCATCGGCTCCGCCGTCGCTGCCCCGCTGGCTACCCGATTCGGCGCCCAGCAGCTGTATCGCTCGGCGCTGTGGTGCTGGACCGGGCTACTGTTCCCCCTCGCGCTGAGTTCCCAGCCGCTGGTCGTGGGCGCGGCCTGGTTCGGTGTCGGCGCGGTCGGCACTGTGGTGAATGTCGCCTTGACCTTGTATCGGGTGGAACGGATTCCGGAGGAGGTGCTGGGCCGTGCGGTGGGGACGGTTTCGATGGTGACCGACGGTGCGGTCGCGCTCGGCGCGATCACCGCCGGTTATCTGTTGAGTGTTTTCGGCACGGACGCCACCGGGTGGATACTGATCGCAGCCATGCTGGGGCTCGCGGTAGCCGGGAGTTGTACGGCACGATCGGCACCGGCGCTTCGCAGCGCTGAGGCGAGCGCCCGGCGGCCGGGGGCGGGTTCCGCGGCCACCCACCCCGGCGGCCGCTAGAGCGGTGACACGGCCGTCCGGCGCGTCCAGGCCTCCGACGCCGAACGGCTTTTCGAAGGGGTGAGAGCCGCCATCTCACCGCGTACTGCCCCTCGCGCGGGCGATCGCGCTGCGGTGAACAGCGCGGGCCGGCAGTGAGTGCGGTGGTCACTCCATCGGTGGACCTGCTCCATCGACGGACCTCGTTCGCGCACTCGAGGGCCCGGTGATCGCCGGGTCGGCTCATGGCCCGCTGGGCGATGCGCCTCCCATCCGAGAGTGGCTGTGGCACGAAGGGAAACGACCGTACAGTGCCGGGGCGGCCCCGCGGACCGGCTGCCCGCCTCGACTCCGACACCCGGACCGGCCGCCCGGCTCGCCGCACCCTGACCGGCGGGTGTGACAGCTGGTAAATCCACGCCTTTTCGCAGGTGAACGCGCCTCCCGATCAATACGGCCACACCCCGGACTGTCGTGCTAACTTTGCTCACCGAAGCGATCTGTTCCGGCTGCGAGTCAGCAATTGCGGCGAACTATTCCCCCTCCTGGAGGTTGAGATCGTGACTCGTCCGTTTGTTCGTTTTCTGGGCGCGCTCGGCGGTGTGGCATGCGCCCTGCTGGTGGCGACACCGGCCACCGCCGAACCCATCTATCCGATCCCGGACCCCGACCGGTTCTACGCCGCCCCTGCCGATCTGGCGGCGCACCGGCCGGGTGACGTACTCGATGTGCGGGTCCTGCCACCGGTGGCCGTCTTCCCCGGCGCCACGGTGCGGCTGGTCAAGTTCCGTTCCACCGATTCGCGGGGCGCACCGATCGCGGCGACCACCACGATCGCCACTCCCGCGGGACATCAACCGGGCGCACCGCTGCTGTCGTATCAGCATTTCATCAATTCGCTCGGCACCGACTGCGCGGTATCGCACCGGCTCTACGGCGCCGACCTGAACCTGTCGGTGATCATGCCGGCATTAGGCGCCATGCTGGCGCGAGGCTGGAGCGTGGCGCTGCCGGATCATCTCGGGCCGGAGTTCGCCCTCGGGGCCGGGCGTCTGGGGGGCCAGATCACATTGGACGGTGTCCGGGCGGTGCAGCGGATGCCCGAGCTCGGCATCGCGGACAGCCCGGCGGTATTGGCCGGCTACTCCGGTGGCGGCCTCGCCACGGCGTGGGCGGCCGTGCTGCAGCCGTCCTACGCACCCGAACTCCGGCTCGCCGGTGCGGCCATCGGTGGAGCCCCGATGAACCTGGTCTCGATGGCGGAGGGGCTGGGCTACCAGCCACACCCGGCTTTCGGGCTGGCGATGGCGGCCGCCATCGGCCTCGAGCGGGAGTACCCCGACCGGGTGCAGGTCAGCGGGAATCTCAATCCGCGTGGTCTCGCCATGCGTGACGCGATGGCCAACCTCTGCACCAATGACATCCTCGCCCTCGGGGCCGGTGGCAGCGCACACGAGTTCGCCACAGGGCCTGCCGTCTTCGAACAGCCGGATGCCTGGGCCGTGGTGCGAGAGAACAGCGTGGAACTCTACGACCCGGTTCCGCGGATACCGATATTCGAATGGCACTCGCCGACCGACCCGCTGGTGCCGATCAACGCCATCGACAACACCAACCGCCGGTGGTGTGGGGCCGGGGTGCGCTTGCAGACGCTGCTGGTTCCCTCGTTCGAACATCTGTCCGCGGCCGTGGCGGGTGCACCCGCCATGCTGGCGTGGCTCGAGGGCCGGGTACGCGGCGAGCCCGCGCCCGTCGCCTGCTGACGAAACATCTGTGTACGGTCCCGAGTCGCCCGCAGCCGATCAGCGAATCGCTGCGGGCGACTCGGCGCGGTCCTCGCCACGCCGCGTCCCCGACACGGGCACCGCGGCCGGATACCACCAGGACGGCCTGGTGGGTCGAGGCCTCGACCGCACACCACGGGGTGGCGACCGATGTGGCCGATCGGTAGCCCCGGTCACTTTTGTCACAGGCCCTTGACGCACCCTTGGGACACTTCGAGACTTGGAAGTGCCATACGACACTCGCGAGTGCCACCGGAGAATTTCGAGACTACGAGCTTTCGAAGGTGAGTCCGATGTCGATCGAAACCCGGGAGTCCCGGCTCGAACACCGCATCGCGGAGCTGTACCGCACCGACGAGCAGTTCGCCGCTGCCCGGCCCGACCCGGCGGTCACCGCGGCAGCCGCGAAACCCGGTTTGCGCGCGTTCGAGATCGCGCGGACCGTGATGGAAGGTTACGCGCACCGGCCCGCGCTCGGGCACCGTGCGATCGAGTACGTCACCGACGAGCAGACCGGGCGCACCACGACGACACTGCGGCCCGAATTCGAGACCGTCACCTATCGCGAGGTATGGCACCGAGCCGGTGCGATCGCCGCCGCGCTGACCGCCGACGGCGTACGGCCGGGCGATCGTGTCTGCATGCTGGGGTTCACCAGTGTCGACTACACCGTGATCGATGTAGCGCTCACCCGGATGGCCGCGGTGGTCGTCCCGCTGCCGACCAGTTCGGCCGCGGCCCGCCTGCTGCCCATAGTCGCCGAGACCGAACCGGTGGTGATCGCGGCGAGTATCGATCGGCTCACGGATGCCGTGGAACTCGCGCTCACCGGCCACGCCCCGGCCCGGCTGATCGTTTTCGACCACCACGAGCGCGACGACGACGAGAACGCGACCTTGACGGCGGCCCGGGCGCGGCTGGCGGAGGCAGGTGGCACGGTGGTCGCCGAAACTCTGGCCGAAGTCGTCGCCCGCGGCGCGGTGCTGCCGCCCGCGCCGGCGCCGGCGACCGTCGAGGCGGACTCGCTGGCGCTGTTGATCTACACCTCCGGGAGCACCGGGGCACCCAAGGGAGCCATGCTCACCGAGCGGCTGGTGGCCGACCACTGGCGGGCCGCGAGCAGTGAGAAATGGGGCCAGCGTGGGACCGAACCGGCGATAGCGCTCGGCTTCATGCCGATGAGCCACATCATGGGGCGCGCCATTCTCTACATGACGCTGGGCCGCGGCGGCACCGTTTTCTTCGCCGCCACCAGCGACCTGTCGACCCTCCTGGACGATCTGGCCCTGGTCCGGCCCACCCAGCTCTCCTTCGTACCCCGGATCTGGGAAATGCTCTTCCATCGGTTCCAGGGCGAAGTGGCCCGCCGCGGCGGCGACGGAACCGACCGCACGACCTCGGAAGCGGAGGTGGCGGCGGACCTGCGCCGGAATCTGCTGGGTGGGCGGTATCTCGCGGCGACGACGGGTTCGGCGCCGATCTCGGCCGAGATGCGGGCGTGGGTCGAGTCCTTCCTCGATATGCATGTGGTGGACGGCTACGGTGCCACCGAAACCGGGAGTATTGCTGTGGACGGCCGGGTGCGCCGACCACCGGTCACCCGCTACGAACTCGTCGATGTCCCGGATCTGGGCTACTTCCGCACCGACCGCCCGTACCCCAGAGGGGAGCTGGTGGTTCGTTCGGACACGCTGGTCCCCGGGTATTACAAGCGTCCGGACGTGACGGCCGAAGTCTTCGACGCCGATGGCGCCTATCACACCGGAGACATCTTCGCCGAGGTCGGCCCCGATCAACTCGTGTACGTCGATCGCCGCAGCTTCGTACTGAAGCTTTCGCAGGGTGAATTCGTGACGGTGTCGAAGGTGGAAGCCGTGTTCGCCGAGAGCCCGCTGATCCGCCAGATCTACGTCTACGGCAACAGCACGCGCTCCTACCTCGTGGCAGTGGTGGTACCGACGGCCGCCGCACGGGAACGAGCCGGCGGCGACAGCCGCGCGCTCAAGCGGATGATCAGTGAATCCCTACAGCAGGTCGCGAAATCCTCGGGTCTGCAGTCCTACGAGATCCCGCGTGATTTCCTCCTCGAATACCAGCGGTTCACACCGGAGAACGGCCTGCTCACCGGTATTCGCAAACTGGCCCGGCCGACCCTCAAGGAGCACTACGGCCCGCGCCTGGAGCAGCTGTACACCGAGCTGGCCGAAGCCGAGGCCGAGGAGCTGCGCGCCGTGCGCCACGGCGCCGGGGACCGGCCCACTATCGAGACGGTCGTGCGCGCGGCCGCGGCCCTGCTGGGTGCCGCCACCGGTGAGATACGCCCGGACGCGCATTTCACCGACCTGGGCGGCGACTCCCTGTCGGCGCTCACCTTCGGACAACTGTTACGCGAGATCTTCGGGGTCGAGGTCCCGGTGGGTTTCCTCATCGGCCCCACCGCCGACCTCCGGGCGGTCGCCCACTACATCGACGAACAACGGGCCGGCGCCCGGCGCCCCACCTTCGCCGCGGTGCACGGTGCGGAAGCGACCGAGGTGCACGCCGACGAACTGACACTCGACAAGTTCCTCGACGAACGCACGCTCGCGCGGGCGCCCCACCTACCGGGTCCGAGCGAGACGGTCCGGACGGTCCTGCTCACCGGCGCGACGGGATTCCTCGGGCGGTATCTGGCGCTGGAATGGCTGGAACGGATGGCCCGCGCCGGCGGAACACTGATCTGCCTGGTCCGCGCCACAGACGACACCGCGGCCCGGTCCCGGCTCGACGAAACCTTCGACTCCGGCGACCCGGTACTCACCGCGCGCTACCGGGAGCTCGCCGCCGATCATCTCGAGGTGATCGCGGGTGACAAGGGCCGGGCCGATCTCGGACTGGACCACGACACCTGGCAGCGGCTGGCCGATACCGTCGACGTGATCGTCGACCCGGCCGCACTCGTCAATCACATCCTGCCCTACAGCGAATTGTTCGGCCCCAATGTCGTGGGTACCGCTGAACTGATCCGGCTCGCGCTCACCACGAAGCAGAAGCCCTACACCTACACCTCGACCATCGCGGTGGGCGATCAGGTCGCGCCCGCGGATTTCACCGAGGACGCCGATATCCGCGTGATCAGCCCACACCGCAGCATCGACGACCGGTACGCCAACGGCTACGGGAACAGCAAATGGGCGGGTGAGGTGCTGCTACGGGAGGCCGCCGACCTGTGCGGTCTGCCGGTGGCGATATTCCGCTGCGATATGATCCTCGCCGATACCGAGTACGCGGGCCAGCTCAATGTCCCCGATATGTTCACCCGGTTGATGTTGAGTCTGGAAGCCACCGGCACGGCCCCCTTGTCCTTCTACGAACTCGATCCGGACGGCCGGCCGCAGCGCGCCCACTACGACGGGCTTCCGGTCGGTTTCATCGCCGAGGCCATCGTCTCGCTCGGCGCCCGCGCGGGGACCGGGTTCCACACCTACCACGTGATGAACCCGTACGACGACGGGATCTCGCTGGATACCTACGTCGACTGGCTCATCGACGCCGGCCATCCCATCCAACGGATACCCGATTACGACAGCTGGTTGCGGCGGTTCGAGACCGCGGTACGCGCCTTGCCGGATCGGCAGCGACGGTATTCGCTGCTACCGCTGCTGGACAGCTACCGGAAACCGCAGCGAGCGGTGCGCGGTTCGATCGCGCCCACCGAACGGTTCCGCGCGGCGGTGCGACACGCGAAGATCGGCGCCGACCGGGATATCCCGCACGTGACCCCGGAGATCATCGTCAAGTACAGCACCGACCTCCACCTACTGGGTCTGCTGTAGCCGTGCCCGCGGTACTCGCCGGCACGGTGCGCTGCCGCTACCGCGGATCCGCTGCGGTCATTCGCCCGACTACTCGTCGTGGATCCGGAACTCGGGCGAGGTACCGCTGATCGGCACGCGGTCGCTGCCCGGTTTCACGGCGTCGCCGAAGTACCGGATGCGATAGCTGCCGGGCGTCGCATCGGCGGGGCTGTCCCATGTGATGGTGACCCGTGAGCTCGAGGCGGCGCCACGTGACCAGCCGAAGGTGGTCGACCAGTCGCCGTCGTCGGCGATCGTCCGCCACCGCTCCCCGTCGCGCCGCTGCACCATGAGATAGGTACTGCCGCGGTGTAGGTCGTGATTGGGGTACGCGCCGGCGAATTCGACACTCACCCGCTCCCCCGCGCGATAGGCCGGCTCGGGCTCGCTGAGCACATCCCCGAAGTCATGTCCCACCGGCGGAAAGTCCGGCGACGAGAACGCTTTCGCGCGACGCTGCACTTCCGACAGATCGGGCGCCCCGGTGCCGGCGGGGACCGGGCTGCCGTCGCGCATCGCGGTCGCCAGCTGCGCCGCGATCTGTTGCAGGGCCGGCAATTCCCAGCGGCCGAACAAGGTGCTCGCGCCCTCGTAGTGCTGGGCGTCGTACTCCTCGGGGGTGGTGACGTAATGGATATAGGCGTTGCTGTATCCGGCGACCAGCACATCGGCCGGCTCTACGCCGAGGACGGCCGCCACCGTGCGCCGCAACCGCAGCCCGGCGACAATCGTCACCTCGCCGGGAATACCGAGCAGATACAGCTCGCCGAGCTGGAGGAGTTGGACCGGAACGATCTCCTGCACGTAGGGCCCGAACCGATTGAGCAAGCCGCCCGGCGCGACGATCGCCTTGGGCGCCTGCGCATCCCGCAGCGCGGGCGCGAACCGGTACGCCAACCGCGACAGCAGATCCCAGCCGGGATTACGTCCTTCGCGGAAGGTCTTCCAGTGGGTGGGTCCGTCGTACCCCGCGCCGGCGAAGGCGGCCGCACCCCCGGCGGGTCGTCCGGTGCGATGCTCGCGCTCATCGCCGGTGAATTCCGGGGAGACGGTCACGGCGGACAGATCGACGTGCACCACACGGTGGTCGATGCTGCCGGCCATCCGCGGCACGTACCCCGCGGCGAGTTTCGCCGCGGCCTCGTACTGGCGCAGACCGACCACCCGAGCGTTGTCGAACTCGTCGCCGGCGTTATCGGGCCTACCGTCCGGATTCGGCGACATATCCCCCGCGTTGGTCTGCGCGAAGGCGGCGACGAAGTCGGGATCCGGGTCCACCAGATAGTTCACGCCTTCGACCACGCGCTCCCAGTGATAGGCCGCGTAGCCCTTGTTGTCCCCGCTGATCAGTGTGTTCCGGCTGGACATCGAGGTGCCGTGCGTCGCGAACCAGTTGATGGCGCCGACTGGTTCGCCCTCGCGATCGATGCGCAGCAGCGTCGTCTGCGGATCGACGGCGTCGGGAAAGAAATCCCTGTCCTCCTGCGGGTTCCGGTCGAATGCCGCACGTGAGCGATTGACGCTGGCCGCGCGCAACTCGCCGTGCGCCAGACGCAGGGTGGCCGGGGCGAGATCCTCGTGTGCTCGTTCGACCGCCTCGATGATGCCGTCGACGATCGCCGCGAAGGTTTCGGGGCGGAACCCGCCCGAGCCGTTGTACAACCGGTGGTGCGAATAGCCACCGGGCCCGCAGTGGGTGTGGGTCGCCGTGAGCATCACATTGGAGTGGGTGTAGGTGTCGCCGAAGCGCTGGGCCAGCCGGCGCAGCACCTCCTGGGTGATGCTGGAGAAGATCAACGGCAGATCGTTCACGACCAGCAGCACCCGCCGATCGACGAGCGGGTCGACGAAGACGAAGGCACGGGAGCGCAGCCGGAGATGTATCCCGGCGGTCTTCTGATCGGCCTTGCCGTAGCCGAGCATGCCGACCTCGGCCGGTTCTCCGGTGATGTCGGCAATGGCGCGCCCGACCAGATGGCGGTCGGTCGCATAGTTCGTTTCCGGCATCGACCTCTTCTGTCCTTTTGGATTCGGCCCGCCGCAGCGGTTCGGGTTCGGTTACACAGACAAACTAGCAAGGACGAAGTCGGGTTTCGCATTGCGCGATCGACGGTTTCGCGGTCACCGGCATCGGGAAGCCACCGGGCGACCATGAGCACATACGCTACGGTTCCCGGCACCATCGACCCGTTCATGCGCCTCTCCCGTGAAAGACCACGCACGATGACCGCTTCTGCACACCCACCGCGGCACCGGCCCGGGCCGCCGTCGGAGCCGACGCCGGCCCGCATAGCCGCTATCGTTCTCCAGATCGGGGCGGGGCTGCGCACTCGGGAATCGGAGATCGCCGCGGGAATGACCCGGCGGATCCTCCACACGATCGACTACACCCGGGCCGATCCGCGGCTTTCGGACCTGCGGACCGCCAGCATCCAGGCCAATGTGACCACCATGGTCGAGATCCTGGCCAACAATATCCCGGTAGATCACCTGCAACCGCCCATGGCAGCCGTCGAATACGCGCGGCGGATGGCGCAACGCGATATCCCGTCCAACTTCCTGGTGCGGGCCTACCACATGGGCCAGAACACCATGATGCGTATCTGCTACGACGAGGTCGCGCAGCGGAGCCTGCCGACGGCCCTGGGACTTGCCGTTCTCCAACGCCTCACCGAGAGTGTCTACGCCTACACCGACTGGATCATCGAGTACGTCTCCGCGGCCTACGAGACCGAACGCATGCGGTGGGTCGAGGCCCGCGGAACCGTGCACTCCGCCACGGTGCACACGCTGCTGTCGACACGGACACCGGATCCGGCAGGGTTCGAGGCAGAGACCGGTTACGGTCTCGACCGGGCACATCTGGCGGTGATTCTGTGGTCCACGGGCAGCGACGAGGTCGCCACGGCTCTGCTGGCTTCCGGCAGCCGGGCCATCACTCACGCAATACAGGCCGATGGCCCGCCACTGGTGACAGCCATCGACCGGCGGACGGTATGGGCGTGGTTCCCGTTCGACCGACAGCCCGCCGTCGACGCCGACGGGTTCCGGTCGGAGGCCGATCTTCCCGCGCAGGTTCGGCTCGCAGTCGGACTGCCCGGACGGGGACACGACGGTTTCCGCCGCTCCCATCAACAAGCCGCCGCCGCCTATTTCGTCGCCACTCTGCCGGGGATACCGCCCGGCTGCCGGACGATCGGGTTCGGTGACCCCGGCGTCGCGGTGGTGTCGCTGCTGGCCAAAGACCTCGACGCGACCCGGGCGTGGGTGCGCGAGGTACTCGGAACGCTCGCCGACGACACCGAACAGGCAGCAACATTACGAGACACTCTCCACACCTTCTACGAAACCGGCGAAAGCCACGTGCATACCGCGCAGCAGATGACCCTGCACCGCAACACCGTCAAATACCGCATCACGAAGGCCGTCGACGCCACCCGGATCAGTGGAGCGGGTCACGAGAAGCTGGATATCGCACTGGCACTACGGATCTGCCGCTTCCTGGGACGGAGTGTGCTGCGTCCGCCGTCCTGACGGTTACCAGGTCGGGTGGCAGGACCACCCCACCGCACCGGGTGGCGCGCTTCGCGCCGATCCTCGACAGCTCGGGATGGACAAGACCGGTACCGTCACTCGAATCGGGGCAGACCGGCCTCGTTACCGACGGGGAGACCGCCACCGAACGCACACGAGGGCAGCGACGGTCGAGTGCGTTGTGCGGCGGGGACAAAGGCGCTCCATCGAATGTGCACGTCTGACAAACTTTTCGATCGACGAGGCAGATTCGTTGTTCTCGATAAACTGCTTCAGTAGAGTCGTCCGGGTCTACAACGAAACGTTGTACGACGCGGACGGAAAGGGAATTGCGCGATCAGAGTAGGCCGATATTCGCGGCAAGGTAGACGGTCGTACCGCACTGCATGATCGCGACATGTCGACCAGCCCGGTGTGCACATGCGAACGAATTCCCGGAATCGGCGACGACGCCCGCCCGAATCGAGACTGCGGGCGATATCGTTCGCGGCCATGGAAATTCGCGTGCCTCGTGGCCGCCGCGGCCGGGCCGGCGACCCGGCCGCATGCTGTCGGAGAAAGTTCTCGACAGCTCGAGAACCAGCGGTGTGCCACATCTTCTCAATCATGCGCACTTCAAGAATATTTGCCGGAGTTTTGTGGAGGAGATAGACGTGAAGCTCGAATCGACTACGGTTCCGGGGACGGCGGCAATACCGGCCGACACCGCAGAAAAATCCCGCACCGGGGCCGGGCCCGCCGATCAGTCGCACCCGGCCATCCGGGCCGGAATCGCCGGCCGCATTCGAGGAGCGCGGTAGCAAGATCGATGGCGATCAGGGATATACAAGCATTCGCACACCTCACCGCCGAGGATATCGAGTCGCTCGGCCACGATTTGGATCGGATCCGCACCGATATCGAGAAGGCACGCGGACCCGGAGATCCATTCCGCTTGTTGGGAATGGGATTTCGCCGGCCCGTCCAGCCATTGGAAACGCGCACACAACCATATCCACCACACCTATACCAATGTCTATGGCATGGACGCCGATCTCGGCTTCGTGGTGCTGCGGATGACCCGGGACGAGCCCTGGCGTCCGATTCATCTGATCCAGCCCGTAACGAGCCTGCTCATCGCGGCGGGCTTCGAAGTGGTCATCGCCGTGCACGATTTGGCGCTCGAGCGACGATATCTGGGCATCCCGCGCAACCGGTGGCGCTCGAAACCGAGTATCGAGTTCGCGCGGAAGTTCGCCCGCCAGGCGAGTAAGGATCTGCTGTTCTACCCCGCGCTGAGCGGACGACAGTTCAAGCAAATCCTTGTAGCGAATATCTCGGCGCTGCTGTTGCGAAACGTATGGTCGTTCGTCGTTATCATGTGCGGTCACTTTCCCGACGGCGCCGAGAAGTTCACCGCCGATCATCTGGACAGCGAGACCCGCGGCGAGTGGTATCTCCGGCAACTGCTGGGCAGCGCAAACTTTCACGCCGGACCCGTCCTGGCGCTCTTGACCGGGAATCTCTGCTACCAGATCGAGCATCATCTGTTTCCCGACCTGCCGAGCAGCCGCTATCCCGAGATCGCCCGGCGTGTCCGCGCCCTGTGCGATGAATACGACCTGCCCTACACCACCGGCTCGCTCCCCGCGCAGTTCTGGTTGTCCTATCGCACCGTGTGGAAGCTCGCGCTACCGGACCGTCTCCTGCGCAGCACCTCCGAGGATGCCGCCGAAACACGGTCCGAACGTAAGTTCCTGGACAGTACGCCGGGCGCAGGCAGCGGTCCCGGCCGGCAACTCGTCGACCAGAGCACCGGTGCACGGCGCGGGCTCCGCACCGCGTTGGCCGCGACGGCCTCGGAACAAGGGAATGCCTCCGGCTCCGGCCGCGGACTCCAGCGCTGGATCGCGGCATTCACGGGCGAGCGAGGACAACGGTGACAGATCAATCGTCCACAGCGGAACGTCCGATTGTCCGTATTCTCGCCGGGGTCGCCGGCCGCAGCCTCGCCTTGATGGTGGGAATGAGCATCGGGTCGGTGGATGCACTCACCGCCCGGCGCGCCCAGTACCTCGGGCCCACCGCGCCGGCTCTGCAGCCGGTCGTCGTGGGCGTCAGTGGCGGTGCGCTCGCGGCAACCGCGACGGCGCTGGGCATGACACGTGACCGCGCCCGGATGCTCGCGATCGATCACCCCGAGCACGAAATCCTCGGCACCAGAAGCCTGCGTGGCTTGATGACACAGCGCGCCCTCTATCCGCACGCACGGATTCGCGAACTCGCCCACGCATTCGCCGGAGACCGCACCTTCGCCGACTTCGCCCTCGGGCCCCCGGGATCCGAACCACACCGTGTGGCCTCGTCGCTGCTGATCCCGGTCTACGCGGCCGGTCACGGCACCCTGCTGCTGCCCCGGGACCTGCCGAAGCTGGGCCTGGCCGATCTGCCCGTTGCCGACGCAATCGTCGCCGCCACCCGGATACCCGGGGCCCTGCCCGCCGCCGCCGGACTCGACGACGTCTTCGACGGCGGCTGCCAATACCGCGTCCCCCGCGATATCTTCGCCGCGGACCCCGCCCTCGTGCTGGATCTCTACGGACCGGAACCCCACGACAGCCGGGGCGGATTAATTTTCCCGCTGCTCCACCCGTCACTGCCCTCCATCGCGCACCGCCCGCGACCATTCCGCGACCGGACCCTGCGCGAGTCGACCATCTTCGCCCACCGGCGCTATGGGGCAGCGCTCAGTGCGCCGGCCCAGACCTCCGAGGAACTGTTCGACACCGGGTACGACATCGCCACCACCTGGATCCGGACCCGGACCGAAGAGCAACTCCGGCACGTCGTCGACGCGCACGTTCTCGGACCATCGGAAGCAGTCTCCACAGCCGATCGGCAGCGAACCGCTGGTCTGTCACACGCCGTCACCGAATAGCGAGCGGGGTACCCGCCGGAAAATCACGACCCGACCACGCCGCTTGTGCACCCGTGGCTCGTCATCGGCCGGCGTCCACGAGTCTCCTCTGAAGGACCCGTGCGGACGCGGCTCGGATCGGGCCCGGCTCTATATCCGGCACCGGCAGAGGTGGGGCCGATGACGGCGGGACTTTCCTTTCCGGTCACGCCGACCCCGATGGGGCGACAGGTCCGTTCCCGCTGCTGGTCGACCGCTCACCCGGCTGCGTTCTCCCCGCCGGGCTTCGGGCCGTCCTGCCGAGGACTACGGCACCGAGGTCACCCGGCGAAGGGTACCGGCGGTCAGTCGTCGAGGATCTCGACCTGATTCTTGTAGAAGGCGACGTAGTTCTCGATCTCGGCTGCTTTTGCCTTGGGTTCGGGGTAGTACCAGGCGGCGTCGGGCAGCGGCTCGGCATTGCCGACATCCACGGTGTAGTAGTCGGCCCGGCCCTTCCATGGACAGAACGTATGCGTATCGGTGGGCTCGAAGAACTCCTTCCGTATCGAGCCCGGCGGGAAGTAATGGTTACCTTCGATGATGACGGTGTCGTCGCTGGACGCGATCGTTACGCCGTTCACGACTGCCTTTGTCATCCCTCGATTCTGCCGTAGCACCCGGCCGAGCGCAGGTACCGAACCCGGCGCCGCTTTCGGCGCCGAGCGCTCCCGGCTCACCCCACGCGTGTGCCGCTGTCGTCTCGGCTTCGACCGAACGACAGTTTCTCCGCCGCCCGGCGTCGGCCCGATTCCGGATCGGCGCCGAAGCGCACGGCGCAGCGTTCAGGGAGGTGCGGCATTACGGGCCACCTCCGGACCCGGACGCGACGAGCCGACGATGGGCCGGGGCGGCCTCTCGCCGGCGGGCCGAGGTGGGCCTGTTCAGGGCGTCAGGGCCGGGAGACGGCCGATCTCCCGGCCGATGCGAGTCAGCAAGTGCCGGGTCAGTTCGGGGTCACCGGCGGTATCCCGGTCGGTGTAGTCGCCGAGGGAGTAGATGGTGGTGAATCCCGCCGGGCCCCATCGGTCCGGGGACAGCGTGTTCCGGCCGGCGACGGCGACGACCGGAACGGGGCGGGCGCGGCGGGCCAGTACCGCGGGTAGTTTGCCGTTCGCGGTCTGCTCGTCGATACTGCCCTCGCCGGTGACCACCAGGTCGGCACCGGAGCGGAGCCGATCGAACCCGAGCAGGTCGAGGAAGTACCCGGCGCCCGACTCGATCGTGCCGCCGAGCAGTAACGCGGCGAAACCGATTCCGCCCGCGCTGCCCGCTCCGGCCGTGGCCGCGAGGGCTGTCGCGTCCGGGTAGCCGCTGCGGGCGAACGCGCGAGCGAGGTTACGCAGGCCGATATCGAGGAACCGCACCTCGGCGTCGGTGGCCCCTTTCTGTGGCCCGTACACCGCCGCCGCGCCGTCCGGCCCGAACAAGGGGTTGGTGACATCACCGGCGACCACTATCTCGATGCCGGTCAGCCTTACCGCCCGTGCGGAGTCGACGGTGTGGACTCGACCCAGGTTCCGTCCGCACGCGCGCAGTCGTATTCCCCGCGCATCGGCGAAGGTGAAGCCGAGCGCCGCGAGCAGTCCCATGCCGCCGTCGGTGCCGGCGCTGCCACCGAGGGCGAGGACCAACCGGCGCGGCCGGAAGCGCAACGCCTGCGCGATGGCCTGCCCCATCCCGAGACTGCTCGCGTCCAATGGCAGCAGGCGTCCGTTCGGCAGGGTGGTGAGGCCGCAGGTACTGGCGACCTCTACCACAGCGGTGCCGTCACGGACAGCGATCCACCCATAGCTCGGAGTCCCCGCCGCGCCGGCCACCGTTACCGGATGCGGCGTGAACCCGGCCGCCACTGCGGCGTCGACGCTCCCGTCCCCGCCGTCGGCCAGCGGCATTCTGTCGGTGTCGACACCCGCCGCCGCCAAGCCCGCCGCCAGCCGGTCGGCCACCTCGGCGGCGGAAAGGCTTCCTTTGAACTTGTCCGGGGCGACCAGAACCCTCACGCGGTCGGCTTCCTCTCGGTTGATCCGGCAGTGGGTCGGGGATCAGTCCGCGTGCGCCACCGCACCGAGCAGATCCCGGACCCGGTTGGCGACCGTGATGAATTCCGGCGTCTCCATCGTCGTGGCGTAGTTCCGGTGCGCGGGCAGATCGACGTCGAGCAGTTCGACGATCCGGCCCGGCCGCGGGCTCATCACGACCACCCGGTTGGCGAGGTATACCGCCTCGGCCACCGAATGGGTGACCAGCAGTACCGTGGTGCCCGTTTCCCGCCAGATCCGATGCAGCTCGACGTTCATCCGTTCCCTGGTGAGCGCGTCCAGAGCACCGAACGGCTCATCCATCAGCAGCACTTCCGGTTCGTGCAGCAGGGCCCGGCACAGCGAAACCCGCTGCTGCATACCGCCGGAGAGTTCGTGCGGCAGGGCGTCCTCGAATCCGCTGAGCCCGGTCATCTCGATGAGACGCGCGCATTCGGCCGCGGCCGCCCGTTTGTTCAGTCCGCGCATTTCGGCCTGGAGCAGGATATTCTTGCGGACGGTCCGCCATTCCAGCAGTGCGGCACGCTGGAATACATAGCCGATATTGCGCTGCGGCCCCCGCACGGGGGCGCCGCCGAGTTCGACGCTGCCCCCGCTCGGATCGGTGAGACCGGCCACGACTTTCAGCAGCGTCGATTTGCCGCAGCCGGACGGGCCGACGATCGAGACGAACTCGCCTCGACGTACCTGCAGGTCGACGTCGTGCAATGCGGTGACCTCGCCACGTTTGGACGAGAACCGTACGGTCAGATCGGCGACCGCGACCGCGGTATCGGTGCGGGCGATGGTGTCGGTGGGTGTGCTCATCTCGTCACCTGTCCGGTCACGGCTTGCCGGCGGGAGTGAACTGCGCGTCCCAGTACTTGGCCGGGTCCTCGGCTTTGTCGAGGAGCTTCGCACTGCTGAGGACATCGATCGTGGCGCGCCAGTTCGCTTCGGCATTGGTTCCCGGCGCCTTCCCGGCGGTCTCCGGTGTGCTGAGCAGCGGGATCGTCTGCTGCCACTGCTGGAGCAGGACCTGCCGCGGCGGCAGCTGCGGATCCTTGCCCTCCATCGCGGCGACCGCTGCGTCCGGGTCGGCGACCGCGGCGGCGAAGGCCTCGCTCGTCGCATCCACCATGGCCTGTACCAGCTCGGGCGAGGATGCGATGGTGGCCTCGTTCACGATCAGCCCGTTACTGAAGAAGTTCAGGCCCTGGTCGGAATACCGCAGATAGCGGACCTCTTTGCCGCTCTTGTTCGCGATGGTGGGGCCCTGGTCGTGCGCGAATCCGATGAGTCCGTCGACCCGGCCCGAGAGCATCGCCGACATCTTGCCCGCCGAGTCCAGGCTCTGCTGGGTCACCTGATCCGCCGACACACCCGCCTTGTCCAGATAGACCGGGAAGGTCGTGGTCGGCGCGTCACCCGCGGAGACGGCAATGGTCTTACCCGCCAGATCCGCCGGGGTCCGGATATTCGAATCGGCGAATACCTGCACTGCCGAGGGTGTGGTCTGGAGGTAGACGCCGACGCTCTTGATCTTGACGCCCTTGTCGATATTGCTGAGCACGGCCGGTGTATCGGCCCAGCCGAAATCGGTCTGCTTCGAACCGGTGGCCTGCGCGGTCTTGGTCGAGCCCTGACCGGCCGAGATCTGCAGATCGATACCGTGCTTCGCGAATATCCCCTCCTGCACTCCGTAATAGAACGGTGCGTGCTCGCCGTAGGGATACCAGTTGAGCATCAACGACACCGCGGTGGTCTTCCCATCGGCGCCGGGATCCTTCGCGTCATTGCCGCCGCCCCCGCAGCCGGCCAATACCAGGACCGATGCCACCGCGGCGGCGCCGATCGTCGTGAGTCTGCGAATTCCGAATTTCATGCGAGTTTCTCCAGCTTTGCCGCGAATGCGGTTGTTCGGCATGCTCAGGCCGCGCCGACGGCCGAGGCCGTGGAGCGACGCGAGGCGTGCCATGGAATGAGGAACTGCTCGGCGATTTCGATGATCGCGAACAGGATGATGCCCAGCAGGGACATGATGATCAGGGCGGCGAACAGCATCGCTGTGTCGATATTTCCATTGGCTTGCAGGATCACATAGCCGAGCCCTTCGTTCGCGCCGACGAATTCGCCGACGACTGCGCCGGTGACCGCGAGGGTGGCGGCGATCTTGAGGCCGGACATCAATTGCGGCAGCGAGGCCGGAAAACGGACCTTCACGAATGTCTTCCAATTACTCGCGCCCATGGTGGAGGTGAGCTCGAGGATTTCGGGATCCACCGAACGCAACCCGGCCATACCGGCGATGACGATCGGGAAGAAGGCCATCAGCACGGCGACGAGGATTTTGGGGCTCGTGCCGAACCCGAGCCATACGATGAACAGCGGGGCGATCGCGATCTTGGGTATGACCTGCGCGAAGAGGATGAGCGGATACATCGTTCGCTCGACACCACGGGAGTAGATCATCACCAGTGCGACGGCTTCGCCGATCACGGCGGCGATAACGAAGCCGACCACTGTTTCGTAGGTCGTCACCCAGGTGTTCTGGAGCAGGTATGCCGAGTTGTCGGCGGCGGTGCGCCAGGTATCCGCCGGCGACGGCAGGATGTAGGGCTCGACGAGCTCGAACTCGGTAACGGCCCACCAGGCGACGACGAGCACCGCCACCAGGGCGAGTGGCCGCCACACGGTCGACCACAGAGTGGATGGGGATGGGAGCTTCCGACGCCGAGTACGGGCGGGTTGCGCCGGGTTCGGTGCGGAGGGGCTGGCCTCGACGGACGTGACTACCGCCATCTGGGGTCCTAAAGCTAGTAGTGGAGCGGGGTTCGCACTACACCCGCCGGGAATGCGCTTTCCGAAGCTGTCACCGAGGCTAGTGTGACCGGACCCACAGTGTCAAGGGTTCGTAATTTTCCCAGTTCAGACCGGGCGCAAAATGCTGCTGTCGCGCAGGATGACGCGTCCGGGGACGAGTTCGTGGACGTGTGCGGCCGTCGCCGAGTCGTCGAGCGCGAGCCGGACGGCGTGCTCGCCGATCTCCACCAGCGGCAGCGCCACCGTCGAAAGACCGGGCACATGGTCCCGCAGCGTCGGAATATCGTCGAACCCGGCGACACAGACATCATCGGGGACCGCGAGGCCCAGCCCGCGCCATGCCGCGATCGCTCCGATCGCCATCACATCACTGACCGCGAAAACACAGGGCGCGGCGTTGCCGACCGCTCCGGAGCGCAGGTCCAGCGCGGCGGCGAGGCGACGAGCGGCGCCGGCCCCACCGTCCCGCGAGAAGTCTCCCGCGATCTCCACCAGCGGTGTCACACCCTGCGCCGCGAGCGCCTCGACGAAACCGTTGCGCCGGTCGACCGCGGTCCTGATATTGCCCGGCCCACCGATGACGGCGAAGTCCCGGTGCCCCTGCTCGAGGAGGGCGTATGCCAATTGCGCCGAGGCCGAGTGGTTTTCGGGTTCCACTGCGGCACCGAAAGACAGCGGCTGCCCTATCACCACAACCTTGCCGCTGTTGTCCAGGTACCGCGCGCATTCCTTCTCGAGATCGCGGTCGAGATCCCCGCTCTGGCGTGACCCCGCCAGGATGATCGCGTCGGCGCGGTGCGAGATGAAGGTGCTCACGGATTCGCGTTCGATATCGAAGTCGCGTTGCGTACTGGCCAGAAGCACGAGCTTGCCCGCCCGGCGCGCGGCCACCTGGACACCCTGCACGATCGAGGAGAAGTAGGGGTCGGCGATATCGTGCACGACGAGTCCGATGAGTCCCGTCGAAGCCCGCGCGAGAGCCTGGGCCTGGGCGTTTGCCACATATCCCAATTCGGCGGCAGCGGCGCGCACCCGGTCGGCGACGCCTTCGCCGGGGACCCGCGAGGAGCCGTTGAGCACCCGAGACGCGGTCGCCAGGGAGACGCCCGCCCGGGTCGCGACATCTTGCAATCTCACAGCCGCCATGGCCAGGTGCCTCGTTCTCTCGATAGTCGTGGGGGTTGACCGGACTTCAGGACTAGCATAGCTTGGAAAGCGCATTCCGACGCTGCTCGTCCACTCCGCGTATACGGATCCATCCGCATCGTCCACGACCCGTTCCGCGGTCGTCGGCCACGCAAATCAGAAGAGGCACAGACCAATGCCCGATTCCCCTGCCCCGCGCACGCTCCGCATCGCCATGAACGGCGTCACCGGTCGCATGGGCTACCGCCAGCACCTGATGCGATCGATCCTGCCTATCCGCGATGGCGGTGGGCTGCTGCTCCCGGACGGCACCCGCGTCCTGGTGGAGCCGGTCCTCGTCGGCCGCAATGCCGCCCGGCTCGCCGAACTCGCCGAACAGCACGGCATCGCCGAATGGAGCACCGACGCCGCCGCGGTCATCGCCGACCCGTCCATCGATATCTATTTCGACGCGCAGGTCACCTCACGTCGCGCCGAGGCGCTCGCCGCGGCGATGAAGGCGGGCAAACACGTCTTCACCGAGAAGCCGACCGCCGAGACCCTGACCGAAGCCGTGGAACTGGCCCGGGTGGCGGCCGACGCCGGCGTTACCGCGGGCGTCGTGCACGACAAGCTCTACCTGCCCGGCCTGGTGAAAATGCGCAGGCTCGTCGACGAAGGCTTCTTCGGCCGGATCCTGTCGCTGCGCGGCGAGTTCGGGTACTGGGTCTTCGAGGGCGACGGCCAACCCGCCCAGCGACCCAGCTGGAACTACCGGACCGTGGACGGCGGCGGCATCGTCGTGGATATGTTCTGCCATTGGAACTACGTGCTCGAGGGCCTGCTCGGCAAGGTCGAGGCGGTCACCGCGAAAGCGACGACCCATATCCCCACCCGATGGGACGAACAGGGGCAGCCGTATTCGGCCACCGCCGATGATGCCGCCTACGGGATCTTCGAGATGGAGAACGGCGTCGTCGCGCAGATCAACTCGTCGTGGGCGGTCCGCGTGTACCGCGATGAGCTCGTCGAATTCCAGATCGACGGAACGCACGGCTCAGCCGTCGCCGGCCTGCGCAAATGCGTCGCCCAGCATCGCTCGCACACGCCCAAGCCGGTCTGGAATCCGGATCTCCCGGTCACCGAGCCGTTCCGTGATCAATGGCTGGAAGTGCCCGCGAACGCGGATCTGGACAACGGTTTCAAATTGCAGTGGGAGGAGTTTCTCACCGACGTGGTGAACCGACGGTCGCATCGCTACGGGCTACTGTCCGCCGCCCGCGGTGTCCAACTGGCCGAACTGGGCCTGCGCAGTTCCGCCGAAGGCCGCCGGATCGAGATCCCGGAGGTCACGCTGTGACCGCCATGTCCACCGGTGTGTCGGTCGTGCTTCCCGTCGACGGAGGGCTCGAACCGTACGTTCTCGGCACACCGGGCGCCTGGACACGGCCGACGGCACCGATCACCTCGCGTGTGGCTTTCGCTGCCGCACATGTGATTCCACGGGTGACCGGCGACAACACACCGGGCGCGCCCGCGGCTGTCGACTGGGACGCGACCCTGGCCTACCGGCACGAATTGTGGTCCTACGGGCTCGGTGTCGCCGATGCCATGGACACCGCACAGCGCGGCATGGGCCTCGACTGGGCAGCGACGGCCGAATTGATCCGGCGATCCGGCGCCGAGGCGGCCGCGGCCGGTGGCAGGCTCGCCTGCGGCGCCGGGACCGATCAGCTCGACCCCACCGGACTCCCCGCCGGATCGGCCGGCCTCGACCGGATCATCGACGCCTACCGCGAGCAGATCGATGTGGTGACCGATGCCGGAGCGCAGGTGATCCTGATGGCCTCACGGGCACTTGTACAGGTCGCCCGTTCGGCCGCCGACTACCTCTATGTCTACGAGAAGCTGCTGGCCGGTGTGGACCGACCGGTGATCCTGCACTGGCTCGGCACCATGTTCGATCCCGCGCTGCACGGGTACTGGGGCAGCTCCGATATCGATACCGCTACTGCGACCTTCCGTACGCTCATCGAGAACAACCGATCGAAGATCGACGGAGTCAAGGTCTCGCTGCTCGACGCGGCACACGAGGTCGCACTGCGCCGCGCGCTGCCCGACGGGGTGCGGCTGTACACGGGTGACGATTTCAACTATCCCGAGCTGATCGTCGGTGACGCGCAGGGGCATTCGGACGCATTACTGGGTATCTTCGCGGCGATCTACCCGGCCGCGTCGACCGCGCTACAGGAACTCGACAACGGCAATGTAACGCGTGCGTCGGAAATACTCGGCGCCACCCGGGCACTCGGTCGGCACATCTTCGCCGCACCGACCTACTACTACAAGACGGGTATCGCATTCCTGTCGTGGCTCAACGGCCGGCAACCGGGTTTCTCGATGGTGGCAGGGCTGGCCACGGGGCGGTCCGTACCTCACCTGGCCGAATTGTTCCGCCTCGCGGACAAGGCCGGACTGCTGTCGGACCCGGAGCTGGCCGCCCACCGCATGCGGGTCTACCTCGAGCTGAACGGTTCTATCTCATGACATCTGTTGCGGCACAGCATATTCCATTCGACCCGGCCGATCCGTATCGATCGCTGTCGCTGAATACGGCGACAACGAAGCGGTGGACGCTCACCGAGGCGGTAGAGGGCGCGGCCCGTGCGGGGCTCGGCGCGGTCGGGCTGTGGCGCGACCGGGTCGACGAAATCGGCGCCGCCGCCGCGGCGAAGATCGTCGCCGACGCCGGGTTGCGCGTCTCCAGTCTGTGCCGCGGCGGCTTCCTGACCGAGTCGGGCGATGGTCGGGCGGCACTCGACGACAACCGCCGTGCCATCGACGACGCGGCGACGCTGAGCACCCGGGAACTGGTGATGGTGGTCGGCGGTATACCGGACCGGGACCTCGTCGCCGCCCGGGAGCGGGTGAACGAGCGGCTCGCTCTACTGGTCCCGTATGCGGCCGAGCGCGGTGTCCGCCTCGCCCTGGAGCCGCTGCACCCGATGTTCTGTGCCGACCGTGCGGTGATATCCACACTGGCGCAGGCTTTGTCCATGGCCCGGCCGTTTCCGGCGGAGACCGTGGGCGTCGTGGTCGACACCTTCCATATCTGGTGGGATCCGGCCGTGGCGGAGCAGATCGCCCAGGCCGGTGCCGCCGGACGGATCAGCTCCTATCAGGTGTGTGACTGGCTGAACCCGATGACCGCCGATCCGCTGCTGTCGCGCGGCATGATGGGCGATGGCGTCATCGATTTCGCGACCATCGGCGGGTGGGTTCGCGCCGCCGGTTACCGCGGCGACGTCGAGGTCGAGATCTTCAATGCCGCGCTCTGGGCCGGCGACGGCCACGAGGTGATCGAGACGATGAAGCAGCGCTACCGCGATCTGGTCCTCCCGTCCCTCGTGGACTGACCGGACAGGGCAACCCGGCCCGGGCCCATCGGTCCCGGGCCGGAATCGGCCGGCCGCCACGATGCGCGCACTGCGCCGGTTCAGCCCGCCGGTTTCGTTCGCTGCGCCGCGAGAGATGGCGTCGGCACCCGGCCCGCTTCCGGCGAAGTTGTCCATCGAGCGGAACGATTGCCGCGCCTGCTCGAACGCGGCGTCCAGGAAATCGCGTCGCAGACCGAGTACGGGCTCCCACAGCGCCGGATCATCGACCCGGCCCTGCTTGGGGAATCGATCGCGTCGGCACCTCGGTGCACAGCGCACGATCGCCGGAAGGGCGACCGCGGAACCGGTCACTCGTTGCAGCCGAGTAAGGAGTCCGGTCCTGGGCACGCACCCCTCGGCACAACGGATCGGTCCGCGACCACTCGGCGGGGTCGGCGACGGACCGGTGACTATGCGCCGGCCAGTGCCACGTTCCAGGCGTCGTACTCGTACACCCAGTCGCCGTTGCCCGCTGTTTTCAGCCATTCGTTGGACCGGGAGCCGCGCTGGATCCGGGCGGTCCGGTCCATCCGGGTGGTCTCGTACCCGATCAGGGCATCGGCCACGTCGGCGTAGGTATCCGACCCGAGGCAGCGCGCCAGCACCACCGCGTCCTCGATCGCCTGCCCCGCTCCCTGAGCCATGAACGGCATCATCGGATGGCACGCGTCGCCGAGCAGGGTGACCCTGCCCTGTGTCCACCCGGGCAGCGGATCACGCACGTACAGCGCGGATTTGAGAACGTCGTCACAGGCGTCGAGCAGGGCGCGCGCCTCCGGGTGGAAGTTCCGGTACAGGTCACGCAGTTCGTCGGCGCTGCCGGGGGTCGTCCACGACTCCTCGGTCCACTCCTCCTGCGCGCAGGTGGCGAAGATGAAGATGTCCTTTCCCTGGCTCAGCGGGAACGTCACGATCTGGGTCGCGGCGTCCGGCCCCCACCATTTGGTGAAGCTGTCCAGATTCGGCACCGCGGCGACCGCCGCCGCCGGGACGACCGCACGGAACGCCACGACACCGGTGAAGGTGGGATGCTCGGGGCCGAACAGCGCGGTGCGGACCGCGGAATGGATACCGTCCGCACCGATGATCACGTCGGCTCGGTGGACCCCGCCGTCGGCGAAATGGATTACTCCGTCGCGGATATCGACGACCTGTCGGCCCAGCGAGATGTTGTCCTCCGGCAGCGCCGATTCGAGGGCGGACATGAGATCACCGCGGTGCAGAGTGAGTTGCGGTGAGCCATAACGTGCCTCCGCCGAGGACCCCATCTCGAGCCGTGAGGTCTCCGCGCCCGTATCCCAGGTCCGGCTGATCCGGAACTGCGGCCGGGCCGCCGAATCCCGCAGCGCCGCACCCAGGCCGAGGCCGTCGAGCGCGCGGACGGCATTCGGGGTGAGATTGATATCCGCGCCGACCCGGGCGAATCGGCTCGTCCGCTCGAAGACCTGCGCGTCGATGCCGATCTTCCGGAGTGCGAGGGCTGCGGTGAGACCGCCGATACCCGCCCCGCAGACGGCCACGCTCGGTGCCTTGCTCATGATTCTGTCCTCAACTTTCGAGAGTGTGCGTGCGATCCGAACCGGCGGCGGACCAGGTGCCGCTGTGTGACCCGATGACGCCCTGGGCCTCGATCTCCACCTTCAGGCCGGATTCGACGAGCGCCGATACCTCGACCAGCGTCGAGCACGGGAAGTCGCCGGAGAACACCTCGGCGCGCGCCCTGCCGACCGCCGCCCGGTCGGCGATATCGGTCAGATAGACGCGCAGGACGAGGATGTCGTCCACGACGGCCCCGCAGGCCTCGGTGAGCGCGCGTACCCGCCGGAACGCCTCCCGGGCCTGTAGATAGGTGTCGGCGCCGCCGACGATCCCGCCGGGTTCACCCGCATGCATCCCGGACAGGAAGAACTGATCGCCGTGCACCCTGGCATTGCTGAACATGCCCGGCCGCGGCGCCTCCGCGACCGTCTCCGCCGCCACCCGGGTCATACGCCGCGCCGCTCGCCGGATTCGCGGGTCAGCCGCTCGCGCACCGGCACGAAGTCGTAGGTCGGGTAGAAGTCGGTGTGGAACACACCCCACGCCCGCCGTTCCAGCTCCACATTGACGGCGGCAAGCCGCGCCACCGGTAGCCGCAGTGTCACGATCTGTCCCACGCCCATCGCGACCACCCAGGAGACGACCTCGCAGCCCGCGGGCGGAAAATTCTGCCACCAGCCGGCCTCGTCGAGCCGGCCCTGGATCTGTTCCAGGTTCTGCGACTGGTCGTGCCGCAGGAACACCGTCAGCATCATGGTGTCGGCGGAATCCGCCCGCGGCGCGCTCATACCGTTTCGCCCGCCAGGATCGCCGCCTGTTTCCTCGCGTCCGCGCGGTAGATGCGGCGAATACGCGAGACACCGAGGTCGTGCTGGTACAGGTGTTCTTCGTGGTCGGCGTCGGCGGCCAGGGCCTCGAGCACCTCGCGGTCCTGTTCGAGCACTTCCCAGTGCCGGGCCTCGAGCCGGGTGCGGTAGAGGAAGCGCCACACCTCACGCTCCCAGCCGTCCACGCGGCGGGTGCGCCAGTGGAAGATCGCGGAATTGTCCGCGTCGATCGGGGTGGCCATACCGACGATGCCGAAGACGCCGCCGGGGCCGGCGTTCGGCGCGTAGGGGATCTCCAGGTCGACGTAGTCCATGGATCCGCGCACGTACTCGACCCAGTCGAAGTTCACACCGACCTGATCGGTTTTCTCGAAGAAGAAGCCGCGGTCGGTTTCCCGGATCCGGAAGCGCGCCGAGGTGTCGCCGCCGAACATCGAATGCGAATCGCGGTGCAGGAACGCACCGTGCATCGGGTCGAGCACATTATCCATATAGAAACGCCACGGTCCGGCCCATTCCGCGAAGTTCGGAAACCAGGACACCGCCTCGTCGGTGAGCCGATCGGGCAGGACGAACGGCGTGGGCTCGGAATCCTCGGTCAGCGGGACGTACGCGAAAATGGTGTCGGCGGCCTCGACGACCCGCAACGACACCGTCGCCCGCTTACCTTCGAGCGCGCAGCCGGGCATACCCGGCACGGAGACGACGGTGCCGGTGCCGTCCACCTGGACACCGTGGTATTTGCAGGCGAGCCGGTCGCCGAGGTGCTGGCCCACCGACAGCGGTGCGCTGCGATGCGGGCAGCGGTCCTCGAGCATATGGACGGTCCCCCGCGGGTCCCGGAACAGCACCCAGTCGACGGACAGCCGGGTGACCTTCTTGGATTCCCCGGGCTTCACCATGCGCGAGGGCAGGATCGGATACCACCGGTCACGCAGCCCGGTGGCGGCGATATCCGCGGCGGTCATCTCCTTGCGGACACCGACCGCGCGCTTCTTCGGACCGCCGGTCGCGGTCGGGGCGGATGTGGTCGCGGTGGTCATCTCAGTCTCCCAGTCGTCGCATCTCGGCGCGGAAATTGTCCTCGGTCCAGGCCTGCCCGTCGGGCGCGTGCAGGCCCAGCTCGTTCAGTCCGGCGATCAGCCCGGGCAGATCGTGGGTGCCCCGGCCGAAGATCTCCATGATCGAACCGGACAGCTTGGTCTCGTAGGGGCTGATCGGTTCGGGGTGGGTCTGATTGGGCTCGAGGTAGTGCTCGGTGGTGTCAGGCATGGGTTTTCTCCTGTTGCTGCGATGCCATGGCATCGAGACCTTCGGCGATGACGGTGAACGCGGTGACCCATTCGTTGAACGAGGCAGCGCGTTCGCGGTGGGCCGGGATCGTGGCGCCGTCGATGACGACGAACACCCCGTTGTCGATACCGCCGGCGATGCTCTGTGCCTGCGCGATATCCACGCGCTCGTCGGGGACCGAGGCGATCACCAGGGTCGGGGCGGCCACCTGTGCCAGCAGTTCGCCGTATCCGGGAGCGTCCGGGTCGGCCTCCGGGTCGCCCAGCACGAGGCTGGTGACGAGCGCGGGGTACCGGGCGGCGAGGGCGATGGCGCCGTATGTGGTGGCGCCCGTGGCGAGGAGGTGCACGCGGTCGTGGCCGAGGGCTGTCACGGCGGATGCCACCTCGTCGACCCAGGCGTCGACGTGCTCCGCGTCGGCCGCGTCCAGCGCCCGGGACCGGTGCGCGATCGCGCCGAGCGTTTCGATCTGGCCGGCGAACCAGCGGGCCGGGCCCGGTCCGGCGTGCAGGCACACCAGCGCGTGCGCCGGGGTGTCGTCGTCCCATTCGTTGCCGGTCATCGGATCAGCCCTCCCGAATCGGGATGTGCACCGGTGGGGTGAAGGGGCCGGGCGGCGGTTCGACCGCGGCCACATCGACCTCGACGATCGCCGGACCGCGGGTCGCCACCGCGTCCGCGAACGCCTTCGCGAAACGTCCCGGGCCCTGGACCAGGGTGTAGGGCATATCGAGTGCGGACGCGAGCAGATCGAACCGGGGCGTGAACAGATCGACACCGGACCGGTCGAAACCGTTGGCCGCCTGCATGTTCCGCAGTACACCGTAACCACCGTCGTTGAAGATCACCACGACGCACCAGGCGCCGTTGCCGGCGAGCGAGGCGAGTTCGCCGAGGTGTACGGCGAGACCGCCGTCCCCGGCGATCACCGCGGTCGGCACCTCGGGCCGTCCGAGCGCGGCGCCGATCCCCATGGCCAGGCCCTGCCCGATACCACCCCCGAGGGGGAAGATATTGGTCTCGCGTTCGTAGAAGGGCAGCAATCGGTTGCCCCACTGGCTGGAGGGGATGGTCACATCGCGCGCGACCACGGATTCGCGCGGCAGTACCGACCGCATCCCTTCGCAGATCTCCGCGTACCCGCCGATATAGGCCGTGAGCGCCGCGCGGACCGCCCCCCTGGTGTCGGTGACCCGGCCGGACCACCCCGGGTCCACCGAGGTGCTCGTCAGGCCGTCGTTGATCGCGGCGAGGGTGGCCGCGGCATCACCCACGAGGCCGACCTTCGCCGGATAGATACGGCCGACGGCCGCCGGGTCCACATCGATCTGGATTTGTGTGTCCGGTAACTGCAGGTGGTAGCTCTTGGTCTCGTTGGAGCGGAAGTGGGTGCCGATCGACAGCAGCAGGTCGGCGTCCGCGAGCAGGGGCGCGACCTCCGGCGCCGTCGCGAAGTTCCCGATCACCAACGGGTCGTCCTCGGGCACGATCGCCCGCCCCGAGTTGCTGGTCAGCAGACCCGCTCCGAGGGTGTGCAGCAGCGTGGCCAGTTCGGTTCTCGCGCCCGCCGCTCCCCCGCCGACCCAGATCAGGGGACGCTCGGCCGCCGCCAGCAGGGCGACTGCCGCGGTGATCGCGTCGCGCTCCGGTACCGGCACGTCGAAGACCGGCGGGTCGTACCCGCGCTGATCGGCCGGACGCGCCAGATATTGCAGATCCGAGGGCCATTCCACACTGGCCGGGCCCTGCGGAGCGGCGAGGATATGGGCGATGGCGGTTTCCAGATCCGCTTCGACATCCTCCGCGGCTTCGATGGTCGTCGCGTAACGGGAGACGGCATCGAGCATCTGCAGCTGTTTGGGCACCTCGTGGATCACACCCCGCGTCGATCCGCCGGAACCGAGGTACTCGCTCTCGATCTGGCCGGTCACATGCAGCACCCGGCTCCCCGCGGTCAATGCTTCGAGCATCGAACCCGCGGCATTTCCGGCGCCGGTCCCGGTGCTGGTGATCGCGACTCCGATCCTGCCGGTCGCGCGCGCGTAGCCGTCGGCGGCGTTGACTGCCGCGGCCTCATGGCGTACCGCCACGAAGTTCAGCTCCCGCGCCACCGCCTCGACGAGCGGCAGATTGTGGATGCTGATCACGCCGAAGGCGGTGTCGATGCCGTGCCTGCGCATTACGGCGACGAGCACATCGCCACCGGTGGGATCCTTCGCGCCGGGGCTGTCGGTGGTCGTCATGGGTTGTCCTCCGGAGAGATCTGGGAACGGCGGATCCGCCGGGCCGGGCTGATGGTCAGATGTAGCGGCCGACGCCACCACCGACGTCGATACTGGTGCCGGTGGTGTAGCCGCTCAGCGGCGAGAGCAGGGTGACGATGGGGAACGCGACCTCGTCGGCGGTGCCGAACCGGCCCAGCGCGATACCGCGGTCGGCGGCGATCTCGGCGCTCCACGCGTCGTAGTCGAGTGCGGTCCCCGAGGTCTCGAACCGGCGGCGCCACTGGCCGGTGTCGACGAGTCCGAGCAGCACCGAGTTCACCCGGGTCCCGTCCGCGGCGAGATCCTCGGCCATGGAGTGGGTGAGGTTGAGCAGCGCGGCCCGTGCGGCCGAGGTGACGGCGAGCCGGGGCTCCGGCTGCCGGGACAGGATCGCGTTGACATTGACGACGGCGCCGCGGTCCGCGGCGGCCAGCGCACTGCGGGCCGCACGCACCAGATTCCAGGAGCCGAAGATTTTCAGGTCGAATTCCGCGCGGATCTGCTCGTCGGTGGTCTCCGACAGCGGTGCCATCAGGGAGCGACCGGCATTGCACACCAGCCCGTCGATACCGCCGAAACGCTCGGCGGTGGAGCCGATGAAGGCTTCCACCTCGGCTCGGTCGGTGACATCGCAGGCCGCCAGGTGGATCCTGGCGTGATCGGCACCGTCGATCGAATCGATCGCGGTGCGCAACCGGTCCAGATCGCGGGCGCAGGCGGCGACCCGGGCGCCCTCGGCGAGAAGCATCCGGGTCGTCGCCAGTCCCACCCCGGAACTCGCGCCGGTGACGACCACGGTGCGGTCGGTGAGTTGCAGATCCATCGAGGGTCGGTCTCCTTGTGCGGCGTAGGTTTCGGATAGCGGCGGGCGGTCAGTTCATGACGAATCCCCCGTCGACCACCAGGGTCTGGCCGGTCAGGTAGCTCGCCGCGTCCGAGAGCAGGAACTGCACCGTGCCCGCGACGTCGTCGGGGGTCTGTTCGCGGTCCAGCGCCTGGTTGTCGGCGTAGAGCCGGTACCGCGATGCCGGTACCGTGGCCGTGGCCTCGACCCGGGTCAGGCCGGGGGCGACGGCATTGACCCGCAGCCCGTGCGGGCCCCCGTCGCGCGCCATCGTGCGGGTCATCGCCATGACCGCGCCCTTGGAGCCGACATAGTGCACCAGGCGGGGCGAGCCGTACAGGGCGGCATCGGAGGCGATATTCACGATGGCGCCGTTACCGCCCCGCGCCAACTGGGCGAAGAGATGCTTGCTGACCAGCCAGGTCCCGAACGCGTTGACAGTCATCACCTTCTGGAAGAACCCCTCATCGAGTTCCCAGAACGCGTCACCGCCGACACCGTCCGCGAGTGCGGCATTGTTGACCAGCGCGTCCGCGCCACCCAGGTCGGCTACCCGGCCCGCGAGGGCGACCACCGAATCGCGGTCGGCGATATCGGTGACCACCGCGGTGACGTCGTACCCCTTGTCCCGCAGTGACTTCTCGGCACCGTCGGCCAGTTCGGCGCGCATCTCCGCGATGACGACCCGGTCGCCCGCGGCGGCCAGCCGCTCGGCGATCGCGAAACCCAGTCCCCGGCCGGCCCCGGTGACCACGACAAGTCTGCTCATTCGTCCAGTTCCTTCCAGAACCGCAGGATGTGCGCGGCCGTCTCCACCGGCTTCTCCTGCACTGCCGCATGTCCGGCGCCCAGGATCAGCCCGAAGCGAGCGCCGGGAATCGCGTCGGCCAGCAGCCGGGATTCGTCGACGCCGGTGACGATGTCGTCTGCCCCGACCAGCACCAGCGTGGGTGCCGCCAGGGTGGCCAGGCTCGGCCCGGTATCGGTGCGGGCCATGTACTCGGCGGCGGCGGTGTAACCGGGTAGCCGGACCTGTGCCATATCGGATTCCACAGTGCGCGCGACCTCTTCGGGGCAGGTGGGCGAGACCAGTCGCGGCGCGCGGGCCGCCGCGAATGCCGGGCCGCCGAGCGCACGCAGCTCACCGATGCGGGCCCGCATCCCCTGCGCCCGCTCCGGGTGAACCCCCGAGCCGCGGGTGCTGTCGGCCAGGACGAGCGAACGGACCGACGCGGGATGCGCGGCGGCGACCGCGGTCGCGATCACCCCGCCCCACGACGTGCCGAGCAGATGCACGGGCCCGCCACCGAGTTCGGCGATCAGTTCCGCGACCACCAGCGCGTGGTCGTAGCCCGCGGTGGAATTGTCCGCACTCGGCGCCGGATCGGCCGACCGCCCGTATCCCGGCGCGTCCCAGCAGTACGTGCGGTAGCCGTGCGCGCTCAGCATCTCGGCCAGTGCAGCGCAGGCTGCCGCACTACCGCCGATACCGTGCAGGAGCAGCACCGGATCGCCCGCCCCGCGGACCTCGAGCGAGATCCCCCGCGCCGAAACCCACCGGGTCGCCCGGGCCGGCGCGGCCGGGCCGGTCACGGCTGCACCCGGCGCATCACTGTCCCCCGTAGAAGTAGTCGTCGATCCCCGGGGTGACCAGGTGGCGATGCCCGAGATCGGGTATGCCGGCCATCGCCGCGCGGACCGTGGTCGTCGGCGGACCCGCCGTCCCCCACTGGTCGGAGAGTTCGGGCGTACGCTTCCAGGTCCGGCACAGCCAGCGATCCTCGTCGATCTGCGCCACCTCGGACGTGTACTCGCACACCAGCCCGGCCGGATCGGTGAAGTACGAGAAGGTGTTGTCGCCCGGACCGTGCCGGCCGGGACCCCACTGCGCAACGATGCCGCTGCGTTTGAGACTGCCGAGCCCGCGCATGAAATGGTCGAGGCTCTCCATCTCGTAGGCCACGTGGTTGATCGACGGGAAGTCGGCCTGGTTCAGGGCGATGACGTGATGGTCGGAATTACAGCGCAGGAAGGTCATCTGGTGTTCGGACCAGTCCGAGATCCGCATACCGAGCACCTGGGTGTAGAAGTCGGCGGTGCGATCGATATCGCTGGTGTTGAGCACGACATGCGCGAGCTTGCGGGGGATCGCCCGGCGGCCGGCCGGTTCCTGCGCGGAGACGGCGAACGTATCGGCGGACAGCTCGAGGCACCGGCCCTCCGGATCGACGAGTTGCAGACCGTAGCCGCCGCCCGCGTCGTCGAGCGGGCCGGGTTCGCGCAGCAGTGGGACACCCAGCTTCTGCAGTGCGCGGGCCGCCTCGTCGACCTCACGCGGGGTCGCGAGCGCGAATGTGATCCGGTCCAGTGCGTTCCCGGCGCCGGCGCGCAGTTGCAGCACATGGTGCTCGCTGCCCGTGGCACGCAGCCAGAAGGTGTCACCGTCTTCGTCGACGGTGCTCAACCCCCAGGCCTCGTGATAGAAGTCGCGCGAACGGGCCGGATCGGGCACCGTGACCGATACCGACCGCAATGCGCGCAGAGTACAGACCGGTGTTCCGGAGAATCGCATGATCGACCTTTCTGTCGAGGGAGTGCCGGTTACAGGTCGAGGACGAGTTCGGCGGAGCGGCACCGGGAAACGCAGACGAACATGGTGCCGCCGGTCTGCTGCTCCTCGGGTGAGAGCAGGAAGTCGCGGTGCTCGACATCGCCCTTGACGACACCGACCTCGCAGGTCCCGCAGATACCCTCGGTGCACGAGCTCTCCACCGGCACACCGGCGTTCCGCAGTGCGCTCAGGACCGAGACATCCGGGCCGACCGGGATCCGGCGGCCGCTGCCGGCGAGGATCACGTCGAATGCCGTGTCCTCCCTGGTGGCGATCGGTTCGGGCGCCTTGAATCGCTCGATCCGCAACTGCCCGGCGTCCGGGAGCGCGTCGCGGCACGCGGACATCAACGACTCGGGACCGCAGCAGTAGACGACGGTGCCGGCATCGATATCCCCGAGCAGCCCGGCGAGGTCGGGGAACCGACCCGCTGCCGCGTCGTCCGCGTGGATCGTCACGCGGTCGGCGGGCAGGGCGTCGATCTCGTCGAGAAACGCCATCGTCGACCGGGATCGTCCGGTGTAGAGCAGTGTCCAGTCCGCGCCGTCCCGGTGCAGGGTGCGCACCATCGAGAGGATCGGGGTGATACCGATCCCGCCCGCGACCAGGATGTGGCGGGCCGCGGTGTCGAGCGCGAAGTTCTGCCGGGGCCCCTCGACCTCGAGCAACCCACCGACCGGCAGGAGGTCGTGGATATGGGTGCTGCCGCCCCGCGAATCCGGGGTGCGCAGCACCGTCACCGTCCAGCGCGACCGGTCCGCCGGGTCCGAGCAGAGCGAATACTCCCGGACGAGCCCGTTCGGCAGATGCAGCGCGAGATGTGCGCCGGGTTCCCAGGCGGGCAGATCCGCACCGGACGGGTCGACAAAGGTGATGCCGATGACGCCGTCGGCTTCCCAGGTCTTCTGCTGGACGCGCAGCGTCCGCCTCATCGGCTCGTCCATCGGGCTCTCCTCGTCCTTCTTCCGGCTCGGATCAGCGGGTGACGCCGAACATTTCGGAGCTGGGCGGGTAGGTGGGCAGCTGCGGCTTGGGGGTGCCGATGATGACGCAGAACAGCGCGTCGGAGTCGGAGACGTTCGCGAGGCTGCGCGGTACCCCGGCGGGGACGCGGATCAGGTCGCGGTAGCCGAGCGTGCGCACGGCCTTCTTCGTCCCGTCCTCGACATCGTGGACGGCGACCTCGATCTCGCCCTCGAGCACGTAGAAGACCTCTTCGACATCGTGATGGGTGTGTTCGGGGCCGACCGCGCCTGCGGGCAGGCGCATATTGGAGAAGGTGAAGTGGTCGGCCTTGATGATGTTGTTGTCGGTGTCGTGGTTGCCGGTGGCCCCCGAGCCGATGTAGCGGATCTGTGCCCGGTTGAAACGGTCGCCGCCCTTGGCCGCCTGGAACCCGAGCGTGTCCCAGTCCTCGAAGCGGGTGCCGGCGGCGGCGATGCAGGAGTCGATCAGGGCTTCGAGATCGACGCCGGTCTTTTCGGTGCTGGACATGATGTGTGCCTTCCTCTGTGGGTGATTGGTGGGACGCGGGTGCGCTACCCGCGGTGGGCGATGGCCTCGATCTCGACCGTCGCGCCGTAGGGCAGCGCGGCGACCTCGACGAACGACCGCGCCGGGCGCGGCTCGGCGAATACCGCCTCGTAGTGCCTGTTCGCCTCGTCCCGCAGGGCGACGTCGGTGACGAAATAGGTGGTCTTCACAATGTGCTCGAGCGTCATATCGATGGTCGAGAATCGCTCGCTCAGCCGCGCCATCGCGGCTTCGAGAGCTTCCCGGCGACCGGGGACCGCGACCCCGTCCTCATCGACCGACAGTGCGCCGGACACGAATCCGAAGCCGGCGATTCCGAAGGCCGGGCTGTAGGGATGAGCGCTCATGGTGCTCCCTTCTCACAGACCTGCCCAGGGCAGCGGCTGCCCGGACAGGTCGAGGTAGATGCTCTTCTGGTTCATGTAGGACCGGATTCCGTCGCGGCCCTTCTCGGTCCCGATACCGCTGTCCTTCAGCCCGCTGAAGGGGGTCGAGATGCTGAACTGCTTGTAGGTGTTGATCCACACCGTTCCGGCCTGGACGGCGCGGGCCGTGCGCCAGGCGCGCCGGTAGTCGGCGGTCCAGATCCCGCAGGCCAGGCCGAATACCGTGTCGTCGGCCTGGGCGACGACGTCGGCCTCGTCCTCGAACGGGAGCACGACGGCGACGGGTCCGAAGATCTCCTCCTGGCAGATCGTCGCGCTGTTCGGAACGCCGGTGAGCACGGTGGGCAGGTAGTAGGCGCCCGCGGCGAGGGCGGGATCGGCGGGGACGGCGGCCCCGCACAGCACCGTCGCTCCCGCCCGCACCGCGTCGTCGACCATCGCCGCGACCCCGTCGCGATGCTCATGGGAGACCATGGGCGCGACCTGGGTGCGCGGATCGGTACCCGGACCCACCCGCAATGCCGTGGTCGCCGCGACGAGCCGGTCGACGAACTCGTCGTACATCGCGCGCTGGACGAAGACCCGGGAACCGGCGATACAACTCTGGCCCGACGAGGAGAAGATGCCGTACAGCACTCCGGCGAGCGCCTGATCGAGATCGGTGTCGGCGAAGACGATGGTGGGCGATTTCCCGCCGAGTTCGAGCGTGATCGGCATCAGCTTCTCGGCGGCGATATGTGCCAGCGCCCGACCGGTCCCGGTGCCGCCGGTGAACGAGATCTTGCCAATGCCCGGATGCCGGGCGAGCGCGTCGCCGACGGTCCGGCCCGGACCGGGCAGCACCGACAACAGCCCGGGCGGCAGACCCGCCTCCTCCGCCAGCCGGGCCAGCAGCAGGGTCACCCACGGCGCCCATACCGGCGGTTTGGCGACCACCGCGTTACCCGCGGCGAGGGCCGGGGCGATCTTCTGTGCGTCCGAGGCGATCGGCGAGTTCCACGGGGTGATGGCACCGACTACACCCATCGGTTCGTGGGTCGCGAAGGTGAGGAACGGTCCGCGCCGGGGGGTGATCGCCTCCTCCATCGTCTCGAGCGCCGACGCCATGAACCGGAAGGTGCCGGCGGCGCTGCGCGCGAGTGCGCGGGTCTCGGCCAGTGTCTTTCCGGTGTCGGCGGTTTGCAGGGCGGCGATGCGGTCGGTGTTGGCCTCGATCGCGGTGCCGATGCGGTACAGGACGGCCGCGCGCTCGTGCGGTAGCAATTCGGCCCAGCCGGAACTCGCTACGGCCCGCAGGCCGCCGTCGACGGCCAGGTCGACATCATGTGCCACAGCGCCGTGCAGGCGGGCGAAGATCCGGCCGGTGGCCGGGTCGACCGATTCGATGACCTTGCCCGAGCCGCGCACCCACCGGCCGGCCACGCAGATCTCGTCGGTCGTATCGGGAACCGGTCCGGCTGCCCACGAACGGTCGAGGTCCGCGCTATCGGCGGGCACGGCTTCCGGCCCGAGGGCGGAGATCTCGCTCGCCGCCCGCGGCGAACGAGTGCTCGTGCTGCTCTGTAAGTCCATCGGAGTCTTCATCCGTTCCCTCTGTCGCAGCACTTGTCCGGGGCAGTCACCGCTCCGAATCCCTCCGGTAAAAGAGACTGAGCTACAAGATACTTTGCGTCAAGATGTCTGCGTGATTTTGTCGTGGCGGGCTTAGGCCGGGCCGCTTCCGTCGTAGCGTCCAGCGGGCCGGTCAGGCGATGAGATTCGGGGAGCCGGTCAGATGCGCCAGCGTCCGCAGGATCGAGTACGGCACCACCGCGCTGGTACGCGGATTGTCCGCGCTCGGCAGGTTCTCGATCTTTATCGAGTACCGGCCGATCGGCCCCGCGGCCTCTATCTCGTGACAGGTCAGCTCCGCGTCCGGATCGGCGTACAACTCGACCGATACCGATTCCCAGTCGCTCACCGCGAAACTCACCGCGGCAGCCACATTCAGCGATTTCGGGAACAGCCGCACCGCCTCGGTCGAACTGCCCGCGAAAACACGGAGTCGCGTCGTCGTGGTACCGATCCGGTGCCGCTCCGCCGCGTCCATCCACGGTCGCACCAGCGATCCCGGCGATTTCGTCGACCGGACGAGCACATGGTCGAACGGCGCCGCGTCGCGTGCGGCGGCGAGCAGGTCGAGACCGCCGACCGCGCCGTGTGTGCATACGACCCGGCCCGGCCCGCTGCCCGCGATCCGCTGCGCGAAGGCGGGATCCGACAGCGCCCCCACCGAGGACACCAGCAGGTCGCATCCCGCGTCGACCACGTGCGGGCCGACCTCCCGGACCGCCTCCTGCGAGGCGCATTCGACCACCACGTCCGCGAGTTCGAGCGCTTCCGCGAGCGAGAGCGCGGGCGCCGGGAGACCCTCGACCGGAGACCGATTGACGATCCCGACCAGCTGGGCGCCGGGTACATCACCGCGGACGAGCCGGTCGGCCACGACCGCGCCGATACTGCCGTAACCGAGCACGCACACCCGCGCCGGCTCCCGGGCACCGAGTACCGCGGTGGCCGACTGTGTGCCGTTGTACCCCGAATTCATCGTGCCCCCTCGGAAAGAGTTGTATGCGGTCGGCGGAGACCGCCACGTAGGTGGCGAGTTCGTATCATCGCGTCCTCTCGGAAACGGTGGCGAAGGCCGGAGCGCAGGCGAAGGTTTCGCATCATCGCGCCCCCTCCGCTTCGCGCGCGGCGATCGCCTCGTAGACCCGTTGCGGTGACAGCGGAAGTTCGGTGAGCTGAACCCCCACCGCATCGGCGACGGCCTGGGCGATGGCACTCGCGACGGGTAGCATCCCACCCTCTCCCATGCCTTTACTGCCGAACGGTCCCGCACCGTGGCCCTGCTCCTGCGTGATCGAGACGAAACGCTCGGGGATATCCTCGGCGAGCGGCACCCGGTAGAGCAGTGCCTCGGCATTGAGCAGTTCCCCGTCCAAGTCGTACCGGAGTTCTTCGAACAATGCCTGTCCCAGTCCGAACACCGCGGCCCCCTCGTCCTGACCGCGGCACGCGATCTTGTTGATGATCTTGCCGGCGTCACCGCTGACCGCCAGTTGCAGCACGGTGATCCGGCCCGTCTCGGGGTCGACCTCCACTTCGGCGGCCGCCCAGCCGATCTCCCAGAACACACACGGGGCCTCGAGCGGCGCCCGGTGATCGTTGCGCGCCTTGTAGAAACCGTCGGCGGAGAATTCGAATCCGGTGTTCCCGAAGACATCCATGATCATCGGGAACAGGTCGTGCACGATCCCGTCGGGCGTACGCACATGCCAGTTCACGAGCTCGAGCCGGGCGGAATCGACGGCGAGTTGCGCCCCGGCCCAGTCGAGTACCTCGTCCCGCAGCTTCTCGGCCGCCGTCCGCACTGCCTGCCCCATCACCGCGACGCCCGAAGACGCATTGGTCCCCTGGTCGAACGGGGTGTTGTCGGTGTCGATACGCGCGTAGGCCACCCGGGCGGGATCGCAGCGCAGCACCTCGGCGACCAGTTGCGCCATCGCGGAGTGCCCGCCCTGCCCCATCTCGGTGAGCGCGCAGTTGAGCAGGACGTCACCCCGCGTGGTGACCTTGACCCTGGCCGTTGCCGGTTTGTTGATACCGCCGCCGTCCTTGACGCCGACCGATACGCCCATCCCCCGGTTCCCGGTGTGAGCACGCCCGTGGTAGCCGATCGCGTCGGCCACCAGCCGCATCCCTGCCACCAGGTCGGAGTCGATCCCGGACTCCCCCGGCACGAACTCCTCACCGAGCGCTTTGAGATTGCGTACCCGCAGTTCGTAGGGATCCAGTCCGAGGCGATCGGCGATCAGATCCACCTGACGCTCACTGGCCCACGTCGCCTGGGTACCACCGAACCCCCGGTAGGCCCCGGCCGGCACAGTATTGGTGGTGACGACCTTGCACACCGAATCGATGTGCTGCCAGCGGTACGCGCCGGGCATCCGGTAGCCGGCCTTCTCCGCGACCGCTGGACTGTGCTCGGCATAGGCACCGCCGTTGAGCAGCACTGTCGACTGCCTGGCGACGAAGGTACCGTCGGCCCGCACACCCGATTTCACGATGAGTGTCGCCGCGTGCTGCGAGACGGTGAGGAACACCTCCTCGGTGGTCATACAGAACCGGACCGGTCGCCCGCCGCTGAGCTGGGAGAGCCGGATCGCGACCGGGTCGGCCTTGGGTCCGTTCTTCGCGCCGAAACCGCCACCGATCAACGGCACATGGACGCGGATCCGGTTCTCCGGCAGCCCGAAAACCCGCGCCAGCTCCTTGCGCAGGTTGAACGGCGCCTGCGTCGAGGTCCACACCTCGATCTCGTCGGCACTCGCCTCGGCGACGGTCACGAACGGTTCGAGATGCATATGGTTCATCCGCGAGAACTCGAAGGTGTCCTCGAAGATATGGTCACATGTCTCCCAGACGTCGGGCGAGCCGGTGCGGTACCGGAACTCGTAGCTCACATTCGGTTCGCTGCGCAACGACGCCGACGCGCCCTGCCCGTACTTCGGGATCACCCCGAACGGTTCGTCCGGATGGATGACCGGCGCCGATTCCGCAAGGGCCTCCCCGACGGTGAACACCGCTGGCAGGACCTCGTATTCGACCCGGATCAGGTCCAGGGCGGCGAGCGCGGTGCGCTCGTCGACGGCGGCGACCGCGGCCACCACATCACCGACATATCGGACGACACCGGTCGCGACTACCGGCTGGTCCTTCACCATCGTCCCGTAGCACTGCAAGCCGTCGATCTCGTCCTGGGTCACGATCGCGGTGACCCCCGGCAGCGCGCGTGCGGCCACGGTGTCCATGGAGACGATACGGGCGTGCGCGTGCGGACTGCGCAGCACCTTCGCGTGCAGCATGCCCGGGCGCACGATATCGGCCCCGTACACGGCCCGCCCGGTCACCTTCGCCGTCGCGTCCGCCCGCGGGCCGTCCCGGCCGACCACCCGGTGTTCCGGCGGTGCCGTGGGCAACTCCTGGATCCGGTACCCGCCGACCGTTTCCCCGGCGTCGACCACGTGGGTGCGCGCGTCGACCAGCGGGCCCCGGGCCGCCGACCGATCCGAGATCGCCGTCATTCGCGATCCCCGTCCTGCGCGGCCGTCAGCTCCGCCGCGCGTTCGACGGATTCCATGATCATTTCGTAACCGGTGCAGCGGCAGGTGTTCGAACTGATCCATTCGCGAATGGTGCCGCGGTCGGGCCGGGGTTCCCGGCGCAACAGACCGGTGGTCAGCATCAGCATCCCGGAAGTGCAGAAACCACATTGGTAACCACCGCATTCGGCGAATGCCCGCTGCTGGGGCGAGAGCATCCCGTCCGCGGCCGCCAGTCCCTCGACGGTCTCCACGGAAGCACCGTCGACCGCGAACGCGAAGGTCGAGCAGGAGGCGACCGGCACATCGTCGACGAGGACCGTGCAGGCTCCGCAGACACCACGCTCACACGAACGCCGCACGCCCCGGCAGCCGAAGTCGTCGCGCAGCACATCGAGCAGGACGGCGCTGGAATCGATTCTGCAGTTCTGTTTCTCGCCGTTCAGGCCGAACTCTATCGAGGTGTCGAGCGTGCTCGGCGGGGCATCCGCGCCGGCCGGTCTCGTCTCGGCATCGGGATCACACATGCGGTCGGTCCTCACGCTGGGGGGTGGCAGTGGCTGCTTCGTGGAGCAGCCTGCGGGTGAGTACGGTGACGAGGTGCCCGCGGTACTCGGCGGACCCGGTGTAATCGGCGATATCGTCCGGGAGTTGCGCGGCGAGGGCCGCGGCGGTCGTCACCGCGTCGATATCAGTCGCCGACGTGGCCCCGGTATCGACGCGCAGCGAGATACCGCGGCGATATTCCGACCCTGCGGTGGCGTGGACCGACAGGGTGGCGTCGACACTCCGCCGGATCGCGAGCGCGACCGTCGTGGTGGGGCGCATCGAACGCTCGTACCCGAACCACACCAGATCCGAGGTGGACACCTCGATACCGGTGAGCAGCCCACTGGTGTCGTCGGTCCAGAGTCCGCCGGATCCGAGAGTACGGCCGTCCGAAATCGACAGCCGGGCATCGAGAGCACCCAGTAGTAACGGCATCTCGTAGCGATGGCGCCGGGCCATCAGATTCCCGCCGACCGTCCCGGTGTAGCGGATCCGCACGGTGGCGATCCGTGACCATGCCGCCGCGAGCCCCGGGATCGCCGCGGCCACAGTCGCACTGGTCGCGCCCTCGTGATGGGTGACCATCGGCCCCAGGTGCAGGACACCGCCGTGGTGCGTGATCGCCTTCAGGCCCGCCACTTTCCGCAGCGATACCAGTGCCGCCGGCGTACAGCCCTCCCGGATCCTGGCGACCAGATCACTGCATCCGGCACCGATCACCGCTTCCGGGTCGGCGGCGAGCACCGCCTCCACCTCGGTCACCGATTCGGGACGGTACAGCCGGAACGGCGCGAGAGCCGATTGACTCTGCGCGACGATTCCGGACCCGTCGACCGTGGCCCTCATCAGTGCGCCTTGTTCACAACCGCATCGCGCGGACTGTCGGCTGCCACGCCCTCACCGCGCAGCAGCCTGGTCACATGCGAACGGATCTCGACGAATCGTGGATCCGTCTTGGTGGTGATGTGATCCCGCGGCCGCGGCAGATCGACCTCGATCGTCTCAGCCACGATGCTCGGCGGTTTCGACAGCACGATGATGTGATCGGCGAGGTACACGCTCTCGTCGATATCGTGAGTGACCACCAGGACGGTGATTCCCAGCCGCGCCTGGATCGTCAGGAGCAGATCCTCGAGTTCGGCGCGGGTCTGCGCGTCGACCGAGGCGTACGGCTCGTCCATGAGCAGCAGCTTCGGATGGCTGGCCAGCGCCCGGGCGATGGCGACGCGCTGCTGCATACCGCCCGACATCTGCCAGGGGTAGAGCTTCTCCTTGCCCGACAGGCCGACCGCGTCGATGGCTTCCTGGACCCGCGCGGCGCGCTCCGGCCGCGGCAGATGTTCGAGCGGGAAGGCGATGTTCTTGTCCACCCGCATCCACGGGAACAGGGAACGCGCGTAGTCCTGGAACACCATGGCCAAACCGTCGGGCACACCGGACACCTGCCGTCCGTCGAAGGTGACCGTGCCGGTCGTCGGTGTATCGAGTCCGCTGATGATCCGCAGCAGGGTCGACTTACCGCATCCGGAGGGCCCGACGATCACGCTGACCTTGCCGGCCGGCGCGTCGGCGGTGATATCACGGACGGCCGGGTTGGTTCCGTAGGACTTCGAGATGCCGGTGAGGACCAGCTCCGCGGACGTGATCGTCACATCTGTACTAGTCATTTTGCTGAGTCACTCCTCGGTGCCAGGCCAACGCCCGCCGTTCGACGAACACGAAGATGAAGTTGAGTGCGACACCCAGGGCGGCGAGCACGATCAGGACAGACCAGAATCCGGTGTAGTCGAAGTCGCGCTGTGACCGGATCAGCAGATATCCGAGACCGTTCTCGGCCTTCTGCAGTTCGGAGATGATCATGATGATGAGCGACAGCGACATCGCGGTCCGCACACCGGCGAAGATCTTCGGTCCGGCGCCGGGCAGGATGATCTGCGTCAGCACCTTCCAGCGCGAGATCTTGAACACCGCGGCCGCCTGCATCCGGCCGGTTCCCACGCTCTGCACACCGTCGATCGTGTTGAACAGGATGGGCCAGACCACGGAGAACGCGATGAGGAAGATCTTCGGGCTGTCCCCGGTGCCGAACAGGAAGAAGAACACCCCCAGCAGGGCCGGGCTGGGCAGCGACCGCCCGAGGTGGATGAGCGGCTGGAACAGCGCCGTGAGCACAGGCACGACCCCCAGCGCGACGCCCAGCGCCACCCCGATCACGACGGCCAGCAGCAGTCCCGCCATCGCCCGGTAGACGCTGGGGAGGAAATGGTCGAAGGTCGCGTCGCCGAGGAAGAGCCGGCCGGCGTCGGTACCGAAGAAGTCGGCGAAGACCCGTTCGAACGCCTCGAACGGCGGTGCCACGATCAGCGAACCGACCTCCGACTGCGCCAACCCCCACCACGCGGCCAGGATCAGCACTGGAACCAGCAGCCGGATGCCTGTATTGCCCAGCGACGCCGGCAGGGAGCCGCGGGTACGCGCGGCCGAGGCGAGCACGGGAGACTTCCGATCCGGCCGCACGGCCGGCGCGGCGAGTCCAGGGTCGTCGGTCGATGCGACCATCACTGGGCCAGTCCCTTCTTCCATGCGAACACCTTGTTGTCGAGGGCGGTGAAAACAGTGCTCACCGCCAGGCCGAGGACCCCGGCCACCAGCGTCGCGGCGTACACGGTGTCGAGGTTGGTGGCGTTGGCGCTGTTGAGCAGGATGTAACCGCCGATCCCCTGACCGTTGCCGATCAGCAGTTCCGCGCTGACGGCGACGATGAGCCCGATCGACGCGGCGATCCGGATCCCGGTGAACGCGAAGGGAAGTGCGCTGGGGATCTTGATGCGGCGCAGGATCGCGATCCCCGAGAGTCCGAAGGTCCGGGCCGTCTGCACGGCGGTGGCGTCGGTGGCGCGCACGCCGTACAGGGTGTTCAGCAGGATCGGCCACATACAGGCGAGCGCCACCGTGATCGAGAGCGGCAACATCCCCGAACCCAGCAACAGCACCAGGACCGGACCCAGCGCGACCGAGGGCAGGACCCGGAAGACCTCGACCGGGAGTTCGAAGGCGAGGAACACTTTGGTGAAGGCGCCCATCAGGCCGCCGAGCACCATCCCGGCCACGGTCGCGATCAGCAGTCCGAGCATCCATTCGCGGAGGGTGAAACCGACTTCTTGCCAGAAGGTCTGGTCACCGAACAGCGCACCGGTCTCCGTCAGCGCCCGGCTCGGAACGGGCAACCCGGGCGTGGCGATCACCCCGGTCCGGATGACCAGTTCGGTCAGCGCGGCCGTCCCGAGCACACCGACGATTCCGTAGACGATCTGCTGCTTCCGGCCGAGCGGCTCACTGAGGAGATCCATCTCAGTCCTCGAGCGTGACGAGGTGCGAGGTGACGTCGAAGCCCTCGGGGATCCGCCCCTGGGCGGCGAGCATATCGGCGACGGACTGCATCTTCGCCGGATCCATACCTGATGCGAAGATCGGCAGCGACATCGACTGGGCCACCTCCGCGGGGACCTTCGCGACACCGGGCAGCCAGCTGCGGAAATCGGCCTCGTGGGCGGAGATATCGGCCCCGGCGGCGTAGATCGCGCGAGCGAACGCCGCGGTGGTGTCCGGGTTCGCGTCCACGAAATCGTCACCCGCAACGAAGATCGACGCGGGCAGTGCGTTGTTGGTGTCCGTGGTGAGGTCCGCGATCTCCCGCATCCCGGCGCCGCGCGCGGCCGAGGAGAACGGTTCGGGGGCGTACCCGACATCGATCGACCCGGCCTGTACTCCCGGCAGCATCTCCGGGAACGGCACCTCGACGTACCGCGGTTCGATCTCGACGCCCTGGTCGGCCGCGAGGTTGCCGATGGTGACATCGCCGATGTTGTTGGTGGTGTTCACGCCGACGGTCTTACCGTTGACATCGGCCAGCGATCGGATCGGCGAATCCGGCTTCACATAGAGGATTCCGCTGCCGTCACCGAGCGAGGCGGTATGCGCGACGGTGGTGATCGGTGTCTTGCGGGACTGCGCGATCGCCGCGGAGATCGAGTTGGCGATGCTGAAGTCGAGTTCTCCCGAGGCGACCTTCTGGATACCGATGGGCCCGCCCTGGATCGGCTCGAGCGTTACCGTGAGCCCCTCTTTCTCGAAGTAGCCCTTCTCGTCCGCCCAGTACACCGCCGCATAGTCGGCCAGCGGCAGTACGCCCACCGAGACCTCGGTCTGCTCGAGTGTGCCGTCGGTGGCCGCGGCGGCGCGCTCGCCCGAACCGCTGCACGCGCTCAGAACCAAGGCGGAGCCGGCCAGCAGGGCCGCGGCCGCGAGGCGGATTGTCGTCATGAACGTCTCCTGTCGGGACGATGGTGGCGACCGGGCTGTATTCCACCGCGGTTGCCGAACATCTTGGCTGCAAGAGATTTGTACTTCCTTACCGCTAAGAGGTCAACGGTCGGGTGGGCACGAATCCGACGATCAACAGGGGGTCAACCCCACCGGAATCCGTCGAAATGGACGGAGAGATGCAGGTCACACCCATGAATCGTGCGTGACGGCCCCCACAGAAAACGCCGGAAGGACGTCGCGGAAACTCCCCCGAAAACGACGAACGCTCCCAGATCGTGGGATCCGGGAGCGTGTAGAACAGACATTCAGGCAGTGCGATCGACCGCGGCGCCCTCCCCCGTCGGCAGCGCCGCCATCCGCAGCGATCCCTCCAGCACCGTGAGCAACCCCGCCAACTGAGCCTTCTGGTCGGCGTCCAGGCCCACGAGCATGTGCGCGAGTTCGGCGAAGTGCGCATCGGCGACCCGGTCCACCAGATCACGCCCCGCATCGGACAGGGTCACATAGACCACCCGGGCATCCTCGGGGTCGCGTTCCCGCAGCACCAGCCCGGCTTCTTCCAGCCGGTTGACCCGCAGCGTCAGGCCGCCTGTCGTCACGAGCGTCTGCTTCGCCAGCTCACCCGCCGTTCGCCGGAACTCCGGCTCCGCCCGACGCAGGCACGCGAGGACGTCGAACCCCGCCTCATTGGTGCCGAACTGCTCGAACACACCGTTGATCCGCGATCGATAGAGCAGGAAGCTGCGATGCATGCGCCCGAAGATCTCCAGCGCGGAGACATCGAGTTCGGGCCGCGATTGGGCCCACTGCCGGATGATCTCGCCGACACCGTCCGAGTTTTCCGTCACTGCCTCTGCCACAACCCATCCCTCGTCGCCCGACCGGCTTACCTTTGCGCAAAGGTACTGTACGATCTTTTCTATCATCCCACCAGCGCGGGACTCCGGCGATCGTCTCGCCGGGACGGCTCGGCCGCGGCACCGGCGTGAACGCCGACAGTGACCACCGGCCGCGAACCGCGCGCACCGATCGACCGAACGCGGACCGGCACGACAAGGCAGAGGGTAGTCGGATGTACGAGGTGCTGAACACAGTGGCCCGATGGCAGGCAGCCGGAATCGACTGCGCCCTGGCCACAATCGTCGGATCGGTGGGGTCGATCCCCCCCTTCCCGTCGGCACCGTCATGGCCGTCGCGCGAGACGGCGCCGTCGTCGGCAGCATTTCGGGTGGCTGCATCGAAAGCGATGTCTTCCATCTCGCCACCGAGGTGATGGACACCGGGAACGCGACCGTCCGCCGGTACTCGGCCGATGATGCCGGCGCCGGAGCCGTCGCACTGATGTGTGGCGGCGCGATGGATGTCCTCGTCCGGCGCGTAGAGCCGGCGGATACCCCCGGCCTCACGCTGGTCGCGGACAGCGTCGCGGCGGGCCGGCCGGTCGCGACGGCCACCGTCGTCTCCGCGGGCGCCCACCTGGGCGGATCGATCGTCACGACCGGCACATCATGGGCGGGCACCTGCGGCGATCCGCGCCTGGACGCGGCAGTGCGCACCCGGGCCACCCGACACCTCGAGGCCGGCACGGTGACGACCGTACAGCTGGGCGAGACCGGAGAATGCGCCGAGAGCGCGCTGTCGGTTCTGATCTCGTCCATCTCTCGGCCGCCGAACATGCTGGTATTCGGCGCGGTCGACTTCGCCCACGCGCTCGTCCGAGCGGCGAAGCTCCTGGGGTTCTCGGTGACACTGTGCGACGCCCGGCCGGTTTTCGCGACGTGCGAACGCTTTCCGGAAGCCGACGAAGTGGTGGTGATGTGGCCCCAGGACTACCTGAAACAGGCGGCGATCACACCGTCCACCGCCATCTGCGTCCTGACTCACGATCCGCGCTTCGACGTACCGGCCCTCGAAATCGCCCTACGGTCCGACGCGGGTTACGTGGGTGCCATGGGCAGCCGGCGGACACACACCGACCGGATGGAACGTCTCCGCGCCGCCGGGGTGACCGAAACCGAACTGAGGCGCCTGTCCTCCCCGATCGGGCTCGATCTGGGCGCCGCGACACCGGAGGAGACCGCCGTCTCCATCCTCGCCGAGGTCATCGCCCGGCGCCGCGGCGGCAGCGGCCGGCGGCTCGCACGCATCGCCGGGCCGATCCACCCACCGACGCCCGCCTATATGAGCCACCGGGCTCTCCTCGAAACAGACTAGAGGTCGCGGCCGTCCATCCGACCTCTGGTATCGAGGCCCGGGAAGCCGATCGCCTCGCTCGGCGACGTCCGCGCCGCCACTCGAAGCAGGAGCCCCGTGGTGAAACGCAACTCCACGGGCACCGGAGCCGTCCGACCCGATCCCTGCTCCGGGACCGGGAGCGAAGGAAGCCCGAGCAGCCCGTAGAGTGAGGCAGTCTTGCGGTGTTGAGAACGCAGCCCCGCAGAGCCACCCGATCCAGCGCGACACACCCCGAGCAGCGGCGCACAACCGTTCGGCTCAGCGAGGGCTCTGCAGTGAGGCCGCCATCTGCGGCACGACCGTGTAGAAGGTCGCTCCGACGCCAGCACAGGAAGAGGCGCCAGCGTGCATCATGAGGACCGACGACGTGATTTCACGGTCGGAGTATTGCCGGACGGCGCGTCGGTCACCGTCACCGCGACCGGCGAGATCGATATCCATACGGCTCCACGCCTGCACGAAGCATTGACCCGCGCGATGGACAACCGGCCGCGGACACTGATCCTCGACCTATCCGCAGTGGGTTTCTTCGACTCCTCGGGTCTGAAGGTGCTGCTGGGCTGCCGGGACGAGGCGCCGGACCTGCGCCTGGCGGTTTCACCGGCCGTGCGGCGGGTGATCGAAGTCACCGGGCTCACCGAGCATTTCCAGATCTTCGACAGTATCGCGGCCGCAATCGCGTGACCCGGAAACCGCTGAGTCGGCCACGGCGGCGCACCACCGGCGTGGAACTCGCGGAGGAGCGCAGCCGGACCGAGTTCCTCATCGAAGCGTCCGAGGCCCTGTCGGCATCGCTGAATATCGAGCGGTGCACCGAATCCGTCGCTCGGTTGGCGGCCCGTCTCGCCGACGGGGCCACCGTCGTAGCACCTGCCCAGGACCTCCGGCTGCCCGTGATCACCTGCTCGGTCGACGAGGTACGGCACCAACTCGTCGACCGGGACCCGGCTGCCGTACCGGGTCTCGCGGAAGCCCTGCTCGGCTTTCCACCGGTACCGTCGCGCTGGATCGATCCGCATGCCGTCCCGTCCTGGATTCTGCCCGAGGACTTCCGCGGTCCGCTCGGCTCGGTGATGATCATCGCGCTACCCGGTCACGGGCTACCCGCCGGCGCGCTCGTCCTGTTCCGCCGGGCCGGTCGGCATCCCTTCGGGGAGCGGGACGAGATCTTGGCCCACCTCTTCGCAATCCGCGCCGGGGCAGCCCTGTCGGCCGCCCGGCTCTACGCCGAGCAAACCGCTATTACCGACCTGCTCATGCGCGAACTGCTACCGCCGCGGCTGCCGCGCGTCCACGGTGTGGAGCTGGCCAGTGGCTACCGGGCTTCGGAGAACCACCAGATCGTCGGCGGTGATTTCTACGATGTCCATGCGGCCGCCGGAACCCGCGACGAATCACTTGTCGTCCTGGGCGATGTCTGCGGGAAAGGCCTCGAGGCCGCCGTCCTGACCGGCAAGATCCGCAATACACTGCATGCGCTGGTCTCCATGTCCGACGACCACGAGAAAGTGCTGAACCTTCTCAATCAGGCGCTGCTCACCTCTCACCACGACCGGTTCGCCACCCTGGTCATGGCCTCGGTCGCCCACCGCGACGGCCGGGTGCGGATACGACTCACGGCCGCCGGTCACCCACCGCCACTGATCGTGCGTTCCGACGGCACAGTGGAGAAGGCCGACACCCGAGGGCAATTGATCGGCGTGCTGCCGCGAGTCACCGCGACCACCCTGCGAACCACACTCGAACCGGGAGAAAGCTGTCTGCTGTATACCGACGGGATCACCGAAGCCCGCGGTGGTCCACTCGGTACGAGCATGTTCGGGGAAGACCGTCTGTCGGAGGCACTGTCGCGGTGCGCCGGAATGCCCGCCGAGGCGGTCGTCGAACATGTCCAGATGCTCGCCGCGCAGTGGGTCGGGCACCGGCAACACGACGATATCGCGCTGGTCGTGGTCACCGCGCCGATGTGGCCGCAGCAGCGGGAGAAGACCGCACCGTGAACGGGAGACCGGAGGATATGAGCGAATCGCAGTCCGAAACCGTGGCACACAGCGATATGGGTGCGCTCCGTGCGGAACTCTGGGAAGCACTCGGCCGGCGTGACGAGCACACCGCTGTCGCTGCCGTAATCGCCGCCCTTGACAAGGGCGCCCATCCCGAAGAGGTACTCCTCGGGGCCATCGCGGCGGTGCAGTTCCGTGTCGGCACGGAATGGGCGTCCGATCGCCTCACTGTCGCCCAAGAGCACGCCGCCACCGCGATCAACGAGCGCGTCATCGCCGCAGTGGCCTGCCATCCCGCCGCCGCCACCCCTGCCACAGCGGGTCACGTCACCGTCGCCTGCATCGACGGAGAGTGGCACGCGCTGCCCGCCCGATTGGTCGCCGAAGTTCTGCGACTGCGCGGCTGGCAGGTCGAATTCCTCGGCGCCCATGTACCCACCCATCACCTGATCGCCCACATCCATCAGCACGATACCGACGCGGTTCTATTGTCCTCCTCGCTCGCTACCCGTCTCCCCACCGCTCATGCCACGATCACCGCATGCCAGGCGGCCGGCGTACCCGTGCTGGTGGGCGGCGCGGCATTCGGCGCCGACGGCCGTTACGCGCGACTGCTGGCGGCCGACGGGTGGGCGGCCGACGCACGCGGCGCCGCCCGGGAACTCGAGCGTGGCCTTCCACGCAGACAACCGAACTCGGCAGGAGTACCGTCCTCGCCCCCGACGCACCGGAGCGACCAGGAATACACCCTTGTCGTCCGGACGAAAACGCAATTGATCGCCGCTACCGTGACCGACCTCGAGAACAGCTACCCACCGATGCGCGCCTACACCGAACTCCAGCGCGAGCGCACCGCGGAGGATATCGCGCATATCGTCGACTTCCTGGCCACGGCGCTCTACATCGACGACGATGGTCTCTTCAGCACCTTCGTCCTCTGGACCGCCGATGTCCTGACGGCCCGCGGTGTGCCGGCACCCGCGCTGAGTTCCGCGCTCCGCTCGCTGTCGGCGCAGCTGGCGGAATTCCCCCGCACTCGACGAATCCTGCGCCATGCCCACGAAGTTATGACAACACCCGACCGAGTGACGGTCCATGCGCCAGGAATCCCGGAGAGTCCGGCGGCCGGGACGGAGGAGAAGAAGTAGGGGTGCGCCGTGATTACGGGAGCCTGCCGGTCCGGGCCCCTGCCGGCCCACGATGCTTGATGGGCCCGAGAGCTCTTGCATCACAGCGAGCTTCGGGCGGCCTTCACCGGCGCGCAATCGGCTCCTGCAACTCCGTGACCCATCCACTCGGGTCCTGGGTGAACTCCAGCGTCACCTCGCGCGCCGGGCCGTGCGGACGGTAGCCGTTGGCCTCGATCCACCGACCGAGCGCCTGCCACGGTTCGAGAACCTTGTCCATGCTGCCGCGGTGCACCACGGTCGCGGCCTGCTCGACCGCGGGCAGATCGACGATCGAGAAGTCGTGTTCCGCTCCGGGTTCCGCGACGACCGGCATTGCGGCGTGCACCAGCACCGAGCCGTCGGGGCGCTCGTCGTAGTAGGCGATGGCGGGCCCGACAGGTTCGACCCCCGCGCGCTCCAGCCGCGCACACAACTCCTTGAACAGCGGACCCACCACGGGACCGATCGAGTTCGGCTCGAAATCACCCGCCTCGCCGATCAATTCGGCGACCCGGACGGCAGGGACGGACGTGACAACCACATCGGGCACGGGCATGGCGCCCTCCTTCTCGATGACACGGAGTCTCGTCTCGACCTGGACGAGCCGGTCCCGGTCCGTCGCGATGCGCTGTTCCAGTTCCGCGCGGCGCAGGATCAGCATGCCGCGCAGTTCCGCGCCGCTCACCTCGTCGTCGAGGATCCGGCGCACCTGTTCCAGGGTGAAGCCGAGCTCCTTCAGCGCGACGAGCCGGTTGAGCCGGGCCAGCTGACCAGCGGCGTAGGACCGGTGGCCGGTGGCCGGATCGACCACATCGGGCCGCAGTAGGCCGATGCCGTCGTAGTGACGCAGCATGCGCACCGACACTCGTCCGTGTCTGGCGAAATCTCCGATACTGAACATGACGCCCTCCGGTTTACCGCCTCACACGGTGTCAGGATCAAGAGCCGTACGGGAACCCCGTCTGCCAGCGGGGCCGTCGGACGCCGAACCCACGAAGAGCCCGCCACCGAGCGTCTCCAGCCCCTGTCCGGCGATATCGGCCACGGGTTCGATGTCACCGAGGGCCCCTACCCCGGGAATCACATCCGTGATGCCGACATTGTCGACCACGACCTCGAGCGGACAGACCTGCACCACGGAGGCCGGTTGAGCCGGCCGCTACCCGGCCGCGATCGTCGAGTTCATGAACCACCCGGTCCGCACGCCGCAGCCGAGACGGTGTGCGGGCCGGGTGCGGTCAGGGTGCGGGGATGGGGCGTCGGCAGCTGTCCGGGGGGTCGATGAGAAAGCAATGCGCCAGGCCGCGGCCGGGTCGATAGTCGCCGGGGACACCGCCTTCGGCGATGGTCCGGCGGTAGGTGCCGACGGCGTCTGTCGGGCGGCGGGTGAGGCTCGGGTCGGTGGTGGTGTCGACGGTGTAGAGGCCGAACCGGGGACGGAAGCTGCCCCATTCGTAGTTGTCGGTGAGGCTCCAATAGTTGTAGCCCATCACGTTCATACCGTCGGCCCGGGCACGCTGGATCCAGTAGACGGTGTCCTGGAGATGGGCGCTGCGGGTGAAGCCGTCGGCGCGTGGTTGCCCGTTGTCGGTGGCCATACCATTTTCGACGATGTAGAGGGGTTTGCCCGGGAAACGGTCGGCATAGTGCCGGAGGGCGAAGTAGATCCCTTCCGGACGGACCGGGAGGTCCCAGATCGGCTGCCCGGGCGGGGTCGCGGACCCGACGGCGCCGCCGAGATATTCGAGGATCGTCCGCGTCGGGTCATAGGCCCAGTAGTAGTCGATTCCGACGTAGTCGAGGCGGGCGGCGATACGGCCGACCAGGTCACCGTTGATCTGGTCGTCCGCGCCGGCGACGTAGCCGACATTGCTGGTCACCTGAGCGTCCGGGCGGATGTGGTGGATATGGTCGTAGATACTGTTGTGTGCCTGCGCGATCCGGTCCAGCATCTGGGGAGCGTCGGCGTTACCGCGGCCCGTCTCGTGGGCGATATAGGCGACGGATTCGTTCACGGTGACCCACAGCGGGTCCTGGGCGGCGTAACGGTCGACGACGGCGCGCATATTCGCCAGCCAGTCCTCGACGATGGTCGGGCTGCGCCAGCCACCCCGGTCGGCGATCCAGCCCGGATACACCCAGTGGTCGAGGGTGATCATAGGTCGCATACCGGCCCGGGCGATACTCGCGATCACCGAGTCGTAGAAGCGGAAAGCCTGCTCGTCCCAGACCCCCGGGGCCGGCTGCAGGCGTGCCCATTCGATCCCGATCCGGAATACTCGCACACCCATATCCGCGGCGAGGCGGATATCGGATTCGTAGCGGTCGTAGAAATCCACCGAGTTACCGAGACGGTCGAGAGAGGGGTTCGCCTCGATGTACCGCGTCCAGTTGCTGTCGGGCGCATGCCCTTCGGCCTGGAACCCCGAGGACGCCACACCCCAGAGGAACCCGCCATCCAATCGGGGTAGCCCGGCGGCGGATTGTGGTGCGGCGGCGGAGTGCGAACAGAGCATTACGGTCGAAACGAGAACCGTGAGCGAAACTACACAGAACCGACGGAGCCGTGGGCGCATCGCCACAGGGTAATGCCGGCAAGGACCGGCCCGGCCCAGAAACGCCGATCCCATGGATATGACCGTACGCGGGACGACCGCGACGAGAGCCGAGTCCAGCCCGCACCGGATGGTCGTGAGCGGGACCGGAATATGGGGGGTCGCGGCGGCGATGGAATTCGTTCTGAACGACCGCGGCACGATATGATCTCGTGCCCCGGCCGCTCCTCTCGGCGCAGGCCGTCGACACCGAAATCCCCAGGAGTACATCGTGACAGGCAAGCGCAACGTCCGAATCCCCCGTTGGCTCAAACCGATGAACCGGGCGATGGTTGCGGTGAGCCGGATAGGCGTATCGCTGCCGATGGCGCTGCTCACCGTACCGGGCCGGAAATCGGGGCAGCCGCGGACGACACCGGTGACACCGTTCGAGTACCACGGCGTCGAATATGTTCTCGGTGGTATACCCGGTGCGGATTGGGTGAAGAATGTACAGGCCGCGGATACCGCGGAGTTGAAGCTCGGACGCCGTCGGCGCGTCGTGCGCCTGGTCGAGATCCCGGCGCAGGAAAGCGAACCGGTGCTGCGGGAGTTTCCGCGACTGGTGCCCACGGGTGTGCCGGTGATGATCAAATCCGGGGTGGTGACCAGCGACGATCCGGACGAGTTCGCCGCGTTGGCCGGCCGGTGTGTGCTCTTCCGGATCGACGACGTCCGACCGAACGCGGCCGGCCCGGTGAGGTAACGGTTCCATCGCCGGTCGCCGATGCGTGCGGCATCCGGCGGCCCCGACTCCGGTCAACCGACAGGCCCGACGGATGGAGACAGCCGAAAACACTCCGCTGCCCTCGGCCGAGTTCATCGAGTCGACAACTGTCGAGGCCCTACCGGCGGCGCCGAATCCGGCCGCGTCAGATCGGCCACCCGCTCGGCGAACGGGCCGGTCATCTCGGCGCCCGCGTCCGCCGTCCTCGCCGACGTGGCCTTCCCCCGCGCCACCGACCCCCAATTCGGGCTCACGTATCGGCGATCCGCTCAACCGTCGTGCCGAGCACCGATCACCCGGACCGGCGGAACTCGAATTGGGCTACATGCCGTCAATAGTTCCGCAAACATTTCCTCCGGCACTGTGCAAAACAACTATAGAAACAGCTGTTCTTTCCTCCCCTTCCCATAATCGAGGGCCTGTGGTCGAGCCCGATTATCGGTGGCTCTTCTCGTGAACCGCAATGAATAAATATCTTTCGAAAGCTGTTCGGGCTCCGCCGTTCTAGCGTCGTTCGCGGTTCTCAGGTGTGAAAGGTTTCACCCACTGCGGGAACCGATCGCACCTGTGTGCAGGAAGGTAACCGATGAAGCGAACGATAATCAGCAGGTCATTGCGTGCCGCCGTGGTCGTGAGCGCGGCTGTCCTCGCGGCCGGCGTGGCCGGCCCGGCCGGCCATGCCGAACCTACGGCCGCACCCACCGAGCAACAGCTGGCCGACCTGATCGCCGACGGGCTGAAAGACCCGGCCGCGCACCCCATCGCCGACAGCGGCAGCGCTTCGGGATCCGCGTGCAATTCCGGTAGTGGGACCGGCTCGGGCAACGGGTCCGGCGATTGCTACGGCGGTTCCGGTTCGAGTTCGGGGTTGCGCGGCGGCCATTCCTCCGACACCGTCGGATTCGGGCCCGCCTCCACCTCCTTTCTCGCCGCCTTCGCGCACAGCGCGTTCAATCCCGATGTCGCGCCACCCGGCTCCAATGATTGGGCGTGCAAGCCCACCGCCGAGCATCCGGAACCGGTCGTACTGATACACGGCACCTGGGAGAACGCCTACGACAACTTCGCGTTCGTATCGCAGCCGATCCACGACGCCGGCCACTGCGTCTTCACCTTCAACTACGGTAAGTCCGGTCTGATACAGGGTGGCGGCGTCGGCTCGGCGCTGCCCGGCGCCAACGGCACCGGTTACATCGAGGATTCGGCGAAGCAGATCGCCGTATTCGTCGACCGGGTCCTCGCGGCCACCGGTGCGCAGAAGGTGAACATCGTGGGCCATTCCCAGGGTGGGGCCGTGTCACGGCAGTACATCCAGTTCGAGGGTGGCGCCCAGAAGGTCGCGCACCTGATGACCTTCGGTGCCACCCATCACGGCACCACACTGATCGGTATCGGTGCGCTGGGCCGGGCCATCAACAATCTCGGTATCGATGTGCTCGGCCTGGTGGAGATCTTCGTGGGCCACTCCGGTATCCAACAGACGGTCGGGTCCGATTTCGTCAACAATCTCAATGCCGCCGGTGACACCGTGCCCGGCGTGAAGTACACGGTGGTGGGAAGCCGGTACGACGAGATCACCACCCCATACGACTCGACCTTCCTGACGGCGGGGCCTGGCGCGACAGTACACAACATCACTCTGCAGGACGGCTGCGAACAAGACCTGTCGGATCACCTCACGATGATGTACTCGCCGCGGGTACTGTCGATCATCCTGAACACCCTGGATCCGTCCCAGCCTCTGCAATGCACCTTCAATCCGTGGTTGATCGGCGGCGGTGGCTCGCTCTGATCGCCGCACCGCGGGCCGCGTGATCGCCCTTCACGCGGCCGGCCCGCACCACCCACGATCTTCGGTCGGCACGATTCCGCCGCGCGGCCCGCACCTGGGTGGCGCGGCGAACTGCGACTTCGGGCAGCTACCGGGTTCGTCCACCGTTTACGAGGACTGCTCCTCCGACGATCCCGTGGCTCCGCGATTCGTTGTGCCCTGTCACAAGGTGACCGGACCGGCGCCGAATACCCGATTTCCGGGGAGCCGACATGCTCGCATAATCATGGTCGCGTAATGACGGGCCGCCGGCGCGGCGGAGGAATTCGACTCGATACCGCAATCGGCGATGGCCCGGGACTATTTGCGGAAAGGTGCATCGCACCTACGCGAAGGAGGCGTAGCGGTGGAACATCGCATTGCTTCGGGCCGGCTGGCCCGGGCAGGCATGCTCGGAAAACTGGCGGCCACCCAGGCGGCCCACGGAGTGGGGACCAAGATGGCGTTGATCGGGCGCACCGATCAGGCGCACCGTATGCTCGCCGAGCGCTCGACATTACAGGCGGCACAGCAGATGGGCAGTATGAAGGGCGCGGCGATGAAGCTGGGCCAGATGCTGTCGGTGTGGCAGCTGCAATCGGCCCTGGCCGCCCGCACGTTCCGTTTCGATTCCGGATCGGTAGCCCACGATTCGTGAGCGGCGCCCTCGGCCGACCACACCCGGCCGGCACGAGTCCGCCCCAGGCGGTGCGGGAACGATCTGCAGTTCGGAACAGCCGGAACGTCGACGAATATCGGAGCAGCCGTGGGCGGCGACCGGTCCGGTCGTGCCGCCTTCCTACAGGGCGATACCGGTTCGCTCAGTCGGTGACCGGACGCGGGCTACCGAGGTGGCGGGTGAGAACGTGGCCGAGTTGCGGGGTGAGCGGGCCCGCGTGCTCGATACCGAGTTGGGTCGCGAGGGAAACGGCGTGCGACCGGGTCGCGGTTTCCAGGAGAGTCGCATAGGTATCTGTTGCGGTGCGGATGCGATACCGGGCCGTTGCCGCGGTGACGACGCCGATCAGGGCGGCGGGCCACCACCAGACCGTCAGGACCGAATAGAGGACCGACCAGGCGAGCAGCGTGGTCGCCCGCGCCAAGGCAGTCCGTGCCTCGTTGATCTGGTCACGGGTGGAATCCGGAAGGATCAGCCACACCGACGGCCATACCGTGGCGAGGTCGAGGTGGTGGTCGCGGTCGAGGCGAACAGCCGCGGCGTGTACTCGATCACCGCTCCAGGTGGGTCGTTCCGGCCGCTCCACCGAGATCCGGTTCCGGGTGCGGGCCGCGCGCTGCCGGAGCGCGGAATCCGGCCGGTCCGCGGGGTCGGGAGCCAGCATCTTCCGGAGCTCCCGGCGGTAGACGGCCTCGGCGATATCCCAGCGACGTATGCGCCGGGCCACCCACCAGCGCACCGGATACCGGACCGGCATCGGCCAGGCGGCCCAATCCGCCGCCAGCGCGATATGTTCGGCAAATGTTCCGACAGCTTGCGCGACGAGCCCAACCGCGGCCGCGCAGGCCGAGATCGCCACCAGGAGCAGGATCCCCGCGCCCGTGGCGGTGATCGCCGGGTTTTCGGCGTAGCCGGTGATCGTTCGGGCGAGCAGGCCCACATCCAGCGCACGACCGTGTCCGAGAACGAATGCGGCACCGGCGACCGCGAGATAGAAAGCACCCGGCAAAACCAGCAGCGACAGCCATTTCTCGGCGAGCTTCTTCGTCAGTTCGCCCCACAAGCCGCCCATTCAGGAAAGTCGCTCCCGCAACAACTCCCGCTCGGTGAGGGCGCACCGCGGGGGGTCGTCGTGGACCTCATCGGCGGTTCGGCCCGCGCACCGTGCGAGCGGACAGCGGTAGACGACCTCGAGGTGGTGCACGCCGATCGGCGTGGGGGTGCGGTGGTGTCCGTACAGCCCACGCGCATCACCGCCGGCCTGTAGTGCGGTATGGACGGCATCGAGCGACCCACCGAGATCGGTGGCGCCGTCCGAGTGCACGGCGGCGATCAGACGGTTGAGGGGTGTTGCGGTATCGCTCCCGTCGTCGCCGAGCACGCTGCGAATATCCTCCAGATGCCCACACAGATACGCCAATCCTGCGGCGACCCGCCCGGCATTTTGTGACGACGGCAGCAAACAACCCCCTGGGACGACGAGCAATCCGGCAGATGCCACGTACACGGCGGTGCAGCGCGGCAGTTCGATCATATCGTCGAAGACGTTGTGCTTCAGGCCGTCGGATGACTAGCGTCGATAGCATCCGGGGAGGGCGGTATGACAGATCGTGAGCACGACGGCGACAGATCCGGTTTCTTCACCGCTGTCAAGGGGCTCTGGCAGCAGTTGGGCACGCTGGCCGCCGTCGGCCGAAGCGGTCCGTTCGGCCCACTGGACGCCTTTCGAAGCCGGGTGAATCGAGCGAAGACCGTTGCCGAACTGGACGACGCGATCCGCGTGGGCCGGCAACTCCTGGCCGACACCCCGGCCGGCCACCCCGCATTTCCCGGCACTCGATACCACCTGGCCAGAGCGCTGGTATTCCGGTTCGACCGGACGAATGCGGCAGAAGATCTGGATGAGGCCGTGCGGCTCGGTCGCGCGACACTGGATGTCGTCCCGGCCGGTCTCCCCTTCCGTACCGTCGTGCTGGTAGCCGTCGGGAGCAGTTTGCGTACTCGGTTCGAGCAGAACGGCGACCTCGCCGATCTGGACGGCGCGGTCCTGCTGATGCGGGAAGCGGTCGCCCACACAGTCGACGGCGATCCCGATCTCGCCGACAGGACCGACCGACTCGGCGCCGCGCTACGCAGCCGAGTCGAGCGGACCGGGCAACTCGCCGACCTCGATGAAGCGATCGCGCTGGGGCACCGGACGGTGGCCGCGACGGCCACGCACGATCCGCTGCTCTGTGTACGGCTGGTGCACCTCGCCGCGGCCCACGCGGACAGGTACGCACGGACGGGGACGGCGGCCGATCTGGACGAGGCCATCCGGCTCGGCGAGCAGACCATATCCGCGATCCCCGCATCGCTTCCCGACAACCTGCGGACCGAGATCCGACACGTCCTGGGTCGAAGCGTGCGGGCCCGCTTCGAGCGGACCGGCGACCGTGCCGATGCCGACGAAGCCATTCGTCTCGTGCGACAGGCGGTGACCGGCACTCCCGCCGGTGATCCGGGCCGCGCCGCATCCATGGACACCCTTCGCGCCGCGCTGCTGAGCCGGTTCGAGCGGACCGGGACGATATCCGACCTGGACGAGGCAGTCGACGCGGGACGACAGGCAGTGGCGGCGGCCCCCAGCGGTCATCCCGATCGTGCCCGCAACCTGTTCGGTCTGGGGTTCACACTGCGCATCCACTTCGAGCGAACCGGGGACCCGGCGGATCTGGACGAGGCGATCCGGATCGGACGGGAAGCGGTGGCGGTTACGGCCACCGAGGATCCCGATTACCCCGACCGCGCGAGAAGTCTCGGCCGCGCGCTGGTCGATCGATTCGATCGAACCGGTTCCATGACGGATCTGGACGAAGCCATCCGGATGGCTCGACGAGCTGTTACCGGCACACCGGGAGACAGCGGCACCCGAGCCGGCAGACTGACGACTCTGGGGACAGCCCTTCGGAATCGCTACAAGCGCAGCGGAACGCGATCGGACCTGGATGAGGCCGTCACCGGTCTGCGCGCTGCGGTGGATTCGGCCCCGACCGGATACCAGACAATGAACATCCTGCTGATGAATCTCGGAAACGCCCTGTCGGACCGATTCGAGGAGACGACCGAGACAGCCGATCTGGAAGCGGCGATCGATATGTTCCGGCAGGCCGTCGCCGCGACACCCACCGATCACCCCGACCTGCCGGCCATGCTGGGCAACCTCGGGTTCGCCCTCCGGACCCGCTTCGAACAGACCGGCACCCCGGCGGATCTCGGCGAGGCCATCGATACACTGCGGCGGGCCGCGGGTATCACGCCCACCGATCACCCTGTGTACGCCCAACAGCTCATCAAGCTCGGGTCCGCCCTGATGATGCGGTTCTGGCGAACGGACGTCACGAGCGACCGAGACGAGGCCACCGCAGCCTTTCTGGACGCGCAGCGGTCCACTGTGGCACCGCCGTCGACCCGGATCCTGGCGGCCCGCGCTGCCGCCGACCTGGTCGCGGCCACGCAACCGGCTCGTGCCGCCGAGTTGATCGAGCACGCGATCCGGCTGCTTCCCGAGATCACGCCGCGGCAGTTGGAACGGTCCGATCAGCAGTACGCCATCGGCCGATGGGGCGGATTCGCCGCCGACGCCGCGGCGCTGACCCTGCGGAATCCGGCTGTACCCGAGAAAGACCGAGCGGATCTGGCGCTGCGCCTGCTCGAGGCCGGCCGGGCCGTACTGCTGAACCGGACGGTCCAGGTCCGCGCGGAGACCACCGAGCTAATAGACCGGCATCCGGACCTCGGTCGTGACTTCGTCCGGTTGCGTGAAGAGCTCAATCGGTCCGGCATCATCCCCTTTCCGGGCGGTTCCGAAGACCCGGCTCCGGACCGGCACCGACTGGCACGCGAATTCGAAGAGGTGCTCGCCCGCATCCGGACGCACCCCGGATTCGAAACATTCGCCCTGCCACCGTCGACCGGGCAATTGGTCGCGCAGGCCGACCACGGGCCGGTGGTGGCCTTCAGCATCGGCCGGTACGGTAGCGACGCGCTTCTGCTCACCGCCGACGGAATCTCCTGCCTGCCGCTGCCCGCCCTGTCCGCGGCGGCGGTGCGCGACCGGGCCCGTACCTTCCGCGAGGCGCTGAACACCGCCGCCCACGGCAGCACCGGCACCGAACGGCAAGCCGCGCAACGATATCTGAGCTCCACCCTGGAATGGCTGTGGGACAACGCAACCGGTCCCGTACTCGATGCGCTGGGCTTTCATCGGCCGATCGCGCCCGACCGGGCCGGACCGCGGGTGTGGTGGGCGCCCGGCGGACTCCTGGGCCAACTACCGATCCACGCGGCCGGCTATCACACTCATCCGGCCCGATCGGACGCACCGACGGTGATGGACCGCGTCGTCTCTTCCTATACGCCCACCGTCGCCGCGCTCGAATACGCGCGACGCCGGCGCCCGTCCACCGCGGACCCGGATACGCCCGGGCCGGCCCTCGTCGTGGCCATGCCCACAACACCGGGGATGGACGGGCGGTTGCACTACGTGCTCGAGGAAGCCCACCTGGTCGCCACGCATCTGCCCGGAGCCACCGTCCTCACCGAGCCCGATGAAGTAAACGCTCTCGGCGCCCTGGCGAGGCCGTCTGCCGAACACACCCGCCCGACAACAGCCACTGTGCTGGATCTGCTGCCGGAACGCGCCATCGTGCACTTCGCCTGTCACGGAGCCACCGACCCCGATGACCCCTCGCGGAGCCGGCTGCTGTTACATGATCACGCCACGACGCCGCTCACCGTCGCCGCACTCGCCCCTGTCCATCTCGACCGGGCGCGGTTGGCGTATCTGTCGGCCTGCGATACCGCTATCAGCACCGATACTCAACTGGTCGACGAGTCCATCCACCTGGCGTCCGCCTTCCAGCTCGCCGGATATTCCCATGTCATCGGCACGCTGTGGACAATCGACGACGATATCGCGATCCGCATCGCCGACGCCTTCTACACGGCCTTGCGTACCGCGCCCGATACGCCGGCGGTCGATCTCGGCCGCGCGCCCCACGCACTGCACCACGCCGTCCGCGCGGCGCGCGACACCTTTCCGGCCACCCCATCGCTGTGGGCCGCCCACCTCCACACCGGAGCATGAACCGCCGCGGCGCCGACCGACCGGCCGGCCCGCGCGAGGGCGGGTTCGGCGATCAGTCGTTCTCGTCGTCTCCGGTGTCGATGCGCATTACCCCGTCGATACCCCCGAGAACCGCGCTCGCGTCCACCGCACCCGGCCCGCGGAGCCGCAGCGCGACCGTGACCAGCCGATCCGGCGGCAGCCGAACACCGATGTCGGCACGTTGCGCGAGCACCGCCATCGAATCGATCACCCATCCGCGCTTGGTACAGGTGCTGAGGACCTCACGCAGCACGCCGCGGCCGTCCTCGTAGGTGATGATGTACCCGCGCTCGGCGCTACCGCGCCGCGATATCCAACGCCCCAGCGGCGTGTAGCCGAGCACGATCACGAAGTGCAGTCCCGTGACCAGCAGAGCCAGCCATACCAGACCGGAGCCCGCTGTCATGCCGATCGCGGCGGTCTCCCACACCGATGCCGCGGTGGTGAGCCCGTGAATGGCGCCACGCCGGGTGATGATCAAACCCGCGCCGAGGAATCCGATACCGGAGACGACCTGTGCCGCGACGCGCGACGGGTCCAGAGCAACCGTCCCCGCCGACAGCACATCGCCGAATCCGTACTTGCTGACGATCATGAACAACGCCGACGCCGTGCCGACAATCGCCTGCGTGCGCAGGCCCCCGCTCTTGCCGCGGAACTGCCGTTCCAATCCGATGACCGAGGACAACGCGAAGGCCAGCAGGAGTTGCCCGATCTGGCCCACACCCTGCGCGTTCGTGCTCGCCACCGCAGTCGTCATCGATTCCAATCGTGTCGCACCGGTGAGTCGTTGTCGACGCAGGCCGCCGTGGGCGAGGCAGCGACCGGTGGACGGTCGGACCGAAAGCTCGATCGACATTTCCACCCGGTTTCGGCGGCTCGGTACCGATAACGCTTCCGATACGCGCACCCGCGGACCAGGTGACCTGCTTGTGGTCATACCGCGCAGGGTTGTCGGGGAAAGCCCGCGGACACCGCTCGAACACGACACCCCACGCGCGATCCGCTCCCCCGGACGTAACGATCCGGGATACCGCGGGAGCAAAGAGTCGTGTACCGGATTTCCGATGTCGAATTCGCCGCCCGCAATGGCACGGCTCGCCCGAGGCCGGCGCTGATCGAGCACCCTTTTCCGGGACTGCCGACAGGCGCTGCCGCGTGTATTCTTTGCCTGGGGCGGGTGGCATGGCATGAAGTGACTGTCGATGGGATCAGACCCTTTCGCAACGCAACGCAACCTGGGTGTAGATGCGGTCGCGGAACTGAACGACGCCGGACTGGAGGGCGCCGCGGAGATCGGCCGGGGCGGCTCGGGGGTTGTGTACCGCTGCGTCCAGCCCGTCCTCGACCGCGTGGTAGCCGTGAAGGTCCTGACCTTCGAGCTGAATGGCGATCGGGAACGATTCCTCCGCGAGCAGCAGGCAATGGGCCGGCTGACCGGGCACCCCAATATCGTCGAGGTCCTCGAGGTCGGTGAGACCGAGTCCGGCCGGTTGTACTTGGTGATGCCTTTCCACCCGCAGGGCTCGCTGGAGGCCCGGATACGCCGCGACGGCCCCTTACAACTCGTCGAACTGTTGCGGCTGGGGGTGAAGCTCGCCGGCGCGCTGGAAACCGCGCATCGTGCCGACATACTCCACCGGGAAGTCAAACCGAGCAATATCCTGCTCACCGACTACGGCGAACCGGCGCTGACAGACTTCGGCATCGCCCACCTCGCCGAAGGCTTCCGTACCGCCACCGGTGCAGTGACCGCTTCACCGGCATTCACCGCACCCGAAGTTCTCGGTGGTACCCCATCGACCCGTGCTTCCGATGTGTACAGTCTCGGCGCCACGCTGTTCTGTGCTTCGACCGGGCACCCCGCGTTCGAACGCCGAAGCGGAGAACAGGTCATGGCGCAGTTCGCGCGGATCAGCACCCAGCCGGTTCCGGACCTGCGCGGGTACGGAATCCCCGCGGATCTGGCCGCCGTCATCGAGACGGCCATGTCTCACGACAGCGGGCAACGTCCCACCGCGGAAGCGCTCGGCCAGCAGCTGCGGCATATTCAAGCCGCCCATGGGCTCACCGTCGATCACATGGCCTTGCGTGGCGAGTCCGGGGAGCAACCCCGGCCGATGGCCACGTCCGCGCCCATCCCTGCCCACGACCCGAATCGTGGCGGAACCGGGCTGCGGACCGCCGCCGGGAACCTGCCGCAGGAGCTGACCAGCTTTGTCGACAGGCGCAGCCAGGTCGCGGAAATCAAGAACCTGCTGTCGCGGTCGCCGCTGGTGACGCTGACCGGGATCGGAGGGGTGGGCAAGTCGCGTCTCTCACTGCGGGCCGCCCACACACTACAGCGGAGCTACGCCGAGGGCGTCTGGCTGGTCGAGCTGGCCGAGTTGCGCGACCCGTTGTTGTTGGTCGACGTGGTGACCACCACCCTCGGCCTACGGCCGGTCGGCCGGCCGGCACTGGAAGCCCTGGTGGAACACCTGTCCGGCCGCGAAGTTCTCTTGGTCGTCGACAACTGCGAACATATGCTCGATCCGGTGGCGGAACTCGTGGAGATTCTCCTGCAATCCGCGCCGCGGCTGAAGATTCTGACCACCAGTCGCGAACCTCTGGGAATCGGTGGTGAAGCAGTCGTACTGGTACCGCCGCTGAGCTTCGCGGAACCGCCGGTCCCGGGAACGAACGTCAGCGAGGCCGTGACGTTGTTCACCGAACGCGCGGTCGCCGTAGTGCCGGACTTTCATCTCGATGAAAGCAATCGGAGAACCGTGGCGGATATCTGCGCACGGTTGGACGGATTGCCCTTGGCGATCGAGTTGGCCGCAGCCCGACTGCGCACCCTGTCCGCAGACCAGATCTCGGAGCGGTTGTCCGACCGATTCGCCGTGCTGACCCGTGGTAGCCGCAGTGCTCCCACCCGGCAGCAGACATTGGGCTGGTGCATCGACTGGAGTTACGACCTGTGTACCGCCACCGAACAACAGCTGTGGGGCCGGATGTCGGTGTTCGCCGGAACCTTCGATCTCGCTACCGCCGAGGAAATCTGCGGGACCGGCCTCACCGAGCAGGGCTTCCTGGACGCGTTCTCCGGACTGCTCGACAAGTCCATCCTCATCCGGGAACAATCAGGTGCCGATCTGACCTTCCGGATGCTGGAAACCGTGCAGGCATACGGCGCACACAAGCTGGCCGAGTTCGGCGAACGGGCACAACTGGACCGACGCCATCGCAGCTGGTACGACCGTCTGGTCTCGCGGGCCGAGGCCGACTGGGTGAGTTCGCGGCAACTCCAGTGGATTACCCTGTTGGAGCGGGAGCTCCCGAACCTCCGTAAGAGCATGGAGCACAGTATCTCGGAAGGCGATGCCGGCGGCTTGCGCACCGCTGCCCACCTCTTCAGTTTCTGGTTCTCCACCGGCCGGATCAATGAAGGGCGTCGCTGGTGCGATCGCCTGCTCGACGCTGTATCCCAGGCACCGGCCGCCGACCGAGCCGGAGTGCTCAACATCGCTATCGTATTCGCGGGCCAAGTCGGCGATCTGATAACCGCGACGGAGCGGATCACCGAGCTCGAAGACCTCGCGGAACAGACTGCCGACCCCTCGATCGAGGCTCTACTCGCCTACGCGTCCGGATGCACCGCACTCAACACCGGCGATTTGAATCTCGCCAGTGTGCGGCTCAACCATGCCGTCGAAGCATTCCGTGCCCGAGAGAATGTGCTGTTCGAATTGAGGGCCCTGGTCGTCCTCGGCTGGGCTCTCGTACTCCGTGGCCACATGCCGAGCGGCATAGCCTGCCTCGAAAGAACACTGACGACCGCCGACGCTCACGATGAGACGGAGATCCGGTCCCTGGCATTGCGGCCCCTGGCGCTCGCAGTCTGGCGCACCGGGAACAGCGGGCGAGCGATTCAGCTGTTGAAGGAATCCCTCGCAACCTCACGCCGACTGGTCGATCCGCTCGTCGCCGTCGTCGCGCTCGAGATAATGGCGTGGATCTCGATCGAGAACAACCAAGCCGAGCGGACAGCGGTCTTACTCGGCGCGGCACATGGGCTCGGTCACTTCATCGGCACCAGCATCGTGTTCCCCGACATGGCGGTCTTCCATACCGACTGTGTACGCAGAACCCAGGGCACCCTCGGAAAGAGGCGATTCGAATCGGCCCACCGCAGAGGTTCCGGAATGACGCTGGAATCGGCCGTCGACTTCGCTCTCGGAGAGCAGAACCGAGACGTGGCATCGGCCGACGACGAGGTGCCGCTCACCAAGCGCGAGCGGCAGGTCATGGACCTCATCGCCGAGGGAATGACCAACAAGGCGATCGCCGCGCGATTGACGATCTCCCAGCGCACAGCGCGGGGACATGTGGAGAACATACTCACCAAACTCGGGTTCAACTCACGAGCCCAGATCGCGGCCTGGGTCGCGGAACACTCCGGCGACACGCATTCTTGACGGCCTCATCGATAGCGCGCCGACACTCGTACCTCAGGTCGATGACGGGACAGCGGTCCCGGCGGCGGCCGAGTCGATGACCCCGCCCCACTGCTCATCGAGTCCGAGCCGACCCGGGCACCGCGACGACGACCACGCCTTCCGCCTCGGTCCGAGCCGGAGACGCCGACCGCGGACCAGAGAGGGCGGTCACCGGACCGCGTCGACCACCTGTGTAGCGACGGGCTGCCAGCGACAGCCTCCCTCTTCGCCCACCACGACGCGACCGAAAGTGACGTCGGCGAAATGTATTCCGAATCCCAGCGTGTTGTCCTGGACGAGGCGCTGGAGAATCGCGTGGCGGCTTCGAGTGCTCAGCACGGTATCGATATCCGGCTGTGCGGACCAGCGCGGGTTCTCGATCTGCACCGGCGAGTGGAACAGATCCCCGAAAGCGAGCAGGCGCCGGCCCCCGAGGCGATCTCGTAGACCGCGTGGCCGGCCGAATGCCCTGGTGCGGAGATCAGCGTGATTCCGGGAAAGAACTCGCCGGCGTCCTCGACGAGCTCGAGTCGAGGACGCAGCGCTCTCATCGTCTCTTCGAAGGGGCCGTGCACGTCGGAGGTACCGTGATGCCATTCGGTGGCGGTTGTTACCGCTCGTGCGCGGGCGAACGGCGTTCGTCCGGTCGCGGGATCGCGGGCGCAAACCCATCCGATGTGGTCGAGGTGCAGGTGGGTGAACGCCAGTACATCGACTTGATCAGGGCTGACACCCAGCGCTGCCAGGCTCGCCGGGAAGGACCCGCCCGTGGTGGCGCCGATTCGAGGCACGGCCGGATCGGCCGGTATCCGACGGGGCCCGAAACCGGCATCGATCAGTACGGTGCCGTCCGGTGTCTCTACGAGCAGCCCTCCCATACCGGCCCGAAGGTAGCCTTCGTCGTCGAAGTACCGAGGGTGGTGAGCCCAGTACTCGGACGAACTGTCCGGCAGCCACAATGTGGGGTCGAGCTGCACCCATCCGTCATGGACATAGCTGACCCGGATATCGCCGAGGTGAACCGAACGGAGCTTCGGCGTGCTGTGCAGGCGTGCCTCGGCGGGCGTGATGTCGTCGACGCCGTTCATAGCGTTGTTTCTCACCCCCTCGGAGGGTGTCCGGTGAGGACCTCGCTGCGATAGCGCGAGGCAAGTTACACGGCCATCGTATTTCTCGACGCGCTCGCTACCCCGTGCGGGACCGGAGTTCTCCGATGCGAGCAGATCCGCGCCGGCGGCCGATCACGGTGGGCGGGTGGTACCGAGCCGCCGCCCGCCGAGGCCTCAGCTTTCGCGGTCGGGACGGCCCGGCCACCGCGCATAGGGAATGCGGGCGATGTCCAGTACCGCACCGATCGTCGACCATTCGTTGCGACCCAGACGCGCGAGTGGGCGCAGCCGGTCGATCGCGGGGAGGCTGTTACCACGGGCATCCGTACGGACCACATCGGCATCGACCGCGGCATGCAGGACCCGGCCGATCACCACTGTCGAGTCACCGAGCTCCACGGTGTGTTCGAGGCGGCACTCCAGTGCGACCGGGGACTCCGCGACCCGCGGTGGCGCCACGGTCGCACTGGGCTCCGGTGTCAGCCCGACCTCGGTGAACTCGGCAACCCGGGACCTGGATCCGAACCGGTGCCGCTGCAGGTCGGGGCGATGTCACTGATCGCCTGGATCAGCCTGTGCCAAGGACTGCCCCGCGAGGCCGAGCGCATGCTCGACGAATGCGTCGCCCGCTGCGTGCCCGACGCCGCGGACCGAGTGCGCTGGCGCGCGGAACCCGATGTCGATCTGGGGCTGCCCGCCGCGGTCGAATACGCCCGAGGTGCCGAACTGATGCTGATCCGCCGCGATCCGCGGGCGATCGCCGTCCTGGCCCCGCCGGCCAAGCACTGGACACCTGCCGCGCCCACCTCCGCAACGCCGAGCGCTCCGGTGCCCAGTGGGCGATCTGCTGGGCGAGGCTGGCATGGGCGATCGCATCGAGTAAACACGGCGACGCGGGCGAGGCGCTCGCCGTGGGGCGCGCGACATTGTCCGATCAACTCGCGATGCGCGACCGGTGGAGCGCGGTGTGGGCCGTGCACATCCAGGCATGGACGCTGGCCCGCCTGGTCGCCGCCGACGACGAGCCGGACGTGACGGCCCGGGCACGCGATATCGCACGCCTGCTCGGCGGCGGTGCCACGCTCCGCGAAGGCCTGGGCGTCGATATCGTCCACCTCGGCCCGTTCGCCACCGAAACCGAATTCGCCGCGGACACCGCCCGGAGAATACTGAACGACGACGCCTTCGCGGAGGCGGAGCGGGAAGGTACGCTGTTGCGGCCGGAGCTCGGCGAAGTGACGCAGCTGGCGTTGGGCAACCTGTCCATGGACAAGTTGCCCGTCGAACATCCGATCCGGCGCAGCCGCCCCTCCCCGTGGCAGCAACTGTCGACGGCCGAGCAGGAGGTCGCCGTACTCGCCGCAGCGGGGTGGACCAACACTGCCATCGCGGTGCGGCGCGGCAGCTCCTCCAAGACTGTCGACGCTCAAATGGCCTCCGTACTGCACAAATTGATGATCGGCTCCCGAGCAGCCATCCGCTCCCTCGTACCCGACGATCGGCAGGACCAGGTGAACGACGAAGCCGCACGTAAGCCACAACGCGGCCGTTCGAATCCTCGTCTCCGCTGACCGGATGTAGCGGGCTACGCTGTCACGCGGACTCCGCGCGAGCGCCGAGTGTCGTGAATACGCTCCCATTTCGGCGGAAGCCACGCCTCCGTAGTCGGTTTCGGACGCGTATCCCTTGCGCGGAAGTGGATTTCGCCGTCGCACCGACGGTTGATTGATAGCATTCGTGCGGCAAACCGGCCACTACGTCGGCGGAAGACAAGGGGCGTTGATGGAAGTGGAGGACGTCCACCATTCGTACGGCAGGCGGTCGGTGTTGCGTGGCATCGACATCGTATTGCCCGCCGGGGCGCTGGTAGGAATCGTCGGCGAGAACGGCGTCGGCAAATCGACATTGTTGAAAGTACTCTCCGGAGAGCTGCGGCCGGACCGCGGGACGGTCCGGCACCGCGCCCGGTTCGGTTACTGCCCGCAGCAGGTGGTGCTGAACGATGCGTTCACAGTGCGCCAGCACCTGGACTTCTTCGCCGCGGCCTACGCCGTCCCGGACCTGCGGCGGGCCGAGCAGACCATGGAAATCCTGCGCTTCTCCGAGTATGCCGGTGAGCCCGTCGGCACGCTGAGCGGCGGCACCCGACAGAAGCTCAACCTCACGCTCGCGGTGATGCACGATCCGCAGGTGCTGCTGCTCGACGAGCCGTATCAGGGTTTCGACTGGGAGACATACCTGCGCTTCTGGGATCTGGTCGCGGAATTCCGGGACACCGGCCGGTCGGTGCTGGTCGTCTCGCATCTGGCGCACGACACCGACAAGCTGGACCAGGTGTGGCGGTTGCATGAGGGGGTCCTCCGGACCAGGCAGGAGACAGCCGGATGAGCGGCGGTGTACGGCTGTTCCTGATCGCTACCCGCTACGGCCTCGTCGAACACGCGCGTAACCGGTTCGCCATGGTGTTGGTGGCCGTCTTCGTTCCCGTTCTGATCACTCTGGTGCGCGTGGCCGTCACCGATATCGAGGTACCGTTCCGGCTCCGGGACACCGGTCTGGTGCTGCGCGCCGACGGCAACGAGCTCGCCCAGATCAGCGGCGCCCTCACCGCGGTCTCATTGATCATCGGGTTCATGATGTTCGCGGCGACTTTCAGTAGCGGAGCCTTCGACCGGCGGCTATCGATGGCCGGATTCCCCCGGGTGGCACTGGCTTTGGCGAAAATCGCCTGCCTGGTGGTGGCCTCGTTGGGGGTCTGTGTCTATGCCACCGCTGTGATCTGCTGTTACTGGTCGCCACAACGGCCTGTCCAGCTCGCTGCGGCCCTGTTCTGCGCGGCGATGACCTATGGAGCGCTGGGTGTCGCCCTCGGCGCACTGCTCCGCCGCGAAGTGGAGGGTATGTTCGCCATAGCGATGATCAGCTGTTTCGACATGGCTGTACAGAACCCGATCGCCAGCAGCGGCGCGGACAGCGAATTCGTACGCTGGCTGCCCTCCTATGGTGCGATGCAGGCCTCGACGGCTGCCGGTTTCGCCGACACCACACTCTTCGCGGGTTTCGCCGTGCAATTGGTCTGGTTCACCGCGAGCGCCCTTGCCGGACTGGTCGCTTTCCATCTGCGCACCCGCTCGTCCCTGGGCCCGATGAGGTGGATCCATATCTCCGGACTCCGCACCCGCGGGCCGGCGAAGTCCGGACAGCCGGCGAAACGTTGAACGCGTGTCCCGGGCGGGCCGTATCGGCGGACAGCCCGGGACGAAGGTTCCTTGCGGCCGCGGGAGCTACAGTACGGCAGGAGCCGGTTCGGTTGTCCGGTAGTAGACCTCACGACGCAAGCGTTCCAGGTCCGGCGTCGCGGAGGTCGCCCCCACCTTCGACGTCGTGGCGTACCTGTCGCTTTCCCGCCCCCAGAGCCCCATTCTCGCCATACTTCCGTACATCTCCGCGTAGTCCTTCCCGCGGCCCGAAAGACCGGGAAGTACGCGGAAGAGCGTGGGAACGTAGCGGATCGCCGACTCGAACTGGGCGCGATGCTCGGCGACCTGCCGCCGCACCTGCTCGACGGCTTCGCCGCGGGTGCAGCCCGTCTCGTGGCGGACCGCCCTGACCAGGTTGTAGGGGACTCGGTCGGCTTCGTCCTGCGCCAACCCCACCAGGTCGTTCTCCACGAAGGTCACCCAGAAACCGAGTTCCTCGAGACGGCGAATAACGGGGTGATTGCGCACTTTCCCGGGCAGCTCCCGGTCGTGATACATCTCCATGACGGCAATGGCGGTCTCCACCCCACTGGTGGACATCCGCAGTGGCAGGTAGTCGGCGGTGGCGGGAATATGGCCGTCGATGCGATGGTGTGCCTCGCGTTCGGCGGCTTCGAACCACTCCTCGACACCGTCGAGGAACCGCTCCTGCCAGCGGGCGGTGCGGCCCGCGCGCAGGCGCGGCCACAAGCTCGCCCACGCCGTGGGAATCGCGCCGGACCGCCACGGCGTCTCCGGGTCCTGGCGCAGTGTCGCCACCATGCCCCGGCGCAGTGCGGTCACATCGTCCGGATCGGTCAGCTGCGGATCCTCGAAGAGGTCGTCCCACACAAGGGCCAGCACGGCCATTCCGTAGGCGGTCTGTTCGCGGTAGGTGTCCGCCGCCGGGGCCAGAATTCGTGCCCGGCTCCGGATCGCTCCGGTCCACCGGTGATAGTCCGCCTCGGCCGCAGAGACAGCGAGGCCGGTATCGACCAACCAGCTCGTCAACCATTCCGCGACCCGCGGTGGAAGGTCGTCGACCGGAGCCTCGGAAGGCCGCGTCATGGGTTGGGAGACCGCGGGGCGAGAAGGGCGCCGGTCGAGGATCGACCGGATGTAGGCGGTCATCGCTCGGCGGGCGTCCGAGGGAACGGACAGGTCGGCGAGTCGGCCGGCGGCCTCGTCGAGGAAATCCTCGGCCACGGCCCGGGCTTCGTCGACGGCACCGGAGGCGATGACCAGTTGTCGGGCCCGTGCAGCTTGATCCCCGGTCATTCTGCCGCGCAGCAGGCGGGCCAGCTCCCTGTCGTGGGCGGCCGCGCGGATCACCGGAAGTGTGTAGATACCCTCGGGCAGATCCGCATTGACGGCCTTGCCCATCTCCTCGGCGGTCGAGGTCAGATCGAGGATGTCGTCGTACAGCTGGTAGGCCAGTCCGAAGTGCCGGCCGAACAGCGCCAGCGCCTCTTCCTCGTCCGCGGAGCGGCCTGCCTGCATCGCGCCCACCCGGCACGCCAGCGACAGGACCGCTGCGGTTTTACCGTCGATCGTGTCCAGGTAGGACTGCTCGCTGCGGGAGGGAACGTAGAGGTCGGCGGCCTCGATCACCATGCCCGCACACATCTGCTCGCCCGCGATGGTCGCCGCGAGAACCTCGCGCGGGCCGAGTTCGGCCAGCATGCGCAGGCCCGAGAACGTCACCGCGTCCCCACCCAATACGGCCATATGCGATCCCCACACCGCGTTGGCACTGGGACGACCGCGGCGCTGGTCCGCATGATCGACGACATCGTCGTGGTAGAGCGACCCCAGGTGCATCATCTCCACGGCGGCCGCGGCGCGCACCGCCCGGTCGACCGCCGGTATCTCGGGATCGGTGAGCAGGTAGTACGACAGTAGGGTCAGAGTCGGGCGGACCAGACGGCGCGAGGTGCCCGGCCCTTCGTCTGTGAGTGCGGTCAGTTCCGGTCTGTTCTCCAGTCGAACAGGCCCGAGAATGTCGCGGACGCGGTTCAGGTCCGCCTCCAGATGCGGAAAGACAGCCGAGTCGATTTCACGTGGCACGAGCGCGCTCCTGAATTGCTGGATCGGTCATCTACGAACACCGCCGGTCAGTCTGTCACCATGCGCCCGCAAAAATGTTGGTATCGAACGACTTCGACGTTCACCGCAACTATCCGGCGACCGTCACGCGGTGTGGTGCCCGCCGCACTACGGGAACGGCCACCGGTCCGGTCATCCCGGTGCAGCCCGATACGTCCCCGCTCGATACGCACGGCCTCGCCTGCTGCGGGAGTGCTGTGGTGCCGACGGCCGGACTGCGGGTGTCCCACGGTGATTTCGCACGGACCGGGACCCGCAACCGCCGTGGTGGGGACGGCCCGACCGTCGGCGGCGAGCCGGTCGTCCCACCACTCGGAATTCGCTCGGTCACCGATTGGCCGAGGAGGAGGGTCCGCCGTCGAACCGGCTCAGGCGGCGGTGGAGGCGCGCGCGAACGGGTATGGACGGAAACAGACGTGCTCGGGTTGTGATCCCCCATCATCGGCCGCGGCGACCAGCAGGTCGACGGCGACGGAGACGATATCGGCCCGAGTTCGACGAATGCAGGTGAGCGGGACGCCCGCCGGAGCGAAGTCGATATCGTCGTAGCCGAGCAGCGCGACGTCGCCGGGTACCTCGATGCCGCGCAGTGTCAGGGCCTGCAGCACACCGATCGCGAGCAGGTCGTTGACGCAGAGCGCGGCGTCGGGCCGGTCACCGGTGGGCCGGGCGGCAATACGCTCACCGGCACCCCGATCACTCCCCTACTTGCCCCTGATCGGTTTGCCGCCACTCGCCCGTCCCGTCCGGATTACGGTGGTATTCCCACGCCGAGTAATCGCCGTCGTGCTCCACCACGCTCAGCCGGTCGGCATAACCGTCGAGGTCGGTATCGGTCCAGACACTCGTCGAATCGGGACCGGTGGTGACGAAGGTGTCGAGGATGCCGTCAACGACCAGGTCCTGGGTGGGTGATTCCATTTCCACCGGCCCCAGGCCGTCCATAGACGAGGACTCATCGAAACTCGGCATACCGATGCCGGGGAATTCTCCTGATGTAGGCATGGATTCTCCTGAGCTCCAATGGTCGACCGCGGGAATATCCTCCGGTTCATCTTTCCATCCCCCGACGGTACAGCGCACCCCGGTTCCCGGGCAGGAACGGAGCTGTCGGTGGTCGGGCATCACCCCGCCGCGCCTTCCCGGCCTTATGCCGCGCTCATCGGGGTGCATGCCGCCGCGATGGAGACACTGTTCTCGTATAGGTGGTGCCGGGTGATACGACCGTCCTCGACGGTCAGGCGCAATGCGAAGGGGCCCTCGAACGATTTGCCGGTGGCGCGCACGGTTCCGGAGAGGTGGCCGAAGAGAACGGCCTCGGTGCCGTAGATCAGAGAAGTGTCGATACTGGCCTTGGCGTCTTCCGGAACGGTGTAGGCCATCAGCTCGTCGAACTGTGCTGCGCATTCGGCGGCGGTCCGGCGCGGTCTGATCCATGGGACCGCGGGGTTCTCGGCCAGCAGCCAGTCGACCTCGTCTGCGAACAGGGCGGTGAGTTCCTCGGTGTTGCCGTTGGCGCGAGCGGCCAGGAAAGCATCAACGGTGGCTCGAGTGGCCTCTGTTGCGGTGGTGCCGATCATGCTGCTCTCTTTCGAGTGGTGCTGGACAGTCCGTCCGAATCACACTCGCATGGCGGCATGCAAAGGCCGATTACCTCGGAGGTAAAGCCACGGCGGTGGTCACCGAGATGTACCGCCGCTGCGCTATGGCCGTGGGCCTGGCCCCGATCCAACGCACGATCCTGCCGCCGGGCGGGCGTTCGGGAACGGGGCATCCGGCCCCTCCGAAACGGCGGTCGAGGAACATCGGCGCGAAATGTTCCGGTAGCCACCCGATGGGGTTGCAAGAGGTCGGGAACCGGGCCGGCCGTAGCGCTACCGCACATACTTTCGTGGGTCGACCGTGGGGCTCGGGCAGGACCGATGGTCGACGCCGACGTGGACGCGCTGGTCGGCATGATTCTTCTTGTTCAGCGCCGGCTCGCTGATGTGTGCCCTTGCCGCGATCCGCATCGGTCGATTTCCATGGTCACCGGTGAGCCGCGCCCCGCGGCAGTCGCGCGCCGCAGCATGCGGCGGCCCGCCGATTCAAGCTTCGACTCGCGTACGCAACCCGTTGAGTGTGCTGTTCACCAGCCCTTTGATCACCCGACTGCGAATGAAGCCCGGTAGCGGCAAGTTGTGGTGGATGGTCAGCTGGTAGGTGACCGAGGTGATGTCCGGGCCGGCTTCTTCGAGCTGATAGCGGCCTTCTTGACCGGTCTGCATGCGGCCTTCCACCATCGACCAGCTCATACCGTCGCCGCGGTGGCGATAGGTCAAGGTGTAGGTGTCGGTGCCGACCGTCGCCGACGCCTTGAACCGTGCCGTCACCGGCAGGCCGGTCTGCTCGTCCACCTCGAGCACGTCGGCTTCGAGGATCTCGGGAATCCACTCCGGCTGGCTTTTCAGATCACGGATGGTCTCGAGTACCCGAGCCACCGGCGCGCGCAGGCGCACGGTTTCGGTGGCGCTATCAGTGGGCACAGCAGCCATCCCCGGCGGCACGCACCGATTCTGATGCGATGTCGGTATCGGACATGAGAACGATCTCTCCTAACGGTGGAGGTGGCGGCGTTCCCGGTGCATCTGTTGCTGACAGTACTCCCGTACCACGGCGTCGCCTGGAGTCTTTGTACCCTGCCGTCGGGCCGATCGGCGCTCGGGCCGTCGCGCGTTCGAACTCCCGTGGCCGTGTCACGCCGGAACGACGCTGCCGGCTCGCCCCGGGTCGGGGAAATGCCAGAGGACGGCATCCGACGAGGTGGGCAGCAGAGTTCGCCAGGCCGGCCAGGTGGCCGAACCATGGGATTCCGTCGGCGCTGTCAGCGTGAATCGCGGCGCTCCCCGTAATAGCCGGCCCGGAGCAGATCGGTGATCTCGCTGATCAGGGGCATTCGCGGGTTGGTGCGGTTGCTGAGATCTCGAAACGCGGTCATCGCCAGTTCGGGTAGCGCCCCGAGAAACTCGTCCTCGGGAATGCCGATCTCCTGCAGCGTGCTGGGCACGCCCGTCCGGCGCAGCAGGTCCTCGACGCCCTGGAAGAGCCTGCGGCGGCTCTCCGCGGGTTCGTGACCGCCGAACACGATCCGCCCGAGTTGGGCGTACTTATCCGGCGCGACATAGGCCGAATAGCCCGGTGCCGGCATGAACTTCGTGGGCACGCTCGCGTTGTACCGCAGGGTGTGCGGCAGGAACACCCCGTTCACCCGGCCGTGGGCGATGCCGAATCGGGCACCGACGGCATGCGCGAGCGCATGGTTCGTCCCGACGAAGGCGTTCGAGAACGCCAGCCCGGCGAGTGTGGCGGCATTGGACATATCGGTGCGCGCGGACAGGTCGTGCGGATCGTCGTACACCCTCGGCAGCGCATCGAAGATCAACCGCGCGGCCTGGACACAGAAGGCATCGGTATAGGGCGAGGCGAAAACCGAGGCGGCCGCCTCCAACGCATGGGTCAGCGCGTCGGTGCCGGTGTCGACGGTCAGAGTGCGCGGCATGGATATCGTGAGCAGTGGGTCCACGACCGCCATATCCGGCACCAGCGAGTAGTCGACCAGGGTCTCCTTGCGGCCGGCGACGGTGAGGACGGCCGCGGGCGAAACCTCCGATCCCGTCCCGGCGGTCGTGGGTATGGCCACCAGCCTGAGCCGGTGGGGGTCCTGCGGGTAGTCGGCCATCCGCTTGCGCGGGTCGAGGAACGGCAGGGTCAGTTCCTCGAGTTCCTTCTCGGGGTGCTCGTAGAACAGTCTGATCGCCTTGGCTGCGTCGATCACCGAGCCGCCGCCGATGGCGACGAGGAGATCCGGAGGGAACTCGGTGAGCAGCGCGACACCGCGGCGAATGGTGGCCTCGTCCGGTTCGGGTTCGACCTCGCTGAACACTTTGATGTGCGCGGCGCGCAGGTGACAGCGTAGTTCGTCGACGACACCCCGCTGTTCGCCGATCGCGTCGGTGATCACCACCACGTCGGTGCAGGCGACGTCGCGCAGATTCTCCAGCGCGCCGGCATTGAAGAAGGTGTTGGACGGCACACGGAACCACTGCGGTGGTGTGCGCCGATGCGAAATGGTCTTGATGTTGAGCAACTGCATGTAGTTGACGTTCTCGGTGGTGCTGGATCCACCCCACGTGCCGCACCCGAGGGAGAAGGTCGGGGTCAGATTGTTGTAGATCCCGCCGAGCGCCCCGACCGCGGTGGGAGCGTTCACGAGGATCCGGCCGGTGCGCACGGCCAGCCCGTACGCGTCGATGACGGTCTGGTCCCGGGCGTAGACCGCGGACGTGTGGCCGAGGCCGCCGTGCTCGGTGACCAGAACGGCAGTTGCGATGGCGTGCTGGACATCGCGGGCCCGAACAAGACCCAGGACAGGCATCAGTTTCTCCTGCACCAGCGGGTGCGCGGCGAGCCGCTCGCGATCCGACGGCAGGGGGGCCAGTAGCACCTTGACCGACTCGTCGACGCTGAAGCCGGCGCGTGCGGCGAGTTCGGGTGCCTGCTGCCCGAGGGCTTCGAGGTTCACCTTGTCGCCGCAGCCGAAAGCGAAATCGGCGAGCGCCTCTGTTTCCTTGTCGGTGAGCAGGTGAGCACCCATTCTTTCGAATTCGGCGACGGTGTCGTCGTAGATCTCGTCATCGACGATGCAGGTCTGTTCGGCGGGACAGATCACCGACGCGTCGAAGGTCTTCGAGATCAGGATGTCGACGACGGCGCCTTTGATATCGGCCGTGCGGTGCAGATAGATCGGGGCGTTACCGGGCCCTACCCCGAGAGCGGGCTTTCCGGCGGCGTTGGCGAGGGAGACGATCTTCTGCCCACCGGTGACCCAGATGAAATCGACCCGGCGATGTCCGAACAGGTAGTGGGTGACGTCGTGTGCAGCATCGGGGATGACCTGAAGAGCACCGGGCGGCATGCCCGCCGCTTCGGCCGCGGTGCGCAGGGTCTCGACCGTGCGTTCGCACGAACGCACCGCCAACGGCGACGGCCGGAAGATGACGGCATTGCGGGTCTTGGCGGCAACGATCGCCTTGTAGAGCACCGTGGAGGTGGGGTTGGTGACCGGGGTGATGGCCAGGACGACGCCGATCGGTTCGGCGACCCGGACAATGCTGCGATCGAGATCCTCCTCGATCACCCCCACGGACTTCTTGTCCTTGAGATAGTCGTAGAGGAACTCCGTGGCCACGTAGTTCTTGACGACCTTGTCCTCGAAAACGCCGAACCCGGTCTCCTCGACGGCCACTGCGGCAAGTTCCGCAGCCGCCCGGATCCCGGCACGCACCATCGCCGCCACGATCATGTCGACCTGCTGCTGGTCGAGCGCGCGGTATGCCTCCGCAGCGGTCGCGGCGGTGTCGACCACCGCGTCGATCTCATCGCGCCGCCCGGGGGTACCGGGGATGGCAGATATGTGCTCCACCGTGGCCGCGTCGCCGGTGCGATCGACAGCTCGGGACTCGGTGCCGCTCCGCGTTTCGCTCATGACTCTCCTCGCTGGAGATGCCGTCGATTCTCGGTGTGGACGAGGCTTATATTCGTGACAGTACTCCCGGTACAGGTTGTTCAGGCAGCCCTCCGAAGAGTCGCTCGTGTACGCCGTCGACCCACGCGGTGTGCCTCCGCCGGCAGCTCGCGGCCGGGGGCGGTTGCCACGATCAACTCGACGACCTCCCCCGCGGCGCGGCGGGCCGTCGGCGCAGCCGGACGAGGCGCACCGGAACAGTGACGTCGTTGTCGAGGTTGTCGAACTCCAGCACCCGCGGTACCCGCCGGGGTCATAACCCACCGGTGAGCCGCCGCGATGGGGCGCGTCCGGTCGCTCACGACTCGGCGTTCGTCGAGGTATCCCTGCGGCGGGTGGCTGCCGGCATGGCCTTCCGATCCACCCGGAAAAATAAATAATAATTTAGCATTGACACCGTCGGGCGTGGTGGGCGACTCTGATCGAAGCAAAGTTGCCCAGGCGAGACATCGAGGTCACATGCAGGTCAAGAGGAAGTGGGGCGCCATCCTCGGCGCGGTGCTGATCGCCGCGACCGTCGCGGGCTGCGCGGGCAAGGTCGGCGAGAACGGCCGTGTCGGGGTCGTCTACCTGAACGCCGAGGGCTACTACGCAGGCGTGGCGAAAGGTCTGAACGAGACCTTCACCGAACTGCCCGACGCGCCCCAGCTGCTCGCGTCCAATATCCAGTCGGACGCCTCCAAGGAGAGCACCTTCGTCGATACGGTCGCCTCGGTGCAGGCCGACGCGCTGATCATCTCGCCGGCTTCCGCCACCGCCTCCGTCCCCGCGCTGCGGCTCGCGCACGAGGGCGGCGTCCCGATCATCTGCTACAACACCTGCATCGCCGACGAGGCCGCCCGTGAGCTGGTTTCTGCCTACGTGCTCGGCGACCCCAAGGAATTCGGTGCCGCTTCGGGACGCCAGATGGCGGCCTACTTCCGGGAGAAGGGCATCACCGCACCGAAGGTGGCGGTGATCAACTGCGAACAGTTCGAGGTGTGCATTCAGCGCCGGATCGGGTTCGAGGAAGCGCTCACCGCGGCGGCTCCCGGGGCCACCATCGTGGCCAACCAGCAGGGGCTGACCCTCGATGAGGCAGTTCAGCGTGCCGAGCAGATCCTCACGGCCCAGCCCGATATCGACGCGTTCTACGGTGAGGCCGGTTCGCAGATGATCGGTGCGGCACGCGCTGTCCAAGCCCGGGGCAAGGCCGGTGCCGTGGCGGTGTTCGGCGGCGATATGTCGACGCAGGCGGCCGGCATGCTGCGCGACGGCACCATCCTCAAAGGTGTCACCGACATCTCCGGTATCAAGGTCGGCGAACTGGCCGGCCGCGCGGCCGTCGATGTCATCGATGGCCACCCACCCACCGAATTCGTGATCCCGGCCCCGGTCGACGAGTACGTCGGACCGCAGGCCGCGGCGGACTGGCTCGAGACGCATCCGGACGGAATCCCATGACCCCCGCACCCGCCGCGAATCCGCCCCACCCCCGGAAGGACACCATGGATCAGCGCACGGACGATCCCGCGGTCGTCGTCGAGATCGAGGGACTGACCAAGCACTACGCCGGTGTGCAGGCACTGACCGATGCTTCGGTCACGATTCGCGCCGGTGAGGTGCGGGCACTGCTCGGCCGCAACGGCGCGGGCAAGTCCACGATGATCCGGCTGCTCGCGGGTGTCGAGACCCCCGACCGGGGAACAATCCGCGTCGGTGACGAACTACTCGGCAACGGCGGCGTCCGGCGGTCGACGGCGCTCGGCATCGAGACCGTCTACCAGGAACTGAGCCTGGTCCCGGAACTGACCGTCGCGGAGAACATGTTCCTCGGCGTCTGGCCCCGCACCGCCGGGCGCGTCGATTACGACACCATGTGCCGCGAAACCGCCGCCGTCCTTAAGGAACTCGCACTCGATATCGACCCGCTCGGCCGGGTCGAGTCCCTTCCACTCGCCGAACAGCAGCTCGTCGAGATCTGCCGGGCCGTCCGACGCAAGCCGCGGCTGCTCATCCTCGACGAACCGACCAGTGCGCTGGCCGCCGCCGAGGTCCAGGTGGTTCTGCGGACCGTCGAGCAGATCGCGGCGGCCGGGGTCGCCGTCGTGTATGTCAGCCACCGCCTGGACGAGATCCGGCAGGTCGCCTCGACCGCGACCGTGATGCGCGACGGCCGGGTGGTCGAGACCGTCTCGCTGGAGAATACGAGCACCGCCGATATCGTGGCGCTGATGGTCGGCTCCGCCGCGCCGGCCGTGGCGGAACGCACCGAGCGCGTCGTGGACCGCTCCGGGACGCCGTTGCTCTCGGTGCGAAATCTGGTGCTGCCGCCGATGATCCGCGAGGTTTCCTTCGATGTGCATCCGGGCGAAGTGCTCGGGATCGCCGGCCTGATGGGCTCGGGTCGCAGCGAACTACTCCGCGCTGTCGCGGGATTCCATCCGATCTCGTCCGGCTCCGTCGCGGTGGCCGGGACCGAGGTCCGCAATGTCAGCGCGGCCCGGATGAAGGCTCTGGGAGTCGGCATGACACCCGAGGACCGCAAGGGTGCGGGCATCGTGCCGTTACTCGGTGTCGACGAGAACATGCTGATATCGGACTATCGGACCGTCAGCTCCGGACCGACCATCGTGTATCGCCGTTTCCGCGCGGCGGCCGCCGACCTGATCTCGCGGCTGTCGATCGCGACTGCGCGCACGGAGACACCGATCGTCAACCTCAGTGGCGGCAACCAGCAGAAGGCGGTCATCGGTCGCTGGCTGCACGCGGGCAGCCGGATCCTGCTGCTCGACGAACCCACCCGCGGTGTCGATGTCGCGGCGAAGTCCCAGATCTACCGCCTCGTCCGGGAACTCGCCGCCGGCGGCGCCGCCGTGGTGTTCGTCTCGGGCGAGCTCGAGGAGCTGCCCCTGGTCTGCGACCGGGTGCTCGCGCTCCGGGGCGGCGAGATCACCGAGGAGCTCACCGGCTCCGATATCACCATCGACTCCGTCCTCGCCGCCGCGATGGCGGCCTGACCACCACGAAGCCAAGACACGAGAAGAGGACCCCGTGGTCATCACCAAGAACAGTCTCCAGCCGGGTGATTCCCGCACCGCACGCGGCTGGCTGGGCTCGCGTAGTCATCAGCTCAACGAAATCGGCCTCGTGGTGGCGATCGCAGCGCTCTACGTGGTGCTCGGTCTGACCGCGTCGGGCTTCTTGGACGGCTCGAACCAGCTGGGTATCCTGCGCGACGCCGCGACGATCGGCATCGCTGCCTGGGGCGTCACGCTGGTGATCATCGCGGGCGATATCGACATCAGCATCGGTCCCGCCGTCGCATTCGCCTCGGTGCTGGTCGCGATGGGCAGTACCCAATGGGGATTGGGTGTGTTCGGTGCCGTACTCCTCACTCTGGTGCTCGGTGCGGCGTGGGGCGCACTCGCCGGATGGCTGCGGGCCACCTTCAATGTGCCTTCCTTCATCGCCACCCTCGGCCTGTGGAGCGTCCTCGGCGGGCTCGGCCTCTATCTCACCGACGCCCTACCCGTGGTGCTCCCCGACAGCGGACTGTTCGACCTGCTGGGCGGTTCCGTCCTCGGTATCCCGACGTCCGCGGTGGTGATGCTGGTCCTGTTCGCCGTGTTCGTCTATATCGCCAAGTTCACCGCGTACGGCCGTTCGGTGTACGCGATCGGCGGTAACGCGGCTGCCGCCCAGCTCGCCGGCATCAATCTCACCAAGGTGCGCATCCTGCTGTTCGCGACCACCGGCCTGCTCTCGGCGATCACCGGCGTACTCCTCGCCTCCCGGCTCGGCGCGGGTTCCGGCAGCGCGGGAGCCGGCCTGGAGTTCGACATCATCGCGGCCGTCGTCATCGGCGGTGCCGCACTCGCCGGCGGCCGCGGCACGATGCTGGGCACCCTGCTCGGCGTCGTCTTCATCACCGTCATCGGCAACGGACTGGTCCTGCTCGGGGTGAACTCCTTCCTGCAGGACGTCATTCGCGGCGTGATCATCGTCGGCGCCGTCCTGATCAACGCGCTCGTCGTCCGCCGCGGCGCCGCGGCCACCCGCACCGCATGACCGGCTCTCCCATCGATACGGGCTCGGTACCGTCGTCGTTCACCGCACGGGCCCGCCCCGGCCGCCCTCAGGAGGAATTGTGACCACAACCGAACCGGGGACCCAAACCGTTCCCGAGACGATGCCGGGCATCTACCTCCCCGGCAACTCCACCACCGAGATGCGGCAGGTCCCCGTGCCGACACCCGGTCCGGGACAACTACTCGTCGAGGTCGGCGCTGCGGGGATCTGCGGGACCGACATCAGCTACATCTACCGGGAGTACAAGACCCACCGCGGTATCGACGGACCCGCGTACCGCGGGGTCGTCTCCGGCCACGAGCCGTCCGGTCGCATCGTCGCCGCCGGGCCCGGTTGCGCCCGCTTCGGCGTCGGCGACCGGGTCATCGTCTACCACATCGCCGGCTGCGGACTCTGCGACAATTGCCGCCGCGGTTTCTACATCAGCTGCACCGCACCGTCCCGGGAGTCCTACGGCTGGCAGCGCGACGGTGGCAACGCGCGCTACGTTCTGGCCGAGGAGCGCACCTGTGTGCCGCTGCCCGCGGAACTGTCCTATGTCGACGGTGCGCTCATCGCCTGCGGATTCGGCACCGCCTACGAGGGACTGCGCCGCATCGGCGTCAGCGGGGAAGGTGACCTGCTGGTCGTCGGACTGGGACCGGTCGGCCTCGCGGCCGGTATGATCGGCCGCGGGATGGGCGCCCGACGCGTGGTCGGCGTCGAACCGTCCGAGGTGCGCCGGAGCTGGGCCGGCTCGCTCGGCATCTTCGATACCACCGTCGCACCGAGCGAGGCGGATGCCGAACTCGACCGGCTCACCGACGGAGCCGGGTTCGCCTTCACCGTGGACGCGTCCGGGTCGGCACCCGGCCGCTCCACCGCGGTCGAGCACACGGCCGAATGGGGTCACGTCTCGTTCATCGGCGAGGGCGGCCGCTTCGACAGCGAGGTCTCCGACACGCTGCTGCACAAGCAGTTGACGCTGCACGCCTCGTGGGTGACGTCCCTGCAGGCGATGTCGGATCTGGCGACCAACCTGGTCGCGTGGGGCCTGCGTCCCGAAGCCGTTGTCAGCGACCGGTTCACCCTCGACGAGGCGGACCGGGCCTTCGCCCTCGCCGCGGGGGGCAGCCGCGGCAAGGTCGTCTTCGTCTCGGATTCACTACAGTGACCCGGCCGCCCTCCCCCGGACCTCTCGTCGAGATCGATGCGGGTTCCGCGGGCCGTCCCGACACCGTATGGCTCGACAACGCGGTGTTGCGGCTCGGGTTCGTCCCCGCACTGGGCGGGCGGCTGCTCTCGGTGCGATTGCACGGCCGGGAAACCCTGTGGCGCAATACCGAACTGCTCGACGAGAACCTGCACCCGATGCCGCCGCACGTGCCCGCGCCGGTCTCGGGGCCGATGAGTGTCTGGAACAACTACGGCGGCGACAAAACGTGGCCCGCACCGCAGGGATGGTCCGGCCCGGCCGAGTGGGCGGGCCCGCCGGATCCGGTGCTGGACTCCGGCCCGTACGACCGGCGGGTGGAGCGCCTACCCGGGGCGGTGACGCTGACGATGACCAGCGGCCACGACCCGCGCACCGGCCTGACCCTGACCCGGGCCGTCACGCTGCGGGACGGGCAGAGCTGCTACGACGTGCGTCTCGAAGCCCGGAACACGTCGGCGCGGCCGGTGCGGTGGGCGCTATGGAACGTCACCCAGCGCGCCGCCGGCGAGCCCGGCAGCGGCGGCGTGTACATCGGCGTCACCGACGGCGACCACCGGGCGGTACCACTCGCGGTCGGCACCGGATCGCCCCGGCACGAGGTTCTCGGCACCGATCGGGTCCTGGTGCCGCACCAGGATGTCGTCGGCAAAGTCGGATTCCCCGGCGCGAGTGGATGGCTGGCGCACGGCGCGCACGGCCTCACCACCACCCAGGCTTTCACCGCCGATCCGCACGGTGACTATCCCGACGGGGGATCCCGGGTGGAGGTGTGGATGGAACACCCGCTGGGCGAACCGATCGAGCATCTCGGCGGCCTGCATCCACGCGCGCGGATCGTGGAGATCGAACTCCTCGGCCCGTCGACGACGCTGGCGCCGGGCGAACACACCGCACTCGAGTACCGATGCGCGACCGCCGCCGGTGCGGGTGAGGTCCGCGCCGTCACTCCGGTCGGGCACTGGGAGAGCGGCGCCCGGTTCGCCGCGTACGTCGGCGGCGAGCTCCTGGCCGACGGCGTCCCCCGCGGCAGGGTGCATCCCGGTGCGGTGACCACGCTGGACAGCCCCCTGATCGGTAGCCGTGTCACGCTGCGCGAGCACGGAACCGGAGGCGACCACGACCTGGGCACCGTACCCGGTCCCGACCGGGTACACGACCGGAAGGAGACCCCGTGACCACAGAACCCGACACCGGCACGGTGCTGATCACCGGCGCGGCCCGGGGAATCGGCGCCGCGACCGCCCGCCGGATGGCGACCTGCGGATGGTCGGTCGTGCTGTTCGACCGCGACGAGAAGGTCGCCGATACGGCCGCGTCGATCGAATCGGCGGGCGGCCGGGCCCTGGCCTGCCGCGGCGATGTGACCTCCGAATCCGACTGGGCGGCAGCGCTCGTACGCGCCCACGCGACGTTCGGCCCCCTCGACGCGCTCGTCTGCAACGCGCTCGCCACCGATCACACCCCGCTGCACGAGATGACGCTCGCCTCATGGCAGCGGCAGCTGGACGTCAACCTCACCGGCGCCTTCCACGGCGTCCGGGCGTGCCTGCCCGACCTGCGCCGCGACCGGCGCGGCGCGATCGTCATCGTCTCCTCCGTCCATGCCGGTTTCGGGCTGCCCGGGGTACCCGCCTACGCCGCGACGAAAGCCGGATTGACCGGCCTGACCCGGCAGCTCGCCACCGAATACGGTGGCGAAGTCCGGGTGAACTGTGTGCTGCCCGGACCGATCCTGACGGCGCAGTGGGACGGGATCGCCGAAGACGAGCACGCCGCCAGCGCCGCCGAGACGGTCATCGGGCGGCTCGGCGATCCCGAGGAGGTGGCCGGTCCCATCGAGTTCCTGCTCGGTGCCTCCGCGTCCTTCGTCACCGGCGCCACCCTCACCGTCGACGGCGGATGGAGCATCACCAAGAATTCGTCCTGACCGCATCCATGCCGGGGTGTGACAGCAATTCACCGAGAACGGGTCGAGGAGAAGAGATGACAGGCTATGCGGGACGCGGGGTCCACGGTTCGACGGTGGAACTGCTCGGTTCTCGAATCGTGGACGGGACGATAGCCCCTGGCGAGGTCCTCGATCTCCGGGAGATCGGCGCGCAGATGGACCTGTCGATGACCGCGCTGCGCGAGGCGATCAAGGTGCTCGCGGCCAAGGGGCTGGTCGACTCCCGTCAGCGCCGCGGAACGTTCGTCCGGGACCGGGCCCAGTGGAATGTGCTCGACGGCGATGTGATCCGCTGGCGGCACTCCGCCGGTGACGCGTCCGCGATGCTGGACGAACTCGCCGAGGTGCGGGCGATCATCGAACCGTCCGCTGCCGGACTGGCCGCGCTGCGCCGCACCGACGAGGACCTCGCGGATTTCGAGAAGTGCCTCGCCGAGATGGCCGCCGCCGCGACCGGAACCGCGGAGCAGGCCGCCGCGGCGGACCTGGCCTGGCATGAACTGCTGTTGCGGGCCGCGCACAACGAGATGCTGGCCAGCATGAACGTGCTCATCAAACCGGCGCTGATGGTTCGGGACTCACTCGTGCACTACCACACCACCGACGACCCGGTGCCGAGCCACCGCGCAGTCGTCGACGCCATCCGGGCGGGCGATCCCACGGCCGCGGTGGCATCGACCCGGGCACTCCTCGACAAGGCCGCAGCCGACCTGTCGAGCGTGCTCAATCTCCTCGACAGTAAGGAATCAGGGTGAAGATCACGGCTATCGATACCTTCGCAGTCGCGCCACGATGGCTGTTCTGCCGCATCGATACCGATACCGGCATCGTGGGCTGGGGCGAGCCGGTGGTCGAAGGCCGGTCCGATACGGTTCGCGCCGCGGTCCACGAGCTCGCCGAACTGCTGATCGGCAAGGACCCGCGTACGGTCGAGGCGCACTGGCAGGTCCTGACCAAGGGCGGCTTCTACCGTGGCGGTCCGGTGCTTTCCAGTGCTGTCGCCGGCATCGACCAGGCGCTGTGGGACATCCTCGGCAAATCACTGGACGTACCGGTGCACCAGCTACTCGGTGGCGCGGTTCGCGACCGGGTCCGCGTGTACGGGTGGGTCGGCGGCGACGAACCGGACGAGGTCGCCGACGCCGCCCGCGCCCAGATCGAGGCCGGTCTGACCGCGCTGAAAATGAACGCGTGCGGACGATTCGACCGATTGGCGGCGCCCGCCGGACTCGACAGCGTCGTCGAACGCGTCGGCAAGGTCCGGGAGGCGATCGGCGACCGGAACGACATCGCGGTCGACTTCCACGGTCGCGTCGGGGTCGCGGACGCGCGCCGGCTCGTATCGATGCTCGAGCCGATGCGTCCGCTGTTCGTCGAGGAACCGGTACTGCCGGAACTGAGCCACCGGTTGCGGGATGTGGTGGAGTCGACGACCGTGCCGATCGCGACCGGCGAACGCCTTTACTCCCGAACCGAATTCCTGCCCGTGCTCGAATCGGGTGTTGCGATCGTACAACCGGATCTCTCCCACGCCGGCGGCATCTCCGAGGTCCGGCGTATCGGCTCCCTGGCCGAAACCTTCGGCGCGCTACTCGCCCCGCACTGCCCGCTCGGCCCGCTGGCCTTGGCCGCCAGCCTGCAGGTCGCGCTCGCGACCCCGAACTTCCTGCTACAGGAACAATCCATCGGCATCCACTACAACCAGGGCAGTGCCGAACTGCTCGACTACGTCCTGGACCGCTCCCCGCTGCGGTTCGTCGACGGGCATATCGAGCGTTGGGACGCACCGGGTCTCGGGGTCGCCATCGACGAGGCCGCCGTCCGCGCGGCCGACGCCGTCGCGACCGGCTGGCACGGGCCGATCTGGCACCATCCCGACGGATCGTTCGCCGAATGGTGACCCCGCTCCGCGACCACCGACGACCCGAGAACCGACGAAATCGAGGCATCTCATGACCCTGCTCGACGACTTGCGCGAACACCGGCTCCTCGGCATCATTCGTGGCACCGACGCCGCCGCGTCGATCGACACCGCGCTGGCTCTCGCCGACGAGGGCGTCCGGTTGTTCGAGGTCTCCCTCACCTCGGCCGATGCGCCGCGAGTGATCGAGGAGATCGCGACGCGGCTGGACGGACGGATCCAGCTCGGCGCGGGCACCGTTCTCACGCCCGACCAGGTGCTCCGAGTGCGGGAGGCCGGCGCCACCTACGTCGTCACCCCGGCCGTGGCGCCTTCGGTGCCCGCGGCGATCGAGCGCGGCATCCCGGTGCTCTGCGGTGCCCTGACTCCCACCGAGATCGTCACCGCGGTCAGGCTCGGGGTGGACGCGGTCAAGATCTTCCCGGCATCCGCGATGGGCCCCGGATACTTCAAGGATCTGCGCGCACCGTTCCCCGAGGTCCCGCTCGTCCCGGTTGGCGGTGTCGGTGCGGACACCGTGCCCGCCTACCTCGCCAACGGCGCGATCGCGGTCGGTGTCGCGAGCCCGCTGTGCGGCGACGCCCCCGACGGCGGCGACCTGAACGCGCTGCGCGTGCGGGCGCGGTCCTTCCTCGCGGCCGTACGGGAGCAGGCATGAGCGGGTCAGGCCCGAAGGCGGTAGCGCAGCGTCACCACGCAGTGCTCCCGCTCATGCCCAATAGGCAGAGCGTGAACGCGACAGCCGAGCGCACGCTCGACGTCGTCACCGTCGGTGAGACGATGGTGGCGGTCCGCGTCGCGGGCCATATCCGCTTCGGTGGCGACGCCACGGTGGCCGTCGCGGGCGCGGAATCCAATGTGGCGATCGGCCTCGCCCGTCTCGGTCACCGGGTGCGGTGGAGTGGCAGGCTCGGCGCCGACGAGTCCGGCGAGCTGGTATTGCGCACCCTGCGCGCGGAGAACATCCTCGTCGACACCGCCTCCCGCGATACCGAACGCGCCACCGGCCTGGTGATGTTCGAGCAGCGGCTGCCGGATGTGACCCGCGTGGAATACCATCGCCGCGACTCCGCGGGCTCCCGGCTCCGCGCAGCGGATTCCGTCGCGGCACTGGCGGAGCCGCCGCGGATCCTGCACCTCACCGGGGTGACACCGGCCTTGTCCGCGAGTGCCGCCGAGGCCGTGACAGCGGCTGTGCGCATCGCCCGCGAAGGCGGCGCACTGATCTCCTTCGACGTGAACTTCCGCTCCCGGCTGTGGGATCCGGATACCGCCGCGGCAGTACTGCGTCCGCTGGCCCGCGCTGCGGATCTGGTGATCGCGTCCGAGGACGAACTGGGTCTGGTCGCCCGTGATCCCGCAGAACTCATCGACTGCGGGGTTTCGGAAGTGGTGCGCAAGCTCGGCGCGAACGGCGCCGCCGCATATACCGACGCGGGCGTGACCACCGCGGCGGGGCACCGGGTGAGTGTCGTCGACTCGATCGGCGCCGGCGACGCCTTCACCGCGGGATACCTGTCCGCGCTGCTCGACGGCGGCGACGTCGCCGAACGGCTCGCCCGCGGAAACACCCTCGGCGCGTTCGCGGTCTCGAGCCGCGGTGACTGGGAAGGGTTGCCCGGACGCAACGAGCTGGCCTTGATCGAGGCGAGTTCGGGGCTGGCGCTGCGATGAGCGCGGTGGGCGAGTGGACCGCGCTCGGCACGGCGCGGCACGAACTCGGCGAGGGCGCGCGAGCGACCGTCAGCGGCTTCCTGTTCGTCGACCTGCTGGCGGGAGTGCTGCTCGAGACCGACGGCACGCCGTCCCCGGGGACCGAGGGCGATCCGGCGCACCCGACGCGTGAGGTGTTGCGGCTCGACGTCCCTCTCGGTGCCGTCGCGCCGCGGATGGGCGGCGGCTGGATAGCCGCTGCCGGCACCGGAATCGCACTACTCGACGTATCGGACCGGGCAGGATCGAGCGCCCCCGCCGTCGAGATCGAATGGCTGGCGAGGCCGTTCGATGACGCGCCGGTACCGATGCGGATGAACGATGGTGTCGCCGATCCGCGCGGGCGGTTCTGGGCCGGCGCGATGCCCTACGACGGCACCCCGGGCGCCGGGCGGCTGGTGCGGGTCGACCCCGACGGCAACGTCCAGGTGGTTCTCGACGGGCTCACCATCCCCAACGGCCCGGTATTCAGCCCCGATGGCGCCATCATGTACCTCGCCGACAGCGCGCGGGGGGTGATCCTGCGGTACCGGGTGGAAGCGGACGGTGGAATCGATGAGCCCGCCGTCTTCGCCACGGTCGACGACGCGAGCCCCGACGGGATGACCGTCGACGCGGACGGGTGTGTGTGGTCGGCGCTGTGGGGTGGCCGCCGACTGCACAGGTACAGCCCCGATGGCGAACTCATCGACGTAGCGCCCGTTCCGGTGACACAGCCGACGAGCATCGCGGTCGGCGCCGGTGCACCGCACCGAATCGTGGTCACCACCGCGACGCACGGGCTGACCGAACCGGGCCCGTTGGACGGCGCCACCCTGGTCGCATCAACCACGATCGCCGGGTTGCCCACGGCGACCTTCGGCGCCTGAGGCTCCGGCCGTCCGGTCTACCTCGGCGATCTTCGGATAATCGAGCCGATCTGTGATCGCGCCGTCTTCCTGACGGTCGACCGACCCCACCGAAAGGATCGCCGAGGCGTTCGTGGCCTGCCTGGCCTTGCGTAAACGTTTCTTCCCGAAGCAGGTGGCACCGGAACGCCACTGGGACCTGCCGGTAATGCTCGACCAGGGCGACCCCTCACCGGTCGATATCGGTCACCGGTTCATCGCGGCGCATATCGCCGCCGGTCAAACCGAAGGGGTGCTGCCCGGTGGCGACCCCGACCTCCAGGCGGAGGCCATCATCCGGCTGACCCTGGGTTATCTTTTCCTACCCGGTAGCCGGTTCGACCTCGACGACCCGGAGGTCGCCCGCGATGTCGCCCGCCGCACCATCGCCCCACTGGTGACGGCACGATCCTGACCGATCCCCCGAGCCTCCGTATGGAAGGCATCCGGGGTCAAGGGGTGGCCAGCCGGACCGTCATGCGTTTGGTGCCGTGGATGAGCGCACTGTGCCCGTACTCGGGTTTGCCGATCAGCGAATCCGGCGGGGCATGCCAGGTGAGGCCCTCGGCCGCGCGCAACCGGGCGAACGCCGCCTCCCGACCGTCGAAGTCCTGCTCCCAGAACTCATAGCTGGAGATATCGACCTCATGATGGGACCGCGTGGACGCCGTACTGCCTGCCTCTGTCATGACCGCCTCCGAACCGGGTGTGCTCTCCCCATGGTGGCATCCCTGGGCGTCGGGGTCTCGAAATCGACCCGGAACCGAACCCGGGCCGGGGCAGGGAGTGGTCGGCTACCGCGCCTCGCCGGAGGCCACCGTCGCGACCGGATGGGTATCAACCGGCCGCATGCGCGTTCACCTCCCGCACTGTGGGGTCCGGGTCGTCCAGATCGAGGACGACATCGGCCAGCTGGTCCAATACCGTGCTCTGGTGACTGATGACCAGGAGTGCGGGCCCGTTGCGGCGTAGCCGGTCGAGCAGGTCGATCACTGTCTGCTGGGACTTCGCGTCGAGTGAGGCGGTGATCTCGTCACAGATCAGGACCTGTGGGTCGGCGGCCAGGGCGCGGGCGAGAGCCGCCCGCTGCTGTTGCCCGCCGGAGAGTTCACCGGGCCGGCGAGAGGCCAGGTCCGGGTCCAGGCCGACCTCGGTCAGCAGGCGGGTCACCTCGAGCTCGGCTGTAGCGGAACCCATTCCGCGTAGCAGGGTCAATGGCCGGCGGATCTGGGCGCCGACGCGGTGCGCCGGGTTCAGCGCGGTGGCGGGGTTCTGCGGGATCAATTGCACTGCGCGACGCTGCGGTCGCGTGCGTTCGTCGATGCGGGGCGGCAGGACTGTCCCGCCCAGTCGGATGGTCCCGCCGGCTGCCGGGTGCAGGCCGGTCACCGCCCGGGCCATGGTGGTCTTACCCGCTCCGGAAACCCCGGTAAGCGCGAGGCAGGAACCGGGCACCAGGTCGAAGGAAATACCGTCGACGACCGTCCGCGACCGGTACGCGACCGTGAGCGCTTCCACCCGCAGAATCGGCTCCTGGTCGCAGAGCTGCGGTTTCCGCATCGTGACCGCCGGTGCCCGGCTGTCGGAGCTGTGTATCGGCCGGTACGACATCACCCGGCCGGCGTCCAGTTCGAGCACATCCTCGACGAGCGGTGTGATGCCGGGTAGATCGTGTGTGACGATTACGAATGCGGTGGCCGCGTCCCGGCGTACCGCGCCCAGCATCCCGACGAGATCGGCGCGGGCACGCCGGTCGAGTCCGGTCGTGGGTTCGTCCAGGACCACCACCGCGGGATCGCCGATCATCGCCATGGCCAACAGGACTCGCTGCTGCTGGCCCCCGGACAACTCGTGCGGGAACCGGCGTCGGAACGCGCGGTCGGTGGGCAAGCCCACGCGGCGCAGGGCGGCTGTCACCTCGTCGCCGGTCCCTTTGACACCGCTCGCCCGGATGATCTCGGCGATCGAGGTGCCGATCCGCAGCGCCGGGTTGAGCCCGGTTGCCGGATCCTGCGGGACGAACCCGACCGACCGCTGGTGTCTCCCGCTCCGGCCGATGGTGGCCGTGCCCGAGGCCCACAGTCCGGGCGGCAGCGCGCCGAGCACGGCCGAGACGAAGGTCGTTTTCCCAGCCCCGGACGGTCCGATGACCGCGAGCCCTCGCCCCGGGGCCAAGCACACCGAAACATCCTCGAGCAGCAGACGCCCGGCGTCGGTTCGGACGGTGAGCTGCTCGGTCCGCAATCCTTCTCCGGCGTCCGGTGCCGGTGTGGCCGTGGCGTTCCGGCGGCGGGGTGGAGCGAGTACCCGGTCGCTGAGCATATTGACCGAGACCACCAGCACCATGATCAGCAACGCCGGGGCGAGTACGGACCACGGTTGCGTACCGAATCCCGGGCGATTCTCGGTGACCATCAGCGCCCAGTCCGGCGCCGGCGGGCGCAGGCCGAGTCCGAGGAAACCACCCACCGCCACGATCGAGATAACCCCGGACAGCCGCACCCCGGCGTCCGCCAGTAGCAACCCGCGCAGGTTGGGCAGGATCTCGACCACGGCGATCCGCCACAGCGGTTCACCCCGGGCCCGAGCCGACTCCACATAGCCCGTACTCGCGATATCGTGCACCGCGGTGCGGACGATCCGCGCGATCCACGGCACCGCGGCCAGCGCGGAGGTCAGCAATACGGCCGGCGCCCCCGGCCCGAGCGCGGTGGCCGTCACCGCCAGCACCAGGAACCACGGGATGATCACGATCGCGTCCACCGGCCGCATGATCCATGGATCCGCGCGTGGCCGCAGGCCTGCCGACAGACCCAGTGCCAGGCCCAGCGCGTAGGCGATGATCAGCGATATCGCCGAGATGGCGACCAGCGACCAGCCGCCGTGCAATAGGCGGGACAGAACATCACGGCCCACGACATCGGTACCGAGCAGATGCCCCGGACCCGGTGAACGGTACGGTCGCGCGACCGAGGCCGTGGGCGAATACGGGGCGAAGAACGGTCCGAGCGCGACCACACCCAGAATCCCGAGGAGAACCAGCGCCCACCCGGTCTTCCTCACCATCGCCCCGCCCCCACCAGTGTTCGAGCCCGCGGGCTGATCAGTAGGGCGAGCAGGTCCGCGAGCACATAGACGGCGATCCCGAATGCCGCCAGCAGCACCGCGGCGGACTGGACGAACGGGTAGTCCCGCACCGAGATCGCGATCAGCAGTTCCTTGGATACACCGGGATAGGAGAAGAGGGTTTCCACGACCGCGATACCGCCGATCAGGCCCACCACCGACCCGGCGAGCGGATGGATCGAGGCGGATACGGCGTTGGGTGCGATATGCCGCCACGCCAATCGGAACCCGCCGACTCCGTTCAGACGTGCGGTGCGGATGTATTCGGTGGCCATGACCTCGGCGGTCTGCGCCCGCACGATCCGCGCGGGATGCGGTGACAGGCCCAGCAGCAGACATACCACCGGCAGCACCAGGACCTCGGGACGTTCCCAGACACCGCTACCGGTGGGTACCAGGGAAACCGCGGGCAGCAGGCGCAGCGATAGCGCGGCGGTCGCCACCAGCAGGACACCGGTGATGAACGGCGGCACCGATTCGACGGCGAGCGCGCCGGCGCTGACGATGCGATCGGTCCGCGATCCGGGGCGGGCGCCGGCCAGCAGTCCGAGTCCCAGCGCGAATGGAATCAGCAGCACGATGGTCAGCGCAGCCAGCGCGCCGCTGTTGCACAGCCGGTCGAACAGCACCTCGGCGACCGGACGACCCGAGATCAGCGAATCACCGAGGTCGCCGCGCAGAAAACCGGCGACCCATTCGGCGAACCGGACCGGCGCCGGCCGATCCAACCCGAGCTCCGCGCGCAACGCCGCCAGCTGTTCCGGGGACGGATCGCCCGCACCCTGCCGCGACAGCATGACGACCGCCGCATCCGAATCCAGCAGTTCGAACAGACCGAAGACCAGCACAGCGACCATGGCCAGGACGCCCACCCCGGCACCGACACGGCCGACGAAATACCGCAGCACGCGTCACTCCTGCGAAGTCAGCCAGGTGGTGGCGTAGTTCGCCCAATCGTCGGTGCCCGGGACCCCGGCGCGCATCCCGCCCACCGTGTTACGGGCGGCGTCGGGCCGTTTGGCGAAGCTGTGCAGGATGAGACCGCCCTCCCGCCACAGCTCGTCCTGTAGTTCGAAGTACAGTTCGCGGCGCCGGTCGGGGTTCATGGCGGCTCGGGCCCGGGCGAATTTCGCGTCCCACGCGGGCCGCCGCCAGGCCGTGCTGTTGCTCGGCGAGCTACTGGTACCGGTCTGCCCGTAGAAATAGTCGAGGCTGTAGTTCCACCAACCCACATGGGTCAGCGCCCGTTTACCGGAGACCTGGGAGAAGTAGGTATCGGCGGGGGCGGATTCGAGCCTGATGGTGATCCCCGCGGCCTTGGCCTGCTCGGCGTAGAGGGTCGCCGACTCCACCATTCCCGGCGTGGCATCGGCGGTGACGAGGGTGACCTCGAGGTTTTCCTTCCCGGCGGCCCGCAGCAGTTCCCGGGCACGTTGCGGGTCGTAGCTGCGCTGCGGCAGGGTGTCGTTGTAGTACGGCGCCCCTTTCCCGTAGAGATCGTTGCCGACCTCGCCGTACCCGTAGTAGACGGCATCGACCATCGCCTCCCGGTCCACGGCCAGCCGCATCGCCTGCCGGACCCGCACATCGTCGAACGGAGCCAGATCGGTGCGCATCTGGAGACACCCCATCAGCCCTTCGGGCGGAACGTACACCGTCGCGGCGGGGTCGTTCTCCAGGCTCCGGGCCTGCAGGTAGCTCATTTCGTGCACCACTTCGCCCTCACCGGAGAGGAAGGCGTTCATCCGGGCCTCGGTCTCGGCGATCTGGATGATCTCGACCTCGTCCAGCAGCGCGGGTCCGTCCCGATAACGGTCGTTGCGGCGCAGCAGCGTGCGGTCGCCCGGGGACCAGTGGGCCAGCGCGAACGGCCCGGTGCCCACCGGCAGAGTCCGCTGGTCGAACTCCGTGGTGCCGTCCTTGACGACGTAGCAATACCATCCCGCGAGCACCGACCCGAAATCCGCGATGGGTGTTTTCATGCCGACGAGAATGTCGAGCTCACCGTCCGCCTTGGTGCGCGCCATATCGACCATCGCCAGGTCACCGGCCGAGGCCCGCGCCGGATCGAGCATCCGCTCGAAGCTCCACAATACATCGCGGGAGGTCAGCGGAGTGCCGTCGCTGAACACCACACCCGGCCGCAAACCGATCCGCCAGACGCTGCCGTCGGCATTCGGTTCCAGTGCCCGGGCCAGGCGGTACCGCAGGGTGAGGTCGTTGTTGTAGGCGACCAGCTTGTCCCAGACGTTCTTCGATACCGCGCCGCCGGCCGAACTGCCCGCCTCGTGCGGGTCCAGCGCGTCGGAGGTCGCCGACCGCCCTGCGATCAGCGAGCGCAGTCTGCCACCCTGCTGCGGTGGACCGGACGCGGGCCCGGAAGGTCCGGTGCCCGTACCACAGCCGGTGAGCAGTGGGAGGCCGACCGCGGTGAGCCCGAACATGCCGGCCGCGCCGGCCAGCAGTCGTCGGCGGCCGAGCACAGGCCGGCCGGTTGTGGAGTTGTTCATCGCCATCCTCGTGGGGTGTCACCCGGTAGTGCAGGCGCAGGTGTCCTGGCTCCCGGATCAACACATCCCCGCCGGCCTTCCAACCTGGGTAGGTCGTGGCCACATATGGCGGATCGCTCCCCGGTGACAGTTGCGGGACAGCCCCGGATTCGCACCGGTGTTCCCTGCACCTCGGATGACGTTACCGGGTACTTATCCGGCTCGGGGCACGCCGGCCCAGAGAACCCAACGCGATCGCCTGCCGACGCGGATTCCGGGTGGTGCCGCCTCCGGGCGTGGCGCTCAGCCGCAGGATGACCAGCGTCACGGCTATACCCGCGGTGATCAGGGCGACGGACCTGATCACAGCTACCAGAGAGTGCGATATACCGGCGACCGCACCGGCCAGCAACATCGTGGTGATCAAAGCCAGGATCAGGGTGCCCCGATCGGTGGTCGCCGGCCAGGAATCTCGGCTGCGCGCGTGGGATACCGCGGCCCATGACCGACCGGATCGGGCCGATATCGGTGTCGACAGCGCTGCGTATCGAGCCATAGCCGAGCCTTCCGCGCGTCCGCCCTTCGTCGGGTAGACCTACCGGCTCACTCCGACCAAGCGCCGAGCTGCACGTCCGAACCACTTCGCCTGAACCGATCCTAACCCCCGCGCGGAGCGGTGCACACCGGTTCTTACGCGGCCCGCGTGCGGGCGGTATCAGCGAGTCCGGTGTTCGTGTGCGGTGAGCAGCAGGTGGTCGAAGCGGGTGCGGGTCTGCACCGCCACGCCACCGAACTCGGTGAGGCCGGTGACGAGGTTCTCGGCCAGGACCCGCAGCTTGGTGTTGGTTTCCTGTGACCGCCACACCAGCACATCGAATGCTTTCTCGGGCGGGATCGCATACATCGCCATCACCGCGCCCTTGGCCTGTTCGATCACCGAGCGTGCTTCGACGATCTCGGGCATCGTCTCGTCGATCACCTGGGTGCGGATGCTGGCCGCGGTGTCGGAGACATCGATGTAGAAGCCCATGGTGCCGATCGAGGCACCGGACCCGTCACGCATCTGATCGCTCACCACCAGGACATGGTGCTCGGCGCCGTCGATGTCGAGGATGCGGTGCCGGGAACAGTAGGGCCGACCGGCGTCCACGACCGCCGACAGCACGTCGGCGACCTGATCCCGATCATCGGGGTGTTTATGTTTCAACAGCAACTCGATGGTGGGTTCGACCTCGCCGGGGCCATACCCGTGCAAGGCAGCGACCTCGTCGGACCACTCCCAGCGCTGCCCGTCGGCATAGAACCAGAAACCCCCCACACGCTGCGGGGCGGGATTGGGGTTCGGCTGGTCGGTCATAGCGTCTTCTCGATCACCGGCCCAGTATCGTCACTACCCCGAGCAGCCGAGCACGCGCCCTGTGCAAAGCCCACCACAGCAGAGGACTCCGTCGGTGGCCGGAGCTACCGGGTGGTCAGCCCTGTAGCGCCTCCTCGACGCTGTGATAGAGCGCGAGAAACTCCTCCAGCCCGGTGACCTCGAGCGGACGAACCACGGGCCGGTTGTGGTCGACGGCGATCCGCAACGGCTGCCGACGGTTCTCGGCAGCCCTGGCGGCTTTGAGTATGGCGCTGAGGCCGTGGCCGCCGAGAAATTCCACAGTGGTCAGATCCAGGACGCAGAATCCACCGCGGGTGCGGTCCAACCCCGTACTCACCGCTTCCACCAACCGATGGGCGGTCGTGTGATCGACCTTCCCACCTACCGCCACGACCGCGACCTCGCAGACCATCCGATGCGCGATCTCCACCTGGGAAACCGACGCCGCATCGTCGTCTTCAGTCACCCTTCAAATCTTATCCCTCAAACGACCAGACTGGACAGCCTCACCGGAGGGGTCGAAGATCCCCGCCGCAGACCCACCACCTACATCGATTACGCCCCGAGTAGTGATCCACCGCCGCGTACTCGCGGACCTGGTCGCCCAAGGCCTCACCACCGACCCCATGGCGAGGAAGATCTTCCCGGCGACACCGCCCGCGAAGAAACACCATCGGCAGCGGGTCCACCCAGGACAGCCCCGCACCGCGCCGCGGGTTTCTTGATTTCCAGGGCATCCGCCCGGGGCCGGCGGCTGTCAAGGTTTATTCGATCCATGAAGGGCTAGTCCGGACAGGCCGGAGGGGGTTGAACAGACAGCTCCCTCCGGCCTGGCCGTCCTACCACGCCGCCGACAGCGGGTCCGGACGTCGAGAGCGGGATACCGGGATGCGTCACTGGTTGAGCGATGCGGTGTCGGGGCTGTCCTGTCGGGGGTGGAGGATCCACTGCTGGTAGGTCTGGTGTCGGAATTGGTAGGCGGTGGCGTTGACGCGGAGCAGGCCGCTGTTACGGGCCCAGTCGAGGAAGGCAGCAGGGCGGTCCGGGAAGTCTGCAGTGAACTTGAACGCAAGCACGGCCAGGAAGAACCGTCCACTCGCGAGCCCGAACCCGGATCCGCCCGCGAGGCCGACCGCGAACCCGACCGCCAACCCGACCGCGGGCCCGAGCGCGAACCCGAGCGCGAACCCGATCGCGAGCCCGAACGCGGCACCGTGGAAGAGCGCTGATTGCAGATCGTTGAGAATCAGCCGCCGTTCATCGATCCCCATAGCCAGCCGATCCTCGGCAGTGGTGCTGAGCCCGCCCACGAACCCGAATATCAGCCCGGACGCGAGCCCGAGCATGAGCCCGACCGTGACCCCGAGCATGAGCCCGACCGTGACTCCGATCGGGATCCCGGCCTTGAACCCCATTACGAACCCGCCGCGCCATCGGGAGCGGGTGGGCACTTTCCACGCAATGCTGTCCGCTGCGGGAGTTCTCTGAGCCTCGGATATGAGCCCGAACGTGATCCCGAACGCGGCCCCGGCCTTCAGCCCGAACGTGATCCCGAACGCGGCTCCGGCCGGGAGACCGAGCGCGAGCCCGGTTGTGAGTGTGATGGCCAGGGCGTGGAGGAGTCGGATGTGGGCCGTGCCGGCGATTTCCCAGATTTCGTCGAGGCGGATGGCGGTGCCGTTGCGCCCGGTGTCGCGGCGGTGTTCGAGATGCCGAGCAAGGGTGCGCAGCCATTTCTCGACATTGTCGGGGGTGTAGTCGCGAAAGCGCTCGGTGTCGTCGGTGCCGGCGATCGCCGCGGGGATCTGGGCGGCGAACAGCCTGTCGCGCACAGCCTCGGGGGTAGGGCAGTCGAGCAGTGCGGCAGCGGTGGTCGGGTCGCGGTGCAGGGTGTGGGCGGTCAGGCCGAGCATCCACGGGTTGCGCAGAGTCACGGCCAGAGGGCTGTCGGCGCGCTCGGGATCGGCGTGTTCGCGCAGGTGGGTATTGATCTTGTCCCATGCGGGGTGGGTGGCGCCGATCCGGTGCTGATAGCTGGTGAGGTAGTCGGCGGGCTGACCACTGGAAAGCGGGGCGAGGGTGACCGTGACCGCGCCGTGCAAGCCGTTATCGCTCCCGGCCTGTTCGAGGTGGTCGAATTCGATGCTCCGGCACAGCACCACCACGGGACGGTGTGCCCATTCGCGTTCGTTGAGCCGGTCCAGCAGCGCTCGGGCGCGTTTCCCGTCGGTGGTCTCGTCGTCCATTTCGTCGAGGCCGTCGAGCAGGGGCAGGATCATCCCGGCCCTGACCATCTCGGCGCCCAGGATGCTCGGCAGCTGGTGGTCGAGCTTCAGGCGGCTCACCAGCCAAGTGGAGAACTCCTGTCCACCGTCCCATCCGGCGGTGTTGAGCCGCACCGGTACCGGTTCGGCGGCACGGCGGGACTCGGGGTCGAGTTCGCGGCGGCGTTGGATCAGACCACCGACGAGGTAAGTGGCGGCCACTGTCTTGCCGGCGCCCGGATCGCCGAGCACGACCATCCGCCGCGGTTGGTCGAGCAGGTCGAAGTAGTGGGAGATGTCATCGACCTCGGCCGAGTCGATCACCTCCCCGGGCTGCGCGTGGTCGGCAGCGGTGAACGTCACGGGCATGAACGAGCCCGGCTTCGCGCGCAGCTCCTGCTGCAGCTTGTCCTCGGCCCTGCCCACCGCCGAAGCGAGGTCGTCGGCGCGCTGCGCCAACGCACGCGAGTGCTTCTCCGGCCGCCAGCGCCGATAGAGCCATACCGCAGGTCTGATCAATCCTGGAAGCACGCGTACAGCTGCGGTCTCCATCCCGGTCACCCGTAACAGCTTGCCACCGAGCCGATTCCGATACACCACAGTCGGTCCGACAGCCAACAATCTTCGGCGATGTCGGCCATACCGTCCTTCTCCGGCCGAGGCTATGACACCAGGAGGTCGCACGCCGCTCCGACAACTATCGTCCGTGGTGGCCCCGCTGGATCTGATCGCTCGCCAGACGAAACGCGTCGAACCGACCGAAAACCAGTACACAGCGGCATACGATTCCCGCATATTCCGATGTTGTGACTCACGCGTACAGTGTGTCGGGCCGACCAGCTCGACAGGCTTGGCCGAGCACATGGGCCGATCGGTCTGCGCATGCTTGAGCCGACCGTCGATTGCGGGATCGCGATCACGTATGGACGGATCGAACTGCTGACCGGCCCGCTGGAGTTGTCCGTTACCGATCAGGAGGTTCCCCTGTGCCCAATCGTGCTCGACTCTTCGCGATCTCGACGATCGCACTACTCACCACCGCGACGGTGGCATCGACCGCAGGACCCGCCGATGCCGAGGTGCTGGACGAACTGACAGCAGTCGACAACTCCGAATACCTCGTCCGGAGTGCGGACCACGATGCGACGGTGTTCTTCCGCACCCCGGACGGACGCCACTGCGCGATTTATCTCGACGGATTGTCCGGATGCGACGCCGTGCCGGCCGATGCGCCCGCAGGCACGAATCAGGTACGCGTTTCCGGCGACGAAATGGCCCGGTACGTCACCTCCGATTCGCCCACGTTCACGTATCCGGGCGGAGCAAAAGTCCTGCCGGAGGGGCGCAAGACCTCCCTGGGTTACACCACCTGCGGCGTCGGCTTCCAAGGCACGGTCACCTGCGAAATCCTCGAACACGGGTTCACCATCGCCGGAAACTACGGAGTCCTGCACTGAGACAGCGAGCCCGGCCGGTACCGGGCCACTCTCAACTGCTCTCGGTGCGGGCGGTGAACGGTGTGGGGCGCACCGACCGCGATCGGCCGGGCAGCCCGGTCGATGGCATCTACATGCGTGGCCGCAGGCGGCCGTTCGAAGGGACCGTCATGGCGACCCCGAGTTCTACGCGGGGAACACTTCCAGAGGTGCGCCGTCGAACGAGAGGGACAGATGGCCGGTCCGGCCCGTGGGGTCCTCGACGTAGATGCCGACCACGGGTCCGGCGTCGACCGGTGCGATCAGTTCGAAACCGATTCCGAGATGTTCGACTTCTCCCTGTTCCAGGCGCACCGTGGCCGGTGCGCCCGCCAGTACGGCGGCCATGGTCGTGAGGTCGATATCGGCCAGGTCGATCGGTCGCCCCTCGGCGTAGCTGGGTACCGGTACACCCACCTCGTCGAACCCGCCCGCGGTGAAACGAAAGTTCCGGGGTCTGCCGTTGTCCAGCCGCTGGACCAGCAGGAAGTCCGGGTAGACCGTGGCCGTATCGACGATCGTATCGCCGAATTCTCGGCGATAGGCGTCTATGAAGAACCCCAGCCCGTCGGTGGTGAGTAGATTCGGCAGCGGCGGGGACTCCGGTTCGCGGTGGGTGACGGTGACGGCAGCGGGTGCCGGATCGTCGCGCGCGATGACACCGACCCCGATTCCGAGCACGGCGGCCGCGGCAAGTACCGCCACCGGGAGCTTCCAGCGCCGCCACCGGTGGTTGTCCCTGAGCACCGGGGCATCTGCCGGGTTGCCGGGAGTCTGGAGGTCACGGATGAGGGCGCTCAGGTCGGAGGTGAATTTCGCCCGCATCGCCGACCGGGTGCGGGCGGTGTGCTCGTCGGTGCGCAGTTGTCCGTCCGCGAGCGCCGCGTCCAGGATTGCGCAGACCTCGACGCGATCACGGTCGCGCGCCCTGACCTGCTCTTTCCTCGCCATTACCCGATCCTCATCCCTCGAACGACCAGACCCGCAGCACATCGCCGGCCGGACCGACCAGTAGCCGCCCGCTCTCGTCGAACGAATTGCGGACATAAATACTGAGCGCGGGCATTCCGTCGTATGGAGGGAAGGTGTGGATCTCGTAACCCATATGGGTGACCACGCCGTCGGGGACCCGCACGATCGCCGGGGCATCGACCAGCACGCGACCGATCACCTCGGTGTTCAGAGCCCCCAGGTCCACGGTCGGAGTGTCGGCCGTGCGGGTGGTCGGATCGTCGGACTGCCGGAAACCGCCCCGATAGTCGTAGGCGAGCAGCCGGTTCGGCTGCCCGGGGACGGCCCGCTTCACATCACCGTGCTCGGGATGCAGCCACACTTCGTCGGCCACCGTATCGCCGAAACGCGCCCGGTACTCGGTGATGAACTGGGCCAGTCCCGCACCGGTGACCAGATCCGGCGGGGTGAAGACCAGAGGCTCGAGCTCCTCCGGCGCCGGGGCCGGCGCGGGCACCGGGGCCGCGGCGGGCGGCGGTTGCGTCGCTACAGCAGACTCGGCTTCGCGGCCGACGAGCGTGTACGCGCCGAACGCCACCGCCAGCGCGGCGGCGGTGAGGACGGCGAAGTAACGACCGGACCGAGCGCCACCGGCCGGGTGGGGCTCGACAGGAGTATGCGGCGGAGCCTGGAGGTCGGCGGTGATATCGGTGAGATCACCCAGGGTGATGGCCTCGGTGAGCAGCTCCGCGGCCGCGCGATACTCGTCCTCGGTCAGCTGGCCCTCGGCGTAGGCCCGGTCCAGTAGTTCGGCGGTGGCCCGGCGGTCGGCGGTACGCGCCCGGACGCCCGGCGGATATCCACGCGGCGCCGACCGCGCTACAGGAGGTCCGGCAGTGGACGAGCCCTGGAGGTCGGCCACCAATCCGGCGAGTTCACCAAGCGTTTTCGCGGCACGGCACCGGGCAATACGGTCGTGGTATTCCGTCGCGCCCAGCTGGCCCTCGGCATAGGCCGCGTCCAGCCGGGCCGCTATTTCGACACGGTCGACATCGCGTGCACGAAAACGACCCGACCCTGCTGTTGACACCGGCGAATTCTACGTCGCGCACTCCTGGCATAGAAAGATTCGCTGTGTCGAAAGGACAGCTGGCAATAGTGCAGACAGGAGTCGTCGCCGGCTATCACGTTTCCCGCGAGTTTCCCTCCGTCGGTGTCTACCGCGACTGACCGCTCCCCCGACGCCATCACCGCATTCGAAGGCACGGCCGGCGTTGCCGGGGCGATCTCCTGCTGGCGGTACTGCCGCAACGAGCGTCCGCAACCCGCATCGTTCGGGGACGGCCATGGGAGTGCAGGACGGTTCACCGTCCCCTTTGCGAAGCGGCCGCCGTCCCATCGAGCTGCGCGAGCGTCAGCGGATGGCGTGGCGGTTTGTCCGAAATCGTCGTCACCTGGATGCGGTTATGGCCGTCGACGTGCAGTAACTCTCCCGACGCCAACGATCGCCACCCCGGATCCTCGTCCGTGCGCTCGCTGGCCACGACCACCGCGGGAAAAGCTGCCAACTCGGCGCTACGGGTACGGATTCCCGCTCGGCCCGCGTGATCGAGGTGGCGTCCGCCGTGCGGTCCGCCTGCCGCGCGCTCCAGCACGAACAGGTCGTGGGTGTCCGGATAGCGCAGCGCCCACAGACCGGAGTCGGTGGTTAATACCATATTCAGGGCATAGACGGGCACCTGGTCCGCGATCCAGCGGACGGCATCGGCGATGCCTGCCGTGACGTCGCCGTCGTGCCGATCGGTGCGCTGTGTGATGAGCGCGAAGAACCGTTCGGAGTCGGTATCGCCGTGCACAAGATCGCCGTAGTCACCGAGCTCTGCATCCAGTTCGTCGAGGCCTTGCAGCACACCGTTGTGGGCGAACAGCCGGCCGTGTTGTTCGAAGGGGTGGGTATTGCGTAGTTCCAGACCGCCGGTAGACGCGTAGCGGATATGCGCCACGAACGTCGCCGATTCCCGTTCCCGCGCCTCACGGGCGAACTGCCTATCCTCGTACGCGGCGATCGGTTGCTTCTCCACCCGCGTGGACCCGTCCGCAGTGAAGGTGCCCAGCCCGACACCATCGGGCATGCGCCGACTCTGTTCCGACAGGCTGTCCGGCGCGTCCAGCAACCAGAATGTGGCTCGTACCCGCCGCGGTGCGGCCGACAATCCGAACAAACGACACATGGCGCTCCCTGATCGGGCGTCGTCCGAGTGGGGCAGGTCGCCGGTCAGCTTACGCCGGGGATGTATTCGGCACCGCTCCGACATCGCCGACTCGGCTGAGCCGCAGGAGTACATCGAGCCACCTGCGAGCAGCATCTTCGGTTGGTTCCGGCCCCGTGGCCGGCGGCACGGCTTCGACCCGAATGCCGAAGCACGGCCCCTGCCCGCGCTGGAGGTAGGCACTGCGGCCGCATGGCGTTCCTGGCCCTGACTTGCGGGCCGGCCGCGCACAATGCCTCCCCGGCCGCGCCGATCCAGCGGAAGTGGCTGGCTCTCGGATTCGTCGCCATCGCCCCAGCCGATAGTGACTCCGGACGGCACGATCGTGCATATCGCGATGCCTGCCGCCCAGCTCGACCTACAATTCGGCGACCTCGGCCGCAGTGGATCATCACTGCCTACACACTCGCCTTACTTCTCCACCTTCATGCTCCACGAACTGGTTCCCTCATCGACCGCTGGCGTAAGCGGTACACCACCGAACAGCCCTCCCCGAATGCATCAACATCACCGTAACGGGCAGGCGGGAGCAGCGGCCCCGTACCGCAGGAACGAATGACCGGGGCGGTGGCCGCGCGGTTTGCGTTTCCAGCGGTCTATACGGCATCTTTACGGTAGGAGAGCCGGGAAGTCTGGTCGGCGTACCTGGTCCGAGCATGGGCCGGGGTCGATGCCGACGGAAGATGACACGCGCTGATGAGTTCACCCCGACCCCGCCCCTCGTTGTTCGCTCGGGGTTCCTGGCCGGAGACCCGGCGGATCACCGCGATCCTGCGCACCGAGACCGCCGGGGGCGCGTTACTGATCGTCGCAGCGGCCCTCGGTCTCATCTGGGCCAATACCCCCTGGTCGAACGCTTACGAGGCGCTGCGTGCCTTCGAGGTCGGCCCGGCCGGCCTGCACCTGAGGCTCTCGCTGGAGACATGGGCCGCCGACGGGCTGCTGGCGGTGTTCTTCTTCGTCGTCGGCCTGGAGCTCAAACGCGAGTTCGTGGCCGGAGACCTGCGCGACCCCCGCCGCGCGGCACTGCCGGTGGTGGCAGCCGTCGGCGGGATGGTCGGCCCGGCTCTGATCTTCCTCGCGTTCAATCTCGGCAACGACGATGCCCTACAGGGCTGGGCGATCCCCACCGCGACCGATATCGCCTTCGCCCTCGCTGTCCTCGCGGTCGTCAGTTCCCATCTACCCACCGCATTACGGACGTTCCTGCTCACTCTCGCCGTGGTCGACGACCTGCTCGCGGTGACGGTGATCGCGATCTTCTACACCGACGAACTGCGTCTGCCCTATCTGGCCCTGGCCGTGCTCCCTCTCGCCGCGTTCACCATTGCGGTCCAGCGCCGAATCCGTTCGATGTGGGTGCTGATACCGCTGGCTGTAGCGACCTGGTGGCTGGTGCATCAATCCGGGGTGCACGCCACTGTCGCCGGAGTGCTTCTTGGCTTCGCCGTGCCCGTTCTCACCAACCGCTCAGGTGTCGGCGACCCGTCGGCGCACGAGCCAGGGGTGGCCGAGGTGTTCGAACACCGGATACGACCGTTCACCGCCGGCTTCGCGGTGCCGGTGTTCGCCTTCTTCGCTGCCGGGGTCACCATCGGCGGGCTCAGCGGAATCGTGGATTCACTCAACGACCGGGTCACGCTCGGCATCGTCGTGGGCCTGGTGGCAGGCAAAGCGCTCGGGATTCTGCTCACGACCTTCCTGACCGCGAAACTCACCCGCGCCGAACTGGATTCCGAACTGAGCTGGATCGATGTCACCGGAGTGGCGTTGCTCGGCGGAATCGGGTTCACCGTGTCGCTGCTGATCGGGGAGCTGGCATTCGCCGATCAGCCGCTTCGGGAAGACCACGTCCGTATCGGGATCCTCGTCGGCACCCTGACCGCGGCGCTGCTGGCCACGCTCGTGCTGCGGGCACGCAACCGTGTCTACCGCCGCATCGCCGAAGAGGAATCCAGAGACGACAATCACGACGGCATCCCCGATGTCTACCAGCAGGGCCCCTGAGAAGCCGGACAGCCCCTCGATACCCGCGGCATACGAGAAAGGGCCGGCGAATGGTTTCGGTTTATGTCAACGCACCCAGTGGTGAGGTGATCGGGTTGGGGTACTGATAGCGCCGGCAGGGCTTACCCGCCTGGCGGTACCGCCCTGCCTGCTCGCGGCAACCGTTACCTGGCCGGCAGCCCCGTCCCGAGACCACGCGATCCGCCTTCTGCAACTGATGACAGGCCCTACCCGAGGTGTCGCACCGCATCTGGTCGATTGGATGCCCCTGGTCGCCCGCTATTGCCGCACCACGCTGGCGCCGGCCCCACTGGCCCCCGCGCTACTCGACAGCTGCCGCTCGACACCCTGCCTGGTGGCCACCGGCGCCGATGACATCTTCTTACCGCCCCGTCGTCTCGAACGCGCCGTCCATGACCGGCTCGGAACCCATCTGCGCATACTGCCGGACTGCGGACACCTGGCCCTCGACGACGATCCGGCCGGAGTCGTGAACCTCGTCGACGAGTCGTCCGGGCACATCTGACGCCGGGCCTCGGTGCAGTCGCGAGTCACCGCACAGTTGTGTCCGGGCAGCGGCGGTGTACACAGAAGAGGTATGCCCCGGCGCCCGTCGCGCGCGCCGGGTCATACCGCTACCGCGAATGTCACGGTGAGACCGTGGCCGGCTCCGACGTAGAAGTGGAGACAGGGCGGCGACCGAAATACAGCAGGCCGGCGGCGAGTGCGCCCACGAACAGCGCGAGCATCCCGGCGAACAACCATCCGACCCCGAAATTGGCGATGATCGGAATAACGCCCGCGGTCACCAGTCCACCACCGAAGAACGGCTCCATGATCAGCTGCTTGTAGCCGAATGCCTGGTAGGCCGGTGTCTTCAGATCCGGGTCCACCACTCGCAGCAGAATCAGACCGGTGGAAGTCACGCCCATCGCCTGACCGACATCGGCGATACCGCGTTCGAACCAGAAGTCGGGCAGCATCCGCCGGGCGAGGAACACGAACGCACCCACTGTCCAGACAAGACCGGTGACCGCGAGCAGGATGAACGGGCCCATATTCGCCGCGATCGCTGTCAGCGACAAGGTACCCAGCGCGGCGATGACCAGCACATCGAGACTGAAACCCTGCAACCGCTCGATCATCTGCACGTCGACGATCTCCTCGCGGTCGAACGCCTGGATCAAGGCCTGCACGATGATGCCGCCGATCATCGCGATCGGGAACAGTGGCACATGCGCGAACAGTTCCAGGCTGTCGGCCCACAGTTTCTGCTCGACCCACTGCAGTCCGCTCAGCATGAGCCAGCCGATCAACACCGCCACTGCCAGCAACCCGAAGTGCAGGGTAAGGGGTTCGATCGAGGACGGGTTGACGGTCAGCGTGCCCGCGGAACGGCGGCGCTCTTTTTCCACCAGCCCCGCTCGCTCGGCCACCGACGGGGTGGCGTCGGTGCGCAACTCGGTGGTCTTACCGCTGCGCACACCCCAGTTGATCAACGCGATCCCGCAGACGATCCCCGACAGGATCCCGACCGTGGCCAGACCGAGCGCAAGGTCCTGTCCCTCGGGGAAGTCGAACTCTTCGAATGTTCCGGCCATCCCCGCCGCGGTACCGTGACCGCCTTCGAAGCCGATCTCGATCAAGGTGCCCGCCATCGCGGGCAACCCGAACACCGGGCCCAGCACCAGAATCGCCAGCAGCAACCCGAACACGTACTGGCCGCTGGCCACTGTGATACCGAAGGTGATCTGCGGACCCGCCACCCGGAACGCCTCGCGCGGCGAGGGCAGCTTGTGTCCCATCAGCAGACCGGCGAACACCAGCGAGATCAACAGTCCCGGCAGGGTTTTCCACACATCGATGATCTCCGGCGTCATCAGGCCCGATTCAGCGAATCGCTCGGTACCGAACAGTGAAGCGATCCGGCCGAATACATCCGGCCCGATCAACAGTGCCAGCGCGCCACCGATGATCGAACTCGGAATGAACAGCTTCTGCGCAAGCTTCCACTTCACTCGAATGATCTTCGCGATCAACATCATCACGCCCAGCAACAGCAGTGCGAACCCGATAACTTCCGGTGACATACTCACCTACTTCCGTCGTAGCGAACCGCCGATACCCGGCGACAACAGGCAATGAATGCGACAAACAACCCAAAACTATGCCGTTGAATGACGGTACGATAGACAATGGCCCGGTAGCTGGTAAATCCCTCTCCCTCATGGGAATACGCGAACGCCCGAGGAAGTGGTGGTAGCACGGCCGGGCACTGGGGTTGCGCTCGACCGCCCGGTACGGCATCTTTACCTGTGGTGCGCCGGGAAGTCTGGTCGGCAATCCGGCCCGGAGCGGGTCGGGCGAATTCGACCATGGGAGCGCTCCTGCACGGTGACAACGCTTTCGCCGACCACCTCCATTCACTCTCCGCGGGTACCGCGATTGCGGTCATGCCTGCGCGCACGGTGAAGAGAGGTTGCGCAGGCGCCCGATAGACATGAGCCGGGGCTCGCATCAGCTGACGCGTGCGCAGCGCCTGGGAAGCGATGCCGGCCAAGGTCTCGGCGACCGGAGCGGGAAGAACGGAAGAAACAGACATGGGTACCTCGATCCCGGGTAGCAGACAACGGGGTCACAGAGTCTCCAGCCCCGCACGGTAGATCGACAGCACTTCGGCACCCCACGGTCGCATTCCCGCCTCCATGAATATCGACACCGAGGACAGCGCCGATATGCGGGCAGTAGCAACACCGCCAGGTCGTTGATCAGCAGGCAAGCGGCACGGGCAGCCGGGTCGCCGCGACGCAAGGATCAGGCTTGCGACGGCAAGATACTCACCGTCGGTGCGGTTGCCATACCGCCGTGGCCATTTGTGAAACGGGGGTCGTCATGCACATCCGGTTCCCATAGGCGAGAATGATCGAGCCATCGGCGAATGGCCGGTGACACACGACCGTGGCGCGTGCCGGCCATGGTCTGTATCGATGAGGCGGTTGTTTCTTATGGGCGATGTGCTCAGCAGCGCCAGTGACTTCATCTGGGGTCCCTGGCTACTGATTCCCCTGCTCCTGCTGACCGGATTGTATTTGACGGTCTTGCTGCGGGGGCTGCAATTCCGGCGGTTCGTACTCGCGTTCCGGCTGGGTTTTGTCGAACGCACCGATACCGACGCCGAAGGCGATATCTCGCACTATCAGGCACTGTCCACCGCGCTTGCGGCCACTGTCGGCGTCGGCAATATCGCCGGTGTGGCCACCGCGATCTCCTTGGGCGGACCCGGTGCGGTGTTCTGGATGTGGCTGACCGGCCTGGTCGGTATGGCCACCAAATACAGCGAAGCGTTCCTCGGTGTCCGTTTCCGACGCACCGACGCCGCCGGTAGGCAGGCCGGCGGGCCGATGCATTATCTGCGGCGCGGTATCAAGGGGCCGCTCGGGATGTTCCTCGGTGGTTTCTTCGCAGTGGCCGGCGTCATCGCCTCGTTCGGTATCGGCAATATGACCCAGGCGAATACGGTGGCGCTCAATGTCGCGTCGGAATGGGGCCTGCCCACCTGGCTCACCGGGCTGATCATCACCGCTCTGGCCGCGGCGGTCATCCTGGGTGGAATCAAGGGAATCGGCCGGGTGGCCAGCATCTTCGTGCCGGTGATGATCGTGCTGTACATCCTGGGCGCCCTCGCGGTTCTGATCCTGCGGTTCGACGATCTACCCGCCGCCGTCGGTGAGATCCTCACCGATGCCTTCACCGGAACGGCGGCCACCGGTGGTTTCGTGGGCGCCGGCGTTGCCGCGGCTATTCAGTACGGTGTGGCGCGGGGGATCTTCTCCAACGAATCCGGCCTCGGCACCGGCGGTATCGCTGCCGCCGCGGCCTCGACCACCCACCCAGTACGCCAAGCGCTGGTATCGATGACCCAGACCTTCATCGACACCCTTGTCGTGGTCTCCTTCACCGGCCTGGTGATCGTGGTCACCGGAGTGTGGAAATCCGATGCCGCTGCGGCGACCTTCACCGCCGCAGCGTTCGCCGACGCCCTGCCGGGTACTTGGGGCAGCGTCATCGTGACCGTCAGCATCATCTTCTTCGCCTTCTCGACGGTCCTGGGGTGGTCCTACTACGGCGACCGGTGTATCGAATTCCTGTTCGGCAACACGCTGGTGCTGCCGTACCGAATCCTGTTCATCGCGGTCGTCTACGTGGGCGCCACCACCGAGCTGACCACAGTCTGGACATTCTCCGATGTCGCCAACGGCCTGATGGCATTGCCGAACCTCATCGGCCTCCTGATCCTGTCACCACTGGTATACCGCGAGACCAAAGCATATTTCGAACGAAAGGACCCGGTTCCCTACGGTCCGGCAACCGAAGGCCTCCGGACGATGTGAGCACGACCCGGCTCCGGCCCAACCACCGCGAAACGCTCCGCGTTCTGGATGATGCTCACCCTGTCCGGGGCCGGTTACCGACCGGAAAGAGCGGGTCAGAGCGATAACAGTTGATACGCACGGCGAGCCGATGGCTCGGCCGGGGAGCCTACAGGTCGCACCGCAGACGGTGTTCGTCACACAAACCCGACGGTCGCCGAAGCAGTACCGAAGGCGGGTGTATCGGAGTGGTGAGCAGTCAGCGAGATGGTGGCACGCATCGCGACCGGATCGATGGACCGGACCACCGCTCGAAATGTGACGTCTGCAGGCCGATGCGCCGCGAGTACGACCGGTCTGGCGAATTGGACGTAGTAGGCGACAACGCGGTCCGCCCTACCCAGCCACTCGGTCAAACAGGCCGCACCGAGTCCCATGGTCAGCATTCCGTGCGCGGCGACGGCTTCCAGGCCCGCATGCCGAGCGGCGGCATCGTGCCAGTGGATGGGATTGATATCGCCGGAGACGCCCGCATAGTGGACGAGTTCACCGCGCGTGAGTCGCACTGTTCTCGGCGCGAACTCCTGCCCCTGGCGGAGGTCGAGCACGGCGGTGCGCCGGACACTTCCTCGCGTCCGGACGTCGATCGCTTCCGGGGCCGGCGGGGTCCGGATGGTCTCCGGTCCGGGAAGCTCCAGCATGGCGAGCGTTTCCGCGGTCAGTGAACTGCCGTGGTCGCGGCCGGCGAGGGTGGTGTGCACGGTTTGCACGAGAGCTCCGGTGTCATCGTGGATGGTGGTGGTGAGAGCGATGAGTTCACCGCCTGCCGGTGTGGACCGGCGGGAATCCACCGTGATGTCGTGCCTCAACCGGTCGCCTGCCGTGACCGGGCGGCTACTGTGAATCTCCTGTTCGACGTGGAGAAGGTGCGCGGGGTCGTAGCCGTCGAGCGCCGCGCGCATGAGCTTCCGATGCGCCGGGAAGGTGACCGCGGAGGCGAAGGTGATCGGCGCGAGCAGCCCGGGATGGCCGAGGGCGCGGGCCGCGGTGTCCTCCCAGTGGACCGGATGGAAATCCTGGACAGCGCGGGCGAAGTCGCGGATCTTCTCACGACCCACTTCGTAGTGATCTGTGGCGGTGTATCGGTGACCGACGGTGGGGTGAGAGCGCATGGCGAGCAATCCTCGGGTCAGTGTGGTGTCCGGGCGGCGAAGATCCGCTGGCCGTGCACGGCCAGCGGCTGCTCCGGCCCGGGCAGTATGAGCCAGGGCGCGAGATCGGCGGCGACGAGTTCGGCCCGCCATTGGGATTCGGTCAAGAAGATGCGGTCGGAGCCCGCGCGCACATCGTCGACACCGGGGCGTAGTCCCCCGGTGCGCGGTGACATCAGGAAGTGCATCGAGGTGAGCAGTTGGGGGTGTTCCCGGCAGGACTCGATCACCAGTAGATGTCCGCCGGGCCGGAGCAATTCGCGGAGTCGGTGCAGGGCAGCTCGGCAGTGGTGGGCATTGTGCAGCACATTGGCGGCCAGCACGATATCGAAGGATCGGGGCCGTGGGAGATCAGCATTGAGGTCCAACAAGGCGAACCGCAGCCCTGGGTGATGCGCGAAACGAGTGCGGGCGGCGTCCAGGAAGAACGACGACACATCGGTGAAGTGGTATTCGACCGGGCGGCCGTCGAGATGCGGAAGGAGATCCGCGGTGGTGCCGCCGACCCCGGCGCCGAGTTCGAGGATCCGTACCGGGTGACGATCGCCGGAGAGTTCGTCCACCGCTCGTGTGATCACCCCGGCGGCCGCGGCGTTGAGGTACTGATTCACCGGATTGTCCCGGTACGCCGCCTCCGCCGTGCGGAGGTCGCCGTCGGGAAACAACAGTTCCTGTGCCAGCACCCGGTCTTGCAGCAGCTCGCGCGCATGCCGATTGGCGTCGACGAAGAACCGTGTGAGCTGTGCGGGGAAGCCGAGATCGGCGCAGACCCGCTCGAGCTGCGATCGCTGAGGGGTAGGTATCGCCCGCAACGAGGCGAATCCCCTGTTCTCCTCGTGTTCCAGCCATCCGTGCGTGCTGAGCAGGACGAGCCAGCGCCGCAGCAACCAACGGTGCCGCGGCGCGACCTCCAGCATGGCGACCAGGTCTTCCTCGGTGCGTGGCTGCGGCCCCGACAGCGCGGGGCGCAGTACTGCTGCCATGGCCCGTAACCCGAACAGATCGAGGTCCGCGCGGGCGGCGAGGCACTGGCGGGCATCGAAATACGCGACCGACTCGTCGGCGCGCCGCGCGATGGCGAGCGTCTCGTCGCCGGTCACAGTGCCTCGATCAGCGGTGGGATGTTGTGATTGCACCGGAACGTGTTTCCGGGATCGTAGCGAGTCTTCACCCGCTGCAACCGGGCATAGGACGCGGGGTGGTAGGCACGGCGCACACGCTCGGGTGTGGCGGTGTCGTCGAGGATTCCGATATAGGGTCCACCCGCGGAGCATCCTTGCAGTCCGTCCACCACCTCGGCGATCCAGGCGCGGGAAACGGTGAGGTCGGTCCCGGCGGGGCCACCGGAGAACATGACCGCATGGTAGGCGGCGTCGTGGTAGCCGAACGCGGTCGCATCCGGCGGCATCCGCTGCAGGGCTCCGCCGAGTCGATGGACCGAGACCAGCGAGTACGGAGTCGGCATCCGCGCCGCGAGATCGACGAGCGCGTCGACGGCATCATCGTCGAATGCGCGGAGCCACTCGGTGCCGGTCGCGGTGCCGTGTCCTTCGTGGAACGCTTGTTCGGTGTTGCTTTGCAGCTCCGGATAGGTCACCGGGCGGATGAGATCGAGTTCCGGCTCGCCCAATCGACGCAACGCTGTCAGTTCCGATTGCGCTCGGTCGGGGGCGCCGAAGTGGGCGACGGTGACCGCGGCCATAGGCGGCCCCTTCGGGGCGGTGGGTGGCCAGTGCAGGAGAGTGGCACGCAGCGCCATTTCGTCGGACGCCTCGGCGCACAGCTCCCGGAATGTTCGGAAGACACCGGGTCCTCGGTCGAGCCGGAACAGTAGTGTGCCCGCGCGCACCTCTCGGATCGGGTAGAGCTCGAGCTCGAGCGCGACCACGACACCGAAATTGCCCCCGCCACCACGAAGCGCCCACAGCAGGTCCGGGTGGTGGTCGCCGCTCGTATGCACGAGGCGTCCGTCGGCCAGCACGACCTGCGCGGAGCGAACACTGTCGCATGTGAATCCGGCGATGCGCTGGAGCCAGCCGCTGCCCCCGCAGAGCGTGGAGCCGACCACGCCGACCGTGGACACGTCGGCTCCGGTCACCGCCAGCCCGTGCCGATGGCAGACACGGTCGAATTCGGCCCACGTCACACCCGCCCCGACGACTGCTCTCCGGGTGGACGGGTCGATGGTGACGGTTTTCAGGCCCGAAAGGTCCAGCAGCAGGGAGCCGTCGGCGGCGGGATGCTGCGCGACTTCGTGTCCGCCGCCACGTACCGAGACGGGTAAGCTGTGGTGCTGCGCAATGGTGACAGCGGCCCGGACGTCCGGTACCCGGGTGCATTGAACGACCGCTGCCGGTCGTTGGTCGATCGCCGAGTTCCATCGCTGCCTGGCCCGGTCGTAGCCCGGTTCACCCGATGTCAGGACGGCGCCTCGGCAGGCGGACCGAAGTTCGGTGAGATAGCTCGAAGGCGTGATGGTGGTCATGCGGCGGAGAACTCCTGGACGACAGCAATGGGCGGGAGCGACTGCGGGGTGGTCAGTAATTCGAGGTAGTCGGTGAGCACTTCCGGCATCCTGCGTCGCAGATATCGGGTGAACGGGTCGTTGCAGACCGCGTGCGGCGGACGGTCGGGCCAGGCGGTCGGGTCCGGCTGGTGTTCGGGGCGGCCGACCGCGAGCACGCGCCCGTCGGCGGAGTCCAGGAGTAACGCGTAGCGGGCCGGGAGCACCGCCGCGACCCGGGCCGGTTCGACAGCTTCTGCGGATTCGTGGTCGAGCAGCGCGTTCGGAATACCGGTGACCAGGGTCGCTTCCCGTTGTACCGAATCGGCGAGCGCGCGGAGCCGCCCGGCGGTGTCGCGGGCGGGCAGATCACCCCACCGGATCTTCCGGGCCGGTGCCGGCGAGGGCGCGTCGACGGTCAACACCACGTCGTACCGATACCGGGTGAGTTCGGTATCGGCTCGCATGGGCTTGGCGTAATAGGTGGCGCGCACCGATCGCGGATGCCGGCGGGCGAGGCCGGCGAAGATCCGGGGATCACAGAGTAATTCCTCGTCGGCCTCCACGCGCGCCACCGCGCACCGGTCGATCTCCTCGGCGCTGCGACCGGGACCGCGGGCCTGCTCCAGCCATCGGGCGAAATCGTAGGCGGTGGCGAGGTTGCGGATATCGCCGATGACGACGGTGCCTCCAGGTGCCACCAGGTCGAGCGCGTCGTCGAGCACCGCGGTGAGATAGCGCTCGTCGGGGAAGCATTGGGTGACGCTGTTGAGGAGTACACAATCCGGTCGGCCGTGCGGAGCCAGCTGCTCTACCACGGCTGTCACTCGGACGTCGGTGAGGTGGTGCGCGGCGGCCTGCACTACCGATACGTTCGGTAGCTGCCGCGCGCGTAACCGCTGCACGACCGGTCCGGCGGGGTCGAGTCCCACATAGCTTCGGGTGAACGTGCGTAGGCGGTGTGCCAGGAGTCCGCTGCCGCAGCCGATTTCGAGAACGAACCGCGGGTTCCCGCGACGCACGAGTCCGACGGCGTGCTCGATCCATTCGAGCATGTGTTCACGGGGGAACGGCGCACCGGTATCGGAGGCCCGCCAGCCCGAGAGGTCGAGGTCGTCGCCGTGCCGGAGCTCGTCGGACGAATACACGAATTCATAGACATGTCGCCAGTGCTCGAGATACTCGGTGACCAGGGCCCCGGGAGCCGGTCGCACGGACACTGCGTCCGCGGTCGGGCGGACCATCAGAGCACCGTGCTGCCGGTCCCACCGCGCCGAACCCACCCAGGGGTGCCGAGTGAGCACGGAGATCAGCTGTTCGGTCACCAGCTTCGCGCCTCGGACAGCGCGGCCAGCTCGGACGCGGCGAACATCCGATAGACGCGTTCGGGGTCGTTGGCCGCGTGCGCGCGTCCGGCATGCACATCACGCCAGAAGCGCTGGACTGTACTGTCGGGTCGCAGCGCGCGACCACCGGAGTTCTCGAACAGCCGGTCGATCGCGGCCACGGCACGTTCGGTGCCGCGAACCTGATCGCGGCGAAGCCGGAGCCGCTCACGTGGTCCGATCGGTCGCTCCGCCGCCGCCAGCCGGTGTAGATCGTCGATATTGTGTGTCAGTTGCCGCCAGGCCGCGTCGATCTCGGTGGCGGCGAAAGCGATTCGTTCCAAGGTGGCGGGATCGTCCCGGAAGGCGTCACCGGTGTAACCGGTGTCCTTACGCGCATCACCGGGCAGCGCGGCGCGGACGCGGTCGTGCTGCTGTTGGAGATGGGCCCGGTAACCGCCCCGGGCCATGCCCACGACGGCTGCGGTGATAGCGCTGGTGTGCAGGCAGCCGAACGGGATCCGGTACAGCGGGCCGCCGTTGAACTGCTGTCCGGGTGTGCGGCACGCGGTGACTGCGTCGGAGCCGAGCATCCGGTGGGCGGGCACGAAGATATCGTCGACGACGATATCGTTGCTTCCGGTGCCACGCAGTCCGACGGCCTGCCACACATCGGTGATGGTGTAGTCGTCGGCGGGCACGAGGAAAGTACCCGAATCCACCGGTTCCCCGTCGACGATCACCCGCGCGCCCAGCAGTGCCCACCGGGCGTGGTCACATCCGGACGCGAAACCCCAGCTGCCGCGGAGCCGGTAGCCGCCCTCGACGGGAACAGCGGTGCCGGTCATGGCGTACGAGGAGCAGATCGCGGTATCGGGGCCGGCACTCCAGACGTCGTCCTGGGCCCGGAGGTCGAACAGCGCCAGATTCCACTGGGAGACACCGAGCACCGCGGCCACCCATCCGGTGGAACCGCAGGCCGAGGCCAGGTCGGTGACCGCGGTGTAGAAGTGGGCCGGATGCGCTTGGTACCCGGCATGCCGTTCGGGCCGGAGCAGACCGAAGAATCCGGTGGCGGTCAGCTCGGTGAGGGATTCGGGCGGTATCCGCCGGGCCTCTTCGGTGTCGCGGGCGCGCTTGCTCAAGGTCGGCAGCAGGTTACCGACCGCGGCGAGTATCCCTGTGGTGGCGTCATCGGTCATTGCATGTCCTCCGTGGCTCGGTTGGTGGCGGAGCGGCTGCGGCTCCGGGATATGGGGATCCGGGTGGATATCAGCGGGTGAACCGCAACAGACCGGTCGCCTCGTCGAGGTCGACCCGACGTAGTCCGGCTGTGCGCGCCTCGGCGGTCAGCCGATCGGCATCCGCCGGCCAGACGTGGTGTTCGGTGTGGACTTCCTGCATCAGGTCTTCACCTCGGTAGGTGCGGTAGGTCATCCGCCAGATCAGTGACTCCGCGTCCACCGGATCGGCCCGGCTCCAGCCCTCGTAACGCAGGTCACCGGCCCGGGCGGTGGTGTAGCGCCGTTCCGGTGAGGCCTCGACCACGCCGGGGCGCTGCACCTCGACCACCGCGTCACCGCCGGCGGCGAGCGCGGCGGCGATCGCGGCCCATACCCGCGGACGGGTGGCGGTATCGAAATGCCCGATCACTCCGAGCGCCACCACCGCCGCGCACTGCTGCGGCAGCGGGGTCCCGAGGAACCCGCCGGGTAGCACTGTGATCCGTTCGCGCAGGTCTCGGCGGGCAGCCAGGCGCGACAGCAGCACGGCCCGCATCGCGGCCGCCGGTTCGACCGCCACGATCCGGGCGTCCGGCAGGGCCTCGGCGACGAGCACGGTGGACAGCCCGGTGCCCGCCCCGATATCGGTCACGGGGCCGGCGATCGTGTCCACTTCGGACAGCAACCGGGTCAGCACGGGCTCTACCGCGGCCACATAGGGGGTGGCCATGAGGTCGTAGAACTCCGCAGCCGCGGCATAATCGTCGGTCACGATTTCTCCGAATCGTTCAGTCCGGACAGCATTTCCGAGATCAAATGGGCGACCGTCGCGACGGCCGGCGGCCGCAGCAGCGCGTAGTGGTGCGCCGCGACCGGCCTGTTGTCGATGGTGACGCCGGTGTATGCGGCCCACCCGAGGTCCGACAGGTCACCGCAGTCGTCGACACCCATCCCGACGCCGGAGTTGTGCGGGGCCGGAAGATCAGCCCGCACGAGCAACAGTTCGAGTCCGTCACCGTCCAGGTCCCCGGTGTGGTGACTACCGAGTGCCCGCAGATGCCGGCGGAAGATGTCTTCCTTGAGCCGCTGGTCGGCCGGATTCGCGCGATCGACGAGCCCGGCGGCCGCGAGTCTTCTCCGGATTTCGGCGCGTTGTCGTTCGTCGGGGCTGCGATCGAACTCGGCATCGACAATATCGGTGCCGATCTCCAGATCGAGGAACGCGGCCAGCGACCCGAGGTAGCGCGTCCAGAACCGGGCGCCGTCGACGTGGTGGATCCGATCGGCGATGTTCGAGTCGATGAGGACCAGCGCCTCCACGGTCGCGCCCGCGGCACGCAAGCGCCGAGCGACTTCATGGGCGAGGATTCCGCCCATCGACCAGCCGCCGATGCGGTAGGGGCCGACCGGCTGCTCGGCCCGTATCACCGCTTCGTACACCTGCGCCATCTCCGCGATGGTTTCCGGCCCCGGCGCTCCGGCGAGCTCCGGGTCCTGGACTCCTATCACCGGTCCGCGGGTATCGAGCGTCCGCACCAGGTCGAGATAGCAGAGGACATCGCCGCCCGTGGGGTGGATCAGGAACAACGGCCGACCGATGCCATCGCGCAACGGCACCAGACAGTCACGCGGAACCGGCGGCCGCGGCGCCTCGGGGCGTGCCACGGAGGCTACGGCGGCCAAGGTCGGATCGGCGAGGAACTCGCGGGGTGTCACCACCAGGCCCAGTTCGTCACGCAGCCGGTTGAGCATGCGGATGGCGGTGACGGAGTCTCCTCCGACGGTGAAGAAATCGGAGCCGCGGTCGATTTCGCCGGGGATATCGACAATCCGCTGCCAGAGTTCGGCGATGGCCCGTTCGGTACCGGTCGCGGGCGCACCACCGACCGGCGCCACAGCAGGGGCGTCGCTGCGCCGAGCCGGTTGTGCCGGCCGGGGCACGTTCACTGTCGCCAGCCAGGTGTCCGGCCATTCGACAAGCGCGGTTACGTTATCGCACACGTCCGCGAACAGTGTGTCCAGCACGCCCGAGGGGAACAGCTCCGCGACAGCATCCAGATTCACCGCTACCGAATCATCCCAATCCCATTGGAATACCTGCATATCCAGCGCCACCTGCGGTGTGCGCACGCGTTGATAGAACTGGCGGACCTCCACCGTGTCCGGAGTGCCACCCGGTGGATGGAGCCCGAGGGTGCTGTGGAAGACGACCGGTGCCTGCGGGGTGGTGTCGCGTCGGCGCCGGGCGAGTTCTCGCAATACCTCCACGCCGGCGACTTGCCCGTGGTCGAGCATCGTGGCGGTGGCTTCCTGCACATGCCGGGCAGCGTCGAGGAACGTCGGCCGCTCGGGCAGGGAAATATCGAGCAGCACGGTACCCGCGTAGGGACCGATGGCGTGATCGAGATCGCGGGGCAGGTGCAGCCGATTGAGGTACAGCACATTCAGCAGGAACCGGCGGTGCCCGGCGAGCCGGGCCAGGGCGAGGGTCCAGCAGGTGGCGAAGGCAGCTGTCGGTGTGATGTTGTACTCGGCGCAGTGTTTGCGCAGGACCGCCATCTGCGCACCGGTCACCCGGAATTCCCGGCGTTCCAGTGCCTCCGGACTCACCTGGTCGAACGGCACCGCCAAGGGCAGGGCCGGAGCCGGCGGCAGATCGTCGATCCGCTCCCACCACCAGTCACGCTGTGCCTGCCATTCGGGCTCGTCGCGCTGGCGCGCGATGGTCTCGACATAGTCGCCGAAGTGGGCGGTCAGTGGCGGCAGTACCGTGTTCGGGTCGTCGAGATAGGTGAACAGCTCGGTGAACATCAACTGCACCGACCACCCGTCGGCCACGAGCAGACTGCACACGATATGCAGGCTCAACTCGTCACCGGGTAGCCGGACGGCGGTCACGGCGAACGGCCACGGGTCCATCCGCGGACCGCTACGCTGCAGTGCGGCGCGAATCCGGGCCAGTTGCCGATCGACCTCGCCGATGCTCGCATCACGCATATCGAGATGCGTGATGGGCAGCGCGGACAGTCGCGGATCATCGTCCGGCAGTATCTGCTGGGTACCGTCGGGAAGCAGGACCGCCCGGAGCATGGGCTGGCGCTCCACCTGCCGGCGCACCGCCGTGTCCAAGAGACTGGGATCGATACCCGAGAGCCGGAAGTCGACATAGTTGTGTGCCGAGTCGTAGCTCAGGGCGTATCCGTGCTGCTGGCCCACCCAATACGCCTGCTGCAAGGGCGTCAGCGGGAAGGGCGCGGCCGGATCGTCTCGACGGACCAGTTCGACGGCGGTGGCCGAGACACCGGCGCGGCGTTCGTCGATCAGTACCGCCAGTTCGGCGAAGGACAGATCGCCCACGAGATCCGCCACAGGGACCGCGACACCGAGCCTGGTGCGGACCATGGTGGCCATCCGGACCGCCAGTACCGAGTCACCTCCCAGGCTCACGAAAGTGGAGTCGGGGCGCACCACTCCGGGGTCCAGCCCGAGCACCTGATTCCAGATGTCACCGACGACCTCGGTGACCTCTTCGTCCTGGCCCGTTCGGGCCGCGCCGGCATCGGCGGCGGTCCACGCCTGCGGGTCCGCGACGAGCCGGCGCAACCACTCCACGTAGGAGGCGAACGCAGTATCGGCCGCCACGGGATCGAGCACGGTTTCGAGTACATCCCACTGCAATTGCAGGCCGTCGGCGTGCACGAATGCCTGGTGGTCGAGCCACACCTGCGGAGTTTGGCTCACTCCGTGCACGATCCGGCCGGCCCACTCCAGATCGGGTGCGCCGCCGACCAGTTCGACCACGTCGAGGGCGCTGGTGAACACCACCGGCAGCAGCCGTCGCTGCCCGGTGCGGGTGGACAGTTCGGCCAGCACATCCAGGGCCGAGTATTCGCGGTGATCGATATCGTCGAACAGCTGCCGCTGGGTGCGCGCAACGCGTTCGGTGAACGACCCCGCACCGGTGCGGTCCACCTCGTGGGCCAGCAGGGTGGTGAAGTCGCCGACCGCGGAATCGATACCGGGCAGGGCCACCGGCCGGTCTATCAGAGTCAGCGCCAGGGTGAACCGGTCGTCCCCCGCCCAGGCGGCGAGCACATCCGCATAAGCGGTGAGCAGCACCGCGGACGGGGTCACACTGTGTTCGGCGGCCAGGCTGCGCAGCCGCTGCCATTCCGCGGGCGCGAGGCGGGCCTCCCGTCGGCCGAACCAGGGCTGGGTCTGGGTGCGCGTATGCGTCGGCAGGTTCGGCGGGCCGGGCAACTCGGCCATCCGTTCCTGCCAGTACGCGGCCGCCCGGTGGCGGTCGGCCGAATCGGCACGAGCCTCGGTATGTGCCACGTAGTCGGTGAACCGGGTCGGCAGCGGCGGCAGCTCCGAGGCCGGGTCGGTGTAGTACATCCGTAGGTCGCGATCGAGGACGAGGAAGCTGCCCGCATCGCAGATCAGCGCGTCGATGCCGATGAACAACCTGGTGGTGGTGGAGTCCAATACCGCGGCCCGCACATCGAACAGGGGCCAACGGTCGGGCCGGTGCACCCGGTGCGAGAGCCGACGCCGCAATTCGGCGAGCGTGTCCTCCCGCGCTTCCTGAGCCGAGGTGGTGAGGTCGTGACGGCGGATCCGAAAATCGGGAACTCGGGGCAGAATACGATTTCTGCCGTCCTCGGTGACCACGGCGCGCAACATCTCGTGTCGCCGGATGACCTGGTTCCACGCCTGTTCGTAACGGCCCAGGTCGAGATCCGTGCAGTCGTATTCGAGATAGATATGGCATGACACATCGCTCAGGCCGAATGCACCCGACCGCCCCACCCAGTACGCGTGCTGCACCCGGGTGAGCGGAAATGTCGGGTCCTCGGCAGACGAGACGGCCGGGACCTCCGGTACCGGAATATCGACGCGTGTCACCGTGGGCGACGGTGATCCGGTTCCGGCTGCCGTGGCGGGTCGGCGGTCCCGTAGAAGTGTGGCGAAATCCGCCACGGTCGAGTGCGAGAGCAGTTCCCGCATCCGGATATCGGTGTGTTCGCGCTCGTTGAGAATGTCGAGCATGCGGGTGGCGAGCATGGAGGTGCCGCCGAGCGCGAAGAAATCGGCCTCGGGGGTGGCCACGGTCTCACCGAGCGTCTCCGCCCACAGCGCGGCGACGGCATCCTCCTCCGGCCGCGCGAAATGGGGGCGGGCGACGAGCTCTGTCACATCGCCGTGATCCGCGGTCGTCGTGGCACCGTTCGGCACCGACGGCGTGGGGTTGGTCGGCCATGGGGTGTGCGCGTGCCCGGCGGTGTCCGAAGCTCGGGCGCCGACCGTCGCGAGGTCGGGCCGGAGGTCTTCTTCGGAGACGATCACCATCTTTGCCGGTGGCGTGGCTGTGGTGTCGGCGAGGTCGCCGCTTCCGGCAGGTGCCGCCACTTCGGCGGCGGTGGGCGGGTCGATCCAGATACGGCGGCGCTGGAACGGATAGGCCGGCAGGCGAACACGCCGACGCCGGCGGTGCAGCGCCGCCACATCGATATCCGCTCCGTCACACCACAGCTGTCCGATCGCCGACAACATGACCGCGCGGTCGGTGCCCGCTTCCTCCTCGGCATCCGGCAGCGTGGTGAGCGCCCTGACCAGCCGGGAAGGTTCGTTGCGGCGCGTGAGCGCGGCGAGTGCGCTGCCAGGTCCCACCTGGACAACACTGGTAGGACCCGAGGTCGTGGCGGTCCGCAGGGCGGAGGCGAACAGGACCGGCTCCCGCAGGTGCCGGGTGAAGTATTCGCTGTCGACCGTATGGACCCGACGACCGGTCACCGTGCTGAAGAACGGCAGCGTGGCCGGTGCGAAGGCTACGGATGCGGCGGCCGCTCGCAGCGGTTCGACCGCGGCGGCCACTGCCGGTGAGTGCAGCGCCGCGTCGACGCGCAACCGGCTGCACTGGATCGCGGCGCGCCCCAGCGCCGCGGCGAACGCGTCGATCATCGCGACGGGACCGGAGACCACACATGCGGTCGGCCCGTTCACCGCGGCCGGCGCGAGTTCCGGGTAGCGGGTCAGCGCGGTACGCAGATCCTCCTCGGCGAGCGCGACAGCCAGCATCGCACCGGGTGCCGCCGCGGCCAACGCCAGGGACCGCACCGCGACCAGGTGAGCGGCGTCAGCCGGATCGAGGACACCGGCGACCACCGCGGCGGCGTATTCGCCCAGGCTGTGGCCGATCACAGCGTCCGGTTCGATCCCGTAACCGCGCACGGTCGCCGCGGTCGCCAGAGATACCGCGAATAAGGCGGGCTGACCGTAGCGGATATCGTCGACATCGTGCCGCCCGGCACGGCCGGTGACGATCTCGCGGATGTCGTAGTCCAGCACCGGCCGCATGGCTTCGGCGCACCGATCGATCCATTCGGCGAAGACCGGTTCGTCGCGGTAGAGACCGGCGCCCATTCCCGGGTACTGCGCGCCCGCGCCGGGGAAAGCGAAGACGATATCGGGCCGGCCGTCCGGTATCAGGCCGACGGCAACCGGGTGGAGGCCCGCCGGTGTGTCGGTCAGGACAGCGGCCCCCCGCCAACCGGAATCCGGATGTCGGCCGCTCGAGGCCGTGTAGGCGTAATCGGCTCGCTCCGCCGCCGTGACGGTGCCGGCGTGGTCGAGCTGGGCGCGACAAGCTCCTTCTCCGGCGGCCGAGGCGAGCAGCAGCTGTGCGCGCGGGTCTTCCTGGCCTTGTCCGTCCTGGTCGGGCGCGTGCTCGAGCACGATATGACAGTTGACGCCACCGATGCCGAACGAACTGACTCCGGCGATACGGGTGCCGTGACGTTCCGGCCAGTCCCGGGTCTGGTGGATAGGTTCGAGAAGCCCGCGGAGGCGTTCCAGCTCCGGATGAGCCGGACGCGCGTGCAATGTCGCGGGGAGTTGTCGATGCCACAGCGCGAGCGCCGTTTTGATCAGGGATGCGATACCGGCCGCACTGTTCGTGTGGCCGATATTGCTCTTCACCGACCCCAGGGCGATCGGCTCCGCCGCTGTCCGCTCACCGAATACCGCGGCCAGCGCGGATAATTCGATCTGATCGCCCAACGCGGTCGCCGTACCGTGTGCCTCGATGAGATCGACGGCATCGATTCCGATATCGGCGACCGCCAGCGCCTCGGCCACAGCTCGTGCCTGACCCGCGGCCGAGGGAGCGGTGAAACCCGCCTTGCCGCCGCCGTCGTGGTTCACCGCGCTGCCCCGGATCACCGCATAGACGGGGTCACCGTCGGCGAGCGCATCCGCGAGGCGTCGCAGCACCACCATGCCGACACCCTGGCTGTGCACCATCCCGGTGCCGTCCACCCCGAATGCCCGGGTGTGCCCATCCGCGGAGAAGATCGCCTCGGGCACGTGCAGGTAACCCCGCCCCTGCGGAACGATCAGCGACGCACCCCCGGCCAACGCGGTATCGCATTCTTCCCCCAGCAGCGCCTGCGCCGCCACGTGCACCGCCACCAATGAGGTCGCGCAGGTGGCCTGCACGGCTACTGCCGGGCCGGTCAGACCGAGACGGTAGGCGATCTGCTGCGGAAAGTAATCGGTGAGGGTGCCCGTCTCTGCTTGCAGGCGGCCCAGCGGGTCCCGTTCGGCGCCCGTCCGATACGCGACGAGGTTGTGGTCGAGATAGTCGCTGCGCGAGGCCCCGGTAAAGACGCCGACAGCGCCCCCGCCAGCACCACCGCGGTGCCCCGCGTCGCCCAGCGCGTCCCATGCGCATTCCAGCAGCAACCGCAATTGCGGATCCATCAGCGCGGCATCGTGGCCGACGATACCGAAATGCTCCGGGTCGAAGCGGTCCTGGCCGTCGATGACCGCCCCGACCGGGACATAGTGTCGGTGCCCGCGCACATCCTCGGGCACTCCCCGGGCCGCGAGCTCGGCATCGTCGAACCTGGTCAAGCCCTCTCGTCCCGAAGCGATCAGGTCCCAGAAGGCGGCGAGGTCCGGTGCACCCGGGAATCGGCAGGCCATCCCGACCACGGCGATGGCATTGTCGTCGTTCACGATTCGATCTCCAGTTCCGAGTCCACGATCAACCGGCCCTGTGTCATGGCCAGCACCGGGCAGGATGCTTCGACGAGCCGATGCAGCTCGTGATAGCGGGCAGGGTCGGGTCCGGCCAGCCTGGCGCGGACCCGGATACGTTCGGGTTGTGCGGGGTCGGTGAGCCCGAAAACGCCACCGAGATCCACCTCGGCGTCGACATCCACCGCGAGCGCGGTGATCTCGATGCCCAGGCGCGCGGCATGGAACCGGTAGGTCACGGCCTGGCAGGCACCGAGCGCGGCCAACGCCAACCCGATCGGGTCGGGTCCGGCATCGGTGCCCCCGGCCGGGACGGGTTCGTCGACCACGAACATGTGCCGGCCGACGCGTACCCGCATTTCGGTGGGGGTGCCCGGCCGGTGTTCGGTCCGGGCGCTGAACCGTTGTCTGCGGTCGGCCGCGCGTGCTGTGGCGGCGCGCAGCCGGTGCACGGTATCAGTGAACGACATCGGCGAACCTCGCATTCGATCGGTGTGCGCGCCGACGGCGACCGCGGGCCGCGGCGCCGGTGAGATCGATGGTCACGGTCTCGCGCGCCGGGATACCCGGCGTGGTGTGTTCGACGATCCAGTCCACCAATCGCCGGATCGTGCCGAGTTGGAAAATGTCCGGCACCGTCAGCATCGGGGTGAGTGTCCGCAGCTTGCGGTGAGCACGGACCAACGTGAGAGACGTGGCGCCGAGATCGTGGAACGGGGTGGTCGTCGCCGGCTCGGGCCCGAGCAGCTCGGTGAAGACCTGGGTGACCATCGCTTCGGTCCGGGCGCGGTCGGCCGAGACCGGCTTCGCCGGAGGGCGCAGAACGAGCTCGGCGGTGTCCCCCACTTGCGCCTCGGCGTTCACCCCGTGCGCTGTGGCTGCCGTATGCAGCCGGCGTACCCAGTCGCCGGCGTCGGCGGCGGTAGCGCCGACGGCAGCCTCCAGCCGCAGTGTGACCGTCACCCCCAGGGCTTCCGCTTCGCGCGCCGCAGACAACAGCCAGTGGTCGCCGGGTGGGCTGGTCGAGTCGGCGGCGATGCCGGAAGTGTCCGGGAAACCTCTGGCATCGACGTCCCGGGTGACCGCAGTGTCGAGAGGAACTCGCGAGGACACCGCTCCCTGTACTCCGGGTGCGATGCGCGGGGCCACCGGCCCACTGCCGGGGGTCGTCTCCGGTGTATCCGGACGGGACCGGCCAGGTGATTGAGGCTCTTGTGCTGCGGCGGACCGCCGGAAGGGATTCGGTAGCCGGGAGTGATCGACTTTTCCGTTCGAGGTCAATGGCAGTGCCTCGACCGTCACCCAGCGGGACGGCACCATATAACGCGGTAGCAGGCGTGCGGCGTGCTCGGCGAGTTCCGTTGTATCGAAGGGAGTTTCACCGGCGACCAGGTAAGCGACCAATTGCGGTCGATCGTCTGCCCCCGGCACCGCGGCGGCCACCGATCGGCGCACTGCCGGATGCCGGGCGAGCGCGGCCTCTATTTCGCCGAGTTCGATGCGGTGGCCGCGCACCTTCACTTGCCGGTCGACGCGGCCGAGGAACTCGATGGTCCCGTCCGGCCGCCATTTGCCGAGGTCCCCGGTGCGATATAGCCGCCGGTCCAGCCGCGGGTGGTGAATGAACCGCTGGGCGGTCTGCTGGTCGTCACCGACGTACCCGCGGGCCAGCCCCGCACCGCCGATGTGCAATTCGCCGGGTACACCTATGGGGCAGGGGTTCCCTTGTTCGTCGAGGATCAGGAAGAACTGCTCACGCAACGCTTTCCCGTACGGCACACTCGTCCATTCCGACCGCACCTCCCGCACCGGGTAACAGATGGACCAGATGGCGGCCTCGGTCGCGCCGCCGAGGCTGATCACTCGCACGTGCTCGCCGATCACCGCTCGGAGCCGCTCGGGCAACGACAGCGGTATCCAGTCACCGGACAGCAGGAGGACGCGCAGTGAGCGCAGCCGCGCCGCCGCCGCGGGATCGGCCTCGGCGTACTCGACGAGCATCTCGGCGAGCGCCGGCGCGGTATTCCACACCGTCACGCGATGGACGCCCACCAGTTCGCACCAGTGGCCGGGGTCGCGCAGCCGGTCAGCGTCCGGAAGCACCAGCGCCCCGCCGGACCCGAGCACACCGAACAGGTCGTATACCGATAGATCGAAGCTGAGCGCCGACAGTGCCAGGACCCGGTCGTCCGGTCCGATACCGAAGCGGTCGTTGATATCGTCGATCGTGGTCCGGGCCGCACGATGCTCGATCGCGACACCTTTCGGCTCCCCTGTGGATCCGGAGGTGAAGATGACATAGGCCAGCTCACTGTCCGCGACAGCTATGGGTTCGGCGAGGGTGACCGCCGCGGGCAGGTCGTCGATCGGATGGACCCTGACGTCTTCGGGCAGCTCGGCAACGCCGGAGACCAGGGCGTGCGCAATTCCGGCCCGGCGACAGACCGAGGCGATCCGCGTGGCGGGCCAGTCCGGCTCGACCGGCACGAACACTGCTCCCGCCCACAATGTCCCGTACACAGCAGCGATCTGTTCTGCGGACTTCGCCGCGACGACGGCCACTCGATCGTGCGGACGGATACCGGCGGCGAGGAGCCTGCCCGCTACCGCGCGCGCCCGGGCGGCCAGCTCACCGTGGGTGAGCGGTCCCGCGGTGGTCACCACCGCGGTGGCATCCGGCCGCGTGTCGGTCCAATGGTGCTGCGGCTGTGCGAGCAGCCCTGTCCCGAGACCGTCCGGCAGCGGCCGCACCCCTTCGAAATGGGGGTTCCAGCCGAGGTCGACCGCGTCCCACACGTCCTCGTCCTCGGCCAGTCGACGCAGCAGGCGTTCGTGGGCGGAGAGCATGTGCGTCACGAAATCCGGTGGGAATGCCTCGATGACGGCATCCCAGGCCAGTCGCAGACCACCCGCCTCGTCCCAGACGATGTGGTCGAGGATGACCTGCGGTGTCTGCGATACTCCGAACGTCTCGTCACCCAACCAGCCCGCGGCCGGGCCGTCGGGTCTACCGAGCCCGACACCGCTGGTGAAGACAACAGGGTAGCGCGGGGTGAGATCGGCGGCCTGCTCGCGCTGCACCTCGACGCCGCTGTACGAGCGATGCTCCAGGTCCGCCCAGAAACGCGTATTGACCCGCCGGGCGAACTCGGCGAAGCCCTGCCACCCTCCCGGGTTCACCTCGGGGATCTCGACCAGGGCGGTGGTGCTGAAATCTCCGACGACTCCTTCGGCCTCCGCACTGTCGGGGCGATCGAAGAGCGTGGTGTTCAGGCAGAACGCTTCGCCGGCTCCCCACCGCGCCAACGTGACCCCGAAGGCCGCGAGTAATACCGCCGTGGGGCTGAGACCGCGCTTCTTCGCCGCCGTGCCGAGCGCTGACCAGTGCTTCGGCGCCAATCGCGCCTCGTGCCGGCGGAAGCGAGGGTGGTGGATGGCCGCCGGGGCCACGGCATAGGGCAGCTGTGGCCCCGGCGGCAACGCAGGCAGACGTTCCTGCCAGTACCGGCGATCACGGCGGCGACGCGATTCGTCGATGGTGCGACGATCACGCAGAATTCGCAGGAACGACGTCGCAGGGCGCGGGAGGATGATGTCGGGGTCGGCCACCAGCTCACCCCACTCCCACATGAGCTGGTTCCAACTCGCCATATCGAGCACGATGATGTCGAAACCGATGAACAGTCGCAGCGCACCGGACGGCAGGATCGTCGCGTGGATGTCGTAGAGGGGCCATATCGCGCAATCGCGGACCTGATGGGACTTCTCATCCCGTAACCGGGCCAGCGCCGCGGCGGCATCGTCGGCGGAGCCGCGCAGATCGTCGACCCCGAACCGGTAACGCTGTCCCGGTGGCAGTACCCGCTGACGGCCGTCGTCGGTGACGACGGCGCGCAACATATCGTGTCGTACCACCACGTGGTTCCATGCCGTTTCCAGCGCGGCGATCTCGGCGTGCGGGTCCGCGGTGACGAAACGGGCGGGATCACGGTCGAATTCGAAGTAATAGAAGGTGGCCACTCCGCCGAGCGGCATACCCGCTTCCCGGCCCACCCAGTACGAGGCCTGGATGGCGGTCAGCTCCTCCTCCGTCACCGACTCGGTGGCCGGAGGTGACACCGCGAGACCGATCTCGGGCTGCACGGTCCCAGCGCCACCGCGGCGCTTGTCGACCTCCACGGCCAGCGACCCGACGGTGGCTCCCACGAACGACTCCAGCGGTACCCGGATTCCCGTCCGCTCGGCCAGACGCAAGTGCAGACGCGCCGCGAGGAAAGAGTCCAACCCGTATTCCTGCAACGGAAGGTGGCCCGTGATGCCGTCCGCATCCATCCCCAGAACTGTTGCGGCGCAGCGCCGCACTTCATCTTCTGTTGTCGGCATCTCCAGCCCTTGCTCGGCGAACTCAACACGCCTACGCTAAACGACAATGACAACGATTTTCAACAATGGGAATGCGCTCGACTGCTACCGAACCCTGGGCAGATCGGGGTTGCGTGTCTCGCCGCTGGCACTCGGCACGATGGCCTTCGGCACCGACTGGGGCTGGGGAGCCGACAAGCTCGAGGCACGGCGCATCTTCGACGCCTACCTCACCCAGGGCGGCAATTTCCTGGACACGGCAGGCAACTACACCAACGGCACCGCCGAGGAATGGCTGGGCGAATTCGCCGCCGCCGATCGCGAGGCGCTCGTCCTGGCCACCAAGTACAGCCTGCTGCGGCGCCCGGTCGACCCGAACTCCGGCGGCAATCACCGCAAGAACATGATCGCCTCGGTCGAGGCCTCGCTACGCCGGCTCCGTACCGATTACCTCGACCTGCTCTACCTGCACATGTGGGACGACCTCACCCCACCGGAGGAGATCCTGCGGGCCATGGACGATCTGGTGCGGGCGGGCAAGGTGCTGTACATGGGCATCTCGAACACGCCCGCTTGGCAGATCGCACGGATGCAAACGATCGCCGATCTGCGCGGGTGGACACCGCTCATCGCCGTGCAACTGGAATACAACCTGACCGAACGCACCACCGAACACGACATGCTCCCGATGGCGCGCGAGTTGGGTCTCGGCGTGGTCGCCTGGTCGCCACTGGCCGGAGGTGTGCTCACCGGCAAGTACACCGAGGCCGATCTACCCGCGAGTTCCCCTCGACCGACACTGGGACATACCCGCCGAGATCTGATCGACGCCAACGGTGGCCTCACCGAACGGACACTGTCCATAGCGGCGACCGTGGTCCAGGTCGCCCGGCAACTCGGCCGGTCACCGGCGCAGGTGGCGCTCGCCTGGCTGTCGCATCGGCCCGGGGTCACAGCGCCTGTCCTCGGCGCCCGGACGCGCGCGCACCTCGACGACAGCCTCGGCGCACTGAACCTGGCCTTCGAAGACCATCATCTCGCCCGCCTCGAAGGTGCGTCCGCCACCGCGCCGGGATATCCGCACAACGTACTCGCCCGTCCGATGGCACGCCGGAGCATCTTCGGCGATATGCCGGTTCGACCAGGCCCCCTCGGCTGAACCGTCCCACCCCGATCACGACAGGAAATCACGTTGGCATTGTTCGATCACCGAACTCCGTGCAATCCTCCGAGACTACTGTCGGAACCTCGATCAGGAGGCGCCCTTGCGGTTGGGTCCGGGCGCGGTTCTCGGTCGTCGCGGTCCGGTTCGGTTACTACGGTTCCACCGTTCGTCTTCTTCACGAAGTTCGGGTAGACGGTCGTCCGGAACAAACTTCCGTATGTCATATCGTGAGGTGATCGCGAGTTTCCGTAGCACTGCGGCCAACTGCGCTTCCACGGTCCGCGGAGATGTGCCTCTTCGCGCGGCGATCATCGCATTGGTTGATCCCGCGGAGGCCAGGACAGCCACAGCCTGTTCGGCTTGTGAGAGTGCGTACCACGGCGAGCCGGGTTGTGTTACTTCATGGGATCCGGGGTTCGACTCGAGAAGCTTCTGTAATTCGCTCAGCCGAGGTGCCAGGCGCCGACCGGCCGCGTATGCCTTGTCGAAATTATCAGCTCCCAGAACCGAACGAACGGCGCGGGTGGTTCGATTGTTGCGCGCGACGAATTCGGACAGAATCTGCACCCCGAGGCCAATTCTTTCGTGCAAGATATCGAGCGCTCCGAGCAGGTGCGCCGTATAGCCGGCCTGACGGGCCAGCAGCCGTCGATCGGAGGCCTTCGAGGAGTTGTCGATCGTCTCGCCCCATGCCCATGCCTGCAATAGGGCGATCCACGCGAACTGGTCACCGAAGGGAACCCGATGGTCCTGTGCTTCGAGGATGAGATCCAGGGTCTTCGCCGGATCTCTGCGCTGGAGTGCGAGAAGCGCTTTGAGAAGATAAGCCCATACCACCTTCCACGATGACCCGTCCCGGACAGCGCTGGCGAGCATTTCGTCGACCAACTGCTGCACATGTTTCGGCGAGTCCAGCACGGTGACCGCTGCGCCCACAATGGCCGTCTCGGAAATCGCAGCAAAACCGGGCGAACAGTTTGCCAGTGCTTTGGTTCGCGCACTGGCCAGCAACGCCACTGCACGATCATCACGGTATACCGTCCACAAAACCATTCCCCAAGTGAATTCGACCGCTTCAGGAAGAGTCGAACGCGGCTCGGGTGCAGCTTGCTCGGTCGCGGAAAGCCCGCAGTCCGTCAGGCATTCGCGAAGCAGTTGCCCAGCCTCGTCGAGCATGCCTCGACGCAGGAGATCATAGCCGACCAGCGCCTGGGCCGACACTCGGGTACGGAGCGAGCACGTCGGCAGCGCCGCCGAATTCGCTAACGCGCGTTCGGTCCAGGATTGGATTTCCCGTATAGAGCTCGTGTGAGATATCGGTACCGGAAAATCGTGGATCGCCTTGCAGATATCCAGTCCCAGAAGAGCCTCGTCGGGGATGGCAAAGCTCGTTTGAACTCCGGTCATGATATTCGGCCAAGCCGCTTGGACCCATTCCAAGGTCTCACGTTCGCGAGGGCCTACCCACTCAACCGCTGCGCGCTGCAGTCTATCGTGGTAGTAATGCAGATGTCGGCGCATTAATTCGGTATCGTCGGCAACGGAGATTTCCGCGCGATGCGCTCTGAGTCGGTCCCGTGAGAATACGTGCAGACATTCCATCAAAGAATACCGGGCAGAGTCGCCCTTCAAATACACTGAGACGAGAGAACGGTCCACGAGCTGATCCAGCAACTGCGGAATCTCTTCGCCGGACAGATGCAGGGTGAAAGATCCTTCGACAGCACCGACGTCTTCTGTAGCGATCGAAATGTCTGAGCACACCGAAACGATCGCCTCCAGGTCTGCCCCCACCGCAGTGCTACCGCACTCCCCGTCCACACAATAACCTGCAGCGAAAACCGACATCCTCTCGAACAGGAGACGTTCTTTTTCGCTGCAGAGATCGTAGGACCATGCGATGACATCACCGATGCTGTGATGCCTGCGATCGCCGGCCGTACTCGGTCCGTGGCTCCAGCTCATACGTTGATCGTCCCCGCCCGCGCGCTGCAACTCCTGGAGGATCCCCTTCAGCGTTCGCCGCCGCAGCCGAGCAGCGGCCAGGCGAATGAATAGAGGATTATATTGCATGTGAGTGCAGATAGAATCCACGGTGGCCAGTTGAACAGCACCGGTCAGAGGGTGACCGAGAGCCTGTGCGCGATGCAGAAAAAGCTGCGACGCGTCCTGTGGTCGCAGTGGAGGCAGCTCGATCACATATTCGTCGCACCACCCGATGACCGTCCGGCTGGTCGCAAGGATCGTCAGTCGCGGCACCGCCTGTAACAGGTCGTCGACAACCGAACCCACACCGGCCAGCACATGCTCACAGTTGTCCAAAACCATTAATATACAGGCAGTCTCTGGTGTATCTTCCGGCGAAGACAGCGCGGCGATCGCCGCATCCCATGCCGAACGTCCCGAAACATCCGGCCCGGCCACCGATCGAACGATCTCGTCGGTAATCGCACTGCGACCAGCCTCTTGGGGAAGATGCGCGAGCCGTACCCAGTACACCGGGTCGGATTCAACCTCATGATAGTGCCGCACGGCTTCCGCGGCCAGCCGTGTTTTCCCTACCCCTCCGGCTCCGATCAAAGTTATCAGCCGGGCAGAGGTCATCATCAAACCCAGTATCCGATCCAGCTCATCGGCTCGGCCGACGAAACTATCACTCACCTCGACGCGTCGGCCCGCTCGTGCTCTCGCCGCCATGACCGAAAGAATACTGTCGGTACCGAACCATATCGAGCGGACGGATTTCGACCGGCGCGCCGCATCGACCGAGCCCCGACTGCTGACCATCGATGACGCAGTGCCGCCGGCGCCGAGCCGTGCGATACATGGCCTGAAGCGGTGCAGAATGCGCCGTACCCGCCCTCAGCGCGTTCGGCCGCGCGATCGAAGATCGCTAGCAGTGTCCGCCCCGGCTCGACCGCACTCGCGCGCTGCATACCTCGTGCAGGTCGACAAGGGCCACCGGTAACGCAGCACTCTTCCGGGCTCACCAGGCGTCGAGCCCTGACAGCCTCGTCCACTGATCGACGTCGGTGAGGATGGGTGCCCCAGTGAAACGATCGGAGGATGCGCTGGTCGGGAAGAGGGCCAGATCCTCCCGACCGGACAGCCATGCGTAAGCACCCGGCTTGATCTCGATAGCACTCAGATGACCGACGTCACCGCTGGGCACCGAATACACCTTCACCTGCTCCTGCGGCAATGCTGCGGCGATCGCGTGTGCATGGGCGGAAGGTGTGTGTCCATCCCCTTCTGGGGTCCAGATCATGGTCTGGCATCTGATGGCCTCGAAGTCGATCCCCGAGGGCCTGCCCATATTGGTCCGCACATCCTCTTTCCAAGCATCGGCTCCATTTTCCCTCAAAGCTTCGGTGTACATTGCGCAGAGGCTCTCCGCGTTTCTGGCCACAACCTCCCTATCCTTATCGCCGAGTTCATCCCAGTCGGTACCTATGATCTTTGTCGGATCAGTGGGGTGATTATTGAAATTTGCTATCTTGTCGTCGCACGCAGCTATACTCTGCGCGATCTTGATATCGTCCGAGGCCGAGAGGTCCAATCCGGCCTGCTGGTCCATTCCCTTGAAATACCCACTTTTCATCACATCGGGCGGCGCGAGAGGGACGAGCAGTGCGAGCCGCGTGACCCGGTCCGGCAGGCCGGCCGCTGCCGCCGCCGCGTGCGGAGCGCCGCCCGACCTACCCACGACAGCGAATTCACTGATCCCGAGATGGTCGGCGATCGCCCGGACATGCCCGGCGGAATCGGCAACGATCAACCCCGGCTGTAGGTCCGAGCCACCGTAACCCGGGCGATCGTAGGTGATCAGCCGGACGTTCACGCGATCGAGGAGTTCGGGCGGGGCGGTGTCCACTCGACTGCCCGGCGTTCCGTGGATCTGGATTATCGGTGTCCCGTCCTCCGGCCCCTCGGTACGGCACTGCAATCTCTTTCCGTTGGGAAGAGTGACAACGAAATCGCCAGGGTGCTGTCCGCCGCCCCGCATTCCGGGTGGTCCACCACCGGAGCCGGCGCCCCCGGAACTATCGCATCGGGGTTCGCGGTCGCCGCCGGCGCTCGTCCCGCTATGCGTGGGCGATAGCCTGTGCGATGCACTGGGTTCGCCGGTACGGGACTGTCGAAATCGATCGGCGCCGGTGAACTCGGCCACCGCCCACGGAAGATTCTCTCGCCCCGCGACTCCGGAAGGTTTCGCGAATATGCGCGCGTAGTCGCCCGCAACTGCCGACATCCTGTCGCGAGCAGTCGAAATCAGACTGCAAGCCCTGTTTCCCAACATGATATCGGCCATTTAGCGCCGCAACCCCGACGACGGCGGACTTTCATGTAGAACAGCATATTTCAGGACGACCAGGACACCCCGGGCCGCTCGCAGCGAGCGATGCACCTGCCCGGCCGACCACTGAAAGCTTCCAGGTCGACATCGATCGAATCCCCTGCGAACCTCGAGAACCACGCGTGGTCTGGTCGCCTGTGCAACGACGAGACCTTTCACGGAAGGAAGACCGGGTTCTCACCGGCGTCGACGACAAGTCGGTCGATGCGCAATGATCGGCGATTGCGGATCAGATAGTTCGTGCTGTCGCCCATATCGACGATCTTTCTCTTCGGCAAGTGCGCCACATCAATCGCTATGTAGTGGGAAAGCCTTACTCCGAGGCCGAGGATGTCCGCCAGATCTACATCGCTTCGAGTACCCGGCTCGATCGTTGTCAGGAATTGCCCTGGTGGATCATCGAGTCCCCGCCGCGATGGGCGAAGCTTGCCGCTCCTCAGGATTTCTTTCAAACCTTCGTCGGAAGTATAGTGATACATGATCCGCTCTGGGCGATTACCGAATTTCGGATGAGCGGACCTGTTCGCAGAGCCGCCGTGCGATGAGCCCTCCCGCTCGGACGTCCCGTCCCTCCGAAAGAGCGTACTTGCTTCTTGACTACTTGCGGTCACCACATGAGCCGACTCGAAACCGAAGTGCGCGCATCGGCGCATATTTCGCACGATAGCGCTGCTCGCAAGGCCGAAAGTCCTGGTGGCATCCCCCGCGATTGTCGCCATCATCCTCTTCAGCACTTGCTGCATCGTGGGACCATACCTCTCGTATAACTCTTCGGTACCGGCCGACGTTGTTCGAACAGGAAACTTTTCAGGTATCGGTCGAGGCGTTCGAGCCGCTGGTCCGATACTTTCGCCGGACGATTCGGCGCCGGTTGGGATTCCATTGCCCATCCGAGGCGCGAACACACTCCCTGCAACGCACCGATACTCGTGCAGAAAGCTCGGCCCGGCCACGAGAACGGCCATCGCCGAAGCTGCGAAGAGGCTTGTATCTTCGAGGAGGTCGCTCCGCCGAACGACGAAGTCGGCTCGCGTTGTCCACGGCCGCATGCAGATGGTCTCCGGCGAGATCGGATCCGGTCGAGCCATCGACGAGAACAGCGATGAGGTCGCACCCATGGCGGTAACCGGAAGGGTCCGCGATGACATCAGGATTCGAGAGACGATGAGTCCCGTGAACTCCTCTGCGATATCCATCGACCGCCGCCGTGCTGGTCGGTCCGTCCGCATGCTGTCCGACATTGTTGTCGGGTCGGTAAATCAACCCTGTCCTGCCTTCAGCTGTCGGTTTACCCGGCTCATGCGGAGATGACGTCCAGCAAACCTCTGTGTGGTGGTTTCGCGGCCGCCATGAGTTGTGCGGCGCCGCAGATCAAGCATGATGTATCCGGCGGTCGGCTCGCATCCGTAGCCGAATAGGTACTACTGACACCGGCCCCTTAGCAATCCAGCCGAATTTGGTTATGTGATCGGCGTCTGCGCTGGTAGTGAGCTTTCCGGGCTCGGTCTTGGTGCCAACGGCACACAGTGGGGCCGGGCGGGCTGGATCGAATGCCTCCCGGCCTGCCTATTCGACGCCGACCTGACCGCCGCAACCACCGGGGCAGGTGGGTGATCTTCGATCGCCACGCCGGGGACCCCGAGCGCCCAGTCGCCTGGCACTGCTTGCGGCTCAAAGGAACCGGGATCCTGGAGGCTGGGGCGGTGTGGTGTTCGATCAATGACGCAATGGTGGTCCGATCAGCCGCGCTACAGTCGAGGGTTGCCGGCACCTTCCACCACCGCGCGGCGACGACTGTATACGTAGTCCCCGCCTCGGCTTCTCCGAAGCCGGGGACCGGAGGCTTCCGGCGCGGGGGCCGGTGCTCCGAAAGCAGCGGCCGCTACGTAGCCGGAGGGCGAGAGACGGACGGCCCGCGGGTCCGAATGCTAGTGTGACCAAGCGCTGGTTGCCGCTCGTCCCTGGACGCGTGGCTCGCAAGAGGGAATCCGGTGGGAATCCGGAGCTGCCCCGCAGCGGTATGTGGAAACGACCGCGGTCATCAGCACTGGGCGCCCCGCCCGGGAAGCGACCGCCAGTAGGCGACGCCGGTCGGCGTCATGTCCGCGAGTCCGAAGACCTGCCCGCGTGGTCGTGCCGGCGGCGCGGCCTGTTGTCGACTCCGAGGGAGCGGTTGACGAGGTATGGGTCCGTGCGCCAGTCGCCTGCCTGCGCGCCCGTTTCGAGACGGTGCGGGTAGTGCAGGGCCGAAGAGAACTGTCGAGAAGCAGCGGCTCCCGATCGCCGTGCTGGTCCCCGGCTTGATCGCGGTACTGGCGGTGGTCTCCGTCCTGGCGTTGACGCTGGGCGCGGCGCACGTCCCCTGGCGGGACGCGGTCTGGTTCCTGTGGGCCGAGCTCAGCGGCGCCACCGTGGTCGCCGACGATATCGCCGACTACCGGATCGTCATCGACTCGCGGCTGCCCCGGGTACTGTTGGCCGCCCTGGTCGGGGCCGGGCTCGGCGGGGTGGGACTGCTGGTGCAGGCCATGGTCCGCAACCCGCTCGCCGACCCCTATGTGCTCGGGATTTCGTCGGGCGCCTCGGTGGGCGCGACCGCGGTCGTACTCTTCGGGGTCTTCGGCGCGCTCGGGATCTACGCACTGTCCACCGCGGCCTTCGCCGGGGCGCTGGCCGCCACAGTGCTCGTCTATCTGATGGCCCGCTCGGCCTCCGGGCTGGTACCGCTGCGGCTGGTGCTCACCGGCACCGCCCTCGGCTACGGCTTCTCCGCGGCGACGACGGTGCTGGTGTTCCTCGCCCCGCACGGGGATGCGGCCCGTTCGGTGATGTTCTGGCTACTCGGGAGCCTGGCCGGGGCCACCTGGCACATGGTGCCCCTCATCGCCACGGTCGCCGTGATCGGACTGGCGGTGATCACCGTGTACGCACGGCACCTCAACGCGCTGTCGATGGGCGACGAGGTCGGTGCCGCACTGGGCATGAACCCGTCCCGGTTCCGGCTGCTCCTGTTCGTGGTCTCCGCCGCGATGACGGGCTGCTTCGTCGCGATATGCGGGGCGATCGGCTTCGTCGGTCTGGTGGTCCCGCATATCGCCAGACTGCTGGTAGGCGCCGACCATCAGCGACTCACCGTCGTGACGCCCTTACTGGGCGCGGTGTCCCTGGTGACGGCGGACCTGCTGGCGCGGACCCTCATACCTCCGCAGGAGCTGCCGCTGGGCGCGATCACCGCCGCGGTGGGAGTGCCGGTGTTCGTGCTGCTGATGCGCCGCCGCGGAGCCCTGGTGGAGCACAGCTGATGCGGGTCGACTACGAGAAGGTCACGGTCGAGTTCGACGGTACGACGGTCGTCGAGGCGGTGACCCTGGCCGCCGGGCCGGGCCAGTTCCTCGGCATCGTGGGGCCCAACGGCAGTGGTAAGTCCACCCTGCTGCGCTGCCTCTACCGCGCGTTGTCCCCGACGACGGGACGGGTTCTGGTCGATGGGACGGATATCGCGGCGATCAGCATGCGGGAGAACGCCCGCCAAATCGCGGCGCTCACTCAGGATACGAGTACTCCGTTCGATTTCACCGCGGCCGAGGTCGTGGCCACCGGGCGCCTGCCACATACCGCGCTGCTGCGCGGCACGCGGCGACGCGACCGGGAGATCTGCGCCGCGGCGATGGAAACAGCCGATATCGGACATCTCGCGGCGCGCGGCTTCCTGTCGCTGTCGGGCGGTGAGCGCCAACGGGTCCTGATCGCGCGGGCGCTCGCCCAGCAGCCGCGAGTGCTCGTCCTGGATGAGCCGACGAACCACCTCGACGTCCACCACCAGTACAGCGTGCTGTCCGCGGCACGGGGACTGGGCATCACCGTGATCGCGGCACTGCACGACCTGAATCTGGCTGCCCAGCACTGTGATCGGATCTTCGTCCTGCACGGGGGCCGGCTCGTCTGTTCGGGCCGCCCGCACGAGGTGATCACCGCGGAGACGATCACCCGTTGGTTCTCGATCGGCGGCCATATCGTGACGCACCCCAGGCTGGGCGTCCCGCAGATCATCTTCGACGAAAAGGAACAGTAGATGAGATCGTCCCGGCTGATCACGGCGATCGCCCTCGCGTGCGTACTCGGCACGACAGCGTGCGGCGCCGATGTGCAGGAAGCTCCGAAGAACGCGAGCGGCGAGTCGGTGACCGTCACCAACTGCGGCGCCCCGCTCACCGTCGACGGCATCCCCGAGCGAGTGGTCACCAACGACACCGGGATCACCGAGATGATGCTCGCCCTCGGCCTGGCCGATCGCCTGGTCGGCTACACCAGCCACCCCGGCAAGGAACGCGATATCGCCAGTTCACCGTGGAAGGCCGAGTTCGAGCGCGTAACGCCACTGGGTGACGCCTTCACCCGCGAGGTCGTCCAGGCCGCCGACCCCGATTTCGTCTTCGCCGGCTGGAACTACGGCTTCAAGGAGACCACCGGCCTCACCCCGGACTGGGTGCGCTCGATCGGCGCGGTCCCGTACCAGCTGACCGAAGCATGCCGACAGCCCGGAACCACCCGCCGGGGGGTGATGGAACCGCTCGACGCCCTCTACGCCGACCTCACCAATCTCGGCGAGATCTTCGATGTGCGCGAGAAGGCCGACGACCTCGTCGCGCAATACCGCGACCAGGTCGCCGCGGCCGGTAACGGTGCACCGGCCGGAAAGGATCCGGCCCGGGTGTTCCTGTTCGACAGCGCCACACCGGAACCGTTCACCTCCGGCCGCACCGCCGCACCGTCACAGATCATCCGGAGAGCAGGTGGTACGAACATCTTCGACGACCTGAACGACTCGTGGACCACCACCTCGTGGGAGGCCGCGGCCCAGCGGGATCCGCAGGCGATCGTGATCGTCGACTACGGCGCGGGTCCGCAGAACTCGGTGCAGGCCAAGATCGAGCAATTGCGCGCCCACCCGCTGATGGCCGGCACTACAGCGGTCCGTGAGAACAACATCATCGCCCTGCCCTACGCCGCACTGGTCGAAAGCCCCCGCAACCCACAGGCGGTGGTCACCGTCGCGGACTTCCTCCGCTCCAAAGGCTACTGAGAGCACCGATCGAATCCGGCCACGGTGACCGGGCATACGACCATCTCGGGTGGACGGCCGGGGAATACGCCCGCCACCTCGCATACGAGAGCTACCTCACTTCTGCACGGTCACGGAACCACCCACCCGGCCACGCCGACTACTGATCTGCGGCGGGCGAACGTCCGACGGACCTCCGGAGAGACGGGATGGATATCGGGATGCTCTCGGCGCGGACGGTGTGGGTCGGCGTGACGGCTGTCGCGGTGGCCGGTGCCACGATATCGGCTGGCGAGATGCCCCACGCCGCGGCCGATACCGCCTGTCCAGGGCTCGTCCAAAGCACTCTGCTAAAGCCTGCTCCGAGCACTCGCCACGGTGGCCGGCGCAGTCACCGCCGGCGCGCTGGTGTACACCGTGTGCTGCACCGAGACCACCGGCCGTGAACGGATCGGGGCGGCTGCGACGTTTCACTCCGCCCGGTCCCCCGCCCCAGACCACCGCTGTTCCGGAAAAGGTGCGACGATAGCGATCACCATGATCAGTCCAGCGCACCGCTCCCCGCTCACCCGGGCGTGCCGTGCGTGGATCTTCGCGCTGATCTGTGTCCTGCTCTCGGCGTCGGGCCACGCCCTGACTTCCGCTCATTCCATTTCCCTGTCGACCCTCGGTCTCGCAGTCGGCTTCTGCGCAGCCTTCGCCTGGTCCGTCGCCGACCGGCAACGCGGTCTGCTCCCGATCACCGCGGGGCTGCTGGCCGGACAGGGTGTCCTGCACCTGTGGTTCGCCGCCGCCCCCGCCGGGGGATATACCGGCCACGCCGCGACCACCGCCCGGCCGACCGCGACCGGCACACCGGCCATGCTGGCAGCGCACTGCCTCGCCGCCGTGCTGTGCGGCCTCTGGCTGTGGTGGGGCGAGCGCACTGCCTTCACGCTCACCGCGACGCTGTACACCCGGATCGTGCTGCCCCTGCTGCTGCTCGTCCCGCCGATGCCGCCCACGGCCGCCGCGGTTGTCGCGCGTCCCCCGGCCGAACTCGGTACGCCGGCCACCGGCGTCGAATTCCTGCGCCACGCGATGGCCCGCCGGGGCCCACCGGGCGGATTTCCAGCACTATCCAGAATCCGTCGTGACACAGTGACCGGCTGAGCTGCTCGGGAATTCTTCCGGGACGCCGCTGGACGCTCGCCTGTGTACGGCGGGTGTCCCGTCACCGGCGCAGCGGCGACGCGGTCTCGCGACTCCGTCGGCGCGCCGAGCAGGCACGCGGGCGGACTCCCATGTGACCGCGTGACCGCGCCCGCGTCCCGACCAGAGAACTCGTCGCTATGAATACGCATCCTCGCGTGCTGCCCGGGCCCGGGCAGCACTACCGACCACCTTCCGGCCTCGTGCGACACACCGGCCCCGACCCGGTACGCCGTCATGCCCTCGGATGAGGAGCTGACCGCGCTGGCGCTGGCCGCAGGCGCGGGCGACCGCACCGCCCTGGCCGAGTTCATCGGCTGCACCCAGACCGATGTGTGGCGCTTCGTCGCCCATCTGACCGACGTGCAATCCGCCGACGATCTCACCCAGGAAACCTTCCTGCGCGCGCTGGGCAGTCTGCCGCGGTTCGCCGGACGGTCGACGGCCCGTACCTGGCTGCTCTCGATCGCCCGGCGGGCGGTGATCGACCGGCTGCGCAACGCTTCGTCCCGTCCGCGGACCAGCGGCGGCGCTGACTGGGAGACCGCGATAGACCAGCGACGCGACCGCCACGACAGCGATATCGGCGAGGACATGGTGGTGGCCGACCTGCTGCACCATCTCCCGGCCGACCGCCGCGAGGCGTTCGTACTGACCCAGCTTCTCGGACTCAGTTACGCCGAGGCCGCGCAGACCGCCGATTGCCCGGTCGGCACCATTCGCTCCCGGGTCGCGCGGGCCAGGGAAACACTGGTCGAACTCTGGCAAGGCGTGGGCACGGATTCCACCGTGGTCTACGCCTTCCCCCGCGAGCGGAGAGGCGAAGCGCCGCCGGTGCAGTTCGCCCGGGCACGCTGACCAGCGAGCCGAGCCCAGCAGACCTCGAAGCAACCGGTGGGCGGCGGGTGCCGCTCACCGGCTGCTCCCGAGCCGCGCACTTCGCGGCACGGTCCGACCGGCCCCTTCCCATCCCGGCCGCCGGATCAGTCGTAGCCGGACCGAACACAACCAGCAAGGCCCACCCACCCGAAGCACAGACAAGGAGCTCGTCATGAGCGCACAGAAGAAACGGAAGAATTCGCCGTCGTCGATGCACCAACCGGACCGCACCCGGCGGATCCTTGTACAACTGGCGGTCGCCGCGGTCCTCGTCGGACTCATCGCCGCCATCGGCATCAATATCGCGATGAAGAAGGCCGCGCGTGACGACCCCGGCCCCACCCCCGCTATCGCCGCCGCGCCGGAATCGAACCCGAACGGTCTCGCCGCGACCCTCACCGACACCGGGACGATCAGGATCGGACGACCCTCGGCGGCGAGAACGGTCCGGTTGGTGGCGGATCTGCAATGCCCGGCCTGCCGGCAGTTCGAGGCGGCCTACGGTCCGCTGCTGACCACTGCGGTGAACGCGGGAACCGTGGCCGCCGAATACGACATCATCGCCTTTCTCGATCACGCTTCCTCTACCGAGTACTCGACCCGCGCCGCGAACGCCTCGTTCTGCGCCGCCTCCGCCGATCCCATCGCCTACCCCGGCTGGCTGAAGACCATGTTCGAACACCAGCCCCCGGAAGGCGGCGACGGCCTTTCGGACAGCACACTCGTCGAGGTCGCCAAAGGCGCCGGCTACACGGATCCGGGTTTCGCGCAGTGCGTGACCGACCGCACCTACGCCAAGTTCGTCCGGTCCCGCACACTCGACGTGCTCGACAGCGGTATCCAGTCCACCCCCTCGGCCTTCCTCGACGGCAACCCGATCGAGCCCGGCGAACTCCCCGAGGCACTCGAGTCCTGAGGCGATACCCGTGACGACCCGGCCCGGACATCGTGTGCGGACCGCTATCCGCCGTACGCCCGCGGCCGGGTCGCGGCGGGCCGCGCCCGCCGGGCCATACGGCACTCCGGCTGCGAATCAGCCAGCGGCCTCAGCGCCGAACCCGCCCAGCCGACCAGCAGTACCATTTCGCACGCCGCCATGGCCCCGAACCACCCCGCACCGGAGTTCACTCCACCGGTCCGCAGAATCCAGAACGCCAGCACCGACAGCGCCGCACCCACCCCCGCCGTAAATGCCGCGAAACAAGCCCAGGAGAAGCGGCGGGCGACGATCCCGCCGAGAGCCGAAAGGGTGACAACACCGGAAACCAGCAGCGAAAGCAGCGGCAGCAGCGGCTTTTCCGCCGTCAGCGCGGCAGAGGACGCGGCGGCGACCGACAGCACAAGGCCGACTGCGGCCACCGACAGGACCAGCACCAGCCGCCGGCTCAGGAACATCTCGTCCAGCACCGACCGTTCGATGCCACGCAGGGCTCTCTCGGTATCGCACAGCCAAAGCGCGGTCACCTCGTCACTGTCACTCACCGGTCCCCCGTCCCACTCCTGGAATGTCACACGCAGAGTGTCGTCGCCGCGCAGCCGAAAGTTCCATTCCGACACGATTCGTTGCGGAGAGCCACGGCGGGCAGGCCGGACCGGAAGCCCCGGGCCCGATTCGTCCAGTCGAGCGGGAACTTTCCGGGATGCTGCCGCGACTACTCACCGTAAGGGCAAGTGAGGGGGCCCGGAGAGTGAGGGTTTGCGTAATGCCGGATCAGGTGTCGAAGTTGCCGGAACAGAACGAAACGGAAAGAGACCGACCTCTGACCGGGTGCGGGGAGCCCGCACGAGAACGACGGCCCGGCCTATGGTCGCGGCGGCGGCCGCTACGAGGACACGAGTCATCGATGAGTACTGTCAGAACACGTACGAAATTCGATACGCGCGAACTCCGCGCGGATCTGCGCACCGCCCGCATCGACGCCACCATCGCCTTGTTCATCACCTTGGTGGTGTTCGGTTGGCTCTATTACCGCGTCGCCGCCGGCACTTCGCCGACCATTGTGGTCATGCCCGATCTGGCAGACCCCGGCAGGTACTGGATGTACTGGATGTGCCAAGCCTTCGGCTGGACAGGGCTGCTCTGGGCGTGGATCACTGTCGTCCTCGGTTTGCTGCGCAGCAGTCGCAGTCCGAGGTGGTTACCGGTCCCGCAGCGCAGTATCGAGAAATGGCATCGCGCTACCAGTTTGACCACCATCGGGTTGATGTTCGTCCACGCCGCGTGGTTGTTCGCCGAATTCGTCCGCGAGTACTCCGCGACTGCGGGCATCACCGAATCGGTGTGGCGCGCATTCGTCGATACCTTCGTCCCCTCGGCCTATTCCAGTGGAACGGGGAAGGTCGCCATTTTCATCGGGCTGCTGGCGTTGTACCTGGCGATACCGCTCGGCCTGGCCTTCTATTCCCGCCGCTGGCTACGCCCCGTCGTCTGGCGGGCTCTGCACGCTTCTATCATCGTCGTCTACGCCCTGAGCAGCTGGCATACGCTGCTCTACGGCACCAATGTCTGGTACGAGGGATCTTTCCGCACACTGGTGTGGTCGATGCAGCTTCCCATTGCCGCGCTCGTCCTCTACCGGCTCGGCAACCTGCCCCCGAGCCGGCAACGAACTCGGGCGACCATCGCGTTCCGCTCGGTCGCGGGGCTTTTCGTCCTCGGATTCATCGCGGTGGTCTGCGCCGCCGTCATCAGCGGGCACGACGGTGGCCGGACAGCCGGTGTGGCGGGCCTCGGCCTCAATGTCACCAAGGCGAACGTTTGGTGGGGACTGGCGGCATTTCTGGTCACGGTCGCCTTGGCCGTGGGTCGGGTACGGCGACTCCGCAGAACCGCGCTCACCGGCTTGGTGAATCCGTAACCGATCGCGGTTACGGCGTCGACCAGGTCGGTCGGCAGTTCGTCCAAGACGAACGCTTCCGGTTCCCGGGCCATCGACACCACCTCCACCGGCAGGATCACCGACGACAAGCAGCAGCGCAAACCGACACCCGGCCGGGTCGCCGCAGGTCGAGATCGATCTCGCCGACGCCGTAGAGATCGAACCCCGGCATCGCTCGACAACACTAGAAACCGGCGACCGCGGCGGCAACTCGCCGATAACGGGCGAGAACCCCTGAGTTTCTCTGTGCGGTGTAGGTTCCGATGTCGGACACCGGCCAGAGCGGTGGCTGGTCTCCGCCGGACAGTACCCAGGCCGCTTGCCGCGCGGCACCGTCGGCAACGTATTCGCCGGGCTGCGGGACATGCACGGGGACCCCGAGTACGGACGGAGCGATTTCACGTACCGCGGCCGACCGGGCGCCACCGCCGACGAGTGTGATCCGCTCGATCGACACATTCTGTCCACGAACAGCTTCCAATGCGTCAGCCATCAGGCACAGCAAACCCTCGACCGCTGCGCGCGCGAAGTTCTCCCTTGTCATGGCGGACAAAGTCATGCCCTCGAGCACGCCGGTGGCATGGGGAAGATTCGGGGTCCGCTCTCCTTGAAGGTAAGGCACATGGACCATTCCGCCCGATCCCGGAGCGGCGCCCAGTGCCAGCGCGTCGAAGTCGTCGTGGTTCACGCCGAGTACCGAGGCCATGCTGTCGATGATCCGGGTGGCGTTGAGTGTGCAGACCAGCGGCAGGAATCTGCCGGTGGCATCAGCGAAACCGGCCACCGAGCCGGTGGAATCGACCGATCGATGGTCCGAAACCGCGGCCACCACACCGGAGGTTCCCAGAGAAAGGAAAACTCGGCCGACATCCAATCCGAGCCCTAACGCCGCCCCGGCATTGTCACCGCACCCGGGCCCGACAACCGTGCGGGAAAGGCCGAGTCGAGAACATCCCGTGCCGGCCCGCTCATCGGGACCGTGGACGCGGGGCAGCGATATGGGGCGCACCTCTTCCTCGCGGCGCCGCAGAGCCAGTGCGAGCAGGTCACGTCGGTAGGATCCCGACACCGCATCGAAGTAACCGGTCCCCGATGCGTCGGAGCGGTCGGTCACCAGATCGTCCAGGGACCCGGCGCCGCGCAGGCGCCAGGTGAGCCAGTCGTGCGGCAACGCCACCGCCGCGATTCGAGCGGCATTGCCGGGCTCGTGGTCCACCAGCCACCGCAGTTTGGTGACGGTCAGTGATGCCACCGGCACCGTGCCGACAGCCTCGACCCAGCGGCGAGCGCCGAGCGCATGGTCGCCCGCACCGAGTTCCCGGATGAGCGCGTCGGCCGCGCCGGCCGACCGCGTGTCATTCCATAGCAGGGCGGGCCGGATGACCCGGCCGTCCGTGTCGAGGCACACCATGCCGTGCTGCTGTCCGCCGATCGACACCGCAGCCACGTCGTCGAGCCCGCCTGCTCGCTCGAGGGCGAGCTGTAACGCATTCCACCAGTGCTCCGGGTCGATCTCGGTACCCGGCGGGTGTTCTGCGGCACCGTGGCGGACCAGTCGGCCGGAGTCGGCGTCGCGCACCACGACCTTGCATGTCTGTGTCGAGGAATCCACCCCTGCCACCAGCGTCATCGAATCCCCTCGGCCGGACAGGTATCCGAGTGCACGCTGTCGCATACACACGAAGCCGCTGCCGAGTTAGCCGGCCTGCTGCGGGCAGCCCCGCAGGAGGGGCCCATATCGGTCGATCCGATAGTCCACTGTCCGAAGGAGAACTCGCCCGCGGCGGTCCGCCGCTGTCGCGCCATGGACATCCTCCACTCAACAGATCCGCCGGCGGCGGGCCAGCCGACCGTGCGCACGGGGATCAGGATTCTCGTAGCTGCCGATGGCGGCGACCTTCGCCGCCGATGCCGACTCGGGGTCGAAATGGTATCCGAGCCATTCCTTTGCCAGCCGGCGAGCCAGTTCGAGTCCGATGACGCGCTGCCCGAAGCACAGCACCTGCGCATCGTTGCTCAGTACCGAACGCTCCACCGAGAAGCTGTCGTGCGCGGTGACCGCGCGAATCCCCGGTACCTTGTTCGCGCTGATCGCCACACCGAGGCCGGTGCCGCAAACCAGCAGTGCACGATCGGCTTCGCCGGCGGCGATCATCCGCGCGGCGGTGACCGCAACGTGCGGATAGGCGGTGTGCTCACCGTTTCCGATGCCCACATCGATCACTTCGGTGACCCGGTCGTCTGCCTCGAGATCGGCCTCGAGGGCGTTCTTGTACTCGAGCCCGGCGTCATCGCACCCCACCACGATTCTCATAGGGGCGCTCCTTCTGTGACGAGTGGTTCGAAGTGGTCGGCGACGACTCGCGCACATATCGCCAGTGACACGGCGCCCGCGTCCGGACTACCGATACTGCGCTCTGCGAGCGGACGCGCCCGGCCGACCTTGGGGCGCAATTCGGCGGTCGCGCGCGCCGCAGACTCGGCGGCGGCCGCCGCACTGCGCCAGGACGCACCGTTTTCGGTCGCTTCGATGAGCGGCAGCAGGGCGTCCAGCATGGTCTTGTCGCCCGGCCGGGCCTTACCGAGACGAGCGAGCGAGTCGTAGGCTGCGCGCAGGCCGGCGACGATATCGGCGTCGGTAGGGCGGCCGGCATCACCGAGCCGAACCCCCAGTGCCGTCAGCGCCGCCCCCCACAGCACACCCGAGGTGCCACCCGCCTGCGCGGCCCACGCGGCACCGGCCGCCCTGAGCACCCCGCCCTGGCCTGCCCCGCGCCCGACGACCTCGTCGGCGGCCGCGCAAGCCGCGGCAGTGCCCCGGACCATGCCGCGCCCGTGGTCGCCGTCACCGGCGACCGCGTCGATGCGACCCAATTCCGCTTCCGCCTCGACCATCGCCGCCGCGACAGCGTGCAGCGCCACGGCGATGGCGACGCCTCCCTGCCGCGCGGCATCGTCTGCGGTCGCGGCGAAATCCGGGTGATGGTAGGTGTCGGTGACGGCGCGGCGGCGAGTCGCCGACGGAACCTCGGCAATGCTTCCGCGGCGGTACGCCGGGGTGTCCGCCGGCGCGGTCCAGAACCGTTCCAATTCTTCGTCGAGCCACATCACGGTCAAGGAGCACCCTGCCATGTCGAGGCTGGTCACCAATTCGCCGACCTCCGGCTGAACCACGGTGTAGCCCGCCGTGCGCAGCAATTCGGCCGCGGTGGCCCACACCACGAACAATTCCTCGTACTTGGTACGCCCGAGTCCATTGAGTATTACCGCGATTCGTGACCCGGCGTCCGCCGGCTTCTCCTTCAGCACCCCGGCCACCAGCAGTTCGGCGAGTTCGGCTGCGCTCGGCAGCTTGTGTACGGCGACGCCCGGTTCGCCGTGGATTCCGAGACCCAGTCCCATGGACCCTTGCTCGACGGTGAACAGTGGCGCCGAGGCGCCGGGCAGAGTGCAACCGTCGAAGGCGACGCCGAGTGTCCGCGTGTTGTCGTTGGCCAGGGCCGCGATCTGGAACACACCGTCCAGGTCGTAGCCTGCCTCCGCTGCCGCGCTCGCGCATTTGAAGACCGTGAAATCACCCGCGATACCACGACGTGCGGCGATATCGTCGGCTGGTCCGCTGGCGATATCGTCGGTGACGGCCAAGTAACGGGCCAGAATACCCTCGGCTTCCAACTGCTCGACCGCCAAACCGAAGTTCATCACGTCGCCCGCATAGTTGCCTGTGGTCAGTAAGACCCCGGCGCCCCCGTCGGCCGCCCTGGCCACCGAGGCCGCGGCGGCTGCCGAAGGGGAGGTGAAAATATTGCCGACCACGGCGCCGTCAGCGAGACCGCGACCCACCAGCCCGCAGAAGGCGGGATAGTGGCCCGTTCCCCCACCGACGACCACGGCGACTTTGCCGGGACGGGTCGCCGAAGCGCGGACCACCCCGCCGGGGACACCGGTGACGTATCCCGCATTGGCGTCGAGAAATCCCGCCAGCATATCGTCGGTGAACGATGCCGGGTCGTTGTACAGCCGCGTCATCAGATGTCCTCTATCGCAATCGTTGTCCGGAGTCGGGATCGAACAGGTACACCCGTTCCGGCAGCACCGACAGCGCCACCTGCTGGTGCACCGCGAAGTTCTGCCGGGCTGGTGTCTCGACCAGTACGGGCTCCTCGACACCGGGCACATCCAGTGCCGCGCGGCCGAACTCCATCAAATGTTCGAAATAGCGCACCGAGGCCGTCAGCCGGCCGGGACCGGCCGGTTCGGCGGAAAGCCGGCTGTCCTGTGGCCGAATGCCCACCTCGACCCGCTGACCGTCACCAACCGCCGAGACAGCGACCGGAATCGTCGCGCTGCCGATCTGGACGACCGTGCCCGCACCGTCTCGGCGGACCACGCCGTCGACAATATTGATCTGCGGCTCGCCCACGAATCCGGCGACGAAGCGATTCGCCGGATCGTCGAAGATCTCGTCGGGTGTGCCGAACTGCTGGATGATTCCGCCGTCCATGACAGCGAGCCGGTCGGCCAGGCTCAGCGCCTCCACCTGATCGTGGGTGACCACGATAGTGGTGTAGCCGAATTCCCGTTGCAGCACCTTCAATTCGCGCCGGACCCGCTGCCGTGCCGAGGCGTCCAGATGCGAGAGAGGTTCGTCCAGCAACAGTACCGGCGGATTCCGGACCAGCGCCCGGGCAAGCGCGACACGTTGTTTCTGCCCGCTGGACAGGCTCGCGGGCCGCAGATCGAGCACATCCTGCAATTCCAGCCGGTGCGCGATATCGCTGACGAGCCGGTCGGCGTCGGCGACCTTGCGTGCCTTCAACCCGTAGCCGAGGTTCTGCCGCACCGATAGCGGCGGATACAGGGCATAGCTTTCGAATCCCACGCCCACACCGCGCTTCCCGGGGGGCAGGTCGGTGATGGTGCGGTTGCCGATCCGGATGTCACCGCTGGTCACCGTCTCGAGACCGGCGATCATGCGCAGGGTCGTCGTTTTGCCGCAGCCCGATGGACCGAGCAATGCGACGAGTTCGCCTGGTTCGATATCGAGCTCGATGCCCTTGACCGCCTGGAAGCTTTCCCGGCCGCGCGCGACGTAGGTCTTGGTGAGGCGCTCGAGCGTCAACCGCTGCGCCGCCGACCCGGTTCTGGTTTCGACTGTCATCGCCGCTCCTGGGAGTTGGATGCGGCAGCACCGAGACGGAGACTGTCGCTGCCGCGTTCGCCTGCTTCGAAGATGAGGACGTCGGCCAGCGGTACCGTCACCACGACGGTGGCGCCCTCGCGAATATGCGGCCCGCCCGGGGACAGCGCGATCAACGACGTTTCGCCGATATCGACGGAAACCTCGATACTGCGCCCGAGTCGTTCGGTCAGGGTGATCACGCCGGTCAGGTTCGCCACCCCGGGTGCAGCGCTTGCTACGGCGGCGAGGGTGATATCGCAGGGGCGGATGCCGAGCCGGACACCGCGGCCCGTGCCGAGGCCGAGTTCGGGAGGCACCGGAATCTCGATACTGCTTCCGGATACTCGCAGCGCGCTACCGTCGACGATCGCATCGACGATATTGATCTCCGGCTGGCCGAGCGCTTTGGCCACGAAGGTGTCGACCGGTTTGCGCCAGATGGCCTTCGGCGTATCCACCTGCACCAGCTTCCCGTCGCGCAGGATGGCGATTCGGTCGCCCAACGCCAGGGCTTCCTGGTAGTCGTGGGTGACGTAGACGGTCGTCGTATTCGACATCCGCCCGAGCTCGCGTAGTTCCGCGCGCATGGCCGCACGCAGTTTCGCGTCCAGATGAGACAGCGGTTCGTCCAGTAGATAGACGTCCGCGGGCCGAATCAGCACCCGGCCCAGGGCCACCCGCTGACGCTGTCCGTTGGACAGTTCCCGTGGAAACCGCTGCTGTAAATGGTCGATGCCGAGCGTCACAGTGACGGCATCGACCCGCTCCTGCTGCTGGGCTGCGGAGTACTTTCCGGTGCGCCCGGAGCGCAGCGGAGAGGAAAGGTTCTGCGCCACGGTCTGCTGTGGATACAAGGCGTAGCTCTCGAACGCCATCGCCACATTGCGGTGGTAGGGCTCGACCATCGTCATATCCGCGCCACCGATATGTACCGTGCCACTATCCACCTGGACCAGCCCGGCGATCGATTTCAGCGTGGTGGTCTTACCAGCACCCGATGGGCCGAGGATGACGAAGAATTCGCCATCGGCGATATCGAGCGATACATCGTCGATGCCGACCGTCTTCCCGTAGTGCTTGGTGAGTCCGTTGATCGTCAGATCCGCCATCAGGACTTCACCGCCCCGAAGGAGAGGCCGCGCACCAGGTATCGCTGGATTGTGAGCGCCAGAATCAGTGGTGGTAGCGCCGCGATCACCGCGGCGGCGGCGGTGAGGTTGTAATACGCCTGCCCGCCACCGCCGAGGTATTTCGTGATCGCCACGGTCACGGTGGCGGCATTGCTGTCGGCCAGGATCAGCGGGAACACGTAGTTGTTCCAGGCGAAGATGAACGCGAGCAGTGCCGCGGCGGCGATACCGGGCCGCACGAGCGGCAGCGCGACCATCACGAAGGCCCGCCGGCGGGTATATCCGTCCAGCAGTGCGGCCTGTTCCAGATCCTCGGGCAGGTCTTGGAAATAGGACCGCAGGATCCACACAACCAACGGCATCGTCACCAACTGGAGCACCCACACCATGCCGGCCTTGGTGTCGAACAGGCCGATCTGGTTGTAGATGACGAACAGCGGAACGATGACCATCAGTTCGGGAGCGAACCGGAACGAGAGCATGGTGAACATCAGGTCATTGGAGCCTTTGTACTGCCACCGGCCCGCCGCATAGGCAGCGGGAATTCCGATGACCAGGGAAACGATCACCGCACCACCGCAATTGATCAGGCTGGTGAGCAGCGCGGCCTTGAAGTCCACGCTGGTGAGTTCGGTGCCTTTCGGGCTCAGCACCGTAGCGAAGTTCTCCAGGGTGGGGCTGAATGTGAAGTAGGTGGTGGTCTGTTGCGCCGGCGTTTTCAACGCCAGCAGGACCATCCACACGATCGGGAACAGCGAGAAGACGAACCAGCCGATCAGCACGATATCCGCGCCCACGGAGGCCGGGGTGAATCGGCGCTGTCCGGGTAAGAGTTCCTTGGCCATGATCTACGACTCCGCTCCGGCAGCGCGACGCTGCGCCTTTCCGAGCACGCTCACCAGGAGGCGTGCGGTGATGAACACGATCACCCACAGCAGGAACATGTAGGTGCTGCCGCGGGAGTAGTCGAGGTTGATGATGGAGTCCTCGAATGCCCCGATCTGCAGGGTCCGCGTCGCTACGCCGGGGCCGCCCGAGGTGAGGACGTAGACCGCGTCGAAAACCTTGAGGTTGTCCATGAAGCGGAAGATGACCGCGACCAGGATGTAGGGCCACAGCATCGGCAGCATGAGTTTGCGGAACATGTAGAACCAGCTCGCGCCGTCTACCGCCGATGCCTCGAAGGGTTCCTTGGGCAGCGAACGGATGCCGGCGAGCACCAGGATCGCGACGAACGGGGTGAAGATCCACAGATCCACCAGGATCACCGACCACAGGGCATTGCCGCTGCTGAGCCAGTCGAAGGTGGATCCGAGACCGAGGATGTGGTTGAGCACGCCGAACTGCGGGTTGAACATCAGCTTCCAGATGACGCCCGCGATCACCGGCGCGATCATCAGCGGCAGGATCAGCACTTTCTCGAAGATCCGCCCGATGATGCTGGAGCGGTTGAGCAAGAGGGCGATGCCGACGCCGACGACGGTCTCGATGGCGGTGGCCACGATCGCGAAGGTGCCGGTGACCCGGACACTGGTCCAGAATTCCACATCACCCAGCACACTGGCGTAGTTCCGGATTCCGACGAAGATCGGCTCAGGATTCACCGCGGCGTAGTTGAGCACCGAGTAATACGCGCCGATCACGAAAGGGTAGAGAATCCCCACTACGATGAGCACCGCCGGAACCGAGAGCAGGTACGGCCGCAGCGACCGCCGCCAGCGCGGAACCTCCGGAGGGTCGGTTCGCTGCGTTGAGCCCGGCTTCTCCGGGTCGGCATGGGACGGTGGACGAACTGATTGAGTGGTCATATCGACCTCCCTTTCTTCGACCCACGCCGGGTCAGAGATTGACCTTCGACGTACAGGTCTTGGCCAGGCTGGCCAGACGGGACCGGGCGTTCGCACCGCCGTAGATGTCCTGCAGCGCGACGGACCAATCCTCCGTGGTGTCGAAGAACTTCTTCTGCGGCGTGAACTGGATCTTCGAGCTGCCGATCACCGTCTCGAAAGCTTCCAGATAGCCGGGCATTCCGCCGAGCTGCTGTTTGAACACGCCGTCGAAAACCGACTTGCGCACAGGATCGGCGAAGATCCCACCCTGCACGGCTTTCGAGAGGGCTTCCTTACCCGTGACCCACTGGATGAACAACCAGGCCGCATGCTTGTTCTTCGACTGCGCGTTCATCGCCAGCGACCAGGTCCACAAGTTGGTGTTGTAGTTGCCACCCGGTCCGGCGGGGCCCGGATACCAGGCGATATTGCCCGCTTGCGCACTGGCACCCGGTTTGTTCTTCGGATAGGTCGCACTGTCGGCGTCGTAGACCATCATCGCGGTGCCGTCACCGAGATCGCCGGTGGCCTGGGGATAGTCGTAAGTGGTCCACGATGTCGGTCCGGCCAGACGCTGCATTTCGATCCACTTCTCGGTGAAGGCGACCGAGGCGTCCGAGGCCATGGCGGCCTCGAACCGGCCGTCGACGAGTTCGTAATCCTTCGCGCCCTCCCTGGCGAATTGCGTCATGAAGCCGGGGTGGATGGTCGCCCACGACTTGGATCCGCGGGTGGCGATGCCGTACCGGTGCTGGGAACGGTCGGTGAGGTCGACGGCCAGCTGGATGAAGTTGTCGAAGGTGTCCGGCAAGGTGATCTTGCGCTGGTCGAAATAGGCCTTGTTGTAAGCGACCACATTGTTCTCGAAGCCCCACGGGATCGCCCACTGCCCGCCGGTGCCGAGCGGACTGCCGAGGTCGAAGTCCCATCGGGTGGAGGTGCGCAGACCCTCGTAGATGTCCTCGAAGTCGTACGCGTCACTGGTGGCCGAGGAGTTCGCGATCCACGGGGCCAGGTCCTCCAGCCAACCGGGGGGACCATACTGCCAGATGAAGTACGCACCCAGCATGAACACATCGTGTTTACCGGTGCCACCGGCCAATTCGGTATTCAACTTGGTGAAGTAGTCGGCCTCCGGCACCAGGTCGGTGTCGACCGTGATGCCGGTGAGCCGGGTGAACTCGGCGAGCAGCGGTTGCAGCGACTGCTGGTACGGGTGCGGCGTCTGCAACAGGTGCAGAGTCGTGCCTTCCGCGGCACGCCAGTTGAAGGGCCCGCTCACCTCGCCCGCACCGTTGACGGCCTCGACCTTGCCACCCACGCCGCAGGCCGAGAGTACCGGCAGGGCCGCGGCGGCCGCACCGGCCAGGCCCACGGCCCGCAGCATGTCCCGGCGCGAGAACTGATTTCTGCTCATGTATCTGTTCCTCATCGAACTTTCTCGGCAGGTCAGGAGGGAATCAGCGAAACCTTCACCGACTCGGTTCCGCCGGCCACCAGATCGAGACCCTTCTGAAAGTCGCTGAGCGGCAGCTGGTGGGTACAGATCTTGTCCATCGGCAAGATGCCCGATTCGAGCATGCGGATGGCGGCCGGCCAGCAGTGCGGACCCAGATGCGCGCCGCGCACATCGAGCTCCTTGTCGTCGCTGATGATGCTCCAGTCGACGGAGACATCACTGCCGAACACGCCGTACTCGACGTAGGTTCCCAACTTGCGTAACAGGTTCAAGCCCTGCGGCACGGCGGAGGGATGGCCGGTACCTTCCAGGTAGACATCGGCGCCGTAGCCGTCGGTGAGTTCCATGACGACCGCCTGAACGTCCTCGTCGCGAATGTTGATCACGATATCGGCGCCGCACTCCCGAGCCAGCATCAACTTCTCCGGCGCCATATCCAGCGCGATGACATGGGCAGGGCTCTTCGCCCGCGCACCGGCCACCATGCCGAGACCGATCGGACCGCAACCCGCCACCACCACGACATCCTCGAAGGTGATACCCGCCCGCTCGACGGCGTGCAGCGAACACGACAGCGGCTCGGTGAATGCGGCGTGTGCGGCCGGAATATCCTTGGAAACCTTGTGCACCAGCGCTTCTGCGGGAAAAACCATGAACTTCGCCATAGCGCCCGGGGTCCGGCGCTTGAAACCGTAGAGGTCGTGCGGTTTGCACATGTGGTACTGCCCGCGGAGGCAATACCGGCATGTCCAGCACGGCACGATCTGTTCGGAGACCACTCGGTCCCCCACCTCGACGCCCCAGCGGGCGGCGCCCGCGGCGTCGATCTGCACGATTTCGCCGACGAATTCGTGACCGGGGATCACTTCGGTCTCGGCCCACGCCGGGCGGTTCTCATCACCCCAGAACTTCGCCGCCCCGTGATAGCACTTCAGATCGCTCGCACAGATGCCCACTGCCTCGACCCGGACCAGCGCTTCGCCCGGTCCCGGTACCGGGACGGGAACCTCTTGTAGCCGGTAGTCCTCGGGACCGTGGCAGATCACCGCTTGCATCATCTCCGTCATCACCACTGCCCTTCATCCCTATGCTCGGGATCACACTAACCCAGGGTGGCACAATGGTCCAGAACGAATGTGCACGGAAATTTTGGCATGAACTGATGTGCAATGCGATACTTCTGCCATGCACAGCAGCTCCGATACTCGGGCACCGACAGGCGCCGAGGGTGGCCGCTTCGCGCCGTCGCTGCTCTACGCGGCCGCGAAAATGTACTACGACGAGGACGCCACCCAGGCCGAAGTCGCCCATAAGCTGGGCATCAGCCGGGCCACCGTGAGCAGGCTGCTCTCCGAAGCCCGCCGCCAGGGCATCGTCCACATCGAAGTCCGCGCACCCCATTCCGACGACCGCGGCGATCTCGCGGGCACCCTCGCCGACGCGACCGGATTGCAACGGGTGTACCTGTCCGCACCGCTGCCCGCGCCGACCCCGGCCAAGCCGACCGTGGAGGTGATGGGCAGCTACCTCGCACCCGCGGTCTCACGCGCACTCTCCGACGTCGGGCTGGTCCCCGGAGATGTACTGCTGGTCTCCTCGGGACGCACCGTCTACCAAGTGGCGCAGTTCGACCTCGAACGCATCCCCGGTGTCCTCGTCACCCCCACCGTCGGTGGCAACGACCAGCCCGAGGAGTGGTATCAGACCAACGAGATCACCCGGCTCATCTCCAACAAACTCGGCGGCCGGCCGAACTACCTGTTCGCCCCCGCCCTCCCCGGAGCCGATCTCTACGCCACCCTGCATGCCGACCCGTCCATTCAGCGCGTACTGAATCTGTGGCCGCGGGCGCGGTGCGCGCTCATGGGCGTCGGCGCACCACCGCTGCTGCGTGATGACATACCACAATTCGTTCCCACCACCTCCGTATCATTACGCGAAGCGGTGGGTGATGTGTGTTCGCGGTTCTACAACCGGGAAGGCGAACCCATCGACTTTCCCGGCCGCGAACGGCTGATCGCCGTGGAACTGTCCGTGCTGCAGCAGATTCCGGTGGGAATCGCCGTGGCCGTCGGCGCAGACAAGGTGGCCCCGATTCTCGCCGGGGCGCGCGCCGGATACTTCAACCAGCTCGTCACCGATCCATCGACCGCACACCAGCTTTTGGAGAGTCTGTGAGCTCGATTCGTCTCGACGGTAAGCGCGTACTGATCACCGGTGCGTCGAAGGGTATCGGGGCCGATATCGCGGAGACTTTCGCGGCGGCCGGAGCCTCGCTGGTGCTGTCCGGTCGCGACCACAGCGCACTCGCCGATCAGGCCCGCCACCTGGCGCAGCAGTACGGGGTTCGCGTTGCGCCAGTGGCCGCCGACCTTGCCCACCCAGACGCTCCTACCAGGTTGGCCGCGGAGGCCGCCGCGGTCTTCGGCGGGCTCGACGTGCTCGTCAACAACGCGGGCATCTCACACCCGGAGATGGTCACCGATCTGACGGCGGCAACATTCGATGAGGTCCTTACCGTCAATCTGCGCGCCCCCGCACTGCTCGCCGCCACCGTCGGTGCGGCGATGGCCCGTGACGGCGGCGGATCGATCGTGACGGTCGCCTCCGCTGCCGCCCTGCGCGCACTGCCCGAGCACTACGCGTACTGCACATCGAAGGCAGGTCTGGTGATGGCGACCAAGGTGCTGGCACTCGAGCTCGGACCCGATGGCGTGCGCGCGAACTCCCTGTGTCCCACCATCGTGCTCACCGATATGGGCCGCAAAGTCTGGGGTGCGGAAGAGAAGGCGGCGCCGATGCTGGCCCGCATCCCGCTGGGCCGCTTCGCCGCTCCCGCGGAGGTGTCCGCGACAGCGCTGTTCCTCGCCTCCGACCACGCATCGATGATCAACGGCGTCGACGTCCCGATCGACGGCGGTTACGCGGTCAGCTGAACCGCGCCAGGGTATGCACCTGCTCCCGGGTAGCCGGATACAGCTGTAGCCATGTCTCGTACAGGGCGTCGTATCGTTCGCGGTATTCCGGGTTCGGCGGAATCTCGCGGACTATCCGCGTCCAGTCCGTCTCCGGTGCGACCAGTCCCACACCGATAGCGGCCAGCAGCCCGTCACCGTAACTCGCGCCGATGGTCTGTTCCGGCTGTAGCTGGGTCAACCCGGTGATATCGCTGAGCGCCTGCGCCCACACCGGACTACGCAGCCCCCCACCGACTCCGACCGCCCGCAATACCGGTGAATCGGCATTGTCGAACATCTCCAGAATCTGGCGGATCCCGTAAGAAATGCCCTCGTAGGCCGCGCGGAACAGATGGCCACGCCCGTGCCGCAGGGTCAGTCCGGCCACGACACCACGCGCGTCCGGATCGAACACCGGCGTGCGCTCACCGGCCAGGTAGGGCAGCATCAGCAAACCCTCCGAACCCGGCGGCACTGCCGCGGCCTCGGCCATCAGTACGTCGAATGAGGCTCCGCCGGTCACCTTCTGCAACCAGTTGGCCAGCCCACCTGCGGTCGATGTCCCCGCAGCGAGCGCGAAAGTGCCCTCCTGGACACCCGTCGTCGTCCACAGCGCCGGGTTCGAATGGAACGTCTCCAGCACCTGCACCAAGAACATCGTCGATCCGTACATCAGCATGAGATCACCCGGATCGCGCACACCCACGCTGAATGCCTCGGCATAGGCATCCACGGTGCCCGCGACGACCGGCGTGCCCGCCGGAATTCCGGTCTCCGCGGCCGCCCCCGCGGTCACCATGCCGACCACCTCCGACGGCCACACCAGCCGGGGCAGCGGCAGCGCACCCAGAATCCGCCCGGCCCATTCGGCATTCCAGTCGAAGTCGCGAATCGAATACAGTGGATCGCATTGGCTGGCCGTGTGATGGTCCTGAATATACTCACCGGTCAGCTTCGCCACGACGAAAGAATTCGACCCGTACCAGCGACGGGCACGGGCGAACGCCTCCGGCTCGTTCTTGCGCACCCATTCGATCTTCGGGCCGACCGCCTGACTCGACAGCGACTTGCCCGCCCGCAACAAAATTTCTTCCGCGCCGAACAACTCGGTCAGTTCGGCGATCTCCACCGACGCCCGAGTGTCGATGCCGTACAGAATGGCGGGCCGTACCGGCTCGAGATCCTCGTCGCACAACACCAGGCACGGACCGACACCGCTGACACACATCCCGGCGATCCGCGCCCCCGACGGCACGGCGGCCATCAGTGTGCGGCTGATCGCGCACACCTCCGCCCACCACAAGCCCACCGCGTCGACCTCGGCCCACCCCGGCCGCGGCAGCGACATCTCATGACTCACCTGATGCTCGGCGACCACCACTCCATCCGGTCGCACGAGCACCCCCTTGCTACTCCCCGTCCCCATATCGATACCGACGAACAGCTCCACGGACGTCAGCTTAGGTCCTTTCCGGTCGAACGGGTGCCGGTCCCGGACGATCGACGTGGGGATCCTCGTAGCCGGCCATCCACGGCGCGGTGTAGTCGACGAGCTGCTTCCCGGTCACCGCTGCGCCCTCCTGCGCGCAGTACTCGGTGATGCTCCGTGCCGAGGCCGGCGGTATCACCGGGCGGCAGCGGTACCTCGCTCGGCGTCACGGAGCGGTATCGCGGCAGGTCGTCAGCAGCTCCAGTGGATAGAAACCGGTGCATCGGCCTGCCCGGTCGAGTATCGAGCCCAGCCGCTTGGGCGTCTCGAGTGTGACACTTCGGTCCACCACGGTGAAGCCGGGTACCCCCGACTCGAGTTCGTATTCCAGGCGCGACAACTCACTGATCTGCCTCAACCACACCGTCATCAGGACGTTCGCGGTCCCCGTCACCTCGCAGCACACGCGGATCTGGGGGAACGAATCGAGTGCATCGACGAGCGTGCCGAGCGTGCGCGGTGTCGCGCGGGCCCACACGTTGGCGGTGACCGGCCATCCACCGAGTACGTGGGCGACTTCGCAGCGAATGGAGAGGATCCGCTCGGCGACGAGGTAGGCGAGCCGGCGCCGGACGGCCGGTGCGCTGATCCCACAGACTTCGGCGAGTTCGACTGCCGACCGTCGGCCGTCGGCAGCGAGCGCGGCGATCAACTTCAGATCCGCTGCGTCCGGCTGATGGACCAGTGGTCGCGGTACCGGACGGTACCGCGACAAGGACGACTCCTCGCCGATGTCGAGAGCCCGCACCCGCCAGCGTTCGCTCTCCCCGAACACCTGCATCACCACGCGGGTGCGAGTACGGGAGACCATGGGGGACCCCGCAAGCTTCTGCACCCAGTCACCGAGGGTGTCGAGATCGAAGGTCATGACGGTGAGAAGCAGGTCTCCGTCTCCGGCGGTGCGCTGAATGGTCGCGACCTTGCCGTCCCGAGAGAGCTCGCGCATCAATTCCGGCCCGCGCTCGGCCACCTCGATCTCCACGAATGCGGCACATTGCGTGTTCAGATAGGCCGGGCCGGGGTAGGTGACGATCCAGGCCAGACCGCTGTCCACCAACCGTTCCCAGCGGCGTGCGGCGGTGGGCGCACTGACACCCGCGACATCGCCGACGGCACCCCACGGAGCACGCGGTGCGGACTGTAGTGCGTGAACGATACGGAAATCAACATCGTCCGGCACGTGACGATCCTTCATCGAGTGGCCTTCCAACTCAATTTCTGAACATCCCGCGAAAGTCGGCGACCGCGTCTTTAATGTTCGCTTCCACATATCGGCGACTGCGCAACGGTCGGCGATCGAGGAGGTTATCGAAATGAAGATCACGGTTATCGGCGGCGGACACGGCTCATATGCGGCGGTTGCCGATATGAGTGCGAAGGGACACGACGTCAACTGGTGGCGGCGTGATCATAATAGTTTCGCACCACTGCTGGATGCGGGAGAGATTCGGGTCGAGGATCACCGCGGGCATCGCACCCTGGCGATCGGTTCCGACGGCCGCATCACCATCGAGCCCGACCTCGGCCGTGCCGTGGCCGACGCGGAGATCGTTATCATACCCGTCCCCGCCTTCTCTCACCCCGACCTCGCGGAACGAATAGCACCGCACCTGACCGACGGCCAGGTGGTGTACTTGCCGCCGGGCAGCTTCGGTTCGCTGATCTTCGCGCGGGCCGTAGCAGCCGCCGGTAACCCCGCCAAGATCGCCTTCGCCGAGACCGGGACCCTCCCCTACCTCGCGCGTAAGCACGGGGACAACCGGGTCGTGGTGAGCGGCTACGCTACGCGGCTGCCCACCGGAGTCCTCCCCGCGCACGACAGCGAAAGAGCGCTGGCGGTGCTGGCGAAAATATATCCTGTCGAACCCCTCGATGATGCGCTGAGCGGGGCGTTGATGAATGCGGGTCCGATCATCCATCCACCGCTGATCTTGATGAATGCCGGCCCGCTGGAGCACTTCGCGGCCTGGGACATCCACAACGAGGGCACTCAGGATGCCGTCCGCCGCGTCACCACCGCACTCGACACCGAACGTATCGCCATCCGCACCGCGCTCGGGTACGGCGGTCCGCATTTCCCACTCGCGGACCATTACACTCCGGACGGCGACGAATGGATGTACGGTAACGCCGCGCACGAGAAGCTCACCGATAGTGGTGACTGGCGCGAGCACATCGATCTGCACACTCACCGGTACATGACCGAGGATGTCGAGATCGGACTCGCCCTGCTCACCTCGGTCGGCCACTGGGCCGGGGTACCGACGCCGGTGGCGAGCGGGCTTCTCGCGACAGCCAATGCGATCACCGGCCGGTCACCGGATAGTGGCGGCCGGACGCTGGCCGCCCTGGGGCTGGATGAGCTGGATAGCGACGGGCTGAAACGGCTTCTCCACGAAGGGTTCTCGCTATGACGGCGACGGTCGTGGTGGTCGGAGCGGGTCGCATGGGACAGGGGATAGCGGCCGCCCTCGGTTTCGGACGGGTCGACGTCACATTGGTCGACCTCCGCGACCGCGGCGACGGAGCCGAGGCGTATCTCACGGCGGCCCGTGCCGCGATCCGACTGTCACTGGAGCGCAAGATCCGATTCGGGCTGTTGGCCGAGTCCGATCTGCCCGGGATACTCGACCGGATCCGGGTGGTCGGGCCGGAGGTGGTGGTGCCGGCCGAGGCCGACCTCGTCTTCGAAGCAGTGCCGGAGGTACTCGATATCAAGCGAGCGACCTTGGCGTGGATCGAGTCGGCGGTCGGCGCGGACACGCCCATCGCCTCGACCACCTCTAGCTTTCTCGTGAGCCGCCTGGCCGAATTCGTCGCACGTCCGGAGCGCCTGCTCAACGCGCACTGGCTGAACCCGGCCGACCTGATGCCATTGGTGGAGGTGAGCCCGAGTGCCGCGACAGCGCCCGCAGTGGTCGAGGCGACGTGCGACTTGTTATCGGCGGTCGGCAAGACACCGGTGGTCTGCGCCGCATCGCCGGGGTACATCGTCCCGCGGCTTCAGGCGCTCGTGATGAACGAGGCGGCCCGGATGGTCGAGGAGGGCGTGGCCAGTGCCACGGAGATCGACCGGGCCGTCCGGATCGGATTCGGCTCACGATTCGCCGTGCTCGGCCTGCTCGAGTTCATCGACTGGGGCGGATGCGACACCCTGTTCCACGCCTCCAACTATCTCCGCGACGAGCTCGGCAAGCGCTTCGAGCCGGCTCCCCTGGTCCAGCAGAACATGGCCTCCGGACGCCGGGGCGACACCGGCGGCGGTTTCTACGATATCGAGCCCACCGCGCTGAACGACTATCGGGCACAACGTATCGCGACCTTCGCGCGGGTCCTCGACGCGACGGGACAACTACACCGCTACGACGACCTTCCACGGCAAACAGTCCGAGACGCCGCGGGAGTTCCCTCGACACGCCCTGCCGGCGGGTCGCAGAACTGATGAGGAGAACGCTGTGACAGCTCTGAGTTCACGAGAGCACGATTCCGCGACCGAGCGCGAGCGCCCGATGAGATTGGCGATCGCCTCCGGTGTCGGCACCATCCTCGAGTTCTACGATTTCGCGATCTACGGCACCGCCACGGCGCTGGTGTTCAACAAGGTGTATTTCGACACCGATGACCCGTGGTTCGGCACCTTCCTCGGCTTTGCCACCTTCGCCGTCGGATTCGTCATGGCACCGGTCGGCGCGGTGATCTTCGGACACTACGGGGACCGGTTCGGCCGGCGCGCAGCGCTCACCACGGCATTCATCTTGATGGGGTCGGCCACTCTGGTCATGGGCCTGGTACCCGACTCGCGTGCGATCGGGATCGCTGCCCCGTTGATACTCATCTTCCTCCGGATGCTCCACGGGATCTCGCGCGGCGGCGAGATCGGCGGAGCGGTGCTGCTGGCGGCCGAGCACGCGCCCGCGTCGCGTCGCGGGCTCTACGGATGTTTCGTCACCCTCGGGTCCCCGGTCGGCGCGATTCTGGCGAATACCGCCTTCGCGCTCGTGCTCCTGCTCCCGATGGAGCAGGTGATCGCGTGGGGCTGGCGTATTCCGTTCCTGGTGGGCGCCATCGTTCTCATCGTCGGCATCTGGACGCGGACGCGGATCTCCGAGACACCGGAGTTCGCCGATGCGAGTTCCGGCGCAGACCGGCCTGCCCCGCGCGGCCTGGCGGTGCTCCGGCAGGACTGGCGCGGTGTACTCCGGGCCGCCTGCGTCAACATCGGCCAGAACTGCTACGCGTTCCTGCTGTTCACTTTCATGTTGTCCTTCCTGACCGAACCCGACCCGGGCCGGGGATTCTCCCGTTCGCAGGTTGTCTGGGGAATCACCGCCGCCCTCGCGTGCCACGCCGCGACGGTGATCCTCGGAAGCCATCTCTCCGACCGGCTGGGCCGCAAAGCGGTGATCGGCTTCGGCATGGGGTCCGCCGCGGTCTTCGCCCCGATGTTGTTCTGGGTCACCGCGCACGGCTCGTTCCTGGCCTGTATCACGGTGATCTGTATCGGATTCACCTTGACCGGGTTCGTGTACGGGCCGATGTTCACCATGTTCGCCGAGCAGTTCCCGGTGACCCAGCGCTATAGCGGCGTAGGTATCGGATACCAGGTCGGCGCGGTGCTCGGCGGCGGCATCGCGCCGATGGTCGCGAACCGGATCGTGAGCGGTACCGGCACTGTGGTCCCGGTCGGCTTCTACGCCATGGCACTCATGTTGATCAGCCTGGTCGCACTGCTGATGGGTAGGGAGACCGCGCCGCTGGCGGTCGGGCGACCGTTGCGGACGCGACTCAGCGTGTACGCGGGCACCGGTGGCCGAGGTCGTCGTGGTGGATATCCGAAGGACGCGAAACCGCTGGAGCAGTCGAGTTAGTGGACACCGATCCGTTGCGTCGATGCCGGCCACCCCTCATCATCCGGTGGCCGGCATCGAAGCACCATTGTCAGGACGAAATAGCCACGGGCTGTTCCGTCGTACGACCGGTCAGGGCGCGGATACGCAGTGAACGGAACACGGTGGTGGCGGCCGCGGCCTCGTCACCCTTGGGCGCGCCGGCGAGCGCCACCACAATGGAGACCAGGAAGGAGATGGGCGCCACCGCCAGAGCGGGATTGGAGAACGGCAGAACCGAATCCGGGCCCTGTACGGCGGGGCTGAGGATGATCACCGCGATGGACAGGACCAGGCCGGTCACGATGCCCGAGATCACGGCACGCGCGGTCATCCGGCGCCAGTACAGGGTGAGCAGCAGAGCCGGCAGATTGGCGCAGGCGGCGATGGACATACCTAGAGAGGCCAGGAAGGCCACATTCTGGCGTTGCGCGGCGAAGGCGATGGCGACTCCGACCAGGCAGGTGGCGACCGTGGCGATCCGGGCCGCACGATGCTGGGCGGTGGGCGAAACCTTCCCGTTGCGCAGCACCTGACCGTACAGATCGTGGGCGATGGCGCCGGACGTGGCGATCACCAGCCCCGACAGTGCGGCCAGGATGGTCACGAACGCGACCGCGGCCACGAACGCGAGCAGCACACCGCCGCCGAGCGTTTCCGCCAGCTGCGCGACGGCGAGGTTGCCGCCCTTGTTCTCCGTGGCGATAACGTCGGGACCGACCAGCACGGCGGCGCCGTAACCGAGGACCGGGATCATCAGATAGAAACCGAAGAAGATCCAGATGGAGGTATAGGCGGAAGTGCGGGCCTGCTGCGCGTTCGGCACCGTGAGGAACCGGATCATCACATGCGGGAGCCCGAGGACACCGAGCACCAGCCCGACCGTCTGCGACAACTGGTCGAACGAGGCCGCGTCACCGGAGCGTCGCGGGGCGACGTACTGCTGCCCGAACTCGGCGAGCGCGGTACTGAACGGCCCGAACGGGTTGAAATCGAAGCGCACCAGGACGAGGACGAACAGTGCCACCGCGCAGACCAGCAGTAGACCGGTCTTGATGATCTGGATCCAGCTGGTCGCCAGCATACCGCCGACCAGGGTGTACGCGGTGGTCAGCGCGCCGATGACGAGCACCGCGACCGGGTAGTCCAGATCGAACAGCAGCGAGACCAGCAGCGCCGCGCCCACCAACTGCGAGACCAGGTAGACCACGCTGATCACCACGGTGCTGACCGCCATGAGCGAGCGGACGTCCTTACCCGGAAAACGGGTGGCCAGGACGTCGGCCAGGGTGAATCGGCCGAGGTTGCGCAGCGGTTCGGCGATGAGCAGCAGCGCCAGGACGAACGCGACAGGGACGAACACCGCGAGGTAGAACCCGTTGAACCCGGTGAGCGCGATGGCGCCGGTGACCCCGAGGAACGACGCGGCGGAGATGAAATCGCCGGCGATGGCGACCCCGTTCTGCCGGCCGGTGAGCGCGCCGCCGGCGACATAGTGGTCGGCGGCGGATTTGTTCTGCCTGGCGGCCCAGGCGGTGATCACCAGGGTCACCACCACCAGGGCCGCGAACAGCGAAGCGGAGATGATGTTCATGCGCGGACGCCTTCCTGCGCGACGCGGCTTTCGAGGGCGGCGGCACGAGCCATGTAGTAGCGGGCCACCACAATGGCCACGGCGAACTGGAAGAAGGCATAGACCCAGGCGACGGTCACGCCGCCGACCACCACCGTATCCAGGACGGAGGTGAATCCACCCAGTACGGGCAGGGGGAAGAACAAGAGCAGCACCACCGCGCTGAGCCGGAACACCAGGCGGGCGCGTTCTCGGGCGAGGTCGTCGAGACCGGAATTCGCTTCGGACGCGGCGGTCTCGGCGTGAGAATATTCCATGGGAAATCGTCTTTCGGTTGTGTGATCCACTACACGCTAGAGCGGCGATGTGACATGGAACATCGGAAGAATTCCCGGTGTGAATACGGAATTCCTTTATCCGGATCGAGCGGATCAGATCAATTCGATGACCAGTTTGCTGGTTTTCGACCGTGAGACACAGAGCGCCATCTGGTCACCGGCTGCCTTGTCCGCGACGGACAGGCAGTTGTCACGATGGTCGGGTTCTCCTTCGAGGACATTCGAGACGCAGGAACCACAGATTCCTTCCTCGCAGGATTTGAACACCTCGATTCCATTTTCCTCGAGCACCGAGAGAATCGAGCGGCCGACGGGGATTTCAAAACTCTCACCGGTGTCGAGTTCGACGTTGAAAGCGGTATCGCCGGAGGTGTCGGCCTCGGCCGCCTCGAAGTGTTCGATGTGCACATTGTCGATACCGACCACCGGTGTCATGAGGTCGGCGACGGTATCCATGAACCCGGCCGGGCCACAGGTGTACACCGCGCTGCGGGGAGAGAGGCCGGCGGCGACCGCCACCAGCGCGGCGCGTTGTTCGGTGCGGGTGCGTCCGATGTGCAACTGCACCCGGCCCCGGAACTCCGACCGGTTCTCCAGAAAGTCGAGGAACGCGGTTTCCGCGCGACTGCGGGTGAAGTAGACCAGCGTGAATTCTGCATCGCAGGCATGCAATTCGTAGGCGATGCTCAGCAACGGCGTGACGCCGATGCCGGCGGCGACCAGTACATGCCGGTCGGCGTCCGACGCCACGGTGAGGATATTGCGCGGCTCCCCGATCTCGATGATGTCGCCTGCGCGCACCTCGTGCAGCGCCGCCGAACCACCGCGGGATTCCGATTCCCGTTTCACCGCGATGGTCAGCGACGCGGTTTCCGCAGGCGATCCGCACAGCGAATACTGCCGGAGGATGCCGGTCGGTCCGGTGACGTCGATGTGCGCGCCGGCACGGTACGGGCCCAGCGGCGCCCCGTCCTCCCGTACCAGGCGCAGCGCGCGGATACTCGGTGTCTCCGCCACGATGTCGGCTACCACCACTTTGATATCGGTCACGGGGAACTCCTAACGCATATAGAGACCGCCGTTGGCGTCCCAGCATGCTCCGGTGACCGACGCGGCGGCCGGTGACGCGAGCAAGGCGACCATCTCGGCGATGAACGCCGGATCGCCGAGACGCCCGACGGGAATGGTTCGGGCGAAGGTGTCGAGATTGTCCGCGCCGACGATGTCGTGCACAACAGGTGAATCCTGCGGTCCCGGCGATACAGCGTTCACCGTGACCCCGGAGGCGGCCAGTTCGCGAGCGAATACTTTGGTCAGCGAGATGACCGCGCCTTTGGCGGACGCGTAGTGCCCGCCGGTCGCGGTGCCGCCGTTCTGTCCGGCGAGCGAGGCCATGTTCACGATCCGGCCATACCCCTGCGCGGCCATATGCCCGCCGAACAGCTGGCAGGACTGGAATGTTCCGCGAAATCCGACGGCCATGACGCCGTCGAGTTCGTCGGAGCTGATCTCCAGCAATGGCCGGGCCTGGGTACGGGCGGCATTGTTCACCAGCACCTGTACCCCGCCGAAATCGGCGACCACCGTGGCGAGCAGCTTCTCCAGCGAGCTCTTGTCCGCGACGTCCACCGCGTAGCCGCGCGCCCCGACCGCACCGTCCAGTTCGGCGGCCAGCGCCGCGGCGGCGATACCGTCCAGGTCGGCGACGGCGACAGCGTGCCCACCGGCGTGCAGCCGGCGGACGATATACGCGCCGAGGCCACCCGCGCCCCCGGTGACCACGGCAACCGGCGCGCTCACAGGAGGAACCCCGCGGCGGGCACAGCGTCCTCGCTGTCGACCAGGCGGATCACCTTGCGGACGATCCGGTCGTCATCCGGTGCCGCGCCGAGGCGGATACGGTATTCGAGATCTCCCGCCCAGATATCGTGACGGCCACGTTTGAAGGCGACGAGGATCTGGGCTGCCCGCAGGTGTACTTCGTCCTCGGTGACGTGCTCGGCGACGAACCGGGAGACGGTGCGAGTGGTGACTGCGGCGTCGACAGCAGCGAGGGCGTAGCCTTCGGTCATCCGGCGGACGCGCATCTCGCGCATGCGGGCGTCATCATAGATCATATTCAGGGTGTTGTCGAAATCTTCGGTGTCGCGGTCGATCGGTACCACGTAGTGGGCATCGGCGGTGTAGAGCTCCTGCCAGGCGTGATACTCCCTGCGGTCGAGCAGTTCGGCTTCGCGCCAGATCAGCTCGATCGCGCGCGCGACCCGGCTGTCGCTGAACACCGCTGTCGCGGCGTGGGTCTCAGTCATCGCTCATCATCTGCTTCCACTGCTGGTACGCGGCGCGCATACCGGTCTCGTCGGTGACATGGGAGGTAGGCCAGCCTTCAAGACTCGGTTTCTGGCGAGCAAGGCCGCGGTTGACCAGAATCGGCATATCGGGGTCGGCCTGCGCGCCGCGCTGGACGCGGTCCCAGCCCTCGGCGTCATCGGGAGTGCCGAAACCGAACGGACCCTGGAAGTGCTCGTGCACCCGCAACCGCGCCCGGTTGACCGGGCCCGCGATTTCGGCGGGGCCGTCGGGGCCGATGGCCAGGTGTTCGATGATGGTTTCGTCGACCGAGATCGGGCGCAGCACCCGGAAGAAAGCCGCGGACATGGATACGTTCGGAAACAGATTGAGGTTGAACCCGGTGCCGTGCATGGCGCGCACCAGTTTCCGGACGGCGGCGTCGTCGAGACCGGCACTCTTCAATTCGGCGACCAGATCGTCGAAACGGGCCTGGAGCGGTTCGCTGCCATCGTCGGCATCGAGATCGGAGTGCTCGGGCACCATCTGCATCACACTGTGACCGTTCCCCAGTTCGTGGGTGACCGCTTCCGGATCGGTCATGAACGACATCATGTCGGCGGTCTCGGCGTCGACCGAGGCCATCCAGGAGCGGTGCACGATCGGGAAGTGGTAGCCGTCGGTGGTGTTCTCCAGCTGGATTTTCCAGTTCCCGTGGAAGGTGAACCGGTGGGTGCCCAGCACTTTGATCGGATAGCCGCCCCCCTGTTTCATGAACCGATCGATCCAGAGTTTCGCGTCACCCAGGAAGTCGGCGAGCGGTTCGATGTCCTGGTTGAATGTCGCGAACACCATGCCGCCGTAGGACTCGGTGCGCAGCTTCTTCAGCGACAGATCGCCCTTCTCCACAACGCCCTCGTAGCCGTCGGGATAGGGGATCCCGCGCAACTGGCCGTCGAGACTGTAGGACCAGGCGTGATAGGGGCAGGTGAAGCCGTTGGCGACGCCGTTCTTCTGCTCGCAGATACTCGCGCCGCGATGCCGGCAGCGGTTGAGCAGAGTGTTCAGCGCGCCCTTGCGGTTACGGGTCACGATCACCGGCTGGCGGCCCACGTAGGTGGATTTGAAGCTGCCGGGTGTGGGAAGCTCGGATTCGTGAGCCACCCAGATCCAGGTGCTCTCGAAGATCCGGGTGATCTCCTGTTCGAAGATCTCCGGGTCGGTGTAGATCCGGGCGGCGACCCGATCCTCGCGGACCAGATCGGCGGATACCCGATGCGGGAGCGCGGCATTGTGCGCGGTCATGATGCCTCCTGGCGGGTTGGTCAGTACTGGCGTGGGGTCAGCGCCCGGCCGATGCGGGCCTCGATCTTCAAGTACTTCCAGAGCTTCCAGTCGCTCGTGCCGACCGGGATGGTGCGGACCAGGTTGCAGGCGGCCTTGACGGTGTCGTGGCTGTCGGCGTCGGCGAGCAGGTAGCAGGTCCACGGCCAGCTGTCGGATGGCCCGACCATGGTGGAGTCGTCGTCGATATCGCCGATGAAATCGATACCGTCGAGCACTTTGATCCCGTCGCTCAGCGCGACGAAGGCGGTCCAGACATCGGCGGTGGTGACGCCGGCGGCCGGAAGATCGAAGAAGTTCTGGTTGATGCCGATACAGAAGAGAACGCGCAGCGGGCTGTCGGTCACGGGGAGTCCTGTCGTAGAAAGGCTGTCGGTCAGTGGAATCCGGGCACAGTGGCGGGCTGCCCCATCAGAACGGCGCCGGCCGCGTCGACCAGGCCCGGCCCCAGAAAGGCGTGCTGCTGTGGCACCAGCGCATCGCCGGCCCACTGCTGGAGTGGGTGGCCGTGGAAGATGGCGGCGGTACCGGAGATCGCCACGAGGCGGTTCACCACCGAGGCGGCAGTGGCGGCGATATGACTCGCCGCGAGCCGCAGATGGGCGTTCTGCTCGGCGGTGGCGGGATCACCGCGCAGCACCGTCTCCCATACCTCCTCGGTGACCTCATAGAAGTAGGCGCGGGCGGAGCGCAGGTCGGCTTCGGCCTGGGCCACTGTGGCGCGGTAGTACGGGCGATCGGCGAGCTTGGGGGCGCCGGTGATACCGGCCCGGCCCGCGCCGATCTCGACGGCGTGGTCGAGGGCGGCCCGCGCGACCCCCGCGCCGACCACTGCCAGCACCTGGGCGGCGTAGGCGATGGTCGGGTACCGGTACAGCGGTTCGTCGACGGTGGGTTCGCCACCGCGGACGAAGATCCACTCGGGCGGTACCACGACATCGCGTACCACCAGGTCGAACGAGCCGGTGCCCCGCATACCGACCACATCCCAGTCCTGGACGATCTCCACCTGGTCGGGGCGCAGTACAGCGGTGCGGGGCTTACCGTCGGTGTCCGCGTCGCCGGGGATCCCGACACCCAGGACGTCGGCGCCCATGCACCCGCTGGCGAACTTCCACCGTCCGTCGACCCGAAAACCGCCGTCGGCCGCGGGCGCCGGCTGGATCGGGAAGAGCCCACCGGCGAACACCACATCGGGGCCGTCGGCGTACAGGGCCGCCTGGGTATCCAGCGGCAGCGCCGCCAGATATACCAGCGCCGAACCGAAACTGGCCACCCATCCGGTGGAACCGTCGACGACGGAGATACGTTCGACGATGCGCAGGAACTCGGCGGGCGCCAGGGGTTCCCCGCCGAAGCGCCGCGGGGTCGCGGCGCGGTAGACGCCCACTTCTTTGAGCCGCGCGACGAAATCCCGCGGCACGTACTTCTGCTCGCCGAACTCCTGCCGCCGCGCGGCGAGCTCGACGAGGACGTCGTCGAGATCCGTCGCGCCGGTCGCGGACCGGACCGTGGCTTGCGAGGTGGTCACGATCACCTGCTCCTGTCGTCGATGGGCTGTCCTTCGACGGTAGGGAGATCGCGGTCACACGAACATCGGTAAAGCCCGCGCGCGGGCGGGTGGGAACCACCACCCTTGTAGGGGAAACCTTCAGTCGACCCCGGACGATCGGAAACCCGCAGTTCGGAAAGGCTACGCTGGCGCGATGTCCGTCGATCCGCAAGCCCCGGAACTGGTTGTCTCGGATTTCGTCACGATGATGAACACCACCGAGGTGTGTGTCCTGGTGCACGACGCCGCCACCAAGAACATCCTGTGGGCCAACCCGGCGGCCTGCGCGATGCTCGGTTTCGATCTCGCCGAGATCCGACCGTTGAAAGCCCACGATATGAGCAGTTCCGCCCAGCAGTACGACCGTGTGATCGGGCGGGCCTGGCTCCAGGATGCGGTCGAGCACGGCACCAGCCGGATCGAATGGCATTACCGGTCCAAATCGGGGCGGATCATCCCGACCGACTCGGTGGCCACCCGGATCGAGCTCGCTCAGGGACCCGCGGTGATGGTGCAGTTCCGCGATATCGAACGCGAACAACGCACCGAGCGCGCCCTGCGGCTGACCACGACCTATGTGGAAGCCCTGGCCCGGCACACGTCCACCATGGCGTTCGTCCTCGACGAAGCCGGTGAGATCCGCTTCGCCACCGATACCGCGCTCACCCGGCTCGGGCTGGACCCGGCCGTCGAGCTGCCGGCCGGACCGCAGCTCACGCAGTATGCCCACCTGCACCGTGACGGCCGGCGCACCGAATGGGAGGCGGTGGCCGCGGACGCCGACCCGGTCGCTTCGGTGCGCCTGGAGATCGACCGGGCGGACGGTTCCACCTCCTGGCTCGACGGCAGCCTGGAACGGTTGGACGAAGCCGGTGTGACGGCCTACCTCATGCTGGTGCACGACGTCTCCGACCGGGTCCGCGACGAAGAGAAACGGGGGCTCGAACTACAGCGGGAGAACTATCTGGCCCGGTACAACGCCATGGGCGATATGGCGATGGCAATAGCCCACGAATTGGGCCAGCCGCTGGCAGCCGCCGGCAACTACATCGCGGGAATCCGCTCACACCTGCCCGCCGGAGAGGGGCTCGACCGCCGGGTCACCGTCGGTGTGGAAGCGGCCCGCAAACAGATCGACCGCGCCGCGACCATCGTCTCCACCCTGCGGGCGTTCGTCGGCCATCTGGAACAGGTCGAGCAGGTGGCCGATCTGAACGAGATCGTAGCCGAGTGCTTGTATTTCGTGCGGTTACGGGCGGATGAGGCCGGTGTCCGGGTCGAACTGGAGCTTTCCGATGACCCGGTGAGAATACGCTGCGAGCGGGTGCTCACCGGCCAGGTCATCGTCAACCTGTGTTTCAACGCCATCGACGAGATGGGTCAGTGCCCACCCCGCTCGCGGCGCATCGTGCTCACCACCGCGCGTCGCGACGACGGAGGATGTTTCACCGTCCGCGATTACGGCCGCGGGGTGCCGCGGGATCCGTTCCTGGATTCGTTCACCTCGAAATCACACGGCAGCGGTATCGGGCTGGCCTTGAGTTATCGGATCATCACCCGGCAGCACGGAAGTATCTGGTGCCGAGCGGCCGACGGCGGCGGATCGGTCTTCGGTTTCACCTTGCCGGCACCTACGGCGAATAAGTAAAACCTTCAGCGCACCCGGAGGAAATCTCGATACCTCGAGGCGTAGATCACTCGTAGCGTCGATGCCATGACCAAGCAATTGACCGCCGAGCAGCGTGACTTCCGGGCTGCGATGTCGAATCTTTCGGCCGCAGTCAACGTCGTCACCACCAACGGACCGAGTGGTCGCGCAGGCATCACGGTCAGCGCTGTGTGCTCGGTGACCGACACCCCGCCCACGATGATCGTGTGCGTCAATCAGTCCAGTTACACCCACGCGATCTTCCGTCGCAACCAGCGGCTCTGCGTGAACATCCTGAGTTCATGCGACGAGGAACTGGCCGGGCATTTCGCCGGTGCCACCGCAATCCCGATGTCCGAACGGTTCGAATGGCCCGTCTGGGATCACGACACCGAGGACATCCCGATGCTGCGGACCGCGGCGGCACGGGTAGTCGGCCGAATCATCAGCGACCATACCCAGGGTTCGCACTCGATCTTCCTGGTGAGCGTGCAGCGCGTCGATGTCCGGGAGAACACCGGGGCACTCGTCTACTTCCAGCGGCGCTTCCACAGCATCGGCCTCGACCATCGATCGCACCCCGAGCAGGAGACCACCGGATGGACGACACGGACCACCGCATGACGCTCATGTGTTACAACGACACGCACGGCTACGGCTGGCGCCATGTCGATCTGTTCCTGCACGATGCCGACGGGCACGAGCTGAACTGGGTGCACTGGCAGGTCGCGGAGGACGGCCCGGACGCCGCCGACCGGATCACCGCACTGGCCGAACCCGGCCTGCGCCGCATCTCCGATTGGCGGCACGCGGTGAGTGCGAGCGGTATGGATTACTGGTCGGCCGAGGCGAAGTGGATCGAATCATGACCTTTTCCGAATCCCTTTACGCGCCGTGGTCGCTACGCGACCTGGTCGACGATATGGCCGCCGGGCGCACCGACGCCGCAGCAGCCTGGGAACGTTCGGCCGACCGGATCACCGCCACCGAAGAGACACTGGCCGCCTGGGTCACCCGCAACCCACGGCCGCAGTTCCCCACGCCGGATGGAGCTCTGGGTGGAATTCCGTTCGGTGTGAAGGACATCATCGACGTCGCCGGTCATCCCACCCGGTGCGGCTCGGTGCTGCGTGCGGACAGCGAACCCGCGGCCCAGGACGCGGAGATCGTGCGACTGTGGCGGTCGGCGGGTGCCCTGCCCGCCGGCAAAACCGTCACCACCGAATTCGCCTACTTCGCGCCCGGCCCCACCCGCAACCCGGCGGCACCGCGACATACACCCGGCGGTTCGTCGAGTGGGTCGGCCGCCGCAGTCGCCGCCGGTCAGGTACCGCTGGCCCTCGGTTCGCAGACCGCGGCCTCGGTGACCCGGCCCGCCGCCTACTGCGGGGTCGCGGCCCTGGTCATGACGCGGGGCCTGCTGCCCACCACCGGTATAACCGGGCTCGCACACAGTCTGGACAGCCACGGCTACTACGCCGCGCAGGTCCGCGACCTGGCCTGCGCGTGGGCGGCACTGCGCGGAGTTCCGGACCCATCGGCCACTTCTCCGCGACCGCCACGATTGGCCTTCTGGACCGCGGCGCCGCTGGACGCTGTGGATCCGGTGATGGCCGACGCGATCGCGACGCTGCGGGAGCGGCTGCGCGCGGACGGCGCCACCGTCATCGATTTCGCCGCCGAACAGACCGTCGCCGACACCACTGCCGCGCACCGAGTGGTCATGGCCTTCGAGGCCGCCCGGGAACGCGCCGGTGAACTCGCTCGTGCCGACGCATTGAGCGCGCCGCTGGCCGAACTGCTGCGTACCGGAGCCGCCACCGACCAGAGCGATTACGACGAGGCGCGCCGGATTGTGGAAAACGCGCGGCGCGAGGTGCTGGATATGTTCGCCGGCTACGACGCCGTGGTCGGACCCGCCGCTCCCGGCCCCGCGCCGGTCGGACTGGCGGCCACCGGCGACCCGGTACTCAGCCGCGCCTGGCAAGCCCTCGGGCTGCCCGTCGTCACCGTCCCCGGTCTGCGCACACCGCAGGGCCTACCGCTCGGCGTGCAGGTCATCGGACCACCACGAACAGAATCCGCGCTGCTCCGCACGGCCGCCTGGATACAGGACCGCACCATCCTCATCAGCCGGGTTCCTTCGTCCGCCCCGCCGTCTTCGCCGGCACCGACGACCGGAAGAACGTCATGACCGATTTCGAAACCATCGAGCGGTTGACCCGCCGGATCGACACATTGGAAGGCGAGGCCGAGGTACGGCGGCTGCAGGCAAGATATATGTTCCTGTGCGACACCCCCTGCCCCGAGTTCGGAGTCACCGACGACGCACAGCGGATCGACCTGATCATGGAGCTCTACACCGAGGACGCGATCTGGGAGGGGGTCGGCGAGTACTACGACGGCCAGTTCGGCCGCCTCGTCGGCCGCGACGCCATCCGCGCCCATTTCGAACGGTTCTGGGATCCCGGCCGCGACTCGGCTCTGGTGCTCAATGCGCACTACCTCACCGCCGAGCAGATCCGGGTGGACGGTGATTCGGCTGCCGGTCAATGGATTCATATGCAACCGTGGCTGTACTCCGACGGCACCGGGCTGCTGCGCTCGAGCCGGCTCAACAACACCTTCCGTCGGGTGGACGGGTCCTGGAAGATCGCGCGCACTCGAACGGAGAATGTCTTCGTTGCCCCGCTGCCGCATGCCTTCGCGGACAGTTTTCCGGCCAGTTCGGTGCTGATGAGGCCGTGATCGAGGTGTCCACCAGATATTCGCCGATCGACCATCCGAGCGCCCCGCCGAACTGCTCCCCCGTAGAATCGAACAGCATGAGCGGTGCTCACTCCCCGGTCGTCCATATCGTCGACGATGATGAGGACCTGCGCCAATCGCTCGCGTTTCTACTGCAGAGCGTCGGGATCGACGCGCTGACCTACGCCACGGCGGCCTCCTTTCTGGAAGAAGCCGATCTGGACGAGGCCGGAGTCATCATTGTCGATGTCCGGATGCCCGGGTTGAGCGGATTCCAGTTACAGGAAGAACTCAACCGGCGCGACTATCCCGCACCCGTCATCTTCTGCTCGGCGCACGGCGATATCCCCATGTCGGTGCGTGCCCTGCGGGCCGGGGCGGTCGATTTCCTGGAAAAACCCTACGAGCCGCAGCGCATGCTCGAGGTGGTGCAGGAACAGTTGCTCGCCGCCGATCGGGCCTTCGCCGAGCGTGCCGAACGCCTGCGGGTCGAGCAGCGGCTGTCCGATCTCACGCCTCGTGAACGGGAAGTACTGCACCTGGTCATCGAGGGCAGGTCCAGCCAGCAGATCGCCAGCCGGCTCGGGACCAGCGTCAAGACCGTCGATGTGCACCGGGCGCGGATCAAGGCGAAAACCGACGCCGAGAGCTTGGGCACGCTGGTCCGCGACATCCTCGCCTACCGGGTCACGGTCTGACCCGGGGTCAGGGTGTCCATCCGAGACCGCGGCTGAGTTCACCGGCCGCAGCCGACACAGCGGCACTCGCGGTGCGCTCGAAATCCTCGGCTGTCGTCCGGCCGGTGGACGTCGAGCAGGCGATGACCGCGACGACCGAGCCGGACTGGTCCCTTACCGGAACGGCGATCGAAATCAATCCTTTCTCCAGTTCTTCGGAGGTGAGTGCATAGCCTTTTTCCCGGACGAGGGCGAGCTCGCGCTCGAGCCGGTCGGCATCGGTGATCGTCGTGGCGGTCAGCGGGCGGAACTCGGTGCGGGCGATCACCTCGTCGAGCGTCGTCCGCGACGCCCACGCCAGCAGCGCGCGACCCATCGAGGTCGCATAGGCCGGTACGCGGGTGCCGACCGAGACATTGATGCTCATGATCCGGCGCACCGGTACCCGCGCGGCATACACCACCTCGGCGCCGTCGAGGACGCCGAGCGACGCGGATTCGTGCAGTTCGTCGGCTACCGCGAGGAGATGCGGCATGGCTTGTTCGAGCAGCGTGTGGGTGGCCGAGTAATGCTGCCCGATGCTCAGCACGCGTGGTGTGAGCGTCCAGCGCGGGCCGGAGCCGGCCACGTAGCCGAGCCGCTGCAAAGTCAGCAGAATACGGCGGACCACCGGTTTGGCCAGCCCGGTGGCGTGCGCCAGTTCGCCCAGTGTGGGATTCGGCCGGTCGCTGTCGAACGCGGTGAGCACGGCAAATCCCCGCTCGATGCTCTGGATGTAGTCGCGCTCGTTCTCGCTCATACGGTCCGGTCCCATTCTCTTCTTGACAAACCAAGTGACCACGCGCACAGTAATCGGTACGCATTGCGTTATCTAAGTACGCATAGCGTACCTCTTCATCCCCCGGTCCTCTCCGAGGAGTTCGATATGACCACCACCCAAGCCGTCTCGCCCACCGCGCTCGGCTCCGGCACCGCCGCTACCGACAAATTCAAGGGCGAGCGGGCCACCACCGACACCTCCCCGGAGCGCCTGGCGGCCATCGCCCGCGACGCCCTGGGTGCCCTGCACAAGGTGATCCTCGAGCACGGCGTCACCTATCCCGAGTACCGCATCTTCAAGCAGTGGCTGATCGACGTAGGCGAAGGCGGCGAATGGCCGCTGTTCCTCGATGTGTTCATCGAACACGCGGTGGAGGAAGTACTGGCGAAGAGCCGCAAGGGCACCAAGGGCAGCATCGAAGGGCCCTACTACGTCCCGGAGGCACCGCAACTGCCCGCCGAATGCGAGCTGCCGATGCGCACGCAGGACCGCGAGCAGACACCGTTGATCTTCTCCGGCCAGGTCACCGATCTCGACGGTAAGGGCCTCGGCGGCGCGAAGGTGGAACTGTGGCACGCGGATGCCGACGGCTACTACTCCCAGTTCGCCCCGCATCTGCCGGAATGGAACCTGCGCGGAACCATCATCACCGACAGCGAGGGCCGGTACTCGATCCGCACCATCCAGCCGGCGCCGTACCAGATCCCGACCGACGGCCCGACCGGCGCGTTCATCACCGCGCAGAACGGCCACCCGTGGCGGCCGGCGCATCTGCATCTCATCGTCTCGGCCGCGGGCCGGGAATCGGTGACCACCCAGCTCTACTTCCGTGGCGGCGAGTGGATCGACAGCGATGTCGCTTCGGCCACCAAACCCGAACTGATTCTCGACCCGGTCAACGGTGACGATGGCATCAACCGTGTGACCTACAACTTCGCGCTGGATCCCGCCTGAACCACTTCGCCTCCGCAGGAAAGAGTTTCGATGTCAGACCTGTCGATCGTCTCGGTCGAGACCACCGTCCTGGATGTACCGCTGGTACGGCCGCACAAGTTCGCCACCACCTCGATGGACGCGCAACCCATCCTGCTGGTCGGGATCACCACCGGCGGTGGCGTCACCGGCTACGGCGAGGGCGTGGTGCCCGGAGGCCCGTGGTGGGGTGGTGAATCGGTCGAGACGATGCAGGCTGTCGTCGAGCGATACCTGGTCCCCGTGCTGCTCGGGCGCCGAGTAGACGAGATCACCGCCATCATGGCCGACATCGAGCGGGTGGTGGCCACCGCCCGCTTCGCCAAAGCCGCCGTGGACGTCGCTTTGCACGATGCCTGGGCCCGCTGCTTGGACGTACCGGTACACACCCTGTTGGGCGGAGCTTTCCGGACAGCGGTGGACGTCACCTGGGCGCTGGGCTCGGCGCCGGTCGAGGAGATCATCACAGAAGCCCGGGACAAGATCGAGAAGCGCCGGCATTTCAGCTTCAAGCTCAAAATGGGCGCCCTCGACCCGGCCGCCGATACCGACCGCGTGCTGCGAGTAACAGAAGCCCTCGCCGGGCAAGCCGGAGTCAGGGTCGATGTGAACGCGCGCTGGGACCGGCTCACTGCCTTGCGCTATCTGCCTCGGCTGGCAGACGGCGGTGTCCAGTTGATCGAACAGCCAACTCCTGGTGAGCAACTGGAGGTCTTGGCGGAGCTGAACGCACTGCTGCCGATTCCGGTGATGGCCGACGAAAGCGTGCACACTCCGCACGACGCCCTGGAAGTCGCCCGCCGCCGCGCCGCCGATGTGATCGCGGTCAAGACCACCAAATGCGGCGGACTGCGCCGCAGCCGTGAGGTGGTCGCAGTCGCCCGCGCCGCGGGGCTGGCCTGCCACGGCGCCACGTCGATCGAGGGGCCGATCGGCACCGCCGCCTCGATTCATTTCGCCTGTTCGGAACCCGGAATAGATTTCGGCACCGAACTTTTCGGCCCTCTACTGTTCAGCGAGGAGCTACTGCAGGAACCGCTGCGCTACGCCGACGGGCAGGTACATCTGCCGACCGGCCCCGGGCTCGGGGTGGAACTGAATATGGACGCCGTCAAACGCTGGTCCCGCAACTAGGAACGATTCACATGCACCTCTACCACGTCCGGATGGACGTCGACATCCCCCGCGACCTCGATGAGGCCGTCCGCACCGATATCGTCACCCGCGAGAAGAAGTACTCACAGGAGCTCCAGCAGGCCGGGAAGTGGAGACATATCTGGCGGATCGTCGGCCAGTACAGCAATATCAGCGTCTTCGCCGTCGAATCGCCCGCCGAACTCCACGAAATTCTCTGGAATCTTCCGTTGTTCCCCTATATGACCATCAGCATTCTGCCACTCACCACTCATCCCTCCGCGATCGAGTCGGTGGCCTGACCCGGCCACCCGACATCTGCGCGCCCGAGGCGTGGAACCACCCTCTTCGTGCACCAGCCCCGAGGGCGGCCCGACCAGCTCGTATCCAAATCTCCAGCAATCCTTCCTGCCACTTCCCCTCGGCGGGTTACACATTCCCGTTCGGTTGACCGGGACCTCGAGGGCGCCGCGCATCGAGCAACATCACCTGGCCTCATATTTCACCAGTCCTTTCGGATCGGCGACGGGCCGGGAAGGTGATGGCGGGGCCGACGCTCGGTGGCAGGCAGTGACGGTGGGCATGCCGTGGGCGCCCCATTACGCGCCGGAATCTCCGTCGGCGGACCGGGTTGATTCCGGTGACCGGGAGGGTTACCGGCCGGAACCCGACAGCACAGGCACGCTGATCTGGAACAGAACCACGCGGGAAGGACGGCACATGCACGGAGGGACCACGCGGTGAGCGCGACCGACGGCCGCGTCGCAGTAGTTACCGGAGCGTCGCGCGGCGCCGGCAAAGGAATCGCTCTGGCTCTGGCCGAGACCGGTATGACCGTCTATGTCACCGGCCGCACTCGGAAGGAGGGGCACAGCGTCGACGGATTACCCGGCACGATCTACCGCACGGCCGAAGACATCGCGGCCCGCGGCGGTACGGGTATCCCGGTGGCTTGCGACCACGGCGACGAAGCGGAGGTTCGCGCCCTCTTCGAGCGGATAGGACATGAGCACGGGCGGCTCGATATCTTGGTGAACAATGCCACCGCGCTCTCCGCGCCACCCGAAACGCCAGGTCAGCCTTTCTGGCAGCGATCACTGGCCGAGGAGTTGAAGCCGCTCGATGTCGGCCTCCGATCCCATTTCGTCGCCGCCTACTTCGCGGCACCGCTGCTGATACACAGCGGCGGCTTGGTCGTGCACACCTCCTCTCCAGGGGCACGCACCTACCTCCCCGGAGTACACGGCCCGGTGTACGGGGCCGGGAAAGCCGGATCGGACAAGCTGGCCCACGATATGGCGCAAGAGTTCCGCCCGCACGGTGTCGCGGTCGTCTCGATCTGGATGGGTGTTCTGGACTCCGAACAGCTCCAGCGTGGCGAGCTCGGCGCCGATCGAATGATCGGCACCCTGTTCCCCGGTGTCGAATCACCCGAGTTGACCGGCCGGATCATCAAAGCTCTGGCCGACGATCCGGCTGTGATGGCCCGCACCGGACATACCTACTGGGGATCCGAACTGGCGAGCGTGTACGGGGTCACCGATCTCGACGGTTCGGTCCCACCGTCCTATCGGGAGTGGCTCGGAGCGCCGTCGGAGTTCCCGGCGGTGGCACCCACCTACGCCGCCTTCCTCGAGCAACGGGCTTCCCGGGCCCAGGAAGCTCACACGAAGGTCGTCACCCGGAACAGTCCGAAGCAGAGCGGCGAGCCGGAGGACACAGGTGCCGACCGGATACCCCTCGGCGACCACGACCGTATCGAAGCTATCAAACGTTTGAAGTATCGATATTGGCGAGCCTGCGATGCCAAGGACCCCGCGGGCATTCGCGCGTGTTTCGTCGAGACCGGTGCGGATATCGATTTCGGCCCACTCGGCCGCTTCGACGCCGACGGGTTGGCTCAGGTGTTCCGGGATATCGCCCTGAGCACACACGAGGGCGGGCACCGGATCCTCGATATGCACCACGGCATGATGCCGGATATCGCCCTGCTCACCGCGACCGAAGCCGTCGGATCCTGGACGCTGCGCTTCACCCAACTCGATCTGCGTGCCCGGACACAGACGCTCGCGGCCATCGAGTACGACGACCGTTACGTACTCGAAAACGGCGAGTGGCGGATGAGCACCTGTCACTCCCGCACCCTCTGGTCCATAACCCAGCCGCTGTCTGCGGAGGCGGCGATCACCGACAACATCGGCTGATCACCGGGCCGTCCGGACCGGGCGCGGTTCGACACTCCGAGCCCGCCGGCCGATCCAAATTGCCACCACGCTGTGCGCGGAAGCCGAGCCGGAAATTCGCGAGATCCGGCCGAAGCATTTCGCTGCCTGCCATTTCCGGCGGAATCGCCCGAGATCTCCGGGCCCGCGCCCGTCTGACAGGGGCCGCGCCGCCCACACGGTGGCCGCGGGTCGGCCGCGGCTCGCATCTTTCGAAACCGGCACGTCGGCACCGGCACGGGATCGTCGGTCTGCCATCCGGTGTACTTCGAGTAGGCGCCCCCGTGGGGAAGTTCGAGTACGACCTGCACGATTCGTGGCCGTATCCAGCGCGGACGATCGGCGCCTGAACGCCGGTATTCCGCACCCCGTGGGTCGCCTCACCCGCGGGGTGCGCGGCGCGTGCGGATCGTCGACATCGAACGTGCGGGCCGAGGTTGCCCCTCAGCGCACGGCCCGCCCAGGGCCGCCGGGTCGACCGAGCGCCCGTCAACCGACAAGCGGCTCGCTATCCGGTGACCATACCGGGCCGACTGCTCGCGATGCCCGAGCGAAGGGCTCGGGTGGCCGTGCCTCCCTCCAGCCGTCGGGCCGAGGCGCTGCGGTCGGTCCTCCTCGGTCTGATCCGCAGAATCCGCGGCCGTCGGCCGGTGGCGGAGGCGGGGTCCGCGGACCCGGGTCTGTCCGGCACGCCGCGGTGAGAACGGTGGGGATCGTTCAGCCACCCAGGGCTTCCGCCTGCGGCCACCGCGGGTCGTACGCCGCCCAGCCGGGGTCGCCGTGGGTCGCGAAGGCGACCCAGGCGCCGTGCACGCGGGCCGCTAGCCCGGCGGGCGCCGGGTCGGGACCGAGCAGACCGGCGTCGCCGTGCAGCCACGGTTCATCGGCGATGTCGAACACGAATGGCAGCTCGACCGTGTGGGTGGCGCCCAGCCGGCCGTCCAAAGCCGTCGAGCGGTAGCCGAACGAGTACACGTGGGTGCGGCCACCGGACAGTCGGGCGTGGGCCTCGGTCATCCGAGCGGTGCCAGCCCCGAAGAGGCCTTCGCCCAGTACCGCCGAGCGCAACTCGCCCGGCGTCGCCCCCGGCCGGGCCGCCCGATGAGCCGCGACCACGGCGGCGGGGTCCGCGCCGACCGTCGCCGCGACTGCGAGCACATCGTCGTCCGTAGACGACTCCAGCTTGCCCTGCGGTACCAGGTAGAGATGGCCCTCCTCGGTGTTGGTGCCGATGAGCAGGCCGACCTCTCCGGCCGGCCCCTCCGCCAGGGCGTCGGCCGGCTGCACGGGCAGGACCAGGGAGAACGGACTCAGCTCGACGAGTGGGTCTGTAGCCGTCGCGGTCCGCAGGTCGATCCCCGCGAGATCCGGCAAGATCTCGAGAAACCTCTCGTCCGGGATCTCGGCGAAGGCCTCCGCTGTGGGCGGGACGCCCAGCGCCCGGGCAGCCGCCGCGGTGACCCGCTGCGCCTGCTCGGGGGTGAAGGCGCCGGTGCCGCTGCCGCTCTGGATGATCGCGCGCCGGAACAGCCCCTTGGCTTCCGGCGTCGCCAGCAGGGCTCCGGTGATGGTCGCACCAGCGGACTGGCCGAACAGTGTGACGTTCGCGGGATCGCCACCGAACGCAGCTATCGTGTCCCGCACCCAGCCGAGTGCGGCGAGGACGTCGAGCAGCCCGCGGTTGGCGGGGGCACCGTCCAGGTCGAGGAAGCCGGGGATGCCGACGCGGTAGTTCACCGTCACCAGCACCACGCCGTCGCGGGCGAACGCCCGGCCGTCGTAGAGCGCGGCGCGGGTGGAGCCGGTGACGAACCCGCCGCCGTGCACGAAGACCATGACCGGCCGCTTCCCGCCGTCCGCGCCGGGCGTGCGGACGTCGACAGTCAGGTATTCCTCGCCGCGCACCCAGCCCGGGCCGAAATAGGGGATCATGTCGAGCCGCCCGAAGTCCCGGGCCGGCTGCGGCGCGGTCGGCGACGGTGCGGTGGCGTCCCGGACACCGGACCAGCCCGGGTGGGACGCCGGTGGCGCGAACCGGCCGGCGCCCGTGGGTGCCGCCGCGTACGGGACGGCGCGGTAGAGCTCGCCGAAGCGGTCACGAACACCACGCACGGCGCCCGCCGGGGTCTCTACGATCGGATTTGCCTGCTGGGGCACGGGAAATGCTTCCTCTCTCGGGTTACTGCGGGGCAGGGGTCGGCCCCACCGGGCTCAGGCGATGCGGGAGAAGCCCGCCCACTCCTTGATGGCGAACTTCGACCCGTCACGCTCGACCTCGGCGCCGCCCTGGCCGCCGAGGTGCGCGGGAAAGACCAGCGCGTTGTCCTCGGCCGCGCGGCCGAGGAGCTTGTGGCGGGTCACCCGGGCTTCGCCCGGGTCTTCGCAGAAGCAGGAGTTGGTCTCCGGCTCCACCAGCTGTAACGGGGTGTGCACCAGATCACCGACGAACAGCGCACGGTCGCCGCCCGACTCCAAGGTCAGCACGGACGACCCGGGGGTGTGGCCGGGCGCGAGATCCAGCCGGAGGTTCCGGTCGATCCGGTACGAGCCGTCCCACAGGTGGATCAGCCCGGCCTCGTGCACCGGAGCGACGCTGTCCTCGAAGACGTTCTGGTTGCCGCGACCCAGCAGTGGTTCGTGGTTGTTGGCCGGATTCCAGAAGTCGAAGTCCTGCCGCGTGATCAGGTACGTCGCGTTCGGGAAGGTCGGCACCCAGGTCCGGCCGTCGAGGTAGGTGTTCCAGCCCACATGGTCGATGTGCAAATGGGTGTTGATGACGACGTCGACGTCTTCGGGCCGGACACCGGCGGCGGCGAGGTGGTCCAGGAAGTTCGTGTCCAGCCGGTTCCAGACGGGCGCGTAGGGGCGGTCCTTGTGGTTGCCGACCCCGGTGTCGACGAGGATGGTGCGGCCTTCGCTGCGCAGCAGCCAGGTCTGGATGGCCGAGAGGCATTCGCCGGTGCCGGTGTCCAGGAAGTCCGGCGCGAGCCAGCTCCGGTGCTCGTCCCAGGCGCCGTCGGGGCTGTCGGGGAAGAAGTCCGCGGGGCCCATCTCGACGGAGCCGTAGTACTCCTTGACTCGGGTGACGGTCACGTCACCCAGCTCGATCTGATCCATGATCACTCCTCGTGAATCGGGGGGCGGCTGCCCTGGCCAGGTCGAGCCTGATCGTGTCCGTGCGCGGCAACCAGCCCCGCCTTGTCCTACCCCCGGCAGGGTGTGGCTGGGCGGTGCCGTCGGCGTGGATAGTGGAGTGATGGACGGACCAAGCCCGCTCGGCGATTTCCTGCAGGCACGGCGGGCCAGGCTGCGCCCGGAAGACGTGGGGCTGCACGACCTCGGGCCACGCCGACGGGTGGCGGGGCTGCGCCGGGAGGAGCTCGCGCAGCTGGCAGGGGTCAGCGTGTCCTACTACACCCGGCTCGAACAGGGCCTGTCCCGTGGCGCGTCGGCGGAGGTGCTCGCGGCGATCGCCGACGCCCTGCTGCTCGACGACCATGAGCGGGACCACCTGGAACGCCTCGCCGGGGCCTCCCGCCGAGTACCGCAGGCGCGAAGGCCCCGCCCCGAGAAGCTCGCCGACGAGACGCGGGACCTGCTGCGCTCCTTCGACGGCGTCCCGGCGCTCGTCCTGGGTCGGCGCACGGATGTGCTGGCGTGGAACCCGCTCGGCCACGCCCTGCTCGCCGGCCACGTCGACCCGCTGAGCCCGGAGGACCCCGCCCGCCGGCCGAACATGAGCCGGATGCTGTTCCTGGACCCGCACTGCCGGGAGCTATACGGGGACTGGCGGCGCAAGGTGCGCGCGGTCGTGGGCAATCTGCGGATCGCCGTCGGCCGTCATCCGGAGGACCGGCTGCTCGCCGAGCTGATCGGCGAGCTGACGATGAAGAGCCCGGAGTTCGTGGCGTTGTGGGGTGATCACCGGGTGACGCCGTGCGACGCCGCCACCTACGAGCTGCGCCATCCTGTCGTCGGCACGGTGACGGTCACCCAGCAGACCCTCGTCCTCGCGCGTTCGCCGGGGCAGTCCGTCGTGGTGTGCACGACGCCCGCCGGGTCACCGTCGGAGGCGGCCATGGCCCTACTGCGGCAGGCGAGCCGGAGCGGTGGATTGACCCTGCCCGACCGCTCCACCGCCGCCCGGTGACCTCGTAGCCCGGCCCCACCGCACCGGCCTTGCGGCAGCTCCACGACCTCCTCGACACCCTTTCCCGAGTGTTTCGACGCCGCCGAGGCCGCGCTCCATGCGGTACTGGCCGGGAACGCCTGAGCGGACGTCGTACAGCTCGCGGGAACGGGTCGATGCCGCCGCCGACATCAAAGGTTGGCCTGCCGATTAGCCGCTACTCGGTGAGGAATGGTTGAGCGGGCCCTACCCGCTACTCACTGGTGCGGTCGCCCTCACGGAATCTATTGTGGCCGTGGAAAAGAGCGGCAGCCCTGTCGACGGCTTCACCTCCACGACGCACGCCCTGCGGTGCGAGCTTTTGGGTTACGTTGCCCGCCGGACCTTCACACAAACGGGACCCATTTATCCATACCTGCATCGAGTGTAATCAGAAGCTGCTTTCCGTCACCGAGGCCTGTGGCGAAGTACTTTCCGGTCTGCTGCGTTGTGGGGCATAAGCCTCGCCCTTGGCAGCAGGGCAGCCTGGTATGGGCGATGGAACTGCTCGAGAACGGCCTGCGGGTGAACCGACAGATGTCCAGTCCGTTCGTTGCCGCATTGGTTCTCGAAGTGCTGCTGGGTACATGCGACCAGGGCAAGCCGAGCGCGCAGCAGTACTGATGGGAGCCGCGGAACAACTGCTGCGGTCCATGGGCAACCCTGCGAGCATTTTCCCTACCTCCCGCCATCACGACGAATGCCTGCTGCTGACGAGATCGAGCGCGCTGTTGAAGAGCTGGGTTCGAATCGGCAGGGTTTCCTTTACTGTTCTGCTTTGATCTTTCTCGGATTGACGCGCGAACTCTCCGGCGATCTGAGGGGGCGAAGGCCGGCGTCCAACTGGCCCCATCACCCCGATCCCGGCAGGGGCCGAGCGCCGTTCGTCGTCGTCGACTTGATCGCCCCGCGTCGACGGAGGCGGGAACGGCCACGGACCCCTGCACCGCCACCACTCGATAACTTCGATAGCACTCAGACAGCCCGGACCCGCAGTGCCCGGGGCCCTTTCGGCACTACGGTGACATCGAACTCGACGATTCGGCCGGCCGACAGCCGGCCTCCGCACCCTATGAGGTCCTCCGCTTCCACCAGGTAATCAGGTCCGCCGTCGAGGGCATCGATGAATCCGAACTCGCGCGCCTCGTCATACCACTTCACCATTCCTTTGGCCACAACGAACCTCCCGTTCGACAAGCTGGAAAGGACTTCGTCACGGTCCATCTGCCGGATCGGTCTCCCCGATCGGTTCCAACTCGAGGGCACACTCCGTCCGGTTCGGCGTATGACTCGGACGCGCGTCACGGGGCCTGATGCCCCGGTCAGCTGGTTGTCGTGTTGGGCAGAACGCGGTCGAGTTGGCTGCGCGAGGTGATATCGAGCTTGGTGAAGACCTTGCGCAGGTGGTACTGGACGGTGCGAGCACTGATGAACAGTCGGGTACCGATCTCCGGATTCGATAATCCATCGCGGGCCATCCGGGCGATCTGGGCCTCCTGGGCGGTCAACTCCTCGGGCTCGACCGGAAGCGAGGACCTACGGGCGGTGCCGCCGGCGACTCGTAGTTCGCGGTGAGCGCGCTCGGCGAACGCGGCAATACCCATCGACTCGAGCATGCCGTGGGCTGTGCGCAGTTGCTCGCGTGCGTCGCCGCGGCGACGCTCTCGGCGCAGCCATTCTCCATACACGAGATGGGCGCGCGCGAGATCGACGCGGAGCCGGGTCTTGCCGAAGTGGGCGATTGCCTCGCGGTAGAGGCGCTCGGCTGTCTCGCCCTCGCTCAGCAGCGCCCGCGACCGTGCCTGTGCCCCCAGCACCCAGTCGGTGCCGCTGGCATCGGCCATTTCGCTGAGCCGGCCACAGGCCCGGCTCGCCGTCTCGGTCATTCCGCAACGCGCCGCGGCCTCGCTCAGCTCGACCAGAGACCAGCACAGCGAAGCGAGATCCGTGTCATCAGTGGTTGCGTGCCGGGCCGCGGCCACAGCCTTGTCGTAGCGGCCGAGGCCATTGTTGAGCGCGGCGTTCGCCCATCCGGCGAAGGTGATCCCGATTCCCTCGCCTCGTCTGGTCACGTCTCTCATGGTGGCATCGATCAGCTCGGATGCCCCGGTCTCGTCGCCGCGCAGCGCGGCCAAACCCATGGCACCGTAGGACGCCAGGCCGCTCCCCGTGGCTTCGGTGACTGCCTCCAGTTCGTCGACCAGGGACGCGGCAGCGGTCAGGGCGCCGGTGAACAAGAGCAGGTAGGCGCGTGCGGTGAGGGCGAGTGGAAGCTCGCTGAGCGCGCCGACCTCGCGTGCGAGCCGAACGTATCGGGCCGAGAGCGCGTCCCAGCGATCGTCGTCCCAGAGCCGCATGGCCGTGATGCACGCCGGATACATCCGGCGCAGCTCCTCTTCGGCAGACATGTCCGCACCGAACCGGGCCAGGGCCCGGCGCAGGACCGGGACTCCTGCCGCGTATCCCGTGTACAGACCTGCTGCCGTGCCGTCGAGAAGGAGGTCGGCAGAGCGGGGCGCATGTGCCGGCCTGGGTGCCGCGCCTGCCGCGGCTGCCACGTCGAGGATTGTGCCGCCCGGGGCGGCCAGGGAGCCTGCGAATATCGCGGCAACCAGGGCGTCCAGATAGGTTGCGCGAGAAAGATCCGCGTCGATGGGCTCTAGCCGCGTGGCGGCCTTCAGCAGCAGTGAGGGGGCATCACCGCCCCGGCTGGTGATGAAGGCGAGCTGGGCGCGCACGACGTCGACGTTCGCCTGCTGCAGGGTGTTGAGCTTTCCGGACTCGGCCATTGTCAACAGGTCCCGCGCCGCGTCGAGGGCGCCCGCCTGAGTCGTGGCCTGCGCGGCCGCCAGCGCCCGTCCGGCCCGTTTCTCCGGGTCGAGCGTCAGCATGGCCGCTCGTTCCAGGAATGCGGCAGCGGCGGCCAGGCCGCCGCGTGCTCGGGCTCGCCCTGCGGAGTGCTCGAGCTCGACGGCGATGTACTCATCGGGGCCGGGGGCTGCTTGGGCCCGGTGCCAGGCACGCCGGTCGGGATCGAGTTGCTGATCGGTGGCTTCGGCCAGGGCCCGATGGACCCGCTGTCTGTCGTGAGCCGACGCCGATCGGTAGGCCGCCGAGCGCGCCAGCGGATGTCGGAACCGCACCCGGGTGCCGAACTCGGCCAGGCCGGCGTCGTCCGCGGGTGCCATCGCATCGGCGCCGAGCCCATACGGGGCGGCTGCTCGCCACACCAGGGCGGGGTCGCCGGACGGGTCGGCCGCCGCGATCTGCAGCAGCAGTCGGGTCTGTTCGGGAAGGGTCCCGATTTGCCGAACGAACTTCTCTTCGATGCTGCCCGAGAGTGCGACCAAGCTGGGAAACCCGAATCCGCCGGCCAGCTCCGACGGGGTCAACCCCCGTGGCAGCTCCAGTAAAGCCAGCGGGTTGCCCCGTGTCTCGAAGACGATCTGGTCCCGTACACGCACATCGATCGGCCCGGTCAACACCGCATCGAGCAGTGCCCGAGCGTCCGCATCGCCCAGCCCCCCGACCGGCAACTCCGGCACTCCCACCAGGTCGCGGCTCACGCTGCGGGTCGCGAAGACCAGGCCGATCGATTCTGTGCCCAGACGGCGCGCGACGAATGCAAGGACCTGCGCCGAGGCGCGGTCGAGCCACTGCAGATCATCGATCAGACATATCAGCGGTCGCCGTTCCGCAATCTCGGACAGCAACCCGAGCACCGCCAAGCCGACCAGGAACCGGTCCGGTGCCGGCCCGGTACTCATTCCGAACGCGGTCCTCAGCGCGTCACGCTGCGGCACCGGGAGATGCTGGAGCCGGTCGAGGTGGGGTGCGCACAGCTGATGCAACCCCGCGAACGCGAGCTCGATCTCCGATTCGACTCCCGCGGCGCGCACGACACGACAGCCCAGCGCCTGCACGGCCAAATACTCCAGCAGGGCCGTCTTGCCCACTCCTGGTTCGCCATGGACCAGCAACGCGCGGCTTTCGCCGGCTCGGACGGCCCCGATCAGCCGGTCTAGCACCCCGCATTCGCCACGGCGGCCCGTCAGCTCCGCCGCACGTCGCCATTCCGGCAGATCCGCGGACACACCCACAACGCCACGTTATCCCTTCCGGCCGGCGAACCGGCGCCGATGACCGGCCATCGGCGGATGCGCCCGCTGCCTCGAGAGCCGCATGCTCGGACCGAGACATTCACAACGGCGTGGGACCGATCGAGAACGGAGCCGAGGATGACGACAATTCATCACCGTTATGCGACCGTTCGCGGACAACGGCTGTTCTACCGTGACGCCGGGCCGTCCGATGCGCCCACCGTGGTACTGCTGCACGGCTTTCCCACCAGCTCGTTCATGTTCCGCAACCTCATCCCACTGCTGGCCGACCGGTATCACATCATCGCCCCGGACCACCTGGGCTTCGGCCTGTCCGACGCACCGCCCACGGACGAATTCGACTACACGTTCGATGCCCTGGCAGACCTGACCGCGGGCCTGCTGGCTCAGCTCGGGATCAGCCGATACGCCCTATACGTCCACGACTACGGCGCACCCGTGGGATGGCGACTCGCCTTGGCGGACCCCGCCACGGTCACAGCGATCATCAGCCAGAGCGGTAATGGCTATGAGGTGGGGCTCGCACCGGAGTTCTGGAAGCCGATACGGGCGTACTGGCAGGACCAGAGCCCGCAGGCCGAGGCGGCGGTCCGCCAAGCACTGACCCTGGACGTCACCCGGTGGCAATATCTACACGGCGTTCCGGATGAGAGCCTGGTCAGCCCCGACACCTGGTATCACGATTTCGCCCTGCTGTCCCGGCCCGGCAACGACCTGGTGCAGTTGCGGCTGTTCACCGACTACGCCGGCAACCTCCCGCTGTACCCGAAGCTGCACGCCTACCTACGTGACAACCGGGTGCCGCTGCTGGCCGTATGGGGCCGCAATGACGAGATCTTCCGGCCCGAGGGCGCGCTCGCCTTCGCCGACGACTCGCCGGGCGCCGAGATCTGTCTGCTCGACGGCGGCCACTTCCTGCTCGAAAGCCATCTCGACGCGGCCGCGGGCTGCCTCCGCGGATTCCTCGGAAGGGCACTGCCGTGACCGGTCCCACCTGACATCACCGGCCCGCAATACCGGGGGTCGAGCCGAAAGGAACGAAACGATGGGACTCTCCTGGCAACAAGGCCCCCTCGCTCCCGCAGCGGTCGGCCGGTTCCTCGTGCCCGACCCGCTGCCGGACAGGATGCTGTTCGCCGAACCACTGCGTCGACGCATGCGGGTCCGGTTCGGCGACACATGGATCGCCGACAGCGAAGATGTCGTACTGTTGCACGAGCCCGGCCGTTACCCGGTCGCCTACTTCCCGCTCCTCGACACCACCGCCGACGCGCTGCAACCGGGCGAGCACACCACCACACACCACGATCTCGGGCCGACGTCCTGGTACACCGTCCGCGCCGGAACGCGGAGCACACAGCGCGCGGCGTGGCAGCATACCGACCTACCCGATTACGCCGGAGACCTTTCGGGCCGAGTCGCCTTCGCGTGGCGGGCGATGGATTCCTTCTACGAGGAGGATGAGCGGATCGTCGGCCATGCCGCTGACAGCTACCACCGCATCGACATCCGCCACACCAGCCGCCACCTGGTCGTCCGCAGCGATGGCCAGGTCGTGGCCGAGAGCACCCGCGCGCTGGCCCTGTACGAGTCCGGGTTCGCGCCCCGCTGGTACGTACCGCGGACCGATATCGACGAATCTGCGCTGACCTCGGTCGAGGGCCGGACCTTCTGCCCGTACAAAGGCCTGGCCGACTACTACGACATCGCCGGCGCCCACCGCGCAGCATGGTCGTACGAGAACGCCTGGACCGAAGTGCGGCGCATCTCCGGGATGGTGTCGTTCGAACCGGACAAGGTCGAGGTGCACCTCGACGGCACCCGACTGCGGCTGGAACCCGGCCAGACCGTGATCTCGCACGGCGTGGACCGCAACCTCACGCCCGACGAACCGATCGCCGCCCGGCAGCCCTGACCAGGCCCGGCGAGACCGCGACCACAGGAAAGGAGCAATCCGATGCCATCGTTGCTGTCGGTGAACGTCGGGATGCCGAAGAACGTCTCCCGGCAGGGCAGGACCGTGCACACCGGCGCGTGGAAGTATCCCGTGCCCGGCGCTGTGATGGCCCGCCGGCTCAACATCGACGGCGACGGCCAAGGCGACACCGATGGCCACGGCGGCGAACAACGGGCCGTGCTGGTGTACCAGATCCAGTCCATCCGACATTGGCAGCACCACTTCGGACGCGAAGACCTCGGCTGCGGACAGTTCGGGGAGAATCTCACCGTCGACGGCCTGCCCGACGACGAGGTCTGCATCGGCGACCGGTATCGCATCGGCGAGGCCGAGTTCGAAGTCACCCAGCCACGGGTCACCTGCTATCGCGTCGGCCTGCGCCTGGGCGAACCCGAACTGCCCGCGCTGTTGGTCGGCCACCACCGTCCCGGCTTCTACATGCGAGTCATCCGCGAGGGATACATTCGGGCAGGCGACCGCATTATCCGGACGAGGACCGGGCCCTGCGCGCTGAGCGTGGCCGATACCGACGCACTGCTCTACCTTCCCGACCGTGATCCTGCCAAACTGCGCCTCGCCCTGGACATCCCCGCACTGAGCCCGGGGTGGCAGGGCTCCTTTCGTGACCTGCTCACGGCTGCCGAGACTACGGACGCTGCCACCGGCCCGGCCTGGAACGGTTTCCGCGCCCTACGGGTGACCGAGGTCGTCCCCGAGAGCACAACGGTTACCTCGATCCACCTGACCACCCCCGACGGAACCCGGCTCCCGGCTGCCCGCGCGGGCCAGTACCTGACGCTGCGGATCCCCAGCACCGGCCGGGACGCTCCAGTGCGGAGCTACTCACTGTCCTCGGCACCCGATACCGGCGGGTACCGGATCAGTGTCAAACGCAAGCCACACGGCACCGCGAGTAGTTACCTGACCACGAAGGTGCAGCCAGGCGACATCCTGGACGCCGCGGCGCCCCGCGGCAACTTCGTGCTCGACGAAGCCACCGCCCCGATTCTGTTCATCTCCGCCGGTATCGGCCTCACTCCGGTGCTGTCCATGCTGCACGAGCTCGCCGCCCGAAGCAGCGACCGCGAGATCTGGTGGATCCACAGCGCCCGCCGACCGCAGGAACTCCCGCTGGCGGCCGAAGCACACGCCCTGCTCAGCTCGCTACCGCATACCCACGAACATGTGTTCTACAGCGCGACGACCACCGAGGACCATGGCTGCGTCCAGGCTGTCTCCGGGCGCCTCACAAAGGATAAGCTGATCGCGCTGTCCATTCCGCCCTCCGGGGCCGCCTACATCTGCGGCCCGGCCTCCTTCATGGCGGATATACGGCATGCCCTCACTGTCGCCGGCATCGACCCGGCCCATATCCGCACCGAACTGTTCGAGTCCCTGCCTTCGATCGACCCGGGCCTCACAAACCGGGCCTCCCTACCTCCCCATCAGCCCGCGGGACCACCCGGCACCGGTCCGCTCGTGACCTTCGCCCGCAGCAGCATTTCGGTGCCCTTCCCCGAGAGCGCGCGCAGCCTGCTCGAACTCGCCGACGCCTGCGACGTCCCCGCCCGCTGGAGCTGCCGCACCGGCGTATGCCACACATGCACCACTGCCCTCTTGTCCGGCGTTGTCACCTACAGTCCCGAACCACTGGAACCGCCACCCGATGGCGAACTGCTCATCTGCTGCGCCCGGCCCGACACCGACACCGTTCTCGACATGTGAAGCTCTCGACGCCATGACCACACCAGCAGCTTCGCCGAATTCGGTGCCCCGAGGACAACAACCCGAGTTCTCCACAACGCCACCGGAGGTATCGGCGACCACACACGACAAGATCAGCACCGACCGTCATGCGAGGAAACAATGATCGAATCACATGAGAGCCAGGCGAACGCCACCTACGACGTAGTCGTACTGGGTGCCGGTCCGGTCGGCCAGAGCATTACCGACCGTGCCCGCGCGGCCGGCCTCACCGTAGCCGTCGTGGAACGCGAACTCGTCGGCGGCGAATGCTCCTACTGGGCCTGCGTCCCCAGCAAAGCACTGCTACGGCCGGTGATCGCGGTATCCGACGCCCGCCGTGTGGACGGCGCACGGCAGGCCGTCACCGACCCGCTGGATACCGCCCGGGTCTTCGCCCGCCGCGATCACTACGTCACCGGCTGGGACGACGCCGGCCAAGCCCAGTGGGTCAAGTCCCTCGGAGCCGACCTCTTCCGCGGACACGGCCGCCTCAACGGTCCCCGCCACGTCACCGTTGCCGGTGACGACGGCACCGGCTATACCCTGATCGCCCGACATGCGGTGGCCGTCGCCACCGGCAGCCGCCCCGTCGTACCCGACCTTCCAGGAATCCAGCAGGTCCGGCCCTGGACCAATCGTCAGGGCACCGACTCCAGCACCGTGCCCCGCCGGCTCGCCATAGTCGGCGGTGGCGGAGTCGGCGCCGAGATGGCCACCCTCTGGCAGGGTCTTGGCTCACAGGTGACCCTGCTCGCCCGGAGTCTCCTGCCGCGTATGGAACCCTTCGCGGGCGAACTGCTTACCGACAGCCTCACCCGGGCGGGCGCCGACGTGCGGATCGGCCGACAGGTGATCTCCCTACGCCGCCCGGGCCCCGCAGCACCTGTCACCCTCACCCTCGACGACAGCAGCGAGGTCGAGGCCGACGAGGTCATGTTCGCCACCGGCCGCGCCCCCGCTACAGACGACATCGGTCTGGAAACCATCGGCCTCGCTCCCGGCTCCTGGCTGGATGTGGACACCACCTGCCTGGTCCGCGGCGTCGACGGCGAGTGGCTGTACGCCCTTGGGGATGTCAACCACCGCGCCCTACTCACTCACCAGGGCAAGTACCAGGCCCGGACCGCGGGCGACGCCATCGGCGCCCGCGCCGCCGATCTCCCGCTGGACGACGCGCCTTGGGGTGACCATGCCACCACAGCCGACCAGCATGCCGTCCCCCAGGTCTTTTTCACCGACCCCGAGGCCGCCGCGGTGGGCTTGACAGCCCAACAAGCAACCCGGGCCGGCCACCGCATCAAGACCATCGACATCGACTTCAATGCCGCCCAAGGCGCCAACCTCTACGCCGACAATTACCGGGGGCACGCTCGGATGGTCGTCGACCTCGACCGGGAGATCGTGCTCGGGATGACCCTCGTCGGCCCGGGGGTGAGCGAGCTCCTGCACTCCGCAACCGTCGCGGTCGCAGGGCAAGTCCCCCTCGCCCGCCTCCGGCACGCGATTGCCTGCTTCCCGACCGTCAGCGAAGTATGGCTCTTCCTCCTCAATGCATACCGAAGCGACTGACCTGGCCGGAGCTCCGGCTCGATCGTCTCGGACAAATCGCTCTCATAAGCCCATCGAACGTGGCGTCTGTGATCGACGATCCACACGGTGCGTCCGCAGAACTCCGCCGCAGACCGTATGCTTGCGAGCGCTCTGGTGCGGGCGGAGCCCCGGTCGAATGCCGGGCTATCCCGTTACCGGGGCCCAGGGGATTCTGGAATATCGGCCGGCCCGATACGGCGAATCGAGGGCCACAGCTCCGCCCACGATGTCGTCAGGTCCTGGCAGAGGAACATCGAAGTGCCGTTCTCCTGATTCGCGATGCCGTGATCGTTGTGCACGGCGGCGACCTCGGTGAGCCGGCCGCAAGCCTGCTCGGCCCACGCCGGGACTATCGAGGGTGCATCGGTACCCATGACGACGACCGTTGTATACCGCTCGGGAGGTGGCCCCCACCAGCCATACGCCTGATGCCCGCTGTAGACAGGCGGAAATCGGGTGTTCTGGGCGGAGAAGTCGGAACCGAACTGCGCTATCGCCCCGGCCTGACCGTAATTATCCGCCACCACAACAGTTTCGGTGCGCACCTCGGCCGGCAGTCGATCAACGACCTCGGCGACCGTGCGGCCCATCTCCGGCCAGCCGATCTGTTCACCGATTTCCCCGTTCACACCGACCACTGGGGTATCGGCGAGCACCGATACCGGCAGTATCGGCAGCGAGAACACCGCTGTGATCGCGGCCGAAACGGCAACCAGCAGGCTCACCGCCAGTGTGCGTAGTTGTCGACCACCGTCGGCAACCCACTGAGAGGCGGCGACACCGGCCGCGGCCAGCAATGGCGGGTAGGCGTCGACCAGATAGTGCTGCTGACCGCTGGTGACGAGAAGTAGTCCCAGCAGAGCGAGGAACGCGACACCGAAGCAGCGCACCCCGGGTCGTCTCAGCAGCCACCAGAGGCCGGCGATCCACACCGGCAGCAGTAGCGGGCCGACGATCACGAGCTGGTAGGCCACCAGTTCCCAGCGGCTGTTTTCGGCACTGATCTCGGTTGCCATCTGCCACTGCGGCCACCCGTTGTGGGCCTGCCAGGCAACCGTCGGTACCGCGATCACCCCTGCCAGCCCCACCCCGACCGGCAACCACCGACCGCGTAGTACCTTCCGCGGACCCATTGCGAAAACAGCACCAAGCACAATCACGGCGTACACGGCGAGGAACACCCGATTGAGCAGACCGAGCCCGAGCACAATTCCGGTGACCGCCCACAAGCGCCGATCACCGGTACGCACCAGACGCGCGACGAGGAACACGAGGGTGGTGGCGAACGCGATATCGAGCGTCGCCGTCGACAGGATATGGCCGGAGACCAACACCAGCACCGAGCTCGCCGCGATCGCGGCGGCGAAGAATTGCGCGCGGCGATCCCCGCCGAATTCCCTGGCGATGAGACCGATCAACACGATCGTGATCACTGCCGCCAGGGCCGCCGGAATACGCAGTGCCATAAGTGACTCCGGCGCAAGCTCGTCGGCGAGCCGGGCCAGCAAGGGACTCAACGGTGGATGATCCGGATAACCCCACGCCAGATGCCGGCCGGACTCGCGGATGTAGAACTCGTCGCGATGAAAGCCGTACCGCTCGGAGCACACCATCAGCACCCCGAGAACCGCGCCCGCGAGCAGAATCAGCGGCCAGAACTCGCCACAGGCAGTACGAAAGCGGCGACGCGGGACCATGTCCGACTCGCTGATGTCACTCACCCCACGATTGTCGAGCCGCGTTGTCTCAGCCGGTTCGGACCACCTCCGCTGATCACAACCTCGACGGTCATCACAGTCTTTTCTCCTTCTGTTCATACCGCGACATGGTCAGCCGCGGTAGTACTCGCCAAGGGCGGTGAAGGCGGCCTTGGGTTCCCAGGGCAGCCCGGGATAGGTGTCTCCGCCGTGGTTCTCCAGAACTTTGACGATGCCGAGGCAGGCCAGATCGAGGTCGTCACGGGGGTCGCCGTCGGGGCGGTGCGGGAAGTTGTCGAGCGCGAAGAGGAACACGAAGGCGCTGTCGACGCCCGCGTCGTCGAATACCTGCAGCAGCTCGCGCAGGTAGTTCGCCTGCCCGGGCTCGTCACGGACGTAGTCACCGGTCAGTCGGAGCGGCGCGCCCTCCTTGCTGTACTCGACCACTTCCAGAACGCGACCACCCCGCCGGCCGGCGTCGCGATAGGCGGCGGTGCCGAACTCCGTGATCGCGACCGGCTTTCCCTGCGCGACGAGTGCGGCCACGCCTGCGGCGAATTGATCGGCGACCTCGGCCGACCGGTAGAGATCCACGCCGATGATGTCGAAATGGTCCCAGTCGACGCGCTCGAGCGGGATAGCGGCGTAAGTGACTTTGCCGCCGAATCGTTCGCGGACGAAACTCACAGCGGCGCCGAGGAAGTCGTTGACCCGTGTGCTGAGCTCGCCGATCCGTTCGGCCATGCCATCCCGCGTGCTCAGCAACTCGAGACGGTCCTGCTGTGTGTCGCCCGGTAGGAATCCCTTGTTCATCAAGCTCAACTCGGCGCCGGTGACGAATACGACCTCGGCGCCCCGCTGCCGCAGCCGTTCCGCCCGCTCGGCGCAGTCGGCGAACAGCGACAGCATCTGCGCGGCAGTCAGCTCGAGCGGGTAAGGCGAGAACCAGACCTCCAGGCCGAGGTCGGCGGCGAAGGTGGCGGCCCGTTCCAGCCGCTCGGGATCACCGCCGATGACGCGGACCGCGGTGCAGTGCAGATCGTCTCTGATGATGCGCAGCTCACGCTCGACCTCGTCCGGGTCGAAGCGCACACGGGAGAGTTCGCCGTTGCTGACGAAGCCAGTGTCGTAGCTGATGCCCTTGCCTCTCATCGGCCTGGTTCCTGTCGTTCGGGGAGTGAGGACGCCAGACTAGAAGATAAATCTGCGTGCACGCAATTTTGCGTACGCGCAGTGAAAGTGGAATCCTGAGACTGTGACGACACGACGGACAGGTTTGCGTGAGCAGAAGAAGCAGGCCACCCGGGAGGCGCTGCGCACGGCGGCACTTCGACTGGCTCTCGAACGCGGACCGGACAATGTGCGCGTCGACGACATCGCAGCGGCCGCCGGCGTCTCACCCAGGACCTACAACAATTACTTCTCCAGTCGCGAAGAGGCGATCGTCGCCGCTGTCACCTCCGAACGGGAAAGAGGGGTCGCGGCGGCAGTGGCCGAGCGGCCCGCCGACCGCCTCGCCGACGTCGTCATCGACGCGATCGTGGATCAGTACACCGCCCAAGGCGAATCCGATCGCGGCGCGCTACTGCTGATCACCACCCACCCCGCACTGCGCACCGCATTCGTTCATACCCCCAGCGCGATCGAACATCCCCTCGCCGACGCCATCGTCGAACGCATCGGCGACGCCGACCCGCACACCGCCCGCGTGCTCGCGGCCAGCGTGGCCGCCGCAGTTCGCGTAGCCCTCCAACAATGGTTACAGCCCGCCCAGACTTCCCCGGCGATCAGCGGACTCGTCGTGCCGTCCGGCGCATTACCGGATCTACTCCGCTCCGCACTCGCACCACTGGCCCCCGCACTCGATGCCGCCGAAAAACGGCCATACCGCCGACATCAGTGAACTCCGAAACCATGGCTGCGCCCACGCTCCGACCTGCACCGGCACACCACGATGACAGAGGGCCCGGATACGGTGGCAGGGTGGTCGCCATCCGCACCCCCGCTCAGCTGCCCTTCGACGATCTCATAAGCCTCGCGTCCCAATAGTCTTCGCGTAGCCGCTCGAGACCATCGACACTGGCACCACACCGGAACTGGTCACAGCCCGCCCGCCAAGCCGAACCAGCCCGCCCCCGCCGACCCCGAAAACTCTGCAAGGCATGGCGGAAACCTATTCTGCCGCGCCAGAGCTGTCGCCTGCCATGGTGACGGGAACTGTCGCGGACGCCGTGATGTGTTGGTGCTCAGGTGTTCAGGACGGACGCCCTGGATCTGTCAACGATCCGAACCGGGCGCAGCCGGAACAATGCCTGCGCCCACCGATTCAACTCGGCACTTCCTGTGCCCGCTCGCCGGCCTGGTCTTCAGTAGCCAGCTTCGAGAGCAAGCCCAAAGACCACGGCCGGCACACCGCAAGAGCTGCAATCGCAAGGCTCGCACTCGCCGTGAACACCGCCTTGTCCGCCACGACCGCGGACACGGCGCCGGCAACGGAAAGCTCTACCGCGCCCCGGAGTGAACCTGCACGACGCATGCCTGGCCCGAGCGAACCCGCGCGGGGCCTACCTGCACCGTGCCGACCTGACACGCACCGACCTGACCGGCGCCGACATCAGCACCACCACCGTCAAACACACCGCACTCATCGGCGCCACCCGCACCGGCGCGAAACTGCTCGACCTGACCGACCTCGAAGAAGCGACCTGGTCGGAGGCCACCCGCTGTGTTCGGGCCGGCAGCCCCATCGAGAAGCCGGTGGCCGTCTTCAGCTCCACGGGCAGGCTGCCGATCTCGACCGAGCCGCCACCGGCGCTATAGTCCGCCAGTCGGCCCCGCGGCAATACCGTTGCTTGACATCGCGAGTGGCAGAACCCAATACAACGGCATTGGGCAGGACGCGGGTAAAGGATGGCATCGGATGACCGGGCCGGCGATGTTGAGCGAGTTGGGAATGGAGCCTGAACCCGTGTGTCGATAGCGTGTAGGGCCTGAACTACGAGAGGACACCATGCACGCTCCTGCCTTTGCTTCTATCCTCGCTACCGGCGTCGTCGGTAGCGCGCTGCTGTTTCAAGCCGCGCCGGTCTCAGCCGAGTCGCACACCGGTATGCCGACGCTGTCTGCACAGTTCGATGGCGGCCTGTGCGCGACGACCATCAACGCCAAGGCCAACATCTTCGATGACAGCAACCAGGTCTCCATCGGCTACCAGACCAACGACGTCGCTGGCACCGGCAGCGCCGGATGCGGGTCGTCGCTGGTCGCGGTCGTCAACTGGCGCAATCTGAACAGCGGTGGGGTTGGTAGCGTATCCCGGCACATGTTCCACAACGAGACCAACTCGATATCCTTCGCCCCCGGCCCCGGACGGATCGCGATCGAGCTCACCACGCTCAGTACCCATTTCCCCGACGCTTCCCGTCTCGAGGTCGTCATGCACGGCTGATCGCTGACGGTTGAGACTATGGGGCAGGGCCGTGGCGCGGCCGTGCTGCGCGAACTCGACGATACGAGTCGCCGCCCACGAGCTGGGCTGATCAGCCGCCCTCGCCGGGTGCATCGGGGTCGCGCAACCGCCGGAGGTCACCGCCGAAGTCGGGCAGGTGGAAGGCGTAGTGGCCGTCGATGCCGATATGGGTGCGTATGAATGCCGACAGCCGCTGCGCGTCCTCATCGCGCACCGGCTAGTGCCCCGTCCAGATAGGTTGCGCTGGTAATCCGGGTGTCGGTTTGAGCTGTTGCTTGTCGTCGGTGATGCTGCTGTTGGAGGTGGTGTCGATGGCCCGGAAACCGGAAGTGTTCGTGCGGGAGGTGTCCCCGGATGAGGGACGCAGATTGCAGAAGATCACCAAGTCGAGCCGGCAGCCGATCAGGACTCGTCGCGCGATCGTGGTGATGGCCTCGGCGCAGCATCAACCGGTGCCGGCGATAGCGCGGTTGATGCAGGTCTCGGAAGCCTATGTGCGCCAGGTGATCCACGATTTCAACGAACGGGGGTTCGACGCGTTGGACCCAAAATGGAGTGGGGGCAGGCCGAGCAAGGTGGATCGGGCGACGCGTGAACCCATCGCCTGCATCGCCCGGTGCTGCCCCCGCAAGTTCGGTCGGCCGTTCTCGACGTGGAGCCTGTCGAAACTTCGAGACTGGCTTGCCACCAGCAAGATCGCTGATATCAGCCGTGAAACACTGCGCACGATCCTGCGGGCCCAGGGGGTGTCGTGGCAGGCCACCAAGACCTGGAAGGGCGGTACCGACCCCGACTTCACCGCCAAGATGAACCGGATCCTCGATCTCTACGATCACCCGCCCGCCGACGGACGTGTGGTCTGTGTCGACGAGTTCGGTCCGTTGAACTTGCAACCCCGCCCGGGACGTGGCTGGTTCCCGGCCCGCAAACCCCGCCGGTTGCGGGCGACCTACCATCGCGACCACGGGGTGCGGCACCTGCTCGGCGCGTTGGACCTGGCCACCGGCCGTATTCACTACCGGATCCGGGACCGGAAACGATGGATCGAGTTCCTGGCGTTTTTGAAGACCCTGCGGGCTCGTTGGCCGGGCGAGAAGCTTTATGTCATCGTCGACAACTTCTCCCCGCACAAGCGGGTCGAGGTCAGGGCCTGGGCTGCGGCCAACAATGTGGAGCTGGTGTTCCTACCGACCTATTCGTCGTGGCTGAACTGGATCGAATCGGAGTTCGCCGCGTTGCGGTACTTCGCTCTCAACGGCACCGACCACCGCAGCCACACCGAGCAAGACGCTGCGATCGGCGCCTACATCCGCTGGCACAATCAACACGCCCGACCCAAACGAGACTTCGCAGTCAACTCACCAATCCGCCGCCCGGATTACCTACCCAACGTTGCCTGACAAGGCACTAGCCCTGCGCGCGTAACTGTTCCAGAGCGCGGTTGGTGTAGAACGTATGCCATAAAACCGTGCAGTTGAGCACCAGGCCCAGCGCGGAGAGCTGATCTTCCATGCCCTCGTAATAGGTGCGGGCATCTCTCCTTTCTTCCCGTGGTAGATCCGCCACCCCAGGTCGTGGGGGCCCTCGGTGAGGTTGGCCTGGGCCTTGCCTTCGCGACGGTACGATTCGTCGTCGCGGCGAACATCGCTTTCGGCCCGTCGCCGGTCGCCCATACTGTCTGCAATTTCTGATCGCCCTGATCCGACCAGATCCACGGTGCCGCCGGCTGGTGGCATTGTCCGCCGACTCGCACCGATAGCGCCGGCCCGTGGGCGAGACCCGGGTGGTGCAATCCCCCCAGCCAGCGTCCAGCCGTCGGTGGCAAGACAGCGCTCGTCCACCACCCCACCGTCGCATAGCAGATCGAGGGGAGCTGCCAGTTCGGTACGGAGCGCGGCTCCGATCCCGATCAGCACCGTCGCCGCCGCTATCTCACGTCCGTCGTCGAGCCGGACCCCGCGGATCTCGTCGTCGGTCTGCTCACACGGCGGACATGACTTCGGCGGCGAACAAGTGCAGATAGTCCAGGTACTCCTGCTCCGAACCCACGTTTCGCGGCGGTTCGGCGACCGCTCGGGTGATCCCGACCTTTCGATAACGACCGGAGTACGCGTCGACCAACTCGTCCCGGTACCGGCTCAATTGCGCTGCCGTCGCGCCGGCGAAACCATCACCGAGAGTGACTCCGGCCGACCATTTCAGCCAATCTACACCGCGGCGACCGAGGACGCGGCCAACGAACGGTTCCTCGAGTTCTCCGAGGCCTGTCACCGACGAAACCTACGATTAGCCAACGTATTTCAGCTGCGGAACCCTAGTTGCTGATTCGCTGTTCAGCGCCGTGAGTTGTTGTTACCGTGGGCGAGTGGTGCGGGCTGGACGACCGAAGGCTGGGTTTGTTCTGTCGGATGTGGAGCGTGATCGGCTTGTGCAGTGGGCGTGGAGGGATTTCGGCTGGCTGGACGGGCGCGGATCGTGATGGCGTGTGCGGAGGACGCGGCGAAGAAGGATGGGGCTGCGGCGCTGGTGCTGTGCGTGGATGAGAAATCGCAGATGCAGGCCCTGGAGCGGTCGGCACCTATGCTGTCTCGGGTTAGATGCGGATCGCTTGCCGTTGAGAGAGCGTAATCAGTTCGATGAGAACTTGCACATCAGAACCCTTGCCATGGTTGGCAACAGGGTTCGGTTGCGCTCGCGCCCGGGTTCAGAAAATCTACCACCCGAGTGCGTTCCTGACGGCCGGACAGCGCTCTCATGGTGGAGGTTGGCAGGCTGGCTTGTAGGACAGAGATCCGCTGAGGTGGGAGTGTGCTGTGATCGGGGCTGGGAGTGCGGAACTCGCGGAGCTGGCCGATCAGATCGTCACTGGGCTGCGTGAAAGTCTGCCGGACAGGCGCTGCCGGTTCGAGGCCGCGTTCGCGATGACCGTTGTCGCCGAATCGGCGTTGTTCCTCGCCGATGACGGCGACCATCCGGTCCGGTGTCAGGTGTCAGAGGGGGTGTGGGAGTTGGTGCGCCGGCATCGAGCCCTGTCTGCTGCTGTCGAGGACGGGCCGTGGTGGCGGTTGGTGGTGCGCGTCGATGCCCATGAGGCCGAGGTCGTGACCGATCGGGGCGTGGAGCCGTTTCCGGGTGAGCAATTGTTCGCGCCGCAGGCGTATCTGGCGGATCTGGAACGGTATCCGCGTAGTCGGCTGCCCGTGTGGCTGGCCGCCTACCTCGGACGCGGTGAATCCCAGTCGAGGTCACCGCGCGCGGCCGCGGACGGTGTGCGCGCGGATCGGAGTGTGGGCGTGCAGGCAGTGCCGGTGACCGGCGAGTTGCCGGATCTGGCGGTGGTGTGGGCTCGGTGGGCGGTGCTGGCCGCGGCCTTTGTGGCGGCCGGATCGGAACGAGGCCCGCGGATCGGCCCGTCGGTCGGCATTTTCGAGAGTTCGGGACACAGTGGTTCTACGTTGACATTGCTGCCCGGCGACCGGGCGGTGCTGTCGGGTGGGGTCTGGAATGCGCCGGTCTTGGAAGCCGCCTACAACGGGGACGGCGTGATGCCGAAACTATTTGCCGGAGCGCCGGATTGGGTGGTCGACGCGGTCCTCAACCCGCGGGTGATGACCGGCATGCTGTCGTTTTGCTACTGGTGGGATCAGGGTCGGTGGTACCGCGGCGAATCGGCTCCGATGGCGGAATGCGCGCCTGCGTTGCCCGCTGTGTGGACGGCCGATACGGTGGCGAAAGTGGTGGCGGGCGTGCTGGACGGCCCGCCCTCGGATGCCGCTGAAGCGCTGGTGTCGGCTGCACAGGCCGCGGCGGTGACCCGCGCGGCGATCGCGCAGGTCGTCGGTGAGGACACCGAGGTCGATGTCGACGGTGCCCTGTTCCAGTTCGTACTTGCCGACCTGGTCGCCGGTGACATCGTGGGGATCCGGGAAGAGGAGGCACTGAACCGCGTCCGTGATTACATCCGCAGCCGGGGTCACGATGCGACCGGGTTCCCGCTCTCGACGTTGCGGGCCGAGCGGGTCAGTGTGGGCTGGATGGTGCGATCACCGGTGCCGGACGGGGAGATCGCGCTCGACCGGGCGGTCTTCTATGTCGCAGACGATGGTGTCGTGGAGCGGTCGAGTTCGTCGGTGCCGCTGTCGGCGTTCATCACCGAATTCGAGCACCGGTTCCGGCTGCGGACCGGCGGACCGGAGCCCGCCACCCGAGGTGGGCGATGAGCGGCGAACTGCGACTGGACTTGGATGGCCTGCGCGAGCGCGGCGCGCGGCTGGCCGATATCGCCGATCGGGTGCAGCGAACACACGCGGGCCTGCAGTCCTGCTTGCAGCACGCGGAAGGCAGCTTCGGCGACGACTATATGGGGCGCACCTTCGCCGAGCAGTTCACGCCGCGCGCCGAACAAGTGGTTTCCACCGTGGAGGCCATGGCGGAAGGAATGCGCCGTAACGCGGCCGGAATCGTCGGCGCCGCGGACCACCTCGGTGCACAGGACATCGACAGCGCCGCGCGCGTGGCCGGGGCTGCCCAGGATACGGCCCCAGGACCGGCCGGCCTCGCCGAGTCGCCCCCGGCGGGTACGGTCGGCCCGCAATCGCCGGTCGATGGCCCCCGGTCGAACCCACCCGATCAGGCCGCGGTGACGCCGGAGCAGGATTCGCCGGTGTATCCCGTCGGCGGGTCACGGAGCACCGACCAACTCCCGGCCGGTGGGCCCAACCGGCCGGGTAGCGTACCGGCACCGGACGGGTCCCCGGGGCGCACCGCTGCGGACAGCGGACCACGGCCCGATTCGCCGTGGAGTGGTTCCCGGCCCGAATCCGGTCCGGTGGGCAACGAGGCGACCGGCGCCCCCGGCCGGCGATCTGGACCGGCAGTGCCGCCACCATCCTCCTCGGTCTCGTCCCCGCCGGTAGCAGCCCCCTCGCGCGCTACGCCCCAGACGTCGGGAGGACCGTCCGGTAGCCCCGTCGCAGGGCCCGCGGGACGGGCCGGAGCCCCGTGGACCGAGACGCCGCCCCGCACACCCGGCCAACCCGGGATGCCGAGTTCGCCTGGAAACGCTGGAAAGCCCGCAAACACCGGGCAGGCTCCGCAGCAAGGTCCCGCATCACGACCGAACGCACCGGCCGGTGACAATGGCCGCGACCGTGATCGGCGCGGCGCCCGCGGGCGGTCGCCGGCCGATCCGGCAATCGAACGGCTGGCACGCGCATTGGCCGAGCGGCACGGCGTCGAGGTGACAGGTTTCGATGACCCCGATCTTCAGCTCGCGCCGGTACAGGAGTTCGTCACTGCGGTGGACCGGGTCCTCACCGACTACCCGATGATCGTGCTGGAGATCGTCGCGGTCGCCGAGCTCGGGGACCAGCTCGGCACGGTGCGGTGGGCCGGTGCGCCGCCGGACAGCGAAGGCGGTGCCCGGTCGATATTCCTCGACCGGCGCGCCGCACAACAGCCGCAGGCACCTGCCCGATCATCCCGGCCATCCACACACCCGCAGGACGCCACCGCCGATACCGAGGAAACGGGCGCGACGACACAGCCGGATATCTTCACGGCCACCTTGCGGGCATTCGGCCGGGCTTTCGACGCCGCCGGTGGCGGTCTCGCACACCGGCGGGCACAACGCGTGCTCATCTCGGAGTTCCTGAGCACCCAGCCGCGTCCGCGCCCTGCGCTGTCCGAGGTGGTGCGCGGCTACCGGGAGTGGCGTGCCGTGTTGGCCGGACATGCCACGGAACCCGGCGGATTCGATGTGCACGAGGCACTCGGCGTCGCGTTCGCCGAAGGGGTCCAGCACGGCGAGGATGCCGGTATTCAGGCACGACTGCTGTATGCGGTGCTGGTCGCTGCGCCGGCCCGGCTGGGGTAGATCGAGGCGATGGACGGTTCGCTGTTCAGCCCGGTCGTACAGCTGCGCAATGCCTTCGAATGTCTGCCCGGGTTCCTGCGGACTCCGATCGAGATGGTGGTGTTCGGCGGGGAGCTCCCCGGCGCCGACATTTCCGGGATGCGCCGTATGGTGGCCGAACTGCGTGCCCGCAGTCTGGAGCTGGAGGGCCATACGGCCGATATCGATAGCCTTTTGACGCAGGAGGATTCGGTAGGCGAGACGGCCGAACAGTTGCGTGAATTGTTGAGTTCCTTTCGGCAGGGTGCGGCTCGGCTCGGCAAGGATGTGAACGCCCTGGCCGATCAGGGACAGGCGGCGGCCAACGACGCGGAGAAATGGCTGTGCGTCATGTTCACGTTCGGTATCCACCTGGCGTGGAAGGTCTACGGTCTGATCGCGGCCGCCACGGCGGCGGGTCCGGGCGGTCAGGTTGCGGCCGCGCCGGCAGTCGAATCCACGCTGGTCCAGGGACGCGCCGAGGTCGCCGTGCTGCGCGCGAACCTACAGCGGGCCATTCAGGCGGGCGGAGCCAAGGCGGCCGCCCAGCTGAGCGGTATGGGGCCGGCGCAGTTCGCCAAGTGGATGGGTACGGCGGTCGCGCTTCCGGTGGGTGTCGAAGTGGTTGTGCAGGGGTTACAGGTCGCCACCGGGGACAGAACGCCCGAGATCATCGGGGAGGATGGTTCCAACCCCACGGGCATCGATATGAAGTCGATCGAGGTGGCCGCCGTGTCCGGCGCGGGCGGAGCGGTCGGCGGCATGCTCGCGGGCCGGTTCGCTCCGATGGTCTCCCCCCAGATCGCCAGCAGTCGTGTGGCCATGGGTTTGGTGCATGGTACGGCGGGGGCGATCTCGGGCCTCGGTGCGGCCGCCTTGATTGCTGGTTGGCCGCAGCATTACACGGAGGTGCTGGGGCCACTGGTCAACGGTGCTTTCTCCGGGGGCGTATATGCCCAGAGCGTCCGTTCCCCGGCGATCGGCGGCGGCGCACCGTTCACGCCGCCCGATGCGATCTCGGCAGGGCACGACGCGGAAACCGCAGCGTCGCGGCAACCGATCGAGATATCGACGGAGTCGAAACGAGCGTGGGAAGCAGCGAGGCAGACATGGAAACCGGCTGCCGAGAGCGCGAATAATGCAGGTGAGCGTGGCGGGGCTTCCGCCGAGACCGCGCGGAAGGCGGCGGACGCGCAGCCACGAACACGGGGTGGGCAACAGGCCTCGGCTTCGGCCGACGGCGCGGGTGGTGGAACACCTGCTGCGACCGGCGGTCGAGCGACTGAGGGAGCCGCCGGTAAAGCGCCGGAGGGAGCAGGCGGTCGAGCGTCGGGGTCGCAGGCCGCTGCCTCGTCCGACGCCGCCGCGGCTCGGCCGCGTTCGGAGACAACCGCAACGGTCGAGCGGCCGCAGGCGGATAAGCAGGGCGCTGCCGGGCGGTCGCCCGCGCCGCGCTCGGTCGAGGCGGCAGGTGAAACCGCGCCGCCGCCGAAGCTCCCGGCGGAGGCACGTCCGGCCGGCGGGGTTCCCGAAAAGAACAATGCTCCGCCCGGAGCACACGCCGCGGTCGCGGACGGTGTCGGCAACGAGCCCTCGGCGCGGCCCCGTTCGGTCGCCGAGGGCGATGCGGGATCGCCGGACGCCCGCGCCGAACACGGATCCCCGGGTGGTGACGAGTATGCGACCGCGCAGCGGGAGGCGACCGCCGAGCAGCCCGGCCGGGAAACTCCTGAGAGCACGGGCCGGATCGAGACAGACGGCCCGGACACGCTTGCCGCGGGCGACCGTTCGGCATCCGTGCACGATGAGCGGAATGCTCCGGCCACCGATCATAACAGTCTCGCCGAAGCCGCCGGCCTGCCACGCAGTGACCGTGATCGGGCGGTCGATCTGCTGATCGATTTCCACCAGGCCTCCGCCGAGCATGTACCGGAAAGCCAACGCCTGTCCAACCTTCCCGACGACGTGCTGAAGGCCGGACTACACGGCGGCGATGAGCACCAATCGATGCTGGCGACAGTGGAGGTCATCCGGCGGGGCACGGTCAGTGACGCGCTGCCGGGCGGTATGGTGCTGCGGGTCGAGCAGGCCGAAGCCGTCTACGCGATGAGATCGCGCCCGGTGGAGATGAAACCCGGCGAGGGCAAATCGCTGGTATTCATGGCGACCGCAATACAACGTGCGGTGCACCATGGCTCGGTTCTGCTCGTGACAACGACCGATGGGCTGGCCAATCGCGAAGTCGTCACCTACGAGAAGTTGTTGACCGACTCCACCAATCAGAAGCTGATGACCGACTTCGGGATCGACGTGTTCCGCGCCGATCAGGAGAACGGCTTCGGGCCTATCGCGCAGGGCCGACCGGCGATCGTGGTGGCGACCGGCGAAACGGTCGGGCATTTGTGCAATGCCGGTATCGAGCCACCGCGGCATGTGCTGATCGACGAGATGGATGGCATCATCGACCGCGGCGAACGGCAGTTCCTGCGGTCCGAAGGTCCCGAGCAGGCGGCTCCGGCGGAAACGGCCCGGCAGGTGTTCGACGCGCACGAATTCCTCACCGGAGCGCTGGCGGACGGGTCCCTGTCGCACGAAGATTTCGGTCTCCGGCGAATCGCCGAGGAAATCGGCGTGCAGGCCGACGGCACACCGGAGTTCATGTACTGGTACGACGGTCAACCCGAGCTCACCGCCGCGGGGCGGGCAAAGGTCGAGGCGCTGCCGAACGGCGAGAACTGGCTGGAGGGGATGGGCGCCTCCCGATTGGAAACCGCCGCCAACGCCGAATTTCTCGTCCGGGCAGGTGTCCACTACGAAATGGACGCGGGCAAGATCGTCATAATCGATCAGGCCGAGCACGGGCTGCAACGGAACCCGAAAACCTCGAGCGAATCCCGGTGGAGCGCGGAGCCGGGTAAGGCGAGTCTCGCGCAGGCCATCGAGGCCAAGGAGATCCGCGCGGCCGAAGCCCGAGGGGAGACAGCCGAGGACCATCAGATCGTGGTGCGCGCGGACGCGGAATCCGCCAAGCGCATCGATTCGGTCGAAATCTACCGTGTCGGCGAGGGATCCTTTTTCGATGAAGTAACCGGTGCGTCCGGCACGCTCACCGACCTGAACCCGGTACTGCAGAAAATCTACGGTCTGGAACCGGCGCACGAGGTAGGACGGTCACAGACGCACCGGTTGGTCGAAGGCCAGCACGATGTGGCCGAGAACACCCATGCCAAGCTGCGCACGATCGCCGAGTACGCGAACGAGATACGGAATGGGGGTGCGGGACGGTTCCAGGAGATCCTGTGTCACCGCAACGATCTGGTCGCACGGCAGGTGGAGGCACTGGTGCGCGCGGGGGTCCCGCGCGAGGCGATCGAAGCGGTCGACGCCAAGCGGATCGTCGGTTGGGGTGCGGACTGGGAATCCCAGTTGCAGCGGGTTTTCGACGAGGCCGGTGAGCAGGGCAAGATCCTGGTGATCAACCGGCAGGGCCAGCGCGGGGTCGACATCTCGGTGTCGGATGCGGTGAAGGCCATGGGCGGCATGCACGTCTGGATGACCGAGGCGCCGGAGCAGTCCTACATCCACGAGCAGGCCAGGAACCGCACCGCGCGTAACGGTCAGCTCGGCAGCGCGCAGGTCGTGATGTCACCCGAGGACGCCCTGATCCGCAATGCCATGCACCTGCGCGGAGTACGTGAGACGGTGGTCCACTACGAACAGGCCGTGGCCGCGCACGCCGCCGATCCCACCCCCCGGACCCACGACGCGATGGTCGAGGCACGACAATCCGTCCGCGAGCTCGTGCCCGAACTACAGCAGCGGGCACTTCGGCACTCCACCTCGGATTTCATTCGGCATCACGCCTTCTCGACCCGCATACCCGCCCTCACCCTCGCCGAGGCCGACACCGGGCAGTACGGCAGCGACATCGACTTCGCCCGCCCGGACGGACCGGCGGATCGGACCGCACGACTGGCCGGGTTGCTGGGCATCCCGGCACCGGCCCTCGCGGACCAGATCGCTGCACTCGAACGCAGCGGTTCCCTCGACCCGATTCGCGAGCTGCTGCAGCGGACCGGTATTGCGCCCGCCGCGGCGGAGACACTACGGCAACATGTCGAGGCGACCGCTCCAGCGACGACATTGCAGCGTGCGCTGTTCACAGACGAGCAGGCGCTGAACCATATGATGCCGTTGCGAAACCGGCTCGCCGACGAGCTCGGTCTGTCGATCGCCGCGGTGGACGGCGCCGAAGGTATGCGCATACTCGATCCCGCGCTGACCGAGGCGAGGGATGCGCTCGCCTCCGCGATGGGCTATCCCGCCGCGAACATAGCCCCCGGCATCGCCCGCAACATCCTCGGTGAATTGGTAGGCGATCACCTGCCCGCCGTAAATATCGCCGAATCCGATGCACGCGACGATACCGACTCGCTTGCCGCGGATTCCGGGCCGCTGGGCCACGGTACCCGGCATGAAACATCCCAGGATGCCGTTGCTCAGCAGTCCGACACGCGGAACAGCGACGCCGACGAGGGGACAGCCGACGACATCGTTGCCGCCGCGTCACGATACTTGGCACTCTCGGCGCTGCTCGATTCGGTCGTGCAGATCCATCGCCGTAGTCCCAACAGTTGCGTCAACAATGCTGTAACCGGAATGCGAGTACTGTGCCCCGACAACGCCGGCCGCTTCCGACTGCCGCCGACCAGTCTCGAGGGATACGGCCGCGAAGAGGTGCGCGAAATATTCGGCGCCGGGCTCGAGGAGACCGGATCACTGGACGAAGTGGTCGAATCGCTGAAGTCACGACCCGGCGGAATCACCGTCCTGGTCTACAAATGGAAAGACGCCCGAGCCAACGGCACCAGCACCAAGGCCGACGACCATATGGTGCTGCTGGTCAACGACAGCACCTCGGTCGACGAACCGAACCTGGTCGTCGTCAACCTGGCGGCGTCACCCGACGGTAGCTCCGAAAACGACTACGGCCCGCGCGATCTGCGCAACCGCCGCACCCTGCTGAACAAGGCCGTCGGATTCGATGATTGGCGCCGCGAACAGGAAGTATTCATCAACCGGATGCCCGCCGACGAGCGGCGGTTCGAGACCATCGAGTTCGACCGGGATGGCAACCTCGTCTCCGGACCGCGCGCGGAAGCCCCCGACGCCGAGACGCTGCCACAATCCTGGCAACCCGTCGTCTCCTCCGATACGGTGGCCGACGTCGAATCGGCGTTCGCTGGGCTGCCGGACCTGGACGAAGCGATGCTCGTTCGATCGGGAGCCGTCGGCCGCCCGGTTCCGGGATCTGCGAGAAGCCGAACCGCTGGCGCGCCGGACAGCATCGGCAGTCGGCCATCGGAGGAAGCGGCACGTGGACCGTCACCGAACAACGATCCGTCGGCCGCCGCGGTTCCGGTCGCACATATCCGAATACGCCTCGCGGAACTGCGGGCGGCCAAGCAGGCGAATACGCTCGCGACCGAGCGGACGCGGCAGTTGACCGAATTCGCGGACGCGGTAGAGGAACTGGAGGACGCCGCCGCCGCGATGGCGCGCACGCACGCCGGTATCGAAGCCGAAAACCGTCGGCGATACGCACTTTCCACCGTCAGCTCGATTGCGGCTACGGTTGAGGCTGCGGCCCGCGACACCGCCCGTCACGATGAGGCCGTCCGCATACTCGACCGTCTCGGCGGCACGGTCGTCGGTCAGGTACACCTGGTATACGCCGCACTGTTCGAGCACATGCGGGTCGCGGGCCAGTATGTGGACGAGGTAGACGACACCGACGAACACGAACTCGAGCGGTCGGCCCGGCAGTACGAATCGCTTGTGAAGCAAATCGATTGGCTCGATGCGCTGATCTCCGTGCTGGAGCACACATCACCGAAGGACCACTCCCAGCAGTACCGATCGCTGATCGACACCATACCCCACGACCCGGACCCACACGCCCTCGATCCGTCTCCCCTGCAATCCTCGCTGCTGCGGGAAGCGACCGGTAGCGCAGACCGATCGACCGAGCTGGAACAGGGTGCCGCAGCCGCTGAACATCGCCATCGAGCCGCCCTGGCCGCTGTCGGTGAACTCGACCGGCTTCTGATCCCCACCGTTCCTCACAGGCCGGTCGATGCGGAACACCCCAGTACCACAGCGAATACGGACCGATACGGTCCGATTGCCACCGAGGTGATGCCGACCGTCGCGGACTCGCAGCGAGCCCACACACCCGCAGCGAGTCGGCGTGCTGCAACCGAACAGCCACTGACTGGCAGTGAGCAAAACAAAAGCCTACCGTCGGTGCCCGGCCACACCCCACCCAGCAGGCTGCCACGGCCCACCAGACGACTATCGGCAGGCGACCCCACCGCCACACCCACCCCTCACGGTGACGCCGAAAGCATCGTCCCGAACTTCGATCCAGCCGAGGTACTCGACCTTCCAGCCAGCCGACGATCGTGGAGAACAGCCGCCAGCCCTGGCGCGTCCGGGCTTCCGGACGGTGCCGTCGCCTACGGATTCAGAAACGGCAAAACACCATGGAACTGGAGGAGGAAGCCTCAGGGCGAAGACGAGCAGGCAGAACCAGCGCAAGGCACGGAAACGGCTGACTCGGCCCCACGGTCTATCTCGACGGAACGACCTGTCGAGGGCGAGGGCGAGCGCGAGTTCGGTCCCGCTCTGACCGGGCTTCGGGAGCAGGTCGCTACGGACTTCTCCACGATTGCCGACGATCCGGAACTCTCACAACCGGTACCGAGCGATCCTGTGCCTTCGGGGCATCGGGAAATGTGGACGCAGTTCACGAGCGATTCCGAGTACTGTGTGGTCGGTTCAGCGAAGCTGGTCGCGGATCTCACCGGTGACGAGAGCATCCTCGAGCGTGCGGTGAAGCGGATCGGTAAGGGAGCCTCACGGGTTCGGGTGATGCAGCGAATCTTCGGCGCGGCGTTGCATCGAGGCGGCTGGGACTCGGTGAGTCGACACGGCGCATCGGAGACGGAGCAGGAGCGGACCGTAGAGGGGTGGATGGCCGAACGCCCGGGATCGGTGGTGGCTCTGGTCTTGCAGCGTCCGGGTCCGGTCGGGCGCAATCAGGTGGCGGATCACCTGATCGTATTGCACAACCGGAGCGAGAGGGTGGGCGAGCCCAATGTGTGGGTGTCGTTCCACACCGCCGATGTGGCGCGGCTTGAGGAATGGAAGCCTTTGGCGGATTGCCTGCAGCGCCTCGGTGACGAATACGGCCTGGATCTGGACGAGCTCGGTCCGTTTGCGGGTATGGCGTTCGTCGACGGTATGCCGGATCAGCGACTGGGCCGCAGAGTTCGCGGTCTGATCGGCTCTGCTCCGGGGATGGAATCGCCGGATTCATCCGGGAACGGGCCCACAGCCGACTACAAATCCGGTACGCCGGTGTCGCTGCCTGACACCAAAAGTGATGTGCTGCAGCGGGTGCGCCGCGGTGAGACGATCTCTGACGACCAGAATTACGAGTGGCGACAACTACGGGGACGGTATGAACTGGCCCTGGCGCGGTATCTGTACAATAGCGCAATTACGCGTCAAGCGATTGTCGAGACGGTCCGGCGACTGCGCGAAGTATTGACGGGTTTGCATCCCGAGGCTACATCCGAGCAGATCGACGAGGCGTTCTTCGCGCCCGAGATCGATCGATGGGACGGAATAGTCCGCAGGAGTGTGCCGCTCGAGGAATTGCTGAGAGATGGCAACCCACGTGAGCTCATGGCTGCGCTGCTCAATGCCATGCTTCGTGGCGGAGAGCGTAATCCGCCGTGTAGCACGACACTGGACGCGGGCCTGATCAAGCTGTTCCAACAACCCGAATGGGAAACAGCGGCAGCGGACCTGGGGCTCGATGTCCCCGCGTTGCGTGGCGTCCGGGCATCGATGCTGGAAAGCACGCCCTTGGCGGATCTTACGGTCAAGGATCTGCATCTGGTCCGGCATGCAACGTTGCGTACCGATGCGGCGCTCCGTGTATTCGATGAATATGATCGCCGCAGCCGGGCAGATGTCCGGTCCCGGACCGACGAGAATCGCAGGCTGCTGACGGTGCAGGACTGGGCACTGATGGGTATGCCGCTTTCGCGCCGGGAATTGGAAGCGGTACCCGGTGGATTGCGTGCGTTTCGGATAAGTCGGCTCGATCCCGATCGCATACCGCGTGACCACAGAGGACGGGTCGATGCGGATGCGCTGGAAGCGCAGCTGAAATCCGAGGACAGCACGGTCGAGAATGTGCTGCCCCTCTATGTTTACGACGAGCGCGGCCGACGTGTCCGGGATGATTCAGGTAATGCCGTAATACGTACCGTACTGGTCTACCACAATCACGGTATCGTCGATGCCGCGGCGGCCCTGCGACTGGATCCCCGCCGGTATGCGGTCCGGATCCCGTGGCGGCCCGGCGGGGCGCGATTCGACTTCAAGCCGAATGGTGCGTGGTTCCAGGAGAAGGCCATCGAGCACAAAATTCCAACGTTGACCGGTATATCGGGGACCACTGCCCGGATGATGACCCGCTTCGCTTGGCTGCGCCCACCGGGGGTATTTGAGCGTGATTTCGCCGGCGCAGTGGTGGCAGCACTGTATCCGCATCATACCGACTACGAAATTGTGCAGGCTATGCGGATGGCAGGCGTGTCGATCGTGGACGAGTCGATATTGGACGCTGCCGATTTCGATGTGACTGCGTTCTACCGGGCAGTTTTCAGTGCTTTCGGCTACGACATTTCTCATGTCGATGCCGAGGAGGCCGTATTCTACGAAAAATTCTTCGAAATGTTCGGCGCCGAGGATGAGCTCGTCGGTGGAGCCCCTGGTGGTCCGGTGGCTGAATCCGCCGCATCCGTACGACGTAGGGGCGACCCGGAGGGCTTGTCGTTCGACGATCCGGGCGGGCTCGAGCACGTCGAGACACCGCCGGACAACGGTGCCACATCGACGGCGTCCGAGCCTCGCACCCGGGCGCGGCCTACACCGTGGAGCGAGGCTGCACAGCACATATCGGATGATCGAGATCCGCGCGGTGGGTCGACGAGATCGTCCGCCTCCGAAGATGCAGACCGATGAGACCTACAGGGTGTCCTATGTGGACAGTTTCTTGCAGCAGGTGAGCGCCGCAGCGAGTTGGAGAAATGCTGCGAAGAGGCGGCCATGGCGTTCGTAGCGGATCGTCAACGGCCGGTATCCGGTCAGCCACGCGATCGTGCGCTCGATCTTCCACCGATGACAGCCCAGCCTCGTGAGATCCTCGATACCACGACGGGCGATGCGAGAGACTTTCCCGCGAGCACGCAGCCAGCGGCGAATGGACGTCGAAATCGTAACCCTTGTCCGGACGCAGCTTGGCGGGTTCGCCACGATGCGGGCCACGAACCGACCGGGCCCGCGGAATCGACTCGACCATCGGCGCCAGCATCACCGAGTCGTGAGCATTCCCGGCGGAAACACCGGTGACTGAGCGGGTGGGTCCAGCGGTTGTGGGAGTTCTGATGCACCAGAAGGGCTGCTGCATGGATAGGTGACATCGCGCCCCGCCTTCACACCCCCACTTCACCTCGACACTCTGGAAGGATGTCGAGGCCATACCGCCTCTCACCCGAGCTCCCAAGAAAATAGCGCTAGGCGGCGAGGACACTCGCACCTTATCCCCGTGCGGGGCGCGGCTTCAGGTTTCCGGCAACAGCAGCGCCAGGATGTGGGTTGGCCGCCGCAAAAGGACACTACGCGAGCTGGTTCTCAGGCCTGCCTCGGCTGGACCCGACTCGAACCCCCACGCCGCTGACCTACGCATATAGTTCGAATGATTGAGCTTACACCAAATAACAGCAGGTAGAAAAAGGGAGATATGTGTCCGGAGAGGGAATCGACCACTACGCCCATGCGCTCGACTACCGAAAAGTACTGGTTATCAACCAAGCGTAAAGCATTCGTCTCAGCGTCGCGCCAAGCGGCGATCTACTGACTCGACGGGCCGGGGCGGACGGTCAGAGCAGAAGGTGGAAGATGTCGAAGACGACGTTCCATTCGGCGGTCCCGGGGTTCTTACGGCCCGGCTCGATCGTGACGAATGTGTGTGCCAGCGCCACACTCAAGCCCCCGGCAATCAGCGGTAGTCGCTGCTCGGTCGCCTCGGAGAGCGCCATGTCCAACGGCGGCCGGGCCGTCAGTTGATCGAGCACGGACTGTAGTTCGATCTCCTGGTCCAGTTTCTCGAACCGGTGGATGCTCTCCTGTAGTCCCTTGGTGATCGGCAGGTCCCACGGTTCGATCACATCCCTCAGATTTGCCTTTGCCGACGCCTTGCCGATGAGTATCAGGTCGTAGATCTTGTCGTCGACGAAATCCGTATAACGCTTGACATCGTTCCGGTCAACGTGCAGACCAGCCGCGGCCCGGAAGAACTGCTGGAATTTCACGGTACCCATTACTGGCATGTCGTCAGCTCCTGTCGAAGTATTCATGGATTTGGCGAACCGCCATCGCGCCTTCACCGACAGCGGATGCGACCCGCTTCACGGAGCCGCTACGAACATCGCCCGCCGCGAAGAGACCAGGCAGGCTTGTTTCGAGCGACCTCGGCGACCGGGCACCGGTCCGCCGTGTGCCGTCGCCTCGGGCGTGGACCGCGTCCATGCCGGTGAGGACGAAACCGTGGTCGTCGAGTGCGATCGTGTCGGCCAGCCAACCGGAGTAGGGCATCGCCCCGATGAAGACGAACAGGGCGCGCACCCGGAGAGTGTTCTGCTCCCCCGTGTGATTGTTCTCGACCATGATCTGTTCGAGATACTTCTCCCCGTGGACCGTACGAACCTCGGTATTCCGGTGCACGATCACCCGCGGATGGCGCTCGATCTGGTCGACCAGATACCGGGACATACTCTTGCCGAGGTCACCGCCGCGGATGAGCAGGTGAACACGGGAGACACTGCCCGCGAGAAACACGGTGGCCTGTCCGGCGGAGTTTCCGCCGCCGACGACGGCCACCGGGTTGGTGCCGCACATCCGCGCTTCCTGATGGGTCGCGGCATAGTACACGCTCGTTCCCTCCAGCGCCTCGATCCCGGGGACCGTCAGCTTGCGATATCGCGCACCGGTGGCGAGCACGACGGCTCGGCCGCGAACCACACCGCCGTCCGCGAGCGGGAGCGCGTGGTACCCGTCCTCGGGCATCGAACCGGTCACCTCCGCGGACACCAGCAGCCGGGCACCGAACTTCCCGGCCTGGAGCACGGCCCGCTCCGCCAATTCGGCGCCGGAGATACCGGCCGGGAACCCGAGGTAGTTCTCGATCCGGGAGGAGGTACTGGCCTGCCCGCCCGCGGCGATCGACTCCAGTGTCACCGTGTTCAGCCCGTCCGAAGCGCCGTACACGGAAGCGGCCAGACCGGCCGGTCCCGCCCCCACCACGATGAGGTCGCACACGTCCTCAGTCGTGTCCCGGACCGGGCCCGGAGCCGGAAGCCCGACGATACGGGCGAGTTCGGCGTTCGGCGGATTGCGCAGCACCTTTCGGCCGTGCCAGATCACGACGGGAGTGTCCTCGGGAGCGACGCCCAGGCTGCGCAGCAGCTGCTCCGCCCTTTCGTCCTGCTCCACGTCGATCCACCTGTGGGGCAACCGGTTTCGCACGGCGAACTCGCGAAGCCGCAGCGTATCGGGTGAATAGCAGGAGCCGATTATCCGGAACCCCGAACCGAGGCCGATCAGCAGGTGCCGGCGCACCAGGTAGGCGCGCAGGATCAGATCGCTGAGTACGAGATCGTGCGCCACCAGTTCACGCACCCGCTCGGCCGGGACGACGAGTATCTCGCCGTCCCCGATCACCTCGGCGGTGAAGAACGCCACCTGGCCTTCCAGCAGCCCGAGCTCGCCCAGGAACCGGCCGGGACCGTGCACCCGCAGTATCCGGCGTTCACTTTCTCCGTCGCCTTCGTCGATGATCGCGACCTTGCCCGAGAGGATCACGAAGAAGTCCTGACTGGGTTCGCCCTCTCGGATCAGCACTTCGCCGGCGCGTACCGGTCGACGCGCGCCCCCGGCTTCGAGGGTCGCGACCTGGTCTTCTGTCAGCCGCGGGAATGCTCCCAGCTCGTCGGGGGTCTCGTCGTCGACCTGCTCGATATCGCGGACGGGCATGGGGTCCTCAGACGAGGTTCTGGTCGACATAGCACCAGCGCCAATCTTCACCCGGCTCCATCGACTGGACGATCGGGTGGCCGATGACGCGAGCGTGCGCGCTCGCGTGCTTACCCGGTGAGGAGTCGCAGCAACCGACGTGTCCGCATGTCAGGCACAACCTCAGATGTACCCACGGGGTGCCGAGGCGAAGGCATTCCTCGCAGCCCTGCGGGGTCCGGGGTACGACGGGCCGGATGGCGGTCACGTGCGGGTCCACAGGTGCAGAAGTCATGACTTCGTCTCCTTGCCTACCTTTGCCGAGAGCGCCTGATCGAGCCAGGCGCGCAGTTGTGGTACCGGAGCGGCACCCGCCTGACGTGCCAGGACCTCGCCCCGGTCCAGCACCAGCAGCGTCGGCACGGCGCGGACGGTGAACCGTTCGGCGGTCGCGGGCGCAGCGTCCACGTCGGTCTTCACCAGCTTGATCTGACCCGCGCGTTCCCGAGCGAGCTGCTCGAGCGCCGGGCTGACCATGCGGCACGGGCCGCACCAGGTCGCCCAGAGGTCGACGAGCACCGGCACCGAGGACTTCTCGGCGATCTCCGCGAAGTCGCCGTCTGCTGCCGAGGCGATCCAGGGCAGCGGCTCGTGGCAGTTCCCGCAGCGCGGAGTGCCTGCTCCTGCTGCGGGGACCTTGTTCCTCTTGCCGCAGTTCGAGCATTTCACCGTCTCGGACCCCATGACCACACCCCCTCACGCCGCCGCGACAGCGGGCTCGGCGTAGGCGACGGCGAGCTCACCGCCGTCCACCGTGACACGGATGACACCACCCGGTTCGATCTCGCCACGCAACAGCGCGCGACCTATCTTGGTCTCGACCTCGTGAGCGATGTATCGCCGCAGCGGCCGCGCGCCGTAGACCGGGTCGAAACCGTGTTCGGCGATGAGCCGACGTGCTTCCGCGGTGATATCCAGGTGTATCTGCCGCTGCTCCAGCCTGTTCCGGAGGTCGATGAGTTGCAGATCGACGATGTGCTCGATCTGGGACAGGGTGAGCGGTGTGAACAACACGATGTCGTCGACCCGGTTGAGGAACTCGGGACGGAAGTGGCCGCGCAGTTCCCCCAACACCCGCTCGCGTGCGTCCGGCTTGATCTCACCGTTGGCGGTGACGCCGTCGAGGAGGTGATGGGATCCGATATTGGAGGTCATGATGATCACGGTGTTGCGGAAATCGACCTGTCTGCCCTGGGAGTCGGTGATCCGGCCATCATCGAGCACCTGCAGCAGGGTATTGAAGACGTCGGCATGGGCCTTCTCGATCTCGTCGAAGAGCACCACGGAGTACGGCTTGCGGCGCACCGCCTCGGTGAGCTGGCCGCCCTCGTCGTAGCCGACGTACCCGGGGGGCGCGCCGATGAGCCTGCTCACCGTATGCCGCTCCTGGTATTCGCTCATATCCAGACGCACCATATTGTCTTCGCTGTCGAAGAGGGCGCCGGCCAGTGTCTTCGCGAGCTCGGTCTTTCCCACGCCGGTCGGGCCCAGGAAGATGAACGAGCCGATCGGGCGGCGTGGATCGCGGATACCGGAGCGCGCCCGGATCACCGCGTCTGCGACCAGTTGCACCGCCTCGTCCTGGCCGACGACCCTTTCGTGCAGAATCTCGTCGAGCTTGAGCAGTTTCTCGCGCTCGCCTTCCTGCAGCCGGGCGACGGGGATACCCGTCCATGCGGCCACGATCCCCGCGATTTCGTCTTCGGTGACGACCTCGCGCAGTAACGGATTCCCGCCTTGCCGGGTGGTCAGTTGCTCCTCCGCCGCCGCGAGCCTGCGTTCCAGCTCGGTGATCTCGCCGTATCGCAACTCGGCGGCCCGATTGAGGTCGTAGTTGCGCTCCGCTTCCTCGGCTTCGTGGCGAAGTCGTTCCAGCTCTCCGCGCAGTTCCTGCACCCGCCGGATCGCCTGCCGCTCCGCATCCCACTGAGCGTGCCGGGCGTCGGCTTCGGCGCGCAGGTCGGCCAGTTCCTTGCGCAGTTCTTCGAGGCGCGCCTTGCTGGCCGCGTCCGCCTCTTTGGACAGCGCGGCCTCTTCGATCTCCAGCCGGGTGACTTTACGGGTGAGTTCATCGAGTTCGGCAGGCATCGAATCGATTTCGGTGCGCAGCCGCGCGCAGGCCTCATCCACCAGGTCGATCGCTTTGTCCGGGAGGAAGCGGTCGGTGATGTACCGGTGTGAGAGGGTCACCGCGGCCACCAGTGCGCCGTCCTGGATCTTCACGCCGTGGAACACCTCGAGGCGTTCCCGGAGACCGCGCAGAATCGAGACCGCATCCTCGACGGTGGGCTCGTCGACCAGAACGGTCTGGAAGCGGCGCTCCAGGGCCGCGTCGGATTCGATGTGCTTGCGATACTCGTCGAGTGTCGTGGCACCGATCATGTGCAGTTCGCCGCGGGCGAGCATCGGTTTGAGCATATTGCCGGCGTCGAGCGACCCCTCGCCGCCGACCGATCCCGCGCCGACAACAGTATGCAATTCGTCGACGAACAACAGGATGCGCCCCTCGGCCGCCTTGACCTCGGACAGCACCGCTTGCAGCCGCTCCTCGAACTCGCCGCGGTATTTCGCCCCCGCTACCAGCGAACCCATATCGAGCGAGAAGATCGTCTTGTCACGCAGGCCCTCGGGTACATCGCCGCGGACTATCCGCTGGGCGAGGCCCTCGACGATCGCGGTCTTACCGACACCGGGGTCACCGATCAGTACCGGATTGTTCTTCGTCTTCCGACTCAAGATCTGCGTCACCCTGCGGATCTCCGCATCTCGACCGATGACCGGATCGAGTTTGCCTGCCCGTCCTTCGGAGACGAGGTCACGTCCGTACTTTTCCAAGGCCTCGTACGCACCTTCCGGAGTCGCCGAGGTAACACGCTGATTGCCACGCACCGCGGTAAGAGCGGCGAGGAAGGACTCTCGCGTGACCCCGTGACTCGCGAGGACCCGCCCCGCCGGACTGGCCGCCCCCTCCTCGGAGAGTGCCATCACGAGATGTTCCACCGAGACATAAGAATCCTTGAGTCGCTTCGACTCCCGTTCCGCGGCATCGAGCAGCTTGGCCAGGCGCTGGGTGATCGTCACCTGGCCGGGCGTCGCGCCGGGCCCGCTGACCTTCGGCCGACGCGACAGTTCACGCTCCAGATCAGATCGCAGCGCATCGATGTTCGCGCCGGCCTGTTCGAGCAGTCTGGGGACCAGTGCTCCTTGCTGATCGACCAATGCGAGCAGCAGGTGCTCACCGTCGACCTCGGTATGACCCATTCTGGTCGCTACATTCTGAGCTTCCTGCAGGGCTTCTCGTGACTTCTCGGTCAGGCTGCCGGTGTCCATGGGGGCGTCCTCCTTCTGCGGGAAGCGGCTTCGAGTTCCTCGATTCGATCCAGCAGATCGAGCACAAGCCCGATTGCCGAGTAGTTCAGGCCCAGACCGGTTCTCAGCCGTTGGATGCGGGCGGCGTGGGCGACTTCGGATGGTTCGAACGACATCTCGCCGCCGGCATCGCGGTGGGCGTCGAGTAATCCGAGAGCGACCAGTCTCCGGGCCAGGTCGGGGTGTAGCCCGGTACGTTCGGCGAAGGCATCCGGCGACAATCCGGTACGGCGAACCAAGACGTACCGGGCGCCCGGCAGTGGTGTGCTCATTTCACTTTCCTCGGATCGAAGTTCGACTCGGCGGCCAGTTGCTCGAACAAGTCCTGTTCGCGTGCTGTCGGGTTCGACGGCACCATCACTTTGATCTCGGCGTAGAGGTTGCCGGCGGGGCCACGTGGATTGGGCATTCCTTCTCCGCGCAAGCGCAGCTTCCTACCCGTCGACGAGCCCGGCGCCACTTTGACTTTCGCCTCGCCACCCGGGGTGGGCACGACTACGGTCGCACCGAGGGCTGCCTCCCAGGGCGATACCGGCAGGTCGACATAGATATCGCGGCCCTGCACCCGGAACCGGGGATGCGGCCTGATCCGCACCACGAGATACAGATCTCCCGGCGGCGCGTCACCACCGCCCCGGCCGCCCTGCCCGGCCAGCCGGATTCGCTGCCCGTCCAGGACACCGGCCGGAATGTCGACGTCGTACTGCCGTCCGTCCAGCCCGAGAGTGCGTTTGCCGCCCCGATACGCCTCTTCCAGCGTCAGTTCCAGTTCCGCTTCCTGATCCGCCCCGGGAATCGGCCCGTACCCGCCACCGCCGGAGAACATCTGCCCGAAGAGATCCTCGAAGTCGACCGGGCCCTGGCCACCGAAACCCCGACCGAAGTGCACCCTTGCGCCCCTGCCGCCATATCCCCCGCCACCGTATCCCCCACCGGCGCTTGCCCGGACCCGTTCCTCGTAGTCCTCGGGCACCCGCCGGAAGTCCGCACCGAATCGGTCGTAGCGTGTGCGAGTGTCCGGGTCGGACAACACTTGGTAGGCCTCGTTCACCTCCTTGAATGTGTCCTCCGCGGTGGGGTCCTTGTTCACATCGGGGTGATATTTGCGAGCCAGCTTTCGGTACGCCTGCTGGATTTCGTCGGCGCCGGCGCCACGCGGGACTCCGAGAACTTCGTAGTAATCGCGCGCCATCGCTGCTCACCCCTCGGATCGGCTGACGAGCACCGCGGCGGGACGCAACTGCCGCCCGTCCGCGCCATACCCCGGTCGCACGACATCGACCACAGTCCCGGAATCGAGGTCGGGGCGGTCCACCACACCGACCACTTCGTGCAGTTCCGGGGAGAACGGCACACCGACCTCGTCGTGGCGTTCGAAACCGAACTGTGACAGCACCTGCACCGCCTGATCCCGGATCGCCTTCACACCCTCGACGACAGCCTGCGGATCACTACCGGCGTGGGCCAGCGCGAGCTCCAGATTGTCCAGGACCGGCAGCCATGCCGCGGACACCTTCGCCACCTCCGCAGCGCGTTCCCGGCCCAGATCCTTGGCATAGCGTTTGCGCAGGTTGTCCAGGTCCGCGAGCGCCCTACGCCAGCGGTCCTCGAGTTGAGCCGACTCGCTCTCCGTACCGGTGGGATCAGGCGGCGTCTCGGCCTGGTCCCGGTCGGTGTCCTCGGTGGCCGACTCGGTCGTCGAACGATCTGCGGACCTCTCCATCGCGTACCTCAGCTCCGGTCGAATTCGGCGTCGATCACGTCGTCGTCCTCCGACGACGCAGTGTCCCCACCGTCTGCCCGGTGTCCGTCGCCGCCTGTCTGGACCGGTGCGAGCCCGTACAGCAACTGCTGCAACTCCGAGGTGAGTGGCTGCACTTCCGCCGGTGAAGCCCCCTCGTTCACAGCCTTCCGGGCGTCGGCGACCAGCATCTCGGCGCGTGCCTTGTCGTGGGGTGGGGCACTGTCACCGAGTTCGGCGAGTCGCCGTTCCACCTGATAGGCCACCGAATCGAGCGCGTTGCGCGCATCGACCGCCTTCCGTAGCGCCTCGTCCTCACTCCGGTTCCGTTCGGCCTCGGCCAGCATGCGCTCGACCTCGCCCTGATCCAGATTGCCCTGCTCACTGATCGTGATGCTCTGTTCCTTGCCGGTGTCTTTATCGCGGGCGGTGACGTTGAGGATGCCGTTGGCGTCGATATCGAAAGTGACCTCGACCTGGGCCTCGCCCCGTGGCGCGGGGCGGATGTCTTCCAGCCGGAACCGGCCCAGCACCCGATTGTCGGCGGCTCGTTCGCGTTCGCCCTGCAGCACCACGACGTCCACTGCCGACTGGTTGTCTTCCGCGGTGGAGAACACTTCACTGCGCCGGGCGGGGATCGTGGTGTTGCGCTCGATGATCTTGGTCATCACCCCACCCTGGGTTTCGACGCCGAGGGACAATGGGGTCACATCGAGCAGCAGCACATCGGAGACTTCGCCCTTGAGCACGCCCGCCTGGACCGCGGCACCGAGCGCCACGACCTCATCGGGGTTGACGCTCATATTGGGGTCTTTGCCGCCGGTGAGCCGGCGCACCAGCGCCTGCACCGCAGGAATACGTGTCGAACCGCCGACCAGGATCACCTCGTCGATATCGTTGGCGGTGACTTTGGCGTCACTCATCGCCCGCTTCACCGGACCGAGGCAGCGTTCCACCAGATCGGCCGTCAGATCCTCGAATTTCGAACGCATGATCGTCGTGGTGAGATGTTTGGGGCCGTTCGCGTCAGCGGTGACGAAAGGCAAGTTGACCTGGGCCTGACTCATCGAGGACAACTCGACCTTGGCTTTCTCTGCAGCCTCGAACAGGCGCTGCAACGCCTGCGGGTCCTTGCGCAGATCGATATTCTCCGCACTCTGGAATTCATCGGCGAGGTAGTCGACCAACCGTCGATCGAAGTCGTCACCGCCGAGGTGAGAGTCGCCGGCCGTGGAACGCACCTCGACCACTCCGTCGCCGACATCGAGCAGGCTCACATCGAACGTTCCGCCACCGAGGTCGAAGACCAGTACGGTCTCATGGGTCTGCTTGTCCATGCCGTACGCCAGTGCCGCGGCGGTCGGCTCATTGATGATCCGCAGAACTTCGAGGCCGGCGATGCGGCCGGCGTCCTTGGTGGCGTTGCGTTGCGCGTCGTTGAAATAGGCGGGAACGGTGATGACCACTTCCTTGACCTTCTCACCGAGGAATTTGCTCGCGTCGTCGACGAGCTTGCGCAGCACCAGGGCACTGATCTCCTCCGGCGCGTACTTCTTACCGCGCACGTCGAACCGCGCCTCACCGTTGTCACCCGGCACGACGTCGAAACTCACTGCCTTGGCCTCCTCGGAGATCTCGTCGAAATGACGTCCGATGAAGCGTTTCGCCGAGTAGATCGTGCCCTTCGGATTCAAGATCGCCTGCCGACGGGCGAGCTGACCCACAAGGCGCTCACCGCTCTCGGTGAACGCCACCACCGACGGCGTCGTCCGTGCCCCCTCGACGTTGGAGATCACCACCGCCTCGCCGCCTTGCCAGCTCGCGATGACCGAGTTGGTGGTGCCGAGATCGATGCCTACTGCAGTTGCCATGAGTCATTCCCTTCGATTGGATCGAGGTGACGTGCCGTCGGTCGCCTCTAGCGCGCATACATGAGCACTCCGAGCAGAGCGGCCAGACCAGCGTGGAACCGGCCGACGACCTGTTCGATCAGCTGGAGATCACGTGCGACGATGGCCAGTTGGTTCACCGCGAAATGCTGGTCGGAGAGATGGTCGACAGCGCTTCCTGCGTCGGCGTGAGAGTCGAACGTTGCCACTACCCGACGTGCCGCGCGGCTCGGATCCACCGCGGAGGCTCCGCTACTGGACTCTGTCATCACGCCCCCTCGGCGGCGATGATTCGAGGTTCGCCGAGCCGCACGTGTACCGATTCGGCTCCGGCCGGTCAACGGGTTGAGCTCACGCACGGCTCAACCGCATGAAGTTCTTCATCCGCCTTCGGGCATACGACGAAAACGGGAGACGGTATCGGCCGGACTGCACTACCGGCACGGCTCCGGGCCGACCACTCGAGCGGCTCGTATGTACGGGCTCAACGCATCAGCCGCTGTATCGTGCTTCCGCACGCAGAACTCCCGTTACCCGAAATTGTCGCACCCGACGCATCATGTGTCGACCGCCGCCGCACATTCGATCGCCGAACCGTTACTACTCCGCCCGGCATCGAGCTATCCGAGAACACACCCGGTTCGCCGGCGACCGCAGGTGATCTCCGCGATGTTGCCCTGTCGACATAGTTCACTGTTCACATCGCCGCTGCGGCCGCCGCGACGACGGTCTTGTCCTGCTCTCGGGTGCCGCCGCTGACGCCGACCGCTCCGACGACCTGTCCGTTGTGCCGCAGCGGGACGCCGCCGGCGAAGATCATGATTCGCCCACCGTTGGAGCTGTGTATCCCGTAGAACTGCGCACCCGGACCCGCATCGACCGCAAGGTCTTCGGTCGAGATGTCCAGTGCTCGCGCAGTGAATGCCTTGTTTATCGAGATGTCGATGCTGGCGATCCAGGCGCCGTCCATCCGCGCATGGGCTACGAGGTTGCCGCCGGCATCGACCACTGCAATATTCGACGGCGACTCGATCTCGGCGGCTTTGGCCCGGCCGGCGGCAATCACCCGCTGCGCGTCGTCGAGGGACACCGACCCCTGGTCGACTGTCATGACGCACCTGCCGTGGTCTCCGCGAACTCGACAGCCGGTGCCGCGATCGACGTGGCCTTCAGTGCTGTTGTCATTGTCGTGCTCCTCTCGGTCAGGGCCGCCTCACGGATGCAGCACGACCTTGGTCCATCCGTCATCACGGGCATCGAAGTGCCGGTAGCCGGACTCGGCCTCGGCCAGCGGGAGCTCATGAGAGACGATCCAGGACGGAGTCGCCCGGCCCCGGTGGATCAGGTCACGCAGCTGCCGGTTGTAATGCTTGACGTTGGCCTGTCCGGTACCGGCCTTCTGCCCCTTGAACCAGAATTTGCCCATGTCGAAGGCGATCTTGCCGTTGCGTTCGAGTTCGTCAGGGGCGTTGCGGTCCTGAGGCAGGAAAATGCCGACCACGCCGATATGTCCGGTGAAACGCACCGAGTCGACGAGTCGGTTCATCGTCATCGCGGCGTCCTCGTGACCTCGCGGGTCGTGCGCCTGGTACCCGACGCACTCACAGCCCTTGTCGGCGCCGCGCCCGCCGGTCATATCGAGGACCTGCTCGACCGGGTCGCCGATGGAGTCGTCGATGGGTGTGACCCCGATCTGCTCGGCGAGCCGCAACCGGTCGGGGTGACGATCCACGATCATCACCTGGCTCGCGCCCTGGATCATCGCCGAGTACGCCGCCATCAGGCCGACCGGCCCGGCTCCATAGACGACCATCGAATCGCCGGGTCGCATATCGGCCAGTCGGGTGCAGTGCCACCCGGTGGGGAAGATATCGGAAAGCATCACATAGTCGGCTTCCTTGTCCTCGGCGTCCTCAGGCAGTCGCAGGCAATTGAAGTCACCGAACGGCACCCGCAGATACTCCGCCTGCCCGCCCCAGAACGGTCCCATCCCGGCGAAACCGAACGCGGCGCCCGCCATCTTCGGATCCGGGTGCACTGTCAGGCAGAACGCGGTCAACCCTTCCTCGCAGTTGCGGCAGAAGCCGCAACCGATGTTGAATGGTAGGCACACCCGGTCCCCCGCGGTGACCTTGACCACCGCATCGCCTACTTCTGCCACGATTCCCAAGTTCTCGTGACCAAGAACCATCCCGGGCTCCAGATCGGTGCGGCCTTCGTACATGTGTAGATCCGACCCGCAAATGTTGGTGCTGGTGATCTTCACCAGCACATCGGTCGGCTGCTCTATCCTCGCATCGGGGACATCCTTCACATGAACTTCACGTGGCCCGTCGTACACAATCGCTTTCATCTCGACACTCCCTGACATGCGGCGTTCCGGACAATGCCCGGCCAGGCCGCCACAGACGGGTTACGTGTCAGCGACCGACCGAATGAATCGCTGTTCTGGAGACAGCGGACGCGACGGAGCACGGAGCTGAGAACGACACCGAAACCTGGTCCACCACAATGTTCGCGTACGGCCAACCGACAGCGGGTGCACTCCAGCCGTCGCATTCTCTCCACCTCGGAGTCTCCTCTTTCGACTCCACGATCGCTAGGGTGGAATAGGCGAAACTTATTCACAGCGAACCAGTTGATCATGCCATCGGGCGTTCTCGTGGTGGTCCGACTACGAAAATTTATCTCGCGTGCGACGGCCGCGGCCGGCCGCTCACGCTTGTGCTGACCGCGGGCAACGTCAACGACTGCACCATGTTCACCCAGGTGCTGGCCGGGATCTGGATGCCGAAGCCCGGCCGTGGCCAGTCGTGGAAGCGACCGCGGCGGGTCCTGGCCGACAAGGGGTACTCCACGCGCGCGATCCGTGCTCATTTGCGTGCTCGTGGTATCGCCGCGACGATCCCCGAACGTGTCGATCAGCAGGCCAACCGGCGTCGCCGGGGCAGTGCCGGTGGCCGGCCACCGGTGTTCGATCCGGTGGCCTATCGGCGTCGTAACGTGGTCGAACGCTGCTTCAACCGGCTCAAACAGTATCGAGCGATCGCCACCCGCTACGACAAAACCGCCACCTCGTATCGCGGGATGCTCGACCTGGCCACCCTGCTGATGTGGCTTTGAGGACACTCTCTAGCTTGAGTTTTAACCTCTGAGCTGCCGTTTTGCGACCCCGGGTGCTCATGGGTGAAGCCCTTGGTTGATCATGTCCTCTTGCGACAGAAAGACTTTCAACAACCAAGGGCTTCAGTTGAACAGTGTGCACGACACCGGCTGCGCCGACACGGTCGGGGATCTTTCGGGGTTTCGGCGGGAGTTCTACCGCTGCCTGGCTCGGCGGGCGGACGCGGCGTTCGATGTGGTGGATGCGGTGTTGTGCGCGGACGGTCCGGTGCGATCGTTGCCGGAGTTGTCGCTGGTCGGTGAGCATCGCCGAGGACACGGCAGTGTGTATGCGGCGCTGGATCGCGGTCGGGTCGATATCGCCCGGCTGCGGCGGGCGCTGGTTTCGGTTCCGCTGCCTCGCGCCGCGGACGGCCGGTTGGTGCTGGCGGTCGATATCACCAGCTGGGTGCGGCCGGAGGCGCATACCTGCCCGCAGCGGATCCTGTGTCACACCTACGGGCGGGCGAAGAACACCGCTCAGATGATCCCGGGATGGCCGTATTTGGTGGTCGCGGCCCTGGAAACAGGGCGCAGTTCCTGGACCGCACCTCTGGATGCGGTGCGGCTGGCGCCGGGAGACGATGCCGCGACCGTCACCGCCGGCCAGCTGCGCACCGTCATCGGCAACTTGATCGAGGCCGGGCACTGGCGCCCCGGTGACCCGGATATCTGGATCGTGGCCGACGCCGGATACGACGCACCCCGGCTGGCGTTCCTGCTTGCCGACCTGCCCGTCGCCGTGCTCGCACGGATGCGGTCGGACCGGGTCCTGCGCCGCCACGCACCCGCATGGCAGCCCGGAACCACCGGCCGTCCACCGCGTCACGGCGGTGAGTTCGCTTTCGCTGATCAGACGACCTGGGGTGAACCCGACACCGCTGTCACCACCGACACCCGCCTCTACGGTCCTGCGACAGCACGGTCATGGAACCGTCTGCATCCCAGGCTCACGCACCGTTCTTCCTGGATAACTCAGGTCGGGAAGCTGCCAGTGATCGAAGGCACGGTAATCCGGCTCGACGTCGACCGGCTCCCCAGCGGCGCCATCCCGAAACCGATCTGGCTATGGCATTCGGTCGTCGACCTGGATGCAGCCGAGGTCGAGGTGTTGTGGCAGGCGTTTCTGCGACGGTTCGATATCGAACACACCTTCCGCATGCTCAAACAGACCCTCGGCTGGAACTGCCCGAAACTGCGGAACCCGGCAGCCGCCGACCGGTGGACCTGGCTGCTTCTGGCCGCTTACACCCAACTGCGGCTGGCGCGGAACCTCACCGTCGACCTGAAACGTCCGTGGGAGAAACGCGTTGCTCCGCAACGCCTTACACCCGCACGCGTTCGTCGAGGGTTTCGGCACCTCCGCCGGAAAGCGGCATGTCCGGCCAGAGCACCGAAACCCTCCCGCCCCGGTCCGGGTCGCCCCGCCGGGCACCGCAACCAGCGACCAGCACCTCGCTACAACGTGCACATCAAGACCGCCAGCGACCGGAAACCTCCTCAGAAAGCCGGGCCGCGACCTCGCAGAAACTCCACAAAACACCAGCTCAGAGGTTAAAACTCAAGCTAGAGCGTGTTTCATAAGCCCGATGGTGTGGGGCCGAACCCGTTGTCCGGGTTGAGAAGTTGGTGATATGGCGAGGTCTCCGGTAGTTGGTTGAACGACCAAGCACAACCGGAGACCAACCGGAGACCTCTTGAACAGCGTAACGGCAACCTGCCGTGCGGATCTGACCGATGCCCAGTGGGCAAAACTGAAACCGCTATTACCTGCCGGTATGAAACCGGGCCGGCCACCGCGGTGGTCGAAACGACGGTTGATCGACGGGATCCGCTGGCGGATCCGCACCGGTAGCCCATGGCGTGACATCCCGGCGATGTATGGACCGTGGCAGACGGTGTATGGGTTGTTCCGCCGCTGGCAGCGCGACGGAACGTGGGAATCGATGCTGACCGCGCTGCAAGCCCACGCCGACGCTGGCCGATTACGATGTGCCACGTGACATCCGAGGTAGACGTTGCGGAGATCATGGTCACTCTGCATCCAGGGCACTTCGCGCGGCTACGGTCATTCACCGACGACAAAGCCGTCAAAGATGCAATGAAGCAGTGCCACATCTACATCATCATGGCCCGTCCGTTGATCACAGCGAGTAAGGTATCTGATCCTGCGGGCGATCGAATCCGGTATACCTCGAAAGAGATTGGCCCATTCAGCGCCCTTGACTTCAGCCACTCAGATGTTGTCGATACGCTCGACTTGCACATAGTGAACGGCGTAGACCCGTCGGGCGTGATTGAAGTGGCGCCCGATGGGTCGCGGCTTTTCGTGCCGGTTCCCGGCCGTGACCCGAGGGAGGTCGACACGAGCCATCTTGCAGCCCTGGCCGCTCCTACTGGGTGCCCCACAGGCTTAGTCGAGGTTGGCAAGTGGGATGTGCTCTACATCGGAATCGCTCAGGGAGGCAGGGGCCGTGCTGCGATTGACCGGCTCCGAAGTGGACATGAGACGCTGCGTAGAATCTACGAGGATTACTACCGGACTCATGAGGTTCATGTCGTACCGGTATCCATCGTGCACAGTGCGTTCATTTTTACAAAGGCCAACGAACCTGGTGGACCAGCATTCGATTTTGACGACTTCATGAAGCTGAATTTTATGCTAACTGTCGACGGCAGGATCGAAACGCGAGAGCTACTCTTGGTCGTAGAGAACGCCCTAGCTTGAGTTTTAACCTCTGAGCTGGTGTTTTGTGGAGTTTCTGCGAGGTCGCGGCCCGGCTTTCTGAGGAGGTTTCCGGTCGCTGGCGGTCTTGATGTGCACGTTGTAGCGAGGTGCTGGTCGCTGGTTGCGGTGCCCGGCGGGGCGACCCGGACCGGGGCGGGAGGGTTTCGGTGCTCTGGCCGGACATGCCGCTTTCCGGCGGAGGTGCCGAAACCCTCGACGAACGCGTGCGGGTGTAAGGCGTTGCGGAGCAACGCGTTTCTCCCACGGACGTTTCAGGTCGACGGTGAGGTTCCGCGCCAGCCGCAGTTGGGTGTAAGCGGCCAGAAGCAGCCAGGTCCACCGGTCGGCGGCTGCCGGGTTCCGCAGTTTCGGGCAGTTCCAGCCGAGGGTCTGTTTGAGCATGCGGAAGGTGTGTTCGATATCGAACCGTCGCAGAAACGCCTGCCACAACACCTCGACCTCGGCTGCATCCAGGTCGACGACCGAATGCCATAGCCAGATCGGTTTCGGGATGGCGCCGCTGGGGAGCCGGTCGACGTCGAGCCGGATTACCGTGCCTTCGATCACTGGCAGCTTCCCGACCTGAGTTATCCAGGAAGAACGGTGCGTGAGCCTGGGATGCAGACGGTTCCATGACCGTGCTGTCGCAGGACCGTAGAGGCGGGTGTCGGTGGTGACAGCGGTGTCGGGTTCACCCCAGGTCGTCTGATCAGCGAAAGCGAACTCACCGCCGTGACGCGGTGGACGGCCGGTGGTTCCGGGCTGCCATGCGGGTGCGTGGCGGCGCAGGACCCGGTCCGACCGCATCCGTGCGAGCACGGCGACGGGCAGGTCGGCAAGCAGGAACGCCAGCCGGGGTGCGTCGTATCCGGCGTCGGCCACGATCCAGATATCCGGGTCACCGGGGCGCCAGTGCCCGGCCTCGATCAAGTTGCCGATGACGGTGCGCAGCTGGCCGGCGGTGACGGTCGCGGCATCGTCTCCCGGCGCCAGCCGCACCGCATCCAGAGGTGCGGTCCAGGAACTGCGCCCTGTTTCCAGGGCCGCGACCACCAAATACGGCCATCCCGGGATCATCTGAGCGGTGTTCTTCGCCCGCCCGTAGGTGTGACACAGGATCCGCTGCGGGCAGGTATGCGCCTCCGGCCGCACCCAGCTGGTGATATCGACCGCCAGCACCAACCGGCCGTCCGCGGCGCGAGGCAGCGGAACCGAAACCAGCGCCCGCCGCAGCCGGGCGATATCGACCCGACCGCGATCCAGCGCCGCATACACACTGCCGTGTCCTCGGCGATGCTCACCGACCAGCGACAACTCCGGCAACGATCGCACCGGACCGTCCGCGCACAACACCGCATCCACCACATCGAACGCCGCGTCCGCCCGCCGAGCCAGGCAGCGGTAGAACTCCCGCCGAAACCCCGAAAGATCCCCGACCGTGTCGGCGCAGCCGGTGTCGTGCACACTGTTCAACTGAAGCCCTTGGTTGTTGAAAGTCTTTCTGTCGCAAGAGGACATGATCAACCAAGGGCTTCACCCATGAGCACCCGGGGTCGCAAAACGGCAGCTCAGAGGTTAAAACTCAAGCTAGAGAGTGTCCTCAAAGCCACATCAGCAGGGTGGCCAGGTCGAGCATCCCGCGATACGAGGTGGCGGTTTTGTCGTAGCGGGTGGCGATCGCTCGATACTGTTTGAGCCGGTTGAAGCAGCGTTCGACCACGTTACGACGCCGATAGGCCACCGGATCGAACACCGGTGGCCGGCCACCGGCACTGCCCCGGCGACGCCGGTTGGCCTGCTGATCGACACGTTCGGGGATCGTCGCGGCGATACCACGAGCACGCAAATGAGCACGGATCGCGCGCGTGGAGTACCCCTTGTCGGCCAGGACCCGCCGCGGTCGCTTCCACGACTGGCCACGGCCGGGCTTCGGCATCCAGATCCCGGCCAGCACCTGGGTGAACATGGTGCAGTCGTTGACGTTGCCCGCGGTCAGCACAAGCGTGAGCGGCCGGCCGCGGCCGTCGCACGCGAGATAAATTTTCGTAGTCGGACCACCACGAGAACGCCCGATGGCATGATCAACTGGTTCGCTGTGCCCGCACCCGGATCCGTTGTCCCCCTGTGTGAACCACACGAGTCCGAGCGCCGGCCGCGTGCTGATGCACCCGCACGAGCGAGGAATCCACCGACACCTCGCGATCGAGTTCGTCGATCGCCTCGGCGATCACCTGCACTCGCTGCACGAGCATCGCCAGGGTGCCGTTGCGCGACCACCGCCAGAACCGGTTGTAGACCGTTTTCCAGGGCCCGTACCGTTCGGGCAGGTCCCGCCACGCCACTCCGGTCTTGGCCTTGTAGAGCATCGCGTTCAGGATCCGACGGTCATCCACCCGCGGGCGGCCTTTTGCCCCCGGAACCGGCAACAACGGCTCGATCGTGCGCCACTGGTCCTCGGTCAACTCATGCCTACGCGCCACGACCACACATCAAATCAAATCGGCACCTCGACCGCCCAGGCTTTGAGGACACTCTCTAGCGCGTGTTTCATAAGCCTGGGCCTGATAACCACAGGTTGATCGCGGCGACACGGACGGTGGCCAGGTAGCGGACGGCGAGTTTGTCATACCGGGTGGCCACTGCCCGGTGCTGTTTCAGGCGGTTGATCGTGCATTCCACGGCGTGCCGCAGGGCGTAGAGACCGAGATCGAACGCGGGCGGTCGCCCACCGGCATGGCCTTTGGCCGCGCGATTCGCGGCCTGATCCGCCTTGATCGGGATAGTCGCTTTTATCCCGCGTCGCCGCAGGTAAGCACGGTTGGCCGCCGAAGAATAGGCTTTGTCGGCCAGAACCCGATCCGGACGCGACCGGGTACCACCGACCCCGAGCCGCGGCACCCGGATCTCGCCGAGCACGGTCGTGAACTGCGGGCAATCGGCCCACTGACCAGGCGTGACCAGCAGAGCCAACGGCCGCTGCCCCTGGTCGGCGGCCAAGTGCAGCTTCGTGGTGAACCCGCCCCGCGACCGTCCGAGACCATGGTCGGCGGGTTCGTCATCGAATCCGCCCGCCGGCTCGGCCTGGCGGTGCGGGTCGCGGCGGGCACCGGCCGCATGCTGGTGCGCTCGGGCGACGGTGGAGTCCACGCTCACCGTCCACTCGATCTCGCCTGCAGCGTCGGCGTGGGCTTGCAGCGCGGTCAGCATCGATTCCCACGTCCCGTCGCGCTGCCAGCGGCGGAACAACCCATACACCGTCTGCCACGGTCCATACATCGCCGGGATGTCACGCCATGGGCTACCGGTGCGGATCCGCCAGCGGATCCCGTCGATCAACCGTCGTTTCGACCACCGCGGTGGCCGGCCCGGTTTCATACCGGCAGGTAATAGCGGTTTCAGTTTTGCCCACTGGGCATCGGTCAGATCCGCACGGCAGGTTGCCGTTACGCTGTTCAAGAGGTCTCCGGTTGGTCTCCGGTTGTGCTTGGTCGTTCAACCAACTACCGGAGACCTCGCCATATCACCAACTTCTCAACCCGGACAACGGGTTCGGCCCCACACCATCGGGCTTATGAAACACGCTCTAGTTGCCTACTTTCAGCCGTCGTACAACAAGAACGTGAAGAGATGGCCTGCAACAGCGGCAGCAGCAGCCTTCGATGCCATCGGTTCGGCAGGTATTCTTGTCGGATACGAGGGCACCCGTGACATAGCTTATTTGTTCTCTAAAGAACGGCCAGCGCCGCGTAGGGGCATCGTTTTCTACTCCGAGTTCAGGGGGTTGAAGCGTCAGATAGATGTTGACGAGGCTGATACCAGCGGCATCCCTGAGCCGGTTTTCGAACTCGGCTATAACCTTGCTCGGCATAGCGACGGTTCGCCGCCCGGGCTCAGACTGTTCAACTGATCTCAGCCTTTCTTCGATGGGTTCCGGACCGCGGCCGGCGATACGGCTTCGACCCAACGCCGACGCAGACCCCTGCCCCACTGGACGTGGGCGCCGCGGCCGCGTGTCGTCCTGGCCCTGACTTGCCAGCGAGTGGGTTCGCAGATGAGACGCACAAGGGCCGCACCGACTTCGGCGATGGGCCACGGCGGTGTCGGCGCCAGCGTTAGAACACAGCTGGCAGCGCAGAAATGCAACGAAAGGGTGCTCGGGGAGGATACGAACCCCCGCACACTATCTCGACCTGCAGAGATACCAAACAATAATTATAGATTCTGCGTAAAATAGCAGGTCGTAGCGCCGGAAAAGCGTCTGGAGAGGGATACAGCGGCTATCCACACAGATCGACCTGCGAAAATAGGCAACCACGCGCATCTTGTTACGAGCCATCTGTCGGTGGCCCTGTGGCCGACACGCGTCCGTGTACAGCACTGAATGACGGCCCCACCGACCCCATCGGCGGCCGCGTTGCTTCCGGCTCTCGGGCGAACTCAAGGAAACGGCGCGCCGGTGTGCGTGCGGTTCGCCAGTTGGGGTGGGCACCTGCAGGCCGTCGACGGTGGCGGACGTTGGTCAGGACCAAGTGCTGTTTGGCTCGGGAGATAGCGACGAAGAATTCGGACATCGTTGCTGCGCTCGTACCGAAGAAGAAGTCCTGCTCCACCCCGAGGACTACCACTTTCTCGAATTCGAGGCCCTTACATTTGTGGATCGTCAATATGGGAACAGCGTCAAGTTCCGACAATCGCCGCAGTGCGCGAATTGGATCGCCATCGACTGCTAGTTCCTGTTCGAACGCTTCGAGAGTCGCCTCAACGACGTCGGCGAGGCGGGTGCCCTGTTGGTAGCTGAGCGACAAGGCACTAAGAGCCGGCTGGCCCAATCTGTGCAGTAACTCCTCAACCAGGGTCCGCCACTCTCGCGGGTCCTCTGCGTGGAACTCGTTGCCGCGGGCGGTCGCACGCGCGGAGTAGATCAAACGCTTGAGCTGGCTGTCGAAAAAGAGGGCAGCATCTTCGGCCGCCTCGCCGCGGGTCGCGATTCGCATGAGTTCGGTGTACGCGTCAGGTCTGCGATCTTCGGCGATGACCCCGATGTAGGCAAGGATAAGCGCCGCAGCTGGTTCGGCGGATAGTTCTTGGCGCTTATTCTCGTCGCGATAGGCAATGTTGCGGCTGGTCAGCGTTTGCCCGAGGTCTGCTGCGACTTGTTCCGGCTTCTGCCGCACGAGCACGGCGATGTCGTGTGGCATCACTCCTGCGTGAATCCATTCCTCGATCAGTGTTGCGATAGCGGTGGCTTCTTCGTATTCGTCTGCGTACGTGAAGACCTCGATACGGCCTTCTTCGCCAACCAGGTCGGCATCCGGGCTGACGGCGGCTGGGTCCATTTGCGCGACCATCCGGTTCTGCATACGCCGCAAACGGGGGGCAGAGCGGAAGTTCTGATACAGAGGTAAGGATTCAGCGGAAAATTCATCGGCAAAGGTTTTCGAAACACCATCTAAAGCTCCGGCCCAGGCCATGATCTGCTGTTTGGCATCTCCGACCGCGGTTACGACCGCCGAACCGCCTCTAAATGCCGCATTGATTAGCTGGTATTGATGGTCTGTACAGTCTTGGAATTCATCAAGAAAGACGTGGCCATAGGTTTGGCGGATCGCACCTAGTGCGTATGAATTAGATTCAAGGATCTCAAGGGCCAGCGGCAGCAAATCATTATAGGTGATCTGGGTGCCCTCGATCCGGACAGTGGGATGAATTTGGTAATCAGGTTCCAGAGCGTTATAGCCCGTCAGGGCGGGCCGGTAGCTATCGATAAGGCGCTTGGCGAATGCGTGGAAGGTGAAGCTGTCGAACCGGGCCGCGAGCGCGGCGCCCGAACGGCGGCGCACTCGGTCGCGCAGGTTGCGTGCCGCATCTACTTTGAATGAAACGGCCAGGATCCGACGTGGGTACCGGCAGAGCCCGGTCCGCAGGAGAAAGTCTGCGCGCTGCGCGAGTAGCTCGGTCTTGCCAGCTCCAGGTCCCGCCGTAACGATTACGTTGCCGGATTCCATCGTCACCGCGGACCAGGCGTTGGGTTCCAGAACCATGCCGTCGCTCGGGTGCCACTGGTCAGGGCGGATCATTCTGGCAGCCTATCGATTTGGTTCCGGACATAGTCGACCAAGCGCTCCAGTACGCCGGGTAGACCGGCGCGTAGGTCTCGATCGGAGAGCTCGGAGAGGGCGGCAAGATGAGCGGCGGGTTTGCTGCCGAGACCGAAACTACTGTGGTAGTTGTCGAACAAATTCTGGATATCTGTGGGCAGCTGGTCGTGGTTGGCGTGGCTCTTGCCCAACACTGACACGATCATGGCTGGGGTCGGTGGCATCATAGTGGTTTTGTATGCCGTGGGGTATGACTCCAGCATCATCAGATCTAGGTCCACAGGGGCGGAGAAGAAGACGCCGTGCTGTTCGAGCTCGTCCACTGGCCCGGCGTTAGGGGCGTGAACTGGGAACGGTTTGTCCGCGTCCCACTTTGGAAGCGCGGCGATGTCGGCGTCCTCGAATGTGCCAGAACGCACGGCATTGATTTGGCGCATGGCGTTGCTGATGCGACCCCAACCGCCCTGGTAGCGTCCAGCATCCAGGTCGAGAAGGGTCGCGTGGGGGATCTGCAGGGCTGTGAGGAGACGCCAGAAGTGGTTGACGTGGCGCCCACCCAGAGGCACGACCGCCACGGATGCGTCGTCCTCAGCAAGTCCGGCGGCCGCCAGTACGCGAGGTAGAACAACCTGCTCGCTGGCACCTTCGCCGAGGACTACGAACCGGGCGAAGTAAAGCTCTGGATATGCCTGCACAGCCTCACGAACGTATTTAGCGGCCACATCGCTATCGTCGGGCAGCACGATACGGTGGACAGCTGTCTCGCGGTCGTTGTTGAGCCGCAGAAAGCGGATCGTACTTGGGTCTACCCGACGCAAAAGCGACGGCGCGTGGGTTGCGATCAATGCCTGAACGTCGCCCTCGTCACAAGGCTGACGCAGCCGCGAGATGATGCGGCCTAGATAATGTGGTGCGAGGCTGTTCTCCGGCTCTTCGAGAGCGATAACAGTGTGCACTGGTGGTCGAAGCCGGTCGATATCGAGCGAAGTGATAGAACCGGTGAGGACCTCGCGGGACAGCGATTGCCAAGCGAGTACCAGAGAAATGTAAAGCAAGGATTTCTGGCCATCGCTGAGCCGTTCGAATGGCAGAGGCGTTCCGCTGGGACTTGGAGAGAAGTGCACGGTGAGCGCACGGAGTGCATCCTCGAATTCGCCCTGCCCGAATGCGATCGATGGTTCCGTGAAATATGTTCCATGATGAAGCCCGTGCCACTGTTCGCTGAGCTTGGTACCGGCGGCGGCAACAGTGCCGTTGGCAGCCAGTGACAGGGTGATCTCATTAGCTAGTTTTTCGAGCGTCGCCCGTTCGATGGTCCAGTCTGCTGCCCGAAGAACTCTCCCAACAAGCGATGTTGTGGTGTAGGCAATGTGATCGGCCGGGTTACGGCGAGCGGGGAGGTAGTGAACTTCAATATGGCGACGGTCATAACGCGACATTTCGGAGCGCCGAAGCGGTTCGCCATTGACGTCGACTTCGTGGACGTACTCAATTTTCTCGTCGATCACGCCATCGGCTGCCAGCTCTGCCGACAACCGCACTCGTACCCGCGGAACACCTTCAAGAGTAGCGATGGCCATGTGCAGGAAGTTCGCTGGCACTGACGCATGCACCACTTTGGAGGCTGCGGCCTCTGGCACTTCGATATCGACTTCCAGCCACAGTTTTGCCTGCTCAGACTGCACCTCGGTCGCCGAGCGGCCCAGCGGTACGTGAAAGTCGTCAAGACGGATACGTCGTTGCGCTTCCACGGGGCTGAACAGCCTTGAGAGCGCTCCCAAGACAGCAGTTTTACCAGCACCATTCGGGCCCAATACATAGGTAAGATCATCGAGAGCGATGGCAGTTGGCAAGGCACCGAATGACTGAAAGTTACTGAGTCGCAACACGGTAATCTTCATCGGTCCCCTCCCAAGGTCAGCGGCTGCTGGGGGAGGTTGGCGCGACCAATTTTACGCCAGCCGAGGCGATCACGGCTGGCTGACGCTCTCGTCGAGACAGTCCCCCGATAAGCCATGAGTGCCGCCGAGAGCAGTGGTCGCTCGAAGGCATCTGGACCTCGCATACCGACCACCGCGAGAGCGTATACGGCAGGCTGCAAGCGGCCAGTCCGGATAGCGTCCAGGTTGTGAGAGCGCCGACAAACCCCGCGTATCTCCAGAGGTGAAGTTGACAACCGCGAGTCACACCCTTCCTGTTGAGTTCTCGTCGCCGCCAGCGACCGCCGGTGGCATCACTCATTCATCCCAATCGTCGAGAGTTCTCCTGTGTTACGCAGCTATCGACGTCGACTGACGATTGACCATGGCTGAAAGTCGCGGCGCCAGGGCATCCCGGCAGAACACGCCGAGTCAACCGCTACGGCCCGTTGTGCGCAGCGGAGCGCTGGCGCGATCTTGGCACCACGGGCAACTGCAACCGCCGCTGCGACTGTATGATTGCCGCCCGCATCATCGGATGAGTAGCGCGGCCCTCGCGGTGGTGCTGCGATCACGGCTCATTCGGTCGATGCTCGCCTGCCGGACTGCGTCGGTAGGCATGAGACCATCGCTCGTCACGAATCAAAGAATCTCCGCCTCAGAAGCCCACAAGCATTGCCCCCTTACCCTATGAATGCGCCCGGCTGGGATTGGAGTCCTGTCGTCCCTGGTGGTGGCCAACAGTGACGAAATAAACTGTGGCCGAACGGAGCGTCGCTCTGCGAGGACATAGCTCGTAAGCTTCGTCGCACCAAGGGGTACTGGGACCGGCACACGCTCTCGATCGTTGGGATTCTCGCCGGAACGAACGTCCCGGTGTTGACACTTTCGCTCGGAATGGTCATCTTGTATCGGGACTTCTCGCTATTGTCACGCGCATGGACGCGGTGCTGGTGCAGAAGAAGCTCGAGCTCTCTCCCGATGAGGACTTCATCCTCACGGCGTGGCAGTACCGGATGATGCAGCGCGACATCGCCGCATCGAAGGGCAAGCACCTTCCCTCTAAGCGTGAAATCCGTAGCGCTTTCCGGACCAACGCTGTTGATGCCCTCCGGCAGCGCAACCAGGAAGGCTGGTCGCCGGCTGTTGCTGTGGTTGCCGAGGAGATCGCTGCCGCTGGCGAGTCTGCCAATCTGGAGGCGCTCGAATCGGCTGGACCGCAAGTCTCCTCTGTTGTGGCACGACGGTCACGAGCGCTGCTTCTGCTGATCGACCTGTATGGATTCGAGCCCTGGGTCGAGGGCAAGTGGGACAAGACTGTCCGCGCTGAGACTCTCATCGAGGCTCATGGTTCGATGAACCCTCTACACCGCGAAGACCTCCAGGCTGTGGAAACCGCGTACAAGGACGCGATCAAGAAGCTTTCGAAGGCGAGTAACTGGGGCAAGTACGCGCTTCTGGCCGGTGCCGGCCTCGGACTCGGTGTGCTGACCGGCGGCCTCGCCGCACCGGCAATCGCCGGCGCCTACGGTGCACTGGTACTGGGCTACTCGGGCGCGGTCGCGACGTCTGCGGGTCTTGCCGCGATCGGTGGCGGGTCCATCGCTGCCGGAGGGCTCGGCATGGCCGGTGGCGCCGCCCTCATCACCGGCTTCAGCGGCGCGGCCGGAGCCGGGGTAGCTACCCTTGCGGGAAGGGCTGCCGGGTTGTCTGCGGCTCGCGTCGCCGCGGACGCTATCCGGCTCCACGTCGTGACCCAGCTGGTGCTTCGCGATGTCGACGGCAACGAAGAGGCAGCGAAAGCCGTCATCGTCAGTCTTCGCGAGCGAGTCACCAACCTCGGCAAGACCGTCGTGGCTCTCGCAGAGCGTATCGAGGCCCTCCGCACACAGCTCGAGACCAAGCAGGCCGAACTCGACGCCGAGCGGACCCGGCGCTTGGCCGCCGATGATCGCGTCGCCCGCTTCCGAGTCGTCGCCGACCGCCTCAAGGAGCGTGTCGCAGGCCCCGAAGATGATGAACTCCAGGCCTTGCTCACCGAGCTCGACGAGCTCGAGGGCGAGAAGAAGACAGTGGAAACCCTTGCCCAGGGCGTCACCGTCGTCGCCGACGACCTCGAGGAGGCTGCGTGAGCACCGCGGTCGGTGACTCCAGCGACCAAATCTCGCCGATCGATGACGCCTACATCGGCAACTTGGACGCACTCACACGCGACCTCGACGATATCGAAGCAATCGCCGCATCCGCGCTATCAGGCCAGCCGGTCGACCCGGCGATGACACAGAGCATCGCCAACACCCCGACAGACCTCACCTATTCCGAACTCACCACACGCCATCAACAGCGCCGCGAAGTCTACGGTTGGGGCGAGCCCGAGATCGCCGACATCCTCGACCCGATCGCGCTCGCGCACCTCGAACGATGGCGGGCAGCCCAACGACTTCCGTGGGAGCCCAGCGACCTGGTAGTCGTCGGCCTCTCCGGGCTCATCGGCGCCCTCGGAAACCTCTACAACCACCACATGGACGCTGCGGTACTCGGCGGTCTGTCGCAGCTGAAGAACAGCGATCTGCTGCGCCGGTGGGAGAAACAGACCGCCCGACTCCCCATCGACTACACCGGACCGAAATTCGGCGGTCCGGACCATCGTGTTCGGTCCGCCGGCCACGACATCGGCCGGTTCTTCACCGCCCTCAACCAGATCCGCACCGGCACTTTCACAGGTATCTGGTGGGAAGACGGCCAGCGGATGATCGCCGAAGTGACGGCGACTCGCTCCGGTCTGCCATTCGCACAAGCACCCGAACCTCATATCGCGATCGCGCTGCTGTTGAAGCACTGGGCCGCCGACTTCGTGACCCCGATGAACCTCCCCCTGCCCGGCTGGTCACTTCTGTGCGAGATGCCGATCCCTGCCCTACGAAAGTTCGCCAACGACGCCTACGCCGGAACGAACTCCGGAGACGGTTTGAACCTTCGCTCCGGGATCTTGACACCTGGTCTTGGGACGCTCGCGAGCGAGGTCATCATCCGAACCCACCTCCACCTCGGGGCCTACCGCTCCACTGGCTCTTCACGCCTTCCGACCCCTACAGCAGCCAAACGCACAGAGATGCTACTCGCCTCCCACGCCGCCGCCGGAGCGATCAGCCTGTCGAAGACCGCAGCGGCCGCAATCACCGGCGAGACCGCCATAGCAGCTCGTCACCTCAACGTTCCCGTCCTCATGCGGACCGGTCAGCTCGCGCTGAAAGTCCGCTCGGATACCGCGGCCCGCGCAGAAGCCGGAGCACCGTCGTGGCACCAGCTACTCGCAGACGAAGCGGCGACCTGGACTCTTCCCGAAGCCGTCACTATCGCGGACCTACTGGCCGACGAACATCAGCAACAGCCCATTGAACAGGCCGACCGAAGCTCACTCGGTGATCGCCGCGATGCCGAGTCACAGAACGACGCTGCACCTGGCATATCCGGAGATCTTCCTGGTGGCCATCCGGTGTGCGCTATCGACGGTTAATCCCCGCTCACATCGACTCCATATGATCGGGCGAGTTCGCCGAGTCCGGACGGGTAGGCTCCGACTCCGGTGACAGTCGCGGCAGTGTAGGGGCCGGTGCGAAGACACGGTTGCTGGCGCAGAAATGCTACAGAAATGGTGTCCGAGAGGAGCGCTAACACCTACACACTGCCCTGACCTGCAGATATATCAAAACTGATTCATAGAATCGGCGTAAATTGCAGGTCAAATGCAGCAAAAAAGGGTCCGGAGGGGGAATCGGCCACTACGCCCACGCCTTGGGCCGGCGCATATCTCTGACGATCGAATAGGAAGTCGCAGGTCGTGTAGCTCCCGCTCAGGTACTGGACTCCTTCACAACCAACGTCGATGTTGTCAACCGACCCGAAGTTACTTAGCGGATGCTAAGTTTCTCCGGCAGGGAACACCGGTGTGAATCCGGGGCTGTCCCGCAACTGTGACCGAGTAGCAGACCTTCATCCGATGGCCACGACTCCCTGGGTTGGAAGGCCGAAGGCGAGTGTTGATCCGGGAGCCAGGATACCTGCGCCCACACAGGATCGAGTTTCACGAGGATGAGGATGCGAGTGTTCACTCGCCGCGCCCGGCGTCGCGCCGAGCGGCAATTACCCGATAAATCCGTTGGTGTCGCGTCGTGGCGGCGTTCCACGCGCGTGGCGCTGCTGTCGGGCCTTTTGACGGCCGCTATGGCCTTCACGGGATGCGCGTCGACCGAGAGCGCGCAGGATGCCGCTGCAGCGGCGAAGGAGTTACGGGAGTCCGGGGATGGCACGCTGACCATCTACAACTCCTACAAGATCGCCGGGCTGGACCCGATCGGGACCGGCACCAACTGGCTGTTCGACTGGGGTGTCGCCGAGAACCTGCTGCAGGTTTCCGAGGCCGGACAGATCGAGCCGTGGCTGGCACAGGAGGTCTCCCGCGACGGTGACACCCGATGGGTGGTGACGCTGCGGGCCGGGGTCACCTTCCAGAACGGCAGGCCGGTCGATGCCACCGCTGTCGCCGCCGCACTGACCCGGCAGATCCTCCGGTCGAAGGCCGCCCAGGTGTATCTGGACCCGGCGACGAAGGTGACCGTCGAGGGCGGGAAAGTGGTGATCACGACCCCGAGGCCGAATGCCATGGTGCCTGCCGCGCTCGCGGCGCGGGACAATTCGCTGCAGATCTACGATGTCGCGGCGATGGAGGCGGCGAAGGGCGATTCAGCGAAGATCGTCGATGCGGGCGCCTACTCGGGCCCATATGCCATCGATGAATGGTCGCCGGACAATCTGGTTCTCACGCCCTACGCCGGTCATTGGGAAGGGGCTCCGCCGTTGAAGGGCGTCACTGTGCGGGTGGTGCCCGATGAGCAGGCTCGGCTCGCCGGTGTGCGCAGTGGTGAGGCCGATATGGCGTTCTACCCGTCCACCTCGGCGCAGCTCGAACTCCAGGGCGACGCCGGGACTCATGTGCTGTCGTCGGCGGCGGCATTGCAGTCACTGCTGGTGGAGATGAACCTGAAGGCGGGGATCTTCACCGATACCGCGGTGCGCAAGGCATTCACCGCCGCTATCGATTACGAAGGTATCGCCGCCGATGTCGGCAACGGCCAGTTCGAGGCGGCCACGGGACTGTATCCCCGCGATATGTCGTTCGGGGTGCCCAATCAGGTGCACGATCCGGAGTTGGCGAACCGCCTGCTGGACGGCGCCGGATGGGTCCGGGGTGCCGACGGTATCCGGGTGAAGGACGGCCGGCGGTTGGTGGTGCGGTTCGTCACGCAGGCGCAGGGGCCGGAGACCACCGATGTCGCGATCGCGGTCCAGGATCAGATCGCACGGGTCGGGTTCGAGTTACGAATCGACAATGCCGAGGATTCCGCCGAGGTGAAGAAGGATCCGGGGGCCTGGGAGTCGTCGGTGGCGTTGAGCGGTTCGCTGTCGGGGACGGCGGACCCGATTCAACCGTTCCTGGTGCGCTGGACCAGCGGCGGTTCGTCGAATGCGCAGGGTGTCGCCGATCCGGAGATCGACTCCATCGGACAGCAATTGCGCAGTGAGTTCGACACCGGCCGCCGCGATCAGCTGCTGCGGCGGGCACAGCAGATCCTGGTGGTGGACCGGGCCTATGTCGTCGCGGGCACGTTCAAGTACTTCACGGTGGTGACCGGACCGGAGTGGGCCGATTACACCGTGTCGAATGTGCGCCGGCACATCACCAGCCGGACCGGACGGTAGTCACGTCGAGATGCGTGTTCTCGTCTTCGCGCGCCGGCGCGTGGCCGAAGCGCTGATCACTTTGTTCGGGGCCAGTGTGCTGATCTGGGCGTTGATGCCGCTGGCGCCGGGTGATCCCGCGCGGATGATCCTGATGGCGCAGGGTGTTCCCGAACCGGATCCGGCGCAGCTCGCCGACCTGAACGAGCGGCTGCACCTCGATCGGCCGTTGTACGCGCAGTACGCGCACTGGCTGTGGGGTGTGTTGCGTGGTGATTTCGGGTTCTCGTTCGCCTCGGGACGGCCGGTCGGTGGCGAGCTCGCCGACCGGCTTCCGGCCACGGTGATGCTGGCGGCCGCGGCACTCGTGCTGGCGGCGACGCTGGCGGTGGTGCTGGGGCTGGCCGCCGCTCGGTTTCCGGGCCGGTGGCCGGATCACGGCACCCGTGGGCTTGCTCTTGTGTTCGCGTCGGTTCCGGGTTTCGTGGTGGCGCTGGTGCTGATCCAGGTCTTCGTCGTGGGGTTCGGGGTCGGGAAGGCCGCGCTGGACGGCACCTGGCAGCAGGTGTGGATGCCCGCGGTGTGCCTTGCGGCCGGTATGGCCGACACCTGGTCGCGGCTGTTACGTGCCGAACTTCTCACGTTCCTGGACACCCCGGTGGCCCGGGTACTGCGGGCCCGCGGTGCCTCCCCGTGGCGGGTCCTGTGGCGGCACGGGCTGCCCAACAGCGCGGTGCCGTCATTGCACGCCCTCGCGGTCGGTGTCGCGATGCTCATCGGTGGGGCCACCGTGGTGGAGACGGTCTTCACCTGGCCGGGCCTCGGCTCCTACGTCGTGGAATCGGTGAAGAATCGCGATCTTCCGGTGATCCAGGCCTTCACCGTGTCCGCCGCGGCCTGCTATGTGGTCACCAGTGTCGCGGCCGATCTGATCTCCTCGCTGATCGACCGCAGGATCGTGGTGGACCGATGACCCGGACACAACCCGCACCGCCCCACACCACCGCCGAGTCGACCGGACCACGGCGGCTACGGTTCCGACCCGTGGCACTTCCGCTGCCGGTACGGGCGGGACTGCTGCTCCTCGGGTTCCTGGCGCTGCTGGCCCTTCTGGGCCCGGTGCTCGCCCGGTATCCGGCGAACGAACCGCACTACGGCGACAAATTGCTACCGCCCGGCGCCGAATACTGGTTCGGCACCGATCAGTACGGCCGCGACCAGTTCTCGCGGGTGGTGCACGGGCTGCGCCTGTCGATGATGTCGGCGTTCGCGGTGCTGGCCGGTTCGGCGACCATCAGTGTGCTCGTCGGACTCGGCTGCGGCCTGTACGGTGGGCGCCTCGACCGGATGGTCACCCGGTTGGTCGATATCGTCCTCGCCCTCCCCGGACTCGTGCTCGCGCTGGCCGTCGTGGGCCTGTTCGGACCGGGATATGTCAATCTCCTGGTGGCACTGGTCGTCTCGAGCTGGGCTGCCGATGCCAGGATCGCCCGCGCGCTCACCCTGGACGCCCGCACGCGGCCCTCGGTGATCGCCGCGCAAGTAGCGGGAGTGAGCCGGCCGGCCCTCGGATTCCGGCATCTCCTGCCCGCGATCCTCCCGCCGTTTCTCGTGGTCACCACATTGCGGCTCGGCGGAATCGTCGTCGCGATGGCCGGGCTGTCGTTCCTCGGACTCGGCGTGCAGATGCCCGAGGCCGAACTCGGCGCGATGCTCGGTGACGCGCGCCGGTTCATCACCGCCGCCCCCTGGCTGCTCGTCGCCCCGTCGGTCGCGATTCTGGCGCTGGCGGCCGCGGCCAATCTCATCGCCGAGGGATTGCGGGACCGCCACGGAGACAGGACTGTTCGATGAGCGTCCCGATCGTGGAAGTCGACGGGCTCTCCGTCACCTACGGCGCCGGGCCGGCGGTGCTGCGCAATATCACCTTTTCGGTGCGGCGTGGGGAAACCGTGGCCATTGTCGGGCCGAGTGGCAGCGGTAAGACGACCATTCTGCGCGCCCTCCTCGGCACCCTCGATGCCTCCGCTCGCGTGGAAGGCTCCATCCGTATCGAGGGGCGCGAGATGGCCGGCCGCGGCGATCGCGAGTTCCGTGCGTTGCGCGGCGCTGTCCTCGGATATGTCGGCCAGGATCCCTTCGGCTCGATGGACCCGATCATGACGGTCGGCACCAATATCGCGCAGGGCTGGCGGATCACCGGGCGCCCGGTCCCGGACGGCCGGATCGCCGGCGATCTCGCCGCCCTCGGCGTCACCGATGCCCGCTCCCGGATTCGGCAACGTCCCTTCGCCTGGTCGGGCGGAATGCTTCAGCGTGCCTCGGTGACGACCGCATGTGCGCTCGCTCCCCCGCTGGTCCTGGCCGACGAACCGACCAACGCGCTGGACGCACCCAACACTCGCCGGGTCATGGCGGCACTCACCGGTCCCGGCACCACCCTGCTGATCGTCAGCCACGACCGGGAACTGGTCGAACAGTATGCCGATCGGGTCTACCGCACCGAGAACGGCACACTCGTCGAGACAACGGCGAAGCAGTCGGCAGCGCTCCCACGCCTTGCGTCCCAGAAGTCGAGAACGCTGCCGCCGCAGCCGGTTCTCCGCGCCCGGAACCTGGCCAAGCGGTATCCGGCCGGAGGCGGGCTGCCACCCACCGACCTACTGGTCCGCCGCGGCGAGATCCTCGGTATCACCGGACCGTCCGGGGTCGGCAAGAGCACTCTGCTGCGGCTCCTCGCCGGAATCGAGCGGCCCACCTCCGGAACCCTGACCTGGGACGGCCGGCCCGGCCCGGCGCCACGCGGGCAGGCGGGGATTGTCTTCCAGGATGCGGTGGGCAGCCTGGCGCCGCACCGGCCCCTCTATCGCAGCCTCACCGAACCCCTCGTTCCCCGCCTCCGGGACCGATTACCCCGGGCCGAGGCGCTCGCGCTCACCCACCGCGCACTCGACCGGGTGGGCCTCGCCGATCTCGATCCCACCCGCCGGCCGGGCAAACTCTCCGGTGGCCAGGCACAGCGGGTGGCGATAGCGCGGGCGCTGGCCGGCGATGTGCGGTTGCTCCTGGCGGACGAACCGACCGCGTCCCTCGACGAAGCCGGCGCGTCGCGCATCCTGGCGCTGCTCCGCTCGCTGGCCGACGACGGCTTGCCCATCGTGCTCGTCTCACATGCCGAGCAGACCCTGCGAGTCGCCGACACGCTGGTCACGATCGATGGCGAGGAAAACCGTTGCGGTCCGCGATAACCGCCTCGGCAAAATATTTCAGGCTCGCCCGCACAGCGGGCAGGTCCGGTGAAGCCGGCTGCACGTTGCAGAGGAAGTCGGTCGCGCCGGGCACGACGGGGTCGGCGGCGATCAGTTCGGCGACCTCGGCACCGGTGCCGAGATAGGTGTGCCCGGTCCGGACGTAGTCCTGCGCGGTGAATCCCGTCGGGAATCGCCCGGCGGCAACCGATCCCGTCACCCAGCGCTCGATTCCCGATGCCATGGATTCGAACGCCGCCGACGCGCTGTCGGCACACAGCACCGATCGGGACACCCCGACCCGTGGTGCGCGCCCGCACCGCTGCTGCGCCGCGCGGTATGCGGCTACCCGGCCGGCGGCGATCTCGTCGCGGGGACCCTGTGGTGTCGAGGTCCGGCCGGTCAGTACTCCGAGATCCAATTCGGCGGCGAGTGCGAATCCCGATTCGGAGGCCGTTCCGATCCACAGCCGGTCGGCCAGTCCAGGAGCCTCCGGGACCAGGCCGCTGCCAGGTGGCAGCAGTTCGCGCATCCGGTGCACGGTTTCGGCGAAGCGCTGGTGCCGCGCATCGTGGTCGGCGCCGAATCGCCGGAAGGTCGTCTCGTCCGCGCCCGCCCCGAGACCGAGTTCGAGCCGGCCACCGCTCAGCGCGTCGACTGTCGCTGCGTCTTCGGCCAGCCGGATCGGATCCTCCAGCGACGCGATGACGACGGCGGTGCCCAGGCGGATCCGTGTCGTCCGCTGGGCGACCGCGCCGAGCAGGACCAGCGGTGACGGACAATGCCCATGCTGAGCGCCGAAGTGGTGCTGGGCGACCCAGAAGGAATCGAAACCGAGTTCCTCCGCGTACTCGGCGAGTTCGACGGTCTCGCGCAGGATATCGGCGGAGCTTCCGGAACCGACCGCATGGGAGATGAATCCGAATTGCATGTCCTGCCCTCGTGTCGCCGTGCCCTGCCCGCCGGTCATGCCTCCCCCGCGGTGGGTGGTTCCACTGCCCGGCGGGTGTGCGCCGCGACTCGATGTGTTCGAGTCCGGTCGTCGCGGCGTCCGCCCGCTCCCTTGCCGAGACCGGATCCAGCAGCGGCCTCGCCGGAAAGTCGCGGATCGTCGAGATCAAGGATCGAGTCCGCCAGCCGTTCGATGACGGCGCTCTGATGGCTGATGATCAGCAGCGTCAGTCCAGTATGGCGGAGCCGGTCCAGCAGATCCAGGACGACTCCTTGTGATTCGGCATCGAGCGAGGCGGTGATCTCGTCGCAGATCAGAACGCGGGGTTCCGCGGCCAGGGCGCGCGCGATGGCGACCCGCTGTTGTTGCCCACCGGAGAGTTCACCGGGTCTGCGCCTCGCGAGTTCGGGGTCCAGCCGGACCTCGGTAAGCAGTCGTGCGGTCTCATCGGCCGCCGCGGCGGCGTCCATCCCGCGCAGCAACCGCAGCGGGCGGCCGATCTGGGCACCGATGCGGTGGGCCGGGTTCAGTGCGGTGGCCGGGTTCTGCGGGATCAGTTGTACGGCCTGCCGGTGCGCGGCGGAGCGGTCGTCGACCCTTCGGCGCAGTACAGCACCGTCCAAGCGAATCGTGCCACTCGTCGCGGTGTGCAGCCCCGCGAGGGTGCGTGCGACGGTGGTCTTTCCGGCGCCGGAACGTCCGGTGAGAGCCAGGCAGGCACCGGCGACCAGATCGAACGAGATATCGTCGATGACGGGCTGCGCTCGATACGCGACCGACAGACCTTCCACCAGCAGCACCGGTTCCGATCCGGCACGGGGAGTTATCGGCGGCGGCGACACGGAAGGTTCGGGCACCGTGTGGTCCGCGGGTGCGTAGGAGACCACGCGGCCGCCGTCGATTTCGAGTACGTCGTCGATCAGCGGCGCGACACCGGCGAGATCGTGGGTGATGATCAGGAACGCGGTCTCGGACTCCCGGCGCACCCGCCCGAGCATCTCGACGAGATCGGCGCGGGCCCCGGCGTCCAGTCCGGTGGTCGGTTCGTCGAACACCACCAGGGCCGGATCGTCGACCAGTGCCGTGGCCAGCAGCACCCGCTGCTGCTGGCCGCCGGACAGTTCATGGGGGAACCGGCGACGGAACTCGCGATCGGTGGGTAACCCCACGCGGCGCAGCGCGTCGATGATTCCGTCCGCATCGCTCGTGGTTCGGTGCAATCGGATGATCTCGCCGATCGACGTGCCGACCCGCAGCGCGGGGTTGAGTCCGGTGGCGGGATCCTGTGGCACGAATCCGACGGCTCGGCGGTGGCGGCCGGCACGGCCGATGCCGATTGTTCCTGTCGCCGACAAACCGGGCGGCAGGGCGCCGAGCACCGCTGCGGCGAAGGTCGTCTTCCCGGCCCCGGAGCATCCGACCACCGCCAGCCCCTGTCCGGGGGCCAGCCGTATCGAGATGTCGTCGAGTAGGACCCGGCCGGTGTCTGTGCGCACGCGCAGCTGTGAAACCCGCAGGCCTGGTTCGGGACCGGATTCGGGCACGGCGGTGGCCGCGCGTGGACGGCGATAGCCGAGGACTCGGTCACTGAACATATTGACCGATACGACCAGCACCATGATGAGCAGTGCCGGCGCGAGGACCGACCAGGGTTGCAGCGCGAATCCGGAGCGGTTCTCGGTGATCATCAGCGCCCAGTCCGGCGACGGTGGTCGCATACCGAGCCCGAGGAAGCCACCGACCGCGACGATGGAGATGACGCCGGAGAACCGGACCCCGGCATCGGCGAGGACCACCGCGCGCAGGTTGGGCAGTACTTCGACCACCGCGACCCACCACAGCGGCTCGCCGCGGGCCCGCGCCGATTCCACGTAACCCGCGCCCGCGAGTTCGTGGACGGCGGTACGGACGATGCGCACGATCCAGGGCACCGACGCCAGTGACGCGGTCAGCATGACGGCCGCCGGTCCGGCACCGAGCGCGGTGGCGATCACCGCCAGCAGCAGGAACCACGGCAGGACCACCAGCGCGTCGACCGGCCGCATGATCCAGGCGTCGATACGCGGGCGCAGTCCGGCGATCAGTCCCAGCCCCACACCGAGTGCGTAGCCGGCGAGCAGCGAGACCACCGAGATCAGGAGCAGCGACCACCCGCCGTGCAGCACACGGGACAGCACATCGCGACCGATCACATCGGTGCCCAGCGGGGATGCCGCGTTCGGGGGCTGGAACGGTGCGCCGACCGGCGCGGTGGGTGAATGCGGGGCCAGTGCCGGTCCGATCGCGATCACGACCGACACCCCCGCGAGAACCAGGGACCACCAGGCTTTCCTCACCGCAGGTCCCCCTCGACCGAGGCTCGCGCGCGCGGACTGACCAGCAGCGCGACCATATCCGCCGCCAGGTAGACCGCGATTCCGAACGCGGCCAAGAGCACCGCGGCGGACTGCACGAACGGATAGTCCCGCGCCGAGATCGCGGTCAGCAGCTCCTTCGACACCCCGGGATAGGAGAAAAGTGTTTCCACGACGGCGATTCCGCCGATCAACCCCACCACCGACCCGGCGAGGGGATGGACCGACGCGGAGAGTGCGTTGGGAGCGGCGTGCCGCAGTACCAGCCGGATACCGCCGACGCCGTTGAGCCGAGCGGTCCGGATGTACTCCGAGGCCATCACCGTGGTGGTCTGCGCGCGCACCAGTCGCGCCGGGTGCGGGGACAGTCCCAGCAGCAGACAGATCACCGGCAGGACCAGCACCTCGGGCCGGTCCCAGACGCTGGTGCCGGTGGGCACCAGCGATATCGCGGGCAGTAGCCGCAACGACAGCGCCACCACGGCCACCAGCAGCACCCCCAGGACGAACGACGGGATCGATTCCATCGTGAGTGCCCCGACGCTGATCACTCGGTCGGTCCGTGATCCCGGCCGGGCACCGGCCAGCAACCCCAGTCCCACCGCCACCGGAATCAACAGCACGATCGTCAGCACCGCCAGCGCCGCGCTGTTGGCCAGGCGGTCGAGCAGCACATCGGCCACCGGACGCCCCGAGATCAGCGACTCGCCGAGGTCACCGCGCAGGAAACCGGTGACCCATTCGGCGAATCTCGCCGGCGCGGGCCGATCCAGACCCAACTCGGCACGCAGGGCCGCCAGCTGTTCCGGCGAGGGATCACCCGCACCGCGCCGGGACAGGATCACCACGGCCGCATCCGAATCCAGCATTTCGAACAAGCCGAAAACGAGCACGGTGACAGTGACGAGCACACCGATCCCGGCGACGGCGCGCCGGAGGAAATAGTGCAGCACGCGAGATCTCAGCCCTGACCGGCGAGCCAGGTGGTGGCGTAGTTCGCCCAGTCGTCGGTACCGGGGACACCGGCCCGCATCCCGCCGACATTGTTACGTGCGGCATCGGGACGCTTCGCGAAACTGTGCAGGATGTAGCCGCCCTCGTTCCACAATTCTTCCTGGAGATCGAAGTACAGCTCGCGCCGCCGGACGGGGTCCATCGCGGCCCGCGCGGCGGCGAACTTCGCATCCCAAGCCGGACGCCGCCACCCGGTGCCGTTGCTCGGTGACGAACTGGTACCGGTCTGGCCGTAGAAGTAGTCGAGACTGTAATTCCACCAGCCGATATGGGTCAGCGGGCGTTTACCGGTGACCTGCGAGAAGTAGGTGTCGGCGGCCGCCGACTCGAGTCGGACGGTGATCCCGGCGGCCTTGGCGTGCTCAGCGAACAGCGTCGCCGACTCGACCATCCCCGGCATACCGTCGGCGGTCGGCAAGACGACCTCGAGGTTCTCCTTACCGGCCGCGCGCAAGAGTTCGCGGGCACGCTGCGGATCGTAGGCGCGCTGCGGCAGGGCGTCGTTGTAGAAAGGCGCGCCCTTGCCGTAGATATCGTTACCGACCTCGCCGTATCCGTAGTAGACGGAATCGACCATCGCCTGCCGGTCCACCGCCAGCCGCATCGCCTGCCGCACCCGCACATCGTCGAACGGCGGCAGGTCCACCCGCATCTGGAAAGCGCCCATCAACCCTTCCGGCGGCACGATCACCGTCGCGGTCGGATCGCTCTCCAGATTCCGGGCCTGCAGATAGCTCAATTCGTGCACCACATCCGCCTCACCGGACAGAAACGCGTTCATCCGCGCCTCGGTCTCGGCGATCTGGATGATCTCGACCTCGTCCAGATGCGCGCGGTTGTCCCGATACCGGTCGTTGCGCCGCAGCAGTGCGCGGTCCCCCGGTGACCAGGCGCTCAGCGCGAACGGACCGGTCCCCACCGACAGTGCGCGCTCGTCGATGGTGGTGGTGCCGTCCTTGACTATGTAGCAGTACCAGCCGGCGAGCACCGACCCGAAATCGGCGATCGGTGTCTTCATCGCCACCACGACCGTCAGCTCGCCGTCGGCCTTCGTCCGCGCCATATCGACCATGGCGAGATCACCCGAAGACGACCTGGCCGGATCGAGCATCCGCTCGAAACTCCACAGCACATCGCGGGAGGTCAGCGGCGAACCGTCGCTGAACACCACACCGGGACGCAGCTGGATCCGCCAGACGCTGCCGTCGGCATTCGGTTCCAGCGCACGCGCGAGCCGGTAGCGCAGGGTGAGATCGTTGTTGTACGCGACCAATCTGTCCCACACGTTCTTCGCCACCGCGCCACCGGCCGAACTTCCGGCCTCGTGCGGATCGAGCACATCGGCGATCGCCGAACGGCCCGCGATCGCCGAGCGCAGCCGGCCACCCGGTTGTGGTGGCCCGGTCGGCGGGCCGGAAGGCTCGCCGCTGCCGCAGGCTGTCAGTATCGGAATACCGCCCAGGGCGGTGAGCCCGAGCAGTCCGGCTGTCCCGGCCAGCAGTCGCCGACGGCCGATATCGGATCGGCCCGTTGTCAAGTTGTCCATCGCCATCCTCGTGGGTGTATCCCCGAAACCGCGGCGCAGGTGTCCTGGCTCCCGGATCGACGCATCTCCACCGGCCTTCCGACCCGGGTAGGTCGTGGCCACGCATGGCGGATCGCTCCTCGGTGACAGTTGCGGGACAGCCCCGGATTCACACCGGTGTTCCCTGCACCGTGCATGACGTTACCGCGATGTCACCCCACTCGGTGATCCCCTCGGCGCAGCCGAAAATAGAGGAACTTCCGCGTATCCCCCGCATCATCGCGTCCACGCAGCTCGGGACGAGGCCGGCGTAGGCCACCGTGCGGGGCAGCGGTCCGGACCCGGCATCTATCCTGACCCGGTAGCTGGTTCGCCGAACGGTGGCTCGGGAAATCCGACCCGTCGCCGGCGTCGAAGACCCGTCCACAGTGGCCGCGGTCGAAGAGGGAACCCGGTGGAAATCCGGGACTGTCCCCGCAGCGGTGAACAGGAACGACCGCCGTCATCGGCACTGGATGTGTCATCGTCCGGGAAGCGACGGCCAGTAGGTCGGCTCGATATCGAGTCGGTGCCTGTGAGTCCGAAGACCTGCCCGCTGCGCCGGATACGCCGTATCCGGCGGTCGTCGCCCCGCGGGTCGGGTGCACTGCCGATCGGACCGGATCCGCACCGACAACGGATTCGGCGGTGGTCGGCGGGCACGCACTCGGGACGGAGACCACCCGGCGCCAACCAACGGAGTCTCTATGGCAGCCCCGACCACCCGTACATCTGTCGATACTCGGTCTCTCGGTGAGCTCGATCCCGAACTCGCCACCGCGATGGCGGGTGAGCTCGCCCGGGAACGCGACACCCTGGAGATGATCGCGTCGGAGAATTTCGTTCCGCGCGCGGTGCTGCAGGCGCAGGGCAGTGTGCTCACCAACAAGTATGCCGAGGGCTATCCCGGTCGCCGCTACTACGGTGGTTGCGAACATGTCGATGTGGTCGAGAACCTCGCCCGGGAGCGGGCCAAGGCGCTGTTCGGCGCCGATTTCGCGAATGTGCAGCCGCATTCCGGGGCGCAGGCCAACGCCGCGGTGCTGATGTCGTTGCTCGACCCCGGTGACCGTCTGCTGGGCCTCGATCTGGCCCATGGTGGCCATCTCACCCACGGTATGCGGCTGAACTTCTCCGGCAAGCTCTACGAAGTGCATTCGTACGGGGTCTCCAAGGAAGACCACCGGGTGGATATGGACAATGTTGCGGCCATTGCGCGGGAGTCTCGGCCGAAGGTGATCGTCGCCGGTTGGTCGGCCTATCCGCGGCACCAGGATTTCGCGGCGTTCCGCGAGATCGCCGACGAGGTCGGCGCCTACCTGTGGGTCGATATGGCGCATTTCGCCGGTTTGGTCGCCGCCGGCCTGCACCCCTCCCCGGTGCCGCACGCCGATGTCGTGTCCTCCACCGTCCACAAGACGCTCGGCGGCCCCCGTTCGGGACTCATCCTGGCGAAGCAGGACTACGCCAAGAAACTGAACAGTTCGGTGTTCCCGGGCCAGCAGGGCGGGCCGCTGATGCATGTCATCGCGGCGAAGGCGGTCGCGTTCAAGATCGCGGGTACGCCCGAGTTCGCCGAACGCCAGCAGCGCACGCTGACCGGCGCGAAGATTCTCGCCGAGCGCCTCACCGGCGCCGATGTCGCGGGTAAGGGCGTCAGCGTCCTCACCGGCGGTACCGACGTCCACCTGGTCCTGGTCGATCTGCGCAATTCCGATCTCGACGGCCAGCAGGGCGAGGATCTGCTGCACGAGGTCGGCATCACGGTGAACCGGAACGCCGTCCCGTTCGACCCCCGCCCCCCGATGGTCACCTCCGGTCTGCGCATCGGTACCGCCGCTCTTGCCACCCGCGGCTTCGGCGATACCGAATTCACCGAGGTCGCCGATATCATCGCCACCGCTCTCGCCGGCGGTGCCGACTTGGACGTACTGCGTGGCCGGGTCAAGAAACTGGCCAACGATTTCCCGCTCTACCAGGGCCTGGAGGACTGGAACCTGCTCGGCTGAAACCGGTTTCCGACGGCGATACCCGCACCTGGCCTGGGGTGCGGGTATCGTCGCTCGGGCCGGTTCGCCCACACAGCACCGCCTTCATCGGAAGACCCGCGCTACTCACTGGACTCGCGCCACGGGATGTGTGTGGTCGGCATGTCCACGAGGTATTCGGCGAGGTGCGTGATGTCGGCAAACAGCAGTGCGTTCTGGGATGATCTGGCAGCCGAGATGGGCGCCAAGGAGTTCCGTCGGGCATTCGTGCTGGAGTCGATCCGGACCGAGACCATGAGCTCGATCGTCGGCCAGTTGAACGCTGCGCAGCGCGCTGCGAAGCTGTCCGCGTCGGTGCTCGCGTGTGCGGTGGATTCTCGGAGGTCGACGGTTCGGCGGGTACTCGATGCGACACCGCCGAACGTACCCTTCGAATCCCTGTCGAATATCGCCGCCGCGTTGGGGTACCGCCTGGTCCTGGAACCGATGGACCAGCACGAGCGGGCGATGGTGACCCGGGCACTCGTGGGTCGGGAGATCGAGGCTCTGGACGAACCGGCTCGGGCCGATCGGGATCAGCGGGGCCAGTGAGACTTCAGCAGATCGACCGGGGATTGTGCGCCAGATACTCCGCGCCGATCTGCCGGATTTGTGCGTAGTCGCTCCCGGCGAACGCGCCGGCACCGAATTTCTTGGTCTTTCCCGCGATCACGACGAGCAGAGGCCGATCCCTTCCGATGGCGTCTTCGTCGAGCAGACAGAACAGGCGGTGCTGCGCGCGGTCTTTCGTGTTGACGCTGACCGCGAACCAGCCGGACATTCTGCCGTCCATGACTTCCCAGTGGCCGCCGCCCGCGAACTGGTCCCGCGGTGCTTCCGCAACGGCGACCACGCACGCGTACATGATGGCGCGGACCCGGGTCGGTGCTGTTCTCAGATATTCACGAGCCGGTGCGATGTGTGTCTCGGGCTGTAAGAAGTAGACGATGTCACACCGGTCCGCGGGGTGTTTCATGTTGCTGATGCCTTCTGGTTCATCGGGCGGTGGCCGCGAACTCGGCCGATCCGGGCGGTGATCACCGGTGCGCGAGGGCGGGTGCGTTGACCGCTTCGGCGATCAGCACAGCCTGGCGGGTGGGTGCGACGTCGTGTGTGCGGATGACGGCTGCGCCGCGGGCGACCGCAGTAACAGCGACGGCGAGCGAACCGGGAAGGCGTTGGCCGGGGTCGGTGATGCCGAGGACCGCACCGATGAAAGATTTGCGGCTGGCGCCGATGAGCACAGGATATCCGGTTCCGGCGAGCACATCGATCGCCTCGACAAGCGCCAGGTTGTGGGCCGTGGTCTTGCCGAATCCGAGGCCGGGGTCGATGAAGACTTCGGGCACTCCCAGACGCTCGGCGGTTTCGGCACAGGAGATCAACTGGTGGGCGACCTCGGCCACGACGTCGTCGTAGTGAGGTGCCTCCTGCATGGTCGCCGGGGTACCGCGCATGTGCATCGCGACCCACCCGACTCCGAGGTCGGCGGCGACCGGCGCCAGCGATGCGGAGACGTCGTTGATCAGCCGGGCGCCGGCGTGGACGGCGGCGCGCGCGACCTGCGCGTGGCGGGTATCGATGGACACGAGGCAGTCCCGCGACAGGGCCTCCACGACTGCGCAGACGCGCTCGCATTCGACCTCGGCGGGGACTTCGACGGCGCCGGGCCGCGTCGACTCACCACCGATGTCGATGATGTCGGCCCCTTCGGCGAGCATCTGGTGGCCGTGCCGGACGGCCTCGCGGGGATGGGTGTATCGGCCGCCGTCGTAGAAGGAATCGGGGGTGAGATTGAGGACCCCCATGATGCGTGTTCGAGCCATCGGTCAACCGGCTTTCTGTGAGGAGTACATATCGCCGACAGCGCCGCGTGCCGGCACAATCCGTTCGATGCTGTTGAGCCGATCCAGGATTCGTGCCTTGGTCAGCGCTTCGGCGAATTCGCCGCTCGGGGTCGAGTCCCAGGTGACCCCGCCCCCGACGCCGTAGCGGGCCAGGCCGGTGGCGCGGTCGTGGACGAGGGTGCGGATCGCGACGCTGAACGTCGCGTCGATACCGCCGTCACCGGTGGGCGCGATCACGCCGACGGCTCCGCAGTACAGCCCTCGTGGTGTGTTCTCCAGTTCGCCGATGATCTCCATGCTGCGATACTTCGGCGCCCCGGTGACCGATCCGCACGGGAACAACGCGGTGAAGACGCTGTCGAGGCCGGTCCGGTCCGGTACCTCGGCGGCGATATGCGACGTCAGCTGCCATACCGTCTCATAGGGCTCGGCATCGAACAGCGACAGCACGCGGATATCGCGGGCGCCCGGGATTCTGGCCAGGTCGTTGCGGAGCAGGTCGACGATCATGAGGTTCTCGGCACGGTCCTTCGCGCTCGCCGACAGCCGTGCTCGCAGGGCGGCGTCTTCGCTGAAATCGCGCCCGCGCGGGGCCGTGCCTTTCATCGGGCGGGTCGTCACTCGCCCGCCGGCCCAGCGGAAGAACAACTCCGGGCTCACGCTGAGGACCGCGTGCTCGCCGGTGTCGATGTAGGCACCGTAGGAACAGGTCTGGGCGGCGAGCAGGTCCGCGTACACAGCGGTGAGATCACCGGAGATCGCGGCATCGAGCCTGGTGGTCAGGTTGGCCTGGTAGATCTCGCCCGCCGCGATGCGCTCACGGACAGTGGTGACGGCCCGGTGGTAGCGCTCGACGGAATCGGCCATGCGCCAGTCGCCGACACGGTACGACCCGGGTCCGGCCACGTCCAGCCGGGTGTCGGTGTGAAAGACGTGATCCGGTGGCACCGCGGCGAACCAGCACAGCGGCATCGAACCTGCCCCGGTGTGGTCCCGGACATGCAGCGCGGGGTCGAATGCGGGAGCCGCCTGGTAGGACACGAATCCGTATACCCAGTTGCCGCGGCGAGCCAGTTCCTCCGCGCGGGACAGCGCGGATTTCACACCGTCGAGTGTCCGCGCGCTGATCACGGCACCCGGATCCCGGAATACCGTGCTCCGTCCGCTCCGGCGATCGTCGAAACGCGCTGCACCGAACATCGATCGTCCGGAGTTATCAGCCACAGGGGTGTTCCTCATCTTGTCCAAGCCGTAGGCCGTCGCTCGGCCGTTGCGGTTTCCGCAGTCGGGTAGCCCGGTCCGGGTCGACTGCCACAGCGCTCGCAGTGTCCGCTACCTGCCGACGGCAGCCGACGGAGATCGCGTCGCCGGCCGAGGCGCTGCTGTCACTTCGTAGCCGAGATCGGTGAGCACCTGGGTGGTGGCCTTGGCGAAGTTGAGGGTGATGAAATGCAGACACGGCGCACCCTCGTCGATGAGCCGTTGCGCCATCTCGGTGGCGATCTCGATACCTGCCGCGCGGACCGCCTCGCGGTTCTCCTGCGGGCCGTCCCCCGCGGCCTTGCGCAGCCGATCCAGTACCGCGGCCGGCAACTCCCGCCCGGACAGCTCCACCGCCCGGCGCACGGTGCGTAGTGAGGTGATCGGCATCAGTTCGGGGATGATCGGTTTCGCGCCCTCGATCGGATCGTGCGCGGCGATGCGATCACGCAACCGCAGGTAGTGCTCGATGTCGAAGAACATCTGGGTGATCGAATAGTCGGCTCCGGCGCGGAGTTTCGCGGCCAGGAAAGCGGTGTCGGTCTCCAGATCCGGGGACCGGTGATGGCCCTGTGGGAAGGATGCGACACCGACATCGAAGTCGCCGAGATCGCGCACGACCCGAACCAGTTCCTCGGCATAGGTGACACCGGCCGGATGCTTTTGCCAGTCCCCGAGCGGGTCGCCCGGCGGATCTCCGCGCAGAACGAGGATATTGCGGATGCCGCAATCGGCGTAGGAACCGACGAGCGCGCGCAGTTCGGCCAGACTGTGCCCGACCGCGGTCAGATGCGCTATCGGCAGCAGGGTGGTCTGCTGGGCCAACTGCCCGGTGATGCGAGCGGTGCGGTCCTTGGTCGAACCACCCGCACCGTAGGTCATCGACACGAACGCGGGATGCATGCGCTCGAACTGCCGGACGGTGCGCCACAACCGGGCCTCACCATCGGCGTCCCGGGGCGGGTTGAACTCCACGGAGAACGGAACCCGCGTCGTGGAGTGGGCGCGCAGGCTCTCGACCACCGATCGGGATGCGGGCACCGCAGGGGCGGTTCGGACGGCATGGCCGGTCGGCGTGCGGTCCGCGGGGAAAAAGTGCATGAAGGCCTCGGGCTGGAAGGGAAACGCCGCGGAACCGGGGCGCCCGCCGGGCGGGCGCCCCGGTCACAGGTCAGCGAAGCGCCTGGGCCGCCGCGACGAGATTACGCAGCGAGGCGATGACCTCGTCGGTGCGACGGGTCTTCAGACCGCAGTCCGGGTTTACCCAGAGCCGTTCGGCCGGAACGGCTTTCAGCGCGAGCGCGAGGGACTTCTCGATCTCCTCGGTGCCGGGCACGCGCGGCGAGTGGATATCGTAGACACCCGGGCCGACACCCAGGCCGAACCCGGCCGCGTTGAGGTCGTCGAGCACCTCCATATGCGAGCGCGCCGCCTCGATCGAGGTGACGTCGGCATCCAGCCCCGCGATGGCCCCGATGACCTCACCGAACTCCGAGTAGCACAGGTGGGTGTGGATCTGTGTGGCATCGGCGACGCCGGAGGTCGAGAGCCGGAACGCGTCGACCGCCCAGTCCAAGTAGGCGGCCTGATCGGCCTTACGCAGCGGCAGCAGCTCACGTAGCGCGGGCTCGTCGACCTGGATGATGCCGATACCGGCCGCCTCGAGGTCCACCGTCTCGTCCCGGATCGCCAACGCGATCTGGCGGGCGGTGTCGGCGAGCGGCTGGTCGTCCCGGATGAACGACCACGCCAGGATGGTGACCGGGCCGGTCAGCATTCCCTTGACCGGCCTGCTGGTCAGCGACTGCGCGTAGGTGATCCACTCGACGGTCATGACCCGCGGACGGACCACATCGCCGTAGACGATCGGCGGGCGCACGCACCGGGTGCCGTAGGACTGCACCCAGCCGTTGATCGTCGCGGCGAAGCCGTCGAGCTGCTCGGCGAAGTACTGCACCATATCGTTGCGCTCCGGCTCCCCGTGCACCAGCACATCGAGACCGATCTCCTCCTGCAGCGCGATGACCTCGGCGATCTCGGCACGCATCCGGGTGTCGTATTCGGCCCGGTCGATCTCGCCTCGGCGCAATTCCGCGCGGGCCACCCGGATGCGGCTCGTCTGCGGGTAGGAGCCGATGGTGGTGGTCGGCAGCAACGGCAGGTTCAGCCGCTGCTGCTGTAGCACGCGACGTTCGTCGGCCGGGGTGCGGCGCACCGTGTCAGCGTCCAGTCCGGCCAGCCGCTCACGTACCGACTCGACCCGCAGCCGCGGGTCGGACTTACGGTCGGCCACCGCCGTGCGAGCAATCTCCAGAGCCTCCGCGACAGTGCCCTCGCCCTCAGCGAGAGCGGTGGCCAGCACCCGGATTTCGGCGATCTTCTCCGCGCCGAATGCCAGCCAGCTGCGCAGGCGCTCGTCCAGATCGGTCTCGGGCGCGAGGCTGTAGGGCACGTGCAGCAGCGAGCACGAGCTCGACACGGCCACCGACACTCCGGCATCGCGCAGCCCGGTCAGCTGCGGAAGCGCGTGATCGGGGTCGACGCGCCAGATATTGTGACCGTCGACGACACCCGCCACGATCAGCTTGTCCGTGATCGACTGCGCCACGGCCAGGTCCGCATCGCCACCGGCGACGAGGTCGACGGCGATACCGTCGATGCCGGTCTCCGCCAGCACCGGCAGCGCCACCCCGAGGCGGCCGAAATAAGCGGCCACCAGAATGGCCGGGCGCGCCGACACCTGAGACAGTCGCTGGTAGGTGGAACGCACGGCCGCCAGCTCGGCCTCGGTCAGATCGGTCACCAGCGACGGCTCATCGATCTGCACCCACTGCGCACCGGCCTCGGCGAGCAGGTCGAGCAGCCGCTCGTAGAGGGGCAGCAGGTCGGGCAGGCGCTCGAGCAGGTCGCTGCCGTCCACCGACTTGGCCAGCTTCAGGAAGGTGATCGGTCCGACGACCACCGGGCGGGCCGGCACGCCCAGAGCCAGCGCTTCGCGCAGCTCGGCCAGCGGCTTCTCCGGATGCAGGGAGAACGCGGTATCCGCGGCGAGTTCGGGCACCAAGTAGTGGTAGTTGGTGTCGAACCACTTGGTCATCTCCAGCGGAGCGACCTCGGCGTTGCCACGAGCCGCCGCGAAGTAGCGATCCAGCTCATCGGCGATCCCCGACACCCGCTCGGGCAACGCACCGAGCAGCACGGCGGTATCGAGCACCTGGTCGTAATAGGAGAACGTGCCCACCGGCACCGAATCCAGCCCGGCGTCCCGCGCCGCGGTCAGCGCGGTGGTGCGCAGGTCCGCGGCGACAGCGTGCAAGCCCTCGGCATCGAGGCGCCCGGCCCAGTAGGACTCGGTAGCGCGTTTGAGCTCCCTGTTGGGGCCGATGCGCGGGAGCCCCAGCACGGTTGCGGAAAAAGTAGTGTGCGGGTTCGACATCAATGAACTCCATGGTCAGCAGCGATGACCGCCACCCATTCAGAGCGCACACTGGCGGAGCCCATGAAGCATCGTTCCCGTGCCCGGGTCCACTCGGCGTAACGCCCGATCCACGAGGCGACGACCACCGGATACGGCGTATCCGGTACAACGGGCAGGTCTTCGGACTCGTGGGCATCGACCCCTCGAACGGGTCGACCCCGGCGCTCGAGGCCCGGGGCTGGTCCTACCGACCGTCGCTTCCCAGGCAGGCGCCCAGTGCGGGTGACGGCTGTCGTTCCCACTCACCGCTGCGGGACAGTCCCGGATTTCCACCGGGTTCCCTCTCACTCGACGATGCGAACACCACCGAGCTTCGACACCATCGGACGGATCAGGGGCTCCTCGACTCCGCCTCCGGCGAACCAGCTGCGCCGACAAATATAGCCAACTCCGATCGGATCGCGAAAGACGGTTACCTCACATCGGAGGTGAGCACTGGATAGCCGCTCCGTACCGGGCCCGGTTCCGGGAACACCTACAGCAGGGAATTCAGCCGGTCCGGAGCGGAGCAGACCAATGGCTCCGAGCCGATCCGGACCAGACCTCGAGCGCCCAGCTCGCACCGGGCGACGCTTCACCGGGGTGGCCCCCGACTACGCAACCGGGCCGAAGGCAACGGCACCGGCGCGGCTCCCGGCCGGACTATCATGAGCGAGCAGCTGGTTCGCGTTCATCTCCGGCCGACCTGGATTCCCAGGCACGGGTGAACGCGTCGAAACCGGATCCTGGGATATCCCGGGATCCGGTGAGAGGGAACCCGGTGGGATTCCGGGACTGTCCCGCAGCGGTGAGCGGGAACGACCGCCGTCATCGAGCACTGGGTACTCGCCCGGGAAGCGACGGCCACTAGGTCGGCCGAACAGGCCGGTGCCCGCGAGTCCGAAGACCTGCCGCTGCGCCGGGCACGCCGTGCCCGGCGGCCACCGCCTCGTGGATCGGGCGCGCGGACCGGCTTCCCGACCCTGCGGAGCGCTGCGCTCCGGGCGACGCCATATCGCCCCTCAGTGGTCGGCGGTCGATGCTGCCCGTGGGCGGTGGCGGCCGTCCGCAACGCACTGGAGACGATCATCGTGGCAGTCCCGCCCCCGCCGTTCACCGCAACCGTTCTCGGCCTGCCCCGGCCCGGACCCGACCGAGAACTCGAACGCGCCGTCGAGGACTATCGGTCGGGGACCGCCGATCCCGACCAGCTCCACGCCACCGCCCGGGCCCTGCGCGAGGCCCAACTCAGCGCGCTCGCCGACGGAGGTTTGGACTCCATCCCCGTCGGCACCTCCGCCTACGGCGATCATCTGCTCGACACAGCCTTCATGCTCGGGGCCGTGCCCGCTCGAGTGCTCGACCTCGCCGACCCGTCCGATCGCTACCTCGCCGCCGCGCAAGGAACCGGCACCATCGACGCCATGCGGACGGCGCCGTGGTTCGACACCGGTCACCGGTACCTCGTTCCCGAGATCGACCGGCAGACCCGTTTCACCCTCGACGCCGGGAAGCTGCTCGCCGAGCTGGCCGAGGCGACGGCGCTCGGTGTACCGGCCCGCCCGGTAACGATCGGCCCGCTGACCTTCCTGACGATGTCCCGGCACACCACCGGTGACCCGCTCGACCGGCTCGCCGAGATCGTTCCGCTCTACCAATCCCTTTTCGAACAGCTCGCCGACGCGGGTGCGTCGTGGGTACAACTCGACGAACCGATTCTCGGCACCGCCCTCACCACCACCGAACTGTCCCGGCTGCGCGCGGCCTACGCCGCCCTGTGCGGCACACCACACCGGCCCGCGGTCCTCGTCGCCACCCCGTTCGGGCACAACCACACCGCCCTCGCCGCACTGGCCGATATGGGCATCGACGGCGTCGCACTGGATTTCACCGCGGGGGCCACGCTCCGGTCGGTCGCCTCTGTCCCGGCGCTGACCCGCAAACTGGTCGTCGCCGGTGTGGTCGACGGGCGGACCATCGAGCCCACCGATCTCGATACCGCGCTGAGCACTCTCGGCGCACTGCTCGGCATCGCCGGTTCGGTGGCCGTATCGAGTTCGTGCTCGCTGCATGTTCCCACCGCGCCGGCATCGGCACCCGGCCTCGACACGCGGCGACCGGACCGCGGCGCGGACAAGGTCGCCGAGATCCGAATCCTCGCCACCGCTCTGACCCGCGGAACCGAGGCCGTGGCCACCGAACTGCGTGCCGCGCGGGAATCGAGCGAATCCCGTCGCACGATGAGCTGACCGACAGGCCATGGCCGCGCGGCACCGGACAGCATCGCTTCCCCCCGGGGCGAGGCCACTCGCCCGGCACCGGTCAGATCTTTATCGCAACGATGCCTTCTTCGGCATCGTTGTCGGCGACCATCCGGACCGAACGTGTGTAGCCTCCCCTGCCGAGACTTGGTTCGATGACTCGCCGGGTGTTGTTCCACTACCTATCGCCGATCGGCAGACCTGCACGTTGATTCTGGAAACGGAGGCGTTGTGGACTGGGAATTGTGGCAGCGTAGTTGGGATCAGCAGCAAGAGTTCTATCTACCGGAGCGCGAGGAACGGTTCCGGGTGATGGTGGATGTGGTGGCGGCCGCGGTAGGGCCGGCACCACGTATTCTCGATCTGGCCTGCGGAACAGGCACTATCAGCCGGCGTCTGTTCGACCGTCTTCCGGACGCGAGATCGTTCGCGGTCGATATCGACCCGACGATGCTGGCGATGGCCCGCGGATCGTTCGAGGGAGATTCACGCATCACCTTCGCGACCGCCGACCTGGCCGAGCCGGGCTGGATGGAATGCCTGCCGGTCGAGCCGTTCGACGCCGTTCTGACCGCGACGTCGACGCATTGGATGCAGACCGAACCCCTGGCCCGGCTCTACACCGACCTCGCGAAGGTGGTCCGGCCGGGCGGTGTGTTCGTCAACGCCGATCACATGCCCGATCCGGAGACCCCGATGCTCAACGCGATAGACGAGACCGTCCAGCACGCGCACCAGGACCGCGCCCGCGCGATGGGCGCGCTGGATTGGGAGCAATGGTGGGCGAAGGTGGCTTCCGACCCGGACTTGGCCGTGGCACACGAGGGCAGCCGAGCGATCTTCGACCAGCACGCCGGGGGCGCGGAGCACCCAGCCGCCTGGCACTGCCTGCGGCTGAAAGAAGCCGGATTCCTGGAGGCCGGGGTGGCGTGGCGATCGATCAACGATGCCATGGTGGTCGCGATCAGGTAACCGGACAGCCGCTGTCCCGGTATGGGTACCGACTATGACCGGGGCTTTCTACGCCGCAGGCCGGTGTCCTGGCGCCGCGCCGGCGACAGGACACCGGAGGCTGTCAGCCGACGACTGCCTTCTCGACACTCTCGATCAGCGCGGCGCGGGCGAGGGTCGCCTGCGCCATCTTCACATGCGCCGCGTCGACCAGGACGCTGTCCACACCGACCGCGCCCCGGCCCTTCGCCTCGGCTTCTCGGTAGGCAGCGATATTGCGTTCGGCCAGCGCGATCTCCGCCTGAGTCGGCGCGTAGACCGTATTGGCGATCGGCACCTGCACGGGGTGGATGGCCCATTTGCCGGTGTAGCCGAGCAGCGAGGCGCGGCGGGCATCACGCTCGTAGCCCTCGGTGTTCGCGTAATCCGGGAACGGGGCATCGATCGCGACGACACCGGCGATCCTGGCCGCGACGATCACCTTGGCGCGGGCGTAATGCCAGAAGTCGCCGGGGTAGTCGCCGAGGGGTTCGAAGTTGGTGTCGACCCGGGCGCCCTGGGAGAGCGAGAAATCGCCGACACCGAAGATCAGCGCGTCGACCCGTGGGCTGGCTTTCGCGATGGCCTCGGCGTTGGCCAGGCCTTCCACTTCCTCGATCAGTACCTCCAACCGGATCTTGCGGTCCAGGCCGAGTTTCGTCTCGAGCTGGGTGAGCAGCACATCGACCCACCACACATCGCGCGCGGTGAGCGCTTTGGGTACGACGATGGTGTCCAGTCGATGCCCGGCCCGAGTGACTACCTCGATGATGTCGTCGTGGCACCACGGGGTATCGAGACCGTTGATGCGCACGGCTCGCGTGGTGCGGCCCCAGTCGAGGTCGTTCAGGGCGCCGATCGCCTTCTCCCGCGATTCGGCTTTGCGGCTTTCCGGAGTGGCGTCCTCCAAGTCCAGGAAGACCAGATCGGCGCCGCTGGCGAGGGCTTTGTCGAACATGTGATCGTTGCAGGCGGGAAGCGCCAGTTCCGAGCGGCGCAGTACAGAAGTCATGAGAATCCTTGTCTGGTATCGGTCACAGCACGCCGCGGGCGCGCAGATCGTCGAGTTCGGAGTCGGTCAGGTCGAGGATGTCGCGGTAGACCTCGCTGTTGTGCTGGCCGAGGCGGGGCCCGAGGTGGTCGAGCCGGCCGGTCGTTGCGGAGAATCGCGGTACCGGAGCCTGCACGGTCATCGTGCCCAGTTCGTCGTCGCCGACCGGTACGAAGACGCCGCGGTGGCGCATCTGCTCGTCGCCGACCAGGTCGGCGATATCGTAAACCGGGGCGGCGGCGACTTCGGCGGCGTCGAATACCGACATCGCTTCGGCGAGAGTGTGTTCGCCGACCCACTCCGCGACCGCCTCGTCCACTTCCACCGCGCGGGCCAGTCGGCGCTGGGGGTCGGCGAAGTCGGCGTCGGTGACCAGGTCGTCGCGGCCGATGGCGCGGAAAACCCGCAGTGCCAGGGCCGGCGAACTGCCGGACATGGCCAGCCAGTGACCATCGCTGGTGCGGTAGGTGTTGCGCGGGGCCGAGATATCCCAGCGGTTCCCGGCCCGAGTGGGTACGAGGCCGAGTTGGTCGTAGCCGAGCAGGGTCTGTTCCAGCAGCCGGGCCAGCGGGTCGATGAGGTTGATATCGATCAGTTGCCCCGGCCCGCCGTGCACATCGCGATGGTAGAGCGCCATCACCACGGCGTAGGCGGCGTTCAGTGAGGCCACCCCATCGGCGAGCATGAACGGCGGCAGCGTCGGCGGCCCACCGGTTTCACCGGTGAGATGCGCGAAACCGCTCATCGCCTCACCGAGGGTGCCGAATCCGGGCCGTTCACTCTTCGGGCCGGTCAGCCCGAAACCGGTGATGTGCAACATGATCAGGCGGTCGTTGACCGCGGCCAGGCCTTCGTAGTCCAATCCCCAGCGGCGCAGGGTATGGGCCCGGGTATTGGCGATCACCACATCGGCCTGCTCGGCGAGCCGCCGCAGGAGTTTCTGCCCCTCGGGGACCCGCAGGTTCAGCGTGACCGATTTCTTGTTGCGGGACACCGATTTCCACATCAGGCCGACGCCGTCGCGCTGGTTTCCCCAGGATCGGATCGGGTCGCCCACACCCGGCTGCTCGACCTTGATCACCTCGGCGCCGAACTCACCGAGGTAGGTGGCCGCCAGCGGCGCCGCCGCCAATGTGGCCATATCCAAGACGCGGACTCCGCTTAGCAGCGGACCGCTTTCGGTGCCGGCCATCTACACACTCGATCCGGCGGCCCGGGTGGACGCGGGTACCGGCAGGCCGAGGTGCTCACGCAGGGTGTTGCCCGCATACTCGGTCCGGAACAGGCCGGCCCGCTGCAGATGCGGCACCACCATCCGGACCACATCCTCGAACGCGCCCGGCATATGGGTGGCCGCCAGGACGAACCCGTCGCACGCCTTGCCGTGGAACCATTCCGCCATTTGTTCGGCGACCTGCGGTCCGGTACCGACGAAGCGCGGTCCTTGCAGGAGCGTGGCGCGGTGCCCGGCCAGATCGCGGACGGTCACCGGACGGCCCAGATGGGCTCGCATGTTCTCCACCAGCCCGCGGATACCGGAGATCGAGGCGATCACGTCGTCGGTCACCGGATCGTCGAGTCCGTGGCGGGCGAAATCGTAGTTGGTCAGCTCGGAAAGCAAGGTCAGCGAAGCCATGGGGTCCACCAGGTCGTCGAGCAACATTGCCTCGCGTTCCTTGGCATGCTGTTCCGATTCGCCGACCACCGCGTAGGCCATCGGGCAGATCTTCACCGACCGCGGGTCGCGGCCGGCCGCCTCGATGCGGGCCTTCTGGTCGGCGTAATGGGCGCGTGCGACATCGAGACCGGGGTCGCCGGTGAAAATCAATTCGGCCCAGCGCGAAGCGAATTCGCGACCACGGCCGGAGGACCCGGCTTGCAGGATCACCGGCCGACCCTGTGGCGTCCGCGGAACCGTCAACGGTCCACGAGCGGAGAACCAACGGCCCTGGTGGCCCAGTTCGTGCACTTTGGCGGGGTCGGCGAAGTAGCCCGACTCCCGGTCGTGGTGCAGGGCACCCTGTTCCCAGGTGTCCCACAAGCCGGCTACCACGTCCAGGAACTCGTCGGCCCGGTCGTAGCGCTCGTCGTGGCCGAGGTGCGCGTCCAGTCCGAAGTTCTGCGCTTCGCTGTCGTTGACCGAGGTCACCACGTTCCAGGCGGCCCGGCCGCCGGAGAGGTGATCCAGGGTGGCGAAGGTGCGCGCCACATGGAACGGGGCGTAGTAGGTGGTGGAGTAGGTGGCCCCGAGACCGATATTCGACGTCGCCTGCGCCAGCACACCGAGCACCAGGCCGAGGTCCAGTTTCACCGGGCGGGCACCGGTGCGCACCGCCTCGGCTACTGAGCCCCCGTAGATTCCGGGCATCGCCAGCCGGTCGTCGAAGAACATGAGGTCGAAACAGCCCTCTTCCAGCTGTCGGCCGACCTTCGCGTAATAGGACGCGTCGAGGTATCCGTGTTCGGTGGCCGGATGCCGCCACGACCCCGCGTACACCGATGTACTGCCCGCTTGCATGAACGCCACCAGCGTCATCTGGTCGACTCGCTGCCATTTTTTGAATGTAGCATCTGATATATCAGATATCAACGGTGAAGTTGGGTATATCGGATACTGGTAAACTCCGCCGAATGGCAGCTGTCGACATCTCCGGCACGGTGCGCGAACGCGCCGCACGGGAGCTGCGTGATCGCATTCTCACCGGTGCACTGCCCGCCGGTTCCCGGATCGACCTGGACGCCATTACCGAGGAATTCGCCACATCCCGCACACCGGTGCGGGAGGCACTGCTCGAACTGTCCTTCGAAGGTCTGGTGCGAGTCGCGCCGCGCAGCGGTATCACGGTGATCGGGATCAGCGCCGGGGATGTGCGCGACAGTTTCGTCCTGCTCGGCGTCCTCACCGGTCAGGCCGCGGCCTGGGCCGCTGAGCGCGTCACATCCGATGAGCTGGCGCAGCTACGGGAATTGGCCGCCGGTGTGGCCGCCCACTCCGGGGACGACGGTATCGGCGAGGCGAACTGGAAATTCCATCAGGCCATCCATCACGCCGCCCACTCTCCCCGACTGCTCACCCAGATCAAACAGGCTGCCCGGGTGGTGCCGTCGAACTTCCTGCGCGTTTTCCCCGAGCACGAAAAGCACTCGCTGCACGAGCACGACCAGCTACTCGACGCCTTCGAATCGCGCGACCAGGCCACGGCCCGCGTGATCGCCGAGAAACACGTCCTGGAAGCCGGGCGATTCCTGGCGGATTGGCTCGACCGCCCACAGCGCGACCGGCCGGCCTGAGCGGAACTCCCGATCGGGCCGGGACCAGCGAGGCGACTGCCGACCGCATCTGTTCGAGCTCCCGGACAGCCCGCCGCAGCCGCGCTGGTGACGGGCTGAATTCCGCCGAGAACGGCACCGCGCCGCCGAGCCCGAAGGGCCGGGGCCTGGCGGGCCGAACCGATTGAGACGACTGTTATTCGGCCGCGCTTCGCGAGGCGAGAACGAGGAGGAGGTCACCCCCGTCGACCTGCTGAATCGAACCGACGGCGACCCGCGCGACCGTGCCCGCCCGTGGTGCGGTGATGGCGGCTTCCGTTTTCATGGCCTCGATCGTGCCGAGAGTATCTCCGGCAGTGACGCTATCGCCCTCGGCGACGGTGAGGGTGACCACGCCCGAGAACGGCGCAGCGACCTGCCGGGGATCGTCACGATCCGCTTTCTCCGCCTGTTTCACCTCGCCGGCGATGGAACGGTCCCGGACCGCGATGGGTCGTAGCTGGCCGTTGAGAATGCACATGACGGTGCGCATACCGCGTTCGTCGGGTTCGGAGATCGCCTCCAGACCGATGAGCAGGATGACGCCCTTCTCGAGCTGGACGCGGTGCTCCTCGCCGTAGCGCAGACCGTAGAAGAACTGGTTGGCCGATAGCCCCGAGGTATCGCCGTAGGTGTCGCGGTGGGCGAGGAATTCACCGGTGGGCCCGGGGAAGAGCAGCCGGTTGAGGATCGCACGCCGCTGCGCGGAGTCTCCATCGAGAGCTTTCTCTTCCTCGCTGCTCAGCGGCGTCTCGGTCTTGGCGGCACTGCGTCCGGCCAGCGCCCGCTCCCGGAACGGTTCGGGCCAGCCGCCGGCCGGGGTGCCCAGTTCACCGCGCAGGAAACCGATCACCGAATCGGGGATATCGAACCGGCCCGGATCAGCGGCGAAATCCTCGATATCGATCCCGGAGCCGACCAGCGACAGCGCCAGGTCACCGACCACCTTGGACGACGGCGTGACCTTGATCAGCCGGCCCAGCAACCGATCCGCGGCCGCGTATTTCGCCTCCACCTCCTCGAACCGATCCCCCAGCCCCAGCGCGATCGCCTGCTGACGCAGATTCGACAGCTGCCCACCGGGGATCTCGTGGGTGTAGACGCGGCCGGTCGGCGCCGGCAGACCGGATTCGAACGGCGCGTACACCTTGCGCAACGCCTCCCAGTACGGCTCCAGATCACAGACATTGCGCAGATCGAGCCCGGTGTCGTATTCGCTGTGCGCGGCGGCGGCCACGATCGCCGAGAGCGCGGGCTGACTCGTGGTACCGGCCATCGCCGCCGACGCGCCGTCGACGGCGTCGGCGCCGGCCTGCCAGGCAGCGAGATAGGTGGCCAGCTGCCCGCCCGGAGTGTCGTGGGTGTGCACATGGACCGGCAGATCGAAATTGCTGCGCAGCGCGGTCACCAATTTCGCCGCCGCGGGCGCGCGCAACAGTCCGGCCATATCCTTGATCGCCAGCACATGCGCGCCCGCGTCCACGATCTGCTCGGCCAGTTTGAGGTAGTAGTCGAGGGTGTAGAGCTTCTCGTCCGGACCGGTGAGATCACCGGTGTAGGACAGCGCGACCTCGGCGATCGCGGTACCGGTTTCCCGGACCGCATCGATGGCCGGGCGCATCTGGTCCACATTGTTCAGGGCGTCGAAGATCCGGAAGATATCGATACCGGTCTCGGTGGCCTCGGCCACGAACGCCCGGGTCACCCGCTCCGGATACGGGGTGTAACCGACAGTGTTGCGACCGCGCAGCAGCATCTGCAGGCAAATATTCGGAATCGCCTCGCGCAGCGCGGCCAGCCGCTCCCACGGGTCCTCGTAGAGGAAGCGCAGCGCCACATCGTAGGTCGCCCCGCCCCACGCCTCGATGGACAGCAGCTCCGGGGTCAGGCGCGCCACATGCCCAGCCACATCGAGCAGGCCGTTGGTGCGTACCCGGGTCGCCAGCAGCGACTGATGGGCGTCGCGGAAGGTGGTGTCGGTGACCCCGACAGCCTTCTGTTCGCGCAACGCCCGGGCGAAACCCTCGGGGCCCAGCGTCAGCAGTTTCTGCCGCGAACCGTCCGGCGGCGGCACCGCCAGGTCGATCGCGGGCAGTTTGTCGTGCGGGTACACCGCGGTCGGCCGGGCGCCGTGCGGTTTGTTCACTGTGACATCGGCCAGGTAGTTCAGGATCTTGGTAGCCCGGTCGGCGGAGCCTCGGGTGGTGAGCAACTGGGGGCGTTCTTCGATGAAACTCGTGGTCACCAATCCGGCCCGGAATGCCGGATCGTCCAACACCGCTTGCAGGAAGGGGATGTTCGTCGCCAGGCCACGGATGCGGAACTCGGCGACGGCGCGCCGCGCCCGGGCCACCGCGGTATCGAAGTCCCGGCCCCGGCAGGTGAGCTTCACCAGCATGGAATCGAAGTGGGCCCCGATCTCCGCGCCGACATGGGCGCCACCGTCGAGTCGCACGCCCGCACCGCCCGGGCTGCGATAGGCGGTGACGCGGCCGGTATCGGGACGGAATCCGTTGGCCGGGTCCTCGATGGTGATGCGGCACTGCAAGGCCGCACCCCGGATCCGCACCGTGTCCTGACTGAGACCGAGGTCGTCCAGGGTTTCGCCGGCGGCGATGCGCAGCTGGGCTTGGACCAGGTCGACATCGGTGATCTCTTCGGTCACCGTATGTTCCACCTGGATCCGCGGATTCATCTCGATGAAGACATGGTTGCCGCGTTCGTCGAGCAGGAATTCCACCGTGCCCGCGCAGCTGTACCCGATCTGCCGGGCGAAGGCCACCGCGTCCGCGCAGATCCGGTCCCGCAGTTCGGGGTCCAGATTCGGCGCCGGCGCCAGCTCGATCACCTTCTGATGCCGCCGCTGCAGCGAACAGTCCCGCTCGAACAGATGCATCACATTGCCCTGGGTATCGGCCAGGATCTGCACTTCGATATGGCGGGGGTTGACCACGGCCTGTTCCAGGAACACCGTCGGATCGCCGAATGCCGATTCCGCTTCCCGCGAGGCCGCCTCGATGGCCTCCCGTAGACCGGCCGGTTCGGCAACCCGCCGCATCCCCCGGCCACCGCCACCGGCGACAGCTTTGACGAATACCGGGAACTCCATGGATTCGGCGGCCGTCAGCAGTTCCGCCACATCCGCGGAGGGAGCGCTCGAGTCGAGGACCGGCAACCCGGCCGCTTTCGCCGCCGCCACCGCACGTGCCTTGTTACCGGTCAACTCCAAGATCTCGGCCGACGGACCGACAAAGGTGATGCCGGCCGCGGCACACGCTGCCGCCAGCCCGGGGTTTTCCGATAGGAACCCGTATCCGGGATAGATCGCGTCCGCACCGGCCGCGACGGCGGTCGCGACGATATCGGAGATCGACAGATACGCGCGGACGGGATGGCCTTCTTCCCCGATCTGGTAGGACTCGTCGGCCTTGTGCCGGTGCGGCGAATTGCGATCCTCGTGCGGGAACACCGCGACCGTACCGATGCCGGTTCGTAGGCGGCGCGGAACCCGCGGATGGCGATCTCGCCGCGATTGGCTACCAGGATCTTGGAGAACATATCGGTCGACCTCGTCGGATATTCGGCCGCACGGCGGTGACCGCGGCGGGTAACGGAATCGACGGCTCGCACGCCTCGTGCGAGCCGTCGACGGCGGGGTGTCGAAGAGTCAGGCCACAACCGGGCGCTGGGAGACGCCGACGTATTCGCTCAGCGGCCGGATCAACGCATTCGATTCGCCCTGTTCGATGATGTGGGCGGTCCAGCCGGTGATACGGCTCATCACGAAGATCGGGGTGAACACCTCGATATCGAACCCCAGCAGGTGGTAGGCGGGACCGGTCGGGAAGTCGAGATTCGGTTTGATTCCGGTGGCCTCGTCCATCGTGCGCTCGAGGGCCTCGTACATCTGCACCCACTGCTGTCCGTCGGTGACCGCCGCGATGTCCAGAAATGCTTTCTTCATGGTGGGCACCCGGGAGTCGCCGTTCTTGTAGACCCGGTGACCGAAGCCCATCACCTTTTCCTTCTTCGCCAGCTTCTCGCGCAGCCACGTCTCGGCCAGGCCGGGGTCACCGATCTCGAGCATATGGTGCATGACGGCCTCGTTGGCGCCGCCGTGCAGCGGGCCCTTGAGCGCGCCGATGGCGGCGGTGACCGCGCTGTAGATATCCGACAGCGTCGAGGTGACCACCCGGGCGGCGAAGGTGGAGGCGTTGAAACTGTGCTCGGCGTAAAGGATCAACGACACCTCGAACGCCTTCACCAGTTCCGGTGCGGGCACCGTGCCGAAGCACATGTTCAGGAAGTTCTCGGCGTAACCCATATGCGAATGGGGTGCGATCGGGTCGAGGCCACGGCGGCGGCGGTGGTCGGCCGCGACGATGGTCGGCAGCACCGCGAACATCCGCAGCGACTTGGCGCGGTTCGCCTTCGCCGAATTATCGTCCTCGGCGGGGTCTTCGGCGCCGAGGTAGCTGATCGCGGTCCGGACCACATCCATCGGATGGCAGGTATCGGGCATTTTCGCCACCAGTGACAGCAGCGACCGGTCGGCGCGGCGCGAGGCCCGTTCCTGCTGCTGGAAACGCTCGAGCTCGGTATCGGTCGGTAGCTCGCCGTACCAGAGCAGGTAGGCGACCTGTTCGAAACTGCAGTGGGCCGCCAGATCCTGCACGGCGTAACCGCGATAGGTCAGCGAGTTGGTTTCCGGCACCACCTTGGAGATCGAGGTGGTGTCGACGACGACGCCTGCCAGACCTTTGTAGATGGTCGGTATCGCGGTGTCCGGCCCACCCGTCTCCCGACCGCCACCCCTCATCGAATCGCTGAGCGACGCTGTGCCCATCACTGGTCCCTTCCCAACGTGAAATTGAAGACATCGGAATCGAATTCGTTGTAGCGCTCGTACTGCAGCAGTTCGTAGAGGCGGCTGCGGTGCTGCATGCGGTCCAGCAGACCCGACTGAGTGCCTTCCGCGTAGATCTCCCGGAGACCCGCCTCGGCGGCGAACATCGCCAGACGCAGAGTGGACACCGGGTAGATGACCGCGTTGTAGCCGATGGATTCCAGCGTGGCGGCCGGGATCAGTTCGGATTTGCCGAACTCGGTCATATTGGCCAGCAGCGGGGTCGAGACAGCGGCGCGGAACTTCTCGAACTCCGCGGGAGTGTGCAACGCCTCGGTGAAGATCAGATCGGCGCCCGCGTCGGCATAGGCTTTCGCACGCTCGATCGCGGCATCGATTCCTTCGATCCCGGCGGCGTCGGTGCGTGCGCAGATCACGAAGTTCGGATCGCGGCGGGCCGAGACCGCCGCCCGCAGTCGGCGCACCATCTCCTCGGTGGGCACCACCGCTTTGCCGTCCAGATGACCGCACCGTTTGGGATTGACCTGGTCCTCGAGGTGGCAGCCGGCGATGCCGGCATCCTCCAGGACGGTGACCGTCCGGGCGGCGCTCATCGGCTCCCCGAAACCGGTGTCCGCGTCGATGAGCACCGGCAGGTCGGTGACCCGGGCAATCTGGTGACCGCGCCCCGACACCTCGGTGAGCGTGGTCAACCCGATATCCGGCAATCCCAGATCGGCGGAGAGCACCGCACCGGAGACGTAGACTCCCTCGAACCCGACCTCTTGGATCAGCGTCGCCACCAGCGGGTTGAACGCGCCGGGGAACCGCTGGATCTTCCCGGAGCCCAGCCCGGTACGGAACGCCGACCGCTTATCGGCCGCCGAGGTCGATGCTGCGAGCAGGCCGGTCATCAGAACAGTCCCTTCGGGGAACGGGGCGCGCGGGCGAGCACATCCGCCGAGACGGTGAAAGTGAGCTCCGACAACTCACCGGCGGACAGCTCGCCCGCGCGCTGGACCACTTCGAGGAAGCGGTCCTGCTCGGCCGGATCGACAACCCCCTCGGCGAGGGTGCGGAATTTGGCGATGTACTGGTCGCGGACGAAGGGTCGCGCACCCAGCGGGTGGGCGTCGGCGATCGCGAGCTCGTCGACGATCACCTCACCACTCTTCAAGGTCACCTCGGCGCGCGCGCCGAACGCTTTTTCGGCCGGGTCGGTGGAGTGGTAGCGGCGGGTCCACTCCGGGTCCTCGGCGGTGGAGATCTTGCGCCACAACTCGACGGTGTCCGGTCGCTGCGCGCGTTCGGGCGCGTAGGAACGCTCGTGATGCCAGGTCCCGTCCTGCAGGGCGACCGCGAAGATGTAGGGCACCGAATGGTCGAGGGTCTCCCGCGACGCTGTCGGATCGAACTTCTGCGGATCGTTCGAACCGGTACCGATCACGACGTGGGTGTGGTGGCTGGTGTGCAGCACGATCGAGGCGATCTGATCCAGATCACCGATCCGGTCCCGGAGGCGGCGGGCCAGATCGATCGGGGCCTGGCTCTGGTATTCGGCGGAATGCTCCTTGGTGTAGGAGTCCAGGATCGCCCGCTTGGGCTCGCCCGGACCGGGCAGCGGCACCGAGTACTCGGCCTTCGGGCCGCCCAGCAGCCAGGCGATCACACCGTCTTCGCCCTCCCAGATCGGCGACGGCGCGCCTTCACCGCGCAGCGCGCGGTCCACGGCCTCCACGGCCATCTTCCCGGCGAACGCCGGAGCGTAGGCCTTCCAGCTCGAGATCTCGCCCTTACGGGACTGGCGGGTCGCGGTGGTGGTGTGCAGAGCCTGACCGATCGCCTGGTAGATCGTCTCCGAATCCAGTCCGAGCAGCGTTCCGATACCAGCGGCGGCCGACGGGCCGAGATGGGCGACGTGGTCGATCTTGTGCTCGTGCAGGCAGATCGAACGCACCAGGTCGATCTGGATCTCGTAGCCGGTGGCCAGACCCCGGATCAGATCCCGGCCACTACGGCCCGCGTGCTGGGCGACCGCCAGGATCGAGGGGATGTTGTCGCCCGGATGGGAGTACTCCGCAGCCAAGAATGTGTCGTGGAAATCGAGTTCGCGCACCGCGACTCCGTTGGCCCAGGCCGCCCACTCCGGCGAGAAGCGGCCGTGGACGCCGAACACGGTCGCGCCCGGCTGATACGGGTGCGCGAGCGCCTGGGCGCGAGCATTGGTGACCGGGCGCCGGGTCAGCGACGCCGCGGCGACCGCCGCATTGTCGATGATCCGGTTGACGATCATCTCCTCGGTCTCCGCGGCGACATCCACCGGGTCGGTCGCCACCTCCGCAATCCGCCACGCCAGATGCTGCTCGCGGGGGAACTGCTCCGCGGAGCGGTGGGTACGGACGAGATGATTCTTCACGGTCCAAGGCCTCCAGGGGGATCGGCGTATTTCGCTCGATTCGGACGCTACAGACGCGAAACAGCTGTGGAAATCCGTCGCAAAGGGCGAATTTTGTGGAGACAGACCTGCAAAGTTGTGGAGTTTGTGGAGGGCAGTACCGGACCGGGACAGGAATCGGCGCGCGAGCGGGCGCCGATTACTCTCGTGCGCGCCTCACCGGTCGATCCGATTCGATCGAGCAAGGCCGCTGCTCATGCGACGAAAGGGTTCTTCGATACCGACGCGCCCCCGGGCACGGGGTTCTCGATGTCACCCCGGATCCCTTCGTCGACGGTGAGCAGTTCAGCCCGCCGGAACTACGCGCCCGTCCTGGGCTGACACACTCACCGCAGTTACCCGCGGTCAGTCGGTTGATGCGGGTGCGTAGGGGGTGTTCGCCGGACGGTTCTCATCGGCGGCAAGAGGCCGTCCGATCTGCGGGAACGCGCGTTGCGCACACGCGGTGCGTTCACAGACCCGGCATCCTGCACCGATCGGAACAGCGGCGGCCGCGTCATGGATCGGAAGGCCGTGGGAATAGACGAGTTTATCGGCGAAGGCGAGATCGCATCCGAGACCCACCGCGAAATCCCGCGAAGGCGAGAGATATCCGGGATTGCTCTCCCCTGTCGTGCGCGCCAGCCACAGATACGTGCGCCCGTCGGGCATCTCCGCGATCTGGGTGCGGATCCGGCCCGGGGTGGCGAAAGCGTCGTGCACCACCCACAGCGGGCAACTACCGCCCGTCCGGGAGAAGTGGAACGCGGTGGCGGACTGCCGTTTCGAGATATTTCCCGCACGGTCGGTGCGGACGAAGAAGAACGGGACGCCCCGCTGCCCGCGCCGCTGCAGCGTCGACAGACGATGACACACGGTTTCGAAACCGACCTCGAATTGCGCTGCGAGTAGGTCGATGTCGTAGCGCAACGACTCCGCCGCGCCGAGAAACAGCCCGTAGGGCAGAACGAGCGCGCCCGCGAAGTAGTTGGCCAGCCCGATACGCAGCAGCCGCCGCGACTCCGCGGGCAGCGCCGCCGTCTCGGTGAGCAGAGTTTCGATCACCTCGGACTGGGTGAGGAACGCCAACTGTGTCGCCAGTTGGAACGCGCGCTGCCCGGCGGTGAGACGCCGCGCGAGCGTGAGTGTGCGCGCTTCCGGGTCGTAGCTCCGTTTGGGCCCGGGCCGCGCCGGATCCTCCGACCGGATTCGCACCGTCACCCCGTGCTCGTCGCGCAGCAGTCGTGCCAGCTGTAGATCCAACCCGCCGATACTCAACCCGCTCGCGGCGAAGAGATCCTCGGCGGCGGTATCGAGTGCGGGGATGTGGTTACGCCGGTCATAGAAATAGTCGCGGACATCCTCATAGGGCATCGCGGTACGTGGATCCGGGACCGGACCGTCGAGTCCGGCGGTGAACTGCTCGAGCTGCCCGTTGACCGCGCGCAGGCGCCGGTGCTGCCTGATCAGCAACCGCGCCGCAGACGGCACCCGCGAAAGCAATTCATCCAGTTCGCCGCCGCTCACCGAACCAGACTCGGGGTCCTCGGTGAACACCTCATGCAGATCAGCCAGCAACCGAGCATCGGTCTCCGGCGCGAAGAATCCCACCTCCAAGTCGAATGTCGAGGTCAGACGCATCAGCACCGGCACCGACAACGGGCGCTGATCGTTCTCCAGCTGATTGACATAACTCAGCGACAGCCCGAGCGCCTTGGCCAGCCCGGATTGCGACAGGCTCCGCTGCTCACGCAGAGCACGAAGCCGGCCACCGGCATACATCTTCTCCACAGCAAGCACCCCTTCCATGATCGGCACCGGCTCGCCCACGCGATCCGCCGGTGTTCCGGCCGCACCGGCCCTCAGGTCACCGGCGACGGCCGGTGACCCGAGCCGCATCGCGGGGAAAGGTCCGAAAGTGACGGCATGATGCGAACTCCTCGGGTGGCAGCCTGTGACCGTCACCGGTGCGAGCGCGCACGACGACTACGCACCCGGCGAGACCCGGATACGTGAGAATCGGCGTACCGCCTGATCCACGAGGCGACGACCGCCGGACACGTCGTGCCCGGCGCAACCGGCAGGTCTTCGGACTCGTGGGCACCGACCTCGATCGGTCGACTCGGGACCTGGCGCGCTCCCCGAGCTGGTACTACCACGCCGTCGCTTCCCAGGACCCGGCCCAGTGCATGTGACGGCGGTCGCTCCCACTCACCGCTGCGGGACAGTCCCGGATTCCCACCGGGTTCCCTCTCACCCCCGCTCGCGGTCACCCGACCTAGAGCGGAAAGGCTTCGACATCTCACACCGTCGCAACAGCGCGAGACGAACCAGCTGCGCTCATAAGAATATCCCTGCTGGTGAGCCCCGTCCCCACTGGGCGCAGTGCCCCACCGCCCAGGGTCGAGCCGGCAGCGGAAAGACGCCGGATCCCGCCACCCGATTCCGCCGCCGCCGGTGTGGTGCGCCGGCAGAAGCGGGGGCCTCAGGGCGCCCGGTGATCGAGAACGCCGGCGTCCCGCGCGCAGCCCGAATGCCAGTCTGACCAGGCGCTGGTTGCCGCTCGTCCCTGGACGCGCGGCTCGCAAGAGGGAATCCGGTGGGAATCCGGAGCTGCCCCGCAGCGGTATGTGGAAACGACCGCGGTCATCAGCACTGGGCGCCCGCCCGGGAAGCGACCGCCAGTAGGCGACGCCGGCCGGCGTCATGTCCGCGAGTCCGAAGACCGTCCACAGCAGTCACCGCTGGGAACACATGCCCACCGGTACCCCTACCGGCCACCATGATCCGAAGCATCGCCCGCTCGCGGCCTTCCTGTGAGGAACCCCCACATTGCTGGGGGGGTGTCCCTATGTTTCTTGTCAAGCCGTGGGTTGAGGTTGTGCCCGGGTGAGGCTTGGGCGGGGCGTGCGGTCGGTAGCGTGGTCTGAGTGGCGTCGAAGGCTGAACGGCAGGCTGCTCGGGATCGTGTGGCGGTATATCACGAAGAGCGGCTCGGTGAGTTGGTCGAGCACGTAGGCCGGGCATTGGACCGGTTCCGTGCCAGCCAGTTGGATGCGTTCGAGGTCGATGCGGTGATCCACCAATACCATCGGGCGGCTCAGCGGTTGTGGACGTTCTGTAGCCAGTCCGGTGTGCAGGTGGAAGCCACCGCGCATCTCATCGAAGGCATGGCGGGCGGGGGTGAGGTGATCGATTGGTGGCAGCGCGGCATGTCGGTCAGGGCCCGGCGTGCCCAGGGGCTGGACGCTTGATCGGTGTCTGGCAGTTGCCGGCGATCAGGCCGCTGGTGCTGGAATGCGGTAGGGCTGTTTGTTTCGGAGCATGGCGTAGAGGACGTCGCATCGGCGTCGGGCGAGGCAGATGAGGGCTGCGTTGTGTTTCTTGCCCTCGGCTCTCTTTCTGTCGTAGTAGGTGCGGCTGGCCGGGTCGTGCAGGGCGGCGAACGCTGACAGAAACAACGCCCGTTTCAGTTTGTGGTTGCCGGATCGGGCAGGGTGTTCACCGCGGATGGAGCTTCCCGATCGGTGGGTGATCGGGGCGATGCCGGCGTAAGAGGCGAGGTGGCCGGCCGAGGCGAACGCGGTGCCGTCGCCGACTTCGAGCAGGATGCGGGTGCCGGTCCTGACTCCGATGCCGGGCATCGAGGTCAGGACCTCGGCAAGAGGGTGATCGGCGAACATCTCCTCAATGTTCTCGGCGATCTGCTTGCGCTGTAGAAGAACTGCTTTCAACGAATCCGCCAGCTTCGGCAGCACGGTTTCCGCGGCTTTCGTGCCGGGAACGGTGACAGATTGCGCGGGCAGCGCGGCCAGGATCTCCTCGACCAGGCGTGCTCCCATTCGTGGGGCATGTTTAGTGGCGATGGCGGTAAGTTTGCGCCGACCAGCGGCCCGGATGCCTTCGGGACCGCCGCAGCGCGACAGGATCTCCAGCACCGCCGGGTGCGCGATGCGGGGGCCGAGGACGCGTTCGAGGGCGGGGTGGATGCCGGTGAGCAGGCCGCGGATGCGGTTGCTGGTGCGGGTTGCTTCGCCGGCCAGGTCGTCGTCGAAGCCGGCCAGAACACCGAGCTCGGTGAGTGTTTCGTCACCGACGTCGACGCGGCGCAGCGTGTGCGGCATCGTGCGGGCGGCATCAGCGATGATGTGAGCGTCGCGGGCATCGGTTTTGGCTTGACCTGGGTAGAGGTCGGCGATGCGGCGCATCGACAATCCGGGCAGGTAGGCGACATCGTGTCCGCAGGCGCGCGCGACGGTGACCGGCAGGGCGCCGATCGTGTTGGGTTGATCGACCACGATCAGCAGCCGCCCGTGGGTGGCGAGTTTGTTGAACACGGCCCGCAGCCGGGATTCATCGTTGGGTAGTGCCTTGTCGAACAATCGTTTCCCGGCCGGGTCGAGCCCGACCGCGTGATGTTCGCCTTTTCCCACGTCAACGCCGCAGAACACGGCATAAGGTTGTGTCACCTTGCTCGGTCCTCAACTGCCTCGAAACGCTCACTGGACGGTCGCCGATCCAGCGTCAACGCCCGGCACCCACGTTACGAAGAGACCTACCAGCGGCCCTGTCCCCATCAGCGGTCCGTCGACGCCACCAGGACCCGGCGACACCACCCCCCGGATCATTCGAACGACAGGGGCAAGAAGTCATACCGGGCCTGGCGACCGTGGGCCCGGTTCCGGGCCCACGAAAAAGGTAACGGGGTGAACCACCACCGGTTGGGGACAGCCTCCTTCGTAGAGGTGCACGGTCATCATCATGTCGAAGCGTTCCCCGCTCGCAGCGACCCATACGCTCGAAGCCGGCATCCGTGCCAGGTTTCACCTCATGTCGCAGCCGGAATCGCGTGCTGTAGTCCTTACTTGAACACGCGATGCCTCGGCCGGGATCTCGTCGGACCCGACCATTGAAGCGGCCCGGAGCTCCTCCGGTCGGATCATCAGATCGACGATTCGCAGCCAATCCGAATCCACAGTGGACCTCCACGGCGCACTCGCCTCCGCAACAGCATTGTCGTGGATTGGTCGCTGGGTGGCACAGGGGATCGATCCTGCAGCTGCCGCCGACAGGTTCGTGAATCGGCGGCCCTACGGCCGTTTCCCCTCGCAGGCGCGGAGGACGGCACCGCCCGGTGACGCCGCGCACAGTTATTGTGTTGCCGACATGGCCGTCACGATGCAAAATCGTCGCCAATCGAGTTACTTTCCCAGACCTGGCAACGGCACTTCCCACCTGGAGGTGGGCAGAACCTCTCTCCTGCCGCCGGTTTCGATCGATGCTACCCGGGGCCGGTTGCTGAACGCGCTTCGAGCGGCGGTCATGTGGGTTGTTCTGAAGGGATAGTACCGAGATGATTCCAGCCCATCGAGCAAGGAAGTTCGTTGATCGCCCCTGTGATTCCGCCGAGCAGACCCCGGAAAACGATCATCCGTGAAATGTCTCTCGGACACCCACCCGGCCGCCTTCCCCGCACCGACGTGCGGATCGGAATGTCCACCATCAGCGATGGCGGCAGGATCACCGACCGCCTACTCCTGACCGAACTCGGCTGGTCCGCAGCAGTCCACCTCGAACTCGAAATCTGCGATCCGGGAGTACTTTGGGCCCGCCCGTCGGCATCTGGACCGGTCTCGATCTCTGCGGCCGGATACTTCCGGCTGCCACAACGCCTTCTTCGTCAGTTGGGACTGCGCCCCGGTGACCGCGTCCTTTTACTCTCCCGCCACGGCGGACGAGAAATGTCAATCCATCCACCCGCAGCAATCGCCTCGGCCTTCGCCGACCAATTCGCCCTGCCTGGTCGGGTGAACCGATGAGCCACTCGAATATGCCCAGCGCCGAGGCGCTGGCAGCTGCACGGGTCATGTTGTCACAGTTGGGTATTTCGGCCGCCGACCTGACTGCTCCCCCGGTCGCCGTTCCGACGTTCGCAGAAGTCATTCCCCAGGTGATACCAACCCTGAAGCCGGGGACGCTGCGTACCTATAACACTCACTTCCAACACCTACTGGACCGCTGGGCTACTCGCCGCTTGGACGAGCCGACACCGGCCGAGCTGGATGCTTTCGCGCACGAAATCGTCGCCGCAGCATCAACCAATCGAGCCTCGCGTGGCGGGCGTGGTGCCGGCGAAAATTTCGTCGCGGCGACCCGATGTCTGTACCGGTTCGCCGAAGGCCGCTGGATCAATGCCGCAGACAATCCGGCCCGGAACTTGAAGAAACCGGCCCGTCGGCCGGCACAGCGGTTCGCTATTCCCGCGCAACAGTTGACCGAGATCTGCCGAGTCGCGGCCACCACCGGCACCGACCCAAACCTCGACTCCCTGATCCTGCGGTTGGTCACCGAGACCGCATGTCGCCGTGGTGGCGCACTGGCGCTGCGACCGCGCGATCTGGATCCGGATCAGTGCCTGGTATTCCTTCGCGAGAAGAACGACAGCGACCGCTGGCAGCCTGTGTCTCCAACATTGATGCAGTACTTGCTCGACCACGCCGCGGAACGCGGCAGCCCGCCATCGGGCCAGTTGTTGCGCTACCGGGACGGCCGGCCGATTACCTCCCGGCGGTTCGATAACCTCTGGCAACGCGTACGCGCGGAGCTGCCCTGGGCGGCAGCCCAAGGAATCAGCACGCATTGGCTGCGCCACACGACCTTGACGTGGGTGGAACGTAACTTCAGCCACGCAGTCGCCCGCGCCTACGCAGGACACAACGACAACACCCACGGGATCACGGCCACATACGTCAAAGCAGACCTCATCGACGTCGCCTCTGCGCTATCGGGACTCACCGGCGAACCTCATCCCCTTGGATCCGACCGCCAGGCGATTACGGGGAGTAGTGAATTCCTCCGGCGGCGCTGACTGCGAGATGACGGCCGGTCGACGATCGCCCGCGAAGGTGCCCGGCTCTTTTCCCGGAGCGGGCTACCGCGTCGCCGAGATGGGCCCCGTGTAATCCGGTCAACGGCAGTTCTCCGCACGCCCGGATTCCTGCTCTTCACAGTGGGTGAACACCAACGACCCGGCAAGCAGCAGGTTGTCGGGGTAGCACAACCGAGGTAAGTCCACTTACAGTGAAGTGGGGAATCGTCGGCAGGCCGGTGGAGAGAGCCATGCCGACATCACCTGTCTCACCGAGTCCCAGCCACAGAGCACAGCCTATTCCGTCCGGGCTCAGGACATCGACCATCGCGTCATTCGACGCCACCGCCCTGCTGAACCTTGACAGCCACTGCGGTCCTTCTGTTCCGGTTGATCGGTACCACCGCTGTACCGGTCTCCTCCGCGATTTCCGGTTCGAGGGGTATCGCGGTGTACTCTGATTCCCGCGATTCCGCTGGTAGATCCGACGAGCCCGCGCAGGACCACATAGAGGTCGTGGTACCCGACGCCCCTCCCGAGCTGAACCCACCCGCAGCCGAGGCGCTCCTCCGGCTGATTCTGGCGCACGCCCGCCGACACGAGAACGAGTCCGCCGAATCCCAGAAATCCGAACCCTCCCCCGATCCATCCAGTACACACAACAGCGGTCCAGCACCCGGCCGCGAAATTAACCACGACGACCAGGAGGACCTCCCGCGATGATCAGATTCGCCTTCGCAGGCAGAGTTTCCACCGAGGACCAGCAAGACCCTGAAGCCTCCCGGAACTGGCAGCGGGGCCGCGCCGAAGCGTTGATCGCGCAGCAGGGCCGGATCGTCGCCGAGTTCTTCGACGTCGGCCAGTCGCGGTCCATCCCCTGGAAACGCCGGCCCGCCGCTGCACAGCTGCTCGATCTGCTCAGGGAGCCCGATCGTGGGTTCGACGCCGTCGTCATCGGTGAACCTCAACGCGCGTTCTACGGCAACCAGTTCGGGCTGACGTTCCCCGTGTTCGTCCACTACGGCGTCGCGTTGTGGGTGCCCGAGGTCGGCGGCCCGATCGACCCCGAATCCGAAGCCCACGACTTGATCATGTCGGTCTTCGGCGGCATGTCCAAAGGCGAACGCAACCGCATCAAAATCCGCGTCCGCGCCGCCATGGCCGCCCAAGCCAAAGTCGAAGGCCGCTACCTCGGCGGCCGCCCACCCTACGGATACCGCCTCACCGACGCCGGCCCACACCCCAACCCCAGCAAGGCAGCCGACGGCAAACGACTCCACCAACTCGAACCCCACCCCGACACCGCACCGATAGTGCAACGCATCTTCCGCGAATACCTCTCCGGCATAGGGATCTTCGCCATCGCCCAACGCCTCACCGCCGAAGGCATCCCCTGCCCGTCGGCCCACGACCGCCGACGCAACCCGCACCGCTCCGGCATCGCATGGTCCAAAGGTGCGGTCCGCACCATCCTCACCAACCCCCGCTACACCGGCTACGCCGTCTGGAACAAACAACACAAACACGAATCCCTCATCGACGTCGACGACGTCGCCCTCGGCCACCAGACCCGCCTGACCTGGAACCAGAAAACCGAGTGGGTCTACTCCGACCACCCCGTCCACGCAGCGCTGGTCAGCAGAACCGACCTCGACAATGTCCGTCTACGGCTGGCGTCCCGGGGACCGAAATCCGGCGGCCGGGTCGTGACCCGCACCAAACACACCTACTGCTTCACCGGGCTGCTGTTCCACCAAGCATGCGGGCGAAGGATGCAAGGAAACTGGAACCACGACCGCGCCCACTACCGCTGCCGCTACCCCTCCGAATACGCCCTCGCCAACGACCTCGACCACCCCCCATCGGTCTACCTACGCGAAGACCACCTCACCGAACCCCTCGACACCTGGCTCGCCGAGGTCTTCCACCCCGACCACATCGAACACTCACTCACCATGCTCGAACAAGTCCAACCCGACGCCACCCCTGCCTCGGACACCGCACAAAACACACTCCGAGAACTCGACCAGAAACTCAGCAGATACCGCGCCGCGCTGGAAGCCGGAACCGACCCGGCTGTGGTTGCGACCTGGATCAAGGAAGTCCAACACCAACGAGAACTCGTCACCGCCCAGCTGGCGACGCTCGAAGCGACGCAAGTCCCCCAGCGAAAGCTGAACAAGAAAGAAATAGAACGACTCATCGACGCCTTCGGCGGCCTGACCCCGGTACTCCGCACAGCAGAACCAGGCGAAAAACAGGAGGTATACCGCCGCCTCGGCCTGAAACTCACCTTCGACCACACCACACGGACGGTCGATGCCGAAGCTCTCCCCCAACCGCCCGTGGGCGTAGTGGTCGTGTCCGGAGGGGGACTTGAACCCCCACGCCCTATAACGGGCACTAGCACCTCAAGCTAGCGCGTCTGCCATTCCGCCACCCGGACCGGTGTGCTCAGCAAGAGTATCGGATCGCGCCACCGGGGCAAAATCGCGGGTGCCACCTGGGGTTTTCCGGTCCATTGTCAGCGGGTGACGAATTCCGGTCCGGGGGCTGCGGTGCGTGGGTAGATTGTGGTGCGCAGCGGAGCAGTCGCGGTGAGGAGCGCCAGGTGGGTCAGGATGTCGCGGTCGTTATCGGGGCCGGGGGTATGGGGCGGGCCATCGCGCGCCGGGTAGGGGGTGGCCGGCGGCTGCTGATCGCCGATTTCGACGAGGACAATCTGGGCGCGGTGGTCGAGGTGCTGGCCGGGGAGGGGCATGAGGTGCGCGGGCAGCGTGTCGATGTCTCGGATGCGAAGTCGGTGGCGGCGCTGGCGGAGGTCGCCGGCGAGGCGGGGCGGGTTACGCATATAGCGCATACCGCGGGGGTGTCGCCGACGCAGGGGGTGACGAAGGCGGTGCTGGAAGTGGATCTGCTGGGGACGGCGCTGGTGCTGGATGCCTTCGAGGGTGTGGTTGCCGAAGGTGGGGCGGGGGTGGTGATCGCGAGTATGTCGGCGTATATGGCGCCGCTGCCGGACGATCAGGTCGCGGCGCTCGCGTATACGCCGACGGCGGAGTTGCCGGCGTTGCCGTTCCTGGATCACGAGGCGCATCCGGGTATCGCCTATGCGATGGCGAAACGGGGCAATGTGGCGCGGGTGCAGGCCGCGGCGGTCGCGTGGGGGCGGCGGGGTGCCCGGCTCAATTCGATCAGCCCGGGGGTGATCTCGACGCCGATGGGGCGGCAGGAGCTGGACGGCGAGTCGGGGGCGGCGATGCGGGCGATGGTCAACGCGTCGACGACGGGGCGGTTGGGGACTCCGGATGATATCGCGCACGCGGCGGCGTTCCTGCTGGATCCGGCGTCGAGTTTCATCTCGGGGGTGGATCTGCTGGTCGACGGCGGGACGGTGGCCGGGGTGCGGGCACTGGCCTCCGGGAACCTGCCCTAGCGGCCGGTCCGCGTCCAGCGTCCCGGTCCGGGTGAGCGGAATTGTTGACGACGCCCGCACGGGGGGATGATGATGCGGCCATCAGCCCCGACGTCCCGGAAGTGAACTGTGCCGCACACCAGAGTCCCCCCCGTCCACCTGGGTCCGGAATACGATCCCGCGCTCGCCCGGGGAATCGAGGCGGGGGGCGGTCGGCTGGTGCCGTTGGACGAGGCCGAGGCGGTGGTGTGGAAGGGCGGGCCGGATTCCTTCCCCGAACGGTTGCCGGACGCGGTGCGGTGGGTGCAGTTGCCGAGTGCGGGTATCGAACGGTGGTTCGCCGCGGGACTCATCGACGACGACCGCGTCTGGACCTCGGCCGCCGGCGCCTATGCACCGAGCGTGGCCGAGCATGCGGTGTCGCTGTTGCTGGCGGGTGTGCGGGGGCTGGGTGAGCAGGCGCGGGCGACCTCGTGGCGCAAGGCCGAGTTCGAGAGGCGGGTGGGGACGCTGCACGGGGCCACTGTCGCCATCATCGGCTGCGGGGGTATCGGCCGGGCGATGATCCCGCTGTTCCGCGCGTTCGGGGCACAGGTGCTGGCCTCCACCCGATCCGGGACGCCGGTGCCGGGGGCGGTCGAAACGGTGGACGCGAGCCGCAATGCCGAACTCTTCTCGCGCGCGGACCATATCGTGATCGCGGCACCGGCGACGGCCGAGACCGCGCACCTCGTCGACGCCGACGCGTTGGCCCGGATGAAACCGGCGGCCTGGATCGTGAACATCGCCCGGGGTTCGCTGATCGATACCGATGCGCTGATGCAGGCGCTGCGCGCAGAGACCATCGGGGGCGCGGCACTGGATGTGACCGATCCGGAACCGCTACCGGACGGGCATCCGCTGTGGTCGCTGCCGAATGCGGTGATCACCCCGCATCTGGCGAATCCGTCCGGCGGTCTGCCCGGTCTGCTGGCCGAACGTGTGCGGGCCAATGTGGAGCGATTCGCGGCGGGTGAACCGCTGCTGGCCCTCGTCGATACCGAACGCGGGTACTGATCGGGCGGCGACACCCGCCCAGTACGGCGGGTCAGACTTCGAGTATCTCGTCGATCGGGCGCCGCGGGGTATCGGCCAGCGGTGCGGCGCTGCGGGGACTCCAGCCGACCCGCACCATGGACTGGGGGTACGCGCAGTCGTGGAGCAGGCCGGTCCGGATCTCCTGCCGTGCGTCCGGTACGCCGAGCGGTTCGGTCTGCACGCTGGTCGCCAGGCCCAGTTCGGTCGCGGTCAGCAGCAGTGCGCTGGTGGCCTCCCCCGCCCGCAGCTGGGCACGCCGGTCGTCGCGGATGGTACCGACGACGAGCCATTGTGCGGCGTCCGGCTGGTTCGCGGGGTCGAGCAGTGCGGGGTCGGCGAAGGTGCGCACCGGGATCTCGCCATCCGGGCGGGCGGCGGGGGCGTTGCGGGACGGCACTCCGTCGGTGAGCCGGTCGCGTCCACTCCAGTGGGCGATCTCCTCCCGGTACAGTCGGTCGGTGGCGTGCGCGGCGACCGCGTGCTGCATGGGCGTCGCCAGTCGTGGCAGCAGGGTGTCGGGGACCTGCCGGACAGCGGCGCCGCACGCCGAGACCCGGGCGGCCAGGGACCGCAGATGGCGGGCCGGGATCGGCTTGGGCAGATAGTGGCGGCGGTCGGTCCGGCGCAGCAGGATGGCCGCGGCCATTTCGATCTCGGCGTCGGTGGGTGGCCGGCGGGTGGTGTGGATCGTGGCGAGGTGGTCGGGGTCGCCGGGATCCGGGCAGTAGTCCACGGCGGAGGCCCAGCCCAGCGCGGCCAGAGCGGCACGCATATGGTGCAGCGCGGCTCCACAGCTGACGATGAGTGACCGCAGCGAGGGATCGGTGACGATCAGTTGCCGGCCGGTGTCGGCGAAGAGCTGGATACCGGAGTCGGCGGACCGCCAGCGCCAGGGTTGGGTGTTGTGCACGGACGGCGCTCGGACTGCCAGGCCGAGGGCGAGATCGGTGGCCTCACGATCCGGGATCGTGGCGGACATTGTATTGCGTCCTTCCGACGACGGGCGGTGTGCACATTTCCGGCTCGGACAACTCGCCGGCGGCGCGGCTGTGACACCGCGGCTTCCTCGGCCCCGATGCCGGACGTCTGCAGTGCGACTTCCCTGGATCCGAGAGTAGACGCACCCGAACGGCACCACCCGGCGAGATTTGCCGGGCGATGTCCAGGACAGCGACACGGCGCTGCTACGAATCGCTCACCGGGCGCGATGATCCGATGCCTTACCGGCGAAGACTGTTCGTCCAATCAAATTATATGACTCCGGTCACACCCACGTAGTGTTACCGGTTATTAGCTCCGCGGCGGCAGGCCGGTGCGGACGGACACGTTGCGGCCGGTTCTGTTTCCCGGCCCGGAAGCCGGGTAGATCGGCAGTACTCTGGCCTACTGCCCCCTGGTGACCAGCTGTGACAGATGCGAAACACCGAAGAAAGGGATGCACATCATGCTGCTACGCCGGTTCGCCCGCCCCCTACTGGCGAGTGCGTTCGTCGTCAACGGAGTCGAAACCCTGATGCATCCGGAATCACGGGTGAAGGAAGCGTCGACTTTGGTCCACAAGGGGAAGGAATCGCTGCCGTCCGATATCGCGGGCAACCTGCCCGCCGACCCCAGCACCCTGGTTCGGGTGACCGCGGCCGTGCAGATCGCCGGGGGCGCTCTCCTGGCGCTGGGCAAGGCGCCGCGCCCGGCGGCGCTGGCACTGGCGGCGACGGTGGTCCCGGCGACGGTGACCGAACAGAACTTCTGGGCCGAGAACGACCCCGACCGCCGCGCGGCGAAACGGACGGCATTCCTCAAGGACGTGAGCCTGCTCGGAGGCCTGATGATCGCGGCGTCGGATACCGCCGGTAAACCCTCACTGGGCTGGCGGGGACGCCGCGCCGCCCGCCGGGCCGCCGCCACGGTCGGCGGTGCGCTGCCGGTAGGTTCCGCGGCCCGTGGCGGCACGGGCGAGACCGTCCGGCAGCAACTGCACCAGGCCGCCGACCGGGGCCGGGATCTGGCGGGTTCCGCGGCCGACCGCGGGGCGGAGCTGGCCGAGATCGCGCAGCAGCGGGGCCCGGTGTGGGCGGATACCGCGAAGAAGCGGGGCGCCGACTGGGCCGATATCGCCAAGCATCGCGGTGTCGAGCTGGCCGAGACCGCGCAGACCCGCGGTCCTGAATGGGCCGCCGTGGCCAAGAACCGCGCCGCCGAGCTGGCGGACTACACCAAACACCGCGGCGGCGAACTCGCCGAGACGGCGCAGCAACGGGGACCGGAGTGGGCGGAAGCGGCCAAGAGCCGTGCGGCCGAACTCGCCGACTACACCAAACACCGCGGCGGCGAACTCGCCGAAACCGCCCAGCACCGCGGCCCCGAATGGACCGAGGCGGCCAAGAGCCGTGCGGCCGAACTCGCCGACTACACCAAACATCGCGGCGGCGAACTCGGCGCCTCGGCGAAGGCGCAACGCGCCCAGCTGGCCAAGGCGAAGGCGAAGGCCGACAAAGCGAAGGCGAAGGCCAAGAAGAAGGCCGCGAAGTCCACACTGCGCTGAGAACGCAGCGAATTCGACGATGCCCGGGCCGTGCGGTCCGGGCATCGTCGTGTCACATCCCGGGAAACTCGAGGATCGGCGGCGGATAGTCCATGTCGAGCTGCCACGGCCGATGGATCGCCCGGCCGTCGATATCGGCGAGTTCGGGCACCCAGCGCCGCACGTAGTCGCCGTGCGGGTCGTAGCGGTCGGCCTGGCGCAGCGGGTTGAGCACCCGGTTGGGCCGGGTGTCGTTTCCGGTTCCGGCGACCCACTGCCAGTTGAGTTGATTGTTCGCCAGGTCCGCGTCGACCAGCCAGTACTGGAAGTGCCGCGCGCCGGCCCGCCAGTCCACCCGCAGCGATTTGGCGAGAAAACTCGCGGTGATCAGGCGCGCGCGATTGTGCATCCACCCCTGTGCGTGCAATTGCCGCATCCCGGCGTCGACGATCGGGATACCGGTGCGTCCCGCGCGCCAGGCCTCCAGCGCCTGCTCGTCGTCGCGCCAGCGGATATCCCGCGCGCGATAGTCGGCCCATGCCGCGCCGGGCCGAGCGGCCAGCACCTGGTGGTGGAAGTCCCGCCAGGCCAGCTGCCGGACGAACGCGACGGCGCCCTCGGTGGAATCACCGGCGCGGCGAACCACCTCCCCCGGCGAGAGGCAGCCGAAATGCAGGTACGGAGAAAGCCGTGAGGTGGTATCGGCGGCCATATCGTCACCGCCCGACGCGTAACCGTCGAGGTTTCGGGAAACCCAGTCCCGCAGTATTTTCCGGCCCGTGGTCTCGCCGCCGACAGACAGTTCGGGAGAGGGTTCCCCCGCGCCGAGCTCACCCGGCTCCGGGAGGGACCCGGGGGTGATCTCCGGCAGCTCGAGGCGGTGCGGTGCGCGCAGCGCCGCGCGATGCCGGTCGCTGGTCCAGCGCCGCAGATAGGGCGTGAACACCGCGAAGTGATCACTGCCGGCGGGCACCAGATCTCCCGGCGGTACGACGGTCAGCGAGGCCGGGTGGACCCGCAGTTCGCGACCGTCGCGGCCCAGCCGGTCCCGCAGCCGCCGCTCGCGGAGGCGGCTGTAGGCACTGACATCGGCGGCAATGTGGACGACGGGCGCGTCCACCGCCTCCGCCACCCGCGCCACCTCTTCGGCGACGTCTCCGGCCCGGACGACCAACCGGCCGCCGAGCGCACGGAGTTCGTCGTCGAGTTCACGCAGGGCGGCCGCCAGGAAATGCGCGCGATTGGGCGGGCAGGACCGGCCGGACAGGATGGCCTCGTCGAGGACGAAGAGCGGGACCACCGTATCGGCCTCCCGATGCGCCGCGGTGAGCACCGGGTTGTCCCGCACCCGCAGATCGCGGGTGAACAGGGCGACCGCCGCCGCGGTCACGCGAACCAGACCAGGCAGAAGGTGTGCCCGACCGGGTCGGTGTAGACACGGAAGGTCTTTTCCGCATGGACGAATGTGGCGCCCAGCGCCAGGACTGCCGGTTCGGCGACCTCCACATCGCTGACCAGTACATCGAAGTGGATCTGCTGCGAGCCGGCCGGATCCGGGAACCGGGGCGGCACGTACTCCGGCGACAACTGGAACGCCAGGCGCCGGCCCTGCGGATCGACCATGGCGACCCAGGTCTCGTCGCTCTCCGAGCTCACCACTTCCCCACCGAGCAATCCGAGATAGAACTCGGACAGCTTCCACGGATCCGGGCAGTCCAGTACTACCGTCCGCAATCCCTCTACTCCGTCGGCCGCCATGGTCCGGCCCTCCTTCCGCACGTGATACCGATGCGTACCCGGGCCCCCGTCGGGAAAACCCGCACGCGCTGCGCGCCGAGTGTAGGGCGGGGGCCCGGGTCGGGAGGGGATGCGCGTCAGCGCGTCGGGAGCGGCACCTCTTCGTACACCTCGCCCACCACGCCGGCGAGCAGCCGGTCGGTCATCTCCCGCTTCAGAACGGTCAGCCGGGCGTCGTCCGCCGCGTCGCGGTCGCGGCGCGCGCCGAGTTCGATGAATTCGGCGGTGACGAATCCCGCGTCCCGTAGGCGCAGCGGCACGGTCCGGTCGCGGTAGGTGAATTCCCAGACGTAGCGGGCGAGGACGGGCCCGCGCTCGGGGGCGGCGAGTTCGGGTGCGACGGTGAAACGGTCGCCGGTGACCGCGCGCAACGCCATCTCGATCCCGTCCCGGCCGCCCGGACCGGGGAATGCGGTGCGGACCGTCACTTCCCGTCGTTCGACGGCACCGAACAACGAAACAGCGTGCCGCATCGCGCAGTACGCGTGCGCGACGCCACCGGGGAACTCGGTGCCGTGATATTTCATCAGGTCGGCGAACGAGAGTTCGATCGGTGTCCCGGATTCCAGAACTGTCAGCATGTCTTCTCTCTTTTCCTGGTGGCCCAGTGCAGTGCCGAATAGAGCAGTTGCGTCGCTCCCGGCATGAACCCGGAGCCGTGGTGGTACACCGGGTCCATCGTGGTGACGAGCAGCCTCCCCGCGGTGGAACTCTCGTCGATATAAAGGACGGAGCCGTCGCGGCCGCCGTCCTCGGTGTGCAGGTCGACCAGGCTCACCGCACCCGGTGGCGGTTCCAGCACGCCGTGGTAGTGCCAGATCACCGCGCGGTCGGCGAAGAACTCCCAGGCGGGATGGCCGGGGGCCTGTTTCCGGAGGCGGTGGTCCTCGCCGGTGCGCCACCACCAGAACACGGTGGGCCGGGGCTCTTCCCGGATGCCGGGCAGCCATTGGCCGGCGTGATTCTCCCCGAAGACGAGCGCGGTCGCGCCCTGTTCGAGCCCGGCGAGGACGGTATCGGTCCACCGGGTGAGCAGGTCCGGGCGGAGGCGGTCGGCGACCATGATCACCTCGGCCGCGCCGATCTCGTCCGGGGCACCGGTGCGCACGTGTACCGGCCGGATCCGGTAGGGCGCCAGGGCTGGATCGGCGAGGGTGGCAAGCTGGGCGTGGCTGCCGCCGTGTAGGAAGGCGATACCGCGATCGGGGTCAGTCATCGTCACCTTCCAGCCAGCGCAGGAGTTGCGGGTGCAGCCGCGCGGTACCGCGGTCGGCGCCGGCGAACTGGAGCAGGTCGTTGCCGCCGTGGACCAGGACCCGGCCCGCACCGAGTGGGTAGTCGTAATCGATCGGTGCCCGGGTACGTCCGATGGTGTGGACGATCCGGGCGTGTTCGGGCAAATCCAGATAGCAACCGCGCCCGTAGAATCCCGCGACACCGATACGTTCCAGTTCCGCGAACGGGACGGGTCCGCGGGTGCCGGTGTTGTAGAGGAACGACTTCGGATCGGTGCCGGCCCATACGGGGTGTTCGGTCATCCGGGTCAAGGCGAGGTCGCGCGGGTTACGGAACTCCAGCTTGCGCCATCTCGTCAGCCCGTCGAGGAACAGCCGCTGCACATGCCCGTTCACGACGATCCGGCCGCCGCGCGCGACGAACGCATCGAGCAGCGGGCGCTGTTCGACCAGGTATTCCTGGTCCACGTCACCGGTCAGGTAGAGACCGGTGACCCCGCGGGTGCACTCCCCCGGCAGATCGTAGACGTCGACCTCACGGAATCCGCCGGCGTACTCACCGCCGCGCGGGGCCATCACGGCCTTCAGTACCGTCACGAGATCCCCCGTCCGAAATCCGGCACAGTGAGCCGCCGGACCGCGCTCGGTGTCTCGATATCGGCGGTCACGATCGGCACGCCGTACATCTCCGACAGCAATGCGCCGGTGAGCAGTTCGCGGGTCGGGCCGTGGCGCTGATCGTCGGCGGCGACCATCAGCATGGACCGTTCGGCCACGTGCAGGGCGTGATCGGGGTGATGGGTGGTCATCACGACCGCCATTCCCTCGTCGGCCAGCGCGCGGAGCACACTCAGCACCTGGGCCTGGTTGCGCAGGTCCAGGGCGGCCGCGGGTTCGTCGAGCACGATGGTGTCGCAGTCGGAGACCAGCGCCCGGGCGATGAGCACCAGTTGACGCTCGCCCCCGCTGAGCGCGGTGTAGTCGCGATCGACGAGGTGCGGTATGCCCACCCGGCGCAGTGCCTCCCGGGCCGCGGCGCGATCGGCGGCCGTGGGAGTGCGGTAGAGCTTCACCGTGCGGGCCCGGCCCATGAGGACGATATCGAGCACCGAGAACGAGAAGACGACCGAATGGCTCTGCGGGACGTAGCCGACCGGACCGGAGGATTCGACCGAACCGGAGACCGGCCGGATGAGACCCGCCAGGCATTTGAGCATGGTGGTCTTACCGCGTGCGTTCGGTCCGAGCACGGCGAACACCTCGCCCGCGGCGGCGCGGACCGAGACATCGCGAAAGATCCACGGTCCCTTGGCCGAATAGCGGTGACAGAGGGAACTAGCCGCGAGCATCGGCACCCCAGAGGCGGGCATGGTTACGGATCAGCAGCACCACGAAGAACGGGGCACCGATGATGGCGGTGAGAATCCCGATCGGGATCTCGGCGGAGCTCAGGGTGCGCGAAAGGGTATCGATCGCGGTCAGATAGGCGGCCCCGAGCAGCGCGCTGACCGGCAGCACCATCCGGTTGTCGGTACCGACCATCATGCGCACCAGGTGCGGGACCACCAGGCCCACCCAGCCGATCACCCCGGCGACCGAGACCGAACCCGCGGTGATCAGCGCGACGCACAGCAGCAGGAAATTGCGCAACCGCGCGGGATTCAGGCCCAGTGCGGTGGCGTCCTCGTCGCCCATGGCGAGGATGTTCAGCCGCCAGCGCAACGCGAGTACGACCACGCCCGCGGCCACGATCGGGATCGCGGCGGTGAGCACCTTGGCGTAGGTCGCCGTCGCCAGCGAACCCATGAGCCAGAACACGATCGAGGGCAGTTCGCTGTAGGGGTCGGCGATATAGGTGATGAACGAGACCATCGCCTGGAACATCGCGCCCACCACGGTACCGCCGAGCACGATCATCAGCAGCGGCGCGCCGGGTACCGCCCGGGCGATCGCCACCACCAGCACCAGCGCCAGCACGCCGCCCAGGAAAGCACCGCCGACCAGTGCGGCACCACCGAAACCGGCGAGCAGGATCAGCACACCGCCGAACGAGGCGCCGGAGGACACGCCCAGCACCTGGGCGCTGGCCAGCGGATTGCGGAACACGGCCTGCATGACCGCGCCGGTGAGCGCCAGTCCGGCGCCGAGCAGGATCGACAGCAGCACCCGGGGCAGCCGCACATCCAGCACCACGGTGCGTTCCTGCGCGTACCAGGTCTGTTCCAGCGGAAACACCTGGCCCAGCAGGATTCGCACGATCTCGTTGGGCGGCACGGTGTAGCGGCCCACCGCGAGCGCGGCGAGGGCCACCACGATCAGCAGGACCAGGAATCCCGGGATGGCGAGGAGGCGCCGATCGAAGCGCGCGCGGCGCGGCGCGGGAGCTTCCGGCGCCGCGACCACCGCCGGGTCAACGGAGGAACTGGTCATAACCCGCGGCGTCCTTGTTCAGGTCCAGGCGCAGCACCTGATCGATCTCGGCGTCGGAGATGCCGTACGCGAACAGGTCGTCGAAGGCGGCCCGGATATCGGCGCGGAACTGCCCGTCGCGTGCGGCCGGGTACAGGATCCGGTGCATCCACTGCCACATCAGCGGCGATTCCGCGCTCGGCACCTGCCAGCGGTAACCGCCGAGCGGGGTCTTGTAGACGCGTTTGTTCTGCACCGCGCCGACGCCGGCCAACCGCGGGTCGGCATAGATATCGGCGGGTGTGCTCTGGTCGAATCCGCTGAGCATGATGACCTCGGGGTTCCAGGCCAGGATCTGCTCGGGGCTCACCTGCCCGGAGTCGGAGACGAACCCCTTGGTCACCAGCTCGGCGCCCACGAGATCGAATTGGAAACCGTCGTATCCTTTGGCGCTGGTGGTGCTGTAGGTGTCACCGGTCCGGGACAGGATCATCGCCCGGGGCCGCGGTGCCGTCTGCGCGGCCACCTGCGCGCGTATCTCGGACTGTTCGGTGCGCTGCCAGTCGATGAGTTCTTGGCCGCGTTCGGGTTTACCCGCGATCTGCGCGAACAGGGTGATCCACTGTTCGAGATCGTCCTGGGTGCCGTACTTCAGGCCTACGACGGGGAACCCGGCCGCCTCGATCGGCGCCGTGACCTCGGATCCGCGGTCGCCCCACTGCACCACCACATCGGGGGCGAGTTGCAGCAGCGTTTCCACATTGGGCACGAAATCGTTGCCCGCGACGACGGCCGAATCGGCCGAGCCGGGGAACATGGTGGCGAACATGCCGCCCCGGTTCGCCGCCAGGGTCGACTGGTTTATGCCGACGATGCGGTCGTAGCCGCGGTCGACCGCGGCGAAGATCGACGGCGCCGGCATCACGGTGAACGCCACCTTGTCCGCCGGACCGTCCAGAGTGACGGTCTCGCCCCGCTGATCGACGATGGACAGCGCGCCGGTGGCGGCCGCTTCCTCGGTCTGCGCTTCCCGGGTCGAGCACCCGGTGGTCAGCGCGAGGGCCCCGATCATGCCGGCGACCATCCAGCGCCGTGGCGGCAAGCTCCGCTTCCACCGCCGTGCACGCTGCATATTCGATGCCATGCGCTCTACCGTCCTGCCTCTGAATCGTACAAACAGGATTCAGGTTAGCCTTACCTATCAGACGGTGTGGATCGGGGGTGGCTCACTTATCGGCGGCCGCTCCCCCGCTACTGCCGGTGTTCCGCGCGATCGGTCGCGGGCGTGGGGTGCGAGTTGCCACCGAAACCACTAGGCCACCACACCTTCGGACCGACCAGAGCGAACAGCGCGGGGATGACGACGGTGCGCACCAGGAAGGTGTCGAGCACAATGCCGATGCCGACAATGATGCCGAGTTGGGTGAGCGTGATCAGTGGCAGCACACCCAGGACGCAGAACACCGCGGCCAGGACGATTCCCGCGCTGGTGATCACCGCGCCGGTCGCCGAGACCGCGCGCACCATACCGTCGACGGTGCCGTGACCGGGCGTCTCCTCCCGGGCCCGGGTCACCAGGAAGATGGTGTAGTCGATACCGAGGGCCACCAGGAAGAGGAAGGCGAACAGCGGCACCGTCGTATCCAGCGCGGGGAAACCGAAGAGATACGTGCTCACCAGACTGCCCAGCCCCAGCGCGGCCAGGGCGCTCAGCACGGTGACGCCGATCAGCAGGACCGCGGCGGGCAGCGCACGCAGCAGGACGAGCAGCACCGCGAAAACCACCACCAGGATGAGCGGGATCACCAGCGACTGGTCGTGCCGAGCGGCGTCGCGGGTGTCGAGCGCTTTCGCATCGCTCCCGCCCACCATGGCCCCGGCGCCGGGTATTCCGGCCAGTGTGCCGCGCAATTGTTCGATCGTCGTATAGGCCGCCTCGGATTCGGGCGCGGCCTCGAGGGTGACCATCCACCGGTCCATCCCCTCGTGACCACCCGCGGGCATCACAGCGGAGACACCGGGGGCGGCCTCCAGCGCCGGACGGACCGCCGCGGCGGCGTCGTGCCGGGTGAGCACCACGGTCGGGTCCGAAGCACCCGAGGGGAAATGGGCGGCAAGGGTGTCCAGGCCGTCCACCGATTCGGCCCGCACCCGGAACTGTTCGGTCTGCGACAGTCCGATATTCGCGCCGGTCAGACCCGCCGCACACACGACCAGCAGCGCGATCGCCCCGCCGGCGACCACAACGGGCCGGGCCACCACCCGGGTGGCGATCCCATGCCACACGCCGTGTGCGGCGGTACCGTCGGCACTCGCGCGCGGCACGAAGGGCCAGAAGATCTTCCGGCCGCACAAGGCCAGGGCGGGCGGCAGCGCCAGCAGGACGAAGACCACAGCGACCAGCAGGCCGGCGGCCGCCATCAGGCCGAGCGAACGCGTATTGGGCAGTGTCGCGAGCAGCAGCGTGCACAGGGCCAGCACCACGGTCACATTGCTGGCGAGAATCGCCGGGCCGGCGCGACGGACGGCCTCGCGCAGCGCGTCGCGGTGATCGCTGTGCCCATGCAGTTCATCCCGATAGCGGGAAACGAGCAGGAGCGCGTAATTGGTGCCCGCGCCGAACACCAGGACGCTGGTGATACCGGCGGTGGAGCCGTCGAAGGAGAGGTCGGTGACGCGTGCGAGCGCGGTGCCGATACTCGTGGCGGTCCGATCGGCGAGGCCGATCACCAGCAGCGGCACCAGCCACAGCACCGGTGAGCGGTAGGTGACGATGAGCAGCAGCGCGACCACCAGCGCGGTGACGGCCAGCAGGGTCACGTCCGCACCGGCGAAGGAGTCGGCGATATCGGCGCCGAACGCCGGGCCGCCGGTGATCTGCACGGTCAGGCCGGGTGGGGCCTGGTCCGCGGCCGCCTGGCGCAGCCGGTCGATCTCGGTGGCCAGGTCCGCCCCGTTCAGGTCGGCGGACACCGTCGCACGTCCCAGTGCCGCCTTACCGTCCGGCGCGACCACGAGCGCGTCCGCGGCGGTACCGGAGACCTCCTGAACCGTCTTCGTGGCGGCGGCACGGTCGGAATCGGTCAGTTCCGCGCCGTCGGTTCGGGTGATCACCAGGATCGCCGGCGCGTCCCGGCCGCCGGGGAACTGCGCCACCGCGGCGTCGACCCGCGCGGCTTCGGAGTCCTGCGGCAGCGAGGTCGGCGCCTGACCGGCGTCGTCGTTTCCACTGACTCCCACGATCACCGCGCATGCGGCAGCGAGGACGGCGAGCAGCAGGACCCATGAGCGGCGGCCGGTGACCACGGCGGCGAAGCGTTCCCAGGCGTTCACGCGGCAACTATTTCAGAAACTGAAATAATCGGCAAGGCCGACGCCGCCGGCACCTAGACTCTTGCGAGCGGTATCAGGGAAAGGACAGCGCAGGTGAGAGACGAACCCCCGGCGGAGACGGACAGCACACCCCGGGCACGCGCCGAAACCGAGATCGCCACCGATATCCGCGCGCTGACCGCGGTGTCCGAGCAGATCGGGCATCTGTTCGCCCATTCGCACGCCCTGCGCAGCACCGATTTCCGTGCGCTCATGCACATCGCCACCGCCGAAGCGGAGAGCCGGCCGCTCACTGCCGGACAACTACGCGAACTCATGGGCCTATCCCCGGCCGCCATCACCTACCTGGTCGAACGGATGATCGCCTCGGGCCATATCCACCGCGAGACCGATCCCGGCGACCGCCGGCGGGTGCTGCTGCACTACTCCGACCACGGCATGTCGGTGGCCGGCGAATTCTTCCACCCGCTGGGCCGGCGCACCCGCTCGGCGCTCGCCGCCCTGCCCACCACCGATCTCGCCGCCGCCCACCGGGTACTCGCCGCGGTGACCTCCGCCATGCGGGACCACCATGCCGCGCTGACCCAGGAGCCGGACGGGCGGTAATCGGGACACCGACACGCCGAATCTCCGAAATACTCTGAATACTGCCGTTCGGCGTGGGTAGGACGCCCACGACCCGCGGACGACCGCATGCTGATTGCCCCGGCTGTACGCGGGTACCCGGCCGGGCAGACAGGAGGTGTGTCATGCCGAAGGAATGGACCGACAAACAGGAACGGCAGTACGAGCACATCAAGGATTCCGCCGAGGATCGCGGGGCGAGCACCGAACGTGCGAAAGAAATCGGGGCGCGGACGGTCAACAAGAACCGCGCCCAGGCCGGGCAGACGAAAACCGCGAGCCGCACCTCGACCCGAGATATATCACCGCAGCGGCGCGGCGGCCTGCGCTCGGGCACCGACCAGCCCAAAGGCCGGACCCGGGACCAGCTGTACAACGAAGCCAAGAGCCGCAATATCAAAGGCCGTTCCAAGATGACCAAGAACGAACTGGCCGAAGCCCTGGACCGGTAGACACGGCGAGAAAACACCGGCACGCGCGCGGTTCCGAGCAGCCGGGGGCCGGTCGGTGCCGCCGAGTTCGTGCCCGGCTGCGTCGGCCGGAGCAGGTCCGTGTAGCGGCGGCGGCACCCCTCATCGGCGCCGCGCGCCTCGCCACAATTCTGCTGAACCGAGTTGCTGACAGACCTGAACTCCCGCACGATGCCTACATCATCGGCCCGGATCCGGCAGCCGGTCGGCGGGTCGACGGGGCACTCGACTCCCCGGGTGCCGGCCTCGGGTACCACGGGCCCACATGTGGCGGCGACCCACACCATTCTCCGAGCGATTCATGGTCGATACTCGATGATGCTTCGGCCGGGATCCTCGAAAGGCCGAGCGCGGTCGCCATGGGCGGGGAAAGGGTACGCAGACGTATCGATGATCATGTCTCGGTCGCCGAGTTCGCGCACCTGGGGATCAGCAAGGGCGTCGAGAGCGATCTCACGACAGGTCGCGAAGCGTACTCCCTGTTCGAGGCCGTACTCGATCAAGGTCCGCAGCGCGACGGCACGGCTCGGTCGACCGCTCAGAAACGGATGGCAGCAGAGGTTGAACAGACTCCCGAACTCACACATGGCGTCGATCTCCAATTTCCACATGCCGAGAACCTTCTCGGGCGACTCGATCACGCTGCCGATCGAGGGCTCGGGGAGAAACGCGTACTGCTCCCAGTCGTCGAGGGACCAGTGCACAGGTAATTCGACCAGTGGGCGGTCGTCCGCATCGACCAGCCGGTACGGCTTATCGTCGCCCATGAGCGAGGAGTCGTACAGAAGCCCGAACTCGCGGACCAAACCGGGTGTGCGCTCCGTGGCTTCCCACATCGCCGCGCGATGGCCGGACAACTCGATGCCCTGTGATTGGAAAACATCGAACGCTCGCTCGAAGTCTTGCCGCTCTTCACCAGGAGAAAGGCTTGTCGCCGACCGGTGACTGTAGGAATGGTGCGCGACTTCATGGCCCCGGTCGACGATTCTCGGCGCCAGGTCCGGGCGCGTTTCGGCCACCCAGCCCGGTACGAAGAAGGTCGACCGGATGCCGACCTGGTCGAGGATATCGAGCAGCCGCGGCACCCCGACATCGGGTCCGTAGGCTTGATGAGACATCGTCATGGCGTGCGCGGCGACAGCGGAACCCTGGGCGAGAATGGGGGTCTCGGCGTCGACGTCGAATGTGATCGTCGCGGCCGCGGCATGTCCGCGCAGCCAGTGGGGAGTACTCATATCAGTGCACCTTTTCCGTAACGGGTTCGGAGTTTTCAGGGTTCGGCATGCCGGTACCGGCAATCGAGTCGCCGCCCTCCGGTGACGACTGTGTCAGCGGCTGCGCCCCTAATACGAGAGCACCGGATAAGAGCAGTCCTCCCGCACCGACCAGAACAGTCGTGATGGTCAACGGAAGCGCCAGCGCGGTGAGGCCGGTCAGCAGCAACCCGCCGATGATCGCTCCGGGCTGGCTCATGGAGTAGGCGAACGCGCTACCCGTTCCGCGGCAGTCGGCATCGAAGCATTCGGTCTGGAAGAACATGAGTGCGGCGTAGGGACCGAGCATGAGGAAGAGCCCGGCCATGTACGCGATGAGGACGAAGACCGGGTTGCTCGGGCCCAGCATCAGCACCGCGAACGCGACTCCGGACGCGCTCCAACCGGCGGCGATGACGCGTCGCCGTCCCCAACGGTCGCCGATCCAGCCGAAGAACAGATACCCCGCGGCGCCGACGACATTCGACGCGATGACCAGAAGCAAGGTTGTCGATGCGTCGAGTCCCTTTCCGGTCTCCAGCACGGTGGTCCCCAGTACGGAGAACACCTGAAGCCCGAAGTAGTTGAAAATCCACGCCAAGGACAGAAAGAGGGTGTTGCGGATATGGCGCCGCTGGAAGATCCGCGCGAACGGTGACCGCGCCGACGGAGCGAGGCCGGTGGGCTGCGGCACCTGGGTCGTCTGCCCGTCGGTGCGCTCGCGCGTCTCCTGGCGGGCGCGCCTCATGTCCTCGTACTGGGGGCTCTCCCGCAGACGTCGGCAGAGCAACGCCGTCAGCACCGCCGGAATCGTGGCCAGCAGGAATGCGATCCGCCAGCTGTCCGGGCCCCAAATCGCCTGCACACCCGCGACGAAAGCGGCCGCGACGAGCGCGCCGACCGGCCATCCCGCCTGCACGAACGAGTACACGAATCCCTTGTTTCGGCGGACACGCTCATCCTCGGACTGTGCGTAGATCTCGTTCAGGTAGGTCGCGTTGATCGACGACTCGGCAAGCCCGACACCACTGATCGAGCGAACGGCGACAAGGGAGCCGACCCCGTTCACCGCAGCGGTCGCGGCCGAGGAGGCAGCGGTGCCACCGATGGAGATGATCATGCCTTTGCGGCGCCCGAATCGGTCTACGAGCGGACCGACGGCGAGCACCATGATTCCTGTTCCGATGCTCACGAGCGTTGAGACGAGCAGAGCGAAGCTCGTATCCCAACCGAAGGCGTCCTGAATTCTCGGTAGCAGTGTTCCGAAGAGGATGAAGTCGTATACCGCGATCGTCCACGCGATAAACGACACCGTGGTGGCGATGCGAGTCTCCCGCGCGGATACCGTGCGTAATCGCGGGTCGAGTGGCGGGGTGACTTTGAGATGGGACATTTTTCGCCTTTGAGAGTTGGAGTCGGGGCAGGATCAGGCCGGAGTGAGCGACTGCGCCGCATGCAATACACGCCGGTCTTGTCCGGAACGGCCGGATAGCTGAAGGCTCGAGGGTGGCTCGGCCGAGCCTGCGCCGGTGGGGATGACGACGCTCGGCGCATCGAGATAGCTCAGCATCATCGTCAGGGCCAGTGCGCGGCCGTTCATTTCGTCGTGTAACTCCGGAGAGGCGCGAATATCCGCGAAGGCGGGTGCATCGATCTCGGTGGTCGGCGTCAACAAGACTGCGTTTGCCAACTCCAGGTCGAACTGCTTCCGCAGCGACACCATGGCTTCGTAGAGCAGGGTGGAGCGTTGCTCCCGTAAACGCAAGCGCGAGCGCTGTAGCCGACGCCGCACCGGCGGGGAGAGCAGATCGGGCTGCTCGAGGTATGCACCGAATGCGGCGAAGGCCTCCGACTCCACGATCGGCACATGAAGACGATGGAGCTGGTGGACGGTGTCGAGGACCTCGATCCTGCGTTGCACGATTCTGTGCCCGTTTCCGCGCAGTCGAGCGATATCGGCATGGAATCGTTCGAGGACGCGGCGATCGCATCTCGCCAGATATTCTTCGTGTGGGACCACGAAGACCGGGGGGCGCGGGTCCACGCCCATATCCGATTCACCCGCCAGGATCCGGTCGATGATCTCCAGGTGCGTGAGGTCGGCGGCGATGACCGCGACCGTGTCCAGTGTCGGTGCGAGGGGGGTCATACCGTCGCTCGGGTATCGGCCCAGGGTGGGCCGGAATCCGGGCACCCCCGTCCAGGCCGCCGGAATCCGCCCGGACCCCGAGGTATCGCTTGCAAGAGCGAACGTCACCACTCCGGCATGGACCGCCGCTGCCGAACCCGACGAGGAGCCACCTACCACGTATTCGTGGCGGGTCCGTCTCAACGTCGGTGTCCCGAACCGCTCGTTGACTCCCAGCCCCGAGTACGCGAGCTCGCTCATCGTGGTCTTGCCGATCAGGACTGCACCGGCCGCAGCGAGCCGACGTACGACTTCCGCGTCCTGGCGGGCAACCGGCCGCCGATCGAAGATCCGCGATGCTGCGGAGGTGCGCGTGCCGCGCACGTCGAAAACATCCTTCACCGCGAACGGCACACCAGCGAGTGGACGCTCGTCCCCGCGGTCCTGCGCCCCGTCGGCCGCACGAGCGTAGGTCATCTGTAGGAAAACATTCTCCGTCTGCTGCGCCTTCGCCAGCGCGCATTCCGGTGTGCCGTGCACGGGTGGGCGGGTCATATCACACCACTCGCTGCCGGGCGCCGGTACGATCGTCCGATCGGGCCAGACCACCGAGCGGTCGCCCCATCGTCTCCTCGCCGAGGATGAGCGTCGCGAGGAGCCCGACGGCGTTGACCGCAGCGAGGAACCACATCACCGCGCCGACGCCGAATCCGGTCAGGACGGCAGGGAGGAGGAAAGTGCTGATCACTGCGCCGATCCGGCTGATTGCCACGACGATCCCTGTCGCGGTGGCCCGTACCGAGGTCGGGAACAGTTCGTTGGGAACGATGATCTCGATGAAGTTCGAGGCCCCCGACGCGACCGCGTACAACGCGAGCGCGGTGAACAGCACACCCGGCGGGGCCTCCGGGAACACCGCGATCAATCCGAATGTGAGCGCCATGATCGCGAAGGTGCCGACGAGCAGAGGTATTCGGCCGATCCGATCGACCAGCCACAGTCCTGGCACGCTTCCCACGACGAACAACAGCGCGATGAGTAGCTCGGGAAGATAGTGTGAGTCGGTCCCGATTCCGAGATCGTGCAAGAGCGTCGGCCCGAAGCTGTAGATGGCGAACAGGGGGACGACGTGCGCGATGAAGAATGCGCTCACGTACGCTATTCGCCGAATAGAATGCCGGGTCATCAGTGCTGCCGGTGTCGTTTCCGGTTCATGTAGTTCATCCACCCGTGCATCCGGTCCCCAGATCTCACGGACGATCTCCTCTGCCTCCGCGCGACGGCCGCGGCCGAGTAGCCAGCGTGGCGACTCCGGCGCATTGAGGCGGAGTACGAGGGTCACCACACCGATCACTGCGGGCGAGGCGAGCATCCATCGCCACGCTTCGGGTCCGAGCGCCGACAAGGCCCATCCGGCGCCGGCGGCGAGCGCTGCACCCACCCCGAAAGCGGCGAAGAGAGCCCCGAGCAGCCGGCCGCGATACCGGGTGGGAACAAACTCTGCGAGCAGCGAACTCGCTATCGGATAGTCGGCGCCGATCATCACGCCCAGTGCGAAGCGCAGCACGACGAGTTGCCATGGTTCGACCACGAACGCACTGAGGATCGAAAGAGCGCTCAAAGCGACCAGGTTCGCGATGTACATGACCTTGCGACCGATCCGGTCGGTCAGCCGGCCGAACACCAGACCACCGACCAGGATGCCCGCGAGCGCTGATGCCGCGGTGAGGCCCGTCTCCGTGGCATCGAGGTCGAGCGCCGGACCGAGTGTCACCAGCGCGAGACCGATGATCGTGACGATGTAACCGTCGAGTAGTGGGCCACCGGCCGAGAAAGCCGTCAGTTTCAGGTGAAATCGGGTAAGCGGGGCGCGGTCGATGAAAGACGCATCGGTATCGGACATAGGACGTCTCCTCTACAGTGAGGCCGTTCGGCTGCTGAGTTCAGCTTTCGGCGCGCGCCGTTACGGCGGATCGCCGTGATAGCGGCGTACTCGCGGCGAAGGTACTTCCGATCCGGCCGAGCGGACGGACGTTGTTCTTGTCGATATCTCCCGACTCGGTGATCAGTCGCTCCGCGATTCGAGCGGTGACGACTTCACCGAACACCAATGTTTCGCGGCCGAAGGAACGAGTGTCGACGAGTTCGCATTCGAAGACTGCGGCGCAACCGTCGATGACGAGAGGCAGCACCCGGGCTGCTTTACTCAGCGGCAGGTCCAGCGCAGCGAGTTCATCGAACTCGGGTGGGCTGTCTTCACCACTTCGGGCGACCTCGTCGACACGATCGGTCTCCGCGATCTGCACGACGAACTGCCGTGTGGCCAGAATGTTGCTGAGCGTGTCCTTGGGGCTGCCGTCCGGCCGCGGTTCGATGGCGACCACAAGAACCAAGGGATCGGTGGAGGCTATCGTAAAGAAGCTGAACGGCGCGAGATTGTTCTCCCGGGAGGCACTCACCGAGGTGATCCACGCGATCGGCCGGGGCGCGATGGTCCACGAAAGCATCGCGAATCGCGCGGCGGCGTCGAGGTGATCGATGGAGATCATCGAGCTCATGCGCGTGGCCTGTCGACCTCGTAGGCGATACCTGTGGGTGTCCGTCCTTCTCCGTTTGTCGGCGCCAGGTCTTGCGGGCACGCTGAGAGCACCACCACGACATCCTCGAGCGCCTTGAACCGAACATGGTCACCCGCGCGTGCGAGCGGTGAATCGATCGAGATCGCGCCATCCGGGGCGATCGGGACCCGCATGAAGAGGTTCAGCGGCTGCGGAACGAACGGGGGTACCGCGAGGCCGGTGACCGCGAGCGCTTCGAAGAAGTTGTCGTGGCAATTGTCGTGGTAGCCCTGTACGCCGAGTTGCCGATAGCGCGCCAGGTCGCAACTCGGGATGAGCATATCGTGATCGCCCGGGCTCGAATCCTCGAGCATCGACAACATGGGGCGGCGGGCGTTGTCCACCAGGTCGTCGCCGGCCCTGATCGTCAATCGGCCGTGGCGCATCCAGGTGTGAGAGGCCGATAGAAACCGCGTCGGGTCCTCCGGGGAGAGTGCCCAGGTGTCGACCACCTGCTGGCCATGCGTGTTCGTCACCACGAGTTCCTGTCCGGCCGAGAGCCGGACTGCCGTTCCCGCGCGCGCAGCGAGTTCCATAACATCGGGCCTTCCATACACAAACGATTGGGTAGCGTGGGTCACATCTTTACACAAACGTTCGGGTAGGGTCAATGGCGAGATGAGTACTCGGGCGTATGAGGACAGGAGGGCCGGGTAGTGGGCAAGCGCAACGCCCCGACACTGCGAGCAGTGGCTTCCGCTGCGGGAGTAGATGTTTCGACCGCGTCACGGGTCATCAACAGCCCATCGGAAGAGCGTGAGAAATGGGCGGGCGCCGATACGGTACAGCGCATTCTCGCCTGTGCTTCCGAGCTCGGCTACCGACGCAACCCCCACGCGGCGAGCCTGCGCACAGCCCGCACCCTCCAGGTCGGCGTGGTGGTGCCCAGGCTCCAGGACTACGTTCTCGCCACCGTCTTCGAAGGTATCGACGAGGCCGCATCCGAGCACGGATACGCCGCATTCGTCACGAACTCCCTCGACGACCCCACACAGCGGCAATCACGCATAAACCGGCTGCTCGACCGCCGGGTGGACGGGCTCATCCTCGCCGATTCACGGGTCGACGATCCGGTGCTGCGCCAGCTCGCCTCCGACCGGGTCCCCTTCGTCCTGACCTCACGAACATCGAATTCCTACCCCGGTGCCTTCGCAGACGACGAATACGGCGGCCATCTCGTCGCCGTTCACCTCGCCCGCCTCGGATTCCGCGACGTCGCTGTGATCGCCGGGCCGACGTTCGCGTCGACCGCGAACCTACGCGTCGATGGGTTTCGCACCGGCCTGCACGAACACGGCCTGACACTTCCCGACCATCGTCTCGTTCGAACCGGATTCGACGCCGCTGCCGGACGAGTCGGCGTGGAGCGAATTCTCGAACACGGAACGGTGCCGTCCGCGATCTTCGCCACCAATGACTTCGCCGCCATCGGCGCGATAGGCGGCCTGCGCGATCGCGGCCTCCGGGTTCCCGACGATGTGGCGATAGTCGGTTACAACGACACGCCGCTGGCCGAGAATCTCCCCGTGCCACTCACCACCGTCCGGTCTCCTATGGTGGAGATGGGCCGAACGGCATTCCGACTCCTGGAACAGGCACTGAACGGTAATGAACCCAATTCCGTAGCGCTGGAGCCGGCTCTTGTCGTTCGCGCGTCGACCGGGGTCACCGGTCCGCCCCTTTCCCCGACCGGCGCAGGACGGGGCCCGGGCCGCGGCTGAGCCGATCATGGTCACGCACCGGGCCGACCGCCATCGGCGGCCACGGCCGACACCACGAACGCCCTACCGCGCGGCGCCCGAGAGAAGCCCGGTGAGGGCCCTGGGCGCTGCCGAGTGACGACGATCGCGGTGGCGGCGCCGAAAGCCCCTCGCCACTCGGGACGACCATGAGCCGGCGCGATCGCCGCCACCGCCGCCGCCGGGGTGGGCACCGACGCGACTTCCCACATGCGCAGTTGCGGGCGCGAACCGAATCTGTTGTAAGCGATTGCCGCGCAAGCTATCTCACGGCAAACACGGAACCGACCGAATAGTTGTCCCGGCGAACAAATTCGGGGCACACTCTAGGTGACGCCGTTCGACGCGCCGATCGAACGCGGGGGCGAGGATACGGGATATGAGAATTAGGCCGCGGCAACAGCTGCTGGACCTGTGGCGGGCCGTGCTCGCCTGGTCCTACCGGGGCGGCACCTGGACCTGGGGCGGCCGCGACGGCAGCAATTCGATCAGCGACGCCGAACAGTTGCTGTGCCTGCTGTACCCGGCGACAGAGCTCGAGGCCTTCGCCCTGGACCAGCCTGATGATATGGCGGCCGACGCCCGGCGGGCACTGGACCCCTTCGGCGAGGAGACCCGCATCGGCGGTGCCCTGGTCGGCCTGCTCGAGGACTATCTGCAGCGCTACACCGGCCCCGCCGGGGAACCGGTCTTCGCCGCGGGATCCTACCTGCGCACGGCCGGTGACCGCCCGCTCACCGACGAACAGCTCGCGCTGGGGATCGTCGACTCCTATTCCATGTCGCTGAGCCTGTGTATCGCGGCACTGCGCTTCCTGCGCGGATTCCAGCGTTTCGTCGGCGGTGAGGTGCGGCGCGAGGCCCGGCAGTTGAGCGAACGCATTCCGCTGGTGATCGACGCGGTCGGGGTCCGGCTCACCGCCGCGATGGCCGGTCTCGTGCGCAGTTTCGTCATCCACACGCCCGAGCCGAAGTCCGAGGCCGGGCAGGCGATCCTGCACATGATCAACCAGAATCACGCCCCCGCCGACGAGGTGATCCGGCGCCTGTCGGCACGGCTGGAGCGGCTGCGGGTCCAGGCGGCCAACGAGGTTCGGCTCAGCCAGACCGCCGAGGTGGATGTCGCCGACGACGAGCGGCTCTTCGAATGCGGGTGGGGCTGGGGCATCGTGCGTACCGCCGAGCCCATCGAGTTCGTCCCCGCCGATGTCGGCCACGCGGCCGGGCACGCCGAACCCCGCCCCTATCTGTACTTCACGGCCGTCGCCCTCGACGGCATCATCGATCTGTCGTCCCAGCGCATCCGGGAGCTGGACCTGCTGACCGATGAGCAGCGCAACCTCGCCGACGCTTTGCAGCTGCGGTTCGAACTGGCCCGCAACTACTGGTCCACGGTGGCCCGGTTCGGCGGCGGCCGCTGGCCGCTGGAGGATATTCCCTGGCGCACCTCCGACGGCGAGGAATCGGACTACTTCAGTCTCACCGTCACCGCCATCCTCATCCAGGATCTGGTCTACCGGGACAGCACCGAGGATCTGGCCCGGACGGTGGCGGTATTCGATCAGCTGGCCCGCCGGGGCCGGATCACCAGCCGCCTCACCGCCGGGGACGCGGCCGCGGTCCTGCACTATCCGGGTGTCCGGTTGGGCTTGGCCGGTAGCGAGGACATCGGCGGCGGAAGCGTTCTCGAATGGTATGTCCCGGATTTCGTGACCATGATGCTCAAACGCTGCCTGCAGGCGGCGCGCCTGCGCACCGATGTCGACACCCGGGATCAGCTGATGGCACTCGCCGAGGCGGCGATGGATCATCTCGACGGGCGTATCCAGCGTGAGGGCCCGGCGGCCGGCCTGTGGGACGATCCGACCGCGCTGCTCGGCCCGGAACTCTCGGTCCCCGCCGGCCCGTCCTGGTTCGTCACCGAACGCGTGATGGAATGCCTGGTGATCGCCTACGACACCTTCCGTGAACCACCGCTGGCCCCCGCGACCATGGTTGCCCGCGCCGTCGACCTGCTGAGCGAGGCCGAACATCTGCTCAACCAGGAGGAGCTCGAGGTCGAAGGCGATGATCCGACCCCGAAACAGGTGGCGGTGAACCGCATCCGGCAGTCACTGGACCGGGCCCGCGGGGTGCTGCACGAGCGGCCGGGTACCGCCTACAGTCTGGCCACCCACGCACTGATCCAGCTCGACGAACTGGCGTACGCGCGCCAGGACGCGACGCGCTGAGGGGGATTGGGTGCTCGTATTCTCCACCTCCGACAAGGGCGGCACCGGACGTTCGGTGACCAGCTGCAATATCGCGTACCGGCTGTGTATGTCGGGCCGCAATGTCGCCTATGTGGATTTCGATTTCGGGTCACCGACCGCCGGAGCGCTGTTCGAGATCGGCACGGTCGAACGGGGCATCGCCGATGGCGGTGTGCACTCCTATCTCCTCGGGCAGACCGGGACGGCCGCCCGCGTCGATGTCGGCACCGCTACCGATCGCTCCGAACTCAAAAGGGTCGCCCCCCGCTCCGGACGGCTGGTCCTGTTCCCGGGCGACGAGGGCGGCGCCGAATTCCTCACCGCCGACGACGCGGTGGTGACCCGTTGCGCCGAACTGCTGGTGGCGCTGGAACAGGAGTTCCGGGTGGTGATCGTCGATCTGAGTGCGGGCCGGTCGGTCGCGCTGGAGATCGCGCTGCAGGCTAGCGCGCTCCCACAGTTGCGCCGCCGGACGGCGCGCTGGCTGATCTTCCACCGCTGGACCCGTCAGCACATCCTGGCGGCGGCCGGGCTGGTCCACGGTCCGCACGGGCTGCTGCAGACCGGCGCGGCCTGCGGGCACGATCCCGAGGAACTGCTCGGCTCCACCCGCTATATCCGTACCGCCGTACCCGCCGCAAACTCGCATCTCACCGCCCAGCGCGCGGCACAGGCGGCATGGCTACAGGAACAGGATGTCGCGCTGCGCCGGCTGGCCACCGCCAACCGGCTGGGCACAACCGCGGTCCTGGGCGCCACGCCGATGGAACCGGTATTGCAGTGGCGGGAGCAGCTGATCCTCGACAGCGATGTCAACGCCCATATCGCCAACCACGAGACGGCGCAAGCCTACACCGAACTCGCGCGGCGCCTCATGGATGTCGCCAGCTGGGAGAGACTCTAGATGCGGGACAGGCAGGTCTACACCGAGGCCACCGAACAGCCCTGGGTCGCCTCGGTTCCGCTCTCGCATCTGTCGATCGAGGTCGGGCACTTCTATCTCAACGACCTCCTCGGCGATCTCGAGCGAGTGAAGGCGGAGTTCCGCCGGATCGTGCCGCTGGTGGCCGCGTTCACCGAATCCGCCCGCGTCCGGTTCGGCCCGGACGTCCGGGTCAGCACCTGCTACCTGATCGACGACTACTTCCAGCCCGATACCGATCCGGCGGAAGTCCTCGGCAAACTGCTCACCGCTGCCGACGCGGCCGGGCTCACCATCGACTATCTGGCCCGCGAATCGGGCTGCTGGCAGACCTCGCAGTTCATGGACGGGGTCCCGCTGGGCGAGCCGATACCGGTGGCCGAGATGGTGGCCGCGCGGATCGTGGCCGAACCGGCGCCGCCCGATACCGGGCGCCGGCCGCCGACCGCGCAATCCGGGTGGCTGTGCAATGGACGCCGGTCCTCCGAACACGAACCGGCACAGGCCATGCGCGGACGCACCTACGAACCGCCCGAGGAGTTCGGCCGCCGCGAGCATTCCATCTTCCTGGACGTGCAGTTGTGGAGCACCGAGCTCGTCGACGGCACCGCGGTGACCCGCTGGTCCTGCCCCTTCTTGGCCGCGGTCTGGCATCTGCTGCGGCTGGGCATGCTGCGGTATCACGGTGCCGCCGTGGTGGATCCGCAGCAGTGGACCGAGGAGCCGTGGCCACGCCGCTGGCACGAGGTACCGCCGGTCGTGCAGCTCACGCCCGACGCGGCGCCGTTCGCGGCGTACCAGACCCTGTCGATGCTGCCCAAACGCTATCTCGGTATCGAACACGCGGTACGGCTGGTACTCGACCATCTCGACCTGGACGAGGACGTGCTCGCACAGGTTGTCGCGACGGGCGCGGCCGAGGACGTGGTGGTCTCGCGCAAGATCAGCGAACGGCTGTCCCACCTGCTACTCGACGGGTCCTGAGATGGCCGCGACCGCGCCCCTGGTCGTCCTCGGTGAGGTACGCACCTGCCTGCTGCCGTCGGCCACGGCGCTGACCCGGGCCGAGGCCGGGGAACTGCTGGCCCTGCTCCCCGGCTGCGGCGTCCGGTGGCGGGAGCGACCGGGCACGCTGGGCCTGTCCCCGACCACGGCGGTGGGGGTCGATTGCGATCTCCGGCTGGGCGAGCAGCCCGCCCGGATCGTAGGAACCGTGGCCACCGGCCTCGCGCTGGCCGGCGGGCGGGTCTTGCAGTCCTCGGCACGCACCCGGGTGGTGCGGGCCGCGGAACGCCGCCGCCAGACCTGGTCCCACTACATCAGCCAGAAGGGCGTCACCGAGGTCGTCACCCGGATTCCCGAGCGGATGGCGGCCGGGAACGTCCTGGCCGACGGCTATCTCGCCGCCGACCCACTGCCGGGGACGGCCCCGCTGGACCTGGCGTCGATCAGCGAACGGTTGCTGGCCCGGGTCCGCGCCGATTCCCGGTTGGACCAGAACCCACCGGTGCAGGCCGGGACGACCAGGCTGCGCTGGACGGCCCGGGTCGGCGGCAGCAGCGGTCCGGCCGCGACCCTGCACCTGGACGACGACACCGTCCGCTCGGTGCGGCTGATCGTGCGCGACGAAACCGATCTGGAGGCGGCACAACGGTTCTGCGAAGACCTGGCCGCGCACGATTGGCTGCTGACGGTGCTGGCCGACGTGCTCGACGAAGCCGACCGGTTCGCCCCGCACAGCCGCGAACGGATCGATATCCTCGCGCCTGCTCTCGAACATCTGGCCGGGCTGTGGATGCCGGGCGCGCATACACCGCCGGTACTGCGCGCGCTGTGGAAGGATCTGCAGAATGATCCCGGATTCTCCCGGCAGTGGAATACGCTGGTGGGCCGGTTACGGGACAATATCGCGGTCGCCACGCTGTCGGCATTGCGGCACAAGATCTTCGACGCGGAATGGTGATCCGCGCGCACCTTTCGTCCCGGCTACATCCGGAACCATTTCCGGACCAGTAGCGCGAAGAACACCGACATGGATACCGCGCCGGTCCACGCCTCGACGACGAAGAGCGTCCGCACGGCGCGGGGCAGGTCCTGCGTATCCCCGGGACCCGGCGGATTCAGGAAACCGGTGACGCCCATGTAAATCGTGTCGTCGACCGCCTGCCCGCCCAGCAGCAGGGCCACCCCGGTGAATACCAGCATCTGCAGGATCACCCAGCCCAGCAGCCAGGAGGGCCGGTACCCGTGGCCACACAGGAGGTAGGAGCCCTGTCCGGCCCAGCGCCGCAACCCGTGCGGTAGTCCGCGGGTGTTCGCACGCGCCAGTTGCAGCCCGCAGCGGTCCTCGGCTTCGTCGTCCTCGTTCACCCGGTACAGCGCCATGGCGCGGCGGAATGCCAGGGCCGCGTGGGTGGACAGGCCCACCTCCGACAGGTGCGCCCCGATCGTCTCGTACTCCTCGGCCAGCAGCGTGTTCTGCCGGGCGCTGAGGCGCAGCGGACCGCGGAACTCGACCTCGGCGGCCATCAGCGCGGCCGGTACCGCGCTGGGCACCCGCCAGCCCTCCTCGTCGGGACGCGGATCGCGGGCCGCGCCGTAGAGGTGCGGGAAGACCAGCGTGTCGGAGTGCCGCCGGCGCGCGCTGGGCGGATCGTAATCGTCGAGGACGGCTTCGACGTGCACGGCGAAGGTGTCCAGTGACATCCGCTCGGGGTGCGCGTCGGCATCCAGCTCGGCGGTGTAAGCCGCTGCGTGCCTGGCGATCCGGGTGGAGACCGATGCCACGAACGGCGAGATCTCGCCCATACGAACCAGTTTAGCGTTCAGGGATGGAGCCGGAATTCGTAGAGGTCGCGCGGCTCCCCGGGCCCGAAGTAGCGATCGTCGTGTTCGACGAACTCGAAACCGGCCTGTTTGAACAGGTTTCCGGCGGGATGGTTATCGGGCCGGACCGTGAGGTACACCGTGGCGGTGCCCAGTTCCCGGCATACGCGCAGGGTCTGGTTGAGCAGCGCGCACCCGAAACCGGCGCCCTGGTATCGCTTGGCCACGGCGAAGGTGAACAGCAGCGCCCGTCCGGACTTCTCCAGGGTGAGCGCGTACCCGATGACGGTGCCCGCGACCTCGGCGACCAGCCATTCCGAGCCGTGCAGATCGTAGAGCTGGCGCAGCATCAGGTACAGGTACGGTTCGCCGAACACCTCCGCCTCGATGGCCGCGATAGCCTCGAGATCGGCAAAGCGGGCCCGCCGGTACACCGGCTGTGGCGCCTCCGCGATATCCATGTGCTCCCTCGTCCCAGGGCATACGCCGTCCGGTACCAGCCTAGAACGTCGGCTCGCCGACCGCGCCAGTGTAGAGCTCGCGCAACCGTTCCGTGATGCGCCACGTTCTATCGTCGGCATACCCGCCGGCGGAGGTCTGTCACAGCGGGCCGGGATTCCGCCTTGACATGAACAATAGTTGAGGATTCAGAGTGGTGTCCGGAGCGGCACACCCGCCGCCCGGTACGCCCCCTGGAGGAAATATGGATATCGTCGGCACCGGCACACCCCTGCGCGTCGCGGTCATCATCGGTAGCAGTCGCGACGGCCGCTTCGCACCCGCCGTCGGCGACTGGTTCCTGACCAGGGCCTCGCTGCGCGCCGACCTGGCACCCATGACCGTCGATATCGCCGACACCGAACTACCGCACACCTTCGGCGTGCCCGCCGCCGGGATCGCCGGGACGCGGGAGACACTCGCGGCCGCCGACGCCTTCGTCGTGATCACGCCGGAGTACAACCACAGCTATCCCGGTACCCTGAAGAACTTCATCGACCTGCACCACGCGGAATGGCAGGCCAAACCCGTGGGTTTCGTGAGCTACGGCGGTATCTCGGGGGGCCTGCGCGCGACCGAGCACCTGCGCACGGTGTTCGCCGAACTACACGCCGTCACCGTCCGCGACACCGTCAGTTTCCACAACCCCTGGGGGCAGCGGGACGACACCGGCGCGCTGACACCCGGCGCCGGTGCCGATACCGCGGCCACCACGCTGCTCGACCGGCTCGTCTGGTGGGGTGAGGCGCTGCGCACCGCCCGCGCGGCGCGGCCCTACACGGCGCGCTGAGCCCGGCCCCGTGACCCGGCGCCCCCGTCGGCGATCCCGTGGCCCGACAGTCCGGCAGCACCACGGTCCGGCAGTCCGGCGGCCCCCGCAGCCCGGCCGGCCCCGCACCCCTGGCGAGGACGGCAAGGACGGATACCCCGTAAGCGGCTGTCACGCCTGGTCATACGATGTCGCGGTGACCGAATACGACCACCTCGACACCTCGACCCTGCCGGAACGCCAGCGCCGCATCCTCGCGGCGATACGGGACTGGGTGGTGCGGCACGGTTACCCGCCGAATACCCGCCAGCTCGGTGACGCCGTCGGGCTGCGCTCCTCGTCCTCGGTGTCGAAGCATCTGAAGAGCCTGGAGGAGAAGGGGTTCCTGCGCCGCGGTGACGGCGTCTCCCGGCCGATGGATGTGCGGCTGTTCCTGAACGCCGGAGCCGAGCCGGAACCGGCCCGAGACGCCGTCGCGGTCCCCGTCGTCGGCGATATCGCGGCGGGTACGCCGATCCTGGCCGACGAGCACACCGACGATGTGCTCACGCTGCCACGGGAACTCGTGGGCCGCGGGACCGTGTTCGGGTTGCGGGTGCGCGGCGATTCGATGGTGGACGCGGCCATCTGCGACGGCGATATCGTGGTAGTGCGCCGCCAGCCCGACGCACAGACCGGGGAGATCGTCGCCGCGATGCTGGACGGAGAGGCGACGGTCAAGGTGTTCCGCCGCCGCGCCGGGCATGTGTACCTCGAACCGCGCAACCCTGCCTACCCGGTGATCGACGGCGACCACGCGGTGGTACTGGGCAAGGTCGTCTCGGTGATGCGGCGGATGTGACCGCCGCGCCCACCGCCCGGCGGGTGCGAGCCGATGGTGCATGATCGAATGTATGGGAACAGACCCGGGACCGCGGGTCCCCGACAATCTGCACGATTTCCGCACCCTCGCCCGGGCCCGGCTGGCGGTGTTCCCGCGGATCGCGGTACCCGATACCGACGGGTTGCGCAGGGCCGCCGTGGTGCTGTGCGTGGTCGATACCGGCGGATCACTGTCGGTGCTGGTCATCAAGCGTGCCTATCGCGGCCGCAATGCCGGACAGTGGGCCTTGCCCGGCGGCCGCGTCGAGCCGGGCGAGACCACACAGCAGGCCGCCCTGCGCGAACTACACGAAGAGCTCGGACTGACGACCGTCCCCGAGGATGTGCTCGGCACGCTCGACGATTTTCCGGCCAGTTCCGGATTCGCCATCACTCCCCTCGTGGCGACGCTGTCGGATATCACGCGTCTGAACCCGAACGCCGACGAAGTCCATTCGGTGCACCGGGCCTCCTGCGACCGGCTGGCCGCCGACGACACCCCGCGCTGGGTGCTGCCGGACTCGGCCCGGATGCACGACGGCGCCCCGGCGGTCGACGCCCCGCCGGGTGAGCCCGGCCTGTTGCAGATGCGCTTGGGCCCGAATATGACGATCCACGCCCCCACCGGCGCGCTGCTCTGGCAGTTCCGCGAAGTGGTGCTGCTGGGCAGCGAACCGAAGGCGGCCCGGGTCGCGGATTTCGCGCAGCCCACGTGGACGCGGCACTGAGCGCGGACCACCCCGAGCCGGTCAGGGCCGCCCGGCGCCGGGCTGCGCGTCGGGTCCGCCGGCCGAACGCTGACCCTCCGGCACGATATCGGGCTCTTCCTCGGCCAGCCGGCGCTCCATCGGTTCGCCCTCGCGCTGCTCCCGCGGCGTAGTGGCGTACCGGTCCGCGGCCGACCAGTGGTCGGGCGGATCCATGCCCTCTTCGAGCGGGTCGGCGGCCAGTTCGTCTTCGTCCAGTTGTTCGCCGGTCGAGGGAATCGCGCTGCTCGCCCACTCGGCGATCTCGGGGGATTCCGTGCCGGGGTCCTCGGTTTCGTTCATGGTCTCGTGGTTTCCCCGACGACGCGGCGCAAACAGCTCGCCGCCGATTTGCTCGCGCGCGCCGTCACCGGTCCGGCTCCACCTCGACCCGGCCGGTTTCTCGGTCCTCCACTCCTCGGCCACGGCGGCTGCCGTCGTAGGCCGACTCCCGCAACTGCTGCACCACACGGGGTAGCAGGGCTACATCGGCGGGGTGGTTGAGCACGGGGTCGTAGAAGTCGGTGCGGTGTTCGCCCGGGTCCGCGGCGCGCAGCGCCAGGTGCCCGACGGTCTGGCGCGCGGGCCCGTAACCGGCGACCGAGATCGTGTATCCGACCTGATGCTCGTGCACATGCCGGGCCAGGGCCGTCAGTGAGGTGCTGGTGGGCAGGCCCGGGTCCGGCTCGGCGAGCACCCAGAGCGGATCGGAATCGTCCCACCGGTAGGGCAGCAGGCTGCCGAACCGGGCGCTGTCCCAGCCGCGCGCGACGGTCAGGGACAGCCGGGCGACCGGGCGCTGTCCCGTGGTGGCCAGTGCGAAATCCCAGGGTTTGTCGTTGATGTCGAGTACCCGGAAGGCGAGGCCGAGGACATCCGGGACGCCGCCGGGAGTGCCCACCCCTTTCGAGAGACGTCCGATGGTCGCGCGGTCGCCGTCGCCGAACAGCCGGGTGAATTCGGGTTCGGCGCGGAAGCGGCCGGAGAGCCGGACGCCCCGCGGGTGGAAGAAACGGGCGTGCCGGAGATGGGCACCGGCGTCGAAGGCGCCGCGCACCAGCGCCGACACCGGAGCGAGCGTAAGTCGATCGGTCATCATTCGTCTCCCTTCGGATCACGCCAGCCCTCGTCTCCGACGAGCTGGCTGGACTGCGGCCCCATCAACAGCATCCCGCCGTCCACGACATAGGACGCTCCGGTCACATATCCCGCGGCGGGGGTCGCGAGGAAGGCCACCACCGAGGCGACTTCCTCGGCGTGGCCGGGTCGGCCCAGCGGCAGCCCCGGCCGGGGTTGTTCGCGTGGATCGGCGTTCTCCTGCCCGGTCATCGGGGTGGCGATCTCGCCGGGCGCCACCGAGTTCACGGTGATGTCGTGTTCGGCCAGTTCCAGCGCCAGCACCTTGGTCAGGGCACCGAGGCCCGCCTTGGCCGCACAGTAGGGCGCGGCCCCTACCCTGGGCGCGTGCTCGTGCACGCTGGTGATATTGATGATCCGCCCGCCACGGCCTGCCTCTGTCATATACCGGACGGCGCGTTGCGTGCAGAGGAAGGCGCCGTCCAGGTCGACCGACAGCACATGCCGCCAGGTGTCGAAGTCCATATCCATCGCCTTCTGCGCGGAGCCGGTACCGGCGCAGTTCACCAGCACATCCACCCCACCCAGTTCGTCGGCGAGTTCGTCCACCGCGGCGGTACTCGTCGGCAGATCGTCCAGGTCGAGTCGCCGGACAGCGGCGCGCGCACCCCGGTCGCGAGCCAGTTCAGCGGTATGCGCGGCGCCGGCCTCGTCCGAGTGATAGGTGATCCCCACATCGACGCCGCCGCCGGCCAGCGCCACCGCGATGGCTCGGCCGATCCCCGAATCGGAGCCGGTCACCACGGCCCGTAGCGGCGCGCCTATACGTTCTTTCGGTAAGGGAGCGATAGTAGCCATAGGGCGCGGCTACCCGGACGGATCGCGATCACACAACCGGTCGTCGACCGGATCGCGACCGCCGACCCCGGAGGTGCCCGCACGATGACGCGCCACTCCCCCGGCGTCGGGGGCCGGCGGCGGGGTATCGCCACCGCGGCGTTCGCGCAGGGCATCGAGGAACTCGCGCAGCAGCGCGACGGTCGCGATGACCCGCGGCTGCCGGCCGAGTTCCGTCCGGGTCCGGACGATCACCCGCATACGCTCGCCTCGCTGTCGGTCGGGTATGCGGCATACCCGGGTTCGCCGTGCCGACACAGCCGGCCGGGCTTCGGTTCGGCCGCTCGTCACCGGGCGCGGGTCAGCCCGCGAGGATCTGGGGTGAGAGCACCTTGAGCATGGCGTTGGTCCAGCGCAGCTGGCGCAGGGTACCCGGATGGCATTGCGCGGCCAGGTCCAGCAGTTCCGGTTCCCGGGCCGCCTGCGCGCCCTGGGCGAGCAGCTCCCAGTCCATCGACACCCCCGCCGCGAGCTGATGCAGCCGGCGCAGGTCCCGCAGCAGCCGCAACCCCGGGTCCGGTGGCCGGCCCACCGCTCCGCGCAGCCGCCGCCCCCGGGGCAGCCGGACCCGCAGGTGGTGCGGGCCGTGACCTTTCGCCGCCCCGAACCGGGGCGCGAGCGCATCCAGTTCACGGAGATTGTCCTGGGATGAGCCGGCCAGATCCCGGGCGGTGTGGTGGATCTCGTACTCGGCCCGGTGCCGGACCGCGACGGCCGTCAGTTCCGCGGCGAGTTCCCGCTCGGAGAACTGCAGTTCCTCGATGACGATATGCAGTCTCACCGGCTACCTCGGTCTTCGGCGCGGAGTCCGTACCGCCCCGGACCATAGCGGGTGGGTGCTCCCCAGGGTTCGGCGTTACGGCCGCGAGTCTTCATATCCCGCAGTTACCCAGGACGCCGCGGGTTCATCGCACCGGTCCCGGGCCGGGCACGACCTCAGGCGCCGGGACGGGCACCGGGGGCACCGGGGGCCGAATGTCCGGGAAGCACACACACCGCGTCGAGGCCGAGCACATGGTTGAGCCGGCCGAAGGCGAGCCAGGAGCCCAGGCACATGCTCAGCTCGACGATCTCGGCCTGGCTGTAGTGGGCGGTCATCCGGGACCAGAAATCCTCGTCGAGATTGTGGTGGTCCAGGGCGTAGCGTTCGGCGTATTCGGCGGCCAGCCGGGCGCGGTCGTCGAGCACCTCGGTGCCACGCCAGTCGGCGACGGCGGCGTCGAAACCCTCCTCCACCTTCTGCCCGTCGCGTTCGGTACGCCAGTCCAGACAGAACACGCAGCCGTTGATCTGGGCGATCCGCAGCCGAGCGGCCTCGAATTCGCGCAGCCCCAGGGTGGTATGCGCGTACACCGCCAGCGAGAAGTTCGAGGCGGCGACACCGATGCCGGGCACCATCTCGCCCCAGACGTAGCCGATGGGGTCCTTACCTTCGGGAATATCGACTCTCATGAGGCGTTCCTTCCGAGCTTTCCGGCCGCCGGTCGCAGCGGGACATCGAGGGCGTCGTAGAGGCCGGGCCCGGCCGCGACCAGCCAGTCGATCGCACCGACCAACCGCCCTACGGCGGTGGCGTTACCACCGGCCGCGTAGTTGCCGCCCTCGTCGGTCGCCTCGACGGTGACCTCGATACGCGGGCGGCCTTCGATGATCACCCGGTGCGCCCCTTCACCATTGGGTGGGGCGGGCCAGTCGGGCGCGCACGACGGGTGTATCCGGGTGATGTGCTCCACCACGATGCGGGGCTCACCGGCCACGATGCCCTGCACTTCGAAACGCATGGCGCCCTGGGTGCCCGCCTCGAACTTGCCCATGGTCGCGGTCTCGACGGTGGTTTCCAGGGGCAGCCGCTGCACGGACTCGCGGACCTCGTCGAGTTCGACGCCGAGCGCCCGGGCCATGAGCCGCACCTGTCCGCCCCACACCATGGTCGGAACGGTGGGCGCCACCATGGGCGGCACCTGATCCATGGGCTGACCCATGCCCACCAGGTAGCGCACGGAATCGGGCTGGTCGTAGGTGGAGTAGTCGAAGATCTCCTGGCAGCGCACCACGTCGACGACGCTGCCCAGACCGCTGACGAGCAGCGGCAGCACATCGTTGCCCCAGCCGGGATCGATGCCGGAGACGAACAGCGAACCCCCGCCGGATTCGATCGCGGCCAGGACCGGTTCCCGGACCTCGGGCGGGGCGCCACGCTGGTCGTAGAGGGCGTAGAGCGCCGGGGTCACCACCACCGTGCCGCCACCGATCGCACGGACGATATCGGCGAGTGCGTCGTCGGGCCGGATCTCACCCGAGGCGGCGTACACCACCGCTTGGGGCCGGGCCGCCAGTACCGCGTCCACATCGGTTGTGGCCGCCACCCCCAGCGACCGGTCGAGCCCGGCCAGGTCGCCCGCGTCCCGGCCCGCCTTGGCCGGGTCGTGCACGAGGACAGCGGCGAGTTCGAGTTCGGGGTGGGCGTCGACCGCCCGTACCGCGGCGCGGCCCACATTGCCGGTCCCCCAGACGACCGTCGAGATCATCGCCGGAGTCTAACAAGCGCTTGGTTGTGAAGGGGGCGATTCGGCAGCTTCGCGGCCATACCACCCCGGCCGTCACGTGTCCCATATCTCCGCCGCCGGGAATGCCGCACCGGCGGCGCCGCCGTATCGTGGAACCGGTGACGGAATTCCTCACGGAGACAACGGAATCCGATTTACCCTCGGTTACCCGCATGTTACTGCGCGCTGACGGATCGATGACCAGACTGCTGGAGGCGCTGATCGACCGCCCGCTGGCACTCGACCTCACCGATCAGCACACCACCACCGGCCACGACCTCGACCCCGCGGTACGCGCGGCGCTCGGCTGCGCCGATGCCGATGCCGTGGTCGTCCGCCGCTCGACTCTCGTCACCACCGGCGGCGCCGCCGTCTCGTGGAACTGCGTGGCCGTGGTGGCCGCCGACGACGAACTCACCGCCCTGCTCACCGACGAACGGCTACCCATCGGCCACAGCCTGGCCGGCGCCCGCCGCCACCTCGCGCGCACCGTCCTGGGCGCGGGCGTCACGCGCTGGCCCGTGGCCGGAGAAGGGGAAGGCCTGCCCTGCGCGTACAAGGAGAGCGTGCTGTCCGACCACCGGTCCGCCGTGGTGGCACATCTTCACGAACGGTTCGATCCCACCTATGTGCCGCTGGCGGCGGCCCGATGAGGATACTGATCGTCGGCGCCGGGATCGGTGGGCTGACGACGGCGCTGAGCCTGCACGCGGCCGGTATCGACGTCCAGGTGATCGACCGGGTCTCGCGGCTGCGCCCGCTCGGGGTCGGCATCAATCTGCTGCCGCACGCGACCGCGGTCCTCGCCGAACTCGGCTTACACGACGCACTCGCCGCGCGGGCAGTCGCCACCTCCGAACTGGTGCACTACGACCGATTCGGCAACGAGATCTGGCGGGAACCGCGCGGCGTCGCGGCCGGGCACCCCTGGCCCCAGTTCTCGGTCCACCGCGGCCGGCTGCAGTCTTTGCTGCTGGATACGGTGCGCGAACGGCTCGGCCCGGATGCGGTACGGACCGGGTGCCGGTTCGTCGCCGCCACCGAAGAAGACCGTCAGGTCCGCGTCGTGATCGGCGAGCACGGCAGCAGTACCGCGCGCGAGCTCGCCGCGGACGCGGTGATCGGCGCCGACGGGCTGCACTCCGCGGTGCGGGCGCGGCTGTACCCGGACGAGGGCCCACCACGCTGGAACGGAATCCGGATGTGGCGCGGCGTCGCCACCGCGGCGCGCTTCCTCACCGGCTCCTCGATGTTGATGGCCGGCAGCAATCACGCCGCCAAACTCGTCGCCTATCCGCTCGGCCCGGCCGCCCCGGGCAGCGATGAGGTCCTCGTCAACTGGGTCGCCGAGGTGCGGATGCCGCAGGACACCCAGGGCGAGGCCGAGTGGACGCATACCGGGCGGCTCGACGATGTCGCGCCGCACTATCGCGGCTGGCGGATCGCAGGCCTCGATGTGGCGGCATTGCTCGCGGCGAGCGAGACAGTGCTGGAGTATCCGATGGTCGACCGGGATCCGCTGCCGCGCTGGAGCTTCGGGCGGATCACCCTGCTCGGCGACGCCGCGCACCCGATGTACCCGGTCGGCTCCAACGGCGGTTCGCAGGCGATTCTCGACGCCCGGTCGGTGGCCGCCGAACTGGCCGGCGCGGGCGATCCGGTCGCCGGATTCGCGGCCTACGAATCGGCGCGCCGCGACACGGCGAATTCCGTGGTGCTCGCCAACCGGGACATTCCGATGGATCGCGCCCTGCGGATGGTCGCGGAACGCGCGCCCGAAGGTTTCGACCGCATCGAGGATGTGCTGACCACCGCGGAATTACGCGCTATCACCGACGGCTACCGGCGCACCAGCGCTGTCCGGTAGCCGGCTGGTGGGCCGGCTACCGCCACACCTCCATCAGGCCGATTCGGGGAGCCGGTCACCCTGGACCACCTGGATGTCCAGGTCGATCTTGACCGTGGTGCCGATCGCCGCCACTCCGGCACGGACCACCGCGTTGTAGTCGATGGCGAAATCGTCGCGTCGCAGTGTGGTCTCGGCATGGAACGCGGCGCGCACCCCACCCCAGGGGTCCGGGCCGAACCCACCGTAGGTCAGCGCGAGATCGACCGGCCGGCGCTGCCCGTGCAGGGACAGCTCACCCGACATCACCCAGGTGTCGCCGCCGGTGCGGCTGAGGCCGTTGCTGGTGAAGGAGATCAGCGGGTAATTCTCCACGTCGAGGAAGTCGCTGGACCGCAAGTGGGTGTCGCGCATCTCGATACCGGTGTCGATGGTGGCGGCCTTGATCTCGGCGTAACCGGAGGTCTGTTCGAACCGGTCGGCGATATCGAGCCGTCCGCTGACCTCGGCGAATCGCGCCTTGATACTGGATATGCCCAGGTGACGAGCAGTGGCGATCACCGAGGAGTGCACCGGGTCTATGGTCCAGGGCCCGGCCGGCGGGAGGGCGACGGCGTCGACCACCGGGGCCAGCGCCACGTCGCCCAGCGTGCCCGAACCCGAGGACGAGATCTGCACCGCCCGGGCGGCGGGCTGATAACCGGCGGCGGTGAGCACCGCGGTGTGTACACCCGGACGCAGCGGTTCGGTGGACACCGCGCCGTTCTCGTCGGATACCGCGCGGCAGATCTGCCGACCACGCATATCCGTCACGGTCAGCACCGCGTCGGGTACGGGCCAGCCGTCGGCGCCGTGGATGCGGCCGGTCAAACCGGGCATGGGCATCACCTTTTCACCACTCAGAGTTGATTAGCACAAGCAACTAGTTGCCGAAGCCGAATATACCCACGTCATCTCCCCGCCGACGGGCGCGGTGACCTTCATCGCTCGAGGACCGACAGTTCCCCGCCGATCCGGACGAAGGCCGTGGGCGTGAGGCCGAACATCGCCCGGAAAGTATCGCTGAAATGCGACGGCGAGGCGAACCCCGCGTCCGCGGCCGCCCGGGTCAGATCGTGCCCCGCCGCGTGGGACCGCGCGATGTGCACCATCCGCGCCCACTGGACGTAGCGCCGGAAGCTGGTGCCGGTCTGCCCGGCGAAGGTGCGCAGGAAATAGGAGGTCGACAGCCCGACCGCGCGGGCACAGTCCGCCGCGCGATAGGGGCGGGCGGGATCGGCCCGGATGGTGGCTGTCGCTGCGGCGATCCGCGTGTCCCGTATCACCGGCAGGGGGACGCTGGCCAGTTCGAGAAGCCGCTCGATATCGGGTTCCGGCTGCCGGCACAGTGCGACGAGCTCGTTCTCCTCCCGGTGGGCGTACGCGAAATCGCCGGTGGTCCGGGTCATTCCACCCAGGCAGCGGGTCAGTCGCGCGCTCGTCGGGTCGAAGAAGCAGAACAGCATCCGGCCCTGTGTACCGGTCACATGGTGGACCACCCGCGCCCGGAACAGGAAACTGCGCGCGGTGATATCCACCGTTTCCCCGGCGCGCACCCGGAACGACGCGTCCACGCCCACCCCGAGCGAGGGCAGGGCGGTGGAATGCGGGGCCAGGCCCAATCCGGGGCCCAGGTAGACGGCGTGCCCGGAACGCACCCACAGCCGCGCCGCCGTCGCCGGGGCGGCGCATGTTTCCGGAAGTGCCGAGATGGTCATGCGGGCGACGATACCGGCGTATGCGCGACCGGTCCGGAGAACAAACCACCACCGATCCAGGAGACAGCCGATGACGACCGATCGAATCGAACCCACCGCGCACCGGGCGCCGACCCGGTACGAGACCACACTCGACGGGGCCCGGTTGAGTTATGCCGCAGCCGGTTCCGGCGACCCGCTGGTGTTGCTGCACGGCTGGCCACAGTCCCATCCGGCCTGGCGGGAGCAGATCGGGCCACTGTCCCGGCACCGGCGGGTGATCGCGCCGGACTGGCTCGGCTGGGGTGATTCCGCACGCGATACGGCCCTGTCCTGCGATTACGACAGCGAGGTCGACCGGCTCGCGCGCATGCTGGACGCGCTGGAACTCGACCGCGTCGACCTGGCATGTCACAACTACGGCGGCTTCCTGGGGCTGGGCCTGACCCAGCGCCACCCCGACCGGATCCGGCGGCTGGCGATCCTCAACTCGCGGGCCCACGGGACCTTCGTCGGGCGCTACGCGCTGCTGTTCGGCGTGTTCACCACCGCCGCCCGCTACGGACCCGGCCGGCGCCTGCTCGCGGCACCCCCGATCCACGCCGTGCACCGCTGGGGACTGCACCGGTATGTCCGCAACGGCACCTTCACGCCCGAGCGGCTCGAGCAGTACCTCCGCCTATTGCGTACCGCCGAGGGACGCCGCTGGTACGCGCATTTCTGGGCCGGGTACCGGGTCCGGATCCGCCCGGACCTGAGGGCGCGCCTGAGCGAGATCGACTGTCCCACCACTGTTGTCTGGGGCATCCGGGACCCCGCCATCCCGATGACCACCGCCCAACAACTCGCACGGGAGATACCGAACGGCGAACTGGTGCGCATCGACGCCGATCATTTTCTGATGGAACAGCGTCCGGAGGAGGTCACCGAGGCGCTGCGGCACTGGCTACAGCGACCCGCGCGGTGAAGTCCGGACCGATGGTCCCGTGCGCGCGAGACGGTACCGCCGAAGGCATGGGTGCGGGCCTCCGGGGTAGCCGCCATATATGAACCCACGCAGGCGACCGGTCCGGCCTCGTCACCACCGGGCACCGGAGCGGAGCTCGCGAGGCGACGGCCCCGGGCCTCGCCGCGCAGAGCCGGTGGGAAGGCGATGACGCTGCATATCGGCACCTCCGGCTGGCAGTACCGGGACTGGCGCGGTGTCCTCTACCCGGACCGGTGCCCACAACGGCTGTGGCTGGAACACTATGCCGCGGGTTTCGCGACCGTCGAGAACAACAACGCCTTCTACCGGCTGCCCGCCCGGGAGACCTTCGATGCCTGGCGCGAGCGAACACCCGCCGGTTTCGTCATGGCCGTCAAGGCCAGCCGGTTCCTGACCCATATGAAACGCCTGCGCGACCCCGAGGAACCGGTCACCCGGCTGCTACACCACGCGGGCGGTCTGGGACCGCGGCTGGGACCGGTACTGGTGCAACTCCCCGGGACGCTGCGTGCCGACCCGGGCCTGCTCGAGGCCTGCCTGCGCTGCTTCCCCCGCGATATCCGGGTCGCGGTGGAGCCCCGGCACGATTCCTGGTGGTCGCCGCGCGTCCGCGGGGTGCTCGAGGACCACGGCGCCGCCCTCTGCTGGGCCGACGCCGGTTCGCGCCCGGTGACTCCGCGCTGGCGGACCACCGATTGGGGCTATCTGCGACTGCATCGGGGCCGCGCGGCACCGGCGCCCCGCTACGGGACGCGGGCGCTGGCCACCTGGGTCGAGCGGCTCACCCGCACCTGGTTCGACGCCGAGGATGCCTTCGTCTACTTCAACAACGACCCCGGTGGCGCGGCCGTCCGGGACGCCGTCGAGTTCGCGACGATCGCCACGCGGGCCGGCGCCACGGTGACCCGCACACCCAGCGGCGTTCCCCCCTACCCTCCGGCCTGACCGAGCGCAGCGCCGGACCGTTCCCGTTTCCCACGCGGCCCACCGGGTACCGCGCCCAGGTCCGACGCCGCACCCTCCGCGAGACCGAACTCGTGGCGGCCATCGACGACTACAGCGTTCGGAGGAACCATGCAGATCGGTTACAAACTCGCCGCCGAGGGCTTCGGCCCGGCCGAACTGGTCCGGCAGGCCGTCCGCGCCGAAGCCGCGGGATTCGACTTCGTCGAGATCAGCGACCATTTCCACCCGTGGCTGGACAATCAGGGTCACTCCCCGTTCGCCTGGGCCGTACTCGGCGCCATCGCCGCCGAGACCGAGCGGATCGGGATCGCCACGGGCGTCACCTGTCCGACCGTGCGGTACCATCCCGCGATCATCGCGCAGGCGGCCGCCACGCTCGCGATCCTGTCCGAGAACCGGTTCACGCTGGGTCTCGGCGCCGGGGAGCGCCTCAACGAACACATCGTGGGTGAGGGGTTCCCGGTCGATGTCGCCGGCCGTCACCAACTGCTGCGGGAAGCACTGGAGACCATCCGATCACTGTGGAAGGGCGGATACCGCTCCTACGACGGCAAGTTCCTGAAACTGTCCGATGCCCGCATATTCGACCTGCCCGACGAGTTGCCGGTGATCGCGGTGGCCGCCGGTGGCAGCCATGCCGCCGAGATCGCCGGCGAACTGGGTGACGGGCTCTTCGCCACCGAACCGAAATCGCATCTGGTCTCGGACTACCAGGCGGCGGGCGGCGCCGGCCCCCGCTATGCCGAGGTGCCGATGGCGTGGGCGCCCGACGAGCACACCGCGGCCCGGGCCGCCCGGGACACCTCGCGCTGGGCGCTCACCGGCTGGAAGGTGATGAGCGAACTGCCGAACCCGGTGAACTTCGCTGCGGCCTCGGAGACGGTTCGGGAGGAGGACATTCTGGAGAAGTTCGCCTGTGGGCCGGACCCGCAACGCTACCTCGACGTCGCGCAGCCCTTCGTGGACGCCGGGTTCGATCATCTGGTGATGCAGAACGCCGGCCCGGACCCGGACGGGTTCATCGATTTCTTCCGCGCCGAACTGGACGAACCACTGCGCAAACTGACTCCGCAGCCGGCCTGACCCGCGCCCGGGTCCCGGCGCCGCCGGGCCGCCGCGGGCGCCGGTCCCGATGATTTCGCCGGACCCGGATTCGATCCGCTGTGGCCGGGTACGCGTTCGCCGTGAATGGCATGAGTATCAGAGAAGTAGCGCAACGACCCGGACCGTTCGCCTCGCTGTACATCGACGCCGAACACGACACCGAGGACGCCGAACGGCAACGCGTTCTGCGCTGGCGGGCGCTCGCCGAGCGACTGGCCGACGCGGGCGCTTCGGAGCAGATGATCACGGTGCTCGGCGCCGCGGTCACCGCCGGCCCGCCCGAACCGGGCCGGCCCGGGCGGTTCCTCATCGCCGACGCCGAGTCGGTGCTCATCGACCGGTGGTTACCCGGGCGTCCGCAGCCGGAGATCGTCCGGGTATCACCGCTGCCATACCTGCTGCCGCTCATCGAACACGAGGCCGGCGAGGTACCGCATGCGGTGGCGGTCGTCGACGGGGTCGGCTCGGATATGTACGGCGTGGACGAGCACGGCGAGGTGGTCGAGGAATCCGTCGAGGGCAGCGGGCATCCGGTGCACAAGGTGCGCCACGGCGGCGGCTGGTCGCATCGCTCGATGCAGCGGCGGGTGGAGGAGACGGCCCGGCGCAATGCCGGCGAGGTCGCCGAGGAACTCACCCGAGTCGCCCGGCGGGTGCACGCCCAGGTGGTGGTGCTGGCCGGGGAGGCCGACACCCGGTCCGCGGTCCACGGTGCACTGGGTTCCACCGGAGCGCGGGTGGTAGAGGTCGACACCGGCGGCCGCGCCGCGGGGGCCGGGGACAGCGAACTCGACGACGCGGTCCGTGAAGTTGTCACCGAACAGGCCGACCGGCAGCGCGCGGAGATCACGGCGCGTTTCGACCAGGCCCACGGCCGCGACGAGGGCCTGGCCGTCACCGGATTGTCCGAAACGGTCTGCGCCCTGCTGGCCGCCAACGCCGAGAACGTGCTGATCAACGCCACCGCGCTCGGTGACCGCACCGTCCGCATGGATCCCGCACCGCTGCGCGACCCGGCCGCGCTCGGCGCCCCGGGCCCGGCCACCGGCACGACCTGCCGCGCGGACGAGGCGCTGCCGGTGGCGGCGCTGGTCCGCGGCGGCACGGTGACCCCGATCGGCGCAGAGACCGCGCCGCGGGAGGGAGTGGGGGCGCTGCTGCGCTACGCCTGAACCATTTCCGGAACGAGGCAGGAGAAGATATGGAACGAGGAAACAGCAAACACGGTCCGGCCCGCGACGACGAGTTGGCCCACGAACTGGAAGGTACCCTGCGGGGTAACCGGTCGAGCCGGGCGCAGGAATGGCACGACCCGGAACCACCGGCCGACGACGACAACCTGGCGAACGAACGCGTGGACCGGACCGAACGCCGCGACCGCGGCACCTGACCGGCTCCGCCGGCACCGCGCGACGCCGATGGCGGTCACGCGGTGCCGCCGACGGACACAACCCGTAACTATCGGATCATGGGCATACGAACCATCGTTCTTCCGCTCTGCACAGCCGCGATGCTGCTGTCTGCCTGCACGACGAACTCGGTCGAACCCGCCCCCGCACCTTCGGTTATCGCCGCCCGCATGGACAGCGTGCAAGGCGACCTCGACGCGGTGATCCACTCGGGTGCTGTCGGGGCCATTGCCACGCTCACCGAGAACGGCGCGACCTCCGTCGTCGCCTCCGGCCTCTCCGATATCGCCGCGGGGACCCCGATCCCTACCGATCGCCCCCAGCATGTCCGGGTCGGTAGCGTCACCAAGGCTTTCACCGCCGCGATCGTGCTGCAACTGGTCGCCGAACACCGGATAGATCTCGACCGCTCGATCGACACCTACTTGCCCGGCCTGCTCGTCGGCCCCGGGGTGGACGGGCGCGCCCTCACCGTCCGCCAGATCCTGGGCCATCGAAGCGGGCTGCCCGAACTGCCCGAAACCCCGGAGATGAACGAATACGCGGCGGCCAAGGAGGGCCGCACCGTCACTCCCGCCCAGGAGATCGCAGCCGCCCTGCGGCATCCCGCGCAGTTCGCCCCGGGCGCTCGATTCGAATACACCAATACCAATTACATCGTCGTCGGCATGCTGATCGAGGCGGTGACCGGACACCGCTACACAGATGAGCTGCGCGACCGCATTCTCGCTCCGCTGGCGCTGCGGGACACCTACCTGCCGGCCACCGGGGAAACCGGTTTGCGCGACCCGCATCCGACCGGCTATGCCACCGTCGACGGCACCGTGACCGACGAGACGCGGGTGGAGCCGTCGGTGCCGTGGGCGGCCGGCGCGCTGGTCAGCACCGGCGCCGACCTGAACCGGTTCTTCCTCGCGCTGCTGTCGGGTCGGGTGGTGCCGCAGGCCCAGTTGCCGCAGATGCTCGACGGGGTCGATATGGGCCGCGGTGACGGCATGTCCTACGGGCTCGGCCTTGCGTACACCGAGCTACCGTGCGGCCTGCAATATGTCGGCCACCTCGGTAGCATCCACGGCTTCTCTGCCATCTCCGGCGCCGCGGCCCCAGGGCTCGCGGTCACCTTCTCCATTACCGGTACACCCCCCACCGTGGATATCCGCAACGTGCTCACCCACGCACTGTGCGGCTGAACGAACAGTCCGGAAGCGCCGTCACCGCACCGCGACGCGGCGGGTCGGTCAGGACGGCATCTCGGTGGTCTGCGCGGTATCGATCACGCCGAAGGTTTCGCCCTGCGGCGCGATGAGCACGCCCATCCGGCCGAAGGGGCTGTCGTCGGGGCCCATCAGCAGGGTCGCGCCGAGACCGGTCGCCGAGGCGAGGATCGCGTCGGTGTCCTCGACCTGGAACCAGCTCAACCAGTACGACGGCCCGGCGCCCGGGTTCTTGGTGGAATCGTTCAGGCCCCCGACCGGTTCCCCGTCGGGAGCGAGCGCGAAGGTCGCGTAGTCGACATTCACCCCGTCCCCGATCTCGGTGAACGTCCAGCCGAACACCTGGGTGTAGAACTCTTGCGCGCGTTGATAGCCGTCGGTGTGCAGTTCGTTCCAGCAGTAGGCTCCCGGCTCGTTGTAGACCGCGGCGCCGAAATGCTGTTTCGCCTGCCACATCCCGAACGCCGCCCCGCCGGGATCGGTGGCCACCAGCATCCGCCCCGCATCCAGTACATCGAACGGTGCCATGACCACGGTTCCGCCGGCCGCCGTGATCGCGGCGGAGGTGTCGTCGGCATTGTCGGTGGCGATATAAGTGGTCCAGGTCGAGGGCATCGGTTGCCCGGGTGGTTTGGGGCCGATGCCGGCGACCGGGCGGCCGTCGCGCAGCGCCATCAGGTATCCACCGGCTTCGGGCGGACCGCCGGCGATCTCCCAGCCGAACAGGTCGCGGTAGAACTCTTGGGCGCGGTTCGTATCGTCGACCTGGCAATCGGTCCAGCACGGGGTGCCGGCCGGCCAGGGAGTTTCACGTATCGGCATTGCGTGTCCTCCGTGTTCCGTTTCGGGGTTCGCGCGAGTCGAGCGATAACAGGCCGAGATGACCGGATGAGACAGACACCGCGCGGCGCGCGACGGTTCGCGCGCCGCGGTCCGTGGCGAGGCAACCGTATCCAGCGGGCAGCGGCCGGGCAATAACCGCGCGGCGCACCCGCCCGCCACGGTGCCTGGTTGCCTATATCGTGAGTGTGTGCTCATAATGTGAATCCGCTGTGGCCTGCGTCACGAGTGGCCTTCCGTGCCGCCAGCACGGGAGCAGACGCCCGGCCCGGTGCGACTCGATGGGATAAGCACATGTCAGACCTTGCCACGATGGTCAACACAGGCGCCGCGGTCCTCGCGGTGGTCCTGCTGATCATCCGATTCAAAATCAACCCGGCGGTAGCGCTGGTCCTCGGTTCGGCCTATCTCGGACTCACCGCCGGTCTGGGTACCGAGAAGACCGTCGAAACGATCGCCACCGGTTTCGGCGACATCATGGCCGAGGTCGGGTTGCTGATCGCCTTCGGCGTGCTGACCGGCGTGATGCTGCAGGAGACCGGGGCCATCGAACGCCTCGTGCGGGCCCTGATCCGGGTCTTCGGTGTCAACCGGATGCCGTACGCGCTCTCGCTCACCATCGCCACCGCGCTGCAGTCGATCTACCTCGACGTACTGCTGGTCATCTCCGCCCCCCTGGCCCGGACCGCCGCCGCCAAGATGGATAAGAAGGGCACCGCCCGGATGGCCACGGCGCTGGCGATCGGTGGCGAATGCGGCATCGTGCTCATGGTGCCCGGCGTCGGCGCGCTGGCCCTGGCCGGACTACTCGGTGTGCCGCTCGGCAAGATGCTGCTGTTCGGCCTGTTGCTCGTGATTCCCACGGTCACCATCGCGGTCGCTGTCATGAGCTTTCTGTTCGACCGCGGCTGGTGGAACGAGGAACGCGACGAACAGCCCTACCCCGCCGACGACGAGCCCGCCGGTGAGCCGGACGTACGCGCGGCCGACGGGGAGCCCGGGGCCGGCGCCGCGGAACTCCGGGACGGCGACGGGGCATCCGGCGCCGCCGGCAAGCCGGCCGGTTCCGGCGGAGTGACCGTACGCGTACCCGCGCGGCCCCGGCCCGACACGCCGCTGCCGCTACTGATGGCACCGCTGATGACGGCCCTGCTGCTCATTGCCGTCGGCGCCGTCCTCGATGTCGCCGAGATCCGCAACCCGGTGATCGAATTCCTCGCCACCCCGGTCATCGCCCTGCTGATCGGACTCGTCGGCACCAGCATCGTGGGCCGCCGCAGCGTCGGCATCGACCGGATCCAGCGATGCATCGCCACCGGCTTCCAGGAGAGCGGACAGATCCTCATCCTGACCGGGGTCGGCGGGTCACTGGCCGCCACCATCACGGCCACCGGCGTCGGCGATATCCTCGGCGACTACTTCACCGCGAGCACCGCGGCACCACTGCTGATGGTGTGGGCGATCGCGGCCCTCCTGCACATCGCGGTCGGTTCGGTGACGCTCTCGGCTATCACCGCGGCGGGCATCCTCGCGCCGGTGGCCCCGGCGCTCGGAATCGATCCCGTGCTGATCGCCCTGGCCGCGGGCGCCGGATCGCTGTTCGCCGTCCACGTCACCAGCAATACCTTCTGGCTGCTGCAGTCGCTGATGGGGCAGACCACCCGCGGCACGCTGAAAACGTGCTCGGTCGGCGTATCCATCGCCTCGGTGGTGGCGATTCTGCTCATCATGCCGCTGAGCCTGGTCCTGTGAAACTCGGAAATAAGAGGGAGAACATGCGCAACGAGCCGCCGCTCGCCGGTATCCGGGTCCTGGAACTCGGCAACTACATCGCCGCCCCGACCGCCGGCCGGATGCTCGCCGATTTCGGCGCCGAGGTGATCAAGGTCGAACGTCCCGTAACCGGTGACGAATTGCGCCGCTGGCGCCTCTACGGCGGCGAGACCTCCATGCTGTACCGCACGATCAACCGCAACAAGAAGTCCATCGTGGTGGACCTGAAGACCGAGGCGGGTCGCGCCCTGATCCTGGATCTGGTCCGCGAATGCGATGTACTGCTGGAGAACTTCCGGCCGGGCACGCTGGAGAAATGGGGGCTGGGCCCCGAAGCACTGCAGGAAGCCAATCCGGAGGTGGTGATCACCCGGATCTCCGCGTACGGACAGACCGGACCCCAGGCCGCCCGGCCCGGTTTCGCGGCGGTGGCCGAAGCGGTGGGCGGGCTGCGCGAGCTCATCGGCGATCCGGACCGTCCGCCGGTGCGTACCGGTGTGTCCATCGGCGATTCCATTGCCGGTATCCACGCCGCGTTCGGCACCGTGATGGCCCTGTTCCAGCGGGCCCGCAGCGATACGCCGATCCCGTTGCCGGAGCGCATCATCGATGTGGCCCTCAACGAGTCGATCCTGTCGGTGATGGAGTCGCTGGTCCCCGACTATCTGGCGTACGGCGTGCGGCGCGAACGTGTCGGCGGCCGGATGGAGGGCATCGCGCCCAGTAACGCCTACCCGTGCAACGACGGCACCAGCATCATCGTCGCGGGCAACGGCGACGCCATCTTCGCGCGCTATATGGAGACCATCGGCCGACCGGACCTCGCCGCCGACCCGGAGCTGCGGGATAACGCCGGACGCTGGGCCCGCCGCGACGAACTGGATGCCGCGATCGCCGCGTGGACGAGCCGGCACACCCGCGCGGAGGCGCTGCGGCTCCTCGACGCAGCCGGTGTACCGTCCGGTCCGATCTACACCGCGGCCGATATCTGCGCCGACGAGCAGTACGCCGCTCGGAACATGATCCAGCACTTCGAGGTGGACACGGGTGCGGACGAACCCGCCACGGTGGGATTCCCCGGCATCGTCCCGGTGATCGGCGGCGCCTCGCTGCCGATCCGTACAATCGGCCCCGACCTGGGTGAACACACACGCGAAGTACTCGCCACGGTACTGCGCCTCACCGACGACGAGATCGACGCCGTCACAGGCGCTTCGGAAACAGGGGTTACGGTATGACCTTCAGCTACACACCGGCGGCGAAGCTGCGCGATGTGACGTTGCGCGACGGGCTGCAGCTCACCGGCAAACCGCTGGGCACCGAACGGAAGGTGGCGCTGGTCCGCGACCTGCTCGCGCTCGGTGTCCCAGAGCTCGAGATCGGCTCCATGGCCCGCCCGGACCTGGTGCCGCCGCTGGCCGATTCGCTCGACGTGATCGCCGCGCTGACTCCGGAGGAACTCGCGAAATGCTGGGTGTGGGTGGCCACCCCGCGGCATATCGAGAAGGCGGCCGCGGTGGGTGCGCGTAATTTCCAGTACTGCCTGTCGGCGTCGGATTCGCACAACAAGGCCAATATCGGGCGCACCACCGAGGACAGCGTCGCCGCCATGCCCGCGGCGGTCGAGCTGACCCGGGACTGCGGGGGCACCATCCAGCTGTGTATCGCGACCGCGTTCACCTGTCCCTTCGAAGGTGTTGTCGATCCGGCGCGGGTGCTGGGTATCGCCGCGGATCCGCGGACCGACGGCGCCGTCGATATCGTCCTCGCCGACACGCTGGGCCAGGCCGTCCCGGCCCAGGTGCGACAGCTCGTCGAGGGTGTCCGCGCGAACACGCCGCCGCGCCGCATCGTCTACCACGGTCACGACACCTGGGGCCTGGGGGTCGCGAATACGCTGGCGGCCATCGACGCGGGCGCCACGCTGGTGGACGGGTCGCTGGGTGGATTGGGCGGCTGCCCGTTCGCCCCCGGCGCGAGTGGCAACACCGCGACCGAGGACCTGCTGTTCGCCACCCGCCCCGACTGGCTCACTCCTGCCATCCTGGCGACCGTGGTCGAAACCGGCGAGGCGCTGCTCGCCGACCTGGGCGAGCCCAACCGGTCCAAGACCGCGCAGGGCGCCCGCTCGAAAGCCCGGGCCTTCGACTGGGTGATCGGCGAGCAGTCGTGACGGCCGCGGATTTCCTCGTCACCACTGCGCTCCCCGGTCCCGGGATGCGGCTGCTCGAAGCCGCCGGAGCGGTGACCGTGGCCGAGACCCGGATGAGTCATGAGCAATTGGCCGATGCCTGCGCGTCCGGGGACTACCGGGTGGTGGTGGCACAGCTACGCGACGAATTCGACGCGGAGCTGCTGGACCGGGCGAAGATCACCGGGATCAGCAATTTCGCGGTGGGATACAACAACATCGATATCGCGGCGGCCACCGCGAACTCGATCGTCGTGGGCAACACCCCCGGCGTCCTGACCGACGCGACCGCCGATATCGCCCTGCTGCTGATCCTGGCGGTCGCGCGCCGGTGTGTGGAGGCCGATACCTTCGTCCGGTCCGGCGAGTTCCACGGCTGGGAGCCGGAACTGCTGCTGGGCCACGATGTCAGCGGCCGGACGCTCGGTCTGGCCGGTTTCGGCCGGATCGCCCGCGCCACCGCGCGGCGCGCGCTCGCTTTCGGCATGACCGTGGTGTTCTCGCCACGCCCACCCGGTGACCGGGCGGTGAGCGAGGAGGAACTCGGTGAGTTCGCTGGACGGGTGCAGCAGCTGCCGTGGCCCGAACTGGTCGCCACCAGCGATTACCTCTCGCTCCACGTCCCGCTGAACGCCGAGACCCACCATCTCGTGGACGAATCCGTACTCCGGTCGATGAAACGATCGGCGATTCTGATCAATACCGCGCGCGGGCCGATCGTCGACGAGCGCGCACTGGTCGCGGCCTTGCGCGACGGGACCATCGCGGGCGCCGGATTGGATGTGTACGAGGACGAACCGCGTCTGGCACCGGGCCTGGCCGAACTGCCCAATACCGTGCTGCTGCCACATGTCGGGAGCGCCACGGTCCCGGTGCGCGCCGAGATGGCCCGCCGGTGTGCGGAGAACGCCGTGGCCATGCTCCGCGACGAACTGCCGCCGTACCCGGTCAATCCGGAGGCGCGGGCGCGCTGACCACGGCGAGCCCGGGGTCGGCGGCCGGAATACGGCCGCCGAGGGTGCGGGTGACCTGTTCGGCGTAACCGACGAGCAGGTCCACCCACGCCTCGCACTGTGCCAGCGGCATCCGCAGGGTGGGGCCGCTGATCGTCAATGCCGCCACCACCTTTCCGGCCGCGTCGAATATGGGCGCGGACAGCCCCGATGCCGAATCCTCTCGCTCTCCGGCGCTGATCGCGTAACCGTCGGCCTTGGCCCGGGAGATGAGCGACCGCAGCTCCGGTGGACTGGTGACGGTGCCCTCGGTCAGCGGTTCCAGTGGTGCCGCCAGTACCCGCTCGGCGAGTTCGGGGTCCCAGGCCAGCAGGATCCGGCCCGCCGACCCGGCGTAGAGCGGGATGATCTTGCCCACGTACATGTCCCGGCGTAGCGCGTGCCGGGTCTCGGCGATGGCCACACACACCCGGAAACCGTGTTCGGCGCGGAAAACACAGGCGGTCTCCCCCGTCTCGTCGCGGATCTCGCGCAGTACCGGGTCGACGATCGCCAGCAGGTCCAGTCCCTTGATCGCCGTGGCCGCCCAATAGCTCATCCGCAGCCCGACCCGGAGTCGGTCCCCCGCCCGATCCAGCAGGCCCTGCGCCACCATATTGGTGACCAGTCGCTGCACCGTGGAGGTCGGCAACCCGGTGGCCTGCTGGATCTCGCCCAGCGTCAACGACGGCCGGGCCAGGGAGAAGGCATCGAGGATCTCGGTGATCTTCCCCAGTACCAGCAGCGGCTGATGATTCACGGCCGCACCGCCGTCTTGCCTCGACATATCGCCGAATCTACGCGGTATCCGGCCCGCTGCGGCGTCGGACACCGTCACCGGTGGACCGTCGGCCGCCGCTTCCTCGCCGCGGCGACCCCTCGCGATCAGACGTGGACGAGCTTGGCCGCGGGCTGCTCGCTGTCCCCGGTCCCGCCGGGTGCCCCGGACCGGTTGGGCAGCAGGATCGCGGTCACGATGACCACCAGCGACAGCGCCGCCGACACCACGAAGGCCAGCCGCATCCCGTCGAGTTGCGCGGTCAGCGTATCGATACCCTGGCTCTGCAAGGCACTGGTCCGGGTCGCCATCACGGTGACCACCAGCGCCGTACCCAGTGCGGCGGCGACCTGCTGCAGCGTGCCCAGCATGGAGCTGCCGTGCGAGTAGAGGTCCTCCGGCAGGGCCCCGAGCGCGAGGGTGAACACCGGTGTGAAGGCCGCGGCCAGCGACAGCATGAGCAGGATGTGCAGGGCCAGCAGTTGCCAGTACGGCGTGGTGACCGAGATCTGGGTGAAACCGGCCAGCGCGGCGGTGATCCCGATCGCCCCCGGGATCACCAGGAGGCGTCCACCGAACCGGTCGAACAGGCGGCCGATCACCGGGCCGAGCACACCCATGGCCAGCCCACCGGGCATGACCAGCAACCCGGTCTCCAGCGGCGACAGACCGCGCAGGTTCTGCAGATACAGCGGCAGCAGCATCATCGAGCCGAGCATGGCCAGGAACGCGACCGCCATCAGGACCAGGCCCAGGCTGTAGGTGCGCGAGCGCAGGATCCGCAGATCCAGCAGCGGGGTGCCGTGCCGCTGCAACCACAGCTGCCGGGCGACGAACAGGCCGATCAGGATGACGCCGGCGGAGGTGATGAGGGCCGGGGTGGCGACCGTGCCCGCCTCGAACCGACTCAACCCGTACACCAGGCTGCCGAAACCGAGTGCGGCGGAGACCACGCTGAACCAGTCGATCGACCCGGTCTCGGGTTCCCCGATGTTCTCCAGCCGCCGCAACCCGAACCAGGTGACCGCGCCCGCGATCGGCAGCACCAGTACGAACAGCCAGCGCCACGAGGCGATCTGCAGGACCAGGCCGGAGATGACCGGCCCCATGGCCGGAGCCACCGAAATGGCCAGGGTGACATTGCCCATGACCCGGCCGCGATCACGTTCGGGAACCACGGTCATCAGGGTGGTCATCAGCAGCGGCATCATCACCGCGGTACCACCGGCCTGGACGATCCGCCCGGCGAGCAGCACCGCGAACGAGGGCGCCACCGCCGAGAGCGCTGTACCGGCCAGGAAGACACCCATGGCCAGCGTATAGGCGCGCCGCGTGGTGACCCGCTGCAGGAACCAGCCGGTGACCGGGATGACGGCCGCCATGGTGAGCATGAAGGAGGTCGACACCCACTGCGCGGCCCGCTCGGTGACCTCGAGGTCGTGCATCAGCCGCGGGATCGCGTTGATCATGATGGTCTCGTTCAGGATCACCACGAAGGTCGCGATCACCAGCAACCGAACGACGACCGGAGTGCCGCCTCCGGCCCGGCGAACGGATAACAGGGCGGGCATCGGCTTACCTCCGGAGGTCGTGAGCATCGGGCGTCGGCCGGGCGGGGTCGTCGATGACCGTTGCCCGGTGTACGAGAGAACAGACGAGTGAGCGGCGCTCGGCTCATCGGTGACGCGCCAGTGTTTCTTACGGCTGTGCACGAGATCAATCGCTTTTCCGGCGGCTGTATTCCCGGCCACAGCCCGATCGCCCAGCTCGCGGGGGCCCGGCCACGACCACTCCCCAGGGGGATATGAGGGAGGTCACGCGACCCCCTCGGACGTATCGGCGGACCGACGACCGGAGGGTCAGCCGAGTCCCAGTTGCTGTGCCGCGATCTCGAGGTCCTTGTCGCCACGCCCGGACAGGCACAGCAGGACCACCGAACCGGCGGCCAGGTCACCGCGCTCGGCCAGCTCGAGCAGGCACCCCACCGCGTGCGCGGATTCCAGGGCGGGGATGATGCCCTCGCTGTGCCCGAGGGCTTCCATACCGCGTAACGCGAGCGCATCGGTGACCGGGACCGCGGTCAGGCGGCCGCTGTCCTCCAGATGACTGAGCTCCGGGCCCACACCCGGGTAGTCCAGGCCGGCGGCGACACTATGCGTCCCGGCGATCTGACCGTCGTCGTCCTGCAGCAGGAGGCTGAACGTACCGTCGATCTCGCCGGGACTGCCGGCGGTCAGCGACGCCGCGTGCGCGCCGGTCTGTATTCCGCGCCCGGCGGCCTCCGCACCGAGCAACCGCACCCCCGGGTCGGCGACGAAGGGGCGGAACGCGCCGAGAGCATTGCTGCCGCCGCCGACACAGGCGATGACATAGTCGGGTAGTCGACCCTCGGCGGTCAGGATCTGGGACCGCGCCTCCGCCCCGATGGGGTGCTGGAAATCCCGCACGATCCGCGGATAGGGAGTAGGCCCGGCCGCGCTACCCAGCAGGTAGTGGGTGGTGTCCACCTGCGACACCCAGTCGCGGACCGATTCGGTGATCGCCTCCTTGATCCGCCGGTTCCCGGTTTCCACCGCCCGCACCTCGGCGCCGAGCAGGCGCATCCGGATCACATTCGCCCGCTGCCGTTCCATATCGACGGCACCCATATAGATGGTGCAGCTCAAACCGAGCATCGCCCCCACGGTCGCGACTGCCACTCCGTGTTGTCCCGCCCCGGTCTCGGCAACGATTCGGCGTTTGCCCATGCGCCGGGCCAGCAACCCCTGCCCGAGGGCGTTGTTGATCTTGTGCGAACCGGTGTGGGCCATATCCTCCCGTTTGAGATAGACCGTCGGCGCCGGTGCACCCAGCCGCGCGGCGAACCGCGGTACCCGGTGCAGCAGGGTTGGCCGGCCGACCCGGCTGCGCGACAGACCGGTCAGCTCCCGGACGAACGCCGGATCGGCGCGGGCCGCATCGTATGCGCGTTCCAGTTCGAGCAGGGCGGCCATGAGCCCCTCGGGAACGTATCTACCGCCGAATCGGCCGAATCGGCCACGCTGATCCGGGAAATCCCCGGGACGTAAGGTTTTCTGCGCGACCCCGTGATCGACGACCATCCAGCACTCACATTCCCTGTTCTCACTCCGCCGCGAAAAGTCTGTCCGGCCGGCGCAAGCGCCGGGTCACCCCTCGGCAACGGAGTAGTTAACAGTACTAAAGGGTTGGATTTTCGCCGTGACGTCACCTGCCGCGCAATCGGAGCCTTCCCCACCACGAGAACTCGCCCCTATTGTAGGATTGTCGACAATCCGGCCAGGCTCGACCGGCCACTGTCAGGGAGGAGCGTCCCACCGTGCTCACGGAAGCCACACTCACCGCCGCCGAACGGGAAGCCGTCGAGTCGGTACCCACCGGCCTGTTCATCGACGGCCGCACCCGCGAGACCGCGAAGACCATGCCCGTCCTCGATCCGGCGACCGGACAGCTGCTGCGCGAGGTCGCCGACGCCACCCCCGAGGACGGGCGGGCCGCGCTGGACGCCGCCGCGGCCGCCCAGGCCGGCTGGGCGCGCACCGCGCCCCGCGAGCGCAGCGAGATCCTCATGCGCGCCCATCGCCTACTGCTCGACGATGCCGACCGGCTCGCCCTGATCGCGACACTCGAAATGGGGAAGCCGCTGACGGAAGCCCGCGGCGAGATCACCTATGCCGCGGAGTTCTTCCGCTGGTTCGCCGAGGAGGCCGTGCGCCTCGACGGTGGATACATGCCCGCGCCGGGCGGGGGTGCCCGGTTCCTGGTCACCAAACAGCCCGTCGGGCCGAGCCTGCTCATCACCCCCTGGAACTTCCCGATGGCCATGGGCGCTCGCAAGATCGGGCCCGCCCTCGCCGCCGGGTGCACCAGCGTGGTCAAACCCGCCGAACAGACCCCGCTGTGCACCCTGGCGCTGGCGCGGATCCTGCACGAGGCCGGTGTTCCGGCCGGAGTGGTGAACGTGGTGACCACCTCGGATCCGGGCGCGCTGATGACGCCGCTCATCGACGACCCGCGCTCGCGCAAACTGTCCTTCACCGGTTCGACCGCGGTGGGCAAGAAACTGCTCGAGCAGTGCGCGCGCACCGTCATGCGGACCTCGATGGAGCTGGGCGGCAACGCCCCGTTCCTCGTCTTCGACGATGCCGACCTGGACGCGGCGGTCGACGGGGCGATGGCGGCGAAGATGCGCAATATCGGGCAGGCCTGCACTGCGGCGAACCGATTCCTCGTCCAGCGCGGGGTGGCCGCCGAATTCGCGGAGCGGCTGGCCGCACGGATGGGCGAGCTACCGTTGGGCCGCGGCACCGAACCCGGGGTCGTGGTAGGCCCGCTGATCGATGCCGACGCGGTGACCAAGGTGACCGAACTGGTCGCCGACGCCCGGACCCGCGGCGCCCGCGTCCTGCTGGGCGGTGAACCGCTCGACGGTCCCGGACACTTCTACCCCGCCACCGTCCTGGTGGACGTCCCCGACGCGGCACAGATCTGCCATACCGAGGTGTTCGGGCCGGTCGCGAGTATCGCCACCTTCGAGACCGAGGAGGAGGCCGTCGCCCGCGCCAACGACACCCCCTACGGTCTGGTGAGCTACGTCTACACCGAGGGTCTGCGGCGCGGGCTGCGGATCAGCGAAGCGCTCGACACCGGAATGGTCGGCCTGAATCAGGGTGTCGTCTCCAATCCGGCCGCGCCGTTCGGCGGGGTGAAAGAATCCGGTCTCGGCCGCGAGGGCGGCCTGGTCGGCATCGACGAATTCCTCGAGATCAAATACATCGGAGTGCCACTGTGACTTTCTATCGGATCGCGACGATCCCGGGCGACGGTATCGGCGTCGACGTGACCGCCGAGGCGGTGAAAGTTCTCGACCGGGTACTGCCCGGCATCGAATGGACCGAATTCGACTGGTCCTGCGAGAACTACCTGCGCACCGGCGCGATGATGCCCGCCGACGGACCGGAGCGCCTCGCCGGATTCGACGCGATCCTGCTCGGCGCCGTCGGTTTCCCGGGTGTGCCCGACCATATCTCGCTGTGGGGTCTGCTCATCCCGCTGCGCCGGGCTTTCGGCCAGTACGTCAATCTGCGCCCGGTGCGGCTACTGCCCGGCACCACCTCGGCACTACGCGACCGCACCGCCGCCGATCTGGACCTGCTCATCGTGCGCGAGAACTCCGAGGGCGAGTACTCCGAGATCGGCGGCCGGCACAATCCCGGCCGGCCGGACGAATTCGTCCTGCAGGAATCGGTTTTCACCCGAGTCGGCTGCGAACGGATCATCCGGTACGCCTTCGACCGGGCGACCGAACGCACGGGCCGCGTCTGCTCGGCCACGAAATCGAACGGTCTCATCCACTCCATGCCCTACTGGGACGAGATCTTCGAGCGGATCGCCGCGGAGTACCCGGCCGTGCAGACCCGGCAGATGCACGTCGACGCACTGGCCGCCGAGATCGTGCTGCATCCGGACCGGCTCGATGTGATCGTCGGCTCCAACCTCTTCGGCGATATCCTCTCCGACCTCGCCGCGGCCGTCACCGGCGGACTCGGGCTGGCCCCCTCCGGCAATATCAACCCCGCCCGGGACGCGCCGTCGATGTTCGAGGCGGTTCACGGCAGCGCGCCCGATATCGCGGGTCAGGGCATCGCCAACCCGGTGGCGCAGATCCTGGCGGGCGCCATGCTGCTCGACCATCTGGGCGAGCACGTCGCGGCGGACGCGGTCGACCGAGCGGTCACCGATGTCCTCGGCAACGGCGGCCCGCGCACCCCAGATCTGGGCGGTACGGCCACCACCACCGAGGTCGGCACCGAGATCGCCGACCGGGCGTCGGCCCTGCTGCACGCCTGAACACCGGTCCCGGGGCCGGCCGTGCCGCCCCGGGGCCCTTACTCCGACCGACCCCTTCTGACCAGTGTTTTCCCGTGTCGAAGGTCTCTTTCCAGCTTTCCCGATTGCCCCGTGACATTCTGGGAAAGCGACAGTGTGTGGACGGTCCGGGTCAGGAACTCCTCCTCGCGCTCGATCCGGCCACGCGATCAGGTCCCCGGCTCCGCAGCCCCGGAGCCGGACCATTCGCCCGGAAGGAGACGCCGAGAGCATGACCAGTGAACAGCCCGAGATCCTGACCACCGATGCCGGTATCCCGGTCGAGAGCGACGAGCATTCGCTCACCGTCGGCCCGAACGGCCCCATACTGCTCCAGGACCACTACCTCATCGAACAGATGGCCCAGTTCAACCGGGAGCGTATTCCGGAGCGCCAGCCGCACGCGAAGGGTAGTGGCGCCTTCGGGCGCTTCGTGGTCACCGGCGATGTCAGCGCCTATACCAAGGCGGCGGTTTTCCAGCCCGGTACCGAGACCGAGATGGTCGCCCGGTTCTCCACGGTCGCGGGGGAACGGGGCAGCCCGGACACCTGGCGCGACCCGCGCGGTTTCGCGTTGCGCTTCTACACCGGCGAGGGCAACTACGACATGGTCGGCAACAACACCCCGGTGTTCTTCATGCGCGACCCGATGAAGTTCCAGCACTTCATCCGCTCCCAGAAGCGCCGCGCCGACAACAACCTGCGCGATCACGATATGCAGTGGGATTTCTGGACGCTGTCACCGGAGTCGGCCCACCAGGTCACCTGGTTGATGGGCGATCGCGGGATCCCCAAGACGTGGCGGCATATGAACGGCTATTCCAGCCACACCTACATGTGGGTGAATGCCGCCGGCGAGAGGTTCTGGGTCAAGTACCACTTCAAAACCGACCAGGGCATCGATTTCCTCACGCAGGAGGAAGCCGACCGGCTCGCCGGCGCCGACAGCGATTTCCACATGCGCGATCTCTACGAGTCGATCGATCGGGGTGAGTACCCGAGCTGGACGCTGTATATGCAGATCATGCCGTTCGAGGAAGCGCAGGACTACCGGTTCAATCCCTTCGATCTCACCAAGGTGTGGCCGCACGGCGACTACCCGCTGATCGAGGTCGGGCGGATGACGCTGAACCGCAATCCCATCGATAATCACACCGAGATCGAACAGGCGGCGTTCCAGCCGAACAATCTGGTACCCGGAATCGGCCCGAGCCCGGACAAGATGCTGCTGGCCCGGATCTTCTCCTACGCCGACGCCCACCGGGCCCGGCTGGGGGCGAATTACCAGCAGATCCCGGTGAACGCGCCGCACACCCCGGTACACAGCTACAGCAAAGACGGCGCGATGCGCATCCATCCGGTGACCGATCCGGTGTACACGCCGAACTCCAAGGGTGGTCCGCGCCCCGATATCGACCGGTACGGCGAACCCGCGGGCTGGCATACCGACGGCGATCTGGTTCGCACCGCGTACACGCTGCACGCCGAGGACGACGATTGGGGCCAGGCCGGCACCATGGTCCGTGAGGTGCTCGACGACGCCGCCCGGGAGCGGCTGGTGAGCAATATCGTCGGCCATCTGCTGGACGGCGTGAGCGATCCGGTGCTGCAGCGCGCCTTCGAGTACTGGCGCAACGTCGACAAAGAGCTGGGCGATCGGGTCGAAAAGGGTGTCGGCGCCGCCCGCTGACCAGGGTCGGGGCCGCGACGATCTCCGGGATCGCGGCCCCGGATGCCCGGTGGACCGGGCATCCGGGGCCGCCGACGAGCGCTAGAGTCGGGCGGCATGAGGATGTGCACGTTGCGGCCCGGCCGACGACCGCGGCTCCGGCACGATGGAAAACCGGATTACGGTGGCGGCCGCCATCGGGTGCGAACGACACCGTACTCCGGGACTCGGGCGCTCGTCCGGGTCCGCGCGGTGACCGCGTGACGATCCTGGTCTGTCCCGACAGTTTCAAAGGCACCTACACCGCCGCCGAGGTCGCCGACGCCATCGCCGGGGGCGCCGAGGAAACAGGCGCGTCCGCGGTACGCCTCCCGGTCGCCGACGGCGGTGAAGGCACCCTCGCCGCACTCACCGGGCCGCTGGGCCTCCACCCGGTGACGGTCGCGGCCCGCAATCCGTGGGGTGTCCCCGGTGAGGCCACCTTCGGGTTGTCCGACGACGGCGTGGCGGTGATCGAGATCGCCGCAGCCAGCGGTATCACCACTGCGCACAGCGGTCCGCGCGATCCGGTCGCCGCGAACACCTACGGCACCGGCATGCTCATCGCCGCGGCGGTGCGGCGCGGGGCGTGGCGGATCGTGGTCACCGCGGGCGGATCGGCCACCACCGACGGTGGTGTGGGAGCGATCGCGGCCATCGAGGACGCCGGCGGTCTCGGCGGGGCTTCGATTACTGTGCTCACCGATGTCACCACCCGCTATGTGGACGCGGCCCGGGTGTTCGGACCACAGAAGGGCGCCGACCCGGCCACTGTCGAACTGTTGACTCGGCGGCTCGCCGAAACCGCGCGTACCCTGCCCCGCGATCCGTCCGGAGTCGACGCGACCGGAGCCGCCGGAGGATTCTCCGGCGGCATGTGGGCACAGTACGGGGCCGAATTACGCTCCGGCGCGGACTACGTGCTCGACAGCGCTGGTTTCGACACCCTGGCCGCGCAGGCGAGCACGATCGTCGTCGGAGAAGGGCGGCTGGACGGGCAGACCCGGGCCGGCAAGATCATCTCGGCGATTCTCGGGCGGGCCGGCACCACCCCGGTGTACGCGGTGGTGGGTTCGGTCGGTGACGATCTGGGTGACTACCGGTCCCATTTCGCCGAGGTCATCGTGGCCTCCGACACCGGGGCCATACGGGCGGCGGGACGACGGATCGGCACCGCCGCGCCCTGACGGCAGGACCGCCCCGAACGACCCGCGAAGTCCGGAGGGGCGGGCGCGGCCCCTGGGCCGGCGTTCAGCCGGCGGTATCGACCTCGGGTGGGAAGCCGCCCGTGGCGATCGGCCCCCAGCGCTCGATATCGATGCGGATGAGCGATTTGCCCTGGCGCGCCATCGCGGCCCGGTATTCGTCCCAGTCCGGGTGCTCACCGGCGATACCGCGGAAGTAGTCGACCAGACCGTCGAGCGCCTCCGGCATATCGAGTATCTCGGCTCGGCCGTCCACCTGCACATAGGCGTCGTCGAACTCGTCGGAGAGGACACAGATCGACACCTGCGGTTCGCGGCGGATATTGCGGGTCTTGGCCCGGCTCGGGTAGGTGGATACAACGATCCGGCCCTGCGGATCCAGCCCACAGGTCACCGGTGACATCTGCGGGCGGCCGTCGGCGCGGGTGGTGACCAGCACGCCGTGATGGCGCGAACCGAGGAATGCCAGCAGGTCGGCCTTGTCGACGATGGTGGAGGTCGCGATTCGCGGCATGGAGACCTTTCGAGACGGATCGGTACTCGAGCGATGCCCTCACAGCATAGTCACCCGGTGCGGTCCCGACGTCGACCGTCGTCCCGCCACGACGCGCGGATTACTCCCGCACGCTGATTCGCCCGGCCCGCGGCGGGTATCGCGGGTGGGCAGCCGGAAACCGCGTCGCGCGACCGGCCCCAGCACCCGCGACAGGAGCACGATCACCATGCGCGCCACCGACCCACAGCGTCCCTTTCCGGAACCGCATCCGGCGCCGGATCCCGAACCCACGCCGCCGCTGCCCACTCCCCCGCCCGAACCCCGGCCCCGGGAGCCGCAACCGCCGGTCCCCGGTCCCGCGCCGGAGCCGCAACCGCCGCTCCCGGGCCGGCCTCCGGAGCCACAACCGCCCGTCCCCAGCCCGTCCCCGGAGCCACCGCCGGTACCACCCGAACCGCCCGCACCCGGGCCGGCGCCGGACCGCCCACCCCTCCCCGACCCCGGGCACCCGGTCCCGCCGCCCCCTTTCCCGGCCGGGTGAATTGGACAAGGCCCGCCCCCGCGCCGGTGATTCAACCGCCGTTCAGCGGGTATTCGGGGCAACGTCCCTGGTCGCAGGCTCGACAGGAAGGACATGACCATGGTCGCCGGAAACAACGATTCGAATCCGAGCCATCCCCCGAGTGAGCATCGTTTCCCCGACAACGCACGGACGACCCGTTCGCACGCCGGAGAAACCATCGAAGACCGCCGCAACTGGCCGGGCATCATTCTCGGCGCCATCGGCATCGTCCTGGTGGCGCTGACCCTCACCGCCGCCGGTTACGGCTTCGCCGGCTGGGCGGTGATCGCCGGAATCATCGGCGTGATCTGCCTGATCGCCGGCGGGCTGATCGTGGTCGCCGAACACCGCCGCGTCAAACTCGAAGAAGGCGCGACCCTGCGCGAGCCACGTGGCCACTGAGCGCCGCATGGACCACTCACGAGCGCCGTTGCTCGACGCGCTCGGCGAATATCAGCGGCTCGGCCGGTACGGCTTCACGCCCCCGGGGCATCGCCGGGGGCGTGGCGTGGACGAAAGGGTGGCGGCGATCATCGGCGCGGACGTGTTCCGCGCCGATGTGCTGGCCGCCCCGGGCGTCGACGACCGCTTGGCCCGCGGTGGCTACCTGTCCCGCGCCGAGGAGCTGATGGCCGACGCGGTGGGCGCGGACCAGACCTTCTTCGCCACCTGTGGCAGCTCGCTGTCGGTGAAGGCGGCCATGATGGCCGTCGCGGGCGGTAGCGACAACGGCTTGCTGGTGGCCCGCGACAGCCACAAATCGATCGCGGCCGGGCTCATCTTCTCGGGTGTGCTGCCGCGCTGGATCACCCCGCGCTGGGATGCCGAACGCCATCTGTCGCATCCGCCGTCGCCGGAGCAGGTCCGTCAGGCGTGGGAGAAATACCCGGACGCGGCAGGCGCGCTGATCGTCAGTCCCAGCCCGTACGGGACCTGCGCCGATATCGCGGGGATCGCCCGGGTATGCCACGAACGCGGCAAACCCCTCATCGTGGACGAGGCCTGGGGCGCCCATCTGCCCTTCCACCCCGACCTGCCGACCTGGGCGATGGATGTGGGCGCCGATATCTGTGTGGTGAGCGTGCACAAAATGGGCGGCGGGTTCGAACAGAGCTCGGTCTTCCACGTGCAGGGTGACCTGGTGGATCCGGTCCGCCTGCGCCACTGCGTCGATCTGCTCATGACCACGAGCCCGAATGTGCTGATCTATTCGGCACTGGACGGATGGCGCCGCCAAATGGTCGAGCGCGGACACGATCTGCTCGATGCCGCGCTGCGCACCGCGCGCCGCACCCGGGCCGAGCTGAACAGTATCCCCGGCATCCAGGTCATGGAGAACGAACTGCTCGGCGCGGAGGCCTCGCACGATCTGGATCGGCTCCAGGTGCTGCTGGATGTCTCCGGGACCGGTGCCACCGGCTACGACGCCGAGGACTGGCTGCGCCGGGAACGCTTGATCGATATGGGTCTCAGCGATCACCGGCGGACCCTCGCGACCATGTCCTACGCCGACGACGACGAGACGGCCGATATGCTCATCGAGGCGATCGGCGATTGGCGGGCCCAGCTGACCGACGCGAATCCCCCGCAGGATCTCTGTCTCCCCACACCGCACGAACTGCAGCTGGACACCGCGATACCGCCCCGCGACGCGTTCTTCGGCTCCACCGAGATGGTGCCCGTGGCGGCGGCAGCCGGCCGGGTCGCGGCCGAACAGCTCACGCCCTATCCACCCGGTATTTCCGTGGTGGTGCCCGGGGAACGCCTCGACCAGGGGGTGCTGGACTATCTGCGCACCGGCCATGAGATCGGGCTGAACATCCCCGATGCCACCGACCCGGAGCTCAAAACGGTCCGCGTCGTGGCGTGAGCGCACCGGCCCGCGACAACACGCTGGTTGAAGCCGCCGGACCCGGGTAGGCGCGCAGCTATGGAACTTCTCGTCATTCTCGCGATCGCGATACTGGTCGCCGTGGTGGTCGGGTTCCGGTGGTTGAAGGGGCAGACTCCGAGTACCCGCAATGCTCCGGACAACGAAGGCAACCCGCACCGCGACGACGAGTGACCCGCCGGACCGCGCTGTCCTGCCACGATGCGTTGGCTCCGAAGCGGGGTCGAGGCGAGGCAGGCAGCGAGCCGGAGTCACCGCCCCGGGGCCTAAATGGGAGATGACAGCGGGAGTGCTCATAGCCCGCGGTAGCGATGCCCTGGTGACCGATTCCGACGGCACCATACACAAACTCCGGTCCCGTGGCCGCCAACCCGATCATTGTCCCAGAATCTCCTGAAGCTGATATCCACCTCGCAACAGTGAAGAGCGCACCGGCGGAGGGTACTGCCGCGCGCACACCTGACAAGATCAGATCAAGGCAGGAGGCCCCGGCGCCGGCCCTCTCTACAAGGAATCGACAATCCCGTGTGGCGTCGCGATTAGTTTTGTCCTCCGGAGCAGTCTGATCTCCATGGGCACTCTCATCTATGGCTTCAACGTCTCGGTGGACGGGTACATCGCCGACGCGCAAGGCAATCTCGACTGGTCCGATCCGAGCGATGAGCTCCTCCAGTACTGGAACGACTTCGAGCGGGAGACCGCCCTGGCGTTCTACGGGCGGCGGCTCTATGAACTGATGTCCGCGTACTGGCCGACCGCCGACCAGGCTCCGGACGCCACCCCGCGGACTGTCGATTTCGCCCGCATCTGGCGCGATATGCCCAAAGTCGTGTTCTCACGCACGCTGGAGTCGGTCGACTGGAACTCCCGTCTGGAACGCGGCGACCCGGTCGAGGTGGTGAAGAAACTGAAAGCCGAAACCGACGGCAGGCTGGAGGTGGCCGGCGCGACGCTGGCCGCACCGATTGTGCGGGCCGGACTGGTGGACGAGTACCGGATCATGCTCACGCCCACCGCAGTGGGCGGCGGCACGCCGTTCTTCCCGACACTGCCGTCATGGATATCGCTGCGCCTGTTGGAGAACCGCACCTTCCCGGGCGGCACGGTCCTGCTGCGCTACGAGGCGAAAGGCGACTGACACAGCCGGGCGCTCTCCCGTCACAGTGGGAAGCGACCGAGAGCGTCTCCGAGAAATTTCCGGATCGAGGGCGCCGGTGCGGCGGCCGGATCGTCTGCGGAACCGATTAGGTCAGGGAACACATCGCGTTGCAGGCGGCTGTTCTGGAGCACTCCGGCGAACTCCTCGGCGAACTGTGTGGGATGCCGGTGGTCGATACCCGGGATCACCAGGGTCGGTACGGTCAGCGCCGGAGATCTGATGGTGCGTGGAACGCGCGGTCGCGGCCAACGGCGGCTGCGGCGGCGATACTGTCTCTATCCCGACTCGTAAAGGAACTGGCTTGCCGAGATTCACCCGACGGCATCTTGCCGCGATCGCTCCGGTCGCGGCCGCGGTCCTACTCGCCGGAGCAGGATGCTCCAGCGCCGACAACGGAACCTCACCCACTACCCCACCGGCGACGAGCCCAGCAAGCGCGGCGAACTCCACAACAGCTGCCGCACCGAGCGTGAGCCCGGTCTCGGGCCTGGATATTTGTGCCTTGCTGACATCGGACGAAGTGGCGGATATCCTCGGCACCCCGGGCCTGGCCCCGCAACGCACGATCAACGACAAGACCGGCCGAGTGGTTGCGGAATCCTGCAATTGGGGTACGGAAACAGCGGGGCTGGTCTCGGTGAGCTGGATGCACGAGCCGATCCCGGCATGGGGTGAAGACGCACAATCACGGGCCTTCGGCGACGCGATCGGCCTGCGGGTCGCCGTGAACGCCTGGGCCGGAAAAGGCTGCACCGTGTTCGCCGAAAAGACGGGTGGCAATATCGGAATCAACATCATCCCCTCCGATAAGTACCTGACCGAAAGGCCATCGAGCCCGGGAGACGATATCTGCGACCGCAACAAATCGACGATCGTGGCAGCGTTCGAACGGGCGCGGCCCGCGTAACGCCCGATCCGCGCCGCCACAGGACATCCACCGTGAGGGGCGACTCCGAGACAAGGTCCGGACGCCGCCTTCGGGCGGACGAGCGCGGAGCCGGGCTGGTTATAGTGGCCGGAATGAGTGACGGCCACGACCTGCGAACATTACTGGTGAGTGCGGGATACCGCATCGAAGACTGGTCACCTGTCACCACCGGCGAGTCGGGCGCCACAGTCTTCCGCAACGCGGACGCCACCCGATACGCCAAATGCGTTCCGGCCGCGGACGCCGCCGTTCTGAAGGCGGAGCACGACCGGGTGGAGTGGCTGGCCGACCAGCGCGTGCCGGGCCCGCGGGTGCTCGAATGGCACTCCGGCCAGGCGGGAGCACTGCTGGTGACCAGTGCCGTCCCCGGCGTTTCCGCGGATCGACTATCGGCGGCGGACCTCCACGCCGCCTGGCCACACATCGCCGCCGCGGTGCGCGGGCTGCACGGCCTACCGGCGCGACGGTGCCCGTTCGACCGTGGCCTCGACACGATGGTCGCCGTGGCACGTGATGTCGTCGGCCGCGATGCCGTGAACCCGGAGTTCCTTCCCGTCGAGCAGCAGCACACGCCGCCCGAAGAGCTGCTGGCCCGCCTCGAACCCGAGATCGCGCGGATGCGGGCCCGGGAGGCTGTGGACGCGGTCGTCTGTCACGGAGACCTGTGCCTGCCCAATATCGTCGTGGACCCCGAAACGCTGAAGGTATCCGGATTCATCGACCTGGGCCGTCTCGGATCGGCCGATCGTTATGCCGATCTGGCGCTCCTACTCGCCAACTCGCGAGAAACGTGGGAGGACGAGGCACAGGCGCTGGCCGCGGACACCCTGTTCGCGAACAGGTACGGCCTCGTCCTGGACCGGGACCGCTTGGACTTCTACCTGCACCTCGACCCCCTCACCTGGGGATGAGGAGGAGCCGGACCGGACCGCGAGACCAGCGGTCTCATCGGTCTCGGCGCACGGATGTTCAGGCCATATCCCACAGCAGGCGGTAGTAATCGATGCGCTCGGGGTCCGGCTCGACCCCGTACGCCTCGTACAAGATCCCGTCGTATCCCGGGCCGTAATTCCACTCGGTACTCCATGCCGCGACCGCGAGGTCGGCCCACCGGTCGCCCACTCCCAGCGAGCCGAGATCCACATGCGCGGCGAACCCGCCGTCGTCGTGTAACAACGTGTTCGGAACGCACGCGTCACCGTGGCAGACGACGAGCCGGTCGACCGTGGGCGGGTCGCCGATGCGTGCCCGGGCTTCCGCCACGTTCAGCTGCCGATACTCGGGCGACCGGTCGGCCGGTCCCAGCCCTTCGGCGATCCGCTCATCGGCGCGCACGAGTCGTGTTCCGACACTCCACTCGAACGGGCATCGGTCGACGGGTAGGCGGTCGTGCAGCAGGCGCAACCCCGCGCCGATCGCGGCCGCCGCTGTCGCCGGTTCCGCGACCCACCGGGGCTCCACCGCGGAGCGTCCGGCCACTTCCGCCGTGACCAACCACGCGCCCTCGTTGTCGGCCCCGTGCTCGAGGACTCGGGGAACGGTCACCCACTGCCGCGCCCAGCCCAGCCGCTCCGCCTCACCGAGCAGATCGATCTCCGGTGTGCCCGCGGCAACCCATTTGGCGTACCTGATCACCTCACCTTCCAGGCGGAACGTCAGACCTCCGAGTTCATTACGCCACACCGGGGTTATCGTGTCGGCACCGGCGAGCGCCTCGACCACCTCGGGTACCTCCACGGGACCGTTCGGAATCTCAGCGGTGACAGGACGGTTCATCCGGTAATCGTGCCTTCCGACCCACGCAGGTGGCAAATGTGTCGAACGTTTGCTCCGCCGATTCGTCCAAAAGATTCGCCGTGTTCGTGGCACAGTGCGGCCAGAGGCCGTTCGATCGCGGAGATTCGACCTGGGGAAATGAGAATTCGGGCAGGGCCGCGACTGCGTTCGATCCTCGACAATTCGCCAGTTTTTCCACTCTCCGTTGCCGTCGACTGCTCGGCAGAAGCCTCGGCTTTCATCCGCGCCACGGCATCGACCGTCATGGACACAACACTTTCCACCGCTGCTCGGACACACCCCGGATTCGTCGAGTTGTTCTGGAATGGCGTCGAGCGCGGCCAGGAGAACCCGAACAGGAATATCGCACGCGGTGCGTTGTCGTGACAATACCGACACGACCGACAACAATGCTGCCCATGACCGTGGCGGTCGGCAGCGAATTAGGTGATCGGCGTGCGGACCGGGGCGATAATGCGGTGCCGCGAAGATACTTTCGGCCCGATATCGAAGGACTGAGAGCAGTCGCCGTGGTGGCCGTCGTGCTATTTCACGCCGGAATGCCCGGGGTCGGTGGCGGATTCGTCGGCGTGGATATCTTTTTCGTCATTTCCGGCTTTCTCGTCACCGGAATCCTTTATCGCGAAACGGCGACCACGGGCACTGTCGGCCTGGCCCGGTTCTACGGCGCGCGGGCCCGGCGACTGCTCCCCGCGGCAGGTATTGTCCTCGTCACCACCGCGGTGGCAGCCGCCGTGCTGCTGCCACCCCTGCAGGCCCGCCGGGTACTCGGCGACGGAATCGCCAGTGCGCTCTACGCCGGGAACTACCGGTTCGCACTGCGCGGCACCGACTACCTGGCCGGCGATACGCTCCCGTCGCCGTTTCAACACTTCTGGTCGCTCGCTGTGGAAGAACAGTTCTATCTGCTCTGGCCGGTACTGATCGCCGCGACGGCGTGGGTCGCGCGCCGCCGCCGACCCGGGGCGACCTTACCGCGGCCGTATCCGGTCGTTCTCGTGCTCGTCGCCGCGTTCTCCTTCGCGACCTCGCTGAGCTGGACCGGCACGCTCCCATCGTGGGCGTTCTTCTCGCTGCCCGCCCGGGCCTGGGAGCTGGCCGCCGGGGGCGTGATCGCGCTGTCGGCGCCGATGTGGTCCCGGCTGCCGAGATTTCCGGCCGCTCTCGCCGGCTGGGTCGGGATGCTGCTGATCATCGCCGCGTGCACCTGGTTCGACGAGCACACCCGGTATCCCGGAACCGCCGCGCTGCTGCCCGTCGCAGGGACGGTACTGGTGATCATTTCCGGCTGTGCGACTCCACGGTTCGGTGTCGGACGCGGGCTGGCATTCGGCCCGATACGAGCGATCGGCCGCGGGTCCTACTCGTGGTACCTGTGGCACTGGCCGGTGCTACTACTCGCGCCCTGGGTGGTCGGCCATCCGCTCGGGCTCGGTGGTTCGCTGGGCGCGGTGACGATCGCGGGTGGGCTCGCCATGCTCACGCTATGGCTGGTCGAGAATCCGGCCCGTTTCGCCGTTCCCCTACGCGGTTCGGCCGCGCGCAGCCTCGCCTGTGGCGGCGCGATCACGGTTATCGCCGCCGGCGTGGCGCTCGCACTGCTCGTACTCACGCCGGTGCCGACCGGCCGCGGTACGGCAGCACCGGCCCTTGCCCTCACCGCACCCACCGCACCGGTCGCACCGGTCGCACCGACTTCGGACCCCGGTGAGGCGGCGGTCCGGCAGCAGGTCGACCAAGCGCAGGCCGCTATTGCCGCGTCTGCCGCAATCGGCCCTGTCCCTTCGAATCTCACCCCCTCGCTCGCCGACGCGGCCGGGAGCAAGGCGGACGTGTTCGTGAACGGCTGTGTACGGTCCTGGCGAGATGTGGGTCAGGCCGAATGTGCCTCCGGCGATCCGGACTCGGCCACCACGGTGGCCCTGGTCGGCGATTCCCATGCCGCGATGTGGCAGCCGGCGTTCGAGCAGATCACCGCGACGCGACACTGGCGGCTGGAGACCATGGCAAAGGTCACCTGCCCGCTGATGGACCTGCCTATCACCAGTCCCTACCTGGGCCGGGAGTACACCGAATGCGAGCAGTGGCGCGGCGAGATCGTGGCCCGGCTACAAGCCGAGCGACCGCGATTGATCGTGGTGAGCATGTCCCGGCGCTACGGTGCCGACTTCGGCTTCGTCTCCTACGACCCGGCCTGGATCGACAGCCTGCACCGCCTGGTCGCCCGGCTGCGCGCGACCGGCGCGGCCGTACTGGTGCTGGGCTCGATCCCCGACCCGCACACCGATGTCCCGATATGTCTCTCCGGACATCTCGACGATGCCGCGGCCTGCGCCCCGGCCCGACCGGATGCGCTCGACGACGCCGGTATCGCGGCCGAGCGGGCGGCGACCATCGGCGGTGGCGGACAATACGCCGATCTGACCTCGCTGTTCTGCACCCCTTCCGATTGTCCCCTCGTCATCGGGGACAATCTGGTCTTCCGCGACGACAACCACCTCACCGTCGGTTACGCCGAAACGCTCGCACCGATCATCGGCGCACTCACCGACCGCGCGCTCGCCCGCAACTGATCCGCGCGGGGCGCCGATCCGGCCGTTCGTCGTGTGCCGTCGTCACCGTGCGAACCGTCTCCCGCGGTAATCGGGCGCCGCGTCGCCGTCCCGACGGCCGCACGTCCTCCGGGAAAACCCGTCCGGGCGCGGCGAGGTCGCGATAGCCTCGCTGGAGGCCGGAACGGGAGGTCGGATCCTGGATACGTGGTGGAGCTTCGTCGTGGAACGACGGCATCAGCTCTTCGTCGACTCCTATCTGCACGTCTCGGCGGTCGTGCAGTCCCTGCTCATCGCGACGGTGGTGGCGGTGGCCGTGGGTGTCGCGGTGTACCGGAGCCCGCTCGGCTCGGCGGCCGCGACCGCCGCGGCCGGGACCATCCTGACGGTGCCGTCCTTCGCCCTGCTCGGGCTGCTCATTCCCCTGATGGGCCTGGGTGTCGCGCCGACGGTGACCGCGCTGGTGCTCTACGCGCTGCTGCCGATCCTGCGCAACACTCTCGTCGGACTCTCCGCCGTGGATACCGCGGTGGTGGATGCCGCGCGCGGGGTGGGGATGAACCGGTGGCGGGTGCTCGCCGCGATCGAGTTGCCGTTGGCCTGGCCGTCGATCCTGACCGGGATGCGGGTGAGCACCCAGTTGATCATGGGCATTCTGGCCCTGGCCGCCTACGCGAAGGGTCCGGGCCTGGGGAATCTGATCTTCTCCGGGCTGGCCCGGCTCGGCAGCCCCAACGCGGTACCGCAGGCGCTCACGGGCACCGTGCTGATCGTCGCACTCGCCCTGGTCCTCGACGGGATCTTCGTCCTCGTCGGACATTTCACCATTTCGAGGGGAATCCGTGACTGATTCGGCGAACCGCACCGCCGCGACGGCGGTGTCCGGGGTCGAGATCGTGCTCGACGCCGTCACCAAAAAGTTTCCGGGACAGCAGGCTCCGGCCGTCGACGCGGTATCGATGATCATACCGGCGGGTGAGATCGTGGTCCTGGTCGGACCGTCGGGCTGCGGGAAGACCACCACCATGCGGATGATCAACCGGCTGATCGAGCCCACCTCCGGCACGGTGACCATCGACGGCCGCGACGCCGCCGGGATCGACCCCGACCGGTTACGCCGCGGTATCGGGTACTCCATCCAGCAGGCGGGTCTCTTCCCGCATATGACCGTCGCGCGGAACATCGCGACAGTCCCGGGGTTGATCGGTTGGGATCGCAAGCGGATCGCCGCGCGCACCGACGAGATGCTGGAACTGGTCGGGCTGGATCCCGAAACCTACCGGCGCCGGTATCCGCGCCGGCTGTCCGGCGGGCAGCAGCAGCGGGTGGGAGTCGCGCGGGCACTGGCCGCCGACCCGCCGATCCTGCTGATGGACGAGCCCTTCGGCGCCGTGGACCCGATCACCCGGGGCCTGCTCCAGGACGAACTGCTCCGGTTACAGGCCGAACTGGGCAAGACGATCGTGTTCGTCACCCACGATTTCAACGAGGCGGTGAAACTCGGTGACCGGATCGCGGTTCTGGGCGACCGCTCCCGGGTCCTGCAGTACGACCGGCCGGCCGCGATCCTGGCCGACCCGGCGGACGAGACCGTCGCCGGATTCGCCGGCTCCGATGCCGCCCTCAAACAGCTGACTCTCACCCGGATCCGGGAGGTTCCGCTCGGGGAATGCGCCACGGTCACCGAGGACGCCCCGGTCGAGGTGGCGCGGGCAGCGATCGGGGGCGGGGCCCGCGCCCTGGTGCTCGACACCGCGGGGCGGCCGCTGCGCTGGATCACCGTCGCCGACCTCGCCCACGCCGACTCGGTCGGCGGGGCCGGGACCCCGATCGAGACCCTGCCCGCCGAATCGACTCTCCAGGAAGGATTGGCGGCGCTGCTCGGTGACCGGAACGCGACCGCGGTGGTCACCGGCGCGGACGGAAAGTACGCGGGACTGATCACGATCGACACACTGGTCGGCCACCTGGCCGGACTGCGGACCGAAACCGGCACGGCGACGGATGTGCCGGCATGACCACCCTGGTGGCATCCGCGGTTCCGGGGCGGCACTCGGCGCAGTGGCGCGCCGACCGGCTCCGGCTGCTGGTCCAGCCGGTGCTCGTCGTACTGCTCACCACGGGAGTCCTGGTGTGGGCGTTCCGGCGCGACCTGACCGTCACCCAGCAGGCGAGCCTCAATGCCGGCAATATCGCCACCGTCACCTGGCAGCACATCCTGATCACCGCCACGGTGGTGGTGCTCGTCGTCGTGGTCGCGGTCCCGCTGGGCACCCTGCTCACCAGGCCCGGCTACCGTCGGCTCGCGCCGGTCGTCGTCGGTATCGCCAATATCGGCGCCTCCGCACCGGCGATCGGGCTGATCGTGCTGTTCTACCTCGCCACCCGCACCACCGGCTTCTGGATCGGGGTGGCGCCGATCGCGTTCTATTCGCTGCTGCCGGTCCTGCGCAACACCATCCTCGGCTACCAGGAAGTCGATCCGACGCTGGTGGATGCCGGGCGCGGCCAGGGTATGTCGGCGGGGACCGTCCTGCGCCGGATCGAATTCCCGCTCGCTGTCCCCTACATTCTGGCCGGCCTGCGCACCTCGCTGGTGCTGGCCGTCGGCACCGCCACGCTGTCGTTCCTGGTCAGCGCGGGCGGGTTGGGGATTCTGATCGATACCGGTTACAAACTGCGCGATAATGTCACGCTGGTTGTCGGCGCGGTGCTCGCGGTGGCGCTGGCCCTGCTGGTGGACTGGCTGGGCGCGGTGGCGGAGCGATTCCTCGGCCCGCGGGGGCTGCGATGAAAGCCGTCCGATCGTCCCGGCTGCTGCTCCTGGCGGTGGTACTGCTGCTGGCCGGATGCGGTCTCCAGGCCGGGAGCTCGGTACCGCTCCCGGTCGGGCCCGGCAGTATCCGCCCGGTCCCGGAGCTCGCGGGTGTCACCGTCACGGTGGGCTCCAAGGATTTCACCGAACAGAACATTCTCGGTTACATCATCGAATACGCGCTGGTCGCGGCCGGGGCCGAAGTCCGGGACCTCACCAATATCCAGGGCTCCAACAGTCTGCGCGACGCCCAGGTCGAGGGTCGAATCGATATCGCCTACGACTACACCGGCACCGGCTGGGTCAACTATCTCGGCAACGAGAAGCCGGTCCCGGACGAACAGGGCCAGTTCGCCGCGGTACGCGACGCGGACCTGGCCGCACACGACATGATGTGGACGGCGATGGCACCCATGAACAACACCTACGCGCTGGCGACCGCGCGGCGGACGGCGGAACGCACCGGCACCTGGACCCTGTCGGACTACGCGCGCCTGGTCGCCACCGACCCCGCCGCGGCGAGTATCTGCGTGGGTACCGAGTTCAATGTGCGCCAGGACGGCTTCCCCGGCCTCACCCGCGCCTACGGCATCGACGGCGGGCAGATGCCCAAGCGGATCGTCCAGGACGCCGTGGTCTATCAGGCGACCGCCGACGCCACGCAGTGTGGATTCGGATCGGTCGCGGCCACCGACGGTCGTATCCCCGGACTCGACCTGGTCCTGCTGCTCGACGACCGCTCCTTCTTCCCCAAGTACAATGCCGCTCTGGTGATGCGTGCGGATTTCGCCCAGGCGCATCCGCGGATCGCCGAGGTCATGGCACCCATCTCCCGGTTGCTGACCAACGAGTCGATCACGGAACTGAACCGGCAGGTCGATGTCGAGGGTCGTGAGCCCGCGGAGGTGGCGCGCGACTGGATGGTCGCGCGGGGTTTCGTCACCGAGGAGTGAACAGCCGGGCGAGGAGAGGGTGAATGGTCGCTCCGGACGGTCCGGCGTTCAACGAGCCGGAATGGGCGCGGGCGCACTGGACCCGGCATCAGCGCATCCGGCGGCTCGGCCACGAGGTGCTCGCGGCGACCCGCCAGGACCCGGGGTACGAACCGGTCGATACCACGCAACTGGGCCGCTGGTCCCGCAGTCTCGCCGGGCTGGGAGAGCCGCGGTCGAGCACGGGTACCGGGCGACCGGTTCGTTCGTCGTCTGTCCCTACGGCGAACCCGGGTCGCGAGTTACCCGAAATCAGCACCGGCCGGTCGCCGTCCCGGGTGCGGCCGGGTCTCCGGCCGCCGGAGCCGTGCCCAGCAGGAACGGAAGCAGGAAATCGCGCAGCAGGGCGCGCTCCTCGTCCGCGGTGGCGGGTGGCAGCGTCAGCAGGGAGATCATCACCCGGACCGCCCACCGGCCCAGCCGATCCGCCGCCGCCGCGGACAGATCCGGGCGCAAACGCGTGACGAAGACCGCGACCAGTTCGTCGATCACCTCCGAGGAATCCGACAGTCGCGCCACGATTCCGGCGTTCGCGGGTTCGAACCAGACGGCCAGATGCGGGGTTCTCCGTGCCTCGGCCAGGGTGGCGGTCATCCCGTCGAGCAGGAGTTCGGCCCGGTCCGGGCCGTCCAGCCGCCGGTCGCGCCAGATCCGGGCAAGGAGCTGGGTGGCCTCCCGGCCGGCGAAGGCTACATACAACGCCTGCCGGTTGGCGAAGTAGCGGTAGAGCGTCGCCCGCGAACAGCCCGCCGCCTCGGCCACCTCGGCCATGCCGACCGTGCCGGCGCCCTTGTCTATGACCAGGGCACGTACCGCGTCGAGAATCCGTTCCGCGGCCAGTTCGGTCCGCCCGCCGGCCAGCCAGTCCGTCATCGCACGGCTCCGGCGAGTCCGGCGCCGGGTCTCCGGTCACCGTTCAGCGCGCGGGACGCGTTGACGGCGCGGATCCGGAGCAGCGGCGCAGTGCCCCGATCGGTCACGCCGCGCACCGGAAGGGCACGCTGGTCGGCCGCCGGACGTACGGTCCGGGGGCGTAGGTGACCGCGTCGATATCGACGTGGTGGTCCGGGAAACGCGCCAGCAGTTCCTCCAATGCCACCCGCGCCTGCATACGGGCCGCGGCCGCGCCCAGGCAGTGATGCGGTCCGTGGCCGAAGGTCATGATGCGCTGTGGGTTGCGCTCGATATCGAGTTCGGCGGCATCGGCGCCGAAGACCCGTTCGTCGCGATTCGCCGAGCCGTACACGAGCAGCACCTTACGGCCCGCGGGAATCGTCACGCCGTCCAACTCCACCGGACGGGTGGTGGTCCGGGCCAAACCCTGTACCGGAGAAGTGAGCCGGGCGAACTCCTCGATCGCCGTCTGGATGCCCTCCGGATCGGTGGCCAGCGCCGCGCGCTGCTCCGGGTAGCGCTGCAACAGTTGCACCGCCCCGCCGAGCAGGCCAGTGGTGGTGTCGTTACCGCCGGCGACCATGGTCCAGGTGTAGGCCAGGATCTGGACCAGGCCGTCCACATCGGCGTCGTCGGCCCCGATACCGGCCTGGACGAGCAGCGACACCGTATCGTCGCCCGGATCGGTACGCCGGCGTTTGATCAGCTCGGCGAAATAACCCAGCATCTCCATCGACGCGGCCTGCGCGTCCGCCGTGCGCTGGGTACCGGCCGCGACCACGGCGTCGGTCCAGCCGTCGAAACGGGAACGGTCCTCCTCTGGAACCCCGAGATAGTGCGCGACCACCATGGTCGGCAGCGGTTTGAACAGGTCGGCCACGATATCGCCGCCACCGTCGGTGGCCAGCCGGTCCAGCCGATCCCGGACGAACCGGCGCACCACCGGTTCCACCTCGGTGACCTGACGCGGGGTGAAGCCGCGGGCGACCAGTTTGCGGAACTCGGTGTGCTCGGGCGGATCCTGCATCACCATCGGCGGGTTTCCGGTGAGCCCGATCTGTTCGAGCTCACCGTATTCCACCGTCAGCCCCGCGCCCGAGGAGAAGGCGCCGGTGTCCCGGGCGGCGGCATACACGTGTTCGTGCCGGGTGAGTACCCAGTAGTCGTTGTCCGGGCGGTCCGCGGGGACGACGCGGTGCACCGGATCGTGATCGCGCAGCGCCGCGTACATGGACCAGGGCTCGCGCCAGGTGTCACCGGAGCGCAATTCGAACCGGACCCGATCATGAAACGTATCTGCCAACATGTATCGACAGTAAGACAGATATATACTTTTGTCTTCCCCCTTTCTTCTGCGGAGCGCGGACGGACACCGACCGAGCGCGGTGATGATCGGCCGCCCCACCGGTGGTTCGCTTGTGATCTCCGACGCCATCCGGCAGCGGATGCAGGGATCGGCGCGAGCCGGGAGATAGTTGTATCGACTAATTCGACGCCGTAACCGCCGCACACACCGGATCTCTCCGAGGAGACATGCAGAACTTCTACGTGGTGAGCCACCCGCACGCAGAACACACCGAAGCCGATCTGGTCGGCGGCTGGCACAACTCCCGCCTGACCGCGGCCGGTCGACTGGATGCACATTCGATCGCCGACGAGCTCCGACGCCGCAGCGACCCGTCACGGCCTATTCGAGTCACAACCTCCGACCTGCTCCGGTGTGCCGAAACCGCGGGAATCCTCGGGGCGACGCTCGGCGCCCCGGTCGCCACAGATCCGCGTCTGCGCGAGATCAGCTTCGGCGAAGCCGAAGGCCGGCCGAACGAGTGGCTCGCACAGCGACAGGTCCCCGCACCGGACCACGACAGACTCGACCACCGCGGCCCCATCCGTGGTGCCGAAACCCGGCGCGAGGTCGCCACCCGGGTCGGCGCCTGCACCCGTGAGTTGATGACCGATATCGGCCACGATCATGTCGTGGTCACGCACGGATACGCACTCACCTTCGTCATCACCAGCTGGATGCAGATACCGGTCGACGCAGTCGGTTTCGCCTCCTTCGCGACGGCACCGGGCGCGATCACCCATCTACGCCTCGACGACTACTGGCGCAACCGCACCCTGCTCCGCCTCGCAGAAACCGCCCACCTGCACACCGACCGGACTTGATCACCGGATTCAGGCGAAATCGGCTACCCGGAGCACGATATGGGGACGGCCACATCCGCCGGCGACGCACTGTCCGGATGGTGCTGTACGGTGTTCGTCCCGCGCTACCGCTCACGGTGCCCACCCACGGCCCGTCCGGTGTGCCCGAGGGTCTCGTAGGCTCGGCTCCCATGAGCGTTATCCGGTCGATCCTGCTGTTCGCTGTCGCCGCCCTCGCCGAGATCGGCGGCGCCTGGCTGGTGTGGCAGGGTGTGCGCGAACATCGCGGCTGGGCCTGGATCGGCGGGGGCGTGATCGCGCTGGGGCTGTACGGATTCGTCGCCACCCTGCAACCCGACGCGAACTTCGGCCGGATCCTCGCCGCGTACGGCGGGGTGTTCGTCGCCGGCTCGCTGCTCTGGGCCATGGCACTCGACGGATTCCGGCCGGATCGCTGGGATATCACCGGGGCACTGTTCTGCCTGGCCGGAGTCGCGATCATCATGTACGCCCCGCGCGGCGTCGCGGCCGGATGAGCGCACCGGCCCGAACGGCGGAAAGCAGCGCGCGGGGCCCGCCACCACGGCATGATTGGAATCTGCGCGAATAAAACCGTGGCCATTTCCGAGGGCCACCCCTAGCGTGAACGAGCCGCAGCGGCGCATCCGGCCGCGGCAGGCCGGAAAAGCGTGCTGCCTGTGGCACATTCGCTGTGTCCGGCGCGCTCGTCCCGTTCCTCACCTACAGGAGAACTCAGCGATGACCGAAACCACCCCGCCGGCCGATCCGTCCGCCGGTTGGAGCTTCGAGACCAAGCAGATCCACGTCGGCCAGGACCCCGACGCGAGCACCAACGCCCGGGCCCTCCCGATCTACCAGACCACCTCCTACACCTTCCGCGACACGGCGCACGCCGCGGCGCTGTTCGGGCTGGCGGAGCCGGGCAATATCTACACCCGGATCATGAACCCGACCCAGGATGCGGTCGAACAGCGGATCGCGGCGCTCGAAGGCGGGGTCGCGGCGCTGCTGCTGTCCTCGGGGCAGGCGGCGGAGACTCTGGCGATCCTGAACATCGCCGGCGCCGGTGACCACATCGTCTCCAGCCCCCGGCTCTACGGCGGCACCTACAACCTGTTCCACTACACGCTGCCCAAACTGGGTATCGAGGTGTCCTTCGTCGAGGATCCCGACGATCTCGACCAGTGGCGTGCCGCGATCCGGCCGAACACCAAGGCCTTCTACGGCGAGACGATATCCAACCCGCAGAACCACATCTTCGACATTCCCGGTATCGCCGAGGTCGCGCACGGCGCGGGCCTGCCGTTGATCGTGGACAACACGGTCGCGACCCCGTATCTGATCCAGCCCCTCGCGCACGGCGCCGATATCGTCGTCCATTCGGCGACCAAGTACCTCGGCGGCCACGGTGCCGCGATCGCGGGTGTGATCGTCGACGGCGGCACCTTCGACTGGACGGTCCGCGGCGCCGACGGCCCCCGCTTCCCGGGCTTCACCGAACCCGACCCGAGCTACCACGGCGCCGTGTTCGCCGACCTCGGCGCTCCGGCCTTCGCGCTCAAGGCGCGCGTCCAACTGCTGCGCGACCTCGGTACCGCGATCGCACCGTTCAACGCGTTCCTGATCAGCCAGGGCCTGGAGACGCTGAGCCTACGGATGGAACGGCACGTCCAGAACGCGCAGGCGGTCGCCGAATTCCTCACCGAGCGGCCGGAGGTCACCTCGGTGTCCTACGCGGGACTGCCGTCCTCCTCCTGGTACGAGCGGGGTAAGCAGTTGGCGCCCAAGGGCGCCGGTGCGGTCGTCGGTTTCGAACTGGCCGGCGGTGTCGACGCGGGCAAGAAGTTCGTGGACGCGCTGACCCTGCACAGCCATGTCGCCAATATCGGCGATGTCCGTTCGCTGGTCATCCATCCCGCCTCGACCACCCACTCCCAGCTGACCCCGGACGAGCAGCTCAGCTCGGGTGTCACGCCGGGGCTGGTGCGCCTGGCGGTGGGGATCGAAGGGATCGAGGACATCCTCGCCGATCTGCGGACCGGGTTCGCGGCCGCCGCAGTGTAATTCGCGGGACTCGAGTTCCTCGGGGCCGGATCCGCCAGTCGGCGGGTCCGGCCTTTCGCTCTCTCCGGCCCCCACGACCACATCACCGATTCCCGCCGCGCGTAACAACTATCGATAGCCGATCGATCTGCGAGTGATTCACACCACTTAATCGAAGGTCGAGAGGATGCTCATGAAGACACTCTGCGTATGCGTGATCACGGCGGCCGCGGCGGTACTCGTCGCCTGTGGTTCCCCCGAACCGGATACGGCGTCCTACACGGCTGTCGCGTCGGCCGTGCCGGTCCGGATCACCACCGTCACACTCACCGCGCCCGCGCCACAATCGGCCGCGGCGCCCACGGTCGCGAATACCGCGGCCCGCGTACCGATGCCCTCGGTCGTGTGTATGAATCTGCAGGCGGCACAGGACCTCATCCAGACGGCCGGGGTCTTCTACTCCCGGAGCGAGGACGCCACCGGCCGGGGCCGGTCCCAGGTGGTGGACCGCAACTGGGTGGTGGTCTCGCAGAGACCGGCGCCCGGCACACCGATCGGCGAAGGCGACGCCGTGCTGTCGGTGGTCAAGGTGGGCGAACCGACCGACTGCTACTGAGACCGCGCGCGGCGGGCCTGCCGCTTCCCGGCCGGAAGCGGCAGGCCCGCCGCGCTCCCGGCGTCATCGGACGGGGACGCACGGGGTGCCCGACGAATACACGTGCAGGACGCACCGCACGGCCAGGATGACGGCCTGGACGAGTTCGAACGGTTGGTAGGCGTACGGGTGCATGGGCGATCCTCCGTTGTCCGTGCCGGGGCAGATCCGATCAGACGGGGCGTGGCGAACACATACGCTTCCTCTACAGCGTGCGCCCGCGGTGCCGTGTCGCGGACGGATTCGCGGATACCGCTGCTCATAGACTTCACAGACCGCCCTGCCCGCGTTGGACCGGGTAGGAAGCACCCCTCGGTAGCGAGTTCGATCGTTCGGTGGCCGGCTTGCCGGTGGCGACACACATAGCGGAACACAACAGTTCCCCAAGAGACAACGACCGTAGCGACACACGACACATCAGGCAGCCGACAAGCGCAAAAAAGGCGTCAATGCAGGCACGCGGCCCGTAAAGGACCCGTCAATGTGTGCGGACCACAGACCGCGCGGCTCGTAATTTCGATCCGGTTCGGCAGCAGCGGCCGATCGGCCGTATCGCGCTGCCCCAGGTTTTCGGAACGGAGGCGGAAGTGTCGATCCTGACCTTTCTCGTGGTCACGGTCGCGGTGTTCGGTGTGCTCGGATTCGTGCAGCGAATGGTGGAGCGCCTGTGAACATCGTCAATGCCGTGGGGTTGGTCCTGGCCGTTGCGGTAACCGCGTTCCTGATGGCCGCCCTGCTGTTCCCCGAGAGGTTCTGAGTGAGTACCACCACCGCCGGGCTGCTGTTCGTCGCCGCCCTGGTGATCGCGCTGGCTCTGGTGCACGTGCCCCTCGGGGACTACATATATCGCGTCTACACCCGCACCGGGCATTCCCGCGTCGAACGGGGGATCTACCGGCTCATCGGCGCCGATCCCGACCGTGAACAGACCTGGGGTGGGTACGCCCGCAGCGTGCTCGCCTTCTCCGCGATCGGCCTGCTGTTCCTGTACTTCCTGCTCCTGGTGCAGGACAGATTGCCGCTCGTGCCCGCCGGCCCGGGCACACCGATGACCGCAGCCCTGGCCTGGAATACGGCGGTCAGTTTCGTCACCAACACCAACTGGCAGAACTATGCGGGCGAATCGACCCTCGGTCATATAGCGCAGGCGGGCGGACTCTCGGTCCAGAATTTCGTCTCGGGCGCGGTCGGTATGGCCGTGGCGATGGCGTTCGTTCGTGGATTCGCCCGGTCGCGCACCGGAACCCTGGGGAACTTCTGGGTCGACCTGGTGCGCGGCACCCTGCGCATCCTGCTACCCCTCGCGACCGTATCGGCCGTGGCGCTGATCGCGGGCGGCGTGATCCAGAATCTACGCCTGCACGATCAGGTGGCCACTACGCTCGGCGGCGCACCGCAGACGCTGCCGGGCGGGCCGGTCGCGAGCCAGGAGGCGATCAAGAATCTGGGTACCAACGGTGGCGGTTTCTACAACGCCAACGCGGCTCATCCCTTCGAGAACCCGGCCACCTGGACCAACTGGCTGGAGATCTTCCTGCTCATGGTCATCGCCTTCTCGCTGCCGCGCGCCTTCGGGCGCCTGGTCGGCAGTCCGCGGCAAGGTTACGCCGTCACCGCCGTGATGGCCGTGCTCGCACTGCTGAGCATCGGATTGGTCAATGTGTTCCAGCTCCAGCACCACGGCACCGTGCCGGCCGCGGTCGGAGCGGCGACCGAGGGCGTCGAACAACGCTTCGGCGTGGCGAATTCGGCGACCTTCGCCGGCGCCACCACGCTCACCTCCACCGGAGCCGTCGATTCCATGCACGACTCCTACACCGGCCTCGGCGGCATGGTTCTCCTGTTCAACATGCAGTTGGGCGAGGTCGCGCCGGGCGGCGTAGGGTCCGGGCTGTACGGGTTGCTCGTCCTGGCGGTGATCACCGTCTTCGTCGCCGGGCTGATGGTCGGGCGGACACCGGAGTATCTCGGCAAGAAGATCACACCCCGCGAGATCAAGCTCGCCGCGGGATACTTCCTCGTCACGCCGGTGATCGTGCTGACCGGCACCGCCGTGTCCATGGCGCTGCCCGGACCGCGCGAGTCCATGCTGAACTCCGGGCCGCACGGACTTTCCGAGGTGCTCTACGCGTTCACCTCGGCCGGTAACAACAACGGGTCGGCGTTCGCCGGCCTGTCCGGCAACACGGACTGGTTCAACACCGCGCTCGGCCTGGCCATGCTCTTCGGCCGCTTCCTACCGATGATCCTGGTACTCGCGTTGGCCGGTTCGCTCGTCCGCCAGGGCAGCACACCGGAATCCGACGGGACACTGCCCACCCATCGACCACAGTTCGTCGGCCTGGTTGTCGGCGTCACGCTGATCCTGGTCGCGCTCACCTTCCTGCCCGCGCTGGCGCTCGGGCCGCTCGCGGAGGGGCTCCACCACTGATGTCCACCCACACGCTCGAATCACCCGGTTCGGCAGGTCCGAAGTCCACGAACAAAGCGGTTCGTGGTGGTCTGCCGGCCCCGCGGATGTTGCTGAGATCGCTGCCCCAGGCGCTGCGGAAACTCGACCCCCGGACACTCTGGCGCAATCCGGTGATGTTCATCGTGGAGATCGGCGCCGTCTGGGCGACCGTGCTCACGATCGCGGAGCCCACCTTCTTCGGCTGGGCCGTCGTGGCGTGGCTGTGGCTGACGGTGGTCTTCGCCAACCTGGCCGAGGCGGTCGCCGAAGGCCGCGGCAAGGCGCAGGCCGACACCCTGCGCAAGGCCAAGGCCGATACCGTCGCCCGGCGGCTGCGCGAGTGGACGCCGGGCGGACCCCTTACCGAAGAGCCGATCCCGGCGCCGGAGTTGCGGCGCGGCGATCATGTCGTGATCGAAGCGGGACAGGTCGTCCCGGGCGACGGGGACGTGGTCGAGGGAATCGCCTCGGTGGACGAATCCGCCATCACCGGCGAATCCGCGCCGGTGATCCGGGAATCCGGCGGCGACCGGTCCGCGGTCACCGGCGGGACCACGGTGCTGTCGGACCGTATCGTCGTCCGGATCACCCAGGAACCGGGGCAGAGCTTCATCGACAAGATGATCGCCCTGGTGGAGGGCGCGGCCCGGCAGAAGACGCCCAACGAGATCGCGCTCAACATCCTGCTGGCGGCTCTCACCATCATCTTCGTGGTCGCGGTGGTGACACTGCAGCCGCTGGCGATCTACTCGAAGGCCGGTAACCCTGGGGTGCCCGACGGGCTGGCGCTGGGCGCCCACGGGGTCACCGGGATCGTGTTGGTCTCGCTGCTGGTGTGCCTGATCCCCACCACCATCGGCGCCCTGCTCTCGGCCATCGGTATCGCGGGAATGGACCGGCTGGTCCAGCGCAATGTGCTGGCCATGTCCGGTCGCGCGGTCGAGGCGGCCGGGGATGTGAACACCCTGCTGCTGGACAAGACCGGCACGATCACCCTCGGCAACCGGCAGGCTGCGGATTTCATCCCCCTCACCGGGGTGGACGCCGCCCGGCTGGCCGACGCGGCGCAGCTGTCCAGCCTCGCCGACGAGACCCCGGAGGGCCGGTCGATCGTGGTCTACGCCAAGAATGCGCACGGCCTACGGGAACGCACGCCCGGCGAACTCGCCCACGCGCAGTGGGTTCCGTTCAGCGCGACCACCCGGATGTCCGGTGTGGATGTGGATTCCCATCAGCTCCGCAAAGGTGCGGCCAATTCGGTATCCGACTGGATCCGCAGCCGGGGCGGCACAGTGCCCGTCGAACTGGGCACCGTGGTCGACGGTATCTCCGCGGCGGGCGGTACCCCCCTGGTGGTCGGCGAGGTCCTCGACGGTGATGCCCGTGTGCTCGGCGTCATCCATCTGAAGGACGTCGTGAAGCAGGGCATGCGGGAACGGTTCGACGAAATGCGCCGGATGGGTATCCGCACCGTCATGATCACCGGGGACAATCCGCGGACCGCGGGGGCCATCGCCGACGAGGCCGGGGTGGACGATTTCCTCGCCGAGGCCACGCCGGAGGACAAACTGGAACTGATCAAACGCGAGCAGGCGGGCGGGCGGCTGGTCGCCATGACCGGGGACGGTACCAATGACGCCCCGGCCCTGGCCCAGGCCGATGTCGGGGTCGCCATGAACACCGGGACCTCGGCGGCCAAAGAAGCCGGGAACATGGTGGATCTGGATTCCGACCCCACCAAGCTGATCGAGATCGTGGAGATCGGCAAACAGCTGCTCATCACGCGCGGGGCACTGACCACCTTCTCGATCGCCAACGATATCGCGAAGTACTTCGCGATCATCCCGGCCCTGTTCGTCGGGCTGTTCCCCGGTCTCGACCTGCTGAACGTCATGCGCCTGGCCAGTCCACAATCGGCGATCCTGTCGGCGGTGATCTTCAACGCGCTGGTCATCGTGGCGCTGATACCGCTGGCCCTGCGCGGTGTGCGGTACACACCCGGGAGCGCGTCGAGTCTGCTGACCCGCAACCTGTCGGTCTACGGGCTGGGTGGGATCGTCGCGCCGTTCCTCGGGATCAAGCTCATCGACCTGATCGTCCACTATCTGCCCGGGATGTCCTGATATGCCTCTCTCCGATCTGATCCGTCAGCATCTGGCGGCGCTGCGCGCCCTCCTGGTGCTGACCCTGGTGACCGGTCTGCTCTATCCGGCCGGGGTCTGGGCGGTCGGGCAGTTGCCCGGCCTGCGCGACAAAGCCGACGGTTCACTCATCGAAACCGACGGCCGCGTCGTCGGCAGCTCGCTGATCGGCCAGTCGTTCACCGACGCCGACGGCGCGCCCATCGCGTGGTACTTCCAGAGCAGGCCGTCGGCGGCCGGCGCCGGCTACGACGGACTGGCTTCCGGCGGGAGCAATCTCGGCCCGGAAGATGTGGTCGATACGCCCGCCGACCCGGCCTTGCTCGCCGCCGGCGACGATCCGGAAACAGCCGGTTTCGCGCCGAGCCTGCTGACTCGGGTGTGTACCCGGAGCCGGGAGATCGGCGCGCGGGAGAACGTGGACGGGGCACGACCGTTCTGTACCCCGGGCGGTGTCGGCGCGGTTCTGGCCGTGCTGGGCACTTTCCATCACGACGGGACGGTGACACCCGAACGAGTGGTCAGCGTCAACGAACCCTGCCCCACCCGCCCCGGCGCCGCACCGGCGGTGTTCGCGACCGAGTACCAGGGCGTCCGGATCGAATGCGCCCGCTACGGCGAGGACTACTCGGCCGGGCGGATCGTGCCGGTGGCCGGGGACGCTCCCGCGGAACCGGCGGTCCCCGCCGACGCGGTGACCGGCAGCGGCAGCGGTCTGGACCCGCACATCTCCCCCGCCTACGCCGATATCCAGGTGCGCCGGGTCGCTGCGGCCCGGGGCGTCGATCCGGCGGCGGTGCGCGAGGTGGTGGCGGCGCATACGGCGGGCCGCGACCTGGGATTCCTCGGTGAACCCCGGGTGAACGTGCTCGAACTCAATCTCGACCTGGACCGCCGCTATCCCGCTCCCGCCGCGGACGGCGCGTGATCGGAGTGTGGGATGACATGATGCCGACGTGAGCACGACACCCGACCGCACCCCGGGTGAGCTGCGCATCTATCTCGGCGCGGCCCCCGGGGTCGGGAAAACGTATGCGATGCTCGGCGAGGCACATCGCCGGCTCGACCGCGGCCAGGACGTGGTGGCCGCGATCGTCGAGACACACGGGCGCGCGCAGACCGCGGAACTGCTCGAGGGCCTCGAGCAACTGCCCCGCATCGCGATTCCCTATCGCGGGACGGTGCAGTACGAACTGGATGTGGACGCGGTCCTGCGGCGGCGACCCGAACTGGTGCTGGTGGACGAACTGGCCCACACCAACACCCCGGGCAGCCGCAACCGTAAACGCTACGAGGATGTGCAGGAGTTGCTGGCCGCCGGGATCGATGTGGTCTCGACGGTCAACATCCAGCATCTGGAGGGCCTCAACGATGTGGTCGAGCAGATCACCGGCGTCGTCCAGCGCGAGACCGTACCGGACTCGGTGGTCCGCGCCGCCGACCAGATCGAACTGGTCGATATCGCCCCGGAGGCACTGCAGCGGCGGATCGGCCTCGGCAATGTCTACGCACCGGACCAGGCCGATGCCGCACTCGCCCACTACTTCCGGCGCGGCAACCTCACCGCGCTACGCGAGCTGGCGCTGCTCTGGCTGGCCGACCAGGTGGACGCGGCTCTCGCGAAGTATCGCGCCGACCACCGGATCACCGATACCTGGGAGACCCGGGAGCGAGTGGTCGTGGCGGTCACCGGCGGCCGGGAATCGGAGACGCTGGTCCGGCGGGCCGCGCGGATCGCGGCCAAGTCCAGTGCCGAACTGCTCGTCCTCCATGTGGTCCGCGGCGACGGGTTGACCGGTGTGGCGGCGCCGCAGATGGCGTCGGTTCGGGAACTCGCCGCCCATCTGGGCGCCGAACTGCACACGGTGGTTGGTGACGAGGTGCCCGCCGCCCTGCTCGATTTCGCGCGCACCGTCAATGCGACCCAGCTGGTAGTGGGCACCTCCCGCCGCTCCCGCTGGGCGCGGATGGTGGACGAGGGCATCGGTGCGGAGGTGGTGCAGCGCTCCGGCAAGATCGACGTGCACATGGTGACCCACGAGGCGGCCGGCCGTCGGCGCCGCCGGCGGCGGCCGCGGCCCCGGACGCGCCGGACAGCGGCCTGGGTCGCCGCGTTCGTGGTGCCCTCGGCGATCTCGGCACTGCTCGCGTCCTGGCTCGACCGCTACCTCGATCTGGTGAGCGAAAGCGCGCTGTACTTCGTCGCGGTGCTGGCTGTCGCCCTGTTCGGCGGCGTCCTGCCGGCGATCGCCGCCGCGCTGCTCGCCGGGCTGCTGCTCAACGTCCTGTTCACCGATCCGCGCTACAGCGTCACCATTCAGGAACCGAACAGTTTCCTGCCCGCGGTGCTGCTGCTGGTCGTCGCGGTCGCGGTGGCGATCCTCGTCGATACCGCCGCCCGGCGGGCCGAACAGGCCGGTCAGGCATCCCGGGAAGCCGAACTGCTGACCCTGTTCGCGGGCTCGGTACTGCGCGGCGCCGATCTGACCGCGCTGCTGGACCGCCTGCGCCGGACCTACGCCCAGCGGGCGGTAAGTCTGCGGCACCACACCGACGGGGTGATCGCCGCGGTGGGCACCGACCCGCCCGAACGCGCCGATACCGCCGACACCGCGGTGGAAGTGAGCGACGGCGACTACTGGCTGCTCCTGGGTGGACCGACCCTGCGCGCCCGGGACCGGCGCGTCCTGGAAGCGGTCGCCAACCAGGCCGTGGGACTCGTCCAGCGGCAGCAGCTCACCGAGGAGGCCAATCAGGCGGCCGCGCTCGCGGAGGCCGACCGGTTGCGGCGTGATCTGCTCTCCGCGGTGAGCCACGATCTGCGCACTCCGCTGGCCGCGGTCAAGGCCGCCGTGTCGAGCCTGCGCTCCGACGATGTCGAGTTCTCCCCCGAGGACCGCGCCGAACTCCTGGCCACCGTGGAGGAATCGGCGGATCAGCTCACCTCGCTGGTCGGCAACCTGCTCGATTCGTCACGGCTGGCAGCCGGCGTGGTGCGGCCGCGGATACAGCCGGTGTACCTGGACGAAGTCGTGCACCGGGCGCTGGTCAGCGTGGGGGTCAGCCCGCGTGGGGCCCGCCGCGGTTCCCTCGACCGGGTGACGGTCCAGGTGGGGGCGGTGGCGGTACGGGCCGACGCCGACCTGCTGGAGCGCATCCTGGCCAATCTGATCGACAACGCGCTGCGCTATGGCGCGGGCTCCCCGGTGAAGGTGGATGCCACCACGGCCGACGGGCGGGTGATCGTCCGGGTCGTCGATCATGGACCCGGTCTGCCCGGCATCGATTCCGAGCGGGTGTTCGATCAGTTCCAGCAGCTGGGCGACCGGGACAACACCAGCGGGCTGGGGCTCGGGCTCTCGGTGGTGCGGGGGTTCGCGGTCGCCATGGGCGGCGTCGTCACCGCCACCGACACCCCCGGGGGTGGGCTGACGGTCACCGTCGACCTGGCGGTCGCGCCCGGTAACGTCGACGAGGACATACCGGCGACGGAGGTGCGGCGATGAAAACTCCCCCGGAGCAGGATGCCGGACCGGCCGCGGACGCGACCGTCCTCGTGGTGGACGACGAACCGCAGATCCTGCGCGCCATGCGGATCAATCTGTCGGTGCGCGGATACGAGGTGGTCACCGCGTCCACCGGCGCGGGCGCGCTCCGCGCGGCCACCGAACGCCGGCCCGACGTGGTGGTCCTCGACCTCGGGTTGCCCGATATCGACGGTATCGAGGTGCTGGCCGGGTTGCGAGGCTGGTCCCGGGTGCCGGTGATCGTGCTCTCCGCCCGCACCGATTCGGCCGACAAGGTGGACGCCCTCGACGCCGGCGCCGACGACTACATCACCAAACCGTTCGGCATGGACGAGTTCCTGGCCCGGTTGCGCGCCGCCCTGCGGCGCGCGGCGGCCTCGGCCGAAACCGACGAGCCGGTGGTGGTGACCGATTCGTTCACCGTCGACCTGTCGGCGAAGAAGGTCCTCAAGGGCGGCATCGAGGTGCATCTGACCCCCACCGAGTGGGGGGTGCTGGAGATGTTGGTACGCAATCGCGGCAAATTGGTGGGCCGCTCCGAGCTGCTGCGCGAGGTGTGGGGGCCGGCCTATCAGACCGAAACCCACTACCTCCGCGTCTATATGGCCCAATTGCGGCGCAAACTCGAAGACGACCCGTCCCGTCCACGGCATCTGCTGACCGAACCGGGTATGGGACACCGGTTCCGGCAGTAGCGCCGCGGCTCAGGGCGTGACGATCGGGAACTGCGGATCCGGAACATCCAGCAACCCGATGAACGTGTCGAGCAGGCTCCGGTCACCGGTGATCGTCACGCCCTCGAAACCTTTACCGCTCACCGCGTTCAGTAGTTGTCGCTTGGTCAGCGTCAGCGTGAGGTCCGCGGGCCCGACGGCGGGCGCCTCGGGTGTGGGGGTGCGGTGGGTGAGCGCGCCGTGGGACAGGGTGATGCGGTGGACGATGTCCTCGTCGGTCAGTTCCCAGTCCATGGTGAATCCGGTCGCGGCGGCGCGCAGGCCGTCGATCCGGACCGCGAGGGAGTCGATGATCATCTCCGGCGTCAACGCGGTCATCATCTCGGGGCTCGCCGATTGGATCGGGGTCGGGGTCGGGCCCTTCCGCAGTTCCTGGGCGCCCGTCAGATAGAAGTTGCGCCAGGTGCCGTTCTCGGCGCCATGGCCGAGCCGGTCGTAGACCCGGGCCAGTGTCTCCTTGGCGTCCTCGTGGCCGGGTTCGGCGAATACGGCGTGGTTGAGCAGGGTCGCCGCGAACCGGAGATCACCGGCGTCGGCGTACTCCCGGCCCTTGGCGACGAGCGCCTCGATCCCGCCGTAGTCGGCCACATACCGCTGCGCCAGCGCGACCGGCGGATGCTCCCACAGATGCGCCGGATTACCGTCGTACCAGCCCATGTATCGCTGGTAGATCGCTTTGACGTTATGGCTGGTGGAACCGTAGTAGCCGCGGTTGGACCAGACCCGGTCGAGCTCGGGCGGGAATTCGAACCGTTCGGCGATCTCCGGCCCGGTGTAGCCCGCATTGGTCAGGCGCAGCGTCTGATCGTGGAGGTAGGCGTACATATCGCGCTGGTTCGCCAGCCACGCCGTCCAGCGCTCCCGCCCCCAGGTGGGCCAGTGGTGCGAGGCGAACGCCACATCGGCCTTGTCGCCGAACCAGGCGATGGCCTCGTCGAGATACTGTGCCCACACGCGGGAATCGCGGACCACCGCGCCGCGCAGGGTCAGCACATTGTGCATATTGTGGGTCGCGTTCTCGGCCATACAGAGCGCGCGCCGATCGGGGAACAGGAAGTTCATCTCGGCCGGGGCCTCGGTGCCAGGGGTCAGCTGGAACACCATCCGGACCCCGTCGACCTCCTCTTCCTGCCCGGTATGCGTGATATCGACGGTGGGCGGGATCAGGGTGATGGTCCCGGTGGAGGTCGTCATCCCCAGTCCGGCCCCGATCTGGCCGTCGGGCGCCTTCGGGAGCGCCGCCCCGTACATGAAGACGGCCCGGCGGTTCATGGCATTACCGACGTAGACATTCTCGCTCACCGCGTGTTCCAGGAATCCGGCGGGCGCCAGGATGGGCACCGGCGGATGACCGGCCGGCACCGCCGCCCGCGCGCCGGCGAAATGGTCCGCGTGCGAATGTGTGTAGATCATGCCGGTGACCGGCCGGTCACCGCGTTGCGCGCGGTACAGGGCCAGGCCCGCGGCGGCGGTCTCCTCCGACAGCAGGGGATCGATCACGATGACACCGTCGCGACCCTCGACCAGCGTCATATTCGACAGGTCCAGGTTGCGGACCTGGTAGATGCCCGCGGTCACCTCGAACAGGCCCTGTTTGCTACACAGTTGTCCCTGTCGCCACAGGCTGGGGTGCGCGGTGTCCGGGCAATCACCGTCGAGGAATTCGTAGGCGCCGATGTCGTAGACCACCGAGCCGTCCGCGGCCGTCACCACCGGCGGATCGAGTTCGGCCATGAATCCGCGGGTCGCGTTGCCGAAGTCGGCGGTGTCGTCGAAGTCCAGTTCCGTGGTCATCGTTACCTCGCGATCTGTCGGCCGGCTCTCGGTTTCCGGTGCGGTCACCTTCCGCAATCGCGCGCCCGGGGCCGCACGGGAACGGCGGTGTCGGCGCACCGGAATATCCACGCTAGGCAGCGGCGGCCGCCCGCTGTATCACCTACGGCGGGTGAACTGCCCGCTCATCGCACCCGGGGATCGCACGACCCCGTGCGGAAGTGGATGTGGGCCCGGATCCCGAGGTCGCCGAATCCGTCACAGGCCACCGATCCCCTTGCCCAGGACGACGGCGCCCATCACCAGCAGCATCATCGCCATGACCACATGGTTGTTGGCTTCGAGCCAGACCTGGCTGCGGTCCAGCACACCGCGCAACCGATCCGCCGCGACGGCGTACCCGACCACGACGCCGAGCACACTGGCCGCGGCGAGCACCGTGAACACGACCACGGCCACGATCTGCGCGCCCACCGCCGACCCACTCGCCCCCACCGCCACCCCCGCCGATACGCACAGCAGCAGATTCTTCGGGTTGACCGCCACGAGAGCGGCGCCGAGCAGGACCGCCTTCCCGGCGGTCAGCGAATCGACACTCCGCATCCACCCTGGTGGGGCGGTATCGGCACGGCGTCGCCACTGTACGAGAGCCACCGCCAGCAACAGCAGTCCCAGCACGATCCGCACCCACGCCGCGGCCGCACCGGGCGCGGAGTCGGCGGACAACCCGATCGCGGCGGCGAGTACGGCGAAGACGACGGTGGCGAGCAGGATGCCCGCGGTCCAGCCGGTGGCGAAACCGCCCGCTGCCGCGGACGCGTTTTTCGACAGGATCATCAGGATGGCGATCACGATCGGAATCGGTGAGATCGCCACCCCCACCGCCAACGGAAGCAGATCACCCAGGACCACCACGCGCGGGGCTCAGGTCTGCGGCCGCCAGGTCGCGATCGCCCAGATCACCACGATGTTCAGGGCAATGATCAGGACCGACCACCACGGGTAGTACGGCAGCCACAGGAAATTCGCCAGGATCGAGAGCGCGGCGATACCGATCGCCAGGCCGCGACCCCACGCCGTCCCCGTCAGCAGGCCGAGCGCGCTGATGATGAGCACTATCCCGAGGACGAGATGGATCCAGCCCCAGGTCGTGATATCGAATTCGTAGGAGTAGTTCACGCCGACGACGAACAGTTCGTCCTCGGCGACGGCGGCGATCCCTTCCAGTACCGACAGTGCGCCGACGGTCAGCAGCAGAATCGCCGCGGCGACCGAGGTACCGGCCGCGACGCCCTGTCGTACCGGGGACCGGCCGGAGGTGCTCGTCATCGGCTCCCGTGCAGTAGTCATCTCCACTCCTTCCGCGCGCAGGTGTGCGTCGACTCTCGCGTGGGCGCGCGGGGTTCACCTCACCCGTCGCGGGTGAAACCCGGTTCACGGCGCCGGGCCTTCGGCCGGTGCCTCGTCGTCCGGTTCGGCGGCGGGCGCCCGATCACTGATCAGCACGTCCATCCACCGCGTCGAGGGATCGATATCGAGCAGCAGCGCCTTGGCCAGCAGGGTGAGCGGAATGGCCAGCAGCGCCCCGAGCGCGCCCAGCACCCAGGACCAGAACACCAGGGAGAGGAAGGTGACCGTGACACTCAGACCGACCGCGTCGCCCACGAACTTCGGCTGGATCACCGACTGCACCACCACGTTGAACACGCAGTAGAGCACGATCACCCACACCATCCGCGAGAAACCGCCGTCGAGCAGGGCCAGCAGCGCGGGCGGGATCAGCCCGATCACGAATCCGATGTTCGGAATGTAGTTGGTGATGAACGACAACAGTCCCCACAGCACCGGGAACGGGACCGCGAGCAACCACAGCGCCACACCGTCGAGCACCGCCACGATGAGCCCGAACACCGTCGAGACGATCAGGTATTTACGGGTACCGGCGGCGAAGGTATTCAGCGCGTGCGAGATATCGGGCCGCATTCCGGCCACCACGGTCATCCGGCGGCCGATGGTCATCCCGTCGAACGCCATGAACAGCAGCAGGGCCAGCACGAACAGCAGGTTCGAGAAAACGCCGGCGAGTTCGCGCAACGCGCCCTCGAGCACTTCGACCAGTTTGCCGAAGTCGAAACCGCTCAACGCCTGCTGTACCCGGTCCTGATCCACATCGAACCGTTCCAACAGCGAGCGGACCTGATCGAACAGCGCGGAGAACTGGTCGGAATAGTCCGGCAGCGCGGTCGCCAGCTGGGCGGCCGACAATGCCATCGCGCCGACCAGGCCCAGGAGCACCAGATACACCACCGCCAGGGCCGCGAGCATGCCCGCCCACGCCGGTGCGCCGCGGTGCTGCAGCCGGGTCTGGATGGGCTGGGCCGCGATGGCGAACATCAATGCCAGGAACACCGGGCCGAGCACTCCGGAGAACGCCTTCGCACCGGTGACGGCCACCACCGTGGCCGCCGCGACGAGCAGCACGATCAGGCCTCGCGGGATCGCCCACTGCGCCGCCGCCCCCTTCGGTGCCCGCCCGGCGCCTTCGCGTCCCGCCGCGCCCTCCGGTGCCGGTCCCGGCTCCTCGGGTATCGATCCCACATCCTCCGGGGCGGGTCCGGCGGCCTCCGATCCGGGATCGCCGGAGCTCGCAGTGGTTCCGGTCACGACATGGCCTTGGCCTCGAGCCGTTCGAATTCACTCCCGGTGACCATGCCCTCGGCCGGCAGCCGCTTCGCCTCGGAGATCTGGGCGGCCGGACTGATCCCGGCGGTCTGCTGGATGGACTTTCGCTGCGCCGCCCCGACCTGCTCGGCGTCCGCGGACGCGCGGTCGATCATCCCCCGGCCGCGCACGATCGAGTACACCACGGAGGTCAGTAGCGGCAGCACGATCAGCAGCAGATAGGCGACCAACGCGAAACTCACCACGATCAGCCAGAGCGCTTCCCAGAAGGACATGGCCCACCTCGCTCGCTTTCGGATATCGGGTTTCCGGTGCCGGCGACGGGTCCACGCTATGGCTGGCGCCGGGCCACCCGGCTCACCCGATGCGGATGATTTCGACCGGATACGCCCTGGTAACAGGTTGGTTCACGACCCGCTGGGAGCCCTCGCGGCTCCGGTAGGCTGCGGCCGAGTGCGTGCTAGTGCTGTTTCGGACGACGTCTTCGGGAGGCACCGTGACCACTTCGCCAACACTGGATCTGACGGGTCGCTCGGTATCACGGGCCCGGGCCCGCTCGCCCATCCCGGTGCTGCCCTTCACACCGGTGTTCCGGCCACGATTGCACTCGGTGCTGGATGCCGTGGCCGACCGCGGCAACGGCGAGGTCCTGCTGATCTGCGGCGCGGTGGGGATCGGCAAAACCGTGGCCGTCGCGGACTGGGCCGCGCACCGGCTGCCACGTTCCCATCACGACACGCGGATCGCCTGGGTCACGATCCGTGAGCAGACCGCGCTGTGGGCGGAGTTGCGCGCCCGTCTGGGCAGTTCCGGTCCGGGCGCCGGACAGCCCGCGGCGGGAGTCGGTGAGGCCGAGGCGGTGATCGCCGCGCTCGCCGACGATTCCACGCCCACCGTCCTGGTGATCGACGATGCCCACCTGATCACCGACCCGCTCGCGCTGGCCGGGCTCGAATACTTCCTGCAGTACGCGCCGCCGACGGTGACGACCGTGGTGTGCGCCCGGTTCGAGCCCCCGATCCGGTGGCATCTACTGGAACTGCATTCCCGTCTGACCAGGTGGAACGGCCCGGACCTGGCATTATCGCCGGAGGAGGCCGCCGGGCTGTGCGCCGAGCACGGTTGCGCGTTGGACCCGGAGTCGCTGGGCACCCTGATGTCGCTCACTCAGGGCTGGGCCGCGCTGGTCCGGATCGCGGCGATCTACCTCGCCGCCCACAACGGCGCGCACCGCGACGCCCTGACCGCGCTCGCCCGGCCGCCGCACGCGTTCACCGACCTGCTGGTGGGCGAACTCATCGACACCCTCTCCCCCGCGCTGCGCCAGTTCCTGACCTGCACCAGCATCGCCGAGGAGTTCACCGAGGAACTCGCCGACGCCATGGTGGGCGGTGGTTCGGCGCACTGTCTCTACGAACTGGACCGGATCAACTTCCCGATGACCTCGCTGACGCGGTGCGGCAAGGTGTGGCACACCTACCATCCGATGTTGCGCGCGTACTTCCTCGCCGAAGCGAACCGTCTCGGATCCGATCTGTGCTCGGATCTGCGGCTGCGCGCCGCGCGTCAGCTGATGTCGGCCGGGGAACTGCGCGCCGCGCTGCCCCATCTGCTCACGGTGGCCGATCACCGGCCGTTGGCCGGCTTCCTCGCCGAACACGCGCTGGCCCTGGTGTTCGCCGGCGACGGTGCGGCACTGTTCGATTCGCTGGCCGATACCGCCCCCGATGTCCTGGCCGATCCGTATCTGCGGTTGCTGCAGGTCACCGATGCGTTGCTACATGGGGACAGCGGTTCGGCGCAGGCCTACCGCGACAGTGCCCGGCTGCTCGCCGATGACGACCCGCTCTCGCTGGCCGGGCCGCACCGGCTCGAGGCACTGACCACCGCAGTGGACGCGGAACTGGCGGTGGCGACGGGCAGCGCCACCGAAACCGGCGTGTTCCCCGACCGGATGCCGCCCGCCGACCGGCCCGATCTCGACGGCTACCTCGCGGTGACCACCGGGACGGCACTGGCGTTGCGCGGCGAACTGGCCCGCGGCGAGGAACGATTACGGATCGCGTTGAGCCGCACACGCTCCCGCTGTCACCCCCGGCTCCGGCTCATCGCGGTGACCCGGCTCGCGGTCACCGCGGGCCTGGCCGGATCCATCACGACCATGCGCCAGCGCGCCGAACGGGCCTGCGCCATCGCCCGCGACCACGATCTGCTGGATCTGCCGGAAACCGTGCACGCCACCGCCCTGGAGGCCTACGGCGCCTACCTGCAGGGCATCGAACCGCAGCCCGGGCATATCCGGATCCTGTGCGCCGAGCACATCCGGCGTGACGGTACGCCGGGGCCGGTGGCCGGCTGGCTCCCGCATGTGGTGGGCAGTCTGCTGGACTGCCGGCATTCGGCCGACCGGGGCGCCGCCGCGGAACGGCTGCGTCGCAGTATCGGCCGGCTGCTCGACGCCGATCCACCGCCCGCGCTCAGCGGGGGCCTGGTCGGCGCCGCGGTATGGGCACTGCTGGAGGCCGGGGAAACCGCCACCGCCCAGCATCTCACCGACCGCGCCCGCACCGTACTGGGCCGCACCCCCGATACCGTCCTGTCCGGCGCCGCCCTCACCGCGGCCTCCGGTAACCATCATGGTGTGGTGCTCCAGGTGGAACCCCTACTCACGGCCACCCCGAACCTGCACCCGGTCACCCAGCTGACCGGGTGGCTGCTCTACGCCCGCGCCCACCACCAGCTGGGCAATGATTCCAAGACCCGCGAAGCCGTGGACAACGGCCTGTGCATCGCCGCCACCCACCGGATCACCCGGCCGTTCTTCGACGTTCCGGGCACCATCGAACTGCTCGACTACTACGCGGGCTGCTTCGGGCACCGCAGCGCGTTCGCCGACGCGGTGCGCGCCGGTCATCAGGCCCGCCGGCGGGCCGACCATCCCGCGCTCACCGCGACGGAGCTGACGATCCTGCGCCAGCTGCCCTCCGGCCGGACCACCCAACACATCGCCGACGACCTCGGCGTTTCCATCAACACCGTAAAAACCCATATGCGCGGGATCTACACCAAACTCGGCACCAGCTCCCGGATGGAAACCTTGCAGGAGGCGCGCCGCACCGGCCTGCTCTGACGCGGGCCGGGTTCACCCGGTGCGGACGATGTGCCGCACCAGGCGACCGGCGCACACTCGAATTCGCTGCGACGGCACCGCCGTCGACCCGGTCCGGAAGTCAGGAGACGGCGATGCGATACCAGTTCACCATCGACGGCGAACTCTCCGAACGCGCGCTGGCCGCCTTCCCGGAACTCGACGGCGACCGGGACCACGGCACCACGGTGCTGTCGGGTGCGGTCACCGATCCGACCGGAGTCCGCGCCGTGCTGGCCCGGATCGACAATCTCGGACTCACCGTGCTCGAGATGCGCCGGCTCCCGGACTGAGGGCCGGCCGACCGGAACCTCACCTCGCACCTGTAGGTGGCTTACGCACTTCCGAGTGCCTACTCCCCGGAATAGAGCATCGCTCCGATAATCGTGCGGGAGGCCCGAATGCCATCCCGATACACGATGAAAGGCACCACCGTGCGCACACCTCCCACCTTCCTCCCCGGCGGTACCCGGGCGCTGGGCGACTCCACCGTCACCCGGTTCGGTTACGGCGCGATGCAACTCGCGGGGCCCTGGGTGATGGGCCCGCCCGCCGACCACGACGCGGCTCTGGCCGTGCTGCGCGAGGCCGTCGACCTCGGCATCACCCATATCGACACCAGCGACGCCTACGGGCCGTACATCACCAACGAGCTCATCCGCGAGGCGCTGCACCCCTACCCGGAGTCGCTGTTCATCGCGACCAAGGTCGGCGCCAACCGTGACGCCCGAGGCGGCTGGCCCCCGGCCCGGCGGCCCGAAGACCTACGCAAGCAGGTCCGGGAGAACCTCCAGCGCCTTGGTGTCGAAGTGCTCGACCTGGTCAATCTGCGCATGGGCGATGCCGAAGGCCCCCGGCCCGAGTCGCTCGCCGAGGCATTCGGCACCCTCGCCGAACTCCGGCAGCAGGGCCTGATCCGTCATCTCGGGGTCAGCAACGCCACCGCGAAACAGGTCGCGGAAGCGCGAGCCATCGCTCCGGTCGTCTGCGTACAGAACATGTACAACCTCGCCCACCGTCACGACGACGAACTCATCGACCGCCTCGCCGCAGACGAGATCGCCTACGTGCCGTTCTTCCCGCTCGGCGGTTTCACACCACTGCAATCCGAAACGCTCTCGAACGTCGCCGCCCGGCTGGGAGCCACACCGATGTCCGTCGCGCTGGCCTGGTTGCTGCAACGCTCACCGAATATCCTGCTCATTCCCGGCACATCGTCGACAGCGCATCTGCACGAGAACATCACCGGCGCGGGGCTCATCCTCTCCGACGAAGACGTGGCCGAGCTGGACAGCATCGGCTGCTGAACGACGCGACCACATACTGGGAACGACCCGCCGGATAACGGCAACCGGTCGCCACCGCCGGCACCGGCACAGTGGGGCGAGTCGGCAGCACGCGGCCCGGACGACCACTACAACGGCGAACACGGACACCGATCACAGCAGCGGGGATCTGCGCCCGGAGGTCGCCCGGCCGGGGCGGGTGCACACACCGCACCTCAGTACGGGGCGGCCCGCCCGGCCCAGCGCGGGGCGAGGCCACCGCCCGAACCGCGTGGGAACGAGATCCGCTGCGGGTCGCCGTCGGAGGTGAAACGGGCTTCGGGGTTCGCCGCCAGCTCGTCGAGCCAGTAGGCGGAGTCGAACGGCACCTGCCCGAGGCCGGACCGGATTCGCGGCACCGCGGCGGGATCGACCGCGCCGAACGGCGAGGGCGCGGGGTTCGCGCCGACCAGCATCACGGCCCCGAACCGGTAACCGGTACCGTCCCAGCTCCCCGCGAGAGCGAGAGCCGGGTCGGCCGGGGACGAGCCCAGTGGCAAGGCCATGGTGCGCACCTCGGTGCCCGGGACGGCGGCACCGATCGTCCGCACGTTCTGCGCCAGTTCGCGCTGCACACCCGCGGCGTCCAGCGAGCCGAGGTCTTGATGGGTCGCGGTGTGCGCGCCGATCTCGTAGCCGTGCGCGGCCAGCCACGGCAGAGCGCGCGGATCGCCGCCGAAGGCATCGTCGGTGACATAGAAGGTGGCGCGGGCGGGGAAGTCCGGATGCCGGGCCGCGAATTCCTCCAGGACGGCCACGGCGCAATCGGGAACGGGCACGCCGTCCGGGGTGAAGCGCAACTGGCTGGTGGTGGAGTCGTCGAAGGTGAGCACCACGGGATGAGTTCCCGCCGGGATATCCACGGTTCCCGCGGCGTACTGCGCGGCGGTGATCGGCCGGTAGCCCTCCCGATACAGCCGATCGAGTTCGGCGCGGAACTCGGCGGGTGTCTGGTCGTATTCGCCGGCCGGACCGGGCGAGAGCTGGTGGTACATCAGGATCGGGACCACCCCGAGCTCGTCGGCGCCGACGGCGGCCGGGTCCGGCGGGGGTGGGGTGGTCACCGCGGGCGGCGGCGGGGCCGCCGGGGTCGTCTGCGGCGGCCCCGCGGCGGGTGTTCCGCCGCAGGCCGTGACCGCCGCGCACACCACCGCCGCCACGACCGCCCGCACGAATGCTCCCGGGAACCGCACCATCGCCCGAATGTTACGTGCCGACAACGATTTACGTTCCATCTCCGAGAAAGAGATTGAGCCGGGCGCGATCTGTCCATATTGACGGGACAGTTGTTCGTGGGAGTTGATGCGTTGTGCTCATGCGGTTCCGGACCGCCGACCGTAAGCGGTTGGTGGTCTCGGCTTTCGGTATTGTCCTGGTGGTCGTGCTGGTCGCGGTCGGCGTCGGAGCCGGTCGTTCACCGGCACCCGCATTACCGCTGAGCGGCCTACCGCCGGGCCCGGTCGGTGCCGCCGCCCTCGAAGATCTGGTGCTGCGGGTGGATGCCACCGGGCACGACCCGCGAGCGGTGGAACTGGCCGTGGACGGCGGGACGGTGACCGGGCGAGTAGAGGGTGAAACGGTGGTCTACCGCCCGGAGGGTCTGGCCGACGGCGAGCACACCTTCACCGCGCGGATCCCGGCCGGCGGGCCGCTCGGCTGGTTGCGCGACGAACCCGCCGCGTCGGCGGCCTTCACCGTCGACACCACCGCTCCGGTACTGGACGTGGTGCCGCTGCCGGCCGTGGAGTCCTATCGCGACCCCGTCACGGTGCGCGGCCGGGCGCCCGACGCGGTGCGCGTCTCGATCGGCGCGCAGCAGCTCACCCCCGGACCCGACGGCGGCTTCGAGACCGAGTTGCCGCATCATCCCTTTGGTGCCGCGGTGGTCGCCGTCGACGCGGCGGGTAACGAGACGAGTCGGCCGCTGGCCGCGGGTATCGATCTGCCACGGATGCGCGCGGTGCATGTGACCGCTCACGCCTGGTCGCATGCGGGCATGCGCGAATCGGTGCTGGACATGGCCCGGCAGGGCCGGATCGACACCGTTCAGCTCGATATCAAGGACGAGGACGGCGTCGTCGGTTACGACTCGCAAGTCCCGCTGGCCCGCAGCACCGGCGCCGCCACCCCGATCTACCGGGCCCGCGACGCACTGCGGCAGCTGCACGATATGGGAGTGCAGGTGGTCGGCCGGATCGTGGCCTTCCGCGACCCCACCCTGGCCGGCTGGGCCTGGCACAACCAGCGGCCCGACTGGGTGGTCCAGAATCCGGCCGGTCAACCCTATTCCAGCCACTACGGCGCCATCGCGTTCACCAACTTCGCCCACCCCGAAGTGCGGGCCTACAATATCGCGCTCGCCGTCGAGGCCGCCGAACTGGGCTTCGACGGAGTCATGTACGACTACGTCCGCCGGCCCGACGGCAGCCTCTCGAGTATGAAGTTCCCCGGGCTCACCGGGCCGGCGACCCGCGCCGTGGCCGGATTCCTGGGGCAGGCCCGGGAACCCGTACACACCGCCGGCGCCCATCTCAGCGCGGCGGTCTACGGTATCGCCGCCTCCCGGCCGGATCAGATCGCCCAGGACATCCCGCTCATCGCCGAGCAGGTGGATTTCGTGGCGCCGATGATCTACCCCTCGCACTGGAACACCGGCGAGTACGGAGTCGCCGATCCGAACAACCAGCCCTACGACATCGTGGCGGCCGCGCTCCGGGACTTCCAGACCGTGACCTCGGACACGAACGCGAAGGTGATTCCCTGGTTGCAGGACTTCAGTCTCGGGGCGGAATACGGAGATGCCCAGGTCAGAGCGCAGATCGATGCGACCTACCGGACCGGTATCGACAGCTTCTTCCTGTGGAGTCCGTCGGTGACCTATCACGAGGGAGCGCTCGACCCGAAGTGAGACCGTAACGCCGCGCACCCGGGCCACGACTTCTCCGGTGACGCAATGGCCCGTCGGGGGGCCTGTCCGTCCATTTACCAGCAGTCGAATGGAGCTCGGGACATGGCTTTCCCCAGTGATCACCTGGTGCGCGCACGCACCTACCTGACGCAGCACCGGATCGCCGCGGCGATCGCGGCCCCCGCCGGTCTCGGCGTGGCGGCGGCGGTGGCCGCGGCCTACTCGGTGACCGCACCGGCCCAGCACGCCGATACGCAGCTGAAGGCGTCGGTCACCGAATGCCACGATATGGTCACCATCTCGGTGGCGGGGCGCGGCGATACACCGGCTGCGGGCACCACGAAACTGCTGGTGGACGCCCACGGCAACCCGCTGCCCGCGGCGCTGTCCGGCGACCACAGCAGCGAATGGGTCGACCCGGTGGTCAATGCGCCCGCCGACGATGTGGACCCCGGTTCCTATGCCGCCGTCTATATCGCCTATCCCGCGAACATGGCCACCTACGAGGACGCCGTCACCACCGGTGTCGCCAACACCCAGCAGGTGATGCGGGAGATCGCGCAGGCCTGCCCGGATACCCGGTTCGCGATCGTCGGCTACAGCGAGGGCGCCGATGTGGTCCGGCGGGTGGCGATGGAGGTCGGTCACCAGGAGCAACAGGACGGCGGCTATGCCATCGTCGACCCCGCCAAGGTCACCGGCGTGGTCATCCTCGCCGATTCCGGCCGCTCGGCGGGCGACGGCCCGTTCCCCGGCGCCCAGAACCCGAACGGCAACCCGGACAATTTCGATCAGCTCTACCAGAACGGCGGAAAACCCGTCCCCGGTCAGGGCGCGGTGGCCGGGACCAGCGGCGATTTCGGCGCGTTGAACGGCAAGATCGCCTCCTTCTGCTCCGACGGCGATCTCACCTGCGCAGCGCCGGACAATATCGCGCTGCTGCAACTGGTGGTCAATGTGGCGCGGCAGGTGAACGTCGACGCCCTCGAACGCGAGGGCCTCAACCCTGCCACCGGCCAGGATGTCGCGGTGGTGCTGAGCCGGGTCACGCTGCTGGCACTGGCCGATATCCAGTCGCAGCCCAACTGGATGGCCGGCGACGAAACCTTCCTCGAGGTGCTGCTGCGGGTCTCGGACCCGGCCTACGAACCCGGGAACACCACCACACCGGCGCCGGCGGACGCCATCTCGACCGATCAGATGTCCCCGCTGGCCTATCTGCCGCAGAAGGTTCTCAACGAGATCGTCGGCCTGATCGTCACGAACCAGAACACGATTCCGGTGATCCTGTCCGATCCCTACCAGCTCACGCTCGGCCCCAACGCCAGCGGTCACCACTTCGACTACTGGCGCGATGCCGACCCGGGGAACGGTAGAACGCTCACCTCCGCCGAATACGCCGCGGCCTGGCTGACCCATCTGGCGAAGCAGGCGCAGGCCGGCGAACCGGTGGACACGAAGTCGGCCCCGACAGCCGAGGACCTCGACGACGCCTACCGGGCGGCCGCGGAGACCACGACCGAGCCCACCACCACCGCGCCGAAGGCCACCACCACGGCCGCGCCGACGACGAGCGGGACCGCCCCGGTGACCACGCAACCGGCGACCGGTACCCCGACCACCACCGCCCCGGCGACCACGACCGATCCCACGACCACGCCACCGGCCGCCGGGACCACCACCACCGAGCCGCCCGTCGGCACGCCGGAGGCGACCGAGACCGGAACCGTCGTGGCCACTCCCGAAACGGCGACTCCACCGGTGGCGACGACTCGTCCCACGCCTCCGCAGGTCGCGGTGAACAGCAGCTCGGAGGCGCCCCAACCGAGCACGACACCGCAGGAGACCACCACCACGGCCGTACCGGCGCCCTGATCTTTCGCCGCACCGGCCGGGCCCACGTCGCGTGTCCCCCGGGCGGCCGGGCCGGACGATATGGTGTGTTGCCCGGAGCAGGGAGCACGGGCCCGGACCCATGCCGCACACGATCCGGGCCGGGGAGGGCCGCCGTTCGATGGTCCGGCCCACCGCTACCGCCGTGGGGCGCCGTCATCGGCGAAACCACCGCCCGGCTCATCCGCGCGCGCCGTTGCGCAACCAGGCGATATGGCGTCCCGAGATATCGGCCGTGGTCTGTAGCTCGAAGCCGGTCTCCCCCGCCAGCCCGGCGGCGTGATCGATACCCACCTCCGCCCAGGGAAACCAGTCCCCGGCCTCGGTACGGGTTTCCAGCCGGATCTGCCGGACACCGAAACCTGTTCCAGGGCAGGAGAATTCGATCACAGCCAGGCCGCCCGGGCGGAGCAGGCCCGCGATTCGGCGCAGCACCCGACGCGGGTCGCCGCCGATACCGATGTTCCCGTCGGCCAGTAGCGCGTAGTGCCACCGGCCGTCGCCCGGCAGCGGTCCGAAGATATCGCGAGCCACGGCCGGGGCACCCCGGTGCCGGGTGACCGCGACCGCGGTGGGTGAGATATCGACGCCGAGCGCGATGACCCCGCGGCGGCACAGCGCATCCACCAATCGGCCGGGCCCACAGCCCAGATCGACCGTCGGCCCGTCACAACACCCGACCAGAGTCGAATCCACGCGCCGGTCGGCAGCGGAGATCCGGGCACCGCCGAGCCAGCGGCGGGTCGGTAGCCGGGTGCGATCACCGTCGACGGAACGGATCCAGCAGTCGCGGCCGGTCAGCGCCGGATCGAACCGGCCGATCACCGCGCGGCCCGGGCGGCGCCGAGTGCCGCCACCTCCGCGGCGAACCGCCCGGAACAATCGGCGGCGACCCGCAGGGCGTCGGCGTAGTGGTCGACATCGGTGAAGGCGGGCAGCGTCCCGACCCGGTATCCGTGCGCGCACAGCACACTTCGGGTGCGGTCGCCGGTGGCCGCGGTGGACATGGGCACCTCCGCCAGCAGGCGCGCGGCCCGCGGATCGGACAGCCCCAGCCCCCACCAGCCGCCATCGGTCGCGGGGCCCAGCAATGCGTCGGCCCCGGCGGCCAGGGTGCGGGCCGCGTGGGTGAGCACGCGCGGGTCGAGCTGCGGCGTGTCCATCCCGATCTGCAATACCGGCAGCCCCGACCGCGCGGTATCGGCGTGGGCGTTGGCCAGCCGCACCGCGAAACCCGGGCCGCGCTGCGGAAGCACCTCGAAATCGTCCAGTCGCCGCGCTATCTCACCACCGAACTCCGCGGCGGCCAGGTCGCCGGTGAACGCGACCACCCGGTGGGTGACCGGGCAGGCACGCACCGCGTCGAGTGTGTCCAGTAGTGCGGCGGCCGCCAGCCGGGCGGCCTGCACCGGCGTCAGCGGCGGGGTCAGCCGGGTCTTGGCGTACCCCGCGACCGGTGCCTTGGCCACCACCAGCAAGGCCACCGGCACCGGTGCGCCGCCGGCGCGCGCGCCGCAGTCCGGTCCCGGAACCGGAACCCGCGACCCAGCGGTCCGGCTCACCGCAGAACCGCCAGGAAATCACGGGTCGCCCGCAGTGATCCTCGCGCCGTCCCCGATATCTTCGACCGGCCACCGGCTCGCGCCCGGTAGCTGATATCGACCTCGCGCACATCCCACCGCGCCGCGGCGGCACGGACGAGCAGCTCGAGCGGATATCCGAAGCGATCGTGCAACCGGCCCAGCGATTCCAGCCGCTCCCGGCCCGCGACCCGCATGGCCCCTATATCGTGCACCGGCAGGCCGTAGCGGCGGCGTAACCGGCGGGCGACGACACGATTGCCGAGCCGGGTGTGCCACGGCCACACCCCACCGCGGACCGGCCGCCGGCGGCCCACCGCGAGATCGGCACCGGCGCGGATCTCGGCCACCAGCCGGGGCAGCTCCCCGGGGTCCATCGATCCGTCGCCGTCGAGGACGGCGACCAGGTCGGTGCGGGCCGCGGCGATACCGGCCTGTACCGCGGCCCCGTAGCCGGGCCGCGGTTCGACGATCACCCGGGCGCCGTATCCGGTCGCGACCGCGGCGGTGTCGTCGGTCGATCCGTTGTCGACGACGATCGGCTGATATCCGGCCGGAAGCGCGGCCAGGACCGCCGGCAACGCTTCGGCTTCGTTGCGGCACGGGATCACCACGGTGACCCCGGCCGGTTCGCGGTGCTCTGTCGGCATGGGTGCCACGCTAAGCCCGCGGCGGCGGAAATCCTGTGACAAAACCATGACGTCGTGTCCGAATATCCTGGTGAATGCGCTGAGTCGGGGCCGGACCGGCCTAGGGTGGCCTCTGTGCCGGAGCTGATCGAGATCGCCGACCCCCGCACCCGGTTCCGGGGCGAGCTGCTCGGTACTGTGGGCGCGGCATTGCTGGTGGCGGTCGCGTTCACCGTTCCGCAACTGGCCGGCGAATCGTGGCGGCACAGCCTGTTCGCCGCCGCCGCGCCCATTTTCGGCCACTGGTCGCCGCATATCGGCTGGGGCACCCTCCCGGCGCTGGTGTTGGCGGCGACCGTGGTCGCCCGGGGCGCGGCGTCGGCCGGCCGGCTCCCCTGGCGGCGACTGCTCACCGTCGGTTATCTCACCGCGGTGGCGTGGGCGTTCGCACTCGCCCTGGTGGACGGGTGGCGGCGGGGTTTCACCGCACGGCTCGCCGACGGTCACGAATACCTCGCCGAAGTGCCCGGGGTCACCGATATCGCGTCGATGCCGGCCTCGTTCGCCGACCGGATCGTCGACGGGCAACCGGATTCATGGACCACGCACGTCTCCGGCCATCCGCCCGGCGCGCTGCTGTTCTTCGTCGTCCTCGACCGCATAGGCTTGGGTGGGTCCACGTGGGCGGGGATCGTCTGTGTGCTGGTGGGATGTAGCGCGCCGATCGCGGTGGCGGTCGCGTTGCGCGCCCTGGGCGCCGAGGACCGTGCCCGCAGGGCACTGCCGTTCCTGGTGCTCGCGCCGGCGGCCATCTGGATCGCGGTCTCCGCCGACGCCCTCTTCGCCGGGGTCGCCGCGTGGGCGGTGGCACTGCTCGCCATCGCCGCGGGCGCGCGATCCACCCACCTGCCCGCGAACGCACCGGGGACCGTTTCCGACTCGGCGCCCGCTCCCTCCATGGCCCGCCGCACCGCGATACCGGCCGCGTTCGCGGCCGGGATGCTGTTCGGCTTCGGGATCTACCTGAACTACGGCCTGATCCTGATGGGTCTGTTCGCCGTCGCGGTACTGCTCGGCGCCCACACGCTGCGGCCGCTGCTGCCCGCCGTGCTGGGCGCGCTCATCGTGGTGGCCGGTTTCACGGCTGCCGGATTCTGGTGGCTCGACGGCTACCACCTCGTAGTCGAACGCTACTACCAGGGCATCGCCGCCACCCGCCCGTACGGGTACTGGTGGTGGGGCAATCTCGCCGCCACCGTCTGCGCGGTCGGGCTCGCGACGGCGGCGGCGCTCGCGCGGGCGCTGGCGCCGTCCCGGCTGCGGACACTCGATCCGGCCGCCCTGCTGGTCGCCGCCGCCGTCTGCGCTGTCGCCGCCGCCGACCTCAGCGGGTTGAGCAAGGCGGAGACCGAACGGATCTGGCTACCGTTCGATATGTGGCTGCTCGCGGCGACGGCGTTCCTACCGCGCGGACATGTCCGCCCCTGGCTCGCCGTCCAGACCGCCGGGGCCTTGCTGCTGGTCCACCTGCTGCTGACGAATTGGTGAGGTATCCATGCGCATACTCGTGGCCGACAGCCACCTCCCGATACCGGACGTGGTACGCCCCGATCGGGACAGGCACACGGTAGGGGTCGCCGGCGCCGGCCGGAGCGGCCGCGCCGAGCCGGGTCCCCGCCACCGCTGCGCCGGCAGCCGGTCCGATGCCGTCGCGGAGCACAGCAGTGTCCGATGACCTGCCGGAGATCATCGTCTGCACAGTGGCCTGTGCCCTGCCGGTGGTGACGGCGGGCGTCCTGGTCGCGCGCGTGCTACGCCGGCGTTCGCTCACCGCGTGTACCACGACCCTGGTGCTCCTCCCGATCCTGGCCGCGCTGGCCGCTGTCACCGGGGTGAGCGGGCTGCTGGTCACCGCCGAGTTCCGGCGCACCTTCCTCGTCCTGCTGCTGGTCGCCGCGGTCACCGTACCGGCCGCCGTACTGCTGGGCCGGGAGCAATCCCGCCAAAGGTCACGGGAGCGACGGATTCGCGACCAGGAACACGCCGCCGAACAGTCGCGGCGCGCACTGATGGCCTGGGTGAGCCACGATCTGCGAACACCGCTCGCGGGAATCCGGGCCGTGACCGAGGCGCTCGACAACAGCGCGGCGACCGACCCGGCCGATATCGCCCGATACGCCGAGCGGATCGGCCGGGAGACCCGGCGGTTGTCCCGGATGATCGACGATCTCTTCGAGATGACGAAGAGCGCGACGGACACCCCGCGGCTCGACCTCGACCCGCCGGACCTGCGCGAACTCGTCGACGAGATCTACGCCGCCCCTGGCATTGCCGCCGAGCGCGCCGGAACCGGTTCCCGCACGGACAAACCCGCCGCACCACTACCCGCCGTCGACGACACCGCTCCGGGACGCGTCCGACCGGAACCGTACGACGACGTGGCACCGACCACCGGAAGGAGTTGATCGGATGGACAAGAAGATTCAGGTGGCCCTCGGCATCGATGTCGATTCCTGCGCCGGCTGGCTCGGTTCCTACGGCGGCCAGGATTCGCCCAACGATATGCAACGGGGCGTATTCGCCGGCGAAGTCGGGGTGCCGCGCCTGCTGCGGCTGTTCGCGCGCCGCGATATCCGGACCACCTGGTTCTGGCCCGGGCACTCCATCGAAACCTTCCCCGCACAAGCGCGCCGGTGCGTCGAGGCGGGACACGAGATCGGCGCCCACGGATACAGCCACGAGAATCCGCGGGCGCTCACCCCGCGGCAGGAACGCGATGTCATGTCCAAATGCGTGGAACTCATCGAACAACTCGGTGGCCGCCGGCCGCTGGGTTATGTCGCACCGTGGTGGGAGATGAGCGAGCACACCGCGTCCATCCTCGCCGACTACGGCTTCTCCTACGACCATTCGCAGAACTACAACGATTTCGTTCCCTTCTATGCCCGCGTCGGCGACACCTGGACGCCTGTCGACACCTCCGGACCCGCCGCGCACTGGATGAAACCGCTCGCGCACGGACACGAGATCGACCTGGTCGAGTTCTGTGGCAACTGGTACATCGACGACCTGCCGCCGATGATGTTCATCAAGGCCCACCCCAACTCGCACGGCTTCGTCGCGCCGCGCGCGATCGAACAGATGTGGAACGACCAATTCGACTGGGTGTACCGGGAACTGGACTACGCCGTCATCCCGGTCACCCTGCATCCCGACGTCTCCGGACGGCCACAGGTACTGCTGATGCTCGAACGCCTGCTGGACCGCTGGGCGGGCTTCGCCGGGGTCGAATTCGTGACGATGGCCGAGGCGGCGGCGGAATTCCGCGCGCGCTATCCGTTCGAGCGCCCGGACCGGCCCGAATGCGTCGGCCGGTGAACACGTCCGCCGGCCGGCGTTGCCGGCGATCTCGCCGGCTCAGGCCTTCTTCAGGTGGAGTGAGAGGTAGTGGCCGAAGCCGGCACGGCGCGCGAAACGGACGGGTCGTCGGTGGTATTCGGTGAAGCCGAACTTGCGGTAGAGACCGAGTGCGGGCGCGTTCGTATCCTTGATCTCGCGCAGGACGAACTCGTCGTAGCCGGGAAGAGCGATGATGTGTTGCATCAGTGCGGTACCCACCCCGCGCCCTTGGAGGGCGGGGACGGTGGCGACGAAGGCGATCTCGGCCGACCCGTCTCGCGCCTCGTCGGGAGCGCCCAGGAACTGCGAGCGCACGATCGGGTAGCTGATGGTGCCGTGCAGGAGCCCGAGGTGGCGGCGGAACTCCGGCAGTCGGGGCGCGAAGCACTCCTGATCGCCGGTGGTGACCGATGCGATGGCCGCAGGTTCGCCGTCGGCCAGGGCCACGACGAAACGCTCCAGCAGGAGCATGTGCTCGAACGCCGCGGTCAATTTCTCCGGGTCGGAAGAGAAGAAGGCGAAGTCCTCGGCGAAGCCCCGCACCAGCACCTCGGTGATCCGCCACCGGAAACTTTCGCCCAGCTTGTCACCGTGCTCGATCTCGATCATCCAGTTCGTCCTTCTGTCAGCAGTTTGAGTACGACATCGATGTCCGGGGCGGTGAACTCGGCGCCCAGGCCTACCCGGATCGAGGTGAGACCGCCGAGCATCGCGAAGTAGCAGGTCGTGAGTTGTGCCGGATCACCGTGACCGAACTCGCCGGCCGCCTGGCCGCGACGGACCAGGTCTTCGAAAGCGTGCTGCATCGAGCGGTGGGCGGCGTGGAGTCGAGCGATCGATGCGCCCGGGGTGCCGGCGGTGACGCCCTGGTTGATGGCGATCATGAACTCCGCGGCACCGTCGTCGGCGGTGAGCCCGGCCAGGTATCGGCCGGTGAATTCCCGGACCGTCTCGACCGGACCTCCTGGGCCGGACAGCTCCTCGGTCAGGGCGACGAGGCCGGTCAGCGCCTGGTCGAGCAGGTCGGCATACAGCGCATCCTTGGTCGGGTAGTGCCGGTAGATCGTGCCGATGCCGACACCGGCTTCGACCGCGATATCGCGGATGGTCGATGCGGCGTAGCCGTGCCGGGCGAAAACGCGCACCGCCGCGGTCTGCACCGCGCTCCGTGTCGCCGCGGTCATGGCCGCGCTCTGCTCAGCGGTGCGTGCCACCCTTCCCCCATCTATGTAATGAACAAATATTCATTACATAGTAGCGCCTCCGTGGCCCACTCGCTTCCGTGCACACCGGCCGCGAGCCCAACTGCTGAATCTCATGGTTATCGGCGCCCCGTCACGGCCGTGACGGGGCGCCGATCGACCCGGGCCGCCGCGGTTCAGATCCGGGTCATGGTCGCGCTGTATCCGCCCCCGCCGGGGTACACCCATTCGCCGGTGACCGTGGTCCCCTCGGCGTCGAAGGCACCGCGGTAGTACGCGGGGCTGCCTTTGGCGCCGGCCCAGATGGTGAGCGTGTCACCGATCAGTTCGTAGATGTAGTCGAAGGTGTTGCCGGCCGAGTCGTAGTACCGCGAGGCCACATCGGGCCCGGTCGGTTCACCGAATGGGCGGAGGTTGCCGATCACTTCCATGCCGGTGACGGGTTCGCCGTACTGAGTGAGCTCGACGTGCTGGAGCAGGAAGAACCGGCCCGGCATCCATTCGTAGCGCACGGTTCCTTCCGCTCCTCCGCGGACCGTCCAGGTGCCGACGAGGCGGTCCAGTGCTCGCAGTTCGGGGGTGGGCTGCTGCTGAATGTCGTTCATTTCGTCCTCCTGTGGGTGGGTTGTTCGCTGTCACCTCGGTGCCGGCACGTGGTCTTCGACATCTATCGACCGTGACCTGAATCACTCGCCTGTGGTGTCGAGATCTGTCCGGCGGTTCCGAGGTAGCAGCAACAACCCGTTACCGAGGAAGGAAAACCCGATGACCAGCCCAACCACCACCCCAACCGTCACCGTCTGCGCTCGCGGCCGGGCGTCCGAGGGCCTGTTGCTCGCGGGTGCTGCCGCCGGCCCCCTGTTCTTCGTCTCGGCGATCACCCAGATGCTCACCCGCGAGGGTTTCGATATCACCCAGCATCCGATCAGTCAGCTCGCGACCGGCGATCTCGGTTGGATCCAGATCCTCACCTTCATCACCGCGGGGGTGGGTGCGTTGGCCCTGGCCGCCGGTATCGGCCGCACGCTCACCGAAGGAACCGGGCGGCGGGCATTACCGATCCTGGTGGGCGTTTTCGGAGTCGGGCTGGTCGCGGCGGGTGTGTTCACCATGGACCCGGAGAACGGTTTCCCGGCCGGCACTCCCGACGAGCCGGTCGCGCAGATGTCCTGGCACAGCATCGCGCACTCGGCCGCGGCCGCGGTGGCCTTCACCGCGCTCGCGATCGCGGCTCTAGTCCTGAGCGTGCGGTGCGCTCGCCGGCGGCGGGTCCTGCCCGCCGTGGCCAGCGCCGTGGCCGGACTTATCCTGCTGGTACCGATGTCACCGGAGTACATGAGCGTCCAGATCGCGATCAACGGCGCGGTCGCCTTCACCTGGACTACCGTGATGGCGCTGTCCCGGCGGCGCCACGTCGCCTGAGCCGGGCACGCTCGCACACCGGTTACCGTGACGAGAACCCACCACATCGGAGGATCTCAGTGAAATACCTGCTTCTCGGCTACACCCCGGCCGCCGCGTGGGACGCCGCCTCCGCCGACACTCCCTCGCCGGAGGCATTGGCCGCGTTCGCCACCTATCAGCAGTTGGAGAGGGAACTGTTCGCCTCCGGTGAGTTGGTCGGCACCGAGGGGCTGGGTCACCCGGCCGTCAGCACCACCGTGCGCAGAACCGCCGACGGCGTGGTCGCCACCGACGGACCGTTCGCGGAGCTGAAGGAGGTGCTGGCCAGCTTCGCGGTGATCGATGTCGCCGGACACGAACGAGCCGTGCAGATCACCGCCCGCATTGTCGAAGCGCTCGGCGAACCGATCGAGATCCGCCCGATCATGGGCGAGGACTTCACCGCGTGACCCGCGAAATCGAGGACCTGCTGCGCGCCGAAGCGCCGCAGGTCCTCGGTGCGCTGGTCCGCCGCTTCGGCCGCTTCGACACCGCCGAGGACGCGGTGCAGGAAGCGCTGCTGGCCGCCGCACGCACGTGGCCGGTCGAAGGCGTCCCGGACAATCCGCGCAGCCGGCTCATCCGCATCGCCTACCGGCGAATGGTCGACCTGCTGCGCTCCGACCAGGCCCGCCGCCGCCGTGAGCTGGAAACCGGTGCCGCCGAACTGGCCATGGCCGAACCCGGACGGGCGACGCTGGCCGGCGGAACCGACGACAGTCTCACCCTGCTCCTGCTGTGCTGCCACCCCGCGCTCGGCCACACCTCCCGGGTGGCGCTCACCCTGCGCGCGGTCGGCGGTCTCACCACCGCCGAGATCGCCCATGCCTACGGCGCCACCGAAGCCACCATGGGCACCAGGATCAGCCGCGCCAAACAACAACTCGCCAAGGCCGGCGCCCGCTTCACACTCCCCACCGGTACCGACCGCGACAGCCGGATGACCGCGGTCCGCCAGGTGCTGTATCTCATCTTCAACGAGGGCTACACCGCGACCGCCGGAGCCGACCTCACCCGCGTCGACCTCACCGGTGAGGCCATCCGGCTGGCCAGGATGCTGCACGCCACCGCACCCGACGACGTGGAGGCAACAGGCCTGCTCGCACTCATGCTGCTCACCGAATCCCGGCGCGCGGCACGCACCGACGCCGGCGAACTGATACCCCTGGTCCAGCAGGACAGATCCCAGTGGAATCGCGAAATGATCGACGAGGGAACCGCACTCATCGACAGCGTCTGGAATCGCGACCCGGCCGGCCCCTACCGGCTCCAGGCCGCGATCGCCGCCGTCCACGCCGCGGCCGAACCGGGCCACACCGATTGGCCCCAGATTGCCATGCTCTACCTGTGGCTCGAACGCCTCACCCCCACACCACCGGTCCAACTCGCCCGCGTAGTCGCCGTCGCCCACGCCTACGGCCCCGCCCGCGGCCTGGCCCTGCTCGACGACCTGAACCGGCGTCACCACCTCGACCGCAACCCCCTCACCCAGCAACGCGAACACGCCGTCCGCGCCCACCTTTTACAACAAACCGGCGACCACACCACCGCGGCCGAACTCTTCCGCCGAGCCGCCGACCTCACCGACAACCACGTCGAACAGCGCTACCTCCACCACAAAGCCGACCAGACCTCCTCATCGCTCGATCGAGTTCGGCCCCGGGATTCCCGGCCGGGCGAACCGCGACAGGTCAGCGCGACCCGGGCCGAGCAGAGTGGCCGGTGGGATCTGCCGCCCGAGACCGAGTAGCTGCCCGGCCGGTGAGAAGTCCGAGGCGGTCTTCGGCGGTCGTCAGCCGATCGTGGCGCCCGCCGCGGCCGGACGCAATGGCGCGGAGGCGAATTCCGTCAGGCCGACGGCCGGGTCGATACGCGCGGTGAACCCGAGCAGCTGCCGGGCACGCGCCGGATCGGCGACTATATGGCGCACATCTCCCGATCGCACCGCACCGGTGACCACGGGTTCCGGCCCGCCGTGGGCGGCGGCCAGGGTCCGCGCGACATGACCGATGGAGATGGGATGTCCAGAACAGATGTTCAACGGCTCAACCCCGGGCAGCGCGGTCTCGACGGCGGCCACGTTCGCCGCGGCGATATCGGTGACGTGCACGAAATCCCGCATCTGCCCGCCGTCCTCGAACACCTGCGGCGCCCGGCCCGCCGCCAGGGCGGACCGGAAGATCGCCGCGACCCCGGAATACGGGGTATCCCTGGGCATTCCGGACCCGTACGCGTTGTGGTAGCGCAATGCGGTGACCGTACCGCCGGTGGCCGCGGCCCAGGCGATCGCGTAGTGTTCCTGCGCCACTTTGCTCGCCGCGTACAGACTCCGGGGCCGTGCCGGTGTGTCCTCGGGAACCGGTGCCCAGGTGAGCGCTTCGCCGTGCCGCCGGTGTTCGAATCGGCCGGCCGCGAGGTCTTCGGGCCGACGCCCCGCCACGTCCACGATTCCGTCCGGTCCTCGGTAGAGCCCCTCGCCGTAGACCACCATCGAGGATGCCAGGACGAGCCGGCCGCACCCGGCGCGGTCCATCGCGGCCAGCAGTACCGCGGTGCCGTAGTCGTTGTGCCCGGCGTAGGTGGGCGCGTCCTGGACATCGACCCCGGCGCCCACCACGGCGGCCTGATGGCACACCACGTCGATACCGGGTAGCAGTACATCGAGCCCGGCGGCATCGCGGACATCCACGCGCCGCACACCCGCCGGCGGCTGCGCCCCGGGTCCGTGCGCCGCGGGCAGCATCAGGTCGACCGCCACCACTTCGTGGCCGCGGGCCCGCAGGGCAGCGTGGATATGGGAACCGATGAATCCGGCCGCGCCGGTCAGCAGTACTCGCATACCCCGATCCTGCCCGTCCGAGGGCCCCGGATCGGGCAGCCGGACGCGGATGTCACGGTTTCGTCGTACCCGTCCGCGCACCCGGCCGCGCCATGCCGCCTTGACCTGAAGCTATGTGAAGGTTTCAGACTGGTCGAGTTCACCGGTTGTCGAACCCGAGGAGTGACATCGTGCAGGCAATACAGGTAAAGGAATTCGGCGGACCCGGCGTCTTGGAGATGCGGGAGCTGCCGGTCCCGGAACCGGCCCCCGGCCAGGTCCTGATACGCGTCGCCGCGGCGGATGTGATGTTCCTCGATACGCGGCTGCGGTCGGGATGGGGCACCGACTACTTCGCCGTGCAGCCGCCCTACGTACCCGGCGGCGCTGTCGGCGGGGTGGTCACGGCCGTGGGCCCGGGTGTCGACCCCACGCTGCCGGGCGCCCGGGTGACCGCACGGACCGTGGCCGGCGGCGTCGGCGGCGGTCTGCCCATCGGCGGCTACGCCGAATACGCGCTCGCCGGTGCCGAGCAACTGAACCGGATACCGGACAGCGTCGATATCGACCGGGCGACGGCGGTGGTCCACGACGGCCATACCGCGCTCGCGGCCTTCGAACGCGCCGGTATCCGGCCCGGTCAACGAGTGCTGATCACCGCCGCGGCTGGTGGTCTCGGCACTCTGCTCACCCAGCTCGTCCACCGGGCCGGAGCGCAGGTGATCGCCGCGGCCCGCGGGGAGGCGAAACTCGCGCTCACCCGGCGGCTGGGGGCCGCGACCGCGATCGACTACTCCGAGACCGGCTGGACGGACCGAGCACTGGCCGCGACCGGCGGCCGGGGACCCGATGTGGTGTTCGACGGCGCGGGCGGCGACCCGGGCGATGCCGCGCTGCGGATCGTGCCCCGCGACGGTCTCTTCATCGGGTACGGAGCCGCGGCCGGTGAATTCGCCGCCGCGGGAGCCGACAACGCCCGCGAGCGCGGAGTGGAGGTCCTCAGCCTGTACGACCTGAACGTCGGCAACGGCAGCCGAGCCCGTCACGCCGACCGCATACTCGAACTGCTCGCCACCGAGCAACTCGAGGTCGTCATCGGACAGACCTTCCCACTGGCCGACGCCGCCGCGGCCCACGCCGCCATCGAGAACCGCTCCGCGCTCGGCCGCACCATGCTGCGGGTCCGACCTCCCGCCGAATACCGCGCGGCCACTACCGATTCAGCCGATAACCTCGGCGTATCGGCGCTCTAGCGCGAGGATCAGCGCCCGGTCCGGCTCGCCGGCCGAGCCGGTATCGAGCGCATGCACCAGCGCGTCCAGGCAGATGTGGTATCCGGCGGCGGTCCCCGATATTCCGTGCGGCCCCGGGGTACCGAACCAGACCGTGCACAGCAGCCGGGACCCGGCACCGTCGGGCACGACCTCGAACAGCAGATGCTCGTCGTCCCAGAGGAACTCGAAGAGACGCGGCGGTTCCCAGGTCAGGATACGGCCCGGTAGCACCGGGTCCTCCGGCGCGACTCCCGCTGCGGTCAGCTCTTCGCTCGCCCGGTCGACCGCCTCCGGCCAGAAGCGGAACCGCACCTCGGCGCCCGGGCGGCGCTCGCCGATGATGTCCGCGGGGAACCAGTGCCGCAGATGCTCGGATTCGGTGAGCGCCCGCCAGACCTTCTCCGGTGGATGCGCCAGGGTGCGTTCGTAGCGGGTACCCACGCGATCACCGTCGCGCAGGACTTCACCGAGACGCTCAGTTGCGCCGGTCATTTCACTCCTCTGGGTTCGTCGGGTCCTTCGTCGTCGGGCATCGTGTCCAGATACCGCTCGAATTCGTCGAGGCGGTCGGCCCAGATCTGCCGGAACGGCGCCAGCCACGCATCGATTTCCCGCAGCCGGGCGGGTGCGAGGCCGTAGTGCCGGCGCGGGCCGTCCACCCGGACGCGCACCAGCGCGGCCGCGTCGAGCATGCGCAGATGTTTCGACACATTGGGCTGGGCCGCGCCGAGCGCATCCACCAGTTCACCGACCGTGCGCTCCCCGTCGCGCAGCAGATCGAGTATCCGCCGCCGGGTGGGGTCGGCCAGTACCTCGAAGACATCACGTGCCACGCGAGCTATATTTCCCTAGAGGAATATTCCTGTCAAGGCATATCGAACGCCGACCCTCCGGCGGCTTCCCGTCCTACAGCCGCGGCCACCGTCCGGCCCACCCAGGCCGAGAATTCGCCGACCTGCGCCGCGGACAGCTCCGTCGCCCGCGTCCGTGGCCGCTCGAAACTGCGCAGCGCCTCGCCCACGAGCCCATCGAACGCGTCCCCGGCCGCCACGATCGCCCGGCCGGCTTCCCGTTTGGCCACCCAGCGGCCGGTGCGGCAGAAGTACACGGCCCGGCAACCGTTGAGCACCCGATTGTCCGCGAGATGCCCGGCACCGGACGCGTGCTCGTCCACGGACGCCGCCACCGCGACGAGCACATCGAGCCGGCGTGGAGCGGCGAGCACCTCGCGCACCGGCCGCCCGAACAGGGGCAGCCCACTCTGGTGGGCGACCGCGCGATCGATCACATACCAGAACGCCGGTGCCCCCACGGAATCGAAATCCGCGACCGCGGGCAGCAGCGGACCGGTGTTCAGATTCAGCAGATATCCGGGTTCCGGCGCGCCCGACGCGGCGAACTCCGCGTCGTAGACCACCAGCTCGAGGCCCGCGGCGGGGCAATCGAAACCGGGATGGGCCAGTACTTCGGCGAGCTCGTGCGGCAGCCGCTCGGGTCCGCCGGGGTCCACGACCACCGTGATATCGATATCGCTGCGACCGTGGCGATAGTCCCCGAGGGCCAGAGATCCCATCGGGAACACACTGCGGAGCCGATCGCCGTAGACGGCGTGCGCCCGCCGGATCAATTCGGTCAGATATGGCCCGACCTCGTCCGGAATCGACCGGGCAGACTCCGCCGCGCCGGGGCCGGTCACAGGTCGCGGGGGTAGCGTCCGCCGGCGCGGAACACTTCTCGGCGTCGATCGGTCATATCGCCCAGGCTAAACCGTCACCGCCCGCGGCCGGGCGCGATCCACGAGCCGGCCCGAGCCACGATATCCGGTTGACCCACCGGCTCTAATGGATTCGTGACAGATCTGGTGGCAGCGGTCTCGTGGGTGGGGCCGAAGCGGGTTCGTGAGTTACTGGAAGCCGGGGCGGACCCCGACGAGCCGGACGAGTACGGAACCACTCCCCTGTACCGGGCGTCGGTACAGGGTGCCACCGAAGCGGTATACCTGCTGCTGGCATACGGCGCCGACCCGCAACTGCGCGGCGGGGGCGACGACGAGGGACTACCGTTGTGCGCCGCCGCGTGCTGGAATCACACCGGTGTCGTCACGGCGCTCCTGGCCGCCGGAGCCGACCCGGATACACCCGAGCCGCCACATCCGGAACAGACCGGTCCGGGGACGCCACCGCTGCTGTGGGCGGTCCGCAACGGACACCGCGACACGGTGGAGCTCTTGCTGGCAGCGGGAGCCGATCCCGAGATTCCGGGCACTCCGCTGACGATCGCCGCCCAGGGTGGACGCTACGGGATCGTGCAATCGCTGCTGGCCCACGGCGCGGATCCGGCCCGCGCGGACGAGCGGGGGCGCACACCCCTGGCCATCGCGACCGGGCTCGCGGCGGCCGACCCGGTCACACTGCTCGCGGAGCAGTGGGCAGGGCCCGATCGCGAGTACAGCGTGCATCGCCGCCCCGCCGGGGACGGCACCGACGTGATCACCCTGCGGTACGGGGACGGCGAGCGGGGCGGGGAAACGTCGATGCAGGACGGGCACGCTTTGATCGCCGAACTGCTCGGTGGCCGCGGCGACCGGCAGGAAACCATCGGTCCTGAGTGATGTCCCCGGGTGCGTCCTCCCCGACCGGCGCGGTCCGGCACGGCCGGGCCGCCGCGGCCGGGGAGGATGCGGAAGGCTCCGGATTCCGGTGTGGTGCGGGATCCGGAACGCTTCCCGGGCGGGGTCTCGAGTATCGGCGCACAGCCACAACCTCTTTCTCGTCGAGCGGTATCCACCGCAATGATCAGCCGCGGACGCGGGTCAGGAACGCGGTGATGTTCTCCCGGATCTGTTCGATCCGGTATTCGATATCGAAATCATCGCGATAGGCACGGCCCATCGCGGGCGTTTTCTTCCGGCGGGCATACAGCGAGCACGCCAGGTCCTCACACATATACGTCCCGGTCGAGTTGCCGCGGCGACCGGCCTCGCCCGCCTTCCGGGCCGTCATCAGCGCCACGCCGCCGTTGGTGTGCGTGGTGGAGCAGATCGTGCACATCTGCGAACGCCGTGGTCCGCCGGTTTCGTACCGCAGTGCGATACCGGCCGGGCCGTGCTCGCCGGGTATCACGAGGTAGGCACGTCCGGCGGAGCCGGGCTCGGACCAGCCCAGGAAGTCCAGGTCGTCCCAGGGCCGGTTGGCCAGGTCGGCAGGTACGGACAGCCGTTTGGCGTCACCTTTCGAGCAATTGACGAACGACGCTCGGATATCGCGTTCGGTCAGGGGTTCCATGGCACTGCATCTCCTTCGGCAGTCGGGGTGGACAAGCCGCGACAATCTATCGGCCGCGTGTCCGGCGGGCAATCGTTTTTTTCCGGCAGTGACCGATGCGCACCGTCCGGAGTCCGGCGCCGCGCCCTGCGACTCCTCGCGGCCGCGAGCGACCCCGGCGCCGACCGGGAAACGTTTGACCGAAAGTGCCGATCCCGACCACGGGCACCGTCCTAGAGTGAGGAAGAACACAGCGGCGAACAGGAGTTGATATGAGTGCGCGACACCCGGTGTCGATCCTGATCATCGGTGCGGGATTCGGTGGTATCGGCGTGGCGATCGAGCTGCACCGGCACGGATTCGACGACATCACCATCCTCGAAAAAGCCGCGGACCTCGGTGGTGTGTGGCGGGAGAACACCTATCCCGGCGCGGCCTGCGATGTGCCGTCCCCGCTGTACTCCTACTCGTTCGAGCAGAAGCCCGACTGGCCACAGCGGTACTCCGGCCAGGCCGCCATCCACGACTATCTGCGCGCCGTGACCCGCCGATACGGGCTGCTGGAGCGGATCGAGTTCGGCGTCGAGGTCACCGACGCGGCATTCGACGAGCAGACCGGCACCTGGACGGTACACACCGCCGACGGCGGCCGGCGGACCGCGCAGGTGCTGATCCCCGCCGTAGGCCAGCTGTCGCGGCCGCGACTGCCCGCCATCCCGGGCGTCGACAGTTTCGCCGGCCCCGCTTTCCATTCGGCCCTCTGGGATCACCAGGTCGACCTCACCGGGAAACGGGTGGCCTGTATCGGCACCGGCGCGAGTGCGATCCAGTACGTTCCGCAGATCCAGCCGGTGGTCGAGCAGCTGACCCTGTTCCAGCGCACCGCGGCCTGGGTGCTGCCCAAGTTCGATACCGACTACTCCCCGATCCAGCACAAGCTCTTCGCCAAGATCCCCGGCATGCTGCTGGTGGAGCGGCTCGGCTGGTGGCTCACCGCCGAGATCTCCTCGCTGGGTCTGGTGGAACTGCCGATCATCAGCCGTCTCGTCGCGCGGATCGCCGCCCGGAACCTGACGGAGAACGTCGACGATCCCGGCCTGCGCGCCGCCCTCACCCCCGACTATCCGATCGCCTGTAAACGCGTCCTGTTCTCCAGCGACTACTATCCGGCGCTCACCCGGCGCAATGTGGAAGTGACCACCTCGGATATCACCGAGATCACCCCGCGGGGAGTACGGACCGCCGACGGCACTCTGCACGAAGCCGATGTGATCATCTACGGCACCGGGTTCAAGGGCACCGAATTCCTGTGGCCCATGCGTATCACCGGCCGCGATGGGCGCGAGCTGGCCGAAGTGTGGTCCGCGGGCGCGCACGCCTACTACGGAATCACGGTGCCCGAATTCCCGAATCTGTTCATGGTCTACGGACCCAATACGAATCTGGGCGTGGGATCGATCATCTACATGATCGAATCGCAGTCCCGCTACATCCGGCAGGCGGTCGAGCTGCTGGCCGGCACACCCGGCCATGTCCTCGAGGTACGCGCCGACACCGAACGCGCTTTCAACGACGCCCTGCAGAAACGCCTCGAACGTACGCCGTGGAACTTCTGCTCGAGCTGGTACCGCAACGCGGCCGGCAAGATCACCAACAACTGGCCGGGTACGGTCACCCGGTACCGCCGCCGCGTCCGCAGACTCGACCCACGGGACTACACACTGACACCCGCCGCATGACACCCCCGCGGGATCATCCTCACATGTGCTCCTGATCTCTGGGCTCGGCGGCACACTCCTGCCAGGCTGACCTCCGGGACCGAGGAGGTGGCGAAGGTGGCCGGAGCACAACGTGATTTACCGACGCGGGTTTTCGAGACGGCCGCCCGGATGGCGGGTTTCGAACTGGACGCGTCCCAGTACGCGGCCGCCGACCGGCTGGTACGACTCGGCGACGAGTTGTCGCGCCGCCGTAGGCTCTTCGGCGGTGCGACGCCACGCGGAGTGTACGTCTGGGGGCCGGTCGGGCGCGGCAAGAGCTGGCTGACCGATACTTTCTACTCGGCGGTGCCCGTCCCCGGCAAACAGCGCATGCACTTTCACGAGTTCTTCCGCGAGTTCCACACCCGCTACGCCGCCCACCGCCACGAGAAACACGCCGGTGACCGCGCGGTGCGTGAACTACTCGGTGACACCCGGCTGGTGTGTTTCGACGAGTTCCACGTCCATGATCCCGGCGACGCCACGATCATGGCCAGAGTCGTGCAATCGTTGCTCGCCCAGCGGATCACCCTGGTCGCCACCTCGAACTATCCGCCCGCGGGACTGCTGCCGAACCCGCTGTTCCATCATCTGATCGAACCGCTGGCCGCGACTCTGCACACGGCGCTGGATATCGTCGAGGTCGCGGGGCCCCGCGACTACCGGCGGAGCCGCCGGCCCGGAACACCCGTCGCGGAGTTCGAACGCGGCGGCTATCTCTGGCCGGGGACCGCCGCCCGGCTGGCGCGGGCCGGTCTGGTGCCGCCGGCCCCGGCCGAACGACAGCGCGTCCGGATCGGGGCGCGCGCGGTAACCGCTCGGGCGGTACGCGGCGACGCGGTCTGGTTCGATTTCGCCGATCTCTGCGAGGGTCCCTACTCGACCATCGACTACCTCGGCCTGGCCGACCGGTTCCGGGACTGGACGCTGTCGGGCCTGCCCGCGCTGGCCAGCACCGGCCGCGACGCCGCACAACGTTTCGCCAACCTGGTGGATGTGCTGTGCGACCGGGACCGCCGCCTGCATCTGGTCGCCGCCGCACCGCTCGCCGAATGCCTGACCGGTGATCACCTGCCGCCCGATATCCACCGCACCGCCAGCCGCCTGGCACTACTACCGGAGATCGGCGGCGCACCGGCCGCCGTGACCGATCACTAGTCCGGGAAGAGCCGGAGATCCTGGGCCGCGGCCGCCCGCAGGATCGCGACCGGCGACCCACCCGGGTCAATGCCGATGAATCGGTGCCGCCACCATCGGCGCTCCCTGGATTCGGCTACCGTACGGGAGGCCGCTCCCGCAATAGCCGGCGCGGATGTGGCAGGTAGGGGGCCCGGCCGGGCGGGTGCGCCGAAGATGAAGACTCTCTGGGGCAAAGGGTTTCGTGTCCGGCTGCGCGACTACCGATATCGTGTCCACATCACCGGCGACAGGGAGGGGTATCGGGATGCTCGTCATCGCCGACAAGCTCAGATCGGGCGCGGAGAAACGGGTTGTCGGCTGGCTCCGGAAATGGGAAGGGGACTACCGGGTTCCCGGAGTCGCGATCACGAACTGCTTCATCTCCGGACAGGAGGTGGATCTGGTCATCATCACCCCGTACACGACCGTGGTCGGGGAGATCAAAGGTATCGACCCCGAGGTCACCGGCAGCGTCCTGCAGTGCACCACCAACAGCCGCTGGCGGGTTCCGGGCTCCACGGGCGACCCGGTCAGTGTGCGGGACAACGACACCACCCCCTACGACCAGGTGCGCGACGGAGTGTTCAAACTGAAGGCCGCCGCCGGGCAGGTGGGCGGCAGCGCGTTCGTCACCGGTCTCGTGGTCGTGCTCCCGCCGCGCGGATCGACCATGCGGCTCGAGAAGAAGTCGGCACCGCCACCGGGTTGTGATGTGCTGCTGTGCAACACCCAGAATCCGCTGCGCGCCTGGTTCCATCGCGCCCATCACCGCAGCGCCGTGGTCTGGACCGCGGAGCAGGCCTATGCCGTGATCGAAGCGCTCGAATACGGTGACCGGACCACGATCGCCGAACTGGCCGACGCGGGTTTCCCGCTGGATTCGGCGCTTCCCGCGGTGGAACCGATTCCGCTGCCGCCGTCCGCACCCGACCCGGTACCGGCCTCTCCCCGCGCCATCGCGCCGCCGCCGTCCGCGCCGGCCCGCGCATCGGTTCCGCCGCGGCCCTCCGCGGGCGCGGAAGGCGGCTCGGCCGACGACGCACCGGACCACCCCGTCCGGCCGCCGGATCCGTCCGCGGCCCCGCCACCACCGCCACCCGAACCGCGCCCGGAACCGAGCCCGGTGATCGAATCACCACCGGTCCCGGACCTGGACTCCGCCGATCGACGCCGGGCCCACTGGCAGACCGCGGCGGCATTCGCGGTGATCGCTGTGCTGGGCGGCGGGTTGTGGCTGATGGCCCGCGGCGGTGGCGACGCTCCCGCACCCCGGGAACCCGAAAATCAGCAACAGATCAGCTCGGTCGCGGAGGTACCCGCCGCTCCGCCGCAGCCGGTGGCAGTGACACCGGCGCCGCCACCGCGCCCCGCACCGCCACCGATCTGCTACCCGTTCCAGCCGCGCTGCTGACCCGCCGAACCGCGCCGGACACCCGGTCGGTTCTTGCCCGATCACCTGCCGACATCGGAATCCACTGTCGTGCGATTCTTCTCGTGTCACTGTGATCCGAACCGCGTCGGCGCGGCACCGGAACCCCCTGCCTTACTCTCCTCCGGCGAACCCCGAACACGCGGCCGACGCGTACGGGCCGGTGGAGGTCTGTTCGGAGGCGAGCCGGCCGCCGATCCGGATCCGGCAGGTCACTTCCCCGCCGTCGGCATCATTGACCGCGATCAGCGAAACCATCGTGCCGAAACTCTCGATCAGCACATCCCGCCGCCACGGCAATCCGGCCGCCGGTTCCCGGGCCATGCCGAGGTCGTGATCGAGATAAGTGACCGAGACATCGGCGGTGGTGCCCTCGACCTCGTAACTCACCGCGATCTCGGAGACGGTTTCCTCGCCGGTCCCGATCCCCGCCACCGCCGCGACGCACCCGCCGACCAGGCAGAGGATCACCGAGACCGTCCCGGCGGCGACCCACGGCCGGCGGGACCGCCCGCGTAGGGACCGGCGGCCGGCGGGCGCGGGTTCGGTGTACGAGTCCTGCCCGTATCCGGGCGCCGGGGAGTTCCCGGAGCGGCGCGGGTGCTCGCCGGGCGGGTCGATCAATGTGAACTCCTCGGGTCCGGGGGGGCACGGTCGGCGCACCACCTAGAGGTGGATCACATTCGAACAGATTGATATTACATAGCTATTTTCGCTGCTCAAAATTGCTTTCCGTGCCCGCGGAGGGCACTCTCCGCTACCGCACGCCGACCGTCCGGGCACCCGCGCGGGCAATGCGAGAAGATCCGGGCGGAAGAAGACCGTGGACCACGGGCAGCACCGGTGGGAAGCTCATAGATGACCGCATGCCGATTGCCGAGGACGGTGAGTCATGGGTGTCAGAGCGAACGGGGCGACGAGCCCGGAACACATCCGGAACGTGGTGCTCGTCGGAAGTAGCGGAGCGGGTAAGACCACACTGGTGGAGGCGTTGGCGCTGGCCACCGGCGCGGTGAACCGGGCGGGCCGGGTCGAGGACGGAACCTCCCTATCGGACTACGACGAGATCGAGCAGCGAAAACACCGGTCCGTGCAACTGTCGGTGGTGCCGGTCCGGTGGAACGGGATCAAGATCAATCTGGTGGACACGCCAGGGTACGCGGACTTCGTCGGCGAACTGCGCGCCGGATTGCGGGCCGCCGACGCCGCACTGTTCGTGGTGTCGGCGGCCGACGGCGTGGAAGGCGTGGCCGGGGCCACCCGGGCACTGTGGGAGGAATGCGCGAGCGTCGGCATGCCGCGGGCGATCGTACTGACCCATCTGGACACCGCACGCGCGGATTTCGAGGAGCTGCGACGCACCTGCCAGGCGCTACTCGGCGGCGGGGCGGCGGAGAACGTGCTCGCACTCCACCTGCCCGTATACGGGCCGGCCGGCGCGGACGGGCACCGCCCGGCCACCGGCCTGATGGAACTTCTCGAACAGCGGGTGGCCGACTATTCGGGTGGTGAGCGCGCGTGGGTCGATCCCACGCCCGCCGATCGGGCCCTCGCCGAACAGGCCCGGGAGCGGCTCATCGAGGGCATAATCGCCGAAAGCGAGGACGAGACCCTCATGGACCGCTACCTGGGCGGCGAGCCGATCGAGCTCGCCACCCTGGTCACCGACCTGGAGCGCGCGGTGGCGCGGGGTAGCTTCCATCCGGTTCTGTTCGCGGCGCCGGCCGCCGCCGACGGGCGGTACGGTCTGGGCACCGTCGAACTGCTCGACCTGATCACCGCGGGATTCCCCGGCCCGGCCGAGCACTCGGTGCCGGCCCGGCGGCGCGCCGGCGGGGGCGCATCGATCACCCTGCGCTGTGATCCGGCGGCCGATCTGGCCGCCGAGGTGGTCCGGACATCGTCGGACCCGTATGTCGGCCGGGTCTCGCTGGTCCGCGTCTTCTCCGGCACACTGCACGCCGACGACACCGTCCACGTCTGCGGGCAGGGCTCGGGCGCCGAGCACGACGACGACGAACGGATCGGCGGGATCACCGCCCCGTTCGGCCGGGAACAGCGGCCGATGAACGAGGCCGTGGCCGGCGATATCGCCTATGTGACCAAACTCGGCCACGCCCGGACCGGCGACACCCTCTCCACAACCGGCGACCCGCTGCACATCGATCCCTGGCCGATGCCGGAACCCCTGCTGCCCACGGCCATCCGCGCCCACGGCAAGACCGACGAGGACAAGCTCCCGCAGGGCCTGGCCCGGCTGGTCGCCGAAGATCCCGCCCTGCGCGTGGAGAACAACGAACGAACCCATCAGCTGGTGCTGTGGTCGCTGGGGGAAGCACAACGCGATGTCGCACTGGAACGGCTGCGCAGCCGATTCGGCGTCGAGGTCGATGTGGAGGAGACCCGTGTCCCGCTGCGGGAAACATTCGCGGAGAGAGCCGGTGGGCGGGGACGGCATGTGAAACAGTCCGGCGGGCACGGCCAATACGCGGTCTGCGAGATCCAGGTGGAGCCGCTCACCGAGGGGTCGGGAATCGAGTTCGTGGACAAGGTCATCGGCGGCGCGGTGCCGCGGCAGTTCATCACCTCGGTGGAGAAGGGCGTGCGCGCCCAGGCCGAACGCGGGGTGAGCAGCGATAATCCGCTGGTCGACGTGCGGGTCACCCTGCTGGACGGTAAAGCGCATTCGGTCGACTCCTCCGACGCCGCCTTCCAGACCGCCGGCGCCCTGGCCCTGCGCGACGCGGCGGCCGGCGCCCGGATGGCGCTGCTCGAACCCATCGCGCTGGTGGAGGTCCGGGTTCCCGAAGACCACCTGGGCGCGGCCCTGACCGATCTGTCGGTACGGCGCGCCCGGATACTGGGCACCGAACCGGCCGATCCGGGACGCACCCTGATCCGCGCGCAGGTGCCGGAATCCGAACTCGTCCGCTACGCCACCGAACTGCGCTCGCTCACCCACGGTGTCGCCCAGTTCACCCGCGAATATCTGCGGCACGATCCGATGCCCGCCCAGCTGGCGGAGAAGGTCCGCGACCGATCGCCCGCGGCCCGCGCTTGAACCGGTCCGGTATCCGCCGGGCCTTGTCGCGGGCCCGGCCGCTCGAACGGGCCGCTGCCGTGCCCTCGACTGTCCCGACTCCCGACTCCCGACTCCCGACTCCCGACTCCCGACTCCCGACTCCCGACTCCCGACTCCCGACTCCCGAGAGGACGGCTACCCCGGCATGCCGGTATCGAGCAACTCGATCTTGCGTTCGAGCACGGTGCGTTCGCCCGCATTGGCGCACCGTGCGAGCGCTCGCTCGAGTTCGGCACGTGCTTCGGTGGTGCGGCCGAGCCGGATGAGCAGTTCGCCGCGCACGCTCGGCAGCAGATGGGTGTTCGCGAGTTCGCCCGCCGCTTCCAGCTCGTCGACGATCGGGAGGGCGGCCGCCGGTCCTAGCGCCATGGCGACCGCCACCGCGCGGTTCACCTCGACGACAGGCGAGGGCGCCAGGCGGCCCAGCGCTTCGTAGAGCAGGACGATCCGATCCCAATCGGTGTCCCCGACCGAGGGCGCGACCGCGTGGCACTCGGCGATCGCGGCCTGCAACCCATAGAAACCCAGCCCCCGCCGGGCCCGTTCGGCGCGGGCCAGGGCGGCTCGCCCGCGGCGGATCGCCGACCGGTCCCAGCGCCGGCGATCCTGATCCTCCAGCAGGACCGGCTCGCCGCCGGGGCCGGTGCGCGCCGGGAACCGCGCGGCGGTCAGCTCCAGGAGTGCCAGCAGGCTGTGCGTCTCGGGCTCGTCCGGGACCAGCCGGCTCAGCACCCGCGCCAGCCGCTGGGCCTCGGCGGCCAGGTCGAACCGGATGAGGTCGGTGCCGGAACTCGCCGACGACCCTTCGGTGAAGATCACGTAGATCACCCGCAGCACCGAGACCAGGCGGGCCGAGCGGTCCGCGGCCGGCGGGATCTCGAACGGCACCCGCGCCGCGGCCAGGGTTTTCTTGGCCCGGGTGATCCGCGCCTGGACCGTGGCCGTCGGCACCAGGAAGGCGCGGGCTATCTCGTCGCTGGTCAGACCACCGATCACCCGGAGGGTGAGCGCCACCCGCGCTTCCGGGGAGAGCAGCGGATGGCAGGCGACGAACATCAGGGCGAGCACATCGTCGTCGATGCGGTCCGGATCCCACAGCATCTGCTCGGCGGTTCGCGCCGGGTCGGCCGGATCGCTGCCCGCGGCGACGCCGCCCTCACCCAGGTCCCGGGCGAGAGCGGCGTACCGATCGTCGAGGGCGGCGCGCCGCCGGAAGCCGTCGACAGCGCGGCGGCGGCCGACGGTGAGGAGCCAGCCCGCGGGATTTCGGGGCACCCCGTCCCGCGGCCAGGTCACCAGGGCCTCGGCCAGGGCTTCCTGGGCGAGATCCTCGGCGAGGCCGAAATCGCCGGTGTAGCGGGCGAGCGCACCGACGATCCGCGCCGATTCGATCCGCCACACCGCGGCCACCGCGGCCCGGCCCTCGTGCACTGTCACGGCCGCAGGTCAGAGCTGACCGGTGGCTTCACGCCACGCCCGCTCCTTCTGGATCCAGATATTGTCCTGGGGAAACTCGTCGATGGTCGGGACCCGGCGGATCTCGGTCTTGAAACCCGCACCCGACATGGGCATCCGTTTGGCCCATTCCACGGCCTCTTCCTTGGATGCGACGTTCAGGATGTAGTAGCCGTTGAACAGCTCCTTGGTCTCCCCATATGGCCCGTCGGTCACCACCGGATCTACCGACGAGTAGTCGACGACGACCCCCTCGGCGGCATCTTCGAGCCCCTCCGCGGCGAGCAGCACCCCGGCCCGAATCAGTTCGTCGTTGAACTTGCCGACCGTATCCAGCATCTCGGTGAAGTCGACCTCGCCCATCGCGGCGAGTGCTTCGTCGGTGGCGCGCATGATCAGCATGTATTTCACGGTCCGGTTCTCCTTGTTCTCGGGGTCCCCCATGGACCCTTTCACCCATAGGTCGAGCGGGTGGCCGGCGAATCGACAACTCGCCGGATATTTTTTCGCCGAAAGTCGCGACTCGGTTCCGTTTCGTCGTCGAACCGGATCCGTTTCGTCGTCGAACGGGCTCGGCCGCGGTGGCCGGTGGCATACTTTTCGATCAGGACAAAGGAATCGAAGTGTGGCGTATGAGGGCGTCACCGGCGATCAGTTCTCGAGGTCCGGTGTGGCCCCTCCCATCCGAAGGGAGTTGTTATGACCACCGACCCCGCAGCACCGACGCCCGGAAGACCGGGGCCCACCGGGGCCCATGCGGCCTCGACCGCGGATAATTCCGCCAAACAGGCCGTCGCGACCGGCACCTCCATCGCTGCGGCGGCGCTGCTGCTCGTCGCCGGATTCATCACCCTGTTCCAGGGCATCTCGGCGGCCGCCAACGACGATGTGTTCGTCGCTGGGCCCAACTATGTCTACGAACTGGACCTGACCAGCTGGGGCTGGATCCACATCGTCTTCGGCATTCTGCTGATCCTGGCCGGCCTGGCACTGCTGACCGGGGCGCTGTGGGCGCGGATCGTGGCGATCGGCCTGGCCGCTCTGTCGATCATCGTGAACTTCCTGTGGATCCCCTGGTATCCGCTGTGGTCGATCCTGATCATCGCCATCGATATCGTGATCATCTGGGCCATCGCCACCTGGCGGCCCGAACGCGTCTGAACCGATCCCGCCCGGACCGGCGCCGCGGCGCCGGTCCGGGCGCCGAGCCGGCCGATACGACAGCGGTGCGAGGGTTATGTCAGCAGCACCCCGGCGATGGTGGCCGCCCGGCACCGGTCACCGCTCGCTACCCGCCCGGTCGGCGGTGAGGAAATCCGCCATTGCCGCCGCGACGGCCTCGGGCCGGTCCAGCATGGACAGCACATACGCGTCGGATATCTCGACCAGCCGGGCACGGGGGATCAGTTCGGCGAGGCGGCGGCCGTGCTCGCGGGGCATGACCTTGCCGGCCGATGACCAGAGGATCAGGGCGTCGCCGGTGAACCCGCACAGCGCCTCGGTGTTCGCGATCAGTTCGCGGGCGTGGAAACCGGACCGCGTATAGGCGAGCAGGTCCCGGCGGATGCGACGGTTCCGCAGGCCCGGCTCGGTCCAGCCGTGGACGAGTTCGTCCGGCAGTGGTTTCCGAGCCATCCAGCCGAAGAGGGGTGGCAGGCCGCGCAGCCGGCGGATCCGCAGCTGCCGCAGCGCGAGCACGACGCCACCGGGCAGACGGGTCGCGACTGTCGCCGTCTTGCCCGGTAGGCCGGGCGGGAAATTGTCGAACGCTTCGCAGGGCAGCACGATCAGCCGGCCGACCCGGTCGTCCAGGTGGTAGGCGGTGAGGAACAGGGCACCGCCCCAGTCGCTGTGCACCAGGACCGCATCGTCGAGGTCCAGTGCCGCCAGGAAATCGGCGACGAGCCGGTTCAGCCCGCGCAGGCTCAGGTCGGTCCCCGGTTCGAGCGGGATCGGGTGCGCGCCCAGCGGTAGATCGGGCCGGATGTACCGGAAACCGGATGGAAGCAGGTGGACCACCGGGTCCCACACCGTGTGGTTCATCAGCAGACCGTGCAGCAGCACCACCGGCGGCCCTTCGCCCTGCTCCACATAATGCATCCGACCTGCGGGAATCTGCACTGTCGGCATCCGCTGCCCCCTTTCGAGCGATCGCTCTAGAGTGATTGCTCTAGAGTGATTGCTCTAGTCTGGAACGGTGACCGAGAAGATGTCAACCAGCACCCGCGAGCGGTTGATCACCGCGACCGTCGAATTGCTGCGCACCCGCGGCTACAGCGGAACCGGCGTCAAACAGATCACCGTATCGGCGGAGGTGCCGATGGGATCGCTCTATCACCACTTCCCCGGCGGTAAGCCCGAACTGGCCGCCGTCGCGCTACGGGCGGCCGGCACCGCCTACGGCGAACTGATCCCGCTGCTGCTCACCCCCTACCCGGATCTGCGCGAGGCCTTGCCGGCGGCCTTCGCCGCGGCGGCCGAGCAGATCGAGCAGACCGGGTGGATCAATATGTGCCCGGTGGGTACGGTCGCCGGAGAGATCGCCGATGCCGAGCCCGCGCTACGCGAAGTACTCGCGGAGATCATCGGCGACTGGATCACCGGCGGAACCGCGTATTTCGCCGAGCGCGGACTACCGACGGATACCGCGCGCGAGCTGATCCTGGGTATCGTCACCGCCCTCGAAGGGGCTTTCGTCCTGAGCCGCACCCTGCGGTCCACCGAACCGCTGCTGGCCGCGGGACGCGCCATGAGCGCGCGCCTCGCGGAGCTCCTCGCCGCCGCGGAACGCACCGGAGCCGTCGACGCCGCGTCGGGGTAGCAGCCGGGCGCGCTGTTCTCCCGGTGGGCCAGGCGACGATCAAATCGGTGTTGTAAAAGCCGCCGCCGGCCACGGCCGGGGCGCCGAGACCGTACCCCTCGAGCAGGACGACCGTCACCAGCGGCACGGTCAGATGTCCACCGAGTACGAACAATGCCGTACGGCGGCCTGCCGTTCCGAATCGGGCCCGACACTGAAACCCGGTGTTTCGATGCCACCGGCAACCCGATTGGCGACCAGGATCTTCTTCGGCTGCGCGCTCATCGGTGTTCCTGCCTCCACTCCGGCCCGGCTCACACGCGGCCCGGACACGACGCTACGTCGCCGCCCGGCGGCGCCGGCGGTGCGGTACCCGCCCCGTCATCCCCGTTCGGACTGCCCGGACCCGACACCCTTCACCACGGCACGGTCCATGAATCCGAATAGGTAGCCCGCCACCCGCCGCATCTGGATCTCCTCGGCGCCCTCGGTGATGCGGTACCGGCGATGATGACGGTAGATGTGCTCGAACGGGGTATAGCGCGAATAGCCGAGTCCGCCGTGCACCTGCATGGCGCGGTCGGCGGCCTCACAGCACAGCCGGTTCGCCCAGTAGTTGCACATCGACACCTGCTCCGACACCGCGAACGTCCCGTAGGTGTCCATGGACCAGGCGGTCTTGTGCACCAGCGCGCGCAGCATCTCGCACTGGGTGTGCAATTCGACCAGCTGGAACTGGATGGCCTGATTCGATGACAGCGGTTTGCCGAACGGTTTGCGTTCGTTCGCGTAGGCCACCGCGCGATCCACGCAGTACTGGGCGGCACCGAGGCTGGAGGCGGCCTGCCGGATACGGTTCTCGTTGAAGAAATGCTGGACCACGGCCAGCCCGCGGCCCTCCGGCCCGAAGATCGCCGAATCCGGGACGCGCACATCGGTGAGCGAGACACGGGCGTGGTCGGTGGGCATATTGAAGGTCCACAGGTACTCTTCGACCCGGAACCCCGCGGTATCGGTGGGCACCAGGAATGCCGTGATCCCCCGGCCGTCGCCCGCGGCGCCGGAGGTGCGGGCGAAGATGAGGTCGGCGTCGGCGAGGTGCACACCGGTGTTCCAGGTCTTGGTGCCGTTGATGACCCAGTCGTCGCCGTCGCGGACGGCAGTCGTCTCCATATGGGTGGCGTCGGAGCCGTGTTCGGGTTCGGTGATACCGAAGGCGAAGAACCGGGTGCCGGCGGCCAGGCCGTCCACCCACTGCTCCTTCTGCTCCGTCGTGCCGTATTCGAGCATCAGCAGCAGGCCGACATTGTTCGCGACGATCGCGTGTTCGTTCTGTAGATCGCAGTGCAGGCCGAGGCCGCGGCGGGCCAGATGCTCCCGGATGACCGCCATGCCGAGATTGGTGCCGTCCCGGCCGCCGAACTCCTTCGGGAAGGCGTACCGGTAATGGCCGGCGGCGTCGGCCCGGCGGCGGGATTCGGCCAGCAGCGCCTCCCAGTCCTCGGTGGGCAGGCCGCCGCGCTCCCAATCGGTGCGGGCGTCCTCGCGGCGATGGTCGAAGAACCGGATGTTGTCGTCGGCCTGTTCGAGCGGCCGGATCTCGCGTTCGATGAACTCGTCGAGTTCGGGGAGATAGGCCGACAGGTCGGCGGGCAACTCGAAATCCACGCTTTCTCCTATGCTTTCACGCGGGGGCGGATCTGCATGAGCAGATCCCATTCGATTTCCGATACGCGACGCCCGCTGGCGGCCATGACGATGTCGCGGACGGTGCCATCGAGATGGGCGGCCGCCTGCTGGGCCAGCCCCACCCCCCAGTACAGCGTGCCCATGACCTTCCACCAGCGGTACCGGTCGAGATCGAAGGTCCCGCCCGCCTCCTCGTAGGCACCCACGAAGGTCTCGCGGTCGGCGAAACCGCCGAATTCCCGGGCGTCCGCCCGGAAGCGCCACATCCGCAGCGCGGGCCAGGCGACGTCTCGCAAGGGGTCGCCGAACCGTTGGGTGCCCTCCCAGTCCAGGACCGCGCGCAGTCCGTCGGCATCGATGATCAGATTGCCGTTGCGCATATCGGTGTGGACGAGCGCGGGCGCCGGCGGAGGTCCGGGCAGTCGCTTCTCCAGCCAGCGCAGGGCCAGCGAGAAGACGGGACGGTCGGCGAGTAGCGCACGGGCGGCGGCCTCGACCTCGGCCAGGTGTTCGGCGGCCGGGTCGGCGCCGGCGGCCGGTACCGAATCCGGCGCGGCGGCGGGGTCGATCCCGTGTAACCGGGCCATGGCCACGCCCCACTGGCGAGCGGTCCGCTCGGCGTTACCGGAGGCGGCGAGTGTTCGTAACACTTTGCGCGGCACGGTTTCTCCGTCGATATGTTCGGAGACGACGAACGGTTCGCCGACATAGCCCGCATCGGTGCAGACGGCGACCACCGCGGGTACCGGTACGCCGTGCGCGCGGGCCAGTTCGCGGACTCCGGCCTCGCCGTCGACCGGCATGAGTTCGACGGCGGGCGGCACGATGGTCGCCACCAGCCGCCGCGGCGTCTGCGCGACGGTGGCGGTGAAGGCGATATTGCGGCGGCGCGCGCCGGCTGAGAGGAACTGGAGATCGGTGATCCGGACCGGACCGCCGAGCGCGCCGGTCAGATAGTCGGTCAGTCCACCGACCGGATCGGCGCTCATTCACCCTCCCAGCTGTCATAGCCGGGTTTGGCGATCGCGAGGTCGGCGCGGACCACCTCCGTGAGTGCCTGCCACAGCACGTTGTCGTCGCCGACCGGGACCGCCGCGAGCAGTTCCCGTTCCCGGGCGGCCGCCGCGGGCCCGAGTTCGGCCTCGCGGCCGAGGATGCGGGCCAGGTTCGCCCCGACGCGTGCGCGATGCTGCAGGTCGGGCGGGAGCGCCGGCAGCAGCGTGTCCTCCAGCAGTTCGGCGAGTGATTCCAGCAGCTCGGCTGCCGTCGGGCGGTTCTGCACTACGGCTCCCCTCGGTCGGTTGCGGCTCGGCGGGACAGGGCCGGCGGCGCGGACGGCCGACAAGCGACCACGATCCGACCTCCTTGTCGTCGCTCCGGGCGAGCGGTGAGACAAACAGTAGAGGAAATTCTCATCGTCGCACCAGGAATCCGGCCCGTGCGCGTACGGCGCCGGGGACCGAGGTGCGTTCGCGCGCGACCTGTCCACTGCGTTGTCCGCCGGTCGCCGCGCGACCGACGAGCCGCCGCACACGAGGGCCTCGGCACCGAACACCGGCGCCGAGGCAAGAACCTCCGGTCCTGCACGGCGGGTCCGGAACTCACGCGGCCGCGGCCAGGACCGCCACGGGTTCCCCCTCTTCCACGACACGGCCGTCCCGCAGCAGTACGCAGTGATCGGCCTCGCGTGCCGCGGCCGGATCGTGCGTGGCGTGCACCACCGTGACTCCGGTGTCGGCGACCTCGCGGATCGCCGCGCCGATCGCCGCGCGCGCGGCGGCGTCCAGTCCGGTGCCGGGTTCGTCCAGCAGCAGGAGATCGGATTGCTGAGCCAGTGCGCGGGCGAGCAGTACGCGCTGGCGCTGCCCGCCGGACAGTGTGTCGAGAGGCCGACCGACGAGGTCGGTGATATCCATCCGGGCCAGGCAGTCCGCCACGATCGCCCGGTCCGCCCGGGTGATCCGACGCCACAGACCCCGATGCGCCCAGCGACCCATCGCGACCGTTTCACCGACCGTGATGGGCAGTGTCGCGGGGACCGCCTGCTGCTGGACGACCAGCGCCGGGCGGCACCCGCCGAGGCCGGCCACCGTACCGGAGGTCGGCGTGACGATCCCGCCGAGCACCCCGAGCAGGGTGGATTTTCCGGAGCCGTTGGGACCCATGAGCGCGGTGACCCGGCCGCCCGGCACTGCCGCGGTGATCTCGCGCAATACCGGGTTCCCCTGGTAACCCGCGGACAACCCGGTGATCTCGATACCCGCCGTGCGCATTCTGTGACTCCCGCCAACAACTTGTAATGACAATCGTTATCAGTTTAATCTCTTTTCTCATGGATTGGCTGATCGCCCCGTTCGAAGTCACCTTCGTACAGCGAGCTCTGTGGGGCGGACTGCTGGTCTCCGGCCTGTGCGCGCTCGCCGGCACCTGGGTCGTGGTGCGCGGCATGGCATTTCTCGGTGAGGCCATGGCGCACGGCATGCTGCCCGGGGTCGCCGTCGCCGCCCTGCTCGGCGGCAACCTGCTGCTGGGTGCGGTAGTGAGCGCCTCCGCGATGGCGGCCGGGGTCTCGGTACTGAGCCGCAACCGGCGGTTGTCCACCGATACCGGCATCGGGCTGCTGTTCGTGGGGATGCTCGCGATCGGGGTGATCCTGATATCGCGTTCCCGATCCTTCGCGGTGGACCTGACCGGATTCCTCTTCGGCGATGTGCTCGCGACCCGTCCCCGCGATCTGCTGCTCCTACTGATCGCCCTGGGTGTGGCCCTGGTGCTCACGGCGCTCGGGCACCGGGCCTTCCTCGCCCTCGCGTTCGATCCGCGCACCGCGCACACCCTCGGATTGCACCCGCGCCGGGCGCAGATCGCCCTGCTCGCCCTGCTGACCCTGGCGATCGCCGCGTCGTTCCATGTCGTGGGAACCCTGCTGGTCTTCGGACTACTGGTCGCGCCGCCCGCGGCCGCCACCTACTGCACCCACCGGATTCCGCGGATCATGCTGCTGGCGGCTGTTTTCGGTGCCTTCGCGACTGTCGGGGGCCTGGTCATCTCCTGGCACGCGGGTACCGCGGCGGGGGCAACCATCGCCGCGACGGCGGTGGCGATCTTCTTCGCCGCCGCGGCCGGGGCCCGCTTGCGGGCCGCGCTGCGCAGTAGGTCACGCGGTGGGCCGGGTACCGGCCGCGCCGCCGGCCTGTTCCGGGGCGCGCGGAAGCGGGCCGGCCGGGCGGTCGGGGTGACCTCCGCCGCGCTGCTGCTCGTTCCCGTCGCGGCCTGCGGTGGTGAAACCGGCGAGCCGCCGGTCGAACCGGTACCCCACGGCTATGTCGCGGGTGCGGAGGAGAGCGCGAGCGCGCAACCGCGACTGGTCCTCGCCGACCGGTCCGCGGGCGCGGTGCGCATCCTCGACCTCGTCACCGAGGAGGTCCTCACCCAGGAAGCGGTGCCGGGTCTGGCGCATATCGCCGATGACGGCCGCTACGCCTACCTGGCGACAGACGAGGAGACCACGGTCCTCGACAGCGGCAGCTGGGTCGTCGATCACGGCGACCATGTGCACTACTACCGTGCCGAACCGCGCCGGGTCGGCACGCGGCCGGGATCCGTCCGGTCCGCGCACAGCGATACCGCCGTCGCCGCGGCGGTGCTGGACAACCGGACGACCGCACTCGCGGACCGATCGGCACTCGACGAGGGCACGCTCACCCCCGGCCCGGTGCTCGACGGGCCCGCCCTCCCCTACGGTGGTCATCTCCTCATGGCGGACGCCGGCCGAATCCAGGTGCGCGACCGGGAGAACGCGCCGGTGCAGACGCTGGAGTCGCGGTGCGATCGGCCGGGCGGCCAGACGGTGACCCGCCGCGGTGCCGTGTTCTCCTGCGCCGACGGTGCACTGGTGGTCACCGAGCGCGACGACCGGTTCACCGCGGAGAAGATGCCGTACCCGGCCGGGACCACCGGCAGTGCCGAGCGGTTCTTCCACCGGCGCGGCAGCGATGTTCTGGTGGCCGTGCGGGATTCGCGGGTGCTGGTGCTCGATATCGCCCATCGCACCTGGCGGCCGATCGGCCCCGGACCTGTCGTCGCGGCGACCACGGCGGGCGCGGGCACCGATGTCCTGACCCTGGACGCCGCTGGGGTCCTGCGCTCCTACGATCCGGAGACCGGGGCCGAGACCGGACACCGGGCGCTCCCGTCGGGGGCCGTGGACCCCGCGACACCACCGGTGCTGCTGGTCGACGCGGACCGCGCCTACGTCAACGATCCGGCCGGCCGCCGGATCCACGAGATCGACTACGCCGACGGACTGCGGATCGCCCGCACCTTCGATCTCGACATCACTCCCGACCTGATGGTGGAGACCGGACGATGAACACCGCACTCCGACTCTGTGTCGCGCTGCTCGTCGCGCTACTGCCCGTCGCCGGATGTGGCGTCACCAACTCCGGTGGCGGCGGAATCGTCGTCACCACCGATATTCTCGGCGATATCACCCGGACGGTGGTCGGGAACGCGGCGGCGGTCACGGTACTGATGCCGCCGAATTCCGACCCGCACTCCTTCGCCCTCTCGGCACAGGAGGCCGCCGTCCTCGACGAGGCGGACCTCATCGTCGAGAACGGCCTGGGCCTGGAAGAGGGGTTGGCTCGTCATGTGACGGCGGCCGCGGACGCGGGGGTCGCGACCCTGCCGGTGGGCGGCGAGATCGACCCGCTCCCCTATCGCGGCGGGGCCGCCGCGGGACAAGCAGATCCGCACTTCTGGACCGACCCGCAGCGGGTGCGTCGCGCGGTCGAGGTGATCCGCGACCGGGTGATCGACACCGTTCCCGGGATCGACACCGAGACCGTGCGCGCCAACGCCGACCGCTACCTCGCCGAACTCGACCGGTTGCAGCAGTGGATGGCGGATCGATTCGCCGGAATCCCGCCCGAGCGCCGCAAACTGGTCACCAATCACCACGTATTCGGTTATCTCGCCGCCCGATTCGACTTCGAGGTGGTGGGCGCCGTCATCCCCGGCGGGACCACCCTCGCCTCACCGAGCGCCGCCGATCTCGCGGACCTGGCCACAGCCGTGCGCACCACCGGCGTACCGGCGATCTTCGTCGATTCCACCCGGCCGGACCGACTGGCCCGGGCCCTCGCCGAACAGGCGGGTGTGCAGGTACGCATTGTCGGTCTGCACTCGGAATCACTGACCGCGCCCGGTGCCGGCGCGTCCACCTACCTGGAAATGATGCGCGCCAACACGACCGCGATGGTCGAGGGTCTGGGTTCCGCGTAACCGGGAACGCTGCGATATCCCGCAGCCAGCAGAAAAGAATGAGGGAGCGTTATGCACATTCGGACCGGCCCGATTCGGGCCGCGGCCCTGACCGGCCTGCTCACCGCGGTCGTCGCCGCGAGCGGCTGTGGTACCGGCACCACCGAGGAGGAGACGGCGATCGCCGCTCCGCTGGCCGTCACCTACGACGGTGGTATCCATCTCCTGGACGGCAACACCCTGGTGCGCGGCGGCGAAGTCGAACTCGCGGGCTTCAACCGGGTCAATCCGGCGGGCGACGACCGGCACATCATCGTGTCGACCTCCGCGGGCTTCCGCGTACTCGACGCCGTGGGCGGACAGTTCACCGATATCGAGTTCCCGGGGCCGAAACCGGGGCACGTCGTACGGCACGCCGGTCGCACGGTCCTGTTCTCCGACGGGACCGGCACCGTGACCTCGTTCGACCCGGCCGAACTGGCCGCGGGCGCACCGCAGACCACCGAATACCGAGCCGCGGAGGCGCATCACGGGGTGGCGGTGGAACTGGAGAGCGGCGAACTGGCCGTCACGCTCGGGACCGAGGAGGAGCGGGTCGGCCTGGCGATCCTGGACGCCGATCGTAAGGAGATCACCCGTAGCGAGCAGTGCCCGGGAGTGCACGGCGAGGCCACCGCGGCCGGCGATACGCTGGTCGTCGGCTGCCAGAACGGGGCCCTGGTCTACCGCAACGGCAAACTCACCAAGGTCACCAGCCCGGACTCCTACGGGCGGATCGGCAACCAGGCCGGTAGCGACAAGTCGCCGATCGTGCTCGGTGACTACAAGAAGGACGAGCACGCGGAACTGGAACGTCCCGAACAGATCTCGCTGATCGATACCGAGTCCGGCACCATCCGCCTGGTCGATATCGGCACCAGCTACACCTTCCGGTCGCTGGCCCGCGGGCCCCAGGGCGAGGCGCTCGTCCTCGGCACCGACGGCGGGCTGCGGGTGATCGACCCGGTGACGGGCAAGACCGTACGGACGATCGATGTCGTCGACCCGTGGCAGGAACCCATCGACTGGCAGCAGCCGCGCCCGGCGGTGTTCGTCCGCGACGGTATCGCCTATGTGAGCGATACGGCGACCAGGCAGATCCACCGGATCGATCTGGCCTCCGGCACGGTGACCGCCTCGGTGACCCTGGCGGAGATCCCCAACGAGATCAGCGGCGTCGTCACCTCCTGATCGGGGCACGGAGGTCCGCCCGGCACGGCGTGAGGGGCCGGGCGGGCCTCCCCTGCCGTGGGTCGCCGCGAGCACCGGTCGGCTCGTGGTCGCCGCCTCGGTGGACTCCGAGTCGTTCGGCGGTATCGCACTTCATGTGGCGATCACCGAGCGTGACGGCGAGACCTACGATCCGCCGATCACCGGTCTCAGCACCGAGACAACCGTCGTTCTCGCCGAGGTGTACCGGCCGGGCACTCGGATACCGGGTGCCGAACTCACTGCGTCATGGTGCCCAGCACCGCGGCCGTGGCGTCGGCGACCGCGGCATCGGCGCCCGCCGCCATCGGGTAACCGGTGGTGGAACGGCTGAAGACGACCAGCACCAGCGAGGTGCCGGCGGGGCTCCACACCACACCGGCGTCGTTGGCCGTGCCGTAGGCGCCGCTACCGGTTCTGTCCGCCGCTACCCAGCCGACCGGAAGGCCCGCGCGCAGGCGCTGGCGTGAGGTGACACTCGACCGCATCCAGCTGGTGAGCATGCGGCGATACTCGGTGCTCAGGCCGTCGCCGAGGACCAGCTTGCGGTAGCCGGCGGCGAGTGCGGACGCGGTACCGGTGTCGCGGGGATCGCCGGCGCGCGCCTCGTTGAGTTCCGGCTCCCACCGATCCAGCCGGGTCTGCGAGTCGTTGACCGTACGCGCGAATTCGGTGACGGCGCGCGGGCCACCGAGCCGGCGCAGCAGCAGATTCGCCGCCGTGTTGTCGCTGCGCACCAGCGCGGCCCGGCTCAGCTCGTAATAGCTCATGAGCTCGCCGACGTGATCACTGACGACCGGCGAGCTCATGACGATGTCCTGCCGGGTTATCGCCACCTTGTCGTTGAGATCCAGTTCCTTGCGCTCGGCGAGCCGCAGAATCGCGGCCACCGCGTACACCTTGAAGGTGGAGCACAGCGCGAACCGATCGTCGGCGTTCCACTCGAAGGTCCGCCCGCCCCGGGTATCGACCGCCGCGATCCCGAAGAGAACATTGTATTTCGCCTGCAGCGCCATCAACGTATCGCTCAGGTCCACGGTCTTCTGCTCGACCGTGGTGGGCGCGGCCGGTGTGCCGGTATCGGCGCCCCCGCAGGCGACGGCGGACAGCGCGACCGCGGTCAGGGCGAGGGCCAGTGATCGCCGACTCGACAGGATGCGGTGTGCGGATCGGTTCGGTTTCACCCCCGCAGCAGACACCGGCCGACCGACGGCCGCCAATATCCGACACTCCCGCATACCAGTCGCGTTTGATATAGACGCAGGTAGGATCGGGTTTCAAGGCTCGAAACGGCCCGGGAATACGCAGTTCGGAAGCGGTTCTCCGAGGCGCTGGTTCAATATCGCTATGGACCTGATCCGACACCTCGGCTACTTCGTCGCGATCGCCGACGAGGGCCATTTCGGGCGGGCCGCCACCGTACTCGATATGACGCAGCCGCCGCTCTCCCAAGGCTTGCGGCGGCTGGAGAACCGGCTGGGCGTCGAGCTGGTGCACCGTACCCGGCAGGGGGCGGTACTCACGGCGGCCGGCCGGCAGCTGCTGCCCCGGGCCCGGCTGCTGGTCGACGACGCGGAAAGGCTGCTCGCCGAAGCGCAGCGGATAGCCCGCACCCGCGGCACGGTGCACTGGGGCGCCGCCTCCGCGCTGCCCGACCGGATCGTCACCGCCTGCGTCACCGCGCTGCGGACCGGGAACACCTCCGGCGAAGCGGTTTCCACCGATACGGGTACGACGGTGGATCTGGTGGCTGCCGTCCGGTCCGGGCTGTGCGATCTGGCGGTGATCGAACACCCGGCGCTGGTGGACGGCGTGGAGGCCCGGTCCGTGGTGAAACTTCCGCGCTGGATCGTCGTACCGGCCGACCATCGCAGCGCGGCCACCGAGCGTCCCACCTTCCCCATGCTGGCCGATCTGACCCACGCCGCGTATCCGCGGGCCGCGAATCCCCCGGCCTCCGATACCGTCCGCGACCTCTTACGCGAACGCGGGCTGGACGCCCAGACGGTCACCGTCCACGATGACCGTGCGGTGCTCGCCGCGGTCGCCGCGGGGGCGAGTTTCGGGCTGACCACCACACCGCCCTCCGATATCCCGGGAGTCTGCTGGCTGCGGATGGCCCCGCAGGCGGTGGCGTTGCGCTGCCGGGTGATCCACCGGGCCGGCGCCGAGGACCAGGCGAACGCGGTCGACCGGGTGCTCTACCGGGAGCGCCTGCGATGACCACGGCCGAGCGGATCCGGGCGGTGTTCGCCGACGCCGGCTGCACCGGACGGCTGCACGCCCGCCGCTGCGACGGCAGCGACGCGGAGGTCTCCATCGGCGGGACCGAACGCGTGGTCACCGCCTCCGTGTACAAGCTCCCGCTGCTGCTCGCGTATTGCCGCGCCGTGGACGCCGGTCGCCTGGACCCGCTGGCGCGGCTCACACTCGTTCCGGGGGAATGCACCCCCGGACCCACCGGGATCTCCGCCCTGCACGATCCGGTCACCATGAGCCGGCGCGATCTGGCGACCTCCATGATGACCGTCTCCGACAATGCGGCCGCGGATCTGCTGCTCGGCGAGATCGGGCTGGCCGCAGTACACGAGTTGGTGGAGTCGCTGGGACTGGACCTGACCCGGCTGGTCGGTGGTACCGCCGATATCCAGCGCAGCCTGGTACGCGATACCGACACCCACGGTACGGCCGAGGCGTTCGCCGCCCTGGCCGACAACGACGAGGCATGGACGGTCTCCGCTTACGATCCCGCGTACACGAGCGCGACAACCCCGGAGGAGATGACCCGGCTGCTCGCCGCGCTCTGGCGCGGGGAGGTGCTGTCCGGAGAGCAAACGGATTTCGCCCGCGCGGTCATGCGTCGCCAGGTCTGGCCGCACCGGATCGCGGCCGGATTCCCGCATCGCGGAGTGTCGGTGGCCGGGAAGACGGGCACGATCGGCATCATCCGCAACGAAGTGGCCGTGGTGGAATTCCCGGGCGAACACCCGGTCGCGGTGGCCGTTTTCACCCGGGCCGCCCGCGCCGACCCCGCGCTCCCGGCCGTGGATGCGGCGATCGCCGAGGCCGCGCGGATCGCGGTAACCGAATTGCGCCGGGCACTACCCACCGAGTGAAACGCGCGGCGGATAACCCGCGTGTCATTCCCTGGTGATCAGTAGGTCCGCCCGATAGTCCCCATCGGGGACCGGCCCGCTCGCCGACGGCGACGGCCGGAGCGCGACCAGTGCGATCCGGTATCGGCCCACGGTCGCCCCGGTCGCGAATCGCTGATTCGTATGGAGTTCGTGACGGGATCGCTGTGCGCCGACAGTCACTTCGGTGACCACCGTCGCGTCGCCTTCCCATACACACGCGGTCCCGGTCGGGCACCGGCCGTCGGCGGACACCTCGTCGAACGACACCGTCATCCGGTCGTCGTCCAGCCGGATCGTTTCGCCCGGTGCCAGCGTGAATTCGGTACCGAGTTGCGGGGAAACCGGCGGCGGCTCGGCCGCCGCATCGCATCCCGCCGCGGCCGCCAGCACTCCGACCACGACCGCCCATCGACCGATTCGTCCGGCGCGCATGGCAGACGATTATCGCATATCGCCGCGGTGGCGCGGCCCGGACGGTGGCGCGTCCGGGCCGCAACCGCGCGAACCTGCTCTCGAGCATCGACCCGCAGTCCACGGGCAGTGTCACGTCCGGTGCGATTGCGGGCTTCGTCGGGGGACAGGTACAGACCGCCGCCCAGCGTATGACCGTTCAGCGGGAGGCGGTCGACGTTCACCGCGCACCTTTCCGGCCGCCGGGACGCTGCGCCGTAGCGACGGCCCGGTCCGGTCGAAGCGCTCCCACGGCGATCACGCCGGATTCGCGGGCACCCACGGTCGTGGATCGTCCTCCCCGGCCCCGCGGTAGCCGGCGCCGTTGTGGATGTGCAGGATCATATCGGCGCCGTCGATCGAGGCGCGGTCGAGCGGGAAGTAGCCGTGCTCCGGAGCGTGATCGTCGCGGGTGCGGGCGGTGGGTATCTCGGTGGGGGCGATCAGGCCCCGGTCCGGGATACGGGTCTGCAGGAAACCTTCGTAGGTATCGGGTGCGGGTTCGAGCAGACCGAAGGTGTCGTCGCGGCCCAGGCTGCCGAGGATCAGGGCATAATCCGAGCCCACCAGGGAGTGCACGACGGCACCGGCGCTGTGCCAGTCGAGTTCCATGGGTCCCATGGTCATATGGCTCGGATTTCGTTGCAGATGCGCGTTTTGGGCGAATACCAGCGTCGGGCCCCGACCGGTCTCGAAGCGGCGGATAGCGAGGAGGTTCTGCGCCATCAGCGCGTCGCGGGCGGCACACATACGGGTCCAGCGGGCAGTCTGTTCGACGCGCCGGGCCGCCAGCCTGTGGTACCGCAGCAGGCCGAGTCCGGCGGTGAGATGCGTTTCGGCCCGGAACCATTCGGCACGTGAGCTCTTCTCCATCAGCTCCGGCGCCCGCAGATAGAGTTCGGTGAGCATATCGTCGGCGTGCACACGGAGGGCATCGGCCGCCGCGGTCGCGCCGATCGACTCCGCCGGGTCCATGACCGCCTCCGTACGGTCCCATCGTTCGTCCGGGCCGAGCAGGCCGGCCAGATCGAGGTCGAGGTCCAGGTAGTCGCGGGCGTATTCGAGGTAGCGGCGCGGGCTGAACGCGCTCATCGTCTCCGCGGAGATATCGAAGCCGTGGAACGACAGTTGTTCGGCGGCGGATCGCCCCTCGTTGTATTCCCGCATCCGGGTGACCAGCTGCCGGTTGGCGGCGAGACCGCCGAACCCGTGCGAGAAACCCTCCTGCATCACCATATCGAGGGAGCCCACGCCCTGCTGGACATAGTCGTTCACCGCGAGGGCGGCCACCCGGTCGGTTTCCAGGGCGATCGAGCGGTAGCCGCGGCCGGCCAGTTCGGCGAACAGCTCGTTGCGGGTCCAGGCGAAGGCGGGTTCGAGATGGGTCGGTTCACCGAATGCCAGCAGCTCAGGGGAGGTGGGAAGCAAGATGTCGAGATCGAAGTTCATTTCTTCGATCGTATCTTTGAAGGCTCGGTTGATACCTACTCCGAATCTACCGCTCGATCGGGCGATAAAGTTTCAAACCGATGATCACCCTGCGACCGGCCGACCTCGCGCGCGAGCACGGACTCTCGACCCAGGCGGTCCGCAATTACGAACGCGACGGCTACCTCCCGGCCGCCGAACGCACGGCGAGCGGCTACCGGATCTACACCGAGGTCCACGCGGCCGCCCTGCGCACCTTCCTCGCCCTGGTCGCGGCTTACGGTCATGCGCTCGCCGGCCGGATCATGACCGAACTCCACACCGGCAACCTGGACAACGCCCTGAAACTCATCGACCGCGGCCACCAGCAGTTGCTCCAGGACCGCGAAACCCTGGACACGGTCCAGCGGGCCATCGCGCACCTGACCACAGGCCACGACCCCGCCCCCGGATGTTCCCGCGCGCCCTCCGACCGAACCGTGGGCGAACTGGCCCACCACCTCCATATCACCCCGGCCACACTGCGTGCATGGGAAGCCGTGGGCATCCTCACCCCCGGGCGCGACCCGGGCACCGGCTACCGGATCTACCGCGCGCCCGACATCCGCGACGCGGAACTGACCCACCTGCTCCGGCGCGGAGGCTACGGGCTGGACCGAATCGCCATCGTGGTCGAACAGATCCGGACGGCCGGCGGCACCGACGCCTTGACGACCGCGCTCGCCGCCTGGCAGCGCCGGCTCACCGACCAGGGGCTGGCCATGCTGCGGGCAGCGGGTCGGCTCGGAGACTATTTGCACCACCTCGCGCGTGCAGAGCGGGAGCGGCCGGAGTGACCCCGGCGCGTTCCGGTGAAGCGTGTGGTGTGCGCGCAGGGTCCACACCTGGCTCGCCTGCGCCCGGCGCACCCTCGACACTCGGCGCAATCGGAAGCCGACGCCGCGGCGGCGGGGTCAGAAGCCGCGTAAGCGGTCGGGCACCACGCGAAGGGGCACCGAGTAGTCGGCGCGGAACTGATCACCGGTCATGGACAGACCGGCCAGCCCCGACTCGTACTTACCGAGATAGGCCGCGATCTCATGCGCAGCGACGGGGGGCTCGATCTGGGCCGCGCCGCCGAAGACCACCACTTCTCCCCCGCTCTCGGTGCTGTTGAAGTGCAGCGCCACCCGCGGGTTACGGGCAATATTGCGAAGCTTGGGACGGCTGGGCTGGCTGAAGATGAGGAAGCTGCGCCCGTCCCAGCGGAACCACACCGGGCTGGGCTGCGGGGTGCCGGTCGGTCCCACGGTGGTGAGCCAGACAATCTGCTCACGGTCCAGCCGCTCGGCCACACGGGCACCGAAATCCGTTGCAGGATCGATCAATGCGTGCGCGCGCGGTGTCGTCATGAGCGGCCTCCGGAGGCTGGGCGGGCGGGATGCGCCCGGAACAACATCCGGGCCCACGCGAGGATTCCCGCCCGAGAACGCGGTTGCCCTGCGTTCCGGTAAGTATCCGGTAACTATTTTTATAGGTCACTTTTCCATTAAAACTGGACTCGTCCGGCTTGGCTCGTGCAAAACTTCAGCAACTCGTCCTTCCCACCGAAAGAAGCCTCGATGAAAACCCTGTCCATCCTGGGCACTGCTGCCCTTGCTGCCGGCTCGTTCGGCCTGATGGCAGCCGCTCCGGCCGACGCAGTGCCGGCCGGATGCCACGCCTCCTACGACCCCTGCGTGCCCATCACCAGTGATGTCGACTGCGAGGGTGGCAGTGGTAACGGGCCCGTGTACACCGGGCGAGTGCGGGTGATCGGACCCGACGAGTACGACCTGGACCGCGACGGCAACGGAATCGGCTGCGAGAGCAGCTGAACTTCGGAGACCGGGAAACCGATGACAGGCGGACCGCATAGCGGATTCCGGCAGCAGTATGACTCGCAGTGGTGAGTGGCGATGTTTTCGTGGTGTCCGGCGGCACCGATGATGAGATGCTACGGGCGGTTTCGACGACGTCGGCCGCCTCGCTCATCGCCCACTCGCCGTTGATCGGATCCGGGTTCGCTCCGCCGGACCCAGTGGGCGAGCTCGGCCGGCGTACAACTCGCCGCGCGTCCAGGATCTTCCCCGAGCGATAGCTGTCGCCGCGCGAAATCGTGATCGAGTCTCGCCGTGAAACACCAGCGCCGGTGGATAAGCCGTTCGACGATAGATGCACCCGCAACCGAGTGCAGTCGGATCACCGAGATGGCCCGGTGCCTGTAGCAACCGAGCATCACAAGATCAAGTAGTCCGCATTTCTTCGCCGAGAGCATCGACGAAGCTATCGATATCTTCGATGGTGGTATCGAAGGCACACATCCATCTGACCTCCCCGGTGCGCTCGTTCCACAAGTAGAAGGGGAAGCGCTTCTGCAGCCGTTCGGTGGCCTCACGTGGCAGGACAGCGAAAACCGAATTGGCCTGTACCGGACGCATGAGGCGGACACCATCGATGCCCTGTACGGCAGACTCCAGCCGCACGGCCATCGCGTTCGCATGTTTGGCATTGCGCAGCCACAGGTCACCGCCGAGCAACGCTTCGAACTGGACAGATATGAACCGCATCTTCGATGCCAATTGCATCGACATCATGCGGAGATAAGCGACGTCGCGAAATTTTCCGGAGTCGAGCACGACAACAGCTTCACCGAGCAGTAAGCCGTTCTTGGTTCCTCCGAAGGACACAATATCCACACCGGCATCAGTGGTGAACCGACGCATCGGTTCGTCGAGGAACGCGGCCGCATTGGCCAGTCGCGCCCCATCCACGTGGACCAGCATTCCGAGTTCATGAGCGTGATCGCAGATCGCACGAATCTCTGCCGGGGAGTAGCAGGTGCCCAATTCGGTGCACTGGCTGAGAGACACGGCCATCGGCTGGGCTCGGTGTTCGTTGCCCCATCCCCACGCCTGTCGGTCGATCAGCTCCGGAGTCAGTTTGCCATCCGGTGTGGCCACCGGATAAGACTTGATTCCGGCCATCTTCTCGGGTGCACCACACTCGTCGGTGTTGATGTGCGCGGACTCGGCAACGATTACCGCGCCCCAGCGTGGCAGCAAGGCTTGCAGCGCGATGACATTTGCGCCGGTGCCGCTGAAGACGGGATAGGCGACGGCCTCCTCGCCGAAGTGGTGCCGGAAAATCTGCTGCAGGTGCGCGGTGTAATCGTCGGAACCATAGGCGGGTTGATGCCCCCCGTTGACCAGCGCGATAGCCGCGAGCACCTCCGGATGTACCCCGGCATTGTTGTCGCTGGCAAAGCCGCGCATCCCCGTGTCATGCCTGCGCGCCGCATCGGTCATCGCGACACCGAGCCGAACAGTTGTTCGTCGAGACCCAGCGGACGCGCCGCCTCCGGACAGGACTCGGAGTAGTAGTTCATCGTCACAACGGCACGGAACCCATCGGGATGATGCATCGGCCGCACATAATGTGCGTGTTCGCGAGCGTCGAAGACGAGCAGCTGACCGTGGCGGGGGTACAGCACCGTGCAGTCCGCATCCACTTCGGCGATGTCTCGGGCGGTCCTGCGCCGAGCGACCACCAGTTCACCGCCGGTCCGTTCATTGCAGTCGGTCAGATACAGCAAGCCCTGAGCAGGGTTGCTGTCGACATGACATGGGTAGCGAATACCTCCGCCCCGCAGGATATTGAGGCTGAGAGCACGATTGTGAGTGCTGGTGGGGTACAACGGTTCGCCGGCATAGCGTTCGGCCAACGTCCGGAACCAGCCGAGATACAGGTCGTAGAGCCACGGCACTCGCTCGTACAGCATTTCGCCGTTGACCGACTCGAGCGCGATCTCGATTTCGGCCGGTTCTCTGGCCGAACTCATCGTCGGCCGGAAACTGTGCTGTGTGGCTCGCTGCGCGGCCAAGCTCAGTAGCTCGTTGTCCCAGTTCCGGGGCAGCACCGAACTCATATCGAAGGTGAGCCAATGGAACGGCGTCCGGAGCGGCACCGAGTTCGTCCGGGCGGCAGCATCTACCGCAGCGGAGGTCGAATTATCTGTCACAGCAATCGTCTTCCGTCACTCCACATCGGGCCGGGATCGATACGCGAGTCTGGCCTCGCCACCGAAGGACCGGTACATCGCGGTGCTCTCCCGCCACAGCCCGGGAAACAACGGACGCACCGCGAGGCGTTCGAGGTCATCCAGGGGCCTGCCCCGCATGCTCTTCGGTCGGTCGTCGGTACCGGCCGCAGGACAGCCGGAGGCTCCCGGGTGACCGCCGAGCAACTGCCAGACCAGGTTTAGGTGAAGCTGCTTCCACTCGACCATCGCCGAGTCGAACCGATGAATCTCCATCGCTATCTCCGAGAACAACGATGTGTCGAGTGCTCCGGAATAGCCGGATCCGGTCGCCGGCATCAGTTCGGCGACTGTGAGGCCATGGTCGGCCAGAGTTTTCTCGAACGTATCCCAGATCACCTGTGCGGCTTTGCGCACCGCCCGGGCGCCGGGAGAGTCCAGACCCGATGAGCCCTCTGGAAAGCCGGCACGCATCTCCAGGAAGCTGGTTTGCGGCAGGGTGTCGACCAAGAGCCGGATACTGCTGGCCGGCCATGCTGCCAGCCGCTTCGCACGCTGGATCAAACGTAGCGCCGCTATCGGTTCATCTCGATCGAGTGCCGCCACGATACTACACATTGTGTGGTGTATTGCCACCCAAGCATATTCGGTTACCAGATGGGCGATCTGAAATAACCGATGATCGGAATGAACCAGATCGTCGGCCGGAACCAGTGCCGACAACGCGTCCGAAAGCCTCAACTCGGCCTCGTATCCGGTTCCGCGATCATATACATAGTGGAGCTTCGTATTCGGCTCCGACGGATTCAGGATTTTCACTATGAACTCGGCTCTTGTATTGTCTCCGCGCCACCGGCGGCGCGGTCCCACGGATGCTCTGACCCCCGATCGAGAGACGGCACCGGTCGAAGTCGCCAGATTGCCCGGTGTTCGAGCGACAACTGGTCCCCTTCTCCCTGCCCACCTACTGATCGGGTCGGGATCGAAATCGAAGCGAGTCGGAACCGCCGACTATTTCAGATCGCCGGTGACGCACAAAGTTCCGACGAGCCGATCACGGACCGGGACTGTATGAGCTCGACATGGGGAGGGAATGCGCGACGCTGCAGAATTTTCCTCGGAGCGCGCGAGTATCGCGGGCACCTCTAGAGGAATGCCGGATAGTGGCGAGGTCCTGCACAGAATTTCGGTGATTGATAGGAACTCTCAATGGCTGTCCCGGATGGATCGAAGATCGTCTGTATCCGCGCGCCACAAGCGACCGGGAGTAACGATCGTAGAATCAATTCGTATGGCCCTGCGCCAGCGGGTTGCTGGGATGAGCCTACGGTACTGTGACCGATTTGGCGAGGCGTGCGACAAACTCCGAAGAGCTCCTGCACCGCCGAGTGATCCCATGCGGCGACACCGCCTTTTCGTCCTCGGATCTCCCGACCGCCGGGGCCGGCGCCGTCCGGACTGTCGGTTCCCCGACTGTATTTCGACCCGAGGGCCGGCGATCGGCCCTGAGAACGCCGGCCGGCCGGTGGCGGTCAACCATCCCGGTACCCGCCGGGATCAGCAGCGAGAAACGATGAAGCGTCGCCTCTCAACGGACGTGCAGTTCATCCTGCCGATCACCGCCGTGGCCGACTACACCACACTCACACAGGAATACCTGCGACGATACGGGCGCTCGAGGCGCCGTCGACGCACCTCCGGACGGCCTGCCGCGCGGCGCGGGCGTCTTCCTGCTCGTGCATTCGGCGGGCTGCGAACTCGCGGTTCGGATGGCGGGCACCGGGCACCGGCACCAGCAGGCCGCACAGGACCTACTCTGGGGCACCGACCGGATCGCGCACCGGCGGCCGCGCGGGGTAGTGCGGCTGGCCCGGGAGCCGTCCCGGCTGTATCCCGAGGATGTACTGGGCGGCAGTGCAGTGTCCGCGCAGGGCTCACACCTGGAGTTGCCGGCGCTGCACGACCGAGCCGCGCGGGAATTCCTCGGCCTGGCCCCCGATATCAGGGTTCCGGTGCGGTACAGCCTGGGCGAATACGAGCGGGTGTGGCGCAACGATCCCGCGGAGATGGTCGCGGTGGGTAATCTGTTCATCCGTTCGCCGCGGGTCGTGCTGAGCCGGATGCCCGACACCGGCCACAACGTCGGCCTCGGCCGGACCGCGCTTGCCCACCACCTCACGGTGCTGGCCTTCGCCGAGGAGTGCATCATCGCCCGCGGGACCGGAGAGTTCTCCGTCCCCGCCCTGCAATTCGACGGCGGCGCGGCCGCGCGGCCGGAAAGGTAGCCGAATGGACGTCACCGATATCGCACTGCTGCTGCTCCGTCTGGTCGTGGGCGGCACCATGATCGCCCACGGGGTAAACCACTGGATCGGCGGTGGCAAGATCGCCGGCACCGCCGGCTGGTTCAGCGGCCTCGGGTTACGCCACGGCGTATTGCAGGCCTGGTTCAGCGTGATCACCGAGATCGGCGCCGGGGCACTGCTGGTCGCCGGGCTGCTCACCCCGCTGGCCGCCGCGGCGGTGATCTCGGTGATGCTGGTCGCCGCGCTGCTGGCGCACCGGAAGAACGGCTTCTTCGTGTTCAAGGACGGCTACGAATACGTCCTGGTTCTCGCGGTCGTCTCGCTGGCGCTCGGGATCCTCGGCCCCGGACGGCTGTCGGTGGACCACGCCGCCGGGATCGAGCTCACCGGCTGGAGTGGCGGCGCCGTCGCGCTGGGCGTCGGTGTCGTCGCCACCGCCGTTCTGCTGGCGGTGTTCTGGCGACCGGCCACCCCGAAACCGGATTCGGCGGACGCCGATTCCTGAGCTGCGCGAGAGAGGAACGTCGGCGCGTCGGATTCATCGGACCGGGCAGTCAGGGCGGGCCCTTGGCGCAAGGACGTCCGATTGATCAGCGAACCGGCCGACGCCGCACAGATCGCCCCCGGAGTGGTACTCGATACCGCCGACGCCACACTCCCTCTGATGGGCCGCCCCCCGCTGGCCCCTCGGCACCACACTCCTGCCGAACCGGCAGCCCCGACACCGCGACGACGATCGCCGCCGCCCGGGCCGCTGCCGGATGCCACGTGGCCGACGCCCCGGTGAGTGGGGTCCGCACGGTATTGCCGACGGTTCGCCCACCGTCTTCCTGGGCGGTTCGGCCGACGCGACCGCGCGGGCGCGCCCCGTGCCGGCCGCTTACGCCGATCCGGTCCTGAAGGTCGGGGAACTCGGTAACGGGGCAGCGCGTGAAACTCGTCGACGATTCGCTTTTCGCCCCCCCGAGATCGGCCTGGTCACCGAGGCCGTGCGACTGGCCGGGGAGCTGGGCCTCACCGAAGCCGAGGTGCTTTCCGCACTGCCGCATGGCGGTAGTGCGGGACGTGCGGTGCTGAGTGTGGCGGCCAAGGGTTCGGTGGCGGCGTTCGCGGACTCGGTGGGCGATTTCCTGTGTAAGGATGTCGCCGTGGCTTGCGAACTCACCGGCCGGCTGGGCAGCGATCTCGGCCTGCTCGACCCGCTATCCGCGCGGCGGTCGGCTCGGACTGAGCGCGGCATCCCCCGCTCGTTTCGGTCCGCCGCCGCTCCCCCGTTTCCCTTGTAGGCACAGAGCACTTGACGCCGAAGGGCCGGTTCGGAGTACTATTCCTCGCTTTTCGGCCACGCGGGAGATCGACCGAGCAGCCGGAGGATCCGGTCCAGCGGTGCGCCCGGGTCGCCTCCCGGTAGCGCATGGGCGAAGGGGGATCCGGGCTGCTCGCGTTCCGGGCCGTCGGGGACGGATTCGGCGATACGCAGCACCGGCTCGGCCGTGGCGGCGTCCAGTTCATAGCCCACACCGAGGGCTCGCGCGAGATCCCAGCCGTGGACGACATAGTCGACCAGATGGAACCCGAGGGCCTGCTCGCCCGGGACCGTCACATCCGGCTCGAATTCCGGCATCGCGAAGGGGCGTTCCGCCGCACCCGGCTCGGCGAAGGCCCGGAGGACCTCGGCCGCGGATTCGGTGTACTCGGCCGGGGTGTGCGGTCCCGGCGGCCGCACCTGCCAGTGCGCGAGGTCGGCGCCGTCACCACGCGCACCGGCGGCGAAGCCGCGATGCTGTGCGGCCATATGTGCCAGTAGGTCGCCCACTGTCCAGCCCGCGCACGGGGTCGGCAGGCCGAGTCGGTCAGGGGTCACGAGTTCGGCGGTGGCCACCGTGGTGAGCACCGCCCGACGGTCGAGTTCGACAAGGTCTGTAAGCATGAGCATGCAGTAGGTAGTCGCTTATGATAAGTCAATGCTTATTATTTTCCAGTGGGTAGGTTCTACTCATGGGAACCACGGACCGTCCGGATCTGGCCGCGATGCTCGCGCCGCTGACCCGCACCCTCATCGCCCTGGAACGCCCGATTCTCGAAGCCCACGGGCTGACCATGTGGGCCTACACGGTCCTGATCGCACTGAGCCGCGGCACCGCTCGCGGTCAGGGCGTACTCGCCCAGGAGATCGGCGCGGACAAAACCCGGATCATCGCGGTCCTCGACGACCTCCAGGACCGAGGCTTGATCGAACGCACCCCCGATCCCACCGACCGCCGGGCCCGGCTGCTGGAGCTGACGCCGGAAGGCCATCGGATCGCGGCCGCGGTACAGGCCGAGATCCAGGCGCGCGAGAACGAGCAGGTACTGGAACAGCTGCCCGCCGCCGACCGCCGCGGTTTCCTCAATGCCCTGCGCATCCTGACCGAGTTCTCCGGGCATCCGAACCCCGAGAGCAGCGACTGACAGCGATCCTCGACAGGCGCGACTACGGCCCGCACCGAGGCGAAGGTGGCGTTCGAACACCTGCTCGAGCGCACCACCGATATCCGTACCGACGAGAGCGCTCACGGCCCGGCCGACGCGCGCGAAAGGTAGGCCCGATGAAGGTCATTGTCGACGAGACGGAAGGCCGGCCACCGGGCGCGATCAGACCGTGAGCAGGACCTTCGTGGCGCGACGCTCGTCCATCGCACGGTAGCCCTCCGCGGCTCGCTCCAGCGGCAGGGTGAGATCGAAGACCCCACCCGGGTCGATATCGCCGCGGACGATGAGATCGATCAGCTCGGGCAGGAAACGGCGTACCGGGGCCGGGCCCCCGTGCAGATGGACGGTGGAGAAGAACAGCCGCATACCGTCGAGTTCGACGTCGTGGGCCACCCCGACGTAGCCGACATGACCGCCGGGACGGGTGGCGCGAATGGCCTGCGTCATCGATTCCTGGGTGCCAACCGCCTCGACCACCGAATGTGCGCCGAACCCGCCGGTGAGTTCCTTGATCCGGGCCACCCCGGCCTTACCGCGTTCCTCGACGAGTTCGTCGGCGCCGAACTCGAGGGCCAGCGCCTGCCGGTCGGCGTGGCGGCTCATGGCGATCACCCGGTCGGCGCCTAGTTGTTTCGCGGCCAGGACGGCGTGCAGGCCCACCGCGCCGTCGCCGACGACCACGACCGTCTTCCCGGGACCCGCCTCCGCGGCGACGGCGGCGAACCAGCCGGTTCCCAGCACATCGGAGGCCGCGAGCAGACTCGGATACAGGGCCGGATCCGGAGTCCCCGGGACGGCGACCAGCGTTCCGTCGGCGAGCGGGATGCGGGCCCGCTCGGCCTGGGTGCCGATCGAGCCCATCGGGACATTGTGGACGCAACGGCTCTGGTATCCGGCCCGGCAGATCTCGCAGGTGTTGTCGGAGGCGAAGAACGATCCGACCACGAAATCGCCGACCGCGATATCGGCGACCTCCGGACCGACCTCTTCAACGACGCCGATGTACTCATGCCCCATCGGGGTGGGACCCTCGACCGGTTCGACGCCGCGATAGGGCCACAGGTCCGACCCACAGATACAGGTGGCGGCGATGCGGATGATCGCGTCGGTGGGCTCGACGATCTCCGGGTCCGGCCGATCCTCGACCCGGATGTCGCCGGGGGCGTACATGATGACTCCACGCATGTTCACCGTCTCCTGTAATTCTTCCGACCGAGGATCGACTTTTCCGGAGCACGTCGCGCAATTCCTGTACGTGGGGCGACGCGACCGAGCGCGGAATTCGCGTCAGCCGAGTACGTCGAGAACTTTTTCGGCGAGCGGCCCGGAGGAAGCCGGGTTCTGGCCGGTGAACAGATTCCGGTCGACGACGGTGTACGGTTTCCAGATCTCACCGCGGGTGAAATCGACGCCGAGTTTCACCAGTTCGTCCTCGGCCGTCCAGAACGCTTTCGCACGCAATCCGACGGCATCTTCTTCGTCATTGGTGTACGCGGTCAGGCGGTACCCGGCGAAGGGCGATACACCGTGGCGTCTGGTCGCCAGAATCGCCACCGGGGCGTGGCAGACGATGGCCAGCGGCTTGTCCGAGGCGAGGGCCGCAGTCAGCAACCTGCCGGAGTCCGCGTCCCGCCACAGGTCCTCCATCGGGCCGTGGCCGCCGGGATAGTAGACGGCGTCGTAGTCGGCGAGGCGGGCGTGCGCCAACTGGATCGGCCGGCGTAGCTCTTCGGCCGAGCGCAGGGTCTCTTCCAGTTCTTGGGCGACCTTGTCGCCACCGGCCATCGATGGCCGCAGACTCATCACATCGACATGAGGCACCACCCCGCAGGGAGTAGCCACCACGATTCGATGACCGGCACCGGTCAATACGCGATAGGGGGCGGCGAACTCTTCGGCCCAATACCCGGTGGGGTGCCGGGTGCCGTCGCTGAGTGTCCAATAACTCGCCCCGGTCACCACGAAAAGAATATCGGCCATAACAGCTTACTCCCGATCGGTTGTACAGCTGTGAGTGGTGAAGTCGATTTCACGGAACCCGAATTCGCATCCACTATAAGGCGGCTTCGCGGGGACGGGCAACAGCGCGAGAACTTCGCCGCACGCGGCGACGCCGGCGGCGAGAGCCCTTCGCACCGTCCCGAGGCAGTACCCGGCCGACGCCCGGGCATGGCCCGGGTTCCCCTATCGACGCGGCCGCCGGCCCGCGGTACGACGAGCTACCACGACCGCGGTGCCCGGTCACGCGATACCCGGCTACGGTCCGGCCGAACGCGCCGGCTCAGCCTGGACGGGCTCAGCTTCGGTCGACTCGCCGACGACCTCGAGCTCAGCAAAGCGGGTATCCAAACCCCTGTTCCGCACCAAAGAGGCCCAGCAACTGGCCACCGTGGCGACTGCGGGCGAGGTGTTCGCCGAAGCGGTCGTGGCCCCGGCCGTGCCGCATCGGCGGGTCCCCCGATTGCGCGCGCTCATCGATCGGTGGATCGACGATGCCGCACAACCGCTGTTCCCCGGCGGATGTTTCTGGGGCGCGAATCTCCCGATATTCGACGGCCGTCCCGGGCCGGTCCGCGACACGCTGCGGCAACAGCGCCGCGGTTGGCTGCACACGCTCGCGCGGGAGTTCGAGATCGTCGCTGCCACGCGGAGACGCGGCAGCGGTGACACGGATCTGGCGGTCTTCCAGATCGACGCCGTACTCAACGCGGCCACTATCGCCCTGCGCCTGGATGAGCCGAACAGCGTCGAGAAGCTGCACCGGGTGGTCGATGGTCTACTCGGGCCCGGTCACTCCCCCGCCGGGACGGACAGCCCCCGGGAAGGGTGGTCGCCGCCGCGGCATCGGGTACGAAATCCGCGTTTCCGGAGATTTCCGATCCCGCGGTGGTTTGGGTGAGCCGGAAGGTGGGTACTATGCCTCCGGTGCCGGCACAAGCCGTTTCGCCGCCGGCCGCCGGCACCATATTTCCGCCCAGCACCGCGATGGGTTTCGCGGTACCGGTGACGGTTTCGCGCAGCACCGCGTCCCGGTGGTCGTTCGGCTCGAGCAGGGCCAGGGCACCGATACCCACCGCGGCCACACTCGGATACGCGGTGCGCGCGACCGCCCGGCCCACCTCGGTATCCGCGCCTCGTCCAGGAAATCTCACAGAAATGCGATTCACCGGTGGCCTCCGTGGCGCTGTTCCGAGGAGAAGCTCGACCTGCGCGACGAGGCCGCAGTGACCGCACTACCGCGATACCACATCGTGTGCACGTCGATGCCGGCCACGCGTCATCCCGAACTGGCCGCCGCGCACGACATTGCGGGCCGGCTCTGGGATATCGACACCGGACACGACCTGATGACACACGAACCCGCAGGCGGTCGCCGTCCTCCTCCGCGTGGCGGCAGCCCGATCCGGGCATTGCGCGTCAGTGCCGCACCGATCCGGTCACCGGCACGGGAGCCACATGGCCGGTCGCCGGACGGGTCCGGAACAGCGCGAGGCCGATATCCACCAGCGACGACCGCGGCAGAGAGGCGGTGTCGTGCAGCGGGGTCCATGTCGGATCGACGGTTCGACCGTCTGGCTCGGGCCGGAGCCGCCCGCCGGCGACACGGACCTGGTAGAAGATGCCGACGTTCTGATGATCGGATCCTCCGGGGACCGTCCGTTCGGCTGCGGGTATCACCCTGGAATCCACGCCCAGCAGCCGCTCGACCGTGGCTGCGCATCCGGTTTCCTCACCGAACTCCCGGGCCACCGTGTCGAACGGGTCTTCTGCGTGCTCGACCCTGCCACCCGGCAGGGTCCAATTCGTGTCGCCTTCCGGCGATACGTGACGGACGAGCAGCACCCGCCCGCCTTCGACGCACACGGCATACGCCGCCAACCGGAAACTCACCACACACCTCCGACCGAAAACCATCGTCACCGGCCAGAACATCATGTACTGCCGGTAATTCGCTGCGAACGGTAGCGAACGGTATGTGTCGCTCGTCGAGTTCGGGGGGCGGCGGGAGATTTCCGGCGGACGGAGATTACCTTCCGGATATCCTCCGGCCCGGAGTTTCAGGCGAGAGGGTTGGTCGAGAAGTCGACCTGACGCCGGGCGTTGGACATGGCGGTCACCGCGCAGGTGCCGACGGGGCCGGTGCGGTCGTACAGGGTGGCGGCGCCGATGGAGATCCCGGCCGAGGCGATGACATTGTCGGCCCGCAGACCGAGTTCGTAGCCGATCGGGAGGCGGGGGAGATTCACCGTCACATCGGCGTTGATTTAGCCCGCGCCCTCGGATCCCCAGTGGCACAGATGGTTGGTGGCGTCGCCCATGACCGCGGCGCGCTGGAACGGGGTGATCGGTTCACCCGCGATCAGCGGCGGCAGGCTCTGCCTCTCGATCGGACAGCCCCTACCGGACGCTGCCCGCGGAACCGGCCCGCCCTCCGGCCGCGCGTCATCCCGAGAGACGAGCACCGATGCCGTCGAGCAGGAAATCGAGACCGGTGTAGAAGATTTCATCGGCATCCAGGTGGGCGGCATCGCGGATAACGGTGGCCAGCGCCGGAAATCGGCCTGTCGCGAAGGTCCGCTCCAGATAGGGCCCGAAGGCGGCCTGCCACTGCCGCTCATCCATCCCGGTGACCCGCTCGGCACGCCGCTCGGCGACCTCCCGGCGTACCGCGCCGATCACATACGCATTGACCGCATCAACCACCGGCATGACGGCGTCCACTTCGACGTCGCCCATCCCGGCCACCACAGCCTCACCTCTGGCCAGTGCGTGCGGCCCGAGCTGGGGCCGCCCACCGACCAGGTCGGCAAACCATTCGTGTCGGTGCACGGCCTGCCTCGTGGTTTCGGCGAGAGACCGTAACACCTCTCGCCAACCCGCCCCGGTCGGTCGGATCTCGGCGTAGACCGTGTCGACCATCAGGTCGAGCAATTCCTCCTTGGTGGCGATGTAGCCGTACAGCCGCATCGGCCCGACCTCCAGCGCGGCGGCGACCTTACGCAGCGACACCGCTGCCAGGCCGTCCGCGTCGGCCAGCCGGATCGCCGCTTCTACGATCCGCTCCCGGCTCAACGGAGCCGGCACCGGTCGCTCCGGCGGTTCCGGCCGCTCCCACACCAACATGCCGCCGACAATACATCGCATACTCCGATACAGTGTATTGATCAGTTCGAGTGTATCGGAGGCGACCATGACCATCACTATCGTCGGAGCCGGACTGGGCGGCTTGGCCCTCGCCAGAGTGCTGTATGTGCACGGCATCGACGCCGTCGTCTACGAACGCGAGCTCGCACGCGATGCGCGTGGTCAGGGCGGCATGCTGGACATACATTCCGGACAGCGGGCGCTGCGCGAGGCCGGTCTGCTCGACCGGTTTCACGCGATCGCCCGTATCGAAGGGCAGGATATGCGCCTCCTACAGCCGGACGGCACCTTGCTGCTGCAAGAAGACACTCCCGACGACGCCCCGCCCGACCGCCCGGAGGTCGACCGCGCCGACCTGCGTAACCTACTGCTGGATTCCCTCCCCGAAGACACGGTCCGCTGGGGGCACGCGTTCACCGCCGCCGACAACGGCCTGGTGCACTTCGCCGACGGCAGCAGTGCGACCTACGACCTGCTGGTCGGCGCGGACGGCGCGCAGTCCCGGGTCCGCGGGCTGCTCACCGACGCCCGCCCGGCGCATATCGGCCAGAACGTCGTCGAGCTCGGCATTCCCGATATCGATCGCACCCACCCCGACCTCGCGGCAATGGTCGGGCGCGGCAACTACTGGGTGCTCGGCGACAGCCTGTCCCTGGCGGCGCAGCGCAACGGCGACGGCCGCGTGCGCCTCGGCCTCAGCTTCTACAACACCGCCGCGGACTGGTTCGCCACCAGCGGCATCCCGTTCGACGACCCGGCCGCCGCCCGGACGCGGCTGATCGATCTCCTCCCCGGCTGGCACCCCCGGTTCACCGCGCTGATCGCGGCCTGCGATGACACCATCGTGCCGCGGTCGATCACGACCCTCCCGGTCGGCCTGACCTGGCCGTCGACCCCGGGCGTCACACTACTCGGCGATGCCGCGCACCTGATGCCGCCGGTCGGCGAGGGCGCCAATATGGCGCTGCTCGACGGCGCCCTGCTCGGTCTCGCGCTGGCCGCGCACCCGGACGACTTTCCCACCGCCGTCGCGGAATACGAACGCGAGATGTTCGAACGCACCAGCGCTGCCGCCCGGATGTCCGCGGACATGCAGGAATTGCTGATGTCACCGGACGCCTGCCAGAGGTTGCTCGAGTTCTTCCAGACGGAACCGAGATGACCGCCCGGCCAGCGCACACCCACGGTTCGAGCCGTTCCACTGCTGACGTGGCAGCCCAGGGCCGGGGAGAAGGGGGTGCGCCGGCCGGGCAGTTCATCCGCTGAGATCGTCGGCGCGGGAACCGCGCGTGTGCGGGTCGGCCGGGCCGCGGCACGGGCACCGGAAAGGAACACTATGAAATTCGCAGTCAGTTACAGCACCGCACATTTCGGTGCTGATCCGGATCGCCTCGCCGCCTACGCGCGGCATGCCGAGGCCTGCGGATTCGAAGGGCTGTACCTGCCCGAACATCTGGTTCTGTATCCCGGTGCGACACTGCACAATTTCGAGGTACCGACCGATCTGCCCTTCACCGACCCGCTGGACACACTCGCCTTCGTCGCCGCGGTCACCGACCGGCTGCTGCTCGGGACCGGGGTCCTGCTGCTGCCCTATCGGCATCCGGTCGTGCTGGCCAAGCAACTGGCGACGATCGATGTGCTGTCGAAGGGACGGATGCGGCTGCTGTCCGTCGGGCTGGGCACACTGCCCGCCGAGGCGGCCGCGGCCGGCGTCGATTTCCGCACCCGCGGGCGCCGGGCCGACGAGGCGATCGATGTGCTGCGAATGCTGTGGTCCGGTGGAGAGGAGGGGGTGAGCTACCGCGGCGAATTCTTCGACTTCGAGAACCTGGTGCAGTTCCCCAAGCCGCACGGGTCGCGCACCCTGCCCGTTCACATCGGCGGTTCGAGCGCGGTCGCCGCACGCCGGGCCGGGCTGCGCGGCGACGGGTATTTCGCGGGCGGGGCGCTACTCCCGGATGAACGCGCGGCACAGTGGGAACCTGGGAACTGGCCCGGGCGACCGCGGCGGAGGCGGGACGCGATCCCGATCTGCTCGAGTACACCCGGTGGAGCGGGCTGGATATGACCGACGAACGCTTGGCCGCCTTCACTGCTCAGGGGGTGCCCCGGGTGGTCGTGAGCGCAACTGCCATCGATCCGGCCGAACAGCGCGACGAGCTCTCCCAATTCGCCGAACGCTTCCTCGGCGGACGTTCCTGAACCGCGGTGCCCGACCCGGTCCACCCCGGTTCAGACCGCGCGGACCGGGGCCTGGCGGCGACTGCACGGAGCAACCAGCCGTCGCCGTCGCGGGTCCCCTCGAACACCGCGGCACCGACGCCCTCGGCAGTGGCCGAGAATCCCCGGCCGGCGGCGCGAACCGACGCCAGGATCGACGGCGGGTGGCGTATCCGGACCCAACGGCTGACCCGTCTGCACACGGACTACCGGCCCGCGGGCACTAGAACCGGGGACAGCAGGACGAATCCCGGGTGCGGATACGCGATCGGCTTCCGCGAACCGGGCCTCCGCTGATCGGGTTCCCGCTCCAGGGATCGTCGGGGCGAAGACCGGCCACCGCGCGGCGTAGCCAGATTTCGGCCTCTTCGGTTCTGCCTAGCTTGCTCGAGAGACGCGCTACGGCGTACATCGCACGATGGTCGCCACCGCGCACAGATCGCCGGAACCAGGCCTCGGCCTCATCGAGCACGCATCCTGCCTCCAGCATGAGCCCGAGGTTGTACATTGCGGTGCGGTGGTCGGCGGCGACAGCGCGGCGATACCACCTCTCGGCCGCGGCGGTCTCCCCTTTTTTCTCCAACAGGATCGCGAGGTGATTCATCGCCTCGGCGTCACCTACCTCGGCCGCCCGGCGGGCACGCGTTTCGACTTCGACCGTATCGCCACGATTTTCCAGTAGCACAGTGAAAACCCCCATCGCTGTGGTCGCCGGCGTCGGCTGTCCGGCGAGGTCGCCCGTCGGTCATCGACCGGCTGTCGGCGCCGACACAGACCTATGGTGCCGGAGCATTACGACACACTTCGCCGATCGAGGAAGACCGGTAGTCCGGTACACCGAGCAATCCGGCGTACCCCAGGCATCGCCTCCACAGTGAGAGCGGCCGAGCGCTGGACCGGCCACGCACCTGTTCGACCTGCCCCACAGCTCTGTGCGAATCACTCGGCGGCGACGCCGGTGGTGGTGGGCCGGTCCCCGGCACCGACCGGCCGCAGCAGGTGATCGACGGCGGTGTAGGCATGGTCGTGCGGTGTCCGGGCCGACCGGCGCGGGACCGTCCGCGTCGTCCGCGCGATCCCCGGCCAAGGACGACCGGGCCGGCGGCGATACCCTCCGCGACGGAAGACCGCTGACGGGCAAGGTCGCCTTCGTGGCCGGGCCAGTCGCGGCATCAGCGCCGCGTAGCTTCGACGCCGGCCGCGCACGGCGCGTCCGTCGCGGTGGCGGCCGGCACCGAGGAGGCAAGCCGGGCTCCCGGCACCATCCATGACGTGGCCGGACGGATAACCGCTGCGGGCGGATGGGCGCTGCCGGTGTCCTCTACCTGGGCCTGGCCGCCGACCTGCGGCCGGACGATATCGCGGTGAACTGTCTGAGCCCCTCCCGGATAGTACTCACCGAGGGCTGACAGGTCGCCGGTGGTGGCGAGGTCCCGGCCGATATGGCGGAACCGCCGGAAACGATGGTCGGGCCGCGGCACTACTCGCGGCGCAGGACTGTACCGGCATCACGGCTACCGTCCAAGGCTCGGAAACCCTGCTCGTCACACCGTGATTCCGGCTGCACAGCCATGGCGTCGCCGCCACCGCCGAGCTCCCAGGCTCCGCCGGGCCGGGCGCCGGCGTGGATCTATTGCTGATAGGTCTCGTGCCGGAACTGATAGGCAATGCCATTGACCCGGAGCAGGCCATTGCGGCGGGCCCAGTCGAGGAACAAGCCAGGCTTCTTCGGAAACACCTTCGTGAATCGGAAAACGACTGCGGCCACGTAGAACCGGCCTGTCGCGACCCCGTACAAGAGCCCGCCCCCGAGCCCGAATGCGAGTCCGACGTTGTCGCTGGTGTAGTCACGGTACTTCGCACTACCGCCGGTTGTTGCGACGGCGGCGGGAATCTGCGCCGCGAAGAGGAGTTCACGGACGGTATCGGTATCGGTGCAGGTGGTGAGCCGCGCGGCGGTGTCCGGGCTGTCGTGGAGCGTGGTAATGGTGAGGTCGAGCAACCAAGGGTTCTGCAGGGCGGTGGCCAAGGGCCCGTCGGAGTGGTCACAGAGATGGCTCCGATCGCTTTGCCTTCAGCACATCGGCGGCGTCTCGACGCTGCTCGTCGGCCGCTATGGGCTCACCCCTGACCGTCCAGAACCTCCCGCAGCCTGTGCGCGAATTCCTCGGGCTGCCCCGCATATCCGAATTCTCCGTCGAGGAATCCGCCGTGATGACTGGGGAACACGGTCACGCGCTGACCGAGCAATTCCGCGGTGGCTGTCGCGGTGCGGCCGGTGAACGTATTCCCTGTTTCCATTCCTACCGCGATGACGATGCGGGTCGGCGCGGCGGCCGTCGCGGTGAGGTCGGGCCGATAGCTGGTGACCGCCCGGGAGCGATCCGACAGCAGCGGGTCGTCTCGCGAACCGTCGTCCTCGGCCGACATCCCGAACAGGGCGGGGTCGGCGGCCGGTTGCGCGAAGTACTCGTCGGTGAACTCGCCCTGCCAGGAGGTCATCGCGAGAAAGGCCGCCATCCCGGCACCGGAACCCTTTGCCTCGTAGGTGTCACGCACGGCCACCCGGGCACGTTCGGCCGCCGCGGCATCGGGCAGCACCGGAATCAGCGGCGGCTCGTGCGCCACCAGGGTGATCACGTCGCCGGGGTGGGCCGCCACGAGCGCGAGCGCGGTCACCGCACCGCCGCTGCTCGCGAACATCTCGACGGGACCGGCACCGAGCGCCTCGACAACGGCATGCACATCCTCCGCTTGGACCTCCGGTTCGTGATCGACGCGGCCGTCTTTGCGGACACTGCGTCCGATGCCCCGCGGGTCATAGGTGACAACAGTGCGGTCGGGAAAATATGTGGCAAGGGCCCGGAAGCCGGCTGCTGCCATGGGTTGACCGATCATGAACAGCGGCGGCCGTCCCCCGGCGGTGGGCAGCGGGCCGTGCACGTCGTAGACGATATCGGCACCGGTGGTTTCGAGAGTATGCGTCGACATACCGGTGACGACGCCATCCGGGCCGAGAACTCATCGCGCCCCGCCACAACCGGCCGAGATCCGCCGGTCCGCGACGGCTACCCGAGTTGTCGATGCAGGTCAGCGTGGCGACGAACTCGGCATCCTCGCCCGTGCCGGGGGCCATCGCCAATGCGGCCACCACCCGCCACGCCTCGTCGTCACCGAAGTCGGTCCGGATGAACAGCGACACGTCGTCGTCGAGGTAGTCGTCCAGACTGCGCCCCGTGCCCAGCGCTTCGGTGAGTGCCGCATCCGCCCGCACGGCCGCATCATCCGGGATGCCGCCGGGGTCCTGTTCATCCCCGTCCGGCGAGCGATGGAGGCGATGATCCGTTCACAATCGGTCGGCGACAGTGGGATATCGCTGCGGACCTCGAATGTCCAGGGACCGAGAGCCTCTCGGTGTACTACCGACGTTTGCTGTATCGAGGGGTCCGGCTCGGGTTCGCCGGCATCGGTATGCCACTGGCGCAGGGTGAACGACATTCGGCGACGGTAAGGCACCATACCGACACCTGGCGTCTGCGCCTGCGGTACCGGTGTTCACCATCGCGCCAACCGCCGCCGAACAGGTCGGTGGTGCCACGCGCCCAGCCCGGGTCGCCTTCGCGCACGAAACCGGCCCCGCGCCCATGATCTCGCCGAGCAGATCGTGCCTACCGCGCAGCGAACCGGAAGCCCGCCGCGTGCGGGATCGGCCTCGGCCCTCACCCATCAGGCCCCGACCGTGGTCATGTTCAGATCCCCGGCGGTCGGATCGACCTCGGCCCCCGACACGTTCGCTCGGTCCTCCGCCGGTCCTTGTACAGCCCGACCTAGCCCGATCGGCCCGAACTTGCCGGACGAGGTGACCGCTCGCCCCGATCTGTGCCGGCGGCGCCGAACCAGCGCGGCAGGTGCTCCAGCAAATCCTGTTGTTCGTCGCCGACCCATGTCACGTGGCCGTCGGGGCGGAGCAGGTACCTCGAGTTCCGCGTCGACGGCGACGACGTGGTCGATCCGATCCGTCCACCCGGTGACCGAGAGCCGCCCGGTCCGGTCGAGCAGCAGGCCGCGGCCCGCGTGCATCAACTCGTAGAGGCGAGCGGGCCCCGATCGCATGTCACGCAGCCGCCGGCCGAGCAGCTCGTGCCCCTCGCCGAAGTCGTAGCGGATACCGATCGCGACGATCTTCTCGATCAGGTAACGGTTCACCTCCTCGAAATCCATCAATTCCGACAGCAGCCGGCGCACCGCCCGCGGGCCCGGTTCGGTGGACATCAGCTCGGCCTGCGCGCGGGTGTTGTCGAGCACGTCGACGGCCACGGGCCGCCGTTCGCTCTCATAGCTGTCCAGCAACCCCTCCGGCGCCCAGCCGTTGATCTCGGCAGCCAGTTTCCAGCCGAGGTTGAACGCGTCCTGAATGCCCAGGTTCAGCCCCTGTCCACCCATCGGCGGATGGACGTGCGCCGCATCGCCGGCCAGCAGCACCCGTCCGACTCGATACCGCTCGGCCAACCGGGTGGCATCGCCGAAACGGGACAACCACCGCGGCGAATGCACACCGAAATCGGCGCCGGCGAACACTCGCAGCTGCTGCGCGAATTCCTCCAGAGTCGGGGTGACCGAACGGTCCTCGACCACCTCGGCCGCGGGTACGACGACCCGATACACCCCGTCGCCCAGCGGGCCCAAGCCGAAACGCAGTTGCGTCCTACGAACCTCGGCGACGGTGGCGCTGATCGTGGCCGGGTCCTCGGTCAGCTCCATTTCGCCCACCAGCGTGTCGTGGTAGGACGGGTCGCCCAGGAAATCGACACCGAGCAGTTTGCGCACCGTACTGCGGCCGCCATCGCAACCCACGAGGTACCGCGCGCGCAATCTCGTACTATCGGCCAGTTCGACGTCCACCCCGTGCTCGTCCTGGCTCAGACCGGCCACCTCGCTGCCCCGCCGGATCTCCGCCCCGAGTTCGGCGGCGTGCTCGGCCAGCAAGGGCTCGGTGACAGTCTGCGGAATTCCGAGAACGTAGGCATGCGCACTGTCCAGACCTTCGGGGGCGGGCTTGGCGATACCGGCGAAGAATCCCCCGAGCGGGTGCTTACGGCCGCGCGCGAGAAACCGCTCCAGCAGACCCCGCTGATCCATCACCTCGATACTGCGCGCATGCAGACCCAGCGAACGGACGAACGCGGGCGGCTGCAGCTCCTTCTCCAGTACGACCACGCGCACACCGTGCAGGCGCAGTTCCCCGGCCAGCATCGAACCGGTCGGGCCACCGCCGGCAATGATCACATCGAACATGAGCCCCCCATCCACTGAGAGTTCGGAGTTCCACCAGATGCTCACACTGTTCACACACAGTTCGAACCCCGCGTTTTCGCAGGTCCTGGCCTTCGGCCGGATATTCTGCGCCATGTCCCGGGCCTTGCCGCAAGTCCCCCTGTGCGATATATGTTGAAAGGGGAAGGGGTACACGACCACCGATCGGAGACTTGGGAACACCGGCGGAGCATCACGGATGAGCCTTCGGTGCAGCCGTTGATCCTCTTCGGTAGCCGCTGCTGCACCACACGCTCGACCGACGTGCCAGTCCTCCCAGGTCGCGGGCCGGGACCGACTTACGCCCCGCTCCGGGTCAGCTCGCAGTCCGGACCTTGCCCCAGACGATCAGCGCCCAGCCCAGGCACACGAACGCCGCCGTGCTCGTCATTGTGCGCACGATATTCCAGGCCACCCACCGCGCCTCGGCGAATGCCTCCCGTACCGCTGCCGGATCGGCCAGGTCGGCGGGCGCGCCCGCGGCCTTCAACGCGTCGTTGAGCGGCAGATGTACGGCGAAGGTGATCACCACCGCCACCAGGTAGAGCACTGCCGCGGCCACCACCCAGAACAGCACCGAGCGGCTGTCGCCGCCGAAGTTCAGCAGCGCTGCCGCGATCGACAGGATCAGGGCCCCCAGGAAGGTGGCCAGGAACAGCGGATTGATGATCGCGCGGTCGATCGCCTGATACGCACCGATGAAGGTGCGGTCGTCGGTCGTCCGCAGGCCGGGCATGATCGCCACCGCGTAGATGCCGAACACTCCCGCCATCAGGCCGGTGGCCACGGTGGCCGCGATCAGTACGACGGTCCGGAGTCCGTCCATCTCTTCTCACCTCGTTCGAGTAGTCCCGATTCCCGTTCGAGACCCGCAGAGGCAGCCCTGAACAGGGCAACGGTACCGGCGGCCACCCGCACCCACCAGTGCTGAAAACGAGGGTCCTCCCACATCGCTTCGCCATCACCCCGCCGGCCGGCGAAAGGTGTGATCTGCGTCGGTGAACTGTCGGAAGCGAAGCCCGCCCCCAACTCCGAACTGTCGACCGTGCGGACAGGTGTGTTTGTCTGTCACCTGTGATGTCGAAGTCGGTCCGCGCCGGTATCCAGGCTCTCGCCTGGGCCGCGACGCTGGCAGGTTCGGTCGGGGTCGGATTGCACTTCAGCCGCTCGTCGGCGCAACCGCTGGTCCTGGGCGCTTCCATTGCGCCGTACCTGATGGCTTCCGCACCGGTCGCCCTGGCGGTGTGGGTGGCCGTGCGGCAGTGGCACGGCGTGGCAGTGGCAGCCCTCGTTGCCGCCGCCGCGGCATGGACCCAGGGTCCGCTGTATTTCGGCCACCCGGGTACCGCCGACGGCCCCGAACTGACAGTGATGCAGGCCAATCTCCTGTTCGACGGAGCCGACCCCCGGGCCCTTATCCAGGAGGTGCGGGACCGGAAGGTCGGTGTGCTCACCGTCAACGAACTCACGCCGGCGGCGGTCGCGGATCTCGGCCGGGCCGGCCTCGACGAGGTGTTGCCGTACCGGTACCTCTCCCCCGGCCGGACCGCGGCCGGCACGGGGATCTGGAGCGCCTACCCGCTGTCGGAGACCGTCGAATACGACGGCTTCGTCCTGAACCAGCTCGCGGCGACGGCGAATATCCCCGGCGTCGGGCCGGTCACGGTGTACGCGTTCCATCCGGTGCCACCGGTCTACGGCACGCAGGTATGGGCCGACGAATTGTCCCGGCTGCGCGATACTCTCGGCCGATCGCCGGTCGGCCGGCCGGTGATCGCCGGCGGCGACTTCAACGCGACCCACGACCATTCGCGATTCCGCGCGCTGATATCGGGGCGTTTCCATGACGCGGCCGAACAAGCGGGCGCCGGACATCTCGTCACCTACCCGACCGACAAATGGTGGCCGCCGGTGGTCGGTATCGACCACATCGTTCTCGCGGACGCTCGCGCGGTCGCGGTGGAAACCGTCGGACTACCCGGCGCGGACCATCGCGCCCTGGCCGCGCGGGTCCATCTGCCGGGTGCCTCCTGACGGGCGCGGATCATGGGTGACGCCGCCGCGGAAATCCTGTCCCGTGAGGCGCGATACAACACCGGCAACTGCTATTTCGACGCCACCGCCCTCATCGAATCCGGCCGGACCGGCCTGGTCGGAATACGGCGGCGGCACGAACCCGATCCCGGATATGTTCCTCGGCCGAGCTGTCGACCGTCGGACAGGGTTCGGTGAACCTCGTGGCGCCGGAGAACGAGGCCGGCGCCTCGGCTCAGGCTTCGATCGCGGTGCCGCAGATTCCGCACACCTCGAGTGAGCGGCGCTTCCAGCGCGCGACCGGGACGAAGAACACCGTGAGCTGTTTGAACTCTTGTACCCGCAGCCATTGCGTCGTGTTGTGGCAGCGTGGGCAGGTCCGGGTTCCGCCGGGGCCGAGGTTCCGCCGCTTGGTGCCGAAACCGAAGATGAAGAACATCAACCCAGCGTAGAGGGGAGACGGGACCCGCCCCATCGAACCGGCCGAGCGGGCGGGGCGGCACGGTCAGTCCGGTCGCGTGGCCACGACGGCGAAGTTCAGTGGGATCCGCGGCGCTTCCGGCGGCAGCGTCCACCCCTGCGGGCACAACACCAGGCCGGGGAAGGCAGGCCAGTCCATGGCGGGCAGTTCCTCCACCGCGGCGATCCGCAGCCCCGCCCGGAGCAGCGCGCCGACCACCTCGCCCAGGCCGTGCCGCCACTCGGACACGGTTGTCGTGCGCGATCTGCCCGGACGAGTCCTCGGTATAGCTACCGGATTCGATGTAGATGCGGTGACCGCCGCCGCCCAGATAATCGTCGGTGATCTGCCAGGGCTCGAATTCCATGGATCCGAGGATCGGATGGTCGTCGCGGATCAGGAATAGCCCGCCGGGTTCGAGGAGGTCGTGGATCGACCGCGCCCAGTCGTCCAGTTCGGGTAGCCATACAATGGTTCCGGCACTGGTGACTACGAGGTCGAACCGGCGGTCCAGCACTGCCGAGGCGAATCGTGCGTCGCCTTCCACGAAGGTGATCCCGCGACCGGCGGCCTGCGCGATCCGCGCGGCGTGCCTCAGCGAGTTGGGCGAGAAATCGAGCCCGTGCACTTCGACCGCGCCCAGGCGGGACCAGGAGAGTGTGTCGATGCCGATATGACACTGCAGATGCAACAGGGACCGATCCCGTACTCCGGATTCCGGCAGATGCGCGGCCAGCACCGCCAGATCATTGCGCACCACCGGAGAGATCCGTTCGGCATCGGCCACGAAGGCATCCACGTCGTACATGCGCGAACGCCGGTGGACCTCGGCCCGGTCGTCCCAGTTCGCCCGGTTGGCGGCAATCGCCGCGGCCTCGTCCATCATCGGTCCTTTCCACAGGTCGGTAGCACGGGCGACCTTTTTATCACACCCGTGATACAAACCTGAACCGATTTTCTAGACTGGACCGGTGCCGGTCCGAGTAGATGCCGAGGCGCGCCGCCGCCATATCGTCGACGCCGCGCTGCGCCTGATCGTGCGCGGCGGTATCGCCGCCGCGACCTTCCGAAAGGTCGCGGTGGAGGCCGACTTGAACGTGGGGTCGGTGCGGCACTACTTCGCCGACCACGAATCGCTGGTCGTGGCGGTGGCGGCCGAGGTCGGCAACCGGATGGGGCAACGCCTCACCCGTCACCCCGCACCCGGGAACGGGGACCGCGGGGCGGCCCGCGGGCACCTGCTCGCCGTGCTCGCGGAACTGGTACCGCTGGACGAGGAACGCCACCGGGAAGCGGTCGTCCTGCTGGAGATCATCGCCGCATCCCGGCTCGACCCGGCGTTCGGGCCGGTGGTGCGGCAGATGGCCGCGGATCTGCGACAGGTACTCACCGACGCGGTGGCCGCGACCGGCACCGCCGACCCGGCTTCGGCCGCCGCGCATCTTGCCGCGCTGATCTCCGGTTTGTCGCTGGACGCGGTCACGCCGCACGGGTCCGTCGACCGCGCGACGATTCTCACCGTACTGGAACGACACGTAATGACCCTCTGAGACCACCGAGCCCGAAACGGGCGGTGTCCCCGGGAAAGAGGAAAGCGCTGGAGGCCGAACGGCCGGGCAACCGATGACGAGTCGACGGCCGGGCGGAATAGTCCCCCTATTACGCCGCCCCTGCCGTCGGCTCCCCTCAGAACGTGGCCGGCATACTCTCCCAGCCGCGCACTGTGGAGGTCGATGAGAGTTGGGCGTCGGACGCGTCGGCCTCCCACTCCGGGAAGCGTTTCAGGATCTCCTCCAGTGCGATCCGGCCTTCCAATCGCGCCAGCGCCGAACCCATGCAGAAGTGAGTGCCCACGCCAAAGGCCAGGTGCGGTTTGGCCTCCCGGTGGATATCGAAGACATCGCCGTCAGGCGCGAATTGGCGGTGGTCGCGGTTGGCGGCGCCGATGAGCATCATCATGGCGCTGCCCGCGGGCACCGTCGTGCCGTGGAATTCGATATCCCGGGTCACATAGCGGGCCACGTGCGGCGCGGGGGGTTCGAAGCGCAGCAGTTCCTCGATGGCGGCGGGAATGAGAGACGGGTTCTCGACGAGTTCGCGGCGCTGGTCGGGGTGTTCGGAGAGGACCTTGCCCGCCCAGCCGATCAGCCGGCTGGTGGTCTCGTTACCGGCCACGGATACGAAATTGATGTAGGCGAGCACCTCGGCGCGGGTCAGGTGGCGCAGGGTGCCGGTCTCGTCTTCGAATTCGACATCGAGCAGTTCGGAGATGATGTCATCGGAGGGGTTGTCGGCCCGCCAGTCGACGTACTTCCCAAAAAATTCACCGGCCAGGCTCTCCGCCGAGAACTGCATCGGCTTGCCCTCTTCGGTGCGTGTCAGGTCGTTGGCACGATCCCGGACCGCCTCCTGTTCCTCTTCGGGAATGCCGAGCAGCATGCCGATGGTCCGCATGGGCATCTGCGCGCCCAGGTCGGCGATGAAATCGATACGGCCGGTGCCGACGAACGGGTCGAGGCTGCGCCGGCAGAACCCGCGCACCTTCTCCTCCAGCGCGGAGATCTTGCGCGGGATGAACATGCGCGACAGCAGTTTGCGGTGCATGGCGTGGACGGGTGGATCCTCGAAGAGCAGCACACCCGGCGGGATTTCGGTATTCGTCTGGACGAGTTCGATGATCGCGCCACGCGCCGAACTGAAGGTTTCCTGGTCCATCAGGGCGGCATTGACGTCGGCGAACCGGCTCAGTGCGTAGAAATCGTGGGTTTCGTTGTAGTAGAGCGGTCGCTCGTCGCGGAGCCGTTTGAACATGGGATACGGGTCGGCGTTCAGCTCGACATCGTAGGGGTCGTAGTAGATGTTGCCGGGCGGACTGGTCGTCACAGGTCGTTTCCTCTCCGGGAGTTGTGCGGCGTGGTCATCACGTCACAGGTAGCGGTTTACGCCGAAGGCGAGCTTGTCGTGTTCGAACTCGGCATCCTCGGCCGCAATCGCCAGGCGCATGGCGGGAATCCGCCGCAGCAGGGTTTCGAAGACGATCTGTAATCCCCCCGGGCCGGCTGCTGGCCGACGCACTGGTGCGGGCCGAAACCGAAGCCGACGTGCGAGCGGGCCGGGCGGGTCAGGTCGAGCTTGTCGGGCTCGGGGAACTGGGCAAGATTCCAGTTGGCCGGGGCGAGGTCGATGATCAGGCCCTCACCGGCCCCGGGATCGTCTGAGCGCCGATCTCGGTATCGTCGAGCGCGACTCGGCGCTGACCGTTCTGGATGATGCTGAGATAGCGCAGCAGCTCCTCGTCCCGGCCGCTACCACCGCGCCCACGCCGCGCTACTCGGTCAAGACAACCACGCGGTACTGGCCGAACTCGGATACAGCACGGCGGAGGTGGCCGCTCTCGAACGCGACGGGGTGGTGGGCGGGACACCACGCTTCTGATCCACATTGACAGCATGATGTCGCATTGACAGGATGTTGTCATGATCCCGAAATTCGTGCACGTGGCCGTCTTCGACACCCTCGCCGACTGGGAGGTGGGCGCGGCGACCGCGCATATCAACAACGACGCCTGGCACCGCGAACCCGGCGCCTACCGCACCCGTACCGTCGGCATGAGCACCGAGCCCGTCACCACCATGGGTGGTATGCGCATCGTGCCCGATATCGCCCTGACCGAACTCGCCCCGGCCGACAGCGCCATGCTCATCCTGCCGGGCGCCACCGGCTGGGAACGCGGTGAGCTCGACGCCTTCACCCGGAAGGCCCGCGAATTCGCCGCGGCCGGCGTCCCGGTCGCCGCGATCTGTGGCGCGACCTTCGGCCTCGCGCGGGCGGGTCTGCTCGACGAACGCCGGCACACCAGTAATGTCGCCGCATTCCTGGCCGCCAGCGGGTACGCGGGTGGCGACCACTACGTCGACGAACCGGCGGTCACCGATCGCGGGGTGATCACGGCGAATTCCACCGCGCCCTTCGAATTCGCGCGCGAAGTGCTGGCCGCCCTGGAGATCTACGAACCCGAGGTACTCGACGGCTGGTACCGCCTGTTCGGCGCGGGAGATCCGGCGGGTTACGCGGCCCTGGCCGAGTACGAGGCGCGGCAGGCAGCGGTCTGAGGTCCGGGCATCGTGCAGAATTCCGAGCAGCAGCTGTTCAGTACGGCCGCCCTCACCTCCTTTCGGCTCAACGGCCAGTTCCTCGCGATCGCCGAGGACCTGGCCGGGCCTGCCGGTCTCACCGCCGCCTGGTGGCAGGTGCTGGGCGCCGTACTGCACGAACCGCTCCCGGTGGCCGGCATCGCCCGGGCGATGGGTGTCACCCGGCAGGGGGTCCAACGGATCGCCGACCTGCTGGTGGAACGCGGCCTCGCGGAATACCGGCCGAATCCGGCGCACCGCCGCGCGAAACTGGTCGCGATGACCGACGCGGGTCACGCCGCGGTGACCCGGATCACGCCGCGGCACGCCGAGTTCGCTGCCCGGCTCACGGCCGAACTCGGTATCGAGCGCCTGACCGAGATAGTGGCCGCGCTCACCGACCTCTCCACGGCCGTGACAGTGCTCGAACCGCCCGAATGAGCCGGGTACCGCTCAGATACCGGCCAGCCGGCGCACGATGGACAGTGGCAGCACCTTCATCGCGTAGGCCAGCGGTACCCACGGCCACGCCGGGCAGTAGGCCTTGAACCGACGCTTCTCGATCGCCGACACCATGGAGCGGACCCCGGTGCGGGTATCGACCAGGAAGGTGGGCGGATGCGCGGCCTTGTCGTTCATCTCCGAAGCGATATAGCCGGGATAGATGATCGAGACATCCACCCCCGGGACCCGTTCCGCGGCGATGCCCTCGGCCAGCGCGGCCACCCCGGCCTTGCTCGCGGCGTAGGCGGTCATCGTCTTGGGCATACCGCGGACCGCGGAGATCGATGAGATCACCACGAGATGACCGCCGCCCTGCGCGCGGAAGATCTTCATGGCCGCCTCCAGCTGAGCCATGGCGCCGAGGAAATTGGTCTGCACGGTCTGCCGGTTGGGGCGTTCGCCCCCCTTCCCGAACGGCACCCCTTTGCCGAGACCGGCATTGACGATCACCCGGTCTATCCGGCCTAGGTCGGCGGCGAAACCGTCGAAAACCTCGGGCACCGCGTCGAAATCGGTGACATCCAGTTCGGCGACCCGCACCCGGGTCCCGGGATGCGCCGCCTCGATCTCCCGGGCCAGCTCGCCGAGCCGCTCCGTGCGCCGGGCGCACAGGGCCAGGTCGTAGCCGACGGCGGCGAACTGCCGCGCCATCTCGGCGCCCAGACCCGAACTCGCACCGGTGATGAGGATCGAACCTTTGCCCACTGTGCTGCGTCTCCTGCGTTCGGGCCGGCACCGGTGCCGGGTGCGGCGTTGATCGGCGGTGCCCCGAGCCTAACGGCTGCGCGGACGCCCACCGTCGGTTCCGGCGCGGACAGGCGACGCGCCGCACCAGGCGACCGGACTCGGCACGGTCGCCGGTACCGACTCAGCGAGCGGCCCGGACCCGCTGCGACGCCGGTGCCACGAACGGGGTGAGGGCCTGTTCGATCTGCTGGTGCGAGGGCCGGCTGTACCGGCGTCCCGGAAGTCCGTCCTCGGGCGCGCCGGTGGCCGCGCGACACGGATCCGGCACCGCGGCAGCGGGATCCGTACCGAACGCATCGCCGGTGATCTCCATCGCGGCCACCCGGCTCCCGGTGCGGGCCTCGTACACGGTGAGGCGATAGACCGCCGTGAAGAGGTTGAGGGTGCGGCCCACCGGCTGTCCGGGTGCGGGCGGGTACTGGCAGGTGTGCACGAGTTCCCCACGGCGTTCCTGTCCCACGCACGCGACCAGCTGCACCGCACCGGAATCGATCGGCCGCCATACCGCCGAGGGCCCGAACGCGGTGTACTCGGCCAGTTCCTCGCCGAGATACACCGGACTGGGCCCGGCCGCCGAATACGGTGCGGCGGCGGGATTCCCCTCACCGCCCGCGCACAGGTCACCGTATTCGGTGACATCGAATCGGGCGAAGCCGGACGCCGCGAAAACTGTCGCCGTCACGGCCGCGAGCGCCACCCCGGCCAACCCCAGTACCGCTGGATACCGCAGGTCCTTCCCGCGGCGCGCGGATCCGCCGTGGGCGCGACCCTCCCAGGGCTCCCGGGGTGGCCGGGCCGCCGGGCGCGGACCGGACGCGGCCCGGCGCGCCCGCGCCGGAATCGCCCGGAGCCCGGCGAGACCCCACCGCGCCGGCGCCGGGACGCGGTCACCGATCCGGGGGCCACCATCGGACTCGGAAGCAGGCGCCGCCCCGGGGAAGTCCCGGCCGCCGTGCCCGGGTGAACGGGACCCGATACGGGCGGGGCCGGCCGGCTCGTCGTCCCCTTGCGAGCCGGCGAATTCGCGCGACACCGCCGGATCCGGCACTGCCCGTAAGCCGGACTCGGCCGCACTCCCGTACCCGGCCGTTGCCGGCGCCGCACTGCCGTGCCCCGCTGTTGCCGCCGCTGGACCACCGTGCTCGACCAGGGCAGCGGCCGGATCATCGCGCACGGCCGTGGGTGCCATCGGAGCGCCGGGCTCGACCGATGCCGCCGGCGAGCCGGTCCGCGCCACCGGCTCCGGGCCGGCCTCTCGTTCCGAACCCCCCCGCCGCGGCAGTGTTTCCACCGCCATACCAGCGGAAACACCATCGTCGCGCTCATCGCCGGTAACCCTTTCCCCGACACCGGATTCCCGCGCGGCCGGGCGCCCGGCGCCGTCCTCCACCCCGGCATCCGGACCGGGCAACCGTTGATCCGAGCCGGTCCGATCACGAGCCGAGGTAACCATGTCCCGCATACCGGCCGAGTTCGCCGCATCGCTCGCCACCGGGCGCTCGTCTCCGCTCCGCAGCTCGCCGGAATCGGCCGGGCCCGTATCGATTCCACGGGTGATCTCACCGCGCTCAGGATGCGCGTCCGGAGCGGCCATCGGTGCGGGTGGGGCGCTCGAATACCGGAGCGGCGGGCCGGAGGGGTCATCCTGTTCCACGGAAGCACCGGGTGGCGCAGCCATGAATTCTTCGGTGACGTGTCCTTCCCGGGGTAGGCCGGACGTCGTGGATAGCGCTGCGACAGGGCCCGGTTCAGTCGAGGCCACCGGCTCCGCTGACCCGCCCGAAGCGGCACGAGTACCGGCAGTGCTGCCGGGCGCGACAGCGAACCCCTCCTGGCCGAGTGCGTCCGGATCGGGCAGATATCGTGTCGCTCCCAGGATCTCGAAGGCCCGCTCGATGTCCTCGCCGCGCCAGCGCATCGGGCCCGTAGCCGATCGCTCGAAATACTCGGTCAATCCCTCGGATCGACCGATCCGGACCAGGACGGTCTCGATACCGTCCTCCGGCGGCGGCGGTGTCCATGTGATCCGCGAACCGGTCTTGGGGATCAATACCACGAGTACATCGATATGTTCGGAGAGACCGTGCCGCCGGAAGAGCGCGGTCAGTTCGCTGCGCACTTTGCGCCCGCGCAGCACCGGATTCGGCGTGGACTTCCCGGTGCGCAGATCCGCGACGCCGTCACCGAGCTGCCAGCGCCCGGTGGGTCCGGTGGTGAGCACACCGTGCTGGACCGAACCGAAATCGGCCAGTACCACCAGCGTGCAGGTGTACGGCGTCCAGATCAGCAGGTCGGTGTCCGGCGCGGACCGGCGGCGCGAACGCTGTTGCGGCGAACCGAGCAGTGCCACACCGCCCGTCCGGCCGGCGCCGGGGCCCCAATCGGAGACGAGTCGCCGGACGAAACGTTGAACACCCGACAATTCGGTGCTCTGCACGCGTACAATCACGGCGACCCCTACTTCGGCGACCACGAAACCCGCGCACACCACAGGGGCGCCAGGGACACTCGAATCTCCCTGGCGCACAGTGCGATTGGATGCGCCGTCGTCCATGGTAGCAACACACAGGACGGCGCACGAGGGGCTGCGCCCGCATCACTGCGCTCGCAGTCGGGCGGAGACCGGCCACCGGGACTCTCCTCACACCGGACACGCCCGATTCCGCCGGACAGCACCCGGACGGCCGACCAGCGCGGTACGTTTTATACACCAGAGCCGGTCTGGTAGTGCGGCCAGCCATCGGTAGAAGCGGTGACGCGAGCTGCACGCGGTTGTCCGGGACCGCTTCGAGGAGAACGTCGCATGTCGCAGCACGAGCTATCCCACGAGGTCGTTTCACTGGTCGCGGAAGGCGAGGTACTGCGGCTCGATGCCCAGCCCGTCGACTACGCGATAGTCGTCCTCTATTTCGTCTTCGTCCTCGGTATCGGGCTACTGGCCCGGCAACGGGTGTCGTCGAGTATGGACTTCTTCCTCTCCGGACGGTCCCTACCGGCCTGGGTCACCGGGCTCGCGTTCATCTCGGCCAACCTCGGCGCGGTCGAGATCATGGGCATGTCGGCCAACGGCGCCGAATACGGTTTCCCCGCCTTCCACTACTTCTGGATCGGTGCGGTCCCGGCCATGCTCTTCCTGGGTGTGGTGATGATGCCGTTCTACTACGGCTCCAAGGTGCGCAGCGTGCCGGAGTTCATGCGCCGCCGCTTCGGTACCGGCGCGCATCTGGTGAACGCGCTCAGTTTCGCGCTGGCCCAGGTCCTCATCGCGGGGGTCAACCTCTATCTGCTCGGCACCATCCTCAATGTCCTGCTGGGCTGGCCACTATGGGTGGCGGTGATCGCGGCGGCGATCATCGTGCTCTCCTACATCACCCTGGGTGGGTTGTCGGCGGCGATCTACAACGAGGTGCTGCAGTTCTTCGTCATAGTGGCCGCGCTGCTCCCGCTGACCCTCATCGGTCTGCACCGGGTAGGCGGCTGGGACGGATTGCAGGACAAAGTGGCTGCCTCCCCCGGCGGCCCCGCACAGCTGGACTCCTGGCCGGGTAACGCGTTGTCGGGCTTCGCCAATGATTTCCTGTCCATCCTCGGCATCGTGTTCGGCCTGGGCTTCGTGCTCTCGTTCGGGTACTGGACCACCAACTTCGTCGAGGTGCAGCGCGCCCTGGCCACCCATTCCATCGCCGCCGCGCGCCGCACCCCGATCATCGGCGCCTACCCGAAGATCCTCATTCCGCTGATCGTGATCATCCCCGGCATGATCAGCGCGGTACTGGTCCCGCAGATGGCCCAGTACAAAGCGGCGGTCACCGCGAACCCGGACGTGGAAAGCGACGTCACCTACAACCAGGCGCTGCTCTACCTCATGAAGGAAGTGCTGCCCAACGGTTTACTCGGGGTGGGCCTGGCCGGCCTGCTGGCCGCCTTCATGGCCGGGATGGCGGCCAATGTCTCGGCCTTCAACACGGTGTTCAGTATCGACCTGTGGCAGCAGTACGTGGTCAAGGGCAAATCCGACGGCTACTACCTGCGGGTGGGCCGGCTGGCCACGGTGGGCGCCACCATCGCCGCCGTCTTCACCGCCTTCATCGCGGGCGGGTTCAGCAACATCATGGACTACCTGCAAACGCTGTTCAGTTTCTTCAACGCCCCCCTGTTCGCCACCTTCATCCTGGGCATGTTCTGGAAACGGATGACTCCCACGGCCGGTTGGACCGGCCTGGTGGCGGGCACCGCGGTGGCGGTGACCATCTTCGTCCTGAACCAGACGGGGGTGTTCTCGCTCTCGGGCCAGGGCGTGAGCTTCGTCGCCGCCGGCGCCGCCTTCGTGGTGGATATTCTGGTCAGCGTGGCCGTGACGCTGGTGACCGCACCGAAACCGGCCGCCGAGCTGGTCGGGCTGGTCTACTCGGAGACACCGCGCGAACTGCGCACAGACCCCGAGGCCGCCACCCTGCCCTGGTATCAGCGCCCGGTCCTGCTGGCGGGTATCGCGCTGGTGCTCGTGATCGTCCTCAATATCGTCACCGGATAGGACAACCATCGTGCTCTTCGATATCCGCACCATTGTGGGCAGCCTGCTCGGCCTCTACGGCATCATCCTGGCGATCACCGGACTCGTGCACGACACCGTCGACGAGGAGGCGAAGACCGGCGGGATCAATGTGAACCTCTGGGCCGGCCTGGCTCTGCTGGTGGTCGCCGTGGCCTTCGTGACGTGGGCGCTACTGCGCCCGGTGGCGGTCGACCGGCCCGATCGTGAATCGACGGCGGACAGCACTACGACCGGCGCCGACTGATCGGCCGAACACCGGACGATACAAAGCGCCCGTCCGCGGCGAAGCGGGCGGGCTCTTCCGCGGATCGGCGGAGCTCAGTCCGGCAGACCCAGCGCGAAGCCGATCGCGATGAGCAGGCAACTGATGACGGCGACAGCCACGATGATCCACATGGGGCAAGCGTACGAAACCGGACGCGCGCCCCGGGGACCGGGTCGCCGGTCCGGGCGCCGCGGCCCGGACCGGCTCGGCCGGAGATCAGGGCACGACCTCGACCACATCACCCGGGTTCAGGTAGTGGTAGACCGCGACGGCGCCGGGTTCGGTCAGCCGGATGCACCCGTGCGATTTGTGTTCCACCGGCCCGATGTGGAACGCGATATCGCCGTTGAAGAAGACCGCGTAATGCATCGGGGCGTTGTGCATGGTGCTCCAGTGGTACAGCTCTTTGAACGCGACGCGGAAGACGCCGGGCGGGGTCTCGAAGCCCTCCATGCCGTGCGACATCGGCGTCGGCCCGTAGACGACCTTGCCGTCGTCCATCAACCAGACCTCGTTGCTGGACAGCCGCAGGCAGGCCCGGGCCGCCGTCGAGCAGGGCGCCTGGGTCGGGATGACGGCCGGTGCGCCGGGGACGTCCGGTCCGTTCGGCCAGAGTGGTTCGGCCAGCGCGGGCGTTGTGGGCGCCAGCACGGCCGCCGTGATACCGGCGAGTACGGCCGTACGGCATATCCGATGGAGGAACTGTCCGTTGCTCATCTCGTGCCGACCTCTTTTCGTCGATTTGCCGCCGCATCCGGCGAGGGATAGCAAATTCCGAGCGAAATCAGAGACCTACACGAAGGTAACCGAATATGCCGGGCTGTGGGCGATCGACACCGTAGCTGCATCGAATCGAGACCCGACCCGGCGGCTGTTCGGCAAACTGCAGGCGATCAGGCGACACTCCAGCTATCGGGGGTCGAGCCGCGGCGCCGCCCACGGCGCCGACGCTGATAGAACACCTCCTCCACCGATATGTTGGGCACCTGCTCGACAATTCCGGCCAATCGCGCGTCCAGCCGGAGCTCGGCGATCCGCCGGTGCAGCCCGGCCCGCCGCTCCGCCGGCAACCCCGCCCAGATCGCGCCGATCCGGCGTTGCGAGGGATGATCGGCGAGAGCCACCAGCCGGAGCAGTTCCGGCCACAGGTCGTCGGCGTTCGCGATCTCCGGCAGTTCGGCGATCCGCTCCACCGGCATCCGCACCAGCAGGCCGACGATAAAGCGCTGCACATCGGGATGGGTACGTTCGGCCAGCAGCAGCAGACCCCGCCACGGCCCGGGATAGAACGCGATCACCAGGGATTCGACGATCGCGGTGAGCGCGGCGGTATTGGCGAAGATCGGGTTCATCGCCATCCGTTGCAGGGCCGGGTGACCGAGCTTCGAGATGAAGGTCATCAGTTCCGGCGCGGCGCCCTTCTGGATGACGTGGGCGGCGAGTTTGCTCAGCGCTTCCGGACCGGCGATCGCGAGCAGGATATCCCCGATCTCGGATACCACGTCCCGGGACGCCCGCGACATCACCGAGATCGCCGCCTCCTTCAGTTCCGGCGAACCGGCCAGCACCGTCTCCATCATTCGCGGAATCCGATTCGACCGGCCGTTCAGCAACTGGCGCAGTATGTTGCTGATGGCGGGCGCGGAGTACGCGTAGGCGGCGGAGAAGATGATGCCCTCGTCATCCAGCGTCCCGTACTCGACCGCCTCGACGAATTTCGGTTTGGCGTACTCGAGAAACGGCCCGACGGTGATGTGGTCTTTGCGGCGCAGGACCTCGTTCACGATGGCGACCAACGGCTCGGAAGCCATGATGTCGCCCAGTTCGCCGAGCGCCTTGGGATCCACATACGGTGTACAGTCCGCGGCGTACTCGGTTTTGAGCATGGTGAGCGTCTCGGCGGCCGCATCGGGGTACTCGACGCCGACCGCTCCGGCCGCTCGGCCGGTCATCATGGGCGGCACGATCCGCTGGACCAGGGGCAGGGACACCGTAAGGGGAATAATCGGGATCAGGCGCCCGATCCGTTTGAACATCTCGCCGTGGTACTCGAAGATCCGGCCCGACATCCGCTGTTCGAGTTCGTGCAGGTGTTCGGCGCCCAGACGTTCGAGGTAGGCGATACGTTCGACAGGCACGTGTAGCGTGCGCGCGAGCAGGATCATCTGCGCGCGGGTGACCAGATCGCTCATCCTTCGAGTTTGTCCCCGAACATGATCCGGCGGGTGATCGTCCGGAACGGCGGGGGGAAGAACCGGATCATTCCGTTGACAGCTTCGATGAGCAGGTCCTTCTCCTGTTGCTGGGCACTGCGGAACAATCCGAGCAGATCCTCGATCTCGGAGTCGGAGAGCATTTCCGACGCGGCAGTGGGTCCGTTCAGTTCGCGGACGAGTTCGGTTTTGGCACTCATTCTGCTCCTGTGTATCGATCGGGGGCCGGCGGCCGCGACAACCGCCGACACCGGGAATTACCCGCCCGACGATATGCCGAATCGTCGTGAACGTAAGGGCATTCACAGCTGGTGTTACCTGCCTGCGATTTGTGCTGTGGGACACCGTCGGGGTGCCGCAGACGCTACCGCAGGCCGGGTCCGGTATCAGCGGCTCACGGCCGGGGTAGTGTCCCCGTTCCGTGCCGCCGCCAGATGCCGACGCAGGAACAGCAGCTGGTAGGCCACGGCGGAGTCGAAGAACGGGTTGCCCGGCCGGGTGGGGGCGCCGCGATCGAAATCGGCGATCTGCACGAGGACGGGCAGGTTCAGCCCGGTGGCCGCCCGACTCTCGGTCGAATCGGTCGGATCCGACGGGGCCTACCGGATGATCGGGACGAGCGAAGGCGATCCCGGTATCACCGCGGGTCCCGCGGGCGGCCCCGGGCTGCCCTGGGGCGCGACAGTGCGCAAATTCTACGGCGGCACCAAACGCGATCTCATCGACAGTATCGCGCCGGCCCGCGAAGGCCTGATCGCCGCGCGCCCCCAGCGGTTCCCGCTGGAAGGAGGGCGCGCCTACGAACTGCTCGAACAGGGCAGGATCCGCGGTCGCGCGGTTCCGGTGCCCTGAGCGGGCTCACTTCGAGTCGGTCGCCCACATATTGCTGAGCAGCGTATGGCTGGGGGTATCGGCCAGCGATTGCGAGGATTCGTAGATCCGGACGTAGGAGGTGGCGTGAATACGCCAGACCCCGTCGGCGCCGCGTCGGTAGCGGTCGGTGTAATATCCGGCGCCGCGAATCAGTACCCCGAAATCCGTGGCCAGTACCGTGTCCTCGAACAGCCAGCTACCGGTCGCGGTGTCACCGTCCACGGTGATCTCCGGATGATTGGCCACATGGGTGGTGACGATGCCGGGGCCCATGTTCTCGCGCATGAAACCGACCACCGCGTCGCGCCCGTCGAGGGTGAGTTCCTTACCCATGGCGTGGGTGCCGTAGCGGGCTTCGATCTCCGGATCCAGCGTGGCGGCGAAATCGTCCCACTGTTTCAGATCCAGAGTGCGGAAGTACCGGTACTTGAGGCCACGGAGAAGTTCGAGTGCCTGCAGATCCATGGAGCCACCATGGCACGGCGACCCGAACGCGGCAAGAACATGTTCTATTTTCTCGTCGCGCCGCCCCCGTTTGCGCGGCCCGGATCGTGGTAATGCGCCGATACCGGACGACAGCTCGCGGCACCCGGCCCGTCGCGTCGGCGTTGCCGCGCTATCCAGCAGCGACGGAGACAGCGATGAACAGTGCCGATCTACTGACCGAAGCTTTCGATCGAATCCGCGGGGCGGTCCACGAAGCGGTGGACGGACTCGACGAGCAGGCCCTGACCCACCGTCTCGATCCGGCGGCCAATTCCATCGCGTGGCTGGTCTGGCACCTCACTCGGGTACAGGACGAGCATCTGGCGGAACTACAGGGCGCCGAATCACTGTGGACGGGCCGCGGCTGGTTCGAGCGCTTCGACCTACCGATCGACCGGGACGCAACCGGTTACGGTGACACCCCCGCCGAGGTAGCCCTGATCAGCGCTCCGCCCGAACTGCTCACCGGATACCACGACGCCGTACACGCGCGGACGGCCTGGTTCGTGGCCGCGCTGGACGACCGGGACCTGGACGCGGTCGTGGACACGAACTGGGATCCGCCGGTCACCATGGGTGTACGCCTGGTCAGCGTGATCGCCGACGACCTCCAGCACGCGGGCCAGGCCGCCTTCGTCCGCGGCATCCTTTCCCGCGCTCCCGCCGACCGGACGGATCCGGCGGCGACCGGCTGATCCCGGCTCCGGCCGCCGGGCCGGCGGTGCCGGTCAGTCGCGCAGCGCCTGTTCGCGGAGCCAGCCGAGAGTGCGCGAGAGTATCCGCGAGATATGCATCTGCGAGACCCCCAACTCCTCCGCGATCTGCGACTGGGTGCAGGACTCGAAGAACCGCATACGCAGCACCTGGCGTTCCCGCTCGGACAACTCGTCGAGCAGGGGTTCGATGGCCAGGTAATCCTCCAGCCAGCCGTAGGACGGCTCGTCGGCGCCCAGCGATTCCACCAACGGTAATGCCGAACTGTCGCTGTCCTCCCCGGTGGCGGGCGCGTCCAGCGAGGACGCCTGGTAGGCATTACCGGCGATGAGGGCCTGGGTCACCTCCACCACATCGATCTCGAGTTCGGCGGCGATCTCCTTGGCCCGCGGCACCCGCCCCAGCCGCTGCGAGAGGATCTCGATGGTGGGGCCCAGGTTGAGCTGTAGTTCCTTCACCCGGCGCGGCACCCGGACCGACCAGGTGTTGTCGCGAAAATGCCGGCGAACCTCACCCATGATGGTCGGGACGGCGAAGGACAGGAACGACGAACCACGCGAGACATCGAAGCGGTCCACCGCGTTCACCAGACCCAGCCGAGCCACCTGGAGCAGATCGTCGTAGTTCTCGCCGCGTCCGGAGAACTTCCTGGCGATATGCTCGGCCAGCGGAAGACACCGCCGCATGATCTCCGCGCGCAGATCGGCGCGGGCGGGGTCACCCTCCGCGAGGGCGGCCGCTTTGCCGAACAACGGCTCGATATTGTCGTAAGTGTCGTGGCCGCGATGGCGGCGTGAAGGCCCGGGATCCGCCCGTGCTCCTTCACGCGCCATCGGCGCCTCCTCGGAACCAGCTGAACTCGACATCGGTCGGGTAACCACCACTCGCCACGTCGTAGGGATGCTGTTCCACACTGACCGAGCGGGTCAGCGTCCGCACGATATGCCAGCCGAATCCCTCCTGATCGCGGAGCGAGTCGACCTCCGAGATCGAGGTTACGCGCACTGTCATGCGATGCTCGTCGTAATCGAAATCGCAGGTCAGACTCGAATCGGGAACAGCCGCCGCAATCAACGACGTAGCCACCTCGTCGAGGGCGAGCCGGATATCGGTCACCTCGTCCAGACCGAAATCGGCAATCAGCGATACGGTCTCGGCCAGCGCGCGCAGCATCACCAGCTGCTCGTGCCGGGCCGGAATCCGTACGCCCACCGTCGTATCCGCCGATGTCGTATACACGGAATCGGAGACACTCTCCCCCATGCGCATCACCACCTCGTTCCTACCGCCCGCACCTCGGCGGGCGGGGGGCGCCCGCCGGGCCCCGTCGGTGCCCGTGACCGTCGGTGACGCCGCGGTTCATCTTTATCTCGGATGTCGGCCTGATTGTCACATGCGCACATACCCCGGCCGGAATCGCCGAAACCCCGCCCAGTTCACGTGTGGTCGATCCGTTCGTGGACGGTCAGCAGCAGATGATCGAATTCGGTGCGCAGTGCGGGCGCGGCGTGATCGACCGTGGGCAGTTCGGCGACCAACTGCGCGGCCAGCGCCCGGAGTTTGGTGTTGGTCTCCTGGGAACGCCAGATCAGCACCCGGAACGCCTGGTCGGCACTGATCCCGTACACGACCATCAACGCGCCCTTGGCCTGCTCGATCACCGCTCGTGCCGCGTAGAGACCCGGCAGTGTGTCGTGCAGAGCCTCCTCCCGCTCTTCGGCCAGCGTCTCGGTGAGGTCGATGTAATAGCCCGTGGAACCGATGACGGTGCCCTGCTCATCGGTCATCACATCGGCCACCACGATCACCTGCTTGTCTCGGCCGGCGCGGTCGACTATGCGATGCCTGCTGCAGAACGGTGTCTCTTCGGCCACCGATTTCGCCAGGGCGTTCGCCACCTGGGCGCGATCATCGGGGTGCATGTGGCCGAGCAGCAGCTCGGTGCTGGGCGTCAGCGGCGCGGCCGGGTAACCGTGCATCTCGGCGACGGCTTCCGACCATTCCCAGCGTTGGTCGGCGAACCAGAAGCGGAAGGCGCCCGCACACTGCGAGACGCTTCCGATCGAGTCCAGTAGTTCCTCGGCGACAACGCCGTCTTCTAGCGACACGCCTCGAGTATCGACCGCTCCCGCGCGGAAAGCGACACCGGCCCCGGCTGCGCGCGCAGCCGGGGCGGTGTCTCCTGGACGAACGCGGGTCAGCTCGCGAGCGCGCTGCTCAGGCTCGGAAAATACCGGAACTGAGGCCGGACACCCGCGACCTCGAGCGCCCGCTCCACTTCCTTTCGGCCGCTGACCACCCGAAGTTCCACCCCGGCCCGCCACGCGGCGGCCTTGGCTTCGGTGAGGAGGACGGCGGCGCGAATGCTCATGAACGTGGTGGCACGCAGGTCGAGCACCACGGCGTGGCACAGGCCGGCGCGGCACCGCTCGAGCAGATCGCGCAGTTCGTCGTGCATCACGGCATCCAACTCGCCTTCGACACGGGCGATCACACATTCAGGGTGTTCGGTACTACGTCGCGACCACATACGGCCGGTGGTCACCGGTCGTGGGTCGCGTTTCCGTTGCTGATCGACCTGGTACCGGGCGGTGGTAACCGACATATCAATCCCATCCCTTGCTGGTGGGGATTTCCGGTTGGCGTACGCGCTACGGGCGGATATCGGAACGGGAGCCGGTCCCGCTCATCGAACCCGAGCACCGAAGGGATACGCGGTACCGGGATCGGCTGCATGTTTTCAACCTGCCGACCATTCTGGCACGGTCGGCCGACGGTGTACACCGCCGCCGACCCCGGAATATCCTGTCGTACACACCACCGTGCGGCTGGATAGAGATGTTTATCCCCCGTGCCATCGGCTATTGCGCACAGGCACAGGGCCGGGTCGGACCGGTCGACCGAACAGGGGCGGAGGTTCCGGAATGGCTTCTCTGACCGCGGTGGCGCTGGTGTGCTCGCTGAAGAGCTCACCGGCCGGATCCAGTAGCGATCTGCTGGCCCGGCAGGTGCTCGACGAACTCGCGGAACACGATGTGACGGGCGAGGTGATCCGGGTCGTCGATCACGATATCCGCCCGGGCGTCAGCGCCGACGAGGGCGACGGCGACGAATGGCCGGCGGTCCGGGCCCGCATCACCGGCGCGGATATCCTGCTCATCGCGACCCCGACCTGGGTCGGCCATATGTCGTCGGTGGCGCAGCGCGTACTGGAAAGACTCGACGCCGAACTGTCGGAAACCGACGACGCCGGACGACCCGCCATGTTCGGCAAGGTCGCCCTGACTGCGGTGGTCGGAAACGAGGACGGCGCCCACAAGATCACCGCCGACCTGTTCCAGGGCCTGAACGATATCGGCTACACCCTGCCCGCCCAGGGCGGGACCTACTGGAACGGCGAAGCCATGAGCGGCGTCGACTATCTGGATCTGGACGAGGTCCCCAGCGCAGTCGCCTCCACCAACGCGACCGCCGCCCGGAATGCGGCGCACCTCGCCCGCGCCCTGCGCGGAGCGCCCTATCCGGCCGGGTGACGCGCGGCGCGTCCCGCTGCCCTCCCCGGGTTCCGAAGTTCGATGCCTCCGAAAGGCGGACCATGGTCGAAACACTCACCCCGCGCGAGACCGCCGCCACCGCGCCGCCGCTCCCCGTGGCCCGCGGCCCGCTGTCGGAGGCCGTGCTGACACTGGTGCGGGACGCGCCCGGCCGGCCGGTACCCGAGGTCCCCGACGACCTCGACCCCTACGGTGACGATTTCCAGCTGACCCTGCACACCTGCTACGAGCTGCACTATCAGGGTTTCCGTGGCGTGGACGCCGACTGGGAGTGGGATACGGGGCTGCTGCGGATACGCACGGAGCTCGAGCGGCGGTTCCTCGCCACCCTGCGCGCCGAGGTACCCGGAGGTACCGATGTCACCGCGGAACTGGAGCGATTGCTCACCGTGCCGGTAGCCGGCGGTGTCCCGGGCCGGCTGCGCGACGACGGTTCCTGGTGGCAGATACGCGAGTATTTCGTCCAGCGCTCGATATACCACCACAAGGAGGCCGATCCGGTGGCCTGGGTGATTCCCCGCCTGCGCGGCCGGGCGAAGGCCGGGTTGGTGGCGATCGAGTTCGACGAGTTCGGCGGCGGGCACGGGGACCGCATCCACGCCCGGCTCTACGCCGACCTGCTGCGCGGCGCGGGCCTGTCCGACGGCTATCTGCACTATGTGGACGTCGTCCCCGCCTCCATGCTCGCCCTGGTCGACATGATGTCGCTGTTCGGCCTGCGCCGTTCACTGCGAGGGGCGGTCGTGGGCCACTTCGCGGCGGTGGAGATCACCTCCTCACCGGCTTCGAAACTGATGGTCGAGGCGCTACAGCGGTTCTCCGCACACCCGGACTGCGTCCGGTTCTACAGCGAGCACGTGACCGCCGACGCCGTCCACGAACAGGTGGTGCGCCGGGAGGTACTCGACGACCTGCTCTCCCGTGAACCCGGACTGGCCGAATCGGTGGTTTTCGGCATCCAGGCGACCAACCTCCTCGAGGACCGGTGCGCGGACCAGATGCTCGACCGCTGGCGCGTGGGCGAGAGCTCGCTGCGGACGACGGAACGGTGAGTCCGGTGTTGGTCCGTGTGCCCGGCGTCTATCGTCCTCAGCCGGATACCCGGCTACTCGCCCGGGCGATGACCGACGCTGCCCTACCGCGCGACGCGCAAGTACTGGACGCGTGCACCGGAACCGGTGCGCTGGCGATCCACGCCGCACGGTCGGGGGCGGCGACGGTCACCGCGGTGGACCTGTCGCGGGCCGCGCTGGCCTCGGCCTGGTTTAACAGCCGGCTCTACGGAGTGCGGCTGGAGTTACTGTGCGGAGACGTCACCCGGGTGGTCGAGGGCCGCACATTCGACGTGGTGGTCGCCAACCCGCCGTATGTACCCAGCGAAACCCGCCCGCCGGAGGACGGCCCCGCGCGCGCCTGGGACGCCGGCTGGCACGGCCGCCATCTGCTGGACCCCTTGTGCGAGATGATGCCGCGGGTGCTCGCCATCGGCGGTACCGCCCTGATCGTGCACTCCGCTGTCTCGGGTATCGCCGCGACCCTCACCCGTTTGCGTGCGGGCGGGCTGAAGGCGAACGTGGTGGCCCGCACCGTCATCCCGTTCGGGCCGGTGATGCGCGGCCGGCAGGAGTGGCTGCGCGAACGCGGGCTGATCCAGCCCGAACAAGAGCACGAGGAACTGGTGGTGATCCGTGCCGACCGAACCCGCTGATACACCGGCCGGTCCCGACGAGTTGCTCGCCGCGATCCGCCCCGCCGACCCCGCCGCGGCGAACGACGGGGCGATGGTGGACGCCGCTCCCCATCCCCGGCCCCACCCGGCCCCCACCCCACCGGACGCGGCGGACCCGGTACGCCGAATCACGTTCACCGCGGAGGGTCCGGCGCTGGTGGAGGGCCCGCTGGAGGTGGTTACCCCGGACGGTGACCGCATCCTCGCCGACCGTTTCCTGGTCGCGCTGTGTACCTGCAAACGTTCCGGTAGCTACCCGCTGTGCGATACCAGCCATCGCCGCCGGGCCAGGCGCTCCGGAAATGATCGAGAAGGGAGGTAGAAGGTATGTCGTCCATGGACCCCGACCCCGCCGAAACCCCCGATCTGGAACCGGGCGGCGGAGTACCGCCGGGTTCCACACCGCCCGATACCCCGCAGACATCCGGGTTGTCCGCGGCGGAGCCGGCCACGCGGCATCACTTCCCCCCGACCGGAGTCCTGGCGGTGGTGCTGACGATCGCCCTGGTAGCGGCGTTCGCGGTGGTGGCGGTGGCCCTGGTGATCACGGTCGTGAGCTGATTGGCGGCGCCTTTTCCGGGTAGCCGCCCGGTATGGCTCCGACCCATCAGCAATTGCTGCATGCGCTGACGCGAGCCGCGAATGCGCTGACGCACCACGACGTCCCCTTCGCCGTGGCGGGCGGTTGCGCGGTCTATGCCCGGGGCGGACCACCCTCGGATCACGACGTCGACCTCTTCGTCAAACCCGCCGACTGCGGCCGGGCGCGCAGCGAACTGGCCCGGGCGGGACTGCGAATCGCCGACGCGGCCGAGGATTGGCTCACCAAGGCCTATGACGGCGACACCCTCATCGATGTCATCCACCGGCCCAACAACCGCGAAGTCGACGATGCCCTGCTGGCCCGGGCGGAGCTCATGCGGGTCGGTCCGACGATGGCGCCGGTGGTACACGGCACCGACCTGCTGGTCGACAAACTGCTGGTCTTCGACGCGCACCGGCTGGACCTGAGCCCGCTCCTCCGTATCTCCCGCGATCTTCGCGAACAGGTGGACTGGCCGTCGGTGCGCGTCCAGACCGAACATTCGCCCTACGCGCGGGCGTTCCTCGGGTTGATCGACGATCTCGGCATCGCCGATACCCGGGCCGATGATCGAACCTCAGGAAAGGCCGGATAGATGTCGGAAACCCAGAACCGTCCGCCGGGCCGGCCACCGGAGTACCTGGCCGCCGAACTACACCGGGCTTTGACCGAGGACCCGCGCTGCGCCGAACAGGGCGTGCGGGTGCGGATCCGGGGCGACGTGGTGGTACTCGACGGGGAAGTGGGTACCGCGGAGCGACGACGCCGGCTCGAGGAGTTGGTACACGAGATCGCCCCGGACGCACAGATCCACAACGACGTACACGTGACCGCGACGCCCGGCCCGGGCGAATGCGAGAACCTCGGTGACTGACACCGGGCGGAAGGAGTGCACCGATGCGGATCGCCGCTGTGGGGGATGTCCATCTGGGGACCGATTCGCGGGGCATGCTGCGTCCCGCGCTACGCGATCTACCGGAACACGCCGATGTACTGCTGCTGGCCGGTGATCTGACCAATCACGGGACCCTGTCCGAAGCCGAGGTGGTGGCCACGGAATTCGCCGATGTCGGCGTCCCGGTTATCGCGGTCCTGGGCAATCACGACCATCACAGCGATCTCTCCGACGAGATCACCGAGATGCTGGCCGTGGCCGGGATCACGGTCCTCGAGGGTGAGGCCACCACGCTCACGATCGGTGACCGCACCCTGGGTGTCGCGGGGACGAAGGGCTTCGGCGGCGGTTTCGCCGGAAAATGCGCCAGCGTGTTCGGCGAACACCTGATGCGCGAGTTCGCCGGGCATACCGTGGAGTTGGCCACCCGGCTCGATACCGCGCTGGCCGCGCTGGACACCGATATCACGGTGGTCCTCACCCACTACTCCCCCGTCAGTGACACCCTGCACGGGGAACCGCGGGAGATCTACCCGTTCCTGGGTTCCTATCTTCTCGGTGAGCCCATCGACACCCACCGGGCGGATCTGGCGCTGCACGGGCACGCGCACGCCGGATGCGAACGCGGCACCACACCCGGCGGTATCCGCGTCCGCAATGTCGCCCAGCCGGTCATCCACTCGGCCTTCGCGGTGTACGAACTGCATCCACGACAGACGCATGTGCGCGAGCACAGCGAGAGCGCGTTGACCGGCTGACCGTGGCCGCCTACTGGGCGAACGCGGCCTCGATACCGTCGAACCAGGCGGCCTCCTCCAGCAGCCGGATGCTGCGCCAGCCGTCGGGAGTCCGGATCAGGTCGTGGTTGTACCAGCCGCCACAGGTGAACTGTTTACCCGGGGACACGATCATCGGGTTGAAGAACATCGCCCGCACCTTCGCGGTATCGCCGTCGAGGTCCGCCGCGATATTGGAGATGAAATGCTGGGTGCGGGCGAACAGGTTCAGCTGTTCGGCCAGCCGGGCCACCACGGTGTCGACATCGCCGACCGGACCGCCGGCCGTGCTGTAGTCGATCTGCGCGTCGGCGGTGAATACCGTCCGGTACAGCGCCCAGTCCTTGCTGTCGACGGCGGTGGCGTAGCGGGTGAGCAGATCGGTGATCTCGAGCCGATCGGCGAGGGTCGCTGGATCCATCCCTCCATACAACCGCACCGCCGCGGTGTCCGGGCGGGTTCGGTCTCAGCGGGCACGAAAGATCCGGCGCCACCAGGGCACGCCGGGTGCGGGGCCGGGGCGGGCGATAGCCGGGCGCCGGGCAGCGGCCACCCGGGTGGCCCGCTCCCGCCAGTCCCGGACGACCGCGTCCGCGTCGACCGGCGCGACCGGCACCTGCGGACCGGTGGGCATCCGCAACCAGTCGACGATGCGCCGGTTGAGCTCGGCGACCGTCTCCCGTACCTCATCTTCGGACTCGGCGTCGCGGACCGCCTCCGGTAACCGCTCCACATCACGGCGCAGCAGCAGCGAAGGCGGCAGCATGGCGTCGCCGCTCACTCCTTCGCGACGCAGATAGTCACGTAACCACGCGTTCTCGTCGTGGTAGGGGTTCCCGGCGCCCGGTAGCGGTTCACCGGCGCCGGCGAGGTTCTCGAAGTCGCCGCGTTCGGTGGCTTCCCGGATCTTGCGATCGACCCAGGACTCGAAGTCGACACCCACGGGTTTGCGCTCGGTCATCGTGCCTCCTCACCGTCTCCCACCACGGTATCGCTGTCCCCTGACCGCGGCACCGCTGGTGACCCGTGCGAGGCGCGGGTCACCAGCAGGCTCAGGCCCCGTTGGTGGAGGTGCTGCGGGCACGGCCGGAACGGGCCCGGCGGCGCTCCGCCTGGAGGTCGGCGAGCTCCTGTTCGAGAATATCGGCGACCCGGAACTGGCCGGTGTCGTAGCCGTCCGAGGAGCGCACGACGTCGAGGAACTCGTCGGTCTCCTTGTCTCCGGACAACTTGCCCTTGCCCTCCCCGGAGCCGTTCCGGGCGCTGTCGGCGGAGCCCTTACCCAACCCCGAGAGCTTCTTGGGCTTGGTCACCGGAAGTTTGTCGGTGGTATCGGCGGTTTTCGTGGTGGCCGAATCCCCTTCGAACAGGGGCGAATTGGCCGCCATCTCATCGAGCAGCGAGCTGGTCCGCCCGATCAACCCGGAAGTGACCTCCGCCAGATCCCCCGACCGGCGTTTTCCCGTATCACCGCCCTTGCTGTCCGACCGGAAGGCCGGACCGCTCGATGCGGACCCCGATGTCTTCATACCGGCCGGTTCCAGCGCGGCCGGTTTGGCCTCGGATTCGACGGCCGGAATTTCGGTGGCCGGCTTCGCGTGATCGAGCCGCAGGCTCACCCGAGGCAGATTGTTGCGGATCTGATCCGCCGGGTCGGGCAACACGCGGACTTGTTCGGTGGCCCGCAGAATCGCCATACCGTAGCGGCTGCTCGCCGCGTCGTGGATGAGCAGCGCGACACCGATCATCACCGGGGCGACCGCGTGCACGGCGGCGTCGTACCATTCGCCGAGTCTCAGATAGGGGTAGGTGTTCAGTCCGACGGTCAGGGTGAGCAGCGCGATCTCGGCGGCGGCCACCTGTTTACGGTTGTTGATCACCCCCCACTCCGCGACCTTGTTGGTGCCGATCATGATGATGATCAGGCAGACACTGATCATCGCTTCCAGCAGATAGCTGAACCAGAACAGCGGATCGGACGCACCGGTGGGAGCGATGTTCTGCTGCACATTGACGGCCGACCAGAGCATCCCCGCACCGACCACACCGGCCAGCGCACGCAACGACCAGGACCGATGCCGGTACAGCGATGCGAGTTTGGCGTGCGGACTGGACTCCCGGCGCTGAGCGGCGATGGCTTTACGGGCGAGCAAGAGGTCGCGCATATCCGCCTTCTCGATCTGCTCGGTGGTCTGTCTGGCCCGATCGTTGGCCGAGGCGACCGCTTGGATCTCCTTCCAGCGCTGCCCCCGCTCCTGTTCGCGGATGCGCTCGGCGAGATCACGTTCGGCGCGCAACTCCGATTCCGACAGTGCCTCGGTGAGGGCGGGGTCGAACTGGTAGGCCAGCCGACCTCGAGCATGTTCGACGCGCTGAGCCAGTTGCGTGACATCGTCCTCGAGTGGCGGTTCGACAGTCATTACGGCTCCCGCCTCGGGTGATTCGATGGCAGACAAGTAGTCACGCCCGGGTACGGTACCGGCCTTTGCTCCGCGATGCATCGTCACGGTCGAATCAGCCGAATTCCGTAGGCGTTCACAGGCTGTTCACGAGTTCCCCGGGCGGCCCGGCGTTTCCGCGTCCGCGGCGCGCGCCACGCTCCGGCGACGGCGGCCGGCGCGGCCGCTCACAGCGCATTCAATGTGGTCAGGACCGCTTTCACCACGGGACGTGCCTCGGGGACCGGAGCGAGCGGATACACATGGAACAGACCGGGTTCGGCGACGAGACGCACCCGCGCGCCGCCACGTTCGGCGAACGCGCGCGCGTCGGGGTACAGAATGTCGTGCGTGCCCACGAAGAGATCCGTTTCCGGTAGCCCGTCCACCGGACCGTTGATCGGGCTCAGTTCCGGCAGCCCGAGGTCGTCCCCGCCGGCCCAGACGCGTCCCGCCTCGAGCAGGCCGGGCCGCGCCAGCCACGGGTCGTCCGCCTGCACCCGGTCGATCTCCGGCGCGGACAGGCGCATATCGAGACACGGCGCGAACAGGATCAGCCGCGCCGGGCCGGGCAGCCCGGCATCCGGCAGTGCCTGGGCGAGCAGCAACGCCAGGGTGCCACCGGCGGAATCCCCGGCGAGCAGCACCCGCCCGGGATCCACCGCACCGATCACCTCCCGGTACACCGCGAGCAGATACGGCCGAGCCGATCGGTAGGTGTACCGCGGCGCCAGCGGATAGATCGGCACCTCGACCCGATGCCCGGCTGTGACGAACCGATCGATGAACCGCCAGTGCCACCAGCTGATCTCCCGGAAGAAGCTACCGCCGTGCAGATAGACGACGACTTTCCCGGACTCCGGCGCCGTCCGGGGAGTCACGCGATAGCAGGGAAATCCGTCGACGAGGCGCTCTTCGACCCGGTGCCGCCGCCGCAACCGCCGCGGCGGAGTGTGGGTGCCGGCGGGTTCGGCCATGGCGGCCCGCGCCTTCGCGGCGGTCGCCATAGCGCGTTTGCGGGTGACCCGCAGAAACATCGACAGCGCCCGGGCGCGGCGACTGACCATGATGTCTACTCCCTCCGTATCCGCCCCGGTGGACGGAACCGGACCGGCCCCGGCTCTCCGGAGCATATTCCGGCGCGGGCCCGCTATTCTCACCCGCGTATGCGACGACAGGTCATATCGGTACCGGGCGCACTACGTCTGCCCGTCGTGCCGGATATCGCAGCAGCGCTGAAATCGCCGGCCCGGGGCGGGTCCGCGCTCGGCCGTACGGTACGGTTGCCCCCATCGTGGAAACGAAATGCACTGCGCCGGAACGGACTTCGCCCCAGTCTGGCGAAACGACCGCACCACCTGGTCGGTGGTCGCCGCAGTACTGAGCGCCGGGACGCGATACGACAGCTGCGGCTGCGGCCGGGAGCCGAAGTTCCGTCCGGGCACCCGCGCCGAGCTCCGCCGTGAAGAGGCGCGCGGCACGTGCTACCACCGGCCGGCATCCGGTCCCGCCGCGACCCGTGGCACGCATCCCCCCGCTGCCGGCGGGCCTCACGGGCCGGAAACGCCGGTGCTCACCCGCTTCCGCGGCGGATGAGCACCGGGGTTCACTTCTTGGCGCGCTTCTCCCGGACCCGGACCGAGATCCGCACCGGCGAACCGGCAAAACCGAACTCCTCGCGCAGCCGCCGCTCCAGGAACCGGCGATAGCCCGCCTCCAGGAACCCGGTGGTGAACAGGACGAAGGTCGGCGGCCTGGTAGTCGCCTGGGTGGCGAACAATACGCGGGGCAGCCGACCGCCGCGCATGGGCGGCGGTGTCGCGGCGACCACCTCTTTCAACCAGGTGTTCAGACGGCCGGTCGAAATCCGTTTGTCCCAGGATTCCAGCGCGGTCTCCATGGCCGGGACGAGCTTCTGCACCGCCCGGCCCGTCTGCGCGGAGATATTGACCCGCTGCGCCCACGGCACCCGCACCAGATCGCGATCGACCTCGCGCTCGAGTTGCAGGCGGCGGTCCTCGTCCACCAGATCCCATTTGTTGAACGCCAGCACCAGAGCTCGCCCGGAGTCCGCGACCAGGCTGATCACCCGCAGGTCCTGTTCGGTGATGGGCTGCGCGGCGTCGATCAGCATGATCGCCACCTCGGAGGCCTCCAGCGCCGATTTGGTGCGCAACGAGGCGTAGTACTCGGTACCGCTGGCGTTGGCGACCTTCCGCCGCAACCCGGCGGTATCGACGAAACGCCAGACCTTGCCGCCCAGTTCCACCAGTGAATCCACCGGGTCGACGGTGGTGCCGGCGATATCGTGCACCACCGACCGCTCGTCACCGCTCAGTTTGTTCAGCAGGCTCGACTTACCGACATTCGGTTTCCCGACCAGCGCCACCCGGCGTGGCCCGCCGCCGGGCCCGCCGAGTTCCCGCGGGGTCTCCGGCAGCACATCGAGCACATCGTCGAGCAGATCACCGGTGCCGCGGCCGTGCGCGGCGGAAACCATGCGCGGCTCCCCGAGCCCCAGCGACCACAGGGCGGCCGCGTCGGCCTCCAGGCGCTGGTCGTCGACCTTGTTGGCGACCAGGATGACCGGTGTCTTCGCCCGCCGCAGCACCTTGACCGCGGCCTCGTCGGTGGCGGTCGCGCCGACCACCGCGTCGACCACCAGCACAATGGCATCGGCGGTGCGCATGGCGAGTTCCGCCTGCCGAGCCACCGACTGCTGCAAGCCCTTGGCATCGGGTTCCCAGCCACCGGTGTCCTGCACCCAGAAGCGGCGGCCCGCCCAGTTGGCCTCGTAGGACACCCTGTCCCGGGTCACCCCGGGCACATCCTCGACCACGGCTTCGCGGCGGCCCAGAATGCGGTTGACCAGCGTCGATTTACCGACGTTCGGGCGGCCGACCACGGCCAGGGTGGGCATCGGCACATGATCGGCGGCTTCGCCGTCACCGGCGATATCGGTGAGCTCCCACTCCGATTCGTCGCTCCAGACGCCGTCGCCGGCGAGTACGTCACTCACGGTGTCCCCGCTCATCCGGCAACTCCCCGGCTGCGCGCCGCGGCACGATCCCGCGGCCGGTCCAACTGCCGGCCGACCTCGCGGTACAGCTCCTCGATGGTCTCGTCCATGGTCAGTTCGCTGGTGTCGACCTGCACCGCGTCCTCGGCCCGCCGCAGCGGCGACACCGCACGCGTCGAATCGAGGCGGTCACGGCGCTCTACATCGGCGAGGACCCCGGCGTAGTCGTCCCCGCGGCCCTCGGCGATGTTCTGCTGATTACGCCTATGGGCGCGCGCCTGCGCGGACGCGGTCAGATAGATCTTGGCGTCGGCGTCGGGCAGGACGGTTGTACCGATATCCCGGCCCTCGACCACGATACGGCCCGCGCTCACCGCGATCTCGCGCTGCAGCGCCACCAGCTGCTCCCGCACCTCCGGCACCGCCGAGACCGCCGACACGGCCGCGGTGACCTCGGCTCCGCGGATCTCGCTACGCACATCGTCACCGTCGAGTTCGATCAGTTCCCGGTCGGGATCGGTACCGATCCGCAACGGCATATCGGTGACCGTCGCGGCCACCGCGGCGGAATCCGCCGGGTCGACGCCCGCCCGCAGCACCTGCAGCGTGGCAACCCGGTACATGGCGCCGGTATCGAGGTAGCGGGCCGAAAGCCGTACCGCCAGCCGCCGCGACACACTGGACTTACCGGTCCCCGAAGGACCGTCCATCGCGACGACCAGGGACCGGTCGCGGGCCGGATCCACAACGACCCCCACCGGAGCTTCCACACCGTTCACAAAGACACCGCCTCGTAGAGTTTGCCGATTTCATCGCGCCCCAGCACGCGCAGCGTGCCCGGACGTTGGTCGTTCAGGACGACCGGGCCGATATGGGTGCGGACGAGCCTGGTCACCGGATGCCCGACCGCGTCCAGCAGCCGCCGCACGATATGTTTGCGCCCCTCGTGCAACACCACCTTCACCAGCGAACGTCCCTCGTCGACCTCGAGCACCTGGAAGCGGTCCACCTTGGCCGGTCCGTCGTCGAGCTCCACGCCCTCGCGCAGGATCTTGCCGATCGAACGGTGCACTTCGCCCTGCACGGTCGCCAGGTAGGTCTTGGACACCTCGAAGGAGGGGTGCATCAGCCGGTGCGCCAGATCGCCGTCATTGGTGAGCAGCAGCAACCCTTCGGTATCGGCGTCCAACCGGCCGACATGGAACAGCCGTTGCCCGGCCGCGACCCGCTCGGCGACGATATCGCCGACACAGGGCCGGCCCAGATCGTCGGACATGGTGGACTGCCAGCCCTTGGGCTTGTTCAGGGCCAGGTGCACGAGTTCCTCGCGCACCACCACCCGGGTCCCGTCCACCCGCACCACGGCGTTCTCCGGGTCGATGCGCAGGCCCTGTTCGCGCACGATGATGCCGTCGACCTCGACGCGCCCCTGCTCGATCATCTCCTCGGCGGCCCGGCGGGAGGCCACCCCGGCCTTGGCCAGCACCTTCTGCAGGCGTTCGCCTTCTCCCCACGGCAACTTCACGTGACCGGATTCACCCGGTTCCACATGCTGATGCCGGGCCGGTTTCGCATTGTTCAGCTGCGGGGCGCTGCTCCCGGAACGAGCGCTCTGTGCCCGACGGGCCGTACCGCCGGCCGGGCGGCCACCGGTCCGCGATCCGGCGGCGCCACTGCGGCCCGCCGCGGTCGAGCCGCCCCGGCCCGTCCCCGCGGAACCACCGCGGCCCGCGGATCCGGCCCGGGACGATCCCGCGGGGCCGCCGCGACCGGTCCCGGCCGCACCCGCGCGGCCCGGTGTCGCGAAACCACCGCGACCGCCACCGGTGCGGGCACCGCGTCCGCCGGCCGGCGATTCCGCACCCGCGGCACGCCCGGAGCGCGGCAGCTGGTCGCTGCGGGCTCCGCGTTCGGTACTGCGCGGTCCTCCGGTGCGGGCGGTGCGAGGCGTATCACCGCCACCGCGGCGAGCATCCCCCGTCCGGGGGGCGCCGCGGCCGCGACCGGCCTGGTCGCCACTTTTCTTACGATCCGGTATGCCGTCTCGGCGAGCGGGTGTCTTCACGTTTTCCTGTCAATCCTCGGCGCCGAGGTTCAGATCTTCCTCGGCGGGTTTTCGCAGCCTGGTGTAGCGGGGGTCCGTCTCCAGACTGTCGTTGATCTCATCGATCAGGTCCACCCCCGGCAGCAGGGGCGCCAATGGCGGCAGATCGCTCAGCGACGCCAAACCGATCCGTTCCAGGAACAGTTCGGTGGTGCCGTACAGCGTGCCGTTGGTTTCCGGGTCGGTGCCCGCCTCGGTGATCAACCCCCTGGCCAGCAGGGTGCGCATCACACCGTCGACGTTGACACCGCGCACCGCGCTGACCCGGGCCCGGGTCACCGGCTGACGGTATGCCACCACCGCCAGCGTCTCCAGAGCCGCCCTGGTCAACTTCGACCGGGCGCCGTCGAGCAACATACGCTCCACATACGGTGCGTACTCGCTGCGAGTATAGAAGCGCCACCCATCCCCGGCGAAACGCAGATCGATTCCGCTACGCCGGGCGGCCAGTTCCGCCGACATCTCCCGCAGGGCGCGTTCCACCCGCTGCGGGGCCTCCGCCAGCGCGGCGGCCAGCTGCTCCACCGGCGCGGGAGTGTCCACCACGAGCAGCAGCGCCTCGAGTGCCGCCCGGAATTCGTCGTCATCCAGCGGCTCGGGCGCGATATCGGTCACAGCCTCGGTCATGCTCCGTCCTCCACGTACGCGCGAGAGCCCGAGATGGTCACGTCACGCTCCCGCCTTCCGGTCCCGGCCCATCCGTGCTCTGTTCGCCGCGGATGTGTGCGGGATCCCGCCCGGCCGTGCCACACGCCCGCCTTCGGGCCCGGCTCGCTCATCCGTAGTCCTCTTCTATGGTCACCGGCGCGGCACCGCCGTCCACGTCGTCACCTATCCAGCGCACCGCCAATGGCCCCAGCGGATCGGGCTGGTCGAACTCGATCGTCTTACCCCGATACAGCTCGAGCAAAGCCAGGAACCGCGCCACGATCTGGATCGGCGCCGCGCAATCGGCCACCAACTCGGCGAACGTGGTCCATACCCCCACGCCGCGTGCGCGCAGCCGCTCCAGCACGAGCGTCGCCTGCTCCGCCACTGATATCGCGTGCGCGTGCAGATGGTCGAGGCCCACGGTCGGCACCGGCCGCGGCCGGAACGCCGCCGCCGCGATCTCGGCGAACCCGGCTGCCTCCACCCCGAGGGTGACCTCCGGCAGCAGGCTCGCGAACCGCTCCTCCAAGCCGACACTGCGCGGATACCGGCGCAACGCGGCCGCCTCCAGTTCCCCGAGCAGCTCGGCGACCTGCTTGAACGCCCGGTATTGCAGCAGCCGGGCGAACAGCAGATCCCGGGCCTCGAGCAACTCCAGATCGTCGGGGTCGGTCACCTCGCCAGACGGCAGCAGCCGAGCCGCCTTCAGATCGAGCAGGGTCGCCGCGACCACCAGGAACTCGGTGGTCTGATCCAGGATCTTGTCCGTGCGCAGCGAACTGCCCGGCTGGTTCAATCCGGCGGTCAACGCTTTGGTGTAGGCGATGAATTCGTCGGTGACCTTGTGCAGCGCCACCTCGGTCACATCGAGACGGCGTTGCGAGATCAACTGGAGCAGCAGGTCGAACGGGCCCTCGAAATTGCTCAACCGCAGATGGAAACCCGACTTCTCCGCTGCCGGCCCCGCCGGATCCGCGGGCGCGGCGGATTCGCTGATCGTCGACGATGCCGGCCGGGACGGCCCGCTCACCGACCGGACCGGTGGATGACTTCCCGTGCCATCGCCCGATACGCTTCGGCGCCACTGGATTTCGGCGCCCAGGTGGTGATCGGTTCACCGGCGACGCTGGCATCCGGGAACCGGACCGTCCGCGCGATCGCGGTGTCGTAGACCAGTTCCCCGAATACCTCCACCACCCGCGCCATCACCTGGCGGGAATGCAGCAACCGGGCATCGAACATGGTCACCACGATGCCGTACAGACTCAGCCGCGGGTTCAGCCGGTCCCGGACCTTCTCCACGGTGTCGTTGAGCAGGGCCAGCCCGCGCAACGAGAAGTACTCGCATTCCATCGGGATGATCACCCCGTCGGAGCAGGCGAGCGCATTCACGGTGAGCAGGCCCAGCGACGGCTGGCAGTCGATGAGGATGTAGTCGTAGCGGTCGCGGATCGGTTCCAGCGCACGGCCCAGCGACTGCTCGCGGCCGACCTCGTTCACCAACTGGATCTCGGCCGCCGACAGGTCGATATTGCTGGGCAGCAGATCCAGATTCTCGACCTTGGTCTGCATGAGCACGTCATCGGCGCTCACCGGCGCCCCGATGAGCAGATTGTGCACGGTCAGGTCCAGATCGTGGTGTGCCACACCCAGCCCCGCCGACAGCGCGCCCTGCGGATCGAGATCCACCAGCAGTACCCGGCGGCCGTATTCGGCCAGCGCCGCACCGAGATTGATGGTCGAAGTGGTCTTACCCACCCCGCCTTTCTGATTGCACATCGCCACGATGAGCGCATTGCCCTCGTGCGACGGCTCGGGCGGATCCGGGACCGCACGCCGGGGCCGGCCCGTCGGCCCGAGCGCGGCGTCGGCAGGAACGGGTTCGGGGCCCGCGCCCCACACAGACGCGGCGCGATCGTCGCTCTCGGCGCCCTTGGGCGAGTCCGCCGATCCGGCTGTCGTCACGATCCGCTGCTCCTTATATGTTCCTACCCGTCCGTCACCTCGTAGAGCGTAACGAGGCCGATCAAGGCACGGTCTCGCTTTCGCCACGGTCCGGCTAGTCCTAGACGCTACCGGTTGACCCCGCTCGAGCGCCGCGTGTATCCGCGGCGTGTTGGTGTTCACGGCGTGGCCTGCGGCGTCACGCCGAGCACACACCCGCTCACCGCGCCCGCGGGTGGGCCGTCGCCCAGACCTCGCGCAGCGTCCCCACCGTGACCAATGTGTAGATCTGGGTGGTGGTCACCGACGCGTGGCCCAGTAGTTCCTGGACGACCCGCACATCGGCGCCACCGTCGAGCAGATGGGTGGCGAACGAATGCCGCAGGGTGTGTGGGGACACCGTGGCGGTGATCCCGGCGTGCTCGGCGGCGCGTTGGAGCACCTGCCAGGCGCTCTGCCGGGACAACCGTCCGCCGCGCACGTTCAGGAACACCGCGGCCGCCGCGCCGGGTATATACCGGCGGGCGCGGGCCGCGAGGGCGGGCCGGCCCCGCACCAGGTAGGCGTCCACCGCGGCCAGCGCGGGGCGGCCGATCGGCACGATCCGCTGTTTACCGCCCTTACCGCGCAGGGCGACCGCCCGGTCGTCGAGGTCGAGGTCGTCGATATCGAGTCCGACGGTCTCCGAGATCCGCGCGCCGGTGGAGTACAGCAGTTCCAGCAGCGCCCGGTCACGCAGCCCCCGCGCCGCGGCTTCCCCCCCGGTCCCGGCGCCGGCATCCGCCGCGTCCAGCAGCCGCAACACCTGATCCACCGGGAGCGCTTTGGGCAGCCGCTGGCCCACCATCGGTGGTTTGACGGCATGCGCGACATCGGCGCCGGTCAGCCCTTCGGCGGCCGCGAACCGGTGCAGCCCCCGCACCGCGATCAGGGCCCGTGCCACCGAGCCCGGCGCCAGCGGGGGATGCGGCGCGTCGCCGGCCCGCAGAGCCACCGCGAACTCAGTGATATCGCGCTCCACGACGGAGGCCAGGTCGGTGCGGCCGCGTGCACTCAGAAACTCCCGGTAGCGGGACAGATCCCGGCGGTACGCGGAGAGGGTGCTGCGCGCGGCACCCCGCTCCACGGCCAGATGGTCCAGGAAGATATCGACCTCCCGCACCGGCGGCCCCCGGTCAGTCCGCGTCCCGCTGCGCGGCCTGGCGGCGCAGCAGTGCGTCCGGCTGCCCCGGCCACGGCGCGTCGGCCGGCCGCAGCGGCAGGCCGGCGGCCTCGGCCGCGCTCAACGCCAGCAGACCGGCGACGGCGGTGGCGTTCACGATCGTCCCGGCCAGCGCCGCGCGGACCGCCTCGGCGACCGGCATACGCACCAGCTCGAGGTCGGCCTCCTCGTGTTCGGGGTCCGGTCGTTCGGTCTCACCGAGCCCGCGCGCCAGATACACCCGCAATGCCTCGTCGGTGAAACCCGGCGACAGCGCGACATCCACCAGCACCGACCAGTCCCGGGCGGCCAGCCCGGTCTCCTCGGCGAGTTCGCGGCGCGCGGCCTCCAGCGGATCCTCGCCCTGGATATCGATCAGGCCCGCCGGGAGTTCGAGCAGCCGTTCCCCGAGGGGGTGGCGGTACTGGCGGATCAGCACCACCCGGCCGTCGTCGTCGACCGCGACCACGGCCACCGCACCGTGATGTTCGACGACCTCGCGTTCCACGACCCGCCCGTCCGGCATCTCCACCCGGTCCACCCGCAGCGCCAGAATCGCACCCGAGTACACGACCCGGCTGTCGACCGTCGCGAAGGCGTGGCTGCCGGGCGCCGGGTTCGCCGGGGTCACGACACCCGCTCGGAGGTACCGGCCAGTTCTTCTTCGCCGGGGATATCGACCGGCAGCCGTTCGGCCAGTTTGTACCGCAACGCGGCGGCGATCAGCTCGGAGAACAGCGGATGCGGCCGGGTCGGCCGGCTCTTCAACTCCGGATGGGCCTGGGTGCCGACGAAGAAGGGATGGATATCGGCAGGCAGTTCGACGAACTCCACCAGATGCCCGTCCGGAGACGTACCGCTGAACCGCAGCCCGCCGGCGGCGATCTTGTCGCGGTAGGCGTTGTTCACCTCGTAGCGGTGCCGGTGCCGTTCGGAGACCTCGGTGGCCTGGTAGGCCCGGGCCACCACCGAACCCTTCTCCAGGACCGCCGGGTAGGCACCCAGCCGCATGGTGCCACCCAGATCGGCCTCCCCGGCCACGGCCTGTTCCTGGTCGGCCATGGTGGAGATCACCGGGTGCTCGGTCTCCGGTTCGAACTCGGCGGAGTTGGCGTCGGTCAGGCCCACCGACCGTGCGGCCTCGATGACCATGCACTGCAGGCCCAGGCACAGCCCGAGCAGCGGCAGCCCCCGGGTACGGGCGTAATGGATGGCGCCGACCTTGCCCTCGATCCCCCGGATCCCGAATCCGCCGGGAATGAGGACCGCGTCCACATCGCGCAGGGCGGCCTGCGCGCCGGCCGGGGTCGCGCAGTCGTCGGACTGTACCCAGCGCAGGCTCACCTTTGCCCGGTGCGCGAAACCACCGGCCCGCAGCGCCTCGGTGACCGACAGGTAGGCGTCGGGCAGGTCCACGTACTTGCCGACCAGCGCGACCTCCACCGTCTCCCGCGGCGCGTGGACGCGGTCGAGAAGATCACCCCAGATCGTCCAGTCCACATCCCGGAACGGCAGCCCGAGTTTGCGCACGACGTAGGCATCGAGGGCCTCCCGGTGCAGCACCTTGGGGATGTCGTAGATCGACGGCGCGTCAGGGGTGGAGATACAGGCGTCGGCGTCCACGTCGCACATCAGCGCGATCTTGTTCTTCAGGCCGGCCGGTACCTCGCGGTCACAGCGCAGGATGAGCGCGTCGGGCTGGATACCGATACTGCGCAGCGCGGCCACCGAGTGCTGGGTGGGTTTGGTCTTGAGCTCGCCCGAGGGGGCCAGGTACGGAACCAGCGAGACGTGCAGGAAGAAGACATTGTCGCGGCCGATATCGTGGCGGATCTGCCGGGCCGCTTCGAGGAACGGCTGCGATTCGATGTCTCCTACCGTGCCGCCGATCTCGGTGATCACCACATCCGGTTCCTGCCCCTGCAGGTCCGGCCCGCGCATGGCCAGGATGCGCGCCTTGATCTCGTCGGTGATGTGCGGGATGACCTGCACGGTATCGCCGAGATATTCGCCGCGCCGCTCCTTGGCGATCACCGACGAGTACACCTGACCGGTGGTCACGTTGGCGTCCCGGGAAAGTTCCCGGTCGAGGAAACGTTCGTAGTGCCCCACATCGAGGTCGGTCTCGGCCCCGTCCTCGGTCACGAACACCTCGCCGTGCTGGAACGGATTCATGGTGCCGGGATCGACGTTCAGATAGGGGTCGAGTTTCTGCATGGTGACCCGTAGCCCCCGCGCGGTCAGCAACTGACCGAGACTGGAGGCGGTGAGACCCTTGCCGAGTGAGGAGGCGACGCCACCGCTGACGAAAATATGCTTGGTGGCTGCCCGCGCCTGAATCCGTGTATGACCCACGGGTCTTCACGGTAACACGAAACCCGGGCGACGATCGAGCGCCACCCCCGGTTAACCACCCGATCGCCGCATCGGCGGCGGAATCGGGATGGTGGGCCGAGCGAAAATCGACCACCCCCGCCCCGGGGACACCACCGGCCACTTCTCTCACAGTTCGGCGCACAGTCGTCGCGGCACCGCCCGCCCCACACGATGCTGTGTGATTGCGTGGACCGCCTCATATCCGGGCGTCGGCCGCGGTGCTCAGCTCGCCCCGGGCCGGCTCAGCGTCTCCCGAACCCACAGATCGGCGCGGTGCAGCAGATCCTGCACCGGCGCGAGCACCTCACTCCCGTGGCCGGCGGCCAGCACCGCCACGATCAGCACGACGAGCGCGGCCAGCACCATCAGCGCCATGAGCGCCCCGGACACCCGGCTCCGGTACAGCGTGGCCACCGCGGTCGCGTCCATGAGCGCGCCCCCGACCTTCAGGCGCGTGAGAAATGTCGCGGGGTTGCTGTCCTGGCGGCACCGGTCGAAGAATTCCTCCAGGGACGCGGGCGCGCCCGCCGTGACGATGAGCGCGGCGCCGCGGTGGTGCGCGAGCAGCAACGCCAGATCCGCGGGCGTCCCGGAGCACGGGAAGGTGATCGCGCCGATCCCCAGCTCCTTGACCCGGTCCAGGCCCTCCGCATAACCGTCCAGTTCCGCCGGCACGATCAACTCGGCGCTACCGGTGAGGATTTTCGCGGGGAGCTGCTCGGGGTTCGCGACGATCAGATCCAGCCGGTAGCCCGCGCGCCGGACGGTCTCGGCGCCCTGTCCCACCCCGATCATGACCGGGGTGTACTCCTTGATGAAGGGTTTGAGCTTCTTCAGGTCCTCGGCATGCCCGGGCCCGTCCCCGACCACCACCACCTGGCAACCGTTCAGGTCCAGGTCCGGTTCGGGCACCCCGATACCATCCATGAGCAGCGATGATTCGGTCCGGATGAAATCGAGAGTGCCGCCGGCGAAGGCTTCGAGATGACCGGCGAGACCGTTGCGCGCTTCCGATAGCCGGTCGGCCACCGCGGTTTCGTCGAGTTCGAGGCATTCGACCAGCACCTCGGGTTCCCGGCGGGTGAGGCGGTCGGCGTAGACGACCCCGTTCTCGATCCGCACCTTCGCGCCGTCCTTGATCCGACCGAAGGCGTCGGAGGTGACCGTGTCCAGCAGCAGCACGCCGCCGGCCACCAGGAGTTCGGGCCCCGGATTGGGATAGCGCCCGGAGATCGACAGCGAGTTGTTCACCACCGCCGCCACCCCGGCCGCGAGCAACCGATCCGCGGTGACCTGGTCCAGGTCCATTTCGTCGAGGACCGCGATATCACCGGGTTCCACCCGTTCGAGTAGCCGCCGGGTATCGCGGTCGACCCGGGCGGTGCCGGTTCGGCCGGGCAACGTCTCCGGATTCTTCGACAGCAGCGCCAGCATCCTCATGCAGTGATAATCGCCGCAAACCCTCAACCATTGGTGGAGACACGCCGCGAGTCGATACTCAACGGCTATCGACCGGTTATCGGGAGCTCCGCGCGGCGTAGCGACGGGCGAAATCCACTGCCGTGCGCCGTAAGCTGCCCGGAACAGCTATACGAAGAGGAGTCTCCATGGCCAGCACCACCGTCGATACCGTGATCGCCGCCCCGCGCGCGACCGTGTACCGGCTGTTCGCCGACCGCGAGAGCATTGATCCGTTCCTCGCGGTGAACGTCACGCTCGTCACACCGGGCACCACCGAACGAGAGGGCGTCGGCGCCCGGCACAAGATCGGTATCGGCCCGGTCGGGGTGGTCGAGGAGATCACCGCGCTGATACCGAACGAGCGGATGGAGTACAAGATCGTCAAAGGCGCCCCGGTGAAAAGTCATACCGGCGTCATCACCTTCGCCGACGCCGACAACGGCACCCGGGTCACCTACACGATGACCTCCGACCCCTCGCTCCCCGTGCCGGCCAAAGTGCTCGAGATCGGCCTCAAAGGCCTGATCAACCAGTTCATCTCCGCCGCGCGCAAAGCTGTCGACTGACCTGCCGGCACGAGGCCGGAGCCGGGTGGCCGCGCCGGGTGAGATACCCGGCCGGCGACCGGCCCCCTCCGGCACCGGTACCGATCAGCGTCCCGGGTGTCGCACGACGGGTCAGTATGCCGCCATCCGCTCGGCGCGGGCGGTGTTCAGCAGCTCCCAGGCGTGCGCGCGACCGGTCTCGGTATCGTCGAGCCCGGCCAGCATGCGGGCCAGCTCCACGATCCGCTCGTCCTGGGTCAGCGCCCGGACCCCCGAATTCACGGCACCCTCGCCGTCATCGGATTTGTTGACCACCAGATGGGTATCGGCGAATGCCGCCACCTGCGCCAGATGGGTCACCACAATGACCTGATGGGTACGTGCCAGCCGGGCCAGCCGCCGCCCGATCTCCACCGCCGCCCGGCCGCCGACACCCGCGTCCACCTCGTCGAACACCATGGTCGCCCCGTGCTCGGCACCGGCCAGCACCACCTCCAGGGCCAGCATCACCCGCGAGAGCTCACCACCGGACGCGCTCTTGCTCAACGGCAGCGACTGCGCACCGGAATGCGCGGCCAGCCGGAACTCCACCTCGTCCACCCCGGCCGGACCGGCGTGCAGTTCGACACCGTCGACCAGCAGCGGCGCGGAATCCTGCGTACCGGCCGGCAACGGCCGCACCTCGACCTCCAGCCGCGCCTTGCCCATGGCGAGCCCGCTCAGCTCCTCGGTCACCGCCGCCGCCAGATCACCCGCGGCGGCGGTGCGCGCCTGCGACAGTTTCACTGCCGCGGCCCGCACCCGATCCGCACCCGCCTCGACCTCGGCGGTCAGCGCCGCGAGGGTCTCCTCCGAGACATCCAGCGAGTCCAGCCGGGTCCGCGCCTCGTCCGCCCACGCGATCACCCCGTCGATATCGGGTGCGTATTTACGGGTCAGCGATTTCAACTCCGCCTGCCGCGACAGCATGGATTCCAGCGCCCCGGGGTCCGACGGCAGACCCGACAGATAGCCGCTCAGCTCGGTGGTCAGATCCACCACCACCGCGATCGCCTCCGCCAGCCGCGGCGACAGCGCCGCCAGCGCCGGATCCTCGGCGCCCTCCACCCGGGAGCGGGCCACGCCGAGCGCGTCCAGCGCCCCGACCCCTTCGCCGGGATTATCGGCCGGACCGGCGAGCGCCTCGTGCGCGGTCGCCGCCGCCTCCCGCAGCGAATCCAGGTCGCTGAGCCGCCTGATCTCCGCGACCAGGCGCTCGTCCTCCCCCGGCTCCGGTGCGACGGCGTCGATTTCGGCCAGCGACTGGGTCAGCCGCTCGGCCTCGGCCGCCATCTCCCGGCCGCGCGCGGTGCGTTCCAGCAGCGTCGTCCGGGCATCCAGCCAGGCACGGCGGTGTTCCACGTAGTCCCGCAGCAGCGGCCCCACCGTCGCGTCGGCGAACTGGTCCAGCGCGTGCAACTGCTGTTCGGGACGCTGTAATCGCAACTGGTCGTTCTGACCGTGCACGGTGAGCATCGGCGCGGTGAAATCGGCCAGCACCGAAGCCGGTACGCCACGGCCGCCCAGATGCGCCCGGGACCGCCCGTCGCTGCCGACGGTGCGGATCGCGATCACCGTACCGTCGTCGTCGGCAACGGCCGCCGCCGATTCCAGCACCCGTTCCGCTTCGGCGCGCGCCGACTCGTTCACCTCTTCCAGGGTGAACCGGCCCTCCACCACCGCGCGATTCGCGCCCAGCCGGACCCGCCCGGCATCGGCGCGCGCACCGCTCAGCAGGTGCAGGCTGGTGACCACCATCGTCTTGCCCGCTCCGGTTTCCCCGGTGAGCACAGTCAGCCCTTCGTGGAATTGCGCGGTGGCCGTCGAGATGACGCCCAGTCCGTCAATTCTTATCTCTGTCAGCACGTGTGCCCTCCGTTCGCCGCCGGCCCCGCCAACCCGTGACCGGCAGCTCGAACTTGCGCACCATCCGATCCGCGAACGGCGCGGAATCCAGCCGCACCCACCGCACCGGCTCGGCACCTCGGACCGCTTCGACCCGGCCGCCCCGCGGCAGTGCGAGGGTGCGCCTGCCATCCAGGAAAACTATCGCATCGTGGCCGGTGGCAACGGATTCGACCGCGATTCGTGAATCCGGGCTGGTGACCAGGGGCCGGGCGAACAGAGCGTGCGCGTTGCTCGGAATCACCAGCAGCGCTTCCAGTTCCGGCCACACCACCGGCCCACCCGCGGAGAAAGCATACGCCGTCGATCCGGTAGGGGTCGCGACAAGGATTCCGTCACAACCGTAGGAGGAGACCGGTCGCCCGTCGACTTCGAGTACCACTTCGAGAACACCCATCCGGGCCGCATTCTCGATACTGGCCTCGTTCAGCGCCCACCCCCGTTCGATGATCTCGTCGTCGAGCCGGACACTGACGTCCAGAGTCATCCGCCGTTCGACGCGGTAGTCGCGCCGGACGACCTGGGCGAGCGCCTCGTCCAGGTTCTCCGCCTCGGCCTCGGTGAGAAACCCGATCCGCCCCAGGTTGATGCCCAGCACCGGAACCGTCACCTGCCGGGCCAGTTCCGCGGCGCGCAGCAGGGTGCCGTCACCGCCGAGCGCCAGCACCATCTCGCAACCCCGCGCCGCCTCGGGTTCGTGGGCGACCACCTGCACCGGATATCCGCAGGGGTCGGCGATCGGTTCGGCATCGGCGTCGAATCGAGTGCTGTAGGCCTCGTCGGCCAGCACCCGCAACCCGATTCCGGCTTCCGCGCAGATCTTCGCGACCCGATGCGCCGTCTCGCTGATCTCGGCCCGTCCGGGATGGGAGACCAGCAGGATCTCCCGCGGCCGGGATGCCTCCGTGTTCACTGTGGCCCCTCCTCGACTGCCCGCCGCACCAGTTCCCCCACCTCGTCGATGGTGTAGCTCGCCGAGTCGTCCCGGCACAGCCACAGAAAGTATTCGACATTGCCGGACGGACCGGGCAACGGACTGGCCACCACACCCCGGGTCTGCAACCCGAGCTCCGCGGCAGCGGCGGCGACCGAACACACCGCGTCGGCCCGCAGCTGCGGATCCCGCACCACCCCGCCGGATCCGACCCGATCCTTGCCGACCTCGAACTGCGGTTTCACCATCGGCAGCAGATCGGCGCCCGGCAGCACGCAACCCGCCAGCGCGGGCAGTACCAACGTCAGCGCGATGAACGACAGATCGGCGACCACCAGCTCCACCGGCCCGCCGATATCGTCGACGGTCAGGCTCCGCACATTGGTCCGGTCGTGCACCCGCACCCGGTCGTCGGTACGCAACCGCCACACCAGCTGGCCGTAGCCCACATCGACCGCGACCACCTCGCGCGCGTCCCGGCTCAGCAGCACATCGGTGAAACCGCCGGTCGACGCCCCGGCGTCGAGGCAGCGCCGACCCGCGACCGACAGACCCCGCGTTTCGAACACCTCCAGCGCACCCAGCAGTTTGTGCGCCCCACGCGAGGCCCAGGCGACCTCGTCGACCTGTTCCTTGACCACCAGTGGGGTACCGGTCTCCACCGCGGTCGCCGGTTTCACCGCCACCGTGCCGTTGATCAGCACCCGCCCGGCGCCGATCAACTCCACCGCGTGTTCCCGTGACCGCGCCAGACCACGGCGGACCAGTTCCGCGTCCACCCGCGCCCGCCTGGCCACCTCAGATCTTGTCCACCGTGGCCAGCGCCTGTACCAGCACTTCGTGTGCCTGGTCCAGGATATGCGCACGGCGGGCCAGATCGGTGCCGACGGAATCGTCCCCGGTCGCGCCTCCGGTATCCGGCACCGGCCCGAGTTCGGCGAGCAGGTCGCGGACCTCGGCGCGGATCCGGTCCGGATCGGCGGGTTCACCGTGCCCGGCGGCCCCGGGCAGATGCCGGCCGGGCAGCGGCCCGGAGCGGGCGGTGCCGGGAGTGTTCGGGCGAGGGGTCGGGGTAGTCATCGTGAGCTCAACGCTATCGGATTTCCGAACGGGGCGCGCGCACCGTCAGCGCCCGGCCCGGGTGTGCCCGCAGCTGCGCGCGCACCTCTTCCGGGGCGACAAGGCCCGGCACCGGCGGCTGCCGCAGGGCGTCCAGACTGTCGGCGACATAGGTCGGCAGGTCCGCCTCCGGCAGACCGATGAGTTCGTCGGCGGTACTGACCCCGGTCAGTACGAGCAGCGAATCCAGATCCACGGCTTGCGCACCGGAGATATCGGTGTCGAGCCGGTCGCCCACGACCAGGGCCGCGCGTGTCTCCGCCCGGATCAGCGCGTCTTCGAGCAGCGGTGGATACGGCTTGCCGGCCACCACGGGTTCCAGATCGGTGGCGGCCCGCAGCGCCGCGACCATCGCGCCGTTACCCGGCGCGAGTCCGCGCTCGTTCGGCAGCGTCCGATCGGTATTGGCCGCCACCCACAGCGCCCCCGCCCGCAACGCGTAGGCCGCCTCGGCCAGGTCCGGCCAGGCCGTCTGTGGCGAATGTCCCTGGACGACCGCCGCCACCGTCTCCGTCGCCCGGCGTACCGGTTGCAGACCGGACGTCTTGATCTCCGCCGCCAGATCGTCGGAACCGACGACCAGCACCTCGGCGCCGGGCGCCAGCCGCTCGGCGAGTAACCGGCTGGCCGCCTGCGCGCTGGTCACCACATCCGCCTCCGTCGCCGGATACCCCAGCTCGGCCAGATGGGCCGCCACACTGCCGGCCGCCCGGCTCGCGTTGTTGGTGACATACACCGATCGCTGGGTCCCGCCCGCCAGCGCCTCGGGCGCACCGTCGATCACATCGGCGCCCCGGTAGAGGGTTCCGTCCAGATCCAGCAGCAGCGCCTCGTACCTGTCCCGCAACCGTGTCTCACTCGCTTCCCGCACACCCGGACCCTACGTCCTGTCCCCGACGCCCCGGACACCCAGCCGTCTCCCGTCGCCCACCCGGCCACCCCGATGGACAGGCGACCGACGTCCTGGGCCGGGGAGCGCGGTGCGATATTCGCACCCGGGCATTCTCGGATAGCGCTTACGCAGCGGTGGCAGGCATGGATGGGGTTGCCGGTAGCCGCCTCGTTGGACTTCGAGGGCTGCCGCCAGAAGTGCGCCCCGACCGCGCCGAGAGCCACCGAAGGTGCCGTGGAACTCGGCAACGGAGCAAGTCGCTACCGGCGTCCGGGCCAGGTACCGGCCATATCTCCACACCGTTGGTGGCAGACTCCCATCCGCCGCGTCCGGCCGCGGTGACGCGATGTGCGGACGCCCGATGAATTCCCGCGCCGTGACCCGTCGGAACCGGAGAGAGGCCGACCTGCCGCGGCCGACCGACGACTGCATCGAGGAGAACCGTGACTGCCGAACGCACAGCCGAACCCGAACTGCTCGAGATCGCCGAGACCCTCACCGCCGTGGTGCGCGGCCGGGTGGCGCCGGCGCAGACGATCTCGTTCTTCGACACCTCGTTCGGCATCCTCCCGCCGGCCCTCGCCGCGCAGGAGGCCCTGATCACCGGCCCGGCTCTCGCCCGGTGGGGAGCCGCTTCCGAGGAGGCCACGGAACTGGAGGTGGGGTTCCCCGTCGACCGGCGCATCAGCCTCGACGGCGACGTCGTCCCCGGTGTGCTCCCGGCCGGCCCGATCGCTCGTGTGGTGCATTATGGCGCGTTCGACGCGCTGGGCGTCACCTGGGACCGCCTGCACGGCTGGATCACCGAACAGGGCCTGGTTCCGGGCGCCGACCGCTGGGAGGTCTACCTCACCGAACCGAACCCGGAGATGGACCCGGCCGATCTGCGAACCGAGCTCAACTGGTCGGTCACCCGGTCCTGACCGCCGCGGATCAGGCCTCGCCGGTCAGTTCGGCCGCACGCTCCTCGGCATCGGTTTCGCCGTCGAGGTCCGCGGCGGCCGCGTTGAAGAACCAGGTCTGTCCCTCATCGGTACGCCCGGCCGCGACCAGCGCGTCGGCGTAGGCATAGAACAGCCGCGCCGGACCCGAACCGGTGCGGGACGGGTCGAGGTCGGGAGTCTGCAGGGTCACCACGGCCTGGTCGTACTGGCCGAGGTCCATCCGCGCGCCCGCGACCACGATCCGCAGTTCGATCGCCTCGTCACCGGTCAGCGCGCGACCCTCGTCACTGCGACCGATCTCGATGGCGCGTTCGGGCCGGCCGAGACCACGTTCGCAGTCGGCCATCACCGCGAGCAAGCCGGACCCGCCCGCCATCCGCCGCGCCGCACGCAGCTCGGATAGGGCTTCGGCCCATTCTCCGGCGTGATAGGCGATAACGCCGGCGGTCTCCCGCACGACGGCGATCCGTCCGGCCCGTTGCCGCGCGGCCCGCGCATGGGCCAATGCCAGCTGCGGGTCGTCGTCGAGAACCTGCACCGCCATCGCCAGATGCCGGGCGACAGTTTCCGCATTGCCTTTGTCCAGACTCAGCAGATCGCGCCGGATCGAAGGATCGAGATCCCCGGCCTGGACCTCATCGGGCAGATCGGGCTCGTCGGGCCGCGGCGGGCGACGATCGGCCCCACGGCCCCCACCCTCACCGCCCCGGCGCCGGGGTCCGCCGGCGTCGCCACCGCGAGAAAACCCCGGACCGCTGCCGCTCTCCGCCGGTCCCACCCCGTCCCGGCGCGGCCGGTCGGCCCCACGGTCGGGCCGGTCGGATCCACCCCGTCCACCGAAACGACGCTCATCGGCACCACGAGCGGACTGCTCGGACGGGCGGCCACCGCCCCGGCTGTCCCCGCGTCCGCCGCCGCGATTGTCCCGCCCTCGATCCGAATCACCGAAAGAAGCAGCGCCTCCCTGCGACCGGAAGTCCCCGCGCTCGCGCGTGCCGTACTCCCGCTTGTCACCGTCCGGACGCGACTGCGGTCGTGAACCACGGGAACGATTGTCCTCCCAATTCGACCGTGTCCCTTCACTCCGGAATCCTGACCGGTCGGCACCGCGGTCGCGCTGCCCCGGAGACCCGGTCCGCTCCTCGCGGCCGGATCGATCGGGCCGCTGCGGACCGCGTGGCCGGTCACCACCGAATCCGCTACCGCCGGACCCTGGCCGGTCACGTCCCGCGCCCCGGACATCCGATTCGCGGGTGCGGCGGGCATCGCCGCGATCGTCGTCTCGGCGGAATCCGCCCCGGTTACCCGAACGGCCGCCTTCTCCCGTACCCCCGGAATCGCCACCCGAGCGGCTGCCGTCAGCGGCGCCCTCGCCGCGCCGGAAGCCGGCGTCGGGTCCGGAAGAAGTGCGCCGGAACGGTTTCCGGCCATTGTTCTGTTCCGGCACGGCGGGTCCCTCTCTCGGTTACCAGACTGGATCAACGGATTGCGACGGCAATACGGTCGAACCGCCGACAATGGTGGATTGTGCTCACACCAAGTTTACGGGCCATATCACTGTAGGCAGAAACGCAGATAGGGGACCCACGAATGGGTCCCCTATCTTAAAAGTATGTTCCGGCGGTGTCCTACTCTCCCACACCCTGTCGAGTGCAGTACCATCGGCGCTGGCAGGCTTAGCTTCCGGGTTCGGAATGGGACCGGGCGTTTCCCTGCCGCTATAACCGCCGTAACTCTATGAAACTATCCACAGAGAGCCACCCACACTCCCCAGTATTGTTTCCTGGTTTGCGTGGTGTCTTCTGTATCTGTGTGTTGTTTCAGATACTGCACAGTGGACGCGTAGCAATCTTCGTTTGGTAAGCCCTCGGCCTATTAGTACCGGTCACCTCCACACATTACTGTGCTTCCAGTTCCGGCCTATCAACCCCATGGTCTGTAGGGGGCCTTAACCACTCTAGGTGGTGGGAAACCTCATCTTGGAACAGGCTTCCCGCTTAGATGCTTTCAGCGGTTATCCCTTCCGAACGTAGCCAACCAGCCGTGCCCCTGGCGGGACAACTGGCACACCAGAGGTTCGTCCGTCCCGGTCCTCTCGTACTAGGGACAGCCTTCCTCAAGTTTCCAACGCGCGCGGCGGATAGAGACCGAACTGTCTCACGACGTTCTAAACCCAGCTCGCGTGCCGCTTTAATGGGCGAACAGCCCAACCCTTGGGACCTACTCCAGCCCCAGGATGCGACGAGCCGACATCGAGGTGCCAAACCATCCCGTCGATATGGACTCTTGGGGAAGATCAGCCTGTTATCCCCGGGGTACCTTTTATCCGTTGAGCGACACCGCTTCCACTTGCCGGTGCCGGATCACTAGTCCCGACTTTCGTCCCTGCTCGACATGTCTGTCTCACAGTCAAGCTCCCTTGTGCACTTGCACTCGACACCTGATTGCCAACCAGGCTGAGGGAACCTTTGGGCGCCTCCGTTACATTTTGGGAGGCAACCGCCCCAGTTAAACTACCCACCAGGCACTGTCCCTGAACCAGATCATGGTCCGAGGTTAGAGGTCCAATACGATCAGAGTGGTATTTCAACGACGACTCACCGAGCACTGGCGTGCCCGTTTCACAGTCTCCCACCTATCCTACACAAACCGTACCGAACACCAATACCAAGCTATAGTGAAGGTCCCGGGGTCTTTTCGTCCTGCCGCGCGTAACGAGCATCTTTACTCGTAATGCAATTTCGCCGAGTCTGTGGTCGAGACAGCAGAGAAGTCGTTACGCCATTCGTGCAGGTCGGAACTTACCCGACAAGGAATTTCGCTACCTTAGGATGGTTATAGTTACCACCGCCGTTTACCGGGGCTTAAATTCTCAGCTTCGCGCCGAAGCGCTAACCGGTCCTCTTAACCTTCCGGCACCGGGCAGGCGTCAGTCCGTATACATCGTCTTACGACTTCGCACGGACCTGTGTTTTTAGTAAACAGTCGCTTCTCTCTGGTCTCTGCGGCCCAAACCAGCTCACGGCGTAAAGCCGGTCACCAGCTCGGGCCCCCCTTCTCCCGAAGTTACGGGGGCATTTTGCCGAGTTCCTTGACCACAGTTCTCTCGATCGCCTTAGTATTCTCTACCTGACCACCTGTGTCGGTTTGGGGTACGGGCCGTGTACCAACTCACTAGAGGCTTTTCTCGGCAGCATAGGATCACTGAATTCGCCTCAATCGGCTACGCATCACCTCTCAGGCTGTATGTTGTGCGGATTTGCCTACACAACGCCCTACAGGCTTACACCAGTACAACCACTGACTGGCCCAGCTACCTTCCTGCGTCACCCCATCGCTTGACTACTACACCCAGGGTCGTGCGCAGCCCCATCCGGCCTCCCGAAGGAGGTCCATCAGGTTTTGGGCACTTAGCACAGATGATTCGCCATTGGGCGCGGATACACGGGTACGGGAATATCAACCCGTTGTCCATCGACTACGCCTGTCGGCCTCGCCTTAGGTCCCGACTCACCCTGGGCGGATTAACCTGGCCCAGGAACCCTTGGTCATTCGGCGGACGAGTTTCTCACTCGTCTTTCGCTACTCATGCCTGCATTCTCACTCGCGCAGCCTCCACAACTAGGTCACCCCGCTGCTTCCCTGGCTACACGACGCTCCCCTACCCAGCCACACCACTGCACACCAGACCGTAATCCGATGTGGATGTATTGTGCGACTGCCGCGGCTTCGGCGGTGTACTTGAGCCCCGCTACATTGTCGGCGCAGGATCACTCGACCAGTGAGCTATTACGCACTCTTTCAAGGGTGGCTGCTTCTAAGCCAACCTCCTGGCTGTCTGCGCAATCCCACATCCTTTTCCACTTAGTACACGCTTAGGGGCCTTAGCCGGCGATCTGGGCTGTTTCCCTCTCGACTACGAAGCTTATCCCCCGCAGTCTCACTGCCGCGCTCTCACTCACCGGCATTCGGAGTTTGGCTGATTTCGGTAAGCTTGTGGGCCCCCTAGACCATCCAGTAGCTCTACCTCCGGTGAGAAACACGCGACGCTGCACCTAAATGCATTTCGGGGAGAACCAGCTATCACGGAGTTTGATTGGCCTTTCACCCCTACCCACAGCTCATCCCCTCAGTTTTCAACCTAAGTGGGTTCGGGCCTCCACGACGTCTTACCGTCGCTTCACCCTGGCCATGGGTAGATCACTCCGCTTCGGGTCTAGAACACGCGACTCACACGCCCTATTCGGACTCGCTTTCGCTACGGCTACCCCACACGGGTTAACCTCGCCACATGCCACTAACTCGCAGGCTCATTCTTCAAAAGGCACGCCATCACCCCCCACAGCAAGCTGTGCAGAGGCTCTGACGGATTGTAAGCGCACGGTTTCAGGTACTATTTCACTCCCCTCCCGGGGTACTTTTCACCTTTCCCTCACGGTACTAGTCCGCTATCGGTCACCAGGGAGTATTCAGGCTTACCGGGTGGTCCCGGCAGATTCACAGCAGATTTCACGGGCCCGCTGCTACTCGGGCACCCACTACAACAGAGAACATGTTTTCGCCTACCGGACTCTCACCGTCTACGGTTGGCCGTCCCAGACCAATTCAGCTAACACGAACTTTTCTGACTGTTGCTCGCCACGGCAGTGACAAGAAAGTGAGCCCCACGACCCCACACGTGCAACGCCTGCCGGCTATCACACACGCATGGTTTAGCCTCATCCGCTTTCGCTCGCCACTACTCACGGAATCACATGTTGTTTTCTCTTCCTGTGGGTACTGAGATGTTTCACTTCCCCACGTTCCCTCCACACACCCTATATATTCAGGTGCGGGTAACACGACATCACTCGTGCTGGGTTTCCCCATTCGGACACCCTCGGATCACAGCTCGGTTGACAGCTCCCCGAGGCTTATCGCAGCCTCCTACGTCCTTCATCGGCTCCTGGTGCCAAGGCATCCACCGTACGCTCTTAAAAACTTACAAAACAAAGATGCTCGCGTCCACTGTGCAGTTCTCAAACAACACACCCACTCGAATCGAACATCAGGACTCACCGGCCAAACCGGCAGTATCTCAGAAAATCCGAGCAGATCGTATTTTTTGCCTGGAAAGAACGTCTGTTCTTTCAGGACCCAACAGTGTGTTGATATATCCACCAGCACCACAGACTCGGCTGCGGCCATACGTGATGGAGATTGTCAGCGTTCCACCCATGAGCAACCATCGGAAAACATTCGCTTCCGAAATGGCCTCTGCCACAAGACGTTTACCATCCCGACTATTCGGGTGTCCGTGGAGAAATGCTCCTTAGAAAGGAGGTGATCCAGCCGCACCTTCCGGTACGGCTACCTTGTTACGACTTCGTCCCAATCGCCGATCCCACCTTCGACGGCTCCCTCCACAAGGGTTAGGCCACCGGCTTCGGGTGTTACCGACTTTCATGACGTGACGGGCGGTGTGTACAAGGCCCGGGAACGTATTCACCGCAGCGTTGCTGATCTGCGATTACTAGCGACTCCAACTTCACGGGGTCGAGTTGCAGACCCCGATCCGAACTGAGACCGGCTTTAAGGGATTCGCTCCACCTCACGGTATCGCAGCCCTCTGTACCGGCCATTGTAGCATGTGTGAAGCCCTGGACATAAGGGGCATGATGACTTGACGTCGTCCCCACCTTCCTCCGAGTTGACCCCGGCAGTCTCTCACGAGTCCCCGCCATTACGCGCTGGCAACATAAGATAAGGGTTGCGCTCGTTGCGGGACTTAACCCAACATCTCACGACACGAGCTGACGACAGCCATGCACCACCTGTACACCGACCACAAGGGGGCCTACATCTCTGCAGGTTTCCGGTGTATGTCAAACCCAGGTAAGGTTCTTCGCGTTGCATCGAATTAATCCACATGCTCCGCCGCTTGTGCGGGCCCCCGTCAATTCCTTTGAGTTTTAGCCTTGCGGCCGTACTCCCCAGGCGGGGTACTTAATGCGTTAGCTACGGCACGGATCCCGTGGAAGGAAACCCACACCTAGTACCCACCGTTTACGGCGTGGACTACCAGGGTATCTAATCCTGTTCGCTACCCACGCTTTCGCTTCTCAGCGTCAGTTACTTCCCAGAGACCCGCCTTCGCCACCGGTGTTCCTCCTGATATCTGCGCATTTCACCGCTACACCAGGAATTCCAGTCTCCCCTGAAGTACTCTAGTCTGCCCGTATCGCCTGCAAGCTTAAGGTTGAGCCCCAAGTTTTCACAGATGACGCGACAGACCGCCTACAAGCTCTTTACGCCCAGTAATTCCGGACAACGCTCGCACCCTACGTATTACCGCGGCTGCTGGCACGTAGTTGGCCGGTGCTTCTTATACTCCTACCGTCACTCTCGCTTCGTCGGAGTCGAAAGAGGTTTACAACCCGAAGGCCGTCATCCCTCACGCGGCGTCGCTGCATCAGGCTTCCGCCCATTGTGCAATATTCCCCACTGCTGCCTCCCGTAGGAGTCTGGGCCGTGTCTCAGTCCCAGTGTGGCCGGTCGCCCTCTCAGGCCGGCTACCCGTCGTCGCCTTGGTAGGCCATTACCCCACCAACAAGCTGATAGGCCGCGGGCTCATCTTGCACCGATAAATCTTTCCACCCCCGGTCATGCAACCGAAGGTCATATCCGGTATTAGACCCAGTTTCCCAGGCTTATCCCAGAGTGCAAGGCAGATCACCCACGTGTTACTCACCCGTTCGCCGCTCGTGTACCCCGAAGGGCCTTACCGCTCGACTTGCATGTGTTAAGCACGCCGCCAGCGTTCGTCCTGAGCCAGGATCAAACTCTCCGTTGAAGACTCACAATCACACCCGAAGGCGCAATCAAAAGTACAAACCAGAGTCCGAAAACCCAGCAAAACAAATCGCCAGCTGGAATTTAGCTGACTTAAATGTTCAGTCCTCCACACGGGGGTATGAAGAACCGAAACCAAATCAAATATTTGGCACTGACATTCATCAACACACTATTGAGTTCTCAAAGAACACACGCACACATTTCAGCGACTGGACTCAGCCAGGGCTTCAATGGGGCAGGTTTTCTAGCTTAACCGGCCAGTGGCTCAGAGTCAAACTCCGCTCTTCGGCCGATCATGCCAGGCGCTCCTCGTACTACCTCGTTATCCCTGGTCCCTCCGGCTCGGCGTTTCCGCCTCGCTCCGGGCCCCTGGTCGGTGTCCGTGTCGCTCTGACGTTGAATAAGTTACGCGGCGGGGAACGCTACGTCAAATCGCCACTTCGGCAGCGCGTTTGCCCAGTTCAGAGGCTTGCCGAGAGGCGATCCGACGGGCCGGATCACCGAAATGTGACCCAGCCCACCAAGATCAATTTCCGGAAGCCCGTCGGACACCCGCGAAATTCCGCTTACCGCGGCGCAGTACGAGCCACCGTCCGTGCAGGTAATCGCTGGTTTCCGGAGCCCAGTCGAGGTCCTTCACGCGCTCGTTGTTGACCGAGGCGCCCCCCTCGTTCACCGCCCGGCGGGCCGCGCCGCGGCTTTCGCACAGGCCGGACGCCACCAGGAGATCGACGATCGTGTCATTGCCGGCGACGACTTCGGCGACCTTCCCGTCGACGGCTGCTTCGCGCAGCGCCGCGGCCAGCGTCGGTTCGTCCAGATCCCGGAGCTCGCCGCGCCCGAACAGTGCCTGACTCGCCAGCTGTACCGAGCGGGTGTTCTCTTCTCCGTGCACCAGCGTCGTCATCTCCGCCGCAAGCCGGCGCTGGGCCTCGCGGGCATGTGGCCGTTCGGCGGTGGCCTGTTCCAAATCGGCCAGTTCGGCGCGGTCCAGGAAGGTGAACCAGCGCAGGTACCGCACGACATCGGCATCGGCGGTGTTCACGAAGTACTGGTACCAGGCGTAGGGACTGGTCAGCTCCGGATCGAGCCAGAGGCTGCCGCCACCGGTGGACTTACCGAACTTCTTACCGTCGGCGGAGGTCACCAGCGGCACCGTCAGCGCGTGGACGGCGGCACCGTCCACCCGCCGGTTCAGCTCCACGCCGGCGACGATGTTGCCCCACTGGTCCGAGCCACCGACCTGCAGGACGCAGTCGTGTGCGCGGCGCAACTGCAGGTAATCGTTGGCCTGCAACAGCATGTAGCTGAACTCCGTGTACGAGATGCCCTCCCCCTCGAGGCGCCGTTTGACGGTGTCGCGGGCGAGCATCACGTTGACCGAGAAGTGCTTACCGATATCGCGCAGGAAATCGATCGCACTCAGCGAGCCGGTCCAGTCCATGTTGTTCACGATCAGCGCGCCGGTCGGTGAATTGTCCAGGTCGACGAACCGCTCGAGTTGCGAACGAATCCGATCCGCCCAGGCGGCGACGGTATCGGCGGAGTTCATCGTGCGCTCACCGACGTCACGCGGGTCACCGATCAGCCCGGTGGCGCCACCGGCCAGCACGATCGGCCGGTGCCCGGCCCGCTGGAACCGTTTCAGCGCCAGCAGCGGCACCAGATGACCGGCGTGCAGGCTGGCCGCGGTGGGATCGAAACCGGCATAGAGATTGCGCGGGCCCGAGCCCAGCGCCGCCCGGAGCGCGTCGAGGTCGGTGGACTGCGCGATCAGCCCGCGCCAGGTCAATTCGTCGATGATGTCGCTGCTCACGGCTCCATCTTCGCCTACGTCCGCAATCACATAACGCCCGGTGCGGCCATCGTTACCGCACTGCGCGGACGTGGTGGAGACGAACTCGGCGAGCCGCGGCAGGCTGTGGCCGGGCGGCGGGCCGCCGGGTCAGGCGGATTCGTCGATACGGGGGGCGCGCGGGCTGCGACGGTAGGTGGAGACGGCCGGGGAGCCGGGCAGCCAGACGCGCCAGGGGCGATCGGCTTCGCTGCTCACCCCGACGCGCGGCCCGGCGGAGATCCGCACCGGATCGATCGGGCGGCCCAGTTCCAGCCGGATCGGGGATTCGGGATCGAAGACATCGGTGCCGTAGTCGGCCAAACCGATGCCGAGCGCGCTGCCCAGGTTGCCCGGGCCCTTGGCCAGGTCCGCTTCGGTGCGGGCACCCGGCCGGCGGCCGCGCACCGTCTCGTGACCGGCGACGATCTCGGCGGCCCGCAGCAGCACGCCGCCGGCCACGCCGTCCGGTCCGCTGATGATGTTGACGCAGGTGTGCATGCCGTAGCTCAGATAACAGTAGAGGTGACCGGGCGGACCGAACATCACCGCGTTGCGCGGAGTGCGGCCGCGGCCGGAATGGGCTGCCGGATCGTGCCAGAGGCCGTCCGGATCGCCGCCGTATGCCTCGACCTCGACAAGGCGGGCACCGACCGGGCCCGACCACAGAATCGCGCCGAGCAGACGCTGGGCGGCGGTCAGCGGATCAACTGCCAGTTCCTCAGCACTCACGGCGTGGATTGTCGCAGCCCGGGCCCCGCAGTCGCCGCGGGGGCATCCCCGGTCGAGATCCAGGGCACAGGAAAGCAGGGGCGACAGATCACTCACGCCCGGGTCTTGCGGGTGGGCGCGGGTCGGCGAATAATTCATCAGGGAATGAATTCAACACCCGATGAACAGGGGCCGACCATGCCCGATACCGGCACGACCGCCGCGGTGGAGGTGCGCAACCTCACTGTTCGGCGCGGCAAACGCGAAGTGCTGCACAATATTTCGCTGACCATTCCGCGCGGTTCGATCAGCGGGGTGCTGGGCCCGTCCGGCTGCGGAAAGACCACCCTGCTGCGCAGCATCGTGGGAACCCAGCTGGTGGCGGCCGGGGAGATCACCGCGCTCGGACTGCCCGCGGGCAGCGCGGCGCTGCGGCGGCGGATCGGTTACGTAACCCAGACGCCGAGCATCTACGCCGATATCAGCGTCCGTGACAATGTCGCCTACTTCGCGGCGCTCTCCGGCGCCGACCGGGACGCCGTCGACTCCGCTCTCGGCGCGGTCGGACTGCTCGATCATCAGTCACAGCGGGGCGACGAACTGTCCGGTGGGCAACAGACCCGGGCCTCGCTTGCCTGCGCGCTGGTGGGCGGGCCGGAGCTGCTCGTCCTCGACGAGCCCACGGTCGGCCTGGACCCGGTGCTGCGGGTGGAGCTGTGGAAACAGTTCCGGGAACTGGCGGCCGGCGGGACAACGCTGCTGGTGTCGAGTCATGTGATGGACGAGGCCGAGCACTGCGACCGCTTACTGCTCCTGCGCGAAGGCGATCTGCTGGCTCGGCTCAGTCCCGACGAACTCCGGCAACGCACCGGTGAACAGAACCTGGAACAGGCGTTTCTCACCCTCATCACAATGGGAGCTCCGGTATGAGTGGGCAGCGAGCGGCATCGACCGCGATCCCGGACACCGGCCCGATGGGGTCGGGTGGGCACTATTCGAGTGGACCCCGCCCTGGCAGGGCGTATCTGGCCACGACCACCCGGATTCTGCGGCAGCTGCGCAACGATCACTGGACGGTCGCGATGACCCTGGTGGTACCGGCCCTGCTGATGGCCCTGCTCTACTTCATCTACCGGGACGTCCCCACCCCGCCCATGCAGGCCACGACCCCGTTCGACCGCATCGGGATCAGCATGCTCGGCATTCTGCCGTTCATCGTGATGTTCCTGATCACCGCGATCGCCATGCAGCGCGAGCGCACCTCCGGAACACTGGAACGACTGCTCACCACACCGCTGAGCAAACTCGACCTGCTCGGCGGATACGGCACCGCATTCTCCCTGGCGGCCGCCGCCCAGGCCGCGGTGGCCTGCCTGGTGTCGTTCGGCCTGCTGGGCCTGGGCGCCGCCGGGAACCCCGGATGGGTCGTGCTGATCGCGATGGTGGACGCGGTGCTGGGGGTCGCGTTGGGGCTGCTGTGCAGTGCGTTCGCCCGGACGGAATTCCAGGCGGTGCAGTTCATGCCGCTGCTGGCGGCGCCTCAGATCTTCCTGTGCGGCCTGCTGGTGCCCCGGGCCCAGCTGCCGGGCTGGCTGGAGGTGATCAGCAATGTCATGCCGCTCAGTTATGCGGTCGACGCGCTGCACGAGGTCTCGGTGCACACCGACCCGACCGGGTTGATGTGGCGGGATCTGGCGATCGTCGCGGCGTTCGCGACGGTGGCCCTGTGCCTGGGTGCGGCCACGCTACGCCGTCGTACCGCATGAGTGCGGCCGCACCCGACGGCTCCCGTCCGATTCGGCCGGGTCGGCGGCCCGGCCGGTCCGGAACGCGGGACACGATTCTCGCCGCCGCCCGGGAACGGTTCGCGAAATCCGGGTTCGACAAGACCTCCATCCGGGCGGTCGCCGCGGACGCCGAGGTGGATCCAGCGCTGGTACACCACTATTTCGGGACCAAACAACAGTTGTTCGCCGCGGTGGTGGAACTCCCGGTGGACCCGGAGATCGTGCTGCGGCAGGTGGACGCGGTACCACTGGACCGGCTCGGCGAGACCATTGTCGCAGCGGTGGTGGGGCTGTGGGATTCCCCGGCCGGCGCCGGGGCGGTGGCGCTGGTGCGCAGTCTGGTGGCGAGCGGAGATACCTCGCTGGCTCGCGATTTTCTCCTGTCGGTGGTGCTGGAGCGGGTGCGGCAGCGCATCGCGACCGATACCGACGACGGCCGGCTCCGGGTGGCGTTGGCCGCTTCCCAGATGGCGGGGTTGGTGATCTCCCGGAAGATCCTGGCGCTGCAGCCGGTGAGTGGACTGCCGCTGCCGCAGCTGGTCGCGGCCGTCGGACCCACGGTGCAGCGCTACCTCACCGGGGATCTGGGTCAGGACTCGACCGCCGCCGGTGAGTCCTGACCCGGGGCGTCACTCCCCGTACTGGCGGGCGAAATCGGTGTGCTCGGCGTCGTCGACCGGGCGGGCCTCGTCGGCGAGCAGCACCGGGATACCGCTGTCGATCGGGTAGGCCAGGCGCAGCCGCGGGTTGTACAGCAGATCCGCGCCGTCGGCGGCGCGCACCAGATGCAACCGACCTTTGTCCTGCGGGCACGCCAGCAGACTCAGCAGGGTGGGGTCCAGAATGGTTTCCTCCGACATGGGCTTCAACCTACCGGTCGGCGGAACGAGATAGAGCGGTGGCCGAAATAGCTGCCGACCGCGACCGTGCCCATCACCACGACCGCGGCCGGTGCCCGGGGAAATCCGAGCACGGTGACCGCGAGTTCGAGCAGCAGCGCGTTGGCTACCAGTCCGCCGCTGTTGACGGCCACGAACGCGACGAAATCCCGCAGGATCCGGCCGCGGACCCGGAACACGAGGTTGCGGTGCAGTACGAAGGCGATTCCGACGCCGGTGGCGTAGGCGGCGGCCACCGCCACCGAGGGCGGCACGGCGGTACCGAGCAGCCACAGCCACCAGACGGTCAGGCCGATTCCCATCGCTGTGTTCGCGGCGCCGACGACCGCGAAGGCGAGTTCCTGCCGACGCACGAGCCGGAGTAGGGGTCCCGGGTCGGCGGGTTCCGCGAGCACACTGTCGCGCGGGGTGGTCTGGTGTCCGGCGGATTCGTTCACAGGCGTGCGGCGACAGGACCCGGTTCGCCGGCCACCGGGCCGGCGGGCGGCGGGGCAGCCGGGTCGGCGGGCGGATCCGTCGGATCGTCGGGAGAAGCGACCGGGTCAGCGGGTGGCGCAGCCGGATCGGCGGATGGCGCAGCCGGATCGGCGGATGGCGCAGCCGGATCGGCGGATGGCGCAGCGGGCTGGTGGGTACGACGTCGGTGGCGGTGGTCGGTCGCCAGGACCGCGAGACCGAGCAGTCCGGCTGCCGCAAGCGCGGCGCCGATCTTCCAGCCGGGCGGACGCCAGGTGAGTTCCAGTTCGCCCCCGCGGGTGCCGGGTGGGATATCCACGGCGACGAAACTGTCCGCGACCACATCGATCGGGAGCTGCCGACCGTCCAGATGGGCACGGTACCCCGGCCAGCCCAGCCGCGCGAACACGATCCGGCCACCGGCGGGCGAATCGACCCGGACCCGGCTGGTGGTATCCGATTCGACGGCGGCGCCGGCGGTGACACCGTCGGTGTGGGCCACCCGGCCGGTGCGCCCCGATACCGGGCCGGTTTCGCGTTCGAGCACCACGATGTACTGCTCGTGCCCCGGATAATCCACCCACTTCCAGCCCGCGGGCGCGGACTGTTCCCGGGCCCCGGGGAACAGCGCACGCTGGAGGACCACGCGGTCGACCAGCATCAGATCCACCAGGGGCCGCCCGGTTTCGGGTTCCGGCGCGAAGGCCCGCCGGTAGGCGTCGGGGCAGACGCTGACATCCCAGCGCATACACAGCAGATGACCGAAATAGAAGTGACCGTTGGGGGTGTAGCCGCCCACATAGTCGGCCTCCAGGTTCTTCGCGTAGTTACCGAAGGCCAGCGAACCGTAGGCGCCGTCGAGGGTGCGTTCGCCGGGGGCGATCAGCGCCCGGTCGCCCAGTTGCAGGGTGGTACCCGGGAAGTCGGGGAAGGCCGCCTTCATCTCCGACCGTTTCGTGGGCAGATTCCAGCTCATTGGCGTGGGCTGGGCCGCGTGCACCTGGAGGTAGGCGATCGGCGTCACCGCGGCCAGCGTGAGCAGACAGGCCGCGGCCCGCCCGCGGGTCCGTCCCGACCACACCACGACCGCTCCCAGCGCACTCACCCCGGCCGCGGCCATCAGGTGACCGAGCGCCTGCTCCGGCGCGGCCGCGGCGGAACGCGCCAGCAGCAGGACGACCAGTATCGCGGCAGCGATACCGCGTCGGCGGGTTCCGGCGACCGTGCCGAACCGGCCGAGCAGGACGCACACCAGCACCAGCAGCGCCAGCGCGACCATCGGCAGTACCCGGGCCGGCCAGCGCAGCGGGCCCATGGTCCCGGGCCCGGCGGTCCACAGCAGGGTCACCACGGCGAACAAGGCGGGCCCGCTCAGCTCCCGCGCCGCGTCCACGGCCCGTTTCCAGTCGACGAAAGCCAGCGCCGGGACCAGGAACCAGGCGATATAGACCATGGGCAGCGGCTGCACATATCCCCACCAGGAGGTGAAGGCAGGCAATGTGCTGGGCAGGCTGGCGTTCAGCGATTCCGACCAGGGCACGGTCAGGAACTGATCGTTGTGGATCTCCGATGCGCCGCGCCAGGTGACATCCGCGGTGAGCAGACTCGGTAGGTAGGTCGCCAAACCGGCCGCCGCCGCACACCCGGCCACCAGGGCGAGCCGGAACACCGGCGCCCACTGCCGCCGGTACACGAATTCGCCGATTAGCACGGTGGCGAACAGCACTGCCGCTTCCACCGCGGGAAAAACGTATTGCACCGAGATCGTCAGGTAGAGAAAGACGAAAACCGGGACGGGTCCGTCGCGGCCGCGGGCGTAGCGCACACCCGACGCCCAGGCGTGCACGAGCCAGGCGGTTCCGGTGAACGCGGTCATCCAGCTGGCGGCGTCGAAGAACAGCAGGAAACCGCTGCAGGGGAAGGCCACCCCGGCCACCGCGGACCAGGCCGGGCGGCCGCCGTAGACCAGGCAGACCCGGTAGACGCCGAGTCCCAGCACGACCGCGAACAGCAGTTTCACCAGCGTCGCGTACAGCGCGAGATCGTCCACCGAGACCGCGAGCAGATCGATCAGCAGTTGCGGCGGATTGAGCAGACCGGTCTCCTCGATCGCGTAGTTGCCGGCCAGCCAGTTCTCCGGCACCAGTACCGGGAACCTCCCCTCCCGCAGGGCACGGCCGGTCATCACCCACAGCGGCGCGTACTGGGACTCGGTGTCGTCGGTATAGAAGTGCCGGGAATTCGCCGACAGGACAGCGAGATAGGCGGCGAGCACCCCCGCCGCGCACACCAGACCCCACCGGACCACATCCCGCCGACTCTCGGCTCGACCATCCGCCACGGGTCCCAGACCCTACCGCCCGCAGCGGGTTCCACGACCGGAACGACGCGCATTCGGATCTGCCCGCATCGTCCGCACCGCACCTGCTAGAGTTCGCATTTCTCGGGCTCACCAGCGTCATCGAGACCCGGCACGCGTTATCCACCGTCGAAAGTCGATCTCGCCAATGCCGTTTTCTCCCAGCTTCGCGTCCGCCCGGACCGCCGATCGGCCACCGGCGGCCCGCTCCGTCCCCGAACTCGCCACCGCGGCCCCACGCCCCGGCACCGACCACCCGCCCCCGGCCTACGAATCCGATTCGCCCGGGGTGTGCGGTATTTCGGTTGTGGTCCCGGTGTACCGCGGCGAACAGACCGTCGCCGCCCTCGTGCGGGAACTGGACACGCTGGGCGTACCCACCACGACCCCCGGCGGGATCGGCTTCCGCGTCGCGGAGATCGTGCTGGTCCACGATCACGGCCCCGATCGCTCCGATCTCGTACTCCAGCGGCTGGCCCGCGAATACCCGCAGGTCCGGGTGATCTGGTTGAGCCGCAACTACGGACAGGACGCGGCCACCATCGCCGGGTTGGCCGCCGCCCGGGGACGCTGGGTCGTCACCATGGACGAGGACGGGCAGCACGACCCGGCCTGTCTCGCCGAGTTCCTGGACGCGGCGTATCGCGAACGCGCCGACCTGGTCTACTCACGGCCCACCAACACCCGGCCGCACGGCCCGCTGCGCAACCTCACCTCGCGCGGCGCGAAACTGGTACTGGCCACACTGTTCGCCTTCCCCGCCTCCACCCGCTTCGAGAGCTTCCGGCTGATCCGCGGCGATATCGGGCGCCGGCTCGCCGAGGTCGCGGCCAACGGCGCCTACCTCGATGTCGCGCTGACCTGGGTCGTTGGCCGGACGGCAACGGTCCCCGTGCTGTTGCGTACCGAGGGCCGCACCGAATCCGGGTACGACTACCGGCGCCTGTTCTCGCTGTTCTGGAAGATGGTGCTGTGCACCGGAACCCGCGGACTGAGGCTGGTGAGCCTGCTCGGTGTGACGCTGGCGCTGGCCGGGGCGGTACTGGCCGGCGTGATCATCTATACCGCGCTGACCGGCGACGACGCGGACCCGGAGGGCTGGGCCTCCATTATCGTGGTGCTGCTGCTGTGCTCGGGGGCGGTGTTGTTCTCGCTCGGCCTCATCGCCGAATACCTCGGGGTTGTCCTGCACATCCTGGTCGGCAAACCGCTGTATCTGACGGTGGCATCCCCGACGCCCCGGCCACCGGAGGAGAGGACGGCCGCGGCCGGGCACCGGCCCGCCGAGGCGGCAGCGAGGTGAGCGGGCGCATCATCTTCAGCCGGCCCTATCGGTCGGCTGCGGAACTGTCGAATGTGACCGCCGTACTCGATTCCGATCACTGTCACGGTGACGGCCCGTTCACCGCCGCGGCCACCGCGAAGCTCGCCGCGATCACCGGCGCCCGGCACGTGCTGCTGACCACCTCCTGTACCCACGCGCTGGAACTGGCCGCGCTCCTGCTCGAGCTGGGGCCCGGCGACGAGGTTATCGTGCCGAGTTTCGCCTTCACCTCCACCGCCGCGGCCTTCGCGGTCCACGGCGCGACCTGTGTATTCGTCGATATCGACAGCACCACCGGCAATATCGACCCGCAGGCCGCCGCCGCGGCGATCACCGACCACACCAAGGCGATCGTGGTCATGCACTACGGCGGAGTGGCCGCCGATATGGCCGCACTGCAACACCTGGCCGACCGGCACGGTCTCGCGCTCATCGAGGACAACGCCCACGGACTGGGCGGTACCTGGCGGGGGCGTGCGCTCGGCACCCTCGGCACGCTGGGCACCCAGAGTTTCCACGACACCAAGAATGTGCACTGCGGCGAAGGTGGCGCATTGCTGCTCTCCGACGACATCCTGATGGGCCGCGCCGAGATCATCCGGGAGAAGGGCACCGATCGCGCCCGATTCCTGCGCGGTCAGGTGGATAAATACTCCTGGCAGGACATCGGGTCCAGTTATCTGCCCAGCGAACTCAATGCCGCCGTCCTCGACGCCCAGCTCGCCGAATTCCACACCATTCAGCGCGCGCGACACCGCGTGTGGCACACCTACGCGGCCGGACTGGGTTCCTGGGCGGCCGAGTACGGGGTGACACCGATGTCGGTGCCGCCGGACCGACGCCATACCGCGCACCTGTTCTATCTGCGAATGCCGACCGAAGACGCCCGCGACGGCCTCATCCGCCACCTCGCCGATCGCGGAATCGTGGCGCCGTTCCATTATGTACCGCTCGACTCGAGCGCGGCGGGGCTCAAATACGGGCGGACGCCCTATCCGTGCACCCGCAGCGCCCGGTTCGCGGCGAGCATCCTCCGGTTACCGCTGTGGCCTATGCTCACCCGGGAACAGATCCACCGGGTACTCGACGCCGTCACCGCGTACCGGTGCTGAACCGGACGCGGCCGGCCGGTCACAGCCTGTCGGGACCGTTCTCGGTGTGTACCTCGTAACTCTCGGACTCCGGCTCGTACCACCAGGTGAGCGGGCCCGGCCGCGGCCCGCCCGCCGCTTCGACCGCATGCGCAGACGGCCGGAACGACGGGCTGCGCGGAATATCGTCGACGACATGGACGACATCGGGGCGCTGGTCGGGCGCCAGCGAGCGTAGAGCCTCGGTGATATCGCCGGGTTCGAGGCGGAACCCCCGTCGTACGCTCACCGCCGCGACGGCGAGCACCCGGTCACCCGCGGGCAAGGCGTAGGCCACCTCCATATCGACGGCGGCGATATCGTTGAGCACATCCACGATCGGCTGGGTGAACACCGGGCCGCGGCGGGTCCGGATGACCGTGTCGATACGGTCGACCAGCCAGTAATCGCCGTCGCTGTCGCGCCGGAAGAGGTTCTCGGTGGGCAGCCAGGAGTCCTCGGGGTCGAAGACACCGCGCAAACCGCCCAGCGACAGGTCCACGCTCGCCCCGGCCGAACCGATCAGCAGCCCGACCTCATTGTCGGCGCAGCGCCGGGCGTACCCGTTGTCGTCGACCTGGACCCGGCCGGAGACCGGGTCGTAGGCCACCAGTTCCACGCGCGCGGTCCCCGGCACCGGCCGACCCTTGCAGCCGAATTTCACCCCCGGCACATTCGCCAGCACCACATCGCCCTCGATCGAGGCATAGAACTCGAGCACCCGGGCCGGCGCGAACTGTTCGACGGTGCGCCGCCACAGACCGGCGGGCATCCCGGACCCGATGAACAGCCGAATGGGATGCGCGTGTCCCTCCGGGAACACGTCCGCGTCGAGAATATCGCGCAGCATCGTCCACGTGTACGTCACGACCGTGACCCCGTAGCGGTGGACTTCTTCGGCGAAACGGCCCGGGTCCAGGGATCGGGCCAGCGCGATCCGGCTCCCGCCGGCAATGGCTCCGCCCAGGCTCACCAGCAGCCCGGACGAATGGTGCAGCGGCGCCAGGCAGTACACCGTGTCCTTGTTGTCGAGGTCGGCCGCGGAGGCGGTACCGAACGCCGACAGGGCCCACCGGTGGTTGGTGATGTATTTGATGTCGAGCCGGTCACCGACCCCGGCGACCAGGATGAACGCCAGTTCCCGCGCGCGTCCCGGGTTGGGGCGGTACCAGCCCGGCACCCGAACCTGCTCGGGATCGATCTGTTCGAGATCTACGACATCGGTGCCCGCGGGTACCGCCAGGCCGCGGGCGTCACCGCCACCGAGGACGAATACCCGAGCCCCGGTGGCGACGGCGTGACCCACATTCTCCGGGTCCGAGACCAGCACCGTGGTCCCGGTCTGTGCGAGGGCGGTGGTCAGATCGCTCTCGGGTGCCATGAGCACCGCGACAGCACCGAGACGCGACAAAGCCGCCAGAGTCACCAGCGCGCTGGGCCGGGTCTCCATCACCACACCGACCCGGGTCGCGGGCCGGATCCCGACCGAGATCAGGCCGCGCACCACATTGTCGATCCGGATATCGACAGCGGCATTGGTGTGCACCCGGTCGTCGAAGAGAAAGCATTCGCCGCGCGGCGACCGGCGGGCCTGTTCGGTCAGCAGCCGGCCGATGGAGATCCGGGTCGTCGATTCGATCGTGCCCAGACGGGTCAGCCTGGGCAGCGTGCGCGCCGCGCCCTCGACCACGCCCACCGATCCCCGCAGCGTATTCGCGGCCAGGTGTTCGAGCGTGCGCCCCATCTCGGCGCCGGCCTCGGCAAGCGCGGCCGCGGTGTGCACCGCACGCCGCAGGACGGTACGGGGCGCCCCCTCGGCGACATGATCGGTCATCGGCACGATCTGTTCCGGCAGTGCGTTACCACCCTCGACCCAGCCCACCCAATCGCGCACCTGAGGCCAGGTGAACTTGCCGGCGACCGATCCCGCGACGAGACCGAAATGACCCGAGACCAGTGTCGACTCGTAGACCTCCGCCCGCGGCGCGGCCCGCACGATCCCGCGTACCGCCGCGGGCTGGCCGATCTCGTCGACCTCGCCGAGGAAGGCCAGGATCGGACATTTCAGGTCGGCCAAGGAAATCGGCTGATCGCGGATGACGAAACCGCCCAGCATCATGCGGTTGTGCACGACGAACTGTTTGAGCAGATCGGCCGCGGCGGGCCCGGCGTAGCCGATCCAGCCCTCATTGGTCAGGAAGCGCCGCTGTCGTTCCTTCGGCAGCAGTGCTTCGCGGTCGTGTAGCTGGCGCAGGAAATCGATCCGGGCCTTGGCGGTCTTCACCGGGTCGAGGAGCTGGAACCCGATTCGCACCATCCGGTCGGTGATCGGCAGCCGGGGCACGACATGGTCGGCGGCGAAATCCACCAGGTCCGATACCGCCGCATGCGGTAGGCCCAGCGGCATCCCGGCCACGATATCGACCGGACTGCCGAAGGTCACAATGCTCGCGATCCCCTTGCTCGCCCGGAAGGCCGCGGTCTGGTACGCGAACATACCGCCCTGCGAATACCCCATCAGGTGCACATCGCGGCCGGTCGCGGCGCAGACCGTATCGATCGCGTTGTTCACCGCGAGCACATGATCGGCGAGATCTCGTTTCCAGCCGCCCTCCTCCACCGACGGGGAACCGAAATCGACGACCCAGCAGTCGATCCCGCTGCGGTGCAGAATGCCGACCGCGCCGTCGTCGCCGTTGACGTCCCAGATATCGGCATTGACCATGAGCGGTGGCACGAACAGCACCACCGGGCCTCCGTTGGGGGCCGCGGGGAAGTAGTGGCGCAGGCGGTACATGGGCCGCCGCTCGGCGACCTCGAACGGCGAGGACTCGGTATCCCTGCCCAGTCCGCCGAAGCGGATCACCTCGAGCCCGTTCTGCGCGGTGGACATCACCCGTCGCGCCGACCCCGCCAGACCTCGCACACTCAACTTCACGTTCCGCTCCCAGCCCTACCTGTGGCATGGCATACCTCACAAACGCTGCGGTATGCACAAAGCCTGCCATATCGCACCCCGTACCCGTGAGGCCCGTTGTGACATCTACATCATGTACCCGGCACCTCGGCGGAACTCCCACGCCCGCGCCGATAGGCTGAGGATCGTGACCGACCCGACCCTCCCGCCGGCCCGTCCGGCCGCCATCACCGACCGGGAAACACTGCCCGTCGAACTGGTGGACTCCGCCGGCAACACGGTCGGCTCGTGTCCGGTGGCCGAGGCCCACCGCGCCCCCGGGCGCCCGCACCGGGCTTTCTCGGTGCTGATCTTCGACACCGCGGGCCGGACGCTGCTCCAGCAGCGCGCGCCCGGTAAGACGCGGTTTCCCGCGCGCTGGTCGAATACCTGCTGCGGCCATCCCGCCCCCGGCGTTCCCGTCGCCGAGGCGGCCGGAACAAGATTGGTCGAAGAGATGGGTCTGCGTGTACCGCTGACCGAGGTCGGTGTCTACAGCTACCGGGCGGGTGACCCGCGCACCGGGTTCGTCGAGGACGAATGGGATCACGTGCTGGTGGGCGTGCTCGACGATGCGCGACCGGAGCCGGACCCGGCCGAGGTCGCCGACTACCGCTGGGTGTGCCCGGACGAGTTGCGCGCCCGGCTACAGGAGGACCCGGAGCGGTTCAGCCCCTGGCTCGCCGGAGTACTGGAGATCGCCGCCGCCGGGCCGCAGGTGCCGGCCTGAGCCGGCTGCCGGCACTGCAGCGGAGGTCGTCGACGACATCATGGTTTTCTACATCCCGGCCGAGCCGAACGCCTGCGCGATACCGCCGAGAAAATCGGAAACAGCTATATAAGCCACCGCGAGTGCGACCAGTACGAATTCCATGCCGACTTCATCGGTCGACGGCGACCAGCCGTTATCCCTATCTCTTCACGCCGTCTCCTCGCCGGGCCGCGAGGTTGTTCGGTATGCGACCGTGCCGGATGCCCTCGGACCCGAATGCGCACTCGCTCGTCGCGGAGCGTTCTGACCGGAAGCTCCGGTTGGTCGTGCTCCGGTTCAGATTTCCATAGATAGATGCGCATATCTGAGTAGTTGAATCATTCGCAGTGGATACCGGGGATGTCTTCGCTGTAACCCATTGCGGAACGGCCCCGAGGCCGACACCGGCAGCCGAGTGGCCGGCCCGCGCGTACCCGGGACGGTGTTACCGCACCGGCCGGACCGGCCCGGCCGGTCTGCGCGGCCGGGCCCCGCCCCGACGCCGGATCAGTCCAGCCAGCGCCGGACATTGTCGGCGGCCGCGCGAATCTCGCCGAGCTGTTCGGTGACCCGCTCCCCTGCCGTCCCACCGCGGGCGTTACGCGACGCGACGGAGCCGGCCACCGTCAGCACCGCACGGACCTGCGGAGTGAGCGCCGGATCTATCGCCGCGAACTCTTCGTCGGTCAGTTCGTCCAGTCCGACGCCCCGCGCCTCGGCGGTCCGCACACAGGCACCGGCCGCTTCGTGCGCGACCCGGAACGGCACCCCGTGCCGGACCATCCATTCGGCGATATCGGTCGCCAGGGTGAAACCGGCGGGTGCCAGCTCGGCCATCCGGCCGGTGTGGAACGTGAGCGTGGAGACCAGGCCGGCGATGGCCGGCAGCAGCAGTTCCAGCTGGGCCACCGAGTCGAACAGCGGTTCTTTGTCCTCCTGCAGATCCCGGTTGTAGGCCAGCGGCTGGGCCTTCAGGGTGGCGAGGAGCCCGGTGAGGTTGCCGATCAACCGGCCCGCTTTACCGCGGGTGAGTTCGGAGACGTCCGGGTTCTTCTTCTGCGGCATGATCGACGAACCGGTCGACCAGGCGTCGGCCAGGGTGATGTAGCCGAATTCCGGCGTACTCCACAGGATGATCTCCTCGGCCATCCGGCTGAGGTCCACTCCGATCATCGCCAGGACGAAGGCGGCCTCGGCCGCGAAATCCCGGGCCGAAGTGGCATCGATGGAATTGGCGGCCGCGGCGGTGAACCCGAGTTCGGCCGCGATGGCCTCGGGATCGAGGCCGAGTGAGGACCCGGCGAGCGCACCGGACCCGTACGGCGAAATCGCGGCCCGCTTGTCGAAATCACGCAGCCGGTCGATATCGCGTATCAGCGGATGCGCGTGGGCGAGCAGATGGTGCGCCAGCAGTACCGGTTGCGCCGCCTGCAGATGGGTTTTGCCCGGCATCACCGCGCCCGGATGCGCCGCGGCCTGGTCGGCGAGGGCGTCCACCACCGTCACCAACCCGGCCGCGATACGCCGTACCGCGTCCCGCAGCCACATCCGGAACAGCGTGGCGACCTGGTCGTTGCGGGAACGTCCGGCGCGCAACCGCCCGCCGAGCTCCGGGCCGACCCGCTCGATGAGTCCGCGCTCGAGTGCGCCGTGCACGTCCTCGTCCGATTCCGCGGGCGCGAAGGCGCCGGACTCGACATCGGCGGCCAGCCGGTCCAGGCCGGCGAGCATGGCACTCAAATCGCTCTCCGAGAGCAGCCCGGCCTTGTTCAGCACTCGGGCGTGCGCCTTGGACGCGCGGATATCGTACGGTGCCAGCGCCCAGTCGAACTGGGTCGATTTGCTCAGCGCCGCCATCGCTTCGGCGGGACCGGAGGCGAACCGCCCACCCCACAACGCGCCTTCGTTGGTGCTCACTACCTCTCCCACGTCTCGGTCGGCTGTACCGGCTGCGCGTTACTTCTGGTTCAGATCCCGCTTGGCCGCGACCTTGGAGGACAGACCGTGGATCTGCACGAAACCCTTGGCCAGCGACTGGTCGAAACTGTCGCCCTCGTCGTAGGTGGCCAGGTTGAAGTCGTAGAGCGACTGGTCGCTGCGACGGCCGTTGATCGTGACGTTCCCGGCGTGCAGCACCATCCGGATATCGCCGGATACATGCTGCTGAGTCTCCGCGACGAAGGCGTCCAGCGCCCGCTTCAGCGGCGAGAACCACAGGCCGTCGTAGGCCAGCTCGCCCCAGCGCTGCTCGACCTGCCGCTTATAGCGGCCCAGCTCCCGCTCCAGGGTCACGTTCTCGAGCGCGCGGTGCGCGGTGATCAGCGCGATGGCGCCGGGGGCCTCGTAGATCTCGCGGCTTTTGATACCGACGAGCCGGTCCTCGACCATATCGAGCCGGCCCACGCCCTGCCGCCCCGCGCGGCTGTTCAGTTCGGTGATCGCCTCGAGCACGCTGACCTGGCGTCCGTCGATGGCGACCGGGATACCGCGTTCGAAGGTGACGATGAGTTCGTCGGGCGCCTCGAAGTTCACGGTCGGGTCGGTGGTGTAGTCGTAGACATCCTTGGTGGGGGCGTTCCAGAGATCCTCGAGGAACCCGGTCTCGACCGCGCGGCCCCAGACATTCTGGTCGATGGAGAAGGGCGACTTCTTGGTGACATTGATCGGGAGCTTGTTCTCCTCGGCGAAGGCGATGGCCTTCTCCCGGGTCCAGGCATAGTCGCGGACCGGGGCGATCACATTGAGGTCGGGGGCCAGGGCGCCGATGCCGACCTCGAAGCGGACCTGATCGTTGCCCTTACCGGTGCAGCCGTGCGCCACGGTGTCCGCACCGTGGAACTTGGCGGCCTCCACCAGATGCTTGACGATGAGCGGGCGGCTGATCGCCGAAACCAGCGGGTATTCGCCCTGGTAGAGCGCGTTGGCCTGGATAGTGGGCAGGCAGTACTCGTCGGCGAACTCGTCACGGGCGTCCACGACGACCGCTTCGACGGCGCCGCAGTCGAGCGCGCGCTGACGCACCACGTTCATATCCTCACCGCCCTGCCCCAGGTCGATGGCCACGGCCACGACCTCGGCGCCGGTCTCCTTGCCGATCCAGCTGATGGCCACGGAGGTGTCCAGCCCACCGGAGTAGGCGAGTACGACGCGTTCGGACATGTTCTGGTGCTCCTCGGATGATGGTGCGGATGATGTTCGGTGGGTGATGTTCTGCGTGCTCGGCCCGCCGTCTTTTCAGCAGTATGCTGGCCCGTTGCCGGCTCGGCTCTCACACCGCCGCCACAAATGATTATGCACGATGATGCAATCTCATTCATAATCGGGGTGGCTACCGCCGCGACCAGGCAGTATGCCGAGCCCGGGATCGATTGCGATCCGCGCTCCCCTCTTCCCCGCCCACCCGCCCTATGAGACGCTGATCACATCGCCCGGCGCTCGACAGGCAGAGGAGGACGAACCGTGCAGACGTTGCAGCAGTGGGCGCAGGACAACTACGAGACGATCGGTTACTACGTGGTCACCCTCGGGAACGCTGCCCTGAGCCTCGGCAAATCGGGTATCGAGATGGCCACCCCGCTCCTGCAGGACCTGGTGAACAACCACTGAGCGCCGCCGATACCCGGCAACTCCCCCTCCGGGTCCCGCGTGCGAAAGTACGGTAGCGTCACGGCGTTCGGACGGGAGCGGAAGGAGCGGCGGTGCTGGGGGTGGGCACGACCTTCGCCGGATACCGCATCGAAGGGGTCCTGGGACAGGGCGGCATGGGGACGGTGTATCTCGCCCGCCATCCGCGGCTACCGCGCAGTGTCGCGTTGAAGCTGCTGAACCGGGAGGTGAGTACCGATATCGAACTCACCCGCCGGTTCGAGCTGGAAGCCGATGTCGTCGCCCGGCTGGAGCATCCGGGAATCGTCGGAGTGTTCGACCGCGGCACCGACGACGGACACCTGTGGATCGCCATGCAATACATCCGGGGTACCGACGCGGCGACCTGGGACGCCCGCGCCCATCCGCCGGCGACCGCGATCCGATTGCTCGGCGAGACCGCGACGGCACTCGACTACGCGCACAGCCGGGGCGTGCTGCACCGGGATGTGAAACCGGCCAATATTCTCATCGCCGATGCCGAAGCGCTGCGTGAATCCCACGCGGTGCTGACCGATTTCGGTATCGCGCGGCTCACCGACGCCAATACGAAACTCACGGCCACCGGGGCGTTCACCGCCACCCTCGCCTACGGCTCCCCGGAGCAGTTGTCGGGCGCGGCGGTCGATCACCGATCGGATCAATACTCGCTGGCCTGCACCCTGTTCGCGGTGCTCGCCGGCCGGCCCCCGTACGCCGCCACGAATCCCGGCCAGGTGGTGATGGGGCATATCTCGCAACCACCGCCGCGACTCACCGCCATGCGCCCCGACCTGCCCACCGCCGTCGACGCGCCGGTGGCTCGGGCGATGGCCAAACAGCGCGACGAACGGTTTCGCAGCTGCGGCGAATTCATCACCGCAGTCCGCGAGGCACTGGAGGGCAGGCATACCGCGGCCCCGGCGGTGACCCCGGCGACCCCGGCACCGGTCGCACAGCCGGCGCCGGCCCCCACTCCGCCGGACTTCCGCGCGGGCCACGTCTCCCGGCCACAACCGCGGCCGGCGCAGCAGCGGGTGGTGACCGATCCGCGCCCGCCGGTCGCCCGGTCGTGGCCGCAGGCACCCGGAGCGAAACCGGGCCGCGGGACCGCCGTCACCGCCGGTCTCGCGACGCTGCTCGTCGCGGTGTTCCCGGTGATCGTCTTCTGTGTCGGACTGGTGGAGACGGCCCGGGCGGTCGCCCAGGGCACTCCCGCCGGGCGCGCGGATCTCGTCTACTCGACGGTCGCGCTGTTGTTCACCGGGGTCGTTTCCCTGCTGTGGATCGCCGCCGGCCTACTGTTGCTGGCAGGCAGACGATCGGGACGCGTGCTGACGCTGGTGAGCTCGGTGATCGGCGTGCTGTCGGCGATCGCCGGGTCGGTGGCCGCCGTCGCCACGCGCGAGCCGGCCGTCCTGGCGTTCACCGGCCCGGTGCTGATGTTGTCGGCGGTCGCGTTCGTCGGTGCCGCGTCACGTGCCACCGGTCGGTGGCTGGCGTATCGCACATCCGAGCGAGCCGGCGGCCCCAGATACTGACCGCCGAGTCCGGGGCCGTACGGGTCAGGCGAGATCTTCGATCTTCGCGGCCAGTTCGGCGCCGGTGAGGGGCTCACGCGCGATCACCGCGATGGTGTCGTCCCCGGCGATCGTGCCGACGATATAGGGCAGCGCCGCCCGATCCAGGGCGCTCGCGAGGAAATGCGCGGCGCCGGGCGGCGTGCGCAGAACCGCGATATTACCGCTGGAATCAGTGGAGACCAGCAGATCACCGAGCAGTTTGGCCAACCGCCCGGTGCCACCGGTGACGCCGCGCACCGGGCTACCGTCTTCCGGCACCACGTACACCCCGGCGCCACCGTCGGCGGCCCGGAGTTTCACCGCGCCCAGTTCGTCCAGATCACGCGACAGTGTCGCCTGGGTGGTCTCGATCCCCTCCGCCGCGAGGAGGGTGGCGAGCTCGGTCTGGCTGCGCACCGGATGCGCGGCCAGCAGCGCGATGATCCGCGACTGCCGACCGGCGCGGGTGGCGGCGGTGACCGGTCCCGCGGAATGTATCCGGGCCTCACTCATCGTCGTCGCGCGCCCTCGCGTGCCAGCAGCCACACCAGCAGCGCCTTCTGCGCATGCAGCCGGTTCTCGGCCTCGTCCCAGACCACACTCTGCGGTCCGTCGAGCACCTCGTCGGTGATCTCCTCGCCGCGGTGCGCGGGCAGGCAGTGCAGCACGATGGCGTCGGCACCGGCCCGGGACAGCAATTCGGTGTTCACCTGGTACGGGCGGAACGGGCCGACCCGGTCCAGTCCGTCGCTCTCCTGCCCCATGGAGGTCCAGGTATCGGTGACCAGTACATCGGCACCGGCGGCCGCGATCCACGGGTCCTCGGTGACGACGATGCTGCCGCCGGTCTCGGCGGCGCGGGCCTCGGCGGCCTCGACCACCGCGGGGGCCGGGAGGAAATCCGCGGGGGCGGCGATCCGGACGTGCAGTCCGGCGGTGACCCCGCCCAGCAGCAGCGAATGGGCCATATTGTTGGCCCCGTCACCGAAATAGGCCAGCCGCAGACCGCGCAGACCGCCCTTGTGCTCGGTGATGGTGAGCAGATCGGCCAACACCTGGCAGGGATGGAACTCGTCGGACAACGCGTTGACCACCGGAACTGTGGCGGTGGACGCCATCTCCTCGAGCCGCTGCTGACCGAAGGTCCGCCAGACGACGGCCTCGACATAACGCGACAGGACCCGCCCGGTATCGGCCAGTGTTTCGTCACGTCCGAGCTGGGTGGTCTGCCCGTCCACCACGATCGCGTGCCCACCGAGCTGGGCGATACCCAGTTCGAAGGAGAACCGGGTGCGGGTGGAGTTCTTGTCGAAGATCACCCCGACGCCGCGCGGTCCCTCCAGCGGCCGGCGCGCGAACGGGCTCTTCTTCAGTTCGGCGGCCAGCGCCAGTACCTCGGTCTGTTCCGCGGGGGTCAGGTCATCGTCACGCAGGAAATGCCGGACAGCGGTGGCCGGTTGTAGGGAGGCGGTCATCCGCGCGGTCCTTTCGTTTCGGCCAGTACCTCGTCGAGGATCGCCGGAAGATCCAGCACGAGATTGTCGGCCTGGGTTTCGGTGAGCACCAGCGGCGGCGCCAACCGGATCACATCGGGTTTGGCCGGGTTCACCAGATAACCGGCGGCCCGCGCGCGGGCCTCGACCCGAGGCGCCACCGGAGCGGTCAGCCCGATCCCGATCAGCAGGCCGGCTCCGCGTACATCGGCGATCAACGGATGCTCGAGCACCGCGATCCCGTCGCTGAGCCGCTTACCCACCGATTCGACGTGTTCGAGCAGCCCGTCCTCCTCGAGCGTGCGCAGCACGGCCAAGGCCGCGGCCGCGCAGACCGGGTTACCGCCGAAGGTGGTGCCGTGCATACCGGGCGTGAACAGTTCGGCCGCCGGCCCGGTGGCCAGAACCGCACCGATCGGCAGTCCCGCACCGAGCCCCTTGGCGAGGGTGATGACATCGGGGGTGATACCGAACGACTGGTGCGCGAACATTCTGCCGGTGCGGCCGATACCGGTCTGGACCTCGTCCAGAATCAGCAGCGCCCCGGCGCGCGCGGTGATCTCCCGGGCCCGCACCAGATAGTCCATCGGCGGTACCACCACACCGCTCTCGCCGAGCATCGGCTCGAGGAAGACCGCGGCCGTATCCGCATCGACCGCGCGTTCCAGGATCCGCGCGTCGCCGTAGGGGATATGCACCACGCCGGGCGGCATGGGTTCGAACGGCGCGCGCTTGGACGGCTGACCGGTGAGGGCGAGCGCGCCCATGGTACGGCCGTGGAACGCCTCGTCACAGGCGATGATCTTGCGGCGACCGGTGAGCCGGGCCAGTTTGAAGGCCGCCTCGTTGGCCTCGGTGCCGGAGTTGCAGAAGAAGGCGCGACCGTCCCCGTCACCGAAATGCCCGAGCAGCCGTTCGGCGAGCTCGATCACCGGTTCGCTGCCGTACAGGTTCGAGACGTGACCGAGCGTGCCGAGCTGGTCCATCACCGCGTTCAGGATGGCGTGGTGCGCGTGACCGAGGCTGTTGACCGCGATTCCGCCCACGAAATCGACGTAGCGGTTGCCGTCCGCGTCGTACACCACCGCGCCGGTGCCCCGGGTCAGCACGACCTCCGGGGTGGCGTAGTTGCGCATCATCACATTCGACCAACGTTGCCGCAGTTCCGCAGTGCTCATGCTCTGACTCCGTCTTCCTCGTTCGCCGGCGGTGTGACCATGGTTCCGATTCCCTCCCCGGTGAAAAGTTCCAGCAGTACCGAATGGGGTACGCGACCGTCGATGACGTGCGCGCCCGATACGCCACCGCGGACCGCGCGCAGACATGCCTCCATTTTGGGGACCATCCCCGCGTCCAGCGACGGCAGCAGGTCGGCCAGCGCGTCGGTATCGATCACACTGGTCAGCGAGGAGCGGTCGGGCCAATTCGTATACAGGCCCTCGACATCGGTGAGCACCACCAGTTTCTCGGCGCCGATTCCTTCGGCCAGCGCGGCGGCCGCGGTGTCGGCGTTGATGTTGTGCACCACGCCGTCGGCGTCGGGGGCGATGGTGGACACCACCGGGATCCGGCCCGCGCGGATGAGGTCGAGTACCGAATCCGGGTGCACATCGGTGACATCGCCGACCAGTCCGATATCGGTGGCCGCCCCGTCCACGAACACCGTGCGGCGGGTCGCGGTGAACAGCCGGGCGTCCTCACCGGAGATCCCGACGGCGTAGGGCCCGTGCGCGTTGATCAGCCCGACCAGTTCCCGGCCGACCTGACCGAACAGCACCATCCGGACCACATCCATCACCTCCGGTGTGGTGACCCGGAACCCGCCGCGGAACTCCCCGGTGAGACCCAGGCGTTTCAGCATGGCCGAGATCTGTGGCCCGCCCCCGTGCACCACCACCGGATGCACACCGACGGTGCGCAGGAAGGCCATATCGGCGGCGAAGGCCGTTTTGAGGCCGTCATCGATCATGGCGTTGCCGCCATATTTCACGACCACGATCTTGTCGCGGAATTTCTGCAGCCAGGGCAGCGCACCGGCGAGAGTATGAGCTTTGTGCAGCGCGGACAGTTCGTGCAGCGCGTCGGTCATGAGCTGTAGGCCGAGTTCTCTTCGACGTAGCCGTGGGACAGATCGGTGGTGCGGACCGTGGCGGTGCCGTCGCCCAGCCGCAGATCGACGACCACATGGATATCGGCGCCGGACAGGTCGACCTCGCGCGCGCCGGGCGCGCCCGTACCGTCGACGCAGACCGGGAAACCGTTGAACGACACCGAGATCAGATCCGGGTCCAGATCGATGGGCGCGGTGCCCACCGCGGCCAGCACCCGCCCCCAATTCGGGTCGGAGCCGAACATAGCGGTCTTGACCAGGCTGTCCCGGGCGATGATCCGGGCCGCGACCAGTGCGTCGTCCTCACTGCGCGCGCCCTCCACCGTGACGAGCACCCGCTTGGTGGCACCTTCGGCGTCGGCCATCAGCTGCCCGGCCAGATCGTCGCAGACCGCGAGCACGGCCGCGTCCAGTTCGTCCTGGGTGGGCGTGACCTCGCTGGCGCCGTTGGCCAGCAGCAGGACAGTGTCGTTGGTGGACATGGCGCCGTCCACGTCGAGGCGGTCGAAGGTGAGCCGGGTGGCCCGCCGCAGCGCGGTGTCGAGTTGTCCGGCGCTCACCACGGCATCGGTGGTCAGCACGACCAGCAGCGTCGCCAGACCGGGGGCCAGCATGCCCGCGCCCTTGGCCATGCCGCCGACGTTCCACTTGTCCGGGTGGTGCAGGGACGCTTCCTTCGGCACGGTGTCGGTGGTCATGATGGCGTGCGCGGCATCGGTACCGCCGGACATCCCGCCGCCCATCTCGTGCACGATATCGGTGACCGCGGGCAAGAGTTTGTCCATCGGCAGCCGGTCGCCGATGAGGCCGGTGGAACACACCGCGATCTCCCCGGCTCCGGTTTCGGTGCCCCAGTTGCTCAGTGCCGCGGCGAGTTCCTCGGCGGTGCGATGGGTGTCCTGGAAGCCCTCGGGCCCGGTGCAGGCATTGGCCCCGCCGGAGTTCAGGATCACCGCGCGCAGCCGTCCGCCCTTCAGGACCTGCTGCGACCACAGCACCGGCGCGGCTTTCACCTTGTTGCTGGTGAACACGCCGGCCGCCGCGTAGTCGGGGCCCTCGTTGAAGACGAGCGCGAGATCGGGGCCACCCTTGGCCTTGATACCCGCGGCGATCCCGGCGGCCCGGAAGCCCAGTGGTGCGGTGACGCCCTGGTTGTGCACGAGGTTTCCGTTCTTGTCGATGGTCACGGTGCCACTCCTACGGTGGACAGCCCGGCGCTCTCGTCGAAGCCGAGCGCGAGATTCATGGACTGCACCGCGCCGCCGGCGGTGCCCTTGGTCAGATTGTCGATCGCGCCGATCACCACGAGCAGGCCCGCGTCGGTGTCCACGGCGACCTGCAGCGTGACGGAGTTTGCGCCCAGCACCGATCCGGTCTGGGGCAGGACGCCCTCGGGCAGCAGATGCACGAAGGGCTCGTCGGCGTAGGCCTTCTCGTAGACGGCGCGTGCCTCGGCCGCGGCCACCCGCACCGGCGCGGTGCAGGTGGCGAGAATTCCGCGCGGCATGGGCGCGAGCACCGGGGTGAACGACACCCGGACCGGCGCATCGGCGACCGCCGACAGGTTCTGCGTGATCTCCGGGGTGTGCCGGTGCGCACCGGCCACTCCGTAGGCCCGCGCGGACCCCATGACCTCGGATCCGAGCAGACCGGCATCGAGTTTGCGGCCCGCCCCGGAAGTGCCGCTGACGGCGACGATATGCACCGTCGGCTCGACGATGCCCGCGGCGACCGCGGGCGCCAGCGCCAGACTGCTGACCGTCGGATAGCAGCCGGGGACCGCGATCCGGGTGGCACCCCGCAACGACTCCCGCGCCCCGGGGAGTTCCGGCAGACCGTACGGCCAGCTCCCCGCATGGGGCCCGCCATAGTAGCGGTCCCAGGCGGCCGGATCGGAGAGCCGGAAATCGGCACCGCAGTCGATGATCACCGTGGATTCCGGTAGCTCGGCCGCCAGTGCCGCCGACTGCCCGTGCGGCAGTCCGAGGAACACGATGTCGTGGCCGGCCAGTTCGGCGGCGGTGGTCGGGGCGAGGATCCGGTCCGCCAGCGGCAGCAGCTGCGGCTGCAGTGCGCCCAGGGCGGTGCCCGCGTTGTTACCGGCGGTCAGCGCCCCGATCTCGAGGCGCCCGGCTCGGTACTCCGGATGCCCCAGCAACAGACGCAGCACTTCCCCGCCCGCGTAACCGCTGGCACCGGCGACGGCCACGCGCAGTGGTCCGTTCCGGTCGGGCACATCCGTGAGATCAGCCATGTGATGATTATGCACGACCATGCAAGCTCATTCACAAACCGGTCCCCGCGTCCGCTCTGCGAATTCCGGCAACCCAGGACAGGGACAGGGACAGGGACAGGGACAGGGACAGGGACAGGGACAGGGACAGGGACAGGGACAGGGACAGGGACAGGGACAGGGACAGGGAATCATCCGAAGGCAGGTGCGAGCCCGATGCGCCGACCGACCACCCTCCGCCCGACTGATCGATCCCATCATCCGGCACCTCCACCGGACCCTGGGTCTCGGCGCATATCTTTCCACCCAGGAAGACCTGGGAAGCGACTCACCGACCGGCATCAGCGCCGTCGATACGCTCCAACAGCGGTCCGCCGCCTCGGCGGACCGCTGCCACGATTGGTTAACATTAGAACATGTGTTCGAACGGCAGGCTTTGAGACCGGCTCGGCGCCCTGGAACAGGCCGTCGACGCACTGCTCTCCTGCGACCTCACCACGGCCCCGGACAGCGAACTCGGCACCTCACTCGCACAGCTCGAGTCACGCACCCGCACCCTCGTCGGCCTCACCGCGCGGCTGGCGCATGAGCGCAACCACCGGAACGGGCCGGGCCCGGCAGCTCCCGGCGACCCACCCATGCGAGAAGCCGGGCACCCCGCGGAGGCCCGGGCTGCCGCGCCGAACCGCACCTCGCACTCACCCCACCCGAACCGGTCGGGCATTGTTGCCGAAGACCCCAGCACCGTGGCCCGAGGAGTTACCGTGACCGCACCCGTGCGCGTGGAGCGCACCGGCGACGTCGTCGTCTGGACCATCGACAATCCCGAGCAGCGCAACCCGATCTCCGACGAGGCGACGATCGAGGCCCTGGAGAACGCGGTCCGGGCCGCCGACCGCGACCATTCGATCCGGGTGGCAATCCTCACCGGAGCGGGGACCGCATTCAGCGCCGGCGGCAATATCAAACACATGCGGGACAAGGCCGGTATGTTCGGCGGCGCCCCGGCCGACCTGCGCCAGGGCTATCGGCACGGTATCCAGCGCATCCCCAAGGCGCTGTACCACTGCGAGATCCCCACCATCGCCGCGGTGAACGGCCCGGCCATCGGCGCGGGCTGCGACCTCGCCCTCATGTGCGATATGCGGATCGCCGCCACCACCGCCACCTTCGCGGAAAGTTTCGTCCGCCTGGGCCTCATTCCCGGCGACGGCGGCGCCTGGCTGCTGCCGCGGGCGGTGGGGATGGCCCGCGCCAGCCAGCTGGCGTTCACCGGAGCCGCCATCGACGCCGCCACCGCGCTCGACTGGGGAATGGTCAACGAGGTCGTCGAACCCGACCGGCTACTCGAGACCGCCCACCGGCTCGCCGCCGAGATCGCGGTCAATCCACCGCACGCGCTGCGGATGACCAAACGGCTGTTGCGCGAGGGCCAGCAGCAGAGTCTGGAAACGCTGCTGGAACTCTCCGCGGCGATGCAGGCCCTCACCCACCACACCGCCGATCACGACGAAGCCGTCGGCGCCATGCTGGAGCGGCGCACGCCTCGGTTCACCGGGCAGTGACGACCGGCCGGTCGGCACCGGCCCGGCGCGTCAGGGGTATTCGGAGATCAGTGTGGCCACCGTCGCGGGCGCGAGGGCTTCGAATACGTGCGGCACATCGGCCGGATAGGCGATGTAGTCGCCCGGGGTGAGTTCCACGAGTTCACCGGCCGTCCCGACGAGCGCGCGACCCGCACCGAGCAGAACATGCTCGACGGTCCCTGGAAGGTGCGGCTGCGAGTCCCGGCGCGGCCCGGGCTCGGCGGCGATGCGATAGATATCACGGCGAACCCCCGCCGGGCCGACCGCCAGCAGGGTGGCCCGGTAATCGGCCTCGGCCGAGAACACCGCCGGCCCCTCCGCGGCCCGGATCACCCGGGTCTGCGGCCGCGGCGGATCGAGCAGCCGCGAGAACGGCACCTCCAGCGCCAGGCACAGTGCCCAGAGGGTCTCCAGGCTGGGGTTTCCGCCGCCCGATTCGAGCTGCGAAAGGGTCGATTTCGCGATACCGGCCCGCCGGGCCACCTCGGTCAGCGACAGCTCCGCGCGCAGGCGTTCCCGGCGCAGGGACGCGGCGATCACCTGCTGTGGGGTTCGGCCGGGAAAGCCGCCGGAGTGGCCGTCCGGCCGTTCGTTCGGTTCGGCATTACCTTGTTCGGTTTGACGAACGATAGCGTCCATGTTCACCATGGTAGTCATGTGTTCGTTATGGCGAACGGTCGATCCGCCGGCCCGGTCACTGATCGCCGCACTCTGCCTCGCGGTCACCGTGGCCGGGATGTCCTACGGGGCCACGGCCGTCGCGGCCGGTTTCCCACTGTGGTTCCCCGTCGCGCTCGGGGTGCTCGTCCTGGCCGCCGGTTCCGAGTTCCTGTTCGTCGGCATCGTCGCCGCGGGCGGCAGCCCGTGGGCCGCGCTGGTCGCGGGCCTGCTGATCAACGCTCGCCATATCGGCTACGGCCTCGCGGTCTCCGCGGTGATCGGCACCGGGCTGCGCGGTCTGCGCGGCGCCCACCTGCTCAACGACGAGACCGTGGCGGTGGCGCTTGCCCAGCGCACGACCGCGCACGGCCGGGCGGCCTATCTGGCCTGCGGAGCAGGCATCCTGGTGGTCTGGCCCGGCGGGACGCTGCTGGGCGGGCTACTCGGCAGCGCGGTGCCCGACCCCGGTGTCTTCGGGGTGGACGCGGTGTTCCCGGCGGTACTGCTGGGCCTGATCATGCCCGCACTGCACGAGCCCGCGGTCCGCCGCGGCGCCCTCACCGGGGGTGTTCTGGCGCTGCTCACGACCGCGCTGCTGCCGCCGGGCCTGCCGGTTCTGCTGGCCGCCGTGGCCGCCGCGCTCACAATCCCACGACGGGGATCGCCATGAACGACCTCGGATACCTGATGGGCGCCGCCCTCGCACTGGCGGCCGGAACGTTCGCCTTCCGCCTCGCCGGACCCCTGCTCGGGTCACGGATCACTGTCTCCGATCGGACCACCGCTTTCCTCGAGAACGCGTCGGTCGTCGTGCTCGCCGCCCTCGTGTGCACCACCGCCCTGACCGAGGACGGCGCCGCGGCCGGTATCGCGCGCCCGGCCGGGGTCCTGGTCGCCGGGGTGTGCTACCGGTTCCGGACTCCGCTGCCCGCGGCGCTGGGGGCCGCGGCCGCGACAACGACCGTGCTGCGACTGGCGGGCGTGCCGTGACCCGGTGCGCGAGTTACCGCTTCTCGACCACGCGCTCGCCCTCACCCGGCTTCCAGATGGTCACCCGCAGCAGGTCGTCGCCGACCTCGACCGACGACGCCGAGGTCAGATCGGCCACGAAGAAATGCTCGAACGGCTGGTTCCGCAGGTCCAGACCGTTGTCCTCGTACAGGTACTCGGCGAAACGGGCGTGCAGCGCGGTATCCGGGTCGTCGATCACCAGGCCGAACAGTTTGGCGTCCCCGTCCGACACCATCGTGTCCTCGGTCGCGGTGTGCAGGCAGAAGCGCGGATCGCGGGCGAGATCCCGGAATTTGGTGGTACCCGGCATCCCGACGATCACCAGTTTCTCCTCGAAGAGGAGCGGCTCCACCGGACTGATCCGGGGAAATCCGTCCGAACGCAGGGTAGCGAGCATGCACAGATTGCTGGTCGCGGTGTGGCGACGACGGAAGATCTCGCTGATCCGCGGCGCCTCGGCGGTGAACTCACTCCAGGTCGTCATACAGCCGACGGTACGACGACCGGCGCCGCCGCGGGTGGCGCCGAGCCCGATCCGAGACGAACAGAGCCCACACTGGTACCCGGCCGGCACGGGTCAGCCCGAGTTGCGCAGTGCCGTGGCCAAACCGTTCATCGTCAGCAGGATGCCGCGTTTCACCAGTTCGGAATCGTCCCCGGCCCGCAACCGGCGCAGCAGTTCGACCTGCATCTGGTTCAGCGGTTCCAGATACGGGAACCGATTGCGAATGGATTCCGCCAGCGACGGATTGTCGGCCAGCAGATGATGATTGCCGGTGATGGCGGCATGGACGGCGACGGTCCGGGCGTGCTCCCGCTCGATCATCCCGAAGATGCGCTCGCGCAACTCGATATCGTCGACCAGTTCGGCGTACCGGGCGGCGATATCGAGGTCGCTCTTGGCCATCACCTGCGCGAGGTTCGACAGCACGGTCCGGAAGAACGGCCACCGGCGGTACAGATCCGAGAGCCGGGCGAGCCGGTCGGGGTCGCCGTCGATCCACTCCTCGAGTGCGGTCCCGGTGCCGTACCAGCCGGGCAGCATCACCCGCGCCTGGCTCCAGGACATCACCCACGGAATGGCCCGCAGATCCGAGACCGAGTTGGTGGGTTTGCGGGAGGCGGGACGGCTGCCGATATTGAGGTCGCCCACCTCGGCGACCGGAGTCGACTGCCGGAAGTACTCCACGAACCCGGGGGTTTCGTGTACCAGCCGCGCATAGGCAGCGCGGGCCCGGCCCGCCAGTTCGTCCATGAGCGCGTAGGAGGGTTCGGCGTCGGCACCCAGCCCCTCGACATCCAGCAGCGTCGATTCGAGGGTGCCCGCGATGAGTGATTCGAGGTTGCGGTGCGCCGCACCCCGTTCGGCGTATTTCGCCGCGATGACCTCGCCCTGTTCGGTCAGCCGCAGCGACCCCCGCACGGCGCCGGCGGGCTGCGCGAGGATCGCGTCATAGCTGCGGCCCCCGCCGCGCCCGACGGTGCCACCGCGGCCGTGGAAGAGCCGCAGCCGGATCCCGTGCTCGCGCGCCAGCTCCACCAGATCCAGTTCCGCCCGGTACAGCGCCCAATTGGCGGCCAGATAGCCGCCGTCCTTGTTCGAATCGGAGTAGCCGAGCATCACCTCCTGACGCATGCCGCGCCCCGCCACCAACTCCCGGTACTCCGGCACCCGCAGCGCCGCGGCCAGCGTCGACGCACCGGCCGCGAGGTCCTCGATAGTTTCGAACAGCGGCACGATCCCGGCCGGGCAGGAGGGCCCGCTGTCCGCGTCCCCGGGATCGAGCAGGCCGCCCTCCTTGAGCAGCAGGGCGGCCTCGAGTAGATCGCTGACGGAGGTACACATCGAGATGATGTAGTTGGGGACCGCGTCCGGGCCCAGCGCGGCCACCACGGCGGCGCCCGCGCGCACCACTCCCAATTCTTTGGCCGCCGGCTCACCGATCCGCGCCCGGGGCCCCAGCAGCGGCCGGCGGGTACGCAGTTCCCGGGTGAGCAGGTCCACCCGCTCGGACTCGGACAGGCTCGGATAATCCGGATGCACGCCCGCCCAGGCCAGCAGTTCCGCGACGACCTGCTCATGGGTCTCGGAATTCTGCCGCATATCCAGGCCCTGTAGATGGAATCCGAACGTTTCCACCGCACAGCGCAGCGCCGCGAGGCGGTCGTCGGCGAGCAGCGCGTCCCCGCCGGCGCGCAGCGAGGCATCGACGGTGTCGAGCTCGTCGAGCAGATCCTGGGGTGTGTCGTACGGAGTGCCGGAGGTGCCCTCACCGGCGGCGGACGATTCGAACTCCCAGGGACCCGCTGCTTCGGGATCCAGCGCGGCGACGGCCCGCCGCGCGGTCGCGGTGAGCCGGACCCGGATGCCGTACAGTGCCCGCCGGTACGGTTCGTCGGCGTAGGTCTTCGGGTCCGGATAGCCGCGGTCGGCGAGTGCGCGCAGTTCCGCGGTCACCGGGACCAGCCGCGCCGACAGCGCCAGCGTCTTCTCCAACTGCACGAGTTCACGCAGGTAACGCGCGAACGCCACACTCGCGGCCTGCGCCGCCGCCGTGCGCACCACCTCCGCCGTCACATACGGGTTACCGTCCCGGTCCCCGCCGATCCATGAGCCGGGCCGCAGCATGGGTTTCGGCAGCAACCGCTGCTCGGGCCAGCGCGACCCCAGCGCCGTACGCACGCTCGCGTTGATCGCGGGGATGACATCGAACAATGTGAGTTCGTAGTACCGCAGGCCGACGGCGATCTCGTCCTGGATACGCAGCCGCGACAACCTGATCAGCGCCGTCCGCCACAGAGTGAGCACCTGCCGCCGGATCTCGAGCTCGAGCTGTTCCCGTTCGGATTCGGGGGCCCGTTGCCGGCGGCGCATCAGTTCGGTGACCCGGGCCTGGGTGTCGAACACCGTACGGCGCCGGGTCTCGGTGGGGTGCGCGGTGATCACCGGGGACACCAGCGCGTCGTCCAGCAGTTCGGCGACCCGCTCCCCCGGCACCGCGGCCGCGTCCATTTTCCGGTAGGTGGCGGCCAGCGAGGAGTCCTGCGGGGCTTCGCCCGCCGCCTCGTGCGCGGCGCGGCGGCGGTCGCGCTGGATGTCCTCGGCGAGGTTGGCCAGCAGGACGAAATAGCTGAATGCCCGGATCAGCGGTAGTGCCACCGTGATGTCGACCCCGGACAGCATTTCACCGACCGCACTGCGCTCCACCTCCTCCCGCCGGACCCGGAACGCCTCCACCCGCACCCGCTCCACGAGGTCGAAGACCTCGGGGCCCTCGTGATCGCGAATGGTGTCGCCGAGCACGCCGCCGAGGAACCGGATGTCCTCGCGCAACGGCAGGGTCGCGTCGTTTCCTTCAGCGGTCTGCGCATCGCCCATGATCAGAAGTATGGACGGCCACCGCACCGGTAGCTGTGACGACGCACACGGCCGGGGCCGACTGTATGCGCCGGACGGCGCGGAATCCGGCTATCGGCGCAGGTCCGACCCCGTCCCTCGGCCCAGGCCGGGAGAAAACGCGGGAAGTCTCCCCGGGGGATTCGCTCAGTGCGCAGCACCCGCGGCGGCACCGGGCACCCGGAACGGCTCCGCCAGCCATACCGCGGTCACGACCACGCCCGCCGTGAACACCAGTTCGGCGCCATTGGTGAGCAACATGGGTGGTATCGCCGCCGCGACCACGGTCATGATCACCGTGGTCACGGTCCAGAGTCGGTAGCCCCGTGCCCGCCACACCGCCACGGCCGCCACCAGCACGACCACCACCGTCACCACCGGCGACAACAGGCCGGCCACCGACGCGTGCGCGGTGGTGTAGCGCATGGTGCCCGCCCACTCCCGCGGTGCCAGCGTGAGCGGAGTCAGTTCGGCGGCCACCCCCAGTACGATCACCACCGCCGTCACCGCCGCGATTGTCGTCCGCGCCCACCGGGTCCGCGCCCAGCCGACCCCGGCTCGGGCCGCGGCGGCGCACGCCCACGGCATCAACAGCGGCGTGAGCACGATATGGGCGATGAACCGGGGCGTCGACCAGCTCTCCAGCGTCGCACCGGCGCCGATCCAGCGGCCCGCCGCGAGTACCCCGTTGTCGTAGGCCAGGGCCGCGCACACCACGGCGGGTACGAGGAGCAGCCGGTCACCGGTCACCCGATACCGGAGCGCGCACCGGCCGGCGAGCGCCAGCTGACCCGCGGCGAGTGCTGCGAAGAGCAGGGAGGCGAGCACGGGAATCCTTTCCGGCCGCGGTGGGCCGGGACCGGTGGCCAGGATACTGCCGTCGCGGCCATCGGATTCTCCCCGCGGACGGCCGGGTCCCCCGGATTCGTTGCCGTCGCGCCCCGCCCGCGACACGCTCGACCTCCATCACCCCTGGCCGCTGCGCCACACCACTCGGCCGATCCGGATGGTGGGGTGAGATCAACGAACGGCAGGGGGTCGGCACACCGATCCCGGTCGTGTGTTGTCGAACTCTGGACACTGTTACGTTCCGTTTACACCACCTGCTGTCAACCGGCCGGTGCACCACACTCGCGCAGCGGCTCTGCAGTCCTATCGGTCCGCCGCCGCGGTGAGTATCGTGCGGAACCGCAGCGCCGGCAGCAGCGCCACTCCCACCAGGACACCGCTCACCCACATCGGCCCCCGGTCGCCCCAACCGGTCGCCAGGGCGAACCCCGCCATCGCGGGTCCCGCCGCGGCACCGGCATTCAATGCCGCCGTCGCATAGGAGCCCGCCATGGTCGGGGCATCCGCGGCCTCGTAGAGCACGCGCGCGATCAGGGTGCTCCCCACCCCGAACGACAACGCTCCCAGCAGGCACACCAGGAAGAGCAGGGCGACGGGACAGCCGGCGGTCAGCGCGAGCGCGAACCAGCCACCGCACAGCAGCGGGCCGCCGACCGCGATCACCGCCGCGGCGTGTTGGTCGGACAACCGCCCGGCGACCGTCACGCCGGCGAAAGAACCCGTGCCGAACAGCACCAGCACCACCGGCACCCAGAGCGGGCCCAGCTCACCCGTCCCGGTGACCAACGGCGCGAGGAAGGTGAAACTGCCGAACGTGGCCGCGTTCACGAGCGCCGCCAGCAGCATGACCGTGAGCAATCGCGGACGTCGCAACTGCGCGAGTTCACCACGGAGGTCGGGGGCGGCGGCCTGCCCCGAGCGCCCGGGGATTCCGGCCAGAACACCGGCTGCGGCCGGCAGGCACAGCAACACGATCGCCCAGAAGGTGGCCCGCCAGCCGAGCATCGTCCCCAGCAGCGCCCCGCCCGGCACCCCCGCCACAGTGGCCAGGGCGGTGCCACCCAGCAGGATCGCCAGCGCCCGGCCCTGCCGTCCGGCGGGGACCAGCGCCGCGGCCGCGGTCAACGCGACCGCGAGGAATCCGGCGTTCGCGACGGCGGCCACCACCCGGGTGACCACCAGGACGGCGAAACTGCCGGTTACCGCTCCGGCGATATGCGCGGCCAGGAAGAGCAGCAGAAAACACAGCAGGCTCGACCGGATCGGCCAGTTCCGGGCGAGACCCGCCATCAGCGGTGCGCCCACCATCATTCCGATGGCGAACGCCGAGGTGAGAAGGCCGGTGGCACCGAGACCCACACCGAGATCGGCCGCGATATCCGGTACGAGACCGGCGAGCACGAACTCCGAAGTGCCCATGGCGAAAACCGCCAGGGCGAGCAGGTAGAGAGCAAAAGGCATGAAGGGCTCCGAGGTGGAAGAGACAGGAAACATCTCGTCACCCCGGTCAGCGCCCGGGAGTCACCGCATTACCGTGCGGCCGGAAGGCGACACGGCGAACGGGTAGCGGAAGGTCAGGGGCTGACGGGGATGACCGGCAGCCCTGCTCTGGATGCCTCCGGGCTCGACACGGCCGGAACACTACCGGCTCGCGCGTCCTGCCGCACGCCTGTTTCTCGCGCTCCCCGAAACGATCCGCCCGCGCTCTCCATGCCCGCGCGGGACTCAGCCCGGTTCGTCGAACCGGACCCGCACGCCGACCCGACCCTTCTCGTCACGCCGGGCGGTCGCGTGCCCGCGCCGATCGCCGTCGCGGAAGTGCAGCACAATGGGCGCGCCCTCACCGAGGAAGTTGCGCCACCAGGTCTTCTTATCGGGCATGGCGACACCGATGAGCAGGCCGCCGTCCTTCTGCAGGTAGTTCACCGGGGTCCGGAACGTCCGGCCCGACCGGCGCCCCACATACTCGATCTCCACGAACCCCTTACCCAGCAGCGGGCCGAGCACCGGCGCGTCGAGCAGGGCGACCACTCCCGCATTGAAGCCCCGGACCGCCCGGCCCAGCAGTGTCGTCGATGCCACGGTTTCCTCCTGATAGCTGTTCCCCCGAGCTGCCTCGACTCTAGTGTGGCTCGGCGCGGGCCGCCGGTCCGGCGACGCCACCCGGCGGGGACAGCGCGCATCCGGTCGCCGCCGGTTTGCGCGGCGCAAGCCCGGCTGCGACTATCACCTGCGGTGTAGCGCCGGACACCTCGATCGCCGCGGTACCGCTCAGCGGCCGGGACCGGGACCGGCGGTGAACAGCAGCGTTCGATACGGAGTGGATTGATGCTCAAAGGTTTCAAAGACTTCCTCATGCGCGGGAACGTCATCGATCTGGCCGTCGCCGTCGTCATGGGCACCGCGTTCACCGCGGTGGTGAGTTCGGTGACCAAGGGCGTGGTGGAGCCGTTGCTGGCCGTACTCGGCGGCAGCGGCCAGTTCGGTTTCGGTATCACGCTGCTCGCGGGCAAACCCGCGACCTTCATCGCACTCGGTCCGATCATCAGCGCTGCCATCGATTTCGTCATGGTCGCGGCGGTGCTGTACTTCGCGCTCATCCTGCCGATGAAGACCATGCAGAAACGCTTCTATGCCCGAAACAATGTGGATGCCGAACCGGCCACCCCGGCCGATATCGCCTTGCTCACCGAAATTCGCGATCTGCTCGCCGAACGTGCCGAACTGGACAAGAAGGACACCGCGCAGGTGCGCTCCTCCTAGCCGCAGGGCGCCCTGGTGCCGGCGGTGACCGTCCGACCGCTCGAAACACGGCTCGTTCCCGCTGATCGACGGTCGGGCGCCGACCGCACCGACTTCATGGTGCCGGTGACCGTGCTGCGGCCGGACCGGCAGAATCGGCGATATCGCCGTCGACGCGGTGGATCGGACGGTCACGGCCGCGATGAGCGGTGGTCGTGTCCCGGCCGCTCACGGCGAATCCGACCGGGTCCGCGCAGCGTCCGCGGTATCGACCAGCAGCCTGTGCAGGGTGTGGGCCGGCTGAGAGGCCCGGGACGCGTCCAATACCACCTCGGTGAATGCCTCGGCCAACGCCGCCTCCGGATCGAATCGACCGGCCCGGACACCACCGGCCAGCTGCGCTCGCCATACCGCGAACCCGGCGACCGTGCGCGCCAGCGAACCGGCGGTGTCCCGGCTCGTTAGCGGAAGGTAGGCGGCGACGAGCGCGCGCCTGGTCGCGGCCCGGGCCCGGAAGTCGCCTGCCGCGTCGAGTGCTCGCCCCATTTCACGCACCACGGAGGAGTACACGGGCCGTTGGGCACAACCGGGGGCGAGCAGACCTGCCGCCTCGTCCGCGCGCACCGCGCGCTCCAGCCCCACCGGATCGACGGCCGCCCGAGCCGCCAGGGTGATGCGGGCCGTGTAGCCGGTAGTCGCAGCGCCCGACCGTCGCGACCCGGAATCCGCCGGCTCCGAATCCAGTCGTATCGTCGTTCCTTCCGGCAGATCATCGACACCGACGGCGCCCAGCGGGAGGGCCGGATGGCGGGGCAGGACGTCGTTCACCGCGGCGACCATCTCCATCAACACCTCCCGGGGGACCCCGGGGGTATCGAATCCGAAAGCCAGAATGCCGTGCCGCTCGGCGAGTTCCCGCGCCAGGCGCGAAGCAATCGGCTCGACGGCCGCTTCACCGGGCCGGCGTTCCGGTTCCGCGGGTTTGTCGACGGGTCGCTGTGGCGCGCGATTCGGCATTCGCGGCGGAGCATCGGAGCTGCCCGGTCCGGGGGCGGTGACCCGAGGGGGTCCGCCGGAACCGGATTTCGACCACGGGGAGGTCGGGGTGGCGGGAACGGTTCCGGAGGGTGCGGTTACAGCCGCCTTCGCCGGTATGGGTGCGCGGTGCGGAGGCACCTGGGTCCGCTGCGCTTCCGCGGTCGCAGGCTGTGCCGCGACCGCCGCGGGGGGCGCGGTCGGGTGCGGTGCGGTAGGCGCGCCGTCACGCTCGGCCTGCGCCCGATTCCCGCGGCCCAGGTCGGCGGGGTGCTGTGCCGATTCGACCGGCCGCTGCCGCGAATCGGATACAGCAGATGCGTCATCCGGCGAGCCCGAACCGCCGAGGGGGAACCGCTGCGCCGCCGCTCCTTCCACGGGTGCGTTCGCCGACTCTCGACTCCGCGGGCCGGCGAGGTCGCTACCCGGTTCGCGGGCCGGCGCGACATCGGCCGCCGGAGTTGTGGTGGCGGCAGCCGACGTAGCGGATCCTCGATCGCCGACCGGGGCGGCGGGGCCGTCCGAGGCGATATCCGGGTGGGAGGAGAGGACCGGATCGGCCCTCCGCACCTCCCGGGCGCTCATCAGGTCCTGCTGCTCGAAATTCGCAGCCACCTGCCGCAGATCCGGACCTGCCTGCCGCACCACCTCGGTGAGGCTGTGCAGATTGGATATCGTCCGCTCCTCTTCGGGGACGAAACTCTCGGCGAAGGCCTTGCCGGAATCGTCACCGCCCCAGGGAGCGGAATCCGCGGAAACCAGGTCGTGTAAACGCTGTACCAGCGCCTCGACCTCGGCACCCAGCTGCTCGAAGGCCGGAGCCTTCGCGCGTAGCCGGTCGGGATCGGCGCGAAATTCATTTCCCACAATGCGGCCCGCCTTCCGACCGACGCATGAATTCATTGCCGATGATGCCATATCCCCACCCGCAGGAATTGACAGGAAGCAGGCAAATCAGGCAGCACCCCGGCCGATATGCGAGTATCGACTTCTTGACAGGTAATGACGAGGGCACCTGAGCAGGCCCGACGGATCCCGGGAGGCGGGCCGGGATGAATACGAGCGCACTCTTGGCCGAGGTCCCGGCCGCGGTGCGCGACCTGGTCATCGGACATTGGCCCGAACTCGACGTGGACCGCATGCGCGCCCGTGGTGACTGTTACCTCGACACCGGCCGCGGACTCGGTGCGGCGGCGGTCAGTTACGAGACGGAATGCCGGGACGCCGAAGAGTCGGTCGGGGGGGCTACCCGCTCGGCTCTGTCCGAGCGTAATCGCACCGTGGTCGCCACCATGCGCAACCAAGCCGCGGTCTGCGAGGACATGGGCCGACAGTGCCATGACGTGGCCGATGTCACCGAGCAGACGCAACATCTGCTCATCGTCACCGGCATAGTCCTCGGTGTGCAGCTCGCCTACGACGCGCTGCTGTTCCTCTACGGCGGCGGGTTCAAAGCACTGGCCGACCGTCTGGCGGCCGAGCAGGCGATGCGCGCGGCGATCACGAGACTGACGACCACCGTGGCCACCCGCGCCGCGGCCGGGGCGGCGCGCCGGGCGGCCCTGCACGGGGCGATCCACGCTGCCAAGATAGGCGCCCTCACCAGCGTGGCGATCGGTGTCGGCGCGCAGGTCTGGGATCTCGAGACCGGGGTCCGCGATGAATTCGATATGGGCTCGTTGGCCGAGATGGTCGCGGGCGGCGTCATCGGTGGCATTGTCGGCGCGGAAGTCGGACGGCGGGCCGCACCGCGGGTACTCGATCGCCTGGGCGGCCGGGCCACCAGTGATATCGGCCGTTTCACCGCTCATCTCGGCGGCACCATGCTGATCGGCGGCGCGGGTGGCATCACCGGTGGAATCGCGGGCGCGGTCCCGTCCTTGATCATCCACCACAAGGACATCCACAACTTCGGCGATATGTTCAAGATGGTGCGCGAATCCGCGGTCGTCGGCTTCGGGGGCGGTTTCGTCGGCGCGGCCGGCAGCGCGCTGCGGGTACACCGGGCCGGGGTCGACGGCGTGCGCGGGAATACCGACCTGCCGCCGATAGCTCGGCGGCAATCGGATTTCGGCAGGCGTGTCGACCGACTGCTCGCGGGCGAGCCCCCGGCCGCGGAACCCCTGGCACGACACAGCACTCAGGAGAATTCCGCGAGAACCGCGGAGGTGCTGACCTTCCCGGACGGCACCCGAGTGGTGCACAAGGTCGTCTCCGACCCGCGGCACGCGCACGCGGAATTCCTCGCCTCGGTCGTCGGCGACGCGGTCGGCGCCCGGGTACCCGCCGTACACATCGACGGGCGCCACGTCTACATGGAGGTTGTTCCCGGCAAGAACGCGGAGGACGCGTATCCGGGCGATTGGACGCCGGAGACACAGTTCCACGGAACGCCCTCGGGGAACCGGCTCGGCCTGCTCGACGCCCTGATCGATGTCCCCGATCGCGGCGCCGAGAACTGGATGATCGATCCGACCGGCGATGTCTGGGGCATCGACCACAGCCTGGCCTTCGCGCCGGACGGCCGTATCGGCGCCTTCGCGAAGCAGTTCCTGGATTACGGGCCGGCCGAGGGAACGGTGCAGTGGAAAGAGCACGGTTACTCGCGCACCGAGGTGGCGGAGATCCGGCAACGCGTCGAAGAGCTACAGCCGATTTTCTCCGCTCTGGGGCGCAACGACTGGCACGCAGGAGTTGTCCAGCGACTGGACGGGATGGCGGACGCAGCCCCGCCCCCACATCCCGCGGACTCGGGGTTCGTCGTTCCACCGCACCAGGGCCCCGGCGACGTCTCCGGGCAGGCCCGCCCGACGACAGTGGATTCGCAGCAGCCTGTTCCGGCCGATCGGAGCACCAACCGGACCCCGGCGCGGGACGGCCGGCCCGAGGCCGGAGACCAGCGCAACCAGGTCCGGCCACCCGCGCGGCAAGATCGCGCGGTGCCCCGAGTCGACACCGGAGACAACCACTCGCGCGGAGATCGCACCAGTGGCTCCGGATCCACCCGGCCGCCCGGCACTGTCGACGTACGTTTCGCACCAGACGAACACACCGCGGGCACGGCACCGAGGAAAGAGTCGTACGCCGATTCCTCGGACCACCGGGCGCCTCTGAAGGACGGGGATCAGGACGCACTCGGTGCCCGCACCATGGCGACGGCGCATATCGGTCGCGAGTCCGACCAGCCCCCCGCAGTCCTGCATTTCGCACCGCACCTGCGGCTCGAGCCGATCCGGTTGGCACCGGGACAGGAAATCGCAGTTCCGGTGCGCTATATCGTCGGCGAAGCGGATGCCCGCGGGGGCGGTCCGCAGGGAGCCAGAATCGGGGAACGCGACGTCTTCGTCGGACGAGATCCGGACGGCCGGGTATGGGTACGCGACCCGCAGCCGGAACTGCGTCCGCCTACCCGGGTGAACGACCGAGCGCTGGCGACGGGGGAGAAAACTTATGTGGGTCCCGAGGACAGTCTGTCGTTCGGCGGTTCGCGATCCCGGCTCGAAGTGGGCGAGGAGCGCCCGCTCTCGCTGCGTCTCGCCGACAACCAGCGCATACCGCCACTGCATCTGCGCCGCGGCGAAGAATTACTTATCGGCCGGGACCAGAATTCACCGATGGCCGAACAGTTTTCCAAGGACCCTTCGGTGTCGCCGAGGCATGCGACGATCTTCCGGGATCAATACGGCAACCTGATGCTGCGGGACCACTATTCCGAGCACGGTACCTATCTCAACGGGGTGAGAGTCGACCCGGCCGGACCACCGGTGCCGGTGCGGTCGGGCGATCCCGTCCGCTTCGGGGACTGGGTGGGCAGTGCTGAATTCTTCTCCGGTGAAACCGCGCCCGAGAGTAGACCGCTCATCGACGTAATCGACGAGACGGTCGCGGCGAAGCAGATGCGGGAAAACCTCACCCGCGTGCCCTCTCCCATCTACCAGCGGGTGAGCGAATATATGAACGCCGTCCCCACAGGCGGGATCGTCATCGGCAATCGACAGTTGCTGGACCTACCCGGTGGGTACGAGCTGCGTGGACACACACCATACGGCCGGAAGCCGGGGACCAGCTGGAACACCGTCCAAGGCGTGTACCTGACCGAGTCGCGGCGGATCATCATCAATAGCGGCGGCAACTCCGGTAGTGCCAACGTCGTGTGGCACGAGTTCGGGCATGCCACAGATGCCGCCTTCGGGACAGACGGACATCGGCTGAGCGACAGCGCCGAGTGGATCGGCATACACTCGGATATGCGGGATATGCGACGCTGGGGATGGATCCCTTTTGTCAAGCGGGGTTGGAACAGTTATTACGACAGAAGGTCGGAAGCATTCGCCGAGGCCTTCACCGCCTGGATGCATGGTGGGGACTCTAAACTAAGGGAGTTCACCCTGGGTGACAGAGCCCTCGCCGACCGACTGAAAGCCTATTTTGACCGCTTACTCTGACGACAGCAGCCCGCCCATGCTCGCCCCGGACGGTGTCACCATCCGGCTCCCGCTCCGGGGCAGGACCGAAAACGGTATCTACTACCGCGGGTACGAGGAACTGCGCCCCGGTGAGGAGGGCTACGACGAACTTTTGCCGATCGCGCGGTCCAATCCCGTCGAGCCGGAGGAACCACCAGAGCGTCCGGTGGATCCAGAAACCCGCGAGCTCATCCTGCGGGATTCCGGTTTCGACGTCGAACGCGGTGCGGATTCCTGGTAGCTGTGCCTACCCGGCCGGGGCCAGAATCTTCAAGATTTCATCGGAATAGTAGAACGGTTCCAACCGTTTCCGGATCAATCCCGCCAGCACGCCGTCCCGTTTGGCGGTCTCCACCACCGCCGGACCGTACCGAAGGATCTCGGTGACGATATCGTCACCGGTGAGCCCGACCTCCGCGAGCAGCGCGGCGAGCGTGTGATCCCGGTACTTCTCATGGAACACCTGCACGCATTCGGCCACCAGCAGGCCGAAGTACTCCTTCTCCCGGGTGGTCACCGCGATCCGGTAGCACAACCCGACCAGTTCGTGGAGATCCTGTTTCGTCAGGTACTCCCGCAGACCGCTGATCGGTTCGTCGGCGTGCAGATCCCAGAACTCCATAGTGGCGTCGTGCACGGGGGCTTCGCGCAACATCTCGCGGATCGCGTTGTTGGTGCGTTTGAGCGCGTACAGGGCGCCCCTGCCCGCGATATCGCCGAGGATGGAGTTGGATTCCGCCACCTTGCGGGCGCGATCGGCGGCGGACTGGCCGATCGACATGAGCGTGCCCATACCGGGAATCTTCTCTGCGCGCTGCCGGTTGGCCTCGACGAAATCGCCGACCAGTTTGTCGACGAACTTGGAGGCGACGGTGGCCACCAGAGGACTGTCGGTCAATCGTTCCAGGAGCCGTTCCTGGGTCTGGTGCATATCCACGATCTTCTGCAGTAGCGCCTCGACCGGTTCGCGTTCGACCAGGTCACCCAGGGTGTGATCCTCGTTGGCGGCGATACTGTCATAGATCGCGTCGGCGAACAGACCGGCGGTCTCCGCCAGGACCGCGCTGCCGCCGACCTTGTCGACCACGGTGGCCACGGTCTGCTCGAACTGTTCGACGTCGACCACCTCGCCCGCGCGCACCGTACCCGCGACCTCAAGCGCGGCTGCCACGTCCCGGGCGACGACCTCGGCGAACCGGTCCCCGCTCACCTCGTCGAGCAGCCACTGCACCTGGGCGTCGAGCAGCCGGCCGGCGAGTACACGTGCGGTATCGGCGGTGTCGGTCATGGGTCCATCCCTGTCGCTCCGGCGCGGGCCGGGCGGGATCAGGACCCTTCGCCCTCGTGCAAGGAGGTGCGAATCTGTGCCAGACGTTCCCGCGCGGCCTGTTCACGCGCTTCCCACTGTTCGTCGGCGCCGCGGCCGACCGGGCTCTGCCGGCCGAGTGCCCGCGCACCGAACGCGGTGCCGAAACGCCGCTCGACCTTATCGCGAACGGAACCGAACGTCGGCACACCGGAAGCGCTGTAGCCGGCGGACGCACCGGCCGCTCCCCCGCCCGGCCCGGCTGCCGCGCCGACACCCCCGCCCACCTGCGCGGACGAACCGAGGCCGGATTCGGCCCCATAGCCCGGCGACTCCGGGGTGCCGGGAATCACACCGGACGCCATCGCGCTCTGCCCGGTTTCCGCCAGCAGCCGAGTGGCGGCTTCGTACAGCGGGGCCAGCTTGTCGCGGCCCGCGGCGGCCACCACCAGGACGGCCAGCAACTGCTCGTCGGGCAGGGCCGCCAACCGCGCGGCGAGCGCGCCCGGATCGCCTGTGCTGGGTTCAGTCATGCGACCAGCCTACGACGTCCGGTCCGCCCGTTCGGACGGACCGACCACGTTGGCGGAGAACGGCTCTCCTACGAACGGATCACCGCGCCCACCGCGTCTGCCGCGGCGGCCACCGCGGCATCGCGCGCCGCACTGGCCTCGTCCTCGGTGAGCGTCCGGTCGGCGGCCCGGAAGCGCAGCGCGTAGGTGAGCGATTTACGGCCTGCACCGGCCTGCGCACCCGCGTACACGTCGAACAGCGCGATATCCTCGAGCAACTCCCCGCCACCGGACCGCAGCGCCGTCTCCACCTCCGCCGCCGGAACATCGTGCGCGACGCTGACCGAGACATCCTGCAACACGGCCGGGAACGGGGAAATGGCCGGCGCGGGCCGCGTTTCGCGCAGCGGGAGGGCGTCCAGATCCAGTTCCAGGGCGCAGGTGCGCGGCGGCAGGCCGGAGCGTTCCAGCACCCCGGGATGCAACTCGCCGGCATAGCCGATCACCACACCGTCCACCGTCAGTTCGGCGCACCGCCCCGGATGCCACGGCAGATGTTTGCCGGGCCGACGTACGAGTTCGACCCCGGCGGCCTCGGCGACCACATCGGCGAGCGCGAACGCGTCGGCGGCTTCGGCCGCCCGCCCCGGACCCCACGGACCGCGGGGTTCCCGGCGGCCGGTGAGCACCACCGCGACGTGCTGGGGCTGATCGGGCAGCGAGGCCAGCAGTTCGGCGAACTCGGCGTCGGTCGGACGCCGGTCCACCGGCAGCGGTGCCACCGGAGCGGTGTCCGGGCCGGGCAGGACGACCTGGGCGATCCCGTAGAGCGATAGATCACGGGCGCCGCGGGAGATATTGCGGGCCGCGATCTCCAGCAGACCCGGCAACAGCGTGGTGGCGAGTTCGGCGCGTTCGACATCCAGCGGGTTCAGTACCCGGGTGGTGGTGCGGCGGGGGTCGTCGGCGTCCAGCCCCCAGGTATCGAAGACATCCGCGGGCAGGAACACCGGCGGCGGCACCTCGATACAGCCGGCGAAGGCCAGCGCCCGGCTCACCGCGCGGCGGCGGCGCTGCACCGCGGTGAGGCCGCGCCCGGCGGGCGCCTGCGGCAGCACCAGCGGAATCCGTTCCAGGCCCTCGAGCCGCAGCACCTCTTCCACCAGATCGGCCGGCTGGGCGAGATCCGGCCGCCAACTCGGCGGGGTCACCACCAGCTGACCGTGGCCGCTGGTCTCGTCGACCGCCACCTCGACATGGCAGCCGATCTGCGTGAGGCGCCGCGCGGACGTACCGGGGGCGTACTGGACACCGGCCACCCGGTCGGGCAGATCGATATCCATCCGGATCGGCTCCGGCGGGGTCAGCGGCAGCCGGATATCGGTGAGCGTGGGCTCCACCGTGCCGCCGGCGATCTCCGCGAGCAGGGACGCGGCCCGGTCCAGCGCGGCCAGGTTCAATTCCGGGTCCACCACCCGCTCGTATCGTTTACTCGCCTCCGACACCAGCTTGTGGCGGCGGGCGGTGCGGTAGATGAACAGCGGATCCCAGGTGGCGGCCTCGAGGACGATATCGGTCGACTCCGCGCTCACCTCCGTGGACGCGCCGCCCATCACGCCGGCGAGCGAGACCACCCCGGTGTCGTCGGCGATCACCACATCCTCGGCGTCGAGTTCGCGTTCGACCTCGTCCAGGGTGCGCAGGGTCTCACCGGGGTGCGCGCGGCGCACCACCAGGCCGCCGCCGAGTTTCGCGGCGTCGAAGGCGTGCAGCGGCTGCCCGAGTTCCAGCATCACGTAATTGGTCACATCGACCGCCGGGGAGATCGGCCGCACACCCGCCAGCAGCAGCCGCCGCTGCAACCACCACGGGCTCACGGCGTGCGGATCGATCCCCGTGACCCGGCGGACACCGAAGCGGGTGCAGCCCGATTCCGGTGCCACATCCACCGGCCACGCCTCGGGCCCCTCGGGCAGGGTGCGCACGGCCGGGTCGGCGTAGTCGAGATCGAAACCGCAGGCCAGTTCGCGGGCCAGGCCGCGCACCGAGAAGCAGTAGCCCCGATCGGGCGTGATGTTCAGTTCGATCACGGTATCGCCGAGACCGAGCAGGTCGTTGGCGTCGGTACCGGGTTCGGCCGTACCGGGTTCCAGCACCAGGATGCCCGAGTGGTCCTTGCCGATCCCGAGTTCGGCGACCGAGCAGATCATGCCGTGGGAGACATGGCCGTAGGTCTTGCGGGAGGAGATGGCGAAACCGCCCGGCAGCACACCGCCGGGCAGCACGACGACGACCAGGTCACCGACCGCGAAGTTGGTGGCTCCGCAGACGATCTCCTGAAGTTGCTCCGCGCCGATATCGACCTTGCAGAACCGAATGGGTTTCTTGAACTCGGTGAGCTCGGTGATCTCGGCGACCCGGCCGACCACCAGCGGGTGTTCGATATCCCCGCTCACCCGTTCCAGCTCGTCGACCTCTTCGACCTCGAGCCCGACCCGGACGAATCCGGCATCGAGTTCCTCCGGCGTCACCTCCCAGTCGGGGACGGTGCGGCGGATCGTTTCGGTCAGCCAGGACTGCGCTACTCGCACTGTGACGTTCGCTCTCTCGCTCGAAAAAGGTCAGGACCGGATACCGAAGGGCAGGGTGAACCGCACATCACCCTCGACGATGTCGCGCATATCGGGAATGCCGTTGCGGAACTGCAGCGTGCGCTCCAGACCCATACCGAACGCGAAGCCGCTGTACTCGTCGGGGTCGATCCCGCTGGCGATCAGCACCTTCGGGTTGACCATGCCGCAGCCGCCCCATTCGACCCAGCCGGCGCCACCCTTCTTGTCCGGGAACCAGACATCGACCTCGGCCGAGGGTTCGGTGAACGGGAAGTAGTTGGGCCGGATCCGGGTGGTGGTCTCGGGGCCGAACAGGGCCCGCGCGAACGCGTCCAGCGTGCCGCGCAGATGCGCCATGGTCAGTCCCTTATCGATGGCCAGCCCCTCGACCTGGGAGAACACCGGAGTGTGGGTGGCATCGAGTTCGTCGGTGCGGAAGGTACGCCCCGGGCACACCACATAGATCGGCAGGTCGCGTTCCAGCATGGACCGCACCTGCACCGGCGAGGTGTGGGTGCGCAGCACCTGGCGCGAACCGGCCGGTGCGATGTGGAAGGTGTCCTGCATGGTGCGGGCGGGGTGGTCGGGCAGGAAGTTGAGCGCGTCGAAGTTGAAGTGCTCGGTCTCCACCTCCGGTCCCTCGGCGATCTCCCAGCCCATTCCGACGAACACATCGGCGACCTGTTCGGAGATGACGGTGATCGGGTGCCGGGCACCCACCGGGCGCCGGTCCGCCGGGAGCGTGACATCGATCGCCTCGGCGACGAGTACCGCGGCATCACGTTCGGCGAGCAGCACCCGCTGCCGTTCCTCGAACGCCTCCGAAACCCGCGCCCGCGCCTTGTTCACCCGCTTACCGGCGTCGGCCTTCTCCGATTTGGGCAGCGAGCCCAGCGACCGCTGGGCCAGCGCGATCGGCGACCGGCCGCCCATATGCTCGGTTTTCGCGCCCGCGAGCGCCTCCAGATCGGCGGCGGCCGCGAAGTCCTTCTCGGCCGCCGCGGCCGCGGCGGCCAGGGCTTCTTCGGTGAGGGCGGATTCCTGCCCGCCGGTCGCTGCGCCTGCGTCGGTGTCGTCGGCCACGGTCTACTCGTCTCTCCCCTGGGCATCGGTGAGCGGGCGCGGTCGGCTCCGACGCCCGTATTGCTGCTGGTGGAATCGTATTCGATGGCCCCCGCCGGGCTCACGCCGATATCCCCCGCCGCTCACTGCCCGGTACTCCGACACCTTCAACCGGTAAAGTCCCCTCCGATGACGAACGCCTTGACCCGCACCGAGACGCTCGCCGGACGTGCCCGCCGGCAGGCGGTCTGGCTGCTGCCGCTGCTGGCGGTGGTCGTGACGTGGGTGTGTATGTCGCGCCCGATCGATCCGTTCCGCGGCATCAGCGGCGAGTACATCGACCTCGAGGTCTATCGGCTCGGGGTCGAGGAATGGCGGGCCGGCGGCGATCTCTACGGCCATCTCCCGGAGACGGCCGCCGATATCAGCCTCCCGTTCATCTACCCGCCGTTCGCCGCGCTGGCGCTCGGGCTCTACGCACTGCTGCCGTGGGCCGCGTCGGTGATCACCTATCTGGTGGTCTCCATCGGCGCGCTGGCGATGACCCTGTTCCTGGTGGCCCGACAGCTCTGGCCCCGCCAGGACCAGCGCAAACTCGCACTGGTGGTCACCGCGACCGCGACTCCGCTCGCACTACTGCTGGAGCCGGTCTGGTCGACCCTGGATTTCGGCCAGGTCAATCTGATCCTGATGGGGCTGGTCGCCGCCGACTGCCTGACCCGCAATCCGCGCTGGCCACGCGGGGTGCTGCTCGGTATCGCCGCCGCGATCAAACTGACCCCGGCGGCCTTCGTCCTGTTCTTCCTGATCCGCAAGGATTACAAGGCCGCCGCGACGGCCGCGATCAGCGGTGCCGTCGCCACCGCGATCGGTTTCGCGGTGATGCCCGACGAATCGGTGCGGTACTGGTTCGGCGGATTCGGCAATGTCGGTGGGCTGAGCGGGTCGGAGTTCCAGACCAACCAGTCGATCCAGGCCGTGCTGGCCCGCTTCGAGGTCACCGGCACCCCGGCCACGGCCCTGTGGCTGCTCGCCGCGGTCGCTCTGGTGGCCGTGGCGGTGGCGGCCATCCGGCGCACCGGGACACCCCCGATGATCGCGCTGGCGGTCAACGCGGTGGTGGCGCTGCTCGTCTCGCCGATTTCCTGGTCGCACCACTGGGTGTGGGTGGCGCCCGCCCTGCTGACGATGATCGGCTACGCCACGACCCGGCCCTGGTCGCAGGTGCGCGGCTGGTATGCCGCGGCAGTTGCCACCGCGGTGGTCTTCGTACTGGCCAAACACAGCGACCTGCCCGGTAACGACGGCCGGGAGCTGGACTGGTCGGCCTGGGACAAGGTGATCGGCAACGGCTACGTCTGGTTCAGCCTGCTACTGGTCGTGCTGTACGCGACCGCGAGCCGGCGGCAGCGCACGCCGGCCCCGGCCGCGCCCGCCGGCGCCACGGAATCGCTGGTCTCGGTCCGCGAACGCTGATCGGCGGCGCGCCGGTCCGCGCGCCGCCGGACGATCCGGCCGGTGCCGGGCCCGACCGCCGCGGCGGACCGTCCGCGTTCAGCGCACCGGTTCCGCCTCGCGCACCCGGCCCGGGAGCAGGGCGGCGGCCAGCACCCCGGCCGCGACGATCCCCGCCCCGACCCAGACCGCCGGTACCAGGCCGTCCACATAGCTCTGCGGATCGGTGTACTCGCCGTACGAGGCGAACACCGAGGCAAGTACCGCGATGCCCACCGCCACGCCGACCTCCCGCACTGTGTTGTTGGTGCCCGAGGCCACCGAGCGGTCCGCCTCCGGTACCGCCCCCATCACCACGGTCGCCAGCGGCGCGAAGGTCAGGCCCATCCCGACTCCCGCGAGCAGCAGGGGCGCCACGAATATGCCGTAGCCGACGTCCACCGAGGTGATCGCGGCCATCCAGGCCAGCGCCACGGCCAGCAGCGTCTGCCCGGTGACCAGCAGGACCCGGGCGCCGACGCGGTCGATCACCAGCCCCGCGAGCGGGGCCACCACCATCGGCGCCATGGTCCACGGCATGGTCCGGATACCGGATTCGAACGGGCTGTAACCCTGTACCACCTGGAAGAACTGGGCGAGCAGGAAGATCGACCCGAAAACGCCGATCGAGAAGGCGAAGGCCACCACATTGGCGACGCCGAAGGCCCGGATCCGGAACAGCCGGGGCGCCAGCATGGGCGCCGCAGCCCGCTGCTCCCAGGCGATGAGCGCGACCGACAGCACCGCCCCGCCGAGCAGCGCGGTGAGCACGCCGCGTGAGGTCCAGCCGTCGTCGGCGCCGTGCACGATGCCCCAGACGATCGCCAGCACTCCCGCCGAAGCCAGCAGCAGGCCCACCGGGTCCAGGCGGCCGCCGCCACCCCGCGATTCACGCAATGTCCAGACCACCAGCGGCAGCACCAGGACGCCGATGGGCACATTGACCCAGAAGATCCACTGCCAGCTCAATCCGTCGACCACGGCGCCGCCCAGCAGTGGCCCGGCGGCTACGCCGAGCCCCGCGATGCCGCCCCATATCCCGATGGCCGCACTGCGCAGCCGCTCCGGTACTGCGTCGGAGAGCAGGGTCAGCGACAGTGGCATCACCGCGGCCCCGCCGAAGCCTTGCACCACCCGCGCGGCGACCAGCATCGCCGGATCGGTGGCGAGTGCGCAGGCCGCCGAGGCGGCGGTGAACACCGCGATACCCGCGAGGAATACGCGACGGCGCCCCAACCGGTCGCCGAGAGCGGAGGCGGTGAGCAGCAGGGCGGCGAACGACAGGGTGTAGGCGTTGACGAACCACTGCAGGTCGCCGAGCGAGGCGTTCAGTTCGGTGCGGATCACGGGGAGCGCGTTGGTGACCACCAGGTTGTCCAGCGTGACCATGAACATCGGGATACCGACCGCGGCCAGCACCGCGGCGAGCGGCCGCCGGCCGGTATCGGCCGGCGAGGTGAGCACCGGGGCGGTGGGTGGTGTCAGAGCTGGTGAGCTCAGCATCTCGGTCACATTCCGTCCTTGTTGTAATCGACTGATAACTAATTCACCAACGACGGTATGCATCGACTGATAACATGTCAAGAGCACACGAGACGACGAGGAGGACCATGCCGGAATCGACGAGCCGGACCAGGATGACCGCTGGCGAACGGGGGGCCCAGGTACTGACCGCGGCGGTCGATGCCTTCGCGGAAGCCGGTTACGCGGCCACCCGCACCGACGAGATCGCCCGCCGGGCGGGAGTCTCCCAGCCGTACGTAATCCGCCTCTTCGGTTCCAAACAGCGCCTGTTCCTCGCCGCGGTCGCCCGGGTCTGCGACCGTATCGAAGAGGTCTTCACCGAGGCGGCGGCGGGCGCCGGGCCCGAAGCCTCCCTCGACTCGCTGTCGGAGGCCTACGACCACTTCCTCGCCGAGCGCACCCTGCTCCAGGTCCTGCTACACGCCTTCGCGGCGGCCGGCGATCCCGATATCGGCCCGGTCGTACGCGACCGGTACGGCCGCATCTACCGGCTCGTCCGGGAACTCACCGGCGCTCCGACCGCCGACACCCGGCGATTCCTCTCGACCGGGATGTTGCTCACCGTGATGTCCGCGCTGCGGGTCACCGGCCCGGAGGCGATCGCGGCCGACTGGGCCCAGGAGATCCTCGCCGATCTGTACGAGCACGGGATGTGAATCCTCGCCGCCCGAGGGTCCGGACCGGCCGGCTCCGTGATCAGCCGCGTCCGAAGCGGGTACGCGAGTTCGCGTAGAGACAGATCGCGGCGGCCGTGGCCAGGTTCAGGCTTTCGGCCCGCCCCCGGATCGGGATCCGGATACGGTGCCGGGCCCGGCGCGCAATTTCCGGGTCCAGGCCGTGTGCCTCGTTGCCGAACAACCAGGCGACCGGCCGGGTGAAGAGTTCACCGGCGTCTTCGAGATCGACCTCACCGGCGGCGGTGGTCGCCACGGTGGTGATACCCGCGGCCTCGATACGGTCCAGCACCGCGGCGGTATCGCGGGCGCGCACGATCGGGACGTGGAAGAGGCTGCCCGCGCAGGACCGGACGCATTTGCCGTTGTGCGGATCCACACTGTCACCGGCCAGCACCACGGCGTCCACGCCGACCGCGTCCGCCACCCGGATGAGGGTGCCGGCATTGCCCGGGTCGGCGATCGCCACCGGCACCGCAAGTATGCGTGGAACGCTCGCCCCGGAAGCCGTGGACACGATCCGGTCCAGCGGCACATCGACCAGATCACAGACGGCCACCAGACCGGGCGGCGTGACCGTCTCCCCGAGCGCCTGCGCGGCCCGGTCGGAGACCAGGGTGGTGCGTACCCCGTCGGCTTCGGCGCCGGCGATCAGCGCATGCTCCCGGGTGGCACCCTCGGCGGAATAGAAGAGTTCGCGGACCCGACCGGCCGCGAGCGCGGCACCGACGGAATTCGCGCCTTCGGCAAGAAATCTACCGGCCCGCTTACGCGCTACGCCACGGTGGAGCTTGACGGCGGCGACCACACGGGGATTCCGCACATCGATGGGTTCATATCGGTCGGGCACCAAGAGATCGTAGAGGGTGCCGATGCCCGGAGCCGCTACCCACCGAGACCGGCCCTCGTTCCGCCGAGGCCCGTTACCGGTCCCGGAACGAGCAACGAGCCACCGCGTCGCCGCAAACCTTACGAGGAGAAGGTCTCCAGGAATTCGCGGACGAAGCACAGCGGGCAGATCGGATCGAACGGTGCCGTGGTCGTTTCGATCCGCTCGGTGGGCGGGGCGGGACGCACCGCGATCCCCTCCGCGGCCGCCGAGGCCGGCGGCAGGCCGATCGCCAGCGAAACCACACCCGCGGCAACAATACTCAACGCCCTACGATTCACAGTCACTCCTCGGCCTCATCGTCGCGAGCAGTCACCGTATCAACCCGGTCCGGCCGCGCCCATGCCCCGAATCCGGGGTCCGGACCCGACCGGACCGGAATCACCTCAGGCGAACTGGGCGACACCGTCGAATTCGGCGAGCGGCGCGGGACCGGTGACCTCGTATTCGAGCAGGAGCAGGCCGCGAGGGGTGGCCTCATGCCCGGCCAGGCGCAACCCCGTGGACGGCCCGGCGCCGGCGAGCAGCCGCCGGCCCGTCCGCAGTACGGTGGGCGCGACGGCCAACCGGACGGTATCGACCAGACCGGCGGCGAGCAGGGCGTCACTTAACCGGGAGCTGCCGTGGATCTGTAGTTCCCGGCCGGGCCGGCGCAAGAGTTCCGCGACCGTGGCGACCGGATCACCCGGTAGCACGATGGTCGGGTTCCACTCCGCGTCGGACAGGGTGTCGGAGACCACATATTTGGGCAGGGTGTTCATCCGCTCCGCGAACGGGTCGCCGGGATCGGTGATGGCGGGCCAGTCCCGGGCGAAAGCCTGGTAGGTGCGACGGCCGAACAGCAACCCGTCGGCGGCGTCGAGCCATTCGGAGGTCCGCCGGACGAAGACCTCGTCCAGATACGGGACCAGCCAGCCGCCCCGATCGAAACCGTCGCTGCTGTCCTCGGTGGGCGAGCCCGGCCCTTGCGCGACGCCGTCGAGGGTGAGGAACTCGGTCAGGACGAGTTTCATGCCCGGACCTCGCTCTCGACGAGCTCGGCGAGCTGACCGGTGACCGTGCCCCAACCGTATTCGAAGCCGAGTTCTTCGTGCCGGGCCCGGGTGGCCGGATCAGCGTGCCGGACCAGCACGTGATAATCGGTACCGTCCGGATGATCCCGCAGGGTGATCTCGGCGGTCATCACGATCTCCCCGGTGGCCGGACGCCAGCCGCTGTCGAGCGCGGTGGTGAAGACCAGGCGTTCCCGTTCCTCGGCCACGAGGAAGCAGGCGTCCAGATGCGGGACGAATTCGCCGTCGTCGGTGCTCATCCTGGTCACGAAGGCGCCGCCCGGGCGGACCTCCAGCCGTTCGACGCGGCAGCGGGCCGGGGCGGGCAGCCACCAGCGGGCGAGATCATCGGCGTCGGTCCAGGCGTTCCACACGCTGCGACGCGGTGCGCGGATCACCCGGTGCAGGGAGAGGTCGAGATCAGGATTCATCGGTGGGCTCCTCGGTTGTCAGCAGGAATTGTTCGAGTCGATCCGTGCGCGCTTCCCACACCTGCCGCTGTTCGGCCAGCCAGCCGTCGATCAGCGCGAACCGGTCGCGATCGAGTTCGCACCGGCGCACCCGTCCGGTTTTGATCGTCCGGATCAGCCCGCTGTTCTCCAGCACGCGCAGATGCTTCATGAAGGACGGCAAGGTGATCGGCAGATCCCGGGCCAGTTCGCCGACACTGGCCGGACCGGCGCCGAGTCGCTGGACCACCGCGCGCCGCGAAGGGTCCGACAGTGCGGCGAACACACCGTCCAGCGATTCCAAATACTTTGCCATATGGCTAAGTATTAGCGACTGCCCCCGCCCACCGCAAGTCCGGCCACGCCACCGAAGTCCGCGGACCCCTCGGCGCCGGACGCCACCGCACCGACCCCACCGGCAGCCCGGAAAACGCGAAAGGCCCCCTCCTCGGAAGGAGGGGGCCTTCTACACCAGCGGGTCGGGCACACCGGCCCGGACCCCGAACGACGACTCAGGCAGCCGGGGCGTTGACATCCTCGGGCAGCGCGGCCTTGGCGACGGCGACCAAGCCGGCGAACGCCTCGGCATCGGAGACGGCCAGTTCGGCGAGGATCTTGCGGTCGACCTCCACACCGGCGGCCTTCAGGCCCTGCACGAAACGGTTGTAGGTGATGTCGTTGGCGCGGGCCGCGGCGTTGATCCGGGCGATCCACAGCTTGCGGAAATCACCCTTGCGGGCCCGGCGGTCCCGGTAGGCGTAGGTGAGCGAGTGCAGCTGCTGTTCCTTGGCCTTGCGGTACAGGCGCGAGCGCTGCCCGCGATAGCCCTTGGAGGCCTCGAGGATGGAACGGCGCTTCTTCTGAGCGTTGACGGCCCTTTTGACGCGTGCCACTGGTCAGTCCTAATCGATCTTGGGGGTGCCCGGTCGAGCGCACCCGAGTGGGTCGGTTCTTCGGCGTCCGGTCGCGGATGCGGTACCGGACGGTATCGGTCCCGGGAAGGGGATCAGATACCCAGCAGCTTCTTCACACGGCGGACGTCGGACGCGGCGACCGACTCCGTGCCGTCCAGACGACGAGTCCGGCGGGTGGGCTTGTGCTCGAGCAGGTGCCGGCGGTTGGCCTGCTGACGGCGCAGCTTGCCCTTACCGGTCACCTTGAAACGCTTCGAAGCGCCGCTGTGGCTCTTCATCTTCGGCATGGCAACCTCAATCTGTGTCGTGCCCGCGCAGGGGCGGACCAGGTGTACTGATCAGCGTTATTGCGGGCTCGACGCAATACCGCTGCGGCGTTCGCCGCGTTCTGTGCGGCACCGCGCCGCAGTGTGCACGGCAGACGCCGTTGTTATTGCGCGACCGGCCGACCGGCATTCGGCGCCGCGCCGCCGGGCTGCGACCGGACCGAATCCTCGGCGGCCTTGGCCCGCGTCTTCGCGCCCTTGTGTGGGGCGAGGACCATCGTCATGTTGCGGCCGTCCTGCTTGGCCGAGGTCTCGACGAAACCCAATTCCGCCACGTCGGAGGCCAGCCGTTGCAACAGCCGGAATCCGAGTTCGGGCCGGGACTGTTCGCGCCCCCGGAACATGATGGTGACCTTGACCTTCGACCCCGCCTCGAGGAAGCGCACCACATTGCGCTTCTTGGTCTCGTAGTCGTGATCGTCGATCTTGGGCCGCAGCTTCTGTTCCTTGATCACGGTCTGGACCTGGTTCTTCCGGGACTCGCGCGCCTTCTGCGCGGTCTCGTACTTGAACTTGCCGTAGTCCATGATCTTGCAGACCGGCGGACGTGCGTCCGGCGCGACCTCCACGAGGTCGAGGTCTGCTTCCAGGGCGACGCGTAGTGCATCTTCAACACGCACGATCCCAACCTGTTCACCGCCGGGTCCGATGAGCCGGACCTCGGGAACACGGATGCGATCGTTGATGCGGGTCTCAGTGCTGATGGGGCCTCCTAGGTCTAGCGGTGTCGTCCGACGACCGCTCGCAATGAACCCCTTGTTCAACACAAAGGCCCCGGTGCGGTATTTCACCGCCACGAGGCCCGATGTCGACCGGTCCACGCAGGACATACACGCCTGCGCCGCGATCACGCCGGAGCGGTATCGCCAACCCACCCGGGAAGGGCGGAGGACCGGACCGTTTGACCAGGCGATCACTCGCCGGCAACGGTGGGAGTCGGGCTCCACTTTCATGCCCCGGACAGGACCGGGGCGGTCGTCGCCGAAAATTCTAACAGCCGAGGTTCCGATCCGACGAATCGTGTCCCGGACCCCCGACCGTAAACCGCTTGCCCCGCCGCCGGCGGCCTGCCAGGCTCGACGGCCATGAGCAGCCGACGTAACCTGCTGCGCTGGCAATTCGACTTCGTCTGGTCGTTGGCCCAGCTGCATTTCGAGGCCCTGACCGACGACGATACGCACTGGACATCCGCCGCGGTGAGCTGGACCGTACACCGCGGCGCCGACGGCCGCTGGCGACCGGATTTCGCCGAGACCGAACCCGATCCCGTGCCGGTGCCGACCATCGGCTGGCTCACCTGGCATATCGACTGGTGGTGGAGTTCGGCCGTCGCGCACGCCGAGGGCAGGCCGGTACCCGAGCACACCGAGGTGTACTGGGCGGGCGATATCGCCGCGGCACTGGCCCGTCTGCACACCTTGCGGGAGCAATGGCTCACGGTGCTCGACCGCGCCGGCGACACGGAGCTCGACGCCGCCACTTCCTATCCCTGGCCGGCGGAGGCCGGGCTGACCGTCGCGCACCTGGCCGCGTGGGTCGACGCCGAACTGATGAAGAACGTGACCGAGATCGGCCAGTTGCGCATGCTGCGCGCCGCCGGGCCGGTGCACCGGCCCCCGACGGCGGTTCTCTAGCCTGGGACCATGACCGAACAGCCCGAAGGCGATGTGCGCGAACTGGCCGAGATCCCGGCTGTGGAGGTGATCAGCCGGGCCGCCGTGATGCTGATGAGCTCGGCGGCGGAAAAACTCGGGCTCGGCGACGACGACCCGGACAACAGCCCGCGCCGTGATATGGACGAAGCCCGGCGGGTGATCACCGCGCTGGCCGGGCTGATCACCGCCTCGGTGGAATACCTCGGTCCGCACGCGGGACCGTTACGGGAGGGGCTGCAGTCGCTGCAGAAGGCGTTCCGGGAGAGTTCGGCCGTACCCGACGCACCCGGCGCCGGCCCGGGTGAAAAGTACACCGGCCCCGTCTACTGACCCCGAACACGGCGCCCGGCACCACCTCGTCGACACGATCGGTGACGAAGCTCCCGTCTTCGCGGCACGCGCGCTGCCGATCCGGCCGCACGCCGCGGCGTGGGCCCCGAAACACCCATGCGTGCGGGCCGCGCACCGGGCCGATCCACCGGTTCGGCCCCGCCCGGTAGCACTCCGAGCGGGGCACCCCGGTCAGCGCAGGGCGGCGGCCTTACGCGCCAGCCGTTTGGCTTTCTGCGGGTCCGGGATCTTCGCGACCGGCTCCTCGGTCGCGGCGGCCTTCTTCTTCCCCGACGAGGCGGCCTTTCGCGCCGCCGGAGCCGCCTTCTTCGCCGGAGCGGACGGCTCGGCCAGGATCTCCTTCAGGAACTGGCCGGTGTAGCTGTCCGGGTTGGCCGCGATGTCCTCGGGTGTCCCGTCACCGACCACTGTGCCGCCGCCGGAACCGCCCTCGGGACCCATATCGATCACCCAGTCCGCGGTCTTGATCACATCCAGGTTGTGCTCGATGACGATCACCGTGTTGCCCTTCTCCACCAGGCCGTTGATCACCGCGAGCAGTTTCCGGATGTCCTCGAAGTGCAGGCCGGTGGTCGGCTCGTCGAGAATGTAGACAGTCCGCCCGTTGGAGCGTTTCTGCAGTTCGGCGGCCAGTTTCACGCGCTGCGCCTCACCACCGGACAGCGTCGTGGCGCTCTGCCCGAGCCGCACGTACCCCAGCCCCACATCGACCAGGGTCGACAGGTAGCGGTGGATGGAGGTGACCGGCTCGAAGAACTCGGCGGCCTCCTCGATGGGCATATCGAGAACCTCGGCAATGGTCTTGCCCTTGTAGTGCACCTCCAGGGTTTCCCGGTTGTAGCGGGCGCCGTGGCAGACCTCGCACGGCACGTACACATCGGGCAGGAAGTTCATCTCGATCTTGAGCGTGCCGTCGCCGGAGCAAGCCTCGCACCGGCCGCCCTTCACATTGAAGGAGAACCGTCCCGGTTGGTACCCGCGCACCTTGGCCTCGGTGGTGGAGGCGAACAGGCTGCGGATCTTGTCGAACACCCCGGTGTAGGTGGCCGGATTGGACCGCGGCGTACGCCCGATCGGCGACTGGTCCACCCGCACCAGCTTGTCCAGTTGATCGAGCCCGTTGACCCGGGTGTGCCGGCCCGGCACCTGCCGGGCGCCGTTGAGTTTATTGGCCATCACTGTCGCCAGGATGTCGTTGACCAGCGTGGACTTCCCGGAACCGGAAACGCCGGTGACCGCGGTGAGCACACCCAGTGGGAAAGCCACATCGATCCCCCGGAGATTGTTCTCGGTGGCCCCGACCACGGTGACCCGTCGTTTTTTGTTCACCGGGCGCCGCATCAGCGGGATCTCGATCCGCTCCCGGCCGGACAGATAGGCGCCGGTCAGCGAGTTCTCGTCGGTGAGCAGATCGGCGTAGGTGCCGCTGTGCACCACCCGGCCGCCGTGTTCGCCGGCCAGCGGGCCGATATCGACCACCCAGTCCGAGGCCCGGATGGTGTCCTCGTCGTGCTCGACCACGATCAGGGTGTTGCCGAGGTTCTTCAACCGGGTGAGTGTCTCGATGAGGCGCCGGTTATCGCGCTGGTGCAGACCGATGGACGGCTCGTCCAGCACATAGAGCACCCCGACCAGACCCGATCCGATCTGGGTCGCCAGCCGGATGCGCTGCGCCTCACCACCGGAGAGGGTGGCCGCGGCCCGGGACAGGGTCAGATAGTCCAGACCGACGTCGAGCAGGAAGCCCAGCCGCGCCTGCACCTCTTTGAGCACCTGGCCGGCGATGGCCGCCTGCCGTCCGCCCAGGGTCAGCGCGTTGAGGAACCGCGAGCAGTCGCGGATGGACAGTTCACTGACCTCGGCGATCGACTTCCGCTCCGCATCCGCGGTGAGGGTGACCGCCAGGATCTCCGGGCGCAATCGTGCCCCGTTGCAGACCGGGCACGGCACATCGCGCATATAGCCCTCGTAGTGCTCCTTCATCTGCTCGGATTCGGTGGAGTCCAGCCGCCGCTGCAGGAACGGCATGACCCCTTCGAAATCGGCGTAGTAGGAGCGCTTCCGGCCGTAGCGGTTGGTGTAGACGATGTGCACCTGATCGGAACTGCCCTCGAGGACCGCCTTACGTGCTCGCGGCGGCAACTCCCGCCAGGGGGTGTCCAGATCGAAGCCCTGGGCCGCCGCCAGCCCGGACAGCAGCCGCAGGAAGTATTCGGCACTCTGCCCGCGCGACCACGGCGCGATCGCCCCGTCGGCCAGGCTCAGCTCTGGATCGGGCACCACCAGTTCGGGGTCGACCTCTTTGCGGATACCCAGGCCGGTGCAGTCGGGGCAGGCGCCATAGGGCGAGTTGAAGGAGAACGAGCGCGGTTCGAGGTCCTCGATATCGAGGGGGTGGCCGTTCGGGCAGGCCAGTTTCTCGGAGAAGCGGCGCTCCCGATCGTGCGCGTGCTCGTCGCGGTCCACGAAATCGAGCACCACGATGCCGTCGGCGAGACGTAGCGCCGTTTCGATGGAATCGGTGAGCCGCTGTTTGGCCGTCGGTTTCACGGCGAGGCGATCCACCACCACCTCGACATCGTGCTTCTCCTGCTTCTTGAGCTTCGGCGGATCGGTGAGCGGATACACCACCCCGTCCACCCGGACCCGGGCGTAGCCCTGCGCGTGCAACTGGTCGAAGAGGTCGACGAACTCACCCTTGCGGGTACGCACCACCGGCGCCAGCACCTGGAACCGGACGCCCGGTTCCATCGCAAGGACCTGGTCGACGATCTGCTGTGGGGTCTGTTTGGCGATCAGCTCCGAACACACCGGGCAGTGCGGGACTCCGGCACGGGCGTACAGCAGCCGCAGATAGTCGTGGACCTCGGTGATGGTGCCGACCGTGGACCGGGGGTTGCGGTTGGTGGATTTCTGGTCGATCGAGACGGCGGGCGAGAGCCCCTCGATGAAGTCCACATCGGGTTTGTCCATCTGGCCGAGGAACTGCCGGGCGTAGGCCGACAATGATTCCACGTAGCGGCGCTGCCCCTCCGCGAAGATCGTGTCGAACGCCAGACTGGACTTCCCCGACCCGGACAAACCGGTGAAGACGATGAGACTGTCGCGGGGCAGATCGAGGTCGACCCCCTTGAGGTTGTGCTCCCGAGCTCCGCGCACAGTCAGGCGTTCCGCCACCAGGTCGGTCCCTTCTCGTCATCGTTCGTCGTTGCTGGTGCCGCGCCCGTCGCACCGTGTGGGTCACACCGTGTCCGCGACAGCGCGGTGAACGGCCCGATCCGCCCGGCCGGTATCCGCGGCCCGGGCCGCAGGGCGGGCCCGCGGGTGATGGTAGGACCGGCCACCGACAAGTTTCGCCGGACGGCCGTCCCGGGCAGTTCACGGGACGTGACCCGACCGCCGTGCCTCGCTCGAGGGCGCCCCCGGCATGATTTCGGGGCGGCCGGCAACCGGCGGCACGCGCCGGCCGGCCGGGCTCACCAATCCAGAGTAGGCCAACCCCCGGTGTCCAGGGGGCGTGGCACCGGCCACTCCCACCCCGGCCCGGCCGTCAGGCGGCCGGACCCAGGATCACCGTGGAGTTGTTCCCGCCCATTCCGAGCGACAGCTTCGCGGTGAGGCCCGGACCCGCCGGGGCCGGCCCCGTCAACAGCCGGGGATGCGCCGGCGCCACCGCGGGCGGTGCCGGGACGATCCCGCGCTCGTACCCCAGCGCCGCGGCCGCGAGCTCCACGGCACCCGACGCGGACTGGCAATGCCCGACGAGTGGCTTCATCGAGTACACCGCGGGCCGGTCGTCGAAGACGCGGGCGAGCACATCACGTTCGGCCAGGTCGCACTGGGCGGTCCCCGTACCGTGCGCGTTGAGGTACCCGATATCGGCCGCGGCGACACCCGCGTCGAACAGTGCGTCCCGCACGCAGTCCACGATTCGGTCGTGGCTCGGTTCCACCGAGACCACGTGGTGGGCTTCGCTGTTCATCGCTCCGCCGAGCACCTGGGCGTAGGCCCGGCCGGATCCGCGGCTCAGGACGTACCCCACCGCGGCCTCCCCCACGCTGAATCCCCGGCTGTCCTCTTGGAACGGCCGGCAGCCCTGCAGCGATTCGACATCGACCACGGCGGCACCGAGTTTCGCGAACTGCCGTACCAGTTCCGGGGTGGCCGACAGATCCGAGGCCACGCAGACCACATCGTCCACCAGGCGGGCGGCCAGCCACAGCCGCGCCTGCAGTATCGCGACATTGGCCGAGCTGCACGCCGCCGACACTCCCATCACCGGGCCGGTGAACCCGAACGCCTGCGTCACCACGGAGATCGGGGTGGACGGCAGCAGCCGCAGAAAGTCCCGGCCGCGGAATCCGGCACCGGCGGGACCCACGAAGTCCCGGTGATGCCGGACGTCGCCGAGCACGGCCGCGTGCACCAGCCCGACTCGCGCACCGGGTTCCCAGCCGCGGGCCCGGGCATCGGCCACCGCCTCGTCGACCGCCGCGAACACCGCGCGTCCGTACCGGGTGCCGTAGGCGGGGTCGCCGCCCTCGGGTACCAGCGCGGCCCAGCCCCCGTTCGCGGGGTCGATTCCGTAGCCGGGTTCGAACCGGGCCGCGGAGCGCCCGCTCAGGATTCCCTCCCAGAACGTTTCCCGCCCCCAGCCGTATCCGGTGACCGCACCGATCCCGGTAATCGACATAAGATCGTTGCTGAATCCGGTCCCCGCCATGACAATCTCCTCGCCGGTTCCCGCCCTCGGCACCGCCGGGAACACGTCTTGGCGTGATCAATCGAGATCACGTCCACTATGTCCGATTTTATGCGTGTGGATACCGGAGTAGAGCCGTGTTTGAATGTCCGGGTCCGCCGACGATGGGGGTTGGTATGGGAGAGCGCAGGGCGTCCGCCGCCGAGCAACTCGCGCATCGGTACCGCTCCTTGGTCGAGCACTCCCCCGACGGCATCTGTGTGCACGAACGCGGCATCGTCGTCTACGCCAATCCGGCGTGCCTGCGGATCATGGGCGCCAAGAACCTGGCCGAGGTCCTCGGGCAGCACATCGCCCGTTTCGTACACCCCGATTTCCGCCAGCCCATGTACGAGCGCATCGCCGGCCTGACCGCGACGGGTAACGCGTCCGAACCCACCGAGATGGTGTTACTGGCACTGGACGGGCGCGAGGTTCCGGTGGAGACCGTCTCGGTGCTCACCGCCTGGCACGATCGCCTCGCCTACCAGGTGGTGATCCACGACCTGACGGCCCAGAAAGCGGCCGAACGCGCCCAGCGGCGGGCCGAACAGCACTTCACCACGGTGGTCTCCCAGCTCGAGGAAGGGGTGGCGGTCATCTACCGGGACGGCACCATCGCCTCGGCCAACCCCGCCACCCGCCGCATCTTCGGAATCGACGACCGGATACCGCTGGTGGGCTCCAATATCACCACGCTGCCCTTGGAACTGCTGGACTCGAACGGCCGGCCCATGCCCAAGGAGCGGCATCCGGTGGCGCGCACCCTCGCCACCGGCGAAACCGTCACCGCGTACGTGTTCGCGGTGGTCCGCCCCGACGGTCAGCGCCGCTGGCTGGCGGTGTCGAGCCGGCTGCTGAATCCCGACGAGCAGGGCACGGCCGCGGTGTGCTCGTTCGCCGATATCACCGAATACCTCGCCAGCCGCCGGCAGCTCGAATACCAGGCCACCCATGATCCGCTCACCGGGCTGGCCAACCGGTCGCTGATCCTGTCCCAGCTGTCCGGCGCGCTCGCGGCCAGCAGCACGCATCAGGTGTCCACGGTGATGTTCATCGACCTCGACGGCTTCAAATCGATCAACGACACAATGGGCCACGCCATCGGCGACACGGTGCTGCGGATCGTCGCGCATCGGCTACAGCGCGCCCTGCGCAGCGACGATCTGGTGGGCCGGCTCGGCGGTGACGAATTCCTGGTCCTGCTGGCCGGACGTCCCGGCGACGACGAGTTGGAGCCGCTGGTCCGGCGCTTGCGGGCGGCTATGGCCGAACCGATCGTCGCGCGGGGACACCGGATCGCGGTGAACGCGTCCATCGGGGTGACCACCCTGGAACCCGGCGATACGCGCACCCCGGAAGCGGTCCTGCACGATGCCGATGTGGCCATGTACGAAGCCAAACCGCCGAGCCGGCGCGACGGCACACGCGGCCGCGGATTGCGCGGCGACAACTCGCACGTCTCGTGATCGCGCCGAGGTGACCTGCGGGAACAACATCCGATACGAACCCGCAGTAGACTCGACAACTCTGTGCACGCCATCCCGCCGTGCCCCGCCGAGCCCGTCCCGCCGTGGGTGAGAAGGAGTCAGGACTTGCCCGACAACCGCACCGAGGAACGCCCCATCGAACCGGCTCCCGACGAGGCGCCCCCGGATACGGCGACGCGGGACCTCGACCACGAACAGGCGTACCTGTCGGTGCTGTACGAGCGGCTCGACGGTATGCGCGCCTACGCCGACAATCGGCTGCGCACTGTCCTGCTGGAGACCGGGGGGACCCCGCAGGCCCGCACCGAACGCGAGTCGTTCACCCAGCTCTATACCGAGGACCTGGCCAAATACGATGCCGCCGAGCACGGCCTGTGTTTCGGCCGCATCGATCTCACCGCCGCGGACGACGATCCGGAACAGCGCTATATCGGCCGGCTGGGCATCCTCGACGAGGACAACGACTACGAACCCCTGCTACTCGATTGGCGGGCTCCGCTGGCCCGGCCGTTCTACCTGGCCACCACCGCGGCACCGGACGGGGTGCTGCGGCGCCGCCACATCCGCTCCCGCAACCGCCGGGTGACCGCGGTCAACGACGAATACCTCGATCTCACGGCCGCGCACCGGGCCGGGGTCACGACCTCCGACGGCGGCGTCGGCAGCGAGAGCGCGCTGCTGGCCGCGCTGAACGCCGCCCGCACCGGCCAGATGGCCGACATCGTGGAGACGATCCAGAGCGAACAGGACGCGATCATCCGCGCCGAGCACAAGAGTGTGCTTGTCGTGCAGGGTGGCCCGGGTACCGGTAAGACCGCGGTCGCCCTGCACCGCGCCGCCTACCTCCTGTACACCTATCGCCAGCAACTGGCCAAGAGCGGCGTCCTCATCATCGGCCCCAACGCCACCTTCCTGGACTACATCGGTCAGGTGCTGCCGTCGCTCGGTGAGACCGGGGTGCTGCTGTCCACAATCGGCGATCTGTATCCGGGGGTGAAGGCCACGCTCACCGACTCACTGCGCGCCGGCGAGCTGAAGGGCTCGACGAGTGTGCTGGACATCCTGAAGAACGCCGTACGGGATCGCCAGCAGGTGCCGAGTGAACCGATCACCCTGAGCTTCGACGGCTATCCGGTGACCCTGGACCGCAAGATCGTCACCCGGGCCCGCGGCCGGGCCCGTTCCTCGCGTCGCCCGCACAACCTGGCGCGGCCCATCTTCGCGTCGATGGTGATCGAGGCACTCACCGACCAGCTGGCGCAGACCATGGGCGCCGATCCGTCCGGTAATGGCCGCAGCCTGCTCAGCGCGGCGGACCTGTCCGAGATCAGCGACGAGTTGCGCGCCGACCCGAAGGTCGGGCGTGTGCTCGCCGAGTTGTGGCCGATGCTCACTCCGCAGCAGGTGCTGGGCGATCTGTTCAGCGACCCGGACCGCCTGGAGCGTGCCGCCGGCAAGGTGCTGGAGCCGGCCGACCGGGCCGAACTGCTGCGCACCGGTACCGGCGAGTTCAGCGCCGCCGACGCCCCGCTGCTGGACGAACTCGCCGAACTCCTGGGCACCGACGACGCCGAGGAACGCGAACGCGCCCGGCGGCGCTGGCGCGCCCAGCTCGCCGAAGCGCAGGACGCCCTGGACATCCTGACCGGCTCGGCCCCTCAGGACCTCGAGGACGAACTCGACCCCGAGATCCTGATGGCCTACGACCTCATCGACGCGAGCCAGCTCGCCGAACGCCAGCAGGTGCGCAACCGCCAGACCACCGCCGAACGCGCCGCGGGTGATCGCACCTGGACCTACGGCCATGTGATCGTGGACGAAGCACAGGAACTGTCGGAGATGGCCTGGCGCATGGTGATGCGCCGGATCCCGAACCGGTGGATCACCGTGGTCGGCGATATCGCGCAGACCGGTGATCCGGCGGGCGCGAGCTCCTGGGCGGACATGCTGGAACCGTATGTGGCCAAACGGTGGAGACGCACCGAGCTCACCGTCAACTACCGGACACCGTCGGAGATCATGGCGGTGGCGGCGGATGTACTGGCCACGATCGACCCCACCGCCGAGGTGCCGCGCTCGGTCCGCGATTCGGGGGTGCCGCCGCGGGCGCACCGGTTACCGGCGGCGCACCTGTCGGCGAACCTGGCCGGCCTGCTCGCCGCCGAACAAGGACCGGGCACCGCCGCGGTGCTGACACCCGCCGCCCTGGTCGACGAATTATCCGGGCTGGCAAGCGAATACGTGCGCGTACTGACGGTGACCGAAGCGAAGGGCCTGGAGTTCGACGCGGTGTATCTGGTGGAACCGGGTGCGGTGATCGCCGAATCACCGCGCGGCCGTAACGATCTGTACGTCGCGATCACCCGCGCCACCCAGCGGCTCACCGTGGTGCACAGCGCCGACCTTCCCCCGGAACTGCGCCGACTGGCCGAGTGACGCCGACCGGCCGCCGGAACGCGCCGCCCCGCCCGGAAACCGAGTTCTGGGCGGGGCGGGCGATCCGTGATCGCGGTATCAGCGGACGGTGTGCACGATCAGCACATCGGACTTCGATTTACGCGCCACATCGGAGGGCACAGAGCCCAGCAGCCGGCCGGCCAGGGTGTTCAGGCCGCGGTTACCGACAACGAGCAGATCGGCCTGGGTCTCTTTGACGAGGTCGAGCAGGGAGTCGACCGGTTCGCCGACAATGGCCTTCTCGACGATCTCCTTGGCCCCGGCGGCAACGGCCTTGTCGCGGGCCGTGCGCAGGATCTCGTTGGTGGGCGCCGAACCACGCACCTGGTACGCCTCGTCCTTGAGCATATCGCTCGCGGCGGCGACGTCACGGTCGTCGGTCGGGTAGTAGGCGCAGGCCACGATCAACGTCGAGCCCGCGGCTCCGGCCAGTGACGCGGCCTTTTCCACGGCGACGTACGACGAGTCCGAGCCGTCGGTACCGACGACAATGGTCCGGTAGGCGGTCATTCTCTCCTCCAACTGTGCGGGGTATAAACGCGGCTGCACCGATTCCTCGTGGAATGTCGGACGACGGCGCAGCGACTGCGTAGACCATAGCCGGAACACCGGCCCGAATATCCCGATTCGTTGTACATCACAGACGTGTTCGACGGCGGTGACGTTTCCCATTTCGCCTCGAACGAACGATGACCGCCGCGTCTACCTGGTACTTCTGCCGTCGGCGGGGGTAAACCTGTGAGGGTTCACAAAGAAAGCGAACGTCCTTGGCGCCGTGGGACTTTCCTCACAGTACCGGCGCTCGCCGCGTCCGGCGGGCACCGGCACCAATTCGGCCTCGATCAGAGGGAGAACAGCGGACCGGTAATCGTCAGACCCAATTCCTGGGTGTGCGCGAAAAACGCGAACAACATCAGGCAGGCACCGGCGAGAGCGAGGTCCTTGTTGAACTGGATCGTCTCCGCCTGGGTGGCCTCTGCTTCGGTTTCCTTCCAGAAGGCGTGCATCATGATCATGGTGGGGACCAGCATGATCAGCAGCAGCAGGGCACCCAGGTCGGCCCAGATCCCGAACAGGATGCTGATACTGCCCAGCAGCATGAGCACCCCTGATCCCTGTACCGCCAGTTCCGGCACCGGTACCCCCTTGGCACTCGCGTAACCCGCCATGGCCTTGGTCTGGGTGAAATGCCCCAGCGCCGAACTCAGGAACAGAATGACGAACATCACGCGGCCGATCAACACCACGACATCCATGCAGAGCTCCTCATCTGTCGCCGACGGTACCGTTTCGCCCGAGAGGTGCTCCGGCGATTATGAGGCCGGCATGACCTTGGAGGTCACCTCATCGCGCGAGCGTATCGAATTCTTGGCATATTCCAGTGGAGCCATTCCGACTTCGGCGGTGAACTCACGGGTGAAATGCGCCTGATCGAAATAACCGAGTTCGGCCGCCAGCGCGGCGAGATCCGCGATACGACCGCGGGCCAGTAGATCGGCTCCGTCCTGTAATCGATAGCGCCGCAACACCCATTTCGGACCCGCACCGATATAGCGGCGGAACAGCCGCTGCAGGGTGCGCACCGGTACTCCGAATCGCTCGGTGACCTGATCGACCCGGGTCAATCCGGGATCGCCGGCCATCGCGGCGGCGATCGTCAGCACGAGCCGGTAGCTGGGGTCGTCCCGGCGCGCCCGGCTGCCGAGATATTCCTCGACCACGTGGCGGCGGCCGGGGTCGCCTGGTTCGGCGAGTACCCGGTCGACGAGGTCGCCGGTACCGGGGAGTACCTCGGCCAGCGGTACGGCGCGATCCCGGAACGCGCCGACATCGAGCCCGGTGAATGCCCCGAACCCGCCGGGCCGGAACCGGACACCGAAGGTCTCCCCCCGGCCGCTGAGTTCGCGGACGTACTTCCGGGTGCAGACGCCGTTGACGAAACCTGCGCGGTGGTCGCCGTCGCATTCGAAGGTGATGTGTACACAGGGATAGGGCAGGACCTGGGCGCGGTAGGACGCCCGGCCACGCACATCCCAGCGCACCGACCAGTACCAGTCCACATAGTCCGATACGGCACCGCCCGCCGCGAGCCGGTTCAGCGAGCGGTACCGCTCCTGTTCATGGGGGTGCAGGATCGCCTTGCGGTCACCGGCCGCGGGCACGGCGGTCGCCGGTAACCCCGCGTCAGCCACGGTCGTGGCCTTCCGCACACGGAACTGTCCGTCTCGTGAGCTGTCGCTTTCTTACAAGAATCCACGCCCCCGGCGCGGCAGAGTCATGGGCATGAGCGAAACAGTCGATCCCATTCCCGCGGGCTACCACTCCATCACCGTCTACATCGCGGTCTCCGACGGCAACGCCGCCATCGATTTCTATACCGCGGTATTCGGTGCCGAGGTGATCTCGCGCAACGATATGCCCGACGGGCAACCCGCGCACGCCGAACTGAAGATCGGCGATTCCACCATTCAGCTCGGACTCCCGGTACCGGACCAGAACGTGCTCGCGCCCAGCGGCGACTGGGTACACACCTCGCTGGTCCACTACTGCCCCGATGTCGACGCGGTGATCGCCCGCGCCCGCGAGCACGGCGCCCGGGTGGCCGAGGACCCGGCCACGTTCGTCACCGGCGACCGCTACGGCGCCCTGAAGGACCCCTTCGGCCATCGCTGGGTCGTCATGACCCGGGTCGAGGACGTCTCCCGCGAGGAGGCAGAACGCCGGGTGAACGAATGGATGGCCGCGCAGGCCTGAGCCCGGTGGCCGACGCGGTCCGGAGCCGGTCACCGCAATCCGGCCGCGTCCATACCGCGCAGCTCCTTCTTCAGGTCGGCGATCTCGTCGCGAAGCCGGCCCGCGAGCTCGAACTGCAGCTCGCGGGCCGCGTTCATCATCTGCTCGGTGAGCTCGGCGACCAGATCGGCCAGCTCGGCGCGCGGCATGGATTTGATATCGCGCCCCTCGACGATGCCCGCGCTGACCGCCCGGCCGGGTTCGCCTTGGGCCCGCCGGCCACGGCTGGCGTTACGGCCGGAACCACCGACCTCCACCTCGTCACCGGCCTCCGAATAGACCTGGTCGAGGATATCGGCGATCTTCTTGCGCAGCGGCTGCGGATCGATACCCATTTCCGCGTTGTAGGCGAGCTGTTTGGCACGCCGGCGCTCGGTCTCGTCGATGGCGTCCCGCATCGAGTCGGTGATCTTGTCCGCGTACATGTGCACCTCACCGGACACATTGCGGGCGGCCCGGCCGATGGTCTGGATCAAGCTCTTCGTACTGCGCAGGAAGCCTTCCTTGTCGGCGTCCAGAATCGCGACCAGGGACACTTCGGGCAGATCCAGACCCTCGCGGAGCAGGTTGATCCCGACCAGCACGTCGTATTCACCCAGCCGGAGCTGCCGCAGCAACTCGACCCGGCGCAGGGTGTCGATCTCGGAATGCAGATAACGCACCCGCACACCGAGACCGAGCAGATAGTCGGTCAGGTCCTCGGCCATCTTCTTGGTGAGCGTGGTGACCAGGACGCGCTCGTCGCGCTCGGTCCGCAACCGGATCTCGTGCACCAGATCGTCGATCTGCCCCTTGGTGGGCTTCACCTCGACCTTCGGGTCGACCAGGCCGGTGGGACGGATGACCTGCTCCACCACCTCACCGCCGGTCCGGCCGAGTTCGTAGTCGCCGGGGGTCGCCGACAGATACACCGCCTGCCCGATCCGTTCGGCGAACTCCTCCCAGGTGAGCGGGCGGTTGTCCACCGCCGAGGGCAGCCGGAAACCGTATTCCACGAGGTTGCGCTTGCGCGACATATCCCCCTCGTACATCCCGCCGATCTGCGGCACGGTCACATGCGATTCGTCGATCACCAGCAGGAAATCGTCCGGGAAATAGTCCAGTAGCGTGGCCGGCGCCGAACCGGCGGGCCGGCCGTCGATATGCCGCGAATAGTTCTCGATACCGGAGCAGAATCCGACCTGCCGGATCATCTCGAGGTCGTACTGGGTACGCATCCGCAAGCGCTGCGCCTCGAGCAATTTGCCCTTGCGCTCGAGCTCGGCGAGGCGTTCCTCGAGTTCGGCCTCGATATCGACGACCGCCCGTTCCATCCGCTCCGGCCCCGCCACATAGTGCGTGGCCGGGAAGATACGCACCGTATCCACCTTGCGCACGACATCCCCGGTGAGTGGGTGCAGATAGTAGAGTTCCTCGATCTCGTCGCCGAAGAACTCGATCCGGACCGCCAGCTCCTCGTAGGAGGGAATGATCTCGACGGTATCGCCGCGCACCCGGAACGAACCCCGCGTGAACGACATATCGTTGCGCGTGTACTGGACATCCACCAGCATCCGCAGAAAGGCGTCGCGGTCGACCTCCGAACCCACCTCGAGCAGGACGGAGCGGTCCAGATAGGACTGCGGTGTGCCCAGACCGTAGATACAGGACACCGACGCGACCACCACCACATCCCGGCGCGACAGCAATGCGGAGGTCGCCGAATGGCGCAGTCGCTCCACATCGTCGTTGATCGAGCTGTCCTTCTCGATATAGGTATCGGTCTGCGCGATATACGCCTCTGGTTGGTAGTAGTCGTAATAGGAGACGAAATACTCCACCGCGTTATGCGGGAACATTTCGCGTAGTTCGTTGGCCAGCTGCGCCGCCAGTGTCTTGTTCGGAGCCATCACCAGTGTCGGCCGCTGGAGCCGCTCGATGAGCCACGCCGTGGTCGCCGATTTACCGGTACCGGTGGCGCCGAGCAGCACCACATCGGGCTCACCCGCGGTGATCCGGCGCTCCAGTTCCTCGATGGCGGCCGGCTGATCACCGGCCGGCCGATGCGGGCTGACCACCTCGAACCGCCCACCGGTGCGTTCGATCTCCCCGACCGGACGGAACTCCGATCGGGCCAGCGGAGTCGCTCCGTCGGCCTCGGTCCCGCTGACGCCGGCCGCACGGAGTTCGGTTGCGAATGCCATGCCCCAAGACTAGGCGCGGACACCGACAGAATCCCGTCCGCGACCTGTGCCGGAGCCCACGCCTAGCGGCCGGGCCGGGCGGCCGGGCGGCGGGCTGTACGCGCCCCGGCGGCCCAGTGGGTAGATTCGACAGCTGTGACCGAGGCACCGACCGTGGACGTCCACCGGCCGAAGGTGGAGTACTTCGATATCGCGGAACTGACGAATACCGATCCGAAGGGTTTCGTCCGCGATGTGGAGCGTTACCATCTCGAACCCTGGGGGCTGTACATGGCGCGGACCGCCGACCACCCGCAATTCCACTACATGGAGTCGTGGCTGCTCCCAGAGCTGAACCTGCGCGCGACCGTCTTCCATTTCCATCCGGCCCATCGGCGCGACCAGGACTACTACCTCGATATCGGCGAATTCGGTGAGGTCGCGCCGAAGAAATGGCGCTCGGAGGACCATTATCTCGACCTGGTGGTCCGCACCGGACGGGAGACCGAACTCCTCGACGTCGACGAACTCCTGGCCGCGCACGCCGTGGGCCTGCTGGACGCCCACGCCGCGGAGCGTGCGGTGGCCACGGCCACCCGGGCCATCGACGGTATCGCCGCCCACGGCCACGACTTCCTGGCCTGGACTGCCTCGCTGGATATGCCGCTCACCTGGCGGTGATCCACCGGTCGGCACCACGCGGCAGCCCGGCCGGCGCCCGCTCCGCGAAGCGGGCGCGCCCATCCGGGCACGTCCGCTACCGCTACTCCGGATGCGCGGCCCGCCAGGCGAGCACCCGGTGGTACACGGCATCGAACCAGGGTTCCTCGACCGCCTGGTAGGCCGCGGCGGCCTCGTCTCGATCGAGCCCATCGGCCGCGGCCGCCGCCTTCTGCTTCACCTCGGCGTATTCCGCCCGCGCGGCCGGTTCGGCGCGCAGCCAGTCGCGGAAGGCGAGCGCGAACACCTGCCCGGGCCCGCCGGCGACCCGTAGATGGACGTATGCGGGGCGCCCGGGGTCGGCGCTGCCGTGCACGCGTTTCGCCCAGCTCCCCTTATCCGCCGCGGCCCCGGCGCCGGGCTTCGGACTGTCGTGGGTGTGCTGCGGGATCGCCGGGAAGCCCGCGGCGGCCAGCGCGTCGCGGATACCATCGGCCGCGGCGAGATCCGGCACGGTGATCTGCAGGTCGAGGAGATCTTTCGCAGGCAGGCCGGGCACCGCGGTGGAACCGATATGGTCGATCCGCACCGCGGCGGCACCGGCGGCCACCCGCAACCGCGCGATCAGCCGCTGCGCCTGCGCGGCCCAGTCCGGATCCGGGTCCGCGAGCCGGGGTGCCGGACGTACCGCGCTAGCGGAACGCATATTCGCTTCGAACGGGACCAACCGCTCATCCCACAGCCGCGCCACCGCGGCTTCGACCTCTCCGGCCGGGCCGTTGTTGTCCAGCAGCACATCGGCGGCGGCCCGGCGCTGCTCGTCGGTCGCCTGCGCCGCGATCCGCGCCCGCGCATCGTCCTCGGGTACGCCGCGGTATTCGACCAGGCGGCGGATCCGGGTCTCGGCGGCGACATCCACCACCAGCACCAGGTTCATGAAGGGCGCCATATGGTTCTCCACCAGCAGCGGAACGTCCTGGACCACAATGGCGTCCGGCGCGGCGGCGGCGAAGAGTTCGGCCGTGCGCTGCCCGACCAGCGGATGAGTGATGGAGTTCAGGGTGGCGCGTGATTCGTCGTCGCGAAACGCCCTGGCCGCCAGCGCCGGACGATCCAGGCTGCCGTCGGCGGCCAGAATATCCGAGCCGAACGCCTCGACCAGGGCGGCCAGCCCCGGCGTGCCGACCGCGACCACTTCCCGGGCGATGACATCGGAGTCGATGAGTACCGCGCCCCGGGCCACGAGCGCTCGCGCAACCGTAGATTTGCCCGCTCCCATACCGCCGGTGAGGCCGATTCGTAGCATTCGCTCAGTCTCGCATCCGCCCGTGCCGGCCCGGCGACGAGGTTTCGCGCACTACCGCTCGACACGCCCAGGCGTGGCGGAACGGCGCAAATGTCCTGATTACGCCAGTGCCTGCGTTAGTGTTCGGCCTGAGTGCACGCCCCGATTCACCGCTCCTGTTACGGATAGCAAAGGAACGAGCATGCGCATCAGGTACTACCGCACAGGCCGGCACCGGCTGGGGGCGCCGGGGCGGGTGCACTGTCTCACCATTCCGGCCGTGGCGGCGTATCTGGCGAAGAACCGCCGCCCCTGGCTCAGCCTTTTCACCATCGCGCCCCGCCACAGTCTCGCCGCTCATCGCCCGCGTCCGTCGATCGTCTGGCCGCGCTGGGTCCCGGTCCCGGCAGGTTAGTACCCGACGGACAACGGTGGCCCGGTCCTCGGACCGGGCCACTGTTGTATATGCGGCGCCTCCGGCGCCACGGGGTTGAGGCCCCCTGGCAGACGACGCATACGCGAAAGACCCCGGCCCCCTTATGGGGCCGGGGTCTTCCTACGTTCGGCTATCCGCTAGCGGTAGTCGCCTCAGGCGTTACCGGACAGCTTCTCCCGCAGGGCCGCGAGCTGGGCGTCGCTGGCGAGCGAACCGCCGGCCGACTCCTGCTGGCTGACGCTGGACTGCGCGCCGCTCTCGGAGGAGTAGTTCGACGAACCGCCGCCGCCCGCGGCCTCGGCCGCGGCGTCGGCCGCCATCTTCTCCATCTGCGCAGTGTGCATCTTGTGCCGACGCTCCGCCTCGGCGTAGCGGCCTTCCCACTCTTCGCGCTGCTTGTCGAAGCCCTCGAGCCATTCGTTGGTCTCGGGATCGAAGCCCTCGGGGAAGATGTAGTTGCCCTGCTCGTCGTAGCTGTCGGCCATGCCGTACTTCGACGGATCGAACTCGGAGCTGTAGTCCTCGTTGGCCTGCTTGAGGCTCAGCGAGATCCGGCGACGCTCCAGGTCGATGTCGATGACCTTGACCATCGCGTCGTCGCCCACGACCACGACCTGGTCCGGGACCTCGACGTGGCGCTCGGCCAGCTCGGAGATGTGCACCAGGCCCTCGATGCCCTCTTCGACGCGCACGAACGCACCGAACGGCACCAGCTTGGTGACCTTGCCGGGCACGATCTGGCCGATGGCGTGGGTGCGGGCGAACTGCCGCCACGGATCTTCCTGGGTGGCCTTCAGCGACAGCGAGACGCGCTCGCGGTCCAGGTCGACGTCGAGCACCTCGACGGTGACCTCGTTGCCCACCTCGACCACCTCGGACGGGTGATCGATGTGCTTCCAGGAGAGCTCGGAGACGTGCACCAGACCGTCGACACCGCCGAGATCGACGAAGGCGCCGAAGTTGACGATGGAGGAGACCACACCCTTGCGGACCTGGCCCTTCTGCAGCTGGTGCAGGAATTCGCTGCGCACCTCGGACTGGGTCTGCTCCAGCCAGGCACGGCGGGACAGGACCACGTTGTTGCGGTTCTTGTCCAGCTCGATGATCTTGGCCTCGATCTCCTTGCCGACATACGGCTGCAGATCACGGACCCGGCGCATCTCGACCAGCGAGGCGGGCAGGAAGCCGCGCAGCCCGATATCGAGGATCAGACCGCCCTTGACGACCTCGATCACGGTGCCGCGAACGGCCTCGTCCTTCTCCTTGAGCTCCTCGATCGTGCCCCAGGCGCGCTCGTACTGCGCCCGTTTCTTGGACAGGATCAGGCGACCCTCTTTGTCCTCCTTGGTGAGGACAAGAGCCTCCACCTCATCGCCCACGGAAACGACCTCGTTCGGGTCGACATCGTGTTTGATGGAGAGCTCGCGAGACGGAATGACGCCTTCGGTCTTGTAACCGATGTCGAGCAGGACCTCGTCGCGGTCGACTTTGACGATGGTTCCTTCGACGATATCGCCGTCGTTGAAGTACTTGATCGTGGCGTCGATGGCGGCGAGGAAATCCTCGGCGGAGCCGATATCGTTGACGGCTACCTGCGGCGAGGTGACGGTGGTGGGCATGTGGCGGTTTGCTCCGGACGGATTGTGATCGGTTGCGGACATTGAGACTTTCGGTACGCTGCGATACACCCAGCGGCTCCAGGTGTGATCACTTGCGCGTTCAGCGTACGCGACCCGGAACCGGGCGGGCAAACGACCCCCCGCAGCGGATCTATAGGCTTCGTATCGTGTCCGACGACCTCGTTCAAGATCGCCACGCTCAGGCCACCGAACTGCTGGGCACCGCGGGTGCGGCACGCCTCCGGATCGGCTCGGCCGAGAGCGAACGCGCGAACCGGCGCTGGTGGGACGCCGACGCCGGCCAGTACCACGATACGCACGGAGATTTCCTCGGTACCGAGAGCATCGGCGGCGAATTCGTCTGGTGCCCGGAGGGCCTGCACGAAGGCGATATGCACTTCCTCGGCGAGGTCACCGGCACACGGATTCTCGAGGTGGGCTGCGGGTCGGCGCCGTGCGCCCGCTGGCTGGCCGGCCAGGGCGCCCACCCCGTCGGACTCGATATCTCGCGGGGAATGCTGTCACGGGGGCTTGCCGCCATGGCCCGGGGCGGACCGCGGGTGCCGCTGGTGCAGGCGGGCGCCGAGGCCCTGCCATTCGCGGACGAATCCTTCGACCTGGCCTGTTCGGCCTTCGGCGCGGTCCCCTTCGTCGCCGACTCGGCCCTGGTGATGCGGGAGGTCGCCCGGGTGTTGCGGCCCGGCGGGCGCTGGGTATTCGCGGTGAACCATCCGATGCGGTGGATCTTCCGCGACGATCCCGGCCCGGACGGCCTCGAAGCCGTGATCCCCTACTTCGACCGCACGCCGTACACCGAGATCGACAGCGAGGGGCGGTGCACCTACGCGGAACACCATCGCACCATCGGTGACCGGGTCCGGGAAATAGTCGGGGCCGGATTGGTACTCGACGATATCGTCGAACCCGAGTGGCCGGAATGGCTGGACCGGGAATGGGGCCAGTGGAGCCCGCTGCGTGGGCAGTTGTTTCCGGGGACGGCGATATTCGTGAGCCATAAACCCGGCAACCCTCAGTGACCGACGGCCTAGCAGCCCGCTCTCGAAGAGTGGAGTGGGCGGGGTCCTGCCGTCGCGGGGCACTCCAGCGGTGACGGACACAAACATCTCCCGGCTCGCGCGAAGGCGAGCCGGGAGTCGGGTCCGGTCAGGATTCGTCGCCGCGGGCCGGCCGCGGCGCGCGCCCGGCCTGCTCCAGCGCGCGCCGGAGGGCGAATTCGATCTGCGCGTTGACGCTGCGCAGATCGTCGGCCGCCCATTTGGCGATCGCGTCGTGGACCGCGGGGTCGAGCCGGAGCAGGACCTTCTTGCGTTCGGCCATCAGTTGTACAGCGATCCCGCATTGACCACCGGCTGCGTCGGCCGGTCACCGCACAGCACCACCAGGAGGTTCGAGACCATGGTGGCCTTGCGTTCCTCGTCCAGTTCGACCATGCCCTCGGCGGTGAGCCGGTTCAGTGCCAGGCCGACCATCCCCACCGCGCCCTCGACGATCTGCGTCCGGGCGGCCACCACCTGCGCCGCCTGCTGACGGACCAGCATCGCCTGCGCGATCTCCGGCGCGTACGCGAGGTGGGTGATCCGCGCCTCGATCACCTCGATTCCGGCGGTCTCGGTGCGGTCGCGCAGTTCCACCGTGAGTTCCTCGGCGACCTCGGCGCCGTCACGCAGGCTGGTGCGGTCGACGTCGTGGGCGTCGTAGGGGTGGGTGGTGGCCAGGTGCCGGACCGCGGCCTCGGACTGGGTTTCCACGTATTCCTCGTAGTCGTCCACGGCGAAAGCGGCCTTGAAACTGTCGACCACCTTGTAGACGACCACCGCCGCGATCTCCACCGGGTTACCGTCGGCGTCGTTGACCTTCAGTTTCTGGGTCTCGAAGTTCCGGACCCGCAGCGAGATACTGCGGCGATCGGTCAGCGGTAGGACCGAGAAGAATCCGGGTTCGCTCACCGAGCCGATATAGCGGCCGAAGAACTGGACGACCTTGGCCTCGTTCGGGTTCACCACCGTCAGGCCGGTGATGCCGAGCAGCAGGATCACCCCCAGCACACACGCGACGATCGCCCCCGCCAATCCCGCGGCGTTCTGATGCTGCGCGAATGCCGCGAATCCCGCTATCGCCACCGCCGCCAGCGCGATGGTGAGCACCAGCCAGATCAATAGCACGACGAACCCGTTGACCCGCGTGGCGTTTCGGAATGTCATGACATCCTCCCTCTATCAAAGTGATATCACCAAGATAGCACGACGGCGACCGGGCCGGATCCGCACGATACGAATCGCGGACCGCCCGGCCCCACGACCGACGCCGCCGATGGCCTGCGACGATGTGCGGATGGACCAGACGGCACAGGGTGAGCGGCTACGCCTCGGCGTGATCGAGGGCGACGGAATCGGTCCCGAGGTGGTGGGTTCGGCGCGGCGGGTGGTCGACGAGGCGCTGTCCGCCGCCGGTGCGGCCGGGGTCGACTGGGTCCCGTTGCCGATGGGCCGCCGGGCCCTCGACGAATTCGGTACCGCCCTCCCGGAATCCACCCTGACCGGCCTACGCGACACCGACGGCTGGATCCTCGGCCCGCACGACAATGCCTCCTATCCCCCGGAACACCGCATCGCGCCCGGTGGCGCGATCCGGCGCCATTTCGGCCTGCACGCCAATATCCGGCCCGTGAAAGCGTTTCCCGGTGTCGCGGCGGTCGCACCGGATATAGACCTGGTGGTCGTCCGGGAGAACAGCGAGGGCTTCTATGCCGACCGGAACATGGCGGTCGGGTCCGGGGAGTTCTGCCCCACCCCGGATATCGCCCTGTCGGTCGGCCTGGTGACCCGGGCGGCATCCGAACGGATCGCGCACGAGGCCTTCCGGCTGGCCACCGCGCGGCGCGGCCGGGTGACCATCGTGCACAAAGCGAATGCGCTGCCGCTGACCATGGGATTGTTCCGCGACACCTGCTATGCCGTGGCGCGCGAGTACCCCGATGTGACGGTGACGGACGAGCACGTCGACGCCGCCGCCGCCCATCTGGTCCGGTCCCCCGTGATTTCGATGTCCTGGTCACCGAGAACCTGTTCGGTGACATCCTGTCCGATCTGGCCGCGCAGCTCGGCGGATCACTGGGTACCGCCGCGTCCCTGAACTGTTCGGCCGATCGGGCGATGGCACAGGCCGTCCACGGCGCGGCCCCCGAGCTGGCCGGGCACAATCGTGCCAACCCGGTGGCCCTGCAACTGTCCGCGGCCATGCTGCTGCGCCGGCTGGCCGACCGGCACGACCGGCCGGTCCTCACCCGGGCCGCGGAGCGGATCGAACACGCCGTCGCGGCAACCTTCGCCGCCGGTATCGCCACCGCCGACCTGGGCGGCCAGGCCTCGACCGGTGAATTCACCGAACAGGTCACCGCACGGGTCCACTTCCGGTAGGCGCGGAGGCCACTCGGCCCGAACGGCAACTACAGCAACCGGGACAGGAACGCCCTGGTGCGGTCTTGCGCCGGATTCGTCAGCACGTCATCGGGCGGGCCGGCCTCGACCACGACTCCCGCGTCCATGAACACCAGCCGATCGGCCACCTCGCGCGCGAAACCCATTTCGTGGGTCACCACGATCATCGTCATACCGGACGCCGCGAGCTCACGCATGACCGTGAGAACCTCACCGACCAGCTCCGGATCCAGCGCGGAGGTGGGCTCGTCGAACAACATGAGTTTCGGGTCCATCGCCAGCGCCCGGGCGATCGCCACCCGCTGCTGCTGACCCCCGGACAGCTGCGCCGGATAGGCATTGGCCTTGTCGGCCAGCCCGACCCGGTCCAGCAGCTCCTCCGCACGCGCCACCGCGTCGGCCCGGCGGACCTTTTTGACCTGGACGGGTGCCTCGATGATGTTGGCGAGCACAGTGCGATGCGGGAACAGATTGAAATGCTGGAAGACCATACCGATCTCCCGCCGCTGGCGGGCCGCGTCGCGCGGATGCAGCTCGTAGAGTTTGCCGCCTTTCTCGCGGTAGCCGACCAGTTCACCGTCCACATACAACCGGCCCGCGTCGATTTGCTCCAGATGGTTGATACACCGCAGGAAGGTGGATTTTCCCGAGCCCGAGGGTCCGATCAGGCACAGCACCTCGCCGTGCCGCACGTCCAGCGAGATGCCCTCGAGGACCCGTAGCGCCCCGAAACTCTTGCAGACCCGGTCGGCGCGGACCATGGGTTCCGTCCCACTCATTTCGCCCGTACCTCTCCGCGCGCGTCGGCCAGTTCCTGGAGTTGTTTCGCGGTCAGTTGCCGGGATATGCCCCGCGAATAGTATTTCTCCAGGTAGTACTGGCCGATCATCAGCACACTGGTGATCGCCAGGTACCAGGTGGCGGTGACCAGTAGCAGCGGGATGGGCAGGAAGTTCACCCCGTAGATATCGCGGGCCCGGCCGAACAGGTCGGTACTGAGCGGTATGGCCGTGACCAGCGCGGTGGTCTTCAGCATGCTGATGAGTTCATTGCCGGTCGGCGGGATGATCACCCGCATGGCCTGCGGCAGCACGGTCCGTCGCATGGTCTGTGACCAGGACATACCCAGCGCGATGGACGCTTCGCGCTGGCCGTCCCCCACCGAGTTGATACCGGCCCGGACGATCTCGGCCATATACGCGGCCTCGTTGAGCCCCAGCCCGATCACCGCGAACGCGAACCCGGCCTGCAAGCTCTGCACATCGACCTCTACCAGGCGCGGGCCGAAGGGCACGCCGAACGCGACGTTCTGGTACAGCGACGGGACCAGCCCCCAGAAGACCAGTTGTACGTATACCGGGGTCCCGCGGAAAATCCACAGGTAGACCCAGGCACTCGCCCGCAGTACGGGGTTCGGCGACAGCCGCATCACCGCCAGCGTGGTACCGAGTACGACGGCGATGACCATCGCGAGCACGGTGAGCTCCAGGGTGACCACCGCACCCGCCGCGATCCGGGTATCGCGCAGATACTGCCAGTACACATCCCAGCGGTACGCGGGATTGGTGGCCGCGCCGTAGACGAACAATCCGGCCAGCGCCAGGATCAGCGCGGCGGCCACCCAGCGGCCGGGCCGCCGCAACGGCACCGCGGCGATGGGTTCGGGCCGGGCGGTCCCACTCGGATCTGCGGTCATCGCGTCGACTCCCTCGCACCGTTGATCACGGAGGTGCGCAGGGCGCCCTCCTGGACTCCCCAGTTCAGGGTGATCTGCCGGTACTGCCCGGTGTCGATGAGGTGTTGCAGCGCGTCGCGCAGTACCGGCGCCAGCGGCGCCCCTTTCGCGACGGCCCACCCGTAGGGCGCCGCGTCGAAGATCGGGCCGGCCGGTTCGATCTTGCCGCCGGTCTGTTCGATCGCGTACGCGGTGACCGGGGAATCCGCGGACATGGCGTCGACCTGGCCGAGTACCAGCGCATTGGTCACCGCGCTCTGTTCGTCGAACGCGTCGATGATGATCGGGTCCCGGCCCGCGGCGACACAGGCTTCGCTCTTGGCCGGGACCTCCTCGATGTGCTCCACCGTCGTCGCCTGGACCGCGACGCGCTTACCACAGGCGTTCGTAGGGTCGACGTGCCGGCCGGTGCGCTGTGCCCACTGCACCCCCGCGCTGAAGTAGGTGACGAAATCGACCTGTTTCTCCCGCTCCACCGAATCGGTGATAGAGGACATGCCGATATCGTAGGTACCGGCCTGAACGGCGGGAATGATCTTCTCGAACGCCGATTCGGCGTAGCGGGCCCGCAGTCCGAGCACCGCGGTCACCGCGTCCATCAGATCCACATCGAAACCGACGATCGTGCCGTGCCGGTCGCGGTACTCGTTCGGCTGATACGGCACATTGACCCCGACCACCACCTCCCCGGCGGCGGCGATATCGGCCGGCACCCGCGCGGCCAGCGCGTCCACCGCTCGCACCGTGATCTTGGGCGGGACGGGCCCGGTGTCCTCGACATTGGTCACGCACCCGGCCAGCAGCGCGATACCGGCCAGCCCGCACAGAATCCGCCGCACCCGGGCATCGGATCGATACACCACCGCCACCACCTGCCGCTCGCCAACAATTGCGGACCCTCGGCCGCTCATCGACCTTGTCAGGCACAGTAGGCGACCCCGGCTCGCGGCACACCCCGAGTAACACAGGATTGATCTCCGGGCGCGGCGCCCGGGAAGACCACCGCCCGTACTCCGGCGCCCGACCCGCTACCGTCTGCAGATCATGGTGCAGTCGGTGGAATTACTGCTCGACGAGGCGGCCGAGCAACGTATCCGGCGGCAGTGGGAACTGCTCGCCGAAGCGGGGCTACCGGGGTTGGGACAGAGCAGACACGACGGCGCTACCGAAAACCACCGGCCGCATATCACCGTGGCGGTGGCCCGGCAGATCTGGCCGCGGATCGAGCAGGAGCTCGACCGGTTGCCGTTCCGGCCCTTCCCGGTACGTCTCGGCGGAGTGCTGGTGTTCGGGGCACGACGACCGATCCTGGTACGGGCGGTGGTCCCGTCCGAACAACTGCTGGCCTGGCATCGCCGCATCCACCAGGTGATCGAGCCGTGTCCCGATATCCCGGCCAATCTGCGCCCGAACCAGTGGACACCGCATGTCACGCTGGCGCGACGGGTCCTCCCGCAGCGGATCGGTGACGCGGTGGCCGCCGTCGCGGCCGACCGCGATACCACCGCGACCGTGGTGGGTGTCCGGCGCTGGGACGGCGACCGGCGCCGGGCATGGTCGGTCGCCGAACACGGCTGACCGGAGCCGGAGCGCACCCCGGCCCCGGCACGTAGGGTGGGGGCCGGTGGCGTACGACACCGCCGTGGAACACCGCGGCCGGGGCCGGCGTTACAGCCTGAAACCGACCACGAGAGGACGTCATGGCCACCCAGACACTGACGCAGCAGAATTTCGATGACGTAGTCACCAGTAACGACGTCGTACTCGTCGATTTCTGGGCTTCCTGGTGCGGACCGTGCCGCAGCTTCGCCCCGACCTACGATGCGTCGTCGGAGAAACATCCCGATGTCGTGCACGGCAAGGTCGACACCGAGGCGGAACAGGGCCTGGCCGCGGCCGCCAATATCCAGTCCATCCCGACCATCATGGCCTTCCGCGAGGGTGTGCTCGTCTTCGCGCAGCCCGGGGCGTTGCCGCCGGCGGCGCTGGAGGATCTGGTCTCCCAGGTGAAGGCATTGGATATGGACGAGGTTCGTAAGCAACTCGCCGAGCAGCAGGCGGCCAACGGCGAAGCAGCCGAATAGGATTGACGAACGACGGCGGGCTCCACACTTTCCGGGGATGGTGTGGAGCCCGCCGTTGCGTTGTGCTACAGATGCGGCCGGTAGCCCGCTAGCGCAGCGCCCCCAGGCGGTTCACGCTGGCGATCATCGCCCGCACCGAGGATTCCGCGCCGTCGGTGGCGAGAGCGGCGCCCCAGCCGCGGCGGCCGTCGCATTCACATTGCACGAAGGTCGCGGTACCCACCGCCGTGCGACGCTGATGGAACCGCAGAATCTCGACGGGGTAGCCGGCTTCGTAGAGTGCCGAGGTCATAGCGGCGATGGGGCTGCCCGCCGCCACGACCGAACGGGACCAGCCCGCGAATTCGAGGGTCGCGGTGAAGGCGCCACCGCGCGCACCGGTGGACGACCAGCCCGCGAGCCGGATCGGACCGGCGCATTCGCCGTAACGGTCGTGGAACTGGTCGGCCGTCAGTTCCGCGCATTCGGTACGCAGGCTGCGCGGGGCGGCCGTGGTCAGGGCGTTATTTTCCAGAGTCAATGTGGTCATGAGCACGTAGGTCTTCCCAGAGATGGTCGGCAGGTTTGGGGGACCAGCAAAAGCAGAAAAGGGGGGCCCGCAGCGAGGGGGCCGGTCCGAATCAGACCCCGCTACGGCGGGTTACTACTACGGCAAGTAGCCGACGAGCCGACTCCGCGGTACGCGAGAGGAGCACCGCACCGTCGCGATCTGCGAACATCGGCGCGGCGCACAGGCAGCCGGCAGGGATTTGCACGGGGTCGAGAATAAAGACTTCCGGGGAAGATGGCAACCATCTTCGCCCGCCGTTTCGCCTACCGCCGACTACTGTTCTCCCTGGTCACCGGCAGGCAGCCCGAGAATCGCCACCGGGTGCCGGTGACCGATCCGACGTCCGCGCCGCTGGCAACGCGGACGTCGGCCACCGACCACGTGACGCCGGGACCCGAGGTCGTACTCACTCCTTCCACCGCCGGACCGGCGCTTTCCGGCGCGGCCCGGAGGTTCCGAGTCCGGGGTCCCGGATCCTCCGTCCGCGCCCTACGCATCCGGCCCGCCCTCGGCGATGAGCACACAGCCGGCCCGACGCGACAACTTCACGGCACCCGGGCGGCGAGCGGCCGACCCCGCGTCCCGCGCCGACTGGCGCGGGTGACCTTCACCACTCGCCGCATCCCGTACCGCGCACGCCGAGCGCCGACAGACGGACGCGGCGGACGCTGTCGGTGTCCGGTCAGAACGTGAACGTGGTGCCGTAACCCGTCGTCTGTACAGTGCCACCGGTGGTATCGGCGCGCACGGTAACGAACGGCATGGCCGAGGCCGGGGACAGACAGCCGTTCACCTGCAACGGCGTATTGCTGTGCGCGAAGGTGTAGGGGAAGGTCGACTCCTCGTCGAGTTCCGCCGCGCCGATCACGGCGGTCGTCACCGTGCCGGGCGCCAAATTGACCGCGAGCTCGCCCGCGAGGCCGCTCTGGACACCGAAGGCCTGAGCCAAAGCAGCACCCACACCGGCACTGACGCCGACCTCGGGCGGAGTCAGCACATCGAGCCAGGGATCGACCATAGGTGGTCCGTTCCCTTCGGGGGCCGGCTCGACCACAGGCGGTTCGACCGCACCGGGGGCGAGATCGACCCCGAAATCGACACCCACCTGAGGTGCGACCTCGGTGGAGGCACCGATACTCGGCGCGATGGCGACCGAGATGCCGTTGGCTATATCGACGGCGCAGCCGAGCAGATAGCCGGCGACGATTTCACCGCTGCGCAGCGGTGCGACGCCGTCGGCAGCGACCGAGAAGTCCCCGGATACCTTGATCGCGTGCGCGAAGGGCACGCCCATCGCCGTGTCACCGGACTGTTCGGAAGTACTGGAATTCGCGGACGCAACCACACGCAGCCCGCCGGAATCGATTTCTCCCGGCGCTGCCCGCGCCACAGCATCGGCAGTGGAGACAGCTCCGGTGACGACCGATATCACCGCGGCGAGCGTGGCCATAAAGGATGAATACTTGCGGTTCATCGTGCTCCAGTCCTCATGTTCGGATCGAAAACTCACACGAACTCGGACACCGCCGACCCTCACGAAACCCGGATCGCACAGGCGAACCCGATTTCCAGGCGGTTACCCCGGAAGCAATATCCGTACCGCACCCGAGATTCGCCGGTGAATCGGTGAGCGGTACTCGCGGAGCATCATAAACAGTTGTGCCCGGTGCCGGGCACAGGCCACGCGCCGACTACTTCACTGGTCGGCGCATATCGCCGTGGATCTCGATTCCGGGAGCCGGATCGGCTCGGGCGGACGGGACCTCGCGGCAGGAATCGGTCACGCCCCTGTGTTCGCTTCGAACAGCACGACACGGCCCGCCCCCGGTCATCGCCTCCGGCGGGCGCCACGGACAGTTGCCGCCGGGTAATTCAGTGGGCCGCCGCATCCCAGCTGCGCCCGACACCGACCGAAACACTGAGCGGGACAGAGAGTTCGATGGCCGAGGCCATCTGCTCCCGGGCCAGCTCCTGCAACTGTTCCCGCTCGCCCGGCGCGACCTCGAAGACGAGTTCGTCGTGGATCTGCAGCAGCATCCGCGAACGCAGCCCGGACTCGGCGAGCGCGCTGTGCACATTGATCATGGCGACCTTGATGATATCGGCGGCAGTGCCCTGGATCGGGGCGTTGAGCGCCATCCGCTCGGCGGCCTCGCGGCGCTGGCGGTTGCTGTGGTCGAGGTCGGGCAGGTAACGGCGGCGGCCGAAGAGGGTCTGCGTATAGCCCACCTTGCGGGCCTGCTCCACTACGGCGTGCAGATAGTCGCGGATACCGCCGAACCGGGCGAAGTAGATGTCCATCTGCTCCTTCGCCTCCTGGGTGCTGATCTTCAGCTGGGCGGACAGACCGTAGGAGCTGAGGCCGTACGCGAGACCGTAGGACATCGCCTTGATCCGGCGGCGAACCTCCGGGGAGACCTCGGAGATCGGGATGTCGAACGCCTTGGAGGCGACGAAACTGTGCAGATCCTCGCCGGAGTTGAAGGCCTCGATCAGGCCCTCGTCGCCGGAGAGATGGGCCATGATCCGCATCTCGATCTGGCTGTAGTCGGCGGTCATCAGCGATTCGTAGCCCGGGCCGACCACGAAGGTGTCGCGGATCATCCGGCCGGTATCGGTGCGGATGGGAATGTTCTGCAGATTGGGCTCGGTGGACGAGAGCCGCCCGGTGGCGGCGATGGTCTGGTTGAAGGTGGTGTGAATCCGGCCGTCGTCGGCCACGGATTTCAGCAGGCCGTCCACGGTGACCTTGAGGCGGGTGGCGTCGCGATGGGCGAGCAGATGCTGCAGGAAAGGATGCTCGGTCTTCTCGTAGAGCGATTCCAGTGCGTCCGCGTCGGTGGTATAGCCGGTCTTGGTGCGTTTGGTCTTCGGCATATCGAGTTCGTCGAACAGCACCACCTGCAGCTGTTTCGGCGACCCGAGATTGATCTGCTTGCCGATCACGTCGTAGGCGGCATTCGCGGCCTCGGCGACCTTGTCCGCGAATTGCCGCTGCAATTCGCCGAGCTGATCGGTGTCGACGGCGATACCGGCGTCCTCGAGTTCGGCGAGTACCCCGAGCAGCGGCAGTTCCATCTCGTCGAGCAACGGCGTGGATTCGATCTTGGCGAGTTCTTCGTCCAGGGCGTCGGCCAGATCGGCGACCGCGCGGGCCCGCAGCATCTCGTTCTGCGCGAGTTCGGCGTCCACCGCGTCCTCGGCGTCGAGCAGGGAGAGCTGCGGCGCGGCCTCGGTCTCGGTGCGCAGTTCCCGATGCAGGTACCGCAGCGACAGATCATCGAGGTTGAAGCTGCGCTGCCCCGGCCGGACCAGATAGGCGGCCAGGGCGGTATCGCTGCTCAGACCGCCCAGGGTCCAGCCACGACCGCGCAGCGCGTGCAGCGCACCCTTGGCCTCGTGCAGGGCCTTGCGATGCGACGTATCGGTGAGCCAGGCACCGAGCGCCGATTCGTCCTCGGCGGTGAGGGCGGTGATATCGATATAGCCGGATTCGCCGTCCGCGGCGGCGATGGCGAGGGCTCGCACGTCACCGGCCGCCGGCGTGCTGGTACCGGACAACGAAATACCGTGCCGGGCACCGGATTTCGCGTGCTCGGCGAGCCAGTCCGCGACACTGCCGGGCTCCAGCGTGCCCCCGCTGATCTCGAAACCCGATTCGGCCTCCACGGTGGGCGGGGCCAGGGTTTCGAAAAGCCGGTCACGCAGTACCCGGAATTCCAGATCGTCGAACAGCTGGTGGATCCGCTCCCGGTTCCAGGCCCCCTGGGCCAGCTGATCGGGGGTGTAGGGCAGCGGGACGTCGCGAACCATCTCGGTGAGCTGCCGGTTGAGCACCACACTGCTGAGATTGGCGCGCAACGCGTCACCCACCTTGCCGCGCACCTCGTCCACCTTGTCGACGAGCGTGTTCAGATCCCCGTACTCGCGGATCCATTTGGCGGCGGTCTTCTCCCCCACGCCCGGGATACCGGGGAGATTGTCGCTGGGGTCACCGCGCAGCGCCGCGTAATCCGGGTACTGCGCCGGGGTGAGACCGTATTTCTTCTCGACCTCCTCCGGGGTGAAGCGGGTGAGATCGGAGACCCCTTTGCGGGGGTATAGCACCGTCACGTCGTCGCACACCAGCTGGATCGAGTCACGGTCGCCGGTGACCACCAGCACCCGGTACCCCTGCGGCACGGCCTGAGCGGTGAGCGTGGCGATGATGTCGTCGGCCTCATAGCCCTCGATCGCCATCACCGGGATACCGAGCGCACCCAGCACCTCTTTGGTGAGCTCGACCTGCCCGCGGAATTCGTCGGGAGTCGCCGACCGGTTCGCCTTGTACGCGGGGTAGGCCTCCACCCGGAAGGTCTGCCGGGAGACATCGAAGGCGGCGGCCACATGGGTCGGTTTCTCGTCGCGCAGCAGATTGATGAGCATGGCGGTGAACCCGTACACCGCATTGGTGGTCTGCCCGGTGACCGTCTGGAAATTCTCCGCGGGAAGCGCGAAGAAGGCCCGGTAGGCCAGCGAATGCCCGTCCAGTAGCAGCAGCGTGGGCCGCTCTCCCGAGGAACCCGGGGCGGCGGAGGCGGAGGTCGTCGGCTGCGCAGTGGTCGGTGAGGTCACACCCCGAGAGTCTAGGGACCCCCACCGACACCCGCCCACACCCGTACCAGGTCGGCCCCGGCCCGGGCCCGGGCCGCCCGGAGCGGAAGGCCCCCGCCGACGACTCACTACCGGGCCGTCCCGAGTCGGCGCCACCCCTACCGAGCCGGCCTCAGCCGACACCCAGATAAGCGGCCTGTACCGCGGGGTCGTCGAGCAGCTCGCGGCCGCGCCCGGTCTTGGTGATTTCTCCCGTTTCCACGATGTAGGCACGATCGCTGCGGGCCAGCGCCTGCCGGGCGTTCTGCTCCACCAGCAGCACGGTGGTACCGGTGGCGTTGATCTCGGCGATGATCCGGAAGATCTGCTGGATCACCATCGGCGCCAGGCCCATGGACGGTTCGTCCAGCAGCAGCAACCGCGGCCGGGCCATCAGCGCCCGCCCGATGGCGAGCATCTGCTGTTCGCCGCCCGAGAGCGTGCCGCCGGCCTGCTTACGCCGTTCCAGCAAGCGCGGGAACAGTTCGAAAACCCGGTCCAGGGCGGCGTCGTACTCGGTCTTCTTCGCGAAGGGCCGGGCGTAGCACCCCATATCCAGGTTCTCCTGCACGGTCATCCCCGGGAACACGCCCCGGCCCTCGGGCGCCTGCACCAGCCCGGCGATCACCCGGTGGTGCGCCTTCAACCGGCTGATATCGCGTCCCTCGAACCTGATCTGCCCCCGGGTCAACGGCAACAATCCCGACAGGGCGCGCATGGTGGTGGTCTTCCCGGCGCCGTTCGCACCCAGCAGGGTAACCAGTTCCCCGGGGGCGACCCGCAGCGAAATACCGTGCAGGGCTTGAATTCTGCCATAGCCGACGACCATATCGGTGACCTCGAGCAGCGGCTCGGTGCCGGTATCCGGCGTGAACTGGTCCGGTGCCGTGGTCATCCCCGCTCCTCCGCTCCGTGCCCGGCGTCACCCGCCGCGTCCTGCTCCGCCCGTACCGCCGCCGTAGAGGTCGCGAGATCAGCCGCCGTCAGTTCCTCATCCGGTACGCCCAGGTAGGCGGCGATGACCGCGGGATCGGTACGGATCTGCTCGGGCAGGCCGTCGGCGATCTTGCGCCCGAACTCCAGCACCACGATCCGATCGGTGACCCCCATCACCAGCCGCATATCGTGCTCGATCAGCAACACGGTGAACCCATCGTCGCGGATCTTGCGGATCAGGTCCATGAGCGCGGATTTCTCGCTCGGATTGAACCCGGCGGCCGGCTCGTCCAGACACAGCAGTTTCGGTTCGGTCGCCAGCGCCCGCGCGATCTCGAGGCGCCGTTGATCGCCGTAGGAGAGATTGCGGGCCTTCTCCACCGCGCGCGGGGCGATCCCCACGAATTCCAGCAGTGCCATCCCGCGTTCGAGCGCGTCGCGTTCCTCCCGGCGATGCCGCCGCGTCCGCAGGATCGCCCCCGGCACCGAGGTCCGATGCCGGGCGTCAGTGCCCACCACCACGTTCTCCAGCGCGGTCATCTCGCCGAAGAGCCGCACGTTCTGGAATGTCCGGGCGATCCCGAGCCGGGTGATCGCGTTACGTTTGCTCTTGGTGAGCGGTTGCCCGTCGAAGTACACCGCGCCGGCCGCGGGCCGGTACACCCCGGTGATCGCGTTGAAACAGGTCGTCTTCCCGGCACCGTTGGGGCCGATGAGGCCCAGGATCTCGCCGCGCCGGATCTCGAAACTCACCGCCTCGAGGGCGGTGAGCCCACCGAACTTCACGGTGAGGTTCTCGGTACGCAGCAGCGGCGCCCCGACCTCGGTCCGGATCTCCCGGTGCGCGGCCACCACCTCGGCCACCGTCGCGGCGTCGGCCAGCGCCGGATCGACAGCGGTCACGTCGACCTCACCGGACGATTCGACCGGTTGCCCGGCCGCGTATCCGGCGGCCAGATCCTCGTTGTCGAACAGCGCGTCCCCCGCGTTCGGCCCGGTCACGACGTCACCTCCGCGATGGGCCGGCGGACGGCCCGCACGATCTGCCGGCCGTAGGCGAGCAGTTTCTGCCGGACCGGGAACAGGCCCTGGGGTCGCAGGATCATCATCACCACCAGTGCGATTCCGAAGTAGAGATATTTGAGGTCACCGAGACTCTGCGCGCCGCCGGAGTAGAACACGAGCACACCGCTCAGCAGCAGCACGGCGTACACCGCCGCCGGCACGGTCACCGCGAGATACACCCAGCGCCACGGGCCGGCCAGCTCGCGGGCCCGCAGCCGCCAGCCCACCAGCAGTGCCGCGACCATCACGAGCGCGACCACGAGCTGGACGTATCCGGTGGTCTCGTCATCGGTGATCTCCACCGACATCAACCGGTTCGGCAGGTACACCACCAGGAAGGCCCCGACGATCACGCCGAGTTTATTGCCCTGGCCGCCGATCACCACCGCGCACAGGAACAGCATCGAGTTGATGATGTTGAAGCCGGTCGGGTTGATGAACTGCACCTGTCCCGCGAACAGGGCGCCGGACAGGCCGCCGATCCCGGCGCCGATCATGAACGCCCACAGTTTGAACTTGAAGGTGGGTACACCCATGATCTCCGCGGCATCCTCGTCCTCGCGGATCGCCACCCACGCCCGGCCGACCCGGCTGCGTTCCAGGTTGCCGACCACCAGCAGCACCGCCACCACGGCGAGCATGCCGACCCAGTACCACCAGGTCCCGGAATTGGCGCGGTCGACCAGGTCGGAACTGTTCGGATCGCCGACGTTACCGGCCGAGAACACACCGTTGGGCCGGGCTTCCGATTCGCCGATATGCGGATAGGCGATCCCGGACAGGCCCAGGCTGCCGTTGGTGAGTTCACCCAGGTTGTCGGCCAGCAGCCGGACGATCTCACCGAAGCCGAGGGTCACGATGGCCAGATAGTCCCCGCGCAGCCGCAGTGTCGGCGAACCGAGGATCAACCCGGAGACCGCGGTGACGAGAATGGCCAGCGGAACACAGGCCAGCCACGCCCAATCGGAGTGCAGCCAACCGCCGTCGGTCTGGTTCCACGGACTGTTCGGGCTGGTCAGTAGGCCGACGGTATAGGCGCCGACCGCGTAGAAGCCGACATAGCCGAGATCCAGCAACCCGGCCTGGCCGACCACCACGTTCAGGCCGATGGCGATCAGGGCGTACATGGCGAACTGTGCCATGACCCCGCCGAAACTGGTCCCCGGCGTGTCCAGCAGCGGCGGCGGGAACAGTGGCAGCAGCGCCAGCACCGTGAGGGCGGGGATACCCACCGCCCACTGCGCCGGGCGGCTCAGCCCGGCCCACCAGGCACGGATCTCGTCGCCCAGGCCGTGCCCCGCGGTTTTCTCGATCTGCACCGTGCTCATGTGCGGGCCCTCCCGAGACTTTCGCCGAGAATGCCGGTGGGCCGGAAGAACAACACCAGCACCAGCACCACGAACGCCACCACATCCCGCCATTCGGTGCCGAACAGCATCTGGCCGTAGCTCTCGACCAGACCGAGCAGCAGACCACCGAGCAGGGCACCGCGCAGGTTCCCGATACCACCCAGCACCGCGGCGCTGAACGCCTTGATACCGAGCACGAACCCGCCGGAGAAGATGATGGCGTTGGGGATCTTCATCACGTACAGCATCGCGGCGGCACCGGCCAGCAGACCGCCGATGAGGAACGTCAACATGATGACCCGTTCCCGCGAAACCCCCATCAGTGTGGCGGTATCGGGATCCTGGGCCACCGCGCGGATACCGCGTCCGAACCGGGTGCGGTTGATGAGCACCTCGGCCAGGACCGCCAGTGTCACCGCCGACACCACGATCACCAACGTCACATTGGTGACGTCGGCGCCGCCGATGGTGAACTGCACCGTCGGTTCGACCAGCATGATCGGCTGCTGCGCATTGGTACCGCCCAGGTCCGGCCACAGCTTCGGCAGCACGAAGTGCACGAATTCCTGGAGTACGAAGGACATTCCGATCGCGGTGATCAGGAAGGTCAACGGTTTGGCACCGCGGCGGCGCAGCGGCCGATAGGCCGCGCGCTCCAATCCGACCGCGGCCGCGCCCGACACCGCCATTCCGAAGATCATCGCCAGGCCCATATAGGTCACCGTGAGGATCACGCCCTGGCTGTAGACATTGCCGCTGGGCGCGAACCCCAGCAGCATCAGGCCCACGTACTGTCCGAACATACCGAGCATGAACACCTCGGAATGCGCGAAATTGATCAACCGGAGTACCCCGTAGACCAGGGTGTACCCCACCGCCACCAGCGCATATATCGCACCGTAGGACAAACCGTCGACCGTGAGCCGCCAGAACTGATCGATAACACCCTGGTAGTTGAAGTCGATCGATCCCTGCGCGAGAACGGCCGCGGCGGCCGGCAAGGATGCTGTCATTGGAAATCCGCCCTCATCGTCATCGGACCCTCACCCGAGCAGCGGGCGGTACGCGCCCCGGCGAATGCCGGGGCGCGTACCGCCCGCCGGCCGTTAGCCGACCTTGTAGACCCAGATCAGCGCGGCGGACAGTTCCCCGTCGGCATTCCACTGGTAGTGCCGGGCCAGGCCGTCACCGCTGTACCCGCGGACGAACTCCAGCAGGTCGGGGCGGGTGAGTTTGCCGGCATCGATACCGGCCGCGAGGATGGTGGCCAGGTCGTAGCCCTCCACCGAGTACACGCCCGGCGCCTGGCCGTTCAGTTCCTCGTAGGCCCGCGCGAACTCGTCCGGACCGGGACCGCACGGGCACGACAGCAGCGCGCCCTCCGAGGAGCCGCCCGCCTGGGAGACGAACTGCGGATCGTTGGTGCCGTCGGCGGAGACGAAGGTCGCGTCCACTCCACCGGACCGCAACTGCTGTACCAGCGGTGCCGCCTCGGCGTAATACCCGGAGTAGAAGATCGCGTCCGGCTGGGCGCCGGAGATCTTGGTGACGGTGGCGGAGAAGTCCTTGTCGCCCTTCTTGATACTGGCCGCGCAGGCCGGATCGGCGGCCGCGCCCAGGCCGGCGGTGATGCTCTGGGCCAGGCCCACTCCGTAATCGGTGTTGTCCCGGACCACGCACACCTTCTTGTAGCCGGCCGTGCCGACCAGGTACTTCGCCACCGACGGGCCCTGCACGTCGTCATTGGCGAGGCCGCGGAAGAAGGTCTTCCAGCCGTTCTTGGTCAGGGTGGCATTGGTGGCCGAAGAGGAGACCGCGACCAGGCCGGCATCGCTGAGGATCTGACCGGTGGCCTTGGTCTCCCCGGAGAACGCCGGACCGACCACGCCGAGCACCGACGGATCGTTCACGATCTGCGGGATCACCTGGCTGGCCTTCTGCGGATCGCCCTCGGTGTCGTATTCCTTCAGCTTGATCCGGCAGCCCGGATTCGCCTTGTTGTGCTGGTCGAGGGCCAGTTTTACGCCATTGACGATATTGATGCCCAGCGCCGCGTCGGGGCCGGTCAGCGCGCCGGCCATGGCGATGGTGGTGGTCGGTGGGCAGGTCGCCGCCCCGTTCCCGGCCGGATCGGCCGCGGCGCCGGTATCGGCGGCCGGAACTTCCCTACCCGCCGAGTCGATCTGCATCAGCGGCTGGATGGACAGTCCCCCCGCTCCCGACGTCTCCGTGTTGTCTGTGGTCTTGTCACCGCAACCGGTCAGGACCAGCACGGCGGCAGCCCCGACACTCAGTATTCCGCGTACCGTGCGTCCGCGTCGGGGGGCACCCGACAGCCATATCGAACCGAGCACGATCTACCCCTATGTTCCTCATCAACCTCGGCCGGCCGAGGGAGCCGAAGACTCCGACTCGTGAGAAACATAACTCCGGCATGTTGATCCCGTGTCACATTCGGATCATCGGGATGATGTCGTCGCAAATTATTTTCCGGCTTGTGTTTCCGGGTTGTTAAGGCCGGTACGCGCCCGCCGCGGGCTCACTGCGGGGTAAGGTTCTCCAGAACGACCTCGGCCACCGCCTTCATCGTGGTGCGACGGTCCATGGCAGTGCGCTGGATCCACTTGAAGGCCTGCGGTTCACTGAGCCCCTGCGTCTGCATGAGCACGCCCTTGGCCCGTTCGACGAGTTTACGTGTCTCCAACCGCTCGGACAGGCCGGCGACCTCGCTCTCCAGCGCGGTGATCTCGTGGAAGCGGCTGGCCGCCAGTTCGATCGCCGGAACGAGATCGGATTTGGTGAACGGTTTCACGAGGTAGGCCATCGCACCGGCGTCGCGCGCCCGCTCCACCAGATCGCGCTGACTGAACGCGGTCAGGATGACCACGGGGGCAACACGTTTGGAGGCGATCTCGGCCGCGGCGTCGATCCCGTCCCGGCGCGGCATCTTCACATCCATGATGACCAGATCCGGCCGATGCTCCACCGCGAGGTCCACCGCCTGCTGACCGTCCCCGGCCTCCCCCACCACCTGGTAGCCCTCTTCGGTCAGCATCTCGACCAGATCCATCCGGATCAACGCCTCGTCTTCGGCGACGACCACGCGTTTCGCCGCGGCGTCCGCACCTGTGCTCATAAACGACCCCTCTGGTTCCGATGCCTCGTCCCGAGAGCACGGACGACGGATCCCGGCCGGGGCACGGCCGTCGATCCGCCGTCACGCGATCGGGTGGTGTAAAGACTACCTTTCACCGTCATAGACGGTGCATATACCCTGCGTAACCGGGTTCCGCCGTGATCGCGGCCCCCGCGATTGGGTGTTCCGGGCGAGCAGCGGATACTATATGCACCCGGTGCGCCGAGTTGGCGGAACTGGCAGACGCGACGGTCTCAAAAACCGTTGTCCGAAAGGACGTGTGGGTTCGAGTCCCACACTCGGCACCAAGGTCGGACGGTAATTCCTAATCCGGCTCATTCCCCTCCATCACGCACGGTCCGCGGTGGTCCGCAGCTGCCTACCAGGTTGCTACCGCGATAAGGGGCGGGGAGATGCGGCCACCACACGGTGACAGACCCGCCGGTGCCGGGAAGGGCGGTCAGATCTGCGGCGTGACCGCGGGCGGCGACCAGCTGCCATCGAGAATGCCGGATACGGGCCAGTAGGCGCGCAGGACGAGCGAGAAGTGGCCATCAGGCGCGGGTAGCCAGTTGGCGAGCTGTTTCGGATCGCTGGGGCCCGCGCCACCGACGATGAGGGTGAGTGACCCGTCGTCGCCGTGGGTGAGGTCCTGATTCCTGGTTCCCAGCGAATACCGGTCCAGTTCGTTCGAGTGGAGGAAGTGCCGGCTGTTGTAGACCGTCAACGACCAGATACCCCGGACCGGTGGCAGCTGCCCGGCAGGAAAGTGCACCGTGTAGGCGCGGCCACCGTGCAGGCGATCGCCGACGGCATCGAGATCCTGGTAGAAATAGGCGGTTTCGTTCAGGGGGCCGGCGAAGATATCCGTTTTCGCCAGCGCGGTCCGGGACAGGTAGTCGGCCCCGAACGCCGCGCCGTTGTGCGGAGTGGTCCAGTGCGCGGCCACCGGGATCCCGATATTGCGGAATTCGAACAGCTCTCCCACCACCGCATCGGTATCGACCGCCGCCTCGCGTAGCACCTCCGCGATCGCGCGACCGTGCGCGGCCGCGGCGAGCACTGCGCGAAACCGCGCGTACAGGCCCTGCTCGCCCGGCCGCGCCGGCACCTCGTCGAGCACCTCACCGAGGACGCAGAAGAACTGTTCCGGATCCACCCACTGCCGCTCATGCCGGCCGCGGGTCACGGAACCGGCGCCGAAGGCGGGCGCCGACGACCGGTCGGCGATTCGAACCCTCCCGTCGAACTCCGACAGCGGATACATGGTGATCCGGTCCACCAGCGGCGCGATCAGCGCACGGTCACGCGCGGTGTCGTCGAGGAAGACCCGGGGGAGCACCGCCGCGCAGCGGGTGTCGTAGCGGAAGACCTCGGTGATTCCGGCGGGCACCGTACCCGTCCACGATTCATGGGCGAGCAGGTAGAACCCGGGCGCGGTCCGGTACACGGCACCGAACCGGGCGAACGAATCGGTGCGCTGATCCACCGCCCGATACACCCAGAACCGGTCACCGAATTCGGGCACCTGCACCACCGCGGGCTCCAGCCGCGCGTCCAATACTCCGAACCCGTGGACCACGTCCTGATCCGGGCACGCGACCAGCCGTTCCTCGGGCCGGAGGTAATCGCCCAGCATGCTCAGCGTGCCGGGCGGGCCGGCGGGCACAACCCCGGCCATCAGCCCGGGCTCGGCGAGCTGATTCATCGCGACGCGGCGATTGTGCATATTGACCAGCGGCCAGCCCCACAGGTACGCCGTCCGCGCCACCGTCCGCGCGTACGCCGGAGTCACACCACGAACCGGGGCGCCGGAATCGGCCACCAGCGGTCTCCTCTCCCTCGGTCGGCAGTTTCTCCGGGCGTACTGCGCCGACCGTACGCCGCGGATCGGGAACCCCGAGTCACCCGGATCGGGTGAACCGGGTGACTGCTCGTACGCCGCTCGAAGTGCACCGGCCGGCTCACCGTCGGACCTGGTACCGCTTTTGCACGCCACTCTCACCGCTGCCCTGCCGCAGACACCGCGGCGCGGACGAGGGGCAGATGTGCGTTGACATGCTCCAGGCCGTAGGCGGATCGCAACTGCGCGAGCCGCGCCGGATCCGGTCCGTAGAGCCGCTCGACGAGCGAACCCTCGAAATCGTGCACGCCGTAGAGATAGGGCCGCCCACCCAGTTCCGCGCATGCTTCCAGCAGGGCGCCGAACACCCGCCGGGCGGACTCGACCGCGGCCGGGGTCCGGCGCACCGACATGTACACGCCCATTCCGATGGAGACCTCGGCGGCACCGATCGGGGCGAAGGCGAAGGCCGTCGCATCGGCCGGACGACGCAGGACGAGGAAGTACAGCATGACGGGAAGGCGAGCCAGCGGTACGCGCGATCGTAGTACCCCGACCAGCGGCGCGAGCCGCCCGGCGGGCACCACATAGTCCGACCACATGCGGACCCAGCCGTCGGGTGGCGCGACCGGACGCCCATGAGCAAGCTCCGCACGCGCCGTGTGACGGACCGTCGCCCACCGATCGCCACGGGATCGAGAAAAGGCGTCGGGCAGCCCGATGGTCGAGGAGAGCTCGCCCCGCCGTAGCGAAGCACAGAAGCTGTCGACATCGTCGCGCGCGGCGATCTGCTCGGTGTACGCGACGAGGTCGTCGAGCCGAGGATACGATCGGCGGTGCAGACGGGGGGTCCGCGGCAAGGGCACTGTGCGCAGCACGGCTCGCTCGATCAAACCGAGAGTGCCCAGTCCGCCCAGCGCGAAGCGAAAGAGCTCGGAATGTTCGGTGCGCGAACACCACCGGCTGACCCCGGCGCCGTCGGTCAACTGGATCCGCTCCACCTGGTCCACCTGCATGCCGTACCGCAGCGAGGTGGCGCCCAGACCACCTACCGACAGGGTTCCGCCCACACTCACCGGAAGGTGATCGGTCAGGACAGGAACAGTCCGTCCGCGGGCATTCAGATATCGCTCCACCAGACGCCAGCTGGTTCCGGCCGGCACTTCGACCGCGTCTTCGCCGACTTCCCGGACCTGGTGTTCGGTACCGGCCGGATCGTAGGTGACGAGGAGCTCGTTTCCGGCGACGGTCTGCCCGTCGCAGGAATGTCCGGCGCCACGCAGCGTCAATGGGCGACCGGCCCCGAGCACGGCGGAGGGGAACGCGGTGGGCATACGGTGCACGACGCGCGGGGTAATGCGCCGACTGCCGCCGAAGTCGGTAGCGAACTCGTCTATGGGAACCTCGCAGCTGGTGGATTCGTCTGAAACATTTTCTGTACCACACGGAAAACTCGGGCGGGATTCGTGTACGGCACGCTACACGCGGATGAATTAACACCCGAAGTGCTGTGAGATTGCACAGAGACCGGTGCTCGACGCAGGCAGCGCGAATTACCTTTGCGCTATGCATATCCTGTTCGTCTGCAATGGAAACGTGTGCCGATCGGCGATCGCCGAACGGCTCACCCGTTCCATCGCGGTCGAATACCGACTCACCGGCATCACCGCCGAAAGTGCCGGCACCCGGGCCCTGGTGGGGTTTCCGGTGGAACCGCGGGCGGCCGAGGCCATCACCGGGCTCGGTGGGGATCCCGGCGGTTTCCGTGCTCGCAAACTCAGGCCCGAGCATATCGACCGCGCGGATCTCGTACTCACCATGACCGAGAACATTCGCGACGAAGTGGGCGACACGGCGGCCCGTTCGAACTCACGAACCTTCACCCTGCTCGAGGCCTACCGGGTCGCCCGCGTCACCGGCGCCCGCACCGTGGCAGACCTGCATCGCCACCGGCACAACCTGTCCCGGGTCGGGCGGGAGAACATCGCCGACCCCGTGGGCCTGTCGGCCGAGGCGTACTGCGAGGTCGGTGACCGGATCGCTGATGCGCTGGTACCGCTGCTGGTCGCCCTGGCCCCCACCGCCACGCCCGGAGATCGGCAGTGGGGCCGGCCGGCGGTGGTGGTCCAGCCGAATGCCGCCACGCCCCGGCTCTCACCGCTGGTCGCGGCCCAGCACACCGGCTGGTACGCATGAGAACTCGAGCCCGGATAGCGGTCTGAGCGGCGCGCGGGCCCCCACCGGACAGCGGCATATCGAGCGCCGCGAGGCCCCGGCCGGACCGCCGCCGTCCGCGGACGGCTACGAATACGACACGGGTCCTGACTTTCCATGGTCCGGGCACTACACTCGCCAACCGGACCACCGATCCGAAGAATCCGATCCCTGAGTTTCGACACACGACAGGAATCAGGCATGCCGAAACGCATTTCGGATGTTTCGCTTCATGTTTATGTGACACCGGAAATCCTGGACGATCTCGTCGACACCGTCAGAGCGGAACTGGACGAGCATCTGGGCGACGGTGATATCTGCGCGTGGCGCTTCACCCTGCCCGTCGCCGAGGACGATTCCCGGCACCGCGAGTTCGACAATCGCTGGCGCACCGCGAATCCGGGGGCGCAACCGCAGGGGCACGCCACCTTCGAGATCGCGCTGAGTCTGGCCGGCGATCCGGCCGAACTCACCGACGGCTATCTCGCCGCCCTCGAACACCGGCTGCTCCGCGGCCTGGACGCGCACGGCCCCGGCGCACCGTTCACCTTCAGGGCCGAACAGCGCACCGACCTCGAATGGGAGCCGCTGCTGCCGGAGCGGCTCTGACCCGGCAGTTCGCGTCCACTCAGCGGCGGGCCGGGAAGTGCCGGATCACGCCCTCCTGCACGGTGGTGGCCAGCAGGTCACCCGTGCGGGAGTAGAACCGGCCGGTGGCCAGCCCACGCGATCCCGCGGCGACCGGGGACTCGGTGGCGTACAGCGCCCAGTCGTCGAAACGGAACGGCCGGTGGAACCAGATGGAATGGTTCACCGTGGCGGCCACGATCCGGTCCAGGCCCCACGACAGACCGTGCGTGGTGAGGATCGAATCGAGCACGGTGGTGTCGGAGGAATAGCTCAGTGCCGCGACATGGATCAGCGGATCGTCGGGCAGGGTGCCGTCGGCACGCATCCACACCCGGTTGTGGTTGAGCTTTGCCCCGGTGCCCTTGAGAATCCAGGCCGGATCGTTCGTGTACCGCATATCGATCGGATGCGGGGCGTTCACGAACATCTCGAGTTTGTCCTCGAAGCCGGCGAAACTCTCCTGGATCCGCGGCAGGGTCTCCGGATCGGGCACCTCGGGCCGCTCGTGCGCGTGCTCGAGGCCTTTACCCCATTCCTGGAACGAGGCCAGCATGACGAACAGTTCCTGGCCGTCCTGGGTGGCGGTGACCGTGCGGTTGGCGAATGCCCGGCCGTCGCGATGCCGCTCCACGTGGTACTTGATCGGCTTCTTCACATCGCCGCCACGCACGAAATGAGCGTTCAGCGCGTGGATCGGGCGATGTCCGGCGGTCCGGCCCGCCGCGATCACCGCCTGGGAGACGAGCTGGCCGCCGAAGGTCCGGCTGGACACCTTCTCCGGGTGGTGCCCGAGGAAGACGTCCTCGGACACCTCGTCGAGATCCAGCAGTTCCAGCAGGGTGTCGAGATCGGTGTGGTTGTCCGTCTCCGTTTCGTCGACCGGCGCGCTCACCGGGCGGCTCCGCGATCCTCGGTCATCAGTGGTCCTCCTCGCCGATGCGGTGCACATGGATCAGGTTGGTGGAACCGACGGTACCGGGGGGAGAGCCCGCGACGATGACCACGAGGTCGCCCTTGCGGTATCGGTTCATGCTCAGCAGCGCCTGATCGACCTGTTTGATCATGGCGTCGGTGCTGTCCACGGTGGGCACGATGAAGGTTTCGGTACCCCATGTCAGCGCCAGCTGGCTGCGCACTTCCGGAAGGGGGGTGAACGCGAGCAGCGGCAGCGGCGTGTGCAACCGGGCCAGCCGGCGCACCGTGTCACCGGACTGGGTGAAGGCCACCAGCGCCTTGGCGTTGAGACGTTCCCCGATATCGCGGGCCGCGTAGGAGATCACTCCGCGTTTGGTCCGCGGGGTGTGGGTGAGCGGCGGGACATTGGTGGATTCGGTCTCCACCGCGTGCACGATGCGGGCCATGGTGCGCACGGTTTCGATCGGGTACTTACCGACCGAGGTCTCCCCGGACAGCATGACCGCATCCGCGCCGTCGAGCACCGCGTTCGCCACATCCGAGGCCTCCGCGCGGGTGGGCCGGGAGTTCTCGATCATCGATTCGAGCATCTGAGTGGCCACGATGACCGGTTTGGCGTTCTCCCGCGCCATCTGGATCGCCCGCTTCTGCACGATCGGCACCTGCTCGAGCGGCAGTTCCACACCGAGGTCGCCGCGGGCCACCATCACCGCGTCGAACGCCAGAACCACGGCCTCGAGATTGTCGATGGCCTCGGGCTTCTCCAATTTGCCGATCACCGGCACCCGGCGGCCGACCCGGTCCATCACATCGTGGACGAGTTCGATATCCGAGGGCGAGCGCACGAACGACAGTGCGATGAAGTCCACGCCCAGGTTGAGGGCGAATTCCAGATCTTCGATGTCCTTGTCGGACAGCGCGGGCACCGAGACATCCATACCCGGCAGCGAAACACCCTTGTTGTTGCTGACCGGGCCGCCCTCGGTCACTTCGCAGACCACGTCGTTGCCCTCGACGCGAATGACCTCGAGCCCGACCTTGCCGTCGTCGACCAGCAGCCGGTCGCCGGATTTGGCGTCGTCGGCGAGCTGCTTGTAGGTGGTGGAGACGCGGTCGTGACTGCCGACGATATCGTCGACGGTGATACGCACCGTCTCACCGGTCGCCCAGACCGTCTTGTCCTCGGCGAAGCGACCCAACCGGATCTTGGGGCCTTGCAGATCGGCGAGTATGCCGACGGCGCGGCCGAGATCGTCGCAGGCCTGCCGCACCTTCTTGTAGTTTTCGGCGTGATCGGAATGCTCACCGTGGCTGAAATTGAGCCGGGCGACATCCATACCACTCTCGACGAGCTCTCGAATACGTTCCTCGGTGGCAGTGGCCGGGCCGAGGGTGCACACAATCTTCGTCCGTCGCATCACGTGTCGAGCCTAATCCTGCCGAGTTGTCCCGTTCCGTCCGCCCCCGGGCGATCCGCCGGCCACAGCATACGGCGAATCAGCGGGCAGACCTGGGAAGCTAAGTCTGCCATATGGATTTAACTGCATTGCTACAGAATGGTGAACCCCACGCTACGGCACCCGGAATCGGCCTACCCGCGGGTGCATCCCGGGCGGGGCCGCGGCCCCGCCGCATCGCGATACGCGAGCCGCCCGGGAAACGGAACAGACCCCCGGGGTGCCGGGGGTCTGTGGAAAGTGTGTGACGGGTCAGTTCTCGCGCAGCGGGCGTCCCTGCGGATCCTGCACGCTGCCGGTGAGCATCATGATGCCGTCGATGAGCGGCCAGATCCCGCCGAAACCGCAGGTGAGCCAAGTGACCGCGATCTGGGCGATCGCGATACCGGTATCGCCGATGTAGAAGCGGCCCGCACCGAACGCGCCCAGGAAGATCTGCAGCAGGCCGGCTGTCAGTTTCTGCTTGTCCGAGTATGGCACACCGTTCATATCCCGGCCGTAGGGCGCCTCGGGGTCCATCGGGTTGTATCCGCCGGGGCCCATCGGAGGGCCGTAGCCCGCCGGCGGCTGGCCGTAGCCGGGAGGGGCACCGTACTGGCCGCCCTGCGGCGGGTACGGCTGCGACGGATACGGCTGCGGCTGCGACGGGTAGGACTGGTAGGGCTGCGGTTGTGGCTGCGACGGGTAGCCCGGCGCACCGGGCGATTTACTCAGGTCCGGCCCGGTTCCCGGTGGGCCGTACTGCGGCCCGCCCTGCTGATACGGATCGGTCATCGTTCCTCCTTGGTCGGTGCCCCCGGCAGCGGAAGACAACCTGATGTCGCCTCCCCTGCGACAAGATGCTGCCAGACGCCCGCACCGACCGCCGAACGGAGTCCTATTTGCCTCGCGGGGCAGCGGATTCGGCCGCTTCGCCGTCCTGCTCCGCCACAGAATCATCGGATGACTCGGTCGCGGTCGCCGCCGATTCCGCCGCGGTCGCGCCGGAATCGGGCTTCGCCTCCGCCGCACCGGAGTCCGCGCTGCCCGAGTCGGTCTTCCCGGGCTCGCCGGACGCTTCGTTGTCGACCATCGGCTCGGAAGGCGATGCGGCACCGGCGGTTCCGGTATCCGCGGCCTCCTCCGGCGCGACGGCGTCGGCCGCGTCACCCGTGCGGTCCTCGTCCGCCGCGTCGATGGGCCCGTCCGCCGGACCCGCCCCGCCGGCGGCTGCCGCCGCCCGCATGGCACCCAGCTGCCACGGCCACGGCCGGGGGGCCGCGACCGGGCTCAGCTGCTCAGGGGTTTCACGGCCCTTGGTCGCGAACAGGACATAGGCGATCGCGGCGAGGAACACCAAACCAGAGGTGAACGAGTTGATCCGGATACCCGCGATCTGGGTGGCCTCGTCGTCCCGCATGAGTTCGACGAAGAACCGGCCGAAGCAGTAGCCGGCCACGTACAGAGCGAACAGCCGGCCGTGGCCGATACGGAAACGCCGATCGATCAGCACCAGCGCGACGACCACCAGCACGTTCCAGATCAGCTCGTAGAGGAACGTGGGATGCACGATCGAATACACCTCGCCGGAGGAGACACCGTTCATCATGTCGAGCCGGCCGGAATCATCGAACCGGAGATAGATCTCCAGGCCCCACGGCAGATCGGTTTCCCGGCCGTAGAGCTCCTGGTTGAAGTAGTTGCCGAGCCGCCCGATGGCCTGTGCCAGCAGAATCGCCGGGGCGACGGCGTCGCCGAGGGCGGGCAACGGGATCTTGTAGATCCGGCAGGCGATCCACGCACCGATGGCGCCGAAGAAGACCGCGCCCCAGATGCCGAGCCCGCCCTGATAGATCTTCAGCGCGTCCATCGGGTTGCCGTCGGCGCCGAAGTACTTCTGCCAGTCGGTGGCGACGTGGTAGAGGCGTCCACCGATCAGCCCGAACGGGACGGCGAAGACCGCGACATCCAGCACGGTGCCGGCTTCGCCGCCGCGGGCCTGCCAGCGTTTCTCGCCCCACCAGATGGCGACGATGATGCCGATGATGATGCAGATCGCATACGCCCGCAGCGGGAACGGCCCGATTTCCCAGACACCCTGCGGCGGACTGGGCAGATAGGCCAGTAGATCGGCGGCGTGCGGTACGGCGCCGCCGGGGGTTCCGGCGGTCGCGACGGTTTCCGGTGCGGCGATAACGGTCACGGGGCAACCGTAGTCGAGCCGGTTATCCAGGCAAGTACGGGCTCCACCCGTGTGTCCCGGGCCGCACGCCGATCAGGACGCGACAGCCGCCCCGCGGACCCCGCCGGCCAGCTCGCCGGTCAGGGCGCGGACCGCGTCCAGACCCTGCGCGGCCGCCGTGACGAGGGCGGACCCGACGATCACGCCGTCGGCGTACGCGGCGATCTCGGCGGCTTGCGCGCCGGAGCGCACTCCCAGGCCCACACCGATCGGAATCTCGCTGTGCTCGCGGATCCGGGCACACAGGGCGGGCGCCATCGTCGAGACGGCGTCCCGGGCGCCGGTGACACCCATGGTCGACGCGGCATAGACGAAACCGGAGCCGGCCTCGAGCGTGGACGCCAGCCGCTCCTCGGTAGAGGACGGGGCGACCAGGAAGATCCGGTCGAGATGATGGGCCTCGGAGGCAGCGAACCAATCACCGGCCTCCTCCGGGATCAGGTTCGGGGTGATCAGCCCGGCGCCGCCGGCCGCGGCCAGATCGCGGGCGAAACGGTCCACACCGTACTTGAGCACCGGGTTCCAGTAGGTCATCACCACGGCCTGCGCGCCCGCGCTCGTCACGGACTCGACCACGGAGAACACATCGCGCACCCGGACCCCGCCGCGCAGCGCCTGATCGGCCGCGGCCTGGATGGTGGGCCCGTCCATCACCGGATCGGAGTAGGCGACGCCGACTTCGACGATATCGCAACCGGATTCGACCATCGCGCGCACGACCCGGCGCGATCCTTCGAGATCCGGGTATCCGGCGGGCAGATATCCGATGAGCGCGGCCCGGTTTTCGGCCCGGCAGGCGGCGAAGGTGGGGCCGAGTCGGGAATCGGAACTCACTGACCGTTCTCCTTGCCGGTATCCGGATCGTCGAAGAGCCCGAACCAGCGGGCGGCGGTGTCCATATCCTTGTCCCCGCGACCGGACAGGTTCACCAGGATGATCGCACCCTCGCCGAGTTCCCGGCCGAGTTCGATCGCCCCGGCGACCGCGTGCGCCGATTCGATGGCCGGGATGATGCCCTCGGCGCGGCTCAGCAGCAGGAGGGCGTCCATCGCGGCGGTATCGGTGACCGGGAGATACTCGGCGCGGCCGATATCCTTCAGGAAGGCGTGCTCCGGGCCGACCCCGGGGTAGTCCAGCCCGGCGGAGATGGAATGCGAGTCGATGGTCTGGCCGTCCTCGTCCTGCAGCAGGTACGAGTAGGCGCCCTGGAAGGCACCCGGCGAGCCGCCGGCGAAAGTGGCCGCGTGCCGTCCGGTCTCCACACCGTCACCGGCCGCTTCGTAGCCGATCAGCCGGACCCCGGGGTCGTCGATGAAGGCGTGGAAGATCCCGATGGCATTGGAGCCACCGCCCACACAGGCGGTCACCGCATCGGGGAGGCGCCCGGTCAGCGACTGCACCTGGGCGCGGGCCTCGAGTCCGACGACCCGCTGAAAATCGCGAACCATCACCGGGAAGGGGTGGGGTCCGGCGGCGGTACCGAAGCAGTAGTAGGTGTCGTCGGCATTGGTGACCCAGTCACGCAGCGCCTCGTTGATCGCGTCCTTGAGCGTCTTCGAGCCCAGGGTCACCGAGATGACCTCGGCACCGAGCAACCGCATCCGGGCCACATTGAGCGCCTGCCGCGCGGTATCCACCGCGCCCATATAGACGATGCACTTCAGGCCCAGCAGCGCGCACGCGGTAGCAGTGGCGACACCGTGCTGCCCGGCGCCCGTTTCGGCGATGATCCGGGTCTTGCCCATCCGCTTGGCGAGCAGTGCCTGGCCCAGCACATTGTTGATCTTGTGGGAGCCGGTGTGGTTCAGATCCTCGCGTTTGAGCAGGATCCGCGCACCCCCGGCATGCTCGGCCAGGTTCACGCATTCGAAGACCGGCGAGGGCCGGCCGGTGTAGTCGCGCTGCAGCCGGTCCAGTTCGGCGAGGAAGTCCGGGTCCAGCCGTGCCTTGTCGTATTCGGCGGTGACCTCCTCGATCACGGCCATCAGCGCCTCGGGCACATGCCGGCCGCCGTAGACGCCGAAATGGCCGCCCTCGTCGGGTTCGTGCTCGCTACGCTGTGCGACCCCCCGGCTGGCGGCGGGCAGCGGAGCACTGGTGGACGAGGGGCCGCCCGCGGGCATCATCGCCCCCGCCGGGCCGGTTTGGGGCAGGAGGGGTGCGTGCCCGCGGTGACCAGTTCGGATACCGCCGCGCGCGGATCACCACTGGTGACCAGCCCCTCCCCGACCAGTACCGCGTCCGCGCCGGCGCCGGCGTAGGCGAGCAGATCGGCGGTCCCGCGGACCCCGGATTCGGCGATCCGGATGACCTCGGTGGGCAGGCCGGGGGCGATCCGGGAGAAGCAGTCCCGATCGACCTCGAGAGTTTTGAGGTTCCGAGCATTGACCCCGATGACCGTCGCACCCGCGGTGAGCGCCCGATCGGCCTCCTCCTCGGTGTGCACCTCGACCAGCGCGGTCATCCCGAGCGATTCGGTGCGGTCGATGAGCGAGGCCAGGGTGTCCTGCTCCAGCGCCGCGACGATCAACAGGATCACATCGGCGCCGTGGGCACGGGCCTCGTGGATCTGGTAGGGACCCACGACGAAATCCTTGCGCAGCACCGGGATGTTCACACTGGCCCGAACCGCGTCCAGATCGTCGAGCGATCCGTGGAACCGGCGCCCTTCGGTGAGCACGCTGATCACGCGCGCCCCACCGTCCTCGTAGGCCTTGGCGAGACTGGCCGGATCGATGATCTCGGCGAGCGCCCCCTTGGAGGGGCTGGCCCGCTTCACCTCGGCGATCACGCCGATACCGTCTTCGAGAAGGGCGGCCTTCGCATCGAGCGGCGGGGCCGCGGCGGCGGCCGCGGCCTTCACTGCCGGGAAGTCCAGCACCGCTTCCCGAGCGGCTACATCCGAGCGGACCCCGTCGAGAATCGAGTCGAGTACCGTCATCTGGCTCGAATCCTTTCTGGGGAGACGCGAGTTATTGCCTGCAGGATTCCCCCAGGCGATGTCTCACCGATGCTGAACAAGAGTAAATGGAAGCGCGCGGCGCCGTGACGCCGGGGGCGGATCACACCGCCCCGGCCGACCTGCTAATGGACGTCGCCGGATTCCCTCGAATCCGCTTTCCCGGCCGTACCAGGGCGGTTCTCGCCGCCGCCGGACGCACCGGAAATGTTTCCCGGCATCTCGGGATGGGTACCGCGCGTGTCCGGTGTGTCGCCCGGTGCCGCCGCGGTATCGGTCGGGTCGGCACCGGCGTCGAGGGCATCCCAGAGCACTCGTTCCGGCAGGGGCCCGACCGCCGTACCCTCCTGGACCGCCCGCGTCGCCGCCGCCTTGCGGGCGGCGGGTGCGTCGTATTTGCCGGAGAGCGGTTTCGCGCCGGTCGGCATCCGGGCCAGCAGCAGTCCGGCGCCGAACGCGGCCGCCGCCCCGGCCAGCGCGAGCACGGCGGCCCCCGGTGCCGTCACCAACTCCTGGACCTGCGCCCGGCCGGGCAGTTCGGCCAGCGTCGCCGCCCGCTGCTCGGTGGCCCCGGATCCGGTGAGCAGCGCCAGCGCCGGAACAGCGGTCACCGCGGCGATCAACGCCACCAGGACCCCCACCACCCGGCGCACCCACCCGCGGGTCGCCAGGATCGCGGCGATCGCGGCCAGCAGCACCAGCGCCAGCGGCGTCAGCGCGCCGAACCAGACGCCACCGTTCAATTCGTCGGTGCGCGGTTCGGTGAGTCCATCCGCCGAGGTGACGGAGACCCAGGTCAGTCGCGAGGACCCCCACAGCGCGGCCGCGGCCACGGCGAGCAACCCGATCGCGGGCACCGGGTACCGGCTGCCCGGAGCGGGTCCGGCCGGCTCGGTGGCGGGTAGTTCCGCGTCGCCCCGGTCGACGGGCCCCGGCCGGGGCGCGCCGGTTTCGGCACCGCCCGGGACGGCACCACGCGTGTCGCCGGGACCGGAGCCGGCGGCCGGATCGCCGGGCGCCGTCATACGCCCCCGCCGGGCACCGCGGCGGCGGATGCGCGATCCCCGTCCCGGCGCGGGTCGGCATCGGTGCCCTCGTCGAAGGCACGCACCGTTCCGGCGGCGGCGACCGCGCGCAGCACGGCCATCGCCTTGTTCCGGGATTCGGTGTCCTCGTACTCGGCCTCGGAGTCGGCCACCACACCGGCACCGGCCTGCACATAGGCGATACCGTCTTTGAGCAGCGCGGTGCGGATGGCGATCGCGGTATCGGCGTCACCGGCGAAATCGAGGTAGCCGACGACCCCGCCGTACACGCCGCGCCGGGTGGGTTCGAGTTCCTCGATCAATTGCATGGCGCGGACCTTGGGCGCCCCGGAGAGCGTGCCCGCCGGGAAACACGCGCGTACCGCGTCCAGGGCGATCTTGCCCGGGGCGAGCCGGCCGGTGACCGTGGAGACCAGGTGCATCACGTGGCTGTACCGCTCGACGTGCCGGTATTCGGTGACGCGCACCGTGCCCGGGACGCACACCCGGCCCAGATCGTTACGGCCGAGATCGACCAGCATGAGATGTTCGGCGTTCTCCTTCTCGTCGGCCAGCAGACCTTTCTCGAGCAGCAGATCGTCCTCCTCGGTGGCGCCGCGCCACCGGGTACCCGCGATCGGATGCGTGGTCGCGACCCCGTCCTGCACCGCCACCAGCGCCTCAGGGCTGGATCCGACGATGGAGAACGCGGTGTTGCCGTCGCCGTCCGGGATGTGCAGCAGGAACATGTAAGGGCTCGGATTGGCCGCGCGCAGCATGCGGTACAGATCGATCGGCGCGCCGCCGTAGTCCATCTCGAACCGCTGCGACAGCACCACCTGGAATGCCTCACCGGCCTCGATCTCGGAGACCAGGCGACGTACGCCTGCCCCGAACTCGTCCGGGGTGCGGGCCCGCCGGAACTGCGGGTCGGGCTGATCGAACACCGACACCGTGGAGGGGGCGGGCGCGCCGAGCGCGGCGGTCATCCGGTCCAGCCGGGCGACGGCGTCGTCGTAGGCCGCGTCGACGTTCTCGGAGGTGCCGTTCCAGTTCACCGCATTGGCGATGAGGGTGATCGCGCCCTCGTGGTGATCGAACGCGGCCAGATCGGTGGCCAGCAGCAGCACCATCTCCGGCAGCCGCAGATCGTCGAGCGCGTGCTCGGGCAGCCGTTCCATGCGGCGCACCGCGTCGTAGCCGAGATAACCGACCATGCCGCCGGTGAGCGGCGGCAGACCGGGCAGCCGTTCGGTGCGCAGCAGTTCCAGGGTCTCGTGCAGCGCCGCGAGCGGATCGCCACCCGAGGGCGCCCCCGCCGGCGTGGCGCCGAGCCAGGTGGCGGCGCCGTCCACGGCGGTGAGCGCGGACGGGCTGCCCGCGCCGATGAACGACCAGCGCGACCACGATCGGCCGTTCTCCGCGGATTCGAACAGGAAGGTGCCCGCGCGGTCACCGGCGAGTTTGCGGTAGGCCGACAGCGGGGTCTCCGAATCCGCCAGCACCTTCCGGGTCACGGGGACGACCCGGTGTTCGGCGGCGAGTTCGAGGAATCGTTCGCGGGAGGTAGTCGCGGGAGTGGGCGCGCCGTGCATTTGCCCCATCTTTCCAGTTCCGGTCCGCGGCGTCACGACGCACCCCGCGTGACCCGCCGCCACGGGTACTGTCCCGGTATGAAGATCGGCTCGCTCGCGCCCTCGTTCGAACTCCCGGATCAGAGCGGCACGCTCCGCTCCCTGGCCGCCCTGCTGGCCGACGGGCCACTGGTCCTGTTCTTCTACCCCGCCGCGAACACCCCGGTGTGCACCGCCGAGGCCTGCCATTTCCGCGATCTCACCGCCGAATTCGCCGCGCTCGGCGCGAGTTGCGCCGGGATCAGCGCCGACGCGGTGGATGTGCAGGCCGGGTTCGCGGGATCGCAGCGGCTGGAATACCCGCTGCTCTCCGATGCCGACGGCACGGTCGCCGAGGAATACGGCGTCAAACGCGGCCTGCTGGGCAAACTGATGCCGGTGAAACGGCATACCTTCGTAATCGGTACCGACCGCCGGCTCCTGACCGTGATCAGCAGCGAACTGCGCGCGAATGTGCACGCGGACAAGGCGCTGGAGTTCCTCCGCGGCCATACCGGCGCCTGATCCGCCGCGGGGCCCGGCGCGGGGGCCCTGTGAATGAACTCACCTTCGTTTCCGAGATGCCACACGACCGAGCGAAGTCGTGGCAAACTCTCCATAGCCGAGCGACCACTGCCGCAATCGTCGCCGGGGTGGAGAGAAGGCGGACAAGTGACGGATTGGCTGAACCCGGTCGAAGGACGCGCCTGGCGCGCAGTGGTCGCACTGTTGAACCGCCTGCCGGGGGCCCTGGACACGGACCTGCAGCGCGAATCCGGTGTCACTCATTTCGAGTACTGGGTACTCACCCTCCTCTCGGAGGCGCCGGACCGGCGGCTGCAGATGAGCGAACTCGCGCAAAGAGCTAACTCATCGCTATCCAGGCTGTCGCATGTGGTGTCCAAGCTCGAGCGCATGGGGTGGGCGACCCGCACGGCGGCCACCGGACGGCGCGGGGTGGTGGCCCTGCTCACCGACGAGGGGCAGCAGAAGGTCGTGGAGGCGGCGCCCGGCTATATGGATGTGGTGCACCGGCTGGTGTTCGAGGCCCTGGACGCCGAACAGACCGCCGCCCTGGCCGATCTGGGCGAAACCCTCACCACCCATCTGGGCACGGTGCTCGGGCGGTCCGGCCGGCCCACCACCTCGGATTCGCGGCGCTGATCCGCCGGTCTACTCCCGGGCCTGCAGGACGTCGGTGTCGAAGCAGGTGTGTGTACCGGTATGGCAGGCCGCGCCCACCTGGTCGACGATCAGCAGCACGGTGTCGCCGTCACAGTCCAGCCGCACCTCGTGCACATACTGGGTGTGTCCCGAGGTCTCGCCCTTCACCCAGTACTGCTGCCGGGACCGCGAATAGTAGGTGGCGCGGCGGGTCGCCAGGGTGCGTGCCAGGGCCCGGTCGTCCATCCAGGCCATCATCAGCACATCGCCGGTGGCGCGTTCCTGGGCGACCGCGGCCACCAGCCCGGCCTCGTTACGTGTGAGCCGGGCGGCGATCGCCGGATCGAGGATCTCGTCCATCACCGCACCACCAGATCCGCCGCCCGCATGGCGTCCTTGACCTGCGGGATGGTCAGATCGCCGAAGTGGAATACGCTCGCGGCCAGGACGGCGTCCGCGCCGGCCTGCACAGCCGGGGCGAAATGTTCCACCGCACCCGCGCCACCGGAGGCGATGACCGGGATCGAGACCGCGGCCCGCACCGCGCCGATCATCCGCAGATCGAAACCGGCCTTGGTGCCGTCGGCGTCCATCGAATTGAGCAGGATCTCCCCCACTCCGAGTTCGGCGCCGCGGATCGCCCATTCGACCGCGTCGATACCGGTGCCGCGCCGCCCGCCGTGCGTAGTGACCTCCCAGCCCGACGGAGTGGCCGGCTCCCCCGCGGGCACGGTCCGGGCGTCCACCGACAGCACGATGCACTGCGACCCGAATCGCTGCGACATCTCGCGCAGCACCTCGGGACGTGCGATGGCGGCGGTATTGACCGAGACCTTGTCGGCTCCCGCGCGCAGCAGCCGGTCCACATCCTCGACGGTGCGGACCCCGCCGCCGACGGTGAGCGGGATGAAGATCTGCTCGGCGGTACGGGTCACCACGTCGAGCATGGTGCCGCGGTCGCCGCTGGAGGCGGTGACGTCGAGGAAGGTGAGCTCGTCGGCGCCCTGGGCGTCGTAGGCGGCCGCCAGCTCCACCGGGTCACCGGCATCGCGCAGGTTCTGGAAGTTCACGCCCTTGACCACCCGCCCGGCATCCACGTCCAGGCAGGGGATCACCCGAGTTGCAAGCGTCATGGGTTCCTCATCGAAGCTGTGGGGTGCGGTCCGCGGCGGCCGCAGCGATGGCGGAGGTATCGCGTCATGGGTTCCCCTCCCCGCGCGGGCCGGCCGTATCGACCCGGTCCGAGACGGCGGTGTACCCGCTGCCCCGGGTCGCGGCGATCATATCCAGCAGTTCGGCGTGCACGCCCGGCGCGGCCGCCAGCACCGAACCGGATTCGATGGTCCAGTCCACACCTTCGAGGTCGGTGACCACGCCGCCCGCGCAGCGCACCATGAGCGCCCCGGCCGCGTTGTCCCACGGGTGATGCCCGAAGACGATCGCCCCGCCCAGCGTGCCCTCGGCGGTGAAGGCCAGATCGATACCGGTGGACCCGTGCATCCGCACCCGCGAGGACAGCGCGCTCAATGCCCCGAGCACCCGATGCCGGAACAGGCCCGGTACCCGCCCGGTGGATTCGATGTTGAAGGCCCCGAAACCGATCATCGCCTCGTCGAGCACGGCCGGCGCCAGCGGCGGCTGCGGCTTGCCGTCGAGCAGCAGCGGGCCACCCGCGACCGCTGCGTACCGGCGGCCCAGCGGCGGGAACCAGGCCAGGCCCAGGACCGGCTCCCCGTCCCGCACCAGCGCCAGCAGGGTGCCGGTGAGCGGGTGCCCGTTCGAGTAGTTGAAGGTGCCGTCGATGGGGTCCAGTACCCAGGCGGTACCGCTGGTGAGCGCGGGCCCGCCGAACTCCTCGCCGTGCACCTCGATCCCGGTCCGGTCGACGAGCCGGGCGGAGACGGTGCGTTCGAGTTCCAGATCCAGTTCGGTCGCGAAATCCCGTGACCCCTTGGCCACCGCGCTGGGCGCGCCCCGGCCTTCGAGGAAACGGCCGCTCACCCCGTCGAGGATCTCGGCGGCGGTGGCCAGCAGAGTGGTCAGTTCGCTGTCTGTTCCGGTCATCGTCTCGGCCCCCGATCGTCGCGGTTCACCGGACGGCGGCCAGCGCCTCGGGGAGGGTGAACCGGCCCGCGTACAGGGCCTTGCCCACGATCGCTCCCTCCACACCGTCGGGCACCAGGTCGGCGATCGCGGTGAGGTCGGCCAGAGCGGACACCCCGCCGGAGGCGATCACCGGCGCGTCGGTGGCCATGCACACCTCGCGCAGCAGGTCCAGATTCGGTCCGGTGAGGGTGCCGTCCTTGGTGACATCGGTGACGACGTACCGGGAGCAGCCGTCGCGTTCCAGGCGTTCGAGCACCTCCCACAGATCGCCGCCGTCGCTGACCCAGCCGCGCCCGCGCAGCCGGTACTCCCCGTCGACCTTCTGCACATCCAGCCCGACCGCGACCCGCTCGCCGTACTCCGCGATGGCCGACGCACACCACTGCGGGTCCTCGAGGGCGGCGGTCCCGAGGTTGACCCGGGCGCATCCGGTGGCCATCGCGGCCTTCAGCGATTCGTCGTCGCGGATCCCGCCGGACAGTTCGACGGCGACATCGAGTTCGCCGACGACCCGGGCGAGCAGTTCACGATTGGACCCACGGCCGAACGCGGCATCCAGATCGACCAGATGGACCCATTCGGCGCCGTCCTCCTGCCACGCCAGAGCCGCGTCGCGGGGCGAACCGTAACTGGTTTCGCTGCCCGCCGCGCCCTGTACCAGGCGGACGGCCTCTCCATTGGCGACATCGACAGCGGGCAGCAGCACAAGACTCACTCGGAACAGCCTAGTAGGTACGGCCGGGCGCGCCCCATCCGCAGTCCGCGCACGACCGGGCGGAGAAGACGACGGACCGGTTAGCCGTGTGTTCGCCCGGCCCGCGCGGCGACGCGGGCCAGCGCCCGCAGGCCGACGCACTCGGACGATCGGCCGCGCGCTAAGGTGACAGCACCCACTGGGGCGGTCGAGGTGCCCGCTACACTCGTCCCGAACGCGTGAGTGGTCAAGGACGCGGCATGTCACGATTTCGAGAAGGTTCGGAGTAGGCGCCATCGATACCGGTCAGTTGATCGCGGATCACTACCGCCTGGTCGAGCAGATTGGTAGCGGCGGCACAGGCGTGGTCTGGCGTGCCGTCGACGAGCGTCTGCAACGGTCGGTGGCGATCAAGCAGATCCACATCAAACCCAGTCTGCCGCCCGCGGAGCGCGATGTGCTCCGGCAGCGAGCGACCCGGGAGGCCCGCAACGCGGCCCGGTTCCAGCATCCGAATGCCATCGTGGTCTTCGATATCACCGAGCACGGCGGCGATCCGTGCCTGGTGATGGAGTACATGCAATCCCGCAGTCTGGCGCAGGTGCTGTCGGCGCAGGGACCGCTTCCGCTACCGCAGGTCGCCCGGATCGGCGAACAGGTGGCCTCGGCGCTCATCGCGGCGCACCAGGCCGGCATCGTGCACCGCGATGTGAAACCGGGCAACGTACTGCTCGACGATCACGGCACCGTGAAGATCACCGACTTCGGTATCTCCCGGGCCACCGGCGATGTCACGCTCACCGAAACCGGCCTGATCTGCGGAACCGCCGCGTATCTCGCGCCGGAGGTGGCGCGCGGTGCCGATCCGACACCGGCCGCGGACGTGTTCGCCCTGGGCGCCACGCTTTTCCATGCGCTGGAAGGCGAGCCGCCGTTCGGGTCCGGCAACCCGCTCAAGGTGCTCTACGCGGCGGCCAACGGCCAGGTGAGCGAACCGCAGAACGCGGGCCCCGCCACCGATTTCGTGCTGGATCTGCTCAGCTCGGATCCGCGGGACCGGCCGACCATGCGCGAGGCCCGGGAAGCGCTGACCCGGTTCGCCGGGTTCGAGAACTCCGCGGCCGAGCACGGCGGTTTCGTACCGGCGCGCGAAGCCTTCGATCGCAATGGCGGCAACGGCCACGGCGGTGCCGCGGTCAGCACCATGGAATCGTCGGCTCCCGGCCGCTACGGCGGCCCGGCGGAGGAGGCCCCGCCGCGGCGCCGCCCGGAACCGCGGTCGGCCGGGCGCAACGCGCAGGAGTCGCGGCCGCCGCGCCGGCCGGCGAACCACCCGCCCACGAGCACCCAGCCGGTCGCGGGGAAATCGGGCGGTAACGGCGGAGTCAAACGCGCAGTGGTCATCGGCGGTATCGCCGGGGCCGCGGTCGTCGGCGGTGTGCTGTTCTTCAACTCCACCGATTCCGGTGACAACGGTTCGGCTCGGGCGGACACCACGACCAGCGCCACCGTCTCGAACTCGCCCGATACCCCGGCGGCCAGCGGTCCCACGGTGGGTGCCACGGCCAGCACCGGCTCGGTGGAATGGGTGCAGGCCGGACAGCTGATCGAGCAGTTCTATCTGGATCCCACCGGGTCCTGGTCGCTGCTGACCCCCGCCGCCCAGCAGGTGTACGGGAGCCAGCAGGACTTCCAGCAGTACTGGTCGACCCGCACGGTGCAGAACTTCAGCCGGATCGAGGCGTTCAAGGGCAACAACCCCGACGGTTCGGTGGATATGCGGGTGAACAACCTCAGTTACGGCGGCCAGACCCGTACCCCGACCCTGCGGATCATCAGCTCCGGCGGCAATCTGCTGATCGACAGCGATACCCGCTGACGGCCAGCCGGCTCCGGGACACCGGATCTGCTGGCGGAGTTCGCCGCGGCCCCGGCTCGGTATCGCGCCGGTGGCCCGCCTCGGTCTCGCCGATCTGCTCGTACACCAGCAGGACATCCGCCGCCCGCTCGGCCGACCCCGTGACATCCCCGCCGACTGGGTGCGCGCCGTGCTCGACCGGCCCGACCCGAGCGGTATACGAAGGGGTTACCGTTCGCCGCGACAGATTTCGACTGGGTCAAAGGGTCCGGTCCTGCGGTACGGAGCCGGGGCGAGGCGCTAGCGTTGGCGATGGTCGGCCGTCCGGTGGTCCTCGACGAACTCGAGGGCGAGGGGGTGGCGGAACTGCGTCGCCGCTGTAGCTGAACGTCAGGGTTCGCTCCACCGATGGGAGACGCGTAGATGACCGAGTCCGCGCTGTCCGCGATGGGCAGGATGGTCGGTGAATGGAACACGACCACCAGCCTGTACCCCGATGTCACCGGGCATACGGTGATCCAGTGGATGCCCGACGCACGGTTCCTGGTGGTCCGTTACACGGTCCCGGAGCCCGGGATCAGCCTGGTACAAGTCGTCGGGGCCGACGACTTGTACCAGGACCGTCTCGTGATCCTGCAGTACGACCAGACCGGCGAACACCGCATCTACCAGGGGTCGTTCGATGGACCGCTGTGGCGGGTGTGGCGTGACGCCCCCGGCGCATCCCAGCGGTTCACCGGAAACCTGGACGAGGCGGGCAACACAATGCGCGCCACCTGGGAGCGGTCGGACTCCGAACTCGATCCCCGCAGCTGGGATCACGATTTCGATATCGTCTTCACCCGTATCTGCTGATGTCACCGAGCGGATCTGCTCGGTGACCACGGTCCGACAGGTGTACGTGCGCCTTCCGTCCGTACGTGCGTGGACTGCGACCGGGCTTCGCGCGAGGGCACCCATTAGGCTGGGGCCGCACCCTGTGCTGATGTTCCAGGCCGAAGACGAGGACCGAAACCACCATGACATCCCGTATCGAGCTCGCCCGCGTGGATCTGCGCGGTCGCACTCCCACGACCGCGCAACTGCGCACCGCGCTGCCACGCGGTGGTGTCGATGTGGACTCGGTACTGCATCAGGTGCGGCCCGTGGTGGAGGCCGTCCGTGATCGCGGCGCGGCCGCGGCGCTGGAATTCGGCGCGAAGTTCGACGGGGTCACCCCGGACTCCGTGCGTGTCCCGGCGCAGCGGCTCGCCGCTGCCCTGGACGAGCTCGATCCGGCGGTACGCGCCGCGCTGGAGGTCGCGATCGACCGCACCCGCGCGGTGCACGCCGATCAGCGGCGCACCGACACCACCACCGAGGTGGTGCCGGGCGGGACCGTGACCGAGCGCTGGGTCCCGGTGGAGCGGGTCGGGCTGTACGTGCCCGGCGGTAACGCGGTCTACCCGTCCAGCGTCGTGATGAACGTGGTCCCGGCCCAGGCCGCCGGGGTGGAATCGCTGGTGGTGGCCTCGCCGCCGCAGCAGCAGTTCGGCGGGCTCCCGCACCCCACCATCCTGGCCGCCGCCCGGCTGCTGGGAGTCGACGAGGTGTGGGCGGTCGGCGGGGCGCAGGCGGTGGCGCTGCTGTCCTACGGCGGCACCGATACCGACGGCGCCGAGCTGCTGCCGGTCGATCTGATCACCGGTCCCGGCAATATCTACGTGACCGCCGCCAAACGGCTCTGCCGCGGCCTGGTCGGGATCGACGCCGAGGCCGGTCCCACCGAGATCGCCGTGCTGGCCGACGCCACCGCCGACCCGGTGCACGTGGCCGCCGACCTGATCAGCCAGGCCGAACACGATGTGCTCGCGGCCAGTGTGCTGGTCACCGACAGCCCCGAGCTGGCCGATGCGGTGGACACGGCGCTGACCGCGCAGCTGCCGGTGGTGAAACACGCCGATCGGGTCACCACGGCGCTCACCGGGACGCAATCGGGCACCGTGCTGGTCGACGATATCGAGCAGGGCCTGCGGGTGGTCAACGCCTATGCCGCCGAACACCTGGAGATCCAGACCGCAGATGCCGCGGCCGTGGCCGCCCGGGTACGCAGCGCGGGCGCGATCTTCGTCGGCCCCTACGCCCCGGTCAGTCTCGGCGACTACTGCGCCGGCTCCAATCACGTGCTGCCCACGGCCGGATGTGCCCGGCATTCGTCCGGGCTCAGCGTGCAGACTTTCCTGCGCGGAATCCACGTGGTGGAGTACAGTGAGACGGCCCTGAAAGATGTGGCCGGACATGTCGTCGCGCTGGCCGATGCCGAGGATCTGCCCGCCCACGGCCAGGCCGTCCGCGCGCGTTTCGAGGCGCTGTCGTGACCGCCCCCGACGCCGCGGCGACCCCCGCGACCACGATTCCCGGATCCGCCATCGGTCTCGACGCGCTCCCGCTGCGCGCGAACCTACGCGGTAAATCCCCGTACGGCGCACCGCAACTCAGTGTGCCGGTGCAACTCAACACCAACGAGAACCCGCATCCGCCGAGCCGCGCGCTGATCGACGATGTGGCCGAGGCGGTCCGGGCCGCGGCCGCCGATCTGCACCGCTATCCGGATCGCGACGCGGTAGCCCTGCGTGCCGATCTCGCCGCCTACCTCACCCGGCAGACCGGGGTCACGGTGGACACAGCCAATGTGTGGGCGGCCAACGGGTCCAACGAGATCCTGCAGCAGCTGCTCCAGGCGTTCGGCGGGCCTGGCCGGCGAGCACTGGGTTTCGTGCCCTCGTATTCGATGCATCCGATCATTTCCGAAGGCATCGATACCGAATGGGTCGAGGCGAAACGGGGCGCGGATTTCGCGATCGATATCGACGCCGCGCTCGCCGCCATCGCCGAACGGCGGCCCGACGTGGTCTTCGTGACCAGCCCGAACAACCCCACCGGGCACAGTATCGCGCCCACGAATCTGGCCCGGATCCTCGACGCCGCCCCCGGAATCGTGATCGTGGACGAGGCCTACGCGGAATTCTCCGCCGCGCCCAGCGCCGTCGGCCTGATCGACCGATACCCCGCCAAACTGGTGGTCAGCCGGACGATGAGCAAGGCTTTCGCGTTCGCCGGCGGTCGGCTCGGCTATCTCGTCGCCGCGCCGGCGGTCATCGACGCGCTGCTGCTGGTGCGGTTGCCCTATCACCTGTCGGTGGTGACCCAGGCCGCGGCGCGGGCCGCGCTGCGGCATGCCGACGAGACGCTGGCGAGCGTCGCCGAACTGGCCGCGCAACGCGACCGGGTCGTCCGGGCGCTGACCGAGCTGGGGTACGAGGTGGTCCCCAGTGACGCGAACTTCCTGCTGTTCGGGAAGTTCGAGGATGCCGCGCGCGCCTGGCAGCACTATCTGGACGAAGGTGTGCTCATCCGTGATGTAGGAATCGCCGGTTATCTGCGCGCCACCATCGGGCTGGCCGCCGAGAACGACGAATTCCTGCGGGTCAGCGCGAAACTGGCCGCCACCGAACCGATAGCGCACAGCTGAGCACCGAGACGGAAGTGAGTATGAACCGAACCGCGCGGGTGGAGCGCACCACCAAGGAATCCGGCATCGTGGTGGAACTGGACCTCGACGGCACCGGCAAGACCGATATCGCCACCGGTGTCCCGTTCTACGACCATATGCTCACCGCGCTCGGCGCCCACGCCAGTTTCGATCTGACCGTGCGCGCCGAGGGCGATATCGAGATCGAGGCGCATCACACCGTCGAGGACACCGCGATCGTCTTCGGGCAGGCGCTCGGGCAGGCGCTCGGCGACAAGAAGGGCATCCGCCGCTTCGGCGACGCCTATATCCCGATGGACGAGACCCTGGCGCATGCCGCGGTGGATGTCTCGGGCCGGCCCTACTGTGTGCACACCGGCGAACCGGATCACCTGCTGCACGCCGTCATCCCCGGCGCACCGGTCCGCGGCCGCAACGAGCCCGGGGCACCGTATTCGACGGTGCTCAACCGGCACGTCTTCGAATCTATCGCCCTCAATGCCCGGATCGCCTTGCATGTCCGGGTGCTCTACGGCCGTGACCAGCACCATGTGACCGAGGCCGAGTACAAGGCGGTGGCCCGCGCGCTGCGCGCCGCCGTGGAACCCGATCCCCGCGTCCAGGGTGTGCCCTCGACGAAGGGAGCGCTGTGATGCGGTCCCTTCGCCAACGCTGCGGGCTCCGCGGACCGCATGTACCGCCTGTGAAGGAAGTGTTATGACGTCGGTGGTTCTGCTGGATTACGGGTCCGGCAATCTGCATTCCGCCGAGCGGGCGCTGGTCCGGGCGGGCGCGCGGGTCGAGGTCACCGCCGACCCCACGGCCGCGCTCGCCGCCGACGGCCTGGTGGTCCCCGGTGTCGGCGCCTTCGCCGCCTGTATGGCCGGTCTGCGCGAAGTGCGCGGTGAACGGATCATCGGGCAGCGGCTGGCCGGTGGGCGGCCGGTACTGGGTATCTGCGTGGGGATGCAGATCCTGTTCGACCGCGGTGTCGAGTTCGGCGTGGAGACCGAGGGGTGCGGGGAATGGCCCGGCACCGTCGACAAACTGGACGCACCGGTGCTGCCGCATATGGGCTGGAACACCGTCACCGCACCCGCCGACAGCGTGCTCTTCGCGGGAATGGACCCCGCCACCCGCTTCTATTTCGTGCACACCTACGCGGCCCGCAACTGGGAGCTGCCCCCCAGCGATCACCTCGCCGCTCCCGGACTGACCTGGTGTGAGTACGGCAGCGGCCGGTTCTTGGCCGCGGTGGAGAACGGCGCGCTCTCGGCGACACAGTTCCATCCGGAGAAGTCGGGTGACGCCGGGGCGCAGCTCCTGTCCAACTGGGTGAAATCGCTCTGATCCGGGCCGATTGTCAGGCCGCGCATTTCGCGTTGGGCGGCGGCGGGGGCGCGGCCACCACACCGCGGGCGACATCGACCACATAGTCGCGGTTACCGTCGAGTGGTTCGGTCCCGAGTGCGAGCCGCTCCACCACACAACCGGCCTCGAACAGGGCCGGGCCGACATTATGGCGGCCCGGTTCGACCGTTCCGTGCAGAGTGCGACCGCTCACGATCGAGTACATGGTGCTGGGTTTCCCGGCGAGCATCAGCGCGGCCCGCATCTGGGTACTGGCCGCGAACGGCACCACCTCGTCGGCGGTTCCGTGGATGAGGAAAGCATGCCGGATACCCATCCGGCCGGCCTGGAGCGCCGGCGACCGTTCCGCATAGGCGAGCGGGCAGGTCACCGGGACACAGTTACCCGCGTCCCGCTGGATCTGCGCCTGCAGCGCGGGATAGTCCGACGCGGGCCCCGCCCAGTGCGTGGCCAGATCGGACGGGCCGAAGGTATCGACCCAGTAGTCGAACAATCCGGCCGGTCCGTAGGCGGCGGCCAGGCCGGAGGTCATCGCCCCCTGGCTCCAACCCCACAGGATGGTGCGCGCTACGCCGGGATGTGCGCCCTTGTACCACTGGGTCGCGGCGACCAGGTCCTGCCAGCCGGCCCACAAGTTCCACTCCCCCGTACGCCACTGCGCGCTGCCGCGCATATCCATGGACAGGACCGGGGTCCCGGTCCGCGCGGCGATGGCGGTGACGTACTCGGCGTACTGGGCCGACGACCCCTTGTGCCCGTGCGCCGCGACGATCAACGCGTTCCCGACCGCGCAGCCGTGCGGTTCGTAGACGAGGCCGGTGGCCTGCTCACCGTCGACCGGAATCGAGACCGGCCGGGGCTGGACCGAGCACGCCTGGGTCGCGCCGGCGGGCGCGGCGGCCGGCAGCGTCGCCGTCAACGCCGTCAACAGCACCCCGGTCAGGAAGCTCATCACGCGTCTGCTCATCCTTCGAATATTCCACGGCGCGGCAGACATTCGCCGCAACCGCGCCGCGACCGGCCGGGATGTCGGATTCTGCCGCTAGCATCCGGGCCATGTACTCGATCAGTACCGCGCAGCGCCGGGCCCGGATAGGCGTCCGGCACCGGCTCGCCCGCGGGCACCGCGGCACCGACCCGGCCGAGATCGTGCGGTCGCTGGTGGTGCTGCACGCCACCGACCCGGCCACCGTCCATCTGTCCGTGGCGGCACGCGGTCACCATCTCGGCCCCGCGCAGGTGGAGCGGGCCCTGTACGAGGACCGGTCGCTGGTGCGCATGCTGGCCATGCGGCGCACCATGTTCGTCGCACCGGTCGACCTGGTGCCCGTGCTGCATGCCTCCTGCGGCACCGATCTGGCGGTCAAACAGCTCCGCACCTACGCCCGGTACCTGGAACAGGCGGGTATCGGCGCGGGCGACCCGGCGGGCTGGCTCACCGAGATCGCCGATCGCACGCATCGGGCCCTGCTGGCCCGGGGCAGCGCGACCGGAGCCCAGCTGAGCAAGGACGTTCCCGAACTGCGTACGCAGATCAATACCGCGCCGGAGAAGTCGTATTCACGGCCGACGAGTATCACCAGCTGGGTGCTGGTCTTGCTCGGGACCGAGGGCCGGATCGTGCGGACCCGGCCGAACGGCACCTGGTCGAGCAGCCAGTACTCCTGGGCGCCGGTGGAATCCTGGCTGTCCGGACCACTTGCCGAACCCGGAATCGACGAGGCCCGTGTCGAATTGGTCCGGGCCTGGTTGCGCGCGTTCGGTCCGGCGCCGATCGGTGATATCAAGTGGTGGACCGGATGGACGCTCGGTCAAGTGCGCAAGGCGTTGGCCGGGGCGGATATCGTGGAGGTCGAGTTGGACGGCGGCCCCGGCGTGCTCCTGGCCGACGACCTGGAACCGGTGGACGATCCGGCGCCGTGGGCCGCGCTGCTGCCCGCGCTGGATGCCACTCCGATGGGTTGGCAGTCGCGCGCCTGGTATCTCGGTGAACATCAGCCGCGGCTCTTCGACCGCAACGGCAATATCGGGCCGAGCATCTGGTGCGACGGCCGGATCGTCGGTGGCTGGGCCCAGCGCAAGGACGGCGAGATCGTCACCCGGCTCCTGGAGGATATCGGCGCGGACGCGACCGCTCTGGTCGACGCGGAGGCCGAACGCGCCGCCGGCTGGTTCGGGGAGATACGCCCGATCCCGCGGTTCCGCACCCCGCTGGAACGAGAACTCACCGCATGAGACCGGGCATTCGGGCGAAGTAGATTGTCCGATATGCGAATGCAGCGTCGTCCGCTCGTGTTCTTCGCCCGCAGCGCGTTCGACGGCCCGGTCTGCGGTACCGGGGCGGGCGGGTCCATCGGCGCACCATGATCCGGGACTGCCGATTCCGCGGGACTCCAGCTGCCGGCGGGTGCGGCCGTACCGCGGTCGCCCGTGCGGCCGGACCCCTGCCCGCGGTGACCGGCGGATCACGATCCACGACTCCCGAACCGGGCGTGGACCGGCACCGTACCGCGACGGTCACGGCCGGCCACGGGCCGCGGACTCCGTATGCGCGTCGAGGATGCGGGTGAGCAGACCGACGAGCGTGCGCCGCTCGGCCGCGGAGAGGGCGGCGAGCAGTTCGTCCTGCGCCCGGTCCAGCCGGCGGTCCAGGTCGGCGAGGTGTGCGATGCCCGCTTCGGTGAGGGTGACGATATTGCGCCGGCGGTCCTCCGGATCGGCCTCCCGTGCCGCGAAACCGCGAGCGACCAGTTCGTTGAGGACCGCCACCATATCGCTGCGGTCGATACCGGTACGACGCCCGAGTTCGGCCTGGCTGGCGGCGCCGGCCTCGCGCAGTGTGGTGAGTACGGCGTAGTGGTATCGCCGCGATCCGGTATCGGCCAGCGCCTGTTCGGTGGCGCGGGCGGCGAGCAGCGCGGTCTGGTTGATCAGCCGGGTCGGCAGGGAACGCAACCTGCCGGGGACGTCCTCGTGCGCGATCTTCATAACCGGAATCTAGCAAGCGATTGTTGGCGACTCCCACAAACCGACCGGACCGGTCAGCGGGTCGCCCACGACGCGGTGATCAGCGCCTCGGCATCTTCGTCCGGGATATCGATATCGAAGACCTCGCCGAGCGCCTTCGCCAGCTCCGCGAGTTCGAGCTCCCGGCAATCACTCGTTCCGTCCGGATACTCCGTGGTCAGCGTGCTGCCGTCGAGCGTGTGATGGACGCCGGGAAGGAAACGCTGCACGAACGGCCGCTGGGTGAAGGGCGAGCGCGGCGACGTGGCCACGAAATGATTACCCACCTCGTAGTCGATCCGGTACTGCGGTTCCGGCGTGAACGTGTAGCGGTCCACCCAACCGGCCGACGCGAACTGGTGCAGCACCCATTCGTCGCCACCCAGCTCGCCCCGGGTGCGCTCGAGACGGAACCGCCAACCACCGAGCGTGAACTCGTCCGGGTGTTCGACCAGCGGATAAGGTTCGGACGGGCCGGCCCCGAACCCCACATCGGCCAGCCAGGCCCGGTCGTCATCGGAAACGGTGATCCGCAGCAGCGCGTGGGTGGCCGGGCGCAGCCCGCCCGACCCCATGGTGACACGACCGGACAGACCGGTGACACCGAACCCGAAACGCTCCAGCGCCGCCGCGAACACGATGACGTTCTCGTAGCAGTATCCGCCGCGCCGCCGCCGGACCAGTTTGTCTTGCAGGGTTTCCAGATCCAGCGGTACCGGCCGTCCCAGCACCGCCTCCAGGTTCTCGAACGGCACCGTGGTGGTATGCGCGGCCACCAGCTCCCGCAGCACGGCCAGCGTCGGGGTGCGCGGGCCGGTGTATCCGATCCGCGCCAGATACGCGTCCAGATCCAGTGCCGCACCGTTCCAGTGGTAGGCGGTATCGGCCGGTTTCGTCATGTCATCCCTTTCGCCGGGTACGGAACGAGCAACCGCGCGCACTCGCGGGATGTTCCGCAGCGCAGCGGGGGGCGGCCCGCCGGATTGCCTCGGCGGACGCGCTCGATGTCTCCGAGCTCACGCGGCGCCGGTCGCGGCGTTCATGGCGTCGTCGAGCTCTCGGCATTCCGCGCGTACACCTCATCGAAAAGCTCCCAGCCGTCCCGGTGAGCGACTGCGCGGGCGTCCGCCATCCAGCCGCGCCGCACGGCTCCGTCGACGAATGCCCGGACCACGCCGGGCTTGTTCAGATTCAATGACCGGTCACCGGTCCAGATGACACCCGATACGGACACGCCTCCGTCGGGCACATGGCGCTCACCGCCGGGGCGGAAGACCAGTGTTATGCCTGCCACCGACCCGCGCGGCCGGAGCCGCAGGATTTCCTCGCACCCGGGCACATGCCGGTGCGTGGTCCTCCAGAAATATTGCCGGCCTCCCACTGTGAGTACACGGTGCCGCCCGTTTTTCCTCATCGCGCGATGCTAGGCGCATGGCCCGCGTGCTGCCATCGGGATATCGACCGGGGCCGGACGGTTCGCGGGGCCTACCGCCACGACGCCGGTCCGCGCGGAGTCCGCGGCCATGTTCCGGGGTGAGCCCGTCGGGGCATCGCGGCGGGGTCTGCGCCGCGATGGTGTCGCGGCGCGGCCCGGGCCGAGAACGCAGAAGTCCGCGTAACCCACCGGTCCGGAGGCGGGATGCCGGCGCCGATCGCCTTCCGTTGCCCTGGTGGAGGCCGAAGCCCGGTGTGGGTGACCGCGAACCGGGCTGTATCGATATCGCTACATATCGAGGCCCAGGTCCAGCACCCGGACCGAATGGGTCAGTGCGCCCACCGCCAGGAAATCGACGCCGGTCCGCGCGTAGTCGGCGGCCATATCGAGGGTGAGGCCGCCGGAGGATTCCAGCTTCGTCTGCGGTGCGACGGCATTGCGGCGCTGGACCGCGGCCTGGGTCTGCCAGAGCGGGAAATTATCGAGCAGGACCAATTGCACCTGCTCGGCGAGTACGGCGTCGAGCTGGTCGAGATCGTCGACCTCGACCTCGCAGTCGATATCCGGCGCGGCGGCACGGACCGCCCGCAGTGCCTCGACGACCGAACCCGCGGCGACGACGTGATTGTCCTTGATCAGCGCGGCGTCACCCAGACCCATGCGATGGTTCACGCCGCCGCCGGCGCGCACCGCGTACTTCTGCAGGGCGCGCAGACCGGGCAAAGTCTTCCGGCTGTCCCGGATCCGGCAGCCGGTGCCCTCGACCGCGTCCACCCAGTCTGCGGTGGCGCTGGCGATTCCCGAGAGATGACACATCAGGTTGAGCATGGTGCGCTCGGCGGTGAGCAGGCCGCGGGTCGGCGCGACCAGCGCCAGCACCGTCTGCCCAGGCGCGATCCGGGTGCCGTCGGGCACCCGCTCGGTGACCTCGTAGCCGCCGACGCCGATCACTTCGTCGAGCACCAGCAGCCCGATATCGATTCCGGCGACGGTACCCGGCTGCCGGGCCACCACCGCGGCCTTCACCGCCGCGTCGGCGGGAACGGTGGCCGCGGTGGTGATATCGGGCCCGTAGCGCAGGTCCTCGTCCAGCGCGGTCCGGATCAGACCGCCGACTTCCTCGGGGTCCAGACCGTGATCCACTGTCATTGCCTTCTCCTCGTTCTCGATCCGGACGTCCGGGCGCGCGGGATCGTTTCGTCGGCGGGCACCGGCCCGGCCGCCTCCGGTAGCGGGCGGGTCGCGAACGCCGCGGCCGGTCGGCCGCTCACGACGGTGCCGCCAGTGGCGTCGGTTCGGTGACCACTCGCGGCGCCCCGCCCTCGTCGAGGCGCATCACGATCGGCTGGGCCGGCCCCGGTGCCGGCCGCGGCTGATCGGAGCGGGTGTGGCAGCCGCGGCTCTCGGCGCGCACTCGCGCCGCCAGCAACAGTGCCCGCGCGGTCACCGTGAGCGCGGCGTCCTCGACCCGGGCCACGATCTCCGCGGATGCGCCGGACCGGAGCACCGGTACGGCGGTCGTCGAGACCGCCGCCTCGGCGCCGCGCGCGGTGCCGAGGACCCGGGCCGCCCGGGTCAGCCCGGCGCCGTCACGGACCACCGAGGCGTGCTCGGTCATCGTCTGCTGGAGCTCCGGGCGCGGCAGCACCGGCCGGACCTCTCCGGACCCGCCCGGGACACCGGCCGGTTCACCCAGCCGCTCCAGCGCCGCGAGCCCGGCCCGCTCGCCCATCACCAGCCCCTCGAGCAGGCTGTTGGAGGCCAGCCGGTTGGCGCCGTGCAACCCGGTGCGCGCGACCTCTCCAGCCGCGTAGAGCCCGGGCACGCCGGTACGCCCGTGCAGATCGGTGACCACACCGCCGCACTGGTAGTGCGCGGCGGGCGCCACGGGGATCAGATCGCGGCGAGGGTCGATACCCGCGGCGCGGCAGGACATGGTGATGGTCGGAAAACGCCGGGTGAACTCGGGTATCTCCCGGGCGTCGAGGTACACGTGATCGGCGCCGAGCGACCGCATCCGCGCCGCGATGGCCCGGGACACCACGTCTCGGGGCGCCAGATCACCGCGCGGATGGACACCGGCGGTCACCGAATCGCCCCGCGCGTCCACCAGGCGCGCGCCCTCACCGCGCACCGCCTCGCTGATCAGCGGCTGCCGGCCGAAACCGTCGGGTGTGTACAGGACGGTGGGATGGAACTGCACGAATTCCAGATCCGCCACCGCCGCGCCCGCCCAGAGCGCCAGGGCCACACCGTCGGCCGTCGCGCCGGCCGGGTTGGTGCTCAACGCGTACAGCTGCCCGAGACCGCCGGTCGCAAGCAACACCGCCGGCGCGTGCACGCGACCGCGGCCGCGTTCGGAGACGGCGCGCACTCCTCGGACGCCGGACGCGCCGGTGACGACTTCGAGCACCGCCGTACCGAAGAGCACCGGTAAACCGGCCGCCGACAGCGCCCGCTGCACTTCCGCGCCGGTGGCGTCGCCGCCCGCGTGGATGATGCGGCGGGTGCTGTGCCCACCCTCCCGGGTCCGCGACACCTGCCCGTCCCGGCCGAGGTCGAAGACCGCACCCAGATCGGTCAGGGCCGCCACCGCGTCCGGGCCGCCGGCGACGATGGAACGCACCGCGTCGGGATCGCACAGCCCGCCGCCGGCCGCGAGGGTGTCGGTGACATGGGAGTCCACCGAATCCCCGTGCGGCGCGACGACGGCGATACCGCCCTGTGCGTACTGCGTGGCGGTATCGGCCGGGCCACCCTTGCTCAGGATCAGCACCCGCGCCCCGGCCCGCGCGGCCGCGCGGGCGGCGGTGAGCCCGGCCACCCCGCCGCCGATCACCACGAGGTCGGCGCGGGCCTCCCACTCGCGATCGAGTCGATGGGTCATCACGTACTCCACGTCCGTGGGGACGGCGGTGTCACGCCCGGGCCGGCGTCATTCCCCGCCGCCCGGGGTGCCGATCTCGATCATCCGCTGTACCGAATGCCGGGCCAGCGCCGCGGTCTCCGGATCGACGCGCACCTCGTCGCGGTTCTCTTCCAGGCAGCGCAGCAGCGCGGCCGGGGTGATCATCTTCATGTACTTGCAGGCGGCGCGGTCGTTCACGGCCCGGAAATCGATACCGGGGGCGGCCTTGCGCAACTGGTGCAGCATGCCCACCTCGGTCGCGACCAGCACCTGGTTCGATTTCGTGGCGCGGGCGGCGTCGATCATGCCGCCGGTCGACAGGATGTGCACCCGGTCGGCGGGGAATTCGCCTTCACCGGCCAGGTACAGCGCCGAGGTCGCGCAACCGCATTCGGGGTGCACGAAGAGTTCGGCGTCGGGGTGCGCGCGGGCCTGGTCGTTGAGTTCGTCGCCGTTGATGCCGGCGTGCACATGGCATTCGCCCATCCAGATGTGCATGTTCTCGCGACCGGTCTCGCGCTTCACATGCGCGCCCAGGAACTGGTCGGGCAGGAAGAGCACCTCGCGACCGGGATCGATCGAGGCGACCACGTCGACCGCGTTGGAGGAGGTACAGCAGATATCGGTGAGCCCCTTCACCGCCGCGGTGGTGTTCACATACGACACCACCACCGCGCCCGGGTGCTCGGCCTTCCAGTCGCGTAGTTCCTCGGCGGTGATCGAATCCGCGAGCGAGCACCCGGCACGCTCGTCGGGGATCAGCACGGTCTTCTCCGGGCTCAGGATCTTCGCGGTCTCGGCCATGAAGTGCACACCGCAGAAGACGATGGTCTCCTCGGGTGCCTCGGCCGCGATCCGGGACAGCGCCAGCGAGTCACCCACGTGGTCGGCCACATCCTGGATCTCGGGCAGCTGGTAGTTGTGCGCGAGAATGGTGGCATTGCGCTGCCGGGCCAGGCGTTTCACCTCGGCCGCCCATTCCGGTGTCGCCTCGACCCCCGTGTAGCCCGACGGCCCGTCGCTGATCCGCTCCCGCAGTGCGGTACCCGGCGCCGGGGCCAAATCTGCTCCCATCGTCGCCATGGTCGCTCCTTCCTCCGCGCGATCGGCCTGCCGATTCGCACTCAACCAGGTTTTCGACTTATGATCGAAAACGTGGACCAGTTTAGCACCATCCATGAATCACTCACCGCGGTGTTCCAGGTTCGCCACTTCCCTGCCGACAACGCCGCAGGTCACAGCGATACGAAGACCGGGGTCCGCCGTACGCCCCGCCGGCAGCGGGAACTCGCGGTCCTCCTGTGGCAGCGCGCGCTGGACCCGCAGCGCGGCACCTGGTCGCTCCCCGGCGGCCGGCTACGCAACGACGAGGACCTGGACACCTCGGCGCGCCGGCAGCTGGCCGAGAAGGTGGATGTGCGCGAGGTGGACCACCTCGAGCAGCTGTCGGTGTTCAGCGCCCCCGACCGGGTTCCCGGTCCGCGCCGGATCGCCTCGGCCTATCTGGGCCTGGTCCCCCTCACCGCCGACCCGCAGCTGCCGGAGGACACCTCCTGGCACCGGGTGGCCGCACTACCGGAGATGTCGTTCGATCACGGCACCGTAGTCGAACACGCCCGGGCACGACTGGCCGCGAAACTCTCCTACACCAATATTTCCTTCGCCTTGGCGCCGGATCGGTTCACCATGTCCACCCTGCGGGAAATCTATTGCGCCGCATTGGGTTACGACGTCGATACGACGAACCTGCAGCGGGTCCTTACCCGGCGCAAGGTGATCACCCCCACCGGGGACACCGCCGCCCCGGGACGGGCCGGGGGGCGCCCCGCCTCGGTCTACCGATTCAGCGATTCCGGTCTGCGCGTCACCGACGAATTCGCCGCGCTCCGCCCGCGCAACTGACGCCGTGGCGACCGCGGGCTCGACCGAGCAGGCAGGCGAGGGCCACGCGGACCGGGGTGCGCATGCGGCCGCGGCGGAATCAGGTCCGCAGCTCCGGCCGCGGTACCGGCTGTTTCTCCGGACGCCGGGCCCCGCGGTCCAGCGGCCAGACGATCACCTCGACGGCCCAGAACAGCAGCAGGAACAGCGTCACCACCAGGGTGGGGACGAACAGGAACAGGATCGACAGCACCGCGATCACGGTGAACGCCGCCACAGCCGCCGGGGAGGCGCCGCGCAATCGGCTGCCGAACCGCACCGCCGCCCACATCATCCAGCGCCGCGGCAGCGATACCGCGCATTCGCGCAGCGCCCGCCGGAACAGCCCGTCGGCGTCGACCTTGCTCACCAACTCCGAGCGGAGCAGATAGTCGTGCAGGATGGCCGCCCGCGTGTACACGCCGTAGCGGGGTATCAGCCACACCACCGGCCGCGGCACCGAGGCGAAATCGGTCCGGAACCCGACGGGTACTTCGAAATGTTCATTCGCGCCCGCGTAACCGAGCGGTTCCCGGACCTTCCAGAACGTCCCATCGATCTCCTCGACCACGAGCGCACTGGTGAAGCCCACGAAGCAATCTCCCTGTCGTCGTGCCGAATTCGTTCAGCCTACGACCATGGGCGACGACCCCGGTAGCCGGCCGCACGGCCGCCCACCGGGATACCTCGTACCGACCGGCCGCCGTCGCTACGCCGCGATCGGGACCGCAACGCGCATCCGTCGTATGCCAGCGCCGGCGAGCGTATTCCGCCCGTCCACCGCGACCGGACGGGTGCACACCGCCGGTACCAAGTGCAGCCGCCCGTCGTGGTTTCGTGGCTTCGACGCCGCGCCCGGCAGTTCAGCGCTGCGGGCGCGGCGGGGCGGCGGGCGCATCGCCCCCGGCCCCTCCGCCGGGACCGGCCGGCGCCCCGGCTCGGGCCGGATCGCCGGTCGGCACGGCGCCCGGTGGGACCGGGCGATACGCGACGTCTTCGGGCTCCGGATCGGCATAGGGCTGAGGCCGGGAGTCACCGAAGGCACTGACGAAACCGGTCCCGAGATCCTCGGTCGGGCTCAACCCGGCCAGCAGCAGGATCACCAGGCCGGCCAGCAGCGGCTGCACCACCAGCGCGAGCTGAGTGCCCAATTCCACGGGCAATGCCACGATCTGACCGACCGGTGGATCCTCGAGCCGCGGATTGTCCCAGGTGACAACCATGTCCCCGGCCCACGCCATGATCCAGGCGCCGGCCACAGAGCCGAGCAGCAACCCGGCGCACTGGAGCGGACCACGCATCCGGCGCCACCGCCATGCCGCCACCGCCGACAGGAACCCGGTGACCGCTCCGGCACCGGCGAACAACGCCGTCGCGTCGAACCGGTGCAGGCTCTCCCCGACCAGCGCGGCACCGCGGCCCGGCTCCACCACCAGCACCCGCTCGGTCGGCGCCAGCAGACCCCACAGGGCTCCCACGAGCACGCTCACCAGTACCACCACGAGCAGCAGCACGAGGGCGGCGCGCATTTCCCGACGCGTCCCGGCCTGGTTGCGCCCGGACACCGCTACCGCCTTTCCAGGCGGGCGGAATCGATCCGGCCGTGTCGGGAGCAGGACGCCCACCAGCCGTCGGGATCGATCTGCACCACCATCCGGCGGCCGCAGTGCTCGCAGAACCGCGGCGGTTCCAGGCCCAGTGCCACCGCCCGGGCGATCGGTTCGTCGAGCCCGGGCACGATCGGCCGGCCCGTGAACGGGTTGTAGCGCGCGTCCATATCGCCGACAGTACTCACGACCTCGCTCCTTCCCCGGCCGACATCGCCGATCAGAACGTTTCGTTGAGCGCTTTGATCGGCATCTCGAGTTCACCGAGCAGGTCCAGGTCCTGTTCGGCGGGACGGCCGAGGGTGGTGAGGTAGTTGCCGACGATCACCGCGTTGATACCGCCGAGAATGCCCTGGCGGGCGCCGAGATCGCCGAGGGTGATCTCCCGGCCCCCGGCGAACCGCAGCAGTGTGCGGGGCAGGGCGAGCCGGAACGCCGCGACGGCACGCAACGCATCGGCGGCCGGGAGGACCTCCAGGTCGCCGAAAGGGGTGCCCGGCCGGGGGTTGAGAAAGTTGAGTGGGACCTCGTCGGGTTCGAGCGCGGCCAGGTCGGCGGCGAATTCGGCACGCTGTTCCAGGGTTTCACCCATACCGAGGATGCCGCCGCAGCAGACCTCCATTCCGGCCGCACGCACCATCCGCAGGGTGTTCCACCGTTCTTCCCACTTGTGTGTGGTGACCACGTTCGGGAAGTAGGAGCGCGCGGTCTCCAGGTTGTGGTTGTAGCGGTGCACACCCATCGCGGCCAGCCGGTCGACCTGGTCCTGGGTGAGCATGCCGAGCGAACAGGCGACCTGGATGTCGACCTCGTTGCGGATGGCCTCGACTCCGGCGGCCACCTGGGCCATCAACCGTTCGTCGGGTCCGCGTACCGCGGCGACGATGCAGAATTCGGTGGCGCCGGTCTTGGCGGTCTGTTTGGCCGCCTCCACCAGGCTCGGGATATCCAGCCAGGCCGCGCGTACGGGGGATTGGAACAGGCCCGACTGGGAGCAGAAATGGCAGTCCTCCGGGCAGCCGCCGGTCTTGAGGCTGATGATGCCCTCGACCTCCACCTCGGGACCGCACCACTTCATCCGTACCTCGTGGGCGAGTTCGAGCAGGGGTTCGAGTCGGTCGTCGCCGAGGCGCAGGACGTCGAGGGTCTGCTCGCGGGTGAGTCCGATTCCGCGCTCCAGGACCTGGTCGCGCGCCAGGGCCAGCACGTCCGCGGTCTTCGCGGTGGTATCGGATGCCTGTGTCACGGGCGGATCCCTTCGTCCGAGAGTTTTTCCTGGTTCCAGTCCGTGCGGGACCAGAACTTGAACGGTGTTCAGTGCAGGGTAGCGCCAAAGCTTGAACGGTGTTCAGGCTGGGGTAGCGTCAGGAGGAATCAGCGATATCGGGAGGTCCGCACCGTGCAGTTACACCGGGACGACGTCGTGGACGGCGCCCTCGCCATCCTCGACCAGTACGGCCTGGCCGACCTCACCATGCGTCGACTCGCGGGCGCGTTGCGGGTCCAGCCCGGCGCGCTGTACTGGCATTTCCCAAACAAACAGGCACTGCTCGGCGCCGTGGCCGACCGCATCCTCGCCCCGATGGAGCACCCGGCGCGCGCCGGCGACTGGTCGGGAGCACTCGCCGAACTGGCCCACCGGCTGCGCGATTGCCTGCTCACCTACCGGGACGGCGCGGAGCTGGTCTCGGCGACCTACGCCTCCCGCCTGACCACCAGCAAGGGCCGGGAACGACTCGCCGCCGCGGTCATTCGCGCCGGAATACCGCGCGCGGAGGCCGAACTCGCGGCGTACACGCTGCTGTACTACGTGCTCGGGCACACCGTCGACGAACAGTCCCGGATGCAGATGGATTCCGCCGGCGCCCTCGCCGCCGACGCCGGCACGCTCGCCGCATCGGAGGATCCGACGGCCCGCTTCGATTTCGGCCTGCAACTGTTCACCGCCGGTATCCGGCACCGCCTCGGCGCCGAGATCCGCTGACCGGAGCGGGTGCGCGGCCCTCGACCGAGGGACACTCGACACAACCTTGAACACCGTTCAAGTATGGTGCCCCCGTGACCTCCGATCCACTGGCCTGGCTCGACGACCGCGCCGCCGCGCGCACGACCGCCGGACTGCGCCGACACCTACGACCGCGCCCGGTCGGCGCGACCGGCCTGGATCTGGCGTCCAACGACTACCTCGGGCTCGCCCGGCACCCCGAGGTGATCACGGGCGCCGTCGAGGCCGTGCACCGGTGGGGCGCGGGGTCCACCGGTTCCCGGCTGGTCACCGGTACCACCACCGAACACGAACTACTCGAAACCGAGCTGGCGGAGTTCACCGGCTTCGCGGCCGGGCTGGTGTTCGCCTCCGGCTACGCCGCCAACCTGGGTGCCGTCACCGCACTGGCCGGCCGGGGTTCGCTGATCGTCTCCGATGCCGGCTGTCACGCCTCCCTCGTGGACGCCTGCCGCCTGTCCCGCGCCCGGGTCGAGATAGCCCCCCATCGCGATATCGGCGCGGTGCGCCGGCTGCTGGCCACGCGCAGCGAGGAACGTGCGCTGGTGCTCACCGATTCGGTGTTCAGCGCCGACGGCGACCTCGCACCACTGACCGAACTCCACCGGGTGACCCACGCACACGGCGCGGTGCTGCTCGTCGACGAGGCGCACGGGCTGGGTGTGCGCGGCGCCGGCGGACGCGGTCTCGTTTACGAGACCGGACTCGCCGGCGCACCCGACGTGGTGGTGACCGCGACCCTGTCCAAAGCCCTCGCCGCCCAGGGCGGCGTGGTCCTCGGCGCCGGGCGGGTACGGGCGCACCTGATCGATACGGCCCGCACCATGATCTTCGACACCGGTCTGGCGCCGGCGGCCGTGGGCGCCGCCCGCGCCGCGCTGCGGATCCTGCGCCGGGACCCCGGACTGCCCCGGCGCGTAGTGGACCGGGCGGCCGAGATAGCCCGGATCGCCGGTGTACCCACTCCGGATTCGGCGGTCGTCCCGGTGGTGCTGGGCGATCCCCGGATCGCCTACGAGGCGGCGCTGGCCTGCCGCGAACAGGGCCTGGAGGTCGGCTGTTTCCGGCCGCCGTCGGTTCCGGAGGGCACATCCCGGCTGCGGATCACCGCCCGCGCCGATCTGTCGGCCGCCGACCTCGCCACCATCGCCGCCGTACTGACCCCGGTTCTCGCCCGGGCCCGCGGCGCCGGGACGGTGGCGAGATGACCCTGCTCTTCGTCACCGGCACCTCGACCGAGGTCGGCAAAACCGTCACCACTGCCGCGCTGGCCGCGGTCGCCCGCGGGGCCGGTCACGAGGTCGCCGTCTGCAAACCCGCCCAGACCGGTATCGCCCCCGGCGAACCAGGCGACCTCGCTGTCGTCACCGCGCTCGCCGGGGTGACCCGGACCGTCGAGCCGGCTCGCTACCCCGAACCGCTGGCCCCCGCCACGGCCGCCCGCCGGTGCGGCGCCCCGCTGCTCACCCTGGCCGAAACCGCCACCGCCATAGCCGATCTCGGGTCCGCCGATCTGGTGCTGGTGGAGGGCGCGGGCGGACTGCTGGTCCGGCTCGGTGAATTCACCCTGCTCGATCTCGCCCGCGAACTGGCGGCCCCGGTGCTGGTGGTCGCCGCTCCCGGTCTCGGCACCCTCAATCACAGTGAACTCACCATCTGGGCGCTGCGGCAGGCCGGGGTGGAATGCGCCGGACTGGTGGTGGGTTCGTGGCCCGCACGACCCGACCTCGCGACCCGGACCAACCGCGCGGACCTGCCGCGGGTCACCGGCGTCGAACTCGTCGGTACCGTACCGGCGGGGGCGGGGTCGTGGAGTCCGGCGCGCTTCCGGGCGGCGGCCCCGGGCTGGTTCGACCGGTCCTGGACCGCGCGGTATCTCGGACCGGTCGGAACCGTACCGGACATTCGCCCGCCGATCGCCGCCACAGCTCCCTAGAGTTCGGATATGGCCACCACGCGCACCCACCGGGAGACCACCGTGCCTCGCACCGCCTACTCGGCCCCGACCGACGGCGAAGCGATACACACCCGGATCGTGCCGAAGGGATTGCCCGCGGGAGTGGCGGCGAACGACGAACTCGGCCGCGGTGTTCGACCGGGCGAATGCCGCGCGCTCGCGGCGAACCGGGACCGGGCGTACCCCGCCGGGTCGCCGCTCCCCTGCCGGTAGTCGGACGAGGAAGGCACCGTATGCCCCCTCATCGGATCGGCGAACCCGATCCCGCCGATGCCGCCACCGCCCCGCTGTGGCGGGCGGTGCAGGCCTTCCGGCTGGTCACCCTGCTGTACGCGGTGGGCCAGCAGATCGCCTCCGTGCGGTACTACGAGAACCCGCGGTTGAGCTGGGCTTTCATCACGCTCATGGTGCTGTGGTCGGGGATTTCGGCACTGTTGCTCGCGCAATGGCACACCCCCCGGACCGCGCGCATCCGCACACTCGTGGTCGCCGGTGACCATCTCGTGGTCCTCGGCCTGATCGCGGCGACACCGCTGGTCGCCGACTACGACTGGTACCACGGACATCAGCCGCTGCCCACCACCATGTGGTCGGCGAACGCGGTGATCTCGGCCGCCATTCTGCGCGGCCCCATCGCGGGAGTCGTCTCGGGCCTGGTGGTCGCGGCCACCATCATCACCATGCGGCAGCAATGGGGCCAGGACGTCTGGGCCGATGCCACCGCTCCGGTACTGGTCTCGGTGGGCCTGGCGCTGGGTCTGGCCGCGAACACGGCGCGGCGCGCCCAGGAACAACTCCAGCGGGCGGTACGGCTCACCGCGGCCGCCGCGGAGCGGGAACGGCTGACGCGCCAGGTACACGACGGCGTCCTGCAGATCCTCTCCTACATCACCCGGCGCGGCACCGAGATCGGCGGCCCGGCCATCGAACTGGCCGAGCGCGCCGAGGAGCAGGAGATCGCGCTGCGGCGGCTCCTCTCCGAACAGGGCGCCGCGACCGGCGGCGACGTGACGACCGTCGACCTGCGTCCCTTGCTCACCGCCTACGCCGCGCCGGATGTGGTGGTCTCGACTCCCGGCGATCCGGTGCGGCTCGGCCGCTGGACCGCCGAGGAGATCGCCGCCGCCGTCGCGGCCGCCCTCACCAATGTGGAGTTGCACGCGGGTCCCGCGGCCCGGGCGTTCGTCCTACTGGAGGACACCGGCGCGGAACTGATTGTGAGTGTGCGCGACGACGGGGCCGGGATCGCGCCCGGCCGGCTCACCGAGGCCGAGAACGAGGGCCGGATGGGAGTGTCGCGATCGATCACCGGCCGCATCACGGCGCTGGGCGGCACCGCCGAACTACTCACCACGGCCACCACCGGCGAAGGCACGGAATGGGAGTTCCGCATCCCCCGCGGCTGACCCGGTCCCCGCGTGTTCGGCACGCCGGCGGGCACCGTGGCTCTGGCAGGATGAGGACGACGCGAACGCGGAAGGAGCGACGGCGTGAGCGAATCGGCGGCGGAGACGATTTCGGTGATGGTGGTCGACGACCACCCGATCTGGCGCGAAGGGGTGTCCCGCGATCTCACCGAGGCCGGTTTCCGGGTGGCGGCCACCGCCGAGGACGCCGCGGCCGCCACCCGCCGGGCCGCCGCCACCCGGCCCCGGGTGGTGCTGATGGATATGCAACTTCCCGACGGCAACGGGGCACTGGCCACCGCCGAGGTGTTACGGGTGTCCCCGGAGAGCCGGGTCCTGGTGCTTTCGGCGTCGGGCGAACGCGACGATGTGCTGGACGCGGTGAAGGCCGGGGCCTCCGGCTATCTGGTGAAGAGCGCGTCGGCCGCCGAACTGGTCGCCGCGGTCCACGCGACGGCCGCCGGACAGGCGGTCTTCACTCCCGGACTGGCCGGCCTGGTCCTGGGCGAGTACCGCCGGATGGCCACCGCCCCGGCCGATCCCGGCGCACCGCACCGGCCCGCGCTGACCGACCGGGAGACCGAAGTGCTGCGGCTGGTCGCCAAAGGCCTGTCCGCCAGGCAGATCGCGACCCGGTTGGACCTGAGCCATCGCACAGTCGAGAACCACGTGCAGGCCACCCTGCGCAAACTACAGCTCGCCAACCGGGTCGAATTGACCCGCTATGTCATCGAGCAAGGCCTCGACTGAGCCGCCGCGCACCTGCCGGTGCAGAGGAAGACATGGCCGGCGGCAGCCTGCCTGCATTCGGCGTCCTCGACACCGCTATCGCCAGCAGCGGGAGGTGCCGCGAGGGCGGAGTAGGCCGAGCCAGTGTTAGCTGAGCAGCGAATCTGGTTGGGCGTAGCGACGGATAGTCGCGCCGCCCGAATCGTGGACTAGGCGGTAGACGTGATCCTTTCGACGGCAGGCCGACACTCGATCGATCACAGTCCCCGCCCAGCACAGGAGTTGCTGGCGCATCTCGACGAGTACATCTCCGGTATGCGCCGCGAGGAGCCCTACGTACTGGGCTTTCCCGGCAATCTCGATTTCGGGTTCGGGCGGCTGTCCGGTCTGCTCGACATATTCGCCAACAATGTCGGGGATCCGGACAGTGCGGATAAGTCGGATGTCGGCGCCAAGATGATGGAACGCGCGGTCATCGACTTCATGGCCGGACTGGCCAATGCGAAACCTGAGCAGATCTATGGCTATGTGGCGGCCGGTGGGAGTGAGGCCAATCAGTTCGGTTTGGATCGTGGTTGCACGAGGTTGCCCGAGGCCAAGATCTTCTGCAGTCGGGACGCGCATTACTCGATTCGTAAGAACGCGCGGCTCATGCGCAAAGAACTCGTGGTCGTCGACTGCGACAGCACCGGTCGGATGGATGCCGAGGCGCTCGCCGCAGCCTGCCGAGGCGAGGCAGGACGCGGTGCGGTGGTCGTGGCGACCATCGGTACGACCATGGCCGGCGCAATCGACGATATCGACGCGATCATTCGGGCCGCGGCCCCGGCCGGTCAGGTCTACGTCCATCTCGATGCTGCTCTCGGTGGGCTACTGGCGCCCTTCACCGAGCATCGGCGAGCATGGGGATTCCTCCGGGACGAGGTCGGCAGTCTCTCGGTGAGCATGCACAAAATGCTGGGGATGCCTGTGCCGTGTGCAGTGGCCATGTGCCGGTCCGGCCTGGTCGATTCCCGTGTGGAAGGCGAGTACGTCGGCGCCACCGATGCCACACTCGGCTGTTCTCGCAGCGGACTGGCCAGCGCGCTGCTGTGGTACTCCCTGGCGTCCAAAGGGGTGGCCGGGCTCGAGCACAATGCGCGTACCGCGCTGGAGACCGCGTCCTACACCGCAACCAAACTCGAGGACGCCGGACAACACCCGGTCCTGCACCCGGAATCGATCATCGTGGTGTTCGACCGTCCGGTCGACTGGATCTGCCGGAAGTACCATCTGGCCACAGAAGGCGACCGCGCCCATATCGTCACCGTGCCCCATGTGCGCAAGGCGGTCGTCGACGAACTGGTTCGCGATATCGTCGATTCGCGGAACGCGAGCCGTGCTGTGGCCGGACTCGACGCGACAGTTGCGGATCAACTGTCGCAGTGGCTCACCGACTACATCGGACGCCCGCACGACGACTTGGGCCGTCCGGGTGCAATCTGCCCATTCGTCGAGCCGGCGTTGCGCGCGGGAGGCGTTGTCGTCCGCGCCGCGGCCTGGGAACCGGCTTTCGGGGCAGACGAGCTGGCCCGTATTATCGAGGATGCCGTCGCCACCTTCGAATCGACCGAGTGGGTGGTCTCCGAACCCAATCGGCAGGCGGTCGTCGTCGCGCTACCGACCATGCCCGAACACCAATGGCCGCTGGTCGACGAGATACACCGGCGGGTCAAACGGCAGATCGTGGAAGCCGGCCTGATGCTCGGTCAGTTTCATCCGGAATGCTGCGCGCCCGCGGTCCGAAACAAAACCTTCCCGGTCGATCGCGCACCTGTGCCGGTATTCGTCGTACGGCGAATGGCGGTACACGACATCCTGTTCCTGGCCGACGACCCGCACTGGTTCCGATCCTATCGTGCCCGATTCGGCGACCTGTACGACAGCGGACGGGTGCGCGATTCCAAGTTGCTCGCCGACTACGCGCGGGCTCGAATCCTCCACCGGAACGAATCACCGGAACTCGAGTAGCCGACAGCATCGATCCGAGTAGTCCTACTCATCCACCCGACTCGTCCACGCCCCACCATCGAATCATGACGACTTCGATGGATCCGGCATTCATCTCTCGCCTGTCCGGCGAGTTCATCGCGACCGCCAAAAATTTCAGCGCGCTCGGCGATCGGCTGAGCTCCCTCGGCCGTGATCTGGAGGTGTTGCACCAGCATGTCCGGGCAGCGACCCGGGCACAATCGGATGTGGCAGCCACCACCGATGTGGTGTCCCGGCCCGCCGGGCCCGTCCCCGGGACCGCGACTCCAGCAGCCCCGAGGACGGAAAACCCCGGATACCCGACAGCACCGGCCGTGGCCACGGACCGACCGGGAAACCGGGCGCAGGGGAGCCCCGACCACCTCTGGGGCGCCCCGGCGCACGCCGCCCGCCGGCAGCCTCGGCCGGCCGCGCCACTGCACAGCGGATACCCGGCCGCGTATCCCGTATATCGAGGTCGCCCGCCCGCCCCACCGGGGCCCCCTCATCGCGGCCCTGCCCGTTCAGCTGCGCGCCGCACACCGTGGTGGCAACGTGAAGGCGTGATCAGCCGGTTGCTCGCGGTGGCGGGGGTGGCGGTGACCCTGATCGGTGTCGTGATGCTGCTGGTGCTGGCCGCCCAGGCCGGTATCTTCGGTCCGGTCCCCCGGGTCGTCGCCGGGGCGGTGTTCTCGGCGGCCCTGGTCGGCGCCGGGATGCGGGTGTACCGGCGCACCGGCGGCCGGGTCGGCGGAGTCGCGCTGGCCGCCACCGGTTTCGCCGGCGCCTATCTGGATGTGATCGCGACGACCACGATCTACGACTGGTTACACCCGGTACCGGGCTTCGCCGTCGCACTGGGTGTCGCCGCGGCCGGGGTGGGCCTGGCGGTGCAGTGGCGTTCCCAGGCCCTGGCGGTTCTCGTCGTCGCGGGCGCCGCGGTCCTGGCCCCGTTCGTCAGTACCGAGCTGTCGCTGCTCGCGTTCCTGATCGTGCTGCAACTGGCGTGTGTGCCGGTGCAGTACCGGTACGACTGGCCGTTCCTGCATCTGGTGCGCACGGTCCCGGCCGTACTCGCCACCCAGATCGCCGTCGTCGCCGTGGCGATCGGCACCGACGATCCCGGCCGGAAGGTGCTGGTACTCGTGGCCGCTGCCGCGGTCGCCGCGGTGGGCCTGGTGGGCACCGTCGTCGTGGTACGGCACCGCCCGGGCGATATCGTGGCCACCCTGACCTGTGCGCTGGCCACCACTCCGTTGCTCGCCGCGTCCGCTCTGTTCGACCGACCGTCCGCCACCGCGATCTCGTCGAGTTACGCCGTCGTCCTGCTGGCGCTCGCCGCGACCGCGTTGCTGCCGAAGGTGCGCGATATCGTCCGCGTACCCGGCCATACCGCGACCGTCGCCGCCGTCGCCGGTTCGTTCGCGCTACTGGAAACCCTCTGGGGCGTGACCACCGAATCGACACTGGCCCTGGGCCTGTTCCTCGTGGCCGCCTGCTATCTGGCGATCGCGGGCCGCACCCGTAACCGGGTCGCGGCGGCGCTGGGCGCCGGGTACGCCGCCCTCGGCGGGCTCGCTTTCCTGGCGGTCGCCGGACCGAACACCCTGTCCACCGAACGGATCGCCGTAGGCGGACTCTCGGCCGGGACCGCGGCCTCGGCGATCGCCGGGCTCGGCGTGGTCGCGGTCGCGCGGTGGGGTTCGGGCCGGTTCATCGCGCCGCGGCATCCCGGCGAAGCCACCGACTCCCGCGCTACTCTGCTGTGGGTCGGCGGCAGCGTCGCGGCCCTCTATCTGGTGACCGCCACGACCGTATCCCTCGGGGTGGTCTCCGGTTTCGCCGACGGTTTCGTGATCGGCCACAGTATCGCCACCATCGTCTGGATGGCCGGTGCGCTGGCCGCCCTGCTGTACGGGCTGCGCCGGCTGAGCGGGGGAACGCCGACGGCGGCCAAGGTCGCTTTCGGCTCCGGGCTGCTGGTGACGGCCGCGGCACTGGCGAAGTTGTTCCTGTTCGATCTGGCCACGCTCGGCGGCCTCGTCCGGGTGACCGCGTTCCTAGTGGTCGGGGTGCTGTTGCTCATCGCCGGCACCCGCTACGCCCGGGCATTCGCCGAAAACGGCGCCTACCGGACCGATTCCGGCCCCGCGGCCCCGTACTGATCCGACCGACACCCGCCGCGACCCGGCCTCGGTGGCATCTCGCCACCGGGGCCGGTGCCGGTTCAGGAATCCGCGCGGGCCGCCGCGACCATGGCGGCGGCGACGGTCGCGATATCGGCGTCGTCGCTGATGTAGGGCGGCATCGCGTAGATCAGGTTGCGGAACGGCCGGATCCAGGCGCCCGCGGCGACGGCGGCCGCGGTGGCCGCGCGCATATCCACCGGCCGATCCAGCTCGATCACTCCGATACCGCCCAGCACCCGTACCTCGGTCACTCCCGGCAGCGCCCGCGCCGGGGCCAGCCCCGCACGCAGGCCGGCGCCGAGCCGGGCCACCTCGGCCTGCCAGTCGCGCGCGAGCAGCAGTTCCACCGACGCGACCGCGACGGCACAGGCCAGCGGGTTGCCCATGAACGTCGGGCCGTGCATGAGTCCGCCGTGCGCGGCGCTGACGGATTCGGCGATCTCGCTCGTGCACAGTGCGGCGGCGAGGGTCAGGTACCCGCCCGTGAGCGCTTTGCCCACACACAGGACATCCGGTGCGACCCGCGCCTGCTCGGCGGCGAAGAATGTGCCGGTCCGCCCGAATCCGGTGGCGATCTCGTCGAACACCAGCAGGACCCCGTGCTCGTCGCACAGCCGGCGCAGGTCGGCCAGGTAGCGGGGATCGTGCCAGCGCATCCCGCCCGCCCCTTGGACCACCGGTTCCACCACGATCGCGGCCAGCTCGGACGCGTGCCGGGCGACGGCTCGTTCCAGCTCCCGCACATAATCGTCGCGGTAGTCCCGGGGTGGCGCGGAGACGAAGAGCTGTTCGGCCAGGACATCGGTCCACAGCGCGTGCATGCCGCCCTCCGGATCGCACACACTCATCGGTGTGAAGGTGTCGCCGTGGTATCCCCCGCGCCAGGTCAGCAGCCGGCGCTTCGCCGGGCGCCCCACCGATCGCCAATACTGCAGGCACATCTTCACCGCGACCTCCACCGAGACCGAACCGGAATCGCAGAGGAACACCCGGTCCAGCCCGTCGGGGGTGTGCCGCACCAGCAGTTCGCACAATCGGGCCGCCGGTTCATGGGTGAGCCCACCGAACATCACATGGCTCATCCGGCGCGACTGCGCCACCAGCGCGTCGTCGAGGACCGGGTGACGGTAGCCGTGTACCGCGGCCCACCATGAACTCATTCCGTCCACCAGTTCGCGGCCATCGGCCAGCGTCAGCCGGGTTCCCGCGGCCTCGGTGACGACCAGTGGTTCGGTGGAGGGCGGAAAGCCGCCGTAGGGATGCCATACAAAGCGCGCGTCGAGGTCGGAGATCTGCGCGGCGGTGAGTCCGGCGGGGGCGTCGAGCACGGCGATCCTCCACGTCGTAGCGCGACCGCGTTCGGCCGCACGAAACCTTGAACGCCGTTCAAGTTACCAACCCCGGACATAGCGGACCCACAGCAGGCCCCCGACGCGCAGCCGCGGGGATATCGGCACCGCCGGAGGAGCGGCCGCCGGAGACCAGGCCGTCCCGCCTACCTCGCTCGTCACCCCACCCCGTCCAGCACCGCCGCCACCCGGGCCAGCAGCCGCCGCAGCTCCAGCGCCCCGTCCTCCCCCACATCCGCCCGTATCCGATCCTCGATCCGCGCGATCCGCTCCCCGGCCATTTCGAGCGCGGCGAGCCCGGTCCCGGTGCAGACCACGCGCCGGGCCCGCCGGTCCTGCGGATCGATTTCCCGGCGAACCAGCCCGGCCAGCTCCAACTGGCCCACCAGTTCGCCCATCGACTGCTGGGTCATCCCGGCGGCTTCCGCCAATTCCCCCACCCGCGATCCCGCCGGATCCAGATACCGGAAGACCGCGTAGTGCGCGGGGCGCAACTCCGCGGCCAGCCGCGGCCGCAGTTCGGCGTTCAGTTCCGTTTCGACGGCCCGGGCGGCCAGTGTGAGGAGTTTCAGCAGCGACGGGGTCGTTGACATATTACAAAGGTAACCTTTCTAATAGAGGCATGTCGGATCGGGTCATCTCCTTTCGCAACGGTCACCGCGTCACCGTGGTCGACGAGGGCACCGACGCACACGGCCCCTATCTGCGGTTGCGTCACGAACTCCCCACTCCCGGCCGGCAGGCGGGCCCGCACTGGCACCCCGTGATCGGCGAGAGCTGGACGGTGCGGCGCGGCTCGCTCGGCTTCCGCGTCGACGGCCGCGAACTCACGGCCGGCCCCGGCGATACGGTGCGCGCGCCGGCCCGCACCGTCCACGAATTCCGGAGTGTCGCGCCCGATACGGTGCTCGACCACGAGATCCGCCCACCGCTGCGACATCTGGAGATGTTCGCACTGTGGAGCGCCCTGGACCGAGCGGGCGCGACCACCCGCTCCGGCGTCCCACGCAATCCGTTGGCACTCGCCCTGCTCTGGGAACTACAGGACGGCTACCTCGCCGGAATCCCGGCCTGGCTCCAGCGCGCGGTCCTGGGCGGCCTCGCCGCAATCGCCCGGCGAACCGGTTACGCACGCCGCTGGACCGGCCCGGCCGACCGGGGCCGAGCAATCGGCCAGTGACCCCCGGCATCCGCGCGCCGAAATGACGCTAGGGTCATATCCATGGACGCGTCCGACTCGCTGATCGAGGAAGTGACACCGCCGGTGGTGTATCCGCGTGGTATCCGGCCATCGGGCGACGCCGAGCATCCACGCTGATTCCGGCCGTTCCCAGCACCCGCGCGCCGGCCGGCTCCGGCGCTTTCCACCCGCCGCGCTCCTCAGGACCCGACCGAGAACCGTATGCCCGCAGACCCGCCGAGCTTCCGCCGCAACCCGCGCGCCACTCCGGTCCGCAGCACCTATCGGCTTCAGCTGCGCCCGGACGGACTCGTCTTCGCCCAGGCCGCGGCCATCGCGGAATACCTCCAGCAACTGGGTGTCTCGCATATCTACCTCTCCCCGGTGATGACGGCCGCGCGAGGCTCCACCCACGGCTACGACGTCACCGATCCCACCACCGTCTCCGCCGCGCTGGGCGGCCCGCTGGGACTCAAGGCACTCGCCGACGAGGTGCACAACCGTGGGATGGGCCTGATCATGGACCTGGTGCCCAACCATGTGGGGGTCGCCGATCCGCAGCAGAACATGTGGTGGTGGCATGTGCTGCAGTACGGTCGCACCTCGCAATTCGCGTCGTTCTTCGATATCGACTGGAGCCCGGGCAACGGTGTGGGCGGGCGGCTGGCGCTACCGGTCCTGCGCGGCGCGAACGATCCGGCCGCCCTCACCGTCGACCGGTCCGGCCCCGAACCGCTGCTCGCCCTCCACGAACTCCGTTTCCCCATCGCGCCCGGCACCGACGGCGACAACGCACTGCGGATCCACGACAAACAGCACTACCGGCTGGTCAGCTGGAAATCCGGGATCTGCGGATATCGCCGGTTCCTGTCGATCAGCGGCCTGGCGGCGCTGCGCCAGGAGGACCCGGTGGTATTCGAGGCCACCCATCGCGAGCTCGCGGCCTGGTGCGAACACGATCTGATCGACGGTGTCCGGGTCGATCATGTCGACGGCCTCGCCAACCCGGCCGGATACCTCCAGCGCCTACGGCAGCTGATCGGACCCACCCGACTGCTGCTGGTGGAGAAGACCCTCGCCAACCGGGAACCCCTCGACCCCACCCTGCCGATCGACGGGACCACCGGCTACGACGGCATCGCCGATTTCGGCGGGGTGCTGCTCGAACCGGCCGGGGAACAGATCCTCACCGAGTTGTCCCGCCACATCACCGGGCACGGCAGCGATCGGGGGTGGGTCGGCGAGAAGGAACACCGCATCAAGCGCGCGGTCGCGGAGAGCATCCTCGCGCCCGAGATGCGTCGCTTGGTCGCCGCCATCAAAGCCGACGCGGGCGCCGACGATTTCGACACCATGGCGCTCACGAATGCCACCATCGAGGTGCTGTCCTTCCTGCCTGTCGCCCGGGCCGACTACACCCCGTTGTCCGGGATGGTCAGCGCCGTGATCGCCGAGGTGGAGAAACGCAACGCGGAACTACGGGCGCCACTGGCGGTCCTGGTGAGCGCGCTGATCGCCGGCGGTACCGCGTTCACCCGGTTCCATCAGGTGAGCACCGCGATCGGCGCGAAAGCCGTGGAGGACATCCTCTTCTACCGCGCGGTCCGGCTGGTGGTACTACAGGAGATCGGCGGTAACCCGGCACGTTTCGGCCGCAGCGTCAACGAATTCCATCTGGCCAATGCCTCGCGCGCCCGCCGGTGGCCCGCGTCGATGACCACCCTGTCCACCCACGACACCAAACGCGGCGAGGATGTGCGGGCCCGGATCGGGGTGCTGTCCCAGGTCCCCCGGATGTGGGCCCGCGCGGTCGCCCTGTGGCTCGAGAGGCTTCCCCCGCCCGACGGGGCCACCGCACTGTTCCTGCTACAGAACATGTTCGGGATGTGGCCGGCCGATGGACGGCCGGCGCCCTCGGTCCCGGGTCTGCGCGACCGGGTGCACCGGTTCGCCGAGAAGGCGATGCGCGAATCCGGGGAGCACACCTCCTGGGAGGAACCCGATGCCGACTTCGAGAACGCGGTCCACGCCTGGCTCGATCAGGTGATCGACGGGCCGGTCGGCCGCCAGCTCACCGATCTCGCCCACGATCTGGCCCCGCACGCCTGGTCGGATTCGCTGGCGCAGAAACTGCTACAGCTGTGCGCGCCGGGAATCCCCGATATCTACCAGGGGTGTGAGGTCTGGGAGGATTCGCTGGTCGACCCCGACAACCGCCGCCCGGTCGATTTCGGATCCCGGGGCGGGATGCTGCACACCCTCACCACGACACCGCCGCTGGACATCACGGGCGCCGCCAAGATGTGGCTGGTCGCCTACGCGCTGTGGTTGCGGCGGGAACGTCCGGAATGTTTCGTCGGCGGCACCTACACCCCGGTGTTCGGGCACGGTGAGCACGCCGACAAACTCGTCGCCTACGCCCGGGGCCGGGTCGACGCCGACCCGGAGATCATCGTGGCCGTCACCCGGCACAGTGTCGCGATCGGGGAAACCGGCTGGGGCGATACCTATATCGAACTCTCGGGCGGATCGTGGACCGACCGCCTCACCGGGCATACGTTCCAGAACCGGGCCCGCACGGAGAAACTGTTCGCCCGGCTTCCGGTCGCGCTGCTGGTCCGCTGACCGCGCCGCCGTCAGGACCCGGTCGCCGCGGCGTCGATCCGGGGGAACGGCGCCTGCGCTTCCAGCAGGAAACCCAGTTCCAGCAAGGTGCGTTCGCCGCCGTAGGGCCCGCTGAGCATGACCCCGACCGGTAGACCGGTCGCGGTGAGCCCGGCCGGAACGGCCAGGGACGGCGACCCGGTGACATTGTTGATCGGTGTGTAGCCGACGAAGTTCGTGACCCGCTCGATCGACTCGGCGAACGGCACCCCCGGATTCAGGTATCCGATCTCCGGTGTGGTGTGGGTGAGCACCGGCGAGAGCACGGCGTCGTAACGGGTGAGTACCGCGTCGTAGTCGGCGCGGGCCCGGTTCAGCCGGTACAGCGCACCCGGGGTGGCGAACAGCCGCCGGCGGAAGGCGGCGGCCAGTCCCTTGGTGAAGGTCTCCAGCCGGGCGGCGTCGAAGGAACGGCCGTGACTCAGCTTTCCGGTGACCCCCGACATCTGCGCCAGGAACCCCCAGTACTGCAGGAAATCGGCGACGAGTTCCGCCGACACCGGCGAGGGTATCGGCTCGATGGTATGTCCCGCGCTCTCCAGGATCCCGGCGGTCGCGGTCACGGCGGCCAGGGTCTCGGCGTCGGGTTCCAGGCCGTTGCACGCCGTGGTCAGCAGGCCGATCCGCAGTTTCCGGGTGGCGGGCCCCTCGACGCTGCCGATGGGTGGGAGTTTCGGATTGCGCCAATAGGTTTCGGCGGCGGCGTGATAGGCCGCCTGATCGCGCATCGACCGGGACAGCACACCCTCGGAGACGAGTTTGATCGGCAGCTGCCGCGCCTGGGCGTTGTCCAGATGCCGGAACCGGCTGGGTTTCAGCGAGACCAGACCGGCGCAGGCCGCCGGGATACGCAATGATCCGCCCCCGTCGTTACCGTGCGCCACCGGCACCACACCCGCCGCCACCAGGGCGGCCGATCCACCCGAGGAACCGCCGACGGTGTACCCGGTGTTCCACGGGTTGCGGGTCGGGTCACCGTGCTCGAACTCGGTGGTGGAGGTGAAGCCGAATTCGGGCATGGTGGTCTTGCCCAGGATCGTCACCCCCGTACTCAGCAGTTGCGCGGTGAATCGGTCGTCCTTACCGGCGGGATGCGCCGTGATCGCGGCGCTGCCGTGGCGACTCGGCAGCCCGGCCATATCGGCATTGTCCTTCACGAAGGCCGGCACCCCATACCACACGCCGTCTCCGGCGGCGGCCGGTCGCGGCTCCGGGCACCGGTAGGCGATCGCGTTCAGCCGCGGATTCACCACCTCGGCCCGGGCCGAGGCCGCGCGGGCCAGTTCCTCCGGGCTCGCCACACCGGCGCGGACCAGGGCGGCGAGCGCCACCGCATCGTGTTCGCCCAGCGCGTCGTCGGTGAAGGCATGTACTCGATCGGTCATGAATCGGCTCGCGTGTACCTCGGGGACCCGGATATCCGATCCGGAACCAAGTGGACGTGTGTTCAACTCGACCCAGACTAGTACGCGGCGGAACCGCGTGAGTGTTGTCGCGCCCGGCGCGGCACGGCCTCGGCGTCTATCGACGCGCCGAGCGCCACCACCCGGCGGACCACAGCAGAGCACTCACCGCCGCCCCCAGCAGCACCCCGGTCTGCGCCGACCCCAGGACGACCGCCGCCACCAAGAACACCAGCAGCCCCACGATCAGCGCCTCCAGCTTGTACACCGGCCAGCGCGACCCCGCGATATCGACAACCGCCGAGCCGCGGACGGCAGCACGCGGGGCAGTGAGATGGGATGCGGTCATATGATCAGGCTACCCGTGGCGATGGTGTTCGGTCCATCGAACTTTTGTCTTCCGGCCCACACACTCCGCCGTCCGGAGTGGGCGGCCCCACGGGCCCTGTCCGGCCAGGTCGAACCACCCGGGGAACAAGCGGACCCGCACGGGACGTTTTCCCGGATATGCCATTGACTGGAGAATACGCACCGTCCACCTCCGACTGGGCCCGCGAGCAGGCCGAGAAGATCGAGAACTCCGGCGGTACCGAGGGCACCACCATGCGGGGCATGCCGGTGGTGGTGCTGACGACCGTCGGCAACAAGACCGGCAAACTTCGCAAGACCGCGCTCATGCGGGTCGAACACGACGGCGAGTACGCGGTCGTCGCTTCGCTGGGCGGCGCGCCCAAGCATCCGGTCTGGTACCACAATGTGGTCGCCGAACCCCACGTGGAACTGCAGGACGGCACCACCACCAAGGACTACACCGCTCGCGAGGTGTTCGGCGAGGAGAAGGCGCTCTGGTGGGCGCGGGCGGTCGCCGCCTACCCGCCCTACGCCGACTATCAGCTCCAGACCGATCGCCAGATCCCGGTCTTCGTCCTGACCCCGCGCTGACGGATCCGGTTCGGGCGTGGTTCCGGCAGGCCGGTAACACGCTGTCCAGATGAACGAAAGCGCAGGACACGGCCACCCGCCGCGCACTCCGGCCGCGGCGGGTGGCAGCATGGACCGGGTGTCCGATGTGCTCACTCACCTGCCAGAAGCCCGTCCCGCGCTGACCGCGGACGAGATCGACGCCGCAGCCAAACGCATCGCCGACATTATCGAGCCCACTCCCCTACAACTGTGCCCGCGGCTGTCGCAGCTGACCGGCGCCCAGGTGTACCTCAAACGCGAGGATCTCACCGTCGTCCGCTCCTACAAGCTGCGCGGCGCGTACAACCTGGTGGTCCAGCTCAGCGACGCCGAGCGCGCGGCGGGTGTGGTCGCGGCGAGCGCCGGTAACCACGCTCAGGGCGTGGCATTCGCCTGCCGGGCCATGGGTATCACCGGCCGCATCTACGTTCCCACCACCACGCCCAAACAGAAGCGCGACCGGATCCGGGTGCACGGTGGCGAATTCGTCGAACTGATCGCCGTCGGTGAAACCTTCGACGCCGCGGCCACCGCGGCCGCCGACGATGTCCGGCGTACCGGCGCCACCATGGTGCCCCCGTTCGACGACACCCGGACCGCTGCCGGACAGGGCACCATCGCCGCCGAGATCCTCGATCAACTCGGAGCCGCGCCGGATCTGGTGGTGATCCCGGTCGGCGGCGGCGGCTGCCTCGCCGGTATCGGCACCTATCTGCGGGAACGAACCCCGGAGACGGCGATCCTCGCGGTCGAGCCCGCCGGCGCCGCCTCGATGACCGCGGCACTGGTCGCGGGCGGGCCGGTGACCCTGCCCGAGATCGATCCATTCGTCGACGGCGCCGCGGTCCGCCGGGTCGGCCGGGTCCCCTACGAGGCCGTGGCCGGGTTCGGCGGGCGAGTGGTCTCGCACGGCTCGCTGCCGCTGCTCATCTCGACCGAACCCCCCGGCGGCGCCGGCTCCTTCCGGCTGCTGCGGGTGGACGAGGGAGCTATCTGCACCGCCATGCTGGACCTGTACCAGAGCGAGGGGATCATCGCCGAGCCCGCGGGCGCGCTGGCGGTCACCGGGCTGCTGGATTCGCCCCCGGAACCCGGGTCCACCGTGGTCTGCGTGGTCTCGGGCGGGAACAACGATGTGTCCCGGTACGGAGAGGTCATCGAACGTTCCCTGGTGCACCAGGGGCTCAAGCACTATTTCCTGGTGGACTTCCCGCAGGAACCGGGAGCGCTGCGCCGGTTCCTCGACGAAGTACTGGGCCCCGACGACGACATCACCCTGTTCGAATACGTCAAACGCAACAACCGGGAAACCGGTGCCGCGCTGGTCGGTGTCGAACTGGGCGAACGTACCGGCCTGCAACCACTGCTGGACCGGATCGCCCATTCCCCGATCCAGTGCGAACGGCTCGAACCGGGCTCCCCGGCCTACCGCTATCTGACCTGAGCGATCAGGCCGCGGCCTCCCGGGGGGCGGCGCGGCCGATCCGGGCGGCCGTGCGCGCGCCGGACATGACCAGGGGCAGCAGCCAGGCGAACGCGGACTGATCCACGGCCAAGGTCTCCATCGCCAGGCGATTGTGCGCGAACCCGAGCGAGATACCGCTGTCCGGGTCCGCCCAGCCGAACGATCCGCCCAGGCCGATATGACCGAACCCGCGGGGTGCGCCCAGGGTGGGCATGGCGTGATACCCGAGATGCCACAGGGGTCCCATGTAGAGGAACAACCCGGTATCCGGCCGGAACCGTTCGATCCGGCGGATGGCCTGTACGGTGGCGCCGGACAGGTACCGTCGGCCACCGGCGAGCCCGTTGCAGGCCAGTGGTTCGTACACCGCGGCCAGGCCGTTGGCACTGCACACACCGTTGGCGGCCGGCATCTCACTGTCCAGCAGCGGCGGGTTCGGGCCGGTCAGGATGGCCTCGGCACCGGGAATGAACAGGGAGCGGCTGCTGACCCCGAGCGCACCGGGAATGGCCTGCAGCAGGGTGACCAGCCGGGAACCGCGCGGGGTGCCGGCGAAGGAGAAGCCCGCACCGAAGCTCTCGGCCGCGACGGTGACCGAACCCGCGGGCGGGCGGCCCAGGTGCACACCGTCGATGCCCAGCGGGAGCGCGACCTCGCGCTGGAACAGTTCCTTCATACTGACGCCGGTGACCTCCCGGGCCAGCCCGGCGAGCAGCCAGCCGAAGGTCATCGCGTGATAGGCGGGCACGCCGAGCAGCCGGTCCGGGGTGGCGGCGGCCAGCCGTTCGGCCATGAGGTCGTGGTCGAGCAGTTCGGCGCCCTGCGCCGCCAGCGCGCCGACACCGGACAGACCGGCCGAATGGGTGAGTACCTGCCGGACAGTGATCTTGTCCTTGTTGTTACAACCGAACGCGGACCAGTATTCGCAGACCGGGGCGTCGTAATCGATGAGACCGCGATCGGCGAGCCGATGCACAACCGTGGCCGCGATGCCCTTGGTCGCCGAGAACACCACCGCGCCGGTATCCCGGGTCCAGGGCCGGCCCGGCGCGGACTCCCCTGTCCAGATATCGAGAATCGGTTCCCCGTGCCGATACACCGCCAGCGCCGCGCCTACGCCCTTCCGGCCCCCGTAGACCCGGTTGAACGCGGACGTCAGCCGCCGAAATTCTGCTCCGGCGTGGCCGGAATAAGCAACGCTGCTCATCCTTACACAGTAAGGTCATCCGAGGTTTCCGGCAATGTCCGTCCCGGACGGTACGTCTCCGATACACTGCCGCACCCGCGAAGCACGACGTGCCGAAGGACCCCACGCGACCCCTCCCGGCACCTCGCGGGTGATCGTCCGGGACAGCTGTCAACCGGGGAATACGGCCGGAACTCCGCCCGGCCTCCGATGGCGATCACACCGGCGCGGGGGCGTCGAGGCCGCCGATATCGCCCGGAGATCTCACCGAAGTGAGCCGTTGGGTCGTTTGAGGAGATCCATCTGCTTGTAGACGTCACCGAGGTGGTCGAGATGACGGCGCATCAGCGTCATCGCCGTCATCGAATCGCGCTGTTCCACCGCCGCCAGGATCGCCCGATGGTCGGTATCGACACAGTTCCAGAATCCCTCGGGCGCGGTATCGCGGCGGAACCGGCTGCTGAGCACCCGGAAAACCGGAACCGTCACCAAGTCCAGCAGTGGGTTGTCGGCCGCACGCAGTAGCACTCGATGGAACTCGTGGTTGCTGGCGTAGGTTTCCGGGCCGATCGCACCGGTGGGATCGAAGAGCGCGGCGCGTAGTTCGCTGAGCTGGGCTTCGGTGTGCCGGAAAGCAGCGGCACCCGCGGCGGGTACCTCGGTCAGCTGGCGCACCTCCATCAGCTGGTCGACGGTGACGCTGTCGGCGGCGGCCAGGAGCGTGACCCCGGTTTCGAGATGGGCGCTCATCCGGCCGATATTCGGAGTGGACACGAATGTGCCGCCGGTGACACCGCGGGTGGTGTGCACCAGATTCCCGCTTTCCAGCGAGCGGATGGCCTCCCGCACCGTGCTCTGCCCGACGCCGAACTCCGCCCGCAGCTCGGCATCGGGCGGCAGTCTGGTACCCGGGGTGAGCTCACCTTCGAGAATGCGGGCACGCAAGGCGTCGGCGACGACCTCGTAGGCCGGACGCCGGCCGGACTTGTTCACCTCTGCCACCACACCTTTCATTCCGCGTCCGCAGGCGCCGCGGACTCGGTGTCCTCATTACGGGCCCGGGAGCATATCAGTCGATCGGCGTTGCCGGAGCCGGTCGACGGGCCAGTATCCGACGAGCGTGCCGGGCCACGGCCTCGTCGATCAAACGCCCCTCGCGATCCGTCGCGGCACCACCGCCCGCTGCTTCGAAGGCCGTGAGAACGTCGCGCGCCCGATTCACCTCGGCGCTCGTCGGTGTCATACCGTCGCGCGCCGGCGCGAGCTGCCGGGGATGGATACAGGCCCGGCCGTGGAAGCCCGATTCCATCAGGCGCCTGGTCTCCCGGGCGAATCCGGCGGCCTCGCCGACAATCGGCGAAGCGGCCGCCAGCGGGGGACGCAGTCCGGCGGCGGCCGAGGCGGCCACGACCCGGGAACGCGCCCAGAGCAATTCGTCCCCGCCGGTCACGGTGATACCGAGATCGGCGGCCAGATCGACTTCGCCGATCTGGAGGAACGCCACCCGCGGGCCCGCCGCGACGGCGCGCACGTTCCACAGCCCGGTACCGGTCTCGAGGAGCGGCGAGACCGGGGTCCGGGCACGGCCGAAGCGCTTCTCCACCTCGGTGAGCAGCCCGTCGAGACGATCGAGTGCTGCCCGGTCGTCGCATTTGGGCAACCAGATGCCGTCGGCCCCACCGCGGACCGCCGCCGTCACATCGGCGACGAGTCCGGCACCGGGATCGACCCGCACCCAGACCGGCACCTCCGTACGCTCCGGTGATTCCAGCCAGGCCGCGACCGCCCGGCGTGCGGTGTCCTTGGCTGCCAGGGGCACCGCATCCTCGAGATCGAGAACGACCGCGTCGGCACCGGAGGCTGCCGCCTTCGCGAACCGTTCCGGGCGGTCACCCGGAACGTAGAGGTACAGCAGCCCGGTACTCATCCGATCGTCACCGACCCGCCCACCAGGGCCTTCGCTATCACAGTCCGCATGATGTCGTTGGTCCCCTCGCCGATCGACATCAGCGGCGCGTCACGGTAATACCGTTCCACATTGAATTCCGTGGAGTAGCCGTAGCCGCCGTGCACTCGCATGGCCTCCAGGCTCGCGGTGATCGCGGTTTCGGAGGCGAAGTATTTGGCCATACCCGCCTCGGCGTCCACCCGCGCTCCCGAATCCGCTTTCGACGCGGCCCAGTAGGTCATCAGCCGGGCCGCTTGGAGCTGGGTCGCGATATCGGCGAGTTTGAGTTGGATGGCCTGGAATTCGGCGATCGGTTTACCGAAGGCCTTGCGATCACGCGCGTAGGTGAGCGCGGCATCGTAGGAGGCCTGCGCGATGCCGACGCTGCGGCCGGCGATATTGAGCCGGCCGATCTCCAGGCCGGAAAGAGCCTGCTGCATACCCCGGCCCTCCACCCCGCCCAGCAGCGTCGACCGGGGCACGGTGACCTCGTCGAGGAATATTTCACACGATTCGGTCCCCTTGTAGCCGAGTTTGCCGAGATCGCGCGAGACCGTGAAACCCGGTGTGCCGGTATCCACCAGCAGGATGCTCATCCCCTTGTGCGCCGGTGTCGCGGTGGGATCGGTTTTCACCAGCACGGGCAGCACATCGGCGTGCCGGGCATTGGTGATCCAGGTCTTGGTGCCGCGGATGATGTAGTCGTCACCGGATTTCGTCGCGGTGGTGGCGATGCCCTGCAGGTCGGTACCCGCGCCGGGTTCGGTCAGCCCGATTCCGGTACGGCATTCCCCGGATGCCAGCCGGGGCAGCCACCGCTGCTTCTGCTCGGGGGTGCCGTGCCGGGCGATCATCCAGCAGGCCAGGTTGTGGCTGCCCAGGATTCCGGCGATGCCCATCCAGCCGCGGGCCAGCTCTTCGTACACCAGGGTGAACGAGACCATATCGAGTTCGAGTCCGCCGTACTCCTCCGGAGTGGTGATACCGAACAGGCCCATCTCGCGCAGGCGGGCGACGATCTCGGTGGGATAGCGGCCGGAGCGCTCCCATTCGTTGGCAACCGGGATGATCTCCTTGTCGACGAGCTGCCGCAGCGCGGCGCGGAAGGCTTGCTGGTCCTCGGTGAAGCTGAAATCCATGCGTGGGATCCGTTCTGGTCGGGTGACAGCGCCGGGCGGGTCACAACCGTTGGTGGTCGGGGATGAGTTCGGCCGCGAGCCCGGTCACCGCGGCCACCGATTCGGCCTCCCACAGGTGGAACACCGTGTGCGCCAAAGTCTCCGCGGACGGACCGCCGCCGGTGTTCGCGAGGAACTTCGCGCGCACCGCGGCGTCGTCCATCGGCCGGGCGGACGTGCCGCGGCTGGCGGGCACCCGGCCGGTGACGGTCGTTCCGTCGTCGAGGGTGAGGACCGCGTATCCCGCAGCGTCGGCCGCGGGACGGGTGTCGGGGACCGTGGTGACGGTGACCCGGGCCGCGGTGGCCGCGACCTCGGGCCGGGCGATAGAGGACGCGGCGTAGGTATCGACAGTGATCCGGCGATCGTGGATCAGCGCGGCCACACTCCAGGGCAGATCGAATTTCGCCTCGTAGGGACTGCGTGGGCGGCGGCGGCCGGTATCGGGTCCACAGACGATCGCGGCACTGTCCGGGTGCACGTCCACCGCGATCGAGGCCAGCCGCTCCGGTGGTAGTGCCGCGGTGTCCAGCGCGGCGGCGATCGCGTCGAGGGCGGCGTGCATGAGCTGGCAGCTCGGATAGGGCTTGATTCCGATGGACGCGCATTCCCAGCGTTCGCCGAGGTCACCGAGAATCTCGTCGGCGTCCGCGGCGCGATCGGCGAGTGTGCGGTAGAGGCCGCGCCGGCCCTCGAGTACCGAACCCGGGCCGACCGCGCCGGCCACCGCGAGCCGGGCGGCCAGCACGCCGTTGAGACCCGCGCTGCCCGGATGCAGGGTTTTGGTATTCGCGCCGGTATCCAGGAATTCGAGCAGCCCGCCGGACGAGGACGCGGCGATCCCGATGGCATCGGCCACCGTCGCCGCCGCCCCCTGGTATAGCAGGGTCGCGGCGACCGCGGCGGCCGGCGGACCCACCACTGCGGTCGCGTGCAGACCCCGGGAGTGGAAGCCGTGCGGCGCGGCGGCGCCGAGCCGACACGCCACCTCCAGCCCGGCGACCAGTGCCGTCACCGCCTCCGCACCGCCGGCCCCGGTCTCCTCCGCCACCGCGAGAACCGCCGGTGCGACCACGGTCGTGGGGTGTACCAGGGCGCCCGCGTGGGTGTCGTCGAAATCGAGGACGTGCATGAGTACACCGTTGGCAAAGGTCGCCGCGGGCGCCGAGAGGGCCGCGGTATCGCCGAGCGGATGGGCCTGCGGTGGCCCGCCCAGTCCACGGGCCACGGGCAGGGCGGGCCCGGCCTGGCCGAGCCGGCGCGCAGCGATGGCATTACCGACACCGTCGAGTAGATGCCGCTGCGCGGCGGCGCGGACGTACTCCGGAATCGAGTCGATGGTCAGCGATCGTGCCCAGGCCGCGAGATCGGCGGCGATCACGGCCGACTCCCACCGGAAGCGGAACCGAACGCGCCCGCCGCGACGAGTTCGCGGACGGCATCGGCGCTGTAACCCAGCCCCGTCATCACACTGTCGAAACTCTCGTTACGTTTCGGGGCGCGCCGATGGCCGGCCGGTTCGCCGAATCGCACCGGCGACACGACCTGGCGGACCTCACCCCACACGTCGTGTTCGGTGGTGGCGATCAGGCCGCGAGCGAGAGTGTGCTCCTCGGTGAGGGCCTGGGCGACATCGTTGATCGGCCCGGTGGGCACGCCTGCCGCAACCAACAGCCCGGTCCAGTGGTCGACTGTATCCTCGCGGAAACGCTTCTCCAGTAGCGGGATCAGTTCGTCCTTGTGGACCCCGCGGGCCGCGAAATCGGTGAACCGGGGATCGGTGAGCAACTCCGGCATTCCGATGGCCTCGGCCAACCGGGCCCAGAACTTCTCCTTCGCACAGCCGACCACGAACCACCCGTCGGATGCCTCGAACGCCTGGAAGGGCACCAGTGACGGATGCGCCGAATTCTTCGTCCGGCCGGGTGTGTAGCCGGCGTTGAGGTGCCAGGTGGCCGGGTAGGTGAGCATGGAGATGGCCGTGTCGTACAGCGAGACATCGCAATCGCCGCCGACCCCGTCGCGGCGTGCGGCGTGCAGCCCGGCCATCAGGCTCAGTGCCGCGACGAAGCCGCCACAGTAATCGACCAGCGACAGACCGGATTTGGTGGGTGGGCCGTCCGGGTCACCGGTGAGGCTCATCCAGCCCGCCAAGCCCTGCAGAATGTAGTCGTAGCCCGGCTGTTTCGCCCGCGGACCGGTCATCCCGAACCCGGTGAGACTGCAGCAGACGATGGCCGGGTTCAGGTGGGACAGATCGGCGTAGGTGATCCCGATCTTGGCGGGGACGTCGCCGCGCAGGTTGGAGTACACCGCGTCACTGGTCCGCACCAGGTCCTCGAAAACCTTGCGGCCGGCCGGCTTGCCGAGATCCAGCGACAGGCTGCGCTTGTTGCGGTTGAAGGTTTCGTAGAACAGCGAATCCTCCCCCTGCGCGTAGGGCGGGACGTAACGGCCGACGTCACCCCCGGAGCCCGGCTCCTCGATCTTCAGTACATCCGCGCCGAGGTCGGCCAGATGCACACTGCCGAACGGACCGGCTCCGTACTGTTCGACGGCGATGATGCGCACATCCTCGAGCGGCCTCATCGGCTCGCCACCTCCTCGGCCGCGCCGGATACCAGATCGTGCAGCGGGGCCGCTTTGACCTCGGGAAAGTAGTTCTGGCCGATACCGCTCTCCCGGGTGGCCACCATGACCGAACGCCGCCACGAGATCACCACCTCGCCGTCCTGGTTCACCCCACGGGTCACCATGGACACGATTCCCGCGTATGGGCGCGACTGCGAGCGGCGCAGACCGGTGCACACACTCTCGGCGTAGATGGTGTCACCCACATAGACCGGATGACTGAGCTGCACATCGGTGAACTCGAGGTTGGCCACCGCGTTCTGGCTCATATCGATCACCGACAGCCCCAGGACCAGGGCGATGGTCAGACCCGAGTTGACGATGACCTTGCCGTCGGTCACCGGATTCGTCCGCGCGAGGTGTTCGTTGAAGTGGTTCTGATTCGTATTCATCGACAGGCAGGTGATCCACGCGTTGTCGGTTTCGGTGATCGTGCGTCCCATCGGGTGCTGATACACGTCGCCCACGACGTAGTCCTCGAAGAAACGCCCGAGGGTGGCGGGGTGGGTTGTCAATGGTCCTCCTCAGGGGATGCGACGGCACCGGGGTGGAGCGCGGCGTGACACGGACCACCTTAAACATCTGATGTTTAGGACGTCAACAATAGAGACTTCCTGGATGTTCTTGAGAACTTTTGGCGACTACTAGCCAAATACTCGGATGTATTGCATGATGCCACCAGCGGCCTATGGCTCAGGTCACTGCGCCGGTACGGATTCCTCCAGGCACCGCGGTCGTCTGAACAACGGAGAGAGCGAGTTTCGATGAAACGAATCGGAGTGGATGTCGGCGGTACGTTCACCGACCTGGTCCTGTGGGACGACGACGGGACGGTGACCGTACACAAGACACCCTCGACGAACCACGACCCGTCGATCGGCACCATGGACGGGATCGATGTGCTCGCCGAGCGCGCCGGTATCTCGGTCGCCGAGATCGAGATGTTCTTCCACGGCACCACCGTGGCGACCAATATCGTGCTCGAACACAACGGTAGCGACGTCGGCATGATCACCACCGAGGGTTTCCGGGACCTGCTGCACATCGGGCGCAAGAAGCGTCCGCTCAACTACTCCAACTATCAGGACCTGCCGTGGCAGAAATGGCAGCTGGTGCCGCGCCGCAACCGGCGCACGGTGCCCGAGCGGATGGACGCCGCGGGCACGGTCCTGACACCGCTCGACGAGGACGCGGTACGGCAGGAGGTGCGGTTGCTGCGCGAACGCGGTGTCGCCGCGATCGCGGTGGCGTTCCTGCACGCCTACCGCAACCCGGCGCACGAACGCCGAGTCCGCGAGATCATCATGGAGGAATACCCCGGCGTCTTCATCTCGCTCTCCAGCGACGTCGCCTCGCAATACCGGGAGTACGAACGTTTCTCGACCACGGCCCTCAACGCCTTCGTCGGCCCCAAAACCTCCCGCTACATCGAGAATCTGGCCGGTAAGGCCAAGGCCGCGCAGGTGGGCGACGATGTGCATCTCATGACCTCCGCGGGTGGTCTGGTCACCTCACGCAGCGCGACCGAGATCCCGGTATCGCTGCTCACCAGCGGCGTGGTCGCCGGACTACTGGGTGGCTGCGCGATCGGCAAGGCCTCGGGATACCCCAGCGTCATCACCCTCGATGTCGGCGGCACCTCCGCGGATATCGGCGTCGCGCCCGATGGACAGTTGCGGATGAAACACCTGCTCGACACCCGTATCGGTGACTACCACGCGATGGTGCCCATGGCCGAGGTCGACACCATCGGCGCCGGCGGCGGATCCATCGCCGCCATCGACGAGGGCGGGATGTTCCGGGTCGGGCCACGTAGCGCGGGCGCCGTCCCCGGGCCGGCCTGCTACGGCCGCGGCGGAACGGAACCGACCTCCACCGACGCGATGGTGGTCATGGGGTGGCTGCGCGAGGACAGCTTCCTGTCGGGTTCGATGCGGGTGAAACCGGAGCTGGCCGCGACGGCGGTGCAAACCCATATCGCCGATAAGCTCGGCGCGGACCTCGAACATGCCGCCATGGGGATCTTCCAGATCCTCGCGCATTCGATGACCGAGGCGATCTCGCTGCACTCGGTCCGCAAAGGCTACGACCCACGGGAGTTCTCACTCGTCGCCGAGGGCGGCGCCGGCCCGCTGTTCGCCTGGCAGATCGCCGAACACCTCGGTATCCCGCGGGTCATCGTCCCGGGCCATCCGGGCATCACGTCGGCGGTCGGGCTGTTGACCACCGATATCCGCTACGAAGTGCCGACCACGGTGTGGACCTCCTCGGCCGAACCGGATCTCGACCTGCTCCGGGGTGAGATGGACCGGCTGGCGGCGGAAGCGGTCGCCCAGCTACGCGCCGACGGTATCGCCGAAGAGAACATCTCGCTCGAGCGCAGCGTCGACTGCCGCTATGTCGGGCAGGGCTACGAACTGCGGGTACCGGCCCCGGACGGCGAGATCACCGCCGAATGGGTGGCCCGCACCGCGGCCGTCTTCCACGAGGCCCACGGCCGGACCTACTCCCAGCGGTTCGATGACAAACCGGTGCAGCTGGTGAATATCCGGGTCACCGGGGTCGGCGCGGTGGAGCACATCCGGATCGCGGAAATCGAACAGGGCACCGCCGATGCCACCGCGGCCCTGCAGTCCACCACCCGGGCGCTGTTCTGGAAGAACGGCTCCACCGATCCGGAATGGGTGGACACCCCCATCTACGACCGCGAACTGCTGAAAGCCGGCAACACCTTCGCGGGCCCGGCCATCGTGCAGCAGTTCGACTCGACCACCATCGTCGGAATCGGGCAGCAGGCCACGGTCGACACCGTCGGACACATCATCATCGAGAGGAGCGCCTGATATGGCGAAGAGCCTGATGCCCCGTGAGGGCGTATCGCTGGCAGGCACGGCGACCCGCACCTGGAACACCGTGGAGGTCGACCCGATCACCCTGCGCGTCATCGGCGGGGCATTGAACTCGATGGCCAAGGAAATGGCCCAGGTCCTCTACCGGATGGCCTATTCGAGCCTGATCCGGGAGGCCGAGGACCTCGGCGCCGGCATCTTCGATGTCAACGGCCGCGAACTGTGCGAATCGGATTCCACCCCGATGCACTGCGGGTCGATACCGGCCTATATCCGCGGTATCAACCGGCGGCTCGCGGGCACCTATCAGGAGGGTGATGTCATCCTGCACAACCACCCGTATCACGGCGCTGCGCATTCGCCCGACTACGGCGTGGTCATCCCGATCTTCTGGGAGGGCGTGCACATCGGCTTCGCCGGCTGTACCGGCCACGTCTCCGATGTCGGCGGCAACTTCCCCGGGCTGTGCATGGACGTGGTCGATGTCTGGGCCGAGGCCAAGCTCATGAACGCGATGAAGATCTACGACTCCGGTGTGCGCAACGAGATGCTGATCCAGCACATTCTCGACAATGTCCGCACGCCGGAACAGAACCTCGGTGATCTGGAGGCACTCATCGCCTCGGCGCGTATCGGCGAGAAGCGGTTCCGTGAGCTGCTGGGCAAATACGGGCTGGACGTGGTGATGAGTGCCGCCGAACGGTGGATGGACTATTCGGAGGAGATGCTACGCAGCCGCATCCGGGAAATCCCCGACGGCAGCTACGAGGCACCGATCGGTTACCTCGACGACGACGGCAAGAATCGCGACACCCCCCTCGAGGTGCGGGTCCGCGTCCAGGTCGACGGCGAGGACGTACTCATCGACCTGACCGGGTCCAACGACCAGGTACCCACCGCGTTCAATGTCCCGTTCGAGGGGTCGGTGCTGCCGGTGGCGGTGAGCGCCATCCGGACCATCCTGCTCGACGAGGAACTCACCGAGGAGTTCGTGCCGCAGAACGACGGCTGCTTCCGTCCGGTCCGCGCGTACGCACCCGAGGGCAGTATCTTCAACCCGAACTTCCCGGCCTCCTGTTTCGCGCGCTTCTCGCAGGTCAACCGGGTGTTCGACTCGATCAACCTGGCGCTGGCGCCGGTGGTGCCGCATAACGCGATCGCCGGCTCGTCGGCGGCGCTGTGTGCCATCGCCTACTCGGGGCTGGCCGCGGACGGCGAATCGTACTGGGTCTATATCGAGATCAACGAGGGCTCCTACGGCGCACGCAACGGTAAGGACGGTATGGACGCCGTCGATTCGCTGATGGCCAACACCCGCAATAATCCCATCGAGGAGACCGAACTCAATCACGCCATGCGCGCCGAGCGCTACGAACTGCGCGGCGAGTCCCCGGCACCGGGACAGTGGCGCGGCGGAATCGGCAGTGTGCGGACCTGGCTCATGCAGACCGACACCTACTTCGGTTCCGAGGCCGACAATCGCAACGACGCGCCGGCCGGCGCCCTCGGCGGGTCGGCCGGTGTATCCGGCTCGTTCATCCGCAATCCGGGCACGCCGGAGGAAGAGGTGCTGTACTCGAAGGTCACCCAGGAGGTGATCCGGGCCGGGGAGCGGCTGGAGATCAAGATGCCCTCCGGTGGTGGGTTCGGCGATCCATTCCGGCGGGACCCGCAGGCAGTGCTCTCCGATGTCTGGGACGAATACCTCACCGCCGAGGAGGCCCGCCGCGACTACGGTGTCGTGATCGATACCGCTACCTGGACCGTCGACACCGCGGGTACCGAAGCGTTGCGCGCCGCGCGAGTACCGGCGTGAGCCTGCGGTCGGGCGGGGCCGGCGAGTCCGGCCCCGCCGGGCCGTCCGCGGCGGCGGCCGACGTCGCCCGGCAGCTGAACACGGTCATCTCCTGGGTGCCCGAGCGGTTCGGGACCGATACCGAGGTCGCCGGCGGCCCGCTGGCCGGGTACCGGCTCGGGGTCAAGGACAATATCGAGATCGCCGGGGTGCGGTCGACCTGCGGCTCGGAGTTCTTCGCGGACCGGATCGCCGAACGTGATGCCGCCGTCGTCACCCGATTGAAGCGAGCGGGCGCGACGATCACCTGCACCCTCAACCTCGCCGAATTCGCGGTGGGGGTCACCTCGCAGAACTCGGCGGCGGGCGGCCCGCGCAATCCGTGGGATTCTTCGCGGGTCCCCGGCGGGTCCAGTGGCGGGTCCGGCGCCGCGGTCGCGGCGGGCCTGGTCGATATCGCCCTGGGCACCGACACCGGCGGCTCCATCCGGCTGCCCGCGGCCTGCTGCGGGATCATCGGCCTGCGTCCCTCGCCCGGATACATCGATACCGCCGGGGTATACCCCGTCAGCCCCGATTTCGACACCGTGGGCCCCCTCGCCCGTACGGTCGCCGCGGTGCGCACCGCCTATTCCGTACTCGTCGGCGAGGATCTTTCGGCTCCGTCGCGCGATCGACTGCGCGTCGCCGTGCCGTGGCCTTTCATCACCACCGAAATCGACCCGGCGATCCGAGACGCCTTCGACACGGCCGCACGGTTGCTCGGCGATATGGGTCACACCATTATCGACGCGCCCGTACCGCACAGCGACTCCGCGCAGGATGTGGTGTACACCCTGCTCTATTCGGACCTGGCCCGGCTACACGACCAGCGGCTACGCGCGGAACCACACCGGTTCCAGCCGGCGACGCTGGAACGGATCTCGCTGGGCCGCAGCATCTCCCACGACCAGCGCGTAGCGGCGCTGACGCAGCGCGATCGGTTCCGGGCGGCGATGACGGACTACTTCCGGAATGCCGACGTGATCCTCACCCCGACCATGCCGGTCGATGTTCCACTCATCACCGAGTCCGCCGGTGTACTCGCGCAGTCACGCCGCATGGCTCAGCTGACGTATCCGTGGTCGCTGCACGACGGTCCGACACTGAGTGTTCCCATCGGGTTCCACCGGCGATCCGGTATGCCGATAGGCGCCCAGCTGACCGCCGCACGGGGCCGGGAAACCACCCTGTTCGAACTGGCCGAACAGCTCGAACAACGGACCACCTGGCATCGACGCCGCCCGCCCGTCCGGCTCGGGTAGCGCAGCCGTCCCGGCCGCGATACCCGATCACGATCGGCCGGGACGGCCACCGACCGGGAATTTCGTTACGGCTACACCCGGCCTGCGGCAATTCGGGTGACGCAAGGAAACAAATCGGTAAAGAATACCGCCGCCTCCGGATAGAGAAAACGAACATACTTGCTACCAGTGATCCGCCGGCCGGTCCGGACCCTGCGGCACTCGGTAGCCGATATTGCCCAGAACCCCCGGTCACGCCCGTATTCCGATATCCATAGCCCGTTCACTCGCGCGCCTACCCGAAAACAATCGCCTATACCCGCGGGACCGGCACCGGACAATATCGACGACACTGAATATATATCTGAAACGCGCTTTCTCGGACCGAATATCCTCCGTCGATATAGTGGCCCCATGACCTCCTTGGCACCGCCGGTCGCGCGGGACCAGGTGCGCGGCGACGCGCTCCCGGTCGCCGACGCGGCCATCTACGCAGGCTGGTTCTCCTGCCTGGCCGACCCGACCCGGGTCCGGTTACTGCACCAGGTCGCCACGAGCCCCGCCGGCATCCACATCGGCGAAATCGCCGAAGCACTCGGTATCGGACAGCCGACCGTCTCCCACCATGTCCGCAAGCTCACCGACGCCGGGTTCGTGACAGTACACAAAGAGGGCACTGCCACCCTCGTCACCGTCGACCCACACCGCTGCACCGAACTGCCGCACACCGCCGACGCGGTGATGGGCCTGCTCACCCCCCGGCCGCCCTGCCCGGACGAGCCGCCCGGCGATATCACCGTCCGGGCGCTGACCGACGCGGACTGGGAAGCGGTGCGCGCCATCCATGCCGAACGGGGGGCGTCCTACCCCGCTGTCGGGGCCGCCGACGTACCCGACCGGGAGACCCTGGACCGCCAGTGGCTGCCCGGGCACCGCTGGGTCGCCGAAGCCGACGGCCGGATCGCCGGGTGGGCGGCCCTCACCCCGGTCTCGGGCCACGAGTTCTATCGGGATATCGCCGACAGTTGCGTGATGGTCGCCGACGAGCTCGAGGGTCGCGGGGTCGGCACCGCACTCCTGCGCCGCCAGGTCACGGCCGCCGAGGACGCGGGCCTGCGCGTCCTGCAGACGACCGCGTTCCCGGAGGACCGGATCGGTATCTCCCTGTACCACACGGCCGGCTTCCGCACCGTCGGTATCCGCGAGCGCAGCGGCCGCTTCGAAGGTCGCTGGCGCGACGCGGTACTGCTGGAGCGGCGCAGTCCGCTGAACTGATCGGCCCGGCCGGGGGCCGTGGCGGCGCGGCTCCGCCACTATGGCCCGGTGACCGGCCGCAGGATCACTTTCAGCCGCAGGGTCGACAGACCGCACAGCACGCACAGCTCCGCTACCCCGGCGCTCGCCCAGGCGCCAGGCCACACTGTTGACCACTCGGACCACGAGATCGAGCAGGAGTGCGCCGATCGCGAACGACAGTGCCCCGGGTGGGGCGGCCGGGTTCCGGGCCGGGCAGCGGCAGCAGTCCGGCCGTCGCCGGATAACAGGCGAGGGCGCGACCGGTCGCGGTCAGGTCCGATCACACCGTCCGGCCCGGCCGGGGCACCGGTTCGGCTCCGCCCGGGCCGACACGGACGGGCAGGACCGCCCGCCCGGCCCCTCGGCGGACGGAACACGCGATCATTACCACTGTGGAGCAACGACAGGCGGCGGCGCACAGTACCGAAGATGTGGTGGGGCTGGTAGCACAGACATTCCTCCGGGATCGCGACGAGTTCATCGACCAGTTGTCGCACCTGATGCGCACTCAGGTGCCGGCACTGGACCAGGACCCCCGGCTCCGTGAACTGATGGAGGACGGTACGGCCGACAACCTGATGGAAGCTCTGCAGTTCCTGCAGAACGAGGCCGACGAGGACGATGTGCGGGCCCCGGAACGCGCCCTGGCGTACGCCCGGATCCTCGCCCAGCGCGATGTGCCGGCCTCGGCGCTGATCCGGGCCTATCGCATCGGCCAGGCCGGTTTCCTGGACACGGGTATGCGCTACGCGATCGAGTTCGGCGGCGGCGGCCCGGTGACCACCTCAGCGATCGTCCATATCGTCAACCGCACCTCGGTATACATCGACCGGGTCTGCGAGCAGGTCGGTGTCGCCTACGAACAGGAACGCGACCGCTGGGTCGGCAACCGGGGCGGGCTCCGGCAGCAGTGGGTCACCCGGCTGCTCAACGGCACGACCACCGATACCGAGGCCGCGGAGCGGGTACTGCACTATCCACTCACCCGCGGGCATATCGCGATCGACACCTGGACCGATCCGCATATCGACCCCGCCACTGCCGTGGAGGTTTTCGACCACCTCCGCACGGCGCTGACCACCGTGTTCGACCGGGCGCACGGGAACCTGCTGGTACCGGTCGACGAACACGAGGCTCGGCTGTGGTTCGCCCTCCCGCACGAGACACCCGTCGACAGCGCCGCGATCGAACAGTTGCTCTCCGACCGGGCCCTCCCCGTTCGGATGGCCTTCGGCGGTTACGGCACCGAGCTCGCCGGATTCCGGCGCACCGCGGGGCAGGCCGACCGGGTGCGCCGGCTCGCGCTGCTGGCCGGGGAACACGGCGCCCGGGTCCTGACCCATCCCGATGTATCGGCGGTCGCCCTGTTGGCCGGCGATATCGATACGCTGCGCGAATTCGTCGCCGACGAACTGGGCGAACTGGCGGTGGACAACGAACGCAACCTCTGGTTACGGGAGACACTGCGCGTGTTCCTCGCCGTGAACCGCAGTTACGCGGCGGCCGCCACGCGCCTGGCCGTCCATCGCAATACGGTCCAGTACCGGGTCCGGCAGGCGCTGAACCTCATCGGCGTGAGTATCGACGCATCCGGTGCGGATCTGTATCCGCGGCTGGCCCTGCAGGCCACCCACCTGCTCGGTGCCGCGGTGCTGCGACCGGAGACGGGGCAGAACTGAGCCGCGGGCACCGTTGCGGCCGGTCCCGGCGGGGACAATCCGGAGCGCACGACGGGGATTTCGCCGCGTGTGCCACCGACATGTGCTCAGCGCACAAATGCCGGCCGAGCTTTCATGCGGCCGGAATATGGTCCGCACCACAGCTCGCGTCGTAAGGTTCAGTTATCTCCGGAAACCGGCGTCCACCCGGGTAGTTGGCTGGCCGGCAACCGGTTCACCGCGCCCGCCACGGTGGTGTCGCGGACCCATCCATCCGTCGTGCCGGCGTCATCGCGCTGCCCTTTTCCAGGAGTCCTCCGTGCCCTCGATCCAAACCGTCCGTGGTGCTGTGGACACCGCCGATCTCGGTGTCACCCTCATGCACGAGCATGTCTTCGTACTCAGCTCCGATGTGCAGCAGAACTATTCGCAGGAGTGGGGTTCGGAGGACGAGCGGATCGAGGACGCGGTCCGGCAGCTGACCGCCGCCTACGAGGCCGGGGTACGCACGATCGTGGACCCGACCGTGGTGGGTCTGGGTCGCTACATTCCGCGGATCGCGCAGATCGCCCAGCGGGTCCCGCTGCAACTGATCGTGGCCACCGGCCTCTACACCTACAACGATGTGCCGTTCTTCTTCCACCACCGCGGGCCGGCACTCGACCCGCTGGTCGGTACCCATGTCCCCGATCCGATGGTCGATATGTTCGTCGGCGATATCCGCGACGGTATCGCCGGGACCGACGTCCGGGCGGGCATGCTCAAATGCGCGATCGACGCGGAGGGGCTGACACCCGGCGTCGAACGGGTGATGCGGGCGGTGGCCCGGGCGCATCACGAGACCGGGGTGCCGATCACCGTGCACACCCACCCCGAATCGGGGTCCGGGTTCGAGGTCAAACGCGTCATGTGCGCCGAGGAAGGGATCGATCCGAGCCGGATCGTCCTGGGCCACAGCGGTGACACCACCGACCTGGACTATCTGACCGCGCTCGCGGACGCCGGATTCGTCCTGGGCATGGACCGCTTCGGGATCAATCTCGAGACCACCTTCGAGGCGCGCGCCGATACTCTCATCGAAATGGTGCGCCGCGGCTACGCCGAGCGTATGGTGCTCTCGCAGGACGCCAGCTGCTATATCGACTGGATAGAACCGGCCATGCGGGCGGCGGTCCTGCCGCAGTGGCACTACACCCACCTGTTCGACGACGTCTTCCCCTATGTGCTGGATCGCGGGATCGAGGAGCGGCAGCTGCAGACAATGCTCGTCGAGGTGCCTCGCAGGTTCTTCGCCGCCGGGTGAACCGGCGGCCGCGGCACCGCGACCCCACCCGACCCGCGTGCGCGGACCGGACCGGACGCTAGGGTGGTCGATCATGCCTGGTCTGCCCGTTCCGCGCGCCCGCGCGCTGCTCGCCTTTCTGCTCGTCGCCGTCGCCCTGCTGGCGACCGCGTGCGGCAGCGGCGGTGACGGCGCCGCCCGCGACCTGTGCGCGCCGCCGGGGCCGGAGGCGGCCACCGCGGCCCCGGCGAACCTGACCGCGCCGGGTGCGGGCAAGGAAGATCGTTTCACCACCGAGTCGACCGAACCACCGGCCGCGGTGGACGTCTCCCGGCTTGGCCTGATCCGGCCCGGCGTACTGAGTATCGGCACGCTCTCCGACGCGCCGCCCAGTATTTGTGTGAACTCCGCCGGCGCGTTCACCGGTTTCGACAACGAACTGCTGCGCGCGGTGGCCGCGAAGATCGGGCTGCGGGTCGAGTTCTCCGGAACCGAGTTCGCCGGCCTGCTGGCCCAGGTCGCGGGCAAACGGTTCGATATCGGGTCGTCCAACATCACCACCACCGACGCCCGGCGCGAGCTGGTCGGTTTCACCAACGGCTACGATTTCGGCTACTTCTCGCTGGTGGCCAAGGACGGCGGCCCGGTGCGCGGGTTCGCCGATCTCGGGCCGGGTTCCCGGGTAGCGGTGGTGCAGGGCACGGTCCAGGACGAATACGTGGTCAACGAACTCGGCCTGGACCCGGTGAAGTTCCCCGACTACAACACCGCCTACGCCAATGTGAAAACCGGCCAGGTGGACGCCTGGGTCGCCCCATCGGCGCAGGCCCGGGGCGCGATCGCGCCGGGCGATGCGACCTCGGTCGTGGACAATTCGTTCAGCCTGGACAATTTCATCGCCTGGGCGGTCGCCAAGGACAACAAGCCGCTGATCGACGCGCTCAACTCCGGTCTCGACGCGGTGATCGCCGACGGCACCTACGCCCGCCTCTACAGCGACTGGGTGCCCCGCGAACTGCCGCCCGGCTGGAAGCCGGGATCGAAGTCCGCGCCGGTCCCGCAGCTGCCCGATTTCGCCGCCCTCGCCACCGAAGAGGACCCGCAGCAGCAGACCACGCAGGCGCCGAAATCGACGCTGGAGCAGCTCCGCGACACCTTCTTCGACTGGTCGCTCTACCGGCAGGCCGTGCCTGATCTGTTCAAAACCGGTCTGCCCAACACGCTGATCCTCGCGCTGGTCTCCGGTGTACTGGGAACCCTGATCGGCATGCTGCTCGCGGTGGCCGGCATCTCGCGGACCCGCTGGTTGCGCTGGCCGGCCCGGGTGTACACCGATATCTTCCGCGGTCTACCGGCGGTGGTCATCATCCTGCTCATCGGCCTGGGCATCGGTCCAGTGGTCAGCGGTCTCACCGGCAACAATCCGTACTGGCTCGGCGCGGTGGCACTGGCACTGCTCGCCTCGGCCTATATCGGTGAGATCTTCCGCTCCGGTATCCAATCGGTGGAGCCGGGACAACTCGAGGCCGCCCGGGCGATCGGCTTCGGCTACCGGCAGGCGATGACGCTCGTGGTGATCCCGCAGGGGGTGCGCCGGGTGCTGCCCGCACTCATGAACCAGTTCATCGCGTTGATCAAGGATTCGTCGCTGATCTACTTCCTGGGTCTGCTGGCCACCCAGCGCGAACTGTTCGCGGTGGGCCGTGATCTCAACGCCCAGACCGGCAACCTGTCACCGCTGGTGGCCGCCGGGCTGGTCTACCTACTGCTGACCATCCCACTCACCCATCTGGTGAACTACATCGACCGGCGGATGCGCACCGGCCGGCCCGATCAGCCGATCGACCCGGTCGAGCAGTCCGCCATCACCGAAGGCCGGGGGTAACCGATGAGCGCCTCACTGACCGGCACCGGACTCCACCTACGGCTGGGCGGTAATCAGATCCTGCGTGGGGTGGATATCCATGTCGACGCGGGCACGACCACCACGGTGATCGGCCCCTCCGGTTCCGGTAAGTCCACCCTGCTGCGAGTGCTCAACCGGCTCCACGAACCCGATGCCGGGGATATCCTGATCGACGGCGAATCGGTGCTCGCCGAGAACCCCGACCGGCTGCGGCAGCGCATCGGGATGGTCTTCCAGCAGTTCAATCTCTTCCCGCACCGGACGGTGGCCGACAATATCGCGCTGGGACCGCGCAAACTGCGCGGCCTGTCCAAGGACGAGGCCCGCATGCTGGCGCTGGAACAGCTCGAGGTCGTGGGCCTCACCGGTAAGGCCGATTCCCGGCCCGCCAACCTCTCCGGTGGTCAGCAACAGCGGGTGGCGATCGCGCGGGCGCTGGCCATGAAACCGGACATCATGTTCTTCGACGAGGCCACCTCCGCGCTGGACCCGGAGCTGGTCAAGGGTGTGCTCGCGCTGATGTCTGAGCTGGCCGCGGGCGGTATGTCGATGATCGTGGTGACGCACGAGATGGGATTCGCCCGCAGTGTCTCCGACCATGTGGTGTTCATGGACGGCGGTGTTGTGGTGGAGTCGGGCAGTCCGGACGCACTGTTCGACAACGCCGGAACTCCGCGGCTGCGCAGGTTTCTCGACCAGGTTCTCTGACAGCGCGCAGGCACTGGTAGAACCCGAACCGGGCCGCACCCGCGTGCCGGGCAAGCCGGGCACACTGCTCGACCGTGGGTCGAGGCAGTACCGGAACGCGGTGTGTCGGCTCATCACCGGGGAGTGATGCACAGGCCACCGAGACAAACCCCGCCGCCGACCGTGGGCCGGGACAGCAGCAACATCGACAAGGCCCACGGACTGCAGTTCCCGGACACGCTCTGAGGCGACGATACTGAACCCATGAGCGAGGATTCCGGATCGGCGAACCCCTACGGCCCATCGGCCGGGCCCAGGGCCTGACCAACCGGGTGGTCCGCACGCTGCTACGGCTGCCGGGCCTGTCCGGGGTGATCGGTAAGCGGCTGGCGACCGTGCACGTGGTCGGCCGCAAATCCGGGCGCACCTACGATATTCCGGTCGCCTACACAGCGCATGGACAGACACTGCTGATCGGCACGTCCCGGCGCCCGTGGGTGCGGAACCTGGTGACCGGCACCCCGCTCACCATCACCCGCGGCGGACGGCCGGAACAGTTCGACCCGGTCGTGCACACCGAAGCCGAGGATGTACTGCGGCTGTTCGAGATCATCGCCCGGGACAACCGGACCAACTCGGGTTACAACGGCATCGGTTTCGATCCCGCCGGCAATCCGAACAAGGCCGATATCTACCAGACCTGGCAGCAGGGCGGTGTAGTGATCGAACTGCGCCCGATCCGATGACGACGAGCGCTCAGCGCTGGCGCCAGCTCAGCGGCCCCGGTAGATCGACACTGTTCTTCTTGGTCCGGGAGTTCCACGACCACGGGCCGATCTTGATACTCCACGAGGACAGGCCCGACTGGGTGTAGTTCAATTTCAACGGCCCGAAGGACTGGCGTTTACGGAACCTGATGGGCATGAGCGACCTCCCTTGCTCCGCCCCAGGATAACGGATCAGGATAAGCCCCTGGGGTTTTCGCCGGTCGGCCGGCCGTGCTGTATAGGACACGGCCCGGCACCCGATCCGTACGGGCGGCACCGGCGGCACGGATCGGTCCACGGTGATATATATCTGCCGCGACCGGGTCGCACGAGCGGCCCGGAACCGTTCGGCGTGGTGGTGCGTCGAAGGGGTAGGAAAGCAGCTCCGCGGAAGTGAGGGATCGATGAGCGATGGCGACCCGGCCCGGCCGGCCACCGGCGTATTGCGCGACAGTGTGGCGGAATTGCTGAGCACGCTCGAACAGCAGCGGCAGGCCATGACCGAGGTGCGGCAGCGACTCGCCGCCACCACGGTGAGTGTCTGGTCGGCGGACAACCTGGTCCGGATCGACGCCAATACCGCCGGCGTGCCGGTGGAGGTGCACCTGACACCGGAGGCGTTCAAACGATCGACCCCGGAGAAGCTCGGCCGCTCCATCCTGGAGACGGCGCAGCGGGCGGCTCGGGAGGCCGCCGACCTGTCCCGGGAGGCCTGGGCACCGGTGCGGGAGATGGCGGGCGAGATCCCGGACCTCCCCGATATCGCACCCGGTATGCCGAGTATCAAATCGCTGACCGCCGATCTGTTCCCCGACCCGGTCACCGAGGCGGAGCCGCCCACCCCGATGGATCGGGAGGAAGAAGACGAGTTCTACCGCAGCCGCGGCTATCTGGAGGGTGGGCGATGACCGATATCCGGGTCGACGAGGAAGCCCTGCAGGCCGCCCGCCCGGCGATCACGAGGGTGGCGGACAAGGTCGCCGACGCGGTGCGCGCCGCGCTCGCGGTCATCGAGGCCGAGGGCGAATGCTGGGGCGCCGACGAGATCGGCCAGGAGTTCGGCGGGAAGTACGCGCCCGCGGCCGCCGAGGGCCTGACGGGCCTCGATCTGCTGCAGCAGGCGGTGAACGGAGTAGGGGACGGCGTGGGCGCGGTCGCCACGGACTTCGGGGTCCAGGACGACAACAACGCCACCGGCGTCGAGCAGGCGGCACAGTAGCCGGCCGCCCGCACGTTCAGCTCGCCAGGCAGCCCGGCCCGAGCAGGGCCTTCAGATCGCCCATGAGCGCCGAAGACGGCTCCACTCGCAAACTGTCGTCCAGTTTCAGCAGGGTCGTCTTCTCGCGCGCGCCCACATGCCGGACGTGCACATCCGAGGTCCCGGGATGCCGGGACAGCACCCGCTTGAGCTCGCCGATCTTATCGGGGGTGCACATCCGGGTGGAGATGGTGACGGCCAGCGGTTTCGCCACCCCGATCGCCGACAGATCCGGTACGGCGAGATCATTGGCGATGAGCGAGATCCGGTCGTCCCGCATGGAGACGCGGGCCTTCACCAGGACCACCGCGTCCTCCACCACATCCATGCCGTACACCGAATAGGCCTGCGGGAAGAACAGCACCTCGATACCACCGGTGAGATCCTCGAGCTGGCAGGACGCCCACGCCAGGCCGTTCTTGTTGATCCGGCGGTTCACCGAGGCGAGGATACCGCCGACGGTGACCTGGGTACCGTCCTTGATATCGCCCTCGAGGATGGTCGGGATCTGGGTATCGGCCTGAGCGGCAAGGACATGGTCGACACCGTTGAGCGGATGGCCGGAGACATAGAGCCCGAGCATCTCCCGCTCCAGCGCGAGACGGTGTTTGCTCTCCCACTCCTCGTCGGGCACCTTCACATCGAAGACCGACGCCACCGATTCGCCGCTGTCGTCGTCCATTCCGCCGAACAGATCGAACTGACCGATGGCCTCGGCCTTCTTGGTCGACATGACCGCGTCGATGGCGTCCGAATGCACCAGCATGAGCCCCTTGCGGGGATGGTTCAGCGAATCGAAGGCCCCGGCCTTGATGAGCGATTCGGTGACCTTCTTGGTGCAGGCCACGGTATCGATCTTGTTCAGGTAATCCGAGAAGTCGGTGAACTTCGACTTCTCGGCACGCGCCGAGATGATCGACGACACCACGTTGGTACCGACATTGCGGACCGCGCCCATGCCGAAGCGGATGTCCTTGCCGACCGAGGCGAAGTTGTGCTCGGACTCGTTGACGTCCGGCGGCAGCACCGTGATCCCGAGGCGCCGGCAATCCGCCAGGTAGACTGCGGCCTTGTCCTTATCGTCGCCGACGCTGGTGAGCAGCGCGGCCATGTACTCCGCGGGGTAGTTGGCCTTGAAGTAGGCGGTCCAGTACGACACCAGGCCGTAGGCGGCGGCATGTGATTTGTTGAACGCGTATCCGGCGAACGGGAGGATGGTATCCCACAGCGCCTTGATGGCGGCCTTGGAGAAACCGTTCTCCTGCATACCCTTCTCGAAACCTTCGAACTCCTGCTCGAGGACCTCGGCCTTCTTCTTGCCCATCGCGCGGCGCAGGATATCGGCTCGTCCGAGCGAGTACCCGGCCACCTTCTGGGCGACGTGCATGATCTGCTCTTGGTAGACGATCAGACCGTAGGTTTCGCCGAGGATGTCGTGGAGCGGTTCCTCCAGCTCCGGGTGGATCGGTTTGACCTGTTGGCGCCCATTCTTGCGGTCGGCGTAGTCGTTGTGCGCGTTCATGCCCATCGGGCCGGGGCGATACAATGCGCCGACGGCCACGATGTCCTCGAAAGCGGTGGGCTGCATCCGGCGCAGCAGATCGCGCATCGGCCCACCGTCGAGCTGGAACACGCCCAGGGTGTCGCCGCGGGCGAGCAGTTCGAAGGTCAACGGATCGTCCAGCGGCAGCGAGTCCAGATCGATCTCGACACCGCGGTTGGATTTGGCGTTGTCGATCGCGTCGCCGAGCACCGTGAGGTTGCGCAGGCCCAAGAAGTCCATCTTCAGCAGGCCGATGGCCTCACAGGACGGATAATCCCAGCCGGTGATGATGGCACCGTCCTGAGCCCGCTTCCACACCGGGATAGCGTCGGTGAGCGGCTCCGATGACATGATCACCGCGCAGGCGTGCACGCCCGCGTTGCGGATCAGGCCCTCCAAGCCCTTCGCGGTGTCGTAGATCTTGGCGATATCCGGATTGGACTCGATGAGCGTGCGGACCTCGGCGGCTTCTTTGTAGCGCTCGTGTCCGGGATCGGTGATCCCGGCAACCGAGATGTCCTTGGCCATGATCGGCGGGGGCAGCGCCTTGGTGATCTGGTCGGCGATCGCGAAACCCGGCTGCCCGAACAGGACCCGGGCCGAGTCCTTGATGGCCGCTTTGGTTTTGATGGTGCCGAAGGTGATCACCTGGGCGACCCGGTCGCTGCCCCACTTCTCGGTGGCGTAGCGGACCATCTCGCCGCGCCGGCGATCGTCGAAGTCGATATCGATATCGGGCATCGATACGCGCTCGGGGTTGAGGAACCGCTCGAACAGCAGACCGTGCGGCAGCGGGTCGATATTGGTGATCTTGAGCGCGTATGCGACCAGCGAACCGGCCGCCGAACCACGACCCGGACCCACCCGGATGCCGACCTCGCGGGCATAGTTGATCAGGTCGCCGACGACCAGGAAGTAGGCCGGGAAGCCCATCTCCAAGATGACGCCGATCTCGTAATCGGCCTGGTCGAGATACTTCTGCGGGACGCCGTCCGGGAAGCGGTACTCCAGCCCGCGCGCGACCTCCTTGCGCAGCCACGACGCCTCGGTCTCGCCCTCGGGGACCGGAAATTTGGGCATCCGGTCGCGGTGGGTCCAGATCTCCTCGTAGGACTCGACGCGTTCGCCGATCAGCACCGTGTTGTCACAGGCGCCGGGCACCTCGGCATCCCAGAGTTCCCGCATCTCCGCGGCCGACTTCAGGAAGTAGCCGCTACCGCCGAATTTGAACCGATTGGGATCCGACAGCGTCTTACCGGTCTGGATACACAGCAGCGCTTCGTGATTGGTCGAATCGGATTCGTGCACGTAATGGCAGTCGTTGGTGGCCAGCGGCGGGATACCCAGCCGCTTGCCGATTTCGATCAGGCCGGAGCGAACCCGCGTCTCGATGGACAGGCCATGGTCCATCAGCTCGAGGAAGAAGTTGTCCTTGCCGAAGATCTCCTGCCATTTCGCGGCCGCTTCCAGCGCCTCACGCTCGTGCCCCAGCCGCAACCGGGTCTGCACCTCGCCGGAGGGGCAGCCGGTGGTGGCGATAACGCCTTCGGCGTGCGCGGCGATGAGCTCTTCGTCCATCCGCGCCCATTTACCGAGCTGGCCCTCGATACTGGCCAGCGAGGACAGTTTGAACAGATTCCGCAGACCGGTCGCGTTCTCGGCGACCATGGTCATATGGGTGTAGGCACCGGAACCGGAGACATCGTCGCTCTTCTGGCTGGGATCGCCCCACTGGATACGTTTGGTGTCGAACCGGGAGCCGGGGGCGATATAGGCTTCGATCCCGATGATCGGTTTGATACCGGCCTTCTTCGCCGAGTGGAAGAACTCGGCCGCGCCGTACATATTGCCGTGGTCGGTCATTCCCACCGCGGTCATACCGAGCCGGTCGGCCTCGGCGAACAACGGCGAGATCTTGGCGGCACCGTCGAGCATCGAGTACTCGGTGTGGTTGTGCAGATGAACGAATCCGGACGAGGCGGCCAAGATCTGTCCTTCCTCCCAATGGCTCGGCGGGGGTTGGTGTAGCGAGTTTATGCGCACCGTCCGACCGGTTCGGCGCCGGATGGGCGTGCCCGTGGGACCCGGGCGTGTCGGCCAGGTGTCCCGACGCGGGAAACCGATTCGGCCCCCGGCACGCTCGGTCACTGGTAGGGTCGTGCCGCGTCACATCCGGCGGATCTCCGCCCGGCCCACGATCGACCCCCGCACGTGTACGACCGACCAGCGAGGTGAACGATGACAGCACGCAGGACCGCGCTCGCGTTGCCCGCCGCCGCGGCGCTCGCGGTGGGCACGCTGGTGGCCACCGCCGCGCCCGCCGCGGCCGACGGCGGTTCGTTCCAGACGATCTACGCCCTCACCGACGGCCCGTGCGTCGCCCAGGTCGACACCTCGGTCAACGGTCCCGGTTATCCGGAGCACGCGTCGTTCACCGTCTCGACCATCATGTTCGGCATCGGGTCGTGCACCCTGCCGATCACCCTGAACTGGCGCAACCTCGACACCGGCGAGACCGGGTCGGCCACCCAGCACGCGAACGGCCCGGGGCACTGGATGAACGACGGCCGCTCGGCCCTGTTCCGTCCCGGGATCGGGCGTTTCACCGCGACCGTCACCGTCGGCGCGGCCCACCTCCCCCAATCGGGAGCGGTGGAGTTCACCGTCCAGAAGTACCAGGGGTGATCACCGGCCCCCGCAGACAGCTTCCGGCTCGTTCGGCGTAATCGCTCCCGGGCGCCCCCGAGCGGCCGTGACCCGGCCCCTTCCACCCGGCGCGATCGCCGCGCCGGATCTCCGATCTCGGCTCGCCGACGCGGGCCGGTCATCGCTTCCGGAGAAGGTTTCCCGCGGCAATGGCGGTTGCCGCGGGAAGCGTGAGACGATGGCCGGCCCCCGTCGGCGAGCCGGACCGGTAACGATCGGCCGGCGACCCGGTCACGCAGCGACCGGCGGCCGGACGTGAGAGGTGGCCGAGCCGCGGTGGGCACGCACGGTGCTCCGAAGGCCGGGCCGAGCCGCCGGTGCGCCTGCTCGTAGCATGTGCCGGAGTCGAGCGTCGGCGAAGCCGCGCGTCGGATCGGCGGATCGGTACCGCGGCGTGACGGGACAGGGAGTGCGATGACCGCGACCTTGCTCGCCGTATCCGGCGCGGCCGTACTGATCGCCGCGGCACTGCTCGTCTGGGCGCGTCCGCGGCGAATGGTCACCACCCCCGCCGAACGAGCGGTACACACGGCACTGCACACCGCCTCCCTGGCGGCCCGGCCGCTGCGCCGGGGCCTCACCCGGGAGTCCGCGCAGGAGGCCGCCCCGCATCTGCGTGCGCTGGTCGGGGCCGAGGGGCTCGGGGTGAGCGATCCCGAGGGCGCGCTCCTGGCCTGGGACGGTGTGCACGAGCCGCCGGCGGCCGAGTTCACCGGGACGGCCCGGCGAGCCGTCGCGGCACAGCGGCCGGTGCTGGCGCAGCTGCCCGATACCGAGCATCCGGGGCGCACGCTGGTGACCCAGCCGTTGCTCAGCGACAACGGCACCGTCGTGGGGGCGCTGGGGATGATCACCGGGAGCCGACCGGGCCCCGGTGCGCTCGGCGCGCTGGCCGAAGTCGCCCGATACGCCAGCGGCCAGCTGGAACTCGCCGAACTCGATGCCTCCCGGGCCCGGCTCGACCGTGCCGAGGTCCGGGCGCTGCGGGCCCAGATCAGCCCGCATTTCATCTACAACGCCCTGAACACCATCGCCTCGTTCGTCCGTACCGACCCGGACCGGGCCCGGGAACTCATCCTGGATTTCGCGGACTTCACCCGGTATTCGTTCCGCGACGCCGGGGAGTACACGGTGTTGGCCGACGAACTCAGCAATATCGAACGCTATCTCGAACTCGAACGCGCCCGGTTCGGGCCGGCGCTCCAGGTGCGGTTGCGGATCGCCCCCGAGGTACTCGGCGTCACCCTGCCCTTCCTGGCCCTGCAACCACTGGTGGAGAACGCCGTACGGCACGGGTTGGCGGCCACGCCCGGCGGTGGCACGGTCACCATCGAGGCACTCGACGCCGGCACCGACTGTGTACTCAGCGTGGAGGACGACGGCGCCGGGATGGATCCCGACCTGTTGCGGTCCGGGTCCTTCGATACGGCCGCGGAGGGGGCGCATATCGGCCTGGCCAATGTGGACGACCGGCTGCGAGCCGCCTTCGGCAACGACTACGGACTGGTGGTCGATACCGCGCCCGGCGCCGGGACGAGAGTGAGTATGCGGGTGCCCAAGTTCCGCCCCGGAATCCGGCCGTGACGCGAAACCGGCCGTGCCCCGCTCACCCTCACAGAGCGGGGACCGGCCGGCCGGCGCCGAGCGGTACGGGGTCCGGAGGCCGCCGACACAGCATCCGGACCCGCACTCAGTGCGCGATCGCTTTTTCGGCGCCGACGCCGGTCAGTGCCCGGACCTCCATTTCCGCGGCCTTGGCCGGATCTTCCGGGTTCTTGCCGCCGAGGTAGGTGCCGATCACGCCGAGCACGAACGCCAGCGGGATGGACACGATCCCCGGGTTGGACAGCGGGAACCAGTCGAAGTCCAGATCCGGCAGCATCGCGGTCGACGATCCGGAAACCGCCGGGGAGAACACGATCAGCACCACTGTGGAGATCAGCCCGCCGTACATGCTGAACAGGGCGCCGGTGGTGTTGAACCGCCGCCAGAACAGCGAGTACAGGATCGTCGGCAGGTTCGCCGAGGCCGCGACCGCGAACGCCAGCGCCACCAGGAAGGCGATGTTCTGACCATTGGCCAGGATGCCCAGGACGATGGCCAGCACGCCGATCACCACCGCGGTGATCCGGGAGACCCGGACCTGCGCGGCGTCATCGGCTTTGCCGCGCCGGATGACATTGGCGTAGATGTCGTGGGCGAACGACGCCGAGGCCGTGATGGTGAGGCCGGCGACCACCGCGAGGATGGTCGCGAACGCCACCGCCGAGATGATGCCCAGCAGGATCACGCCGCCGAGTTCGAAGGCCAGCAACGGCGCCGCGGCGTTCTGTCCGCCGGCCGCGCCGAGGATCCGGTCCGGGCCGACGATGGCCGCCGCGCCGTAGCCGAGCACCAGGGTGAACAGGTAGAAGGCGCCGATCAGCGCGATCGCCCAGACCACCGAACGGCGGGCCTCCTTGGCGGTCGGCACGGTGTAGAAGCGCATCAGCACATGCGGCAGACCCGCGGTACCCAGTACCAGTGCCAGGCCCAGCGAGACGAAATTCAGTTTCGACATCTCGCTGCCGCCGTACTGCGCGCCAGGGGCCAGGACATCGCGCGCGGCCACCTTCGCGTCCTCGGACCCGCCGATCGCGCTCTGCGCACCGGAGAGGATGCCGGAGGGATCGAACCCGAACTTCGCCAGCACCATCACCGTCATCACCGCGGCGCCCGCGATGAGCAGGACCGCTTTGATGATCTGTACCCAGGTGGTCCCCTTCATCCCGCCCACCAGCACGTATACGATCATCAGCACACCGACCACGGCGATCACCACGGCCTGCCCACTCTTACTGGACACATCCAGCAGCAGGGCCACCAGACCACCGGCACCGGCCATCTGGGCGAGCAGATAGAACAGCGAGACCGCCAGGGTGCTGATCGCGGCCGCGGTGCGCACGGGCCGCTGCTTCAGCCGGAAGCTCAGCACATCGGCCATGGTGAACTTGCCGGTGTTACGCAGCATTTCGGCCACCAGCAGCAGCGCCACCAGCCAGGCGACGAGGAAGCCGATCGAATAGAGGAAGCCGTCGTAGCCGTACACCGCGATGGCGCCGGCGATCCCGAGGAAACTCGCCGCGGACAGATAGTCCCCGGCGATGGCGATGCCGTTCTGCGGCCCGGTGAAACCGCGGCCACCGGTGAAATAGTCGGTGGCACCGGAGGTATTGCGCCCCGCCCAGAACACCACGACCATGGTGACCACGACGAACAGCGCGAAGATGGCGATATTGGCCACCGGATTGCCGACCGTGGCGTCGGCGGCGTACAGCATGGTCACGACCGGGTTCCTTCCAGTTCGGCGCGGAGCGCGGCCGCCCGCGGGTCCAGTTCCCGGTTGGCGAAGCGGACGTAGAGACCGGTGATCACGAAGGTCGAGAGAAACTGGCCCAGCCCCAGCAGCAGTCCGATATTGATCTCCCCGAACACCGGAGTGGCCATGAAATCGTGCGCGTACGCGCCGAGCAGCACATAACCGAGGTACCAGAGCAGGAATAGAGCGGCCATGGGAAAAATGAAGCGGCGCAGCCTGTTACGGAGTTCCTGGAACTCCGGGCTCGTCTGCGCGGCGACGAAATCGGGCGGGGGGCCGGCCCGCTCCCCGCTTCTGTCGAGATCGATATCGGTCATGCCGGGTCCCTCATCATGTGACGTGTACTACCTGAGCAGAAGGTAGCGACCCGAAGGCGATTCGAGACCCCTGTGACGGGAGTCACTCGGTGGAGGCGGGTAAGTGTGCGGTGAGCGGTCGCTGGGCCGCGACGAACGGTCGGGCCAGATCGCTGTCGCCGATCAGTCCGTCCGGTGTCCGGGCACGCGATCGGCGCCCATACCGAGCCGCTCCGGAGCGTGCATCCGGACGAACGCCCGGCCCACCCCCGGCGGCCGCGGGGTCCAGCGGCTGACCAGCACCATGGTCGCGAAGGCCAGCGGGACGGCCACGGCCGCGGGATATCCGAGCAGCGCCGCTGCCCAGCCGCCCGCCGGCCGGTCGGAAACTCCACCGAGCACGGAGACCAGGGTCGCCGCGCCCGCCACGCTGCCACCGATCACCAATCCGGCGGCCGCACCCACCGCGGTGAGACCCCGCCACCAGATTCCGAGCACCAGCAGCGGGCACAGGGTCGCGGCCGCCAGCGAGAACGCCAGCCCCACGGTGCGGGACAGGTCCAGTGACACCACGCCCAGCGACAGTGTCAGCGGTACCGCGCCGGCGACCAGCGCCGCGACCCGGAAATCCCGGATCCGCCCGCGCAGCACATCCGTACTCAGCACGCCGGCGATACTCACCACCAGCCCCGAGGACGTGGACAGGAAAGCGGCCATGGCGCCCGCCGCGACCAGCGCCGCCAGCAGCTGCCCGGGCAGCCCCGCCAGCGCCGAGGAGGGCAGCAGCAGGACCGCGGCGTCCGAGGTCCCGGTGATCAGCAGTTGCGGTACGTAGAGCCGGGCGAAGACGCCCAGCAGCACCGGGAACAAGTAGAACGTGCCGACCAGCGCGATCACGGCCAGCGCGGTGGAGCGGGCGGCCCGACCGTCACGGTTGGTGTAGAAGCGCACGAGGACATGCGGCAATCCCATGGTGCCCAGGAAGGTGGCGATCATCAGCGAGTACACCTCGTACCGCGGATGCGGTCCGGCGAAACCGCCGCCGGGCAGCAGCCAGTGCGCGCCGTCGGCCGGGGCACCGGCCACCACCGGCACCGTCGCGCCCGGTTCGAGCACCAGCCGGGTGTCCCGAGCCAGTTCGTGGATGCCCGCCGTCAGCAGGACCGGGCCGTCCACCGCGCGGTCGTCCAATACCCCGTGCACCGAGACCCACTGCGGCGCGGCCAGTCGCACGAGTACCGGGGTGGTCACCTCCACCGTGGTCTGTTCGCTCACCGTCGGCGGGGCCGGCGCGCCGAGTTCGCGATCGCCGCCGGGCCGGTCGGCGGCGAAGAAATGCACCAGCAGGACGAGCGCGGGCAGCGCCACCGCGGTCAGTTTCAGCCAGTACTGGAAGGCTTGGACCAGGGTTATCGACCGCATCCCCCCGGAAACGACATTGGCCACCACGATCACCGCCACCGCGACCGCGCCCACCCAACCCGGTACGCCCAGCAGAATGCGCAATGTCAGCCCGGCGCCCTGGAACTGCGGGATCACGTACACCGCGCACACCAGCACCACCACCACGGCGGCGAGGCGCCGCAACCGCGGCGAACCCCACCGGAACTCGGCGAAATCGGGCACGGTGTAGGCCCCGGACCGCCGCAGCGGTGCCGCCACGAAGAGCAGCAGCGCCAAGTATCCGGCGGTGAAGCCCACCGGGTACCACAGGGCATCGGCGCCGTATTTGGCGATCAACCCGGCGACCCCCAGAAAGGACGCCGCGGACAGGTATTCACCGGAGACGGCGGCGGCGTTCCAGCGTGGGCCGACACTGCGGGAGGCCACCAGGAAGTCCGAGGTCGTGCGGGCCCAGCGCACCCCGTACACACCGAGGACGACCGTGGCCAGCGCCGCCGCGAGCAGCGCCGCCACCGTGAGGCCGGGCGCGGTCACCATCCCGGCCTGCCCTTCGGCCGGGATGGTGACCGCGGCGCGGGCGGCTCAATCACCGGTGAGCTCGAGGAAATCGTTCTCGTTGCGCTCGGACAGCCGCAGGTACACCCGCCCGGTGAGCCACAGCAGCGGGTAGGCGGCGCCGCCCAGCACCAGCCACGGCAGCCGGATACCCAGCACCACGGCCTCGGCGACCGCGGTCACGCCGAACAGCAGCGGAAGCGCGGCGAGGAGCAGGGCGATCACCAGGCCACAGCTCAGGGCCAGCCCCAGTTGCGCCCGGATGAGCCCGCCGATCAGCGCCTCGCCGATCTCGGTCTGCTCGGCGACCTCCACCCGGGTCCGGACGCGGCGCGCGCCCCGGCGTTCGGCGAGCACCACCCGCCGGCGGGGCGGGCGCGGGGCGGGGCCGATCATCGCCGGTCCGGCGACGGATGCGGTCCGTGCACCAGCCGCTGTTTGAGTTCGCGCACCTGGCGGCGGCTCACCGGAAGCTCCACCCGCTGTGCCCCGCGCAGACACACCAGCGTCCCCGAACCCACCGTCCGCAGCCCGGTCACCCGCCCGAGCGCCACCAGATACGAACGGTGCACCCGCAGGAAATCCTCACGCCAGCGGTCCTGCAACGCCGAGAGCGGGATGCGCACCAGATGGGAACCGGTATCGGTGTGCAGCCGGGCGTAGTCGCCTTCGGCTTCCACCCAGTTCACCTGGGACCGGTGCACCAGTGTGGTGACCCCACCCAGCTCGACCGGAATAACTTCGTGGCCCCCGGCCGTGCCCGGCTCCGGCTCCGGGTCGGTGCGGGTCCGGCGCTCGGCGATCCGCCGCACCGCGGCTCTCAGCCGCTGCCGGCGCACCGGTTTGAGCAGGTAGTCCACCGCACCCAGATCGAACGCGGCCACCGCGTGATCCTCGTGCGCGGTGACGAAGACGATCGCCGGCGGGTGCACGAATTCGGCGAGCACCCCGGCCAGTTCCATACCGTCCAGGCCCGGCATATTGATGTCCAGGAAGACCGCGTCGACCGCGTGCGCGCGCAGAATCCGGAGCGCGCCGGTCGCGTCGGCGGCGCCGTGCAGCGCGGTCACCACGGGTTCGGCGCGCAACAGATAGAGCAACTCGTCCAGCGCCGGCTGCTCGTCGTCCACGGCAAGCACCCGCATCCGCCAGACCCTTCCTGCTCCTTCGACTCGACCATGGTAGTCATCGGGGTCCGGCCGCGGTGCCGGTACGGGGGTTTCGGGCCGATCAGGATCCGAGCCGGTCCATCTGCCGCTGCATCTCCTCGGGCTCGATATCCTCCACATGGGTGGCGACGGTCCACTGATGCCCCCACGGGTCCACGAACGAACCGGTCCGGTCTCCGTAGAACTGCGTCTGCGGGGCGCTGATCTCGATGGCGCCGGCGGCGAGCGCCGCGGCGTGGGCCGCATCCATATCCGGTACGTAGACGTAGAGGTTGACCGGGGTGCCACCGATCGAATGCGGATCCCGGAACGCCATATCGGGGGCCGGGTCGCCGAGCATCAGCACCGAATTGCCGATCAGGAGTTCACAGTGCAGCACCGTGTCGTCGGGGCCCGGGATACGCATCCGTTCGATGGCCCCCAGCACCCGTTTGTAGAATTCCACCGCGTCCGTGGCGCCGGCGATCGCCAGACCGGGGGAAATAGTGGGATAGCCTTCGGGTACAGGCGGGATATCGGACATCACGGGACCTCCGGTCTCGGAGAGTTGTGTCGGATATCTGTGAGCCTATGCTCGGTGCCCGCCGCGGGCCCTGGCCGGACCCGGCCGCCCGATCAGTCGCCCCAACTGACGTTCGTCTCGATGACCTGACGCAGCACCGTCGAGGTGCGCGGGTCGCGGTAGGACTGGTGGCCGCCGATCGAGATCGACCCGGCCACCGGCAGCGGCAGGCCGAGATCCACGGTGATATCTCCGCTGCCCTGCATCGCGTAGTCCTCGATATCGAGCATGCCTGCCTCGTTCGGCAGATCCCAGATACTCGATTTCGGCGTCTGGGTGACGTCGAGCCGAATGGACAACCGCCCACCGTCGCGGGCGACCAGGGTCGCCGTGGTGACCTGGTCGAGGTCGACACCGCCGCCCACGGTCTGCTGCACCCGCCAGACCGCGCCCACTCCGACCGGTTCGTCGGGGAAGGTGATGGATCGGTAGACCGCCTGGTAGAAGGCCTGTTCCAGGGCGGCGCGCGCCGAATTCGACGTATCGGGGGCGGGCGCCAGCCGCAGCGCGGTGATCCCGCCGAGTTCACTCATCTCGAATCCGGCGTGCGTCCCGTCGGCGGCGGTCAGTGCCTCCGACAGTGCCGGATCGGGAGTGGTCACCGAACCGAGGGTGAGCTCCACCCCGCCCGCGTCGCTGGTGGCGGTCATCGGGATGGTCAGCGCCGGACTGGAGAAATCGCGGACCTGTTGGGAATCGATCTGCTGCTGGATACGGTGATCCGTGCGCAACGTCACCGCCTGGATCGTGCCGTCGTAGTAGGACGGCCGCAACGTCGACCGGGGCTCCTCGCCGTGGTCCACGGTGGTGACCACGGCCGCCGCGATCGGCACGGTGACCTCGCCTATTCCGAGCGGTTCGGTGCCGTCGGCGTCCGCTCCGGAGTCGCCGCCGTCGCTGCAGCCGGAACCGAAAGCGGTGAGACCCACCGCGAGAACCACCATCAGCACTCTGGACCTTGCCAGGCGGGGCGTGGGAAACGAACACAACACCGTCACGCCCGACAGCCTACGAGGCGTACCTGAGCGTGGGCTGGGACATCGCGCCGACCTCCGGAAGCACCGGCCGGCAGCGGCGCCCCACGCCGCGACACACCCGGGGCGGCGGCCCGTCACCGGTGCGCGCGGGTGCCCACGGTACTGGGCCGTTTCCCCTCGAGAGATGATGGTCGGCGTGAGTGAGGACCGGCCTACGCCAGAGCAGGACCCCGACGACCACACCGGCGGGACCGGCGCGCAGCCGCGGCAGCGGCTACGGCTACTGCTGGCGATCGCCGCGACGCTGTTCGCGCTCGACCTGGTCACCAAGATCATCGTGGTCGCGCGGATACGTCCCGGCGAATCGGTGTCGATCATCGGCGACTTCGTGGAACTGGTGCTGGTGCGCAATCCGGGTGCCGCGTTCTCCATGGCCACCGGCATGACCTGGTTGCTGACCCTGATCGCGACCGCGGTGGTGATCGGGGTGCTGCGTATCGGCCGCACCCTGCGGTCGACCCTGTGGGCGATCGGACTCGGCGGGGTCCTCGGCGGCGCGCTCGGCAACCTGATGGACCGGCTGTTCCGCGAGCCGGGCCCGCTGCAGGGGCATGTGGTGGATTTCGTCTCGGTCGGCTGGTGGCCGGTGTTCAATGTGGCCGATTCCTCGATCGTATGCGGGGCGATCCTGCTGGTGACACTCACCGTCTTCGGTTTCGAACCCGACGGCACCCGCTACAAGGACAAAGAGAAGGCCGTGTCCACCACGGATCCGGCCTCGGCCGACGAGCCCGGCCCCGGCCGGGACCGCTCCACCGGTGACGCCACACCCGAGGACTCCGCGTCCGGCGCCGCCCCGGAATCCACCGCCGGCCCGGGGCCCGGAACGTCCGCCACCGCCGACGGCAAGGAGACCGCCGCATGAGGGAGACCAGGACGATGCCCGTCCCGGACGGACTCGACGGAATGCGGGTGGACGCCGGCCTCGCGCGGCTGCTCGGATTGTCCCGGACCGCCGTCGCGGCTCTCGCCGAAGAAGGGTCGGTGGAGCTCGACGGAGTGGCCGCCGGCAAATCCGACCGGCTCACCGCGGGCGCCTGGCTCGAAGTGGTGTTCCCCGAACCGCGCCGGGAGCTGAGTATCGAAGCCGAACCGGTGGAGGGTATGAAGATCCTCTACGCCGACGACGATATCGTCGCCGTCGACAAACCGGTCGGCGTCGCCGCACACACCGGAGTCGGATGGAGCGGGCCCACCGTGGTCGGCGGGCTGGCCGCGGCCGGCTACCGGATCTCCACCTCCGGCGCGCACGAACGGCAGGGCATCGTGCACCGCCTCGATGTCGGCACCTCCGGGGTGATGGTGGTGGCCCAGTCCGAACACGCCTACACCGTGCTCAAACGGGCGTTCAAACAGCGCACCGTGGACAAGCGCTACCACGCCCTGGTCCAGGGTCACCCCGATCCCAGCAGCGGCACCATCGACGCTCCCATCGGCCGCGCCCGCGGTAACGACTGGAAGTTCGCGGTCACCTCCGACGGCCGGCCCAGCGTCACCCACTACGACACCGTGGAAGCGTTCCAGGCGGCGAGCCTGCTCGATATCCACCTGGAAACCGGCCGCACCCATCAGATCCGGGTGCACTTCTCCGCGATCCGCCACCCCTGCTGCGGTGATCTCACCTACGGCGCCGATCCCCGGCTGGCCGAACGGCTCGGACTGCAACGCCAATGGCTGCACGCCCGATCACTGGGCTTCCAGCACCCCGCCGACGGCCGCTACCTGGAGATCACCAGCGAATACCCCGACGACCTCACCCACGCGTTGCGCGTGCTGCGCGACGCCTGATCGCCTGTGTCCGAGGCACCCGCAGCCCCGCCGCACCGGCCCCGCAATCTCCGCCGGGGGCTCGGCTACGGCGCGGCCGCGGCCGCCTGCGGCGTCGTCGTCCTCGCGCTCGGCTATCTGATTCCCCCGGCCGAGGAGATCGTCTCCACCGACCGCCTCGGCCCCGACCAGGGCGAGTCCATCGGCGAATACCTCGACCGGGCCCAAGAATCGCTCACCGGGACCGACACCGCGGACCGGTGGGCGCTGGTGTCGTTCACCGAGTACCGGCCCGCCGCCGCGCTCCGCGACCAGGTCGGTGATCTGCGCATCGGACAGGCGCTGTACCGGGTCCCGCTGCCCCGGGTGTCGACCCCGCTGGTCGCGGTCCAGACCCCCGCAGGTGACGTCGCGCTACAACGCTCCGGCGCCGACGCCGCCTGGCAGCTGGACGATCAACGCCGCTACGTCGGCGACGACCGCACCGCCCGCATCCTGGACGTAGCCATCACCCGGCTGCGCGCGGGCTGCGCCTGCTCTCCCGGCGTCGTTGTCCGCGCCCCGCTGCCCCGGCTCCGCGACCTCACCGCACGCCCCGGAATCCGCGCGGTGGAGGCACTTCCGGGCGACGCCGTCGCCGGACGGTTCGCCGTCGACCCCCTGCTTCCCGACAGCACCGACCCCGTCGGCCCGCCGCCGGACGACGGGCCCGTCCCACCGGCCTGATCAGAAGTCCAGCGTCACCACACCGTCCAGATAGCGGCGGCAGCGACCGGTCAGCAACACCCGGTCCTCGACCAGTTCGACGTCGAGCGAGCCGCCCCGCCGGGACAGCTGCCGCGCGGTCATCCTGCTGCGCCCGAGCTCGGCACTCCACAGCGGTGCCAGCTGGGCATGCGCCGAACCGGTCACCGGATCCTCCGGCACCCCCACCCCCGGCGCGAAGAACCGCGAGACGAAATCCACCTCGTCACCCCGGGCGGTGACCACCACCCCCCGCTGCACCTTCGGAAAGGCACTCAGGGCGGGTGCCAGCTCCCGGACCTGCCGCTCACTGTCCACCACCACGACCACATCCGCGCCCGAATACACCCGCACCGGCTCCACCCCCAAGGCCGCCACCAGGGCCGCATCCGGTTCGGCCGGCACGGATGCCACCGCGGGCAGATCCAGCACGTACTCGTCGTCATCGGTGCGATCCACCCGCAACCATCCACTATGGGTGAAGAACCCGACCCGGTCCTCACCCGGCTGGATATCGCACAGGATCTGCGCCGCCGCCGCCAGCGTGGCATGCCCGCACATCACCACTTCGGTCATCGGCGTGAACCAGCGCAGGTGATACGCGGGCCAGTCCCCCGGCGACGCCCCGGCCTCCGGAGGTAACCGGGAGGTATAGAAGGCCGTCTCGGCGAGATTGTTCTCCTCGGCCAACTGTTGCAACACGGTATCGGGCAACCACGTGGGCAACGGCATCACCGCTGCCGGGTTCCCGGAGAACGGTGCGTCGGCAAACGCGTCGATCTGGTGCAGCAGAACCTCCATGCCACGAAGGTACTGTGTTTTTCGGCGCGCCTGCGGCGCGCGGGGCCGAGGCCCCCTTGGTCCCGTCGCTCAGCGCCCGAGACTCGCGCCTGCGGCACATGAGCTTCGGGCGCTGAACGACGGGACGGGCCTCGCCCCTTTCAGGGCCTCGCCGAACTCGGCACCGAAGGGGCGCCGCTGTTCGTGAAGGCGATCAGACGCCGGGTCGGCCAGGCGGTCGGGTCGGCATCCGACCCGGACATCGGGTACCGACGTAACCCGTATGTGTCGAGATGCTCCTATGGATGTCAAGTGGTGGGTGGGTTGGTGATGAGGTGGTAGATCTCGCGGGCGATGTAGCGTTTGAGGCAGCGGATGATCTCTTTTTTGGTCAGGCCTTGTGTGGTGCGTCGTTGGGCGTAGGCGCGGGTGGCGGGGTCCCAGCGCAAGCGGGTGATCGCGATGCGGTGCAGGGCGGCGTTGGCTTGCCGGTCACCGCCTCTGTTGAGGCGGTGACGGTGGGTGCGTCCGGAGGACGCAGGGATGGGTGCGACCCCGCACAGGCGTGCGAACACGGCTTCGGAACGGATCCGGTGGGGGTTTTCTCCCATGGTGATCAGGAGTTGGCCGGCGGTGTCGGTGCCGATGCCGTGGGCGGCGACCAGACCCGGGTTGATCGCGGCGACCAGCGGGGTCAGTAGTTCGTCGAGGTCGTTGATCTCGACGGTGAGTTGCTGGTGACGACGCGCCAGCGACCGTAACGCGGTTTTCGTCGCGCCGGTCGGTGACCCGATATCGGCGCGGCCGGGACGCAACCCGGCGCAGGTGGTGATCAGCGCGGTATCGGTGAGCCCACGCAGCCGGGCCCGCAGGGGTTCGGGTGCGGTGACGATCAACGCTTTGATTCTGAGTGTGGCATCGGCGCGCGCGGTGATCGCCGAGCGGCGCGCGATACGCAGAACCCTCACCGCTTCGACCCGGCCCGCACGCTGTTTCGGTGTGCCGGTACGGTGACCGGCCAGCGTGGCCCGTGCGGCTTCGATCGCGTCGATCGGGTCGGATTTACCCTGGAACCGGCGGGTTTTACGGCCGGGGCGATCGACCTCCACCACTGGTATCGCCTGCTCGGCCAGACTCGCGGCCAGTCCGGCGCCGTAGGCGCCGCTGCCCTCGACACCGATGCGGGTCACCCGCCCGAACCCGCGCATCCACGCCAGCAGCGCTGTGTAACCGGCGGCGTCGGCAGCGAACTGCGCGGTGCCCAGCACCCGCCCGAGCGGGTCCAGCACTGCCGCGGTGTGGGTATCGCGGTGGGTGTCGACCCCACCGGTCACATCGACTTCGACTTCGTGATGGGTCATGCTGGAAAGGTCCGTCCTGCTGTCTCGACCGGTTCGGTGGGGCGGCACGCACCGGCCGGGCAGGCGGACAGAACAGTGACGGGTCTGCGGTAACAGGCTCCTATGAGGTCACGGCCACCACGCCCGGTGCGGGCAGTGGCCCCGCAGCAACCCTGATCCGACAGATCTCGACCAAGACACCACGGTCAGTTTTACGAAGGGTCAGAACCACGCGCTGCGGGGCCACACCCATCCTCACTGTTCTACGAGACACCTCAAAAGGTTGAGGCCCGTCTCGCCGTTCAGGCCTCGAAGCGCATGCGCCGCAGGCGCGAGTCTCGAGGCCGAAACGGCGAGACCAAGGGGGCCTCAACCCCGCGCGCGCCAGCGCGCCGAAAACACAGCACCTTCGCGAGTGAGCCCGCCTCGCCGGCGCTTACCTCAGGATTCACCCGGCGCCGCGGGGATCAGCTTGTGCGACTCGCCTCGCACACTCGCCTGAACCCACCAGGCGACCTCCACCAGCACGATGCCCACCGCACCACAGGCGAACGCGGCCGTGGTCAGGCGCAGGTTGGACGGGTCGAGCGCGAAGAATTCACGGGTGAAGGGCACTGTGAAAAGCACAAGGTACGCCGCCACCGAAACGGCGATCAGCACGACTTTCCACCAGGTGTAGGGGCGGGCGACGATCGCCAGCACCCAGACCGCGATCATGATGAGGGTGATGAGCGCGGTGGTGCCGGCCTGCATCTTCTGCTGTTCACCGGCCTCGGGGCCGGCGTAGGCGATGAGGTAGGCGACGAAGGTCGCGGTGCCGATGACCACGCCCGAGGGGATCGCCAGCCGCATCACCCGGCCGACGAATCCGGTACGGGCCCGTTCGTTGTTCGGGGCCAGCGAGAGGATGAACGCGGGGATACCGATGGTGAACCAGGCGGCGATCGTCACGTGCCGGGGCAGGAACGGGTAGCCGATGGGTTCGTAGCCGAAGATCTGCGAGCCCACCCCGGCGGCGCCGACCAGGAAGGCCAGCAGCACCGAGTAGACGGTTTTGGTCAGGAACAGGTTGGAGACCCGTTCGATATTGCCGATCACCCGGCGGCCCTCACCCACCACATACGGCAGGGTGGCGAATTTGTTGTCCAGCAGTACGATCTGCGCGACCGCCCGGGTGGCGGGGCTGCCCGCGCCCATGGCCACACCGATATCGGCGTCCTTGAGTGCCAGCACGTCGTTGACCCCGTCGCCGGTCATGGCCACGGTGTGCCCGCGGGACTGCAGCGCGCCTACCATGGCCCGCTTCTGGTCGGGGCGGACCCGCCCGAAGGTGGTCCGCTCCTCCAGCACGCGGGCGAGTTCGGCGCGGTCCTCGGGCAGGGTGCGCGCATCGACGGCGTGGTCGCCGCCGGGCAGGTCCAGGGAGGAGGCCACCGCGCCCACCGAGACGGCGTTGTCGCCGGAGATCACCTTGATCGACACGTCCTGGCTCGCGAAGTAGTCCAGGGTGTCGCGGGCGTCGGGCCGTACCTTCTGTTCGAGGACCACCAGGGCGACCGGGGTGATGGTGCCGGGGGCGCCGGTCGCATCCACGGCGCGGTCGCCGCGGGCGAGCAACAGCACGCGCAGGCCGGTGGCGCCGAGCTCCTCGGCGGCGCGGGCATCGGCCGACCCGGTGTCGAGCAGCACATCGGGTGCGCCCAGCAGCCAGTCGCCGTGCTCTCCGTAGGAGAAACCGCTCCATTTCTTGGCCGAGGAGAACGGCGCCACGGCCGTGTACTCCCAGCCGGGTGTCTCGGGAAGCGCTTCGGCGATGGCCGCGACGCTGGCATTGGGCCGGGGATCGTCGGCGGCCATGGCGGCCAGCGCCCGCCGGGCCTGGTCCTCGGCGTCCGGACCGGTGTCGATCATCCGGAGTTCGGCCAGGCGCATACCGTTCTCGGTGAGGGTGCCGGTCTTGTCCGCGCACACCACATCCACCCGGGCCAGTCCCTCGATGGCGGGCAGCTCCTGCACGAGGCATTTGCGCTGGCCCAGTCGCACCACCCCGACCGCGAACGCGATCGAGGTCATCAGCACCAGGCCCTCGGGCACCATCGGCACCAGCGCGGCCACCATCCCGGTGACGGCCGGCCGCCAGGTTTCGCCGCTGGACACCAGCTGGTTGTAGATGCTCAGGGCACCGGCCGGGATCAGCAGATAGGTGATGACCTTGAGTATGGTGTCGATGCCGTTGCGCAGTTCGGAGTTCACCAGCGTGAACTTGCTGGCCTCGTCGGCCAGTTTCGCGGCGTAGGCGTCTTTGCCGACCTTGGTCGCCCGGTAGGCGCCCGAACCGGACACCACGTAGCTGCCGGAGAGCACCTGCGCGCCGGATTCCTTGGCGACATCATCGGATTCGCCGGTGAGCAGCGATTCGTCGATCTCGAGCAGTTCGGCTTCGACCACCTCACCGTCGACCACGATCTGGTCACCCGGCCCGAGTTCGATGAGATCGTCGAGGACTACCTCGCTCGGCGCGACCTGTTCGGCCTTACCGTCCCGGCGCACAGTCGGTTTTGCCTGTCCGACGATCGCCAACCGGTCCAGGGTGCGTTTGGCTCGGATCTCCTGCACGATGCCGACCGCGCTGTTGGCCACGATCAACAGGCCGAACATTCCGTCGATCACCGATCCGGTGGCCATCACCAGGACGAACAGCACCCCCAGGATGGCATTGATCCGGGTGAACACATTCGCCCGGACGATATCGCGCACCGAGCGGCTGGCCCGGTCCGGCACATCGTTGGTGAGCCCGTCGCGCCGGCGCTGCGCCACCTCCGCGGCGCTGAGACCGGGCATCCCGACGGACTGCACAGTTGTCGACATGGCTGTCAGAGTAGCCAGCGCCGCGGCGCGCGGCTCACCAGGCGACGTTGATCGGGCCGGGTGTCCAGGTCCCGGAGTGGTCCTCCTGCGTCGTGCGCGGGCGGGCCGGGACCGCGTCGGGGGCGATGGGGAGGAACTGTTGCAGCTGGCCCCAATCGCGATCCCAGTCCTGATCGAGATAGGTCGGCAGGGTGCGCGCGTACAGCAACAGACCGGTCCAGCCCAGCGGGCCGCCACCATCGTGGTTCTGCCACAGATTGGTGTCGTGCGCGCCGATCCGGTCCGGCAGGATGCGGTATTTCGGCACCTCGGCGATCCCGACGCGGTGGTCGAAGGGCCGCTGGCACGGGAACTGCAGGCCCACCGCCCAGTCCAGCAGCACCGGATCGGTGGATCCGACGACCGTGTTCAGATCCTGGGTCCGCGGCATCCGCGGCGGGGTGAAGGCCAGCCACTGGCGTGGGTCGCGGTCGCGATCGGCGGCGACGATCCGCACGGTGTCGGCATCGGCGTAGGGCGCCAGCGGAACCCGCAGATTACGCCACGACGGCGCCGGGCCGATATCGATCGGATTGACCCGGCGCAGCGGGACCGGGTCCGCGGCCGAACCACCCGGCGCGGTGGTGGAACCGAATTCCAGTTCCAGGGACTGCCCGTGGGTCACCACACCGTCGGCGTCCTGTGACCAGATACGGCCCGCGGCGCTGAGGGCGAGAATATCCGCGCGGTCGGCGACCGGGGGCAGCCGATACCAGCCGGAGGTCAGTTGGGCCGGGCCGTCGGCGTGATCGCTGCCCAGGACGGGGGTCTCCGGATCCAGGCCGAACGGCAGTGTGGGGCTGTCGGTTTCGGTCGCGACACCGGTGCCCGCGGTCGCCGCGCCCACCGAATCGGCGATGGCGGCATCGGCGCCTTCCTCGGCATCGGCGCTCAGATCCGCCGCGACTCCGGTGGGACTGAAACCCGTTCCGGTACCGGCCAGGGCCGACACGGGATCACCGGAGAGCGGAGCAAGCATCCCGCGGTTGGGGTCGGTCTCCACCAGTACGTGCGGGGCCAGGCCGCAGGTGTTCCCGGCGAGAGCGCTCAGGTTGGAACTCGCCAGCGAGAAGGCCGGGTACTGGGAGACGGCGCCCTTCGCGAACGACGCCACCTCGAACAGCACCATGAACGCGGCGGCCACCGTCAGTGCCGGCACCTTGGCGAACCGCCAGCCCCAGCGCGAGATCCGATGCCGTCCGTCATCGGGTGCCCGCACATGCCACCACGCCGCCAGTGCCAGCAGCACCACCGCGCCCAGCAGGAAGACCTTGTTGAAGGCGATACCGGCCACCGAGGGCTGTTTGTCCCACCACGGGATGCTGTAGGAGGAGACGTACCACCAAGCGTTGGGCCCGGCGAACACGAGAGCCAGCAGGAACGATACCGCTGCGGCGAACAGTGCCCGGTTGCGTGGTGCGCGCATGACCCGCGGTCCGATCGCGACGGCCGTCAGCACCGCCACCGCTCCGGCCAGCCCGGCGAAGACACCGAGGTGATGGGTCCATTTGGTGGGTGTGGTCATCATCAGCGCCATGGCGCCGACGGTGACGCCGAGGATGCGGCGCGAGGGCCCCACCGCGGTGCTGGGGATCCGGCCGCCTTTTCGCAGCAGGGTGAGCAGGCATACCGCCAGCCCGGCGATCATCACGAAGATCCCGAAGCGGCGGGCCACCGAGCCGTCCACCGTACCCATGAACAGGTACTGGTAGCGCAAGTATTCGTCGAACCAGAGCACATGCGGGCCGGCCAGTTCGTGCACCCGGCGCATCTCCATCATGGCGCTGAACGGCTGGTCGGCGAAGGCCACCACCAGTACGAGGACACCCGCGGCGGCCAGCGGCAGCAGTTGCGCGAGCCAGCCGATCCGCGGCGCGCGGGCGGCGAGGATCCTGACCAGGGGTCGCAGTCCGGCCAGCAGGGCGGCCACGCAGATGATGCCGTGCGGGCCGGCGGTGCAGCTGAAGGCGGCGATGAGGATGGCGACCGCGAACGGCAACAGCCGACGGGTGGCGATCCCGCGCTCGACCGAACACCAGGTGAGCAGGACGCCCAGCGCGACGATGGGTTCGGGCCGCAGCCCGTTGTTGTACGGCAGCCATACGGCCAAGAACACCAGCGCGCCGGTCCACGGGACGAACCGGTTGCGATGTAGCGCGGCCCCGAACCGGGGCACCACCTCGCGACTGATCACCAGCCAGGCGAGGATGCCGGCCAGCAGACTCGGCAGCCGTACCCAGGGGCTGGCGGTGGTGAGATCGGCCATCAGGCCGATGAGGTCGTAGTACGGGGTGCCGATCGGGTTCTCCGGGACCCCGAAGTAGCGAAAGTAGTTCGCCATATATCCGGCGGCCTGCGAAGTCCGGCCCATACCGAACTGGTAGCCGTCGTCGGAGGTGGTGGCGCCGATGAAATGCCAGAGCATCAGCGTGCCGAGCACCACCACATCGACGGGACGGAAGGTCCACCAGCGGGCCGGCAGGAACCGGCGGGCGCGGCGCCCGTCGAGACCGTCCAGCCGGTGCAGCGCGAACAGCGAGATCAGTGTCGCGGCGACGGCCAGCCAGATCGCGATCTGTTTCAGCGGAGTGGGGCTGGAGGTGAACCGGCTGTCGACCTCGGCGGTGACCAGGGTGCCCGCGGGGTCGGCCAGATCGCTGAACACACCGACCAGCTGGGGGCGGAAGTCCCCGCTGAGCACCACCGGCTCGGATCCGGTGAGCGAGGCCACGGATTCGGTCATCCCGGCGTGTACGTCGAGTTCGCAGTTCGGGGGCAGTTCCGCGACCGGGACGCTGAACAGCGATTGGTTACGCAGGACGACATCGAGTTGCGCACCCGTCTCCGGTGTCGCGGGCCGGACCCGGGCCAGGAAGCCGTAGCGTTCCAGGTCGGGTGCGCCGTAGGGGGCGGTGGCGGTCAATACCCCGCCGCCCGGCCCGAGTTGCTGGATCGCCGCGCACGGCACCGTGGCCGTGTAGTCCAACGGCGCGTACGCGACCAGCGGGGCCTCGACGGAGGCGGCGGAATCGTCCTGCGGCCAGGACAATGTGGCGGCGTCGACGCGGACCGGCAGCAGCGGTACCGCTATCGCCAGCAGTGCTCCGATGAGCGCCGACACCAGCGCGACCGGCCGTGCCCAGCCACCCCGCGATCGGGATCGGGGACGGTCGGAGAGATCTGTCGGCTCGGGCGCCGCCACCACCATCGTGTCAGCCACGGGGCGCAATCCTAGCCGGGACCGCACGCACCGCTGCGGCTGCGCTCACCGATACCGTCGCAGCCATAGAACGAGACCAGCCGGTCCGCTCGTAGCGGACCGGCTGGTCTGTACGCTGCGGGATCAGGCCACGCAGGCCGGGGACTGCACCTGGGCCTGGGCGAGCATATTGCAGGTCCAGGTCTTCTCGACCTTCCACACACCGTCCTCGGCGACGAACGGGACATCGACCACGTTCTGGGTGTCGCCCAGCTTGAAGTCGGCCTTGGCGTTGATGGTGTCGGCGAAATCGTTGACCTCGGTGACCTCGATGGTGGCGCCCGAATCCGTGTAGAACTGGGCCAGTTTGCCCGGCAGTTCCGGATCGGCCTCGGCGCCCTGCACCATTTCCAGCTTCTCCTCGTTGGGCACGGCCGGGTCGAGGGCGCGCTGGAGCTGAGAGTTCAGGTCGGCCACGGTGGGCACCGGCGGCAGGTCGGACATCTCTTCCGAGGCGGCCACCGACGCGGACGTCGTGCTCGCGGCCTTGCTGTCCGAGTCGGAATCATCGCTACCACACGCCGTCAGGGTCAGCACGGCCACGGCGGCCACGCCGGCGATCGCGATACGTCCGGTCTTGCGAAGCTTCAACTGCTCGTCCTTTGCGTTCGAGGGTTCGGTGTCGTGCACTACGACAGAGCCACCGGAACCGGCGACGCTGCCCGGACCAACCTACCCGGCGGGCCTTCAGGACAAGCTGGCGAGCGGATCCGCTGAGCACAACTCCGTATTGTCGGCAGCGAAAGTACGCGCGATCCCCGGTCCTGTCGAGCGGGTCTCGAACCGGACGGTCACTCGTCCGTGGCCCGCCCCCTGCACCCAGCCGAATCCGAATTCGGGATGTCGCACATCCGAGCCCGGCCGCCAGATCGTAGCGCTACCAGCGGAAACGCTGGAAGCCCGCGGGCCGGGCGGGTTTTCGGCCTCCCCACCCGACGGTGGAGCCGAACCGGCCGTCCTGTCCACGGAACTCGCCGGTCCCGCCGGATGTCTTACCGAATCCACAGAGGTCTCTTCGGCTGCCGTCAGAGAAGCCGGCCCACCGGCGGCCACGCCGGACGATCCGGTGAGCTCGCCACCCTGTCGGTCCAGTTCCGGGAACAGCGATTCCTGCCGGATGGTGGACAGCCCGGCGTAGCCGACGCCGACCAACCGGATCGGCCCCAGCTCCCGCGGATCGATAGCGGCCCGCTGCGCGGCAGCGGTCAGGGTGGGCAGATCCTCGGTCGCGTAGGGCAGGGTGGTGGAGCGCGTGGTGATACCCATATCGGCGCGCCGGAGTTTCAGCACCACCGTCCGGGCGGCGCGGCCGTCGCGGGTGAGCCGGCGGTGCGCGGCGGCGGCCATCTCACCGATCGCCGGGCGCAGCCGCTCCAGCGTGACGATGTCGTGTTCGTAGGTGGTCTCGGCGCTGATCTGTTTCGCCTCGGCGCGTTCGGCGACCGGGCGGTCGTCGATACCGCGGGCGAGGCGGTGCAGCGCCGCGCCGATACTGCCGCCCAGAATCGATACCGCCTCGGCCTCGGGCAGCGCGGCGAAGGCACCCACGGTTTCGATCCCGAGGGTGCGCAGGCGGCCCTCGGCCACCGGGCCGATACCCCAGAGTTTGCGTACCGGCAGGGCGGACAGCAATGCCTGTTGCTCGCCCGGTGCGATCACCCGGATCCCATCGGGTTTGGCCATCCCGGAGGCGATCTTGGCCAGCTGTTTCCCGCTACCGGCACCCACCGAGGCGACCAGGCCCGTGCGCTCCCGCACCGCTGCCCGCAGTCCGGCGCAGAACGCTTCCACCTCCGCCGCGCTCGCCCCGGCCAGTTCGGCCGGTTCGGCGAACGCCTCGTCGAACGACAGGGTCTCCAGCACCGGGACCCGGGCGCGCAAGGTTTCGAAAACCCGGCCGCTCAGCACGCTGTACAGCGCACCGCGCGGCGGGACCACCACCGCCGACACCCCGACCAGCCGTCGCGCCTGCTGCATCGGCATGGCCGAACGCGCACCGAATACCCGCGCCTCGTAGCTGGCCCCGGCCACCACTCCACGCGCCCCGGCCCCGCCGACCAGCACCGGGCGGCCGCGCAGAGTGGGGCGGGTGAGCTGTTCACAGGAGGCGAAGAAGGCATCCATATCGATATGGAGCACCCAGCGCCGGGAAGTCTCGCCCAGCAGCGGCAGGACCGGCCCGGCGCCGGTGCCGGGATGCCGGTCGGTCACCACGGGGCGGCTCGCGATGCACCGGCCGGCCGCCACTGCGGCACCCGGCAGCGGCCGCGCCCGCCGCGGCCGCTGCAGGTGACCGTGGAGTCCATGAGCGCAGAATGTACGCGGCCGTACCGACAGGAGACAGGATGCGGAGCGGCCCACGCCCGGTTGCCACGAGTTCTCTCGGCCCGCCGACCTGTCACGGGGCCCTGCCGCCGGGCCGCCCGCCCGCCACGATCGACCCGGCCACCCGGCGTTTCCGGGATCGCTGGACCCGGCCGGGATACCGCGCCCCGGCCGACGGATATGTGATGATCGGACGATGAAGATCCGTAAGGCCGTCATTCCCGCTGCCGGTATCGGTTCCCGACTATTACCGCTGACGAAGGCGATCCCCAAGGAGATGCTGCCGGTCGGCGACAAGCCGGTGATCGAACACACGGTGCGTGAGCTGGTGGCCTCCGGGATCACCGATATCACCATTGTGGTGAGTGGCGGAAAATCGCTGATCCAGGACCATTTCCGGCCCAATCCCGCGCTGGTGGCCCAGCTGCGCGCCGACGGCAAGACCGCCTACGCGGACGCGGTGGAAGAGGTCGGCGAACTGTCCCGGCTGGGTCACATCACCTATCTGGATCAGCACGGCCCATACGGGAACGGGACCCCGGTACTGAATGCGGCCCGTACCGCCGCCGACGAACCGATGCTGGTGCTGTGGCCCGACGACGTCTTCGTCGCCGAGGAGCCACGGGCCCAGCAGCTGATCCGCGCCTACGAATCGACGGGCTGCCCGGTGCTGGCACTGATGCCGATGAATCCGAACGAATCGCAGCGCTACGGCGTCCCGGTGGTCCGGGAGGACCTGGACGACGGTCTGCTGCGCATATCGGGCCTGGTGGAGAAACCCAAACCCGAGGATGCCCCCTCGGCCTTCGCCGCGATCGGCGGCTATGTGGTGACGCCTGGGATCATCGACGAACTGCGGGCGCAGACGGAGAACTGGTACACGCACCGCACCGGCGAGGTCTATCTGACCGATTCCATCAACGCCTATGCCGCCAACCATGCGGTCTACGGGCAGGTCATCCAGGGCCGCTGGTACGACACAGGAAACCCCGGCGACTATCTCATCGCGCAGTTCGCCTCGGCGCTGGCCCACCCCGACTATGGGCCACTGCTGCGCCGGCAGGTCGACTGACCACGGTTCGGCGGCGACGCTGCCGCCGCAGCCTCAGAAACGGCGGATGCTGTAGATGTAGAACTGGTCGATCGGGGTGAGCCCGACCGGTACCCCGGCGCCGTAGGCATTGAGCACCTGGCCGAAGCCGGCGTAGATCCCGACATGGGAAGCGTCGGAATTGATGATGATCACATCACCCGGCGAGAGGGCGTACCGCGGCACCGAAACACCCACTTCGGCCTGCTCCCACGTGGTGCGCGGCAGCGTGACGCCTACCTGGCGGAAGGCCCACTGCACGAGACCGGAGCAGTCCCAGGTATCCGGGCCGGTGGCGCCCCATTCATACATCTTCCCGGTCTGCGAGGTCGCGGCGGCCAGCGCGCCGAGCCCGTTGCTGCTGGAGACCGGTAGCGCGGCCGAGCCGCTGGCGCTGAGCGATCCGGATCCGGAGGCCGATCCAGTGGCCCCGCTGCCGGTCTGCGCCCACCCGGGGCCGGCGGCGACGGCGCCGACGGCCGTCGCGAAAAGCATGCCGGCGATACCCCGGCGCAGTGCAATTCCGATCACTTGCCCACCCTTCTGCCCGTCGGTGCCCAGGACACCGTGCGGCATCCCGGTTTTCTCGCGGCATCCGTCACGGGGGTGGGGACACCGCCAACCACAGGGGTCACGCCGGGTGAATCGGCTCCGGCGCAACTTCACTCAGGTAGAACCGAACGAAATGATCACCGTTCCCGGTGGTCCGAGGAACCGGACTCAGCGGTATCGAGGATGATTTTGCCCGGCCCGCAGGGGGTCGACAAGCTTCTAGCAAACATCTAGCGTGTGATGAACATCACAAAAATGTTTATTGCGTTTGGGTGGCCACGTCATTCAGCGTCTTGAGAACCACGTCCTTGGTGGCTGTCGGCGACTCCAGGTAGACCCCCACCTGCCAGACCGGATCACCACCCGGTTCCGCGGCGAAGAATCGGCTGAAATCCACCGTGAACTTGCCTTCGTCATTGGTCGCGGCCTCCACGTAGGAGGTACGGTCGTCGAACTTCCGCGCCTTGTCCGGCGCATCGAACCAGTCGGCATCGAACCGGGCCTGCGTGGCGGCATCGCAGATCGCTGGGCATTTGCGGAGGATGAGGTTGACCCTCTGTCCCGCAGCGGAATTGCTCTCGTCCACACAACCCCACGCCTGGGCATCCGGGATCTTCTCGATCGACCCCTTCATACATCCCCAGGAACCGGGCGCCCGAAAAGCGAAGGGCCAGTCCTTGAACGCCATCGTGTACGTACTCTCACCGGCCTGCCAGGTAGGGCCGAGCACGGCGACCGGCGCCAGCCCCTCACGCAGCACCGGTTCGCCCACGGAGGGCAGGGCACTGGTGGTGGCGGTGGTGGAGGTAGCGCGCACCGAACTCGACACAGGCGCGGAACCGGTCACCTCCGTGGACGTTCCGGTCGCGGTGTTCTCCGCCGACCCCCGCGACTGCAGTGCCACCAGCCCGACGACACCGATGAGGACCAGCACCACCACCGCGACGAGCACCCCGATCAAGGGCCCATTGTTCTTCGGCGGCGGACCGCCGTATCCTCCGCTCCCCAGCGGCGGCATCTCCCACGCGCCCTGCTGCGGAGCGGGATGCGGCCCGTGGCCCGCGGCCTGCCCCCACGGCATGCCCGGATTCTGCTGTCCCCCCTGGGCCGGGTACCCCTGCTGCCACTGACCCGACGGAGAACTCTTCTGTTGTCCCTCGGGGGAATGCTGCCACCACTCGTCGGGGTTGTCCGAAGCCATAAGCCTTCACCCTAGTGCGCGCCACCGGCCCGGTCAGGGGCACGGATACCGCAGCTCATTCTGTTCGCCGGCCGGACAGCCACCTGCGCGAACTGCTGGGACGTGGCCGGGACCTGGTGCACAGAACCTGGTGCCGGGGCCACTGGCGGCCTCCTCGCCGGCAGCCCCCGTGTGAGAATTCTCGGGTGACCGCACAGTCGAAGGGCGTCGAAACGGACACGACGGCAGTATTGTTCCGCCGGACGGCACCGGCGCCACGCTGCCGGCCGGAGCGGCGATCCGGCCGGCAGCGATGGCTCAGCCCGCCTTGACGATCCGGGCCCGCGCCCCGCCGGTGAGTTCCGCGGCGTCCGGGCCGGCCGGCCCGAAGTCCAGCTCGACCGCCAGGATCTCCCCCGCGATCAACTCGCGATGGGTGCGCGCCCAGTCCTCCCGGTCGGCCGATACCTCGAGGGTCGCCGTGATGCGATCGGAAACGTCGAGGCCGAGCGATTTCCGGGTCTCCTGCAGATCCCGGATCACATCGCGGGCCCAGCCCTCGGCCTCCAGCTCCTCGGTGACCACCGAATCGAGCACCACCAGGCCCGCGTTACCGGGCAGGGCGGCGGTCGATTCCGGTTCGGCCGCCACCAGTCGCTGGGTGTACTCCTCGGGCAGCAGTTCGATGCCGGCGGCACTGACCACACCGTCGGCGCTCTCCGACCAGTCGCCCGCCTTGACCGCCTTGATCACCCGCTGCACATCCTTGCCCAGGCGGGGGCCGGCGGCACGCGCGTTGACCGCCAGCTCGAACCGACCGTGCGCGGCGACATCGGTGGTCAGATCGACCTTTTTGACGTTCACCTCGTCGGCGATGATATCGGCGTAGGGCGCCAGCCGTTCCGCATCGGAGGCGGCGATCGTCACCTCCGCCAACGGCAGCCGGACCCGAAGTTTCTGCGCCTTGCGCAGGCTCAGCACGGTCGAACACACACTGCGCGCCTCGTCCATCGCGGCGACCAGCTCCGGATCGTGCGGCAGCGCATCGGCGGCCGGCCAATCCGTCAAGTGCACCGAGCGCTCACCGGTCAGACCCCGCCAGATGACCTCGGTGATCAGCGGCAGCAGCGGAGCCGCCAACCGCGTCACCACCTCGAGCACCGTATGCAGGGTGTCGACGGCGTCGCGGTCCTCGGCCCAGAACCGGGCCCGCGACCGGCGCACATACCAGTTCGTCAGCGCGTCGGCGAAGGTGCGCAGTTCCTCGCAGGCGCCGGCGATATCGAACTCCTCCAGCGCCGTGGTCATCACATCGCGCGTCTGCGCCAGCTTCGCCAGGATGTAGCGATCCAGCGCGTTGGTCGAATCCGTCCGCCACACCCCCGGCTCGGCGGCGTAGAGCTGCAGGAACGTCCAGGCGTTCCACAGTGGCCGCAGCGCATGGCTCACGCCTTCGCGGATACCGCGCTCGGTGACGATGAGATTGCCGCCGCGCAGGATCGGTGAACTCATCAGGAACCAGCGCATGGCGTCGGAACCGTCCCGGTCGAACACCTCGTTCACATCCGGATAGTTGCGCTTGGACTTGCTCATCTTGAGCCCGTCGTCGCCGAGCACGATGCCGTGCGCGACGACGTTCTTGAACGCCGGGCTGTCGAACAACGCCGTGGACAGGACGTGCAGGTTGTAGAACCAGCCGCGGGTCTGGCCGTTGTACTCGACGATGAAATCGCCGGGGAAGTGCGAGCCGAACCACTCCGTGTTCTCGAACGGGAAGTGGACCTGCGCGTACGGCATGGACCCCGATTCGAACCAGCAGTCCAGCACTTCCGGCACCCGGCGCATGGTGGACTGCCCGGTCGGATCGTCCGGGTTGGGCCGGGTCAGCTCGTCGATCGCGGGACGATGCAGATCCGTGGGCCGCACTCCGAAGTCGCGTTCGAGTTCGTCGAGGGAACCGTAGACATCGATCCGCGGATAAGCGGGATCGTCGGACATCCACACCGGGATCGGGCTGCCCCAGTACCGGTTCCGGCTGATGTTCCAGTCGCGCGCGTTCTCGAGCCATTTTCCGAACTGCCCGTCGCGGATGTGCTCGGGTACCCAGCTGATCTGTTTGTTCAGCTCCACCATGCGCTCGCGGAACTGCGTCACCGCCACGAACCAGGAAGGCACGGCCATATAGATCAGCGGCCGGCCGGAACGCCAGCTGTGCGGATAGGAGTGGTCGACGGTCTCCTGCCGCAACAGTTTTCCGGCGGCCTTGAGGTCTTTGATGATCACCGGATTGGCGTCGAACACCATGAGGCCCTCGTACGGCGGCACCATGGAGGTGAACTTGCCGCCCGGATCGAGCGGCTGCACCAGCTGGATACCGTTCGCGCTACAGACATCCATATCTTCTTCACCGAAGGCGGGTGCCATGTGCACGATGCCGGTACCGGAATCGGTGGTGACATAGTCGGCCGAGAGCACCCGGTGCGCATTCGGATGCCCGGCGAAGAAGTCGAAGGGCGGCGTGTAGCGCAGATCGACCAGCGCGGCCCCGGCGTACTCCCCGAGCACCTCGGGGAGCTCACCGAGTTCCCGCGTGTAGTGGCCGACCCGCTCGGCCGCGAGGACATAGCGTTTGCCATCCGCCCCGCGCACCTGCACGTAGCGCAGGTCCGGGTGTACCGCGACGGCGAGGTTGGACGGCAACGTCCACGGCGTGGTGGTCCAGATCAGCGCATTGGCGCCGTCCAGGTCCCGCAATGGGTGGTCCGCGGGAACCGCGAGCACCATATCCACTGTCACCGCCGGATCCTGGCGCATCCGGTAGGCGTCGTCGAGCTTGGCCTCCTGGTTCGACAGTGGTGTCTGCTCGTACCAGCTGTAGGGCAGCACCCGGAAGCCCTGATAGATCAGGCCCTTGTCATAGAGCGATTTGAACGCCCACATCACCGACTCCATGAAGTCGAGATCGAGTGTCTTGTAGTCGTTGTCGAAGTCGACCCAGCGGGCCTGCCGGGTCACATAATCGCGCCATTCACCGGTATACCGGAGCACCGACGACTTGCACGCGGCATTGAATTCCGCGAGCCCCATCGAGTCGATCTGTGATTTGTCCGTGATACCGAGCTGCTTTTCCGCTTCGATTTCCGCCGGCAGCCCGTGGGTGTCCCAACCGAAACGTCGCTCGACTCGCTTACCGCGCATGGTCTGGAAACGCGGAATGACATCTTTGACATAGCCGGTCAGCAAATGACCGTAATGCGGCAGACCGTTGGCAAACGGGGGCCCGTCGTAGAAGACGAACTCCTCGGCGCCGGCCCGGTTGTCGATACTGGCGCGGAAGGTTCCGTCGGCGGCCCAGGTGTCCAGCACGGCCCGCTCCAGCTCGGGGAAGGACACACCGGATCCGCCGCCGAGATCGACGCGCGGATATGCGCTGCTACTGGATTTCTCGTCCGCCATCGCGGATACACATCTCCTCGTGCCCGGCGCGCCCTGAGGCGCGATATCTCGGCACGGGGACGATCGCGGCGCAGCGGGTGCGCCGGAACCGCGGTACCACCCCGCTTGTCCGGCCCCGGCGAACCGGGTGGACCTCTCGTTACGAGCTGTGACGGGCTCACCCGTTCGGTTCTACTGAGCGTGCGCGACCTGGGGAGCGCCGCACGACGCCGTTCTTCCGAAAGCTCCCCGGTGATGGCCGGATCGTCGCCGACTTACAGGTTTGATTCTAACCAGGACGGTCAACCACTTATACAACCGCCCGCGGAGCCGCAGCATCTCGCAACCCGGAAGGACGTTTTGGTTCTCGCCCGTTTTTCTCGTCAGCGCTTCGCGTGCTGATCCCGCGGGGGCAGTTCCTCATCGGGTGCGCGCATGGACAGCGCGCTCGCCAGCAACACCACGGCGCCGGCAACGCACACCGCGATACAGCCCCACGCCCAGATCACCGATCCGGTCGCCAGGGACAGGATCAGCAGGGCCAGGCCGATCGTGGCCAGCGCCAGTGTCAGGACAAGCATGATGACCCCCAGAACAGCAGGCCGGGCGCCCGTGCGCTCCCAGCGGTATCGGGCGTTTACTCGCCTTTGCCGAACGAGGCGGGAGCGAGCTGGTTGGCCCCGGTATCGAAGGAGTCACCCTCATCGACGGGCACTGCCGAACCACGGTTCTCCAGCTCTTCGAGCTGCGATTCCAGATACGACTTGAGCCGCACCCGGTATTCCCGTTCGAAGGTCTTCAGGGTCTGGATCCGGCTCTCCAGCACATTGCGCTGCTGGGTGATGGTCCCCATGATCTCGGTGTGCTTGCGCTCGGCGTCGGCCTGCAGCGCGTCGGCCTTCTCCTTGGCCTGGCGCAACTGGCTGTCGGAGCGGGTCTGGGCGTCGCTGAGCATGGCATCGGACTTGTGCCGCGCGTCGGCGATCATCTCGTCCGAGCGCACCCGCGCGTCGTTGACCATCCGCTCGGAATTGGCCCGGGCGTTCGCCAGCAAATTCTCGGCTTCGCTCTTGGCATCGCTGGTGAGCCGATCGGCCATCTCCTGCGCCAGGCTCAGTACCTTGGCGGCCTGCATATTCGCATCGGCCGCGGCATCGGCGGCCGAGGGGGCGGCCGGAACCACCGGGATGGGTGCCGACGGTGGCGCCTGGACCGGGGGTTTGATCGGTTCCGGAGGCGGGGCCTGCTGCACCGGTTTGCCCAGGCCCGGCCCGGCCGGACCCCGGCTTGCCTTGGCATCGGCCAATTCGGCATCGAGCTCGGCAACCCGCTGGCGAAGGTCGGCGTTCTCCTCGATCAACCGGGAAAGTTCCTGCTCCACCAGATCCAGGAAGGCATCGACTTCGTCCTCGTTGTAGCCGCGTTTGCCGATAGGCGGTTTGCTGAACGCGACGTTGTGCACATCGGCTGGGGTCAGCGGCATGGAAGGATCCCTTCGCGCGTTGGCAGATCTAGCGGCTCTGGCAAGTCTTCACGGCCCATTCTGTCACACCGGAGCTACCGGCTGGCCGAGCCGGCTCACCACCGACATCAGGATGAAGACCAGGAACAGCAGAACCATAATCGACAGATCGAGCCGAATTCCGCCCAGGGAGACCGGTGGGATCAACCGCCGCAGCAGCTTCACGGGAGGATCGGTGATGGTGAAGATCACCTCGAGGATCACGACGACCACCCCGGTGGGACGCCAGTCGCGGGCGAAGCTCCGGATGAACTCGACGATCACCCGGCTGATGAGCAACAGCCAGAAGATGAACAGTACGAAGTACAGCACCGCGAACAAGGCCACGACCTCACTCTGCCGCAAAATCGGCGCGGTGCAAAATGCCCGCGCCGATCTTGTTCGTACCATGCGGCGCCCGGCCGGGCGAGCCGCTCGCTATTTCTGGTTGTAGAACCCGGTTTCCGCGATGCGGCGACGCTCTTCGGCCGATACGTCCACATCGGCCGGGGAGAGCAGGAACACCTTGGTCGCCACCTTGTCGAACGACCCACGCAGGGCGAAGGCCAGTCCGGCGGCGAAGTCGACGAGGCGTTTGGCATCGGCATTGCTGAGGTCGACCAGATCCATGATCACCGGGTTGCCCTCACGGAACCGCTCCCCGATGATCGCGGCTTCGCTGTAATCACGCGGACGCAGCGTGGTGATCTTGGACAAGGGACCTCCGTCCTCGAAGATCGCGGGACGGCGGGCGGCAACCGGCTCGGGGCGGACCCGCTCGGCCAGCCGTCGCTCCTCGGCATCGGGATCGACTGCCAGCGCTCCCCTGGTCGCGCCGCGCAGGGAGGCACCGCCGCCCGGACGATACCGGCCGGAGGCGGCGGCGTCGATCCGGGTGGGGCGGCGTGGTCCCTCGTAATCGTCGTCGTAGGCGTCGCCCGGGTAGTCGTCCCGGCGCGGCGCGGGGTAGCTGGGCTGGTAGGACGACTTGTAGGGCACGTCGCGGTAGTCGGGAGCGTCGTAGCGGCCCTCGGGGTACCGGTCGTAGTCCGGGCGATCGTCGTAGTCACGGGGGGCGCGGTCGGAGTATTCACGCGGCCGGCGCCCGCCACGATCCTCGACACCACGCGGGGTGCGATCGTCGACGTAGTCGTCCTCGTAATCCTCGAGCGGAACCATGCCGAAGTACGCCTTGAACTTGTGCAGCGTGCTCATGATCGTGCCTCGCTGCCGCTCGGCCCCGTCACGAGCATGCTCGTGGCTGCGCCCACAACTCGCTCGCTGCGCTCGCTCGATGACCGTGCCGCGCTGTCGCTCGGCTCCGTCATGATCACGCTCGTGGCTGCGTCGAGTACTCGCTCGCTGCGCTCGCTCATTCTGGTCGACCTTCCTTCGGCCCCGGTGGCGGCCGGGTGTTGAAGTCTTGCTCAGCCCTCGTCGTGTCCCAGCATATGTGTCGAATGTGACTGATGAGGTTTGTTTGCTACGCCGAGGTTATCGGCCGGGCACCCATTAGAGCGGTACCGACACGCACACAGGTGGATCCATGGGCAATAGCTCTTTCAAGATCATCGGACATTCCGGCGGACAACTCCGTCGCCCCTGGATGTCCGGTACGCAGCCGGGCGTGCAATTCGGCCAAGCGGGCGAACTCCGCGTCCGGATCGGCGGCCCGCGGTGGAATGGCCATGATCCCGGCCAGGCGCAGTTCCGCGGCGTCCGCGATACGGTCGGCCAGCGTCGGCAAGGCGGCCGGATCCACCCCACCGCGCGCCGGGTCGGCGTCCAGGCTCACCTGGATCAGCACCTTCAGCGGAGTGCTCCGCTCACCGGCATCCAGGGCCGCCGCGGTGGCCGCGGCGAGCGCGGTCGCCAGACGTTCGCTGTCCACCGAATGCACCGCATGCGCCCAGCGCACCACCTGGCGTGCCTTGTTCCGCTGCAGCCGGCCGATCAGATGCCAGCGCATCCCGGGGCGGTCCAGCTCCGCGGCCTTGGCACCGGCCTCCTGCGGGCGGCTCTCCCCGAAGTCACGGCGGCCCAGACGATACAGCGCGGCGATATCGGAGGCCGGGAAATATTTCGTCACCGGCAGCAGCCGGACCTCCCCCGGATCCCGGCCGGCAGCCGCGCACGCTGCATCGATACGTGCGAGCAGACGCGCGAGGTTATCGGCCAGTTCCGCGGTACGGGAGTCGTTTCCAGCCTCCGTGCCGTGACTGTCCGGGACGGACTGCCCCGGCCGGTCGGTGGAATCCGCCGCCGTTCGGGTGGATTCGGGCTCGCTACGGCCCCTACTCATCTCCACGTGCCGATCCGCCACGGTCTCTGCGCCGTCATCGGTCTCCCATCTCCCAGTGACCGAGCATCGGCCGTGCCTCGAAAATTATGCGCGAGTTGATGTTTCGCGCCGACCGCGCGGTCGCGACGGCCGGACGCGGCGCCGCGGACCGCTCGGCCCTTCACGCTGTACCCGATTCCATCCAGATCACACTGCCCAATCGTCCGGTCGGCGCGCCGCGGCGGTGACTGAAGAGTGTGGTGTCCTCTATGGTGCAGCGCGGATCCTCGGCGACCGCGGCAACCCCGGCCGCGGTGAGCTGGCGCCGGATACCCGCGCGCAGGTCCAGGCCGGGGGTGCCGCGCACCGTGGTGGTGGCGCTACCGGGCAGGTGCGCTTCCACGTCGGCCCGCATCTCGGCCGGCACCTCGTACTGCCGGCCGCTGGCGGCGGGACCGAGCAGCGCACCGATCCGATCGAGCCGGGCGCCGGCGGCGACCATCGCCTCGAGCGCCCGCGGCACGATACCGATACGCGCGCCCACCCGCCCGGCGTGCACGGCGGCCACGACCCCCGCCTCCTCGTCCGACAGCAGCAGCGGGACGCAATCGGCGGACAGCACCACCAGCGCCAGTCCCGGCCGGGTGGTGACCAGGGCATCGGTACCGGGAAACGGTTCGGTACGGGGCCCGTCCACCGTGGCGACCGTGCGGCCGTGGATCTGTTCCATCCAGATCACGTGATCGGCGGGAAGGCCGAGCGTCGCGGCGAGCCGGGCGCGGTTGCGCCGCACCGCCGCCGGATCGTCGCCGACGTGATCGCCGAGGTTGAACGAATCGTAGGGCGGCGCGGAGGAACCTCCCGCGCGCGTGGTGACGACCCGTCGAACGGTGAGTACCGATGCCGCTGTCATGCCACCGAGCCTAGTGGCAGTTCGCAGCGGCCCCTTCTCGTCCGGCGGCGGCACGCGCACTCACCACGGCCGACCGCCCGCGCACTCGGCCCGGACGGATCACCGTCGGTGCCACGGCACCTGATTCAGCGGCGCATGAAATCCGGGACGTCCACATCGTCGTCGTCATCGTCGGGCAGATCGGGCGGCGGCTGGATATGGGACCGGCTGTTGTGGGTCAGCGTCGGATCCACCGGCGGACGAGTACGTTCGGTATCGCGGTAGCTCGGTGCCGGACCGCGCGCGATCGCCGAACCGGGATCCGTTGATCGGGTCGAGGCCGGCTCCTCGGAATGGCCACGGGCCGCGCCGAGTTCGGCGGTCCGGGACTGGCCGAGTTCGGCGGTTCGCGACTGCGCCGAGATCTCCGCGGTCCGTCCGGAACCCAGCGATCCCCGAGTGGTCGCCGGATCGAACGTCCGCCGGGCGGGACCACCGCCGTCGAATCCCGCGGCGATCACGGTGACGCGCACCTCGTCGCCGAGCGAATCGTCGATCACCGTACCGAAGATGATGTTGGCCTCGATATGCGCGGCCTCCTGCACCAGCGAGGCGGCCTCGTTGATCTCGAACAGGCCCAGATCGGAACCACCGGCGATCGAGAGCAGCACCCCGTGCGCACCGTCCATCGAGGCCTCCAGCAGCGGTGAATTGATCGCCGCCTCGGCCGCTTTGACCGACCTGCCCTCTCCTCTGGACGAGCCGATACCCATCAGCGCGCTACCGGCCCCGGACATCACACTCTTGACGTCGGCGAAGTCGACGTTGATCAGACCCGGGGTGGTGATCAGGTCGGTGATGCCCTGCACACCGTTGAGGAGCACCTCGTCGGCCGAGCGGAAGGCATCCATCAGGCTCACCGCGGCATCGCCGAGTTGCAGCAGCCGATCATTGGGAATGACGATCAGGGTGTCGCAGGATTCGCGTAGCAGGTTGATACCGACCTCGGCCTGATTACCGCGGCGCTTCCCCTCGAAGGAGAAGGGCCGGGTGACCACACCTATCGTCAGCGCACCCAGTTTGCGCGCGATACTCGCTACGACGGGCGCGCCGCCGGTGCCCGTGCCGCCGCCCTCACCGGCGGTCACGAAGACCATATCGGCGCCCTTGAGCACCTCTTCGATCTCGTCCTTGTGATCCTCGGCGGCCTTACGACCTACTTCGGGGTCGGCGCCGGCGCCGAGCCCTCGAGTGAGCTCCCGCCCGACATCGAGCTTCACGTCGGCATCGCTCATCAGCAGTGCCTGGGCGTCGGTGTTCACCGCGATGAACTCGACACCCTTGAGGCCCTGCTCGATCATTCGGTTGACGGCGTTCACGCCGCCGCCGCCGATACCGACGACCTTGATCACGGCAAGGTAGTTGTGCGGGGGCGTCATGAGCTCTCGCCTTCCTTCGATCCAAAGTCTGTCGTTTTCGGATGCCCGATATCGTTCCGCGCGATCACTATCCGCGGACCACGATCCGAGCAAACCCTGAACCTCAACCATAGGGTTGGAGTTATGTCAAGTATCCGACTGGTGCGGAACGCTATTCGCCGCCGTCGCGATCCGCTCGCAGGCGCGCCGAGACGATAACCAGTTTCTTCGGCGAACTTCCTTCTACCAAGGCGGTACGCGACGTATCGTGAACGGTTGCCCAGCGGCCCGCGCCCACATCGTGGGACGCCCCCGGCTCCCGCCACATGCGGTCTCCGGGTGAGCGTCCGGGGCCGAGGCGGAGCTGCGTACCGAACAGGGTCGAACCGAACAAGATTGCTGGGAATCATTTTACCGTGACCAGACTGGGACTCGAGACGTCGAACACGGTTCCCGGCTGAGTGAGCAGCGGCAGCACCACCGCCGATTTGCGTTCGCCGTCCTCGCTGTTGCCCCACAGTACCGTGCGACCGTCGCGCAATGTCAGGGAAATCTCCGACGCGCCCGCGGCACGGATGGTTTCCACCTGCACCTCCAGCGCCGGCGGCAGCACCCGGGCCACGGCGACCGCGGCCCGGGTGAGCTCGTCGGTACTGCTCGGCCGGGCGGTGACCAACTGCGGCACCCCGATCGGCGCGGGCTCGATCGCGTACTCGATACCGCCGGCGTCCAGCAGATGCGCGCCCTCGGGAGAGTCGTAGTACAGCACCGGGGTTCGCGGCTCGATCCGCACCCGCACGGTCGACGGCAGCACCCGCTGCACCCGGACGCTGCGGACCTTCGGGATGGTCGCCACCCGCGCGGCCATCGCCGCGGTATCGATCCGCAGGATCGAACCGGTCTCGGGGACCTGGAGCAGTTCGCGGATCTGTTCCGCCGGGATCTCGCCCGCTCCGTCGATCCGTACCTCGCGGACCGAGAGCAGCGGCGAGAACCAGGCGAGCGCGGCCAGTGTGATCACCAGGGCGAGGGCGGGCAACGCCCACAGCCGGAAACGCCGCGATCCGCCCACCCCGAATCGTCGCGTTCCGGCCCGCACCCCGCCTCACCGCCCGTACTGCGGACGCGCGCGTAGTCCGTCCAGGACCTGGCTGCCGAGCATGGTGACATCGCCGGCGCCCATGGTGATCACGACATCACCGGGCTGGGCGAGACCCGCGACCTGGCGGCCCACCCGCGACATATCGGGTTGGTAGTGCACGGGTTTGTGCACCGCCTGCGCGACCAGCGCGCCGTTGACCCCGGGCAGTGGCTCTTCACGCGCCCCGTAGACATCGAGCACCACCACTTCGTCGGCCAGATCGAGGGCCGCGCCGAATTCGGCGGCGAAGGTCGCGGTGCGACTGTAGAGATGCGGCTGGAAGACCACGATCACCCGGCCCCGACGGGCCAGCGCGCCGTCGCGCGCCTCCTGTTCCACCAGTTCGGCGGCGGCCCCGAGCACCGCCCGGACCTCGGTGGGATGGTGGGCATAGTCGTCGAAGACCCGCACCCGGTTCTCGCGGCCCACGAACTGGAAGCGGCGGTGGACACCACCGAAACCCTCCAGCCCCTGGATGATCTCGTCCACGTCGGCGCCGGCGGCCCGCGCGGTCAGCAGCGCGGCCAGCGCGTTGAGCGCCATATGCCGGCCGGGCACGGACAACCGCAGGGTGCGCGGGGCGGGTTCGTCGGCGAGCTGGAAGTGAGCGATACCGCCGACATCCCGCGGTTCCCAGCTGTGCAGCCGCACCCCGACCGGAACCGGCGCGTCGGGCAACTCCCCGGTGCCGTACCCGAGGACCCGCACGCCGCGGTCGGCCAGCCGCTGCCCGGTGCGCTCGGCCAGCTCCCGGGCGCCGGGGTCGTCCAGGCACACCACCAGCAGTCCGCCGTCGGCGAGGCGATCGGTGAAATCGTCGAACACCTGCACGTAGGCGGCGTCGGAACCGAAGAAATCCAGGTGGTCGGATTCGATATTGGTGACCACCGCGACATCCGGGTCGTACTGCAGGAGGGAGCCGTCGCTCTCGTCCGCTTCGGCGACGAAGATATCGCCGCTGCCGTGATGGGCGTTGGTGCCCGCCTCGTTGAGTTCACCACCCACCGCGAACGACGGGTCCAGCCCGCAGTGCTGCAGGGAGACGATGAGCATCGACGTGGTGGAGGTTTTCCCGTGCGTCCCCGAGACGAGCAGCGTGCGATGCCCGCTCATCAGCGCCGCCAGCACGGTCGGCCGCAGCAGCACCGGGATCTCGCGGCGGTGCGCCTCCACCAGTTCGGGGTTGGTCTTGGGGATGGCCGCGTAGGTCGTCACCACCACCGTCGGCCCGCCGGGTAGCAGATCCAGCGCACCGGCGTCGTGCCCGATCCGCACCTGGGCGCCCCGGGCCCGCAGGGCGAGGACACCGCGGCTCTCCTTGGCATCGGAGCCGGAGACCTCGCCACCGCGCGACAGCAGGATGCGGGCGATCCCCGACATACCGGCGCCGCCGATACCGACCATATGCACCCGGGCCAACTCCGGCGGCAGCGCGCCGGGACCGGTCTCCGGTGCGGTCATCTGCTCCCCGCTCACCGGCCCGCCGCCCGCAACACGATCCGGGCGACCTCGTCGGCGGCATCGCGATGGCCCGCGCCGGCGGCGGCACGGCCCATCTCGGCTATGCGTGCTGGATCCGTGAGCAGCGGTATCACCTCGTCGATCACATATTTCGGGGACAGTTCGGGGTCGGCAACGATTCTGCCACCACCGGCCGCGACGACGGGCCGGGCATTGAGTTCCTGTTCACCGTTTCCGTGCGGCAGCGGTACGTAGATCGCGGGCAATCCCACCGCCGACACCTCGGCGACGGTCATCGCCCCGGACCGGCAGACCACCGCGTCGGCGGCGGCGTAGGCGAGATCCATCCGCGACAGGTAGGGCACCGCCACATAGGGCGCGGCGGGATCTGCCGATCCGATATCCAGCGTGTTCTTGGGACCGTGGGCGTGCAGGACGGAGATACCGGCCGCGGCCAGTTGCGGGGCCGCGCCCGAGATCGCGTCGTTGAGCGACCGCGCCCCCTGGGAACCGCCGAACACCAGGAGTACCGGACCGGTCGCGGGCAGCCCGAAATGCTCCCGCGCCTGCGCCCGCAGCCCGGCCCGGTCGAGTGAAGTGATCGCGGCCCGTACCGGGATGCCGACGATCTCGGCGTCGAGCCCGGAATCCGGTACCGCGGCCAGTACCCGGGTCGCGCGCCGCGCGCCGACCTTGTTGGCGATACCTGCCATCGCGTTGGCCTCGTGCACCACCACCGGCACCGCGCGCCGCCGCCGCAGGGCCCCGCGGCCCGCGGCGAGATAGGCGGGCAATGCCACATAACCACCGAACCCGACGATCACATCCGCCTCGACCGCGTCGATGATCTCGCGGGTACGGCGTACCGAGGCCCGGACCCGGCCGGGCAGCCGCAGCAGATCCGCACTGGGTTTGCGCGGCAACGGCACCGGCGGGATCAGTTCGAGCGGGTATCCCCGTTCGGGCACCAGGGTCGTTTCCAGTCCGCGCGCGGTGCCGAGCGCGGTCACCCGGATCCCGGGATCCAGTCGCCGCAACGCGTCGGCGACGGCCAGGGCCGGTTCGATATGCCCGGCCGTACCGCCACCGGCGACGATCACCGATATCCCGTCCGTGCGCGATGCCGTGTGCTCGCCTGCGGACTGAGGTGCGCTCACCTGTTTCTTCCCCGTTCTCGTGCGTGTGTCACCGAATAGCTGGGTTCCCAGGCCCGGGTGGCCCGCAGGGTGTCGGTACCGCGGCTGTTGGCGCGCGGCCGGGCCCGCACGGGCTCGTCCCGCGGCTCGGTGCGGACCGGGCGGCGCGCTGGGCCCCGGTCACGGCCGGCCGCGGCGCGGGCCCGCACGGGATGGTAGACCTCTGGTTTCGGCAGTCGCAGCAGGCGACTGACCCGCCCGTCCTGTCCGGCGTGCAGGGCCGCCACCGCCTCGGGTTCGTGCCGGGCCGCGTTGGCGATGATGCCGAACATGAACAGGGTCAGTGCCAGCGACGAACCGCCCGCCGAGACCAGCGGCAACTGCAGTCCGGTGACCGGCAGCAGACCCACCACGTAACCGATGTTGATCAGTGCCTGCCCGGTGATCCAGGTGGTGGCGGTCGCGGTGAGCAGGCGCAGGAAGGGGTCCACCGAGCGGGCGGCGATCCGCAGACCGGCGTAGACGAACAGCGCGAACAGGCCCAGCACGAGCGCGCAGCCCAGGAACCCGAGTTCCTCGCCGATGATGGCAAAGATGAAGTCGTTGTGCGAGTTGGGCAAATAGCTCCATTTGGCCCGGCTCTGCCCGAGCCCTCGACCCCACAGGCCGCCGTCGGCCAGCGAGTACATCGCCTGGCGGGCCTGATAGTTGATGCCCTGGGGGTCGTCGGCGGGATTGAAGAAGGCGCGCATCCGGTCGGAGCGGTAGCCCGCCGAGAGCGCGAGCGCGAGGGCGGCGATGGCGCCCGAGGCGAGGATGGCCACGAACAGTCGCACCGGCAGGCCGCCGAACCACAGCAGCGCCAGCAGGACGATCCCGAGTGCGATGGTGGTGGACAGGTTCGGCTGCAGCACGATCAACAGGCACACCAGCAGGCCGGCCGGAACCAGCGGCACCAGCAGATTCTTCAAACCACCCGGATCGTTGGCCGCCCGCCCCGCGGCGCGCCGCGAGATCAGCAGGTGCGCGCCCCACACCACGAACGTCACCTTCACCAGCTCCGACGGCTGGATCGAGAACAACCCCAGATCGATCCAGCGGCGGGCGCCGTTGACCGTACTGCCGACCCCCGGGATCAATACGAGGACCAGCAGCAGTACCGATATCGCGAAAACCGGGAAGGACAGCTGACGCAGCCGCCGGAACGGTATCCGCAGCGCGAGATAGAACAGCACCGCGCCGACCATCGCGTACATCATCTGTTGTACGAACAGCGAATACGCCGACCCGCCGTCGGCGTAGGACTCCACACTGGAGGCCGACAACACCATCACCAGACCCAGCACGGTGAGCAGGGTGGCGATGGTGACGACCAGATGGAACGAGGCCAGCGGCCGCGCCAGCCAGGCGCCGAATCGGCCCACCTGTACCTGTCGCGTGCCGCGCGGTCTCATAACCGCCGCCCGAGGTCCTCGTCCTTCAGGTCCTCCACCGCACCGGCGAAGCTGCGGCCCCGGTGGGTGTAGTCGGTGAACATGTCCAGCGAGGCCGCCGCGGGCGCGAGCAAGACGGTATCGCCGGGTCCGGCGAACGCCGCCGCCTCCCGCACCGCACGCTCCATCACCGCGTCGGCGATTTCGGTATTGCGGGTCCCGGTGATCGCTTCGTCCATGACTGCCTGCCCCATACCGGCATGATCCCGCGTATCCAACTCGACCACGGGGACTTCCGGCGCGTGTCGCGCCAGCGCGGCCGCGATCACCGGGGCGTCGGCACCGAACAACACGACGGCGACCAGCCGCTCGGCGACCTCCTCCACCAGATCCTCGACACCGGCGCCCTTGAGCTGGCCGCCGGCGATCCAGACGACATGCTGATGGCCCAGGATCGACGACCGCGCGGCATGCGGGTTGGTGGCCTTGGAATCGTCGACGAACTCGACGCCGCCCAGTTCACGCACCAGCGCCGACCGGTGCGGGCCGACCTTGTGCTCGATCAGGCCCTCCCGGACGAACTGCGGCGCCACATCGATGGCCCGGGTCAGCGCGGCCGCGGCCAGGGCGTCGGCGACACCGGCCGGGCCGGGCGGGCTGATCTCCTTGGCCTCGGCCAGGATCGCCGCCTTGGTGAAGGCCCGGTCCAGCAGTTTGCCGTCGACCACGCCGAGCTCACCGTCGGCCGGAACACCGATCCGGAACCCGATCGTGCGGCGCGCCTTCGAGCGGCGGGCCAGGCGGGCGGCCACCGGGTCGTCGAGTCCGACCACCCCGACCCGCCCCAGCAGGGCCCGCGATTTGGCGGCGGCGTAAGCGTCGAGCCCACCGTGCCAGTCCAGATGGTCCTCGGCCACGTTCAGCACCACTCCGGCCTCCGGTCGTACCGACGGCGCCCAGTGCAGCTGGAACGACGACAACTCCACCGCCAGCACCTGCGGTCCCGGATTGCGGCGCAAGGCGTCCAGGATCGGCAGTCCGATATTGCCGCAGGCGACACTGGGGATACCGGCGGCCCGCAGAATGGAATGGGTCATCTGCGTGGTCGTGGTCTTCCCGTTGGTCCCGGTCACCACCAGCCATTTGCGGACCGGACCGTAGATCCGGGCCTGATCGACCCACCACGCGAATTCGACATCGCCCCAGACCGGGATACCCTCGGACACCGCCGAGGCCAGCACCGGGGAGTCCGGCCGCCAGCCCGGACTGGTGATCACCAGCGCGAACCGCGACCAGTCGGTGTTCTCCATTTCGGGCGCGGGCGCGATATCCAGCCCCAGTCCGGCGGCTTCGGCCAGAGCCGCGGCGCCGCTGTCGGTCACCACGGGCCGGGCGCCGATATCGCGCAGCGGCGTGACCAGCGAACGACCCGAAACACCCCAACCGGCGACCAGCACCTCGCGGCCGCGCAGGAATTCCAGCATCGGGCCCGGCGAACGCAGGGCCCTGGGCGTATGTTCCTCCATCGTCAACTCACCCGACCGCGGAGAGATATTCGCTGTAGAACAGGGAGAGTCCAGCGGCCGAGGCCATCGCGGCCAGTAACCAGAACCGGATGATCACCGTGGTCTCCGCCCATTTGCTCAATTCGAAATGGTGGTGGAACGGCGCCATCTTGAACAGCCGGTTGCGAGTGGTCCGGAACACCGCCACCTGCAGCACCACCGACGCCGCCTCGGCGACGAACAGCGCACCGATGACCACCATCAGCAGTTCGGTGCGGGTGGTGATGGACAGCCCGGCGAGCAGCCCGCCCAGGGCCAGCGATCCGGTATCACCCATGAAGATCTTGGCGGGCGCGGCATTCCACCACAGGAATCCGATGCACGCCGCGGTGCCGGCCGCGCAGACCAGGGCCAGATCCAGTGGGTCGCGGACGTTGTAGCAGCCGGTCTCGGGTTTGGTCTCGCACGAGTGGTAGTACTGCCAGAACGTGATGACGACGTAGCCGCCGAGCACCAGGCTCATCGACCCCGCGGCCAGACCGTCCAGGCCGTCGGTGAGGTTCACCGCGTTCGACCAGGCCACCACGATGAGGCAGACGAAGGCCAGGAATACGACCACGCTCATCGAGACGGTGTTGATATCGCGCACGTACGACAGCTGCCGGCTCGCCGGGGACAGTCCGCTGCCACCCGGGAACTGCAGCGCCAGCACACCGAACACCACTGCCGCCGTGATCTGGCCCAGGTATTTGCCCGCGGCCGTGAGCCCGAGATTGCGACCCTTGCGGATCTTGATGAAATCGTCGATGAACCCGACCACGCCCAGCGCGGTGGCCAGGCCCAAGACCAGCAGCGCAGAGGCGGTGGGACCTTCGGCCTCGTAACCGATTCCGATCAGATGGGAGCCGAGATACCCCGCCCACATGCCGATGATGATCGCCACGCCGCCCATGGTGGGAGTACCGCGTTTGGACTGATGGCTGGCCGGTCCGTCGACCCGGATCTCCTGCCCGAAACCCTGCCGGGCGAATATCCGGATCAGTAGCGGCGTCAACAGGATCGACACCGTCAGTGCGATCGCCGCCGCGAACAAGATCTGTCTCATCGCACTGCCTCCGTGCTCACCCCGTCGGCGGCGCCGGCGCCGCCGGATGCCGGTGTGCCGGCACCCGTGTTCTGCTCACCCTCGGCCAGCAGTTGTTCGGCGACCGCCCACAGGCCGACCGATTGCGATGCCTTCACCAGCACCACGTCACCCGCGCCGACTTCGGCGGCGAGCAACTCCACGGCCGCTTCGATATCCGGGACGAGCACCGATTCCTCACCCCATGAGCCTTCCATGACCGCTCCCTGGTGCATGCCCCGGGAGGGTCGTCCGGTCCCGACCACGATGAGCCGGTCCACATCCAAGCGGACCGCGAGGCGGCCGATCCCGTCGTGTTCCACCACCGACTCCGGGCCGAGTTCGGCCATTTCGCCGAGGACGGCCCAGCTCCGCCGGGGGGTGTCGCCTGTCCGGGCCATGGTGACCAGCGCTTTGAGCGCGGCCCGCATGGAATCCGGGTTGGCGTTGTAGGAGTCGTTGATCACCGTGACCCCGGCGGCGCTGGTGCGTACGTCCATACGACGCGCCGACGCCGCGCGGGCGTCGGTGAGCGCGGGGACGAGGGTGTCGAGGTCGGCGCCGCACTCCAGGGCCACCGCGGCGGCCGACAGCGCGTTACCGACCTGGTGTTCCCCGTGCACGGCCAGGGTGACCGGACGGGCGCCGAGCGGGGTGTGCAGGGTGAACGACGCCCTGGCCTGCTCGTCCAGAGTGATTGCGCCGGCCCGGATCTGCGCGCCGGCGGCGTGCCCGACAGTTACCACGCGGGCCGCCGTACGCGCGGCCATCGCGCTGACTTTCGGATCGTCGGCGTTCAGCACGGCCAGACCGGTTTCGGGCAGCGCCTCCACGAGTTCACCTTTGGTCTGCGCGATCGCCTCGCGGCTACCGAATTCGCCTAGATGCGCCGTACCCACATTGAGGACCACCCCGATACTCGGGGGCGCCACCCGGGCCAGCGCGGCGATATGCCCGGGCCCGCGCGCCGACATCTCCAGTACCAGGAACCGGGTGTCCGGACCGGCACGCAGGGCGGTCCAGGGATGCCCGAGTTCGTTGTTGAAGGAGCCGGGTGGGGCCACCACCGGTCCCAGCGGTGCGAGCACCGCCGCCAGCAAGTCCTTGGTGGAGGTCTTACCCGAGGATCCGGTGACGCCGACCACGGTCAGCCCCCCGGCCGCGACCAGCCGCGACACGCTCTCCCGGGCCAGCGCGGCCAGCGCGGTCAGCACCGCGGCGCCGGCGCCGGTCGAATCATGGCTCAGCGCGAGCGCGCTCGACGGCACCGATCCCGGCGCGGGGGGCACGACGATGGCCGGCACGCCGACCGGGCGGGCGGCCAGTACGGCAACCGCACCGGCCTCGATCGCGGCGGCCGCGTAGTCGTGGCCGTCGACGCGCTCGCCCGGGAGCGCCAGGAAGATATCGCCGGGACCGATTCGGCGCGAATCGAATTCGACCGACCCGGTCACCCTCACCTCCGGGTCACCGACGTCGTGCAGCGTTGCGCCCACGACCTCGGCGATATCCCGCAGTGTCATTTCGATCATGAAACTGTCAAGTCCTCCGCGCCCGTCGACCACGAACCGTTGTCCGCGCCCCCGGAACTGTGTCCCAATGCCGAATCGATCGCCGCCGCGAGTACCTCGCGGTCGTCGAACGGATACTTCACCCCGTTGATCTCCTGCCCTGCTTCGTGGCCCTTGCCGGCCACCAGCACCACATCGCCGGGGTGCGCCCAACCGACCGCGGCCGCGATGGCCGCGGCCCGGTCACCGATATCACGGACCTCGCCACGCTGCTCGTCGGCGACACTCTGCGCGCCCGCGATAAGCGACGCGCGGATCGCCGCCGGATCCTCGGTCCGTGGGTTGTCGTCGGTGACGATGAGCAGATCCGCGCCGCGGGCCGCGGCCGCGCCCATCGGGCCGCGTTTACCGGTGTCCCGGTCGCCGCCGGCGCCGACCACCACCGCCAACCGGCCCCGGCTGCCCGCCGTGGCCAGGTGGGTGCGCATCGTGGCGATCACCGATTCCACGGCGGCGGGTTTGTGGGCGTAGTCCACCAGGGCCAGGAACTCCTGCCCGCGTTCCACCCGCTGCATCCGGCCGGGTACATCCACCGTGGCCAGCGCGGGCGCGGCGGTCCCCGGCGCCACTCCGGCGGCCGCGCACACCGCGACCGCGAGCAGACCGTTGGCGACGTTGTAGTCACCGGGCAGGCGCAGCCGCACCGGCGTCTCGCCATCCGGTCCGGCCGCGGTGAACTCCTGTTCCCCGCCGTGGGCGCGGGCGGGACCGGCCAGCGACCAGTCCGCCGGTCCGCTGGTCGCCACCCGGATCGGCGCGTCGAGGCCGTCGGCGAGGCGGCGGCCCCAGGCGTCGTCCACACACACCACGGCGGTACGAGCGGCGACCGGGGACTCCGGTTCGAACAGCCGGCGCTTGGCGGCGAAATAGTCCTCGAAATCGGCGTGGAAGTCCAGATGGTCCTGCGACAGGTTGGTGAACGCGCCGACCGCGAACCGCACCCCGTCCACCCGGCCCAGGGTCAGGGCGTGGCTGGAGACCTCCATCACCACCGCGTCCACACCCTGTTCCACCATCAGCGCGAACATGGCGTGCAATTGCGGCGCCTCGGGCGTGGTGAGCGCGCTCGGGACTCGGCGGCCCCCGATTCTGGTCTCGATGGTGCCGATCAGGGCGGTGGACAGACCCCCGGCGGCCAGTCCGGCCTCCACCAGATAGGACGAAGTGGTCTTACCGGAGGTACCGGTGATCCCGATGATCCGTAACCGCTCCGACGGATGACCGTAGATCGCCGCGGACAACTCGCCGAGGACGGCGCGCGGGTTCTTCCGCACCAGGACCGGCACCGGCAGGTCACCGGCCAGTTCCGCCCCGGCGGCGTCGGTGAGTACGGCGACCGCGCCGCGGGCCACCGCGTCCGCGGCGAACCGGGCGCCGTGCGCCCGGGAGCCGGGTAACGCCGTGAACAGATCACCGGGTAGAACCGCGTCGGAGCGCTGTTCTATCCCGGTGACGGATAGGTCGGTGGCGACCGGTGGCCGAAGTTCGGCGTCGATCAGATCCAGCAGGTCGGGCAGCGGTGTCGACAGCGGCCGGGCCGGCCGCAGCGAGGGCTGGCTGGACTGCGCGGGCACAGGATTCCTCTCTGCATGATGAAGCGCGGATACGACGACGAGTCAGGTTACCGACGCCGGGTCACGGTCGGGTAAGCCGGTTCGCCGAATCACGACGCCTGCAGGACGAACTGCCGTTCCGGCTCGCTCGACGGCGGAATCCGATCCCGCTGCAGTGCCCAGGAGGCGATGTCGTGGAACAGCGGTGCGGCCGACTGCCCGCCGCTGCCGTCGGAACTGCGCACCGGCGCGTCGAGCATCAGTCCGATGACATAGCGCGGGTTGTCCGCGGGTGCGATACCGGCGAAGGTGATCCAGTACGAGGAGCTCGAATAACACCCGCAGTTCGGGTCGACCTGCTGCGCCGTCCCGGTCTTCCCGGCGATCCGGTAGCCGTCGACCGCGGCGGCGGCGCCGGTCCCCATCTGCACTCCGGTCGGATCGTTCTGCACCACCGATTGGAACATGGTGCGTAGTGTGCGCGCGGTGTCGGGGCTCACCACGCGCACGCCGTCGGGCGCCGGTTCCTCGGTGCGGGTCCCGTCGGGGGCGACGGTGGCGCGCACGATACGCGGCGGCATCCGGAGCCCGTCGTTGGCGATGGCCTGGTACATACCGGTCATCTGCAGGGTGGTCATCGAAAGGCCCTGCCCGATGGGCAGGTTCGCGAACGTACCACCGGACCACTGGTCCCGGGCGGGCAGCAGGCCGGAACTCTCCCCGGGCAGCCCGACCTCGGTGCGCCGGCCCAGCCCGAAGCGTTCGAGCATATCGGCGAACCGGTCCTCGCCGACCCGCTGCGCCAGCATCAGGGTGCCCACATTGGAGGACTTACCGAAGATCCCGGTCGTGGTGTAGGGGGCCACACCGTGTTCCCAGGCGTCACCGACGGTCACTCCGGACATATCGATGCGGCCGGGCACCTGATGCACCTCGTCCGGCGTGGTGAGGCCGTATTCGACGGCCGCGGCCGCGGTCACCACCTTGTTGACCGATCCGGGTTCGAAGGGCTGGGTCACCGACGGGTTGTCCAGCCCGGCCGGATCCCAGTGCTGCGGACCGAGCGCCGGATTGAATGTGTTGTCGTTGGCCATGGCCAGCACCTGGCCGGTCTTGGCGTCCAGCACCACCGCGGAGGCCGATTTCGCGCCCGAGCGGTCCTTGGCCTGCTGCACCTGCTGTTGCACATGGTTCTGCAGGTAGGAGTCCAGGGTGAGTTCGACATTGTTGCCGTCGACGGCGGGCTGACGGTCACGGAGACTGCCGGGGATCACGGCCCCGTCGGAGCCTCGGTCATAGGTGTAGGAGCCGTCGGTGCCGGCGAGCGCCGAATCCAGCGAGGCCTCCAGCCCGACCCGGCCGTGGCCGTCCCAGCCGGTGGCCCCGACGATATTGGCCGCCAGCGAACCCCCCGGGTATTCGCGCAGGTCCTGGCGTTCGGTACCGACCTCGGGGAACTTCGCGGTGATCTCGTCGGCCTTCCGCGGGTCGACGTTGCGGGCCAGGTACACAAAGGTCTGGTCACTGCGCAGTTTCTCCAGCAGATCGGATTCCTTGGGCCCTTCGTCACCGAGGATCCGATGGATGGTCCCGGCGATATCCTCGAGCCGCCGATCCGGGTCGGGCGCCGAATCGTCCTTCGCCCGGGCGTCGGCGAGATCCTTGCGCACCCGGACGGGCTGGAAGTTCAGCGACTGGGCGGTGATGGTGAAGGCCAGGGATTTGCCGTTGCGGTCGGTGACGGTGCCGCGGGTGGCGGGAAGATCCTGGTAGGCCGTGCGCTGCCCGGCCGCCTGCGCCGACAGCGTGGGCGCGGCGATGGTCTGGATCCACAGCAGTTGCAGGGCCACCACGGTCAGTGCCACCAGCATGATCAACCGGCCCACGCCGAGCCGGATCCGCACCGGCCCGTTCGGCGCGGATCGCCCACCCGGACGCGACCGCCCGGGTGGCTGCCGGGACCGCCCGGGCGTGGACCGGGCGACCTCGGCGGATCGCTTCTTCGATTTTCCGCGATCGGTCGCGGCCCGGGATCTCGGCGCGGAATCGCGCCCACGCCCCGACCCGCGCCGGTTCATCGGATCTCCTCACCCGCCGTAACGGGCGGCAGCGGCGCGACCGAGGTGGGTTCGACAGCGCCGGGCGTATCCGCCGGCGCCGGGGACGCGTCCTCGACCGGAACGGACGCTTCGGCCGGAGCAGCACCCTCGACCGGCGGTTCCGCGCCATCGGCCGGGGCGGCACCCTCGACCGGCGGCACCGCGCCATCGGCCGGGGCGGCACCCTCGACCGGCGGCACCGCGCCATCGGCCGGGGCGGCAGCGCCCGGGACGTCCTCGCCCGGCCGCGGCACGGGCGTCGGATCGGTCTCCGGGGCCGCGAGCACACCGCCCGAGCCCGGCGCGGCCGAGTCCGATCGCGGCAGCGTCGGAACCGGCACGATCCGTTCGCCCGGATCCCCACCGGAGCGCGGAGCTCCGCCGCGGGGTGCGTTCAGCGGCGGGGCCGGCGGCCCCTGGGCGGGTTTCGGTTCGCCCACCACGGTGACCGTTCCATCGGGGGCGACGACCAGTCGCGCCGGATCCACTGCCGGGATCATGCCCAGTTCCCGGGCACGAGTGGCGAGTTCGGGCGCCGAATCGGCGGCGGCGACCTCCCGTTGCAAGGCCGCGCGTTCGTCGGAGAGCACCCGGTTGGCCTCACGCGCGTCGCTGAGCTGGTAGCTGTCCTCGGCGGCACGGGTGGTCAGTACCAGCGTGAGCGCGAGACCACAGCCGAACATGGCCAGAATGGCGGCGACGAACGGTCCGCGACCCGCCAGTTCCGACCGCGGCGCGACCGCCGGCGCCGTACCGGACGGCCCGGTGCGCTGCCGCCGCCGGGCGTAGGCCCGCTGCGCGGCACCGGATTTCACCCGCTCCGCGTCGTGTACCCGCCGAGCCGGCCGCCCGGTCTCGGTACGTGTGCTCACGCTCATACCTGACACCCCCGTATCGGTGTGATGGCCCGCGGTTCCGGCCCGCGTACGCCTGTGCTGTGGTCCGTAATGCCCAGCCGGTGCTCCCCTGACACCACGATTTCGCGGACACCACTGTGATATCCGCATCCGGCACCCACACCGTCGTACCGCAGTCGCGCCACGCGGACAAGCGAATTCGCTGCTCCGCGGGCCACCGCTGCGGCGTGGCCGGTGCCGGTGCCCGGTGTCATCCCGCCTCCTGCACGATCTTCTCGGCGGCGCGCATCCGGACCGGCGCGGCGCGGGGATTCTCCTCGATCTCGGCGGGGCCGGCCTGTTCGGCGCCCCGGGTCAGCATGCGGAACTCCGGCCCCATACCCGGGAGTTCGACCGGAAGCCCCACCGGTGTGCGGGATTTCGCGCGCTCGGCCAGCTCGTGCTTGACCACCCGGTCCTCGAGCGACTGATAGGACATGACCACGATCCGGCCGCCCGGGCGCAAGGCCGCCAGCGCGGCCGGAAGCGCCGCACGCAGCGAATCCAGTTCGCCGTTCACCTCCACCCGCAGTGCCTGGAAGGTGCGCTTGGCCGGATGCCCGCCGGTCCGGCGGGCCGGCGCGGGGATGGTGTCGTAGAGCAGGCTCACCAGTTCGGCACTGGTACGCAGCGGCTGCCGGACGCGGCGTCGCACGATCTCGGCGGCGATCCGGTTCGCGAACCGTTCCTCGCCGTAGACCCTCAGCACCCGGGCGATCTCGCCCTGGCTGTAGGTGTTGAGCACATCCGCGGCGGTTGGGCCGGTGGTCGCGTCCATCCGCATATCCAGCGGAGCGTCCACGGAGTAGGCGAAACCTCGCTCCGCCTCGTCCAGCTGCATGGACGAGACCCCGAGATCCATCAGGATGCCGCTGACCGAACCGGTGGCCGGCAGACCGGCCTCCGCGAGTGCGGCGGCGATCCCGTCGTACCGGGTGTGTACCAGGGTGATTCGGTCGGCGTAGGGCCGGAGACGGTCGGTGGTGAGCTCGAGCGCGCGGGTATCGCGGTCGAGGCCTACGAGCCGGAGGTCGGCGTGGGTGCGCAGGAAGTACTCGGCATGACCGCCGAGCCCCAGCGTCGCATCGAGGTAGACGGCGGTCGGGCCGCCGAGTACCGGATCGAGCAATTCGGCGGCGCGGGTGAGCAGAACAGGGACGTGTCGCGTGCCGTGCTGCTCACGGTTCAAATCGGCCTCCCGGATCCGTGCCTCGCTCCGTGACGACCCGATTCGGGTCGCATCCACACCTCAGGTGGGTGCGGATCACCGGCGCCGAAGCGGGCGAACAATTGATTGCGCGAGATGCGGCCGCGCCACCGTTCGATCCGGCGCGTCCACGGGGTGAGCGACAGAAGGAAATCGGTGACGTGACGAATGCCGCGGGGTCTCTGACCGAAGCGGCACCTGGCGTCGGGGAAGTACGTCAGGGTCCGCGTCCGGGCAGAGGCCGCGTGGCACTCGCGCGGGCTAGAAGATTCCGCCCAGTGCCTCGTCTCTCGCTTGTGCGTAGTCCTCCTCGTGCTCGGCGAGGTAGGTCTCCCACGCCTGCTTGTCCCATATCTCCAGGAAGTCGACCGAACCGATGACCGTACAGTCGCGGGTGAGGTTGGCGTACCGGCGATGTTCGGCCGACAACACGATCCGACCCTGCGAGTCGAGCCGCTGCTCGTCCGTGCCCGCTGCCAGCGCCCGGACGAAAGCCCGCGCCTGCGGGTTGCTCCGGGATGCCGACGCGGCGCGCCGGGCGAGCGCACTGAACTCGTCCTTCGGATAGACGGCAAGGCTGTGGTCCTGTCCTTTGGTGACCATCAACCCTCCCGCCAGATCGTCTCGAAACTTTGCGGGCAACGTGAGTCGCCCTTTGTCGTCCAGACGAGGTGTGTAAGTACCGAGAAACAACCCGATACCTCCTACCGGACCACCTCGAATGGTGTTGACCGGCTACGCCGGTCGAGTGCCTCACGGCCTCTCCTGTAGTGCGCGCTCCACATTACCCCACTTTCCCCCACTTTCAATCGAAACACGGGGTGATGTGCCTCCCCGGCCGTTCGATTTCGCAGGTCACCCCAGCTATCACCGGCCGAGCGAACATTTCGCAGGCCCTGCCTCCCTGCGCGCGTCCCCGGCCACCGACTCCGGCGGACCCCGTCAACTTCCAGCAAACCCACTGTTCACGCCTGTGCGGCCGGAGCAGTGGGGCGCGGTGGAGGAACACGGTGGGGGGAGATGGGAAAAGGTGGCCCCCGGCACGTAGCGCCGGGCCGCGGGCACCCGGGCATCCCGCGAGCGAACGGTCCGGCGCATACACGGACAGCGGTGCCGCACCGGGATGGGTGCGGCACCGCTGTCCGTCGATTACCGGGTCGGCGCGAACGCCGGGTCGCCTACTCCTCGAACCTTCGGCGGAAACGATCCTCCATGCGCTCGGTGAATCCACCGGAACGACGCGGACGCCCACGCCCGCCGGCTGCCCGCTCCGATGATCCGGTACCGCCGGAATCGCTCGATGTACCGCTGCCGCGGTCGGGCGTGGCGCCCTTGGCGCCGCCGAGCAGGAGCAGCACTCCGGCACCGAACATGACGATGAACCCGATCAGACTGATGATCGGAAAGCCGCCGGGTCGCACCGGAAGGGCGACGCCCGCGACGAGTAGGACGAGGCCGAGTACGAACAAGGCCGCGGCCTGGAGTCGACGGCGACTCGAGGTTGTACGAAGACGTCCACCACGGACGGACGACGCGAACTTCGGGTCCTCAGCATAGAGCGCGCTCTCGATCTGTTCGAGCATGCGCTGCTCGTGCTCGGAGAGTGGCACGGTACCTCCCCCGGCACTAGGTCGTGGCTGTCGCCTCCGGGTAGGCGACAGATAACCCCTTGGCGGCTATCTGTCATCAATGATACGAGTTCGCCAAGAGTGGTACCACCATATGGGTGCAGCCGAACGAAGTTCGTCGCCGGATCGAATCCGGCGACGGCCGAATCCAGAGGTCCGGGGGCGGCGGCGGTTCCTATCGGAGCGAGTCGTCTCCGTCACCGGCGGCGCGCAGCCGGGCGGCCGGGGCGATGAGATCCTCGACGTCGTGCAGGAAGGCGGCCACCCGCGAGGAGAACTCGTCGGCCGCCGGATCGTCGATCGCCCGGGGCAGCCCGGCCTCCAGCGCCGCCCGGGTCGCGGAATGGCCGCTGAAATAATCCGCCCACATCACGAATTCGGGCGCGGCGCGCTGCAACATCACCCACGCGTTACGGGAGCGGGCCCGCGGCGCGGTATCGGCGCCGGTGAGCGCCAGCACCGCGCCGGCCCCGCGCAGGGCCGCCAGATAGGCCCCGCGGAAACGTTCCCGCGGATCCCGCTCCCCCGCCGCTTCCATGAGCAGCCCGTCGGCGCGCCGCAAGAGCATCCCCGCCCGTCCCGGTTGCACCGGGTGCACGCTTCGATCCGACATAGCCGTCCCTCCGTATCTCGCCTGTCACCCCCGCGGCGGTCCACCGGTATGGCAGGCTGAGCGTGCACCGCGGGGGCGAACAAGTTTTCGAACGTTTGGCTCGAGCTTGAATATAGAGACGACCACCGACATGTTCGTGCGCCGAAACCCGCCGCCCTGCCGACCGCGAAAGAGCCCACCGATATCGCAATGACAGCCGTCAAGTCGAACCACCTTCCCGTCCCGGTCGTCGTCGACCTCTCGGTAGCCGCGCTGCGCGCCCGGTTGCACGACGCACTGGCGGTCTATGTCGCAGCCATGGACTATCCACACGGCACCGAGCACCATCGGGCACCGATGTGGACCGAGCACACCCACCGCGCGGGCTGGCACGCGGCCGCCGCGGTGGTACCCGAGGACAACGGCGAATTCGATCTACGCCATTCCCCGCTCGTCGCCATCGCCTACGGCTATCGGGGCGGCCCCCATCAGTGGTGGCAGCAGCAGGTACACGCGGGGATGCGCCGCTCCGGGTGGCCGGAGCCGGCCGCGGCGCAGTTGCTCGGCGACTATTTCGAACTCACCGAGCTCCACGTGCACCCGAGTGCGCAGGGCCGCGGTATCGGTGCGACCCTGCTCCAACAGTTGCTGCGCGACCGGCCCGAGCGGTCCGTGCTGCTGTCCACCCCGGAGGTCGGCGAGGAGGACAACCGGGCCTGGCGCCTCTACCGGCGGATGGGTTTCCGCGACGTCCTGCGTGATTTCGTGTTCGCGGGCGACAACCGCCGCTTCGGGATCCTCGGCCGGTCGCTGCCGCTGCTGCCATGACTGTGATGATCATCGGTTCCGGCCACAACGCGCTGGTGGCGGCCTGTTATCTGGCGCGGGAGGGCCGCCGGGTCCACGTCCTGGAAAGCGATACGGTCCTGGGCGGGGCCGTATCGACCGTGGAGCGTTTCCCCGGCCATCGGGTCGATCGGGGCTCCTCGGCGCATCTGATGGTCCGGCACACCGGGATCATCGAGGAACTCGAGCTGGAGCGCTTCGGGCTGCGGTACCTCGACTGCGATCCCTGGGCCTTCGCCCCGGCCTGCCCGGAGACCGGAGCGCCGCCGATCGTGTTCCACCGCGATCCGGAGCGGACCTGCGCGTCGGTGGCCGCCGCCTGTGGCGACCGCGACGCCGCGGCCTACCGGCGCTTCGTGGACGTCTGGGCGCCGCGGGCCCGGCGGGTGATGCGTTCGTTCGGCGGCGCGCCCACCGGGGGCCGGCTGCTGCGGTCGTTCTGGGGGCTGGACGCCCGCGACGGCGGCAGCGCGCTGTCCCGGGAGTTCCTGCAGTCCGGTGACGCGCTACTGGACACCTGGTTCGACGACGAGCGACTGAAGGCGGCACTGGCGTGGTTCGGGGCGCAGTCGGGGCCGCCCATGTCCGAACCCGGCACGGCACCGATGGTGGCGTTCGCGGCGCTCATGCACACGCTGCCGCCCGGCCGGGCGGTGGGCGGCAGCGGTGCGCTCACCGAGGCACTGGTGGCCCGGCTGCGCGGCGACGGCGGCGAGGTCACGGCCGGTGACGCGGTCACCGCCCTGACCCGCCGGGTCGACGGCTGGCGGGTCCGCACCGCGGCCGGACGCGAATATACCGCCGATACGGTGATCGCGGGCACCCATATCCTCACCACACTGGAACTCTTACGCGCGGGCGGCTTCGATCCGGAACCGCTCCGACGGTGGCAGCGGCGGATTCGGGTGGGCCCCGGAATCGGCATGGTGGTGCGGGCCGCGACCAGCGATATCCCTCGATACCCGGGTGCGACACCCGCCGAATCGGCGACCGGACTGCAATTGCTGGTCTCGGATCGGCGCCGGCTGGCGCTGGCGCACGGCAGTGCGCTGGGCGGCCGGTTACCGCCCCGGCCCGTCGTACTCGCCATGAGTTTCAGCGCATTGGACCCGAGTATCGCACCCGCCGGGCAGCATCAGCTCTCGCTGTGGTCGCAGTGGCACCCCTACCGGCTCGACGAGGACGGCGGATGGGCCCGGCACGCCGAATCCGAAGCGGACCGGATCATCGGCGAACTGGATCGGTACGCGCCCGGGTTCGCGGACTCGGTGCTGGACCGGCATATCCAGACGCCGGTGGACCTGGAGCGCGAGATGGGGCTACGCGGCGGCAATGTTATGCATGTGGAGATGAGTCTGGACCAGATGATGCTGTGGCGGCCGCTGCCGGAACTGTCCGGGCAGCGGGTGCCCGGCGCGCCCGGGCTCTACCTGACCGGTGCGTCGACCCATCCCGGCGGCGGCGTGTCCGGTGCCAGCGGGCGTACCGCCGCGCGCCTGGTACTGCGCGACAGTCGCGGGATCCGCCGGTGGGTACGCCGCTAGCCGGTCCGGCGGCCGGGCGGTGGCAGGACCTCCTGCCCGCCGGTTTGCTCGTCGTGCTGGTCGGCACCCAGATCGCCTACCCGCTGACCACTGGTCCGGCCCGTGACGCGGTGACGGTGGCCGTGGTCCTGCTGACCGCCGGTACGGCCCTGCTGCACGCGGCGGTGACGCGCGGGATCGGCTACGCGGCCGGATTCCTGGTGATCGTCTCCGGAGTCGGCCTGGTCGCCGAGGCGGTGGGCACGGCGACCGGGATACCGTTCGGCGCCTACGACTACGCGGACGGACGGATCGGACCACAACTGTTCGACGTTCCGCTGGTGGTCCCGCTCGCGTGGACCGGCGGGCTGTATCCGATCTGGGTGGTCACGGGCCTGCTGTGCCCGCGACCGGCGGCGCGGATCGGCGCGACTGCGGTGGGCGCGGTGGGCTGGGATCTGTTCCTGGATCCCCAGATGGTGGCCGACGGTCAGTGGCATTGGCAGAACACCGATTCGGGGCTGCCCGGCCTGGCTGCCGTCCCGTACACCAACTATCTCGGCTGGCTGGCGGTGGCGGCGGTGATGGCCGCGGCACTCACTTTCTGGGAGCGAACCGCGCGCGGAGTCGAACGGCCCGCGGTCCCGATCCTGATGTTCCTGTGGACCTGGCTCGGCTCCGCGCTGGCCCACGCCGTGTTTCTCGGCCTGCCGTATTCGGCCGGCTACGGGAGCGTCGTCCTCGGGTTTCTCGGGGTTCCGCTGCTGGTCCGGCTGGTACGCGACGCCACCGGACGCGGGGCCGGGCACGATCGGCGAACCGTCGGGCCCGTCGCATGGCGTCGGTGAGTTCCGGCCTGGCACCATGTCATCCGTGCCTCCGAGTCCCGTTACCGCGAAACCCGGCTCCCCGGTCCCCGCTCCGCGCTCGCGCCGCCCGCTGCGCGCGCGGATAGCCGCCGTCCTCGTCCTGGCCGCCCTGCTCACCCCGGCGCTGGCCGGCTGCCTGCGCGTCCAGGCCTCGATGGGTCTGTCGTCCAACGACCGGGTGTCCGGCCGGATCGTGGCCGCGGTCGTCCCGGAGAACAGTGACGACAAGGGTCCGCAGCTCACCGCCCCCGATGCCCTGGCGGCCAAGGTGCGTATCGAGCCGTACAACCAGGACGGCTACATCGGCAGCGAGGTGTACTTCGACGATCTCAACTTCGGCGAAGTGGAACAGCTGTCGCAGCTCTCGGAGCAGACACAGGGCCTGTTCGACCTGAAGTTCCAGCGCAACGGCGACCTGGTGAGCCTCAACGGCCGGGTGGACCTGGAGACCCTGGCCCCGCACGGCTCCGATGTGCAGCTGAGTGTGGCGTTCCCGGCCCGGGTCGCCAAGACCAACGGTAATCGCGAGGGCGATTCGGTGGTCTCGTGGAAACTGCCCGCCGGCGAGGTCAGTACCGTCCGCGCCGAGGTCGGTTACGCCGATCCGAACACGCGGTCCTTCGCGGGCTGGGCCGGCATCGTCGGCGGTATCACCCTCGCGGTCGCGGCCGTGGTCATCGCCCTCGCCTTTGTGGACCGCAATCCGCCCCGACCGGGCGCGCCGGCCGGTTTCTCCTTGCGACGCTGGTGGGACGAGGTCAAATCCAACGCGTGAGACCGCGGGCGCGGCGGTGGTGCCGGCACGCGGTGACCGGCGGGACCGGTTTCGCCGTAGCCGGTGCCGTGCTCACCGCCTGGAACCTACGCACCGTACCGCGACTGTCCCCGCCACCCGCCCCGGTCACCGAGAACGTCACGGTCTGCGTACCCGCGCGGGACGAGGCCGCCCTCCTACCTGGTCTGATCGCCGATCTGCGCGCGCAGACCGGGATAGCTCGATTGCGCATCCTGATCCTCGACGATGCCTCCGGCGACGACACCGCCGAGGACGCACTGCGGGCGATGGACGGCGACCCGCGCTGCGCGCTGCTGCGCGGTACCGCCGGGCCGCCGCCGGGCTGGACCGGCAAAGCCGCCGCCTGCGCCGCCCTCGCCGAGCACGCCCGGCGGGCCGGCGGAACCGGGGTACTGGTCTTCCTCGATGCCGATGTCCGGCTCGCACCCACCGCGCTCGCCGCGGCGGTGACGTGTCTCCGGGAGCGCGGCGTCGCATTGCTGGCGCCCTGGCCGCGGCAGGAGGCGGAGACCGTGGCCGAACGCCTGGTGCAACCGCTGCTGTGCTGGTCGTGGGCGTCCACGCTGCCGGTCGCCCGGGCCGATCGCGGTACCCGGACCTCGACCGTGGTGTCCTGTGGCCAGTTCCTGGTGTTCGACGCGGCGCGATATCGCGCGATCGGCGGTCACGCGACGGTCGCCGGCAGCCTCACCGAGGATCTCGATATCGCGCGGGCCCTGCGCCGCGCCGGCCACCGGACCGCGGTGGCGGCCGCGGGTGGCCTGGCGCGCACCCGGATGTACCGGAACGCGCAGGAACTGGTGACCGGCTACGACCGCTGGCTCTGGTCGGCCTACGGCGGTTCGGCCGCCGGCGGGGTCGCGGTGGGCGCCCTCGCCGCATGGGCGTACTGGCTGCCTCCGATGACGGCCGTAGTGGGCCGCGGCCGGCTGCGCCGGGTCGGCCTGCTCGGATACACCGCCGCGGTCACGGGTCGGCTACTGGCCCGCACCCTGGAGTCGGGCCGCGGACCGGGCCGTGGCGACCTCGCCGACGCTCTCGTCCACCCGGTCTCGGTCGCCACCTACCTGACGCTGTGGCAACACTCACACCGCGCCCGCCGCCACGGCGCGCTGACCTGGCGGGGACGCCGTCTGATACCCGGCCAAGAGCTGGATTCTCGATGATTCTTGGTCTTGTGCCCATCGGGCACCCGGCCGGATGATGAACCCGCCCGGCACGACCGGCGGGCGGGGCCTCGCGGCCCGGGTTTCGAGGAGGCTGCACCATGACGATCGTCGGCCACACCAGCGTCGATACCACGTGGACGCAATGGCTCGAGCGGTGCTCGATCCGGCTGCGCAGCCCGCACGGCACCAGCGAACCGGTCGCCCGCCACCAGCTCGGCGAATCACCGGAGCTGCTGCCGGGCCTGCCCGGTACCTGGTGGGTCATCGACGGCCGAGTGTTCATCGCGGCCAAGCCCGGCGACCGCCTAGACCACGCCGGTGAGCGGATCGCGGGGATAGAGATCCTCGACCCGGTCGACGCCGCCCCCGGACTCATTCTGCGCCACGACGACCACGCGCTCGAAGTGGTCCGCCGGGGCGCCCGGATCGCCGTCCACGTCTACGCCCCGGCCGACTGAGCGCACCGCGTCCGGGCGGCGTCGCTCAGGCGCTGATCGGCGCGGCGGTGACGCCGTACCCCAGATTGGCCAGCACCTCACTGGTCGCCTTGGCGAAGTTCAGGGTGATGAAGTGCAAGCACGGTGCGCCCTCGGCGATCAACCGTTCCCCCATCTCGGTGGCGATCTCGATACCCGCGGCCCGGACCGCGGCGCGATCCTCCTCCGCTCCGGAACCGGCAGCCCGGTGCAGCCGTTCGACCACCCGTTCCGGCAGCGGCCGGCCGCACAGCTGCTCGGCACGCTCGACCGTGCGCAGTGAGGTGATCGGCATCAGTTCCGGGATGATCGGTTTGGCACCCTCCACCGGATCCAGGGCGGCGACCCGGTCGCGCAGCCGCAGATAATCGTCGACGTCGAAGAACATCTGGGTGATGGAATACTCCGCGCCCGCACGCAGCTTCGCCGTCAGATGGGCGGTGTCGTGGTCGAGATCGAGCGAACGGTGGTGTCCCTGCGGGAACGAGGCGACCCCCACATGGAAATCGCCCAGGTCGCGCACGATGCGCACCAGTTCCTCGGCGTACTCCACCCCGTTGGGATGTTTATGCCATTCGCCCAGCGGATCACCCGGCGGATCACCGCGCAGCACGAGAATATTGGTGATTCCGGAATCGGCGTAGGCCCCGACGATCGACCGCAACTCGGCGACGCTGTGCCCAACCGCCGTGAGATGGCCGACCGGTAGCAGGGTGGTCTGCAGGGCGAGCTCACCGGTGACCCGCACCGTGCGTTCCCGGGTGCTCCCACCGGCACCGTAGGTCATCGAGACGAACGCCGGATGCATCCGCTCGAACGTGCGCACCGCCCGCCACAACCGCTGCTCGCCCGCCTCGTCGCGGGGCGGGGAGAACTCCACGGAGAACGGCACCGCGCCGCCGGCGTGCCGGTCCAGGCTCTGCACGACCGAAGGCGTCGTGGAGGCGTCCGGTGACGTGGGGGATGGCCGACCGGGGGTCGGTAGTCCCCGCGCGTTGTCGAAACTCACCGGCCCAGTCTAGAGCCGTCCGGTATCGATCCCGATTCCCTCCCATCGCCGCCACCGGATCCGCGCCATGGGCGCGCGCGTATTCTGCGATCAAGGTCCCGCCGCCACGGCGGGCGCACGTGGGTGGCTCCCGCGGCTACCGGCGCCACCGGTTCCGGTAGCCGCGCGCCCACGCATTCGACGATCTGGGAGGTCACCCTGTCAGCCGGAACCGGTATACCGATGCGGTCGGGGCCCATCGTGGCCGTTCCCGGGACGGCGGCGTTCGCCACGGCCGTGGAGCAGACGCTCACCGAATTCTTCGCCGGCCGCCGCGACCCGGTCGCCGAATTGGGCCCGGTGTTCGCCGACAGTGTCGAGGCCCTGGAATCGTTCACGCTGCGCGGCGGCAAGCGCACCCGGCCGGGTTTCGCGTGGATGGGCTGGCTGGGTGCGGGCGGCGATCCCGCGAGCACCGAGGCGGTGGCCGTGCTCCGGGCCTGTTCGGCCCTGGAACTCGTCCAGGCCTGCGCGCTGATCCACGACGACATCATCGACTACTCGCGCACCCGGCGCCGCTTCCCGACCGTGCACGTGGACTTCGAACAGCGGCATCGACAGGCGGGCTGGGCCGGAGATTCCGCCCACTACGGGGAATCGGTGGCCGTCCTGCTCGGTGATCTGGCACTGGCCTGGGCCGACGATATGGTGCACGACGCCGGCTTGGACGCGGCGGCGCTGGCTCGCTTCGCCCCGGTGTGGGCGCGGATGCGCACCGAGGTCCTGGGCGGGCAGTTGCTCGATGTCCACGGCGAGGCCAGCGGCGACGAATCGGTGGCCGCGGCGCTGCGGATCAATCGGTACAAGACCGCCGCCTACACCGTGGAACGTCCGCTGCATCTCGGTGGGGCGCTCGCCGACGCCGACCCCGGGCTCATCGCCGCCTACCGCACCTACGGCACCGATATCGGGATCGCCTTCCAGCTTCGCGACGATCTCCTGGGTGTTTTCGGTGATCCCGCCGTGACCGGTAAACCGTCCGGTGACGATCTGCGGGAGGGTAAACGCACCGTACTCGTCGCGGAGGCGCTGCAGCGCGCCGCGGAAACGGATCCGGCCGCCGGCGACGCCCTGCGCGGCGCGATCGGTACCGACCTGTCGGACGCGCAGGTCGGCGAATTGCGCGCGCTGCTCCTCGAACTCGGGGCGGTCGACGCGGTGGAGGCCAGGATCAGCGCACTCACCGAGCAGGGTCTGGGCGCGATCGACGCCAGTTCCGCGACGCCGGAGGCGAAGGCCCGGCTGCGCGAGATGGCCTTGGCGGCCACCCGGCGCGCGGCGTGACCGGCGGTGGGCCGGACACCGCCGCGGCGGCGCACCGGTACGAGCGGAAGGACCCGTCGTGAAGTCGGTACCGGGGCCGGTGGAACAGGTGGTCGTGGTCGGTGCGGGCCTGTCCGGGTTGTCGGCCGCCCTGTATCTGACCGGCGCCGGATGTGCGGTCACCCTGGTGGAACGTGATGACCATGTGGGCGGCCGGGTCGGCCGGTACCGGTTCGCCGACTACGAAATCGATTCCGGGGCCACCGTGCTGACCCTCCCCGGACTCGTCGACGACGCACTGGCCGCGGTGGGCGCCGACACCTCGGGCACCGTGCCACCGTTGCGGATCCGGCCGCTGACCCCGGCCTACCACGCTCGTTTCGCGGACGGGTCCGACCTGCGGGTCTTCTCCGATCCGGAGCGGATGAGCGCCGAGGTGGCGCGGGTGTGCGGACCGGCGGAAGCTGTCCGGTATCGGCGGTTACGGGACTGGCTGGGTCGCGTGTTCCGGGCCGAATACGATGAATTCCTGGCCACGAACTTCGATTCGCCGCTGGATATGGTGCGGTACCCGGAGAAGCGGGCGGCGCTGTTCCGGCTGGCCGGGCTCGGCGGCTTCGGCCGGTTGGGCTCCCGGGTCTCCCGGACGCTGCGCGATCCGCGACTGACCCGGCTGTTCACCTTCCAGGCGCTGTACGCGGGAGTGGCCCCCGAACAGGCGCTCGGCGTATACGGCGCGATCCCCTATATGGACACCGCTCTCGGCGTCTACTTCCCCGACGGCGGAATGCGCGCGGTCGCCGAAACTTTGGCGGGCGCGTTCACCGCGGCCGGCGGCCGGCTCGAACTCGGCACCGAGGTCACCGGAATCGACTACCGCCGCGGCCGCGGGCCGGACCGGGCCCGGCGGGTCCTGCTGGCCGACGGTCGAGCGCTACCCTGCGACGCGGTGGTCCTCACCGCCGACCTCGGGGCGCTGGATCGTTTCGGCGTGGGCCCCCGCCGCGGATTGCGGGCCTCGCCGTCGGCGGTCGTCGCGCATGGCACCGTGCCCGCCGGCATCACCGAGAACTGGCCGGTGCAGGCCCATCACACCATCGACTTCGGCGCCGCCTGGGGGCGGACCTTCGCCGAGATCACACCACGCCGCGGCGGCCGGCTCATGAGCGATCCGTCGCTGTTGCTCACCCGGCCCGCACTGAGCGACCCCGGCCTGTATCTGACCCGCGGCGCGACCCGGTACGAGCCGTTCTCCCTGCTCGCCCCCTGCCCCAACCTGGATTCCGCGCCGCTGGACTGGCCGCGGCTGGGCCCTTCCTACCTGAGCGAACTGCTCGCGGTACTGGAGCGGCGTGGGTATCACGGGATCACCGGGCACTTCACCGTCGACCGGCTCGACACGCCCGCGACTTGGCGCGATCAGGGCATGCTCGCCGGAACTCCGTTCTCGGCCGCGCATCTGTTCCGCCAGACCGGCCCCTTCCGCACCCGTAACCTCGCCCCCGGCAAGGAGAACGTGGTCCTGGCCGGATGCGGTACGACGCCCGGCGTCGGTGTCCCGACCGCACTGCTGTCGGGAAAACTCGCGGCACAGCGCGTTGTGGGCGAGAATCGCGGTGGCCGGACGCGCGCCCGGCCACCGTCCGGCCGCCTTCCGTGACGGAAGCCGTAAACTGAGCGCCGACCTATTCGCCCGCGGTTGCGACCGCCGACCATTCAGGGGGGAACGACACCAGATGCCAGCCCCCCATACGCACACCACCACCAGCGCCGTTCCGGTCGCCGACACGGATTCGCCCGTCTCCCCGCCGCCCACCCGCGCGACCGCGGGTACCGGTCTCGCACCCGGGTTCTGGGGCCGGCTGCGTATCTGCGGCGATTTCCTGCGCAGCCCGGAAGGCCATGCGGCCCTGCTCGGCTTCGCCGGTGCCCTGATGATCACCTTCGGCGGATTCGGCGCCGGCGGCGTCCGCAAACGCGATCCGCTGCTCGAGGCGGTTCATCTGTCCTGGTTGCGGTTCGGCCATGGCTACGCACTGTCGATGATCTGCGTCTGGGTGGGCGTGCTGATGATGGTGGCGGCCTGGGTCCGGCTGGGCCGGATCACGCTCGGGTTCGGTGGCCACTCCGGTGAGGTACGGCTCAACGAACTGCGCGCCATCGTCGGTATCTGGATCGCGCCACTCATGTTCGCGGTCCCCATGTTCAGCCGCGATGCCTACTCCTATCTGGCCCAGGGCGCGCTGCTGCGCGACGGTTTCGACCCGTATCAGGTGGGCCCGGTCGCCAATCCGGGCATCCTGCTCGACAACGTCAGCACGGTCTGGACCACCACCACCGCGCCCTACGGCCCGGCGTTTCTGCTGTTGGGCCGCGCGATCACCGCGGTCACCGGTGACAGCGTGGTCGGCGGCACGATCGCCCTGCGGTTCGTGATGCTGCCCGGCCTGGCCCTGATGATGTGGGCCGTGCCGTACCTGACCAAGCACCTCGGCGGGAGACCGACCGTCGCCCTGTGGCTGGCGGTGCTCAACCCGCTGGTGCTCATCCACCTCATCGGCGGCGTGCACAACGAAATGCTGATGGTCGGCCTGATGTGCGCCGGGATCGCGCTGGTGCTGGAACGCCATCATGTGGCCGGCATCGTGGTGGTGGCGATCGGAGTCGCCATCAAGGCGACCGCGGGTGTCGCGCTGCCCTTCCTGGTGTGGATCTGGATGCTGCACGAACGCGAGCGCCGTGCCGAGGACGGCCAGCGCGCCGCCCTGGCCACCAGCAGCCGGGAGTTCCTGGCCCATCACTGGAAGATGTTCGCCAAGATCGCGAGTCTCGGTCTCGCGGTATTCGCGGCGGTGTTCGTGGCCGCCTCGGCGATCGCCGGTGTCGGGATCGGCTGGCTCACCGCGCTCTCCGGGTCGCGCAAGATCATCAACTGGCTGTCGCTGCCCACCGTCATGGCACACGCCGTCACCTGGATCACCCCCTTCGGGCTGGATTCGACCCTCGAGGTGACCCGCATGCTGTGCATGCTGGCCCTGGGGGCGCTGCTGGTGTGGACCTGGTGGCGGTTCAAGCTCAGCGAACGCGACGCCGTACTGGGCATCCTGATCGCCTTCGTCGCCATCGTGATCCTGTCACCGGCCGCGCTGCCCTGGTACTACTCGTGGCCGCTGGCGCTGGCCGCCGGTTTCGCGCTCTCCACCACCACCCTCATGACCCTGGTCGGTGTCTGTACCTGGCTGATGCTGGTGTTCCAGCCCGACGGTTCGATCGGCCTGTACAACTTCTGGCATGTCGCGGCCGCGACCTTCGCCTCCGTGGTCGCCGCGCTCTCGCTGCGCACCGTCGATCCGCTGCGGTTACGCGGTACGCCCCGGGCGGTTCCCGCGCCCACTGTTTCCAGCGGTCTGTGAACGGCCGCAGCGGTGTGCGGCCCGGCGCACCCGCGCCGCGGACCGACCCGGCCGACGCGGCCGCGCTGCGGGACGCCTACCGGTACTGCCGCCGGGTGGCCGCGGCGCACGGACGTTCCTACTATCTGGCGACCAGGCTGCTGTCGGCCGACCGCCGCCCCGCGGTGCACGCGCTGTACGGTTTCGCACGCACGGTCGACGATATCGTCGACGATCCGTACGCTGCCGGCGAACCACAGCGGGCCGTGACCGCGCTCGACGCGGTCGAGCGCCATCTCCGCACCGCCTGGTCCCAGTCCGTCGGCAGCGCGGGGGCGCCACGCACCGATCCGGCCCTACCCGCGACATTCGATCTGGTCATGCCCGCGCTCACCGATACGATCGACCGGTTCGCGATCGACCGGCGCCACTTCTGCACCTTCCTGGACTCCATGCGCATGGACATCCCCGGGTCGCCGCTGTTCCGCAACCGCTACCCGACCCTGGCGGCACTACACGAGTACATGCGCGGCTCGGCCGCCGCCATCGGCCTGCAGTTGCTGCCCGTCCTGGGCACCGTTTGCCCGGCGGCCGAGGCCGAGCCCGCGGCGGCCGCGCTGGGCGATGCCTTCCAGCTCACCAATTTCCTGCGTGATATCGGGGAGGACCTCGACCGCGACCGGATCTATCTCCCGGCCGCCGAACTGGCCGGCTTCGGAGTGGACGAAGCGCTGCTGATCGACGGCCGGCGCACCGGTCGTACCGATCGCCGACTGCGCCGGGCGCTGGCACATCTGATCGCTGTCAACCGCGATCTGTACCGCTGCGCCCGGCCGGGTATCGAGTTGCTGAACCCCCGGGTGCGGCCGGGTATCCGTACCGCCGCGGCTCTCTACGCGGGCATCCTCGATCGTATCGAGGACAGCGGCTACGCCGTCTTCGCGCAGCGCGCCGTCGTACCGCGGCGCCGGAGATTACGGCTCGCCGCGCACGCGGCCCTCGGTACCTGAGGGCCGCGTGCGTGGTCCGGAACGGTTCAGAACGGTTCGGCGGCGGCGCGGCGCAGTACCTCACGCGCCAGTGGCCCGTGCAGCGCCTCCACCGGTTTACCGGGCAGCGAGTCGTCCTCGGTGAAGATCCATTCCAGGATCTCCTCGTCGGTGTACTTCGCGTCCCGCATCACCGTGATCAGACCGGGCAGAAACCGGACGATCTCGCCCGTATCGTCGAAGAAGATCTCGGGGACACCGACCACGCCGTCCCGCCGGACGGCCAGCAGCTGGTTGTCGCGCAGCATCTGATGCACCCTGGTCACCACAACGCCCAGTTTCTTCGCGACTTCGGGCAGCGCGAGCAGGGGTACCGAGGCGGGCAGGACATCGGTACTACAGGGAAAGGCACTCACGGAAGACAACGGTAGACGCTGCCCGCCTCCCTGCCGTGAGACACCCGCGACGACTCGGCCGATACCATCGACAGCAGCCGCGCGGGGCGGCCACCGTGTGGGACACGGTAGGAAAGTGGAGAGGTTCGTGACAGCCGGAGCAGAATTGATCGGCGCCGTACTGGATCGGCGCTACCGGATCGACGCGCCGATCGCCCGCGGTGGGATGTCGATGGTGTTCCGCGGGGTCGACACCCGGCTGGGCCGCCAGGTCGCCATCAAGGTGATGGATCCCAAGTTTTCCGGCGACCCCCAGTTCCTCAGCCGTTTCGAATTCGAGGCCCGGGCCGTCGCCGGTCTCAAACACCCCGCCCTCGTCGAGGTCTACGACCAGGGCACGGACGGCGAGTACCCGTTCCTGGTCATGGAGCTGGTCCAGGGCGGCACCCTGCGTGAACTGCTGCGCGAGCGCGGCCCGATGCCGCCGCACGCGGTCCGCGCGGTCGCCGAACCGGTCCTGGCCGCGATCGGCGTCGCGCACGCCGCCGGGCTGGTGCATCGCGATGTGAAACCGGAGAACGTGCTGATCTCCGATTCCGGCGATGTCAAGATCGCCGATTTCGGTCTGGTGCGCGCGGTGGCCGCGGCCAACACCACCTCGGCCAGCGTCATCCTGGGCACCGCGGCTTACCTCTCGCCGGAGCAGGTCACCTCCGGTAGCGCCGACGCCCGCAGCGATGTGTACGCCTTCGGGATCCTGATCTTCGAACTGCTCACCGGCCGGGTGCCGTTCACCGGCGACAATTCCCTGTCGGTGGCCTACCAGCGGGTGGAGAACGACGTACCGAGCCCCAGCGAGTTCATCGCCGGCGTCCCGCCCGAATTCGACCGGCTGGTCGCCCGGGCGACCGCCCGCGAACCCGGGCACCGATTCGCCGACGCCGGTGAGATGGTCGCCGAACTGCGGGCCATCGCCGCCCGCCTGGAGCTGCCCGCCTACCGGGTCCCCGCCCCCCAGGACTCGGCCGAACACACCAGTGCCCGCCTTCCGGTCACTCCGCCCGTACCCGAGCCCGCCGCGGTCGGCGGGCCCCAGGCCACCCGGATGGTCACCACGGTCCGCCCCCGGGCCGAACCACCCCCGCCCACCTACATTCCGCCTCAGCAGCCCACGCAGTACAGCGCTTATCAGGAGAGCCGGGCCCACCATCGGCGCAACGGCATGATCTGGGCCGCCATGGTGGTCGTACTCACCCTGCTGGTCGGTATCGGCGGCTGGTGGCTCGGCATGGGCCGCTACGCCACCGTCCCGTCCGTCGCCGGTATGACGGCCCAGAACGCCACCGCCGAACTCCAGGACGCCGGATTCGAGACCAGCACCCGGAACAAGGCCTCCGATACCGTTCCCATCGGCGGCGTCGTGGGCACCGATCCGGGCCCGGGTGCGCGCGAGACCAAGGGCTCCACGGTCGACATCCTGATCTCCAGCGGCAAACCCCAGGTCCCCGCGGTCTCCCCCGGCGCCGACTGGGACGAGGTCCAGCAACTGATCCGCGACCAGGGCCTCCAGCCCGTCGACGGCGGCGAGGTCGCCAGCACCGCACCCGAGGGAACAGTGGCCCGTATCGATCCCGGCCCGGGCACCGTCCTCCCCGCCGGCGCCCGTGTACAGGTCTGGAAAAGCAACGGATCCAAACCCGTCCAGCTCCCCGACCTGCGCGCCGACACCCCCGACGAAGCGCGGCAGAAACTCACCGACCTCGGACTCACGGTCGGCGGCGAACGCCCCGTCTACGACAAACTCGTCGAAACCGGCCGGGTCATCGGCACCGACCCCGCGGTCGGCACCACCGTCGATGCCGGCTCCTCGGTCACCCTACTGATCTGCGAAGCCGTCACCATGCCCTCGGTCACGGGGAAAAAGGTCTCCGAAGCCCGCCATACGCTGGAATCCCTCGGCCTGACGGTCCAGGTCCGACAGTTGGCGCCGCTGGATTCCTCGGCCGTGGTTTCCCAGAACCCACCCGCGAACGCCAACGTCGAGCCCGGCGCGACGGTCACAATTGTTGCCTTCCCCTGACAGACCACGCTCAGTCGGCAGCCGGCAACCGCGACAGTGGTCTCCAGTGCGCGCGAGCCCTGGACGTCCAAGCCGACGCAACCCGCACGCGTCGAGTGTTGCGAGACACCTCGAAGGGTTGAGTCCTCGCCCCTCGGCCGGAGGTGCTCCGTGGTCGCGCTCTATGGACGGTCCAGCATGAGCCGAAGGCTCGAGCCCCGAGGCCGAAACGGCGAGACACAAGGGTGTCTCGACCCCACGGCGCCGGAGGCACCGCCAACTAACGCAGCATCTCCGCGACCAGGAAGGACAGTTCCAGCGACTGCTGGGTGTTCAATCGCGGATCGCAGGCCGTCTCGTACCGCCCGGACAGATCGAGGTCGGAGATGTCCTGGGCCCCACCCAGGCATTCCGTCACATCCTCACCGGTCAGTTCGATGTGCAGGCCGCCCGGGTGGGTGCCGAGGGCGTGGTGGACCTCGAAGAAGCCCTGGACCTCGTCGACTATGCGGTCGAAGTGCCGAGTCTTGAAACCGGTCGAGGATTCGTAGGTGTTGCCGTGCATCGGGTCGCACTGCCAGATCACCTGGTGACCGGTCGACTGGACCTTCTGCACGATCGACGGCAGGATCTCGCGGACCTTCGTATTGCCCATCCGCGAGACCAGGGTCAACCGGCCGGGTTCGTTGTTCGGGTCGAGCCGTTCCACATACTCCACCGCTTGTTCCGGGGTGGTGGATGGCCCGATCTTCAGGCCGATGGGGTTGGACAGCAGCTCGGCGAAGGCGATATGCGCACCGTCCAGCTGGCGGGTGCGCTCGCCGATCCACAGGAAATGCGCGGACAGGTCGTAGAGGACCGGGTCGCCGACCGAGTTGTGCGCGAGTCGCAGCATGGCGCGCTCGTAGTCCAGGACCAGGGCCTCATGGGAGGCATAGATCCGGGCCGACTGCAGGCTGGGGTCGTTGACCCGGCAGGCGGTCATGAAACGCAGACCGCGATCGATTTCTCCGGCGAGCGCCTCGTAACGCGCACCGGCCGGCGACTGCGCGACGAAATCCCGGTTCCAGTCGTGCACCTTGTGCAGATCGGCCATTCCGGCATTGGTCAGCGCTCGGACCAGGTTCATCGCGGCGCTGGCGTTGGCGTAGGCGCGGACCAGGCGGGACGGGTCGTGTTCCCGGACGGTGCTCTCGGCGACCAGGGAGTTGACCATATCGCCGCGGTAGGACTTCAGACCGAGCGCGTCGGTGTCGGAGGAGCGGGGTTTGGCGTACTGTCCCGCGATCCGCGCGACCTTGACCACCGGCAGGCTGGCCCCGTAGGTGAGCACCACAGCCATCTGCAGCAGCGTCCGGATATTGCCACGGATGTGCGGCTCGGTATTGTCGGCGAAGGTTTCCGCGCAGTCCCCACCCTGCATGAGAAATGCCTCACCGCGCGCGACCTCGGCGAGCCGCTCCCGCAGTTCGTCGACCTCCGCGGGTACACAGATCGGCGGCACGCTCTCCAGCACCGTGCGCATGTTCGCCGCCTGGTCCGGGTCCCAGGACGGCTGCTGCAGTGCCGGGCGCGAGAGCGCCTCGTCGAGACGTTTCCGCAGGTCACTGGGCAACGGCGGAAGCTCGGGCAAACGGTCGATGGGAACGTCGACGGTCCAGTTCACCCGTCCAGGATACTTTGCCGGGTTTATCGCCCCGCCTCCGGCAGGGCCGGTCGGGCCCTGGTGACCTGCGGGTGGAGGGCGGCCGTGCGGGGATCTGCCGGTCATCCGGCCTGGGTAGGCTCGGATCACTTGTTCGCAGCCGATGGGAACCCACCTTTTGAGATACTTCTACGATGCGGAGTTCATCGAGGACGGCCGTGTGATCGATCTGGTGTCGATCGCGTTCGTCTGTGAGGACGGGCGCGAGTTCTACGCCGTGTCCTCGGAGTTCGACGCCGGCCGTGCAGGTCCCTGGGTCAACAGATATGTGCTGCCGAAGCTGCCGCCGGAGACCTCTCCGCTGTGGCGGACCAGAGAGCAGATCCGCGAGGATGTCTACCGCTTCCTGATTCCGCGGCCTACCGTGGCGCCGGAATTGTGGGCGTGGGTCGGCGCCTACGACCATGTGGTGCTGTGCCAGCTGTGGGGGTCGATGGTGGATCTGCCCTCGGCGATGCCCCGCTACACCAACGAGTTGCGCCAGCACTGGGAGGCGCACGGTCGGCCGGAATTGCCGCCGCCGCCCCGGGACGCCCACGACGCGCTGGCCGACGCACGGCACAATCTCGCCAAATTCGAGGCCATCGAGGCAGCTCGCAGGCTCGCCCGGTAGCAGCCGGCCGGGTTCCGCCCGGCTCCTGGAAAAGACACAGGCCCCCTGGTACCAGGGGGCCTGTGTGCGGTGCGGTTCGGGTCAGTGCCCGTGCTGCCCGTTATCGCCGTTCGAGCGGCCTTCCTCCTGCACTCGTTTGAGTACAGCGATCTGCCTGTGCTCTTCTTCCAGCTCGTTCGCGAAATGCTGTTCGCTCTCCCCGCGCGGGTCGGGCCGCAGGAAGCTGCCGGTACCCGGCTGTCCGGCCGAACCCAGCTGGTTCATCTTCTTGGGCACCACGGCACCCTGGTATTCCAGCGGGAGCGGGTGGCCGTGCGCATCCACCGGACCCAGCGGCTGGTGCACCTCGATGTACTCGCCGTGCGGCAGGCGCTTGATCACACCGGTCTCGATACCGTGCTCGAGGACCGCGCGGTCGCTGCGCTGCAGACCGATGCAGAACCGGTAGGCGATGAAGTACGCCAGCGGCGGCGCGACGAGCAGGCCGATACGGCCGATCCAGGTGGTCGCGTTCAACGAGATGTCGAACTTGAGCGCCAGGATGTCGTTGACACAGGACAGCGTGAGCACCACGTAGAAGGTGATGGCCATCGCACCGATCGCGGTACGGACCGGAACGTCACGCGGACGCTGCAGCAGATTGTGCCGCGCCGTATCGCCGGTCAGCCTCTTCTCGATCCACGGGTAGGCGATCAACACCATGAACACCAGGCCCATGACCAGCGCGACCCAGAACACCGCGGGCACGGTGTAGCGGCCCAGGTACAGCTCCCACGGCGGCATCAGACGGGCCAGACCGTCGGTCCACATCATGTAGAAGTCGGGCTGGGAACCGGCCGAGACCTGCGACGGGTTGTACGGGCCCAGGTTCCAGATCGGGTTGATCTGCAGCACGCCGCCCATGACCGCCACGAAGCCCAGGGTGAAGGCGAAGAACGCGCCCTGGTCCGCGGCGAACACCGGGACGATACGGGCGCCGACCACATTGTTCTCGGTGCGCCCCGGCCCCGGGAACTGGGTGTGCTTCTGATACCAGACGATGGCCACGTGCGCCGCGATGAGCGCCAGCATGATGCCCGGGAACAACAGCACGTGCGCGATGTAGAGGCGCGGGATGATGATCTCACCGGGGAAGTCGCCGCCGAACATCAGCCAGTGCAGCCAGGTGCCCACCACCGGAACGCCGATGGTGATACCGGAGAACGCGGCCCGCAGACCGGTACCCGACAGCAGGTCGTCGGGCAGCGAGTAACCGAAGAAGCCTTCGAACATCGCCATTATCAGCAGCAGCGAACCGATCACCCAGTTCGCCTCACGCGGCTTACGGAACGCTCCGGTGAAGAAGATGCGGAACAGGTGGATGATGATCGAGGCCGCGAACAGCAGGGCCGCCCAGTGGTGCACCTGCCGGACGAACAGACCCCCGCGCACCTCGAAGGAGATGTTGAGGGCGGTCTCGTAGGCCCGCGACATACCGACACCGCGCAGCGGCTGGTAGGCACCGTCATAGGTGACGTGCGCCATCGACGGGTCGAAGTACAGCGTCAGGTACACACCCGACAGCAGCAGGATGATGAACGCGTACAGCGCGATCTCACCCAGCAGGAACGACCAATGGGTGGGGAACACCTTGTTGATCGATCGCTTCATGAAGGCGGCGGCGCGATAGCGCTCGTCCACTTCGTTGGCTTGTGCCGCAAGTTTGCGGCCGACAGCCTCTCCAGCACTCATGATCGACGCTCCCAGAAGGCCGGGCCGAGGGGTTCGATGAAGTCACCGTTGGCGACCAGGTACCCCTCTGAGTTTACGGTGATCGGCAACTGCGGCAGCGCCCGGGCGGCAGGACCGAAGATCGGCTTGCCCCATTCGGTCGCGGAGAACTGCGACTGATGGCAGGGGCACAGGATCCGGTTGGTCTGCTGTTCGAACAACGAGGTCGGGCAGCCGAGGTGGGTGCAGATCTTCGAGTAGGCGAAGTAGTCGCCGAAGTTGAAGCTTTCCTGACCCTTACGTTTGATCGCGTTCTTCGCGTCCTCGGTGCGCAGCCGGATGAGCATCACGGCGTTGCGGATACCGCGCAGCGACTGCAGGGTGGCATGCTCGTCGCCACGCCAGGATTCTTTCCACGGGAAGACCGTCTCCATGGCGCCCGCGTCCAGATCCTCGGGACGAACCAGCACGACGTCCTGCGGACGGCCGGTGTCGCGCCGGATGTAGACGGTTTCGCCCGGGTAGTCCGGGGTCCAGCCCGACACCCACAGCGGTGACTTCTCACGCTGCGCCCACGGGTTCTTCACCATGCCGCCCACGAACACCAGCAGCGCGCCGATGCCGAGGATACCGACGCCCGCGCCGGCGGTCCGGGTGATGAGCTTGCGGCGGCCCAGGGTGGAGGTGTCGAGGGCGTCGCCCAGTTCGGCCGCCAGCGTGCGCCGGTCGACCTCGCTGGACTTGCCGTCGTGCCGGTCCTGGACCGACAGTTCCGCGGGAATGAACTTCTTCCGGATCAGCACCACGGCGATACCGATGGCGAGGATCGAGATACCGAAGGTCAGACCATAGAGCGGAGTGGTGAGCGAGTACAGGCCGTGCCCGTCGTCTTCCTTGCCCTTGTACTGCCAGGGCCAGAACAGGAAGACACCCACCAGGGCGGCCGCGGCCAGACCGGAGATCGCGAACCACAGCGCGACCTGCCGTTCGGCCCGCTTCTCGGCCCGGGTGCCCGGCACCGGCCAGCGTTCCCGGCGGTAGGCGACCTCCACGCCGTCGCGGGCGGTGCCGAGGGCGACCAGCTCTTCCCGCGACATCGCGTCCAGTTCGGCCTCGGTCGGTTCCGCCGGGGTCGCGGCCGCGGAATCTTTGTCCAGGCGACCCATCTCGTTTCGCTCCTGTTCTTCACTCATGGCAAGCGCCCTTCCATTGGGACATGCCCGGACGCCCTCCGTGGCTACGCAAGCTGCCGCCTCCGGGCGCTGACCCGGTCATGTCCGTGATCCGATCCAGATCGCCGCACCGACCACGGCCACGATGCCGACGGTCCACATGACCAGACCTTCGGTCGCGGGACCGAAGCCACCCAGGCCCCAGCCGCCCGGCGGCTTCGCCTCGGCCGCGTCCTTGACGTAGGCGATGATGTCGCGCTTCTCCTCCGGCGAGAGCTGCCGGTCGGAGAATTTCGGCATGTTCTGCGGGCCGGTGACCATGGCGGTGTAGATCTGCTGCTCGGAGGCCGGCTCCAGCGGCGGGGCGAACTTACCCGAGGACAGTGCGCCACCGCGGCCGGTGAAGTTGTGGCAGGACGCGCAGTTCATCCGGAACAGCTCACTACCGCGGCCGATATCGCCGCCACGCAGCGATTCCTGGGCGATCTCACCGTTGGCGTCGCGCACCACCGTCGGGCCGCCGCCGTTGGCCGCGACATAGGCGCCGAGTGCGTCGGTCTGGTGCGCGTCGAATTTGGCGGGTTTGCGCGAGGCCTGCGCTTCGTTGCGGGCCATCGGCATACGCCCGGTGGAGACCTGGAAGTAGACGGCTGCCTCGCCGACACCGATAAGGCCGGGACCACGGTCGGGTACACCCTGCAGGTTGGCGCCGTGGCAGGTGACGCAGGAGGTCTCGTACAGCTGCTGACCTTCGCGGATAAGCGCCACCGAGTCTTCGTTGGCCGTGGCCACCTGCGGCTCGGGGGTGAGCGCCGAGGCGAGGAAACCGGCTCCGACGAGACCCACCATGAGCGCGAGGCCACCCGCTATCCGTCGGCGGACGCGGCGCTGCCTGCGCTTTTTGCTGGCCTCGCCGTGCCCACCGCTGGCGGGCGCTGGCGCTGTCGGGGGCGATGAACTCATCTGTGTCCCTTTGGAGTAGACGGAACCGTGGTGGGCAGTGTTGGCTGGGGCGCCCGAGCTACGCCTGCGTGGTGACGCTGCGATACCTCCTCCGGCGCTGACACTCGGATGCCGGCCGGCGTCACTGGACGAAATAGATCACGGCGAACAGCCCGATCCAGACGATGTCGACGAAGTGCCAGTAGTACGAGACGACGATCGCGGCGGTGGCCTGAGCCGGGGTGAACTTGCTCATCGCGGTGCGCGCGAGCAGGAACAGGAACGCGATCAGACCGCCGATGACGTGCAGGCCGTGGAACCCGGTGGTGATGTAGAACACCGAACCGTAGGAGCTGCCGGAGATCGACGTCCCATGCTCCACCAGGTGGATGTACTCGTAGCCCTGACCGAGCACGAAGAACAGGCCCATGAAGAAGGTGAGGACGTACCAGCGGCGCAATCCGAAGACGTCACCGCGCTCGGCCGCGAACACACCCATCTGACAGGTGAACGACGAGGCGATCAGGACCGCGGTCACCGGGATGGCCAGGCCGAGGTTCAGCTCCGTCGGCGGCATCGGCCACTCCGGAGCCTGACTTCGCGCGACGAAGTACATCGCGAAGAGGCCGGCGAAGAACATCAGCTCGCTGGACAGCCAGATGATGGTACCGACGCTGACCATGTTGGGCCGGTTCAGCGAATGCACACGCTGGGTTATGGCCGATCCTGAGGTACCTACTGCGGTCGTCACGGGGGTAAGTATGACTCTTCGTAGTACGACAGTCGAAGTCGGGTTCCAAACTTGATCGGCCGTGTCGTGATCGACCGGCGCCGTGCGTCTCTCACGGCGGTGCGGCGTGTCGGCCGCTCCCCTGCCGCGCAGACCCCGCCAACAGCGCCGATGACGTCGTGCGGTGCGCCCGGCAGTAGGCGGTTTAGGGTGTTGCACAACCGTTCGGTCACAGATATCGGTGCGACGAGGAGATTGAGATGAGCGTGCGCAGCTGGCCCCAGATGCTCGGGGCGCTCGCCGACGGACAGGACCTCACCGCGGACGATACGACCTGGGTGATCGACGAGATCTTCACCGACAACTCCACCGCGGCGCAGATCGCCGCGTTCGGGGTGGCGATGAAGATCAAGGGCCCCACCCCCGCCGAGCTGGGCGGTATGGCCCGCGGCATGCTCGGGCACGCACGGCTGGTGAAAATCGACGGCGACGCGGTGGACATCGTCGGTACCGGCGGCGATCGCTCGGGTTCGGTGAACATATCCACCATGTCCTCGATCGTGGTCGCGGCAGCCGGGGTGCCGGTCGTCAAGCACGGTAATCGGGCCGCGTCCTCCAAGAGCGGTGGCGCCGATGTACTCGAGGCCCTCGGGGTGAAGCTGGCCCTGGGCCCCGAGTCGGTGGCGCGCTGTGTCCGTGAGGTCGGTATCGGATTCTGCTTCGCTTCGCTGTTCCACTCGGGTCTGCGTTTCGCCGGCCCGGCCCGGAAACAGATCGGGATCCCGACCGTCTTCAATGTGCTGGGCCCGCTCACCAATCCTGCCCAGCCGCGCGCCGGTCTGGTGGGCTGCGCGTTCCCTGACCTCCTGGCGACCATTGCCGGGGTGTTCGCCGAGCGGGGCGCCGGTGCGCTGGTGGTTCGCGGCCGCGACGGCCTGGACGAGATCACCACCTCCGATGTCACCGATGTCTTCGTGGTCGCCGACGGGGCGATCCGGGAGGCCGTGATCGATCCGGTTCGGCTTGGGATCCCCCGGGTCCACCTGGACGAGCTGCGCGGCGGCGACGCCGAGGTGAACGCGGGGGTGGCCCGCGATGTACTGGCGGGTGATCCCGGTGCGGTGCGCGACGCCGTCCTGGTGAACTCCGCCGCCGCCCTCACCGCCTACGACCTGTCCCGCGGCGCGGACGCCGCAGCCGATCTCGACGATCGGCTGATGGCCGGGATCGAACGTGCGGCCACCGCGATCGACAGCGGCGCGGCCGCCGCCCTGCTGGACCGCTGGGCGGCGCTCACCCGGGCTCTCGGCGACGACTGACCCGCCCCGGTTCACTCGCCGATCGAGAAACCGGCCTCGATATCGGCGCGTGAATACGATTTGAACGCGATATGGGTCACCGTGCGCTGCACGCCGGCGACCTTGTCGATCCGCGCGGTGACCACCTCGGCGACCTCCTCGTGGTCCCTGACCCGCACCAGCGCGATCAGGTCGACGTCACCGGCGCACGAGTACACCTCGGTCACGCCCTCGGTATCGGCCACCGCCTGCGCGGTCTCCGGAATACGCCCGTTGTCGGCCTGGATCAGAACGATGGCGGTAATCATGGCAACAGCCTAGGCAAATCGTCCGCACGGCTTTCGAACGAGCCGATCCGCGACCCGGCCCACAACCAAAGCGCTGATCCAGCGAACAACCCCAGACCACAGCCGCGCGGCCCTCAGGAGCGTTGTTCGTCGTAGGACTCGGCAGCGCGGCCCGCAGCCGCGGCGGTATCGGCTGCCTCGGCCCAACCCAGCCAGCGTCCCGCGCCGTGGGCGGGTTCGGCGTAGCCGTCGGTGGTGCGCACGATCCGCGCACCGGGGCGTTCGAGCCAGCGGGCGATGACCGCGACCTCGTCTGGGGACGCGCCGAGTAGTGGCGGTAGCCGGAGGTCGGCGCCGGTGAGGGGCAATTCGTCCGGGTCCGGCGCCCCGGGTTCCGACCCGGTGGGGCGTACGGTCTGCGCGGCGGCGACGATCTGCTCGACTACCGGCATCGGCGGGATGCCGCGCGCGGCCGTGCCCGCCCCGGCGAGCCGGCCGTGCCGGATTACGGCGAATTCCCAACCGCCGGCGCCGTCGGGATGCGCGACGATCAGTTCGGCGGGACGGGCCACTGCGGCCAGCCGCTGGGTGCGGCGTAGCGCGCGGATGAGGGCGGCGGTCCGGTCCCGCAGCCGCGCCGCGGATTCGTACTGTTCGTTCGCCGCGTAATTCTCGATCCGGGCGAGCAGGGTGAGGACCGCGGCATCGTCGGCGCCGGTGAACAGGGCACGAGCGGCCGCGGGGGCCGCCGCGTAGGCCGCCGCCGCCCGCGGTTCGGGGGCCGCGGCCGGGCAACCGCCGACGGCCATCGGAGCGCAAGTGTGCAGGGCCGTCCGGGACAGGCGGGTGGTGCAGGTACGCAGACCGCAGTACTCGGCCAACGTGGCGGCGATCTCGGCGGCCGCGGCACGGGCGTGGAAGGGGCCTACCGCCGGACCGCCGGGGTCACGCACCAGCGTCAGCCGCGGGAAGGCCTCGGCGGTGAGCGCGATCCACCAGGCGCGTTTCGGGAATTTGGACCGCCGGTTGTAGGGCGGGGTATGCGCGACTAGCAGCCGCAGCTCCCGGACACCGGCCTCCAGCCCGTGCGCGCACACCACATGATCGACCCGGGTGGCCAGCTGCACCATCTCCCGGATCCGGCCCCGGGTCTCCGAGCCGGTGAAATAACTGCGCACCCGCCGGCGCAGATTCACCGCGGTGCCTATATAGAGGACCTCGTCCGACGGTCCCCGGAAGAGGTAGACACCGGGCGCGGCGGGCAGGTCGACGGCGAGGGCGCGTTTGGCCCGCTGCCCGGCGGTGACCTCGGGCAGATAGTCGATCAGTTCGGTGAGGCTGTGTACCCCCTGGTTCCCCACCCGGCCGATCAGCGCGTGCAGGACGTCCACGGTGGCGCGGGCGTCGTCGAGCGCGCGATGGGTCGGGGTGGTGCTCGCGCCGAGCACCTGGGCGAGCACCCCGAGCCGTACCGACGGCGCCTCGTCACGGCCGAGCACCCGCCGCGCGAGCCGGACCGTGCACACCACTTGGGCGCGCGGCCACGGGGTCTCGGTGCGTGCCGCGGCAGCTTTGAGAAATCCCATATCGAAGCGGGCATTGTGCGCGACGAGGACCGCGCCGGCGGCGAACTCCAGGAATCCGGGCAGGACCGCTTCGATGGGTGGCGCGGCCCGCACCATCGCGGTGGTGATACCGGTGACCTGCACGACTGCCGCCGGTATGGACCGTCCGGGATCGACGAGGGTCGCGAATTCACCGAGCACTTCGCCCCCGCGTACCTTGACCGCGCCGATCTCGGTGATCGCGTCGTCGGCCGGGCTGGTGCCGGTGGTTTCCAGATCCACCACCACGAAGGTCGTGTCGTAGAGCGGAGTGTCGAGTTGGTCGAACGCCAGTTGCCGGGCAGGCAGCGGGGCGGGTTCGGACACGGCGGCAGGCTACCGGCCGGATACGACAGGTTCGCGGTACCGGACCGTAGTGCGCGATCCCGAGATGGGCGTCGAATCTGTCCGTATTCCCCGTCGGAGGACCACTCACCACCGAACTGTGCCCCAGTTCACATTCAATGTCCATTTGCTATTCAATTGCTCTGTTCGGTGGAAAATGGTCATGGAATCCAAAAGCAGGAGGTCGCGGCGGAGCAAACCGGAACGGACGCCTCAGCGCAGTCACTGTCCCCACAGGGAGATCCGCCCGCTCGAACTGGGAAAAACGATCGATTCCGCTGCCGGCAACCCCGCCACGGGCGACGTCCGCACATCCTCGCCTCACCCCCACGTAACCTCGGCGCGATTCGCCCCGACCCTGTGATTTCGCTCGCACAATTTGCCAGGCGAAAGCTGCGGGTCGCATGTTTATCGAGCCCAGGGGCTTTACAAATAGCCGTGATCTGTTCGTAATCTTTTCGAGACCTCGCGGAGTTCGGCGTGCCATCGGCGGTGCGACCGGGCGGGGGAGATCGGAAGGACCGCATCATGGCGTTCAACACCGTCAAGCGACAGGCACGGCGCGTAGCCGTAACCGGAGCCGTCGGCGCTGCCACCCTGGGCGCACTCCTGCTCCCCGCCGCACCGGCCGCCGCCCAGCCGGTGACCATCGACGGCTTCGGCACCTTCGAGGTACCCAACGAGATCCCGATCCCGGCGGGCATTCCCGGCGTGCAGGCGCCCGGCGCCGCGGTCGCACCGCCGTTCGTCACCCCCACCAAGACCGCGGGCCAGTTGGCGCTCGACGCCGCGCTCTCGAAGGTCGGCGCCCCCTACGTCTACGGCGCGGCCGGCCCGAACGCCTTCGACTGCTCCGGCCTGGTGCAGTGGTCCTACAGACAGGCCGGACGCGAGCTACCGCGCACCAGCGACGCGCAGCTCGCCTCGGGTGCCCCCGTGTCGATGAACGCTCTGCAGCCCGGCGACGTCGTGTCGTTCTACGGCGGCGGCCACTCCGGCCTGTACGCCGGCGATGGCAATGTCGTGCACGCCTCCACCGCGGGCTCCCCGGTCGCGGTCGCTCCCATCTCCTCCATGCCGGTCGCCGGCGCGCGGCGCTACTGAGCGGCACCCGCGGGGCCTCCGGCGGGACCTGCCCGGCTCCGGCCGTCGGCCGGATCACCGCGCGGGATCACACTGGACACCCCGCGGGCCCGTCCGTAATCTAATCGAGACCTTTACGGGCTACTTCGCACAGAGCGTCATACGGAGAGCGGGGCACGGCAGGCTGTGGCAGGACACGAACAGCGGCAACGACGTCGGCGGGATCGGCGTCGCGGGCCCGGCCACAGGCGAGACCGGCATCCGGCACGCACCGCTCTGGCGGCCGGGCTCCTGGCCGCGGCCCTCTACGGCGGCGGCCCGGCGGGAGCCGATCCGGTCCCTGCGCCGACCTCGGCGAGCGAGGCGGTCCAGCAGATGATCGACCTGTCCCGGCAGGCCGAACAGCTCAATCAGCAGGCCCTCACCGCGCAGGCCGACCTCGACGCGAAACTGGCCGTCCAGCGCGACGCCGACGCCAAGGTCGCCGCAGCCGGAGCCGCCGTCGACGCCGCGCGCAACGAGGTGGCCCGGTACCGGCCGATGATCGACCGCACCGCCATCGCGGCCTATCAGGGCGCGCGCACCAACCGGTTGTTCTCGGTCCTGGTCAGCGACTCACCGCAGCAATTGCTGGACCAGATGTCCACGCTGGACGTGATCGCCACCCAGACCTCCGACCAGCTGAAGCAGTACAAACGCGCCACCGACGCCGCGACCACCGCTCAATCCGCGGCCCGTGCCGCCGCCGATACCGCCCGCGCCGCCGCCGATCAGGCGAATACCGTGCGGGACGATGTCGGGCGCAAGCAGACCGATCTGCAGAACGCGGTGGCGCGGGTCATCGAAGTCTGGGGCAGTTTGTCGACCGCGGACCGGGCCGCCCTGGCCGGCTCCCCCTTCCCACCCGGATTCGACCGCGACAGCCTGCTGAGCGATCTGGTACCCGGCAGCGGCACCAGCGCCCTGGCCGCCGGGCTCACCCGTGTCGGCGATCCCTATGTCTGGGGTGCCACCGGGCCCGACCAGTTCGACTGCTCCGGCCTGGTGCAGTGGGCATTCAAGCAGGTCGGCAAGGACGTGCCGCGCACCAGTTCGGCGCAGGCCGCCTACGGCACCCCCGTGGGCCGCGACGAACTGCAGCCCGGCGACGTCGTCTTCTTCTACGACGACATCTCCCACGTCGGCATCTACGCCGGAAACGGGCTCATGCTGCACGCGTCGACCTTCGGCGTCCCGGTGGCCGTGGCCCCCATGGATTCCACGCCATACCACTCCGCCCGGCGCTACTGACACCCGGAGCGACCCGGTCGACAGCACGCCAATACTGTTGGTCGCATGGCTCGAACTCTGCTGGTTACCAATGATTTCCCGCCGCGGCCGGGCGGTATCCAGTCGTATCTGCAGGCGCTGGCCGGGCAGCTGCCCCCGGACGATCTGGTCGTCTACGCACCGCGGTGGCGCGGGGACAGCCACACCCGATTCGACGCGAAACAGCCCTTCCAGGTGGTCCGCCACCCCACCACCCTCATGCTGCCCACCCCCGCGGTGCTGCGCCGCGCTCGAAAGGTACTGCGCGCCGAGGGCTGCGAATCGGTGTGGTTCGGCGCGGCCGCACCGCTGGCCCTACTCGCCGCGCCGCTGCGCCGCGCCGGCGCCCACCGGACCCTGGCGAGCACCCACGGCCACGAGGTCGGCTGGTCGATGCTGCCGGCCGCCCGGCAGGCGCTCCGGATCATCGGAGACCACACCGACGTCGTCACCTATGTCAGCAAATACACGCGTCGCCGGTTCGCCGCCGCGTTCGGACCCGATGCCGCCCTCGAATACCTGCCGCCCGGTGTGGACACCGAAACCTTCCGTCCCGATCCGGCCGCTCGCGCCGAACTGCGGAAGCGCTACGGTCTCGGCGACCGGCCCACTGTGCTCTGTCTGTCCCGGCTGGTCCCGCGCAAAGGCCAGGACGTACTCCTGATCGCCATGCACCGGATCAAGGAACGAATCCCGGACGCCGTGCTCGTGATCGCCGGCAGCGGCCCCTACGAGGACCGGCTGCGCGGCCTCGCCGACGCCCTCGGCCTCACCGACGACGTGGTGTTCACCGGCCGGGTGCCCGCGGCCGAACTCGCCGCCCACCACACCCTCGCCGACGTATTCGCCATGCCCTCCCGCACCCGCGGCGCCGGCCTCGATGTGGAAGGTCTCGGCATCGTCTACCTGGAGGCCTCGGCCACCGGCGTCCCCGTGGTGGCCGGTACTTCGGGCGGTGCCCCGGAAACGGTGCTGGACAGTGAAACCGGGCGAGTGGTGGACGGCCGCCGCGCCGACCACGTCGCCGACGCGATCGCCGATATCCTCGCCGACCGCGACGCGGCCGCCGAAATGGGCACCGCCGGAAGGTCCTTCGTCGAACGCCAATGGCGCTGGGACACCCTGGGCGCCCGCCTCCGCCAGCTGTTGTGATGCTGTGTTTATTTGCGGCGCCTGCGGCGCCGCGGGGTCGAGGCCCCGGAAGGTCCCGCAGTTCAGGCCTCGAGACTCGCGCCTGCGGCGCATGCACTTCGAGGCCTGAACTGCGGGACGGGCCTCGACCCTGTCAGGGCCTCGCCGAACTCGGCACCGGGAGGGCGCCGCTGTTCGTGAAAGCGATCAGACGCCAGGCCGCCCGGACGGTCGAGTCGATATGTGATCACGAACATCGAAGGCCGACGCAACCCGTATGCGTCGAGTTCTACGAGACACCTCGAAGGGTTGAGGCCCGTCTCGCCCCTTGGCCGAAGGTGCTCAACGGTCGCACTCTATGGACGGCCCACCGCGCATCGCATGCGCCGAAGGCTCGAGTCCCGAGGCCGAAACGGCGAGACCAAGGGGGCCGCAACCCCGCGCCGCCGCAGGCGGCGCCAAAAAACACAGCGCCGATGAGCACTTTCTTCGCCATCTACTACGCTCACCCGGGTGAGCAGTATCCAGGTCGCGGACCAAACCTTCCTCGCCGCTCCGGGCGCCGCGGTGGCGGCTGCGCTGGCAGGCCCGGGACACTGGCGGCGCTGGTGGCCCGATCTCGAACTGGATATCCGGGAGGATCGGGGTGACAAGGGAATTCGCTGGTCGGTGTCGGGCGCGCTGTCCGGCACCATGGAGGTGTGGCTGGAACCGTCGCTGGACGGCGTGATCCTGCACTACTTCCTCCATGCCGAGCCACCGCAGCCGCTGCCGCCGCGCAAACTGGCCGCCGCCAACCGGGCGCGCCGGGTGGCGGGCAAGGTGATGTCGTTCGAGATCAAGGACCGTCTCGAGGACGATCGCCCGGCCGGAGTCGCTCCGCACGACAACTGACGGATTTCGTACCGTACCGCCGAAAGGAACCCCTGAAACCCAATGGCCGACCGGACCCAGAGATCGATCGTCATCGCGGCACCCGCGCGGCAGGTGATGTCAGTTATCGCCGATCTGGCGTCCTACCCGGAGTGGGTATCGGCCGCCAAATCGGTGGAAGTCCTGGAGACCGGGCCCGACGGTCGGGCGCGTACCGCGCGCTTCGTGCTGGACGCGGGCGTGGTGAAGGACACCTACGTGCTGTCCTATACCTGGCAGCCGGATGAGCTGGCCGTGAGCTGGACACTGGTGAGCGGTGACCTGCAGAAGACGCAGGAGGGCCGCTACGAGCTCGTCGAGCACCCCGGTGGTGTCACCGAGGTGCTATACGAACTGACCGTGGATCTGACGATCCCGATGATCGGGATGTTCAAGCGCAAGGCGGAGAAGGTGATCACCGATACCGCGCTCAAAGAACTGAAGAAACGGGTCGAAGGCTGACCGGGCCGCAGCGCTCGGGAGACGATGCCCGCGGCGGCGGCCGGCCCGCTCGCGGCGCGCGGTCGCGCACGCGGCTCGAATTGTTCGTCGGTAAGGGCGGTGTCGGCAAGACGACACTGGCGTGTGCGCGTGCCATGAGTTGCGCCCGGGCGGGTCAGCGGATTCTGGTGGCCTCGCTCGACCAGGCGCATTCACTGGGTGACGCGCTCGGTTTCCGGTTCGCGCACGATCCGGGCGCCGTCCCCGGGATCATCCGGGTCGTTCCTGGCCTCGAGGTGATCGAACTCGATTCGCTGGCGCTGCTCGAGGAGCGTTTCGGCGCACTCACCGAGCTGCTGCGCACCGATCCGGGTCACGATCACGGTATCGACCTGGCGGCCCTGGACCCGGCCGAACTCACCGGTCTGCCGGGGGTGCAGGAGCTGCTGATGCTGGTGGAGATCGCCCAGTACGTGGCCGACGACGAATGGGACGCGATCGTCCTGGACTGTCCGCCGACGGCCGATATGCTGCGCATCGTCACCATGCCCGAGACCGTGCTCGGGTATCTGGACCGGGTCTGGCCACCACATCATCGGATGATGAGCTCGATCGGTACCGATATCCGCCGGGCCGTCCTGGCGGCGACCGTGCAGCGGGTCGTCACCGCGGTCGGCGAGGTCCGGGATCTGCTCGCCGACTCCGACCGCACCAGCGCCCGGCTGATCACCCTGGCCGAACGGGTCGCGGTCGCCGAATCCGCCCGGGTGCGCTCGGCGACGGCACTGCTCGGATTGCGGCTGGACGCGGTGGTGGTGAACAAGGTGCTCGCCGCGGTACCGCCACCCGGACCCGAACCACAGCATCCCGCCGTGCGCTGGTACCTGAACCGCTGCGCCGAACAGTGGGATGTGATCTCCGGGTTGCAGCGGTCGATGCCGGAGGTCCCGATACTCGTCGCGGAGCATACCGGCGCCGAACCGGTGGGGCCGGTCCCGCTGGCGGCGCTGTCGTGCGTGGTCGCGGAGTCAGAGATGACGCCCGGAAGCGGAACCGACGGTGTCCGGCTCGACAGCGGGGGCGGGGTGCGCGACGATCCGGGTTCGGCGCCGATACCGGGAGACGGCACCGCGAGCACCGTGCCCGCGGTGCGACTGGAATCGGGGGCGGGGTTGCAGTCGGTGTACGCGATGCGTATCCATCTGCCGGTCGCCGATCCGGCGACACTGCGCCTGGGACGAGTGGAGGACGATTTGATCGTGGGAGCGGACGGCGTCCGCCGCCGGCTACGCCTGGCGCCCGTCCTACGCCGCTGCACCGTCAGCACCGCCGAGCTGGACAACGGATACCTCGTCATCCGTTTCCGCCCCGACCCGCAGGAGTGGCCGAAGTGACCGGAACCCGCTATCGCCAGCCCGAGGGCGTCGCCGAATTCGCCGACGAACTGCGGCTGCTCGCCGAAGCCGTACTGGAACGCGTCGAACCGGTCCTGCGCGAGGCCGCCGCCGAGGGGCAACCCGAATGGAACAGTTGCACCTGGTGTCCGCTCTGCGCCGCGGCCGCACTGGTCCGCGGCGAACATCACGAGGTCCTGGCCACGGTGGCCGCGCACGGCACCGCGATCGTCACGGTGCTGCGGGAAGCCCTGGCCGGGGTGCCGGTGGATCCGGTGGTGGCGCATCGGCACGGGCCGGAAAGCGGCACCGGGCACGAAAAGTCCCGCCGTGGCGCGACCGGCGCCCACGCGGCATCCGGCGACTCCGTCGCGGCCGATGGTCACGGCGCGGCGGCCGACGGCACCGGCGCCGCCGCGAATCCACCCGGCGATCACCGCGGGAATTCCGGGAAAACGCGCTATGTCGGCATACCCGTGAACATCAAGCATTGACTTCCTCCCCACGCCTGAAGGCGAAGGATTCCCGCAGTCACCTGCGGGGTTTCCTGTTTCACCGGCGATTGCCGAAGTGCTGCCCCTTGCGGTCTTACGTCGCCTCCGCAGGCGTTTTAAGTCTCCACCAGCCCGGCGGCGACAAGGATATTCTTAGCGGCGTTCAAATCCCGATCATGTCGGGTGCCGCAGCCGGGGCAGGTCCAGTGCCGTGTCCCGAGGGAAAGCGTGGCGAGCAGATGTCCGCACGCGCTACAGGTCTTCGAACTCGGATACCAGCGATCAACCACAACCACCTGGCGGCCCGCGCGTTCAGCCTTGTATTCCAGCATCGCCCGGAACTCGCTCCACGACGATTCGCTGATCGCTTTCGCCAGGCGACGGTTGCCGACCATGTTCTTCGGAGCAAGGTCTTCCACTGCGATCGTGTCGAACCGTCGCACGAGTTCGCTGCTGGTCTTGTGCAGGAAGTCCCTGCGGGCATCCCGCACACGGGAGTGCTTACGCGCCACCTTCACCCGCTGCCGGGCGCGGTTCTCCGAATCCTTCTTCATGCGGGACAGGCGCCGTTGCTGGCGCCGCAGCCCGCGTTCATGACGGGCCATGTGTCGGGGGTTGGCGATCTTCTCCCCAGTGGACAGGACCGCGAAGTCTTCGATGCCCAGGTCGACACCGACCGATTCCCCGCTCACCGGCTGTGGCGCGGGGTCGCCTGTTTCGACCGCGAAGGTCATATACCAGCGGCCATCCGGGTCGCGGGACACGACCACCATGGTGGGGTCGAGGGTGGCGAGGTCGATGTTCGGCCAGGACCACGCGATCCGCAGCGGTGCCGCGGTTTTCGCCAACCACAGGGTGCGGTCCTTGATCCGGAACGCCGAGCGGGTGAAGTGCGCCGACTGGCGGCCGTGACGGTTCTTGAACCTCGGGTATCGCGCGTTGCCCTTGAAGAACGCCGCGAACGCCGCGTGCTGGTGGCGCAGGGTTTGCTGCAACGGCACCGACGACACCTCAGACAGAAACGCCAGCTCTTCGGTTTTCTTCCACTCCGTCAGGGCGGCGTCGGTTGCCCGATACGAGGTCGGCTTTTGTTCGGTGGTGTAGTGACGTTGCCGTTCGGCGAGGGTCTTGTTCCAGACCAGGCGTACGCAACCGAACGTACGACGCAGTACCGCCGCTTGTTCGGTATCCGGGTATGCCCGGACCTTGTACGCCGTTCTCATTCCTTCAGACTTACAGGAGCGCGCAGCGTGTGTAAGAACTTTTCCCGATTCCTCCTGACGGCCGAAGCCGGGGACTCCCTCAGAGGTTTCCAGTGACCGGCTCCCGCTCCTGCGCCCCGCTGACCGCCGGTATCGATATCGGCGGCACCAATATCCGCGCGTCGGTGGTCGACGCCGCGGGCGAGGTCCTGGACACGGTGCAGTACCCGACCCCGCATTCGGCGGTCGCGCTCGAGGCCGCACTCGATCGCGCGGTCCGTGAACTCGCCGACCGGCACACGCTCGACGCCGTCGGTCTGGCGGTCGCCGGTTTCATATCCCAGGACCGCACCACGGTGCGCTTCGCCCCGCATCTGCCCTGGCGGGACGCGCCCGTGGCGAAACGGCTCACCGACCGCCTCGGCCTGCCGGTCCTGCTCGAACACGATGCCAACGCGGCGATGTGGGCCGAGTACCGGTTCGGCGCCGCCGCGGGCGGGCACAATGTGGTGCTGGTGGCGATCGGTACCGGAATCGGTGCCGCGCTGCTGCTCGACGGCACCCTGTACCGGGGCACCTACGGCGTGGCCCCCGAACTCGGGCATCTGCAGGTGGTCCCCAGGGGACGTGACTGCGGATGCGGGAAGCGGGGCTGCTGGGAGCGGTACTGCAGCGGGACCGCCCTCGCCGAGACGGCTATCGAAATGCTGGCCACCGAAACCGCGTCCTCGGCGCTGGCCCGGGAGCTCGTCGCCGACCCCGGCGCGGTCACCGGCCGCCGCATCGCCGACGCGGCCCACGACGACGATCCGCTCGCCATCCGGGTGATGGCCGATTTCGCCCGGTGGCTCGGGCTGGGCCTGGCCTTCGTCGGCGATATCTTCGACCCGGACCTGGTCGTCATCGCGGGTGGGGTGAGCAGCTCGGCGCCGCTGTTCCTCGACGAGGCCCGGGAAGAATACGCGGCGGCGGTCACCGGCCACGGCCACCGGCCGCTCGCCCGGATCCGGACCACCCAGCTGGGCGAGGCCGCGGGCATGATCGGCGCCGCCGAACTCGCCCGCTCCGCGCTCATCGCCGGCATGTGAAGGCCGGGGCACCGGGCCGGAACATCCGGTGGTTCGCCCGAAAGAGGGTCTTGTCACGTTCACCTAACCGAAACGCACCGGTGAAATCTCGGCAGCGAGTGTGAGTGACATTGTTCGCGGGGCTTGGATGTGATCTGTGACCGGCGGTAGAGTCGGCTGGCAGAGGCATTCCCCCAAATCCATCCCGGTTCTCGGAGTAAGGACGTCATGTTCTACTGGCTGCTTAAGTTTGTGCTGCTGGGTCCGTTCATCCACCTCTACAACCGACCCGAGGTGGAGGGCGTGGAAAACATCCCGGCCGAGGGCGCGGCCATCATGGCGGGGAACCACCTCTCGTTCGCGGATTGGCTTTTCGCCCCGCTGTCGAGCCCGCGCCGGATCAACTATCTGGCCAAAGCCGAATACTTCAATACCCCTGGCCTCAAGGGGCGGTTCCAGAAGTTCTTCTTCAGCGCCTCCGGTCAGTACCCGATCGACCGCAGCGGTGCCGATGCCGCCGAGGACGCGCTGATCGCGGCCCGCGCCCTACTCGACGAGGGCCGTCTGGTCGGCCTCTACCCGGAGGGCACCCGCTCCCCCGACGGCCGGTTGTACAAGGGTAAGACGGGGATGGCCCGGCTGGCCCTGGAAACCGGGGTTCCGGTGATTCCGGTGGCGGTGATCGGCACCGACGAGGTGAGCCCGCCCGGACCGTTCCGCTGGAAGCGCCGCAAGGTGACGGTGAAGTTCGGTAAGCCGATCGATTTCTCCCGCTACGAAGGTATGGGCGGTAATCGCTTCGTCGAGCGCGCGGTCACCGACGAGGTCATGTACGAGCTGATGCGGATGTCGGGCCAGGAATACGTGGATGTCTACGCCTCCAGCTTGAAGAAGAACGTGCCCTCGGGACCTTCCTCCCATATTCCGCGCATTCCGGAGTCCGCCGCGAGCTGAACGCGACGCGTACCATCGGGCGGATGACGGTTCGCGCCAAGATCTGCGGTATCCGGTCCCGATCGGACCTGGAAACAGCGGTGTCCGCCGCCGCGGATGCCGTCGGATTCATCTGCGGCACAACTCATTACAGCGAAGACGCATTGACGCCCGGAGTGGCCGCGGAGTTGTCCGCGGCCACTCCGTCGTTCGTGAACCGCGTCCTGGTCACCCATCTCGAGGAGGCCGGCGCCATCCTCGACTTGGCCGCCCGGGTCGGCGTGGACACCATCCAGGTGCACGGCCTGGTCGATCGCGCGACACTGCGGGCCGTCCATGCCGCGGCACGCGGGCGCGCCATCGTGCGCGCGGTCCACGTGACCGGCACGGACGCGGTGGCCCGGGCCCGGGATATCGCGGCAGACTCCGACGCGGTGCTGCTCGATTCCCGGACCGCCGACCGACTGGGCGGGACCGGCCGCACCCACGACTGGTCGGTGAGTGCCCGAATCGTCGACGAACTCTCCCGGATGGGACGGCCGGTGATCCTGGCCGGGGGCTTGACCGCCGACAATGTGGAGCAGGCGATCGCCGCGGTACATCCGTTCGGTGTCGATGTGAACAGCGGTGTCGAAACCGACGTCGGCGACAAGGATTTCACCGCCTGCCAGGCCTTCGTCAAGACGGCGCACGAAAGCGATCGAGGCCGGCCGGTTCCACTCCCACCGCGCCGAGTACCAGAGCTCCAGCGAACAGGGTCGCGGCGGTGACAGCGGACCCCACGACCGCTGCCCCGATCACCGTCGCCACCACCGCCTCGTCGCCAGGATCAGCAGGGTCAGGCCGCGACCGGTTCGCTTCACGACAGCAGGAAGGTCACCACGGGCAGGATCACCGCGGTGAACGCCGCGAACACCGCCGCCGCGGTCCGTGCCTTGGGCACACATGCCGCCAGGTGTCGGCGATCTCGCCGCGGCGGAACGGTTCCTCCTCCACCCGCGCCTCACCGCGGCGCAGTCCGGCCAGCGTGCGTCAGACGGTCAGCGCCCGGACACGACCGCCCCGGTTCCCTTCTACCACAGCGATTTCCGGACGGGATGGCAGCAGGCATATATCGGCTGGATCCGCGGATCGTCCTCCAGGAGCAGCGAAACCACCAGGGAGGTGCCGTGTAGCAATGCCTCGGCGGCTGTTTCGTCGGCGGTGGCCAGATCGGCGAGCGCGTGCGGTGCGGCGGTGGTGGCGGTCAGCGATACCGGGCCCACCGGGCCGGACAGCCGCCAATCGTGGGTCTGCGGGTCACACGTTCGGATCGCAGCTCCCGCAGTCACCGCACCACTGCCGGATCGGTGGGTGCGGTACCCAGGCAGTTCAGCGCCCGCAGACGCCACGACAGGGCCCCGGAATCCCGAAGCTGTCAGGAAGTGCAAAGTAACTTCGGTGGCAGCGGGTTTCGGGCTGTGATCGGTAGGTAAATCGTCAGACGAAGTCTACGTCGATGTCGATGGTCGGCTTCGGTGTCGGGTCCTGGGCGAACGAATACGGGATTCCCCTCGAATCAAGGGCGTCGAAGAGTTCCGGCGGATGCTCCGACCTATCCGAGAAAAAGGTGACGCGGTCAATGGAATCGGTCAGTAGAGGCGATAACTCTGTTCCCGATTGTGTGGAGGTCACTCGATGAATCTGAGCTTCGATGTATGGTTTGACACTTTCGGGGTTCTGGAGTGTGAACGGATCTTCGTTACGCCGGAACAGATTCGAGGTCGGGTTCGTAAGCGGCTCGGCAAGCGACATGCCCACCTTCATCTCATCATTATGCGTTGCGACGGCTAAAGAGTCGTTGAGCGTAATCGTTGTCCGCTCGGCGACCTGCGGCTTGAAAACCACTGCGATCGTGCCATAGCTGGACAAACGACCACCATAAAGATCTCGGCCCAGCGGATCGCGTGTGACATATCCGTATATCGGCCGACCTTCCGGCGCCAGGTCGGCAGCGTACCCGAAGAGCACCTTGTGCGAAGGGACGTATTCCTTCAACTGATGGTCGAAGATACTGATTTTACCCGTGTCGAAGAAGCTTCAGATTCCGGGGCCGACAGGTCGATCGGGGACCGGAATTCCCAGGCCCCGCTGTCGGTGTACACCATATCGCGGCGCACCGGAGCGCGCACCTCATCGGCTCGCGGCACCGGCCCGGCCTTCCTCCCGCCGATCTAGCCATATTCCACAGGCGCTCAATGGTTTCGACCACCCTCCCACTCGGGCAGTACACGGATGGGCGTTTACGTCTACGCTGTGGACCGAGGCACGGCGACGGGGAGACGTGCGGCGGGGCCGGAGGGAGACTTTCGATGTTCAGGACATTGCTGGGCGCGCTGGGCGCGCATACCGCCGAGGTGGAGACCGAGTTGTCCACCCCCGGAGTACAACCGGGACAGGCGGTGCACGGAATCATCCGGATGCGCTGTCATGATCGGCCGGTCCGGGTGAAAGGCGTCGCGGTGGAGTTGGTCACCCGGGCCGAACGCGAGTACGACTACGTCGAGGCGCTGGTGGATATGGCCTTCGCCCGGCAGCCGGTGTTCGGCCCGTTCGAACTGCTGCCCGGGTATCCGCTGGAAGGGCGGTTCGAACTGCTCGTGCCGTGGGAAACACCCATCACCTTCTACAACGGCAGGCACCTGCACGGGACCGCCGTCGCCGTCCGCACCCGGGTGGACGTGGACGGCGGATTCGACGCCACCGATACCGACCCCATCGGTGTGGGCGCGCTGCCGCCCCAGCACGTGGTGCTGGCGGCGGTGGAGGCCTGGGGGTTCGGCCTGCGGCACGCCGATGTGGAGGCCGGCCGGGTGGACGGGATCCCGCATTCGCTGCCGTTCTTCCAGGAGATCGAATTCGGCCCGTCACCGCGTTTCCCGCGCCTGAACCAGCTCGAGGTGACCTTCCTGGCCGACCCGCACGGTATGTACGTGGTCATCGAAGCCGACAAACGCGCCGCGCTCTTCGCCCCCGGCCGCGATGTCATGGACACGATCCGAGTAGATTTCGCCACATTCGAACAGGTCGACTGGGTCGAAGTAATCGGCCGGCGACTCCACGGCCTGGCTTGAGCCCGCCCACCGAACAACCGCCCCACCCCGCCCCTCGACGCCACCCCGGCGCCGAGTTCAGCGAGGCCCACAAAGGGTCGAGGCCCGTCCCGCCGTTCAGGCCTCGAAGCGCATGCGCCGCAGGCGCGAGTCTCGAGGCCTGAACGGCGGGACCTTCGGGGGCCTCGCCCCCGCGGCGCCGAAGGCGCCGCAAATAAACACAGCAAAACCCAGTATCGCCACGGCAGCCCAGCTGTGGTTAGCTTTCGTGCCATGAGCACGCCGCACATCGTTTCTCCTGCCGAGTACCTGCCTCGCGACACCGCGGATGTCGTTCGCACCGTGCGGAATTCCCGGGAACGCTCCAGGCCGCTCACCGTTCACGGGGGCGATCCCGCCACCGACGGCCTCACCCTGCCCGATCAGCAGACCGTGGTGTCGCTGCGCCGGATGAACGCGATCGTCGATCTGAATCTCGGCCGTCGCACGGTACGGGTCCAGGCGGGGGCGCGGCTGTCCGATATCGACCGGCGGCTCGGCGCGCACGGTCTGGGCCTGCCCGTGGTGGGCGACCATCGGGATATCACCGCGGGTGGGTTCGCCTCGGTGGGCGGGGTGAGCACCGCCTCGCACCGACACGGCCTGTTCATCGATCAGATCGTCGACCTCGAGTACGTCGATACCGACGGCCGGATCGGCACCTGCGGGCGCACCCATCACATAGAACGGTTCCATCGCATCCTGGGCGCCGGCGGCCGGGCGGGCATCATCACCGCGCTCACCCTCGACACCGTGCAGGTCGACAAGGACAACACCTGGTTGTCCACCGATTCGCACCGCTTCCTGGATTTCGACAGTTTCGTCGACTACGCCTACGCCGAGGTCACCCGTCCCCGGGACGCGGTGCTGCAGGTGGGTCGCTGGGTGGATACCGCCCCGCTCAAGGTGTCCCGCCCGGTCATCGCGGGTCAGATGCAGCTCGGCACGGTGCGGTTCGGCCAGTGGTCCAGCCTTTACCCCACCGCGCCCACCCGCTCCCTGCGGGCCCGCCGTGAGGTCGGCAGCCGGGCCCGGAAATCGCTGGGCGCCATTGCCTCGGCGACCCCCGGTAAGGCCGGTATGCCGGTCCGCAACGCCGCCGCGGGTGCGGTGATGTTCACCCCCAAGGTCCTGACCCTGCGCGACGCCGAATACCTTGCCGATACGGTGATCAGTTCCTCCGAGCGCGGCCCGGCCTACCGGGTGGGCGTCTTCGCCCCGCTGTCCAACTACACATCGGTGTTCTACCGGCTGCACGATCTGTTCAACGGCCATCGGGAACGTACCGGCTGCTTCACCGTCATCTCGGCCATGACCTACGGGGTGCGTTCGCCGTATCTGCGCTCCGAATCCGCCGCCAACAACCTGCCCGCCGCCGACCACGGCCTGATCACCTTCACCTGCCGGCTCCGCCCGCACGCCCTGCCGTCGGAACAGCTGCGCGATATCGTCACCGGCATCGAGGAGATCTGCCGCTCGGAGAACAGCATCCGCTACGAATCCGTCGACTGAGCTGTGTTTATCTGCCCCGCCTCCGGCGGGGCGGGTCGGGCCCCTGTGACCCCGATTCTTCACTCCGCCGCTCCAGAATCGGGGGCGGGCTCCGACCACGGAGGTCGACCATCCAGAGGAGACAGAAGGTACATGCTGTCGTGCGCCTGGACCGGTCCGGGGAGGTTCACGGCACCTGAGTGCTCAATGGTCACCGGCCTATGGACGGCTGACCGCACACGCTCCAAAGCCGGGGCGGGACCGACCTATGGACCGCTGACCATCCGGAGTAGACGGGGGTGTTGCGGGCGTGTGCCCGACCGAGTACGGGCGGGCCGACACCATCAGTGCTCACCGTTCGCCGCTCTACGAACGGCAGACGGCCCCGGCCACGGACTTCGCCCCTCCGGGTAACACCGGGGCGTGCCGACGTACGTCTTGGTCGACGTGGGCGCGCTCACGTCACTGTAAGTGCTCAATGTCGCCGTTCTATGGATGGCCGACTGCACCCACACCATGGGAACCCACCATCCTCGACGCGCAAGAACCCCGCTGTCCGGAAGGCCGGCGGGGTTCTCGTCGTGCGGGTGCGGGCGCCGGAACGCCGCCACCGGCTCAGTGCTTTTCGGGGCCCAGATAGTACTCGAAGACCAGACCGCCGGCGGCGGTCAGGACCAGGATGACACCGAGCCCGAGCAGCCACGGCTCGAAGAAGGCGAAGCCCAGGGCGGTCACCGAGGCGGCACCGGCCAGCAGGATGGGCCAGAAGCTACCGGGCGAGAAGAAGCCCAGGTCGCCGGCGCCGTCCACGATCTCGGCGTCCTCGTAGTCCTCGGGGCGCAGGTCGAGCCGGCGGGCGACGAAGCGGAAATAGGTGCCGATGATCAGCGACAGACCGGCGGTGAGCACGATCGCCGTGGTGCCGGCCCATTCGATCCCGGTCCGCGACTGGGCGGTGAAGAAGCCGTAGATGACGCCCACGAGAATGAAGAACACCGTGAGCAGTTCGAACAGCCGTGCTTCGATCCTCATCTCAGATCAGTCCTCACTTGCTTTCGGTGGTGTCGGTCTTGACCGTGCGATCGGTGTTGAACGGCTGGGTCGAGGTGGCCACCGGCGACTCACCGATGGACTCGAGCGCGGCGGCATTGGTCATACCCGATTCCCGCGCCTGGATGTAGCGCTGGAACTTATCCGGCGAAACCGCGCGGACCTCGAAGTTCATCATCGAGTGGAAAGTGCCGCACATTTCCGCGCAGCGGCCCACGAAGGCGCCTTCCCGGTCGATCTCACTGATCTGGAAGACGTTGTCGGAGTTGTTCTCCTTCGGGTTCGGCATGACGTCCCGCTTGAAGAGGAACTCCGGAACCCAGAACGCGTGGATGACGTCCGCGGCGGCGAGCTGGAACTCGATCACCTTGCCGGTCGGGAGCACGAGGACGGGAACCTCGGTGCTGCTGCCGATCGTTTCGATCTTGTTGTAGTGCAGGAAGGACAGGATGTCGTTCTCGGGACGGCCGTGCACCGGGCCGGGCTGCGGATGGCCCTCTTCGTTGGTCCGGTTGGCGTACTCCTGGAGCTGCTGCTGGTTCGCGTTCTCCCGGGTGGTGTCGACACCGTTGTAGGTGAACCCGTTCTTCAGGTCGACATCGCGGTAGCCGAACTTCCAGTTCCACTGGAAGGCGGTGACGTCGACGACCACATCCGGGTTGTCGACCTTCTCGTGCACGTAGTTCTGCACGACCACGGTGAAGTAGAACAGCACCGCGATGATGACGAACGGGATCGCGGTGTAGGTCAGTTCGAGCGGCACGTTGTAGCCGGTCTGCCGGGGGAACTCCGGCGAGTCCTTCTTCTTGCGGTGGAAGACCACGGTCCAGAAGGTCAGGCCCCAGACGAGCACACCCATGATGAGGGCGGCGACCACCGACCAGGTCCACAGTTCCCGCATCCGGTGGGCCTGCGGGGTGACACCCGAGGGCCAGCCGAACCGCAACCACACATTGTCGATCGAGCAGCCGGATACGAGCATGGTGGTGATCCCGAGGGATACCGCCAGTCCGGCCCGCCGCAGGACACGACCCCGCCGCCGGGCAGGCCGTGCCCCGATCTCGTCGCTCGCCTTGTGCGCCACGCTCAACGCCTTCCTGGTCGCCACACATTCCGACACCGCATCCCCGGGGCGGGACCCGCCGCCGGGAACACTGAAAAACAGCTCGTTCGGGCTACCCGGGCGGCTCCGCGCACCGCGCGACACCACCCGGAACAGTCCGAGTACTACGCAGCGTAGACCAAACACGCGCCCGGTACGCCGTCGGGTCGGCTTCGACACTCCGTACAGTGGCGCACGGGGCGGACGGAGGTGTATCGCACGGGGAATCGATACGTGCGGCATACTCGGACACTAGATTTCGCCCACCGCGCCGACTCCCCCGGGCGCGGATCCCCGACCAGTGGAAACGAGGTTAGCGCCGCAGTGTGTGGACTGCTCGGATTTCTGACATCCGATACCGCGACACCGGAAACGGTGCAGCGGGTATACGACGCGCTGCACTGTGTGCGGCACCGCGGGCCGGACGAGCGCGGCACCTGGCACGACGACCAGCTGATCTTCGGTTTCAACCGGTTGTCGATCATCGATATCGAGCATTCGCACCAGCCGCTGCGCTGGGGTCCGGCCGACGACCGGCAGCGGTACGCGCTGACCTTCAATGGCGAGATCTACAACTATCTGGAACTGCGCGAAGAACTGGCCCGCGAACACGCGGCCGAATTCGGTGACGAGCCCATATTCGCGACCGAGGGCGACGGCGAGGCCATCGTCGCGGCGTTCCATTACTGGGGTCCGGAGGCGGTGCGGCGGCTGCGCGGCATGTTCGCCTTCGCGATCTGGGACACCCACACCCGGGAGCTGTTCCTCGCCCGCGACCCGTTCGGTATCAAACCGCTGTTCCTGGCCACCGGCCCGGGCGGTACCGCGTTCGGCAGCGAGAAGAAGAGCCTGCTGGAACTGCTGCCCGATCTCGGGCTGGACGAATCCCTCGACCACCGGGCGCTCGAGCACTACACGGTGCTGCAATACGTCCCGGAGCCGGAGACGCTGCACGCCGGTATCCGCCGGCTGGAGTCGGGCAGCCACGCGGTGGTGCGGCCCGGCGCGCAGCCGGAGATCACCCGCTATTTCGTTCCCGGATTCGGCGTACGCCCCTTCGCCGCGGGCTCCGAACAGGCCCGCTACCGGGAGATCGCCGCGGCGCTCGAGGATTCGGTCGCCAAACATATGCGCGCCGATGTGACCGTCGGCTCCTTCCTGTCCGGCGGTATCGACTCCACCGCCATCGCGGCGCTGGCCATGCGGCACAACCCGAAGCTGATCACCTTCACCACCGGCTTCGAGCGGGAGGGCTATTCCGAGGTCGACGTGGCCGCGGAGAGCGCGGCCGCGATCGGGGCCCGGCATATCGTCAAGGTCGTCTCCCCGGCGGAGTTCGCCGCCGCCATCCCGGAGATCGTCTGGTACCTCGACGACCCGGTGGCCGATCCGGCGCTGGTGCCGCTGTACTTCGTCGCCAAAGAGGCACGTAAGCACGTCAAGGTGGTGCTGTCCGGTGAGGGCGCCGACGAACTGTTCGGCGGCTACACCATCTACCGGGAGCCGCTGTCGCTGGCACCGTTCGAGAAACTGCCCCGCGGGCTGCGCCGGCTGGCCGGGAGGGTCTCCGATCTCATCCCGGACGGCACCCGCGGCAAGAGTCTGCTGCACCGGGGTTCGCTGACCCTCGAGCAGCGGTACTACGGCAATGCGCGCAGTTTCAGCGACGCCCAGCTGCGGTCGGTGCTGCGGGAGTTCCGCCCGGAATGGACCCATCAGGATGTCACCGCCGCGATCTACGACCGGTCGGCGGGCTGGGACCCGGTCACGCGGATGCAGCATCTGGATCTGTTCACCTGGTTGCGCGGTGACATCCTGGTCAAGGCCGACAAGATAACCATGGCGAACTCCCTGGAACTGCGGGTGCCGTTTTTGGATTCCGAGGTCTTCCGGGTGGCCGAGCAGATCCCGCTGGAACAGAAGATCACCAAGGACACCACCAAGTACGCGCTGCGGCAGGCGCTCGAGGGCATCGTCCCGGGCCATGTGCTGCATCGCGCGAAGCTGGGGTTCCCGGTGCCGCTGCGGCACTGGCTGCGCGGCACCGAACTCTACGACTGGGCCCGACAGCAGATCGCCGAATCGCAGACCGATCATCTGCTGGACAAGGCCGCGATCACCGCCATGCTCGACGCGCACCGGGCCGGGGATTCCGATCACAACCGGCGCCTGTGGACCCTGCTGGTGTTCATGATCTGGCACGGGATCTTCGTGGAGGACCGGATCAAGCCGGAGATCTCCGAGCCCACCTATCCGGTCCAGGTCTAGCCCCTACCGACAACGAGGCCCGCTCACCTCGATGAGCGGGGCCCTCGTTCGTTGTTACCGGCGGTTCAGCGCAGCAGTGATTCGAGTTCGGCGGCCGCGTCCCCGCCGTAGGCCTCGCCGAGCCGTTTGAGCGCGGCATCGGCGTCCAGCGCCCATTCCTGGGTGCCGACCGTCTCCAGCACGAGTACCGCGACCAGCGAGCCCAGCTGTGCCGCGCGTTCGAGGCCGAGTCCCGCGGCGTGGGCGGTGAGGAAACCGGCCCGGAACGCGTCACCCACACCGGTCGGGTCTACCTTGGCGTACTCCGGCACGGCCTCGACGCGCGTCTGGCTGCCGTCGGTGTCGACCACCAGCACACCGTCCTTACCGAGGGTGGTGACCCGCACACCCACCCGGGCGGCGATCTCGTCCTCGGTGAGGCCCGTCTTCTGCTTGAGCAGGCCCCATTCGTACTCGTTGGTGAAGAGGTAGGCACTGCCCTCGATGAGCTGTACGGCCTGGTCGCCGTCCAAGCGGGCCAGCTGCTGGGAGGGATCGGCGGCGAAGGGCACGCCCAGTTCCCGGCATTCGGCCGTATGCCGCAACATCGCCTCGGGATCGTTCGCGCCGACCAGGACCAGGTCGAGTTTGCGCTCGTCGGCCAGCGCGGTGAGCGAGATATCACCCGCTTCGCTCATCGCGCCGGGATAGAACGAGGCGATCTGGGCCATATCCTCATCGGTGGTGCAGACGAACCGGGCGGTGTGCGCGGACTCGGACACCCGGACCACCGAGCAGTCGACACCGTGGGACTCCAGCCACTGCCGGTACTCGCCGAAATCGCGTCCCACCGAACCGATGAGCAGCGGCGACTGCTTGAGCAGGCCCATGGCGTAGGCGATGTTGCCGGCGACCCCGCCACGGCGGATCACCAGATCGTCGACGAGGAAACTCAGCGAGACATGCTCGAGCTGATCGGGCAGCAGCACATCGGCGAATCGGCCGGAGAAACGCATGAGGTGGTCGGTCGCGATGGATGCGGATACAGCTATGGACACGTAGGTCGGCCCCTTCGGAATCAGCGCGAACAAGAAAGTGAACGGGGCTTTGCCCCCTGGGGTTCACCGTATCAATTCGCCGGGGCTACGACTACGTGTCGTAACCGGCCTCGTGACAAGTAATGGTCACGTAACCCGGGTGTATCGCAGAATGCCGGGCCGGCGCTGTCACCGGCCCGGGGCACTCAGTTGAAGGAGTCGCCGCAGGCGCAGGAGCCGGTGGCGTTGGGATTGTCGATGGTGAAGCCCTGCTTCTCGATCGTGTCGACGAAGTCGATCGCGGCGCCCTGCACATACGGCGCGCTCATCCGGTCGACGGTCAGGGTGACGCCGCCGAATTCGGCGGTCAGATCGCCGTCGAGGGTGCGATCGTCGAAGAAGAGCTGGTAACGCAGACCCGCGCAGCCGCCCGGCTGCACCGCGATCCGCAGCGCGAGGTCGTCCCGGCCCTCCTGATCGAGCAGCGCCTTGGCCTTACCCGCGGCAGCATCGGTCAGCTGCACACCGTGGGTGGTGGTGGCGGTGTCGTTCTGCACACTCATGAACTCTCCTATGGACAGCGTGGTCGGTCCGTGAACAGCGCACGGTTCCGGGTGTCACAACACCCTCGGACGGGCTGCTATTCCCCATCTTGCCATCTCCGGGGCCCGCGGCCACACCACCCGTGCCACCGATTGCGGCGCATCGAGGTGAGCCGAGCCATGACCGCCCCGGCGGAGTGACCGGCCGCACCGCGGCCCCCGCCCCGTTCACGGCCGGGGCGGGTGACCGATTAGCCTGGTTACCGTGAAGTTGTTCCGACGCGGTGAGCCCAACGGTACCGATGTGACCGCTGACGGCTCGCGGGCCGCGACCGCCACCGCGAGCGCCACCGAGGCCGATGCGGCCTCGGCCAAGGCCGCGCCCACGGCAGGCAAGGGCCGGCCCACCCCGAGTCGGCGCGACGCCGAGGGCAGGCGCCGAGGGCCGGTCGCCCCGCCCCCCATGACATCGAAGGAAGCGCGCGCCCGGCGCAAGGAGACGCGCGGTTCCAAGGAGGACCGCAAGGCGGCCTCCGCCGAGCGTCGTGCCGCCGCCCAGGACCGGCGCGCCCGGATGCTGGCGGGTGAGGACAAATACCTGCTGCCCCGCGATCAGGGCCCGGTACGCGCGTTCGTCCGCGATATCGTCGACGGCCGCCGCAACCTGGTCGGCCTGTTCATGCCGATGGCGCTGCTGCTGATCCTGTCCATGTTCGCGGCTCCCGCGTGGCAGTCGATCGTCACGCTGGCCATGCTGGTCATGATGGTCTTCATGATGGCCGAGGGTTTCCTGCTCGGCCGGGTCGTCAACCGTCGGGTGCGGGAGCGCTTCCCGAAATCCACCGATACCGGTTTCCGGCTCGGCTGGTACGCGTTCGTACGCGCGTCCCAGATGCGCAAGATGCGCGCGCCCAAGCCGCGGGTCTCCCCCGGCGACGCGATCTGATCCGCGGGTGCCCGAACCCGTCCCTCCTTCTGGACAGCGCACGCTCGTGCTCGGGGGTGCGCGCTCGGGTAAATCCGCGTTCGCCGAATCCCTCGTCACCGGCAGCGCGGTGCGCTACCTGGCCACCGCGATCCCGGATCCCGCGGATACCGATTTCGCCGCCCGGATCGCCGCGCACCGAGCCCGCCGTCCCGCGGCGTGGACAGTGATCGACGCCGCCGATCCGGCGGCCGAACTGCGCACCCCTCATCCCGGCGCCACTCTGGTCGACGATATCGGCACCTGGCTGACCGCCCGCCTCGACGCCCGCGCTGCCTGGGACGCCCCGCGCGGCACGGTCGGGCCGGATACCGATGTTCTCGTCGACGCCGTAGCCGGCTCTCGCGACCGGCTGGTGCTCGTCACCCCAGAGGTGGGACTGGGCGTGATCCCCGCGACCCGGTCGGGTCGCCTGTTTCGGGACGAGATCGGCACATTGAATCAGCGGCTGGCCCAGGTCTGTGACGAGGCTTTTCTCGTGGTCGCCGGGCTGCCGCTGCGCCTGAAATGAGCCGCGGCCGCTCGGGCGGCATCCCGGGCGACGGGCCTGCCGCCCCGCTGCCGCGGTCATGTCGGAGCGCGGTGCTTGAATCGTGCGGTGCAGACCATGCCGCGCGCCGACATCTGGGCAGCGATCCATCGGGAACGGGCCGCCCTGGCCGACGAACTGGCCGATCTGACCCCACAGCAATGGTCGGCTCCCTCCCTGTGCGGCCGGTGGTCGGTACAGGAGGTCGTCGCCCATCTCACCGCGGCCGCGAGCACCGGGCGGCTGCGGTGGATCCGCAGCATGATCGGCGCCCGCTTCGACGCCGACCTGCACAATGAGCATCGCCTGCGAGAGCAGCTGGGCGCCGGCCCGGCCGATACGCTCGAACGGTTCCGCGCGGCGGTAACGAACACCACCGCGCCGTCCGGGCACACTCCCGCGTGGCTCGGCGAGATCGTGGTGCACGGCGGCGATATCCGGTACCCGCTCGGACTGACCGGCGCCCCGACGCTGCCGGGGGTGACCGAGGTCGCCCGTTTCTTCGCCGCGCGCGATTTCACGGTCGCCGGCCGCACCGCCACCGCGGGCCTGCACCTGCGGGCCACCGACGGACCCTTCGACACCGGCACCGGACCATCGGTGCGCGGCAGCACGCTCGCGCTGGTCATGGCGATGGCCGGGCGCGCCGCGTACTGCGCCGAACTCGACGGTCCGGGGGTGGCCACCCTGCGCGAACGGATCGGCGGCTGACACCTCGCCACCGGCACCGTCCCCGGGCCGGGGCGCCACCGCCCGGGTACCGCACGACGTGTGCCGCGCACCGGGCAATATTGTCCGGGAAGTGGACACGCCCGCCGAGAGAGATCCCGGCGCGGTGGCGCCGCGACAGCACCCGATCGGAAGGCTCGAACAGTGACAGAGGGATTCGCACCCGTGGCCCCGCCGGATACCGGTGCCCGCGCGGCCGCCGAGCAACGGCAGGCGTCGCTGACCAAACCACCGGGATCGCTGGGACGGTTGGAAGAGCTGGGCAACTGGGTGGCGGCCTGCCAGGGTGTCTGCCCGCCGAAACAGTTCGAGCAGGCGCGGGTGGTGGTGTTCGCCGGCGACCACGGGGTGGCTCGGCACGGCGTCTCGGCGTACCCCAGCGAGGTCACGGCGCAGATGGTCGCCAATTTCCGGGCGGGCGGAGCCGCGGTGAACGCGTTGGCCGGAATCGCCGGGGCCACCGTGCGGGTGGTGGATATCGCGGTGGACGCCGATACCGATCCCACGGTGAGCACCCACAAGGTGCGCCGGTCCAGCGGCGCGATCGATCGCGCGGACGCACTCACCGCCGAGGAGGTCACCGTCGCACTCGCCGCCGGCGCGGCCGTCGCCGACGAGGAGATCGACGCCGGGGCCGACCTGCTGATCGCCGGGGATATGGGCATCGGTAACACCACCCCCGCCACCGCGCTCATCGCCACCCTCACCGGGATCGAACCGGTGCGGGCGGTCGGGCGGGGCACGGGGGTGGACGATCACGGGTGGATGCGCAAGGTGGCCGCCGTCCGCGACGCCATGTGGCGGGCCCGGCCCGTAGCCCGGGACAGTGTCGAACTGCTCCGTGTCGCCGGTGGTGCCGATATCGCCGCCATGACCGGGTTCCTGGCCCGGGCCGCCGCCCGACGCACCCCGGTGCTGCTCGACGGGCTCATCGTCACCGCGGCCGCACTCATCGCCGAGGATCTGGCGGCCGGCGCGGCGCACTGGTGGCTGGCCGCCCACCGGTCCACCGAGCCGGCGCACGCCGAAGCGCTGAGCAAACTGAAACTCGCCCCGGTACTGGATCTGGATATGCGGCTCGGTGAGGGGTCCGGCGCGCTCACCGCGCTCCCCGTCCTGCGGGCCGCCGTCGCAGTGCTCGCGGAGATGGCGACCTTCGCCGACGCCGGAGTCAGCACCGCGGATGCCGAACCGGCCACCGTCGATCTGCAGAAGTGACCGCCGCGACGAGCCGAGCACGATGCTGACCCCGCTGCGTCTCACCTTCTCCTGGCTCACGGTGCTGCCGGTGCGCGGACCGAGCGAGGTGGACCGCCGGGCGGCGGGCCGGGCCATCGCGCTCGCCCCGGTCGCCGGATTCGGGCTCGGTCTGGTCGCGGCGGCGCTGCTGTGGGTGCTCGCGCCCGCAGGGATCGCCGCCGGATTCGTCGCGGTCGCGGCCCTGGCGCTGCTGACCCGGGGTATGCATCTGGACGGGCTCGCCGACACCTTCGACGGCCTCGGAGTCTATGGGTCACCCGAACGCGCGCGGGAGGTGATGAAGAGCGGGGGCGCCGGGCCGTTCGGGGTGGCCGCCATCGTGCTGGCCGCCGGTGTCCAGGCGGGCGCGTTCACCACGCTGGCGGCCACCGGTCACTGGGTGGCGGTCGTGGCGGCGGTGGGTCTGGGCCGAGTCGCGGTGGTCGCCGCCTGCCGCCGCGGGATAGACCCGGCGCCCGGCACCTGGTTCGGGGCTATGGTCGCCGGAACGCAGTCCCGTCCCGCGGTTCTCGGCTGGGCCGCCGCGGGTACGGCGGCGGCGGTTTTCGCGGTACCGGAGCTGCCGTGGTCCGGGCCGCTGGTGGCGCTGGTGGCGCTCGCCGCCGCGATCCACCTGGTCGGCCACGCGGTCCGCCGGTTCGGTGGGCTCTCGGGTGATCTCCTCGGGGCGGCGGTGGAACTCACCACCGCACTGGCGGCCCTGGGTTTCGCGCTGGTCGCCCACTCTGTCTGACAGCGTGTCTGATAACTCGATGAGTTATCAGACACCGCCCTTCTCGGGCGTCCTCGGCTCACAACCCGGCCGGGGTATGAGCCTTGGTTCCCGCGTCATCCGGGCCGGTTGCACCAGCACCCCTCGGGTGCCGGTCAGTGCCTTCCCGTCGGCGGGCATTGGTAACCCGGCCCCCTGCTCGGAGGTCCGGGGATCGTGATGGGTCTTGCCTGCGGAGTGTCGGCCAGGCAGCGAGGTTGACGGCGGCATTCAGGTCCCGATCGGCGCGGTACCCGCAGGGGCAGGTGAACACCCGATCCGCCAGCGTGAGACCGGGGTTGAGGGTGCCGCAGGCCGAACAGCGTTTACTCGATGGGAACCACCGATCGGCGGTGACCACGGTGCCGCCCCGCCACCGCTGCTTGTAGTCCAGCAGTCGCCCGAAATCGGCCCACCCCGCATCGGCGATCGACCGCGCCAGCCGGCGATTACGCAGCATCCCGGCCACATGCAGGTCCTCGACAACGAGCCGGGCGTGGGTTTTGACCAGCTGGTTGGTGACCTGATGCAGGAAATGACGACGCGCATTCGCCACACGATGATGATGGCGGGCCAGCCGTGCGGCAGCTTCCCGCTGGTTGTGGGAGCCTTTCTCCGTCCTCGGCAGGGCTTTCGCCAGCCGCCGCTGCCGAACCAACCCACGAGCCAGGGGTTTCGGCGGATCATCGACCCGCGCCACTTCACGACCCTCGGCATCGGCGGCGACCAGGAACGCCGACAACCCACGGTCGATACCAACCCACCCACCGTGGTCGTCGGGGCCCCGAACCGGATGGTGGTGGCCTGGGTGCAGATCCGCAGCCTCGACACTCACACTGACCCACCAGCGGCCCGCCCGCTGCGTCACGGTGGCGGACAGGATCTTCGCCCGCCCGGCGGCGAGCAGGCGACGCAGGCGACGCGTGTCCTCCCGGACCCGGAGCTGTCCGAGACCGGGCAGGGTCACCGACCGTGGGATATCGCCCTCTCCGATTCGGATCGCCGGACGCCCGGTTTTGGCGTGTTTGTTACGGAGCCGAAACGATGCGGTGCTGCTGGTTTTCTTCTTGAACCGGGGAAACCCGACCACGCGACCGCGGCGTTTCCCGCTGCGGGAGTCCGACCACGCGGCCAGTCCGCGGCCGCAGTCGGTGGCGGCTTCCTCGAACACCTGCTGACACACTTGGTCACGCCATGCCAGTCCGGTGACCTCGATCTCGGTGACCCCGGCGGGGTCGACGGTGAATATCCGGCCCGCGGCTGCGGATTTCTTCCAGGTATTGAAGGTGTTGATCAGGTCGAACCGGGTCCACGGGACCCGGTGGTCGGGGTCGGTCCGCCGCTGGGTGAGCGCGGTTTTCACCATCGCCAGGCACTGATTGAACGCAAACCGGGCCGCGCCCGCGTGCTTGGCCAGCACGGTCTGCTGCTCGACGGTGAGGTCGAGACAGTACCGGAACGCGGTGTGCCTACTCATCGCCAGCGACTATCACACAGGCCACCGACAAAATCGCGAGCTATGCGGCAGCAACTCTGGCAAGCCGGTCCAAACTGCATCAGAACCGCAGGACAACACGGATTACCGAACCTCTTCGCCAGCGCACACACACCTTACGCCCCGGCCCGCCGATCCGAACTCGGCATTCCGAGTGCTCAGACACGCTCTGAGCCACCCGGACGCTGTCCGGTCCACAAAGCCCCGTCCCGTCCGATGTCGCCAGGCCTCAATATTGCGAACGCAGAGTCTCACCGGTCCACCGCGCCCCATAAGGTGGGGGTATGTCAGCCGAGCGCTTCTACTTCCGTCAACTCCTGGCCGGCCGTGATTTCGCCGTCGGGGATCCGATCGCCACGCAGATGCGCAATTTCGCCTATCTGGTCGGTGACCGGGACACCGGTGACTGTGTCGTCGTAGATCCCGCCTACGCGGCCGGCGATCTGGCCGATATCGCCGAGAAGGACGGACTGAAACTGTCCGGGGTGCTCGTCACCCATCACCACCCGGACCATATCGGCGGCACCATGATGGGGTTCACCCTGCGCGGGGTACGGGAACTGCTCGAGCAGGCCACGGTTCCGGTGCATGTGAACGATCAGGAGAAGACCTGGGTCGCCGATGTCACCGGCATCGCCCCCAGCGAGCTCACCGGCCACGGCCACGGCGACAAGCTGAGTGTCGGCGCCTTCGAAATCGAGTTCTTACACACCCCGGGACATACCCCGGGCAGCCAGTGCTTCCTGGTCGACGGCAAACTCATCGCCGGCGACACCCTGTTCATCGACGGTTGCGGGCGTACCGATTTCCCGGGCGGTGACTCCGACACCATGTTCCGCAGCCTGCGCTACCTGGCGGATATGCCGATCAATCCGGAGGTCTACCCGGGTCACTGGTACTCCCCGGACCCGCACGCCTCCCTGGACTCGATCCGCGATAACAACTATGTGCTGCGGCCGCGGTCACTCGCCGAATGGCACGCCCTCATGCCGGGCTGATCGGCGCGGCCCCGGGCACCGGGCCCCGCGCTCGGTATACGGGTGAACTGCGAGGTCCGGTCAGAGCACCCGCATCCACTGGTGCACATCGGCGAAGGTCCCGCGCTGGATACCGGTGAGCGTGTCACGCAGCGCCATGGTCACCTCGCCCGGCTCGCCGCCACCGATGGTGAATTCACCGTCGGGCCCGAACACGGAACCGACCGGGGTGATCACGGCCGCGGTGCCGCAGGCGAAAACCTCGGTGATCTCGCCGGATTCCGCACCGGCCCGCCAGTCCTCGACGGAGATCTTGCGTTCGGTCACCGGGTAGCCGGAATCGGCCGCCAGGGTCAGCAGCGAATCCCGGGTGATCCCCGGCAGCAGCGACCCGGACAGTTCCGGGGTGACCAGCCGCGCGTCCGATCCGGAGCCGTAGACGAAGAACAGGTTGTTGGTGCCCATCTCCTCGACATAGCGGCGTTCGACCGCGTCCAGCCACACCACCTGATCGCAGCCCTTGGCGGTGGCCTCGGACTGCGCCAGCAGCGACGCCGCGTAGTTACCGGCCACCTTGGCCTCACCGGTGCCGCCGGGCGCGGCCCGCACGTACTCGGTCGACAGCCACACGCGCACCGGTTTCACCCCGCGCGGGAAGTAGGCGCCGGCCGGGGAGCCCAGCAGCAGGTATTTATAGGCGGAGGCGGGCTTCACGCCCAGCCCGGCTTCGGTGGCGAACATGAACGGCCGTAGGTAGAGCGATTCCTCACCGCCCGCTGCGGGCACCCACTCCCCGTCGACCTCGAGCAGCTGGCGCACCGATTCGATGAACAGTTCCTCGGGGAGTTCGGCCATCGCCATGCGGCGCGCGGACCGGCGGAACCGGGCCGCGTTGGCGTCGATCCGGAAACAGGCGACCTGCCCGTCCGGCTGGCGGTAGGCCTTGAGCCCTTCGAAGATCGCCTGGCCGTAGTGGAACACCATGGTGGCCGGATCCAGGGTCAGGGCGCCGTAGGGTTCCACGATCGCGTTGGTCCAGCCGTCGGCCTCGGTGTAATCGATGGTGACCATATGGTCGGTGAAATAGCGGCCGAAACCGGGCGCCGACAGAATCTCCTGTACCCGCTGCGCCGGGGTGGGCGCAGGATGAGGCATACGGGCGAACTGTGCAGCAGCGGTCATGACCAGCAGTCTATGTCCTGGGTCCACACCGAATCCGCGGTGGTCCGTCTCGCGTGCCGGGCATGTCCGTACCGGCCGCGCCGCAGCCGGTCACGACGACCCGGCCCGACCGTCTCAGCTGGTGTGTGCTTCGACGAACGGAGGCCGCACCACCGCGCAGCGCAGCGACCGGCCGCGGACGTCCACCGTCACCTCGGTGCCGACCTGCACCGCCGGGTCCAGCAGCGCCAGCGCGATCCCGATCTGCCTGGTCGGCGAGAAGGTCCCGGAGGTGGTCACCCCGATCTTCGCGCCGTCGAGCAGCACGTCCTGGTTCTCCCGCGGGATCCCGCGGTCGAGTGCTTCCAGGCCGAGCAGCGTGCGGCCCGGTCCGGCCGCCCGTTCCGCTTCCAGCGCGGCCCTGCCCCAGAAATCCGGTTTGGCCCAGCCCACCGCCCACGACGCGCGCGCCTGCACCGGCGTGATCTCGGCCGACAATTCGTGCCCGTGCAGCGGATAGCCCATCTCGGTACGCAGGGTGTCGCGGGCACCGAGCCCGGCGACCTGGCCGCCGGTCGCTCGCACCTGCTCCACCAGCGCCCGGAACAGGGCCTCGGCGCCGTCCCAGCGCGGCAGCAATTCGTAACCGTGTTCACCGGTGTAGCCGGTCCGGCACACACGCACCGGCTGCCCCGACCAATCCGCGTCGACGAACGCCATGTAGGACAGATCCACCGGGAGACCCAGCGCGGTGAGCACCTGCGCCGACCGGGGCCCCTGGACGGCGAAGACACCGTAGTCGCGGTGTTCCCCCGTGACTGTGATCGCCGGCGGCGCGGCCACTGCCAGCTTCTGCACCACCGCGGTGGTATTGGCCGCGTTCGGCACCAGGAAGATCTCGTCGTCGCGCACGAAATAGGCGATGAGATCGTCGACCACGCCACCGTCGGCATTGCAGCACAGTGTGTACTGCGCCCGGCCGGGCCCGATCCGGCCCAGGTCGTTGGTCAGCGCCGAGTTCACGAATTCGGCCGCGCCCGCACCGCGTACGGTCGCCTTCCCGAGATGACTCACATCGAACAGCCCCACCGACTCCCGCACCGCGGTGTGCTCGGCCACGGTGCCCGCGTACGAGACCGGCATCTCCCAGCCGCCGAACGGGGCGAATTTCGCTCCGAGTTCGACATGCACTCCGTGGACAGGGCCCTGTTGCAGCTCGGCGTCACTCACCGGGCGAGCTTATCCCGGTGCCGGCCGGGGCCGGGATCACACCGTGCCCGGCCCGCGGCCACCGCGGCGGGTCAGGCCTCGAACCACATGGGGATCAATGTGGGTCCCTCCTCCGGCAGGGTGTGGGTTTCGCCGGTGCGAACGAAACCCTGCCGGGTGTAGAGCCGCGACGAGCGTTCGGTGCTGGCCTCCAGATACGCCGGGAGCCCCGCCGCGCGGAACTGCCGGATCCGTTCGGTGAGGATGGCCGCGCCCGCACCGCGCCCGCGGAACTCCGGCACGGTGATGATCAGTTCCAGGTAGCTGTGCGGGAACCTGCGCGGATGCTCCCGGGCCAGCAATTCGGTCACATAGGCCGACCGCTGCAGCGGACGCACGTCCGGCGCCCGTTCCGCGTGGCCCCGCATCGTGGTGGCCTCGGCGATGAGCCGGTCGGCCGAGGTGAGCTTCTGCCAGATCGAGATCGCCCAGATCTCGCCGTCGCCCCCGGCGACCCAGATCTCGTCGTCGCGCAGGCCGCGGTCGATGATCTGCGGAACCCATTCGTCGAGGAACTCGTCCACCGGGTAGTCGCGCAGGATCCACTCGGTGACCGCCTCGTCCAGGGTTGCCTTGCGGAACGCCTCCGTCAGCGGTTCGAGATCACTCGTTCCGACGCGCCGCACGGTCAGTTCTGTTCCCATACCGCCTCCTGTGAATGGTGTTACCACCAGCGAACTTATGTCCTCAATCAGCGGACAACCACTATTTCGTCACGGTATTTCGTGTGATGGAATGGCGCGGTGACAGCGTGTGCGTTATGTGGTGCGGACCTGCGGCAACCGGCCCGCGGCCGCCGGCGGCGGTACTGTTCCCGCTCCTGCCAGGCCCGCGCCTACCGGGCCCGGCGCCGGGCACCGGCCGCCCCGCCGCGCCCGCGGCCGCAACGGTTGTCGAAACTCGTGATCGCCCACGCGGCGGTCGCCCTGGCCGACCGTGCGGGCACCGACGGCCTGACGATGCGCCGCCTGGCCGGCGAGCTGGGGGTGGCCACCGCCGCGCTGTACCGGTACTTCGACGACCGGGCCCAGCTACTCGTCGCCATGACCGATCTGGTGCTCGCCGAAACCCCACCACCGCCGCCGCATCTGGTCGACCGGCGGGCCCGGATCAGGTACGAGGCACAACAGGAATGGCAGATCTACCGGCGGCATCCGTGGATTCTCACGGTGCTGGCCCGGATCCGCCCGCCGCTGGGCCTGTCCCTGTTCGACACCCTGGAACGGACGCTGAGCGCGCTCGACGAACCGGACCTGTCCAGGACACAGCTGATCTCGACGTATCTGAGTTACTCCGCGCTGGTGCAGGGGCTGGCCCTGGTGTGGACCGCCGAACGGTCCGACCGGATCGGCGGCCCGGAAGCGACCGCCGACGTGCCCGCCGAAGTGGCCGCGCTCGTCGATCCGGTCGCGCGCCCGGCCCTGTACAAGGCGTTCGGCCCCACCGGCCCGCCGCCCGACCTCGATTTCTACGAACTGCTCACCGACGCGGTGGACATGCTGCTGGACGGCGTCGCGGCACGCCGTACCGGGTCCACCGAATAGCCTGGGGGTCATGACCGCAGTCGCAGATCGTCCGCTCGGACCGGAATTGGCACGTACCCAGACCCTCGAACCCGGCACCGATGTCCTCGTCGTCGGCCTGGCCACCACCGATGACGGTCCCGTCCTCGTCCCCGAGGACCTCTTCGGCGATGTGCTCGACACCGATGTGCGTACCCGGCTGCTCGACCAGCTGACCGCGGTCGGCGCCACGGGCAAGGCCGAACAGCTGGTCCGGATTCCCGCGCCCGCCGGCCTGGACGATGTCGCCAGCGTGCTGGCCGTCGGTCTCGGCGCCGCCGCGGATATCGACGCCGAACAGATCCGCCGCAGCGCCGGGGTCGCCGCCCGCTCCCTGACCGGGGTCGCGCGTGCGGTCACCACCCTGTCCGGCCTGGATATCGGCGCCGCCGTGGAGGGTTTCTACCTCGGTGCCTATTCCTTCACCGAGTTCCGCTCCGCGAAGTCCGCGCCGAAGCCGGAAGCCGCGCCGCCGGCCCGTATCGAACTGCTCGTCCCGGAACCCGAATTCGGCGGCGACGCGCTGCTGCGCGCCCAGCTCACCGCCGAAGCGGTGGCCACCGCCCGTGATTTCGTGAACACCCCGCCGAGCCATCTGTATCCGGCCGAATTCGCCCGCCGCAGCGCCCTGCTGGCCGAGGGCGCCGGCCTCGAGGTCGAGGTACTCGACGAGAAGGCCCTGGAAGACGGCGGTTTCGGCGGCGTGCTGGGGGTGGGCAAGGGTTCGTCGCGTCCGCCGCGCCTGGTCCGGCTCACCTACCGGGGCGGTGAGAAGAAGGTCGCGCTGGTAGGCAAGGGCATCACCTTCGACACCGGCGGTATCTCCATCAAACCGGCCGCGAATATGGAGAACATGACCTCGGATATGGCCGGCGCGGCCGCGGTCGTGGCGACCACGCTGCTCGCCGCGCGGCTGAGCCTGCCGGTCACCGTGATCGCGACGGTCCCGATGGCGGAGAACATGCCGTCGAGTACCGCCCAGCGGCCCGGTGATGTGCTCACCCAGTACGGCGGTACCACCATCGAGGTCACCAATACCGACGCCGAGGGCCGGCTCATTCTGGCCGACGCCATGGTCCGCGCCGGTGAGGACGGCCCGGACTATCTCATCGATGTCGCGACGCTCACCGGCGCCCAGATGGTGGCGCTGGGCACCCGCACCCCGGGTGTGATGGGTACCGACGAATTCCGCGACCGGGTGGCCCGGATCTCGCAGGCCGTCGGTGAGCACGGCTGGCCGATGCCGCTGCCCAAGGAGTTGCGCGCCGATCTGGACTCCAAGGTCGCCGATATGGTCAACGCGACATCGCATCGGTGGGGCGGCATGCTCGTCGCCGGCACGTACCTGAAGGAATTCGTGCCCGAGGGCGTGGAATGGGCCCATATCGATATCGCCGGCCCGGCGTACAACACCGGTGGGCCCTTCGGCTACATCGGCAAAGGCGGCACCGGTGTCCCGGTCCGCACCCTCATCGCCGTACTGGAGGATATCGCCGCCGAATAGCGGCCGGCGGTTTGCCGGGCGGCCGTCCGGTCGTCCCAGCAACCGAGAACGGGCCGGGGCCGCACCGCCGAGTTGCGGCGGCGCGGCCCCGGCGCTTCCGCCGGCGGGCCGACCGGCGCGCCCGACCTCCGAGATCCGGGCTCGCCGGGCCACTGCGCGCGCCGGTTACCGACGATCCCGCAGGCAGCCGAACCGGCCGCGAGATCCGGCAGGACGCACGTGCCCCGCGCGGCTCGGGCCATGCGAGCGGCACCGGCCGGAACAGTGGCGTGCCCACCCGGTCCCGGCACGGTGGGAGGTCACGGCTCGCCGAGTTCGCGCTCGACATCCCGTCTGCGCTCGATCCGCCGGCGTGCATCGTAATCGCGCATACGCTGCGGATACCCGGTCCGCTCGACGTCGTATACGGGAATCGTCAGATCCCGCGCGAGGCGGCGGGCGCCGCCTTCGCCGACGACCCGCCGGGTCCATTCACCATCTACGGCAACCAGCACGACCGTGACATCTGTCACAGTGGTCTTCGGTTCGACAAAGCCCTCGACCCCGGTATGTGTGCGCACCCATTCGCGCAGATAACGGGTCTCCCCGCCCCGACCTCCGGAAACTCCGCTGCGCCCGGCCCTGACACGACGGAAACGGTCCAGCAAACCCACTGCAGCCGACCTCCTGCTGACCACCCGAAACCCGCCGGATCCGGCGGTGATTCCATGGTGCCAGCTACCAAAATTGGATGCCCTCCGGTAAACGCGTCGCGCGGCGAATGCAAGGATGGTGGACGGAACAACAACCACACGGATCTCCGGCGCCGCGCAGAATGAACGCCGGCTGGAACACCGCCGCGACCCGCGACAGGATCCACCGGAACGAACTGTTGTAGACCCGTCGAGCAGTTAGAGGAGTCAACGGACATGGCCTTCTCCGTCCAGATGCCCGCTCTTGGTGAGAGCGTCACCGAGGGAACGGTGACACGGTGGCTGAAGCAGGAAGGAGACACGGTCGAGGTCGACGAGCCGCTGCTCGAGGTCTCCACCGACAAGGTCGACACCGAGATCCCGTCCCCCGCGGCGGGTGTGTTGACGAAGATCGTCGCCAATGAGGACGACGTCGTCGAGGTGGGTGGCGAACTGGGTGTCATCGGTGACGCCGGCGAGGCCGCCGAGCCCGCCCCGGCTCCCGAACCGGCCGCCGCCGAACCCACGTCCGCTCCCGCCGAGCAGACCCAGCAGGCCCCCACGGAACCGGAGCCCGCCCCGGCCCAGGCCCCGGCCCCCGCCGCCGACTCCGCCGCCTCCGGTACCTCGGTGAAGATGCCGGAGCTCGGCGAATCGGTCACCGAGGGCACAGTGACCCGGTGGCTCAAGGCGATCGGTGACGAGGTCGCGGTCGACGAGCCGCTGCTCGAGGTCTCCACCGACAAGGTCGACACCGAGATCCCGTCCCCCGTCGCGGGCACCCTGCTGGAGATCACCGCGCAGGAAGACGATGTGGTCGAGGTCGGCGGTCAGCTCGGTGTGATCGGCTCCGGCGCTCCCGCGAGCGGTTCGGCTCCCGCACCGGCGCCCGCCCCCGAGCCCGAACCGGCTCCCGCGCCGGCCCCGGCTCCCGCACCGGCCCCGGCTCCCGCACCGGCCCCGGCTCCCGCACCGGCCCCGGCTCCCGCACCGGCCCCGGAACCGGCACCTGCCCCCGCTCAGGCTCCCGCACTCGCGGCTGCCGCTCCGGCCCCCGCCGCCCCGGCCGCCGCCGGTAACGGCGCCACCCCGTACGTCACCCCGCTGGTCCGCAAACTGGCCGAGGAGAACGGCGTCGACCTGGCGTCGGTCACCGGTTCGGGGGTCGGCGGCCGGATCCGTAAGCAGGATGTGCTCGCCGCCGCCGAGGCCAAGAAGGCTCCGGCCGCCGCGGCACCGGCGGCCGCCGCGCCCGCCGCCGCGGCACCGGCCAAGGCGGCCGCCGCCCCCAGCCCCGCGCTGGCGGCCCTGCGCGGAACCACAAAGAAGGCCAATCGGATCCGGCAGATCACCGCGACCAAGACCCTGGAGTCGCTGCAGACCACCGCGCAGCTCACCCAGGTGCACGAGGCCGACGTCACCAAGATCGCCGCATTGCGCAAGCGGGCCAAGGCCGATTTCGCCAAGCGCGAGGGCGTGAACCTGACCTTCCTGCCGTTCTTCGCCAAGGCCGTGGTGGAGGCGCTCGGGGTGCACCCGAACGTCAATGCCAGCTACGACGCGAACAGCAAGGAGATCACCTACCACGCGTCGGTGCACCTGGGTATCGCGGTGGACACCGAACAGGGCCTGCTCTCCCCGGTGATCCACAATGCCAGCGACCTGTCGCTGGCCGGCCTGGCCCGGGCCATCGCCGATATCGCCAACCGGGCCCGCACCGGCGGCCTGAAGCCGGACGAGCTGGCCGGTGGCACCTTCACCATCACCAATATCGGCAGCCAGGGCGCCCTGTTCGATACCCCGATCCTCGTCCCGCCGCAGGCGGGGATGCTGGGCACGGGTGCCATCGTGAAGCGCCCGACCGTGGTCACCGACGAGTCCGGTAGCGAGTTCATCGGCGTCCGCTCGATGTGCTACCTGCCGCTGACCTACGATCACCGCCTCGTCGACGGCGCGGATGCCGGCCGGTTCCTCACGACCATCCGGCACCGCCTCGAAGAGGCGGCGTTCGAGGCCGACCTGGGCCTGTAAGGGGCAATGGCGATGTCGGTTGTGGTGGCCGGTTCGTCCGGACTGATCGGAACCGCGCTCGTCGCGGCGTTGCGCCGCGACGAGGAACAGGTGATCCGGCTGGTCCGGCGCCCGGCCGCCGCGCCCGACGAGCGTCACTGGGATCCCGCCCAGGGTGAACTCGATCCGCGGATCCTGGACGGCGCCGACGCGGTGGTGAACCTGTGCGGGGCCGGTATCGGCGACAAACGCTGGACCGGCGCGTACAAGCAACTGCTCCGCGACAGCCGGATCACCCCGACCGATGTCCTCGCGACGGCGGTGGCCCGGGCCGGGGTCCCGACGCTGGTCAATGCCAGCGGCGTCCACTACTACGGGGATACCGGCGTGCGCGCGGTGGACGAGAGCGGCCCGCTGGGAACCGGTTTCCTGCCCACGCTGTGTCGCGACTGGGAGGCCGCGACCCACGCGGCCACCGAGGCCGGGACCCGCACGGTGCTGCTGCGCAGCGGGGTCGTGCTCACCGGCGCCGGTGGCATGCTCCCGCAACTGCGCACGCTGTTCCTGCTGGGTCTGGGCGGCCGGCTGGGCAGCGGACGCCAGTATCAGCCGTGGATCTCGCTCGACGACGAGGTCGGCGCGATCCGGCATGCGCTCACCAACGAATCGGTACGGGGCCCGCTCAATGCCGTGGGCCCCGCCCCGGTTACCAATGCCGCCTTCACCCGCGCGCTCGGTAAGGCCCTGAATCGGCCGACACCGCTGTTCGTCCCGGGTATCGCGCTGCGCCTGGTGGTCGGCGAGTTCGCGGAGGAAGCGATCCTGCACAGTCCGCGGGCCCTGCCGCGCGTGCTCGAGGACACGGGGTACGAGTTCCGGCACGCCACCGTCGGCGCGGCACTGGCCGCCGCGGTGGGCCGATGACGGCCGGCGTCACCTCGGTCCGGGAGGCGCGCACCGAGGACCTTCCCGCGATCCTGGAGATCCATAATCGCGCCATCGCCGAGACCACGGCCATCTGGGACGACGAACCCGTCGGGCTGGACGAGCGCATCGCCTGGTTCCGCAACCGCACCGAACACGGCCGGCCCGTACTCGTCGCCGAAGTGGGCGGCGAACTCGCCGGGTACGCCAGTTACGGGCCGTGGCGGCCCAAATCCGGGTATCGCCACACCGTGGAGAATTCGGTCTATATCGCCGACCGGTTCCAGCGGCGCGGGATCGGCGCCACCCTGCTGACCGAGCTGATCGGCCGCGCCGAGAAGTCCGGTGAAATCCACGCCATGGTCGCGGCCATCGAAGCGAGCAATACCGGTTCCATCGCCCTGCACGAACGATTCGGTTTCCGCACGGTGGGCGTACTTCCGGAGGTTGGCCGCAAGTTCGGCCGCTGGATGGATCTGACGCTGATGCAGCTCAGCCTGGAGATGAGCGTAACGTCATGAAGGTGAACAACACCCGCACCGCAACCCGGTCGGCTCGTTACGACAGCACCCCCGTCGACGTGCGTGAACTGGGTCTCATCGATTATCAGCAGGCGTGGGATCTGCAGCGTGAACTCGCCGCCTGCCGGGCGGACGGCGCCGGTACCGACACCTTGCTCCTGCTCGAACATCCCTCCGTCTACACCGCCGGCCGCCGTACCGAGGAGGCCGATCGGCCCACCGACGGCAGCCCCGTGATCGATGTGGACCGAGGCGGCAAGATCACCTGGCACGGTCCGGGACAGCTGGTCGGCTATCCCATCATCCGGCTCGCCGAACCGATCGACGTGGTCGACTACGTCCGGCGCCTCGAACAGGCCCTCATCCGGACCGTCACCGATCTCGGCGTCGAATGCGGACGGGTCCCCGGACGCTCCGGTGTCTGGCTGCCCGCGTCCGGTTTGCTGCCCGAGCGCAAGATCGCCTCGATCGGGATCCGGGTACAGCGGGGGGTCACCCTGCACGGCATCTCGCTGAACTGCAATGCCGATCTCGGCGCGTTCGGCGCCATCGTCGCCTGCGGGATCCGCGATGTCGGTTCGACCAGCCTGAGCCAGGAGCTCGGCCGCGAGGTCACCGTCGCCGAGGTCACGCCGCGTATCGCCGAGACCCTTCCGGCCGCGCTCGACGGTGCGATCCCGGTCACCGAGCACGATATCCCGCGGGCCGCCACCCCGGCCGTCGCGGACCACGCCGCCGCCACCGCGGCACGCGATCCGAAAGGTGCAACAGCATGAGCGAGTCAGGCCCGGAGGCGGCAGCGCAGCGTAACCACGGAGGGCCCTCGCTCATGCCCGATGGACGCAGCATGACCTCCGCCCAAGCTCCCACCGGCCGCAAACTGCTGCGTATCGAGGCCCGCAATGCCGAGACCCCGATCGAACGCAAACCCGGCTGGATCCGCACCCGCGCCACCATGGGCCCGGAATACACCGAGCTCAAGGGCCTGGTGAAACGTGAGGGTCTGCATACGGTCTGCGAGGAAGCGGGCTGCCCCAATATCTTCGAATGCTGGGAAGACCGCGAGGCCACCTTCCTCATCGGCGGCGAACAGTGCACCCGGCGTTGCGACTTCTGCCAGATCGATACCGGCAAGCCCTCGCCGCTGGACCGTGACGAACCCCGCCGGGTCGCCGAGAGCGTCCAGGCCATGGGCCTGCGCTATTCGACCATCACCGGCGTCGCCCGCGACGACCTGGAGGACGGCGGCGCCTGGCTCTACGCCGAAACCGTGCGGGCCATCAAGAAACTCAACCCGGCCACCGGCGTCGAACTACTCATCCCCGATTTCAACGCGAGACCGGATCAGCTCGCCGAGGTCTTCTCCTCCCGCCCGGAGGTGCTGGCGCACAACCTGGAGACCGTGCCCCGGGTGTTCAAGCGGATCCGCCCCGCCTTCCGCTACGAGCGATCGCTCGAGGTACTCACCGCGGCCCGCGCCGACGGCCTGGTCACCAAGTCCAATCTGATCCTCGGTATGGGCGAAACCCCCGACGAGGTCACCCAGGCCATGCGCGACCTGCACGAGGCCGGCTGCGATATCCTCACCATCACCCAGTACCTGCGCCCCTCGCCGCGCCATCACCCGGTGGACCGCTGGGTGAAACCCGAGGAGTTCGTGGAGCATTCGAAGCTCGCCGAGGAAATCGGTTTCGCCGGAGTGATGGCCGGACCGCTGGTGCGGTCCTCCTACCGCGCGGGCCGGTTGTACGCCCAGGCCATGGCCCACCACGGCCGCCCCATCCCGGAAGCCATGGCGCACCTCGCCGCCGAGGGCACCGCCACCCAGGAGGCCAGTGCCGTCTTGGAACGGTTCGGGTCCCGGGTCTGAGGGTTTCCGCTCCGGTCCGCCGGTACCGCCGACGGACCGGAGCACCCTCCGCAAGGTTGCCCGGGAAGCCACTCCGGTTGAGGCCCCAGGACCCTCGCGTCGACTACAATGAAGCCATTGAAGTCAATGGCGCTGTCGACGGCAAGCGAGGCGGGTGAGCGTATATGGCAAGACTAACGGTCCGAGATCTTCCCGATGACGTGCGTGAGGCGCTCCGTGTCCGAGCAGCCCAGCACGGACGCAGCACCGAAGCCGAGGTCCGGGCAATCCTCATCGAAACCGTCTCACCCACGCCGGAGGTCGGCCTCGGCACTCTGCTGAGCGATATCGGCAGGGAAATCGAGCTCACCGACGACGAGGTCGGCGCCCTCCTCGACCGAGACCGCCGGCCCGCCGATCCGCTGGAGTACGGGTGATCATCCTCGACACCAATGTCATCTCCGAACCACTTCGCAAAGCACCCGAGGCGGTAGTGGTCGAGTGGATCGACGCCCAGCCCCTCCACACGCTGTATCTGTCGGCCGTCACCGTGGCCGAGCTGCGCTTCGGGATTGCGGCCATGCCCGTGGGGCGCCGCAGAGACCTTCTGAGAACCAGAGTCGAGACTCGTGTGTTGCCGCTGTTCACAGGCCGTGTGCTCGCCTTCGATCTGGCCGCCTCGGCCGCTTATGCCGACGTCATGGCCACGGCCCGCACAGCCGGAAGGCCGATTGCCACAGCGGACGGCTTGATAGCGGCTACGGCCGCGGCCACGAACATGTCCGTAGCCACCCGGGATACGGCCCCCTTCCAGGCCGCGGGAGTACGCGTAATCGACCCGTGGGGTTGAGTCGCGGCCCTTCGCAGCGCACCAGCGGTTTCTTCGAGGACCAGCGACGAGATCGGTTGCGCCGCAGTCATGGTGCCGGACCGCTGGTGCGGTCCTCCTACCGTGCGGGCCGGTTGTACGCCCAGGCCATGGCCCACCACGGCCGCGCCATCCCGGAAGCCATGGCGCACCTCGCCGCCGAGGGCACCGCCACCCAGGAGGCCAGTGCCGTCCTGGAACGGTTCGGGCCCCGGGTCTGATCGCTTGCGTCCGGCGGCGGATGGGGTCCGCCACCGGACGACTTACTCGCGCCGGGTGATTCGCTGGTGGATCAGCGATGAGTTCGCCCGTGCCGACCCGTCTGGAAAGGTGACATCACCGGATACCCAGGGAGAGACAGCATGCTCATCGTCGCCGGACATCTCACCGTCGATCCATCGGCCCGCGCCGCCTACCTCGACGGGTGCATCGGGGTGGTCGAGCAGGCCCGCTCGGCGCCCGGCTGCCTGGATTTCGCACTGAGCCCCGATCTCACCGCTCCCGCGCGCATCAATATCTTCGAGCGCTGGGCGGACCGGGAATCGGTGGAAGCGTTTCGCGGCTCGGGTACCGGCGACGAGCAGGATGCGGCGATTCACGGTGCTTCGGTGGCCGAGTACGAGATCGCCGACATCCGTTCGCTGACCTGATCGCCCGGCCAGAACCTGATGCGCTGCAGGAGTGCCGGAATCTTCGAGGCCGACATGAGCGTCTTGAACTGCCAGCTGTCGTCGCGCGGGAGAATGCCCCGCGCTGGGTGACGTCGAAGGCGTCGTAGATCGCCCCCGGTACCGGCCGTCGCGATACCTTCCGGCGCGAACCCGGCGGGTAGTTCCAGGGCGGTGGGAAAGGACCACCGCTGTGCAGATCCGGGCGCGACGAGTGCCGTCCCGAGCACCACGAGGACGATCGCGATATCGAGAACGCGCCGCATCCCGATCTCCGGTTCAGTAGCCGACCGTGAAATGCCTTACTCCACCGGAATTCTCGACTTCGTCGACAATCGCCACAGCGAGGTCGTCGGCCGAGATCCGGGAGTTACCCGCAGCATCGACTACAAGCGTGGTGGTCCCGCGCCGGTACTTTCCCGTGCGCGCGGCCGGCTCCAGCACGGCGGGCGGACTCAGATAGACCCAGTCGGCCGGATGGGCACGGCAGGCTTCCAATTGAGCGACACTGGCGCCCGCGATCGTGCGGATCGGCTCGGGCACGAATTCGGGGCTGTCGAGCACGAGCCGTTCGGGATGCGCCGGGTTCCGCAGGGGTGCGGCACCGCCCACGACGAGGACGCGAATTCCGTGCGCGGCCGCCACGTCGAGTAGCGTGTGGGTGCTCGCGGCCACCGTATGCTCCTGGCCGGGAACCGGCCGGGTGGCGACCACGACAGCATCCGCACCGGCCGATATTTCGCTGATCCGCGAGCGGTCGTTCGCGTCACCCTGTACGGCGACCACACCGGACGGCAGCAGGACCGGTCGCCCGTTCCGGAAGACGGCCACCGGGTCGTGTCCGCGGTGAGCAGCTTCGGCGACGACCCGGGGACCGACCATCCCGGCGGCTCCGACGACAACGATCTTCATCGCGATATCTCCTTCGTCGCGAGAGTGACAGGGGTGCCGCGCCGCCTGACCGGCCCGGGAAGCTGACCCGCGACGATCGCGGCCAGCGCGAGCCCGAACCCCGCCAGCTGAATCGGGCCGAGGGTCTGGCCGAGCAGGGCGGCACCGAGAACGGCGGCCACCAGCGGCGAGAGCAATGTGAGGATCGCGACGGAGTTCACCGGCAGGGTGGTGACACCGCGGAACCACAGCACATAGGCGATGAGCCCACCGAACAGGCCGAGCCAGAGATACCCGAAGGCAGCGGACAGCCCGATCGCCGGCGGAGAGCCCTCGATCAGGAGCGTGAGTGGCGCCAGGAAGAGCCCGCCCGCCGTGAGCTGCCAACCGGCGAAAGCGGTCGGGCCCACCCCGGCGGGCCGGCCCCAACGTTTGGTGAGCGTCAGGCCCAACGCCATCGAGGCCGCGCCGCCCAGCCCGGCGGCGACTCCGATGAGGTCGAACGCCGCGGCCGGTCCGAGCACCACCAGACCGACGCCCACCAATCCGGTCGTGCCCCAGGCCATCCGCCACCCCGACGGGCTCTCGTGCAGCACGGCTACCGCCAGCAACGCGACGACCAGCGGTTGCGCGGCCGCCAGCGTGGCGGCGACCCCACCGGGCAGCCGTTCGGCCGCAATGAACAGCAGCGGGAACAGCAGGCCGATATTGAGCACCCCCAGGACCGTGGCCCGGCCCCACCACGCTCCGCGCGGCAGGGTCGGAGTGATCGCCAGGGCGATGAGTCCGGCCGGTAGCGCGCGCAGCAGACCCGCGAAGAACGGATGCCCTGGCGGGAGCAGCTCGGTCGTGACGATATAGGTCGTGCCCCAGGCGACCGGCGCGAACGCGGTGAGCGCGGCCCGGGGCAGATCGCCCCGGCGCGAATCCCCGACGCCCGCGGGGAGTTTTTGGACAGCTGGACTTTTCACTCTCGAAGTCTCGCTCCGCGATTTCGATGAGTCCAACACATGTTTGTCACTCGAACGATCTCGATACAAGATTGATCCCATGGAGCTGCAACAGCTGCGCTATGTGCTGGCCGTCGCCGAAACACACAACTTCACCCGAGCCGCCCAGCGCTGCCTGGTCGTCCAATCAGCGCTCAGCCACCAGATCGCCCGCCTGGAGCGCGAACTCGGCGCGAAACTGTTCGAGCGCACCAGCCGCCGGGTCCGGCTGACCCCCGCAGGCGTTGCGTTCCTCCCGGCCGCGCGCCAATGCCTGGACGCCGCCGAACGCGCCGTCGCCGCGGCCGCCGCCGCAGTGGGCGAGGTGCGCGGCCGGCTCGCTGTCGGCCTGATTCCCTCGGTCACCGCGGTCGACCTCCCCGCCGCGCTGCGCGAGTTCCGCGGCCGTTACCCGAATGTCCGGATCAGCCTCCGGATGGGGGCAAGCGACGAGCTCACCGATCAGGTACGCGAAGACGCACTCGATATCGCTTTTCTCGGTCTGCCGACCACCGCGCGTCCTCGCGGTGTCACTGCCCACGAACTCGCCCGTGATCGCCTGGTCGCCGTGGTCGCTCCCGAACATCCACTCGCCCGCGAGGCCTCGGTCGACCTGCTGCGCCTGTCCGCCGAAACCTTCGTCGACCTCCCGGCCGGGACCGCCGGGCGCGCGCAATCCGATCAGGCGTTCGCCGCCGCCGGAATCGACCGTGAAGTCGCCTTCGAGGTGTCCTCCGCCGAGTACATCGCCCGCCTCGTCGAACAGGACCTGGGCGTGGCCATGCTGCCTTCCGCCTACACACCGCAGCTCACCGGCGTGGTCACCGTCGAGGTCGCCGATGCCCCCGCCCGGGTCGAGTACCTCATCTGGAACAGCTTCTCCCGCAGCCCGGCGGCATCGGCGTTTCTCGCCGTCCTCGATATTGCGGACCACTCGGACGCAGCCGGTGGCAACTGACCCCGGCACCCCCGCGGGATCACCGCGACCTCTCGGCGGGCGAGACCGGAACAGCTACCGACCACGAAGGGTGACCGGCACAGCCGATCCCGCTCGCCGACTCCGCGCAAGTGATGCCGCGTTGACCACGCGCGGGCCATGCGTGTCCGGCGGGCCGGTAGCGGATCGGCCAGGACGGCGCTGCCGATGAATCGACGGTGCGGCGGCGATGACACCGTCAGCCTGGATGACCCGATCGCGGGCGGCGTACAAGGCGGCGGTGAAAATGGTGCTGGACGCCACCTCGATCCGGATGCTGCTAGCCATCTCGAACGGCACGCCCTGGGCCAACGCACCCAAATGCCCTGGCGCGAACGTACCCGCCGCCACTCCGCCGGCCCGGGACACGACAGACCGAACGAACAGTGGAACTCCTGCAACGAGGACGATCTCGGTCGACAACCCCTCTACCTGCAGTTCCCCTGTCCCATCTCAGATCACCCGAAACCCACCACCGCGACTTGACACCCACCTCGATCCGCCGACTCGCGGCATTGCACCCGACCCCCGTACCCGGCGGAAGCACGCAAAGGGTCAGAACGGCCGCTGGGTGCAGATAATTTCGGCGAGGTAGGCGTAGTCGTCGGCCCGGCCGCTGGAGGCACGGAAGACCAAGCCGAGAGTGCGTCCCGGCGCCGGATTCGCGAAACGTGCGGTTTCGAGTGCGCCGCGGCCGGTCTCGGCCGCGACCGCCATCTCCGGGATGAGAGTGATCCCGAGCCCCCCGGCCACACACTGGACCACCGTGGACAACGACGCCGCGCGGGTGTCCCCGACCCCGCCCGGGTGGACTTCCGTGGAACGGCACAGTTCGAGGGTCTGGTCTCGCAGGCAGTGTCCCTCGTCGAGGAGCAGCATCGGGAGCGCGCTCAGCGCCGCGGGTTCGAGATCGGCCCGACCGGCCAATGCGTGGCCGGCGGGGGTCACCAGAACGAATTCCTCTGTATACAGCGGAATCTCGACCAGACCCGCAGCCTCGGCGGGAAGGGCGAGCACTGCGACGTCGAGCAGTCCGGCACGCAGTTCGTCGATCAGGCGGGCCGTTTTGTCCTCGATCACCTGCGGGGTCAGCGCGGGAAGTTTGCGATGCAGGGTGGGCAGCAGAGCTGGGAGGATGTAGGGGGCTGCAGTGGGGATGATTCCGATGCGGAGTACCCCGGCGAGGGTTTCACCCGTCGCCGAGGCCAGGAAACGGTCCGCGGCTTCCAGCGTGGCCGTGGCGTCGGGGAGCAGCCGGGCTCCTGCCGCGGTCACCAGTACGCGCCGGGTGCTGCGCTCGATGAGCTGCAGTCCGAGTCCGCTTTCCAGTGAGGCCAAGGACTGCGACAACGTGGGCTGGCTCACCTCGAGCCGGGCCGCGGCCGTACCGAAATGCCGGTATTCGGCGACCGCGACGAACGCACGCAGCTGCGACAGGGTGGGCTGATAAGACTGATCGGACATACCTATCAGTCTAGTGCCACTCATCACTTTTGCCTTTTGCCGGTGTTTCGGCAAGATTAGTTACGAGCTTTCGCCTTACCGGCTGCAAAACGACCACGCCGGTACCACTGATACAAGAAGGAGTTTCGGGCATGCCCCTGCTGACCATCGGCGACCAGTTCCCCGCCTACGACCTCACCGCGGTGATCGGCGGTGACTTGTCCAAGGTCGACGCTCAGCAGCCGGACGACTATTTCACCCGGGTCACCAGCGCCGATCACGCGGGCAAGTGGCGGATCGTGTTTTTCTGGCCGAAGGACTTCACCTTCGTGTGCCCGACCGAGATCGCCGCGTTCGGCAAGCTGAACGAAGAGTTCGCCGACCGTGACGCCCAGGTCCTCGGCGCGTCCGTGGACAACGAGTTCGTGCACTTCCAGTGGCGGGCCCAGCATGAGGACCTGAAGACGCTGCCCTTCCCCATCCTGTCCGACCTCAAGCGTGAACTGGCCACCGCCACCGGCGTTCTCAATGCCGACGGCGTCGCCGACCGCGCCACCTTCATCATCGACCCGAACAACGAGATCCAGTTCGTGTCGGTGACCGCCGGTTCCGTGGGCCGCAATGTCGACGAGGTGCTGCGGGTGCTGGACGCGCTGCAGTCCGACGAGCTGTGCGCCTGCAACTGGAAGAAGGGCGACCCGACCATCGACGCGCGCGAACTGCTGGCCGCGAGCGTCTGAGCGGAAGGAGAACTGGTGAGTATCGACAATCTGAAGAGCTCGCTTCCCGAGTACGCCAAGGACCTCAAGCTCAACCTCTCGTCCATCTCGCGGACGACGGTGCTCAACGAGCAGCAGCTGTGGGGCACCCTACTGGCCGCGGCCGCCGCGACCCGTTCCACGGCGACCCTGCGGGAGATCGCCGAAGAGGCGGCCGATGTGCTGTCCGCCGAGGCCTACAACGCCGCGCTGGGCGCCGCCTCCATCATGGGCATGAACAATGTGTTCTACCGGAGCAAGGCGTTCCTGGACGGTAAGTACGACGATCTGCGGGCCGGTCTGCGCATGCAGATCATCGGCGCCCCCGGCGTCGACAAGGCCGATTTCGAACTCTGGTCCTTCGCGGTGTCCTCGATCAACGGCTGCCGGCACTGCCTGGAAGCGCATGAGCACACGCTGCGTGAGGCGGGTGTTTCGCGCGAGGTGATCTTCGAGGCGCTGCGTGCCGCGGCGATCGTGGCCGGGGTCGGGCAGGCCGTCCAGGCCACCGAGGCGCTGGCGACCGCCGCGGTCTGAGCCCGACCGGGCGAACCGCGCGAGCCGGAACCGGGTGACGAGGAAGCTCCTCGCCACCCGGTTCTGTTCGTCGATCGTGGGCGGCCGGAGTGCCCGGAGAATCCCGGTGCGCCACCCGCCGTGCACGGTCGGCTCCGAAAAATTCCGGCGCACCACCAAACCGGAAGCAGGACCCACGCGAATTCCCTCCCGATGCCGTTCCAGGTGCCGAGGTCAGAAGACCCCGGCCGACGACACGAGAGGTTCGCGACTGTGACTGCACGGCGATGGACACGTACGAGCGCACTGCGCTGGGGACTGGCGGCCGCGCTGGCCGCGGCCGGGCTTGCGGGCACCGCGAGCCCCGCCACCGCGGCCCCCGATGCGGCGCACGTCGTCTCCGCGGAGAACGTGAGCGACCGGCAGCAGACCGTAACGGTCTTCTCCCCCGCGATGAACAGGCCGATCCCCATCCAGGTGATCCGCGCGGCCGATACGTCGCGGCCGCGGCCGACACTGTACCTGCTCAACGGTTCCGGTGGCGGCCCGAACGAGAGCGGCTGGGACAAGCAGACCGACGCCTTCCAGTTCCTGAGCGGTAAAGACGTCAATGTCGTCACACCCTACGGCGGTGCCAATTCCTATTACACCGACTGGATTCGCGACGACGCCGCCCTCGGCCGTAACAAATGGCAGACATTCCTCAACGAGGAACTACCGCCCGTGATCGAGAAGTTCCTCGGCGCCGACGACAACCGGGCACTCGCGGGTGTTTCGATGAGCGGCACCTCGGTATTGAACCTGGCCATCGCCAAACCCGGCTTCTGGAAGAGTGTGGCCTCCTACAGCGGCTGCGCCCAGACCTCCGACCCGGTCGGCCACGAGTTCGTCCGGCTCACCGTGGAACTGTGGGGTGGCGGGCAGAGCGTCGAGAACATGTGGGGTCCGCAGAACGGGCCGCTGTGGCGGGCCAACGACCCACTGGTCAATGCGGAAGAACTACGCGGCACCGAGGTCTACCTCAGCACGGGCAGCGGTATTCCGGCAGCGCCGCACGACACCCCCTTCGATCGCCGGGTGCAGGAAGGTCGCATTCCACTTCCGGTGCAGCTCGCGTTCGGCGGGCCGATCGAGGCCGCCATCCGGTACTGCACGGTGAACCTGGCGAACCGGCTGCGTGAGCTGGACATCCCGGTGACGCTGGACGATCGGCCGGTCGGCACACACTCCTGGGGTTACTGGGAGGACGATCTGCGCACCTCCTGGCCGTTCGTGGCACAGTCGATCGGTATCGGCTAGCTCTTCCTGCCGGCGATGAGCGCCGCTCGGGCGGGGCTCATCGCCGGGCACGACCTCGGCGCCACGCCGGCGGCCGCCACTATCCGTTCTGCCGCGGCAGCCTCGGTACCCGATCCCGGGCCGGGCATACCGATCATCGGATCCGGCGGCGTGCGTGGAATCGCCTACGGAAGAGGCAGACACGAACTACCGGCGTCGAGCCCCTGGCCTCGCACATCGACTTCGATGTATTTCGCCGAGGTGTACTGCCCCGGGGTGAACTGCTGTGCGGTGATGTTCTGACGGCCGGGATATTTCGGCGTCCATTCGAAGGTCGCGGTCCCGTTCTCGGGGTGATAGACGGCCTGGCCCAGGCGCTCTCCGCCACCCGGAACCTCCCCACCACTGTTGATGATGGTGACCTCACCCGCCTCGGACGGCGGTGCGTCGACCGTCGCGGTCACCGTATAGGCGCATCCGGCCTGCAGCCCTTCCGGCCCGGCGGCCACCTCCACTCCCGTCACGGCCGCTCCCGCGCCCGGTGCCGCGTACGCTGCCGCAACGCCCAGAGCGCCCAGCGCCGCGGCGAAGCCGAAATGTCGGATATTGCTGCGCATATCGAACCTTTCGTGATCTTCGGTAGGACTCTCCGACCCTCCCACACCCGTCCGGCACCCGCCCGGTCGGGCGCCGGACGCGCAGTTCACGCTCCGATATCGGCGGTGGCACGAAAATCACTCGGCCGGATACCTCGATGCCGTTTGAACGCGGCACTGAAACCGAACGCGTCCGCATAACCCACGGCCTTCGCCACCTGCGCCACCGTCAGGCTGCGATCGGCGAGCAGCTCTTCCGCCTCGTCCATCCGGCATTCGGTGAGATACGCCAGCGGCGACTGCCCCATGATCTCGGAGAACCGCCGTGCGAACAACGCCCGCGATACCCCCGCTTCCGAAGCCAGCGAGGCGACCGTCCACCCGGCGGCGGGCTTTCCGTGCATGGCCTCCAACGCCGGCCCCACCACCGGATCGGCCGGACCGCGATACCAGCCCGGTGCGCCCGCGTCCTGCTGGTCGAACCAATCACGCAGCGTGCACACCAGCGCCCAGTCGAGCAGCCGGTCCATCAGTGCCTGCGCACCCGCCGGCCGGCGCACCGCATCCGTGGCCACCGACTCCATCCACGCGCACACCTCCACCTCGTCGGAGACCACCAGAATCGGCGGCACCGCGCGCAGCAGGCGTTCGTGGCGCCGCCCCGACGCCCGGTAGGCGCCGACGATCAGCGCGGTCTCGCCGGCCAGATCGTCGCCCCAGCGGCCGTCGTCCAGCGCCGCATCGCATTTGGCGTCCGGCGCGAAACAGGCGACCTCGTATTCGTCGTGGGGCAGGCCCACCGTGTCCGCGTGGTCGGCGAAGAGGAACGGTTCCGGGCCCCGCACGATCGCGGTGTCGCCGGCCTCGATCCGGCGCTCGGTCCCGCCGGGCAGCAGGAGCGTGCCCCCGCCGCGCAGCACGGTGATCATGGTGAGCGGTGCGCGGTCGGCGAACCGGATACTCCACGGGGCTTCCAGCACCGCATTGGTGAGTACGGCACCTTCGGCACGGATGCCGCTCAGCAGTGTGCTCAAGGGGTCCACCCCACCGAGGTTAGACGAACTCCTATCAGATGTAGATCTTTACCCATAGATCGTCCATCAGATGGCGTGTGGAATGAGATCAGACCGCACAACCGAGCATCCGGAGAGCCGGATCGAGATGGAGGACCCCGTGTCGCACAGCACGATCGACGACGCCCCGACCACCCGCACCGCACTGGTCGTCGTCGCTCACCCCCGCCCCGACTCGCTGACCGCCCATATCGCCGCTCTGGCCGCCCGGCGGCTCACGGCGGCGGGCTACCGCATCGACCTGCTCGACCTGCACGCCGAGAACTTCGATCCCCGGATGAATACCGCCGACCTTCCGGAATGGGGAAACCGGGAGAAGACCTACTCTCCGGAGGTCGAGAACCATATGCGGCGCGTCCTCGCCGCCGATGTCATCGTCGCGGTGTTCCCGGTCTACTGGGTGCAGGTCCCGGCGATCCTCAAGGGCTGGATCGACCGCGTCTGGAACTACGGATTCGCCTACGGCCGCAGCAAACCCCGGCTCGCGGGCAAACGGATGCTGTGGCTCGGCCTGGCCGGTGCCGCGGACGACGACAGCGTCGTCGACCTCATGCAGCAATCGTTGGGCATGCAGCTCAACGACGGTATCGCGTACTACTGCGGGCTGGCCGAGTCGTCGGTGGGGCTATTGCCCGGTGCGGAGGAGAAACGACAGCGCGTGGACGCCGACGGCAATCTGCTGCTCGACGAGGCACTCACCGGCGCGGTGCGCCAAGCCCACTACGCGGCGCTGGAAGACCGGGCGGAGCGTTTCGTCGACAATTTCCTCACCGGTGACCGAGTGCCCGCCTGACCTACGCGGAGCCGGCCGGAAGTCGGCCCCGCCCGGGTGGGCCGGTGGGGATTGTCCGAGGGCGGGTGGGGGGCGCCGCTCGCCGCTTCGCGGTCGGCCGATGTGGCATTCCTGATCACGATCGGCGCGAACTCGGGCGCGATCCGATTTCGGTGCTGGAACAGATCACGGCGCGCACCCCGCCTCACGGGATCGGTTTCCCGACGATCCACTCGTGACCGAACGGATCCCGCACCCGCCCCTGACGCGCCCCGTACGGCTGATCCGCCACCTCGAACACGATCTCGCCACCCGCCTCCACCATCTGCCGGGCGAGGCGGTCGGGATCGGCCGACAGTACGGAGAGAAGAAGACCGCGACCGCCGAGCCGCAGTGGGTCGTGGTCGATATCGTCGGCGTCCTTCACCTCGAATACGGCTCCGCACGGAAGTCCGAGCGCGGCGAAAACCACCCTGCCATCCGCCTCATGCCGCTGTTGAAGATCGGCAGCGAATACGTCGGTGTAGTAGCGGATCGCCGCGTCGGCGCCCTCGATGATCAATTTCGGCGTGATCTGCTCGATACTCATGAGTGGAGTATGTGCCGAGCCGCCACGCACCGACTTGGAGATTTGTCTCCTGGAGTGCGGGCGGCGCGGACACCAGAAATTCGCACGAGAAACTATCCGGTCACAGCTCATCGCGCAGGCGCCGCACCTCCGAGTGCGACGAGCACCCGGAATGCAGGTCCCGCGGGCGACCGAGAAGCGTGTCCCGCGCGTTGGCACGCGAGACACGCCCGTCCTGGGGTAGTCCGGCTGTCTCTGTGGCAGAGGGCTCAGAAAGGCTGCCCCTGCAGGAGCGCGAACGCGCCCGCGATGAAGAACAGGGGAATGAAGAGGGCGGTGGCGACAGGATCGCCATTGAGGTAGCCCTGACGAATATTCTCCATGGCGGCCGCGGAACCCGAATTCATATCAATTGACCCTTTCGCTGCTTCGTGCTCGACACAGTCCACAGTACTGGGGCATCCCCTCGACCATCGACGGGAAGTCGATGCGCCGAACTCGGCCGCGTGCCACATCAATACCGTGTGGACGATATCGGCTCCGGCGGCGCGGCTTTCGGATTTCTTCGCAATCATGGACATGATCAATCCCGCCATACAGGTGCACGGGCAGTCGCGGTAGGACGTGCGAAGCGGCGACGATATCGCTCGCGGTGCTTACGCCCCCGGTGACCAGAGCTGCGCTGGAATCAGGACAGTCCACACCTGCCCCGGCGCGACGGGGATGGCGGTACCGGTGGACGTTGTATAGGTTGTGCCGGCCTGCGGGGAGGGCCGGGACCACTCGGCCGGGAACGCTCGACCGTCACGGAGGACGAGTGCCCGACCGCTACCGGTCGTCCGGGCCAGGGGTGAGACGCTGCCCGCGGTATCGCTGATGGCCGAGTCCTGCACCTGCACACTCTGCAGCACGACCGTACCTGCCATGACCTGCCCGGTATCGGCTCCGGTGTAGGCGGCACCATCCATGGACACCAGCCACCGCTGATGTTCGGGTGACCAGTCGAAACCGATCAGCGTATCCGGATACCGCGCTTCCTGATGTTGTGTGAGTCGGCCACCGGCAGGCGTGGGACCGAAGTACGGTTGCGAAGCCGGCGGCCAGCCGCCGCCCACGGGTAACCGATCCGAGCGGACGAACAGGTTGTGCGGGGCGTCGCGACTGTAGTCGCGGTAGTACGCGCCGGGTTGCCGATCGGCCGAGGCGTTCTGCAGCGACGAGCGATCGACGGAGGCAACCAGCTCGGGCGCGGCACCGGAGGATGCCAACGTCGGGTCCCCGAACTGGTCCAACAGCGTCAGATCCGTTTCCCGCGCGCTTCGGATAGGACCGATCACCGGGGGTTTGTCGGTCGAGAACACGGCAGCCAACCGGCTGGAACCACCCTCGACCGGCTCGACGTAGACCATATCGGCGGCTGCGAGCCCGACCGGTGGCCGTGCCCGCGGGCTGTTGTCTATCTTCGCGACCAGTACGGGCGCCCCTACCCCGGAGGTCGCCGGACCGGGCGGAGCGCGCTCGGGTCGGGTGCCGCTACTGCACGCGAACACCGCGCACATTCCCAATGTCGTCAGGAACGCGGCAATCCAAATCCACCATCGCTGTTGCATAGGTTCGGCCCTCTGACGCAGCCGATTCTACGCCGCGCTCGACCATCCACGTCGCACTGCCGGTCACGGCTGATCGCCGAAGAGTGTGGCCGCCCCTCCGTCGCAGCCGGCGTGCTGGCAGCCGTGGGACCGGCGCCGCTACTGCTGACCGCACCCGCCCACGCCGAAGCGGACACCGTGCACTTCACCGCCGGAACCTTCAGCTGCGCCATCTACGGCGACGGAACGGTCGGCTGCGACATCGCGCAACCCACCCGCCTCCAATACCGCTTTCTGCCGATCCCGTTGCAGACGAACGAGATCGTCATCGACCAATCGTGACTGCCCGCGCACCCGACCTTCGACAGTGGCACGCCGTACGCTGCCCGGCGGAAACCCGCAGATCAGCGACGTCAAAACCGGAGTGGGCACGTGGGGGCCCTACGTCGAACACGCCGGCGCGCGCTGCGATGTAGGGTTCCACGGCAGCTTCGGGTGCCAGTTCAAGGGGCGCGGGTTCACCGTCTACAGCGGCACCATCTCGGCCTGGCCCACACGCCGCGGTCCGGACCACGCCTCTCGACCACACCGCGCGGGTTACCGGAATCGACCGGTCGCCGGTAGGCCCACAGCTCGGTCCGGGAGGTGACCGAGTACCGCGTCAGCCGACCGGGCTGTTCCCGAGTGCTTCCACAGCGGCCCGGGTGGCGGCGGCCACGAGATCGTTGGCCGGTTCGGCATCCTGCTCGGATTTGGTGGTGAGCACCGCGATGACCAGCGGAGCCCGCCCCGGCGGCCAGGCCACGGCAACGTCGAGGGCGGAACCGTACGCCGGGGACCCGGTTTTGTTGCCGACCTTCCAGTCGGCGGGCAGTCCCGCCCGGATGCGATTGCCACCGGTCGCGCTGGCGACGAGCCACGCGGCCAGTTGCGCGCGTTCGGGTTCCGCGAGGGTGTCGCCGACCACGAGCGCGCGATAGTCGGCGGCCAGCGCCGCGGCGGTGGTGGTGTCGCGTTCGTCGCCGGGGATCGCGGTGTTCAGCTCGGTTTCCCAGCGATCCAGTCGCGAGGTGTCGTCACCGAGGGTGCGGAGGAACGCGGTGAAGCCCGCGGGTCCGTCGAGGAGTTTCAGGATCTGGTTGCCGGCGGTGTTGTCGGACACGGTGATGGCGGCGTCGCACAGGGCGGCCACCGTCATCCCGGTATCGACGTGCTGCTCGGTCACCGGCGAGTTCGCGACGAGGTCGGTACGCGGGTACCGGATCACTCGGTCGAAGAACCCCGACGACAGCGGATGCTCGTGCAGCAACGCACCGCACGCGAGACCCTTGAACGTGGAAGCCATCGGGAACCGCTCACCGTCACGGTAGGCGACACTGCGGCCGTCGGCGGTGTCCACCGCGAACACCCCCAGTCGCGCACCGTGCGCCGCTTCCAGATCGGCGAACTGCTGCGTCGTCACGGTGTGGTCGGTAGTACTGGCCGGCGCGGTCGCGACCGTGGTGCCGGGACTTGCCTCGCATGCGGTCGCCGCCGAGAGCGCGGACACCGCCAGTGCGGCGGCGGCGAGCCGGCGGCGGTCGAATGAGACGAGCTGAACGAGTGCGGAGAATTTCACCCCCGCAGCACACCACCCCACCCGGGCGCCGGGCCAATACACAACTCCCCCGCGAACAAGTCGGACTTGATATCGCCGCAGTTCATCCGGGCCGTATCCGACCTGATAGGCACGGCCGACCACGCTCGGCGGTCCGCGGTGCCGTACCGGAGCACCCGGTCACGTTCACATCGGGACCGACGCGAAACCGAATTCCCGCAATATCCGGCCCGCTCGCGCATCCGCCCATGCGGTGGCCACGAAATCGAGCGTGTCCCCGGGCAGATTGTCCGGGTCGGCCCAGATGAGTTCGCTGCACTTGTGTGGCCCACGGATCTCCGGTGTGCCCTGCCACGACTCCGCGGCGAAGAAGATATCGACCCGAGGTTCTCCGGCCCAGCGGAACATCGTGCCGCTCGGGCGTAGATCATCCGGGGCGAGGGTGATACCGAGTTCCTCGGCAACCTCACGGACCACCGACTCGGTCAGCGCCCGGCCGCGGTCGACATGGGCGGCCGGCAGCCCGAGCCGCCCGTCGGCGTAACCACGACCGGCCCGCCGCAACAACAGGATTCGGCCGTGCTCGATGAGAAAGACATGGGCCGCCACCGGGTAGCGGTCGTGCTTGGTATCGAACACATATCCCGACATGGGCTCCTCGTTCCGAAGTTTCCGCGGCGGCGGCCGGGGTCGCGTGGCAGGTCGGCGTACACCGTAACGCCCCTGCGGCCCGGACCGGATGCGGTGCCGAGGGTGTTTCATCCGGCGAGCGACGGCCGGGCCGCGATGACCTCGACCGCCTCACCGCCGGATGTTCTCGATCAGCTCCGCCAGCTCCCGGACGCGGCGATCCGCTCCGCCGTACCGCGCGTCCATCTGCCCCTGCAATCGCGTCAGCCGGTCCACCGCCTCATCTCGCGGCGGTCGACGCCTACTGCCCGCAGCACCGGCACTGAACAGGACCGAGCTACCGGCGCGCGACCGCAGCTTCACCGTATCCGTCGACGAACTCGCGGTTCGGCCGGCCCGCCCCACCCACCATGCGCGCCAACGGATGACACCCCGGAGAGTCGAACAGCTCGAGCGAGCAGGAGTCGGCCGGAATCACCGCGACCGAGGAGCTACCTCCCCCACAATGAACTCTCAGGGGACCCTCGTCAGACTGCGCAGAGAAGTCGGAAACGAACAGCGGTCCGCGAGCGGTACTAAGTTGATTCGTTCGATCGTCGACACAGCAGGAGCACTCTCGATGACCCTCGCGCAACCGAGTGACGACCTCAATGTCGCGCCCGGCTCCATAGTCGTGGTCCGCGACGAAGAATGGCTGGTCACCGCCCGCGAACAAGGGTCCGACGGCTGGCTGCTGCGAGTGCGCGGCCTGTCGGAGCTCGTGGCCGACACCACCGCGACTTTCTACCACTCCCTCGACGAGATCCAGGTCCTGGACCCCGCCGACGCCGAGGTCGTCCCCGACGGCTCCTCCGGCTACCGCGACGCCCGCCTCTGGCTCGAGGCACTGCTGCGCAAGACCCCGTTCCCCTACGGCGACCAGACCCTCACCGTCTCCACCCGTATGCTCGCCGATTCCCTCGGCTACCAGCGCGCCGCCGTCGCCAAGGCCCTGGACCCCCGGCTTATCCGCCCCCGCATTCTGCTCGCCGACGCGGTGGGCCTGGGCAAGACCCTCGAGATCGGCATGATCCTGTCCGAACTCGTGCAGCGTGGCCGCGGCGAACGCATCCTCATCGTCACGCCCCGCCATGTCCTCGAGCAGATGCAGCACGAACTGTGGTGCCGTTTCGCCCTGCCCTTCGTGCGACTCGATTCCGCCGGCATCCAGAAGGTGCGCCAGAAGCTCCCCGCCACCCGCAACCCCTTCACCTACTACAAGCGCGCGATCATCTCCATCGACACCCTCAAAAGCCCCCGCTACAAGGCACATCTGGAACGCCAGCACTGGGACGCGATCGTCATCGACGAATCCCACAACCTCACCAACGTCGGCACCCAGAACAACGAACTCGCCCGCGTCCTGGCCCCGAACACCGAAGCCCTGATCCTCGCCTCGGCGACCCCGCACAACGGCCGCGAGGATTCCTTCGCCGAACTCCTGCGCCTCCTCGATCCCACCGCTGTCGCCGCCGACGGCTCGTTCAGCAAGGACGAGGTCTCCGCCCTGCTGATCCGCCGCCACCGCCATCACGACGAGGTGGCCGCGGAGGTCGGCAGCGATTGGGCCGAACGCGCCGAACCCGTGCACAGCCTGGTCCAGCCCTCACCCGCCGAGGACGCGGTCGCCCGCGAACTCGCCCAGGTCTGGCTGCACCCGAGCACCGGCGCCTCCCCGTACTCCGGCGAAGCGAAATCCCTGTTCCCCTGGACCTTGGCGAAAGCGTTCCTCTCCTCCCCCGCCGCGCTGCGTGAATCGATCGACCAGCGCCGCCGCAAACTGACGGAAAAAGGCGGCCCGCACACCCCCGAGCAGCGCACCGAACTCACCGCCCTCGACACTCTCGCCGACCTCAACGACAAGGCCTTCACCGAATCAGCCGGTAAACAGGCCGCGCTCATCCAGCGCCTACGGGAGATCGGCGTCGGCCCGAAGTCGGATATGCGCGCGGTGGTCTTCGCCGAGCGCATCGCCACGCTCAAATGGCTCACCGAATCCTTGCCCGACGCACTGGGCCTGAAACCGGAGAACATCGCCATGCTGCACGGCGGCCTCTCCGATATCGAACAGCAGCAGATCGTCGACAGCTTCAAACTCGAAACCTCCCCCCTCCGCATCCTCGTCACCGGCGATGTCGCCTCCGAGGGCGTGAACCTGCACGCCCAATGCCATCACCTCATCCACTACGACATCCCCTGGTCCCTGATCCGCATCGAGCAGCGCAACGGCCGTATCGACCGCTACGGCCAGCGCCGCCCACCCGTGATCTCCTCCCTGATCCTGGAACCGTCGGACCCCGAATTCTCCGGCGACCTCCGCGTCCTGTCCCGCCTGCTGGAGAAGGAGAACCAGGCCCACACCACCCTCGGCGACGTCGCCTCCCTGATGGGCAAACACAGTGTCGGCGAGGAGGAGTCCGCGATCCGCGACGTCCTGGCCCGCAAAACAACTCTCGACGACCAGGTCCGCAGCATCGACGAAGTACTCGACGGCGACGATATCGACGCCTTCTTCGCCCAGATGGACGTCGAAGCCGACGAAGCGCCCGAACTACCCGAACAACCCCGCCAGAGCCTGTATCCCGACGACGTCTCCTTCCTCGACGAAGCCCTGCGCGCCGCCTTCAACGACGTCCCCCACGCCGACCCGGCAGCCGGCGGCGTCGGCTGGACCGTCCATCGCGACCACGGCATCGCCGAACTCGTTCCCCCGAAAGACCTGCGCCAGCGCCTGATCCAGCTCCCGCAGAACTACCTCCAGCACGGCCGCGTCCTCGAACGCCTCAAACTCGCCACCTCCACCCAGGTAGGCGACGCCCAGCTCCGCGCCGCCAAACAGGGCAAGGGCATCGACAACACCACCTGGCCCGAAGCCCATTTCCTCGGCCCCCTGCACCCCGTCCTCGACTGGGCGAGCGACCGCGCCCTCAGCGCCCTGGGCCGCAACCAGATCTTCGCCATCCGCGGCACCCTCGACGCCCCCACCGTCCTGCTGATGGGCACCCTCATGAACCGCCGCGGCCAGCTCGTCTCCCGCGTCTTCTCCACCGTCGTCTTCCCGAACCCGGCCAGCCCCTCCTTCGCCCTCGTCAACACCCACTCCGACCTCGACTTCCTGCTCACCGACACCGGCCTGCGCCCCGGCACCGCCAACCCCGGCGCCCTCCCCGACCCACACCGGTTACGCGAGCTGATCCCGATCGCCGTCGACAAGGCCGGCGAGTCGATGAAACTCGTCCTCGACCAGCAGGAAGCCACCGCCACCGAGCGCCTCGCCGCCTGGCGCCGCCGCGCCGACCGCTGGTATTCCGCCGCCGAACAACTCGACCTGTTCGGCAGCCGGAAAAGCAAGGTCGACAAACTGTCCCGCCGGATCGCCGAAGAGCAGCGCCTCGCCGAATCCCTCGCCCCCACCCAGCAGCTGGTGCGCCCCCTGCTGGTGATCGTCCCCGAACAGGAGCAGTAACCGTGGCTTCCTTCGATTCCATCGTCGTCGGCGAGGACTGGATCAGCGAACACTACTTCACCACCGATTCGGTGAAGGAGTCGTTCCACGGCAAGGTCATGGACCTGCGCAAAGGCTGGGACGCCGAAGCCAAGGAGGGCCGCGACACCGTCCGCAGCCGCTTCCTCACCGCCGCCCGCGACCTGCAAACCGCCCTCGCCGCCCTCACCGAAAACCCCGACGCCGCCCCCAAAGCCCACGCCCACCTCCGCACCGTCTTCGGCTACCCCGGCGAACTCACCGACTTCACCACCGAACGCGCCGGCTCCGACCTCCTCATCCCCGCCGCCCAACTCGCCGGCACCCCCGACATCCTGTTCCTCCAAGCAAGCCCGGCCGCCACCCTCGAAGACCTCCTCGACCCCGACACCGGCCACCTCATCACCCCCGCCACCGAAGACGGCAAACCCATCGAATCCCTCTCGAAAGCCGTCTCCGCCGCCTTCCGCTCCGACACCCCACCCGCCTTCATCGTCGTCCAAGCCGGCCCATGGCACCTGCTCGCCGAAGCCGAACGCTGGGCCGAGGGCCGCTACCTCGCCGTCGACCTCCTCGTGGTCGCCGAACGCAAACACGAAGCCCGCGGCGGCGAGGTCGACCGGACGGCCGCGATCTTCGGCGCGCAATCACTGAAACCGGACGCCGACGGGAATATCTGGTGGGCCGGGGTGCTGGAAGACTCCGTCAAGCACACGGTCGGGGTGTCCAAGGACCTGCGCGAAGGTATCCGGCTCTCCATCGAAATCATCGCCAACGAGGTGGTCCGGCGGCGCCGCGAACGCGGACTGACGATGGACGGTATCGACGCGAACGAACTCGCCAAACACTCGCTGAGGTTCCTGTATCGGATCCTGTTCCTGCTGTATGCGGAAGCGTCCCCGGAAATGCAGGTGCTGCCGACCGGTGCCGCCGAATACGAGGAGGGTTACGGTCTCGACCGGCTCCGCGAACTCACCCTCACCGAACTGGTCTCCCACCGCGCCCGCACCGGGACACACCTGTACGAGTCGCTGAAGAAACTCTTCGACCTGGTCGACCAGGGGCACACGCCTGCCGTCCGCGAGAACATCACCGACGATCCCGCACCCGGCCTCCAGTTCAACCCCCTCCGCGCCGACCTGTTCTCGCCGAAGGCCACCGCACTCATCGACGAGGTCGGGCTCGGCAACGAGGCGACCCAGCAGGTCCTCGCCCACCTCCTGCTCACCAAGGAAAGCAAGTCCCGCAAGGGCGCCGACCGGGGGTTCATCAGCTACGCCGAACTCGGCATCAACCAGCTCGGCGCAGTGTACGAGGGGCTGATGTCCTACACCGGGTTCTTCGCCGAAGAAGACCTGTACGAGGTCGCAAAGAACGGCGACCCGGAAAAGGGTTCCTGGGTGGTGCCGGTGGACCGCGCGGACCACCTCTCGGAATCCGATTTCGTCCGCGCCGAAGACCCCGACACCCACGAACTGAAACCGGTCGTCCACCGCAAAGGCACCTTCGTCTTCCGCCTCGCCGGCCGCGAACGCCAGCAGTCGGCGTCGTACTACACCCCCGAGGTGCTGACCGAGTTCGTCGTCTCGCAAGCGCTCGAAGAACTGCTCGACCAGAACGGCACCCGCACCACTCCCGAAGAAATCCTCCAACTCACGATCTGCGAGCCTGCCCTCGGGTCAGGCGCGTTCGCCATCGAAGCCGTCCGGCAGCTCGCGGCCGAATACCTGACTCGCAAGCAGCACGATCTCGACAAACGAATCGAACCCGACCGCTACCCGGTGGAACTGCAAAAGGTGAAGGCACATATCGCCCTACACCAGGTGTACGGGGTCGACCTGAACGCCACCGCCGTCGAACTCGCCGAAATCTCCCTCTGGCTAGACACCATGGTCGCCGGCCTCCAAGCCCCCTGGTTCGGCCTCCACCTGCGACGCGGCAACTCACTGATCGGTGCCCGGCGGGCGGTCTACCAACCGACCCATCTCGCGAAGAAAGCATGGCTGAAAACCGTGCCCACGGATATCCCGCTGGGCCAAGAGATCGCGGCTGGCATCCACCACTTCCTCCTCCCCGCCGACGGCTGGGGCGCGGTGGTGGACACCGCCGAGGCCAAAACCCACGCTCCGGAGAAGCGAGAAGAACTACGACTGTGGCGCAACGATATTCGCAAGACGCCGTCCAAGGACATCGCTCGTCGGCTGGCGGCCCTGGCGGAGCGGGTTGAGACACTGTGGGAGCTGACACTTCGGCGGCTCACCATTGCCGAGGAATCCATCCGCCGCGATCTGCACCTGTGGGGCCAAGAATCCGTCGAACCCGGCCCTGGAATCGAACGGGAACAGATCGAAGCGATCCTATACGACGAGAACGGGGCCTACCGCCGACTGCGTCGAGTGATGGACGCCTGGTGTGCACTCTGGTCCTGGCCGGTAACCACCGATCTGGCCGCACCCGACTGGGCTCAGTGGGTCGGCGGGCTCGAAGCAGTGCTCGGAATCGCACCGAAAGCCGGGAAATTCGAAAAGTACGGGCAGACGAGTTTCGCCGGTGACCTGAGCTGGTACGAACTGGATTCCGCGGAAGACACCGACCGCACGTTCGCGCAAGCGAAGCCGATCAACGCGGCAGTCCAGGAGTTTCCGTGGTTGGGCGTGGCGGCGGAAATTGCCCAAGCACAAGGATTTCACCATTGGGAACTGGACTTCGCTGCGGTGTTCGAACGTGGCGGGTTCGATCTACAGGTGGGTAACCCGCCATGGGTGCGACCGGACTGGGATGAGGCTGCTGTGCTGGCAGAATTCGATCCATGGTGGCAGTTAGCGGATAAGCCATCGGAAGCCGCCAAGCGGGAGAAACGAACCGCGACGCTAGCTATTCTCCCCGTGCGTACGACATTTCTTAACGAGCGTGCGAGCCAGACGGGACAGAGCGAGCATTTCGGATCTGGAATCGATCGGCCAGTCCTCGGAGGTCTGCAGCCGGACATGTACCGATGCTTCATGGAACGCACCTGGCGATCGATAGGAGCGAACGGGATCGTCTCACTTATCCATCCGGAGAGTCATTTCACCGAGACGCGGGCGACTGGGCTTCGACGGGCAAGCTATCGGCGTTTGAAGCGCCATTGGCAGTTTCGCAACGAACTGAATTTGTTCTCCGAGGTAGACCACAACAAGCAATACGGTGTGCACATATACGGTGTCGACTCCGAAGTGAAGTTTCTGCAGGCTTCAGCCCTGTACCACCCCGACGTCCCAGTTCGATCACTACGCCACGACGGAGACGGCCCCGCCCCTGGTGTGAAAGACCCTGAGGGGCGATGGGATATGCGGCCGCATGCTGAACGCATAATCGAGGTCACCGAGACTGAACTTGCCGACTGGGCAGCCCTGGTCGACGAGCCAGGAACTCCTGCTATCGAGGCGCGAATGTTGTACCCGGTCAACCGCGCCAGTGTTGAGGTGCTGGAGAAGATCATCGCCTCACCTCGGCTGGCAGACACCAACTTCCACTGGACCGCAGGGTGGCACGAATCGGCCGACCGTAAACTCGGCTACTTCGAATCAGGCTCTACTGTCCCCGAGAGTTGGAACGATGTAATCCTGCAGGGTCCACACTTCACGACCGCCACTCCGATCTATCAAGAGGGCAACCCGTCGATGAGGAGCCAAAACGATTATTCCCGTATTGACCTAGACGGCATTTCAGAAACCTTTATCCCAAGGACCAACTACCAGCGTGCGCGGCGCTTCGAGGATTACATCGCAGGATATCCACACTGGGAAGCAAAATCGAGCACATGCTTTTTTCGGCTGGCTTGGCGCGAGATGTGCAATAGCGGGCACGTTCGCACGCTCCAATCTGCCCTGCTACCACCCGGCCCAACTCATGTGAACGCTGTCCAAAGCCTCAGTTTCACTGGCGACAATCGAAAACTCGCGATCCTCGCCGGTGTCAGCCATTCCCTAGTAGCCGACTTTGTGATCAAAGTGATCGGCAACTCCCACATCAAGGCCTCTATCTGGCTCCAACTCCCATGTCCAGTCGGCCACCTTCTAACAGACCAACTGATATTGCGCACCCTTCGTCTGAACTGCCAGGTATCCGCATTCGCCGACCTGTGGAGCGAGCTGTATCAAGATTCCTGGCAAAGGGATTCGTGGACGCCCAATGCCTCCGCGCCAACTGACACCACCCTCGCCACCTCCGGGCCTATTTGGACGTCCGAAACCCCCCTCCGCCGTGCTGCCGACCGCCGCCAGGCCCTGATCGAAATCGACGCAATCGTCGCCGTCATGCTCGGCATCACCGCCGACGAACTCCTGACGATCTACCGAACCCAGTTCCCCGTCCTCCAGAAGTACGAACGCGAAGCCCTCTACGACGCTAACGGCCGCCAACTCCCCACCAAACTCGCCTCCGAATACCGCAAAAAGTCCGGCCTCCCAACCTCCGACCTAGCCGTCGACGGCATCACCTACGAGGAACCGATCAGAGGCGTCGACCGCGAACACAACATGCAACAGGCACACATTCACTTTGAAAAGCTATCGCACGGACACCAGGCGGTCTTGCCTTAAACGCACAGCGATCGACCAACTATTCGTCGTCGCCCATCGGCCCAATACCAAACTCAAGGAGGTGCCTTCTTTGGGAAGGCGCAAGTCCAGAAGGACGCACCAAACTTTCTCTGAGCCCCCGCGGCCCTCGCCATCAGAAGGCAACGTTGGGAGTTCAGCCGAATCGACCACTACCATTAAGCTTCCCAAAGGCGCGATCTCTAAAATCAACATAGGACAGTCGTTCGCCGAATACGATACCGCTCTGGACGATCCCGCGATCTATGTACATACTCCAGCACTGGCCGCTGCATCTGATCCTGAAAGCGGGAAAGTATTCTTCGTCGGACGACGGGGAACAGGAAAGACTGCCGTCAGACGGTACTGCGACTTCAATGGCGACTCAACCAGGGTAATAGTTCCAGAAATATTCAGCCCTTCTTCAACTTTACAGGAAGTTGAGCTGCTGAGGAGCATGAAACAAAAGCCATTTCGTTCCTTGGTTTCCGCATTCAGACGGGCCATCCAGATCGAAGTGTTATCGATATGGCTCGATGGATACTCCACGCGGATCTCCCTCCCCACTGATGTACAGCAAGAGCTGGACAACTTTGCAGGCTTGGATTTCGATTTACGCTGCCTTCATTTGATATCACGTATCAGTGGCGCCCTAGCCGAGGGCGATGACGAAAAGTGGCTCCGCGAAAATAAGATCGCCAAACAGATTGCCGATTGCATGAAGAGCATGTGGTCCAATGTACTCTCTACCCAAACCGTCCTCATAGACAGCATTGACGACTACTGGGAAGGCAGCGATGAAGGGCTCATCTATCTGACCGCTTTCATGCATGCCTGCCAGGAAGTGTCCACTCAGGTCCCTAATGCCCGCGCCATCTTGTTTCTCCGTGAAAATATTTTTGAGCGGGTTCGCGCATTGGACACCGAATCGTCTCGGATCGAGACAGCAGTTGTAGGAATGGAATGGACCGAGCGGCAGTTACTCGAGTTGGTCGAGCGGAGACTGAACAGAAACCTAACAGCCAAATTCGACCTCAGAGGCGGTACATGGAATGTCTTCTTCGAGCATCCAGAAGATGCGTGGAAGAGCGTATTGGAATACTGCCAACGACGCCCCCGGGATGTGCTCATATACTGCAGCCACGCGGTAGAAGCAGCACAGTCAGCGGGCCATACCAAGATACAGATTGAGGACATTCAGCAAGCAAGGCGACGTTTTTCCGATAACCGATTCAGAGACCTCGGAGACGAATACTCGGAGAATTATCCGCGGATTTCTGTCGTCCTCTCGCGATTTTACGGATTAGGTACTGCTTTTACATTCGGAGGGGTCGAATCCTTCGTCAGAAAGCTCCACAACGATGCAGAGGTGGTGAGACTTTGCGGTTCGTGGTTGTACGAGAATTCGTCACCGGAAAAGTTCATACGACTTTTATACGACATCGGATTTGTAGGCATACGAAGTTCTGGTAAGAATCCAAAATTCCGCGCACTGGGACCCCTAGACACCAGCCCGCCACCCGTCTCGGATACAACAGACATCGTAATCCACAGGTGCTATTGGGACGCACTTGATCTCCAAGATGCGCTGGTACGGGACCTGTCAGATAAGGACGAGTTCGGAAAAAAAGGGTATCATCGAAGATTTACCCGGTGGGCTCAACCCCAGCGAATACACTGACAATATCGAATTTGCTATAGCAATGCTGGAAGGCATACCACCCGGCGCCGCGGGAGCTTCAGACTTCGAGGAGATCGTGGGCGAAGCCTTGAAACTATGCTTCTTCAGGAGCCTAGTGAATATTGAGATGCGTGTTCGAAACCACGACGGAAGAATAATTCGTGATTGGGTGGCCGCAAACAGAGCAACCAGCGGGTTCTGGGAGTATGTCCGAACGCGATACGACGCAGTTCAAGTTATCTGGGAGTGCAAAAATTATGAGGAATTGCACGCGGACGACTTCCACCAGGTCGCGTACTACATGAACGACGTTGGCGGACGTTTCGTTGTTCTTGTATTCCGCGGAGAAATGAAGGCTAGCTACTATCAGCACATGCAGCGCATCGTGACGAATACAAGAGGTTTTATCCTACCCTTGAACGTAAAGGATCTATTGGTCTTCCTTCGCCAAGCAGGAAACGGCAAGATAAAAGAAGATCATATCCAAGATCGCTACGACAACGTCATTCGAAAACTGTCATAGACACCGGCCGAATTCGGCAGGTATTGTCCCCTTCGAAAACGAGCACCTCGCGTCCACTGACGGCACTGAATCCACCGGCGAGTAGAGCATCGCGTTCTGAATCCGCTGAATCTGCCGATATGTCTGCGTGTGCCCGACCTGGTAATCTGTAGCGGGTGCGATATCCCAAGAATATGCGCCTGGAGATCGTGGATTCGGCCTCAGTCTCGAAGTTCATCGAGACCGTGGCAGATCTCTACGATCTCGCGTTCTCAGCACCCCCACACCGGTGGACGGAATACGAAAAAATGCGGCATCGCAAGGTATTGCCGGGGCTGCTCTCGGCCGGCTCCCTTGCAGTGGCACAGGATGAATCTGGGCTTATCGGTGCTGCATATGGATATCCCTCAACCCCCGGCGGATCGTGGTGGCACGGCGTGCGCGGGCACCTGCTGACACCAGGGTTCGTTGAGGAATGGCCAGGTCGGACGTTCGTGCTTGCCGGACTGGCAGCGCACCCAGAACGGCGTCGCACAGGAATCGGGCGGGCCTTGGTGTATCGCATACTGACCGGTCGCCCGGAACATCGAGTCGCCTACTCGGTGATGCCTGGCGCGGTCGCGGTCCACTCCCTGATCGGACAGCCGCGCTTGAAGCCTGTCGGGCGTCGGGTGCTCCCGGAAGGCGCGGGCATCGATTCGTTGGACTACTACGTTCTGGAGCTGCCTGTTGCGAAGCCATAGGTATCCAAGCGCTCATCGAATTCGTGTACCTCACGCAGACCGTTCCATGGAGTGAGCAGGGCTCGGGATTCGCGGAGAGACTCGACGAGTCGCCCGCTGTTGTTGCGATCCGCCAATTCGGCTGCTTCGACAAACGCGCAGACCGCCGCTTCTATCTCATGCTGACGAATATGCGCGTTGCCGAGCTCCAGCTTCGAGAAGGCGCGGGCACGCACGAACGACGGTTCGATCAGGTCGAGAGATTCCCTGGCGGCGTCCGCGGCACGGTCAGCGTAGCCGAGCTGCCTCAGGCACGAACTTCGCGCGGCGGCGGCAAAACCAGGACCATAGAAGTAGGCGAGCGACTTTTCCGGTTGCGGATTCTCAGCGGCGCAGCTCTCGTTCTCGTCCAAGGCAGCCAGCACCGCCGACTCCTCACCCGGAATCAGTGCGTAGGCTCGTGCGGCCATTTCGGCAGTGTCGGCGATCAGGAGGGGGTCACGGGACCGGCGTGCCCAACTCAACGCTGCTTCGGCGTGGTCCGCCCCCAAACGTGGGTTGCCGCTCCATACCGCGAGGTGGCTCATGTGCGAGAGAGTGAACGCCGCCAGCTCGGCATCACCGGATTCATGGGCGGCCATGCGGCCGATTTCATAGCACCGGCTCGCGGAGGCATGGTCGCCCATATCGAAATACAACCAGCCGGCAAACCTCGTCACGTTCGCGTAAACGGAAATCAGGCGTGACCGAAACCGAGTGGGACAGTCCGGCAGGATCGAGCGGATCATGCTCTGCTGGTCCAAGACCGACCGCAGCGCCAACCACGGCCCGAATCGGTCGTCCTGCTCCATCGCGCCGGACAGAGCCGATTCGATCTCATCGATCAGCCGGTCATCAACCTTCACAGACGAACCGTGGCTATGGCTTTCAGGGAATGCCGCAGTCGTCGCGGCTACAACGGCAAACTTGCCGAACTCACGTCTCTTCATGTCATCGATTTCCTTTACTCCCGAAACAAGGCCTGCCCTGCTCGACGAGGATAGGTCTTCGTTGGGGGTCCGAAGTGGGCCCGGCGGATACTGACGCGCGGCAGCGAACCGCGCCCGCTGCTCCTCGTCGAGCCTCCTGCGGGCGGTGTCCATACACTCGGAGTACTTCGCACCCAGCGTGATGTCGGCGCCCCTGCGCTCCCATTTGCCGACCGACTCGATCGAACAACCGATCCGGTCGGCGAACTGAACCTGCGTATCCCGCAACGCTGTACGCAGCGCGGCGACCTCGAGCCCAGTCCACCTGATAATCGTCATCTTTCGGCGTCCTCCCCTCCGCTGTAATACCGCCAGGGTACGGCCTCCGTACGGGTTCGGTGTGTCCTTCTGCCGCAAGAACACAGCAATGCTGAAACCAATCATTACCGCAATCCGCAGAGGCGCACGCTCGACTTTCGCCCCGACAGAACCCGGAGCCGACCGTTATGCCCGTTCCTTCAACCGAAACCACCGTCCGCGAGCCGGTCCGCGTGGATCCGATCCCTTCCGGTACCGCCCCGGTCGACGACCACCTGCGTCAGGAACTACCGAAACTCCCCACCAGGCGCGCGCACAACCAGTCGATGGCGGCCACCCTCCGACTCTGGCACACCCGCAACCTCGACCTCCTCGAGCGCGTCGCCGTCGGCCTCCGCCACCTCGACCACCCGGCAGCCTGCAAGAGTACCGACCCCATCCGCGGGCGAGCGCACGCCATCCACCTGATGGCCGACCACACCAAACACAACTGCCCCCGGTTCCGGCTCGCGGGACAGTACCTCGAGGACCACCAGTGACGGCCGGGCCGAGGACGTGCGGCTCGCTCCTGGTACGTCCATATCGAATCGTGGAGGGGCAAGCACTGTGACGGAACCGGACGCACCGACACGGGCGGTTGCCCTCCTGCACAGCACCCACGACCCGGCAACCTATGAAGCACTGACGCGGAAACATCGGCTGGCCATCGTCCACACCGTCCACACGGATACCGTCGCCGTTCTGGCCGCGCTGATCGCCGTCCAGTACGCCCTGGAGCACGCCGCGGACGCGGTGGTGATCCCCCACGTCGGCGCCCTCGAGCCTCGCACCCCGTGGTGGGTGGTCACCCAAGCCGCCGACCTGATCACCGGAACACAGGAGTATCCCTTGGGATCGGCAATCACTACACAGCACCGGACCGAACAGTGATCACGCTCGGATTCGTCATCGCGATCGGCCTGCCACTCGCCGTGCTGATCCTGGCGGTGACGCTGCCCGAACGCCGCGACAAGCCATGAGCTACCCGAGGTCTGCACGTTCGGCATCCGGATTACCTCTGCTGTGATGCGCATTAGAGTCGGACTCATGCGGAGCAGTTCCCGTGGTTGCACTGTGCAGGTCCATCTCCCGCACGGAGATCCCCACGGCATCAGGATTCTCAGTCGCGCCGGATGGGATGGGTACGTTCTCGCCATACCGCGAGCCGACGCGGCGGCCGCGGGGGACTTCGAGGAGTTGAACAAGTGTGCAACCGTCATCCTGCTCGGTGCGGCTGCAGACAACCGGACTCGCGTTCGTATCGGCCATGCCGATCCCGCGGCCGACCATCTTCCGATGTTCCGCGCCGATCAGCGGTGGACTCAACTGTTCGCGCTCGGTAGAGAACGCGATTTTCCGAAGGTATTGGCTCGCCGGGTTGCCCTGTCGATGGCCGAGGCCGCCCGGCGAACCGGACTGGCGGAAGTCGTTGATGCCTACCCCACTGCTCCCGGAGAAGTTCCCGCAGCCATTCGGACCGAAGCACAGTCTTTCACGCGCGAGGCACTTATCTTCCTGGCTCTGTGCGGTGTGGCGGTCTTCGGCACCTCCGCTACGGCCTTACCCTCATCTCCTCCCGCCACACCGGCGGACTCGACGCGGCAGGCCGGCCCGAGGACACCGAGCGCCGTGACGCCGCCGAAACCCACACCGGCCGAACCCGTGCGCCCGGCCGCAAAATCCCGGACCGAGGGGAAAGCGCACTACGACGAAGATATGCGGTTGCTGCTCGATCGCGGACTGCTGAGACCGGGACAGCGGCTGATCTTCGAACAGCCTCGAAAAGACACGCGGTTCAGAGCCTTCGGGGAGGAGGACGGTGACCTGCGTGTCCAGAACACCCCGTATCCGTCTCCGACCGCTGCCGCGGTAGCCGCGGCGGGTGGGTCGCACAATGGTTGGCTTTGCTGGCGCACCACGGACGGCCGTTCGCTCGACGACCTGCGGAGACAAGTCAGAGGACGAAAAGGCTAGGCGATCGATGGCCATCCGGGCCCGCACCGCTCGTGGTGGGTGGCTGCGCACTCTGTCCGGACAGCACCGAACAGGTCTGTTATCGGCTCCACCGCCTTCACGGTCGAGGCGAGCAATCAAATGCCACGCCACGATGATCGTCACCTGGAACCTGACCGACTCTCCGGCGGAAAGCCTCGAACCTTGGCAGCTCGAAGCCAAGAGCCCCGATGATTTCCTCCTCGAACAGATCAGCATCGACGACCGGCGAGTACGGGCGTGTGTCCAGCAGATCGCGGATTCCCGGCGCAACCCTGCTGAAACGGCCGAGGATGTGCTCGACGCACTCGAACGAGCAGGGATCGTAGAAGCGTAGCCGCCCTTCGCTCGGGCCGCTGAAACCGGCACTGGCCTCGGCCTTCATCGCCCACGTAGGGCATCAGCCAGATGAGCTGGTTGCGTTCGCGGTCGAGCGCCCACTCCTCGAGACGCCGTCCCGGATCGTGTAGGTCCGGCAACTGCGTCCTACGAGGCTTATCCGTTTCCTCCACCACCAGTGCCGGTTTGCGACTCCGCTCGGTCGCAGGAACACGCCACCACCCCGGTCTCCAACGTGCCCGATCCGACGGGGCGTGAGCGGTAGCCGGGCCGGACTTGCCCCTGATAGCCTCGCAACCATGGTCGATTCAGGGGGGAATCCCAACCCTACTGACAGCATTACTGTTGTGCCGGAGGAGGTTCGAGCCGTTGGACAGTTTGTCGCGGATATCGCCCGGAACCTACGCTCCGGTCTCGATTCGGCGAGCACGGATGTCGACGCCCTCCTCACCGACGGTTGGCGCGGCGACGCCGCCGGCGAATTCGCCGGCGGCTGGACCGAACTGCGTGACGGCGGCATCAAGATTCTGCAGGCACTGGACGGCATGGCCGCCGAGCTCGGTGTCCAGGCCGGCAGCTACCAGGCCACCGACGAAGCCAGCTCCCAGCAGTTCCCGAGCCTGAATCTATGAGCACCGAGTTCACCGTCGATGTCGAACGACTCGACAACCTCGTCGCCCGCCTGGCCGGCCTGGCCGGTTACCTCACCGAACAACTCGACCTCATCGACGACAAAGTCGCCGGCCTCGACGGCGCCTGGGAGACCGTCGCCGCCAACGCCTACCGCGACGCCCACCGGCTGTGGTCCACCGGCGCCCGCGAATTCGCCACCGGCCTGGCCGATATCAGCGATGCCGCCCGCACCGCGCACACCCGATACACCACCGCAGCCGAGGTCAACAGGAAGATGCTGGACGGTGCATAATCCATGACCTGGGTCATCGACTCCGGCATGTACTACGCCGCCGCGAACAAATGCCGACTACTGGCCGGAGACATCTGTCTGGCATTGGGCCCCTTGCACAGCACACTGCTGCACGAATGCGAAGGGATGGCCGGCGACCACAAGGACTCCGAAGCCTGGAGCACCGCCTACAACAAACACGCCACCGATATCGTCACCCTCGCCGCGACCCTGGCCAACGCCCTGCAACGCTTCGGTGATGTCCTGGCCGCCAACGGCTACAACTGGTGGCACGCCAACCGCGCCACAGCCAGCGGCCCCGAACCCGAACGCCCCACCGACTCCGAGCCCCTTTACGACTCCGGCATGGAACTACCGGCCAATGCCAAAGGCGACAATGGCCCCGGCCTGGACGAAGGCGCGGTCGCCGGACTCCTGAAAGAGGTCGGCCGAATTCCCAACGGCGATGTCACCAGACTCGGCAAAGCCGCAGATGCCTGGGAAACATTCGCCGAACACACCACCATCACTGGAGCCGCCTACCGGATCAAAGGTATCAACGCCACGTTCACCGGCAGCACCGACCCCAACATCGCCGAGATCGAAGCCAAACTCACCACCCTGACCCAGGCCGCCGAAATGCTGGCCCAGGCTTCCAGCGCACTGGTCACCCCCGTCGGCGACCATCGTGACGCACTCCAGGAGATGCGCGATGACATCGAGGCCGCAGTCGCCACTGCCACCAAAGAGCTCGCCGCCGCGGTAGTCATCACCGTCGGCATCGTCGCGGTCGCCGCCGCCCTCAGCGCCGGACTCGCCGCCCCCGCCGCAGCCGGCGGTGGTGCCGCGGTCACCGTCGAAATCGTCACCACCACTGCCGGCATCATCAAGAATGCCGTGTCGATCAGCCGCCTACTCGCCATCTTCGGTACCGTCCTCGCCGTCGGCACCGCCTCCGGCGCTTTCACCGCCATCCCCGATCTCACCACCAACGGCATCAACAATGCCATCGCCGCCATCGCCGCCATGGCTGTCCACATAGCCACCGATGATGATGCGACCGGTCCCTCGAATTCGGGCAACACCCCCGGTACACCCGAATACGCGAAGCGTGTAGAGGAACTTGCGCAGGATCCAGCCAAGAACGGGAAGGTCAGCCCACAGTCGAGGCGGGAGGCAGAGGTCGGCTTGACCAATGAGAACGCGGGTAGAGTCGGGCCGCTCGAGCGAGCACAACCAGGTCCCAACGGCGAGGATACCGGCGAATTCGTCGATACAGAGTCGGGCATTCACTGGGATGTCAAGAGCTCGCCGGATGTGATCCCGGATTATCGGCCGGCCGATGTCGCGGGTAAGCCCATACCCAATCCACAAACCGACGATCAGTTCGTGGAAATGATCGAGGACTCGCTTGCCGACGGAGAGGGTGTGATGATCGACCAAAGCGGCATGACAGAGGCTCGGATAGCTCATCTGAGACAACTTGTGGAGAGCCATCCCGAATGGCAAGGAAAGGTGCTCTGGTAGAAATGGCGACCACCCACGGCCGCACTGTTGCAGCGGTTCGTAACTGGCCGGTGAACCCAAGGGCTCACCAAGCCCTGGCCGACTATCTTGCAGCCCTGCCTGCCGACCCCACGACCGAAAGCAGTCCATCGATGCTGCTCAGCGGGCATGGTCTCGATTTCACCGGAGCGGATCTTTCCGGCCTGGATCTGCTCGGTGCGGAATTGAGCGAAGCGATCCTGACCGATGTGAGGCTGGTCGGCACCGACCTGTACACGGCATGGCTGACAGCCGCCGACATCAGCCGGGCGGATCTGACCGGCGCAGACTTCCGCAAAGTGCAGGGACGCGGTTGCCACGCCCAGCATGCAGTTTTCCGAGGTGCGGACCTGCAGCGCGCCGACCTTTCGGTAGCCGAATTGACGGGGGCGGATTTCCACGGAGCCCGGCTGCAGCGGGTTACCTTTTCGGGGGCAGATCTCCGCAGAGTGGATTTCAGTGGTTGCACCTTCGAGCGCACCAGGCTCTCCCGCGCACGGATCCAGGGCGCTCACGTCGAGGAAGCCGAAGGTCTGGTCATAGGCCCCGTCGATATAGGCGAGAGCTCGCCGATAGTGCTGGACGGGCCCGAACTGCAGGAATGGTTTCACTCCAACGGAGCCACCAACGTCCAGGTCCATCGAACTTAGCTCGAAAGGGTGCGGATCTGTCCGGACTGCAACTCCGAGCAGCAGCGCTGAACGAGTGCGAACTTCGAGGTGTGCGGGCTGTGGATTCTGACCTCTATCAGGCATGGATGTGGTCGGCGAACATCGGTCGAGCAGACTTCTCCAGGTCCAGCTCGGCCAAAGCCTCCCGCGAAGCCGACACCGGACCACCTCGTTTTTCGCCAAGTGTCAAGTGCTCGACAGCTTGTGTCGAATCAGTTCTTCCCGGCGGCGCCGATGCCCGGCATCGCTCGATGGGGATGGGTTCGGTCGGTGTAAAGCATGCCGTGCAGGTGGTCGACTTCATAGGCGACCAGGCGGGCGATGCCGCGTTCGAACACGATGATCGTGCGGCTGCCGTCGATGGAGGTGCGTTCCACGGTGATGACCTCACGACAGACAGACCAATCGCTCGTTCCGGGCGCAGCGCGGCGGTCGCGCCTGCCGAGTCGAGTTCGATATAGCATGCTCGAAAGATCAACTGCGATAGGGGGAATCATGCGCACGGTGCCACCGGATTGGTATCCGGATCCGGAGAACGAGGGATTCCTGCGGTACTGGAACGGCCGATCCTGGACCCCGGACCGGCGGGTCGCACCGGTTTCGGCAGATCGGCCCGGGGAGGCATCGAAGGTCCCATTGTTCGGCGCCAGGGGTTACGCCAAGCGTCAAACCGAGGAGCTGGCCGCCGCGCTCGCTGAGAACCGGCGACTCCGCGCACAAGTGGAGCAATTCGGCGGGGGCGGGATCGACGATCTGCAGCAGCTCCGCGCTCGCCTCGAGGCGGAGGTCGCCGAGCAGCAAGCGGTGCGCGACGAGCTGCTGGCGCAGGTGGTGGATCTTCGCGAAGAGCACATCCTGCAAGAGATCGGCATATACGAGTTCCGGCATCCACTGTCGGATTCGGTGGCCTACCGCGACGCACTGAAACGCTTACAGGGCGAGATCAAGGCGCAGGCGCGCCGTGACGCCGGTGCGATAGAGGCGTTGAAGGCGTGGGTGGTGGAGGGGTCGGTCACCGATGGCCGAAAGATGGTCAGGGAGTACTCGAAGCTGATGTTGCGTGCCTACAACGCCGAAACCGAGAATATCGTCCGAGGTCTCAAGCCGTACAAACTGCAGAAGGAGCTCGACCGGCTCGATCGGCTCGCCGAGACCCTCAACAAGTTCGGCGCGACCATGCAGTTGCGCGTATCTCCCGAATATCACGCACTCCGGCGGCGCGAGCTGGAGCTGACCGCCGACCATCTCGAGATGCTTGCGCGACAGAAGGACTATGAACGTGATGAGCGCGAACGTCGCCGCGAAGCGGAGCGCGCCCGACAGGAATATGCGCGGGAGCAGGCGAGACTCGAACGGCAACAGGAGAAGGAACATGCCACGCTGACCGGGCTCGAAGCCGACGGCAAGGGCGACACCGAATCTGCGGATCAACTGCGGGCCAGTCTGGCAGAGCGGGAACAGGCCCTCAGCATCATCCGGAATCGGGCGAACGATACCCGCGGCGGCTATCTCTATGTCCTCTCCAATGTCGGCGCGTTCGGGGACGGCGTGGTCCAGATCGGCGTAACCCGCCGGTTCGATCCGGAGTCACGGATCCAGGATCTCAGCAACTCATCGGTTCCGTTCCGATACGACCGCCATGTGATGTTCTTCGACCCGGATGCGGCCGGAATCGAAGCCGAGTTGCATCGCCGGTTCGAGCACAGACGGGTGAACAAGGTCAACCGCCGCCGCGAATTTTTTCGCGCCACAGCCGCCGAGGTCAACGAACAGCTCAGGGAACTCACCGACACCTACTACGAGTTCACCGAACACCCCGAAGCGGTCCAATACCACCAGAGCCGCAATACCGACAGCGCGGCGGAACCGCGAACAACCGCGTAGCCGGGGTCTTTCTCAGCTATCCGACCGAACCCACCAGACCCGAGGAGACGACCATGCCGGAACACCAGGGCCAGTTGGCCATCAGCACCGAGGGCAGCGCCGACGATCTGTTCGAACTGCTCGAATGGCTCAACGACCACGATGAGCTGCGAGGCCTGGTGAAGTTGCCAAGGCAGCAGATCCGCCCGGGCGAAATGGGTGGACTGTCCGAGGTGCTCGTGGTCGCACTCGGTGGCGGTGGCGTCGCGACCGCATTGATCAGCTCATTGACCTCGTGGTTTACCGTCCGGCGATCCGAGATCTCGGTTACCGTGAAGAGCGGTGCGGGATCCGAGATAACCCTCGATGCCAAGCGGGTCACGCTGCCGGAGGTCACCGCATCGTTGCAGACCCTGATGGAACAGGTCGACAAGGAACAGTGATGGCAGAGCAGGACCGGGCCGGCTGGCAGGCCGTGCTCATCGGGGTGAGCCGTTACACCGATTCCCGTCTGCACGATATTCCGGCCGCCCGCACCAACGTCGAAGACATGGCGCGAGCCCTGACCGCGCCGGGCAGTGCTTTTGCCGAGGAATACTGCCAGGTTCTGACCGACCCCGGACAGCCCACCCAGATCGGCAGAACCCTTACCACCGCCGCCCGGGATGCCCGTGATGTGCTGCTGGTCTACTACACCGGCCACGGCGTGGTCGCCCAAGGCGGACGCCTGTATCTGGCGCTTCCGGATACCGATGACAACCACCCCGAATGGAGTTCCGTTCCGTTCGCGACGCTGCGGGATACTCTGGCGCACAGTCGCGCTCGCACGCGAGTTCTCATTCTGGACTGCTGCTATTCGGGTCGCGCGTTCGAAGCCATGAGCAGCTCCGCAGCCGTGATCGACGGTCAGATCGATATCCAGGGCACATATACCATCACCTCGTCCTCCAGAAACGAAACTTCCGAGGCACCCGAAGGCCACCGGCACACGGCCTTTACCGGCGCACTGCTCAGGGCCGCCGCCGATACCGAACTCACCCTGGACGAGCTCTTCTGGCGCGCCGACGACATCCTGCACCGGAGCGGCCGGCCCCGCCCGCAGCGACGAAGCGTCAACATTGCCGGCGAATTGCGGCTGTTCAGCGCACCCGTCCGCCGACCGACACCCGAGACCATCGCGTCCGAACCCGGCACTGCAGCCGACAGCCGGGCGCTGTTCGAACACGGTCTGCACTGCAGCGATCAGGGCGATGCTGCGCAGGCGGAGAGCGCGTGGCGGCGGGCTGCCGCCCAGGGCCATCCCGGCGCCATGAACAACCTCGCCAATCTGCTGGCCACTCGCAAACAGCTGCGTGACGCACAGGACTGGTACCACAAGGCGGCTGAGCTGGGCAACGCCGAGGCCACAGGCAACCTGGCGAACCTTCTCAACGAGACGCAATTCGTCGAAGAGGCCGAACTCTACTATCGGCGCGCCGCCGAGGCCGGGAATAACGACGCCATGTACAACCTGGCCGTCATGCTCGACCGAGCATTCCATTTCGATGACGCCATCACCTGGTACCGGCACGCCGCCGAAGCCGACCACCGCGACGCCATGCACAATCTCGCGATCCGGCTCCGCTACCGCGGACAGGTTATCGAGGCCGATACCTGGTGGCGCCGTGCCGGGCATACCCGCGCACAACGCACCGGTGACAAACCCCGCGGACATATCCCCCACACCTGGTGCCGGTGAGGACCGGGGGAACATCAGTTCCTCCAACAGTGCGGGGGAACCTGGCAGCCACCGTGCCCGGCTGACTCCACGGCCGGGCAGGCTGTACCGACGGCAGCTGGATCGGCTTGGTCGAGCTCCTGGCCGCATGGTCACGCCGACCGCCACGGCAGGAGCCGACGAACCGCCTTTCGTCCCGAGGTGATGTGCGGGGGTTGCGATATCAACGAATCCTTGCCCCGAATACACCACCCGAACGCCACCCACCGGTCGTCGTCATCGGTGATCACATACTCTTCGGCGCCCCCGAGGATGATCGCTTCGATCGCCGCGGCCGCCTGGGACGGCTTGTCCTCGAATTGGATTTCGTAGTCGGCGATGGCGCGGACGCACCAGCCCGTTTCGATGCGCACCGAGGCGTCGCCCATATCCACCAGCATGATGTGTGAGTTGGCCCCGCGCACTTCGGCTTCGGTTGACGAGGATCCGCCGGAGAGCAGCAGGGTGCCGGGATTCGAAAACGTCTGGATGGCGTAACGCTCGGCAATGGCAAACACCTCCGAGCAGAACATCTCCCATTCCGTCCCACTCACCCCGGCCTCCCAGCCCACTCGCAATCCTGCGCCGCCTCGGCACTATTTACCGCACGGATTCACCACCGTGTCCGAGTACTTCCACGCCGAGGATTGCGAGGGTACTCCCCCGTACACGCCGCCCCCGCGAGCAGCCGTCCGGTACTCCCCGTCCGCGCAGGTGGTAGCGCCTTGGGCAACGAGTTTGGTCCCCGCGGCGGGTTTGGTGACCTCGTTGTGGCCGCCGGCGACCCGCTTCCAGCTCCCACCCTCCTTGCGCTGGAGTTCGACATCGATGTACAGCGAGTCGATGGCCGCCGTGCACTTGATACTGCCCTTTCCGACGATGTCGGTCGGTGTGCCCTTGGAGTTGTGCGGATTCATGGCCTTCACGGCTTCCACTTGGCAGGCCGCGTTGCCCGGCCCGGGCGCCGCGTCAGCGGCGGGCAATGCCACACACGTGGTCATCAAGAACGCCAGCACGCCACCCGCGACCGCCCTTATCTTCCTCCCGTATTTCGTCATTCGCTTACCCCCGGTTGATGGAATCTTCGGTTCTTCATCTGGTTGGATGTCGAAGCATCCCGATCGGTTCCATCCGTCCTTCGCCATCGCCCGAACCCGCCCCAGCACATCGGGATACCGCCGCAGATACGCACCCCCGTTGAGATCATTTGCCGTCCCGATCCTCCAGGCCTCCTTTGTGACCTGTTGACGGCTGTGCTGAGTGGGTCAATCACGGACAGCCGCGGATTCGCGTCCGGCGTCGATCCCGGTCCGTCGATGCACCACCCGGTCGACTTGCTGCCGTCCGATCGCTGATGCCGGATACGGCCCTGCCGATCCTCTGGCAGGATCTGGGCACATGGCTCGCTCGACCACGACGATCACGATGAACGGCAATCCGGTTCAGATCACTGATGAACAGATCTTCCTCGCCACCCGCGACCAGACCCCGGGAACGCCGCAGACCTATGCCGTGTTCGTCAACAACGCTCTCTGGCCGCCGACCCAACTCATCGGATTGGCCACCGGGGTGCCGGCAAGGTCCGGCGAGACCACCAACTACAACTCACACGCCGCGTTGAAGGCACTGAACGAGCTGGGCTTCGCCACATTCGAGCGCGTGGAGTACGACACGCTGGGGACCGTGGTGGTGCGCGAAAGCCGTAGGCGCACATAGGGCCTGAGCATGGCCGTGTTTTCGAGTCACCCAGGTGGCTCAGCCGTGAACTGGTGGGGTACGGCGGACGGCGCTGGTAATCTCCCGGGCATGGTCGATTCAGGGGGAAATCCGAACCAGCCCGCCGACATCACGGTGGTGCCCGATGAAGTTCGGGCGGTGGGACAGTTCGTCGCCGATATCGCGCGGAACCTGCGTTCGGGTCTCGATTCGGCCGGTAGCGAAGTCGACGCCGTACTCAGCGACGGTTGGCGCGGCGACGCTTCCGACGAGTTCAGCGGCGGCTGGACCGAGCTCCGCGACGGCGGCATCAAAATTCTGCAGGCCCTCGAAGGTATGGCCGCCGAACTCGGCGTGCAGGCCGGCGCCTACGAAACCACCGACGACCACACCTCCCAGCAGTTCCCGAGCCTGAACCTGTGAACAATCCCGAATTCACCGTCGACCTCGAACGCCTCGACCAGCTGGTTGCTCGCCTGTCGAACCTGGCCGGCCACCTGATCGAACAACTCGACCTCATCGACGACAAGGTCGCCACCCTCGACGGAGCCTGGGAAACACTGGCCGCGAGCGCCTACCGTGACGCCCACCAACTCTGGGCCGCCGGCGCCCGCGAATTCGGCGCCGGCCTTGCCGACATCAGCGCTGCGGCTCGCGCCGCCCACGACCGATATACCCGCGCGATCGAGCTGAACCGCGCCATGTTCGGAAACAGATGACTCCCACCACCGTATACGTCAACTGGCAGACCTATTATGACGCCGCCAAGGAATGCCACGACCTCGCCGCTGAACTCCGTACCGCCGACAAACCTGTCCATGATGCGGTCAAGGGCCAATGCGCCGGCATGGCCGGTGATGCCCCCGGCTGCAAACAATGGGGCGAAACCTACGACGAACGCGCACGCACGGTCCTGCAGACCTGCACCAACCTCGCCGACGCCCTCACCAACTTCGGCTACCTCCTCTACGCCACCGGCTACAACCACGGTGTCGCCAACAAGAGCAACCCCGACCGGCCTCAGGTCACCGACGTCACCGTGCACTCCGTACAGATCCCCAGTTCGGTCGCCGACAACGGCAACGGACTGGGGCACGAGGGCGGAGCCCCGGAATTCTTCGACAGTCTTCTCGGCAAGGTAACCGCCGAGTTCGGGAAACTACCCAATGGCGATCTCGGCAGGCTGGCGGCCGCCGAATCGGTGTGGAAGACATTCGGGAGCAATGAAGTCGTCACCGGCGCTGCCGATCGGATCTCCGGAATTGCCGACCTCCTCACCGGTATAGACGAACCGGAGACCAGACAAGGCATCGCCAACGACTTCGCCACCATGAAGACGGCCGCCGAAAGCCTCGCGGGCGCGGCACAGGTGATGGCCGCACCTATCGGTGAGTACCGCACGAACACCGAGGAAACCAGTCGGCAGATCAGCAGTGAGACCACCGCGTTCCTGGTCGAGTCGGGGATCATCATTGCGGCCGCGGTCGCGGTTTCCTGGCTCACCGTCGGCGGCAGTCTGGCAGCCGGCGCCGGTGGTGTCGTCGCACTCGCCGGTGACACCGCGCTGGCGATCAGCCGCATCTACCGGGCCAGTAGGCTCTGGGCCCTTCTCGGCCTCGCCACCGCCGCCGCAGCCGTCGTCGCCTTCGATAAAGTCCCTGACCTCACGCAGGTCACCACCAGCCTCGCTGCCATTATCACCGCTCGGGCCTACCTCGACACCGAGGCCGATGGCCCCGTCGGCACCGATGGCACAAGCACCAGCGACCGGCCGACCAAAACAGACAAGATAAAAGAACACCTCACGGATCGTGACCTCGACGCTGCGCGTCGGGAACTGAACGGCGAAGTAGTGGCGAGAAAGCCCGACGGGACTCCGTGGGATCATGTCCGAGAAGTACGAGACGCGCAGAACGGCCTCGTCAAACGTATCGACCAGATAAAACGCCAGCTCGGAGACTCGCGAACCAACCCCGCCGATCGCGCGGAGTTGGAACGGGAGCTATCCGAGGCGAGCCGACTACTCGACTACAGCGAAGAGTTCGTTCCACGTTGATGAACTGGTTGAGGCGCAGATGAGGAGAGGAGCACAGTGATATATCGCGACCCACGGTCACTATCTCAGATCGAAGGCAGGTCCTGGCCCGCCCCGGATGGGAATGCGACCCGACTCATGAAGACCGTGCACGCGTTGAGAGACGTCCCTCTGACAGATCTCACCGTCGAAGACATTCGCGTCCTCCTGTCGCAAAGGGAGGGCGTCGACGTACTGACTCCAGTGGCGCTCGACATCCTCGGCTCCAATCCCCTCGCCGAAGGTGACTTCTACCCGGGCGACCTTTTCACGGCGCTCTTGGGTTGTCATTCACGAGAGACGGATTCCGCCGAACTTATTGCTCGCATCGAGCAACTGATCGAACGAGTCTCGGAAAAGGGTGATCTGGAACAGTACGACGCGCCGCACACCACAATTTGGTCGTCCATCGACGAGTGGCGCACCGCGTAACCAAAATCGAGCCCGGAATCGCCAATTACGAAGAGAAGTGCCGACTGGAATCACGGGGCCACCGGGTCAGCCCGCGGCAGATGCCGGGCCATGGTGCCGAAGTAACGCTCGCGCGACCATGACCGAAAATCTCCGATCACGTAGAGCCGCCGTTTCGCCCGGCTCACTGCGACATTGAGCAGATTGGGTTTGCTCGCTGCCCACCGCCGGGCACCGGGCCGGGCCGGGTCGCCGCCGAGGACAAGTATCACCACATCGGCTTGTTTTCCCTGCGCGGTGTGGATTGTTCCCGCGGTCAGACCCGGATAAGCCCGGCCACGTCGGCTGATCTCGCGGGCGACATCCCGGAACGGGCTGATGACCATGACTTCCGACATATCGATGCCGAGACCGGTAAGGGAGCGCAGGATCCGATCCAGTTGCCGGCCCTCGTCCGGGATCCAGTGTCCGTGCGCGGTGGCGCCGACCAGATCGATCCACTTGGATTCGGGCAGACTTGGGTAGCTGGTATCAAAACTTTTCGGGGCAGCGGTACCGGTGCCGTTGATCATCAGCCCGTCGTAGGCGATCGAGTTGATGATTTCGAACATGGGAGCATCGCAGCGTCGGTGCACGGTCAGCGGGACACCCACCCAAGTCCAGCCCTCGTCGTCCGGCAGTGAAGTCCCTACCAGGGTGAGGCGGTCGGCGATACGCTGCACCGATGTGCGGCAGGTGCTCCACTGCTGATCCACCTCGAAGGAAGTTCGGATGGCATCCTCGGTGCGGAACGGGAGCGTGGTCACAGGTTCCAACTGCAGGGGATCGCCGACGACTACGGCCCGCCGTGTCCGCCACAGCGCACCGACCGCGTTCTGCGGGGTGGCCTGCCCGGCCTCGTCGATGAGCAGCCATCCGAGTGATTCCCGTTCCAGATGACCGAACAGCCGACCGTAGGACGCGAAGGTGGTGGAAACGACAGGAACCACCAAGAACAAGCTTTGCCAGGCTGCTTGCGCCGCTTCGGCCGAGAGATCGCGGGGGGCTGCACCACTGACGATATCCACGGCGGCCTGCAGATTGCGGCGCATTTCGGTCGGCACCTGCCGGAGGAACGACCGATGCAGCCCGAGGGCCGCCAGCAGTAGTTCGCTGCGTGCGGTGTTCCACTCGGGATCGGTCCAGAGGGCCGCCGACTCCCGACGTATCCGGTCCACCCACCACGCCTCGTCCGGGAAGTACGCACCCAATCCTGCGCCGTCGGCGAGGTCGACGTTCAAAGCCGCGAGTTCGTTTCGCTCCTGCCGGAAGCTTCGCTCGGCACCGGACAGTGCTCGCGCTGCTGCGGCGACTTCCTGTTCGGCGCGCTCCAGAATACGGTTTGCGCTGATCAGCGGCTCGTACGTGATGGACGGTTGAGGTATGCCGGCGGTCGAGACACGGGATGCCGCATCGTATTCGTGCTGGGCGGTGGCGAGTGATTCTCGAGCGAGGCCGAGATCAGTCTGTACCGAGTCCAATTCGGCCTGCGCCGTTGCCCTGGCCTGCGATGCCTGCTGCACCTGCCCGACCATCCACGACCGACGCTGGGACCATTCCCGGCCGGCCTCGCCCAGGGACCACAGCTGTCGCCACCAGCCCGGCCGCAGCGCACGGTGGCCTTCCAGGAGTTCGTCGCGCCGATCGAGCTCTGCGGTCCAGCGCCGCAGGGACTCCTCGGCCCGGACCCGACGACCACCGGCGATCTGCTCGACCTCGCCGCGGCGATCACGAACCGCCCGTTCCGCGGCCTCGCGGCGCTGCCGGGCGGATTGCTCGACAGCGGTCTGTGGTGCGCGGGCGAGTCGTTCTGCTTCTCGAACACATTCCTGCGCGGTACGCCATGTAGTCTCACGTTCTCCGCGAGCCGTCTCCGCTCTCGCGGCGGCCGCCGCAAGCTCTTCTGTGATCTCGTCGATCCGACGCTGCACCTGCCGACGCCGGACGACCTGCGCATAGACGTCACGCCTCGACCGGCGGATGGATTCGACCCGGGTTTGGGCAGCTCGGAAGGCAGCCACCGCTTCTTCCCAGGTCTGCTCCGGAATTTCTGCCTCGTAGCTTTGGAGAATCGACAACAGCCCCTGCCGATCCTGCTTCTCCTCGGCTTCGGGCTTGTGATACCAGAACGTGTCCACGAATCGCCGGCGATTGGTTTTGTTCCCGAGCCGCGCCGCCAGCAAGGCCCAGCCGTCGACCTGCTCGGCCGGGCTCGTCTCCGGTGCACGCTGCACCGCAGGGTCGGGCGCCAAGAGCGCGGTGGCTATGTCGGAGAAGTAGTCCACCGCCGCGGCGGCGTCCCGCCACCCACCGCTGATCGCGTCCGCCGCGGGGATCTCATCGGTCACATTCTGGACGGCGCCGTTGTTCGAGGAGGCCACCACGATTTCGAACCCGGTGAGTTCCGGCCGCAACGGACTGACGACCCTGGTGCGGTCCCCGGTCTTCCAGCGCATCCTGTTGTCGGTGAACGCTGCGGCCGGATCGGGCAATGCCGCCAGGCGGGCGGCACGTTCCACCACGAGCGAGGCAATCACGTCACGCAACATGGTGGTTTTACCGGTTCCGGGCGGGCCGTTGACACCGACGATGCCGGAATCGGCCATCCCCAGCGCCGTATTCACGGCCAGTTGCTGAGATAGGGCGAGGGCATGCTCGGGATCGCTCGGCCACCGGCCCGCCGGCACTGTCCCCGGAGAAGTCAGGTCCAGTACGGTATCGATCTGTTCCCGCACATCGATTCGTTGGGCCGTCGAAATTCGGGCCTCTGGGCGCAGATACTCACGTAAGGCTGCGCCGAGGTTCCCCCGGGCCACCTGACCGGCAACCCGGACCAGATCGTCCATAATGAAACTGTTCAGGAAGTCGAGGCCTGCCACCTCGTTCGCGGTGCGCCGCGACACGATCTCGCTCTTGATCCGGAGACCCGCAGCGGAGAGCACACCGCCGATCCCGGCCCCCTGGATCGCTGCGGTCAGACAGTCGTCGAGAGCAGCGTGGTCCAGCACACGCAGGCTCGGCTGTGGTGAATCTTCGGAGGGTGTACCGGCCCGCTCGGCGATGACAACCTTCTGCCAGAGCTCGGTGAAATCCAGACAGGCGTCCTGGAAATCCGCGATCCACTCCGGACCAGGTGCCTCATCACCGATCCGGCCGGTCGCCCAGGCACAACTGGACAGTGTCTCGGAGTCCAGCAATACACAACCGTTTTCGTCGACCATAAACGCGGCAACTGCGCTTTCACCGCTCGGACGCGCATCGTGGCTGTCCGGGTCGGGGTCGAAATGACGGGACAGCACCTCGAAGACTTCGTCGAGGCGGTAGATTCCGGCGTACACGATATGACGCCACGCCTGATTGGAGCGCAGGGAGAGCTGTGACAGCTCATGTGCCGGATCCCATGGCAGCGGTTCATCTGCCGTCACCGGGAAAATCCGCTGCTGCCGATCGACTCGGTCCACCCGCTGCGGACTGAACATCTCCACGGCCTGCCAGAATTCGACGATCGCACCGCACCGCTCGTCCTCCCCACCCACTACCCCACTCCACTCCGTCGACGCGGCCGCCTCTGGGCTACCGATGGTAGTCGCGGGTTGCCGTCGACGCGCAGCCCCTCGCACACCGGTGCAATCGCCTACGGTCGCCGTTGCCGGCATCTTCACCGGGCAATGGACATTGCACCATGTTGTCGGCGCCCGACCGCCGTGAATTCAAAGTTGGCCTGATATAACGTCTTTGGCTACGTATCCTGGTTCAGCCGGGAGGCAGGCGAGCAAATCTTCACCGGATCAGCACAGTAGGGGGCGCCATGACCGATGACCATGAGGGCATCCGCATCCGGGTGATCGCGGGCGACACCTTCAGGGCCGAACGGTTGACCCGGGACCTCCGCCGCACGTTGTCGACGGTCGAAGATCTGGAGGTCGACTTCGCCGGAACCGATCGTACCGATCAGGCAGACGGGGAAAAAGGAGCCGGAGTCGCCGATCTCGCGCTGTCGGCAACCGTCGCGGTACCGGTCGCCACCGCCGTCACCCGTGTACTCGTCACCGCTATCCGCGAGTGGTGCGCACGGGAGCGCAACCGGAAGGTGGAGATCGCCAGAGACGAAGGCGGAAGTATCGTCATCACCGGCGGGATCGACGAACGGACCGAGCGAATCGTCCGTCTGCTCGCAGGAGAGCGGCACGACCCCGCGACCGAATCCGATCGCGAAATGCCATGAACCGGCCGGTACGGCGACGCGCGCTGCTGCTCGGTGTCGAGAACTACGCCGACACCCGATTCGCACCTCTCCCTTCGATCCGCGCCGACCTTTCCCTACTGGGACAGGTGCTGCTCCACCGACATATCGGCGCATTCACCGAAGTACGTCCGGTCATGGACTGCACCGCCGAGCGGATGTGCACCGAGATCGTCGAATTTCTCGGGACTTGCGACGAGGACGAGCTGGCGCTGGTGTACATCTCGGGCCACGGCACCCGTTTGGTGCAGGTGAACAGCGAGTTCCACTTCGTCACCACCGATACCGACTTCGACAATGTCGCGGCCACCGCCGTGGGTGCGCAGTTCGTGAACGATGCGCTCGAATCGTGCCCGGCACCGCAGAAGGTCCTGATGATCGACTGCTGCCAGAGTGGCGGGTTCGCGGTCGGGCTTCGAGCGGCGGACCGGGACGACAGTGCGACCGCAAAGGGCGTCACGACGCCCGCCCCCTCCCCGGTCCTGCGCAGCAACGGGGTGTTCGTTCTGTCGTCGTCTCGTGCTACCGAGGCGTCGTTCGCCGGATCGCCGGAGTCGACCGTTATCACCCCCTCACTTTTCACCGGGGCCGTCGTGGAGACACTGCGCAGCGGCGACGCGGCCCGACCGGAGACCGGCGAGGTCACCGTCGACGATCTGTTCGAGTACGTGAACCAGCGGCTGCGAGTCGATGCCAAGCAGGTTCCGGTCAAATCCGCTGTGCAGGTGGACGACCGGATCGTGATCGCCTCCCGGCCCCAGGGCCCGGCCACGCTGACCCCCGTTCCGCGAGACACAGAGACCGGCACTGTCCCCGAGGTGGTCCCGGCCAAGGACTCCCGGCCGTCGTGGCCTCAGCTGCTCGACTATTACCGGCGTTGTCTGACCACCGGTCGAAGCGAGTTCTCCGTGCTGTCGGTTGCCGAGCACGACGAATCGTACGTCTGCGTGCGCGGCAGCGAATCCTTCCTGTCGGGAACCGTCGAAGAGGACCACCAGGTTCCGGTACCGGACGAAGCGCGGGAGTTCGTCGAGGATGTGATTGCCGCCGACGATGAGCTGTGGGCGGGTTATCCGGCCGTCGTCCTGCAATCGAGCCATAACTCCAGGAACGGCGCCCGGCACCGGTTCGCACCGCTGCTCCTCCGGAAGGTCGAAGTGGTACACAGCGCGGGCGGGACCCGGTTGGAACCGACCGGGCGGATCATCGCTCATCCCGAGCTGATCGAAATTTGCCTGGGCAAGGATACAGCCGCCGATTTCAATGCCGCCTACCGTCCCACCTGGCATGCTCGCCAACCTGCCGCCATGGCCAACGACATCGGAAAGCTGCTCGAATTCGACCTCGGCCTCGCCTGTGTCGAGCCACTGCGCCCGGGCCAACTCGCCGAGTGCATCGATGTCGACACCCCGAACGCGGGAGCCCGCAACGCGGCGGTGCTCTGCCGAGTTCCCAATGGCCCGAGCCCGGTGACGAAACTGCTCGAAGACCTCGACAGTCTCGTCGAACAGGCCCACCGGATACGCGACACCGCGCTCTCGGCTCTGGACCCGGAAACGCCGCACCGCTCCGCAGCGAAAGACACGCCGTTCCAGCTGGTGACTCCTCTGCAATCCAACGAAGCCCAGGAAACCGTCATCCGGTCGGCTATGCGGAACCGACTGACCGTCGCCACCGGACCGCCCGGAACCGGAAAGAGCCAGCTCGTCACCAATCTGGTCGCTACCGCTGTAGCCAACAACTCGACGGTCCTCGTCGCCTCCACCAACAACCGAGCCGTAGACGAGGTGTGGAAGCGGTGCGAGAGTGTCTCCCCGGGAAGTCTTGTGCGCACCGGCAGCCTCGAGTACCGGAGCGGCACCTCCGATGCACTTCGCGGGTTGCTGGCCTTACGACCCACCGAGGGAAATCCGGCCACCGCGATGGCGGCGTTGCGGCAGGCCGAGCACGCGCACAGTGCACAGCGGGACCTGCTGGCCACCATCGGAGAACTCGAGCAGCACCTGCTGATCGCGGGACGCACCCGCCACAATTCGGCCGAGAAGCTCGGTATTTCCATCGTCGACCTGCTGTCACGCCTCGAGCAGAAGCCGCTCGAGATTGCCCTACGCGCGGCGGAGGGTGCGGTGCGCGCCCGGTTCTTCGCCCGGTATCGCCGAGCCCGGCTGCTACGACGCTGGGAGATCCCCGTCGAGGACGACAATGCGCTCGCCGGCCGCTGCGCCACCCTTGCCCAATTCCTGGCGGCCGAGAAGGATTGGCGTACAGGGCGCGCCCGGCTCGAGGCACTACCCGACGACAACGAACTCTCCAGGCGCCTACACACTGCGGAATCCGAGCTTCGGCACACGTCCACGGTTGCGCTGGGGACAAGTACGCGCACAGCCGCCCTACAAGGCAGGAGCCGGATCACCGATCTCATCGAGGCCACCGAGGACGGGCGCGCGTGGCGGGCCGTGCGGGCCGCGCTCCCGAATGTCCGCGGCTGGGCCGTCAGCACCCTGTCGGCGCGCTACTTTCCACCCGCGCCGGCGCTTTTCGACCTTGTGGTCATCGACGAGGCCAGCCAGTGTGCCATCCCGGCAATACTGCCCCTTCTATTCCGTGCTCGCCGTGCCGTGATCATCGGCGATCCGATGCAGTTGCCCCATATCGCCGAGATCGGACCCGAACAGGAAATCCACGCCGCACAGGAGGCCGGTTTCGGGTTGGGGTGGTTGGAGGCCGGCCGAATGTCCTACCGGAGGCATTCCGCCTTTCGAGCCTGCGAGCGGGCCGCGGGCGGCCACCTCCTGCTGGACGAGCACTTCCGATGCCATCCGACAATCGCAGGACTCGTCAACGGTCTCTTCTATGACGGACAGCTGGCCGTGCTGACCGATACGCGCGGCCGCCCCACGATCGCCAACCGTGACGCCATCCACTGGACCCACATCGAAGGCAACGCCGAACAACCGCGATCGGGCAAATCCTGGTTCAATCGCGCCGAAGCCGCAAAAGTCGTCGAGGCCGTCAAGTTCTTGCTACCGCCCGGTGGGGCGACAGCCGATCAGCCCAGCATCGGTGTCGTGACCCCGTTCAAGGCACAGGTGGATATGATCCGCTCCCAACTCGGTAAGGGCTTCGAGCATGTACGGATCGGGACAGTACACACGTTCCAGGGCGGCGAGTGTGACTTCGTCCTCTACTCGCTGGTCGCCGCTCCGAATATGCCGCGAGGTTCGATCAAATGGGTCGAACGCCAACTCAATCTGTGGAATGTGGCGATCACACGTGCTCGATCCCACCTGATCGTGGTGGGTAACCGCGGGTTGTGGTCGGAACGGCGGATCGGTGCTGCACTTCTGAACGCGGCCGTGGGCGTGCAGGAAGATTCCGGAACCGGCTCGGCACCCGACGAATTACAGGACCGGCTCTTCGCCTTCCTTGCCGGTGCAGGCGGCCGGGTTACCTTGCAGCGCGAGGTCCGCGGGCATCTCACCGATGCGGTCGTGGAGGACTCCGCCGGAGTCGAGACAGCTGTCATCCTGGATCGCGGGGTGCGCGAAGGTGTGGATCCGGCACGACATCTCCGACTGATGCTCCGCCATAGGGACATCCGAGCGGACCCCGAACAGCCAATGAGCGCAGTGCGGATCCCGGCGTGGATGCTCTACCGCTCGGGCCGATGACAGCGCAGCCGGCGCCGACTGTGAGGATCGAGCCGGGCAAGACCACTCGCACCGGCAGGCACCCGCTGGGGCAAAAAACCCGTCGTAGTGATCAGAGGCCTGTAACTATTCATCGCGCGGGAACGACCATCAGGTTGCCTCTTCGTGGCGTGTGTGCGGCCCATATCGACGCGAGAACGGTGAATGTTCGGCCGGTTCGGCCGCTCGATCGCCTCGGCGTTGATCCCCGGTCACCCGGCAGGCTTCCGGGCTAACATCCGAAAGAGCGCCCGTCTGTAGAACGACAGGTCAGCGGGCTCAGTACGCACCCGACCAGCCGAGTCGGCCGACGATCGAGGAGCATTTGTGGGGGCTCTCCTACCGACCTTGCAGGCCCACCGGCTGCGTGAAGGTTTGACCGATTACCTCGCGACCACCTTCGCGCTCACCGACCCGGATACCCGGGCCGCGCTCACCGATTTCGTCGGCGATGCCCGGGACGGCATGTTCAAGGGCCCCTATGTCCGGTTACGTCTCCCTTTCGCCCCGGCCCGCGGCAACTGGGGGATGCACCTGGACTGGCTGCCGGACGAGTTCGTACCCTATGGCCATCAGGCCAAGGCGTTCGAGCGTTTGTCGACCAAGTTCCAGGCCCGCCCCCGGCCGACACTGGTGACCACGGGTACCGGTTCCGGTAAGACGGAGTCGTTCCTCATCCCGATCCTCGATCATGTCGTGCGCGCCAGGAAACAGGGCGTCGTGGGGATGAAGGCGCTGATCATCTATCCGATGAATGCGCTGGCCAACGATCAGGAGCAGCGACTGGCGCGGCTGATCGGCGCGCATTCGGAACTGTCGGGTGTCACCGCCGGCCTGTACACCGGCGAGCAGAGCTCGGGCGGGCGAACCCTGGTCTCGGCGGAGGGCCTGATCACCGACCGGCGGCTGATGCACGATTCACCGCCGGACATCTTGCTCACCAACTACAAGATGCTCGATCATCTGCTGCTGCGGCCCGACCGCGCCGCGATGTGGCGGCAGTCGGCGGAATCGCTGCAGTATGTGGTGCTCGACGAGTTCCACACCTACGACGGCGCCCAGGGCACCGATGTCGCGATGCTGCTGCGGCGCCTCGGGTCGGCCGTGAAATCGTATTGGACCGAGTCGTCCCATGCCACGGATGAGGATCGGGCGCGGCCCCTGGGCCGGATCACGCCAGTGGCCACCTCGGCGACGCTCGGCGGTGGGGGCGAGCCGACCGCCATGCTCGAATTCGCGCACACGGTGTTCGGTGAAGAATTCGGAGCGGACTCTCTCGTCGGGGAGACCCGGCTCGAGCTGCCGGAATGGCTGGCAGATCGTGATCCGAGCCTCGACCGCCGCTACCTCCCGATCGCCCCGGCCGCCGAGCAGGCCGTCAGAGATCTCGATGTATTCAGCAGTCACTCCCCGAACAACGCGTATCTCACCGCGGCGGTCCTCGCGACCTTGTTCGAGCGCACCGGCGACGAACATCCGACCTTCGAGGAACTCGCCGCCGAACTGCGCCGCCTCGACGAGACCGAACAACTCGATCTGCTGAAGAAGCACCACTGGTTCGTCCGGTTGCTCAGCGAATCCACCGAAGCGGTCTCCCTGGCCGGACTCGCCGCGAAAGTCCTCTCCGCGTCGTCCGCCGAACGCGATAACCAGCGCGGCCGGGCGATCCGGCAGCGGTACCTGGACTATGTCTTCGCGGCGCTGTCCCATCTGCGGGCCGAGATCGGGCGCTCAGCGCTGAATGTCGATGTGCACCTGTGGATTCGCGAGCTCTCCCGGATCGACCGGGAACTTTCGGCCTCCACCCGGTTCCGCTGGGCCGACGACGGCGACACCGAGGGCGGCGACACCGAGTACGCGTCGGCACTGTTCTGCCGGCACTGCGGACGCTCCGGCTGGGGTGTGCGGCTGGCACCGACCGGATACGCCCTGGACCCGGACCAGTCTTCCGTGCGGGCCCAGCACCTCTCGAATAGTGCCCGGATTCGTGCGTTGATCTCCGCGCCGGTCGAAGCGCAGTTGGAGCCGCCGGTGCCGGATCTGCGGTGGCTGCGGATCGAGGATCGCGAGATCGGTGACGAGCCACCGGATCCGGAAAGCGCGGAAGTGCTGGAGGGCCGGGTGCTGCCCGTCCTCGTGCTGCACGGTCCCGCCGCCGACGACGACTCCACGAAAGATGTGTGCCCGGCCTGCAACAGGGCCGATGGGATCCGCTTCCTCGGTAGCGCGGTCGCCACCCAGCTCTCGGTAGCGCTGTCGAATATGTTCGGGGACGCCGAACTGGACGCCGACGAGAAGAAGGCGCTCATGTTCACCGACAGCGTGCAGGACGCGGCGCATCGGGCGGCTTTCGTCCAGGCCCGCTCGCACACCTTGAGCCTGCGGTCCACGCTGCGCAACGCCTTGGGTGAGAAAGCCTCCGGCGCGAACATGCTGACCCTCACCGAGCTGTGTGACGCGGTGACCGACCGTGCGGGCGACGATCCGACCCGGCGATACCACCTGCTCGCGCCCGATATCGTCGAACGCGACGAGTTCGGGGCGTTCTGGCGGGGCGAGGCGACCGCCGCCAAACGCCGGGAGGCGACGAAGAAGGTCCGGCGCCGGGTGCAGTTCGATATCGACCTGGAATTCGGTCTCCAATCCCGGCTGGGCCGCACGCTCGAGCTCACCGGCAGCGTTGTCGCCGAAGTCGATCTCGGTTCACCGGACCGGGTAGCCCGGTTGGGTGCCCAGGCCCTGGACAGCACCGAATACCAGCAGACGCTGGCGGAGATCGACACCGCGGCGATCAGCCGGTGGGTCCGCGGCACGGTCGAGCGGATGCGGATCCAGGGTGCGATCCGGCATGTCTGGCTCGACAAGTACGTCCAGCGCGATGCCAACCGCCGCTGGGTCTGGGGTGGGCGACCGCTGGGTGAAGGTATGCCCGCGTTCCCCAAGGGCCGCCCCGCTCCCGCATTTCCGGCAGTGGGTGCCCGCGCCGTTCCCGAGGGCTTCGACCCGATCACGGCGCCTTCGTCGTGGTATGCGCTGTGGACATCGCGGTGCCTCGGGGTGGCACCGTTCGACGGTGGGTTCCTGGCCCGCTCGCTGTTCGCCGTGCTCGCCGACGAGCGCATCCTCACCACGGTCAGCACCGAGAAGGCGCTCACCGCCTACCAGCTGAGCGAGGACGGGATCCGGGTCGGCGCGCCGAGTCTCGAGGATCTCGAGGCGGGCCGGCATCTGCTGGTCTGTGGTGTCTGCCAGACCCAGAATCCGGGCACGGCCGCGGTGGCCGCTCAACTCGACGGAGCGCCCTGTCTGCTGAGCCGCTGCCCGGGCACGCTGCACCGCGCCCCGAGATCCGACAATTTCTATCGCAGTCTCTACGACCGCTCGGAGATGAAGCGGGTCGTGGCACGCGAGCACACCTCACTGCTGCCGACGCCGTTGCGGCTGGAGTACGAGACGAAGTTCAAACAGCGCAGTGTCGATCCGACCGCCCCGAATGTTCTGGTCGCCACACCGACCCTCGAAATGGGTATCGATATCGGTGACCTGTCTACGGTCATGCTCGGGTCGCTGCCGCGTACGGTCGCCTCGTATCTGCAGCGGGTCGGCCGGGCAGGCCGGCTCACCGGCAATTCACTGATCCTGGCCTTCGTCCGCGGGCGCGGCGAGCATCTGCCGAAACTGTATGACCCGACCTCGGTCATCTCGGGTGAGGTCCGGCCGCCCGCGACCTTCCTCACCGCCGAGGAAATCCTGCAGCGCCAATACATCGCGCATATCGTCGACCGGCTGGCGCGGCGGCCCGGCGCCCAGGATCCGAGCGAGGCCCGCGCGGTCCTCGGCAGTTTCGACGAAGGCACCTGGATGGCCGGACTGATCGGCCTGGCCGACCTGAAAGCCGACGAACTCGTGGAGGGCTTCCTGGACCAGTTCGGCAGTCTGCTCCCGGACATTTCCCGTGCGGCATTACGCACCTGGGCTACCCCGACCGAGCTCGGCGAGCCCAGCGCGATGGTTCGGCAACTGCGCGAGGCCGTGCATCGCTGGAACCTCGACGTCACCGAACTCACCGAACGCCGGACGGCGGTCGACGCCGCCCTCCCCGAGTTCGAGCAGCGCGCCAACTCCCCCGCGGCCACCGACGAGGACAAACGCGATCTGCGCTCGGCCCGCGCCACCTTGCGCCTGCTCGGCAAACACCTCCACGATCTCACCCACGAACACTGGGTCGGCGTCCTCGAACGCTACGGAGTGCTGCCCAACTACACGCTCCTCGACGATTCCGTGACCTTGGATGTGGGCATCACCTGGTTCGACCCGGAAAGTAGGGAATACCAGGGTGATACGGAGAGCTACCGTCGCGGCGCCCGGGTCGCGCTGACCGAACTGGCGCCCGGTTCCACCTTCTACGCGCAGGGGCTGGCGGTGAAGATCGATGCCGTCGATCTGGGTGCGGGAGAAGCCAATATCCACCTCTGGCGGATGTGCCCGCAATGCGGCTGGGCAGGTACCGGCGTGGTCGCGGAAAACGCGCTGCCGCCGAGCCGCTGCCCACGCTGCGGGACCGCAGCCATCGCCGATGTGAGCCAGCAGTTACAGGTGGTGGAGATGGCGAAGGTGTCGGCGGAAGTGCGTCGCGACGAGGCCGCGATCACCGATTCCCGCGACGAACGCCGGCGCGAAATGTATGCGGTGGTCACCGCGGCCGATATCGACCCGGACAATATCGCCCGCCGCTGGTTCGCGACCGAGTACGACTTCGGCGCGGAGTATCTGCGCCGGATCGATATCCGCTGGCTCAACCTCGGCAAACGCACCTCACAAGGCGGGCGGCGCACCATCGCCGGATCCGAGATCACCACCGGGCTTTTCCGGGTCTGCTCGGGCTGTGGGCAACTGGATCGTATCGCCGGCCGCAATGACCCGCACGAGCATCGCAGCTGGTGCAAGTACCGCAAGGCCGCCACCGAGGAGAACGTCCGCGAGATCGCCCTGGCGCGGACCCTGCGCACCCAGGCGGTACTGCTGCACGTCCCGGCGTTCCTGCGGTACGACTCGTTCGCCTACCCCAGCCTGAGCGCGGCGATCCTGCTCGGGCTGCGTCAGGTGATCGGCGGTTCGCCGGAGCACCTGGATGTCCTCACCATCACCGATGCCCTGTACGACCGGAACCAGCAGGCCCTGCTCATCCACGACACCGTGCCCGGCGGGACGGGCTACCTCGCCGACTTCGCCGATCCGCAGAAGGTGTGGTCGGCGCTGCGCGCTGCGCGCGAGGTCCTGCGCACCTGCTCCTGCGCCGACGAAGCGCGGCTGGCCTGCCACAACTGCCTGCTGCCGTTCACCACACCACACGAGCTGGACAAGGTCTCCCGCAGAACCGCGGCCAAAATCCTCGACTTCATTCTGGGAGCGCAGGAGACGGACCCGGTGTGGGAGACATGGCGGGAACGGATCGTCGAAGAGACGCCGGCGAAACCGGCGGCCAGCGCGGAATCTCCGCTCGAGCGGGAGTTCTACATCGCTTTCCTGAACCGGTTGCGCACCCTCGGGGCCACCATCAAGGAGACACCGGGCACCTATGCCAACAAGGCCACGATCACCGTTCCGGGTAAAAAAAATCCGCACCTGGACCCTCACCCCGCAGGTGCAGATGGGCAATAGTGTCCCCGATTTCGAGTTGAAGACGACCGACCCGGAGGTCCCGGTCATCGCCCTGTTCGCCGACGGGCACGCCTACCACGCCACGGCGGACCACAACCGGATCGCCGACGATGCCCGTAAACGCGCGATTCTGCGGGCGGGCGGAGTGCTGGTCTGGTCGTTCGGTTACGAAGACCTGCAGCGCTTCACGGGACAGAAGAAGCAGGTCGCGCCGTCGTGGCATATGGACAAGCTGGCCAAACTCACCATGAGACAGGGCAATCTCCGGCCCGCGGTGTTCGAGCTCATCAAGGCCGACCCGATCACCCAGTTGCTCCATTTCGTGGACGAACCCGAACTGGAAGCATGGTCGACCGTCGGCCGCTGGTTACCGCTGATGTTCATGCGCGACAGCCGCCACAAGGGTGACAGCGACGAACTGGCCGACTGGGCATTGAACCTGCTCGACGACAAGGACGCGCAGATCCCGGCAGGCCAGTACGCCTGCTGGTCCTATACCGACGGACCGTTGACCGTCACCGCCGCCCTGCGTACGGACAACGCTACGAGTACCGCGGTGCTGCTGCTCGACGACCGCGACGACGGGCGCACGGTCGACCGGCGATCCGCCTGGGAAGAATGGTTGCGATTGTCGAACTGGTTCGGGTTGCACGACGCCCACCTCGTCACCAGCCGTAACCTGCTGACCGACGAAACGCCCACACCGACGACAACCGCCGAGACCGACACCACCGATCTGAGCCCACACTGGCAGACGCTGTACGCGGAGAGCATCTCCGATCAGGAACGAGCGCTCATCCGGGCACTCGCGGCAGCCGGTACCCCACTGCCCACCCAGGGCTTCGAAACCGACGACGGCGAAGTCATCGATATCGCCTGGCCCGGCGCCCGTGTCGGCGTGCTGTTCGATGATGTGGCCGAAGCCGCCGATACGATCACCGAGCTGGGCTGGACGGTCTGTGTCCCGGAGATCGGGCCGATCATGGCGGCCCTGACTGCGAACGGAGTGATGTGATGGCCAATATCGTCATGGCGAACCAGAGCAAATCGCTTCGCGGAATCGACGGGTCGATCGCCCCGCGGGTTTTCGGGTTCCTGGAGAAACTGCAGACCGACGACACCACACCCGGCCTGCACATCGAACCGATCAAGGGTGCCGTGGACCGCCGCGTGCGCACCGGGCGAGTCGGTCTCGAGCATCGGGCCGTGCTCTTCCGCGTGGACCCCAAAGAAGGCGGAACGACCTACGTCTACATGGGAACCTGGCCGCACGACGAGGCAAATGCCATCGCCGAACGCGCCGTGCTGCGCGTCAACCCGGTCAACGGGATCCTCGAGGGCGTCCTCACCGAGCCCGCCGCCCCGGCAGCGCAGACACCGCAGCCGGCACCGGCAGGCGAGCAGGAAGCCACGCAGGGGTTCTTGAGTCGAGCCGGGTTCACCCTCGACGACCTCACCGACCGACTCGGTATCGATCCCGGGATCGCCGAACGGGCCCTGACCGCGGCCGACGATTACGTGCTCAACGATATCGCGGCGGATATCGGAGGGTGGCAGGCCGACGCTCTGCTCGAGCTGGCCTGCGGCACCGCCATAGCCGAGATACGCGAGAAATACCGGTTCACCGAGGCACCGGTCGATACCACGGTGGACGAAGACGACCGGATCATGGAGGCACTCGAGCGTCCGGCATCCAAGATCCAGTTCACCTACGTCGACGGTAACGAGGAACTGCGCCGGGTCATCGAGGGCGGCGATTTCGCGGCGTGGCGGGTTTTCCTGCACCCCGAACAGCGCGCCTACGTCGAGAAGGACTACAACGGACCGTTCCGGCTCTCCGGTGGCGCGGGTACCGGTAAAACCGTGGTGGCGATCCATCGGGCCCGGAACCTGCTGCTGCGCAACCCCGGTGCCCGGATCGTCTTGACCACCTTCAACAAAACACTCGCCAAGAACCTCGAGAGCGACCTGCGCGCGCTCGATCCCGGCCTCCCGATAGCCCCGACACTCGGTGCACCCGGGATCTATGTCGAAGGCATCGACAAACTCGCCAGCGACATCGTGAAACAAGCCGACGATATCGGTCCGGCGGTCGAAGCCGTGCTCGGCGGCCGAGCCGAGGTGCCGATGGCCCGGGCCAGGCAGGACCGGGTGTGGCGGGAAGTCGCGGAGGCGGTGGACAGCGGCCTTGACCCGCGACTGGCTACGCCGTGGTTCCTGGACAACGAGTACACCTCCGTCGTCCTCGCCAACAAGATCACCGGTTTGGAGCAGTACGCGCGGATCGCCCGGCCCGGCCGGGGTGTCCGGCTCACCCGGCCTCAGCGAATCGCGGTGTGGAAACTGGTCGAGGCGTATCGGCGCCGGAGCCGGATGGACGACACCTTCAGTTTTCCCGAGGTGCTGGCGGTGGCCGCGGAGCACCTCCGCCGGTATACCGATGCCGGCGGCGCCCCGATCGCCGATCACGTCATCGTCGACGAAGCCCAGGACCTGCACGCGACCCACTGGCGGATGCTGCGCGCGATGGTCGCCGAGGGCCCCAATGATCTGTTCATCGCCGAGGATTCGCACCAGCGCATCTACGGGCAGCCCGTTGTGCTGGGCCGCCTGGGCATCAAAATAGTCGGCCGTTCCCGGCGCCTGACGCTCAACTACCGGACGACCGCCCAGAATCTGCATCTCGCCATGAGCATCCTCGAAGGCGCCGAGTACCACGACCTGGAGGAGGGCCAGGAGTCGGCACTCGACTACCGGTCGGCTCGAAACGGCCCGAAACCCACCCTCTTGCAGTGTGACTCGGCCGCCGATGAGCTGCAGTCCATAGTGGATCAGATCAAGGAATGGCTGACCGACACCGAAGAAGACCGCGCCACCATCGCCGTCCTCACTCGCGGAATCACCGATCGCAACCAGATGGTGCGCGGGCTCGCCGAACGGGGTATCGACGCACGTTCTCTCGATGACAACCCGCCGGTGCCCGGCCATGTCCAGGTGCTGACGATGCACCGATCGAAGGGAATGGAGTTCTCCCGCGTGATCCTCGCGGGTATCGACGAATCCCATGTGCCTTCCCGGGCCGGTCTCAACGGCGTACCGGAAGAAGAGCGGGCGAACGCGGACCTGCGCGAACGCTCGCTGTTGTATGTGGCCGCGAGTCGTGCTCGGGACCGAGTGGTCGTGACCTGGAGTGGTAGGAAATCCCAGCTGTTGGGCCGGTATCGACAGCCGGCGGCCGCTGGTGGGCACCGGTCCACGCAGGATTGAATCGGCACCCGGTCCGGTTCGGTGGCGGCGATCCGTTCGGTGGCCGGACAGCGCCGCTCACATGTGGAATGCGCCGCTGAAGTCCAACGGGTCCGCCCGCAGGTGCCGGCCGCGGGGTGAAGCGTCGACCAGCTGCCCGTTCTCGACCACGACGCGACCCCCGACCAGGACAGTGACAGGTTTGCCGCGAAGACGCCGCCCCTCGTACGGGGTGTAGTCGGTGGCCATATGCAGCTCGCCGATGGTGACCGTCCACTCGAGTCCGGGATCCCAGATCGCGATATCCGCATCGGCCCCCGGCATCAGCGAACCCTTCCGGGGGTAGAGGCCGTTGGTCCGCGCGGGATTCGTCGCGGTCAGCTCGACGAACCTGCTCGGCGACAGCCCCGCCCCATCGACATAGTGGGAAAAGATGACAGGGAGCCGGGTTTCGACGCCCGGTAGTCCATTGGGCATATGCCGGACATCGTGACGGTGCGAATTCTTCTGCGCCGTGTCGTAACAGCAGTGATCGGACCCGATGGTGGTGATATTCCCGGTGAACAGCTGCCGACCGAGGCCCTCGACGATATCGGCGGATCGCAGCGGCGGACAGCAGACGAAACGTTGCGGTGCAGCGCCGGCGTATTCGGTGTCATCGAGCGTGAGATGGTGTGCGACGGTCTCGGTGAAGGCGACCACACCTCGCTTGCGCGCGTCGACCACCAGCTCGACCGCGGCGGCACTGGATTGATGCACGAAGTAGACCGGCGCACCCTGTGATTCGGCGATCGCGAGTATCGCGGCGACCGCCGCGGTCTCGGCGAGTTCCGGTCGCGTCCGCGACATATGGGCGGCATCGACACCACCGGCGGCTGCCGCGGTGTTCTGCGCATCGGTGACGATGGCGTCGGATTCGCAGTGGATGACGACCATACCGCCGAGATCACGAGTCACCTGCATCGTGTTCAGGATCGTGTGTTCGTCCGCCATCGTCTCGCCGGCATAGGTGGTGAACATCTTCACCGTGCGGATACCGGCATCGGCCATGACCGCCAGTTGCCCTGCCGTTGTCTCGTCCCATTCGACGACACAGGCGTGCAGCGCCGAATCACACAGTCCCTCCTCCGCCTTGGCGCGCTGTGTCTCCGCCGCGTCGAGCGGCTGCTGGCCCGGACGGGGAATGGCGAAGTCGATGATTGTCGTGGTACCACCGAAGACTGCCGCGGTCGTGCATTCGAGATAGGAATCCAGCGAGGTGAATTCGCCGGAGGTGAAGCCGACGTGGCAGTGCGGATCCACTCCGCCGGGCATGACGAGTTTACCGGTGGCATCGACGACCTCGGCGGATTCACCGGCCGGGGTACCGGGTGCGACCACTGCCACGACCTTGCCGTCCTCGATCACGAGGTCGGCCGGTGCGGACCAGTTCGATTCCACCACCGTGCCGCCGCGCACGACTTTCCTCATTTGTCCTCCAGATATGCCAGCCATCCGCCGCGGTCACTGATATCGGTGACACCGGGCGCGCCGAGTGCGCTCTCTCGCATCCGCATGGCCAGCGACCCGCTCCCGTCCGCGAGTTCGATCACGCCGAGTTCGAGTTCGGCCGGCTCGCGGGGCAGTAGTTTCTCGCGCAGCAGGTCGTAGTCGACCTCGTACAGTTCACCCGGTACCACGGCGCCACCGGAGCCGACGGGATGCAGACCCGGGAATTCGTCGCGGACAGAGTAGAACCGGTACTTCGGGGCCGTACCGACCTTGCCGATAAAGCGCGCGCCGGTCAACGCGTCGTTGAGAGTGCCGCCGGACATCGCCTGCCCGTTGACGAACATTGTGACCCGATCCATGAGATTTCCTTTACTGCGTCGAGAGCCGGAGAAGGCGGGCGGGCGAGAAGGCCGATACGTCCGGACCGGTCTCTCCCCCCAGTGCCAGTGCCGTGAGCAGCTCTGCCCACAGGGGTGCGAAGGTGAACGAGTAGGTACCGCCGGCGACGAAAAATCCGGGTGCGCCCTCGACTTCGCCGATGACCGGCATTTCGTCGGGTGTGGTGACAACAGGCCCGGTCCATACCTCGAGAAGTTGCCCACCGGACAGGTCCGGTAGCAACCGGGCCACCTGGGCGATATTGCCGGTGGTGCTGTGCTCCAGGACCGGCGCGGGATCGACGGTGTGGAACGGTCCCGCCGGCCAGCCGCCGCCGAGGACGAGCCGATCACGGCGATCCTGTTTGATCGACATACCTTCGCCGACATGCTGGACCAGCACCTCGAGCGTCTTCGGGGCAGCGGCCAGGGAATGCATCTGCAGTGACATGGGCGTGAGCTGCAGTCCGACTCCGGCCAGCGCGGCGATATCGGCCATCCATGGGCCGGCCGCATCGATCACGACAGGTGTGTGCCAGCTCCCGCCAGGCGTGCCGACCTCCCACATACCGTTCGCTCGATGCAGCGACGTGACCGGCGTGCCCGAATGCAGGCCCGCGCCTTCGGCGACCGCCCGGCGCAGCAACGCCGGGCCCGCCATATCGGGTTCGGCGAAGCCGTCCCAGGCGCACCAGGTGGCACCTTCGATCGTCGGGCCCAGGAGCGGCAGGGCGCGGCGCGCTTCGACTCCGGTCAGTACCTCTGTCGGGATCCCGGCGGCGCGTTCCCACTGATGCTTCGTGTGCAGTCGGCGCACTTGATCCTCGGTCTCGGCGACCATGAATCCGCCGCAGCGAACGAGACCGAGATCGGGCACGGAGGCGGCGAGCGAGTCCCACAACCCACTGGTGGCCTTCTGCAGCGGGAGGAGACGTTCGACGTCGACGGCCGGGCCCTGGCCGGGGCGGCGGGCGTGGATGGTCTGGATGTGCAGGTTTCCCGCGGTGGTGCCCGAACCTGCCGTGTTCGGTGTCGTGCGGTCCAGCACCACGACCCGGGAGCCGGCCCGAGTGAACGCCAATGCGGTGGCGGCCCCGACTATTCCGGCACCGATGACGACTACATCGGCCTCAGTATGCATTCCCGGCTCCCAGAGTACGGGCCGATGCCTCGGCGATACCGGATTCGTCGATGATGTTGCGCAGTGCCGCGAGAGTCGACGCGTCCGTAACCGGCAGCAGGGGTTCACGCACCGCGCCGCCCGGCTGGCCCAGCAGGTTCATCACCGCTTTCAGCTGCGGTATGGGCGAGGCGAACACACCGCTGTAGTCGCCGTTGATCAGCCGCCCGGAGAACGCGCGGTATCGGTCGGCCCAGGCGCGCGCGGATTCCGCGTCACCGGCCGCCACCGCGCGGTAGAACGGCACCGCGAACGGTGCGCCGACGCCACCGCCGTCGATATTGCCGTCACCACCCAGTCCGAGCAGCGCGGCGAGTCCGCGACGGTGCAGGAAGCTGCCGAATACCCGAACCCGCCCGGCCACCGCTTCCACCGTGTCCAGCATGGACAGCCAGTTGCCGGTGCTGTCTTTGATCGCGACCACATTGTCGAGATCGGCCAGCCGGGAGAACAACCCCGGACTGGTGCCCATATCGACGGATACCCCGCGCGGCCAGTTGTAGACCATGAACGGCAACGAGGTCGCCGTGGAGACGGTGGTGAAGAACTGCATGGTCTCGTCGGGCGAGGTGTGGACGTAGGGAGGGGGTGTGGCGAGCACACCGTCGGCACCGGCCGAGGCGGCGTGCACCGCCAACGCCGAGGATTGCCGGGCGGTGTACGCGCTGATCCCGATTACGACAGGGAAGCGACCGGCTACTGCTTCGACCGCCACCTCCGCCACGGTCCGGCGCTCCTCGCTCGTCTGGCTGAACCACTCACCCGTGCTGCCGTTGACGAGTACCCCGCTCACCCCCATTCCGGCGTACAGGTCCATCAGCGCCGCGAGCGCCTCCGTGTCGAGCTCACCCGACGCGGTGAACGGTGTGGGGGCCGCGGGCCAGTATCCGGACCACGAGACGTCATCGCGATTCATATGCTCATACCTTTCGAGCGGAATATCCACCGGAGATGGTCGTTTTGCCCACCATCATGGGATCGATTGCATACACTGCCGTCACACGACCTCCGCCGTCAAGCCGGAAACATGACGGTAACCGCGGCGGTGTCGAATATCGGATGCCGGGAAACGGAATGGAGACAAGAGGAGTCGATGGCGGTCACTTTGATCGATGTCGCGATCGCCGCGGGCGTATCGCGCAGTACCGCGTCACGCGCGTTGAGTGGATCCAACCTGATCTCGGCCGAGACCCGGGCTGCGGTGGAAACCGCCGCCCGCACACTCGGGTACCGGCCGAACCGTGCCGCGAGCGCGCTTCGGTCGAACCGATCGCACCTGATCGGCCTGGTGATGAACAACCTCCTGAACGCGACCTTTCACACGGTCGCGGAGGTGGTGCAGAAAAGAGCTTCGGCCGGCGGGTTCCAGGTGATCCTGTGCATCACCGACGCGGATCCCGGCCGGGAGAACGATGTGCTCGCGATGCTCGGCGAGCATGCGGTGGACGGCACGATCGTCATCGGCAGCGGCCGCAGCGCCGCCGCGTCGAACACGTTGCTGTCACACGGTCGCGCGGTGGTCAACCTCATCAGGTCCGTACCGGGGAGCAAGGCCCCCACCGTGCTCGCCGATGATCTCGACGGCGCCCGGGACGCCACCGCGCACCTGCTGGCACTGGGACACCGCCGGATCGGCTACATCGGTGGCACCGCGGACGCGACCTCCGGCCTGGAGCGGTTCGAGGGTTACCGGTTGGCGCTGGCCGATGCCGGAATCGAGGTCGACGACGACCTCGTCCGCAAAGGGCCCTTCACCACGGAGTTCGGCGCGGCGGCGGTGGACTCCCTACTCGACGGCCCCGCGCCGATGACCGCGTTGTACGCCGCCAACCACGAGGCGGTGTTCGGGATCCTGCCCACCCTGTCGGGGCGCGGGGTTTCCCTGCCGGACGAGTTGTCTCTGGTCTGCCATGAGGACATGCCGTGGCTGGCGATGTGGAAACCGGCGATCACCGTCGTAGACAATGGTGCCGCTCAACTGGCCAATGTCGCGATGGATCTGCTCTTCCAGCAGATCAACGACGCCGCCGAACCGGACGGCAGGACGTATCGGATCGGCGCGCGCCTGATCGAACGCGAGTCGTGCCGTGCCCGCGCCGGAGCCCACCCGAATTCATCGTCCGATCCGCCGTCTCGTTAACAATTGATTACTTCGGTGCCGGACCCGTTAACCATATTGACGGCACCCGCGGGTTTTGCCACTCTCAATGCAATCGATCCCACAGTACTGGGCGAATCGATTTCGATATTTCCCGACCTCGGCTGCGGTGCAGTTCATCTCGAAAGGCTCGTCAATGCGCAAGATCATCGGATTCGCGGTAGCGGTTGTCACCGCGGCCGCCGTCACCGGATGCGGCTCGACCGAGGAGGCCGCCGCCCCGGCGGATTGCTCGCCGACGCTCGCTGCCGCCGACCTCGCGGAGGAGGGCACGCTGACCATGGCGACCAACGCGACCCTCCCGCCCATGCAATACGTGGATGCCGACGGCGAGGTCGCCGGTATGCGGGTCGACCTCGGCAAGGAGATCGCGAAGCGCCTGTGCCTCGCGCCGAAGTTCGTCAACATCGAGTTCGACGCGCAGATACCCGGTGTGCAGGGCGGCCGCTGGGACATGATCGATACCGGGATGTTCTACACACCGGAACGTGCCGAAACCATCGATCTCGTGCCCTACGAAAAGCAGGCGGTGTCCATATCGGTGCCGTCGGGCAATCCGGAGTCGATCTCCAGTGTCGATGATCTGGCAGGCAAAACGATCGGCGTCGAAGCACCCGGATACGAGTTCGACACGCTGACCGAGCTCGCCGCGCAGTTCACCGCGAAAGGCAAGCCGGCGCTGAACGTGCAGACCTTCAAGACGAACGCCGACGCCTATCAGGCACTGTCCGCCGGCCAGATCGACGGAGCCTCGATCGTGGAGTCGGTCACCTCCTTCTACCAGAAGGACGGCCGGTTCGAGACCGCCGTGGGCGGCATCAACGAAGCGCCGCTGGCCCTGGGCTTCGCCAAGGGCAGCAAGGCGGCCACCGAGGTGGCCCGCGTACTCACCGAGATGCGCACGGACGGTTATCTCCCGGACCTGTTCGGTCAGTACGGCGTCACCGGCTACGACGGTGATATCGCCGTGCGTAAGGGTCCGCTCGACAGCTGATCCTCAGCTCTATCCGAAAGGCATCCCCATGTGGTCCTGGGACGCATTCTTTTCCATCCTGACGAGCCGGCAATTGCTCGAGGGCGCGTGGGTCACGATCTGGCTGACGGTCGTGAGCATGGTCCTCGGCCTTGTTCTCGCGGTCGTGGTCGCCGCCGCGCGGTCGTCGCGGCTGCTGCCGCTGCGCGCGGTCTCCGGGTTCTATGTCTGGTTGATGCGGGGCACTCCCCTGCTGGTTCAGCTCGTCATCATCTACACCGGGTTGCCGCAGGTCGGCATCAAGCTCGGCGTTATCCAAGCGGCACTGCTCGGCTTGGTGCTCAACGAAGCGGCCTACCTCTCCGAGATCGTGCGGTCGGGTCTCATGTCCGTGCCCGCCGGTCAGACCGAGGCCGCGCGAGCGCTCGGGATGTCGCCCGCGAAGGTTTTCCGCGTGGTTGTGCTCCCCCAGGCACTTCGCGTGATGATCCCACCGCTCGGAAACAGCTTCAACGGGCTCCTCAAAACCACAACACTCGTCTCGGTGATCTCCGTTCAGGAGCTTCTCCGGCGAACACAGTTCCTGGTCCAGGTCAATTTCCGGGTACTGGAAGGCCTCTGTGCGGCAGCGTTGTACTTCCTGGTCCTGACCACCCTGTGGGGTGTGATCCAACGGATGCTCGAGGCTCGAGCCGGGCGGGGTTATGACCGCAACTACAAACGTAAGGGCGCCCCGGACCCGAAGTTCCTGGACGAGAGCGCCGTGGAGGCAGAGGCGGTGAACCGATGACCGATATCGCGGAGAAAACTCCGATGATGGTCGAAGTCCGGAACATGACCAAGGCATACAACGATCTGGTCGTGCTCGACGGGATCGACTTCTCCGTGAGCAAAGGAGAAGTGGTCCTGCTACTGGGTCCTTCGGGAAGCGGAAAGAGCACTCTTCTCCGCACGTTGAACTGCCTCGAGACGGTCGAATCGGGCACAGTGCGCGTCTGTGGCGAGATGATCGGATTCACCGACGACGATCGGCGGCGGCCTCTTCCGGAAACGCAGCTCGCGAAACAGCGGCAGCACACCGGGATGGTGTTCCAGAGCTTCAACCTGTTCCCCATGATGACGGCGCTGGACAATATCGCGTCGGGGCCACGTCATGTCCTGGGCACGCCGAAGGATCGCGCGCGCCGGCAAGCCCGGGAATTGCTCGAATTGGTCGGGCTGGGCGACAAGGGCGACAACTATCCTTCGCAGCTTTCGGGAGGACAGCAGCAACGCGTCGCCATCGCCCGGGCTCTCGCCATGAAACCGAAGGTCATGCTGTTCGACGAGCCGACATCGGCGCTCGACCCCGAAATGGTCAAAGAAGTACTCGATGTGATGGTTCGCCTGCGGGACGAGGGTATGACCATGGTCGTGGTCAGTCATGAAATGGGCTTCGCCAAGGCAGCGGCCGACCGGATCGTTTTCATGAGCGACGGAAAGATCGTCGAAGACGCCGACCCGGATCAGTTCTTCGATAACCCCCAGAACCCCAGGACCCGGCAGTTTCTGCGCCAGATCCTCTGATGAATTGGTGGCAAGGACCCCGGCCCGAATCCAGGCCGGGCCGGACAAGTACGCGCAGCCGATACGTCCACCGTCCGGCGGGAACCGGCCGTCGGGTGATATGTGGCTCGGCCGGATCGACGGGCGTGAAGAGCGGCATCGACTCGTGCGTGCATGCCCGTGCGATACGCCGACCTGAGTCAGTCCGACTCGAACTGCCCGTGCCGCACTGCTGAGGTGAAGTCGTCCCAAGCAGTCGGCCCGAACACGAGCGCCGGCCCAGTGGGATTCTTCGAGTCCCGGACACCAACCTCGGACCGCGCGAGATGTGCAACCTCTACACAGTCGCGGCTCGCCGTGCTGCGGCTGCTCTTGAACCAGCGGGCTCCGGATAGATCGGCACTCACCTGGTCGACTCCTCACTCACCGGGCATCTCACTGGCCAGCCGCTGAATCAACTGGCGACTGTCGTCCCGATCCAGTGCGACACGCTGGATGTCAGCATACGCATCTCGATATTGCTGCACTTCGTCCGGCTTCTCCAGGTAGAGGGCGCCTGTGTACTGCTCTATGTAAACGACCGGCGGCTCCGTGAGCTTCACTGTCGGGTGGCGTGGGAACTCCAAGAGCACAAAAGCGCCGGTAAGGAGCCCTCTGTGCCGACGAGCCGACATAGGGACTACCCGGATAGACACATTGGGCAAGTCATCGAGCTGCACCAGGTGTCGCAACTGGTCCGCGGTGACCTCGAACGAGCCGATCATTCGGCGAAGCAACGCCTCGTCCAGCACAGTGTCGACGCTCAGCGGATTCTTGCTGTCGAACAGCCGTGCACGCCGTTCGGTGTGCAGTTCGAGGCGCTGCTCGACTTGCTCGGGCGCCATCCCGGGGAACTCGGCCCAGTGGATCTCGCGACGATATTCGGTGGTCTGCAGCAAACCCGGCAAAAGCATCGTGTGGTACGAGCTCATCCGCTTCGCCGCGTCCTGAAGACCGATATACAGATCGAAATCGCGCGGGATGGAATCGCCGAATGCATGCCACCACCCCTTGGCCTGTGTCTCCTCGACCAGCGCCATGAAGGTATCGGCCGTGTCGTCGTCCACTCGGTACATCTGGGCCAAGTGACTGATGAACAGCGGGTTGATCCGGGTCGGCTGTCCGGTCTCCATCCGCCAGAACGTTTGTTTGGATACGCCGATCGCTCGGCGAGCGGCCTCCACTGAGATGCCGGCTGCCTCACGCTTCTCGCGGAGAAGACGCGCGAGGATGCGGCGCGGAAGCGTGGAGTTGGCCATTGTCGAACTCACGGTCATCGGGGTACTCCGAGGTGGGTTGCGGTGACGATTCGGGTTCGTACTGGAACCAATTGTGCCGCTGCTGGGGAACTTTGACCTCCTGTTCGCGAAAACTCGCTCAGGAACATTCCCCACGGCCGTAGCCGGTGGTCAACTTGGTCTGTGCCCGGCGGGGGACACTCCGAGTTCCAATGCAACTCCCGTCCAGCGTCTGTCAGCGCTCGTGGTTCGAGTGAGGGCAGTGCCTGTCGGTCCCGGGCGCCCCACACGAACATCAGGAGGGGTTACACGATGGCGGATCAAGACAAGTCGAGGCGGGCGGTTGCCCTCCTGCACAGCGATCACGACCCGGCCGCATATGAAGCACTGACGCAGAAACACCAGCTGAAGATCGTCTACACGGTCCACACGGATGCCCCTGCCGTATTGGCCGCACTCATCGCCGTCCAGCACGCACTCGAACACCTCGCCGTCGCGGTGATAGTCCCCCACCTCGGCGTACTCGAACCCGATACACCGTGGCGGGTGGTCACGTCAGCGGCCGACCTGATCACCGGAACACAGGAGTATCCGCTGTGGTCCGAGCTCACGACGCCTCCGAGGCGCGAACAGTGATCACCCTGGGGTTCGCCGTCGCAATCGGCCTGCCGCTGATCGTGCTGGTACTCGCGGTCACACTGCCGGAAGACCGGAACTAGTGCCTTGTCAGGCAACGTTGGGTAGGTAATCCGGGCGGCGGATTGGTGAGTTGACTGCGAAGTCTCGTTTGGGTCGGGCGTGTTGATTGTGCCAGCGGATGTAGGCGCCGATCGCAGCGTCTTGCTCGGTGTGGCTGCGGTGGTCGGTGCCGTTGAGAGCGAAGTACCGCAACGCGGCGAACTCCGATTCGATCCAGTTCAGCCACGACGAATAGGTCGGTAGGAACACCAGCTCCACATTGTTGGCCGCAGCCCAGGCCCTGACCTCGACCCGCTTGTGCGGGGAGAAGTTGTCGACGATGACATAAAGCTTCTCGCCCGGCCAACGAGCCCGCAGGGTCTTCAAAAACGCCAGGAACTCGATCCATCGTTTCCGGTCCCGGATCCGGTAGTGAATACGGCCGGTGGCCAGGTCCAACGCGCCGAGCAGGTGCCGCACCCCGTGGTCGCGATGGTAGGTCGCCCGCAACCGGCGGGGTTTGCGGGCCGGGAACCAGCCACGTCCCGGGCGGGGTTGCAAGTTCAACGGACCGAACTCGTCGACACAGACCACACGTCCGTCGGCGGGCGGGTGATCGTAGAGATCGAGGATCCGGTTCATCTTGGCGGTGAAGTCGGGGTCGGTACCGCCCTTCCAGGTCTTGGTGGCCTGCCACGACACCCCCTGGGCCCGCAGGATCGTGCGCAGTGTTTCACGGCTGATATCAGCGATCTTGCTGGTGGCAAGCCAGTCTCGAAGTTTCGACAGGCTCCACGTCGAGAACGGCCGACCGAACTTGCGGGGGCAGCACCGGGCGATGCAGGCGATGGGTTCACGCGTCGCCCGATCCACCTTGCTCGGCCTGCCCCCACTCCATTTTGGGTCCAACGCGTCGAACCCCCGTTCGTTGAAATCGTGGATCACCTGGCGCACATAGGCTTCCGAGACCTGCATCAACCGCGCTATCGCCGGCACCGGTTGATGCTGCGCCGAGGCCATCACCACGATCGCGCGACGAGTCCTGATCGGCTGCCGGCTCGACTTGGTGATCTTCTGCAATCTGCGTCCCTCATCCGGGGACACCTCCCGCACGAACACTTCCGGTTTCCGGGCCATCGACACCACCTCCAACAGCAGCATCACCGACGACAAGCAACAGCTCAAACCGACACCCGGATTACCAGCGCAACCTATCTGGACGGGGCACTAGCCACCACCATTGCGCTCGCCGGGCAACGGATCCCCAGCGGTCATACCGCACTCACGACTCCTGACAGCACAGCAAGCGCATCCCCGATGCATCCAGTACAACTCGAAGGCTTGCAATGGATCACGTCTTCCTCGGCGACACACCGCTCACCCGCTGCCGCTACTACCGCCAGGTCTGCGACCTCCCCGCCCGCATTGACCCACCCGAACTCGGACGCATCGTCATGCCCGCCGGACACACCTGGGCCCTCATGATGCCCTCAGCCCTCGGCTTCGCCGTCAAAAAAGACCTGCAACGCTGCCGCGACCACGACGCCGGCACCGGCGCGGGGCCCATCATTTCCCATATCCGGTCCGGCCGGTGGAGCTTCCTCATCCGCCCCGACCTACCCGACGACACCGCCCTGTTCGCCGAAATGTTCCGGCTCAACGTCTCCGTCGTCCGCACCGGCGCCACCATCGCCCTCCCCTCCCCCACCGACCGCGGCGCACTCTTCCGCCGCTGGATCCAACCCCCACGCTCTCCCTTCTGCCCCTCCGGCCGCCTCGTGATCGACTCCGTCCGAGCCTGCGCCGCCCGCGGCGGCTGGTTGCGCACCCCCACCGGACAGACTCAATAGCGCATCCGCCCACCAATCACTGCGGATATGGAGAGACCTCCGGGCTTGATGTGCGTCGATCGCGAGTCTCATCCTGGGATGCGGCCGGGAGGAAAAGGGGCCTGTGAACCTGCAGCAGCTTCAAACGGCTGATCCAGGCAAGTGGCAAGCAGCAGCTGACGACCTGCCGGCCGCGCCAAGGACTGCGAGGAGGCCGTCGCTGCAATCCATCACCGGCCAGAACATCCCGCAACTGCCCGGCCCCCCTCGCGCGCCGAAGGCGCAGGTTCGACAGTGTCGAGGTAACCGATCGTGTCCAACAGGGTGGTGGCCGTACGGGTAGAGCGGATCTCATCGGCCAGGGGCGTCACGCGCCGGACCGTATCGCTCGCGCTCTCGATGACAACCCACCTGTGTCCGGCCATGTGCAGGTGATGACGATGCACCGCTCGAAGGAGATGGGATACTCCCACGTCGTTCTCGCAGGTATCGGCGGTAGGCCGACGGCCACGGGGGTGAACCCCGAAGTGTTCACCGACGGAGTGGATTGATCCACTTCACCTCGGGAAAGCGGGCGAAGTCGGTATCGAAGGAGCACACCGCCACACCGTGCTCGACGGCCAGCGCCGCGAGATGCGCGTCGGGCACCAGGTTTCCCGTTGCGTAATGGTCATCGACCAGCCGGCCCAGGACCCGGCGGTGCCGATCCGTCGGCAACGGGACCCATGCCATATCGTGGTCGAGCCATTCGTCGACATAACTCCACGCCTCGCGGCCGGTCATCGGTGCGGTGAAGATTTTCGGGTGCGTCGCGATTCGCACGAAACCGACCAGGCTGTGCCAGGGGAATCCGACCCGTACGTCACCGTTCATTGCGTCTTCGAGCCAGGAATGCGCCACCTCGTGATGAGGGCTGCCCTCGTCGACTGCGTACAGCAGCACGTTGACGTCGAGGATCACGACTGACCGGGGTATTGCTCGTCGAGCAGGTCGGAGACCTCCGAGTTCCGGGACAGGTCCACCCGCGCGCCCATGGCGCGTGTGCGCTGGCGGAACGGGCGACGCGGAGCCACCGGCCCCTGGTGGATTCCGGCGCGTACCAGCTCGTTGATCGCTTCTCCGAGCCCGATTCCGCGCTCACGCCGGAGCCGCTCCGCAGCAGCCGCCACATCGCTGTCGAGTCGGATCGTAGTGCGCATAGCGGGGATGTTACATCACTGATGTCGACTAGTCGACATCGGTGATGCAAGTGCTGCGCGGGCCCTCACCAGAGCGACTCCGGGCGGGTCGGGCATCATCATCGCCGCCGCAGTTGCTGTTTCCTGACCGTCCCGGCGATGGAAGCCATTCCGCATGTGTATGATTTCTTGCATCCAATGCAAGAAACCAATCGGGGGCCTGTCATGAACACGACGAGCTTGGAAAGCCGGATTCGGGACGCCGCTACATCGCTGTCCAAAGCGCACCGACGCCTCGCGGAATACATTCTGGATCCGCAGAATGCTGCCGGTCTGCTGACGGCGGCGGAGTTGGCGCGGGCCGTGGGCACCAGCGAAGCAACAGTTGTGCGTTTTGCGAAAAGCCTCGGCTATTCAGGTTATCCCGAGTTGCGCCGACTGCTGCAGGCCTCGCTGCGGAGCGAGGTGACAACTGTGAGCCGATTCGCGTCGACCCTGGATTCGGCACCGAGCGATTCGATGCTCAGCGCCTACCTCACACAAGACGTGGAGGCGCTGCTGCAGACCGGCGGCATCATCGACGACGAGCAGTTCGATGCGGCGGTTACCCTGCTCGTCAACGCACGACGCGTCCATGTGGTGGGGCACCTGATGGCCTTTCCATCCGCCCATCTGCTCCGGTCCGGACTGAGCATGATCGGTATCGACGCCTTCGTCCTGGGCGGCGCCGGAACGGATTCGGTGATCGACCTCCACAACTGTGACGAGCGCGACGTTCTGGTGAGCATTTCGTTGCGCCGATACAACCAGTCGACCCTGCGAGCGATAGAACTCGCGAGCGAAGTCGGGATGAGTTCGATCGCCATCACCGACGACATACTCAGCCCCACCGCGACCAGATCGCAGCTCGCGTTGATCGTGGCCACCACCCGGACAGAGTTCTTTCAGTCGACCACGTCGGTCACCTCGCTGGTCAACGCTCTGGTCACTGCTTGCAGTGTGGCTCGGCCGGAGTTGTCTCGGACAAAGCTCGCGGAGCTCGAGGCGCATTGGGGGCGTGCACGCACCTTCTACTCGGACTGATACCGAGCGCCGAGAGCACCAGGAATCCGGCTCGCAGGACCGCCTCGTTGTCGCGCCCGATCAGTTGTAGCCCGACAGGCAGGCCGGGGGGCTCCTGCGGTAAAGGAAGCGTCAGCGCGGGAAGTCCGGAGAAGTTGGCCGGCCGGGTGTTCCGGAGCAGCGTCTCGCGCACGGACACCCGCTCACCGCCGAGAACGACGGACTCGGTGCCGAGCAGCGGGGCGACCACCGCAACTGTGGGAAGTAAGACGACGTCCACATCACCCAGGTCGTCTGCGGCGCGCAGGCGGCACTCCAGCATGCTGCTGCGCGCCGACTCGTAGTCCGACCGGGAGATCGACGCGGCCTGTTCCAATCTTTCCCGAACTGCCGGTTGCAAGCCTTCGGGCCGCTCGCGCAGGGTGCCGGCGTGAATGCGGTGCGCTTCGACCCCCTGAACGACCGGCCCGTGGATATGCGCGTCCCGCAACCCCGTCAGCGGCGCCCGCCGTGTCAGTTCCAGGTCGTGCACCACCTGACGCCATACTCTGTCCACTTCCCGGGACAGAACATAGACCTCCGGCGCATCCGCAAGACCAAGACGCGGTGCCGGCCGGCGGGGGCCCACCGCGGGCCCGCCGGAAAGTGCTCGCCACACCGCGACCAGCGCTGCCAGCGAATCGGCGATTATGCCGACATGGTCCAGCGAGGGCGAAAGAGGAAAGACACCGCGGATGCCGACGGACCCGAACGCCGGTTTGAACCCGTACACCCCGCACAGCGCCGCAGGAATACGGACCGACCCGCCGGTGTCGGTACCGAGGGCGTACCGGGCGAGACCGGCGGCCACGGCAGCGGCGGAACCACTACTCGATCCGCCGGTGATGCGCCCGAGATCGTGCGGATTCCGGCACGGGCCGTACGCATTTGCCTCCCCGGTGCATCCGTAGGCGAATTCGTCACACCGGGTGATGCCGGCGATATGAAAACCGGCGCGCCGCAGCGCGGTTACGCACTCCGCATCCCGCGTGCCGCGGACCGTCGCGCGGGTGGCGGACCCGCACGAGAACGGCGCGCCGGCAACCTCGATATTCTCCTTCACCAGGATCTCGGCGGCCCGTGGTGCTGCCCCTCCCGTCCGGCGGGGAAAGGGCAGCAACCACTCAGGGCGTTCAGTGAACCCATCAGCCCACGAAAATGTTGATCGATTTGGTCTCGGTGTACAGCTCGAGCGCATCGGGGCCCAGCTCCCGTCCCCAGCCGGAGGATTTCCATCCACCGAAAGGGAGCGCCGGATCCACCGCATGATAGCCGTTGACCCATACACTTCCGGCTTGGAGTCGCTCGGCGATCCTGAGCACAGCAGCCAGGTCACGTCCCCAGATACCTGCTGCCAGACCGAATTCACTGTCGTTGGCCAGGGCGACGATATTGTCGTCGTCTGTATAACGGTGGACTACGAGGACGGGGCCGAAGACCTCACTGGTGGCGATCTCCGCGTGGGCCGGCACATTCGAGACAATAGTCGGTGGATAGTAGTATCCGTCGACGTCCCCGGGCACGGGCACCTGATCTATCGTGGCACCTCCGGCCCGCGCACGTTCGACGAAAGCCGCTACTCGGTCACGCTGTTGCACACTGACCAGTGGTCCCAGGTCCACGGCGGGGTCGAGTCCGTTACCGATCACCATGGCGTGGGCGATCGCGGATACCTCGGACAGGACCCGGTCGTACAACGCCTCATGGATATACGCCCGCGAACCGGCGGTGCACACTTCTCCCTGATTGGTGAAGATCGCCCGGCAGACACCGGCCGCGGCCGCTTCCACGTCGGCGTCGGGTAGCACGATCGTCGGCGATTTTCCGCCCAGCTCGAGGCTGACCCGTTTCAACGTTCCCAACGCCATATGCGCGACCGCGCGGCCGGTCTCGACCGATCCGGTGAAGGCGACCTTGGCGACGTCGGGGTGCCCGGCGAGCGCGGCTCCGGCGGTGTTCCCGAAGCCGGGGACGATATTGACCACCCCGGGTGGGAACCCGCAGTCGCTGATCAGCCGGCCGAGCATCAGTGCCGTCAGGGGCGTGAGTTCGGAGGGTTTGAGCACCACGGTGTTGCCGGTGGCGAGCGCGGGCGCGAGCTTCCACGAGGCCATATTGAGTGGGAAGTTCCAGGGAATGATCTGGCCGACCACACCGAGCGGCTGCCTGCGGGTCTGGCCTTGCCAGCCCTGGAGTGTCGCCGGGGTGACCGAGCGCCCGTCGATCTTGTCCGCCCAGCCCGCGTAGTACCGGAACACCTCGACCGTGGCGGCGATATCTCCGCGTGCCAGTTCCAGCGGCTTTCCGTTGTCGAGAGTCTCCACCAGGGCGAACTCTTCCGCCACCCGGCTGATGCCCTCGGCGAGCCGCCACAGCAGTCCGGCCCGTTCCGAGGGGCGCAGCGTCGACCACGGACCGGTGAAGGCTCGCTGTGCCGCACTCACCGCTGCGTCGACATCCGCGCGACGAGCTTCTGCCACCTCGGCGATGACGCTGCCCGATGCGGGATCGACAACGGGAATGCTCGCCGGGGATTGCGGCACGACGAACTCGCCGTCGATGAACAACCCGTACGGGATGGTGCCGACGATCTCCAACGCGCGCCGCCGATTCTCCGCGACCACGGAATCAGGGGTGGTGCTTCCGATCGCGGTCATGACAGATACCAATCGAATCCGGTGACCGCCGCGTCGACATGACCGTCCGCGTCCGCATTCAACTCCCGGCGAACCTCGTCGGAGACACGGGCCCCGATCGAAAACGGTCCGGGGCCGTGAGTTCGCAGCCGGATCGCCGCGGCACCGGCGTCCGAAATCGGTTGGCAGAAACGCAGTCGTGCCCGGTCGAAATGAACATCGGCACATTGCGCATCGATGCGGCGGTCGACGTGCGCTTCGCTGTCGGCCGGTACCCCGTATGCCTGTCCCAGCGCCTGTGCCGCCGAAAGGGCGTCGGCGACGGCGACACCGACGAATTCGATATCGATCGCGCCGAGCCGGTGCTGCCCGATCACACCGCCATCGGTCAGTGTGCGCCGCCGTTCGGCGGGCGGCGAAGAGCGCTCGATGACGATCGGCGGGCGAATCGGCAACTGACCCGATCGCGGGTAGATGATCCGGGAACGAGAGACGAAACCGTTGTCGTGCACCCGCTGCATATCGATCGGATCAGCGACATCGAATCCGCGTTCCCTCAGCCGGTGTGTGATGCCGTCCAGGTCGTCGGTCTCCAGTGCCAATGTGGCCAAGCCTTCGCCCGATGCGAGGAATTCGACTGCGTAGCGGCACACTTCGGAACCACTGGCCGTAGCCTCCCGCTTGTCGAGAATTTCCAGCAGTTCGAGGTAGAAGAGATCGAAGTAGCACAGATCGTTGGCACTGCCGAAGCCTTGATGCCGTCCACCTTCGACCGCATGAAATCCTCTCTTGCGCAGATGTCGTGCGGTCTGGTGCCGGTCTTCGACGAACGCAGTGACGTGATCGAACGCAATCATGCCTGCACCGCCATCTCGAGAACTTCCTCGTCGACGCCGTACTCGGCCAGCGCGGCGGCGCGGCTCACCTTGCCCTCCAGCACATCGTCGATGATCGCGGCGCGGTCCCTGTCGGCCGGGGAGCCGTAGCCGCCGGCACCGGGGGTGACCATATCGATCGGCATACCGGAGGTCAGTTCGCAGATGCCCATCGCGGGTGTGACGGCTCCCTCCGCCACCACGGTGACCGACGGAGCACCCGCTCCGCCATCGGCCAGCCCCCAGGGCCGCGACGTCCTGCGGGTTGTCGTCACCTTGAGAACAGCCTCGTGATCGATCGGTCGCAGAACCCGGCGGATCGCCAGCCCGCCCCGATACTTCCCGACGCCGCCCGAGTCGCCGACCAGTTCGTATCGCTCCACGAACAGCGGGTACTCCTGCTCGAGCGATTCGATGGGCAGGTTACTCGTGTTGGTCATATACACCTGTACGCCGTCGAGTCCGTCGCGATCATGGGCGGCACCGAACCCGCCGCCGAGGGTTTCCTGGTACACGTAGTACTTCCCGGTCCGCGGATCGACGCCGCTGAGCGAGATCGACGAGTTTGCTCCGTTGGATGCCGCGGTGACCTGTGCGGGCACTGCCTGCGCCAAGGCCCCGTAGATGAGATCGACCACCCGCTGCGCCGTTTGGCAGCGTTGGTTCACCGCCGCTGGGCTCTCGCTGTTGACGATGCTCGCGCGCGGGGCCTCGACATGAATGGGTCGATACATTCCCGAATTCGGGAGAATCGTGGGATCGACGATCGTCTTGACCGAGAAGTACACCGTGGCGAGCAACGCGGTGTAGATCATGTTGACGCTGCACGGCAGCTGACCGGGGTTTCCGGTGAAGTCGAACGAGATCTCGTCGCCGTCGACGGTCACCTCGACCACCATATCGAGTTCGCCCTCGAATTCGTCGCAGTCGAAGGTGTCGGTGAAACGGTAGGTACCGTCGGGCAGTTGCGCGATACCGGCTCGGGTCTGGCGTTCGGCGTAGTCCTGGAGCTCGGCACCGGCGGCAGCGAACAGCTCGGCGCCATAGCGCGCACAAAGCTCGCGCAGCCGGGTGATGCCGACACGATTGGCTGCGACCTGCGCCCGGGCGTCGTTGAGCCGCTCTTCGGGAACCTGGCAGTTGAGCAGAATCAGATCCCACACATCTGATTGGATGTCCCCACCGATGTAGAGCCGGACCGGCGGGATCCGCAGACCCTCCTGGAATATGTGTTTGGTGCCGCGGTCGACGAAATCGGCGTGGTGTCCGGTGTTGGCGGACCAGCCGATCAGTGTGTCCTCGACGAAAACCGGTGAGACGACGACGATATCCGGAAGATGGCTGCCGCCTCCGGTGTAGGGGTCGTTGCCGATGAACACATCGCCGTCCGAGAGCGCGGACAGCGGGTACCTGGACATGACCTCACCGACCACACCCATAAGCGACGACAGGTGCACGGGTACATGCGCGGCCTGCACGATGATGTTGCCTTCGGCATCGAAGAGCGCGGTCGAGCAATCGCGGCGTTCTTTGATATTGGTCGAATAGGCCGCTCGGATAAGGGTTTCGCCCATTTCCTCGACAATGGATTGAAGGGCGCTGCCGATCACCTCCAGTGTGATCGGGTCCAGCTGGGCGGATGACGCGGTGGTCACTGCAACTCCTCGATGACGATATTGGCGTAGGCATCGATCGTGGCCTGCTGACCTGGCAGGACAACGGTCGTCGAGTCCATCTGTTCGATGATCGATGGACCTTCGATGTGCGTTCCCGCGGTCAGGCGACCACGGTCGTAGACGGGGCTGTCGATCCGGCCGTACTCGGCACCGAAGTAAACCTGCCGGGACTCGGCGCGGGCAGGTTCGGGATCCGATGCGCTCTGGTCGGTGCGCGCGGTTTTCGCCTGGACCACTTTCCCGACTGCCGAGGAACGGAAGGTGACCGCCTGGATCTTTGCGTCGGGGACGGTGTATCCGTACAGCGCCTTGTGCGCGGCCTCGAACTTGCCGATCAGTGCGTTGATCGCGTCGGCATCGACTGTTGTGCTGTCCAGTTCGACGGCGAGTTCGTAGTTCTGCCCGAAGTAGCGCATATCGATGGTGAGGCGAAGTTCCCGATCCGGATCGCTGATCTTCTCCGCGCGGAACCAGCCCTCGGCCTCGGCCGCGAGATACGCGACCGCTGCTTGGATATCGCCGAGGTTCTCGCGGGCGACATCGACGATCTTGGTCAGTGACAGATCGGTACGGAGGTCGGTCACCATCAACCCGTAGGCGCACATCACGCCCGGAGCCGGAGGCACGATGATCTTCGGGATCGACAGTTCCCGGGCCAGGCGCGCCGCGTGCAGCGGGCCGGCCCCGCCGAATGCGGTGAGGGCGTAGTCCCGGGGGTCGTGACCACGCTGCACCGAGATGACCCGGATCGCCTTCGCCATATTCGCGGTGACAACTCGGATGATCCCGTCGGCGACATACTCGGTACCGAGTCCCAGCTGTTCGGCCAGCCGGCCGACGGCCGCATGGGATGCCTCGGCATCGATGGGCAGTCTGCCGCCGAGCAGGTGCCGGGGGTTCTGCGTCTGGAGGACGACATTGGCATCGGTAACCGACGCGAACTCGGCTTGGCGGCCGTAGCAGGCCGGTCCCGGGTCCGCACCCACACTGCGCGGTCCGACCTTCAGCGCGCCACCGCTGTCGACCCAGGCGATCGATCCGCCCCCGGCCCCTACTGTGGTGATATCCAGCATGGGTGTCCGGAGGGGGTAGCCGTCCACGTCGCTGTCCTGGGCCAGCGTCACCCGGCCCTGGTGGATCAGGGCGGCATCGGTAGATGTTCCCCCCATATCGAAGGTGATCATGTTCGGCTCGTCGATCAAGGTGCCGATATGGGTGGCCGCGACGAGCCCCGTGCTGGGGCCCGACAGCATCATGCGGGCCGGCTGACTGCGTGCGGTGTCCAGCGAGATGATGCCGCCGTTGCTCTGGGTGATGTGCACATCGGCGGGCACGCCGAGGGCACGGACTTTGTCACGCAGCTTGCTCAGATACTTGCTGACCACCGGCCCGACGTAACTGTTGAGCACCGTTGTCGACATTCGCTCGTACTCACGGAACTCCGGGACGACCTCGTGTGAGGCGCTCACGAACAGGTGCGGCGCCAACTCCGCCAGGGCATCGGTCACCACCTTCTCGTTCTTCGGGTTGACGTAGCTGTAGAGGAAACAGACGGCGACGGCTTCGAGATCCCGGCCGGCGAGCTCGCGCACCACGGCGCGGACTTCCGACTCGTCCAGCTCTCGGAGGGCGTTGCCGTGGTAGTCGAGCCGCTCGGCGACTTCGAAGCGATGGCGACGCTGCACGAGCGGCTCGGGTTTGGCCGCTCTGTTGTCATAGAGGCTCGGCCGGCGCTGCCGTGCGATCTCGAGCAGATCCCGGAAGCCCTCGGTCGTGACGAGCGCCGTGCGCGCACCCTTCCTCTCGAGCAGGGCATTGGTGGCGACCGTACTTCCGTGGGCGAAGAACTCCACTTGATCGGCCCAGGACGAACCGGCCAGGGACTCGAGGAGTTCGGCGACGCCGTCGACGACCGCCTGCGATGGATCAGCGGGGGTGCTGGAGAGTTTATGGGTGAACAGTTCGCCGGTCACCGCGTCGATGGCGCAGATATCGGTGAATGTGCCACCGGCATCGACGCCGACGCGCAACGGATGGGTAGTGACAGATCCGGTCTCTGTAGACACGGGTGTTCCCTCGCTTCCTACTTGCTTTCCAATGATTTCCGGGCGGTTTCGCCGCTGACCGCCCATGTGAGCAGCGAGATCCCCGCTATCGCGCACATGTAGATCACCGCGGCGATCGGGGTGCCGAACCGGCTCGTGAGCCATAGCCCCAGATAGCTGGCGGTTCCGCCGAAGATCGCCGCGGTGATGCCCTGCCCGACCGATACCCCGGAGACCCGCACGCGGGTGGGGAAGAGTTCCTGGTAGGCAGCCGTCTGCGCGCCGAGAACGAGAGCGAGGACAGTGCCCAGCGCCAGCTGCGCGGTGAGAACAGCCGCCAGACCGCCCTGCATCATGAGCAGGAAGAGCGGCACCGCGGTCACGATGAACAGCGCCTGGGCCGCCATCATCACGCGCCGGCGCCCCACCACATCCGACAATGCACCTGCCGGTACCTGAATGAGAATCATCCAGGCAAGGGTGATGGTGGTGCACAGCGATGCCTCGGATTTCGGCAGCAGGCCCGCACTCCCGACATAGGCGGGATAGAAGGTCAAGATCGTGTAGTACGCCACGAATCCACTGGCTCCGATTCCCATGATCCGCAGCACTTGGCGCGAATACCGCCGGTCCCGGAACAACTCGGCAACCGGCGCCTTCGCGACCTCACCCGAGTCCTGGAGCGCACGGAACGCGGGGCTGTCGTCGAGCTTCATCCGGATGTACAGGCCGACGATGCCCAGCGGCAACGCCGCCAGGAACGGAACACGCCACGCGCCGCTGGCGATCGCCTCGGAACCGATAGTGAATTCGAGGACCGTCGCGGTCAGCGATCCCGCGAGAAAGCCGACCAGCGTCGCGAGTTCGATCGTGGCACCGAGTGCACCCCGCCACTTGGCCGGCGCGTACTCGGTCACCATCGCCCCTGCTCCGGCGTATTCGCCGCTGGCTGCCAACCCCTGAGCCAGACGCGCCAGCACCAGGACCACCGGCGCCCAGACACCGATGCTGTCGTAGCTGGGGATCAAGCCGATCGCGGCCGTGGCGACCGACGTGGTGAGCACCAGAATCGTCAGGGTGCGTTTGCGGCCGACACGATCGCCGAAATGTCCCGCGAATGCGCCACCGACCGGACGCGCAGCGAACGCGATACCGAAAACGGCGAAGGTTTCCAGCAGCGCGGCAGAGGAATCGTCGGCGGAGAAGAAAGCGAGAGCTATGTAGGTGGCGAAGTACCCGTAGACGGCGTAGTCGTACCACTCGACGAACGTCCCGGCCATCGATGCGGTGATCACGCGTTTCGCGCCGTGCCGGCGCGGGTCGCTCCCGGCGCCGGGAGTCACCGGCTCACCCGAGGTTGAGGTTGCGGTCATGTCAGCCCTTTCTGGGCACTGGGTCGCACTGAAATCACATATCCGGTCCCGCCCTCATCAGCGGGACCAGATACTGCAAGAAATATTGCGCAACGTCAGCTCAAAAGCAAGTAAAATCGACATTACGCTGGTTACGAGCGCTCTCAGCAAGGGATAGCCTTCGTAGGAGACCGCCGGGACCAGCCAGCCCAAGCCCGTGAAACATCACCCACGCGCGCCTCTACTACTTCCGGCCACAACTGGACCCCACCTTCGGACAGCCGGCGCCGATCCCGCCACCCGCTCCGCAGTTCGAGGTTTCCCCGCTTCCCCGGAGGACTCTGAGCATGGTCCGATGAGGCTGGCGAGGAGTCCCTGTGACAGCAAAAGGCCCCCCGAGCGACCACTACCATCTGTGTGCCGGACGGTCCCGACAGAACAGAGGGTCATCATGGGAGATTTTCGTCGGGCACGACCAGTCCGATGGCGGCGACGTGGCACCCCGGTCCAGCGCGCCTGGACCTACCGGACCCGGTTGGATATCCTGGAGAAGCAATTTATATATCCGATTGGAGAGCTATGACCAAAACACTGATCGACATTCCGGACGAACTGATGGAGCAAGCCCGGAAGATCACCGGCGGAGCGACGAAGACAGAGACCGTACGCACCGCCCTGCGACTGCTCGTCCGCCAGCAACAGCAGCATGACGCCATCGCGTGGTTCGCCGATAATGAACCGTTCTTATCCGAGCACGAGATCGCCCAGGAAAGCAATCAGCAGCCACCACGGTGACCCCCGCAGTTCGTGCCTTGTATCTGGCCGACCACAGCGCTGTCTCCCGCATCCAGCGTCACGTATCGGTCCGCGAGGCGTTCGACCGGCTCAACGACTCCGCGGCGGTGATCTGCTCCTGCGCCGTCACCACCGATGAAGCGGCATTCAGCGCCCGCAACCCCGACGAACTCCAGCAGGTCCTGCACATCTACACCGAGGTGTTCCGCTACCTGCCGATGGATCCGGCCGTCGACCCGATAGTCCGCTCCATCCGGCAGCGGCTGTGGGCCGCGGGCCAGGGGCGCTCCGCACAGGCCACCGATATCCTCATCGCGGCAACCGCGGTGCACTACGGAGCCACGGTCCTGCACTACGACAAGCACTTCGAACTGATCTCCGCCGCATACCCCGGCCTGCGTCAGCACTGGATCGTGCCCCGCGGCTCGATCCGCTGAGCTTCGCACCGGCGGGACCGGCCGTACGATCTCTGCCGACTTCGCTGTCAGAATCTGCTGCAAGCAGAAACAACGCGCTCATTGATTTGCCTGAGGATACGAGCAGTGCGACCTAGCGCCGTAGTCGTCGTGTCGGTTTGTGCCGTGGCCGATCACCTATTACCGGTCACTATTCTGGTGCACCGGGCGGCAGATCGGGGGTCAGTTCCCGGCCGTTCCAGGTGAACCGCGCCGTGGTCACCGCATCGTCGTCGTCCCCACCGACGATCTGGTGGATCGCGATACCGCTCAACTCCTCGTATATGCACCATTCGTGGTCGGAGGTGAGGACCAGATCCAGGTCCAGTGCCGACAGCAGGGCGAAGATCTGGCCGCGGTTGGCCGTGTCGACACCGACGAACACCTCGTCCAGCAGGATCACCCGAGGAGCGCGCGCTGCGGCCTGGTAGTGCGCGGCCACGGCCGCGAACAGCGGAAGGTGCAGAGCGATCGCTTTCTCGCCACCCGAGAGCGCACCATGCAGTTTCTTGGTCAGTTCCTGGAAGCCGTCGCCTTTGCCACGGTCGATCTTCACCACGAAGCGATGCCAGGCGGTGTAGTCGAAGACCTGGCCGAGCTGCTGTTCCCAGGTGGTCGCCGTACCGTCGGCTTTGGCTTCCTCGATGCGCTCGCGCAGGAAACGGTGCAGCGATTCGCGGTCGGCGTCGCCGAGGCCGGCCGGGTCCTTCAGCAGGAGGTCGCGGGCGGCCTTGGTCCCGGGTGGGAGGTCTTTACCAACCTGCCACACCAGCTGCACGGCGATATTCGACGAGGTGCGGACCTGCCGGAGACGGGTGTTCATCGCGTCGACGAGTTCGTTGGCCTGGCGGATCCGTGCGGCGAGGTGCCGGCGGGTGTCGCCGGTCAATGTCCGGTCGAACAGCAGACGCTCTTGGTCGGTGATCTCCTTCTTGCTCTCCGCCGCCTCGGCGGTGAGGATGCGCAGCAGTTCACTACTGCCCACGCGGACCCCGTCGACGACAGCGGCGAATACTTGGACGTCCTCGCCGGTCTCCAGGTCGAGGTCGGCGCGGCCGCCGAGCGCGGTGCGGCATTCGTGTACCGAATCATTGAGGCGGCGGGCGGCCTCGCTCAGATTGGCGGGTGCGTAGGGGGTCGTGGGCCAGGCCGCCGCGACCGACCGGGCGGCGTCGAGGGCGGCACGGACGCCGTCGGAGGCGGCGAGCGTTTCCCGGAACGCGGCCGGGTCGGGCAAGTCGCTGTCCGCGGGCAAACCACCACCGGCGAGGTGGCGGAAGCGCCGGGCGTGCTGATCACGGAGCCCGGTCGCGGCCTCGACCGCGGCGGCCGTGCTCTGGCGCTGCTCGGCGAGACCGCCGAGTTCACCGGCGAGCTCGACGAGCCGCAGCCGATGACGCTCGATACTGTCGCTGTACTGGCCGATCTGCGTGCCCAACCTGCTGATCTCGGCCAGTACCTCGCGGTATTCGCGACCCACCGACTGCTCGACGCCCTCGCATTCCGCGGCCGAGGCGCGATATTCGGCCTCGGCTCGTGCCGCGGTCTCCGCGTCCCGGGCGGCCTGCGCGGCCGAACGTTGCGCCTGTTCGGCTCGCGCGGCGGTCAGCTTCCGCGCGGAATCGGCCTGCCGCCCGGCGTCGAGCCAGGCCCCGGCCTGTCCGGCGAAATCCTCCAGCGCGTCCCGCAGTGTCGCGAGGGCGGTGGTTTCGGTCGGTAAGCCGGTCTCCGAGGCCAGGACCGCCAGTGAGTGCAGGACCTGTTTGACCGCGGCCTCTGTGGCGGACAGGATCTCGACGCGTTCCCGTACCTGGCCTTCGGCCGCCCGCAGATCCGATTCGGCACGGATCAGCCGCTCCTCGGCCCCGGTGAGCCGGTCGTAGCCGGGACGATTACCGACCTCGGATTCGAGCAGCTCCTGCTGCGCGGACAACTGGCGCAGCCGCTCACGCGCGGTCTCGATCACCGCATCGTATTCGGCGATCTCGCCGGTGAGCTCCCCGATCCGGCGTTGCCGGAATCGCTGCCGGGTGGCGGCGCCGATATAGGTGGGATGTTCCTTGCCGGCGGTGCCGGTCAGGTTCCCCAACCGCCAGCTCCCGTCCGCGCCCACACCGGCCACCGCGTCGGCGGGTACCTGTTCGCCGTAGGCAATGGCTGCCAGCAGCCGGTGCACGGTTTCCGGCCGCACCCCGGCGTCGGGCACCGCGACCAGCGCATCGGCCAGGTTCGCATCGGCCACCGGCGCAAGCGCGGTGGGGTCGGCGAAGATATCGTGTCCGTCCACCGCGCCGCCCGTACTCACCCAGGCATCCAGGAGGCCGGCGGCTTCCAGTGCCGCCTCGATCCGAGCGCCGGTCGCCACGGCGATCTCCGGGCGGAAGTCGACCAATCGCCACAGTGGAGCGCCGTGCATCCGGTTCCGGTCGGTGGTCCGCCAGTCGGGTGCGACCGGTTCGATATCGTGTTCCCCGGCCAGACGCTCGCGTTCGGTGACGGCCGCGGCGCGCTCGGCACCCACCGCCGCGATTCGCTGCTCGCACGTCGACGATTCCCTGGTCAGCTCCCGCAGTCGCGACCTCGCCGCCCGGTTCACCACCTCGACCAGCGCCGATTCGTGGTCGGCCCGCGCGACCAGGGTTTCGGTGTCCTCGATCACCAGCGCCCGGCAGGTTTGCGCCCATTCCCTGATGCGGTCGCGCAATACCGCGAGTTCGCGTTCGCGCTCCTGGACCGCCGTGGCCACGTGCTCGGCAGCGGCAGCGGACCGGGCGCGGCCTGCTTCCAGAGCCGATTCGGCGGCATCTCGCTCCCGCACCGCCGACTCGCGCGCCCGCAGCATGCTCGCGACCTTGTCGAGCGCTTCGGTCCGGCCGCGCACCGCCCCGCGCAGGAACGGTCGCGCGCCTTTGGCATCTGCTCGCTGCGTCAACTCCCCGTACACGCTGATCATTCCGGCCCGATGTGCGGCGTTGCGGGCTTCCGCGGCGGCCTGCGCCGCCAGACTTTCCAGGGTTTCCTGGTCATCGCGAGCCTGCTGGTGTGTGCTCGCGTCGGACTCCGCGAGCGACTGCGTGCTTCGCGCCCTGTCCTGGGCATCCTCGGCACGACGCCGATCTCGCTCCACCTGAGCCCGCAGCTCCTCCAGTCGCGAGCCCTCCTCGTAGGCTTTCGATTTCCGGTGGCCCTCGAGCCGGCCCCGTGCCTGCGCCAGCGCCGCGGTGTCGGCCGCTTCGCTCCGCTCGGTGTCACGGCGTTGCCGCTCGGCGCGTTCGTAGTCTTCGGCGGATTGTTTGGCGGCCGCCGAGTGTTTGTCCATCTCGCTGATCGCCGAGATCAGCCGGGCCGCGTGCGCACGCAGGACCCGCCTGGCGTAGGTCTGTTGATGCCGGGCCAGGATCCGGGCGGCCGCGACCTCCTCGTCCAGCCGCACCAGGCGTTCCCGCTGGGCATCGAGCCGCTCGAAACCCTCGGCGAGATCGGCGATATCGTCGTGGCTCAGCGGCGGCAACGCCCGGGACAGCAATGTCGATAGCAGGGACGGATCGAGCCGCTGGGACAGTTTCGGGGTGCGCAACTGCAGCAGGGCGGTGATCATCGCGTCGTAACGCTGCTCGTTCAGTGGGGAAAACAGAGTCGAGCGCAGGGTCGCCCGATAGTCGGTGGCATCGTCGTGTACCCGGCCCGCGCCGTCGAGTCGTTCGACCAGCGCGGCCCGGGTCAGTGGGCGGTTGTCCTGCACCAAGCGCAACGAGCCGCCTGGGCCGTCGGCGTCGACCCGCTGCCGGGTTGTGAAATAGTCCGGGTGCACCGAGGTGGTGCGGCTGGTCGCCTGTAGACGAGCGCCGCAGGTGAACCATTCCTCCGCCGCGCCCGGGCAGTGGAACTCCAGCCATACATAGCCGACCCGGGTGGCGCCCGGCGCGCCCTCCCCCATCAGGTTCCAATGCATGGTCCGTTCACTGGTTCCGAAGGTGGACAAACGATTGGGGCGCAGGCTCGCGTCGAACAGGAAAGGCAGCAACAGTTCGAGCGCCTTCGATTTCCCGCTGCCGTTCGGGCCGCGCAACAGCAGCCGACCCTCGTGGAACTCGAACACTTCGTCGTAGTAACGCCAGATGTTCAGGATGCCCGCGCGGGTGGGCACCCAGCGCGGTGCATGCCCCGAATCCGCGGACGGTCCGGGGTACACGGTTATTGTCACAACGTGTCCTCACTGCTCTCGGTCGACCGGATTCGCTCGACCCGGTACCTCGCGGCGGCCGGCAGCGGTGTCACCAGGCCCGCGGTGGAACGGCGGACGAGCCCGAACGAGCTCAGCACCGAGACCGCGTCACCGGCCAATTGCCGGGCACCGTCCTCCCCTCGATAGGTCTTCGCCCAGCGGGGGAAGCGGGTCAGCAACTCTGCCGTCCGGCGCTGCAACTGCTCCTCGGTCTCCGGACCGGACATTTCGTCGAGCAAGAGCAGGGCGGCGACCTTGGCGGTGCCGGAGTCGTCGGGGAATCTGCTGTCGGTGGCGATCGCATCCGGGTCCACCAGCAGGATCCCCTCAGCGCGTTCCTCCAGGACGAAACCGCCCTGTTCGGCGGCTCGGCGGAGCAGCTGCCGACCGGTGAGCGAAGCAAGATAGGCGCGTTCCTCGGCGGTGAGGTCGGCGAAGTAGACGACCGGATCGTCCACCAACCGGCGAAATACTCGGTGCCGCAACCACAGGTTGCGTTGCGCCTCCGAGTATCCGGCCGAATCGGTGTGCCGGCCGGACCGCTCGCCCGCGAGGCCGTACCGCCGCTCCCTGGTGAGCTCGGCGAGGATATCCGAGAAATGGAAGGGCACCTCGTCCACGGGCACAGCGAGCCGGGACGGTCCTACCGGCGTGGCCTGCAGCCGCAGCAGCAGCGTGGTGTCGACCCGGAACAGGACCTTCGCCTGCTCGGAATCGAGGAAGGCGTCGGCCGCGCCGTCGATCGTCTCCAGCACACCGAACGATTCGAGAAAACGCACGACATCCACGAACGCCATCCGCTCCGCCCGGCTGCTGCTGTCGAATCTCACCAGCACCGGATCCTCCGCGGTGGCCGCACGGACTCGCCCGGCGAGCAGCCCGATCGTGGTCACCGGCGCGGCGAACAACTCGGCGGCCACCACACACAGCAGAACGTAGCGGCGGCGATCGAACTCCGCCCGGCCCGAACGAAGCCGGCGCGCCGGACGGGTCGCGTCGGTGGCACACCGCACCTTGATCAACCGGGCATAACCCAGGCGGGGCTCGACCACGAGCGCCCATCCGGTGTAGTAGTCGAACCACTTCGCGATCGGATCCCGCCGCCGCCGGATCACGTCGAACTCCTGCGGGGCAGCACGCTCGGTGATCAAGGGTTCGGCGAGGAGCCGGCGGATACCACGCGCGATCTCCTCGCGCTCCGCAATCACCAACTGGTTGGCGAGTCGGCTCATCCGGGACTCTCCCCACAAGGATCGGTTACCACGGTCATCCGGTTGCTTCGCTTCGTGCGGCGGAGGTCCCGGGCGCCGAGACCTCCACCAGATAGTCGGGACCACGAAAAACTCCGCGGGGGGTGGTGAATGTGGCGGTGGCCGTATCGGGCGGCGCGCATAACACGATCTCGACCCGGCCGTCGCCGGTCCGCCCGCGCCGGGCACCGTCGGAGTCGGGGGAAGTGCCCAGCGCCCGGCCGAGGAGGTCCAGTAGCCGCTCGAACACCTCGTGGTCCAGTGCGCCGAAGGCGGACAGCCGGACCACGCCACCGGTATCCAGCAGGTCCCAGGCTGCCTCGAGCTGCGCGCGTTCCGCGGTGGCGCGGGCGGCGCGGGCCGCTCGGACAGCGGCGACATCGCGCAGTGCCGCGGTCCGGCCGATACGTTCGGTACGTCCGGCGGACCGCAAGAGCGGCGAGACCTCGACGGCCGCCGCTGACTCCCACGACTCGCTCGAACCCACCAACTCGGGGTCCGGATGCGCGAGATGGGCGTGCCGAGCCGACGACAACCCGAATGCGGTGGACCACAACCTGTTCAGATCGTCCTGATCCGGCAGGACCGTGAACCAGCGCGCCAGCTCGCGGAAATCGGCTATGGCATTACTCGAGCGGCGCCTGGATTCGGTGATGCGGTCGAGGACCTGCAGCAGACTGACGATGGCCTTCCGGCCGACATCACGCAATTGCTCGATCCGCGGCTCGGTGCCGTCTCCCGGCAGGAACCACGCGCGGATACCGTCCCAGCGAGCCCGGCGCTGCGCCAGCCAGGCCGCATGGGGATCCGCACCGCCCAGCTGCGGTAGTTCGGCACCGCGCAGGGCACGCTGGTGCATCCGCGTCACCCCGTAGTCCTCGATCATCCGGACACGAGACGCGATGGTGCGTGCCCGGAATTCGAGATTGGTGAGGAATTCCTCGAGATACGCTACGGTGGCGCCCTTGACCTCATGGAATACGGTCAAGTCCACTCCTTCGGCGCGCAACAGCCGCTGCAGTTCACCGTTGAACTGCTTGGTATTGCCACGCAATGCCTCCAGATGCGCCTCCAGCTCGACCAACGCGGTGTAGACGCGGCGATCCGGGCCCGAGTCGAGTTCCCGCGACAGGTCGGCGAGGCGGTCGGCTATCGCGTCGAGGACAGCCGTCTGCAGAGCGCCGGTCGAGGCGAGCACTGTCATCGCGTGCACTACACCGGCGAACGCGGCCTCACCGTGGCGGGTCAGCGAGTACAGCAGATTACGTCGCTCGTATTCGACCGCTGTCCGGTAATTCTCCGTGTGATTCTGGATGACATCCAGCAGTTTCCACTCCCGCAGTTGGTCGAGAGCCGCAGTCAATGTCTCGTCGTCGGTCGGTTCGATCCAGCCCACCGAACCGAGGCGAGCGCGTATCTCATCGATCCCGAGCGCTGTTTCCAGCCGGTCGTTCGCCTCGGCGAAGGTTTGCAGCACCGACACATACAGTCCTGCTCGATCACCGCTGGTGAATCGGAACATCTCCGGCGGGATACGAATCGGTTCCACACATTCTCCCTCCCCGGCGCTCGAACGCCGTCCAGCGTAATGCGACCTATCCGGCCATATCGGAGAACAACGTCTCCGCGACTCGTTCCTCCGGCACCGCATGCCCCAGCCGGATCATATGGCCGGCCAAGTCCGGATCCCACGGGACGGCCTCGACCCGTCCGACCGGGGGACCGTCCGGAACCAGCGCCGCGAGGTAATCGGTGCTCGACATACGCCAGGGCGTCGCACCGAAACGGGCTACCAGATTCGCGGCGATCCGCAGACCGTCGCCGTCGAAGTCACCGTGATACCACAGTTCGGCGCCGGCGCCGGCGCCTGCCACCTGACGCAGCAACTCCACCGCGGCGCTGCTCGGCCACCCGGAGGTACAGATCATCGGCGGGCAACGGTCCCGGAAACGGTGCAACGCCATTGCCAGAATGCTCGGGTTCTCCACCACGAACACCCGCTCGGCCGCCGCCGGCCACCGCCGGGTGAGCCGCAACTGCTGCAGCGTCAGGACGGCCGCTACACCGGCATCGGCACAGGTACGCAGGATATCGGGAACAGGCCCGGATATCCCGCGCAGTGGGACACCGGCCAGTAGCACCGTGGAGGACAATTCGTCGTCGGTGACACCTGCACATGCCCACAGGTCACGAAGCGCGGCGGCGCCGGCGGGGCGCTCCCGGTCGTACAGAATCGTCAGCGCGCGGACAACCATCGTATGCAGCCGGTTGCCTTCGTCGAGCGCGTGCGGATCACGCACCGTCGATTCGGCGAAAACCGGCAGCGGCAATCCGGCGGCGGGCACCGCGCGCAAGACGAGCAGCGCACGTTCGAATTCCCGCCTGGTCCGCTCGACCGATCCGCCTACCAGGCCGGCCCCTCGCATGGCCGTAACCCATGTTGCCAGCGCCGGCTGGGCGCGGATCACCTCGTGCCGGGCAAGCCACTCCCACAGCGCCGCGCGCTCCGCGGCCGCCGTCCTCCGCTCGGCCGAACGGTCGGCGAGCGGGCCGAGCAACTGTTCGACGACGGCCCGCCCATCGCATCCGACCCTGTCGAACAACACCTCGTCCAGGCGCGAAAGACCGATCGACCAGTACTCGCCGGGCAACCGAGCGTCTCCGAGCAGATCGGCGACCGCGCTGCGCTGCGTATCGGTCAACGGGCCCACCTTGATCCGCTGCACCGGGCGCCCCTCGGACAGACGCCGGTGCAACACCTCCCACACCGGCCCGAGATCGGATGATAAGCGGTGAACCGAGCCGGCCGCGCACTTCCCATCAGCCGCGTCCTCGATATCACATCGGCGATCCATCAGCCCATTTTCCCGAACGACCTTGTTCTCGTTCAGTTCTGGGCAACCGGCATCTGCTATCGGGCGGCGCCTGGGCCGAGCAGCCCCGTCGCGTACCGTGCGTACTGATCCTGATCGTCCACGCTTCGAGCTGTGGGCCCCGCTGATCGACCCGACGACTTCGACGACTACCCAGATGGGCGATCTCGGCTGGTTCGACTCCTACCCGGCGACGTGGACCTACTTCCGAGGCGATTCGAGTTGAGATGCCCGGCCCAAATTCGATGTGCATCGGAGAGCGGTATGCGCACTGCGCCGCGCGGATCGTAGAACCCGCGAGTGTCGGCCGAGAGGCACTTCGTGACGGCCTTGCCGAGTCGTCAGGTCCCGGTGGGTGGCGCACTCATCGCTGCCGCCAGGAACGTGATCGCCCAGCGCCGGGTCGCCTCGCCGCCCGCTGGGGACTGGCAGACCGGGGGGCGCCGGTTGTAGAGCTCGACGCGGTCCACGGCCGTCACAGCGAGGATGCCCCGCATCCGGAACCACAGCTCCTCGGAGGAAAGGCCGGGCAGTGCGCGGCCGAAGGCCGCCAGGTAGCGATTACCGACCGTCTCCTGGAAGGGGCCGGTCCAGGTGCGCATTTCCTCGGCCGGGTCGCCGAAGATCATCACGATCAGCCGGGAGGTGCGGGCGCCGCCCTCGTCGCCGACCGGTCTCTCGTCGAACAGCGGCCCCACAAATGCCTCCACCAGTTCGGTGACCGTCGGGTCCGGGGACCGGGCTAGCAGTCGGTCGAGCTCGGCGCACTGCGCGGCGTTGATGGGCTCGATCACGCGGCGAACGACCTGGGCCAGGAGGTCGGCCTTCGACCCGAAGTGGTACCCGACGGCAGCCAAGTTCGCGCCGGCGAGGTCGGTGATCGCGCGGATCGAGGTGCCGTGGAAACCGCGCTCGGCGAAGATTCGTTCGGCCGCGTCGAGGATCTGGGTGCGGGTGTCCGGTGACGCCATATGTGCGTACTATACATATGTTCGAATAAAACGAACGTATGAATAAAACGAACGTATGAGAGAGGGTTGCCATGAAGCTGCTCGTGTACGGTGCCGGGGTTCTCGGCAGTCTGCTCGCCGCCCGGATGTACGAAGCCGGACATGACGTTTCGCTCCTGGCCCGGGGTGAGCGCCTTGCCGCGTTACGTCGGCACGGCATGCAGCTCGCGGAGGGAAACAGCCCCCACGTCAGGCGAGTACCGGTTCCGGTGGTCGAGCACCCGGCCGACAAGTACGACCTGATCGCCGTCACCGTCCGCACCCATCAGGTGGACACGGTGCTGGAGTCACTCGCCGGTGTCGAGGGCGACGTGCTGTTCCTGCTCAACTGGGCGGCCGGAGCGGAGCCACTGGGCGCGGTGATCGGGTACGAGCGGGTGCTGCTCGGAGGCTTCCCCGCCGCCGGCACGATGGACCACGACGTGGTCCGCTATCGCGCGACCAACCTTATGACCCGCCTGGTCCCCATGCCGATCGGCGAACCCGACGGCCGGACCACGCCGCGACTGGAACGGATCCTGCGGGCGCTCGGTACCGCCGGGATCAATGCCGAGGCCGAGCCGCGGATGGATGCCTGGCTCAAGACCCACGCCGCTTTCGCGGTGCCACTCGAGCAAGCGGTGCACGCGGCGGGCGGCCCGATAGCACTCGCCGATGATCCGGACGCGGTCCGCGGCATGATCCGCCTCATGAGGCGGCACCTGGCCGCTATGCCGACACCGCCGGTCCCCCGCGGGTTCGTCGCGTTGACGATCCTGCCGGAAGGGCTGCTCGCCGTCGTACTGCGGCGCTTCTTGCGGAGTTCGACCGCCGCGTACAGCGGGCTCAACAGCGCCTCTGCCGCATCTACGGCCGAGCTCGAACGGATGGCCGAACAGATGCGCGTCTATGAAAGGGGCCGACAGACTCGGTGAACCATGGGATCTGGACCAATTCCGTGATGATGACCGCGCCAGGCGACGGCAGCGTCATTGTTGTGCGGCGGTGAGAAGCACGCGGTTGCGCAGCAGTGGGAGGCTGGCCTGGCCGAATGGCCCGTCCCGCGAAGCGCTTCGCCCTACTCGCCGATTGTTCGATGCCAGGCCCGAACCCGCTGAAACCATCATGTGGCCGAACGGCCCGAATCGAAGCACTGCGCCACAGACCTCGATGACCGGGTAGTGCGACAGCGCGATCACGTCGAATAGGGCCGTCGACCGCGTACTGTCTCCTGCTCCCGACCCTGTGGCAGGATCTCTTCGCCGCTACGATCAACCGCGCCCGGTGGAAATCGCCCTGATCACCGACGACGGTACCGAGATCAGCACCCTGATCAACCCGGAACGCGATCTCGGAGCCGCCCGCGCGGACTACGGGATCGCCGCCGCCGACGTACTCCTCCCACCGACCCTGCCTCTGGCCTGGGCCGCACTCGCACCATATCTGGTAGGGCGAACCCCGGTCGGCGCCGATATCGACCGTCACCTCCGCTGTATCGACACCGAACTCAAACGCAACGGTTCCGCCGTAGCCATGCCCATAGGCACCGACCTGACCGCATTCGAACCGACGCCGGCGGACCGGAACCGCCTCGCGGCACCGCGTGCGATCGACCGGGCCCGCGCCGTCCGCGATAGTGTCGCGCGCCGACCCGTACCGCGGCCGAGTGCCGGTGTTTTCCTGCCCGCCGCTCCCGCCACCGGATATCTGCTGTGCCGGGGCGGTGGAGCGGACTGTTTCCGGGCCGACGGCGTACTGCCCGCCGACAAGACCCGCGAACAAGTCCTCGCCGAACATCTGCACGCCACGGCCGCGAGGATCAGGCCCGACGACGACACCCGTACTCTGCTCAACGACCTCGAACGCAAGCTCGGATATCCGCTGCTCGCTCCCGATTCCGACCGAGCCACGACCGATCTAGCCGCGATTCTGATAACGGGCGCGCGTGTCCGCTTCACCGGTAGCTTCACCGACGACACCGGAAAACCCTGGGACCGCATCGAGCTGGAGCGTCTGTCCGAGAAGTGCGGACTCGTGCCCGTCGCCACCGTCACCAAGACGAAATGCGAGGCACTGATCGCTGCCGAAGCCGGCACTCTGTCGGGGAAGGCCAAACAGGCGATCGAGTTCGCGAAACCGATCTTCACTGCCCAGCAGTTCCTCGGCTGGGCGCGGAGCCGGTAACCGGGGTCCGGTGCGCCCTACCCGCGGTGCGATGGGTAGGGCCGGGAACCCGGATCAGCGGAGCGGGAGGTGGCCGAGGACCGCGAACATGGTGACCGACAGGTGATAGTCACCGACCGCTACGCCCGCGTCGATGGCGGCCACGAGATCGTCACGTTCTTGTGCTGTGATCGCCTCTCGGGCCAGCGCGGCACCGCCCACCTCGTCGAACATCGGGCGCGCGGTGGCCGGGTCCCAGATCACCGCTTCCGAACCCATATCGTCGATCTCGAATCCGGCCGCCACCAACCGGCCGCGCAGGGTCCGGCCGGATCTGGCGTTGGGGGTGGCCTCGAGCATCGCGGTGGTCAACCGCGCGACCACCGCGGGGTCGCCGGGGTGCAGGATGGCGGTCTGCCAGTCGCTGTCCACCAGCACCACCCGGCCACCCGGCCGCAGGACCCGGGCGATCTCCGCGGTGACCGCGGCCGGGTCGTCGAGGTGCTGGTAGACACGCTCGCAGCGCACCGCGTCGAAATAGTCGTCGTCGAACGGCAGCCGGTAGGCGTCGGCTTCGACGAACCGGCATCGCGCTCCCGCCGGCGCGGCCCGTTCCCGCGCCACGCTGAGCATTACCGGATTCGGTTCGACACCGACCGCTTCACCCTCGGGTCCGACCCGGCGGGCGAACTCCAGCACTTCCGACCCGGTTCCCGAGCCGATATCGAGAGCCCGCTCCCCGACGCCGACGGCCAGCGCGTCATGGGCCCAGTGGCGCATACGCCGGATTCCGGGGAGGGCGGCCTGCATATCGAGGGCAGCGACGAGCAGGGCCATGGGATCGGCGCCGGACGTGGCGCCCGCGGCGCGCGCGGCCGCGATGGCATCCAGGTGGAACGACGGCGCCCGTGCGGGCTGCTCGGGTTCGCTCGGCACGGATTCCGACATTAGCGAGGTCGGGGCGGGTCCCGGCACACGCCGGGCATCGATTCGGTGGCGGTTCGGGTGCGAATGAGACGTCGTTTGCGTCGGTACCGCCACGGCCGGCAAAGCGCTCGGCCTTCTATGCCGTCGAGCCGGAAGCGCGCCGCCGCCGACCGAAACGAGGAAACCGTTGTCCTCGCGTTCCGTGGTATCCATGAGCATCCGGGCAAGCGGCCCGGACAATGGTCGGCGTTGGCTTCCGCCTCGCCGTCGGCACCGCCCCGCACGGCGAACCGACCGACCCGGCCGATTCGCGCACCCGCTCGGATTCTTCTCGCCCCGTCTCGAGCGGCTGCCCACCGCGAGGCGGCCGGGACGAGTCATACATCTGGATCGGTGGCCGCACAGCGGGCGCGGCTTCAGTTGTTCAGATGGAAACCGAGGTCGCGGGGGTGGCGGGCACCGAGGCGAAGGGCATCAGCGGGCAAGTGAGGCGTCGACGCTTCTCAACGGGTGAGAGAAAACATATCTCGCTGTAACACTCTCGGGGCGGCGGGACATATGACAGCGTAACCATTCTCGGTCCCGATACTCGGGACACCAACGAAAGGAACACTGTGAGATCAAGATTCAGCACGTTCGCCGCTGCTGTTTCCATCGCCGCGGCCGGCGTCGGCGTCGCGGCCGGTGCCGCGTCCGCGCAACCGCTCCCGCTGACCAATGTGGCACCGGTGGACGACACCAACCCCACTCCCGGGGCGGGCACCGGGTCTGCGGAGCTGCTTCCCGCGCTGCTGCCGTTGCTCACCGGCTCCGCCGGAGAAACCCCCGCCGAGTAATCGGCACCCGTGCGTCTCTCTCGACGTATGCGGCCCCTGTTCGCCGGGCGTGGCCGCTCCGATGAGAGACGTACAGCACCACCCCAAAATCTGCGTAGGTCTCGGATGATTCATTCCTGACCGGCGGCCCCGGAGAGCTGTCGAAGCTTTCCGGGGCCGTTCTTTTCCCCGGCCGGAAGGACCCGAGCGAGGTCCTGGACGGGTAAGGCGTTGTCCCGCACCATCCCACCCATCGTCCGCGACGGTGCCGCTCGGGAGTGCAGGAGTCCCGCTTCCAGCGCTGACCCCGGTCGAATGCCCAGGCCGACGTTCAGGGCCACCGGTACCGGTCACCGGGTCGCATCCCGCGCGCGCGAATGCACTGCCCGAGTTCATGTGCGCGGCTCGTCGAGAACTCGTTCCGTCCCCGTTTGCCAGCACGTGACCGGTGAATTCCGCGACGCCGACCGCGAGGCCTGGGCCGGCCTCCGCCACCGAGCCGGAGCGGTCCGGTGCGGGCACAGCCGATGCCCTCCAAGACCCAGGGTTGCGGCCTACCTATTCGACCTCGACCGTCCGGGAGCCGGATATCCGACTCGGCCGGCGGCTCGCGGGTCCGGCACCAGAACGAGCGCTCCGGGTGCGGCGGTGAAGGCCTCCCGCAGATGGTCCGCGAGGCCGACCGTATCTCCCTCGCTCGAGCTGTCACTCCACGCTTCCATGCCGCAGTGGAATGCCGCGACCACGATGTCCAGGGCCAGTCGGGGACGTTGGTCGGCGGGAAGTCCGGCGCCGAAACGGCGGTGCAGGATCTCCAGCGCCTCACGGACCGTGCGGTCACAGAATTGGAGGTTGTTCGCGCCCATGGAGGGCGTGGACTGGGCGAGTCGGTGGCTGCGGGCGGCGCGATCGGCCCAGTCCGGCGCGGGCATACGTTCCAGTGCCGCCAGCACGCTGTCCTGCAGGATCTCGTAGAGCGATCCGGTGCGGGGTTCGCGGGTTTCCAGTTCGTGGAGAAAAGCGGCCCACATATCCCGCAGCGGCGCCATGGCGACGTCTTCTTTGCTGGTGAAGGTGCGGAAGAAGGTGCGTTTGGAGACATCGACCGCGTCGCAGAGTTCGTCGAGCGTGGTGTTGTCGAACCCGTTCTTCGTGAACAGTTCCAGAGCGGTATCGACCAGTGCCCGGCGGGTGCGTAGTTTCTTGCGCTCGCGCAGCGGCGGCCGGTCCAGCGCAGCGTCGGCCATGTGGACAGGATAGCGTCCGGCCGCCCCTCGATTACTATCGCCCCTTGACGCCATTTGCCTCTGAGTGGCATTTTTGAGGGCGGTATCGAACCCGGTGCCACCCCGCAATCCTCTGCACTCGAAAGGCGCTGTCTCATGCGCGCATTGATCGTCGACCGCTCCGTGGCGGCCGGATTACGTATCGACGAGGTAGCCGATCCGGTCCCGGCGCCGCACCAGGCGGTGATACGGGTGACCGCGACATCACTCAATTACGGCGAGGTCCAGTTCGCGCGTGGTGACGCGACCCAGGACGCGGTATTGGGCTGGGACGCGGCCGGGATCGTGGAGCAGGCTGCCGTGGACGGCTCGGGCCCACCGGCCGGGACACCGGTGGTCACCCTCGGCTGGTCCGGCGCCTGGGCGGAGTTCCGCGCCGTGGACACCGACCTCATCGGACGGCCCCGGCCGGCGCGGAACCGGCGGCTCTCAGCACCGTTCCCGTCGCCGCGACCACCGCGCTGCGCGCCCTGCACCGGCTCGGACCGCTGCTGGGGCGGCGGATATTGATCACCGGGGCGACCGGCGGCACCGGCCGGTACGCGGTCCAGCTCGCCCGGCTCGGTGGCGCGCATGTCGTCGCGGCGACCGGCGACCCCGCCGCGCACGGTGCGGGCCTACGCGAACTCGGTGCGGACGAGATCGTCACCGGCGCCCGTGACCTGGACACTCCGGTCCACGGTGCCATCGATCTGGTCGGCGGCAGCCAGCTGGTCGACGCCTACCAGCGTCTCGCCGAGGGCGGAACGGTGGTCGCGGTCGGGCATTCGGCCGGCGCGGACGAGACATTCCCCTATGGGGCGTTCTTCGGCGATCAAGGTCGGCACGACCGATCGGTCACTTCCTTCTTCCTCCTCGGGTGCCGCGACCTGGGCCCCGATCTGAGCTGGCTGGCCGGGCAGGTCGCGATCGGGACCCTGCGGCCGAGTATCGCCTGGCAGGGAGATTGGACCCGGGTCGGCGAGGCGGCCGAGGCGCTGCTGTCGCGCCGCCTGCACGGGAAAGCGGTGCTGGAAGTGAGCCGGTCGCCGTCGTAGCGGACATATCGTTCCTCCGGGATCTCCGGACCGGAGCCGGTAGGCCGAGGAGAACCGCGGGCGGATATCCGTTTGTGGACGGTCGTATTCACGCTTATAGTCGGCGTGATCCGATCGGAGCTCCCCGGAAATACAGCCGCAGAGTGGGAGCCCGCGCCCGAACGCACCGGGCGATGGAGTGGGCGGTGTAGTCAGCCCACCCATTTTTCCGGAGGAATTCCATGCACATCGGACTCGGACTCCCCATCGCCGACCCCGCCGTCCTGCTCGACTGGGCGCGCCGGGCCGACGCGGGACCGTTCTCGACCCTCGGCCTGCTCGACCGCCTCGTCTACGACAACCCCGAACCGCTGGTGGCGCTGTCGGTGCTCGCCGGCGCCACCAGCCGGATCGATGTGCAGACCGAGGTCCTGCTCGCTCCGCTGCGCGATACCGCCCTGCTGGCGAAACAGGTCGCCACGCTGGACCGTATGTCCGGCGGCAGGCTGGTGCTCGGGCTCGGTGTCGGCGGTCGCGCCGACGACCATCTCGCGGCAGGCGTGGACCTGCGCACCCGCGGCCGCCGGATGGACGAGCAACTCGCGCGACTGCGCGATTTGTGGTCCGGCGAACCGTTCGGCGGCGACTGCGGCCCGATCGGGCCGGCACCGGTTCGCCGCGGCGGACCGCCGATTCTCATCGGCGGGTTCCGGCCGGTCGCGCTGGAACGCGTGGCTCGCTGGGGTGACGGATTCTTGTCGGCGGCACCGGCGCAATGGTGTGCAGGGCTGTTCGATTCCGTCCGCCGGTGCTGGCACGAGCACGGCCGGCCGGGGGAACCGCGGATCGTCGCCCAGGTCAATGCCGCGCTCGGACCACAATCGGTCGTCGACGAGGCCCGGGCGGCCACCGGCGCCTACTACGCGTTCACCGACCGGGCCGAATACATGGTGTCGGGGATGCGTACGACGCCGGACGAGATCCGCGCGGCGATTCGGCAATTCGCCGACCTCGGCGCCGACGAGGTCATGCTGTACTGCTACGGCACCGACCCGGACCAGGTCGATCGCCTGGCGGACCTGATCGGCTGAGCAGTTGAGCCGAGGCCGCAAGGGGCCGCCGGCCGAGCAGCAGCCCGACCGCTCCGTATCGGCGCGGTCCGGTCGCGGCAGCCGGCCCGCGCTGTGGGCGGGCTCGCCGGAAAGCCGGGCCTGCGGTCACGCCGGGGCGGCCGGCCCACCCATCGACAGATGGTCACCCGCCGCTGGTCGGAATCCTACTTTGACGGAAGAGTACAGTTGCCTGGCCGAGTGTTCGCCGACCACAGCTGTCCGGCGGCACGGCCGGTACCGGACTTCGTCCCGCCAACGGCTTCTCCGATCCCGCTCGGCTCCCCCATCCCGTGCCGGCCCGACCCGGCCGTGCGGCCGCGGCCGCGCTCAGCGAACGGAGGCAGCCACCGTGGTGACGGCAATGCGCACCGACCGGTCCGCTACCTCGGTGGTGGCGGCGCTGCGCAACCCGAAACTGCTGCGTACCGAGGTGCTGGCCGGGCTGGTCGTGGCATTGGCCTTGATCCCGGAGGCGATCGCCTTCTCCGTTATCGCGGGCGTGGACCCGCGGGTGGGGTTGTTCGCGTCGTTCACCATGGCGGTCACCATCGCATTCACCGGTGGTCGACGCGCCATGATCTCGGCGGCGACCGGCGCTGTGGCATTCGTGGTCGCGCCGGTCGTGCGCGAGCACGGGGTGGACTATCTCCTGGCCACGGTGATCCTGGCCGGTGTGCTGCAGATCGCGCTGGGTGTGGTGGGCATCGCGAAACTGATGCGGTTCATCCCGCGTAGCGTGATGGTCGGCGTGGTCAACTCGCTGGCGATGCTGGTCTTCCTCGCCCAGCTCCCCCAGTTGATCGGAGTGCCGTGGCTGGTGTATCCGCTGGTGCTGGCGGGGATCGTGATCATCGCGGTGCTCCCCAGAGTCACCACCGCGGTGCCCGCGCCCCTGGTGGCGGTGGTCGCGCTCACCGCTGTCACCGTGACGTTCGGGCTGCACGTGCCGGATGTCGGTGGCCAAGGTGATCTGCCGTCGGCTCTGCCGCTCCCACTGCTCCCCGAGATGCCGTGGAACCTCGAGACGCTGCGGATCATCGCCCCCTACGCCTTCGCGATGGCGGTGGTCGGACTGCTGGAATCACTGATGACCGCCAAACTCGTCGACGACATCACCGATACCCCGTCGAATAAAACGCGTGAGAGCTGGGGACAGGGTGTCGCCAATATCGTCACCGGGTTCTTCGGCGGCCTGGGCGGCTGCGCGGTGATCGGCCAGACCGTGATGAATGTGAGGATCGCCGGGGCCCGCACCCGGATCTCGACCTTCTTGGCGGGAGTATTCCTGCTGATCCTGGTGGTCGGGCTCGGCGGGCTGGTCGCGCGGATCCCGATGGCGGCCCTGGTGGCGGTCATGATCATGGTGTCGGTCACCGCGATGGACTGGCATTCGCTGGCCCCCGCGACGCTGCGGCGGATGCCGGTCGCCGAGACCACGGTCATGCTGCTGACGGTCGCCGTCACCGTCGTCACCCACAACCTGGCCTACGGCGTGGTCACCGGTGTCGTCACCGCGATGGTCGCCTTCGCGCACCGCGTCGCGCATTTCACCGAGGTCATACCCGTCGCGACCGCGGACCCGGAGGACACCACCCGCGTCTACAAGGTGCGCGGCGAACTGTTCTTCGCCTCCAGCAACGATCTCGTCCACCGATTCGACTACAGCGGCGATCCGGCCGATATCGTGCTCGACCTGTCCGAAGCGCATATCTGGGACGCCTCCACCGTGGCCGCGCTCGACGCCATCACCACGAAGTACGCCGCGAAGGGCAAACGCGTGGAGATCCTGGGCCTGAATCCGGCGTCCGTAGCACGGCACCGGCGGTTGTCGGGGTATCTGACCGGCGGGCACTGAACCGGGTCGTCGCGCCGGGGCTCACCCGATCGGACCGGATTACGGCGGCGGTGCCGCGGCACCATGGGGATCGGCCGCTCGCACAGCCGGATCCGACAGGTCGGGACGGCCCGGACCGGAGTGGTCGTGGCGTGCCCCGACCAGCGTGAACCGCCGGCGAAGGCGATCGCGCTCGTGGACGGCGGGCTGCGCGCCCGCGACCTGGGTCCCGCCGCATGACCCCGCCGCGACCGTCGGCCCGGCCGGAGCGCGGCACCCCTCGGTCCCGCCCGCGCGGCCACCGGAGATAATGCCGCGATGGACTCCGCGACAACCGGTGCTCTCGACGGTATCCGGGTACTCGAGATCGGGACGCTGATCTCCGGCCCGTTCGCCGGCCGCCTACTGGGTGATATGGGCGCCGAGGTGATCAAACTCGAGCCGCCGGACGCTCCGGACCCGCTGCGCACCTGGGGTCAGGCCGAACTCGACGGACATCATTTCTTCTGGACCGTGCACGCGCGCAACAAGAAGGCCGTCACGCTGAACCTGCGGGAGGACGCGGGACGGGACCTGTTCCTGGAACTCGCCGCGAAATCCGACATCATCGTGGAGAATCTGCGGCCCGGCACGCTGGAACGATGGGGTCTCGGTTACGACACACTGCGGGAACGCAATCGAGGCATCATCCTGGTCCGGGTGTCCGGGTACGGGCAGACCGGCCCGGAAGCCCACAAGGCCGGATACGCCTCGGTCGCCGAAGCGGCCAGCGGCCTGCGCCATATGAACGGTTTCCCCGGCGGCCCGCCGCCGCGGCTCGCGCTCTCCCTCGGTGACAGTCTGGCCGGGATGTTCGCCGCCCAGGGAGCACTGGCGGCGCTGTACCGGCGCACCGTCACCGGGGAGGGGCAGATTGTCGACGCCGCGCTCACCGAGGCCTGTCTGGCGGTGCAGGAATCCACCATCCCCGACTACGACATCGGCGGGGTGGTCCGCGGCCCGTCGGGTACCCGGCTGGAGGGTATCGCGCCGTCCAATATCTATCGCACCGCCGACGGGAGCTGGGTGGTGATCGCGGCCAACCAGGACACGGTGTTCCGCCGGCTGTGCGCGGCGATGGACCGACCGGAGCTGGCCACCGACGAACGGTTCGCGAACCACACCGCCCGCGGTCGCAACCAGGACGAACTCGATGCGATCATCGGCGAATGGGCGGCGCGGCGTCGGCCCCGGGAGATCATCGCGACGCTCGGTGAAGCCGGGGTGATCAGCGGGCCCATCAATACCGTCGCCGAGGTGGTCACCGATCCGCAGCTGAACGCCCGCGGCATGATCGCCGACCACTACGACCAGCGCATCGAACGGAATGTGAAAGGTCCGGGGGTCGTACCCGTCCTCTCGGCTACCCCGGGGACCATCCGCAATGCCGGGTCGGCGCGGCCGGGTCAGCACAACGACGAGGTGTACTCCGGTCTGCTCGGGAAATCCGCGGCCGAGGTGGCGGCGCTGCGGTCCCGGGGAATCGTCTAGCGTGTCGGATTCCGGCGCCGCGGTGCCGGGGTGATGCGCCACTCGGAGGCCGCACTGCGGAAGTAGCGCACCCCGGCGGCTGTCCGGCCCGCTGAGCGGGATCCGCCGGCCCGGATCCCCCGAGAGCGGCCCGCTCCACAATGTGTAGCGGCTATTATCGGACGGTGGCGTGAGACACCGTGCGGCACACTTTCGTCCGCGACGATCGGCCGGATGGGTGTCGGCCGCCTCGGGTGATCGGTGCGCCGAACCGGTCGCCATCCTGCCGGGCGACAGAAGAGTGACGCATGACCAGGTACGCGCATTTTGTAGGTAGCCTCCCCCACGAACTGATGACCGGAGGTGATCGCGGCGTCCTGGACTGGTTCGCCGCGCGCACCGACGGCCGTCCGGTCACCGCGATCCCCTGCGATCTGGATCCCGACTGGATCCTGGTCTACCTGAAGGATCTGGGGAACCGCACCGACACCCTGGAGGTGTTGCGCCCGGGCGGGTTCGACGGATACTCTGATTTCCCCACCTACGGCGTCCGGGCCGGCCGGACGCTCGGACCGCGAGATGTGTCGATGAACCGGGTCGAGCGGATCGGTGAAGTGGTGACGGCCTTCGAGTCGTTCCTGCGCGACCGGCCCGAACTGGCCGGCACCAAACTTCAGCTCAGCCAGCCCCATCCGCTGGATCTCGCCATGTTCGTGCACGCCGGTGGCGCCGTGGCCACCGGCCTGCCGATCGGACTCGCGTTGCGGCGGTCGAATCTGGCACTCACCGCATTACGGAACCTCCCGGTGTTCACCGAGGCGGTGCTACAGGAGATGCGCGAGGTCCGGCGACGACACGGCGATCTGATCGTCTGGCAGGTGGAAACCCCCATCTCGCTGCTCGGTATGGTCAAGGCGCAGCAGTTGAAGGCGCTGTGGGCGCTGGCGCCGACGGTCGCGGGACAACTCGCCGGGTTCCTGGAGAAGGTGCACGAGGTCGATCGCGAGCACGGTATCGAGACCGAGACCATCGTGCACCTGTGTTACGGCGATTATCAGCACGAGAGCCTGCTCGGTCCGAAGAATCTGGCGCCTGCCGTCGCGCTGCTGAGCCGTACCGGCCGCCGCCTCGCCGAACGCGGCGTGCCCGTCCCCCGGGTACACATCCCGTGCGCGTACGGCGCGCATCCGGCCCCGACCGATCCCGAGTTCTACGCGCCGTTGGGCGAACTCGGTCCCGAATGGCGAGTGATCGCGGGGGTGGTCTCCACCGACGATCCCGACCGGAGCGCGCAGGCCCTGGCCCTTTTCGAGCAGGCCCGCGGTACCACCGCCTACGGGGTGGCCGCCGCGTGCGGTTTCGGCCGTAACACGGCCGAGGAGGCCGAACAGGGTGCCGCGACCATCGCGTCGCTCGTCCGGGCGCCGGAGGGCAGCCGGGGCTGATCCGCCGGACGAACGGCGCCCGTTCTCGATGCGCCCGACCCGGCGGTTGCTCCCTGCCGCCGGGTGGGGCGGCTCCGCCGCCTTCGCCGACGTATGTACCGATACCGGTCTTCGCCGTGGCGAGAAGGCCGTCGCCGTCCGGTACCGCCATCGCTGCGACCTCGGCGAAGATCCGGACCGGAAAGACGAGCCGCTTCCGCTCGCCTCGGCGCGGATCGATGCGACCCCGCCCCGGCATCCACCCAGCGATTGCGATATCGCCCGCGCGGACTATAGTTCTGCCCGAACTGACGAGAGGCACGCATGAAACAGGCTGTCGCTGTGACAATTCCATGGGCCCGGTCGTGTCCGACGGTCGACACCCATGCCGAATTGCCCCGAACAGCGATATCCGCCCGCCGATCGACCGGTGCATGAACGGGATGGCGACCCACTCGACCGCACCGAAATTCATCGTGGCCGCACGACACGTTCGACCGTGCTGTAGTCAGTGAAATTCATGGGGGAGACAGCCAGGGCGCACGAGTCGGCACGACGAGTTCGCTCCGAATCCCATCTCGTTCGAGCCTCGTAACCGGAGTTGTATTCTTGTCCACACCACGCCGTGCCCCGCTGTCGCAGTCATCGATGATCACGGGGGCGTTTCCCGCTCCTGCCGGCCCCGTCGCCGAACCCCCGAGCCCGCGGTACCCGATGTACACGCAGGAGTTCGCCACGGACCCGCACCGCGCGTACCGCGAGATACGAGAGCAGTTCGGGCCGCTGGTTCCGGTGGACCTGGCCCCCGGAGTGCCGGCCACCCTGGTGATCAGCCACAAGATCGCCGTGCGTATCCTCAACGATCCCGACCACTTCCCGGCCGACCCCCGGTACTGGCAGGAGACCGTGCCGCAGGACTCTCCGGTGCTGCCGATGATGAAATGGCTTCCGGCCGCCCGGTACAACGTCGGTGACGTCCACGCCCGCTATCGACAGGCATCCGCCGACAGTATCGACGGCGTGGACCTCAACGCCTTGCCGGCGACGGTCGAGCGCATCGCGACTCCGTTGATCAACGACTTCTGTGCGAACGGCGCCGCCGATCTGATGAATCAGTACGCCTTCCCGTTGGCGCTGGAGATCATCAATCACATCTGCGGCTGCCCCGATGATATCGGCAAGCGGATCGCGGCCGGTATGGCCGCGCGGTTCGACACCGTACGGGCCGAGGAGGGTATGGGCATCCTCAGATCCGCGCTGATGGAACTGATCCATCTCAAACGTGACCGGCCGGGCGACGATGCCACCTCACGGCTCGCCGAACACAGCACCGGCCTCGACGATGTCGAGGTCTTCGCGCAGTTGATGAGCTTCTACGGGGCCGGTTTCGAGGCTCAGCGCAACCTCATCACCAACGCCCTGCTGCTGATGATCACCGAGCCCCAGTACGGGCCCGGGGATACCTTCGGGGGGAACCTGTCGACCGACGACGCCATCGACAACGTCCTCTTCAACGACCCGCCGATGGCCAATTTCTGCACGACCTATCCGCGCCAGCCCATACCGGTCGCCGATACCTGGTTGCCCGCCCACCAACCGGTGGTCATCAGCCTCTCGGCCTGCAACAACGACCCCGAGATCCGCAACGACTTCGACACCCCCGGTGGCAGTTTCGTCGGGAACCGCTCCCACCTCGCCTGGAGTGTCGGGCCGCACGCCTGCCCCGCGCAATCGCTGGCCCGCACCGCCGTACGCAGCGCGATCGATGTGGTGCTCAACGCCATTCCCGATCTATGCCTGGATACCCGGCAGGAACTGGTCTGGCGGCCGGGCCCGTTCCACCGGGCACTGGCCGGGTTGCCCGTCGTCTTCGAGCCCGCTCCCCCGCTGCCCGTGCTGTAGCCCCCGCCGGAATCTCCGAGCCGCCGGGTGTCCACCTGCCGACCGATCGCGGTCGCCCCGGCGAGTTCGCGGGCGGTGTCGTAGTCGAAGACCACATGCCCGCTCACTACGTCGACATCGCGCTTCAACCGCTGCATCGGATGGTCGCTGAAGTAGCGATCCCGGGAACTGGTCCGCGCGGCAACATTTACCGGCGAATACTGGCATTCACTGGACTTCCCTGGAATCGCCCCCTACATTTCACCCCATGCCCACCGCCGAGGCGCTCGAAGCGCGCATAGCCGAGTTACGCGCGCAGGTGCGCCGGGCCGCCGGATCCGGAGATCGGACCGCGGCCCGGAGGTTGCGCGCCCAACTCCGGGTCGCCGAAACGGAATGGGATGCCGCGGTTCTCGGGGTACCGGAAGAACCCGCGCCGCCCCGGCAGTCCACGGCGGCGGTCCCGGTCCGGGAGCACGTACATCGCGCGCTCACCCTGCTGTCGGTGCCCGCGGCCCCGAAACTGGTACTCGCCGTACACGACGCGTTCTTCTCCGGAGAACTGGTCCCGGCGCGGCTCACCAGCCTGCGCCGCGACGAGGAGCGGTCCTTCCGGGCCGCGCCGTACGCTCGCCCGTACTACATCTGCGCCGCCATGACCACCGATCTGCTGGCCCCGGCCCGCGGCCTGCTGGCAGTGAGCACCTGGTCGTCGGCGCAGCGTATGGTCGGGCCGTTGAGTCCGCGGGTGGACCTGCTCACGGGCGCCGTCCGCCTGGCCCGGCACATGATCGACCACGGATGTACACCCGCCGGCCAACGCGTGCTGTGGCAGCTGGCGGTGTCCATCCCCGGCGCGACCGACCGGAAGGGGATCGACCCGGAGCTCGTGCGGGCGGCCGCGGAACGGGAACTAGAGGTGCACAGAGACGACGACACACAGCAGCGGGCCGACGCCGCGGAGCGGGCGGTGCGGCAACTGGCGGATCCCGCGGCGCAATTGTTCGGCGTTCGGCTCGCGGTAGCCGACCGGCGACGGAACGAGGCCTGACATGACGCTTGCGGAAAAGACACTGACCAAACGGCTCGACGACTTGCGCGGCGACGCTCCGGCCACCCGACACAATGCCCGGACCATCGCCGCGCTCACCGCCAATCCGGGCTGCGCGCGCCGGGCGCTGCTGGATGCCGCGGCGGTGGACAAGACCGTGATCGCCCGGGAACTGGGTTTCCCGCCGAAATTCGGTCAGTCGCCGTTCGCGATCACCCGCGGCAACAGCTTCGAGGCCATGGTGAAGGCGCACGGCTGCGCCGAACTGCTGCGGCTGCTGCGCGAAGAACTCGGGCTGACCATTCCGGAGGTCGGCTACCACGATCTGGAGACCGTCGGCGACAACGCGAGCAATTCGGTGCGCTACCAGCGCACCAAACAGTTGCTGGGCCAGGCGTTGACCTCGGGCCAGGGCACTCTGTTCGATCATCCGATGTTGCGCTTGGAGATCGCCGGCGCCACCGCCTACCTGGAACCGGATGTGGTGGCCCTGCAGATCGGTGGCCTGTTCCACGTGGTGGAGATCAAATCGTTCGCCGTCGTCGACGGGCAGGCCGATCCCGCGCAGGTGGCCTCGGCGGCCCGGCAGTCGGCGGTCTACGTGCTGGCCATGCGGGAGCTGCTGCGCGAACTCGGGCAGTCCCCGGAGCTGGTCGCGCACAATTCGATCCTGGTGTGCGCCCGGGATTTCACCAACCGCCCGACCGCCGCTCTGGTGGATCTGCGTAAACAGCTCGCGGTGATCGGACGCCAGCTGTCCCGGCTCACTTCGATCGACACCCTTCTCGATCTGGTCCCGTACGGCGCCTCGTTCACCCCGGGCGGCGGGCTGGCCGGCACCGTCGCGGCGATACCGTCGCGCTACGCCCCGGAATGCATGTCCAGCTGTGAACTGGCCTTCGCCTGCCGCTCCGAGGCCCGCACCCAGGGCTCGGTGGACACCCTCGGCCGCGGCGTATGCGACGACCTGGGCGGTATCGACAACCTCGACACGGTGCTCGCCCTGGCCGACGGCACCCTGGACCCGGGTCCCGAACACGCCGATATCGCGGAGATGCTCCGCCGGGCGCGGGCACTGCGCCTGGAGGTCGCCCGATGAGCGTGCTCAGCGCGCTGGCGAAAGTGACCGCGGTACGCAGCGGTCGCGCCGAACCCATCGCCGACCGGCGGCACTACCACCTCTCGGACCGCCCCCTCGTACTCGTGCCGCTGCGGCTGGCCGGTGAGTCCGCGGCACCGCTGGCGGTCGCGCTCGGGTCGTCCCCGCACGACGCGACGGTGCTGATCGTGGCCCAGCCCCGCGACCGGGTGCTGCGCCTGCGGTTCATCGAACACTTCGCGGACCGGGTGCTGCCCTATATCTCGTCGTTCTGCGAGGACGCCGAGGAGCTGACGGTGAAATCGACCGGCGAGGCCTACCTGCGGTACCTGGACGCTCCGCAGCTGCTGGTGCCCAATCCCGGCGGCGCCGAGTTCCTGCGCCTGCTGGGCCGGTCGGTGCGGTTCCATCGCACCGAGGGCGACAACGCGGTCCCGGAATCCCTTCCGCTGCTGGGCCGCTGGCTCACCTGGTTCGGTGACCGCTCCGATTTCCCGGGATCCAGTGTGTGCCTGGCGATGACCTCCGTCCTCACCACCCATTGGGCCTCCGGGCAGTCCGCGCTCGAGGACGGTAACCTCGCCGCCCTGCTCGGCTGGATAGACCCGCCCGCCGGCATGACGGGGCCGGAGGCCGCCGCCCTGGCCGAGGATCCGCTGGCCTATCCACCCGCCGGCCCGGCCACCGACCCCGGTTTCGACAACGAGGAGCTGGCGCCCCTGATCGCCGCCTACGACAGCGCCGAGCACGAATGGGCCAAGGTCGTAGCCACCGAACGGCTCGAACAGGCTTTGCGCGGACAATTGGAACCGACCTGGCAGCTGATGTGGCGGGCTGTGGAACTGCTGCGCGCCCTGCCGGAGGGCGCGAGCGTGGCCAAACGCTGGACCGACGACCGCGCGGCGTTCTCCTGGTTCGTGGCCGATATCCCGGAAGGGTATCCACAGGCCCGCCGCGATTCGGCGGTCTCGGCGACCCGGCGCCTGCTCAAACAGGAACAGGCGTTGGACACCTTCCAGGCACAGCGCGCCTTCGACGATCCCCGGGTCCTGATCGAATACCGGCTCGTCGGCGAGGCGTTCCAGGGCACGGTCAGCGCCTGCGAACCCGAGCGGCGGGCGAAACCGAAATCCCGCGAGGTACCGCGCCCGTATCTGTGGGTGCATACCGCCGACCCCTTCCGGGCCCGCCCCGGCGAGACCTTGATCCGGATCGACCGGCCCGCGCAGAAGGCCGAGGTCGTCGCGGTGGAGGAAGATGTGATCCAGCTGGAACTGGTCAGCGGGATGGGACAGGGCAAGAACCCCGCCGCGGGCAGTGTCCCCGAGGAGGGCGACGCGATCGGCTTCGCCCGCTTCTCCCCCAGCGGTTTCGGCGGTCCGCCCGCCAAACTCCCGCCTCGGGAGGAGACGCCGTGGACCCACGGCGGCCCGCCGCCCGACCCGACCCTCGAACTCGCGGAGGAGTGGTCGTGAGTACTGCGGACGAGGTGGTCGGCCGGATCCTCGCCGACCTCGACAACGCCGCCCACCGCGCCTTGGTGGTGGATTCCCCGCCGGGCGCCGGTAAGTCCACCCTGGTGGTACGCGCGGCCCGGCAGCTGGCCGCGGCCGACGACGAACAGCGGATGATCGTGGCGCAGACCAACGAACAGGTCGACGACCTCATCGATCGGCTCGCCACCGCCGACTCCGGCCTGCTGATCGGGCGGTTGTCCGCCGGCGACTACCGTCGCAGCGCGCGGATCGACCGCGACAATGTCGAGGTGGCCAACCGGCCCGCCGATCTGGAGAAATGCGCGATCGTGATCGGCACGGCCGCGAAATGGGCGACGCTGGACGAGGGCCGCTGGTCGTATGCGATCGTCGACGAGGCCTACCAGATGCGCTCGGATATGTTGCTGCGGATCGCCAACCGGTTCGAACGCGGCCTCTTCGTCGGCGACCCCGGCCAGCTGGACCCATTCGCCACCGTCGACGGTGACCGCTGGGCGGGACTGTCGTGGGATCCGACCATGAGCGCGGTGGCGGTGATGCTCAACCACAATGCCGGTATCCCGGTGCACACCCTGCCGGTGTCGTGGCGGCTGCCACCCTCGGCGGCCTCGGTGGTGTCCTCGGCGTTCTATCCGTTCGCGCCGTTCGCCGCCGGAACCCGCCCCGAACAGCGCCGGCTCGAATTCACCACCCGCGGTCTGCGCGGGCCGGTGGACGACGTACTCGACGAGGCCGCCGCACACGGCTGGGCGTACTACGAACTGCCCGCCCGGCATACGCTGCGTACCGACGGCGAAGCGGTGGCCGCCATCGCCGACCTCGCCTGCCGGTTGCTGGAACGCGGCGGTATCGCGCATTCCGAACACGGCAACCGCGAGATCGACGCGACCCGTATCGCGGTCGGTACCGCGCACCGCGACCAGGCCCAGGCGGTACGCGACGCGCTGGCGGGAACGGTGGCGGAAACGGTCACCGTCGATACCGCCAACCGGCTGCAGGGCCGCGAATACGATGTCACCGTCATCCTGCATCCGCTCTCCGGCCGCCGCGACGCGGGCGCGTTCCATCTGGAGGCCGGGCGGTTGTGCGTGCTGGCGTCCCGGCACCGGCACGCCTGTATCGTCGTGGGCCGCGCCGGGATCGGGGAACTCCTGGACGCGCACCCCTCCGCGGAACCGGTCTATCTCGGGGTGCCGGTGAAGTTTCCCGACGGCTGGGAGGCCAATCAGGCGGTGCTGAGCAGGCTGGCCGAGCATCGCATCGCCGCGCCGGTCCAGGCCCGGTGAGCGAGGCCGCGACTCGCGACACCGGTGGAACGGGCGGGCCCGCGCCGACCCGCTGACAACCCTCCGGCCGTCGGTCGCCCCGGAAGGGACCGCCTCGTCCGATGCGGCTCGCGCCGGTGGGAAGGTGACACAATGCGTCCGCCCCGCGGGACGCGCCGGTTCCGGCACGCCGCGTGGCCGGGCAACCAATTGCGCAGCGATTGCCGTCCGCCGGTTCCCGGGGCACTATGGCGGGATGCGAGTCCTCATCGAGCTCCGCCCCTCCCCTGAACTCATCTCCGCCGCAATGGATTCCGCGGCCGGAGTTGCCGCCACCGCGCTCACCGGTGAGGTACCCGGTTTCACCGTCGACTCCGGCTACGGTGCCGTGTCCGTCCCCGCTGCCACGGCGGCCAGCGATACCCGCGGGGACGGCGACTCGTATGTGGTGCGCGGGGAGATACCCGACGACGACCCGGCCGCCCGGGCCGCGGTGGCGGGCGCTCCGGGGGTGACCGGGATCTTCGCCGATCCGGTGATCGAACCGGTGCTCACCTGCGGCGACACCGGCCCGGTCGGCACCTGGACGGACGTCGCCGAGCGGCTCGGCCGCGCCGAGCTCACCGCCGCCGGACTGACGGGTGCGGGTGTGGCCGTGGCCGTGCTGGACACCGGGATCAACGCGGCGGCGGTGCGGCGGGCCGCCGGTGCCCCGATCGCGATCGACGCCGCCCGGAGTTGGAACCCGGCCGGGGTCCGCGGCATCGCCGGCGAGTTCCCGGTCGACCACGGCACCATGTGCGCCTTCGACGCGCTCATCGCCGCACCGCAGGCCACCTTCCTCGATATCCCGCTACTACAGAGCACGCGTTCCGGCGGTAGCCGGATGGACGGACTGCTCTCCGACGCACTCGCCGCATTCGCCCATCTACGTACGGTTCTGACCGCGCAGCCGGCGGACCGCCGGGCCCTGGTGGTCAGCAACAGCTGGGGTTCGTTCGCACCGCAGTGGGATTTCCCGGTCGGTGATCCGGGCAACTACTCCGACAATCCCGACCACCCGTTCAACGTCATCGTGGCCTCGCTGGACGCGGCGGGAGCCGATATCCTCTTCGCCGCCGGGAACTGCGGCCGCGACTGCCCCGACGGACGCTGCACCTACCCCGAGCGACCCATCACCGGAGCGAATTCGCATCCGGACGTGCTGTCGGTCGGTGCCGTCGACACCGGTGGTGAGCGGGTCGGATACTCGTCGCAGGGTCCCGGCCGGCTCGCCGATCGCAAACCCGACCTCTGCGCCTACTCCCATTTCCTGGGTTCCACCGCCTTCGGCGCCGACGCACCCGATACCGGCACCTCCACCGCCTGCCCGGTGCTGGCCGGAGTCGTCGCCGCCTTCCGTACTCGGTGGACCACGGCCGAGGTATCGCCCGCCCGCCTGCGGGAACTGTTGCGCAACACCGCGGGCGATCGGGCGGGCGCCGGATTCGACTACGACTACGGGTACGGCATCGTCGAGCCCCGGGCCCTGCTCGCGGAGCTGCAAAAAGCCGCGGCCCGCGCGTAGCCTGGGGAAATGCCGCTGCTGACCGTCTCGCTGCCCCCTGGCTCGGTGCTGGCCGACGCCCTGCGGGAACTGGGACTGGCCGAGGACGAGGTCGACCGCGAATACGGTTTGATCGCGGTCGACCCGGATTCCGGCCGGTTCGCGCTCCGGGTGGCCGCGAATGCCGCCGCCCGGCTGGCCACCGGTAGCGCGGCCACGGTTTTCGCGGACCCCCCCGTCGAACCGCTGGGCGACGCCGGGTCCATGGGACGCGACGAACCCGGCCCTTGACCGAAACCCGCTGGTCCTCGGGTGATTCCAGCCTCATCCCCGGTGCCGGGGTGCTGTGATCGGTCACCGGATGTGGTATCCGTAGCTCGTGGAAGGTGTGGAAGGTACAGAGTTCGGTCGTTACCGACTGCTCGATCCACTGGGGGCGGGCGCCATGGGGGAAGTGCACCGCGCCTACGACACCGGGACCGAGCGCATGGTGGCGGTGAAGGTGCTGTCTCGGGAATTCGCGCAGGACACCGTCTATCGCCGGCGGTTCCAGCGTGAAGCCCAGCTGGTGGCCCGGCTGGACGAACCGCATATCGTGCCCATCCACGATTTCGGCGAGATCGACGGCCGCCTGTTCCTGGAGATGCGCCTGGTGGAGGCCCCCAACCTGGCCTCGCTGCTCGCGGACCGGGGAGCGCTGCCCGCCGCCGAAGCCGTCGCCGTGGTCACCCAGATCGCCGCGGCCCTCGATGCCGCGCACGCGAGCGGGGTGGTGCATCGGGACGTGAAACCATCGAACATCCTGATCACCGCGTCGGGTTTCGCCTACCTCATCGATTTCGGGATTGCCCGCAGCAGTCAGGACACCACGCTCACCCGCGCCGGCACGATGATCGGCACGCTCGCCTATATGGCACCGGAACGGCTCACCCTGGACCAGGTCGACTCGCGTTCGGATGTGTACTCCCTGGCCTGCGTCCTCTACGAATGCCTGGCCGGTACGAAGCCGTATACCGGCGAGAGCGTGGAACGGCAGATCGCCGCCCACCTCACCGACCGGCCGCCGCTACCCTCGGCCGCCGGTCTGCCACCCGCTTTCGACGCGGTCGTCGCGCGTGGGCTGGCGAAGGACCCGGACCAACGCTATGGGTCGGCCGGGGAATTGGCGTCGGCGGCGCGCCAGGCGCTGGACCCGGCAGGCTCCCCTGGAACGGGTACATCGGCGGCCGTCACCGCGCCGGTGGACGACCCGTCGGACGACTATCCGGAGGCCGGCGCGGCACCGGGCACCGATTGGCGAGTGGACAACTCGCCGGTCGGCACCCCACCGACGCCCTTCGGACCGCCGGACAGCGGTCCCGATGTCACCGCACCGGCCGCCACGCCACTCGCCCTCTTCCCCTCGGCCACCACCCCGCCCGCCGGCCTCGCACCGAGCAACGATCCACTCGCGGGTCCATCGCCGAAGGACCACCGACCAGCCGGCGGCCTCTGGCCGGACAACAACGCACCCGGCACCGGTTTCTCGCCCGACAACAACCGACCCGCCGGCTTCTTGCCGGGCGAACACCCACGCGCCCCCGGCTTCTCACCGGCCACATACCCGGCCGCCCCGCCCGCCGACCGTCCGACCACCCTCGGTACGCCGGATGACATACCGCCCGGCACACGGTCCCGTACCCGGGTCAAGACCGCGGCCGCGGCCGCCGCGCTCGTGACCGCGGTGGTGAGCGTGTCCGCCCTCGCCTTGACCCGAGAGGACACCACCACGGTCACCGACGCACCGGTACCCACGGCACCGTCGAAGGTGTCGGCCACCGCGGTACCGGGCGATCGGGCAGCCGAGGTCGCGCCCGCCCCCGCACCGGCGCTCTCCGGACAGGAGCCGACCCTTTCGGAAACCCGGTCGATGCCGGTGGTTCCGTCCGCCCCCCCGGCCGTACCGGAAACCACCATCGTGGAACACGTACCCACCACGCCTCAGGGTGATTCGGTGGACGAGCAACCGACCACGCCGCCGAAGCCGCCACTACCGACCACCAGTGTCGCCGCACCCCCGACCACCACCACTGTCGAACCGACCGCCTCGCCGACCTCTCCCACCACGACCACCGATCCCGGGACGAGTACCACCACCCCCTCCCCCGGCGAGACCACGACGACCCCACCGGAAACCACCGGTACCGGCGAGGAGACGAGCTCCGCCGCGAACAGCGCGACCACCGAACAGCCACGGACCCGGGGCAGCGCGATCTCCTCTTCCGGCCACGTTCCCGCCACCGTTCCGGCCTCGTCGCACGCCGCCCTGCCGCCCACGGCGGCCTCCGGCCCGGCCGCCACCGCCACGCGCGTTTCCCCGTCCCCGGATTCCACCGAGGCCCCGGTCTCTTCGTCCGCCCCGGTCCCGACCTCCACCATCCCGGCTTCCACCCGCCTTCCGGCCCCGCCGCCGGCTCCGGCTCCCTCCTCCGGACCCACTCCCGCGCCCGACACCGCCTGATCCGGTACGGGCCCGCGCTGCAGTCGCCTGCCACGACCGGCAGCGACGCCCGTGGCAGGCGACCGCCCCGCAACGGCGAACGCGCGGCGACCGACGGAACGGCAACGCGGCAGCCGTCGAGATGACACCGCCGCCACCACGAACCATGCCGGGCCGCCACGCAGTCGCCGATTCCAGGGGGATACCGCTGGTCATCGGCCGATCGCTGATACGTACCGGCCCGCGACAATAATCGTGTCGAGCAGCGAAGTTCGAAAGCGGAGGTGGCGATGAGCGCGGAACCGGTGGGTGCCGAACGCCGGGCAGTGGTCGTGGGCGCCGGGGTCGCGGGGCTCACGGCCGCGATCGCGTTGCGACAGCGCGGCTGGCGGGTCGAGGTCCTGGAACGGGCCGCCGGAGCGGAACCGGCCGGTTCGGGACTGAGCCTGTGGCCCAACGGTCTGCGCGGTCTCGATGTGATCGGTGTCGGTGCCGCGATCCGCGCACAGTCGCTGGCGGCGACCGAGGGCGGGATGCGCGATACCGCCGGCCGCTGGCTGTCCCGTACCGATATCGCCACCCTCCGCGACCGTTACGGGGACCTGGTGGTGATCCACCGCAACCAGCTGTCGGACATTCTGCGCACCGTACTGGGCACCGGCTCGCTGCGGTTCGGGTGCGCGGTGGAGGCAGTCGAGTTCAGCGGGCGTGGGGTGAGGTTGCGGCACAGCGCCGGGACTGCCGAGGCCGACCTGGTGGTCGGCGCCGACGGGATCAACAGCACGCTCCGCGCCACCCTGTGGCCGCGCGCCCGGCGCCCGGTGTACGCCGGGTACACCGCCTGGCGGACCATCGTCACCCCGGCCGAACCGGTATTCGCCGGCGGCGAGACCCTGGGCCGCGGGCAGCGTTTCGGTATCGCGCCGCTGCGCGACGGACGCGTCTACCTGTTCGGCACCGCGAATCTGCCGGCCGGGCAGCGTGATCCCGGCCGGGAACTGGACGCACTGCGCCGCCGGTTCGGCAGCTGGCACGACCCGATTCCGGCGCTGCTGGCGGCGGCCGACCCGGCCGCGATATTGCGGCACGATATCTACGAACTGCCCCCGCTGGACACTTACGTGCGGGGACGGGTGGCATTACTGGGCGACGCGGCCCACGCCATGACCCCGAATCTGGGCCAGGGCGCGAACCTCGCCGTCGAGGATGCCGTCACCCTGGCGGCCCTACTCGACCGAGCACCCGATATCCCCGGCGCTCTCACCGAATACGACCGAATCCGCCGTGCCCGGGTACAGCCGCTGGCCCGGCTGTCGCACCGGATGGGCGCCGCACTGCAACTCGCGCTGCCGGCGGCGACTCCGCTGCGCAACACCGTGCTGCGCCTGGCCCCGGACGCCGCGGCCCTGCGTGCGTTGGGTCCGGTGCTGTCCTGGACACCGCCCGCCTGATCCGCCCTGGCCACGCTGCGGCGGATCGGGATAGCGGAGGTCCGGCCGGCGGCTAAACCCACTCCTTGCGGGCCAGCTCGAGAATTGTCGGATGCATGAGCGTCGACGGCTGTTCGCCGGTGTCCCGGCGATCCGGCGCGAAGATCGTCGCGGCCCGCAGGCTCTCCTCGTCCATCGACCGCAGCGGGGCCGGCGGGTCCAGCGCGAGCCGCGGCTCGCGGGCCCGGGTGGCCTGGATGAAACCCCAGTCACCGAAACTGGGGACGTCCACGTGGTACGGCACGATGTTCAAACCAGAGGTACGGACGGTGGCCGCGATACACCAGTACGAGTGCGGAGCGAAGAACGGCGAACCCGCCTGCACCACCATGGTGCCGCCGGGGGCCAGCACCCGGGCCGTCATCGCGTAGAACTCGGTGGAATAGAGCTTGGCGATGGAGGTCTGGTCGGGGTCGGGCAGATCGACGATCACCGCGTCGTAGTCGGCACCGGCGGTCCGCAACCAGGAGAAGGCGTCCGCCGTGACCACCCGCACCCGCGGATCGGCGAAGGAGTTCCGGTTGAGTTCGGTGAGGCGGGGGTCGGTGCGGGCGAGCTCGATCACAGCCGGATCCAGTTCGACCAGCGTCACCGACTCCACATCGGGATACGCCAGGATCTCACGCAGGGCCAGCCCGTCACCGCCTCCGATGACCAGTACTTCGCGGCGCTGCCCGGCCAGCGTCGGATGCACCATCGCCTCGTGGTACCGGTACTCGTCCACCGACGAGAACTGCAGATCACCGTTGAGGAACAACCGGGTGTCCCGGGTTCCGAACGGCGAGACCGATTCGGTGAGCACGATCTTCTGGTATTCGGTCTGCCGCTGCCAGACGATCGGATACGCGAACAGGGCCTGTTGGGCGGTGGCCTCGAACCGGTCGGCGTAGACATAACTGCCGACCAGGACCGCCGCCACCAGCAGGGTCACCGCACCGAGAACCACCCGCACCAGCCGGGACAGATCGGCGCGGAACCAGATGAGCACCAGGACCAGCCCGGCCACCGCGTTCACCACTCCGACGATCAGACTGCCGCGGATCTGCCCGAACACCGGCAGCAGCAGGAACGGGAACGCCAGACCGCCGAGCAGCGCACCCACATAGTCGGCGGCGAACAGATCGGCGACTGCGCTACCCGCCTCCTGTTTCCGGATCCGCTGCAGCATCTCCATCAGCAGCGGGATCTCGGCGCCCACCAGGGCCCCGATCACACAGGACGCCGCCACCAGTGCCGCCGTGTACAGGTCGAGCCAGGCGTAGGCGGCGTATAGGCCCAGCACCGAGAGGCCGCCCACCAGTGCGAGCGCCAACTCCACCACCACGAAGGCAGTGGCGGCCCGGTGCCGCAACGGTTTCGCGGCCAGGGCGCCGACCCCCATCGCGCAGACCATCACGCTGAGCGTGATCGATGCCTGGGTGGCGGTATCGCCGATCAGATAGCTGCCCAGCGTCACCAGGGACAGTTCGTACACCAGTCCGCACGCGGCGCAGACGAACACCGTGGTGAGCAGGGCCAGTCGCGCGAACCGTCCGGAGATGGGCGGCGCCTCCGCTGGTTCGACCGATCCGGCGCCGGACGCGTGTGCGTCCGCGGCCGGCGGGAGTTCCGGCGCGACGGCGCCGGCCCGGGAATCGTTCGGTGCCAACTCAGGTCAGCGCGGATGCGACCACCGCGGCCACCGCGATATGCACCGCCGCACTCACCCACACCCCCGGGTGCAGGTCGGGCTCGTTCACCACACCCCGGAACTCGCCGGGAGTGGCGAACTCCAACACCAGGAACGCCAGCGCCATCGCCACCAGCCCGATGACCCCGTACACCGCGCTGGTGACCAGCGCCTGCCCGACCGCACCGTCGGAGGTCCAGATGGCGGTGGCGACGATAATGCCCACACCCAGCATGTTCGCGGCGACCAGCAGGGCGGCGTTGCGGTTACGCTCCACCCAGATCTGATGACGCAGGTCGCCGGGAGTGAGCACATCCACCAGGACGAACCCCAGCACCATCAGCACGATCCCGAGGCCGGAATAGGCGGCCGCCGCACCGGCGTTCGCGGGCAGGTCTTCGAGCATTGTTTCCTCCTGGGAATGGATCCGGACGCGCGGACGGCGGCTACTTTCCGTCGCCGGGACCGCCGCCACGGAAGCCGGTGTTGTCGCTGGGCCAGCCGAAGACACCGACCGCACTGTGATGCCGCCGGTGCCCCGTCCGGTAGTCGTCCAGCAGGACCTTGGCCCCGGTACCGTTCGGGGAGATCGCGATGATGTCGTCCCGGTACTGCAGGTAGGTGGTGGCGCCGGCGGTGCGCCGGTCCAGCTGGCGTACCCCCTCGGTGATGTCGTCGGCCGTCGCCGTCGGTGACCTGTCGGACGTATACGCCACCCCGTTGTTCGCTTCGTCGAGCTGCGGCGCGCGCGTGTAGTGCGACCCGATATAGGACCGGACACCGGCGTCGTCGTCATCGGACCCGCATCCGGACAGCACCACCGTGAGAATCACGACACACACAGCGAACAGCCAGGACCTACGACTCACAGCAAACCTTCCCCCGTCCGGCGCACAGTCCCTCCGGTGCCGCAGCTATCGCTCAGTTCGACGACTGCGGGTAGATCATAATCGCACTCCGGTACAGCACCTGCCCGATCGCCGCTTCCTTTTTGCCCGATTCACCGAAATCCTCGAACGAGAGCCGGGTACCGTCCGCGGCGGCGTAGTCGTGATAGGCGACGGTGCCCGAGGGCGTGAGACCGGTGGTCGCCTCGCTGATGTATCGGGCGCTTCCCGACTCGTCGAGCCGGAAGGTTTTCCCGTCGTACTCGAGCTCGTTGCCCCCGGCCGTCGGAACCCCCGGTGTCTCCGTCCAGAGCACCAGCTCCAGATCCGGATCCTCCTCCACCGACAGCCATCTGCGTGTGCCCCCGGCGGTATCCAGCAGATGTTCACTCCACTGGTATCCGCCTTCTTTCAGGCGCAGCGAACCACGGACGGTATAGGTTTCGCCGAAGATATCGACGATATCCCCGGCCTTCAGCGCCCGCGGATCACCGCGCAGCGCATCGGAGTCCTTATCGGCGAACGGGTCGACCGGACCGGTCGGCGCGGCCGGCTCGTCCTTCTTCCGGACGAGCAGATACAGCGCGACACCCGCACCGACGAGCACGATGATCAGCACGACGAGCAACAGCGCGTTGATGACAGTCTCCCTCCGGCGAACTCAGCGGAGACTAGCATTCACCGCCGGAGGTTTCCGGCCCCTGGGAGCGGGACCGGAAACCTCCGGGCGGTTCGGCACAGACTCAGGTCGCCTGGGGTTCCTTGGGCGCCTGCACCGCGGGAGGCGCCGGCGGCTGTGACTGGGTGACCTTCGGTTCCGGCAGTCCCGGTGACTCCGGGGCCGCCGGGGTCGCACTGGCGGCGTCCAGCCCACTCGGGTGCAGGAAGTTCTGGAATTTGCCGTACTGGGCGTTGTCCAGGTTGGTCTGGTCCAGCGCGACCACCTGCCCGTTCTCGATGTAGAACAGCCCGGCCCCATTGTTGATCAGGACCGCGCTGTGCCTCTCCCAGGCGATCACATCGCCGGTGTTCGGCGTGCCGTCCACGATCGCCCATGGCCTTTCCGGGGTCTGCGCCGCCACCGTCCCCTCGTAGGCCGTACTCGCATTGATCGCCGGATTCCCATTCTGGTGCGTCAACGCCTCCGCCACGGGCTGGGGCACCTTCAGCGGTTTGCCGTCCGCTCCGGTCAGCGGTTTGCCGTCCGGGCCGGTGAGTTTGGGATCCACCCCCGCGCCCGGGGCGCCCATCACGGGAGGCGTACCGGTGTCGGTAGGGGGTGCGACGGCGGGTTGCGCGTTCGTGGGTTGTCCCGGCGTGGCTGCCACACCCGGGGATTGCTGGCCGGGGCCCGGAGCCGGCTGATCCCGGTCCCGGCGGTCCTCGTCCCGCTTGTCGGCGTCCCTGTCGTTGTTATTGTTGTTGTTACCTCGGTTGAGCATGTTGGGCAGCGCGCTCGCCAGCATTGCCGGCATAATCATCGACGACATATCCATACCGCCGCCACCGCCGGCCGTTTGCGCCGCGGGTTGCTGCGCCTGGGCCACACCGGAACCGCCTTCGGAACCGGTGCCCTCGTTGAGGTACTTCTCGACCATGCTCTTCAGGTCGCTTTTCTCATCCTCGCCGGACGCCGCGGTCAGACCGGTACTGTCGCTATCGGTTCCGGTGGCGCCGACATCCTGCGTGGAATCTCCCAAGATGGTTGAAAACTGCTTGTCGAGATCCTCGAGTGCGGCGTTCGCATTCGTAGCCTGGCCGGCATCCTGGTCGTTGCTTGTATCGTTGGAACCGCCGAGGTCGGGATCACCGCCCCCGTCACCGCCGTTACGCCTGTTTCCGGTATCTCCGTCTCCGGTATCTTCGTCTCCGGTATCTCGGCCGCCATCGCCTCCGCGGTCATCGTCTCCATGATCGATATCTTCGGCCTTTTTCTGGAACTCCTTGGTCGCTTTGGCGTATTCTTCCTCCCACTTCTCGGCGGCCTCTTCGAGAGGTCTTACGTAATATCGCCGTTCGGCCTCGGGAGTTAGAACGAACTTGCCGTGCAGCGGACTGTCTTCGTCGGTGTTCTTGACATAGACGGGTACCTGCATTTCGGACGTGGGGGGACCACCGGAACTCTCCGTCAGAGTGTCACCGTCTCGCGTGAGGTCGTCCGGTTCGAACCGTAGGTGCTCGTTGAGTTCGTCCTTGATCGCCTTGAGTTTCTTGAACGTGTCCGACTTGAGTACTGCCGAGTCTTCGGTGTTCACCTTCACCCCCTTGAGGCCCGCCGTCGCTTCCTCCTGCCGATCCTCGAGCTGCTGCTTCACCTCGTCATGCTCTTTGAGGAGCCGCGCCCACCCCTCCGGAGTCGTAACCTGGTCGCTATCGAGCAAATTGGTGAAGTCCGGAGCAGCCTTGGGATTTCGGGCGCCGAGAGTATCGAAGCCCCACTGCATAGTGAACTCGGTGTCCTCGATCATTTCTATCAGTGTCGGACTGGCACCTTTCGGCTGATAGAGATCGACCCAGTGCAGGTGTTCTTTCTCGTCACGCCTTTCGTACCCGTAATCGCCGAACTTGGGTGTTTCTTCTTCACGCTTGGCATCGATTACCGGTTTCGGGTTGTCGGTTTCGAGTGCCGTAATGATATCCCTATACTTCGGGTCGTCCTTCAGATCACCGGCATCGTGAACGAGCTGTTCTCTTACATCCCATTTATAGCTATCCGAGTGCCTGAAATCCAACTGCCCGAAGGCTTCCTCGAACTCATCCGCACTCAGGCCGGCGAGCGCGTCCAACGCTTCTTTCGCCTGGTTGTCCTGGAAACCGACAGAATCCCAGGTGCCGACATTGTAGTGTCGCTCGATCAGGCCGACAGCGTCGTCCACCTTGGTCATCGGGACCTCCTCTGTTCGGCAGGGCTATAAGGAACGGGCGCGCCAGACCCCGGTTCGACACGGGACGAGAGCGACTCATGCGGGACGGAGAGGCCGGTATCGCCGGCGGCGGCACCGAAACCACGCGTCGACCCCGCATCCACTACCGCCGGAACAGCGCCGAATACCTCCGGCACGGCCACCCGCGGTTCCTGCGACAAAGGGTGCTCAACGATCTGATCGTAGGTGTAGATCACGTCACGGAGCATCTGCCTATCGGGCTCGCCCCGGACCAGTAGCAGCAACAATTCGTTGGCACGACGCTCGAGAGCCGAACTTCGCACGGCTGCCGCGCCGGGCAGGTCCTGGGGAACACCACCGACGGGGATATGGGACACGTCGACCCTCCGCGCCGCCGCGGCGACCGCCATGGTGGAGTTCTCCACGCGGAGCCGATCCCACCATTCGACAGGAACCGGCCGACCGGCGTGCAGCTCATCGAGGATGCGCTGCCGCCGCACACGGGACGTCGCCGTCTCTCCGTGGCCGCCGGGAACAACGGCCCTGAGCCTGTTTTCCGCAGCGCGTGCCAGCTCGAGGCATTTCGCTCTCATATGTGCCGCGGGTACCGCCGCGGCCAATCGCTGCGACTCGTCGGATCCCGCCAACGCGAGCCGATCGACCAGTCCGTCACCGGGCGACGTGAGATCTACCGCCGACTCGGCAGCGGAAACCAGGTCCGCCATCTCCGCGCCCTCCCTGACGAGGTCGGCACGCAGGTCGTCGGCGAGCTCCCCGGAAGAGGCCAAGGCACTGATACGAATCGCCCCGGGACGGCTGACGAACCGACCGAACTCGGCGAGCATCCGGGCCGGGTCGGCGGTTCCTTCCATGCCGGCAGTCGCTCTGCGCGCCAGTCGACCGAAAGCCGGTGCCCATCTCCAGGGCAGGGCAACCTCCGACGGTAGGAACAAACCGGGCGGAAGCCAACCGCGGCCCTCGTTGGAGGTCAGCAGAATCACCGGTCCACCGGGCGTGCGTAACACCGCGACGGCCCAGTCCAGGCCGTGGGTGGTATCAGCGACTGCTGCAAGAGTAGCGGCCAGCAGGGTGCGGGCCAGTTCCAGATCCTCATCGTCCCGCTCGCCTACCACCAGCGACGGTAATGCCTTCCTCGCGCTTTCCGGGTGGACAGCCGCGGCGAGCGGGCCGGTCGCGAGAGGTTGAGGCATCGTGGACGAGGAGTCCGCCCCGCTGCCGGCCACGACCTCCGGAAGCGGCGCCAGGGCCGACTGCACAGGCACTGCGCCAACCGCGTTCCCTGCTCCCGCCGCTTCCACGGGACCCGCCTCGGATGCGTAGACCACCCGGGGCGCACCCGGAGCTGTTGCGGCGGAGAGTTGCTCGGAAGCGGTGAACGGCCCGGCATCGCGCGGGGCATCTGCGACGAAGGGCACGGCAACTCGCGGCGGCGGCGCGAAGTCGCCCGGTACGCCCGCGACAGGCTGTTGAGGGCGGGGTCCGATCGGACCGGGTCCGTGTTCGACCCCGCCGGGCGGCCCCGGGCTGTGCCGTGCGGCGGTGGACGGAGACCCTGTTGTCGTCGTGTGTGCCGGCGCCGCAACCGGACCGGCGCCCAGGGGAGGAACGGGAACAACGGGGGTGTTCGGCGCAGCGTGGACGGGAGGTGCCTCGATGCCTGCGCCTGCTCGATCGACCCGACGCCCACTACTCTGGTCTGCTTGCTCGAGTGCGATTGCCCCCGCGAGCAATTCTTCACGGGCCCGGTCATGTTTGGCGGCACGGCGTTCCGCCCTCTCGTGCCTCCTGTTGTAGTAGTCCACGAGGGCGGCACGCACCGGATCGGCGATAGTACCGTATGCGTCCGCGAACGTAGCGAGCCAGTCATGCGGGATTTCACCCCACTTGCGAATGTTCGCGGCAACCCGGGCGTGCTGCTCAGCCTTCCTGCGCAGTTCCTCCGGCTCGATGTCCAGATACGGCATACTCCACTAGTTCCTCCCGCCGACTATCCGAGACTCATTGTTCCGGCTTCCCAAAGTTGGGGAACGGCCGATCCAGATCGGTTTTCGCCTGCCATTCCCGGGTCATCTCCGCGAGCGGACGCGGCAAGCTGGCGACGTCGTTCATAGCGAACTCGTACTGGCGGCGCGCATCCTGCAGACTCTCGGAGATCGCGGCAATGATTTCGGCGGCCAGTTCCCGGTTGTCGAATCGGGCACAGGTCCCGGGCGCCAGATACAGGTCCATCAACCGTCCGAACGCATCGACCTCCGGAATGACAAGGCCACTCGGGGATGGACGGCGGGCAACGATCTCGTCGACTCGCTCACGGACTGCGGCGATCCGGTGCCGCAGCTCACGCGACATGTCCAGCGCGACACGTACGTTGGGGTGGACATCTCTCATTGACCCTCACTCACTCGCCGCCCGAGCCGCAACGCACCGGTTCCAGTGGCTCCACCAGCGGCAAGCCGACCAGCAATGACCACGACCAGAAGTGCGTGGGTGGGCTCACATCCGGATACCGGCACACCACGAACTCCTTCAGAGATTAACCGGCGGAGCCGCCCCGACCGACCACAACCCCCAGCGATGGGAAGAAGTAATGCTCGGGTAGTGATTTGGTTGAGGTGACGCAATGAGTTCACAGCAGGTAGCGATCGACGATCTCACCACCGACTTCGGTGGACTTCGGCGTGCGGTTCCCGCAGCCGTACACCGCATGCCCACCGCGTTCTCCGCACCGTTACTCGGATCCGGTCGACCATTGACGTTGCGCGGCGCCGGGCATTCCTGCGATGGGCAGACCGTCACCAACGGTGAACTACTCGTCGTCTATTCACCCGAGAGCGCGGCCCGGCAGGTACGCGATCACAGCGAGACGCTGACGGAAGCACCCGCCTGGGCGAGTTGGTCCGGCCTCGAGCGGTACCTCAACGACCGGGGCAGGTCGGCCCCGGTCCTGACCGACCATCTGTCGGTTTCTGTCGGCGGTACCCTGTCGGCCGGTGGTGTCGGCGTCGGTTCGGTGAAATATGGTATGCAGGTCGATCAGGTGGAGCGGATCCAGCTGATCGACGGCACGGGAGTCAGCCGCTGGTGCTCACGTACCGAATGTCCGGAGCTGTTTCGTTTCGCCCTCGGCGGGTTCGGTACCGTCGGGCTGATCGAACAGGTGGTGCTGCGCACCGTACCGCTTCTCCCCTACACGCACGTCCACCGGACCTTTCACCGCACGACCACCGACCTCGCCGAGGAGGCCGAGGACATCGCACTACGCGATGACATCGATATCTACTGCGCCTCCCTGCGTGCGGGCGTCCTCTCGTCGGTCGTGGGTCGGCGCACTCACGAACGTCCGCTATGCCGGGCGGAGAACTGCGACATAGTGCGCACTCGGCCACACAGCGGCCGATCCCACAACCGGCCGGTCGCCGCCACCAAGGACCGAGTTCACCTCTGGACCGATTTCACCGTACCGGCGGGACGGTTCACTCAGCTGGTAGCAGCGGTCGAAACCCTCCGACACCGCCCTCCTCTCGATCGTGTCCTCACAATGTTGTACGTCCTGATCATTCGCCGTCCGCTGAATGCTGTCCCATTCGCCTTCGCCCCGGCGGGTGATGCTCCTGTCTCGATCGGGCTGGGACTCTATACCTCGGTCGACCGCGATCCGCACACCATTACCGAAACCCGACTCGTATTCCATGAGCTCTCCCAGCAGTGTCGCGATCTAGGGGGACGGCCCTACCTCTACGGCACCCACTACCTCGACGCCTCACTGGGCGAGCAGTTCTACGGGCCGGACCTGAATCGGCTCGCACAACTTCGGTCAATACATCGATTGGAACATGTGAATGCGCACCTACCACTCGCACAAGCCGCCGCTTATCTCCACCGCAATCGTTGACACGTGCGCCCGAGAGCCCGGGGGGCAGCCCGCCCGAGCGGACCGACCACGGTGAGCACCACCGCTGCCGCGAAGTTTTTGGTGGATCTGGCCGGCCGAGTGGTGCGGGACTACGACCCGACGCTGATCCGGGAGATCATCGAACGCGCCTCGGGAGGAGAATTGAACGAGCGGAGAGCCGACGGCCAGCGGGCCAGCACACTCACCATCTCCGGTCTTCCATTCGAGGCCAGCGTTACGGGCGGACTGGGGGGTTTCCACCCCGCAATTCGCTACGTCACCGAAACCGCAACGAATACACAGGATTTCAGCGCACGAGTCACCGGTCAGCTCGCGACGATACAAGACCTTGTCGCCTACTTGCCGGGTGGAACCGAGACGCTGGCAGATCAGCTGTGTGACTTCGTCATCTCGATGTATCCCGCGCCGGAGCACGTTTCTGCACGGCATCGGCTGGTGACGTGGCTGGGAATCGTCCACCATGCCTCACTACCACGGCGCGCGGCGGGCCTGAAGGTGTACGGAAACCCGGCAGGCGTAGCGGGAGGGCTTCACCGATGGGCCAGTGCGCGCACGGGGTTCGAGGGTTTGGTGCCGATACCTCAGCAGGAGAAGGTCATCCGGCCCGTCGGTGCCGCGATCGAAGTCGATGCACAGGGGAAGGTGACCCCCAAGATCTACCTGCGGGCCCGGTACAACGATGTCGCCTTTCCGATGAAATTGGTCCGGTACTTCGGGGAACCGGCATGGGAGCTGCTCTCCGAACTCGTTTCCTGCGGGGTGGATGCGGCGAGGTTCCACGAGCACGACTACTTCGTGTGCTGCACACCCCGCACCTTCACCCTCTATACGATCGCGCGGCGGGACCAGGACCTGTCGAGTCTCGTACGTATGCTTGCTTCCCGTCATCACGGCACCACAGATGCCGTCGACGCTCTCGTCCGAGCCGCGGAGTCGAGCGGTGCCACCTTTCGATACTCCGGGGTCGGTTTGGGCTACTCCGCAGGGCTCGGGGTGGATAAATTGAATGTCTACGGCACGCCCTCATGGGAGCAACCCGTCGATGACCGGGACCACCGATCGGACGGGTAGATGTCAGCACTGCGTTGCGGCCCACGACGAAGAAAGTATGGCGAGAGTGCTGCCCGATATCCCGGGGTCGGCGAAGATATCGGATTCCGCTACGGTTCCTCGCGCCTGACCGATATCAGGAGGCCGGTATTGGGTAGGTCCGCGATGAATTCCGGCTCCGTAAAGCCGAGTTCACGCAGAACCGGCGAGTACCGGTGGATATCCACGGCCGCGAACGGGTCGGCCGATCCCTTCCGCCGGATTCGATTACTTCGGGTGAAAACCGCCCGCAGCAGCCCGGACGGATATGCGTCCGCGAGCACCAGCCTTCCACCCGGCCGCAACACTCTCCACATCTCCGCCAGCGCCGCCCGCCGATACCGTTCAGGAATATGGTGCATCACGAAAGTACAGGTGACCACGTCGAATGCCGCGTCCGGCAGCGCGAGTTCCTGGGCGGTGGAGCGGAGGTAGCGATTGTGCGGGTCGCGCCGCCGGTTGTGGGCGATCGCCACCGCGGAAGGATCGACACCGGTGGCGCTGCCACGCGGCCCTACTCGCCGGCCCAGGACGCGAACCAGCGTGCCCGGTCCGCAGCCGATATCCAGTGCGTCTTCACCTTCTCGCAGACCACTGTGGGAGACGATTCCATCCAGTAGTCGGCTCTGTCGCCCGAGGAAGAAGACCGTGGTGAAGAGGTTGTATCGTCGCAGCCCCGAAAGAATGAGGCCGGTTTCCGGTTCGTCGACGAACATAGGGGTGCGTACTTGCTGTTCCGATGTCATGGATTGATCGTCGCGACCTCGCCGGCTCTCGACCAGAATCAGTTCCGCCGGATCCGTCCGTTTCCGCACAGATTCGGCGGAACCGTCCCGGCGAGCATCGAGTATGGGAGGCGTGGCTATGCAAACACCGGACCGTCGGGTCCGCCGTACCCGGGACGCCCTGCACCGGGCGCTCATCGAGTTGATGATGCAGCGCCCCTACGACCGCATCACCGTGAGCGACGTGATCGCCCGGGCCGATGTGGGCCGCTCGACCTTCTACGCCCACTACCGTGACAAGGACGAGCTGCTCGTGGTGAGTTGCGCCGAGCACCTACGCAAGGAGATCGCCCGCTCCGCGGATCGGGGACCGTGGGCTCCGGTGCGGGTGATGCTCGACCTGGCCGCCGGTTATCCCGAGGTGTACCGACCGCTGGTGGGCCCGAAGGCGTCGGCGACCGCGTTACGCGGCTACCGGCAGAGTATGGCGACGATCCTGCGGGAGCATATCGCCGAGCAGCCGGGCCTCCCCGCCGATGACCTCATGGTCACCACGGTGTCGTGGGCACTGGTGGGCCTGCTCACCGCGGTCGCCGATCCGTCGGCGCCGGTACCACCCCAGACCGCCTGGCGGCATTTCGAAACCACGTTCACCCGGCGGGTGGACCGGCCGGGCGCGGACTGACCGATCCGGAAACGACAGAGCCCTGTCCGCCGGTCGCGGACAGGGCCTGGGACGGGTGCGGTCAGGCGGTGGCCCGGCGGATCGCCGCCCACGCCCCGATCAGCGCGGCCAGCGCGACCACCGCAGGCAGCACCACCATCGGCACCACCCGGGGTGTATCGGCGAACCAGGAACCCACCGCGGGCCACCAGCGCTGCCAGGTCACCAGGATGGCGGCGAGGCCGCCGACGAGCAGAAAGGCGGCGCCGGTGGTGAACAGCCCGGTGACCCGCCAGCGCTGGTAGATCGCGCCGAGCAACAGGCTCACGCAGGCGACCAGGCTCAGGAACGCCGCGTAGGTGCCCAACTGGATCAGCCGGTTGTCGGTGAAACTGCCCGGCAGCCCGAACATCTTCATCCGCACACCCCACCCGTCGGTGTGGTCCTCGACAATGGCCAGCACCCACAGCAGCAGGGCCGTTCCGATCACCTGCACCGCGCCGACCAGGGCGGTGGCATTGAAGAAGTCGCGGCGGGTGACCCCGAGACCGAGGGCGAACGGGAAGGTCTGGGTCATCGCGCCCATATAGAACGCCATGGTCACGCCGAGGATGGAGTAGATGCTGCCGGTGGTGTTCGCTTCGGTGGCGTCGACGAGGGCGAAGATCACCCACGGGATCGCGAAGGCCGCGAGGAGGATTCCCAGCGGCCAGGCCAGGAGCAGCGGCCAGGCCACCGTGTGGATCCGGGAGACGTTGAGGGCGCGGGCGATCATGACTGTTCCTTGCCGTGCACGGGGGTGGTTTCGACGATGAGCTGCTGCAGTGAGACCGGTTCCACCAGCAGGCCCAGCGCTTTCGCGTGCCGGGTGTCCTCGGCGTGGTCGGCAGTGCGCAGCCGGACCCGGCTCTGTGTGCCCAGCGATTCCCGGCGCAGCTCCGGCCGGCCGGCGACGAAACGGTCGATATCGGGGGTCGGTCCGGCGACGCTGAGGGCCGAATCGCGCAGCTCGTCGGCGGAGGCGTCGGTGACGAGCCGGCCGCGGTCGATGAGCAGGACGTGTTCGAGGAGGTCGGCGACCTCGTCGATCAGATGGGTGGACAGCACCACGGTGCGCGGATGCTCGGCGTAGTCGGCGAGTAGGCGGTCGTAGAAGAGCTGCCGGGCCACGGCGTCCAAGCCGAGATATGGTTCGTCGAAGAAGGTGAGCGGAGCGCGGGACGCCAGACCGACGATGACCCCGAGCGCGGAGGTCATTCCGCGGGAGAGCTTCTTCACCTTCCGGTCGGCGGGCAGATCGAAATCGCGCATCAATTCGCGCGCGAAGTCCTCGTCCCAGTTGGGCAGCAGATGCCGTGCCGCGCCGAGCACATGCCGGACCTTGTAGTCGGCCGGGTAGGCCTGACTCTCCTTGATGAAGGACACCGAGCGCAGTACTTCGGCGTTCTCGTGCGGGGCCGCCCCGTTGATGCGGACTTCGCCGGAAGTCTGGAACAGCTGTCCGGTGAGCACCTGCATGAGGGTGGTCTTCCCGGCGCCGTTACGGCCGAGCAGCCCGTAGATGGTGTTCTCGCGCAGATCGAAGGTCACATCGTCGAGCGCGGTGACCGAGCCGAACCGCATGGTGACCCCGCGGGCGCGGGCCAGCACCTCGTTGTCGAGCGCCGGGTCGATGAAAGTGGTGTTCATTGGGTCCCCTCCCGCTGGTCGAGCAGGGTCTTGAGTTCGTCGATACCCAGGCCGAGTTTGTCCGCCTCGGCAATGAGCGGGTCGATGTATTGCTGCGCGAAGCGTTCTCTGCGCCGCAGCCGCAGCGCACCGCGCGCACCGGCGGTGACGAACATGCCGATCCCTCGTTTCTTGTACAGAATCCCGTCCGACACCAGCTGGTTCAGGCCCTTGGCCGCGGTCGCCGGGTTGATCCGGTGGAAGGCCGCGAGCTCGTTCGACGACGGCGCCTGACTCTCCTCGGGCAGCGATCCGTCGATGATCGAGTTCTCGACCATCTCCGCGATCTGGAGGAAGAGCGGCTTACCGTCCGCGAGCACGGGCCCTCACCTTACCTGGTTGAGTGGTTCATTACTCATGTAATGAACCATAGAGCCTAGAGGTGTCCCCGCGCAAGCCGCGGCGCACTGTCTACCCGCCCGGCTGTCCCGGACCGACGACGCCGGGTACGGAATGCGACCGAGAAAGCGCTGGTGGCACTAGGGTGGTCACGCAGATTCGCCGGATCGAACGCAGGGGGTCCGCATGCTGTCACGCCGTAAGCTCTTCGCCGCGACCGCTCTCGGCGCCGCCGCGGTGAGCGTGCCGCGCACACCGGCCCGGGCCGCCCCCGCCGTACTCCCCGGTCAGAGCGCCTACCGTGCCCTGACCCTGCGCGGGTACAACCGGCGATTCGTCGCTCGTCCACAGCGGATCCATCTCCCGGCGACCGCGGAGGAAGTGCGCGCGGCGCTCGCGAACTCGGTACGGGACGGCCTGCGTCCGGCCGCCCGTTCCGGGGGCCACTGCTTCGAGGATTTCGTGGACAGCGCGGATACCCGGTCACTGATCGATCTGCGCGGGTTGAACCGCGTCGACTGGGACGCCGAACATCGCGCGTTCTCGGTGGGTCCCGGCCTCACCCTGGAGCAGTTGTACACGGAGCTGGCGCGCTGGAACGTGACCGTACCGGGCGGTATCTGCCGGGCCGTCGGGGTCGGCGGGCATATCAGCGGCGGCGGGTACGGCCCGCTGTCGCGGCGGCACGGTCTGGTGGCCGACCACCTGTACGGGGTGGAGGTGGCCACCGTGGCACGCGACGGCAGCGTCGCACTGACGACGGCGACCAGGAACGGGCCGCACGAAGACCTCTGGTGGGCCCATACCGGCGGAGGCGGCGGCAATTTCGGGATCGTCACCCGTTACCTGCTGCGATCCCCCGGATCCGACGGCGCCGATCCGGCGACCGCGCTCCCCCGGCCGCCGCGTTCGATGCTCAGCACCGAGCTGACCCTGCCGGTCACCACCGAGGAGTCGTTCGTCCGCTTCATGGGCAACTATCTCGATTTCTACGCGCGCCACCGCGAGCCCGGGAACCGGTTCGCGGGCCTGTACGCGCCGATCAGCTTCCGGCCCACCCTGACCGGATTCGGCGAGATGCTGATCATCCAGGCCGACGACGGGCCGGACGCCCGGGCGCTGGTGGACGAGTTCGTGGCGACGGTCTGTGCCGGGGTGGTCCCGGGAGCGACGGTCCCGCCGGCCGTCGAGAAGACCTACGCCGATACGGTCGCGCATGTCTACTACGCGGGCACCGACGACCCGCCCCGGGTCAAGACCAAGGCGGCCTACCTGCGCCGGCCATACACCACCGACCAACTGCGCAGCTGTTACCGCCATATCGTCTCGCCGGCCTTCGTCGGCGAATCGGCCCTGGAGTTCCTACCCTTCGGCGGTGCGATCAACGCGGTCACACCCGACGCCACCGCCATACCGGCACGCGACTCGTTCATGAAAATGCTCATCCACGCCGCCTGGCGGCTACCCGCCGACGACGAACGCCATATCGGGGTCGCCCGGCAGTTGTACCGCGAGCTGTATTCCGCGACCGGTGGTGTGCCGGTCCCCGACGATCGCAACGGCGGCAGCTACATCAACTACCCCGACCCCGATCTGGCCGACCCGGAATTCAACCGGTCCAGCACTCCCTGGCACGCACTGTATTACGGCGCCAACTACCCACGGCTGCAACGGGTCAAAGCGGAATGGGACCCGAACAATGTCTTCCGGCACCGGCTCTCCATCGCCCTGCCCTGAATCGGCTCAGGTCAGGGCGAGCACGCGGCACGGGCCGCCGGTGCCGCCCACGTGTTTGGGCGCACCCACCACCACGGTTCCTCCCGCCGGTGGGACCGCGGCCAGGTTGACCAGAAGTTCGACACCGTAGCGGCCGGAGTCGAGGATCTCGGTATGGGCTCCGAAATCCGGGTCGGACGCCCGGTCGAGGCTCAGGGTGTCCACGCCCGCACCCACGATCGCGCGTTCGCGCACCAGGAACTCCGCGGTCTCGGCGGCGAATCCCGGCGCGTGCGGAACACCCTGGTCATCGAGATTCAGGAAGGCGCCGGGCACCTCCAGCCGGCGTTCCCAGCCGGAGTACATGGCCACGAACGCCCGCTCCGGGATCCGGCCGTGCCGGGTCTCCCAGGCGGCGATATCGTCCGGCGTCACCGCCGCATCGGCATCGGAACCGGCCCGGGCACTGATATCGATCACCACCAGCGGCGCAACCAGATCACGCGCCGCGAGCATATCGGTGGACTGCGCGCCGCGACGGTGTGTCGGCGCGTCCAGATGTGTTCCGGTGTGCTCCCAGTAGGCCAGCAGATTCTGGTCGAATCCGCCCGCCGCCTCCCAGGCGACCGGAACCATCGAAAACGGTGGTACGCCGGGCCATGTAGGAGTCCGGGCGCTGAGCGCATGCGTCAGATCCACCACTCCGCCGTTGGCGGCACGCGCGGGGACCGCGGGAGCGGCGACGCCCAGCGCGGCCGCGGCACCGGCGGCACGGAGAAAGGCCCGCCGACCCGAGCCCGGCGCGTCGTCGGCGGTCGCGCGGAGGTCTCGAATGATCTGTGGTGTGCACATCAGGCGGGCAGCCTAAGTGAACCCGCGCCGGAACTCGAGTATGCCGCGCCGATTCAGGAGCCGTGGTGGTAGGAGAGGTCCGGCCACGGCGGACGCCGCAGCACCGCCAGCGCGGCGATCACGGCGGCCAGCAACCCGATCCATTCACCAAGCTGCGCTATCCGGTTGACGTCCACCGCCGGAACCCAGGTGGCCGCGCTGTCGCGTACCACGAAGATCCCCGCGGGCCGCATCGCCGAACCGGGAAGCCAGCCGCGGCGGGAGACAGTGATGACGATGGCACCGTCCGCTGTCTCGAACGGTTCCCCGTAGACCGTGGTGGGCACGGAATCGACCGAGGCCGGTGCCAGTCGTTCCCGAATCACCATGTGTCCAACTCCGATTCTTCGTGCCGGTGCGCACCGTGGCCGGTGCGGCGGTACCCGGAAGACTACGTTTCGGGGCGCGGCACCGGAGCCGATCCGGTCACCCCTCCCGGAATCCGATGCCGTCCCGGGCGATTTGCTGCCACGCGTCAACTCAATACGACAGAGCCGTCCGGGTCGATCCGCCACGCGGGGTTGTACGCGATTTCCCAGACCACGCCGTTGGGGTCGGCGACATGACCGTTGAATATTCCCCCGAATTCGCTGTCCCGCGGCTGTTTGAGCACGGTGCCACCGGCGGCGACCACGGCGTCCACGGTATCGCGCACCTCATCGCGGCTGCCGACATTGTGCGAGAGGGTCAGGCCCGAGACCGCGGCGCGGTCCGAACCGTCGGAGATATCGGCAGCGAACTTCGCCGCCTCGAAGAAGCCCAGGACCAGACCGGGCGCGATCTGGAAGAAGATGATCTCGTCGGGGACGTCGAGCAGCGGTTCCCAGCCGAGACCGTCGACATAGAAGCGGCGGGCCGCGTCGAGATCGGCCGTCGCGAGCGTCAGGAAATGCGCCTGCTGTTCCACGAAACCTCCTGTTCGAATGCCCGATCGTAGCCGCGGGCGGGGCGCGAGCGGACCCTGCCCACGGGCCACGGCTCCCTGTAGCCGCGGGAAATAAACCCGCTACCGGGAATCCGCCGACTGGCGAGAACAATTCTCGGCGCCGAGAATGTCCGTTAACCGCAGTATGTCGCGCTCGAGTGTCCACCGGAGTGGGCCGCAGGCCCGATAGCGGTATGTCCCCGATTCGTTGCCGTGGCCTCGCCGGCCGCGCAGAGAAAGGATCCGGATGAGCCCGACCACCGTGGAAAAGCTCGAGGTCAGGCTGCCACACCCCGAGGGCGCCAGTCCGGGCCTCAACGCGATCATCGATGCCGTCGAGGAATACATCCAGCGGTCGATCCTGCTGCTGGCCTCCGGCACTCCGGGCGACCAGTTGGATTTCGTTGCCTGGCTGGACGGCAAGGGATTGCTCAGCGAAAAGGGACTCGACGAGCCCGATGGTGAGTCGGTGCTGGTCGACGACTATTCCGACCGGCGCCAGGAGGTGAAGGACCGGACGGCCGAACTCGAACGACAGAACCGGGATGTCGACGACTCCCAGGTCTCGGCCTTCCACACCTCGAACCAGACCTACCAGAACATCGTGGCGATCGTGGAGGATTTGCAGGACGCCCTGAACGGCGCGCACCCGACGACAAAGGGCGAGGACGGGGTGTACCGGTTGTCCGCCGCCACCGAAGCCGGTTTGCTCCGTTCGCTACTCATTGCCGTCGGCCGGGTCTACGACGAAGTCGAGAAAGCGGCGATCGAAATCGAGAACCGTGCCCGCGATGTCGACAGAGCGGTCCCGCAGGTCCCGGAGCGCTATCGCACCGGCGGCGGGGTGCCGCTGAGTCCCGTCTACCGGCCGACCCCCAGTACCGCCAGCTACCGGATCACCGATCCGAACGACCCCACCGGCACCATCCTGTCAGCGGCCAGAGGCGAACTCGGTGTCGCCGAGTCGGGCACGAACTATGTGGCTGGCAAGCCCTACAACATCAACGGGCCCTGGTGCGCGGCCTTCACCAGCTGGTTGTGGAAGGAGGCCGGCTACGACGTCGACTGGACCAACCCCAACTATGTACCGGCCATCTGGAACGACGCCCACGCGATGAAACTACAGGCGACCGCCGCTGAGGCCGAACCCGGTGATCTGATCGTTTTCGATTGGGAAGGCGACGGCACTCCCGACCATATCGGCATCGTGGAGAGAAAAGACGGCGAAACCATTTACACAATCGAAGGCAACTCCAGCGATAGGGTCGCGCGCAGGGAATACGAAGCGGGCTCGGGCAATATCGTCGGCTTCGTCAAGCAACCGCCCACGGGCTCGGTGAGCAGGTAGCCGCGGCCGATCCCCGTTCGGCAGCGACGAGCGCTGCCCGAGCATGGCGACCATCGGCCCCGATCTATGCGTATACGTCCACTTTCCATGGATCCACTGAGCTTCGCGGTCGGCGCCGGCCTGATCGCAATCGGCTGGATTGGCGGCCGGTTCGGCTCGCGGCGACGGACCGGATCGAAGAACGCAGTCACCGCCCGCTGCGGCCACGGCCACGACCTGGCGATGCACGACCGCGAGACCGGTAAATGTCACGCGCAACTCCGTCGCAAGGACATTCACGAACTGCGCGTATGGGTCGGCTGCAACTGCCGCCGCTACACCGGACCCAAGCCGCTGGAAGAGGTATTCAGCCCGCCGATCGTCCCGCCGGAATCCTGACACGACCGTAGCCGGGTGCGGTGCCCATGCCGCCCCACCCGGAAAGCGACCCTCGACCCACGGCTCGACGGACAGGGCGTTCCGGCAGGAGCATTCGATGACGATGCGGAACATCCGCAGCACCCCTCGTACGTACCGGTGCTCCTACCGGGACCCGAACGGATCAGGTCAGGCCGCGGCCCATTTCTCGGGATGAAGATGATGCTGGACGAGTGCGTTCGCGTGCCCGTGCCCGAACCCGTGCTCGGACTTCAGCAATTCGACGAGTTCCTTGTGCGAGGTCGACCCGGCGGCACGGAGAACCTCCTTCCACTCCTCGATGCTGCGGCCGTACTTGGCCTCGATGGACGGGAAGTAGGACGCAGGTCCCTTCGGGGTGGTGGCCATTCTCGATCTCCTCGCTGGTTACGAACTCGATAGGTGAGACGGGAGGCTCGTCGAGATCTCATCGCCCACGCCGACTATGTGTCGCAGGCCACTCGAAGTTCGTTACCGATGGAGTTCCTCGCCCGGAGCGGTATCTCGCGGTCACGTGAGCGGCCCTGGACCCGACCGAGGCTCGTGAACTCGTCGTCGATGCGTGGCGGATGCTCGTCCCCAAGAAACTATCCCACACTTACGATCTCGCTTATCCCCACGGGCCGGTCTGACCGCCCGGACTCCACGAATCTGGTCGTCGACGTCGCCGCACGCCACGCGGGCGCACCGAACGCGCGCTCATTGCTGCATTTTCGCCGGGTTCCGTCGCCCGATCGTTTGCTACGTGCCAGCCCCGGCGGCCAGATAGTTCCCCGGTAAGTGGCCGTGAGCTACGCGCTGCACGGGCGCCTCTCGCAGATCCTCGGCGACGCAGTGCTCGACGGCATTCTCGGCCGCAATCCGTGCTCAAAGCGGACCACTCCTCCGATGGGCAAGCAGAAGGTCGATACCTACGGCCATCTCTGGCCCGACACAGACGAGTCCACCCGCCGAGTGATCGCGTCTGGGATCACTGAGCGGGTGGACTCGAAACCTTCTACTGCGTACCCACTGCGTACCGCAGGCCGGAATCAGGGGTAAAACCGCAGGTCAGGCTTACACGTCGAAGTAGAGCTCGAACTCGTACGGGTGCGGCCGCAGGTTCACCGGGGCGATTTCCTGCTCACGCTTGATGCTGATCCAGGTCTCGATCAGGTCCTCGGTGAAGACATTGCCTTCGGTGAGGTACTCGTGATCGGCCTCGAGGCGATCGACGACCGAGGCGAGGCTGGTGGGGGCCTGCGGGATGTTCTTGGCCTCCTCCGGAGGGAGCTCGTAGAGGTCCTTGTCGACGGGGGCCAGCGGCTCGATCTTCTTCTTGATGCCGTCCAGGCCGGCCATCAGCATGGCGGCGAAGGCCAGGTACGGGTTGCCCGAGGAGTCCGGCGCGCGGAACTCGATGCGCTTGGCCTTCGGGTTGTTCCCGGTGACCGGGATGCGGACCGCGGCGGAACGGTTGCGCTGCGAGTACACCAGGTTGATCGGGGCCTCGTAGCCGGGGACCAGGCGGTGGTAGGAGTTCACGGTGGGGTTGGTGAACGCCAGCAGCGACGGGGCGTGGTGCAGGATGCCGCCGATGTAGTGGCGGGCCAGGTCGGACAGGCCACCGTAGCCGGCCTCGTCGTGGAACAGCGGCTTGCCGTCCTTCCACAGCGACTGGTGGGCATGCATGCCCGAACCGTTGTCACCGAAGAGCGGCTTGGGCATGAAAGTGACGGTCTTGCCCTCGGCCCAGGCGGTGTTCTTGACAATGTACTTGAACAGCTGCAGATCGTCGGCCGCGGCCAGCAGGGTGTTGAACTTGTAGTTGATCTCGGCCTGGCCGGCGGTGCCGACCTCATGGTGGCCGCGCTCCAGCTCGAAACCGGCGTTCTGCAGGTTGGTGGAGATCTTGTCGCGCAGGTCGACGTAGTGGTCGTAGGGGGCGACCGGGAAGTACCCGCCCTTGTTACGGACCTTGTAGCCGCGGTTGGGGCTGCCGTCGGGGTTGGTGGCCGCACCGGTGTTCCACGAGCCGGAGATGGACTCGACCTGGTAGAAGGCACCGTTCATCTGCGAGTCGTAGCGCACCGAGTCGAAGATGTAGAACTCGGCCTCGGCGCCGAAGAAGGCGGTATCGGCGATACCGGTCGAGCGCAGGTACTCCTCCGCCTTGCGGGCGATATTGCGCGGGTCGCGCGAGTACGCCTCACGGGTGAAGGGGTCGTGTACGAAGAAGTTCATATTGAGCGTCTTCGCCGCACGGAACGGGTCGAGCTGCGCGGTGCTGAAGTCGGGCAGCAGCAGCATGTCGGACTCGTCGATGGACTGGAAACCGCGTACCGAAGAACCGTCGAAGGCGAGGCCTTCCTCGGCGAGGTCGGCGGTGAAGGCCTTCGCCGGGATGGAGAAGTGCTGCTGCACACCGGGCAGATCGCTGAAGCGGATATCGACATATTCGACCTCCGAGTCCGCGATGTACTTGATGACCTCGTCGGCCGTGCTGAACGTCACTTGGTTCTCCTTACGGATAGATTCCCAGCCAGTATCGAGTGCGGGGCGTCGCGACCCGACGCTATGGACAGGGTGTTTCCCGCCAGTCAAGAGTGTGTTTCGCCAGTGTTACACGTCGGGTCGACGGCGTGTCCTCGGCCACGCCACGAACTGCGGGTTCGGTTCGGGGACCTCGGTCCGGACCGGTTCGGGGCTGCCTTTTATGCCCGGAATCCAGCGGGAATCCCACGTTACGGAGGCCGCCCGTCGGTCGGGCGCCGGACATACCGCCGAATGCGCGGTCGAGGCGCAGCCTGTCCACAATCCGCGCCCGGCGAATGGATGCACGGGTATACGAACAGCGCACGACCGGAGCGAACGCGGAGGGGTCCGACAGCGCACGGCCGGATGCGCGGGCCGGGGTACGCGGGAGCGCAGGCCGGAGCGCAGGTGGAGGTTACGCCTATTCTGGGGTGCATGGCACGTATCACCGGTTCCTGGCTCTCCGGACCCCCCGTCGCCCCCGGTACCGGCAGCGACGATTTCGCCGGGGCCGGTCTGGGCCTGCCCAGGGAGGGCGCCGGGTCGCTGCCGGGGATGTTCCGCCGTGTGGTCGCGATGCTGGTGGACTGGCTCATCGCGGTCGGTATCTCGGCGCTGATCGCGCAGGGCATGCCGGCCTCGTCGGTGAACCTGGGGCTCTGGTTCGTGATCGGGGTGGCGGCGGTGACGCTGTTCGGGTTCACGCCCGGGCAATATTTCCTGCGCATCCGGGTGGCCCGCGTCGATGCCGAGGCGCCGGTCGGGTTCCTGCGGGCGCTCGGCCGCCAAGTGTTGCTGGTGTTCGTGATCCCCGCGCTGTTCACCGACGCGGACGGACGTGGCATGCACGACCGGGCGACCGGCACCGCGGTGGTGCGTTCTCGCTGACCGATCACCACAGGCGGCGGCAGGTCGCGCTCGCGCGGCGCCGAGCCACCGGGTCAGCGGCGGCGGATGGTGCGCTGCATACCCCGCATCTTGGCGTTGGTCGGCATCGGCCCCTTGGGCATGGCCGGCCCCCCGCTGCGCGAGCTCAGCGCACTGAGCCGGCCCTCGATCTGGTCCATCCGCTTGGTGTCGATATTGCGCGGGAGTTTGGTCAGGTAACGCTGGAGTTCCTTCAGCGGGACCTGCCCCTCCTCGTTGCCGACCACCACGTCGTAGATCGGGGTGTCGCCGATGAGCCGGGCGGTGCGCTTCTTCTCCTGGGCCAGCAGTGACCGCAGCCGTTGCGGCGACCCTTCGGCCACGAAGATCACCCCGGGCAGGCCGATCACCCGGTGCACGGCGTCGAGCTGGGTGGTGGCGGCGATACCGTTGCTGACCCGCCATTTGCCCTGCAGGTTGTCCAGCACCCACGCGGCGGCACCGGCTTGGCCCTCCGCTTTCCCGTAGACGGATTTCTGCACACGGCGACCGAAGATGATGAAGGCGAACAACAGACCGAGCAGCAGGCCCAAGGGCAGCAGGAACCACTGCGCACCGAAGAGGAAGCCGATACCGAACAGCACCAGTGCGGTGACGACCACCGCACCGATCATCAGCGGCAGCAGCAGCTTGTCCTCTTTGCGCTGCATCTGGAACGCCTGCCAGATCTGCTGACGACGTTCCTTCGACTGTGCTTTGCGCGCCGCTTTCGCCGCGGCCTTCGCCTCTTTGTCGGGCTTGCCTGCTGCCATGGCTCCCAGAATAATGCCCGGCCCGCGACGCTCCGGCCACGGGACGGGCTCCGACCACGGGCGGCGGTGCCCGCGGACCGGCACCGCCCCGGCGGACAGCCCGGGCAGGGGGTTGTGTGGGCGAGGAGAATGCAGGGATGTCCACCGAACTGGAGGCCGATCCGGCGGCCGGCACCCCGGTCGACGACGCGACGGCGGAGCGGCTGGCCGTGGCGCTGCGGTGCGTCACGGTGTCCCGGGAAGAGCCCGAGCCGGGCGGCGACGGGTCCGGTACGGCGGCCGATGCGGAGTTCCGGCGCCTCGCCGAGCACCTGGAGCAGTCGTTCCCCCGGGTGCATGCCGAACTGGAACTCAAGCGCTTCGGGCACAGCCGGCTCTACACCTGGCGGGGTGTGGATCCCTCCCGGACGTCCGCCATCCTGCTCGCGCACCAGGACGTGGTGCCCGCGGACGATCCGGCCCCATGGACCCATCCCCCGTTCGCGGGCGTGGTGGACGAGGAGTTCATCTGGGGTCGCGGCGCGATCGACGACAAGAGCCGGGTGCTGGCCATCCTGGAGGCGGCCGAATCCGCCCTCGCCGCCGGGGTGCGACCCCGGCACACCGTTCACCTGGCGTTCGGCCACGACGAAGAGGTCTTCGGCGACCGCGGCGCCGTCCGGATGGCCGCCCGGCTGCGGGAGCTGGGCGTCCACGCCGACCTGCTGCTCGATGAGGGCGGGGTGGTCACCGAGGGCATCGTGAACGACGTGACCGGTCCGGTGGCCACGATCATGGTCGGGGAGAAGGGCTACGCCACCGTCCGGTTGTCGGTATCGGAGAAGGGCGGGCATTCGTCCATGCCCGGCCGGCGGACCGCGGTCGGACGGCTGGCCCGCGCCGTGAGCCGGATCCAGGACGATCCGATGCCGCTCCGGGTGACGCCCGTGGTCACCGATATGCTCGCCCGCCTGCGCCCACATCTGCCCACGACCAAACGCCGGCTGCTCGGGTTCGCGGCGCTGGCGGCGCCGGTGATCACCCGGATCATGGCCGGGACCCCGCAGACCGAGGCGCTGGTGCGGACGACCACGGCGCCGACGGTGATCCGCGGCGGCGTGCAGGCGAATGTGCTGCCGCAGCAGGCCGAGGCACTGATCAACTTCCGGATCCTGCCCGGCGACACCGTCGCTTCGGTACTCGCGCACTGCCGCCGGACGGTCCGCGACCCGCAGGTGCGGATCGAATTGGTGGGGATGGCGTCCGAGCCCTCCCCCGCGACCGGCCCCGGCCCGCGGTTCGACCTGATCGCGCGCCTCACCGAACAGGTGGTGCCCGGCGCCGCGGTGACCACCGGTCTGGTTCCCGGCGCCACCGACTCCCGCCACTACGACGATCTCGCCGCCACGCGCTGCAATTTCGCCCCGATCCGGCTGACGGCCGCGGATCTGGAACGGATCCACGGAAACGACGAGCGGCTGTCGCGGGTGAACTACGCTCGGCTCATCGACTTCAACCGGCGGCTGCTCACCGCACTCGCCGAGCCGGAACAGGCCGGCTGAGGAGATACCTCCACAGCTGCCGCGACCATACGGACCAGCTCCGAAGGAGATGCGATGAAGTTGTGCCCTCACCACGGCTTCCGCCGACCGGGGGGCGCCGGCCGTGAAGGAGTTCCGATGAGGTGGTGCCTGCGCCTTCACCGTGGCCGCCGCGCACCACATGTACAGCGTCGAGGGAGGATCCGGTGACCAGCGACCAGGACATACGAATGACGCGCGGGGAGTTCGAGCACGCCGGGCACCGGCTGAGCCGGCGTTCCTGGGCACCCGCGACGCCGGCGCGCGGGGTGATCGTCCTCGTCCACGGAGTGGCCGAGCATTCTGGTCGCTACGAGTACGTCGCGCGGACCCTGGCGACCGCCGGTTTCGCGGTGTACGCGTTCGACCATGTGGGACACGGGGAATCCGCCGCCGCGGGCACGCGGGCCAATATCGGGTCGGTCGGCAATGCCGCCGATAATGTGGCGGCTCTGCTCGAGCTGGCGCGCGCGCAACACCCCGGCGTGCCGGCATTCGTGATCGGCCATTCCATGGGTGCCCTGATCACCCTGTACCTGGCGACCAGGGCGCCGCTGGACGCGGCCGGGGTGGTGGTCTCGGCACCGCCTTTGATCATCGACGCCGGAAATCCGGTGCAGCGGCTGCTCGCCCCGGTGCTCACCCGGCTGGCACCGAACCTGGGTGTGCTGAAACTCGATTCGTCGCAGATCAGCCGGGACCCGACGGTCGTCGCGGCCTACGACAACGACGCGCTGGTGTTCCGCGGGAAGCTGCCCGCCCGCACGGCGACCGAGATCCTCACGGCGGCCGGCGCCGTGCTCGACCGGCTACCGGAGTTACGGGTTCCGACGCTCGCGCTGCACGGCACCCGCGACGCCATCGCCGCCCCGGCGAGTACGGACCGGATCGAACAGCGCGCGGGCACCACCGATCTCACCGTCCGCCGCTACGACGGGCTCTACCACGAGATCTTCAACGAACCCGAGCGCGATCAGGTACTCGCCGATGTGGTGGCGTGGCTCGATGCGCGGGTCACCGCAGAGTAGTGCCTGCGGTCAGGCGCGAAGTGGAACCTGTTCATTGCCGCGTTCCTGGTGCTGGTCGGCGCTCGGCATCGAACGGGACACCCCGGTGACGGTCACCGCGGCGGGCGGCTATCGCCCGGCCGATCTGGAGGACCGCCGAGCGCTGGAGGATCTGGTCACCCGGTTCCGGGCACTGACCTCCGGTCAGACACCGAAGACCCGTTCCACCACAGCCCTGGCCCGGCGGGTGATCCGCAGATAGTTGTCGAGGAACTCGCCACCGTCGTCGGTGGGCCAGCCCGCCACCCGGGCCACCGCCGACAGCGTGGTGCCCGGGCCGGGCAACTGGTCGGAGGGTTTACCGCGTACCAGGACCAGCGCGTTGCGGGCCGCAGTCGCGGTGAGCCAGGACTGACGCAGCAGGTCGGTGTCCACCGGGCTCAGCAGTTCCTCCTGTTCGATCACATCGAGCGATTCCAGCGTCGATGTGTTGTGCAGGGCCGGGATCTCGTGCGCGTGCCGCAATTGCAGCAGTTGCACCGTCCATTCGATATCGGCGAGACCACCGCGACCCAGTTTGGTGTGGGTGGCGGGGTCGGCGCCGCGGGGCAGCCGTTCGGAATCGACCCGGGCCTTGATACGGCGGATCTCGCGGACCGCGTCGGCGGAGACGCCGCCCGCCGGATAGCGCACCGCGTCGATCGTGTGCAGGAAGCGCAGACCCAGCTGCTGATCACCGGCCACCTGGTGGGCGCGCAGCAGCGCCTGCACCTCCCACGGCTGCGCCCACTGGCGGTAGTAGGCGTCGTAGGCGGCCAGGGTGCGCACGAGGGCGCCGCTGCGGCCCTCCGGCCGCAGGCCCGCGTCGACCTGCAGCGGCGGGTCGGTGCTGGGGGCGCCGAGCAGTTTCTGCACCTGCTCGGCGATACCGTTGGCCCATTTCACGGCGACATGCTCGTCCTCGCCGGGCCGCGGATCGCAGACGAACAGCACATCGGCGTCGGAGCCGTAACCGAGTTCCCGGCCGCCCAGCCGGCCCATGCCGATCACCGCGAAATCGGCGGGTGCGGGCGCGCCACGGTCGGCGACGCTGGCCCGGATCACCGCGCGCAACGACGCCTCGAGCACCGCGACCCACACCGCGGACAGCGCGGCACAGACCTGCGGCACGTCCAGTAGGCCCAGCAGATCCGCGGACGCCACCCGGGCGAGTTCGTGCCGGCGCAGGGAGCGGGCGGTGGCCACGGCCCGTTTGGGGTCGGTGTAGCGGTCGGCGGCGGTGAGGATGCCGCCTGCCACCTCGACCGGCTGGGTGCGCAGCAGTAGCGGTCCGTGCGGGCCGTCGGCGTACATGCGGATGGTTTCGGGGGCATTGATCAGCAGATCCGGAAGATACGCCGAGGAGCCCAGCACCATCATCAGCCGCTGCCCGACCGCCCCCTCGTCGCGTAGGACCCGCAGATACCAGTCCTGATCCACCAGCCCTTCCGACACGCGCCGGTAGGCGAGCAGCCCGGCGTCGGGGTCGGGGGTCTCGCCGAGCCACTCGAGCAGGGTCGGCAGCAGCACCGCCTGGATCCGGCCCTTGCGCGAGACACCGCTGGTCAGTGCACGCAAATGGCTGAGCGCGTGCTCGGGCGAACCGTATCCGAGCGCGGCGAGCTGCCGGACGGCGGCGTCCGGGCTCAGGCGCAGCGCGTCGGAATCCAGCCGGGCCACCGATTCCAGCAGCGGCCGGTAGAAGAGTTTGGTGTGCAGCCGGCGGATCCGGCCCGTCTGCCGGCGCAGCTCGGCCCGCAACACGCCCGCGGCATCGTGTCTGCCGTCGGGGCGGATATGCGCGGCACGGGCCAGCCAGCGCATACCTTCCTCGTCGTCGTCGGCGGGCAACGTATGGGTGCGTTTGAGCCGCTGCAACTGCAGCCGGTGCTCGAGCAGCCGCAGGAATTCGTAGGAGGCCGTGAGGTTCGCGGCGTCCTCGCGGCCCACGTATCCGCGCGCGGCGAGCGCCGCGAGGGCTTCCACGGTGCCCTGGACGTGCAGTTTCGGATCGACCCGGCCGTGCACCAGTTGCAGCAGCTGCACCGCGAACTCCACATCACGCAGGCTGCCGCTGCCGAGTTTGAGTTCGCGCTCGCGCAGCTCGGCGGGCACCAGATCCTCCACCCGGCGGCGCATCGCCTGCACATCCGGGACGAAATCCGGCCGTTCGGAGGCCGTCCACACCAGTGCGTCGGTGGCGGAGCGGTACTGCTCGCCGAGTTCCAGATCGCCGGTCATCGGCCGGGCCTTGAGCAGCGCCTGGAACTCCCAGGTCCGCGCCCAGCGCTGGTAGTAGGCCAGATGGGAATCGAGGGTGCGCACCAGGGCGCCGGCCTTGCCCTCGGGCCGCAGCGCGGCGTCGACCTCGAAGAAGGCCGAGGAACCCACGGTCATCAGTTCGGCGGCCAGCCGGGTGGCGACGGGGTCGGCGGGTTCGGCGACGAAGACGATATCGACATCGCTGACGTAGTTGAGTTCGCACGCGCCGCTCTTGCCCATGGCGATCACGGCCAGCCGCACCGGGCACGGACCATCGCGGCACACCCGGGCCACCGCGACCGCCAGCGCGGCGGTGAGCGCGGCATCGGCGAGCGCGGTGAGCTGGCGCCCCACCAGCTCGTACGGGATCACCGGCTCGTCCTCGACGGTGGCGGCCAGATCCACAGCGGCCAGCAGCATGAGCTGATCGCGGTACCGTTTGCGCAGTGCCGCGACCACTTCCGGTCCGGATTCGGTGGCCCGGTACAGCATCGGCGCGGCATTGGGCCCGGACTCCGGTTCGCCGCCGACGACCGCGAGCAGATCGGCGATCAGCTCATCGCGGCCGGGGAGCTCCTCTCGGCGCAGCAGCACCCAGGCCCCGGGATCGGCCACCAGATGATCGGCCAGCGCGGTGGAGGAACCCAGCATCGCGAACAGCCGGCCGCGCAGCATCGTCTCGGCCCGGATCGCCGAATCCAGTTCGGCCCAGTCGTTCCCGAGCGCCTCGGACAATCTGATCAGCGTGTTCAGCGTGAGGTCGGCGTCCGGTGACCGCGACAGCGACCACAACACCGGAATACTCTCGATATTGTCCCAGCCGAGGGTTTTCAGCGAGTCGGCAGCCGACGGTTCGAGCAATCCGAGGCGGCCGACACCGGGGACGGCGGACCGGGCGGACGGTGGACGGACCATGAGCTCAAGGTACCGACAACAGAGCCCGGAATGTGCCGGACCCCTCGGTCGCCTACGGTCGCCGGCACGCACCGGCGCGGAGTCACGGGGCCGGCCGGTCCGGGTGCCGGAGCGACCGGCCACCGGACCGAGAAACGAGGCCGTGACCGGCAGCGGTGTCGGCGGCATGTTCGCCGCCCGCGACCCGGGTCTCCCGCCCGCCGGGCGACCGCGAGGGCGCCGGGCGGAGACGGGAAGGGATCAGAGCCCGAGGTATTCGCGCAGCTCGAACGGCGTCACCTGGGCGCGGTAATCCGACCACTCCCGGCGCTTGTTGCGCAGGAAGAAGTCGAACACGTGCTCACCGAGCGTTTCGGCGACCAGCTCCGAACGCTCCATCGCATGTAGTGCCTCGTCCAGGGTGCCGGGCAGTTCCTTGAACCCCATGGCACGCCGTTCGGCAGCGGTGAGCGACCAGACGTCGTCCTCGGCCTCCGGCGGCAGCGTGTACCCCTTCTCCACACCGCGCAGGCCCGCCGCGAGCAGGACCGCGAAGCTCAGGTACGGGTTGCAGGCGGAATCGGGGCTGCGGATCTCGACGCGCCGCGACGACGATTTGTTCGGGGTGTACATGGGCACGCGGACCAGCGCCGAACGGTTGGACCGGCCCCACGAGGCCGCGGTCGGCGCCTCGCCGCCGTGGATGAGCCGCTTGTAGGAGTTCACCCACTGGTTGGTGATGGCGCTGATCTCGTGCGCGTGTTCGAGGATGCCCGCGATGAAGGCGCGAGCCGTCGCGGACAGGTTGTCCGGGTCGTCCGGATCGGAGAAGGCGTTCGCCTCACCCTCGAACAGGCTCATATGCGTATGCATGGCCGAGCCCGGGTACTGGGCGAACGGCTTGGGCATGAACGTGGCGCGCACGCCCTCGTCGATGGCCACTTCCTTGATCAGATAGCGGAAGGTCATCACATTGTCGGCCATCGACAGGGCGTCGGCGTAGCGCAGGTCGATCTCCTGCTGGCCGGGCGCGCCCTCGTGATGGCTGAACTCCACCGAGATACCCATGGATTCGAGCGCGTCGATGGCGTGGCGCCGGAAGTTCGGCGCGGAATCGTGGACCGCCTGGTCGAAGAAGCCGCCGTTGTCGGCGGGGACCGGGTCCACCCCGTCGGGCTGGTTCTTCAGCAGGAAGAACTCGATCTCCGGATGCACATAGCAGCTGAATCCGACATCACCGGCCTTGTTGAGCTGACGCCGCAGCACATGACGCGGATCGGCCCACGACGGCGACCCGTCGGGCATGGTGATATCGCAGAACATCCGGGCGGAATGCTGGTGTCCCTTGCTGGAGGACCACGGCAGCACCTGGAAGGTCGACGGATCGGGCCGGGCCACCATATCGGCCTCGGAGATCCGGGCGAACCCTTCGATCGCCGAGCCGTCGAAGCCGATGCCCTCCTCGAAAGCTCCCTCGAGCTCGGCGGGCGCGATGGCGACGGACTTGAGGTAGCCCAGTACGTCGGTGAACCAGAGACGTACGAAGCGGATATCCCGCTCTTCGAGCGTCCGCAGCACGAATTCCTTCTGGCGATCCATGACCGCGAGAGTAGGCACCCGGCGTTAAATCCGTGTTACATGACGCGCTGCGCTGTGTGTCGGATCAACAGCGTAGGCCCTCTGCAGGGGTCTCGAGGTCCACCAGGTAGCTCACGACCGCATCGTCGACGCAGGTGGCGCCGCCGTTGAAGACCACCGTGTGGCTGTCGCCCTCGTGGGTGATCAGTGCCGCACCGAGCTGGTGGGCGAGGTCGACGCCCGCCTGGTACGGCGTGGCCGGATCGCCGGTGGTGGACACCACCACCAGCGGAGGCAGTCCCTCGACGGAGATGTCGTGCGGCCGGCTGGTGTTGGGCACCGGCCACTGGGCGCACAGTTCCAGCGGCGCCGCTCCGGTGCCGCGGCCGTCGTCCAGGAACGGGGCGGCCCGGCGGTATTCGGTGTCCTGCCGGCCGGCGACCGCGCGATCGGTGACCCGCGGGTCGTCCACACAGCGGATCGCGTCGAAGGCGTCGGTGAGATTGCTGTAGGTGCCGTCGTCGCGGCGGCCGTTGTACATATCGGCGAGCTGTAGCAGCGTATCGCCGCGGCCCTGGGCCAACTCGGTGAGCCCGATGGTGAGCACCGGCCAGAAGTCGGCACCGTACAGGGTCTGCTGCACGCCGGTTACCGCATCGTCGTAGCTGAGGCCGCGGGGGTCGGTGGTGGCCGCGGGCGCGTTCCACAGCGGATCCACCAGCGCCCGGAACCGCGGCACGGCCTGCGCCGGATCGGTACCGAGCGGGCAGTCCGGTGACCCGACGCAGTCCGCGACATACGCGTCGAAGGCTTTCTGGAAACCCGCCGCCTGGCGCAGCGATTCGGCGACCGGGTCCTGCGAGGGATCGATGGCGCCGTCGAGGACCATGGCACGGATATTGCCCGGGAACTTCTCGGCGTACGCGCTGCCCAGCCGGGTGCCGTAGGAGTAGCCGAGATAGGTCAGTTTCCGATCGCCCAATACCGCCCGCAGGACATCCATATCCTGGACCACCTCGCGGGTGCCGACATGGGCGAGGAATTCCGTACCGGTGCGCGCCACGCAGCGGTCGGCGTATTCCCGGTTCTCGGTCTCGGCCTCGGCGATCCCCTCCGGCGTATTGGGCTCCGGGAGTTCGGCGCGCTCGGCATCGGCTTCCCGCGGGGTCAGGCAGTCGACCGCGGGTGTGGAGGCGCCGACCCCGCGCGGATCGAACCCCACCCGGTCGAACCGATCGGCCAGCTCGGTCCCGCCGGCGAGCATCACCGTCGACAACCCGGACATACCCGGCCCGCCGGGGTTGATCAGCAGCGAACCGATCCTGTCTCCGGTCGCGCGCATCCGGGACACCGCCAGCTGCGCGGTAGGGCCGTCCGGGTCGCCGTAGTCGACGGGGACCTCGACGCGGGCGCACTGCGCCGCCGGCGGCAGCGCTTCCCCCGGGTCGGTGTAACCGGCGCACGGCTCCCAGGCCGGAGTCTGACTGTAGAAACGACTCAGCTCGGCGGGGACCGGCGCGGGCGGGTCCGGTTGTTGTTCCGGGGCCTCGTCCGCGCATCCCGCGACGAGCACCGTCGCTACCGCCAGCACCGCCAGCACACCCGCCGGCACTCCACACCCGCTCCGCACTGCCGCCATGCTAGCCGGATCCGGCCCGGACCCGGGGATGTGACCAACCGCACCTGGTCGCGGGCTTAATCCGGGCTCGGCCGGGGGTGCACACTGGAGGACGTCAACCAGACCCGGGGACCCGATCAGGGCCTCGAGGAGACGAAAGGGACGATGATGTCCGATTCATCAGGCACGCCCGATTCCACATCGGAAACACCCGCCTACGGTGCCGCCGCGGCGGCGAAACCGGCCCGGCGACCCACCCGCGTCCAACATCTGCAACAGATGAAGGCGACCGGTGAACGCTGGGCGATGCTCACCGCCTACGACTACTCCAGCGCCCGCCTCTTCGACGAGGCCGGCATTCCCGTACTACTGGTCGGCGATTCGGCCGCCAATGTGGTGTACGGGTACGAGACCACCGTACCGATCACCACCGACGAGCTGATCCCGCTGGTCCGCGGTGTGGTGCGCGGCGCCCCGCACGCCCTGGTGGTGGCCGACCTGCCGTTCGGTACCTACGAGGGCTCCCCCGAGCAGGCCCTCGCCACCGCCACCCGGTTCATGAAGGAGGGCGGCGCGCACGCGGTGAAACTGGAGGGCGGGGAACGTGTCGCCGACCAGATCAGGAAGCTCGCCGCCGCCGGGATCCCGGTGATGGCGCATATCGGTTTCACCCCGCAGAGCGTCAATACCCTGGGTGGCTACCGTGTCCAGGGCCGCGGCGAGGGCGCCGAGGGATTGCTCGCCGACGCGATCGCGGTCCAGGCCGCGGGGGCGTTCTCGGTGGTGATGGAAATGGTTCCGGCCGAGGTGGCGGGTCAGGTCACCCGCAAGCTCACCATCCCCACCGTCGGTATCGGCGCCGGTGCCGACTGCGACGCCCAGGTGCTCGTCTGGCAGGACATGGCCGGATTCACCAGCGGGAAGACCGCCAAGTTCGTCAAGCGGTTCGCCGCGGTCGGCGACGAACTGCGCGGGGCGGCCGCCGCCTACGCCGAGGAGGTGCGCCGCGGCACGTTCCCGGGTCCGGAACACAGTTTCTGACTCCGGTCCGGGCTCGTGACGGGTCCCCCTCTCCGGCGCGGGATGGCAAACTCGGTGTCGACGGTTTCGACTCTCGAGTTCTGAGGTACTGATGCGGCGACGCGCTTGGACAACACGGGGTTCCCTCACGGTGGCGGGAGTGTGCGGGGCGATACTGCTCACCGCGTGCGGCGGTGTGCAGACGGGTTCGGAGGACACCTCTCCGGCCGCCTCGTCCGCTTCCGCCACCACCTCGGCGACCACGAGTAGCGCCGCACCCGCCACCCCGCTCGAGGTCTCCGACAAGGCGGCCCAGAACCTGTGCGACATGATGCGTCCCGAGCTGTCCAACTGGCGGGTCCAGGGCCCGACGCTCGGCCGGATCGGGCTCAACGCCATGGTCCACGAATGGGCGCTCACCAACGGTGGGATCAATGCCCAGGTCCTGGCCGACAAGGCCGTGGTGGACCGGGTGACCGTCAAGGCCTGCCCCGATGTGCACGACGAGGCCGTCCAGGCGCTCGAACTCCCCGATCTGGCCTCCGGCCTGGCGTTCTGATGCGCCCGCTGTACCCGCCGATCGAACCCTACGAGCGAGGCATGCTCGAGGTCGGTGACGGCCAGGCGGTGTACTGGGAGACCAGCGGTAACCCGGACGGCAAACCGGCGGTGTTCCTGCACGGCGGTCCGGGCGGCGGCACCACTCCGGACAACCGCCGGTTCTTCGCCCCGGACCGCTACCGGATCGTGCTGCTGGATCAGCGCGGCTGCGGCCACTCGACCCCACATATCGCCGACGGCGCCGACCTCTCGGTCAACACCACCGCGCATCTGATCGCCGATATCGAAGCACTGCGCACCGCACTCGGTATCGAGCGGTGGATGGTCTTCGGTGGTTCGTGGGGTTCGACCCTCGCGCTCGCCTACGCGCAGCGGTATCCGCAGCGGGTCACCGAACTGGTTCTCCGGGGGATCTTCCTGTTGCGCCGCAAGGAAATCGACTGGTATTACAACGGCAGCGCCGGCCACGTCTACCCCGACGAGTGGGCGAAATTCCTGGCCCCGGTTCCGGCGGCCGAACGCGGCGGCGATCTGGTGGAGGCCTACCACCGGTTGTTCGATTCCGCGGATCCAGAGGTCGTCACCACGGCGGCCCTCGCGTGGACCGCCTGGGAGAGCGCCACCAGTACGCTGCGCCCCGACCCCGAGCGGATGGCCGAAACCTCCGATACCCGGTTCGCCCTCGCCTTCGCCCGGATCGAGAACCACTATTTCCGGCACGGCGGCTTCCTCGACGAGGCTCAACTGCTGCGCGATATCGGCGCGATCACCCATATTCCCGCCGTCCTCGTGCAGGGCCGCCACGATATCGTCTGCCCGGCGGTCAGCGCGTGGGATCTGCACCGTGCCTGGCCCGGATCGCGCCTGCACATCGTCGACGACGCCGCGCATTCCGCCACCGAACCGGGTATCACCCACCATCTGATCGAGGCGACCGATACGTTCGCGGCGGTGGTACACCATGGCTGAGGAACCGAGCACGGCGGCCGACGCCCTCACCGATGCCCTGCGTGCCGATATCGAACGCCTGCGCACCGCCGAACCGGAAGTGCGGACCGACGCCGACGATTCGGTCCATCAGATGCGGGTCGCGACCCGCCGGCTGCGCAGTGTGCTGCGCTCCTACAAGAAACTGCTCGACCCGGACGCCGACAACCGGATGCGCACCGAACTCGCGTGGCTGGCCGGATTGCTGGGAGTGGCGCGTGACGCGGAGGTCCGCGCCGAACGTTTCGCCGCGCTGCTCGACCGCTACGCCGATCCCGCGTCGGCCGCGCTCGCCCCCACCCGCGACCGTCTGGTCCGCGCCGAACGCGACCGGTACGCCGCCGCGCACGGCGAGGTTTTGACGGCACTGGACAGCCACCGGTACCGCGATATGCGGCGGGAACTGGAGGAATGGCGCGAAGCGCCGCCACTGCGTGCATCGGTGGACGAGATACCGGCCGCCGAGATGTTCGAGAAGGTACTGCGCAAGGACCGGAAACGAGTGCGGGGCCTGGTGCGGTCCGAGCCGACCGTGGCGCCCGCCGACCGGGTCGAGCTACTGCACGATATCCGCAAGAGCGCCAAACGTTTACGGTATTCCTGCGAGGCCGCCACCGCGGTGCTCGGTGATACCGCCGCGGATCTGGGCAAACGCGCCAAACACCTGCAGACCGTGCTGGGCGATCACCGGGACGCGGTCGAATCGTACGACGCGCTGCGCGCTCGCGCCGCCGAAGCCCGTGCGGTGGGCGAGGATACCGCCCTGTTCGAGACACTCGCCGATGCCGAGGACACCGCGGCCGGCCGCCACCTGGCGAAGTATCCGGTGGCGGCCGCCGCCATCGACACGGCCTGAGCCGCGGACACCGAAAGCGAAGCGGCAGCGAAGCGGCAGCGAAGCGGCAGCGAAGATTCCCCGCTCCCGCGCAGCGGGCCATCGTCGCGGCCCCGGCCGGAAACCAGCCGGGCCGGTACCGGGTCGCCCCGGTACCGGCCCGGCGGTACGGAAATCCGTACCGACTACTGCAATGCCAGCATCGAGCCGCTCAGTTCGTGCAGCGGTCCGAACACCGTGAAAGTCACCCGGCCGTTCGGGTAGGTCGAGGAAACGGCCGCGGCCGCGTCCAGCGCCTGACCGAACGACGGAGCCGACGGATGCGGAATACCCGCCACCATCTGCCCGACATTGTTCTGATCCACCCAGCGGGTATCCGCCGGGCTGAGATCCACCCGCACTCCACCGGGCAGCGGTGTCACCGCGACGGCACCGGCCGAGCCGGCGCCCACGGTAGCGAGAACAGATGCGGCCCCGGCCATCAAAGCTCCGGTTGCCAAGGTACGTGCTACCCGCATATGTGTTGTGACCTGTCTTCCGATAGGTATGAATCGGCTCGTTCCGCGAACTCCAGGGCACCGGGCGAGCCTGCCGACCCCGCATACTTTATGACGGCAATCACCATTTATGCCAGTTGTGCACGAATCCCGCCGGAAAAGTTCGTGCGCGCCGGGCAACTGATACTGTGGCGAACCGTAAGCGTCCGACTACATCCGAGCTGGAGTTTTCTCACGTATGTCCACTCTCATCTATGACTATCTGCTCCCCCTCGTCGGTCCGCAGCAGGCTGCGTCCCTCGCGCAGATGTTCGTGATCGGTCCCTCGGCCTGAGTGGCCGCTGGATGAACGTCGTCCCCCGCCCGGCGGGGGACGGTGTCCATCTCGCGGAGTTACCATCCGGCCGTGTACAGACCTCTGCCCTTGTTCACCGCCCTCCTCGTCGCGGTCCTGCCCGCCGTCGCCGCCTGTGAGAGCACCGGCGCCGATCCGGCCCCGGCGGCAGCCGCGACGACGGCCGCCGCGACTCCCGAATCCGCGCAGATAGACCGGGTCAAGGCCGGTTCCTTCGTTATCGGCTTCCGCGGTGCCTTCCCCGGCCTGGCCGAGGGCCGCGACGATGCGGCGATCACCGGGATCTTCACCGAGACCTGCGCCGAGATCCGGGCCGGCGAACCGGAGGAGGAGGTGGTCGCCGCGGTATCCGACCGGCTCGCGGCGGGCGCCACCGAGGCGACGAACGCCGAAACCCGGGCCGTGTATCAGATGGTCGCCGTCATGTGCCCGAGCGAGTAGCCGAGCGCCGCTCCGCGCCCCGGTGAATTTCGTAGTCGTGCCACGTCGTCGAATTCACCGGAAAAGGACGAGTGGCACGAATCGAGCGGCCCGGGCGAAACGGTGGTTTTTCCGATCATCGCCCGCGGACGTCGTCCTCGCCGAACAATTCGATCGCATATCGCGCGGCCCATTGCGCGAAGGTCGTCGCGGGGCGACCGACTATTTCTTCGACGACCCGGTTCGGCGGCAAGGTGTTGTTCTCCAGCCCGATGAGGACATTTTCGACATACCATTGCGCGTTGTCGCCCATCGCCGGGCGCAGCGCCCGTACGGCCTCCGCGGGGGTGACGCGGAGGAAATCGATCGTGCGGCCCAGCGCGGCGGCGATCTCCCGTACCAGTTCGGCCCGGCTCAGTTTCTCCGGACCGGTCAGCGCGTACGCCCGGCCCCGATGACCGTCCTCGGTCAGCGCGACCGCGGCGACCGCCGCGATATCGTCCATCGCGATCGGCGTACTACCGGCCGCGGGATCGGGTTCGCGCACCACACCGGTCTCCCGGATCTGTTGCGCCCACATACCCGTGTTCTCCATGAAGTCCCCGGGCCACAAATGGGTCCAGCCGACCCCGCTCGCCTCGACCGCCCTCGCGATCGCACCCCACCAGCTGTCCGGTTCACCGGATAGATCGACGATATGGCGCACCCCCGCGATACGGGCCGCTTCGACCACTTCGCCCGCCCCGTCCTGGATCGATGCCAGGTACATCCGGTCCACCCCGTCGAGCGCGGCGGGCAGCGTCTCGGGTCTGCGCAGGTATCCGCGAACCGCTTCGACGCCGGCCGGCAGCGCCGCCCTCGCCGGATCGATGGTGAGCGCGCGGATATCGGTCGCGCCGCGCAGCAGTAGTTGATCGACGACCTTACGGCCGATATTGCCGGTGGCACCGGTGATCAGAATCGCCATACTCATCTCCGTCCTGAACCTGCGCGGATCATCGGCCCGGCATCCGCCCGGACGGGTTCATCGGTGGAACTTCGAGAAATCGCCCTGCCACAGCACACTGCCCGCGGTCACCACCGCCGGATTCAGCTGAGCCTTGCTCACCTTGTACGCATGTTTCACCGTCTGGCGGCTGCCGGGCGGGATCGTTCCCTGCACACCGTCCCCGAACCCCTCCGACGGCGACCTGACGTGCTGGGCCGGTGTGCCGTCGTCGCCGTACACCACGGTGGGCGTCGTCCAGTTCCGGCCGCTCCACGCCTGCCCGGTGCGGTTCTCGATCTGCAGGGTTATCACAGTCACCGAACCCACGTGCGAGTTCACTTCCGCCACCGATACGATGAACGCCGCCAACCCGGACTGACCGACCGCGGTCTCGGCCGGGTCGTACAGCCCGCGCGTTTTCGTCGCGGGAGGCACGCTCGCAGCCGAGGTCTGCTCGCCGGCGACAACGGTCATGGGCGGGCCCTGACCGGTCGGTGCGTCATCGGCGGCGCAGGCCGACAGTGCGCACACGGCGGCCCCGGCTGCAACGGCGGCGAATTGTCTGGCTCTCATCGTGTTCCCCGGGTGACGGCACGGGGCACTCGGCGGCCCCCACTGTGAAACTCAGATCGTACGCCCGGTTCCCATTCCGTCCAGTTCCCCGCCTCCACCATCGAGAACGTCTGCGAGGACCGGCTGGGCACGGGCTACCGGGGGGAGGACAGACGTGGTGCGGACGAGCCGGCCAGTAAGCCGGATCCTGTCCCCGGTTCGCACCGGGGGGCGGCCATCCATCTGGGCACACCGTCGCCGGGTACCTCGAGCGGTCCACCCGCAGGCTCGGGCGAGCAGCCCTCGGACACCTGCGCAACCGCACCGCGAGGTGCGATCTTCGACCTTGCTCCGGGCGGGGTTTACCGAGCCGCCCCGGTCACCCGGGGCGCTGGTGCGCTCTTACCGCACCGTTTCACCCTTACCGCACGGCCCTCGCGGGCCGTGGGCGGTCTGTTTTCTGTGGCACTGTCCCGCGGGTCACCCCGGGTTGCCGTTAGCAACCGCCCTGCTCTGTGGAGTCCGGACTTTCCTCGGCACCGAGCGTGACACCACTGGGGTGTCCGTTCCCGGCGCCGCGACCGCCCGGCCGACTCATCCGCCGCCTCAGGATACTCGGTGGCATTCGGCCGCCTACCCTCAGTCGCCGCACTCCTGCCAAGGCTGGATGACTCGTCCGGGCCGATGACTCGGTACGGTCGGTGATCATGGAGCGTGTCGAGGTCGGCTTCCCGTCGGGAGGTCAGAAATGTGCCGGCTGGTTGTACCTACCGGCCGGCCCACCCAAGCCACGCCCCATCGTCGTGATGGGGCACGGGTTGGGGGCCAACCGGGAAATGGGACTGGATCGGTTCGCACGGCGGTTCGCCGCGGCGGGAATGGGGGTGCTGGCCTTCGACTACCGGCATTTCGGGGACAGCGACGGCGACCCGCGCCAAGTGGTGAATCTCGCCCGCCAGCGGGAGGATTGGATCGCCGCGGTGGCCTATGCCCGGACGCTGCGCGGTTTCGATGCCACCCGTATCGCCCTGTGGGGCACCTCACTGGGCGGCGGGCACGCCCTGGCGGTCGCCCCGGACGACACCTATATCGCTGCGGTGGTGGCCCAGGTCCCGTTCGTCAGCGGATTCTCCTCCGCACTGGCGAAGGGACTGATCGGTTTCGTGAAGGTGGGCTTCCTGGCGGCGTCGGACCTGGTGTTCGGCACGATCTTGCGTAAACCGGTGCAGATCCGGCTGGCCGGGCGGAAACGCGCCGCGGCGATGTTGACGGGTCCGGATGTACCGGCCGGATTCGGCCGGTTGGCCGAGGAGAGCGCGAACTACCGGCCCAAGATCGCCGCCCGCGCGGCCTTCTCGATCCTGTTCGCCCGTCCCGCCCGGCATGTGAAGGAATTGAAGATGCCGGTGCTGTACGCCCTGTGCGACAAAGATTCGATCACCCCGGTGAGACCCGCGCTGCGGGCTGCCGAGAAGACCAAGCACGCCGTAATAGAACGGTATCCCGCAGGTCATTTCGATCTGTACTTCGACGAACTCTTCGAACAGACCGTCTACGACCAGACCGAGTTCCTGACCTCGGTGCTGCGTCCCTGATCGCCGGTACCGGGGTGAACTGCGCCCCTTCGGTACCGCGTGCATGTGCCCGGGCCGGCGCCACGACCGCCGGCCCGGGCACATCTGCTACTTCACCAGCGAGAGATCGAACGGGTACTTGTACTCCCGGCCGTTGTTGGCCGCGATCCCGGCCAGCACCGAGAATACGATGCCCGCGATCCACACGATCGGGAACAACAGCAACCCGATCAGCAGAATCATCAGCACCGCGGACACCACATACGCGATCGCCAGCACGATCTGGAAGTTCAACGCGTCCACCGCGTGCCGGCGCACGAACTCGTCGCGGTCCTTGTACATCGCCCAGACGATAAGCGGGGCGACGAACCCGAGCACGATACCGCCGAAGTGGGCCAGCGCGGCCCAGAGCTTGGCATCGGCCGGCGAGACCGGCGCCTGATTCGGTGCCCCATAGGGCTGCCGGCCGTAGGGCTGCTGGGCGCCGGTCGGGGGCTGGGCGGGATAGGGTTTACCCGTCGTCGGATCGTACGGGGACTGAGGAGTGGTCATCACATTCCAAACTGCCTGGTGAGTGGGGTGTTTCGAGAATAGATGGCCTACTACCCATTTGGGGAGTGCAGAAAACCCACACCTAGGTGAATAAACGGACAGAGCGGCGACCTGCGGCCCGGCGCCGGACCTCACCCGGTGGGTCGTACGGCTGTCATCGGACACGCCCGCTGCGGCTACCCCGCGGATCACCGACCCCGGCGCCCGGCGATACGTCCGGTCCGGCCCGCAGCGCGGCGCAGTACGGTCCGCCGAACACCGGGCATCGCGCCGACCTGCACTGTCCGATACGCACAGCGCCCTCGCGAAGATCTTGTCCCGCCATCCCCTCGATCCGCGGCCCCACACGTTGTTAGATGGCGTAAGAACTATCGCCCACACGAGAGGACTTCGAACTGATGGCCGAGAGGATCGCAATAGTATCCGGCGCCGCCCGCGGAATCGGGGCGGCCATCGCCAAACGGCTGGCGTCCGACGGACTGCAGGTCGGGGTCCTGGACCTCGATGAAGCCGCCTGCGCCGAGACCGTATCGGCGATCGAGAACGCCGGCGGCAAGGCGATCGCGCTCGGCGCCGATGTCAGCAAGGAGGATTCGGTGAACGCCGCGGTGGAGCGGCTAACCGGAGAACTCGGCGCGCCCACCGTCGTGGTCAACAATGCCGGCGTGCTGCGCGACAACCTGCTGTTCAAGATGAGCGTCGACGACTGGGACACCGTGCTGGGGGTGCATCTGCGCGGGGCCTTCCTGCTGACCCGGGCCGCCCAGAAGTACATGGTCGAACAGAAGTGGGGCCGTATCGTCAATATGTCCAGCACCTCGGCGCTGGGCAATCGGGGCCAGGTGAACTACTCGGCCGCGAAGGCCGGTATGCAGGGGTTCACCAAAACCCTCGCCTTCGAACTGGGTAAGTACGGGGTCACCGCCAATGCGATCGCCCCGGGTTTCATCGTCACCGATATGACCGCCGCCACCGCCGCGCGGGTCGGGGTTGATTTCGAGGACTTCCAGAAGGGCGCCGCCGCGCAGATCCCGGTGAACCGGGTCGGCTATCCGGAGGATATCGCCCATACGGCGTCATTCCTGGTGAGCGAGGGCGCGGGTTTCGTTTCGGGGCAGGTCATCTATGTGGCGGGCGGGCCGAAGGACTGACCGCGGTGGCGGGATGGCCGAGCCGTCCCGCCGCTTCGGCACGGTCGCGGGGTAGTGCGTCCGCAGTCGACGGGCCGGTGACTCGGTCGGTCGTCGGGAAGCAGCCCAGATCGCCCTGACGGCGTCGGTGAGCGGCGGCGCACCCGTCGGTCCCCCTGCGTGTAAGGCAACCGGCACCTGCCGCGACACAGAATCCCCTGTACACCGATTTTCGGGACGAACTCGGCGAGATCAGCGATATCGAGCTGGCGGTGCTACCCGGCGGGCGCTGTACGAGCCGCCGTTCAAAACGGTCGCACCGATGAGCCCGAGGATTTTTTTCCTGAGGAAGATGTGGACCGGATCGTCGCAGTGGTCGAAAACATCCGCACGACCGCGCTGGCCGACCGGGCCGAGCAGACAGCGGCGTCTGGGTAGCGGGTAGGCCCGGAATTGGCCGGTTTCGTCTGGCGGCAGGTCATGTACGTCGCGGGCGGGCGAAAGACTGAACTCCACAGTGGCAGTAATGGGCCGGTCATGACGCCGGTGGTGGTGGCGCAGCCGCTCCGAGAGGGCAGCGAGCAGGGCAACACGTCAGCCGGCTACGGCTGGTCCGCCACCACGAGATAGCGGTCCCAGACCTGCGCTTTCCGATAGGGGCCGGCATCGTCGGCGTCGTACTGGGTTTCGTCGAAGGTCACCCAGTAGACCAGTTCGCCGGGCCGGGCACTGGACAGTGTCACCGGTTCCGGGGGCGCGGGATCGTAGTCGACGGTTCCGAAGAATTCCTCCCGCCAGGGGCCGTCCCATCCGGGATCCTTGATCACCTTGACGCGGGTGCCCGCCGCGAGAGCGGGACCGGGCCGGTCGTCTCCCTTGCTCATGTGTTCGGCTCCGTTCGATCCTTGAACTTGAAATCTGCGGCCTCGAAGGTGGTGGGGTTGTAGACGTAGTGGATCTCGATGCCCCGCTCGGTGTCTTCCATGCTCATCTTCACCCATCCCTCGGTAGACGGCCAGCGCGGATCCCGGAGGGTGACACGGGTCAATTCGGTTCCGTATGCCGCATTCTCCCGGGCCATGCTCATGAAGGCGGCCTCTTCCCGGCTGCCGGGGCGGGTCCGCCCGGTGGACTCCACCGGATCGAGTTGCCGATGCCCGATCGGCCGGGGGACCACAAGCCGGGTCCGGCCGTTGACCTGTATCGTGAACGGGCGGTCGACCTTGTCGAGTGCGTCGGCCGCGTTGTACGCCCTACGCCCGGCGCCGCGTGTCAGCTTGAAGCCGAACAAGCCGACCGACCCGAGCGCGGCCTCGAGGCGGTCTCGGGTCAGGACCACCACCTTTTTGGATTGCACCGGCTACGCCACCTCGAGACCCGCCCCCGCGATTGCGATCATTCTAGACCCCAATACCCGGGCGGGCGGCCCGAAGAGCCGATATTCCACGTTGGGACGCACCCTACACACGCGTGGGCATCCCTTGCCGCACAACGGAATTACCCGCACCATCGGAGGATGCGGATACGACGGATCGGCCCCGAGGACTGGCACATCGCTCGCTCGGTCCGATTGGACGCACTGGCCGGATCGGCACCCGGGACCTTCTCCACGGGCCATGCGGACGCACTCACCTGGGACGAACCGCGGTGGCGTGAGTGGACCGCCCGGCGCGACCCGTTCTTCGTGGCCGGACCCGATGCGCGACCGACGGGTTCGGCAGGTGTGATCGTCACCCCGGCCGGTCCCGAACTGGTATCGATGTGGACGACGCCGCGGGCACGCCGGACCGGGGTGTCGGACGGACTGGTCCACGCCGTGATCGAGTGGGCCACCCAGGCCGGTCACCGGAGCCTGCGGTTGTGGGTGCTGGACGGGAACCGGCCGGCCGAACAGCTCTATCTGCGCAACGGGTTCCTCCCCACCGGGGCGCGCAAACCGTGTGCCGCGGACGATCCCCGCCCGGAGAACGAGATGATCCTGCCGCTGCCCCCGGGTTGAGAGGTATACCGCTTTCCCTACCTTTGTTCCGCATATCCGGCTATATACTCCAGATCGTGACGTATCTGCGGATCAAGGAAGCCGCCGGGCTGCTCGGGGTCAGCGATGACACCGTGCGGCGCTGGATCGATCAGGGGCGGCTTCCCGCGGTCCGGCTGGAGAACGGGCGCAAAGGTGTGCGGGGGCGGGATCTGGCCGAATTCGCACGGCAGCACGCCGAAGCGCCCGACCCCGGGGTGACCGTGGCGGCCTCGGCCCGCAATCGGATGCGCGGCATCGTGACCCGGGTGGTCACCGACACCGTGATGGCGCAGGTGGAGATGCAGGCCGGGCCGTTCCGGCTGGTCTCCCTGTTGAGCCGGGAGTCGGTGGACGAACTCGGTATCGAGGTGGGCAGTGTGACGGTCGCGTCGGTCAAGTCGACGCATGTGGTGGTCGAGATACCGGAGAGTTGACGATGACGACGACAGTAGGGCGCGTGGTGCGCCGGATGGCCCCGATAGCCGTACTGATTACCGTGCTGGCGGGCTGCGCCGGCCAGGACTCCGGGGACGGCTCCGGCGGTTCGGGTGACGGGATCAACGGGACCGTCACCGTTTTCGCCGCGGCTTCGCTCACCGAGACCTTCACCACCCTCGGTGACCAGTTCGAACAGATCCACCCCGGGGTCGATGTGGTGTTCAGCTTCGGCGGCAGTTCGGCACTGGCCGAACAGATCGGGCAGGGCGCACCGGCCGATGTGTTCGCCTCCGCCGCACCGCGCAATATGGAGCAGGTGATCGAGTCGGGCGATATCACCGCCGGACCGGTCACCTTCGTCGGTAATCGGCTCGAGATCGCGGTGCCCGTCGGTAATCCGGGCAGTATCAGCGGCCTCGCCGATTTCGGCCGGCCCGAACCGCGGATCGCGCTGTGCGCCGAACAAGTGCCCTGCGGTGCGGCCGCCGACAAGGTGTTCGCCGCGGCCGGTGTCACCCCGCGGCCCGATACCCGCGAACCCGATGTGAAAGCCGTCCTGACCAAAGTGACACTCGGTGAGGTCGATGCCGCGCTGGTGTACCGCACCGATATCCGGGCCGCCGGCGACGAGGTCACCGGGATCGAGTTCCCGGAATCGGAGAAGGCGGTCAACGACTATCCGATCGCGCCGGTGGCGCATGCACCCAACCCGGCGGCTGCCGCAGCGTTCGTCGATTTCGTCCTGTCACCGCAGGCACGCACGGTCTTCACCACGGCCGGTTTCGATACCCCGTGAACGCCGGCCCGGTGCGGCGCCGGGCGACGGCACTACGCCGGCGCCGGGCGGTCCGGGGACGGCGGCCGATCGTCCTGGTCGCGCCCGCACTGCTGGCACTGGTGTTCCTGATCGTGCCGCTGGCCGGGCTGCTGGTCCGGGCACCGTGGCGGGATCTGCCGGAGCGGTTGGTCTCCGCGGAAGTGGGACAGGCGCTGCGTCTCTCGCTGGTGTGCGCGAGCCTGGCCACCGTGCTGTGCCTGGTGCTGGGTATTCCACTGGCCTGGCTGCTGGCCCGCGGCGATCTGCCCGGCCGCGGCCTGGTGCGGGCGCTGGTCACCGTGCCGCTGGTCCTGCCGCCGGTGGTCGGCGGGGTGGCGCTGCTGCTGGTACTCGGCCGCCGCGGGCTGGTCGGCCGCTACCTCTACGACTGGTTCGGCGTGGCGCTGCCCTTCACCACCGCGGCGGTGGTGGTGGCGGAGGCGTTCGTGGCGATGCCGTTCCTGGTGATCTCCGTGGAGGGTGCGCTGCGCGGGGCCGATCCCCGCTACGAGGAGGCCGCCGCCACGCTCGGCGCCTCCCGCCGGCTGACCTTCCGCCGCGTGACGCTGCCCTCGATCCTACCCGGTGTGGTGGCCGGGACGGTGCTCTGCTGGGCTCGGGCGCTGGGCGAATTCGGCGCCACCATCACCTTCGCCGGTAACTTCCCGGGCAAGACCACCACCATGCCGCTGGCGGTGTACCTGGCGCTGGAAACCGATCCGGCCGCGGCGATCGTGCTCAGTCTGGTGCTGCTGCTGGTCTCGGTGGTGGTGCTGGCCGCGCTCCGGGAACGCTGGCTGCGAGGCGTGCTGTGACGCTGACGGCCGAACTGCGGGTGACCCGCGGTGATTTCTCCCTCGACCTGGGGCTGCGGCTCGCCCCGGGCGAGGTCGTCGCCCTGCTCGGCCCCAACGGCGCCGGGAAGACCACCGCCCTGCGCGCCCTGGCCGGACTCACCCCGCTCACGGCGGGATCCGTCCGGCTCGACGACCGGATATGGGATGCGCCGCCGGGAGCCTTCGTGCCACCCGAACGCCGTTCGGTGGGGGTGGTGTTCCAGGACTATCTGCTCTTCGCCCACCTCGACGCGCTGGAGAACGTGGCCTTCGGCCTGCGGGCACGCGGCGTGCGGCGGGCCGCCGCCCGCGAACGGGCCGCGCACTGGCTGGACCGGGTGGGGCTGGCCGAGCACACACGCACCCGGCCGCGGGCCCTGTCCGGTGGTCAGGCCCAGCGGGTCGCACTGGCCCGGGCGCTGGCGGTCGAACCGGATCTGCTGCTGCTGGACGAACCGCTGGCGGCGCTGGACGCGGCGACCCGGGTGCGGGTGCGTTCCGAGCTGGCCCATCATCTCGGCGACTACCCCGGCCATACCCTGCTGGTCACCCACGATCCGCTCGACGCCATGGTGCTCGCGGACCGGCTCGTCATCGTGGAGGGCGGCGTGGTGGTCCAGCAGGGGCCGCCCGGCGAGGTGGCCCGTCGGCCCCGCTCCGACTATGTCGCGGACCTGGTAGGGCTCAACCTGTTCCGCGGGACCGCGGCGGGGACGCTGGTCCGGCTCGACGGTGGCGGTGAGCTCACCGTTGCCGAACCGGCCACCGGCTCGGTACACCTCACCTTCGCGCCATCCGCGGTCGGCCTGCACCCGCGGCGCCCCGACGGCAGTCCGCGCAACACCTGGCCGGTGACGGTGGCCGATCTCGAACAGCACGCCCACACGGTGCGGGTCCGGCTCGACGGAGAGATTGCGGCGCTGGCCGATATCACTCCCGCCACCGTGGCGGATCTGCGTATCCGGCCGGGATCGGAACTGTGGGCGGCGCTGAAGGCCACCGAGATCCACTGCTATCCGGCCTGATCCGCGGTCACCCGATGATCCGCCGCAGACCGGCGTACTCCAGCGCCGCGAACGCCGCGACGACCAGCGCGCCGAACAGGACGAACGCCACGCCGGCACCGGTGAGGTCGAGCAGACCGGAGAACGGCAGAGCGAGCAACCCCAGCACACAGACCGAGTTGAACACGACCACCCCCGTCGCATGCCGCGGCGAAATGACCGGGTAACCGGCGATGAGCAACAGCGCCAGCCCGCCACCGAGCATGGCGACACCGAAGGGGACCGACCATGAGGTCGGGAAACCCAGAAGATCTCGCAGCGGTACGGCGCCGGCGAGCATCAGGACACCGAAGACACCGGTGCCCCAGCCGTCCAGGCGCAGGGTGCGGCGCATCAGGTCGTCGGACGTCGTGGATGCGGACCGGGTCGCGGTGGTCATGATCGTCTGCCTCTCGGATCAGCTACTGGGGTTGCGTCCCCGACTGTGCCGCCGGATGGTCAGCGGTTCAATGACCTCCGAGGTCATGGTCACTGTGCCCCGGCTCCCGATACGCTCCCGATATGGAGGTGCGTGCGAACGGGAGCCCGTCGCGGGTCGGTGCCCTGGTGCGGGAATGGCGGCAACGGCGGCGGCTGAGCCAGCTGGATCTGGCATTGGCGGCGGGTACCTCGGCCCGGCATCTGTCATGTGTGGAGACCGGACGCGCGGCGCCGAGCCGGGAGATGGTGCTGCGGCTCTCGCAGACGCTGGAGGTGCCGCTGCGGGAACGCAATACGCTGCTGGTCGCCGCCGGATACGCGCCTGCCTACCAGGAGAGCAGTCTCGACGACGCCCACCTCGCCTCGGCCCGGGCCGCCCTGGAGCATACGCTCGCCGCCCACGAGCCCTTTCCGGCGGTAGCGGTCGACCGCTGGTGGGATGTGGTCACCGCCAATTCGGCGTTGACGGTGCTTACCGACGGCGTGCCGCCGCGTCTGCTCGCCGACCGGCCGAATGTCTACCGGTTGGTCCTGCATCCCGAGGGCCTCGCCGCCCGGCTCGCCAACCCCCGCCAGGTGCGTGGACAACTGCTGGAACGGCTGGCCCGGCAGGCCGGCACCACCGGTGACCCTCGGTTGCGTGACCTCTACGACGAGGTCAGCGGCTATCCCGCGATCGATTCCGGCCACGAGGACACCGATGGCACCGATCCCGGTCCGTTCCAGGTCCCGATCCGGGTGCGCACCCCGCACGGTGAGCTCTCCCTGTTCGGCACCATGGCCACCTTCGGCGCCCCCGCGGACGTGACGCTCTCGGAGCTGGCGGTCGAATTCTTCTATCCGCTGGACGAGTTCACGGCGCGGTTCCTCCGGGACCGGGCCGGCGCGCTCACAGCGGGCGCCCTCGGCTGAGGCTGCGGCCACAATGCGGGCGGCGCTACCCCAATCCGCCGGAGTCTCTCGCCGACAAGACCACGAGAACCGAGTGCGGGCACCAGGCTGAAGCATCCAACCTCGCTCTACGCGCCATTCCACCAGCTTCCCGACAGGAAACGGTACATAAGTGGTACGCTATCCAGTACCCCCTACCACGGAGTTATGTCATGGAAGCAATAACTACTACGGAAGCGCGAAAGAACCTGTTCAATATCGTCGGCCGAGTCGCTGCCGATCACGATGCCGTCGAGGTGGTGAGCAAGGGCGGGAATGTCGTCATTCTGTCGAAAGACGACTACGACGCTATGGTCGAAACCCAGTACCTCATGGCTTCTCCCGCCAACGCTATTCGCCTCTTGCGCAGTCTCGAGGCCGTGCAGCGTGGCGAGTACTCCGAACGGGATCTGAGCGAGTTCGACTTGAATCTGTAAGGAGCAATTCCGAGATGAGGATCGCCTTTACCGATGAAGGCTGGGAAGACTTCATGTATTGGGCGCTCAAAGAACGCAAGCAGCTCAAACGCATCGGCAATCTGATTGCCGACATCAAGCGCGATCCTTATGGGGGAATCGGCAAACCCGAACGGTTGAAGTACTTCGCCGCCAATGTCTGGTCCCGCCGCATCGACGCGGAACATCGGCTTGTCTATGCCATCGTCACCGACGATGACGAGACGACGGTGGTCGTAATGCAAGCGCGCTACCACTACGGCAACAAATAAAAGCGGGAAAGGAGACCGGCCCGCCGAACGTCGCGGGCCGGTCCGACATGTGCCCCTCCGGCCGATCGATACCACGCACCGAAGCACGCACGAGCCGCTACATCAACGGCGACACCAGGGCGGTCCGCCGACCGACGTCAGAGATAGCTCGTATCGTTGACCAGCCGCACCGACGAACCACCATCGGGATAGAACTCCGCGAGCGACAGCGATGCCAGGTCCAGGTGCAGGCGGTAGAGCAGCGACGGGCCGACACCCAACGCCAGCTGTAGCAGCGTTTTGATGGGTGTCACATGGCTGATCACGACGACATTCGCCCCGGGATACCGCGCGACGAGGTCGCGGCGCACCGCCTCCACCCGTTCCCGGACCGCGTCGAAGCTCTCGCCGCCGGGGGCCGGCAGCGACGGATCGCCCAGCCAGCGGGCGTGCAGTTCCGGATCGCGTTCGGCGGCCTCCCGGAAGGTCAGGCCCTCCCAGTCGCCGAAATCGGTTTCGGTGAGACCCTCGACGACCCGCACCTCGATACCGAGCGTGGCGCCGGCCGCCTCGGCGGTTTCCCGGGCCCGGCCCAGCGGTGAGGTCACGATCGCGGCGATATCGCCCTTGGCGGCCAGCATTTTCGCCGCCCGGGCCGCCTGTTCCCGGCCCACGGCGGTGAGCGGCGGGTTGCCGCGCCCGGAATAGCGCCGCTGCACCGACAATTCGGTCTGGCCGTGCCGCAGGAGCAGCAGCCGGGTCGGGCGACCAGCCGCACCGGTCCAGCCCGGGCCGGAGCCGGCCAGGCGGGCCGACGCGCTCTGCGAGTCCACGGCCGGATCGGCGACCTCGGCGGGTGGCGCGGGCCGCGCGATAGCGGCCGGGTCGGCGGCGTGCACCTCCTCGACCAGCTTGCCGTCGTCCATGGCCTCGTTGGCCAGCCGGTCGGCATGGGAGTTCTCCGCACGCGGGATCCAGCGGTAACTCACCTGATCGAAGTCCGCCGCCAGCCGGCGCGCGCGATCGGCGAGCGGAATCAGCGCCGCGTGTTTGATCTTCCAGCGGCCCGACATCTGCTCGACCACGAGTTTGGAGTCCATCCGTACCGCGACCACCCGGGCCCCGAGTTCGGCGGCCGCTTCCAGTCCGGCGATCAGCCCGCGGTATTCCGCGACATTGTTGGTCGTGACGCCCAGGGCCTCCCGGCGCTCGGCGAGCACGCGCACCCGGTCGGCGTCGAACACCACCGCCCCGTAACCGGCCGGGCCCGGGTTACCCCGGGATCCCCCGTCGGCTTCGACGATGACCTCGCGCACGCTCATTTCGGCCTCCCGCTCCCGCTACTCGGACCCCGCTGTCCGGCGCGGTCTCACAATCCGGATTCTTTGGTCCGCACCAGCACCGCACCGCATTCCGGACAGCGCACCACCTGATCGGGCGCGGTTTTCGTGATCCGGGCGATCTCGCCGCGGTCCAGTTCGATCCGGCAGGCTCCGCAGCGCCGGGCCTGCAGCAGCGCCGCGCCGATTCCGTGCGCGGCGCGCTGCCGGTCGTAGACGGCCAGCAGATCCTCCGGGAACACGCCGACCAGTTTCGCGCGATCTGTTTCGCAGCGCTGCTGGGCGACGTCGAGATCGGCGACTGCCTCGTCGCGGCGACTACGGGCGGCGGCGAGTTCGGTCTCGGTGCGGTCCAGCCGGGCACCGGCGTGTTCGTGATCGGCGGCGGAGGCTTCGCGACGTTCCATCACCTCGAGCAGATCGTCCTCGAGCACCGAGCGGCGCCGTTCCAGGCTCGCCAGCTCATGCTGTAGTTCGGACAGCTGTTTCGCCCCGACCGAACCCGCTTCCAGGACGCCGCGGTCGCGGTCCTCGCGTTTACGGACCGCCTCGATCTCACCCTCGAGTTTGCGGATATCGCGGTCGAGATCGTCCAGCACGATCTCGACGGCCACGGCCGCGTCCTTGTGCGTGTTGCGTTCGGCCTCGAACCGGTCGACCTCCTGTTGTTCGGGAAGGACGCTGCGCCGGTGCGCGATCCGGGTCAGTTCGGTGTCGACCTCGGCGAGACGCAGCAGTTGGGCCTGAATCGATGGTTCGACATTCAACGCGAACGAACTCCCTGCACGCTGTGGACGGATAAGAACGTCCACCGTACTCCGCGCGGCGGCGGCGGTGTCGCCGACCGGTCCCAACCCCCTGCCGCGTACCCGGCCGCCGCGGTCAGCCGCCGCAAGCGACCGTCCACGGATCGGTGCGCACGGTGGACACTCGCGTCTCCAGATCCGGCAGGCCGTCCCGGACCACCGCGGCGGCCTGCGCACACCACGGGAACTCGGTCGCCCAGTGGGCCGCATCGATCAGCGCCGGACCCGAGCGGCGCAGATGCTCGTCGGCGGGGTGATGACGCAGGTCGGCGGTGAGATAGGCGTCGACGCCGCGGCGGGTGGCGGTATCGAGCAGGGAGTCGCCCGCTCCACCGCAGACGGCCACGGTGCGCAGTATCCGGTCGGGATCGCCGGCCGCCCGCACGCCCCAGGTCGTCGCCGGGAGAGCCGCGGTGGCGCGGGCGGTGAACTCGCGCAGCGTCAGCGGTTCGGTGAGTGTGCCGATGCGGCCCAGGCCCTGCTTTCCGGTGAGCGCGGCCCGTTCGGTCACGTGGAAGGCGGGCTCCTCGTAGGGATGCGCCGACCGCAGCGCCGCGAGCACCCCGGCCCGCGCACCGGCGGGAGCGACGACCTCGAGCCGGTCCTCGCTCACCCGGGCCAGTTCGCCGACCGTGCCGACCGCCGGGTTCGCACCCTCCAGCGGCCGGAACTGACCGGTCCCGGTGACCCGCCAGGCCGCCTCCCGATAGTCGCCGGTGCCGCCCGCGCCCGCGGCGAACAGCGCCGCCAGCACCGCGTCGGCCTGCTCCGGCGGCACCTGGACGGTCCACTTGTCCACCGCCGTCACGGGTTTCGGATCCAGTGGGCCCGTCACGGTCAGCCCGAGGGCCGCGGCCAAGGCGTCGGAGACGCCGGGGTCGGCGGAATCGGCGTTCGTATGCGCGGTGAACAGGGCGCAGCCCGCGCGGATCAGCCGATGCACCAGCGCGCCCTTGGGCCGGTCGGCCGAGACACTGTCGACACCGCGCAGCAGCAGCGGATGGTGGGCCACCACCGCCTGGGCGCCCCACTGCACCGCCTCGTCCACCACGGCGGCGGTGACATCGACGGTGAACAGCACCCGGCGCACGACCTCCGCGGGATCTCCGCAGACCAGACCCACCGAATCCCACGGTTCGGCCAGCCCCGGCGGATAGGCCGTCTCCAGCGTCGCGACGAGTTCGGCAAGGGTGGCCACGGCACACCTTTCTCTCGGGGTTTCTCCGCGACAATCATGTCGCGCGTACACGGATCCGGCGCGGTGGGCCCGCCACCGGCACCGGACGTCAGACCAAGCGGCCGGCATTGCCCAGCGCCGCCACCAGGCGGTCGACCTCGGCCGACGGCCGGACGGCCACCCGTACATGCTCCGGCCCCAGGCCGGGGAAGGTATCGCCGCGCCGCACCGCGATCCCGTGCCGGCGCAGGTATTCACGCAAGATCTCCCCGTGTTCCACCTCGAGCAGCAGGAACGGTGCGGCCGCCGGGGTCTGCACCGCGACCCCGGCGCCGACCAGGCGCTCGATCATCGCCGCGCGGTCACCGCTGATCTCCAGCGCCCGCGCCGCACTCTCCGCGAGGGCACGCGGTGAGGCGGTGGCGGCGATCGCGGCGAGCTGCAGCGTGCCCACCGGCCAGTGCGCCCGGCCCCGGACCAGCTGCCGCAGCACCTCGGGTGCCCCGAGCAGATATCCGCAGCGCAACCCGGCCAGTGCCCAGGTCTTGGTGAGACTGCGCAATACCAGCAGCCCCTCCCCTGCCTCGCCCGCCAGCGACTCCGTTTCCCCGGGCACCGCGTCCATGAATGCCTCGTCCACCACGACGACCCGCCCCGGGCGCAGCAGGGCGCGCACGACGTCGGCCGGGTGCAGCACGGAGGTCGGGTTGGTGGGGTTGCCGAGCACCACCAGGTCTGCCTCTTCCGGGATCAGGGCGGGGTCCAAGGCATAGGGCGGTTCCAGTAGCACCCGGTGCACCGGGACACCGGCCTCGCGCAGGGCGAGTTCGGGCTCGGTGAACGACGGGTGTATCACCGCCGCCAGCCGGGGCGCCAGCCGCGGCAGCAGCGCGAACCCCTCGGCACCGCCCGCCAGGGGCAGCACCTGATCGGCCGCCAGCCCGTGCCGGGTCGCCACCACCTCCCGGGCATGCCGCTCGTCGGCGGCGGCGGGGTACCGGCCCACGGAGTCCAGGGCGGCGACCAGCCGGTCACGTAGCCAGCGTGGGGGCGCGGTGCCCTGCACGTTCACCGCGAAATCGAGCAGACCCGGCTGGGCTTCCACATCACCGTGATGACGCAGCCCGGCGAAATCGACATGTTCGGTGAGCATGAGACGCACCCTACGTGGCGCGCGGGCGTATCGACCCGCCACAATGGCTGTCGTGGGTGAGCTGCACATATCGTTCGTCTGTACCGGCAATATCTGCCGATCGCCGATGGCGGAGAAGATCGCGCTGGCGCATCTGTCCCGGGCCGGGCTCGACGACCGGGTACGGGTCAGCAGTGCGGGCACCCACGACTGGCATACCGGGGCCGATGCCGACCCGCGCACCACCGAAACCCTGCGCCGTCACGGCTACCCCACCGGGCACCGGGCCGCCGGTTTCGGCGCCGAGCACGCCGACGCCGACCTCGTGGTTGCCATGACCACCGAACACGACCGCGACCTGGCCGTCCGCGGTATCCCCCTCGAACGCCGCCGTCTGCTGCGCAGTTTCGACCCGCACGCCGACGGCACCGACGTGCCGGATCCGTACTACGGCGACATCGCCGGCTTCGAGCTCGTTCGCGAGCAGATCGAGGCCGCGCTCCCGGGCCTGCTGACCTGGGTCCACGCCACGCTCGCCGCCAGAGCGCCGGTGACCGGCGGTGCGGCCTGATGCGCCGCCTCGCCTTCCTGCTGCGTCCCGGCTGGCTGATCCTGGCCGCGGTGGTGGTCGCGTTCGCGTACCTGTGTTTCACCGTGCTGGCCCCCTGGCAACTCGGCAAGAACGAGTCCACCTCCGAACGCAACCAGCTGATCGCCGATTCGGTGCACGCCGATCCGGTGGCGGTCACCGGGGTTCTCGACGGCACGGCGGCGGACGCGGCCACGGAATGGCGGAAGGTCTTCGCCGAGGGCAGCTACGTACCCGATTCGACCGTACTGGTCCGCCTGCGGCATCTCGACGGCGCGCCCGGTTTCGGTGTGCTGTCCGCGTTCGCCCTCACCGACGGCCGCACCCTGCTCGTGGATCGCGGTCTGGTGGCGGCGGTCGACGGATCGCAGCCACCGCCGATCGACGCCGCGCCGTCGGGCGTGCAACGGATCGAGGGCCGGATCCGGGTCTCCGAGAACGTCGACCCGCAGCGCGCACCCACGGCCCAGGACGGCGTCCCGCACGTCTATTCGATCGATGTCCCGCAGGAGACCACGGTCCTGGGACTACCGCTCACCCCGCTCCCGGTCGGCGAGCGCGGTTCCTATCTGCAGCTGTCGCAGGACCAGCCGGGCGCATTCACCCCGGTACCGCTGCCCCAGCTCGACGCGGGCCCCTACCTCTCCTACGGGCTGCAATGGCTGGCATTCGGCATCATGGCGCCGCTGGGCCTGGGTTATTTCGCCTGGGCCGAGATCCGCGAACGCCGTAGGCAGCGGCCCGCGGCGAAGGCCACGTCCGATCCCGAGGAGTCGGGGCCGGCCGGCCCCGAACCGGTCACCACCGAGGCCCGTCTGGCCGACCGGTACGGCCGCACCCGCCCCTGACCGTGCACCGCGCACGGGTGCGCGGTGCTGCCGCGCGGCCGTGGAGCCCGTAACGCCCGCGGCCGGAACCTCGCGCATCGAACCACCCGCACTGTTCGAACCTGCGGGCTACCCGGCCAGAGCCCGGGTGCGAGGAGCGCGCAACCGCTCCCACAGCCCCGCGCTCGACACCGCGACCGCCGCCGCCGCAACCACTGCCGCGTACTGCACCAGTTCGGACAACCGCACGGCCCGACGCAGATCACCGACCGTCGGCGCCGGCCCCGCGCCCAGTTCCGGCCGCTGCTCGACCCCGTGCCGGTATTCGGTGCGCCCACCGAGGCGCACCCCGAGCGCCCCGGCCGCCGCCGCTTCCACCACCCCGGCATTCGGACTCGGATGCTTTCCGGCATCCCGGCGCCAGGTCCGCAGTACCGTGCCGGGCCGGCCGCCGACCAGCGGCGCCATCAGCGCGGTGAGCAGCCCGGTCGCCCGGGCGGGTAGCAGATTCGCCAGATCGTCCACGCGCGCGGCCGCCCACCCGAACCGCCGGTAACGCTGGTTGCGATAGCCGATCATGGCGTCGAGGGTGTTCACCGCCCGATAGCCGAGCAGTCCGGGCACTCCGGCCACCGCGCCCCACAGCAGTGGCGCGACCGCGGCGTCGGAAGTGTTCTCGGCGATCGATTCCAGGGCCGCTCGGGCCAGACCGTCCGCGTCCAGCGCCGCCGGATCGCGTCCGCACAGGGCGGGCAGCAGTTCGCGGGCGGCGGCGAGGTCCCCGGTCTCGAGCCGGTCGGCCATCAGTTGCCCGGTACGGGCGAGGCTGCGGCCCCCGAGCACCGTCCAGGTCGCCGCCGCCACCGGTACGGCACCGCCCCGGCGCAGCGCCGCGCCCAAGCCCACCACAGACCCCACCAGCGCCAGTTCATGCACCATCCCCGCCCGGCGTTGGTCGGCATACGTCACCGTCTCCACCGCCGCGGCCACCATCCCGAATCCTGCCACCGGATGCCCGCGCCGCGGGTCCCCGACCGCCCGATCGATGGCGAAGCCGATCAGCAGACCCGCCGCGGTCGAAACACCTCTGCGCACCGGGTGAGCGTATCCAGGCCCGGCCGGCGGTCCGTGCCGGGGACGATCGGGGCCGGAGTTCCCACGCCAGGTACCCACGCCGACAGGTGGCGCCCGCGCGACCGGATACGGTCGTCGGCAACACCACCCGGCGACCGGGACGCACCGATGTCACATATCGGGCGCGCCCGTCGTCGACTCGGCGAGACCATTGCCCGCCCGCCGGGCATCGACCGAACGGGGAGCCGCAGTGACCGACCGAACAGAATCCGCCGAACTGGCCCGGCGTTTCGAAGAACTGCGCCCCTACCTGCGCCGCCTCGCCTACAGCACCCTCGGCAGCCTCAGCGACGCCGACGATGTGGTGCAGGAGGCGTGGCTGCGGCTGCAGCGGCAGCAGGAGTCCGGTGGGGCGCCCATCGACAATCTGCAGGCGTGGCTGACCACGGTCACCGGCCGCCTGGCCCTCGATCAGCTCGGTTCGGCGCGGAGGCGGCGCGAACAGTACGTGGGTGAGTGGCTACCCGAACCCACGGTGACCGACTGGGAGGATCCCGCGGACCGGATCTCCCAGGACGAGCGGGTCACCATGGCGCTGCTGGTGGTCCTGGAATCGCTGTCACCGGCCGAACGCACCGCGTTCGTCCTGCAGGACGTGTTCGGGATGTCGGGCCCGGAGGTGGCCGAGGTGGTGGGCCGCACCCCCGCCGCGGTCCGGCAGCTCGCCTCGCGCGCCCGCAAACGGGTCGAGGACGGGACCCCGCGCTTCCCGGCGTCCCCTCGCGAACAAGAGAAGGTGGTCTCGGCCTTCGCGGTGGCCTGGCGGTCCGGCGATCTGGGCGCGTTGCTCGGGGTGCTCGACGACCGGGTCACCCTCACCGCCGACGGTGGCGGCAAGGTGCCCGCCATCCGTAAACCGGTCACGGGCGCCGAGGTCATCGCGAAGATGCTGCTCGGCTGGTACAACGTGCCCACCGCCGCGGGCGGCTGGGGCCGGACCATCGAGGTCAACGGTATGCCCGGACTGCTGGTGTTCGACGGCCGGCACCACGGCGTGTTCTCCTTCACCGTCGACGACGGCCGCATCACCGCCCTCCATGTCGTCCGCAATCCGGACAAGCTGCGTGACCTGCCCGCCGACGCCGGGCCGGAATGGATTCTGCGTGACTCCGGCGAGAGCTGAGGGCACCCCGCCGGCGGGGCACGGTCCCCACCGCCTCGCCGGGCACCGGAATGGGCGGGTTAGGTTGCGTATATGAGGATCGAAGTCAGTGGCCATCGCCCCGAAATAGACGAGACCGCCTGGATCGCGCCCACTGCGAACGTGATCGGCCGGGTGAAGCTCGGGGCCGAGGTCAGCATCTGGTACAACGCGGTCCTGCGCGGTGACAGCGAACTGATCACCGTCGGGGAGCGCAGCAATATCCAGGACGGCTGCGTATTGCACGCCGACCCGGGCTTTCCGGCCACCGTGGGCGCCGGGGTCTCGGTCGGGCACAATGCGATCCTGCACGGCTGCACGGTCGAGGACGACTGCCTGATCGGGATGGGCGCGACCGTGTTGAACGGCGCGGTGATCGGCCGGGGCAGCCTCATCGCGGCCAACGCGCTGATCCCCGAGGGCGCGCGGATTCCGCCCGGTTCGCTGGTGGCCGGGGTGCCGGGCAAGGTCCGCCGCGAACTCACCGCGGAGCAGCAGCGCGGGGTGGAGCTCAATGCCATGGTGTATCTGCACCATATGTCCGAGCATCGGTCGGCGAAGGAGATCTGACCGCGCCGCCCGCCACCCGGACATTTTGTTGGACAAGCGTCCAGTAGGTGACTGATACCATGGGAACACGTATCCGGGGAGACGGGTCGGACCCGAAACCCGCTGTCCTGCAAGGCGTCGGTGTTTCGGGCGACCCGTACAGGTGGGCACGGCGTCGTGCCCGGCAGGAGGTATGACGGGTGGCGTGCGAGCAGTCCGAAACGCGCCGGTCGGCCGGGCGGGTGAGCGTGGCGGATATCGCCGCGCAACCAGGAGGTATCGAGGCCCTGCGGCGCAGAGTCCACGAACTGCGTTCCCGAGGAGTCGATTTCGCGGCCAACGCGATCGAACACGAGATGGCCGAACTCGATCTGCGGCCGGAGTGATACCCAGCACGAAACCAATGCGCAGGTCACCGGCGCATCCGGTGTCGGATAAGGTGTGAGAACCATGTCGCCCGTACCGCCGATTCTGCAACGCATCCTGACCGAGCCGCCCGCCGACAGCGGGAAAGTGCTCGACAGCGCGCTCTCGGCATTCTTGGATTTCGGGATCAAACGCACCAGTATGGGCGAGATCGCCCGCCGCGCCGGTATCAGCCCCGCGACCCTCTACCGTCGCTTCGAGTCCAAGAACGACTTGGTCGAAGCGGTCACCGTCCGGGAAGCGCAGCGTTTCGTCGCCAAGATCGACAACCGGGTGCGCACGGTGGCCGGCTCCGAGGACCAGCTCGTGGAGATCTTCGTCGCCTTCATCTCCGCCATCGCCGGCAACCCGCTCCTGATCCGGTTGTTGCGCACCGAACCCGATCTCGTGCTGCCCCGGCTCACCACCGAAGCCGGCCCGATCCTGGCCGTCGGCCGCACCTATCTGGCCGCGAAACTGCGGGAACTGCACGACAGCGGCAACGATTACGATCCGGACCTGGTCGCCGAGATCATGGCTCGCCTGGCGCTGTCGCTGGCGCTCACCCCCGACGGCCTGATCCCCATCCAGGACGAGGCCGCCGGCCGCGAATTCGCCCGCCGCACCTTACTGCCCATGGTCGCCTGGCACAGCCCGAGCTGACCCGCTCATCACGCGAACGCCCGGTCCACCAGCTCGTCCAACTCCGCTTGGCCCACCGGTCCCGACTCCGGTTCCGCGGCCAGCTCCCGCACCCGGTGCACGATCGCGAGCGCGGCCGAGGTTCCCGGATGCGGTAGCGGCAACCGGGAGACGTATTGGGTGATCCAGCGCCGCCGGCCCGAATAGAGCCGGTTGCCGCAGACCGCGTCGTAGTAGCGCAGTCCCAGCGACGAATTCGCGATACCCATCATCAGACAGGCCATATCTTCGGCGCCGGCATCCCCGCCCAGGTCCGCCAGCGAAATCCAGTAGCAGTCGCCATTGACCACCGCGCCGGACCGATCCAGCGCGAATCGCGGCCGGTCGCTGATATCCGGGAACACCACCTTGGGAGTCCGCCACAGATGCGGCCGCTGCGGCACCCAGTGCTCGAACCATTCCCGGCCCGCGCCGGTGAGATAACCCCGCGCCGCCAGCGCCTCCCGGTGCTGCTCGAGGTAGGCCGCGGTCCGCGGATACCGCGTCAGATCCACCGGCACCCGGTGCGTGCGCGTGAGGTCGTACGGATACAGCACCCTGGTGTGGCGGGTCCGATCGATCCGCCACGGCCGCAGATCGTGATGGGTGATGAGGTCGCGCAGCAGTTCCGGTTCGGCCGCCGGATCACCCCAGTGCGCCGCGATGAAGACCTTGTCCGCATTGGTCTTGATCCCCACCCGGATACGCCCCAGGTCACCGAAGGTGCGCCACATCCGGGCGGCGACCCCGCGCAACCAGTCGTCGTGCCCCGCCCGCGACATCCGCCATCCCATCGTTGCCGCCGCCGCGCCGGATTCGGTCGCCAGCTCCCCCACCGTCACCGCGAACCGGCGGCCCTGTCGCCACACCGTCGCATCGCCGGCTCCGTCCAGGGCCGCGAACAGTTCCCGCTCCTCGTTCGCGGCGCCCGAAACGGAGTCCGGTCCGCGGACCCGCTTTCCGGCTCGAGTATCCGCCCCGCCACCGGCCGCGCTCTCTGCTCCCCGCCACCGCGGCGCCGGATCCGGAGGATCGCCCTCCAGCGGTCCGCCCCGACGCGGAGACAGCACGGCCCGCACGGCGCCTTTCTCGCCCGCACCTCCCGACCCCGCACCTTCCGGATCCGCGCCGTCCACACCAGCGGCTTCCGAGACCGCACCGGCCGGCGCCGCAGCTTCCAGATCCGCGGCCTCCAGATCCGCGGCCTCCAGATCCGCATCATCCGACCCCGCGGCGTCCAGGCCTCCGTCTTTTACACGCGCACTTTCCGGTTCCGCAGTTTCCGTGCCCGCGGACCCCGGGGCCGGAGCGATCCCGCCCTCCTCCTCGTAGACCGAGACATACCGGCACTCCCCCCGCGCCGCGCCGCGCACGGCGATCGTCACCGCCGGCAGTACCGCCGCCTCGAACAGCTTGGTGTCGCCCAGGTCGTACAGTTCCACCGGCGTCAGATCGGTCAGCAGCAACGCCCGCAGATTGGCCCCCGCCTTCGTAGTCAGGAACCGATTCGCGCACAGCAGACCCAGTACCCCGCCCGGCATCATCAAGCGCGGCAGCGCCGCGACGAACGGATGTGTCAGATCGATCCGCCCCTGTAACCCGAACTGCCCGCGCAGCGCCTGCGCCGCTGCCCCACCCAACTGCTGGGTCCGGACATACGGCGGGTTGGCGATCACCGCGTCGAACGATTCGTCCGGCAGTCCCGCACAGTCGGCCAGGAAATCCGATTGCCGCCATTCGGCCTCCACCCCCGACCCCGCGGCCCGCCGCCGCGCGAGCGCCAATCCCGCCGGGTCCAGGTCGTAGCCCACCAGCTCGACCGGCACTCCGGCCAGCCGCCCCGCCAGCGCGTCCCTGATGGCGAACAACAGCTCCCCGGACCCGCAGGCCGGGTCCAGCACCCGCACCGGCCCGGTCGAGTCGACCCGCGCGGCCACCCGCCCGGCCAGGAAACCCGCAAGCGTCGCGGGCGTGTAGTGCCGGCCATGACGTTTACGCTCGCGAGCCCCCGCTCCATCGCGTCCCATCAGCGCATTGTCGTCGACCGGACCCCTAGACCAGACGCTTTCGGAGGAAGTGCGCCCTGTGGGCGCGTTCCTACGCCGACCGCGACCCACCCGGAAGCGGGTCCACATGCCGACCCCTGCGTCGAATCGCGACGCAACCCCCTGCGTCGAGTTTTGCGAGACACCTCAAAGGGTTGAGGCCCGTCTCGCCGTTCAGCTGTCGAAGTGCATGCGCCGTAGGCGCGAGTCTCGACGGCTGAACGGCGAGACCAAGGGGGCCTCAACCCCGCGACGCCGCAGGCGGCGCCAAAATTACAGCGGGATGTTCTTGTGGTGGCTGGCCCGGCAAGGCGCCGCCGCCAGCGCGGCCGCGATCTTGCTGCGCGTATGCGCCGGGTCGATGACCTCGTCGACCACCCCGATCGACACCGCCCGCTCCACCCCGCCGGCGATGGCCTCGTGTTCGGCGGTGAGCCGTTCGTGCAGCGCTTCCCGCTCTTCTTCCGGCGCCGCGGCCAGGGCTTTCTTGTGCAGGATCCCGACCGCGGCTTTCGCGCCCATCACCGCGACCTCCGAGCCCGGCCAGGCGTAGACCGCGGTGGCGCCGAGGGAGCGGGCGTTCATGGCGATGTAGGCGCCGCCGTAGATCTTGCGGGTGACCAGCGTGACCCGCGGGACCCGGGCTTCGGCGAAGGCGTGCAGCAGTTTGGCGCCGCGGCGGACCACACCGTCCCATTCCTGGCCGACGCCGGGCAGGTAGCCGGGGACATCGGTGATGACGACCAGCGGGATGCCGAAGGCATCGCAGAGGCGCACGAACCGGGCGGCTTTCTCGGCGCTCTTGGAGTCCAGGCAGCCGCCGAGCCGCAGCGGGTTGTTGGCCAGAACGCCGACGGTGCGGCCGGCCAGGCGGCCGAGGCCGGTCACCATGGAGCGGGCGTAGCCGCCCTGGAGTTCTTCGAAGCTGGATTCGCCGTCGACATTGTCGAGCAGTTCGTGGACCAGCGGTTTGACGTCGTAGGCGCGTTTGGCCGAGGCCGGGAGCATGGCCTGCAGGTCGATATTGCCGTGTTCGGCGGCGACGAGGTCGAATTCGCCCTGTTCGGCGAACATCGAGACCAGGCGGCGGGCGCGGTGCACGGCGTCGGCTTCGTCGTCGGCGACGATATGGGTGACGCCGGATTTCTTGCCGTGGGTTTCCGGGCCGCCGAGGGTGGCCATATCGACCTGTTCGCCGGTGACGCTGCGCACCACATCGGGGCCGGTGACGAAAACGCGACCTTCGGGGGCCATGATCACGATATCGGTGAGCGCGGGGCCGTAGGCGGCGCCACCGGCCGCGAAGCCGAGTACCACCGAGATCTGGGGGACCCGGCCGGAGGCGCGGACCATGGCCTCGAAGACCTGGCCGACCGCGTGCAGGGCCTCCACACCTTCGGCGAGCCGGGCGCCTCCGGAATGCCACAGGCCCACCACCGGCGCGCCGGAATCGATGGCGGTGTCGATGGCGTCGACGATATGCCGGCAGCCCTCCACGCCCATGGCGCCACCCATCACGGTGGCATCGGAGCAGTAGGCGACGGTGCGGACGCCGTCGACCTCACCGACGGCCGCGAGCACACCCGACTTGTCGCGCGCGTGCAGCGGCAGCACGGTGCCGGGGTCGAAGAAGCGTTGGAGCCGCCCGAGGGGATCACGCGGATCGGTCGCAGTTTCCTGATGGCGGGCCGGAGCGATAGTCGTCATCGCGTTCCTCCTCGAAAATGTGCGCCCGAGACGCGGGCCACTTGGTGTCGAAGCCCGGACGGGGCCGCCCGGATGAAACCCGGCGGCCCCGTCTATGGGTCGTCGAACAGTTCGGTCGGACCGTCAGGCCCGGCCGAAGGCGAGCGCGACATTGTGCCCACCGAAACCGAACGAATTGTTGATCGCGTACTCGATCTCCTGGCGGCGGGCTTCGCCCTTCACCACATCGAGGTCGATCTCCGGATCCTGGTTTTCCAGGTTCAGGGTGGGCGGCACGATACCGTCCCGGATGGCCAGCACGGTGAGCACGGACTCCAGTGCGCCGACGGCGCCGATGGAATGTCCGAGCGCCGATTTGGGCGCGTAGACCGAGGCGTGGTTGCCGACGGCCTTGTTGATCGCCTTCGCCTCGGCGGTGTCACCGATGGGGGTGGCGGTGGCGTGGGCGTTGATATGGGTGATGTCCTGCTTGGACAGACCCGCGGTCTGCATGGCCCGGGTCATGGCGCGGGCGGCGCCCGTGCCTTCGGGATCCGGCGCGACCAGGTGGAAACCGTCGGAGGTGATACCGGCGCCCAGCAGCCGGGCGTGGATGGTGGCACCGCGCGCCTTGGCGTGCTCCTCGGTTTCGATGACCATGAGCGCGCCGGCCTCGCCGAAGACGAAGCCGTCGCGGTCGGAGTCGAAGGGACGCGAAGCACCCTTCGGGTCGTCGTTGCGGGTGCTCATCGCACGCATCATGGTGAACGCGGCGATCGGCACGGCGTCGATGAAACCTTCGACGCCGCCGGTGACGACCATATCGGCATCACCCATGACGATCATGCGCCACGCGTTGGCGATACCTTCCGAGCCCGACGAACACGCCGAGACCGGAGTGACCACTCCTGCCCGGGCCTGCAGCTCGAGACCGACGACGGCGGACGGCCCGTTCGGCATGACCATCTGAACAGCGAGCGGCGAGATCTTGCGATATCCGCCGTTCTTCAGCTTGTCGACCGAATCGATGAGCGCGTCACCGCCACCTAGTCCAGTGCCGATGGCCACACCCAGCCGATCCGGATCGACTTCCGGGCTGCCCGCATTACGCCAGACCTCGCGGCCGAGCACGGTCGCGAGCTGCTCGACGTAGGCCATCCGGCGGATCTCGACCCGGCTCAGCAGGCTGTCGGGACGAACTTTCAGATGGCCGCCGATGCGGACCGGTAGGTCGTATTCCTCGACGAAGGAATCCTCGAGAACGTCGATGCCGCTCTCGCCGTTGAGGAGACCCTTCCACGTCGCATCGACGTCACCCGCGATCGACGTGGACGCCGCCAGGCTCGTGACGACGACATTCGGGAAGTTCCCGTTCAAGGTGGAAGGAGTGGTCACGGTTTCGGCCCTACTCGGCGTTGTCGAACTTGGCCTTGAGCTCGGCGGCGGTGTCCGCGTTCTCCGCCTCGAGCTTCTGGATGTAGGCGACGGCGTCGCCGACGGTCTTCAGGCTGGCCAGATCCTCGTCCGGGATCTTGACCCCGTACTTGTCCTCGGTCTGAACCGCGATCTCGACCATGGACAGCGAGTCGATGTCCAGGTCATCGACGAAGGACTTCTCGACGGTCACCTCGGAGGGTTCGATACCCGTAACCTCTTCGATGATCTTGCCGAGTTCCTCGACGATTTGTTCCTGGGTCAGAGCGGCCACTTCGTGGCTCCCTTCTTGTTTTTCTCGGTAGGGCTCTACATATTTCTTCGGGCCGAGACGACGCACGGTTACGTCGACCCGGTGCCGTGCTCCCGTCGAGGGTTCGTCGGAAACACGGCCGTAGGCAAGCTAGCCGGAGCTCGTGAGCTCGGCGAGCGCGGGGAGGTCCTCCGGGGTCTTCAGCGCCAGGTTCAGGGTGCCTTTGAGTTCCCGTTTGGCAATGCCGACGAGGGTTCCCGCCGGTGGCAGCTCCGCCACCGCCGAAACACCGGCCTGCCGGACGGTTTCGGTACACAGGTCCCACCGGACGGGCCGGGTGACCTGCGCGGCGAGCTTAGCCACCGCGTCCGCGCCGGACTCGACCGGCTTGCCGTCGGCGTTCGACAGCAAGGGCCGAGTCGGCTCGTGCGGGGTGATCTCGGCGATCGCCGCCGCTACCGCCTGCTGGGCGGGAGCCATGAACTCGGTGTGGAACGCGCCCGCCACGGGAAGCGCTCGCACGCGGGCCTTCTCCGGCGGATTCGCGGCCAGTTCGGCCAGTGCGTCCAGGCGTCCCGCCGCCACGATCTGACCGGTGGCGTTGCGGTTGGCCGGGACCAGTTCCAGTTCGTCGAGCCGCGCCAGCACGGTGGCCTCGTCGCCACCGAGCACCGCGGACATACCGGTCGGTTCCAGTGCGCACGCCTTCGCCATCTCGGTACCGCGGATGGCTGCCAGCGTAACTGCTTGGTCGGCGGAGATCACGCCGGCGACCGCCGCGGCGGCGAGTTCGCCCACCGAATGTCCGGCCACGATGGTGTCGGCCGGCACCCGCTGATCGCCGATCTCGGCGAAGGCGAGCAGCGCGGCGGCCACCACGAGCGGCTGGGTCACGGCGGTGTCGGTGATCTCTTCGGCGGCCGCTTCGGTCCCGAGCCGGATGAGATCCAGACCGGATTCCTTCGACCACAGCGCGAGGCGGTCACGAGCGCCTGGCAGGTCGAGCCAGGGCGCGAGCATGCCGGGTGTCTGAGAGCCCTGTCCAGGGGCGAACAACGCGATCACGTACCTAAGAAAACACTGTGAGACGGCGTTTGCGAGATGTCGACGTGAATGAAGCTTTCGGACAGGTTTTGTATGGTCTCCACAAAAGCCCGCGTGGCGTGTCCGAATCGACCGAATCGGGGTTCGCGTTACAGCCCGTCTTTGTTCGATGGGACAAAAGAGTCCTCTGAGGTTTGTGATGACGATTCGTTACGTGTTCGTGTCAAACGACCCACGGTGGCGGCGATTCGTAACACATACGCATCCCGCGGATTGAGCGGATCACGACCGGTTACTTCCCCGATCCGCTTCAGGCGATAACGCACAGTATTTGGATGAACGTACAGTTGACGCGCGCACATCTCGACCGCACCACCGCAATCCAGGTAGGCATCCAGGGTGTCCGCCAGGGCGGAACCGGCAGAAGCCAACGGTAGGACAAGGTACTCGACGAGCGCGTCGACCGCAGCTCGATCACCGAGCAACGCGCGTTCGGGCAGTAATTCCATGGCGTGCACCGGGCGCGGCGCCTCCCGCCAGCCGATCACCGCCTCCATGCCGGCGAGCGCCTCCAGGGCGCTGCTGTGCGCCGCGCCGAGGGTGCGCGTGGTCGGCCCGATCACCACCGGGCCGTCCGAGAACGCCTCGGTGAGCAGATCGTCCATAAACGGCGAGCTGCGCAGGGCGTCGCCCAGCGGGCCGCTCACCACCATCACCAGGCGGGAGCCCTGGACCACCGCCAGCGCCGCCCGGCCGTGCCGGGCGGCGATGGTGTGCACCGCGCCGACCACCGACACCCCCTGATCCCGCGGCGGCGTACCGACCAGGACCGTCGCGGGGGCGGTCGCGTCCCAGTTCAGGGTGGCCGCCCGGGAGAGCATGTCGGAACCGGTATCGCCGCGCACCACCGCGTCCACCACCAGCGCTTCCAGCCGGGTATCCCAGGCGCCCCGGGATTCGGCCGCGCTGGCGTACACCGAGGCGGCCGCGAAACCGAGCTCACGCCCGTATCGCAGAACCGCCTCGGTGAGCGCGACCAACTGCCGGTCGTTCCGCGCCAGCGCGGGCAGCCACTGTTCGAAGAAATCCATGGCGACCCGGACCATGTCCACGGTCTGGCGCAGCGTCAGCCGCCGCGCCAGATCCTGCGGAATGACCTGGAAGGCATCCATACTGAACCGGATATCACTATCCGGGTCCTGGAGCCATTCCAGGAAGTTGACCACCGCGGTCTGCACCAGCATCTGCACGCCGGCACGCTGCGCGGCGTCCAGATCGGCGAAGAACGGCAGCCGATCCTGCATCGACCCAACGGCTTCGGTGGACAGCCGCCCGGAGAACTGCTTGACGCGTTTGAGCAGCGTGTCCGGCAAGGGATCGCGGTTCTGCCGGTTCGGCGACAGCGCGCCGGTCGGCAGGTACACCTCGTGCTCGCTGGAGCCCTCGGAGACCCGGCGCGGACGCGGTGGTCTGCGTTCGATCATCGAACCGCCGTCACTCCGCGTCTCCGGCCCCGCCGGCGGTGAACTCGGGCGCCGCCGACACATCGTCGATGCGATACCGAGCGGCGGCCTCGGCGGCCTTCGCCGGATCCAGCCTGCCGATCCGGCCCAGTCCCGCCAGGGCGGCGACCACGATGGATTCCGCGTCGACATTGAAGACCCGGCGTGCGGCGGGCCGGGTGTCGGAGAACCCGAATCCGTCGGTACCGAGCGTGGTGTAGTCGCCCGGGACCCATTTACGGATCTGATCCGGTACCGCGCGCATCCAGTCCGTGGCGGCCACGAACGGCCCCTGCGCCTCGGCCAGCGCCCGTGCCACGTAGGGCTGCCCCGCGTCCTCACCCGGGTGGTGCAGCGCCTCGATCTCGAGTTCGAGGGCCTCCCGGCGCAGCTGGCCCCAGGAGGTCACCGACCAGACGTCGGCGGCCACACCCCAGTGATCGGCCAGCAGCTGCTGGGCGCGCAGGCCGTCGGGCACGGTGACACCGGAGACCAGGATCTGCGCCCGGACATCACCCGCGCCACCCTTCTTGTACAGGTAGATCCCCTTGAGCAGACCGTCGACGTCGAGATTCTCGGGCTCGGCGGGCTGCTGGTAGGGCTCGTTGTACAGGGTGAGGTAGTAGAAGATGTTCTCTCCACCGAACCCGTCCACGCCCGGCGTACCGCCGTACATCCGGCGCAGGCCGTCGCGCACGATATGGGCGATCTCGAAGGAGAACGCCGGATCATAGGAAACGACCGCGGGGTTGGTGGCCGCCAGCAGCAGCGAATGGCCGTCGTTGTGCTGCAGACCCTCACCGGTCAGGGTGGTCCGGCCGGCCGTCGCGCCGAGGACGAAACCGCGGGCGAGCTGATCGGCCGCGGCCCACAGCCCGTCACCGGTGCGCTGGAACCCGAACATCGAATAGAAGATGTAGAGCGGGATCATCGGCTCGCCGTGGGTGGCGTAGGAGGTACCGACCGCGGTGAACGACGCGGTGGAACCGGCCTCGTTGATGCCCTCGTGCAGGATCTGCCCGACCGTGCTCTCCTTGTAGGCGAGCATCAGTTCCGCGTCGACCGAGGTGTAGAGCTGGCCGTTGCGGTTGTAGATCTTCAGCGACGGGAACCACGAGTCCATACCGAAGGTGCGGGCCTCGTCCGGGATGATCGGCACGATGCGCTTGCCGATCTCGGGGTCGCGCAGCAGTTCCTTCATCAGCCGCACCAGCGCCATGGTGGTGGCCACGTTCTGCTTACCCGAACCCTTGCGCACCGATTTGTACGCCTCGTCGCCGGGCAGTTTCAGCGGTGCGATATTCGTACGCCGCTCCGGCAGGAACCCGCCCAGGGCCTTGCGGCGATCCAGCATGTACTGGATCTCCTTGGTCTCCGGGCCCGGGTGGTAGTACGGGGGCAGGTACGGGTCCTTCTCCAGCTCGGCATCGCTGATCGGGATCCGCTGCAGGTCGCGGAAGTCCTTGAGGTCTTGCAGGGTCAGCTTCTTCATCTGGTGGGTCGCATTGCGGCCCTCGAAATGCTTGCCGAGGGTATAGCCCTTGATGGTCTTGGCCAGGATCACCGTCGGCTGGCCCTTGTGCGCCAGCGCCGCCGCGTAGGCCGCGTACACCTTGCGGTAGTCGTGACCGCCGCGCTTGAGGTTCCAGATCTCCTGATCCGACAGATCCTGCACCAGCGCCTTGGTGCGCGGGTCGCGGCCGAAGAAATGGTCGCGGACGTAGGCACCGTCGTTGGCCTTGTAGGTCTGGTAGTCGCCGTCGGGCGTGCTGTTCATCAGGTTCACCAGCGCACCGTCGCGGTCGGCGCCCAGCAGCGCGTCCCACTCCCGGCCCCAGATCACCTTGATGACATTCCAGCCGGCGCCGCGGAAGAACGACTCCAGTTCCTGGATGATCTTGCCGTTACCGCGGACCGGGCCGTCGAGGCGCTGCAGGTTGCAGTTCACCACGAAGGTCAGATTGTCCAGACCCTCCATGGCCGCCACATGGGCGAGACCGCGCGATTCGGGTTCGTCCATCTCGCCGTCGCCGAGGAACGCCCACACATGCTGCTCGGAGGTGTCCTTGATCCCGCGATCGTGCAGGTAGTGGTTGAACCGGGCCTGGTAGATGGCGTTCATCGGGCCCAGGCCCATCGACACCGTCGGGAATTCCCAGAAATCGCTCAGCAGCCGCGGATGCGGATACGACGGCAGGCCCTTGCCCAGGCCGCCGTGGCTGTACTCCTGGCGGAAGCCGTCGAGCTGATCGGTGCTCAACCGGCCCTCGAGGAAGGCGCGGGCGTAGATACCGGGCGAGGCGTGACCCTGGATGAAGATGGAATCGCCGCCGCCGGGATGGTCCTTGCCGCGGAAGAAATGGTTGAACCCGACCTCGTAGAGCGCCGCCGAGGACGCGTAGGTGGAGATATGCCCGCCGACGCCGATACCGGGCCGCTGCGCGCGGTGCACCATGATCGCCGCGTTCCAGCGGATCCAGGCCCGGAAGCGCCGCTCGGTCTCCTCGTCGCCGGGGAACCAGGGCTCGTTCTCGGTCGGGATGGTGTTGACGTAATCGGTGGACGTCAGCGAAGGAATGGAGACCCGTCGCTCACCGGCGCGTTCGAGCATCCGGAGCATCAGGTAGCGGGCCCGGCCGGGACCTTCGCGCTCGAGCATCTCGTCGAACGACTCGAGCCATTCGCTGGTTTCCTCCGGATCTATATCCGGTAGGTAAGACGCCACTCCTTCACGAATCACACGGACTCGGCCACCGGCGGGCGCACCGTGGGCGTCGCGAGGGGTGGGAGCGGAACCCGGCACAGCGGATTCCGCCGGGACGCCAGAGTGGATCAGATCGGTCAAAACTGCTCCTCGTACAGGGGGTGGTCGAGCTGATGGCTGCGGTGACCCCGAGTGGCCCGCTGGTGTGCGGATCACTCGTGACGACTTTTCCGGGCGTACCCACGCACTCGCGTGGCACGTCCCACATCATCATGTCAGCCGCCGATCCAGTACCGTTCGACAGGCACGTCTCACTGCGGTTACCGAGGAGTCGGGAGGACGATGGAAGGGCTGGACCCGCGCCGGTTCGGGCTGGTATGCGCCGCGACGGCCCTGGTCGCCGGCGCCGCCGTGGCCGGTTGCGCGCAGCAGGTCGAAGGTATCGCGACACCGAACGCCGCCGAGGCGACCTCCTATCGCGAATACGCCTCGTCCTCGTCCGCCGCCGCCACCTCGTCCCAGATCGCGGCCGCCCGCGACAAGGCCATCTCCGACAACTGCACCCTCTTCCCCGGCACCACCGGGGTCGGGGTGAGCAAGTACAACGAGTTCGTCGACGCCCACGACAACGACGCCCCCGACTACGACGCCAAACGCGACGGCGCCGTCACCGCGCTCGAGGACGCCGCCAAACAGGTCGAGGGCGGAGTGAACACCGCGGGCGCGCAGCTGCCCGAGGAATTGCGGACGAAGTTCGTCGCCTACGTCGACTCGGCCCGGGCCCTCGCCCAGGCCACCCGGGAGATGACCTACACCTCCCCCGTCGGACCGCTCAACGACGCCAGCAAGCGCGTGAACGACGCGCGCAACGCGGTACGCGATGCCTGCCCCAAGTAACCCGGATCGCCCGTCACCAGCGGTTTCGGACGACATAGAAAATTCGATCCACCCGATCGGCTTGCGTTAGGGCCGATAACCATGTTCGCTTGCAGATATCTGTAGTCGGGAGTTGAGGAGGACGCCACCGTGGTCGCCGCGGCGGACGATCAGAATTTCGCTCAGAAGCTTGGCATCACCCACGGCATGGTTGTCCAGGAGCTGGGCTGGGACGAGGACACCAACGACGACCTCCGGGCCGACGTCGAGGAGACCTCCGGCAGTGAACTGCTGGACGAGGACTCCGACGAGGTCATCGATGTCGTCCTGCTGTGGTGGCGGGACGGCGACGGTGACCTGGTCGACGAGCTGATGGAGGCGATCGGCCCACTCGCCGACGACGGCTTCATCTGGGTGCTCACCCCCAAGACCGGTAATGCCGGCCATGTCGATCCCAGTGAGATCGCCGAGGCCGCACCCACCGCGGGGCTCACCCAGACCTCCGCCATCAAACTCGGTGAATGGTCCGCCAGCCGGCTGGTGCAGCCCAAGGCCCCCACCAAGCAGCGCTGAGCCGCCCACAACTGTTCCGCGCACCCCATGGGCCGGGGTGCGCGCACCCGAGATTCGGAGGACCCTCATGCCCATAGAGGTCGGTGCCCAGGCGCCGGAATTCACCCTCAAGGACCAGAACAATCAGGAAGTCTCGCTGGCGGACTACCGCGGCGAGAAGAACGTCCTGATCGTGTTCTACCCACTCGCCTTCACCGGCATCTGCCAGGGCGAGCTGTGCAAGGTCCGCGACGAACTGCCGCGGTTCCAGAACGACAACACCGAGATCCTCGCGATCTCCGTCGGCCCGCCGCCCACCCACAAGATCTGGGCGGCCGAACAGGGCTACGTCTTCCCGCTGCTGTCGGACTTCTGGCCGCACGGCGCAGTGGCCCAGCAGTACGGCGTCTTCAACGACGTGACGGGTTTCGCCAACCGCGGCACCTTCGTCGTCGACCGCGAGGGAATCATCCGATTCGCGGAGATGAACGGCCCCGGAGAGCCCCGTGACCAGGCGGCTTGGGAGAAAGCGCTCGCCGCGCTAGATTCATAGACCGTTCCCCTCGGACACTGTCCGGGGGTCCGGGCGTATAGCTCAGCGGTAGAGCTCTGGTTTTACACACCAGCGGTCGGGGGTTCGAACCCCTCTGCGCCCACCAGTATGAGCACAGCACTGAGGTACCTGCGATTCGCACGAATCGAAGCGCACGGGTCCTCACTTGGATGAACCACTCGGTTCGGGTATTGCCGGCGCCCTCGAGATCTAGTCGCTCATCGATCGGCTTCCGGAGCAGAAGCGGCAACCGACCTCGTCCTGACCGCGACCGCCACCAAGGTGGACCCACCCCTCGTACTCGGCATTCCGGAGCACCGAGCTTCCCGCAGATACGACCGTCGTCGTCTGTTCAACTACCAGCGGTCCACAATGGTGTGGCCTCTCAGCGCGTCGGCCAGATCAGGCACCACAGCAGCACGAGGAGCGGAATCCCGGCGGCAACCGACAAGCCCAGGGAGGTCATCCGCGCTACGTTCGTCCTGGCCGGGTTCCGGAGCTGTGGTGGGCCGATGGAACCCCCGTGGATACAGCCGCATGGGGGTAATGAGCACAGCCACGTCGGTGACGGCGTCCCGATACGCGTCCACATGTGCGAACGACGGCACGACGACCGCCGAGGCGTTGTGCTCATAGACCGTGCTGACCACGATGAGCGCTGAGGCCAGCGGCCCGGTATCGAGGAACACAGTCCACACCATGCGATACCAGTGCCGCTCCGCGAGCTTGCCGATATCCGCACCGCTGTGTCCATCCAAGTCCTTGCGGACCAGCCCGACTGCTCGCTGTGTTTCGCCCATTGTTCGCCCCGTCCAAAGTTCCGTGGTGGTTCGGCACCCGGCACCGGGGGCTTTTCGCCACCGACTGCCTCCCGTCGGCCAGGCGGTGCGCCACGCATGGGGGTGCGGCGGCGTCGTCCCGGCGCCGGGGACCAGAGAGAACGTAGATCCCGGAAATCGACTGGCACAGCGACAGATATGCCTCTTCTTCTGAAATATGTGCAGATCGGTATATCGTGCGATCGGGCGCGAGACCCTTGGGTCAGAATCCATCCCGCGCGAGGTACCGACAATGCCTGCGGCACAACGGAACGGAGGACGGGATTCTGTGACCATCGGCGGAACCATCCGGCGAATACGCAAGTCCGGCGGCCTCACTCAGTCAGAGCTCGGGGCGCTCATCCATTTCACCCAACCCGCCGTATCGCAGCTCGAGCACGACGGCCCCGCCGCTTACGATATCCGCGTCCTGTGACGCGTAGCGACAGCATTGCAGGTCCCGCTCAGCACATTGCTGCCGTCCGACGAGGAGGCGGAGTTGAAAAGGAGCTGTTGGGGATTGGGACTGCCCGATCATGACCGGCGGGCGATCCGAAGAGATTCCGCTACACGTGCGCTGAGCAGCTCGTACCGTCTGCGTGTGCCGTCGTAGGACAGACAGTATTCCCGCGTCGACGGCATTCCCCTGGTCTTGGGTATCGGTGACGTGAATCCGGTGCCAGGAGGGAACTGCTGCGCGGTCAGGTCGACAGTCTGTCCGTCGATGTGATTGAGGTAATGCGAAACCGTCTCGCCGCTGGGCAGCGTGGCGACCGTGTGGAGAATTCCTCCCCCGAGATAGTCGTGTACGACGCAAGCCGTCACCGCGCACTGACCCTTCGCCGGAGAGCCGGTCCGCTCGGCCGGTGCACTGCTGGTTTCCGCCGACCATGATGATCGGTCGCATCGCTGAGAACGTCCAGGGTGACGGTACCCATACAGGGAGGATACGTTGCCATCCCGGCCGGCTGTCCGACGCAGGTTGGGCCCGCTGCGGCTTTTCGGGTCAACCCACACGCAACTACGGCGCGACTCCCCGGCTGCCCACGGCAGGCAGCACATAGGAGAAACGCCGCACCCGCGGCAGCCACAGCTGCAACGCGGTGAGGTCGGTCAGGTCGGTGGCTCCCGCTACCCGCGCGAGCCCCTCGTGCAGCCGGTGCCACTGTCCGATCCGGCCCGGCGGCAGCGTTCCGGCGATACGATTCGTCCATCCATCGTCGTGGGAACGTGGTTCCAGGTCGGCGACGAACCGCTGCAGCGGGGTGCCGGGTGGTCGGTGCGCGAGTCCACCGTCGACCCCGTCCCCCGTCCTCGGCGGTCCGTCGAGGACCACGCCGAGCAGTTGCGTACCGGCGGTGAGCAGGCCCAGCAGAATGATGACGGCCTGGTATTCGCCCGGCTGCCCGTCGGATCCGAGGAAGCGGGACGCCTCGGACAGATCGCGGGTGGCGCGGACCATCCGGTACAGGTTGACGAGACGTTTCGCCTCGCGGGGTGTCTCGATCAGTGTGTCCAATGCCGCGAGCAGGGCGATCTCGGCTTCGGTCATCGGACGTGGTGGCGGGGTGCGGAGCCCGTCCTGTTCTTGCCGGTCGACCTCGGATCCGCGTTCGACTGTGATCACGCCGGCGGTCCGGGGCTCGATCGTCGGCGGCGCCGGTACGGGCGGTGGCGTGTCCTCGACCGGCTCCACCGTCGGGGCAGGTACGGGATCGGGTCCACTGATCGAGCGGAGCAGGCGGCCCAGGCCGTGCGACGACATCGCTGGTAGGACGAGCGGGATATTGAGGATTTTCTCCAGGTAGTCCTCCGGGGTGCGTCCGAACGCGTCCGGGTCGTCATCGGCGTCCATCGCCAGCAGATCGGAGTAGCTGCTGCGCAGCGAGCGCAGCAACCACCGCGGGTCCACACCGACCACGACCACGAACAGTTCGAAGGCCAGCAGCAGGTGTACCGCCTGCAATACCTCGACCACCTGCGCCGGCCGGCACCGGTCCAGATCGTCGATATAGAGGACGATCCGGTCGACCGGCCGCCGGGACCGGTCCCATTCCTGGTCGCTCGCCCGCCATTCCACCATCAGTTCGACGAGCTGTTCGAAATCCTTGCGGACTGTGGAGACCAGCCCGAGACTTCCCGAGTAGTCGTCACTGCGCGCCCGGTCGGCGATGAAACCGTGCAGGCGCCGCCCCGGCGCGAGCTGGGCGAGTTGCCGGCCGAGTTCGCCCACCTGGGTGACGACCTCGTCCAATTGCGCCTGCGCCACCTGCTGTCGCGCCTCGGCGGCCCGTAGCCGGTCCAGCGTGTCCGACATCTGTTCGGCCACCGCCGCGTCGGCCGCGCCGCGCATACCGGTGTGCAGTTCCCCGGCGATCTCCCGCAGTGTCTGCAATCCGGCGCGCGCCCGGACGAGCAGCGCGACCCCGGTGCCGGCGCACGCACCGAAGAGCGCGACGGCCCCGGTCAGCCAGTCCCGCAGGCCGGGCGCGAGAACCGCGGCCAGCAGGCCGGTGAGCAACAGGACGGCTGCCACCGCCAGCGCGATCCGGCCGCGCCGATCGGCCGGGACCCGCCGCAGCGCCTCGGCTTCGGTCAGGGTGCCGTGCATCTCCTCGGCCAGCAATCTGGCCCGGGCGGCGTCGTCGGTGATGCCGAGCCGGCGCCACAGGCCGTCGACGCGGCCCCGGAACGACTCGGAGTTGCGCAGCGCCACCAGGAGGTCGCCGGCGGTCGTCTCACGGGTCGCCGTGGCCTCGTCGATCTCCGCGCGCAGTGCCGCCGCGGTATCGCCCGCCTCCCGGGTGGCGATCTCGAGCTGTCTGCGCTGGTCGACCCGGTGGGCGAGCTCCCGGCGGATCCGCTCCGCCCGCTCCCGCGAACCGGGCTCGGCGCCGGCGAGCTGCCGGAAGATCTCGTCCCCGAGACTGGCCCACAGATTGCTGTCCGTGTAATGCCACGCATTGAAACCGATCTGCACTATCTCGGTGCAGTACCGTTCGCCGGTTCCGGCCAGTCCCTCGATCCGGTCCCGCAGCATCGCCATGAAATAGCTTTTGCCCGAACCCCACGCCCCGAAGACGCCGACCGACAGCGGCAGTGGTGTCGCACGGTCGGCGATCACTGTGGCCAGCATGGACACATATGGTGCGACGCCGAGTTGGTCACGGTCCAGCGGGATCCCGATATTCGGATCGACCAGATCGGCGGACAGGCTACCGGCCAGGCCACCGGACAGGTCGGGTACCGATCGGGCGAACTCCGCCGCGATGGCCGCCACCTCGCTCCGCTCACGGCAGAAGAAGACGACACCGTCCAATCGCTGCCCGGGCGGATCCCACGCGGATTCCACTGCGGCGGCGACCACCACCGCCGCGACCTCTGTCTCGGGCCGGTTCAGGATCCCGGCCGTGAACAGTGGCAGGCCGAGAACCCGGGTGCCGCCGCCGACCGCGGTCCGGATGGCTTCCTGGACGGCCAGCCGGAGGACGTCGTCCGACAACGCGCTCTCGTCACCGCCGGACTCGCGCGGGTTGACGAGGAGCGCCTGTTCCGGCCTCGTGGACGAGAGCGCGAAGAATCGTGGACGGCGGGCGTCGATAAGCTCGTATCGGATCGAATTCCAGGCCGCGTCCGGATATGCCTCACGTAACGCACTCCCGAGCGAGCCGACCCCGGCTCCCACCGACACCGCGATCGTATCGATATCGAGTTCCCACGGGCGATTCGTCAAAGCCAAGGAGAACCGCGTCGCGCCGATCACACCGAGTTCGGTGATGTCGACGGCGTCCGATGCTGTCATTCTTCATCTCCCCCGGTCGCGTTCACGCGGTGCCGAGTATGCCATCCGTGCACGCGAGAAGGACTCGCGCACATAATGTGTCGGCGGAATACCGACCGTCCGACAGTGTTGTCGCACGACTGCCACCGCACGAACGCGGCCAGGACCTATCTGTCGCCTTGGAACCCCGAATCCAGGAGCGGTTCAGTCGTTCGCCGGATCCGGGCGCAGCGCGCGCAGTGTGGCCGTGACGATCTCCCCGGACCACGGGGCCGCGACCCGGCCCTGCGAGGAGATGCGCAGGCCCGCGACCGCCGAGTTCACGAAAGCGGCGAGCCCTTCGGCGGAAACGCTTGTCGTGACCTCTCCGGCGGCCTGCCCCGCCCGCAGGACGGCGCTCAACAAGTCCAAGCGGGCGGCAGTATCCCGGCCGATCCGCTCGACGCTCTTCTCGTGCACGGGATCGTCGGCCAGTTCGGCCACCGTGTTCACCGCCAGGCAACCCCGCGGCGACCCGGACTCGGCCCGTTCGGCCTCCTCGGCCGCGACCCGGCGCAACAGCACCTCGATACGTTCGACGGTGCCGAGCGAACCGTCACCGACGATCTCCTGCGCGCGGGTCAGGTTGCTCGCCAGATAGGCATCGAGGCACTGCGCGAAGAGTTCGTCCTTGCTACCGAAGGTGTTGTACAGACTGCTGCGCCCCAGCCCCGTCGCCCGGCAGAGATCCTCCGCACTGGTGGCGTGCAGCCCGGCGCGCTGGAACTGACTCATGGCGGCCGCGAGCACCTTCTCGTGTTCGAAGCTGCGGGGTCTGGCCATGCGCCGACCCTAACGTATTATGTAACGAACTGTCCATAACTCGTCGGCCGACCCGACCGTCCGGCGAGCGCGCCGGTCAGCCCACTTCGCGACGCAGCCAGGTGACCTCGGCGCCCTCACTGCCGGTCCGGTAGACCTCCAACTCCTCGTCCCAGGCCGTCCCCAGCACCCGGTCCAGTTCGCCTGCCAGATCGAACCCGGCGTACCGGCCCAGTTCCCGGTCGGCCTGCAACAGGACCCGCAGGCGCATCTCCCCCACCATCACATCCCCGTTGGCGCTGGTGGAGCCGTGCCACAGGCCCAGCGACGGCACGAAACTGTACCGTTCCCCGTCGACTCCCTCACTGGGATCCTCGGTCACCTCGAAACGCAGGACCGGCCAGGAACGCAGCGACTGCGCGATACGGGATGCGGTACCGGCGGGGCCGAACCATTCGGTCATTGCCCGGAGTTGGCCGGGGGCGGCGGGCTGCGCCGTCCAGCGCAGGGCGGCCGGAGCGCCGAGAGCGGCCGCGAGCGCCCATTCGATATGCGGGCACAGCGCGGCGGGCGACGAGTGGATGTACACCACACCCGCCGTTGCCTCCGCGTATCGGGACGATCCGCGCACCACGTACACCTCCGGTTTCGACGATGCTCGTCTTCCCCAACGGGTCCGTCGAAAAGGCGTTGCCCGAGTGTACTCGAGTGCCCGGTGTTACACGTGTTACTTGCCTGCCGTGTTGCGGGCAAGTGTTGACTCCGCAATGACCGAATCACTGAACGGAGGCCATACTTCGCGCGACCAGTCACCGAAATTCTCGTCGCTCAAGGCCACACACGCCACACCGGGGCGCGGGTCCACCCACAGGAACGTTCCGGACTGCCCGAAATGACCGAAGGTCTCGGGCGAATTGGTGCTACCGGTCCAGTGCGGCGACTTCCCGTCCTTGATCTCGAAGCCCAGGCCCCAGTCGTTGGGCCGCTGCGAGCCGAAGCCCGGCAGCACACCGTCGCTGCCCGGGAACTGGACGCTGGTCGCCTCGGCGAGGGTCTGCGCCGAGATGAGGCGCGGTTGGAGAAGTTCGGCAGCGAAACGCAACAGGTCGGCGAGAGTCGAATTCGCGCCGTGCCCGGCCGAACCGGTCAACTCCGAATCGACCATGCCCAGCGGTTCGAAGACGCCCTCGCGCAGGTACTCCGGGAAAGGGATACCGGTGTGTTCGGCGACCGTGTCGGCCAGCAGTTCGAAACCAGCGCTCGAATAGATCCGTTTGGCACCAGGGCGGGCCAGGATATCGGCGGTGTCGAAAGCCACGCCGGAGGTGTGTGCCAGCAGGTGCCGGACGGTCGCGCCGGGCGGGCCGGCGGGCTGATCGAGCTCGATCGCCCCCTCCTCCACGGCGACCAGCGCCGCGTAGGCGGCCAGGGGTTTGGTGACCGATGCCAGGCGGTAGACCCGGTCCGTCTCACCGGCCGACCAGCTCCCGTCCCGGGTGATCACACCCGCCGCGGCATGCCTGACCGGCCATTCCTGGATCTGCTCGAGTGCGCGCACACCCCGAGGTTACGAGACGGAACCGGGGCCGCGGAACCCGGCCGAGCCGTTGCCGGCGAGCAGTGGGATGCCACCGCGGGCCGACGGTCGGCCCGGGTGCCGCAAATGCGCTGCGGCGGAGCAGATCACCAGGTGGTACGCGCCGACGGGCCGCACGCGTCGGCCCGCCCCGGTGACCGGCGGCGCCGGGGAGCGAGGTACCTCGGATATGCAGAAATCAGAGCGCCGCAGCGGGCGAGCCGGGTGGGCCGGTGAGGGGGCGGCCCACCCGGGAACGCGCGGGGGACACTCGCCGATCAGCGGTCGGCGTCGGTGTACTTGATGATGCCGCGGATGTTCTTGCCGTCCAGCATGTCCTTGTAGCCCTGGTTGACGTCCTCCAGGGAGTAGCTGCGGGTGACCATATCGTCCAGATTCAGCTGGCCGGCCTTGTACATGGACAGCAGCCGCGGAATGTCCTGGCGGGCGTTGCCGCCACCGAAGATGCAGCCCTTGACCGTCTTCTGGAGCATGCAGAGCAGGAAGTTGTTCATCTTCACATCGGCGGCGTCCATCCGGCCCATGGAGGTGACGACCAGAGTGCCCGCCTTCGCGGTGAGGATCAGACCCTCTTCGATGTATTGGCCCTGCATCTCACCCATGGTGAGAATGACCTTGTCGGCCATCCGGCCCTCGGTCGCCTCCATCAGTGGCATGATCGCCTCGGGCATGCCGGTGTAGGTGTGGGTGGCGCCGAACTTCTTGGCCTGCTCCAGCTTCCAGGGATTCGGGTCGATGGCGACGACCTTCTGTGCCCCGGAGAGCACCGCGCCCTGCAGCGCGCTCATCCCGACACCGCCGATGCCGACGATGGCCACGGTATCGCCGGGCATCACATTGGCGACATGGGTGGAGGAGCCGAATCCGGTGGGCACACCGCAGCCGACCAGGCAGGCGACCTCGAACGGGATCTCCGGATCGATCTTGACCACCGAGCTGTAGTGCACCGTCATATACGGCGAGAACGTGCCGAGCAGGCACATCGGGATGACGTCCTTGCCGCGGGCCTGGATGCGGTAGCTGCCGTCACTGATGGACTGCCCGGACAGCAGGCCCATCCCGAGATCGCAGAGGGCCATATTCCCCGATACGCACGCCGGACAGCGGCCGCAGGCGGGGATGAACGACAGCACCACATGATCGCCGACGGCCAGGTCGGGCGGGGTGCCGGGGCCCAGTTTGGTGATGACACCCGCGCCTTCGTGGCCGCCCATGGCCGGGAACGACGGCATCGGGGTGGCACCGGTGACCATATGGTGATCCGAATGGCACATTCCGGCGGTTTCCAGCTGGATCTGCACCTCACCGGCGCGGGGGTCACCGAGTTCGATTTCCTCGACCGACCACGGTTCGTCGATCCCCCACAGGATCGCGCCCTTCGTCTTCATTCGTGTCCGACCTCTCGCATGCGCGGGCTTTCATGTGACGGCCTCCACACTACGATACGAACTGGAACACGTTCTAGTGGTTTGGCGAAGATTTTCCCGGGAGAACTGGTCGACCGACCATGATGCAGCGGCCGACAGTGGAAACCCACCGCCGGCCGCCCGCCGAGCAACTCACGAATCGTCCACTTCCACCGCCGATACCCGCGGGACCCGGCCTACGAAGAGCCCGCCGCGATACCGCCCGGCTCGGGCCGGGAGAAGCACCGGCACACACCGGACGGATCGGATTTATGAAACCTGTTCTCACTCCATGAGTCCGCGCGCCCGCGCGAAGAGTTCGAGCGTATTCGCGTGCAGGAACTCACCGACCCGCTTCGGCGCCTTGCCCGCGAAGGACCGCGCGTAGGTGCCCTCCAGCACGATGCCGAGTTTGAAGCAGGCCAGCACCGTGTACCAGGTGACGGCACTCAGGTCCCGGTCGGAGAACTTGCCGTAGTGCTCGACCATCTCCGCGCTCGTCGGCAGCGCACCGGCCTCGCCGAGCTTGCCGATCAGCGCCGCACCGGAGGTGCCCGGTTCGGGCCGGGTCGCGATCTGCCAGCCGAGATCCAGCAGCGGATCACCGATGGTCGACATCTCCCAGTCGACCAGGGCCGCGACCTCGGGCCGCTCGTAGGAGAACATGATGTTCGCCAGATGGCAGTCACCGTGCAGGATGCCGGGGGTCCATTCGGCCGGTCGGTAGCGTTCCAGCCAATCCGCCACCGCGTCCAGACCCGGGATTCGCGGGCCGGGATAGCCCTCGTTCGACGCGTACGACTCCAGCTCATGGGTCCAGCGACCGACCTGCCGTTCCAGGAACCCTTCCGGTTTGCCGTAGTCGTCCAGGCCCAGCGCCCGATAGTCCAGCGCGCCCAGCCGAGCGATGGCCTCCACCGCCGACAGGCCCATCTGCCGTCGGGCCTCCGGGTCCTCGGCGAAGGGGGCGGGCAGTTCGTTCTGCGGGTTGAAGCCCTCGATCGGCTCCATCAGATAGAAGACCGCGCCCAGCACCGACTCATCGGGTTCGGCGGCGATCACCCGCGGGGCGCGGACATCGGTATCGGCCAGCGCGCCCAGCAGCCGCGCCTCCCGGCGGATGACCTCGTTGCTCTTCGGGCGCAGATGCGCCGGGCCGCGGCGCAGTACGTAGTCGCGGCCGCCCCGAGTGAAACGCAGCATGATGTTCTGCGTGCCGCCGCCGAGCGCCTTCACCTCCCGGAACTCACCGCCGGCGAGCCCTCGCTCGTCCATCCAGTTCCCTACCACGGTGAAGTCGACGTGCTCACGATCCACGCCTACCGGCTGCGCAACAGACATGCCTGACATTGTGCCCCACCCGCCCGGATAAACTGCGGGCAACCGACGACAGTTCGTTACCCGTCCGCGGCGTAGGGTTCGGGCCACGATGTCTTTCTCCGTGACCCTCCAGCACCGCGTACTCGAACGGGCCGTCGATACCGAGACCGCCTTCCTGCGGTTGTGCAGCACCGCGCCCGCCGCCTTCTGGCTCGACAGCGAGCATGTGGAGCCGGGGATGGACCGCTTCTCGTTCCTCGGCGACGCCTCGGGCCCGCTGGCCGAGGTGATCGGCTACCGGGTCGGCAGCGGTACGGTTACCGTCCGCACCGCCGACGGCGCCGTCCGCGAGGAACGGGGCACCATCCTGGATCATCTGGCCGCAGCGCTACGGGCCAGGATGGTGCCGCTGCCGGACGACTTCCCGTTCGATTTCGCGGGAGGTTATGTCGGCTACCTGGGTTACGAGGTCAAGGCCGATTGCGGCGGGTCCGCGGCACACCGTGCCCCGGCGCCCGACGCCCAGTGGATCTTCGCCGACCGGGTGGTGGTCGTCGACCATCTCGCCGGGCGCACGTATCTGCTCGCCCTGGCCGACGATTCCGGCCGCGCCGCGGCGCAGACCTGGCTGCGCGCCACCGCGGCGATCCTGGAGACACTGCCGACCTGGTCGAATCCGCCCCCGATCACCATGGCGGGCGATACCGCGGGCCTGGAAGAACACCTGGTCCGCGGCCGGACGCGCTACCTGCGTGATATCGCCGACTGCCGGGCCGCCCTGCGGGCCGGTGAATCGTACGAGATCACGCTGACCGACCAGCTCGTCTTCCCCGCCACTTCCGGCGGGCTCGACGTCTACCGCACACTGCGCCGGGCCAATCCCGCGCCCTACTCGGCCTACCTGCGGTTCGGCGATCTGGAGATCGCCTGCTCCTCCCCCGAACGTTTCTTGAAGATCGACCGCGACCGGACCGTCGAGACGAAACCGATCAAGGGCACCGCCCGCCGCGACCCCGACCCGATCGTGGACGAACAGCTGCGCCGCGCGCTGACCGAGGACCCGAAGACCCGGGCCGAGAACGTGATGATCGTGGACCTGTTGCGCAACGATCTCGGGCGGGTCTGCGAGATCGGCAGTGTGCGGGTACGCGAGCTGCTGGCCACCGAGACCTACTCGACCCTGCACCAGCTGGTTTCGACCGTGCGCGGCACCCTGCGCGCCGACACCGGGGTCATCGACTGTCTACGCGCCTGCTTCCCCGGAGGTTCCATGACCGGGGCACCCAAGATCCGGACCATGCAGCTCATCGACACCCTCGAAACCCGCGCGCGCGGCGTGTATTCGGGGACGATCGGGTTTCTGGGGCTGGGCGGCACAGCCGACCTCAATATCGTCATCCGCACCGCGGTGCGCTACGGCGGGACCTGGCAGATCGGTGCCGGCGGCGCCATCGTGCTGGACTCGGTGGCCACGGCGGAATACGACGAGATGCTGCTCAAGGCCGCGGCGGTGTACCGCGCCCTGGCCACCGGCCCGGTCGCCGCCACCGCGCCGGCCACCGGGGTCACCGCGGCCGGATGAGCGCCGCGACGGCCCGAGAAGTATTGCGGGCCATCGGAAACGAGCGGCCCGATCCGGCGAACAGCGCGACAATGGAGCGATGGCACAGCTCTGGGTGAGAACACATGGTGGGGACTGGCTTCGGGCCGACCAGATCATCGAGATCGGCACGGAATCGGTACGTGAACGCGGCCCACACGACGGTCCGGGCGCCGTCGAGGTCGTGGCCCGGCTGGCGGTGGCGACCGGCAGTGGGCAATGGGACTACGACCGGGGCAGCGGCACCGTCGGACCGAGTGTCCGGGTCCTGGGGCGGTATCCCAGCGGGGAGGCCGCCGGACGGATCGCCGATCAACTGGTGCTGATTCTGCTCAGTGCGAACAAGAACGCACAGATCACCTTCGACGACGCCGAGGTGCAGGTACGCCCCGTCCACGACCGCACCACCCACGACACCCCCTACAACGGCCGGGCCCTCGACCCGGCCTGAGCGCTCAGGACCGGCGCCGGGACCTTTTCTTCGGTTCGGGTTCCGGTTCCGGAGGTCCGGTCGCGGTGAGACCGGCCATCCGGCCGAGCCGGCCGACTCCGGGCAACCGGGACAGCGCCCCGAACAGATCCTCCCCCAGCGCGATCATCGCCTCCAGCCGCGGCAGCAGCCGGTCGTAGGCGGCGAACGCGGGATCGGCGAGGGCCAGGGTGCGGTCGAGCCGGTCGATGGTGGCATTGAGCCGGTCGATGGCACTGGACAGATTCTCCAGCACATCGGGTAGTTGCGCGGCGAGCTGCGCCGACGCCGGTGGCAACCGCACCGCGGCGTCGAAGGCCTGGCCGGCGGTCAGCTGGGCGGCTTCCAGGGCCTGACCGGCGGCGGACTGCGCGGCGTCCACCGCGGTCTGCGCGGCGGCGAATACATCGGCGGGTGACGGCACCCGCCGGGCCCCCGGCCGCTTGTCCCCCGGCTGCCCCGGATCGGTCATGCGACAACTCTGCCGCATCGATGACGAGAACCGCTACGACCTGCACACCTACGGGCGTGTCGGCGGCACATGGCATAGTTCGACGACGATGGAACTGAGCAAGGGCGCCAATACGCCGATACCGACATCGCTTCTGGCCGTGGTGATTTCCTGGCGGTCGGACCATACGGTGGACGCGCACGCCCTCCTGCTGGGCAGCGACGGATCGGTGCGCGGCGACCGGGATCTGGTCTTCTACAACGCACCCCGCCACATATCCCAGGCCGTCACCCTCGACCAGGACCCCGATCCGGGCACGGCCCGGCTGAGCGTTTCGCTGCCGCGTACCGAGGCCGAGGTGGACCGCATCGTGGTGTCGGGCTCACTCGAGGAGGCCACCTTCACCGATCTCGGCGAGGTCACGCTCACGATCTTCGCGGTCGACGGCCCGGTGGCGGTGTTCACCGTCGACGATTCGGAATCGGTATCGGCCATGATGTTCGGCGAGTTCTATCGCCGGGACGACGGCTGGCGGTTCCGGGCCGTCGGGCAGGGCTGGGCCGCCGGGATGGCGGGGCTGATCACCGAGTTCGGCATCCAGGTCGACGAGGCTCCGGCGGCACGCCGGACCGCCCCGCCGGCGCTTCGCGGCGAGAGCTCGGCCCGGGCGGCCGGCGAGGACGCCACGGAACTACTGCGACCGGCCGGGGACCGCAGTACCGCGGTCCTCGATCGGCCCGCCGATCCCGGGCACCGCCGCACCGGTACGGCGACCGACGATCCAACCGGTGACCGTGCGACCCCCCGCCGCGGCCCGGACCGGACCGCCACCGGGAACGGCACCCGCACCGCGTCCCCCGGGGCACATCCCGGCAACGCCCACTACCGTCTCGACGAGAACCCGCCCGCCACGGCCCCCGCCGCACCCTGGGACCGTTTCGCCGAACGACAGCCCACCCGGCAGCTCCCCGGCACGGTGTCACTGCGCCGGCTCGCCACCACCGAGCCGGTACACCTGCCTCCGCCGCCCGAACCCGGCCGCGCCGACTGGTACCCCGACCCCGAGGACCCGGTACGGCTGCGCTGGTGGGACGGGGAACGCTGGACCGCCGACCGGCGTCCCGCCGTGCGCCCGCACGCCCACGACTGCGACCGCTGCGGCGCGCGCCGGCGGCGCCGGGTCTTCGGCGGTCATCACCCGTGCCCGTCCTGTGCGGCGGAGATCGAGGAATTCCTCATCCACTGGCACACCCGGGCGGCCCGGTTGCTCGCCTCGTCCGGGCCGCGCGGCCCGGAGTGGGAGGCACTGTGGGCTTCCCTGCGCTATCAGCGCATCGACGCGGCCGCGGCCCACGCCGCGCTGCAACCCGCGGCCCTGCAGTACGTGGAGCGCCGGGTCGCCTTCGCGTTCGCCGACGGGCAGATCACCGCCGAGGAATTCGATGAGGTCGAATACGCCGTCACCGAGCTCGGTCTGCGCGGCCCCCTGATCGACGAGCTGCGGTCGCGGATGACACGCGGACGCGCGCTGTCGCGATTGCGGGAGGGTGATCTGCCCGCCATCGCCACGCCGGGTCTGCATCTGGACGCCGAGGAACTGGTGTATCTCGATGTCGATGCCACCCATATCCGAGAGCTGGCCCGCGGGCCCAAGCACACCGACGGCCGATTGATCGTGAGCACCAAGAAGCTACGTTTCGTGGGTACGGGGGCGGGCGTCGAACTGCCGTGGTCGCGAATCGTCTCGGTGGCCGCCGAATACGACACCGTAGTGGTCGCGGCGACGTCGGCCCGCGGTGGCGCCACTTTCGCCGTCACCGACCCGGAATACCTCGCGGCCGCGCTGGAGGGCGCGCTGCGTATTGCGAAACGTCTGGTCCTGGCCCCCGGCCAACGGGATTCGCGCAGTATCCCGCAGGAGGTGAAAGCCGAGGTGTGGCAGCGCGACGGCGGCCGCTGCGTGGAATGCGGGGACAGCCACTACCTGGAATTCGACCATGTGATCCCGCTCAGCCGCGGCGGCGCCACCAGCGCGGCCAACCTGCAGATCCTGTGCCGCGGCTGTAACCGCACCAAAGGCGCCAATATCTGATCGCGGCGGGGCCGGAAGACTAGGGCACCAGTGGCGGCGGCGACCAGCTGCCGTCCAGCACCCGGGGTTCCGGCTCGTACAACCGCATGATCAGCGAGAACTGGCCCTGCTCGGGAATCGGCAGCCAGTTGGACCGCGGAACCCCGGGGCCGGGGTCGGCAGCCTGCACCGCGAACTCCAACGCACCGTCGGGCGCGAGCCGCGGCGCCACTGGGTGCCCGAGGGTATGCAGGTCCGCCGGATTCTGCACCAGGTAGCCGTCGGCCCCATAGGCGGTGATCGACCAGAACGCTTTCACCGGAGGCGCCTGGCCGGGTTCGAATCGCAGGGTGAACTCCCGCGGGTCACCGTTCTTGTCGGCCTCGTCGAACAGCGCGGGATAGAGCATGGCCTCGGCGATATTCGCGCCGACCCCCCTTCTGGCGGTCGTGGCGCGCAGCAGATAGTTGGCGCCGTACCGGCCGACGTTCAGCGCTACCACCCACCCGTCGCGCATCCGGGAGGCCGGATCGACGTAGGCCGCTATCTTCTTCTTCGCCGCGTCGACGCCCGCGTCGAGTTCGCCGGTGCTCACGCCTTGCGGGGCCCCACCCGGGCGGATGCCGATGGTGGCGAACCGCCGCATCGCCGGTTCGTCCTCCGGTGCCGGCGGATTGTCCTTCATCAACTCGCACAAGCGGTCGAAGTATTCGCGCGACGACATCGCGGCGACCGAATCGCGGCCCACCGGTCCCGACCAGTCCTGGTTACCCGGTATCGACTCGGATTCCGTGGCCGCCCGCGTGTTCCACGCGCTGAGTGGCGCCAGCCGCAGCTGGGCCTGTAGAGCGCGAACGGCGGGAACGTCCGCGCTACCGCGCACCTCGATCCGCCCGTAGAGCGAGGCATCCGCGGTCGGCACCGGGAGTTGCACGACACCGGGCGGGAGTTTCCCGGCCCATCCCGGCCCGGTGACCGCGTAGGTATAGGGCGGCACCGCGCCGGGCTCGGCCTCCGGACGCACGCTGCTCGGCGTGGACACCGTATTGGACCAGGCGTCGAGGACCTGCATCACCCAGTACCGATCCTGGATCTCCGGTACCTCGAACAGCACCGGTTCCTTACGCAGATCCAGCCAGGCGATCGAATACAGGTTGTCCAGGTCGATCCGGACCACCGTGCGCTGGCTCGCGGGCGGCAGGGAGGATGTGTGCTGGAACCGATTCGTGGATGCGTAGTCCATTACTTTTCGGCGAAACGTATCGATCACGATCATCGGGTAGCCGAAGATATAGGCATCGGCCGCCACCTCCCGTCGGGCGGCCGGGGTACCCGACGGCGGAACCGCGGTACCGGAGTCCTTGCCCCCGCAGGCGGCCAGACCGGTGACGGCGACGAGACCCAGCATCGACCGCCGGGTCATGCTGAACCGGTCCGCCACCGGCTGCGTCATGTCTCCGGATGCCGCGGCGGGCACTTCGCGCATTCGCACTCTCCCTGCTCATCGCTGTCGACGGACTGCGAGCAGGATACGCGGAGATAGCTGGAACGTTGCGGATGCGGGCGGCGCGGCCGCTCTCAGATGGCGAGAACCGTGTTCATGATAGTGCCCGCGCTGGTGGCGACGACACCTCCGATCATGGCGCCGGCCACCATCTTCGGCGACTGCATCCCGCTCCCGGACCATTTCTCCCAGGCAAACTTCGCGCCCGCGAAGATGATGCTGATCGTGCCCGACAGAATGGCCAGCCAGGTGCCGTACCGGACGAACTGATCGATTTTGTCCGCCAGCGGCGGCGGCTCCGGGGTAGGGTCGCTGACCTGCGCGTATACCGATACTGCGTCCATAACCGACGCCGCGATGCTGCTCACCGTCTGCTCCCTTACCGATACCGTCCGGGGCGCACGGCCCCGCCTCCATCATCCAGACAGATACCGGTGCGGCGCAAGTTCTTGCCGCGCAGCGGCTTTCACGCTATAACCGCTGGTGACCCGAACACCTGCCCGGACCTGGGATTACTGCATACCACCCGGCGAGCGGTTACGATGCGTTAGCGTTCCCGCCCACCCCGAAACTAGAGTGAGCTGCGAGATGATACTGGCCGCTGTGACCGATACGCTGGCGCAAATCGGTAACCCCACACCCGAAGCACCCCCCATCTCGGACAAATTCCTGCAACTCGTCAGGTATCTCACCTGGTTCGTGTTGCTCGCCGGAATCTGCGCGATCATCTACGCCGGCGGCAAGTTCGCCTGGGAGAAATGGTCCGGCGGCGGTCTGGAGTCCCCGAAGATGGTGGCCGGCGCCATGATCGGTGGTGTCATCGCGACCAGCGCGGGCACCATCATGAACGCCGTGATCGGCTGACGCGCCGCATTCCGCTCGACCCCGGGGCGTCTCGTCCGGATCGACACCCAGCGCACGCGGGTTCGCGTCGATGACCGCGGCGGGACCGCGCTCGATTCCGTCGTAGTAGGCGCGCGTCCTCGACATATCCACACCCGAGGCGGAACGTGGATCGCCGCCGTGCCCGTGCCAGTGTCCAGCCGGTCCGGGACAGCTGCCACTGGACCCCGAACAACCGCACCCGCCCCTCCGCCGGCAGGCGAGGATCCCGGACCGCGTGCGGGTCGACCAGGACGCAACTCGGCGCGGACGGCCGAGCGGAGATCAGCGCAGCAGCGCCTCGATCAGATCGGCGGCCCGCATCGTGCCGCCTTCGGTCCGTGCCTCGGCGCGCAGTCGCGCCGACCGGTCGGCCACCGCGGCGTCCCCGACGAGGTCCATCAGCGCCGCACGCAGGTTCTGGGGAGTGGCGTCGTCGGTGTCGATCCGGCGCGCCACACCCAGTTCCACCAGGCGGTCGGCATTGAGGAACTGCTCGGCGGCCTGCGGTACGGCGATCATCGGGACACCGGCCAGCAACCCTTCGCCGCACCCGCCCATCCCGGCATGGGTGAGGAACGCGTCCGCCCGGTCCAGTATCGCCCGCTGCGGAACCCACGAGTGCACTTCCACATTGGCCGGGATATCGCCGAGTTCTCCCGGGTCGGTGTGTTTTCCGATCTGCAGGACGATATGCCAGCCGGGCAGGTCGCCGAAGGCGCGCAGGCAGCGACGGTAGAACTCCGGCCGGTCGGTGTAGGCCGAACCCAGCGAGATCAGCAGGACCTTGTCGGCCGCGGCCGGACCCACCCAGCCCGCGTCGGACCCGTCCGGGTCGAAACAGGGTCCGACGAAGGTCACCTTGCCGGCATCCACCCGGTCGGCATGCGGTTGCATCGCCCGGGGTATCAAGGCCAGGGCCCGGTCGGGCACACCGGAGAAGGCGTCCACATCGGCGGTCACCGCACCGCAGTCGGCGAGCCACCGGGCGAACCGCGCCCGATGGGCGTCGGCACCCGGTAGTTGCCGCAGCTGTACCGCGACCTCCCGCTCGTACCCGTCCCAGCCCACGAAGGACGGGGACAGCTGCAGGACGGGCCGACTCTGCGTTTCGGCGAGCGCGCGGCCGGCGTAGGCGCCGATGTCGTACAGGTAAAGGTCGGCCGGATCGGCCCGGTAGGCCGCGGACAACTGTGGAAGGGCCGCCACGGCATCGTCGAGGAAGAGGTCCATCGCGGCGATCGGGTCGTCGGGCCAGTTGTCGTCGGCGACCGGCAACCCGGACGCGCACGGGACGAATTCGGCGCCGGTAGCGGTGAGCAGATCGGCCACCACCGGATCGTTGGCACAGGTCACGCGATGACCCCGAACCACGAGCTCACGGATGATCGCGAGACTCGGCAGCACGTGACTGACGATCGGGATACCGACCATCGCGATATGGGCAGAGTGGGAAGGCACAGCGGTTTCCCTCATTTCAGTTCCGTGGCGGCGGCTTCGAGGTCGGCGATACCGCCCGACATGATCGTGCGCACATGCCGGGTGAGGTGTTCGATGGGCCAGTCCCACCAGGCCACCGCCAGCAGCCGGGCGATATCGGGCTCCGCGTAGCGGGTGCGGATGAGGCGGGCCGGATTACCGCCGGCGATACCGTAGTCGGGTACGTCGGCGGTGACGACGGCGCCGGCGCCGATGATCGCGCCGTGGCCGATCCGCACACCGGGCAGGATCGTCGCGCCGTTACCGATCCAGACGTCGTTGCCGACGACGGTATCGCTCCGGTTCGGCAGATCGCTCAGCAGGTCGATGTGGTGGGCCCACCCGCCGCCCATGGTGGGAAACGGGAAGGTCGACGGACCGTCCATACGGTGGTTGGCGCCGTTCATGATGAACCGCACGCCGGTGGCCAGCGCGCAGAACTTTCCGATGATCAGCTTCTCCGGCCCGTAGTGGTAGAGCACATTGCGGGTTTCGAACGCGGTCGGGTCGTCGGGGTCGTCGTAGTAGGAGAACTCCCCGGCCTCGATCAGCGGTGAGCCGATCAGCGGTTTCAGCAGGACGACGCGCGGCTGCCCGGGCATGGGGTGCAACACGGTGGGGTCGGCGGGAAGCGTGACGGGGTCGGCGGGCACAGCAAAACTCCTTCGATACGTGGATGTGCCGGATTCGGCGAGGTTCAGACGGATACCGGCGCCCGCAACGCGAGCCGGTCACCGTGCCATCGCGCGCGCAGCCGGCGGTCGTGGCTGACGATCACCAGCGCGCCCGGGTAGTCGGCCAGCGCGGTCTCCATATCCTCGACCAACCCGGGTGAGAGGTGATTGGTGGGCTCGTCGAGCAACAGCACGTCGAACGGTTCCACGACCAGCCGCGCCAAGGCCAGCCGCTGCCGCTGCCCGGTGGACAGCTCCGCGACGCGGGTCGTGAGCTGCGCGCGGTCGAACAGGCCCAGGGCCAGGAGTCGTTCGGCGTGCCCTTCGGTCTCACCGGTGCGGCCGCGGGCGAAGGCGGCCGCCAGCGTCTCCCCCGGCACGGCGGGCGGCGGCTCCTGCGCGAGATAGCCGACCCGGCCGCGGCGGACGACGGTGCCGCCGTCCGGTGCGAGGACCCCGGCCAGCACCCGCAGCAGTGTGGACTTGCCCGCGCCGTTCGGGCCGGTGATCAGCAGGCGCTCTCCGGCGGCGAGGGTGAGGTCGGTCGGGTCCAGCCGGTCGGCGACAGTGATCCCGGTGGCGTCGAGGACAGTGCCGGGCGTACCGCCGGACCGCAGTGCCGGGGTGAAACGCAACGGCTGTGGGGGCGGCGGCACCGGGTCGGCGAGCAAGCGGCGCAAACGTTCCTCGGCATTGCGGACCCGCCCGGCCAGCGACTGCTGCACCCGGCCGGCCGCCCGGTCGTAGGCCATCTTGTTGTTGTCCTTCATCGCCCGCCCCGGGGCGACCCGGCGGGCCGTGGTGGCGGCGGCTTCCCGCAGCCGCTCGATATCGGTCTGCCACTGTTCGTGGGCTTGTACCCACCGCCGCCGCGCCGCGGCCTTCTCCGCACGGAAACCCGCGTAGCCGTTGCCGTACCGGACCACCCGCCGCCGGTCCGCGTCGACCTCCAGCAGGGAGGTCGCGATCCGCTCCAGGAAGACCCGGTCGTGGGAGACCGCCACCGTGGTACCGCGCCGAGTGCGCAGATGGCTTTCCAGCCAGGTCAGGGCGTCGTCGTCGAGGTGGTTGGTGGGCTCGTCGAGCAGCAGCACCTCGGACCCGGCCGCCAGTACCGCCGCCAGGCGTAACCGGACCTGTTCGCCGCCGGAGAGCCCGCCGACTTCCCGGCCGCGAGCGACCAGACCCAGGCCGAGACCGTGCAGGGCACGCTCGACGCGGGCATCGGCGTCGTACCCGCCGCGTAGTTCGAAGATGGTGGTCAGTTCGCCGTATTCGGCGAAGCCGGACTCGTCGCCGGCCGCCATGGCGGCCTCCAGGGCACGCATCCGGCCCTCGATCGCGCGCAGCTCGCTCAAGGCCCGGTCGATGACCTGCTGAACGGTTGCCGCCGGCGGCAGCTGCTCGTCCTGGGCGAGATAGCCGACACCGCCGTCGGCCCGGAGGACGATCTCGCCGGCGTCGGGCCGCTCCTGCCCGGCGAACAGACGCAGCAGGGTGGACTTACCGGATCCGTTCTCGCCGATGATGCCGTTGCGCTCGCCCGTGGCGAGCGAACACGTCACCTCATCGAGAACGCGCCGGCCATGAAAAGACTTGGTGACCGCGAGCGCGGTGATCTGCGTGGGCATGGACACTCTCCGAAGCATTCGAGTACGACGCGACCCCGGGGGACCGCAGGACGGGGTGAACGCTTCGAATGAGCATCGGCGACCTCACTAGTGCGACGAATGTTGCATTAGCATGATGTCACAGCCTGCCCCCCAGAGCAACCGGATGATCGATATGACTTCTCCACCCTCGGCCGGCGAGACCCCGCGCCCGGCGCCGCGACCGGGCGGACGCACCGCCCGCATCCGCGCCCAGGTCCTGGAAGCCGTACACGCGGAACTGACCGAACACGGCTACGACGCACTCACCGTGGACACCGTCGCCGCCCGCGCGGGCGTCCACCGCACCACCGTCTACCGCCGTTGGCGCGATGTCGGCGGTCTGATCACCGACGTCTTCGCCGCGGCCGCCGATATCGATTGGCACCCCCGCGACACCGGTTCCCTCCGGGGGGATCTGGCCGCGCTCAACCAGGAGATCCAGGATTCGCTCGTCGAGGAACCGTCGATCGCGGCGGCGCTGATCGCGGTGTCGTTCCGCTCCGAGGAGGCCGCCCGCGCCCTGCGCCAGTTGTGGGAGAACCGATATACCCAGTCCGAGGTGGTGGTCGAACGCGCCGTGCACCGGGGCGAACTGGCCCCCGGCGTCGACGCGCGGGCCGTCCTGATCGCGGCCACCGCGCCGGTCTACCACCAGCTGACACTGCTGCGAACACCGCCCGACTCGCACCTTCCCGACCGTGCGGCGGCCGCCGCGGCCCTGGCCGCGCACGGCGGCGCGTTCACCGGCCCAGGGGCCGTCGACCCCGACCGAGTGAGCCGATAGACCGGTCTACACCGGCCGGGGAACCATTTATCGAAAATATGTTCGAATTCGGGTACGGTTACCCGCATGCCCGAACTCGCCCCCATCCCGTTCGCCCGGCTCAATCTCGAACAGGTACGGGAACGACTTCTCGCCGCGGCGGCCTTCGGCGAGTCCCTCTCGCCCGATCAGCTCGAGGCGCTGGCCGGCAAGCTCAACACCGGCCTGAGCATCTACATCGAGGCGACCCAGAACAGCGCGCCCCGTGCCCCGCGTCCGGCGGTACCCGGCCGGGCCTGCCTGGATTTCCGCGGACACCTGCGCTGAACCCGGCCCGCGCCGTGACGCGGACCGGGCCGGCGCTATCGGCTCACCGGTCGCCCTCCACCACCGGCTCCCCGTCCACCACCTCGATGGGCGAGGTGACGAGCTCGAACTCGCCCTCGTGCTTGGCCACGCCCTGTAGCACCGCGCCCTCGACCAGTTCGACACCCAGGTCCGCCCGCACGATGAGCGGATCGCTGCGGACATCGCGGTAGAGCGAGACGCACATGAGCACCATCACCACCATGAACGGCAGCGACACCACGGTGGTGAGTGCCTGCAAACCGGTCAATGCGCCACCGAGATCGCTCGAATCGGCGATCACCAGCATGATCGCGGCGACCGCACCGGTGGCGGTACCCCAGAAGATCACGGTCAGCCGGGACGGTTCGATATTGCCCCGCTCCGACAGGGTGCCCATGACGATCGAGGCGGCGTCCGCGCCGGAAACGAAGAAGATACCCACCAGGATCATCACCAGCACGGTGGTGATCGAGGTCAGTGGATACTCCGCGAGCAGGTGGAAGAGCGCGAAATCGGGGTTCACGCTGCCGTCGGCTTCGGTGAGGTCGTGGGTATCGGTCTGCTGGCGGATCGCCGCGCCGCCGAAGACCGCGAACCAGACCAGGCTCACCAGGCTGGGCACCAGCAGGACGCCCGCCACGAACTGCCGGATGGTGCGGCCCCGGCTGATCCGCGCGATGAACATCCCGACGAAGGGGGTCCAGGAGATCCACCACGCCCAGTAGAAGATGGTCCAGCTCGACAGCCACGTCTCCATTTCCGCGCCGCCGGCGATCCCGGTCCGCGAGGCCATGGTCGGTAGCTCGGCGATGTAGTCACCGACGGCGGTGGGCAGGAAGTTCAGCATGAACAGGGTGGGCCCGGCGATGAAGACGAAGGCCGCCAGGATCACCGCGAGCACCATATTGATATTCGACAGCCACTGGATACCGCGGGCGACGCCGGAGACCGCGGAGAGGATGAACGCGACGGTGAGCCCGGTGATCACCGCCACCAGGCCGATCTTGCCGACGGCGTCCACCCAGCCGTTGAACTCGAACCCGGCTCCGATCTGCAACGCGCCCAGACCGAGCGAGGCCGCCGAACCGAACAGCGTGGCGAAGATGGCCATCACATCGATCGCCTTACCCCCCAGGCCCTCGGCGTGCCGACCGAGCAGCGGCCGGAACACCGACGAGAACAGCTGGGACCGGCCACGCCGGAAGGTGCCGTAGGCGATGGCCAGCCCGGCGACGGCGTAGATGGCCCACGGGTGCAACGTCCAGTGGAACAGCGTGGTCGCCATCGCGACCTCGGCGGCCTGCGGGCTGCCGGCCTCGGCGGTATCCGGCGGCGGAGCGGTGAAATGGGTCAGTGGCTCGGCGACACCCCAGAACATGAGGCCGATCCCCATACCGGCGCTGAACATCATGGCGATCCAGGAGACTGTCCGGAACTCCGGTTGTTCGTCGTCGGCGCCGAGCGGGATCTTGCCGTACCGGCTCAGCGCCAGCCAGATCACGTAGACCACGAAGGAGGTGGCCACCAGGACGAACAACCAGCCGGTATTGGTGATCACCCAGGACTGGGCGTTCGAGGCGAAGGTGGCCAGACTTTCCTGGTCGAAGATCCCCCAGAGTACGAAGGCCACGGACCCTACCGAGGTGATGCCGAAGACCAGCCAGTCGAGCTTGCGGCCCACTGGTCTGTGTCTGGGCGGGCCCGGCACACCGCTGTTACGCGTCGCGGGTTTCCCGCCGGTGTCGATCGCCATGGACGAGTCCTTTCAGATCGCACGTGCGTCCGGCACCGAGGTCGCGAGCCGGCCGTTACCCGGCCACTCCGCGCACCGCGACCACGCCGCCGAACCGGATGTTCCGGAAAAACCGTACTCGCCCCCGATTCGAACGCTGCGTCGAACACGTGAACAGCGAGCAGCGCGTCCGCTCCGGAGGCCGCCGAATACGGCCCGGAAAGCCCTGGATCCACGATCAGGACAATTGTCCGAACTACAGTACGGACGTTCGACCGGTTATCTGTACATAAATGCCCCGACCCTGCCGAACTCGTACCCGGGCCGACGAACCGATCGGGAGGCACACCACATGGCGGACTCCACGAAACCGGTGGTGGGAGCCTCGGGATTCCTCGGCTCGCACCTGAGCCGCCAACTGGTGGCGACCGGTGCGCCGTCCGCGTCCTGGTCCGCCGTACCAGCGATCTCCGGGCCATCACGGACCTGCCGGTGGAGATCCACCACGGTGACCTGGTCGACGATCACGCACTGCGCACTGCCCTGCGCGACTGCGACGAGATCTACCACTGCGCGGTGGACACCCGGGCCTGGCTCCGCGATCCCGAACCCCTCTTCCGGACCAATATCGCCGGCCTGCGCCAGGTGCTGGACGCCGCCTGCGCCGCCGGACCGCGGCGGTTCGTCTTCACCAGTTCCGCCGCCACCATCGGACGCCGGCCGGGCGGTGTCGCCGACGAACCGTCCGGCGACAGACGACGGACGGTGCGCACGGCGCACTGATTGCACCCTACATACAATGTGTAATATGCAATACGCTCCCGGCCGCGTGGTATAACGACTGACGGGACGCCCGCCGCGCCGCCACGGCATCGAGTACGAGCAGGACACCCGCCATGGATAAACCCACGCATCTGATCGAATTCGAGACCATGCTCCTGGGCCGGCACAGCCTCAATGCCCATCTGCGCCGCCCGGACCACCTCGAGCGCAGTGCCTATCTGGTACTGCGCCGGTTACGGATCGAGGGACCCATGTCCATCGGCGAACTCAGCGAGGCCTTCGGCCTGGACACCTCGACCGTGCACCGGCAGACCGCGGCCATGCTGAAAGCCGGGCTGGTGGAGCGTATCCCCGATCCCGAGGGCGGTCTGGCCCGTAAATTCCGGATCACCGACGAGGGTGAACGCCGGGTCCGGGCCGACCGCGACTACAACGTCAGCGCCCTCGACCGCCTGCTGCGCGGCTGGAGCAGCGAGGACGTCGAGACCTTCGCGGCGTACCTGGAACGGTTCAACACCGATCTCGAGGCCCGGGAGGCGCGCCCCTGGCCGCGTCCCTCCCGCACCGAGCGGCGGCCCTAAGGCCCACAGCCACGCCACCGGCGCCCACCGAGGGAGACCGGCAGGCCGCACCGCCCGGCGGCAGGCGCTCCGAACGCGGGCGCCGGTTCCGCCGCCGGCCCGGGAGATCCGTGTCGACTGTTCGTGCGCCCCGATCGCGACGGACAGGTCACCCGAGTGCGGTTCCGGTGCCGAATCCACGGTCGATATCACCACCAGCGCAGCAGTGGATGCAGCGCGCGCCCGAGTGGGCCGGCCAGCGAGCGGGAGAAGCTTGCGCTCAGATGATGTTCGTCGTGGTAGACGAGAATATTGCCGACGACGACCGGGCACACCTCAGCGGTGCAGACCGCGTCACTGAGGTCGATGGGGAAGACATTCGGGAAACGGGACGCCGGTTCGAGCCCGGGGTTGATCTCGTCCAGCGCATCGATGCGGTGCATTCCGCAGTCGATCGCGGTACCGCCGAAGGCGAGGCAATCACCTGCCCGGTACGGTACGCCACCGTCACGGCGCAACCAGGGCGTATCCCGGATCGCGATCACATTCAGGCGCTGATCGGCGAGAGCCGCCCAGACGTCCGGATAGCCGGGCGGGGTTTCGTCGCCGCTCTCCAAACGCGGGTGGGTGCCGATAGTGAATACCCAATCGGGACGTTCGGCCCCCAACCGTTCGATCACCTCGCGAGACCAGTCACGACAGTCCGGGATGGCCTCCCCCCGGTAGGTGGCGTCCTCGGCAATCGTCAAGGCGCAGCCCATTTTGAGGTACGTACGGATGCGGAAACTGTGCTGTTCGGCGAGTACCTGGAAGGCGGGCAGCCAGTGCTCCACATGCGAACTGCCCGCCAAGGCGATTGTTCGATCCGCACCCGGGTCGCCGTAGGTGCAGGTGATGACATCACGGGTATCCCAATCGGCGATGCAGCCGTCCAGCGTCGAAGGCGGCAGGTCCGCCGCGACCTGCAATGGGCCGGGACGCACCGGGGCCTCCGGAACAGGCGCATCGGACGCGAGCGCTTCCGCACCGGGATACCGGGGAGGCTCGAGATCGCTCGGTACGGTCGCCCGCTCTACGACGAGGGCCTGCCAGACCACCGTTACCGCGACCAGCGCGACCGCGCCGACCGACACCATCGATCCGGCGATCCTCTGGTATCGCTGCGTCCCACCACCCGCGGTGGTGCCGGGCCGGGAGCGCAACCGGAGCGGTTGTTCGACCCAGCGGTGCGTGCACCAGGCGAGAAGGACCGACAGTGCGATGATCGCCATCCCACCGGCCGGACCCGCTTCCGGCTGTTCCCGGTAGGCGAGATAGAAGATCAGAATCGGCCAGTGCCACAGGTACAGCGGGTAGGCGATATCGCCGAGCCGGCGCGCTGTGGATGTGGCCAGGATCCGATTCGGCCACGGCCGGAATTCCGGGGCAAGACCGCTACCGGACAGGATGAGTGCCACGCAGGCACCCACGGGCACCAGGGCGGCCGGACCGGGAAACCGGTTGGCGCCGTCTACGATCAACCATCCGCATCCGACCACCCCGGCAAGTCCCAGCCAGGCCAGGACATGACGCAGCGGGCGCGGGGGTGACCAGAACGGCGCGGCGAGTACCAGGGCCGCGCCCGCCAGCAGTTCCCAGGCGCGGGCGTAGCTGTCGTAATAATTCCAGCCCTGATAGGTGACCATGCCGTACGCTGCATACCCGAACGATGTGGCCGCGGCCCCGGCCACGAGCACCGCCAGCACCGGCCGGGCCCGGCGGCGATGCCCCCGGCACAGCCCGGCCACCCCCGCCACGACGAGTAGCGCCGCCAGATAGTACTGGCCCTGCACCGACATCGACCACAGGTGCTGTAGCGGACTCACCGATGGATCCGCCGCCAGGTAGTCCGACCAACTCCACGCGAGCTGCCAGTTCTGGTAGTAGAACATCGACGCCAGTGTCTGAGTGGCGATATCCGCCCACTGCGTATAGGGCCGTAGCACCACGGCCGCGCCGACAACCGCGATGAGCACCACGATCAACGCCGGCAGCAGTCTGCGCAGGGTCCGGCGCACCGTGAACCACACACCCACCGACCCGGTGGCATCGGCCCGGCGCAGGAGCAATCCGGTGAAGAAGAAGCCCGAGAGCACCAAGAACACGTCGACCCCGCCGGACACGCGGCCCATCCAGATGTGGAACACCACCACCAGCGCGATCGCTATTCCGCGTAGGCCGTCGAGATCCGCGCGGTATGCCGCGGCCGATGGATCATTCCCGGCGAACGCCGCACCGGTCCGGGCTCCGGCCGACGTTCTATCGGCTACCGCACCGCCGCCGATACCGGGACAAGCCCGCGCCGCCACCCGAGGCACGCGGCCGGGCGAATCCGACACAGTCATGCCAAAACCCATTCCCTAACCACCGTGGAGCCGGTCGCGTGATCGTGCGGGCGGATGCCCGCCGCTGCCGCTCGACACCAGGCTCCACGCGGCGGCACGACCTGTGCGGTGCCGGACCGTGTGCACCATTTCCCACTTGCTTCCACTGTATCGGACGCCCTGTCGCCCCTCCCGGGGTCCTGTCCCGCTCCGGACCGAGTACGGTGCCGTACCTGCCCGACCGCCGGTTCGGCACGGGCACTTCATGAAACCGCTGGTGGGTGCACCGATCGGCGGCGCCACCCCACCAGCTACTTCGATACACGCCCCAGGCGATCGATCTCAGAAGCGCCGCATATCGACCTGGCGGCGCACATTGGACAACGCGGTCACCACGGCCGTCCCCAGCGGGCCGCTCCGGTCGTACAGGGTGGTGGTGCCGACCGCGACACCCGCACAGGCCACCTGATCCTGTGCCAGCACCCCGATCCCCGGGCCGGACGGCACCCGGGCAAGCGTCAGTGTGACATCGGAGTTGATATAGCCGATCCCTTCGGTGCCCCAATTGCACATGAAGCTCGCGGCGTCACCGGCCATCCCCGCTCGCTGCAGCGGCGTCACCGGCTCACCCGCGACCACCGGCAGCATGTTCTGCCAGATGGCCTTGCGCTCGGCGTTCTGCGTGGCCACGAAATCGCGGGTCCAGTCGCCGTCCCCGCTCTTGAACAGCGGGTGGGCGCCGGCCTCCGAGGTGTCGGGAATCTCGGGCACCGGGAAGTCGTGCGGCGGCTGCCACAGGTCGCCGGCGGGCACCGCCCCGGTGCGCAGGTAGACCACCGTCGCCCGTGACCGCACCGCCCCGCGCTGCAGCAGTTCGGCATCCGCGACGCAGATACGTTTACCCTCCCGCACCACCACACTGCGCAGCGTGGCCGGCTCGTCGACGACCGGGCGGAACAGGTCCACGGTCACCCGGGCGGGGACGAACTCCGCCCCCGGGGAGCGCGTTTCCAGTTCCCGCGTCAGCAGTCCGCAGATCGCCGGTCCGCCCACCTGGGTCGGGCTCCAGCTGGACATGGCTTTACGGGTGGGCAGGTACTGCTGACCCTCCCTGGTGAAGAACGCGAACACGCCCATCGGCTCCTCTCGCACAGACCCCTGCCCCAGAATTACAACACGTTCTAGTTCGTGGTCGGCCGAAGGGCCCGGCCGGCGGTGGTTCAGACCTGTAACTCCCGAGCGAGGACGCCGGCCGCCTCCCGGATCTCGGCCGGATCGCCGTCCCAGCCGAGTACCCGCAGCACCGCGGCGGCGATGGCCTCCCGCACCCCCTCGGGCACCCCGCCGGCGTCCGAGCGGATATTGATCACCGTCTCCACCAACCGGAACGGCAGGGTCTGCGCTTCGGCCACCCCGTTCGCGCCCGGCCCGGCCACCACGCGCGCGGCCAACCGTTCGTAGCTCGTGCGCAGGGCGTCACGGCGCGCCCGGAACCGGGCGAACCGATCCCCGCGCAACTCCGGCAGGAAGTACAGCGCACCGATATTCCAGCGCGCGTCGCACAGCTGACCGATATCGAACCGGGCCAGGGCGTACAGCCGGACCGCGGCCGGTTCCGGTCGCCGTTCCAGGCGCGTCGCGAGTTCGGTCGCCCCCGCGATGGTTTCACCGAGCAGGGCGTCGAGAATGTCGTCCTTGGCCGCGAAATGGTGGTACAGCGATGCCTGGCGGATACCGACCGCCTCGGCGATGGCCCGGGTCGAGGTACTTCCGTACCCCTGGGTGGTGAACAGTTCGGCGGCGGCGTCGAGGATTTCGGCGCGCGGTGTCTGCCCCTGGCGGCGACGCGGCGCGAGACGCGGGCGGCCCGGACCGAGTTGGGTCATGCCTCCATTGTCGCCGACCAGCGGATCAGCACCGCGGGGAGATTTCTGTCATTCGACAGAAATATCGGCAACGCAGACGTTACGCCCGGCCGCGATACGGATACATCGCCGTCACCACCATGTCGCGGAAGCCGAGGAACCTTTCAACCGATAGATATTCGTGTCGGATGAAGGGCCCCGGCCATGATCATTCTCGGAATCGCGATCAGTGTGGTCGCGGTGATCGGCATCGGCCTGCTGGTCGCCCGCAAGGTCGACGGTGACAGCGTGAACTTCCTGGTCGCCGGCCGATCGCTGGGTCTCCCGCTGGTCGCGGCGGGCCTGATGGGCCAGGCGGTCGACTCCAACGCCACCCTCGGCAATACCGATCTGGCCGGTTCGGTCGGCTTCTGGGCCGGTGCGTCGCTACCGCTGGGCCTCGGTCTGTGCCTGCTGCTCACCGGGATCTTCTTCGCCAAGCCGATGAACCGGATGGGCCTGCTGACCCTGCCGGACTTCTACCGGATCAAATACGGCCGCGGGGTGGAATTCAGTGCCTCGATCCTGATGATCTTCAGCTTCTGCATCCTGCTGGCGGGCAACCTCGTCGCCGGTGGTTTCCTGTTCGAACGCTTCCTCGGGATCCCCTACACCGCCGGTGTCCTGCTCATCGTGGCGATCGTGCTGACCTACACCGTCACCGGCGGCATGTTCAGCGACGCCTACACCGCACTCGCCCAGATGGTGATCACCGTCATCGGGTCGCTCGCCCTGCTCATCTGGGTGGGATCGACCTACGGGATCACCATTCCCGAGGGTATGGGACCGTTCGACCTGGGACAGCTCGGCAACAGTTCCGAAGGCGCCGTGGTGAACTGGGCGACGCTGATCGCCCTCGGTATCGGCGATATCGTCGCCATCGACTTCATGCAGCGCATCTTCTCGGCCCGCTCCCCCGAAATCGCCCGCCGGGCCTGCTTCGTGGGCGCGGCCGGAACAGCTGTGGTCGGTATCCCCTACGCGTTGGTCGCCCTCGCCACCACCGATCTCGTCGGCGAGGGATCGGGTCCGCGACTGCTGTCCCTGCTGGACGAACACGCCCCGGCGGGTCTGGCGATCCTGGTGCTGTCGGCGATTGTGGCGGCATCGTGCTCCACCGCCAACGGCGCCATCCTGGGCACCGCCTCGGTGGCGACCCGGAATATCGCCGGGCGCACCGACCGGACCGACGCCGCCGGACGCGACACCTTGCTGCGGGATGTGCGGCTCACCATGATCCCGGTCGTCGCGGTGGCGATCTTCTTCGCGGTGCAGGTACCGCAGACCGGCATCCTGCTCACCCTGGCGTTCGACCTCATGCTCGCCGCGCTGATCGTGCCGTTCATCGCGGGCCACCTCACCTCGCGGACCACCACCGCCGCCGCGGTCGCGGCCATGGTGGCCGGGCTCGGTGTCCGGCTGGTCCTGTTCGTACTCACGCCCACCATGTACGGGGTACCGAATACCGTTCTCCATATCGACAATGCGCTGATCGGCCCGGGTTTCGATGGCTGGCCCACCTTCTTCGGCTTCCTCGCCTCACTGCTGGCCTTCCTCGGCACCCTCGCCGTGCAGCGGTTGCGTGCGCCCGCCGGAAGACCCGCGGTTGCGGGGGATATTGCCCCGCTGCCCGTGCCGGAACCCGCTGTCCAGCACGGTTGATCGCCGTCCGCCCGCGAATCGGGCCGTATTCCGCTGCCGTGCTTGCGGATCGGACATCCACGCACGGCCGGCGCACCCGCCGAGACCCGACGAACAAGGAAAGAGCATGACACCCACCACCGCCTCGACAACCGGCGCCCGCGCGCACGCCCGCGCCCAGGCATCGGCGACCGCGACCACGCCCGCACTGCCCGAGGGGGTCCCGCTCGACGCGACCACCTGGACCGTCCGGCTCCCACCCGGCGGCTACGCGAGCACCGTGCTCGGCCGCGGCACCCGGCTGCGACTCGCCGACCCGCACGGCGCCGCCTGCGCGCACCTGTTCCTGCTGCGCGCGGGCGCACCGTGGGAACGTCTCAATATCGCCGACACCGTGAAAGTGCCCTGGCAGGCCTATCTCGGTGCCGGGCACCCACTGTTGTCCGATCAGGGCCGGCTGCTGGCCACCGTGATCACCGACACCTCGGGCCACCACGACGCGCTCTGCGGGCCCACCCCCGCAGGCCGGCTGCTCCTGGAACGCGCGGCCGCGAAACACGGGCTGACCCCGCGCGATATCGGCCCCACTCTCTCGTTCTTCCGCGGTGTGCGGGTGGACGGTGACGGCACCCTCACTGCCACCGGCCCGGCGGCCGCGGGCGCCTACGTCGACCTGATCGTCCAACTGCCGGTGATCGTCCTGGTGGCCGCCACCGCGCACCCTCTCGACGATGCCCCGGTCACCGACCTCGATCTGGTCGCCTGGCCGGGCGACCGCGCCGCCGCGGCCGCCGCCAACAGCGACCCGGAATACCTGCGCGCCGTCCAGAACACCGAACAGGCCTGGTCGGCCGCCCGCACCCGACAGGAGTGGATATGAACACCGCGACCCCGGCAGCGACCGTCGTGCTCGACGAAGTGGTCCTGGCCCGTGCACCGTGGTCGGCGGTCGTACGGGCGGGGCATCGTCTCGACATCATCGATCTGCACGGCAATCAGGCCGTCGACTGCCTGCTCTACGCCGCGGCCGACCACACCGACCGCTACAGCGCCCAGGCGACGGTCACCGCGCAGCGCAATATATTCCTCACCACCGGCAGTGTGCTGCGCACCGACCGCGGCACGGCACTCATGACCGTGCTCGCCGACGAGGTCGGCAACCACGACACCATCGCCGGGGCCTGCTCCCAGGAGTCCAATACGCTGCGCTACGGCCACCACACCCGCCACCAGCACGCCTGCGTGGAGAACTTCCTGGCCGAAGCGGCGAAATGGGGTATGGGCAAACGGGACCTGGTGTCCAACATCAACTGGTTCATGAACGTACCGGTGGAGTCCGACGGCACGCTCGGTATCGTCGACGGCCGGTCCGCACCGGGCAAGACGGTATCGCTGCGCGCCGAGATCGACACCCTGGTCCTGGTGTCCAACTGTCCCCAGATCAACAACCCCTGCAACGGCTTCGACCCCACGCCCGTGCGCATGGTGGTGACCCGGTGACCGCCCCGGTGACGCTTGCCCCACTGTCCGCCCCGGTGACCACCACCCGCCACGCGGTGGTCGAACGTCCCGGTCTGCTCACCACGGTGCAGGACTGGCCGGGCCGGACCGGCTACTGGCATGTCGGCGTACCGCCGTCGGGCCCCATGGACGATCTGTCGTTCCGGCTCGGCAACCGCGCCCTGGGCAACCCCGAGGGCGCGGCCGGGCTCGAATGCACCATGGCCGGTCCGGCATTGCGGTTCGCCGAGCCGACGTGGGTGTGTGTGACCGGCGCTCCCGTCACGGTGACGGTGGCCGGTCGTCCGGTGCCGCTGTGGCGCCCGGTATTCGTACCGGCCGGAGAGGTTCTCGATATCGGTACGATTCGCGGCCCCGGAATGCGCTGTTATGTACTGGTATCCGGCGGACTGGCGCTCCCCGAGTACCTCGGCAGCCGGGCCACGTTCACTCTCGGGCGTTTCGGCGGCGTGGGCGGGCGCGCACTGGCCGCCGCGGATGTTCTCCCGGTCGGCCCCGCACCGGGCCCGCCGGCCGGCGCGATACCCGGCGGTGCACAACCCGTGCTGGCCCGCGACTGGGAACTGGCCGTCACCGAGGGGCCACACGGCGCACCGGAGTTCTTCACCCGCGCCGATATCGATACACTGCTCGCCACCGCCTACGAGGTGCACTTCAACTCCGACCGGACCGGGGTCCGGCTCATCGGTCCCAAACCAGGCTGGGCTCGCCCGGACGGCGGCGAGGCCGGATTACATCCGTCGAATATCCACGACACCGCCTACAGCGTGGGCGCGCTCGATTTCACCGGCGACACCCCCATCCTGCTCGGCCCCGACGGGCCCAGCCTCGGCGGCTTCGTCTGTCCGGTGACGGTGACCGCCGCCGACCTGTGGAAGCTCGGCCAGTTGTGCCCGGGCGACCGGGTGCGTTTCGTGCCGGTGCGCGCGGAGCGGGCCGCGTCACCGGCCGAACTGGGTCCCGAACGCCGAGCGGGCTGGCCGATCGTCCTGTCCACCGGCGGCGACGGCGACGACGGCATCCTGCGGCACGGGGAAACCGCGGACGGTACGCCGGTGACCTACCGACGCGCGGGCGATGACGGGATCCTCGTCGAATACGGTGCCATGACCCTGGATCTCGAACTACGCGCCCGCGTCCACGCGCTGCACGAGCACCTCCGCGCCCGCGGTGAACGGGGTATCACCGAACTCACCCCGGGCGTCCGTTCGCTCCAGGTCCGGGTCGAACCGCGCACGCTGCGGATCGGCACGGCCCTGGATCTCCTGGCCGAGGCGGAGGCCGGGCTTCCGGCCGCCGAGGACCTGGTCGTCCCCAGCCGCACCGTGGATCTGCCGCTGTCCTGGGATGATCCCGCGACCCGGGAGGCGATCACCCGCTATACGCACGGCGTCCGCGCCGACGCACCGTGGTGCCCGTGGAACATCGAGTTCATTCGGCGGATGAACGGACTCGAGACCGTCGACGACGTCTTCGATACCGTGTTCGCCGCCGAGTACCTGGTACTGGGCTTGGGGGATGTCTATCTCGGCGCGCCGCTGGCCACCCCGATCGATCCCCGGCACCGGCTGATCACCACCAAATACAATCCGGCCCGGACCTGGACCCCGGAGAACGCGGTCGGTATCGGCGGCGCTTACCTGTGTATCTACGGAATGGAAGGCCCGGGCGGATATCAGTTCGTGGGGCGCACCACCCAGGTGTGGAGCCGACGCACCGATAGCGAAACCCCGTGGCTGCTGCGCTTCTTCGACCGGATCCGCTGGTATCCGGTGAGCGCGGCCGAACTTCTCGACCTCCGGGCCGATATCGCCGCCGGCCGCGGCGAATTACGCGCCGGCCCGGGGGAATTCCGCCTCGCGGCGCATCGCGGATTCCTCACCGAGGAAGCGGACTCCATCGAATCGTTCCGGGCCCGGCAGTCGGCCGCCTTCGCAGCCGAACGCGAATCCTGGCGCCGCTCCGGGGAACTGGGCCGGACCCACTGAACGCCGGCGCGCCGCCCGGCCACACCGGCCGGCGCGCCGCCTCGGCTCAGGCCCCCGACGCCACCACCGCGGGCTGCAACTGGCTCAACATCTCGTCGGTACCGAGCACCATGCCGCAGCGGCGGGCGGTGTACTTGGAGGCGATCAAATGTTCCTCCCGGCTGAAATCGGCCACCGCGTCATGCGCCAGGAACGCGTGGATATCGTTCATGAACGCCTCGGCCGCACTGAGCATGCAGCCCATATGGGCGTACACGCCGGTGACCACGAGCTGGTCACGGTTACGGTAGCCGAGCAGTTGACGCAGATCCGTGCGCTGGAACGCCGAATAACGCCATTTGGTGACCCGGATGTCCCGCTCGTGCGGTGTCAGTGCGGCGATAACTTCGGTATCGGGGCCGTCCGACATACCGGTACCCCAGAAATCGGCGAGCAGGCCGCGCCGGTCGGGATGCTGGTCCCCCGGCTGCATACTGTAGATCACCGGTATGCCCAGCTCATGGCACCGATCACGCAGCCGGACGATATTCGCGATCATCGTCCGGGCCGGATCGCGATCGAGCTGGTAGGCGGTGAGGAAGTAGTTCTGCATGTCGTGGATGAGCAGGGCGGTGCGATCGGGATCGAGTCTCCAGGCCACTCTGTTGGTGATCTCGTCGTCCAACGGCGGCATCGCATAGGGTGCGATCGGCTGCATGGGCATGTCCAGAACTCCTCATCTCGTGTGGCCCGCGACCTTCTGGAAGGCCGCGCGCCCGGGCGCAGTGGCGAAAAGGTGGTGGGTCAGGGCACCGTCGCCGGACGGCCGGCCACACCCAGCGGTCCGAGGACGCGCTGTAATTTCCCGGTGGTCTCGGCCAGTTCGTCCTCGGGATCGGATTCCGCGACGATGCCGCCACCGGCGTAGGCCACCAGGGTCCGGTGGTCGGCGGCGAGTTCGGCACAGCGGATGCTGACCATCCATTCCCCGTTGCCCTCGGCGTCACACCAGCCGACCGCGCCGGCGTAGAAACCGCGTTCACCTTCGAAGTCGGCGATCAGCCGGGCGGCCGCCGCGGTGGGGGTACCGCAGATGGCCGGGGTCGGATGCAGTGCGGCGGCCAGTTCCAGCGCCGACGGCCCGGCCATCGGGACAGTCGCGCCGATGGTGGTGCCCAGATGCCACATGGCCGGCGTCTCGGTGAGACCGGGGCCGGCGGGCGTACGCACATCGGTACACCGATCACGCAGTACCCCCGCCACATGCTCCACCACGAAGCCGTGCTCGTGCTGATCCTTCGCCGACCCGAGCAAGTTCTCGGCGGCGAGCCGATCGGCCGGCGCGTTCTGCGGCACCCGCCGGGCCGAACCCGCGAGCGGATGGCTGGTGACCTCGGTACCGATCCGCCGCACCAGGATCTCCGGGCTGGAACCCACCAGGTGACGGCCGGTGAACAGGCCGCCGGCCGCGGACAGGTCCACCAGGTAGCCGTTACCGGCGGGATCGGTGGAGACCAGGAGATCCAGGAGATCGACGGCGCGCACGGTGCGATCGGCCCGGGCCCGCAGCGCCCGGGCGAGGACGACCTTGCGCAGCGGCTGCGCGGGATCGGCCAGCAGCCGTACCGCGGCGCCCACCCGGCGCAGATGCTCCTCCGGTTCCGGGAGGTGTTCGGTGACCGCGATATCGGGCGCGGTGACCGGCCGGGCGGTCCGCGGACCGTCGGTCACCGAGATGGTTTCGGGAGCCCACAGCGCCGCCGGCGCGCCGGGTGTGAACGGCAGCGCGCCGACGATATGGGAGACCCGGCGCGCACGCAGTTGCGCGACGGCTTCGGCGGGGTTGTGGAAGACACGCCCTCCGGCAGACGCGGTCACGGTGCGCTGCGGCCGGGACAGGACAAAGGCGGGATCCGCGGAAGACGCGGGGTTCTCGGCGTTGATGGTGGTCATCCTCTCGTGTCACATATCCAGCGTTGCACCGCCGTCGACCCGCAGGTCGTGCATGGTGATGTGGCGCGCGGCATCGGAAGCCAGGAAGCGGACGGCGGCGGCGATATCGGCGGGATCGGCGATCCGCCGCAACGGGATGCCCAGCCGGTAGTTCTCGGGGTCGCCGTCGAGCAGGCCGGCCCGCCCGGCCGCGCCGAGACCGTTCTCGTCGGAGTCCGCGTACATTCCGCGCAGCATCGGGGTATCGGTGGAACCCGGGGAGACCAGGTTGACCCGCACCCCGTGCGGTGCCACCTGCAGCGCGAGCGAGCGGGTGAACGCCGTGGCCGCGGCCTTGGCGGCGCCGTAGGCGGCGAGATTCACCCGGGGGACGGTGGCGGAGTTGGAGGAGACGACCACAATGGATCCGGTTCCCGCCGTGATCATTTCGCGCGCGGCCCGCTGGGCCACGTACACAGCGCCGCCTGCGTTCACGGCCACACAGCGCTGCCACTCCTCCGGAGAGGTATCCAGGGCCGAGCCGCCGATCATGGCGCCTGCGGCGTGCACGACCACCCGGGGTGTGCCGCGTTCGGCGAGCTCTTCGTCGAACGCTTCGGCGACCGCTGCCGCGTCGCTGATATCGACTTCGGCGGATGTCACACCGGTGCCCTCGTGCTGCCGCCCGAGCCGGGCCGCGACTTCGTGCACCCGGGAGTCCCTGTCCCACAGCGATATATGAGCGGAATCGCCGGCGAGTTCGGCGGCGATCGCCGCACCGATTCCCCCTGCGGCTCCGGTGACGATGACCCCTTCGCCCCATTGCTTCGTGACCATTAGGTTAGCCTAACCTGAAGTTACACCGTAAGGCCAGCATTGCGGTGTGACATCGAACAAGATCGCCGATCGGAAAGAGGTGCTCCATGCCATCGCCCGCCCTCCCCGGTATCACACCGTGGCCGCCGGACCAGATCGACCGATACCGAGCCGAAAAGCTCTGGACAGGTGAGACATTCGGGTCCCTGCTGACAGCTCGCGCCACCGCGAGCCCCGAGGCGATCGCGGTCGTGGACGCGGCGAACCGCTGGACCTACGCCGAACTGGAGCACCGGTCGCGGTCGCTGGCCACCGGCTTCGCCCGGCGGGGCATCCGGCCGCGGGACCGGGTCCTGGTCCAGCTCCCCAACCGTGCCGAATTCGTCGAAGTGATCTTCGCGCTGTTCCACCTGGGCGCCCTGCCGGTGTTCTGCCTGCCCGCGCTCCGAGAGGCCGAACTGATCCCTATCGCCACGGCGAGCGGGGCGGTCGCGATGGTCACCTGCGACCGGCATCAGCGGTTCGACCATGCCGCACTGGCCGATACGGTCCGGCGCGAGGTCGCGACACTGCGTCATGTACTGCTGGTCGCCGACGACCCCGCGCACGAATTCGCCGAGGGCGCCGCAGACCTCGCCGACTACCGGGACGAGCCCGGCGAACTCGCCGGGCCGGATGCCGGGGATATCGCGTTCCTGCAGTTGTCCGGCGGCAGTACCGGTATCCCGAAACTCATTCCGCGCACCCACGACGACTACCTGTACAGCGTGCGGCGCAGTGCCGAGATCACCGAACTGGGTCCCGATACCGTCTATCTGGCGACACTGCCGATCGCGCACAACTTCCCGATGAGTTCCCCGGGCATCCTCGGTGCGCTCTACGCGGGCGGCACGGTGGCCATGACCCCTGACCCGACCCCCTCGACGGCGTTCGCGGCGATCGAACGTTTCGGTGTGACCATCACCGGCTTGGTTCCGCCGCTGGCGCGGCTGTGGGTCGAACGGGCCGAGCAGGGCGGCGAACTCCCCGATCTGTCCAGTCTGCAGGTGGTCCAGGTGGGCGGCGCCCGCTGCCCGGACGAACTGGCCCGCCGGGTCGGCCCCGCGCTGGGTGTCACGCTGCAGCAGGTGTTCGGTATGGCGGAGGGCCTGGTCTGCTACACCCGGCTCGACGATCCGATCGACGTGGTGGTCGGCACCCAGGGCCGGCCGATGTCGGAGTACGACCGGATCCGGGTCGTCGACGACGCGGACACGGACGTGACACCGGGCGCCGACGGAAATCTGCTGACCCAGGGGCCGTACACGATCCGCGGCTACTACGACAATCCCGAGGCCGACGCCCGCAGTTTCACCGCGGACGGCTGGTACCGCACCGGCGATATCGTCGCGCTGCGGCCGGACGGGAACCTGGTCGTGAAGGGCCGGGCGGGCGATTGGGTCAATCGCGGCGGCGAGAAGGTATCGGCCGAGGAGCTCGAGGCCCATCTGCTGGAACATCCCGGAATCCGGGACGCGGTGATAATCGGTACGCCCGATCCCGTACTCGGGCAGCGGATCTGCGCTTTCGTCCAGCCCCTGGACCCGCAGACCCCGCCGACGCTGACCACGGTGCGCACTTTCGTCCGGGAACGCGGTATCGCGGCCTGGAAGATGCCGGACGCGGTGGTCACCGTCGCCGAATTCCCCGAAACGGGAGTGGGCAAGACCAGCCGTCGCGATCTGCGCCGGCTGCTCGCCGAGGGGCACCGCACCGCATGACCCCCGCCGCCGCGGACCGCGCCGGGCACGCGGTCCGCGGTGCCCGGTCACGGGCACAGCACCTCCAGCCAGGACTCCAGTACGGGGTCACCGGCCAACATCAACGGGTCGACGGTCTCGTGTCCCTCCGACCGCCATTTCTCCACCAGCTGCATGATGCGCACCGAATCCAGTCCGGCGTCGAGCAGATTGGTGTCGGTGGACAGTTCCTCCGGCGCCACGCCCAGCAGATCGGCCACATCGCGGATGAAGTGGTCGCGGCCGGCCACCGCGGTCGGCTCGTTCGTCATCTCTGTCTCCTTATTCCTCGCGGTCGAAATCCGCGACTCCGTGCTTCCAATAGCCCGCGATCAGGCAGTCCTTCGCCGGCACACCGAGTTCGCCGCGCACCCATTTGCGGATCGGCCGCAACTGGCCGGCTTCCCCGGCTACCCACGCGTAGACGTTCTGGCCCTCCGGGACGGTGACCGTGCGGATCGCCTTCTCCAGCAGGTCGCCGGTACCGACCCGCGCGTCACCCCGGTGCAGCCAGCGGACCTCCACCCCGGCCGGGGCCGCGAGTTCGATCTCCTGGCTCTCGTCGACCACTTCGACGAACGCCCAGCCGGTCTTCTCGCGCGGTAGCCATTCCAACCAGCGGGCGATGGCGGGCAGCGCGGTGATATCGCCGGCGAACAGATAGTTGTCATAACTGGTGGGCACCACCACGCCACCGGGCGGGCCCGCGATATGGATGCGGGCGCCCGGCCGCACGGCCAGCGCCCAATCCGAGGCGAGACCGCCGGGATGCAGGGCGAAATCGATATCGAGTTCACCGGCCGCCGCGTCGTAGCGGCGCACCGTGTACTCCCGGGAGATCGGCCGCGGTGCGGGCCAATCCAGCGACAGGCCGTCGGGGATCGGCAGCCGCAGCGTGCCGTCGGTATCCGGGAACACCAGTCGCACGTGCTCGTCGGGCACGTAACTGTGGAACCCGTCGAGTTCGGGACCGCCGAAGGTGATCCGGATCAGCCCCGAACCCACCGGGGCGGTGCGGATCACCTCCAGTTCCCGCAATCCGATCGGATAACCGACCTTCGCGCCGTGCGTGCCGGCGAGTACCTCGGCGATCCGCTCACGGTAGGCTCCGCGATCCACCATCACACTCCGTCCTTCTTCTCCTCGGCCACGGTCCCGGCGGACTTCTCTTCGACTACGGTGCCGCCTACCGGAACCTGCGCCGGCGGCGGTGGTTGCGGCGGGCCGCCCGCGGGCGCGGTGAGGCCGTACAGTGGCCACACCAGCACCAGTGCGAAGACGAACAGCACCAGTACCGCCGCGCCGTAGACGACCAGTGCGGTACCGGGTTCGACCAGATTGCCGATAACCCCGGCCGCCATGGAGCCGACCGCGGTACCGGCCACCGACTGCACCATGAGCAGTCCCGACATCCGCCCGCGCATATCCTCGGGCGCGTTCTGCTGCAGTACCGCGTAGCGCAGGATGCCGTTGACCGCCCGGGCGACGCCGAACGCGGCCAGCCCGAGGAAACTCCACGCGGCCTGCGGCCAGACACCTGCCAGGATCAGGCCGAGCGGCATGAGCGCCAGCGAGCCCAGCAGCACCAGCCCGTTGCGCCGCGTACGGCCGATCCAGCCGCTGGTCAGCGATCCCAGGACGGCACCCGCGCCGGGCGCGGCGTAGAGCAGGCCCAGGGTGGCCGGGCCCGCGTCCAGAGCCCGGTCGGCGAATGCCGGGAGCAGTACCAGGGGCCCGCTGACCAGCATGGCGAGCAGGCCACTCGCCAGTACCGCACGAAGCACGTCGTGCCGCGCGGCGAACGCCATACCGTGCCCCAGTTCCACGAGCGGATTGCGGATCTCGCGGGCCGGTGGCGGGGCCGACCCGATGGCCCGGATCAGCGATACCGTGGCCACGGTGGCCGCCGCGGCGGCGAAGAACGCGAAGGACACCCCGATCTGCGCGATGAGCACGCCGGCGATCGCCGGGGTGATCATGGTGCCAAGATCGGAGGTCAGCGTCGTCAGCGCACCGGCGGCCGGGACCTTCTCCCGGGGCACCAGCATGGGCACCAGCGCCATCATCGCCGAACCGCTGATCCCCCCGGCCAGGCCGTCGACCACGGCCGCGGCGTAGATCACCGCGAGGAACGGATCGGGCAGCAACGCGTTCACGCCCAGCGCGAGGAAGCCCAGGCCCGCCGCCGAGCGGGACAGCGAGATCACGGTGCGCCGGTCGTAGCGGTCGGCGATCACGCCGCCGCCGAGACTGCCCACGAACAACGCCACCGCCATCGCCGTGGACACCCCGGCGACGTGCAGACTCGATCCGGTGAGCTCGTAGACCTGTACCGGCAGGGCCACCATCAGCAGGCCGATACCGAGAACAGAGACCAGTCGCGCACCGAAGGCAGCGCGGAACCGCCGACTCTCCCGTAACGGAGAGATATCGATGAGGAGGCCGGCGGGGGCTTTCAATTGAACTGCTCCTGGATCAGATCGAGGGTGTCCATGACGCCGCGGTAATCCGGCCGGTAGCTGGTGGCCGGCAGTTCGTAGACCTTCTTGTCCTTGAACGCGGGCAGCTGCGCGTACAGCGGATCCTTCGCGAGATCGGCCGCGCTCTTGGCGCCGCTGAGCGGCACGACGAAGACCACGGGCGCGTCCACGACCTTCGTCAGCAGTTCGGGGCTGAAACCGAACCAGTCGGCCGAGGGATTCAGCTCCGGATCACCGGCCTTGGCCAGTACCTGGTCGTCGGCCTGGAAACCCAGCTCGGCGAGCAGCGTCGGCAGCGCGGCGTTCGGCAGGATCATCTTCGGCCGGCCGTCGGCGGCGGACTGGAAGTAGCCGACCTGCTGTTCGGGGACCTTGATCGCCGCGGAGACCTCTTTCACCTTGTCGTCGTAGGCCGAGATGAGATCGGCGACCTTGTCGGCGCGGTTGACCACATCGGCGATCTGCGTCAGCTGGTCCTGCCAGCCGGTGATATTGCCGGGCAGCAGTACCGTCGGCGCGATGGCACTGAGCCGGTCGTAGGCGTCCACCGACTGTTTGGCCGGGAAGCCCTGGCCGCCACCGATGATCAGGTCGGGCTGGAGGGAGGCGACGAACTCCACGTTCACGGCCTGCCCCACCGGCACCATCCGGGTGCCTTGTTCTTTCGCGGCGTCGGCCCAGGTCTGCGGGAAGTCGGCATTACGGCCACTGACCCCGAGCACCCGCGGGTCCGCCGCGGCCACCGGGACGTCGAGGTCGTAGAGGTAGCCGGCCAGTGCGCCGTTGAGCACCACCACCCGCTGCGGATCCGCGGGCACCTCGATGGCGCCCTTCTCGGTCTGGACCGGGCGGGCCCCGGAGGCGGCGGCGGGTTCGGCATCGGAGCTACAGCCCGCGACCGCGACCACCGCGACGAACAGACCGACTACGAGGCGTAGCCGGGCCGCGAAGCGGCTGTGGGATAACAGCGACATAGGTGTTCTACTTTCTTTCTCGAATCGCCGGGGTACCGGATGGTGCCGCGGCGAGATCTCGGGGACCGGGGCGCACGGTCAGGTCCGCAGGGCCGCTTCGGTATCCAGCAGCGCCGCGACCTCCGACCAGCCGTCCTCGGAAACGATCCCGAAATGGGAGTAGGGCAGGCGGCGCGCGGTGATCCGCGCGCCGGCGGTGCGCCAGCCGGCCAGCTGGGCGGCGATCCGCGCGGCATCGTCCTCGCCACCGGGATCGGCCGCATACAGCGCCATCGGCCCGGCATAACTCGGTGTCTCGGAGACGGTGACCATGCGCAACAGTTCACCGGCCGCGCCCCGGATGAGCGCCGCGAGATCCGGGGCGTCGTCGGGGAGTTCGGGCAGCAGGGCCGCCAGGCGCTCCGGATCCGCCAGGGCCGCGGTGGCCTGACCGGTCAGATTCGCCAGCGGATGCGAATCGACCAGGCCCGCGAACGCGACCTCCGCACCGCGCTCGGCGAGGGCCGCGGCGATCGCGTGCACGATATTGCCGCCGAGTGAGTACCCGAGCAGGTGGTAGGACCCCGCGGGCTGGATCTCGCGGATGGTCGCCAGATATCGCGCGGCGAGTTCGTCGATGGTCGTGGCGCCCGATTCCACACTCCGCAACGCGGGCGACTGCAATCCGATCAGCGGCCGGTCGGCACGCAGCCGCCGCGCCAGCGGGGTGAACTGCCAGGCGGTACCGCCCACCGGGTGCACACAGAAGAGTGGTTCGGCCGACCCACGGGGACGCAGTTCGAGCACATGGTCGAGGCGCCGGCCCAGCATGGCGATCTCCTCGGAGGGCGCGGCGATATCCGTCTCCCGAATCGACACCACCTGCGGCGCCGCCACCGGGGTGGCACCGTCGATCCGGGCCGCCAGCGCCCGCGCGGTGGGCGCCTCGAAGATATCGTCGACCACCACCTCGTGACCCGCCCGGCGCAAGCGGCCGACCAACCGGACCGCGGTGAGCGAATGACCACCCGCCGCGAAGAAATCGTCGTCCGGGCCGATGGCCGCCACACCGAGCACCGCGGCCATGGCCGCGAGCACCGGCCCGGCGGCCGCGGACAGCGTCGGGTCCGCGGCCGCGGTGACGGCGACAGCGGGGGTTTCCACGGGATAGTCGGGAACCGGCAGCGCCTTGCGGTCGAGTTTGTCACTGCTCGTCATCGGGATCTCGTCGAGTTCCACGAAGGCCGCCGGAATCATGTACTCCGGCAGGGCGTCGCGGACCGTGCCTCGCACCGCGTCGATGTCCAGGGCGGCGCCGGTCCGCGTCCGCAGATAGGCCACCAGGCGCTGATCGCCGGGGTTGTCCTCGCGCAGGATCACCGCCGCCTGCGCGATCTCGGGGCGGCGCAGGATCGCCGACTCGATATCGCCGAGTTCAATCCGCTGGCCGCGCAGTTTGATCTGGCTGTCGGTGCGGCCCACGTACTCGAGTTCGCCGTCGGCGCCCCAGCGGACCAGATCGCCGGTGCGGTACATCCGTTCACCGTTCCCGGCGGGGTCGGCGACGAAGGTCCGCGCGGTCTGCTCCGGGCGGTGCAGGTAGCCGCGGGCGAGCTGGACCCCGGTCAGATACAGCTCCCCTACCACCCCCGACGGCACCGGCAGCAATCTGTCGTCGAGCACCCGCACCCCCGCGCCGCCCGGCGGGCGGCCGATCGGGACCGTCACGGTGTCGGCGTCGTCGGTCGCGTGATAGGTGATGCAGACCGCGGCCTCGGTGGGGCCGTACAGGTTGTTCACCCGGGCCCCGGTCGCGGTCCGGAACCGCTGTGCCGTCGCGGGTGGTAGCGGTTCGCCGCCGGTGAACACGCAGCGCAGCGCGCCGCACCCGGACAGATCACTTTCCTCGGCCGTGGTGGTGAGCATGGACGAGGTCATCTGGATCGCGGTGACCTGTTCCTCGGCCATCAACCGCGCCTGATAGTAGGGGTCGCGATGGCCGTCGGGCCGGGCCACCACGATCCGGGCGCCCACCAACAGCGGCAGGAAGATCTCCAGCAGCGAGGCGTCGAAGGTCGCCGGGGTCCGGTACAGCACGGTGTCACCGATGCCGAATCCGTGCTGCTCCTGCAACCAGGCGAAGGTGTTCACGATGGCCGCGTGCGGGACCGTCACGCCCTTGGGTACACCGGTGGAGCCGGAGGTGAACAGCAGGTAGGCCGCATTGTCCGGCCGCAACGGCGCGAGCCGGTCGGCGTCGGTGAGCGCGGTGTCCGCGAAATCCGCGGTGTCGAGCGTATCGACCGAAACGACTGGTGCCCGGCCGGTTTCGAAGGCGTCGGCGGCCGTGGTCAGCACCAGCGGTGTGGCGGCGGCCGCGAGGATGGTGTCCACGCGTTCGGCGGGCTGCCCCGGATCCACCGGCAGATACACCCCGCCGGCCCGGCAGACGGCGTGCGCCGCGATCACCTGATCGGCGCCGCGCCGCATGGCCACCGTCACCACGGTCTCGGGACCGATGCCCCGGGCGACCAGCCGGCGGGCGAGCCGGTTGGCGCGCGTCTCGAATTCGCGATAGGTGATCGTCTCGCCGTCGACCGTGATCGCGGGCGCCGCCGGATCGAGCGCGGTGTGCGGACCCCAGTCGGCCATGGTGCGGCCGCGGGTATCCGGGTGACGGGTGGCGGCCAGCACCGCACCGGCGGTGGCGTCGGGGGCGTCGACCAGGGCGGTGAGTACCGCACCGAGCCGGGCCGCCATCCGCGTGGCGGACGCGGCGTCCACCGCGCCGGGGTCGTGGTGCAGCATCAGGCGGAACCGGTCGCCGGGCAGGGCCGTCACCGTCACCGGGTAGTGGGTGCGGCTGTGCACCGTCACACCGGCCACTCCCACCTCGCACGCGTCATTGCCCTGTACACCGGTTCTCGGGAAATTCTCGTAGACCACCAGGGTGTCGAAGAGCCGCCCGATTCCGGCCGCCCGTTCGACCGTGGCCAGGCCCAGGTACCCGTGGTTCTGCAGCTCGAGTGTGATCCGCTGGAATTCGGCGAACTGAACGGCTGCGGGCCGCGCGGAATCCAGGGTCAGCCGGACCGGGACGGTGTTGCTGAACAACCCGACCATCCCCGCCACACCCGGCAGCTCGCTCGGCCGGCCCGACACCACCGCACCGAAGACCACATCGTCGCGACCGAGTTGTTCGGCCAGGACCATCCCCCAGGCACCCTGTAGCAGGGTGTTCATGGTCAGTCCGTTGGCCCGGCCGAACGATTCGAGCGCGGCCGCGGTCTCGCCGGCCAGCGGCACCTCGAGCCCCACCGCGGCCGAGCGCGGGCCGGGCCCGCCGATCAGGCTCGGCGCGGAGAGCCCGCCCAGGTATTCGGCCCAGCGGCGGACGTCCGCGTCACTGTCGCGGGCGGCGAGCCAGGCCAGGTAGGTGCCGTAGTAGCCGGGTTCGGGCAACCGCTCGCCGTGGTAGAGCGCGAGCATCTCGCGCAGCACGATCGGCACCGACCAGCCGTCGGCCAGCAGATGGTGGGCGGTCAGCACCAGCCGGTGCGCGGTATCGGACAGCCGGATGAGCAGTGCCCGCAGCAGCGGAGGTTCGGCGATATCGAAGGTCCGCGCCCCGGCCCGCTCCTCCAGTTCCAGCGCGCCCGCCGCGGCCGCGGCCGGTGCCCGGTCGCGCAGATCCGCGACCTGCCACGCCACCCGCGGTGTCCGCGGGATCACCTGCACCGGGCGGTCGAATCGCTCGTAGCGGAAGGCCGCGGCCAGGTTGGGATGCCGTCCCAGCACCGTCGCGAACGCCACACCCAGCCGGTCCGGGTCCAGCGGTCCGGCCAGTTCGAAACGGGCGGTCAGTGTGTAGACATCGGCGGCGCCGTCGCGCAGGGCGTGGAAGAGCAACCCCTCCTGCAACGGGGAGAGCGGCAGTACATCGGCGATCGGCCCGTACGCGGCGGTCGATTCGGCGGCGTCGTCCGGCGGTAGCGCTATCGAGACGGCGGCCGCGTTCGGCGGCCGCTCCGCCTCCGAAACCGCCGTGGGATCGGCGCTTTGGGCCGCCGCGGCCAGATCGGAGAGACTGCGGCGGGTCAGCATGTCCTGCGGGGCCAGGATTAGGCCCCGTTCCCGGAGCCGGGTGCAGACCCCGATCGCGGTGATGCTGTCACCCCCGGCGCCGAAGAAGTCGTCGTCGATATCGATAGTCACGCCGCCGAGCAGTTCGGCGACCACCTCGGCCACCGCGCGCTCGGCCGCGGTGGCCGGCGCACGCCCGCCGGCCGGTTCGGCCGGGTCGGGCAGGGCGGCCCGGTCGACTTTGCCGTTCACCGTCCACGGCAGTTCGTCGAGCACCACGATCCGGGCCGGGACCATCGGGTCGGGGAGCGATTCGGCCAACCGGTTGCGTATCCGGGCACCGAGATCGCCCGGTCCGCCGTGGCCGCCCGGCGCTTCCCGCACCGGGACGACGTAGCCGATGAGACTCGCCCGCCCTGCGATATCCCGGATATCGGCGGCCGCCGTCGCGATCTCCGGGAGCCCGCTCAGCGCGGCCTCCACCTCACCGATCTCGATCCGGTGCCCGCGAATCTTCACCTGGGCGTCGGCGCGACCGGCATAGAAATAACCGCTACCGGGCTCCCAGCGGGCCAGATCGCCGCTGCGGTACATCCGTGCCCCCGGCGGGCCGAAAGGATCGGCTACGAAGCGCGCAGCGGTGCTTCCGGGTGCGCCCAGATAACCCTGCGCGATACCCGCGCCCGCCAGATACAGTTCGCCGGGTTGTCCGTCGGCCACCGCCTGGAGTCCGTTGTCCAGGAGATAGGCCCGCACCCCGGGCAGCGGGACACCGATATGCGGCTCCGCGCCGCGCACCGGCGCGCCGATGGCGTCGACGGTGGCCTCGGTCGGGCCGTACAGATTGACCGCCGTGATCCCGGCGCGCTGCACCCGCTGCCACAGATCGGGCGGGCAGGCTTCCCCGCCCAGGACGAGCAGCCGCGGCGCGAGCTCGGCCAGCCCGTGCCCGAAGAGCGCGGCGGCCAGCGTCGGGGTCCCGTCCACCACTTCGATACCGTCGGCGCGCAATGCCGCGACCAGCACTGCGGGGTCGCGCCGGATCTCGCTGTCGTACAGGTGGACCCGATGGCCGTCGAGCAACCACAGCAGCGGATCGAGCGCGGCGTCGAAGGCGAAAGACGTCGTATGCGCGACCGCGAGCCGCCGGCCGCCGGCCCGTTCGACGGTTTCGGCGTAGATCCCGGACCGGTGCCCGGCCACCAGCTGCGCCAGCGCGGCATGGTCTATCACCACACCTTTCGGCGTACCGGTGGAGCCGGAGGTGTACAGCACATAGGCGGGGTGATCACCCCGGACGGTCGCGATCTCGGCAGCGGTCGGCGGTGTGCCCGGGTAACCACGCAGCGCCTCACGCACCGGGTCGCTGTCGAGTACCACCGCCGGCCCTTCGAGGGCACCGGTCAGGGCGCTGTCGGTGAGCACCAGGAGTGGGGCGGCGTCGTCGATCATGATCTGGAGCCGGGGCACCGGATGTTCGGGGTCCAGCGGCAGATACGTGCCGCCCGCGCGCCAGACGGCCAGCAGCGCGACGACCAGCTCCGCGGTCCGCGGTAGCGCGACACCGACGAGCGCGCCCGGTGTCACACCCCGGTCCCGCAGGTACCGGGCCAGCCGGTACACCCGGTCGCCCAGTTCCCCGGCCGTATAGCGCTGGGTGCCGCCGACCAGGACCGTGGCGTCGGCGTACGCCGCGACCATCCGGTCCAGCGCGGCAGGCATATATTCGGCGGTACCGGCGGCCGGCGGGCCGGAGCGCGCGGCCAGCAGGCCGTCGCGGTCCGCGCGATCGATCAGTTCCAGGGCCCCGACGGCCACCTTGTCCAGTTCGGTGAACGCCTCGATCACCCGCACGAGACCCGCCACCCGGTGATAGGCGGTCTCCGGATCGTTGGTCCGGGCATCGCATTCGAAGCCGAGCAGCACCGATTTGTCGGGGAGCGGGGTCACCACCAGCCCGAGATCCTCCGGCGGACCGCCGGCGACGTTCCGCAGCACACCCTCGGCACCGTCGAAGTCGAGGGCGAAATCGAAAACCTTGAGGTTCATGCCGATGCCGTGCAGCAATTCCCCCGCCCCGAAACCGCTGAGGTCGCGGGCGAGGTCGGCACCGCTGTAGCGCTGATGCCTGCGCATTTCCCGCAGCGTCTCGGCGACCCGCACGCCGAGTTCGCCGACGGTGTCGTGGGCGTGCACGGTCAGCCGCAGCGGCAGCACATTGACCGCCATCGCCGGGGTGCTCAGCGCGACCCGGCCGACCCGGCCCATCATCAGCATCGAGAGCACGACATCGGAATTGCCCAGCAGCCGCTGCACATAGGCGGCGTAGCAGGCGATCAGGCCGTCGGCCCAGGTGATCCGGTAGCGCTCGGTGCAATTGCGCAGCCGCTCCAGTGTTTCCACCGGCAGGATCGCCTCGGCCCGGATGGTGCGCTCGACCGCACCACCGAGTGCGGTCCCACGCCCGTCGAGCGGGGGTGCGGGGCTGAGCTGTTCGCGCCAGTAGCGCTGGTCCTCGGCGAACTGCTCACTGTCGCGATAGTTCTGCTCGTCGGCGACCAGTTCGGCGATGGTACCGAAGGTCGCCCGGGGCGGTTCCGTGTGCCGGCGCAGCGCGGTGTAGTGCGCGGCGACCCGGCGCGACAGCAGGGCCGCGCTGTAACCGTCGACGATCAGGTGGTGGTACAGCTGCACACACCAGACCTCGGAGTCGGTGAGCCGGATCAGCGTGTAGTTGTACAACCGCCGGTCCACCATGCCGCGGCACCGCTGCGCCGCCTGATGACGTTCCAGCGCCACCGCCTCGTGGGCGAGCGCGTGCGGTTCGGCCGCACCGCGCAAATCGATCATCGGTTGCAGGACGGCGGGTTCGTCGCAGACGTATTGCCGTGGGCCGGCCGCGGTATCGCGGAACCGCAGCCGCATGTTCTCCGCCTCCGTCACCGTGCGGCGGATCGCCTCGGCCAGGGCCTCGACGTCGATCGGGGTGTCGCCGGAGATCTCGAGGACCTCACCGACCAGATAGCGCCCGGATTCCGGGTCGAACAGCTGCGCGTTCCATATTCCCAGCTGAGGGCCGGTGAGCGGTAATCCGGGATCGCTGGCCTTCGAGGCATCCTGCTCTGCCGCCGGCACGGCAACTCCCTTCGCTGTGAACCACATTCGGTGCGGTGCCGATACCGTCCCGCTATCGACCGGCACCCACACACAACCACAGTTGAGGTTAGCCTAACCTTTACTAAAGTAAAATATCTATCCGGCGAGAGTTCCGGTCCGGTTTGTCGCATTCAGCCCGTATGCACCGCGTTCTCGGCCAGCGGAACCACCAACGGGGCCCCGGTTTCGGGATCGTCGATCACCCGGCAGCCCAGGTCGAACACCTTCTCCACGAGTTCGGCGGTGACGATCTCGCGTGGCGCTCCGGCCGCGATCACCGCCCCGTCCCGCATGGCGATCAGATGATCGGCATAGCGGAACGCGTGATTCAGATCGTGCAGGACCGCGACCACCGTCCGCCCGGTCTCCCAATTCAACCGGCGGCACAGATCCAGCAGCTGGATCTGGTGGGCGATATCGAGGAAGGTCGTCGGCTCGTCGAGCAGCACGATGGGCGTCTCCTGTGCGAGCACCATCGCGATCCACACCCGCTGCCGCTGCCCACCGGACAGTTCGTCCACCAGCCGCCCGGACAGTTCGGCCACCCCGGTCGCGGCCATGGCCGCGGCGACGGCCTCCTCGTCGCGCCGCGACCACTGCCGGATCAGCGACTGATGCGGATACCGGCCCCGCGCCACCAGATCGGCGACCCGGATCCCCTCCGGCGCGGTCGAGGTCTGCGGCAGCAGCCCGATCCGCCGGGCGACCTCCTTGGCCGGATAGCTGCCGATCTGCTTCCCGTCGAGCAGTACCGCACCGGATTCGGGCGCCAGCAGCCGTGACAGTGCCCGCAGCAGCGTGGATTTACCACAGGCGTTCGGACCGATGATGACCGTGAAGGTGCCGTCGGGGATATCGACGGTCAGTTCGTCGCTGATGACCCGGCTGCGGTAGCCCAGACGCAACCGGTCGGCGCGCAACCTGGCCGTCCCGGCGGTCTCGTCGGCGGCGTTGTGCCCGAGTTTTTCGTCCACCATGATTCCCTCAGTTCCGTCGAGCCTCGGCCACCAGCAGATAGGCCAGATACGCGCCACCGATCGACGCGGTCACCACCCCGACGGGCAGGGTGGTGGGCGCGAACGCCCGGCGCGAGATCCAGTCACAGACCACCAGCAGCAGCGCGCCCATCGCCGCGGCCGGCAGGAGCGCGGTCGTTGGGGTACGCGCCAGGCGCCGGCCCAACTGCGGCGCGGCCAGCGCGACGAACGCGATCGGTCCCGCCACCGCGGTACCGACCGCGGTGAACGCGACACTGAGCACGGTCAGCACCAGCCGCGCCCGCCCCACCCGGATCCCGAGCGCCCGCGCCGCGTCGTCCCCCAGTTCCAGCACCTGCAACCGGTAGGCGGCGGGCACCACTACAACGGCCAGGATCGCCAGCACCACCAGGGCGGGCACGATTTCGTCCCAGGTGAGCCCGTCCAGCGTCCCGACACCCCAGGCGGCGGCCGACATCGCCTCGTCGAGGTCGGCGCGCAAGATGAGCCAGGTGTTGACCGCGGCCAGCATCGCGCCGACCCCGATCCCGACGATGATCAGCCGGAAACCCTTGACGTTCCGCCGGAAGGCCAGCAGGAAGATCGCGAGCGCGGTGAGCAGCCCACCGCCCAGCGCACCGGCCGCGGTGGCGTAGTAGCCGCCACCGGACAGCAGCACCAGCAGCGCGCCGGTGTAGGCGCCCGAATTGAACCCGACGATATCCGGGCTGCCCAGCGGGTTCCGGGTGACCGACTGCAGGATCGCGCCGCTGATCCCGAGCGCCGCGCCGAGCACCAGGGCCATGAGCACCCGGGGCATCCGCCATTCCCGCACGACCAGTTCGTCACCGCCCACCCCGTTGCCGAACAGCGCCCGTACCACCCGGTCCGGTGGAATCGCGAAATCACCGGTGCCCAGCGCCAGCAGCGCCACCACCACAGCAGCGGCCAGCAGTACGACCGTGACCACGAGGCCGCGCAGCCCGAAACGCGTGGTGGCACCGCGCAGGCGCAACACCCGGACCGACCGGCCGAAATCGATGGTCGAGGGAGTACCGAGGCGCGGCGGTTTACGCACGGTGGTCACGACTGCCTCAGCTCCGAGCGGCGGGCCAGCCAGATCAGCACCGGCGCCCCCAGGAACGCGGTCACCACACCGGCGGACAGTTCGTCGGGCGGGATGGCGATCCGGCCCACCACATCCGCGAAGAGCACCAGCGCGGGCGCCAGGACCAAGGAATAGGCCACGATCCAGCGGTGGTCGGGGCCGACGATCCAGCGCGCGATATGCGGCACCGCCAGGCCCACGAAGGTGATCGGGCCGACCGCCGCGGTCGCGGTACCACAGAGCAGGATCAGGGCGAGCGCAGTACAGGCCCGGGTGCGGGTCACGTGCACGCCCAGGGCACGGGCCAGATCGTCGCCCAGCGCCACGGCATTGAGCGAGCGGGCGGCGACGAGGGCCAGGATCATCCCGGCCACGATGAAAGGCGTGGCGCCGGCGAGGACGTCGTAGCCGCGGCCGGTCAGCGCCCCGGCGTCCCACTGCCGCATCTTGTCGAAGGCGGTCGAGTTCAGCAGGATCAGACCCTTGGTGACACCGGTGAGTACGGCGGTCACCGCGACACCGGCCAGGGTGAGCCGGATCGGATCGGTCCCACCGCGCCCGACGGTCCCCAGCCGATACACCGCCACCGACACTACCGCGGCGCCCGCGAACCCGAACCAGACATAGGAGGCGATCCCGTCGGCGCCCAGATAGGCGACGGCCACCGCGATGGCGAAGGCGGCGCCCGCATTGATTCCGAGCAGGCCCGGATCGGCGAGCGGGTTGCGGGTCAAGCCCTGCATCAGGCAGCCCGCGACTCCCAGCGCGCTACCGGCGAGCAATCCGAGCAGCGTACGGGGCAGGCGGTATTCGCTGATGACCAGGTGATCCGGCGATCCATCGGGCTCCCACAGGGCACTAATGATTTCCGTGATCGGAATATGCGCCACCCCGACCCCGAGACTCAGTAAGCAGGCGATTACCAGGAATATTGCCCCCAGCAACCATCCAGACCACCTGCGGACACCCACCTGTGTGTGGTATTCATAGGACGAACCGGCAGTCATGAGGCGGTGTCACAACCTCTGTGCATCGAATCGTCCCTTCCGGTCCGTGTGATGTAGGCCACTGTCATCGCTCACAAAAAACGTTGACGAGGCTTTATAGTGAGCGAAGGCTAACCTAACTACAGACGGGCTGGCAACAGACTGCGCCGACATCGCACCCACGGTGTCCGCGAACGGTGCCCACCCCGAACGGGGTGAGCATCCGTCCGGCGCAACGACGCACGAGCGAGAGGTGTGAGGGATGTGGACTCCGACGCTGCTGACGCCCGTGCGCCTGCCTTCCCCCTCGCCGCAGAGTTTCCGGCCGAACCCGGCCGGGTTGTAAGAAGATAGACAGGGATGAGGGATAGATGACGCAGCCATTCGTCACCTGATCGCCCAGGAAGACGATCCGACACCACCGGTGGGTTTTTCGTAACCCCCGGATTTCACCTGCGATTGCGCAGTAATACCCCCCGAACCGCGGCCTACGCGCGTGCGCGTACAGGCCCGGGGATCACTGCTGCCGTTTTTCGCCGGACGGCATCGTCCGGCCGAAATAGGGCGACAATTCGCAAAACCATGAGGGAACCACCATGAACATCAAGTCGATTGCTGCCACCGCGGCGATGACGGCGGCGGTACTGGGCGTCGCCGGAGGCGTGGCGAATGCCGATACCTTCGTGCCGCTCCCCGGCGGCGAAAAACTCGGACCCGGCGTGAAACTGAGCCGTGTCGACGAGAGCGCGCTCATCTCTCCATCGCTGTCGGCCAACGGCGCCGGCCGGGTCGCCTGGCTGAGCGGACGGGTCTTCGCCGACGTCAGCCAGACCCCGGAGGGCACCCCGGGTCCCTGGAAGGGCCCCACGAACGCCCCCGGCACCAACAACTCCTCCACCCACGGCACCTCCCGGGTCAGCGCCGGGTACATCGTCGGCTGCCAGGTCAGCATCGCCGACGATGCCATCTCGGCCGGCGTCTCGGCCAGCGTGAGCACCTCCAGCCTGGGTGCCAGCGGCTCGCTCGGCATCAAACTCGGCCCGGGCCAGGTCAAATTCATCAACGTCGAAGGCGTCGATATTCCGAAGCCCGGCGTGTACTGGGTCGACTACAAAGATGTCGAAATCAATATCGAGGGCTGCGCCGGTTACGCGCAGGCCCGGTCGTACGCCGTCGTCGAGATCATCGGCGACCATTATTCGAAGACCACCCTGTACGGAGCTCCGTTCAGCATCGGCTGACGCACGTCGTATCTGGTCGATCAAATCCGTCGCTGAACGGAATTCTTTTCCGAGAGGGAAACTGTCATGTCTGTCATCAAGAAAAGCGTCGTACGGGCCGCGAGTGTGACGGCCGCGACCGTCGCCGCGGTCGGCCTGTTCTCCACCGGCGCGGCCAATGCCGATACCTTCGTGCCGCTGCCGGGTGCCGAGCTGAACCACACCCTGCCCAACGGCCTGAGCATCACCGCCCGGATCGCCAACGAGTCGGCGCTGATCAACCCGTCGATGGGTTCGACCCCGCTGCACCGCAACGCCTGGGTCTCCGGTAGCGCGCAGGTCGAGGTGCACGGTCCGCACAAGGGCACCAAGATCACCCCGGGATATGTCGTGGGCTGCCAGGTCGATATCAGCGGTGGCGCCGGCAACGGCGGAGCCGGTCTGACCCAGTCCGGTGAGAACCTCAGCGGCAACCTCAGCTCCGGTGCCAACCTGACCCTCGGCCCGGGCCAGGCCACCTCGTTCCTGCTGCTCGATATCGAGAAGCCGGACGCCTACGGCGACGAGGGCCATCTCTTCGCCAACAAGTTCACCGGCCCCAACGGCTCGGTGACCTGGACCGATTCCACCATCGGTCTCAACGGTTGCGCCGGTTACGCCCAGGCCCGCGCCTTCGTACGGGTCGAGACGACCACCGAGCAGGGTATCTCCGAGTTCCGCGTCTGGGGTCAGCCCTTCAGCATCGGCTGAGTCCGGCCCAGCGGATCCGCACGACGGCGGTAGCCCCGGCCCGGTGGCCGGGGCTACCGCCGCCTGCGCAACCGGCCGTACCCGCAAGACATAACCTCTCCGGCCATCCGGTTCGACACCGCCCGGGCCGCGACGCCGCTGATTCACGAGACGTTCGAGTTCCGGCGTATTTGTGACACTGCACAAGAACACTCGGATCGACGGGAGCATTCCCGGTGTCTGCACCCACACCGCCGGCTTCGCGCGGCCGCGCTCCCCTACGCACCTCCCTTCGGCTTTGGCCGAGTGCAAAACCGGGCAGGGCCTTCGCCCGACCCCGCGTTCGTTAGGCTGATCGTCCTATGGCTACCGGCGCGACTCTGCACACCGTCACCCTGCACCTGTCCGATATCGACCGGGGTGTGTACCAGGAACTGGAGTTGCGGATGGCTCGGCATCCCTCGGAGACCACGGAATTCCTGATCACCCGGCTGCTGGCCTACTGCCTCGAATACACCGACGGCATCACCTTCAGCGACGGCGGCGTCTCGTCCACCGACGAACCCGCGGTACTGGTCCGCGATCTCACCGGCCGGATCACCGGGTGGATAGAGGTCGGGGCCCCCGATGCCGACCGCGTGCATCGCGGCAGCAAACGCGCCGAGCGGGTCGCGGTGTACACCCATCGCGACCCGGTCAAGGTGCTGGCTCAGTTGTCCGGCAAACGGATCCATCACGCCACCGACATCCCGCTCGTCTCTTTCGACCGGCCCTTCGTCGAGGCCGCGGCGGCGGCCTTCGAACGCCGTAACACGGTCACCGTGTCGGTGACCGAGCGCCAGCTCTATCTCGAGATCAACGACACTTCGCTGAGTACGCCGATCGCCGAACAGCGACTCATATGAGCCCTGCGGCCCGGATCCCGAACCGCGGTCTTGACTTCAACAAACGTTGAGGTTCCAGAGTGTCGGTATGCATGCGGAAGACGAGCGCAGTATCAGAGCCACCCTGACCGCCCATACCGAACTGTGGGTGCGCCACGAAATGCGGCAGTGGGGAGAGTATTTCACCGAGGACTCGGATTTCATCACCCACCGCGGGATCTGGTGGCGGACACGTGAGGCGAACATCCGGTGCCATCTGGACGTACCGGAGTCCGTTGTCGCGCAGAAGCGCGATTACACCCAGGAGATCGTGGCGATCGACGAACTCGCACCGGGCGTCGCGCTCGTCCACACCCGCTGGAGCTGGCCGGGCCACGTGCTGCCCGGCACGGCGACCGCCGAGGACCGGCAGGGATTCATCACCCTCGTCCTGGTCCGGCACTACGGTGAGTGGCGTATCCGGGCCGCGCACAACACCCGGACGAACGGATTGGACGATTTCTCCCCGGAGCCGACCGCCGCCGAGACACGATGATTCGCGGAATTCCCACCGCGCCCTACGGTACGGCACCATCGGACGATGCGAACCGGTGCCCGTCGGCCCGAGGGACCCGCCAATCCCCGGCCGGATACCGCCGGGCGGCTCCCGCCCGATTTCTACCGGCTCTGGAGCGCGTTCGCCGCCGGTCAGACGGGAAGTGCCATCGGCGCGGGTGCGCTTCCGCTGGCGGCGATCCTGCTGGTCGGTGCCTCCGATCTCCAGGTCTCCCTGATGGCCGCGGGTGCCGGAGTCGCCGCGGCCGCCATCGCGCTCCCGCTCGGCCCGTTCCTCGAGTTCCGGCGCAAACGCTCCATCATGACGGGTGCGGGCATCACCGCGTGCGCCGCGCTGATCTCGGTGCCGATCGCCACCTGGTTCGGCGCACTCACCTACGCGCACCTGTGCGTGACCGCGGCGGTACAGACCCTGTGCGCCGTCGTCTTCAACGCCGCGCGCGACGCGCACCTCAAAACCCTCGTCCCGCAACGGCAACGAGTTCGAGCCGGCAGCCGGCTGGAGACCACCTTCTGGACCGCGACCACGCTGGGCGGGCCGATCGGCGGACTGCTCGTCACGGCATTCGGGACGACCACCACCCTGATCGTCGATTCGTTCGGGCATCTGGTGTCAGCGCTCGGTATCCGCCGGATCCGCTCCCCCGAAACCTCATCCGCGCGACGGGAAGGCAGCCGTCGCACCCCGGCCGGGATCAGCGCCGGCTGGGCCTATCTCTTCGCACATCCCACCCTGCACCGGCTGTTCTGGAATGCCATGCTCTTCGGCGGTTCGCTGGTGCTCATCTCGCCCCTGCTGGCGCTGTTCATGCTGCGCGAACTGGGTTTCCCGCCATGGCAGTACGGGCTGGCCCTCGGGGTGCCGGGGCTCGGCGGACTACTGGGATCCTGGTGCGCCCCGCGGCTCGTCGCCCGGTTCGGTACACACACTGTCCTGCTCGGATCCGGCACGCTGCGCACTTGCTGGCCCGGCCTGCTCGTGCTCGCCGGACCCGGGCCGCTCGGGCTCACCGTCATCCTGGTCGCCGAAACACTGCTGCTCTTCTGCGCCGGCGTGTTCAACCCGGTGTTCGCCGCCTACCGCACGAACCACACCGCCGATGACCATATGGTGCGCGTCGGCACCGCCTGGTCCATCAGCGCCAGATGCGTCCAGCCGGCGTTCATCGCCCTCGGCGGTGTGCTCGCGACCGCGATCGGCGTACGCGCGGCAATCGGCGTGGCGGCGCTGGCGCTACCGGCCAGTGCCGCCCTGCTGCCGTGGGGGCCGCGCGCGGCCGGGGAACGTTCACGGCTCGATGAGCCCCGCGCGGATGGCATAGCGGGTCAGCGCCAGCCGATCACGTAAACCCAGCTTCTGCAGGATATTGGCCCGATGCCGGTCCACGGTCTTCACACTGATGACCAGGTCACCGGCGATCTCGCGCGACGAATAGCCCTCCGCGACCAGTTTGACGATCTCCTCCTCGCGCGGCGTGAGCAGACTGTGCGGCAGGGGCTCGTCGCGGTCGGCGTGCTGCAACCAGTCGCGGATCAGGGAGTTCACCGCGCCGGGATACAGATAGGACTCGCCGCGCAGGGTCGCCCGGCAGGCTTCGAGCAAATCGCGGTCGGCCACGGATTTCAGTACATAGCCGGAGGCGCCGACCCGTAGCGATTCGAAGAAATACTGTTCGTTGTCGTACATCGACAGCATGAGGATCCGCACCTGCGGGGCGGCGCGGTGGATCTCGCGTGCGGCCTGGATCCCGGTCATCCGCGGCATGGCGATATCGAGGATCGCGAGGTCGACGGGCACGTGTCCGATCTGCTGCACCGCCTCGTAACCGTTGGCGGCCTCGGCGACGACCGTGAGATCGGGTTCGGCGTCCAGGATCAACCGCAACCCGGACCGGACGAGTGCGTGATCGTCGGCGAGCAGGACGCGGGCCACAGCCGGGTTCGTCACGGCGTACTCCTTTCGCCTCGATGCGGGATACACAGGCAGACCTCGGTGCCGCGCCCCGGCGGCGACTCGATGGTCAGGGTGGCATTCACCAGCAGTGCGCGTTCGCGCATTCCCCGGATACCGGCCCCGTCCTCGGCCACTCCGCCGCCACCGTCGTCGCCGACCCGCAGCACTAGCGAATCGCCGTGCACCCGCAGGCTCAGCCCGACCCGGTGGGCGCCCGCGTGCCGGGCGATATTGGTCAGGCTCTCCTGGGCCACCCGGTAGCAGACGAGTTCGATATCGGGGTCCAGCCGCGGCAGTTTCCGGTCCACATCGCGGGTCACACTGATACCGGCCGTCGAGCTGAATTCGCTGCACAGCGCGCTCAGGGCGCTGGACAGACCGAGATCGTCGAGCACATCGGGCCGCAACCGCCGCGCGATTCCCCGCACTTCGTCCAGGCAGGCGCGTACGGTCTCCTGGGCACCGTGCAGGACGTCGACGACATCGGCGGGGGCGCGGTCGGCGGCCCGCTTCATCGACAGCAGCGCCACGGTCAGGCTCTGGCCGATCTCGTCGTGCAGTTCCCGCGCGATCCGCCGACGCTCGCCCTCCTGCGCGGCCAGCGCGGACGCACTGGCCGCCGCGCGTTCGGATTCGAGCCGGTCGACCATGGCGTTGAACGAGTCGATCACCCGGGCGAGATCACCGTTGCCGCGTTCGTCGAGCCGGCCGCTGCGCCGCAGCGGATCCACCCGCCGCATGGAGACGATGAGCTGATCCAGCGGAGCCAGACTGGACCGCAGCAGGAAGGCGTTGGCCGCGAGGATCACCGCCAGCCCGACCGCCAGCACCGGTATCTCGGTGAGCCGCACCCGGGACGACACGGTCGCCGGTGAGACCGCCAGCACCAGGGTGCCGAGCGTGAACACGAGACCGTTGATGAGGAAGATCCGCCGGAACAGCGCATCGGCCGGGGTCCGGGTATGCCGCCGGAACAGGCCGTATCCAGTATCCGGACGGTCCATGACCTCAGTGTGAACGCCGGTGTGCGGGCTGTCCATGGGGCGTGACACCCATCTTTCACGCCGGCCCCTACACAACCCCGGTCACCGGAGATGGGTGGCGGCACCGATGGCCGGTGATACCGCCGGGCGCCGAAACTGGGAGCCGAGAAAACCGGCTGCGGGAGGAGCGTTCGACGTGGACATCGACCGCGGCACCATACCGGGCCAGGGCACCGTGCACCACCTGCTGACCCGCAGCGGTGACCGGTTCGCGCTGGTGTCCGGTACCGACGGTGCGAAACATATCCACGTCTACCACACCGCGCGCGACGAACCCGTCCACTCCATCGCGCTGGGCCCGGACGAAGCCGATCAGCTCGCCGAACTGCTGCACAGCAGCCCGCTGCCCGACCGGGTGGCCCGGCTGGAACGGCTGATGGACCAGTTCACCGGCGACAGGAACCGGTCATGACAACTCTCTCCCCGCACGCGCGACGGGACCATCCGATGCAAGCACACGAGATCGCGGTCCAGCTACCGACCGTTCGCACCGGCGACCCCGTCGCCAAGGCCATGCGATTGATGGTGGTGAACCGGCTGCCCGGCCTCATCGTCGTCGACGCGGCCGGCCGGCCCGTAGCGGTCCTGCCCGGCACCCAGGTGCTGCGGCTGGCCATCCCCAGCTCCTACCAGGACGATCCCGCGCTGGCACGCACCATCGACGAACTGCACGCCGAACTGTTCTGGCGCGAATTGGGCGATCTGACCGTGGGCGACTGCCTGCCCGAACACGCGCCGCGCCCGGCGGTCGTGCACCGGGACGCCACCCTGTTGGAGATCGCGGCCCTCATGGCGCAGCGGCACAGCCCCCTGGTCGCGGTGGTGGACCGCACGCGCACCCTCGTCGGCGGCATCACCCTCGAACGACTACTGATCAGCCTGGCCGTCGCCGGGCCCGACGACTGAGCCGCCGGGCCGAGGGGAGGTGCGCCGATGAACCAGATCCTGGCGGTCGTCGTATTCGTCGGGGCGTTCTGGTTCATCGCCACCGAACGCGCGGACAAGGTGAAGGTCGTACTGGTCGCGGCCGGGTTGATGACCGTCCTCGGTCTGGTGCCGGGCGAGCAGGTCTTCTACAACGCGCATGTCGGTATCGACTGGAATGTGATCTTCCTGCTGCTGGGCATGATGATCATCGTCGGCGTCATCAAGCAGACCGGCCTGTTCGACTTCCTCGCCATCTGGGCCGCGAAACGGTCCCGCGGCAACCCGTTCCGGCTGATGGTGATGTTGATGATCATCACCGCCGTCGCCTCGCCGCTGCTCGACAATGTCACCATCATCATGCTCGTCGCGCCGGTCACCATCGTGGTGTGCGGGCGGCTGGGTTTCGCCGCGCAACCGTTCCTCATCGCCGAGGTGCTCGCCGCCAATATCGGTGGCGCGGCCACCCTGGTCGGCGATCCGCCCAACATCATCATCGGCAGCCGGGCCGGCCTGACCTTCAATGATTTCCTGCTGCACATGGCCCCGGCCGTGGCCGTGATCTTCGCACTGTTCGTGCTGTTCACCCGCTGGCTGTTCCGCAAACATCTGCGGATGCGCTCCGAGCACATCGAGACGGTGGCGGCACTACAGGAGAGGCGGGCCATCACCGACCCGCGCCTGCTGACCCGCGCACTGCTCGTACTGGCCGGGGTTGTGGTGGGTTTCGGCCTGCATTCGATGCTGCACGTGGCGCCGTCGATCATCGCGCTGCTCGGCGCGGGCGCCATGGTGCTGATCTCCCGGCTCGATATCGGTGACATCCTGCGTGAGGTGGAATGGGGCACCCTGGTCTTCTTCATGGGCCTGTTCGTGATGGTCGCCGGTCTCGTGCACACCGGTGTGATCGAGCTCCTCGGCGATGCCGCCGTCGCCGCGTTCGGTGACAATCCGCTGTTCGCCTCGGCGGTGCTGGTTTTCGGTTCCGCCGTCGTGGCCGCGTTCATCGACAACATCCCCTATACGACCACCATGGCCCCGGTGGTCGAGGGCCTGGTCGAACAGACTTCCGACCACGGCCAGGGGCGCGCGCTGTGGTGGGCGTTCGCCTTCGGCGCGGACTTCAGCGGGAACGGCACCGCCGTCGCCGCGAGCGCCAATGTGGTGGCCCTCGATATCGCGCGCCGGGCCGGGCACCGGATCACCTTCTGGCAGTTCACCAGGTACGGCATCGTCGTCACCGCGCTCAGCTGTGTACTGGCCTGGGCGTATGTCGCGGTCCGCTATTTCTGAGCGGCCGTCCACCCGCTCCCGCGCACTCTATCCCGCCAGGCGCTCGGTATCGGCCTCCGGTAGCGGCGGCAGCTCCAGATTCTCCCGGAAGGTGGCGCCGAGATAGTCGGAACCGACGATATCGCGGCGGCGTAGTTCGGGCAGCAGACCGCCCGTCACGAAATCCCGGGTGCGGGGATCGTCCAGGCCACCCAGCGAGATGATGTCGAGAACTCCGGCGCGGTACCGCTCCTCGATGGCATCGGCCAACTGCTCCGGCGTACCGGCCGCCGACCAGTGACCGGTGTGCCGTGCTTCCAGGATCAGCTCGCGCAACGTGCGCCCGGACCCGGCGAGACGCGCGAAGATCTCTACCCGCCCGCGTCTGCGGTGCACCGAATCGACCGCGGGCAGCGAAGTTTCCGGAAGCGGCCGGTCCAGCGGTAGATCTGAGAGATCGACCCCGCCGCCGAGCATATCCGCGAGCAGCCGGCGACCGGCTTCGAAGTCGAAGGACTCCTCCTGTTCGCGGAGCAGCCGCGCGACCTCCGCTTCGGTGGCGCCATAGGTGGCGTGGAAGGAACTGAAGATATAGGGCAATCCGGCCGGCCGCCCCAGTTCCCGGGCGCGGGCCCGGATCCTGTCCGTGTACGCGTGGGCGTCGTCGAGAGTGGTGAGCGAGGTGAACACCGCCTCGGCGAAACGGGCGCCGAGTTCGATCCCGCCCGCCGACTGGCCGGCCTGGAACTGTACCGGGCGCCGCTGCGGCAGCGGCGGAATGTTCAGCGGACCGCGCACGGTGAAATGCTCACCCCGGTGATCGATCGGGCGCACCCGGGCCGGATCGAGTACGGCGCCACCGCGACCGTCCGAGGTGAGGGCACCCGGACCCCACGAATCGAACAGGGCGTGTACCACTTCCAGCGATTCCGCCGCGCGCGCATAACGCTGTTCCGGCCCGGGCAACTCCTGATCGCTGTAGTTCTCCTCGCCCAGCGACGAGGTGACGGCGTTCCAGGCGGACCGGCCGTTGCTCACATGATCGAGGGTGCCGAACAACCGGGCCAGGTTGTACGGGTGGTGGAAGGTGGTGGTGACCGTGGCGATCAGGCCGATATGCGTGGTCACCGAACTCAATGCCGAGAGGTAGATCAGCGGCTCCTGCGCGCCGATGGCCCCCTGTGCGCCGAAACCGAGCAGATCGGCCGCGAAGAGGGCATCGAACCTGTGCTCCTCGGCGATCTTCGCGACGGCGATCGCGGTGTCGAGCGTCGACCGGCCCGGGTCCACCGCCGCCGCGTAGATATCGGTACCGCCGCTGACCCCGGTGACCGTCTTGAGATGCCGTCGAGACCTGTTGCGCGATATCACCATGCGACGATATGGCGCCGGCCGGGGCATCGGCAGCCTTGCGCTCACCGTGATTCGGATGATCGCGCACCGCGCCCGCGGGCCGCTCCGTAATCCCCCCTTCGGATCACGGAGCGGCCCGGCTACCGGGCACATCCATGCCGTCCTGCCCATGGCACGGTCGCCGACGAACCATCGCCGGGCCCGTTCGAGGGCCGTTGTCGCGCAGCGTTCGCGGTACCTCCCAAATCAACTGGCGTCCACCCGGCACCTTCGCCGGGATTTTGTACGATCGGCGATGAGTTCTTGCACGGCAGGGGGTTTGGTGGCCGCGACCGGGTACGAGGTGAGCGCACTGTTCACGGCGCACGCCGATCTGCAGGGAACGTCCCGGACTGTGGGACGCACATGTCCACGAGCTGCAGGGCACCCTCTGGCAGATCCGGCGCGAGGCAGGTAAACCCGGTGCGGCACTGTGGTTGAGGGGCGGCCGGAAGGCCGGGACGGCCGCCGTCACCATCTCGCGATAGACCACCGCGGCGGCGCGGGTGTCACCGTACCGGTACCCCCGGCCCCTGTCGCCGTTCCCGTCCGGAGTGAGCGAAACGGAATACGTTCGACCGGCCGGGGTGTTGGCGCCGACTATGGCACTCAGCGCACCGATCGGAATCGCCCTCGCTCCCCGCCCCGCCGCCACCAATGCCGTCGACGATGTGCTCGAACGAGCCCGTCTGCTCCAGCGCAGCGGTATCGACCGCGTCTGGTTCGGACAGCGTTTCGACTTCGATTCGCTGTCGCTGGCGGCCGTTGTCGGCTCTGCGGTTCCGGGCCTGCACGTCGGTACCTCGGTGGTCCCGATCAACCCGCGCCATCCACTCGTGGTCGCGAGCCAGGCGCAGACCGCCCATGCCGCCGGCCACCGCCGCTTCACCCTCGGTCTCGGCCTCGGTGCGCCCGCCCTGGAAGGTCCCGCGTTCGGGATCCGCACCGAGCGGCCGATCCGCCGGTTGCGCGAGTACCTCACCGTCCTGCGCTCGGTACTCACCACGGGGACGGTCGATTTCACCGGGCAGACGGTCACCGCGGCACCGCCGCTCCCGGCGGCGGTGGCGGGCGGGGACGGGCCCGATATCGTCGTTGCGGCCATGGGTCCGCAGGCGGTGGCCGCCGCGGGCGAACTCGCCGACGGGATCGTGCCGTTCCTCGCCGGGCCGCGTACGCTGGGCGGCGATATCGTGCCGCGGGCCGAGGTCGCCGCCCGGGCCGGGGGCCGGCCCCGGCCTCGGGTGATCGCCGGGGTCGCGGTGGTGGTCACCGACCGTCCCGAGCGGGTCCGGGCCCGGGCCGCCGAACAGATGGCCTTCTACGAGCGCATCCCGTCCTACCGCAGGGTCCTGGACCGCGAAGGTGTCGCCACCGCCGCCGAGCTGGCCGTCATCGGCACCGAAGCGGAGGTCGAAGCAGAACTGCGCCGCTATGTGGAAGCGGGCGCGACCGAACTGCTGGTCACCCAGACCGATCTCGGCGGCCCCGAGGACGAACTGGCGACCTGGCGCTTCCTCGGCGCGCTCGGCGGCATCCCGGTCTGATTCCGGCCTCCGCGGCGAAACAGCGCGTCTACAGCGTCGGATCGCCGGTGCGCGGCGACAAGACCACCGACGAACAGGCGGCGAGCCGAGGTCCGGTCCGCGGCCCGCCGTGAATTCCGCGGAGCGGCGCGACTCGCCTACGGAAGGATGATCACCGGTTCACCCGCACCTATGCTCGACGAGATGACGGGCACCGATAGTTCCCTGCCGCGCTTCTTTCCCGAATGGATCGACCGGTTCGGTACACAGTTCGTGAATCCGTGGATGCGGCGTATCGCCCCGTCCCTCCCGGGCTGCGCCGTGATCGAACACGTCGGCCGGACAACCGGGATTCGCTACGAGACCCCGATCTGTATCTTCCGCAGCGGGGCAACGGTCGCGGTGGTGCTTCTCCACGGCGAGACCAACTGGGTGAAGAACACGGTGGCCGCGGGTCATGCCCGGCTGCGCTGCCGCGCCGGCACGCTCATCCTGCGTGCGCCACACGTGATCCCGCCCCGCGCCGCCACCTCGGAGGTCTCACGCATCGCGCGCTCGGGCAACCGGATAGCCGGGCTCATCGTATTCGAGATCGGCTGACCCTCCGCTTCCACAACTCACAGCAGCGGATACCTCCGAATCCTTGTTTCCGTCGTGTGGCCACGGCTCGCCGACCATTACTGTGGCGCTCCGTGACCGCTTCCGCATCTCCACAACCCTTCTCCGCGATCGAACCCTACGATTCGGGCCTGCTCGACGTGGGCGACGGCAACCGGATCTACTGGGAGACCAGCGGTAACCCGGCAGGCCGTCCCGCGCTGATGGTCCACGGCGGTCCCGGCAGCGGTGGTCGGCGCGGCACGCGCACCGGGTTCGACCCGGAGGTCTTCCGGATCGTGCTGTTCGATCAGCGCGGCTGCGGTGAGAGCCGCCCGCACGCCGCGGATCCGGCGGTCGATATGCGGCACAACACCACCGAGCATCTGCTCGCGGATATGGAGGCGCTACGCGAACACCTGGGTATCGACCGGTGGCTGCTCTACGGCGGCTCGTGGGGTTCGACGCTGATCCTCGCCTACGCCGAACGGCATCCGGAGCGGGTCACCGGGATCGTGCTGGTCGGGGTGACGACGACCCGGCCGCAGGAGATCGACTGGCTCTACCACGGCCTGCGACTGCTGCTGCCGGTCGAATGGGAGCAGTTCCGCGCCGGCGCCCCGGCCGGCGTCCGGGACGACGAACTGGTCGAGGCGTATCGGCAACTGATGGAAGATCCGGATCCCGAGGCCCGTGCGGCGGCGGCCCAGCGGTGGTGCGCCTGGGAGGACGCGGTGATCGCGCACGAGAATCTCGGCACACCGGGCCAGTACAGCGCGAAACCCGATGCGGCACGGTTGGCCTTCGTCCGGATCTGCACCCACTATTTCGCCCACGCCGCCTGGCTCGAGGATGGCAGCCTACTGCGCGACGCCCACCGGCTCGCGGGCATCCCCGGTGTGCTCGTCCACGGCCGGCTCGACCTGTCCGCACCCCTGCGCACGGCCTGGGAACTCGCCCGTGCCTGGCCCGGCGCCGAACTGCGGATCATCGACGATTCCGGGCACACCGGCAGCCCCGCCCTGCGCACCGCGGTACTCGACGCGATCGCCCGCTTCGCGCACTGATTCCTCCCGGCCGAAGTCCCGCCGAACGCGCTGTCCGATTACCACCTGCTCACCGAGGCCCCGGAAGCCGTTGACCGTCACACCAGTATGTCTCCGGACTTTCCCGACGATCCGCTCCGGGACTTTCGCGGTTTTCGGTTGACGAGCGTGGTGTCGCCGCTGTAATGCGCGAGAAGCCGGGGATCCATGACCGCACGCCACAGCGGCGGGACAGTGGCGAGCAGGACCATGGTGGCGTAACCGAACGGCAGCTGTGGAGCCTCGTCGGAACTGCGCAGCGTCTGGTAGCGGCGGCCGGGGTTCGCGTGGTGGTCGCTGTGGCGCTGGAGGTGGAGCAGGAAGACATTGGTGACCAGACGGTCACTGTTCCAGCTGTGGCGTGGTGCGCACCGCTCGTACCGGCCGTCGGCGCGGCGGGCCCGGAGCAAACCGTAGTGCTCGAGATAGTTCACGGTCTCCAGCAACCCGATGCCGATCACAGCCTGCAGCGCCAGATAGGGGATGACGACGGGCCCGAAGGCGAGAATCATCGAACCGAGCACCACCACGCTCAGCGACCACGCCTGCAGCAGCTGGTTGTGCCGGCTGAACCACTTCGTTCCCTTGCGGGCCAGGCGTTCCCGTTCCAGGACGAGTGCCGAGCGGAAGCCGCCCACCGCGCTGCGCGGTATGAACGCCCAGAGTGGTTCACCGAAGCGGGCACTCGCCGGGTCTTCGGGTGTGGCGACGCGGACGTGATGGCCGCGGTTGTGCTCCACGAAGAAATGGCCGTACCCGGATTGCGCCAGCGCGATCTTCGCCAGCCAGCGTTCGGAATGTTCGACCCGATGGCCGAGTTCATGCGCGGCATTGATGCCGATACCGGATACAATACCCAGAGTTACGGTCAGCCCCAGTTTGTCGACCAGCGTCAGTTCGGAGCCCGACCACATGTATCCCGCAATGGCCAGACCGATGAGCTGCATAGGCAGGAAGAGAAACGTGCACCAGCGGTAATAACGGTCGTTGGACAAGGCCTCGTAGTCTTCGTCGCGTGGACTGACTCCGTCGCAGCCGACGGCGATGTCCAGCACCGGAATGATCACGAATACGAGGATCGGACCGATCCACCAGAAGAGCGCGAGCCCGGTGAGGTGCACCAGTTGCGACGGTAGTAGCGCGCAGCCGGGTGCCACGGTGCTCAGAATCCAGAGATAGCGTTTGTGATCGCGCGCGTTCTCGCGTCTGAGAGGTGTCATATCCGTTTCGCTCTCTCGCACGGCAACTCGATTGAGTACGACAGCTGAAGACGGGGTAACGCTGAAACGCCGCCTATCTCGATACGTCCGGTCGATCGGTTCGGGTAGAGACAATCCCTGAACCGAGCGTCGCCGGGCACGGTAGCGAGACACGCGGACGTGTTCAGCCGAGAATGCGTGATCGCGGCAGGTCTACTGCCCGATCGGGGTATCGGGGTGCCGGAGGCGGTGGTGCCTCCGCCGAACTATGGGAGGGCCGCGCAGTTCACGGGGGCCGGCACGTTGGCAAGACGGTCGGTCACCCACTGCTGTGAGGTCGCCAGCGACGGCAAGAAAGCCACATCGTGGGTGCCCAGCAATCCGGCGGATATCGGGGGCAGTCCACCGTCGGAGTCCAGATGAACGGTCGCACCGGCACCGCACCAACTCGCGGCCAGACCGTGCACGGCCGCGTACGGAGCTCCCTCATCGTGCAGGGCCGAGTAGATCCGGACCGGTACCGCGGGGGCCAGCCCGCCGAGCCGCTGCTCATCGAACGCTTTCTTCAGCTCCGGGGAACCGTCGATCACGGCTGTGAGCGGTAATCCGCTGGTGGTCCACTGCGTTGTATTCTGCGGTTGCGTGAAACTGCTGGACAGGCCGCCGCATTTGCCGATCGCGGCGTTCATGATCGCCTTACCGGTGTCGTTGAGCGCGGCGTCGAGCACCGGACGGGTGTCCGGATAGTCGGCGGCGATACCGTTGACGATCCAGGCTATGGCCGTCCCGACACCGGGGCGGCCGTCGAAGTGCGCGATGTAGTCCTGGGGGCTCACCAGGGGCCCGCCCACGTAGGCGCCACGCACATTCAGGTCGGGGGCATATTTCGGTTGCAGCTCGGCGGCCGCCGCGGAAGCCATTCCGCCCTGGGAGTATCCGTAGAGCAGGACCGGCGAAGTCGGGCCGAGCCCGGTTTCGGGCAAACGCAACGCGGCACGCGCGGAGTCCAGTACCGCGTAGCCCTGGGTCTTGCGGTTGAGGAAGTTGTGGATGCCCGGCGCGTTGAGATCGTGATAGTCGGTTATCACCACCCCCATACCGCGCGCGAGCAGTTGGTAGATCGCGATGACGTCGTATTCGAAGATAATATCCGCGGGCGGCTGGAACCGGACCACCTGCGACAACATCGCCGAAGGCGCGCATTCGGCACCCTGCCCCTGAGTGCCGCCCGCATACGCCACCAGCGGGCGTTCGCCCGGGCCGGTCCACGGCGCAAGTGGCTCCAGATACGTTCCCACCACCGTGGTGGGTGCGTCATGGGGATCGCTGCTGGCATAGGTGAGGCGTGTCGACCTCGCCGGCACCGTGCCGGGTATCCCGGGGGCGGACACCACCACTTGCGACGCTTCGGCACGGAGAATGTCGCCCCCGGCGCCCTGCGACTGTAACGACGCCGGTTCCGACCATGCCGATGGTGCGGCGACCGCCCCGCCACCGGCAACGATGAGGGTTCCTGTCAACACTGCGACCCAGGCACGCTTTTCGCTCTTCATACCGATCCTTCATGCGTGTGATTCATGCAGGGCAGTTATCGAGTCGAAAGATACGATCACCGCCGACACAGCACGACGCTGCTGGTCAGCGGACCATTAGCAGGAAAACGGTGACGCTTCGATCCAGCAGATCGGATCGAATGATGCGGATATCCCTGTTCGAGCGAGGAAGCAGGAACACGGGCATTTCGTATTACCGAGGCCACAGCTTATGCCATGCGGTGGGCACACGCCCGGAAGCCACCGCCTCGATTCGGCACGAGTCGATCGCTATCCGATCAACACCGGCAGTCGGGCATGGGACAATGGACGGACGCGCAGATCGCTCCGCGTGCGTATCGGCTCCATGGACGACCTTGTCGGTCGGGTCATCTGCCCAGCAGAAGACAACATCGGAGGACTACCGTGACCACATCAGGCGGCGGCATTATCACCGATCGGGCGCTCGTGGATCTGTACAAGGATATCCACCGGCATCCTGAACTCGGGTTCCGCGAACACCGCACCGCCGCGCTCGTGGCCGACCGGCTGCGCGGCGCCGGGTTCGACGTCACCACCGGTGTCGGACGGACCGGAGTGGTCGGCGTCCTGAAGAACGGCACGGGGCCGACCGCCCTGCTGCGAGCCGATATGGACGCGCTCCCCGTGCGAGAGGACACCGGCCTCGACTACGCCAGCACCGTCACGGTCACCGACGAGGACGGCCGCACCGTCCCGGTGGCCCACGCCTGCGGTCACGACCTGCACACCACCTGCCTGCTGGGTGCGGCCCAGGCACTCGCCGCCGACAGCTCCGGTTGGCTCGGCACCCTGCTGCTCGTGTTCCAGCCCGCCGAGGAGCTGGGCGCCGGCGCCCAGGCCATGGTCGACGACAGTTTCTTCGACCGATTTCCGATGCCGGATGTTGTACTCGGCCAGCATGTGGCACCGCTACCGGCCGGCAAGATCGCCGGGCATCCGGGCCCCTCGTACGCGGGTTCGGATTCGCTGCGGGTGCGGATCATCGGCCGGGGCGCACACGGATCCATGCCGGAGGCCTCGGTCGATCCCGTCGTGCTGGCCGCCGCGACAGTACTGCGCCTGCAGACCATCGTTTCCCGGGAGATCCCGAGCACCGCGACCGCGGTGCTCACCGTCGGCTCGAGCCACGCCGGCGACGCCGCGAACGTGATCCCCGGTCACGCCGAGATCCAATTGAACATTCGCAGTTACGACCCTGCCGTACGCCGGCGCATCCTGGACAGCGTCGAACGCATCGTGCGCGGTGAAGCGGCCACCGCCGGCGCGCCGGAGGAACCCACTATCACCGAGATAGAACGCTTCCCGGTCGTCACCAACGACCCGGCCGCATTGCACCGCACCCTCGATGCCTTCGCGTCCTGGCTGGGACCGGACAATATCCTCGATCCGGGAGCCGGTGCCGGGAGCGAGGACGTCGGCATCTTCGCCACCGGGTCCGGCGCACCGCTGTCCTACTGGCTGCTCGGCGGCGCGGACCCGGCCCTTTTCACCACGGGCGATATGACCGATCCCGCCCTGCTCACCGTCCCCTCCAACCACTCGCCCCGGTACGCCCCCGTTATCGATCCGACGCTGCCGATCGGCGTCGGTGCATTGGTGACCGCGGCCCGGACCTGGTTACCGGCCGCCCACTGACCCTCGAAGCAGGTGGTTCGGATCCCGCTCGATCCACGGCCCGTCCGGAATTCCGTTGACACGTCCGGTGCCCGACCAGCAACCTCCCGGTGTGCGCGAGAACCCGACGTCGATCGAACTGGAGCCGCTGACCGAGCACAATCTCGGAGCGCTGCTGGCGACGGCCGTGGCCGATGCCGATCCGTCGGAGGTCATGCCCCCGGTGGCCGGGGAACCGGGATGGACCGCTCAGCGCAAGCAGGCTTTCCTGGACTTCCACCGTGGCCGCGCGCTCCGCGTCGAGCAGCCGGTGGAACTCACCTACGTCATCATGGTCGACGGCCGGGCCGTCGGTGCGGCGCGACTGGAGTACCGAGGCGACTCGTTCGAGGCAGGGGTCTGGATCGGCCGCTCCCATCGCGGTCGAGGAGTCGGGCGAGCGGTGGCCGGAGAACTACGCATCGCCGCCGCGGCGGCGGGTGCCCGGCGGATCGTCGCCGTCACCACCGGCGACAACGCGGCCGCGCGACGACTGCTGCCGACAGGGACACCGGTAGACGAGGACGGCACCGTGAGGGCAGCCGTCGACCTCGAATAACGCAGGAAACGTCGAAGACCGGAACTTTCCGGGACCCTACGGATCCGCACCGGTCTCATACCCATCGGCTGGAAGTCGTTCACCGGACGAGTGGACCGCCGCGTCGTTGGCGCGCCACGCCTCACAGGCCGCCCAGCGGCACCCGTACCACCGCCGGGCCGATATCGCCCCGAGCGGGCACACAGCGGCCCGGCGACCGGGCCGAACCACCACACCGACGCGCTCGGCCGGGTAGGCCGCGCAGGCGAGAACGCCGACCACACCGGGTCCGCCGACCTCACCGGCGGCAGCGCGGAACTCGCGGACTACTACCCGACGCGGGCGGACCGGGCCGAGGTGATGCTGTCGCGCGGGCGGTTCGGGTCCTACGGCTAAAACCCCTGTATAGCGGACCTAGCGCACTGTGTCGGGTCTCGTACGCATACTTTGCCCATGAACTCCATTGACACGTTCACCACCACCGCGACCGACCTTGCAACGGTCGGCCGGACCAAGTTGGGCCGCAACGGCGTATTCGTCGATATCGACGACGTCGAATACCAGCGGGCCAAGGGCAAGCGCGCCGTCAAAGCAACCCAGTACCGGCAGGAATTCGAATCCGGCAAGGTAGTCGTCGCGTTCGGCGCGCACGGCGAGCGGACTTACGCGCCCGACGACATGGTTACCTGGCACGTCATCCGACAGCGCACACCACCGCGCTGACCCCCCGCTCCCCGGTTCTCCATTCTATATTTGGGAACCGGGGCACTCGGCCGACACGAATGCCTACTGTCCACACTATGGAAACCTCGGACATCATCGCCGTTGTTGCCGCCGTAACGGCATTCGGAAGCGTTTGCATATCGGCCTGGGCACTGAAATACGCCCGCAAGCAAGCCGAAATCGCGGACAAGGCACTCACCGAATCGAGCCGGTCCGCGACCGCAGGCGAGAAGTCGGCCGACGCCGCCGATATCGCCGCGCAGGAAGCCAAGCGGAGCGCGGACGCCGCCGAGGAGTCGAACCGGATCGCGGCGCGAACCCTGGAACTGTCCGAGCCCCCGGCGGTCGACTGGGAGACCGAGCCGGTGGCCGGGTCCACATACCAGCTCCGCAACCAGGGGACGAGCACAGCGGAGAAATTCGAGATTGACGGTTCTCGAATCGCGTGCTCGCACCGGCGCTTACCGGACGATGCAACGGTATTGCCCAACGCGAGTGTCGAGTTCCAGTTGTGGCAGGGCGGTGGACGCCCCGGGCCAGTTCCGAGCGAGTTGTTCGTAAAGTGGGATGGTCAAAGCCATCCCACTTCGACGCCGCCCGCCGACGGTCCTTGCGGTACGGGCCCGGCGTTAGCGGCTGTCGTTGCCGCCGTGCCTATCTCGCTCGGCGGGCCGCTCGCCGGGTACGGGTAGGACCACGGCCAGTACCAGCACGGCCAGCGGGATACCGGCCGCCACGACCAGGCCGAGCGCGATCAACGCCCGCCCACCAGTACTGACCAGCGCGCGAAGGACAGGCGGGGTAGCACCGTTTCCACGTCGGCGACGTCCATTACTCGGTTCAACTCCAGCGGGCCGAGGTGATGCGGCCCGGGCATGACGACCGCGTCCACGTCGGCCGCGCGCACCTGGTCGAACAGCGGAAGCACCGACGCCACGTCGGGCCAGATCACCAGGTAGCCGAGGTGGCGCGCCAGACGTTGGACCTGCGCCCGGTCCCATGCCATAGACGTGCTGATGTCCGGGTCTACGTATCCGAGTGCGGTCGGCCGGTTGCGCATCGGGTGCCCCTGTCCCTGTGTCCCCTGCGGTCGCTGACTTGCGCCCGCCGCCGAGGACTCGACGCCCGGCGGCGGGGCACGCTGGAAGCGTCACACCGGGCCGTATCGGTGCTCAATGGCAGTTCAGGGGTAGGGAAATCACAACTACTAGAAAGCCTGCGTTATCGCCCCGCTCGCCGTAGCTTGGATATATGGCTGAACTCGGGGATCGGCTGCGCAACATTCGTAAGCGGCGCGGCCTGACACAGGTAGAGCTTGCAGACCGTTCGGGTGTGTCCGTCGCGACCGTCCGGGCAGTAGAGCAAGGCACACAAGAGCGGGTGCGGACGGAGACCGCGCGGCGGTTGGCCGTGGCGCTGCGCGTGGAAACGTCCGCGCTCATCGTCACGCCGGACGCCGCCGAACCGGCCGCCTCGGACATCGAACTATGGGCCGAGGTGCGCCGCGCGCTGGAAGGCACCTACGCGGCCGACGATTCCCCGGAACCGCCGACCGTCGCCGGGGTGGCCGCCACGTTCGCCGAGGCAAAACCGGTGTTCCGGCACGGGAAGCTATCCCAACTCGCCCCGACGCTGGTCCCGTTGCTGCGCGACGCCGATTACCTGGTGAGCGCGGCAGACAGCGGGGACACCGCCGCCCGGTCGCTGCGTAGCCGTATCCGCCAGATGGTCGGGTGGACCATGGTCCTGTCCTGGCAGTTCGACGCCGCCGACACCGCGCTCCGGCTGGCACTGGACGACGCGCCCGACGTGCGGGCCGCTGTGCCGTTGATGGACGCGGAGTGCTGGCGCTACATCCGGCAAGGCGACCTCGCGAAAGCACGGGAGACCGCGACCCGCTGGGCCGATGAACTGGAACCGCGCCGTATCTCGCGCGCGTCCCGTGACGAACTCGCCGGGTGGGGTTTGATGCTCCAACGGGTGAGCACGACCGCTGTACGCGACAACAGGCCCCGGGAAGCCGACGACGCGCTGACCTTCGCCAAGATGGCCGCAACGGGCATCCGCTACGGCGAGCACGACAGCAAAGACGGATTGCTCCACAGTTTCGGCCCGCTCACGGTCGCCATGCTCGAGGCCGAGAACGCCATGGTGGTCGACCGGCCGGACGTGGCCCTGGTGATCGGTGAGCGGCTGGAGAACACCGCCTACCCGCTCCCCTGGGTATGGAACCGGCACCGGCTCGACGTGGCCGCCGCACACGCCGCCACCGGCCGCCCGGCCGACGCGGTGCGGATACTTCAGCAGATACGCACGGACCTGCCCGAGTGGCTGACCAAACAGCGGTACGCCCGCGACATCATGGGCACGATGGTGGACAAGCGGCGCACCCTCACCCCGGAAATGCGCGAGCTTGCCGACTTTGTCGGCGTGCCCTACTGACCGGACCGGCGCCGACGATATCGACACCGACCGCCCTACCCACGCCGAGCGAGGAGGGCGGTTGTCGTTGTGCCCGAACGGGGGTCGGCCGATATGTCCCGGCCCGGTCACGGAAGCGGCCCGAAAACGGCCTGTGGGATAGCCGTTCGGCTACTGCTATCCCACAGGTGTTTCGCTTCCCCGTCCCGGTCAAACCACCGGCTCTGACCTAGACCTTCTCTGTGGGGCGGGTGGGGCTCGAACCCACGACCAATGGATTATGAGTCCACGGCTCTAACCGACTGAGCTACCGCCCCTGGCAGCAACCTGAGGTCGCAAGTGTGGGATGGTACCCGGTCGGCGTGGCGGGGGCCAGTTGATCGGGTCGGGGAAGGCCGCGGAGTGCCGGGGCCTGGCTAGGCTGGGGGCGTTGTCGGAGCGGAGGAGGGCGCGTGACCGAGCTGTTCGTGCGGGCGTTGCGGGCGCATCAGTGGCTGTACGAGAAGAGTGGCGGGCTGGTAGGGCATCGGTTGCTGTTCGGGAATCCGACCCTGCTGCTGCGGACCGTGGGGCGGAAGACGGGGCTGGAGCGGACGTCGGCGCTGACCTATGCCAGGGACGGGGCGGATTATCTGGTCACCGCTTCGAACGGCGGGTCGCCGCGGCCGCCGGGGTGGCTGGCGAATCTGCGGTCGCGGCCGGAGTGTGAGATCCAAGTCGGGCGGCGCGCGTTTCCGGTTCGGGCCCGGGTCACTCTGCCCGATGATACGGAGTACGCGCGCCGCTGGGAGTTGGTGGACGCTGTGAATCAGGGCCGGTACAGCGAGTACCAGAAGTTGACGAAGCGTCCGATTGCCGTGGTCGTGCTATCGCCCGCGAGTGGTGCGGGTCAGTCGGAGTAGCTCTCCGAGCCGACCCGCGCCCGCGCTCTCCGGGGGCGCAGGTCCTCCGGGGGGCGGCTGGCGAGATGGACTACGGAGGCAACGAGTATCAGGATTGCGAGCACTACCAATGCGGTAACCACGGCAGGCACAGTAACGATTCCCGAGGTGCCGTGACACCCGAGAACGCTCTATGGTGGGCGGCCGAGTTCGGCCAACCGGAGACCGTTTCGCCGGATATGACGGTTTTACACATTACCCGGCACCCGGCCGGACAATTTTGGATTCGGCTCGAAAGACACTGGCGGGGTGTGAAATTGCACAGTTCCACCGATACCGAATCGGTATGGGCGCAACACACCGGGCGATTCCCACGCCTGGGATGAAGTGCCGGAAAGTCCCAATCGCAGACACATATTCTGTACGGTCCCACAACGGCTTTACGCCACTTCGCGCGAAATATTAAATGAGACTTCATGTTACATCAAAAGTCGCACGAGAACCGATCGGTACGAGGCGATTCCGCCGTACCCGCTGTTTCGCCGACCCGACGAGCCGGGCCGATCGGAATCGCGGTGGCCACCCGCCGGAGCCCATGCCGGGCGATAATGACGCGATGTTCACCTGTGCCGTATCCCGGCGCCGCCGCGGCATCGATCCGGACACCGCGGCCCGCGCGGTCGGCGAACTGGAACTTCCCGACGCCGTGTTCAAGACCTGCCCGTGGCAACCGCGGACGCTCATCGATACCGGCCTGCGCCAGTGGCTGCGCTGCTGCGGACCGGCACTGGCCGACCGTCAGGTGATCGGGATGCCGTCGCATGCGGTGGACGAGGCGTGGCACGGCCTGATCCTGTGCACCGAGCGGTACGCGGATTTCTGCGATCGCGCCTACGGACGGTTCCTGCATCACTACCCGGACGGCGCGGGCCCGGCCGGGGAGCCGGTGGATATGGCGAGCCGGTTGGGCCGGACCGTGGTGGCGTGGTCGCTGGTCGCCCGGCCCGGCGAGGAATGCGTACTGTGGGATCTGGACCGGCGGGTGGGGGTGGAACACCCCTGGGGCGTTCCGGCGGATCGGGTCGCGGGGATAGTGGAAGCACTGCGGCAGGCCCGGGCCCGCTGAGGGCTACCATTTCGCTAAAACCTCACCAATCGGGCAATCCGGATTAAGCCGACATGCCGAACTGCGGTATCTTCGGCGGGGTGAGTTACTCAGCCGTCGTAGCGGCCACCACCGAACTTGCCCTGATGCCGGGTTTTCTGGACCCGGTGAATCTACTCAACTCGTTCGGCACCTGGGTACTACTCGGACTACTCGTCGTGGTGTTCATCGAGTCGGGCCTACTGTTCCCGCTACTGCCCGGTGATTCGCTGCTGTTCACCGCAGGTCTCATCGCGGCCTCCAAATCGGCGGAGATCGAACCCTTCGCGCCGATCTGGCTACTCCTCGTGCTGATCCCGATCGCGGCGATCGCCGGCGACCAGGTGGGCTACCTGATCGGCACCAAGGGCGGGACCGCGCTGTTCAAGAGCGACGACGCGAAGATCCTCAAGAAGTCCTATATCGACGAATCGCACGCGTTCTTCGAGAAGCACGGGCCGATCACCATTGTGTTGGCCCGGTTCGTCCCGATCGTGCGCACCTACGCACCACTGGTCGCCGGGGCCGCCAGGATGAAGTACTCGGTGTTCCTCACCTACAACGTGGTCGGCGGCGTGCTGTGGGGTGCGGGGGTCACCATGCTCGGCTACCTGCTCGGCCAGATCGCGATCGTGCGCGACAATGTGGACCTGATCTTCCTGCTCATCGTGGCAGTCTCGGTGCTCCCGATCGCCTGGGAGGTCGTCAAACGCTATCGCTCCGGCCGCGGGAAGACCGCCACGGCCGACGCGGACGCACCCGCCGATCACCCGGCCGCCTGATCACACCGGCGGCCGGGCCACCGGTCAGCGCACCAGGCGGCGCAGCAGTTTGTTGCCGAACAGGGTGCCGATGGTCTTCTCCAGCGTGGCGGCGGTGGCCTCGCTGTAGGGGTACCAGATGTTCTCCTTCTTCAGGCCCCACCGGTCCAGCAGCACCGGCTGCGGGTGCGCGAAGCCGCGCAGCGCGTCCCGACCGTTGACCAGACCGAGGCCACTGTCCTTGCGGCCGCCGAAGGGCGCCTCGGCGACGCCGTAGATCACCGACGCGTCGTTCTGCACCACCGACCCGGTCTCGAGCTGTTTGGCCAGCCGCACAACCTTGGCCTTGTCCTTGGTGAACACACTGCCGCTCAGGCCGTACTGGCAGTCGTTGGCCATTCTCACGGCCTCTTCCTCATCCCGGACGCGCATGATCGCGACGATCGGGCCGAAGGTCTCCTCCTGCATGATGTCCATATCGTGGGTGACGTCCACGACCACCGTCGGCTTGAAGAACACCCCCTCGGCGGTATCGGATTCCCCGCCGAGCAGGACGGTGGCGCCCTTGGCCTTGGCGTCCTCGACGTGCTTCTCCACGATCTCGAGCTGCCGGTCCCAGAACAGCGGGCCGACATCCTTGCCCACGGCGCCGTAGGTCACCTCGGCGGCGCGTTTACGCACCTCCTCGATGAATCGATCGGCGATGCTGTCCACCACGTAGATTCGCTCGACCCCGACGCAGACCTGACCGGTGTTGAACATCGACAGGTACACCGCGCCGAGCGAGGCGCGGTCCAGGTCGGCGTCGGCGCAGACGATCATCGCGTCCTTGCCGCCGAGTTCGAGGGTGACCGGGATCAGCCGGCCCGCGCAGGCCGCGGCGATCTTCTTGCCGGTGCCGACGCTGCCGGTGAACGAGATCTTGTCGATATCGCCGTTCACCAGGGCCGCGCCGGTCTCCCCGTCACCGTGTACGACCTGCAGCACATCCTCGGGCACACCGGCCTCATGCAGCACCTTGACCGCCCACTCCCCCGAGTGCGGGGTGACCTCGGATGGTTTGAGCACCACCGAGTTGCCGGCCAGCAGAGCCTGGGCGATCGGGTTCAGCGAGAGGATGAACGGACCGTTCCAGGGCGTGATCACGCCGACCACGCCGAGCGGCCGATAGTTGATGACGAGTTTCTTCAACGGCAGCATGTAGCCGTGCAGGCGGCGCTTCTCGTCGGCCAGATCCTTGGTGGCGCGGCCGCTCCAGTAGTTCAGGAAGTCGCAGGCGGGCACCATTTCCACGGCCAGCGCCTCGACCCGAGGTTTACCGGTCTCCTGCATCACCGTTTCGACGATCTCGTCGCGCCGGGCCAGTAGCACCGAGACCGCGTTGCGGATGATCGCGGCACGTTCCGCGACCGGCCGGGCGGCCCAGCCGGGCTGCGCGGCGCGCGCCGTGGCCAGGGCCGCGGCCACATCGTCGGCCGTGCTCACCTCGATCTCGCCGACGCGTTCGCGGGTAGCGGGGCTGCGCAGCTCGAGCCGCCGGCGTCCGTCGGCGGTCGGCTCCAGCTGTTCAACGATGGCCATGGTGATCTCTCCTCACCGGAGGAATTGGAACAGGTTCTACTTGAATTCGGAGCTTACGTCATGCACGCGGGTGACGCACCGGGGATCGCCCGAACGAGTCCGGACTACCCACGATGCCGCTATCAACCGATTCAATCAAGTGATTGACACAGGGCCGTCGCGCGGGACACCATCGACACGCGGTCCAGTGCCGGACCGCGCCCCCGATCGGCAGGAGACCGATGACAGCCGAGTCCCCGGACGCGAGTCTCACCGCGCCCTACAGCATCGAATTCCCGTACAACCGGACGGTCGGCGAGAAGATCGGCACGTTTCTCGGCGGTCTGCGCGACGGCGAGCTGTACGGGGTGCGCACCGCATCCGGCGCGGTACTCTGCCCGGCTCTGGAGTTCGACCCCGTCACCGCGGCCCCCACTGGTGAGCTGGTCCACCTGGCCCCCGTCGGCACCGTCACGAACTGGACCTGGGTACCCACCCGGCCCGGCGACGAGATCGAGGCCGACCATTTCGCCTGGGCCCTGATCACCATCGACGGCACCGAGGGCGGGCTGTTCCACGCCGTCGATACCGGCGGCGACCCGTCCCGCCTCGTCGCCGGCCTGCGGGTGGCACCCCGCTGGCGCACCGACCGGGTGGGCAGTATCCGCGATATCGTCTGCTTCGAACCCGTGGAGTCGCGATGAGCACCCTGCCCACGCCGGTGGAATCGTTCACCAGCCCGCACCAGGTGGACTACACCTTCGTCGCCGGAACCGGGCGTTCGGCCTTCCTACGCGGGCTGAAGGAACGCCGGCTACTGGCCCGCCGCTGCCCGTCCTGCGAACGCGTATACCTGCCCTTCCCCGAATTCTGCTCGCGCTGCCTGGCCGAACTCTCGGCACCGTTCGAATTGGACGGCGCCGGCGTGGTGAAAACGTTCTGCGTGGTGAACTTCCCGTTCCCCGGCCAGGTGATCGATCCGCCGTACCTGGTGGCCTATATACAGGTCGACGGTGCGGACACCACGCTCATGCATCTGATCCGGGACGTCGAACTCGCCGATGTGCACATCGGAATGCGCGTGGAACCGGTGTGGTGCGCCGAGGAGGACCTCGACACATCCATGAACAGCATCCGCTACTACCGACCGGTCGCAGGAGGTTCCGATGCGTGATATCGCGGTGGTCGCATTCGCGCAATCGCCGGGAACATCCGCCGACCGGCACGACGATATGGCCGAGATCCTGCTGCCTGTAATGCGCGAGGCGCTCGACTCGGCCGGCATCGACCGCACGGAGGTCGATTTCTGGGCGTCGGGCAGCCACGATTTCCACGAGGGCCGGACCTTCGCGTATATCGAATCGCTCGACGCGGTGGGCGCCTGGCCGCCGATCTCGGAATCCCATGTCGAGATGGATGCCGCCTGGGCCGCCTACGAGGCGTGGTCGTGGCTGCAGCTCGGCGAGGGCGAGATCGCGGTGGTCTACGGTGTCGGGCGCGGATCGCTGGCCCACGATCTCGACCAGGTGACCGCCACCCAGCTCGACCCCTACTTCCTGGCCCCGCTGCGGCCGCATCAGGATGCGCTGGCCGCGCTGCAGGCGCAGGCGCTGATCGCCGCCGGGGTGCTGGACGAGAAACAACTGGCCGAAGTGGTGGTCCGCGCGCGGGCGGGCGCGGTGGGCAATCCGGGCGCGCAGGTGTCCGGGGAGTTCACGGTGGACGAACTGCTGGCCGCGCCGTATCTGGCGTCGCCGCTGCGCGAGCACGACCGGGGTCCGATCGGCGATGCCGCGGCGGTCCTGGTGCTGGCGGCCGGTGACACCGCGCGGCGGCTGGCACAGCGCCCGGCCTGGGTGCGCGGCGCCGATCACCGGATGGACAGCCACTATCCGGGAACCCGCGATCTGACCCGCGTCGACACGGTGACGGTGGCCGCGGCGAAGGCCGCCGAGCAGGCCGGTTTCGCGGCCCGCGAGGTCCAGATCGCCGAACTGCACACCGAGTACAGCTATCAGGAACCGCTGCTGGCGCAGACACTCGAACTGTCCGGGGCCACAGTCAATCCCGGGGGCGGGCCGCTGGTCGCCCGGCCCACCACCGCCACCGGGCTCATCCGGATCGGCGCCGCGGCACAGCACATCCTGACCGGTCGCGCGAACCGCACGCTGGCACATGCCACCAACGGGCCCGCGCTCCAGCAGAACATGATCTGCCTTATGGAGGGAGGCCGGTGAAACTCGCGGTCGTCGGAATCGGACAGAGCAAACAGGCCAAGAAGCGCAAGGTCACCATCGGCGCGATGGTGCGCGAAGCCGTCGACGAGGCAATGGCCGACGCCGAACTGGAATTCGGTGATATCGACGCCGTCGTGCTGTCGAAAACGCCGGACCTGTTCGACGGGGTGATGAATCCGGAGCTCTACCTCGCCGACGCGATGGGAGCCCGCGGGCTGCCGGTGACCCGGGTGTTCACCGGCGGCAGCGTCGGCGGGCATGCCGCCATCTACGGTGCCCATCTGGTGCAGGCGGGTCTGGCCCGGCGGGTGCTGGTGGTCGCGTATTCCAAGGAATCCGAGGGCGATTTCACCTGGGCGCTGTCGCGCGGGCTGCCCTTCAGCGCCCAACTCGGCGCGGGCGCCGGGGCGCATTTCGCGCCGGTGATCCGGGAGTACATCCGCCGGTCGGCAGCCCCCGAGCACATCGGCTGGCAGATCGCGGTCAACCACCGACTCAATGCCACCCGCAACCCGTACGCCCATATCCAGCTACCGGATATCACCGTCGAGCAGGTGCGCGAATCCCGGATGCTCTGGGACCCGATCCGTTTCCTGGAATCGTGCCCCTCCTCGGACGGTTCGTGCGCGGTGGTGATCACCGGAGAAGCCGACGCCCACCACACCCGCCGTCCCCCCGCCTGGATCCACGGCATGTCGTGGCGCACCGAAACCGGCCACTTCGCCGGGCGCGACGAAGTGAACCCCGAGGCCGGCCGACAGTGCGCCGCCGAGGCGTACCGGCAGGCCGGGATCACCGATCCGGCGCGCGAGATCGATACCGCCGAGCTCTACATCCCCTACAGCTGGTTCGAGCCGATCTGGCTGGAGAACGTGGGCCTGGCCGCGGTCGACCAGGGCTGGAAGGTGGTGGATTCCGGCCGCACCGCGTTCGGCGGGGAACTGCCGATCAATCCGTCCGGCGGAGTGCTGTCCGGAAATCCCACGGGCGCGACGGGTCTGCTGCGGTTCGCCGAGGCGGCCATGCAGGTCCGGGGTACCGCCGGCGAGCACCAGGTACCGGACGCGCGCCGCGCCATCGGCCACGCCATGGGCGGGGCAGCGCAGTTCCACGCGCTCTGGGTGGTCGGCGCCGAACCACCGAATTCCTGACCGGAGGTTCCGGCGCGATCGACCCGGACCCCACCGTATCGGTCCGGCCCGGGCGACAACACTTCCGCGAACCGCGAGACCGCACGAGACGAGGAGAGAGCACTGATGCGTTACCTCCGCCGACGCTTCGGTCTCCACGGGTCGCATGTATCGGCTACCGAGGAGAGATCGTGATGCGATACCTCCGCCTTCGCTGCGGCCGTCGCGGACCGCATGCCACAGTTTCCGAGGAGAGAACATGACCGAGCGGGTATACGTCGCCGGTGTCGGGATGACCAAGTTCGAGAAGATCCAGTCCCGGGACTGGACGTATCCGGAAATGGTCGCCGAGGCGGTGGGCCAGGCGCTCACCGACGCCGGAGTGGGTTACGACCAGGTGCAGCGCGCCGCCGTCGGATACGTCTTCCAGCCCTCCACCGCGGGGCAGCGGGCGCTCTACGACATCGGTCTGACCGGTATTCCGATGGTGAACGTCAACAACAACTGCGCCACCGGCTCCACCGCGCTCGTACTCGCCCGGGAATGGGTGCAGGCCGGGCTGGCCGAGATCGTGCTGGCGGTCGGGTTCGAGCAGATGACCAAACAGGCGATGTCGGGCGACGGCACCATCCCGAAGGTCACCACGGTGGACCGGCACATGGACGCGCTGAAGGCGGCCGCCGGTTTCGGGAACGCGCCGATGACCGCCCAATTCTTCGGCGCGGCCGCGGTCGAGCACATGGAGCGGTACGGGACCACCCGCGAACAACTGGCCCGGGTCGCGGTGAAGAACCACGAACACTCCACCCGCAACCCCAAGGCCCAATTCCAGGACGCCTACACCCTCGACCAGGTGCTCGGCGACAAACTGGTCTCCGATCCGCTGACCCGCTCGCAGTGCTCCCCCATGTCCGACGGCGCCGGCGCGGCGGTGCTGGTGAGCGAACGCTACGTGCGCGAACACGGTCTCGATCGGGCGGTACCGATCCTCGCCCAGGAACTGGTGACCGATACCGGCGCCTCGTTCGAGTCGGGATCGATGATCGACGTGGTGGGTGCGCCCATGGCGCGTATCGCCGGCCGGAAGGTACTGGAGACCGCCGGGGTGGGTATCGACGATATCGATGTTCTAGAACTGCACGACTGCTTCTCCATCAACGAACTGCTCGCCTACGAGGCGCTGGGTTTGTGCGGCGAAGGCGAATCCGGCGCGCTGGTCGAGTCGGGCGCGACCACCTACGGCGGCCGCTGGGTGGTCAACCCGTCGGGTGGGCTCATCTCCAAGGGGCATCCACTCGGCGCCACCGGGCTGGCGCAGTGCACGGAACTGGTCACCCAGGTGCGCGGTGCGGCCGGCGCACGTCAGGTAGCGGACGCGCGGCTCGGGCTCGCCCACAATCTCGGCCTCGGCGGAGCCTGTGTCGTGACCCTGTACGGTGCGCCGGGCACGGTCTCCTAGAGTTTCGGTCATGACGAGAAGCCGGGTGCGGGCCGGGCGGGAGCTGTCCTCGCCCGCCGCATCCCCGCGCCGGGGTCCGGCCACGGCCCGCGGCGAGGCCCGCCCGGAACCCGGCCCCGGGCACCCCGAAGCCGGTCTACCCACCGAACAGCGCCTGATCCTGGCCGCCGAACGACTCTTCGCCGAACGCGGGATCGACGCGGTCTCACTGCGTTCGGTAATGGCCGAGGCCGGCGCGAACGTCGCGTCCGTGCACTATCACTTCGGCTCCAAGGATGCCCTGGTCGACGCCCTGATCAGCCGCCGCAGCGAACAACTGCACACCCGCCGCGCGGAACTGCTGGACGCCGTCGAGGCGGCAGGCGCACCCGAGGTCCGCGCGCTGGCCGACGCTTTCGTCCGCCCGGTCGGCGAACTCGCCGCCGCGGGCGGTACTCCGTGGATCCGCCTGGTAGCCGGCATCATGAGCGGTAATCACCCCGCGCTCACCGAACTCACCGAGGGATTCGCCCCCCAGGCCCTGCGGTTCAACGCCCTGCTGGCGCAGACCGCCCCCGGCGTCGCGTCCCGGACCATCCGTTTCCGCCTCACCCAGGCCATGAACCTGACCTTCCAGACGCTCGGCGACCCGGACGGTCTACGCGGCATGCTGGCACTCAGCGGAACCCGGCTCTCCCCCGACGAACTGCTCACCGAACTGATCGATACCGTCACCGCGATACTCACAGGTCCCCCGGATCGTTGAGGTCTTCGTTGTCCCTCGTATGACCGAGAGTGGCCTCGACCTCGGCACCTGCGGCCTATCCGCCCCGCCTGGGTGGTACAACACTATTTTCATGGACGATCGGTTGAGCATTCGTGAAGCGCGCGCCCAACTCCCGGCCGTGGTCAATGCCGCTGATAAAGACGGACACGTCACCGTGATCACCCGTGGCGGTAAGCCGGCGGCCGCTGTCGTCCCTCTGTTCATGCTCGCCAAGCTCGAAGAGTGGGAAGACGAGCAACTGGAACATATGGCGGACGAGGCTCTTGCCGAAGCGGGCGAGCCCGAACGGATCACTCTGGGGCAGATGATGGATGAGGTCCTCGCCGCAGGCGACGAAGCCGTGGCATGAAATACGAATTCCGCTGGACCGCCGCTGCGGAAGAGCGTTGCGATCCATTCCCCGGGAAGACGCGTTGCGCCTGCTGGTCGCACTGACGTCGCTGGGTGACGACCCCTACCGACGAGATGATGTCGACGTCAAGGCATTGACCGGACGCCCCGGGTTCCGCTTACGGGTGGGCAACTACCGCCTTGTCTACGAGGTCGACGAAGGGAAGCTGGTAATCCTGGTGATCTCCGCGCGCCATCGACGAGAAGTATACGAGCGGTAGTTACCCGGCCGCCTCAGTTGACCTGCCGGCCCTCGCCCCAGTACTGCGCCCGCAACGCTTTCTTGTCCGGTTTACCGAGCGGGCTGACCGGGATGCTCTCGGCGAAATCGACGGTCTTCGGGGTGTAGACCGCACCCTTACGGTCCTTCACCAGCGCCTGCAGTTCCTCCACAGGTACCGACTGCCCGTCGCGCAGCACGACGACCGCCTTGACCGCCTCACCCCACTTCTCGTCCGGCACCCCGATCACGGCCGCGGCGCTCACCGCCGGATGGGCCGACAGCACATCCTCGACCTCACGCGGGTACACATTGAACCCGCCGGACACGATCATGTCCTTCTTCCGGTCGACGATATAGAGGAATCCCTCTTCGTCCTGTCGGGCGATATCGCCGGTGTGCAACCAGCCGAATTCGGTGGCCTCCGCGGTCTGCTCGGGTTTGTTCAGGTACCCGTTCATCACCAGTGGGCCGCGGACACACACCTCGCCCGGTTCGCCCCGAGGTACTTCGTTGCCCTTCTCGTCGAGCAGCGCCACCGACAGCCATGGCACCGGACGGCCGCAACTGGCCAGCCGCTCCGGTTTGTTCAGGTCGTGGTCGCCGCGGCGCAGCACCGAGATGGTCATCGGGCTCTCGGCCTGGCCGTAGAACTGGAAGAAGATGGGACCGAACTTCTCGATCGCCTCGGCCAGCCGGGTCGGGGAGATCGCGGAGGCGCCGTAGAACACCGTCTGCAGGCTGGACAGATCGTATTTGTCGAGGTCGGGGCTGTCCAGCAGGGCATAGAGCATGGTGGGCACCAGCATGGTCGCGGTGATCTTGTACTTCTCGATCGCCTCGAGCACCTTGGCCGGGTGGAAGTAGGGCAGCACCACGATGGAACCACCCTGCTGAGCGGTGGGGCCCCAGAAGGCGGCGCCCGCGTGGCTCAGCGGGGTACACACCAGGAACCGGACCTCGTCGGGCCATTCCCATTCGGTCATCTGGATGCGCAGCATGGTGGTGCTGCCGCGGAAGCTCATCTCCACACCCTTGGGCTTACCGGTGGTGCCGCCGGTGTAGGCCAGGCTCATGGTCGCGCTGGGATCCACCTGCGGACCGCGGACCTGCTCGGGGGTGAACCCGGCAGCCAGTTCGATGAGATCGGTCCCCACCTCGGACGGACCGAACGAGAACAGGTTCCGCAGCCCGGGCACCTTGTCCCGCAACTGCGCGGCACGTTCGTCGAAACCGCTCGGGTCGTAGATCAAGGTTTCCACGCCGGCGTCCTCGAGGACGTAGGCGTGATCGTCGAGCGAGCCCATGGGGTGTAGCGCCATGGCCCGCGACCCGTTCACATTGTTCGCGCCCTGCGCGAAGATCACCTCCGGCCGGTTGGCCGAGAGCACCGCCACCGGGGAGCCCACGCCGAGACCGGCCGAGGCCAGCGCCTGGGCGAACCGGCTGATCTGATCGCGCACGTCGCGGTAGGTCAGGGTGGCGTCGTCGATATGGACCGCGGTGCGGTCGGCATAACGCTCGAGAGCTTTGCCCAGCAGGTCCACCGCCAGCGGCTCACGGTGCAGCTGGGCGGTGTCGTCGACGTGCGGTTCAGTGTTCATTCGTCTGCCTTTCGGGCCGGCCCGTCCGAGCGGACCGGCGAAGATCGACCGGTGCTCCGGCGCGGGTCCCGGGGCCGCGGGCACCGCCACATGGCGCCGCGGCCCGGGAACCGCCCACGGGGCTCGCAAACCGCAAAAACTATAACACGTTCTACTTTATTTCCGGGGTGGGTCCGCGGGATCCGGCCGTCCCGGCGAGAGCGGACCGGCACGCCTGCACATAACCGCGTACCAGCGGCCGGATATCGTCGCGCCGCCACCACCCATTCGTACCGGTCGGCGTCGGCCGGTGGCAGCCGGACGAACGCCACATCGGTGAATCCGTCCGCTGGGCCGTATGCGAAGCATGGCCGGTGTAGGCCAGGCTCGTGGTCACGTTGGGGATCCTCCTGCGGACCGCGCACCCGCTCGGGGGTGAACCCGGCAGAAAGTTCGATGAGATCGGTCCCCACCTCGGACAGACCGAACGAGAACAGGTTCCGCGGCCTTGCCGAGCGTGGGAAACCGCGGACTGTTGCCGGACGGTAGCGTGCGCGCACCGAAAGTTGTTGGAAGCAAAGGGCTCCGATGGTAACCGATCAACTGGCATCACTTGCCGGACGTTCACCGTCCCTCGACGAGAATGTAAGAGCATCGCGAAACCTTGCCGTCGGGTCTCAATCGCTTCGGTCGAGGGACCCATCAGCGGGAAACTCGGATACGATGCCGCGCCGGCAGTCGGCAGCGCGGGTCGAAGTCGAGTAACAAACCTGCCGCGCGGTGATCCCCCGCGGTCGGCGCCCCGAGCCTGTGTCCTAGCACCAGAGAACAATGAGACACGTCTTCCTCGATGTGTCCCCCGCGCCGGTCGGTCACGAGACCGGCAGCCGCTTCGTCCTACTCCGTTTGCCTATGTCGAACTGTCTGGAGTTGCCCTGTGTCTCTTCCTCCGCCGCTGGAATCGCCGCTGTCTTATGACGGCCCCCCTATAACGCCTGGTTCAGTGATCGATGATGAGCCACGAGTAGCTCTGTACACCAAAGAATTCGCTACGAACCCCCAGCTCGCCTACCAAGAGCTGAGAGCCCGCTACGGATCGCTGGCCCCTGTGGAGATCGCACCGGGCGTCCCGGCCACCCTGGTGGTCACCTACGCGACCGCGAAGCGGATTCTGCACGACCCCGAGCACTTTCCGGCCGACCCTCGGGCCTGGCAGGCGAATGTGCCGCTGGACTGTCCCGTTCGGCCGATGTTGCAGTGGCGGCCGAACGCACTGCGCAGCACCGGAGCCGCCCACGCCCGGCTGCGCTCGGCGAACACTTTCGCTCTCGACGGAATCGACCTGCACGCCGCACAGGCACTGGTCGAGAAGATCGCGGTGCCGCTGATCAACAGCTTCTGCGGCGCCGGACATGCCGATCTGCTCGCGCAGTTCGTACACCCCCTGGTCTTCGAAGTGCTCAACACCCTGGTCGGCTGCTCGCCCGATATCGGGGCGCGCGTGGCGCGGGGAATGGCCGCCGTATTCGACACCTCCGCCGATGCCGAAGCGGGCAACGTGACACTGGAATCGGCACTGTACGAGCAGACCATGCGCAGAATCGCCGATCCCGGCGACGACATCACCACCCGCATGATCGCGCACAGCGCGAAACTGACCGAGGAGGAGGTGATTCACCAACTGGTCGTCATATACGGGGCGGGCATCGAACCGACGGTCAATCTCATCCTGAATACGTTGCGCCTCATGCTGACCGACGATCGGTTCGGCGGAGGTATGGTCAGCGGTAGCCTCTCAACCGGCGATGCGCTGGAAGAGTTGCTGTTCACCGATCCGCCGCTGGCGAACTTCTGCTTCAGTTATCCGCGGCAGCCGATCCTCATCGATGGTGTATGGCTTCCCGCGCATCAGCCCGTACTGATCAGCATGTCGGCGTGCAATAACGATCCAGCAGTGCAGTCCGGAGATTTCACGGCCAACCGGTCACATCTCGCCTGGGGTGCCGGCCCGCACGTCTGCCCGGCGAAGGATCTGTCCTCGACCATCGCTCGCGCGGCGATAGATCAACTGCTCGATGCGCTACCCGAGATGGAATTGGCGGTGCCCGTCGCGGATTTGCAGTGGCGGACCGGGCCATACCATCGGTCCCTGGCGCGCTTGCCTGTGACGTTCGAACCGACTCCGCCGATGCGGGTATGAAGTGCTGTCGCCGGCACCGGCGCGACCGTCGTGTACCTCGGATTCTCGGTGACTCCTCACCGGCGAGGCACGGCGGGCACCGGCACAGGTGTTCCCCGCCGCGCCGGCCTGCCACCCCGGGACAGCTCGCCGACGGGCCCGGCCCCGTATCCGGTGACGAGGGCCGGCCCCCACATGACAACCGGCCGGATCAGTCCCGCGTGACCGTCCCGTCCACCCGGCGCCAGATGCCGAGCGGGTTCTCCGCGCGGATCTCGTCGGCGAGCAGTTCCTCCGGGACGTTCTGGTAGCTCACCGGACGCAGGAAACGTTCGATGGCGAGGGTGCCCACCGAGGTGGTGGCCGGGGCCGTGGTCGCCGGGAAGGGCCCGCCGTGCACCACCGCGTGCCCGACCTCGACACCGGTGGGCCAGCCGTCGAAGAGCACCCGGCCCGCGATCAGCTCCAGTTCTCCCAGCAGCGGCCCGGCGAGCTCCCGGTCGGCGGCGGTGGCGTGCACGGTGGCCGTGAGTTGCCCCTCCAGGTCACCGGCCAGCGCCAGCAATTCGGCGGTATCGGCGGCGCGCACGATAATCGAACTGGGCCCGAACACCTCGTCCTGGAGTGCGCGGTCGGCCCGGAAACGCGCGGCGGTGGTGACGAACAGATGCGGATCGCCTGAACAACTCGTGGCGCCCGCGGCCCCGGTGGCGGCCAGCCGTACTCCCTCGGTGCCGGACAGCCGCTCGACACCGGAGGTGAAGGCCGACGCGATCCCCTTGTTCAGCATGGGCGCGCCGGAGGTCGCACCGATCGCCTCGGTCGCCGCCGCCACGAATTCGTCGGCGCCGGGCCCCTCGGCCAGGAAGACCAGACCCGGGCTGGTGCACAGCTGCCCGACGCCGGTGGTCAGCGAGGCGACGAATTCCGCGCCCAGCCTCGCGCCGCGTTCGGCCAGCGCGTCCGGCAGCACGAAGACCGGGTTGACGCTGGACATCTCGGCGTACACCGGGATCGGTACCGGCCGGGTCGCGGCGGCCGCGGCCAGTGCCAGGCCGCCCTGCCGGGACCCGGTGAAACCCACCGCCCGGATATGCGGGTCACGGACCAGCGCGAGCCCGGTTTCCACGCCACCGTGCACCAGCGCGAAGGTTCCTTCGGGCAGACCGTGCTCCCGGACCGCCGCGAGCACCGCGCGCGCCACCAGTTCGGAGGTGCCGGGATGCGACGGATGCGCCTTGACGACGACGGGTGCGCCCGCCGCCAGCGCGGAGGCGGTGTCACCGCCCGCGACGGAAAAGGCCAGGGGGAAGTTGCTTGCGGCGAATACCGCCACCGGACCCACCGGGATACGCCGCTGGCGCAGATCGGGTTTCGGCAGCGGCGTGCGCGACGGATCGGGCCGGTCGAGCCGGGCACCGGTCCAGCTGCCCTCCCGCACCACCTCGGCGAACAGCCGCAACTGCCCGGTGGTGCGACCGATCTCGCCGCGGATACGCGCCTCGGGCAGACCCGATTCGGCGATCGCCCGCTGCGCCAAGGCCTCCCCCAGGTTCTCGATCTCGGCGGCGATACCGTCCAGGAACACGGCGCGCCGGGTGAGGTCGGTGGCGCGATATTCGGCGAACGCCGCCCAGGCCGCGGTCGCGGCCCGCGCGACGGTGGCCGCGTCGGCTTCGCCGAACTCCGGTTCGAGCGGGGCGCCGGTCGCCGGGTTCACCGCGCGGAAGGCCCCGGTGGTGCCGGGGATTTCGGCGCCGCCGAGCAGATTCGCGCCGGTGAGGCGTTCGGTTTCGGTGCCGGTCATCAGCTCACCTTCTTCACGAGGTCGGCGAGTTCGGCGAGTTCGGTCTCGTCGAGATCGGTCAGCGGGCTGCGCACCGGACCCGCCGGGCGGCCGATGACCTTCATACCCGCCTTGACAATGCTCACCGCGTAGCCGGGTTCGCGATTGCGCAGGTCGCAGTACGGAATCACGAATTCGTTCAGCGCGTTCAGCACGAAGGCGTCGTCGCCGCGGCGCAGGGCGCGATAGAAGTCGAGCGCGAATTCCGGGACGAAGTTGTAGATCGCCGAGGAATAGGTGGTCACACCCAGCGCCAGGTACGGCAGGGCGAACATCTCCGCGGTGGGCAGGCCGCCGATGTAGATGAGGCGGTCGCCGACCCCGGCGTAGATCCGGGTCATCTGTTCGATATTGCCGATGCCGTCCTTGAACCCGATCAGGTTGGGGCAGCGCTCGGCGAGTTCGGCGACGGCGGCTTCGGAGTAGGCGGCGTTGGCGCGCGAGTAGATGACGACGCCGAGGTCGGTGGCCGCGCAGACCTGCCGCACATGGTCGACCAGGCCCTCCTGGCTCGCCTCGGTGAGGTAGGGCGGCAGCAGCAGGACGCCGCCGGCGCCGGCGCGCTCCGCGGCGCGCGCCATCTCGACCGCGGTGGCGGTGCCGTAACCGGCGGGGGCGATGACCGGCAGTCCGTCCGGCGCCTCCCGCACGGCGGCGATGACCACCTGTTCGACCTCGGCCGGAGTGAGGGAGAAGAATTCACCGGTGCCGCCCGCGGCGAACAAGCCGGACGCGCCGTACTGGCCGAGCCAGGAGATGTTGTCCCGGTAGGCGGCCTCGTCGAACGACCCGTCGGCGCGCAGGTGCGTGACCGGGAAGGACAGAAGGCCGGAGCCCAGCTTCCGGGCGATTTCCTGGGGAGGGGCTGTGGTCATGGGGTGCGCTCCTGTTCGAGGGTGACCTGCTGCCCTCACCCTAGGAAGCCCTATGATTCACGTCCAACACTGATTACATATCTATCAATACAAGGTCGGTATCGGATGTTCACTTTTGTCCAGCTCACCCATTTCGTCGCCGTGGCCGAGGAGTTGCACTTCGGCCGGGCGGCGGAACGCCTGCGGATGACGCAGCCGCCACTGAGCCGGCAGATCCAGCTCCTCGAGAAGGAGGTGGGCGCGGAGCTGTTCGACCGATCCAACCGCACCGTGAAACTCACCCGCGCCGGTCGCGCCTTCCTGCTCGACGCCCGGCGGCTGCTCCAGCAGGCCGAGCGGGCCACCCTCGCGGTACGCCGGGTCTCGGCCGGCACCGGGGGCGTCCTGCGACTGGGATTCACCGGAGCGAGCGTGCACTCCGGGTTGCCGCGCGTACTCGCCGCGGCCCGGACGGCACTACCCGATGTCGATGTGGAGCTGCGTGAAATGGTGACCATGGACCAGGTGGAGGCGCTCTCGGAGGGAGCGCTCGATCTGGGCATGGTGCGCCCGCCGATCACCCGGCCGGACCTGTCCACCCGCACTTTCGTCCGCGAGGGGCTGATCGCGGCGCTGCCCGCGGACCACGCGCTGGCGACCGACACGGGACCGCTCCCGGTGACCGCGCTGCACGGCGCGGATATGGTCATGCACGCACCGGTCGAAGCGCGGTATTTCCACGATCTGATCACCACGGTGCTGCACGCGGCGGCCGTGATCCCGGTGATCACGCAGTACATGACCCAGATCCACAGCATTCTGGCGCTGGTGAACCTGGGCTGGGGCGTGGCGCTGGTGCCCGAATCGGCCACCGGTATGCGGTTCGACCAGGTGGTCTACCGCCCGCTGGAGGGAGTGCGGACCCAGGTGGAGCTGGATCTGGTATGGCGCCACGGTAACGAGAACCCGGCCTTCACCCGACTGATGACGGAATTGACGGTGCCGGGCGGGGAGACCGGGCTTCCGAGCCCAGGGGCACGGTGAACGCGGTTCGAATCGGCAGTGCCCGATCTGTTCGGGCAGCATCCGGAAGTTCCTGGCGCGGCATGGCGCGTCACCGGCCCCCGAGGGAGAGGGTGCCGGACCCGGCAGGCCACCGAATCCGTCGTCGCGCTCCGACTTCCGCTCGTGTTCGGGCCGAATGCTTGCGGCCGGCAAAAGGGGATAGTTAGCATCCTCATTATGAAGATGGGTGAGGGCGTGGAGTGGAGCCTGCACTGCTGCGTCACTCTGGCGTGGCTGGACGACCGGTGGCCGGTGCCGATCGCCCGGCTGGCCGCCTGGTTCGACCTGCCGGTGGAGTATCTGAAGAAACGGCTGCAGGCGCTGGTCCGCGCCGGGATCCTCACCTCCACCCCGGGCGTGCGCGGCGGCTTCGGCCTGGCCCTGCCCCCGGAACGGATCACCCTGCTCGATGTGGTCACCGCCGTCGAGGGCGGAGTGGACCCATTCCGCTGCACCGAGATCCGGCAGCGCGGCGGCAGCGGGCGCGGCCCGGGTGCGGAGTTCGCCCGCCCGTGCGGAATCTCGCTGGCCATGCGCCGCGCGGAACTGGCGTGGCGGCGGGAACTCGCCGCCCAGACCGTCGCCGACCTCGCCGCCGCGGCCCCGGCATCCTCGGCGGAGCGCACTCGGCGCGGATTCGCGAACCCCTGATCACGCGGCAGGTCCGGTCCCGCCCCGGCATCGGACCTGCCACATCTTCTGAATAGAGATACTTGATATCCCGATTACCGATCCGAGGAGGATGCCATGTCCGGAATCGTGGTATTGGGCGGTGGTTTCGCCGGAGTGTGGAGCGCCGCGGCCGCGGTCCGGCTCGCCCGCGCGGCGGGACGCGACCTACCGGTCACCCTGATCGACCCCGGCGACGATCTCGTGATCCGGCCACGCCTCTACCAGGCCGATCCCGATCGCATGCGGGTCTCGCTGGACCGGATCCTCGGACCGGTCGGAGTGCGCCGGATCGCGGGCACCGCGACCGCGGTGCATACCGCCGACCGAACCGTGACCGTCGTCGGACGAGACGGCGAAACGGATGAGGTCCCGTGGGAACGGCTGATTCTCGCGACCGGCAGCCGGCTCGTCCGGCCCGATCTGCCGGGTGCCGAACTGCTCCACAATGTGGACACCCTTCCGGCCGCCGCCGCGCTGGACGCGCATCTGCGCCGGCTCCCGGAAATGCCGTCCGGCGCGGGTCGCTTCACCGCCGTGGTCGTCGGGGCGGGCTTCACCGGGCTCGAGATAGCGACCGAACTTGTCGACCGGCTCCGCGCGGTCGCCGGGAACGAACAGGTCCGGGTCGTTCTGGTGGAGCGGGCCGATACGGTCGGGCCCGAGCTCGGACCCGGGCCCCGGCCGCAGATCCACCAAGCCCTCACGACCCTCGGCGTGGAACAACGCCTGGGTGTGAGCCCGGGCGCGGTACAACCGGACGGGGTCACCCTGTCCGACGGCACACGCATCGCGGCCCGCACGGTGGTCTGGACTGCCGGGGTGCGGGCGAGCCGGCTCACCGCCGATATCCCCGCCGACCGCGACGGGCTGGGCCGGTTGCCGGTGGACGAGCAGCTCCGGGTGCTCGGAGTACCCGGCGTGTACGCGGCCGGTGATACCGCGGCGGCACAGGCCGAGCCGGGACACCCGGTACTGCAGTGTTGCCAGCATGCACTGCAACTCGGGAAGTTCGCGGGCCACAATGCCGCCGCGGAGCTGTTCGGGCTGCCGGCCGTCCCCTTCACACCGGCGCCCTACGTCACCTGCCTGGACCTCGGATCCGCCGGAGCGGTTTTCACCAACGGCTGGGAGAGGCAGGTGGCCGCGACGGGCGAGGCCGCCAAGGTACGCAAACGCAAGGTGAACGAGTGGTGGATCTACCCACCCACCGACGACCCCGGCGAACTGCTCCGGCAGGCCGACCACCGCTTCTCGGTCCGCGATATCCCCACCCCGTACTCCTGATCCGCGCCGTCGCACCGCGCCACGCTGTGGCACCGCGCCACAGTGGCGCACCGTGATTCAGCGTTGCGCCACTGTTCGGTGTCGTGGTGGCCGTTCGAGCCGGGCCGACCACCATGCCCCGCACCTCGTTCGCGCTGTACAGCACCGTGCGGACCCGGATTCCGATCCTGTGGCTACCGGACCGAGCGCACCTGCTCAGCGGGCGGTTACCAGCTCGTGCTCGACGGCCGCCGCAATGGGCAGATGCGCTCGGGAGTGCCGGACGGTCACCGCGGTTCCCGACAGCGCCACCAGCACCAGCCCACCGAGCAGCACCGGGTAGTCGGCCGCCGGGCTGAGCAGGCTCAGCAGGGACGGCAGCAGAAAGCCCAGGTAGGCCAGGGCGTAGTAGGCGCCGGTGAGCGCAGCCAGTTCCTCCGGCGCGGCCAGCCGCTGTACCTCGAGCAGGCCGGAGACCAGCGCGATCCCGTACGCGCACCCCAGGGCGAGCGCGGCGACCAGGGCCAGGACCGGCGAGCGGACGATCGCGGCCAGCGCGCTCACCATCAGTCCGCCCGACATGACCGACATGGCCACCGCCACCGCCCGCGCACTGGTGGTGCGGTCCAGCCGTTTGGCGAGCGGCTGGACCAGGACGCCGACCGTGAGGGTGGCGACGGTGATGGTGGTCGAGTACAACAGCCCCCATTGCCCGACCCGGTCGCCGACGAGCTGCGGCATCACCGCGTAGGCCACGCCGGCGGAGCCGAAGATCCACGGCGCCATCGGCACGACCACTCGCCGGAATCGCGGATGCCGCACACCGGAGAACCGCCCGGGCGTACTCGTCCCGGCCGGCAGTGTCTCCGGCGCCCGCACCACCGCGGGCAGTACCGCGGCGGCGAGCAGCGCGTGCACGACATAGGGCAGCACCATCGGTGCCGGGCCCCACTGGGCGAGCACTCCCGCGACGCCCGCGCCGACGCCGAAACCCAGCGTCAGCCACAGCGCGGCCCGCCGGGCACCGGCCGCCGGACCGTGCCCGGCCCGGACGGCGAGTTCGGTGGTCCAGGTGGTGCCCACCGCCATGGCCACGGCCACCCCGAAACCGGTGATCAACCGGCCGATCGCGATCCAGCCGACGCCGAACACCCCGGCCGCCAGAAGCGGACTCGCCACCAGGGAGGCCACGACTCCCGCGACCACCACCGGGCGCCGCCCGAACCGCGCGGAGAGACCGCCGCTGAGCAGCAGGCCCGGCACCAGCCCGAGCACGTAGGCGCCGAGCAGCGCGTTCACCAGCAGCGCGGAATAACCCTGGTCCCGGTACATCACCAGCAAGGGCGTGAACTGGTTACCGCCCCAGGCGCAGACGAAGATCGCCGCCACCGCCGCATGCCACGAACCCCGCCTCACCGCCGATGGGTCCCGTCCAGATGCGCGCGTAGGGCGGTGGCGAAGGCCGCCTCGTCACCGGATTCGATGATGGCGACCAGTTCGTCGTGCTGCCGCAGCACGACGGGGACGAGATCGGGCACCGGACCGAGCGCGGCCACATTCATCCGGCGCTGCCGGTCGGCCAGCCCGGTGTAGAAGCGGATCAGCAGGGCGTTGCCGCCCGCCGCGACCAGGGCGCGGTGGAAGAGTTCGTCCGCTTCGGCGAAGGCATCGATATCACCGGCTTCGGCGTATCCGCGCTGCACCTCGAGGGCGGCGCGCAGCCGGTCCACAGCGGCGGGAACCTGCTCGGGCGTGCGGAGCAGGCGCCGGACCGCCGCGGTCTCGACAGCTTCCCGGGCGTCCAGCACATCCTCGGCCTCGCCCGGCGGGACCGGTGCGACGATGGCGCCGCGTTTGGGCACCAGGGTCAGCAGTTCCTCGGCCTGCAGCCGCACGAACGCCTCCCGGACCGGAGTCCGGCTCAAGCCCAGCCGGCCGGCGATCTCGGTTTCGCTGAAAAGATGCCCGCCCGGCAGTTCACCGGACAGGACGAGTTCCTTGGTGAGTCGGTAGGCCCGATCCGCTGCACTCTGCCCGGGCGTTTCGGCCGGGTACGACGAGGTCCGCACCCAACTACTCTAGCCGATAGATACAAGCTTGTATGCAAGCATGCGCTCGTCCGGATCCCGAGCAACCATCGTGCGGGGTTCGCCCACCCCGGCGGTACGGTCGGGACAGAGATCGAACAGACGGCGCGACCGTCGACCGAACGAACGGACAACGATGTGAACGAGGCCTTCTACCTGCCCGATCCGGCGGACCCGCAGCGGTTTCTCTCCACCGAACTCACGCGCGGTCCGTGGTCGCCCGACGCCCAGCACGCCGGACCACCCTCCGCGCTGCTCGGTCATGTGATCGAACGGTGCGAACCCCGGCCGGGCTTCCAGGTGGGCCGCGTCGCCGTCGAGATCCTCGGCCCCGTCCCGCTGGCCCCGCTCACCGCGCAGGCCCGCCTGGTGCGCCCGGGCCGCAGCGTGGAGATGGTCGAAGCGACCCTGGCCACCGATCGCGGTCCGGTGATGCGGGCCACCGCCTGGCGTTTCAAACTCGCCGACCCCGAGCTCGAGATTCCCGAACACCTCGTACCGACCGGGGCGCGGCCGGGCCCCGACCAGACGCCCGAGCCGGAATTGTTCCCATCCACCCAGCCTCTGGGATTCCACACCGGTATCGAGTACCGCTACGTCACCGGCTCCTTCCGCGAACCCGGCCCCGCGGTGTGCTGGATCAGGTTGAAGTATCCGATCGTCGCCGGTACCACGCCCAGCCCACTGGAGCGGACCCTCGCCGCGGCCGATTCCGGCAACGGCGTCAGCGCGGTCCTCGACTGGGAGCGCTACCTGTTCATCAACACCGATCTGACCGTCACCCTGCACCGTCAACCGGCCGGCGAATGGGTCTGCCTCGATGCGGTCACCCATCCGCAGCCGCACGGTATCGGCCTGGCCGAATCCGAACTGTTCGATGAGAAGGGCCCGCTGGGCCGCAGCACCCAGACCCTGTTCCTCGGCCCGCGCTGATTCTCATATGACTCCCCGGCGGGGATAAGCGATCGACTACGCGGCGCTCCCGCCCCACGGGCGCCATCCGTTTCCATCGGCACGCACAGGCGAGCCCGGCTGTCGTACTCCGACAGGTGCTCGAGCGGCCGGCACCCCGGCCGACCGGCCGAGGGCCCGCGGCATTTCCGTACATCGGCGCGATCCGCCGGCTGCCGCGGCACCGACCCCCGCTCACCCTCACAGAGCGGGGACCGGCTCGCACCCCGTACCGGACGGCCACGGGGCCACGCCGGAATGCGGTCGCCGGGTCGGCTCGATCGCGGTGCGATCGACCCGGGCACGGGTGACGAGCAGTCGCTATCGGGTCGACACAGCAGCCTGCCGCCCGGCGATCCGGCCGAACACCGAGCCATTGGTGAGTCCCGAGCCACCCGGGTAGTTGAAGTAGAAGATCCCGCCGACGATCTCGCCGGCCGCGAACAAGCCCGGAATCGGCACCTGGTTGTTGTCGATGACCTGCGCGTCGGTATTGATCCGCAACCCGCCGAAGGTGAATGTGATACCGCATGTCACCTGGTACGCCTCGAACGGGCCCGCATCCAGGGTGTTGGCCCAGTTCGTCTTGTCGACGGTGAGGCCGCGGGTGCCGCGGCCGTCCTTGATGTTGGGATCGAACGCCGTGTCCGTATCGACCGCCGCGTTGTAGGTCCGGACTTCGTCGAGGAAACCCTTCGGGTCCACGCCTTCGAGTTTGGTCGCGAGGGCTTCCAGCGTCGGTGCGGTCACCTTGGTGACCTGGCGGATGCGGTACTCGTCGCGTAGCAGATGAGTCACCTTCCGATCGAAGATCTGCCATGCCATCTGGCCCGGCTGGTCGAGAATCCGCCGCCCGTACTTGGCATAGGTGTAGTTGCGGAAGTCGGCACCCTCGTCCAGGAACCGGCGGCCGTCCGCGTTGACCATGATGCCGAAGGGGTAACTGTGCTTCTGGAAGTTGTCCCCCACAGCCAGATCGCCGAATTCGGGCGCGTTACGCTCCCAGCCGACGGCATGACAGCCCGACCAGTTACCGGTCGGACTCGCGCCGATGTCCAGGGCCATTCGGTGCCCGTCGCCGGTGTTGTACATCGTGCCGCGCACCTTCGCCAGATCCCATGACCGGCCCAGGTAGCGGGTTCGCCATTCCGCATTGGCCTGGAATCCGCCGGAGGCGAGTACGACGGCGTCGGCCCGTTCCTCCCGAATCTGCCCGTGATGTTTGACGACGACACCGGTAACGCCCGTCTCGTCGGTCAGCAACTCGGTGACGTGGGAGTCGTACTCGATCCCGATACCGTCACGTTCGGCACTCTTGACCAGGAAGTCGACCAGACCCGGACCGCCACCGTTGACCTCGACGGTCAGTCCACCCCAGAACTTGAAGCGCCCGTCGATCTTGAACGCCTGGCGTCCGTAGATCGGGAGGAACCGCACACCCTTCTCACGCATCCAGAGCAGGGTCGGGTAGCTGTTCTCCACCAGGACGCCGGACAGCTCCGGATCGGTCCGGTATTCGCTCACCCGGGCCAGGTCGTCGAGGAAATCTCCGGTGGAATACGAGCCGAAGTCGGTGACGGAAATCTCCTCGTCGGTCAGGTCGGGCATCAGCCGGCGCAGATCGTCGACACCGTCGTATGCCACCCGCATCGCCCCGGCGGTGAAGGCGGTATTCCCGCCGCGCAGCGGCCGGCCCGCGCGTTCGAGGACCAACACCTCCGCGCCCTGCTCACGGGCCGATAGTGCCGCACAGAGCGCGGCGTTTCCGGCGCCCACTACGATCACGCGTTTCTCATTCATCTTTTCGCAGTCCCTTCCGCATCGATACCTCCGGCGAACCGCACCGGCCGCCCTATCCACCCGGGCGGGTGGAGCGCACCGGATCACGACCTCGCCGCTTCAATGTATACCGATGTGTACTAAATAAATACATCTGTTGACAGCTTGTATACATGTGAATACTCTGTGCGTTTGTGAGGTACGCCACCCGGCTGCGAGATCAGCCGGTCGATCCGCTCGGCCGTCCACCTGCCCGGTGTGGCCAGGGCCGACGCGCCATAGCGCCAGTCCTCATGCCAGAGTCCCACTCGAAGGAGGGCACCACATGATCCACGAAGATCCGCCTCAAGGCACGGATACGCTGCCGAAGGCGGCGACGCCCCCCACGATGCGGGAAGCGTCCAAAGTGGCACGGGCCGCATTCATCGGCACCACCATCGAGTGGTTCGACTTCTACCTCTACGCCAGCGCCGCCACGCTCGTGTTCCCGCAGAAGTTCTTCCCAGGGCTCGGGCCCGCCGGGGGAGCGCTGGCCTCGTTCGCCACTCTTGCCGTGGCTTTCGTCGCCCGGCCGATCGGCGGCATAGTATTCGCGCATTTCGGCGACCGCGTCGGCCGCAAGGCGACGCTGGTCGCGTCGCTACTGCTGATGGGTGTGAGCACCTGTCTGGTGGGTCTTCTTCCTACCTACGAGACCATCGGAGCACTGGCGCCGATCGCACTGGTGCTACTGCGTTTCGTCCAAGGAGCCGCAGTCGGTGGCGAATGGGGCGGTGCGGTACTCATGGCGACCGAGTTCGCGCCACCGAATTCGCGGGCGCGGCTCTCCAGCTGGCCGCAGCAGGGCGTGACCGCCGGCCTCATCCTGTCCACGGCCGTGCTGCTGCTCATCACCACCACGATTCCGGACGAGGCCTACCTCGCCTGGGGTTGGCGGATCCCGTTCATCGGAAGTCTGGCTCTGATCGCGGTGGGTCTGGTCATGCGCTTGAAGGTCCGTGAGTCGCCGGTATTCGCGGCCGCCCGGGCGAACTCGGAGGAGGCCGCGCACGGCAAACTGCCCATCCTCGAGGTATTCCGCCGGCACACCCGCAAAACGCTTCTGGGTTCGCTCGCGTATATCGCCGTGAGCACGACGTTCTATGTAGCGTTCGTGTATCTGCTCTCGCACGCGACCGGCGACCTCGGAATCGGCAATACCGCAGCATTGACGGCGATCCTGGTGGCAGCATGCTTCTACTGCGTCGGAATCATGGTGTCGGCGTGGATCGCGGACATCCGGGGCCGACGGCCGGCGCTGCTCATCGGCCTGATCGGCGCGCTGGTGACGAGTGTGCCGATGCTCCTGCTGGTACAGACGGGAGACCCGATCCTGTTCGCGACGGGTCTGTCCATATTCTCGGTGCTGGTCGGTATGAGTTACGCACCGATCGGTGTCTACTTCGCCGAACTGTTCCCCACGGCGGTGCGCTATTCCGGTATGACCGCGACCAATCAGGTCGGTTCCCTCCTCGGCGCCGCCATCGCTCCCTTTGTCGCCACCGCGCTCTACCAGGCGTTCGGCATGGTAGCCGTGGGTATCTACCTGATCGTGGTGACCGCATTGAGCGCTGCGGCCGTAGCGTCCCTCGGGGAAACTCGAGGCACGGAGATCGAGCGATGACCGCGGCGGACGCGCTCGGACGCGCCTGTGACACGGTGGGCGCGCTCGACCTGAATCGGGTTCCGCCCGATTCGATCGACAAAGCGCTGCGGATCATCGCCGATTGTCTCGCTGTCGCCATGGCGGGGTACCGGACTCCGCCGATGGCGGCGCTCCGCAGAGCGGATACAGCCTGCGGTCTCGTCACCGCGCCGGAGGAGCGGAATCCGTTCCATCGCTCCACCGTGTGGGGCGGCGGGCGCGCATCGGCCCACCACGCCGCATTCCTGAACGCGACCGCCGGGAGCTTCCTCGAACCCGACGAGGGAATGCGTCCGACCGGTCACCCGGGTATGCAGATCGTCCCGGCGGCGATCGCGGCCGCGGAGGACACACACGCCTCCGGTGCAGATCTCCTGCGGGCCGTGGTCGCCGGCTACGAACTCAGTGCCCGGATGTTCCGTGCGGTCCGGCTCCGCCCCCACGCCCATCCGCACGGCCATGTGGGTGCGCTCGGCGCGGCACTGGCTGTTTCGATGCTGCGCGGCACCGATATCCGAACGGCTACCGCGATCGCCGCGACGCTACCGCTGGCCGCTACCTGGCAGGCCTGCTACGACGGCGCGACCGCGCGCAATACCTATATGGGGCACGCGGCCGCGATCGGTGTGCGGTCGACCGAACTGGCGCGCGCGGGCTTCACCGGTTCCTTCGCTTCCTTCGGTGTCGTGCTCGGTGAACTTCTCGGCACGGGATTCGACGAAGCGGCTCTGGTCGATACATTGAGATACGACGCCTTGGCGGTCGGCTCCGGGTACTTCAAGGTGCACAGTGCGTGCGCGCTGACCCATACCGCGATCGACGCCGCACTCGATATCGTCGCCGCCGCGGCGCCGCTCGCGACGGAAGCGATCACGAAGGTACGGGTCGACACCGTGGCGGCGGCACGTAAGGTCGACGTTCCGGCGGCGCCGAACGATCTCTCCTGCCGGTTCTCTCTGTCGTACGCGGTCGCGACAGCGCTGGCCACCGGGGCGAGCGGCCCGGCGGCATTCCGTTTCCGCGCGGATATCGCGGCGCTCGCGCAACGGGTCGAGGTTCACGTGGATCCCCAGTTGGAACAACGGTGGCCGACGTGCTCACCGGCCCGCGTGCGTGTCGAAGTGGATGGCCGGATTCTCGAATCCCTGGTCGAGAACCCCACCGGCCACCCACCACGCGCACTGTCCCGGGACGCGCATTTCACGAAGTTCGCCGACGCGATCACGGATCCGGATCGTGCGCGCGACGGGTGGGCGCGGATCATGGATCTTCCGCATCTGCCCGATGTCAACTCGCTCCTGGCATGGTGATCGGATGACCGAGCATCTACTCGCTGTGCTGGGCACAGGCGGCACGATCTCCACCCTGCCCGGATCGGACGGCGCCGTCCCGCGGATGACCGCGGAGGAACTCGCCGGCTCGCTCGGCGTAGATCGAATTCGCTCGACAAATGTCTTCACCCGGTCCTCGCGCGAGATCGGACCGGCCGAAGCATGGACACTGGCGGCGGCGGTCGAGAACGAGATCCGGCGCGGCGCCACCGGCGTGATCATCACCCACGGAACGGACACTGTCGAGGAGACGTCCTACGCACTCGCGCTGCTGGTCGACACCCGAGTTCCCGTGGTCCTCACCGGGGCCATGCGCTCACCGCACCTGCCCGGTGCCGACGGACCCGCGAACCTGCGTGCCGCGGCGTGCACGGCATCGTGTGCGGAGGTGGCCGCGTACGGCCCGGTCGTCGTGATGCACGACGAAATCCATCTCGCGTCGTTGGTGACCAAGACCCATGGAGTGAGCGTGGCGGCATTCAGTTCGCCCGCGGCGGGACCTGTCGGGCGAATCGTCGAGAACGAGCCGCTCCTGTTGCTCGGGCCACCGGCCGGGACAGCCCTGCTGCCCCGGCGCACGGCGCCGGACAAGCGCGTCGAGGTCGTGAGCGTATGCGGCGGAGACGACGGACTCGCGATCGAAAGCGCGGCACAGCGGTCCGACGGTCTCGTGCTCGCGGCCACCGGCGCCGGCCATATCCCCGCTGCCGCGGCGGAGGCCGCCGCGGCAGCGGTCGCAGACGGTACCCCGGTGGTGTTCACGAGCAGATGCGCAGACGGGCTGACGCTCGCCGGGACCTACGGTGGCCCCGGCTCGGAGACGGATCTGCAACGGGCGGGCCTGGTCCGCGGCAGGTTCCTGAGCCCGAGCAAAGCACGACTGCGTCTGCTCTTCGGGCTGTCCGCAGGACTGGATCCCGCCGAGCTCTTCGGTTCGGCCCAGAAAGGAACCTTCGAATGACCTCGCGAGATTTCATCGGCTATGGGGCCGCCCCGCCGGACTTCACCTGGCCGAACGGTGCTCGTGTCGCCGTGAACGTGGTGCTGAACTACGAGGAGGGCGCGGAGCGCAATGTGCTCGACGGCGACGACGCTCGGGAGACCCTTGTCGAAGCGCACTACTCGGTGCCCGACGGAGACCGTGAGTTGTTCGCCGAGTCGACCTTCGAGTACGGCAGCAGAGTCGGTGTGTGGCGCGTGCTCGACGCGCTGGACGACGCAGAGGTGACGCCGACGATCTTCGCCACCGCGCTCGCTCTGGAACGAAATCCGGCGGCGACCGAGGCATTCCGGGCACGTGGCTGCGATATCGTCGGTCACGGCTATCGCTGGATTCCGCACGCCTACCTGTCCGTCGAGGAGCAGCGGCACGATATCGAACTCGGCGTGGAAACCATTCGCCGGCTGACCGGACGGCAGGTTGCCGGCTGGTTCACCCGGCCGCCCAACACCGTGCACACCCGTTCTCTCCTGGCGGCCGCCGGCGTGACCTACGACGCCGGCTCGGTCAGCGACGATCTGCCCTACTACGAGGACGTCGACGGCAAGCCGTTCCTCATCGTCCCCTACTCGCTGGATGTGAACGACACCAAGTTCTACAAAGGACAGTTCTTCACCGGACGCGACTTCGCCGAATACGCCATCGACGGACTCGACGCGGTGCTCACCGGGCGCCGGCCGGCCGTCTACTCCATCGGACTGCACTCCCGGATCATCGGTCGTCCCGCCCGGCTGGCCGGATTGCGCCGGGTGCTCGACCACCTTGCCTCGCGTGACGATGTATGGATCACCGGACGCGACGACATCGCGTCCTTCTGGCGCGATACCTTTCCTCCTGCGGGTGGTTGATCTTCCTATGGGCACCGGTTGTAATTCGGCCGATGTCGATCGACAACTAAACTGAGTGCAGGGACTCGACGGACCGTTCGGTGTCGACGACCGGGCAGGGTCGGGACCGACCACTCGAACGGTGTTCGGACGGCGGGCGATCGCATGAACCGCCCACGGTCGTGACAGCTGTCGTCCCTCGAACCGGAGGAGGACTGATGAGTACGACCGTGTACGAGCGAGTGCGGGGCGCCATCCTTGACGGTACGTTGTCACCGGGACAGCTGGTCTCCGAGAACCAACTCGCCGGTGAGTACGGCGCCTCGCGGACTCCGGTACGCGAGGCACTGCACCGACTCGAGGCCGAGATGCTCATCGAGCGGGTCGGCAGAACGGTCCGGGTACGTACCACCAGCCCCGAAGAGATCCTGGATATCTACGAAGTGCGGATCACCCTGGAAGGCGCGGCCGCGCGGGGCGCCGCGCTGCGCGCGACCGAACTCGATCGCGCACGCCTACGCGCGGCGAGCGCGTCCATGCGCGCGGCCGGAAACGATCCCGCGGAGCGGGCGGCCACGAACCGGGTGTTCCACGAGACGCTCTGGAATGCGAGCCACAGCCCGACACTGGTGGATCTACTGCAACGTCTGAATGTTCACCTCATCCGCTATCCATCCACCACCCTCGAGGACGATGAGCGCTGGCATACGGTGCTCGTCGAGCACGACGCGATGATCGAGGCGATCGAGAGCCGGGACGCCGCGCGTGCGCAATCGCTCGCCGAATCCCATATGACCGGCGCCCGTGAAGTGCGACTCGAGATGATGACACGGCGGGTCGCCGCGACAGGGGCGGGCGGGGCCGACAACAACTGATCCCGGGCGCGACGAATACCGAGTTCGGCCCGGCGCCGGGTATCCTCGCCCGTCGCAGCCCAAGACCGCACGGCCGGATTCGAGCTGGACGGCGAACACCATCGTCACAGCTTCGGCCGGGACCTGTCCGCCGGAACTGGTCTCGGCAGCTATAAGGCGGGCCCCATCGGCTACCCCGCTCCCCCGGCCGTGCGCGGGGTGAGCGTGACCACCGGTACGACCCGGCCCGCGGTGCGCTCGTACTCGGCCAGCGCGGGCAGGATCGCGACCATCGCGAGGTGCAGGCGATCGCGTTCGGGTCCGGCGTCGATCACCTCGGCATCGGCCTCGAAGAGTTCGGCGCCTACCTGCACGGTCACTGTCGGATGCGCGCGCAGATTGTGGTACCAGGCCGGGTTACGCGGCGCCCCGGCATTGGAGGCGACGATCACCAGCCGATCGCCGTCCCGTAGATACATCACCGGCTTCGTATGCGGTAGGCCGGATTTCGCGCCGATGGTGGTGAGCAGGAGCAGATCGTAGCCCGCGAAGGGCCCGCCGACGCGCCCCTCGCCGGCACGGAATTCCTCGATGACCTCGTCGTCCCAGGCGGCCATGTGCACGTCCTCCGCGTCCGAACCGCACCCCGCCGATCAGCGGTGCGCGTCACCGGGGGCGGGGGTCGATTACCCAGCGCCCGGTTCAACCAGAATGCCCCGCGTATCCCATGGAAAACAGCCGTTCCCGGCGGCGGTATCCGCCGGATGGAAAACGACCGATGCAGCACCGTGCGGTCGCCGGCCGGCCGGCTACCACGATTCGATCAACGGAACTCCGTGCTCCCGCCGCTGCCATTCCGCGGTGAGGCGACCGAGCCGGGAGGCGGTGGCGATCCCGCGCACTCCCGCGATCCGGTCGGCACGCATTTCCAGGATCACCGCGCCCACGACTCGGCCATCGAGTGTGGCCAGCATGGCCGGACTGCCGTTGACCACGGCGGCATGGATATCGGGCGAACCACCGGCGAGCCTGCGCTTGGCCGGAGATGGGGCGAAGCCCGCCCGCATCGCCGCGGCGATTCGCTGCGGGGTCGGGTACCGGATCAGTTTTCCGGTACCCCATTTGAGTCCGGCGCCGTCGGAAACGCCGGTCGCGTCGTCGGTCAGCAGCGCCACAAGCCGTTCGGTCCGGCCCGAGGACGCGGCAGCGACGAACGCCTCGACGATCCGACGGGCGGACGCGGGGTCGATATCGGAGGCATGGCCGACGGCGGCGATCCGGCGCCGGGCCCGATGGGCGTGCTGCTGGCTCCCGGACTCGGTGATCCCGAGGAACTCGGCAATCTCGGCGTGGCTGTAGGAGAACGCCTCACGCAGCACGTAGACGGCCCGTTCGACCGGTGACAGCCGTTCCATGAGCATCAGTACCGCCAGGGTCACCGATTCACGCTGTTCGACGGTATCGGCCGGGCCCAGCATCGGGTCGCCGTCCAGGAGCGGTTCCGGCATCCAGGCACCGACCGCGCGTTCGCGCCGCATCCGCGCCGAACGCAGCCGGTCGAGCGCCAGGTTGGTGACGATCTTGGTCAGCCACGCCTCGGGCACCTCGATGTACTCCCGGTCGGCGGCCTGCCACCGCAGGAAGGCGTCCTGCACCGTGTCCTCGGCGTCGGCGGCCGAGCCGAGCAGCCGATAGGCGAGCGAGGCCAGCCGGTTCCGGCTGGCCTCGAATCGCGCCACGGTGGCAGTGTCCATGGGCAGGACTCTATCCGGCGACCAGGGCGGCCGAGGGCACTCCCGTGGTCGCCGCACGGTAGCGGTGACTCCGCTTCCCGAAGGTCGGGTGGCCGATGGCCCAGCCGCTGGTCGCCAGGATCGCCGCCTTGACCCCGGCTGCCGGGCGGCCGCGCAGCGCACCGGACCTCGCGCGGGCGTCACCGTCGACCAGCTGGAAGATCCCGTCCTTGCGGCCGAGACTGATGTGGTTGCCGAGATAGGACAACGCGGTCGTCTCGACCTTGCGCCCGGTCCGGTCCCCGATGATCGCGGATGTCGCCTGCATACCGGTGAATCCCGCCGAAGCGCACGACATCGGCAACGGCCGGCCGTTGTCGCCGATGACGAAGGCGCTGTCGCCGGCCACGTAGACATCGGGGTGGGAGACCGAACGCATCTGCCGGTCGACTTCGATCTGTCCGCCTGCCACCACCTCGAGGCCGCTGGCGGCGGCAATCGGATGGACGGCGAAACCGGCGGTCCACACGGTCGCGTCGGAGGCGAAAACGGTGCCGTCGGCGGCGACCGCCGCCGACGCCTCGACGCGTTCGATGGTGGTGTGCTCGTGGATCGTGATTCCGAACCGGTCGAAGGCGCGCAGCAGGTGCCGGCGGGCCTTCGACCCCAGCCACCCACCCAGCTCGCCGCCGGTGACGAGATCGACCCGCAGGCCCGGCCGGGCTTCGGCGATCTCGGTGACGGTCTCGATCGCGGTCAGGTTGCCGCCGACCACCAGCACCTTCCCGTCTTCGCCCAGTTCGTCCAAGCGGGTACGCAGGCGCAGTGCGGACGGCCGCGTGGCCACGTGGAAGGCGTGTTCGGCGACACCCGCGACGCCGTGCTCGGCGGCGGTGCTACCGAGTGCGTACAAGAGAGTGTCGTAGCCGAGCCGGTCGGTGCCCGCGGCATCCGCGACGGTGACGTTCCGACGCTCGACATCGACGCCGGTCACCCGCGCTGTCCGTAGCCGGATACCGGTACCCGCGAACACCTGCGACAGCGGCCGGTGCGGGAGATCCCGGCCGGCGGCGAGCTGATGCAGGCGCAACCGCTCCACGAAATCGGGTTCGGCGTTGACAACGGTGATCTGGAAGTCGTCGGAATGCAGTTGACGGGCGAGGTATCCGGCGGAGAAGGCTCCGGCGTATCCGGCCCCGAGGACGACGATGCGATGCGGCATGGTTCGCTCCTGTCTGGTTCGCGTGCTTCCTGAACGAGACAGCTTCCGCGTTCCTGACAGCATCGAACGGTGAGGTGGATCACGCACGCGACCCGTACACACGCCACTACGCGAACAGCCCCGGCCGGCACCGGGGCTGTCCGCTGTTCGGCCGTGGCGGATACCAGGACCGCCGCGGAGCGGTCAGGCAGGCTGTTGTTCGGCCTTCTGCTCGGCCAGCATGGTGAGCGCGATATCGACGATCATGTCCTCCTGACCGCCCACCAGCCGGCGCCGGCCGGCCTCCATAAGCAGGGTCCGGACATCGATCCCGTACCGTTCACTGGCCGCCTCGGCATGCCGCAGGAAGCTGGAGTACACGCCGGCATAGCCGAGCGTGAGAGTTTCCCGGTCCACCCGCACCGGCCGGTCCTGCAGCGGCCGGACCAGGTCGTCGGCGGCGTCCTGGAGCGCGAACACATCACAGCCGTGCTTCCAGCCGAGCACATCGCCGACCGCCACGAACGCTTCGATCGGGGTATTGCCCGCGCCCGCACCGTGACCGGCCAGCGAGGCATCCACCCGGGTGACCCCGTTCTCCACGGCCACCACCGAATTCGCCACCGACAGCGACAGGTTCTCGTGGGCGTGGATACCGAGTTCGGTCGCCGGATCGAGGACGTCGCGGTAGGCCAGGATGCGGTCGCGGACACCGTTCATGGTGAGGCGGCCGCCGGAATCGGTGACATAGACGCAGTGCGCGCCGTAGCTCTCCATGAGCTTGGCCTGCGCGGCCAGCTCGGCCGGTTCGGCCATATGGCTCATCATCAGGAAGCCGGAGACGTCCATCCCGATCTCCCGCGCGGTGGCGATGTGCTGGGCGGCGACATCGGCCTCCGTGCAGTGGGTGGCCACCCGCACCGAGCGCACGCCCAGCCCCCAGGCCCGCCGCAAATCCTCGGCGGTACCCACACCGGGCAGCAGCAGGCTGGTCAGCCGCGCGTTCTTCAGGTTCGCGGCGGCGGCCTCGAGCCAGGTCCAATCGCTGTGCGACCCGGGACCGTAGTTCACCGAACCGCCGGCCAGCCCGTCCCCGTGCGCGACCTCGATGGCGTCGACACCGGCGGCATCGAGCGCGGCCACGATCTTGCCGACGTTCTCCGGGGTGATCCGGTGCCGGATTGCGTGCATACCGTCGCGCAGGGTCACATCCTGGACGAAGACGGTCGGCGCGGCGTCGGGCTCGCTCATCGGGCGCTCTCTTTCTGCTGAGTGTTCTGCGCGATCCGCTCGGCGACCTGCAATCCGGCCGAGGTCATGATGTCGAGGTTGCCGGCGTAGGCGGGCAGGTAGTGGGCCGCGCCCTCGACCTCGAGGAACACCGACACCCGATGGGTCGGGAAGGAGTCGTTGTCCTTGGCGAGCAGGGTGTGCACCGGCTGATCCGCCGGGATGGCGTCGATCTGCACTTCCTGCTTGAGCCGGTAGCCGGGCACATAGGCCGCCACATCGTCGACCATCTTCGCCACCGAGGCCTTGATCTGCTCATGCGAATCGGTGTCGGGGGCGGTGACCAGGCAGAAAACCGTATCGCGCATGATCAGCGGCGGTTCGGCCGGATTCAGGATGATCACCGCTTTGCCGCGTTCCGCACCGCCCACGGTTTCGATGGCGTGCGCGGTGGTCTCGGTGAACTCGTCGATATTGGCACGGGTGCCGGGCCCGGCGGATTTCGACGCGATGGAGGCCACGATCTCGGCGTAGGCCACCGGCACCACCCGGGAGACCGCGGCCACGATCGGGATGGTCGCCTGACCGCCACAGGTCACCATGTTCACGTTCGGCGCGTCGAGGTGCTCCTCCAGGTTCACCGGCGGCACCACGAACGGCCCGATGGCCGCGGGGGTCAGGTCGATGAGGCGTTTACCCAGCGGTGCCAGCCGCTCGTGGTTCTGTTTGTGCGCCTTGGCCGAGGTGGCGTCGAAGACGATCTCGATCTCGTCGAAGTTCGGCAGCGCGATCAGGCCCTCCACTCCCTCATGGGTGGTGGGCACCTTCAACCGGGCCGCCCGGGCGAGCCCGTCGGATTCCGGGTCGATTCCGACCATGGCGCCCATCTCCAGGAACCGGGAATGGCGCAGGACTTTGATCATCAGGTCGGTGCCGATATTGCCCGAACCGATGATCGCGACCTTGGTGCGCGTGTTGTTGTCACTCACGGGGAGACCTCCGAAGCGGTGGTGAACGAAGCCGTGACCGTCCCGAGGCCGGAGATGGCGGCGGTGACGGTGGCGCCGGGGTGCAGCGGCCGCATCGGGCCGAGCGCGCCGGAGAGGATCACCTGTCCGGCCCGCAGTGGCTCACCGAAGGTTCGGGCCTGTTGCGCGAGCCAGGACAGGGCATTGAGCGGGTCACCGAGGCAGGCGGCGCCGTTACCGGTCGACACTTCTTCCCCGTCGATGCGCATACTCATGGCGACGTCGACCGGTTCGAAGTCGTCCAGGGTCCGGCGCTCGGTGCCGAGCACGTAGAGACCGCTCGAGGCGTTGTCGGCGACGGTGTCGGCGAAGGAGATGTTCCAGTCGGTGATGCGACTGTCCACGATCTCCAGCGCGGCCACCGCCTCGGCGACGGCCGCGCGGCACTGCGCGATATCGAGCGGCCCCTCGGCGAGGTCCGCGCCGAGGACGAACGCGATCTCGGCCTCGGCCCGCGGCTGCAGGAGGCGGTCGATCGGGATCACATCGCCGTCCGAGTACGCCATATCGGAGAACAGGACCCCGAAATCGGGCTGTTCCACGCCCAGCTGCTGCTGGACCGCCTGCGAGGTCGCGCCGATCTTGCGGCCGACCACCGTGATCTCCGGGGAGACCCGGGCGGCATTGAACCGCTCCTGGATCCGGTAGGCGGTAGCGATATCGTCCGGGCTGATCAACCCCTCCCGTAGCGGGGCACAGGTTCGGCGCGTCTCCGCGGCGGTGATCAGGCGTTGCGCGGCACGGGCGACGATCGACTCGTCTACGCCGGGCCCGCTGTCGCTGATGCTGTCGACAGTGGTGGCCACCACGACCTCCGTTCTCCTCTTCGTCGGGGTGTCACCAGTGCACACCCTCGGAGCGGCTCTGCACAGTAAAGTGGTCCACTGACCGGACCAGTCTCATCAGAAGGGCCGCCATGCCGGACAACCACCTCGACGAGCGTTCCGTGCTGGGCCGGGCGCTGCTGATCCTGGAGGCGTTCGGGGTGGAGGACCAGGCCGTCGGACTCTCCGAACTGACCCGCCGCACGGGGCTGCCGAAGGCCACCGTGCACCGGATGTGCCGCGATCTGGTGACCGCGCGCCTGCTGAGTTCGGCACCGGAGGGCTACCGGCTCGGGCGCGGACTGTTCGAACTCGGTATGCGGGCGGCCACCGAGCGCACACTGCTCGAGGTCGCCGTACCCTTCCTCCAGGACCTGTTCGCCCGCACCCGCGAAACCGTGCACTTCGGCGTCCGCGACGGCGACGAGGTCGTCTACATCAGCAAGATCGGCGGCCACCGGCAGGCCCGCGCACCGTCCCGGATCGGCGGCCGGATGCCGCTGTACTGCACCGCGATCGGTAAGGCGCTGCTCGCGCACTCCGGTCCCGACACCATCGACCGCATCCTGGCCGGACCGCTGACCAGACGCACCCCACGCACCGTGATCGCCCCCGGCCTGCTGCGGATTCAGCTCACCCAGATCCTCGAACGCGGCGTGGCCTTCGAGCACGAGGAATCCGCACCCGGCATCGTCTGTGTGGCCGCCCCCGTACTCAGCTTCGACGACCGGCCACTGGCGGCGATCTCGGTGACCGGCCCGGTCACCCGGTTCCACCCCGAATCCCACGCGGCATCGGTGCAGGCCGCCGCCGCGGGGGTGGCGTCCATCCTGGCCCGGCGGGCGCAGATTCCGGGGTAGCGCCCCTCATCGATCACGCGCCGGATTCGCTCAGCTTCACCGCCAGTACCTGCACGGTCGTACCGGGACCGTGCTGGAACACCCCTTCGGCGATATCGCGGTCGACCTCCCGGCAATGCTCCAGCCGCAGCCCGGCCAGATCGAGATGGAACTCTTCCGGCGTCGGCAGTATCGCCCGGGTGGCGTTGATCCTGCCCAGCAAACAGGCCGGCCTCGGCCTGGCCCGGCACCCGCGACCCGCTCGACGCCGGGATCGACCCCGATAGCAGAGCGCCGGAATTCGAACGCCCTCCGAAATAGCTGTTGACTATCATGAGGGAAGGCCGAGAGCGGAGGTGACATGTCGACTCGCGCGTGGACCCGATGGCTTTTCCTACACGGCTTGACCAGGGCTTATCTTCGGTGGTCGGCCCGCCGGGGCGATCCCCTCGCACAGATCGCCTTCGGCCAGGATCGCCTGCTCGGTGCGTCACCGTTCATCGAGGAGATCCGCCGGCGGGGACGGCTACCGAAGCTGTCGGGCGTGCACGTCACCGCCGACTACGAACTGTGTCGTCACGTCCTCCGTGACAAACGCTTCGGCTCGCTCGCACCCGGCCATCCCGCTATTCCGAAGCCGATCCGCTGGGTGCTGGCCAAGACGGATCAGGAACTTCCCAATCTCACCGAACCGCCCTCGATGCTGGCGACCGATCCGCCGGACCACACCCGGTACCGACGTCTGGTCGGGCACGCATTCAGCCCGGGGGCGATCGGCAAATTGGAGCAGCGGACCGTCGAGGTAACCGATGGCCTGATCGAAGGCATGGCGGCGAAGCCGCGCCCGGACCTGATCGAGGACTTCGCCGAACAGGTGCCCGTCGCGATGATCGCCGGCATTCTCGGGTTTCCCGACGATATGCATTCGACCATCCTGAAGTGGGGTCTCAACAGTGCACCGCTGGTCGACCGAGCCGTGACCTGGTCCGCGTATCGCCACGCCACCGAGGAGCTGGCGGAGGTCAAGCAGTATTTCGAGCAGCGCATCGACACGCTCACCGCCGAACCGGCCGAGGGCCTGCTGACCGTGCTGGTGACAAGTGGTGAGCTCAACCGCCGGGAGCAGATAGCCAACGCCGCCCTGCTGCTGGACGCCGGATTCCTGACAACGGTGAACCTGCTCGGCAACGGAATAGCACTGTTGACGAGCCATCCGGATCAGCTGGAATTGCTGCTGGCGCAGCCGGAGCTGTGGCCGCGCGCGATCGAGGAGATACTGCGCTACGACTGCCCCGTGCGGATCACCGGCCGGGTCGCCAACTGTGACCTCGACATCGCCGACCAGCACATCAGGCGCGGTTCCCTGGTCCTACTGGCCCTGGCGGGCGCGAACCACGACCCCGGCGTCTTCACCGATCCCGAACGATTCGATGTGACCAGGGCCAACGCCTCGGATCACCTCGCGTTCAGCAGTGGGATACACGGTTGCCTGGGATACCGGCTGGCCCGGATGGAAGGCGTTATCGCCCTGCGGACCCTCTTCGAGCGATATCCGGATCTGCGCCTGGACGGCCCCCCGATCCCCCGCCGCCTGGTGAACCTGCACTCCTACCGCTCCATGCCCGCCGAACTCACGCCCGCCCGATCGGACCCTCCGGCACCTCCTGCGTGACGGAGGCGGTACCGCGCTCGGCGCGGCGATCGCGGCCGGCACTTTCGAGCCGCGCTACCGCGTTGCCGGTCAGCCACCGCACCTCGTCGTCGCTCATGGCCGTTGCCGCGTACGCGACGCTGAGTTCGAGGCCACCGAGCCACGTATTGGCGATCACGAACAATGACGGGCCGAACATATCGAGGGAAACGGCCCTGGTCACGTCCTCTAGCGTGTAGGCACCGTAGCCGGACCGAAGCCCGGACTCGCCTACCGTGGTGACGCCGAGTCCGTCGATACGCCGATTGTTCCGGATCGTCGGCCGGACTTCGCGCCGATACACCTCCCAGTCGGGAAACTCCATGATCGAGGCGGCCTCCCGATCTTTGGCCAGCGCGGCGATCAGCTTGAACGAGGCGTCCCGGGCGGTTGCCCAGAAGTCGTCGGTGATCGAATGCTCGGTACGCAGGATGTCGGCGTAGCAGCCGCAGGTCTCGTCCGGCAGTGCGAGTTCACCGAAGCGGCGGAGGTCGACTGTGCTCAACACGGTCATGGTGTCGAGCCGGTATCGCTCGCGGATGGCGAGTAGGAAGGCCGCCGTTATCGCACCGTGCACTGTCGTCCTGTTGGCTTTGATGGCATCCTCGAGCCGCGCTGTGGTGTCGGGGTCGAGGCGACGCGCCAGTACTCGCGATTCTTCCTTCGGCTCGGGTATCGCTTGCTTGGGCAGCCGAATGGCCGGCGTATAGGTGGTTTTCCCGTCGGTGCCGGACTTGCCGGCCGAGCCGGCCTCGACCGGTGGCGGCAAGGCGGTGCGGGTCGGCGATTTCGATTGCGGCGCGGCCGGTTCGGCCAGGAATTCGAGAAGTCGGTGGCCGAGCATATTGGCGGAGTGGGCATCGAGCGTTGCGTGATCGGCACACATGACGATGTGGTTGAGGTCGGCGTCCGGAGACTGCCGCACCATCGTTATCCGGAGGCGCGGATGGTTGCCCTTCGGGATCGGTGTGCGGATCTCGGAGGCCATCACCTTCCGCCAAGCGTCCGGATCGGCGTCTTCGAGGACTCGCAACGGGATCTCCGTTGTGCCCTCGGTATCGAACCAGGGCTCGCGATGGGCGAACGGCGGCAGCCGTCGCCAGATGATCTTGCCGTAGCGGATATGGGCGCGCAGGATAGGGTGCTGGGTCTGTAGCCAGGCGAGCGCCTGTTTCACCAGTATCGGATCGAGGCGTCCGCGCACATGCAATACCTGCACGGTGATCAGCCCACGACGGGCATGTAAATGGTTGAGCAGTTGTTCTTTGTTGCCCAGCGGGCGCGTTTCGACCACGTCGCCCTCCCATCTTTTCGCGTATTTCAGGTCGCGTCGAAATTGGTTAGTATGTTGACGACGTAAGGGGCTGGTGTGATGAACGATATCGAACAACCGATAATCGAGTATATCTCCGCCATGGTGGCCGAAACCGGTGGATCGCCGGTCGATCGCGATACCCCGTTACTCGAGGCCGGATTGTTGGACTCGATCAAACTGGTAAGACTGGTGCAGTTTCTCGAGCAGGAATTCGAGATCGGCATCCCGGAGACGGAGATACAGGCGGACCTGTTCGAATCGCCCGCGAAGATAGCAGCCTATGTCTCGCAGCGCGCGGCTCAGCCTGCCTGAAGCTCGCGCAACCGCCCGCGGAGCACCTTGCCTGCCGAGCTGCGGGGTAGTGCGTCGATAAATGCGACCTCGGCCGGTACCTTGTGCTCGGACAATCTTCTGTGGGCGTAGCGGATCAACTCGTCGGCCGATACCTCCGCCTCTTTGACGACGAATGCGATCAGCCGATTGCCGTTGCGCCCGTCCGGAAGACCCGCCACCGCGGCTTCGGCGACGGCAGGCAGGGTCATGAGGGTCTCCTCCACTTCGATGGGGTCGATCTTGTAGCCGGATACCTCGATCAGCAGCTTGCTGCGACCACGAATGAAAATGCGGCCCTCTTCGTCGAGAGAGGCGAGATCGCCGGTTCTGAACCAACCCTCGTCGAAAGCCTCGGCATTGGCCACGTCATTGTCGAGATAGCCCCGCATGAGCGAGGACGACCTAATTTCCATTTCGCCGACGGAGGGGCCGAAATCGGTGTCGAACGGAATGATGCGGGCCCTGGCGTCACCCGCCGGTTTGCCCACCGAGGCCCAGCTCGAGTCGGGATCGGCGGAGTCGTTGTGCGCGAACATGCTCGCCTCGGTGGAGCCGTAGTTCTGACGAAGTGGGACACCGAGACGCTCACGTACCGCTTCGTAGACCGGACGTTTCAAGGAGACGCCGCCCGAGACGGCCATACGCAGCCCCAGATCGAAACCGCCGGCCTGGCCGGTGATGATCTCGTACATTGCCGGAACGGCACCCATGAAGGTGACGCGCTCACGGACCATGGTGTCGAGCAGCTTCTTGCGGGAAAGCGCCAGCGGCAGGCGATCGCTCCAGTACAGCGTCGTCGCACCGCCGGCCACGGCGTACGCGGTCCCCATCTGAAAGCCCATCGAGAAGTTGCCCGGCAGGATGTTGAGGACGATATCGTCGGGCTGGATGTCCCAGGCCGTGCCGGCTCGTTCGCCATCGGCGAGGAGTTCGGCATGGGTATGCGGTACCACCTTGGGCAACCCGGTCGAGCCGGACGAGAAGAGGTAGAGCGCCGTGGTGTCGCCGGGCAGTTCCGGCAGCCGGGTGGTCGTCCTTCCTTCGGGCAGTGCGTCCGTCGAGAACAGGGGAATACCGGGGGCCACCTCCGCGATCAGCGCCTCGGCGAACGCGGCACGGCCGGGGGTCGAGACCACCGCCTTCGGTGCGGTTTTCCGCGCGAGCGTGGCGAGTTCGGGCCGGGTGGCCGTCTCGGCCATCGGCATCGCGATGGCGCCGATGGCGAAGAGCGCATGGGAAGTGGCGAAGAGATCGGGCGAGTTCGGAAGCAGCAGGGCGACGGGATCGCCGCGCTCGACCCCGCATTCCATGAAGCCGACGGCGAGTCGGCCGATCCGCTCGACCACATCGGCGTAGGGCGTGAATACTTCGCCCTGCCGCAATCCGCTGGTGGTCGATACCTGCGCTGCCATTGCGAGCAATTTGTCGTAGATCATCTCTACTCCGCAGGGTTCGGTTCCCTTGTCCGTAAGGATAGAAGTGGGATGCGGCATCTACAAGGCTTCGGCGTCCGGGTTCAGCAGCTCGGCCGGAGAGTCAGCCGGTCCCGCAGCACAGCTCAGTACAGCACTCGACGAATGCCCGGACCACCGGATCGGTGTCCGACTCCGTTTTCCACACGACACCGACCCGGCTCGCCGGCACCCCGGTCAGCGGGCGGTAGGCGATACCGGGCCGGGCATAGAACCGGGCGGCCGACTCCGGGGCCAGCGCGATCCCGTATCCGTTGGCGATCGCGCTGAGCCACGCGTCGGGTTGATCGGTCACCGCACCGATCCGCGGCGCCCGGCCCGCGCGTTCGTCCACCGCGAGCCAGAAGTCACGCCAGGCGCCCGTTTCGGCCGGGGCCGCGACGAACGGTTCGTCCAGCAGGTCGGCGAAGTCGATCGACTCGCGCCCGGCCAGCGGATGCGCGGCGGCCAGGGCGACCCAGCGCGGTTCGCTGAACAGTTCCCGCACCCGCAAGAGGTCCTGTCCGGGGAACGGCAGCCGGAGCAGGGCGATATCCACCTCGCCGGCGGCGAGGCCCCCGGTCGGGTCGCCCCACGAGGCCTGCCGCATATCCACCCGCCAGCCGGGTTGCCGGCGGGCGAACTCGGCGATGATCCGCGGGGTGGCCTCGTTGGCCGCGCTGGCGAGAAAGCCGACCCGCAGCGTCCGCGCCGCGCGACCCGCAGCCTGCCGGGTTTGCCGGACTGCCCGATCCCATTCGGCGAGCAGCGCCGGTACCCGCCCGGCGAGCGCCTCCCCCGCCGCGGTGAGCGCCATCCCCGCCCGTGAGCGCACGAAGAGTTCGACACCGAGCAGGTTCTCCAGCTGCCTTATCTGCTTGGTCAGCGCCGGTTGCGAGACATAGAGCCGCGCGGCGGCGCGGGTCAGATTCCCCTCCGCCGCCACCGCGGCGAAGTAGCGGAGCAACCGGGTGTCCACATCCATTCCGACAGGTTATGGATGCAGGTATTGGCGGGTTTCGCCAGGGTCCACAAGGCTGGATTCCACAACAGGCGCACCAGCTTCGACCGGGCGCCACGCTTACCCCGGCACCGGGCGCCGAGCGCGCCCCATCGAACAGGAAGTCGCCGTGCACACCATCTATCTCGTCGTCGCCCTCATCACCGTCGTGGCCAACGCCGGTGACGCCCTCGCCGGTTTCGCCAGGGCGCCGTTCGTCCTGGCCAATTCCGCCGAGGTGGGCGTGCCGCCCGGCTGGGTGCCCTGGCTGGCCACGCTCAAGCTCGCCGGCGCGGCCGGCGTCCTACTGGGCCTGCTCGGCATGGAAGCGCTGGGATTCGCCGCGGCGGTCGGCCTGGTGCTGTTCTTCGCGGGCGCCCTCCTCACCCACCTGCGGGCGCGCGTCTACTACAACCTCGCCTTCCCGGGCGCCTACTTCGCATTCGCCCTCGCGACCGCCGCTCTCACGGTCGTGCACTAAGGGCCGGCGGCTCGGAGCAGACGCACAACGACACGGTCGCGTCGCAGACACCCACCGACGCTCTCGCTCTCCGCGATCCCGATCGCGGCAGAACTACCGACCGGGACTCCGCTTCTCGCTACCAGCACTCAATCGATACCGGTTCGGCGAGCGCGGTTTTGTCGCTGAGCCCGAAAGTGTCGGCCCCTGAAGGTCGATATCGTCGAGCAGGAGTTGCCGGATCGGTGTCGCCCGCGCCGCGTAGCCGGCCACCAGGGCAACGGCACGCCGCCGGGACGCCGGCAGTCCTCCGGTGGGTGGTCAGGAGTATTTGTAGAACCCCTCCCCGGTGGCCACACCGAGCTTGCCCTTGTCGATGTAGTTCTCCTTCAACCAGCGGGCGAGACCTTCGGTTTCGGGAGCGCTGCTCAGAATGTTGTAGGGCGTGGTGAGACCGATGACGTCGAGGATCTGGAACGGGCCCATGGGCGCCCCGGTGGCGATGCGCCAGGTCTTGTCCACCGCCTCGGGTTCGGCGTAGTCACCGGCGGCGAGTTCGACGGCGGAATTCAGGAACGGCACCAGCAGCGAGTTCAGGACGTAGCCGGATTTCTCCTTGTGCACCTCGATCGGCACCATGCCGATGGCCGCGGCGAACTCGACGACCGCGCGGAATACGGCGGGATCGGTCCGGTCGGTGCCCATGACTTCGGCGGTGTTGAACTTCCACACCTGGTTGGCGAAGTGCAGTGCCAGGAATTTGTCCGGCCGCCCGGTGAAATCCGCCATATCGCTGGGTAGCAGGGTCGAGGAGTTGGTCGCGAATATCGCCCGCTCCGGTGCCAGCTCGCCGAGCCTCCGGTAGGTCTGCCGTTTGATGTCGAGCACCTCGGGGACCGCTTCGATCACCAGATCGGCCTCGGCGACCGCGGCGCCGAGATCGGTGGTCAGGCCGATACCCGCGCGGGTTTTCTCGGTGAGTTCGTCGGTCGCGCCCATCACTTCGTCGCGATAGGTGGCGGCGAGCCCGGTGAAGCGCTCCCGCGCCGCGGCGAGCGCCTTGTCGTCGATGTCGTAGGCCTGGACGCGGAATCCGTGGTAGGCGGTCTGGAAGGCGATCTGGGAACCGAGCACCCCGGTGCCCAGCACTGTCACCGCGCGGATCTCGAGGGCCATCGTCTTCTCCTTGTCGATCGATCGAGGGCGTATCGGGCAACCGGAGCTGACTACCGGGTCCAGTAGAACAGGACCGGCCCGCAGCGGTGGCTGCGTGCCCCCACGCAGCCGTTTGCGATCGGATAACGACTGCCGCCCGACCCCTACACCAGCTTTTTCAAACAGTATTTCAATCAATGATTGAAAACCGTCCGGCGCAGTGGTTCACTGGCCGCATGCCCCAGCGAGTTTCGGCCGCGACCCGCGAACGCCTGCTGACGGCCGCCGAACGCCTGCTGCTCACCGAGCGCTACGACGATGTCTCGGTACGCCGCATCTGCACCGAGGCCGGCGCGAACCCCGCCGCCGTCCACTACCACTTCGGATCCAAGGAAGCCTTGGTGGCGACCCTGCTCGAAGAGCGCCTCGGCGCGCTGTGGGCCGACCGTCTCAGCGAGGTCATCGCCGCGGCCGGGCCCGTGGCCGATCTCGTCGACGCGGTCCTCACTCCGTTCACCGATCTGGTCGCCGACCCGCTGGGTCGCTTGCACCTGCGACTGCTCGCGCAATGCGTGATCGACCGGCAGGTGGGCCCGTGGCAGCAGCAGTGGTTCCGGATCGACTCGTGGGCCGGACTGCTGCCCGAGGTGGGCGAACGGGAGAGCCGACGCCGCTGGATGCTCGCGTTCGACCTCATCATCATGCGATTCGGCCGCGCCGCCGCCGAGGACCGAGCACTGAGCCCGCAAGCCGTGGCCACCCTGCGCACTTTCGTCGTGGCCGGGTTGACTGCACCGACAGGAGATATATCGTGACCGACGTATTCGCCCCCGCCCCGCTCGGGCCACTCACCCTGCGCAACCGGGTGATCAAGGCCGCGACCTTCGAAGGACGCACGCCGGACGCGCTGGTCACCGACGATCTCGTCGAATTCCACCGGGAGGTCGCGGCGGGCGGGGTCGGGATGAGCACCGTCGCCTACTGCGCGGTCGCGCCCGGCGGCCGCACCGACCGCCACCAGATCTATATGCGTCCCGAGGCGGTGCCGGGCCTGCGCCGGCTCACCGACGCCGTGCACGCCGAGGGCGCGGCGGCCGGCGCGCAGATCGGCCATGCGGGCCCGGTGGCCAATTCCGCGTCCAATCGCCTGCCCGCGCTGGCGCCGAGCCGAATGTTCAGCCCACTCGGGATGAGCCCGATGAAAGTGCCCGACGCGGCCGAGATCCACGACCTCGTCACCGCCCACGCCGACGCGGCACTGCTGGCGATCGAATCCGGGTTCGATGCGGTGGAAATACATTTCGGGCACAACTACCTGGTGAGTTCGTTCCTGAGCCCGCTGCTGAACCGACGCAAGGACCGCTACGGCGGCCCGCTGGAGAACCGGGCCCGGCTGGCCCGCGATATCGCCCGCCGGGTGCGCGAGGCGGTCGGCGACCGGATCGCGGTCACCGCGAAACTCAATATGGAGGACGGGGTCCGCGGCGGTCTGACCCTGCCGGAATCGTTGCAGGTGGCCGCGTGGCTGGAGGCCGACGGCGCGCTCGACGCGCTGGAGCTGACGGCGGGCAGTTCCCTGCTGAACCCGATGCTGCTGTTCCACGGCGCGGCACCGCGCCGCGAGTTCGCGAAAACCCTGCCGGGTCCGGCCCGCTGGGGTTTCCGGCTGGTCGGTAAAGCGTTCCTGCGCGAATACCCGTACGAGAAGGCGTATCTACTCGAACGTGCTCGGCAGTTCCGTAGGGAGCTGACCATGCCGCTGGTGCTGCTGGGCGGTATCACCGACCGGGAGTCGATGGATCTGGCAATGGCGGAGGGGTTCGATTTCGTCGCCATGGGCCGGGCCCTGTTGCGCGAGCCGGATCTGTTGCGCCGCATCCGATCCGACGTGAACACCGAATCCGCCTGCGTGCACTGCAACGAATGCATGCCGACCATCTACAGTCGCACCCGGTGTGTGCTCCGGCTCGATCAACTCGAAGCCACGATCCCGATTCACTCGGTCACCGGCGAATAGGCGGCCCGCGGGTCGCGGAAGTCACTGTTCACAGCATTCGTCATCCCCAATTAACGAACACATGTTGAATGCGCCGTTATTTAACGGTACGGTCTAGGCATCAGAGCAAAGCCGCACTCCCCCAGTGCAACTGCTTCCGCCACCGCCCCCGGGCGGCGCTACGACCGAGGACGAATAATGCACCGAACCGCACGCACCCGCCGACTCGCCGTCCGGATCGCGGCCACCGCCGCGATCGCCCTGGCCCCACTGACCCTCACCGCCGCACCCGCGCTCGCCGACGACCACGTGAGCGTGGTCACCGATGACACGACCGAGGCTCAGGACGTGAGCCGCCCCGGCCGCCATGGTCACGGCTACGGCGATCGCGGACGGCACGGCCGCCATGACCACAGCTGGAACGGCCGGCACAACAACCCGGCGGACTGGAATCGCGGCCGCAACCGCCACGACCGCGGCTGGGACCGGGGCTGGGATCACGGCCGGCACAACAACTGGGACCGGGGCCACCACCGCCCCGGTTTCGGTCTGCCTTTCCCGCGGATCTTCCTGCCCGGCACCGGCAGCGCCTTCTAATACCTGAACAACGGCGCATCGGCCAAGTGTCGATAGACCTCGGGCAGGCCCGGCCCGAGACAGCGGAACCGGCCGGCCACGGCGACTGTGCCGGCCGGTTCCACTTGCTCACGACCCCGCCGGCCGCACTCCCGCGTGGTGCGGGCGGATATCGGCCCCGTGCGAGAACGACGCGGCCTCGGCGCCTCGCTGCGGCACCTGCTGGGCCCGCAACCGCGGCAGGGCCCGCTGCAACGCCTCGATCAGCAGGTCGGCGAGATCGTGGCTGAACCCGTTGCGAACCACCACCCGCAGCACCGCCAGATCCTCCCGATCGGCCGGGAAGGTGTAGGCGGGCACCAACCAGCCCTGTTCCCGCAGCGCCGCCGAGACATCGAAGACCGAATACCCGGTCTCGCCCTCGGCCAGCGTGAAGGCGAAGACGGGCAACTGCCTGCCGTCGGTGATCAGCCGGAACGGGCCCAGCTGCGCGATCCGGTCGGCCAGCGCGGACGCGACCTCCCGGCAGTAGCCCTGCACCCGCGCGTAGCCGCGGTACCCGAGCCGCAGGAAGGTGTAATACTGGGCTACCACCTGCGCACCGGGCCGGGAGAAGTTCAGCGCGAAGGTCGGCATCTCCCCGCCGAGGTAGTTCACCCGGAAGACCAGGGCGTCCGGTAGCGCGTCGGCGTCGCGCCACAGCACCCAGCCCACCCCCGGGTAGATCAGCCCGTACTTGTGGCCCGAGGTGTTGATCGAGGCGACCCGGGGTTGCCGGAAATCCCACTCCAGTTCGGGATCGCAGAACGGCGCGATCATGGCGCCGGACGCCCCGTCCACGTGCACCGGGATATCCCAGCCGTGCTCGGTCTGCACCCGGTCCAGCGCCGCGCAGATCTCGGCGACCGGCTCGTAGCTACCGTCGAATGTGGACCCCAGGATCGCCACCACACCGATCGTGTTCTCGTCGCAGCGGGCCGCCGCCTCCTCGGCGGTGAGATGGAACCGCTCCCCCGACATCGGCACCACGCGCGGCTCGACGTCCCAGTACTCGGCGAACTTCTCCCAGCACACCTGGACATTGATCCCCATCACCAGGTTGGGCCGCTCGGTGGACTGTCCGGCGGCCCGGCGCCGCAGCTGCCACCGGCGCTTCATGGCCAGTCCGGCCAGCATGCACGCCTCACTCGAGCCGGTGGTCGAACACCCGACGGCATGGTCGGGGTCGGCGGCGTGCCACAGATCGGCCAATATCCGCACGCAGCGCTGCTCCAGTTCGGCGGTGCGCGGGTACTCGTCCTTGTCGATCATGTTCTTGTCGAAGCATTCGCTCATCAGCACCTGCGCCGCGGGTTCCATCCACGTGGTGACGAAGGTGGCGAGGTTGAGCCGGGCGTTGCCGTCGAGCAAGAGTTCGTCGTGCACGATCTGATAGGCGGTCTCGGCGTCCAGCTCGCGAGCGGGCAGCCGGTTGCGGGGCACCTCGAGTGGTTCCCGGGTGAACACCGGATTCACCGAGATATCGTCCCGGCCGGTGCCACCGGGATGAGACGGATGGGTCAATGCCATGGAGACCTCCACCAGCATTCGAACCGGACGTGGCACCGCCCGGACGGGCGGCGACCCCGAGTATCGCCCGGCGCGCGACTGTTCCGGCGCACGGCGGCCGCCCCGGCGGGTCGAATGCCCGTGCCTGCTCCCACCAGGTCGTGGGGAATCCGCCCGAGTGGTCGCGCGGCGCCGAACCACCCCGCATCTGGGCGGGATCTGCCCCGGCACCCGAGCACGCGGGATACGCTCGGCCCGATCGGTCCGCGCGCCGGCCGCCGCGCCCGGATCGTAATGCGTTCCCCCTGGTCACCCATCCGCACATCCTCATCACCAGAGGAGGAGACCCGTGAAATCCGTCAACGCGTATCTCATGTTCAACGGCAATGCCGAGGAGGCGTTCACCTTCTACCAGTCGGTGTTCGGTGGCGAACTCCAGCTGATCCGGTTCGGCGATATGGGCGAGGGCGCGAATCTGCCGGACGAGGCAAAAAGCCTGGTCGCGCATACGGCACTGCCACTGGCCGGGACCGGCCAGATACTGATGGGCTCGGACTGCCCGCCCGGGCAGACCGTCGAGGTTCCGCAGCGGCCGAACTTCACCGTATGCCTCGAGGTCGGCGACCGTGCCGAAGCGGAGCGGGTGTTCGGCGCGCTGAGCGAGGGCGGGTCGGTGGATATGCATCTCGCCGAGACGGAGTGGACGGAACTGTTCGGCATGCTCACCGACAAGTTCTCCATCCCCTGGATGATCGACTTCAACTCGTCGCAGTAGCGGCCGCCCCGGCATCCCGGTGAGCCCAGGCCAACCCGCGGTCCCGCCGCCACGGTCCGGATCCGGACTCGTGCTGGCCGTGTTGTGCGCGGGCCAGTTCCTCATGGCGCTCGACAGTTCGGTGATGAACGTATCCATGGCGACCGTGGCGCAGGACCTCGGGACGACCATCACCGGCATCCAGACCGCCATAACCCTGTACACGCTGGTGATGGCGTCGCTGATGATCACCGGCGGGAAGGTCGGCGCGATAGTCGGCCGCCGGCGTGTCTTCGGGATCGGTCTGGTCGTGTACGGTCTGGGGTCGTTCGTCACCGGTCTCGCACCGAATCTGGCCATCCTGCTGGTGGGCTGGTCGCTGCTCGAAGGGATCGGCGCGGCACTGATCATGCCCGCGATCGTGGCCCTGGTGGCCGCCAACATCCCCGCCGAACGCCGGACCGCGGCCTACGGCCTCGTGGCCGCCGCGGCTGCCGCGGCGATCGCGGTGGGCCCGTTGCTGGGCGGCGCGGTGACGACCTACACCTCCTGGCGCTACGTCTTCTTCGGCGAAGTGGTCGTGGTCGTTCTGATCCTGTTGCTTTTACGCAAGATGAACGACACCTCCGGGGAGCAGGCGCGCCTCGACTACCTCGGTTCGGCGCTGTCGGTGGTCGGCCTGGCCATGATCGTGTACGGCGTACTCCGTTCGAGCGAATGGGGCTGGGTACAGGAGCGGCCCGGCGCGCCGGCCGTGTTCGGCCTGTCCCCGGTGATCTGGCTGCTACTTGGTGGACTGCTCGTCCTGTACCTGCTCCGCGAACGCCTGGCGGTCTGTGTACGCACCGGACGCGAACCGCTCTTCGACCCGGAACTGCTGGGTAACCGACAGCTCACCGGCGGCCTGTGGATGTTCTTCGCTCAGTTCGCGGTGCAGGCCGGGGTGTTCTTCACCGTCCCGCTGTTCCTCTCGGTAGTACTCCAGCTCAGCGCGCTCGGGACCGGCGCCCGCTTACTGCCGCTGTCGGTCGCCTTGATCGCGACCGCCGTCGGCATCCCGAAATTCGCGCCCCGCGCGGGTGCGCGGCGCGTGGTCCGCCTGGGCGTGCTGTCCATGACCATCGGGATACTGCTGCTGGCGGGCGGTATGGACCCCGGGGCCGACGCGCGTGTGGTCGCGATCCCGATGCTGCTGATGGGCGCGGGTCTGGGCGCGCTGGCGTCGCAACTGGGCGCGGTGACCGTCTCCGCGGTACCCGAATCGCGCAGTGCCGAGGTGGGCGGACTGCAGAACACCGCCACCTACCTCGGCGCGTCGCTTGGCACCGCGCTGATCGGTTCCATCCTGATCGCCACCCTGACCCCGTCGGTCACCGAGCAGATCGAGAACAATCCCACGGTACCGGCCGCCGTCCGGCAGCAGGCCACCACCGAGCTGGCCGATGGCGTCCCGTTCCTGTCCGACACCCAACTGCGCGACGCACTGACCGACGCGGGTGTGGACGGACCCACCACCGATGCGGTCGTCTCGGTCAATACCGCGGCCCGCCTGGACGCGCTGCACACCGCGTTCGCGGCCACGGCGCTGCTGGCCGTCCTCGCGCTGTTCGGCACCCGGCGGCTGCCGGAACGACCCCTCGCACAGGCGGACGACGACGCCGGCACATCCGCTTCCGGATGACCTCGTACCGCGCGGCACTCACCCGAACGGATCGGGGACCCGGCTCGGGCAACCGCCGAATGCCGAGCGATACCAGTAGGCGCCCGAGATCGCGCGGTGCCGGACCGCTCAGCGAAAACGGAACACGTCGGGCAGCCACGGAGCCCGGCGATGATGCGGGCGACTGCGGTTGGCCCACAGCGGGTTCGATTCGTCGCGCCGGTACACCGTGAGCTGGCCCGCCACCGAGAAACGCAGATGGGTCGCAGTGCCGAACACCTCGCCGTCGGCCGCGAGCGATTCCGACCGGGGCAGGTACACGAACAGCTCCGATAATTGCCGTTCCCCGTAGACCCGGCTGTGCCCGATGGCGGCCAACAGCAGCGACACCACCGCGCGGGTGCGGGACCAGCGCACATCGGCGCGCAACCAGCGCACATCGAGCAGTCCGGAATCGAGCCGGTCCCGGAACGCCGGTACAGCGCCGTGCGGATGGTAGGGCCCGTTGCCGACGAAGAGGAACCACACCCGCTGCCAGTGGTCGTCGAGGTAGATCTCGATCGGTTCGGCCCGGCGCAGGGTGACCACGAGCGCTGCCGCGAACGCGGGCCACTTACCCCACCGCGGCTGCCATTTCTCGCGCAACCGGACCAGATCCGGGTAGGAGCCGAGGCTGAAGGTGTTGATCAGGTGCCGGGTTCCCATCTGGGTCGCGTCACCGTACTGGACACCGGCTATATCGACCGCGACGGCTTCCCCGACACCGGTCGCGTCCACGACTTCGAGCAGATCGTAGACGCCGAGGTCGCGGGCGAAGTGGTTGAGCGTACCGGTCGGGATCACCACCAGCGGCAGCTCGCGGCGCAGGGCGACCGCGGCCACCGCGGCGACGGTCCCGTCACCACCGGCCACCCCGAGGGCCGCGACCGGCTCCGACTGCTCGGCAATGGCTTGCTCGAGGAGTTCGGCACAGTCCACATCCGGCCGGGTGCGCAGCACGACCGCCGCGGGCAGCGCGGCGGCGATATCGTCGGTGGGGTCGTAGTTGGCGTCACCGGACACCGGGTTCACCATGACGACCAGCCCTTTGCCCTCGGCGAGTACCGGCGCCTCGCGAACCAGCCGGGCCCGTGCCTCGTCGGATTCGCGTACCGGCCACCAGCGCCGGGTGGCCAGCGCTAACCCGGACCCCACCGCGGCGCCGACCAGGACATCCGAACCCCAGTGCACTCCCGTGTGGACCCGGGAGTAGGCGACCGCCGCGGCCAGCGGAGCCACGGCCAGCGCGGTGCGCGGGCTCTCCATGGCGACCGCCGTCGCGAAGGCGGCGGCGCTGGCACTGTGCCCGGACGGGAACGACGACGAGGACGGGGCCGGGGCGAGCCGCCGGTACCGCGGCATCAGTTCCGCCGCCGGACGGCGGCGCGCGAACACCGGCTTGAGCACGACATTGGCCACGAAGCTGGCCCCGGCCACGGAGACCACCCCGCGCATCGCCGCCCGCCGGGTGGCCCCCGGGCGCACCGCGAGCAGCCCCGCGCAGGCCATCCACAGGACACTGTGGTCGGCGCTGCCGGTCAAGCGCAGCAATCCCGCGTCCAGCCGGGAGGCGGGCAGTTCCGCCACCGCGCCGCCCACCGCGCGATCGAATCGTCCTATTCTCTGGAACCTACGGCGCGCCCAACCACTCACCCGCCCGACACTACTCATCACCGCGGTCGGGCGGCGAACCGAAGCGGCGCGGGGCACCGGCCCCGGCCGCTCCGGTATCGGCGCCTACCGGGCGGTGGTCTGCCGCCGCGGCAGCTTCCAACCGGGCCGCGGGAAGTGGCAGGTGTAGCCGTTCGGGAAGTGCTGCAGATAGTCCTGGTGTTCGGGTTCGGCCTCCCAGAACTCCGGGGCGGGCGACACCTCGGTGACGACTTTGCCCGGCCACAGTCCCGAATCCTCGACATCGACGATGGTGGCCAGCGCCTCCCGCTTCTGCTCCTCGTCGACGTAGAAGATCTCCGAGCGGTAGCTGCTGCCGATATCGTTGCCCTGGCGATCCCTGGTGGTCGGATCGTGGATCTGGAAGAAGAACTCCAGTAGCGCCCGGTAGTCGGTCTGCGCCGGGTCGTAGACGATCTCCACGGCCTCGGCATGACCAGGATGGTTGCGGTACGTGGGGTGATCGTTGCGCCCGCCGGTGTAGCCGACGCGCGTCGATACGACCCCCGGCTGCTTACGGATCAGCTCCTGCATACCCCAGAAGCACCCACCGGCCAGGATCGCCTTGCGCGTTTCGGTCACGCTTCCTCCTCAGTCCTCCGCTTTTCCTGCTCCGCGTACAACCCGCGACCGAGCCCGGAGAGTCCCGTTCCGGGCCCGGCCGGCGCATGGTCAGTCGCGACGCGCGGTCACCAGCAGATACTCCCATTCCATCCGGCCGTTGCCCAGATCGTGCGCGGCGCCGAGCTCGGCCAGTTCCCGATCCAGGCGCGCGCCCCGGTCCGGCTCGTCGGCGAGGGCCCTGTACACGGTGACCAGGGGTCCGTAGTTGGCCTTGAAGAAGTCCCGGAAGGCGGCGCCGTCGGCAAAGCAGTCGACCACCGCGTGCTCCCGGCGCAGCTCCAGATCGGTCACCCGGCCCCCGAGCAGTTCGGTGACATGTGCTTCGTCGCCCCATAGGGGCGGCGGCTGCGCACCAGGCGGCGGGGCGGGGGCGTACGGCTTCATGACGGCGAACAGCCGGCCGATGAACCCTTCCGGCGTCCAGTTGATCAGGCCGATCGTCCCGGCCGTCCGGGTCACCCGAACCAGCTCGTCGGCGGCGCTCCGATGGGACGGCGCGAACATCACCCCGACGCAGGAGAGCACGGCATCGAAGGCACCGGCGTCGTAGGGCAGGTCTTCGGCGTCGGCCTGTTCCCAAGTGAGCTCGACCCCCGCGGCGGCGGCCTTCTGGCGGCCGGCCTCGAAGAGTTCCGGAGTGAGGTCACTGGCGACGACCTCGGCACCCGCCTCGGCCGCCGGTATCGCCGCGTTCCCGGCACCGGCGGCGATATCCAGTACCCGCTGCCCGGGGCCGATACCACAGGCGGCGACCAGCCTGCGGCCGAGTCCGGGAATCACATCGGCGGCCACCCGGGGGTAGTCACCGGAGGCCCACATCGCTCTGTGCTTGCTCTTGAGGTCGGGCGCGAACTGCGTCATCGTCTGCTCCTCGGATCGATCGGAACCTGGAACCACTCACGGCGGGTCGCGCCCTCCGGATACTTCGCGGCCGCCCTCTGTCGTCGTTTCGCCAGCTCATTCGCGTACCGAGCCGGTCTCATTGTCTGCCCCGGTGGCCTCGCACCGCAATGGTTCCGACGGCCCTGCGGTGCGCACCGAAGGTCGTGATCCTGCGGAGCGCATACCGGCCACCCGGCGAGGAGATCGGCAGCAGCCGGGGCGGCAGTGCACAGACCGGGTGCCCGGCGGACTCGCCTGGCAGATCACGCGCAACGACCGTAGAGTTCTCGGGGGCCTCCGACGGCCGTACGTCCGGACCGCGGCACCCCGCGCCTGGCTTCCGCACCGCACGTTACCCCACGAGCACTGTTATCAAACACAATGTGCTGCAGAGTATTTCATGTTGACCTCCAGTAGGGTGCTACATCGTGCCGAGATGACGAGCCGACGGCTCGGAAGGTCCCGGCATATCGCGACCAGTCTGGAGTCACCCTTGAGCACGCCACCGCCCGACACCCACATCCCGCCCCGCGCCGCCCACGGTTCACCCTTCGCCGACGGCGGACCGCGCATCCCGCTCTACTCGGCCGAATTCGCCGAGGACCCGCACCGGGTGTTCGGGCAGATGCGCCGCGAACACCGTTCGATGGTGCCCGTGGACCTCGCACCCGATGTGCCGGCGACTCTGGTCATCGAACATCGGACCGCCGTCCGCATCCTCAACGATCACGAACACTTCCCCGCCGACCCCCGGACCTGGCAGCAGAGCATGCCCACCGACTGCCCTGTACTGCCGATCATGGAATGGCGGCCCGTCCCGGCCCGTAGCACCGGAATCGACCAGCAGCGTTACCGGTCGGCGAATCTGTCCGCGCTCGCCCAGGTGGATCTGCACGGACTCCGTGCGGCAGTGGACCAGATCGCGACCCCACTGATCAACTCCTTCTGCGAGACCGGCCGGGCAGATCTGCTGATGCAGTACACCTTCCCGCTGGCCTTCGGGGTCTGCAACACCCTGCTCGGTTGCCCCACCGAGATCGGGCAGCGGGTCGCCGCGGGTATGGCCGCCATGTTCGAGGGTATCGATGCCGGGGCCGGCAACCAGATGATCAATTCCGCACTGGCGGACCTGGTCGCGCTCAAACGCGCCGAGCCCGGGGACGATGTCACCTCGCGCCTGCTTCAGCACCCCGCCGAATTGGACGAGGACGAGATGGTCCATCAGCTGGCGGGTCTGTACGGCGCGGTAATCGAATTGCAGCAGAACCTCGTGGCGAATGCGCTGCTGCTCATCCTCACCGAGGAGCGTTTCGGCGGGAATGTGCTCGGCGGCAGCCTCTCCACCCGCGACGCCCTCGACGAAGCCCTGTTCGACAACCCGCCCATGGCAAACTTCCTCATCACCTACCCACGTCAGCCGATCCTGATCGACGACGTCTGGCTTCCGGCCCACCAACCCGTCGTCATCAGCATCGCCGCCTGCAACCACGACCCCTCCATCCGCGCCGACGACCACCGTGGCAACCGCTCCCATCTCTCCTGGGGCCTGGGCCAGCGGACCTGCCCCGCGCAGACCCCGGCCTATCTGGTCGCCCAGGACGCCATCGACCTGCTGCTCGACGCGCTTCCCGAACTGGAGCTGGACGCACCGGAGGGACCTTCCTGGCGACCGGGTCCCTTCCACCGATCGCTCACCGCGCTGCCGGTGAAGTTCCCACCGTCACCGCCGATTCTCCTCGGGTGACGCGGGCGCGTCCCCGCCCCGGCCGCCGCGATGCGGGCATCGAGGCGCACGGACCTGGCGCCGCCGGCTCCCACGCAGCGCCGCCTCGTCGTCGACACGCTGCTCGCCTGTGAGGTCGCGGTCGCGGCGGCCACCGGTGAACCATCGAACGACGGGCCCCCCGAGCCCCGCTTGACGGGACCCGGGGCCCCGGGCCACACTCGGCCGTCGGAAGGATGACGCATGGGGTCAATGCTTTTCGCGATCGCCCTGCCGCTGGCACTGGGTATCGTCATGTTCGGCCTGGGCCTGACCCTCACCGTAGACGACTTCGCCCGGGTGGCGCGTTTTCCCAAGGCGGCACTGATCGCATTGAGCTGTCAGCTGATCGTGCTGCCCGCTCTCTGCTTCGGCCTGGTGCGGCTGTTCGGCCTCGACGGCGCGCTGGCGGTCGGGATGATGCTACTGGCCGCCTCACCCGGCGGGACGTCGGCGAATCTGTTCAGCCATATCGCGGGCGGCAATGTGGCGCTGAACATCACGCTGACGGCGGTCAACTCCGTACTCGCCGTCTTCACGCTGCCGATCGTGGTGGGGCTGTCCTACTCGGTGTTCCTGGACGACGGCACGGGTATCGGCCTGCAACCCGGCAAATTCCTCCAGGTCTTCGTCCTGGTTCTGGTCCCGGTGGTGCTCGGCATGACGGTGCGGCGCCTCTTCGCTGCCTGGGCCCTGCGGATGCACACCGCAGTCAAGGTCGCCGCCACGGTGGTACTGGCACTGGTGGTCGTGGCGGCACTGGTCTCCGAGTTCGACGCCTTCACCGAGCATGTCGGGCAGCTGGGCGCCATCGCCCTGTTGCTGTGCGTGTGCAGCCTGATCATCGGCTACGCGGTACCGCGCGCGTTCGGGGTGGAGCGGGCGGACGCGATCGCCGCGGGTATGGAGATCGGCGTGCACAACGCGGCCCTGGCCATCACCATCGCGGTGACCGTGCTGGGCAACGAAACCATGGCGGTTCCCGGCGCGGTGTACGGCTTCCTGATGAACATTCCCGCTGCCCTCGCCACCTTCCTCTTCGCCCGCTCCCGGCGCACCCGTCCGGCTCCGGCCCCGGTATGACCGGCGCCCTCACTTCCGGCCGGGCGGACCCGTTTCGTCCGGCCGGTCCGGAAACGACGCGACGGCCGAATCGAGCGCGTCCAGCAGCTCGGCGAGCCGTGCCCGGCCGTCGACGCCGAGAGCCTCGAGAACGAGGCCGTTGAGGACCCCGTAGGTCTCCTGGGCCCGACCGATCGTCTCCCGCCCCTGAGCGGTGAGGAACAGGGCGGCCGCCCGGGGATCCTGATCGCTCACCCGCCGCTCGACCAGGCCGGCCCCGCGCAGGCGACCCATCGCGGTGACCAGGGCGGATTCGCCGAGACGCAGCCGCCGGGCGATATCACGCTGGGAGCAGCCCGGATCGTCGGCGATGACGGAAAGGATGCCGGCCTGGGCCGTGGTCACCCCGGCACTGTCGATGAGCAGGTGATCGGACTTCTTGCGCAGGGAATGCGCAACCTGCTGGATCCGGCCGATCAATCGGTACGGGTCCCTTGCCATCCTGCCCACCTCTCAATACTTTGATAGTGAAGTATACGACCCCGGAAGGAGCCGCCCATGGGCGCGATCGACGTCTGGGCCCAGCAGGTGGGTCCGCGGATGGCCCGCGAGCCCTGGCTGGCCACCCTGCTGCGCTGGACCGGTAAGGACGCCGCGGATATGGCCCCCGGTATCGACCGGACCCTCGCGCGGATGGACGCCGCCGGAGTGGATCTCGCGCTGCTCTCGGCCTGGTACGGGCCCGGTGGCCCACTGATCACCAATGACGAGGTACGGGCCGCCGTCGAGCACGCACCCACCAGATTCCGCGGCCTGCTCGGCGTCGACCTCCGCGATCCCGTACGTGCCGCCCGGACCGTCCGCGAACTGGCCGGCGACGTCTTCGTGGGCGTCCGGGTCGTGCCCTGGCTGTGGGAGCTACCGCCGGACCATCGGCTCTACTACCCCGTCTACACCGCGTGCGTCGAGGCGGGCGTACCGCTGTGCACCCAGATCGGGCACACCGGACCGTTGAAGACCTCGGAAACCGGCCGGCCCATCCCGTACCTGGAACGGGTCCTGCTCGATTTCCCCGATCTGGTGGTGGTGGGTGGCCATGTGGGATTCCCGTGGCTGGACGAAGTCGTCACGCTCTCGGTCAAATTCCCGAACTTCTACGTCGACACCTCCGCGTACGCGCTCGACCGGCTACCCGCGGCGTTCCTCGACTACGCCCGGACACTGGGCCGCCGCCGCGTCATGTTCGGTACGAACTGGCCGATGATCGACCCGGCCCGGGCACTACGCGACCTGGCTGCCCTGGGCTGGGACGAGGAACTACGCGCCGATTTCCTCGCGGGCACCGCCCGGCGGGTATTCCACCTCCCCGATCCGGCCACGGCGGCCCGGGCGTGACCACCCTCGATCCGCTCGGTCCGGGATCTCCATCGGCTCATTCCCGGGAGGTGAACGGCCCCGCGACGATCCGGCTCCCGGTGATGGAAAGGTCGGCATCGAAATCGCATTCGATCACCGCGCTGGTGAATCGGGCCGATCGCTCGTAGATCTCGGATACATGGCCGCTCAGCCAATGCGCGATGCCCAGCGATCCGACACCCGTCACACCGGCGATATGGACGATGACCCGGCCGTCGGCCACCTGCCGCGCGAGGTAGCCGATATCGATCCGGTTCGCGCTGTCGGCACGGAACGGAGAGCCGTACCGGCATCCGGACGCTTTGTCGACGAGATACCAGGTGCCGTCGATGTTCTCGAAACCCAGGGCCTTGTCGGCGGCGAGCAGACGCCGTGCCACCGGAGCCGCTTCGGGTTCGCAGATCACCACGGCGTCACCGGCCGGAACGTCCTCGGTACCGGGCTCGATCTCGAAGTGCGTGGACGCCATCGACAGGCGGGCCAGGTCGACTTCCACCCGCTGTCGGGTCGCCTGGTAACTCACGTCGAAGTGCACATGGTCGCGATCGGCCTCGTTGTCGGCCGGCCGGGGAATCCCGACCGCTACCGGGCCGACACCGAAGAACGCGCGTTCGGCCGGCGGAGCGCTGGTCCTGATCTGGCTGATCCGGCCTTTCGTCACCCCGAGCAGCTCAGCGATCTCGGTGAAACTGAGACCGGTCCGATGCGCTTCTTCGATCGCCTCTCTGCGGAGTCTCGCCAGTTCGGTGGCCCGCTGCTGGTAGCGCATGATCAGTTCGGTGGCCCGCTGACCACGGCGCACCGGGTCCGGTTCGCCACGGACCTCGTCGAACTCGCCGGCTCCATCCACAGCGTGGAGTTTAGAGGCGCTTGACGGCAAACCCGTAGCAGCCGTATCGTTGCGTTTATACCCCCTTAACCCAGCAGGCTTTGCGCGCCCGTCGGGTTTACCACGGGTAAACAGTTCGTTCTGCCCATGCTCCGCTCTCCCGGCCCGAGATAGACGCCGCTGTCCATTCATCGAACCTGCGAGGTCAGACCATGCCCGAACAGCGCCCGCCGCTGCCCATCCGGACCACCAATCGAGCCATGTCCGCAACCCTGCGGCTGTGGCAGGTCACTCGGCGCACAGACCTCGAACTCTTGGAACGGGTCGCCGCCGGACTGCGTGAGCTACCCGACGAACGCCCGCCGATCCCTCTCGGATCCGACGATCTCCCGGCCGGGCTATCCCCCGGCGCGACTACGCCGCCCCGGGTCCGGCAGTACCCGGACGCCACCGACTCCTGATAATCAGCACAGAAAGACCGATATGCCACAGCAGGACGAACCGGTGTGCGGATGCCGCATAGCGCCCTGGGTCCACACCGGAATGCTCGTACCGAAATCCTCCTCCGGGCTCTACTACTGCCCGGAGAAGTTGTACTGCCTCCACGGCACCCGGCTCGAGAACGGCCGGGTCGCGGACCACTGGCGCAACGTGCCGGGCGAATGCCCCTGGGTAGGAATCGAAGTCGTCGACAGGCCGATATGCGAATGTGGGCGCGGGCCCTGGATAAATCTTCGCTACCTGCGAATCTCCCTCCGCAGGAACCTCGTCGGGCCCGTCACCGCGATCGGCTGCCCGGGCCTGTGCCCGGGGACGCTGGTATCGGTCGACGAGGACCGGATAGCCGATCACCCACGCGACCACCGCACCCGGTGCCCCTGGTCCGGTACGCGGATCATCCCCATCGGCACTCCCCCGCCGTTGTTCCCGCCGACCCGCTGAACTTGTTACCGCGGTATCAACACACCGTCGGTCGGCCATCACAGCAGCGTTGGCAACCGTTTCGACCGATACGGCGTGCCCTCGGCCCCGCTGTGTACATCCGAGACGTACGGATCGTGCAGTTCGAGCTCGACTAGCATCGGCGAACAGTCGATCGAAGGAGAACGGGCTCGTGCGCCGACAGATCCTCAACCAGCCGGAGACCGCGCCCGAGGAGGCACTCGAGGGGCTGGCACTCACCAATCCGACACTCGTCGCCTACGACCGCACTCGCGGCATCGTCACCCGGGCCGCCCCGGCACATGACAAGGTCGGCCTCGTCTCCGGCGGTGGATCCGGCCACGAACCCCTCCATGCCGGCTTCGTCGGATACGGCATGCTCGACGTGGCCGTACCCGGCGCGGTATTCGCCAGCCCCACGGCACTGCAGGTGCACGAGGGCACCGTGGCCGCCGATTCCGGACGGGGCGTCGTGCAGATCGTGAAGAACTACACCGGCGACGTCCTCAACTTCCGGATCGCCGGTGAACTCGCCGGTGACGACAACGCCGTCGCGACCGAAACCGTGCTCGTCGACGACGACCTGGCCACCCAGAGCGCGGACGACGACGGCCCCGGCCGCCGCGGCACCGCGGCCGTGCTCGCGGTCGAGAAACTCTGCGGCGCGAGCGCGGAGGCCGGTGCCGACCTGCACACGGTCGCCGAGGTCGGCCGCCGCGTCGCCCGCAATGCCCGGACACTGAGCTTCGCGCTCGCCGCCGGTACACACCCCGGCGAAACGGCTCCGGCGTTCACCCTCGAACCCGGCGAGGTCGAACTGGGTGTCGGCATCCACGGTGAACGCGGCACCGGCCGGGTGCCGTTCGCCGACGCCGATTCGCTGGTATCGCTACTGGTCGACCCGCTGGTCGCCGAACTCGACCTGGCGCGCGGATCCGCGGTGATCGCCATCGTCAATGGTCTCGGCGGCACCTACCCCGTCGAGCTGTCCATCGCGGCGCGCGCGGTACACCGGCAACTCACCGGACGCGGTATCACCGTCGCCCGCTCGCTGGCCGGTAGCTATGTCACCTCGCTCGATATGGTCGGGGTCTCCCTCACCCTGCTGCCCGCCGACGCCGATCTGCTTCCGCTCTGGGACGCGCCCGTGCGCACCCCGGCCCTGACCTGGTGAAGGAGCTCTGCTCATGAACAACGAAGCACTACCCGCGGGATTCGGTCAGCGTTGGGTGCACACCATGTTCGACGCCTTCCTCGACCGCACCGAGGCGCTCGCCGATCTAGACCGCCGGGCCGGTGACGGCGATTTCGGCGCCAATATCGCCGCCGCCCTGCGCCGCGCCCGCGAGAACATCGACACCACCGCCCCCGACTCCTACGCGGACTGGCTGACCGCGGTATCCCGCGGCTTCCTGGGCACCGGCGGCACCAGCGGTCCACTGTTCGGCATGTTCTTCCGCGAACTCGCCCGCTGCGCAACTGGTTCCGAACCCACGCTGGCGGAGTTATCCCAGGGCCTGACCGCCGGGGTGGCCACCGTGCAGCGATACGGGAAAGCCGAAGTCGGGCACAAGACCATGGTGGACGCGCTCGCACCGGCCGCCGAAACCCTCGCCGCCCGCACCGCCGAGGGCGATCCGGCCGCGGCACTCACCGCCACCGCCGACGCCGCGGTGCGCGGCGCGTCCGGAACCGTATCGCTGGTGGCCAAACGCGGCCGGGCCAGCTACGTCGGCGAGGTGGCGCGCGGCGTGCTCGACCCGGGCGCGGCCGCCGCCGCCCTGATCCTGCAGGCCGCCGCCGCGGCCTGCGCGGAGCCGCCGGGCGATGTCGATACCGGGTGGCTCGGCAGCGCGACCGCGTGAACCGTCCGGACGATTGGACTCGGCGCCGGGCGAATGCCCACTCGAACAGGCACGCGGTGACGGTCACCGACACACGGTGATGCTCGCCCCAGAAATCGCTGCGGCCCTGTAGATCTCACCGGCCAGGCCGATCCCGCACAGCAGATCCACCTCGTGGTCCCCGAGCGCTGAGCGCTACGACGTCTACGACACCTGGGTGCGCGGCGATGTGGTCCCGCTCGAGGTGAATGCGGACACCGGCGGAGAATCTCTACGTATTCGCTTGGCGGAATCCCGCCCGCGACGGCGCGCTGCGCGCCTGCCACGGCCTCGACGTGCCCTTCACCTTCGACACACCCCCCAGCCCTCTCGGCCGCGCCTCATCGGCTCCCAGGTCCCACCGGATTTCGCACCCCTGTCGGCCGCAATGCGCGGCGCTTTCACCGCATTCGCCGAGACCGGCGATCCCGGCGGCCGAAGTTCGACACCGGCGACCGGATCCGGCGGATATGGAAGACTTCCCCCGCTCTGAGGCGCGACTCCCTGCACGCCTCACGCCGGATCTGGCACAACCGCCACCCGGCCGCGAAAACGGATACCGATCGCGTTCCGTGAGTGTCCGCCGGCTATTGGGTGGGGCCACGTGGTGGTCGTGGCCGCTGCCGATCCGGGTTCCCGCTCGGCGGCCCACGTGCGAATGCTTCGGCACTGCCGAACGGGCCGCAGCTCGCGAACCGTCCGCGCTCGACGGATGTTCACCCTCGAGGATGAACATCCGTCGCCGAGGCCCTACTCCGGTCGCACGACGACCACACGCGGCGGTCGATGTGCCGGATTCCGATGCCGAGCAGAATTCCCGACAGTGCCGGTACCGGAGGTCGAAACGTGCGTGTGTCCATACAATCCCATCCAACCGCCCGGACGGCGCTACTTTCGGTGATCGACCGAACAGTTGCTGGTCAACAACGGTGCCGAGCCGAAGGGGTGCGTTGATCGGGCACAGCACCAGATCCATGAGCGGGCCTTTGACAGGTGCAGTCGCCGACGAGCCCGGAGTTATTTCGGTGAATCGGTACCCAGACGGCCGAAACGGTTTACCGCCGGTGCCGGTGGCCCCTGATCGGGTCGCCGATGGTCGGTATCGCCGGCCCCGACCCGCTTGGCACGCTCAGCCAGGGCAGTAAGTCCCAGGTGGGCGTCGGCTGTGTAGCACACGATCTTGCCCTTGTGATTCTTCGAACGGCCGAGTATTCCGGCGTCGGCCCACTCTGAGGGCACGGTGGGCGGCGACAGCCTAGACGCCCGAAATCGGCCCGCAATGGGCTCCACCCGGGTCCACCCACCCAGTTCTGTTCGGTACGCAGACCAGCTGGTAATCGGCCTGGATCGGTCGGCCAGGGCTGACGAACGCATCGGGTCCCGGATCTTCCACACCGGCGCGGGTATTCGGCCTGACCTGCGGTTTCTGCTCCCCCAACTGGACTCGAACCAGTAACCTGCCGATTAACAGTCGGCTGCTCTGCCAATTGAGCTATAGGGGATTGCTCGGCGGCCTCGCCCGTACCGGGCTGACCGAGAGGAAACTCTAGCGTATGGGTGGGTGCGCGCCCAAATCGCGGGGTCGAGCCGGGGTGGGCGGCCGAAAAAGGGTCCGACCGGCCGTGGGGACCGGATCGACAGGCGTCGGTGCGGTCGGGCAGGATGGGTCGGCACGGACTACTGGGAGGAGCTCCACCCACAATGTTGCGGTTGATCATCGGTATCGCTGCCGGTTATGTGCTGGGCAGTAAGGCCGGGCGGGCACGCTATGAGCAGATCAGCGCGAGTGCCCGCGCGGTAGCGGGGAGCCCGGTGACGCGCAAGCTGGTGCAGGTGAGCAGACAGAAACTGTCGGACAGGTTGAGCACCCGGCCGAAGCTGGAGCCGATGGAGCCGCTGGACGAGCGCACCACCGTGATGGTGCCGCACGATCAGCTACGGCGACGCTAGCCGGGGTCAGGCGGCACCGAATTCGCTGGTGCCCATGGCCTGTTCCAGCAGACTCTTGCGGTACTGCTCGAGGGCGACGAGGTCGGCGAACAGGGCCATATAGATCTCCGGTTCGTCGACGGAAGAGACGCGGTGCAGCCGTGACTTGAGTTCGGCGATCTGCCGGCCGACCAGGGCGGCCTGGGCATTGGCGAGGACCCCGGTGATGAACCGGGGGATATCGCCGGTGGTCTTCACCGGCAGCGGTTCACTGGCGAGCTCGGAGACCAGGGCACGCAACGTGAGGTCGTCGGTGTGGTCGCCGATCGCACTCACCCAGTCCGCACCCGACAGGCCCGCCGCCACTCCCCCGGCTTCGGCCATGAGCGTGCGCACGGCGATATAGGCGGGGTGGGTGAAGGCGTCGGCTTCGAGGGCGTCGAACGCCGGACCGGCGATCTCCGGGTACTGCAGGCCGGCGGCGAGGGCCTGCCGCTGGGAGCGCAGTACCGGGTCCCGGGGGTCGGGACGGGCGGCGGGCGGCGTGGGGCCGGATTGCTCGCTCCGGGGCGCCCGGGTGGGCGGGGCGGCCGCGGCGCCGCGCAACTTGCGGGCCTCCTCGTCGACCCGGCGGTACACCAGTTGCGGATCCTGCCAGCCGGTCCATTCGGCGAGCTGGGTCGCGTAGCGTTTACGCAGTCCGTGGTCCTTGATCTGGGCGACGATGGGAACCGCCCAGCGCATCACCTCGACCTGACTGTCATAGGTGAGGGCCCGGGTACGGCTGTCCTCGCGTTTGGCGATCTCCTGGCGCAGCGCGAAATCGAACAGTGGCTCGCGGCGGGCGACCATATCGCGCAGGGCGGCGTCCCCGGAGTGCTGGCGCATCTCACAGGGATCCTGGCCGTCGGGCGAGACCACGACGTAGGTCTGCCCGGCGACCTTCTGATCACTGAGGAATGCCTTGAGGGCGGCGGCCTGGCCGGCGGCGTCGCCGTCGAAGGTGAAGATGATCTCGCCGCGCCAGAAGTTGTCGTCCATGAGCAGCCGGCGCAGGATCGCCAGATGGTCGTCACCGAAGGCGGTACCGCAGGCGGCGACGGCGGTTTTCACCCCGGCCAGATGCATGGCCATCACATCGGTGTAGCCCTCGACGACCACGGCCTGATGGCCCTTGGCGATCTCCCGTTTGGCGTGGTCGAGACCGAACAGCACCTGGGATTTCTTGTAGAGCAGCGTTTCCGGGGTATTGACGTATTTGCCCGGCATGGTGTCGTCTTCGAAGAGTTTGCGGGCGCCGAAACCGATCACATCGCCGCCGAGATTGCGGATCGGCCACAGCAGCCGCCGGTGGAACCGGTCGATCGGGCCGCGCCGACCCTGCCGGGACAGACCGGCCGCCTCGAGTTCCTTGAAATCGAAGCCCCGGTTCAGCAGGTGCTTGGTGAGGGTGTCCCAGCCGTCGGGGGCGTAACCACAGCCGAACTGGGTCCAGGCGGCCTCGTCGAAGTTGCGGTCGGTGAGGTACTTGCGGGCGACCGTGGCGTCGGGGCCGCGCAACCGCTCGGCATAGAACTCGTGGGCGGCGGCGTTGGCGGCCACCAGCCGGGACCGGGTGCCGCGGTCACGCTGGACCGATGTCCCGCCGCCCTCATAGTTGATCCGGTAGCCGATCCGGTCGGCCATCTGCTCGACGGCTTCCACGAAACCGATGTGCTCGATCTTCTGCAGAAAGGCGTACACATCGCCGCCCTCGTTGCATCCGAAACAGTGGAACAGGCCGTGGTTGGGCCGCACGTGGAAGGACGGGGACTTCTCGTCGTGGAACGGGCACAGCCCCTTCATCGAGTCCGCGCCGCCCCGTTTGAGCGCCACGTACTCGCCCACCACATCCTCGATCCGGACGCGCTCCCGAATGGCGGTGATATCGCGAGCAGGTATTCGTCCGGTCACGGAGTCGAGTCTAGGCGAGCGGGTCCACACCGGAACCCGAGCACCCTGGCGCGTGTGCGGCCGGTCATCCATAGAGAGACGATCATTGAGCGCTTACGGTGACGTGGACCTACTCGGGCCGGTCGACGCACGAGCGCATACGCCCTCCCCCACCTGCTTCGAAGAGTCGGCAGCCACGGTCGGTCGATAAGGGACCCGGCCGGCCCGTGGTGCCGAAGGCGACGCCGATCATGCCGGTGAGCACTGTCACGAATCCAGGGTGGCGGCGATCCGTTCCAGGCGGCTCTCGGTGTAGGAGGCGATCTGGTCGACGATCACGCGAACCCGGGCGCTGTCGTCGGCGGCGGTGTCCCACCAGGGCAGCAGCAGCGGATCGAGTGCGGCGGGACCGGTGGCGAGCAGGTGTTCGGCGACGGCGGTGAGCCGGGCACGCTGCTCGGCCTGACGCAGCTTGTGGTCGGGATCGGACATGACGTAGCGCAGCGCGACGGTCTTCAGGACAGCGACCTCGGCGGCGGCCACCGGCGGCACCACCAGGTCGGCGGAGTAGCGGGCGAGCGGTCCGGTATGGGCCGCCCGCGTGGCCACGACCGCCGCGTTGGCGAACCGGCCGACGAGTTCACTGGTGAGCCTTTTCAAGGCGACCGAACTGGCGAGGGTGCCGTCGTAGACGAACACCTCCGCGACGACGGGCAGTTCGGACAGGCGTTGCGCGGCGGCCACCAGATCGTCGACCGAGAGGTCGCGATGCTGCACATGTCCCAGCTCGGCCAGCGCGACCCGCTCCACCGGATCGGCCAGGGCACGCAGATCGATCCGGCCCGCGATGATGCCGTCCTCCACGTCGTGCACCGAGTAGGCCACATCGTCGGACCAGTCCATCACCTGGCATTCCAGCGCCGGCCGCCGATCCGAGGCGCCCTTGCGGACCCAGGACAACCGGTCGGCGTCCGCCTCGTAGGCGCCGAACTTGCCACTCGCCGCGGTGCGATGCCACGGGTATTTGATCGTGGCGTCGAGCGCGGCGCGAGTGAGATTGAGCCCGACACTGCCACCGTAGGAATCGACGACCTTCGGTTCGAGCCGGGTGAGGATCCGCAGATTCTGGGCGTTGCCCTCGAACCCGCCGGCACCGGCGGCAAAGATATCCAGCGCTTTCTCGCCGTTGTGACCGTAGGGCGGATGGCCGATATCGTGCGCCAGTCCCGCGAGTTCGGCCAGATCCGGATCGCAGCCGAGGCCGTCGGCGATACCGCGGCCGATCTGCGCGACCTCCAGCGAATGCGTGAGCCGGGTGCGCGGCGTATCGCCGTCGCGGGGACCCATCACCTGGGTCTTGTCGGCGAGGCGGCGCAGCGCGGCCGAATGCAGTACGCGCGCACGGTCGCGCGCGAATTCGGTGCGGTGCCCGTTTCCGTGGGCTCCGGCACCGGCCAGGCCCGCCGTTTTGGGGGCCTCGCCGACCAGGCGTTCGCGGTCGTGCTCGGTGTAGATCACCGCACCAAGTCTGCCACCGGGCCGTGACCGGCCGGGAGGTCCGGCGGGTGAAGGCTTCACTGCCCGGCGGTGTAGTTGAAATCCGCCGAGAAATGGGTGAGCTGATACCAGAGCAGAGCGGCGGTCTCCCGGGCGATACCGTGCGCCTGCGATTCCCGGGTGTACACGGCTGGACCGGTGCGGGTGGGTGCGGTCCAGGCGTCGAGCCCGGCGTCGCGGGCCATGGTGCGGGTCCGCAGCGAATGCCACGGATCGCTGACCAGCACCGCGGAATCGAGGCCGCGGCCCTGCATCGCGGCGGCCACGGCTTCCACGCTGCGGAGCGTATCGGAACCGGTCTCCACGGCGAGGATGGCGCTCTCCGGGACGCCCGCGTCCATCAGGTACATCTTTCCCGAGGCGGCCTCGGTGTACAGGTCACCCTCCTGCTTGCCGCCGACCGTGATGACAAGGTCCGACACCCCCTGCTCGTACAGGCTCGCCGCCTGGTAGAGGCGCGCCTCGAACACCGACGACGGTGTCCCGGAGTACTGCGCGGCGCCCAGCACCACGATGGCGTCGGCGGGTGTGTAGTCCTCGATCCGCGCCACCTGCCACACCCGCACGGCGGTACCGCCCACCAGGATCAACCCCACCACCAAGGCACCGCCGAGTAGCCGCCCGGCCCAGCGCAGGATCACGGCACCGATCCCGCGCGCAGCACCGGAGTCGGCACGCGAATCCGGTCGTGTACGCACTGGCGTCCAAGTCACGACACAAGTCTGCCAGGCACCTTCCGAGCCCCGGACACCGCGCGAGCCCGGGTGCCATACCTCGCCGTAACGCGAGGATTCGAGATTCGGGCTGGTCAGGTGATCGCGGACGGATCGGCGGCACCGCGGGGGGCGTGAACCGGAGGGCGCAGACACCCGTCGCCCGGTCGGACGGGCACTTCTTATGGCCCGAATCGTTATCAGTGACCCTCCTTCCGAGGGAACAGAGCCGCTTCATGGGCCTCGTCCACACGCGCCGAGCGCGTCCGCCACGCCCCGGGAACTCCAGTCGAGTACGGTAGCGATTTCCCCGGTCCGGACCGTCATACCGTGCCTACTGCCCAGGTCGCGTCGGCGGACAACGGGGCCGGGCGCGCGAACACCCGAGACCGCCGCGGGTGCGGTGGCCGCGGCACACCGACCCGGGCACCGAAACCACCGTGAGCGGGCGGATTTCACAGCACAGCGCCGCCCGACGGTGAATATCCCGTTGATCAGGGCCGAACACCGGTAGATTCGACTTTCGGAACGGGCCCCGATGTGCTTGGCTATCCCTCGGCGAGATCTGAAGTGCCTCTGATCCATCCATCGGGGTCGACGAACTCGCACCCACACGTCACACCACAAGGGCGTGGCATGCCCGTCGACTGTTTTGGGAATCCTGGGAACAGGTGAACGGCCGGTGGCCGTCTCGGTGAGCACATGGAGCACACGATGTTTTCTCGATGGAAGAGCGCCACCGCCGGTATGGCGGTAATCCTCGCGTCGGTCCTCGCGCCCGCCGTGGCCACGACGGCCCACGCGGCGCCCGCGAACTGCCCCGACCTGTATGTGGTCGCGATCCCGGGCACCTGGGAGACGTCGAAGTCCGACCCCGGCAAGGGAATGCTCGCCCTGGCCGCCGACGGCCTACCGGGCAACGCCCACACCGATTACGTCGCCTACACCGCCACCGCCTTCCCATGGGAGGGCGAGGTCTACGGTCGCTCCAAGAACGAGGCGATCTCCGGAGCCCGCGGACTGATCTCCGATGTGGCGCGACGCTGCGGAAACACGCGATTCGCGCTGCTCGGCTACAGCCAGGGCGCCGATGCCGCCGGTGACCTCGCCTCCGAGATCGGCACCGGGCTCGGCGTGGTCCCCCCGGACCGGGTGGGCCTGGTCGGCCTGATCGCCGACCCGCGCCGCTCCCCCCTCGACAACCTCATCGGCCCACCGGTACAGGGCGCCGGCGCCGGCGGCCCCCGGCTGACCGGTTTCGGCTGGTTGAGCAACCGCACCTACACCTTCTGCGCAGTGGGCGACCTGTACTGTTCGACCCCCGACGGCGATTTCGCCGCCCGAATCGCCGGGTTCTTCGCCCAGGTCTCCAATGCCGACCCCAGCCAGCTCGGCAACTACCAGACCCTCGGCATGCAGCTGCTCAACGACGCGTTGGCGGCGGGTGGACTCGGCCTGCTGCACGACCAGCTCAACAACAACGCTTATGAAGAGCGTAAGAAGCAGGTCGACGATTTCGTGAAATCCGGCATCCACCAGAGCTACCCGGGCTACCAGGTGGCCGGTGGTGTCACCACACTGAGCTGGCTGCGACAGAAGCTCGTCGAACTGTCCTGACGCCCGGCCCCGCACGCGCCGGGGCCGGGCACACGCTCCCGAAACGGCGGCCCGCCGTCCGGCGACCGACTCCTGGTCGCCGGACCACGGCCGGTCCGCCGGTTCCACATTCGCGGGTGTCGCCGCCGCGTCGTTTCCTTCGGCCGAACCGCGGCGCCGGTGGCCCCCATCGCCCGGACTCGGCGAATTCGATACGGTCGGCGCGGGGGACAGCGGCGGCGATCACCGACCTCGACCACCGGAACTTCACGGCATCCGCGAAGGCGGCCCCGGCGAACACGGCAGAACCGCCGGACGGGTCACCAACCCCGGCTGCGCCATTCGGCCAGCCGAGGCCGAACAGTTTGGTGGACACGCCCTCGATCAGAGTCGTGAAATCCTCTGAGCGCCAAGTTTTCCCGATTCCCCCCGGAAGTACGGAGGGTTCTCGGCGGGTAACACGAAACTTGCGCGGACGTCGGAGCGTGTGAGCTGAGGTCGCTGCGGCTTCCCCACAGCTGCCATCGCCGATTTCACTCGAGACGACGACAGGTTTGCGCCTATACCCAGCTGATAATAATCTGTCAAACAAGCCTTGTAGCAGATATCGCGATAAGCTTGTTTGACAAAAGCAATGCACTACAGTAGGAGGAGCGATGGATGCCGGTGCGATACGGAGTCGCCTCCTCAGGCTGCTCACGCAAGCGGGGATTCAGGTGGTGGGCGGTACCTCCGACCGCTTGTTCCTGAGAGGACCTCACAGCCTCCAGGCCATCGAGTCGATCGTGCAGATGAGCGACCACCGCCTCACCGGACACCAGATCAAACGGGACCAAGACCGATCGAACCGAAGACTCTACGCTGCACCGGAAGCGTCGAGATCTGTCATTGAAAGAGCACTTGCCGATGAACTCGACCTGGTGACCACCGATCCACCGTTGGTGATATTCAACACTGAGATCATGTTCGAGGATCGGGACTCAGACGGTCGACCGGGACACAGAACTCGCACCGCATGGGCGCGATGGTCGTTGACTCGAACCCTGGCTACCTCACAACAACCGAGATCCCAGACCGAACTGGCCGAACTACTCGGCTTCTCCCAGCAAGCCATCTCTCATGCGCTCCGGAGCTTGACCAGCACCCACAAAGACGAAGCCGGGTGGCTCGGAAATTCGGTAGAGCTACTCGACGCCTGGCTCGATGAATATCCCGGACCCGGCGGCACTATCCAAGGGTGGTACGACCTGGACGATCCGGCGACTCAAGCTCAGTCCGCAACATCACTACTGACCGAGCTGGAACTCACTCCGGTGGTGTCCGGCGATCTCGCAGCCGACGAGTATTCGCCCTGGCAGATCCCGGCAACCGCGCTCCTCTATCTCCCAGAGATCATCGACTTCAGCCCAGTGGGCTTCACCCCCGTCGATGTCGGCGACGCCACGATGCTCACCGTAGTGCCAGATGACCCCACCATCCAGCGCACAGCTCACAGGGCACTGCGACAGGGACAGCTCTTGGCGGACCCCGCCATCGTGTTGTGGGACCTTCTTCATACAAGCGTTGGCCCGAACGCAACGGAAACAGCCCAGCGATTGCGACATCACATCGTGAACAGGCAGCTGGATGCCTGAGCCACACGTTTTCGAAGTCGCCATCGTTTCGACATCCAATGCTTCAGATCTCGGATACATTGCGTTGCACGACCTCACGAAAGCGGCCTCATTCCTCGACCCTGAGGCGGACGGCCGTGGATATCGGATCATCGGAGGTCATATGGTGCAACTACTCAGCCACGCATACCCGACACCTGATGTAATCCACCGCGCAACTGTGGATGCCGATGCCGGTATCAGCCCGCTGGTTGCCACAGATCGCGACCTGCACGAAGCCCTCCAAGCATTCGGGTACGAAGCTGTTCGAGGCAACTCGTACACGAGATACAGTCCGCACGGTGAAATGTCGATTGATCTACTGGTGACTCCAGACGCGGCGGGAATGCCGCAGATGATCGGCGATCGAGGCTTCGACGCTGCGCCGGGATTATCCCTGGCGTTGGCAGCTCCCCCTTTGTACGTAGATGCCTGTGTGCGCGTGCAAAGCAAAGGGGAGATCAGCTTCACTGCGCCGCTTCCGGATGTCGAGGTCGCGCTAGTCATGAAAGCCCTGGCCTGGAAGAAGCGCTTCCAGCACAAAGACCTTGTCGACCTCTGCACGTTACTCGGAATAGCACATCATCATCACCGTTCGCTTCCGCGCTGGAGACTTTCCGATCCGGACCTGAAGGGAACACGCCGAGACGCAGCCCGAGCACTGAAACTTGTGGTCGACGAGATCGATCGCGGAAGACTCGCAAAGCTGACACTGGCAATGAAACCATCAGAGCTGGCGGCGCTTATCCGACGGTACGTCAACCTTCCGTCGAAATAGGCGCCGTGCCATCGCTGCGGCAAGTCGGCTTCTTACCATCCACGGCGGTTCCACTCCTGCAACTGCGGCCGTTCGTCGCCGAGGGTGGTGTCATCGCCGTGACCGGGGTAGACGACGGTATCGTCGGCGAATCGATCGAACAGTTCGGTGGTCACCCCGTCGATCAGGGTTGTGAAATCTTCCGGACGCCACGTTTTCCCGACGCCCCCCGGAAATACGGAGGGTTCTCAGCGGGTAACATAGCCATCATGGCAGGTAGGGCGGCTGTTTACTGTCGAATCTCCGAGGATCCGCGGAGCACCGAGAAGGGCATCGCGCGCCAACGCGAAGACTCGCTGCGCCTCGCCGAATCGCGCGGGTGGGAAGTCGTGCGTGTATACACCGACAATGACATCTCGGTATTGAAGGGAACCAAACACCGTAAGGACTACGAGGCCATGCTCGAAGCGGCTGTGCGCGGAGAGTTCGACCATATCGTCGCCTACGGCCTATCCCGTCTGTGGCGGAACCGGCGCGAACGCGCTCATGCGATCGACGTTCTGTCGAAGGCTCGTGTGGGCATCGCTCTCGTCAAGGGTTCTGATATCGACCTGACGTCTGCGGCCGGCCGAATGTATGCCGGAGTGCTCGGCGAGTTCGACACGGCGGAGTCGGAGATCAAGGGCGAGAGGATCGCCCGCGCTGCACAGCAGCGGGCCGAGGAAGGCAGGGCCAACGGGCATGTCGCTTATGGGTGGCGGCGCATCTACCGTCGGGATACTGCGGGCAACGTACTGGGCTGGGAAGACATCGAAGATCCAGAAGCGGCACGAGTCGTTCGTGGAATCGTGACGGATCTGCTGGCTGGCCTATCCCTGAAAGCCATCGTCAAGCGCCTGAACGAAGAAGGCATTCCTACGCCACAGAGCAAAGGGCACTGGTTGTCGTCGACCGTCCGGAAGTTGGCTCTGCGCAAGATGAATATCTCCGTCAGAACACACCGCGGCCAGGAATACCCGGCCGCGTGGCCATCGATCGTGGATCGCAATGACCACGACCGCGTGACAGCCTTGCTTACCGCTCCTGGCCGCTCGGCGACGAAGAGCGGAGCCCGACGGCACCTGCTGTCTTTCGGGATCGGTCGATGCGGCGTGTGTGACTCCACCCTCCGAGTCGTCAATCGTGGAGGTCCGCACGTTCTATATTGCTGCCCGACTGGCCGAGGTTGTGTTGGTCGCCGGGTGGAGTGGGTTGACGAGTTCGTTGCGCAGGTCGTCTGCACGAGGTTGGCTCAACCCGATGCACGCGATTTGTTCGCCCGAGACGACACCGCCGGACAAGAAGCACGTGCGCGGGCAGACGCCATCCGGTCTCGACTCGACAGCGCAGCAGACGCATTTGCAGACGGAGCAATCGACGCCCAGCAACTCTCGCGTATCACGGCGAAGCTCAAGCCGGAACTCGCTGCGGCGGAAGCTGATGCGATTCGGAGCGCTGCTGGGCTGGACGGAGAACTACTGTCGGAAATTACTACAAGCGACGCTCGCCAGGTCTGGAATGGCCTTGCCGTCACGCAGCGGATCGCAGTGCTGAGCGCCCTTGGTATCCGGGTAACGATCCTCCCAGCCCGCGGCGGCCCTGGTTTCAAACCTGAAGGGGTTCGAATCGACTGGAGCGATTACGACTCGGTATTCGAATTCAAAGGCCCCAGGTGATCACTGGCCGGACCGCGCTCAGGCGTTCAAAAAACTCGGTTCATTACCTGACTAATTATTTTACCTCTCAAATCATCCTTGCCGCGACATCGACGCCACATCCCAATAGTTGCATGAATCGAATCCGAGTCACTAGTTTCACCACCAGGGCAATCCTATGCAAATCTCCTGATGGATAATCCCGGTTGCCATGACTGAGATCATTACGAATCACCCTCAGGGCATTTACGCTAGTCGGTGGATTTAGCTCCGAAGCCAGTTCGCTCACGGATCCTATTGCAAGAAGGCGGTCATCGATCTGACTGGAGCCAACAAGAGAGAATTGGCGTTTAAGTGCGGCATCCAAGCTGTTAATTGGGCGTTTCGAAAGATTTTCCTTGATGAACCGGAAATTAGCTGATGAAATCGCACCCGATTCACGAAGCGCTTTAATTGATTCGATAATATCCAAACGCGAGTCTGTGTACCTTGACGCTCGCTCAGCGTTTGTGGCGCGATTCTCGAACCCATCCAGAGCCTCAAGGAGTTGGATCAGAAGTAGAAGCCTGAATCTAGGGTGCTGGCGATTCGTAAGGACATAAGGATTGAAGCCCTCTACTAGCGGGTTTCCCAGGTCCTTGCCCACGCGCCAGTTAACCACTAGATCAAGCAATGAGACACCGTCGCGGAGGGTTGTGAAAACCGGCTCCGACTTGCGTATCTTCTCGATGTCGGAGACATATGGCTGGCTTGATACCGACGATCCGAAAACGGTAGCGGCCGTGCCATCAGGAAGCCGAAACGACATGGAGGATATTTCAGATGGCGAATCCAGAACAGCGCCTACGATGCGCCGTAGCGGCTCACACCAATCGTCCACCCAATCTCGAAGCGAGATAGGCTGGCACAATTCAATTGCGATCATCGGCAAGTACGAAACGTCAATACGGAAAGGATCTATGGCGTTCGAAGACGTTTGATAGGTAAGAGTTACTGACGCCTCATCATTACTCCATATTTGAGTCGCATCCGGGTTCCCTCTAATATCCCAACCACGTGGATTATCTGGGCTTCCCCCGATTATGTGCGCTATTGGCGAAGCGCCACCGACAGCGTCGATACCCGTCAATTGGAGTTGAAGATTACTAAAGCCGGGAACTTCCCCAGTGGGCAGTTTATGACCAACAATCGCCGCCTCTGCATCCAGCCATGTCTTACCCCTGTACCAAGTATGTATCGATACATTAACAAGAGCTATTTCAAGACCGAGTTCATCAATAATCCCTCTAACAATATTTCGCCTACCATCCTGGGGAAACGATTCAGCCAACTCGTATCGCCCGCTCGCGTTGACGATCCGCTCAGGTTCCAATAACGTCCACTGCGCCGACCCATGAGGGGAACGATCATCCTGCAACTCTATTTCCCCAGCCACAGAGTCAGAGCCAGGCCCCAGGAACCATACACATTGATACGTTCCCGTGGGTATGACCGCCTTCAGCGAGGTCCCATCCACCATCAGGACATCATGCCCAATATCCCGATCCAACGAGGGGCTTCGGCCGTACGTACAGCTGTTCCAGCAGCGCCACTGCACCCATGGACTAACTACCCGATACCCTCAGGCACTCGATGTGGCTGTGCAGCGTGGGCCCAACCCCAGGCGAAGACACGCAGCGAACTATTAGTTAACTAACGTAAACGCGAAATATTCCGGTAGAGCTACTCGGCGTGCAGTTTCGCACCCTGACTCTCTGAGAGCGCCTGCCTCCGCGGCGAGCGGCGGCGTCCGGGGCCGTCCCCGCGCGCAGCCGTCAGGCTGCGGACACCGGTAGTGGAACGTGGGTTTCCGGCGTGGTGGGTGTGTCTCTCCGGTCGGCCTGGGGCTGCACGATCACACGGGCGCCGGGCGTCAAGGGTGGCGCAGCCATCGGCTTGCCGACGCCGCAGGCGCCCTTGATGTTCGGTGGTCGTGTGATAGCCCCGTTCTTGGCCGACCGGAGAGATACTCCCGCCACGGCTACCTGAGCGGAACGAACGCGAGAGCGTCAGCTCTCGGACGAGTGCGCCCTGTGCGCGCTCGCCTCACCGCAGCATCACATGCCGGCTCTGCCACTGGAAGCGACGCCGTCGGCGTCGAACGTATGTCAACGCAACCACGCACCCAACGCACCGATACCCACCCCAACGCAACCAGAGTCTTTGTCTTTTTCTTTTCCGCTCCCCCTACCAACTGAACTGAATTCTTTTGGATTTCCTTACCCCCTCAGTCCCACATCTCATGCCCGTTTCACGTAGTGGGTATGAGATGTGGGACTGAGGGGGTAAGGAAATCCGACGGCGCGAAGCGTCGTCTATGCAGGTCAGGCGCCGGTAAGGGGAGCAGGCAGGGGTGAGAATTGTGGACACAAGTTGTGTCCACAATTCCCTGTGTTTTCGCCGCTTTTTCTCACCTTCCAGGCAGGCTGATCTTGGGGGTTTCGGCGCCTTGGCGGCGCCGTGCGCGGCCTGCCGGCCGCGTGCTCCTGGTGCGGGGCGCCTGCATTGTGTTCGCGCGCCCCTCCAGCGTCAAGGGCGCTGCGCGTCGGCTGCGCCGATGGCCTGCGGCCACCCTTGACCCCGGAGCCTCTACACGCGAAGAGCAGGCGTTAACGGGCAGGCCGGGGGCCTGCCCGGGATAGGGGCGCACGCGCCCCGCACCAGGAGCAGAAGAACCCGCGCCCGTGGCGGTCCCGTCGTGGGTGACAATGAGGATGTCCGGCCGGTTCGTCCGGGTCCGGGCATGCGAAAGCCCCTGCCGACTGGGACTCGGCAGGGGCTTTCTTACTAGTCAGAACCGACGCGATCGGCTACTCGTCGTCGTCCTGCCCGAGGTAGGTGGCGACTTCGGCGAGACTGTCGTCGGTGGGCGGCTCGTACTTCGCCCGGTACAGCTTCGGCGGCGCGTAGTCGGCGTTGAACGCCGTACCGGTGCCGGTGAACTGCACGGTGACCCGGGACCCGTTACGGAGATCGTCGTCGCCCGCGGCCAGGATTGCGGCCTTGATCGCCTTCTGCAGGTTGCCGCGCACGAACAGCTTGCGGGCGCCGTCGTCGTCCGGGTCATTCTTCTCCTGGGTCAGGATGATCACTTCCAGCTGCGGGACGGTTTTGCCGCCGCGCATCTTGGGCTTGCCGGTCTTCGGGTCCTTCTGATCGGTGAGGGCCTGGGAGATCACCAGGCCGGCCACCGTGGTGCCGGGTTCGTCGTTCTTGCCGAACGCCGAACGGATCACCTTGGGCTCATCGGACATAATCCACGAGGTCATGACAGTTACTCCTTAGTTACTTGATGGGTGGGGTTATCCGGCCAGCGACCGGACGTTGTCGTTGCCCGCGGGCAACGCGAGCGGTTCGACGGTGACGGCGTCGTGTTCGGCCTTGAGGCGGGCGACGACCTTGCCGACTGTGCCGAAGTGCACCCCGACGATCGGGGCGATTTCGCGGAGGGAAAGGCCCTGCCGGTGTAGCCGCCAAATCTCGCTGTCGCGGTCCGGTGTCGCATCGGCAACACTCGGTGTCGCCTCCGGATCGGGGCGTGTTGCCTCAATATCGGCCGGTGTCGCCTCGTGTCGCCCAAGCGTCGCCGTGCTGTTGCCTCCTGTCGCGGCGGTGATGGTGGGGGCGGCCTGCGGCGCCGGGGTACGCGGGACTTCCATCAGCGCGGTCAGCGCGTGGGTGACAGCCAGCGCGGCGACCGGGGCGGCGCCCGCGACCGCGGCGGCGGCCAGCTGCGGCAGTTTCAGGCCATCGGCAGTCCAGGCGTGAACACCGTTTCCGAGCAAAGACAGCAGCTCAGCGGCGGCGAGTTCGGCCCAGAAGAACCGGCGGGTGGCCTTCGGGATCTTCACCCCGGCCTGCTCGCGCCGGTTGAGCGCAACCAACGCGAACGCCGCCTGCAAGATCGGCCCGTCCACGATCACCGGCGCGCCCCACGCAAGCCGGGAGTCGATGCCGGCCATCACGGCAACCCCGTGCAGCGCGATCGCACTCCACGCGAAAGCGGCGATCGACACTGCCGCAAGCGACAGCAAGGCGACGATCTCAGCAACGTTCCACGCCGTGCGCGCCGGTTGAGGCGACACCGGCGGGACCGCTCCGGCTTGCCCGGCGACAGTAGGCGACGCGTCGGGCCCGGCGGGCGACATGGTGTCGTTCATCGCTGCATACCTCCTCGGGTGGGACTGAATGCGTTGACCGACAGACCGGCGAACGCGTTGTCGCAGTAGCGCGGTGCCGGTGCCAGCCGCTCGTGATCGGCATCGAGGGCGTGTTCGGAGGCCAGATCCAGCGCGTCATCAAGATCGCTGGCAAGCTCCCGGTTACGGTCCTCCAGCACCGCGGCCCGATGCTCGGCGGCATCGAGTGCGGCGGTCACGGCAGCCAACTTCTCCTCCAGCTCGGCCGCGCGCTGGTTGGCCGCGACCAACCGGGGCTCCACATCACCGCCCGTGGCGGGCGGGCCGTAGGGGCGCAGTGGGGTGAACCCGTCAGCCTGGGACTGCTGACGGATATCGGTGGTGGTCATCGGGCCAGCCCCTTGCGCTCCGGTCCGGAAGCGAACGCGTTGGCCGACAAGCCGGAGAACGCGTTGCCGCGGGCGAGTTCAGCGGTACGGGCCGCCGCGAACGCCGATGACACCGGCGGTTCGGTGCTGCGCTGGGTGCTGGTCGACTGGCGGCGAGGGTGGATTCCCGTCAGCTCACCGACCTGTGCTGCACTGCGCGTAAACACCTGGTCGTCGTCTCGGCGGTACTGCTCCAGGCGCTCGACCGTATCGGCGAATTCACCGCGGCTGTGGTGACTGCCCGACGAGAGCCAGCGCATATCGCGCCAGGTTTCCCCGAGCTCATCGTCGCGAGTGATCCACGGTTCGGCGATTTCGTGCATCTGCTCGGTGAGCTGCACGTATTCGCTGTCGGTGTAGGTCTGGTTCCGCTCCTTGTCCAGCCGATACACCCGGGCGAAGTCCGCCCGCATCACCTGCTCGGCCCAGTCCGCCGCATCGGTGTAGTGGTTCGGACTCGCCGGATCTGCCGAGCTGGCCGACCGGGACCGACGGGCCTCGAAGCTGTATGGGCCCCGCATCTCCGGCCACGCACCGTGACCGGCCATCTCCCGGGCCTGCCGCTGCGACCGCCACTCCGCCGAGGTCATCCCGTCGGTGACACCATCAACCCGGTCGATGATCACCTGCTCATACAGGCGCTCCATCGTGCCGGGCGCCCGGCTCCAGTCGTGACGGGCATCGGTCAGATACGCCCAGTCCGCCTGTACGGTCGCCGAATCGTGGTTCGCCCACTTGCGGTCGATTTCCTCGGCAGGCTCCGCAATTTTTATGTATTCGCGCAGTTCACCGACGTGGCGCGCTTCTTCCAGCAACCTTTCAGCCTTCACGGCGTCGGCGCGCATCTGCTGCTCAAGCTCGTTGGTCACGCCCCGGGCCGCGTAGTACCGCGGGTCCGTCTGGTCGGTCGGGCTGTTGTTTTGCTGGTTCTGGTCGGGTGTGGTCATCGGCTCATTCCCTTCCGGTTGGTGGTGGCGGCGAACGCGTTGGTCGACAGACCCGCGAACGCGCTGCCATTGGTGGCGGTGTGCTGTTCTGCCGCCGCGGTGCTCGCGGCGGATCGGTGTTCGGCGGCTTGGCGTTCCGGGCTGCCCAGCCGATCGGCGGCCGGCGTCAGCTTCGCGAGCTTCTGCACCGACTCGTCGCGTTCGGTCTTGTAGCGGTCGCGCTCTGCGATGAGCTGAGCGCGTTCACTGCGCAGCGTGGTCAGCTGGCGGGTCAGGGTGGCGTTCTGGTCTGCGAGGTCGGCGTTGTGCTCGATCGAGAGGTGATGGCGCTGCTTGAGCGAGGCCATCTCCTCGGTCGTCGGTGCCTGCTCCCGCTGCGACTCCGGCCGTGCCCACTCCGCGGTGCGGGCCGCGACGTGCTCGACCCTGCCGCTGGCGACCCGTGCCGGGGTCTCGTTGCCGCGCTCGTGGATCGCCGCCTTGAGCTGCACGCCCGACTTCCAATTCGCCTGGCTCACATCCCGGGCCACCCACTTCGAGGCTTCGGCCTCGTTCGGGTGGTAAGCCGTCCAGGTAGCTCCGATGGCCCCGGTGCTGTCCAGCGACTGGATTTGGCTGGTGTAGCGGGAGTTCTGCTCGGCGGTGCGGAGTTCCCAGTCGATACGCTGCTCAGTCAAGCCGGTCTGCGCCGCGGCGCGCGATACTTCCTCCAACCGCCCGACCAGCCGGGCGTTCTGGAAGTAGTCGGCACCCCGCGACGCCTCGTTATAGATCAGCTTTTCGTGCCGGATCTTCTGAATCGCATCGGCTTGCGCGCTGGTCAGCTCACCGGTCGGCCGCGCCGGCGCAGCCTGCTCACGAACCGACGGCTGCTGCAAGGCGCTCGCGACGAACTCCTGCCGCACGGGCCCGCGCTCGCCCCGGCGCTGCTCGATCCACTCGGCCTCGCGGGCCAGGCGTGCGGCTTCACGCTCGTACCGACGTTCCCGCAGCCACTCGGTCTCGCGGGCCAGCCGGGCCCGGTACCGCAGCGCGTCCACGCCGCGGAGTTTCGACGCGCGAACCAGCATTTCCGGGGTTTTGGCCTGCTCATACGGCCACATCCGCGCCGAATCCAGGCAATCGAGCGCGACACCGCGCTCCACCTGGGTCAGCCGGGTGTTTCCGACGATCCGCTCGCGCAACTCCTCGATATGGCGGGCGCCGGAATCCTCGGCGCGGTAGCGGTCCTCCGGAGAGGTCCGCGGATCTGTGATCCGGTCGCGACGGGACTGTTCGGCGATCTGGTAGCGGTGGATCATCTGCGAGGTCCACGACAGGTGATGTGCCCGCTCGGTCTGCTCTTCGCGGCGTTGCTTCCGCATCTCCAGGCTGATCTGTCGGCGTACCTTGCGCTTCTCCAGCCACCCATTGGCCTGGGCGTGCATGCGCATCAACTGCGCCATGCTGTGCCCGAACTTGCGGGCCTCGTCCATAATCTCGTCCTCAACAGGGCGTTCAGACATGATCAGTGCTCCTTTTCTGTGGTGGTTTCAGCGGGACCGCTGCGGGCGGCGATCGTCCGTGCCGAAGCGGGCATAACCGGCGGCGACGTGCACTCTGTCGGCTTCGTTCATGCGGCGCAGCCGCTCCGGATCGACGTCGCGGGCGTTGATCTGCTGTTCGCGATGTTCGGCGGCCTCCTCGGTGAGCTTCAGACGCGAGGCTCGTGAGCGGGCCTGGTCGAGGAGGATGCGCACCTGGTCAAGCCGGTAATTCATCCGGGTAAGCGCCTCGGCGGTCTGGTCCATTTCCTCGGCGGGGGTTGTCGGCCGACCCAAGGTGTCGACGTCCAGCGATTCGAGATTGACGCCGAGTTCGTCGTAGCGGCGTTGCAGCGAGTTGAGCTGGGCACGCACCTCGCAGATCCGGTCGTCGAGGTCGCCCAATTCCTCGTACAGGTCGACAGGAACGGGCAGAATGTTGTTCTGATCTCGGTGTTTCGGCATTTTCGGTGCTCCTTTTACGTCTGGTTTTCTCAGGGAATTCGCGGGGAATTTCAGGGGGAAATCAGTGGCTGTTTCATGCCCCCTTCCGTGCAGCAGCGCCCGTGGTCAGGTGCCGCAGTAGCTGGGTTCCGAGGTGGGCAGTGAACGCCGGCGGGATGGCTTCGCGTAGGCCGTCGCGGGTCATCCAGTCGATGCCCATCGCGGCCTTCGCGGCAGCGACGCCGGAGAAGTTGCCGACCACGTGCATGAACTCCCCCGCCCGGGGTGGCCGGCCCATCTTCGTGATGCGGATGTGGTGCGCGGGATGGGGCGGGACCTGCAACGGCAGGTTGGACTCGAACAGCCGGTGCCGGTAGGTCCGCAGGCCCTCGAACATGGCGCCACACAGCATCACCGGGTGGTGCAGTGGTGCGCCTTCCACGTTTTCGATCACGTACGGCCGGCCAAGGGCCTGGCACAGCGCCCGGACCTCACTGAGGAAATCGTGGTGGTCCCGGCCCTGGATCCGCTGGGCGTTGGTGAAGCGCTGGCACGGCGGAGAAGCGGCGATGACATCGAACTCGTGACCGTGCGCGATCAGGAACGCCAGCGCATCCCCCCGGTGGAACTCGAACGGGTACCGCGGCTGTGGGTCGATATCGACCCCGGTCACCTCGAACCCGGCACGCTGGTAGCCGGCGGAGGCGCCGCCTTCCTTGCAGAACAGGTCCAGCAGCCGCGGCCGGTGAAGCAGTGGGATATCCATCGTGGTCACTGCTCCTGACCGGTCCGGCGAGCCTCGTGGGCAGCGCGGCGGGCGGCCAGCCGGGCGACCCATTCCCGAATCCGAGCCAGCGCACCGGCGCCGGTGTAGAACAGCATCTGGACCGCCTGGACCGGCCCGGGTCGGCCGGCCGAATGCCACCAGCCGAACCCGACCAGCGCGACCCCGTAAACCGCGAGCGGCCCAGTCACCGGCAGCACGACCACTGCGACGCCGAACGCGCCGGTCGCGCCGATGGCGGGGGCCCAGATCCGCAGTCGATCACGGGTTTTCGTGACCTTCTTGACGTGCGGTTCCAGCTGGCGGCCGATCGCGCCGCCGTCCGGGACGACCGGCACCAACTGCTGCGCGAGTTTGGCGGCGGTCGTGCCTTCCAGGTCCGCGGTCATCGCGGCCAGCACGTCGGCCTCATGGGCTCGTCGGGCGGCAGAGGCGGCGGTGATCTCTTCGCCGTGGTCTTCGGGGTTGAAATTAGGCATAGCCATGACGGTTTCTCCTTGTCTGTGTCAGGCCGGGCGGCGCTTGACCAGGTCGATGACAGGGGCGACCTGGTCGGGTGCGAGTTCTTTGAATCGGTCCAGGCCGGGCAGTGGGCGCAGGGCGTCGTAGGTGGCCTGGTCGAGTGGGGAGACCTGGCCCCAGCGGGCGCGGCCGTTGGCGACGTGCACGATCTCGCCCTTGCCCATGCGCCGGATGCGGTTCGGGTCGATCAGGTGCTTGTCGTGGGCCTGGATATTGCCCTCGTCACCGGCCGCGGAGCCGCCGACGAGCTTGCGGGACAGGTCGAACCCCTTCTTCGTCCCGAACGCCTGGCTGATGCGTTCGCTGAACTGGTGCCCGCCGATGACCGCGCCACCCGATCCGGCGCCGACCAGCGATTCGCGCTGCTCGTCGTCGAAGCCGAGACCGTTCCAGTCCTGGGCGAACCACCAGGTGCCGATCTTTGCCTTACGCAGCCGCATCACCCACTTGTCCGCCCGGGTCTTGCCGTCGGACACCGCGGAGAACTCATCGACAGCGAGCAGAGATTCGCGGCCGTGGTCTTTGTCGGCCAGCTGCTCGAACAGGCACCCCAGCGCACCGAACTGGCTGCGGGCCCGGTCCGGTGCGGTCACGCCGTCGAGCACGACATACAGGCAGTCGTAATCGGTGAGCTGCTTGTCCCCGTCGAACGCATCACCGAGCAGTCGATACAGGTTGGAGAACTCCGACAATGTCGACGGCAGCACCGGCTGGTCGCCCAGCATGGTGGCTGCGATCTTCTGATCCGCGCCGACTACACCGGTCCAGCCCGCCGCACCTTTCGTGGCCGGGTCGAACACTCCGCCCCACAACTGCGCCAGAACTTTCGGGTCGAACCGGGACAGGAACTCCATCCACGACCGGGGCGGGTTCTCCCCCACCGGTTCCCGGTTGACGACCTTCGCCGGGGCATCCACCACCAGGTGAATCAGGTTCTCCCGGCCCTCGTGGAAGTACTTCTCCGTCGAGGTCGTCGGGGTCGCGCCGCCGGAGACCATCGCCGAGAGCACCGAGCGCATATCGTCGCGGTTCATCCGCCACAGATCGAACTGGCAGTTCTCCGGGAACCGTCCGATCCGCTCAGCCGGGACACCGAGTTTGAGCATCCACCGCTCGAGCTCTTTGGCCGCTTTCACGCTCTCCGGCCCGCCATTGCAGTCGATCACCATCGCCAGCGGCCGGCCGGGACGATCCGAGCGCCACCACTGCCGATGCCGCAGCCACGCAGTCACATACCAAGACAGGATCGCCCGGAACATCAACGTGGTCTTGCCCTTACCCGAGGACGCAACCGTGACCATGTGCTCACGCATGTTGATCCACGGCACCACCAGACGGGTCTCGGTCCTCGCGGTCAACGCCTTGAACCGGCTCGTCGGCGGCGCCTGAGTCTCCTCACGCGCCAACCGTCCGAACACCGGATGCGGATCCAGACCACCGGTCGTGAACGGCAACTGATACCGCGACAACCGAGCCGCGGCCCGCTGCTCCCGCTGCGCCTGCGCCCACAACACCCGCTCGGTCCGGGCCGGGGACTGGAAACCGTTCGTGGCCGCCTTGACCCGCCGATTCGTTATGGCCGCGGTCGCCGCGATCCAGGATGCCGGCACCAACAGCGCCGCCATCAGCAACAGCCCGTGCACCGGCGACCCGGCCAGCAACTCGGCCGCGCCGTCGCCGAACTGCTCGATCGGAGCCATCGGGTCCAGACCCGCGAACACGATCGACCCACCCGGCAACGCCACCAGCGAAGCCAGCGTCCAGTTCCGGGCCTTGGCCGGTGCCCACGCCAACTGAATGCCCGGGACCAGCAGCAGAACCGTCAACACCAGCACGAACACCAGACCGGCCCCGGTCACCACACCGCCGTCAACCACGCCGTCCCACGTCCAGTCCGGCAAGTTCAACCACGAAAACCACTCGCCATCCGGGTCGATACCGGGCAGCGACGGGCTGATCTCGGGCATCGGGTCGCCCTGCGGCTGGGACTGTCCCGCAGGGTCGACCGGCACCGCCGGCATAGACGTGGCGTGCGGGCCGCAATCACCGGGAGTGAGGATCGGGGCGCATTCCGGTTCCGGGGCCTGGGCGAAATACTCGGTGCTCACCACGACACCGCCTTTCCATTGGTGGCCTGGCCGCGGTGATCAGAGGCTCCGCCCTCGATCACGGTCAGACCGGGCCGCGTAACGGACGAACTGGTGTCGTCTTTCTTCGGCAGGACCTCCGACAGCCCCGCCACCCGCACTTTCAGCCCGTGTTCCGGGCCCGACAGGGCGTGCGCGACCGCGGACCGGACCACGTTGCGGATTTCGTCGCTGCGCCGGTCGGTTTCGGTGCCGGACTTGCTCACGATCACCGGGTCCGCGCAGATGTAGAGCACACCCGCGCACTCCGCCGATGCGGCTTCCGCGATGGCTTTCGCCACCGCCACCCGGGCGGCGGCCTGGTTCTTCGCGGTCATCTCGACCTCGACCGCCCACCACCGGCCCTCACTGTCGAGGAACCGGCCATCGTGGACATGCGGGCGGGAAACACCAGGCTTGGTCGGGCCCAGCTGCGCCCGCAACTCCCGCTCGGAAGTCCACCGATCCAGATCCATGCCGACCAGCGACAGCCGCACCTCCAGCACGGCACGCACGTGCGCGGCCATCTTCGGGCTGGGGGTCCAGTACTTGGCGTAGAACGGCAACAGCGCCTCGGTCGCCGAACGGGTCGGAAACACCCACATCGGACCCGGTACCGGCCGAATACGCAGGTTCGACACCATATGCGCGGCACGCCATCGCGCCGTCTTGTGATAGACGTTTTTCATCGACGTGCCCAACATGCGGGCCACCAGATCCAGCGGAGCACCGTACTGCTCAGCCAGGACCGTCAACACCGTCATATCCAGCGGGCCCAAACGGTGACCTGTCATCGGCTCATTCCTTTCTGCTCACGCCCAGCCGCGAACGCGTTGGTCGACAGACCCGCGAAGGCGTTGCTGGACTCCGATTTCTGCTTCGCCTGCTCGGCGGCGGCGATATCGGCCTCGGTCAGGTACTGCGGCGGAACCGGCGGCAACGCCTGCCCCGACCTCAGCCACTGCCCCACCGACCGGCCCGGCGTCTGGACCTGCTGCGGCGCCGGCAGATCGACCAGCACCTTCCGATCCGACTCGCCACGCCGCGCCGCGGCCTCGGCCAAATGCGGCAACTCACTGACCGGCACCATCCGCTGCCCGTGAGCCTGGGACTGCTCCTCACGGACCGAATTGGCCTTCGATCGACGGCGGGTCACCGGCTCAGCCCCTTACGCTCCTGACCGGCCGCGAACGCATTCGCCGACAACCCCGCGAACGCATTGCCCGAACTCGTCCAGGCCGGGCCCGGATCGAAATCGGCCTCCAACTCCGACCGGTCGATACCGCGGCGCTCCGCCGCACGCATCTGCCGCTCCCGCGTCGCACGCTGCAACGCTTCGAGCTGAGCCGGGGACGCTTCCCGCTTCGCCGCAGCAAGACGAATGTCGTACAGGTAGGCCGTCAACGGTTCACCACGACGACGGGGACGCTCCACCACACCCGCGATGTCCTGCCCGTTCGGACGCAGACCTTCCGCGGTCAGCTGACGCCGGGTCCGCAGATGCGACGGTGCACACCGCCACGCAAACACCGGAATCCCGTCTCTCTGCTGCTGTTCGGATGTGGTCATCGGTCCGCCACCATCCGCGACAGAGTCGACCGAACCTCTTCAGACGACATCGACCACAGGTCCAAGCAGTTCGCCCGCTCAGGCCGCGCAGCCAGGAACGACCAATACGCGATAGATTTCCCCGCGCCTGTGTTCGCGACAACGGCGATATGCTCTCGGGGTTTCACCGGGCCACCTCCACCGGCTGAACCGTCGACGCCGGCCGCTCGGGCTGCACACAATCGGTGCGAGCCGTCTCATGGGCCCGGCAGATATTCGGCGAGGGCACATACGACTGCTGATCAACCCACGCAATCGAGCACCCACCGACCCCGATCAGGATCAGCACCGCCCACACGATCAGCTGCGGGCCGATCGGCAGGGCCCGGACCGGCGCGAACACCGCACCCGTACCCATGAACTCCGGCCCAGCCATGCTGTGAAACGCCTGATGACCACGCACCCGCTCGAAATGCGACGCACCGTCCTGCACCCGGCCGTTCCCGTACCCGTTCACCGCCGCACCCCCTTCCGAGGGCGCATCCGCCAGAACGCAATCGCGCCCAGCAGCATCACCGTGAACCCCACAACCTCCGGCGCCGTCAACACCAGAAAACCGACCGAAACTGCCGCAATCGCAAGGCCGAATGTGCGAACCCTCATCACGCGGCCTTCCGGTTCACGCTGCTGAACACAGCCGCCAGCCGCGCCCGAGCCACAGCCGAAATAGGGGGTGCTTGAGCGACAACCTGCGCCACGTACTCCTCCAGTCGGGCCGCCTCACGCTTACGCAGACTGGAAACCTGCCGCGGCTTCGTCATCACGCGTCCTCCCCAATCGAGGCGGGAACGGGCTGCACCAGCGCCAGCAGTTCGGCATGGTTGACCCGCAGCAGATGGCCGTTCACGCGGAATCCCCGAAGCTGCCCGGCATGGATCCAGTTCCGGATCGTCTTCGCGTCAACATCGACCAGGGAGGCCGCCGTCTTGAGACTGATCAGTCGGCGGGCATCGGAACCGCTGACGTTGGGCTTGTGCGACACGTTCTGTCTCCTTCGAAAAGTGGGAAATGGCTTGCAAGCCGTTACTTTTCGGGAAAACAGGTGTCGCAATGACCGCATAGCTGGACGACTGAGGACGTCTCGCATACACTTAAGTCGTCCCTAGTCGTCCCTTGGGAGTTGAGATGCCGAACGATCGGTTGCGAGAGGCGCTTCTGCGCAATGGCCTGGATATCTCCGACGTCGCGGCCGAGGTTGGAGTCGAAGAGAAGACAGTCGAGCGATGGATCACCAAGGGTCGAACGCCGTACCCACGCCATCGACACAAGCTGGCCGCGATGGTGCGCGAGACCGAGAACTACCTCTGGCCCGATGCGCTCGCACCGGAACGCCGCACCGAGGTGGCTCAGTCAGAAGTCATCAACGTTTACCCTCATCGGAGCGCGATTCCGCATGATCTGTGGACGCGCCTGCTGTCGCAGACAACCGAGCAGATCGACATCCTGGTTCTCGCCGGGCTGTTCCTCACCGAAGAGCCGTTGTTCGCGCGGACTATCAAACAGAAGACACGTGAGGGCATGAAGGTCCGAATGCTGTTCGGGGATCCGGACGAAGACGAAGCAACCAAGAGAAGCGGGGAAGAGCGGCTGGCGGCGGCGACCGTGCCCGCGCGGATCCGGAACGCGCTCGCCCTGATCGAACCTCTCGCCGCAATTGACGGGGTCGACATCCGGTACCACAAGACGACGCTCTACAACTCGATCTTCAGATTCGACGACGAGATGATTGTCAACATGCACGTATACGGGCAGCCCGGGGCCTACGCGCCGGCACTTCATTTGCGACAGCTCCCGGCGGCCGATCTCTTCGAGACGTATACGACCAGCTTCGAGCAGGTCTGGACAGAGAGCTACGAAGCCGATTTCGGGCACCGAGCATGAGCAGAACGGACTACTTCCACGATCCGGCCGCGCCGGCACCCAACAGCATCAAGGTGGCGGTGAGCGCTCTCGTTCAGGATGACCAAGGTCGAATCCTGCTGATCCGACGCTCCGACAACGGCAAGTACTCAGTGCCCGGGGGCGGTCTTGAGGCCGGCGAGACGGTTGCTCAGGCCGTGGTTCGAGAAGTCCGCGAAGAGACCGGTATCGAGGTCGACGTGACCGAACTGGTGGGTGTCTTTTCGAACCCTGAGCATGTCATCGCCTATGACGACGGCGAGGTACGTCAGGAGTTCTCCATCTGCTTCCGCGCACAACCGATCGGCGGCAAGCTGCGGACGAGCGAGGAGTCCTCAGAGGTCGAATGGGTCCGGCTGGCGGAGTTGTCCGAGCGGGATATCCACCCATCCATCCTGCTCAGGATTCGGAAAGGGCTCGAGGGCTCCGACAGCCCGTACTTCACTTGAGGGGTGCGGCTCCGAGCCTGGCCTCCGTCCGATCGGATGCTCCGAGCAGGTACGGCGCGGCCTCCGCCACCGACTGAGCGACAACGTGCTCGGGCCCGTACCGGGCTTGGACCTCGGCAATCCGCTCACGCACCGCAGTAGTGCCGCCGGTCGGCGTCGTGGTCATATCGGCCCACCACAGGGCATCTCGGAGCTCTGTTTTCTCGTCGGGCCACTCAATCTGCACTCCGCGGCGTCGGGCCTCGACGCACGCGCAAGAGTGATTCGCGACCAGGGCGCACAGCCGATCGCTGACTCCGTGGTCACGCAGAAACTCGGCGCCGTCGACCGGATGGAACCCGAGTCGCTCGATATCCGGCGCGTAGCCGATATCGTGCAGCCACGCCGCAGCGACCAGCAGCGCTGGATCATCCACTACTTCTTCAGCGCGAGCAGCCTGTCTGGCCACCCCTTCCACATGGGCCAACCGTCGGGGCAGCGGCGCCAGGTGCTTACGGGCCAGTCCTTCGGCCCATTCCGGAGTCTCACCGCCGCTCATAATGCGACCGTATCGACCTGCGGCGACAGACGACACCGCGAACGGGCCAGCCGAGTTGGCCGGCCCGCCGGTTTCCGTTCTCCGCTCACCATCCCCGGCTCTGCCACTCCGCCAGATGTGGCCGCTCGGCACCGAGTGTGGTGTCATCTCCATGCCCGGGATACACAGCGGTGTCGTCGCCGAACCGGTCGAAAACCTTGCTGGTCAACCCGGTGAACAGCGAATTGAAGTCCTCCGGATTTGTTGTCCGCCCAGGACCCCCCGGAAACAAGCAGTCTCCGGTGAAGAGGTGGGTGCGACCGGAACCATCGGTGAGGGCCAGGGTCACCGACCCCGGGGTGTGCCCGACCAGGTGGATCACCTCGAGGTCGAGGTCACCGACGGTGACCGTATCCCCTTCCGCCAGGATCCGCTGCGGGATCACCGGTAGCGGGTCGGCGTCGAGGGCGTGGGCCGCGGTGGGGGCACCGGTGGCGGCGGCGACGGCTTCGAGGGCCTGCCAGTGGTCGCCGTGCTGATGGGTGGTGACGATCAGGCCGACTCCGTCGGTGGTCTCCTGCTCGATCAGCTCGAGGATCCGGTCGGCTTCGTTGGCGGCATCGATGAGCAGGGCGGCTCCGGTGGCGGTGCACTGGACGAGGTAGGTGTTGTTGTCCATCGGGCCGACCGACATCTTGGTCACCCGGGCGCCGGGGACCTCACGGCGCTGCGGCGCGGAACCCGGTGAGACATGGCCGGTGTAGGTGGTATCGATGGTGATCACACCCCGATGCTAGTGCCTTGTCAGGCAACGTTGGGTAGGTAATCCGGGCGGCGGATTGGTGAGTTGACTGCGAAGTCTCGTTTGGGTCGGGCGTGTTGATTGTGCCAGCGGATGTAGGCGCCGATCGCAGCGTCTTGCTCGGTGTGGCTGCGGTGGTCGGTGCCGTTGAGAGCGAAGTACCGCAACGCGGCGAACTCCGATTCGATCCAGTTCAGCCACGACGAATAGGTCGGTAGGAACACCAGCTCCACATTGTTGGCCGCAGCCCAGGCCCTGACCTCGACCCGCTTGTGCGGGGAGAAGTTGTCGACGATGACATAAAGCTTCTCGCCCGGCCAACGAGCCCGCAGGGTCTTCAAAAACGCCAGGAACTCGATCCATCGTTTCCGGTCCCGGATCCGGTAGTGAATACGGCCGGTGGCCAGGTCCAACGCGCCGAGCAGGTGCCGCACCCCGTGGTCGCGATGGTAGGTCGCCCGCAACCGGCGGGGTTTGCGGGCCGGGAACCAGCCACGTCCCGGGCGGGGTTGCAAGTTCAACGGACCGAACTCGTCGACACAGACCACACGTCCGTCGGCGGGCGGGTGATCGTAGAGATCGAGGATCCGGTTCATCTTGGCGGTGAAGTCGGGGTCGGTACCGCCCTTCCAGGTCTTGGTGGCCTGCCACGACACCCCCTGGGCCCGCAGGATCGTGCGCAGTGTTTCACGGCTGATATCAGCGATCTTGCTGGTGGCAAGCCAGTCTCGAAGTTTCGACAGGCTCCACGTCGAGAACGGCCGACCGAACTTGCGGGGGCAGCACCGGGCGATGCAGGCGATGGGTTCACGCGTCGCCCGATCCACCTTGCTCGGCCTGCCCCCACTCCATTTTGGGTCCAACGCGTCGAACCCCCGTTCGTTGAAATCGTGGATCACCTGGCGCACATAGGCTTCCGAGACCTGCATCAACCGCGCTATCGCCGGCACCGGTTGATGCTGCGCCGAGGCCATCACCACGATCGCGCGACGAGTCCTGATCGGCTGCCGGCTCGACTTGGTGATCTTCTGCAATCTGCGTCCCTCATCCGGGGACACCTCCCGCACGAACACTTCCGGTTTCCGGGCCATCGACACCACCTCCAACAGCAGCATCACCGACGACAAGCAACAGCTCAAACCGACACCCGGATTACCAGCGCAACCTATCTGGACGGGGCACTGGCGAGGACCCGGACGGGTTTCCGGCCGACTCCCGGCTGCTCGCGCGGTACCCGAGGCCTTCCGCTCCCGCCCAGGAGTTACCCCGATCGGGGCGGCGGTAGGGGCGCGGAGCGGAAGGAGCGCGGTCAGCAGCCGAGCAGGCGCTGCGCCAGGTAGCCCTCGACCTGGTCCAGGGCGATCCGCTCCTGTGCCATGGTGTCGCGTTCACGCACCGTGACCGCTTGGTCGTCGAGGGTGTCGAAATCGACGGTAATGCAGAACGGGGTACCGATCTCGTCCTGGCGGCGGTAGCGGCGGCCGATGGCGCCGGCGTCGTCGAACTCGACGTTCCAGTTCCGGCGCAGCCGGGCGGCGAGATCCTTGGCCTTGGGGGTGAGGTCGGCGTTGCGCGACAGCGGCAGCACCGCGGCCTTCACCGGCGAGAGACGGCGATCCAGGCGCAATACCGTGCGGGTGTCCACGCCGCCCTTGGCGTTCGGGGCCTGGTCCTCGGCGTAGGCGTCGACGAGGAACGCCATCAGCGACCGGGTGAGACCGGCGGCCGGCTCGATCACATAGGGGACGTAACGTTCCTCGGTGGTCTGGTCGTAATAGCTCAGTTCCGCGCCGGAGTGCTTGGCGTGCGTGGACAGGTCGTAATCGGTGCGGTTGGCGATACCTTCCAGCTCACCCCATTCACCGCCTTGGAAACCGAAGCGGTACTCGATATCGGTGGTGCCGGCCGAGTAGTGCGAGAGCTTCTCTTTCGGGTGCTCGTACAGGCGCAGGTTCTCCGGGTCGATACCGAGGTCGGTGTACCAGGAGAAGCGGGTGTCGATCCAGTACTTGTGCCATTCGGCGTCTTCGCCGGGCTTGACGAAGAACTCCATCTCCATCTGCTCGAACTCGCGGGTGCGGAAGATGAAGTTACCGGGGGTGATCTCGTTGCGGAAGCTCTTGCCGATCTGGGCGATACCGAACGGCGGCTTCTTGCGCGCGGTGGTCATCACGTTCGCGAAGTTCACGAAGATGCCCTGTGCGGTCTCCGGGCGCAGGTAGTGCAGGCCCTCTTCGTCGTCCACCGGGCCCAGGAAGGTTTTCAGCAGGCCGGAGAAGTTCTTCGGCTCGGTCCAGCTGCCGGGCTGGCCGGTTTCCGGGTCGTTGATATCGGCGAGTCCGTTGGCCGGGGGGTGGCCGTGTTTGGCTTCGTAGGCCTCGAGTAGATGGTCGGCCCGGTAGCGCTTGTGGGTGTGCAGGGACTCGACCAGCGGATCGGAGAAGGTCTCGACGTGGCCGGAGGCCACCCAGACCTGGCGCGGCAGGATCACCGACGAGTCGAGGCCGACCACGTCCTCGCGAGCGGTGACCATGGAGCGCCACCACTGTTTCTTGATGTTCTCCTTGAGTTCGACGCCCAGCGGACCGTAGTCCCACGCCGATTTGGTACCGCCGTAGATCTCACCGCACGGGTACACCAGACCCCGGCGCTTGGCGAGGTTGGCAACGGTGTCCACCTTCGACTTGGGTGCCACGCGAGAATTCTCCATCCACTACGAATCGCCAGTAGTTACGCTGCCCGGATCGGGCTACGTGATCGCAGTTGCCCACGGTAGCTGCTCTGCCGTGCGCGGCTGATCGGGTACAGCCTAGTAGGTGCCCATGGGCCGGGCCCAGCCGCAGCCTGCCCGCGCCCGCAGTACTGTCGGCGGGCCCGTGCGAGCACGATTCGCGTGCGCATCGGCATGGATATTTGACATGCATACCCATGCATATCAAAATGGGACCGGTTTCCAATAAGGAGTGGACGATGACAACCGACACTGCCGCCGCCGGGCAGCACAATCCCTACCGCTCCCCCGCGCCGGTCCCCATACCCACCCGGACCGTGCTGGAGAACGCGGGAGAACTGCTGCGCGCACTCGCGGCACCCGTCCGCATCGCCATCGTGCTACAACTGCGGGAGTCGCCGCGCTGTGTGCATGAGCTGGTGGATGCCCTCGGCGTTACACAACCGCTGGTCAGCCAACATTTGCGGATTCTCAAATCGGCCGGGGTGGTACATGGTGAGCGATCGGGCCGGGAGGTCCTCTACGAACTCGTCGACGACCATCTGGCGCATATTGTGGTCGACGCAGTAGCGCACGCCGAAGAAGAAGGGTAATTCGTGTCCGAGAACCTGGTCACCGACAAAGGGACCGCCACACAGAGAGCAGTCGGTGTTCGCACCACGCGGCAACGCAACGCGATCGCCTCGCTACTGGAGGATATCGACAGGTTCCGGTCGGCTCAGGAGCTACACGACGAGCTACGCCGGCGCGGCGAGGGGATCGGACTGACCACCGTCTACCGCACACTGCAGTCACTGGCCGACGCCGGCATGGTCGATGTGCTGCGCACCGACAACGGCGAATCGGTCTACCGGCAGTGCTCGACCGGTCATCACCACCATCTGGTGTGCCGCCATTGCGGCCGCACGGTCGAGGTCGCCGGTCCGACCGTGGAGGCGTGGGCGGCCAGCACCGCCTCCAGCCACGGGTTCACCGAAGTCAGCCATACGCTGGAGATCTTCGGTACCTGCCACTCCTGCTCCGCGGCCGGCCGGGGCTAGCATCCCGGAGCACCTCCGAACCACGTCGAAGGCCGCTACCACCGAGTGGTAGCGGCCTTCGACGTATCCCGTTCGCGGCTCACGCGGTGACCGGCACCGGCGCCGGTTCGGCCGTTGGCACCGGCTCGACCCGGACACGATCGCGGATCACCCCGATACCGAACAGCACAAGGGCGAACCCGGCCCACGCCAGCAGCACCAGCAGCGGCCGCTGCGCGCCCGCTCCGTCGAAGAACGCCACCGAGCGGAGCAGTGATGCCGCGGCGCCCGGGGGCAGCAACTGCCCGATCGCGCCCCACGGTTGCGGCAGCAGTTCCGGAGCGGCGGTGGCGGCGGAGAACGGGTTGCCGATGAGCAGCATGGTCAGGGCGGCGATACCGATACCCGCCCGGCCGATCACGGTGGCCAGCCCGGCGACTGTACCGGCGACCGCGAAGGAGACCAGCCCGGCCACCACCGACAGCGCGAGATAGTTACCGGGAACGATGGACAGCCAGGTCTGGGTGACGAGCATGCTCAGCAGACCACCGGCGATACCGAATACGAGCGCCCCGAGTGCACGGCCGCCGGCAGCAGGCACCAGCAGAGTCAGCAGCACACCGCCCGCGATACCGGCCATGACCAGCGGGAGCGCCATAGCACCGAAACCCGCTCCGCGCGGATCGTCGGGGTCGGCGGGGACGACATCGTCCACCGGCGCGGCCGGCGCGCCGGACATCTGCTGGCCGATCTGGGCGAGCTGCTGGGCGACCGCGGGGGCCGCGCCGGAGGCTACCAGCACCCGCGGCGCGCCACCCCCGGTCACGATCGCGCCGTAGACCTCGCGGTCGCCGATGGCCGCACGCGCCGCCGCTTCGTCGGGCACGACCGTCAGTTCGAACGCGCCGGGATTCTGGCCGGTCAGCCGGGCCTCGACCATCGCGGCCTGCGGACCGGCGACGGCGAGCGGTAGCTCCCGGGGCGCGATATTCGTCGCCGGCCACGCGAAAGCGATCAGCATCAACGCTTGCAGCAGGGCCGTGCCCACCCCGAGTGCCACGGCGCGCTGGATGACGTTCATGACGTTCTCCCCAGAAAATCGAAGGCTCGTTTTTTTAGATGCACTCACGGTCCCATCACCCGCATACCTTGTCAAGAACGAACATTCGTTTTAGTTTGGACGTATGCCCCGAGTCAGTGACGAACACCTGGAACGCCGCCGGCAACAGATCCTGGACGCCGCCCGTATCTGCTTCGTCCGCAAGGGCTTCCACCAGAGCTCCATGCAGGACGTCTTCACCGAATCGGGACTGTCCGCGGGTGCTGTCTACCGCTATTTCAAGAGCAAGGACGAACTCGTCATCGCGCTCGCCTCGACCGCCGCCGGGGATATCCGCGCGCAGATGACGGCCGTCATCCAGAGCGACCCGCTCCCCACCCCGGCCGAACTGATCGCGCGGATGACGGAATGGATCGACACCCAGAGCGGCCCGGAGGGCCGGATACGGCTGGCGCCGCAGGCCTGGTCACTGGCCCTCATCGACGAAGAGGCAGCCGCACCCGTGCGCCGGACGCTGGCGGGCATCCGGGGAATGTGGCACGAATACGCCGAACGGATGCGCGCGGCCGGATGGCTACCGCCGGATGCCGACGTGGACGCGGTCGCCGCCGCGCTATTCGGGCTACTCCCCGGATACGTGCTCCAAAATCTGCTGCTCGGAGATCTCGTCCGGGACCAGTACCTGCGCGGTGTGGACATCCTGTTCCCGTACGGCGATCCGGAAAGCCGCCGCCCCCGGTCGGCGGCCGGTTCCACGGCAGCCGCCGACCCGGCCTGATCACCGTCAGGGTAGTAGACCTTTGCGCGCTTCCCCGGCGCCACCGAGCACCAGCAGCAACATCGTCGTCAACGCCATATCGTCCAGGCCGGCCGCCGGGAAGGTGTAGCGCAGGATCACATCGGCGAGCTTGTCGTGCGCGATCAGCGCGATCGAACCGAACTGCAACGACGCGTTCCGTTCGGCCACCCGCTTGTGCAACTGCGGTTTGAGCGGCCGGTCCCAGGCCAGCACACACGTCAGCGACAGCACATCCAGGCCCGGCGTCAATGTGAACGCGCTCAGCGAACACAACGCTCCCTGGAAATCGAAACGCAGGGAACCGTCGTTGTCGACCCGGACGTCGATATCGTAGAGCCCCAGTCCGGCACCCGCCCGGGCCTGCAACTCCAGATCCGGTGCCAGCGCACCCGATTCGGCCTCGCCGCTCATTTGGTACCTCCGAACCGGCGATCCCGCCGCGCGTACTCGAGACAGGCTTCCCACAGATTGCGCCGATCGAAATCCGGGAACAAGGTCGCCTGATAGACGAACTCGGCGTACGCCGACTGCCAGATCAGGAAATTCGAACTACGGAACTCCCCCGACGGCCGCAGGAACAGATCCACATCCGGCATCTCCGGCTCGTCCAGGAACCGGGCGATCGTATCCTCACCGACCTTCTCCGGATCGATCTCCCCGGCCGCCACCCGGAGCGCGATCTCCCGTGCCGCATCCGCGATCTCGGCCCGGCCGCCGTAGTTGACGCACATGGTCAAGGTCATCACGGTGTTGTCCTTGGTCAGCTCCTGCGCCGTCTCCAACTCGCGGATCACACTGCGCCACAGCCGCGGCCGCCGCCCCGCCCAGCGCACCCGCACCCCCATCTCATGCATCTCGTCGCGCCGTCGCCGGATCACATCCCGGTTGAACCCCATGAGAAACCGCACCTCGTCGGGGCTACGCCGCCAGTTCTCGGTGGAGAACGCATACGCCGACAACCACTTCACACCGATCTCGATACAACCCTCGACGGTGTCCATGAGCACGGCCTCGCCCTTTTCGTGGCCCGCGGTACGCGGCAACCCACGCTCCTGCGCCCAGCGCCCGTTACCGTCCATCACCAGCGCGACATGCCTGGGGACCAGCTCCGCGGGAATCTCCGGCGGGCGGGCCCCGGAAGGGTGCGGTGACGGCGGTCGGATGGTACGGACGGTATCGGACGCGGGCACGTCCGAACCGGTGGTGTCACGACGCAGGATCACGTCCAAAGACTAGCTGTGTTTATGGCGCGCTGGCGCGCGGGGTCGAGGCCCCCAGTGCCTCGCCGTTCAGGCCTCGAACCTTGGCCTAAGGTGCTCGATGGTCGCACTCTACGGATGGCCCACCGCACATCGCGTGCGCTTCGAGGCCTGAACGGCGAGACTGGCCTCAACCCTTTGAAGTGCCTCGCAGAACTCGACCCATGCGTTTACGTCGGGGTCGATCTCCGGGTCCGCATGTCGGCTCTCGAGGGTGAGGCAGCGGTTTCCTCGACGAGTGCGTGGCCTCTTCGGAGCGAGCCGGGCGATTCACCACTACCCTGGGCCCGCCGCACCGGCGACCTGATCTACCATGCGCAGTTCTTCGTCGGTATTTCCGATGCGGCGTGCGCTACCGCTGCGTTCCACCAGCGGGAGGGTGCGCAGTTTGTGTTCCAGATGCCATTGCAGGTGGGCCGCGATGAGTCCGCTGGCCTGCCGGCGGCCCGATTCGGGGATCGCCTCGACGCGGTCCCAGCGACCGTGGCGCAGTGCCAGCAGATGGTCGAAGACCGCGGGGGCGGGGGTGACGGCGCCGGGCGGGCGGCAGTGGACGCAGACCGCTCCGCCGGCGCCCACATGGAACGCGCGATGCGGGCCGGGGGTGGCGCAGCGGGCGCATTCGTCGACGGCGGGGGCCCAGCCGGCGTAGTCCATGGCACGCAGCAGGAAGGCGTCGAGGACCAGTTCGTGCGGGCGCTGCCCTTCGGCGATCGCGCGCAGGGCACCCGCGGTGAGGGTGTGCAGGCGGGGAACGGGGGCGCGCTCTTCGCCGGCCAGTCGTTCGGCGGTCTCCAGTACGGCACAGGCGGTGGTATATCGGCCGTAGTCGGCGATGATGGCGGACGCGTTGGCTTCGACGGTGTGGACCTGGGTCACGATATCGAGGCTGCGACCGGGATGCAGCTGCACGTCGATGTAGGCGAACGGCTCGAGCCGGGCCCCGAATTTCGATTTGGTGCGGCGCACCCCTTTGGCCACGGCGCGCACGAGACCGTACTGCCGAGTGAGGAGCGTGACGATCCGGTCGGCCTCGCCCAGCTTGTGCTGGCGCAGCACGACGGCATGGTCACGGTACAAACGCACGCGACCAGTCTTGCACGTGTCCGGCCTCGCCGCCTCGAGCCGCCCCGCTCGACCGCACCCACGCCGTGAGCCCGGTGCCACCCGGCTATGCGGACTCGGAACGCGCCTGCGTAGCCGGGTGGCGCCAGGTCGTCGCGGGCAGGAAGTGGACGTCGTAGCGCTGTTGTTCCGGTAGCAGGCTGTCGAAGTCCGCGTGTCCGCGCCGGATCCGGCCGAGCTGACGGAAGTACTCGAACCGCTGGACACCGGGGGTGAGGACGATGAGCAGGTCGACCGGCGATCCCGGTGCGGCGCCGAATGCGTGCACGTACCGGGTGATCGACTGTATCGCGCGTTGAACACACTGGCTGTGATCGCGCCGCGACTGCAGGTCCGGCCCCGGCGACTGGCACCGGCCGAACGACTCGCCGCGGTGCGGTCCGGGGAATTGGACGCCGCGCTGGTGCGCGCCCTACGCCCCTCGGCCGGCCTCGAAGCGCTCGAGGTATGGACCGATCCGCTGTACGTCGCGCTCCCGGCCGACCACCCGCTCGCCGACTCGTCCCGGCTGCGGCTCGACCGGCTCGGGCACCTCCCGCTGCGCCTGGCTGCCCGGGAGGCCAACCCGCCTTTTCACGATCTGGTCACCGAAGCGTGCGGGGCCGCGGGGATCGACCCACCCGTGGGCCCGCCGTTCACCACGCTCCAGCAAACCCTCGCCGATATCGCTGTCGGCCCACCGTCGTGGACGGTCTTCTACGAGGTGGCCGCGCTGCCGACCGTCCACCGGATTGCGATCCGGCCCCTCACCGATCTGTCGGTGACGACATCGCTCGCCGTCGTGCCCCGACCACCGGGGCCGGCCCTGCGACATCTGCTCGACGCGCTCCACCGGACCACGAATACCTGACCGAGCCGCATCGCGACCTCGCGTAGTCCGCTCGACAGTCGACCGGATCCGGTATCAAGGCCCGATGGCGCCCGACCGGCGTTCTAGTTCCCCAGCCGAATGGGGAACGCCGCCGGATCGTTCTGCGTGAGAACGGGCAGGTTGCCGATCTCGCTGAGCGGCATGGCGCACTGCAGATCCGGGAACCGGTCGAACAGGGCGGGCACGGCGATGGACGCCTCGAGCCGGGCCAGCGCCGCGCCGGGGCAGATGTGCGGGCCGTAGCCGAAGGAGATATTGCGGTTGGCGGTGGGGCGGGTGATGTCGTAGGTGTCGGCGTCCGCGCCGTGCAGCGACCGGTCCCGGCCGATCGCGCGATAGGACATGACGACGCCGTCGCCCTTGGCGATGGTGAAATCGTCGACGGTGATGTCCTCGGTAGCGAAACGCATCAGCAGATGGATCACCGGACCGTCCCAGCGCAGGGTTTCCTCGATCGCCTCCGCCCAGGTGCGGTCACCGGACCGGATCGCTGCCAGTTGTTCGGGATGACCGAGTAGGGCGCGGACGGTGGTGATGATCAGGCTGACCGTGGTCTCGTGTCCGGCGGCCACGAGGGCCTTCAGGTTGCCGTGCACCTCCGCCTCGGTGAGCGGGGTTTCGCCCTCGGCGACGTCGTGGATGAAGTCCGAGGTCAGGTCGTCGGCGGGCCGGACGGTTTTCTCCTTGATCAGACCGGTGTAGTAGTCGTCGAGTTCGGCGAAGACCCGCATCCGCTCCTCGTGCGGGGTCAGCAGTGAGAAGAACGCCTTGTACGACTCCAGCAGCATGGTGTGATCCGAGCGCGGCACCCCCATCAGCTCGCTGACCACCCGCATCGGCAGCGGATAGGCGAAAATCTGCTTGAGATCGACCACCTCATTTCCGGCGCCCGCGGCGGCCAGGTCGTCGAGGAGTTCGGCGGTGAACTGTTCGATCTTCGGTCGCAGCTCACCCAGCCGGCGCGGTGCCAGGGCCCGGGTGGTCTTGATCCGCAGTCGGCGGTGTTCGGCGCCGTCCACGGTGAACATGGAACGTCCGGCGTCGATCATGCCGATCAACGGCCACTCCCGGGTCACCGCGCCGGACTGCCACAGATTCCAGTGCGTGTGATCCTTCACCAGGCGGGTGTCGGTGAGCAGTTGCCGGGCCAGATTGTGCCGGGTGACGGTCCAGGCGGGCGCACCGAGCAGTTCGATCCTGGTGAGTGCCGGACCCTCGGTCAGGGTGCGAGTCTCCCCCGCGAGATCGGCGACCATCGGATCGATGGTCAGGGCCGCGGTGTGCGGGCATTGCTGGCTCACGAGCCACCTCCAACGGCGGGAACGGGTGTGAATTCGACCGGGAGCGCGGTGAACCCGCGCAGAAACGGCGAGGGCCGGCGGACCAGGGCCGCGGCCGGAACCGAGAGGTCGAGGTCGGGCAGCCGGTCGAGCAGCACCTCGATCCCGGTCCGCGCGATGATCTCGGCGATCTGCTGCGCCGGATACGGGCAGCGGTATTCGCCGTGGCCGAAGGCGAAATGTGCGGCATTGCCGGAATGGGCGGGTTCGGCGCCATCACCGGAATACTGGCGGATATGCGGATCGGCGTTCGCGGCGGCCAGACCGAGCAGCAACATATCGCCGCGGCGCACCAGGGCTTCACCGAGCCGGGCATCACGCGAAACCCAACGACCGGCCAGGATCTGGGTGGGGGTGTCCTCCCACAACACCTCGGTCATCGCCTGGCCGATACTGCGCCGGGCGGCGCCGAACGCGGCGGCGAACCGGTCGTCGACGAGCATGAGGCGGATGGAGTTACCGATCCAGTCGGCGGTCGGCAGATGGCCGGCGGCCATCACCGACTGCATGTTCAGCACATATTCCTCGTCGGCGAACGGTGCGGGATGCGCCAGCATCCGCGACACCAGATCCTGCCCGGGCGCGGCCTTCTTCTGCGCCAGCAGCTTCTGCATGTACTCGACGAACCGCTGGTAGGCGGCGGGCGCTTCCGGACCGCCGTCGCACAGCGTCTGCATGGTCTGCGCCAGATACGGGCCGTCCGATTCCGACACGCCCATGATCCACGCCAGCGTCAGCACCGGGAGCAGCTCGGCGAATTCGGTGACCACGTCCGCGTACCCGCGGCCGCAGAACCGGTCGATCAGCCCGTCGGCGAGTTGTTCACAGGCGGTACGCAACGCGAACGGGTCCACCGATTCCAGGGCCGGTTCGACCAGGCTCACATGCCGGGCGTGCGTGGCACCGGCGGTGAAATAGATGCCGGGCTGTGGCCGGCCGACCATGGGCAGCAGCGGCCAATCCGGAGGAATCACCGACCACTGGTTCCACAGGCTCGAATCCCGCGGGAACAGCAACCCGTCCGTGGTCACCTGGTGCAGTTCCCGATAGCCGATCACCAGCCACGCCGGGATACCGCCGATGAGCTCCACCGGGACGACCGGTCCGAACTCGGACCGCATCCGGGTGTAGAGGAGAGCGGGGTCGGAGTGGAAACCGGGACCGTCCAGCGTGACCGCCCCGCTCGGGCCGACCGGGCAACCGCCCGGCGATATCCCGGTGTTGTAGGCCGGACGGGTCACGCTCGGACCTCCGCTGTCGGCGCGGGTGGGGCCTGCCGCTCGATGAGGTGTTCGACGAGACCGATCAGCACCTGTTTGCCGGACGCCCGCGAGCGCGCGTCACAGGCGAACATCGGCACGTGCGGATCGAGATCGAGCGCGTCGCGGACCTCGTCCAGCGCCGGCGGGATCGGTTCGAAGGAGTTGCAGGCCACCACGAATGGGGTGCCCTGGTATTCCAGCCGGTCGATCGCGTACCAGGAATCACTGATCCGGCGCGGATCGACGAGCACCACCGCACCCAGGGCCCCGGTGAACAACCGGTCCCACAGGAACCAGAACCGTTCCTGACCGGGCGCGCCGAACACGTACAGCACATATTCGTCGGCGAGGCTGATCCGGCCGAAATCGAAGGCGACGGTGGTGGTCGATTTGCCGGTCACCCCGGACAGATCGTCCACTCCGATACCGGCGTTGGTCATCACCGCCTCGGTGTCCAGCGGCTGGATCTCGCTCACCGCGCGGACCATGGTCGTCTTACCGACCCCGAAGCCGCCGACGACGACGATCTTCAGGGCGTGCCGCACCGAACTGCTCAGTGGCGCCCGGGCGCGCGTGGGGCGGTCGTCATAGGCTACGGAGTCCAACTAGCACCTTCTCGAGCATGTGGATATCGAACGTGTCACCGTAAGGGCCCGTATCGATTTCGGGATGGCGAACGGTGACCTTGCCCGCATCCAGCAGGTCCGCGACCAGAACCGTCGCGATACCGATCGGCAGCCGCAGTTCGGCCGCGATCTCCACCACCGCGGTGGGTTGCAGGCACATGGACAGGATCGCCGCGTGTTCGTACTGCATGGCCGGAGCGGGCGCGCATTCACTGACCACCAGGGTCACCGGATCGAACTCGTCGGTGGCGGGGGCGGCGCGACCACCGGTGAGCGTGTAGAAACGGTCGGGTTCGTCGTCGCGGCCGGGGCGGTTCACAACAGCCTCGCTCGACTCCCTCGCGGCGGTGCGGACAGATACTCCCCGACCTGCTCGATCAGCGCCGCCATCTGGGCGCCGACCAGTCCGGCGTCGGCGTCGTCGTCGGCCAGCACCGCGATCTGGGCGCCCGCGCCGGCACCGACGATGAACAGGATGCCGCCGTAGAACTCGGTCATCGACTGGCGGACCCCGCCGCGGCCGTTCCCGAACTCGGCCGAGGCACTACCCGCCAGCGCCTGCACCCCCGAGGCGATCGCGGCGAGCCGGTCGGCCTGGTCCATGGAAAGTCCCGCGGTATGGCACATCTGGATACCGTCCGCGGCCAGCAGCACCGCGTGCCGCGCGCCGGCGGTTTCGCTCAGCAGCCGCTGCAACAGCCAATCCAGTTGCGCTGGATCCGATGTCATCGTCATCGATCGTTCTCCCAGTCGGTTGTCATGGAGTGCCGGGACGGTCGCGCGGCGCCGTTGCCGGGCGACTGGATCGGTCCGCCGAAGGGCCGGCCGTCCTTCCCGGCACGGCCGGTGACCGCCCGCTGGAAGGCTCCCAGCGACGATGCCGACGACCGGCGCTTCGGAGCCGGATCGTGCGTGGCGGCGCCCTCGAAGGAGTCGGGATCGGGCAGACCCCCCGGATGTGCGGCGGCCAGGGTGCTGCCCCGGCGCCGTTTGGGCAGCACGGTGGTGGCGGTCGCTTCGGTCTCGGCGGCGGCCACCGCGGGGAATTCGCCGGAACTGTGCTGCGGAACACCGTGCCGACCCGAAACATACTGCGGCGTCGACTGGTTCGTGTCGTTGTACCGGGGACGGTCCGCGGCGGCCGCGGCGGTTTCCGCCGGTGCGGCCCGGTACCGCGCGCCGGTTTCCGGAATCACGGCGAACGGACCGGAATCGAGTGCGTCCCCGGCACCCGGTGGAAGCCCGGCCTGGTCTGCCGAACGACCGGTCGGCAGAGCCGGGGTAGCGGGCGGCTCGATCCGGGCGGTGAGTTCACGCGGGATCATCACGACCGCCGCGGTCCCACCTATCGCGGACGGCCGGTAGCTGACGGTGAGACCGTGTTTACGCGCCAGCCGCCCCACGACCGCGAGACCGAACCGGGTGCCATTGAGCGAGGAGAGCCCCTCCGCCGCGTCCCCCTCGGCGCCGGAAACGGTGAGCTGGGCCCGCTGCAGCGACGATTCGCTCATCACCAGGCCGCTGTCCTCGATGGTCACCACCAGGCCGGCCGGGATCTCCGCGGCGTAGATATGCACCTCGGTGGTGGGCGGGGAGAACCGGCAGGCATTGTCGACGAGTTCGGACAGTGCGTGGATCACGCCCTCGGCCGCGTGCCCGGCAATGGCGATGTCGACGATCGCCCGCAGCCGCACCCGCTGATAGCCGCCGACCCGGCCGATCGCGGCCCGCAGAATACGTTCCATGACGATCGGTTTGGCCCAGCGCCGGCCGGTACGGGCGCCGCTGAGAATGGCGATACTGTCGGCGAGCCGTCCGGCCTGGGCGGTGGCATGGTCCATTTCGAGCAGATCGGTGAGTACCGCCTGATCGGCGTAGCGGTGTTCCAGCTCCTGCAGATTCGCCAGCATGCTGGTGGTCATGGCCTGCATCCGGCCGGCGGCATTCGCCAGCGCCGCGATGGCCGCCAACCGGCGGCGTTCGCTGGTCGCGCTGACCTCTGTCTCCGCCGCCACCGCCTGTTCGGCGACCGCGGCCCGCTGCTCGCTGCGGGCGAGCAGTTCCAGCGCTTCGGCGGCGCGGCGCTGCTCGGCGGTGATCAGACCACGGAAGTAGACGGCGGTGGCGACGGCGGTACAGGCCGCCACCACGGGTATCGAAACCCAGACGGCGGTGACCATCCGGTCCCCCGGCGCGACCGACAGTATGGCGGCGGCCAGCAGCCCGATGCCCAGCGTGACCGAGACGCCCAGGGCCAGCGCCGGAGCCACCAGTTGTCTGCGGCCCGCCGCCCATGCCGAGGTCGCCGGCGCTGATTCGTACATAAGTCGGGTCCCCCCGCTCGCGCTTGGTCCTGCCGACCCAAACCCGAGCCCGCATATGGCACCACATCGTGCCCGTTACCGAATCGTCGGACGCAGAATGGTTTCACCCCGGCGGATTCGGGTACGGGCCGAAGCATATCGGCCTAGTCCAACCTCCGCCACTCAAAGAAGCTAAACCTCAGCTAACGTTCCGTGCCCGAGTGGGTGCCGACAGGCAGGCAGATCCGGTGCCGCCGGACGACGCGAGGCGCGGCGAAACCCGCCGCGACCGTCCGGAAATCCACCTCGACCAGCGGGGGTCCGATACGCCGACCGACCCTCAGAACCCCAGCTTGCCCAGCTGTTTGGGGTCGCGCTGCCAGTCCTTGGCGACCTTCACATGCAAATGCAGATAGATTCGGTTGCCGAGAATGTGCTCGATCTGTTTGCGCGCATTGGTCCCGACCTCTTTGAGCCGGGCACCCCCCTTGCCGATGATGATCGCCTTCTGGCTCGGCCGCTCCACATACAGCAGCGCGTGCACGTCGAGCATGCCCTCGTTCTCCTCGCGCGGCAGGATCTCCTCGATCACCACGGCCAGCGAATGCGGCAGTTCGTCGCGCACCCCCTCCAGTGCAGCCTCCCTGATGAGTTCGGCCATCAGGGTTTCCTCGGGTTCGTCGGTGAGTTCACCGTCGGGATAGAACGCCGGCCCCGGCGGCATCCGGGAGGCGATCACATCCACCAGGACCTCGACCTGCTCCCCCTTGGTGGCCGATACCGGCACCACATCGGTTTCCGGCCCGAGCAGCTCGGAGACCGCCATCAGTTGGCGCGCTATCTGGTCCTTGCTCACCTTGTCGATCTTGGTCACCACACCGAGCAGCGTCGTCTTCGGCGCCATCTGCCGCACCTGCTGCACGATCCAGCGGTCCCCCGGACCGATCTTCTCGTCCGCGGGAATACACAGCGCGATCACGTCCACCTCGGAGTAGGTGTCGCGCACCAGATCGTTGAGCCGCTGCCCGAGCAACGTCCGGGGGCGATGCAGCCCGGGGGTGTCGACCAGGATCAGCTGGGTGTGCTCGCGGTGCACGATACCGCGAATGGTGTGCCGGGTGGTCTGCGGCCGCGAACTCGTGATCGCGATCTTCGCCCCCACCAGCGCATTGGTCAGCGTCGACTTACCGGTATTGGGCCGACCGACGAAACAGACGAAACCGGAACGGAACTCACCCTCGGTGGGGTCAGGCATCGGTCGCCTCGTAACCCTCGGCGATATCGAACACCGCGCCCGAGGCATCGGCGAAAATGATCTTCGCTCCGGCGGACACCTCGCGGACCGCGGCCACCCCGGCATCCGCGAACTTCCCGCCGATCACCACCGCGGCCTCGAACCCCTCCGCGCCGCTGGAGATCGCGGCCACGACCGCGGACTGCAGGGCCGTGAGCCGCAACGCCTGCAACCCGACTTCACCGGCGGCGTAGGTGCGCCCGTCGGTATCACGGATCGCCGCCCCCGCCGCCCCGCCGGTGCGGCCGAGCGCGCCCCGGGCGAGCACCAGCAACTTGTTGTCCTCGGCATCCAGTTCACTCATCGGCTGCTCCCTTGTCGTGCCGGACGGACGGGTTCTCCCGCGCCGGTCCCGGATCGGTCTCCGTATTGTGCTCGAGCGCCCGGCCCACCACCACGGTGTGCACCCGGACCCGCCCACGCGCGTCGGCGCCGCCCTCACCGCGCAACTCCAACCCGTGCGCGACGACCTCCGCGCCCGGCAGCGGCACCCGGCCCAGTTCGTGCGCGAGCAGCCCGCCCACGGTGTCGACTTCCTCTTCGTCGATCGGCAACCCGTACAGCTCACCCAGATCGGCGATCGGCAGCCGCGCCGACACCCGGAACCGGCCCGGTTCTATCTCCTCGATCGGGGGTGTCTCGTCGGTGTCGTATTCGTCGGCGATCTCCCCGACGATCTCCTCGAGCACATCCTCGATGGTCACCAGACCGGCGATACCGCCGTACTCGTCCACCAGCAGCGCCATATGGTTGCGCCGCCGCTGCATCTCGTCGAGTAGATCGTCGAGCGGTTTGGAATCGGGCATGAACACAGCGTCCCGCATGACCTCGCGCACCCGGACACTGCGCCCGCGGTCGGCGTAGGGCACCAGGTCCTTCAGATAGACGACGCCGAGAATATCGTCGACGTTCTCCCCGATCACCGGAATCCGCGAATGCCCACTACGCACCGCCAGCGACATCCCCTGCGCCACCGATTTATCGGCCTCGATCCACACCATCTCGGTCCGCGGCACCATCACCGCACGCGCGGCGGTATCACCGAGTTCGAACACCGACTGGATCATCCGGCGCTCGTCGTCGGCGACCACACCGCGTTCCCGCGCCATATCGACCACTTCGCGCAATTCGATCTCCGACGCGAACGGGCCGTTGCGGAACCCCTTACCCGGCGTAATCGCGTTACCGATCAGGATCAGCAGCCGGCTCACCGGGCCGAGCAGGGCGCCGATGAACTGCAGCGGCAGCCCCGCCGCGAGCGAGATGCTGTACGCGTGCTGACGCCCCAGGGTGCGAGGCCCCACTCCGATCACCACATAGGAGACCAGCACCATCACCACCGCGGTCACCAGCAGCGCCAACCCGCTGTCCAGGAAACTGCTCAGCGCGGCGGCGAGCAGCACGGTAGCGGTGATCTCGCACAGAATGCGCAACAGCACCATCAGGTTGACGTAACGCGGCCGGTCGTCCACGATCCGGCCCAGCCGTACCGCCCCGGGACGGTCGCTGCGCGCCATATCGTCGAGCCGGGCCGGGGACAGCGTGTTCAGGGCCGAGTCCACCGCGGCGAAGACACCACCTACGGCAGCGAGCAAGACGGCGACCAGCAGCAGGGTCATCTCGTTCACGCGTGCGCGTCACCCGGCCACGAGCGGTCGCCCTCCGGGGCCGCGAACCCCGTCTTGCCCAGCAGACGGGCGTCCCGGGCGGCCAGTTCGGCCCGCCGCTGCGCCTCCCGCAACTCCTCGTACCACTGTTCGAGCAACCGGCCCTGCAGGGCGAACATCTCCTTCTCCTCGGCCGGTTCCGCATGGTCGTAACCGAGCAGATGCAGCACACCGTGCACGGTGAGCAGGGCGAGTTCGTGATCGAGGGAATGACCGGCCTTGGCGGCCTGGTCCAGGGCGAATTCCGGACACAGCACGATATCGCCCAGCATCGATGGACCCGGCTCGGGACTGTCCGGCCGGCCACCGGGTTCGAGTTCGTCCATCGGGAACGACATCACATCGGTGGGGCCGGGCAGGTCCATCCACCGCATATGCAGATCGGCCATGGTATCGAGATCCACCAGCACCATGGACAGTTCGGCGGCCGGGTGCACGTCCATCCGGTCGATCACGAACCGGGCGACGCCCACCAGGTCTTCTTCGGGCACTTCCATACCCGACTCGTTGGCGATCTCGATACTCACCTGGTCAGCCTAATGGGTGCGGCCGGGCCCGGCCCATTCGCACTCGCGCACGGCCGGGTCACCGCCGCGCGGTGCGCCCCGCCGCCCGCCGCTGCGCCCGGTTCCCCGACATATGCGGCGGTCCCACCGGCGGGCGGGTCTCGGCCTCGAACTTCTCGTAGGCGTCGACGATATCGGAGACCAACCGGTGCCGCACCACATCGCTGCTGGTGAGCTGGGCGAAATGGATATCCTCGATATCGCCGAGGATCTCGGTGGCCGCCCGCAGACCGGACCGGGCGCCGTGTGGCAGATCCACCTGGGTCACGTCACCGGTCACCACGATCTTCGACCCGAACCCGAGCCGGGTGAGGAACATCTTCATCTGCTCGGCGGTCGTGTTCTGCGCCTCGTCCAGAATGATGAACGAATCATTGAGCGTGTTGTGGGTGAGCAGGAAGTCCTCGGTCACGTACAGCGAATCCTGCGCGGCGACCTGGATGCAGACCGCTTCCTCGGTACCGGCGGGCTCGATGCGGTCGATGAACCGCATCGGCCTGCCTCCGCCGGTCGAGTACTTCGCGGCCTTACGCGCGAGCCGGAACGGTTCGATCCCGGCGGGCAGCCGAATATCGACATTGTGCGCGTTGTGCCGGTAGAGCACCGGACGGCCGCGTCCGGGCTTGCGCCCCGCGGCGAGTTTGGTCCGCGCATAGGCGACACCACCCAGCGACCGCACCAGGAACATCACATCGTCGCGGAGCCGATCCGAGACGGTGGTGAACTGGATACGGCAGGTACGCCCCTCCTGCACGACCGGGCCGCCATCGGAATCCAACAGACCCTGGAGCACAGCCAGCCGCACCGACGCGTCGTTGTAGAGATACAGCTCCGGCACGAACTTCGTATTCGAGCTGCCCGCGAGCCCGAGCCGGCGAGCGACTCCGGTGATCGGGTTCTCCAAGGTCACCACTTCACCCGGCTGCCGGTCCCGCTTCAACACATAATCGACCCGCGAGGTACGCCGCACCGCGATCCCCGGTACGGCTTCCACCAGCATGTCGACCAGCTCGGGGTCCTCGCTGGAGAAGGAGGGTGTCGTACTGCCGGTGAGGCAGCCGTCGCCGAGCAGGAGCCCGAGCGCATAAGCGTCCATCGGCACCGGACGTGACGGAAGACAGACCGGCTCGCTCAACAGCGGCAGCTCGTAACGGTGATAATGCGCCGCGCGCAGGTTCCCGACCATTTCCCTGGTCTCGAGCACACGCGGTGGTTTGTTCCGGCGGCGATCGGCGCGGGTGTACACAGACCACAGATGATCTGCGGACGCGAGCGTCGACGCGCCGTCCTGGGTGTGGACGCGGTAGATCTCCTTCGGCCCCTGCGGGTAGACGCCCAGGACCGGTGTAGGACGGCCGTCCGAGCCGATCACCAGGTCCCCGACCTCCAGGTCACCGATCGGCCGGAAACCTTCCGGCGTCAGGACCTTGGTGAACAGCGGCTGCGCACGACCACGCATATACGCCAGTGGCGCGACCTCGATCACGCCGGCCGCCATCAGCTTGGGGATGGCCTCCGGGTCCATCATGTCGTGCAGCGCGTCGTAGAGCGGGCGCAGATACGGGTCGATCTTCTCGTTCAGGGTGCCCGGCAGGAAACCCAGCCGCTCGCCGGCCTCGACCGCCGGGCGGGTGAGGATGATGCGGTTGACCTGCTTGGTCTGCAGCGCCTGCACCGCCTTGGCCATGGCCAGGTAGGTCTTACCGGTACCCGCCGGACCGATACCGAAGACGATCGTGCTCTCGTCGATCGCGTCGACATACCGCTTCTGGTTCAGCGTCTTGGGGCGGATCGTCTTGCCGCGGCGGGACAGGATGTCCAGGCTGAGCACCTCGGCGGGCGCTTCGGAACTGCCCTCGGTGAGCATCGAGACCGTATGCCGCACCGCTTCCGGCGTGATCACCCGGTTGCGGCCGGTCAGCGCGACCAGTTGCTCGACGACCCGCTCGGCCAGCGCCACATCGGCCGCCGGACCGGTGAGCGTGACCATGTTGCCGCGCACGTGGATATCCGCGACGAGCAGACCTTCGAGCTCACGGAGATTTTCGTCCGCGGAGCCGAGAAAGGGGAAAACCGATTCGGGCGCGAGTTCGATACTGGAACGGACGGTGCGTGCCGCGGGCTCCGAGGCACCGTGCTCGCCCGCGGAGGAATTCTGGTCGCCGCTATCGCCTTGTGATCGCACGTAGTCGCTATGGCCTGCTTTCCGGTCTCGGAGCTGCGGTGATGCGCCGCTGGTGGAGAGGGTAGCGAATGGGAGTCGCTGGCACGAGTCTAACTCCCGGCCCCGACACGTCCCAGTGGAATTCCGGCTCACCACGGCGTCACGGACCGCCGCGACCGGCTGTTCACCCGGTGGTCACCAGCGGGTGGTGAGCGCCCCCAGGGCCCCGAGCGCCACCGCGGCGGCCGTGGAGGTGCGCAGCACGGTGGGCCCGAGCCGGACCACCTCGGCTCCCGCCGCGGCCAGTGCGGTCAGCTCGGCATCGTCGAGGCCCCCCTCGGGGCCGACGATCAGAGTGACCGCCGCCGCGGTGCGCCACGGCAGCTCGGTGAACGCGCCCGCGCCCGATTCGTGCAGGGCCGCCACCACCGCGCCCTGGGTCTGCGCCGCGCGGACGGCGTCCACCACCTCCGGTGTCCGGTGCAGTGCGGTGACCTCGGGGATATAGGCGCGGCGCGACTGCCGGGCCGCGGCCTTCGCCGCCGACCGCCATTTGGCGACGCCCTTGTCCGCTTTGCCCTCCCAGTTCGAGACACAGCGCGCGGCCTGCCACGGTACGACCACATCCGCACCGGCCTCGGTCATCAGCTCGACGGCCAGCTCGGAACGCTCGGATTTCGGCAGCGCCTGGACCACAGTGACCGCCGGCGACGCCGGCTCGGCGCGGCGACGATCCCGGACCAGCAGTTCGAGCCGGTTCTTCTGCGCGGCGACGACTTCCGAATCGGCCAGTACACCGCGCCCGTCGGAGAGCGTGAGGGGTTCGCCGGGCCGGATCCGGCGCACGGTGGCCGCGTGCCGGCCTTCGGCGCCGTCGAGTACCGCGACAGCGCCCGGTTCCGGGATCTCGTCCAGGTAGAAGACCGTCGCGGCCATCGGGTCAGCGTCCGCTGAACGACGCGCGCAACCGGGCGAACAGGCCGCTGTTGTGCTCGGACTGCGCCGACATCACCTCGGCCTTGTCCTTGGCCCGCAAACCCTTGTACTTGCGCAGCAGATCGGTCTGCTTGCTGTCCAACTTGGTCGGCACGACGATATCCAGGTGCGCCATCAGGTCACCGCGGGAGCTGGACCGCAGCCGCGGCATACCGTGCCCGCGCAGCACCGAGATCTCCCCGGGCTGGGTACCGGGGCCGATGGTCAGTTCGGTGGGACCGTCCATGATGGTGTCGATCACCACCGTGGTGCCCAGGGCCGCGTCCACCATCGGGACCCGGACGGTGCAGTGAAGATCGTCACCGTCGCGAACGAACACGTCGTGCGGCTGTTCCACGATCTCCACGTAGAGGTCGCCGGCGTGCCCGCCACCGGGACCGACCTCGCCCTGCGCGGCCAGGCGCACCCGCATCCCGTTGGCCACCCCGGCCGGGATCGGGGCGGCGATCTCCCGCCGCGCCCGCACCCGGCCGTCGCCGCCGCATTTGTGGCAGGGATCCGGGATGGTCTCGCCGGCACCGCGGCAGGTCGGACAGGGGCGCGAGGTCAGTACCTGACCGAGGAACGATCGCTGTACCGACTGCACCTCACCGGCACCGCCGCAAGTCTCACAGCGCACCGGGCTGGAATTGCCGTTGGTGCCCGCGCCCTGGCACAGGTCGCACAGGATCGCGGTATCGACGGTCAGATGTTTGGTGACCCCTACCGCGCATTCGGCGAGGCTCAGCCGGGTCCGCACCAGCGAATCCGCGCCCGGCTGCACCCGGCCACGCGGTTTGCGGGAGCCGGCACCACCGCCGCCGCTCATCCCACCGAAGAATGCCTCGAACACATCGCCCAGGCCGCCGAAACCGGCACCGCTGAAGCCGCCGGCGCCGCCACCGGCATCCAGCGGGTCACCGCCCATATCGACGATGCGGCGTTTCTCCGGATCCGACAGCACCTCGTACGCCGCGGAGACCTCCTTGAACCGGGTCTGCGCCGCTTCGTCCGGGTTCACATCGGGATGCAGTTCGCGAGCCAGCTTGCGATACGCGCGTTTGAGCTCTTGGTCGGAGGCGTCCCTGCCTACACCGAGCAATCCGTAGTAGTCCCGTGCCACTTGAGTTCTCTTAGTCCTTGGTCGCTGTCCACGGCTCCGGCTTCCCACGGCCGGCCGCGTGGCTCCTGATGGATTTGAGCCGCCCGCCCGTGAGCTTAGTCGGGTCGACTCAACTTTATCTCGGCGGAGAACACGAGCCTAACAGCGTGCCACGCAAGCCCCCTTCCGCGGCGGGCAGGCCCGCGCTCCCGGCAGCCCAAATCCACCGGCCGCGCCCGGTGCGCAAGCACCCCGCTGCCGCGTCTTACGAGGCCCTCAACGGGTCGAGGCCCGTCCCGCCCTGGCCGAAGGTGCTCGATGGTCGCCCGCTCTGGACGGCCCACCGCATATCGCATGCGGCGAAGCCGCGAGTCGCGAGGCCGGAACGACGGGACCTTCGGAGGTCTCGGCCCCGCGGCGCCGAAGACGCCGCAAATAAGCACCGACCTACCGCTCCGCGAGAACCTCACCTATGTAGCGGGCGACCGCCGCGACCGAGGCGATGGTGCCCGGGTAGTCCATCCGGGTCGGGCCCAGGACTCCCATACCGCCGAGGACCGCGCCCGCGGCACCGTAGCCGGTGGTGACGACGGAGGTGCCGCGCATTTCCTCGACCTGCGTCTCCTCGCCGATCCGCACCGTCACCATGCCCGGCTGCTGGGCGGCGGCCAGGAGTTTCAGGACCACGACCTGCTCTTCGAGCGCTTCCAGCACGGTGCGCAGGGAGCCGTGGAGACCGAAGTCGCCGGCATTGCGGGTGAGGTTGGCGGTCCCGCCCAGGACGAGCCGCTCCTCGGGATGTTCGACCAGGGTCTCGACCAGAACGGTCGAAACCTTGATCAGCACGTCACGAAGTTTGGGCGGCGCCTGCTCGGGCAGTTCGGCGACGGCGGCGGAGGCGGCGGCGAGACGTTTTCCGTCCATGGCCGCGCCCAGCATGCCGCGCAGCGCGGCGAGGTCCTCGTCGTCGACGAGGGAGCCGAGTTCGACGATGCGCTGGTCGACGCGGCCGGTATCGGTGATCACCACCAGCAGCAAGCGCGCGGGATTGAGGGCCACCACCTCGAGGTGGCGCACGGTGGACGCGGACACCGTGGGGTACTGGACGACCGCGACCTGGCGGGTCAGCTGTGCGAGCAGGCGTACGCCGCGGCGCAGGACATCGTCGAGATCGACCCCCGATTCGAGGAACTGCATGATCGCCTTGCGTTCGGCCGCCGACAGCGGTTTGACCTCGGCGATCCGGTCCACGAACTGGCGGTAGCCCTTATCGGTGGGTATGCGGCCGGAACTCGTATGGGGCTGGGTGATGTAACCCTCGGCTTCCAGGACCGCCATATCATTGCGCACGGTCGCGCTGGAGACACCCAGATTATGTCGTTCGACCAGGGTTTTCGAACCGATGGGCTCCTTTGTGGAGACGTAGTCGGCGACGATCGCCCGCAGGACCTCGAAGCGCCGATCCTCGGTGCTCGACATCGACCCCACCTCCTAGCTCCGCTGCGCGTCGAGGTGGTCGCCCGGCGCACCGCTACCTGTGAACCCGGCTCACATACCGCTGGGTTCGTCACCCAGTGTAATTGCGCCCGACCTCTTGACCCGGTGTGCGTCACAGCATGCCGGTCGGCGTCGGGTTCACGCGGCCGCCACAGCTTTCCTCGAGGTGACAAACCGGCCGGTGCGGCGCAGAATCCGGCCAGCCCGAGTACTTCAGAGAGGGGCACGGCCGTTATGTGGTCTGTCGCAGATATCCCCGATCAGCGCGGTCGCCGCGTCCTGGTCACCGGCGCGACGTCGGGGCTGGGCCGGTACGCGGCCCTGCTACTGGCCCGCGCCGGTGCGGCCGTGACGCTGGCCGGACGCGATGAACAGCGCCTCGCCGCCACGGCCGCGGAATTCGCCGCGGACACCGATGTCCGGAACGCGTCGGGCACGGTGGAGACACTGATGGTGGACCTGTCCACACTGGATTCCGTGCGGCGGGCCGGCGACGAATTCCGTGGCAGGCACCGGCGGTTGGATGTGCTGCTGAATACCGCGGGTATGCAGTCGTTCCGGTACGCGCGCAGCGCCGACGGTATCGAGCAGCACCTGGCCACCAACTATGTCGGTACCTTCGCCCTCACCGGGGCGCTGCTGCCGGTGCTCGCCGCGACGCCCGGCGCCCGGGTCACGACGGTGACCTCGATGGTCTACAAGTGGGGCGATCCCGGCGACCTCGCCGCCTGGTTCGATGCCGCGCCGGTGCCGGGCGCCGACAACGCCCCCTCGCAGCGGTTCCGGCACCGGTTCGCCTATTCCAAACTGGCGTACTCGAATTCGAAGCTGGCCGTCGTGCTGTTCGCCGTGGAACTCGACCGGCGGTTGCGGGAGGCGGGGTTGCCGGCGTCCGCCACGGTGGCACATCCGGGCACCACATTCACCGGCCTGCTCCGCGAATGGCCCGCTCCGGCAGCACGCCTCTATCTGGGCACGGCCCGCTTGGCTCGCGCCGCGCATCCGATAGAGCAGGGTGTGCTGCCGCTACTGCGCGCTGCGACGGCTCCGGAAGCCGACAGCTCGATAATCCACGCGCCCGGCGGCCCGATTCGGGAGCAGGCCGGTCCGCCCGCCACATTCCCGTTCGCCGGGAACATCGCCGAGGCGATCGCCGAGGGCGCGGCGGAGCGGTTGTGGGAGGTCACCGAGGACCGGATCGGGTACGCCGTGCCGGTCCCGAGGTCTCCCGGACGGTGACCACGTGGCCGGCGATCAGCCGACCAGATCCCGGACGACACCGTCGGCCAGCAGCCGCCCGCGATCGGTGAGGACCAGCCGCCCACCGGAGATCGTGACGAGTCCGTCGGCGGCGAGGCGCCGGGCCGTGGCGTTTCCGTCCGCGTCGAGATCGGCCATTGGTAGCCCGCTGCGCAGGCGCAGGGCGAGCATGACGCGCTCGAGGTAGCGGTCGGCGGCGGTGAGGTCCTCCCAGTCGGCGGCGGGCAGGCCGCCGTGGGCGACGCGGTCGGCATAGCGCGCCGGATGCTTCACGTTCCACCAGCGCACGCCGCCGAGGTGGCTGTGCGCGCCCGGGCCGGCGCCGAGCCAGTCGCCGCCGTCCCAGTAACCGAGGTTGTGGCGGCAGCGCGCGGCGTCGCCGGCCGCCCAGTTCGAGACCTCGTACCAGGTGAGTCCGGCGGCTTCGAGTCGCGCGTCGATCCGCTCGTAGCGGGCAGCCAGCACGTCTTCGTCGGGTGCGGGCAGTTCGCCGCGGCGCACTCGGCGGGCCAGCGCGGTCCCGTCTTCGACGATGAGCGAATACGCCGACACGTGATCGACGCCGGCGTCCAGCACCGCGTCCAGGCTGGCGTCCAGGTCGCTGTCGCGTTCACCCGGGGTGCCGTAGATGAGGTCGAGGTTCACATGGTCGAATCCGGCCGCTCGCGCCTCCCGGGCGGCGGCGACGGCCCGGCCGGGGGTGTGGGTGCGGTCGAGTACGGCGAGTACGTGTGGGGCCGCCGATTGCATCCCGAGCGAGATCCGGGTGAACCCGGCCGCTCGGATCTTGTCGAAGAACGCGGGTGAGGTCGATTCCGGATTCGATTCGGTGGTGACCTCGGCGTCCGGAGCGAGGTCGAATTCCGCCCGGATCGCGTCGAGCACGGCCGCGAGTCCGTCGCCGCCGAGGAGCGAGGGGGTGCCGCCGCCTACGAAGACCGTGGCCACCGGGGGTGTCGCGGTGGGCAGTGCGGCGAACTCCCAGGCGGCGGTGGCCAGTTCCGCGCGCAGGGCCTCCGCCCAGGACTGCGTGGAGGCCGAGATACCCAGTTCACCGGCGGTGTAGGTGTTGAAATCGCAGTATCCGCAGCGGGTCGCGCAGAACGGTACGTGCACGTAGATCCCGAAGGGACCGCCGCCGAAATCACGCAGCACCGGAGCGGAGGCGTCGGTGTGCGAGGCGGTGGCGGCGGCGGAACTCACTCCTCCAGTGTGACCGGGCGCGGATCAGTCCTCGACGATCGGGGTGCCTGGTTCGCGGTGCGCAGCCAGCGGCCGTCTTCCTCGGTCCTGACGTACATGGGGGTGCCTTCGCTGCGCCGGACACCTCCCCGAATACCCCCACCGGAAAAATATGACGGCCATCACAAATAGACCTGGCGAACCAGGGGATTTCCCGCCTATTCGCGGAAAATACTGGTAGGGCCGTCGAAACGCGGACTCCGACATGGCACAATGAAGGGTATGCGCGCATCGGGAGTCCGGCTTGTGGCACGTCGCCACGTCGACTACAAGCGCGTCTGTAGCGCTTGTTGTCGGCCCGGCTTCGCCCGGTAGCTCAGCGCCCCTCCCGGATTTCCGGCCCCCGTATTCAAGATTTCGGTCCGCTGACACCGCGGACGCGAGGCCGTTTCCTCGCGCCCTCAGCACGCCTATGCACCACCACACAGGAGCCACCTCATGACGTCGAGCACCGACGCCGATCCCACCGCGAAGCCCGAGGCCGCCGCCCAGCGGCCCACGCGCGCCCGTACCGGCAAACCGGTGCGCCGCCGCGCCGAGGGCCAGTGGGCGCTCGGTTATCGCGAACCGCTCAATCCGAACGAGCAGTCCAAGAAGGACGACAACCCGCTCAACGTCCGCACCCGGATCGAGAACATCTACTCGAAGAACGGTTTCGACAGTATCGACAAGGGGGATCTGCGCGGCCGTTTCCGCTGGTGGGGTCTTTACACCCAGCGCGAAGAAGGTTACGACGGCACCTGGACCGGCGACGAGAACATCGACCTGCTCGAGGCGAAGTACTTCATGATGCGGGTGCGCTGCGACGGTGGCGCGCTGAATGTCGCGCAACTGCGCACGCTCGGTGGTATCTCCACCGAGTTCGCCCGCGATACCGCCGACCTGTCCGACCGCGAGAACGTCCAGTACCACTGGATCGAGATCGAGAACGTGCCCGAGATCTGGAAGCGGCTCGAGGGTGTCGGCCTGCAGACCACCGAGGCCTGCGGCGACTGCCCGCGCGTGGTGCTCGGTTCCCCGCTGGCCGGGGAATCCTTCGACGAGATCCTCGACCCCACGCCCGCGATCGACGAGATCGTGCGCCGCTACATCGGCAAGAAGGAATACTCCAACCTGCCGCGCAAGTTCAAGACCGCCATCTCCGGTCAGCAGGACGTGGTGCACGAGATCAACGACGTCGCGTTCATCGGTGTCGAGCATCCCGAGTACGGGCCCGGCCTGGACCTGTGGGTCGGTGGCGGACTGTCCACCAACCCGATGCTGGCCCAGCGGGTCGGCGCCTGGGTGCCGCTGGACGAGGTACCCGAGGTATGGGAAGGGGTCGTCTCCCTCTTCCGTGACTACGGGTACCGCCGGCTGCGCACCAAAGCGCGGCTGAAGTTCCTGATCAAGGACTGGGGTATCGAGAAGTTCCGCCAGGTACTCGAGGACGAGTACCTGAAGCGCAAGCTCATCGACGGCCCGGCGCCGGAACGGCCCAGCCGCCCCATCGACCATGTCGGCGTGCAGCGGCTGCGCAACGGGCTCAACGCGGTCGGCTTCTCCCCCATCGCGGGCCGGGTCTCCGGCAGCGTCCTCACCGCGGTCGCCGACGCGGTCGAGCGCGCCGGATCGGACCGGATCCGGTTCACGCCGTACCAGAAGATCATCGTGCTCGATATCGCCGACGACAAGGTCGAGCAGCTCATCGCCGAGCTGGAACCGCTGGGCTTGCAGGCGCGTCCCTCGGCCTGGCGGCGCAATCTGCTGGCCTGCAGCGGGATCGAGTTCTGCAAACTATCCTTCGTCGAGACACGCAAACGCTCCCAGGTGCTGGCGCCGGAGCTGGAGCAGCGGCTGGCCGATATCAACGCCGAACTCGATGTGCCGATCACCATCAATATCAACGGCTGCCCGAACTCCTGCGGCCGGTCGCAGATCGCCGATATCGGTTTCAAGGGCCAGCTGGTCGACGACGGCGCGGGGAATCAGGTGGAGGGCTTCCAGGTTCACCTGGGTGGCAGCCTCGGCCTGGACAGTGCCTTCGGCCGCAAACTGCGCCAGCACAAGGTGACCAGCGCCGAACTCGGTGATTACATCGAGCGCGTGGTCCGCAATTTCGTCAAACACCGCGAAGGCGGGGAACGGTTCGCGCAGTGGGCCGTCCGCGCCGAGGAAGCCGATCTGCGATGAAACCCGCGAGCGTCGTGACGGGAGAACCCACTGTGACCACCGAGCAGAAACCGCTGCCCACCAAACTGAGCGCCGATGAACTCCGGCCGCTGGCCGAGCGCGGCGCCGCCGAACTCGGCCCGGATGCCACGGCCGACGAGCTGCTGCGCTGGACCGACGAGAACTTCGGCAGCGGCTATATCGTCGCCTCGAATATGCAGGACGGGGTGCTGGTGCAGCTGGCCGCCCAGGTCCGGCCCGGCGTGGACGTCCTCTTCCTGGACACCGGTTACCACTTCGCCGAGACCGTCGGCACCCGCGACGCCGTGGAAGCGGTGTACGGGGTGAACGTGGTCAACGCCCGCCCCGAGCAGACGGTCGCCGAGCAGGATGCGCTGCTCGGTAAGGATCTGTTCGCCCGCGACGCCAACGAATGCTGCCGGCTGCGCAAAGTGGTGCCGCTGCGCAATTCGCTGGCGCCCTACAACGCGTGGGTCACGGGCATCCGCCGGGTGGAGGCGCCCACCCGGGCAGGCGCCCCGCTCATCTCCTTCGACGAAGGCTTCGGGCTGGTGAAGATCAACCCGATCGCGGCCTGGTCCGACGAGGAGATGCAGGCGTACATCGAAAAGCATTCGATTCTCGTCAACCCCCTGGTGGAGGAGGGATATCCGTCCATCGGCTGCGCTCCGTGCACGCGGAAGCCGGAGCCGGGTTCCGATCCGCGAAGCGGCCGCTGGGCCGGCCTCGCCAAGACTGAATGCGGGTTACACGCCTCATGACCGAAGCCATCACCACCGAACGCTCCGTCGGCCTCTCGGATTTCGATACCCTGGCCGCGCTGGAATCGGAAGCCATCCATATCTTCCGCGAGGTCGCGGGTGAATTCGAACGCCCGGTGATCCTGTTCTCCGGCGGTAAGGACTCCACCGTTCTGCTGCATTTGGCGTTGAAGGCCTTCTGGCCGGCGCCGCTGCCGTTCGCGCTGCTGCACGTGGACACCGGGCACAACCTGCCCGAGGTGCTCGAGTTCCGCGACCATGTGGTCGAGAAGTACGGTCTGCGCCTGCACGTGGCGAGCGTGGAGGACTATCTCGCCGACGGCCGGCTCACCGAGCGCCCCGACGGTATCCGCAACCCGCTACAGACCGTGCCGCTACTCGACGCCATCACCGAGAACCGTTTCGACGCGGTCTTCGGCGGCGGCCGCCGCGACGAGGAACGGTCCCGCGCCAAGGAGCGGATCTTCTCGCTGCGCAACGCCTTCGGCCAATGGGATCCCAAGCGCCAGCGGCCCGAGCTGTGGAACCTGTACAACGGCCGGCACGCGCCGGGCGAGCACGTCCGGGTGTTCCCGCTGTCGAACTGGACCGAACTCGATATCTGGCGCTATATCGCCCGCGAGAACGTGGAACTGGCCACCATCTACTACGCGCACCAGCGACCGGTGTACCAGCGCGACGGTATGTGGATGACCCCCGGTGTCTGGGGTGGCCCGCGGGACGGCGAAATGCTCGACACCCGTTCGGTGCGGTACCGCACCGTCGGCGACGGTTCCACCACCGGGGCCATCCTGTCCGACGCCGCCGACAACGAGGCCATCCTGGCCGAGGTCGCCGCCTCCCGGCTGACCGAACGCGGCGCGACCCGTGGCGACGACCGCGTCTCCGAAGCCGCCATGGAAGACCGCAAACGAGAGGGTTACTTCTGATATGTCCGACCTATTGAGGCTGGCCACCGCCGGTTCTGTCGACGACGGCAAGTCCACCCTGGTCGGACGCCTGCTCTACGACACCAAATCCGTACTCGCCGACCAGATCGACGCGGTGACCCGGGCATCGGTGGACAAGGGTCTGTCCACTCCCGACCTGTCGCTGCTGGTGGACGGTCTGCGGGCCGAACGTGAACAGGGCATCACCATCGACGTCGCCTACCGGTACTTCGCGACCCCGCGGCGGTCGTTCGTGCTGGCCGACACCCCCGGGCATGTGCAGTACACCCGCAACACGGTGTCCGGGGCGTCGACCGCCCAGCTGGTGATCCTGCTGGTGGACGCACGTAAGGGCGTGATCGAGCAGACCCGGCGGCACGCGGCGGTGCTGGCGCTGCTGGGTGTGCCCAAGCTGGTGCTGGCGGTGAACAAGATCGACCTCATCGGTGGGGACGAGCCCAGCGAACAGGGCCGGCAGGCCGCGGCCGCCAAGGTCTTCGCGGAGATCTCGGCGGAATTCTCGCATCTCACCCGGACGCTGGGCTGGTCGGACGAGGATGTGCTTGAGATCCCGGTCTCGGCGCTGCACGGCGACAATATCGCCACCCGCTCGGACAAGACCCCGTACTACAGCGGCCCCTCGCTGATCGAGCATCTCGAATCGGTGCCGGTGGACGCGGACAACTCCGGCGAACACGCGGTGGGGCTGCGTTTCCCCGTGCAGTACGTGATCCGGCCGCGTACCCCGGAATACCCGGACTACCGCGGTTACGCGGGCCGGATCGCGGCAGGTTCGGTGGCTCCCGGCGACGAGGTGGTGGTACTGCCCTCCGGTATCCGCACGACCGTCGAACGGATCGACACCCCAGACGGGGAACTGGCCGTCGCGCAGGCCGGCCGCAGTGTGACGCTGGTGCTGACCGACGAGGTCGATATCTCGCGCGGTGACACCATCGCCTCGCCCGGCGACGCGCCGGAACCCGTCGACACCTTCGACGCCACCGTGTGCTGGCTCGGGGACAAACCGCTGCGTCCCGGCGCCCGGCTGCTGCTCAAGCACGGCACCCGCACCACGCAGGCGATCGTAGGCGCGCTCACCGAACGTTTCGACGAGCAGCGGCTGGCCGCCGAACCGAACCCGGAAACGCTGTCGCTCAACGATATCGGCCGGATCTCGGTACGGGTCGCGGAGGCGATCGCGGCCGACGACTACCGGACCAACCGACACACCGGCAGTTTCCTGCTCATCGACCCGGCGGGCGGGAACACGCTGGCGGCGGGCCTGGTCGGGGATGTGCTCACCGCGGTCGAGGTCGGAACCGAGGCCTGATGCCGGGCGGTCCCACGCTGGTAGCGGTGGCGCACGGCAGCCGGGATCCCCGGTCCGCCGCCACCGTGACCGCGCTCCTGGACCGGGTGCGGGCCGCGCGTCCCGGGACTCCGGCCCACCTCGCCTTCCTCGATCTGAACGCTCCCCCGGTCGGACAGGTGCTGGACTCGGTCGCGGCCACGGGTGAAACCGCCGCGGTGGTCGTCCCACTACTGCTGGGCAGCGCCTTCCACGCCCGCGTCGACCTGCCCGCGCTGATGGCCGGTGCCGCCGCCCGCAACCCGCGGTTGCGGCTCACCCAAGCCGACGTGTTCGGCGCCGACCCGCGCCTGATCGGGGTGTTGCGGGAGCGGGTGCGGGCGGTACGCGACCGGCACGGCTGGGAGGAACCACCCGCGCGGCTCGGTATCGCCTTGGCCGCCGTCGGCTCGTCCGCGGCGGCGGCGAACCGCCGGACCGCTGGGCTGGCCCGCCGATTCGCGGCCCGGACCGGCCATCCCACCGAAATATGCTTCGCCACCGCCGAGCCCACACTCGCGCAGGCGACAGCACGACTCCGGGCCCGGGGCGCCGACCGCGTGCTCGTCGCTCCGTGGTTCCTGGCGCCCGGCCTGCTCACCGACCGGCTACGCGACCAGGATCCGCTGCTACCGCATGCCGAGGTTCTCGGTCCGGACCCGGTGCTCGCCGAGATCGTCTGGGACCGCTACGACGCCGCGCTCGCTCGCGCACTGCCGCTGTCCGCCTGAGGGCACCCGCCTACCGCTCCGGCCCGGCACACCGCCGCCGAGCGCCGCCGGCGGCCGCCACGCTCACTGCGGACGAAGCGAATCCGTCACCGTCACCGACCGGGTCGGCCACCGCCTGCCGAGGCACACGACCGCTTCCGTCCGAGACGGCGTACCGCCGAAACCTGTGTCACATCGGGGCCAGGCCCGAGTGCGGATTCAGAACCAGCGCTCCAGCACCGCGGCCACACCGTCGGCCGCGACATCGTCGGTGACCTCGTCCACCAGGCCGTGCAGTTCGACCGGCGCGTTCGCCATCGCCACCGAATGCCCGGCCCAGGCGAACATCTCGCGGTCGTTGAAACCGTCGCCGATGGCCAGGGTGGCCGCACGCGGGATATCGAGCAGGCGGCGCAGATGTTCCAGCGCCCACCCTTTGGATATCCCGTGCCGGGAAATGGTGAGCCAGGGACCGAATTCGCCGTAGACCCAGCTGACCTCCGGTATTGCCAGCCCCTCCAGCAGCCGGTGCATTTCCTCCGGTGCGCCCTCGGGCCACCAGCAGTTGAGGCGCGGCGTGGGTTCGCTGCCCAGGGTGCGGTCGTCGACCACCACGTAGTCGCCGCCGGCATAGTACTCACCGGGGCTCATTCCGGTGGCCCAGAATCCCTCACCTACCCGTTCGGCGGTGAAGATCATGTCCGGGAACAGCCTGCGCAGCGCGGTGACCGCGGGCGCGGGGTCGAAATGGTGCACCGACACCGGGAGGGCCTGCTCGATATCGATGTGGACGGCGCCGTTGGAACAGATGGCGTGCCCCTGGACGAGGCCGAGTTCGTCGAGCACCGGGCGGGTCGAGATCACCGTCCGTCCGGTGCTCACCACGACGTGCGTGCCGGAGCCGACCGCTGCGCGCACGGCGGCGGCCACCCGGGCGCTCACCCGGGCGCCGGTTTGCAGCAGTGTCCCGTCCACATCGAGCGCGATCAGCCGCGGTGGGCCCCCGTCAGTGTCCACCTGATCGATTGTGCCGTGCCCGGACATCGGCCGGCACCGGGTTTTCCGGAACGGCCCGGGCCGGTCGGTCGTGTCCCGGCGTTTCAGCGGTGCGATCCGCCCCGCGAGGACCCACCGCGGGAGTTTCCGCCGCGGGCGGACCCACCGTCACCGCCCGAGGAGTTCGACCCCTTGGACTTCGACCCGCCGCTGGGCGAACCACCGGCGGAATCCGAACCGGCGGAAGCCGAACCCCCGCCGCCCCATCCCGAATGCCCGCCGAAACCGTGCGAGCCGGCGAACCCGCCGGAGTCATCGGACCCACCGGAGGCGGAGGAATCGGACCCTCCGGAGTGACCGGAGGAGGTTCCGCCGCGATCGGCACCGGCCCCGGCGCCCCCACCGTCCGTGCCGCCGAAGCCGCCCGGGGACCCCGAACCGTATCCACCGTCACCGCTGGCACCCGAGCCCGCCCCGGGACCACCGCCGCTGTCGTCACCGGCCCCGGCGCCGCCCGGACCGTACCCACTGCTGCCGCCGGCCCCGGCGCCGCCGGGACCGTACCCACCGCCGGCGCCCGGACCGTACCCGCCGCCGGCGCCGAGGCCACCGCCGCTGTTGTCACCCGAACCGTAGCCACCCGGAACGGGCCGGCCACCACCCGGCAGACCCTCGGGCCGGCCGCCACCGGCGGAGTCGTCTCCGGAGCCCGGTATCTCGATACCGGGCGACCACCCGCCGGCGCCGCCGGATTCGTCCCCACCGTCGGCCGGACCGCCGCTATCCTCGTCGTCCACCGCCGGTGGATCGCTCGGTTCGGGAGCCGTCGGTCCGTCGTCACCGGGCGCGGGCCGATCCGGGCCGGCTCCGAGGCGCGGTGGGATCAGAACACCACCGTGGCCCGCGGGCGGATGGCCGAATCGCGCGGGATCGTCGTGCCGCGACCGGGTTCCGGGGTGTTCGTCCTCCCGGGTGTGGTGTGTGCCGGTCCCGGCGTCCGCGGGCGCTTCGGGAGCCGGCCCGGCCGGAGCGGGTGCGCGGCCGGGCATCGGTGGCCCGAACGGTCGGGTCAGCGCGGCCGGCGTGATCACCGCGGGAGCGCGCAGCGGTGCGTAGGACACCGTCCAGCCGGTGTCCGACCGTTCCACCCGGGCCTCACCGTGGATCTCGAACTGCACCGCCCCCGGGCTCTGCAGCGGAACCCGGTCCTGGTCGAAATGTTCGGTATCCGCCGGACCGCTACCGAGGATGGTGGCCGCGGACATGGCGACCGCCGAGAAGAGGGCGGCGCCGGAGAAGATCGGTGGATGTTTCATTCCGCGCGAGGCCGCCGGTGCCACACTCTCCGCGGCCATCGCCGCGGCACCGAGTGCGACGCACTGCCCCGAATCGGCGGCAACGGTCACCGGCAGACCCAATTCGGCCAGGGTTTCGGCCACCTGCGGGGGTCGCGCGGCGCCGCCGACCACCAGTACCCGATCGATATCGGAGAGCGCGACACCGGCCGAGCGCACCGCGGACCGGACCACCTCGAGGGAATCCCGCACGTGTTCACGCCGCAGTCCCTCCGGGTTCACGAAGGACATGAGCGATACGGCTCCGGTATCGGGTTCGGCCGGGCCGATGGCCCGATCGCCGGCACAGCGCGCGATCATCGCGCCCAAGGGCCGGGCGCCGAATTCGTAGGAGCGGACCGCATTTCCGACCACCGGGTGATCGGGCCAGTCCGGCCCGGTCCGCACCACGGCGACATCGAGGCTGTTTCCGCCCAGGTCGTAGACGAGCACGAATCCGGTGTCCAACGGCCCGTGTTCGGTATCGAGCCAGTGCGCGGCGGCCACCGGTTCCGGAACCAGCTCGACGTGACCGACCCCGGCGAGATCCAGGCTCTGCCGCAGCAGACCGAGTTGTTTGCGGGTGTATCCGGCCGGATGGGTGGCAACCACTCCGGCCGCCGGTCCGGCGGCCACCAGCCCCTGGACCACCGAGGCGAAGATGGTGGCCGGTGACCAGATCCGCCCGTCCACGTACACCGATTCCGGATTCCGGCCCAAATCGGCGAATTCGTTGACCGCCGTGGAGAACCGGGTGATCCCCCCGAGTCTCGCGGTGCCCCCGCTGTCGAATCCGACAGCGGTTCGTCGGGTGCGGACCACCGGCCGCGCGTCCTGTCCCCCGACCCACGCCGACACCACGTTCACCGTACCGATGCTGATACCCAGCCCAGAAGTCATCTGCCATCCCGTCAACGCACCGTGACCACGTCCTCGAAAGAGCCATGGGCGCGGTCGTCTTCCAAACAGCGACCACAGGTTAGCTGGAACTCCGGCCGGACACCGAATAATCGAGAAGTAAATCCGAAGTTACAGAGAAGCTTTCCCGCCGCGAGGCAGGGGCACCGACCGGGCGGAGCAGCGTGCGCAGCCCGAAAAATTGCTTCTGATCAGCTCATATATGGGGCTATAGCGAGGTTCTAGATGTCCGTCCGACCTGCCGGATTCGTAAACCCCGGTGACGCAGCGTTGACCGAAGACCGGCCCTACTCACCGGTAACGGATCGGTAGCCGTACCCGATTAAGCAATTGTTTTGCCGGAACGCTCTCAACGAAAATACTTTTCGGTCGGCGCACCGCTCGCCGGCCGATGGATGCCGACAGGCGCCGAATTCGTTGCGCCGGAGCTTGTTTCGCGCCTCCGGACCTGCGTATGCGAGAACGGTGGAGTCCTGCGCCATCTGATGGACCGGCGCCGGCGCGGACGGATGTCCGCACTCACCGAGCGGCAGCTCGCCGGGCTACACCCGCCCGAAACAGCGACTCCCGATCCCATTCGGCTCACCGACTGGACCGCAGGCTCTTTCGCGCCCTGTCCACCAACGGCCGGACGGCCTACGCGGATCTGGCCCGGCACGTCGACTGGTCGGAATCCGCGGTGCGGTACCGGGCACACCGCGCGGCGCCGGGCAGCCATTTCCGAGCGGTGAGGTGGCCTGCCCGCATTCGGCTGAAGGAGCTGCGGCAAATTGCCTTCGTCGTCGGCCGGGTGGCTTCCCCGTTCGTGGAAGCCAGACTGCGGACCGGTACGGTCCTCGGTGAGCGCCGTGGTCGGTCGTTGTCGGGAAATTGTCGGGAGAGGACCTGCGTGGTCGACCAGCCGTACCGGCTCGGAGAGCTGTTGCAGAAGCTGAAGAACGTCACACGCGGCATCGCCCACGTTTTCGAGGCTCCTACGCGCAAGGCCGGCGGGATAGCACGAGTGGCGAGCGACGACATCCCCGGCGCCGGGCAGATGACGGATATGGACCCGGGTCCCGGCGGTAGCCGTGGTAGCGCTGTTACCGGGCGATCAGCGGCCGCGCGGCCGTCGGTGCGCGATCTGAAGCGTCACGCCTACGAGCTGTACGACGAATTGGCCGCGCGACTACACGAGAAATGGCGCGCGGAGCGATTACGCGAAGCAGGGGGCGCCGATCGACCGCCCAAGACGGTCGAACACGATCAGGAATGGATCGCCGAACACGGCACCGATCAGGTGTACCTCGTCAGGACGGCCTATCACGACCTACCCTTCGACTACCGACGGGAGAACTACGAGTCGGCGAAGGTGGCCACGGATATCGTCCTCGACGGGCACCTCGCCGGTCGCGACACCGGCACCGCCGAGTTCATGGAAACCGCCGCCGAACGTGTTCATATCGCCTGGCTGGAACGAAATCACGAGCACGCGCCGGCCGATCAGCGGTTGCCCTACGACCGGCTCACCGAGGAGGAGAAGGAAAAGGACCGAGTGGTCGTGCGCGCGGCGCTGGAGCTGATGCAGGAGCGGCTGCGCGGCGGAACACGATAGTGGGCGTGGTCCGCCGCGTGGCGGGTTCAGGTGCGACCGAAGAGGCGGCGGGCCGGCTGCCCGGCACGCAGTACCGCTCCGCCCGGCCGCGCCTGCGGCCGGCGGCCACGCAACAGACCGTCGAATGCCTCGGCACCGCCCGCGGGTTCGGGTAGGCGGCCCGCATTGAAATCGTCGGCCAGTTGCTGCACCGTCTCCTGCGCACAGGACTTGTTGGTACCGATGAAACCTGTGGGCCCGCGTTTGATCCAGCCGGTGACATATGCGCCCGGGAGCACTGCCCCGTCCGGCGCCTCCAGTACCCGTCCGGCCTGGTTCGGGATGACCCCGCGCTGTTCGTCGAACGGCAGGCCGGGTGTGGGCACACCCCGGTAGCCCACCGAGGTGAGCACGAGCCCGGTCTCCAGGAGATCCAGATCGCCGGTGGGCACCGCGCGAACCCGGCCGTCGTCACCGGTCACCAGATCGGTACGTTCCACCTCGATACCAGTGACGGCATCGGGGCCGAGGATACGGCTCGGCGCACTCCGGTACCGGAAGACGATGCGCCGCCGCCCTCCGGACGGCCGCTCGGCGGCCCGGCGCAGCAGATCCAGTTTGCGCTCCACCTGGTACGGCAGGCCCTCGGCGGGCGCAGGCACTTCGCCGTCCACGACGATATCCACCTCCGCGCCCAGCAATCCGACGAACTCCGGGACCGTGAACGCCGATTCGGCGGGGCCGCGCCGACCCAGTATCACGACCTCTTCCACACTGCTGCGCCGCAGCGCCTCGAGCGCGACCGGCGAGATCTCGGTCCCGGCCAGCCGTTCGGGATCGCTGGTCAGAATGCGCGCCACATCGAGCGCGACATTGCCGTTGCCGACGAGGACGACCCGGCGCCGGGAGAGATCGAAATCGTGGTGCTGATGGTCGGGATGACCGTTGTACCAGGCCACGAAGTCGGTGGCGGAGACATTCCCAGCCAGTCCCTCGCCCGGGATACCGAGTTTACGGTCGGTGGACGCGCCGACCGCGTAGACGACCGCGTGATGGTAGGCGAGCAGTTCCTCGTGCGAAATGTGCTTGCCTACCTCGACGTCGAAGTAGGACCCGAATCCCGGCTGCTCCGACATCACATCGAAGAGCTCGGCCACTTGCCGGGTCTTCGGATGGTCCGGCGCCACCCCGTACCGGGCCAGGCCGTACGGGACCGGGAGCCGGTCGAACACTGTCACCTGCACCTCGGGTTGGGTGAGCAGTTCATCGGCCGCGTACATGGCCGAGGGGCCCGAGCCGACCACGGCCACCCGCAGTGGTCCGCGGCCGGTGGTGTCGATCGCCGGCGCCGGCACCGGTGGCGCCAGCAGCGGACGCGAGCGCGTCTGCCGGTAGAAATCGGCGTTGATCGCGATGAACGGCTGCTGCTCCGCGGTCAGCTTCTTCGAGGAGGTGATGGCGTCCACCGGACACGCCGAGGCACAGGCGCCACAGTCGACGCAGGCCGCCGGATCGACATAGAGCATGTCCGCCGTCCGGAAGTCCGGTTCGTCCGGAGTGGGATGGATACAGTTGACCGGACAGGCGTACACGCAGGAGGCATCGCTACAGCACGACTGGGTGACGACATAGGGCATCGAACCGCTACCTGCCGCTCAGGCCGCTTTGCCGGAGACCGCGCGCAGCGGCTCGGAGCGGTACCGGGTGGTGTGGCCGTCGATTCCCAGCGCCTTCCACACCCGCTTGGCGATCGGGTTCATGAGGCCGATCTCCTTGGCCAGGGCGCGTACATCGCCGAAGTAGTCGCTGAAGGTCTGCTTGGCGTCGTCGGACCCGAAGAACAGCTCCTTGCGCACGCTCTCCGGAATATCGAACTCGTCGAAGAACGCCTTGGGCGGCGTCACGATGGCACGGCCGAGGATCCACATGACGATCGGCATGGCCAGCGACAGCACGAACTTGTTGCGGGCCGAGGATTCCGGTACGTGCTTCTTGAGGAACTCGTGGGCGAAGGAGATGTGCCGCGCTTCCTCGGCCACGTGGATGGCCATCACGCCGCGCATGATCGGGTGGACTTCCTCGCCGGAGCGCAGCACTTCCTTCTGGATGTGGTCGATCGGCTCTTCGCCGCCGAGTACGGCCATGAAGAACAGGTTCGGGAAGGCCACCGCCACCGGGACGGCGATATGCCGGATCTGCCGCACCAGCGGTCCCATACCCGGGACATCGACCCCGATCCGGTTCACCATCTCCTGGAACATCAGGGTGTGGTTGTGCTCCTCGATCATCTCGTGGGAGCAGTAACGGAATTCGGGGTCACCGTTGGGCAGGCCGAAGATGTGCTGCATCATGCCGCTGATCAGGATGGCCTCGAACTGCAGGCCCACCTTGGCGACATTGGCCTGTCGGTACTTGCCGAGCGCGATCTTCTTGTCGTGCGACAGCGCCCGGTACCAGGGATGGCGGCCGACCGTGTCCCCGGAGACCGGCAGGATCCAGCGTTCCGGCCGGGCATCGGCGGCGAAGTCGGGATTGTCCCAGTCGATATCGGTGAACGGATCGAAGTTCCGGTTGACCGAGCCCTCCGACAGCAGTAACAGCTTCTCCGCGTATTCCTGAGCCTGCGCGACCAGTTGGTCGTCGGAGACCGTGGTGGCTGAAGACGTCATCGTCACTGCCTCTCGTCGATGATTCGGGCTTACCTGTTTCCCATAGTTACAGCTACGTCCAGGTACGTCAACACGGCTCCCCGCGGCGGCCGGGTCACACCGGGGACGTGGCGAGTATCACTCCAGCTCAGCACCGGGTGGACAGTGGCCGAACAGGCTCAGCGGTACGGAGTAGATGTGGCGGCCCGCGCCGAACACCGCGCCCACTCCGGCTGATCGGCGCCGGTGGGCCCACCTGTCCCGGAGCGACCGAGCGGGGATGATGCGCGAAGCCGTCCAGGGGTCGGCGGCCAACGGGAGCTACCGAGCAGAGGCCTGTTCGGGTTGATCGAGGCGGATATCCGCGCGCCTTTCCGGCCGGGCCACGCTCGCCTGTCCGGCACATACGGGCGGTGCGGTGCGCCCTACGCCGGATGGCCGGCGTCCGGGGCCCACCTCGGCTTCGGGGCGGCCGGGCGAAGAAAGGCGGCGACTCCGGTACCGGAGTGAAGACCCGGGCTCACGAGCGACCCGAACCGCGCGGCGCCGGAGACGACGCCCTCGATCATCGCACCGGCAGCTGCGGAATCCGGGTCGCGCGGGCATAGACCGTCTCCCCCTCCGCCAAGCGCAACGCCTCGGCGTCACCGCGGGTGACCTGGGCGGTGAACAGGTCACCCGTGGCGGCGTTGCGCAACTCCACCCGGACCTCGAACCCGAGCCGCACCACCCGTTCGACCGTCGCCCGGGTGACGCCCGCCGATTCCGCGGTCCCCTCGTAGGCGGCCAGCGCCATATTCGCGTCCCGGCCCACCCGGATATCGTGCGGCCGCACCAGATGCCCGTTGAGCCGCGCCACCGCGCCCAGGAACGACATGACGAACTCGCTGGCGGGCCGGTCGTAGACGTCCTCGGGGCTGCCGACCTGCTCGATCCGGCCGGCGTTCATCACCGCGATCCGGTCGGCCACGTCCAGGGCTTCTTCCTGGTCGTGGGTGACCAGCACGGTCGTCACATGCACTTCCTCGTGCAGGCGGCGCAACCAGGTCCGCAGATCGGCGCGGACCTTCGCGTCGAGCGCGCCGAACGGCTCGTCCAACAGCAGCACCTGCGGGTCCACCGCCAGTGCTCGGGCCAGCGCCATCCGCTGTCGCTGCCCACCGGACAACTGCGCCGGATACCGGTGCTGGAAACCGTCGAGACCGACGATGCCGAGCAGTTCGTCGACCCGTTTCGCGGTCTCCGGCTTCGGCCGCTTCCGGATGGTCAGCCCGAAGGCCACATTGTCGCGGACGGTCATATGTTTGAACGCAGCGTAGTGCTGGAAGACGAAACCGATATCGCGCTTCTGCGGCGGCACCCGGGTCACATCCCGGCCGCCGATGGTGACCACCCCGGAATCAAGATTCTCCAGCCCCGCGATCGACCGCAGCAGCGTCGACTTCCCGGACCCCGAGGGACCCAGCAGCGCAGTCAGCTCCCCGGCGGGAATGTCCAGACTGACGTCGTCGAGCGCGGCGAACGAACCGTAGTTCTTGCGCGCATTGGTCACGGTGATCACGGGCGGCCTCCGGCATACACAGTCGAGGTGTCCTTCTTCGAAGCTGGGCCATGCGGCTCGCGGCGGCCGAGGCGTAGGCGGAGTCGACGCATCATGACGCTTTCCGCTTACGTTCCAGCAGCGTCATCAACAGCAGGGTGATGAGCGCGAGTCCCATCAGCAGAGTGGCGGCGCAGTACGCGCCGAAATCGTTGTGATCGTTGATATAGCGTTCGTGCACCAGCAGCGTCAGCGTCTGCGATACACCCGGGAACCCGGACGACACCATGATGACCGCGCCGAACTCGCCCAGCGCGCGGGCCACGGTGAGTACCACGCCGTAGGTCAGCCCCCAGCGGATGGCGGGGACGGTGATCCGCCAGAACGTCTGCCAACGCGACGCCCCCAGCGTCGCCGCCGCCTGTTCCTGATCGTCGCCGATCTCGTGCAGCACCGGTTCCACCTCGCGCACCACGAACGGCATGGTGACGAAAATGGTCGCCAGCACCATGCCCGGCAGCGCGAAGATCACCTGGAAACCCCAGTCGGTGACCACACCGAACCAGCCGTCGACACCCCACAGCATGATCAGCGCGACACCCACCACCACCGGCGAGACCGCGAAGGGCAGATCCACAACGCCCTGTAGCAACCGGCGGCCGGGGAAATCGCCGCGTACCAGCGCCAAAGCGATCACCACGCCGAGGATCACGTTCACCGGCACGACGATCACCAGGATGATCATGGAGAGATTGAAGGCCGAGATGGCGGCGGGCGTACTGATCTGGTCGATGAACGCCCCGATTCCCTGGCCGAACGCCCGGTACAGGATGATCCCGAGCGGCAGCACCAGCAGGACGAACAGGTAGCCGAGACCGAGCACGCGCAGCGTGATCCGGCCGGGAGCGGACAGTTTCATCGGGCCTCACGTTCCTTGCGCGCCGTCCGCTCGGCGAACACCCGCAGTACCAGCAACGCGATGAACGCGATCACCAGCAGCGCCACCGAGACCGCCGCCGCGTTCACCGGCCGGTCGATCTCGATCTGCTGCTGGATGTACTGCGAGGCCACCTGCGTCTCACGCGGGATATTGCCGCCGATCAGCACCACCGAACCGAATTCACCGATGGCGCGCGCGAAGGCCAGGCCGCCGCCGCTGATGATGGCCGGCGCCAGGGTCGGCAGCACCACCCGGCGGAAGGTCGTCCAGTTGTCGGCGCCCAGTGACAGCGCCGCCTGTTCCACCTCGCGATCGGCCTCGATGAGTACCGGCTGCACCGAACGCACCACGAACGGCAGGGTCACGAAGGCCAGGGCCACCACCAGGCCCGGCCGAGTCGCGTTGAGATGGATATCGACCGGACTCCGCGGTCCGTACAGGGCCAGCAGCACAATGCTGGCGACAATCGTGGGCAAGGCGAACGGCAGGTCGATCAAGGCGTTGACCAGACCCTTGCCCGGGAAATCGTCCCGGACCAGGACCCAGGCGATCACCGTGCCCATCACGACGTTCAGCAGCGCCACCGCCAGCGAGACCAGCACCGTCACCCGCAGCGACGCCAGTGCTGTCGGATCGGCGACCGCGCCCCAGAACCCGGACCAGCCGTCGTCGAATGCACTGAAGGTCAGCGCGGCCAGCGGCAGCAACACGATCACGCTGAGCCACAGCATCGCGGTGGCGATACCGAGCGGGCCCACCGAACCGGTGAACCGCAACCACGACCCGAGCGGCCGGCGGGTGGACACGTCCGGGCCGGCGGGCGCGGGTTCGGTGGCAGTACTGCGTTCGGTCACGAGTATCGAGTATCGCGTGTGGGCCGGGTCACCTGGCTACTCGGTCGCGTTGTCGTAGGCGACGGCGATGGTGCCGGAGTCGGGTGCGAACAGTTCCGCTTCCACCGTCTCCCAGCCGCCGAGGTCGGCGACGGTGTACAGGATGGACGGCTGCGGGAAGGCGTCGGTGTACTCGGCGGCCACCCCCGGGTCGACCGGACGGAAGCCCGCGTCGGCCCAGGCACGCTGCGCTTCGGTCGTATAGAGGAAATCGCGGAAGGCGATCGCCTTCTCCGGGTGTGGGGCGTGCTCGAGCACCGCGACCGGATTCTCGATCTTGAAAGTCGTGTCCGGAACGATGTGCTCGACCGGGTCGCCGTGCCGTTCGGCGAAGATCGCCTCGTTCTCGTAGCTGATCAGCACATCGCCGGTGCCCTGCAGGAAAGCCTCGGTGGCCTCGCGCCCCGACTTCGGCTGGACGCGCACATGGGTCAGCATCCGGTTCAGATAGTCCACACCCGCCCGCGGGTCCTGCCCACCCGCGCTGGCCGCGGCATAGGGGGCGAGCAGGTTCCATTTCGCGGAACCGGAACTGAACGGGTTCGGGGTCACCACCTCGACATCGGGGCGCAGGAGATCGTCCCAGGTCCGAATGTTCTTCGGGTTCCCGGAGCGCACCACCAGCGCCACCACCGAGCCGAAGGGCACCCCGCGGGTGGCGTCGGCATTCCAGTCGGGGTCCACCAGTCCGGCGTCGACCAAGCGCGTGATGTCGGGTTCGAGGGAGAAACTCACCACATCGGCCGGCGCACCGCGCGCGATCTTGCGGGACTGGTCCCCCGACGCGCCGTAGGACCGGCGCACCTCGACGCCCTCGCCCACCTCGGTGTCGTTGAACTTCGGGACCACCTCGTCGTAGCCGGGCTTGGGGATGGCGTACGCGTACAGATCGACGGTTCCGCCGCTGCCGTCGGCCCCGCCGCCGCCGACCTCGTCGCTGGATCCGCCGGCACACCCGGCCAGCAGCATCGGCACCGCGACGAGCACCACCAGCAGGCGAGGAACCGGCCGGCCGCACCGCGTGCCGGCCCGCTCACCGACCCCGCGCCCACCCGATACGGACCGGGCACCGGCACGCACGACAGCCCGCGTCACCGGGTGAACAACCAGGCGACGATCACCAGCACCAGCAGTGCCAGCAGTGCCAGCTGCACCCGTGAGCGCGGCATCAGTACACCTCGTTTCCGGCATCGCGATCACCGTCGGCGTCGTCGCGACCCAGCGCGACGCCCGCCACATGCAGGAGCCGGTCGATCAGGTAGGCGATCGCGAAACTGATCGGCACCATACCCACCAGCACCACGAGGAACTGAGGGATGAACGGCAGACCCGCCACCCACATCTCGAACCCGTCCCACCAGTCGGCAATACGCTCCACGGCGACCAGCGTAGAACACCGCACGGTGGCCACCCCGACCCGCGCCTTGACCTCAACCCGACTCGAGATTGCAGGGTGGGGTCATGACACAGGCACCAGAGGTATGGAACTCCGCCTACGACAACGACACCGCCCCGTGGATTATCGGCGGGCCCCAGCCCGCGATCGTGGAGCTGGAACGCGCCGGCCACATCCGCGGCCGCGTCCTGGACCCCGGAGCGGGCGCCGGTGAGCACACCATCGCGCTCACCGCACTCGGTTATGACGTACTCGGCGTCGATCTGTCCCCGAGCGCGGTCGCCTACGCCCGCCGCAACGCCGCCGCCAAGAATGTGCCGGGCGCGCGATTCGAGGTGGCCGATATGGTCGCCCTGGCCCGTTCCGGCGACAACCCGCTCGGCACCTTCGACACCATCGTGGACAGTGCGCTGTTCCATGTCTTCCTCGCCGATGCCGCGGCCCGGGCCGACTACGTCCGTACGCTGCACCGCCTGTGCGTGCCGGGCGGCCATCTGCACGTCCTGGCGCTGTCGAATGCCGAGGAAGGCTTCGGCCCGCGGATCGGCGCGGAGATGATCCGCGACTCTTTCACTGCGCCCGGCTGGGCGATCGAAGACCTGCGATCCGACCGCTACTACGGCCGGATCACCGAGACGATCGCCGAGCAGGCCGGCGACCTCACGCCCGACGCCGCGGGCCGGGTCGAGGCCGCCGCCTGGCTGGCCCGGATCCGGCGCATCGGCTGAACTGTGGTGGACGGCTCGGGACCGCGCGACCCATGATGGGGTATGCCGAGTCCCGAGCACGCACCGTCGGCCGACGGAAAACCGGGCACCTTCCCGGCCCTTCCGCCGGAGACCAAGTTGCCGCAGAGCAACTTCCCGGTCATCGACGACTACGCCTTCCTGTCCGACTGCGAGACCACTTGTCTGATCGCCAGCAACGGCTCGGTCGAGTGGATGTGTGTCCCTCGACCTGATTCGCCGAGTGTCTTCGGTGCCATCCTGGATCGCAGTGCCGGTCATTTCCGGCTGGGCCCCTACGGTCGGACCGTGCCCGCCGCCCGCCGCTACCTGCCCGGCGGGATGATCCTGGAGACCACCTGGCAGACCGAAGCGGGCTGGCTGATCGTCCGGGACGCGCTGGTACTGGGTCCGTGGCACAACACCGACCAGCGCAGCCGCACCCATCGCCGCACGCCGACCGATTGGGACGCCGCCCATATGCTGCTGCGCACGGTGAAATGTGTGAGCGGCACGGTCGAACTCGAACTGAGTTGTGAACCGTCGTTCGACTACCACCGGGCCTCGGCCACCTGGGAATACACCGGCAAGGTGTATGAGGAGGCCTCGGCGGTCTGTGCCGCCGACCCCACGGCCGGGCCCACCCTGGTACTCACCACAGATCTGCGGCTGGGCCTGGAGGGGCGCGAGGCCCGGGCGCGGACCCGGATGCGCGAGGGTGACTGCGCCTACGTCGCGCTCACCTGGTCGGAACTGCCCGCGCCGCGAACCTTCGCCGAGGCCGCCGACAAAATGTGGACGACCATCGAATGCTGGCGGCAGTGGGTCACCCTCGGCGATTTCCCGGACCATCCCTGGCGACGCTATCTGCAACGCAGCGCCCTCACCCTGAAGGGCCTCACCTACGCACCCACCGGCGCTCTGATGGCCGCCGCCACCACCTCGCTGCCCGAGTCCCCCGGTGGGGAACGCAACTGGGACTACCGCTACTCCTGGGTGCGCGATGCCAGTTTCGCCCTCTGGGGTCTGTACACCCTGGGCCTCGACCGCGAAGCCGACGATTTCTTCGCCTTCCTGCACGACGCCACCACCGGACCCGACGGCGAAGCGGTACCCCTGCAGGTGCTGTACGGGATCGGCGGGGAGCGTGAGCTCACCGAGCGCACCCTCGATCATCTGTCCGGGTACGGCAACGCCCGGCCGGTCCGGATCGGCAACGACGCCTACAACCAGGAGCAGCATGATATCTGGGGCACCATGCTCGACGCGGTCTACCTGCACGTGAAATCCCGTCAGCACGTTCCGGAAACACTGTGGCCCATGCTGGAACGCCAGGTCGGCGCCGCCATCGACCACTGGCGCGAACCCGACCGCAGCCTCTGGGAGGTCCGCGGCGAACCCCAGCACTTCACCTCCTCGAAGGTGATGTGCTGGGTGGCGCTGGACCGTGGGGCACGAATCGCCGAGCTGCACGGTCAGTCGCATTCCGCCCAGGAATGGCATCGGATCGCCGAAGAGATCCGGGCCGATGTGCTCGCCCACGGCGTGGACGACCGCGGTCGCTTCACCCAGGTCTACGGTGGCAGCACCCTCGACGCCTCCCTGCTGCTGGTGGTACTCACCCGGTTCCTGCCCCCGGACGACCGGCGGGTCCGCGCGACGGTGCTCGGTATCGCCGAGGAGCTCACGGAGAACGGACTGGTGCTGCGCTACCGCAACGAGACCACCGACGACGGGCAGGTCAGCCCCGAGGGCAGCTTCACCATCTGCTCGTTCTGGCTGGTATCGGCGCTGGTGGAGATCGGCGAGATCGGTCGCGCCCGCAGACTGTGCGAACGGCTGCTCACCCATGCCAGCCCGCTCAAGCTGTACGCCGAGGAGATCGACCCGTCCACCGGCCGGCATCTGGGCAACTTCCCGCAGGCGTTCACCCACCTCGCGCTGATCAACGCGGTCACCCATCTGATCCGGGCCGAGGGCTCGCAGGAGACCGGAACGTTCCAGCCGGCCCACAGCAAGACCGGGGGCGGCACCCCGTGGCGCAGCCGCCCCCGGCGCTGAACCGGCCCGGTCAGGCAGCGACGAAACGGTCGGCCTGTTGACGCAGGTCGCGCAGTTTACCCATCTCGCTGTCCAACCGGGCGAGCCGTTCCGCACCCCGGTCGCCGTACTGGGCGCCCGCTTCCTCGGCGACCCGCAGCGCCTCGTCCGCGGTGCGCAACGCGTCGGTGGCGATATCGGTGAAATGATCCCGCAGCACCCGCTGCACCTCGCGCAGGCGGGTCCGGGATTCCTTGCCGACCTGGAACACCACATCGTCCATCAGCCGCGCCAGCGCCACCTTGGCCTCGGCCTGCCGCCGCTGTCGGCGGGTGCGCCGGCCTTCCCACAGGGCATGCAGGCCGAGCAGAATGCCGGCGCCCGCCGAATACCAGTTCACCAGGGACATACCGAGCAGACTGGTGACCAGGCCAACCATCAGGATACCGCCGTAGGAACCGCGCAGCGCGGACAGGAACTGCTCGGTGACACCGGCTTTCGCGCTCTGGAGCGGCTCCAGCGGCGCGACGTTCTCCAGCAGTTCGGCGGGATACTGCGGACGGATATCGGGCAGATCCGGACGGCGGTGGTCGGCGGGGAACCGCGCGGCCACCTGTTCGCCCAGTTCCTCGGCGCGATAGTTGGCCGTCTCGAAATTCTCCGCGATCGCCTCGGCGATCCTGGCCTCCAGGTCGGTACCGAAGCGGGCCCAGCGGACCGCCGGGTCGGTACGTGAGATCTCGGCCTCGGCGTCGCGCACCAGGATCCGCAGCCGGTGCCGGAGATCGTGTTCGATATCGGCCATGAGTTCGGTACTGCCGTCGGCCAGTGTGATCTGCCAGGTCGCGGTGCGCTGGCGCAGCTGATCGGCCTGGTCCCGGGCGGTGGCCAGCTGCTGGGTGACATGTGCCCGGCGGCGCGGATCGCGCAGCGCGTCGGCCTCGGTGCGCAGCGTGACACCGAGATGGTCGCCGACCAGCCGGATATCGCGCACCGCGGACTGTACGGCCGTCGCGTCGGCGTGGGCGACCACGTAGGCGCGCAGATGTTCGACCAGTTGCGGCAGACCCGATTCGATCGCCCGCTGCTGATCGCCCGACTGCTGCGCCTCCTGGTGGATGGCGGCCGAGACCGGCGCCACCGCGAAACCCAGACCGGCGGCGTCGAGCAGTTCGCGATTGCGTTCCTGCACATGCGTCCAGTTCGGGTTCCGGTCGATCTTGTTGAGCACGCAGATCACCGTGGGGCACACCTGCCCGATCCGGCGCAGATGCTCGATCTGCTCCCGGCTGTACTCGCTGTCGGCGTCGCTCACGTAGAGCACGGCGTCGGCGGCCGCGATCATCGACCAGGTACTGCGGTCCTGCACGGCCGCGCCGGGCGCGTCCATCAGGACGATCCCTTCGGCCAGCAGCGGGCTGGGCTGGGTGAAATCGGCCCGGATCACCCCCTTCGCCATGAGCGCCGGAGCCGGATTCAGCGGATCGACGTGCTGCCGGCGGATCCGCCCGCCGCCCTCACGGCGGATGAGGGTGGCGGAAGGTTCCGGGCCGTACTCCACTATCGCCGGCACGCTGATCGCGCTGTCGGTGGCGCTGATCGGTGCCCCCGCCATGGTATTGACCAGGGTGCTCGTCCCGCTCTTCGGCGGACCGACCACCACCAGCCGTACCCTCGTATCGGCCACCCGGGCCCGCACCATTCCGAGCCGTCCCCGCAGATCGTTACGGCTCGCGGTGCGTGAGACATCCCGCAGCTCATCGATGATCTGGACGAGGGGGGCCATCACCTCCGGGTTCTTCACCGTGGCGGCCCGCGGTCCGGCTACGGCAGACAAGGCCTGCTCCTCACTCTCGGTCACAACATCCCGTCATCGACCGCATTCGGTCGAATCTCCCCCCGTACGACCGAACAGCCCCCCGCCGGTCGTGCATTGTCACATGATTACCCAGTGGCCGTGATCGGCAATCGGGTCCTCGGTCACCGCCACTGTATGTGGCAGCAATCCGCCGGACAGATCACCGGTCAGCCCACCGCCCGCGATACCGAACGCGGTGTGCTCGGTATACGGCGTGACGGCCACCGCGTGCACATCGTACGGAACCGGCGAAATGTGGTCGGCGATCGGCTGCACCTGGGGCGCTACCGGGAGCGGTGTCGGCAGCGGATGTGGCGTCACCGGCGCCGGGGCGTCCGGCAGCGTCGGCTGCTGGGTCGGCACGCTCACGGTGGGCACCGGGGCCGACGGTTGATCCGCGGTGGGAACCTGCTGCGTGGGCACCTGCTGGGTGGGGACATCCACCGTGGACGGGGTCCCGTCCGGTGTCGGGTCGCCCGTGCCCGGGCCGTTCGGGTTGGTCCCACCGATCGGGTCGGTGGTGATACCGCCGGTCACCGTCTCACCGGTGGAGGACCCGGGGCTCGTGGTGGTGACGCCGGTCGATTCGCCGGTGCTGCCGGTGGACCCGCCCTCGGAGGTGGCGGTTTCCGGCGACGTGCTCCCGGTGGTCGGTCCCTCGGTGCCGGTGGTGGTCTCCGGCGAGGTGGTCGATCCGTCCGGCGACGTGCTGGTGGTCCCGCCGATCGACGGTGTGGTGCTGCCGTCCACCGTGGTGTTGCCGTCCGGGGACGTGGTCGTACTGCCCTCGGGGCCGGTGGTCGTGGGACCGGTGGTGGACGTGGCGTCGCCGGTGGTCGTCGGCACGGTGGTCGTCGGCACGATCGGCGTGGCGGATCCGGGGAGGGTCGGCTCGGCCGGCGACTGCCGGTCCGGCGTCGGCGCCTGCGGCGGCCGGTGGAACAGATCCGGGAGTTGTGCCGCGGGCGCGGTGAGCGGCGACGGTCCCGCCGGCGCATGGAGAACATTGGCCATCGGGGTGGTCGCCGCATCGGGCTGGACTGTGGTCTGCAGCGGGGTCGCCGCGACCGGCTGCACCGCCGGTGCCATGGCGGCCGGTGCGACGACCGGCGGCGGGACGGGCGCGGGAGCCACCGGGGCCGGCGCGACCGGGGCCGCGGCCATCGGCGCGGGGGCGACCGGGGCCGGAGCGACCGGGGCGGGTACGCCGGGGCCCGGGGCCATCGCGGCGGCCGGGATCGAACCGGGAGCCGCCACACCCGGCGCCACCGCTGCCCCGGTGCCGGAGACCGCACCGGTACCGGAGGCCGCGCCGGGAACAGCGGCGTCCGCCGCGACACCGGGCTCTGCCCCGCGAGTCTCCGCACCCGCGTTCGTCCGAGCGGCGGCGTCCAGCGGATCACGCCCGGCCGAATGCAACGCATCGGATGCGGCGGCGCCGGACTGCGCCCAGTCCAGGTACTGGTCCAGCCGGTCGTCGAGCAGGTTGCCGTCACCGACGGTGATATCGAGGTCCCAGTCGCTGGCGGCCCAGAACCCGTCGGCTCCCGCCGAGATGTCCAGTCCCATATGCGAATCGATGGCCACCGCATGGCCGAAACCGTCCGCGAAGACCATCCCGCCGTCGACTCCGTAGTCGATGATCAGCTCACCGGTCGGGCCTCCCGCGGAGTCTCCGTACCAGCCGGACGCCGGATCACCGGCCGGGCGGGCCAGGAGATCGGCGAGATCGAAACCCCAGTCGCCGTCGTCCGCGCTACGCGCTACCGACTGCGCCGAGGAATCGGGGCTCAGGTTGAATCGGGGCAGGTCGAAGATATCGGTCTGGAAGGCATCGCCCGGTTCGGGCAGTTCGAATTCACCCGGGGCACCGAAACCTTCGTTACCGGGCAGCGAAAAACCCTGCCCCCATCCGGGGATACCGTCGAAACCCGGGATGTTGTTCGGCGGCAGACCCGGATCCTGCGCGCCGAACTCGGGCATACCCGGGATCTTGGATTCGGGTACCCCGGTGCCCGGCATGAACTCCGACCCGGGCACGCCACCTTCGGGCGCGCCGGGTACCAGTGTCAGTCCCGGTATGTCCTCGGTGTGGACACCGGGATAGTAGTCGTCGAGATCGAAATCGCCGGGCCGGCCGACCTGGATATCGAATGTAGAGCCGTGCGGGAGCGGCATGGTCGTGCTCGCATCGCCGGCGGAACCCGGCGCTGCGGGCAGCACCGGCTCCGGATCCGGGAAGGTGACCACCGGACTGGGGACATCGGGATCGGGATCGGCGCTGTAGGCCCAGCCGGCGTTCCGGCTGTCCAGTTCACTGGGCGGCGCCGGAACCCCGCCGCCGTTGTTCGCGATCAACGCGCCGCCGGTCACATAGGCGCCGCCGCGGGCGACTCGCGATGTGGCGCTGGCAATGCGATAGGCGGTGTCACCACCGCGTTCGGTGACCTCTTCGTCGCCGTCGAACGGCAGATCACGCGCCATTCCAAACTCCACTCTCGCGTTCAACAGCAACCGCGCCGGGGCCGCCTCGGCGCGGATCGGCTCTCAGCCTATTGTCGACATCTGCGGCTGTCACATTTTCGTTATCAGCCGATTCCGTGGACCGGAGGGGGTCGCCGGAACAGATCCCGCTATCGCACAGCGATATTGCCGTGAGCGGGCGCGTGCGCCGCTACTTCTTGTCCTTCGGCTTATCGGACTGCGCGTCCGAGGACAGCGCCGCGACGAAGGCCTCCTGCGGGACGTCGACCCGGCCGATCGTCTTCATCCGCTTCTTGCCCTCTTTCTGCTTCTCCAGCAGTTTGCGCTTACGGCTGATGTCACCGCCATAGCATTTGGCCAGCACGTCCTTACGGATGGCGCGGATGTTCTCGCGGGCGATGATCTTGGACCCGATGGCCGCCTGGATCGGCACCTCGAATTGCTGGCGCGGGATCAGTTCGCGCAGTTTGGTGGTCATCTTGTGCCCGTAGGCCTGGGCGGCGTCACGGTGCACGATGGCACTGAACGCGTCGACCGCCTCGCCCTGCAGCAGGATATCCACCTTGACCAGCTGCGCTTGCTGTTCTCCGGACTCCTCGTAGTCGAGTGAGGCGTAGCCGCGGGTCCGCGATTTCAACGAATCGAAGAAATCGAAGATGATCTCGGCCAGCGGCAGGGTGTAGCGCAGCTCGACCCGGGTCTCCGACAGGTAGTCCATCCCGCCGAGGTCGCCGCGTCGCGACTGGCACAGCTCCATGATGGCGCCGATGAATTCGCTCGGCGAGATGATGGTGACCTTGACGACCGGCTCGAAGACGTCGCGCACCTTGCCTTCCGGCCAGTACGACGGATTCGTCACGATATGTTCCGTATCGTCTTCCATCACCACCCGGTAGACCACGTTCGGCGCGGTGGAGATCAGGTCGAGGCCGAATTCGCGTTGCAGGCGCTCGCGGGTGATCTCCATATGCAACAGACCCAGGAACCCGCAGCGGAAACCGAACCCGAGCGCCACCGAGGTTTCCGGATCGTAGGTCAGAGCGGCATCGTTGAGCTGGAGTTTGTCCAGCGCGTCACGCAGATCCGGATAGTCCGACCCGTCCACCGGGTACAGGCCCGAGTAGACCATGGGACGCGGCTCGCGGTAGCCGGTGAGCGGTTCGATCGCGCCGTTGCGGGCGGCGGTCACGGTATCGCCGACCTTCGACTGCCGGACATCCTTCACACCGGTGATCAGATAACCGACCTCCCCGACCCCGAGGCCCTGGGTGGGCTTGGGTTCCGGAGAGACGATGCCGATCTCGAGCAACTCGTGCGTCGCGCCGGTGGACATCATCTTGATCTTCTCGCGGGGCGTCAGCTTGCCGTCCACCACCCGGACGTAGGTGACCACACCCCGGTAGGTGTCGTAGACCGAGTCGAAGATCATCGCCCGCGCGGGGGCATCCGCCTCCCCGACCGGCGCCGGAACGCGCTCGATCACCCGATCCAGCAGTTCGGTCACGCCCACCCCGGTCTTCCCGGAGACGCGCAGCACATCCTCGGGCTCGCAGCCGACGATATGGGCGAGTTCGGCCGCGTAACGCTCCGGATCGGCGGCCGGCAGGTCGATCTTGTTCAGGACCGGGATGATCTCCAGATCCTTGTCCAGCGCCAGGTACAGATTCGCCAGGGTCTGTGCCTCGATCCCCTGCGCGGCATCGACCAGCAGGATCGCGCCCTCACACGCCTCCAGTGCTCGCGACACCTCGTAGGTGAAGTCCACGTGGCCCGGCGTATCGATCAGGTGCAGGACGAAATCCTCACCCTCGTGCTCCCCGGACTTCGGTGTCCACGGCAGCCGCACGTTCTGGGCTTTGATGGTGATCCCGCGTTCCCGCTCGATATCCATCCGGTCCAGGTACTGCGCACGCATCTGCCGGTCCTCCACGACACCGGTGAGCTGCAACATCCGGTCGGCCAGCGTCGACTTGCCGTGATCGATATGCGCGATGATGCAGAAGTTCCGGATCCGCGACGGATCGGTGAACGTCGTATCGGCGAAGCTGGCGGGCACTCCACTCCTCATGGGGTATCGGGCGTACTGACGACCATCGTCCCATGCTGGACCCCGCCCGCCGCCGCCCAGGTCCCGCCGCGGCCCACCGGAGGCGATATCCCCGGCGGCGCCGTGACGTTATCCTCCTGAGATGGCCCGAAGTTGGAACAGTCCCGGCAAGCAACTCACCGCGATCGCGAAACAACAGGGTCCGAAGATCGTCAAGCGGCAGGCGCCGCGACTGGTCGGGGCCCTACTGGACCGCCGGGGTACCCGCGACGGCTCGGGCCGCGGCCGGCGGCCCGCCGCGCCCGGCGGCGTCCCGGTCCGGCCCGCCGCCTCCACTCCGGTACCGACCGCCCACCGCGCGCGGCGCGTGGTGTACGCCCCCCAACTGGACGGCCGCGCCGACCCCGGCGAAATCGTCTGGACCTGGGTCCCCTTCGAAGAGGACCCGAGCAACGGCAAGGACCGTCCGGTGCTGGTGGTCGGCCGCGACGGGCATACGCTGCTCGGGCTCATGCTCAGCTCCAACCCGGTGCGCGCCGACGATCCGGACTGGATAGGGATCGGCGCGGGCACCTGGGATCATCAGGGCCGGGACAGCTGGGTCCGGCTGGACCGGGTGCTCGATGTCCCCGAGGACGGGATCCGCCGCGAGGGTGCCATCCTGCCGCGCAAACTGTTCGATCTGGTCGCCCACCGACTCGTACGCGAGTACCACTGGAACTGACGGCGCCGGGTCAGACCTCCAAGCTCCGGGAGCGGCCGAAGAGCAGCCGGTACACCAGCGCGCCCAGCACCCCGCCGATCAGCGGGAACACGATGAATGCCCACAGCTGCCCCATCGCACCGACCTGGAAGGGCGCGACCGCCAGGCTCCGGGCGGGATTCACCGAAGCGCCGTCGACCGGGATCGCGATCAGGTTGATGACCGCGAGAGTGAAACCGATGGCCAGACCCGCCTGCGGAATCTCCGAAATCCGGTCGGTCGAGGCCAGCACCACGAAGACCAATAGGGCGGAGAGCATCACCTCCACGATGATCATGGCGGCCATGCCGTATCCGTCCTGGATCACCGCCTGCCCGGTCGGGCCGGTGACCGCCGACGGACTGTGCGGACCCCAGCCGTTGGCACCCAGGCCGTCGGCCGCGCGATCGTAGGAGGGCAGGTTCTTCGCGATCGCGAACAGCACCACACCCGCCACCAGACCGCCCACCACCTGCGCGACGATGTAGCCCACCGCGCTGACCGGGGCCAATCGGCCCATCAGGAACTGCCCCACGGTGACAGCCGGATTGACATGGCATCCGGATACCGGCCCGATGGCGTAGACCAGGAGCAACAGGGACAAACCGAAGGCCAGCGCCACACCCAGCGGGCCCACCTTCTCTCCCGCCAGTACCGCGGTTCCCACTCCACCCATCACCAGGACGAACGTGCCGAGCGCCTCGGCGGCCCATTTCTTGGGATCGGATGGCGCCGCCGGTTCGACGCCCTCGAGGATCGCTTCCTTTTCCTGCGCAGTGGGAGACATACTGGTCCGCCTTCCGAGAGGATCGCCGCCGCCTGGTGCCGGGGCGCACACCGGGAAACACCTGGGTCCTGCTGGGAAAACCGCTCTGCCGATCGTGGGGGACGTTACGCGGGGCGAACGACGCGCACAACGACATCGCCTCGCCCGCAATGTGACGATCCGCCCACGATTTCGTCGCGCCGCCACGTGCTGGTAACCTGGCCAATCGGCGTTGCCTACCCCGTGCCCGGCTGTTCCCTTCGATGGACGAGCACCAGGGCGGGGGTGCACACAGACTTTCCGACCGAACCAGACAGGAACCAGAGGATACCGGCGTGGCCAATATCAAGTCCCAGATCAAGCGGATCCGCACCAACGAGGCGGCGCGGCAGCGCAACCAGTCGGTCAAGTCCGAACTGCGCACCTACATCCGCGCCTTCCGGGCCGCCGCCGCGTCCGGTGACAAGGAATCCGCCGCCGAGCGCCTCCGTTTCGTGAGCCGCAAGCTCGACAAGGCCGCCTCCAAGGGCGTTATCCACGCCAACCAGGCCGCCAACAAGAAGTCGGCGATGGCGACCGCGCTGAACAAGCTCTGACCAACTGATCCCTTTCGACGACCGGCCGCCGCGGCATTGAGGACCACGGCGGCTTTTGGCGTTCCCGGCCCCCGGTCGGCGCGGCTTTTCCGGCCGTTCCCGGATGGCGCCGGACCGGTCGCGTGCTTCCTGCCGTAGCATGCGGCCCATGGTTACGGTGTATGCGAACCAATCGGTAGTCCAAGCCGAGGACCTGCCCGGTGTGATCCGGGCCGCCGAAGTCCTCGGTATCGGAGTCAAGATCGAGAACGTGCTGGTCCCGGCCGATGATGACGGCGGCCCGGTGGTGGTCTGGATGGTCACCCGGGACGAGGAGACCCCCGTCTACGAGGAGTGGGACGGCCGCTACGACGAAGCGGCCGAAGAGGCACTGGGCCTCAGCGCGGTCGAATAGCGGCCGTCCGCTCGCCGGCTCCTCAGCTGCGCCCGTGCAGGGCGAGCAGCTTCAGTACGGCGTCCTCGAGTGCGAAGCCGGAATCGGCGGCGCCTCCTTTGACATCAGCGTTCAGCGTCGCCACGACCTGTAGCGCCGATCCGATCGTGGCCGGGGTCCAGCCCCGGGCCTGCGATTGCGCCTTCTTCACTTTCCACGGCGGCATACCCAGCGGACCCGCCAGTTTGAACGGATCCCCGCGCCCAGCGGATCCCACCTTCGCGATGGTGTGCACGGAATCGGCCAGCGCGTCGGCCAGCACCACATGCGGAACCCCGCGCTCCTGCGCCCAGCGCAGCGCCTCCACCGCACCCGCCCGGTTCCCGGCCACGGTCAGGTCCGCGACCTCGAAGCCGGACACCTCGGCCTTGCCGGAGTAGTACCGGCGTACCGCCGCGACATCGAGCTTGCCCCCGGTATCGGCGACCAGCTGCGAGCACGCCGCCGCCAGGTCACGCAGTTCCGACCCCACCGCGTCGAGTACGGCCTGCACTACATCGGCCGACACCCGCGCCCCGGCCCCCCGGAATTCGGCCCGGACGAATTCGGACCGCTCCGAGGCCTTGGTGAGCTTCGCGCATTCGTGTACCACCGCCCCGGCCTTCCGCAATTCGGGCACCATGGCCTTGGCGCGGCCCCCGCCGGAGTGCACCACCATCAGTACCACCCCCTCGGGTGGCGCCGCGGCGGCTTCGGAGATCACCGCGACGGCGTCCTTACCGGCCTGATCCGCCGCCTCCAGAATGATCACCCGGTCCTCGGCGAACAGCGAAGGACTCAGCAGTTCCGCCAATTCCGCACTGCTGGCATCACCGGCCCGCAATCGGTCGACCGGGACCGCGTCCGGGTCCGGCGCGACCGCCCGCACCTGCCCGGTCACCCCGGCCACCGCACGCTGGATCAGCAGTTCCTCATCGCCCAGCACCAGGTGCAGGGCCGCAGGTCGCTCGCTCACGGCTCCGATCGTACGGCTGCCCGCCGGCCACCGGTCGCAGCCCGGGTGGTGCGGACGCCGAGGGCCCGGCGATCTCGCAGGAGCAGGGCGAGGGCGGGTCGACAGCAGGGCGGAGTCCACGGCCGATTGCGTCGCGACGCGGTCGTCCGGTTTCGAGCTGCGCGAACATGGCGGGTGGCCGATTCCACGCCCGGGATACGGCCTGCCACGGGTCCATGGGGGGCGGTTCCGGGAAGGCTCATCAGCCGGGAAAGAAAACCAGTAGTAGGTAGGCGGCGAGGATTCCGAGGGATGCGGCCGACAGGACCCGCCGAACCCGGGCCGACCGCAGGGCCGCGATTCCGCCGGCGACCACGACTGCGGCGATCACACCGCCCGGTGTACCGCCAAGGACCGGGACGACCGCGCCCGGTACGGCGGCCGCCTCGGTCGCCACCGTGAGCAGCCACCACATCGGCAGCCCGATCGGGCGCAGAACGAGGTGCGCGAGGGGGTCCCAGCAGGTGGCCGCCGCGGCCGCCAGCGCTCCGCCGACGGTGATCGGGGCGATCACCGGGGCCACGAGAATATTGGCGGCCACGGCCACCAGGCTGAGCTGCCCCGATATCGCAATGGTGAGCGGCGTGGTGACAACGAAGGCCGCGGCCGCCACCGCGACCAGTTCGGCGGGTAGTCGCCACCAGCCACGGGCCCGCAGATGGTCGGCCCAGCTGGGCGCGAGCAGGAGCAACGCACCGGTCGCGAGGACCGAGAGCGCGAAACCGGCTTGAACGGCGAGCGCGGGCCGCAGCGCCAGTAGGGCGATCACCGCGGCGCAGAGGGCGGGCAAGGCTTGTTTCCGGCGGCCGGTCAGCAAGGCCAGCAGCGTCACCGACCCCATGGCCGCGGCTCGGAGCACACTCGGATCGGGCCGGGCGATGATCACGAACGACACCAGCGCCACCGCGGCACAGAACAGCGACAGACGCGGACCGAGGGTGAGCAGCCGGGTGGTGGCGAGCACCGCGGTGAGCAAGATCGAGAAGTTCGCCCCGCTGACGACCGTCAGATGCTGGAGGCCTGCGGCGACGAAATCGTCGTGCACCCGGTCACTCAGCGCCGAGGTGTCTCCGGCGACGAGCGCGGGCAGCAGGCCGGCCGGATCCGGTGCGAGTGCCCGGCCGGCGGCCGCGACCAGATCCGAACGCACCGAGTCGGCGGCCGCCTGCCACCACGGCAACGGGCCCGCGGTGCTCGGTTCGCCCACCGGCCGCAGGGTGACCACCGTCAGATCGTGACTGCGCGGGGGCGCGGGCCGGGCCCGGAATTCGATCGGCTGCCCCGGCAGCATTTCCGCCCAGGCCGGCCCCGCAGCCAGCACGACGACCGCGCCACCGCCGCGTACCACCTGGTCGCGATAGCGGAACTCCCGGAGCTCGCCGCGCACCACCCAGAGCCGGCCGCGCCCGGAGCCACTGCTGCGCACCGGTTTCGGGTCGTCCCCCGGCACCATCACCACCTCGACCGTCGCCGCGGCCGGTACCGAGCGCAGCGGATGCGCACCAACCTGATGCTCCCGCCACGCGCCGGCACAGGCGAACGCCGAACCGATCAGCGCGGCACCCAGCACCACCGTCGCCACGACCCGGCGGCGTTCGCTGCGATGGGCTATCCCGGTCCACAGCAGTGCCCAGGCCGCCAAGGCGAGCACAGCCAGCGCGAGCGCGACGGCCACCCCCGTGACCCACCCGGCGCCGACCGCGAGGACGGTGGCGAGCCAACAGGACAGAGTCGCCGGCAGCAACCGCGCATCCAGCACCGTATCCGGACCCGCCGTATCACCTTTCGCTCCCGCTGCGCGCCGCCGGCCTTCGGTGCCCGGCGGCGCGTTCACCGGCATACCCGCCCCCATTTCCGCACGAGGCGCCAGAGCAGCCGCCGATCTCGCCCGCGGGTGACAGAGCAGCTGGTGAAGTCATCCATGGGGGCGGTCGCTACCGTGCGGATCGCACCCGTCCCCCGTGTGTGGTTCCGCCGCCTCGACCGGGCTCCGGGCTCCGGGCCGCCGAGTCGGCGCCGCGGGTTTGGTTGACGACCGCCCGGTGTGTGCCCGGTGCACCGACCGCCGACCACCCGCGCGTGGCACCGGCCTCGTATCGACATCTCACCGCGGCCCGGCACCGGTTCGACGCCCACGCCGCTCGCCCGCACGGGCAGCGTCTTCATACCGTCACCAGTTCGCGCAGGCGCGCGAGCCGGGCCGGGCCGATACCGTCCACCTCGGCCAACTGATCCACACCGGTGAACCGCCCGTTGGTTTCGCGCCAGGCGATGATCGCCTTCGCGGTCACCGGGCCCACTCCGGGCAGCGCGTCGAGTTCGGCTTCGGTGGCGGAGTTCAGATCCACCGGGGTACCCGCCGGGGCCCCACCTCCGTTCGTGCCGGGATCGGGCGGGGGCCCCGCGGAGCCGCCGATCGTCGCGCTGCCCGGTAGCGGCCCGCCGGGTTCGCCGGGACCGACCCGGACCTGGTCGCCGTCGGCCAGCCGCTGGGCCAGGTTCAGTCCCGCCAGATCCGCGCCGTCGAGCGCACCGCCCGCCGCCGTTATCGCGTCGGCGACCCTGGCGCCGGGTGGCAGCCGCACCAGACCTGCCCGGTGCACCAGACCCACGACACTCACCACCAGTTCGGCGGGCTGCGTTCCGGTCGGCGTCGGCTCCGCCGCGCGAGGCACCGGCCCGGCTTCCGCGGAATCCACCGGCAGCGCGGCGGATTGGACCGCGGGCAGCGGGGGAACCGATTGCGCGACCGGACGATCCCACAGCACCATCACGACCGTCAGCAGCGCGGCGAGCAGGCCGATACCCGCCATGGCCGCCACTCCGCGCCGCCCGGTGTCCAGGCGCGCGCCGCGGAACCGGTCGGGGATCAGTCGGTCCCACCGGCCGGCCGGGGCGGGTTCGTCGTCCAGCCAGCGCGGGGTGCGTACGGCATCGGCCTCGGCGAACGCGGAGTCCGGCCACGGACGCACCCGGGGGTCCGTGTCGTCCCGCGGTAGCTCTGCGAGGTGCCCGCCCAGTTGTCTGCGTACCCGTTCGCGCTCGTCGTGTGGTGCCATGCCCGCGACGCTAGGCCCGGCCGGACGCCGAACGCATGGACCCACCTGGGGTTTCGATAGACCTGTGGACAACTCCGGCCTGTGGACGGCCGGTGGCCGCGACAGATACCGCGACCGGTCAGCCGCACCCGCCGGGGAGTACCAGTACCCCGACCGCGCCGACCCCGAGATGGACCGCCAGCGCCGGCCCGAACTCGGCGACGACAACCTCGTCGACCTGCGGGAGACGTTCGCGCAGTTGGTTCGTCACCGTCTCGGCGGCCTCGGCGGCCGCCAGATGCTGCACCCCCACCGCGGCCGGGCCCGCACCCGCGGCCTCCTCGGCGGCCGCGACCAGCTTCGCGAACGCCTTCGACCGGGTACGTACCTTGTCCCGTAGTTCCAGCCGCCCCTGTACCAGTTGCAGCACGGGCTTGCTCACCAGCTCGCTGCCGAAGAAACTCGCTGCCGTACTGAGCCTTCCGCCGCGACGCAATTGCTCGGTGCGATTCACCACGAAGAACGTGTGGGAACCCGCCGCCGCCTGCACCGCGGCCTCGTACACGGCCGCGAGCGTGCCGCCGGCAGCCGCGCACCGCGCGGCGGCCAGCGCCGGGAAACCGGTCGCCAGGCCTGCCCCGAGCGAATCCACCAGCAGCACCGACTCCGCGGCGTCCATATCCCGGACGGCCTGCCTTCCCGCCTCCCAGGTCGCCGAAAGCTGCCGGGACAGATGTACCGCGACCACACCGTCGCCGCGGCTGCGCCGCAGCGCCTCGGTATAGGCGTCGCGCAGTTCACCCGGCGACGGCGCCGACGTGGTGACGTCGTCGGCGGTGTAGTCGACGGCGAGCTCGTCCACACCCTCCCGGATCTGCGCATCCCCCACCAGCACGTGCAGGGGCACCACCTCGACACCCAGCTCGCCGATCACCTCCGCGGGCAGGCTGGCGGACGAATCGGTGACGACCACGACCGCCATGTCTCACCCCACCTCTTGCAGCGTTTTCACCATCGCCTTGGCGACCTCGGTGTGCCCGTCCCACCCCCAGTGGATCCCGTCGGGATTGGCGTCGCCGGAGAAAATGTTGTCGTGGACCGCTGCCTTCAAGTCCACCAGCGGCACACCGCACCGCCGCGACCAGGCCCGCAGGGCGCGCACCGCCGGTTCGCGGCCACTGTGCACCCGGCCGTAGGCCGCGCAGTCGTGCACCGACGGCAGTACCGCGACCACGGGCAGCTCGGGCCGGAGCCGGTTCAGCGCCGTCCGGCACTGCTCCAGATAGTCCACGCTCACTTCGGGTGGAAGCGCCACCGGGCGACCGAGTTTCGCCGCCCGGGGCTGAACCCACTGGTAGGCCGAGCGCACCACCCGGCGCAGCCCCGACGGCCGCACATAGCGGATGAGTTCGCGCAGTGCGGTGGGCAACGGTGAGGGCAGCGAATCCATACCGCCCACCGCGAAGACCACGGCACCGGCGCGCGGGACAGCCGCCCAGACCCGCGGGTCCCCGATCAACGCCCAGTAGGCGTCCCGGCAGGTCCAGCCGATCCGGGCGACGAGTTCGACATCCCAATCCAGTTCGGCCGCCACCAGATTCGGCCAGATCCGGGGATGATCGGCCGGCAGTCCGCCCCGTGGGCCGAAATAGGACAACGAATCGGCGATCACCAGCAGTACCGGTCGCGGGGCACCGGAAGCCGCGGATCCGGTGGGCACCGCGGGATCCGGCGTGATCTCCACATTCGGCGCGATCCGTGGCGCGGTACCCGTCTCCGCGACCGAACCCGTGTCCGGGCCGGTCGTTCCCGGTTCGCTACCCGGATCGGGCGCATGTGTACCCGCGGACGTGGCTGTCACTGCGGAATCCTCCTGAGGTCAGACTGCCTTCCGGACGTCGCCGTCCTCGGCGGCCGCGGTGTCGTCGGCGGTCTCGTCCGCCTCCCGTTCGGGCGCCGGGCCGAACAGGGCGTCCGGTAGCGCGCGCTCCGGTTTCGCGGATACCTTCTGGAACAGTTCGTCCGGTATCTGGCGGTTCAGGTCTTCAGATGACATCGGGTGCTACTTTCGCCGCTGCGTTCCACACATCGAGACGCCAGCCGGGCTTTTCCGGGCTCGGGCCGTGGCTGCTCAGCTGCACCCAGCTGGCATTGGCCAGGCCACCGAGGGCCGGCCAGTTCCGAGGCGGCAGATCGAGCAGCGCGGCGGTGAGCGCGGCGATCAGCCCGCCGTGCGCCACGAGAATCATAGTGGCGCCGGGCCAATCCCGCCGCTCGTCGAACAACTCTTGCACCACCGGCAGAGCGCGGGCACCGACCTCCAGTTTCGATTCCCCACCGGGCGGGGTGAAGGTGGCGTCCATCCGCCACTCCAGCCGGGCACCGGGATAGCGGGAATCGACCTCGACATCCCCCATACCCTGCCAGTCCCCGAGATGGGTCTCCCGCAGCCGCGGCTCCCGGACCACGTCGAGTCCGGAGTGCTCCGACAGCGCCAGCGCCGTGTCGTAGGCGCGGCGGAGATCGGAGGAGATCAATCCGACCGCCTGGTGGGAGACCAGTTCGCGCGCCGCCTCTTTCGCCTGTCGCCGTCCCAGATCGGTGAGATCGGTGTCGATCTGCCCCTGCATCCGGTCGCCTGCGTTCCATTCGGTCTGCCCGTGGCGCAACAGGATCAAGGTGCGCACACCGGTTTTATCTCTCACTCGGTTCTCCAGCACTTTCGTCTCCGGCGGCCGGTGGCGCGCCGTGTTCACGCGGCATGAGCGAGGGCCCTGCGTGGTCACGCTCCACTCCTTCCGCCGGGCCCGACTCGCTCATTCCGATCCCCTCGACCGGAACGATGGGGCAGTCTTTCCACAATCGTTCCAGCGCATAGAAATTACGTTCGTCGTTGTGCTGGATGTGCACCACCACGTCGACGTAGTCCAAGAGCGCCCAACGGCCCTCGCGGGTCCCTTCCCGGCGTACCGGTTTATGTCCGGCCGCGCGCAGTTTCTCTTCGACATTATCGACGATGGCATTGACTTGGCGCTCGTTCGGCGCCGAAGCGATCACGAAGCAGTCCGTGATCACGAGTTGTTCGGAGACGTCCAGCACGACCACATCGGCGGCCAGCTTCTCGTCCGCGGCCAGCGCGGCGACGGTCGCCATCCGCACCGCCTCTTCCGTCGCGCTCATGCTGCTACCTCCGGGCGTGCGCCGCTCATGCCAGCACCTCGTTCACGTTTCCATCACCTTCCGCTCGAGCGGGCACATAGAGATGCCGCTTCGATATGTACTGCACGACCCCGTCCGGTACGAGATACCAGACCGGCCGCCCCTCGGCCGCGCGACGGCGGCATTCACTCGACGAGATGGCCAGCGCGGGGACCTCGATCATGGTGACCGCGTCGTCGGGCATACCTCGCAGATGGTCGGCCAGATGGTCGATGTTCAGCTCGTACCCCGGCCGGCTGACCCCCACGAATTTCGCCAGCTCGAACAGTTCCGCCCAATCCTGCCAGGTGAGGATGCTGGCCAGCGCGTCGGCCCCGGTGATGAAGAACAGTTCCGCGCCCGGGTACTGGGCGTGCAGATCGCGCAGGGTGTCGACGGTGTAGGTCACTTTACTGCGGTCCACATCCGCCCGGCTCACCGAGAACCGCGGGTTGGAGGCGGTGGCGATCACCGTCATGAGATACCGGTCCTCGGCCGGGCTGACCTGGCGATCGGTCTTCTGCCACGGCTGTCCGGTGGGTACGAAGATCACCTCGTCGAGGTCGAACCGGTGCGCGACCTCACTGGCCGCGACCAGGTGTCCGTGGTGGATGGGGTCGAAGGTGCCACCCATCACACCCAGCTTGCGTCCACCCCGGCCCGTTCCGTGCATGAGTGTCGAGCTTAACGGTGGGGTCGCGGCGGGTTCCGGTCAGACCGGTAGCAGCCGGGACACCACCGCCGTGAGCTGCGCCGCCGACCGGCATTCGTGCATTTCGATGACCTGCTGGTACCGGTCGGCGGCCGAATCCCCGGATCCCCAGTTGGTGCGCGGTTCCGGGTTCAGCCAGTGCGCGTGCTTGGCGACCTCGACCAGCTCGCGCAGGGTGGCAAGCTCGGGGTCGCGGTAGTTGGTGCGGGCATCACCCAGGATCAGCAGGGAACTTCGGCTGGTGACAGCGTCGCGGAACGTCTCGGCGAAGCTCGTCAGCGCACTGCCGTAGTCGGAGTGGCCGTTGAAGCCGACGATATCGGCCTCGGCGAAGATCCGCTGCATGGCTTCGTCGAGCTGGGTGTGCGGATCGAAGAACCTGGTCACCTCGTCGGAGTGATCGACGAAGGCGAAGATCCGGACCTTCGAGAACTGTTCACGCAACGCGCTCACCAGCAGCAGGGTGAAATTGCTGAAACCCGCGACCGAACCCGATACATCGCAGAGCAGGACCAGTTCGGGGCGGCCGGGCCGGGGTTTGCGGTTCACCAGATCGATCGGTACCCCACCGGTGGACATGGACTTGCGCAGGGTTTTGCGCAGATCGATCTCACCCCGCTTGGCGTGCCGGCGGCGCACCGCGAGCCGCGATGCCAGGATCCGGGCCAGCCGCTGCGTACTGCGTCGCAGTTCGGCCAGCTCCGCCTGCGAGGCCCGCAGGAAATCGACTTCCTCGGCCTGCCGCGGGACCCCATAGGAGGCGACCCGTTCCTTACCGATGCGTTCGGCAACCCGCCGCCGGGTCTCCGCCTCCACGGTGCGCCGGAACCTCTCGATGCGGGAGCGAGCGGCCCGGCGCGCGATCTCGGTATCGAAATCGCTCATACCGGGCGTGGCCATGGCAGCCAGGATCTGCGCGAGCAACGTCTGCGGCTGCACCTCCTTCAACGCCTGATACGACGAGAAGGACGCGCCCCGCGCCGACTGGTACTGCCCCAGCTGTTCGACGAGCTGCGCGGCCATCAGCGCCTGTTGTTGACCCGAACCCTCGTCGGCGAGCATTTCGGCCAGCATGCGCCGCAGTCCGGGGATATCGACCTGGCCGTCGTCGCGGTACGGGATCTCGGCCTCCGCGGCGCCGGCGCGGTCTCCGATGGCCACCGGGAACCACAGGTCGAAGAGTCCGTCGTAGGTGCCGCGATGGGTGGTGCGCCGCAACAGGGCGCAGGCCAGTCCCTCGCGAACCGACTCGCGGTCCAGCAGGTCGAGCACCGACAGCACCCGACCCGCGTCCACCGTCTCCGACGGGCCCACGGGTATCCCCCGCGCCCGCAGCGCCTCCACGAAACCGACCAGATGCCCCGGCAGACCGTGCGGGGCGAGGGGCTGGTCGTCGGTGGCCACCACGGTCAGGCCGGTTTCAGATCGGCCAGCGCCCGCTGGTGGTCACTGCGGTGTTTGAGCACCACGCCCAGCGTTTCCCGGACGGTGGTGTCGTCGAGTTCGGTGTGCCCGAGCGCGAGCAGGGTGCGGGCCCAGTCGATGGATTCGGCGACCGAGGGCAGTTTCTTCAACTGCATTCCGCGCAGCACGTGCACGATCCGCACCAGCTGGGTGGCCACCGCCTGGGGAAGTTCCGGGACCCGGCTCGCGAGGATCCGCCGTTCGAGATCCTCGTCCGGGAAGTCCAGGTGTAGGTAGAGGCATCGCCGCTTGAGTGCCTCGGACAGTTCCCGGGTGGCGTTGGAGGTGAGGACCACGAACGGTCTCCGGGTGGCGGTGATGGTGCCCAGCTCCGGCACGGTCACCGCGAAATCACTCAGTACCTCGAGCAGCAGACCCTCGATCTCCACATCGGCTTTATCGGTCTCATCGATGAGCAGGACCGTCGGGTCGGCCCGGCGGATCGCGGTGAGCAGGGGCCGGGACAGCAGGAATTCCTCGGTGAATACATCCGATTTGGTCTCGGCCCAGTCGTTCTCGCCGGCGGCCTGGATCCGCAGGATCTGTTTGGCGTGGTTCCATTCGTAGAGCGCCCGCGCCTCGTCGACACCCTCGTAGCACTGCAACCGCACCAGTTCGGCATCCGCCGTCTGCGCCACGGCCCGCGCCAGTTCGGTTTTTCCGACACCCGCCGGACCTTCGATGAGCAGCGGTTTGCCGAGCCGGTCGGCGAGGAAGACCGAGGTCGCGGTGGACTTGTCGGCCAGGTATCCGGTCTCGGCGAGGCGGTGCACCACATCATCGACCGATGCGAAGATCGGCTCCTGAACCGGCGGGGAGGGGGTACTCGCGGGCTCCATCGGGCCGTCCTTCCGTTGAACTCTCCACCCCACGCTACCGGGCGGTTACCCGACCGGCGTCGCCCCCCGGGGCCGCGAGAGATCCCGCCCCCGGCGCAACGGGACCGGAGGTGAGACGCGAGGCCCCGCGTTCTCGTCGCCGGGGTCGTCAGGCGGGGCGGATCTGCCCCGAACCCCGCACGACCCACTTCGAGGAGGTGAGTTCCGGCAGCCCCATCGGGCCGCGGGCGTGCAGCTTCTGGGTGGAGATGCCGATCTCGGCACCGAAACCGAACTGCTCGCCGTCGGTGAAGGCGGTGGAGGCGTTCACCATAACCGCCGCCGCGTCCACCCGGCGCGAGAATTCGTCGGCCGCGGCCAGTTCCCCGGTGACGATGGCCTCGGTGTGCCCGGTGCCCCAGGTATTGATGTGTTCGATCGCGGTGTCCAGATCGTCGACGACCTTCACCGCGATATCGAGGGTCAGGTACTCCTCGCCCCAGTCCTTGTCGGTAACCGGGACCATCCCGTCGAGATCGCCGTGCAGGGTGACGCCCTTGTCGGCGAGTGCCTTGCTCAGCCGTGGCAGCGCGGTATCGGCGATGGCCGCGTCGATCAGCACCGTCTCGGCCGCATTGCACACACTGGGGCGGCGGGTCTTGGCGTTGACGAGGATCTCTTCGGCCATATCCAGATCGGCACCGGAGTGCACGTAGACGTGGCAGTTGCCGGTACCCGTTTCGATGGTCGGCACCCGGGCGTCGCGCACCACCGCGTTGATCAGGCCCGCGCCACCGCGCGGGATGACCACGTCCACCAGGCCGCGGGCCTGGATCAGGTGGGTCACGCTGGAGCGATCCGAACTCGGCAGCAGCTGGACCGCGTCGACCGGGAGGCCGACCCCGTTCAGCGCGTCCCGCAGTACGGCGACCAGCGCCGCGTTCGACCGCGCCGCCGAGGACGAGCCGCGTAGCAGCGCCGCGTTGCCGGACTTCAGCGCCAGTCCGAACGCGTCGACGGTGACATTGGGCCGCGCCTCGTAGACCATGCCCACCACGCCGAGGGGCACCCGGACCTGGCGAATCTCGAGTCCGTTCGGCAACGTCGATCCGCGCTCCACGACACCCACCGGATCGGGCAGTCCGGCCACCTGGCGCAGCCCCGAGGCGATGCCGTCGATCCGGTCCTTGGTCAGCCGCAGCCGGTCCAGCAGCGAATCCTCGGTGCCGGCGGCTTTCGCCGCGACCAGGTCTTCGCCGTTGGCTTCCAGCACGGTGTCGGCGGCGGCGAGCAGCGCGTCCGCGGCGGCGTGCAGCGCCTCGTTCTTCCGATCGGTGGTGAGCTGGGCGAGGACCCGGGAAGCGACCCGCGCCCGGCGGGCGGCTTCGTGCACGGCCGCACGCATATCGAACTCAGCGGTGGTCTCTACCGTCATGGCCTACAGCCTACGCAGCGGAAAAATCGGTTCTACCGGCACTCACCGCGCTAGGTTCTCCCCGTGACCATCCCACTGATCGCCGTACTCGGCAGTATCAACATGGATCTGGTGACCACCACCGATCACCGGCCCGCACCCGGCGAAACGGTCCTGGGCCGCGGCTTCACGATGGTGCCCGGCGGGAAGGGCGCCAACCAGGCGATCGCGGCGAGCCGGGCGGGCGGGCAGGTGATGTTCCTCGGCGCGATCGGCACCGATGTGTTCGCGCCGCGATTGCGCGCGGTGCTGACCGGGGCCGGGGTCGATACCACCGGGTTGCGCACGATCGAAGGCCCCAGCGGGATCGCCTCGATCGTGGTCGATGCCGGTGGCGAGAACTCGATCATCGTGGTAGGCGGTGCCAATACCGGGCTGCGCCGCCTGCGCGCCGGCGATCTCGCCGCCGTCGCCGCGGCCGATATCCTGCTGTGCCAGCTCGAGGTCCCGATCCCGACCATCGCGGAAGCGGTGCGGCACGCCCGGGACAATGACACCACTGTGATACTCAATCCCTCTCCGGCCCAACGCCTTCCGGCGGATTTGTGGAGCCGGGTGGATGTGGCGGTGGTGAACCGGGGCGAGGCCGAGGACCTGAGCGGCACGCTCGACCGGGTGCCGCACCTGGTGGTCACGCTCGGCGCGGACGGCGCGCGCCACCGGGGGCCGGACGGCGTGGAGACGACCGTCGCCGGACCGGCGGTCGATGTCGTCGACACCACCGGCGCGGGTGACACGTTCGCCGGCGCCCTGGCCGTCCGCTGGTCGCGGGGCCCGGCCGCGGCATTGCGTTTCGCCTGCGCCGCGGGGGCGCTGGCCACCACCGTGCTGGGCGCCAGCGCCGCCATTCCGTGGTGCGCCGATATCGAGGCCGCCCTGTCCGCCGGGCCGGGCGAACCCCCTCCGTGAGACGTCTTCGCTCCCGCTGCCGTCGGCGCACGCCACGACCCCGGACAGCCCGCCGGCACCCACCTGGAAAATCGATCGCCTCCTCGTATCCGGCGGCCTACCGTGGAATTACGGCGGCGGATATCGGTCCGCCCCGGAGGGAAGGAACGAGACAATGTTTCCCGTCGAGCTGTCCGGCACCCGGGCACGGACGTTGATGTGGGCCCATGAGCACGAGATCGAGGCGCAGGCGCTGCAACAGCTGCGCAATATCGCCCGGCTGGAATGGGTCCACGGCGTTCGGGTCATGCCGGACGTGCACCTCGGGAAAGGCGCCACGGTCGGTTCGGTGATCGCCATGCGTGACGCCGTCGCCCCGGCCGCGGTGGGCGTGGACATCGGTTGCGGGATGGAGAGCGTTCGCACCGATCTGACCGCCGCCGACCTCCCCGATGATCTGCGCGCCCTGCGATCGGCGATCGAGGCGGCGGTGCCGGTCGGTTTCGCGGCCCACCAGCACCCGGTCCCGGTGAACAAGCTGGCGCCCGGACGGTCCGGAGTCGCCACCGCGACCCTGCGCACCGGCTGGGACCGGTTCTGGTCGGCATTCGGCGATCTCGACGATGCCGTGGCGTCGCGGGAATCCAAAGCGCACAAGCAGATGGGTTCGCTCGGCGGGGGCAACCACTTCATCGAGGTATGCCTGGACCAGGATGATCAGGTGTGGATCCTGCTGCATTCGGGGAGCCGCAATATCGGCAAGGAACTGGCCGAACGGCATATGGCGGTGGCGCGCAAACTGCCGCACAACCAGAACCTGGTCGACCGCGATCTGGCGGTATTCCTGGCGAATACCCCGGAAATGGCCGCCTACCGACACGATCTGACCTGGGCCCAGGAGTACGCGGCCCGTAACCGCGCCGTCATGCTCGCACTGGTGTGCGAGGCGGTGCGCAAGCAGTTCTCTACCCGGGAGGTGCTGTTCGATACGCCGGTGTCGTGCCACCACAACTATGTGGCGGAGGAGAAGATCGACGGTGTACCCATGCTGGTGACCCGGAAGGGCGCGGTACGGGCGGGCGCCGGCGATATGGCGCTCATTCCGGGTTCGATGGGCACCCGGTCCTATGTGGTGCGCGGTAAGGGTAATCCGGATTCGTTCCAGTCCGCGTCCCACGGCGCGGGCCGCCGGATGAGCCGTAACGCGGCCAAGCGGCAATTCAGCGTCGCGGATCTGATCGCCCAGACCGAGGGTGTGGAGTCACGGAAGGACGCGGGCGTGGTGGACGAGATCCCGGCCGCGTACAAGGACATCGACGAGGTGATCGACGCCCAGCGCGATCTGGTCGATGTGGTGGCGACGCTGCGGCAGGTGCTGTGCGTGAAGGGCTGAGGCCGGGATGAGCACGGACCCGGTCCGCGGTGCCGGTATGCCCCGGTAGGCCGGTAGTGGCACCGGATCGGACGGCGGACGCGTCCGGGTAGCGGGCGGGCGATTTCCGGTGTATCGGGCGCGGCGCCGGTTCGGATATCACGCGCGGACAATCACGCAGTGCTCCGCCCGGGCGCGGCGCCGGTCCGGACGACGCGCACCAACGATCCCGTCCCGCTCCGCCACCCAGGTGATCGTGCAGCGGGACGTCGGCGGCGGGTCTCAGCCGGGCAGTCCGCGTCGGCGTAGCGCCACGGCGAGCCCGGCCCCCGCCAGCAGGACGCCGACCAACAGCATCACCCCGCTCGACAGCCAGGTGTGCAGCACCCGGGAGAGGTCGGCAGACAGGCCGGGCAGCGACGAGATCAGCCGATAGGTCTGTCCCGGCGCGGCGATCTGGACGGCGGCCGGCAGTGCGCCCCAGATCAGCCCGGCGATCACCGCTGCCGCGGGTTCGTACGCGGCCAGTCCGGCGACGATCAATAGCAAAGCCGCCCCGAGCAGCGACTGCGCGGGTGAGAGCCAACGGTCGGTGGTGTCCCACCATCGGCCGGCGGTCGCCGCGCCGTTGGCCGCGATACCGACCGCAACCGGGGTGATCACGACCGCGAGCAGCGCGGCGAGCGCGGTGCGCCACGACTCCCGCTGCCGGTACCGCGTGGCACCCGGCCTCCCCGGCTTCCGCCCGGCGGCATCGTCACCCCGCGGCCCCTGTGCGATTGCGCCCTCGGGCCGCAGCGGCGCATCGATCTCATCCGGCCGCGGCCGCTGTGCGGCTGCAGCCGGCCGGGGTCGCTCGGCCGGCTCGCCCGGCGGTGACGGCGCGGTGGGCTGTTCGGGTCGAGAGGTCATTCGCACTCCTCCGGGCCGGTCGGCGGGTGCGGGCGGTCCGGTTCCACACCGCGCGCTGCCCCGCACCCTCGCATATCCGAGGTTCGCCGACCACTACGCCGTCCGGCGAACCGGGTGTCCAACCGCCGGAGAGCAGCGGGCCGACAAGCCGCCGGAGGATTGCAGGGCACCACGGCGGAGCTACATATTGACTAGTTATCAGTCGATGCATACCATCTTGTTGTTATCAGTCGATAACAACAAGAAACTGCCCGGCGCCGTGCGACCGGACAACCGACTCCCGCCTCGGAGGAACCGCATGTTCGACACCCTGATGCTGTTCGTGGTCCCCACGCTGGTCCTGCGGCTACTCGGCCGGATCGGCGTCCGCCGCTTCGACACCTGGCGGGTCAGCGCCGCGCACGGGCTGGCATTCCTGTTCACCATGACCGGACTGGCGCATTTCATCCCCGACTCGGTCACCGTGATGCCCAGCCACGATGACCTGACGGCCATGGTCCCGTCCTACATCCCGTTCGCGGACTTCGCGGTCTACGCCACCGGCGTCCTGGAACTGGCCGGTGCCGTGGGGTTGGTGGTGGCCGCCACCCGCCGCTGGGCCGGCCTGGGTCTCGCGGCGCTGCTCGTGATCATGATCCCGGCGAATATCCATGCCGCACTGAACGATATTCCGCTCAATGGTGAAGCGGCCACGCCGCTGTGGTTCCGGATACCCGAACAGATCGTGTACTTCACCCTCGCCCTCTGGGTGGGCGGATTCCTACCCGCGGTACGCCGGGATCGCGGCACCGAGCGGTCGCTCGCGGCCACGGCGCGCTGAACCCGTCCCCTCGGTCCCCGTTGCGGCGCAGCCGCGGGAACGGGGGCCTTCAGGGAGCAGAGATCAGCCCTGCTGCGTGGGCACCAGGACCAACTCGGCCACATTCAGCCGCGGTGGCACCGCGGCGCCGATTCCGCTGGAAGCTCCGGTGACCACTGCCACCCGTCCGTTCGGATTCTCGTTGTTCGTCATGCCCTCAACCCTCGGCCCGAGCCGGGCGGGCTGCCAGGTCGCGGACTTCCTGGTAGTCGGAGGGCCACCCGGCCGGGCCGGGTCCGCACCTACCCTGGAACACATGCATTCGGACAACCGCCTGGGCGCGTTCCTGCGGGCCCGTCGTGAACTGGTCCGGCCGGAGGATTTCGGGCTGCCCGGCGGCGGGCAGCGGCGGGTCGCCGGTCTGCGGCGAGAGGAGATCGCGTTACTGGCGGGGGTGAGCGCGGACTATTACATCCGGCTCGAACAGGGCCGGGACAAACATCCGTCGGAACAGGTGATCAGCGCCCTGGCCCGGGTGTTCGCGCTGGACGACGAAGGCACGGCCCATCTGCGGGAGCTGGCTCGCCCGGCGCCGGCCCGGCCGAAGCGGTCCCGGCGGCCCGAACGCGTGGCGTCCGGACTGCTGCGGCTCCTGGATCTGTGGGAGCGGACGCCGGCCCTCTTCCTGGGGCGCAGCCTCGACGTCCTGGCGGCCAACCCGCTGGCGGTCGCGGTGAACGCGTGCTCGGTCCCCGGTATCGATCAGGTGCGGATGGTCTTCCTCGACCCGCGGGCACGCGATGTGTATCCCGAATGGGATTCGATCGCCGCGGATACGGTCGCCAGCCTGCGGGCGACGGCGGGCGCCGATCTGGACGATCCGCAATTGACCGAACTCGTCGGCGAACTCTCGCTGAAGAGCGAGGATTTCCGGCAGCTGTGGGCCCGGCACGATGTGCGCACCAAAACCGCCGGAACCAAACGTTTTCACCACGAGATGGTCGGCGAACTGACCCTCTCCTACGAGAGCTTCACCGTGAACGGTGTCCCCGGACAGACGCTCATCGTCTATCACGCGGAACCCGGTTCACCGTCCGAACGCGCATTGTCGCTGCTGGGCAGCCTGACGGCCGCGGAACCCGCGGGCGCCGGCCCGCCTCCGCCGCCCGCGACGCAGCCGGGCCGGGCCATCGATACGACGCTCGGGTAGCTTGCCGGGCACGTCGGCAGCAGAGCCCCGGTACGACGTTCTCGATACCACGCGCCGCGCCGGCCGGTCATGTGGGGTCGGTGCGGCGGAGCAGTTCGAGAGCCGCGGCGGTAGCGGTGCCGGTTCCGGCCGAGTAGACAATGACCGTCTGATCCGCTTCCGGCACCGACAGAACATCGCAGTCCAGAGTGAGGGTTCCCAGCTCCGAATGGACGACGGAAGCGGTGCGACTACGCAGCCGTCCGGAGCGCCCGTTACGCCACAACTCGTCGAACCATGCGCTGCCGGAGCGGAGTTCGTCGATCAGCCCGGCAAGACTGGGATCCTGTGGGTATCTGGCCTGCGCCGTACGCAGACAACCGACGCAGTCTGCGGCGCCGGTGTGATCTCCTGTCTCCACCGCTCGGTCCGGTCCGACCCCGAGAAAGCGCTGCCGGACAAGGTTTCGCTGCTCGGGCGGCTGTGCGGACCAGTCGCCGAGCAGCGCAGCCGCCGGCGGGTTCCAGCCCAGCACATCGGATTTGGCGGACAACACCAGCGCGGGCAGGCCGCCCAGTCGGTCCAGCAGCCGCATAACACTCGGCCGGACCGACATGGGAATGCGTCCGATCCCCGGCGGCTCGGACCCGGCGAGCCGGAAAATCAGATCACGGTCGGATTCGCTCAACCGCAGCGCCCGCGTCAAAGCGCCGAGCACCTGATCGGAAGGTTTGGAGCCGCGGCCCTGCTCGAGCCGGACGATGTAATCGACGCTGAGCCCCGCCAGTTGCGCGACTTCCTCCCGCCGGAGCCCGGGCACTTGCCGGCGGGATCCCGCCGCGAAACCCCAGTTCGTATACCTCAGATCGGAGGACCACTCGATGGAACGACCGGAATCGGACGGGACGACCGTACTGTCGATCGGCCTCGATCCCGGAGCCGTGGACTACGGCCGCCATCCGCACATCGACGCGGCGGCCCTCACCGCACGGATAGCCGCGGGCGAGACGGCTCTGCGTGACGCCGGATTCGACCTCGTGTCCTGCCGGGTACCCGCGGATCCGGACGCGGCCGAGGCGAAATTACGCGAAGGCGCGGCGGGCCGCTCGTTCGGGGTGGCGATGATCGGCGCGGGCGTACGCATGGCGGCCGAGCACACGCTACTGTTCGAACACTTGGTGAACGTGATCGTCGAGCTCGTGCCCGGCATACGGTTGTGCTTCAACACCTCCCCGGAAACCACCATCGACGCTTTGCGCCGCTGGGTGGCGCCCGTCGTCCACTGAGCAGCACCGCAACGGGACCTCGGCGGCGGCCGACAGCCGGATATCGGTACCCACAGAGCGGCCGCGCGACCGACGCGCCCCGGACAACCGACCCCGAACCGGTTGCGGCGGCTAGGGTCGGACCATGGCTGGCGGCGCGGGCGCGGCGGTGGAATTGACGGTCGGAGAACGCGAGGTGCGTATCTCCAACCCCGACCGGGTCTACTTCCCGGAGTCCGGCGTGACCAAACTCGATCTGGTGCAGTACTACCTGAGCGTGGGCGACGGGATCGTCAACGCGCTGCGGGATCGGCCCTGCATGCTGCACCGCTTCCCGAAGGGATTGACCGGCGGGAAAGTGCACCAGAAACGGCTGCCCGCGGGCGCACCGGACTGGGTATCGACCGTGCGGGTGTACTTCCCGCGCTACGGCCGGCACGCCGATGAACTCTGTGTCGGCGAACTGGCGGAGGTCGTGTGGGCGGTGCAGATGTCCACGGTCGAGTTCCATCCGTGGAATTCGCGCCGGGCCGATACCGAGAGTCCGGACGAATGGCGGATCGACCTCGACCCCATGCCGGACTGTCCCTGGTCACGGGTGCAGCGGGTGGCCGGGGTGGTCCGCGAGGTGCTCGACGAGATCGGCGCGGTCGGCTGGCCGAAGACCTCGGGCGGCAAGGGATTGCACGTCTATGTGCGGATCGCGCCGGAGCACGGATTCCAGCAGGTGCGCCGCGCCGCCCTGGCCTTCGCCGAAGAGGTCCGTCGCCGGGCTCCCGACGATGTGACGACGACCTGGTGGCGGCGCGACCGCGATCCGGGCCGGCTGTTCATCGACTACAACCAGAACGCGCGCGATCACACGATCGCCGCCGCGTATTCGGTGCGCGGCAACCCCGCCGCCACGGTCTCCACCCCGGTGAGCTGGGCGGAGATCGACGATATCCACCCCCGTGATTTCACCGTCGCCACCGTGCCCGCCCGGTACCGCCGCCTCGGCGATCTGCACGCGGGCATCGACGACGCAGTGTTCGATCTGCGGCAGCTCATCGAATGGGCCGACCGCGACGAGGTGGAGCTCGACGAGGATCCGGTACCGGAATCCTGACCGGTCCCGGCCCCGCCGGTCACCGCCGCAGGATCATTTCCAGGGTTCCAGCAGTCGTTTCGCCTCCACCGCGAGCGCGGCCTGCAGGAACGGCCCGAAGCTCACGCGTGCCGCCCCGGCCTTCGCGAAATAGGCCTTGTCCGCCTGCTCCGGCACGGTGACCGCGTTGACGGGCAACGGCAATTCGGCACACAGCCGGGCCAGCACCTCCGGCCCGTAGCGGCCGACCGGATACAGCACATCGGCCCCGGCCGCGGCCGCCAGCCGCAGCCGTTCGATCGCCGGGCCGACGAGTTCGGCCGGATCGCCGGATGGCGCGAGCAGCAGATCGGTGCGGGCGTTCACGACGACGTGCACACCGCTGTCGTCGGCCGCCTGCCGCAACCGGCCCACGAGATCGGCGTGCTCCTGCGGTTCGCGCAGCCGCCCGCCCTCCTTGTGTACGGTGTCCTCGAGGTTGAAGCCGACCGCGCCGGCCCGCAACAACCCATCGATGAGCGCCGCCGGCTCGACACCGTATCCGGATTCGAGATCGACCGAGACCGGTACGTCCACCGCGGAGGTGATCTCCCGGACGCGGCCCAGCACATCGGTGAAGGCCATACCCTCGTGATCGGATTTACCGAGCGAATCGGCGAGCGGATGGCTGCCGACCGTGAGCGCCGGAAAGCCGGCCTGCTGGACGAGATCCGCCGACCAGGCGTCCCACACCGTGGGCAGGATCACCGGGTCTCCGGGGCGATGGAGTGCGAGGAATGCGGCGGCCTTCTCGGGCAATGTGGTCACCGCATCGATCCTGCCGTACCCGTACCCGTACCCGTACCCGGATACGCATCCGCTGTCGCGTGTCGCCGGTCCGGGCGCGGCCGGCGACGGCAGGATGGACCGGTGTGAACGCGCATATCCGGCCGGCCGACCGCGCCCCCGCGGCCGATTTCGCCGCCCGAGCCTGCCATCTCGCGATCGCCCTGGTGATCGCGGCCGCATTGGTCACCCAACTGACACTGCTGTTCACCGGCGGCCCGGACACGAACTCGGGACGCGCGGAACCGGACGCCGGTATCGGAACAGGACTCGTCCGACTATTCAGCTATTTCACCATCCAGAGCAACCTGTTCCTGCTGGTCGCCTCGGCGGGACTGGCCCTGAATCCCGTACGGGACGGGCGCCTCTGGCGGGTGTTACGGCTGGACTCCCTGCTCGGGGTCGTGATCACCGGCCTCGTCTTCGTCCTCGTGCTGGCGGACGAGGTACATCTCACCGGCGCGGCGTGGTGGGCGAATCTCGGCTTCCACTACCTCGCCCCCTGGGCCGGTCTGGCCGCCTGGCTGGTGTTCGGGCCCCGGCCCCGGATCGACCGGCGCACCATCGCCGCCGCGTTGGCCTGGCCGGTCGTCTGGATCGGCTACACCTTCGCTCACGGCGCGGTGACGGACTGGTACCCGTATCCGTTCCTCGACGTCGTCCGGCAGGGATACCCGATGACGATGATCAACACACTGCTGGTGGTCGTCCTGGCGATGGTCCTGATCGGCCTGTTCGCACTGCTCGACCGGGTGCCCACCGTCCGGGGGCGAACCCGGCCGGCCCCGGTCCCGGACGCGCCGGTCAGGCCGGAGTCGCCAGGGCGAACGGGAGAACCGCCGGGGCGCCCGCCCGGCGTAGCGCCCACGCCGCGACGGTGAAGGTCCAGCCGGTGTCGGTGAGGGTGTCCACCAGCAGGATCGGACCGTCCGCCGCGCCGAGGTCGGGGACCTCCCACCCGTCGTACAGTGCGGCGACCCGGTGGGCCGAGTTGACGGCGGATACCGGTGGCCGGTCCGGACGAATGCGCAGGGTGCCCAGGTTGCGCAGCCGGCCGATCCCGGCGAGGCGTTCGGCCAGCGACCCGGTGAGGACCGGATGCGTCTCGGATTCCAGGGCCAGGACCGCGGTGGGCCGAACGGCCCACTCCCATTCGCGCAGCACCGGAATGCACGCGTCGACCACCTCGTCGGGCACCGGACCGTCGGGACCGTCCAGGATCGGGCGCAGCCGCCGGCCCCAGCCCAGCGAGTTGAGCCGGCCCAGCACCCGGCCGGTCTCGGCACCCTCGGCGATCTTGCCGGACAGCGGCACACCCAGTTTCGCCATCCCGGTCGGCCACTGTTTACGCGGCGCGAGATCGATACCGGGCCGGTCGAGCCGGGCCCGGGTGGCGGCCACCGCCGCGGTATCGACGGTGGTCTCGCGATACTCGCCGGTGCAGTTGTCGCAGCGGCCACAGGCGCCCGTACCCGGCGCGGCGGCCAGCAGCGCCGGATCGTCGAGCTGGCGGCGCAGGAATTCCATCCGGCAACCGGTGGTTCGCTGGTAGTCGAGCATGGCCTGCTGTTCGGCCGTGCGGGCGGCATCGAGTCGTTCGTACCGGTCGGCGTCGTAGGTCCACGACTCGCCGGTGCCGAGCCAGCCGCCACGCACCCGGCGGACCGCCCCGTCCACATCGAGCACCTTCAGCACCATGTCGAGCCGGGAGCGGTTCAGTTCGACGAGAGGTTCCAGGGCGGCGGTGGACTGTGGACGCTCCAGGTCCAGCGCTTCGAGGACCGACCGGACCACATGTTCGCGGGGGAAGGCGACCGAGGCGAAGTAGCTCCAGATGCGGGTGTCCTCGGGACCGGGCAGCAGCACCACCTCGGCGCGTTCGGTCGCGCGTCCGGCACGGCCGACCTGCTGGTAGTAGGAGATCGGCGAGGACGGCGCACCCACGTGGACCACGAAACCCAGATCGGGCTTGTCGAAACCCATACCCAGCGCGGACGTGGCGATGAGAGCCTTGACCTCGTTGTTCAACAGCGCGGCCTCGAGCGCTTCCCGTTCGGTCGGGTCCGTCTGGCCGGTGTAGGCGGCGACCTTGTGGCCGTGCGAGTTCAGCACATCGGCGAGGTCGTGGGCGCCGGCGACGGTCAGGGTGTACACGATCCCGGAACCCGGCAGCCGGTCCAGCTGATCGCCGAGCCAGGTGGTGCGTTCCACCGCGTCGTCGAACCGGACCACCGACAGGTGCAGCGACTCACGGTCGAGATCCCCGCGCAGGACCAGGGTGTCGGTGCCGATCTGCCCGGCCACATCGGTCACCACCCGGTCGTTGGCCGTGGCGGTGGTGGCCAGAACCGGTACGTCGGCGCCGAGGTCGGCGATCAGTGTGCGGATGCGGCGGTAGTCCGGACGGAAATCGTGGCCCCAGTCGGACACGCAGTGCGCTTCGTCGATGACCACCAGCCCCGCGTCGGCGGCCAGCCGGGGCAGCACCTGATCCCGGAAATCGGGGTTGTTCAGTCGTTCGGGGCTGACCAGCAGCACATCCACCGAGCCGGTCGCCACCTGCTGGTGGATCTCATCCCATTCGGTGACATTGCCGGAGTTGATGGTGGCCGCGACCACTCCGGCCCGCTGGGCCGAAGCGACCTGGTTGCGCATCAGGGCCAACAGGGGCGAGACGATGACGGTGGGCCCGCGCCCCTGCGCGCGCAGCAGTTTCGCCGCGATGAAGTAGACCGCCGATTTACCCCAGCCGGTGCGCTGCACCACCAGGGCCCGGCGTTTACCGACCACGAGCGCTTCGATCGCGGTCCACTGGTCCTCCCGCAAGCGGGCGCCCGGCCCGGCGAGCTCCCGTAGCAGTGCCTCCGCGTGCTCCCGTAGTTCGCCGGCGACTTCGCCGGCCCCGCCCATGGTGCTGCCCGGTGCTGTCGACATGGCGCCCATACTGCCGCAGGCCACCGACAGCAGTCGGTCCGCCCGCTCCCTGGTTCTCCCGACAGCTGCCGGGATCACTCCTGGTCACCCCGGTGACAGGCCACGACGCGATCCCGGAAACCGGCGGGTGGCGCCGTTCGCGTCACCGGGCACGGCGGCCGCGGGACGGTTCCGGTAGCCCGGTCACGACGCCGATACGGGTCTGTGCGGATCAGCCCAGAAGTTCGTCGACGTAGCACCACCGCCACGCCTCGCCGGGCTCCACACTGCGCATGACCGGATGATCGGTCGATGTGTAGTGCCGGGCCGCGTGGTTCCCCGGCGAGGAATCGCAGCAGCCGATATTCCCGCAAGTCAGGCACATGCGCAGGTGTACCCACGTCAAACCCTCCGCCACACACTGCGCGCACACATCCGGCCTGTCGGAATCGCACACCAGCGGGGCGGCCCGCAGATGCGCGCAGTCCTCGGCCGCGCCGCCGGGAACCGCCAGCGGCTCCTGCCGCTCCTCCTCGTCGCCCTCGTCGAACCGGTCGATCATGGACTCCTCGAGGTCCAGCCGGGCCAGTACGTGCTGCAGGATCTCGTAGTCCACCCCACCCGAGTCGCGGACCCGCAGCACCGTCTCCCGTTCGGCCCGCAACATCTCCAACCGCAACCGGCGATATTCGGCGGTGGGGGTCGCCAGCTCGGATTCCGGCCGGCCCAGCCGCTCCCAGGCGGCATTGGTCCGCCAGGTGACCCGGTCACGTAGGGAGTGCACGACCTCCTCCGGAGTGTCCGGACCGACCGCCGCGTCCAGCGTGGCGAGGCCCGCGTTGGAGGCCTGGGTCAGCAGATTCGCCTTCTGCAACGCGTCCTCGGCCCGGCTCGGCCCACGCAGCCGCAACCTGCGGACCAGCCACGACAGCGAGGTGCCCTGGAGCAGCAAAGTGCCCGCGACGACGACCAGGGCCAGCAGTTTCAGTACCGGCAGCTGCGGAGTGTCCGCGGGTAGCAGCAGCACGGCGGCCAGGGTCACCACCCCGCGCATCCCGGCCCAGGAGACCACGGTCGAATGGGCCGCGGGCGCCGGCGACCGCCCGAATACCGGTTGGAACAGGGCATAGCCGAAGATCCAGACCGGCCGCGCCAGGATCACCGCCAGCAGGACCGCGATCGCCGTGACGATCAGGGTGCCGTGATCCAGCCCGCTCGCCCACGCATCCCGGACGATCGTGTTCACCTGCAGCCCGATGATGAGGAATACCGCGCTCTCCAGGATGAACTGCACGGTGCCCCAGTTGATGCGTTCGGCGGTACGCGAGGCCGCGCTCTGCCACACCGGCGCCCCGTGCCCGAGGATCATCCCGCAGGTGACCACGGCGATCACCCCGGAGGCATGGATCTCCTCGGCCGGCAGATAGGCCAGGAACGGCGCGAGGAAGGACAGGGTGGTGTCCAGGACGGGGTCGGTGATCCGCCGCCGCAACAGTGCGAGCGCGTAGGCGACCGCGATCCCCACCACCGCGCCGCCACCGGCGGCGAGCAGGAAATCGCCCCCGGCATTCCATACCGATACCGCTCCCGCCGACGCCGCGATCGCGGTCCGCAACGCCACCAGCGCGGTCGCGTCGTTGAACAGCGACTCGGCTTCGAGGATGGAGACGATCCGCCGCGGCATCCCGATCCGCCGCGCCACCGCGGTCGCGGCCACGGCATCCGGCGGCGCCACCACCGCGCCCAGCGCCACGGCCACAGCGAACGGCACCGGCAGCAGCCACCAGACCACCGCGGCCACCGCGAACGTACTGAAGAGGACCAGCCCCACCGACAGCAGCGCGATCGCGCCGATATTGGCCCGGAAATCCACCAGCGAGGTGCGGATCGCCGCGGTGTACAGCAACGGCGGCAGCAAGCCGAGCAGCACGACCTCCGGTTCCAGATGAACCTCGGGGACGAACGGCAGATACGACGCGGCGACCCCGGCCAAGGTCAGGGCGAGCGGCTCGGAGATACCGGCCCGGCGCGCCAGCGCCGCCACGGCCGCCGCCGAGGCCACCAGGACAACCAGGCCGATCGCGATGTGCATTCGCGAATTCTCGCAGGTGGCCGCTTACCGCTGACACGCTCGTCGGCGCGCGCCGGGGGATCAGCGCGCGCCGGTCCGCCAGTCGGCCGCGGTCACCGGGCGCAGGGTCCGTGGCCCGGTACCGGCCCGCATCGGCAGCACCTCGGCACCCAGGACGATCGCCGACCACGGGTCGATATCCAGTCCGGACCCCAGAGCCCGGGTCAGCAGCGCGGCGCAGGCGTCGGGGGATCCGGCGTCGAAATCCGCCGGCGCGGCAGCGCCCACCCGATCGAGATCACGCAGGATGCGATCGAGCGCGACGGTCGTGTCGAAGGAACGGCACGGTGTTCGGGCGTAGAGGGCGTCGGCGAGGGTCCGGGCGGTCTCGGCGCTGTCGGCGCCGGTGTAGGCCCGGGAGATCACCTCGGCCCGGCGGGTCTCGGGGAAGAAGACGGCCAGTTCCCGCACCACATCGGCGGGGTCTTCCGGAGTGTGCACGGGATCGAGCATCGTGCCGCGCTGTCCGAGCAGATAGCGCAGCTGTCCCGGGCGCCGCAGCGTCGGATCGTCGGGACCGGCGCCTTCGGCCAGCCGCACCGGGGCCGGGAACTCCCCGTCGGGTCCGGTGACGACCAACAGCAGCGCTTCGGATATTCCGGCCAGCAGATCGGTGAGCCGGCGCCGCTCCGGCGAAGCGGTATTCCAGTTGTAGCGCCACAGGGCGCGCACCAGATGCCGGTTCAACGGCACGGCGGCCGCGTCGACCACCCGGAAGCCGTTATCGGACAGCCATTTCAACGTGGGCTCCACCGCCCGGGAGACGATGGCGCCGGGCGTCAGCAGCAGCAGCGAATGGCGGGACGCGAACGCGGCGGGGTCTATCCGCAGCCCCCGCAGCTGATCTACGCATTCGAGCACATAGGTGTCGCTGCGGTAGGCGCCGGCCTTGTCCTCGGCCGGGGTGAGCGCCGCCAGCAGCGCCGCCAGCGGGTCCGGTGGTGGCGGCGCGGCAGGTCGCGCGGTCTGCGGATCGGTCATCTGTTCCACCTCATCTCCGGCCCACCCCGGACAACACCGTCACCGTGCCCGCGGATCCGTCCACCCGCAGGCGCATACCGGTCCGCAGTTTCGCGGTACATCCCGGCACCCGTACCACCGTGGGCACACCGAGTGCCCGGGCGACGGTCGCTACCACGGTGATCGGGCCACCGTGTTCGATCACCAGGGCCGACGCCGATGGCAGGGCCGCCACCCAGTGCGGATCGGCATCCTCGGTGACCAGCACCCCGGGGGCGGGGGCGCCCGATCGGTCCGCCACCACCGCGGTCCCTTCGGCCACACCCGCGGCGGACGCCGTCCCGGTGAGCACATCACCTTCGCGAGCGGCCGCGATCCGGGCGCGCGGCGCCCAACCCTGTTCCGCCAGTTCACTATCCGAGAAATTCGGTCCTTCGGTACTGAAACGTACCGGAGCCGAGAGCTCGCCGCTGACGTGGGCCGCCTTTCGTGCCGCGATCCGGGCCCGCAGATCCGGTATCGACACCCGGTCGTAGCAGTCGCGCAGTTCGCCGGCGGTGAGATACCGGATATCGGCGGAATCGTCGAGAAGCGCGCGTCCGGCGAGGTCGCGGGCCATCACCCGGATCATGGCCGCGATGAGACCCGCCGCCCGGGCCCGGCTCGACCGGATGGTCTCCCGGTGCGCGGTACAACGCGCCGCCCGCACCCGCACCAGGTCGTAGAGCCATCGGCGCGGACCGCCCAGGGTCCGGTCGAGATAGGCCACCGGGTCCGCTCCGGTCACGACCGGCTCCCCGGCGACCGGGGTCTCGGGTGCGCCGGGTGATCCGGTGTCCACGGGCGGCCGCAGTGCCATGTACCGGAACGACGCGGGTGCCTCCGGCAGATAGGCGTCCGTCAGCGCGGCCACGGCGCCGGTGAGGATCAGCGCGAGGGCGTCCAGCACCGTCACCGGGCCCCACAGCAGAATCAGCTCCCGGTCCAGGCGCCGGTACTCCGCGTAGGCGTGCTCGCCGTGCACGTAGTCCATCGCCTCGTAACGGTCACAGACGCGGTCGAACTCGGTGCGGAACTCCCGCATCATCGATTCCATCCGCAATGCCCAGTGGACGAAGGCCCCGGTTGTCCGGATCCGCGATCGGATCCGGCGCACCCGCGACTCGAAGGTGAAGGGTCGCAGGGTTTCCGCGATCTCCTCGAGCAACGGGTCGGCCGCGCCCAGCGCCGCCTCCAGCCCGCGGCGATTCAACCGGTGGCCGGGCCCGATCGCCGCCAGCCGATACCAGTGCGGCAGATCGAGATAGACCCGCCCGTGGAAACTACCCAGCAGATAGGGCGTCCACGCGTCCAACTGCGCCAGCTGGTCGGCCGGGACACCGAGCGAACGCGCGTATTCGCGGCACACCCGCCCGTGGATTCCGGCGGCGAGGGTGAAGGTCAGCGGCGCGGTGGCCCCGGGGAAGGTCTCGGCGGTGGTGGCACCGTCCCAGATCCGCGGTTCACCGGGCGGCACCGGTTCGCCCGCGCCCCGGATCACCCCCGCCATCGCCCGCTCCCACGGCGGAAAGCGCCCGCGGCGCCGGCCGCCGCACATCCCGGTAGTCGTACCCCCGGCAGGTAGGGCCGGCGGGCCGCACCACGCCGCGCCACGATCTCAGTCTCGGTGTCGTCCGTCCCGAGCACCCGCAAGAACCGACCTCCAACCCGATCTGCCACAACAGGACATCGTCGTCCGTGCCGACGAGTAAACCCGAGAACGACCTCGTCCACCGGGTATTCGGGTTTTGTGTCCGGCCGCGGGGTCACGGTCCCGGCCGAACCGGGGTCGGGGCAGCCCGGAACAACCGATAGTCTGAGAGGGCCCGCGCAGGTTTCGGTGAGGATGTGATTCCGCGTGAGTTGGAGCCTGACCCCCGACGAGTTCGCGCATGTATGGCGGCGCGCCGACCTGGACCGGATCCCCTATCCGCTGCGGGTACTCGAATCGCCGCGCACCGAACGCGACGCCCGGCTCCTGCGCGCCGAACTCGCCCAGCGGTTCCCACCCGACCCCGATCTCGACGCCTGCCTGCGCATTCTCGCCATACCGCAGACTCGGGTGATCGCCATCGGCGGCACGCCCGAACCGGGCCGGGAACTGCGTGTACTGGGCTGCGTCGTCTACGACCGCGCGGTCCTGGCGGTCCAGGCACCCGGACGCACCCGCGAATTCGGTGGACCGGTCCAGCTCTCGATCGGGCACAGGACGAAACTCGGCGCCCGGCTGGCGGCCCTACTGCCCAAAGCACCCGCCGGTCGCTACCCGGCACGCACCGCCTCGGCCGCGGCGGTCCGCGATACCGAAACCGTCATCCAGGAAGAACGCGCCGCACCGCTGATCCGGAAACTGCTGTGCGCCCCACATACCGCCGACGGCCACATCCGGATCGAACCCCATCTGGACCGGCCGAATCCGCCGCCGCCACTGCACTACACCTGGCTCGACGTCGAGAACGACGGCCGCTATCTGCTCAAGACCGAGGAGAACGTGCACATGGTGCCCGCCTCCCCCGAACAACTGGCCGCGCATCTCCAGAAGCGGATACCCGGCTGAGCCGATATCGCACCGGACCGGCTGCCCCGGGCGACCGCTTCCGGCTACGCTGGGCCTGACCGACGGAGGGGACGCCAGTCATGAAGATCGAAGAAAGCCGCGCCGAGATCGTCCGGTTCCGCCAGGCAGCCCATGCGGGAACGGTCAAATTCGATCCGGAGGCGGCACGCCGCTGCGCGGAACTCTACGACCGTCAGGCCGATCGGCTCATCTACTTGCGACAGCGCCTGGAAGACGCCTCGGATCCGCATGGTTTCGGCGGCCTGATCTCGGCCCAGCAGCTCCAGGCCGGGTTCGGGCACAAGGCTCGCGCCGCCGCCGCCCTGCTCGATCACTACATCGAAGCAGCCTATCGGATGAAGGAAGCGTTCCTGGTCAGCGGCGGGCTCTACGACGAGGCCGACGCCGCGAACGCCGCCGCGGTACGCGCCCTCGAAGCGAGGCTCGATCGATGATGCGATACCTCCGCCGCGGCTCCGGCCTCCGCGGACCGCGTGTACTCGCTTCGAAGGAGGCCTCATGACAGGGACCGATCCCGATTACATCAGCGCCATGGAGCATTTCGAAGCCATGCGCCATGAGGACATCTATCGGGCCACCCAGCAGATCGATGCCGGTGAGATCCTGCGGATGTCCGGCACCTGGGTGCACGCCGCCACCACCTTGCAGACCTCGCTGCCGCTGACCCGCGCCGGCGCGGACCGGGTGATGAACGCGATGGAATGGGACGGGGAGGCCGCCGACGCCGCCTTCGCCAGCACCCGCGGTTTCGCCGATTCGGTGGAGGAACTGGCCGGTGTGCTCGGTCAGGTGGGGTTGCGCCTGGGTGCGGTGGCCGCGGCCGCGGAAGCGGTGAAGATCGCGGTGGTTCCGCCCGGTGATTCCGGCCCGGTCGGCGCGCTGGCCCGGCTGCTGGAGGCGGCCAAGGTGATCGACGCGCAGATGGTGCAGGAGGTGCTGCGCCAAGAAGCGATCCTCACCATGAATATGGTCTACAAACCCGCCTATCTGGCGGCGGGTACCGCGGTGCCCGCGCTGCCCGAACCGCCGGCCGCCCCGGGTCCGCTGCCCCCGCTCGGTCCGCCGCCGGCACCCCGCGACCGGATCGATTCGGCGGTCGGCGCGGACTCGGCCCCGGCCGTGGGGGATTCCACCGCACCCGGCGGCGAGGCCACCGAGTCCGGGGGCGCCGCCGATCAACCGGCGCCACAGAGCGACTCGGCCCCGACGCCTCCCGCGCCGGGAAGTCCTACGCCGGAGGCGGATTCCGCGCCGGACGGCCCCGCGGCACCGGACGGTGACCCCGCGCCGTCCCCCGGAAACGACGGCGGACCCCCGCGGCCACCGGCCCGCGAGGTTCCGGAGCCGACCGACGGCTCGGCGCCCCCCGCGGAGCCCCCTCCCGGAGATACCACACCGGCACCGCCCGCCGCCGAACAACCGCCCGCTCCCGCGAATCCGGCCGAGCCGGAGTCGCCCGCGCCACCGGGTCCGACCGCGGCGCCGCTCTCGGATCCGGCCGGTCAGCCCGGTATCACGGGGCCGGTACCCGGACAGCGCGCCCCGGATCAGCCCGGGGTCATTCCACCCCGATCTTGAGGCGGCGCCGCTGTGCCCTACCGGGCGGGATAATCCTGCACCCAGTGGAACCGCGGGCCGTTCAGCGGGAAGGCACCGGGATCCACCGCTCGTAGCTCGACGGTCACCGGCCGTCCGTCCAGTTCTCCGGCCAAGCGCAGGACGCCGGGTTCCGGACGGGTATAGGCGAAGTCGGCGGTCGGCATGCCCGCCGGATCGGCGCCGACCGGGGCGGCGACCGTGAGGGTGTGCGCGGTCGCGTCGACCTGGGCGGGCACCGTCACCAATGCCCCGTCCATCCGCTGCCACGACACCGCACCCTCGGTCTCGATCACCAGCCGCTGCCAGCGGTCCGGGTCGGTGAGCAGCGGGGGTACCGGCCGGCCGTCCATCCGGAACTCGGTGACCTCCCACAGCCCGTACAGCTCGGGCTTCGGCGCACCGCCGCCGTAATCCCGCCAGCTCGACCAGCCGAGTACCGCCACTCCGACGACCAGCCAGATGCCGACCGCCGCCTCGGCGAACCCCACGATCCGCGTGCCCCGCCGACTGGTGCACAACGGCGGTTGCACGGCGGGGTCGGCACGGCGGGCGAGCAGGAAGAAGTCCGCGAAACGGCGGGCCTGTGGGAGGAGCAGGAGCAGCGAGAAGACCAGCAGATGGAACGACACGATCTTGACCGGCACATCGAAGGTCATGTTCAGCACGAACACCTGCGCCATGCTCACCACACTCAGCATCGCGCCGAGGGTGGCCGTGCGCGGTACCAGCAACAGCAGACCACCGAGCAGTTCCGCCACCCCGAGCAGGATTTCGTACACCGGCGCGCTACCCACCTGCAACCACAGCACCGCCATCGGAGTGAGCTGGCCGTAGGGCTGGACGAGCGCCGAGAACGGGGGCGGCGGCATCTGGGTCGGCACCGCTTTGGCGATGCCGTAGAACAGCATCTGCCCGGCGACGCACCACCGCAGGAGCATCAGGAACCACGCGCCAGCCCGCGGATACGCGAGGCGCCGCCGGTCGAGCACCGACCACAGCGTCGCCGCCAGGGCCGCCACCACCAGCGCGGTGAACACCATCACCCAGATGATCGCCTGGTCGCCACTGCCGGAGTCCCGGTGCAACTGCACGTCGATGCCGAATACCGTCCGTCCCACCCAGTTCAGCACCGACTCCACCGCCAGCAGTGGCCACATCGGTGCGGTATCGGGCAGGAACTGGTGGGTGAACCCGGTGAAGACGAACAGGATCTGCCCGATCATCACGCAGAAGATCACGCTGTAGACGACGCCGAACCGGAACGCCACCCGCGCGGGCCACGACCAGCGCACCGGCCGCGGGTTCTCGGGTTCGGACAGCTCTCGCCCAGCACCGGTGACCGTCCGAACCGCACCCATACCACGACCTCGCTGTTCCGATTTGTTCGACGACCCACCCCGACCCGGAGCCCCACTCGAACCTAGACCACCTGCCGGGCCCGGCGCCTCCGTGACAACCCCTATTCTCCGATCCTCCCTTCGCACGAGTTCGCCCACTGCGACGAGGCCTTTCAGGGGAACCCGCAACCGAACCGCGGGCGCTGTCTTCGGCGTGATACATCCCGGCCCCGCTCGTGCCCGGCCGCTGTCGGCACCTCGCCGCCTATCGTGGATCCGTGCCCACACCACCTACCGGTCTCGCCGCGGACACCGGGCCGATCACGCGATTCGTCACCGATCTGTTCGGCGCCGATCTACTCGGCCTGTACCTGTACGGGTCGGCGGTGACCAGCGGTCTGCAGTACGACAGCGACCTCGATTTCCTGGCGGTCACCGCCGTCGCCCTCGACGACGACCTGCGTACGCGTCTGTCCGAGGGACTGCTCCGGCAGTCGGGACGGTGGCCACGCACAGGCGGGGCCAGACCGGTGGAACTGACCGTGGTGGCCCGCGACGCCGTCGTACCGTGGCGCTTCCCGCCGCGCGGCGAGTTCGTGTACGGCGAATGGTTGCGGACGGAGTTCGAGCACGGCGCGGTCCCGCCGCCGGCGCCCGACCCGGATCTGGCGATACTGCTCGGTGTGGTTCGCGATTCGTCCGTGGCGTTGGCCGGACCGCCCGCCGATCGGTTACTGGATCCGGTACCGCCGGAGGATCTGGTTCGCGCGATCACGGCGAGCCTGCCCACATTGATCGCGGGCGTGGACGGTGACGAGCGCAATACCGTCCTGACGCTGGCCCGGATGTGGGTCACCGCGGAGACCGGGGAGGTGGTCTCCAAAGCCGAAGCCGCCCAGCGCATCGCCGCCCGGGCGCCGGCCCCGCACGCCGCGCTGCTGCACCGCGCGCGGGACGGCTATCTCGGTGTGGCGGTGGACGACTGGACCCGGTATCGCGACGAGACCGCGGCCTTCGTGCGGTATGCCGCCGCGGGAATCACGGCCGCCGCCGCGGTCACCGGCCGCGCACAGCGCTGAACGGTCCGCGCCACACCGGGGCCCCGGATCGGGGCGGCACGTACGCGGGCCCGGAACCGGAGCGGCGGATCGGCGGCGACCGGCACCTCCTACCAGGCGATGGCCCCCTGTGCACCGACGAAGGAGCCGTCGGTGCACACCTGCGGCGATTCCGCCGCCGCGAGGACGACCTGGGCGGCCTGTTCCGGCGTCGTCGGCGCGTCGGCCGCCGCGGGCGCCAGTTCGGTCGCGACGAAACCGGGGCATACCGAGATCACCCGGACGGCGGTATCGGCGAGCGATTTCGCCAGGCCTACCGTGATGCTGTTCAGTGCCGCCTTCGACGCCTGGTAGCCCGGGACCACCATCGAGTAGTACGCCGACTCCGGGTTCCGCTGCTCGGTGAGCGAGCCCATCTCGCTGGAGATGTTGACGATCCGCCCGGCCGGTGCGCGGCGCACCAGCGGCAGCAGCGCTTCGATCACATTGGCGGGGCCGAAGGTGTTGGTCATCAAAGTCTCGGTGAACGCGCCGGGGTGGGCGAAGTTCACCGTGCCGGTGGCGGTGGCCTCGGGCAGGATGCCGGCATTGTTCACCAGCACATCGATGTGGTCGTACCGTTCGCCGAGGGAATCACGCAGGCACCGCGCGCTGTCCGCTGAGCACACGTCGAGGATTTCGCCCTCGGCCGCCGACCCCGCCGACCGCAGTTCGTCCACCACGGCGTTCACCGCCGGCGCGCGGCGCCCGGTGACGATCACCCGGTAACCCGCGCGGGCGAATGCCGTCGCGGTGGCGCGTCCGAGCCCGCGGGTCGCTCCGGTGACCACCACGATCTTCTCCGACATGTTCGTTCCTTTCGTGATTTCCGTTCGTGCCCTATGAGCATCAGTGAGGGCATAGCGTGCACGCTGGCAGAAAATCGCCGTCGCATTCGCCCGCGGCCGGTTCGAACCGGTCGAACGTCCAGTTCCCTGTCGGATAGCATGGGCGATGGCCGCTCTGCGGTCACGACGTGATGAGGGAACCCGGTGGAAATCCGGGACTGGCGCGCAACGGTGACACCCGCGGGTGAAGTCCGATCACTCATCCGCCGAGCTCGGTTCCCGGCCTCGCGCACAGGCCCAGACGCAAGGAGTCCACGCCGTGACGCGGTCCATTTCCCTGGCGGTCACCGCCGTGGTATCCACCCTCCTGATGACCGCATGTGCCGGTACACCCGATTCGGGCGGTCCGGCCGCCGGGTCCACCGCCGGCTATCCGCTGACAATCGAGAACTGCGGCGTCGAGGTCACCGTGGCGGCACCGCCGCAGCGGGCGGTCGCGCTCAATCAGGGGTCGGCGGAAATCCTGCTGTCGCTCGGTCTGGCCGATCGGATGGTCGGCACCGCCACCTGGACCGATCCGGTCCGAGAGAACCTGGCCGCCGACAACACGCGCGTGCCGCGGCTGGCCGACAATCGCCCCTCCTTCGAAGTGGTCCTGGACAAGGAACCGGATTTCGTCGCCGCCTCCTTCGGCGGCACCCTCGGTCCCGGTGGCGTGGCCGACCGGCAGCAGTTCACCGAGCTGGGCGTACCCACCTACCTCTCACCGACCGATTGCGCCGACAAAACCGATATCAGCGTCAATGCCGACGGCGCCCGTACCGCACCGCTGACCATGGATTCGGTGTACCGGGAGATCCGCGACCTGGCCGCGATCTTCGATATCCCGGACCGGGGTGAGCGGCTGGTCACCGACCTCCGCGACCGCTACGCTGCCGCGTCCGGTCGGATCGCGGCGGATCGGGTCTCGCTGGCCTACTGGTTCGCCGATACCGCCACGCCGTACGTGGCGGGCTGTTGCGGTTCGTCCGGGATCATCACCGACGCGGTCGGCGCGAAGAACGTATTCGACGACACCACCGACGAATGGCCGCAGGTCAGCTGGGAAACCGTCCTCGACCGCGACCCGACCGCCCTGGTCCTGGCCGACCTGAGCCGGCGCAGCCTCGCCGGGGACGCACTGGACAGCAAGATCGCGTTCTTGGAATCGAATCCGGTGACGGCGAAGCTGACCGCGGTCCGCGAGCGGCGCTACATCGTGGTCAATGGCGCCGATCTGAACCCCTCGATCCGGACGGTCGACGGGATCGAGAAGGTCGCCGACGCCCTGGCGCGGTGGGGTTACGGTTCGTGAGGTCGGCGGCACCGAGCACCACGGTCCGGCTCGCCCGCGCTCCCGCGACGGTGGCGCTGGTGGTGTCCGGGGTGGTCGTGCTGGTCGTCTCGATGGCCTTCACCATCACGATCGGTCCGGCCGAGCTGTCGGTCGGCGAGGTCTACGCCGTGCTGTTCGAGAAACTCGGTGCCGGTACCGCGGCCGTCTCGCCTATCCGCGAAGGCATCGTCTGGCAGTTGCGGCTGCCCCGGACCCTGCTGGCCGCGATCTGCGGGGCAGGTCTGGCGGTATGCGGAGTCGTCATGCAGTCGCTGTTGCGTAATCCGCTCGCCGATCCGTTCGTGCTCGGGATCTCCTCCGGCGCCTCGACGGGTGCGGTACTGGTGGCGGTCCTCGGTGTGGGTGGCGGCCTGATCTCGTTGTCCACCGGCGCTTTCCTCGGCGCACTCGTCTCGTTCGGGCTGGTGCTGGTGCTGGCCGCGGGAGCCGGGGGTGGCACCGCGAAGGTGGTGCTGGCCGGGGTCGCCGGAACCCAGCTGTTCTCCGCGCTCACCTCGTTCATCGTTCTGTCCTCGGCCGATGCCGAACGGACCCGCGGCATCCTGTTCTGGCTGCTGGGTTCGCTGGCGGGCGCCGGCTGGACCGATGTGGGCACGACCGCGGCCGTCTGCGCCGCCGGGCTGGTATTATGCGGGTGGTATGCCTCCGCGCTGGACGCGTTCACCTTCGGCTCGTCGACCGCCGCGACCCTGGGCGTCGCGGTCGGCCGGACCCGGCCGATCCTGCTCGTGATCACCGCACTGATCACGGCGGTCCTGGTCAGCGCGGCCGGGGCGATCGGTTTCATCGGCCTGGTGCTACCGCACGCCGCGCGGTTCCTCGTCGGGCCCCGGCACAGCCGGTTGATCCCGGTGACCGCGGTCCTGGGCGCGATCCTGCTGGTCTGGGTCGACGCGCTCGCCCGGACCGTATTCGCGCCGCAGGAGGTACCGGTCGGCGTCGTCACGGCCCTCATCGGCGTGCCCGCCTTCGCCCTGCTGCTGTTCCGCACCCGGAGCGCGCCGTGACCGGCCGGACAGTCGAATACCGGACCTCGCCTCCGCGGAGCGCACGGTGACACTGCACGCACAGGACCTGTCCTGGACCCGCGGCGGCAACCTCGTTGTCGACGCGGTGACCGTCCACCCGGAACCCGGGCAGACAGTGGGGCTGCTGGGACCCAACGGTTCCGGTAAATCGTCGCTGCTACGCCTACTGGCCGGTGTTTCCCGGCCCGATCGCGGCAGCATCACCCTGGACGGAACCCCCCTGCACCGCCTCGGCCGCCGCCCGCTGGCCCGCCGGATCGCGATGGTCGGGCAGCACGCGCACACCGAGGTCGATATCACCGTGCGAGATGTGGTGCGGCTCGGGCGTATTCCGCACCGCGACGTGTTCGGCCAGGACGGCGATGAGGAAGCGGCGATCGACCGGGCCCTGCGCGATACCGGGCTCGCCGGCCACGCACACCGCTACTGGAACACCCTCTCGGGTGGTGAACGGCAACGCACCCAGATCGCCCGGGCGCTGGCCCAGGAGCCCGGTGAACTACTGCTCGACGAGCCGACGAATCACCTCGATATCGCCCATCAGCTCGATATCCTCGATCTCGTCACGCGGTTGCCTCTCACCACCGTGGTGGCCCTGCACGATCTCAATCTCGCCGCGATGTTCTGCGACTATCTGCTGATCCTGGACCGGGGCCGGGTCGCCGCGCACGGCAGCCCCACCGAAACCCTCACCGAACGACTCGTGCGCGACGTCTACGGTGTGGACGCCACGATCGCGATCGACGGCGGTGTGCCGGTCGTCCGCTATCGGCGCCCTGCCGTCACCACTCGGCCCGGCCGACGAACCCGATACGGAGCCGACGGTTAGTTCCCGCGGCGCTGATGTTCCTCGGCGTACGGGCCTCCCACGGAGCGATATCGATCTACCTGGAACCCCAGCTGTTCCGGATACCGCGCGACGTTCTCCCGATGCCCGCGGCGGTCGAATCGGCGCGCTCGGTCCCGTACTTCGATGCCGATCGTGGGCACCCACCTCGCCACCTTCACCGTCTGGGGTGTGGTCTCGCTGATCGTCGTGACGCTGATCGACCGGTTCCGGCCGCCGCGGACGCTCACCCCGGTCTCCGTCGCAGCCTGAACCACGCGAACATCTCCCGGCCGGTACTCGCGGCGCGATACGCCACGAGCACCGGCCGGGACGGAGACGCGAGGGCGGGTCCGGGGCCGAGCCGAGCGGTGACGCACAGACGACACGGTGCGCGAGGCGGAGTTGCCCTTCGATTGCCGATATCATCGCAGGCGCCCGATCGAATCTGAAGTACAGGTAGTACCGATGACAAGCCAGCCGCACACCGTATCCCCCGCGAAGCCGAACGCCGTTGCGGGGCCGGACGCGGTGGCCGATCCGCGACCTGTTCCGGACCGGGACTATTTCCCGCCCCCACGGGAGCTGTGGGGCAACCTGAACGGCTGGACCTATCCGGCGGTGTTCCTGGTAGCCGTACTCGCCACTTTCCTGCTGGCCCAGGCCGCGCTCGCGCTGGACTCCGGGCAACCGTTGCAGCCGGCGTTCCATATCGCGGCCGCCGCCTGGGTCGCCTCCTACCTGCCGATGCTCTCGGCGACCTCACGGGGCCGTTCGCGAATCCGGATCGAAGGCGCGCGATTCGCCAATGAGCAGGACACGCTGGTGATCCGCCGGTCCCTCGGTTACGAGGTCGCCTTGGTGGTCTGTTTCCTCGGCCTGGCGACCCTGTGCGCGATCTTCGGTATCGGCACCTGGACCGGCACGCTCACCCTGAACCCGCACCCGCCGATTCCCCCGTGGGTGGCTCTCACCGCTGCCGGGCTGGTGCTGCTCTATCTCTGTGTGTACGCGCGACGTCCGGAGATCCGACGGCTGGTGCTCACGCCGATGCATATCGTGTTGCCCACCAAGACCTCGATCGCGAACATGGTGAGCTGGACTTCGATCGAACAGCTCGAGGTGGTGTCGCGCAACAACTCCAAGGGCACCATCCGCATATCCCGCCCCGGCCGCAAACCCGGTCGCCGGGTCACGAAATGTATCCACGCGGAGAAACTCTCGATCGGGTCGGCGGCCACATACTGGCTGATCCGCTTCTACCACGAGAACCCCGACCTGCGCGCCGAGCTCGCCGACGAACGGGCCGCCGAACGGTTGCGTACCTACGCGGTGGTCCCCGAGGCCGGATAGGCTGCCGGCATGGTACGGGTCCGGCAGATGCACGAATGGGCGGTCAGCGCGGACGAGGCCGTCGCCGTGCAGCAGCGCTTGCGCGACCGGGTGCGGGTGCTCGACGAGCACGGCCCGGTCCGGCGGGCCGCCGGACTGGATGTCGCCTACCGCGATCCCGATATCGCGATAGGCGTGGTCACCGTGCTGGATGTGGATTCGCTGACCGTGGTGGACCGGTCCGTCGTCCGGGAACGTATCGAGTTCCCCTATATCTCGGGTCTTTTCGCGTTCCGGGAGATCCCCCCGCTCACCCGCGCGCTCGAAGCCCTGCGCATCGAGCCCGATGTGCTCGTCTGCGACGGTCACGGGCCGGCCCATCCCCGCCGCTTCGGTCTCGCCGCGCATCTGGGTGTACTCACCGACCTGCCGAGTGTCGGTGTCGCGAAGAAGGCCTCCGGCGAATACCACGAGCCCGGCCCGGACCGCGGTGATTCCGGCCCGGTCACCGTGGACGGGGAGGTCGTCGGCCGCGCCCTGCGCACCCGACCCGGAGTCAAACCACTGTTCGTCTCGGTCGGGCATCGCTTCACCCTCGACTCCGCCTGCGCGCTGGTGCTGCGGCTTGCCCCGCGCTACCGGCTCCCGGAAACCACCCGCACCGCCGACCATCTGGGCCGTATCGCCTGACCCGGCGGCCGGACCCGCACCGGCGAAGCCGTTCCGGCGGGTCAGACGCGCACCAGGTCGTCGGCGTGGATCACCGGACGCTGCATACCGTCCGGCAGCTCCCGGGTCGATCGGCCCAGCACCGTCGCGAGTTCGGCGGCGTCGTATTCCACGACTCCCCGCGCCACGACCGTGCGATCCGGGCCCACGAGATCCACCACATCACCGCCGTGGAAACGACCGCGGACGCCGATGATTCCGGCGGCGAGCAGCGAACGCCGGGCATTGGCCACGGCCTCGACCGCCCCGGAATCGATGAGGATCGCGCCCCGGCTGTCGGCGGCGTGCCGGACCCAGAACCGGCGCGCCGACAACCGCACCGGGCGGGCGGCGAAAGCGGTACCGACCGTGCCGGTCCCGAGCGCTTCGGCGGCTTCGGCGGCCGCGGCCAGCAGGACCGGGACGCCGGCGTCCGCGGCCAGCCGGGCGGCCGACAGTTTCGAAGCCATCCCGCCGGTGCCGAGCACGCCGCCGCTCCCGGCGATCACACCGTCGAGATCGGCGCTGGTGCGCACCTCACCGATGAAATTCGCATCGCCCTTGCGCGGATCACCGTCGTAGAGCCCGGCCACGTCGGAGAGCAGGAACAACGCGTCGGCACCCACCAGATGAGCCACCAGCGCCGCCAGCCGGTCGTTGTCGCCGAACCGGATCTCCTCGGTGGCGACGGTATCGTTCTCGTTCACCACCGCCACCGCGCCCAGCGAACGCAGCCGGTCCAGGGTGCGCTGCGCATTGCGGTGATGTTCCCGGCGGGCGAAATCGTCGGCACTGAGCAGGATCTGACCGACGGTGCGGTCGTAGCGGGCGAACGAGGTGCCCCAGGCATGGACCAGCGCGAGCTGACCGACGCTGGCCGCGGCCTGTTTGGTCGCGAGGTCCTGGGGCCGCCTGGCCAAGCCGAGCGGGGCCAGCCCCGCCCCGATCGCGCCGGACGATACGACCACCACATCGGAACCGGCCCGCATTCGGGCCTCGATGGCATCGGCGAGCCGGTCCAGCCGGGCGATATCGAGTCCACCGGTCAGGCTGGTGAGCGCGGACGAGCCGATCTTCACCACCACCCGACGGGCCCCGGCGATCGCGCGCCGGGCGTCACTCAGTTCTGCGGAGACCTGGGTCACGGCCGTGCCCCTGCTCCGTGGTTGCCCTGGTTCACCCGCCTACTCCTCGCTTTCCTCTTCGACCAGACCGCGCCGCACCCGCGACGCGTGTTTACGTTCGGCCGCACTGACCCGATCGGTCTGTTCGAGCCGGATATCGGTACCGCGGCCGGTCGGGACCATATCGGTACCCGCAGCGATCAGCGGCTCCCACTCGAAGGTCACCTCGCCGATGGTCACCGGCGCGCCCGGCTCCGCGCCCAGCCGCACCAGTTCGTCCTCCACACCGAGCCGCGCCAGGCGGTCGGCGAGATATCCGACGGCCTCGTCGTTGTCGAACTGGGTCTGGCGCACCCAGCGTTCGGGCCGGACCCCGCGCACGATGAACCCGCCCGGCTCCTCCGGGTCGGCGCGCACCGTGAACCCGGAATCGTCCACCGGGACCGGGCGGATCACCGGCCGCTTCGGTGCGGCCGGGGGATGTGCGTCGCGGTAGGCCTGCACCAATTCGGCGAGTGCGAAGGTCAGCTGCCGCAGTCCGGAATGGGCGACCGCCGAGATCCGGAACACCGGCCAGCCCCGCTCGCGCAGTTCGGGTGTGACCAGATCGGCGAGGTCGTCCGCCTCGGGCACATCGGCCTTGTTCAGGATCACCACCCGCGGCCGGTCGGCGAGGTCGCCGAGGCCCACATCACCGCGCAGGGCGGGTTTGTAGGCGGCGAGTTCGGCTTCGAGGGCGTCGATATCGGAGAGGGGGTCGCGGCCGGGTTCCAGCGTCGCCAGGTCGACCACATGGGCCAGCACCGCGCAACGTTCCAGATGCCGGAGGAAGTCCAGGCCGAGGCCGCGGCCCTCACTGGCGCCGGGAATCAGTCCCGGGACGTCGGCGATCGTGAATGTCGTATCGCCCGCGTTCACGACGCCGAGGTTCGGCACCAATGTGGTGAAGGGATAGTCGGCGATCTTCGGTTTGGCGGCGGACAGCACCGAGACCAGCGACGACTTCCCCGCGGACGGAAACCCGACCAGCCCCACATCGGCGACGGATTTGAGTTCGAGGACCACATCGTGGGCCTCGCCCTCTTCACCGAGCAACGCGAAACCGGGTGCCTTCCGGGCCCGGGACACCAGGGCGGCATTTCCCAGACCGCCCCGGCCACCTTTGGCGACGACGAACCGGTTACCGGCCCCGACCAGGTCCATCAGGACCTCCCCGTCGGCGTCCAACACAACGGTTCCGTCGGGGACCTTCAGCAGCAGTTCCCCGCCCTTCTTCCCGTCCCGGTTGCCGCCCTCGCCCGGTTTGCCGTTACCGGCCTTGGCGTGCGGATGGAAGTGGAAGTCCAGCAGGGTGTGCACATTGGCGTCCACCTCGAGGATCACATCTCCGCCGTTGCCCCCGTTACCGCCGTCGGGTCCGCCCAGCGGTTTGAACTTCTCCCGGTGTACCGACGCGCAGCCGTGCCCGCCTTTGCCGGCACGGACATGAAGAACGACACGGTCGATGAACTTGGCCATGGCCGGATCATCCTCCTCAGGGGTTCGGGGGTGGGATGGACGCTGCGTTCGGGGGTGGGATGGACGCTGCGTTCGAGAGTGCGTCCCGGGATCGGGAAGGCACAGCGCCGGAAACGATGCCGGGTCCGGCCCGCGCGGCGCCGGGGGTGGAAACGCGAAAAGCGGGCCGAGGGTTTATCACCCTGACCCGCTCGCTGTGGTGGAGTCGTCAGCCGGTCAGGCTTCGACCGGCTCCGGGACCACGATGTTGACGGTCTTGCGACCCCGCTTGCTACCGAACTCGACGGCGCCCGCCTCGAGCGCGAACAGGGTGTCGTCCCCGCCACGGCCGACATTGACGCCGGGGTGGAAGTGGGTGCCACGCTGCCGCACCAGGATTTCGCCGGCCTTCACCGTCTGCCCGCCGAAACGCTTCACGCCGAGCCGCTTGGCATTGGAATCGCGGCCGTTCCGGGAGCTGGATGCGCCCTTCTTATGTGCCATTGCTGATACTCCTTCAGCGCGGGCCTGCGCGGCCCTGCGGGGTGGTTACTTGATGCCGGTGACCTTCAGGACCGTCAGCGGCTGACGGTGTCCCTGGCGCTTGTGGTAGCCGGTCTTGTTCTTGAACTTGTGGATGCGAATCTTCGGGCCCTTGGTCTGCTCGACCACCTCGGCCGAGACCGAAACCTTCGCGAGCGCGTCGGCGGCGGTGGTGAGCTCGGCGCCATCGACGACGAGCACCGGCGACAGTGCCACAGAGGTGCCCGGCGCACCCTCGATCTTCTCGACCTTCACCAGGTCACCGACCGCGACCTTGTACTGCTTTCCGCCGGTCTTGACGATCGCGTACGTTGCCATCGGTCGGCTGCCCTTCTTCCTATAGTGCTCGGCACTCGTTCACACGGTAGTACCTCGGTTTCGCACCGGGGTCCACCGCACGACTGGTCTGGTAATCCGCCGCCTCGGCCACTGGTGGCTCTCGGTATCGGGAACCGGCCACGGAACAGCACATGCTGTCGCCGGGCAGCGACTGCCAAGATTACAGGATGCCGGTACATGCGACCAAACCGGTCCCCGCGTCGAGCCCCGGCGCACCCGCCGGAGTACCGGACGCGGTCTGACGCGGACCTCCGACCTCCGGGTACGGCTGCTCGGCGATACCGACGCGCCGGGTGCCCGGCCCGCATTCCGCGGGCCGGGCACCCGGCGCGATGATTCAGTGCTGTTCGTCGACCGGTGGCCCGGACGGACGACCCGCGGCCCGGCGGCGCGTCCGGCGCACCGGGACCTCGACCTCCGGCGGATCGGCCGTGAAATCGGTCACCGGCGCGTCGGGCTGCTCGGTGGCCGACAGGACGAAGACCGCGCCCGCGCTGTCGGCGGCCGGTGCGGCGGTCGACCGGGCGACCCGGCGCCGACGGCTGCGGGTTTCGGTCCCACCGTCTCCGGTGTGATCTGCCGCGGCGGCCGGCCCGGGAGCCGCCACCGTCTCCGTCGCCGGAGCGGCGGCCGGCTCCGCCGGATGAGCGGTACCGTTCGCCGAAGCGGCCGTACCGTTGCGGCCCGCGCCGGGGGTGGACGACGCGGCGGGAACCTCCGCGGTGTCGGCGCCGACCGGGATTTCCTCCGGCTCCGGGGCGGCAGCTTCGCTGTCCTCGACCGCGCCCGGTTCGGTAGCGACCGCTTCCACCGGAGTGGCTTCGGACGCGACCGGCTCGGTGGCCGTTGCTCCGACGGCAGCCGGTTCGGAGACATCAGGCTCGGCGGCCCCGGAGTCGGTGGGCGTACCGCTACTGTTCGCTTCCGCGGCCGGAGTCTCCGCCGGGGTACCGGCGGCACCGGCCGACCGGCGGACCCGGGTACGACGGCGCCGCGGTTCGGCCGCACCGGCCTTACCGGCCCCGACCGCTGCCGGTGCCGTAGCGGAACCGCCCGGTTCGCTCATGGCGGCGGGCTCCGCGGCCTGTTCTGCCCCGGGAACGGGCTCGGCCTGCTCTGTCTCCGGATGGTGGGTGGCCATGGCCAGTGCCACGGGGTGCGCCCGCTTGGCCGCGGCGTCCTCTTCCGACACCTCGGGGATGGACGGCTGCGGCGCCGTGGGCGCCGCGGCGCCCTTGTCCCGGTTGCGACGGCGTCGCGATCCGGACTCCCGGCCCCGGCCGGCGCCGCTCTCGTCGGAGCCCGACGGATCCACCGGGTAGCTGTGCACCAGGATCCCGCGACCGTGGCAGTGCTCGCAGGTGGTGGAGAACGCCTCCACCAATCCGGTACCGAGCTTCTTACGGGTCATCTGGACCAGGCCCAGCGAGGTCACCTCGGAGACCTGATGCCGGGTCCGGTCCCGGCCCAGCGCCTCGGTGAGCCGGCGCAGCACCAGGTCACGGTTGGACTCGAGGACCATATCGATGAAGTCGACCACGATCATGCCGCCGATATCGCGCAGCCGCATCTGCCGCACGATCTCCTCGGCCGCCTCGAGATTGTTCCGGGTGACCGTCTCCTCGAGGTTGCCGCCACCGGAGCCGGTGAACTTGCCGGTGTTGACGTCGACCACCGTCATCGCCTCGGTGCGGTCGATCACCAGGGTGCCGCCCGAGGGCAGCCACACCTTGCGGTCGAGAGCCTTGGCCAGCTGCTCGTCGATGCGGTACGTCTCGAAGACGTCCACGCCGTTGTTCTTGTGCCGGGAAACCCGTGGGAGCAGATCGGGTGCGACGGTGCCGATGTAGTTCTCGACGGTGTTCCAGGAGCGTTCGCCCTCGATCACCAGTCGCGAGAAGTCCTCGTTGAACAGATCGCGCACGACCTTGACGAGGAGATCCGGCTCCTCGTAGAGGGTCTTCGGCGCACCCGACTCGTTCTCGGCGGCCGCGGTGATCTTGCGCCAGGCCTTTTGCAGACGTTCCACATCACGGGTGAGTTCGGCCTCGCTGACCCCCTCCGAGGCAGTCCGGATGATGACGCCCGCGTCGGCCGGGACGATCTCGCGCAGGATCTCCTTGAGCCGTTTGCGCTCGGTATCGGGCAGTTTACGGCTGATACCGGTGGAGGTACCACCGGGCACATACACCAGGAAGCGACCGGCCAGGCTGATCTGGGTGGTCAGCCGGGCGCCCTTGTGACCGACCGGGTCCTTGCTGACCTGGACCAGCACCTGGTCGCCGGGTTTGAGCGCCTGCTCGATCTTGCGTTCCTTACCGCCGAGCCCGGCGGCCTCCCAGTTGACCTCGCCCGCGTAGAGCACGCCGTTGCGGCCCCGGCCGATATCGACGAACGCGGCCTCCATGCTGGGCAGCACGTTCTGCACCTTGCCCAGGTAGACATTGCCCACCATGGACGCCGATCCGGTGCTGGTGACGAAATGCTCGACCAGGATATTGTCCTCGAGCACGGCTACCTGGGTGGCGGATGGATGGCCGGGGAACTCCTTTTCCCGCACAACCATCACCCGGTCCACGGCCTCGCGCCGGGCCAGGAACTCCGATTCGGTGAGGATCGGCGGACGGCGGCGACCGGCCTCGCGGCCGTCGCGCCGACGCTGCCGTTTGGCCTCGAGTCGGGTGGAGCCGGTGATGCCCTGCACTTCGTCGACGGTGGCGCGGGTCCGGGTCTTGTTACGCGGCTCCCGCTCGTGCACGACCGTATTGGGCGGATCGTCGTCGGCCGGTTCGCTGTCGCCGGATTCGCCGGCGACCTTGCGCCGCCGGCGGCGCCGGCGACGGCGGCTGGACCCGCTCTCCGAGTCCTCGCCCGCATCGCCGGACTCGTCGGTCCCGGACTCGTCGGTCTCGCCGGCTTCGTCGGTCTTGTCGTCGGTGTCGGTAGCCTGTTCGGCGTCGGCGTCCGCATCCCCCTCGGAGTCGGTGTCCTCGGAATCGGTGGCCTGCTCGCCCCGGCCGCGCCCACGCCCACGCCGGCCGCGACGACGCCGCCGCGGCTGATCGTCGGAGTCGCCCTGCTCGGATTGGTCCTCGGATTCGGCTCCGCTCTCGGCATCCGAATCGGACTCGGCGCCGGAATCGGGCTCGGGTTCCGGTTCGGGCTTGCGGCGGCGACGCAGCTGTTCGGTCGCCGCGGCGTCCGGGGAGAGGAACAGCGGGGCCGCGACGACCGCGGATTCGAACACGATCGGCTCGGTCGAGGCGGGCTCGTCGGGCACCGGGCTCGCGAACAGATTCACCGCCGCCGTGAAGGCGGGTGGCGGAGTCGCCGGGGCGGCCGGGGCGCCACTCGCGGCGGCGGTATCCGCGGTTCGGGAGATCTCGGCCGACGCCGCCACCACGGTCGCGTCGACGGACGAGCCGGCCTCGGCGACGGGCGCGGCGTCCGCCGGTTCGGCTTCGACCGCTGGTTCCGGGGCCTGCTCGGCACCGGCCGACACCGGTTCCGCGCCGATGCCAGGGATTTGCCCGGACCCGGCGCCCGGCTGCGTGGCGGCCGGTTGCGGCTCCTGGGCGGCAGTGTCGTCGGTTGCCGGCGGCGCCGCGGCGTCCCCCGCGCCGACCGGGCCCGCCGAGGCACCGGCGGGCTCGAACAGCGCGGGCTCGGCCGGAGCGAGTGCGGGCGGAGCGGTCAGTGATTCGCGCACCGACTCCGCGACGGCCCGATCCACGCTCGATTGCGGGCTACGGGCCTCGGTCCCGAGTTCGCTGAGTTTGGCCAGGATGCGTTTACTGGTCACGCCCAGTCGTTTGGCCAGGGCATGTACTCGGATTCGCTCCGGCAAGTGATCGTCGTCCTGTGATGTTGTGTCCAGCGGCTCTTGATCGGCCACGAAGTCTCCTCGGGCCCCCGGGCGCGTTCCTCTACGAGTGACGCGGCCGTCGCGGGGACGCTTTCCGTCCGCCTCGCGCGGTTGGCGCGAGGTCCATGGTCTCGCCCCGCGTGCCCGGTTATCTCCACTATCGAACGTCGGTCGGGCTAACTGGCCACGCGGCGCCTGGCATATGGCTGAACTCCGCGGTCCGAGCGCTCGTCCAGCGCGCCGGGCAGACGCAGCCCACAAATCCGGCTGTACGTCCGCGGCAGCGATGGCGGCATCGTTCCGCAGTGTGTCATCCGGTCGTGCCCGCTGTGGAGCGCAACCGAGTACCAGTATCCCATACCGTGCGCCAGGTGTTCGCCGTGGCGCCGGGCGGGGCACTCGCACGGGGCCGGTCGGCCCGGCACCGGACCGTGATCAGAGGGGGAATTCGGGGAACCAGAGCGCGATTTCGCGCTTGGCCGACTCGGGCGAGTCCGATCCGTGGACCAGGTTGTACTGGGTCTCGAGGCCCAGGTCACCGCGGATACTGCCGGGCGCGGCCTTCTCTACCGGATCGGTGCCGCCGGCCAGCTGCCGGAAGGCGGCGATGGCACGCGGGCCCTCCAGGACGGCAGCGACGACCGGACCCGAGGTGATGAACTCGATCAGCGAACGGTAGAACGGCTTCTCCGCGTGCTCGGCGTAGTGAGCGGCGGCCACTTCCTCGGTGACCTGCTTGAGCTCCAGGGCCGCGATGGTGAGACCCTTGCGCTCGATCCGGCTCAGTACTTCACCGACGTAGCCGCGGGCCACACCGTCCGGTTTGATCAGAATCAATGTCTGCTCTGTCACGCGGTCAGCCTAATGGGCGCCGCCGGGCGGGGCCCAACCAGTCCTCCCCCGGCCTACGCGCGAGTAGCGACGGCCTCGACCAGGCCGGCGGGCCGGCGACGGCCGGCCCGGTCCGACGCCCTCGGTCAGGAACCGCCGGAGGTGCGCTGGCTCGGCAGCGTCCCCGCGTCCATTCGCCGTTTCACATCCGAGCGCAGCAGCAGGATGAACGCCCAGACCGCGAGGAATATCACGCCGATGACCGCGATCGACAGATGGAACACCCCGCCGATCAGCACCAGCACCTGCAGCCCCAGATTGAACGGGACCGCCCAGGAACGGCGCTGTAGACCCGCGCCCGCGATCATCACCAGGGCCAGTACCACCAGATAGGTACCCGACACCCAGGTGACACCACCGGCGATATCGGCGACCACCGGCAGCGCCAGCAGCACCGTGATCGCCTCGAGTACGAGGGCACCCGCCATGACTCCCCGCAGGCCCTTCCAGGGATCGGGCGGAGCCGGGGTCGTCGCCTCGGGCTTCGGCGCTTCGGGCTCACTCATGCTGTTCCTCGTTGTCGGCGATGGCCGGTCCCCGGCATTACGCCGGGGCCTTCCCGAACAGGGCACGTGCGGCACCGGCGGTCACCACCGAGCCGGTGACCACCACCCCCGCGCCGGAGACCATCTCACCCGAGGCCCCGACCTCCTCCGCCAGCGCGACAGCGGTCTCCAGCGCGTCCGGCAGCGAATCCGCGGTGACCACACGTTCGTCACCGAACCGCTGGACCGCCAGATCGGCGAGCTGATCGACCGGCAATGCCCGGGGGGACCCGTTGGTGGTCACCACGATCTCGTCGAAGACCGGTTCCAGCGCGGTGAGGATACCGGCGACGTCCTTGTCGGCCAGCACCGCGACCACTCCGACGAGTTTGCGGAAATCGAACTCGGCGGTCAGCGTCGCGGCGAGCGCGGTCGCACCGGCCGGATTGTGCGCGGCATCGATGAACAGAGTGGGCGCGTTGCGCATCCGTTCCAGGCGGCCGGGGCTGGTGACCTCGGCGAAACCGGCGCGGACCGCCTCGATATCCAGCTGCCGCTGCGCGCCCGCACCGAAGAACGCCTCCACCGCGGCCAGCGCGAGCGCCGCGTTGTGGGCCTGGTGCTCGCCGTGCAGGGGCAGGAAGATCTCGTCGTAGACCCCGCCGAGCCCCTGTAGTTCGAGCTGCTGCCCGCCCACGGCGATCCGCCGGCTCAGCACCTGGAACTCCGAACCGGCCCGCGCCACCGCCGCGTCGGTTTCCACGGCCCGGCGCAGCAGTACCTCCAGCGCCTCCGGGTCCTGTTCGGCGATGATCGCGACCGTATCGGTGGGGACCAGCGACTCGGGGGCGCGTTTGATGATCCCGGCCTTCTCCCCGGCGATGGAGGTCAGATCCGGGCCCAGGTACTCGGTGTGGTCGAGGCCGATGGGGGTGATGACCGCGACCTGCGCGTCGATCACATTGGTGGCGTCCCAGCTGCCGCCCATACCGGTCTCCACGACCGCGACGTCCACCGGCGCCTCGGCGAACGCCGCGTAGGCCATGGCGGTGAGCACCTCGAATTTGCTCATCGCCGGGCCACCCGCGGTCGCCGACTGGGCGTCGATCATCTCGATATAGGGCTGCATCTCGCGGTACAGCTCGACATAGCGGGCCGGGGAGATCGGCCGGTTGTCGATACTGATCCGCTCGGTGGCCAGCTGCAGATGCGGGCTGGTGAGTCGGCCGGTCCGGCGGTGCAGGGCGGTGAGCAGGGAGTCGATCATCCGGGTCACCGACGTCTTACCGTTGGTGCCCGCGACATGGATCGCCGGGAACCCGCGCTGCGGTGAACCCAGCACATCCATCAGTGCGGCGATCCGGGTGAGCGATGGTTCTATCTTGGTTTCCGGCCAGCGCTGGTCGAGTTCCGCCTCGACCAGGGCCATCTCCGCCAGATCCACCGGAGACGGTCCGGTGCCGAGCCGGGGGCCTCCGTCGCGGGGCTCCGGCTCGGGATCGTCGCCGGGGGCGTTCATTTGCCGCTCAGCTCGGCCAGGCGGGCCCCGATCCGCTCCACTTCGCCCGCGGCGACCTCGCGGCGGGCCCGGATCTTGTCCACCACCGCATCCGGGGCCTTGGCCAGGAACGCCTCGTTACCGAGTTTGGCCTCGGTCCCCGCCAGTTCCTTCTGCGCGACCGCCAGATCCTTCTCCAGGCGACGCCGCTCGGCCGCGAGGTCCACGGTGCCCGAGGTATCGACCTCGACGGTGACCGTGGTACCGCTGAGCCGCACCTCCACCGCGGCGGTCGCCGCGAAATCCGCGCCGGGCTCGGTGAGCCGGCCCAGCGTGCTCACCTCGGGATGGAGATGCGCCAGCCCTGCCGCATCCAGACCCAGCACCCGTGCCGCGACCTTCTGTTTGTCGTTGAGCCCTTGATCACTGCGGAACCGGCGGATCTCGGTGACCAGCCGCTGCACATCGGCGATACGCTGCGCGGCGCCGGTATCGGTGGGCGTCCCGGTGCGCTCCGGCCAGGCCGCCACGACCACCGACTCCGCGCCGGTCAGCGCCTGCCACAGCGATTCGGTGACGAACGGGATCACCGGGTGCAGCAGCCGCAGCACCGTATCCAGCACCGACCCGAGTACCACCCGGGTGGATTCGGCCCGCTCCTCGCTCTCGGCGAACTGGACCTTGGACAGTTCCAGATACCAGTCACAGAGTTCGTCCCAGGCGAAGTGGTAGAGCGCCTCGCAGGCCTTACCGAACTCGTAGGCGTCGAATGCGGCATCGACCTCGGCGAGCACCTCGTCGAGCCGGTCCACGATCCAGCGGTCGGCGTCGGTCAACGTCTCCCGCGCCGGCAGCGGCCCCGGGCGGGCGCCGTTCATGAGCGCGAACTTGGTCGCGTTGAACAGCTTGGTGACGAAACTGCGCGAGGCCAGGGCATGCGGTTCGCCGACCGAGAGATCGCCACCGGGCTGGGCGCCGCGCGCCAGCGTGAAACGCAGCGCGTCCGCGCCGTAGTTGTCGATCCAGTCCAGCGGATCGATCCCGTTACCCCGGGACTTCGACATCTTCCGGCCGAACTGGTCGCGGATCAGACCGTGCAGGAACACATCCTTGAAGGGCACCTGGTAGGCCCCGCCCTTACCGGTGGACAGTGCGGCGTCGTCGGCGACGAAGGTACCGAACATCATCATCCGGGCCACCCAGAAGAACAGGATGTCGTATCCGGTGACCAGCACACTGGTCGGATAGAACTTCGCCAGCTCCGGGGTCGCGGCCGGCCAGCCCATAGTGGAGAACGGCCACAGGCCGGAGGAGAACCAGGTGTCCAGGACGTCGGGATCCTGCACCCACCCCTCGGGGGCCTGCTCGTCGGGGCCGACGCACAGGACTTCGCCCTCGGGCCCGTACCAGATGGGGATGCGATGGCCCCACCACAGCTGGCGCGAGATACACCAGTCGTGCATATCGTCGACCCAGTCGAACCAGCGCGGTTCCTGGCTTGCCGGGTGGATCACGGTATCGCCGTTGCGGACCGCGTCACCCGCCGCCTTGGCCAGCGATTCGACCTTCACCCACCACTGCATGGACAGCCGCGGTTCGATCGCTTCGCCGCTGCGCTCGGAATGGCCGACACTGTGCAGGTAGGGGCGCTTCTCGGCAACGATCCGGCCCTCGGAGGCCAATCGCTCACGGATCTTCACCCGGGCCTCGAACCGGTCCATCCCATCGAATTCGGTACCCGTATCGGCGATCCGGCCGCGTTCGTCCATGATCGTGGGCATCGGCAAGTTGTGCCGCAGTCCCATCTCGAAGTCGTTCGGATCGTGGGCGGGGGTGATCTTCACCGCGCCGGAACCGAATTCGGGATCCACGTAGTCGTCGGCGATGATCGGGATCCGCCGTCCGGTGATCGGATGCTCGAGGGTGGTGCCGATCAGCTCCCGGTACCGGGGATCCTCCGGGTGCACCGCGACCGCGGTATCGCCGAGCATGGTCTCCACCCGGGTGGTGGCGACCACGACATGTGGTTCGGCATCGTCGAGCGAGCCGTACCGCAGCGACACCAGTTCGCCCTCGACGTCCTCGTATTTGACCTCGATATCGGAGATGGCGGTACGCAGTTCCGGCGACCAGTTCACCAGCCGCTCGGCGCGATAGATCAGACCCGCGTCGTAGAGGCGTTTGAAAATCGTCTGGACCGCGCGCGACAGGCCCTCGTCCATGGTGAACCGGTCCCGCGACCAGTCCACACTGTCGCCGAGCGCCCGCATCTGCCACTGGATCGCGCCACCGGATTCACGCTTCCAGTCCCAGACCTTCTGCACGAACAGTTCGCGGCCGAAATCCTCTTTGGTCTTCCCGTCCACGGCAAGCTGCTTCTCCACCACCGTCTGGGTGGCGATCCCGGCGTGATCCATCCCGGGCAGCCACAGCACCTCGTAACCCTGCATCCGCTTACGGCGTGCCAGAGTGTCCATGAGCGTGTGGTCGAGCGCGTGCCCCATGTGCAGCGTGCCCGTCACATTGGGCGGCGGCAGCACGATCGAGTACGCGGGCGCGGAACTGTGCGGGTCGGCCCGGAAGTAACCGGCGGCTACCCAGCGCTCGTACAGGTCGGCCTCTACCTCGCCGGGATTCCAGCTCTTGGGGAGGGCATCGGCGCGATTACGCGTGTTGTCAGGGGCTGCGCTGGTCACGCCGCGATTCTAGTGTCTAGGGCGTCGCCGCCGGTGCCGCGGGGTCGGAGCCCGATCGCTCGGGACCGACACAGAGTGGGCGCCGATGCCCGCCCCGGTCGGCCCGGGCGGGCCGACCGTACGGCCGATCTTCGATGACGGCCCACTACGGACGGCCGGCCACGCACGGTCGGCCGCTGCGCTCGCTCGCTTCGCCGGTCCGGAGCGGGCCGGGCTATCGACGACGAATGCCTGCTATCCGGAAGGAGCGCGAGTGCGCGGAGACTTACCCCGACCTGCCGGGACGGGCACACGTATGGCCGGTCGCGGACCTTCGATCGCTGCGCACGAGGGTTGGGCCGACCGGGGACGAACGATCTGCCGGCTGGTCGGTGTCGCGAATGCGAACTCGGGAGTCCCGCTACGTGAGACGTATGGAAGAGCGCGACCGCAAGTAAAGGGACGATGGGGGGGTGCGCCGGGACCTCGGGAAAGGTGACGAGACAAACCGAGGCGGAGCCTTCGGTGGATGAGGGACACCGAAGACTCCGCCTACAGCAGTAAGACTACCGCCGATCCTGGACTGTGCTGCCAATCCATAAACAATTCTCAGCTTGAGCACCGGAATTCTCAGACGGGCGCCCGGCTCGCCGCGGTGGGCCCGCCCGGCCGAAACCTGTGACCTTGAACGGACAAAGGCGACATTCTTGCCGAAACCGGTTCGACTGGGGACTCTGGACGGGGTGAACCCCCCGCTCGACTCGTTACCGTTGAACCCCGCGGAATCCATCTTCCCCGAACCGGATTCGGAGATCGTCCGGCCCCGGGCCGTCGACGACCTACGGGGCCGGCCGACGCGGGAGTTGCGGTACCCGGCGAGCGCGGCCGTGCTGTTCGCCGGAATTCCCGGCGCGGGAAAGAGCACCGCGCTGCGCCGGCTGTTCGGCTCCGACCCCGACGCCGAGCAGGCATTACCCGGTTCCGATCGGTCGGTGGTGCTCGATTCCATCCACGCCCGCAATGCGTGGCGGCGGCGACTGGCCTGGCTGCCCTACCCACTGTGGCGGCCGGTGGTGCACGTAGTGCATTTCGGCCGCATCTGGGTCGCACTGCGCGATCACACCGGCCCGGTGGTGATCCACGATTGCGGCACCATCGGTTTCACGCGCCGGCTGCTGACGCGCTGGGCCGTCCGGCACGGCCGCGAACTGCACATGGTGCTACTGGATGTGCCGGCGACGGTCGCCCGGGCCGGGCAGTACGCGCGCGGCCGACGGGTCGGGTGGCTGTCGTTCCACTGGCACGTATGGCGCTGGAGACGGATGCTCGGGCGGCTGGAAGCCGGAGCCGGACCCCGGCCCGCACCCGCCTCGGTCGTGGTGCTCGACCGGGTCGGCGTGGACCGGCTGCGGGTCCGGTTCGCCGCCTGACCACCGCGGTCAGGGGGTCAGCACGGTGAGCGCCCGGGGTTCGACGCGCACGGTGAGCGGCAGCCGGCCCGCGGGTTCGCCGTCGGCCGTGACCGGGGTGCCGGGAGCCTCCAGGCTCAGGAATTCGGCCCGGTACTGGCTCACCGCGGGATGTTCGATCCGACGACCCGCCGAGAGCGCGGGCAGGATCCGCAGCATCTCCGGATGGGAGACCTTGCCGACCACGGTCACATCGAGCAGACCGTCGTCACACAGGGCGTCCGGGCAGATGAGCATGCCGCCGCCGTAGGTGGTGGTGTTACCCACCGCGACCAGCAACGCCTCGGTGGTGATCGGCGCTGCGGCCGGGCCGCCCAGTTCGATCCGGTACGGCACCGCGATCCCGTGCGCGATCTCCGCGACCGCGGCGAAGGTGTAGCGGGATCGGCCGCGCGGGTAGCGCATCCGGTTGGCGCGCAGAGTGACCCGGGCGTCGAAGCCGGTGCACGCGACGGTGGCGAACCACATCGGATCGTGCCCGGCGGGTTCCAGGCGGCCCAGGTCGATGGTGCGCACCTGCCCGGACCGGACGAGCTCCGCGGCGCGGGCGGGCTCGTCGGCGATACCGAGTTCGCGCGCCAGGTCGTTGCCCGTGCCCGCCGGGACCAGGACCAGTGGCACACCCGAACGGGCCAGCGGATCGAGAATGGTGTTCACCAGACCGTCGCCACCGACGCACACGACGGCGTCGGGCGCATCGCCGGTCACCACATCGCGCACCTGTTCACGGGTCCACGCGGCGGAGGGCGCGTGGATCTCCATGACCGCCACACCGTCCGCCTTCAGCCGCTCGACGACGGTGCGGGCGGCCTGACGGGCCCGGCCCTGCCCGGAGGCGGGGTTGGTCACCACGGCGACCGTGCGCACCTCCCGCGGCTCCCCTGCCCGTGTCATGGCAGCAGTTTGCCAGGGTTGAGGATGCCGGCCGGGTCGATTTCGCGTTTCACCGCGCGCAGCACCCGCACGCCCAGATCGCCGATCTCCTCGGGCAGCCAGGCACGGTGGTCCGCGCCCACCGCGTGGTGATGGGTGATGGTGGCGCCGGCCGCGATGATGGCGTCCCCGGCGGCCGCCTTCGCGGCCCGCCACTGCGCGATCGGATCGTCGAGCGATTTGGCCACGACTGTGAAATACAGCGACGCGCCCGTCGGATAGGTATGCGAGATATGGCACATCACCAGGGCCGGCGCACCGTGGGCGGTCAGCGAATCGGTGAGCGCACTCGTCACCTTCGCCTTCAGTTCGGCCAGCGCACTCCAGGTGGTCGCGGTCTCCAGGGTTTCGCACAGCACCCCGATATCCAGGAGCGCATCACGCAGGTAAGGGGCCGTGAAACGGCCGTGTTGCCACTCCCGGGCCGGTTCCGGCCCGAGTTCGGTACCACCCGCGGCGCGCAGGAGCGCGGCGGCTTCGGCGCCACGGGCCGCGGTATGGGCGGCGGTGCCCTCGAATGTGGTCACCGCGAGGCAACCGGAAACCGATGCCCCGGCGATATTTCCGGCCCGGGCCAGGTTCAGCCCGGTTTCGGCTTCGTCGGACAACCGCAGCACCGTCGGCGCCGCGCCCGCCTGCACGACCGCGCGCAATGCGGCGGCGCCGGTCGCGAAATCCGGGAACGACCAGGCCATATGGGTAGTGATCTCCGGAACCGTATGGACCCGGACCGTGACCTCGGTAAGGACGCCGAGAGCACCCTCCGAACCGACGAACAGCTCACGCAGATCGGGTCCGGCGGCCGAGGCGGGCGCCCGGCCCAGCAGCACACTTCCCGTCGGCGTGGCCACCCGGACCCGCTGGACCATATCGTCGAACCGGCCGTATCCCGCGGACGCCTGGCCCGACGACCGGGTCGCCGCGAATCCGCCGATACTGGCGAATTCGAAACTCTGCGGGAAATGTCCGAGCGAGAGCCCGTGCTCGGCGAGCAACTTTTCGGCACGCGGGCCGGTGACCCCGGCGCCGAAGGTGGCCGTCCCGGAGACCGGGTCGCAGTCCAGCAGCGTATCCAGCCGGCGCAGGTCGAGTGCGATCACCGTGTCGAAGGATCCGCGGACCGGGTCGAGCCCGCCGACCACACTCGTGCCGCCCCCGAAGGGCACCACGGCGATGCCCTGCTCCGAGCAATAGGCGAGGATTGCCGCCACTTCGTCGTGACCGGCCGGGAAGACCACCGCGTCCGGTGCGTCCTGCGGGGCCGGATCGCGTCGTCGCAGCAGGTCGGGGGTGCTCTTGCCGCCGGCGTGCCGCAGCCGGGTGACCGGTTCGGTGGAGATATGGTCCGCGCCGACGAGGTCTGCCAGACCGGCCCGCCGGTCCGATGACAGGACCGACGGCCGGAGCGGCACATCGCCCTCATCACGACGCGTCGCCGGCTCCCCGGAGACTCCGAGCACCTGCGTCAGCAGGCCGCGGATCTGCTCGGACAGCGGTGTGTGCCCGGCGGGGACACCCCAGGCGTCCCACACCATATCCGGTCGCCGCGCGCTCGACGCCGAGTTCACCGGACGTTCGCCTTCCTCACCTGTCATGCGTTACAGTTTGACATAGAGTGTCAAGGAGTAATCCGAACTGGAGGCGAGGTCGAGTCCGTGTCATCCGGCACAGCGGCGGTCGAGCAGGCGATCCTGGACGCGGCCCGGGAATGCGTCGCCGAGTTCGGTGTCCGGCGCACCACGCTCACCGAGGTCGCCCGCCGGGCGGGCGTGAGTCGGCCGACGGTCTACCGCCGGTGGTCGGACAGCCGCGATCTGGTCGCCGAACTACTCGTACGCGAACTGCGCGAGATCATCGCCGCGGCCGTGCCCACCGCCGGCCCGGCCCGGGACCGGCTGGTCACCGGCGTGGTGACCGGCGCGGCGGAGGTCCGGTCGAACCCACTGTTCGGCAAGATCTTCCGCACCGATACCGACCTGATGCTCACCTACGTCTTCGGCCGCCTGGGCCGCAACCAGCGGCAACTGCTGGACCTGTTCGGCACCGGCATTCGGGACGGCCAGGCGGACGGGTCGGTCCGGGCCGGTGACTCCGGCCGGTTGGCGGCCATGGTCCTGCTGATCACCCAGTCCGCGGTGCAGTCGGCGGCCACGGTCGCCCATCTGCTCGACGGATCCGCGCTCGACACCGAACTCCGGCACGCCCTCGATACCTATCTCGCCCCGTGATCCCACCTACCAGGAAGGAGTAGCGCCCGGCGCATCCGGAAGCCGTGATCTCCCCGCCTTCCGTTCCGCCGCTCCGGCGGGCGTCGTGCCGAGAACAGATGGCCGAGAACCCTTCCCCCACCGCGGGGCCCGCGGTGAACGGGCGCCGCCGGCGCCGTGAGCTCACGACCCTCGGCGACCACCCGGATATCGACCTGCTGGTGATCGGGGGTGGCGTCACCGGCGCCGGCGTCGCGCTCGACGCCGCCGCCCGCGGACTGCGCACCGTCCTGGTGGAACGCCACGATCTCGCCCACGGCACCAGCCGGTGGAGTTCGAAACTGGTGCACGGCGGACTGCGCTACCTGGCGAGCGGGAAGATCGGCATCGCGCACGAGAGCGCGGTGGAGCGGGGCATCCTGCTGGGCCGCACCGCCCCCCACCTGGTCCGGCCGCTCCCCCAGCTGGTCCCGCTGCTGCCCGGGATCGGGTTGTCCACCCGGAGCCTGATCCGGGCGGGTTTCCTGGCCGGCGACGCGCTGCGAATGGGCGCGGGCACGCCGGCGGCACTGCTACCGCGGTCGCGGCGGGTGACCCGCGCCGAGGCACTGCGACTGGCCCCGACGGTGCGGCAGCACGGACTGCGCGGCGGCCTGCAGGCCTGGGACGGGCAACTGGTGGACGACGCGCGACTCGTGGTCGCGCTGGCCCGCACCGCGGCCGCGCACGGCGCGACTGTGCTGACCCGGGTCGCCGCCGAACATGTCGACGGCACCGGGGCCGTCCTGCGCGACACGCTGACCGGCGAAAACTTGGAGGTCCGGGCCGCGGCCGTGGTCAACGCGGCCGGTGTGTGGGCGGACCAGGTCGATCCGAGTATCGAATTGCGACCCAGCCGCGGCACCCATCTGGTGTTCGACGCCGCCGCCTTCGGCGGACTCACCGCGGCGCTGACCGTGCCGGTGCCCGGCGCCGTCGGCCGGTTCATCTTCGCCCTGCCTGCCCCGCACGGCCGGGTCTACCTGGGATTGACCGATGAGGACGCCCCCGGGCCCGTACCCGACGAACCGCGACCCACCGGCGCCGAGATCGACTTCCTGCTCGACACGGTCAACACGGTGCTGCGTATCCCGCTGACCCATGTCGATATCCGCGGCAGTTACGCCGGCCTGCGACCACTGCTGCGTACGGCCGGTGACAATACGGCCGATATCTCCCGGGAGCACGCGGTTCTCACCGCGCCGAGCGGACTGGTCACGGTGGTCGGCGGCAAACTCACCACCTACCGCAAGATGGCTCAGGACGCCGTCGACACCGCTGTGGCCCGAGCGCGCCTGAGCGCCGGCCCGTGCCGGACGAAGGAGCTGCCGCTGGCCGGCGCGGTCACCGGGGTGGCACGGGACCGGTTGGCCGCACCCCAGCTGCTGATCGAACGCTACGGCGCCGACGCCCCGATCATCGTCGCGCTGACCGCTGCCGACCCGGATCTGGCAGTCCCGGTCGCACCGGGTGCGGATGTGCTCGCGGCGGAGTTCCGGTGGTCGCTGGAACAGGAGGGAGCCCTCGACGCCGGTGATCTCCTGGACCGCCGCACCCGGATCGGGCTGGTCCCGGCCGACCGGGCCGCCGCCCTGGCCGCCGCCGAGGCCGCCGTGGCCGCCGCGGCGTGAACTCAGGCATACTCCCAGGTCTCGACCGCGGCCCACATACACGACCGGGGCCAGCGGTCGAGACCGTGCGCGATCTCGGCGGCCCGCACAGCGTGCAGTTGCGGGGTCTCCGCGGCGGGATCGAGATAGCGGAAACCCAGCCGCCGGTAATACGGCCCGTTCCACGGCACCTCGGTGAAGGTGGTGAGTGTGATCGCGGGTAACCGATGGCCGGCGGCCCAGCGCACCGCGCGGTCGATCAGACACCGGCCGATTCCCGCCCCACGGTATTCGGGCAGTACCGACACCTGGTCGATATGGGCGTTCCCGTCGACGATGCTCGCGATGAGGTAGCCCACCGGGCCCCGGTCCGCGGTCTCCCAGACCCAGGCGCGTTCGTCCAGGACGAATTCACCCAGTACCTCGGCCGGCAGCGGTTCGTCACCGGCGATCAAGTCCATTCCCAGCGCGGCGAAGGGCTGCCCCGCCCGCACCTCGATCTCCTGCAGCGCCGGGATATCCGCGACACTCGCCGCGCGGATCACGTCGCACCCACCCGCGGGACATCCGGCGAGCCGAAGGAGCGGGGACGAGCCGGGGCCGCTCGTCCCGGCCCCGCGATGTAGCGAGGCGGGGGAAGCACCGGTAGCGCCGGGCGCGCGATCGACGGCTCGACCGCGACCACCGTTACGCGTTCGTCCGGGGCGCTGAGCGGCATAACGATCCCTACTCTCTGTTCCGTGCGGCGAGGTGGTCTTCCCGCTCACGCCGGCGATCCGCCGTCACCATCTCATAAGCCGGGTAACGGGTTCGCATCTATGCTGGATCCGATGGTGCGCCAGGAAGGAGCCGCGGGTGCGCGTTGATACGTCCACTATCGGTATCGCACCGGGCGAGGGCCTGGTCGCGCGGTTCGGTGACGTCGTGATCTATCTGGTGGGCGCCAATGCGTCCACCGAGCGGATACTCGGCGCGGTCGAAGCCGTGGCGGACGCCGAGCATCCCGGGGCGGCCATCGCCCAGCGGCTCGCCGCGGTCGTCTTCGGTACCGGTTCGGAGCCACCCCCGTTCGGGCTCGTCGCGCCCACCGCCGACGGCACCCTGGTCCTGCTGCGCGGGCCGGTATCGGCCATGATCTCCGGCGCCGAGGGCTCGCGGCGGCTCGTCGGCGCCCGCGCCTTCACCTGGGTGGACGAGATTGTCCGCGACCCGGTGCGCACACTGACCGTGGGCCCCGGGGCCGACGGCCGGATCACGCCGTATCCGCGCACCGATCTACGCGCCGGAATCGTGCCCGGCGGGGGTTTCGTCATCAAGGCCGCGGTGCGCCGCAGCACCAAGAACCAGAACCGCGCCGCCACCCCGGCGAAGAAAACGGCGGGCTCCTACGAACCCGTCGCGACGGCACCGGCGGGGCTCGCCGCGAGCGAGCCGGAACCCGAATCGCCTTCCGGTCCCCGCACCGGTCTCGCCGAAGCCCCCGCCGCGGAACCACTGCCCGGGACCCGCGCGTGGTCGGCCGCGCCGGCGTCCATGCGCGTGGATCCCGAACCGATCCGCCTGCGCAAGGAACCGGCCCGGCCCCATCCGCGCACCCGCGCCGCACTCGGCCCCGAACAATCCCATCCGGCCCCGGCGACCCTGGTGGCCGAGGACGGTACCGCCTACCCGCTGGACCGCGCCTACGTCATCGGCCGCGGCCCGTCGGTCGACGAATCGGTACGCCGCAAAACCGCCGCCCCGCTCGTTCTGCAGCGCGATCGCCACATCTCCCGGGTCCACGCCTATCTCTCGGTCGACTCGGGCAAGGTCTTCCTCCGCGACGCAGGCACCGCCGCCGGAACCTTCGTCTCCACCCCCGGTGAACCGCGCTGGACCCGGATCAGCCAGTCCCCGACCGAACTCCCACCCGGCGGCCGGATCCGCATCAGCGAACAGGTCCTCACCTACCACGGCGGCGCCACCTGATCCCGACGCCCGCCGCCCCTCCAGGCCCGGACACGCAAGCCGAACATCCGAAGTACGGCGGAATCGCGCAGACCGTACGTGCACCCCGGGTGGGCTCCCAGCGCTGTCGATCCTCCGTGGTCGCCGGTCCGCGTACGGCCGACCGCACGCCCGCAACCACGCCTGCTCCGGGGGCCCCGACAGCAGCACTGCGGTCGCTCACCGGCCGATCGCCCGTCCCCCCGGTCCCCGGCCGAGCGGGTGACCCGCGACACTGCGATACCCGCCCCTTGGCGAACCGCCGACCACCCACCCGGAAACCCCACCGGGCCGACCTGGGGAGGCCCACAGCACTGTAAGTGCTCAACTGCCGGCTCTCTCTGGATGGCCAACCGCACATCACACACCTCACAATGGTCGGTATGCACCGCGAAGCCCCCACCGACGATATCGACGAGTCCGAGCTGACCGTCACCCCGCCGAAGGAGCAGGCGGCCGGCGTCCGGGCGGTGGCCGTGGCGCTGCAGCGGGCGGTATCCGATATGGGTGTCGTACGCACCGCGCGGACCCTGGCCCGGGTCAATCAGGTGCACGGATTCGACTGTCCGGGCTGCGCCTGGCCGGAGCCGAGTGGTCACCGGCGGCCCGCCGAGTTCTGTGAGAACGGTGCGAAGGCCGTCGCCGAGGAGGCGACGCTGGAAACGGTCGGCCCGGAATTCTTCGCCCGGTATTCGATCGGCGAACTCGCGCAGCGGTCCGGCTACTGGCTGGGGCGGCAGGGCCGGCTCACCCATCCGATGGTGCTGCGACCCGGTGATACCCACTACTCCCCCATCTCCTGGGCGGAGGCCTACCGGCTCATCGCCGAGCAGCTCCGCGGGCTGGACTCACCGGACGAGGCCGTGTTCTACACCTCCGGCCGTACCGCCAACGAGACGGCGTTCCTGTACCAGCTGCTGGTGCGCAGTTTCGGGACCAACAATCTGCCGGACTGCAGCAATATGTGTCACGAGTCCTCGGGCACCGCGCTGACCGGTTCCATCGGTATCGGCAAGGGTTCGGTGACCATCGACGATTTCGCGGCCGCCGACCTGATCCTGGTAGCCGGCCAGAATCCGGGCACCAACCATCCGCGGATGCTCAGTGCCCTCGCCGACGCGAAGAAGGCCGGCGCGCGCGTCATCGCGATCAACCCGCTGCCGGAGACCGGCCTGATCGGTTTCCGCGACCCGCAGACCGTACGGGGTCTGACCACCGGCGTGGATATCGCCGACGATTTCCTGCAGATCCGCCTGGGCGGCGATATGGCGCTGTTCCAGGGTCTGGCGAAACTGCTGTTCGAGGCCGAGGACCGGGCTCCCGGCACCGTGCTGGACCGGGCCTTCGTCGACGCGCACACCGCGGGTTTCGCCGACTACGAGCGGCATATCCGCGCTGTCGACCTGGATACCGTACTCACCGCGACCGGGCTCTCCCGCGACGACCTCGAACGCACCGCCGCGCTCCTGGCCGGTTCGACGAGCACGATCGTGTGCTGGGCGATGGGACTCACCCAGCACACGCACGCGGTGGCCACGATCGAGGAGGCGACCAATCTGCTACTGGCCCGCGGCATGATCGGTAGGCCGGGGGCCGGTCTGTGCCCGGTGCGCGGGCATTCCAATGTGCAGGGCGACCGCACCATGGGTATCTGGGAGCAGGCTCCCGAATCCTTCCTGGCCGCCCTGGACCGGGAATTCGGCATCACCAGCCCGCGGGCGCACGGTTACGACACCGTCGCCGCCATCCGGGCCCTTCGCGACGGTCATGCCCGCGTCTTCTTCGGTATGGGCGGCAACTTCGTCTCCGCCACCCCCGATACCGCGGTCACCGAAGCGGCGCTGCGCCGCTGCGCGCTGACCGTACAGGTATCCACCAAACTGAACCGCAGCCATATCGTGCACGGGAAGACCGCGGTGATCCTGCCGACCCTGGGCCGCACCGACCTGGATACCCAGCACGGGGTGCGGCAGCAGGTCTCGGTGGAGGATTCGATGTCGATGGTGCATCTGTCCACCGGCAGGCTGAAACCGGTCGGGCCGGAACTGCGTAGCGAGGTCGCCATCGTCTGCGAACTCGCCCGAGAACTGCTCGGTCCGGACCACCCGGTGCCCTGGGACCGGTTCCGCGGTGATTACGACCTCATCCGCGACGCCATTGCCCGGGTGGTGCCCGGGTGCGCCGATTACAACACCCGAGTCCGGCAGCGCAACGGTTTCGTCCTGCCGCATCCCCCGCGCGATTCCCGCGAATTCCGGACCGCCACCGGGAAGGCCAATTTCGCGGTGAACGAACTGCGCTGGGTGCCGGTCCCGCCGGGGCGGCTGATCCTGCAGACCCTGCGCAGCCACGACCAGTACAACACCACCATCTACGGTCTCGACGACCGCTATCGCGGGGTCCATCACGGACGCCGGGTGGTGCTGGTGAACGCCGCGGATATCGCCGACCTGGGTTTCCGCGACGGCGATCTCGTCGATCTGGTCTCGGAGTGGAGCGACGGCGTCGATCGGCGGGTCGAGGGTTTTCGGCTGGTGGCCTACTCCACTCCGCGCGGCAATGCCGCCGCCTACTACCCCGAGACGAACCCGCTGGTGCCGCTCGATCATGTGGCCGCCCGCTCCAACACCCCGGTGTCGAAAGCCGTCACCGTCCGGCTCGAAACCCATACCCACCGGCAATGAGCAGAGTCACTGCCCGCCGCCGCATGCGGCGCATCACCCCGTCGGGGGAGATCGTCCGCCCCGACACCTTGGCCGTGGAAGAACCCCTGGAGATCCGGGTGCGCGGCGAATCGATCACGGTCACCATGCGTACGCCCGGCCACGATATCGACCTGGTGCACGGCTTCCTGTTCGGTGAGGCCCTGATCGCCACGGCCGCCGATATCCACAGCGCCCGCTACTGCGCCGGTACCGACGACGAGGGACGCAACACCTATAACGTGCTGGATGTGGTCCCGCACACCCCGATCGTGCTCCCGGACCGGCCGTTCCTCACCACCGGCGCCTGCGGGCTCTGCGGGCGCACCGCGCTCGACGAGGTCCGGATGCGCAGCCGGTATCCGCTACCGGCGCCGCGACCGCTGCTGGACGCCGGAGTGCTGGCGGCCCTGCCGGATCGGCTGCGCGCCCACCAGTCGGTTTTCGATGCCACCGGTGGGCTGCACGGGGCGGGCCTGTTCACCGCCGACGGTACGGCCCTGGCCGTGCGCGAGGACATCGGCCGCCACAATGCCGTGGACAAGGTGATCGGCTGGGCGCTGCGCGAAAACCGTATCCCGGCATCGGACCTCGCGCTCGTGGTGAGTGGGCGCGCGTCGTTCGAACTGGCTCAGAAAGCTGTCCTGGCCGGTATCCCGGTCCTCGCCGCCGTCTCGGCGCCCAGTTCGCTCGCGGTCGATTTGGCCGACGAGTCCGGTCTCACCCTGGCGGGATTCGTACGCGGCGACACCATGAACATCTATACCCATCCGGAGCGGATCCGCAGTGTCGGCGCCACCGGATGACCCGGACCGGATGGCCTCGGCACCGTCCCGGCCGGCAGGGACCGACTTCAGCGCAAGCTGGTCGTCCCGGCATCGGAAGACGTTCACGACCCACGCTGTCGAGCGCGCGGACCGCCGGCCGTTCTCGCTACCGCGCGACCACACCGGCGTAGTCGGCCAGCTCGATATCGTCCTTGGCGTCGCCGGCGAACTTGTCCATCAGGCCGAACCAGCGTGACCCCAGGAACCAGTTCCGGAACCGCAGGCCCGCGGCCGTTTTCGGCGCCAGGAACGGACCCGGGCTGCTGCTGCCGCCGAGTTTCGCGTATCGGCGCATGATCCGGTCGTACCGGGCGAAGGCCACGGTGTGTTCACCCGCGGCGGCGGCCAGCTCACCGGCCAGCACATAGGCTCCCACCACTGCCAGACCGGTTCCGAAGCCGGCCAGGGTGTTGCCGTAGGCGCTGTCGCCGACCAGGGCCACCCGGCCCGATACATAGCTGGGCATCCGTACCCGGGCCAGCGCGTCGAGATAGAAATCGTCATGGCCGGGCAGTTCGGCGAGCATGTCGGCGACCGGTGCGTTCATCCCGGCGAAGTGTTCGACGAGGATGCGCCTTTTCTCCGCGTCATCGGCGAATACCTTTGCGGCGGAGGCGAACATATACATCTGCTGCGCTTTCGGCCCACCGCGGACCGCGAGCAGGCCCGGGGCGCTGTACGCGTGGGACACCCGGCGCCGCGGTCCTTCGCCGGGTTCGGCGGCGAGTGGTTCCCCGGCGATGGCGTAGTAGTAACCGCGGTGCCCGACGAATCTCTCCTCCGGCCCGAACGCCAGCCGGCGGACCCGCGAATGAATACCATCCGCGCCGAACACCAGGTCGAAGTGACGCGCCGGACCGCGCTCGAACTCGACCTCGACACCGCTGCCGGTCTCGCGCAGCGCGCTGGTCGAGTCACCGAATACGTAAGCGCAGCGCTGGGCGGTCGCGGCATAGAGGATCCGGGCCAGGTCACCCCGCAGTATCTCGACGTCGCCACCGCTGAAGTCACCGGACATCCGTGCCCGCTCCCGGCCGTCGGCGTCGACGAAGACCATATCGGTGGCGCCGGTACTGTGCCGGCGGATCTCGTCGTGGATGCCCATCCGCTCGAGCACCGTGCGCTGCACCGACCCCTTGAAGTCGACGGCCTGCCCACCCGGGCGCAGGGCCGGGGCCCGTTCGACCACGGTCACGTCGAACCCGTAGCGGTCGAGCCAGTAGGCGAGCGCGGGGCCGGCGATGCTCGCCCCGGAGACGAGAACGGTGCGGTTCTGCATGACGAACTCCATCCATAGTCTGCGCCCACCAGAAACTGTTTCCAATGGACGCTATTAAGCGTATGGTAGACACAGTTCCACGTCAATCCACGTCCGGAAGGAACCCGATGGCGACGCCGACCACGCTCGAGCTGCTCTGGGGAACCGACCGGCGCCCGACCCGCGGCCCCAAGCCGACACTCACCCGGGCCGCGATCGTCACCGCGGCGGTCGAGCTGGCCGACGCGGAAGGCCTGGCCGCCCTCTCGATGCAGCGACTGGCCGATCGCCTCGGCTACACGAAAATGTCGCTGTACCGCCATCTGCCGGGCAAAGCGGAACTCACCGCGTTGATGGTGGAGGAGGCCCTGACCGGCCTGCCCGCCCTGGACACCTCGGGCACTCCGCGGTGGCGAACCGGTCTACGGTCCTGGGCACTACTGACCTTCGAGCGGTATCGCCGCCACCCCTGGGTGATGGAACTACTCGCCGGAGCGCGGCCGATGGGCCCCAACGAACTGGGCTGGACCGAGGCCGCCCTGGAGGCGATGGCGGATATCGCGCTGACCGGCCCGGAGCGACTGGACACGCTCGTCGTACTGAACGGGCACGTACGCAGCCTGGCTCAGCAGGTCGTGGGCCCCGGCGCCACCGAGGAGGAATTCACCGGCGCGATGGCCGCGGCCCTGGAACTGGCGGGCGACCGATTCCCGTGCCTGATCGCGGCCGTCTCGGAACCTCCACCCGCCGAACCGGCGGAATCACAACGCGACGCCGCCCTCGAATTCGGCACGGAGCGCATTCTCGACGGGATAGCAACCCTGCTCGCCGAACGTGACCCGTCCGGCGACCGGTAGCGCCACACCTCGCACCCGGCAGGAGCGCGCCACTCACATACCCGGCAACCGGACTCCCCTGTCCGTCGCGACCCGGGCCAATTTCTCGGCCTCGTCGATGGCGACCGCCACATACGTGCGCAACCCGTCGTCGTCACGCCGCAGCAGGTACTCGTAATCACTGTCGGTGAGCAATGCGTCGTCGCTGTCGTAGAAATGCCAGCGCACCCGCGCCCGCAGGAGTGAACCGGTCAACTCCGCGTAATCGACTACGGTGTGGGCGACGCGCGCCAGCCCCAGCGTCTGATAGATGGGATGAGCCTGCGCCAGCCCCTGGGCCATCTCTTCCCGAGAATGCAGCGCACCGACGAAATCGTCACTGACAATGGTGCCCGGAATCCCCCACAGGGCGGCCGTACGCTCGGCGTCGTAGGCGCTCAGCGTCGATTGATATTCGTCGAGGAACGATTCGAGTTCTTCGCGGGTGGCCATATCGCCACGGTATCCGTATTTTTCCGATATTCCCCCGACCGAGGCCGCGAACCGCCCGAGAATCGGCGCACCGGATATGGCGGCAGGCGAGGACACCCGCCGGGCCACGCCGGTCGTGTCACCGACCGGCTCGGCCACGGCCGGAGTTCGGAGCGTCCGATATCGAACGCTCCACCTCCTCAGTTGGCCAACGCCTCCAGCAGCGCCGCCCGCTGACGGGCACCCAGGCCGCCGATCCGGCGATCTTCCGGGATATCCGCCTGGTCCATCAGCTTGGCGGCCTTCACCGGGCCGACACCGGGCAGCGCCTTGATCACGGCGACCACCTTCGTCTTCTTGACCAGTTCATCACTATCGGCCTTGCGCAGCAGGTCGGCGACAGAGACTTTGCCGTCTTTCACCTGACCGATCAGTTCGGAGCGCGCCTTGCGCACCGCCGCCGCTTTGGCCAGAGCCTCCGTGCGTTGTTCCGCGGTCATCGTTGGCAGTGCCATATCTCCTCCGCTTTCACTCATCGCTCGAACATCTGGTTTGACCGGGTCGATTCAACATCACAATACCGACACCGACCGATCGACACACCGTCCGGACCTGCAGTCATAGCAATGTTTTCTGATTCGATCACCCGGTAGGGGCCCGGAAACCGGAGGACCGGTCCATGGGATCCACCCCGAAGAAACACCTGGAACACGTAACACTTGAACCCGCTGCGGCGAAATTCACAGCAGACGCACACCTGCACGGCGGCGGTTCAACGGCGAACCGAGGGGTCAGCGGAGATACCCGCCCGCCCTGCACGGTCACCACGTCTACCAGGCATTTTTCCGTCACATCGCAGTGGCGGACATATATGCGAATATCCTTTTGCCACGCGATCCGGCGATCGCACGCACTCGGCACTGCTACGCTGCCAAACCTAGAACACGTTTCATTTTCTAGGAGTGGTGATGGCACGGCAGATCCGCGACGTGGTCGAGCAGTACGTGAAACTGGTCGGCTCGGGACCGACCTCGGATATCGTCGATCTCTATGCTCCCGACGCGGTGATCGAGGACCCGATCGGCACCGAACCCAAACAGGGGCATCAGGCCATCCGCGAGTTCTACGACGTGCTCGCGAACCTGGAGCGGGAGACCGCCCTCGCGCCGGACACCGTCCGGATCACCGGAAACCACGCAGCCTTCGTATTCACTCTGGTGACCAGAGCGGGCGGGCAGCGCATGACGCTCAGCCCCATCGACACCATGGAGTTCGACGACGAAGGGCGGATCATCCGGATGCGCGCCTACTGGGGCGCCGACGATATGTCCGTCGAACCCGAATGAGCCGCGCGGTGGCGACCCCACCGCACCGAGCCGCCTACCACCGGCCTGGCCTCCCACCCGGCATACCCTGAGCACAGGGCACGGGTGCGCTCGGTCACAGTAGGCGCTCCGCGGCGTTACGCCACGGGCCGCTGTCTCGTCCGAGTTGCAGGGAAACGAACCCACCTCAGAGGAGACCCGATGAGCACGACACGCATTCCGACCGTGGCCCCCGAAAACGCCGGGTTACTCACCAGGGCGCTGTACTGGTTCACCAAACGTCAGTTCGGCGAAGTCCCCGAACCTTTAGCCGTAGGCGCCCACCACACCGGACTACTGGTGGCCGGTGGCGTACACGAGATGCTCGCCCAGAAGGCGTCGAAGAAACTACCGGCCAATATCCGTGAAATCGCGGTCTACCGCACGGCCTGGACGATCGGCTGCTCCTGGTGCATCGATTTCGGAACCATGCTGCAGCGCCTGGACGGCCTCGATATCGAGCGGCTCCGGCACATCGCGGACTACGAAACGTCTCCGCACTACACCGACGACGAACGCGCGGCCATCGCCTACGCCGATGCCATGACCGCCACCCCGATGACCGTCACCGACGAGCAGGTCGCGGACCTGGAGAAACGCTTCGGCCGGGCGGAGGTCGTCGAACTGACCTATCAGATCGCCCTGGAGAACTCGCGAGCCCGCAACAATCACGCCCTCGGCATCACCGCGCAGGGGTTCGGCACCGATTCCTGCCGCGTGCCGTGGGCGTGAACCCGGCGCCGCGGGTCAGCTGACCCAGCAGGCGTAGCCGATGTGCTCGCCCCGGCCGACGAAGACCCGGACGTACGGTGCCGGGTCGCTCCCACCGGTCGGCTGGACCGCCTGCAGGGTGTGATCCCCTTCGTAGGCCGGCACCCAGTGCACCAGGGCCAGCCCCCCGCCGTCCGGTCCGACCGTGGCGAACGGGACGCCGTTGTCGAGGAAGGTCACCTCGGTCACCGCCTCGGTGAGCCAGGCCCGCACGGTGTAGCTGCATCCGGTGCCGTAGTTGGTCCGGATACCGGCGTTCAGATCCGGGGTCACACTGACCTGGCGCACCGTCGCGCCGGCCGGCGGCGCCGCGAGCAACAACGAGACCAGTACCGTCGCTGCCGCCGACAGTGACAAGCCCACGCGGCTCCACCGCGTGGGCTCGGCGGCGTCACCACACCGCCCGGACCGGATATCCCGCGCAAGCAGCTGCGTCGCCATGACCTGCTCCTCCATCGCACGAATGCCGAGGGGTCACCGAGAGTACCGCGGGCCGGCTCCGCACCGGCCCCGTCGCGTATCGCAGCGGGTGCGCGTGCCTCAGGCCGACTTGTCGCGGCGCTCCGGACGCTCCCGCTTGCGCGGCACGATGGTGGGCAGCACATTGTCGTTCACCGTATCCGCGTCGACGACGACCTTGGCCACATCATCCCGGCTCGGGATATCGAACATGACCTGCTGCAGTACTTCCTCCATGATGGCGCGCAGCCCGCGGGCACCGGTCCCGCGCAGGATGGCCTGATCCGCCACGGCCTCGAGCGCGTCCCGGGTGAACTCCAGGTCCACGCCGTCCATCTCGAACAGCCGGATGTACTGCTTGACCAGCGCGTTCTTGGGTTCGGACAGGATCTTGACCAGAGAATCCTTGTCCAGGTTCGTCACCGACGCCACCACCGGCAACCGGCCGATGAACTCGGGGATCAGACCGAACTTGATCAGATCCTCCGGCATCACCTCGGCGAAATGATCGGTGGTGTCGATCTCCGCCTTGGACCGCACCTCGGCGCCGAAACCGATCCCACGGTGCCCGGTGCGGTCGGAGATGATCTTCTCCAGCCCGGCGAACGCCCCCGCCACGATGAACAGCACATTGGTGGTGTCGATCTGTATGAACTCCTGATGCGGATGTTTGCGCCCACCCTGCGGCGGCACACTCGCCTGAGTTCCCTCCAGGATTTTCAGCAGCGCCTGCTGCACGCCCTCACCGGAGACATCGCGCGTGATCGACGGGTTCTCGCTCTTGCGCGCGATCTTGTCGACCTCGTCGATATAGATGATCCCGGTCTCGGCGCGCTTCACGTCGTAATCGGCGGCCTGGATGAGTTTGAGGAGAATGTTCTCGACGTCCTCACCGACATAACCGGCTTCGGTGAGCGCGGTGGCATCGGCGATCGCGAACGGCACATTCAGCATTTTCGCCAGGGTCTGTGCCAGATAGGTCTTACCGCAACCGGTGGGGCCGAGCATCAGAATATTGGACTTCGCCAACTCGACGGTTTCCCCGCGCGCGTCACGGCCCTTGTCGCCGGCCTGAATACGCTTGTAGTGGTTGTACACAGCGACCGCCAGCGTGCGCTTGGCCGTATCCTGCCCGATCACGTAGTTCTCCAGGAAATCCCGGATCTCCGCGGGTTTGGGCAACTCATCGAGTTTGACCTCGCTGGACTCGGCCAGCTCCTCCTCGATGATCTCGTTGCACAGATCGATGCACTCGTCGCAGATGTACACCCCTGGTCCCGCAATGAGCTTCTTGACCTGCTTCTGGCTCTTTCCGCAGAACGAGCATTTGAGCAGATCGCCGCCGTCGCCGATGCGCGCCATCTCGTGGGTCCCTACTTCCTTGTTCGCGTGCAACCATCCGTCCAGCTTCCAGCCGACCGCCGCCTGCGGTGTAGCGAATCCGGCTCGATCACCCGGATCGAAGGGCGGTGCTGTCAACCGGGAACAAAGGTCCCTGGGTTTGACCGTACCCGGTGTGTGCGATGGAGGTCGACAACTCGGGCAGGTTTCTCGTCGCGGTTGTGCGGGGATTCACGCGGATACCGCGTCACGACACATTTTCCGGATTACGAACCATCCGGGGTGTGTCGCAACGCCGCAGCGGGAATCCACCTGGGCCGGGCCCCGCCGCCCGGCCGGTCCGGCGTACCGCTCACACGGCACGCCGGACCCGGAAGCGCCTCACTTCTGGGCGCTGAGCTTGCGGTAGTCGAACACCGTATCGATGATCCCGTATTCCTTGGCCTCCTCGGCCGTCAGGATCTTGTCCCGGTCGGTGTCCTTACGGATGACATCGGCGTCCTTACCCGTGTGCCGGGCCAGGGTGGTCTCCATCAACCGGCGCATCCGCTCGATCTCGGCCGCCTGGATCTCCAGATCCGACACCTGCCCCTGGATACCGCCCTCGACCGACGGCTGATGGATCAGCACGCGGGCATTCGGCAGGCAGGCCCGCTTACCCGGGGTCCCCGCCGCCAGCAGCACCGCCGCCGCCGACGCCGCCTGACCGAGGCAGACGGTCGCGACATCGGCGCGCACGTACTGCATGGTGTCGTAGATGGCCATCAGCGAGGTGAACGAACCACCCGGCGAATTGATGTACATCGTGATGTCGCGATCGGGATCCAGCGATTCGAGCACCAGCAGCTGCGCCATGATGTCGTTCGCCGACGCATCGTCGACCTGCACACCGAGGAAGATGATGCGCTCCTCGAACAGCTTGTTGTACGGGTTGGATTCCTTGACGCCGAAACTCGAATGCTCGATGAACGACGGCAGGATGTAGCGCGACTGCGGGCCCGCCGGGGCGATGCCGCCGAGGCCACGAGGATCGTTCGGATTGGCCATATTCGTCTCCAAGTCTGTGAGTGAGCTGTCCGCCGGACGGATTCGCGAACACCGGCCGGGCACCCGGCCCGGATTCGCCGCCGGCGCCCTAGTGGCTGCCCGTGCCGCCCGCCTGGCGCGCATTGGTGATCACACGATCGATGAAGCCGTACTGCAGCGCCTGTTCGGGCGTGAACCAGCGATCGCGGTCGGCGTCGGCATTGATCTGCTCCACCGGCTTACCGGTGTGCATCGCCTGCAACTCGTTGAGCTCACGCTTGGTGTATGCGAACTGCTCGGCCATGATCGCGATATCCGCGGCCGAACCACCGATACCGGCCGACGGCTGATGCATCATGATCCGGGTGTGCGGCAGCGCGAAACGCTTACCCGGCGCACCCGCGGTCAGCAGGAACTGACCCATGGACGCGGCCAAGCCCATCGCGGTGGTCGCGATATCGCATTCGGCGTACTGCATGGTGTCGTAGATCGCCATGCCCGCGTTCACCGACCCGCCCGGCGAGTTGATGTAGAGCGAAATATCTTTGGTCGGGTCCTCCGCGGACAACAGCAGGATCTGCGCACAGATCTTGTTCGCGATGTCGTCGTCGACCTGGGTGCCGAGAAAGATGATTCGCTCACGCAGCAGGCGCTCGTACACCGAATCGCTGAGATTGAGCCCAGCGGTCGGAGCTGTCATGACCTCGGCTTTATTGATTGTCACGGATACCTGCCTTCTCTCGCCGGCTCGTTGCTGTCACAAACATTAACGAAGCAGGGCGGCACCGAACTCCCGGTACCACCCCGATTCGCTCAGAGCGCAATATAGATTGCGGCGCCTCCGGCGCCGCGGGGTTGCGGCCCCCTCGGTCTCGCTGTTCAGGGCCCGAGACTCGCGCCTTCGGCGCATGCAATGTGCGGTCGGCCGTCCGTGGGTGCGGCCGTTGAGCACCTTCGGCCAAGGCGCGGGACGGGCCGCAAACCTTTGTGGGCCTCGCTGAACTCGGCACCAGGAGGATGCGGCCGTTCGTAGACGGAAACCGTTCCAGAACCTGCGGACGCGGGCAAGCAGAGCTCGCGCTCCAGGGTTCGCCATGCGACACCACACATCGAGCCGAGTACCGCGTAACACCGTGGACGGACCTGACCAGCCGTAGATCGGGAGCTCGGTATGCGACGCGACCGCATGAGTCTCGTTTTACGAGACACCTCGAAGGGTTGAGGCCCGTCTCGCCCCTTGGCCGAAGGTGCTCAAAGGTCGCACCCTGCGGACGGCCCACCGCACATCGCATGAGCCGAAGGCTCGAGTCCCGAGGCCGAAGCGGCGAGACCAAGGGGGCCGCAACCCCGCGCGCCGAAGGCGCGCCAAGAAACACAGCGCCTTCACGAGCGAGCCCACTTGTTCTCGCCTTCCCGAGCAAGCCCTGCCTCGATTCCCCGTGACTCGACTCGCTCTTCCCGGCCCCCGAGCGCCGCAACTCGGCACCGGGTGCACCCGCGTCGTTCGAAGTCCCGGCACAGCGCGTACCGGAGGCATCCCCGTCCTCGGGGAAAGCAGAAGCCCCGAGGACTCGGATGTGCGCGCACGGGGGACAGCGGTTGTCGATCTTCTGCCTCCGGATTGCCAACACCGCCTAAGTCTCAGGGCTTCCTACCCGCAATTCCCGCGTGGGTCACTCCGCGTCGGAGGTGGCCTCTTCGGTGGTCTCCTCGTCGGATTCCTTGGCGGTACCGAACATTTCGTCGGTGTCGACCTTGTTGCCCTCGGAATCGGTGACCGTCACCTTGCCGACGACCTCGGCCAGGGCCTTGCCGCGGCGGACATCGGCGAAGACGGCGCCCAGCTGGCCGGCCTGCTGCACCTGCTGGATGAACTGCTCGGGCGCCATGCCGTAACGCTGGGCCTGGAACAGGATCCGCTCGGTGAGCTCTTCCTGGCCGACCTGGGTGCCCTCGGACTCGGCGACCGCGTCCAGCAGCAGCTGGGTCTTCACCGATTTCTCGGCGGCCTCCAAGGTGTCGGCGTCGAACTCCTCGCGGCTCGAGCCCTGGGCCTCGAGCGCCTCGGCGAACTTGGCCTCGTCGTGGTCGAAGCCGTGGATCGCGTCGTGCTCGACGGCGTCGACCTCGGCCTTCACCACGGCCTCGGGGAGCGGCACCTCTACGCTCTCGAGCAGCTGCTCGAGCACCTTGTCGCGGATATCGCCGGCCTGCTGCACCTTCTTGACCCGCTCGACGCGGGACCGCAGATCGTCCTTCAGCTCGTCGATGGTGTCGAATTCGCTGGCCAGCTGGGCGAATTCGTCATCCGCCTCGGGCAGCTCACGTTCCTTGACCGAACCGAGAGTCACCGTGATGGTGGCTTCCTGCCCGGCGTGCTCGCCGGCGACCAGGGTCGAGGTGAACTCCTTGGACTCACCAGCCGACATCCCGGTCAGGGTCTCGTCCAGGCCCTCGATGAGCTGGCCCGACCCGACCTCGTGCGACAGCCCGGTGGTCGCGGCCTCCGGCACCTCTTCGCCGTCGACGGTGGCGGACAGATCGATGGAGACGAAATCGCCGTCCTGCACCGGGCGTTCGACACCGGTGAGAGTGCCGAAACGCTGGCGCAGCGACTGCAGCTGCTCGTCGATATCGGCATCGGTGATCTCGATGGCATCCACCGTGACCGCGATGGTGCTGTAGTCCTCGGGCAGGGTGATCTCCGGCCGGACATCCACCTCGGCGGTGAAGGCCAGTTCCTGGCCGTCTTCGATCTTGGTGATCTCGATCTCCGGCTGCCCGATGACCTTGACCTCGGAGGTGGTGACGGCCTCGCTGTAGCGGCCGGGCAGGGCGTCGTTGACGACCTGCTCCAGCACCGCACCCCGGCCCAGACGCGCCTCGAGCAGCTTGGCCGGCGCCTTACCCGGACGGAAGCCGGGAATGCGCACCTGCTTGGCCAGGGCCTTGTAGGCGCGATCGAAGTCCGGCTTCAGCTCCTCGAAGGGCACCTCGACATTGATCCGGACCCGGGTCGGGCTCAGCTGCTCGACGGTGCTCTTCACGGACATGCTCCTTGTTCTCGTCGGTTCGTGTTCGCCGGCCCGCACGATATCCGTGCTGGTGGCCGGGTGATGGCGCGTGGTCTGGCGACGGCGCGCGGGTACGCACCCTCGGCGTACCGACCGAAGCGGCGAGCACCTGCGGTTTCACGCGCCCGGGATACGCATCCCGACCAGGGTAGTTGACCGGGTCACACGCGCTGCAGCCCGGTGCTGTGTTTATGGCGGCGCCTCCGGCGCCGCGGGTCGGGGCCCGCCCCCGGTTCTTCACTCCGCCACTCAGTCGCTACGCTCCTTCGCTCTGTCGCTCCAGAACCGGGGGCGGGCCCCGACCACGGAGGTAGACCACCCGGAACAGACAGAAGGTGCCAGGCTGTCGTGCGCCTCGACCAGCGTGGGTAGGTTCACTTCACTGTAAGTGCTCAAAGGTCGACACCCTCTGGACGGCCAACCGCACACGCTCGGTCGCTACGCTCCTTCGCTCCGTCGGTCCAGAACCGGGGGCGGGCCCCGACCACCGAGGTCGACCCTCCGGCGGAGACAGAAGGTGCATGCTGTCGTGCGCCCGGGTCAGCCCGGGAAGGCTCACGAACTGTGCAAGTGCTCAATGGTCACCAACCCCCTGGACGGCCAACCGCACACGCACCGAAGCCGGGGCGGGGCTCCCAGCGATGATGCGACATCCAGGGAGCCCTCGAATGCCGTACCCCGGCACCTCACGCCTGGGGGACGGATACGGCGTCGGTGACGAAGACCAGCGTCTCGTTCGGCTTCACTCCGTTACCGCCCGCGCCGTAGCCCAGGTCGGGCGGGATGATCAGCAACCGGCGGGCACCCTGCTGGACGCCTTCGAGTCCCTGCTCCCAGCCGGGGATGACCATACCGTCGCCGAGGGTGAGCTCGAAGGGTTCGCCGCGGTCGAAGGAGGAGTCCAGCTTCTGCTTGTCCGACCAGGTGACCAGGGCGTAGTTCATGGTCAGTTGCCCGCCGGGGGCGGCGCCGGGACCCGAGCCGGGGACGAGGTCCTTGGTCACGAGCTGTTTCGGCGGGTCGCAGTCATCGGGGAGGGTGATCTGCGGGACCTCGCCGAACCCACCCTGCACATCGATATCGTCGGCCGTGCATTCGCGGCCCTTCGACGCGGCGGGGGCGGTCTGCCCCGGGGCGGCGGACGAATCGGCCGCCGTGGAGGTGGCCGCGGTGCCGCCGGAGTCGTCGGAGCCGCATCCACCGAGGCCGAGGGCGGCCGCGGCGACGGCGGTGACAGCGAGGATCCTGCCGATTGTCTGCATGTGCCGCACCCTACCGGCGGCCTCGAACCGACGGCCCGGCGATATCGCGGCCCTTCCCCTCGATCGCCGGCGCGGGCCCCCGATCGCCGGCACGAGGCGGACCCGAGTGCGGGTGGTGGTCACCGATGCGCGGAGCCCGGGTTCGGTACCCATCACACCGACACAGCGGTCGCTTCGCTACCGGTCGCGTCGGGACGGGCCTGTCGCCCGGAACGCCGCAGGCTCCACGAGCAACCGAGTTGCCGGGGCAGACACCGGTTTCCATCCCGCGGGGTGGGTGAGGCGTGGACGAGAGCGAAGATTTCCGCCGGCCGCCATCGGCGAACCGAGGGCAGTGTGGCACACCTCCAGCTATCGTGGTGGCAGTCCGCACTCGGGGTGCGGTAGCCCGGCGCGACCACGACCTCCAGGAGGTTAGGCGTATGACGCAGTTGGCGAGTGCAGGCGGGGACACCAGTGCCGACAATGTGGGCGGTCACGGTGGCGAATCCGTCGCGCCCCGGCCCTATGTGCTGTCGGCGGCCCCGGGCCCGATGGACGCCGAGGAGCTGGAATGCTTCGACGCGTGGTGGCGGGCGGCCAACTACCTGTCGGTGGGGCAGATCTATCTGATGGCGAATCCGCTGGTGCGCGAACCGTTGGTCCCGGAGCACATCAAACCCCGGCTACTCGGCCATTTCGGCACCGTGCCGGGCCTGAACCTGGTCTGGGTGCACGCCAATCGCGCCATTCTGGCACGTGATCTGAACGCCGTGTTCGTCGCCGGGCCGGGACACGGCGGGCCGGGTCCGAACGCCTGCGCCTGGCTCGAGGGCACCTATTCCGAGTTGTACAGCCATGTGCCTCGCGACGGCGAGGGCATGCGCGCGCTGTTCGCCCAGTTCTCTTTTCCCGGTGGCGTTCCCAGCCATTGCGCGCCGGAGACACCGGGCTCCTTCCACGAAGGCGGCGAACTGGGCTATTCGTTGTTGCACGCTTTCGGTGCCGCGCTGGACAATCCGGATCTCACGGTGTTCTGCGTAGTGGGTGACGGCGAAGCCGAGACCGGTCCGCTCGCGGGCAGTTGGCACTGCAACAAGTTTCTGAACCCGGCGCGCGACGGCGCGGTCCTGCCGATTCTCGCCCTCAACGAGTACAAGATCGCGAATCCGACTCTGCTGGCCCGCATTCCCGAGGACGAGTTGGTCTCGCTGCTGCGGGGTTACGGTTACGAGCCGCTGATCGTCGCCGGCGCCGAGCCGGCCCGGGTACATCAGGACATGGCCGCCGCCGTGGACACCTGCCTGGAGCGGATCGCGCAGATCCAGCGCGCGGCCCGCGACGGCAGCGACACCACTCGACCGCGCTGGCCGATGATCGTGCTGCGCACCCCGAAGGGCTGGACCGGACCACCGATCGTGGACGGCGATCCGGTGGAGGGCACGTTCCGCGCGCATCAGGTCCCGCTGCCGGGCGCCCGCGAGGATGCTTCGCATCGGGCGGTGCTCGAGGAATGGTTACGTTCCTACCGGCCGGAGGAACTGTTCGACGAGACCGGTGCCCCGGTCTCGGAACTGCGCCGGCTGGTACCGGCCGGTGGCCGGCGGATGAGTGCGAATCCGGTGGCCAACGGGGGCGCGCTGGTGCGGGATCTGCGGTTGCCCGACTGGCGCGACCATGCGGTCGACGTCGCCGAACCGGGCCGCACCGTACACGAGGCGACCCGGGTGCTCGGCGGTTGGTTGCGGGAGGTCACCGTGGCCAATCCCGACAACTTCCTGACCTTCGCCCCGGATGAGCTGGCCAGTAACCGGCTACAGGACATTCTCTCGGTCACCGGCCGCAACTGGCAGGCCGAGATCGGCGTCCACGACGAGAAATTGGATCGCTCCGGGCGGGTGATCGAAGTGTTGTCCGAGCATATGTGCCAGGGCCTGCTGGAGGGATACCTGCTCACCGGCCGGCACGGAGTGTTCACCTGCTACGAGGCGTTCGTCCACATCGTGGATGCCATGTTCAACCAGCACGCGAAATGGCTGGACGCGAGCGCGGCGGTGCCGTGGCGGCAACCACTGCCGAGTCTGAACTACCTGCTGTCGTCGCATGTGTGGCGGCAGGACCACAACGGTTTCACTCATCAGGACCCCGGTTTCCTCGACGTGGTGCTGAACAAGAAACCCGAGATCGTGCGGGTGTATCTGCCGCCGGACGCCAATACCCTGCTCTCGGTGTACGACCACTGCCTACGTTCCCGGCACCACGTGAACGTGGTGGTGGCCGGTAAACAACCGCAACCGGATTGGCTCGGGCCCACCGAGGCCGCACTGCACTGTGCCCGGGGTATCGGTATCTGGGAATGGGCGGGCCATCGCGACGAACCGGCCACCACCCCCGATGTGGTCCTCGCCTGCGCCGGTGACGTACCGACCCTGGAAACTCTGGCCGCCGCGGCGATCCTGCGCGAGGAACTGCCCTGGCTGCGGGTGCGGGTGGTGAATGTGGTCGATCTGATGCGGCTGCTACCGGCCGACGAACATCCGCACGGGCTACCGGACAGCGAATTCGACACGCTGTTCACCCGGGACTCCCCGGTGATCTTCGCCTTCCACGGTTATCCGTGGCTGATCCACCGGCTCACCTATCGCCGCACCAATCACTCGGGCCTGCACGTGCGGGGGTACAAGGAACGCGGCACCACCACGACCCCGTTCGATATGGTCATGCTCAACGACCTCGACCGATTCCACCTGGTGATGGATGTGATCGACCGGGTGCCCGCGTTGCGGCAGCAGGCGGCGGGGCTGCGCCAGCAGATGGTGGACGCACGGTTGCGGGCCCGCGCCTGGACCCGTGAGCACGGCGAGGACATTCCCGAGGTGGCGGAATGGCGCTGGCCCGGCCGGCCGGCCGCCTGACAGAGCGCCGGGTCACCGTCGGACCACCGCCGGCCGGTGGCGGTGGTCTATCCGGCCGGCGCGCTCGTCCCGGCGCACCAGAGCCGACCTCGACGGAATTCCGGCGCCGTGTAGGCCCGGAACGCGGCCGGGCGATACAGCAGCGGAGCGGCGTAGCGGCGGCGGGGGCGAACCGACCTGCCCTCCGAAAACATTCCATGACCAGCTGATATCTATTTATCCTGCCGGCTGTCCGGTCCAGTCCCGTGTCAACAGTTGTAGACCGGAGCATCTACGATCCGCCACGGGCTCGAGCACCCCCGCGGGAAGAACCCACACCGGCCGCGATCGCGGGCCGGGTCGGCGACTGTCGCCGACGCCTCGGGAAACGACCTGGATATCGGGGCCGCGGGCCCGATCGTGATCGGCGCGCCGGTGTCGCGCATACCTGCGGCGCCGTGCGCGGTACCGCCCCCGGGTTCCGAGCAGGCCGGGCGCGGCGGCAGCCCGCGCCCCCGAAAAGCAGTCCACCAGTTCCCATCTCTGGGAAATGCATAGACGCTTATTCGAACACTCGTGTACCGTACCGTTAAACAGCGGCACATAGAACTACGGTCCCACACACATTGACTCACCGTAGAAGTTCTATCTGCCGGAACAGAACGGAGCACGTCATGACCATCGCCCGCACCTTCGGATTCGCGAAGAGAATCGCCGCCGCCACCGTGCTGGCCGGAGCGCTCGCCGCGATCCCCGCCACCATCGCCCCCCAACTCGCCCTCGCCGACGTCCCCGGCCACAGCAGCCGCGACGATTCCCACCCGGGCCGGGGCAGCTACGGCGACACCCACGACCTCCCCAGCGATCCCAGCAACCGCAGCGAGCCGGTACACGCGATCCCGGCCCAGCGCAGCTTCACCTACGACAACGACCAGGGCGGCTACCTCGATATCTGCGCCTACAAGCCGTACTACTACGCCTGCCGCTGATCCCGGTGCCGCGCGCTCACTCCCGGCCGCGCAGGCGCGGCGTACGCCGCCGGCTCCGGGAACGACCGGCGGCGGTAACCCGTTCGGCATCCACCTCATCGGCGAGGTGGGCCGGAATATGATCCGGTATCTGGCGCCGGGAACCGATCACGAGTTTCTGCCTGACGCTGGCGACCTGCGCGTCCACCGTACGCACCGAACTACCACGCCGCTCGGCGATGGCACTGTTCGGCCAGCCCGCGGCCGCCAGCACCGCGACCTCACGTTCGGCCGGCGATAAGCTCACCCAGCGCGAATCGGCCCATTTCCCACGATCGACCGGTGTGTCCCCTGCGACCGGACGCACCGGCCAACGGCGACGCAGGTACTCCTGTACGGCGTCGCTGCCGGGGCGGAACTGCCCGCCCCGTTGCTCGGCAACGGCGAAATCCGCCGGTCCGATGACCGCCGTGGCGACCTCGGTCGCCCGGCGCACGCCGAGCACCACCATCGGCACCCGCTCGATACAGACCCCCATCGAGCGGTGGCAGGCCCGGAAAACCCCGACCAGCCAGGCCAGTTCGGTGGCACGGATGCGGATGGCCGCCGCGGCACCCAGCGCGGCGGGATCCCCCGCGAGCACCTGGGTCAGCACGAGCAATCGAGCGTTCCAGGTGCCGATGGGTGATCCGGTCGGCCCGCTCCGGATCGCTCAGCATGGCGGCCGCGAGCGCCGCGAAGATCTGACCGCGCTCCACCCCCACCCGGTCGCCCTGCGCGGTGAACTTGTGACCGGCCCGTTCCAGCACCGTCACCGCATGCGGGTCCAGCCGGAACAGCATGAGTTCCAGACCCCGGATCCATTCGACCGAAGCCGGCAGACCGCTGTCCATTACCGGTGTATCCCGCCAGGCGGAATCGCCTGCACCGGCGGCGGCCGGACTGGCGACACACGTGTCCAGCAGCGCCGCGGCGCGATCGGCCTCGCCCTGCCACAGGTAGTACCAGCCGAGCGCTCGCCGGCGAACAAGCGCACGCTCTCCACCAGGTACCAGCGCACACTCGTCTCGGTGCGGAAGGTCGAGACCAGGGAGCGTTCGGCCAGCCGTTCCAGCAGCGGAGCCACCCGCTCGGCGGGCAGTACCCCATCCGCGCAGACCGCTACGACAGCGGGCAGTTCGACCCCGTTGCGCTGCGGCACGACCCCGTCGGTTTCATACCCCGCCGCGAAAACCGACATGCGCCGTAACAGCACCTGTTCCTCGGCCGCACACAGGTCGAACGACCAGGCGATCACGTCGTAGACCCCGCGGTGTCGCCGTTCGGTACCCGCCCGCGTGCTCTGCGACCAGCGCATACGCTGATCAGCGGCATCACCGCTGAGCTCGGCCAGCACCATGGCCGGTGGCTGATGACGCAGCCGGGCGGCGGCGAGCCGGAGGAACAGCGGATTGTGCTCGACGCGGCGGCAGATCCGGCGTGCCAGCGCGAGCTGGGCCGGATCATCGGGAACGGGGCTTCCGGTGAGCTCGGCGCGCTGCCGGAACAGTTGCAGCGATTCGAAGGCCGATAGCGGTGGCACGGTGAGGATGTACTCGTCGGCCCAGCCGATGGGCTCGCGACTGGTGGCCAGCAGGGTGAGGCCTGGGGTGACGGCGAGCAGGTCGATCACCGCGCGAGCGGCCGCCGCGAGGACGTGTTCGCAATTGTCCAGCACCAGAATCGCGGACTCGGCGATCGCGCCCGCGGGCGGACCCACCGCGACATCCAGCGCGTCCGGATCGCCGCTATCGGTCCGGACCACCGCGCGCAGCACGTTCTCGGCGCAGTCCCGTTCGAGTTCGGCCAGGCGCGCCCAATACACCGGCCGGTCCGGTTCGGCGCGGTGGATCCGGCGCATGGCTTCGGCGGCCAGTCTGGTTTTGCCGATACCGCCGGGCCCCACCAGGGTGATCAGTCGTGCCGAGCCGGAACGCAGCAGGTCGTCCAGGCGTGCGAGTTCCCGCATTCGGCCGAAGAACTCGGTGGCAGGTGGGGCCGGTGCCGCACCGTCCGGGTAGATCACCGCCATAGAAACGTAAATTAGTGCACGTCACGTCGGCCCGTCCGATGAACCCGTGCATTTCGCACAAACCCCGCCCCGGGGGCGCTCAGCACATCACGCAGGCCTGCTGGCGGTAGTGCATCTGGACCACCGCGCTGTCGAAGGTCAGCACATCCATCAGTCGCAGCCCGCTGGTGTCCACCGGCGACCGGAACAGGGGGACCCCGCCGCCCAGGAGCAGGGGGTGCACGAAGAGCCGGAACTCGTCGATCAGATCGTGCGCCATGAAGGACCGTGCGGTTTCCGCGCCACCGAAGAGCACCATGTCCTGGCCCGCGGCCCGGCGATGCCGTATCTCCTCGATCGCGTCCGGGCCGGTCACCCGGGTGTTCCACGAGGGATTGCGCAGGGTGCGGGAGACGACGAGCTTCGGCGCGGCACGCCAGAATCGCGCGAAATCGACGTAGAACGGCGAGACCGGGGCCAGATCGGCCGTGGGCCAGAAGGCCGCCAGGATCTCGTAGGTTCTCCGCCCGTACAACAGCAGATCGGCGCTGCGGAGTTCATCCAGGTATTCGGTACAGAGTTCCTCGTCCACGACCGGCCAGTGGACCGCCTCGTCGAGTCCCTCCGCGAACCCGTCGAGTGATATCTGCATCCACAGTGTCACGCTTCCCATTCCATGCCTCATCTACCGCGTCAGGTGCCAAGAAGGAGATTCTTGCACCCACCGAGGGCCGCACGCATCCGTAGAAGAGCGGAAAGTTACCTAAGTAGTCGTGCGCCGGGAATCCTACCCGGCCGACGGAAGAGCCACCGTCGAATGTACCGTCGTCCAGCGCAACGCTCCGGCGCACCCTTCCCAGGCAGGGGAAGCCTTCGTGCGCGGTTCAGCTCTCCGCGGGAAGGTCGGCGAGTTCGCTGTCGCTGTCGATGTAATGCGCCACGAGCTTGTTCACCAGCTCCGCCGCCGCCTTACCGGGCAGGGTGCGGGCGAGCTGTAACTGTCCGGTCAGTTCCGCCAGGTCGGCGGCTTCCTGCCCGGATTCCCGGTACTTCTGCCAGGCCGTGCGATGGAACAGGTCGACGAAGCGGCGGGCCATCCGATCGCAATCGGCTCGGATCCGTTCGAGCTCGCCGAGGACCTCGGTATCGGGAACGCCGACGGCCACCAACTGTTCGGTGATTCGGATGAGCTGCCGGTCGGCGGGCCGATAGGTGGCGGCGTCCACCGGCTCGTAGAGCCCGACCGCGACGATCCTGGCCAGCCCGTTCGGCACGGAACCGTAGCGTTCCTGCAGTTCGGTGGCGGGAATGGCATCGGCGGGCGCGGCCGACTCACCCGCGGACGGTTCGCCGGATTCCATACCGCCGAGCAGCGGCCCGACACCCAGGATGTCCCCTAGATCGTCCCCGCGATCCCAGGCCTTGAGCAGCTCCTTGATCCCGTTCAGTTTGATGCCGCGATCGAGCAACCTGCTGATCGTGCGCACCCGATTGAGGTGATCTGGACTGTAATAACCCGTCCGCCCCTTGACCTGCGGTGGAGGCAGAACCCCCCGTTCGTGGTAAACCCGCAGGCTGCGCACGGTCGTGCCGGCAGCCCGCGCCAGTTCATCGATCGTGTACTCCACACCAGCAGCCATATAACAAGGAAACCACAAAGGCGCGACGGCGACCTGCGCCGGACACGACCGAAAGATCCGATCAAGCCCGAGTTGGGGGTGGGGTTCGCTAGTTCGTCGAGCGTGAAGTAACGGCCCGTTGGGTATGTGTGCGGCGCTCGTCCTCCGACATACCGCCCCAGACACCATACGGCTCGCCCACCGCCAGCGCGTAGCTGCGGCACCGGTCGAGGACCGGACAGGTATCGCAGATCTGTTTGGCGCGGCGCACCCGCGCGGCGCGCGCCCGGCCCCGCTCCCCCTCCGGATGGAAGAACACGGTGGATTCCAGGCCGCGGCAGGACCCGTTCAATTGCCAGTCCCATGCCTCGGCAGCCGGGCGCCGAGACTGGATCACGGTGGACATACACAACTCCTCTGCCCGCAATGCTGTGAGGCCAGCGTAATTACTCCCCAGATCTGGGAATTGGCGCCGTGTGACCATCCGGAGGCTTCCCGGCAGTGGCGACCGCAGGGCCGAGCCGGACCGCGGAAACCGTCCTATGCTGCGGGTATGAGTGAGCTACCGGGCGCGCGCATCACCGTCGAACAACGCGATCGCGCCCTGCGGGAACTCGCCGAGCATCTCGGTTCGGGCCTGCTCACGCTCACCGAATACGAAGAACGTACCGCCGCCGTTACCGCCGCGCGTACCACCCCGGAACTCGCGGCCCTGTTCACCGATCTCCCGGCACCGCCGGCGACGCCCGGCTCGACCGAAACCACCGATCCCGCATTCGGTTTCGCGGTGCTGGCCGGCGGCGCCGCCGTTTTCGCGCTCGTTCTCGCACTGGTGTACGGCGGCTGGTTGTGGCTGCTGCTGCTGGTGATCGTCCTGGTCTCGGCACCGCTGTTGCCCGCGGTGGTCCGGCGGCGCCGGATCACCGGACACCCCTGACCCCTCACCAGCGAGTATGCGGTCGCACGCTATTGGCCAGATCCACCAGCCGATACCGGTGCAGACGACCGGGCGCGGTCCGGGCCAGGGCGCGCAGCCGTGACTCCAGCCCGCCGCGCAACCCCGCGACGGTGAGCGGATAGCCGAGCAGTCTGGCGTCGGCGGAGGCGGGCCGCATCCGGGATTTCAACCACTCCAGTGCCGCGCCTACCACCACGACCTGCATCTGCAGTGCCCGCGGCTCATCGACGAGCTCCAGCCGTGACGCCGCCTCGCGCAGATCGATCTCGGTGATCTCCCGATGCGGCCGCGATACCAGCAGCAGACTGCCCGTCATCCGGGCGGTGCCGTGATGGCGGGAGGTATCGGGCACCTCGTCGAGAACCTGCACGGCCTGCAACAGTTCACCATCGGCGGCCAATCGGCGAGCCAAACCGAACGCGGCGCTGACCACCGCGTGATTGGTCTGCCAGACCAGGCGGTAGAACTCCGACGCGGCACTGTGCCACCGGTCGGAATCGCCGGGATCGCTCAGCGTCTGCAGGGCGAGTTCGGCGGTGGCGGCCAGGGCCAGCGGCGGCGCCAGCTCACCGGGCAGCATGGTGTGCACCTGGTCGAAATGGAGATAGGCGAGCTCGTACTGTCCATCCAGCAGATCGATGACGCCGCTGAACCATTCGACCCGCCAGTCGGTCACCGCGCGCGGGCGCAACTCTTCGAGCAGCGCGAGCGCGGGAGCGAGTTCCCCCAGGTCGAGATGGGCGCGGACGGCGGCGAGCGCCCCCTCCACCTCGAAGGTCTCCGGCGCGTCGATGGTGCCGGCCGCGATACGTTCGGAGGTCTGGCGCAACGAGTCCAGGGTCTGGCGGGCGTCACCGTGCAGGAGCGGGCTCAGCAGCTGGACACTGGGATCGTCGGCGTCGATCAGCGGGATCGGCAGGGTGGCCACCACCGCCGCGGCGTCGAGACCGAGGCTGCGGTGTCCGCCGTCGACCATCCCGTCGGTCTGGCCGATCAAGGTGTCGATACCGAAATCGCCACGCAGCGAACCGAACTCCACCGACGCCTGCGGGTGTTCGCGCCCGGAATCGGCGGCCAGCACCATCCGCAACACCCCGGCCAACTGGCAGTACATGGCGTAGGTGGAGGGGAAACGCCGGCTCGGATCCGCATGTGTCGCGCGCACCAGCAGCCGATACAAACACGGATAGCGCCGCAGCAGTGGGTATTCCTCCGGTGTCGGCATCTCGGTGCGGTAGTTGCCGTGGGAATCCTTGCGCAGGTCCAGGATCAGGGCGGCCAGGGTGCGGCCTGCCGCGTACACGTCGGTGGCCACCGTGGGGCCGGTCTCGATGATCTCCGGCGCCTGATAACCGGGGGTGCCGTAGATACTGCCGTAGGACTCCATCGCCGCGACGGCGCCGAGGTCGATGAGTTTGACCTCGTCGTCGGTGACCATGATGTTGTCCGGTTTGAGGTCGTTGTAGGCCAGCCCGAACGAGTGCAGATAGTCGAGAGCGGGCAGGACCTCCATCATGTACGCGATCGTCTCGGCCACCGGAAGACGTTCCGGCCCCGCCATATCCAGCATTTTCTTCAACGAGCGCCCGCCGACGTACTCCATGACGATGTAGCCGTCGGCCACCTCGCGGTGCGAGCGGTGCTTGACGAAGTTGTAGATCTTCACGACGCCGGGATGAGTTATCTCGGAAAGGAATTGGCGTTCGGCCAGCGCCACCACATGCGCCTCGAAGTCCTGGGGGTTCTGCAACCCCTTCAGGACTACCCACCGGTCACTGACATTCGTATCGACCGCCAGATAGATCCAGCCCAGACCGCCGTGCGCCAGACAGCCTTTGACCACGTACTGTTCCGCCACGACCTCGCCGGCGGAGAGTGCGGGCAGGAAGTTGTAGGCCGACCCACAGCGCGCGCAATCCCCGGCCACCGCGCCGGGACCGTCGGGGCCGGACCGCCCGTTGGGCGCCTGGCATTTCCAGCAGAACCGCTTGTGCTCGGGCACCACCGGATCCGCGAGCACCGCGGTGGCGGGATCGACCGGGTCGACCCGCGGCAGCGCCACCAGTCCGGCGCCGAGCCGGCGGACACTCGGACGGGAACGGGCATTACGCCCGGAGGGCATATCGTCCTCGAAGCCGGCGAACGGGTCGGGATCGTCTGCATCCTCGTCGTCGTCGGCGAGCAGCAACTCGTCGAGATCGTCGTCGTCCGGACCCGCGAGACTGTTGAGCCGGGCGATATCGTCGCCGGTCAACGCGGCAATGGCCCGGTCGAAGTCCGACAGCTCCGGCGTCGCGGGCGGACCGTCGGATCCCGGGGGCGCGGCGACGACCGGGGGCACCGAACCCACTGTCACCGGCACGAATACACCGGTTCCGCTGGGGACCGAGGCGGCGTCGGTGGCACTGCGCGGTTCGGCGCCGCCGGATTCGGCGAGTAGTTCCTCGGCGGCTCGGGTCAGATCGGACTCCGCGGCCCGCTGGCCGCTTTCGCTGCTGTTGGTGCGCAGCGTCGACCAGGTGTGTGCGCCGCGGCGGGGCATTTCCGCGCCACGGATCCGCCGCTTGGACCAGGGCGGCGGGAGCGGACGCTCGGAGCTGGGCTGCGACGAGCTGGGCTGCTCTGGCATGCACGACCTCTCAAACCCGCGGAAGAACAGAGAGAGTCTATTGTGATCCCGGTCCGCGGGCGCGATAGGCCGATCATTCCCTACCTTGGGAATGCGGAATACCCCGGACCTGCTATCCGGGGTATTCCACGCAGTTCGGTGTTACCGCTGGTCCTCGGGTTCGTCGAGGATGCGAACGGTGCTTCCGGGTTCTTCGGCCGGCGCCGGCGCGGCGGGCGCCGCGGCACGTGCGGCGGTGAGCTCGTCCACCCGCTTCCGCGCCAGGAACCAGCCGCCGATCAGTGCCGGAACTCCGACCACCAGCATGGCGATCACCGCGGCCCGCTGTTCGATCTCGTCGCTGAACAGCATCAGCAGCACCACACCGACCAGGAACAACAGGGTGGCGTAGCTGGTGTACGGGGTACCAGGGAGGCGGAACTTCGGCCGGGTCACCTTGCCGTCGCGAGCCCACTTCCACAGCTGGAGCTGGCACAGCACGATCGCGGTCCACGAGAAGATGGTGCCCAGCGCCGAAACGTTCAACACGATCTCGAAGGCCTTATCCGGCACCACCGCGTTCAGCCCGACACCCGCCAGCGCGATCACACCGGTGGCGAGGATGCCCACGTACGGGACACCGTTCTTGGACATCCGGCTCGCGACGGTCGGCGCACTACCGTTCATCGACATCGAGCGCAGAATGCGGCCGGTCGAGTACAGCCCGGCGTTCAGGCTGGAGAACGCCGCGGTAAGCACCACGAGGTTCATGACCGAACCGGCACCGTCGATACCGATCTTGGAGAAGAAGGTGACGAACGGGCTCTCACCGGACTTGAACACGGTGTAGGGCAGCAGCAGGCCGAGCAGCACCAGCGAACCGACGTAGAACAGCGCGATCCGGGCGATCACCGAGTTGATGGCGCGCGGCATGATCTTCTCGGGGTTCTCCGCCTCACCGGCGGCGGTGCCGACGAGTTCTACCGCGGCGTAGGCGAAGACGACACCGGTGGTGACGACGATCAGCGGCAGGAAGCCGCTCGGGAACAGGCCGCCGTTGTCGGAGAGGACGCTGAAACCGGTCGGCTGGCCCTCGATATCGAAGCGACCGGCCAGGAAGATGGTGCCGATGATCAGGAAGGCCACGAGGGCGACGACCTTGATCAGGGCGGCCCAGAACTCCAGCTCACCGAACCACTTCACCGAGATCAGGTTGATCGCGACCACGATGGCCAGGGCGATCAGCGCGATGGTCCACTGCGGGATCACCTCGAACGCGCCCCAGAAGTGGACGTAGGTGGCGATCGCGGTGATATCCACGATGCCGGTCATGCACCAGTGGAAGAAGTACATCCAGCCGACCGCGAAGGCCAGCTTCTCGCCGTAGAACTCGCGGGCGTAGGACACGAACGACCCGGAGGACGGGCGATGCAGGACCAGCTCGCCCAGGGCGCGGAGAATGAAGAATACGAAGATGCCGCAGACGGCGTACACCAGGAACAGACCGGGTCCGGCCTCGTGCAACCGGCTGCCGGCGCCGAGGAACAGGCCCGTTCCGATGGCGCCACCGATGGCGATCATCTGGAGCTGCCGGGGCCGCAGCGACTTGTGATAGCCCGCATCTTCGGCGTGCAGACCGTCCGCCGGCGCCGCCTGACCCGGAGGCTCTTGAACTGTTGTCATCATGTTGCCTTTCGAGTGGCGCAGATCATGTCTGCGAGCAATGTACCGCTAGTTAGCGGCACGATCAATAGGGGGCCGTCATGTGTAATCCAGTGGAAACCAGGGGCTTTGGCAAAACCCGAGGTCGGCAGCACCGCAAGAGCCATTGATCGAGCCGCTGAACGTCGATACGCTGGACGCGTCAATTGCGTAGGGAGCACCCAGATGGCCTGGTTCGAACGCGAGTTCATCGCCGTCCCCGAGACCGGCAAGAAACAACTCGTCTACAAGTGGCCGGATGTGAACATCCGGCGATACTCCCGCGCCATCGTCAATGCCGACCAGACCGCACTGTTCGTGAAGTCCGGTCAGGTCCTGGGCGCGCTGGGACCGGGCCGGCACCGGATAGACGCGGACGAACTCCCGGTTCTCGGCGCACTGGTGGATACGCTGACCGGCGGCAACCTCTACCGGGCCGAGCTCTACTTCGTCTCCACCCGGGAATTCGCCGGTATCAAATTCGGCGGCCGTCTCGCCGATATCGCCGACCCGGTCAGCGAGCAGATCGTCACCCTTCGGGTTTTCGGTGAGTTCGCGCTCTCCGTCCGCGACGCCGGACAGTTGATCACCTCACTGGCCGGCAGTACCGACCTGCACGATCCGGCCGGGATCGAATCCTGGAGCGCCGATCTGCTGCTCAAGGCCATGAAGATCGCGGTGACGCAGGGCGTTTCGCAGGGTGAGTGGCCGGTCCTCGGCCTGTCCGCACTTCTGCCCGTGATCGAGCGGGTGGTCGTACAGCAGACCAATACCGCGCTCTACGAGTACGGGTTGCGGATACCGCGGCTCGGCAATTTCGACATCACGCTGGCCCCCGAGGACGCCGACCGGCTCAAGCGGCTCGCCAAGGATGTCACCTATATCCGGCTCGCCGGAGATTTCCGGCAGTACGCCGCCGGGGAGATGGCCCTGGGCGCGGGCCAGGGCCTGGCCGCCGGGCACGGCCACGACGGCGGGTTCATCGGCGCCGCGCTGGGTATCAACGCCCTGCAGCAGCCGGGGGCCACGGGGGCCGGGAATTTCCCGCCCCCACCCGGTTCGCCCTGGCAACAGCATCAGCACCCCCGGGAGGAGCCGAGCGCGACAGCGCTGCCGCCCATCGCGAAACCCGCCGAACTCGATCCGGCGGCCGCGGGCCCGGTCTGCGCGTCCTGCGCCACGGCCAACCCGCCGGGCGCCAAATTCTGTGTTGAATGCGGGAATCGCTTCGCCCCGGCCGAACCGGCCCGATGCGGCGAATGCGACGCCGAATTGCTGCCCACCGCCAGGTTCTGCGCCTCCTGCGGTACCCGCCGCCCGGACTGAAACCGGTACCCGCCGTGCCACCGGGGCGCATCACGGCCCGACGCCCCCGAGGTCGGCGGCCGAGCCGCGTAGGGCGCGAGTAGCGGCACGAGACAGGGCGGATGATCCATCGGCCGATCGGTTCCGGCGGCACAGCGCAAACGACGGGTGGCCGTCCGGCGCGAACCGGACGGCCACCCGCGAATTCCGGGCTATCAGGCGACGATGCCGGACTCCGAACTACCCGCCAGACTCCGCACCTGCCGCGCCGCCACCGACAGGGTTGCCAGATCGTGCCGGCTCACCCCGAAGATCTCGGTGAGCGCGGCCCGGGCCCGGGTCAGCCGTGACCGGTTGGTCTGCTCCCAGTAATCCAGCTTCTCCGCCACCGGATCCTCCGGATCGGTGGCGGTGGCGATATCGAGGGTCAGCAGCCGCAGCGACTCGTACAGGTCGTCGCGCAGCGCCAGCCGCGCCAGGCTGGCCCATCGCTGATCGTGGTCGAGATCGCCGACCGCACTGATCAGCCGGGTGATCTCCAGATGCGCGTTGAGCGCGAAGTAGAGTTCGGCGATCTCCCGTGCGTCGCGTTCGGCGATATCGGCGATATCCAGCACGTCCAGCAGCGGGAAGAGATGGATCAGGCGGTAGACCTCGGCCGCCAGATCCTGCGGGGCGCCGTGTTCGGTCGCCTCGGTGGCGTGCGCGGCGACCCGTTCGGCCAGCGGTTTCGGCAGCCAGCCGGGCACCCGGTCCGCCAGCGCGCGCACCCCCTCGCGATAGCGGCTGATATCCGCTCCGATCGCGATCGGCTGCGGCCGGTTGAGCAGCAGCCAGCGCGCGGCACGTTCCAGCGTGCGGTTGGTCTCCAGCTCGAGCTGATCGCGTACCGAGGTCGGCATCTGCTCGGAGCGGATGCGCTGCCACAGTCCCCGCAGTCCGAAGATCTCCACCGCGGCGGCGAACGCGCGCACCGCGTCATCGGTGGTGGCGCCGATCTCCTCGGACAACCGGAAGGCGAACGTGGCACCGCCGAAATCGACCATCTCGTTGACCACCACGGTGGCCACGATCTCGCGGCGCAACGGATGCCTGGTGATCGCACCGGCGAAACGTTCCCGCAGCGGTGTCGGGAAGTAGCCCGGCAGCACCGCCGCGAAAGTGGGGCTGTCCGGCAGGTCCCCGGCGAGCAGGTCGGCCTTCAGCGCGAGCTTCACATGGGCGATCACGGTGGCCAGTTCCGGGGAGGTCAGCCCCGTCCCACCGGCGATCCGACGCTCCATCTCGGCATCACCGGGCAAGGCCTCCAGCCGGCGGTCCACCCCGCGCCGGGTCTCCAGCTCGGTGAGCAGCCGCCGGTGCACCGCACCGCGCCGTCCGGCACCCGATCGGGACAGGCCGATCCGGAAGTTCTGCGAGATATTGTCACGCAGAACCAGTTCGGCGACCTCGTCGGTCATTTCCGCGAGCAGTGGGTTACGGTCCTCGATATCGAGTTCACCCGCCGAGACCACACCGTCGAGCAGAACCTTGATGTTCACCTCGTGATCGGAGCAATCCACACCCGCGGAATTGTCCAGCGCGTCGGTGTTCATCTTCCCGCCGTTACGGCAGAACTCGATACGCCCCAGCGATGTCGCGCCGAGATTACCGCCCTCGCCGATAACCTTCACCCGGAGCCGATCGGCGTCCACCCGGACCGCGTCGTTGGATTTGTCACCCACATCGGCATTCGTCTCCGAACTCGCCTTGATATAGGTGCCGATACCGCCGTTCCACAGGAGATCGACCGGCGCCTCGAGAATCGCGCGGATCATCTCCGGCGGCGAGAGGCGGGTGACTCCGGCCGGAATCCGCAGCGCCGCACGAACTTCCGGGCTGACGGGAATGGCCTTCGCGGTGCGGTCGTAGACGCCACCACCGGCACTGATCAACGAACGATCATAATCGGCCCAACTCGACCGAGCCAACCCGAACAACCGCGACCGCTCACCGAACGACGACCCCGCATCCGGATCCGGATCCAAAAAAATATGACGATGATCGAACGCCGCCACCAACCGAATATGCTCCGACAACAACATCCCGTTACCGAACACATCCCCACTCATATCCCCAACACCCACCACAGTGAAATCCTGCGACTGAGTATCCACCCCCATCTCCGCGAAATGCCGCTTCACACTCTCCCACGCCCCCCGCGCGGTAATCCCCATCGCCTTGTGGTCATACCCCGCCGAACCACCCGACGCGAACGCATCCCCCAACCAGAACCCATACCGACCCGCAACATCATTCGCGATATCGGAAAACGTCGCCGTACCCTTGTCCGCCGCCACCACCAAATACGTGTCATCACCATCACGACGCACCACCCGCTCCGGTGGGAGCACTGTTCCGGTGCCGTGTTCGACATTGTCGGTCAGGTCGAGCAGCCCGGAGATGAAGGTCCGGTAGCAGGACACCCCCTCGGCGAACAGTGCCTGCCGGTCGGCGGCGGCGTCGCCGGTGGTGGCCGGCGGGCGTTTCACCACGAAACCACCCTTCGCCCCCACCGGCACGATCACCGCGTTCTTCACCGCCTGCGCCTTCACCAGACCCAGGATCTCGGTCCGGAAATCCTCCAACCGATCCGACCACCGCAAACCACCACGCGCCACCGCACCGAACCGCAGATGCACACCCTCCACCCGCGGCGAATACACGAAGATCTCGTACTTCGGCCGCGGCTGCGGCAACAGGGTGATCGACTGCGGATCGAACTTGAGGGAAAGGTGCGCGGGCGGCTCGCCGTCGCCGTCGCGACGGAAGTAGTTGGTGCGCAGGGTCGCGGTGACCACATTGAGCACCGCGCGCAGCACCCGGTCGGTGTCCAGGCTGACCACCGCATCGATTTCGGCTTCCAGCCATTCCGCGATACCCGCGGCCGAGCCGGCGTCGCCGTCGGGATCGAAATACGCCTCGAACAGGCGCACGAAACCGCGGGACATATCCGGATTGGCCAGCAGCACCCGGGTGATACCGGCGGCACCGTAGGAGAATCCGGCCTGCTTCAGATATTTCGCGTAGGCACGCAGTACCACGACCTGACGCCAGTGCAGCCCGGCCCGCAGGATCAATTCGTTGAGCGTATCGACCTCGGCGACACCGAACCACATGGCTTCGAAGGCCGCGGTGAATCTCTGCGCGATCCCCTGGGCGCCCGGGCTTGCGGGCTGATCGAGATCGGCTTCCAGCTCGGGATCCAACTGGGTACGTAGCACCGCCGAGACCACGCGTAACCGGAAATCGTAGATCCAGTCCGACCGGTCACCGTCGGATTCCAGCTGATAGGGCCGTTCGTCCACGACCTCCACACCGAGGCTGTGCAGCACCGGTAGCACCCGGCTCAGCGAAACGCCCTCGCCCGCGGCGTAGAGCGTGAATCGCCACTCACCCGGCGGCGCTTCGGCCGTACGGTACAGCGCGGTCCGGAAACGCGCCGACCCCAGTTCGTCCGGATCAATCCGGAATCGCATCGGCGAAACTGTGTCCTGCATTGTCGTCACCGTGATCCGCGCCTTTCCGCTTCGGTTTCGAACTTCTTCACCAGGCACTCTACGCGTTTAATGTGCCACTGTATAGCGGTACGTTACGCGTGTGTAAACCGTCACCGGATCCGGCGCGCCGGGAAGAAAGCGCGCCGATGAGATGTTCGCCACCACAGAGCCTTCGGATGGCCCACGCTACGGATGCAGCAGACCGGACCGCATCAGAAAAGTCCGCGCACCGGCGCTGTCGGTGAACGCACCGGTGTCCACTCGCAGACCCGACCGGGTATCGGCATACCAGATCGCCGCGGAGGCGCTGATCGCCGCGAACACCTCACCGTCGGATACAACAGTGCCGCCGGCAGAACGCCATTGCGTGACCGCCTGAGCGAGCGCGGCGGGCGCGGCGGTCTGCACCTGGAACGCCAGCTGCCGCCCCCCGGTGATCTCACCCATCAGCAACGGGCTCCCGGAGTCGAGTACGCAGCTCTGTACGCCGTCGGTCTCGTCGTGCGGACGGCACGAGGCGGACTGCAGAGGAGCGGGGAGCGCGGAAACCGCGTCGGTGGCCGCGACGGGCCAGTTCGGGCCGAACCCGGGCGGTCCGGTGAGCGGCGGGCCGGTCACTGTGCACGACTTCACCATCAGGAAGGCGAGCACCAGCAGCACCGCCACCGCGACACCACCCGCCGCGCGCCACTGCCATTTCGGATGATGCTTCTGGACGACGGCTTCGGTCTCGTCCACCAGATGCGAACGGAGGAATCCGAGTACTCCGTGCCGCCCGTGGTGATGGCCGGACTGTCCGTGCACCGGGTGCTCGGCCTCCGGCCGATCCGGCGGCACCGCACCGTGGCGGTGGTGTTCGTGCGGCCGGCCGGCCGGCGCACTCGCCCGGCCGCTCATCTCGGCCGGATGGGTGCCGAGACCACCGTGCGGGCCACCCGGCGCCACGGCACCACCGTGGGCCGGCGGCGGGCCGCTCTCCGGGAGCGGCGCACCGCAATTGGCGCAGGCCGAAGGCCCCGCGGCCGCGGTATGCCCGCAGTACTGGCAGCGGACCGTCATCGGCGCACCCCGTGTCTCATACCGGCCTCACTGCCCGGTGATGACGATCGAGGAGATCGCCACCGTATTGCTGGAGCTGTCACCACTGGATTTCAGGACGGTGAGCGTGATCTCCGAGGTCTTGATAGGCGGCTCGATCCGGGTCACCACCAGTGACCGCTGATCCAGGGTCTCCTGGGTGTAGGTGGTCTTGTTGTCGTCGTCGAACTGATACGAGACACGGCTCACCGTCCGGTATTTCGTCCACTGGTCGGTGCCGTCGGTGCCCACATGGTCCCAGCCGGGCACGATCGCGATCGAATCGATCTCGTACTCCTGGCCGAGATCGATCCGCAGAACCTGACCGTCGATCTTGTACGCGCGCGGGCACAACCATGCCTTGCCCGGTTCGCCGGAGAAGGCGTCCATTCCGTCGGTGCCGCCCGACGGGCATTTCGACTCCGCCGATTTCGGAACGATGGTGCCGCTGCCGGGCGGCTGTGGGGTCTGGGGTGCCGGCTGGGCCGGCGCCGGGGAAACGGCCAGCGGCTGGGTCTGTGAAGTGTCCTCTTTCCCGCCGGTGACCACCAGTAGCACCACGATCAGCAGCGCCACCACAGCCGCGATCGCGAGGGCGACCCGCGGTTTGCGCAACTGATCGGCGACCTCACGGGCGATTTCCTGCGGCGTCTGCCGCTCGGCGCGAGCAGGCTCGCGGGCCTCCGATTGCTCCGGCGGCGCCTCGGGCGGTGCGGTCGCGTTCAGCCGGTCCGCGACACGTTCGGCGTTATCGGAGGCGAAGCCCGTGGAACCGTTGCCGGGGGCCTGCCCGCTGAGCAACGCGTTGATCCGCTCGCTCGCCGAAGGCCCCGCGGTCGAGCGCCGCGGCCGCGACACCGCGACACCGGAATCCGGTTCGGCGGCAGGCATGTCCAGACCCACCGGCGACGGAGAGTCGCCGGGCTCGGCCACCACATCGCGGACCGGCGCCGCCGGCGCGAGCAGTGATTCGTCGAAGGCGATCTCCGGCCCGCCCGGACCCGAGATCGGCTCGGCCTCGGGCGCGGCGGTCTCCGTAGGAGTGTTGCTGCTGGTGAGCCCGAAAGCCGGATCCGCCAGGAGGGCATCCAGAATCGCGCCTCGATTGCGGAGAAATACGTCTCCGGAATCCGCATCGGGCATAGCCGAAATGGTATCGGCTACCGCCCCGGCGATAGCCCCATCATTCCCAACAATGGGGACTCGACAGGCCCGTGCCGAACAGTCCGCCGGGGGTGCCGGACCGCCCCGTTCACCGTGTCTTCTCTGCCGTCACGAAGTACTCGGGCGGTACATCGAACACCCGCGCCAACGCGATGATCAGGTCCAACCGTGGGATGGCGTCGCCGTGAATCAACCGGTACAGACCCGACTGCGAGACCGGCACATCCGGATACGCGAGTTCCAGGTGCTGGGCGAGCGAATACAAGGTCAACCCACGTGTCGACCCGTCCTCGGTGGACACCACCGATTCGGCGATCAGTTCCGAGAGCCGGCTGGAGAAAATCGCCGCGGCCGCCTGTCTCGGTGTTTGCTCCTGTACGCCGTCCGGGTTGTCGAATCTGCCACTGCCGGGTTCGGGATCCGCTACCACGGTCATCGAGATTACCTGCTCTGTCCTAGTCACCGGGCCGGATATCCATGAGGCCTGGTCACCGGAACGGTCCGTTCGGAATTACCGGGTGGCGGGGAAACCGTCGGCGGGCGGTCGCTGTGGTCGAGAAAGCGGGTCTCGCCGCGCGGTTCGACCAGGTTCACCCGGACGGTACGCATCGGGATCCGCACATCCAACTGTGCCTCCCCGACCTGTTCGATCGACAGATCCACCGAGCCGCGACGCGGGCTGCCCGGATCGCTGATCGATACCGTGGTCGGCGCGGCCGATGCCTGGGGCGGCAGCTGATCGAACACGGTGATGGCGGCATGCGCTCCCGGCTCCTCGTCGTCGGCGCCGGCCAGCCGCAGCGACCTGGCATCCCCGACCGCGGTGACGAGATGCTGCCACCGCTGGGGACGACTGGTGTGAACTTCGATATCGGCGCCGACGACCGTGGCCCGCAGTACCAACTGCTGGGCGACCGGAAGCATGGCGTGCACGTCGACGGTCCGGCGACGGGGATTGTAGGGGGCCGGATCGTACAGTGGTAGCGCGAGCTGATGCCGGGTCTGCCCGCTGATCGCACCGAGGATCTGGCCGTTGGGGCCGATCGCGATCGACAACTCCCGGCCCAGCTCCGGCGGAGCCTCCTCGACGGTGTTCTCGTCCCGGGTCAGCACACGCAGCGAAACACCCGTGGGCAGGGTGGAGCGGAGCGCCACGGACTGCCGCCCGGGCAGCCGCCGCAGATAATCCGGTAGCGCCTCGGTCATAGCCGGACCGATATAGCGCACCACGGCTCGGGGACCGTCGGTACCCGACAAGCTGACCACCAGGGTGGTACGTCCGCTGTTCCAGGTCCAGCAGTCGTCCAGACCCGAGTCGTCGAGTTCGGACCAATCGATTCCGAAGCTGGTGACAAACCGTCCCGGCACCGAGGTCTTCACCCGGTCCCATTGCTCGGTCAGATCGCCGAGCTCGACACCGGCGTGCAGCAACCGGGTCGCCTCGACCATGGCCGCCGCGGGCAATGGATGCGCCGCCATACCGCGTTCGCGCAGACGCCCGGCGATTCGATGTGCCGCGGTGGCGAGCGTCCGGGGGGCGACGACGGCGCACGGACCGCGCGCGGCCAGCGCTTTCAGGTTCCGGTGCTGATCGAGCCGGAGCACCAGCCAGGTCAGCCGGTTCCCGACCACCGGATGGGAACCGATCAACTGGTCGTAGAGCATGCTGTAACTACCCGCCGCCCGGACCCGCTGGCCGGTCGTGACGATATCGATATCGATACCGATCCCGTATTGGTCGAGCATCGGCAGCAGACTCTCCACCGCGACGGTGTCCTCGGTGTAAATGGTCTGCTCGGCGATCACTGTGGGCAGGTCGAGATTGGGGGCGAGCTGGATCATCGCGACCAGCACGTCTCCGTCCTCCACCAGACCGCACAATCCCGCCGGCACCTCGATATCGCGCAACGAGGGCTGCGCGGTGAGTAGTTCCGCCCGGCCCGATCGCCCGGTCCGGAAGTCGAGCCAATCGAGGAACCACCGTATGGGCGTCCGGCCGCGGAACCGCACGATCACCGTGAGCAACAGTCCCGCGACGATCGCCGCGGCACCCCACAACGGCAGATACGCGGACAACCCGGCCATCACCACACTGCCTCCGATCGCCATAACCGCGAACGGGCCGCGTTCCACTCCGGCGACCCGGCGGTCCGGCCCTCGGACCGCTCGCTCCGCTGTCGAGATCACCGCCGCTGCCTCCGCCGCGAGTTCACACCGTAGGTCGCGGTCGCGCCGATCAGTACCGCCGCGCCGATCACGATCGCCGCGGTGATACCCGGTCTGCCGTCCGGAGGCCGGGGCGGTGGCGGTAATTCCAATCCGGCCGCTTGGAACAAGCCCTCGGGAGGTTCGGGCGGGGTCCGATAGCTCAGCGCCGCGATCGGGTCGATCATCCCCGCTCCCACCGTATTGTCGATACCTCGCGCCGGCGCGTGCGCGCTGGCGGTGAGCCGGGCGGTGATCTCGGCGGGAGTCTCGTTCGGGAAGCGCGAACGCAGCAGGGCCGCGACGCCGGCAGTGTAGGCGGCGGCGAACGACGAGCCACCGACCGGCACCAGTTTGTCCGGGGCGCCGACCCCGTTGATCAAACCGGCCGAACCCGGGCCCAGCGATTCGATACCGGTACCCGGTGCGGCCACGCTCACCCACGGGCCCATCAGCGATTGGTCGGTGACCCCGCCGTACGCGGTGGTGAATCCGACCGACAGCACCGACTCACCGAAAACTCCGGGCACCGAGGCCGTTCGTACATATTTCCAGTTCCGCGGATCCGCCGGGCGGCCTGGATCGTAGTCGGGGTTCTGGGCGCACCCGGGACTGTCGGAATTACCGGCTCCGGCCACGATCAGCGACCCTCGGGTGTGCACGGCATAGCCGACCGCTTCGGCCAGGACACCGAGGTCGACACCCGAATCCACTGGCAGGCAGACCGGCAGAGGCACCACGATGATGCCCGCTCCCAGATTTGCGGCATGGGTGATCGCCCGGGACAGTGTGCGCACTTCCTGAGCGAGTCGTTCCCGCTGATCACCCGAGCTGCGTTCGACCCGGAAAGCCACGGACCGGTAGCGGATCGACAGGATCCGCGCATCGGGCGCGACGCCGGTGAAACCGTCCGCGGGATCCGCGGCACTGCCGATGATGCCGGCGATGAGCGTCCCGTGCGCGTCACAGTCCTGTAGTCCGTCGCCACCCGCCGCGACGTAGTCGCCACCGCTCACCAGATTGGGCAGTCGCGGATGCGGGGTCACCCCGGTATCCACGACAGCGACCGTGACCCCGGCGCCCCGGCTGAGCGTCCGCGCGTCGGCCAGGTTCAACGCCAATTCAGAAGGAGGCGTACGGGAGACGTCGGTATTCTCCAGCACACCCGACGCCAGACAGCCGCTCTCCTGTTTCGTCGGCAGTTCCGGTCCCGGCGGACCGTCCGGCGGTGCCACGCCGACGACCACCTCCGGTGGTACCAGGGCGGCGGCCGGTCCGGCCCCGGTACTCATCGCCAGGGTAATCAGTGCCGCCGCGGCGGCACCGATCAGACGCAGACGCATCAGATTCCTCGCATGGCGGTGTACACACCCATGATCCAGAAGGCGGTCACCGGAACCACGAGGATCAGCGCGTACTCGATCAGGTCGGTGATCCGCCGGGTCACCGGTGTCAGTCGCTTGCCCGGTAGCCGCAGCGCCGCGGCCAGCGCGGAGCAGGCGATGAGAGCGGCGACGAGAACGACGGCCAGGCGCGCGAACGAGCTCTCGTAGGCGCCGACAAGTACGGCCGCGACGCCCAGCACCGTGACCGCGGATCCACTGATCAGCGCGATCGCCTGCACCCGGTCGGGGTACCAGCGCGAACGCATGGCCAAGATGCCGGCCACCGCGGCGCCCATCACGATCTCCCGGATTCCACCGGGACTGACCGCCGCGCAGATCACTGTCGATACCGAGAGCAATCCGGAGACCGCGACGATGAGGCCGCGCAGGCTCGTGACGGCGAGCCGCGCCCGGCTCTCGATACCCACCTCGCGGCTGCGCCGCGACTCTTCCGCGGCCGCCGCGACCTCGGCGTCCTGCTCTACATCCCGGTGGGTTTCGGCATCGAAGATATCGGTGAGCGTCGCGGGATTCACCTCGTTACCGGGGTCGGGCAGATCCGGCGGCCGGATACGGGCGATGACCACCGCGATCCGAGGCGCGAGCGTGAGCAGTACGAGTCCGACGAATACCGCGCCACCGGCGACCTGGCGAGTCACCAGGTCGAAATAGGCCAGCGGGAGGACCGTCAGCGTCACCGTGATACCGAGCACGGCGACGCTCATCAGCGTGGCGATCCCGGTTCCGGTCAACCGCATCATCGCCATGGCGGCGACCGCTGTCACCACCGCACCGGCCACGATATTGGCGGGCGCGAACGGCCCCGGCTCACCGTATGCCGGGGGCACGAGCATGGCGCTGCCGGCGAACAGTAGCGGGATCGCGGCCAGACCCGCCCCCAGCGAAATGCGCCGGGCGGCACCGCTACCCCGGATCGCGACGGCCGCGATCCAGCACAGCACCCCCAGCAACAGCGCCGGAAGGCCACACCACAGCAGCGAACCGGACTGGGTCCACGCCCAGGAGAGCATGGTGGCCAGGCCCACCGAGCCGATACCGAAGACACCGAGACCCACCACCGCGGCGGTCTCGGCATCGAACTCGGCGAATTCGCGTTCGTTGATGAGCGCCAGGGCATCGGTGATGTCCTCGACAACCGGGGTGAAGACTTCGGCCGATTCGACCGGCGCCAGCATGAGCACCGTACCGTCGACGATGTCGTGGTCACCGAGACTGCGCCAGCGCGGGATGGGTGACTCGCCCGGACGCGCCAGGCTCCACTGGCCGTGCGGCGGGGTGAAATCCACCTCCTCGTCACCGATCGCGGTCGCGAGTACGGTCACCAGGTCGTCGATGAAGGTTTCCACCGTGAACTTGGTCGGCACGACCACATCCACCTGGTAGCTGGACACCATCACGGCGACCCGCGCTCGCGCGACCTCGGCAGGAGCGGCGCTACCCGCCGCCGACGGGGCCGCTGTCTGCACAGCGGTCACCGCATTCCCCCGCGCTCGCCGCCCGAGGGTTCGGCGACATAGCCGGGGAAGTCGTCGGCCAGATCGGCCGCGAGGTCCTCGAACGCCAACAAGGTTTCCTTCTCGAGCATGCGCAGATCGATCTCACCGCCTTCGGCGAGATGCGGATCGAAGGGAATCTGGATGGTGGGCCGCTGCGCCGAAGCGAACAGCTTCTCGATTGCCTCGATATCCACCGTAGGTTTGACCGGATGCTGCCGGACGATCGCCACCACCGATGTGGCGATCAAATGGTCGAAACCGTGGGAACTGAGCCAGTTCAGGGTCGCGACCGCACCGGTGACACCGCCGACGGTCGCGGGGGTCACCACAACGACCGCATCGCTGGTACGCAATACCGAATCGGTCGACGAATCGAGCACTCCGGTTCCACAGTCGACCACGAGCAGATTGTAGTGCCGACGCAGGATCTCCACCCCGGCCTGATATTCGTTGCCGGTCAGGGCCTCCGCCGCGTCGGTGGTCCACGGCGATGCCACCACGGCGAGGTCGGCGGTATTGACCGAGGTATAGGAATGCACCGCCGAGAAGGAGTCCAGCCGCCCGCCGGCCTGCGCGAGATCCCGCAGTGTGAGACCGAACTGATGCCGCGTGGTCCGGCTGGACAGATCGCCGAAATCCGGGTTGGCGTCGATGGCGACCACCCGGTCGGGCCGCAGCTTCGCGAAGGTCGAACCGAGACCGGCAGTGGTGGTGGTACGACCCACGCCACCCTTCACACTGACCACCGCGATCTGGTATGGCACGGTGAGTTGCCGGCGAATCCGATTACGCCGGCTCTCCGCCCGCTGTTCGGCCGGCGAGAGGCCCAGATTGAAGCCGACCTTGTTCAGTGCCCCCCGCATACCCTTGTTCGAGCGCAGATGGGCCTGGCGCACGGCCGCGATCTCGGCGAGAAGTTCCGCGGAGGCCAGCGCCGGAGGTAGCACCTCGATACGCCCGGTCGAATCGTAGGACGGCCGGTGGATCCGGTCGGGGACACGCGACGGGTCGGCGACGGGGCGCCCGGTGGCCGGGTCGGTGGCCGCCATCGGGGAGTAATCGGTGTAGTACTGCGGGTTTCCGGTGTACGCGGCACCCGCGGCCGGCGCTGCGGCCGGGGGCGGCTGAGCCGGGCCCGGAGACTGCGCCGCGGTATCGGGGGGCGGCGTCGCCCATCCCGCCGCCGGCGCGGCACTCGGCTCCGGCGGCCCGGGCGGGGGCGGCATCGCCGCTACCTGGGCGTTCTGCTGACGGCGCGCTATGGCCCGCCGTTCCTCTTCCGCGGCCTGCTGATGGGCCGTGGCCGCCCGCTGCCGCAGATCGGCCAGATCGCCGTCGGCCGCGGGTTGACCGTCGGGAGCCGGAGCGCCGGGCGGTGGCGGGGAGACCGCGGAAGGCGGGGAACCGACGGTGTGCGATGCGGGCGCGGGTCCGGCCCCCGGATCCGGAGACGCTGCCGAACTCATCTGATCGGTACCTGTTTCCGGTGCTGTCGGCGATTCGGCGCCTGGGATGGAGGCCGCGGACGGGATAGCGGGGCGGGGAGGAACCGGCGGGGCAGCGGCCCGGGACGCTCCGCTACCGGGATGATCCTCTAGCTGTGCGAAGTAGGCGTCGTAACCGCCTTTGGCGAGCGCAGCGGTTGCGTCGCCATTGGTTGTCGGTGCCCGGTTCATCTCACCGTCCTCTCATCCAGCACTGGAACGTCAACCGGTGCGCGCGGTATCGAACCAGCTCCGGCCGGGCAGCAGCTCGGCCAGACCGTTGATACCACTGTGCAGGGCGGGATCGTCACCCGGCCGGAAGGTCGACCATATCCGGCCGTCCAGCGCCCTGCTGGGTGTGATGACCAATCGCCCTGCGAGCGTGTCCAGCACGCTCAAACAAGCGTTGAAGTCGGGGGTCGTCGCGCCACCGTCACGGTGTTCGATCATGAGCACCTCGGCCCGGCGGACGATCTCGTCCATCGCCCGGGTGAGCACGCTCGCCGTGCGGGGCTCCGCACCGAGTTCCCGCAGCGCCGACCTACGGCCGTCCGGATCGACCGGAATCTCCTGCAGGTCGTCGATCGCGATGCCGAGCGGTTCGAAACTCAGCACCGGATAGTCGCCCAGCGCCGATCCCAATACCGCCGCCAGTGTATTCAGTTGTCTGCCCTGGTGGAATACCGACTGGATGATCACCTCGTCATCGCAGCGCACCGCGAGTACATGCGCCTCCCCCGCGCGCACCAGCGACATGCGCAGCATGGTGGGGGTGTGTCCGCCGCGGCCGTTGTCGATCACCCGGACCACCAGCTCGACATCCGGGCGCTCCAGGCACCGGAGCCAACCGGCCACGACCGGATGTACCTCACCGCCGACGAGGATCCCCGCCTCGGTGAGCTGTTCCTTGACGACCGCCCAGACCCGGTCCCGGTCGTCGATCCGATAGATATTCGGCATGATGGCAAGGACCGGAGGATAGGTGTCGATACCGACCATGTCCTTGAGGACAAGGGCGGCATCGACATTCAGGTCGATGGTGACCGGATCGCTATCCACCGGTCCCGCCATCTCGGTAGCGCCCGAGGGTTGGCCGAACAAATTATCCCACGAGACCCATGAACTTGTTGGCGACCGCGAGGTCGGCACCGTCGATCATGCCGCCCTTGGTCGCCACCTCGATCACCTTGCCGTTCAGGCCGGCCAGGCTGGCCTCGTAGGAGTCGAGCCGCTTCTCCAGTTCCATGGCAACGGTTTCGTACCCGCCGGCACCGGAACCCTTGAATTCGTCGAGCAGCATCTGCTTGAGACTGCGCAACTGGCCGAGGTTGTCCTGCATACCGCCGAGCACGGACTTGACTCGCACGGTGACGTCGTCGACCTGTGCGTAATTGGCATAGATGGGATTGGTCATCGGAACCAACCTTTCTTACGAAGATTTGGAAATACGGCCTGCCGGGCCGATCAGAAGTTCAGCGACACCTTGCTCATATCGCGGTTGCCGACGCCTTCCACGGCGTTGTTGGCCCAGGCGCCGCTGGCGCTGCCGACATCCAGCGAACCGTCGGCACCGAAACGCGCGGCTCCCTGGAGGTCGAGGTCACCGAAGTTCACACCGCTGGCCTGGATCGTGTCCATGATGGTCTGGAGGAACTCGGCGACCTTCTTGCCTGTTTCGTAGGCGTTACCGAACGCGTTCTGGACCGCGGTGCCGGTCTGCCCCTTCAGGGACGTCTGCAGATCCGACTGCGAACCGGCGAGTGCCTGCAGGTGTCCCTCGAGCGTGCCCAGCGGGCCGGCCATTTTGGTGGCCACCGCCTTGAGGGTGTCCTCACTGGCCTGTGTGATACCACTCATATCACCGGACAGAGTGCCAGCCATGGTGTTCTCCTTTTCGATAAATCCTCAGCGAATCCCGGACAACTCACCGGGAGCTCTCTCTATTGTCTTGTTCCACCTCGTCATCGAGGCGATCGAGTACTCCCACTAGTGAAGAATCGATCAGCAGTTCCGCTTCGGGTTCCTCGTCCTGGTATTCGATGACACCGATCGCGGGGGGCCGCTCGAGAACCGGCACCTCGAGTTGCTCACCCGGGGTGAACACCTTGCCGGTCCGCTCTTCCTCCTCCTTCCTGCGCCGCCGCATCCGCGCCGTCGGCGCGGAAACCCGTTTGGGAGCGTTACGCACCGGCGCGCCGGTGGGGGCTCCGGAGGAGGCACCGAACGGGGTGCCGGAACCCGGTGTCCAGCCGCCGGGTAGCCGGAAGCCCGTCGCGGCGCCGGGCATCATCCCGATACCACCGCGGGCCATACCCAGTGCGACCAGGCTTCCGGCCCCGCCGCCGAGACCCGCGAGGGTCGGCGAAGTCGGCGAAGTGCCGTACAGGCTGTCCGGATTCGCGGAGTCGAGCCCGTAGGTCTCCGTACCCGGTCCCATCGCGGATTCACTGCCGATCGGCTGCTGGATATCGGACACCGGCTGATCCGGTGTGGCCTGGGTCGGCGGCTGTGTCGGGTCCGTGCCCGGATCCCCACTGCCCCCGTCGCTGCCACCGGTGGACTGGCCGGGGTCGCCCGTGGATTGGGTGGGGTCGCCTGTGGTCTGGGTCGGATGGTGGTCGCCGGTCAGCACATCGCTGTTTGGGCCGTTGGTCAGCAGATCCTGCAGTGGACCGCTCGTATCCGGCGGGTTCACCGGGCCGGATCCATCGGGTGCTACCACGATCGGCGGCGGCGGTTCGATCGGGATGGAGAGCAGGGTCGACACGACTTCCATCGCACCGGCCTCGTAGGCCATCATTCCGGCCCCGGCTCGCAAGCGAAGCACCATGTACTCTGCTTCCGCCGCGGCGACGGCCGCGGTCGCCACAGTGCCCGCCGGAGTGCCGGCGGTCGCGGCCGCCGCGGTGGTGGCCGCGGCCCGTTTGGCGATGGCGGCCACAATCTCCACCCGCGAGGGGATCGCCGCATCGACCGCCCGGTGCAGCTCGGCGGAGGCGCTCGCCGCCTTGGACAGGAAGCTGGCGACGGCCGCCTGCTGACGGACCCACTCATTGTGTTTCCGGAAGGCCGACTGGGCGCGCTGTGTGCTCAACCCGCCCGGCCAAGCCTCGGCCATGGTGGTCAACAGGCCGTCCGTTCCGGACGCCGCCGAGTCCAGCGCGGTCTCCACGCCGTCATAGGCCGTCGACGTATTGATGAGTGGCAACGCTCCGGGCCCGTTGTCCATCATGTTTCGGATCACCAGGGGGTCCAGCGCGAAGTACTCGAAGAACGGCATTCGCAGCTCCGTTCCGCAGCGGCTGGTGGATCAGTTGCCGAAAACCGCGCCGGCGATCGACGCGCCGGCCGCGCCGACACTGGCACCACCCGTGTTATCGGTGAGTTCGAAGGTCATGCTCGCCGGCACCAAGGTCTCACCGCCACGCAGTTTCTCGACGACACCGACAACGAGCATTTGGAAGTACGCGGCCTGCATGAGATTGAAGCCCGCGCTGAGCAGGAGACCGGGGAAATGCGGGCCGGTGGGCTCGGGCTGTGCCCAGGGAGCGGCGGAATGCAGGAAGCCCGAAAAGGTGGACTGCTCGGCGCTCACCTGAGCGCTGATCCCGGCGAACTGATCGGTGAATGCTGAGAAGGGGACCATCGATGACTCCGATCGATTGTTGCTGCTACCGCGTCCGGAGCGGTACACCAAGAACGCTAAGCCATTCCCAATCTTGGGGAGTCTCGCTCATCGGCCGGACCACGGCACTCTCGATCGGCTACGCGTCGGGTAGCCAGGCCGCCTGGACCAGGTCCTTCCGCGAAAGCAGCGGCTCAACCAGAATACCCCGGCCCACCGGCTGTTTCGTCGGTTTCACATCGCCGATGAGCATGCCGTCCAATTTCGACCCGTCCATGATGAATCCAGAGGAGTTCAGGTTCTTCACCTGCCCCAGCACACTGTCGTACATGGCCGAATCCGCCTGGGCGATATTGCGCGCGGCGACCAGATGGAAACCGGTATCGCGCCCGTCGACGATGATGTCCTTCAACGGATCGAGCGGATTCATCTGACCACGCTGGGCCACCATGTGATAGTCGTCGACGACCACGAAGATCTCCGGGCCACTCCACCAGGACCGGTCTTTCAACTGCTGCGAGGTGACCCCGTCCGGCGGGCGACGGGTGCGCATCTTCTGCACGAACGGCGGCAGGTTCTCCACCAGATCGCGGGCACTGGTGAGGTATCCGACCAGTTGTTCCGGCGGCAGTGCGTCCATGTGCTGGCGCCGGTAGTCGACCAGCAGCACCCGGGCCTCCTCCGCGGTGAATCGGGTGCGTATAGATTCCAGCAGCGCGGCCAAGGCAGTCGATTTGCCGCAGCCTGACGAACCGAGGATCACGAAATGGGTGGACACGCCAAAATCGATGGTGGCGGGCGCGAGGTCGGATTCGCGAATACCGAACGGCACCACCAGGCGCTCGGCCAGGTTCGTCGGTTGCGGGACGCGCGCCAGTATCTCGGGCATGGTTACCTCGCCGGGCAGCAGGCGAACCTCGGGTGCGCGACGGCCCGAGAAGGTCTGGGTCAACTGGCTGATCGCCGCGTTCAAGCCGGCCGCGGCGGTCTCGGCGTCACCGTTGCCGTCGGTCCGTGGCAGCGCGGTGAGCATATGGAGTGCCTCGTTCGAGACACACCGGCCCGGCCTGTTCGGCGGCACGGCGGCCACCACGGTGCGGTGCGTATTGAACACGGTGTCGGTGAGATCGCCGAGCCGCATCTCCAGCCGGGTCTGGATCAGATCCTTGATCGCGGGCCGGATCGCCGCCCAGCGCGAGCTGCTGATCACCAAGTGCACACCGTAATTGAGACCTTGTAGAGCGATGGACTCCATGGTCGGCATGTATTCGTCGTAGTACGGTCCGTTGACCGCGAACCCGATATCCCAGCCGTCCACCACGACGAACACGTCACCGTGTTCGTCGCCGTAGGAGGACAATTCGGCCGCGGACTCCGGGACACTACGGCGCCGGCGGAAGTCGCGCATGGAGTCGATGCCGAGGTGATCGAAAAGCGCCTGCCGGGAGGCGATCAGATTGCGGATGAGCGCGAAGGTCCGGCGGATCCGATCAAGGTCCCGGGCCGATGCCACCGCACCCACATGCGGCAGCGTGCGCAGGGCGGACAGACCGCCGGAGAAATCGAAGCAGTAGAACTGCGCCTGCTCCGGGGTATGCGTGAGCGCGGCAGACAGGATCAATGTCTGCAGGGCCGTGGATTTGCCCGACTGCGGTCCGCCCACGACCGCTACGTGACCGCCGGCACCGGAAAGATCCACCGACCAGACATCCTGGCGCTGCTGACGCGGTTTGTCCACGATCGCCCAGGGCAGGACCAGTCCACCCGGTTCCGCCGAGGCGATCAGCCGATCCAGAGTGGGCGGGACACCGAGCGGGGGAAGCCACATCTTGTGCGCCGGGCGGCCGTGCCTGCTGAACTGCTGCAGCACGGTCTCCATCACGCTGACCGGTTCGCCGTCGGTGTTTTCGGGTTCGGCGGCCCGTACCGGCTCCACCACCTGCACCGGACGTGTCTCGGCGATGTAGGAGGCCGTGAATCGCTGCGGCGGTTTGTAGCCTCCACCGGGGCGGCGGGCACGTTGCGCGCCGGAGGCGGTCGTCTGGGCGGGCGCGGTATAAGGGGCGCCGACATAGGCTGCCTGGAAGCGCTGCAGATCGCCGGCTCCGACCCGGAGATACCCCGAGCCGGGTTTCTTCGGCAGGTGGTAGGCATCCGCGGTGCCGATGGCATCGCGCGAATCGCTGGTCTGGTTGGTGCGCAGCGCGATCCGGTAGGACAGGTGCGCCTCGAGCTCGCCCATCCGGTTGGCGGGGACCTTCTGCGAGGAAAGCAGCAGATGGATCCGCAGCGAACGGCCCAGGCGGCCGATGGCGACGAACAGCTTCGAGAAGCTCGGATGCTGTTCCAGCAGTTCGGCGAATTCGTCGAGAATGATCAGCAGGGTGGGCAGCGGTTCCAGCCGCGCACCCTGTTCCCGCGCCCGCTCGTAGTCGGCGACGTTCGCGAAGTTTCCCGCGTCACGCAGGATGCGCTGGCGGCGGCCCATCTCGCCGTTGATCACGTCCTCCATACGGGTGACGAGATCGGCTTCCTCCTCCATGTTGGTCACCACCGCGGTCACATGGGAGAGCCGGTCGAAACCGAGGAAGGTCGCGCCACCCTTGAAGTCGACGAGCAGCAGGTTCAGCACATCGGGTGAATGCGACGCGATGGCGGAGAGCACCAGGGTTCGGAGGAATTCCGATTTGCCGGATCCGGTGGCGCCGATACACATCCCGTGCGGGCCCATACCCTCTTCGGCGGACTCCTTGATATCCAGATGTACCAGCTGGCCGGTGGGGTCGTGACCGAACGGAATGTTCAGCCGGTTGCGATCGGCATCGCGGCGGGTGGGCCACTGGCGGTCCACCCGGATATTGCCGGGATCGGTGATTCCGAGCATGTCCTCCCAGGAAGTACTGCCACTGGCCTGCTCGGCGGCCACGGCCTCCACCACTGTGGAGAGCCGGTACGGTGACAGCCTGCGCGCCACCGCGGTGGCCTGCGACACCGACATCGTATCCGCGGTTCCGACCAGGCGGCTCCCGCGTGGTGTCTGTTCCTCCAGGGCGCGTTCCGCGGTCACGGTGAATTTCAGCGAGCGCGGCAGTGATTGCTCCGACTCCCCCAGACGCAACCAGGTGCAGCCGTCGATACCGGAGATATCGCGATCGGTGTTCGCACCTCCGGATTCCACGAGCAGGACGAAATGCGATTTGTCCAACGCCGGTTCATTGTTCGCGGAGAACGGGCCACGGTTCAGCCCGGCGAGCACCTTGGCCCGCAGTTCGGCCACGGTGCGATACACCATACGGCTCGGCCCGATCGCGTCGTTATCCGCCGGATGTTGGGTATGCGGCAGCCATTTCAGCCACGACCACTGCGGATCGTCCGGATCGTGGAGAACCGCCGCGACCGCGACCTGGTCCGGCCCGTGCAGGACCGCGATCTCGGCGATCATGGCCCGGGCCAACCCCGCGATCGCGGCCGGATCACCGTCGAGGCCGACCAGCGGCGCCGACAGCAGATTGATCGCGACCGGCATACCCCCGACCGTCGAGTACGCCTTCGCGAACCGAGTCAACTCGACGACACCGACCGGATCCAGATCCGAGGTGGGGGCCGCTTCCGGGACGATCACCCGGACCTGGTTGGCGATCCGCCCGCGCCCCATGCGCACCCGCAGGAACTGCGGATTGGCGACCTGCACCTCCCACATCCGTTTGCCACCGACCAGGCGGCCGAGTCCGGCCGGGCCGGGGTGGGTGTAGGAGAGGTACTCGTAGAGTTCGGTCTCGGCCTCGTGCACGGTCTTCCGGTTGTCGGTGATCGACCGCAGGTAGTCCTTGCGTTCCTCGTTCAGTCCCGCCGCGGTGCTGTTGGCACCCCCGCCACCACCCAGCTGCCCACCGAGCATGCCGAACATGGATACGACCATCATCATGGGGAACATCAGCATCATCGGCGACATGGCGCGGCCGCCGGAGAACATCATGGCCATCATGCCGACCATGGCCGCCAGCATGATCACGGGCATGATCATCTTGAGCTTGGACATCGGCACCGGCCGCGGCAATTCGGTCGGTGGTTGCAGGCGCAGTTCGGTCACCGCCGGTGCCTTCGGGCCGCGCACCATCCGGGCCGGACGGACGAAGCGGCGTGTCGCGGTCATTTCCTGCCCGTCATCTGCACACCCGTCATATTCGTCGGTATCCCGTCGTGCTGGATCATGGCGTCACCGACCGAGAGGGTGGGGCCGACCGCGAACAACGAGACAATGCTCCAGGGGGCCGTTATCGGTTCGCGCAATCCCAGTGCGGACAGCGTCGGATCGTTCTTGCCGCCGCCCTTCATATCCGCGCCGATACCGTATCGAACCCCGCTGTCGGAGATCCAGAACAGCGATTCGCGCAGGGGCGATCCGGGTTCGGCGCCGGTCACCTGCACGAACTTCCCCGAGGTCCGGGGCAGATACGCGTAGTCGGCGGTCGCGCCACCGGAATAGGGCGCGGTCACCAGCCCGACTGTGCGCCCCTGTTCCTGTTTGGTGAGCGGCAGCTGCCGGCCATAGAGCAGACGGGTGTGCGCGTCCGGGTCGGTACCCGTGCGCTCCCAGTGATAGCAGGTGACCAGGTCCCGGATGGGATCGAGGATCTCGACCGGCTCGGCCGGATAGGTGGCGGTACCGGGCCAATCGCCCGGGCGCAGATTCGCCGCCGCGACATCGGGCCCGACGGTACTGGTCGCGACCGCCCCGTGCGAATTCGAATTGCGCACGATCGAGGCCAACACCGCGCTGACCCGTACCAATCCGGCATTGGACACCAGGTAGTAGGCAGCGGGCTGATTCGGGAGGGACACCGTGACGATCGATCCGACCACCGCGTCCAAGGACGGTTTCAGCGTCGCGGGCGATCCGGCACCGGGCACATCCGGGACCCGGATCGGCGCGACCTCGGGTATCGCCCCCAGCAGACCCGGTGAGGCCGCGGCCACCTGAACGCGGCTGTCGATCCCGAGCGCCAGCATCACCGGCGAATCCGAGAGGTTGATCTCGGCCCGGACCACACCCTGCACCGGATCGGAGTACACGAGCCAGGTGGCGTCGTCGCCACGCAGCAGCCGGGCCTGCCGTCCGCTCAGTTCGTGTACGGCGTCGTCGTCGACGGTGAGTGGTCCGGCGATGGCGGTTGTCAGCACCGCCGAACGCAACAGTGTCGGTAGGCCGGTCTTCGGGTCCACCGGAGCGGCCGCGCCGGTGCGGGCGGTATCACAGACCGTCCACTCCGAATCCTTCTCCGCTTCGTCGCTGATCTGCCCCGGAGCGCCCGGGATCCCGACCCACGGGCCGCGCGGATACTTCGCCAGTTCGTCGGGTGACACCTTCACCGGGTTGGCGGCCTGACCCACGATCAGCCGCGCGGAGGTCAGGTTGAGTGCGGGATGCAGCCGCTCGCCGAGCTTCACGTACAGGGCACCGCTGTCCTTCTCGGCGATGATCGGCGAATCGCCTACCGGCTTGGCCGGTTTGAAGAAGGCCAGCACAGCCGCGCCCGCGATACCGATGCAGGCCAACGCCACCCCGATCGAAAGTGCCGTCGACCGGCCTCGCGACGGATCATCGATCATCGATGCGTCGCGGCGGACCAGGGCATGCTCGATCCGGTGTAGCAGAAACCGCCAACCCGAAACCTGGTGCTTGGTCACCACCCGGAAGCGTGCCACCGGTATACGTTCCCTTCCGCCGACCTCGGCCACAACCTAACGCGCACCGCGAAACCGGCCACTCCCCAAGGATGGGAACAGCCGGTCGGGACGAGTCGCGGACGCTACTTGCCGACGGGTGCCAATCCTTGGAGCGCGGCGGTGATATCGAAGGCGTCAACTGTCATGAGTTCCTCGTCGGTGAGCGCCGCGATATCCACATTGTCCCGGGTGAACCGGAAATCGCGCTCGGCCTCGGCGGCTTCGACAACGTTGCGCACGAAACGGCCGTTGCCGGCGAGATCGATGAGACGCCGCCCGTTCTTGCTCTGCTCCGACATCATCGTGCATCGGTCGCGCAGTACCTCGCGCGCCTGATCCGACAGGATCGAGTCCTTCTTCGACGCGATGTGATCGGCGATCTGGACGAGCTCGGCCGGATCGTAGCTGGGGAAACGGACCCGCTTGGTGAACCGTGAGGAGAGGCCCTCGTTCGACTGCAGGAACCGGTCTATCTCGGCCTCGTACCCGGCGATGATCACCACCAGCTTATCGCGGTCGTTCTCCATCCGGGCCAGCAGTGTGTCGACCGCTTCTTTACCGAACGCGTCGCCCCCGGACAGCCCCTCCTGGATCAAAGTGTAGGCCTCGTCGATGAAGAGCACGCCACCGAGTGCCGAGTCGATCAGAGCATTGGTCTTCGGGGCGGTATGCCCCAGATGGGTGCCGACCATATCGTTACGTGACGCCTCGATGACCTCCGCGTTCTCTACGACCCCGAGCCCCGCGAAGATCTTGGCGATCACCCGGGCGATGGTGGTCTTACCCGTTCCGGGCGGCCCCGAGAAGATGAGGTGGTTGGACCGCGAATCGACCGCGAGCCCGCGTTTGGCGCGGACCTGGTCCATCAGCACACCGGATTTCAGCCGGTCCACCTGCTCCTTGACCGAATCCATACCGATCTGCGACTGCAGGAGCTTGGAGGCCTCCTCGAGCAGTTCGTCGCGTTCGGCCTTAGCCGCACTGGCCGCCACCTCGGCCGGGTCGTCGCCGGATTTGGCATCCCAGATATCGGTCCGCGAAGCGACCACCGCGGGGGTGGTGACCTCGAGCCGGAAGTTCTTGTCGCGTACCGCCTGCTGCCAGTCCGGCCGGTTGGGCCACAGCCCGGAACCCTGCAGGCCCTTGAGGATCTTGTCGGCAGCGTCGTGGTCCCCGTTGTGCCGCAGGATCATTCCGAGCAGGTAGTGGGCGTCGGCCCAGATGTAGGACAGATTGCCGGACTGGCTATCCTCCACGATCCGCTGGGCCCGCGGCAGCGCTTCGCCGAATCGTCCGAGGTGGGCCAGTGCGCTGGCGGCCATGAGCTCGGCGGCGATATCGAGCAACCCGTCCTCGAGCACGGGTTTCGCGGAGCGGGCGCTGAGCACATCGGGCCAGCGGCCGGTCCGGTAGAACAGCGAGATACGGGCGAATTCGGCCACGTCGTCACCGCGCACCTCGTCCAGGATCGCGGCGGCCTCCTGCCACTCCCCGCCGTCGGCGTAGGCACAGGCCTGCGCGATGGCGATCTGGTCGCGGTCGGCCATGGCGACACGCAGTCCGAAGACACCGATCTCCACCTGACACCAGAGGGCACGGTCCACCAGACCGGCACGCTGCTGGTCCCGATAGAGATTGTGCGAGGAGCGGTAGGCACCGTAGATGACCTCGGAAGTGACCTCCCCCGCCATAGCCCGGCCCAGCCACGCATCGCACATATCCGGATCGAGATCCGTTGCCGCTGTGAACGCCGCGCGAGCATGCTCTTCGTTGCGCACCCCTCCGGCGACCAATCCCAAACTCTGCACGCCCGTGTAGAACGCGTCTTCGGCCGCTGACACCTCGGACATCCCTTCCGCCGACCCTCGTCTGCTCGCAGGGTAAGCCACCCGGCCCTGCAGCGGGGCAGACCATTTCCCAGCACCGGGAAGACGGGTCTTCCGCAAGAAAGCCGTCAGTGAGGTAAATCGGTGCGGATTTGCAGGAACTCGCGCACATCCGCAAAAATTCAGACAAAAGCCGCGACACATCGCCGGTCATCCCACCAGTGAATGTACCGTAATCCAGCGTTAAAATACCTTTCGATCCCATACCGGACCGAGGTGCGGGATCAGCCGTGCGGCCGACCGGCAATCTGCGATCCAGGGCCGGTCGACGCACGAACCCTCAAGATCCTGACCGCATTCCGCGCACAGACGAAGCCTTCCTGCGGCAAACTATGCGCAACCCAAATCGGACAAATTCCCCCCACTGGCAATAGTGCCGTTATTGAACGGCACGTTATCAGGAGCTATAGTCGGGCGGCAGGTCACCAGTTCCCTCATCCCTGATGACCTCATCCGCGGCGGCCGGTGGAAACAGCGAGCCACCGGCCGCCGCACCTCATCCGATCTCAACCGCGCGGCGGCGGACCCTCGTCCGCGCGAGCCGGAGCCGACACGGCCGGAGCATCGACAGCGGCCGACGGCGCCGAAACCACTTGATCCCGCGCATTCGTTTCAACTCCAGCGCTCTCCCGCGTCGCACTCCGGCTCCGGGCCTCCGAGGTGGTGGGCGGCGGAGTATCCCCGGCCGCGGCCACAGCGGGAGGCGGCGGAGTGCTCTTCTCGGCGGGGCGAGCCCACGGCGTCGTCGCCGGCTGGGGGCCGCCGGCCGGTCGCGCGGCCCACGGGTTCGGCCGTACCGCGCGCCGGCGCCGGCCGCCCGCCGTCCGGCCCGCCCGCCCGCCGTCGGCACCCCGCCGGCGCGTCCGACCGCCGCGCGCCGAATCGTCCGGGCCACCGGCGCCGGAGCCCGGCGCCTGCCGATTCCACGGGCTCGACTGGGTTCCTTGGCCGGCCGGCGGTGCGCTCCCCGGCGCCGCGCCTGCCCCCTCTGCGCTCTCTTCCGCTCGCGCGTCGGAAGCCGCTTCCGCCATGGAAGCGGCGGCCTGGCCGGGAACGTCGATATGGCCGGCCGGGTGTTCGCGCGCCGCGACCGGTACGTCTTCGTACTGCCCGGCTTCCCGGTCCACCGGCGCCGGCCCCGCGGCAGCGGCCGGCGCCTCGACGATCGGTGGCCGCTCCCCGCGCACCTCGGCCGGCGGCGTTCCAGCCGCGAGCGATTCGGTCACCGGCATCCCGCCGGTGGCCGAATCGGCCGCCGGCATCCCGGCAGTGGCAGGATCGGCCGCCGGCATCCCGGCGGGGCTCGACCCGGCGCCGGCACTGTTCGCGGAACCACCGCGCGATCCGGCCGTACCCGGTTCGCCGGCCGCCGATACCGCGCCACCCTTCGCGGGCTCGACCGGCGTGGTCGAGTGCCCGGGATCCGCAGGCGGCGCGGACAGGGAGGACTCTGCCGCCGCCATCGGCGTCGGGATCCAATTCCTTGGTGCGACAGGCACTTCCGACGGCACGCGCGCGCCACCGTGCTGGACGGCGGCCGGGCCGCGGGTCCCGTCGACCGGCGTGGGCTGGGTGCCACCGGGTGCCCCCGCCGGTCCGGGCTGCGCGACCGGTGTGGTGAAGTCGAGGTCGGCCACGCTTTTCGCGAATTTCTCCGCGTGCTTCACGATATCGTCGGCGTGATCGTCGAGAACCTGCGCGTAGCGGCGGACCTCGTCGGGATCGATATACAGGGAGTCGTTCCCGCCGCCATCCACTCCCAGCAGATCGGCGGCGGCGTTGTAGACGACCCCGCTGATCATGTCCGAGACCGCCGCCTCGAGCGGTTCGATGGCCTTGCCGAGTACCTCGGCGACGATATAGGCCACGAGCATCTCCTCCATGGCCTTGATCAGACGTTTCGCCGCCAGTGAGATCGTCTGTCCTACCGCCGCGGAGGCACCGGAGGTGGCGATCGTCGCGGCCATGGTCGCGGTGTAGGCGGCCGCGAGGAGCGCGAGTTCGGTCAGCACGGCGACCTTCACCACGGTGATCACCTCGGCGGCGATCTCGAGCGCTCTCGCCACCGCCCGGCACAGTTCGTCGAGTCGCTCCATATGCGAGGCACTCAAACTCGCCCAGGATGCCACCAGCGCCCGGTACGACTGCCCCTGATAAACCGACCCCATATCGGTGATCGTCCCGGTGGCCGCCTGGTGCGTCCCCGAGACATCGTCGGCGAACGTACGGACCTGAGTGGCCAGCTCACGAACCTGATCCTCGTTGATGTCCGGGTACGGGACACCGATGAAGTTCAGGAACTGCGCTACTTCGTGGGGTATCTCTATGGCCAAGGGCGGGTGTTCCGCTCAGACGACCCGTACGACGACGGCGCTGGGGGGCATCGGGGAATAGGTCACGGTGGCGCCGGAATACGGCGCCTCGATCACCATACCGTTTCCCGCGGCGAGCTGAACGTGTTCGGGTCCGCGCGAACTGAACGACGACGCCGGGAACACCAGATCACCGGCCCGCACGTCGCGCGGATCGATGCGCTCACCCGAGTAGATCTGCTCATAGGTGGTGCGTGGGAGCACCACCTCACCGTCGGTGGCCTGGGCGATGGCGTACTGGGTCAGCCCGGAGCAGTCGAAGCCGCCGCCACTGGGCCCACCGGCGCCACCGCCACCCCAGATGTAGGGCAGGCCGAGCGCGCCATCCGCTACCTGGGCCGCCCGGCCGCCGCGGGTCTTGTCCCAGTTGCGGCGGATACCCCGGCGAGACGGCTGATGGGCCACCCTGCTGACCTGTTGCCCGGAAACCATGCGGGGTCGGCGGCGCCGCCGCTTGCGTTGCGGCGCCGACGCTTTCCGGGTGCGCTCGGCGAGGGCCACCGGCGGCATGATCTGGGCCGCTTGTTTGCGTGCCGCGTCGATATCGGCGTTCACCTGCCTGGTCGCGTTCGTGATCGTCTGCTGAGCCGAGTCGAGTAGTGCCGGGCCGCTGAACCGGGTGTCACCGATGGAGGTGATGGCCTGGATCCGAGCCTGCAGATCGGAGATCTGACTGCTGAGGACGCCGCGTCCGTTCAGTGTGCCGGCCCCCGATTCACCGACCGTTTTGGTTACCAACCCGTCCCGGCCGTACTGGGTGTCGAGCACCGTACGTTGCTGGCCCAGCGCATCACCGTAGCCACGGGCGCCCCCACCGGAGAGCCGGGTGAGATCCGCGGCCATGGCCTGCGCGAGCGTGACCGAGGCACGCTCGGACGGCTGCCCGGCCCCGTACAACCCGAGCAGCTCGCGCAACACACCGTGCACATCGTCGGTCAGTGCCGGCATGCGATCAGCTCATCATCGCTCATCGCACCGACTTACCTCTCTGCCCCAGCACCCCGGGCAATTACTCGGCAATCATGCCTCTGTTGTCCGTTCGACTATGCGACAACACGCCGATGAACGACGCCTCCCGTATTCCCATCCTTAGGAAGACAACACAATAAAGTGGACATCACGGGAGGCGACGACAGCGGATGGACACAGCGACGGCAGACGCGGATCTCGATACCCCCGGAACCACAGGCGGCCACCGGCCCCCCGGCGCGCGGCCGGGCGAGCCACGTCCCGGTCCGCCGGTGCCCGGCGCGGCCGGGGCCCAGCCGACCACCCTGATGAGCAAGAAGGACACCGCGACCGGCGAGACCGTCGCGGCGCGTACCGGCGGACCCACGTCCGAGAGTGGGATGCAGATCGTCGGCAACTCCGGCCCGGACAAACCCCGATACCAGGTGACACTGGTGGTGCCGCCGGGCGGTTCCGCCGAGCTGAAAACATTTATCGGGCAGGCGCAGAGCACCATCCAGCAGTCGGTCGACGTACTCGGCTTCGGCCGGTCCGACCCACCACCTCCACCGAAAAACGGGAAGACTCCGGACAAGGTGCGGACTCTCGACCTGCCCCAAGCGGGCAAAGGTGTGGACCAGTACAAGCAGCAGGTGTTCTCGGCGGGTGCGCGGCAGGACACCATGGTCGGCATGGACGCGCAGGTGGACGGTACCTCGCAGATGGTCGCCGCCGAGCAGGCCCAGACCCTGTTCTCCATCCAGCACGTCGTGGCCGACCTGAACACCGCCCTGCGCTCGGTGGGATCGAAAAAGCTCAAACCGGCCGAGGAAGCCACCATCATGGATCATGTCGCCGCTGCGGTGACCAAGATCCACGACAAGGTGCAGGACGCGCAGAATGTGAACGTCGGCGCGGCGGGCGGCGGCTCGGGAGGCTCCGCCGGTGGCGGCGGAGCGGCCGGCGGCGGAGCGGGCGCGGCGGGTGCTGCCGGCGGTCTCGGTTCCATGTTGCCGATGCTCGCCATGCTGCCCATGGCGCTGATGCCCATGCTCGGCCAGCTCCCGGAACTCCTCGGTCAGAAAGACGACGAGGACGACGAGGACGACAAGGACGACGAAGCCCGGCCCGGTCAGCCCGCTCCGTCACCCGGCCCCACGCCGAGCGATCCTACGACCACGGCCCCCCCGGACAACGCCGCGCCCCCGCAGGGCGACACCCCGCCACAGAACCAGCCGCCGCAGACGCAGAGCGAAATTCCCTACGGCCCGACACCTCCCAGCAAACAGGTGTGACGCCGTTGCTCGCACCCCGCGAGCGAGCAACGGCACCACTCCGGACCACGCACCGCGCGGTTCGCCCCCGGCTTCATACGCAGCGGATCATCGGAATCCGCCGCGCGGCCCCTTCGATCATCTCCACGGCTCATGGCCGGACAACAGCTCCGAGCGGTTCACTACCCGGGCCGCCCACCACTGGAACCCTGTGTTCGGAGACCGGCACCGGAAGCTCGGTCCACCGTCCGTTTCGCCCCCGTCCCCTCCCGCTCCCCGCGGGAGGGCACCGGCATCAGGAAGCCGCTCCGCGGGACTCCGGTGGCGGAGTCACCGAGGGCGGCACCGCCCCCGCCGGTGGAGCACCGGTATCGGGCGCGGCGACGGCTCCGGTCGGCGGGGCGGCCACCGCAGGCCGCGGCGCATCCGTCCCGGCGACGGCTCCAGGTTCCACGGGGGCCGATACGCCCGTAGAACCACCGGCCGGGCGTACCACCTGCTCGTCGACCCCGGCGGATACCGCCGCCGGTGCGGCGACGAACGTGGGGTGCTCCAGGATCTGACTGTGCGCGTACACCGCGTCGCGCAGACTCTGCCGATCCGGGTCCTGATCCAGCAGCGCGACGAGTTCGTTGCAACGTCGCTCCCAAACCATGGCCCGCAACGCGCTCACCTCCTCGCCGACCCGGATGGCACCCAGATCGACCCGGCCCACATCCACCCGCTGCGAGATCATCGCGGCAGCCAGCAGATCATCGGCGTCGCGGAGCTCGTCCCACCAGGACCGGGGGATGTCTTCGCCGGCTTCGACCCGGGCCAGGATGCGGTCGCGGATACCGCGGGCGCCCACGCTGTCATAGTGCCCCGGCACGGAGCGGCCCAGGTGCGCGTGTGCGTCGAGCGCGAGTTCCACACAGCGCGCCCGTACTCCGGCATCGGGTACCGCGGCCACGGACTCCAGCGCCGGCGCGGAGCCGGTGAGGCCCAGGCGGTCAGTGGTATCGGGAGTGAGGACACGAAGATCGAGCTCGTAGCTCGGCCCGACGAGTCCCTGCATCGCGGCATCGGGCAGCCGGCTCTGCAGACCGGGATCGATCGGCCCGGACGAGGCGAGCGCGGAAAGCACGGCATTGGCCTTGGCGCCCCATGCCTTCCCGAATTCGGCCAGGATCCGTGCCGGGTCGGAGACACCCTCCCAAGGAGCCGCGACTTCGCCGTCGGCACCGAGCAGTTCGTCCCACAACCACGGTGTGGAGACCTGGCGGGGCAGGAACAGACCGGCGGGCATCCAGCCGCGGCCCTCGTTGGAGGTGATGAACATGCCCGCGCCACCGGGCCCGCGCAGGACCGCCACCGCCCAGGTCATCCCGACCGCTGATTCGGTGGCGGCGAGGACGGCCCCGAGCAGGGTCTTGGCGAGCACGAGGTCGTCGTTCACCACGTCGCCGACGATGTAGGCGGGTTCGGACGCCTTATCCTTCGCCGAGGCCACCGCCGAATCGAAAGGAGTTCCGATGATCGGGACCGGAGGTCCGCTCGCTGTACCCGCGTCCGCGCCGGTCGGCGGCGTCGCCGCCGCGGCCCGGCCTTCCTGGCCGCCGCCGGCGGGGCCGCTGACGACGCTGCCCGGATGAACCGTGTCGCCGGTGACGCCCGAACCACCCGCGGGGCCCGCGGTGATCGGCGACGCGCCCGTCGCGGCGACCCGGTCGCCGGCCGCCGGCACGGCGCCGGGCGGGGCGGCAGCGCCGCCGGGTACTTCGCCGCTCTGTGCGGGCGCGGCCGCGCCGTTGGTGGCGGTATCCCCACCACCCGCAGCGCCCGGCAATCCCGGGGACGCCGCGGCAGCGGGCATCTGGGTGCCCGGGGCACCCGGTGTCGCGGATTCACCGGCCGGTCCGCCCGGCGGGGGGCCCGACGGCGGCCCGGAGGGGATGCTCGCCGGCGCAATACCCGGATCGCCGATCCCGCGCGGACCATCGGAATCTTCCAGCGCTCTACCGATATTCGCGGCACCTTCAAGGTCGGTCCGCTCGTAGGCTTCCGCCGATTCGATCAACGAGTCGGCGGTCTGGTCGTGCTCCCGCGCCAGCGCCTCGCCCGCCCGTTGCCGCGCCTCGTAATAACGTTCCAGCGCTTCCTTGACCGGGTTCGCGATCTTTCCATAGGTGGGTTCGAAGTTCGCGAGCCATTCGGCCGGTGGCTGGGCCCATTCCCGGGTTTCCGCCGCGACCTGCCGATGTTGGCTAGCCAGCTGGCGCAGTACCGCAGGGTCGATATCCAGCCATTCCGGCATGCTCGATCAATCCTTTCCCACCAGCGACTCATCCTCATTGTCGATTCTCCCCAATGCTGGGGAGACCGTACGGTCGGCCCGAACCCGGGACCTCAGCGCACCGAGGCCGTACTCACCGTGGCGCGGCGCGGAGCGGGTGGCGCCGCCGGCGGCGATGCGAAGAAGGGGTGTCCGAGGATCTGCGCGTGCGCGTACACCGCATCGCGCAAGGTCTGCCGCGACCGCTCCTCGGCCAGTAGGAGGACCAGTTCGTTGCACCGACGCTGAAAGGTGAGGGTGCGCAACAGCGACAACTCCGATCCGGGATCCAGAGCGGCCGTGTCGGAACGGAGTTCGCCCAGCCCGATACGACCGGTATCGGCCCGATGTCCCAGCGCGGTGGCGGCGATCAGATCGTCGGCGTCCTGGATCTCTTCCCACCAGCTGTCCGCGAAATCCCGGCCGTCCCGCAGGGCACGCAGAATGCGGAGCCTGATCGCCGGAGCGTCCATGGTGTCCACCGCCGGCAGTTCGGCCCGCGCGACGCGTGTGTGCGCGTCCACCGCCAATTCCAGGCAACGCACCGCGATCCCGCTGTCGGGCACCTTGGCAGCCCGGTCGAGCAATCCGGGCGCGGCGGTGATTCCCAGCCGGTCCAGGGTTCCCGGGGCGGGGTTGCGCAGGTCCATAGTGTCCGACGGCGGCACCGAGCCTGCCAGCGCGACCGTACCGAGCAGACGGCCCAGCTGTGGATCGATCGGTTGCGACGACGCCAGCGCCGATAGCTTCGCACCGGATCTCGCGCCCCAGGCGATCGCGAACTCCACCAGTACCCTGGCCGGATCCGCGACGCCCTCCCAGCCGCACCCCTCGGCCACCGACCACAACCACGGCAGCGACACCTCGCTCGGCAGATACAGCCGAGCGGGCAGCCAGCCCCGTCCCTCGTTCGAGGTGACGAAAGCGCTCACCCCGGTGGCGTGGCGCAGCACCCCGACGGCCCAGTCGACGCCGACCACCCACGAATCGGTGACCGCTCGGATACCGCCCAGCAGGGTGCGGGCCAGTACCAGGTCACCATCGACCCTTTCCCCCACCACGAACGACGGCGCCGACGCCGAGAGCATGGCGGCGCCGACCGCGTCGTGTACCAGTTCGCCCGGCCCGGCGGACTTCCCCGCGCTCGCATCACCGTCCGGTATGGGGACGGGCTGCTTCCCCGGGGACACCGCGCTGACGGCCGAGGACGCTCCGGGCGTGAGCGCTTTGCCGGTCGCTCCCGGCCCGCGATGCGCTTCGACGGGGACCGCGGCTCCCCGGCCGGCCTGAGCGGAGGACACCGTGCCCGCGGCCGGGGCCGAGCCACCCGCCGACGTGGCGGGCGTCTGCGCCCCGGTATTCGCGGCGGTCGCCGACGTGACCGCCGGGGCGGCTCCCGTCGCCGATGCCACTGCGGCCGGGAAGATCGGCGGTGCCGCGGCCGGTGCGGCCGGATGCTCCTCGGACTCCGCGGCCGGTGCGCCGGTTCCCCGGAGCACACCCAACGCGTCGGCGGAGCCGTTGTCGCGGTGCATCTGCACTTCACGATCGAGCTGTTCCGATACCTCCGTGTGGGCGGGAACATCCGCTGCGGCCTGTTCGTCGCTCGGGGTATCGGCCGCCGCGACCTCGGGCACGGCGGCACCGCCGGCTCCACCGTGGACATCCGGCTGCGGTGCAGCGTCCTCGACGCGCGGTGCCGGGGGCACATACCCCGGGGCGCCGGGCCCTGGCCCGGGATCGGCGGTCACCGGGCCGGGGCCGGGGGCCGGCCCGGTGACCGCGGGGCCGCCGGGCATCTCACCGGCGTTCACCGGCAATCGGACCTCGGTCGGCGAGAGCGGCTGCGGCCCGACCTGATCCGGTCCGGGTCGCAGCAGATCGTCGATCAGATCGATCAGTATCCGGCCGAGCTCCGGATTCGGCAGTATCGGCCGCTCGAAGCCGGGAACCCACGGCCCGCCGTCGTAACCCGGTGTGTGCCGCCCCGGGTGGTCGTGGTGGTCGGGACCACCGTGCGGGCCGGGGCGCCGGCGCGGGGTGTGCGGGACCGTCCCCCCGGTACGCCACGGACCCGGCTGACCGAGCGCCTCGGCGATATCGTCCAACCGGGGCAGCCCCTGCGGTCCCAGCGAATTCAGTGCCGCGTTGACAATATCGACCACCTCTCCGCGGGCCTCGCCGAGGATCTGCTCGGTCGCCTGCCGGTCGGCCTCGGCTTCGGCTTCGTCACCCTCTTCGTCGTCGCCGTTGTTGTCACCGCGGGTGGCCTGCTCGATCCGGTCGGTGGCATCGTCGACCACGTCGAGGATCTGATTCCTGGTGCGCCGCACCACATCACCGAACGTATCGAAAGTGTCTGCCGCGGCCGACAGCGCCGCCGCGAAGGCACGCGGGTTCTCTTCCAGCGCGACCAGGGCGCGCCGGATCTCCGCCAGCCCGGCCGAACGCCGGACCGTCTCGTCGAACGCGTGCCGTGCCTGTTCGACATCGGAGAGATTCAGCGCCTCGGCGCCCTCGCGCGCAGAGCTCGCCAGGCCGTGCCACGCCGACGGCGGTATCTGTGGCCAGTCGTCGCCGACGATGCGGTTCCAGTGTGGGCTGGTCTGCTCCGGCGCCATCGTGTCCGGTCAGACCGCGGCGGAATGGACGACGCCGCGGCCGTCGATATCGGCGTTGCCGAGCACCGTTCTACCGTGATCGGTGGCCTGCACAGTGGTATCGGATTGTCCGGCGACCGCCGCGGCCGCGGCGGCGAAGGTGTCCCGGATCCAGTCCAGTTTTCCGGTCATGTTCCGGTCCAGCGGCGAATCCGCTTTCGATTGCAGTACCAGCGAATCGACGGTGGTGCCGACGCTGTCGGTCATCACCGTGAGAGCTCCCGCTGCCTCACCCACGCTCGACGTCACCGCGTCGAGGGAAACAATGTCCACCATGGTCGTGTCCTGTCTGTCCTGTGCCCAGGTCAGGCCGGGCGGAGGCCGAAGGCCTGGTCCTCCAGAGCCTGATAGGCGGCTTCGGTCGGCAGGCCGAACGAATCGATGGTGTAGGGCCGGGCGCCGTTGGCCTCCATCTCGCGTCGCAGCCCCAGCCGGGACTTCGCGTGCGCGAGCCCCGCGACCTTGAGAATCTCCGCGCTCAACCAGGTGTCGCCGTTTTCCCGGGCGTCGTCGGTGATGTGCAACCCCACGATTTCCCCGTCGCGGTCGCAGGCCACGCCTACGGTGTGGTCGGGGTTGAACACCTCGTGCACCTGGGGCGGCCCCACGGATTTGGTGCTCGGGGTGCCGTCGAGCCCCTCGTCGGTGTCGTCGTAATCGAAATCGTCGTTCATTTGCGTCTCCTGCAGGGTTTCGCCGAGCCTAGGCCAGAGTTTCCGACAGCGCCGACCACGGTTCGTCGCCGATGGTCATCGCCAGTCGCAGCGGCCAGACCCGCGCGCCCAGATACATCTCGCCACTTCCGTCACCGATGAGGTCCAGATAGTCGGCGCCGTCCACATCGGCGTTCATCGAGATCGTGGTCACCGGGGGATTCCCGTCGTCCACACTGACGATCGACCCACCGCCGCCCGGAATGAAGCTCTTGCGGCAGCGCGGACTGTTACCGATCGCGACATCCGCGTTGTTGGTGGTGACGGTGATCGCGGGATTCAGCAGCAGCTGGGTCACCCAGGACCGCGCGGCCAGTTCGGGCCGGTCCCCGTTGATTCCGAGCACCAGCGAACCGGCCAGATCCACCACCAGCAGCTGGTCGCTGTTGGTTATCCCAACGATCACCAACCGGTTGGGACCGTCCACCGGCAACGGCAGATCGTCGGCGGAGACCGTGCTCGAATCCGCGCCGATACCGCCGTTGGCGGCCGGATACTTGGTGACGATCCCGGTGGCCACGTCGACGGCGAAGGCGACAGCGGGGTTGGGTGAACCGGACCCGAGCGCCGCCAGCCGGGCCAGGCCTTCCTCGTGTAGCCAGCCGATCGCGTCGGCTGCCGAGACCGAATCTTCGGCCGTCTCCGTGCCCATGGCCCCGGTCATCGCATCGCCTCGCCGACCCCGGCGGGTTCAGGTTTCCCCGGCTCGGCGTCGGCCGCCACACCATCGGTGATCACCGTTTCCATGATCACTTGGTATTGCCGGGCCGCGTCCTGAGTGCTCTCCCGGATAGCGGCCATGATTTCGGTGACCAGTTCCGCGCTGCTGAAACGATCCACGGTGCCGGGCGACAGATAGAGGCTGGTGAGCCGGCCCATCGCGTCCACTTCCGGAATCACCGTGCCGCTGGGTGAGGGCCGCCGCGCCCGCACATCGTCGATACGCTCGCGCATATCGGCGATGCGGTGCCGTAACTCGCGGGCCGCGTCCAGCGCGGCCTGTACATCGGGGTGGATGCTCATGCGTTTCCTCCGGAGCGAGACGGGGCCTGGTTGGCCGGCGACGGTGTCGGTTGAGTGACCGTCGGCGCGATGGTGGGCCGTTCCCCGATAACGGGTTCGGTGTGCGGGGTGTCGTCGACGTACATGAGCCGGTCCGGATGCCAGGCGACCACCCGGTTGCGTTCGCCGCCGGCGCCGCCGCCGCCCGCGCCACCCATACCCGGCGACATGGGCATGTACGGCATCATCGGCGAGCCGGCGGCGCCGCGACCGTAGGCGGTTCCGCCGCCCGCGGCGGTCTCGGCCACCGGCACCCGTGGCGCGCCGCCCATATTGCCGCCGGTATTGGCGGCGGTCAGCGGCATGGCCGTCGTCGCCGACAGGGTCTGCACATCGGCGGCGCTCGGTATCCCGCCGCCGGGCATCGTCGGCAGCGACGGCGACCCCCCGGACGGACTTCCGTACGACGGTACCGCGTAATCCCCGAGGCCGTAGTCGTCGTAATAGTCGTCGTACCAGTCGTCGTCGGAGATATCCCCGGTATCGGACAGACCGTTGCTGCCTAGCTGCATCATGCTCATGAGCATCGGGAGCATCTGGGAGAGCGCGTCACCGGAACCACCGGAAGCACCGGCGCCGGTCTGCGCCGCCGCCTCCCCCGTACTCTGCGACGAATTCGCGATACTCGTACCCGTCTCGGTGGCATACGAACCCGTTGCTTCGCCCGACCGCACGTTCAACTCGTTGTATTCCGCGGTCGCGGCAGCGAGGGCCGCCTGATTCTTGGACCGCGCCGCCGCCAGCATCTTCTTACGGGCGGCCAGGATCTCCTCCGGGGTCGGATGTTTGGCCTTCGCCCGGGCGAACGCGTTGCCATAGGATTCGACACCCTGCGCCAGCTTCTCCATCGCGTCCCCCAGCTGGTCCATCCAGCCACGATAGGTGGTGAACCGCTGCGCGACCTGTGAGCCCACCGGACTCCAGTTCTGCAGGATCGAGCCCGCCCGGTCCATATCACCGGCGGCCTGCGTCCGGGAACTGGTGTTGAAAAGTCGCACCGAATCGGCGAATCGATGCGCCGGTTCGGGACCGGGCCCGCTCTGCAGCTGACGCGCGAAGGTCAGCGGGTCGCCCGTGGTGACCGGCATATTGCTCAAACCCGGCGGAACCCGGCGATATCCCACCTGTTCCACGGCGGGGACAGGATTGTCCACCAGCTCCCCCGCCGATCCGTTGATCAGCCGGGCACCCTCGTCGTCCGCGGCGGCATATTCCACCGCGGCCTGCCCGATGAGGTGCGCATCGCGCTGGATCTTGTTCAGCACCCCCACGGTGGCGTTGAACAGTGCCGCCGCCTGCGCGTTCAACTGCGGGACGGCCTGCGCGGAGATCGGATCGGAGCCGGCTGGGAGCACCCATTCACGGGGTACGGCCGCGCCGGTGAGCCGGGCCAGGTCCGCGGAACGCCCCGCGACCGATACCAGTTCACCGAGATCGACATTCAGCGCCATGTCTCATCTCCTCTCACCCGCTAAACCGGCGCCGTCAACGCCGGCACATCGGCCGCGGTCTGGTCGGTGGACGTCTGCATCGTCTCCTGCCCCTTGTCGCCCGCGGCTTCCAGGCCCTTCGGATGCTTGAAGCCCGCGAACTCACCGAAGTCACCCTCAGTATCCGACATTTCCGGCGTATACTCCCGGAGTTCCCCGGCCACGACCACTTCCAGAGTGCCACTCTCCCCGTTTCCGAAGGCGACCACTATCGCCGTCCGGTATTCCGGCTCGTCGCCCGATCCCGTATCCGGCTTGTCCTTCGGCGGCTTCGCCTTGTCCCCGGTATCACCGCCGACGGTGACGACGGCCGCGGGCTGGCCGGACGTCGCCGCCGGGACCAGTGCGGGCTGCTCCGGCTCGCTCTTCGGCTTCCAAAGCCAGGTGGCGACATCACCGGTGGTCAGCTGGGACGGATCGGTAGCCGGCCCGATGTCCCGGTTGCTCGCCCACGCTGCCGCGGTCCCCTGATAGGCGGCCTTGGCGTCGGTGCCGTTCTTGTTGGCGAACGCGCTGTCGAGCCCCTGCGCCGCCGAGAGAGGAATCCGCTGCGTACGCCCGTCCGGCAGCACGTAGGGCACCAGACCGTCTTCGCCGGCGACCCGTTTGGGCACACCGACGCCGGTCTGGCTCGAGTTGACGCCGTTCGGGGGCCCGGCCTGGTTGTGTGCGGGCTGGGCCGGGGTGGCAGCGGCGGCGGCGTTGTTGGCATTGGTGGCCGCGGCCGCCTGGTTCGACCACGGCGTGGTGCCGGCCGGCGGGGTGGCCTGTGGCATGGTCGGGGCGGCAGCGCGGTCGTAGCGCGACGGGTCGATATCGCGGAAACGCCCGGCCATATCAGAGTCGTTCATACCGCGCATGGCCGCCTGGCTGGCCATCATCATCGGCAATTGGGAGAACAAACCTCCCAGCCCACTCATGGGATCGTTCATTCCGACCCCGGCGGTGTTCGGGTTGTACGAAGGAGTGTTCGAGTTGTACGAGGCCGGGTCGACGGTCGACGGGCTCTTGCCGATTCCCAGCGCGTTGTCGGCCTGCTTCTGCAGGTCTTCGGCCTGTTGCTTGAACTTGTCGGTGGAATCCTCCAGGTCCGCGGTCGTCGGCGGGTTGGAATAGCCGGGGAGATTGCCCGGGTCGTAGGGGTTGTTCACGCCGATCCGCGAACTGTCGGGGTTCAGGGCCGGGTTCTGCTGTTGATTCGCGTAGCTGCCGACGGAGTTGGCCAGGTCCTCGGACGCGGCCTTGTCGGAGGCAGCGGTTTTCTTCGCGATCTCCTCGGCAATTTCCGCGTTCTTCTCGGCGTCCCCTTTGAGCTGCCCGGCCAGTTCGCTGAACCCTTGGCCCAATATATTGATGACCTCGACATCGGAGCCCTGCTGAAGCCTTGTCTGCATCCATTCGTTGACCCCGGCGATGATCAACCCGATGTTCTCCTGGCCGGTTGCCGTGACTTCCTTTACTTTCGGGAGCGCGTTCACCACGGTCTCCTGCTGGGTCGTCAGCTGATCCGCGGTTTTATCGAGCGCCTCGGCGGCAGTTTTGTATGCCGCACCGCCGGTGCTCTGCACGGCGGCCCGCTTCGCCAACGTCGGAACGGGCTTCAACTCGATCTCTTTCTTCTTCTTCAGATCGCCGTAGAGTTCGTAGTTGGCGACAAAAGTGGAGGCAAAGGAGTCTTTCAGCCCGCCGTACCACTCGATCAGGTTCGGATCCAGTTTCTCCGGCCGCAACAGGAACCCACCGGGCACGCTCTTGGCGTCGACTCCCGTCTGCTGGACGAACGGCTCCGTTCCCATGACTCCCGCCGCGTTCGCGGGCTTGATGCCGTCCCACACCAGCGGGATGTTGTTCCCGGCCGCGCCGCCCGGGGCGGTATCACCGCCACCCTTGTCCGAGGAAAAGAAGTGGTTGTACGCCTCGCGGACAGCTGCCGAGCCCACGCCGATGAGGACCGGCTGTCCCCATTTGCCCAGCCACTCCGCCCGCTTGTCGAAATTCTTCAGCGCGTCTTCGGCCTTTTTCAAGCCTGCCGCCGCGGAGTCGGCTTCGCCCTGCCGGCGAATCCAGTTGTCGAGTTCGTTGTCCCGAGTGAGTACGGCATCGTCGCGGGCCGTCTGTGCGTCGGCCTGCTTCCGGGTCGCGTCACGAACGGCCTGCTTGGCATCCATTTCCTGCCGCCGCAGCGATTTGCTGCTCCCGTTCCGCCGGATGAGCCTTCGGATGTCGGCGAGCCTGTCGTTGGCGTCGGTGAGCGCCTGGTTGGCGGTGTCCAGTTCCCGCTGTGCGACGGTGAGAGCACCATCGGCCGAACTGTGTGCGCCCGCCGCGGAGGTAGCGGCCGCTTTCGGCTCGCCCGCTTTCGTCAGGGCCTCATCCAATGCACCCTTACGTTTTTCGAGGAACTTACCCATCCCGAACTTACTCGCCCCCACGCCGATCACACCGCCCGCGGCTCCCAGACCGGCGCCGGACATGAACCCGTCCATACTCGGGCCGTTCTCCCAGAACTCGCCGGCCACACCACCGGCCGCACCACCCACGATCCCCTTCGTAATCGCCCCACCGGGAATCACCTTCCCGACGACCGTGCTGACGGCGACATCCGCGATGAAACCACCGATACCCATATCAGCTCCTTATGCGGTGATCACGGCGCCGGCGGCGGGCTGATCCAAGGGGGCGCCCGGCACCGCCGCGGCGATATCGGAGCCGGCGCCGGTCGTACTCTTCTCGATTCCCGGCGGGTGGAACATTCCGACGAAGGGACCGAATTCACCACCGCCATCACTCATCTCCGACAGCGACGTCACCACCCGGAGCTCCCCTTCGATCACTGCCTGGAGCACCCCGGTGTCCGCGTCGGAATCCAGGACCACCAGCAATGCCGTCCGGCTGCCGCGACCTTCCCCTTCGGCCGGCCCCTCCCACAGCCCGACATCACCGGTCATCAGCTGGTACGGATCGATACGGAGCCCGATCCGCTTCTCGTCGGTCCATTCGGCCGGGGTCCCCGTGTAGGCAGCCCGCGCGTCGGTACCGGCGGCGTTCCCGAAGGCCGCGTCCAGTGCCCGCGCCACCACGGCCGACACCTCCTGGGTCTCGCCCGTCGGAAAGGTGTAGACGACATTGTCCTCTGATCGGGCGACGGCGGGCTTGGGCACCGGCGCGGCCGCCGGGGCGGAAACCGTCTTCGCCGGTGGAGCCCCGGTAGTGGACTGTGCCGGGGTTGCGGGCTGCCCGGTCGGCTGGCCGGGTGTGGGTGCGACCGCGGGCGCCGCGACGATGCTCTCGCCCGGCCGCCCGGCGTTCTGGTCGCGGTCGCGGGAACCATCGTGCTCGCGGCGGGAGGTCCCGCCGTTACGATTGGTCAACGCCTGCAACATCTGCGGCATCATCATCGCCGCGAGCGGCGAGCTCATCCCCGCTGCGGCGGTGGCCGCGGGCGTGACGGTTGCGGGTGTAGTCGGCGCCGCCCCGGCGTCCGGGCCCGCAGCGGTGGTAGTGGGGGTACGGCCTGCGCTGTCATCGCCGGTCGAGCCGCCGGTTCCCTTGTCGGCTCCATCAGTGGTACCCGAATCGGTTCCCGAACCGTCGTCGGAGAGGTCCAGCGCCGGCGGCGGCTGCGAAGTCTGCCCGGTCGCGCCGGTGGTGGTATCGGTCGTGGCGTCCGCAGGAGTGGTCTGCCGGAACACCGGGTCCTGGTCGGTTCTCACGTCGGAGCCCTTGTCGTTCCCCTTCTTCTCCTCACCACCCTGCTTCGAGTCCTTCTCCTTCGGATCCTTCTCCTCCGGCTTCTTCGCCTCGGTTTCCGCGGCCAGTTCCTGGAATTTCTGGGCGTAGGCCGCCATCAGATTCCCCCCACTGCCCAGGGCGGACTCGACGAGCACCATGACATAAGCGTCCTCACTCGGCCCCAAACTGAACATACCGGTCGCGACCAGGAGGCTGTCGTCGACGACGAAAGCCGGCAACCCGGTGTGCTGGCTCGGTTTCGCGGCGTACTCCTCGTTGTAGCCTTTTATCCGCTCGGCATCGCGTGGATGTGTACCGGCGAATTTTTTCAAGGCGCTGATGGATGCGTTGACATCGTCGCGGGCCGCAGCGCACAGCTCACCCGTGCGATGCACCGCGACCGCCACCGCCTCCGTCGTATCCCGTAGGTCGCTGTAATACCCTCGCAGCGCCGCCACCCGGTCGACGTAGTTGGGGATTCCCGACGCTTCCTCCCCGGAGATATCGCTGACTTCCAGGCTCTTCGGCAGCGCGTCCTTCGACGGTTTGCTTCCGAGGCTCTTCATGAAGCCCGCGTAGGTGGCGGGCAGCGTCCGGTAGTTCTGCTGCATGGGAGCGGTGAATTCGAGACCGTAGGGCAGATTCCCCGGATCGGGCATGTATATCCGCGCCATCTTCTCCGGCGCTTCCGGAATCTCGTCATCGGTGATATCGATAACCGGCACTTCGGGATAGCCGCCCATGTTCTTGTAGTAGTTTTCGCGCAGATTCATATCGGTCTGCCACGGTGTGGCGCCGATGCCGGAACCGAGCATTCCGGAAACCAGCCGCGTCGTGGAATTATTGAGCCCGGAGCGCACTCCGTTGAATGCGCCGGGGATGGCTCGCGCCGCCCCATTCGTCACAAGGCCACGCCCGCCCTGCACTGCCGTTTGACCTACCGCGGTGAAGAATCCACGACCGATGAGCCCGGCAGCCCCGCCCAGGAGACCACCGGCGGCGCCGAGCGCCATGCCCGCGAGGAAATCCTCGCCTTGAGCCGCCGCGGTCAGGCCACCTGCCAATCCGCCGACCAGGGCGGCGCCCGCCGGCCCACCCAGCGCGAAACCGGCAGCGCCCGCCACACCGACGACGACGTCGTCCCAGTGGTCCTCGAACCAGTCGCCTATGCCCACGCGATCACCCCTCGCATGCTCTATCGGCAGCGACGCGGACGACCGGCCCGCCGGCACGGTGGGCGTTCACAATCGGGCCGGCACCGGGACCCGAGCATCGGCAGCCGACCATGCGCGCGACTCCTTCCTGAACCCACTCATTGTCTTGGATTCCCAATGGCGGGAAGCGCTGACCTGGTCGAACAGGCCATCATCGAAGTCCCCGGTCATACACTGACGTGCACGAACACCACTGTCCCTCATGGTCACCCGAGGGCCGGATAGCGCCGCAGGAGGAAACAGTCGATGAACCTGCGTCAACCACGAGGCGAAGCGGCGGCACATCCCCTGGCACGGCGCAGCGGACTCGCGGGCGGACCGGCCCGCGTATCCGCCGGTGGGCGGGCGATCCGCGGCGGCGCCTGTCCGGCGGTGACCTGCCCATGACGACATCGACACCCGCGGCGCGACGGCCGGTGCCCGCAGCGGAATGGGATGCGCTGCGTTGGTATCCGGACACCCTGGTGCATCGGGCCCGTGAGTGGGTCGACGGCAACCCCTGGCGGCGCCGCCTGCTGTGGTCACTGCTGATTGTCCTGGTCATGGTCGTCTTCCCCGGAATCGTCGGCGCGGTGGCCACGGCGCAGACCAGTAGCGGTGTCTCCCAGATCGATGGCCTGAGCTGGATGAACGTACGCGACTCCAACGGGGTACCGCTCGCGAGTTACACCTTCGCGACAGACAAGGGTGGTTTGTTCAATCCGGGCAATACCGTCCTGTGGACCCTCATCAGCCTCGAATTCGTCGGCTACATGGCCATTGTCACTACCGCCATCTGGATTATCGGATTCGCGTTCAGTTTCGCCTGGCTGGATATGTTCGCCAACGCGCTCACCGGTGTCGCCGACGCCCTCGCGCGCCAGATCGCCACCCCGATGCTCCTGATCACCGCGGCCACCATCGGCGCGTTCTTCGTGGCCTGGTTCATCGTCCGCGGTTTTCCCAGCAAAGCCGTGATGCAGATCATCACCATGCTCGGCGTGGCGATTCTGGGTCCGCTCTTCCTGGCCGAACCACTGGCCGATGTGCTCTCCTCCGACGGATTGCTCACCCAGGGTCGTGATGTCGGCCTGTCGGTCGCGGCGGGGCTCACCGGGGACGGCAACCCGAACCCCGCCCTGCTGGTCACGACCCTCCAGCACGATCTGGCCGACAACTTCGCTCGTAAACCCGTGCAGGTCTGGAACTTCGGCCAGGTCATCGACAACTACGCCGCCTGCGAGTCCGCATGGACCTCCGGCGTGCTGTCCGGAAAAGACAGCAATGTGCGCGAGGGAATGCAGAACTGCGGTAATCAATCCGCCTACGCGAAAGCCTCCACACCCACGATGGGCCAGGTGGGCACCGGCCTCATTCTGCTGATCTGTGCCACCGTGCTGCTGATCTTCGCCATCTATCTCGCCCTGAAGGTGATGAAGGCGGCAATGAACGCCATCTATCACGGATTCATGACGATCTTCGGGTTCGCCGCCGGCGGTTTCGTGTACGGACCCACGCAGACATTCCTCGTCCGCAATATCGTCGACGCGTTCATCGCGGCCGCTCGAATGACGGTGTTCATTGTCTTTCTCGGTGTCTACGTGCTCTTCATCAGCAACCTCTTCGATCAGGCGGACGGCCAGGTCATGTCGGTCATCGTCATCCTGTGCGTCGTGGAGGTCGTGGCCGTCTCGCAGATCCGGCGGCTGAACAGCAGTTTGTCCCGGGGCAACGACTGGATCGCCAACCGGATGTCGATGGCCATCCAGGGCAATTCCTCCGGCTCCGGAGGCGGAGGCGGGACCGCGCTGGGTATGGGTGGCGGCGGTGGCGGTGGCGGTGGCGGCGGTGGATTCCCCGGGCTGGCGGCGATCGCGGCGTTGAACACCGTCAACAGTTCGCCGCTCACCGGCTGGGCCATGGCCGCCACACCGAACCCGCTGAATCCGCTGGCCCGCGGCAAGAAGCGTTCGGAACTGGCCAATATCCAGACCGCCGGATCGCGCCTGGAAATGTACCAGTGGAGCCACCTGGGCCGCGCGAACTGGCTGCGCAAAGCGCAGGCTCGCTCCCACGATCACGGCGGTATGACCGAGGCACTCGGTATCGCCAACGCGCTCGACGGTCTCGGCGACAGCAGGGTCCCGGACGGGCAAATGGCGGCAGTGCTGCGTGCCGCCGGCACACCGGACGAACAAGTGCACCAGGTACTGCGGGCAGCAGCGGCGATGAAGTCCAGTATGTCGTCGAACCCGTACGGCTGGGGGCCCCTGCAAAAGGCGCTCGCCGCATCGCGCGCGGTTCAGAACCATCTGCTTCCAACGGACACGATAACCACCCAGCGGGCTTTCGCGGCTCAAGCGGTCGTGGCGGCGAACAACTTCGCGAGGCACACCAGCACACCACCGCCCGGGGCGCTGGTAGACCAGGCGTTCGTGAGTCGTGTGCGGCGGCACTGGGACTCCGATATCGGTTTGCGCAATGCCATCTCGGGGGCGGAGTGGAACGCTGTCGGCCGCGACACTCGATGGACAATCGCCACCGAGGCGGCCACCGAGTTCCAACAAGCGGCACTCAATTACTACAACAGCCCCATCGAACACAATCGGGCCCGGCTGGCCATGTGGTCAACCCGTATCGCCAACCTCGACCATCTCGACCCCGAAGCCGGTCTGGACCCCTGGGATCCGTAAGACCGATCACCGGCCGTGCCGGGCCCGGCACGGCCGGTGATCAGGCGAAGCGCCGTGCCTCGTAACTCTTGGGCAGACTTGTGACCCGAACAACGTCACCGGTTCTCGGTGCGTGCACCACCTGGCCGTTGCCTATATACATCATCACGTGCCCGTACTGACCGTTCTTGTAGCTGGTCGAGGGGAAGATGAGGTCACCTGGCTGGATATTGCTCGGGTTGACCGCCGGGAGTTGCCGATACTGATCGTTGGCGACGCGAGGTATCTTGACCCCCGCCTTCGCGGCCGCGTACTGCGTAAGTCCGGAGCAGTCGAAACTGTTCGGGCCCTCGGCGCCCCACACATAAGGGTCGCCTCGCTGGGCCAGCGCGGTCTTGACCGCGAACTGCGCCCGCTCCGATCCACCATTGACGGTCGACCCCGCGATGGGGGTGAGCTTCACGCCCCCGGGCAATTCCTTTCCCAGGATGTTGTACAGGTACTGGTTGGTGAGCTGGTTGATCGCCGAGGCGGTATCGGCCGAATTCGCCGTACCCCCGGAAACGATCTTGTGCGCGGTCTGCAGTGCCGCGGTGAGGATCCGGCGGACCTTCTGCTGCCCCTCTTTGGTGTACGCCAGCGGACCCAGCTCGGCCAGCGCCGCGTTCGTCTGTTTCAACAGCTGCCGCACGGCATTCTGGTCGACCTTGTTGGTCCCGGCGAGAGTGGAACAGTAGTTCGCCAGCTGTTTGTCCAGATTGTTGAAGGCGGTGGCCCGAGTCGCCTGGAACATCCGCTTGGCCTTGATCATCGCCGGGCCGTCACCGCTGCCGCCGGTCTGGCTTCCGCCGACCTTCTCCCGTAGTTTCTTCACTTCGGGATCTTTAGGCTCCCCTTCGCCGTACATCGCCTCGAGCAGTTTCAGCACCTTCATGGCGCGGTCGGATTGCGGGTCGATCGGCGTGCCGGCCGTTTCGGCAGCGGGCGCCGCGGCGCCGGCACCGGACCCACCGCCCAGCAGCCCGGACAGCGCCGATCCGATCATCGGCAACAGTGCCGAGCCCGCCATCAATGCCATGGGCGCCATCTGCGCCAGCATCTCCGGGTCCACCAGCGGTTCCGGTTCCGGCTCCTCCTTCCGCGTGGCAGGGGCGGCGGGAGCAGCAGCGGGCGGAGCCGGTTGCGCGGACACCGGCGCGGCGACCGCTGGAGGCGCGGCGATCGGGGCCGCGACAGGTGTGACGGGAGGCGCGGAGATCGCGGAGTTCGGCGCGGGCGCGGCGGGCGGCGCCGACACGGAATTGCCGGCGGGGGTGGCGCCGTTCTGCCCCGCGGGACCTGCCGGTGTCGAAGGTGCTCCCGGCGGCGATCCGTTGCCCGTGCCCCTACCCCACTGCCGCCGCTCACCCGGCTGCCAAGGCGAGCCGGACTGCGGCACAGCGTTGTCCGGCTCCGCCTCGCTCTCGGCCTCGACCGGGTAGGGTCCGATTTCCGCGCTGGTCACGCCGCCTCCCCCAGTACCCGTTTGATCTGCACCTCGGCACCGTCGGGGACGCCGAGCCGCACGAACCTGCCGTTGTCCACGGTCACCAGTTCGCGTGGCCCGAGCGCGATACCGGCCTTGGTGGCGGCGTTGTCGCGGTACTCCCAGAACACCACGTCACCCGGTGAGGCCGCGTCCGGGTCGACCAGCTGCCCGCAGTAGCCTTGGGTGCCCACGCTCACCGGCAGCACCACCGCGGGGACTTTTTTCGTGGGATCCCCACAACTCTCCTCGGCGACGGGTGCCGGGGCGCGGGTAGGCGCACACTGTCCGGTCGTGGTGACGATCGAGGCGCTGTAGACCACATCACGTATGTACTCCGCCATGGCCGCCGTTCCTCCGGCTTCGGGATACCGCAGCGCAAGGTCGGCGGCGCAGACCGCCGAGAAGCCGGTATTCGGCTGCCGCAACGGCTGGTCTTGATACGGCGCCGACTGCATCGCCGTGTAACAGGCCCGGTCGCGATCGGTGAGGTCGGTATCGCCGTCTTCGATCTGCATCGCGGCGTAGGGATTAGCGGTGGGACGAGGCGAGGTGGCGGCCGGGTACGAGTCCGGGGCGGAGGTCGTCGTAGTCGGCGCGGTGGGGATCGCGGTACCGGTCGTCGTTCCCAGGGCGATATCGCACTGCCGCTGGTAATCGGTCCGGCCCAGGGAGACCATCTCGCCCAGCGGGGCGATCACCGCTATCACCGTACCGCCGCAGCCGCAGACCAGGATCAGGAAAACGATCAACACGATCGTCCTGAACTGCCGCCCGTCGGGTACGTTCTTGCCCGCCGCCTCGTTCACGTCCCGGTCACCGCACCGCCTCCGGCTCTCGTCGGTCGGTTTTCGCGACGACGGTCGGGGTACTGGTGATGGCTTCGGCCCGGTCCGCCCGGGCCGGCCCCAGCACCTTTCCCCGGCCGATCCGGCTCAGCGCGTCCCGCATGAACATCTCGCCCCGCCGTTCCTCGGGTACCTGCCGGCCCGCCCCCACCGGCGGTGAGGTCTCCTCGCGGAGGGCCTGGAGCAGGAACGGCGCTTCTTCCAGGTCGACTCCGAGCCACTCCAAACTGTTACGGGCCAATGTTTCGTCGCGCTGACGGAACACGAAGCGGTTCGGGATCAGATTGTGCGCCGCGCCCTGGAAGTCGGTGGCCGGATCGTGCGAGGCCAGGCCGATCGCGGCCAGGTGCTTACGTCCGTCTCGGCTGAAGTCCGAGGTCACCGCGGCGCCCACCTGGGTCTGGGTGAAGTGGTGCGCTTCGTCGCCGACCAGCAGGCCGAAGCGGCCGTTGTCGGAGAGGAAGGCCTCCCGCGCCGTCACACCCACCAACTCGTACAGGGCGGTGCCGAGCCGTTTGGTCAGCGGCAGCCGGTTGTACAAGTGCGGGGTGGTGAGTTCCTCGGCGGTCGGCAGCGCCAGCCGGTGGCTGCGCACCACGGTCGCCGCGGCGTCGAGTCGGATCGGCGCCAGGTTCGGGTCGAACAGCACCGGTACCCGTTCCACGATGGTGCCCAGCCGGGCCGCCAGGTCGGAGTACTCCTCGAGTGAGCCCGGTTGGTCACGCAACCGGCAGACCACGCGGAACAGGTCCAGCAGACTGGCGATCCCGTGTTCGGCGATGCCGCGGGGCGAGAGCAGATTGCTGATGACCGCGCCGGTACCCGAGGTGGGCGACAGGTCCAGCAGCGGCAGTACGGAATCCAGTGCGCGTTCACCGGCCACCCGTGGATCGAAAAGGCGCAACGGGTCCAGCGATACCGTCGGGTTGGCGAGGTCGATGATCACCGCATCGTCGATGGCGGACGCGAAATGCTCCCATTCCCCGACCTGACTGCGATCGATCGCGAGGAACTGCCCGCCCATATCGTGCACGAGCACGGCCATCAGCTTCAGGAAATACGATTTACCGGAACCCAGTTCGCCGGTCACCGCGAAGGAGGCCGACAGGTCGTGCAGCGCCGCTTCCATGATCCCGAAATGGATGGGTTCGAAATGGCCGGACAGCAGATTGATACCGATCACCGGACCGCTGTCGTCACCGATCTGATTGGTGGTGAACGGTACGAAACCGGCCCACATATCGGAGGGGACGATATGGGCGAAATCATCGAAGGCACGACGCGGCGGACTGCCCGGAATCAGGAGCGACCACAGATCGACCTGCGCGCCGACCGGCGCGACCATCTCCACCTGGAATCGCTTGTACCGGCGCCGCAGGGTGTTTACCGCATCCATGGTCTCGTCGCGGGACGGGCCGCCCACCGCGATGACCGTGGTGAAGGAGACCTCCGATTCCCCGCCGTTCACCTCGAAGTGCTGATTGTATTCGCCCAGCATCTGTGCCTTGGACATCAGCGTGTTCTGCGCGAAGGAGATCTCCTGATCGCGCTGGTCCATCTGCTCGCCGAGACGGCGCAGGTTCACCTCGTTCGCCTTGAGCACCTGATCGGCGGGTTTGGTGGAGATTCGCATCCCCCAGTCGACGGTCACATCACCGAGGCCGTCGATCACACTCAGGAATTCGCTGCCACCGGGAAACATCATGCCCGCGTAGGGGAAAGAACGCGGAGTGAGCATCGCCTGATACGACGGCCGGTATCCGGTATCCGGTTGCACCACCTTGATCACCGGTACGAACGAGGGACGCAACCGACGCTGCGAATCGGCTCGGGCGCCCTCGTCCAGGGCCGCGGATTTGAATACCGCCGCGGTCGCGTCGTCCAGGGCACCCGCCCGGGTGGGCGCTATCGGATCGCCCACCGCGCCGCGGGCCAGGTAGTGCTCCCACAGCCACTGGAACATGGCGGCCGGCACCGGCACCGGATCGAACTCGCTACCGACACGGGAGAGGATCTCGTTCGCCTCATCCTCGTAGGCATCCAGTTCGGCGCGCGAGATGGCGGTGGCGTCGATGGTGGTGGTACTGCCCCGCCACATCCGCGACAGCGCGGAGATTCCGCTCGTGTTCGCGGTGCCGACCGGGATCGACAGCAGGAAGATCCGGGTCTGCGGGGAAATGGCCCGGACCCGTTCGTAGGAGGCGAACACCTCGTCGGCGTAGTCGGCGCATTCGTCCAGATCCACGCCCTCGACCATTTTGCTCAGCACATCGATCGTGTTCTGCCGGGCCTGGATGCCGAGTAGCAGCGAACCGTTCGGCAGATTGTTGACCAGCGAATGATGCGCGAGTTTGACATCGAACTTATCGCTCGCCTTACGCAACCCGTAACCGAGCGGAGTGATGAAATAGGTCGCGGTGACCAACCCGGTGTGGGTGAACTGCAGGTGTCCGCGAATCGCGGCCGTGGGTTGTAGATCCCGGTTGAACCCCATCAGCGTCCCTCTCCGCTCTTCGGCCGCCCCCCGTTACCGTTGATCATCGTCCGCCAGTTCGACGGCGTGCCGGACGCGACGGCGGGTTCGACCACTTCCACCGGACGCAGGAAGCGTTTCGTACCCAGCATTTCCAGGATCTGACCGCCCCGGGCGGCCGCTCGTTTGCCGCGTTCCCTGGCCGGCACCGGGGTAGTCGGCTCGTGGGGCAGGATCGCCACCACTGTCTCCTCGACGAACATGGTGATCCGGGCCGATTCCGGAGTCACCGGCATCCCCGAGGCGAGGGCCGGTTTCGGATACAGGATCAGCCGGCCGAACCACACGACCCGGGACAACAGCCGCACCCCGGTGTAGGGGATCAGGCCGAGCCCGAACCCGATGACGACGGTCAGTGCCACACCGACCAGAAAGGTGATCGCCGGATTCACCGGCAGGGTCATCGCGCCGACGCCCGTGAGTATCAACCCCACGGCTACACCCGCCACCTGCGGCAGGGTGTAGGGCCCGAACGGCAGCTTCTGACCGTTCTGGGCCTTGCCGATCATGGTGGGGACACGTTTGACCGGCGTGAAGACCTTGATCACCTGGGTCACCTATAACCGCCCACGGGGTGATCCGGCACGATCATGTTGGCGTCGCCGCGGGCGTAGTTCACCAGCGTCGGCAACATCCAGAACAGCACCGCGGCCAGGATCGCCGAACCGGCGACGCCCAGGATCTTCGCCGGGGACAGTTTGGATTTCGCCGCCTCCGAGATCATCACACCCATCGACACGATGGTGATGAGGATCAGGCCCGCCCAGCGGACGAAGACGAGAATGCCGTACAGGATATTGGATATATTGCCCATGGGTTGGTCGCCTCACGTCAGTTCTGGGTGGCCGGTGGAATCTCTACGGTCGTGGTCGGAGCTCCGGTGGTGTTACCGGGCGCCGGGCCGGCTTTCTCCCCCTGCGGTGCGACGGCGGTGAGTGGTTCTTTCAGCGCGGGCAGCGTTTCGATGATCCGCACCTGCCATTGCCCGTCCCCACGCACCATCGTCAGTGGATAGGCCAGCGCCGGAGCGGCACCCGCCGGCCCCTTCGGGGTCACGGTCGCCAAGATCCGGGCGGTCTCACCGGCGGTACCGCAGGCGGAGTCCTCGGCGGTGACGGCCACCGTGCTCAGTTCGGTGAACGGTGCCGGACGTAACGCGGCGATACCGGACTCGACGGTCACATACCGCGCGACATCTCCCGTTCCGGTCAGGTAGGCGGTCAGGAATCCGGTGGCGACCTGCGTGAACGCGGTCTCTTCCCCGCACGGTGCCGAATAGGCCTGCGCGAGATCGGCTCCGATACCGGGCGGCTGCACCGCGGCGGGCAGGGTGAGCGCCCGCAGGTTGCCCTCCGATACCGAGACCGGGACCCGGTAGTACTGCCGCGGGCCGTCGGTCTGGCCGCGTCCCACATGCACCGACACCGTCACCGACCAGACCTCCACGGTCCCGACGGAAAGCGTCCGGGTGGTGTACACGACGATCGGGTCACGGACCTGCTGGCCGGTTTTGGGTAGCGCGATTTGCTGGGATCCGCCCACATATCGCGACAGTGATTCCTGTTGCGCGGTTCCGGCGCTCAGATAGGCGACGACGAAATCCTCGGCGAAGGAACCGGCCAGCCGGTCGTGACCGGCGACGGTCACCATCGCGTCGTCACCCGGGGGCTGCGGGTCGGCGGCGAAGAAGCTGTAGACGGCGTGGCCGCCGCCCAGGACCGCGAGGACGGCCAGAACGACCACGACAATATTGTCGCGGCGCCTGCGCGCGGCCATCCGGCGAAGCAGCGCTTCGCCCGAATCCGCACGTCCGGCCACCCCAGTCCTCACTCTCGAAATGGTAAAGAGCAGCCCCGCGATCGACCGGCGATTTCTTCCCACAACTGGGGACTCGACTGTTCCGGCACGGGTACCGCGGCGCTAGGACACGGTGCTGTGCCGCCACCGGCCCGCCAGCCGATAGCGGAGCTGATCGTCGTACCCGATCGGCGAACCCGGCGCGGCCAGATCCGTCGGTTCCGGTTCCACCATGGGTATATCGTCGGCCACCCGGACCAATTGGGCGATCGCCAGCTCCCGATTGGAGAACCCGGGATAGGGATAGAGCAGTAGCGAGGTCGGGGTGTAGCCCCCCGCATAGTTGAGGGTCCGCAGTGTCACCCCGGCGCTTTCCCCGCTGCGCACCTGTGAACCCAGTTCCACCAACCGGACCCGATCATCGGGATGGAATACATCGACCGGACGGAACAGGTAATCCCAGCGGATCCAGGGCGCCGGATCGGTCAGCCAATGCGAGATGCTCGTATGCGCCAGCTGGACCACCGCCAGGTGGTTTCCCGCACGCCGGTGCGCCTCGCGCAGTCCGACACTCTCCAAGGTCGGCCAGACGGCCGGGTCACTGTCGGAGGTGATGTCCTCTATGAGCCACCGGGCTCCGCGCAGATACTCGTCATCGCGCGCCCGGACCGTGATCCGCCACCGGGTGGCGCGTCCCGCGTTGCGCAGCACCGAAACCTCGAACTGCAGTTTGTCCCCGGGCACCGGCCGGTACAGGAGATCGAGCACTTCGGCGTGCCGATCGAAGGCCGAGATCCGGTGGAAGAATTCCGCGATGGACATCCGCGGCACATATTCCTCGGGCGCGATTCCCGACAGCGCGGTGATACCGCTGGGTTGCGCGAGGGTCTGACTGTCCAGATCCCAGATCACCCCGACCGCTCGCGGCAGCGGCGGCACCGGCCCTTTCTCCGGTCCGGCCCACCAGCGCACGGCGTGCACCTCGCCGCCGGGACCGAAGACCGGACGCACCAACAGTTTGTGTGGGCCGGCCCTGGTCGCAACGATTTTGTCCACCTCGGCCGCGCCCTCGATCGAGGCACGCAGCACCTCGGTGATATCGCGGGTACTCAGCCCGTCGTACAACGCGGGCGTGCGGGCGAGCTGCCGCTGCAGCACCCGCCGCCAGTCGGCGAACTCACGTGCGGCATCCCCGACCGACGCGACCGAGAATCCTTCCGGCGCCAAAGTTTCGACCGTCACCCAGGGGATCACTGCGCCCTCTCATCGCGTGCGTCCTACCGTTGCGCGGTGGGTGCCTCAAACGAGACATCGGCCGCAGAACATAATGTACCGTTGCGCAGCGGTACGTTCAACAGTGGACCTTGGGCGTAACGCGAAGAACGGAACCGGCAACCGGGCAAACCAGCAACCCCCGTTGACCGGGCGCGCCGATAGCCGGCCGAGCGATTCTACGGAAACCATTGGCGACATGAAAAGTTCAGGTCTCGCATCGGCTACCGGCGCGGCGCCCCGTCCGCGCCGGACCGGACGTTGAATACTGGCACCGACCTGCGCTAATCATTGGCAAATCACCCGACGGAGACTACGACCGCCCGATCTCGATCGGGGACGCGGAAGGCGAGCCGGGCCGCCGTGCCGACGGGGCACCGGAACGACGGCCCGGGTCATCGCCGTGGCGGATGCCGGAACGGGGGCGGAGATCGCTCTGCCGAACAGCCCTACCGGGGATTCCGGTGCCATCCCACGACAGGCGGACCGAGCGCCCGGATCAGTCGTTCTGTGTCGTCAGGGCGATAACGCCCGCACCGGCCAGCAGACCGAGGTCTTCCAGCTCGGAGGGCACCGCCCGCAGGCCTGTCAGAAAAGGCAGCCGCGCGTGCCTCGCGATCGCATTGTGCAGCGACTTCCACAGCGCCGTCCCGGGCGCGGCGATCGGCCCGCCGATCACTACCCGATCGATATCGAGCAGGGGTGCCATCGAGGCGATGGCCCGGCCCAGCGCTGTCCCGGCCCGCTCCAGCGCGGCCACCGCGATCCGGTCGCCGGCCTGCGCGTCCTGCGCGAGGGCCTCGATCGAGTCGCCGACCCAGCCCTCGTTCCGCGCCCATTTGGTCAGTGCGGCACCGCCGGCCACCGACTCCAGACAGCCGCGGCCGCCGCATACACAGGGTTCGTCGTAGCCGGGCACCAGCATATGGCCGATCTGGCCCGCGTTGCCGGTGCGCCCGACCACGACGAATCCGCCGACCATGACCCCGCCGACGATCATGTCCGACAGGTAGATCGACACCGAGTCCATGATCTCCTGGGTGGCGCCGAAATGACGTTCGGCCAGGGCCAGGCATACGCCGTCGAGCGCCATCGCCACCACCGCGGACGGAAACAGCTTCTGCACCGATTCCACGAGCGGAAACCCGGCCTGCCACTCGCGGACCTGCTCCGGAGCGACCACCCCGGACGCCATGTCGATGGGGCCGCTGGAGGCGATACCGACCGCGGTGACATCGCGCCCCGCGGCGATACCGAGCAGCAACTCCCGCACCCGATCCCAGGCCGCGTCCTGCGGGACAGGGATTCGTTCGACCCCGTCGGCCCCGACGTCGTCGGCGATCTCGATTGCGGCGAACCGGGTCGGACCGATCTCCAACGCCAGGATTGTCATCTACGCACCACCAGAGCTAGATCCATGTTTGCCCCGGAGCATAGTCAGACAGCCGCCGGCTCCGTCGGCCGAAGTGGGCGACCCAGCACGATATGCCGTTTCGGAGCCCCGGCGACCGTCGTGCCGTGAGTGGGGCGCGGGCCGTTGCGGATGATCCGCATCGGACGCTTGTGGTCGATGGGCACAGTGCGGTGCCGGTCGAGGTTCTCGATGACATTGCCCGAGTTGTCGTAGGCGACGCCCGCCCAGATCATGGCTCGCGGCGCATCGCCTCGCTCGATGAGGGTCTGCGCCAGTCGGCTGCACTGCGCGAACAGCGGGCAGCCATAGCAGATGCGCACTGCTGAATGCCAGGCTTCCGGAGTGCCGGAGTCGAGGTCCCAGCTGTCGGGCACCTCCGCACACGGGGGCCGCTGCGCCGATTTCGCGGTCGCCGGGAGCGGCGTCGCGGGAAGCCGGGAAGTAGTGGTGGCGCGGGGTGTAACCACACTCACGGAACGAATTCGCATTGTGCTCATAACCGTCTCCGGAACTGCCGAGGGCACGCCGGGTTGAACCGATACGTGTCCCGTTGGTCGGGCGGAACGTCAGGGCTGCTCAACAGTCCCCGGAAACCAGCTGATGTCAGCTGCATCACGCACGTTAGAGCACGGAAGGCTATTGAGGCAAGGGCTCATGCCGTTAGGTAACGGGACGTTGACATGTTTTTCACATCTTTTAGCCGCTGCTCAGCGGTTCGTTTGGTTACGGACCGTTTATCTACGGGCCCGATTATGGTTTCCTATACGTATGGCTGGCGAATCCGAGTACACGATCGACGAGCTGGCGCGGGCTGCCGAAACCACCGTGCGCAGCGTCCGCGTGTACCACGAGCGTGGGCTGCTGCCCTCGCCCGACGTCCGGGGCCGGATCGGCTACTACGGCTCGGACCACCTCAACCGGTTGCAGACCATCAGCCGTCTACTCGGCCGGGGTATGAAACTGAACGGCATCCGGGAACTCCTGGCCGCCTGGGACCGCGGCGACGGCCTCGGGGACGTACTGGGGGTTACCGACCAGACCGTCAGCACACCCGGGCGGCAAGCCCCGGTCGCGGCGAAGCCGGAGCCCGAAGAGCCGGCCCACGAACTTCCCGAATATGTCCAGCAGGCACTGGCCGCCAGTGACGACCCCTTCGACGTGTACCGGGTCACCAACCCACGCTGCAGCGATCTGGCCACCCGGCTCACCGACGCCGGCCTGCCCGCCGCCGCCACTTTCCATCTGGTCGAACGTATGCGTGCCGATTGCGACCGCATCGCCGACCGCTACGCCGCCGAAATCTTCTATGTCCTGGCGAGCCGCGCCTACGAGCAATCCGAACGAAACCCCAAGGACCGCACCAAACTGGAGACCGACCTGGCCATCGCGCGGCTGATCGTCACCCGGGCCGCGTCCGAATTGATCGACCAGGCCTTCGGACGCCGCGCGGAGCTCCCGGCGCCGGAAGTGGAGATCGGGCTGCCCCGTACCGGTCAGCAAAGCGCGGTGAACGACGGGAAACAGCCGTCGCGGTCGCGGATCTGAGGTGCCGCACCGAGGCGGCGCGGCGATGCGAACGAACAATTGTCGGGGTGACAGGATTTGAACCTGCGACCACCCGCTCCCAAAGCGGGTGCGCTACCAAGCTGCGCCACACCCCGTCGAGAACAAGATGCCACGCATTCACGGCGAAGGCAAACCACACCGGAGCCCCGCCCCGACGCCGACGGTAGGCAGCAGACCGGGCACGGAAGGCCGGAGGCGGCGGTCGGCCCCGCTCGGCCGACGACAACTTCACCAGGTCCGGCTTCGGCCACTATCCCACGGATCCGCACGCACCGGCCCGGTCTCCGGTGGGCCGCCGCGGTGATCACCCCCTGATCGTCACCTTCTTCAGTAATCCCGACTACCCCGGCGGGCCACTACGGGCCGCGAGCGGCCCGGGTGGCAGCCGTACGCCGGACGGACGGACTCGCATGTCGACGTCCGAGCCACACCGACGGCCGATGGAAGAAGGGGAGCGAGCCGGAGACCGGGGGCGCACCCGCCGGTACGCCCGGCTCTCAGCCCGCGGAACTACGAAAAAAGACCCTGCTGGCAGGGTCTTTTCAGGTGGAGCGGGTGACGGGAATCGAACCCGCACCATCAGCTTGGAAGGCTGAGGTTCTACCATTGAACTACACCCGCGTGCATACGATATCCATGGGATCGCCACGATATCGCGTGCACAGCGACTCTACCCAATCGCGGTTTCATTTCGCCAATCAGCCCCGCACCGGCGCGGATCGCACCGGTTGCACCGGGCCCGGGCAGACCGCGCCGACCCGCCAGTGACGGGAAGACCGCATTCCGGGTCACCGGGCCGGGCCGGGTGCGGCCGCGATACTTCTACAAAAGTGTGTAACGCAAGAGTTTCCGCGACGATAGGAGCAGAGATCACTGTTGTACCGGGGCCCGGAACCTGTTCTAGAACGCAGGTCGGCGGGTTCCACCATCTTGCTACGATCTTCTTGCCGGACGGGGTATCTGGAAAGGGGGCGGTAGCGTGCACCCGACAAGGTGGACCATCCGCATAGCAGTGCGACAGAGCCGGCCCAGCCCGGTACCGACGTGGCGGACCCTGATCCGCGGCGTGAGCTCCACCGATACCGGTGGTCGAGATGACCGCTGAGTCCCGGCCACCCGTCCGTTCCACGGCACGGGAGTGGGCGCTGGCCGCCGGCGCCCAACCCGACGCCGATATCAGTGCCGCCGAGATCGAACCCGTGCTCGTCGAAATCCTCGAGCAGCTGCTGCACCTCACCGTTTCCGACCCCTTCCCGATTCGCGCGGCCCGCCGACTGGGTGCCCGCCTCTGCGCCGAACCGCTGCACCGGGTCCGGATGCTCGCGCTGGTCACCCGCACCCTGCTCGGCTTTCCGGCCGGCCCACGCGGATCCCTGGTGGCCACCCGGTGGCCGCTGGTGGCCAGCCAGGCCATCGACAGTTATGCCCAGGCGCTGCAGGAGCTGGCCCTGGCCCAGCAGAAGAAGAATCTCTCCGACGAGGCCACGCAACGGGTCCGCGAATTCGCCGCGCTGCAGCAGCGGCTCGAGCACGAGGCCACCCACGACGCACTGACCGGGCTGGCCAATCGCACACTGCTGCGCAAGCGGGTACGCATGATGGCCGAACAGGCCGACCGCGGAGTAGGTCTGCTGGTGGTGGATCTGGACCGGTTCAAGCAGATCAACGACGGCTACGGTCACGCGGTGGGCGACGAGGTACTGGTCGAACTGGCCAAGCGGCTGCGGGAGGTGGCGCCGCCGGGCGCGGTGGTGTGCCGCTACGGCGGGGACGAGTTCGTATTGGCGGCCGGGATGGCCGACAACCGTGTCGCCGAACTGGCCCACGCCATCGTGCACGCGCTGAACGATTCCGTGTGGTCGTCGGCGGGACCGGTACCGGTCTCGGCCAGCGTCGGCACCACCTATGCCCCGCCGCAGGACCGCAGCGAACTGGCCGAATTGCTGCGCCGGGCCGATCAGGCGATGTACTCGGCGAAAACCGCGGGCGGGCACCGGTACGCCGGAGCGGAAACGCTGGGTACCGATACGGCCGTCGCGGGTTGATCCGCGCGGCTCAGGCGGGCTGGCACTGCGTGCACCAGAACAGGTTCCGGCCCTCCAGCACCGTATGCCGCACCGGTTCGCTGCAGCATCGGCAGGGTTCACCCGCCCGGCGGTAGACATAGGTGCGCGGCCGGTCCGCGGCATAGGAGGGCGCGCCGTGATCGTGCTCCGGCCGCACCACATGCATTTTTCCGCGACGCACACCCACGCGCATCAGGTCGACCAGGTCGGCCCACAGCGCCGACCATTGCGCGGCGGTCAGTTCCGCGCCCTGGCGTTGCGGGGAGATGCCGTGCCGGAACAGTACTTCCGCGCGATATACATTGCCCACGCCGGCGATCACCCGCTGATCCATGAGCAGGGATCCGATACTGCGCCGCGAGCGGCGGATCCGCGCCCACGCCCGGTCCGGGTCGGCGTCCGGGCGCAGCGGGTCGGGTCCGAGCCGGGCGATGAGCGCCTCGGTCTCCGGCAGGGTGAGGATCTCACAGGCGGTGGGGCCGCGCAGATCGGTGCCGAACCCGCGGCCGTCGCGACCCGGCCCGGTCAGCCGCATCCGGACCTGCCCCACCGGCTCGGGCATCGGCAGCTCCGATTCGCTGAAGGTGCCGTACAAGCCCAGGTGGATGTGCACGTACAGCTCGCCCTCGTATTCGTGGAGCAGATGTTTGCCCCACGCCCCGGAGCGGACGAGAACCCGGCCGTCTACCCGTGCGGCTCCCGTCGCGAACTTCCCCTGCGGGCTCGTCACCCGCACCACCGCGCCGGCCAGCCGCTGTTCGTGCCGGCGGGCGAGGCGGTGCAGAGTGTGACCTTCCGGCACCCGACTACTCGCTCGCCCGGTGGATCAGTGGGCGGGTAGCGCCGGCGGTTCGCCGGTCTTCTCGTAGTCGGCGAGGATATCGATCCGACGCTGATGCCGCTCCTCGTCGGACCACGGGGTCTCGATGAAGGCGTCCACGATCGCCAGTGCCTCGTCGCGCGAGTGCATCCGGCCACCGATACCGATCAGCTGCGCGTTGTTGTGTTCCCGCGCCAGGCGGGCGGTCTCGACGCTCCAGGCCAGCGCGCACCGCGCACCCGGCACCTTGTTCGCGGCGATCTGCTCGCCGTTACCGCTGCCCCCGAAGACCAGGCCCAGGCTGCCCGGGTCGGCGACGGTGCGGCGGGCCGCCTCGATGCAGAAGGCGGGATAGTCGTCGAGCGCGTCGTAGACGAGGGCGCCGCAGTCGACGACCTCGTGACCGGCCTTTTCCAGGTGGTCCTTGACGGCGTTCTTCAATTCGAAACCGGCGTGATCGGCACCCAGGTATACGCGCATGGCTGCGATTCTGTCAGGCCTCCTGCCGGGCGCCGACGGCGGGCGGGTTCACCAGCTCACTGCCTAGAGTCGTGGGTATGCAGCCGCACGACCCTCCGCAGCCGTCCGGATCCGGCCCCGGCGCCGCCTGGTCCGCGAGTACACCGGAGCCCGGGCCCTACCCGTGGCTCACCGACCATCCCGGCTCGTCCGTTCCGCTCCCGGGCGGATACCCCCCACCGCCGGTGCCGCGGCACGAGCCCCGCGGGCTGTCGCCGTTCGGAATGCCCGCCCGGCACAGCTGGGAGATCCCGCTGCTGGTCGTGGTGATACTGCTCACCGCTGTCTCGTATGTGCTGGCTTTTCTGTTCCTGTTCCTCGGGCTGGTCAACCAGTTCATCCTGATCCTGGTGGCGGCCCCGCTGCTGCTCTGGTTCGGTCGCGGCGTCAACCTGTCGTCGCAGCGGGTGAACGGGGTGAAGATGTCACCCTCCCAGTTCCCCGAGGGATATCGGATGGTGCAGGAGGCCGCGGCCCGCTTCGGCATGGCCAGTGCCCCGGACGCCTACGTGGTGCTGGGCAACGGTCGGATCAACGCCTTCGCCTCCGGGCACGGTTTCCGCCGCTACGTGGTCGTATACAGCGATCTGTTCGAGATCAGCGGCGCCGCCCGGGAGCCGGACGCCCTGGCCTTCATCATCGGTCACGAAGTAGGCCATATCGCGGCCGGTCACACCTCCTATTGGCGACAGCTCGGCATGTTCCTGGCGCCGTTCCTACCGATCCTGGGCAACTCGCTGATCCGTGCCCAGGAGTACACCGCCGACAACCACGGCTACTGCCACCGGCCGCAGGGGGCACCGGCCGCGATGGGCACCCTGGCTGCCGGGAAGTATCTGAACTCGCTGGTGGGATTCGATGAGATGGCCGACCGCGCGGCCCAGGAGCGCGGATTCTTCGTCTGGATGGTCAACGCGACGACCTCGCATCCCGTGCTGACCTGGCGTATGTGGGCGCTGCGCGATCGCAGCCGGCACGGGAGGCTGTTCTGGCGGCCCGGCCCGGGCCCGCAGCGATTCGGCCCGATGCCCGGACGGCCACCGGCGACCGGGCCCGGTGACGCCCTCACGCTGTCGAAAGGTTCGTACTGAACCGGACAGGTCGCGGCCCTCGAGCGGACACCGCGACCTCGCGGCTCAGTCGAATTCCGGGCTCTCGTCCCGGGTGCGCTTGAGTTCGAAGAAATGCGGATAGGCCGCGAGCGTCACCACGGCGTCCCACAGTTTGCCCGCTTCCTCACCGCGCGGAATATGGGAGAGCACCGGGCCGAAGAACGCGACCCCGTTGACGTGGATGGTCGGCGTGCCGACATCCGGACCGACCTTGTCCATCCCGGCGTGATGGCTCTTGCGCAGCGCCTCGTCGTATTCGCTGCTCTCGGCGGCGGCCGACAATTCGGCCGGCAACCCGGCCTCCGCGAGCGCGTCCGCCACGATCGCGGCGAAAGTGCCCAAGCGGTCGTCCTCGCGCTCGAACTCGGCGCGGCGATTGTGGAACCGGGTCCCCAGCGCGGTGTACAGGGGCGACAGGATCTCCTCGCCGTGCTGTTCGGCCGCGGCGACAGCCACCCGGACCGGCCCCCAGGCGTAGGTCATGAGCTCCTGGTACTCCGGCGGCAGATCGCGGCCCTCGTTGAGCACCGCCAGACTCATCACATGGAACCGCGTCTCGATATCGCGGACCTTCGCGACCTCGAGGATCCACCGGGAGGTGATCCAGCACCACGGGCACAGGGGGTCGAACCAGAATTCGGCAAGGTCCTTCTTCTCGGCCGAGTCGGGCACGTTGCGTTCCTCTCCACGGGTCGGCGGTGGATACCACCCACCGCCACGGCTACCGCCGCAGTGCCGGCCGGTCGCCGGACACGGGCGCTGTAACGAGCAACCCCGGCGGATGGATTTTCGTTCCCGATCCGGCCCGGAGATCGGTGCTGCCCTTTGTAGGCTGGCAGAGGATTCGGATCGTCGCTGGAACCACCCACCACAAGGGAGTATCAGCCATGACCTCTGCGCAGCATTTCCTCATTGTCGGCGCCGGACTGGCCGGGGCGAAAGTCGCCCGGGCGCTGCGGGACAACGATTTCGACGGGCACATCACCCTGGTCGGCAGGGAAGAGCGGCTGCCGTACGAGCGGCCGCCCTTGTCCAAGGAGTACCTGGCCGGAACGAAGCCGGTCGAGGAGTTCACGGTGGAGACCTCGGCCTGGTATCGGGACAACGCGGTGGATCTGCGGCTGGGCACGGAGGCCACCTCGATCGACCGGGCCGCCCGGACCGTCACTCTCGCCGACGGCTCGGCACTGGAATACGACAGACTCGCGCTGGCCACGGGCGCGGAGTCCCGGAGGTTGCCCATTCCCGGCGCGGACGCCGAGGGTGTGTACACCCTGCGCACGCTGGAGGAATCGGATGCCCTGATCGAACTGTTCCGCACCACGCGGCGCCTGGTGGTGATCGGGGCCGGCTGGATCGGGCTCGAGGTCACCGCGGCGGCGCGCGCCGCGGAGGTGGCGGTCACCGTCCTCGAAACCGGCTCCGCGCCGCTGTTGGGCGCGCTCGGCCCGGAAATGGGCGAGGTATTCGCGGATCTGCACCGCGACCACGGGGTCGACCTGCGTTTCGGCGCGCAGGTCCAGCAGATCACCACCGCGGACGGGCGCGCGACCGGTGTCGCGCTCACGGACGGCACCGAATTCGCCGCGGACACGGTACTGGTCGCGGTGGGGGCGAAGCCGAATATCGAACTCGCCGAGAATTCCGGCCTCCTGACCGATAGCGGCATTCTCGTCGATGCGAGTCTGACCAGCAGTGATCCGAATATCGTCGCGGTGGGCGATATCGCCGAGCAGGATCACCCGGTCCTGGGCCGCCGTATCCGGGTGGAGCATTGGGCGAACGCGTTGAATCAGCCCGCGGTAGCGGCCGCGGCCATGCTCGGCCGCGCCGCGTCCTACGACCGGCTCCCCTACTTCTTCACCGACCAGTACGACCTCGGCATGGAGTACACCGGCTTCGCCGCACCCGGCGACTACGAGCAGGTGGTTGTCCGCGGTGACCGCGAGGGCCGGGAATTCGTCGCGTTCTGGCTCGATCCCCAGCACCGGGTCCTGGCGGGGATGAATGTGAACGTGTGGGATGTCGGTGATCGGATCAAGGAGCTGATCCTTTCCGGTGAGCCGGTCGACCCGGCCCGGCTGGCCGACCGTTCGACACCGTTGTGATCCGTGACCCACATCACCTCGAGCCCGACTCGGTTGTGTCGGAATCACCGACCCGGCTCCGACTTCTTCGTGAACGCGCCACCGGGGCGCGACCGGAACCAGGAGAACCCGTGAAGTACATGCTGATCAAGACCTACGCCGCGGCCGCCCACTGCGATACCCCGCTGCCGGAGTGGGCGCCCGAGGACATCGCCGCCCATATCGAATTCCAGCGCACACTCGGCGCCCAACTGGCCGCGGCGGGTGAGCTGGTGGACGCGCAGGGGCTCAGCGGCCCGGACGAGGCACGGCTGGTCAGTTCCGACGGCCGTTCAGCGCCGGTGGTGACCGACGGGCCGTGGGCGGAGACGAAAGAATTCCTGGCCGGCTACTGGATCGTGGATGTCGACAGCCCTGATCGGGCCGTCGAGATCGCCGCGCGGGCCTCCGCGGCCCCCGGACCCGGCGGTAGGCCGATCGGCGAGTACATCGAGGTCCGCCAGATCATGTCCGCGCCCGCCTTCGAGCTGTGACCGGTACCCGTCGCCACGGCGGTGATCCGATCGAGGACCTGCTGCGTGACCTCACGCCGCGGGTCCTCGGCACGCTCCTCCGGTGGTCCGGCGATTTCACCGCGGCCGAGGACGCGCTCCAGGAAGCAATGCTGGCGGCGGTGCACAGCTGGCGTGCCGACGGGCTCCCCGACAATCCGGGCGCGTGGTTGCTGACGGTGGCCCGGCGCCGGGCCACCGATGCCGTCCGGGCCGATATCGCGCGGCGCGAGCGCGAATGGCTCGTCACCGCACAGAGCCGGTCCGCCGGTCCGGCAACGCCTGCGGACCCGCCGATACCGGACTCGCCCGGTGCCGATCGAGAACACGACGACACACTCACCCTGTTCTTCTCGTGCTGCCACCCGGTACTGACCCCCGCGCACGCTGTCGCCCTCACATTGCGCACGGTGGGCGGACTCACGACCGCCGAGATCGCCCGCGCCTTCCTCATCCCGGAAGCGACCATGACACAACGGCTGACCCGGGCCCGGCGCCGGCTGGCGGCACTGGACAGACCGTTCGCACCGCCGGCCGCCGGTCAGTGGGAACAACGACTCGCCGCGGTGCTGCACGTGCTGTACCTGATCTTCACCGAGGGGCACACCAGCACCTCCGGCCCGCGGCTCGCGCGCGCCGATTTGTCCATGGAGGCCATCCGGCTCACCAGGCAGCTGCGGCGGCAGCTGCCCGACGACCCGGAGGTCGGCGGCCTGCTCGCCCTGATGCTGCTGACCGACGCCCGCCGCGACGCCCGCACCGGTCCACACGGTGAGCTGGTCCCGTTGGCCGAACAGGACCGGCGCCGGTGGAACCGCGCCGCGATCACCGAGGGCCTGCGGCTGGCCTCCGCCGCCGCGGCCCGCGGCCTCACCGGCGCCTACCGGATCCAGGCGGCCATCGCCGGAGTCCACGCGCAGGCGGTCCGGTACACCGATACCGACTGGGACTCGGTCCGGCGCCTCTATCTGCTGCTCGGGCGGGTGGCACCGGGCCCGCTGGTCACCCTGAACCTGGCGGTGGCGACCGCCATGGTGGATGGGCCGCACGCCGGTCTGGCACTCGTCGCCGACCTGGACACGGCCCTGCGGAGCACCCATCGGCTGGCCGCGGTACGTGCTCATCTCTACGAGATGTCCGGCGACACCGCCGGGGCGATCGCCCATTACACCGACGCGGCCGGCCGGACCGGTAGCCGAGCCGAATACGACTACCTGACCCTACGAGCGGCCCGGCTCCGGCACCCGCCTCACGACTCCGGCGAACCCCAGCTGCGGCCGGTGATCAGCTCATAGGCTTCGACGTACTTGCGCCGGGTCGCCGCGACGATATCGGCCGGGATCTCCGGGCCGGGCGGTTCCTTGTCCCAGCCGGTGGAGGTGGCCCAATCCCGGACGAACTGCTTGTCGAAGGACCGCTGCGGCCGGCCGGGCTCCCATTCCGCGGCCGGCCAGAAGCGGGAGGAATCGGAGGTCAGAAGTTCGTCGCCCAGAGTGAGGACATCACCGTCCCAGCCGAATTCGACCTTCGTATCGGCGATGATCACACCGCGTTCGGCCGCGTAGGCCGCACCCCGGGAGTACAGGTCGAGCGTGAGATCACGCAGCCGCGCGGCGACCTCGGCACCCTCTTGCGCGACCACCTCGCCGAAGGTCATGGGCTCGTCGTGGCCCGTATCGGACACCTTGGTGGTCGGGGTGAAGATCGGTTCGGGAAGTTTGTCGCCTTCGCGCAATCCCGCGGGCAGCCGGATCCCGGAGACCGAACCGGTGCGCCGGTAGTCCTTCCATCCCGAGCCCACCAGGTACCCCCGGGCGACGCACTCCACCAGCACCATCTTCAACGGCTTCACCCGCACGGCCCGGCCCGCGAACTCCGGCGGCACGTCCGTCCCGGAGAGCACATGGTTGGGGATATCGGCGAAATACTCGAACCACCAGTTGGACAGCTGCGTCAGCAGGGCGCCCTTGTCCGGGATCGGGGTGGGCAACGAGACGTCGTACACCGAAACCCGGTCCGAGGCGACCAAGAGCAACGTGTCGCCGTCGGTGTACAGGTCGCGCACCTTTCCGGCGTGCACATGCTTCACGTTGTCGCTCCGATCTTGATCGTGTGGCCGGCGAGATCGACTCCCGCGCGGGCAACCTTACCGGCGTGGCATTGTGGACAACGCCCGTGCCCGTTGCACTCGTGTCCTCGAAGGAGCCCGATGTCCGCACCGAACCTCACCCGCGAACAGGCGATCGAACGCGCCGAGGTCGTCTCGGTCGAGAACTACCGCATCGAACTCGACCTGACCGGCGGGATGGGCGAGTCAGGCCCGGAGGCGGTAGCGGAGCGTAACCACGCGGGGCCCTCGCCCATCCCCGATGAACACGGGGCGGGGAAACCGGGCGAGCAGACGTTCTTGTCCCGCAGTACGGTCACCTTCACCGCGAAGCCCGGTGCGTCCACCTTCATCGATATCGTTGCCCGGGGAGTGCGTTCGGCGGTGCTCAACGGCACCCCGCTCGAAATCGGCGACTACGACGAATCCACCGGCCTCACCCTCCCCGACCTCGCCGAGCGCAACGAACTCGTGGTGGAGGCCGACTGCGAGTACTCCCACACCGGTGAGGGCCTGCACCGGTTCGTCGATCCGGCCGACGACGCGGTCTACCTCTATTCCCAATTCGAAACCGCCGACGCCAAGCGGATGTTCGCCTGCTTCGACCAGCCCGATCTCAAGGCCACCTTCGATATCGAGGTCACCGCCCCGGCGGACTGGAAGGTCATCTCCAACGGCGCCGCCACCGTGGACGGCGGAAAGCACCGATTCGCCACCACTCCGCTCATGAGCACCTACCTGGTGGCGCTCATCGCCGGTCCCTACGCCGAATGGACCGACACCTACACCGACGACCACGGCGATATCCCGCTGGGCATCTACTGCCGGGCCTCGCTGGCCGAACATATGGACGCCGACCGGCTGTTCACCGAAACCAAGCAGGGATTCGGCTTCTACCACAAGAACTTCGGCGTCCCCTACGCGTTCGGGAAGTACGACCAGTTGTTCGTCCCGGAGTTCAATGCCGGTGCCATGGAGAACGCGGGCGCGGTCACCTTCCTCGAGGACTACGTCTTCCGGTCGAAGGTCACCCGGGCCTCCTACGAGCGGCGCGCGGAAACCGTACTGCACGAGATGGCGCATATGTGGTTCGGCGACCTGGTCACCATGAAGTGGTGGGACGACCTGTGGCTCAACGAATCCTTCGCGACCTTCGCGTCGGTGCTGTGCCAGGCCGAGGCCACCGAGTACACCAGTGCCTGGACCACCTTCGCCAATGTCGAGAAATCGTGGGCGTACCGGCAGGATCAGCTGCCCTCCACCCACCCGATCGCCGCCGATATCCCCGACCTGGCGGCGGTGGAGGTGAACTTCGACGGCATCACCTACGCCAAGGGCGCGAGTGTGCTCAAACAACTCGTGGCCTATGTCGGGCTGGAACCGTTCCTGGCCGGTCTGCGCGCCTATTTCGCCGACCACGCCTACGGCAACGCCACCTTCGACGATCTGCTGGCGGCGTTGGAGAAATCCTCGGGGCGTGACCTGTCCACCTGGGGCGCCCAGTGGCTGAAGACCACCGGCCTCAATATCCTGCGGCCCGACTTCGAGGTCGACGCGGACGGCAAGTTCACCTCCTTCGCGGTGATCCAGGAGGGCGCGGCACCCGGCGCCGGAGAACGACGGGTGCACCGGCTGGCCATCGGCGTCTACGACGACCGCGACGGCAAACTGGTCCGCACCCGGCGGGTGGAACTCGATCTGGACGCCGCCGAGCGCACCGAGGTCACCGACCTGATCGGTACCGAACGCGGGAAGTTCGTACTGGTCAACGATGACGACCTCACCTATTGCTCGGTGCGCCTCGACGCCGATTCGCTCGATGTGCTGGTGAACCGGATCGCCGATATCGCCGATCCGCTCCCCCGCACCCTCGCCTGGTCGGCGGCCTGGGAGATGACCCGGCAGGCCGAATTCCGCGCCCGCGATTTCGTCGCGCTGGTCCAGCGCGGCATCGGCGCGGAAACCGAGATCGGTGTGGTGCAGCGGCTGCTCATGCAGACCAACACCACCCTGCGCAGCTACGCCGATCCGGCCTGGGCCGAGAGCACCGGCTGGCCGGAGTACGCGAACCGGCTGCTGGAGCTGGCGCGCGAAGCGGCGCCCGGCTCCGATCATCAGCTCGCGTTCGTCAACGCCCTCACCGGCGCCAAACTGGCCGCCTGGCACAGCGAGGTGCTGCGCGAACTGCTCGACGGTAATCCGGCGGCCGTCGGCCTGCCCGGCCTGACCGTCGACACCGACCTGCGCTGGCGGTTGCTCACCGCTCTCGCGGCGGCCGGGGAGATCGACGCCGACGGCCCGGACACCCCGGCCATCGACGCCGAGCTGCGCAACGACGAAACGGCGGCCGGCCGGCGGCAGGCGGCCACCGCGGCCACCGCGCGCCCGCAGCCGCAGGTGAAGGAAGCGGCGTGGGACAAGGTACTCGGCGACGATTCGGTGCCCAATATCACCGCCCGTTCCATCGTCGGCGGTTTCGCACCGGCCGGACAGGACAGCCTGCTGGCGCCGTTCGTGGCGCGGTACTTCGACGAGATCCCCGCGGTCTGGGAACGTCGGTCCAGTGAGGTCGCGCAGACCGTGGTGGTCGGCCTGTATCCGGCCTGGGATATCAGTGACGACGCCGTCGCCCGCGCCGACGAGTTCCTCGCCGCCGATCACCCGCCCGCCCTGCGGCGCCTGGTGAGCGAGGGTAAAGCGGGGGTCGAACGGTCACTGCGCGCCCGCGCGTTCGATATCTCCTGATCCGGAAACGGCGAACGGCGCGTCCACCGGTGGTGGACGCGCCGTTGTCGTCTGTCTCGAATGCTCCCGGCCATCGGGCCGGAGGTTGTCAGCGGCCGATGGCCGCGGCCATCACCCGCACCGCCGAGATCAGCCCGTCGATCAGTTCCCCCTGCCGCAGCGAGCTCAGCGCGGCGGTGACCCCGAGCTGGCACACCCGGTCGTTCGCGCGCTCGGCCACATCCCTGCCGGAGCGGACCTCCACGGCGTGATCGTTCGGGGAGACGGCGATGAGCACCGAACGTGCCGCCTCCGGAGTATCGGGGAACAGCGCGTCCACCGCGGCCGCGGGATCCACACCGAGATCGCCGATGAAGACGTTGAACCGGACCTTGGTCGCGCGAGTGGCCTCGGTGAGCACATTGTCCATGGCCAGCCGCTCGTTGTTGTCGAACGGCGCCTCCTTGAACACGTCACCGGCCTCGTGCACCCCGGAGACCCGGCCGCTGCTGGTGAGCGCGTATCCACGCGGCAGTTCGGACTCGACCACCGCCGGCCACTTAGTACTTGCCACTTGCCCGGCCTCCGATCAGTGCTTCCTTGGGTGCCTCGAGGGCATCGAACGCCACATGCGAGCCGTGCGACGACTCACCGGCGTCATAGGAGTGACCGGAAACGGTCACCTCGTCGGTGGCACTCCACAGCACCGGGGCGGCCGTCCACTTCTTGCTCATATCGAAGTGGACCGGCTTCTCACCGGGCAGCGGCTTACCGAGGTACGACAAACCAGCGATTATGAGGTAGATCCCCAATGGGATACCGGCGAAAATCGCCACCGTCTCGAGAATGCTCACGCCCTAAAGGTAGACGATCCTCTGTAGTAGTTCACCGACGGATAGCCCGTGTCACCGGTAACACCACCCATACCCCGAGGTCACACCCGGGATCAAGCCTCCGTCCACCAACGCGACCACCCGCGTCGAGGCTTGCGGGATACCTCGAAGGGTTGAGGCCCGTCTCGACCCTTGGCCGAAGGTGCTCAAAGGTCGCCCTCCATGGACGGCCCACCGCACAGTGCATGAGCGAAGCTCGAGTCTCGAGGCCGAAACGGCGAGACCGAGGGGGCCTCGACCCCGCGGCGGTCTCACCAGGCCGCGTTCACCAGCGAATTCGCCGCCATCTCCAAATAGTCGAGCAGCTGGCGCCGATGCTCGTCGTCCAGGGCTTGCGGCTCGATCTCGGCGACCGCGATGCGCATACAGCGCAACCAGGCATCCCGCTGCACCGGCCCGATCTCGAACGGCATATGCCGCATACGCAGGCGCGGGTGGCCGCGTTCGTCGGAATACGTGCGGGGGCCGCCCCAGTACTGCTCCAGGAACATTCGCAGCCGGCGTTCGGCCGGGCCCAGGTCTTGTTCCGGGTACATGGGGCGTAGTACTTCGTCGGCGGCGACCTCGCGATAGAAGGCGGCGACCAGCCGGTGGAAGGTGTCCGCCCCGCCGACGGCCTCGTAGAAGGAGCGTGTGGCCTGATCGCCCGCCGGAGTGCCCGAAGCCGTATTACCCGAAGTCATGAACCCTCTCGTTTCGCCGGATGCGCCGTCCATTGTGCCCGCGCCGGCCCGGGTTCGCAGATTCGCCGGGCACCCGGCCGGTGTGACCGCTCGCACCTGGTGTTTCCGGCTCTGTGGCCGCCGGGGGTCGCTTCAGCGACAGTTAACCGGCCATTGTGCAAAATAACCGTGCGTCACGGGGCTTTCCATGGTCAACTGGGTTCTGTCTCCGCCGAGATACCACATGATCTTGAAACGCAGAATTTGGGGTCGACATGAAGCAACGGACCGGCGCCCGATCACCGGAGGCGATACGCCACCGACAACTGAAGCCCGCCGACGTCCACGCTCGTGGGTCGGGGGCTCCTCCGCTGCAACTGCTGTCCGATCACGCGGTCGACCGGCACACTGCCGATACCACCGCTCGTTCCGATTCCCTTCCCGGGAGCGATTCCGCTCCACACCTCGCCACGCCGCCACCGATCAGTTGGCCGAAGCGCCGCGTCCTGCTCCTCAACGCCACCTACGAACCGCTCACCGCGCTCACCGCCCGCCGCGCGATCGTGCTGCTGGTCTGCGACAAGGCCGACGCGGTCCACCACGATCCCACCGGACCCGTCCTGCATTCGGCCGGCGCCGCCGTCGCCATTCCGTCGGTCATCCGGTTACGCACCTACGTCCGGGTCCCCTACCGCGCCCGCGTCCCGATGACCCGGGCGGCACTCATGCAGCGGGACCACTACCGCTGCGGCTACTGCGGCGGTAAGGCCGAAACCATCGACCACGTCATCCCGCGCAGCCGCGGCGGCCAACACAGCTGGGAGAACTGTGTGGCCAGCTGCGCACCCTGTAACCATCGCAAGGCCGACAAACTGCTCAGCGAACTCGGCTGGACGCTGCGCGCACCCCTGATATCCCCGAAGGGGCCGCATTGGCGGCTGCTGTCCACGGTCAACGAACTGGACCCGATCTGGCTGCAATACCTGGGCGAGGGCGCGGCCTGACGCCGCGGCGGCACCGCGGCCCGGCGAAGCGGCGTCAGGCTCCCGGCGCCGGGGTCAGCGAGAGCCCGCCGGTTCTCCGGCGGGCGACCGAACCGTAGCGGGCGTCGAGGCGCAGCCAGGTGTTGCTCGCCCGCACCCGGACCAGTTCACCCGGCGGAATCCGCCCGGCATCCGCTCGCTCGCCCGAGTGTGGGATGAAGTCCATGGCAGTGAGGGCGAAGACCACCCGCATCGGTACCTGCACGCGTACCTCCGCCGCCGAGACGGTCAGCACCGTCTGATCGAGTAGGGATGCGGGTGGTCCGTGACCGGAACCGTGCTCCTTCGCCAGGTCGGCCCCGCGTTCGGAGAGTTCGACCAGGGTGCGGGCGGGCAGATCGTCGATATGCCCGAAGCCGGCGTCCGGTGGCAGGGCGCCCCGCCACGCCGAATCGAGGGAGTAGCCCAAATCGATCGGGCCCGGCGCGGACAGCCCGGTCAACACGGTGTCCGCCCCCACCGTCACATCGTCGGCGGCCAGCTCGGCGACGACCGTCCGGGTCGCCAACACCTCGAAGCCGGTGGCGACCCAGGCGGCCACCAGCCCGGTGCCGCGCCGCCGCAACCGCACCACCACCGCCGGATCCAGGCGTTGTGCCCGGGTGAGGAATGTGGCCAGGTTCTCGCGTTCTGCCGGGTCCGTTACGGACAGGACCCGCTGATCGGTCGTCACGATCGAACCGACACCGCCGACCCGCTCATGCCGTGTCCATCGGGCATAAGCGAGGGCCCTGCGTGGTCACGCTCCGCTACCGCCTCCGGGCCCGACCCGCTCATGCCGTGTCCATCGGGCATATGCGAGGGCCCTGCGTGGTCACGCTCCGCTACCGCCTCCGGGCCCGACCCGCTCATGCGTCCAGCCACTGTGCGAGATAGTCGCGTTCGGGCCCGGTGAGCCGGCGCAGCCGCTGGGTCCGGATATCGAACGCCGCCAGCTGGGTGGTCGCGGTGACCGCGGCGGGCGAGTCGGGCGCGGCACCCGCCGCCCGGACCTCGTAGGCAACGGTGAAATCGACCGCCCGCAACTGTTCGATCCACATGGCGATATCCAGCGGCGTGTCCTCGTGCCGCAGCTGCCCCCGGTACTTCACGCGTAGATCCGCGAGCACACAACCGTTACGCAACCCGACGGTCGGCCGGTCGTCGTCGAACAGCCAGGGGATACGCGCCTCCTCGAGCAACGTCACCATCCGGGCGTGGTTGACGTGCTGGAAAACGTCCATATCGGACCAGCGCACGTGCACAGCGGTATGGAACCGCCGCGGCGATGCCGCAGCGGGTACCTCCACATCCGGGCTCGCTCCGTTGCGGGGAACAGCGTTCGTCACCGTGGTACCTCCGATTGGGCGCCCACCCCACTCACCATGCTGCGCACCTGCCGCGCCGCGACCGACAGCGTGGCGAGATCGTGGGTTCCGGACTCGAACAGTTCCGCCAGCGCCGCGCGGGCACGGCCGAGCCGGGACTGATTCTTGGACTCCCAGTATGCAATCTTCTCGTCCGCGCTCTCCTCGGGGTCGCCGCCGGAGAGGACATCGAGGGTAAGCGACCGCAGCGAACTGTACATATCGTCGCGCAGGGCGAGCCGGGCCAGCGCGTGCCAGCGGTCGCCGCGTTCCAGATGGCTGACCGCCTCCAGCAGCCAGTCGATCTTCAGATGCTCGTTCAGCGCGTAGTACAGCGCACCGACCTCCTCACCGGAGCGGTCGGTGATATCGGCGATATCGATGACATCGAGCAGCGGGAACAGATGCAGCAGTGCGAAGACCTCGGTCGCGAGATCCAGCGGCGCCCCGTGCGCGACGAGGTCGGCGGCCTGATCGGTGAGCGTGGTGACGTGGTGGCCACGCAACCAGCCCGGCACCTTCGGCGCGAGTTCGCGCACCCCCACCCGGTACCGGTTGATCTCGGCGCCGACGGCGATGGGCTGTGGACGGTTGGTGAGCAACCAGCGCGACGCCCGGTCCAGGGTCCGTTTGGTCTCCAGCTCGAGCTGGTCGCGGACACCCACCGTCGTATCGGCGGCCCGGATCCGGTCCCAGATATCGTGCAGGCCGAAGATATCGGTCACTGCGGCGAAGGCTCGGACGGTATCGGTCGCGGTGGCACCGATCTCCTCGCCCAGCCGGAACGTGTAGGTGACGCCGCCGTAGTCCACCACCTCGTTGGCGATCATGGTGGTGACGATCTCCCGGCGCAGGCGATGTTTCTTGATCGCCGCACCGAACCGTTCCCGCAGCGGAGTCGGGAAGTATTCCGGCAGCCTGGTGGCGAAGAAGGCACTGTCGGGCAGATCGCCGGCCAGCAGATCCGCCTTGAGCGCCAATTTAACGTGGGCCAGCAGATTCGCGAGTTCGGGCGAGGCGAGCCCGGTGCCCTCCTCGAGCCGGCGTTTGAGAACGGCGTCGGTGGGCAGCGCTTCGAGGCCCCGGTCGAGTCCGCGCGCGGTCTCGAGCTCTTCGATGAGACGCCGGTGCACATTGAGCATCCGCGTCGACTCCGCCCGGGATATGCCCATCACATAGTTCTGGGACACATTGTCCTGCAGCACCATCTGCGCGACTTCGTCGGTCATTTCCGCGAGCAGTGGATTACGGTCCTCGATATCGAGTTCACCCGCCGACACCACACCATCGAGCAGAACCTTGATGTTCACCTCGTGATCGGAGCAATCCACACCCGCGGAATTGTCCAGCGCGTCGGTGTTCATCTTCCCGCCGTTACGGCAGAACTCGATACGCCCCAGCGCCGTCACGCCGAGATTACCGCCTTCGCCGATAACCTTCACCCGGAGTTGGTCGGCGTTCACCCGGACGGCGTCATTGGATTTGTCACCGGCATCGGCATTGGTTTCGGTACTCGACTTGATATAGGTACCGATACCGCCGTTCCAGAGCAATTGCACCGGGGCGAGCAGAATAGCGCGGATCAATTCCGGCGGGGAAAGTTTCACCACGTCGTCGGGCAGACCGAGCGCCGCCCGGGCCTGCGGGCTGATAGGCACCGATTTCACCGTGCGGTCGTAGACGCCACCACCGGCACTGATCAACGAACGATCATAATCGGCCCAACTCGACCGAGCCAACCCGAACAACCGCGACCGCTCACCGAACGACGACCCCGCATCCGGATCCGGATCCAAAAAAATATGACGATGATCGAACGCCGCCACCAACCGAATATGCTCCGACAACAACATCCCGTTACCGAACACATCCCCACTCATATCCCCCACACCCACCACAGTGAAATCCTGCGACTGAGTATCCACCCCCATCTCCGCGAAATGCCGCTTCACACTCTCCCACGCCCCCCGCGCGGTAATCCCCATCGCCTTGTGGTCATACCCCGCCGAACCACCCGACGCGAACGCATCCCCCAACCAGAACCCATACCGACCCGCAACATCATTCGCGATATCGGAAAACGTCGCCGTACCCTTGTCCGCCGCCACCACCAAATACGTGTCATCACCATCACGACGCACCACCCGCTCCGGCGGCAATACCTGTCCACCGGCGAGATCGACATTATCGGTGATATCCAGCAGACCCGAGATGAAGGTGCGGTAGCACTCGATCCCCTCGGCCATCCGGGCCTGCCGGTCGGTCGCGGCGTCGCCGGTGGTGGCCGGCGGGCGTTTCACCACGAAACCACCCTTCGCCCCCACCGGCACGATCACCGCGTTCTTCACCGCCTGCGCCTTCACCAGACCCAGGATCTCGGTCCGGAAATCCTCCAACCGATCCGACCACCGCAAACCACCACGCGCCACCGCACCGAACCGCAGATGCACACCCTCCACCCGCGGCGAATACACGAAGATCTCGTACTTCGGCCGCGGCTGCGGCAGTTCGGCGATCTCCTGCGGTTCCACTTTCACCGAAATGAAATCCCGGGGAGCGCCATCGGTATCGGTGACGTAGTAGTTGGTGCGCAGGGTGGCGCGGATCAGACCGAGAATGGCCCGCAGAATGCGGTCCGCATCCAAGCTCACGACCTGATCGATCCGCTCGTGCAGACGCTCCTCGAGCTCGGCGGCCTGTTCGGTGGAGTGGCTGTCCGGATCGAACCGGGCGGTGAACAACTGCGCGAACAGTTTCGCCGCATCGGGATAGGTGTGCAGCACCCGGGCGATATTGACCTGGCTGTACGGGAATCCGGCCTGCTGCAGGTACTTCGCGTAGGTCCGCAGCACGGCGACCGCCCGCCAGGACAGTCCGGCCCGCAGCACCAGCTCGTTCAGGCCGTCGGCTTCGGCCCGGCCGTACCAGAGCGCGTCGAAGGCGGCGGTGAACCGGTCGCGCACCCGATCCGCGGCGGCGACCTTGCCCTTGGGCGCCGCGAGCGTATCGGGCGCCACCTCCAGCAATTCGGCGTCGAGATCCTGGTCCAGCGCGCCGTGTAGCAGTTCATGGCTCGCCAGCAGGCCGAAATCGTAGATCCAGCGTTCCTCGGCGTCGTGGCCGTCGCGTTCCCGCCTGATCCGGTACGGGCGTTCGTCGAGCACCTCGACCCCGAGGCTCTGCAGCACGGGAAGCACCTGGCTGAGCGAAATTCCGGAGCCGCCGATGTACAGGGTGAAGCGCCAGGAGCCCGCGGGCGCGCCGGCCACCCGGTACAGATGCTGATCGATGCGTCCCGGACGCAACCGCTCCAGGCGATCGATATCGGCCAGCGCGCGCCGGGCGCTGAAATCCTGTTTGTAGCCCTCGGGGAACGCTTCGCAGTAGCGGCGCACGATCCGCGGATCGAGCACCGTCGACGCGTTCACGGCATCGTTGAGGTGGTCGTCCCAGGTGCGGCTTGCCTCGGCGAGCAGGTTCTGGATCCGGCGCCGCTCGTCCTCGGAGATCTCCTCGGCCGCTCCCACCGGCTCCGTGGTGTCGGCGCCCGGCATCCGGATGGTGAAGTAGACGCTGGCGAGTTCGCTTTCGCTCACCCGGGCGGAGTAGTCGATCGAAGCGCCGCCCAGCTCGCGGACCAGGATGTCCTGCATTTCCAGGCGGACAGCGGTGGTGTAGCGGTCACGGGGCAGGTACACCATGGCGGCGACGAACCGGCCGTAGGGGTCGACCCGGAGGAACAACCGCACCTGCCGCCGCAAACCGACATTGAGTACCGCGGTGGCCGTTCGGCGCAGGGTCGCGGCGTCGGAGGAGAACAGTTCGGTGCGCGGGAAGCCCTGCATCACTTCGAGCATGGCCTGGCCGGAGAACGAGTCGAGGTCGAAACCGCTGTCGGTGATGGCGGCGCGGACCCGCTGCCCCACCACCGGTATGTCCAGGACGTTCTCGTGCAGCGCGGTGACCGTGAAAACACCGACGAACAGGTGCTCGCCTCGGACCTCGCCCGCGCTGTCCAGATCGGCGACACCGATGTAGTACGGGTACACCGCGCGCCGCATGGTCACCGGGATCAGTCCCTGGGTCATCCGCAGCAGCGGCCGGGCGCCCGCGGTGATCGGGACCTGGAAACCGGTCGCCGTGCCCGGGTGCAGCACACCCAGTTCGGAATCGGCCACCGGGACCGGCAGTTCCGCATCCGGTTCGAGCCGGTAGCACGCGTATCCGAGCATGGTGAAGTTGTCGTCGGCCAGCCATCGCAGCAGGCGTGCGCAATCGGCGGGTTCGATATCGGCTTCGACCGCGGCCGCGGAATCGCCGGCCTGTTCCAGCCGGGTCGCCAGTTCGTCGACAATGGCGTGGATCGCCTGCGTATCGCTGCTCACCTGCCGAACGTCCTTGATGACGTCCGGTACGGCGGCGGCGATCTCGTCGAGCAGTTGGGCGCTCGTCGCCGGGTGTAGTTGCAGGTGGATCCAGGATTCGCGACCGTCTCCGGTGCCGTTGCGCCGCAGGTCGGCCTCGTGTAGGCGGGCTGCGGTGAGGGTGCCGCCGGAATCCCGTTCCACCGTGAAGATGGGATGGATGACCTCGCTGATGGTGCCGCCCATCCGGCCGAAAAGCGCGGTCACCGAATCGACCAGCATGGGCATATCGTCGGTGACGATCTGCACCGCGGCGCCCAGCCCGGACCCGTCGTCGGGATGGTGGACCCGGACCAGGCCCTGACCCGGCTGCCGGGTCAGGGCCAATGTCAGATGGGCACGGAAGGTCAGGGTGGGTGCGGTGATCTCACAATCGGCGTCGTCGGTCTCGACGTGCCGGAAATAGCCGTCCTCCAAGGCGCCGAGGTCGGCTCGTAGCGTGTCCGGCAGTTCGGCAGCCCATGCCTCACTGGACAATTCGGACGAGACCGTCATTTCCCACTCCCTTGAATCCGGTTGTTTCTCGGACACACCGACACCGCCCCCGAGGGTAGACCCGAAGCCGGGCAGCGGGAAAAGTCTCGCGGCGTTACCCGCGGGTCAGCTTGCGATGTGTCACTCGATGCGGCCGTGCGGCTTCCGGGCCGAGGCGTTCGATCTTGTTGGCCTCGTATGCTTCGAAGTTGCCCTCGAACCAGAACCATTCGGCCTCGTTGTCGGCATCACCTTCCCAAGCGAGGATATGCGTACAGGTGCGGTCCAGGAACCACCTGTCGTGGGAAATGACCACGGCACAGCCCGGGAACTGCTCCAACGCGTTCTCCAGCGACCCCAGGGTTTCGACGTCGAGGTCGTTGGTGGGCTCGTCGAGCAGGATCAGGTTGCCGCCCTGTTTCAGGGTGAGCGCCAGGTTCAACCGGTTGCGTTCACCACCGGAGAGCACCCCGGCCGGCTTCTGCTGATCCGGACCCTTGAAGCCGAAGGCGCTCACGTAGGCGCGCGAGGGCATCTCCTGCTGGCCCACCTCGATGTAGTCGAGCCCGTCCGAAACCACCTGCCATACGGTTTTGTTGGGATCGATACCGGCGCGGGACTGGTCGACATAGCTCAGCTTGACGGTCTCGCCGACCTTCACCGTGCCGCTGTCCGGCTGTTCCAGGCCGACGATGGTCTTGAAGAGCGTGGTCTTACCGACACCGTTGGGCCCGATAACACCCACGATGCCGTTTCGGGGCAGGGTGAACGACAGATCCTTGATCAGCTGGCGGTCACCGAAGCCCTTGTCCAGGTGCTCCACCTCGACCACCACGCTGCCCAGCCGCGGCCCGGCCGGGATCTGGATCTCCTCGAAGTCCAGCTTCCGCATCTTCTCCGCTTCGGCGGCCATCTCCTCGTAGCGGCCAAGACGCGCCTTGTTCTTCGCCTGACGTGCCTTGGCGCCCGACCTGACCCAGGCGAGCTCGTCCTTGAGCCGCTTCTGCAGTTTCTGATCCTTCTTGCCCTGAACCGCGAGCCGCTCGGCCTTCTTCTCCAGATAGGTGGAGTAGTTGCCCTCGTAGTCGATCGCCCGGCCACGGTCGAGCTCGAGAATCCAGCCGGCGACATTGTCCAGGAAGTACCGGTCGTGGGTGACCGCCAGGACGGCGCCCGGATACTGCGCGAGGAACTGCTCGAGCCAGAGCACACTCTCGGCGTCGAGATGGTTGGTGGGCTCGTCGAGCAGCAGCAGGTCGGGCTTGCTGAGCAGCAATTTGCACAGGGCCACCCGGCGGCGCTCACCACCGGACAGGTTGGTCACCGGCTCGTCCGGCGGCGGGCAGCGCAGCGCGTCCATCGCCTGCTCCAGCTGGGAGTCCAGGTCCCAGGCGTCGGCGTGGTCGAGCTCCTCCTGCAGTTTGCCCATCTCGTCCATGAGCTCATCGGAGTAATCGGTGGCCATGAGTTCGGCGATCTCGTTGAACCGGTCGAGTTTGACCTTGATCTCGCCGAGCCCCTCCTCGACATTGCCGCGGACCGTCTTCTCCTCGTTCAACGGCGGTTCCTGCTGCAGGATCCCGACCGTGGCGCCGGGCGCGAGAAAGGCCTCGCCGTTGTTCGGCTGGTCCAATCCGGCCATGATCTTCAGCACGCTGGATTTACCGGCGCCGTTCGGACCGACAACGCCGATCTTGGCGCCGGGAAGGAAGTTCAAGGTGACATCGTCGAGCACGACCTTATCGCCGTGCGCCTTACGAACCTTCTTCATTTGGTAGATGAACTCAGCCATAGCGATCACCCTATCCGTCAAACATCGGTGCGGTTTCACACGTCGGCGTTCACGGCCTCCTCGGCGCGCGCCGCCTGCTCCACCATTGGATCGTTCAGTTCCCCCGCCGCCCCGGTTTCGGCAGACGCAGCGCCGGGACCGGCGGATATATTCCCGGTCGTGGCCGGTTGTCCGGTCCGGCGGCGCTCCACTCGGGCAGTGCAGCGGGTGAGGTCCGGCCCCAGGGTATGCGCTCGCATCTCGAGATCGCGTCGCTGGGCACCCTCCCGGGTCCGGTACTCGTTCGACCGTAGCTGCCCCTGCACGATCACCGGATCGCCCCGGTGGATCGACGCGTCCACCCCGGCCACCAACCGCCGCCAGCAGCTCACCGTGAGAAAGAGCGTCCCGTTGTCCACCCATTCACCGGTTTCGCGGTCCAGCCGCCGCGCGGTACTCGCCAACCGGAAGCTGAGCATCTGCTCGCCGCCGGGAAGTTCTCGTCGCACCGGCTCGGTCACCACCGTACCGACCACGGTCGCCACTGATTCGTACATGTCCGCCCCTCCATTCGCCCCGTGCTTCCGGGCACGCACTCATCGTCGCCCGCACGACGGGCCGGTGACGGGCGCGAATCGGATCTGTGGGCAACTCCTCCGCGACAGGGCACTTGTGGAAAGAACGGACCGCCCGATTCAGCGGCCGGCTGCCGCCATGGCGGCAGCGATATCCCGCCGGGAGCGCACGCCGAGTTTGGCCAGAATGCTCGACACATGCGATTGGACGGTGCGGCGCGAGAGAAACATCTGCGCCGCGATATCGGCATTCGAGGAGCCGTCGGCCACCTGGACCGCCACGGATCGTTCGGTATCGGTCAACGACGCCCAACCCGTTTTCGGGCGATTGCGCGGGCCCCGTACGCCCCGGCGGATTCCGTACCGCCGGATCCGGGCCACCGCGCGGGCGGTATCCCACGACGCGCCCAGCCGGGTGTACAGCTGGACGGCGGATTCGAGCGCCTCCCGCGCGTCGGCCCCCCGGCCGCCCGCGGCCAGCACGATCGCCGCGCCCTCGTAGGCCTGGGCTTCGTAGAGCGGCCACTCACAGCGCGAGAATTCCCGCGCGGCGGCGAACAGCGCCTCGGGGTCGCGCTCGGCCAGCCCGCCGCACAGCTGCGCGATACCCGCGCGGGCGGCGGTCCACTGCTTGGCCACCAGATCGTCGGCCGCCGTACGCGCGCTGTGCAGCGCGTCCGTATCGCCGGTATCGAAGGCCAGGCGGGCGATATCGGGCAGGATGTAATGCAGTGTCGAGGCGCTCATACCTCCGTCGAGCTTCGCGTGGGTCTCGACGAGCAACCGCAGCGCCGGTTCCGGGTTCCCCCGGGTCTCGTGAACCAGGGCGGTGACCCACGGCTGCATATATCCGTACCCGGCGGTGCCCAACCGGTCGTCCGGAACGAGCACATCCCCGGACGGCGGCGCCCCACGGTGCATCCCGATCAGCGCCATCACACTGTGGGCGACCGGCGCGTAACCGAACACATCGGACGCCTCCAGAGCCGCCTGGCACTCCGCGATCGCCTCGTCCCAGCGCCCGTTCAGCAGGAACATGCGCGCCTTGGCCAGGAGGTTGGCCGCCAGATAGACCCCGCGCGTCCGGCGATTGTGGCCGATGGCGGTCTGCAGGGCCTCCAGGGCCGCGACCGGGCGATCGAGCTCGATCAGGCAGTGCGCGTACAGCACGTACGGATCGATCTGATCCGATCCGGCACCGTCCTGTAACACCGTGAGCGACTCGGTACTGATCTCCAGGGCTTCGTCGACATATCCCTGGGTGTAGCGCACGGCGCCGAACGCCATCAGCCCGTATCCGGTGGCCAGGGAGTTGCCCGACTGCCGTCCCAGCGCGACCGCGCGCCGCCCGGCCGCTTCGGCCTCGACGAACCGTTCGAGGAAGAAGTTGTCCAGCGCGCACAGGCCCAGGAAACGCGCCGCGTCGGAGTCGTCGAGATCGAGCGTGTTCAGTGCGGTCTCGGCTACTTCGACGGCCTCGGCCAGTCGGCCCTGGGCATGGCATACATGGGCGAGCAACCAGCGCAGACCCGGGTCGTCGGCGTGCTCGGGCCGGTGCCGTAACGCCACGCGCAACGTGGCCTCGGCCTGGTCGGTCCGGCCGTTCCACAGCAGCGTGCGGGTCCGCATCCGGATCAGGGCGGCGCGGGTCGCCGTATCGAGCCCGGCCGTATCGACTATGCGGGTCAGCAGGCGCATGGCCAGTTCCGGCGCGCGCACGATCAGCGCGTCCGAGACGGAGAGCAGCCATTGCAGACTCGCCGGCTCTAGTTCCCGGCCGCCGATCGAGAGGTAGTAGGCGACCCGTTCGATCGGTGCGCCGGTGGTCTGCAGCACACGCCCGGCCCGGCGCAGCAGATCCGAGCGCAGGGAGGCGGGTAATCGCTCCACCAGCACGTGACGGATCAGATCGTGCCGGAAGGCGAGCTCGGAATCGACCATGGTGAGCAGTCCGGCATCCGTTGCCTCGGTGACCGCGCTCCACACTTCCATGATGTGGCCGTCCAGCACCGCGGCGAGTTCCACCACATCGACTTTCGGGCCCAGTGCCGCGGCCATGGGCAACAGGTCGCGAGTCGATCGCGACAGCGATTCGGCTCGGCGCCAGATCGCCTCGGCCAGCGAGCCGACCGGTTGCGGAGCGGAACCGGATGCGGGTTTCGCGCCCTCGGCCTCCAGCAGTGAGGCCGCCACCAACTCCGTGATGTGCAGCGGATGCCCGTACGCTCCGGCGACCTGCCGCAGCAGCGACGGCGGCGGCACCGCACCGACCATCTCCCGGACCATGGTCGTCGTCGCCGCATCGGGCAGCGCGCCCAGCCGGATGGTGGAGGCGGCGCAGGCGGTCAAGGTGGCGGTCAGTACCGCGAAGGCCGGATCGGTGGTGAAAGGCCGGGTCGCCAGTACCAGCACCAGCGGCAGCCGATCGGCGAGGGTGCACAGTCGGTGCAGCACGGCCAGACTGGAGCGGTCGGCCCAGTGGACATCGTCGAGCAGCAAGGCGATGGGTTGCTCGGCGCACCAGGCGCGAACCTGTTCGAGCAGGAGCTCGGCGAGCGCGAACTCGTGGGTGGCTGCGGCGTCTCCGGCCTGGTCCGCGCCATCGAGCAGGGTCCGGACCGGATCGGAATCGGTGTGTGGGTCTCCGGTGACAAGCCAGGTGGCCAACGCGGCGAACGGGACATCCTGCTGGAGTTCTCTCGCGCGACTCGTCCGCACCTGCAACCCCAGTTCGGCGAACTGCCGGGCGGCTGCACCGAGCAGCGTGGTCTTGCCGATACCGGCTTCGCCTTCCACCACGACCACGGCGCCGTGCCCCGCGACCGCGGCACGCCCACCCGAGACCAGGGCCGCGACCTCGGCGTCGCGACCGACGAACACTGTCGCGAGAGATTGCTGCACTCGCATCAGTTTAAGCATCCGGACCGTCGCACGCATGGACCTACCACCGGTGGAACTGTGATCTCCCACCGCCACTCCGTCGGAAAACAGACAATCCGGGATCGACGGCCCCCGCCTCACAATCACGTGTATCGCACCACGACGGCGGGTCCGGAGCACCGAAAATGTTCGGGCACCGTCGGATTCGACAAGCCCGGCGCGGCTTACGCGACCATGGTCACGGTCGGCGGCCGAAAGATGGCTCGACACTGCTCCCGCCGGGGGTCGAGCGGTGAACCGACACGCCGATCAGTGTGTCAGAGCACCGGGAGTTCGGTGTTCGCGCCGCACAACACCACCACCGGCCGCTCACCCGCACGCGGTACATAGGCACCGCTGAGAATGGCGGCCAGGGCCACCGCGCCGGAGAGTTCGACGACGATCCGGAACTCCCGCCACAGATAGTCCCGCGCATCGGTGATCGCGTCATCGGTCACCAGCGCGGACCGTACACCGTAGCGCCGGGTCACATCGAGCGCGATCTCGCCGATCCGCGAGGCGCCCAGGGCATCGGCGGTGATACTGGACACCTCCACATCGACCGGCTTCCCGGCGGCCAGCGCGGAGTTCAGTGTCGGAATCCCCGCGGGTTCCACGCCGACGATCTCGCGGCGGCGCCCGCCGGCGGCGGCGATCCCGCCGATCAACCCGCCGCCGCCGACCGCGACCAGGATCGGCGGCCGGCCACGGACCTGCTCCTCGATCTCCAATTCGATCACGCCGGCTCCGGCCACCACCGCGGGCAGATCGTAGGCGTGCAACTGCAACGCCCCGCGTTCGGCGGTGAGCTCGCAGGCGTGCTCGTAGGCTTCCGCATAGGTGGTTCCGTGCCAGCGCACCTCGGCGCCGTGCGACCACATGGCGGCGACCTTGGTGTGCGGTGCGGATTCCGGGACCACCACCGTGCAGGTCTTGCCCATCCCCGCGGCCGCCAGGGCCGCCGCGATCCCCGCGTTGCCGCCCGAAGCGATCACCACATGTTCGGGACACACCCGCTCCGATAGCAGCGCGTTGTAGCTGCCCCGCACCTTGAAGGTGCCACCGTGCTGCAAATACTCGAGCTTCAGGGTGACCGGGACGGGACCGCCGGGCCCCGGTACGGCGGTGTGGAAGACCGGGGTCTTGCGAATACGTCCGGTCAGTCGCCGACGCGCCGCCCGCACATCCGACCGGTAGATACGCCGGAGGGGTGGCACCGGTGTCAGCGGGATTTTCTGCTCGGTCATCTACCTACTTGCCCGATCTCGCTTGGCCAATTGGGCGAACATGGCATTGTGCGCGGCAAGTTCCGCGTCGTCGTCGCGTTCCGCGGCGCGGTCGGTGCGCCGGGCCAGCCGCGCGTCGCTGCGCGACCACTGGACCAGTAGCGCCAGCATGACCACTACCAGTGGGACCTCACCGGTGGCCCACGCCAGACTGCCCCCGGTGCGCTGATCGCCCAGCAGATCGATGGGCCAGCCGAGGTCGAGGCTGCGATAGAACCAGCCGGCCAGCACCGTGCTCGTGCCCATCAACACCACCCCGAAGAAAGCGTGGAAGGGCAGCGAACCGAACACCATGGCCAGTCTGGTCAGCGGCTCCACCCGCCGCGGTTTCGGGTCGATCCCGATCACCACCCAGTAGAAGAGATAACCACTGAGCAGGAAGTGCAGGTTCATCAGCAGGTGCGCGGTATGGGAATCGGCGTAGGTGTCGAAGATCCCGCCCAGGTACAGCGCATAGAAACCGGCCACGAACAGCACCGAGGCCACGATCGGCTGGGTGAGGAAACGGGAGACCGGGTTGTGTACCGCGGCCAGGATCCACTCTCGAGGGCCCGGGGCCCCGCCCCGGCCGGCCGGCGGCAGCGCACGCAACGCGAGCGTCACCACGCCCCCCAAGGCCAGCAGGATCGGGGTCAGCATCGACAGCGCCATATGCGCGCCCATGTGCACGCTGAACATGGCGGGCGCGTACCGGCCGACTCCCGACGAGGTCGTGAACAGCAATACCGCGCAACCGAGCAGCCACGCGACGGTCCGGCCGGCCGGCCACGCGTCACCGCGTGCCCGTAACCGTCGGACACCCAGCAGATAGAGCACCGCCAGCACGATGGCGAGCGTGCCGAAGATCAGGTCGAAACGCCAGTCGAAGAGCAGCCGCGCCACCGTAGGCGGACCGTCGAGGTTGTAGCCGAGCTCGACCTCCATCGGGGTGGGCACGCTCGTCGGCGGCGGTGGCGGGGTCCGGCCCAGTCCCACCGCCAGGCCCATGGTCGCGGCGAAGACGAGCAGCTCCACACTCGCGAAACGGGCGAGCGCGCGCCGGTCGTCCGGGTCGGCGGCCAGCGCCGGCAGCGCCGCGCGCCGCTGGAACCAGCCGAAGACGCCGAGGATCACCAGCGCCGCGGCCTTGGCCAGTACCAGTCGGCCGTAGGTACTGCTGAAGAGCTCGTCCCAGGGCACGCGTACCCACGAGTTGACCACGCCGCTGACCGCCAGCACCCCGAAGGAGACCAGGGCCACCGCGGAGAAGCGCCGGGCCGCCAGGGCCGTATGGGTGCCGTCCCGCAGCGCATGGACCAGCAGCGCGCCCAGGCCGCCGATCCAGACCGCGGCGGCGATCAGGTGCAGGATCAAACTGTTGGTGGCCACATCGTGGGCGCCGCCGGACGCCGAATGTCCGGTCAGCGCCAGCGGCATCATCACCACGACCGACGCGCCGAACAACACCGGCGTCCAGCCCCAGCGCAGAGCCAGCCGGCAGCCGATCGCCAGCAACAGGGCACCGATCGCGGTCAACCGCCAGGTACCGGCGAGCTCGATCCCACCGGCGATCCGCCACAGATCCCGGGGTGCCAGGATTTCGGTGACCGGCCGGCCGGTGCTGTCGGAGACGGTCAGCGGTACCAGCAGCGCGGCGCTCACCGCCCAGGCCACCGCCAGATTCGAAGCCCGCCGCACCGCGCGGTAACCCCCCGTGTCGAGCAGGCCGCCACGCTGCGGCGGCACCAGGAAGGCCGCGCAGAGCAGCGACCCCACTGTGAAGGCCGCGAAGAGATCGGCCAGTGCCCGGAGCGCGGGCAGGCCGTAGGTTGTCAGCGGACCCGGATCGGGAATCCCCAGCAGGCTCAGCGCCTGGGCGGCCGACAGGCCCACCACCAGCATCGATACCAGTGCGGCCAGCGCCGCGGCACACACGGTCAGCACCGTCGGCAGGACCGCCGGGCTACTGGGCCGACCGGCCTCTGTAGCGGGTTCGGCGGCGGGAGCCTGGGCTGACGACATAGGTTCGAGAGTAGTTCGATGGGCACAGTTCGGCCCGCCGGGGCCGTTTCGGGGCAGCCCAAATCAGACGATCCGGTCGATCGCTACACTTTTCAGCTGGACAGCGCGGCCGTTGTCCGCCATGGTGGAACCACTGCCTCCGTAGCTCAGTTGGATAGAGCAAGGGCCTTCTAATCCCTAGGTCGCAGGTTCGATTCCTGCCGGGGGCGCTCCACCCACCCGACTGAGCTGTTCGGGCCAGTCGGAGTGGGTGTACCCCTCCCGGCGAGCGTCAAACACACAATCCCGGTGGGCGAGCCTGCGCCTACACGCCGGCCGTGCGCGTCCACGGCCGACCCGCCACTCCGGTCCTGCGCGGGCTGCGGGCGGGCCGTGACCGGCGGTGCCCTCTAGGGTGTCGGGAATGGGTTTGCCTTCGCCTACCGCCGAGAGCCGCGCCGTGGTGACCGGCGCTTCGTCCGGAATCGGAACCGCACTGGCCGCCGAACTGGCCCGCCGGGGTCATTCGCTCATCCTGGTCGCGCGCCGCGGCGACATCCTCGACGACCTGGCCGGTCGGCTCACCCGGGATCACGGCGTCACCGCCGAAGTCCGCGCCGTCGATCTCGCCGACCGGGCACAGCGGGCTCCGCTCACCGAGGAACTCGCGGGCCGGGACATCTCGATCCTGTGCAACAACGCGGGCATCGCGACCTTCGGCCCCCTCGCCGCCCTCGATCCCGCCTACGAACGCGATCAGCTGGAGTTGAACGCCGTCGCCGTGCACGACCTGACCTTGGCCGTGCTCCCGGCGATGCTGGCCCGGCGGGCCGGTGGCATCCTGGTGAGCGGTTCGGCGGCCGGCAACATGCCCATTCCGAACAACGCCACCTACGCGGCGAGCAAAGCCTTCGCCAATACCTTCGCCGAATCCCTGCGGGGCGAGCTGAAGGGTTCCGGGGTGCACATCACCCTGCTCGCTCCCGGCCCGGTGCGTACCGAGACCCCCGATCCCGCCGACGCCTCCCTGGTCGACCGTATGGTCCCGGACTTTCTGTGGGTGTCCTCGGAGTACACGGCCCGGATCTCGATCGACGCACTGGCCCGGAACAAGATGCGGGTGGTACCCGGCCTGATCGGGAAGGGTATGAGCGCCGCCGGTAACTATGGGCCCAGGGCGGTCACCGCCCCGATCGCGGGCGCGTTCTACAAGAAGCTCGGCGGCTGAACCGGGGCCCTCCCCGGAGACTTCCCACACGGAGCGGGTACTGATTGCGCTCGGCGGGTGGCGGCGCTGATTAGGGTGGTGCGGGTGTCGGACAAATTAGTGGTGTGGATGGATTGTGAGATGACCGGGCTCGACCTGGTCACCGACAAACTGATCGAGGTGGCCGCCCTGGTGACCGACAGCGATCTGAATGTTCTCGGTGACGGGGTGGATATCGTCATCCACGCCGACGACGAGGCGCTCGCGGCGATGCCCGAGGTGGTCGCCGAGATGCACGCCCGGTCCGGCCTCACCGAAGAGGTGCGGCGCTCCACGGTCACCCTCGCCGAGGCCGAGCGGCAGGTACTCGACTATGTGAAGCAGTACGCGCCCGCCGCCCGGGTGGTACCCCTGGCCGGTAACTCCATCGCCACCGATCGTGGTTTCATCGCCCGGGACATGCCGGAGCTCGACGCGCACCTGCACTATCGGATGATCGACGTCAGCTCGATCAAGGAACTATGCCGTCGCTGGTACCCGCGGATCTATTTCGGCCAACCCGAAAAGGGCCTGGCCCACCGCGCGCTCGCCGATATCCAGGAATCCATCCGGGAGCTCGAGTACTACCGGCGCACGGCCTTTGTCGCCGCGCCGGGCCCTTCAACGGCGGAGATCTCCGCAATCGCCGCCGAGGTCAGCGCCGGTCCCCCGGGTGGAACCGGCGGCGGCACGCCCGGCCCGGTATAGGCCCGGCGACCGGCGCACCGATAACCGATTGGCTTGCGGAGGGGTAGACGCGCTACTATCTAGGCCGCCGGTGCAAATCGGTGATGGTGAGTGTAGTTCAGTTGGTAGAGCACCAGGTTGTGATCCTGGCTGTCGCGGGTTCGAGTCCCGTCACTCACCCTGGAAAGCCCGAGGGCCCATTGGGTCCTCGGGCTTTTTCGTTCGGCCGGTAATGGTCTCAGGCCTCGGGTTTGCTCGTATCGACCAGTGGGGGCGCCGCCTCGTCACGGGCGCCCTGATCCAGGCGGAAGGGCGGGTACTCGTCGCGTAACAGCGAGCCGTAGGCCTGCACCCGCAACATCCACCGGTTGATTCCCATCACAAAATCGAACAGCCCCTGGGAGTAGCGGGCCGCGAACAGCAACCCGACCAGGGCGACGAAGGTCAGTACGCCGATCAGCGGAATACCCGCGGCACCGGCCGTGGTGTCGGCGTCCTCGAAATCGACCAGCCAGGCGGCACCGGTCATACCGCCGATGATCAGATAGTGCGGAATGGCGAGCAGCCACCATTTCACCAGTACCAGCCCGCGATGCAGCGTCGGCGGATAGTCGATGTCCAGATCCGCCGCGTAGTCGTCGTCACGGGCCAGCGAGAACGGTGGATATCTGTCGGTACCGGCAGGCGTCCAGGCGTAGAAGCTGACCCGCCACGACCACCGCATGACCCCGACGCTGTAGTCGAACAGGGCCCGAGGGTATCGACCGGTGAACAGGATCGCGAAGAACGCGATCACCGTGACCACGGCATAACCGATGTGCAGGAAGAACAGAACTATGTAGTGCGGAATGGCGAGAAGCCATTTCACGATCCACATCCAGCGCGACAGCGCGGGGTCCAGATCGCCGCGAACTCGGACCGGGTAACCGGCGGGAGCAGGCATTGTGATCAACGCTCCTTCGAGGGTGCTGGTCCGGCCGACCCAACCGGCCGGGCCGTCTCTCGATTGTGAGCTATCACACACATTTTCGTCTTAATCCCCGCCGTACCGACATGGCATCGAGATCAATCGGCCACTCGGCCCGGTCGGCCCCACGCGGCCTACCTGACCGGCGTCTTCTCGAATCCGTCCAGCGCGGCCAGGCGCGGCAGTGCGCCCGGATGCTGACCGTTCAGCCAGCTGATCAGCTCCTCACGGACGGCACAGCGCAACGACCACACCGCGTCCGAATCACGCCCGGTCATCGATGCCCGGACCTCGATACCGGTGGGGGTGCTGTCGGTGACCAGGAGGTTCCAGCTGCGGCCGTCCCAATCGGGGTGCTCGCTCAGGTATTCGTAGAGATGCTCACGCAGCTCGGCCACGGGGGCGCTGTGGTCCAGGTAGAGGAATACGGTGCCGGTCATCTGCGGGCCGCCACGCGACCAGTTCTCGTACGGCTTGCTGTTGAAGTACGAGACCGGCATGGTGAGCCGGCGGTCGTCCCAGATCCGGACGGTGAGGAAGGACAGGGTGATCTCCTCGACGGTGCCCATCTCCCCCTCGACGACAACCGTATCGCCGATCTTCACCGAATCACCGAAGGCGATCTGCAGGCCCGCCATGAGGTTGCTGAGCGTGGATTGGGCTGCCACACCGGCGATGATGCCGATGATGCCGGCGGAGGCGAGCAGCGAGGTGCCCAGCACACGCAGCCCGGGGAACATGACCAGCATGGCGATCGCCGCCGTCGCCACCGCGAGCAACGCGGTCGTGATCCGGCGGATCAGCGTGAACTGGGTGTTCAGCTGCCGTACCCGGCGAGGATCACGGGCCCGGCGGGAGTAGCTGTTCAACAGCCCGTCGGCCACCGCGTCGACTATCCGCACCACCAGCCAGACCGACGACATGGTGACCATGGAGGCCAGCACACTGAGGATCACCGTGTCCTGGCGCAGATTCAGATCGGCCAGCGGGTAGGTGATCCGGAGTGCGGCGAAGCCGAGGAACAACTGGAGCGGCAATTGGATCCGCCGTAGCAGACCCGGGATGGCGGTCTTCGGATGCCGGGCCGACCAGTATCGAAGGCCGCGGTCGATTGCCCAGCCGAGGACGATCGTCACTGCCAGTGTGACCCCGAATACGATCAGCAGCCGTATCACGTTCTCCACCGCGCCCACTCCTTGTTACCCATCGCTCGTGCAGGTCCCCCGGACAAGGCTACAGTTCGATAACGGCGGGTCACCACCAGTCACGGGGATCTCACGCAGTGGTGGACGGTTACTGCGGCGCACTCCCCTGCGAGTACAGCCGGATCTCGCCCGCGTCACCAAGGAACGCGTTGACCAGCATCACCTGGTCTGCCCTCAATTCGGCCGGGTCGGGCGCGGTGGTGGTGATGGAGATCTGCGGAATGGCCGCCCAGTTCACGACATATCGTTCCGGCGGCCCGTCGTCGTCGGACAGCCTGGCCAGCCGGAAGACCGAGACGGTTTTGCGTTCCATCAGGTCGCGTACCATCTCCGCGATCCGCTCGGGATCCTCCAGCGCGAACAGGAAACCGAAGGTCAGTTCCGGCGAGGAGACATAGGCGGGCACGAGCCGAGGTTAGCCCATGGATAACCGCTCGGTGTGACCTGGCCCACCGAGCGGTTTCCGGATCGGATCAGTGTCGTTTGCCGGAGGCGCCGGGATCGACGGTCTCGGCATCGACGATATCGGCGTCCAGGACGACGCCGGTCTCCCGGACCGGCGGGGTGCCCGCCGAGTCCCGGCCCACCCCCGCCTCATGAGTATCATCGGCGTCCTTGCTCGCCTCGGCCGCGGCGGCATGCTCGGCGGCAGCGTCGCGTTTGGCCGCGGCGGCGGCCTCGTTCATCTCGATGACGTCGGTGATCCATTCCCCGACCTCCCGGGTCACCTCCGAGACGGTGCCGGTGATGATGCTCGCGATATTGCCGACCCGGCGCGCCCCCGACGTGGTGAGTTCCTGGATGAGATCCTTGTTGGACTCGAATTTGCCGATCATCACACGCCCGCTTCGGTAGGACTCTGCTGACGCATCACGATAACACCGGAAGTGGGCTGTTTCCGCAGCGCAGCGGGCAGGAAGCGGGCGATCCGGGACTCCGTCAACCGCGGCGGCAGCGCCAGTTGGAAGATTTTGGCCCACACCGAACCGATCTGCTTGCCCAGCGGCCCCGTGTTGTAGGGGAGCCCGAATTTCTCGCACAGCGCGCGCACCTCCGGGGCGATCTCGGGATACCGGTTGGCCGGCAGATCCGGGAAAAGGTGGTGCTCGATCTGGTGGGACAGATTGCCGGACATGATATGGAAGAGCGGACTGCCGGAGATATTGGCCGAGCCGAGCATCTGCCGCACGTACCATTCGCCGCGGGTCTCCTCGGCGGTCTCCTCTTCGGTGAATGTCTGCACACCGGAGGGGAAATGCCCGCAGAAGATGATCGAGTACGCCCACAGGTTGCGCACCAGGTTCGCCGTCGCATTCCCGGCGAGCGTGGACAGGAACAGCGGACCGGTCAGCAGTGGGAAGGCCACGTAGTCCTTGAGGACCTGCCGGCCCGATTTACGAAGCTGCCCTTTGATCAGCGGTTTCAGGTCGGACCAGCTGCGCTTGCCCTTGACGATGTTGTCCGCTTCGAGGTCGTGCAGCATCACGCCCCACTCGAAGAAGACCATCAGCAGGAACGCGTAGAGCGGGTTGCCCAGGTAGTACGGGTTCCAGTCCTGCCCCTCGTCGATCCGCAGCACGCCGTAGCCGATATCGCGGTCCCGGCCGTGGATGTTCGTATAGGTGTGGTGCATGTAGTTGTGCGAATGCTTCCACTGGTCCGCCGGGCAGACGGTATCCCATTCGAAGACCCGCGAGTTCAGGCCCGGCTCACGCATCCAGTCGTACTGGCCGTGCATCACGTTGTGGCCGATCTCCATATTGTCGAGGATCTTCGACACACTGAGCGCGGCCACGGCGGCCAGCCAGAACGGGGGCAGGAACCCCAGGTACATCAGGCCGCGCCCGGCGATCTCGAATCCGCGCTGAGCCCTGATGATGTCGTAGATGTACCCGCGGTCGCGCTCGCCCAGATCGGCGACGATACGGTCGCGCAGTTCGTCGAGAGTGCGGCCGATCTCCTCGACCTGATCGGGCGAGAGGACCAGCGGTCCGTCTTTGGTCTCGGTGAGGATGGTCATCTGTTTCTCCCCTTCTCGATGTCAGATTTCGATGTCCACGTCGCCGACGGCGGCCTGGACGCAGAGTTGGATCGGCTGGTCGGGGTCGGATTCCAGCTCCCCGGTGCGCAGGTTGCGGGTGCAGCCGCTGCGCCGGACCGAGGTGCAGGAGAAGCAGATGCCCATCCGGCAGCCGAATTCCGGGCTGAGGCCGGCGCCCTCGGCCTGCTCCAGCAGGGACGACCCGGTGTTCTCCGCGGTGACGCCGCTGGCGGAGAAGGTCGTGGCCCCTTCCACGTCCGCGTCGTCCACGGGCGCGGCGGTGGCGACGAACTCTTCGGTGTGCAGACGTTCACTCAGGTCCGCGTCCGTGTAGACCGCACGCACCGAGTCCATCAGCGGCGGCGGACCACACAGGTAGGTCTGCGCGTCGGCGAACCACGGTGCCACCCGCGCGAGTTCGTCGTGATCGAAACCCCGGCCGTCGCGTTCCGGATAATGCAACTCGACCGCGATATTCGGGTGAGCGGCAGCGATTTCGGCCAGTTCCGCGCGGTGGGGCACCAGCTCCGGCGAGCGCGCGTAGTGCAGGAAGACGACCTCACCGGGGTATTTCTCGTCGACGAGGGTGCGCAGCATGGACAGCACCGGCGTGATCCCGCTCCCGCCGCTGATCAGCAGGACCCGCTCGGGCCGCTGGTCCGGCAGATGGAAGACGCCGGAGGCCGGTTCGAGATCCACGATCATGCCGGGGCGCGCGTGTTCGTGCAGGTACCGCGACACCAGACCGTGTGGATGCACCCGGAGGGTCAGGTCGAGGCGGCGGCGGCGATCGTGCTGGGAGTTCACCGGCGAATAGCAGCGCAGGTGGCGGACTCCGTCGATCACCACACCCAGCTGCAGGAACTGGCCCGCGCGCAGCCCGTCCCACTGCCGGGTCGGGCGCAGACCCAGCGAGATCGTTCCGGGAACCGAGCGGTCCACGTCGACGACGCGGGCCCGCATATCGCGGACGGTCAGCATCGGGCGTACCAGTTCCAGATACCGGTCCACCGGATGTGGCGTGGTCAGGGTCTGCACCAGATCGAGGAGGGCCACCATGGGAGTTCTCCATCCCTGTCTGTCGGTCGTGTCACGAGTTCGAACTTGTTTCGGTGTACGCCTGTACACTCAACCAGTGTGCCGGATACCCCGCGGGAACTGTCAACCAGTAATAGGTGTGACGCGGGCGACAAGAGGGAGATGAGGGAATGGTGAACGGCTGTATGCTCACTGAAATGACCGATCAGGGAGCAAGCCGCGTCGAACGCAAAGAGCGCACCCGGCAGGCCCTGCTCGCCGGCACGCTGGCACTGGCCGCCGAACGCGGTTTCGGTGCGCTGAGCCTGCGCGAGATCGCCCGCTCCGCCGGAATCGTCCCCACCGCCTTCTACCGGCATTTCGACTCCCTGGACGACCTGGGCGCCACCCTGGTGGACGAGGGCGTTCAGGCATTACGGCTGGCTCTGCGGCAGCTGCGCCGCACCCCCGATGCCCGGCTCTCGGAAACGGTGCGGTTCGTCTTCGGTGAAGTCGCCCAGAAGCGGGAGCTGTACGGCTTCCTGATCCGGGAGCAGCGCGGCGGGAGCCCGGCGCTGCGTTCGGCCATCGCGCTCGAACTACAACTGATCGTGCGCGAGCTGGTGGCGGATCTATCCCGCGTCCCGGCCCTGGACGACTGGTCACCGGGCGATCTGGAGGTCGCCGCCGACCTGCTGGTATCCACCGTGATCGACGGGATCGCCGACTATGTGGGCGCCACCGCGCGCGCGGAACAACCGGTGATCGACCGCACCATCCAGCAGATCCGGCTCATCGCCCTCGGTATGGGCGCCTGGAAACCCTGAGCGCGCGCCGCCGGGCCCGCGTCAGGCCGCCGGTGCCTGCACCGGCTCCTTACTGCCCGAAGCGTTCGGTGACGGTACGAACAGCAGGGCCACGAGCCCCGCTCCCAGCACCACCAGCAGCCCGCCGATACCGGCCCGGTCCGTCCCGAAACCCCAGACGAACAGGCCGAACAGGGTGGGTGCGAGGAACGAGGCGGCCCGCCCGGTCGTGGTGTAGAGACCGAACAACTGACCCTCCCGCCCGGGCGGTGTCAGCCGGGTGAGGAAGGACCGCGCCGACGCCTGCGCCGGGCCGACGAACAAAGTCAGCGCCAGGCCGAAGATCCAGAACATCACGACGCCCGACACCACCAGCAGCACCGCGCCGCACACCACAGCCGACAGCAGCGATACCGCGATCACCCGCTTCGGCCCGACCCTATCGTCGAACCGGCCGGCCACGACCGCCCCGAGCGCGGCGACCACATTGGCCGCGATACCGAAGAGCAGCACATCGGATTCGCTGATCCCGTACACCTGCACGGCCAGCACCGCGCCGAACGCGAAGACACCGGCCAGGCCGTCCCGGAAGATCGCGCTGGCCAGCAGGAACCAGATAACGGTGCGATCGAGCGCCCACAGTTCTTTCAGATCGCGCCACAGCACCCGGTAGGAGCCGAGCAGTCCCGCGCTCGCCGCCCCGGGATCGGCCCGGGTGCGCGGCACCTCCGGCACCGCGAACAGCACCGGCAGCGCGAACACACCGAACCAGACGGCGGCCAGGAGCACGACCAGCCGGATGTTCAGCCCGCCCTCGGTGCTCACCCCCAGCAGCCCCCGTTCCGGGCCGTCGCCGACGATGAACCCGAAATAACAGATCAACAGCAGGAAGATGCCGCCGAAGTAGCCCATGGCCCAGCCGAATCCGGACACCCGGCCCAGCATGGCCGGAGTCGAGACCTGACGCAGCATCGCGTTGTAGGGCACGGTCGCGAGTTCGAGGAACACCGACCCCAGGGCGAGCAACACCAGGCCGAGCCACAGGTAGGAGTACTGATCCCGGACGAAGAACATCGCCGCTGTCAGGACCACGACGACAGCGGTCATGATGCCGAGCGAACGTTTACGATTCGCGGTCGCATCGAAACGCTGACCGGTGACCGGTGCGGTCAGTGCGACGACCAGTCCGGCGAGTCCCAGCGCCCACCCCAGCCAGGCGCTGGCGGAGACATCACCCGGCAGATCCTCCCCGACACTGTCGGTGAGGTACACCGCGAAAACGAAGGTGGTGATCACGGCGTTGAACGCGGCCGACCCCCAGTCCCACAGCCCCCATGCGACCACCTGCCCGCGCCCCACCCGCGCGTCCGCCTCGCTCATACCGCGCACCCTAATGGATCCGCGGCGCACCGGCCGGGGTACCGCCGACGGGCCGGTGACCGGGCCGCAGCCACGGTCGAAATACGGTGAGGTAGCGGGTTGATCACGTCTGGGTCCGTCGAATGTACGGACACGGAGCGCAAACCCTATAGTCGGAGAATGTCTTTCGACTCGAAGTGCGCCATCAGGGACTCGAACCCCGAACCCGCTGATTAAGAGTCAGCTGCTCTGCCAATTGAGCTAATGGCGCGTGCTCCGCTGTGCGGTGCGGGACAGACATTAACAGGCTCGGGCCGCAGAAGTGAAATCGATATCCCGTCGGGCGGGTGTGAGCCGGCCGACACCGTAACGATCGGCGCCCGGAACTCTATGTGTAGTTGGGCCGTGACGCCGGAAGTGATCGTGGCGGTTGGGATCACCTCGGCGCGGCTGGCAGAATGATGAACGTGGTCTCGACCGATCCCGCTGCCGTGGGTCGAGGTGAGCAGGTGATCGGTCGGATCCGAAGCCGTCGGCGCGTAGCGGGTGCGCCGAGACTTGAAACGGGGTTGATATGCATATTGGTGATCGGCGCAGGCCGGTCCGCTGGCTCTTCGGACCGCTGGCGCTCGTCGCGCTCGTCGTACTGGCGCTGACCGGTTGTTCCTCGTCGGGGGCGTCGGACGGGACCGTCGCCATCGATCGCAACCCCCTCACAGAGCTCATCAAACCCAAGCTCGTGGCCCCGGTCAAGGACGGGGATATCGGCGTCTCACCGGCCGAGGGGATGAAGTTCGAGATCACCGACGGCCTGTTCACCGAAGTAGCCCTGCTCAACCCCGACGATCAGCCGGTGGCCGGGCAGCTGGCCGCCGACGGCCGCAGCTGGTCCACCACCGAGCCCCTCGGCTACAGCAAGACATACCGCCTGCAGGCCCGGGCCAACGGCCTGGGTGGCGCGTCCACCGCCGGTATGAGTTTCACCACAACCGCGCCCGGCAATGTCACCAAGCCGTACCTGGTGCCCGGCGAGGGCGAAGTGGTCGGTATAGGTCAGCCGGTGGCGGTCCAGTTCGACGAGAACATCCCCGACCGCAAGGCCGCGCAGGACGCCATCACCATCAAGACCGATCCGCCGGTCGAGGGCGCCTTCTACTGGGTGAACAATCGTGAGGTCCGGTGGCGGCCCGAGCATTTCTGGAATGCGGGCACCAAGGTGACGATCGATGTGAACGTCTACGGCAAGGATCTGGGCAACGGGCTCTACGGCCAGGACGACATCCACTCGAACTTCGTCATCGGCGACGCGGTGGTCTTCAAGGCCGACGACAATACGAAGATGGTCACCGTCGAGAAGAACGGCCAGGTCATCCGCACCATGCCGACCTCGATGGGTAAGGACGACACGCCCACCAACAACGGGGTGTACATCCTGGCCGACCGGCATGAGCATATCGTCATGGACTCCTCCACCTACGGCGTCGCGGTGAACTCGCCCGACGGGTACCGCACCGATGTCGACTGGGCCACCCGGATGTCCTACAGCGGGATCTTCTTCCACTCGGCGCCGTGGTCGTTGGGCGCACAGGGCAATACCAACACCAGCCACGGGTGCCTCAACCTCAGCCCCGAGGACGCCCGATGGGTCTACAACACCGCCAAACGTGGTGATATCGCCATCGTGACGAATACGGTCGGCCCGGTCCTGCCCGGTACGGACGGGTTGGGTGACTGGAACATCCCGTGGGCGGAATGGAAAACGGGCAATGCCGCGATGTGACGCTCGTAGGTGACATGCCGGTGCCGGGTCCCGTCGGGGCCCGGCACCTCGCTTTTCAGCGGGCAGTTTCGTAGAGCCGCCGCACGATATCCTCGATATCGGGTTCCTCGATCGAGAGGTCGCGCACCTCGGCCCGAGCCGACACCTCGGCCAGCAACTGCGCGGCGGTGGTCGTCTCGGCGTCGAAGGCCAGCCGCTGCCGCATACCCTCCGCCTCGAGCGAGACCAGGTCGGCGCCCGCGAGGCCGTCGAGGGCCGGTGCGGGTACGGCGAGGTCGACAACCAGCACCCGTTGCGCGCCCACCGTCGCCCCGAGTCCGGGTAGCGAGCCGTCGTAGGCCAATCGCCCGTGATCCACCACCAGCACCCGGTCGCAGAGCCGCTCGATATCGCCCATATCGTGGGTGGTCAGCATGAGGCTGGTGCCGCGTTGGGCGCGTTCGGCCCGCAGAAATTCACGCAGGCGCTGTTTGGAGAGCACATCCAGCCCGATGGTGGGCTCGTCGAGAATGATCAATTCCGGACTGTGCAACAGTGCCGCGGCGACCTCGGCACGCATCCGCTGTCCCAGCGACAACTGCCGGACCGGCGTATCGAGCGTATCGGCCATTTCCAGCTGGTCGACCAGCTCCGCGGTGCGCGCCTGCCCGGCCGCGGGCTCGAGCCGGTGGATCGCGGCCAGGATCGTGAACGATTCTCGCAGCGGCAGATCCCACCACAACTGGGAACGCTGCCCGAATACGACGCCGATCCGGCTCGCCAGTTCCCGGCGCTGCCGAATGGGTTCCAGCCCGCAGGTGCGCACCGAACCGGAGGTCGGCACCAGGATGCCGGTGAGCATTTTGATCGTGGTCGACTTGCCGGCGCCGTTGGCGCCGATATAGCCGACCGCCGCGCCCCGCTCGACCCGGAAGGTCATGGCATCGACCGCGGTGACCACCTCGCGCCGTGCGCGCAGCCCCTTCCCGATCCGGCGAGTGAAACACCGGGTCAGCCGGTCGACCTCAATGATCGTATCGCTCTTTGTGCCGCCGTATCCCATCTCAGCCACCGCCGCTCTGATAGTGCCTCGTCCCGATCCGCCACATCACCCACGCCAGCACCCACGCCCATGCCGCCGCGAGCGGCGCGCACCAGGCGAGCCAGGCCGGTATTCCGGCGGGGCCGGGGAGATCCAGTAGTGCCAGGGTCGGGAAGTAGGCGGTGAACGCCACCGGTATCGCGACGCAGAACAGCAGTTTCAACGGTGTGGGAAAGATCGACGCGGGCTGCGTCGCCGCGAAGGATCCACCGTAGGTGAAGCTGTTGGTCATCTCCGCCCCGTCGATGAGAAAGAACTGACAGCCCGCGGCCACCACGAACAGCCCGCCGAACAGGACGGTACCGCTCACCACCGTCAGTGCGATCAGCGCCACGGAGGCCGCCGACCAATCGATCTCGTTGCGTACCAGTCCGACGATCAGCACCACCAGCGCGACCGTGGCCCGGGCCAGACGGCGTAAGGAGAAATCGCTGGTGATCAATTGCAGCAGTACCGGCTGAGGGCGCAGGTGGTAGATGTCGAGTTGGCCGAGGCGGATGAGATTCGGCAGTTTGTCCAGGTGCCCGAACACCAGCTGGGCCAGCGCGAAGGCCAGATTGCTCAGCCCGAACAGCAGCAGCGCGGCGTCCAGGTCCAGACCGCCCAGCACCTTGGCCTGATGGAAGATCAGCCATACCTCGGCGAATTCGGCCAGCCCGACCATGGTCGCCCCGGCCATATCGCCGGCGAAGGACAGACGGTAGGTGCGCTGTGCCCGGATCCGGGACCGCAACACCGCCGCGTAGGGGGCGAATCGGTCGCCGGCGGGCACGCGCCGATTCGCCGGTGGGTGGACGGCGGTCTCAACCACCCTGCACCTCCAGTTTCCGCCGGCCCGCGGCCAGCAGCATCCGGCCCGCCGCCAGGACGACCAGCAGCCAGCAGACCTGTGTGCCCACCAGTTGCGCCGCGTCCCAGCCCACCACCCGGCCGGACAGCACATCCACCGGCACCTGCAACATCGAGGGGAACGGCGTGCACTCGGCGATACCGCGCAGCCAGTCCGGGAAGACATGCACCGGGACGAACAGTCCGGCGAGGAACGGGCCGCCGACCTGATAAAGCGTCCGCAGTCCCCGGGTCTCCACGACCCAGAATCCGGCGGTGGTGAGCACGAACAGGGACAGGAACGAGATGGCCGCGGCGAGAACGACACTGAGCAGCCCGAGAAGATAGGACTCGGGGGTGCGGGGTAACACCAGCCCGAAGGTGAGCGCGCCGACCAGCAGGCTCGGTATCCCCCGCGGAAGCAATGTGCACAGCGCCCGGCCGAGGTCGGCGGCGAGATTACCCAGCTGCACATCGACCGGCCGCAGGAAGTCGATGGCGATATCACCGTTGCGGATCCGTTCGGCCAGTTCCAGTTCGGCGGCCATGAACTGCAGCGCGCCGAGCAGCCCCTGGGAGATCCAGACGTAGGCGCCGATCGTGCCCGCGTCGTATCCGGCGAACCCACCGGTGGCGTCGATGGCGGCGATCATCACCGAGGCGCGGACGAAACCGAACACACAGTTGGTGAACAGCCCACCGAGCATGGCCAGTTTGTACCGCCACTGTCGGCGGAACCCCGCCACCAGGAGCCGCCGGTAGACACCGGCGGTGCCCCGGAGATCGCCCACAGTGGCCGACACGGTCACCCCCCTGCTTGGCGCGGACACAAAGCCGCCACCCTACCGCCGCACCCCGGGCCGGAGAAGCGATTATCGAGTGGCCCTCACAACCGCGCGGCCAGCCGGGTGCCCTGCTCGATCGCCCGCTTCGCGTCGAGCTCGGCGGCCAGTTCCGCACCGCCGATCAGATGTGTCGGCACCCCCGCGGCGGTGAGTTCCGATTCGAGCTCACGCACCGATTCCTGGCCGGCGCAGACAATCACATTGTCGACCGGGATCACCCGGGGCCGCTCGCGCTTCGGACCGAAACTGATGTGCAGCCCCTCGTCGTCGATACGCTCGTAGTTCACCCCGCCGATCTGCTCGACCCCTTTGGCTCTCAGCGCCGCCCGATGGACCCAGCCGCTCGTCTTACCGAGCCCTTTTCCGAAGGCCGTGTCCTTGCGCTGCAACAGCACGACCTCGCGGGCCGCGGTCGCCGGGCGCGCGGCACGCAGCTGCCCGGGTAGCTGTTCGTCGTCGGTATCGACCCCCCACTCCGCGCGCCACTCGTCCGGTTTCAGCGTGGGATGCCCGTCCACGACCAGGTATTCGCTCACATCGAAACCGATTCCGCCCGCCCCGATCACCGCGACCCGCTCGCCCACCGGTCTGCCGTCCCGCACCAGTTCCGCGTAGGAGAGCACCATCGGATGGTCGATCCCCGGGATATCGGGGATGCGGGGCCGGACCCCCGTCGCCAGCACGATCTCGTCGTATCGTCGGTCGATCAGTGCGGCCGCGGTGACCCGGGTGTTCAAATGCACCTGCACACCGGTGAGTTTCAGTTTCCGGGTGAAATAGCGGATGGACTCGTCGAACTCCTCCTTGCCCGGAATCCGGCGCGCGATATCGAACTGGCCGCCGATCCGGTCGAGTGCCTCGAACAGGTCCACCCGGTGGCCACGCTCGGCCAGGTTCACCGCCGCCGAGAGTCCGGCCGGCCCGGCCCCGACCACCGCGATGCTCTTGGCGCGCCGGGTGGGCAGCAGGATGAGCTCGGTTTCCCGCCCGGCCCGTGGGTTCAGCAGGCATGACACCGTACGGTGCCGGAAGGCGTGATCGAGACATGCCTGGTTGCAGGCGATACAGGTATTGATCTCATCGGTGCGGCCGGTCGCGGCCTTGTCGGCCCATTCCGGGTCGGCCAGCAGTGGCCTGGCCATGGAGATGAGCTGGGCGTCGCCGCGGGTCAGGATCTCCTCGGCGATCTCGGGCATATTGATGCGGTTCGACGCGCATACCGGGATCCCCACCGCCGCGGTGATCTTCGCGGTGAAGTCGACGAAGGCCGCGCGCGGCACCGATGTCACGATCGTGGGCACTCGCGCTTCGTGCCAGCCGATATCCGTATTGAGAATATCGACGCCCGCACTCTCCAATTCCCGGGCGAGCGCGCGGATCTCGTCGAATGTCTGCCCGTCCTCCACCAATTCCGCCATCGACAAACGGAACACGATCAGAAAATCTGTCCCGACCGCCGCTCGAGTGCGCCGGACGATCTCCACCGCGAGCCGCCGGCGATTCTCGGCGGAACCGCCCCAGCGATCGGTTCGTTTATTCGTACGCGGGGCGAGGAATTGATTTATGAAATAACCCTCCCCACCCATTATTTCGACCCCGTCGTATCCTGCGAAACGGGCCAGTTCTGCGCACCGGACGTAATCGTCGATCGTCCGCCGAATTCCACGGGCGGAAAGAGCGCGGGGCCGGAACGGATTGATCGGCGCCTTGATCGAAGAGGCGGACACGCTGCCGGGAACATAGGCATAGCGCCCGGCGTGCAGGATCTGCAGCGCGATCTTGCCGCCGGCCTCGTGCACCGCGCGCGTGATCGTCCGATGACGGTAGGCCTCGGTGCGGTTGGTCAGTTTCGCCCCGAACGGCAACAACCATCCGGTGCGATCGGGGGCGTAACCACCGGTGATGATCAGGCCGACGCCACCTCGGGCGCGTTCGGCGAAGTAGGCGGCCAGCCGGTTCGTATCCCAGGCCCGGTCCTCCAGGCCGGTGTGCATGGATCCCATGACCACCCTGTTGCGCAGTGTGGTGTGTCCGACCTGGAGCGGGGTGAACAGCTGCGGATAACTCGGCGTCGAGTACATCGCGGGCCCTCTTTCCGATATCGGTCCGGCTCGGCGGCGACCCGGCCGCCGGGCCTGCAGGACCTCATCACACCATTTCGCCGCGGCGCCGTTCCACCCCCGGAGCACGCCGCCATCGGAAAGCCGGTCGGCGCCGGGGCCGCGCGCCCCCGCCTACACCGGCGCGACCACCCCGTTTTCTATCACGGACCCGTCACGAGCACCTGAATCCACCGTTACCGACCAGAAATTTTGTGGTCTGCACCACAAGACGTTTAGAACCATTTCCCCAGGTCGTCGCGACGATACAACGTGTTCATTTCCCGCTTCAAGATCGCACTTATTATTTTCTCAGGCTCCGTTTACCCGCTGTTCACCTGCTGTGACCATTCTGAGATCCGGTCATAAACGACCTGAAGTTCGGCTAGTCCGCGAAGTTGTGGACACAGGGTTGGAAACAACCGCGAAAACTCGCCGGCGCGACAACCACAAACGGTATCGCGATAGTCGAACTCGAGTCCACTCGACTTCACCACAGTGTGGAGTTCCTGCGGGCGCTACGGACCGGGAAACCACTCGGTAGCCGCGATATGCGCCATCCGGACCCGGACCGGCCTGCGTTCGGTGTCACACAAAAGAACCCGACAACAGCACAGTCATGTTTTCCGGTCGCGGGCCACCTGTCCGCACCGAAGATCCGTGCTGCCCGAACCGGGCCGGATCCCGAGACCGACAAGGAACCGAATCCGATCATGCCTTCCCACAGTTTCACCAGCCTGCGCCGTCGTACCAAACGTGAAGTCTTCGGCTTCGCCCTCGCCTCGGCCGGCATCGTCGCCGTCACCGCATCCTCCGCGGCCTCCATGGCCGACGACAGCTCCGCCAACCGGGTTGCCATGGTCGCCGAGCAGGCGCCCGCCCCCGTGACCAACGAAGCGACCGCTATCGCCGCGCCCGCCGCGCAGGCCGAGATCATCCCGGCTCCGGCGCCGGTCCCCGAAGCGCTGGCTGTTCCGGCTCCGGCCCCCGCCCCCGAAGCGGCACCCGTGCCGGCGCCCGCTCCGGTGTACCCCAACAACCTGGACGGCTGGATTCAAGAAGCCATGGACATCATGGCCGCGAACGGGATCCCCGGCAGTTTCGACGGCATCAAGCGCAACATCCTGCGGGAATCCTCGGGTGACCCGGGCGCCATCAACCTGTGGGACTCCAACGCCATGATGGGCATCCCCTCCAAGGGCCTGCTCCAGGTGATCGACCCCACCTTCGCCGCGTACCACGTGCCCGGCACCCCGTTCGATGTGTGGAACCCGGTCTCCAATATCGCGGCGGCCTGCAACTACGCCGCCCACCGTTACGGCTCCATGGACAACGTCAACGGCGCGTACTGAGTTGTCTGCCCCGCCTTCGGCGGGGCGGGCCGGGGCCCTGTGACCCCGGTTCTTCAACGCCGCCGCTCAGTCGCTCCAGAACCGGGGGCGGGCCCCGGCCGACAAGGCCGACTCTCGGGAGAAGCGGCCGGCGGAGATGGGTCCGGTACGTGACCCCGGGAAAATTTCATGATCGGCGGGGTGGCGCAACGGTGCGCCGGCCGCGGCGGAACCCCGGATGACGGGACCAGTGGTGAGGGTCCCGGACATCCCGGCCCGGGACAACGTCGTCCCAGGCCACGGCCGCTACCCCCGCAGATCGTCCGCGCCGTGCAACGACGCACGATCGCGGCAGCCCGCCGAACCGGCGGGAAACCACAATGAGGTGGGTGCGCGATGCCGTCCGATCCGGGCGGCATCGCGCATTTTCGTCTCGGACCGCCACGCGTCGGGCGGCGGAGGCGGATACCGTTCTCCTGATTCCGGATTCCGCGAACCTTTTACACTTGCTCATGGCCGATTACGCGCACTCCCCGGCCGCGGAGGCCGGCCGGGCCGCCAAGGCGCGGCAGCTGGCCGGCTATCTGTGGGACCGGGACATCTCGGGATCCGAACTGCTCGGCATCGCCGCCGCGGTGCGGCGCAAACTCGCCCGGGCGGCCGGCGCCAACCCACCGGGCACCGAGGAGACCTGGCGTTCGGTGGCACGTCTGCTGGACGAAAAAGCGGCATGGGCGGCGCGGCATCCCGACCATCCGGCGGCCGCGCGGCACCATACCGACGAGAAGCTGCTCTGGGTGAAACCACCGGTCGCCCCGTGGTGACAATCGCTCCACTCCCCCACCGACCTCGCGGCCTATGTGACCGAGCAGGTCACGTAGGCCGCATACCGGACGAGCTGGTGGGAGCAGTACACCGGCGTCCGGGTCTCACCACCAGCCGGTGGCCGCCCCGACCTGCCGCTCCAGCTCCGGAGCGAGGGTCCGGGCGTAGCTCGCGCTGAGATGGTGCTCGTCGTGATAGACGAGCACATTGCCTTCCACCACCCGGCAGATCTCCGGTCCGCACACCGAATCGGTGAGATCCAGCAGCCGCATGTTCGGGAACGCCGCGGCATGCACCAGCGCCGGGTTCACCGGTGCCAGCGCGGTCGCACGCTGCATACCGCAGGTGGCGCTGTCACCACCGGCGGCCAGGCAATCCACGGCGCTGTAGCGAACACCGGTCGGGCTGCGCAGCCACGGGGTGTCGCGGATGGCGAGCACATTCAGATGGCGTTCGGCCAGCGCCGCCCACACATCCAGGTACTCGGCCGGGACCACGTCGCCGCCGCTGGGCCAGATGGGCGCGGTGGCGGTGGTGAACACCCAATCCGGCGGGTCGGACGCGAGCAGGTCGATCACCTGCCGGGACCAGTCGCGGCAATCGGAGATATCCAGGCCGCGGTACTGGGCGTCGTCGCGGATGTTCAGTGAACAACCCATCTTCAGATAGACGACGACCTTGATGTCGTGCACCTGGGCCAACGCGTCCATGGCGGGCATCCAGTGCTCGGCGTGCGAGTTACCGACCATGGCGATGGTCCGCGACCCGTTGGGGTCGCCGTAGGTGCAGGTCACGACCTCTTTGTTGAACCAGTCGGAGATACAGCCGTCGCGGGTGGGGGCCGGCAGATCGTTGGACGCCTCCAGGATGGACGGACGCAGTTTCGCCACCGGGACGGCCGCCCCGGCGAACAGCGCCTCCGCACCCGGGTAATCGTTCACCGGTAGCGCCTCCACCGGTTCGGAGGGTGTGCGGGCCATCACCACCTGCCATGAGATGCAGGAGCCGAGAACGAGCGCCCCTACCAGGCTCACCGCCACGGCCGGGATGCGACGCTGCCAGACCGGGGTCACCGTGGCCCGTCCGGAACGCAACCGCAGCGGCTCCTCGACGAACTTGTTGGTCAGCACCGCCAGCACCAGCGACGCCGAGATGACCAGCAGGCCGCCGCTGAGGCCGGCATGCGGTTTCCCGGTCTCCACCAGGTAGTAGATGAGCAGCGGCCAGTGCCACAGGTACAGCGAATAGGCGATGGACCCCAATTCGACCATCGGGCGGGACGCGAGCAGTCGCGAGACGACCGACCGCCAGCCGTTCTCGGTGCGGACACCGGCGACGATCAGCGCCACCGCCGCGCCCACCGGGAACAACGCGGCCGGCCCCGGGAACTGGCGGGCGCCGTCGAAGAGCATTCCGCATACGAGCACCGCTGTGAGTCCGGCGGCGGCGAGCAGCGTCAGCAGGACGCGCGCGGCCCGGCCCGCGGTGATCCGCAGCCAGGGCAGCACGGCGGCCAGCAGCGCACCGGTCAGCAACTCCCAGGCGCGGGCGGCGCTGTCGTAGTAGGTCCATTCCTGGGACACGGTCGACCACACGGCGGCATAGACGAAGGAGCCGGTGCCCAGGACCAGCGCCAGTACCGCGATCGCCGGCCGCACCGCCGAGACGCGGCCCAGCCGGACGCACACCCAGCCGAGCACCGCCAGCAGTATCGCGATGGCGAGGTAGAACTGGCCCTGTACCGCCATCGACCACATATGCTGCAGCGGGCTCACCGAGGGGTCGGCGGCCAGATAGCTTTCGGAGGCCTGCGCCAGGTACCAGTTCTGGTAGTAGAAGGCGGTGGCGATGGTCTGACCGGACATATTGGCCCAGGTCGAATACGGCCGGTACAGCACAGTGACGACCGCCACCAGAGCAAGCACCACCATCAGGGCCGGCAGCAGCCTGCGGGCGGTCCGCACCGCCGTCTGCCGCAGTCCCACCGCGCCGGTCCGTTCCACCTGACGCAGCAGCATGCCGGTGTAGAAGAAGCCCGACAGGACCAGGAAGATATCGACTCCGCCGGAGACCTTGCCGTACCACACGTGGAACGCGACGACCAGGGCGATCGCTATCCCGCGCAGGCCGTCCAGATCCAGCCGGTAATCGGCCGGGCGGGCCGCGGCCGCGGGAGGCGGCGCGGACGGGCCACCGGTGACGTCACTGTCCTTGATTCGCAACAACTGCTTTCTCCGACCTATCTCTTTCTCCGGCCGACCCGGGACGAGTCGAGTAACAGCAGCGGAGTACGAGCCTCGGACATAGCAGAATCCCTATCACAGTGTCTTGTCCACGGCGAAACCTCCCCTGACGGCGCGAGAACTTCGCCACTCCGGCGCGGTGCGCCACAGCATCCGGGGAGTACCCAACTCCGCATCCATTTTCCCCTGTCTTATCCAGGCCATACGAGTTGACAATCGACCCGCCCCTCACAACAGTGGAAGCCGCGCGTTCTCGTCGAACGCAGATCCACTCCCCAGCAGACATAGAGGAATTCATGAACGTACGCCAGCTCTATGTCAGCGCCGCCGCCGCGGGGCTGACTCTTCTGGCCGCTCCCGCCGCGAGCGCCGCCGGCCCGATCGGACTGCCCTCCCTGGCAGGCACCGGTTCCTCCGCGGCCGACGCCGTGCTGGGCGCGACAGGTTCGGCTCAGCTGACGCAGACCGGTTCGGCCGGCGGTGCCTTCAAGAACTGTGACGAAGCACGCGCCGCGGGCCGGGCGCCGATCTTCCGCGGTGAGCCCGGTTTCGCTCCCCACCTGGATCCGGACGGCGACGGGTTCGCTTGCCCCACCGTCTGATCCGCGGGTACTGCGCACGAACACCCGGTGACAGAGCTTCTGTCACCGGGTGTTCTGCATTCCGGGCCGATACCCGGATCAGCGCAGGATCTTGAACAGCAGCGCACCGGCCACCAGCGCGCCGATACCGATCAGGGTGTACTTCACCTTCGGCTCGTTCACCTTCGCCAGCGCCAGCTGCTTGGTCCCCTCCGCGATCCGCTGCGGATCGGCCCGCACGGCGATCTCGTCGAGAGTGCTGGCCAACCGCTCCCGCGCGGCCTCGATCTCCTGCTCGATCCGCTCGGTATCCTTTGCCACCTTCACGCCTCCTGTAACTGGTCTGCCGCGCTCGTAGGCGGCGATGTTCCACCCCTGGGCCACTGTCGTCCGCGGATCGGCCGGGGCCGGGCCCGCGCTCGAGTGTATCCGCGCCCGCCGCGCCCGCCGGTTGTTCATCCCCGCCCGCGATCCGCACGATGCGTGGTCCCGGAGACCGGGCCGGGCGGCACACCGCAGGGGCAGCCCCTTCCCGGTCGGACCGCCGCGACGAGTACGCGGCCGGGAACACGGCGGGTCGATTACGGTAGCGAGGGTGACCGACAACCAGCGACTCTCCCCCGGCGACCCGGCACCCGATTTCACCCTCCCCGATGCCGACGGCAACGAGGTATCGCTCGCCGACTACCGCGGCCGCAAGGTCGTGGTGTACTTCTACCCCGCAGCGAGCACCCCCGGATGCACGAAACAGGCCTGTGATTTCCGGGACAATCTCGGCGAACTGAACTCCGCCGGCCTCGAGGTGATCGGTATCTCCCCCGACAAACCGGCCAAGCTCGCCAAGTTCCGGGACGCCGAGAAGCTGAACTTCCCGCTGCTGTCCAACCCCGACCGCACGGTGCTCACCGAATGGGGGGCCTTCGGCGAGAAGACCATGTACGGAAAGAAGGTGACGGGCGTCATCCGCTCGACCTTCCTTGTCGACGAGGCGGGGAAGATCGAGGTGGCGCAGTACAACGTCCGCGCGACCGGGCACGTCGCCAAGCTGCGCCGCGATCTCTCGATCTGATCCGTGGCCACCCGGTGCGGCCCGGGTGGTCATTCATAGGAGGCGATCAGCCGCTCGTAGCCGTCGAGCAGCAGCCCCAGTCCGGTATCGAAGAACAGGGTCGCCCACTGCTGGTCGTCCTGTTCGAAGGCCTGGGCCCGCACGGCCGCGGTGAGGGCGGGGAACCGGCCGGGGTCCAGCCGGTCGATGATGCCCCAATCTCCCTCCGATCCTTCTTCTTCCGCCTTGATCTCCGCGGCCAGTCGGGCCCGGCCGATGATGTACAGCGACAGGTTCATCACCAGCTGTAGTTTCAGTGCCTCGGGTATCCGGGTTCCGCCCAGCGCGGCCAGGCCCGCCTCCAGCCAGGCCATATTGTTGGGTCCCAGCGGCGGCGCGCTCATCCGCACATTCAGCCAGCCGGTATGCCGGCTGATGACCTGGTATTCCGCCCGTGCCCACAGTTCCAGCGCCTCGCGCCACGGCGTACCCGGCGGAATCTCCGGGGGCATGCCGACCACTCGGTCCAATGCGACCTCGAGCAGTGTCGCCTTGCTGTCCACATAGCGGTACAGCGACATCGCCGTGAAGCCCAGCCGCTCGGCGACCTTGTTCATCGAGAGGGCTTCGAACCCTTCTTCGTCAGCGAGTTCGATGGCGGTGTCGACGATCTGTTCCAGGCTCAGTCCGCGCCGCGGACCTCGGGTGCCGGTCGGCGCGAGCCCCCACATCAGTTCTACGGCCTTGGACAGCGGCGGGCTGTCCGGGCCCGCGGCCCACGGACCGGTGTTCTTCTCGCCTGGTGGATCCGTTTCCGGGCCGGGCCCGTCCGCACCTGCGCCGGCTCTCGCCATCGACTTCCTTCCCGTTGCGGTCCGCGGCGGCGGGCACCGTCACCCACGCGCCGGCTCCGGCCGGTCCGGCCGGTGGCGTCGTACTCGAGCACCTACTACACCACCCGGAGTACACGTCTTGCGCTCCACCCCGAACTGTGTACTGTTCACACAGAATTTATGTCATATACAGTTTACTTAACACGCAGTTTCGGGACGGAGCCGATACATGACCGCACCACCCGCCATCTCCCTGGCCGGCCTCACCAAGACCTTCGGCGACCATCACGTCCTCGCCGGTATCGACCTCGATATCGCGACCGGATCGGTGTTCTCCCTGCTCGGCCCCAACGGCGCCGGGAAAACCACCATGGTGCGCATCCTCGCCACCCTGACCGCCCCGGACAGCGGAACGATCCGGGTGGCCGGCCACGATGTGGTCCGTGAACCCGACCGCGTCCGCGCGACCATCGGAGTCACCGGCCAGTACGCCGCGCTCGACAAGGTGCTCACCGGGGCCGAGAACCTGCACATGGTCGGGCACCTGCTGCACCTGGGCAGATCCGCCACCCGGCAGCGCACGGCCGAACTACTCGAGCGCTTCGACCTCACCGACGCCGCGAACCGTCCGGCGAACACCTACTCCGGCGGTATGGGCCGCCGCCTCGACCTGGCCATGAGCCTGATGGGACGTCCGGAGGTGGTCTTCCTGGACGAGCCCACCACCGGACTCGACCCGCGCAGCCGCCGTGAACTGTGGACGGTGATCCGGGAACTGGTGGACGACGGCGTCACCGTTTTCCTCACCACCCAGTACCTCGAGGAAGCCGACCGGCTGGCCGACCGGATCGCGGTCCTGCACGAGGGCCGCATCGTCGCGGACGGCACCCCGGCCGAACTCAAGCGGCTCACCCCCGGCGGCCATATCCGCTTCCGCTTCGCCGACCTCACGGATCTGACGGCCGCCGCCCGGACCTCCGGCCACCCCGAGATCGACCCCGCCGAGCTGACCCTGCAGATCCCCTCCGACGGCTCGGTCGCCCATCTCAAACATCTACTCGACCGGTTCACCGAACTCGACCTCACCGTCGAAGAACTCAGCGTGCACACGCCCGACCTCGACGATGTGTTCTTCGCACTCACCAGCCGGCCCGCCGCCCCGCTTCCGGCTGCCTCCTGACCGCCGCCGTCCCGCACAGAAAGCCACGCTCGTGACCACTCTCGCCCACTCCGCGCAGGACGCGGTGACCATGACCGCCCGCAATATGCGCCATACACTACGCAGCCCGGACTCGCTCATCAGCACGCTCGCGTTGCCGATCATGATCCTGCTGATGTTCGTCTACGTCTTCGGTGGTGCCATGAACGTCGGCGACAGCACCTTCGTCGACTACGTGGTCCCCGGAATCATCCTGCTGTGCGCCAGTTTCGGCGCCTCCACCACCGCGGTCGGTGTCTCGGTCGATATCACCGAGGGCATCGTGGACCGGTTCTCCACCATGGCCGTCAGCCGGTCCGCGTTCCTCACCGGGCACATCGCCGAGAGCCTGCTGCGCAATATGGCCGCCACCACGGTCGTGGTCGGCGTCGCACTGACCATCGGTTTCCGGCCCACCGCCGACCCGCTGCGCTGGCTCGCCGCGGCCGGGCTCCTCGCCCTCGTGGTACTGGCGCTGTCCTGGATGTCGGCCTGCTTCGGATTGATCGCCAGTAGCCCGGAGGCCGCCAACGGGTTCACCATCTTCGCGATGTTCATCCCCTACATCAGCAGTGCGTTCGTGCCGCCGGAGACCATGCCGGGCTGGCTGCGCGGCTTCGCCGAACACCAGCCGGTCACACCGGTCATCGAAACCCTGCGCGGGCTCCTCGTCGGCGCCCCCATCGGCAACAGCGCGGTACTCGCACTCGCCTGGTGGGGTGCCATCGCGGCGATGTCCTACCTCGCGGCCCTGGTCCTGTACCGCGGGCGCACCCGGAATTGATCCGCGTCCCGCCGATCCGGGCCGCCGGAGCGAGTGTTGCCCGGCCCGGATCGGCGGTATCGCGAGTGTGAGACATGACAGACTCGCCGTGACAGTTCCATACTCCGCACCACGGCGTTCCCGCTACCGCTAGCCTGGGACAGGTGAACGTACGGACGGAGGCCAGGGCCAAACGGCGTCCGGACCCTGCGCTGGAGCTCCAGGACGACCCGCAAGAGCTGATGCCACGCCGGCGTCCGACCCAGGAACGCAGCAAGCGGAAATTCGACGCACTGCTGCAGGCCTCGCGCGAACTGCTGGTGGAAGTCGGTTTCGAATCGTTCACCTGCGAAGAAGTCGCGGCCCGCGCCGAAGTGCCCATCGGCACGCTCTACCAGTTCTTCGCCAACAAGTATGTGATCGTCTGCGAATTGAACCGGCAGGACCTGGTGGCGGTATCGCAGGAGCTCGCCGATTTCCACGGCGAGATCCCGTCACTGGACTGGCTGCGGCATATGAACCAGTTCGTCGATCATCTGGCCAACCTGTGGATGACCGACCCGTCCCGGCGCGAAGTGTGGCTGGCCATGCAGTCCACGCCGTCCACCCGGGCTACCGGCGCCATCCACGAGAAGGAATTCGCCGAGGTCGTCTCGCAGATGCTGCGCCCGCTCACTCCGCGCACACCGCGGGCCCGGCGCACCATGATGGCCGAGGTGCTGGTGCATGTGGTCTATTCGATGATGAACTTCTCGGTGCAGGACGAGCAGAGCCACGCCGACGCGGTCGCCGAGCTCAAACGGCTCATGGTCGCCTATCTCCTGGTCGCGGAGAAAGAATCCCGTACCGCCAGCCAGCGCTGAGCCGAGTCCCGACCCGTAGCATCCGCACCGCCGGGGCCGGCGTTGTCGCGATTCCGTCCGGAGCCAGGGGCGGGCCGACGGCCGACGAGGCTACCGCCACCCGATCATCGTCCGAGAATAACCCGGCGCGGGTCGCCCCGGTAGTTCTCCTCGTCGAACAACACCCATTCAGTAACAGCGATCTCGTACAAGCGCGACGCGCCATCCGGCATAGCCTCGAGGACGGGAGCTGCATTCGGCCAGCGAACCCCGAATGCCCGCATCCGGTCATCGATCCCTGCGCCGGGTAGCTCCTGCGCACGCCCCGAAAACGACACACCGCGCGCGGTCTGCCCGAGTTCGTGCAGCGGAATATCGACGATGGCACCGGCCACATGGGCGTTGCGGCGGATATTCCGGGAGTGTTCGCGGTCCCTGCGCGATAGAAACCACAACCTGTCCGGGCGGAATCCAGCGAGATACCAGACGCTGCACATGCGAGGCGTACTGTCTTCGTCGACAGTGGAGAGCTGCATGAGCTTTCCACCGGCAACATACTCCTCCAGTAGCTCCCGTTCGTTCACTACGCCTTCACCGCTTCCAACGCTGGCCGCGCCTGCTCCCGCCACGCGGCAACAGCCCGACTGTTCACCCCCCGTAGGTCCGCGTCGAACCGTCGCGCTCGACCGGTGACGCTGGTCGCCAGATAGGTTCGGTCGCTGGCGACAGCTTGCGTCGCGACCGCGCATGCCTCGTCCACTTCACCTGCAGTGAGCAGGGCGGACGCGTATTCCAGGCGGACCAGGCAAGGTTCGGTGGTCTCCGTAGGGTCGTACATGGACAGCGCTCGGTGCGCTGCAACGGACGTCTGATCGGAGCGTCCAAAACGGGAATGGCCGATCGCCTCGTAAAACGCCAACTTCTCCGGCCGGAAAGAGAAGATCCCGAACTCGATCTCGTCAGGACTCGCGCTATCGAGAGCTGTCGCAGCAGTGGCAATGCACCGCCGGAACTCGTCCTCGTCACCCATCACTGCATGTGCTCGGGCAGCCATACCCCACAACCACGCCACAGCAGCGCCTGACGTCGGCTTCTGATCCAGCCGAGGCGATAGCACAGCCAGAGCCCCAATCGGGTCGGCGCTGTAGGTCGGCAGATAGGACAGCCCAGCCAGGGCGATGTCCTCCGAGTAGCGGTCGCCGATGTCTTGGAAGGCATGTATCGCTGTCATGTACCAGTGACGTGCCTCGTCGAAATAACCCTCGTTGAACAGGATCTCGCCCACCACGTTGGACAGCCGGCCTGCCACACGCACCAGCCGTATCTGGTTGTATGTGGCTTGCCGCTCCGACAGACACGTCCGTACAGCGCGGAAATTGTCTGCTGCCGACGCAAGGAGTGTCCGCGGCGGAACCTGCACAACCCGTCTCCCGAGGTCTGATGTCAGGGTGTCGAAGTAGTCGAGTCGCCGTTCACTGACCGAGGTCACATCGAGTGCTGCGGTCATCCGGCCAGGCTCGTGCGTCAGCGAATCCGCCATCTGGCCGGCCACCCCGACCCCGATGTACGCGAGAAGATCCCGCCGCCTCATATTTTCCTCAACCTCCGGCTCAGCTGAATCCAGATGCTGGCCTCTACCTGTCGCGTCTTCGAACCGCTCGATAGCGCGGGACTCGGCTTATGTCAGTACCTCGTCCAACAGTCGGCGGCTGGAAGCGTGAAGCGTTTTCGTTCGTCCCTGCTCCCAAAGGAGGATAGTTCGCTTCGTTACGCCCACTACGCGGGCGAACTCTGTCGGACTCAGCCGCAAAGACTCACGGAGGGCGCGTATGTCCTGCGCTGTCCACTCGATCCCCACCATAGCCCCGCTCCTTGCACCCCAGACGGTTTGAACCGAAATTACCCGCTTTTACCCATTACAGGGCTGTTATTCCCCGGTCCGCAACCAGCAATCTGAATTGCATGACAGAGATCCCGACGCTGCCGGTCAGGGCTCCGACCAACCGGGCCATGTCCGCCACCCTACGGCTGTGGCGCGAGAGCGAATGCTACGACCGTGCCACTGTCGAAGAAGTTGTGAAGGGGTTACGTGCGTTCTGTGCGCCGTTGACTGTCGAACCAAAAACCCTGGTGCACAGCGAGGTACAACATGCCGACTAACCTTACGATGCTCCGACGCATCGCCGGGAAGCTGCACAGAGACAACGAGCGGATAGCGCGGCTGCGGCACGAATTCGCCACCACGATCGAGACCCTGCGGTCCGCGCCGATCGAGGAGGTGCGGCATGTCCGCTGAACCGAAGCGCGCAATCGTACTACGCCATGCCGACGCCGACCGTCAGGATATCGAGGAACTGACTCGGCAGTACCGCCTCGATGTTGTGTACACCGCCGTCGCTGATACGGCAGTGCCGCGGCTGGCCGTGATGATCGCGGTCGAGCATGCGCTCGACCATCGCGCAGAGGTGGTGGTTGTGCCGCACCTCACCGCCAAAGACGCATGGGCTGACCGGGAGTGGCGCGCGCTGGCCGAGCTCGTCGACATCATCGGCGCCGATGGCGTGATATTGGGCGGCGACGCCGGTGTCACTCACCCGTGAGCGGCGACGCGGATAGATCTGTGGCAGCGAGAACTTTCCGCCACAAACAACTCTCGTATTGCGCGAGAAGAGCTGGCGGGCATATAGCCCGTCGTCAAGCCCTGGCCAGGGATCAAGAAACCGAAAGCGGAGGGAATGCCATGAGCAATCTCAAGAACGATTCGATCGTCGGCGACGCCGTGCAGCGGGCGGCGGAGGACTCTGAAGCGGCCGATGCGGCCGTGCGAGAGCGCATCGCCCGGTTCCGCGGCGACGACAACGCGGCGATGATGGGCGGCTGGACCTGATAGGTCCGCTGACCGAAGTCTGAGGGCGGGCGGCGGGTACTCCGTCGCCCGCCCGTTTCGTTTCACACACTTTCTGATTGGACTTTCGCAATGCATTTCCTGAATGTCGGCCACGCCTACGAGAACGTTGCCAGGTACACACGAGCGGTGATCGGGGAAGCTCCCGACCTCGCGGTGCTGCCCTCGTCCTACCGGGAGGCCGTCAGTCGGCACCGGCCGATCGACGCGCCGCTGCACGGTTCGGCAATCCACAACGAGGACAGCGGTTGGGGTGATTACCTGAACGAAGCCGACGTCTTCGACGGGATTTTCAAGGGCCTGCGGCCATCGACGGCAGAGGAGCGCGACATGTGGCCCGGCCGTGTCTCGCAAGCCGCCGAATATGTCCGCGACTTGAACACAGATCTCGGGCGTCTCGTCGACCTCCTGGTCACCGATATCATCCTGCTGCCCTCCGACAGCACCGGTGGCGGATCGGCTGCGCACATGCCCGGCCTGGTGGCCCTGAGCCCGGGGCCGGAATGGAGCGTGTACGACTTCGCCGAATCTCTTGTCCATGAGGCAACTCATCTGAACTTGTTCGTCGGCGATATGGTGCACGGGCTCTACACGAAGCCTGTGGCCGAACTCTCCGCCGACCGGTATCGCGTTCTGTCTGCGGTGAAGTTCGGTCAGCTCCGGCCCCTCGATCGTGCCTTCCATTCGGCTGTTGTCGCGGTGCCGCTGATGTGGATGCAGCATCAGCGTGGCGAGACGGAGTTGGTCGATAAGTTCACGGGCTCGCTGCGGGAGTGCTGCGACGGTTTGAACAATAAGCGGGATCTGTTCACGCCTTACGGGCAGCTGCTCGTGCACCAGCTCGCCGAGTTCGCGTTCACCCTCGATTGGGATTACGTCGAGGAGTCGATTTCTGGCGACAGATTCTCTACCTACGCGGTCGCGGCCTGAGTCACCAGTTCACGTCGATGCCGACCTCTCGGGCCAGGCTTCCCGCCAGCCCGAGCAGGTCGTCACCGCGAACCTGAGCACCCTTCAGTCCGCGCACTCCGCGCACGTCGATCAGTCGGCAGTCCACGAATGTGGTGTTGTGCTCGATATTCGCCTGCGAGAACTGCGCGCCGGTGAGGTCGCATCCCTCGAACCGGACGCTGCGGAACCTGACCCTTTGGAAGTCCGCGCCCGCCAGGTTGCAGCCGGTGAACACAACCTTCTGCAATTTGCTGCCGCGAAACGATGCCAAATCCGCGCGGGTGTCCTCTACGGACACATCTCGCAGTACACCGTCGCTCAGTGAAAGCCCCGTCAATCTGGACTGGGTAATCTCCGATTCCAGGAACGACGTCTCGTCCGTGCGCAGGTTCGACAGGTCACACGAGGCGAACATGCAGTTGTCGAACGTGGCCCGAGCGAGCGTGCCGATGATCCTCGCGCCGGAGAATTCCGACGCGCTCACCGCGACAGCTTCTCCGCCGTCGAGACCTGCATCGGTCCCCGTGTACCGGATACCGCTGACCGTCAACTCGTCGGCGAACTCCTCACCCGGTCCGGCGTCGCGTAAGGCACTCGCAGTCCGCGGTTTCACCGGTGCGACCTGTACGCGTGTGACGCCCATAACTCCCCTGTCCGACGCGAAATTGGCATCGAACCTAGCATGCCGCTGCTGTTCCGCTGCGGAGGGTGGAGAGCAGCCTCTGAAAATGACACGATCGCCGCAACCTCTCATCGAGAGTGTTGCGGCGATCGCGTGCAGTCGCCAGTGCTCCGGGCCGTTGCCGATACGTTCAGTTCTCCGTTGACCGGCCTTCGATCAGGTCGGCCAGTTCACCCGGGTCCTCCAGTACCACCATCGCGGCCGCCGTGTCACCGTCGTGGGTGAGCGACAGGTGCACCCGCACCCGCGGCAGGAATTCCGCGGCCAGGCCGTGCAGTTTGATGCTCGGCCGGCCCCAGGCGTCATTGACGACCTCGATCAACGGGTACGGGTTGTCCCCGATCTGCGGGCGGCGGGCGAAGCGCGACGCGGCCCAGGCCTTGAGCACCGCCTCCTTCGCCGCCCACCGCGCCGCGTAACTACGGGCCGGATCGGTGGCCTTGCTCTGGCAGTAGCGCCGCTCACCGGCGGTGAAACTCTCCCTGAGCATGGTCGTTCCGGCACGGTCCAACTGTTCGGCGAACTCGGAGATGGTCACCAGGTCCAAGCCGATTCCGAGGATGGTCACAGTGGCGCAGCCTACGCAGTACCGGCGACGCCGGCATCGGAACCGCCACCGACGAATCGCCCGGTCTCGCAACCGGCTCCATCGACCTGGTAGACCCCGCCGGTACCGAGACGCGCGTCCTCGGACAGCAGCACCTCGGCCTCGAGACCGCGGATCTTCGCCGCCGGGGTGCCGTCGCCGCCGAGACGCCGATCGGCCGGACGCTCGTAGAGCGCCGCCCCACCGCACATCGCCTCGACGATCCGCTGCCGGCCCGCCAGCAGGCGTTCCTGCGCCCGGCGCTGGTACTCCGCCCGCCGAGCCGGTTCGATCGCCTGGACGAACGCCTCCGGATGGACGACCGCCAGCAGACCGGACACATGCCCGAATCCGAGCGAGGTCACCAGGCCCGCCTTGAGCGGGAACCGGTCACCGAAGCGCAGCGCTTCGCGCACCCAGACCAGATGCGGGTACTCCGCCATCTTGTCGTCGACGCAGTCCAGGCTCCGGTTCGGCGGCACCACACCGTTTTCCAGCACCTGGCACAGGCCGATCAGCTGGAACGCGGCCGCGCCACCCTTGGCGTGCCCGGTGAGGCTCTTCTGCGAGACCACGAACAACGGCGCCCCGGCGGACCGGCCGATGGCCGCCGCCAGCCGCTCGTGCAGTTCGGACTCGTTCGGATCGTTGGCCGCGGTGGAGGTGTCGTGCTTGGACACCACCGCGATATCGTCCGGGCCCACACCGAGTTTGCGCAGTTCGGCGGCGAACCGGGATTCCCGGCCGCCCCGGCCCGCACCGAGGGCGCCCAGGCCGGGCGCCGGGATCGAGGTGTGCACACCGTCGGCGTAGGACTGGGCGTAGGCGACGACACCGAGGACCGGCAGGCCCAGTTCCAGCGCCACGTCACCGCCGGCCAGCAGCACGGTGCCGCCGCCCTGCGATTCCACGAACCCGCCGCGACGCCGGTCGTTGGCCCGGGAGAAGTAGCGGTCGCTGATGCCCTTGGCGCTCATGGCCGCCGAATCCGCGGTGGCCGACATATCGCCGAAGCCGACAATGCCCTCGATACCCAGATCGTCGAAGCCACCGGCCACGACCACCTCGGCCTTACCGAGCTTGATCTTGTCGACACCTTCCTCCACCGACACCGCGGCGGTGGCGCAGGCCGCGACCGGATGCACCATGGCGCCGTAGCTGCCGACGTAGGACTGCACGACATGCGCCAGGGCCACATTGGGCAGCGCCTCCTGCAGAATGTCGTTGGGGCGCGGCTCGCCGAGCAGGTTGTCGACATAGAGCGACCGCATCGACGACATACCGCCCATACCGGTGCCCTGGGTGTTGGCCACCAGGCTCGGGTGCACCCAGCTCATCAGTTCCGACGGGCTGAACCCGGACCCGACGAACGCGTCGACGGTGCAGGCGATGTTCCACAGCGCCACCCGGTCGATCGAGGACGCCATATCCGCGGAGATACCCCAGACGGTGGGATCCCAGCCGGTCGGGATCTGGCCGCCCACGGTCCGCGACAGGTTCGCCCGGCGCGGCACCCGGATCTCGGTGCCGGCCTTACGGGTCACGGTCCAGTCGCCGGAATCGGCGACCGGGGTGATGACCGTGTGCTCGGGATCGGCCGCGTAGAAGGCACGCGCCTCGGCTTCGCCGCCGACCGTGAACGACAGGTCCTGATCCAGGAACACCGAGGTCATCAGCGGGCTGCTGTTGTCGACCATGGCACCGTCGTCGGCGTAGCGGCGGATACCGCACCGCTGCACCACGGCGTCGTGATACCGCTCGGCCAGTTCGTGTTCCGGCACGTAGTCACCGGATTCGGTGTCGTACCAGCCCGGTTTGGGATCGTTCTCCCAGGCCACCATGCCGGTGGTCCAGGCCAGCTCCAGCACACCGCCGGCCGACAGCTCGTCGGAGACCTCCATCTCGAACCGGGTCCGTGCCGAACCGTAGGGGCCGAGCTCACCGGCCCCGACGATGACGACCATATCCGTGAGATCAGCGGTTACCGCGCCCCATTCGGGGACGGGCAGCGCGGAGGTCAGTGCCGGCGGCGCGGGCAGCGCTGAGACTCGCGGCGCGTCCGAGGCGGGTACCTCGTCGGCCTCCTCCGCGTCCGCGGCTTCCTGCGCCTGCTTGGCGAGCGCCGCCAGGTCCAGATCGGCACCGGCCAGCCCGCCGGTCAGGTCGATCTGCTGCGGGTCGGCCGCGGCGGCCGCACGGGCCTGCTCGGTCGCCCACTTCAGCAGTTCGTCGGCGATCTCGTCGGTCGACCAGGTCTGCACCCCGGCCTGTTCGACGGCGTCCACCATCGGGTCGTTGTGACCCATGAGCCCGGTACCCCGGACCCAGCCGATCAGCGCGTGCACCAGGGTGACCCGGGCCGCCCACGTCTTCTCGGCCCGCCACCTGGCGACCACGGCGTCGAGCGCGGCCTTGGCCTCGCCGTAGGCGCCGTCACCGCCGAACAGGCCACGGTTGGGCGAACCCGGCAGCACCACATGCAGTTTCGCGTCGACATCATGGTCGGCGCCCAGCGTGGACAGACCACCGATGAGCCGCTCGACCGACCACAGCAGCACCCGCATCTCCATTTCGGCGCGGGCACCCGCGTCGGAGAGGTAGCCGGAGACCCGCGGCGCCGCGAACGGCAGCAGCAGGGTGGGGGTCAGCGCGTCCTTGGTCTTGATCTTGGCGCCACCGGCATTGTCGACCTGCTCGGTACCGACCCACTCGATGAGGGCGTCGATATCGGTATAGGAGGCCATATTCGCCGGGACCACCCACAGCGCCGCACCGTGGCGGGCGTTGGCGCGGTAGAGGTCACGGTAGAAGCCGAGCCGGTTGTCGTCCAGACGCGAGGTGGTGACCACCACGGTCGCCCCGCCACCGAGCAGGCGCCCGGCGAGCGCGGCGGCGATGGAGCCCTTGCTCGCACCGGTGACCACCGCGACCTCGTCGGACCACACACCGATTTCGGTGGTGTTCCGCGCCGCCTCGGCGATCCGCTCGTAGTGACCCGCCAGCACCGAACGTGCCTCGCCCACGGCCCGCTGCCGCCACCAATCGGCCTGCGCGGCAACCGCTTCACCGGCACCGGTGAACCCGGCGACCGGCAGCTGCGCGGTGACGGAATCCTCGCCCAGCCACAGCCGGGCCAGATCTTCACGCGCGGTGGCCCACCGGTCGTCGATGAGCACCGCCTTGCGGGCGTCGAACGCCGGGGCGACCAGCCGCGGCCAGTCCGAACCCAGTTCCGCCGACACCAGGTCGACGAGTCCGTCGTCGGTGGCCTCGGCCGCGGAGGTCCGCTCGCTCAGGCCGAGCTGTTCGAGGACCAGACGGGCCGCCGAGGCCAGCACACCGTCCTTGCCGGTGATCTGCTCGGTGAACTCGCCCAGGGCCGCCGCGTCCACGGTGCCGCCGCCGGACCCACCGGCCGCGGGCAGCGAGACCGCCACACCGCGCCGCGCCGCCACCGCCTGGACGGCGGCGTCGATCGCGGCATCCACGGACGCGCCGTCGGAGAGCGCACCGGAGACGAGACCGCCCAGGTCGCCGCCGCGCACGCTGGTGCCCTCGCGGGTACCGAGCGAAACCTCGGCGGTGATGTGGCTGGCCCAGCCCTCCCCCAGTTCCCAGACTTTCTTCACGCGTTCGGCGATCGCGGCCGGCCGCTTGCCGGACGGTCCGAACACCTTGCGCAGATGGTCGTTGATCGCGTCGCTGAGGACCGAGCCAAACGGCTTGTAGGTGCGGGCGAGACGTTCCACGGTCGCCGACAGCGCGCCCATATCGGCATCGGCGGCACCGTCGATCGCGCCCAGCGACAGTTCCGACCCGAGGTCGACCAGCAGCTGGTTACGGCGCGAGGACACCCCGTCGCAGAGGCCCTCGATGGTGTCGACCGGGCCGATCTGGTCGATCCGGAGCTTGGTCCACAGCGCGATCAGCACGCGGGTGGCGTCGGCGGCAGTGAAGGCGATGTCGTCGGGCCGCGGACCACCGGTCGCGGCCGCGGGTGCGGCGGGCGCGGCGGCCGGAGCGGCCGCGGCAGCGGGCGCCTCGGCGGTCTCCTCCACGGGCTCGTCCACCGGAGCCGGGTCGGTATCGGTGGAGTACACCACCGCCGCCTCGCGCTCGATATTGAGCACCTCCACCGTGGTGGTGGCGAAATCGGGCAGCTTCAGGGTCTGGCTCGCCAGGTTCGCCACGGTCGGGGTGGCGCCCAGGCCGACCTCCACGAAGCGCTCCACACCCAGCTCGCCGAACAGCAGGTCCTGGGTCTCGATCCAGCGCACCGGGCTGGCGAACTGCCAGGCCAGCAGTTCGATGAGCACCACGCGGCACAGTTCGCTCGGGCGTTGCGCCCAGGAGTCGAAATCGGCGAGGACGGCGGCGAGCGGTTCCGAGGGCACCAGATCGGCGATCTCGGCGACGAACTCCCGCTCCAGCGAGAACGGCTTCGGCACCAGGTTCGGGATATAGCGCCCGACCAGCACCTCCGGCTGCAGTTCCTCGGGCAGCAGCTGCTCGAGCTTGCCCCGGAACTCCGGCACCCCCTTGCGCAGCACCGTGGAGTGGAACGGCACATCGATACCGGGGACCAGGATGAAGGCGCGCTTCCCGCCGAATTCCGCCCGGCGACGCTCGATCTCGGCCTCCAGGGCGTCGAGACCGGCGACGGTACCCGCGATGGCGTACTGCGAACCGCGCAGGTTCAGGTTCACCACTTCGAGGAATTCCCCGACCTGCTCGCCGACACCGGAGACGAAGCCGATGACCTCGTCGTCGGGCAGTCCGATCTGTGAGGGCCGGATGGCGGCCATCCGGTAGTCGCTGCGGCCCTGCGCATCCCGCGGCACCAGCTCGTGCATGGCCGAACCACGCTGGAACACCACCTCGAGGACGGCCTCGAGCGGCAGTACACCGGCCACGGCGGCCAGGGCGTTGTACTCACCGACCGAATGCCCGGCCAGCAGCGCGCCCTCCACGAACGCACCGGCCTCGCGGAGTTCCGCGACCTGGGCGACACCGAGGGTGGCCATGGCGACCTGAGTGAACTGGGTCAGGTGCAGGACACCGTCCGGGTGCCGGTGCTCGACCCCGCGGGCCTTCAGATAGGTCGGGTTGTCCCGCACCACGGCCAGGATCGAGAAGCCCAGCGCTTCCCGGGTGTGCTTGTCCGCCCGGTCCCAGATGGCCTTGGCGGCCTTGGAGCGCGACCGCGCGTCCAGGCCCATCCCCTTGCGCTGGATGCCCTGGCCCGGGAACGCGTAGACGGTTTTCGGCGCGGCGGTACGACCGGTCGCGGTCATCACCAGATCGCCGGCGGCGCGGCAGGAGACCTCGACGATCTCGTCGCCGCCGTCGACCGCGACCCGTTCCACCCGCACATCGATATCGGCGCCCGGCCGGACCATGCCCAGGAACCGGGTGGTCCACGCGGTCAGCGTCCGCGCCGGCACCGAGGCCTGCGGGTCCACCGCCGATACCGCGTGCTGCGCCGCGGCCGACAGCCACATACCGTGCACGATCGGGCTGCCCAGGCCGGCGAGTTTCGCGGCGGCATCGCTGGTGTGGATGGGGTTGTGGTCACCGGAGACCGCGGCGAACGCGGCCATGCTCCGGGGCGCCACCATGGTGACGTCCCGGCGCCGGCGACGCGGGGTCTCGGTGGCATCGGCGCCCACGGTGCCCGCGGCCCGGGGCGGATCGGTCAGTTCGCCCGCGCCGGTGCGTCCGCGGATGGCGAAACGTTCGGTCAGGCGGGCCAGCGGTACCACGTCCAGGCCCTGGTCCCGCATCTCGCCGACGGTGACGTCCACCTCGACCACCCGGCCGAGATCGGTGTCGACGACCGTCCCGGATTCGGCCCGCACCACGAGAATGCTGGTCTCGCCGGGCAGTTCGCGCAGCAGCTCGATCCGGTGATCCAGGTGCACCAGATCCAGCATGCCCTCGATGACGCTGGCATCGGCCGCGGTCCGCGCCGCGCCCAGTACCCCGAACACCGCCGGCCAGCAGGCACCCACCAGCACGTCCGGCACGGTGCGGCCCAGCGTGCTCAGCTCCGCCGGCAGCCCGGCGCCGGTGACACCGGCGTGATCGGCGACCAGATCCGGCGACCAGGCCAGATTCAGGTGCGCGACACTGCCCTTCACCTCCGGCAGGGCCTGGCCGGCGGCCACCCCGAGCAGCGCGGACATGGCCGCGTCGGCATCGGCTTCGGTCACCACCGGCGCGCCGCCGTTGTACACGGTCACCGGCACCGTGATGCGGATACGCACCTCATGTCCGGCGTACAGGGGGACGGTCAGCTCCACGTAGCCGTGTTCGGCCTCGGGACCCTCGGTCTCGACCAGGATGGCTCCGGTCGGCGGGTGCACCGCACCCTTCTCGTCCACGGTCCACTCGTGCAGGTCACCGAGCCGGTGCACCGGGTTCACGGTGGCCCGGCCCGACCAGTTCACGTCCGGCGCGGCCAGCACCACATCGATCGGTCCGCTGGTCACCGCGGCGACCCGGCGGGCGTCGACCGCGGCCGGGGTCAGACCGTCGCGGACCAACTTGTAGGCGGTGTCCTGCTCGAACCGGTCCAGCAGTTCACCCACAGGCTCGTCGACCCGGGTGATCCCGGCGACGGCGACGGTGCCCGGGATCACGCAGACCTGATCGGCGGAGTAGCGCGGATCATGGGCCTGCCACAGCGAATCCGAGCGCCACCAGCGCCGCACGTCCTGGTCGACCACCGGGACGAAGTTGACCGGTTTGCCCGGCGTCTTGCACAGGGTGATGAAGAACGGCACATCCGCCGGATGCAGCAGGCTCTGCGCCGCCGCCGGGTAGTGCTCGCGCAGTGTCGCGAGCGCGGCGGCGGGGTCTTCCAGGTCCTCGTCACGGAACAGGGAATCGATCTCGCCACGGTCGGCCGGGGCGAGCCGGGCCTCGGCGCGGCGCAGCATCTCGCCGAACCGGTCGCGCCAGCTGATGTCCAGCCACACCGACCGGGTCGCCGCGGTGATCGCGTCACCGAGGTCGGTGCCGCAGTCGAAGTTCTGGCGGCGCTCCTGCCCGATCGCCAGGTCCACGTAACGTTCGAGCCAGGCGAGGTAGGTCATGGCCGCGATATCGCCGAAATAGGGCTTGGCGGTCGCGTTGAGCGCGTCGATGATCTCGGCGCGGCGGGCGGCCACCGCCTCGGCGTCCCCGGCCACCTCGTCGAGCAGGCGACCGGTACGTGAGGCGGCATTGTCGATCTCGTGGATATCGGCGCCCAGCTGGCTGCGGCCCGAGGCCATGCCGCCACTCGCGGTGCCCGCGCCCACCCAGTCCGGGGTGCCGGGGGTGTCGACCAGCAGCTGCTTCACCTCGGGCGCGGTGGTGGCCTCCAGCGTCGCCATCGCCGCGGTCCCCACCAGCACACCGTCCAGCGGCATGGCCGGGTAACCGTGCGGCGCCGACCAGGCACCGGTCAGGTATTCGGTGGCTCGCTCCGGGGTCCCGATTCCGCCGCCGACGCAGACCACGACATTTCCGTGGGTGCGCAGTTCGGCGTAGGTCTCCAGCAGGAGATCGTCCAGGTCTTCCCAGGAGTGGTGCCCACCGGCCTTACCGCCCTCGATGTGCATGATCACCGGGTAGTCCGGCACCGCGTCGGCGATGCGGAGCACCGCGCGGATCTGCGCGACCGTGCCCGGTTTGAAGGCCACGTGGCTGATCCCGGCCTCGGTCAGTTCTTCGATGAGCGCGACGGCTTCCTCGAGCTCCGGAATACCGGCGGTGACGATCACACCGTCGAACGGAGCGCCCGCCGCGCGGGACCGCTGAACGAGCCGCTTGCCGCCCAGCTGCAGTTTCCACAGGTACGGATCCAGGAACAGCGAGTTGAACTGCACCTGCCGGCCCGGATGCAGCAGTTCCTGCAGCTCCGTGACTCGGTCGGCGAAGATCTGCTCGGTCACCTGGCCGCCGCCGGCCAGTTCGGCCCAGTGCCCGGCATTGGCCGCGGCCGCGACGATCTTCGCGTCCACCGTGGTCGGGGTCATCCCCGCCAGCAGGATGGGCGAACGTCCGGTGAGCTTGGTGAACGCGGTCTCCACCACGATGCGCCCGTTCGGCAGGCGCACCGGGCGCGGCGCGAACGCGGTCCAGGGCTGCGCGACCTCGGGCGTGGCGCCCGGGGTCAGCAGGTTGCGCTGGCCGGCTCGGGTGGCCGCGGCGATCATGCCGACACCGCTGCCCTTGAGCGAACCACCGCTGACGCGAGAGAGCAGATCGCCGGGGCCGAGGTCCAGAATCCATTCGGCGCCGGTGCCGACCACTTCGTCCACGGTCCCGACCCAGTCGACCGGCTCGACGAGGATGTCGCGGGCCAGTTCGCCGGCGAGTTCGGTATCGAGCCCGCACTGCCCGGCCCACCCTGCGACCAGTTCGACGGTGTCGCCGAGGGCCGGATGGTGGAACGCGACATCGACGTCGAGGTCCTCGAAGACCGGCGCGAACACCGCGCCGCCGCGCTGTTTGGCCGACCGTTCACGGTCCTGTTCGGCGTGCAGTTGCTCGCAGCGCTGCTGCACCCGGCGCAGCTGATCGGGGGTACCGGAGAGCACCACCCGGCGCCGGCCGTTGCGGATCGACAGCACCGCGGCGGCCATCGGGTCCACACCCACCGAGACCTCGGCGAGCACGGCCCGCAGTTCGTCGGGGTCGACATTGGAGACCGCGACCATCGAGGACCGCTCACCCACCGGCATCAGACCGCGCCGCCGCGCGACCAGTCCGGCCGCCGCGCCGACCAACTGGGCGATGGCGAGGATCTCCGCGTCCCGCTCCCCGGCGGCCCGCACCGCGGCGGCCGCCAGCAGCCCCTGCGAGTGACCGATCACCGCGACCGGCGCGATCTCGACCGGGTCCAGTCCCTGCAGCCGCAGTGCCCGCAGCGCGGCGAGCTGGGTCAGCAGTACACCCGGCATCGATACCGCGGCCGAACGCAGCACCCGCTCCGGCGGCGCGTCCGAGGTGTCGGTGTCCTCGTCGGCGAGGTCGTCCTCCAGCATCCAGGCGACGGGATCGAATCCCACCGGGCGCACCACCAGCAGCTGGTCCGCGACGGGACCCAGCAGCGCGGCCGCCTCGTTGACCAGAGCAGTGAGTTCGGGTTCCAGGGCGGCGTCACGGCCGATCTCGGCCAGTTCGCCCAGCCAGCTGGCGCCCTGCCCACCGAAGGCGAGCGCGTACGGGGTTCCTTCCCGCAACCGGTCCAGCAGCGGCGTGCGATTCGTCTCGGTCACGGTCCTGCCTGCGGCGGCGTCCACCCGGTGTCCGGCCCCGGACGCAGTGCTCTCGTTGATCGTCAAGACGTTTCGACTTTCTCTCGTGGCGACATGTCTTCGGAGACTTCCCCGGCTCCCAGTCCACGCACGGGTGGTCCACACCCGTCGGCCTGCTCTCAGCGAGAATGGCACAAAATCATGAGGGAATCCTCACGTTTGCCTGCCCGTGCGTCGCCTACCGATGAGTATTCGTGCACCGATGTACCAGAATGGGCGGAAACATGAACCTCCCTCATGTTTGAACCCGCTGGTGAGGACCGGTCCTTACCGGCGCGAAACGTGAGTACTCCTCATATTGCCGGTTATCGAATCGTTATAATCCCAGGTGGGGTTACCGGCGAGTACAAAACACCGGCCCGCGTCTTCGCGATCCGCCGACGGACCGGTAGAGTTTGGACGGTCGTACCATCAAGCGCGAGTGGCGAAATTGGCAGACGCGCCAGATTTAGGTTCTGGTGTCCACGGACGTGGGGGTTCAAGTCCCCCCTCGCGCACAAATACCCAGCAAATCTGCTGGGTTTGCGTGCCGTATGGCTGATCGGCCGCCGCGGTAGCGGGCGTCTACTCCTGAATCCTCCGCGGCACCGGACAACCTGATCGGCGCTCGTATCGAACTCGTAGGCAGTGACCCGATGGCATCAACCCGCCAGGCCACAACTCCCCAGCCGATACCTTGGCCGCGGCCCGGCTGCTGCTCACTCGGCCTCGATCCACGATCAGTTACTGCCGGGTTGGGTGAAGTGAATAGAGACGCCCTTTGAACTGAGAAGATCGCTGTTGTCCAGGCAGTGATCGGTCCGGTTCAGAAGGGCACTTCGGGTGCGAGTTTTGCATAGATTCGCCGCGGAGCCAGCGGCGTTCGATGATCAGAGTCTTGTATCGCCGGCCGGGTTGGTGCCGGTGATGCGGCCGGCCGAGCGAACCGGGCTTGGTGAACTTCTGACATGAAGGGTGGCGATCACCGAGCCGCGGATCCGCTCCGGAGCGGCAAACGCCCGGCCGAAGCTGACGGCGCTGATTGCAAGGATGCGCGCCGGAAAGCCGGCTCGGCCACAGAAAGCAGCCCGGATGGTCGCAAGCTATCGTCTGCGCCCGCGCAGCGGTAGTGAGCGGGGAGATCCTGGTCCCGAAAGAAAAGTAACCGACACTCCTTATTCTGTGTGTCGTACCGTTCGTGGCTTGGGCGATCGTTTTGGTCAGCGCCCTGTCAACAGGGTGGGCTCTCTGCGCGGTTTGCGCGACGCCGGAGCCACCACACCACTGCTCCGATCCCGACGCACAGGATCAGCACAAGGATGTTGGACACCTGCCCGCCGAGTTCGGCCACGCCTGTTTCGATCCGGTATTGGTCTGCGATGGAGAGGATCCCGCCGACTTCCGGGTCGCGTGCCAGGAACAGGAGCAAGATGCCGAGGGCACCGGACAGCACGCCGGAGATGATCGCATGCCAACTGTTCGTCCAACGCCCGATGGTGAATTCCCGTGGTGCGAGGGCGGCGCGAATCCCGGCCGACCACCGTTTCCATGCGAGGGCGAGGATCAGTAGCGGTAAGGCCATTCCGGCCGCGTAGACCGCGAGCAGGATGGCGCCGTAGGCCGGGTTCGCTCCGACCGCGGCGATCATCAGTACGGACCCGAGAATCGGGCCCGTGCAGACGCCCGCAACTCCGTATGCCGTGCCGAGAACGTAGACGGTCCAGGCGCGGCCGGCCTCACCCGGCTGGGAAGTGCGAGACAAACCCGGAATCGGGATCCCCGCCAGCTGGACGACACCGAACAGGATCACCACGCCGGCGACGACAGTGAGCAGCAAGCCGCGGTTCTGGTTGAGAAATGCCCCGACAGTGCCGGCGAAGACGCCCAGCGGCACGAGCGTCGTGACCAGTCCGAGGTAGAACACGCCGGTACGGGCAACGAGAGTGGCAGGGTCGGAGAACGCGTAGGCGAAGAATGCGGGAAGCAACATGACCGAACACGGAGACAGAAGGCTGAGTATGCCGCCGAGTAAGGCGCCGAGGTAGCCGATATCCATCAGCCGATCTCCTCGAGCTGCGCGTCGATGACCCGACGGAACGCATCGATGGGCTGTGCGCCTTGCAGCACTCGGTCGCCCACGATGAAGGTGGGGGTCCCGGTCACGCCGAGTGTCCGGGACTCGTTGCCCTCCCGGTCCACGGCTGCCGCCAGCTCCGGATCGTCCAATGCGGCGGTGAACGCCGCGGTATCGAGACCTTCGACCCTGCTCGCGATCTCGACCAGGATTTCACGCCGGTAGTCCTTGGAGCCGGAATAGGTGTGCGCGAACATTTCTCGCGAGAACTCCCAGAACAGGTCTAGTTCCGCTGCCGCTCGGCCGGCGATCGCCGTTTCTACGGAGTGGCCGGTCAGGATGGGCGTATCACGCCACTCGATACGAACGTGCCCGGGCCCGACATACTCGTCGAGCAGCGCCGGGAGGGTGTTGACGGCGAAGGCGCTGCAGTACGGGCAGGTGAAATCGGCGTACTCGATGACGACGACCGGCGCGTCGACAGCGCCGATGGCGAACGGGTCGTTGCCGTCACGGCGCGCCAGGTCGGGCAGGCCGCTGCCCCCCTCGGCGGCCGACGGCGCGGCGTGAGATCGATCGTTCTGGGTGTTCGTGCTGATCGCGACACCAATGGACAGGAGCGCGACGACTATCGCGCCGAAGGCAATGGCCTTCCATGGGAGCGAGCGGGTGGGGGTGTCCTGCGAGGAAATCGTCGTGCTCCTTACTGGCCGGGAGACGCGCGTCCGCCCAGGGCACTGCACCGACGCGGGTTGTCGGGGCGGTGGGCGCGTCAACTATCTCAGATAGTCGACTATGCAAGGTAGTCGACTATCCGGCATAGTAAAACCGTGAGTCGTATCGAACAGCGGGTGAGCCGCCGGAGAACGTCGCTGAGCCTCGCGGCGCAGGCGTTGAACGCGTGGGGTCCCCGGCAGCTGGGCCTCGCTGCCACGGCAGCCGTGGTGGTGGCTGTGCTGGTCGGCCTCGGCACCGTCTTGATTCCGAACCCGGTCTTCGGGCGTGAGATACCGCCGGAGCCGTGGAACTACCCGGTGTGGATCGTCGCATCCGTTCTCACCGGGATCTTGTTCGCAACCTATGTTCGCCCGAACACCGCAGTCACTTCCCGTCCTGGCGAATCGGCAGAATCCGGCGACGGTTCGGACCGCCGCAGTGCCCGGCTCGGCGGTTTCGCCGCGGTGCTGGCCTGGTTCGCGGTCGGTTGCCCGGTCTGCAACAAGATCGCGCTGCTGGCCCTCGGCTACTCCGGTGCGCTCACGTGGTTCGCACCCGCACAGCCGGTGCTGGCCGCGACCGCGCTCGTACTGTCCGCGGTCGCCGTCGTCCGGCGGCTCCAGGGCCAGGTCGTATGCCCGGTGCCTGCAGTACGGTAGGGAGGTCATGATGTCCGGAAAAAGACGAGATCAGCAGTCTGAGCCGGTGCGGCTGGGGGCACTCGAACAACAGGTGATGGACGTGCTGTGGGACCACGGAGCTTCCACGATCCGACAGGTGATCACCCGGCTGGGCGGTGACCTGGCCTACACCACGATCGCCACCGTGCTGACCAATCTCGAACGCAAAGAACTCGTCGCCCCCGAACGCAACGGGCGGTCCGTGCGCTACGCGCCGCGCCACACGCGGGAGAAACACGCTGCCCAGCTCATGAAACAGGCGCTGTCCACCAGCAACGACCCTATGGCGTCGATCCTGCATTTCATCGACGAGATCAATCAGCGTGACCTGCAGTTGCTCCGCGACTACCTCGACAGGAGCGGGCGCAGCGAATGAGCGCACTGGTCATCCCGGCCGTTCTGGCGTTCGTTCTGGCCGCATCCGCGATAGGCGGGCCGGCGCTCGTCCGTACCGCCGCACCCACACTGATGCGGATCCCCCGTACGGCCGTACTCGTCCTCACCGGCAGTCTGCTGCTGTGGCTCCTCGCGGTGGCCTCGCTGAGCCTGATGGCGGCGTGGATGGTCACCGGTCCGAGGGTGCTTCCCGCGCCGGTCGCTGAGGCTTGCCGACAATGCCTGGACGACGCCAGCCCGTTCGCTCCGACCACAGTGAGCACCGACATTCCCGTCGTATTGCTTCTGCTGCTACCTGCGGTCACGCTCTCCACCCTGGTCGGTCTCGGGGTTCCCCGGTGGGTGCGCCGTCACCGCGCCACGCGGTGGGCCGCGCAGGCGCTGGCTGTCCGAGCCCGGACTGCGCGCGTCGCCGGGCATCGCGTCCTGGTGATCGATGATCCACGGCCGGTGGCGTTCTCCTTGCCGCGACGGTACGGCGGGATCGTCGTATCCGACGGACTGTGCGTCTCGCTGGAGCCCAGCGAACTCGCGGCGGTCCTCGAACATGAACGCGCTCATCTACGTCAGCACCACCACGTGATGCTGACGCTCGTCGGTGGACTGACTTGGTCGTTGCGCTGGGTGCCGTTGGTGGCGGCGATCGCCGATGCGATCCCGCACTATCTCGAGATCGCGGCAGACAACGCGGCCCGCAGCCATGCGGGCACACCGGCATTGGCGAGCGCACTACTCAAACTCGGTGCACCCGACAATCACCTCACTGCGGCTCCGGGCAAACCGCTCACGGGTCTCCTGCTCCACGCGGCAGGGCCTGACCGGATCGGCCATCTGGTATCACCCACCCGAGCCCGTTCGGCGGTGCTCCCGGCGTCGACGCTGGCCGTACAGCTCCTCGCTTTCGCCGCGGTGGTGGCCACGGTCCATGGTTCTTACCTGTTTGTCGTGCTGTCTGGGTGCGCTACGGCAGTCTGACATCGACGAGACCGGAATCTTCGACTCACTGGTGAATGCCCGACATTTTCTTGCCGCGATTCCGGACTCTACGCACGCGCCCAGCGCCTATTGGCACGACAAGCCTGCGGTAGCCTTTTCGTACACCCCAACCGCATCACCAAGGACCGATTCGTCACCGAAAATCCGTAATGGGGTGCCGCTGTTGCCCGGGTCAGTGGGTGCGTGAATTCAGCACTTGTTCCACGTCTTCGACGACAGTGACCCGGCCGCCATCGCCGGGATCGGGGTCGGGCATCATCGATTCCGGGTCCACGAGGTAGACCTCGTGACCGTCCAGCGTGAGCCGGCGCGCGACCTCCAGCAACATGCGCCGGGCCACGCCGTCGATCGAATAGACCATCGTGAAGTCCAGCGCCACCCCGGCTTCCGGCGGTGCGGTATCCAGGATCTCCCGAACGATCCGCTCGGCGCCGGCGAAGCCGATGCCACCTTGTAGTCGGATGACCCGGATCGTGTCCGGTCCGTGGCCGGCGACGTGATCCGAACGCACGACCGCACGTGCGGGGGCCGGGACCTCCATCACATGCAGACCCATATCGGAGGAGAATCGTTCGAACAACGACACACCGCGCACACTGTTGCCGTGGGGGTCCAGTCGTGGCGAGAACGTGGCGATACCGATCTGGCCGGGCAGTGCGCCGATCAGGCCCCCGGCCACGCCGCTCTTCGCCGGAATACCGACCTGGGTCGCCCAGTCACCGGCCGCGTCGTACATCCCGCAAGTGAGCATGACGCTCAGCACCTGACGCACCACCTGTTCGCGTATCACCTGTTCACCCGACAGCGGATTCACGCCGCGATTGGCCAGCGTCGCGGCCATCATGGCCAGATCGCGCGCGGTGACGAGCACGGAACACTGGCGAGTGTAGCCGTCGACGACGGCCCGCGGGTCCTCGGTGAGGATGTCGTGGCTGCGGAGCATATGGGCGATGGCGAGATTGCGGTGCGCGTGTTCCATCTCCGAAGCGCATACCGCCTCGTCGATCTTCAGCCGGCGACCGGCGAACGCCGAGAGGCCCTGGACCACGCGCTCGACGCGCTCCTCCGGATCCAGCCCGGGCGCGCCGGCCAGCGAGTGGGCCGTGATCGCACCGGCGTTGATCATGGGGTTGAAAGGGCGCCCGGTATCGCCTTCGAGGGAGATCTGATTGAACGCCTCTCCCGACGGCTCGACACCGACTTTCGCGAGCACCGGGCCGAAGCCGCGATCGGTCAGTGCCAGCGCGTAGGTGAACGGTTTGGAGATCGATTGGATCGTGAACTCGGTATCGATATCGCCGGCGCCGTAGACCTGGCCGTCGACGGTGGCGAAGACCGCGCCGAGGCGCTCGGGTTCTGCTGCCGCCAGCTCGGGTATGTACCCGGCCGTCTCTCCGGAGGTGTCCGCAGCGACATCTCCGAGTGCCTCGGCCAGATAGTCGGGAATGATCGACCGCATTCGTCCTCCTCCGTACAGATGTGCAAGGTCCGCACCACGCAGGGTCACGTCGGGCCACGATGGACAACCGCTGTCCGGCGGCAACCGCCCGGCGCGCCGAGATGGTGCCGGCCATCTCGGCTGCCAGTATTCCGATGGTTGTGACGTGGATGGTGATCGCGCGTGCCCCCGTGACAGCGGAGCTACCGAGTTCGGCGTCCCGGCACCGCTCGATCACCTCGATGACTCCGCCACACCTCGCGTCCGTAGCCACCCCCGCCCCCGGGTTCCCTTTTTCCAGAAGTACTGTCGCGAAACATATCCGGCGACCGCCCCGCCGCGGCGCCCGCCCGAACCATGTACCCAACGGGGGTAGAGTAGTCCACGATCGGCACGGGGCCGGTGCGGACGTTCGGAAACGGAGGTGGGCCGATGACGATCACGATGCGCACCGCGGCGTCCCGGCGCTACCACCGGCCCCGCGGCGCGACGGTCATGGTCGTCCTGGCCGCGCTGGCGTTGCTGTCTCCCCTACTGCACTGTGATCTCGTCCCCGCGGCGGCAGCGCACGCCCGCGCCCATGACGCCGTGGCCGCGGCCGGTCACCACGACCGCACCGGCGACCCTGCCGGCAGCCACTGCACGACCCAGGCGGTCCACTGCGTATCCCAGGTGGTGCTGCCCGCCCGGGTCCCCGATCCATTCGTCCTCGTTTTCCTGGCAACGCTGACGCTCACCACGGCAGTCGCGCGCTCCCTCGCGCCCACCGCCGGACGCTGGATCCGGGGACCCCCGGCCGGTCCGCTCGCCGCCGGTGGCCGCGAGATCCTCACCCGCATCTGTATCGCCAGGCGCTGATCGGCCCACGCCCGGCCGGTCCCGCCGGACCGGCCGGTGTCCGCTGCCGACCATCCGCCTCCGGGTCCGCGAGGACCCGATACAGAAAGCGACAGTCATGAACAACGTGGTCCTGCCCGAGCCCGCGGAGCCGACCGCCGCCGGAATCGTTTCGCCACCCGGCACCGCCCTGACGCCTCCCGCCCTCGTGGGGAACACGCCGGTGCTGTGGGTGGGCGCCCCACTGGCTCCCGCCGGGCGCGGATTCTGGGCCAAACTCGAGGGCAGCAACCCCGGCGGGATGAAGGACCGGCCCGCCCTGCACATGGTGCGGCGCGCCCGGGAGCGCGGTGATCTCCCGCCGGGTGCCCGGATCGTGGAATCCACCAGTGGCACCCTGGGGCTGGGTCTGGCCCTGGCCGGAGTGGCCTACCACCACCCGGTCACCCTGGTTACCGATCCCGGCCTGGAGCCGATCGTGGAAAAGTTGCTGACGGCCTACGGCGCCACCGTCGATATGGTGCCCGCACCGGACCCGGTCGGCGGGTGGCAGCAGGCCCGCCGCGATCGAGTGGCGCGGATACTGGCCGCGGAGCCGTCGGCGTGGTGCCCGGACCAGTACAACAATCCCGACAATGTGGCCGGGTACGAGTCACTGGGTGTAGAACTGATCGAACAGCTGGGCGGCGTGGACGTACTCGTCTGCGCGGTGGGAACCGGCGGTCATTCCGCGGGGGTGGCCCGCGTACTGCGCCGGTTCGACCCGAATCTCGAACTCATCGGCGTGGACACCGTGTCCTCCACCATCTTCGGCCAACCGGCGGGACCGCGGCTCATGCGCGGGCTCGGCTCCAGTATCTATCCCGCCAATGTCGACTACGCCGCGTTCGACGAAGTTCACTGGGTCGCCCCGGCCGAAGCGGTGTGGGCCTGCCGGACCCTGGCCACCACCCACCACGCCACCGGCGGGTGGAGTGTCGGGGCGGTGGCCCTGGTCGCGGGTTGGGCGGCCGGACAGTTCGATGCGGACGTCCAGGTCGCCGCGATCTTCCCCGACGGTCCACAACGCTATTTCGACACCGTCTTCAGCGACGAGTACTGCCGCGCACACGACCTGCTCGGCGTGGTGCCGCCAGCCGGGCCGGCCACGGTGTCCTCCCCGTTCGAGGCGGAGTTCCGGAGCTGGACCCGCTGCGCGACGGTGGTGGATCCGCGCGGGCGCATCGCACTCGAAGGAGCCCGCGGATGAACACTCTCGCCACCTTCCGCAGCTTCGACACCCCGGTGCGACTGCTGATGATCAACCAGTTCGGTATCAACCTCGGTTTCTACATGCTGATGCCGTTCCTGGCCGGATATCTGGCGGGCCCCCTCGGGCTCGCCGCATGGGCGGTGGGGCTCGTGCTGGGGGTGCGCAATTTCTCCCAGCAGGGCATGTTCCTGATCGGCGGAACGCTCGCCGACCGGCTGGGTTACAAACCCCTGATCGTTACCGGATGCCTGTTGCGCACGGGCGGTTTCGCACTGCTGGTGTTCGCCACCGGCCTGCCCGCGCTGCTGGTCGCCTCGGCCGCCACGGGGTTCGCCGGGGCGCTGTTCAATCCGGCCGTCCGCGCCTACCTCGCCGCCGGATCCGGGTCGCGCCGGGTGGAGGCCTTCGCCCTGTTCAACATCTTCTATCAGGCCGGAATCCTCGCGGGCCCCCTGGTCGGGGTCGCGCTGCTCGCGCTCGATTTCCGGGTGGTGGCGGGCACGGCCGCCCTGGTGTTCGCCGTGCTGACCGTGGCCCAGCTGCTGGCGCTGCCCGCCGGACCCGAACTTCCCGCGCACACCCGGGTCCCGGTGCGGACGGCGTGGGCGGAGGTGATGCGCAACCGGCGGTTCATGGCGTTCTCCGTAGCGATGATCGGTTCCTACATCCTGTCCTTCCAGATGTATCTCGCGCTCCCGCTGCAGGCGGAGATGATCGCCGGAGACGGCGCGCAGGTGCTGGTATCCGCGCTGTTCGTGATCTCCGGGGTGATCGCGGTGGCCGGCCAGTTGCGGATCACCGCCTGGTTCCGGGCCCGCTGGGGCACCGGACGCGCCCTGGCCGCGGGGATGACGATCCTGGCCGGTGCCTTCCTACCGCTCGCCCTGGTCCCCGTCCCGGCATTGTTCGGCACTTGGGCCGCGGTGGCCGCCCTGCTGGTCTCGGCGGCTCTGCTGGCCGTCGGGACCGCCGCGGTGTTCCCGTTCGAGATGGACACGGTCGTCACACTGGCCGGCGACCGCCTGGTGGGCACCTACTACGGCTTCTACAACAGTGTGGTCGGGATCGGCATCCTGATCGGGAATCTCGCGACGGGTGCCGTATTCGGCGCCGCGCGGGCGGCGGATGCCGAGACGCTGGTCTGGATCGGGCTATCCCTGATCGGCGCTCTCTCGGCCGTTGCCCTGGCCCGCCTCGGCCGGGCCGACCACTCCGGCACGGCCGACCCCGTGACATCCGGCGATGACGTGGCGGAAGTGGGGGAACCCGCCTCCCATGCCTCCGGCTCGGCCGGCCGCGGGAGTTGAGGTCTGCACCGGGCCCGCGACGGCGATCAGCTCGCGGGTTCGGGCCGCTGGGCGGCGCTCGGCCGCGCGCAGACGGTGGCGGTATGCGGGCGCCGGCATTCGTCCACGCCCCGGCCGACCGAATCGCAGCGCCGGCTTACCGGCCGCTCCCGGTCGCCGGGTGCGCGGACTGCTATCGTGAACAGGGAACCCTCGACCACAGAGAGATCGATCATGGTTGGTGAACTCGACATCTCCGGAGCCACCCGGCTCTGACGGCCACCAGTCGGGCGCATCGGGCGCCGCTGTAGTGGCCGCTTCGTCGTTCACTTTTCCTTCTTCGGGACAGCGCTACGCGCCCGAACGACAACCGAGGTCTCTCCTATATGTCCGAATCTTTTATCGTTTGTTCGAACCTGTCGTTTTCCTGGCCGGACGACACCGCAGTGTTCACCGATCTCTCCTTCAGCGTCCCCGGCGGTCGCACCGGTCTGGTGGCACCCAACGGTGCGGGTAAGAGCACGCTGCTCCGCTTGCTCGCGGGTGAGCTGAAACCTCGTGCCGGCAGTGTGTCCGTCGACGGCGTACGCGGTTACCTCCCGCAGACCCTGCCGCTCACCGGCGAGATGACGGTCGCCGAAACCCTGGGTATCGCACCGATCCTGGCCGCACTGAACGCCGTCGAATCCGGTGACACCGCCGAAGAGCATTTCACCACCATCGGCACGGACTGGGATATCGAGGAACGCACTCGGGCCCAGCTGGAACGCCTCGGTCTGGGCGAGCTGACACTGAACCGGCGGTTGCGCACCCTCAGCGGCGGTCAGGTGGTGTCGCTGGGGCTGGCGGCCCAGCTGCTGCGGCGACCCGATGTACTGCTTCTCGACGAGCCGACCAACAACCTGGATCTGGAAGCCCGCCATCGGCTCTACGACCTGCTGGCCGATTGGAAAGGCTGCTTGCTGCTGGTGAGCCACGACCGGACCCTGCTGGACCGGATGGACCGTATCGCCGAACTGCACGCCGGGGAGATCCGCTTCTACGGCGGCAATTTCACCGAGTACGAGGGGTCCGTCCGCGCCGAGCGCGAGGTCGCGGAGAAGAACATCCGCAATGCCGAACAGGAGGTCAAACGCGAGAAGCGGGAACTCCAGCAGGCCCGGGAGCGCGCCGCGCGGCGGGCGAGCAACGCGGCCCGGAATCTGGGTAATGCGGGGCTGCCGAAGATCTTCGCCGGCACCATGAAACGCAATGCCCAGGAATCGGCCGGGCGGGCCAACGAAACCCACGCCGCCCGGGTCGACGCCGCGAAGAACCGGCTCGACCTGGCCGAGCGCGCGCTGCGCCCGGAGCAGCGGATCACCCTGCAACTACCGGACACCGATGTCCCGGCGGGGCGCACCGTGTTCACGGGGGAAGGGATCCGCTACCGCTTCGGCGAACACGAGGTCTTCACCGGTGACGGCGCGGATCTGACCATCCGCGGGCCGGAGCGGATCGCGTTGACCGGGCCGAACGGTGCGGGAAAATCCACCCTGCTCCGGCTCATGCACGGCGATCTGGCGCCGGAGAGCGGTTCGGTCGCCCGGGCCGAGGGCCGGGTCGCCTATCTGTCACAGCGGCTGGACCTGCTCGATGTAGATCGCACCGTCGCCGAGAACCTGGCCGCCTTCGCGCCGAACCTGCCCACGCCACAGCGGCTGAATCTGCTGGCGCGGTTCCTGTTCCGGGGAGCCCGGGTCGAGCTGCCGGTGGGCGCGCTGTCCGGCGGTGAACGGCTGCGTGCCACGCTGGCCTGCGTCCTGTTCGCGGAGCCGGCACCCCAGTTGCTGCTGCTGGACGAGCCGACCAACAATCTCGATCTGGTCGGTGTCGGGCAGCTCGAAAGCGCACTCGATGCCTACCGGGGCGCGTTCGTGGTCGTCAGCCACGACGAGCGGTTCCTCGCCGAGATCGGGGTGCAGCGCTGGCTGCGGTTGGCCGACGGCCGGCTGCGCGAGGTCGCGGGGCCCGCGGTAGCCGACTGAGTCCGGCGCGGTATCGACTGCGGCGGTTCCGGGTCATATTGCCGCTGTTCTCCCGGAGTTGTGCACCGGTAGCGACCCGGCGCACCCGCCGGCCCGGAACTGCTACAGAGGTAACTATCTGCGCTATCCCGCCCGGGCCCCCTCGCGCATCGACCGGGATGACGAGCAGAACTCGGCTCCGGCTGCGCAGGTCAACGACCATCGGCTGTCGGCGGGGTCACCGGCGGACACGGCCCGCCGGTAACCCGTCCTACAGCCCGAGGCCCGGGCCGGGCTCTCCCTCCGCAGGCGTCTCACCCGCGGCGGGAGGCGCACCTTCCTCAGCAGGTCCGCCCTCGACAGGCGGCTCACCCTCGACAGGCGGCTCACCCTCAGCAGGCGGCTCACCCTCGGCAGGGGGCGCACCTTCCGCGGGTGGTCCACCCTCGGCAGGCGGCTCACCCTCCGCACCAGGTCCCTCCGCGGGAGGACCATCCTCCGCACCAGGTCCACCCTCGGCACCAGATCCGCCCTCGGCAGGAGGCGCACCTTCCGCCGGGGACTCACCCGGCGCGGGCTGGGCGCTGGGCGGTGGGCCCGCATTGGGTGCCTGCGCGGAAGGCGGATCCTCGGAGTCCTTGTCCTTGGAGTCCTTGTCGTCCTTGTCATCCTTGGAGTCGGCGTTCGCGGCGGTCATGGCCGACATGGCTGCCGCGGCCATCACGGCTCCCATGATGGACTGCATACCGCTGCCGGCATTGCCACCGGGGGCGCCACCCGCACCCCCGCCGGTACCGCCGCCCTGATTGCCGCCCTGGCCGCCGCCCGAACCTCCCTGGTCGGAGTCGTCCTCGTCGCCGCCCGGATTCCCGTCGAAGATGTCGTCTATGTCAGTGCCGGAGTCGTCGTCGGAGCCGCCACCCGAATCACCGCCCTGGTCACCACCCGAGCCGCCCCCGCCACCCGAACCGTCACCGGACCCGCCCCCGTCACCCGAACCGTCACCGGACCCGCCCCCGTCGCCCGACCCGTCCTTGTCGTCGTCGCCCGACCCGCTCTTGTCGTCGTCGCCCGACCCGTCCTTGTCGTCGTCGCCCGACCCGTCCTTGTCGTCGTCGCCCGACCCGTCCTTGTCGTCGTCGCCCGACCCGTCCTTGTCGTCGTCGCCCGACCCGTCCTTGTCGTCGTCGCCCGACCCGCTCTTGTCGTCGTCGCCCGACCCGTCCTTGTCGTCGTCGCCCGACCCGCTCTTGTCGTCGTCGCCCGACCCGTCCTTGTCGTCGTCGCCCGATTCCCCACTTGAACCACTGTCCGGCCCGGAGTCACCGGAGAGCCCCACCGCCATGGCCGCACCGGCACCGAGACCGGCTACGGTGAGACCGATGCGCTTACCGCGCCCACTCTTTTCGTCGTCGCCGCCTCTGCGGTCACCGGGGTCACCACCATCGTGCCTTCCGACATCCCGGCCCCCGCCATCACCCTCTCCGGTACGGGGACGCGCAGCAAGCCCTCCACCATTGGATGTGCGGGAAGAATCACCACCGGACTCGCTTCGGGTGCCACCAGTTTGCCCGCGTGAGGAATCCCCACCGGAATCGCCCTGGGCACCACCTCTGGGTTCGCGTGGGGGATCGCCGTCGGCGGGATGCCCTCGGTTCTCCCGCCATCGTTCGTACCCCTCCGGATCCTGGTCCCTCAACCTGTCGAGCCGCCTCCGGGCCATAGCCGCTTCGAAGGGGTTGCTCGACGGATTATTGGCGTGGCCCCACAATCCGTCGTAGTTTCCCCATTGCTCCGGTTCGCCGTAGAAGGCGGAAGTGCCACTGCGCGGCTGATCGTTGGAGTCTCCGTCGAATACACGACTGCCCTCGTTATCGGCTCCACTCGCATTGTCCGCGCCCTGCCGGGCCCGGTCGGACCCGTTGTCCCGAGCATTTCTGCGCAGGCCCTCGCCCAACCGCCCGAGGAGTTCCATCAACTTGTCGAGGATTTCCTTAGCAGGGTTCTTTTTCACGGCTCAACCAGCAACTCTCACTCGCACGACTAATTCCGCAGGGAAGGGCCCTGCCGTCACCTCTTCCGACGACCGGCGGGAATCAACGCACTGTGCCTCCAAGGCAAGTCAATCCTCTACCACTCCCAGCACTGGGAATCGCCTACGCGGGTGACGCGGCCCGGCTTCGGTACCGACTGTTCGGACAAAACAGACCCGAGCCTCCGGGTCCGCCGTTCTACAACACACCGGCTGCTACGGCTTGCCAACGAACCGGACAGCGGCGATCAGGGATTGACGGGCTTGGCTCGCGTATCCGGTTCGGCGTCCTGTGTCCGGCCGGATTCGACTTCCTTGTCGTTCGATTCGGCAGTTGGCGGATCGTTCGGTCTCACCGGCGGGGGCGGGGAGGTACCAGGAACGAACACTCGCGGAGCCGAGCCGGGTGCGGCCTGTGCGGGGGGGTCCCCGGGAACGACGGCCTGCTGACTATTTTCGCTGGTCCCGGCCGCGGAGACCGCGGGTATATTCGGACCCGACTCAGCCGCAACAGGTGTCGCACGCGTCCGGCCACGGCCCGAACGCGACCACGGTGTCCGAGATCCAGCGCGGCCGGATGACTGCTGAGCACTCGCTACGGGACGGGACAGGGCACGATCGCCCGCACCGCCCTGCGTCTTGCCCGAGGCCGAGGCGGATGGGGTGGACTGCGCGGAAGACGGACCGAAGGCAGCCGGTCCCTGCAGGTCCTGCCGGGCGCTCACGGCCGCGGGTCCCGGCGGCATAGTATGTGCGATCCCATTCGTCGCACCGACGACAGGCGCCGCCGCGACCGGTTGCCCACTCGGGCCCACCCCCTCGACCGGGGACGACTCCGGTGAAACCGCCGCACGGTCCCCATCCACTCCACCGGTATCGATATCGGATGCCGGGCCGGCTACCGCGGAGCTCCCGGCGATCTGCTCGGCGGGAGCTCCGACCTCGGAGGGAGTCCCGGTCGACGGGCTCGCGCCCGCGGCGGTCGACGGGCTCGCACCGGAAGTAGTCGACGGGTCGGCACCGGAGGTATCCGGCGCGGCGGGAGGGCGAGCGCCAGAAGACTCGTCGATCGACGCACCGCTGTCGCGGGCTGGAGGGCTCTCGGATTGCGCCGGGGTGATCGACTGTGGGGGGAGCACCGACGGGCCTTGCCCGCCGTGGGGCGACTGCACGGGATGTTGGCCGCCACCAGGTGGCACTTCGAAAGACGAACCCGGATAATCCGACCAATCGGTCTCCGGAAGGGCGTGACCCGGGGTCCGGAAGGTGAGACCGCCGGCCTTCTCGAGAAACTTCTGGGAATGGGACTGCATCGCGTCGCCATGGTGATCCACCACGTCCGCGTAGCGACGCACCTGATCCGGGTCCACGAAGATCTCGGACGGGGGTTCCGGTACGCGCAGAAGGTCACTTGTCTTGTCGTACAAGGTCCCGTTGATCAGCCGTTCGATCTCGTCCTCGAGCGGTTCGATCGCTTTTCCGAGCACCTCGGCCGCAAGATAGCCGATGAGCACATCCTGCATGGATTTGAGTAGTCGTTTGGCCACCTCACGCACGATCGGACCGGTGACCGCGCCGCCCGGCACGAAGAACAGCGCCGTATAGCTCGCGGCGAGGGCTACCAGTTCGACCAGCACCGCGACCTGTATCGCTTCGATCACGTCCGCCGCGACATCGAGCGCCGAGGACACCACATCGCATGCGGCGCAGATCTTCTCGACACGATCGCTGCTCATTGTGGCCCACCGTGCAAGCAACGCCTCGTAGGAGCGTCCGGCGTAGGCGGTACCCATATCGTTCATCGCGCCGGTCGCCGACTCGTGGGAGTCGCGCACTTCTACAGCGAAATCACGGACGTATCCACCCAGTTCGCGAACCTGGTCTGCATCGATATCCGGGTATGGAAGACCCAGGGTGTTCAACAAGAATATGACTTCGCTGGGTATCGGAACACTCACGCGTCAGGCCTCTGCACTACGACTCGCGGCAGCGAGGACCGAACGACCACGCAAGCGGGTCGGAGAGAAAAGATCCGGCCGACCGGTGACTCTCCACGAAAGCCCGCCGCCGGTCGCGTTGCACTACCCCACCGATCTACCTCGCCCCACCTTTCCGCAGCCGCTCTCCCCAGCGGTGTCGACTCCGAACTCAGGCGGTCAAGTCTAGGCGCACCGGCGATACTCCCCGCCACGGGGAACACTGGATCAGCGCCGCCATGCGCACAGAATGTCCTCTCGCCGGCCTTCACACCACGATGCGCTCGAGGCTGCCCGATTCCATCGCCGTCCACAGCACGCCCCGTCCGGCCCCACCGTCACCCGTGCGGTTCGGCACCGGGCAGCTCGGTTCCGGGTGATCGCGCCGGCGGTGGTGATACGTCCGAGACGCGTCGCCGCCCATTCGGTGAACCACAGCGCCCCGTCCGGGCCGGTGGTAATCATGGAGGGCATCCCCGGCGCGGCGAACCGGTCAGCTGACCGTTCACGGTCAGCCGTCCGATGGCATCGGTCTGCGATTCGGTGAACCACACCGCGCCGACGGGCCCGCGGTGATGCCGTACGGAGATCGCGCCGGGAACCAGGTCGCATCACTTTCCCCAGCGATGCGACCGATCCGTTCACCACGGAATTCGGTGAACTACATGGCCTCGCCGGGTACCGGCACGCTCACCGTCGGCTGTCCGTCGGAGGGGCCGAGCGGGAAGGTCCGGACCTCGCCGTCGAGATGGCGGCCGAGGGCGCCCTCAGCCGCCATGGTGAACCACAGGGCGCCGTCCGGACCGGCACTCAGCCCCTACGGCGATCCGGAAACCCGAACCAGGCGCACTCCTCCTCGTACTCCCGCCCGGTTCGCGACGCGACAGGCGGGGCTCCCGCCCGACTCGGCGCAGTGCCCGCCGGGGCGCGCGAGCGCGGTACGACGTATCAGGCGGAGGAGAGCTGAGCCTGCCACATCCAGTGCAATTGTTCGAGCCGGGCCGCGATCGTGATGAACAGATCCTGGGTCACCGGATCCGCCTTCTCGGTGGCGTCGATACGCTCCCGCAGGCGGCCGATGACCTTGCTGAGGTTCTTGACGATGGCATCGATGACATCGGTGTCCTGCTGCCAGCCGTCGGGGAAGTCGAGGCCGCCGGCCTCCTTGGCGACGGTCGCGGCACGGCCGTCCGGGCTGACCCCGATGGAGGTCGCGCGTTCGGCGGCGTCGTCGGTGAACTCCCGGGCCGCGGCCACCAGCTCGTCGAGGGCGAGGTGGACGGAACGGAAGTTACGGCCGAGGACGTTCCAGTGGGCCTGCTTGGCGATCAGCGACAGGTCGATGAGGTCGACGACAGTGGCGCGCAAGGCCTCACCGGTGACGTGCTGCTGTTCCGGGTCGAGGGTGCTCTTGATGGGGACGTTCATCGTCGAATGCCTTTCTTCTCGTTCGCCGGACACGGACCGACTACCCGGTCGTCCGCGGTCGAATCAGCGACCGGCCCGGGTGTGCGCGATCCCACTGGACCCGGGCGGGCGCCACGTTTCACCGCCGTGGGCCCGGGTAGGTCACGGGACGGACCGCAATCGCGTATACGGAAGGAGCAGGCATGGGCCGGCAGAATCTGACAGGGCGACGAGTCGCTGTTCTCGCCGCCGACGGGGTGGAACAGGTGGAGCTCGTGCAGCCACGATCCGCGGTCGAGGACGCCGGTGCGAGCACCGCGCTGCTGTCCCTGAAACCCGGGCGGATCCAGGCCATGAACCACGATGTGGAGAAGGGCGACACCTTCGATGTGGACCGGGTCGTCGGCGAATGTAGTCCCGATGAATTCGACGCGCTGATCCTGCCGGGCGGCACCACCAACCCGGACAAACTCCGGCAGGACGAGTCGGCGGTGGCCTTCGTCCGGGATTTCTTCGCCACCGGTAAACCGGTCGGGGTCATCTGCCACGGCCCGTGGACGCTGGTGGAGGCGGATGTGGTGCGCGGCCGCACGCTCACGTCCTATCCGAGCGTCCGGACCGATATCCGCAATGCCGGCGGCAATGTCGTCGACGAGGAAGTGGTGAACGACCACGGACTCGTGTCCAGCCGCAACCCCGGCGACCTGCCGGCATTCTGCGCGAAGATCGTCGAGGAATTCGCGGAAGGCAAACATCCGGTGCATCCGGAGGGCGCGACGGCCTCCCGCTGATCGCCCGGCGCTCCCGGACGGTCGGGTAGCACCGCCGTTCCCTTCCCGACCGGACGCCCAGGGTGCCCGACCCACATTCGGCCACCCCCGGCCGGCCCGGCGGGGGAACACTTCCCGCGGGGCCGGTCGTCCGGCTCAGATCACACCGTGCAGCGGTGGCGGACTGCCGTGCAGCAGGGCTCGGCCGAGGTGCTGGTATTTCCAGCGGACCGGGTCGTGCAGGGTGTGGGTCCGGGCATTGCGCCAGAAATGGTGCAGGTTGAGGTCGTCGGCCGCACTGCGGGTACCGCTCACCTCGAACAGGGCGCCGGACACCTCGGTGGCCGCGCGGTCGGCCAGGATCTTGGCGGTGGCGACGGCGAGCGAGGCCTCGCCGACCCGTTCCGACGCACCCAGCGCGGCGTCCACCGCCGCCCCCGCGGCCGCGAGCCCGGCTTCGGCCGCGGTGACCGCGACGGCCAGTTCCCCGAACCGCTGGATGAGCAGCGGATCGTCGATCGCCCGGCGCACCTGCGCCTCGAACCAGGGCCGGCTCTGCTCTCGGGCGAACTCGGCGGCGGCGGTGAGCGCACCGCGGGCGATACCGGCGTCGATCGCCGCGTGCAGCAGCTGCGCGGAGGCACCGTAGGCGGTGGGCCGGTCGACAGCGGCGGTCCGGGCCACCAGCTGATCGCGGTCGACCACCACGTTCTCGAACGACACCGTGCCGCTGCCGGTGGTGCGCTGACCGAATCCGTTCCAGTCGTCGACGATCCGCACGCCCGGGGTGTCGGCGGGCAGGAACGCGACGTACTGGCCGTCCCACAGTCCGGCAGCGCCGTCCGGGTCGTCCAGCCTGGTCAGCACTGCCAGGAAGTCGGCGAACAGGGAACCGGTGCAGTAGTACTTGACCCCGTCGATCCGGAACTGCCGTCCGCCGCCGAGCGGGCGCACGGTGGTGGCGATATCGGCGACGGTCGCGCCACCGCGTTCGGACTGGGCGTTCGCGATCCGAGCACCGTCCAGGACGCCGCCCAGATAGCGCCGCCGCTGGTCGGCGGATCCGGCGATCTTCAGCAGATTGACATAGACGAAGTGGCTGTGCGGAATCTGGGCGATATTGGGATCGGCGACCGCGAGCAGCCGTATCACCTCCGCGAGCTCGCTGGGCGGCAGATCGGCGCCCCCGAGATCCGCGGGCACCGTCACCGCCAGCAGCCCGGCGGCCGCCAGTTCGCGTACTTCGGCGAAGGGCAGCGCGCGCTCCCGGTCACGGTCCGCGGCACCCAGCGCGAACTCGGCCGCCAGTTCCGCAGCGACGGCACGCGCCTGCTCGGCCGAGGCGATCCGGGCGGCCCCGACGGCGGTCATCGCCCCGCTACCGCGGCGGGGCGTCGCGCGGCCTCCAGTTCGCGCACCAGCGGCAGCACCTTGGCGCCGAAGTACTCGATCTCCTCCTGGAAATGCAGGAACCCGCCCAGGATCAGGTCCACACCCAGTTCGCGGTAGGCGACGATCCGCTCGGCGACCTGTTCGGGCGTCCCGATCAGCTTGGTCCGAAACCCGTCGTTGTACTGGACCAGATCCTCGAAACCCGAATCCGCCCACATGCCCTTGCCGTCCCGGGTGGCGGCCCCGGCCTGTTGCACGGCGTCCCGGAAACCCTCAACCGCCGGCTTGTCGGCCTTGTCGATGATCTCGCGGAGGGTGTCGTGGGCCTCGCGCTCGGTATCGCGGGCGATGATGAATCCGTTCAGGCCGAACTTCACTTCGCGGTCGTGGACCCGGGCGACTGCCCGCAGATCGTCGAGTTGTTCGGTGACGCCGTCGAAATCCTTGCCGTTGGAGAAGTACCAGTCCGCGTGGCGTCCGCCGTTGCGGCGGGCCGCGCTGGAGTTACCGCCCTGGAACAGTTCGGGGTTCGGGCGTTCGGGCGTATTGAGCGGTTTGGGCTTCAGAGTGAAATCGCGGATGCGGTAGAAATCGCCGCCGTAATTCACGTTGTCCTCGGTCCAGATCTTGCGGATCACTTCCAGGAACTCCGCGCTGCGCCGGTAGCGCTCGTCGTGTTCGAGCCACGGCTCCCCCAGCGCGGTGAACTCCCCGGCGAACCAGCCCGAGACCACATTGATGGCGAACCGCCCACCCGACAAATGGTCGGCGGTGGCACCGAATTTGGCGAGTACGGCGGGATGCCACAGGCCGGGATGGACCGCCGCGATCACCTTCAGCCGTTCGGTGGCGCCGAGCAGCGCCAGGCTGAACGAGGTGGATTCGTGCTGGAACTCCGCGCCGTAGGAAGCGGTGTAGCGGACCTGGGAGAGCGCGTAGTCGAAACCGTTACGTTCGGCGGTCTGGGCGAGTTTCTTGTTGTACTCGAAATCCCAGCCGGTGCGCTGTTCGATATCACTGGTCACCAGACCGCCGCTGACATTGGGTACCCAGTAGGCGAACCGGATCCGGTCGGTGATCTGCTCGGTACTCATCGAGCCTCCCTAGAGTGGTAGATGCGGTCCGCGGAGGCCGCAGCGCCGGCGGAGGTATCGCCTCATCGCTGCTCACCGTCGGCATCTGTGGTCCGGACGCCGGGCACGGCAGCCCCGCACCGGCGCGAGTCCAGTCCACCAGCGCGGTTGCGGGTGGACGAGGGTTTGAATCGGCGGGAACCTATCCCCGGTTGCGCCCGGTCCCGGCGGCCGGGACGGCTTCCGGCCGCCGGGACCGGTGCCGCGCCGCCGAACACGACATCCCGCAGCGCGAGTTCGGACCGGCCACGACCGGCGGGCCGGCGCTCCCGGCCCGGGGTGACCCCGCACCCGAGTACCGGCGACCCGTATCCGGCACTCGGGCTCGCAGCCGGCGGCCCGGCGGCGGCTGGGCCGCCGGGTCGCCGGGGTCGTGGGCCGGTCAGGCGGTGGCGGCTGCTCCGCTGTACTGCGATCTGCTGAACCGACCGGCGGGCCGGAACCTGCCCAGCACCTCGGCCGCGTCCTCGCCGGTGACCTGGGCGATGAGCTGGTGCGCGTCCGCCATCGAGTGCACCGGGCGCGCCGCTTGCGGGCGGTGCAGTGTGCCCACGAGCGCCGACGCGAAACGGGGGTCGGCCGCCGCCGCGCCGAAGAACTGGCCGCCGATCTCGGCGAACTCGGGGTCGCCGAGGAACAGCCGGGTGACCTTGGCGGCGTCCTCGGCGCGGGCCTCGAGAAACGCCTGGTACTGCGCGGTGATCCAGGCGTCGTCGAAGGCACCGTCGTGCGTGGCCGCCGCGGCGACCAGGCGTTGTGCCTGGATGAGCCCGCTCTGTGCCCCCTGCCCGGCGATCGGGTCGTAGGCCACGGCCGTATCGCCCAGCGCCGCCACCGGATGTCCGCCTGCGGTGTACCCGACCCCGCGCCGGAACAGCGGCCGCACCGCACCCTTCAACCACGAGTGCGGATCCTCGGCGAGCACCTTCGTGACGAGGACTTCCGGCAGGTCCCAGTCGAGGTGGTCGCGGTAGAGATCGGTGACGATCCGGTGCGCCGATTCCGCCGAATCGGCGGCCGCGAACCGCTTCTCCCAGTCGCCGCCCGGCCTGGCCCAGCCCAGGAACGCCCAGGTCGGCCCGGCGTCCTTGTGCAGATACGGCCCCCACCAGGCCTCACCTTCCTCGGCGACGATGGAGAAACCGCTGCGGCCGCCGCCGGCCGGGCTGCGGTGGGCGAATACCGACTCGTCGTGCGGGAGACCGCTCACGGTGACGGTCAGCAGGCTGCGCTGGGGCGCGTCGTAAACGGTACGGGCCTGAGGGGGCTCATGTGGCTGCCGTCTCGAAATGCTCATACGGAAACCCGGCCCCGCTCGAACAGCGCGGGACATGCCCCCGGCACATACCCGAATCCATCACCGACATCTTCGCGCGGTCACCGCTCGGGCGCCGAATCGTCGCCCAGCCCCGACGCGACCGCCGACCCGACGCCACCGAACCAGTTGATGACAAGTTTCTTTGACATTTCATGTCAAAGAAACTTAACATCTTCTTCGTGGTCAGCGATCAGCCCGAGCACCCGGTACGCACGCGACGGCGCGAGCGCCGGATGACGCAGGCGAATCTGGCGACAACCGTCGGCGTCAGCCGGCAAACCGTGATCTCGATCGAACAGGGCGACTACGCGCCGAGCGTCTATCTCGCATTGCGAATCGCCCGTGCGCTGGGAACGACGGTCGAAGACATCTTCTGGACCGAGGACATGGAGGCGACGTGGCCCGCACTACTGCATTCGAAGACATCTTCCTAGCGGCCGACGAGCCGGCCTGGGGCGACGAGCGGGCCCGCGAGGAATTCTACCGGGGCTCGACGCTGGCCCTGTGCGCGACGATCTACGGCTGCTATCTCATCGCCATCGTCGCGGCGATACTGGACGCCACCTTGGTATCGCTACTGATCTTCGCGCTCCCCGGAGTCACGACGCTACTGCTGTTCCGCTACTGCGCCCGGCGCGGCATCGATATGCAGACAGTGCTAAAAGGCTTCCCGGCGCGGCGCAAACGGATCGCGTACGCCACCACCTATCCGCTGGTGGCCGCATGGCTGGGCGTTTACCTCTGGCGCACACTGCCTTCGGACTCGTTGCCGCAAAGCCTGCTGGGCGCGGTCGTCGGCGGCGCGATCGGAGCGGCCGCCGCCGCGGCCGTCGGCAAGGTCGTCCGCAACCGCTCGCACGCCCAGCGGCCTCCCGAGGACGACAGCTTCGACTGAGTTGTCGTCCAGCGTGTCGACACAGTCGGTCCCGGCGGACGCGCTGTCGACGAACCCACCGACGGGACTCCGCCACCGTCCACCTCGCAGTCCCCGACCGGTAACTCTCCAGGAATCTGTCGGCCCACACGTCGCGGAAGCTCGCGTCACACCGGCCCATCCACCGGCCTACGCTCGCCCGCGCTCCAGGCGAACGGCAGCGCAGTGCCGTTCAGTAGGTGGTCACCGATGGCCCGGGCCTTCTGGATGGCCGGGTTGTGCACCGAGATGGTGCGCGCATTGCGCCAATGCCGGTCCAGCCGCAGCCCCTCCGAGGTGATGGACGCGCCACCCACCTCGAACAGCTGCGTCGTGGCGGCCAGCACGGTATCGATCACACCGAGCTGTGCCTGGGCCGCCGCCAGTTCGGCATCGATCAAGCCCTGCTCCTCGGTGGCTCCGGCCGCGAGCGCCTCGTCGAGGACATCGGCGACCGCCAGCACGCCGGCGCGGGCACCGAACGCCGCCGCCGACAACCGGCCGATCACCTGCTGCACCAGCGGATCGTGGCGGGGCAGATCGGCCGCGGAATGGGTGTAGCCGCGGCGGCGGGCGGCCACCCATTCGCGGGTGTCGCGTTCGGCCCGCTGCGCGATACCGGCCAGCACCGCGAGCTGAACCAACTGCAGGTAGGAGGTCGAATAGGTGGCCCCCGCGGCCCCGTATCCGGGCCCCAGCACACGGTCCGGCGCTATGGCGACATCGGTGAACTCGGTGGTACCGCTGGCGGTCAGCCGCTGCCCGAAACCGTCCCAATCGTCGTGTTGGCGCACCCCCTCGGCCTCGGCGTCCACCAGCACCCCGACCCGTTCCCCGTCCCGGTCTGCGGCGACCAGGATGTGGTCGGCGTACAACGATCCGGTGCTGTAGTACTTCGTGCCGTTGAGCACCCAGCCATCCCCGGAGTGCGTCAGCCGGGTCCGGTATCGGTCCACCGCGCCCAGGCCGGGCTCGGTGATCGCATTCCCGACCAGCGTCCCCTGCGTGATCTTGCGTAACCACACCGCACGCGCCGGACCCGCCTCGGCGAGCAACTGGTCCTCCACGAACACGAAATGCACCCGCAGCGCCTGCGGCAGGTTCGACTCGGCGGCGGCCAGTTCGATCAGCTGCCGGAACAGTTGTCGCACACTCGCGCCGTACCCGCCGTATTCGACCGGCACCCGCAGCGCGCCGAACCGCGCCGCGCGTAACCGGCGCACTTCGTCGTGGGCGAGCCGGCGATCGATCTCGCGCTCGACCGCGCCCGCCGCGATATCGGCGTAGATCGGCGCGAACACCGCGTCCAGATCGGTATCGGAGACAGCTTGTGCCGTGGAAGTCATCAATCCACGATCACCGACCCCCGCACTCCCCTCACCGGTTACACGCAGCCGGATCGAAATACTCGCGGCAAAAAATCCCGCCGATTCCAACCGGTGACACCGCGCCCGGTGCCGGTCAGGATCACAGATCGGCCCGGCGAGGAGCTCGGCCACCGCACTGTCCGTCCCAGAGCCCCTCGAGGAGATTTCCGGTGAGTCTGTCGTTCCACTGGTTCCTACCCACCTACGGCGATTCCCGCGGCCTGATGGCCGGCGGTCACGGCACGTCCATGTCCGGCGACCGTCCCGCCTCGCTCCGCTACCTGAACCAGATCGCCGGCGCCGCCGAGGAGAACGGCTTCGAGGCGGTACTCACCCCGACCGGCGCCTGGTGCGAGGACGCCTGGCTGGCCACCGCCATGCTGGTGGAAACCACCGAGACCCTGAAGTTCCTGGTGGCGTTCCGGCCCGGCCTGGTGAGCCCGACCCTGGCCGCCCAGATGGCCGGCACCTACCAGCGGCATTCCCGGGGCCGGCTGCTGCTGAACGTGGTGACCGGCGGCGAACCGCACGAACAGCAGGCGTTCGGCGATTTCCTGGACAAGGAGCAGCGCTACGAGCGCACCGGCGAATTCCTGCACATCGTGCGCGAACTGTGGGATTCGCGGGAGCCGATCAGCTTCGAGGGCAGATACCTCCAGGTCCGCAACGCCCTGCTCAACAACCACCCCGACCCGGTCCCCCCGATCTTCTTCGGCGGCTCCTCCGCCGCCGCCGGCCCCGTCGCCGCCCAATACGCCGACACGTACCTGACCTGGGGTGAACCGCTGGTCGCGGTCGGCAAGAAACTGGAATGGATCCGCGGCCTCGCCGCCGCACGCCACCGCGCCCTCGACTACGGCATCCGCCTGCACGTCATCACCCGCGACACCTCCGAAGCCGCCTGGGCCGAAGCCGACCGCCTGCTCCAGGGCATCGACCCGGCCGATATCGAACGCGTACAGGCCAACCTCGCGCAGAGCGAATCCGAAGGCCAGCGCCGCATGCTCGAACTGCACGGCGGCCGCACCGACCGCCTCGAAATCGCCCCCAACCTGTGGGCGGGCGTCGGCCTCGTCCGCGGCGGGGCGGGCACCGCGCTCGTCGGCTCGCACGAAGAGGTCGCCGAACGGCTCATCGAATACTCGCGGCTGGGTCTCACCCACTTCATCCTGTCCGGTTACCCGCACGTCGAGGAGGCGTACTGGTTCGGCGAGGGCGTGCTGCCGATCCTGGAGAAGAAGGGCCTGTGGCGCCGGCCGGTCGACCGGCCCGTCGCGGCCACCGGAACCCCGTTCGCCACCGCCTCCACCAGCTGAACCACTCCCTCACCAAAACGTATTCGTCCCGCACGCGCGGGGAGCATTCGTCAGTGCGCCAGCACCGATGTGCACGATAGGCCCATCCCCGCATGCGCGGGGAGCACAGCTTCTTCGCCGCGGGCGGGGGCTCATCCCCGCGTGCGCGGGGAGCACTCTGACGACGAGCATTGTTCACTACGGCACCGGGGCTCATCCCCGTGGCTACGTTGGCGAATTCCGACGTCGATCATCGGTGAACTTCGACGTCGGTTCGCAGGGCTCGTGATCGGTAATATCGAGGGAAAGTGACGTCGCGACTCCAGCGTGTCCTACGGGTAGGCGGTTCTGGGTGTCCGCTTCTGCCGACTTGTCGATGGCGGTATCGCCGCCGCGGTCTTCCCTCGATGAGTGAATCCGGAAGTCGGTCGCGGATAGCATCTTCCTCACGGTCCGGCCGCCACTCACCCTGCGCTACCCATACGAGAACCGCGGCCTGCCGCCTCACCTCCGGACGGACACACGATGGCTTTTTCCTTCTTCCTCGCACCCGCCACGAAGCCGCTCGGAACTGTTGCTCCCCTGCCGGACAATGACTTGGACTACAACTCGCTCGTCATGGAAGCGTGCCAGGTGCTCGCCGAGACCGATTGCGTGTTCACTCTCCGCGGTTTCGGCGCCGACGACTGGCCCATGGACATCGCTTACGATCTGTCGACGCTGGTCGAACAACTCCCCGATCTCCTCGATGATCTCTATGCACACCGAGTCGGTGAGATCGACCTGTATGGCCAGGGAGTCGAACGGACCTTGTCCTTCCACCCGTCCGGCAGCGAAGTGAAGATCACCTGCACATCCAGAACCACCTGGGCGCCGGACCCTGCTGTGGAATCCATCGACCGCGACCGATTGCAGGCGATGATCGCCCGGTTGCTGTTCGCGTTCAGCACCTCGCTGAAAGTGGTCGGGTCACCACTCGCCGACGCGGCACCATTCCCTACGTGGCGCTGACCTACGCCGACATGCGGATGTCAAGTAAGAACGTGAGTCAGATTTCGCCGATACCACCTCGTGGCCGACCCGGCCGTCGTCGAAATCCACCGATAGACGACGTCACCATTCACCGAGGTAACCATCCCCGCGTGCGCGGGGAGCACACTTCCTGATCAGGCAGTTTCCAAGCAGAAGCTCCCATTTTCATTCACTTTTCGCCCTCCCATCACGACCTCGACCTGGCTTGTTGCCGATCCATAGAAGAACAGCGCCGTGGCGCACCGGGCTACGACCCCCTCGCCGTCCGGCAGCACGCCGACCTGATCGCCCCGATTACCCTCACCACCGTGACACCCTCCCAGCCCACCCCCCGGACCGCCCCCGGCACCGCCGTCGCGGACGCCGTCCGCGAGGACATCCTCGCGGGCCGGCTCTCCCCCGGCGACCGGTTGCGCGAAGTGGATCTGGCCGAGCGTTTCGGGGTCTCCCGCGTCCCGGTCCGCGAGGCGCTGTCGCAGTTGCAGAGCGAGGGCTTCGTCACGCTGGTGCGGTATCGGGGGGCGACCGTATCGGCGCCGTCGGGGTCGGCGGCGCGGGAGTTGGTGCAGATCCGCCGGGGACTCGAGGTGCTGGCGGCGCAGCTGGCCGCGCACGCGAAGGGCGGGCCGGTGGCCGCTGAGCTGGCACGGGTGGTGGAACTGGGCCGGTCGGCGGATCTGAGTCAGGCGCACGAGGAGTTGCCGCCGCTGATCCTGCGGTTCCACACCCTGGTCGCCGAGGCGTCGGGTAATCAGCAGCTGGGGGCCATGCTGGAGCAGATCTTGGAGCGGGTGTCGTGGATTTTCGGGCAGCGACTGGAGAGCCGCACGCATATCTCGTGGAGTGATCACGCGGCCATCGCGCAGGCGATCCTCAACGGGTCGCCGGTGCAGGCGGGGTATCTGATGGACGAGCACATCGCGCGGGACGAGGAGTTGCTTGCCGATTTGGACGCCGAGGCGACGCCGGACTGAGACCGCGGACCGCGGCCTGCTTCCTCCCTTCGGCCCGGCGTAGTCGCCAGACCGATCGATGCGAATGGCAAGGTTTGTATACAAGAACTACGCCGCTATCGCGTGGTCTTGCATAGTTCACAACCCTGGAACCTCGAGCAACATCGGCGAAACAGTATTTGTATACAAATTCTGGTGTTGCTTATTTCTTCTGCCCGAGGCCAGGTCCCATGTCCACAGACGCTGCCCCGACCCAGTCGCCGCCGCTGGCTCCACCCGCTCGCCTATCGCTCTGGCGCACGTCACTTTTCGGCATCCAGCACGTGCTGGTCATGTACACCGGCTGCGTCGCGGTCCCGCTGGTCTTCGGCGCGGCCCTGGGGCTGGACACCTCCACGATCGCCACCCTGGTGAACGCCGACCTGCTGGTCGCCGGGGTCATCACCCTCGTGCAGGCGCTCGGTATCGGGAAGCTGCTCGGGGCCCGGATGCCGGTGGTGGCGGGGGCCTCGTTCACGGCGGTGACCCCGATGATCCTGATCGGCGAGGAATACGGGCTGTCGGCCGTGTACGGGGCCATGATCGCGGCGGGGATCTTCGGCGTGCTGGTGGCGATCCCGTTCTCCAAGTTGGTCCGCTTCTTCCCGCCGATGGTGCGGGGCGCGGCGGTCACCATGATCGGGCTGTCGCTGATCGGCAAGGCCGTCTCCATGACCTTCGGTGACGAACCGGCGGGTGGCGCGCCGTTGGCGCTGGCCCTCGGGGTGGTCGTGATGATCATCGTGCTGATGCGTTACGGCCGGGGTCTCGTCGCGCAGTCCGCGGTCCTTATCGCGCTGGTGCTGGGCACGGTAGCGGCCGCCGCGCTCTCGCTCACCGATTTCAGCGCCGTCGGCAGCGCCGACTGGTTCGGCCTGCCCAACCCGTTCCTATTCGGCACCCCCGCCTTCCCGATCGCCGGAATCATCTCGATGTGCCTGGTGATGCTGGTGATTTTCACCGAATCCACTGCCTACCTCATGGCCACCGCCGACCATCTCGGCCGCCCGCTGGAACCGAACCGGCTCGCCCGCGCCCTGGGCGCCGACGGCACCTCGGCGGTATTGGGCGGCTTCTTGACCTCGTTCCCGGACACCATTTTCGCGCAGAACGTGAGCCTGGTGCGGATGACCGGGGTGTCGAGCCGCCGGGCGGTCGCCGTCGCGGGTGGACTGCTGGTGGCGCTCGGACTGGTGCCGAAGATGGGCGAGGTCGTCGCCAATCTGCCGGGTGCGGTGATCGGTTCGGTGAGCCTGGTCATGTTCGCAACCGTCGCCGGGGTCGGTATCGCGACGCTGGCGCGGGTCGACTATTCGCGCAACGACAACCTGCTCGTGGTCTCGCTGGCCGTGGGTATCGGCATGATCCCGGTGGTCGCGCCGGAGGTCTACGAAGGGCTCCCGTCCTCGGTTCGCATCATCGCCGGTGGTGCGATCACCAGCACGGTCATCGTGGCGTTCGTCCTCAACCTCGTCTTCAACCACCTCACTCCCGCCCGCACTCCGAAGGAGACCGCCGCATGACCGGCATCGCCCTGCTGACCGTGCCCACCACAGATCCCGGCGACACCCGGCCCTTCGAGGTACTGACCGAGAGTGGTTTCCGCCCCGGCGATCTCGTTTCGGTGATCGGCAAAACAGAGGGCAACGGCTGCGTCAATGATTTCAGCCGCACCCTGGCCACCGCTGTCTGGGAGCCACGGATCCCGGACGCCGCGGTCACTGTGTTCTCCGGCGGCACCGAGGGGGTGCTCAGCCCGCACGTGAACATGCTCGTCCGGGACGAGCGCCGCCATACCGGGTTCGATCGCGGCCTGGTCGCCGCGGCCCGCCGCAGCCGGGTGCTGGCCCCCGGGGAGATCGGCCGGGCCGAGCAGGTCGATACGGTCACCGACACCGTGGGCAAACTGCTCGCCGAACTCGGTGTCACCCCCACCGATGTCCATCTCGTGCTGGTGAAATGCCCGCTGCTCACCTCCGACAAGATCACCGCGTTGCACACCGCGGGCCGGACTCCGGTCGCCACCGACACCTACGCGTCGATGGGCTGGTCGCGGGCGGCGAGTTCGCTGGGTATCGCGGTCGCGCTGGGTGAATGCGATCGGGAGACCGCGCTGCGCGCCCTGGCCGGCGAAGCCGATGTCTGGTCGGCCCGGGCCTCCGCCAGCGCGGGCGCCGAACTCGACGACTGCCATGTATTGGTGGTCGCCGAGAGTCCCACCGCGGCCAATCCCTTGCGCGCGCTGCACGGGCAGATGGCCGACGCGATCGACCTGGCCTCGGTACAGCGGTTGCTCGCCCAGGTCACGGCGGCCGGTGGCACGGTGCGGCAGATCTTCGCCAAGGCCGAAGCCGATCCGAGCGGGTCGGTCCGCGGGCTGCGCCACACCATGCTCACCGACTCCGATATCAACGCCACCCGGCATGCCCGCGGCGCCGTCGGCGGCCTGCTGTCGGCGCTCAAGGGCGATGGCGCGGTCTACGTCTCGGGTGGCGCCGAGCACCAGGGTCCGCCGGGCGGCGGCAGCGTCACCGTGATCTACGAGCTCCCCACCCCCGAAGGGACCGATGCGCCATGACCACCACGACGCTGACCGACCCCGAGAAAAGCTGGGAGATAGCGGAGTTCGAGAACGTGCCGGTGCCCACCGACCGGCGGCGCGGCCTGGGCTCGGTCTCCGCGGTCTGGTTCGGTTTTCCGATGGTGCTGACCTGCGCCATCTTCGGTGGGCTGATCGTTTACTCGCTGGGCTTCCGGCTCGGGTTGCTCGCCATCGCGGTGGGCAATATCTGCATGATGCTCTACGTCGGCGCGCTGAGCGTGCTCGCCGGGCGCACCGGAAAGAACTTCGCGCTCTCGGCCGCCGAAACCTTCGGCAAAGTGGGCGCTTTCCTCCCCTCGGCCTTCCTGGCGACCGTGGTGATCGGCTGGTTCGCCTTCCAGACCGGTATGGCCGGGGCGATCCTGCACGACACCCTCGGCTGGCACGAACAGTTCACCGCGCTCGCCGCCGGGGTCGGATTCATCGCGGTGACCCTGCTCGGTATCCGGGCACTGTCGGCGATCGGCATGATCGCGGCACCGGTGTACATCGTGCTGGGGCTGGTCGCGATCGGGCTCGCGGTCGCCGACGGCGGCGGCTCGCCAACCTCCTACCAGGGGCAGGCCGGCGCGGCGGCGATGAGTTTCGGCGCGGCGGTCACCCTGGTCATCGCCTCGTTCATCGACTCCGGCACCATGACCGCCGATTTCACCCGCTGGTCCCGCAACGGCCGCGAAGCGTTTCTCGCCGCGGCCTCGGCCTTCCCGGTGGGTAATTCGATCGCCCTGGTGATCGGCGGTCTCGTGGTCGCCCTCGGGGGCAGCGTCGATCCCGCCGCCGACGGCGGGAACTTCCTCGGGCTGCTCGTCGACCACGGCGGGCTGCTGGTCCCGCTGGCCGTGGCGTTCGTATTCATCAACCTGGGTTCGGTCTGCGCGCACTGTCTCTACAACGGCGCGGTCGGCTGGAGCCAACTCTCCGGCGGCCGGATGCGGCGGCTGACGCTCGTCCTGGGCGCGGTCGGCGTGGCGCTGGCGGTCGCGGGTATCTGGTCGTATTTCGAACAGTGGCTCAACCTGCTGGGTGTGATCGTGCCGCCGATCGGTGCCGTGGTCATCCTCGATCAGCTGGTCCTGCCCCGGTTCGGTCTCGGCCCGCGCGACCGCCGGGCCCGCTGGCATCTGCCGGCGTTCACCGCCTGGGCCGGTGGCGCGGTCGCCGCCCTGCTCACCCATCGATTCGCCCCGTGGCTGTCGGACGCCGTCATCGGTTTCGCCGCCGCCGCATTGATTCTCACCCTCGGCGCGGCCCGCGCCGCGCGACGCGACAAGGAGCCCACCGCATGACCCCGACCACCGTGCACGCCACCCCCTACACCTGGCCGTTCGACGGCCCGATCGACCCGGCGCGCACCGCGCTGCTGCTCATCGACTGGCAGACCGATTTCTGCGGCCCCGGCGGCTACGTCGACCGGATGGGCTACGACCTGTCCCTCACCCGGGCCGGCCTGGAACCCACCGCCCGGGTCCTGGCCGCCGCGCGCGAGCTCGGTCTCACGGTGATCCACACCCGCGAAGGCCACCGCCCAGATCTCGCCGACCTCCCTGCCAACAAGCGCTGGCGTTCCGCCCAGGTCGGCGCGGAGATCGGCAGTGTGGGCCCGTGCGGGCGAATCCTGGTGCGCGGTGAACCCGGGTGGGAGATCGTGCCCGAGGTGGCGCCGATCCCTGGGGAACCGGTCGTCGACAAGCCCGGCAAGGGCGCCTTCTACGCCACCGACCTGGACCTGCTGCTGCGCGGCGCCGGGATCTCCCACATCATCCTCACCGGTATCACCACCGATGTCTGCGTGCACACCACCATGCGCGAGGCCAACGACCGCGGCTACGAATGCCTGATCCTCTCCGACTGCACCGGAGCCACCGAGCGCAGGCACCACGAGGCGGCGTTGAGCATGGTCACCATGCAGGGCGGCATCTTCGGCGCGGTCGCCACCTCCGACCAGTTGCTGGCCGCTCTCGGGAAGCAGTCCGTCACCGCATGAGGGTTGTGCTGATCCACGGCGTGGCCACCGACAGCCGGGTGTGGGCGGGCACGATCGCCGCTCTCGGCCCGGCCGTCGAGGTCCACGCCCCCGACCGCCCGCAGTCGGGTGATATGGACATCGAGATCGCCGCCCTCGCGCCGTTGTGCGCGGGGGCGCTCGTGGTGGGGGTCAGCGGCGGCGCGACACTAGGCCTGGAGTTGGCCGCCCGCGGTGTCGAATTCGCCGGAGCACTACTGCACGAACCGGCGGCCGGGTCGCTCGCGCCGGGCCTGCTCGACGAGGTGGCCCGGGCGTTCCGACGGCAGGGGGTGGCCGGATTCGGCGAAGCTCTCTACGGTCCGTGCTGGACACCGGAACTCACGACGGCCTCGCGCGAAACCGTCGCCGGAGAACTCGCCATGTTCCGCGAGTTCGAACCCGGGCCGGTGGGCCGGTCGGCGGACCGGATCACGCTGACCGTCGGCCGGTATTCGGCGCCGGCCCGGCACTGCTCCGTCCACGGCCTGGGCACGACCCTCGGCATCGAGTGGCGGGTTCTCTCCGGCACCGGGCACGCGGCACACCTGGAGATCCCCGGGCAGTTGGCGCATTGGGTCCGGCGGCATTCCGGCGCCGATCTCGGCTCGTACCACCTACCCCCTTTCCCGTGAACGGCGACCAACATAACCAATGGTCATACGCGATTCTTCCGCCCACCGGCGCCGAATGCGGCCCGATCGGGCCCCGATCCCGTTTGTGCGCGCAGCACGAGAGCGCGCCGATGTTTCATGACGGCGGCCCATAGGCGACGCTGTCGGCCCGCTTTACGATGACAGTGCCAGGTCCGATCGAGCACACGACGCGTTTCCCCATTCGTGTGCTGCCACTGGGATTCCGGCACCGATCGGAGTTCGAGATGCTGTGTGGTGGAGAGACGCGACGCCGGTGATACCCCAACCGGCCGTGGGATCTCCCTCGGACCCCCGCCGGTTCATTCCACATCGAATCCATCGCGAAAGTACGACTCACGAATGCACGTTCAGCTGTATCGCGCGCCCGGAAATGGATGCTCGTCGGTCCACGGCTGCGCTGAAAGTTCCCGGACCGCCGTGCCGCGCCCGTCGCACACCACCCCGAGGAGGGGGTGACCGTGCGGTGGTCCCAGCCCGGCTCGGGCGCATCGTGCCTGCCCACGGCCACCGAGTTGCTGTACGCGGTCGGCGGTCGGCGCGCCGAGGGGCCGGTGTGCAGTCTCGCCTCGGCCTTGTCGGAGTCCTATCGGCTCGAAGCGGGGCTCGCCGGAATCCGGCTGCAGTCGCGCCGGCGCACGCTGATAGGCGAGATCGACGCCTGGAGTTCACGGCATCTGCCCGTGCCGGCCGCGGGTACCCGCGTCTACGAACGCACCCTCGGCGAACTGATCGATGTGATCGCGGCCGGCGCCGCCCGCGCGTTCCATCTGTTGCGGCACGACGATCCGGCCGGTGAGCTCATGCACTTCGAATGGACGCGCCTCGCGGAGTTGCAGCTCGTCTACCGCGACCTGGTACACGATGTCGAGAGTGGCCGCTGCTGCCTTCCGAGCGGACCACATCTCCGGGTGGTCGGCGATCGGATGCCGTATCAGCTGCCCATCAGGACGGGAGAATCGAATTGAGCGGGATGGATCGGGATATCCCCACCGGGTTGGGCACGCTCCGCGTCCGGGTCACCGGCGCCGGCCCGGCGATGCTGCTGTGGCCGAGCCTGCTCATGGACCACACGCTCTGGGCCGGTCAGGTCGCGTATTTCTCCGGGCGGTTCACCACTGTCGCCATCGACCCGCCGGGTCACGGCGCCAGCACCCCGCTGGACCGGCCGTTCACCTTCGATGAATGCGCGCACACCCTGCTCCAGATCCTCGATACGCTCGAGATGGACCGCGCGCACATCGTGGGGAATTCCTGGGGCGCCATGATCGGCACAACCTTCGGCGCGCTCTATCCCGAGCGAGTCCTGACCACCGTGCTGATGAACGGCACCGCCTCGCCGGCCGGGACGCGGCAGCGCCTCGAATACGGCGCCCTGCTCGCACTCGCGCGCGTCCTGGGTGGATTCCGGGGGCCGCTCGTGCACGCCGCACTCTCCGAGTTCCTGGGTCCGGACACGATGCGGGCCCGGCCGCAGGTGGTCGAGCAGGTGCGACGCACCGTGCGCGCCAACCATATCGGGTCGGCGGCGCACGCGGTCCGCAGCGTGGTCATCCGCCGTCCGGATCAGCGCGAGCTCGCCGCCTCCATCCGCACACCCACCCTGGTCGTCGGGGGCCGGCAGGATGCGACCTTCCCGCCCGCCGAGGTCGAAGAAATGGCACACGCCATTCCCGGTGCCGAGCTGGCGTTTCTGGAGGACGCCGCCCATCTGGTGGCTTTGGAAGTACCGGACGCGGTGAACGCCCTGGTCGACGATTTCCTCCGGCGCCACGCACCACACGGCTGAACCCGGCCGCGTGGGCGGGTCACGAACGACCGGCCGTCCCGATGTCCGCGGTGCGCCCGCGCTGCGCCTTGTGGATCAAACCCCGCGCGCCCTCCCCCGTCACCGACTGCCCGGCCAGAGCGTCGAACGCCCGCCCGTACACATCGATCTCGCGCGGCTGGGTGATGGTGAGTTCGGCGGCGGTCCCCTCGACCATGACCAGCCGATTGTCGAACATGGCGAAATTCGTCGATACCACCAGTGCTTCGGCGGTGAACGGAACGATCCCGATGGTCACCCGGGGCATGCCGATCAGGGAGGACAGCCGATCGAGCTGGCCGGTCATCACCACATTGTCACCGACCGTGGTGTAGAGGGCCTGCTCGGCGATGAGGAAGTGGAACAGATGACCGCGCTGGTACAGGATGCGCTGCCGTTCCATCCGCTTCGATACGGCGTTCTCGACATCGTCGGGGATGCGGTGGAATTCGATACCGCGGCGCAGTTTCGCGGCCGCGTACGCCGCGGTCTGGAGCAGCCCCGGCACGATTTGCGGCTGGAAATCACGGATATGGGTGGCCGCCGCCTCCAATTTCAGCGATTTCTGCTGCCGGCGGCCGAGGCCGGTGCCGAGGATCTTGCGCCATTCGAGGTAGGCGACCTCAATGGTGTTCGAGGTGGCCAGCAGGTCCGGTAGCTGGTCTTCGGCGCCGCAGTGGCGGCAGTAGGCGCGGATATCGTCGTCGGAGGGTCTGATCCGGGCGAACTCTATTTTGCTCACCTTGGATTCGTGCCAGTCGCAGAGTTGTGCGAGTCTGCGGTTGGTCAGGCCGGCCTGGCGCCGCAATTCCCGCAGCCGTGCCCCGAGAGCTTCTCGCGCGTCGTGCACTTCGTTCATCTGTCGACATATTCCGTGTAGGGCGTTGCCATGTCCCAGAGCCGGTGTTTCACGCACCGGGCGTACTGGATGATTCCCCGGTCGGTCGTCACCGCGAGACCGGCGGGTTTGTCGTATTCGTCGACCAGGTTGTAGACGACGCGATCGTCATCGATCAACCACCAGTCGTCCGAGGGCACGTCACCGGCCAGATGTCGCGGAACGTACCGGATATCCTCGCCCGCGTCGGTATTGGTGCCGGTCACCGAGAGCAGCCAGCGGTGATAGTCGCTGTGCGGCACCGACACCACGCGGACCCGCCGTACCGTGACACCCCGGCCGGTGGTCTCCCGGATCAGCGTGTTCCAGCGATCCTTCTGATCGTCGGGGAGGGCGGGCCGGCCGTCCATGAAGCGACCGAGCCGGCCGGTTTCGGACGGGACGGCGTAGAAATCGCGGACCTCGAGATGGAATGCCTCGGAAACGCATTCGCGGAGGAGCGCGGCCCAGTCCGGCGGCTCATGCGGAAGATAACGCACCGTAGAACGTCCTTCTGGTCTTCGGGACTTCGATCGCGACCTCGTCGGGTGCCAGATCGAGCTGCTCCAAGATCTCACGCTCGGCGACCGGACGCCCGGCGAGGGTGAACGTTCCCCGGCCGGTATCCTGCATGGGCGCGCCGATGAAGGTGTCGGGTTCTGTGTAACCGAGTAGCAGATGGGGGATCTCGACGGTGGCCGGCCTGTCCGTCTCCCATCCCTGGACCAGATAGCTTCCCTGATCGGTCGTGTACAGACTGGGGCATCCACCGAGATCCGAGCCCCCCTTACCGAGAAACCGCAGACGCATACTTCAACCCCTGTTCGATGGTTAGCACGAGTTTTCTCGCGCTTCGTACATGATGCACTTTTCCGCTGAAAGCGGGAAAACAGCACAGCGTAATTGTGCAAACTCGTGCTCACTGCTCGCCATGATCGGCCTGCAGTCCTTACCGTCGATTCAACCCGTCGCGCCCGATAACCGTGCCGGGAACCAGTTGTGCGGGCCGGCCATACGACCAAGGGGTGAGCATGCGATTCGAGGTGAAGGTGAGCAGATACGAGGACCGATGGCTCATCTCCGCACCTGCGTTCGGTGTCCGGAAGATCGTGGACGAGGAGTCCGCCATCCGGAGTGAGGCGTATCGGCTGATCGCTCGATGTGGCACCGCGCCGGGGGATTTCGAGGTCGAGCTCGTAGTGGGCGCGGGTCCCGATATCGCGGTGATGGGCAGCGATACGTCCGCGGCGGGCGAAGTGCACGGCCGGAGCCTCTTTCCGCGCGATGCGTCGGTACACGAGATCCGGGCCGGTCTCCGGCGCGCGGACGAGCCGCTGGTCGACGACGGCTTCTGACACGGTCGCGGGGTTCTGGAGTCGTCGCATGGGTTTTCGGGACGGCGAGCGCGTCGTGGACGTCCACGGAGTCGTGGCCGGGCAGCTGCCCGACTACGGGATCGACTCGGTGGCGCTGCTCGGGGAGGGGCAGGACAATACCGCCTACGCGGTCAACGGCGAGTTGATCGTGCGTTTCGCCAAGGAACCCGATCCCGCGAGCCGAGCCGCGCGGGTGATCGATGAATCCGACCTCCTGGCCGCTGTCGCGGATATCTCGCCGCTGCCGGTTCCCGAGCCGTGTTTCCGAGTGCCCGAGCAAGGTTGCCTGGCGTACTTCGCACTCCCCGGCCGACCGCTGATCGAACTGTCCGCGGCGCGGCGATCAGCCCATATGCGACCGATCGCCGCGGCGCTCGGTCGATTCCTCGCCGCTCTGCACACCGCTCCGGTCGACCGGATGGCCGAGCTGGTGGACACCGACGACGAGCCGAAGGAATGGTGGCTCGCCGAAGCCACGGAGATCTACGAGACGGTCGCCCACGCGGTCCCCCGCGAGCACCGGCCGGCAGTGGAGGTATTCCTCGGAACGACGCCCCCGCGGGACCGCTACGACCCGGTGTTCTCCCACAACGATCTCGGGATGGAACATGTTCTCGTGGAACCGGTTGAAGGAACGGTTACCGGCGTCATCGATTGGAGCGACGCCGCGATCGTCGACCCCGCCTATGACTTCGGCCTCCTTTACCGTGACCTCGGCCCGGCCGCCTTGGACACCGCGTTGGGCAATTACCGGAACGCTGCCCATGATGTGCGGGCGATCCGGGCACGTGCTGCCTTCTATGCCAGATGCAGCCTGCTGGAGGATATGGCCTATGGGCTCGAGCACGGGCGAAACGAATATGTCGACAAGAGCCTCGCGGCATTGACGTGGTTGTATCCGCCCGCGACCGATTGACCCGGCCCTTCTTCGGGCGCCGCGCTCCGGCTTCAGGGTTTCGCCACCGCCGGTAGACCGATAGCGGGATCGATGAATTCATTGGTCACGAGATCCGCGGCGGTGAGTCCGGCGGCGATTGTGTCGCCACGTTTACGCAGGATGGGGGTCACGGCGTCGATCACCCGGTTCACCCTCGCCTCGTCGAAATCGCCGAGGGTACTGTCCGGGCCGTTACCGACAATTTTCTCCGCCACCTGCACCTTCACCGAATCGGTATTACCGGCGGCGGTCATCGGCGGCCCGTCGGGAATGGTGTCGGCGATACGCAACAGCGCCTGGTTCACCGGTTCGGGATTCGCGATGTAATCGACCTGCGCCTGCTGCAGCATCGGAACCAGCTTCGTCAGGCAGGGCCGCAGGGCGTCGAGTTCACCGGCCCGCACCGACCAAGCGTGCGGATAGATCTCATAGCCGGATTCGTGGACGAGCAGATAGTCGGTGGGTTTACGCCAGCCCTCGACATCGTGTTCCCAGCGGAAGGGCTCATTGGACACATAGCCCTGCTGCATCACGCGACCGCGCTCGGCGACGAAACGGCTCGGTGTGCCGTCGAACGAGGCATCCGCCTGGTCCGGGCGCACATAGTCGTTGGCGGTCAGATAGTCCATGAAGATCTTGCCCTCGCTGTACACCACGGGGGCGCCGGTGCCGGGTACATCCTGCCACGATCCGACGTGATAGGTCGCCGGATCCCACATGATGATCTGCGGATTCACATCGAGCGAGGCGAATACACCGGTCACCGGGAATTCGGCCTGCGCGCGGACGGCATCGTCGGTGGGAACGAACCCCAGGGTGATCGACGTGTCCTGGTACATCTGCGCGGGCACCGGCTGGCCGCCCAGGAACGGGCCACCGAGCCGGACCTCGACATTGATACCGGTATCGCCGAGCGGCCCGACGTAGGAGCCCTTGGTGACGTCCACGGTGCCGTCGGGGCCGACCAGCTGGAACGCGGCGGCGCGTTCCGGGGTGGCGTACCAGTCCGTCTGGATCACGACGGTCGACGGGCAGAACCCGGCCAAGGGGCCCTCGCCGGTGGGTTCCGGGACCGAGCTCGCGCCTCCACAGGCAGTGAGCAGTGCGGTACCCGCGAGAGCGGTGAGCGCGGATAGTGGTTTCTTCATGACGATTCCTGAGGTCAGCGGTTGGTCGGGCAGAAGAGGTCGGGAAAGTCAGTGGCCGCGGCGGCGGCCGTGCGCCCGCTCCACGCGGACGGCCAGGAAATCGAAGAACCAGAACAGGATCAGCCCGGCCAGCGAGGACAGCAGCAGCGCGGTGAGCAGTTCCTCGGTGGCCAGCCGCTGCCGGTAGACGTCGATCATCCGGCCGATACCGGGTTCGCCTTGGCGGAAGAAGAAATCGGCCACGATCGAACCGATGATGGCCATCCCGCCGGAGATCTTGAACCCGGAGATCATCGCGGGCAACGCGGTGGGCAACTGGAGTTTGCGCAACCGCTGCCACCGGCTCGCGCCGTGCAGGGTGAACAGATCGTGTTCGGCCGGCGCGACGGCCTTCAGCCCGAACAGGGTGTTGGTGACGACCGGGAACAGCGACACCATCACACAGACGATCACCCGGCTGCCGAATTCATAGCCGAACCAGAAACCGAACAGCGGGACTACGGCCAGGATCGGAATGGTCTGCAGGATCACCGCGTACGGATACAGCGAGTACTCCGCCCACCGGGCCTGGCTCATCGCGACCGCGAATCCGACACCCAGCACCATCGCGACGACCAGTCCGCTCAGCGCGACCAGCACCGTGGAACCCAGCGCGGACAGGATCTCCGACCGCACCGCTGTGTCGAGCAGTCCTTCAGCGATCACCTCGTCGGGGCCGGGGAGCAGGAAGCGCGATTCCGGCGCGATCAGATAGTGGCTCGCGAAGTACCAGAGGCCCGTGACGAGTACGAAAACCACGACGGGGGCGATGATCCGCACGGGTGCCGTCCGGCGCCGGCGGGTGCCCGCCAGCTGATTCGGCCTGGCCTGTGGAGCGACCGTCGGGGCGGCGGTATCCGCCGCGACCGTGGTCATGCCGCTACTCCCTGTTCGGCGGTGTGCAGGGCGGCCGAGACCGCGCCCGCGATCTCGGCGAATTCCGGGGTGTAGCGCAGCCCCGGTTCCCGCGGAAAGTCCAGGGGCACCGGGATATCGGCGGCCACCCGGCCCGGTCGGCCGGTGAGCACGACGACCCGGGTCGACATGAACACCGCCTCCGGAACCGAATGGGTGACGAATACGCCGGCGAAGGCATCCCGGCGGAAGAGGCCGCCCACTTCCTCGTTGAGCCGCTGACGGGTGATCTCGTCGAGTGCCCCGAAGGGTTCGTCGAACAGGAACAGTTCCGGCCGCAGGGTGAGCGCGCGGGCGATGGAGGTCCGCATCCGCATACCGCCGGAGAGCTGGGCGGGTTTGTGTTTCTCGAATCCGGCCAGGCCCACCCGATCGATGGCGTCCAGTGCCGCCGCGCGCCGTTCCTCGCGGTCCACCCCGGCCAGTTCGGCGGGCAGCTCCACATTGCGTAGCACGGTCCGCCACGGCAGCAGGGTCGCCTCCTGGAAGACGTACCCGAGCTGCCCGGTGGCCACGTCGACCGCGCCGGAACTCGCTGCCTCGAACCCGGCCGCCAGCCGTAGCAGGGTCGATTTTCCGCAGCCGGACGGACCGACGAGGGAGACGAATTCACCCGGGCGGACGGTGATGTCGATATCGCGCAACGCGGCGGTCCCGTTCTCGAAGACCATCGACACATTCCGGAACGCGAGCGCCGAGTCCGGCTCGGTCGTATACGCTACCGACCCCGCCGGGGACGGCACCGAGATAGCCTTTGTCCTCATGGAACAGTTCTATCGGCTGCGCATTGCCGATCGCGGTCGCCGGGATTACACCCCTGTTTCGTATACGATCAATCGATCAGTTGCCCGTCGCGCGCCACCATCCGGCCGCCCTTGAAGACCAGTTTCCGGGCCGGCACACCGACCACTGCCGCCGCGGGGGTCGCGGCGTCGACCGTCACGAGATCGGCCCGCGCCCCCACACCGATACCGTGGTCGGCCAACCCGAGAACCCGCGCGCCGCCGAGAGTTCCGGCGGCCAGCGCCAGTTCGATCTCCTCGTCCGCGAGCAACCGGTCGCGGAAGGCGACGGTGCTGATCCGGCGCAACATATCGCCGTCACCGTAGGGCGTCCACAGGTCCCGGATCCCGTCGTTGCCGAGCGCGAGAGTCGCCCCGGCGGCGTGCATCACGCGCAACGGGACCACCGGCGCGTCACCGACCGCACAGGTCACCATGGCCACACCCGCTTCGGCGAGCCGGTCGGCGATCCGCCGCTGCTCGTCGGCCGGCAGGGCGCCCATCGCGTAGGCGTGACTGATGGTGACCCGCCCGCCCAGACCCGTGGCCATCGTCCGTTCGATGATCAACCCGAATTCCCAGGCGCCGAGGCTGCCGCCGTCGTGCAGGTGGATATCTATCTTGGCGCCGTAGCGTTCGGCCAGCCCGAAGATGATGTCCAACTGGCCGGTCGGATCGCCGTCGAATCCGGCGGGGTCGATTCCACCGACCACTTCGACGCCGCCCGCCAGCGCCTCGTCCAGCAGTTCCGCGGTCCCCGGCCGGCTGACCAGGCCGCCCTGCGGAAAGGCGACCAGTTCGACGTCCACCCGGCCGCGGTGCCGATCGGCGGCGGCCCGCACCGCCTCCACCCCCGCCAGCCCGACCGAGGGATCGATATCGATATGGCTGCGCACGTGCGCGGTGCCCCCTGCGATCATGGTCGCGAGTAGTGCGGCGGAGTAGTCGGTGTGGGGGATGCCGAGTTCGGCGCGACGGCTCTCGCCGTTGGCGATCCGGCCGGCCAGCGAGCGCCCGCCGGTATTGGGCACCCAGGGGCCGCTCCACAGGGTCTTGTCCAGATGACAGTGGGTATCGACGAACCCGGGCAACACCAGCGCGCCGGCCAGGTCGAGGGTTTCGACGCCGACCACCTCGAGGTCCGCGCCGATCTGCGCGATCCGGCCGTCGCGCAGCAGCAGATCGGCGGTTTCCAGTGGTTGCCCGGGTATCCAGGGGCGCCCGTCGCGCAGTAGCAGATCGGTCATGGTTCCTTCTTTCACCCTGGTCATGTGAACAACATCGCGATGCCCGCACCGGCACCGAAGACGATCACCACGGCACGGAACGCGCCGGGGCGGAGGAGGTCGGCGATCTTGGCGCCCACCATGCCGCCGAGCAGGCAGGCCGGGGCGAGAACCGCCACCGACAACCAGTCGACCGGCCCGAACACCGCGACCGCGACCGTGGCGGTGGTGGAGACGGCCAAGGTGAGCACACTCTTCAGACCGTTGAGCAGGTTGACCGACGCGTCGATCCCGAGGGCAAGCACGGTCAGCAGCACGATCCCCATTCCGCCGTTGAAGTACGCACCGTAGACCCCGCCCAGGAACACACCGGCGAAGAGCGTGAATCGGGAGTCGCTGCCCCTTTCGGCGAGCCGCCGGGAGATGAGCGGCTGGGCGGCGAACAGGGCGGTCGCCGCCAGGACGAGGTAGGGCACCAGGGCGGTGAACACCTCGGGCGGTGCGGCGAGCAGCGCGACCACGCCGCCCAGGGCACCGGCCATACCGACCACGATCAGCCGGGGCAGCAGACTGCGATGTTCGGTCAGCCGGGAACGCAACGCGGCGGCGCCCCCGAGGTAGCCGGGCCATACAGCGACGGCATTGGTCACGGTCGCGGTCACCGGCGGCAGACCGGCGGCCACGAGAGCGGGGAACGAGAGCAGGCTGCCGCCGCCGGCGATGGTATTGCACACACCGGCGCCGAAACCGGCCACGAGCAGCAGCACCGCATACACGGGGTCCATGACGTCCTTCCGATCGACACCGAGACCGGATCGTATACGAAAGTTATGGCATTCGCCGGGCGTGTGTCACCGGCCACTGCGGAAACACGCCGTTCCCGGCGGACCTTCGACGACAACCGGCATGGTTTCCTGGTATCCAGGTGGAGTGCCGAGCGGCGGATCGTATGCGACCGCCCGCCGATCCCGAACCGAGGACAAGGTGGACAGCAAGAACCCGCGGATGAGCAAACAGCAGGTGTGCCGCGCCATTCGCGACGACATCATCCGCGGCGTATTCGCACCGGGTCAGCGGTTGACCGAGGACACCCTCGCCGAGAGCTACGGGGTCTCCCGGGTACCGGTGCGGGAAGCCCTGCGCACGCTGGAGGCCGAGGGTTTCGCCTTTTCGCGACCCTACGCCGGAACCTTCGTGGCCGAGCTGACCGAGGACGAGGCGGCCGATCTGCTCGAGATCCGCGCCCGGCTGGAACCACTGTGCGCGAGCCGGGCGGCCCACCGGCGCACCCCGGAACAGCTCGGCCGGCTCAAAGAACTCACCGCACTGGGGCAGGAATCGGTGCGCTCCGGCCGGCTGGACGATCTGACCAGGCTCAACAGTCGCTTCCACGAGGTACTGGCGGAGGCATCGGGCAGCAGCCTGCTGGCGGGTCTGATCACCCAGCTCGGCTGGAAGATCGCCTGGGTGTACGCGGTCGAACTACCCCGCCGGGCCACCGACTCCTGGGACGAGCACGAACGGATCTGCGCCGCACTCGAGGCCCGTGACGCGGAGCTGGCCGAGCGGCTGGTCACCGAGCACATCGCCCACGCGACCACCGCCTACCGGTTGCGGCACCTCCCCTCCACGCCCTCGGGCGCCGGTTCGTAACGTTCCCGAAGCATTACGCGGGGGCACTGGAAACACCCGGGTCGTATACAACCGGTGTGACTGTTTCGGACCCCGAGGTGGCCAGGGCGCACGCGTCGCCACTCGACCGCACGGATCTACTGCTGCGCGACGCGCGGATCGACGACGAGACCGCACCTGTGGACATCGCCGTCGCGGACGGGGTGATCACCGCGATCGGCCCGGCACTCCCGCGCACCGCCGCGACGGAGATCGACTGCGCGGGCCGCGTGGTGATACCCGGCCTGGTGGAATCGCATGTACACCTGGACAAGGCGCTGCTCGACGCCGAACGCGCGAACCCCGACGGCACCCTGGCCGGAGCCATAGCGATCACCGCGGAGCTGAAGCGCGATTTCACGGCCGCCTCGATCCGGGACCGCGCCCGGCGCGTACTCGAACAGGCGATCGGCAACGGCACCACCGCCCTGCGGGCACATCCCGATGTCGACCCCATCGTCGGCCTGCTGGGCGTGCACACGCTGCTCGAGCTGCGGGAGGAATTCCGCGGCCGGATAGATCTCCAGATCGTGGCGTTCCCCCAGGAGGGGATCCTCCGGGCGCCGGGCACCCTCGCCCTGCTGCGCGAGGGCCTGCGTGACGGCGCCGATGTGATCGGCGGCTGCACCTACAACGAGGAGTCGGTGACCGAATGCCGGCGCCATATCGATCTCGTCTTCGACCTGGCCGCCGAGTTCGGGCTCCCGGTGGACCTGCACGCCGATTTCGCCGATGACACCGCCGACCCCCGTTTCGCACTGGCCGATTACATCGCCGAGGTCACCGATCGCACCGGAATGGCGGGCAGAGTGACGATCGGCCACGCGACCTCACTCGCCGCCCGCACCCCCGCGGATCGACGCCGGGTCCTGTTCCGGCTCGCCGACGCGGGCGTGGCCGTGGTGCCGCTCCCGGCCACCGATATGTTCCTCGGTGGGCGCGGCGATACGGCCAATATCCGCCGCGGTATCGCACCCGTACGGGAGCTGTGGGATGCCGGAGTACGGACCGCGTACTCCTCCAACAACATCCGTAACGCCTTCACCCCGTACGGCAACGCCGATCTGCTCGATATCGGCCTGTTCCTGGCCCAGACCTCGCATCTGGCCGGCCCCGCCGAACTGACCCGGGTGCTCGGGATGGCCACTTACGAGGCGGCCGCGGTGATCGGTATCGCCGGCGACTACGGGTTGCGGGTGGGCGCGGCGGCGGATCTGGTCGTCCTGTCGACCCGGCGTGTGGCCGACGCGCTGCTGGACCGCCCGGACCGCTGCTATGTCGTGAAAGCGGGCCGGGTCGTCGCGCGGACGACCCGGACCCGGGAGCTGCTACCGGCGATACCGGTCCGATGACGATTCAGGTGGCCGCCCGGCCGCCCTGGTGGATCAGCGCGTCGATCCGGCGCTTGTAGTCGTTGAACTCCGGTGCGGTCGCCTCGCGTTCGCGCGGGAGGTCGATGGTGACGACCTCCCGCACATGCCCGGCGGTACCGTGCGCCGTGCCGCCCGCCATGACCACCACCCGGTCCGCCAGGTACACCGCCTCCTCCACGCTATGGGTGACGAATACGATCGTTACCCCGGAATTCCGGTGGATACGGGCGAGTTCGGTCTGCATATCGCCGCGAGTGAGGGCGTCGAGCGCGCCGAAGGGTTCGTCCATCAGCAGGAGCGCGGGCCGGTTGGCCAGCACACGGGCAATGGCGACCCGCTGCTGCATACCGCCGGAGAGCTGGTGCGGGAACGAATCGCGGACCCGGGAGAGTCCGACGGTCGCCAGCGACCGGTCGGTGGTCTCGCGGATATCGTCGCGGGTCATCCTGGCCTGTTTGGGCCCGTAGGCGATGTTCTCGGCGACGGTGAGCCACGGGAACAGCCCGTAGTCCTGGAATACGACGCCGCGGTCCGGGCCCGGACCGGTGACCGGTTCCTCTCCCACCGAAACGCTTCCGTGGGTGGCGTTCTCGAAGCCGGCGAGAATCCGTAGCAGTGTCGATTTACCGCAACCGCTGGCGCCGACCACACAGACGAATTCCCCGGCGGCGATCTCGAGGCTCACCCCGTCGACCGCGAAACCGGCGGTGGCGGAATACCGTTTGCCCAGGTTGTCGAGCACGATCCGGGCGGGCCGGTGCGGGCGGCGGCGGGTGGAGTAGATCTTCATATCATCACCTGATCCGGAAGAAGGGTCACGGGAGCAGCGGCCGCCGTCCGGCGACCAGGCGTACGGCGAGCATCATGATCCGGTCGGCCGCGAACCCGGCCAGTCCGATCACGATCATGACGGCGACGATGAGATCGGTACGCGACTGCTCACGCGCCTGGGTGATCAGCGCGCCCAGTCCGACCCGGATACCGACCGTCTCCCCGACCACCAGAATCACCCAGGACAGCCCGAGCGCGATCCGCAGCCCGGACACGATGGTGGGTATCGCGGCCGGGAGCACTACCTTGTACAGCGTCTGTGCGGGTGGTGTGCCGAGCATGGCGGCGGCCTCGAACAACCGGGCCGGGACCGCGCGGACACCGGCGACGGTGTTGATCAGGATCGAGAACACCGCGGCCAGGAAGACCAGGAAAATGGTGGCCCGGTCACCGAATCCGATGATGAGCAGCGACAGCGGCGCCCAGGCCGTCACCGGGATCGGGCGGATCAGGTTCAGCGTCGGTTCGAGCATGCGATGGACGAGCGGCGAGCGGCCCATCACGATCCCCAGTGGCACCGCCACTGCGGCCGCGATCGCGAACCCCTGCAGCACCCGCACCGTACTCGCATAGAGATGCAGCCACAGAGTGCCGCTGTAGGAGTCGCCGACAAAACCGCCCACCGCCAGATCCGCGAGCCGCCGCGCGACATCCACCGGAGTGGGCAGGAACTGCATCTGGATTCCGAACGGCAGGGTCCAGCCGCCGCCGACCCCGCGGTCCCACAGCAGCAGTACCAGCAGCGGCACCGGTAGCGCCCAGCAGATCGCGACGATCCGGGACCGGACGCGGCCGCCGCGCGGCTTCGCCTCCACCGCGCCGGCCCTGGTGTCCGGATCCCGCGAGGCGGTGGTCTCTCCGGACCGGATTCCCAGCGTGGTCATCACTGCGCGCCCACGGTATCGAGGAATTCGGTGCGGAAGACCTTCTGCATATCGGGCGCGGCCGGCAACTGGTCGAAGTCCACCATCTGCCGGGCCAGTTCGGTCACCCGCCCGCGGAACTCGTCGTCGAGTTCCCAGCGCAGCCACACATTGTCGATGGCGATCTCGGTGACCGCCGGGTCCAGGCCGAAGGTCTCCACCAGTCCGGCCGCCCAGGCCGCGCGGTCGCCCTTCATCAAATCGATGGCGCGGGCGAAGGCTCGCACGGCGGCGCGGGCCCGGTCGGGGTGTTCGTCGAGGAACCGGCCGTTACCGCCGACCACGATATTTGTCGCGCCGATCGGGGTTTCGTAGGGCGAGACGATCTCGTGCGCCCCGGCCTGCCGGGCCAGCGAGACGCCCATCTCCGCACTCAGGAAGGCATCGACACGCCCGGAGCTGTAGGCGCTGGCCATATCGGAATACGCCAGATTGACCAGCTGTACATCGGTATCGGGGTCCAACCCGTGTGTCCGCAGCGTGAGTTTCAGCGCGATCTCCTGCGAGGACCCCGCCGGGAACCCGATCCGCTTACCGCGCAGCTCCTGCGGGGTACGGATCTGCGGCAACCCCACGAAACCGGAGCCGCCGTCGGCCGCCGACGCGATGATGTGCACATCCTGTTCCGCCGCGACACCGGCGAGCACGGCAGGCGCACCGAGCACCCCGATATCGACAGCACCCGAGGCGAGCGCGTTCTTGATATCCGGTGAGTTCTCGAACAGGACGATTTCGTAGGTGGTGCCTTCCGGGGCGAAGCGCTGCATGAAATAGGGCGCATAGAGATGCGGCTGGCCGCGCAGGGTACCGATCCGGATCGCGCCCGGGTCGCCACCCGCGCTGTCGGGCGTGGCGATACAGGCGGTCGATCCCACGACCGCCAGCAACGTGAGCACGAGGAACGAGAAGAGTTGACGGAGTGGTCGTTTCATGGGCGGTCCTCACTGTGGGTCGAGCCCCCGGCGGGTCCAGCGACACTGCTGAGCGCGAGGTGGATCAGGGCGCGGTCGGTGCCCGGCGCGCCGAGCAGGCACAGGCCGAACGGCGCGCCGGTACCGGACCGCAGCGGCAGCGTCAGCGCGGGCAGGCCGGCGATGGAAGCCAGGCAGGTCAGTCGCAGAGTGCGAGCGCGGGTCCGTTCCCACACCGCCTGCCCGTCCGCGCGCCGCGGCGGCCTGGTCGCGGCGGCGGGGAGCAGGAGTACGCGGTCGCCGAGCGCGGACCTCAGGGTTCGCGCCGCCACACCCAAGACCTCCCGCGCGCGGGCCGCCGCTGCCGCGGTGACCGTCGCGGCGAAAGCGAACCGCTGTGCCACTGCCGGTTCCAGCGCCCCCGGGTGATCACCGACCCAGTCCCCGTGGTTGGTCCAGGCCTCGAATGCCTGGACCGTGCGGAAGGCGGAGACCCAGCTGTCGGCCACGGGTATTTCGATCGGTCCGGCGCCCACCGATTCCGCCGCCGTACCGACCGCGGCCGCGATCGCCGGGTCGGCGTACGCGCAGAGGCCGGGGTCCACCACGAATCCGGCGGCAGTCGAGGTATCGGACTCCAGTTGGCAGTCGGCGACGGCCGCCAGTGTCGCCCCATCGCGGGTGATCCAGCCGACGGTGTCGAAGGACTGCGCCAGCGGCAGCAGCCCGGCGGTATCGGCTCGGCCGTACGTGGTCCGTAGCCCCCACAGCCCCTGATAGGACGCCGGGACCCGGATCGAGCCCGCGGTATCGGTACCCAGTCCGATATCGGCCGCACCGCGGGCCACGGCGACCGCCGGGCCGCTGGTGGAACCGCCGGGGATCCGGTCGGGCGCCGCCGGATTCACCGGCATACCGAAACCGGCATTGCCACCAGTGAGGCCGTAGGCGAATTCGTCGGTCTGCGCGATCCCGCGGATCTGCGCTCCGGCGCCCAGCAGTCGCGTCACCGCGTCCGCGTGCCGGGACGCGGCGGTCTGCTCGCGCCGATAGGCGGGCATCCCGGCACCCCGGGCGAACCCGGCCACCGCGTACAGGTCCTTCACCGCCACGGAGGCCCCGGACAGCGGTCCCGGCGCGGTGGCCGCCACCAGCGGTGAACCGGCCACCCGCCAGACGCTGGTGTCGAGCCCGGGTTCGATCGCGAGCCCGGTCACCGCGCGCGCTCCAGCACCCGACGCGCGAAGGCAGTCTCGGCGGACCGGCCGAAATCCGCGCACCGGACCGCGGCGTGTACACCGCGCACCTGATCGACGGCCTGCGAGATGGTGAAATCCGCTGCGGCGCTCAGGTACAGGTACGCCTGCCGCGGGTCGGCCTCGAACAGCCCGGCCACCATTTCCACCGCGTGTGTCACACACAGTTCGAGTGCGGTGTTCAGATCCGCGTGCAATCCGGTCGGGATCAGCAGGCCGTGGGCCGCGGCGAAGGGACCGATCCGGCCACCGAATCCGCCGGCGATCTCCGCCGCCGGCACGAGGTCCAGGGTGAGCCGCGCCCGCAGCGGGGCCTCCAGTGCCGTCAACGCGACCTCGCCGTCGCCCTGCGCGAAATGCGGGTCACCGATGTAGAACAGGGCCTCGGGCACCTGGACCGGCAGGAACAGGGTGGCGCCCGCGGTGAGCAGTTTGACGTCGATATTGCCGCCGTGCGGACCGGGCGGCACCGAATTCACCCGGATCCCGGTATCGGTGGCGACACCGATGATGCCGAGGAACGGCGCCAGCGGAAACGTCGCGTGGCCGGCCTTGCCCACCGTGTCCAGTGGCATGGTGGCGAACCAGCGGTCGTCGCCGGGACGCACCCGGCAGAACTGCCCGTAGTCGCCGTCGAATCCGGCCCGCCCGCTGAGCACTCCGCGGCCGTGCCGGGTGGACACCACCCCGTAGGGCGCCCGCATGGTGAGCGTGTCGATCCGTACGGCCAGCAGATCGCCGGGTCGCGCACCGGCGACCGCGATCGGCCCGGTCACGATATGCGGTCCCGCACCGGGGTCGCGGCTGCGGCGCGCTGCCACGGCCACCGCGTCCTCCAGCACATCGGCACGTGCCACGCCGTGGCCGCCGAAGTACCGCAGTGGATCCGAGCCCTGGTCCTCGAGGATTCCCTCGTGGCTGACGGTATCGATCACCACCGTGGCTCCCGGCGCGACCGTGGCGACCGCGGTATCGGTCCGGCAGGGCAACCGGCCCCAGAACACCTTGTCGGGTTCGGCCGGTACGTACATCGTGCCCGGGTCGATTCCCATGTCCTGCTGCAGGACCGGAAACGCCGGGGCCGCTTCCTTCGATGCCAGCGTCGTCACCGCGCTCCTTATTGGTCCGACCACCTGATGCACCGACCATAAGAGGCGTCACACCCGCCCGCGACCGCCGCCGCGGAACGTAACGGCCGCTTTACCGGTCCGCAATACAGCACCCGAATACGCTGATATTCGGTAACTTTCCGGAAGCACGGCGGGCGCGCAGAAGACCGCGGCGACAAAGGGACGTGCCACTCGTAGAATTCTTGCCGGAGCAACGATCAAGAATTGGTCGGGCCACATGGCACGATCACCGTCCGCACTGGATCGGCATCCGCGGCCGGTTGTCAGGAGGGGCCTATGACCAACGCAGCGATACCGCCGATGCGCCGCCACTCACGCAGTGTCGGCGCCGAGGTCGCCGCCCACCTGGAGAAGCTCATCATCAGCGGTGCACTGCGCGCCGGGGACCGTCTCCCGCCCGAGCGGGAACTCGCGGCGAGTATGAACGTCTCCCGGTCCTCGTTGCGTGAGGCGATGTTCGAACTGGAATCGAAGAAGCTGGTGCAACGACGTCAGGGCCGGGGCAGCACCGTGGCCGATATCTCGCGCGCGGCCTCCCGGCTGTACGAGGATCTGGCCGATCTCGATATCGAACTCGGTTATGCCACCGAACTGCGCGATCTGGTGGAGCCGCGGATCGCCGAACTCGCCGCGCTGCGAGCCGTGGAATCCAATCTGCTCTCCCTCGACGAAGTGCTGGTCCGTTCGCGCGACACTTCGCCGCCGGAGGAATCGATGCGCCTGGACATCGAGTTCCACACCCTGCTCGCGCATGCGGCACAGAACCCGCTGCTGGTCACGCTGTGCACGATGACCACCGAATGGACCCAGCGCACCCGGGCACTCTCCCACCGCACCGCGCTCGGCCGCCGGATCTCCGTCCAGGGTCACGAACTGATCTTGCGGGCGGTGTCCGACCACGACGGGGCCGCGGCGGCGGCCGCGATGGAACAGCATCTGCGCGAGGTCCGCGAGATCAGCGCACCGAACGGCCGATCCGCCCGAGAGCTCCGATGACGGCGAACGACAGCGGGCGGACCGTACGCGCCGGGGACCGCGACATCTACTACACCGAGTCCGGCACCGGTCCGGCCGTAGTGCTGCTGCACGGCGGTGGTCCCGGCGCCTCCGGCCTGGCGGCGTACTCGCGCAATATCGAGGAGCTGTCCCGCCACTTCCGAGTGATCGTGCCGGATATGCCGGGGTACGGGCGGTCGGCCAAGCGGATCGACCGGTCCGACCCGTTCGGCGACCTCGCCGCCTCGGTCGCCGACCTGCTGGACGTCCTCGAACTTCCGAGCGCCCACCTGATCGGCAATTCCTACGGTGGTGCGGCGGCGCTGCGGCTGGCGATGGACCGGCCCGGACGAGCCGACCGGCTGATCCTGCTCGCGCCGGGTGGTATCGGCACCACCCGGGCCCTGCCGACCGCGGGGTTGCGGGCACTGCTGGCCTACTACGGCGGGACGGGCCCGAGCCGGGAGAAGCTGGCGGCCTTCCTGCGCGAATACCTGGTCCACGACGGCAGCGCGATCACCGACGCCATGATCGACGGCCGCTACCGGGCCAGTCTCGATCCCGAGGTCGTCGCGAACCCGCCGCTGCGCCGCCCCTCCGGCCCCGGCGCCGTCCGGACCCTCGTCCGGATGGATCTCACTCGCGACCCGCGCCTGCGCCGCGTCGAACACCGCACCCTGGTGATCTGGGGCGCCCGGGACCGGGTGAACCGGCCCGCCGGGACGCGCCTGCTGGCCGACCGGATGCCCGCGTGCGATGTGCTGCTCCCGGCGGCCACCGGCCACTGGGTGCAGTGGGAACGCGCCGAGTTGTTCAACCATCTCGCCACCGCCTACCTGAACGAGCCGGTGCGGGCCTGAGAAGTGACCGGACCCGAAACACCGGCCGGTCCCGCCAGTTCGGGAAAACGGACGAATCACTGTTCACTTTCCGCTATCGTCGCGATCGCCGGGCGATTGCCCGGTGGAGGCCGGTGACGCCACACGCGTCGCGGGCCCCGGCTCGGCTCGGCGGTCGTCATCCGATCGCTTCGTTCCGCAGAGGAGCACTATGTATCCCGGCGCGCATGTCGATGATCTCCCGGATAAACCAGCCGTTATCGTCGCCGAGACCGGCGAGGAGCTGACCTATCGGGAGCTCGAGGACAACTCCGTCCGGCTCGCCCGGCATCTGCACGCCGCCGGTTTGCGCCGCGGTGACCATGTCGCGTTACTCTCCGGTAACGACCCGAAGGTCTACGAGGCCTACTGGGCGGCGCTGCGATCGGGGCTTTACATCACCGCCGTGAACCGACACCTGTCGCCGGACGAGATCAGCTATATCGTCGACGACTGCGGCGCGAAGGCGCTCGTCGCGTCCGCCGGTCTGCGCGAGGCGGCCGAGGCGATCGTCGAGCAGACGCCCGCGGTGGAGATCCGGCTGGCCTTCGGCGGCCCGATCGAGGGCTACCAGTGTTACGAGGACGCACTGGCCGCCCAGCCCCCGCAACCGCTACCCGACCAGCCGCGCGGCGCCGATATGCTCTACTCCTCCGGCACCACCGGGCGGCCCAAGGGCATCAAACAGCCGCTCTCGGACCAGCAGGTCGGCGATCCGCCCGGGGATCCGTACACGGCCGTCTTCGGCCCGCTCTACGGTTTCGATACCGAATCGGTGTACCTGTCGCCGGCCCCGCTCTACCACGCCGCACCACTGCGGTTCGGCGGTGTCGTCCAGGCGCTCGGCGGCACCCTGGTCGTGCTGGAACGGTTCGACGCCGAGCAGGCCCTCGCCGCGATTGAGCGCTACCGCGTCACGCACAGCCAGTGGGTGCCCACCATGTTCGTCCGGATGCTGAAACTCGACGAGGCGGTCCGTTCCCGCTACGACCTCTCCAGCCTGAAGGTGGCCGTGCACGCGGCCGCGCCCTGCGCCGTGGATGTGAAGCGCGCGATGATCGAATGGTGGGGTCCGGTGCTCTACGAGTACTACGCCTCGACCGAGGCCAACGGCGCCACCTTCATAAACAGCGAACAGTGGCTGCGCAAACCGGGTTCGGTGGGCCCGGCCGGTATGGGCTCGATCCGGGTCTGCGGCGACGACGGCACGGAACTGCCGAACGGTGAGATCGGCACCATCTATTTCGAACGCGATCAACTGCCCTTCGCCTATCACAACGACCCGGCGAAAACCGAGGCGGCGATCCACCCGGACCATCCGACCTGGACCACCACCGGCGATATCGGCTACGTCGACGCCGACGGCTTCCTGTTCCTCACCGACCGCAAGGCGTTCATGATCATCTCCGGCGGGGTGAACATCTATCCGCAGGAAATCGAGGACGCGCTCGCTCTGCATCCCGCGGTGCTCGACGTCGCGGTGATCGGGATCCCCGACGAGGAGATGGGCGAATCGGTGCAGGCCGTGGTCCAGCCGGCACCGGGCGCCGGCCCCGGCCCGGAACTCGCCGCGGAACTGCGCGATTACCTGCGCGAGCGCATCGCCCACTACAAGGTGCCGCGCGGTATCGACTTCGCCGACGAACTACCGCGCACGCCGACGGGCAAGCTGGTCAAGGGCAAACTCCGCGCCCGGTACGGTGTTTGATCTGCCCCGCCTCCGGCGGGGCGGGTCGGGGCCCGCCCACTGAGGTAGACCATCCGGAATAGACAGAAGAGGCAGGCCGGTGTGCGCCTCGACCGCCCTGGGCAGGCTCACGTCACTGTGAGTGCTCGAGGGGCCCGTTCTCTGGACTGGCAACCGCACACGCTCAGTCGCTCTGTCGCTCCGGAATCGGGGGCGGGCCCCGACCACGAATGCCGGCCATCCGGAGGAGACGCGAAGTAGGTTCCCCGGGCAGGCTCACGGCACGTGCCGACCGGTGAGCACCCGAGCTTCGACGCTGTTCGAGCCGGCACAGTGGAGCACTCGCCGGTCTGTGGACGGTTGGCCGGCACACGCCCGACCGGGGATGTTTGCCTTGCCATCCCCCGGGAAATACGGCGAGCAGGAGGGCTGAGCGATGACCAACGATGCGGAGAAACGCTGGTCCGACGACGGGAACTTCCGGCGGGCGGTGCGCTACGCGTTCGTCGTGCTCGGGGTCGCGGCATTGGTCTGCGCGGTCACCGCGATCTGGGCGGCGACCGGGCGGTGCCGCGACGCCGACACGCTGCTGTGCGACACCACCGCCCAGACCGCCGTCCTCTTCGGACCCGGGGTCGTATTGCTGGCGGGCGGTATCGGGGCATTCGTGGAAACCATCCGGGTCTGGCGGCGCGGTGGGCCCTGGCCCATCTGGCAGGGGGCGGGCTGGTTCCTCTTCCTGATCACACTGTTCTACCTGGGAATCGGCGCGAGCACCGTCCCCGCGGATTGACCGCCGGCTCGCACCGCCGGGCGCATCTCCGAGCCTGGTGAGGGCAACCGCCCGGTAGCCCTGCTATCTCCACGGCACCTGTGGCAGACTTTCCAGGACTGCTCGGACTACGGCCGCTCGACGACCGTGCGCGGAAGGTGATGCGGGAATTGAGATCGCGATGGACCTGATCGCCATCGAGGGCCGGGTGGCCGCGGACCGGCTCGCGGCGCGGGACCGAACACCGGAGGCAGAACTCCAGCTTGCCACCACGCTGTGTGAGCTCGCTTCGGCCTATCTGGCCACCCAGACCGACGGTTCGGTGCGCAACCGGGTGGCCGGTGCGCTGGAGCCCGCGCAGGAAGCGGTGATGATCCGGCTGCGCTGGTTCACCTCCGGTCATGTGTCCGCGGTTTTCGCCAACCAGGTCCAGGACACCCTGCGGCTGTTGGAACAGGCCGCCCGCGCCATCGGCCACCGCGAACTGGCGACCGCCACCATTCGCGACGCCTGCAACGCCTATACCCGGGTGGCGCACGAATATCCGAACGCCGCGGGTGTCTGCGCGGACGGTCTGTCGAAATGCGGTGTCTGGCTGTGCCGCCTGGATCCGGGCGCGGCCGTGGTGGCCACCGACGAGGCGGTCCGCATCCGCGCCACCCTGTTCGAGGCCGATCCGGAACAGTCCCGCAAATACCTCGCCACCCTGAACACCCTGCTGCGCACCCTGATGGTGGGCCGGCAGCGTAAGCAGGCGGTGGCCATGTACCGCGAACGCTATACCGCGCTCACCACCGCGGCCATGGCGTCGCAGCTGCGGAACCTGAAGATCGAAGAGATCGGTTTCACCACCAAAACACAGGCTGCCCTGCGGAAGCTGGAATGCCGCACCCTCGAACGCGCCGGTTACCTGACCCAGCAGCAGATCCTGTACCAAAGCGCCGGGGATCTGGCCACGATCGAGGAGATCAACTGGCAGCTGGCGCTGGTCGGGCTGAAACCGCTGGTGGCCGGGGCGATGCCGGACCAGCCGGCCAAACCGGTGGAGATCGGGTCCTCGTTCGGCGCGTTGAGCGTGCTGTGCTCGGCACCGGATGCGCTGGAGCAGGTGCGCGACGCGATAGTCACCGCGTTCACGGCGGCCGGCGCCGAACCGGTGGATATCAAAACCGCCTACGGCGTGGACAAGGCCCACTGGGGCACCCGGGATCCACAGCTGAACGCCACCACCGAACTCGGTGAGGACATCGTCCTGATCGAGCGCATGTCGGGCAGCTGGATCGCGGTGAAAAGCCTCAAATGGGAACTGACACCGGTAGCGAAGAATCCGCTGGCGCTGGCCCTTTCCCAACAGTGGCCGGTGATGAGTGTGACGAGCACCGAGAACTTGGCCTATGAGTTGTGCTGGTACGAGCAGGGTTCGGCCACCCAGTACGCGGCATTGGGCCGCCCCGCCGAGCCGGTCGCCCTCGACACCCCGCTGGCACCGTTGGATTTCGGTAAACTCGCCGACTACGGCGCGGATTACGCCTCGGAGACCCAGATCCGTTCCGCGTTCGGAAATGCCACCATGTTCGCCAAACTCACCGAACTCCCGGCCAGTGGTATCCGGCAGGCCGCCGAGGCCCGGCCACTGGCCGAATACGGCGAACGGGTGCTGTGTTTCCGTTCCGCGGGCGCGAAACACGCTGCCGCGGCGGGCAGTGGCAGTCGAGCACGGGCAATTCCCGAATAAACCGTAACGTCCCGGCTTCGATACCCGAAAAGAATGCCTGGTAAGAGTAGTAGTTTTCAAGACTGAAACGTATTGCTTTCGCTAATGTCTGGTACCGGAGTACGACGCATTGCCGGGAGACCGCAGTGCCGGGATAGTTGGGCGGTGAGCCGGCGGCGATGATGCTGTTCGCGCGCATGCCCGGGAACGAGTTGATTCACTGTGTCCAAGCGGCTGCCTCTCCCCGAGTTCGCATCGACTTCCCGTCCCGGGCCGGGTCGGACGCGCGGCCGCGTCGGTATCCGGACCCGACTACTGGCCATAGTGCTCATCACCAGCATCACGCTGCTCACGGTCGCCGTCATCGCCGCGGGCTATCTGGTGAAATCCGGCCGGCAGGCACAGGAATGGGCCGACCTGGCCAGTAGCACCACCACCCCCGCCATCCTGATGGTGCAGGGTCTCGAAGAGGAACGACGCCTGTCACTGCTGTATCTGGCGGGCGATCCCGGGGCCGCGGCCGCGCTCGCGGACGCACGTAAACGCTCCGATATCGCGCTGGCCGAGGTCACCGCCAAGGGCGACGCCGCCCAGCGCCTCGATCCCGACGGCTCGGCCGGCCAGATCGAGGGCTATCGCAAACTCTTCGAGGCCGTGCCGAATCTGCGCGCGGCCATCGACGCGCGCGCGATCCCGCGGGAAGAAGCGTTCGGCTTCTTCAGCTCGGTGATCGACACCATCATCGGGGCGTCGGTGCTGGCCGCCCGGGTCGCGCCCGACGCCGGTGTCGGTATCGCACTCAACTACGGTGTCGAACCGCTGCGGGCGGCCGAGGCATTGTCGAAGGCCGATACCCTCGGCGCCGTCGCGGTGACTCTCGGTGAGCTCTCCGACGCCCAGCTGGTGGAATTCAACCGGCATGTCGGTGAATTCCGCGGCGAGGTCGCGTATTCCGCCACCGTACTCAAAGGCGACCGGCTGGCCCAGTTGCAGGCACTCACCGCGTCACCGGCCTGGCAACAGCTGATAGCCGTGCAGGACGCCGTCATGCTGCGCGGCGCGATCTCGGCCGACGAGGCGGAGAGCGCGGATTCCACCACCGGGCGCACCGGCACCCGGACCGATTCCGGCTACAGCACCACCGACGAGCCCACCGAGGCCGATACGCCGGCCCTGCCCTCGAGCGTCGCGGACTGGCAGCGGGTTTCCGGCGAGGTCGTGGCCGCCCTGCTGAGGCTGTGGGAGGGGCAGAGCGCCGACGCCCACGCCATCGGCCGCGCCCAGGGCGCCGACACCGCCAACCGGTCGCTGGCCGGCGGCGCAGCGGTCCTGGGCATCACGGTGCTGGCGTTCCTGGCCGCGCTCGTGCTGGCCAACCGGTTCATCGCGCGGATGCGCCGCCTGCGCGACGACACGCTGGAACTCGCCGACCAGCGGCTGCCCGACATCATGGACCGGCTCGACCGCGGCGAGAACATCGACTCGGCCGCCGAGGTCGCCCGCCTGGACTTCGGTACCGACGAACTCGGCGAAGTGGCCGACGCGTTCAACCGCGCACAGGTCGCGGCGGTTTCCGCGGCGGTGGCAGAGTCCAAGACCCGGGCCGGTTTCCATACCGTGTTCCTCAATATCGCCCACCGCAACCAGCTGGCCGTGCACCGCCAGCTGGCCCTGCTGGACAAGGCCGAACGCCAAGAGGAGAACGCCGACCAGCTCGAACTGCTGTTCCAGCTGGATCATCTGGCCACCCGCGCCCGCCGGCACGCCGAGAACCTCATCGTCCTCGGCGGTGAACAGTCGGGTCGCCGCTGGCGCAACCCGGTTCCGCTGTGGGAACTCATCCGCGGCGCGGTCGCGGAGAGCCTGGACTACACCCGGATCCACACCGGACGGGTACCCGATGTGCTGATCGCCGGTAAAGCCGTGGCCGACCTGATCCATCTGCTCGCGGAGCTGATGGACAATGCCACGGCGTTCTCGCCGCCCGAGTCCCAGGTCGAGGTCTCGGCGTCGGTCGTCGGCCGCGGGGTCGCGGTCGAGGTCTCCGATCAAGGGCTGGGGATGACCGCGGCGGAGATCGCCGAGCGCAATGCTCTGCTGGCCGAACCACCGGATTTCGGCGTGGCGGCGCTCACCGGCGATACCCGGCTCGGCCTCTTCGTGGTGGCCACCCTGGCGGCCCGCCACGGTGTCACGGTGCGCCTGACGGATTCCGTGTACGGCGGGATCAAGGCCATCGCGCTGATCCCGACCGCACTCACCGAATCCGGCCCGGCCCGGCCCCGCCCGGCCCTCGAACCCGCGGCGGCCACTGCGGCCGCGGTTCCCCGCGCCGCCACCAACGGGTCCGCGACACCGGTCGCCGGACCGGCGCCGCACCCGCCCGCCGATTCGCAACCGATGACCGTGATCTCGCAGCCCCGCCCGGACGAGGGCGCTCGCCCGGCCCTGCCGCGCCGGCAGCGGCAGTCCGCCGACGCGGATACGGGCGTCATCCCGGTCGTCGGTATGCCGCGCAGCCGCACTCCCGAGCAGGCCCGGAACCTGATGGCCGCCATCGAGACCGGTTCCCGGTCCGGCCGCCGCCCCGATACCGACTCACCCACAACCGACCACACTCCAGAAGAAGGCGACGATGACCACTCCCCCGCGCACTGACCTGAGCTGGCTGCTGGAAGAACTTGTGAGCGGGTTGCCGGACGCGGAATCGGCGGTCCTGCTGTCCACCGACGGACTGCTGATGGGCCGCTCGGCGGGACTGGATCAAACCGAAGCCGAACGATTCGCGGCAATGGCGTCGGCCTTCCACAGTCTGGCCCGCAGCGCCGGCAGCCATTTCAAGGCCGGCGGCGTCTGCCAGACCGTGGTCGAACTCGACCGCGCGGTCCTGTTCATCACCGCCGCGGGCGCCAACGCGTGCCTCGCGCTACTGGCCACCGAATCCGCGAATATGGGCATGGTCGCCTTCGAGATGAACCGAACCGTCCAGCGGGTCGGCAGCCATCTGGCCGTCGACTCGCGCCCGCGGCCGAACGGGGCGAGACAGCCGTGAACGGGCCGCGCGAACCCTGGGAGGAAGAGGAAGCCGGTCCGGTCGCACGGCTCTATGCGATGACCGGCGGCCGGGGTCGCACCGCGCGTAGCGAACTCACCCTGGACACGATGGTGGTCGACGTCGGGGCCGGCTTCGCGCCGCGGCGGACCGATCCCGAATACATCGATATCGTCCGGTTCTGCCGGGTGCCGCAATCGGTGGCGGAGGTCTCGGCGCAATTGCGGATTCCGCTGGCCATGACCAAAGTGCTCGTCGGCGATCTGATCGACGACGGCCGGCTGGCCGTGCGGGCTCCCGTCGAGACCACCGACAGCGCGCCCGATCTCGGTCTGCTGCGGACCATCGCGAACAGTCTGCGGGGTGGTTGAACCGGATACCACGATCGCCACCGCCCCGACCTGGCGCCCCAGGTTTCGAACGATCACCCTTTAACATTTCGGCGGCTTCTGTAGCCGCGCTCACATCGATACCTCGAGCCCCGCTCGGTGAGACCGGTCTCCGGTAGGCGCCCATCTTTCGCTATCGTCTCCGACGAGAGCTGACGCATTGCCGGAGAAAGGCAATGCCGAGAACATTGGGTGACGCGCCGGTCACCGCGGTGTCGTACCGGCGCACGCCCGGAACGGGTTGATCTATCGTGGCTGTTCGGCGGCATCTGCCCAAATCACTGGTGCGGGCGTTCCGTTCCGGCGCAGACGCGACTCGCGGCCGGCTGGGCATCCGCGCCCGCCTCCTGTCGATTGTGCTGATCACCAGCGTCACCCTGGTCGTCGTCGGCGTCGGTGCCGCCGGCTATCTGGTCAAATCCAGTGTCACCGCCACGATCTGGGCCAATCTGATCAGCGGCACCACCACCCCGGTGATCTCGATGGTGCAAACCTTCGAAGAGGAGCGGAGGCTGTCCCTGCTATATCTGGCGGGCGATCCGGACGCGGCGAACAGACTGGTGGACGCGCGGCAGCGCTCCGATACGGCCCTCGCCGCGGTGATCGCCAAAGGTGAGGCGGCCCAGCGCCTGAACCCCGACGGGTCGGCCGCCGAACTCGAGACCTTCCGCCCGCTCTACAACCGGGTCCCCGGGGTGCGCACCGCGATCGACTCGCGTGCGATGCCGCCCGTCGAGGCGTTCGATTTCTTCAGCACCGTGATCGGCACGATCCCCAAGGCGTCGATGGTCGCGGCTCGGGTGGCCCCCGATGCCAAACTCGGTATCGCCCTCGGCTACGGCGTCGAGCCGCTGCGTGCCGCCGAGGCACTCTCCCAGGCCGACACCCTCGGTGCCGTCGCCCTCACCCGCGGCGAAATCACCACCGAGGAGCTGCTCGAATTCACCCGCTACACCGGCGAGGTCCGTTCGCAGGTGGCCTATTCCGCCACGGTGCTCACCGGCCCTCGGCTCGCCCAGCTACAGACCATCACGGATTCCCCGGACTGGCAGCAGGTGACTGCCATGCAGGACGCGCTCATCCTGCGCGGAGCCGTTCCCGCCGGTGACGCCACCTCGGACACCGCCGATTCCGGCTACGACTCCGAGCAGTCGACGGAATCCGAACCCGCTCCGCTGCCGATGACAGTGTCCGCTTGGCGGGATGCGTCGGAGCGGTTGAGCGCGGCGCTGTTGAGCCTGTGGGAGAACCAGAGTCGCGACGCCCATGCCATCGCCCGGTCGGAGGGCACCGACACCGCGGGTCTCTCGCTGGCCGGCGGTATCGCGGTGCTCGTCGTGACGACGGTGGCGCTGCTGGCCGCGCTCATCGGCGCGAATCGGTTCATCGCGCGGATGCGCCGCCTGCGCGACGATACCCTGGAACTGGCGGACGTCCGTCTGCCCGATCTCATGCGCCGCCTGGACGACGGAGCCGAGATCGATACCGCCGCGGAGGTGGCACACCTGGACTTCGGCACCGATGAACTCGGCGAAGTGGCCGACGCGTTCAACCGCGCACAGGTCGCGGCGGTTTCGGCCGCGGTGGCAGAGTCCAAGACCCGCGCGGGTTTCCGCACGGTCTTCCTCAATATCGCCCACCGCAACCAGCTGGCCGTGCACCGCCAGCTCGCCCTGCTGGACAAGGCCGAACGGCAAGAGGAGAACGCCGACCAGCTCGAGCTCCTCTTCGAACTCGACCATCTGGCCACCCGCGCCCGCCGGCACGCCGAGAACCTCATCGTGCTCGGCGGTGAACAGCCGGGACGCCGCTGGCGTAAACCGGTGCCGCTGTGGGACCTGATCCGGGGCGCCGCGGCGGAGAGCCAGGACTACACCCGGATCCACACCGCCCAGATACCCGACCTGAAGATCACCGGACCGGCCACTGCCGACCTCATCCACCTGCTCGCCGAGCTGATGGAGAACGCCACGACCTTCTCGCCGCCGGAATCCCGCGTCGAGGTATCGGCCGCCGTCGTCGGGCGCGGCGTGGCGGTCGAGGTCGCCGATCGCGGTCTGGGTATGTCGGCGGAGGAGATCACCGAGCGGAACGAACTGCTGGCCGAGCCACCGGATTTCGGCGTGGCCGCGCTCACGGGGGAGTCCCGTCTCGGCCTGTTCGTGGTGGCCACGCTGGCGGCCCGCCACAGTGTGACGGTGCGGCTCGCGGATTCGGTCTACGGCGGGATCAAGGCCGTGGTGGTGATCCCGGCCGCGCTCATCGAGACCGCGGACACCGCCGAACCGCCCGCTGAGCCCGCCTACGCCACCGCGACCGTCGCCCCCTCCCCAGGTACCGCGACCGGCGCCGGTGCCGCCCCGCAGCCGCAGGCCGCCGCCGCGCCGCCGGTCGCCACCGCGCCCACTGACGGCACCCGGCCCGCGCTCCCGCGCCGACGCCGGCAGCAAGCCGAACCGGAGGCCACCGAAACACCGGTCACCGACGAGACCCCGCGGGCGCGCACACCGGAGCAAGCTCGCAATCTGATGGCCGCTATCGAAGGCGGCACCCGGTCCGGACGCCACCCGCGTCCCGATCCGACCGCGGCCGATCGGCCCCGACAGGAAGGCGACGATGACAACTCCCCCGCGCACTGACCTGAGCTGGCTGCTGGAAGAACTTGTGAGCGGGTTGCCGGACGCGGAATCGGCGGTCCTGCTGTCCACCGACGGACTGCTGATGGGCCGCTCGGCGGGACTGGATCAAACCGAAGCCGAACGATTCGCGGCAATGGCGTCGGCCTTCCACAGTCTGGCCCGCAGCGCCGGCAGCCATTTCAAGGCCGGCGGCGTCTGCCAGACCGTGGTCGAACTCGACCGCGCGGTCCTGTTCATCACCGCCGCGGGCGCCAACGCGTGCCTCGCGCTACTGGCCACCGAATCCGCGAATATGGGCATGGTCGCCTTCGAGATGAACCGAACCGTCCAGCGGGTCGGCAGCCATCTGGCCGTCGACTCGCGCCCGCAAACGAACGGCGCGCCGCAGCCGTGAGCGGCCCGCACGACGACTGGGACGAGGAGGACGCCGGTCCCGTCGTACGCCTCTACGCGGTGACCCGGGGCCGTGGCCGCACCTCACGCGACGGCCTCACCCTGGACACCATGGTGGTCGACGCCTCGCCCGGGCTGGCCTCGCGACGGACCGAACCGGAGTACGTCGATATCGTCCGCCTGTGCCGGGTCCCGCAGTCGGTGGCGGAGGTGTCGGCGCAACTGCACGTGCCGCTCGCGCTGACCAAGGTCCTCATCGGGGATCTCGTCGACGACGGACGTCTGCTGGTCCGTGCCCCGGCCGAGACCGGCGACACCGCCGATCTCGGCCTGCTGCGGACCATCGCGAACAGTCTGCGCGGCGGCTGAGCCGAACCGCTCAGGTCAGCCGGGCCGCCAGCCGTTTCCCGTTCATATGGGCGATCGCCTCGATCGACACCATGGGGTTGACCCCCGAGGAGGTCGGGAAGCAGGACGCGTCGGCGACGACGATGTTCTTCACATCCCAGGTGGCGCCATCCGGGTCGGTCGCCGACAGCTCCGGCGAACCGCCCATCCGCGCCGATCCCATGATGTGCAGGGCACCGAGCGCGCATCGGCCGGGGCCGTAGCCCGCGGTGCGGCAGGCCGCAGAGAATTCCGCGTGCGACCCCCGGACACCGGGTTCGTAGGAGATCCCGGCCTGATGCCCGGAGAAGATGCGCCGCGCCCCGGCGGCTTCGAGAATGCTCGCCGCGCCCTCGATACCGGTGTGCAGATGTCCGGCGTCGTAGTCGGAGATGCGGTAGTCGACGGTGGGGTGCCCGTCGCGGTCCGCCTTCACCTCCCCGGAATCACGATCGCGGGTGATGATGCCGATCGCGTCGGAGCGGCCGAAGTCGAGCATATTGGTGCGATGGTTCGCGGCGCCGCGCCAGCTCATGAACCCGGTCGACAGCCCCGGATGCAGCGGCCCGGTCTCGTAGATGACGCCGTAGCCGTTACCGTCCAGATCCGCGTGGCGACGGCAGATACGGGTCTGCAATCCACCTTCCCACGGCCGGATCTCCTCGTCGAACACCCCGAAAACCGCCGCAGCCGGATGCAGCCGCAGATAACGGCCGATGTTCTTGTTCGCCAGCCCCGAGCGCTTCAGCAGCGCCGGGGTCTGGATCGCGCCCGCCGCGACCACCACGGCCCGGGCCCGGATCTCGAATTCCACACCCGCTGTGGTGCGCGCCGACACCGATTCGGCCTTACCGGCGCGGACCGCGATCCGCCGCACATCTGCGTCCACGATCAACCGCGCCCCCCGCGCGGCGGCATCGGCCAGCCATGTCTTGGTGACCGACTGTTTGGCCCCCACCCGGCAGCCGTTACCGCACCGACCGCATTCCACTCCGGCATCGCACGCGTCGGTCACATTGCGCGGCAGCGGGTCCACCGCCCAGCCCAGCGCCTCGGCACCGCGTTCCAGCACTCCATCGCGCGCCGAGAGGATCGAGCGGCGTTCGTTCACCCCGAGCCGGCGCACCACCGCGTCCAGCGATTCACCGAACTCGGCCTCGCCGAACTGTTTCGCGCCGACCCCGGCCCATTCCTCGCGCACCCTGTCCGGTGTCGGCAGCGAGGTACTCCAGTTGACGACGGTCCCGCCGCCCAGGCATGTCCCCGCGACCAGCGTGATCTGCCCTTCGGCCGACACCGACGGTCCCGGCGCGTACAGCTGTTGCAGGCCCGCGAGTTCCCCGGCACCGAAATCCTGGTCGTCGTAGTAGCCGCCGCGTTCGACGACGATCACCTCGAGTCCCGCCTCGGCGAGCACCGCGGCCGCCGTCCCACCGCCCGCGCCCGAGCCGACGATCACCACATCACAGGTGAGGGTGCCGGGTTCGGTGATCCGCTGCGGCGCCAACGCGGGCCGCGGCGCGGTCGGCAGCGGTCCAGGCGGGCCCGGGTAGCCGATCTCCTTCCACAGCGGGTGGAACCCGGTACGGCCCGGCGTGACGTTGTAGGCGAGCAGCGATGCCTGTTTCAGCGCCTGGAAAACCGCCCGGACCGCACCGATACGGGAGTCACCGAGTCGCAGCAGCGCCCGCTCCCGCTGCTCCTGTGACAGCTTCGAGAAACGCCGCGGCCCGCGCCCGGTGAGCAGACCGGTCACGGGGGAATCCCATACATCCAGCAGCGTCGCCAGCTGCTTGCCCTCGGCCTCCCGAGGATTGCGCCCCAGCAATTCGAATACGGTGTCCACGGCACCGATTTCGGTCGCCGACGGCAACGTGAGACCGTCCCCCGGCACGAACGTATCGCAGATCGTCCCGAGCGCGGCACGTTGCTTGGCAGTCGCCTTCATACCTATCCGCCTTTCAGATTGCCGAAGTTCTATCACGTACTGTGAATCACCACTTACAAAAGTGGATAGAATTCGGCGTGAAAAGGCCGAATATTATAGAATCCGGATTCACTTCGATCGGCGGCTCGGCAGCGGTCGATCGCCCCGAACGGACGAACGGCCCCCCTCCGGTGTCCCGCGTCGTCTCAGGAGCGATGAGCGCCGGTACCTTGCGCCCGACCCGACTGCGGTGGCGGGGACAGACCGGGCCGGCCGCGCGCCGACGAGGTCGGTGACGACGTAGCGGTCGGGGTTCACCTGAGGTCTGGTCACGGTAGTCCACACCGGAATGCCGCGCCGAACGAGCTCGCCGGGAAGCCGAACCACCGCCAGTGGCGACAGCGCTACGCTTCCGAGCATGTCGACCTATATGGGCCTCGCTTGGATCGATCTGGTGCCGGGTGCGGATCCGTCAGCGGCGTTGGCGAGCTACCCCACGATGCCACGAGATCCCCAAGACGACGATCCCGAGGCCGGGTCGATGCCCTGCCTGCCGAAAGAGTCGACGACCGCTACCGGATCACAGTGGCATTCGACGACGATGCCGAGCAGCTCGCCGACTTGGTGGCGTGGCTTGCCGCACAGACCGAACTCGTCTCTCACGCCTTTATCGCGCTCGACCACGACGAGTACGGTGCGGAGCACATCATCCTGGACACACACGAGGGCACTGTCCGGCGGTGTGCCGGTAGCCGCGGTCGGCCGAGCTGCGGATGCCGATGCTGTCACTTACCGAGAACTCGACACGGTCGGTGGCCCCTGCGATGCATGGTGTGCGGCGCTGGGCCTGTCCTGGCCGGGTGAGAGCGACGATGGATGGGAACTGATCGATCAGGACTGAAGCGAGGGCCGCCAAGCCCTGGCCCACTGGTGTCGATGCCGACCCACACATTGTCTTCAGCCCACAACGGGGTGAGCGATTCGAACGGTGGAGCGAGGTTATTTTTCGGCGGGTACGTCGGGGTCGCGCTCGGCGTCGCCCGCCGAGGTCGGGAACACGAAGTGCAGTCCGTCGAGAACAGGACTGGACGATTTCGGGCAGCGGGTCTGTCGCTCGTACCGGGCGGATTCGTTGGTGTTGCTGAAGGAGTGTCGATGTCGAAGGACGTACTACTTTTCTCGGACTACCATCAAATCTACGTTTTCGACCAGGGCACAGCCGAAGATCCGTGCGACCTCTGGGACCTGGACGATGCCCCGGCAGCCGGGTATCTGGCGCTGGGCACGGACGCGGTCGCGATCGAGACGGGTGTCAACGGGTACCTCGTGGTCGCTGTCGAGGTGACGGACGGACCACCGACAGTCGGCGCCGACGCCGAAGTGGAGCTGGAGTGCAGCCTGCACGCCGGTTCCGGTCGCATGGTCCTCGGATCGCCGACGTTGCCTCCTGAGGACGGACCGGCGTTCGACGTACCCGCTGGCTGGTTGCGGCTGCGGGTGTCGATGGCCTGGGAGCCCGAGGGAACGAGCCTTCGGGTCGACACGGTGGCCGCCGGGGACCTCGACGAGGACAGCATCCCGCTGTACTCACGGGACACGCCCAGCTTCGAGGTTTTCAACCGCGTCCGCCTCCAGTTCTGGTCTGCCGCGGCGTCCGAGCCCGCTCTGGTGCGCGGCGGCAGGTACAGGTCATAGCCCTCTAGCATCGGTGAAGAACGGCGTATCGCGCCTGGCCGCCACCGACCACAACCGTTCGTCATATTCACCCGCCGTTGCGCGTGATGCGGAGGCACATCGGTACAGGCCGAGCATCCGTTGATTTCGTCTGTCCGCATCTTTGCCGAAGGTTTTCGGGGAATCCCGATGGAGCCTTCCACGGATGTCGTCACGCTATACGTGACGATGACCACCTCGGCAACTGTCACGCCGAGCCCACAGCGCACGGCCGGACGGTCACGGACAGAAAGAGCCGCACCTCAGAAGAGCGTCATGGGTTCGTCGGCCGCCGGGTCCGGCAAGAGTTCGAGTTCGGGTACCAGGGTGCGGACCTCGTCGTGGAACCGGCGCGCGAGGTCCCGAGACGAAGCATTGTCCGGTGTGTGCAGGAAAACCGTCGGCGACCGTCCCTCGCGCAGCCATTCCGCCGTCTGCTCCACCCAGGGCCGCCAGCCCGCGACCGTGACCGCGTGGTCGTCGCGACCGTGGTACCGGACGATCGGCGCGGCTGTCAGCGCCTTCATGCGGCGCGGCAGCCGGGGTTTCTTGGATCGGGCCTCGAATTCGGCCGGGCTCGCGGCGGGCGCGGCGAACAGCACGGTGGTGTCGAACGGCACCCATTCGGCACCGACCCGGCCCAGCACCCGCTCGAGTTGCGCGGCGGCACCCGCGTCGGCGAAGAACTCGGGATGCCGCACCTCCACCGCGAGCGGTAGCGCCGCGGGCAGCCCACGAAAGAACATCGCCAGCGCACCCAGATCGCCGAGACCGAACGAGGACGGCAGCTGCACCCACAGCGCATGTATCCGCGGCCCGAGCGGTTCCATCGTGTCCAGGAACTGCCGCAGTTCGGCATCCACCCCGGACAGCCGGCGCTCATGGGTGAGGGTTTTGGGCAGTTTGATCACGAACCGGAAATCGGGATCGGTCTGATTCGCCCAGTTCTCCACGGTCCGCCGAGCCGGAACCGCGTAGAACGTCGTGTTCCCCTCCACCGCATTGCACCACCGCGCATAGCCGCGCAGTTTGTCACCGCGCACCGGCCACGCGGTATGCGTCCACATGGCGCAGCCGACGTGAAGCTTCAACGCTTCAGCCCGTGCATCCCCGCGACGATCTTCTCGATCACCGACGCGGGCGCCAACCGCCGCAGCAGAAAGACGATCGGCGCGCGACTCCCCCTGGCGTACAGCGGTTTCGGCTTATCCGCCGCGATCGCCCGCAGAATCGTCTCGGCCACCTGCTCCGGCGATATCCCGGCCCGCTCGTTGCGATCCAGATGCGTGATCATCGTGTCGAAATCCGCTGCGTACACCGAATCCGGCGCGATGTATTTGGTGCGCCGCTCCCCGATCCCGGTCGCGATGGATCCCGGTTCCACGGTGCTGATCCACACCCCGAACGGCGCCGTCTCCAGCCGCGCCGCATCCGCGAACCCTTTGATCGCCGCCTTCGCCGCCACATACGACGACCGATACGCCAGCGGGAAACTCGCCAGCATCGAACCCACCATGACGATCCGCCCGTAACCCCGCTCCCGCATCCCCGGCAGCACCAGCTGAGCCAGCCGGACGGCCCCGAATACATTCAACTGGAACAACCGCTCGATCGCCTCGATCGGCAGTTCCTCGAGCGGCCCCGACTGGCTTTCCCCCGCATTGTTGACCAGCACATCCACCGGCCCCAGATCGGCACCGAACCGCTCGATCCCCGTCTGATCGGTCAGGTCGAGCGCGCGGTACTCCACCCCTGCCACCCGCGCCGAATCCGCGATCGCCGCCGGATCCCGGCTGGTCCCGATCACGCGATATCCCCGCCGCACCAGCAGCGCGGCGGTCGCCCGGCCGATCCCCGAGGACGCTCCGGTCACCAGCGCGGTCTTGGCCATACGACACCTATCCTCGACATCCGTGGTCAACCGGGTGGGGCCACCCGATCCGCCAATCTAACGGACCCGCGCCGGGTACGGGCGGGTGCCGCCGACGCCCGGAATCAGCCCGGCATTGGATCGGGCGGACTGTGGTACTCGATCTGCAGCCGATCGACGGCCAGCCCCTGCCGCGCCAGACTGTCCACAACCTGCCGCGTGAACCGTCGCGCGGGCACGTAATGAGTGCTGTGGTCGGATACGAGCTCGACACGCCCGCCCACCGCACCGATCTCCCCGGCGCCCGCGACCGCCCCCCCGGCGAGCAGACTGGAATGGTGGAACTCGCCGAGCAGGTGGTATGGGGACGCGTACAGCGTCCCTTGCTCGTCCATAACGAAGATGGCGCGGCCGCCCTGCGGGGTCCACAGCGTGCGGGTGTGCGTCGTATCCAGCGGCTGCTGCTCGACGGTGTAGAGGAGGCCGTTGTTCGCGAACAGACGGTAGGGCTCGCGTTCCGCCGGACTCAGGTATCTGACGAACCTGTCCCCCCACTGCGGGTTCCCCGGGAGGTGCTCACCGCGGAACTCGGGCCGTAGCGGGGTGGTTTCATATGGCGCGTAGCCGTTTTCGGGCGGCTCGGGCCAGATCGTCAACGTAAAGTCCTCCGCGCGCAAGCCGGAACCGGCCACCAGTTCCCCGACAATCTCGTGAGAGGGTTTCGATCCTGCGGCGGCCGAGAGGAGAGTGTCGCTGCTGTCGTCCCAGAAGTCCGGAAAAAAGGCGACGTCGACACCGGATTTCAACCGCAGTAAAAGATACTCACCGAACTCTGGGTGGTTGCGGAAGTTCCGCTTGACCGCCACCTCCACACCTGTTGACGGCACACGCACCCGCGCCAGCGGACGCGCAGAACCGAAAAAGTCACGCAGCTGCTCGGCGGGTAACGGAAGATACGGGAGATCGGGCCAAGGGCGCGCCGCGTCCATCTTCCGGACTACCGCGGCGACGAAAGTGCGGATCTCCTCCGGCCGGTGCTCGGTGTCGATCGACTCCGGGATGGGATAGTTTTCGGCCAGTCCTTCGGAGAGCGCATCGAACTCTTGCTGGGGTGTGAACGTGTCGATCGGCTCGGTGAGGAGTGCCCTGGCTATGCGGTCCTGGGTCGCCTCGCCCAGGTCATCGGATCGGACACTGTAGACGATAATGTTGACCAAACCTCGCCAGAGCGATGCCACACGATCCTCCATGATCTACACCTGAGATTCGAAGTCGACTTGATCCGGCCGTATATCCACGCCCTGGTTACGCAGGTAGCCGACGGCTTGCAACGTATATGCGCGCGACGGCCTGTAATGACCGCTCGAGTCGGTCAGTAGCCGGAGCTCACCGTTGATCACGACGAGCTCCCCCGCCGCGGCCACCGGACCACCTGCAAGGAAGCTCGAATGGTGGAACAGGCCGGCTTCATGGTAATTGGATGCATAGAGGTTTCCGGCCTGGTCCATCACGAATATCGCGCGGCCCCCGCCGCCCCACACCGAACGCCCGCTTCTGGTATCGAACAGGTTGCCGGCCGAATCGTATAGCAACCCGTCGCGAACCGTCAGACGTGCTCGGCTCCGCCGGTATTCGTTCAGATAGTCCACGGAGGTAGTCCAGACACTGTTCCTTGGCAGATGCTCACCACGATAGTTACCCGCCATCTCGGTCGATTCGAACGGAGGAGTCGATCCGAACGGACTCTCCGGTATGTCCGCATCCGGGTGCGGTACGCCCTCCTGTGGCCCGTCCGGTGGTTGGATGACCGGAGTGACCGGCCGGACCGGATGTACCGGAGCGGGCACGGTCTCCTGGGGTGAACGGGCCGTCGGGGCCAGCCATTGGACGAATCGGCGCAGTGGACTGGGACGGCGGGGGCGACTGTTCGGGCCGGGCTGCGCGACGGGCAGCCCATTCTGTGGTTCCGGTCGGCCGGCGTCCTGGTTCGTCGGGATCCATGCCGAGGGTGACTGCTGGAATGTTTGCCGCGGCGGCGGCATGGATTCCGGGGCGCGGAAGGCGCTCGGATCCCAGGGCGTTTGCCGGTGCTGTCGGGCAGGTGTAGTCCGAAGGGGAAGTGAGCGGTCGGCCGATGACGCCGGTGGCTGCTGGGGGTGCGCGGGCCCACCGTGAGGTGTGAGCGGCTGCTGCGGGCTATGAGACGCCGGCAGGCTCGGAGGAGCTGCTCTGGATGGAGTATGCGGGTGTTGTGTGTTCCGGTCCGGTGGCTGCGTGGGAGCCCGGTTGGGCGGGACGGGATGCTGCTCGGGGGATCGGGCGTGTTGTGGGCTGTGGTTGCCCGGCGGTCGAGGAGGATTCGTAGACCTATCCGGGGAATTCGGGTCCGGCTGCCGAACATTCGGCAACGGATGTTGAAAGGGCCTGCCGGATCGGTCCGGAGCGTTCCAAATCGGATCAGTAGGGCGTGGTGCATTCCAGTGCGGTTGGCTCGGCGGCGGGTAGGCCGGCGTGGCTTCGCCCGGGGTTCGCGGGCGGGCCGGCGACACCTCCCGATCGGCGCGAGCGGTGTCGGTTGAAGTAGTAGCGGCCACACTGGGAGTCGTTGGCCGGTCGTCGGCTCCCGGAGCGGGTGCGGCCGCCGAGGCGGGCGGATCCGCGGGAGATTCGGTTGTCGCCGGTCGAGCAGGTATGGGCGGCCGGGCGAAGTCGGCCAGGAACTGTGCGTGATTGGCCGGGTCGAAGATGTTGAACGGGCTACCAGAGCTACCCGACGCGTTGTCCGAGGTCGGCGAGGGCATACCGGGCGGACGTCCGTTCCGGGAACCGTCCGGCGTACCGGAACCGCCGGTGGGGCCGGAGGCGTGGGATGCCGGCGACTGTGTCCGGTTCCGCGGAGACGGGGCCGGAGCAGCGCCGACCGGGGGCGCAGCCGTCGTATCCGGGGGCGTGGTGCCGCGAGGCGCTTCGGCCGGACCATGGGCGGGGCTGGCCACCACGGTAGCCGGGGTGGATTGAATGGTCGGTGTCGCGGCGGCGGACGTGGTGGTGGTCGCTTCTTCCGACGGGGACCAGGCTGTTGTCGTCGCGGGCTCGGGAGTCGGCCCCGGGGGAACGTGGATGGGCGGATCTCCGGCGGGCGGGGCTACACCGGTGGTGGACTCACCGGGCGTGGCCGTGTTCCCAAGTGTGGACGCAGGGCCGGGATCGGTGCGCGACGGGTGGGATTCACCTGCTGTGGTGGATTGACCGGCAGGCGAATTCGTCGCGAACGGTGTGGTTGTGCCGGGGGGTGCTTGGCCGGTGGCGGAATTCGTACCGGGCGTGGTGTCGGTACTGCTCGCGGTGGCGCTATCGGGCGTAACGGGCGCGGGTGCACCGGTGTCCGGCGAAGTGGTGGTGTCGGGGCCGAGGTTGAGACTGGAGGTAGACCGGGGTGGCTCCGTTCCCGGCGCGGGGGCCGGATCGAACGTGGCAGGCATGTCGTCCGGCCCCGGCGTCTCCACGGCTTCCGGCGCACTCTGCGAGTCGGACGGCGAATCGCCGACCTCGGTTTGCGTTTCATTGTCCGGGTTCGGAGGTGGCGACTCCGCTGGACCGGAACCGGTCGGCTGCGCCTGCTGGGTATCCGGAGCTCCGGTGTCCGTATGCCCCGGGTGGGCTGTATCGGGGGTGGCGGGACCGGGCTCGGCGGGTTGCGGCGACTCCGACCCCGTCGGCGATGCCTCCTGCTCCGCACTGGTGGTCGACTCCGTGCCGGGTGGCGACGGCGGTTGCTGTCCGGCGGGCTGCGAACCGGTTTCCGCGGGCTGCCCGGGTGACTGTTGGTCCAACGACGAGGTCTGGGGCTGGGTGGAGGTGTCCGGCGTCTGTGGCGAGTTCGTGCCCGCCGGCTGGGTCGCCTGGTTCGAATTCTGTGGTGTGGTCGGCGCTTCCCGGTCGCCCGCCTCCGATCGGCCGCCGGGTGCTTCGCCGTTCTGCTGATCGCCGGAGTTCGATGTCTCGTTGGATGGGCTCTCGTCACCACCATTTTCGCTGCCCTCCCCGGTGGTGTTCGGACCGTCGCCGGAGTTGCTCTCCCCCAGCGTCTCGGTACCCCGCTGCAACCCACCGGCGGCGGCCGAGGACAGGTTCTCGGGGGCGAGTGCGTTCTCCCAGCTGAATTCTCGGTCGTTGAGTGCCGCGTCCGTGGCCTCCCCGGCCACCTCCCCCGCGACACCTGCCACCGTCTCCTTGGCCGCGTCCTTGGCAGCGTTGGCCAGCGGGTTCCCGCCCTCCGGGCCGCCGGGGACATTTCTGCTGGTCAATCCGTCGGGGCCCATCGCGCCGGTGACGGCACCGCCGGCCGCGGCGGTGAGCGCGTTCTTTCCGGCCTCGGTCAGGTCCTCGGTGGTGATCTCGTCGCGGCGGCCGGTGGCCACTTGCAAGGCCTTGGTGCCCAGATCGAGCGCCGTCTCCTCCAGTGCTGCCTCCCAGGCACCGCGCACCGCCGCACGGGCGGCCGCTTTCAGGGCGGCCTTCGACAGAATGCGCTGGACCAGTTGTTTTATCGCCGTGCGGATCGCGATTCGGGTCGCGACCTGCGCGGCGGCCGCCTCCGCGGCCGCCGCCGGCGCGCCGATACCGGTGGATGCGGCGGCCAAAGCCACGGCCATCTCGACCGCGAAGATCGCCAGGCCGGCCAGGATCACCAGTTTGGTCTGTTCGATATCCGCCGCGCCGTCGCCGATCTCGTCGGCGAGGGTTTCGATATGGGCGATCAGGCCGTCGAACGCCCCCTGCCCGTGGCCCAGCTGTGTCCAGCGGTCCGCGATGGCCTGGGCGGTATCGCCCTCGATCGAGGCCAGCACCTGGTCGATCGCGTAGTTGGCGTCGGCATCCAGGTCACGTAGGTCGGTGGCGAGTTTCGTCCACGCCGACTCGACCCGGCGCATCGCGGTCTCGTCGCCCTCCGGCCAGTCACCGGCCCCCACCACATACTTCGCCACCCACTGCAGCGATTCCGGGATCTCGATACCCATCAGCGCACTTCCGCCGAGGTGAACGCCGTTTCCGGTACGGAGTGACGCCCGCTCCCCCATTCGATCCGCGAGCGGCGCATCGTCCCACCCCTCCGCCTCGACAACAGTTTCATCACCCATATCCGACGTCACCGAATACGGTCCGGTTCCCCCGATCCGGGAAATTCTCGGATACGGCGGGTGGACCAGAGGGCGCGTAGGGCGTGTGCCGGGCGAACCGGGCGCAGAACGAAGCCGTCGACGTGGTGCGATGCTCCGTCGACAGCCGGTACGACCCATGCCATCGGCTCCACGGAGTAAGTCCAATAGGCTGGCGATCGTCCGTGGGTGCCAGGAGAGGATCGCATCGTGCAGAGTGAACTGTTCGCCGCCGAGAACACGGCGCAGCCCGCCACCGCCCCCGGCCTGACCGCGCAGAGCGCCAAATCCCTGAAATACGCGGTGAACGGTGAATGCCTCGCCCGGCAGGGCTCGATGGTCGCCTTCCGTGGGGATCTGCGTTTCGAGAAGAAGGGTCAGGGCGTCGGGAAGTTTCTGCAGCGCGCGCTCACCGGTGAAGGTGTGCCGCTGATGACGGTCCGCGGGCACGGTGAGGCCTGGTTCGCGCATTTCGACCGCAACTGCTTCACCGTCGACCTCGCCCCCGACGACGCGCTCACCCTCAATGGCCGCAATGTCCTGGTGTTCGATTCGAGTCTGCACTACGACATCCGCATGGTGCAGGGCGTCGGGATGGCCGGCGGCGGGCTGTTCAACTGTGTGTTCTCCGGGCAGGGGCGGCTCGGTCTGGTCTGCGCGGGAACGCCGATCATCATTCCGGTGCACCCGCAGGCCCCGGTTTTCGTCGACACCGATGCCGTAGTCGGCTGGAGTGCGCATCTGCAGACCTCGCTCAACCGGTCGCAGTCGTTCGGATCGATGGTGCGCGGCGGCTCCGGCGAGGCGTTCCAGCTGCGGCTCGACGGTGAAGGTTTCGTCATCGTCCAGCCCAGCGAGGCCTGACCGCTCCCCAGCCGTGATCCACGCTCACGGTTCCGACGCGGCCCGCAGCCGTAGCAGATGTGGATGGCTGGCATCGTCCAGCGCCAGCGCCGCGGTCCACAGCGAGACGTCCAGACCCGCGGTGACGTGCCACCGATCCGGCGTGGTCGCGGGCAGGTGGATACGCACCGGGCCCAGTTCCCTGAGATGCCGCCCGACCACGGCCCACCACTGCCGGCCCCGCACGTCCGCGATCGCGGCCACGATGACGTCGTCGGCACCGGGCAGTTGCCCGACCGCGACCCGGACCTGCTCGGGAATGTGCCGGTTCTCCGGCCCATGGGTGAGCTCGGGGTGTTCGCGGGCCCGGCGATCGACTCCCGGCCCACCGGCAACCCGCACGGTTTCCACTGGATGGACTATCTGCCGCAGGACGGCCGCTATCTTCTGATCAACCACACGAAAGAGGAATTCACGCTCACCCCGGGCCCGCCCGAGGAGATCACGCGGCGTCTCCAGCAGGCGGTCGCCACCGTCCGGCCGGGCGCGGCATCCGCCCCCGGTATGCGCCGCGACCCGGCCTGGGACGAAGCCGACGCGGACGACGAGTACTACCGGCAGCGCAACGAACGCGGCTGGAATACCTGACCCGTCCGCTCGTCGCGCCGCCGGCCGGCGTTTCCGATCGGGGCTTCACCACTGCACGAGAAGCTGTTTCGGGCCGCGTACCAGCAGACCCGATTTCCACGGGATCTCGTCGAGCGGCGGCGACAGCCGCAACGACGGGAAACGTTCCAGCAGCGCCTCCAGTGCGACCTGGAGTTCGACGCGCGCCAGTTGCGCGCCCAGGCAGTGGTGGGCGCCGTAGCCGAAGGCCACGTGCGGATTGCGCTGCCGGGTGAGGTCCAGGGATTCGGGATCGTCGAAAACGTTCTCATCGCGGTTGGCGGCCTGGGTGTTCACGAAAACGGAATCTCCGGCCCGTACGGTCACGCCGCTGAGCACCACATCCTCGGTGGCCACTCGGGGCTGTCCGGCACCGGCGCCGAGCTGCACGTAGCGCAGCAGTTCCTCCACCGCGCCCGGGATCAGCTGGGGTTCCGCGCGCAGCAGCTCCCAGTACTCGCGCTGGGTGAGCAGCACATAGGTGAAGTTGGCGATCTGGTTGGCGGTGGTCTCATGGCCCGCGATGAGCAAACCGACACCGAGGTTCACCAGTTCCCGTTCGCTGAGACGGTCCTCGTTGTCACGGGCGGCGACCAGCGCGCCGAGCAGATCGTGGGTGGGGCGCTGCCGACGCTCGGCGACCACCTCGGCGAGGTAGGTCTCCAGCGAATCCCGGGCACTTTCGATCTGTTCCCGGGTGTAGGCGGTGGTGGACAGGATCGCGTCGGAGAAATCGCGGAAACGGTGCTGGTCACCCGGCGGCACCCCGAGCATCTCGCAGATCACGGTGACCGGTAGTGGCAGCGCGAAACCCTCCACCAGATCGGCGGGCGCACCGGCGCGCTCGAGCGCGGTGAGTTTCTCATCGACTATCTCGCGCGTACGCGGACGCAGTTCGGCGACCCGGCGGCTGGTGAACGCCTTCGCCACCAGTTTCCGCAACCGGCTGTGCTCGGGCGGATCCATGCTCAGCAGCGAATCGGGACGAACCGGCGCGGGCGTGGCCCGGGGCAGATCCTCTCGGCCGACGGTCGCGGCGCGGCTGAACCGGGGGTCGGCGAGGACGAGTCTGACGTCCTCGTATCGGGTGACCAGCCAGCCTTCGCCGCCGTAGGGCAGCTCGACGCGGCAGACCGGCTCTTCACGGCGCAGTTCGGCGAACAGCGGGTCCATATCGAGGCGAACCGGTTCTCCGAATGGGTACCGACGTACCTCGGTGTTCACGGTCATACGGTCTCCCTTTCCCGCCGCCCGGCGGCTCCAGCCTTGTAAGCGATTGCTTACTTAGGCAGGGTAAGGGTTTACCGGAGTCGACGTCAACGACGTAACAGCATTACGCCGGAGGGAATCTCGGGTCGTTACGCTCCAGGAGCACCTCCGCCGCCCGCAGCACATGACCGGCGACCTGCGCCGGGTCCGCACTGCGCAACGGCTCCCGGTGCAGTACGGAACGAACCAGCCCGATCCCGAGCAACCAGGCCAGCAGTAGATCCGCGCGCAACTCCCCGTCGCCGTCGTCGGTGAGCGTCGCCAACGCCCGGATGTACTCCTCCCCCAACTCGCGCCGGATCACCGACACGCCTTCCTCGTGTCCGCTGGAACGTAACGCGGCCTGTAACCAATTACCGGGCGAGACGGTCTCACTCGGCTCCAGCGCGCGCTCCAGCAACCGCGACAGCAACCCGTCCACCGGACCGGCGTCGAGCACCGAACGTCCGCGATCGGTCATCGTCGCCCGGAAGAGTTCGTCCTTGTTCCCGAAGTACCGGAAGAGCAACGCCTGGTTGACCCCGGCCCGGGTGGCGATATCGCGTACGGTGGCACGCTCGTACCCCCGTTCGGCGAACAATTCCTGAGCCGCCGCCAGAATCGCGGCCCGCGTGGCCGAGGCATCCCGTCGACGACCGACCAACTCGTTTCCGCTGACCATGCACCCTCCGCTCCGCGTGCCATTTGGAAGAGCAGCGTAAGCCACACCGGATCGGACAAAGCGGGCGCCCAGCAACGCCCCCGCACACCGCCCCGTCGCAGCACACCCTGGACGCGGGCCGGACAGGGCTCTACGCTCGGATGACCATGCCGGAACTCCTCGGGATCAACCATCTGACGCTGTCCACGACAGACCTGGACCAGCTCGTGGCGTACTACACCGGAGTGCTCGGTGCCCGGCTGGTCTTCGAGCGTCCCGCCTCGGGCACCGACCCCCGTATCGCGGTCCTCGACGTCGGGGGCGCCGACCACCTGGCGATCGTCGAGACCACGACCGGGCCGGCCACCGGCCTCGACCCGCTCGGACGGGCCGGCTGGGGCCTGCGCCTGGCGACCTACGCCCAGCTGTGCGAGGTCCGCGAGCGGATCATGGGTGCCGGGCTCCCGGCCGGGCCCATCGAGACACTCCCCACCCAGTGGACGATGACGGCCCAGGACCCGGACGGTCGCCCGGTCGATATCCGAGCCCACCGTCCCTGAACCGCGTCGATACGCCCCGCTTCGCCGAGCGCATCGCGCGGGCGTCCGCGGCGGCGGCGAGGTAGACGGCGATATCGAAGAGGTCCGCAGGGAGTGCGCTTACCCGCGAGAGCATCGGACGACTTCGGCACGTAGCGCACGCCCGCCCGAATACTTCCCTCGACCATCCGCCCGAGCGACTACCCGCGCAACGCCGATCGTGCCTCCATGAGGGCGAAACCGAGCAGGTTCAGCCCCTTCCACCGGGTAGGGTCCGCCGCACCCGGGTCGTCCGCGGCCGGCCCGATACCCCAGACCCGAATCCAAACCTACTGTCGACCAACGACACACGTGATGCGCTGACCCGGACCTGAAGGACCGGGCTGCGCGCTACGCTTCCCCGCCAACCTGTCCGAAACGCGTGAACGGCGCATCCGGCTTTCGACCGGCCGGAGCTGCCCGAACCCGGCACAGGCCATGGGCGACTTCACAGGACGCGCAGCGCGGTCACCTTCCAGGGTGTGTTGCTCCCGCGCTCGATCCGCCCGGCGAGGACCAGGCGGCGCGGACCGCGCTGGTAGGTGGCCACCATCTCCGCCGCCCACTCCTCCACCTGGAACAACCGCACAGTGCCGGGCACCGCCGACCCGAGGGTCCGACCCGGAGCGTGATCGCCCGCCACCAGAGTGCCGATGGCACTGACCAGCCCGGGGGTGCACAGAGCGGTGAGCTGGGCGACCGGGCGCCGGCGGTCGAGTACCTCGAGCAGGATCCGGACCGAGGTCGTGGCGAAGGCCCGGACACCGGCGGGTTCCGTATTTCGGGACGTGGCGTGCCCCGCCCGCTGGGCACGCCGGACGCCCGCGGGGGCACTGTGGTTGCGCCGGAGCGCATTCCGATCCGAGCGGGACGCACAGCTCCGAGCGCGGGACTCCGGGTGTGTAGCGGGAACTTCGGCGGTCCTCGGCGGGGTGGGTGCCGAGGCCGGACCGGAATCGAGCACTGTCGCGGGCCGGCCGCGGACGGGCTCGGCGACCACCTCTCCGGGAGAGGCCGGTGGCGGAACCGCGGCACCGGAGGCAGCCGCCCGCGGTCGATATTCCGCGGCCGGGTCTCCGGCGCCCACCCGGTCGCCCCCCGGAGGGGCACCGGCTCGCGCACACGACCGGCGCACCGGCGGTTCGTATCCCGGCACCCGATGGAGAACCGGCTGAAGATCACACATTTCTACGCCCCCTTTGCGAAACGGATCGCCCCCACGACGTTTCCTTTCCCACAGCATCGCATCTCCAGGCGCGGCAGTACAGATGGTCATCAGATCTCCCAGCGGAAACCTGGTCGAGGCGGCGTGTTCCCGGGGCGGCGAGTCCTTCGCGCCCCGCGCGGGGTCCGGCGTGTCGGAATCGATTGCTAACTTGAACGCTACCGTTCGTTCGCTTTTCAGATATCGGGAGAGTTAGTGCTCGGCCATTCCCACGCCACCAGCGGCGCGCTCGCGTTCGTCACCGCCGCCACCATCGTCCCGACTCCCGTGATGGAGGTGGTGCAGGGGCCAGTGGATATCAGCGCGCTCGAACTCGTTCTGGGAGCGTTGATCACGGCGGGCGCGGCATTGCTTCCTGATATCGACCACCCGAACGGCACCATCGCGCAATCACTCGGACCGGTGAGCAACGCGGTCGCGAGGGGGGTTTCGGTGGTGTCCGGCGGACACCGCAAGGGCACACACGGTTTGCTGTTCATCCTGCTCGCCGGCTGGGCGACCTGGGCCGGAGTACACCATCTCGGCCGGTACTTCACCCTGAGCATGATTTTCGTGATGCTCGCCTTCGGGGTACGGGCCCTGCACCTGACGCCGAAGGGCGATTCACTGCGTGCCTACGGCCTGTGTGTGCTCCTGGCCGGCGGCGGCACCGTACTGATGGACCGCTGGCTACCCGACGCGCCCTACTGGCTACCGTTCGCCATAGGCCTGGGAACACTCATCCATATCGTCGGCGACTGCCTCACCGACCGTGGGTGTCCGCTGCTGTGGCCGCTGAAGCCCCGGCTGGCATTGCCGATCATCTCCCGGACCGGGAACAAGGTGGAGACCTGGGTACTGACCCCGCTGATGGGCCTGGTCACGGTCGGTTTGCTGTACGTGTACGCGGTGCCCGGCTAGCCCCTGCTTCATAAACTCGGCACCATGGGAGTGGACGTTGTTTTCCGGGTGCAGGATTGGATGGCACGGCGAGGTCTGGCGCCGTTCGGCGCACGCCCACCCGGGACCGGACGCAGGATGACGAGTTCATGCATTCGTTGCCGGAATACGCACTTCGGTAGCCTTGATGGCGTGAGTTCAAACGGGATGTTCCTCAGCGATAGGGGGGATGCGTCGCAGCCGGTTCTGCTCCTCATCCACGGCGGCGGCGTCGCGGGGTGGATGTGGGACGCACAGATCACCTATTTCGGATCCCGCTATCGCATTCTGGTCCCCGATCTCCCCGGCCACGATCGGAGCAGTGCCATCCCATTCACCACCAGCGCGGCGGTGGTCTCCGAACTCGCCGCGCATCTCGAACATCTACCCGCCGGCACGGACATCACCGTGGTGGGATTCTCATTCGGTGCGCAGGTCGCCCTCGAACTCGCCTCATCCCGCCCCGATCTGGTCGCCCGAGTCGTCGTCACCAGCGCCCTGACCGAGGGCATACCCTTGCCGAGATTGAGTAACTGGCTCGTCGGTCTCACCGCTCCACTGGCTCGACGGACATGGTTCGCGAAGCTGCAGGCGAAGTCGCTCTTCATCCCGGACAACCTCCTGAACGACTACATCCGCACATCCAAGACGCTACCCAAGGACAGCCTCGTCGCGCTCACGTCAGCGAACGCGCAGTTCCGGACACCGTCGACGTGGCGCCAGTTCACCGGCCCTGCGCTGCTGCTCGCGGGAGCGAAGGAGCCACGAGCAGTCCAGCGAGCGATGCGGCAACTCCACCACGACAATCCTCGCAGCGAACTGGTCATCCACGACCGAGCCGGCCATGGCCTTCCCTTGCAGTACCCCGAATGGTTCAATACGCACGTCGACGACTGGATCAAGGCCGCTGCCTGAATAGGATCACCGAATGGCCGGCAGACGAGCAGCCCTCGACCCTCCTGCGGCCCAGTCCCTAGGCGCGTGACCTATGGCCACCCCGCTTGGCCTCACCTGCACATATTCGCATAGTGTGCGGCTATGACCGAGGCAGCGGAGGACCAGTACCTCCCGCAGAACGGACTGGCGGCGAAACTCAATTGGCTGCGGGCCGGAGTGCTGGGCGCCAACGACGGGATCGTGTCCACCGCGGGGCTCGTGGTGGGGGTCGCGGCCGCGTCGCCGAATACCGACGCGATTCTCACCGCGGGTATCGCGGGCATCAGCGCGGGGGCCATTTCCATGGCGGTCGGCGAGTACGTCTCGGTGAGCACCCAGCGCGATACGGAGAAAGCGCTGCTGGAGCAGGAGAGCCGGGAGTTGGAGCAGGACCCGGCCGACGAACTCGACGAACTCACCGCCATCTACCACGCCAAGGGGTTGTCCGCGGAAACCGCACGCAAGGTGGCGGAGGAGCTCACCGCCTACGATGTGTTCGCCGCGCACGCCGAGGCCGAGCTGGGACTGAACCCCGACGAGCTGACCATTCCGTGGCATGCGGCACTGTCCTCGGCCGTCTCGTTCACTGTCGGGGCGCTGCTGCCGCTGCTGGCGATCCTCCTCCCGCCGGAGTCGGCCCGGATACCGGTCACCATGGTCGCGGTACTGCTGGCGCTGGCCCTCACCGGTTCGATCAGTGCCGGGCTCGGTGGCAGCAGCCGGCCCCGGGCCATGGCCCGGGTGGTGATAGGTGGCGCGCTGGCGATGGGGGTCACCTACGGGATCGGCCAGCTCGCGAATGTCACCGGCATCTGATCTGCCGCGAATTCGGTTGCCGGAGAGATATTTCTGTCAAGTGAACCAGCGGCGGTTCGCATATTTTGCTGTACTTGGCGGGTGAGTTCTCTTTTCGCCGTATTGCCCGCGGCCGGGATCGAATCGGCCGCACAGGCTTACGAGCGTTATCGGTCCCTGGCCGGTGCACCCGAGCCGACCCCGCCGCTGCAAACGGTCGGCGTCGTGTGCACGCTGATCCACCGCTCCGGAACCGGATTGCGGGTGCACCGCCGCCCGGACGCCCGCGGGGCACTGCTGGAGGCCACCGTCGATGATCGTTTCGACTGCCTGCGCGCGCTGCTGGCCCTCACCGCCGACCGCGATCTGGCCGTCCTCGATGTCGCCACCCGCCGCTTCTACAATCCACGGGGCGCCGCCCGGGTCCCGGTGACCACGGGTGATTTCCGGTTGCCCTATCTGACCGAGAGCATTCTCGACGAGATCCTGGAGACTCCGCCGGATCCGCGCGACCCGGCGCTGAAGGTGATCCGCGCCCCCATGTGCCATATCCGGGCGCGCCGATTACCGGAGGAGATATTCGAGCTCGAACATCGCGATCTCGACGCATTCTTCCAGCTCTACACCGACGATGCCATATTGGTGCGCAAGACGATCTGGGCCTGGGCGACCGGTGATCCGTGGTGGCAACAGGCCATCGCCTGGCAGCCGATCGATGCCCCCGATCCGAGACGACGCCGCCCGCCCGAGGACGATATCGATTCCGTCCTGGCCGAACTACGGCAGATGGCCGAGGAGACACCTGTCGAACTCGGCGCGCTGGACCTGATCTCGGCGCTGGGCGATGTCGACAACCAGGCCCAGGCCATCCTCGATCGCGCGAACAGCGATCGGCCGGAATATCCTTGAGCCCGCGGATCGCGGCAGGTCAGCACGGGTCACCGCGTGGCGATCGCGTTGAACGCCTCGCGGAACCGCTCGGTACCACCGTTCTCGGTGAACCGCCCTATGTCGTAGAGGATCACATGTCGACAACCGGCCCGGTGGTACTCGTCGAGGCGTGATCGCACGTCGGCGGGGGAACCGTGCAGTACGGCCTGTTCGACGATCTCGTCGGGTATCCGCCGGAGCAGTGAGTCGACGTCGGCGGCCGGGATCTCGTGCGGTATGTAGCCGTGTTCCAACGGATAGGGTGCGCCCGCTGTCTCGAACGCGGCCCGGCCGCGATAGAGCGCGACCCCGCGGACGGTGGGATGGTCGAGCAGAGCCCGGCTCTCCGCGCGGGTACTCGCCAGCGCGGTCCAGACGAAGAGCAACGGTGTGATCGAGCGCGGGTCGCGGCCGGCTTCCCTCGCGTGGTGCCTGAGCAGGCAGAGTTTCTCCGCGTAGTCGGTGGGCGTGAGAGAGGACGGGATCCAGCCGTCACCGTATCGGGCGGTGAGTTCGAGCATCCGTGGGCCGTGCGCGGCGATGTAGAGGTCGTAGCCGGGGCGCTGCGCGACCGGTAGATCGGCGTCCGGCCACGGTGAGCCGGACATCCGGAGCGCGTGCAGTTGTTCGACGGCGGGCCGCACATAGTGCAACCGCCCGGTCCGCTCCCGGCTCCGGTGCAGGTCGAACGGGCGCAGCTGGCCGGGATCACCGGCGCCTATACCGAGTTTCAGGCGCCGGCCACCCAGCCGTCCGATGGTGCCGGCGGTATGCGCGAGGGCCACACTCGTCCGGCGGACGGGATCGGTTACGGCGACTCCGAGATCCACCCGGCGGGTGGTGGCCGCCCCGGCGGCCAGCACGGTCAGCGCCTCCAGTGTGTGGTGCGGGTCGGCGAGAGCGGTGCTCGGGGCGCCACGCGGATACCATCCCTGGAGGTGGTCGATGATCCAGGCGGCGGACGCCGCGGGCTGCCGGTCGGCCCAGGCGATGTCGTCGAGCGGGTCGGCGTCGGGGTGGATGGCGATCGGGGCGCCGAAAGTCAGCGGTTCCGTCATGGTGGGTTCCTCGGATGATGGGCCGACGCGCGGCGGGTACGGGACCGGCCGCGCCACCGGCTGTTGGTCACGGCGCCTTCGGCGTGGTGCGCGAATGGGCTCGGTCAGGGGGTGGACGGCGTGGCGGCCGGCGCCGGGCCGGCCGCCGCGACCGAACCGGTGTCCGTCGGTAGTTCGCGCATTGCGAGTGTCGCCAGGAAGGAGACGATCCCGAATCCGGTCATGAAGCCCGCGATGGCATACCAACTGCCTGTCACACCCAGGAGCGAGGTGGCGATCAGCGGGGACAGTCCGCTACCCACCACCGTGCCCAGGCTGTACCCGACGGCCATCCCCGAGTACCGGATCCGGGCCGGGAAGACATGCGCGAAGAAGGCGGGCATCGTTCCGTATGTCGCGCAGTAGGGGATGAAGAGCAGGACGAACCCGGCGAACATGACGAGCGTGTGGGCGGTGCCCAGCATCGGGAACCACAGCCAGGGCAGCGTTGCCATGCCCACGATTCCGGCCAGATACACGAGCTTGCGGTTGTATCGGTCCGAGAGCCAGCCGAACAGTGGCACGCCGAGGATCGCCACCACGGTGACTCCGGTGACGAGTTCCAGAGTGGTGGAGCGGTCGACGCCGAGATGCTGCGCGCCGTAGGACAGGGAGAACACGGTCGCCACGTAGAACGTCGCGCCGGCCGACAGGTACGACAGGGCCAGGAGAACGACCGGACGCCAGTGCTCGACCAGTACCGTACGCAAGGGCTGTTCCGGAATTCGGTTCGCGCCGGCCACGGCCCGGAACTCGGGACTTTCGCTGATGGTGACCCGGATGGACATCCCGATCGCGATGAGCACCGCGCTGGCCCAGAACGGGACACGCCAACCCCAGGCACGGAACGCGTCATCGGGCAGATAGGACAGCAGCAGGAAGACCAGTGACGCGAGCAGCAGACCCCAACTGGCACCGGTATTGATCAGGCTCCCGAAGAAGCCTCGCCGGGACGGCTTGGTGTGCTCGACGCTCATCAGCACCGCCCCGCTGTACTCACCGCCCAGCGAAATGCCCTGCACCACCCGCAATATCACGAGAATGACCGGCGCCAGTACGCCGACGGTGTGGTATGTGGGCAGGCAGCCGATGAGTACCGTGGCCGCGCCCATCATGCTCAACGAGAGCACGAGTAGTTTCTTGCGACCGACGCGGTCACCGAAATGACCGAAGATCGCCGCGCCCACCGGTCGCGCCAGGAAGGCGAGCGCGAAACTGGAGAGAGCCAGCAGGGTCCCCACGAGTGGATCGGCGCTGGGGAAGAACAGTTCGCCGAAGATCAGCGCCGACGCCGTGCCGTAGATGTAGAACTCGTACCACTCGATCACCGTGCCGGCGAGGCTGGCGGCCACGACACGTTTGGATTGTGCGGATGCGGGTGCGGGAGAGATTGTCGCCATGGTGGATCTGCCGTTCTCGAGCTGTGGAGCCGGTCGACACGCCGTTGTGCCCTGAAGCCGGGCGTGGACCGCCGGTCCTGCGAGGCCTGATGGCCACTTGTCCCCTGTTCGAACAAGAGACAAGTTGGATGCTAAGCTCGATCCGGCAAGTTGGCAACCGGTGGGTATTCGAGCAGAGGAACACAGGATGGAGTTATCGGCGGCGTTCTCGACCTCGCTGTCGCGACGACCGCTCCCGGAACTCATCGCGGAGCGGATCGTGGCCGCGATCGCGGGCGGTGTGTTCACTCCCGGCGACCGCCTGCCCTCCGAACCTCAGCTGGCCAAACAGATGAGTGTCGGCCGCGGTTCGTTACGCGAAGCACTGGCGAAACTCCAGGATGCCGGGATCGTTGAGATCGTCCGGGGGCGTGGCGCGTTCGTCCGCGAGCCGGTCGGCGACGACTCCCGCCTGCGTTTCGCGGTCTGGAGCCGGGCCGAAAGCACCCAGGTGACCCAGCTGCTGGAAGCGCGGATCGGACTGGAATCCACGGCGGCCGGGCTCGCCTGCGAACGGGCCGACGCCCTCGACCTGGAGGCGCTGGCCACCGCCTGTGCCGAACACGAGAAAGCGCACCGCGCGGGCGATCTCACCGCCATGGTGGAGACCGACGAACATTTCCACAACATGCTCGTCGCCTGTGCGCACAACGAGGTGGTGAGCGATCTCTACCGGACGTTGGTGCCCGGGCTCAAGGAGTTCCGGCAGCAGTTGCTCTCCCGGGAAGGAGCCGAACGGCGGTCCACCCACGATCACGCGCGGATCGTGGCCGCCGTCATCGACAAAGACCACAGTGCGGCACGTAAAGGTGTCGTCGCCCATCTCTGGCCGATGTATGCCGAGGTGGTGGCCGCGGCGACCGGCGGCGGACAGAATCCCACCTACGAGGGCGCGGAAATCTTCGTGGACTGAAACGCCGGACCGTCCCCGAGCCCAGCGCTCGCGGTTACTTCACCCCGACCCGCAATCGCACCGAATCGTCGGTAGTACTCTGCAGTGCCTGGCCGATCAGGGTGCCGATATCGAGTTGCGGCACGGCGCCGTTCAGCGCGTCGGTGAGTGGTACGAGCCCGGGTTGCAGGGCGGCCAGCTCGGGGCCGGCCTCGTCGAGGAACTCGCGCAGGCGCTGAAGCAGCGGGACCAGGCCGTCGTCGCGCAAATACATTTCCGGTGAGCCCTCGGCGCCGGTGAACCGGCCCACCGCTTCGACGAAATCGTCGAGTACTTCGGCGAACCGGGTGAATTCGGTGGCCGCCGCGGAGGTGGCCGGGCCGGACCAGGCGCTGTCCGCGGCGGCGGTCTCGAAATTGTCTAGCAGTTCGGCGATACGCGGTTCCCGGGACATGATCGTGGCCGCCAGCAGATCGGCGGCGCGGGTGAGTTCGGGCAGCACCGCGTCGGTGCCGTGCAGGGCATCGCGCAGGGTCCGCACCAGCGAGCCCATGGTCGCCGGATCGAGCTGGTTCATGGTCCGGGTCACCATCCGGGCGGCCTCCGGGATCGACAGCGGGCTGCGCACGTCCTCCGATTCCAGCCGTTGCCCGTCACGCAGGTACGGGCCTGCCCCGGTCCTGGGCGCGAACTGTACATAGGGTTCGCCGAGCGCCGACAGGTGTTCGACGGTGACGACGCTATCGGTGGGCAGGCGATGCGAATCGTCCACCCGGAAAACGACTTCCACTCCGTCGGCGACACGGTCCACGGAGGTCACCCGGCCGACGTCGATACCGGTGAGCAGGACCGGTGAACCGACGCCGAGCCCGCCCGAATCGTCGAGAACCAGGGAGGCGTTCAAGTACTCGGTGAACGGGTCCACACGCACCACACCGAAAGTCAGGTAGCTCGCGCCGAGCACGGTGATGGCCGCGATACCGCCCAGCGAGGCCAGTGGCCCGATCTTCATCGCACGGCTCCGATCATGCGCAGGGTTTCGATGATCCGGTTCACCTGATCGTCCGCGGACATATCGCCGGCGCGCACCGAGCGCAGGTTCACCTGCGGTCCGTTCTCCACGAACGGGATGACCTTGTCCCGCAGCAATGCGACCAGCAGGTTCAGGTTCGAGGGCTGCCGCAGGTCCAGCGGTCCGCCGGTCACCAGCGGCACCAGTGCCGTCGCGGCCGCGCCGCCCGACCGCGCGAACGGCGCCAGCCAGGTCAGCGATCCGCCCACCGGACCCAGCCCACCGAAGATCTCGGTCACCCCGGCAATGGATTCGGTGGCGGCGTTCATCTGTCCGACCGACTCCGGGCGCAGGATATTGTCCAGTTCGTCCTGGATCCCGTGCATCACCTCGGCATTCGACGCGACGCCGTACAGCAGCAGGTCCACCTGGTCCAGATGCGCCGCCAGATCCACCGCGTCGGTCGCGAGAACCTGCGCGATCCGCTTCGTCTCCGCCGGATCCTGGGGCAGTACCGAATTGACGCGGTTCACGATGTCCTGCAACTGTCCCACCGATCCGCTGTTCACGAAGAACGCGATGGCGGCCATGGTGTCCTCGAGTTGCACCGGTGGCCGGGTGTGATCCCGGGTGATGGTGTCGCCGGGGCGCAGCAGTGTGCCGTATCCGTCGGGCGGGGTGGTCAGCGCGATATGGATATCGCCGAGCACGGTGTTCTGCCGGAGTTCGGCGACGGTGGTGGCCGGTAGCTCGACCGAATCCTCGACCTCGATATCGACGGCCACGTATCCCGGGCCCGCCGTGTCACCGGGTATCACCTCGACCTTCTCCACATTGCCCACCTGGGCGCCGCCTGCGATCACCTTGGCCCGCGCGGGCAGGTTCAGCACATTGGTGAACTCGATCCGCAACCGGTAGCTGTCCCCCGCGACCGTGGCGCCGGGCACCGGAATATCGGAGGGGTCGAACGCACAGCCCGACACGCCCAGCGCCGCCACCAGGCCGAACGCGGCCAGACCCCGCCGCAGGCGGGTGATATCCACCGTGATCCGGGCGGTCATCGGGCACCCACCGATCCCAGCACCAGCCGCGTGAGGTCCAGATCGACCATGCCGCCGGCCGCACCGGCGCAGCGGCCGGGCGACACGGCGTTCACCGCCGCGCACACCTGCTCGGCGTTCGCCTGCGGGACGGCCACCCGCGGCGGCGCGTAGGTGAGGCCGGGCGCGCCGGTCGCGGGATCGGTGATCGTCCGGAACGCCGAGACCAGCACCGGCGTGGTGCGCACGATATCGCCGAGTGACCCGACGTTCGCGCGCAGCAGCTTCACCAGCGGCACCAGGCCGTCCAGCGATGCCATGAGCGGATCGCTCAGGATTACGGTGAGATCGCCCAGCACCGGCAGGATTTCGCCCAGCCCGTCGAACAGCGCGATACCGGGGGTGAGCAGTTCGGTGTGCGCCTGGTTCAGGGTCGGAGCCAGCCGGGTGAGCATCAGTTTCAGATCACCCCAGTGCTCGGCCACCTTGTTGGACACCGACGCGTAGGCGTCGAAGATACCGGCCAGGTGGGCGATATCGGCGTCCGGTGATTCCAGGACCCGGCCCAGTTGATCGATCAGATGGTTGATCTGAGGCCCGGTGCCGGCCGAGGCCGTATCGAGCGCGTCCAGCCCACCGGCCAGGGCGTTGGGTCGGGTGACGGTACCACCGATCTGGTCGGATAGTTCCGCGAGCGCGGTGACGGTCTGGGACAGGCTCTTCGGTGTGAGCGTTTTGGTCACACACTGCCCGGGATCCCATTCGTCGGTGGTCTTCCCGCTCGACAGCAGCGCCAATTCGCGGTCGGCCACTACGGTGTTGGACACCGTAGTGGCCCCGGAATCGGCGTAGAGCGGATGGTCGGCGTCGACCTCGAAGTCGACGCGCACTTTCGCACCCTCCGGCGCGATACCGGTCACCGTACCGACGGCGATACCCCGCATCGAAACCTGATTGCCCTGGTAGAGGCCGATACTGTCCGGCATGAGCGCGCAATACGCGCGGGTCTGCTTCAGCGGTTCGAAGGCGATCACATAGGCCGCCGTCACCGCCAGCACCAGCACCAGCGCCCCGGCGATCGACATGAGCGCCGGGGATCCGAGCACTTTCCGCACCATCAGCACGCCTTCCCCGGCAGCGGGACACAGAGGAGCGCACCGGGATCCGGTTCCGGAGCGGTCACCGTGGTCCCCGACCGATCGATCCGCACCCCGCCGTCCGGACCGGTCAGCTCGCGCAGCTTCGCGCCCAGGCTTTGCGCCGAGGCGATCATCGGCTCCAACTGGTCGCCGTACTCCTGCAGGCGGGGCAGGGCGTCGGCCAGCTGCCGGGCCTTCGGCCGCAGGGTGTCGTCCCAGGTCGGCGCCAACGCGCTCACCCGCTGCACCACCGAACTCAGCAGCGCCAGCGCCTGCCGCAGCTCGGCGCGTTTGCCCAGCAGGACCGTTTCCATGAGGTTGACATTGTCCATCAGCCTGCCCAGATCGGTTTTCGCGCCGTCGTACATGGTGACGTACTCGTCCGCGGTCGCGATGGCATTCGACACCTGGGTGCGCTGGTGTTCGATGGCGTCCAGATAACTGCCGACCGTGTCCAGCACGCTGCGCAGCGACTCCGGCGCGGCACCGATGGAGGTGTCGAGCGCGGCGAGATTACGGCGCAGGGTGTCGCCGTCGGTTTCCCGCAGCGGCATGGTGGCGTCCTGGAAGGTTTCCATCAGGCTGTAGGGCAACCGGACCCGGTCGGCGGGAATCGGCTCGTCACCCAGTTCCTCGCTGCCCGCCGGGAACAGCGCCACGTAGTGGCCGCCGACCAGGGTCAGCATCCGGATATCGAGAGAGCTGCGGTCGCCGACGAACACGTCCCGGTCGACGGTGAAACGCATGAGTACGCGGTCCGATCGCAGATCCAGCGACTTCACCTCGCCCACCGGCACCCCCGCCAGGCGGATGTCGTCGCCGGGTTTCACCGATTGGGCCTCGCCGAGTTCGGCGGTGTAGGTCCGCTTCCCGAGCGGCACCACGTACAGCGTCCCGACCGCGACCGCCAGCACCGCCACCGCGCACACGCCGATCACGCCCAGCCGCAACTGTGTGCGCAGTTTTGTCGGTTCGTCGGTGATCGGCTGGTCGCGGTCGAACCAGCGGCCCAATGCCGCCGTCCAGGTCTCGAGGTTCACCCGTTGCATATCGCCACCCGCTGTCCGCCGACCAGGATCCGCACCGGCGTCGGTACCTCGGCCGTCCCCTTACTGCACTCCGGCCGCAATCCCACCGGGGTCCGGGGGAAGGAGGTGTCCACCGCGGCCAGCAATCCGGGTAGCCGGCCGAAGACGTCGACGGCCTGCTGCGGGTCCGGGAACAGATTCCGGATCATGGCATCGATATCGGGACCCATCTCCGGGCTCAGCCCCGCCGCGGCCAGCAGCCGATCCACCGGTTCGAGCACCGAGGGCGCGCTCATCGCGAAATCGGCCAGCCCGCCGACATTGCGCTGCAACGCCTGGAAGATATCGGTGAGCCGGGCCAGCAGCGGAACCAGATGATAGAGCCGACCGCCCACCCGGTCGGACAGATCCGACATGTTCCGGACCAGGGTGCCGATCACCTGCTGCCGGTCGCCCACGTATTCGCTCAGTGTGCCGATGGCGTCCAGAGCGGGCCCGATACCGGCGCCGTCGCCCTCGATCACCGCGAGCAGGCTCTCGGTCAGCTGGTTGAGAGCCTCCGGCGAGAGGGTGGCGAGCACGGGTTGCAGACCGTTGAACAGGCTGGTCACATCGAACGACGGGATGGTCTGTTCCGGGCCGATGGTCGATCCGGCGCCGAGACGGGTGCCGGCGTTCGGCTGCTGTTGCAGGTCGATATAGCGCTGGCCGGTGAGGTTCTGGTACCGGATGGCCAGGGTGCTGTTGTCGTAGACCGGGGTTTCGGTGGTGACGGTCAGGCGGATTTTCGCCCGATCGCCCTCCAGGGTCACGGCCTCCACCTTGCCGACCTGCACCCCGAACATCCGGACGTCGTCACCGGTCTTCAGGCCGTTGGCATCGGTGAACAGCGCGTGATGGGTTTCGGTCTCGCCGTCCACGGGTCGTTCGATGGCACCGATCACCAAGGCCAGCACCACGCCCATCACCCCGGCGAACAGGGCCAGCCGCCAGGCGGCGCGGCGGGCGGTCACCGCGCGCCTCCCAGCTGCACGTCCAGGTCGAGCACCGGGCCGTCGGGGCCGTCCTCGAAAGCGAGCCCGAGGCGGGTCAGCAGCGTGCGCAGATCGGCGGCGGACTGTTGCGGGTCCGGCACCGCCAGCGCCAGCAGGTTCAGGGTCGGCGCGAGCATATCGGTGTACCCGGACAGCTGCCCGCCGCTGTGTGCGGTGGCGGCCAGGCTCGGCAGGATATCGCCGGTGAGCGCCTGCACGCCCGCGTCGTAATCGGCGCGATCGGCGCGCAGCACATCGATATCGACAATCTGGTCGAGCACCTCGATGGTGGCGCCGGCGAACCGGCCGCCGCCCTCGAATGCCGGACCCAGCCGCCCGACCAGTTCGTTCGCCGGCATGGACTGATGGTCGGCGATCACCCGGCCCGCGGTGATCAGCGCCTCGGCCAGCGGGGTGAACGCCTTCACATCGGCGGCCGCCTGCGAGATCACCATGGCCATATCGGGCGTGAACACCGTGGCACCGGTCTGTGAGAGGCTGCGCAGCAGCGCGCCCATGGTCGCGTCGTAGACCTCGGCGGCCCGGCGGCCGGTCAGATCGACCACCGCACCGGATTCCAGCGGCGTGCCACCGGCACCCGGCCGCAGTTCGATCTCGCTGATACCGAACAGGTTGGCGGGCGCGTAGTCGACCAGCATGCTGTCGTCGATGCCGTGCAGGCGGTCGCGGTCCAGCCGCAGCCCGATCTCCTGGGTGCCCCGGCCGGCGGGCACGATGTCGGTGACCGAACCGACCTGGACGCCGTCGATGCGCACCAGCGTGCCGGCCACGACACCGTCCCCGATCTGTTCGGTGCGCAGCGCGATCCGCAATCCGTCGTCCGCGGTCAGCGCCCGGTACCCGTAACCGGCCAGGGCGAGCACCACCACGACCGCGACCACGACCGCGCCGACCCGCCGCGCACTGCGCGGATCGGCGGCGACCCCGGGCATTCCGTACTTCGGCATCTATCCCTATCCCGTAAAGCTGATCGCCGAGTCGAATCCCCACAGCAGAAGGGTCAGCACCATGTCGAGGGCGATGATGGCGACGAAACTGGCGCGCACGGCCCGGCCCGAGGCGATACCGACACCTTCGGGACCGCCGGTGGCGAAGAAGCCGTAATAGCTGTGCACACAGATCACCACAGTGCCGAAGACGGCGACCTTCACCGTCGCCGCGACGATGTCGAATCCGGCGATGAACTGGAAGAAGTAGTGGTCGTAGACGCCGGCGGACTGGCCGTGCACCAGGGTGATCAGGCCGCGGCAGGCGAAATACGAACCGATCAGCGCGATCAGGAAGGTCGGCACGATGGCGATCGCCCCGGCGATGACCCGGGTGGTCACCACGAACGGTACCGACCGCAGGCCCAGTGCCTCGATGGCGTCGATCTCCTCGGAAATCCGCATGGAACCGATCTCCGCGGTGATCCGGCAGCCGGCCTGCGCGGCGAATCCCACCGCGGCGGCGATGGGGGCCAGCTCACGCGTAGTCGCGAAGGCCGAGACGATACCGGTGACGGGGCCCATACCCAGCATGTCCAGGGTGGCGAACGATTCCACGCCGATCGACGCGCCGATCACCAGACCCAGCACGATCATCATGGGCACGGTCCCGCCGCCGACGATCACCGAACCGCGGCCCCAGGTCATATTGGTGATGACACGCAGGGTCTCGCCCCGATAGCGCTTCAGTGCCAGCGGGATCGAGGACAGCACCTGCCAGCAGAACACCACCACGAAGCCGAGCGAATCGACCGCACCCAGGATCCGGCTGCCACGCCGGAAGTACCGCGCCGGCAGGCCGAACCCTTTCGGGGCGTAGGAGGTCGCGGCCATCACGCCAGCCTGGTCGGGAGGAACATGGCGGTCACCTGGGTCACGGCCAGGTTCACGATGACGATCGACACCACCGACAGCACCACCGCGGCGTTCACCGCGTCGGCGACACCACGCGGCCCGCCCTTGGCCTCCAGACCGCGCTGGCAGGCGATGATCACCACCAGGAATCCGAAGATGAGTGCCTTGAGCAGCGAGACCCAGACGTCGGCGGCGGTGGTGAAGGAACCGAAGGTCGCCCAGTAGGAGCCGGGTGTCACGCCCTGGCCGCCGATCGCGACCAGGTATCCGGCGATGACACCGACGAAGATCACCAGGATATTGAGCAGCGGCGCCGCCAGCAGCATCGCCACCATCCGCGGGATGACCAGCCGGTGCACCGGGCTGATCCCCATGGTGCGCAGGGCGTCGATCTCCTCGCGGATCGTCCGGGCGCCGAGATCGGCCGCGATGGCCGCGGCCCCCGCACCGCCGAGCAGGAATCCAGTGGCCATGGGCGCGCCCTGTTTGATGACGCCGAGGCCGCCGGTGGCGCCGAGCAGGGAATCGGCGCCGAGGTTGTGGATGAGATTGCCGACCTGCACCGAGACGATCACCCCGAACGGGATCGCCATCAGGATCGCCGGGAAGGCGGTGACCGTGACCAGCCGCCACGCCTGGATCAGCATCTCCTGCCATTGGAACCGGCCGCGCACCACATCCGACGCCGCACCGGTGACCGATTCCCGGGCCATACCGACCGCGCGACCGAAGGTACGCAGCGAGGACACAATGGTGCCCGAGAAATTGTGCTGGACGATTTCTCGCGCGGAAGGTTTTCGCGAAAGCTCCGCGGAATCGGATCGGGCCACGGAATCGATCGCCGCGGTCTGGCGCTCGGAGTTCATGGCCGAGTTCCGGCTGCCGCTCTCGCGGGACGGATTGTTGCGAAATTCATGCGTGTGGTCTCTCCGGTCCGGCATCGATGCCAACGGAGAGGAAGCTAATCGTTACGCAGGGTGACGGACAAATCCGCCCCGGTGTGACAGTGGACACCACAAAGCCGCCACACGCATCAATTTTCGAAGATGCCGCCATCCGTCACCGCAAAATCCGGAAAGAACAAGAACGCGTTTCGCCGACGATAACCGGTGCGATTCGCACGAAAGCCGGCGAATATCCTCAGCCGTCCAAATCGACGCGAATCGTCAGCAGATCCGTACCCATGACCCGCACCACGGCGCTGTTGCCACGCGGTAACGAAGCCAACCTGCGCACCGGGTCGTCGTCGGGCAGCGGGTGCGCGGTGCCGGGCAGCCATTCGCCGTGCAATCGCACCCGGACCCGGTTGTCCGCGCGAATATTGCGCACATAATCCGAGCGGTCACCGAACTCGGAAACGAACCAGAATTCGTCTCCGATCCGCCGGCCGCCGACCGGTACGACCCGGGGCTCCCCACTGACCCGGCCGGTGGTCTCCAATAACTGCTGCGCCGACCGCTTCCGGTTCAGCGGATTGGCCACATACCGCTGGAAAGTGGTGGCAATACGATGTTTGATACGCCGCCTATCGGTCATGTGGCGACGGTAACACCGGACACCCCCGATCCACCCGCCGAACAACGGCCGAACGAATCGTCGGTTCATTCGACCGAGCGCGCGCCATGGGCGACAATTCCCCCGTGCGAACTCAGTTCACCAACGAGCTCGTCGCGTTGACCGCGGATCTGACCCAGATGTGCCGTATCACCCACGAAGCGGCCGAACGTGTGACCGATGCCGTCGTCGGGGCCGACCTCGCCGCGACCTACGAGGTCTTCGCCCTCGACGAACGACTCCAGACGATGTACGGCGCGTGCGAGGCGCGCACCGTCGTACTCCTGGCGCTACAGGCCCCGGTCGCGCGCGATCTACGCCATGTGGTGACCGCGATCCAGATCGCCGGTGAACTGTCCCGGATCGGCCGACTGTTCAGCCGGGTGGCCGACCAGGTGTACCGGACCCACCCGGACCCCATCGCCCCGCCGCCGATTCTCGACGTGCTGGCACAGATGGCCGACCTCGCCGCCGAATGCACCGCCCGGGCCCTGCGCGCCGTCACCCGCGGCCGGCACACCCCCACCGATGACACCGGCGTGGACATCATGCAGACGCTGAACCGGAACCTGCACAGCGCACTCTCCTCGACCGGGGACGCCGACACCGAAACCACGATCACGCTGGCCCTCATCGGTCACAAACTGACCCGGACCCTGGACCACACCGAGCGTATCGAGCGGTTGATCCATTTCCTGGACACCGGTGTGCCACCGACCGCCCAGGTCCGCGCCGACGACGGGGCCGCCGATATCGCGGAATGACGCAGCGGCCTACCGCTGCCACCCCGCTCGCTCCCAATCATGGGAATTCCCTATGCTTTTCACCTGACGGCGGATCGGCGTAACCCCGGTGCCGGAATACCGGCCACCTGCCGGACACCTACAGCTTCATATCGAGAACCGGCCGGATCGCATCCGGCCCCCAGAACGTCACGGCGAGCGTACCGGTGCGGAAAGACCTCGGGTCTCCCCCTCATCAAGCCCCGCGGTGCGTCGTGACCGCCGGTCCGGACAACCGGCCCGCGACCCGCGCCGGATTCAGCGCCCTCGCTCGTGACACGCCCACCCCCGAGTCGGCGCCGGCACGGCGACTCGGGGGTGGTGCCCTTCCAGACGGAAGAGGAATACCCCGCTCCCCCATCGGGTACTCCCGCCCAGGTATGCCGAATCTCACACCGGGCAGTAGCTTTCGGTTAGCTGACCGGCCGGTAGCTTGACGCTCGGCACATCCCGGTACCTCGGCAAGGAATCTCGTTGAAGCGCACAACATATGAACACGAAGCGGGCCGCGCGCCCCTCGCCCATCGATTCGCGGAGGTCCGGCGATGAACTCGCTGCTTTCTGCCCTGCCCGCTCCGGCCCGCAGGCTCGCCGCCCTCGTCGTCCCCGTACTGATCGCGATTGTCCTGGTCGCGGGCTTTCTCCTACAGGGCTGCAGTCCCAGCCCGACCGATCCCGCCGCCGGCGCCGCGAAATCGGTCGCCGGTACCGCCGCCGAAATCCGGTCCGCACTCGACAAGCTGCCGGTGCAGGCCGAGGTCGGGATGGCCGGGTACAGCCGGGATAAGTTCCCGCACTGGGACAACAACGAGCCCGAACACGGCTTCGGCCCGGAATTCGCTCAGTACCTCAAATGCACCACCCGCGAGGTGATGATGCTGCGCGATGCCACCGGCGAGGTCACCCTGGACCCGAAGACCTGCGATCTGAAGATCGGCACAGGTGGCGGCTGGCAGGACGCCTACGGCGTCATGGACCGCAAGACCGGGCAGCTCAAGCCCTACAAGTTCATCGTCGAGGCCAAGAGCGTCGACGCCGAGCACATCGTCCCGCTCGCCGAGGCCTGGCGTTCGGGCGCCAAGGATCTCGACACCGACACCCGGCGCCGGATCGCCAACGACGCGCTGAACCTCATCGCCTCCGATCCGTCGGCGAACCGTTCCAAGGGCGATCAGGACGCGGCGCACTATCTGCCGCCGGGAAGTTTCCGGTGTGGCTATGTCTCGCATTATGTCCAGGTCAAGCTAAAGTACGGCCTGAGCGTTGACCCAGAGGAACAGACCGCACTGCGCACCGCGGTGGACGACTGCGTCGAACGGGGTGAGTTCAAATAGCCGAAGTCATCGAGTTACCCGCCTCGGCCGCGGTGATGACCCGGGAAGCCGGCACCATCTCCGGCGATCTCGACATCACCATCGATCCCGAGGGATTCGGTCTCGTCCGCTACCGGGACACCGACGACTGGTACACGATCGGCAATCTGGACGACGACGAGCCGCGCACCTGGAAATCGGTCGCGGAGCTCGAGGAAGCGATAGCGGAGGGTATCGGGGCTCGCGACGCCGCGGGAAATACGATCCCCTTCGAATGCTGACGCCCGTCCGAACGGCCCGGCGGCGAGACACCCTCGCCGCCGCGCCGTCGGCTACCGAACCGAGGCCGGGGCGCGGTGCACCGGCTCGTCCCAGGTGATCCGATAACGCTGCTCGGTGGCGACCGTCTTCTCCGGTTTCATCACCGTGCGGGCCAGCACGGGCATCAGCCACCGCATCATCTTGCGCGCCACCGGTCCGGGTGTCTTGCTGTGGTTGATCTTCGCCGCGCGAGCGGCCACATCTTCCACCCGGGCGCGGCGCAGCGATTCGTAGGCCGCGAACGCGTCGGCCGGTTCGGGAATGTCCCGCAGGCACCGAGCCAGTTCGATCGCGCTCTCGATCGCCAACGACGCACCCTGACCGGAACTGTTCGACGGCGCGTGCACCGCGTCGCCCACCAGCACCATTCGCCCCCGGTGCCAGTGCGGCACCGGCGGCATGATGTGCAACGCCCCCACGGTTTCCAGCTGGTCGGCGGTGGTGGCCCGGGCCAGTTGACCACCCGGGGCATCGTCACCGTAGGTTTCGCGCAACACCTCCAGCCAGTGTTCGGCGGGGATCCGGCGCGCGTCGGTGAGCGAGAGATATTCCTTGCTGGGCAGGTTCGCTCCCCAGCCGATCCGGCCGGGACCGGCACTCCAGTACAGGTAGTAGGCCTGGGAGCCGTAGGCGAAAACGATGGTGTCGGGTTCGATATCGACCGCGCAGTCCACGGTCGCGCCGAACCCGAGCATCCCGGTGTATTCGGGGCCCGGCGCTGCCGGATCGATGAGCCCGCGCACGGTGGAGCGGATACCGTCCGCGCCGATGAGTACATCGGCGGTGGCGGTGCTGCCGTCGGTGAACCGGGCGAGCACGCCGTCGGCGGTTTGCTCCGCCGATTCCAGCCGCTTACCGAATTCGACCGGCACCCCGGCGGCGACCGCCCGCTCGTGCAGGATCCGGTGCAGTTCGCCACGATCGACCAGTTGCAGTGGCGGCTGATCCCCCAGCACGGGCATGGACAGCAACTTTCCGCCGACCGACAGTGCCATCCGCGGAACCGGTACCGCGATATCGCGGACCGCGTCGCCTGCTCCGATCACATCCAGGGCGGCGACACCGTTCGGTGCCAGAGCCAGGCCGCTGCCGATCGTGTACGTGGGGCTCGGGTAGGCCTCGTAGACGCGGGCCGCGATACCCGCTTTGCGCAGTGCGGTGGCCATCACGGGCCCCGCGATTCCGCCGCCGATCACCAGGGCGGTCGCTGTTGCGGACATGGGAGTACTCCTCGGGAGTTCGAATCGATGCCGCCGACCCGCGGCGGCACGGTCCGGAACCCTCGTGGTCCGGACCGTTTCCTTGCCGAACCACCCCGTCGTCCACCCACCCGGTTATCCTGTGTTCTGCCAAACTCGTGGCCGGGTGTGCGTCCGCGCGGGCACGGTCCGAGACGGTGATCCGAGCTCGATGGTGGTGTTGCCGCACCTCCATCGGGCCCGGTTGGTTTCACTGATCCGTCGTGCTATCAGCCCCCTCCACGTAGGCGCGTGCACGCGCGCTGTCCACGCCCGGCCCGCTCCGGTGCCAGGCCCGCCATTCCGCCAGATCGGGAAAGGTGCCCTCGATCAGCTCGGTGCGCAACGCCCTGGTCCACTCCGCTTCGGCCTCGAGCACGGCGAGCCCGTACTCGGATTCGATCAGGAAGAGCCGGGGCAGCGTACCGGCGAGTTCGGCGAACTCCGTGCGCACCTGCGCGATCTGCTCGTCCAGCGCGGCCAGCCGACGGCCCAGCAGTTCGGCCACATCCTCCGGCGGCAGCACCGCCAGAATCGACAGACCCGCGACGAACCGGCCGCGCTCGGGTTCCGGTTCCGCGATCAGCTCCCGGGTCCAGTCGACGAGTTCGCGACGTCCGGCCGCGGTGATCCGATAGATCACCCGCTCCGGCCGCGCCCCCTCGCGCTCACTACCCACCACCTCGAGAAAACCGGCCTTCGCCAGGTTCTGCACAACCGTGTACAGCGATCCCCACTTGATATCGATGTCCCGGTCTTTGCCGTACTCACGCAGCCGCGCCGCGATCTGATACCGGTGCATGGCTTCGTCCTGCATCACCGCGAGCACCGCAAGCGCGAGCAGATTGCCCACTTTGCGCTTCTTCGCCATACACCCTCCTCACTCGCCCACGAATATACGTGCGCGAGTATATGGACGGCAAGTTCGAACCGGACATCGCGTGCCGACCAACTGTGAGGCGCCGCTCTAGATGTCCAGCAACGCTCCGACATGCCGGCGCGCGCCGGCCATCGAGTCTTCCCCATGAGCGCGGTTCAGGTCCCGCTCGACCAGCCAGCGGATATACGCAGAACGGCTCAACCCCAAACCGCTAGCCCGCAGCTGGGACCGCGATTCCAACTCACCGGACATCGCCACAGGTCGCGGCCACATTCCCGGTCCGCGGGCGTCCCCGGTATCGGGAGCCAAGTCGACTTCGCATGGTCGCTCGATGAACGTCAAGCGATCGATCACGGCCTCGAATTTTCACCGGCTCGATGCCCTGGCCTGGCGAGGCGAGACCAAGGGGGCCTCAACTCTCGACGCCGCAGGGGGCCAAAAACACAGCACCTTCACGCGTAGGCACAGATCGCTCTACCTGCGCAAGCAGGCCCACCTACATCGACCGTGGCAACCACCGCCCAGTTGCCGACAGGTAGCACGCCCTGGACACCTCGGTCCTATGAAACCCCCATCGCCCCCGCCGCGAGGTTCTCCGGCGCCGCCAACCGCCATGAATCCAGCACGATATCCCGCATTTCGTCCAGGTCGTCAAGTGCCGCGAGCCGTACCCGGACCCACGGGTTGCCGGCCTCGTGCCCGGCAATCCAGAACTTGTCCGGTTCGGCCTGCACCAGTTCGTCCCGGTCGACGATCGGGCAACGCACCGCCATGGAGGTCTCGTCCTCGGGCAGGGTGAGGAACAGCCGGCGCTCCACCTTGAAGATCGGCATACCCCAGGCGAACTCTTCGGTCGTGGCCGGGAGGGCCAGGGCATAGGAGCGGACATCGTCCCCGGTGGCGGTCATGACCGTGATTCTGCCCGGCGCCGGTGACAAGTTCACCCGCCGTCAAACCTTTCGCCCCTTCGGTCTTCGGCTGCCGCGGCAGCCGAAGACCGTGACATCGGCCTCAGGCGTCGGCCCCGACCACGGCTCCGGAGAGTTCGACCCCCGCCCCGTTCAGTTCGTCCAGAGCTTTCTCGACGGTCGCCGGTGCGACCCCGGCGGTGAGGCCGAGCAGGATCCGTGTGGTGAAACCGGCGGTGACGGCGTCCAGCGCAGTAGCCCGAACGCAGTGGTCGATGGCGATACCCGCGATATCGACCGCGCCGATATCGCGGGCGCGTAGCCACTCGGTCAGCGTTTCCCCGGCCGTCGAGGCACCCTCGAACCCCGAGTAGGCGGCCGAATACTCGCCCTTGGAGAAGACCTCCTGCACGGCGGCGGTAGCGAGATTCGGGTGGAAATCGGCGCCCGGGGTGCCGACCCGGCAGTGCGGCGGCCAGCTGTCCACATAGTCGGGTGTCTCGGAGAAATGGGCGCCCGGGTCGATGTGGTAATCGCGGGTGGCCACCACCGCGTCGTACCGGTTCTCGGCCAGATATTCGCTGATCAACTCCGCGACGCGGGCGCCACCCGATACGGCGAGCGAACCGCCCTCGCAGAAATCGTTTTGCACATCCACCACGATCAGCGCGCGTTTCATAGTTCCAGTCTCCTCGCGTACGCCCGGTCAGACCAGGAATGTAGTCGCAATCGCCGGGTCACCGACGGACAGTTTGAGTCCCTCCCACGGCAGACTCACCAAGCCGCGGGCGACGAGATCCCGGGATTCGGCCAGCCCGGGCACGTCCGCTACCGCACCACCGCGCACCAGGGGAACCGACAGATCGCGCACCTCGTATCCGTCGGGCGCCGGCCGGTCGGCGGTCGCGAGGTACACGATCTCCTCCACGATGGTGCCGGTGCCACGGGCCAGGCGCACCGCGCGTTTGGCGCCACCGCGCGATTCCTTGTGGCTGGACCGTTTGGCCACCGGCAGCCCCTCGACCTCGACCAGCTTGTAGACCATTCCGGCGGTCGGCGCCCCGGAACCGGTGACCAGCTGGGTGCCGACCCCGTAGGCATCCACCGGTTCGGCGCGCAGCGCCGCGATGGCGTACTCGTCCAGGTCCCCGGATACGACGATCCGGGTTTTCACCGCGCCCAGGTCGTCCAGTTGCCGGCGCACCTGCCGGGCCAGGACGCCGAGATCACCGGAGTCGATACGCACCGCGCCCAGGTCCGGCCCCGCGACCTCGACCGCGAGCGCGACGCCGCGGGTGATGTCGAAGGTGTCGACCAGCAGGGTGGTGCCGGTGCCGTGCGCCGCCACCTGACTGCGGAATGCCTCGATCTCGTGTTCGCCGTCGGCACCGCTGTGTACCAAGGTGAACGCGTGCGCACTGGTGCCCGCGCCGGGCACACCGTAGCGGCGGACCGCCTCCAGATTGGAGGTCGCGTGGAAACCGGCCAGGTAGGCCGCCCGCGCACTGGCGGGTGCGGCCTGCTCGTGGGTGCGCCGCGAACCCATCTCGATCATCCGGCGCCCGTCGGCGGCGCTCACCATCCGGGCGGCCGCGGCGGCGATCGCGCTGTCGTGGTTGAACACCGACAGGGCCAGCGTCTCGAGCACCACGCATTCGGCGAAGGTTCCGGTCACCGAGAGGATGGGCGAACCCGGGAAGTACAGCTCCCCTTCCGGATAGCCGTCGATATCGCCGGTGAACCGGTAATCGCGCAACCAGGCGACGGTATCCGCGTCCAGGAACCCGGCGGCGATCTCCAGCTCCGCCTCGCCGAACCGGAATCGGTCCAGCGCATCGAGGAAACGGCCGGTACCTGCCACGACGCCGTATCTGCGACCGTGTGGCAAACGCCGGGCGAACACTTCGAAGGTGCACCGCCGCGCCGCGGAACCGTCGGCGAGAGCGGCGGCCAGCATGGTGAGCTCGTATTGGTCGGTCAGCAGAGCGGTGCTACCGGCCGCGTCGCGCAGGTCCACGGGTGTCACTGTAAACAGCCCGTGCGCGCCCCGGCGAAGGCCGCCGGAGGCAGCGCCGGGCGCCGGACCCGCACGGCGGTGTCGCGCGGGGCGTCCCCGGCACCCCGGCAGGCCCGGACGGTCGGCATCGTTGCTGCTCCGGGTGTTGTGAATTACTCCACGCGTCGTACTCTTGAATTCATGGCCTTGTGCAACACCGCACCCCGCTCATCGACGACAGAGGTCCTCCTCGGCACCTCGGGTGTCACGTTGTCGGCGGCTCAGGCGACACCGGAGGCCGTGGAGTACACCGAGATCCTCGAGGCCGAGGATCGGCCGTGGGTCACCGTGGTCTGGGACGATCCGGTCAACCTCATGCACTACGTCGCCTACATCTTCCAGAAGCTGTTCGGCTACAGCAAAGCCAAGGCGACCGAGCTGATGCTCAAGGTGCACAACGAGGGCAAAGCGGTCGTATCGTCGGGATCGCGGGACAAAATGGAACAGGATGTCCGCCGCCTGCACGCGGCAGGCCTGTGGGCCACCATGCAACGAGACGACTGATCGGACGGTTACCGTAGCGACGTGCGTAAATGGAGCCGGAAGAACTCATTGAGCGGTCTCAAACTGCGGTCGGAGATGGATGCGCGCGAAGCCAGCGTGCTGCGCTCGCTGGTCGGAGCGGTTTCGGGTCTGCTGGGTGAACGCGCATCGTCGGCCCCCGAGGACGAGCTCGCCGCTCTCACCGGTCTGCGCAGCGGCAACACCACGCCGCCCGACGACCCGCGACTGGCCCGGCTGCTGCCCGAATTCCATCGGGCCGAACCGGGCTCCCCCGATGCCGAACGAGCCGATCTGAACAGCGCGCTGCGCGGACTGCACGAGCCGGAGATCATCGATGCGAAACTGGCCGCCGCCGGAGTGGTGCTGAACACCCTCCCCGAGGACGGCGGCAAGATCGTGATCACTCCGGAAGAGGCCGATTCCTGGCTCACCGCGCTCACCGATGTCCGGCTGGCCCTCGGCGTGGTGCTGGAAATCGACGCCGGCACGCCCGAGCAGTTCCCGCCCGACGATCCGCGCGCGCCCCATCTGGACGTCTATCACTGGCTCACCTGGATGCAGGACTCTCTGCTGCAGGCAATGGCCCCGTGACCGCCGCGCCCGGCGCGCGGAACGCGCTCACCGATGTGACGGGTCTGCTCGTCGGCCACCACGAGGTACTCGACCCGGACGCGACCCGCGGCTCCGGTGCGGCCACCGGCTGCACCGTGGTGCGCGCGCCGGGCGGCGCGGTCGCCGCGGTGGATGTCCGCGGCGGCGGCCCCGGCACCCGGGAGACCGATCTGCTCGATCCCGCGAACACGGTCCGGCAGGTACACGCGATCCTGCTCAGCGGCGGCAGCGCCTACGGACTGGCCGCCGCGGACGGGGTCATGCGCTGGCTGGAGGAACACGGCGAAGGGCTGCCCATGTCGCCCGAGGACCCCGCCCGCGTGGTCCCGATCGTGCCCGGCGCCGTGATCTTCGACCTTCCGGTCGGCGATTGGAACACCCGCCCCACCGCCGCATTCGGTTATCACGCGGCCGACGCCGCCGGACCCGATTTCCTGCGCGGTTGCGTAGGCGCCGGGACCGGGGCCCAGGCAGGCGCGCTCAAAGGCGGTATCGGTAGCGCCAGTATCCGGTTCGACGAGGGCATCGCCGCCGGACTCACGGTGGGCGCGCTGGTCGTCGCCAACCCCGTCGGATCGGTGTTCGACCCCCGCACCGGCATACCGTGGGGCGCGGGTACCGACGGACCCGAGTTCTTCGGCCTACGTCCCGGTACGGCGGAGGAACTCGCGGCCGCGAACGCGCTGGCGGTGAAGGGAACCGTCCTCAACACCACGATCGGCGTGGTCGCCACCGATGCCCCCCTGGATCCGGCCGGCTGCCGCCGACTGGCCACGGTCGCCCACGACGGTTTGGCCCGGGCGGTCCGCCCAGCCCATTCCCCGCTCGACGGGGACACCTTCTTCGCGCTGGCCACCGGCACCGCGACACCGCCGGAGGGGCCCCGCCTGCCTGCCGCGTTCCCGGCCGATCTGGCGGTGCTCGACGCGCTGGGCACCGCGGCGGCGGTCTGCGTCGAACGCGCGGTGGTCGACGCCATCCGCACCGCCCACTCCGTGGCCGGCATCCCGGCGTACAGCGACCTGTTCGGTGCCTGATCGCCGCGCCCCCGGGGCGGCGGGCCGGAGCCCCGGTGACCCCGGCCGCGACAGTGACCCGTCCCGGATCACGCGGAGGTGCGCGCGGCGCGAACAGGGGGCCGTGTGGGATGCCGGGAATACCCGAATATCCTCGGCAGTTGTCGGCTGTGACCGGTCGGTGATGGCCGTGCCAAGAGGTGGAAGGGTTCGATTGTGCTCGTGATCAGGGCCGACCTGGTGGATGCGATGGTCGCGCACGCGCGCGCCGACCATCCCGACGAGGCCTGCGGCATCATCGCGGGGCGCGAAGGGTCGGACCGGCCCGAGCGTTTCGTCGCCATGATGAACGCGGAGCGGTCGCCTACCTTCTACCGTTTCGATTCCGGCGAACAGTTGAAGGTCTGGCGGGCCATGGACGACGCCGACGAGGAGCCGGTGGTGATCTACCACTCGCATACCGCGACCGAGGCCTATCCGAGCCGTACCGATATCTCCTACGCCTCCGAGCCCGGCGCCCACTACGTGCTGATCTCCACCCGCGACGCCGCGCGGCACGAGCTGCGCAGCTACCGGATCGTCGACGGCAAGGTCACCGAGGAGCCGGTACAGATCGTCGAGGCGTACGAAACCGCCTGACCGCCAAAGTTTTCCGACCCACACACCGAGTACTAGCGAGGAGCAGCACCATGCCGGTCACCGTGTCCATCCCGACCATCATGCGTACCCACACCGGAGGCGAGAAGCGCGTCGCGGCCGAGGGGTCCACACTCGCCGCGGTGATCGAGAACCTCGAGGCCAACCACCCGGGACTGGCCGAGCGGCTGCTCAACGAAGGCAAGCTGAACCGGTACGTCAATATTTATGTCGACGACGAGGATGTGCGGTTCTCCGGCGGCCTGGAAACCACCGTGGGCGAGGGATCGACCGTGACGATCCTGCCGGCCGTCGCGGGCGGGGCCCGATAATTCCGTGGCACGCTACGAGTCACTGATCGCGACCCTCGGGAACACCCCGCTGGTCGGTCTGCGCACTCTGTCCCCGCAGTGGGAGGGTGAGCAGCCGGTACGGCTGTGGGCCAAACTCGAGGACCACAACCCCACCGGATCCATCAAGGACCGTCCCGCGCTGCGCATGATCGAGCAGGCCGAGGCAGACGGCCGGCTGACCCCGGGCTGCACCATTCTGGAACCCACCAGCGGCAACACCGGGATCTCGCTGGCCATGGCGGCGAAACTCAAGGGATACCGCCTGGTGTGTGTGATGCCGGAGAACACCTCGGTGGAGCGCCGCCAGTTGCTCACCATGTTCGGTGCCGAGATCATCGACTCACCGGCGGCGGGCGGTTCGAACCAGGCGGTGGCCCGGGCCAAGGAGATCGCCGCCGCCAACCCGGACTGGGTGATGCTGTACCAGTACGGCAACCCCGCCAACGCGCTCGCCCACTACGAGACCACCGGCCCGGAGATCCTCGCCGACCTGCCCGAGATCACCCATTTCGTCGCCGGTCTGGGCACCACCGGCACCCTGATGGGCACCGGGCGGTTCCTGCGCGAGAAGGTCCCGAACATCGAGATCGTGGCGGCCGAACCCCGCTACGGCGAACTCGTCTACGGTCTGCGCAATATCGACGAGGGCTTCATTCCCGAACTGTACGACGAGTCGGTCCTCACCAGCCGGTTCTCGGTGGGCCCCTACGACGCCGTGCGCCGCACCCGCGAATTGGTCCTCGAAGAGGGCATCTTCGCCGGTATCTCCACCGGCGCCATCCTGCACGCGGCGCTCGGGGTCGCCCGTAAGGCGGTCGCCGCGGGCCGCCGCGCCGATATCGCCTTCGTGGTGGCCGACGGCGGCTGGAAGTACCTGTCCACCGGCGCCTACGACGGCACCCTCGAAGAAGCCGAGGAACGCCTCGACGGCCAGCTCTGGGCCTGACGGCGCGATAACTCGGTACCCTCGGAAGCAGCGCGCCGGGAGCGGTGGCGCGTGCGAGGAGGAAATCGTCATGACCGGTGGTGGGCCGCTGGGCGCTTCGTTCGACCCCGACCGTATCGCCGCGCTCCGGCCTCCGGCGGGCGGTGGGCCGGTTTCCGGCGGCCCGGGTTCCGGCGGGTTCGCCGCCACCCGTCGCACCTGGTCGCGGGCCGGGGTCCTGACCGTCGCGTTCCTGATGGTGCTGTACCTGATCGAGTTCGTCGACATGGCGATCGACTCGTCCATCGACCGGACGCTGGGTATCGAACCCCGCGAGGTCGACGGCCTGGACGGGATCGCCTTCGCGCCGCTGCTGCACCACGGCTGGGACCACCTGATCGGCAACACCCTGCCCGTGCTGATCCTCGGGTTCCTGACCCTCGCCACCGGTATCCGCCGCGGACTGGCCGCGACCGCGATCGTCTGGATCGTTGCCGGGGTGGGCACCTGGCTGACCGGTGGCGAGAACACCGTGCACGTCGGCGCGTCCTCACTGGTCTTCGGCTGGCTCACCTATCTCATCTGCCGCGGCTGGTTCGCCCGGCGGATCGGGCAGATCGTGCTGGGGCTGGCGGTGCTGGTCCTCTACGGTTCGCTGCTGTGGGGCGTACTCCCCGGCCAGGACGGAATCTCCTGGCAGGGACACCTTTTCGGCGCTATGGGTGGACTGTTCGCCGGGTGGGTACTCTCCAGTGATGAACGTCGACACCGCCGTCAACTCAACACCGGGCCACTCGCCTCACCCCGGTGACCGTGGGCGCGGCCAGTATTTTCGGGGGATGCGGTCTTGAATCGGGAAACCTCGTGGCAGCATGGTGACATGCGCCTCACCGTCCTCGGGTGCTCGGGCAGTGTGTCCGGCCCGGATTCCCCCGCGTCGGGTTATCTGCTCACCGGTCCGGATATGTCGCCGGTGGTCATCGATTTCGGACCGGGCGTCCTCGGTGCGCTGCAGCGATTCGCCGATCCGGGCGAGGTGTCGATCTTCCTCACCCATCTGCACGCCGATCACTGCCTCGACCTTCCCGGGCTGCTGGTGTGGCGGCGCTACCACCCGATTCCCCCCGCCGGGCGGGCGATCGTCCGCGGCCCCTCGGACGCCCCGCTGCGGATCGGTAACGCCTCGGCCGAGGTCGGCGGGGAATGCGACGACTGGTCCGATGTGATCGATTTCCACCCGTGGAAAGAGGACGAGACGGTGGAGTTCGGTCCCGGCCACACCCTCACCGCGCGGCGGATGTTCCATCCGCCGGAGTCCTACGGTCTGCGGATCGTCACCCCCGCCGGCCGTACCTTCGTCTATACCGGCGATACCGCGGTCTGTCCGGCGGTCCAGGAACTCGCGCAGGGTGCCGACGTCCTGCTCGCGGAGGCGTCGTGGACCCACGATCCCGCCGATCGCCCGGCGGGCGTGCACCTTTCGGGTACCGAAGCCGGCCGTATCGCCGCGGAGGCCGGCGTCGGGGAACTCCTGCTCACCCATATTCCGCCGTGGACCTCCCGAGAAGATGTCATCGCCGAGGCCAAGGCCGAGTTCACCGGGCCTGTCCACGCGGTGTCCCCGGGCGAGTCGTTCGACCTGTAGACCCAGGCATGTCCCGGGCACGGGTACCCCACTACGCTGAGCCCGTGTCGAGACGAGCCGATGGCAGGGCGGACGACGAACTCCGCAAGGTACGGATAACTCGAGGCTTCACCACGCACCCGGCGGGTTCGGTGCTGGTGGAGTTCGGGCAGACCCGGGTGATGTGCACGGCCAGTGTCACCGAGGGGGTGCCGCCGTGGCGCCGCGATTCGGGCCTCGGCTGGCTCACCGCCGAATACGCGATGCTGCCGGCCGCCACCCACACCCGCAGCGGCCGGGAATCGGTCAAAGGGAAGGTCGGCGGGCGCACCCAGGAGATCAGCCGGCTGGTCGGCCGATCCCTGCGGGCCTGTATCGACCTCGCCGCCATCGGTGAGAACACCATCGCCGTCGACTGTGATGTGCTGCAGGCCGACGGCGGCACCCGAACTGCCGCGATCACCGGTGCCTACGTGGCGCTCGCGGACGCCATCACCTATCTGGGCGCGGCCGGTGCGCTGGCGGATCCGCAACCCATCTCCTGCGCCATCGCCGCGGTGAGTGTCGGTGTGGTGGACGGAAGGGTCCGGCTCGATCTCCCCTACGAGGAGGATTCGCGGGCCGAGGTCGATATGAACGTGGTCGCCACCGATACCGGCACCCTGGTCGAGATCCAGGGCACCGGTGAGGGCGCCACCTTCCCGCGGTCCACCCTCGACAAGCTGCTCGATTCGGCGCTGGCCGGATGCGAACAGTTGTTCGCCGTCCAGAAGGAAGCGCTGGCCCTGCCCTATCCCGGCGTACTGCCGGAGGCCACCGAGACCTCGAAGAAGAAGTGATGACGCGTCGGGTTCTGCTCGCCAGCCGCAATGCCAAGAAACTGACCGAACTGCGCCGCATCCTCGACGAGGCGGGAGTCGCGGGGCTGGAGATCGTGGGCCTCGACGATGTACCGGAGTATCCGGAAGCTCCGGAGACCGGGGCGACCTTCGAGGAGAACGCCCTGGCCAAAGCGCGCGACGGCGCCCGCGCCACACGGTTGCCCTGTATAGCCGACGATTCCGGTATCGCGGTGGACGCGCTCAACGGTATGCCCGGGGTGCTGTCGGCGCGGTGGGCGGGCCGACACGGTGACGACGGCGCCAACAACGCGCTGTTACTGGCGCAGTTGTCCGATACACCCGACGAACGCCGCGGCGCGAGTTTCGTCTCCGCGTGCGCGCTGGTGATCCCGGCGGGCGCGGAGATCGTGGTGCGTGGCGAATGGCCGGGCACCATCGCGCGGGAGCCGCAGGGCGACGGCGGTTTCGGTTACGACCCGCTGTTCCGCCCCGAGGGCGGCGAACTCAGTGCCGCCCAGCTCACCCCGGCACAGAAGGACGGAGCGTCCCATCGCGGCCGCGCGCTGGCCCAGCTCCTGCCGGCGCTCGCCGCGCTGGCGGGCTGAGCCGGCGCCGGGCGGTCAGACCCCGAAATCCCGCTTGACCTGCTGGGTGTTGCGGTGTTCGACGAAGAACGACAGCAGCGGGACCGTGCCCGCGAGCAGCGTGCCGACGGTGCGTTTGATCGGCCAGCGCACCTTCACCGCCAGGTCCGCGGTGAGGATCAGATAGATGAAGTACGCCCAACCGTGGACCACCGCGATCCAGCTGGGCGTATCGACGCCGAAGCCGTACTTGGCGATCATCTCGGCGGTGAGGAACAGCAGCCACAGACCGGTGACCCAGGCCAGGACGCGGTAGCGCAGTAGCGCCCCCGCGATCCGCCGGTCGCCGGCCGGCGCCGCGGCGCCGGCCTCGGGTGCTGTGGTGGCGTTTTCGCTCGCGGTCAACCCGCGCTCCTCTCGGTATCGCGGGCCGGGCCCGCCGGACTGCCCGCGGCGCCGTCGGCGGCGTGCAAACGGGCCAGATAGCTGTTGTATTCGGCGAGCACCGGATCGTCGTCGCGGGCGGCTCGCGGGCGTTCGGGCAGGAAACCGGCCGGGATCTCCCGCGGGCCGGCCGCCGCGGCACCACGTCGGCCGGCGAACAGTCCGATACGGGTGCGCGAGGGGCCGGACTCGGTATCCGGCGTATTCGCGCCCTCGGTGGTCACGCCGGACGGTTCGGTGCCGGCGGTCTCCGATTCCAACCGCACGAACCGGAAGTAGGCGAACAACGCGAACCCGGCGAAAAGCGGCCACTGCAGCGCGTACCCGAGGTTCTGCGCGGTGCCGCTCGCCGAGGAGAACCGCTCCCACTGCCACCAGCCCAGGGCCAGCGCGGTCAGTGCCAGCACGACCACCAGCAGGACCAGGGCCGGGCGGTGCACGGTGCGGCGAGGTGTTGCGGACACGGCTACCACGGTACCCGTCTACTACACGGGCCGTAGTGTGAGGTGGGTATCGCGGCAGCCGTATCGTCGCCGGTCAGAACTTGTAGACGACCCCGGTCAGCCGCTCGGACTCGGCCCACAGCCGCTGCCACAGGTCGGTGTTCTTGGACAGGCGGGTGGACGGGGACGCCGCCACCGGGCCCTGCGACTGGAACAACCGTGTCGGACCCCAGTACGTATCGGGATCGGCATCGGGTGTGGTGGCCGCGAACAGCGTCGAATGCGCCGCCTTCGCCGGTGCGTGCCCAACCAGCCGGATAACCGGTTTGCTCACCCAGTCCAGCGGGGTCTCGGTGCGGGTGAACAGTTCGGTGGCCGAAACTCCCGGATGCACTCCGTAGGAACGTTTCGACGAGCCGGCCGCCGCCAGCCGGCGCTGGAGTTCGCGCGCGAACATCAGGTTCGACAGTTTGGCCTGGGCGTAGGCGAGGTTGCGCTGGTAGCGGCGGTTCTCGTAGTTCAGGTCGTCCACCCATAACTTGGGGGTCTGCTTGTGGGCGATACTGGCCAGGGTCACCACCCGGTCGCGCATCCGGTCCAGCAGCAGCCCGGTCAGCGCGAAATGGCCGAGATGATTCACCCCGAACTGGGTTTCGAAACCGTCCACGGTCCGCGAGAACGGCACGTTCATCAGACCGGCATTATTGATGAGCACATCGAATTCCCCGGTCTGCTCGGCGAATTCCCGGATCGAGGACAGGTCGGCCAGGTCCAGTCGGCGGATCCGGAGGTCGCCACCGATGGCATCGGCGACCTCCTGTGCCTTCTCGGTGTTGCGGCAGGCCATCACGACAGTGGCCCCTTTGCCGGCGAGTACTTTTGTGGTCTCGGCTCCGAGTCCGCCGTTGGCGCCGGTGACGACGAATATGCGTCCGCGCTGGTCGGGTATCTGATCAGGTTTCCACGCCATGGTCAGACCTTACTTCTGAGTAAGATTGCGGGGAAGGGCGGTCCGCGCCTGCGGTGCCGAGCGGGCAGGACAGGCCGGGCCGCGACTGGGCGCACAGCTGTCGGTGCGGCGCAGTAGGCTGCCCGAGTGCCCGAACTCCCGCCCGTATCAGAACTGCTGGCGACCGCTGTGACCGCGCTCGGCGGTAAGGAACGCCCGGGTCAGATGACGATGGCCGCGGCGGTGGACAACGCCATCGAGAACAAAGAGCATCTGGCCGTCCAGGCGGGGACGGGCACCGGGAAATCGCTCGCCTATCTGGTGCCCAGCCTGCGGTACGCGGTGCGGACCGGACGCACAGTGGTGATCTCCACGGCGACCATCGCACTCCAGCGCCAGCTGGTGGACCGGGACCTCCCTCGCCTGGCCCAGGCGCTCACGAAACCGCTGGGCCGCACGCCGGAGTTCGCGATCCTCAAGGGCCGCAACAACTACCTGTGCCTGAACAAGATCAACAGCGCCGTCCCGGAGGAGCCCGCCGAGGCCGAACTGTTCGACGCGTTCGCGGTCTCGCGGCTCGGCCGCGAAGTAAAACGGCTCAACGAATGGGCCTCCGATACCGAGACCGGCGACCGCGACGAACTCGCCCCGGGCGTCGGCGACCGCGCCTGGCGGCAGGTGAGCGTGTCCGCGCGCGAATGCCTGGGCAAATCACGCTGCCCGTTCGGGCAGGACTGCTTCGCCGAACTGGCCCGGGCCGAATCGGCGCAGGCCGATATCGTCGTCACCAATCACGCCCTCCTGGCCATCGACGCCATCAGCGGTGTGCAGGTACTGCCCGAACACGATCTGGTGGTGGTCGACGAGGCACACGAACTCGTCGACCGGGTCACCGGGATCGCGACCGCCGAATTGTCCGCCACTGCCATCGGCACCGCGGCCCGGCGTTGCGCGAAACTCATCGACGAGCGGGAGGTCGACCGGCTCGAGGAGGCCGCCGAGGCCTGGCACACCGCGCTCGACGAACTGCCGCCGACCCGCTGGGACACGCTGCCCGAGGGCGTCGCCGGGGTGCTGGCCCTCGTCCGGGACGCCGCCTGGAACGCCCGCACCGCGCTCAATCCGCAGGGCTCCGGCGGCAACGATCCCGAGGCCGCCGCCGGCCGGAACATGGCCATCGCCGGTGTGGAGGAGATCCACGACAGCGCGGTCCGCGCGCTCACCGCCTTCGACGAACCCGACCCGGCGGTCCGCCGCGATGTGGTGTGGCTGTCGGCCGACGAGATCCGCGGCGTCACCCGGCGCACCCTGCGGATGGCGCCGCTGGCCGTGGGAGGGCTGCTGCGCAGCCAATTGTTCGGCGCCGCAACGGTCGTCCTCACCTCGGCGACGCTACAGATCGGCGGGAACTTCGACGGTCTGGCCCGCACCTGGGGCCTGCCGCCGCAATCGAACAGCCACGTCGATCCGGCGATGGCCAACAGCGCCGAGGCACCGAGCGACGCCGATACCGTGCGCTGGTCCTCGCTCGACGTCGGTTCGCCGTTCGATCACGCCAAATCCGGGATCCTCTACGTCGCCAAACACCTGCCGGCGCCGGGCCGCGACGGCCTGCCCCCGGCCTACCTCGACGAGATCGAGCGCCTGGTGGGAGCCGCGGGCGGACGCACCCTCGGGCTCTTCTCGTCCATGCGTGCGGCCAAGGCGGCCACCGAGGTCCTGCGCAAACGCCTGGACACCCCGATCCTGTGTCAGGGCGAGGATTCCACCGGCGCCCTGGTACGCAAATTCGCCGACGACCCGGAAACCTCCCTGTTCGGCACCCTCTCGCTCTGGCAGGGCGTCGACGTGCCCGGGCCCTCGCTGAGTCTGGTGATCCTGGACCGTATCCCGTTCCCCCGGCCCGACGATCCGCTGCTGGCGGCACGGCAGCGCGCGGTGGAATCGCGCGGCGGCAACGGTTTCCTCACCGTCGCCGCGAGCCACGCGGCCCTGCTCCTGGCCCAGGGCACCGGACGGTTGCTGCGCAGCGTCGACGACCGCGGCGTCGTCGCCATTCTCGATCCACGGCTGGCCACCGCGCGCTACGGCGGTTTCCTGCGCGCCTCCCTGCCCCCCTACTGGGAGACAGCCGATCCGGCCGTCGTGGAGAAGGCACTGCGCCGGCTCTCCGCCGCCGCGACCGTCTGATCTGACCAGCTCAGAGCACCGACTCGAAGGTCAGGACGAGCACCGCGGCGACCGCGGCCACCGCGACCGCGACCAGGCCCCACACCACACCGCCGCGCGCCCACGCACGGTTGCCGTCCACCGAGAAACGGCCCGGGCCGGTGAACGCCAGGGCCGCCGCCGCCACGGCGTAGAGCAGACCCGGCTCGTACCCCTTGCCGGTGAGCAGCCCGCCACTGAAGGTCGTATTGATGATGACGATGGTGGTACCCAGCACGATGGCCGCGCCCAGTGGGGACAGCGCACCGAGAGCCAGCAGCAGACCACCGGTGAATTCACTGAGCCCGGCCAGCGTGCCGAAGAAGCTGCCCGGGTTGAAGCCCATCTTCTCGAAAGCGGCATTGTTCGCGGTCAGGCCCGGACCATCGAACCAGCCGAAGAGTTTCTGGCTGCCGTGTGAGGCGATGAGCAGACCGAAGACCACCCGCAGGATCAGCAGGCCGATATCGGTGGACAGGGTGCGGTTTCCGGTCGCCGGTACCGCGGTGCGGTCCAGCGTCGACTCGACTGTCATATGAACCCCTCCTTGCTATCCGGATAGTTGGCCACGGAAACAAACGGACCGGGGTCCCCCTATTCAATTCATCGGTTGCCGACCCGGCCCGCTCTCAGACTATTCCGCCAGGAAGAAGAAGTATCCGAGGAAAATGAGGGTCAGCGCCCACATCACCGGATGCACCTCACGGATCCGGCCGCGGGCCACCATCACCACCGGGTAGAAGATCATTCCCATGGCCAGCCCGTTCGCGATGGAGTACGTCAACGGCATCATCACGATGGTGATGAAGGCCGGGACCGCGAACTCCAGCCGGGACCAGTCGATATCCCCCAGCGACCGGGCCATGAGCACCCCGACCACGATCAGCGCGGCCGCGGTCACCGCCCCCGACGCCGCCACCACCGAGAAGATCGGATAGCAGAACATGGCCACCGCGAACCAGGCGGCCGTCGCCACCGCGGTCAATCCGGTTCGACCGCCCGCGGACACCCCGGCCGTCGATTCGACATACGCCGTCGTGGTGGAGGTACCGATCACCGCACCGGCCATGGTGCCCACGGCGTCGGCGGATAACGCGCTCGCGGCCCGTGGCAGCTCCCCCTTGCTGTTCAGCAGGCCGGCTTGGTTGGCGACCCCGATGAGCGTGCCCGAGGCGTCGAAGAAATCGACGAACAGCATGGTCAGCACCACCACGATCATCTGCGCGGTGAACGCGTCGGGCAGATGGATGATCGCCTGCCCGAAGGTCTGGTCCAGCCCCCGGGGCAGCGCCGCGACACCGTCGGGCACATCCACCAGACCGGCGACCATCCCGACCACCGCGGTCAGCACGATGCCGTACAGCACCGCCCCGTGCCAGCCGCGGACCAGAAAGATCACCGTGACCACCAGGCCGAACAGCGCCAGCACCGTCGTGCCCTGGGTGAAATCGCCGAGCTTCACCAGCGTCGAATCACTGTCGACCACAATGCCGGCGTTCTTGAGCCCGAGAAACGCCACGAACACGCCGACCCCGGCCGCGACCGCCAGTTTCAGCTGCAGCGGGATCGCGTTGAGGATCTTCTCCCGGATCCTGGTCAACGCGAGCACGAGGAAGATCACACCCGAGAGGAGGGTGCCCGACAGCGCGACCTGCCAGGGAATCCCCATACCCAGCACGACCGAGAACGCGAAGAACGCGTTCAGGCCCATCCCTGGCGCGAGCGCGATCGGATACCGGGCCCACAATCCCATGACCAGGGACCCGGCCACCGCCGAGACCGCGGTCGCGGTGAACACCGCCTGGGTCGGGATGCCCTGATCGCCCAGCGCGCCCTGGTCACCCAGGATGGACGGGTTGACCGCCAGCACGTAACACATGGCCAGGAACGTCACCGTGCCCGCCATGAGCTCGCGGCGCATGGTCGACCCGTGCACCCCGACAGCGAAGTAGGTATCGATTCGCCCGCGGGTCCGGGTCAGAAGATCGGTGGCCATGGGACCTCCAGTCGGCTGGATAGAACACCCGCCCACGCGCGGACGGGAAGCGGACCGGAGTCCGGCAGGAACTCGCCGGGCACCGTTCCGGCCGGCACCCGGCGCGTACGCGCCGAACCGAACCGGAAGAGGCGACAGCCCATATGACCCCTACTGGTGAGCGCGCAGTACCCAGCGGGAGGTCCGGCGCCCGGCAGCGCCAGTGTGGAACGGTATCCGATACCTGTTACGACGAAGTCGCCAGCACCCCGACGGTGTGTGGCCCCGGTTCGCGGACCACAGGCACCCCGGCGGGGCCGACATGACAGACGCGACTCCGCGTATCCGGACGCGTGCCCCGCGACGGAGCCGGCGGCGGGCGCTCCCGGCGGCATACCCGGCCCGTCCATGCCGGAGCCGGCGGCGGAGAGGCGGGTCGCGCTCATTCGCCGACCCGGGCCGTCAGGCGTTGACCACCCGGCCCGGCTCCGCGGGTGTGGCCAGCAGATCGTGGGCCGGCAGCACCCGGACCGTATAGCCGACCGTACCCGCACATGGCAGCGAGGTCTCGACGGTGAAGACCGTGAGCGTGGAGTCGCCGGACTCCGCCCCGGTACAGGACATCGTGACGGTACCGATGTCGGTCAGCTCGTCCTCGGGCGTGACCCGCCCGAGGACGGCCTCGACCGTCACATCGTCCGGTCCGAGACCACCGAGGTCCACCCGCGCGGTCAACGACAGTGGCGCCCCGATTACCGGAGTGTCCGGAAGACCGGCCGCCTCCACCTGCGCCACCCGTACGCTCGGCCATGCGTTCTCCAGCCGCCTGCGGTACTCGGCGAGCTCCCGGGCGCCCCGCAGATTCTCCGCGGTGACCCGCCGCGCCGTCGTAGCGGTCGGCAGGTAATAGCGCTCGGTGTACTCGCGCACCATCCGGTCCGCGAGCACTTCCGGCCCGAGAACGCGCAGCGTGTGGCGCACCATCTCGACCCAGCGGCGGGGAATGCCGGTCGCGTCGCGCTCGTAGAAACGCGGCGCGACCGTTCGCTCCATCAGCTCGTAGAGTGCGCTCGCCTCCAGATCGTCGCGGCGCTCGTCGTCGGACACGCCGTCGGCGGTCGGGATCGCCCACCCGTTCTCACCGTCGAACATCTCGTCCCACCAACCGTCCCGGATCGACAGGTTCAACCCACCGTTGAGTGCCGATTTCATCCCGGACGTGCCGCACGCCTCCAACGGCCGCAGCGGATTGTTCAACCACACATCACAACCCCAGTACAGGTAGCGGGCCATCGACATGTCGTAGTCGGGCAGGAACACGATCCGGTGCCGCACCGCCGGATCATCGGCGAACCGCACCACCTGCTGGATCAGCGCCTTACCGCCCTCGTCCGCGGGATGGCTCTTACCCGCCACCACCAATTGCACCGGCCGGTCGGGGTCCAGCAGTAGATCACGCAACCGCCGCGGATCGCGCAGCATCAGGGTCAACCGCTTGTAGGTCGGGACCCGGCGGGCGAAGCCGATGGTCAGCACCTCGGGGTCGAATACCGAATCCACCCAGGTCAGTTCGGCCTCGGCCGCGCCCCGCTGCCGCCACGACTCCCGCAACCGCCGCCGCACCTCCCGGACCAGCTTCGCGCGCAGCGTCCCGCGGATCTCCCAGAGCCGCTCCGGCGCCAGCTCACCCAGCGCCTCCCAGATCCGCGGCCGGTCGCCGGTATCGAGCCCGTCGCCCCATTCCCGGGCGGCCCAGGTGGGCGCGTGCACACCGTTGGTCACCGAACCGATCGGTACCTCGGCGGCATCGAAACCGGGCCACAACGAGTCGAACATGCTCCGGCTCACCGCGCCGTGCAGGCGGGAGACGCCGTTCGCGCGCTGCGCCAGCCGCAAACCCATATGGGCCATATTGAACACCGCGGGATCGTCCTCCCGGCCCAGCGCGATGATCCGATCCACCGCGATCCCGGGCAGCAGCGGCGATTCCGATTCCCCGGACGACCCGCCGAAATACCGGTGTACCAGGGAGAGCGGGAAACGGTCGATTCCGGCCGGCACCGGCGTATGCGTGGTGAACACGGTCCCGGCCCGCACCGCCGCCAGCGCGGTATCGAAATCGTGGCCCGCGGCCAGATACTCCCGGATCCGCTCCAGCCCCAGGAAACCCGCGTGTCCTTCGTTCATATGGAAAACCTCGGGATCCGGGAGCCCGGTCGCCGCGGTGTAGGCCCGGACCGCCCGCACACCACCGATACCGGCGAGGATCTCCTGCTCGATCCGGTGTCCTTGGTCGCCGCCGTAGAGCCGGTCGGTCACCGACCGGAGGTCCGGATCGTTGGCCGCGATATCGGAGTCCAGCAGCAGCAACGGCACCCGCCCCACCTGCGCGATCCATATCCGTGCCGCCAGCACGCGCCGGTCCGGCATCGCCACGTGCACCAGCACCGGCGCGCCGTCGGCGGCCAGCAACCGCAACGGCAGCTCCTGCGGATCCAGTGCCGGGTATCGTTCGACCTGCCGGCCGTCGGCGGTCAGCGATTGCCGGAAATACCCGGACCGGTAGAGCAGCCCCACCCCGATCAGCGGCAACCCCAGATCCGATGCCGCTTTCAGATGGTCCCCGGCCAGGATTCCGAGCCCACCCGAATAGTTGGGCAGCGCCTCGGTCACCCCGAACTCCATCGAGAAGTAGGCGATCCCCCGCACCCCCGGATCCGGGACCGGGCGATTCAGATACGCCCGCAGATCCGCGGCCACCGCATCCACGCGCGCACAGAAATCGGCGTCGGCGGCGAGTCCGTCCAACCGCTGCGGTGGCACCTCCGCCAGCATCCGTACCGGATCGTGCCCGGTCTCCGCCCACCGGCGCGGGTCCAGGGCGGCGAATACATCCTGGGTCGGACCGTGCCACGACCAGCGCAGATTGGTGGACAGCTCGTCCAGCGCGGCCAGCCGCTCCGGCAGGTGGGCGCGGACGGTGAACCGACGCAGTGCCTTCATCCGCCCGAGCTTAGCTGTGTATATTTGCGCGCCTTCGGCGCGCGGGTCGGGGCCCTGTGACCCCGATTATTCCCTCCTGCGCTCCTTCGCTCCGTCGGTCCAGAATCGGGGGCGGGCCACGACCATAGAGGTAGACCATCCGGAGGAGACAGAAGAGGCACGCCGCCGACTTCGCTCGCGCCGGTTCCCACTACCGCAGTCGTTGCCAATAACGTAGTGAGGTTAACGTCCCTCATGTCCGAAGGCAGGAGATTTCCGGCTCAGACTGCAACCGCACCACCATCCCGGAGGAGGTGATCCACTTGTCTTACGTTGTCCTCATGGGTCACCACGAACGAGGCGTACCGGTGCCCCAACGAATCCTGGGTGGTGCGCACACTCGTCGGTTCGGACGGCGACTCGCGCGACCGCACCACCTGAATACTGATGCCCTTGGCCAACACCAACCGGCCGCCGCGCAGCCCGAACCCGCGCCGGGTGTATTCCAGCGACGGCAGTACCTCTGGAAAGGAGGACGGCGCTTTCCCTCCCCCGTGAACGGGAGAGTATCCGCGCCGAATATCTGATGACCGGCCGCATCGCCATCGATGACACCGCCCCGCACGTCCCCGGCGGCTACCCGGCGAAGGCCGTGGTCGGGGAGGTTTTCCCGGTACGTGCCGTGGTGTGGCGGGACGGGCACGGCGCGGTCGGCGCCTCTCTGGCGGTGCGTGCGCCGGGCTCGTCGCGGTCGGTGCGGGTCCCGATGACCCCCGACTACGAACCCGATGTCTTCAACGGTGTCTTCACGCCCACGGCACCCGGGTTGTGGCATTTCCGGGTCGAGGGGTGGGCGGATTCCATCGCGACCTGGCGTTCGGCGGTGGAGGCGAAACTGGCGGTCGGGCAGAGCGCGGCGGACCTGGCCAACGATCTGGAAATCGGGGCCCGGCTGCTGGACCGGGCGGCGCAGGCGGTGCCGAAGCGGGAGTTCGAGCGGCTGCGGGCGGCCGCGGCCGCGCTCCGCGGCACCGACCCGCTCCCGGCGCGGGTGGCTCCGGCATTCACCGACGAAGTCGCCGAGATCCTGCGGCGGACGCCGTTGCGGGAGCTGCTCACGCGCGGGCCGCAGTATTCGGTGCTGGTGGAACGCTCGCGGGCCCGCACCGGGTCCTGGTACGAGTTCTTCCCCCGCTCGACCGGTGGGCGCGATGCCGACGGAACCCCGGTGCACGGCACCTTCGCGACCGCCGCGAACGCACTGCCCCGGATCGCGGCGATGGGGTTCGATGTGGTCTACCTGCCGCCGATCCATCCCATCGGCCTGGTGAACCGCAAGGGCCGCAACAACGCGCTCACCGCGGGCCCCGGCGAGGTCGGGTCACCGTGGGCGATCGGTTCGGCCGAGGGCGGTCACGACGCGTTCCACCCGCAACTGGGTACCGAGGCCGATTTCACCGCCTTCGTCCGCACCGCGACAGAGCTCGGTCTCGAGGTCGCACTGGATCTGGCCCTGCAGTGCGCGCCCGACCATCCGTGGGTGAGCGCGCATCCGGAATGGTTCACCACGCTGCCCGACGGCACCATCGCCTACGCCGAGAACCCGCCCAAGAAGTACCAGGACATCTATCCGCTCGATTTCGATCACGACCCGGACGGCCTGTACGCCGAGGTGCTGCGGGTGGTGCGGTACTGGGTCGGGCTCGACGTGAAGATCTTCCGGGTCGACAACCCCCACACCAAACCGGCCGATTTCTGGGAGTGGCTGATCGCCGCGGTGCGCCGCACGGATCCGGACGTGATCTTCCTGTCCGAGGCGTTCACCTATCCCGCGCGGCTCTACGGTCTCGCGCGCCGCGGATTCAGCCAGTCCTACACCTACTTCACCTGGCGTACGCATAAACACGAGCTCACCGAATTCGGTCTGGAACTCACCGCCAAAGCCGACGAAGCCCGGCCCAACCTCTTCGTCAATACACCCGACATCCTGCATGAGAGCCTGCAGCACGGGGGTCCCGGTATGTTCGCGATCCGCGCGGTCCTGGCCGCGACCCTGGGCCCCAGCTGGGGGGTGTACTCGGGTTACGAACTGTACGAGCACCGGGCCGTACGCGCCGGTAGCGAGGAGTACCTGGATTCGGAGAAGTACGAGCTGCGACCGCGCCCGTTCGCCGAGGCCCGCGCCCGCGGCGAATCTCTCGAGCCGCTACTCACCCGGCTCAACGAGATCCGCCGCCGGCACCCGGCGCTCCAGCAGTTGCGCTGCCTGCACTTCCACCACATCGACAACGACAACCTGCTCGCGTATTCGAAGACCGACCCCGCCACCGGCGACGCCGTCCTGGTCGTGGTGAACCTGAACCCCTTCACCGCCGAACAAGGCATGCTGTCGCTGGACCTGCCCGCCGTCGGCCGGGAATGGCACGACCACCCGGTCGTCCACGACGAGATCAGCGGCGAGCAGTACCACTGGGCGCAGACCAACTACATCCGGCTCGATCCCGCGCACGCGGTCTCCCACATCATCGCGCTGCCCCCGGTACCCCATCACGCCCGAGCCGCCCTGGCGTACCGGCGCGGGTTCCGGTGACGCCGTGATGGATCGCCGCGACCTGCTGCTTCTCGCCGCGGGCACCCATCCCGACCCACATACAGTGCTCGGCGCGCACCCACACCCCGACGGCACCGCGGTACGGGTGCTGCGACCCACCGCGGAGTCGGTGTCGGTGCTGGTCGGCGGGGTCGATCATCCGCTGGACCTGCTGGGGCACGGACTCTTCACGGCCGTGCTGCCGTACCCGGAGATCCTCGACTACCGGATCGTCACCGTGCATCCGCGCCGACCGGCCACCGTGACCGCCGACGGCTACCGTTTCCTGCCCACCCTCGGCGAGCTGGATCTGCACCTCATCGGCGAGGGCCGGCACGAACGACTGTGGGAGGTACTGGGCGCGCATCCGCGCACCTATCGAGGTCTCGACGGTGAAGTCACCGGTGTCTCCTTCGCGGTCTGGGCGCCGAACGCCCGCGGCGTCACCGTTTTCGGCGATTTCGACCGCTGGCAGGGTGGTACCTGGCCGATGCGCTCGCTCGGGGCGTCGGGAGTGTGGGAGGTCTTCGTACCCGGCGCGGCGCCCGGCGATCGCTACAAGTACCGGGTGCACGGGGCCGACGGACGGATCGCCGATCACGCCGACCCGGTCGCCTTCGCCACCGAGGTCCCCCCGGCCACCGCGTCCGTCGTCGCTTCGGCCGAGCACCGCTGGACCGACTCGGGCTGGCTCACCGCCCGCGGCCACACCGATCCGGCGCGGGCCCCGTTCAGTGTCTTCGAAGTGCATCTCGCGTCCTGGCGTCCAGGACTGGGCTACCGCGAACTCGCCACCGAACTCAGCGAATACGTACGCCACCTCGGTTTCACCCATGTCGAACTGCTCCCCGTCGCCGAACATCCCTTCGGGGGCTCCTGGGGATATCAGGTCACCTCGTACTACGCCCCGACCGCACGCTTCGGCAGCCCGGATGATTTCCGCGCCTTCGTCGACCATCTGCACGCCGGCGGTATCGGCGTCATCCTCGACTGGGTACCCGCGCATTTCCCGCGCGACGCATGGGCCCTGGCCCGGTTCGACGGCACCCCCCTATACGAGCACCCGGACCCGCGCCGCGGCGAACAGCCCGAATGGGGCACCTACGCGTTCGATTACGGACGGCCCGAAGTACGCAACTTCCTGGTCGCCAACGCCCGGTTCTGGGTCGAGGAATTCCATATCGACGGCCTGCGGGTCGACGCGGTCGCGGCCATGCTGTACCTCGACTACGCCCGGCCCGGCGGCGGCTGGGAACCCAATGTCCAGGGCGGCCGCGAGAACCTGGAGGCCGTCGCGTTCCTCACCGAACTCAACGACAGCCTGCGCGCCTCGTATCCGGGTGTCGTCACCATCGCCGAGGAATCCACCACCTGGGCCGGCGTCACCCGCGCCACCGAGGTCGGCGGGCTCGGCTTCTCCATGAAATGGAATATGGGTTGGATGCACGACACCCTCGGCTATCTGGGCCGGGATCCCGTGTACCGCACCTGGCACCACAACGAGATCACCTTCTCGCTCATGTACGCGTGGAGCGAGAACTATGTCCTGCCCATCAGCCACGACGAGGTCGTGCACGGCAAGGGCACACTGTGGACTCGGATGCCCGGCGACGAGTTCGCCAAAGCCGGCGGGGTCCGCGCGCTGCTCGCCTACATGTGGGCCCACCCGGGCAAGCAACTGCTGTTCATGGGCCAGGAGTTCGGGCACTACCGCGAATGGTGGCACGACCACGGTCTCGACTGGCATGAACTCGACAATCCGCTACACCGCGGTATCCAGCTGCTGGTCGCCGACCTCAACCGGACCTACCGCGATCATCCCGCTCTCTGGAGCCAGGACACCACCCCCGGCGGCCACTCGTGGATCACCGCCGACGACCGCGAGTCCAATGTCCTGGCGTTTCTCCGCCACGGCGCCGACGGCAGCACGGTCGCCTGTGTCTGCAATTTCTCCGGCACCACCTACCGTGACTACCGCATCGGCCTGCCCGCCGCCGGGCAGTGGACGGAAATCCTGAACACCGACGCGCTCGAGTACGGCGGCACCGGCTCCGGCAACCTCGGCACGGTCCACGCCGACCCGGTGAGCCGGCACGACCGTCCTGCCTCGGCCGCCCTCACACTCGGCCCACTCAGTGTCATCTGGCTGATCCCGCGCCCCTGACCAGCCACACGTTCCCCGGAGATCAGCGATGACTTGGCGGCGCCCCGGCCGCCTTCATTAATGGGTCGTCTCGCCGAAATCCACGCACGCGGGTTACGTCGGCATGCGATGTCCGGACCGGCTGCCGACTCGACCGCTCGGCCACCCCTGTTTCGGATCGACTTCACGAACGGCAGCCCCCGCTCGGTGCCGAGTCTTACGAGGCCCGGAAAGGGTTGCCCCTTGGCCGAAGGTGCTCAATGGTCGCATTCTATGGACGGTCCACCGCACATCGCATGCGGCGAAGCCGCGAGTCCCGAGGCCTGAACGGCGGGACCGAGGGGGCCTCGACCCCGCCGCCGGAGGCGGCGCCATAGATTCAGTACAGCGCGGTGGCCAGTTTGCGGCGGGCCGCCACCACGAACGGCTCGGCCTGGTCGAAAAGTTCGAACAGTTCCAGCAGCCGGGTCCGGACCGTGGTGCGTTCGTCACCGGCGGTCCGGGCAACCAGGGCGATGAGCCGGTCGAACGCGGCCTCGGGCTGCTGTTGGAAGAGTTCCACATCGGCGGCATCGAGCGCGGCCGCGACATTGCCGGGGTCCGCGTCGGCGGTGGCGATCGCCGATTCCGGGATTTCCTGCGCCCGGCGCAGGAACTTCACCTGCCGCAGTGCCGCCTTGGCCTCGGTATTGCCGGGCTCCTGGGCGACGATCGACTCATAGGCCGATTCCGCACCCGCCAGTTCGCCCTGTTCGAGCAGTGCCTCCGCTGCTGTGAACCGCGGATCGGCGGGCTGCTCCTGAGGCGCGTCCGAGTCGCCCTCGAGTTTGCCCTCCACCGCCTGCACGACGGCGGTCAGCCATTGCGAGACCTGTGCTTCGGGCTGGTTGCCCTGGAAATCGGCCAGCGGTTGTCCGCCCGCGACCGCGATCACCGTCGGGATGCCCTGGACGCCGAAGGCCTGCGCGATCCGCATATTGCTCTCGGCTTCGACGGCGGCGAGATCCCAGGTGCCGTTGGCCTCACCCACCAGCCGCTCCAGCAGCTGGACCAGTTCGATGCTGCCGGGACTGCGCTGTGAGTACAGCGCCACCACGACCGGTACCTGGGCGGAGCGGCGCAGCACCTTGGTCTCGAAATCCGCTTCGGTGACCGTATGGTCGCCCGTAGCGGCCGGCGCACCCGCGGGCGGCTGCTTCAGGGCGGACAGATCCACCGCCCCGGACATGGCGGCGGCTGCGGCGGGTGAAGGACGACGGGATGCTGGTCGAGTCACAGGCTCCAGTTTGTCACGAGGAGGCCGCGAGGGTCTGCGGGGACTCGGTGGCGCCGGCCGCACTCAGCTCGCCCAGCTTGCCGGTGCGTACGGCCCACACCTCGAAGACGACCGTGAAGAACGGTGGGATGCTGGACAGCAGCGCCAGCACCGTGGTCTTCCAGTTCCATTCGAGCTCCCGCGCGGCCAGCAGCGCCGCCAGCAAGAACAGGACGAAGATGCCGCCGTGTATCGGGCCGAAGATCTTCACGCCGATCTCGTTACCCTCCGCGGGGAGGTACTTGAACGCCATTCCCACCAGCAGGCCCAGCCAGGACAGTGCCTCGAGCACTGCGAAGAAGCGGAACCTGCCGGCAACGGTACCCAGACCAAGGAAGTTCATGCGCCCATTGTGCACTAGCCACTACACGGTGTCGTAGTCGAACCGGTCACACCGGTCACACAAGACAAACCGGGCGGTCTATACCTTCACGATCAGCGCGTCGCCCTGACCGCCACCGCCACACAGCGCCGCCGCACCGATCCCGCCGCCGCGACGCTTCAGTTCCAGCGCCAGATGCAGCACGATTCGCGCACCCGACATCCCGAGCGGATGCCCGACCGCGATGGCGCCGCCGTTGACGTTCACCTTCGCCGGATCAATCCCCAGCTTGCGAGTCGAGGCGATACCGACCGCCGCGAACGCTTCGTTGATCTCCACCAGATCCAGATCGGCCGGGGCGATACCCTCCTTGGCACACGCCTTGGCGATCGCATCGGCCGGCTGGTCCTGCAGGGTCGAATCCGGGCCGGCCACCACACCCGCCGCACCGATCTCGGCGATCCAGCTCAGCCCCAGCTCCTCCGCCTTGGCCTTGCTCATCACGACCACCGCGGCCGCACCGTCGGAGATCTGCGAAGCAGACCCGGCGGTGATCGTCCCGTCCTTACGGAATGACGGACGCAACCTGGACAGCGATTCCGCGGTGGTGTCGGCCCGGATCCCCTCGTCCTGCCGCACCACGACCGGATCCCCCTTGCGTTGCGGCACCTCCACCGGTGCCACCTCGTCGTCGAAGATCCCGTTCTTCCAGGCGGCGGCAGCCCGCTGATGCGACGCCGCGGCGAACGCGTCCTGATCGGCCCGGGTGATCGGGTCGGCGTCGTTGCGCTGCTCGGTGAGCGCGCCCATCGCCTGGTCGGTGAAGATATCGTGCAGCCCGTCGTAGGCCATGTGATCACGCAGGGTCACGTCACCGTATTTGAATCCCTCGCGGCTCTTCTCGAGCATATGCGGGGCGCGGCTCATCGATTCCTGCCCACCGGCCACCACGATCTCGTACTCCCCGGCCCGGATCAGCTGATCCGCGAGCGCGATCGCATTGATCCCGGACAGGCACACCTTGTTCAGCGTCAGCGCGGGTACATCCATCGGGATACCGCCCGCCACCGCGGCCTGCCGGGCCGGAATCTGTCCCGCGCCCGCGGTGAGCACCTGGCCCATGATCACGTAGTCGACCTGGTCGCCCCGGACGCCGGCCTTCTCGAGCGCCGCGGCGATCGCGAACCCACCCAGATCCGATCCGCTGAAATCCTTCAGACCGCCCAGCAGCCGGCCGATCGGGGTACGCGCACCGGCCACGATCACGGAGTTGGTCACGACGAGCCTCCTGTATCTGTTGCGTCGCCGACGGCGGCGCGGGGCCGGGGCCCTCGGGCCCCGGGCTGTGTTCATCTGCCCCGCCTTCGGCAGGGTCGGGATCCTCGCGACCCCGGTTCCCCACTCCGGCGTTCCGGAATCGGGGCGGGCGCCGACCACAGAGGTGACCGGCCCGGGAACGGCCTCGCCCGGCTCCCGGGTTTCGGCCCGGGACGTGCGCGATTCGACCCCGCGAACCGCGTGTCACCCGAAAGCGACGCGCGACGCGGACTACTCCACGGTAGCTTGCGGTCCCCCCGGATCGGCGTGCAGGGATGCGCGGCACACCTCGTCGAGATTTGAGGGCGGCCGCCCTCTCTTGAGCCCGATCCGGGCGGGTACGCGACCGCGGCACGGTGGAACGCGCTACTTTCGAAGGGTGAGCACCGCTACCCCGTCATCAGAGTTCATTCCCGCCGACTACATCGTCGCGGTCGACCACGTCGGTATCGCAGTTCCCGACCTGGATACCGCCGTCGCCTGGTATGCGGAGAACCTTGGCCTGGTCGAAACCCACCGGGAGGTCAACGAGGAACAGGGCGTTCAGGAAGCGATGCTGTCCGCGCCCGCCGCCGAGGACGATTCGACTGCTCTGCAGTTGCTGGCGCCGCTGGACGAAACCTCCACCATCGCGAAGTTCATCGATCGCAGCGGCCCGGGCCTGCAGCAGCTGGCCTTCCGGGTCACCGATATCGAAGCCGTTTCCGCATATCTACGCGATCGCGGCATGCGCCTTCTCTACGAGGCGCCGCGACGCGGAACCGCCGACTCCCGTATCAATTTCGTCCATCCGAAGGATGCTGGCGGTGTGCTGGTCGAGTTACTGGAACCGGATCCGAATGTTACGCACTAGTCTCGAGATCGGGCTGTAAGGAGACGCTCCGATAACATTCCCGGTCGGCTCACCATGCGCAGGTCTCAGGCTGTAGTTTGTTGGCCATGTCGTCACCCGAGTCCGATCGCAATCGCTTCGTTGCGCTGCCCTTCACCGTTGTGCGCAAGGGTTATGCGCAAGACGAGGTGCGTAACTATTTCGACCGCTTCGATGCCGAGTTGCGGGTTACCGCCACCGACCGCGACGCCGCCGCCGCCCAGGCGCGGAACCTCGCCAGTCAATTGGAAGACGCCCGCGACGAAATCGACGAGCTCCGCAAGGAAGTCGACCGGCTGTCCGTACCGCCGACCACCGCGGAGGGGATGAGCGACCGCATCTCCCGCATGTTGCGATTGGCCTCGGACGAGGCGTCCGAGGTTCGCGCGCTCGCCCAGGCCGAAGCCGCCGAGATGGTTTCCATCGCGGAGCAGCAGGCCACCGAAATGCGCGGCAAATACGAATCCCTGCTGGCCGAAACCAAGGAAAAGCGCGAAGCGCTGGAAATCGAATACGAGCAGACGCTGGCGAATGCTCGTACCGAATCCGCCAAGATCATCGATGCCGCCCAGGCCGACGCCGAGCGCCTGGCCAAGGAGTCCGAGGCCAAGCGCAAGGCCACGCAGCAGGACTTCGAGGTCACCATGGCCGAGCGGCGTACCAAACTGACCCGCGCCATGGAGGAGCTCGAGGCCACCAGCCGGGCCGAGGCCGCCCAGCGGATCAAGGACGCCACCGACGAGGCAAACCGCCTCATCACCTCGGCGACCCAGACCTCCGAGCGCAAGATCGCGCATGCGAAGGAACTGGCCGAGGAGATGCGCGTACTGCGCGGCCGGGTCCTGGCCCAGCTGCTCGGTATCCGCGGCCAGCTCGATTCGGTGCCGGCCATGCTCGCGGCCGTGAACCGGGAGAGCGAACTGCTCGACGGTGTGCCCGAGCAGCCGCGTAAGTCCATCGGCAGCGGTCAGAACAACAAGTCTGTGAACGGCCCGCGTCAGAAGGCCATCCCCGAGGTGAGCTCCGAGGACGATTCCGACGATATCCTCGAGGAAGAACGCGAGAACGCCGACATCAGCCACTGAGCTGCTGTCGGAACGTACACGGCGACACCGGAACACCGAAAGATCCGAAGGCCGCTCCCACCGGGGCGGCCTTCCTCATATCCGGAGTCCGGGGCCGGGCGGAGGAAACATGAGCCGCGCTCCGTGGCGCACGCGCCGCCGGCTCCCACCGCCCTCCTCGGAACTCTCTCGACGACGGGCTGTTTGCTACTCGAGACACCGAACAAGGGCGTTGGCGGCTTGCGACGGGCACCCTGCGATGGTCCTCGAGGCACCGTTGCCGGCCCGAGCCGAGTGAGTCCGGCGCTGCGAGGCATGGAAAACGCTCTCGAACGCGGCGGCGTGGGTGGCCGCGCCGAGCAACAGGCACAGACAGATCGTGCCGTCGGCGGGAGTTCCGCTTCGGCCGGCCGCGGAGAGCTCGGCCGCGCAGGTACGCCGCTAGGACCACCGCCGGGTGATCCCCCGGGTTCCCCGGCCGTTCCAGCAACCGCCGTGCCAGTGCCGGCGGTCGGTCTCGCCGCTGCCGACCGGCCAGGCCACCACATGCGGCACCCCCGGCATGATCTCGTGGTCACAGCCCGGACAGCGGTAGCGCTTCACCGCACGTGCCCCCGGCACCGTACGGACGACGTACTCGTCCCCGTCCGGCCCCGATTCCGTCCGGCGGTAGACATCACCGAATCCGCCACCGATCCGCGGCGGCTCCACGCGGGAGCGCGCACTGCGCGGATTTCGTCGTGGCATGACCCCAAGTCTAGAAGAGGCGGAATTCGTTGCTCTCGGTCCCACGTAGGGCGTCGTAATCCAGGGTCAGGCAGCGGATCCCGCGATCCTCGGCCAACGTGCGCGCCTGAGGCTTGATCTGCTGCGCCGCGAACACCCCGGCGACCGGCGTCAGCAACGGGTCGCGGTTCAGCAACTCGAGGTACCGGGTGAGCTGTTCGACCCCGTCGATCTCGCCCCGGCGCTTGATCTCCACGGCCACGGTGCGTCCGTCGGCGTCACGGCAGAGCAGATCCACCGGCCCGATGGCGGTCATGTATTCCCGCCGGACAAGGCTGTATCCGGCACCGAGGGTTTCCACATGCTCGGCCAACAGTTCCTGCAGATGCGCTTCCACCCCGTCCTTCACCAGCCCGGGGTCCACCCCCAGCTCGTGGATGGAATCGTGCTCGATCTCCTCGACACCGATCCGCAGTTCTTCCCCCGCCTTGTTGCTGACCACCCACAGCGCCTTCAGCTGCGCGGCAGCCGCGTCCGGCTGCCGCTCGTCCAGCCAGCAGGGCGGGCTCATCCAGTTCAACGGCTTGTACGAACCCCCGTCGGAATGGACCAGCACCGACCCGTCCGCCTTGATCATCAGCAGCCGACGGGCCATCGGCAGGTGAGCGGTCAACCGCCCCACGTAGTCCACCTGGCACCGTGCAATCACGAGTCGCATCCGGCAGAGTCTAGGCCTTGTCCATCACCCATCCGCGACGGCCCGGCCTCATGCCGCGGCCGGGCCGCCGGAACTCTTCTGCGCGCTGGACGCCCAGAGCCTCGCCCCGCCGATCGGCTGGGTGGCGTTCGTAACGACCCGCGGCCTGGACATGGATACCGATACGTGGCCGGAGAAAGACCGTCGGGAATTCGAGATACGTCGCCGTGCCCTGATAGAGGAGTGGAAGCCGAAGGCCCGGGAACTGCACTAGAGCTACAGAAGGCGGCATTCGAAGGGGTATGTCCGGGGCCGTGTTTCCGCCCCGGCCGGCGAGCAAGGATCGTTCGCCGGGCAGTGGGCCCACCGCTCTCGGCACCAGCGCACGAATCTCGCACGGGGCCGAGTCGGATCGCGACACCGCTTCGGGCCGAATCAGAGGCCATATGTCCCGGAAGGTCATCTCTGAAACACCTCTAGGGGCCCACTTTGTGGGCCCCTAGAGGGAAATATGTTCCGGCGGTGTCCTACTCTCCCACACCCTGTCGAGTGCAGTACCATCGGCGCTGGCAGGCTTAGCTTCCGGGTTCGGAATGGGACCGGGCGTTTCCCTGCCGCTATAACCGCCGTAACTCTATGAAACTATCCACAGAGAGCCACCCACACTCCCCAGTATTGTTTCCTGGTTTGCGTGGTGTCTTCTGTATCTGTGTGTTGTTTCAGATACTGCACAGTGGACGCGTAGCAATCTTCGTTTGGTAAGCCCTCGGCCTATTAGTACCGGTCACCTCCACACATTACTGTGCTTCCAGTTCCGGCCTATCAACCCCATGGTCTGTAGGGGGCCTTAACCACTCTAGGTGGTGGGAAACCTCATCTTGGAACAGGCTTCCCGCTTAGATGCTTTCAGCGGTTATCCCTTCCGAACGTAGCCAACCAGCCGTGCCCCTGGCGGGACAACTGGCACACCAGAGGTTCGTCCGTCCCGGTCCTCTCGTACTAGGGACAGCCTTCCTCAAGTTTCCAACGCGCGCGGCGGATAGAGACCGAACTGTCTCACGACGTTCTAAACCCAGCTCGCGTGCCGCTTTAATGGGCGAACAGCCCAACCCTTGGGACCTACTCCAGCCCCAGGATGCGACGAGCCGACATCGAGGTGCCAAACCATCCCGTCGATATGGACTCTTGGGGAAGATCAGCCTGTTATCCCCGGGGTACCTTTTATCCGTTGAGCGACACCGCTTCCACTTGCCGGTGCCGGATCACTAGTCCCGACTTTCGTCCCTGCTCGACATGTCTGTCTCACAGTCAAGCTCCCTTGTGCACTTGCACTCGACACCTGATTGCCAACCAGGCTGAGGGAACCTTTGGGCGCCTCCGTTACATTTTGGGAGGCAACCGCCCCAGTTAAACTACCCACCAGGCACTGTCCCTGAACCAGATCATGGTCCGAGGTTAGAGGTCCAATACGATCAGAGTGGTATTTCAACGACGACTCACCGAGCACTGGCGTGCCCGTTTCACAGTCTCCCACCTATCCTACACAAACCGTACCGAACACCAATACCAAGCTATAGTGAAGGTCCCGGGGTCTTTTCGTCCTGCCGCGCGTAACGAGCATCTTTACTCGTAATGCAATTTCGCCGAGTCTGTGGTCGAGACAGCAGAGAAGTCGTTACGCCATTCGTGCAGGTCGGAACTTACCCGACAAGGAATTTCGCTACCTTAGGATGGTTATAGTTACCACCGCCGTTTACCGGGGCTTAAATTCTCAGCTTCGCGCCGAAGCGCTAACCGGTCCTCTTAACCTTCCGGCACCGGGCAGGCGTCAGTCCGTATACATCGTCTTACGACTTCGCACGGACCTGTGTTTTTAGTAAACAGTCGCTTCTCTCTGGTCTCTGCGGCCCAAACCAGCTCACGGCGTAAAGCCGGTCACCAGCTCGGGCCCCCCTTCTCCCGAAGTTACGGGGGCATTTTGCCGAGTTCCTTGACCACAGTTCTCTCGATCGCCTTAGTATTCTCTACCTGACCACCTGTGTCGGTTTGGGGTACGGGCCGTGTACCAACTCACTAGAGGCTTTTCTCGGCAGCATAGGATCACTGAATTCGCCTCAATCGGCTACGCATCACCTCTCAGGCTGTATGTTGTGCGGATTTGCCTACACAACGCCCTACAGGCTTACACCAGTACAACCACTGACTGGCCCAGCTACCTTCCTGCGTCACCCCATCGCTTGACTACTACACCCAGGGTCGTGCGCAGCCCCATCCGGCCTCCCGAAGGAGGTCCATCAGGTTTTGGGCACTTAGCACAGATGATTCGCCATTGGGCGCGGATACACGGGTACGGGAATATCAACCCGTTGTCCATCGACTACGCCTGTCGGCCTCGCCTTAGGTCCCGACTCACCCTGGGCGGATTAACCTGGCCCAGGAACCCTTGGTCATTCGGCGGACGAGTTTCTCACTCGTCTTTCGCTACTCATGCCTGCATTCTCACTCGCGCAGCCTCCACAACTAGGTCACCCCGCTGCTTCCCTGGCTACACGACGCTCCCCTACCCAGCCACACCACTGCACACCAGACCGTAATCCGATGTGGATGTATTGTGCGACTGCCGCGGCTTCGGCGGTGTACTTGAGCCCCGCTACATTGTCGGCGCAGGATCACTCGACCAGTGAGCTATTACGCACTCTTTCAAGGGTGGCTGCTTCTAAGCCAACCTCCTGGCTGTCTGCGCAATCCCACATCCTTTTCCACTTAGTACACGCTTAGGGGCCTTAGCCGGCGATCTGGGCTGTTTCCCTCTCGACTACGAAGCTTATCCCCCGCAGTCTCACTGCCGCGCTCTCACTCACCGGCATTCGGAGTTTGGCTGATTTCGGTAAGCTTGTGGGCCCCCTAGACCATCCAGTAGCTCTACCTCCGGTGAGAAACACGCGACGCTGCACCTAAATGCATTTCGGGGAGAACCAGCTATCACGGAGTTTGATTGGCCTTTCACCCCTACCCACAGCTCATCCCCTCAGTTTTCAACCTAAGTGGGTTCGGGCCTCCACGACGTCTTACCGTCGCTTCACCCTGGCCATGGGTAGATCACTCCGCTTCGGGTCTAGAACACGCGACTCACACGCCCTATTCGGACTCGCTTTCGCTACGGCTACCCCACACGGGTTAACCTCGCCACATGCCACTAACTCGCAGGCTCATTCTTCAAAAGGCACGCCATCACCCCCCACAGCAAGCTGTGCAGAGGCTCTGACGGATTGTAAGCGCACGGTTTCAGGTACTATTTCACTCCCCTCCCGGGGTACTTTTCACCTTTCCCTCACGGTACTAGTCCGCTATCGGTCACCAGGGAGTATTCAGGCTTACCGGGTGGTCCCGGCAGATTCACAGCAGATTTCACGGGCCCGCTGCTACTCGGGCACCCACTACAACAGAGAACATGTTTTCGCCTACCGGACTCTCACCGTCTACGGTTGGCCGTCCCAGACCAATTCAGCTAACACGAACTTTTCTGACTGTTGCTCGCCACGGCAGTGACAAGAAAGTGAGCCCCACGACCCCACACGTGCAACGCCTGCCGGCTATCACACACGCATGGTTTAGCCTCATCCGCTTTCGCTCGCCACTACTCACGGAATCACATGTTGTTTTCTCTTCCTGTGGGTACTGAGATGTTTCACTTCCCCACGTTCCCTCCACACACCCTATATATTCAGGTGCGGGTAACACGACATCACTCGTGCTGGGTTTCCCCATTCGGACACCCTCGGATCACAGCTCGGTTGACAGCTCCCCGAGGCTTATCGCAGCCTCCTACGTCCTTCATCGGCTCCTGGTGCCAAGGCATCCACCGTACGCTCTTAAAAACTTACAAAACAAAGATGCTCGCGTCCACTGTGCAGTTCTCAAACAACACACCCACTCGAATCGAACATCAGGACTCACCGGCCAAACCGGCAGTATCTCAGAAAATCCGAGCAGATCGTATTTTTTGCCTGGAAAGAACGTCTGTTCTTTCAGGACCCAACAGTGTGTTGATATATCCACCAGCACCACAGACTCGGCTGCGGCCATACGTGATGGAGATTGTCAGCGTTCCACCCATGAGCAACCATCGGAAAACATTCGCTTCCGAAATGGCCTCTGCCACAAGACGTTTACCATCCCGACTATTCGGGTGTCCGTGGAGAAATGCTCCTTAGAAAGGAGGTGATCCAGCCGCACCTTCCGGTACGGCTACCTTGTTACGACTTCGTCCCAATCGCCGATCCCACCTTCGACGGCTCCCTCCACAAGGGTTAGGCCACCGGCTTCGGGTGTTACCGACTTTCATGACGTGACGGGCGGTGTGTACAAGGCCCGGGAACGTATTCACCGCAGCGTTGCTGATCTGCGATTACTAGCGACTCCAACTTCACGGGGTCGAGTTGCAGACCCCGATCCGAACTGAGACCGGCTTTAAGGGATTCGCTCCACCTCACGGTATCGCAGCCCTCTGTACCGGCCATTGTAGCATGTGTGAAGCCCTGGACATAAGGGGCATGATGACTTGACGTCGTCCCCACCTTCCTCCGAGTTGACCCCGGCAGTCTCTCACGAGTCCCCGCCATTACGCGCTGGCAACATAAGATAAGGGTTGCGCTCGTTGCGGGACTTAACCCAACATCTCACGACACGAGCTGACGACAGCCATGCACCACCTGTACACCGACCACAAGGGGGCCTACATCTCTGCAGGTTTCCGGTGTATGTCAAACCCAGGTAAGGTTCTTCGCGTTGCATCGAATTAATCCACATGCTCCGCCGCTTGTGCGGGCCCCCGTCAATTCCTTTGAGTTTTAGCCTTGCGGCCGTACTCCCCAGGCGGGGTACTTAATGCGTTAGCTACGGCACGGATCCCGTGGAAGGAAACCCACACCTAGTACCCACCGTTTACGGCGTGGACTACCAGGGTATCTAATCCTGTTCGCTACCCACGCTTTCGCTTCTCAGCGTCAGTTACTTCCCAGAGACCCGCCTTCGCCACCGGTGTTCCTCCTGATATCTGCGCATTTCACCGCTACACCAGGAATTCCAGTCTCCCCTGAAGTACTCTAGTCTGCCCGTATCGCCTGCAAGCTTAAGGTTGAGCCCCAAGTTTTCACAGATGACGCGACAGACCGCCTACAAGCTCTTTACGCCCAGTAATTCCGGACAACGCTCGCACCCTACGTATTACCGCGGCTGCTGGCACGTAGTTGGCCGGTGCTTCTTATACTCCTACCGTCACTCTCGCTTCGTCGGAGTCGAAAGAGGTTTACAACCCGAAGGCCGTCATCCCTCACGCGGCGTCGCTGCATCAGGCTTCCGCCCATTGTGCAATATTCCCCACTGCTGCCTCCCGTAGGAGTCTGGGCCGTGTCTCAGTCCCAGTGTGGCCGGTCGCCCTCTCAGGCCGGCTACCCGTCGTCGCCTTGGTAGGCCATTACCCCACCAACAAGCTGATAGGCCGCGGGCTCATCTTGCACCGATAAATCTTTCCACCCCCGGTCATGCAACCGAAGGTCATATCCGGTATTAGACCCAGTTTCCCAGGCTTATCCCAGAGTGCAAGGCAGATCACCCACGTGTTACTCACCCGTTCGCCGCTCGTGTACCCCGAAGGGCCTTACCGCTCGACTTGCATGTGTTAAGCACGCCGCCAGCGTTCGTCCTGAGCCAGGATCAAACTCTCCGTTGAAGACTCACAATCACACCCGAAGGCGCAATCAAAAGTACAAACCAGAGTCCGAAAACCCAGCAAAATAAATCGCCAGCTGGAATTTAGCTGACTTAAATGTTCAGTCCTCCACACGGGGGTATGAAGAACCGAAACCAAATCAAATATTTGGCACTGACATTCATCAACACACTATTGAGTTCTCAAAGAACACACGCACACACTATCTCGTGGCTTTTAAGCCACTCGATCGGTGAGGCAACTTCTCAAGCTTAGCTCATCCGTTTATCCGATTGCAAATCGGCATCCCGGTCGAGCTAGTGTGATCGCCAGGCGCTCCTCGTCCTACCTCGTTTCCCTGGTCCCTCCGGCTCGGCGTTTCCGCTTCGCTCCGGGCCCCGGGTCGGTGTCCGTGTCGCTCTGACTTGGATAAAGTTACGTGGCATCTAATTCAATGTCAAATCGCCTGGTCAGAGCGACTTTTCAGCGACTGTTTCCGAGACCGTTTCCGAACCGGGGCCGCCTTGAACGGTCAAGTTCCCACTCCCACCCGTTCCACGCCGGCGCCGAGCGCCTGGAGTTTCTCCACGAAGTTCGGATATCCGCGGTCGATGTGGAAAACGTCGTGCACCTCTGTCACCCCGTCGGCGACGAGGCCCGCGAGGACCAGCCCGGCCCCCGCGCGGATATCGGAGGACCACACCGGCGCACTGGAGAGCCGGGGAATACCGCGGACCACCGCGTGATGCCCGTCGGTCCGGGCATCGGCGCCCAGCCGGATCATCTCCTCGACGAACCGGAAGCGCGCTTCGAAAACGTTCTCGGTGATCATCGAGGTGCCGTCCGCGATAGCCGCCAGGCCGATGGCCATCGGCTGCAGATCCGTGGGGAAGCCAGGGAACGGCAGGGTGGAGAAGTTGACCGCGCGCGGGCGATCGGCCTGCACGACCCGGAAACCCTCGGGTTCGAACGAGATCCGCGCGCCGGCCGACCGCAGCTTGTCCAGGACCAGTGCCAGGTGCTGCGGATTGACCCCGGTCACCCGCACATCACCCATTGTCATGGCGGCGGCGATACCCCACGTGGCCGCGACGATCCTGTCGCCGATCACCCGGTGCGTGATCGGCGACAGCCGTTTCACGCCATGGATGGTGAGCACCGAGGTACCCGCACCGCGGATACGCGCGCCCATCTGGGTGAGCATGGTGCACAGGTCGACGATGTCGGGCTCACGCGCGGCATTGTCGATCACCGTCTCCCCCTGCGCGAGCACCGCGGCCATGAGGATGTTCTCGGTGGCACCGACCGACGGGAAGTCCAGCCGGATACGCGCGCCCTGCAGCTCGTCGGCCCGGGCGACCACGCATCCGTGCTCGATCTCGCTGGTCGCGCCAAGCAACCGCAGCCCGGCCTGGTGCATATCGAGCGGCCGGGAACCGATGGCGTCACCACCGGGTAGCGCCACCACCGCGCGTTTACAGCGGGCCATCAACGGACCGAGCACACAGACCGAGGCACGGAACTGGGTCACCGCCGGGAAATCCGCGTGGTACTTGGGTTCGGCCGGGGTATCGATCGTCACCACATCGCCGGAGATCTCGACGTCGCATCCGAGACCGCGCAGCACCTCGGCCATCAGGGGCACGTCGAGGATGTCCGGACAGTTCGTGATGGTGGTCTTGCCTTCGGTGAGCAGCGCAGCGGCCATCAGTTTCAGGACGCTGTTCTTGGCGCCTCCCACCGAGACCTCACCGACCAGCCGGTTGCCGCCAGTTACCAAAAACCGTTCCATGCCGCCTCTCCGAGTATTCGGCGCACCAGTGAGTGCAAGGATAGAGCGCCCACGATCGCATCGCGCTGCCGGTCGAGACAACGCCGAGCCCTCGCGCGCGGCGGCTCGGCTACCCGATCGCCAGGAGCAGTTTCCACCCTTCGGACGGAATCCGTCAGCTTTCGGACGCGGGACCCGCGCCGGGTTCGTCCGGAGCCGCCGCACCGGCCCCGCCCGCCCGGCCACCGCCGGGCTGCCAGAGCACATCACCGTCGGGATTGGTGTAGCGGCTGAGGATGAACAGCAGATCCGACAGCCGGTTGAGGTATCGGGCCGGCAGCACACCGGTGTCGACGGGATGTGCTTCCACGGCCGCCCACGCCGAACGTTCGGCGCGCCGGACGACCGTGCGTGCGGTGTGCAGCAGCGCGGCGAGCGGCGTGCCGCCGGGCAGGATGAAGGAATCGAGCGGAGCCAGCCCGGCATTGAACCGGTCGCACCACTGTTCCAGTCGTTCGATATAGCTCGGGGTGATGCGCAGCGGCGGATACTTCGGGTTCTCCACCACCGGAGTGGACAGATCCGCGCCCGCGTCGAAGAGATCGTTCTGGACCGCGCGCAGGACCGCTGTCAGTTCCGGGTCCGGGCCGCCGAGTGCGATCGCGACCCCGAGGGCGGCATTGGCCTCGTCGCAGTCCGCGTAGGCGATCAGCCGCGGATCGGTTTTCGGCACCCGGGAGAAATCACTGAGACCGGTGGTCCCGTCATCGCCGGTGCGGGTGTAGATCCGCGTCAGATGCACGCTCACAGGACCCACCCTAACGTCCCTCGGCCCGGCCAGGGGGTTGTGGCGGATGCGCATTTGCGCCGTACTGTCCGCTCGCGTGTAGAGCCGGGCCGGGCAATCTGCCGACCGCCCGAGTTCAGTGGCCGCGCAGCCGGCGGGCCCGCTCCGAGGGCCGGGACTCGACCCAGGAAAGGAACGCGGTCAGCGCCGCGCGGTCCAGCGCCAGCTCGTAATCGCCGTTGCGATCGGACACCCCGATCACCGCGATCTCCTCGGTCATGATGTCGTGCTCGTCACCCTGCGGGCGACGGCGATCACCGATCTCGATACCGCGGCGCCGGATCACCGAATCGGCGCCGATCTTCAGGCTGGTGAGTTTGAAGAAGACGAGGTGATCCTCGTCGTAGCGGATGACCCCGTGGCGCCAGCGTTCCCCGCCGCGCGCCGGGAGTACGCGCAGGATGGCCGCGGTGCCGCCGCGCCGCAACATGACCAGGCGATAAGTGGAAACCAGAGCCAATGCGACCAGCACGAGCACCAGAATGATCAGAAGCACCATCCCGGTCTGCAATGCTGCACATCCCTTCGCTCGCTCATCCGAGGCGATCTCCGGATCGGACCGGCAGATGCACCCGCGGCCATTCAACCACGAACCAGTTTACAAATGGCATGGGGATGTCTCGGATAATGCGACGTCATCGATCCCGGAGGCGCCCGCGGGCAACGCCGGTATGAACCGGGACCCCGATCAAACGGCTCCGGCCGGCGACGAGGATTCGCCGCCGGCCGGAGCCGAGATCATTCTGTTGTGCTCCCGCGTGGGAGATCAGGCCTTCGCGCCGGCCTGTTCCACCGCGCGGACCCGGGCCTGGGCCGCCAGCTGGGCTTCCGCCGACGCCGATCCGTCGGACAGCACCTGGCGTGCGGCCGCGACATCGACCTCGGTGGAGAACTCGGCGGACTCCGCCAAGACCCGCACCGTATCGGCGGTGACCGAGAAGAAACCGCCGTGTACCGCGGCCACGATCCGGGTGCCCTCGGTGTCCACGATGGTCACCGTGCCGCCCTCGACCAACTGGCCGAGCAGCGGCTCGTGCCCGGGCATGATGCCGATCTGTCCCTCGGTGGTCTGGGCGCTGACGAAACTCGCCCGGCCCGACCAGAGCCGCCGCTCTACCGCGACGAGATCAACTGACATATCCGCCATGAAGGACTACTTTCCGGCGATCTTCTTCGCGGCCGCCTCGACATCGTCGAGACCACCGCAGCTGTTGAACGCCTGCTCCGGGAAGTGGTCGAATTCGCCCTTGCAGACCCGGTCGAAGTCGTCGATGGTCTGCTCCAGCGGCACGACCGAGCCAGGCTGACCGGTGAACTTCTCGGCCACGATGAAGTTCTGGCCGAGGAACTTCTCCAGCCGGCGGGCACGGCCGACGAGGACCTTGTCCTCCTCGGAGAGCTCGTCCATACCGAGGATGGCGATGATGTCCTGCAGTTCCTTGTACTTCTGCAGGATCCGCTTCACCTCGTTGGCCACCGCGAAGTGCCGGTCGCCGACGATCGAGGCCTCGAGAATACGAGAGGTCGAGGTCAGCGGGTCGACGGCGGGGTAGATACCCTTCTGCGAAATCGGGCGGGAGAGCTCGGTGGTCGCGTCCAGGTGGGCGAAGGTGGTCGCCGGAGCCGGGTCGGTGTAGTCGTCGGCGGGCACGTAGATGGCCTGCAGCGAGGTGATCGACCGGCCGCGGGTCGAGGTGATCCGCTCCTGCAGTTCACCCATCTCGTCGGCCAGGGTCGGCTGGTAACCGACCGCCGAGGGCATCCGGCCCAGCAGGGTCGAGACCTCGGAGCCGGCCTGGGTGAACCGGAAGATGTTGTCGATGAACAGCAGCACGTCCTGGTGCTTCACATCGCGGAAGTACTCCGCCATGGTCAGCGCCGACAGGGCGACGCGCATACGGGTACCCGGCGGCTCGTCCATCTGGCCGAAGACGAGGGCGGTGTCCTGGAGGACGCCCATCTCTTCCATTTCCAGGTGCAGGTCGGTGCCCTCACGGGTGCGCTCACCGACACCGGCGAACACCGAGGTACCGGAGAACTCCCGCGCGATACGGGTGATCATCTCCTGGATGAGAACGGTCTTGCCGACACCGGCACCACCGAACAGGCCGATCTTGCCGCCCTTCACGTACGGGGTCAGCAGGTCGAGCACCTTGACGCCGGTCTCGAGGATTTCGGTCTTGCCCTCGAGCTGGTCGAAGCTCGGCGGTTTGCGGTGGATACCCCACTGTTCACCGTCGCGGCCGAGGCCGGGGCTGTCGAGGCAGTCGCCGAGCGCGTTGAACACGTGCCCCTTGACGACATCGCCGACCGGCACCGAGATCGGCTTACCGGAGTCACGAACCTCGGCGCCGCGAACCAGACCGTCGGTGGGCTGCATCGAGATGGTGCGCACGATGTTGTCACCGAGGTGCTGGGCGACCTCGAGGGTCAACGTCTTGGCAACCGACTTCAGGGTGATCTCGGCGGCGAGGGCGTTGAACAATTCTGGAATGGAGCCCCGCGGGAATTCGACGTCCACGACGGGGCCGATGACGCGGACCACACGGCCACTGGCGGCGCCGGTCCGGCTCGAGTCTTCTCGAGTAACAGCTGCGGTCATTTCTGGTTTCTCTTCCTGCGTCTCAGTCGCGTTCCGAGCTGGCCGCCAGGGCATTCACGCCGCCGACGATTTCGCTGATTTCCTGCGTGATGTTGGCCTGCCGCAACGAGTTGGCCTGGCGAGACAGGGAACTCGCCAATTCGTTGGCGTTATCGGTGGCCGCCTTCATTGCGGTGCGCCGAGCGGCGTGCTCGGATGCCGCTGCGTCGAGCAACGACGCGTAGATCCGCGTGTTGATGTACTTGGGCAGCAGCGCCGCCAGCAGCACATCGGCGTCGGGCTCGAATTCGTACTGCGCGCTCACCTCGGCCGTGGGCGAATCGGACAGCATATCCGCGCCCAGATCGAAGCTCTCGTCGACGAAGGAGATCTGGATCGGCGCCATCCGGCGCACTTCCGGCGTCTGCGACAGCATGCTCACGAACCGGGTGTAGACGATATGGAGCTCGTCCACGCCCGCGATCGTACCGGTACCGTCCGGTGCCGGTACCTCGCCCGCGGACCCGGCCATAAAGCTGTCCACCAGGTGGTTGCAGGCCGCCGAGGCATCCGGATAGGTCGGCTGCTGGGAGAACCCGGTCCACGAGGCGACCGGCCGACGATCACGGAAGGTGTAGTACGTCAGGCCCTTGTTGCCCATGACGTAGAGCACCGGTTCCTTGCCCTCGTCACGCAGGGTGGTCATCAGCTCCTCGGCGCGTTTGAGCACATTGGAGTTGTAGCCACCGCACTGGCCGCTGTCGCTGGTGATCACCAGGACCGCGGCACGCTTCGGATCGGTGCGTTCGGTGAGCAGCGGGTGCGACAGGTTCTTCGACGCACTCGCCAGCTCCGCGACCACCTTGGTGATCTCCTCGGAGTACGGCTTGGCGGCCGCGACCCGAGCCTGGGCCTTGGTGATCCGGGAGGTCGCGATCAGTTCCTGGGCCTTGGTGATCTTCTTGATCGAGTTGATACCACGAATACGGGAGCGCAGCTCGCGCAAGGTAGCCATCGGTTCACACTCCCCTCATTCGCGGCGTGACAGGAAAACAGCGCATGGTTCGCCCGGTCTACTTCTCGACGTGCTTGCGGGTGACCGACAGCGATTCGACCTCTTCGTGGGCCAGTTCGCCGGCGGCGGCCTCGTTCACCACACGGCTGCCGTCGGACGCCAGGAAGCCCTGTTTGAACTTGTCGGTGGCCGCCTTGATCTGCTCGGCCGCCTCGTCCTGCAGCACCTTGCCACCGGCGATGCTCGTGAAGGCATCCGCGGCATTGGCGTGCAGATCCTCGAGCAGCTCGACATTGAACCGGCGGATATCGGCCACCGGCACCGAGTCGTAGTAGCCGGCGTCGACCAGGTAGATCGAGACGATCTGGTCCTCGACCGCGATCGGCGAGTACTGGTCCTGCTTGAGCAGTTCCACCCAGCGGGCGCCGCGCTCGAGCTGCGCCAGCGAGGCGGCGTCGAGGTCGGAGGCGAAGGCGGAGAACGCCTCCAGCTCGCGGTACTGGGCCATTTCCAGACGCAGCGAACCGGCGACCTTCTTCATACCCTTGGTCTGGGCGGCGCCACCGACACGGGAGACCGAGGTACCGACGTTGATCGCCGGGCGAACACCCTTGTTGAACAGGTCGGACTCCAGGAAGACCTGACCGTCGGTGATGGAGATGACATTGGTCGGGATGAAGGCCGAGATGTCGTTGGCCTTGGTCTCGATGATCGGCAGACCGGTCATCGAACCGCCGCCCATCTCGTCGGAGAGTTTGGCGCAACGCTCCAGCAGACGCGAGTGCAGGTAGAAGACGTCACCCGGGTAGGCCTCGCGGCCCGGCGGGCGGCGCAGCAGCAGCGAGATGGCGCGGTAGGCCTCGGCCTGCTTGGTGAGATCGTCGAATACGATCAGGACGTGCTTGCCCTGGTACATCCAGTGCTGGCCGAGGGCCGAACCGGTGTAGGGGGCCAGCCACTTGAAGCCGGCGGAATCGGAGGCCGGGGCGGCGACGATGGTGGTGTACTCCAGTGCGCCGTGCTCCTCGAGAGCGGATTTGACGCCCGCGATGGTAGAGCCCTTCTGGCCGATCGCCACGTAGATGCAGCGCACCTGCTTGGCCGGATCGCCCGACTCCCAGTTGGCCTTCTGGTTCAGGATCGTGTCGATGCAGACCGCGGTCTTACCGGTCTTGCGGTCACCGATGACCAGCTGACGCTGCCCCCGGCCGATCGCGGTGAGCGCATCGATCGCGGTGATGCCGGTCGCCATCGGCTCCTCGACCGGCTGACGCTCCAGCACGGTGGCGGCCTGCAGTTCGAGGACGCGACGATCGTCGGCCTCGATCTCGCCCAGACCGTCGATCGGCTGACCGAGCGGGTTCACGACGCGGCCGAGGAACTTGTCGCCGACCGGGACCGAGAGCACATCGCCGGTGCGCCGCACCTGCTGGCCCTCTTCGATCTCGGCGAACTCGCCGAGAACGACGGCACCGATTTCACGGTCCTCGAGGTTCAGCGCGACGCCGAGCACACCGCCCGGGAATTCGAGCAGCTCGTTGGCCATGGCCGAAGGCAAGCCGCTGACGTGCGCGATGCCGTCACTGGTATCGGTGACGACACCGACTTCCTCGATGGAGGTTTCCGGGGTGTAGCTCTGGGTGTAGCTTTCGATCGCGCTACGGATCTCGTCGGAGGAGATCGTCAGCTCCGCCATGTTCTTCCTGCTCTCGGTCTCTGGTCTGGAATGTCGGGGTGTTGAGCGGTTCGCGTCGGGCTGCGCCCGGCGCCCCGCCGCTAGGTCAGCGAGCGACGCAGCCGGTCCAGCCGGCCGATCGCGCTGCCGTCGATCACATCGTCGCCGATGCGCACGACGAGCCCGCTCAACAGTTCGGGATCGACCTCGACATGCACGGTGACAGCCTTGTTGTAGATACGTGCCAGGGCGCCGCCCAGCCGTTCACGCTGGGAGTCGGTCAGCTCGATCGCCGACCGGACGTGCGCGACGATCTGTTCGCGCCGGGCCGCGGCCAGGTCGGACAGTTCGTCGAAGGCCACACCGATCCCGGCACGCTGCCTGGTCACCACCTGCTCGGCGAGAGCCCGGGTAATGGTCTCGGCCTTGCCGGACAGCAACCGCTCGAGCAGCTCTCGTTTGGCCGACGCCGAGGCGGTGCGGTCGGACAGGGCCTGTTCCAGCTCCGGGTTGTCGGCGATGATCCGGCCGAAGCGGAACAGTTCGTCCTCGACGGCGGTCAGCCGGCCCTGTTCGGAGGCCGATTCCAGGTATGCCAGCTGACCCAGCAGCACCAGGGTGTCGACCAGATCCCGGGCACGCGACCAGTCCTGGGCGACCGCAGTGGTCAGCACCGCCTGAGTGGCAGCGCTGACCTGGCTCCCGAAGACCCGCTCGGTCAGTTCGGCGCGGGCCGAACCGGGCACCGATACGTCCGCGAGCGCCACACGCAGCGGACGCTGGTCGTCCAGTACGTCGACAACGGCGAACAGTTCGGACCCCGTCGTGGCCGCAACACCGTTGCTTCCGGTCAGCGCGGCCCGAAGCGCCTCCTTGGACCGGGAGCTGGCCTCACGGCTCGCTGCGTACATGGTTTTCACTCCTCCGTCGTTACCTTCCGACCCCGATACCGGCGTCCGAACGGTCGATCTCGTCGAGGAATCGCTCGATCGTCGCGGCCTGTTTGGCCTCGTCCGATACCGACTGCCCGATGATCTTCTCGGCCAGGTCCACCGCGGTGCGGCCGACCTCGGCCCGCAGCTCGGTCAGGATCTGCTGGCGCTGGGCTTCCAGCTGGGTGTGCCCGGCCGCGACGATACGGTCGCTCTCGGCCTGGGCGTCGGCCTTCATCTGGGCGAGGATCTGCTGGCCCTGGGTGCGGGCGTCTTCGCGGATCTTCGCGGCTTCCAGGCGGGCGTCGGCCAGCTGCTTCTGGTACTGCTGCAGCGTCTCCTGCGCTTCGGCCTGCGCGGCCTCGGCCCGATCGATGCCACCCTCGATCTTGTCGGCGCGCTCGTCCAGCACCTTCATCAGGCGCGGAACGGCGTATTTGTAGACCACGAAGGCGATAATCGCCACGCAGACCGCCGACCAGACGATGTCGTACGTCGCGGGGATGAGAGGATTCACATCCTCTCCCTCAGCCGCTGCGAGCAGAATGAACTCGTTCATCGGAATCAGAAGATGAAGCCGGCGACGAGACCGATCAGCGCCAGGGCTTCGGTGAACGCGATGCCGAGGAACATGTTGGTCCGGATGGTGCCGGAGAGTTCGGGCTGACGGGCAATGCCCTCGATCGCCTTACCGACGACGATACCGACGCCGATGCCCGGGCCGATGGCGGCCAGGCCGTAGCCGACAGCGCCGAGGCCCTTCAGCGTGGATTCGTTGGTGGCAGCTTCCTGGGCCAGGTACGAGAGGCTCATGAGTCTTCCATTCCCTTTCTGTTGCTCACCCGCCGGACGGCGTGGTGCAGCAGGTCCTTATCGGTTGTTCCGGTCGTCGGTCAGTGCTCGTCGGCGTGCTGGGCAAGGCTGATGTACACGGCGGTCAGCAACGCGAACACATAGGCCTGCAGGAAGATGACCAGCAGTTCGAACAGCGTGAATGCGAGCCCGCCCAGCAGCGAGAAGGGCGAGAACACCTTCATCCAGGCGTCCGCGTCGAAGAGGAAGAACTGGGTCGCGCTGAAGAACAGCACCAGCATGATGTGACCGGCGAGCATATTGGCCATGAGTCGGACGGTCAGCGTGAAGGGCCGCAGCACGAAGGTCGAAATGAACTCGATCGGAATGAGCAGGACGTGCATGGCCGGCGGAACATTCGGAACGACGATGCTGCTGCGCATATAGGTGAAGAAGCCGTACTTCTTGATGCCCACGTAGTTGAACGCGATATACGCGACCACGGCCAGTACCAGCGGCATACCGATACGCGCGTTCGACGAGATGTTCAGACCGGGGATCACACCCGAGAAGTTCAGGAAGAGGACGGTGAAGAAGATCGTCGCGATCAGCGGGAAGAACTTGCGGCCGTTTTCCTTGCCGAGGATCTCGTCACAGATCTGCTCCTTGACGAAGACCAAACCCATTTCGCCGATGTTCTGCAGCCGTTTCGGCACGATTCGCGGGGTCCGGAACGCCAGGAACAGGAATGCGATCAGGACGGCGGTCATCAACAGCCGGACCAGCATCAGCCGATCGAGTTCGAAGGGGGTCCCTTCGAACAGCACCGCCGGAGGGAAGAAGTCGGTTAGCGACGGCGCGTGAAACTCCGCGGCCAAGGTAGTGACGCTCAGCGTTCTCTCCCGTGTTCGGGCCGCGGGAAGTTTTCGCTCCCGCGGTTCGATCGGACATTGACGATCAATGTGGGTCGACTGAGGTCGGCTCGAGGTCGTCAGCAGCTGTAGCGGCGATCCGCGCTGGCGTCTGTACGTGTGTCGGCGACATCGTCGACATGCAGAACCGAACCCTTTACGAGCACGGCACGGCAGTAGCATAGCGGTAGCTGGTAGGGCCGGGTCGGCACCCCTGGCTTAGTCGCTTGCTTACCAATACTTTACCAAGAGAACTACGACAACGTGTAGCGGGGGCGATGTAACCTACGACAAATTGTCGTAGACCCTGGTCAGCCCTGGTCAGGGTCCTCTTTTCCGCCCCGCTCGGGGACAGTTACATAGGGGACTTTCTGTCGCAATACACCGTACGTTTCGGCCCCCAGAACGATGACCAGGGCCCCCACGACGGTCAGGAACAGCGCGACCCGGTCATAGAACTCGAACCGTTGCAGGACGGCGACCACGATCAGCGCCACCAGCAGCTTCCCGACCCAGCTGACCAGCATTATCAGCCCGGCGGTGGACGGCGGTAGTTTCGCGCCGAGCAGCACGACCACCGCCGTGGTCAGGATGAAGCCGCCACCGATCGCGGCGCCCAGCAACGCACCCCACAGTCCGGGGGTCCCGGCCAGAGCGGTCGCGATCGCCGCCGCCGACGCCGTCAAAACGACCAGACCGATCAGTCCGTAGCGCAGGGCCGCGCGGAGCGGGGCATCGGCGCTGTCGGGGGTGCTGGGGCCGGCAGAACTCGTGGACACGGCCCGAACTCTACCCGGAGTCGGAAACCGAGCCCGCCGCGTCCCGGCGCGCCTGCCGCCGCCACAACCCCGGGACAGCGGTAACGACCAGTGCGAACAGGAGACCGGCGGCCATCATCAGTACCACCACCCGGCGGTCCATCACCGAAGTGCCGACCGCGCCGAACGCGAGGATGCCGACCCACAGATAGATCACCAGCACCACCCGGCGCTGCGAATGCCCGATCTGCAGCAGCCGGTGGTGCAGATGCATCTTGTCGGGCGTGGAGAAACTGACCCCGGCCCGCACCCGGCGCACGATCGCCAGCAGCAGGTCCAGTACCGGAATGAACATCACCGCACCGACCAGCAGCAGCGGCGAGAGCAGGCCGACGATATCGCGCGGCCCGTAACCCTGCAGCGGGATCCGGCCGGACGCGCTGGTCGACACGGCGGCCAGCACCAACCCGATCAGCATGGATCCCGAATCACCCATGAAGATCCGGGCCGGCGAGAAATTGTGCGGCAGGAACCCGAGACAGGCCCCGGCCATGGCGGCGGCCAGCAGCGCGGGTGGATAGCTGTCCACCGAACCGCCCTGTTCGGTGAGCAGGCCGACCGCGAACGCGAACACCGCGAACGAAGCGATCAAGCCCAGGCCGGCGGCCAGCCCGTCCAGGCCGTCGACGAAATTCATGGCATTGATCAGGGTCACCGCGACCGCGACGGTGACCAGACCGCCCTGCAAGCCGTCGAGGACGACGGTGCTGTTGTTGAACGGGTCGTAGATCAGGTACCAGCCCAGGCCCATTACCGCCATCACCCCGGCGGCAGTGACCTGACCGGCGAATTTGGTGAGCGCGTCCAGACCCCAGCGGTCGTCCACGATCCCGACACCGACGATGATCGTCGCCGCGACGAGCACGGCGGCGATATCGGGCCGGTAATCGAAGCCGCGGCGCAGTGCCGGCAACTGATGAGCGAACAAAACGGCCGCCACCACACCGATGTACATACCCACCCCGCCCATCCGCGGGATCGGCTTCACGTGCACATCGCGATCACGCGGAATAGCCACCGCGCCGAACCCGATCGCCAATGTCCGGATGCCGCCGGTGGCCAGAAAGGTCACCACCGCCGAGATCAACAACACCAGCAGGAGCTCACGTAGCGGGACGACCGCACCGTAACCGGTCATCGCGCCGACCACCGCCTCGCGACCGGGGATACCGCCCGAACCCTCATCGAAGCCGCTGCATTCACCGCGCGACGGACCCGATCAACGACTCGGCGGTGACTCCCAGCACCTCGGCGACCGCCTCGGTCGGCACCGCGCCCGCGCGCAGGACCCGCGGTTGATCGGCGGTGAGATCGACAATGGTGGACGGCTTCGCGTGCTGGGCCGGACCGCCGTCCAGGAACACCCCCACCTGGGTGCCGAGCTGCTCCCGCGCCTGCGACACATTCTCGGCCGGAGGCCTACCGGAGATATTGGCGCTGGACACCGCCAGTGGACCCACCTCCTGCAACAACTCCAGCGCCACCGGATGCAACGGCATCCGCAGCATCACCGTGCCACGTGCCTCGCCGAGATCCCAGGACAGCGAAGGAGCCTGCTGCACAACGATACTCAGACCACCGGGCCAGAACGCCCGGATCAGTTCACGGGCCTGCGGCCGTACCGAGAACACCAGTCCGTCGATCGTGTTCCATGAACCCACCAGCACCGGCACCGGCATATCCCGCCCCCGGCCCTTGGCCGCCAGCAACGACGCGACAGCCGCGGAATCGAACGCGTCGGCAGCCAGGCCGTAAACCGTATCGGTGGGCACTACGACCAACCGCCCCGATCTCAGAGCACTGGTAGCCGCGGCCAGGCCGGCGGCGCGCGAGTCGGGATCGGCGCAGTCGTAGACGGTACTCACGCGCACAATGGTATGGCCCCGCCTTCGGCGGGGCGGGGGCGAGGGCCCCTTGGTCCCGTCGTTCAGCGCCCGAGACTCGCGCCTTCGGCGCATTGCACTTCGGACGCTGAACGACGGGACGGCCCGCGCCCCTCTCAGGGCCTCGCAAGACTCGGCACCGGAGCGTATCGGCCATCGCGAAAGGATCGGATACAGGCCCCACCTGGCGTGGAGGTCAGCATCCGACCAGGACATCGAATGCCGACCCGGCCCACATAAGTCGAGTGTTGCGAGACGCTCTCAAAGGGTTGAGGTCCTCTTGGTCTCGACCCTGCGGCGGCGCCGGCGCCGCCGAGAAACACAGCACCTCACGAGCGAACCCACATGTCCTGGCTCGGCCGGTACGTCCGCACCAGGTTCCGAATGTGGACGCCTGTGCGCGGGGACGCCGGCAAGCCCTGCGCCGGACAATAGGCCCAGCTGCCAGGAGGTGGGCGTGCGAACGGCCGCGAATAGTGTCTGTCAGCTCGTATGGATGGCCGCCACAAACCGTGGCTTCCCGGCCAGATCCGGGTGCTCCACGATTTCGGTGAACCGCCCGTCCGCCGCCAGTAGGCGCGCGAGTTCCCCACCGTTGCTGTCGTCGTGCTCGATCGCCGCTCCCCCGCCGGGCCGGAGCAGGCGGCCGATGAGCGGTACCAGGGGGCGGATCACGTCGAGACCGTCGGGGCCGCCGAACAGGGCGCGGTGCGGGTCGTGGCCGGCCACCTCGGGGGACAGTTCGGCGCCGTCCGGGATATAGGGCGGGTTGGCGACGACGAGGTCGACGTAACCGTCGAGTTCGGTGAGCAGATACGGGTCGGTCACATCGTCGTGGTGCAGGGTGATCGGGGCATCACCGTCGGCGGCGCACTGTTCGGCATTGCGGCGGGCCCAGATCAGTGCGTCGGGGTCCGATTCCACCGCGTGCACATCGGCATCGGGTCGAGCGTGCGCCACCGCCAGCGCGAGCGCCCCCGAACCCGTGCAGAGGTCCACCACCACCGGCGTGTGATCGTGGCGGACCGCCGCGAGGTGGGCGAGCGCCCAGGCGAAGAGCAACTCGGTCTCTGGCCGGGGTACGAAAACGCCGGGGCCCACGGCGAGATCGATCTCACCCATGAACGAACGTCCGGTCAGATGCTGCAGTGGCACCCGTTCCGCGCGACGGGCCACCAGCACCCGATAATCGGCGAGCTGCTCGGCCCCGATCAACGGGTTCAGCAGCAGCCGGGATCGCTCCACACCCAATACATGCGCTGCCAGCTGCTCGGCGTCGACGCGCGGGCTGGGCACTCCGGCCGCATCGAGAACTTCCATCGCTTCGGCGAGCGCAGGGCGGAGCTGAACGCGGGGCACCGTGCCATTCTTGCGGGTCGGCGGACGCGGGGTCGAAGAGAGGGCGGTTCGTGGAGGTCAGGGCGTGCTCGCGACCTTCGGCGGTGCGGTCACGCCGGAAATCCGGCTACGGACTTACCGGTGAAGGCGGGATTGTGGGCCCGCTCGTCAAGTGTTGCTACTCGGCCATGCGGGCCGCGCGGTCGGCGGTGGCCAGAGCGTCGAGTAGCGCGTCCATTTCGCCGTTGAGAACCGCGTCGAGGTTATGGGCTTTGTAACCGATGCGGTGGTCGGCGATGCGGTTTTCCGGGAAGTTGTAGGTGCGGATGCGTTCGGAGCGGTCGACCGTACGGATCTGCCCGGCCCGGCCCTCCGCGGCTTCCTGCTCGGCCTGTTCCTCGGCCAGGGCCTGCAGGCGGGCGGCCAGGACCTGCATGGCGCGGGCTTTGTTCTGCAGCTGTGATCGCTCGTTCTGGCAGGTGACGACGATTCCGGAGGGCAGGTGGGTGATGCGGACCGCCGAGTCGGTGGTGTTGACGCCCTGGCCGCCCTTGCCGGAGGAGCGGTAGACGTCGATACGCAGATCGCTTTCGTCGATCTGCACTTCTTCGACCTCGTCCGGTTCGGGGTAGATGAGGACGCCGGCGGCCGAGGTGTGGACACGACCCTGCGATTCGGTGACCGGCACCCGCTGCACCCGGTGCACGCCGCCTTCGAATTTGAAACGCGACCACACACCGTCGCGGGCGGCGTCGCGGCTCTTGATGGAGAGTGTCGCTTCCTTGTAGCCGCCGAGGTCGGAGACGGCGGCATCGAGAATCTCGACTTTCCAGCCGCGGCGTTCGGCGTAGCGGACGTACATGCGGGCCAGGTCGGCGGCGAACAGGGCCGACTCCTCACCGCCTTCGCCGGATTTCACCTCCAGCACCACATCGTCGCCGTCGTGCGGGTCGCGGGGGGCGAGTAGATCGGCGAGTTGTTTCTCGAGTTCTTCGAGTTGTTCCTCGAGTCCGGGGACCTCGGCGGCGAACGCCGGGTCGTCGGCGGCCAGTTCCCGAGCAGCTTCGAGGTCGTCGCGGGTGGCGGTGAGTTTCCGGTAGGTGGTCATCACCGGGGCCAGCTCGGCGAACCTCTTCCCAACTCGCCGCGCGGCGTCCGGGTCGTTGTGCAGGGACGGATCCGCCAGCTGGGTTTCCAGTCCGGCGTATTCGGCCAGCACATCGTCGATCGCGGACGGCGCGGTTTTCTCGGCCATGAACGTGGCTCCTACTCAGGGCGACGCGGGGAAGGGAGGGCACAAAAACGCCAACGCCCGGCCTGCGACTGCAGGACCGGGCGTTGGCGGAAAAGCTAGTTGGCGTCGGCCTTCTTGGCACGCTTGCCGTAGCGGGCCTCGAAGCGGGCCACGCGACCACCGGTGTCCAGGATCTTCTGCTTGCCGGTGTAGAACGGATGGCACTGCGAGCAGACCTCGACGGTGATGTGTCCCGATTCCTTGGTGGAGCGGGTCTGGAAGGTATTACCGCAACCGCAGACCACCGTGGTGTCGACGTAGGTCGGGTGAATTCCTGCCTTCATGGGTGTCCTCTCGATATTGGTCGCCGGGTCGCTCGGGCATCTGCGCCGAACGTGAACCGGAACCGACTTCAGGCGGGATTGTCTGCGCGATTCGCAGACGCACGGCGGCCCAGTATGCCAGAATCACCGATGCCTGCTGAAACGCCCCCACCCCGGGATTTGTTCCGAGCCTCGCGGTGACCCACCCCTACGCCACCTCCGCAGACCAGCGGATCACGCCCCCGGAAACCACCGAGCGGGTCGACCTTCGGAAAGGGTCGACCCGCTCGGTGCCGAGTCCGGCGAGGCCCTTGAAGGGACCTCAGGGGCCTCGGGCCCGCGGCGCCCAAGGCGCCGCGAACAGGCACAGCTCATTCGTCGAGGGCACCCGGGGCGGTCTTGGAGACCTGCATCAGGAACTCCAGGTTGTTCTTGCTCTTGCGCAGGCGGTCGATCAGCAGGTCGATCGCCTGGTGGGAGTCCAGACCGGACAGGACACGACGCAGCTTGTGCAGCACCGCGGCCTCGTCCGGGTTGAGCAGCAGCTCGTCCTTACGGGTACCGGACGGGTTGACGTCCACCGCGGGGAACACGCGCCGCTCGGCGATCTTGCGGTCCAGTTTGAGCTCCGCGTTACCGGTGCCCTTGAACTCCTCGAAGATCACCGTGTCACCGGTCGAACCGGTTTCCACCATGGCGGTGGCGATGATGGTGAGCGAACCGCCGTTCTCGATATTGCGCGCCGCGCCGAGGAACCGCTTGGGCGGGTACAGCGCGGTGGAGTCGACACCACCGGACAGGATGCGCCCGGAGGCCGGCGAGGAGTTGTTGTACGCGCGGCCCAGACGGGTGATCGAGTCGAGCAGCACCACGACGTCCTTGCCCATTTCGACCAGGCGCTTGGCCCGCTCGATGGCCAGTTCGGCGACCGAGGTGTGGTCGGACGGCGGCCGGTCGAAGGTGGAGGCGATGACCTCGCCCTTCACCGAACGCTGCATATCGGTGACTTCTTCGGGACGTTCGTCGACCAGCACCACCATGAGGTAGCACTCGGGGTTGTTGATCGCGATCGCGTTGGCGATGTCTTGCATGATCGTGGTCTTACCGGCCTTGGGCGGGGACACGATCAGCGCACGCTGGCCCTTACCGATCGGCATGATCAGGTCGATCACCCGGGTGGTCAGCTTGTTCTGCTGGGTTTCCAGGCGCAGCCGCTGGTTCGGGTACAGCGGGGTCAGCTTGTTGAAATCGGGGCGGCGCTTGGCCGAATCGATTTCGGCGCCGTTGACGGTGTCCAGCCGCACCAGCGGATCGAACTTCTGCCGCTGGTTGCTCTGCTCGCCGTCACGCGGCGCGCGGACCGCACCGGTGATCGCGTCACCGCGGCGCAGGCCGTTCTTCCGGACGAGATTCATCGAGACGTAAACGTCGTTCGGCCCGGCCAGGTAGCCGGAGGTCCGCACGAACGCGTAATTGTCCAGTACGTCGAGGATGCCCGCGACCGGCTGGAGCACATCGTCTTCGCGGATCTCGGGCTCGCGCGATTCACCGCCGCCGCCGTCGCGGTCGCGACCCCGGCGACGCTCGCGGAACCGGCGGCCACGGCGGCCCCGGCCGCCTTCCTCGTCGTCGCCACCGCGATCGCCGCCGCCCCGGTTACCACCGGACCCACGCTGATCGCCGCCCTGACCCTGCTGGCCCTGGTTGCGGTCGCGACGGCGTTCGCCCTGCTCGCCGTCCTTGCTGTCCTTGCTGTCCTTACCGTCCTGCTGCTTGACGGTGTCGCTCTTCGCGCCGTCCTGCTGCTTGGCATCCTCGCCGGCCGGCTCGCCGTTCTTGGGCTGCTGGTCGCGGCCACGACGCTGGCGGCCACGACCGCGCTGGCCGGAATCGCGGCCCGAATCCTCGGCACCCTCGGCCGGCTTGTTGTCGGCTCTGCCGGACTTGGCGCCGGATTCGGTGTCCGCGGCAGTGCCTGCGGTGCCGTTGGCGGTCGCCGAACCGTTGGTGGCGGCCTGCTCGGGCTTGCCCTTGTCCGCGGCCACGGAGTCCTTGTTCACCGCGGTGTCGGCGGCGGGCGCTTCGACCGCCGGAGCCGACGCGGCGGCGGGCGCGGCCTCGACGGCAGGCGCCGCGGTCCCGGCCTCGGCAGACTGGTCAGCGGTTTTACGTTCTTTGGCAGCCTTCGCGCGGGTGCTGCGCTCCGCGGCGGCGGGTCTGCCGGCCTGGTTTTCCTTGATGGCGGCGATGAGATCACCCTTGCGCATACCGGAGGTGCCTCGAATTCCGAGTTCCCCTGCCAGTGCGCGCAACTGCGGCAACAACATTCCAGTCAGCCCCGATCCGATGTCGGTGTTCTCGCTCATCTTCGAAGAAATCTGTCCGGAGTCACTTTCGCGATTGCCCGAGGGTTCGGAGTCGGATTCCACCCCGGGTGTCGCGAGCAGGTCCGTATCTGTCACGGAGATCCTTTCCTTCCCTCGATGGCCGTGTGCTGTGTCGAGGGTTCGTTCCGTAGCCCGATCTCGCTGCCGGACTCGGATTTGTAGCCGTATCGCCTGCCCCTCCGGGACCGGGTGCTTCGCCACCGCTGGAAAAGGTGGAAGAGATCATTCCAGTTGAGTGGCTGCGCGGCACCCCCATGGCATGAGGGCTCGAGCCTGGAGCCTGCTGGAGCGATTGCCCTGATGAAGCACCGGCGTCTGATGCGCGCGATGTACGGACCTGCCCAGGATAGCGGGCGAGTACGAAGGTCGGCAAGGCGGACGCGCCCGTCAGCTGATCTGCACGCCTTCCGCGATGCCCGGCTCGATGACCCGGAGCCCGTCCGCAGCGGCCCGCAACCGTAGCTCTTCGGGAAACGGGCAGGTCAGAAGAGCGAGCACGGTCGGTCCCGCGCCAGAGACGGTGGCCGCGATGCCGGCATCACGCAATCGCTGGATCCAGGCGGTGGTCAGCGGCAGCGCGGGGGCACGCTGGGTCTGGTGCAACCGGTCCGCGGTGGCCGGCAGCAGCAGGTCCGGGCGCTGGGTCAGCGCGACCACCGCAAGCGCGACCCGGCTCACGTTGAACGCCGCGTCCCGGTGCGGCACCAGTTCGGGCAGCAGCCCCCGGGTCTGCGCGGTGGAGGACCGTTCCTCGGGGACCAGGACCACCGGATGCACCGTGGGATGCGCGTCGAGGCGAACCGCCCGGTAGAGGCGTTGCGGGGCGCCGATATCGGTATCCGGGCCGGGGCCGGTCTCGGTCCAGGACACGACGATTCCACCGAGCACACTGGCGGCGGCGTTATCGGGGTGGCCTTCGAATTCCGCGGCGAGCTGCACCAATTGATCGGTGTCCACCACCAGGGACGGATCGAATCGCGCGGCCAGCGCTCGCCCGGCGGCCAGCCCGCCGACCACGGCCGAGGCGGAGGAACCCAGCCCGCGGGAATGCGGAATCGCGTTCCGGCACAGCACGTCCAGGCCGTCCGCCCAGATGCCCGCCGATTCCAGCCCGCGTTCGATCGCCCGCACCACCAGATGCTGTGGCCCCCAGGCCACCTCGTCGGCGCCTTCCCCCTCCATCCGGATGTTCAGGCCGGAATCGGTACTGCGCACCTCGATCTCGTCGTAGATCCCCAGGGCCATACCCAGCGAATCGAAACCTGGCCCCAGATTCGCGGTGGAGGCCGGCACCCGGACCGAGACCGTGATACCGGCCGGCAGAGTCGGAGCCACGAGCCGGCTTTCACGCGTATCCACCGTCAGGCCAGTTCGAGTCGTGCGGCCACGGCGACCGGGTCGACCTGGATGGCCTGCACCTCGGGCATACCGAGCAGGGCGGTATCGGGGTCCTTCAGACCGTTTCCGGTGACCGTGCAGACCACCGTCTGTCCGGGTTCCAGCCAGCCCTCGGCGTGGGCGGCCAGCACACCGGCGACACTCGCCGCCGACGCGGGCTCCACGAAAACGCCTTCTTCGGCCGCGACCAGACGATACGCGTGCAGGATCTCCTCGTCGGTGGCCGCACGGAACGCACCGCCGGATTCCTCCTTGGCCGCCACGGCGCCGTTCCAGGAGGCGGGCGCGCCGATCCGGATGGCGGTCGCGATGGTCTCCGGGTGGCTGACCGGGGCACCGTTGACCAGCGGGGCCGCTCCGGCCGCCTGGACGCCCAGCATGCGGGGTAGCGTTTCGGTCACGCCATCGGCCCGGTATTCGCGGTAGCCCCGCCAGTAGGCGGTGATGTTTCCGGCATTGCCCACCGGCAGCGCGTGCACATCGGGGGCCCGGCCGAGCACATCGCAGATCTCGAAGGACGCGGTCTTCTGTCCCTCGATCCGCGCCGGATTCACCGAGTTCACCAGGCCGATGGACGGGAAGTCCGAGGTGACCTTGCGGGCCAGTTCCAGGCAGTCGTCGAAATTGCCCTCGACCTGGATGACCTTCGCGCCGAGCATGACGGCCTGGGCCAGTTTGCCCATGGCGATCTTGCCCTGCGGGATGAGCACCGCGCAGGTCATTCCCGCACGGGTGGCGTACGCCGCGGCCGACGCGGAGGTGTTACCGGTGGAGGCACACAACACCGCCTGCTGACCGCGGTATTTGGCATCGGTCATGGCCATGGTCATCCCGCGGTCCTTGAACGAACCCGTCGGGTTGGCACCCTCGACCTTCAGGTACACCTCGCAACCGGTGAGCTGCGACAGATGCGGTGCGGGGACCAGCGGGGTCCCGCCTTCGAAGAGGGTGACCGGTTCCCAGTCGGCCGCGCCCGCGAGACGGTCGCGGTAGGCAGCGATGAGCCCGGGCCAGCGGGAGTGCACTCCCGCCTGCGGGGCGACGCCGCCGGAGGGCCCACCCGTCGCGGAGCCCGCCACCGAATCGCTGCGCGATGCTGTTGTCATTCTTCGGTGCCTTCCAATCTCAGAACGCTGGTGACAGATGTGACGGATTCCATACCCGACAGCGCGGCGACGGTCTCCGAGAGAGCCGCCTCGGTCGCGAGGTGGGTCACGACCACCAGCCGCGCCTTGTCGTCGTGCCCCTCCTGCCGGACCGTCGAAATACTCACTCCGTGGTTGGAGAATTCGCCGGCCACCCTCGCCAGTACGCCGGGACGGTCTTCGACCTTGAGATTCACGTGGTAGCGAGTGGGAGTGTCGCCGATCGGCGCGATCGGCAGCTCAGCATAGACCGATTCACCCGGGGCCCGGCCACCGAAGAATTTGTTACGGGCAGCCATCACCAGGTCACCGAGTACGGCCGAGGCGGTGGGCGCCCCGCCGGCGCCCTGCCCGTAGAACATGAGCCGACCGGCATTCTCGGCCTCCACGACCACCGCGTTGAACGCTCCGGTCACCGCGGCCAGCGGATGCTTACGGGGGATCAGCGCCGGATAGACCCGCACCGACACCCGGTCCTTGCCACCTTCGGCCGGGGTGGGCTCGCCCACACCCGCCGGTACCCGCTCGCAAATCGCCAGCAGTTTGACGGTGCAGTCCAGCGCGGACGCGGTTTCCAGGTCCTCGGCGGTGATCGTGGCGATGCCCTGGCGGTAGACATCGGCGGCCGTCACCCGGGTGTGGAAGGCCAGCGAGGCCAGGATCGCCGCCTTCGCGGCGGCGTCGTAGCCCTCGACGTCGGCGGTCGGATCGGCTTCGGCGTAGCCGAGGCGGGTCGCTTCCGCGAGGGTGTCGCCGTAGTCGGCACCCGTCTCGTCCATGGCCGAGAGGATGAAGTTGGTGGTGCCGTTGACGATGCCGACCACCCGGTTCACCCGGTCGCCGGACAGCGACTGGATGAGCGGCCGCACCACCGGAATCGCGCCGGCCACCGCGGCCTCGAAATACAGGTCGGCGCGGCTGCGCTCGGCAGCCGCGGCAAGTTCGCCGGTGTAATCGGCCAGCAGCGCCTTGTTGGCGGTGACCACGGACTTCCCGGCATTGAGTGCGGCCAGGATGAGTTTGCGGGCCGGATCTATACCGCCGATCACCTCGACGACCAGGTCGACATCGGGCCGGGCCACCAGGGCCTCGGCATCCGTGGTCAGCAGTTCGGCGGGGAGCCCGCGGTCGCGGTCGAGGCTGCGCACCGCGACTCCGCGCAGGGTCAGCGGCGCGCCGACCCGCGACTGCAGGTCGTCGGCGTGATCCCGCAGGATCCGCACGACCTCGCGGCCGACATTGCCCATACCCAGTACCGCGATACCGATCGGGCGGTCCGGACCCCATCGCCCCGGTACCACTTCGGCCGCCTCTGGCATGCTCGCCCCTTTCGTCGCGTCCATCAGACCTCCAGGCCGAGCAGGTCCTCGACCGTTTCCCGGCGCAGGATCAACCGGGCCGCGCCGTCGCTCACGGCGACGACGGCGGGACGGGTCAGCAGGTTGTACCGGCTCGACATGGAGTAGCAGTAGGCACCGGTACCGGCGACCGCGATGAGGTCCCCCGGGCCCGCGTCGGCCGGCAACCAGGTGTCACGGATGATGATATCGCCGCTCTCGCAGTGTTTTCCGACAACGCGGGCGACCACCGGCGGCGCCTCGGAACCACGGGACACCAGCTGGCAGTGGTAGTCGGCCTGGTAGAGCGCGGGCCGGATATTGTCGCTCATCCCGCCGTCCACACTCACGTAGCGGCGGCGCAGGCCGCCATCGAGCGAGACATCCTTGATGGTGCCCACCTCGTAGAGGGTCACGGTGCCGGGGCCGGCGATGGCGCGGCCCGGTTCCACCGCGATACGCGGCACGGGCAGCCCGGCGCGTTCGGCCTCGCGGGCCACCAGTGCGCGGAGTTTCTCGGCGAACAGGTCCAGCGGCGGCGGATCGTCGGAGGGCAGATAGGAAATACCCAGACCGCCGCCCAGATCGAGCAGCGAAATCTGCGAGGTGCGCTCGACACCGAATTTGTCGACCGCTTCGCGCAGCAGACCCAGCATCCGGTGCGCGGCGATTTCGAAACCGTCGATTTCGAATATCTGCGATCCGATATGGCTGTGCAGCCCGACCAGCCGCAGATTATCGGCCTCGAACACCCGTGCCAGCGCTTCCATGGCATCGCCACCGGAAATGGAGAAGCCGAACTTCTGGTCCTCGTGCGCGGTGGAGATGTATTCGTGGGTGTGCGCCTCGACACCGACGGTGACCCGGACCAGGACGTCCTGCACGACCCCGGCGGCACCGGCGACGGCGTCCAGCCGGTCGATCTCGATCAGCGAGTCGACGACCACGTGGCCGACTCCGGCCGCCACCGCGGCCTCCAGTTCGGCCACCGATTTGTTGTTGCCGTGCAGGGCGATGCGCCCGGCCGGGAAGCCGGCGTGCAGCGCGACGGCGAGTTCACCGCCGGAACACACGTCCAGCGAGAGTCCTTCGTCGCGGATCCAGCGCGCGATCTCGCCGCACAGGAACGCCTTGGAGGCGTAATGGACTCGCGAATCGGCCCCGAACGCGCGCACCATATCGCGGCAGCGGGAGCGGAAATCGTCCTCGTCCACCACGAATAGCGGCGTTCCGAACTTCGCGGCGAGTTCGGTGACGGGTACGCCCGCCAGCCGGACCACCTCGTCGGCGCCGCGGCTGGCGTTGCGCGGCCACACCTGCGCGGGCAGGTCGATCAGTTGCCGCGGATCGGCCGGGCGTTCCGGCAGATTCGGGGCGTGCGGTATCTCGGCGTGCCGGGGCCCGGCGGGATGGACACTCATCGGTCTTCCTTCCTCGTCCACTGCCGGAACAGTCGGTCGATGCGATTGCCGGGCGCGGTCACATCCGCTCCGGGGCGGTGACGCCGAGCAGGGCCAGGCCGTTGGCCAGCACCTGGCGAGTGGCGTTCACCAGCACCAGACGGGCGGCGTTGACCGGCGATACGGCTTCGTCGCCCAGCGGCAGCACCCGCAGGGCCTTGTTGGTCTGGAACGGGTGGTAGGCGCCGGCCAGTTCCTCCAGGTACCGCGCGATGCGGTGCGGTTCCCGCAGAGTCGCCGCACTCGCCACCACCCGCGGGAACTCACCGATGGTGCGGATGAGCGCGCCTTCGAACTCGGAGTCGAGAAGGGCGAAATCCGGTGTCACCGTGTCATATTCGAATTCGGCGGCATTGCGCGCGATGGACGCGGCACGGGCGTGCGCGTACTGCACGTAGTACACCGGGTTCACACTGTCCTGTTTGGCCCACAGGTCCAGGTCGATATCGATGCTCGAGTTCACCGAACTGCGCACCAGCGAGTAGCGGGCGGCGTCGACGCCGATGGCCTCCACCAGATCGTCGAGCGTGACCACGGTGCCCGCCCGTTTACTCATCCGCACCGCCACTCCGTCGCGCAGCAGGTTCACCATCTGGCCGATGAGCACCTCGACGCTGTCGGGGTCGTCACCGAACGCGGCGGCCGCGGCCTTCAACCGGCCGATGTAGCCGTGATGGTCGGCGCCGAGCATATAGATGCACAGGTCGAAACCGCGCGACCGCTTGTCCTGCAGGTAGGCGATATCGCCGGCGATATAGGCGGCGTTCCCGTCGCTCTTGATGACCACGCGGTCCTGATCGTCACCGTACTCGGAGCTGGCGATCCACCAGGCGCCGTCCTTCGAGTACAGGTCACCGGAATTCTTCAGCGTGTCCACCGCGCGTTCCACCGCCCCCGAGGCGAACAGCGAACTCTCGTTGAAATACACATCGAAATCGGTGCCGAACTCGTGCAACGTTTCCTTGATGTGCGCGAACATCAGTTCCACGCCCTCGGCGCGGAACAACTCCAGCCGCTTCTCCGGTTCGAGCTCGGCTGCGCCGGGATGGGCGGTGACGATCCGGTCGGCGATCTCGCCGATATAGGCGCCCGCGTACCCGTTATCCGGAGTCGGCGCGCCGGTGGCGGCGGCGACCAGCGATTCGGCGAACCGGGTGATCTGGGCGCCGTGATCGTTGAAGTAGTACTCGCGGGTGACGTCGGCGCCCTGCGCGGCCAGGATCCGGCCCAGCGCATCGCCCACCGCCGCCCAGCGGGTCCCGCCCAGATGCACCGGGCCGGTCGGGTTGGCGGAGACGAATTCCAGGTTGATCTTCGTACCGGCGAGCGCGGCGCCGGTGCCGTAGGCGGCCCCGGCCGCACGCACCTGCTCGAGCACCACGCCCTGGGCGGACGCCGCAACCCGGATATTGAGGAAGCCGGGCCCGGCGACCTCCGCGGCGGCGACGGCCTCGGTATCGCTCAGCGCCTCGGCGAGCCAGCCGGCCAGCTCCCGTGGGCTGGTCCCGGCCTTCTTCGCGACCTTCATCGCTACATTGGTGCTGTAGTCACCGTGCTCCGGATTCCGCGGACGCTCCACATCGACCGTATCGGGCAGCACCGCGGCATCCAGTCCACGTTCGGCGAGGACCTTCGCCGCGGTGGCGTGAAGGAGATCTGCAAGGTCGGCTGGAGTCACGAGTCTCTATCCTATGGTCCGAGTGGGTGCGCGCCGCGAGTGGGCACCGCAGCTCGGCACTGTTCATCGACGTGGAAAGACTGGGACCGGTATGCCGAACAGGACGAGCGCCAAATCGGCGAAGGCCGTGAAGGCGGCGGGCAAAGTCGCGGGTGCGCGCGCGGGCAGCAACAGGAACAAGGGCAAACCGCCGATCACGCAGCGAATCCCCTGGCTCACCGTCGGCGCGGTCGTGGTACTCGTCGGGCTGGTCGCGGCGCTGGCGGTGAACCTGGTGCCCAAGTATCAGGAGAAGGCCGCCCTGGAGAAGTTCACCCCCTCGGAGCAGCAGAAGGACCCCTCCGACCAGATCGAGGGTGTGGTGAAGAAGGAGTACCCGGCCGGTCTGCACGTCGACGCGACCAAGCGGGTGGCCTACGACCAGACCCCGCCGTTCGGCGGCCCGCACGACTCCTCCTGGGCCAACTGCATGGGCACCGTCTACGACAAGGCGCTGCGCGACGAGAACGCGGTGCATTCGCTCGAGCACGGCGCGGTGTGGATCACCTACAACCCGGACAAGGTCGACCAGGCCGGGATCGACACACTGAAGAAGAAGGTCGAGGGTGAGCAGTACATGCTCATGTCGCCGCACCCCGCCCAGGAAGCCCCCGTCTCGCTGCAGTCCTGGGGGCATCAGCTCACCGTGAACAGCGCCGACGACGAGCGGATCGGTCAGTTCATCACCGCGCTGCGGCTGAACAACTTCGCCTACCCCGAGGTCGGCGCGGACTGCGCGACGGTCGCCTTCGACACCCAGAACCCGCCGCCCTACGACCCGAGCGAACCGGGCCCCGACGCCGTGCCGATGGACGGTGCCGGCCTGCAGCCCGACCTGGGCGAACTCGGTGGGATGGGGATGCCCGGCGGCGGTCTCCCGGGCGGGCTGCCCGGTGGTATCCCGGCGATCCCGGGGATGCCCGGCACCCTGCCCGACCAGCAGGCACCCGGCACTGTGCCCGACCAGCAGGCACCCGGAGCCGGACAGTAATGCCGGAAACGGAAACCCCCGAGTCCGGGCGGCGGCCCGAGTCCGGGCTTCGCGCGCAGCTGCGCGGGCAGCGCACCCCGTTGCTGATCATCGCCGCCATCGCGCTGCTGGTGGTCGGATTCGGTGCGGGTGTGCTGCTGTCACCGGACGAGTCCGGCAGGCCCGCGCCGACTCCGGTCGATATCGGATTCGCGCAGGACATGTCGGCCCATCACACCCAGGCCGTGGAGATGTCGGGAATCGCACTGCTGGGTTCGGCCGATCCCGCGGTGCAGCGCCTCTCCTACGACATCCTGACCACCCAGCAGAGCCAGATCGGCCGGATGCAGGGGTGGTTACAGATGTGGGGCGCCCCCGCGCGCGGCACGGACGGCTACATGGGCTGGATGCACGACACCGGGCACGGTGACGACCAGCACAGCGGCGGTCACGACCACGGCTCCGGGGCACACGGGGCCGGGGCCGTGGCCGCGATGCCGGGTATGGCGAGCACCGAGGACATCCAGCGGCTGCGTGACGCGCGCGGCGCCGATCTCGATGTGCTGTTCCTGCAACTCATGCTGCGCCACCACCAGGGCGGGGTCCCGATGCTCGAATACGGCGCCGAACACGCCGAAACCGGCGAGATCGGCATCCTGGCCGGGCAGATGCTCGCCGCGCAGCAGGGTGAGGCCCGGCTCATCACCGATATGCTCGCCGCTCGCGGCGGCCGGCCACTGCCCCTGAACTGAACCGCCACCACTCGTTTTGGCCGCATCGGCGATGATGCGATACGCTGTGGTCCGCCCGATCGACCGGTTGCCGGTTACACCGGGCGGATCCCCGCCCTCGTAGCTCAGGGGATAGAGCGTCTGCCTCCGGAGCAGAAGGCCGCAGGTTCGATTCCTGCCGAGGGCACGCACGAGCAAGGCCCCCGACCAGCTGGGTTCTGGTCGGGGGTCTTTCTCGTTTTCGGCCGGCCCGGATGTCACGAGTGGGTACGCCCCCCGCACGAAGTATTCGCCGGCGCCGCCCGGCACAGCGTTCCAGGTACGCGGGTGAACCCCGAGCGGTGGCGCCGCCGACCTGCTCGGACCACACTTCCGGTCAGCGGGCTTTCTCCACCGGGCACCGCCCGCCGCGGAGATCGATCGCCGGAGGGCGGCCGCTATCCGTTCCTCCGTCACCGGCCGGGGCGGATGCCGGGCATCATCCCGAACATCCCCTGCAGCATTTCCGAACCCCTCGGCCGGCGGCTAGTTGTTCGCGCGCCGGATCGAGCGCTGGACGAGACCTCGGATACCGGGGAGTTGAATGGCGCGCAGCATGAGATCCCCGGCCCAGACATGCGCACGAATGGGTGGGACGAATCGGCCGATCCCTTTACGAGCGAGAGCTTGCCGCTTGCGGACCTCCGGACGCAGCGATTGCTCCCAGGAGTCGAGGGCGGCGGTGAGGTCGTCACCGTGGGCCGTGAGGGCGGTACCGAGCCGATCGGCGCCGTCGAGGGCCAGGGCCGCGCCGTAGCCGGCGAAGACCGTGACGCACCAGGCAGCATCACCCAGGAGTACGACCCGGCCGCTGCTCCACCGGTCGATGACGATCTGGCCGACCGAGTCGAAGTAGGCGTCGGTCGGGTCGGCGGCGACTTGCCGAAGGGCTTCGGCCACTCCACGCCCCAGATCACCGAATGCCGCGGTGAGCGCCGGTACGGCGCCGCGAGCCAGCTCGGCCGCCGGGTCGGGGCTGCGGTAGGTGAAGAACGCCGAGGACCCACGGCCGCCCGGGCCGCGCGCCCGGTAGGGCACACCAGGTAGCGCAGGCAGGTGCGAACCGGATTCTCGTAGTCGTCGAAGGCGACCGCCGGCGCGAACGGGCACGACTCCGCCATGTTGTCCGGCCACGACCACCGGTCAATCCAATGAATTCGCCAAACGCGCGTGCAGATCCAGCAGTTCCGGGATCTGGGCGGCCGGTCGGCGGCCGAAACCGCATTCGGTCGCGATACCGAACTCGGGCACGAACTCGGCCGCGGCCTTGATGCGGCGGCGAGCACCATCGAAACCATCAGAGGCGTGCACCAAGCCCAGGAAGAGTGTGGTCTCCGGTGCTGTCGCCAGCCCCGCGAGCGGGGCGAAGTACGCAGCGTCCGTGCGCCCCTTCGGGACGGGCAGGTGGACCCAGTTCAGCCGACGCTTCAGCGCGGTAGCCAAACCGGAGGCCACATCCACCAGTTTCGAGGAATCGGCGGGTTCGACGAAATGCCGATGACCGAAATCGCCGTAGCAGAGGTGATAGCCCAGCTCCGCCCCGGCGGGAACCGCATCACCGAGACGGGAGAGCCGCTCGATCACGCCGCCCAGCCGGGCGGGATAGTCGTCGCCGAACCAACACGGAAAGACGCCTTCGAATAGAGCGAATTCGACGGGCGCGTCCCATTGGATCGCCAGATCCTCATGGGGAATCGCCGAGGTGATCTGATCCAATTCGGCCAGGATCGCCGCCTCGTAACGGATCTCCAGTTCTGCCTGAGGGCCCGCGACGAACGCGCCGATCACCGAGATCGGGGTCGGCAGGCTCACCTGGAATCGGACGCCGGGCCGGAGCACACCCTGCGCGCGGAGCTGTTCGAACACCTGCCATGATGCGCGCGCGGCCTGCGCATACCCGAGCGCGCCGAAATCGATTGTCGCTGCTTCGTTTCCCGGCGCCGGCTGCACCCGCTCGCTCGGACCGTACTCCGGGCTGGGCGGCGGCACGGTGACAAGGTTGGGGTGCGCTTGCAGCCTGGGCAGCTGCCACACCACGAAGTTATCGCGCTCTCCGGTCTCACCGTCGGGGATCCGGGTGATATGCCCGCCCAGACGGATAGCGACCTGAGTGAAGACCGCCGCGGCGTCGGAGAGCGGCACACTGCCGCAAAGATGGACACCGCGACCGGACATAACACTTACCTCCACCTATTTCGGATACCGCCGGAAGGAGTGTAGGGCGAGTCGGCGCCGTTGCGCGCGCGGATCACTCGGCCACGGTGACCTGCGGGGCCGGACAGCGACGCGGGACGTGTCGTAGTGTTCGGAGGATCCCCCGGGAACGGAGAAAAGTTTTGACCCAGCCACCGGCAGGCCCGCCCCCGAACGAGCCGCGGCCGCCCGAGAGCGCCCGGCCCACGCGGAAGCGGCGCCTCATCGTGGGCGCGGTAGTGGCCGCACTCGTGGTCGTCGCAGCCCTCGCCGCCGTGGTGGTGCCGACTCTGCAGGGACGCACCCCACTGTCCTCCGACGACCAGCAGATCGAGGCCTCGCTGCGCGAGTTCTACGGCACGCTCAGCGACGACGGTTTCGCGGCCGCCACCGGGTTGGCCTGCAAGGCCGATCGGGACGATTTCGATGCCATGTCGGATGCGGAGAAGTCCGAGGCCGAAAAGCTCGGATTCACCGTCGATATCGACTCGGTCGACAATATCGTCGTCACCGATGACCACGCGAAAGCCGAGATCAAGGGTAAGTTCAGCCTGTCGGCACCGGGCGGGGGCGACGACGAGCAGATGGACGACCGTTCCGAAGAGAGTCTCGTGAAAGAGGACGGCGAATGGCGGGTCTGCTCCTCCTCCGACAGCACACCGCAATAATCGACGGCGGATGCCGATGAGCTGCTGCGGACCTTCGCGCCGCACCGTACTGGGCGCGCTCGGCCTCGCGGCACTGCTGCCCGCCGCCGGACTCTCCGGTGCGGGCCGGGCGGCGGCGTCGCCCGGCTCGGTGCGGGCGACCGACCTGGAAGTCGTCACGGTCACCGATACCGTCGCCGTGCTCACCTGGACCAGCCGCGATCCTGGCAGCGCGCTCCCGGTGCCCACCGACGGCGAGCTACTGCTCGGCCCGGCGGACGGTTCCCGCCCGCTCCGTCCGGCCTGGGCTTCCGAGAGCCCCACCCCGTTCCATTACGCGCAGATCGACGGACTGGAACCGGGCCGCGCCTACCGATTCGAGGCACGATCGGCCGGGGCGCGGGCGACGCCCGCGCTCTCGGTCGCCACCGGCGCGCCCGGCACCCCGGAAGCCACCGCGACATTCAGCACCGCGGTACCGCCGCCGGGACGGCTACTGCGCACCCTGGCGCTCGCCAACGACGTCCACTACGGGGAGACCGTGAGCGGCCTGGTCGCGGGCGGGCTGCCACCCGGGGCACGCCAGGAACCGGGTCTGCCGCCCTATCCGGAGGTCATGTTCGACGCCGTGCTCGGCGATCTGCGCCGCCCCGACCGCGGCGCGGAACTACTGCTACTGGCCGGTGACCTGACCGCCGAGGCCACCCCCGCGCAAGTGCGCGCGGTGCGCGACCGGTTGGACCGCTGGGGCAGCGACGGTCAGGACTATCTCGCCGTACGCGGGAACCACGACCGCCCACACACCGGCGCGGAATACGCGGACTGCCCGGCCGTTCCCGGCGCCACAGACCATCGTGATTGCTGGAGCGAGGTATTCGGGCCCCGGCAACAGCCGGTCGAACACGAACTCGGCGGTCTGCGCATCCTCGGCTTGGACACCAGCGCACTGGACGGCGCGGGCGGGGTCCTCGAGGCCGCGCAGTTCGACCGGGTCACCGAACTGCTGCGCGCCGAACCCGACCGCCCCACACTGGTGTTCGGTCACCACCCGGTCACCGTGGAGTCCGGGCTCACCAATACGGCCGGTCCCGGTTTCGTACTGGACCGCGATACCGCGCTGCGGTTGCAGCGGTTGTACGTGGACGCGCCGGGGGTTTTCCTGCAACACAGCGGCCATAGCCACCGCAATCGCCGGACCCGGCCGGATACCGCCTGCGCGGTGGAATTCCTGGAGGTCGGCGCGATCAAGGAGTATCCCGGCGGGTACAGCCTGCTGCGGATCTACGAGGGCGGGTACACGGTGAACTTCTACAAGACCCGCACGTCGGAATCCCGGCGCTGGAGCACACTGACCCGCACCGAGTACTTCGGCCTGCTTCCCGAGTACACACTCGGTACTTTCGCCGATCGCAATCACGTTGTACTGCGCGACTTCTCGGGACTCACCTGACGAACCGTGACCCGGATTCGGGCACGGTCCGGGCCGGAATCGGGAACGACTCCGGCCCGGCCGGCATACCGAGCGAGCGGCGGGAATCGAACCCGCGTGAACGGCTTTGCAGACCGTTGCCTGAACCACTCAGCCACGCCCGCGTGACCCGATGATCATGGCTCGCCATCACCGCACAGCACACAGTTGTGCTCAGCCGGATCGCAACCGATGACAGTGCCAGGACCGGCGGCGGCGCGGCCCGGCGCCGCGGGTGACACCCGCCACCGGGGAGCGCCCACGACGCGGTTCACCGGCGAGGTGCCGTGCAATGATCGAACACATGTCTCGCCCCCGCCCGCTCCCCCTCGACCCGATCCAGGAGGCCCACCGTCAATGGGTCGGCCACGGATGGGGTGCGGTCGCCGACGGGATGGCCGCGGTGACCTCACTGGTGCGCGCCCAGCAGATCGTCATGGCGCGCGTCGACGAAGCGCTGCGCCCGACCGGCCTGACCTTCTCGCGCTACGAACTGCTGCAACTGCTGAACTTCAGCGCGACCGGCGCGCTGCCGATGGCGGTGGCCAGCGCCCGGCTGCAGGTGCACCCGACCAGTGTCACCAATTCGGTGGATCGACTGGAGGCGGCGGGGCTGGTGAACCGGGTACCGCATCCCAACGACCGGCGGGCCACGTTGATCGAGATCACCGCTGCCGGGCGGGCTCTCGTCGCCGAGGCCACCGGTTATCTGAACGAACGCGTGTTCGCGCAACCGGAACTGCCGCCCGACCGGTTGCGGACGCTGCTGCAGTTGCTCGCCGAGTTCCGGCACGCCGCGGGAGACTTCGATACGGGCGAGGAACCGGCCCGCTGGGCCGAACCCTGACCGTATTGCGGCCCTCCGGCGTGAGGCCGGCAAACCCGGCCCCGAACAGGGCATATCGAATGATCGCCGGCGCCGGGTCCGCAGCGAACACATCACGGCCGGGCACCCGTTCGGCGAATTTCTCGGGGGTTCGGCTTGGCAACGACCGCCCCGCGGCGCACCATAAGTTTATGGTGCTGGTTCTCGGGGTATCAGTAGGCGCCTCAGGTGCGCGTGCGGTGCTCACTCATTCGGATCAACCGCACCTGCCGCCGATAGATCGATGCCATATCCCCCGCCCGGCCCGCGCCTCGGTGGCCGAACCGGCGCTCATCGCGATCCGCCGGATGTACGGCGCCGCCGATCGGCGCGACGAGTACATCACCGGCACCGCCGTGACCTGCCACAACCGCGAGCAGGCCGAAGTGGTGGGCGATGCCCTCGGCACCGGCCGCGTCACCCTGGTGGACGAGCCGCTGGCGCAGTTGCGCTACCTCAGGTTCACCGAGAAACTGCCGACGACCGGGGTGGTCTCCCTGTTCGACCTGGGTTCCTCCGGTCTCACCCTCACCCAGATCGATTGCCGCACCGATACCGTGCTGGCCGGCGCCCACTGCCCGGGGCTGGGCGGCGACGCCTACAACGAAATGCTGTGCGAATGGCTGGACTCCGCGGGTGTGTACACCGATGAAACGGCGGCCCGGCGGTACCGGGAAGCACTGAGTAGCGCCCGCGTGGTGACCGCCGCCGACCCCGATACCGCCGAACGCGCGGTGATCACCCGTAGTGACCTCGCCGAACTCTGCGCGGCCGCGGTGCAGTCGGCTGCCGCGCTGGTGCACCGGGTGGCCGAGCAGACAGAGGCGGCACCGGACGCGGTGGCCCTCCTCGGCGGGTGCGCCCGCAATCCGGCCCTGCGCACCCGCCTGACCGAACTGCTGGACCTGCCGGTGGTGTGCGATTCCGAACCGGAGTACGTCTCGGCGCGCGGCGCGCTACTGTTCGCGGCCGAACGGCCCGCCACCGGTATCCGCACCGCGCATATCCGTGCGGGCGGGCAGGTGGTGTCGTTGGCCCCGTCCACTGTCGGGCGGCGCAAGGTCTATGCGGCCGCGGCGGTGACGATCGGGTTGGGCGCGACCGTGGCCGGGCTGCTCACGGCCCAGAACGGCGCCGCGCAACCCACCCGGAGCAATCACGTTCCCACCGACATCCTGGACGCGCCGCCCGCGCCCTGAATCGGGCCGGGCCGCGCACCGGAGGATCAGCGGTTGGTGAAGTTCGCGGGCCGCTTGTCCACGAACGCCGCCATGCCCTCGGACTGGTCCGCGGTCGCGAACAGCGAATGGAAGACGCGCCGCTCGAACCGCAGGCCCTCGGCCAGCGTGGTCTCGAAGGACCGGTTCACCGCTTCCTTGGCGATCATGGCCACCGGCAGCGACATCGACGCGATGGTGACGCCGACCTCCAGCGCGGTGTCCAGCAGGTCGGCGGCGGGCACGATCCGCGCCACCAGACCGGCGCGCTCGGCCTCCTCGGCATCCATATTGCGGCCGGTGAGCACCAGATCCATGGCCTTGGCCTTGCCGATGGCCCGGGTCAGCCGCTGCGAACCGCCGATACCCGGGATGACGCCGAGCTTGATCTCGGGCTGCCCGAATTCGGCGGTGTCGGCCGCGATCAGGATGTCGCAGATCATGGCGAGTTCACAGCCGCCGCCCAGCGCATACCCCGCGACCGCCGCGACGGTCGGCTTACGGAACTGGGCCAGCCGCTCCCAGCGGGCGAAATAGTCGTCCAGGAACATGTCCATGTACGACTTCGGCTGCATCTCCTTGATATCCGCGCCGGCGGCGAAGGCCCGCTCCGAACCGGTGATCACCACCGCGCCGATCTCGTCGTCACGTTCGACCTCGTCGAGCGCGGCGATCACATCGTCGAGGACCTGCGCGTTGAGCGCGTTCAGCGCCTTGGGCCGGTTCAGCGTGATGAGGGCGACCCCATCCTTGCGCTCCAGCAGAATCGTCTCGAAGTCGGTCACGGCGCATCCTCTGGTTCGAAAGGTCATGAACATCGGTGACGATACCGCGCGCCGGACGAGCGGTATCGACACGGCGCGAGGGCGCGGCACGACGGTTACGACGGTGTCTACGTCTCCACGGGGCCCGGCCCACGGCTGCGTTACCGACTCGCGGTGGTCGGTGAAACGTTGCCCTCCACCGGACCGGCTATTCGGCCGGACCGGTTCCGCCGCTGCGTTCGCGGACGTCGGTGATGATGGCCGAGAAATCCCGGTCGCCCGAGTTCTCGTTGAACTCACGATAGATCTCGGCGGCCAGTTGCCCGATCCGGCCCTCGACACCGTTGGCGCGCAACGCCTCCACCGCCAGACCCAGGTCCTTGTTCATCAACGCGGTGGCGAACCCCGGTGTGTAGTCGTTGTTCGCCGGGCTGGTCGGTACCGGGCCCGGAACCGGGCAATAGGTGGTGAGCGACCAACTCTGCCCCGAGGCCGTGGATACGACATCGAAGAACGCCTGATGGCTCAGACCCAGTTTCTCACCCAGCACCAGCGCTTCCGACAGGCCGATCATGGAGATGCCGAGGATCATGTTGTTGCAGATCTTGGCGGCCTGCCCGTTCCCGGCGGCACCGGTGTGCACCACCTTGGCACCCATCACCTCGAGCACCGGCAGCGCCTCGGCGAAATCGGTATCCGCACCGCCCACCATGAAGGTCAGCGTTCCGGCGGCCGCCCCGGAGACACCGCCGGAGACCGGCGCGTCCAGGGCCCGGTGCCCGGCCGCCGCGGCGGCAACGGCTGCGGCCCGGGCGTCGGCCACATCGATGGTCGAACAGTCGATGAACAGCGTTCCCGGGTTCGCGGCCGGCAGCAGTTCGTCGTACACGGTGCGCACCAGCTTGCCGTTGGTGAGCATGGTGATCACGATGTCACGCCCGGTGGCCGCGGCCACACCGGAATCGACCAGCGCGACCCCGTCGGCGCGGGCCTGTTCCTGCGCCGCGGGCGAGGGGTCGAACGCGTGTACGTCGTAGCCGGCCTTGACCAGGTTGGCCGCCATGGGGCCGCCCATATGGCCGAGGCCGAGGAAGCCGATCGTCTTGCTCATTGTTTGTCCTCCGGAATCGTCAAACCCAGTTCCCGCGCACCGAGTTCGGCGAAATATCTGTCGACCTGCGCGGTGGTCACATCGGACAGGGCGGCGGGCGACCACTGCGGGTTGCGGTCCTTGTCGACCACCTGGGCGCGGATGCCCTCGACCAGGTCGTGCGAGGCCAGCGAAGCGATCGACACCCGGTACTCCTCGTTCAGCACCGCCTCCAGGCTGCCGGTGCCCTTCGCCGAACGCAGCGACCGCAGGGTCACCTGCAGCGCGACCGGCGATTTGCCCAGTACGTCGGCGGCGGCCTTGTTCGCCTCCGGCGACTCGTGCGCCTGCAGGCGGGCCACGATCTCGGCGACGGTATCGGCGCTGTAGCAGGCATCGATCCAGTCGCGTTGCGCGAGCAGGGTCGATTCCGGGGCCTCGGCGGCGAATTTCGCGATGGCGATATCCGCGGCCTCGGTCTCCAGGGTGGTCAGCAGCGCCGGGATCCGGTCGGCCGGAACGTAGTAGTCCGCGAAACCGGTGGCGACGGCATCACCGCCCCCGAGTCGCGCGGTGGTGAGCGCGATATGGGTGCCCAGTTCACCCGGTGCCCGGGACAGCAGGTAGGTGCCGCCGACATCGGGGATGAATCCGATCCCGACCTCCGGCATTCCGACCTTGGACCGTTCGGTGACAATGCGATGGCTGCCGTGCGCCGACAGGCCGACCCCGCCGCCCATCACGATCCCGTCCATCACCGCGACATACGGCTTCGGATAGCGGCCGATGAGCGCGTTGAGAATGTACTCGTCGCGCCAGAACCTCCCGGTCGCCGAATCCGCCGCCGCACCCACATGCCCCGCCGCCTGCTGTTCCTTGGCGTCGTGGTGGATGGCGACGATATCGCCGCCCGCGCACAGGCCCCGCTCACCGGCGCCGGTGAGGGCCACCGTCCGCACCGAATCGTCGCCTGCCCAGGCCCGCAACCGCTCGGTGATGGTAAGCGTCATCGCGTGGTTGAGTGCGTTGATGGCCTTGGGCCGGTTCAGGGTGATCAGGCCCAGGCCGCCGCGCTGTTCGACCAGGACTTCGGGTTCGTCGCTCATTCATTTCCTTTCGCGCTCGCCGCCGGGCGTCCGCCGATCACGGCACACCCGCCACGGACGCTGTCATCGACCGGGCGACGACCATCCGCATGATCTCGTTGGTGCCCTCCAGGATCTGGTGCACCCGCAGGTCGCGGACGATCTTCTCCAGGCCGTATTCGGCCAGGTAACCGTATCCACCGTGCAGTTGCAGCGCGGCGTTGGCGACCTCGAAACCGGCATCGGTGGCGAACCGTTTGGCCATGGCGCAGAGTTCGACCTTGTCCGGGGCATCCGCGTCCAGCGCCGCCGCGGCCCGCCACAGCAGGGTCCGGGCGGCTTCGAGTTCGGTCCGCATATCGGCCAGCTCGAACTGCAGTGCCTGATTGTTCAGCAGCGGAGCGCCGAACGCATTGCGCTCGGCCAGGTAGGGCACGGTTTTCTCGAGCGCTGCCTGCGCCCCGCCCACCGAGCACGCGGCGATATTGAGCCGCCCGCCGTTGAGCCCGTTCATGGCGATCCGGAACCCGTCGCCCTCGGCGCCGAGCCGGTTGGCCACCGGCACCCGCGCGTCGGTGAGGATCACCTGCCGGGTGGGCTGGGCGTTCCAACCCATCTTCTTTTCATTGGGCCCGACCTCGAGACCGGGGGTGTCGGCGGGGATCACCAGTGTCGAGATACCCCGGGCCCCGGTGTCCTGGGTACGGACCATCATCACGTAGAGGTCGTTGCTTCCCGCGCCCGAGATGAACTGCTTGGACCCGTTGACCACGTAGTCGTCACCGTCGCGTACCGCGCGGGTGGTGATGGCGGCGGCATCGGAACCCACGCCGGGTTCGGTGAGCGCGTAGCTGGCCAGCTGGTCCATGGCCGTCAACCCGGGCAGCCACTGCCGGCGCTGGTCGTCGTCGCCGTAGGCGTCGATCATCCAGGCCGCCATATTGTGGATCGAGATATAGGCCGCCACGGTGGGGCATCCGGTGGCGAGCTGTTCGAAGATCCGCACCGCGTCCAGCCGGTGCAGCCCGGATCCACCGAACTCCTCACTCACGTAGATGCCGCCGAGCCCGACCGCACCCGATTTCCGCAGCACATCCACCGGAAAGTGTTTGTTCTGGTCCCATTCCACGGCGTGCGGCGCCAGGTATTCATCGGCGAATTCCCGGGCGGTATCGCGGATGGCCCGCTCGTCTTCGTCGAGCGTGAACACGGCCGTCATTCCATCGTCGGGATGACGAAGCTGTTGCTCTCCTTCAATCCCGCCGGCCAGCGCTGGGTCACGGTCTTGGTCTTGGTGTAGAAGCGGATCGAATCCGGGCCGTGCTGGTTCAGATCGCCGAATCCGGACCGCTTCCAGCCGCCGAAGGTGTAGTACGCGATCGGCACCGGAATCGGGACATTGATACCGACCATGCCGACCTGTACACGGGCCGCGAAATCGCGGGCGGTGTCACCGTCGCGGGTGAAGATGGCCACGCCGTTGCCGTATTCGTGGTCGTTGGCCAGCCGCAGGCCTTCCTCGTAGTCCGCGGCGCGCACGACGCTGAGCACCGGACCGAAGATCTCCTCCTTGTAGATGGACATCTCCTTGCCGACCCGGTCGAACAGGGTCGCGCCGACGAAGTACCCGTTCTCGGCGCCCTCGACGGTGAGGTCGCGGCCATCGACCACCAGCTCGGCGCCCTCGTCGATGCCCTGCTGGATGTACTTCTTCACCCGGTCCACACCGTCGAGCCCGACCAGCGGCCCATAGTCCGCGCCCGGATCGTCGGATTTGCCGACATTGAGCTTGTGCACCCGCTCGGTGAGCTTCTCGACCAGCCGGTCCGCCGTCTCCTCGCCCACCGGCACGGCCACCGAGATCGCCATGCAGCGTTCACCGGCCGAACCATAGCCCGCGCCGATGAGCTGATCGGCGACATCATCGAGATCGGCGTCGGGCATGACGATGGCGTGGTTCTTGGCGCCGCCGAAGCACTGCGCGCGTTTCCCGTTCGCGGTGGCGGTCTCGTAGATGTACTGGGCGATCGGGGTGGATCCGACGAAGCCGACGGCCTTGATCCGGGGATCGTGCAGAATCGTGTCCACGGCCTCCTTGTCGCCGTTGACCACGTTGAACACGCCCTCGGGCAGCCCGGCTTCGAGGAACAGTTCGGCCAGCCGCAGCGGCACCGACGGGTCGCGTTCGGAGGGCTTGAGCACGAAGGCGTTGCCGGTGGCCAGCGCGGGACCGGCCTTCCACAGCGGGATCATGGCCGGAAAGTTGAACGGGGTGATCCCGGCGACCACACCCAGCGGCTGGCGCATCGAGTAGACATCGATCCCGGTGCCCGCGCTCTCGGTGTACTCACCCTTGAGCAGGTGCGGGATACCGACGGCGAATTCGATGACCTCGAGGCCGCGCTGGATATCGCCCTTGGCGTCGGGGATGGTCTTGCCGTGCTCACTGGACAGCAGCGCGGCCAGCGCGTCGATCTCATCGTTGACCAGGGTCAAGAACTTCATCAGCACCCGGGCCCGGCGCTGCGGGTTGGTCGCGGCCCAGGCCGGCTGTGCGGCTTCGGCGTTCGCGATGACGGTCTCGACCTCGGCCCGGCTCGCCAGCGGCACCCGGGCCTGTACCTCGCCGATGTTCGGGTCGTAGACATCGCCGAACCGGCCGGAGGTGCCGGGGACGTGCTGCCCGCCGATGAAATGCGTGAGTTCTCGAACCATGCGATTCCCTGCCTCGTGTCGGGGGTGGCGGGCGCGGCGCTGCGGCCGTCCGTCACACGAAGGTCGTTTTGCGGGCTTCCAATAGTTGGACGTCCAAGCAAAACGATACACGCGGCCCCAGACCGAAACCAGGGCCCGCGGCAAATGCCCCGCCCGGGCCCGCGAGTCCCCTCGTCCGCTCTGCTAACCGGCGGTTTTCGTGGACCTCGCCAGCAGGTAGCTGCCGATCCCCAGCACCACCGCGCCGATCACCAGAATCGCCCCGGACGCACCGGCCGACTCACCGGTCCAGTCCGCGACCGCCTCCACCGCCGCCATCGTCAGCGCGGCGGCGCCGCCCAGCACCAGCACCCAGGACCGGTCGGTGGCGTAGAGACCGAAGCACACCACCGCCACGACCGCGGTGAGCGCGTAGGCCGGCCACCTCCCGTCGAACGCGTCGACGGTCTGCGCCCCCGCCACCGCCAGGACCACACCCGCCAGATACCCGGCCCACACCTCGAGTACCACGCGGGTTCGGGTGAGACCGAGCCAGCCGACACCCAGCACCAGCACCCCGCCGCCGACCCAGCTGTCGTCGAGCTCGACGACCTCATCCAATACCCCCACGACCAACGCCACGCTGAACCCGGTGCACACCAGCAGACCGAGCAGTGACGGCAGCGCGGCATACCCGGCGGCCGCGGCCAGCAGACCCGCCCCCGCAGCCCAGACCCAGGTGGTGTCGCTGCCGGCAGCCCCGTTGTCGAAGATCGACGCCGCGGCCGCGGCCACACTCACCGCGGCCAGCACGAACAGGCACACCGCGAGCCGGGTCCGCGCGGTGTGCCCGATATCGGGTATCGACCGCCATGCCGTACGCAACAACACCGAAGGACCACCCGCGGTCGCCACACCGGCCACGATCAAACCGATAGCGACCAGCGCGAAAAGCGCGAAGCGGCCGAGTTTCGCCATATCGTCCCAGGATTCCACCAGGATCAGCACCAGGCCGCTCAGCAGTAGCCCGGCACCGGCGTAGGCCGCGATCTCGGCCAGCAGCCGGGCCGGTGTGGGCCGTGGCCGTTCCTGCTTCAGCGCGGTGACCACCGCTGTCAGCTGGGTTTCGTCGAGCACACCCTGCTCGACCAGATCGCGCAGCGCGGCGGGCGCGCGCTCCGGTTCCGGCGCAACCGGGCCGCCGGCCGGGTGGGGCGCGACGGCCGGGGATTTATCCCTCACGACGCGGTCGGGAACCGCATCGGCTCCCGACACCGGCGCCCGCGGCGCCGAATCCTGTTCGGCCACAGACCCAGTATGACGCCGGATCCGCCGACTCGTCCGGCGCGAGCCGATCCACGCCACCGGGCCCTGGTCACGCGCTAGGCTCGGCGCTCGGACCGCAGACGATCGCAGGAGGTGCCGGAGCGCAATGGACATCGGCGAGATCCGGATCATCGACGCACACATCCACCAGTGGGACCCGTTCACCACCGCCCGCGAGTTCAGCCGTACGGCGAAACTGCTCCGTGCCGTCCCGCTCCCGCTCCCGCTCGCGGTACGTCTCGCGCCACGTAAGGACCGGGAGTTCATCGGCGACCCCTCGGCCTATCTGGCGCCGTACCTGCCCGCCGACTATCGGGCCGATGCCGGTGACCTGCCGGTCGAATCGGTGGTGCACATCGAGGTCGAGTGGACCGGACCCAAGGTCGAGGAAACCCGCTGGGTCACCGCCCTGCCGTTCGGGGTGGACACCCCCGCGCTCGCCGCCGTGAGCGCGAGCGGATTCCCCGGCAGCCCCGGGTTCGCCGAACTGCTCGACGCGCATATATCCGCCTCGTCCCTGGTTCGCGGAGTACGCAGTATGGTCGCTCACCACCCGGACACCGGCATCCGCAGTTTCACCACCGACCCGGGCGCCCTGCGCAGCAACGAGTTCCTGGACGGTTTCGCCGCGCTGGTCGACCGTGATCTGGTCTTCGAGGCCTGGGTGTACTCGAACCAGCTGCCGGAGCTGACGGCAGTGGCCCGACGCTACCCCGAAGCGAAGATCGTGCTGAACCACCTCGGCACGCCGGCGGGGATCTTCGGGCCGATCGGCAAGTACACCGGCAACGACGCCCGGCAACGCGCCGCGATCTTCGAACGCTGGCGCGCCGATATCACCGCGCTGGCCGAATTCCCGAATGTGCTGGCCAAGGTCAGCGGTCTGATGATGCCGATCCTGGGTCACCCGGTGCCCCGGCCCGGCCATCCGACACCGGTGGCCCGCCTCACCGACCGGATCGGTCCGCTGCTGCGGCACGCGGTCGATGTCTTCGGCGCCGAACGCCTCGTCTGGGGATCGAACTTCCCGGTCGACCGGCCGATCACCTCGATCACCGGCAGCGCCGAGGCGGTGGCGACGGTGCTGGCCGAACATCTCGGTGGCACGGAATTCCTGGAGAAGGTGTTCCGCGCCAATGCCCAGCGGGTGTACCGGCTGGCGTGACTCCGGGCCACGCACAGGTCGCGTCCTGCGCCGACCACCCGGGCGAGCCGGAAATCGGCCGTGGGACAGACGCTCACGGAACCTGCGGGCCCGGGCAGCCGATGCGCCGGTGCAGCGGAGCCACGCCTGCTCGGTGGACGCCGGGCCACCCCCGGGCGCGCTAGCGGCCGGTCAGCGCCGAGTACACGGCCGCCAGAGCCCGCCCCGCCTCGGCCGCCGTCGACTCGTCCGCGGACAGCATGCGCAGGGCCCGCCGCAGCAGTGCAGGATCCAGGTCGTCGGGAGCCGGGCGGATCTCCGGCACCGGTAGGGCGGGTAGCTCCAGACTCGCTCCGTAGGGGTCGGCGAATTCTTCGCCTTCCGGCGGCGCCGCCTCGACCCCGCTGATCAGGGTGTCCAGGCTCAGCCCGCGCAGGATCAGCAGGTCCCGCGGATGGTCGTCGAGGCGTTCGGCGAGCAGGCAGGCGACCGCGACCGCGTGTTTACACGGCCAGCCGGGATCCGGGCAGGTGCAGCCGAAATCGATATCGGCGGCGGTCTCCGGAAGCAGATGGGGTGCGAGTTCGCGGGGCAGATCGCCGGAGACCACGCGCGCGAGCATGCCGGGCGAACCCCGGATCAGCTCGACCAGCAACTCCACCTCCTCGTCGCGCAAGCGCCGGATATCGCAGGTCGTGGCGAACGGGCGCGGCTGGCTGCCCTGCACCTCGGCGGCCACAACGCCGGGCTCGATCCGGTAACTCACCACCTGGCCCGCCCGGGCATAGGTCCGGCCACGGGACAGCCGACCGGGTTCGGCGAGCCGCTCGACCACCTCCAGGAAGCTCTTGCCCCAGAAGGTGCGGGCGAAGGCGCCGCGCCGGCTGCGCGCACCGACCCCACCGGAAACGGCCCGGCGCCTGCCGAATTCGCTGAAATCGGGCATTACTCACCCACCGCCTCGGCACCGAGGCTGAACAACCGGGCCAGGTCGTCGTTGCCGAGTTCGGTGATCCAGTTCTCGCCGACCCCGACCGCCAGATCGGCGAGTTCGCTCTTGCCCGTGATCATCTCGTCGATACGTTCTTCGATGGTGTCGACGCAGACCAGTTTGCGCACCTGCACCGCCCGGTGCTGCCCGATCCGGAACGCGCGGTCGGTGGCCTGGTTCTCCACGGCCGGATTCCACCAGCGATCCAGATGCACGACATGATTGGCGGCGGTGAGGTTCAATCCGGTACCCCCGGCCTTGAGCGAGAGCAGCATGATCGGTGGCCCCCCGGCGCCCTGGAATGCCGCAACCATTCCGTCGCGTCGTTTCTTGGCGATCCCGCCGTGCAGGAACGGGATCTCACCGCCGAACCGTTCGGCCAGATACGGGGCGATGAGCTCGCCGAACTCGCGGAACTGGGTGAACAGCAGCGCCTTCTCCCCTTCGGCCAGGACGGCGTCGAGCACATCCTCCACCAGCGCCAGCTTGCCGGATCGGTGCGCGCCGCGGCGCAGCACCGCCGAGGAGTCGCCGAGGAAATGCGCGGGGTGATTGCAGACCTGCTTCAAGCGGGTGAGCGCGCCGAGCACCGCCCCCTTGCGGGCCATGCCCTTGGCATCGCGCAGTTTCTCGAGCATATCCTCGACCACCGCCTGGTACAGGGCGGCCTGCTCGACGGTGAGGTTGGCTCGGACCGTCATTTCGAGTTTGTCCGGCAGATCACTGATCACGGCGGGATCGGTTTTCACCCGGCGCAACAGGAACGGGGAGGTCACGGCACGCAGCCGGGTCACCGCGTTCTCGTCGTTCTCCCGCTCGATCGGTACGGCGAAGCGGGCTCGGAAGGTCTGCGGGCTACCCAGCAGCTTCGGTACCGCGAAATCGAAGATCGAACGGAGTTCTTCGAGCCGGTTCTCCACCGGTGTACCGGTGAGCGCCAGCCGGTGCCGGGCGGGCAGGGCCCGGGCGGCCCGGGCCTGCCGGGTCGCCGCGTTCTTGATGTGCTGGGCCTCGTCGAGCACCACCCGTTCCCACTGCTGCCGGGACAGGCCGGCGATATCGCGGGTGAGCAGCGCGTAGGTGGTGACCACCAGATCCGCTCCGGCCACCACCGCGTCGAGGTCACGGCCCTGGGCGCGACCGGGGCCGTGGTGTACCAGGACCCGCAGGTCGGGTGCGAATCGTTCGGCTTCGCGCTGCCAGTTGCCGACCACCGACATCGGGCATACCAGTACGGTCGGCCCGGGCGCGCGGGCGCCCTCGCGTTCGTGCAGTAGCAGAGCCAGCACCTGGACGGTCTTACCCAGGCCCATATCGTCGGCGAGGACCGCACCGCAGCCGAGCCGGTTCATGGTCGCCAGCCAGGCCAGGCCGCGTTCCTGATAGGGCCGCAATCGGGCCTTCAACCGTCCGGGCACGGGCACCGGATCCACCGGGCGATCGGGGTCGAACAGCGCGGCGGGCCAGCCGCTCGCCGTGACCTCGGTCAGCGGCACACCCCCGACCCGGTTCTCGCCGATCTCGCCGATCAGATCGGAGAGGGTGATCTCGTTGTCGCCCTGGTGCAGGGCCACGAATTTCGCGGCGGCCGCGAGCGCGGTGTGATCGGCCTGCACCCATTCGCCGCGCAGGCGCACCAGGTCGGACTGGGCCGAGATCAGCCGCTGCATCTCGTCCTGGGACAGCACGGTGTCGCCGAGTGCCAGTTCCCACCGGTAGCCGACCAGCCCGTCCAGCCCCACCGTGCTCTCGGCGGCGGGTACCGCGGCGCCCTCGACCCGCAGCCGCAGACTCGGCGCGGTGATGTTCCAGGCCCGGGGCAGTAACAACGGGATACCCGCGGCCGACAGCGCTTGCGAGCCGTGGGCGACCAGATCGGCCACCACCTCGGTCGGCAGCAGCAGATCGAGGCTGTGCGGGTCGCCCGGGACATCGCGCAGCCGGGGATAGGCGCGCTGCGCCCGGCCCAGCCATTCCAGGCCCAGTCGTACCTCGTCGGCCGCGCCCGGCACCGGGATCGGCCGCGGCGCCGACCCGTCGGCCCGCAGACAGACCTCGAGGCGCCACAGCGCGGACGCGTCCGCGGTATCGGCGAACTCCCCGTCGGGTTCACGCAGGCGAAGCACCAGCCCGGTCTCGTCGGTGGCACGGCTCTCCCGCCACTGCCGCAGCACCTCGGCCACCTGATGGCTGCCGGCATCCACCGGGATATCCGTGCGCAGACCGTGCACCAGCGGGTGCGGGTGCGGATCCGCCGCGATCAGTTCCCGCACCATCGGGTCGGTGAGTTCGGTGACCATATCGTCGAGCACATCGCCGGGTGGCCCGGCCACCCGCAACGCCGGCGGCAGCAGGGCGGCGAGTTCGGCGAGCCAGGCACGCTGACCGGACCCGCCGGACAATCGCCAGCGCGCCCACCATTCGGCATCGTCGCGCCGGAGTTCGGGAACCACCGCGCCGGCCCGCACCCAGCGTTCGATCCCCTGGGCGATATGGCCCAGGAAGCGCAGATCACCGGCCACGGCGCCGGCCGGTAACCGCTGCCGGAGCGCGGCGGCGGCCGGACCCGGGGCGAGCGCGTGCGCCCGTACGGTGTCCCGCCGGGCGCCCGCATCGTCCACCACGAGCACCTCGGCCCGGTGCCGGAAGCGCGATTCGGCCAGTACCGACCCGAGCAGGCCCGGTACGGGCGATTCGTCCGCGCTACCGGGGGCACGCCACAGCAGCAGCCCGGAACCGGGCGACCACAGTCCGTGCAACATAGCCCCATCAAATCAGCCGGATGCGACAGTCCGCGCACGGTCCCCCACCTCGGCGTCCCGCGGTGCGGCCGTTCGACGTGATACCGGCCCGGCGCACCCGGGTCGTCCCTGGATTTATCCCCGGAGACAGCACATACTGAGAAATATCCGCTGGTCATCGCTGATATCCGTACCCGCCGAGCGCAGCCCCGCCGGGCGGTTCCGGCTGCCTTTGGCGGCCACGCACGACACCCGGCACAGCCCGGCCCGCGAACAGCGGTCCCATCACACAGCGGCATCCCGGCACCGCGGTGCCATCGAAAAGCGGAGGGCAGCAGTATGACGATTCTGCTCCAGGTTCTCGAGCAGAGCTACACGCCGACCACCCCGTGGGAACGGCGCAAGTTCACCTTCGTGAATGCCGACAAGATCGTCGGCATGCGGCTCGACGGGCAGTGCGGAGTTTGGCTGGACCTGTCCCGGCCCGGGGAGTCGCAGCGTCTGGCCCATACCACCGTGCCCGAGGAAGCGGTCACCTTCCTCCTCACCGCTTTCGCCAAGATCGCCGAATGTACCGACAGCGGTGGATCCTGGGTGATCGGTCACGACGGCGTGCATATCGAATCCCTGGTCGCCACCCGCTTCCCGCCCCGCGACAGCCGGGTCGACAACGACGAACTGCTGGCCCGTGCCTGGCTCTGATACCGAAACCCCGATAGCTGTCGGAGGGGTCCGGTATACCGGTATCCGTGATGACACGGGGGACGATTCACGCGGTCACCGCTCTGTGTGCCGCCTTTCTGCTACTGGCTTCGGGGACAGGGTGTGCGGCGGTCACCGGCCAGCGGCCCGCACCGGGCAGTCCGGGGCGGGCACAGCTCGAACAATTACTCGGCGCGGTCGGGGTGGTGGCGCAACGCCCACATCCGGGCGGATACGAGCGCGGCTGCGGGGCCGGGCAGGGGTGCGTTTTCGGCCCCGCCTGGTCCGACGACCACGATGGGCCCGGCGGCCGGGACGGCTGCGATACGCGCAACAATGTGCTGGCCCGCCAGCTCAGCGGGGTCGGCTACCGGCCCGGCAGCCACCGGTGCGTCGTGCAGTCCGGCACGCTGGCCGACCCCTACACCGGCGCCCTCATCGTGTTCAGCAAGGAGAACGCCCGGCGGATCCCGATCGATCACATCTATCCGCTGGCGGCGGCCTGGGATCTCGGGGCGGCCGGGTGGCCGGCCGCACGGCGGATCCGGTTCGCCAACGATATCGATTACAACCTGCAGGCCACCGACGACGCGGCCAATACCGACAAGAGCGACGGCACACCCGCGGACTGGCTGCCACCGTCTCGGCCCGGGCACTGTTACTACGCGGGCCGCTACCTCACGGTCGCGGTGCGCTACGGGCTTCCGGTCACCGCCGCCGATCACGCGGCGCTGCGCCGGGTCGCCGCGACCTGCGGGTGAGCGCCGGGCCTACACACCGGTGGCGACCGGCCGCTTCGGATCGTGCGCCCACTGCGACCACGAGCCCGGATAGAGCGCGGCCTGTACCCCTACCACTGCGAGCGCCGCGATCGCGTGCGCGGCGGTGACACCCGAACCGCAGTACACCGCGACCGGGGCCTCACCGATCTCACCGAACCGCTCGCGCAGCAGGTCTTCGGGCAGGAAGCAGCCGTCCTGATCGAGGTTGTCGCTGCTCGGCGCGCTGATCGCGCCGGGTATGTGCCCGGCGCGGGGATCGAGGGGTTCCTGTTCGCCGCGGTAACGTTCGGCCGCGCGGGCGTCCAGCAGAACCCCCTCCCAGCGGGCGACCGCGTCGGCGTCGATCACCGGCAGCCGGCCCGGTCGGAATTCGATATCGCCGGGCGCGGGATCGGGTTCCACCCCGGTGGCCAGCTCGCCGCCGGACCGGGTCCATGCCGGGAGCCCACCGTCCAGGATCCGGACATCGGCGATACCCGCCCAGCGCAGCAGCCACCACGCCCGCGCCGCCGACATTCCGCCGATCGCGTCGTAGACCACCACCGGATCGCCCGTACACAGACCCCAGCTGCGGGCGCATTTCTGGAGCCGGCGCGGATCCGGGAGCGGATGCCGGCCGTGGGCGGGTGAGGGCAGGGCGGCGAGTTCGGTATCCAGGTCGACGAACACCGCTCCGGGTATATGACCATCCTGGTAATGCTGCGGCCCGTCGGGATCGCCGAGTTGCCAGCGCACATCCAGCAGGCGCAGATCCTTCTCTGTCGATTCCCGGAGTTCTTCAGCCGAGATCAATACCGCGTTCAACGCAGCTCCTCGTCCAAGGGTCTGGAACAGATTTCGTCACCGTACGCGCCGACGGTCCGCGAAGTCCACGCGTACACGGACATCCGCGCGAGGCGTCAGATCCGGGCGAGCAGGGTCAGTGGGTCCTCCAGCAGGCCGGCGACGGTCGCCAGGAAACGGGCTGCCGCCGCACCGTCGATCATCCGGTGATCGAAACTCACCGTCAGCGTCACCACCGAGCGGATGGCCAATTCATCCCGGAAGACCCACGGCCGCTTCACCACCGCGCCCAGGCACAGGATCGCGGCCTCGCCCGGGTTGACCAGCGGGGTACCGGATTCCACGCCGAAGACACCGACATTGGAAATGGTGAAGGTGCCCCCGCGCAGATCGGCCGGTCCCGCCCGGCCGTCCCGGGCGGTGTGGGCCAGCCATCCGATCTCGCGGCACAGTTCCCGCAGGCTCAGAGTCTGGGCGTCCTTGATATTGGGCACCAGCAGCCCGCGCGGGGCGGCCACCGCGATACCCAGGTTGACGTAGTGCCGGGTGACGATCTCGGCGTTCGCCTCGTCCCAGAACGTATTGATCACGGGGAATTCGGCCAGGGCGGCGAGTACCGATTTCGCCACCAGCGCGAGCAGGGTCGGGGTGATCCCTTGGAAGGATGGGGTGGCGCGTAGATGTTCCAGCAGTTCCAGCGAAGCCGTGACGTCCACCGTGATCGAGGTGTCGGCCTGCGGGATCGTGCGCGCGCTGGTCACCATGGCCTCGGCCGTGCGCTTGCGCACCCCGGCGATCGGCGTGCGCTCCTCCCGAACCGATCCCGCGGCCCGGCCCCCGGCCGGCGCCGCTTCGTCACCGGGACCGCGATCGCGTGTATCGGGTTCCGACACCGGCACCGCGCCACGGACATCCGCGACGGTGACCGCCCCCTCCGGTCCGGAGCCGGCCACATACCACAGGTCTATGCCCAGTTCCCGGGCCAGTTTGCGGGCTCCCGGCGTGGCGGCCACCCGTTGCGATTCGGCCGCGGCCGTGCGGGCGGAATCACCACCGTGCTCCCGCGGCTCCGGCGCCGTCCGCGCCGTCCCACCGGGTGACCCGCCGATCACGCCACTGTCGTACGACATGCCGTTACCCGCGGACGGTTCCGGCGACGGTACCGCCGTACCGCCGGGGCGTTGCCCGCCGCGCCGCCGTCGCGAGACCTGCTCCTCCGACGGCCCGTAACCGACCAGCACCGACGGCCGCGCCTGAGCACCCGATTCTGCTGCGGCCGTGCGTATCCGGAGCAGCGGCGCACCGACGTCGATGGTCTCGCCGGGCTCGGCGAGCAGTTCCACGACGGTCCCCGCGAACGGCGACGGTAGCGCGACCACCGCTTTCGCGGTCTCCACCTCGGCGATGGTCTGGTTCAATGTGATCTCGTCGCCCACCGCCACCATCCAGTTCTGGAATTCGGCATCGGTGAGTCCTTCGCCGAGATCGGGGAGACGGAACTCCAGGATCTCGCCGGTATCTGCGGCACGACCTTCGTCGGCGCGGGCGTCGTCGTCCACGGTTTCGGGCACCTCCGGCTGGCATCAGGGGCGGGATCGCACTTCAGGCGGCAAGCGTTCGATCGACCGCCTCCAGGATCCGATCCGGGTCGGGCAGATGATGCTTCTCGAGCTTAGCCGGAGGGTAGGGGATATCGAACCCGGCGACCCGCAGTACCGGCGCTTCGAGCCGGTAGAAACACCGCTCGGTGATCCGGGCGGCGATCTCGGCACCGATACCCCCGGTGCGCGACGCTTCGTGCACCACGATGAGCCGACCCGTCCGGCCCACTGATTCTGCGACGGTGTCCACGTCCAGTGGCGCCAGGCTCCGGAGATCCACGACCTCCAGCGAGATCCCCTCCTCGGCACCGGTTTCCGCGGCGGCCAGCGAGGTGGCGACCGTGCCCCCGTAGGCGACCACGGTGGCATCGGTCCCGCGCACGCACACCCGGGCCCGGTCCAGCGGCAGGTCGGGTGCGGCGGCCGGATCGAATTCGGCTTTGTCCCAGTACCGGCGTTTGGGTTCGAAGAAGATCACCGGGTCGTCCAGGGCGATGGCCTGCCGGATCATGGTGAAGGCATCGGCCGGATTGCTCGGCGCCACCACCCGCAGCCCCGCGGTGTGCGCGAAGTACGCCTCGGGTGATTCGGAATGATGTTCGACCGAGCCGATCCCGCCTCCGAACGGGATGCGGATGGTCAGCGGCGCCCGTACCGCGCCCCGGGTCCGATAGTGGATCTTGGCGACCTGGGAGACGATCTGGTCGAACGCCGGATACACGAACCCGTCGAACTGGATCTCGCACACCGGGCGGTAGCCGCGCAGCGCCATCCCGAACGCGGTACCGATGATCCCCGACTCCGCCAGTGGCGTATCGATCACGCGGCGGTCGCCGAAATCCTTCTGCAGCGCGTCGGTGACCCGGAAGACACCGCCGAGCCGGCCGATGTCCTCACCCATCAGCACCACTTTCGGGTCCTCCTCGAGCGCGCTGCGCAGGCCGGCGTTGAGCGCCGCGGCGAAGGTGGTGATCATGAGCGGACTCCTTCCTCGCGCGGGGTGGGCGCGACGGTGGCGAGCGCCCCGGCCGGGTCGTCGACCAGGTACGCGAGATAGTCCCGGCGCTGCTCGTCGAGGCCCCGGTGCGCGGTGGCGTAGACGTGCTCGAAGAGCTCCGGCGGCTCGGGGTCGGCCATGGTGAGGGTCTCGGTGCGCATCAGATGGGCGACCTCGTCGGCGCGTTCCGCCACTCGCCGCCGGGTCTCGTCGTCGAGCAGGCCCTCGCGTTCCAGCAGGAGCCGCATCCGCAGGATCGGATCCCGCCGCGCCCATTCCTCGGTCTCGGCCGCGGCCCGGTAGCGGGTGGGGTCGTCGGCGGTCGTATGTGGACCCATGCGGTAGGTGATGGCCTCGACGAACGAGGGCCCGCCCCCGCTGCGGGCGCGCGCGACCGCCTGCCTGGTGACGGCCAGCACGGCCAGCACATCGTTGCCGTCCACCCGGATCGCGGGGATCCCGTAACCGGTCGCGCGCCGGGCGATCGGGGTGGCGCTCTGCAACTGCACCGGCGCACTGATCGCCCAGTGATTGTTCTGGCAGAAGAACACCACCGGCGCGCTCCAGCTCGCGGCGAAGGTCAGCGCCTCGGCGATATCACCCTGGCTGGTGGCGCCGTCGCCGAAATAGGTAACGGTCGCGATTTCGGCGCCGTCGAGGTGGGCGGCGTAGGCGTAGCCGGTGGCGTGCAGTGCCTGGGCGCCGACGACGATCGCCGGGTTGGCCATATTGGCCACCGCCGGATCCCCGGAGGAATGGGAGACGCCCCGCCACATCGCGGTCATGGCGCTCGGCCGCACGCCGCGGCAATAGGCGACGGCGCTCTCCCGGTAGCTGCCGAATACGTAGTCGTCGGCGTGGAGTGCGTGGGCCGACCCCACTTGGGCCGCCTCCTGCCCCTGGTAGGGAGCCCAGAGACCGAGTTGCCCCTGCCGGGCCAGCGCGACGGCCTCGGTATCTATCCGCCGGGTGACCACCAGGTCTTCGTAGAGCTGCCGCAGTTCACCGGGCCCGATATCGGCGACCAGGGCCTGATATTCGGGGTGGTGCACCCGAGCGCCGTCGGGCTGGATCAACTGCACCGGATACTCGGTTGTTCCGGGCATCGGCCTCGCCTCCTCACGCGGGTCACGCGTCGATGTGGCCTACAACACATAGCATCCACGCTTAAGCGAACTGCGCAAGTCTTGATCGGACAACTGAGCAGAATGCACGGTTTCGCTGCCGCGATCCCTGACATACTGCGTTATATGACCAGTCCGGAGACAACCGATTCGGTGGTGGACGCCACCGATGCGCGCCTACTGCTCGAATTGATCGCCAACCCCCGGGCCACCGGGGTGGAACTGGCCGCCCGGCTCGGGCTGTCCCGCAATACCGTGCAGGCGCGCCTCACCCGCTGGGAAGCCACCGGCGTACTGGGTAGTTTCGAACGCCGGGTCGAATTGCGGGCGCTGGGCTACCGACTCTCGGCTTTCGTCGCGGTGGTCGTGGACCAGCACCGACTGGAAGCGGTGGTCGGCGAATTGGCCGAGATCCCGGAGGTGACCGAGGTGTGCGGGATGACCGGCCCCACCGACCTCACGGTCCGGGTGGTGGCCCGCGACGCCGACGACCTCTACCGCATCACCGGGCAGATCCTGAAGATTCCCGGGGTGGTTCGCACGAATATGGCCCTGGTGATGCAGGAATCGGTGGGACCACGTACCGCTCCGCTGCTGCGTCGGCTCGCCGAGCAGGCACGTCCCGCCGACGGGCGCCGATCCGAGTAAGCGACATATGGAGGCGCATGTCGCATGTAAGCGTTAGAGTGCCGGGATGGAGCTCTCAGGCACAGTAGCGGACACTTTCTCGGGCCGGACCGCCGTCGTCACCGGTGGCGGATCCGGTATCGGTGCGGCACTGGCACGACGGCTGGCCGACCACGGCGCGCGGGTCGTGGTGGCGGACCTCGATCCGGCCACCGCGGAGCAGGTGGCGGGTGTGATCGGCGATAACGCCGTCGCCGCCGGCGGGGACGCCGCCGACCCCGCGGTGATCCAGCGGCTGATCGATACCGCGGAATCCGCCTTCGGCCCGGTGGACCTGTACTTCGCCAATGCCGGGATCGGCGGGGGCGCCGGGTTGGACAGCACCGACGCGCAGTGGGCGGCCGCCCTGGAGATCAACACCATGGCTCATATCCGCGCCGCCCGCCTGCTCGTCCCCGGCTGGCTGGCACGCGGTACAGGCTATTTCGTGAGCACCGCGTCGGCGGCCGGGCTGCTCACCCAGCTGGGTTCCGCGCCGTATTCGGTGTCCAAGCACGCCGCGGTGGGTTTCGCGGAATGGCTGTCGATCACCTACGGGGACAGAGGGGTCGGGGTCAGCTGCGTATGCCCCATGGGCGTCGATACGGCGCTGCTGCGCGAGGGAATGATCCCACCGGACAACGAGGCGGCCGGACGGCTGGCCATCAACGCCGTGAAATCCGCGGGCGCGGTATTGACCCCCGAAGCGGTGGCCGACACCGTACTGGCCGGAGTGGCGGCGCGACAGTTCCTGATTCTGCCGCATCCGGAAGTGCTGACGATGTACCAGCACAAGGGATCGGACTACGACCGCTGGATCCGCGGGATGCGCCGCTTCCAGCACACGCTGGAGGACCTCGGCGCCCAGCAGTGACTCCCTCGGCGCGCCGGGCTCGGCAGTGACCGATCCGCTGCCGTAGACCTCCGCCGTGTCCGGCCGGCGAAGGCGCGGCGGAACCTGTCGATACCACTATCAGCGCTGGTGATCAGGCGTCGGCCGCGCCGAGCTGATCGTGGCCGCGGTGGCGGCGTGGATGGCCGCACTCCTACGACGAACTGGCTCTGCATCCCCGGGAGGAGCCGCTGGCCGACGGGGTGATGCGCCTCGCCCGGCAGGTGTTCCAGCCGCGGAGCGCAGTCCGCGTATGGCCGCGGCCTTCTTCCGTGCGCGCGCCACGGCGGGCGGGCGCCGGCGAAAGGCCGGGCAGACAAGGAAAGGTGACCGAATAGGCCCGAGGGCAATTCGCGGGCGTACCGATTTCCGGATGCTCCCGAGAGCCGTTCCCGGCTACTGCTCGGTGGTGTCGGTGACCAGGACCGCGGCGGCCTTGCGGATCACCTCGGGGATCTCGACCGGTTTGCGGGTTTCCTCGTCCACGTAGACGTGGACGAAGGTTCCGGTGGCGGCCAGCTCGAGATCATCGTCGGTCTCCCGGAAGATCGCGAGGTCGTAGGTGATGCTGGACCGGCCGAGACGGGCGATCCGCAGACCCACGCGCAGCAGGTCGGGGAAACTCAGCGAGGCGTGGAAACGGCAGGACGTCTCCGCCACGATCCCGATGGCGGGCAGTTCCCGGATATCGGTGCCCGTGGCGTCGATCAGCCAGGCGTTGACCGCGGTATCGAAATAGGCGTAGTAGGTCACGTTGTTCACGTGCCCGTAGTGGTCGTTGTCGGCCCAGCGGGTGGGCACCAGCCAGAGCACCGGATACCGCTGTTTGACGTCCTCCCGGCCTCGAACGACCGGGATTCCTCCTGAACCTCGCGGTTTTCCGGTGGGTTCCTGTTTCACAGGGACGTGCCTTCCGCTAGGCGGCAGGACTTACTGTCCCTCCGCAGGCGTTTAACCTCTCGGCCCGTCCGGCCGCGAGGATGTTGATCGCCGCGTTCACATCGCGGTCGTGAACGGCCCCACACGCGCACGTCCATACCCGAACGTGTAGAGGCTTTCTTCCCACCCATAGCCCCACACACCGAGCACATCCGGGTGGACGGGAAGAATCGATCCACCTTGCCGAAGGTACGCCCATTCCGGTGAGCTTTCTCCTCCAGCATGCGGGTGAACATGCCCCACCCCGCATCGTGCACCGATCTCGCCAACCGCGTACGAGCTTTCGCCCGGCTCTTCGAACCCTTCTCCTTCCGGGACAGGTCCTGCTGGGATTTCCTCAACCGCCGCTCCGCCTGCCGCAGAAACCGCGGCGAAGCGATCGTTTTCCCGTTCGACAGCACCGCGAACGTCGACAACACGAGATCGATACCTGCCTCGGCTTCGACAAGCGGCAACGGGGAGTCCTCGGTCTGAACGACGAACGACGCGAAATACCGGCCGGATGCGTCCTTGACGATCGTGAACGACGAAGGACCCGACGGCAGTTCCCGCGACCACCGCAGCGCGAGTTCGCCGACCTTGGCCACATACAGTCGCCGGTTCGAGCGCAGCGAGAACCCGTTGCGGGTGAACCTGATCGCCTGCCTGTTGTCCCTGCGTGACCGGAAGCGAGGCGGGGTGAGTTTCGCGCCCTTGCGTCTCCCGGTCACCGAGGCGAAGAAGTTCCGGTACGCGGTGTGCAGATCGCCGAGCGCTTGCACCGGCGCCACCGTGGAAACCTCGGCCAGCCACGCCCGTTCCGGGGTTTTCTTCGCCTCGGTGATCACCCGGGTCTGTAATGCGGAGTCTGTGATGTACGGCCGGTCGGCCACGTGTGCTCGCTGTCTGATACGCAGACCGTCGTTGTACACCACCCGCGCACACCCGGGCCAACGCAACCTGTCGACCGGGCGTCGGATAGACGCGGAAGTTTGTACCGAAGCTGCACCCACGCACACTATCCCGCATATCCGACAACTTCGATGCACTGACCCGGCCCTGAAGTACCGGGCCCGCGCGGGACGTTTCACGGTCAGCCGGGCGGGGGCACCACGGCGGCCGCGGCCCCCAGCCGGTGATCGCGCGGGCTCACCCCGAACTGCCGTTTGAACGCGGCACTCAACGCGAAGGCGCTGCCGTACCCCACCCGGCGGGCGACGGCCTCCACCGTATCGTCGGTGCCCTGCAGCAGGTCGGCGGCCAGATCCAACCGCCACTCGGTGAGGAAGGCCATCGGCGGTTCGCCGACCAGTTCGGTGAACCGCCTGGCCAGCGCCGCCCGCGAGGACCCCACCTCCCGGGCGAGATCGGCCACCGTCCAGCCGTGTGCGGGATTGTGCTGCAGCAGCCGCAATGCCTTACCGACCAGCGGGTCGCCGTAGGCGTGATACCAGGGTGGCGCCTCGTTCCCGGCGAACCAGGTGCGCAGAGTCGCGATGAGCAGCAGGTCCAGCAACCGGTCCAGCACCGCGCTCTGCGCGGGCTGATCCTTCACGGTCTCCTCCACCAGCAGGCTCAGTACCCGTTCGTCGGACCGCCCGCGCGGCACCACCAGGGTCTGTGGCAGGGCGCGCAGCAGGCGCCGGCTCACCGCGCCCGCCTGTTCGTAGGAGCCCGTGACCAGAACGGTTTCCCCGGCCGGGTCGTTACCCCACTGCCGCACCCCCAGGTTCATCGTCTCGCAGAGCACCTCACCGTCCACCGTGGTGGTGATCTGGCCCGGGTTGATCAGGATCTGCGGATCGGTGGCGGGGTCGTCGGCGACGGTATAGGGGCGGGGTCCCCGGAACACCGCCACATCCCCGGCGCTCATCCGGTGCCGACCGCCGTCCTCGGTGAGAACCCATGCGTGCCCGCGGATCACCGCGGCCAGCGTCAAAGGCGATTCGTCCTGGATACGCAGCGACCACGGTGGGCTCAGCAGTGAACGCAACAGGAACGCGCCCCGCGCCCGCGGACCCTCCAGCAGGGCAGCCAATGCATCCACGCCGCCAACGATAGCGGCGCCTCATATCCTGGGAATACCCCGCGACCACGGCGGATCCACGACGAGGGCTCCCGCGGCAGGCGGCCGAGCGGGCGCCGTGCCCGTGCGGCGCCACTGCGCGGGCGGACGTGCACGACGGGCGAGGGCGCTGGTAGGAATCTTCGGCCTTTCAGGCCGGAGAGGGCGTCAAAGGTACATACCCGCATCCGGCGCCACGTCGTGGACCGCGATCCTGCCCGTCCCGTCGCGCAGCGCGACCAGTTCGGCGAGCGTCGCTCCGGTCGCGGGAGCTTCGGCGCCCCGGTCCCCGAGCCAGCGCCGCGCCTCGCCGGCGGACAACCGGCCGATCTCCAGCTGCGCGAGGCACCGGCCGGGCCGGGTCACGGCGGGATGCAGCCGGGAGAGGTCCTCGTTCGTGCTGATCGCGACCAGCACATCGCGGCCCTGGCCCAGCATGCCGTCGGTGAGGTTCAGCAACCGCGACAGTCCCTGCCCCGAGGACGACTTCGCCTCGCTGTGGATCAGTTCGTCGCAGTCCTCCAGGATCAGCAGACGCCAGCGGTCGGCTTCCTCGTCCTCTCCTTCGGCGCCCATGGCTGCCCGCATCAGGTAGCCGGGTTTGGCGAACAGCATCTCCGGATCGAGCACGCAATCGGCCTGGCACCATTCCGACCAGGCCCGGGCCAGCGCCCGCAGCGCGGTCGTCTTGCCGGTCCCGGGCGGTCCGTGCAGCAGCAGTAGCCGGCCGCGGATATCGTCCGCGCGCAGGGCCATCAACCGGTCCAGCGCGGTGGCGACGGCGGTGCTGTAGTTGCCGCGGATCTCCGGCCACTCCGGCGTGGTGACGGCCAGCGCGCGCCGCTGCGCCCCGTGTTCACCCTGGTGCCAGAAGCCCATCTTGACCGCGGCCCGGTCGTTGCCGGCCGGTTCTTCGGCGTCCCGGACCGATTCCGCCACAATGCGTTCGGCGAGCTCGTCGCTGATCGCCGTGACCTCGACCTGCGCCGATTTATCCGACCAGCGATCGGCCCGCAGGGTCCAGCCCTCGCCGAGCACCAGGATCGACCGGGAATCGCTGTCGACCACCGACCGCGAGATCCGCGACCCCGGCGGCCGGAGCGCCGCCTCGGGCCGCACCCGCTCCAGCCGGCTCTTCCGGTAGTACGGCTGTGTCCCGCGGCCGAAGAAACTCAGGGTGAGCATGTCCAGCAGATCGCGAGGGGTCGAATAGGAATCGAGCACGGCATTCCACGCCAGCAGCTCGGCGGGGTCTGTGGCGGCGGTGTCGGGGCCGATCAGTCGCAAAGGTTCGTGGCTTTCCAGCATCGCCGACAATCATCGACTCGCGCCCGCGCAGCGTCCACCGGTTTTCCCGGCACCGACCGGCTACTCGGGTCGACGCCACGCCGCATACCAGGGCCGCAATGACAGTTCGACCAGCGGAACCGTTTCGATGCCGCGGCCGGTCGCCTCCTCGATGAGGCCGCTCAACTCCCGATATGCCCGCGGGTGCCGGACCCGATACCCCGCCAGCACCTCGGCTGCCCGCACCCGGTCCAGGACGCGCGCCTCGGCGGGCAGCCGGTAGTGGGTGCCGATACTCACCCGGCACCGCGGTTCGCTCAGCAGATTCCGGTACCACTGCGCGGTCTCACCGAAGCCCGACGCGACGATCACGGTGCCCGGGTCCGGGTGATCCACCGTCTCCAGCGCCACATAGCGCGCGGCACCGGATTTGCGGCCGATATGTTCCAGCAGCAGGAGCCGGCCACCGAACAGGAACCCGAGCCGGGCCCGGAACAACCAGATCGGCGATCGAACGAACCAACGGGATTGCAGCAGTTTCGCGCCAGGACTCGCCATCGGCCGACCGTACAACAGCAGCACGGCCCCGGGCGGTGGTGAACCCACCCGGGGCCGTGGCGATCACCGTGCGACTACAGGGCCTTCAGCTCCTCGGTGACCGCACCGACCGACTTCTTCGCGTCTCCGAAGAGCATCGAGGTGTGGTCGGAGTAGAACAACGGATTGTCGATACCGGCGAAACCGCTGTTCATCGAACGCTTCAGCACGATCACCGATTTGGCCTGGTCGACATTGAGGACCGGCATACCGTAGATCGGGCTGGCCGAATCCTCGCGGGCGGCCGGGTTGGTGACATCATTGGCGCCGATGACCAGCGCGACATCGGTGCGGCCGAATTCGCCGTTGATATCGTCCATTTCCTTCATGGCGTCGTAGGACACCTCGGCCTCGGCCAGCAGCACGTTCATATGCCCGGGCATCCGTCCCGCGACCGGATGGATGGCGTATTTGACCTCGACACCCTTGGCTTCGAGCAGTCCCGCCATCTCCTTGACCGCGTGCTGGGCCTGGGCGACGGCCATACCGTAGCCGGGTACCACGATCACCTGGTTGGCGTAGGCCATCTGGATCGCCGCGTCGGCCGCCGAGGTGGCCTTGGCCTGCTTCTGTTCGCCGCCACCGGAACCGGCGACGGCGCCGCCGCCACCGAAACCGCCCGCCACGATGGCCGGGATGGACCGGTTCATCGCCTTGGCCATCAGATTGGTCAGGATGGTGCCGGACGCGCCGACGATCATGCCGGCCACGATCATGGCGGTGTTGTTCAGTGCCAGACCGGCGGCCGCCGCGGACAGGCCGGTGAGCGCGTTGAGCAGCGAGATCACCACGGGCATATCGGCGCCGCCGATCGGCAGCACCACCATCAGGCCCAGCACCCCGGCGGCCAGCAGCAAGCCGACCATCCACCACTGCGAGACGCCGCCGTCGGAGGCGCCGAGCCCGATGACGACCGCCGCCGCGGTAGCTGCCACCAGCAGCAGCAGATTCACCACCTGCTGCAGTTTGCCGAGACCGATCGGGCGTCCGGGCAGGATCTCCTGCAGTTTGCCGAACGCGATCAGCGAACCCCAGAACGACACCGAACCGATGATCGCGGCGAACAGCGAGCCGACGATGATGTGCACCGTCGGTTCCTCACCGTGATGGAAGACCGAGAAACCGGTGGTATCGATGAATTCGGCCCATGCGATGAGGGCGACCGTGCCGCCGCCGACACCGTTGAACGCCGCCACCAGCTGAGGCATCGCGGTCATCTTGGTGTAGCGGGCGGGCGGCACGCCCAGCACCACGCCGACGATAAGGCCGGCGACGATCAGGATCCAGTTACCGGTGTCCCGGACGGCGATCAGGGTGGCGATCACCGCGATCGCCATACCGGCCGCTGCGATCCAGTTGCCCCGGACCGCGGTCTTGGGACCGGTCAGCCCCATCAGGCCGTAGATGAACAGAGCGAAGGACAGGATGTAGAGAATATCGACCAGATTGTCCATGGGTCACTTACCTGCCTTCTCGGCACCCGCGGCGGGCTTCTTGCCTTTGAACATGCCCAGCATCCGGTCGGTGACCACGAAACCGCCGATCACATTGAGCGTTCCGAACACCACGGCCACGAACAGGATGACCTGGACACCGAGGGACGGATCCTCCATCCGCCCGAGGGTGACCAGCGCGCCCAGCACCACGATGCCGTGGATGGCGTTGGTACCCGACATCAGTGGCGTGTGCAGGGTGTTGGGGACCTTGGAGATCACCGCGAAACCCACGAAACCGGACAGCACCAGAATCGCGATATTCGCCAGCAGTTCGGTGTACATCATTCGGCCTTCGTTGTCGGTTCGGCGTCACGGGTGACGCAGGAATCGGCCAATACCTGATCGGAGAAATCGGGTTTCAGTTCGCCTTCGGCGAGCATCAGTTCCAGCAGCGCGGCAATGTTCTTCGAGTACAGCTCGCTGGCGTGCTCGGGCATCGTGGCGGGCAGGTTCAGCGGCGAGCAGATCGTCACGTCGTGCTTGACCACGGTCTCGCCGGGTTCGGTGAGTTCGCAGTTGCCGCCGGTCTCCCCGGCGAGGTCCACGATGACGCTGCCCGGTTTCATCCCGGCCACCGCGCCCGCGGTCACCAGCCGCGGCGCCGGACGCCCGGGTACCAGCGCGGTGGTGATCACCACGTCGAAACCTTTGATGGCGTCCTCGAGCGCCTGCTGCTGTTTGGCCTTCTCCTCATCGGTGAGTTCGCGGGCGTAGCCGCCCTCACCGGCGGCGTCGATACCGAGATCGAGCCACTGGGCGCCGACCGACCGCACCTGATCGGCGACCTCGGGGCGTACGTCGTAGCCGGTGGTGCGGCCGCCCAGGCGTTTCGCGGTGGCCAGCGCCTGCAGCCCGGCCACGCCGACGCCGAGCACCAGCACGGTCGCCGGTTTCACGGTGCCGGCGGCGGTGGTGAGCATCGGGAAGAAGCGGGTCGATTCCGACGCCGCCAGCAGGACCGCCTTGTACCCGGCGACATTGGCCTGCGAGGAGAGCGCGTCCATCACCTGGGCGCGCGAGATCCGCGGGATGGCCTCCACCGCGAAGGCCCGCACGCCGGCCTTCTTCAACGCGTCGATCTGGTTGTCGGCGTTGCGCGGGGCGAGGAATCCGATGAGCGTCTGCCCCGTGGACAGTTTGCCCACTTCGGCATCGCTGGGCGGGGCCACCTTGACGACCACATCGGCCGACCAGGGGTCGCCGATCTTCGCGCCGGCTTCCTCGTAGGCGGTATCGGGAATGAGCGCGCCCGCTCCGGCTCCGGCCTCGACCACGACCTCCACACCCTGTTTCACCAGCGTGGGAATGATCTTCGGAACCAAGGCGACCCGCCGCTCGCCCGCGGCGGATTCGCGAACGACACCGACACGCGCCCCGCGCGGCGACGAATCGCTCACGGCCTGCGTTGTCTCCACTTGTCTGCTTCCCTCTCCTGATGTTTCGGCCGCCGATCAACGGCGCCGGGCGGAGGTGCCCTGGGACACCACCGCCCGAAATCCTGGCAACCGTACATCGGCCGAAGTGAGATTAGCTGAGATGCCCGTCACATTCCGAGTCGACAGCCGGACGTCTTCGCATCGGTAAAGCCTGATGACGGGATATATCCGCCAAAGCAGGCTCAGGAGTTTGAAAAGTTTGCCAAGTCGATGCCGGCTCCGGGACGCGCCGAGCCCTTACGCCGTAGAGTGCGCTATGTGAGCGACTGCGTTTTCTGCGGGATCGTGGCCGGCACCGCACCGGCCCATCGGGTGTACGAGGACGATACGGTGACCGCGTTCCTGGATATCCGGCCGATCACCCGCGGGCACACGCTGGTGATCCCGAAGCGGCATGCCACCGATCTGTCCGAACTGGATGCCGAGGCCGGGGTGGATCTGTTCCGGGTCGGCCATCGCCTCGCCCGGGCGGTACAGGGTCCCGGATTCGCCGCCGACGGTGCGAATCTGCTGATCAACGATGGCAAGGCCGCATTCCAGACGGTCGCGCACGTCCACCTGCATGTAATCCCCCGCAGTCACGGCGACAAATTACGGTTCGCGACCGGACTGGTGCTGCGCCGCTCACACGAGCCCGCACGGGTCGCCGCCGCGCTCCGCGCGGACCTGGCCGCCCTGGACACGTGGCCCGGCGCCGACGGGGAACCGGCCTGATCTCCGGCCCCAGTACGAATCCCGCTCAGCCACGGACGACCCTGCCGATGATGCGATACCTTGGCCGCCGCCACCGCGGATCCCGGGTACCCGCCTTCGCTACGACTTCCGCGGATCGCGGATACCGGCTTCCAAGGAGGACCGAATGACCGATACCCTCGACCGTCCCGAACTCACCGCGCGGTTGTCCGACCAGTTCGACGCCCTCGCCGAACTGGTCGCCGACCTCGACGAGCAGCAGTGGCGGACACCCTCGCCGCTTCCGGGGTGGACCGTGTTCGATGTGCTGAGCCATGTGATCGGCACCGAGTCGCTGCTGCTCGGGGACAGGCCACCGGCCCGTGATCCGCAGGCGCCGGAGATCGATGTGAAGACGCTGCCGCACGTGCGCAACGAGATCGGCGCCCTCAACGAGATCTGGGTGCAGCGGCTACGACCACGCGCGGGCACCGAACTGCTCGATTTGTACCGCGCCGTGATCGACCGCCGCCGGGCCGCGCTCGCCGCCATGGACGATGCGGCGTGGTCGGCACCGTCACCGTCGCCTATCGGCGAGGTGCCCTACGCGCGGTTCATGCGGGTGCGGTTGTTCGACTGCTGGATGCACGAACTCGATATCGCCGACGCACTGGGGAAGCGGGTCGACGAGGGCGGCCCACGGGCCGAGCTCGCCTTCGCCGAGTTCGCGCAGTCACTGCCCCGGGTGGTCGCGAAACGCGGTAAGGCGCCGGCGGGTTCACTGATCACCCTGGCACTCACCGGTCCGCTCACGCGGACCCTGCACATCGAGGTCGGTGACCGGGCACGCTATGTGGACACACCCGCCACCGAGCCCACCGTGACGCTGGAACTGGACTCGGGCCTACTGGTACGGCTGGGCGGTGGCCGGGTGGCTGCCGACTCGGTACTGGACCAAATCACCTTCCACAGGGACGCGGAGCTGGGCCGGCAGGTGGTCCGGAACCTGGCGTTCACCATCTGAGATGCGATTGTTCCTGGCGAGCTACCGATTCGGCGCTCATTACGACGTATTCGCTTCACTGGTCGGCGCCCCGGGCCCGATCGCGGTGATCGCCAATGCCTTCGACTCGTGGCCGCGGGGCCGTGCCGCTGCGTTGACCAGCGAACTGACCCCGTTGCGCGCACTCGGGTTCCGGCCCGAGGAGGTGGATCTGCGCGACTACGCCGGGCGCCCCGAGGAATTGCGCCGGCGGCTGGCGCGGTTCCCCGTCCTCTGGGTCCGCGGGGGCAATACCTTCGTCCTGCGGGCCCAGTTCGCGCGGAGCGGTGCGGACCTGGTGATCCCGGAATTACTGGCGTCGGATTCGGTGGTCTACGCGGGTTACAGCGCGGGCGCCTGTGTCCTGAGCCCGGACCTGCACGGTCTGGAGACCGCCGACGACCCCGCCGAGGTACGGCCGGCCTGCGGTATCGAACCGATCTGGGCGGGTCTCGGGGTGGTCGATCGGCCGATCGTGCCGCATCTGGACTCACCCACCGACCCCGAGCGGACGGGTAACGCCCTCGCCGACCGCCTCCGGGCGGCGGGCACCCCGCACTGGGCGCTCACCGATGCCGATGTCGTGGTCCGCGACGGCGACGAAACCCGGGTCCACACGGGCTGATCGGCGATCGGCGGCGCCGGAAGACCACCCAGCGCATGGCCGAGTACATGTACACCGCCTCGCACACCCCGGCCAGCATGCGCGAGAGGTGGTACTGCACGCCGAACGCGGCCAGTCCGGCACCGACGCCGAGAATGAAGGCCAGGTAGTTGATCAGCACGACGACGGTGTAGACCGCCGCCTGCCGCCCCGCCGGCGCGTGCGAGCGGAAATTCAACCGCCGGTTGAGATAGAACGCCAGCGCGAACGCGCAGACGTAGCCGACCGAGACCGACAACCATCCCGGTAAGCCGAGTCCGCTGCGCATCCCGGTGAGGATCAGCAGGTCGACCCCGAAGGTGAAGCTGTTGATCAGCGCGAAACCGAGGAAGGTGGGGGCGACGACGCGGTCCAGGCCCCATGGCAGGCGCGCGACCACCCCGGCGCACCAGCGGGCGAACCGGATCTCCCACATATCAGCGTTCGTCGCCAGATCCTGCACGCCGCCAGCCTCGCAGGACCAGGTGTCCGGCAGGTGAGCGCGCGGCAAACCCACAGCTCGGGCGCTATTTTCCGGAGGAATGCCGCGATCCGGCCGGCGCGGCCAATTGCGATTACAGCAAAATTGTTTGCCAGTTGATTCGAAGGTACGGATAGTCGGCGCGGAGGAGGTGGTCACGGTGACCGATGATTTGGACAACGACTACGACGTGGTGGTGGCCGGTGGCGGGGCGGCCGGCCTGAACGGAGCGCTCATGCTGGCCCGGTCGCGGCGCAGTGTGGTGGTGATCGATGCGGGGCACCCGCGCAACGCCCCCGCCGACGGCGTACACGGACTGCTGGCGCGCGACGGTACGCCGCCGGCGGAACTACTCGAGACCGGCCGCGCGGAGGTCCGCCGCTACGGCGGCCGGGTGGTGTCCGGGGAGATCACCGGCGCGGCCCGCGACGGTGACCGCTTCACGATCACGCTCGCCGACGGCCGCGCGGTCCGGGCGCGGCGGCTGCTGGTGACCACGGGATTGACCGACGAACTGCCCGAGATCCCCGGCCTGCGCGAACGATGGGGCCGCGATGTGGTGCACTGCCCGTACTGCCACGGCTACGAGGTACGCGATCGGGCGATCGCCGTGCTGAGCCGCGGGCCGGTCTCCGCGCACCAGGTCCAGCTGTTCCGCCAGCTCAGCGACGATATCGTCTACTTCACCCATGACCAGCCCGAACCCGCTCCGGAAGTCGCCGAACGGCTCGCCGCGCGCGGGGTCCGCGTGGTGCCCGGCGAGGTGGCCGGAATCGAGATCGCCGACGACCGGATCACCGGCATCCGGCTCGCCGACGGCACCGTCGTCGCCCGGGATGTCGTCGCCGTGGGTACGCGAATGGTCGCCCACTCCGGATTCCTGGACGGCCTGGGCCTGGCGGCCACGGAGCATCCGGCCGGATTCGGCCGGTACATCCCGTGCGACGCCACCGGCCGCACCGAGGTGCCGGGGGTCTGGGCCGCCGGGAATGTGACCGATCTGTCCGCACAGGTCGGTGCGGCCGCCGCGGCCGGCGCGACGGCCGGTGCGCAGATCAATGCCGATCTCGTGGAGGAGGAATTCGATACCGCGGTCGCCGCCGCGCGCGACGGGTTCCCGGCGACCGCGGCGGCCGAGCTCGCGCACTCGGTGAACGGTGCCCGCGACCACGGCCTGTGACAACCGGGGTCCGGTCTGCGCGGACGGGGCCCCAGCCGGGCCGCGAGCGGTTAGCGTTGGGGCGTGGACCTGCGTGAATTGATCGACCTCCTGCCCGCCGGCGCGGTGCTCACCGATCCCGATGTGCTCGCCGGCTACCGGCAGGACTGGGCGAAGGACCCGGCGGCGGGGACACCGCTGGCCGTGGTCCGCGCCACCGGCACCACCGATGTGTGCGCGACGCTGCGCTGGGCCGACGAGCACCGGATCCCGGTGGTCCCGCGCGGCGCCGGCTCCGGCCTGTCCGGCGGGGCGACCGCGGTGGACGGCGGAATCGTGCTGAGCACCGAGCGGATGCGCGGTATCGCCATCGACCCGGTCACCCGAACCGCGGTCGTCGGCCCCGGGTTGCTCAATGCCGAGGTCAAACGGGCGGCCGCCGAACACGGACTCTGGTATCCCCCCGACCCCTCGTCGTTCGAGATGTGCTCGATCGGTGGTAACGCCGCCACCAACGCGGGTGGCCTGTGCTGCGTCAAATACGGCGTGACCACTGACTATGTCCTGGGTATGGAGGTCGTGCTGGCCGACGGCACCGCGGTGCGGCTGGGCGGCCCGCGGCTGAAGGATTCGGCCGGGCTGTCGCTGACCAAGATGTTCGTCGGCAGCGAGGGCACCCTCGGCGTCATCACCGAACTCACCTTGCGGCTCCTGCCCGCGCAACCGGTGCAGAGCACCGTGGTCGCGTCCTTCGCCACACTCGGCGCGGCCACCGAGGCGATCCTCGCCGTCACCGGCGCGCTGCGCCCGGCCATGCTGGAGTTCATGGATTCCGTCGCCATCAACGCGGTGGAGGACGAACTGCGAATGGGCCTGGACCGCGACGCCGCCGCCCTGCTGGTGGCCCGGTCCGACGCGCCCGGAGACCACGCCGCGCAGGAGGCCCGGATCATGCTCGAGGCCTGCCGGGCCGCCGGGGCCACCGAGGCGTTCCATACCGCCGACCCGGAGGAGGGCGAAGCCTTCACCGCGGCCCGCCGCTACGCGATCCCCGCGGTCGAACGGCTCGGCCCGCTACTGCTCGAGGATGTCGGGGTGCCGCTACCCCGGCTCGGCGACCTGGTCACCGGTATCGCCGAGATCGCCCGGCACAACGACGTCACGGTGTCGGTGATCGCGCACGCCGGGGACGGCAACACCCATCCGCTGATCGTGCACGATCCGTCCGATCCGGACGAGACCGAACGCGCGCACCGCGCCTTCGGCGAGATCATGGCACTGGCCATCACCCTCGGCGGCACCATCACCGGCGAACACGGTGTGGGCCGCCTCAAGAAGGCGTGGCTCCCGGATCAGCTGGGCCCCGAGGTGATGGACCTGACCAGGCGAATCAAAACGGCCCTCGACCCGCACGGCATTCTCAACCCCGGCGCTGTCCTCTGAACACCGGAACAAACTGCACCGGGCCCGCCGTTCCACCGAAGGTGAGTACCGAACTGCGACACAATGCCGACGACACCCGCTTCGAGATCTACCTGGACGGAACGCTCGCGGGCTATGCCGACTACGCGGAGACGGAGTCGCCGAAGGTCCGCAACTTCCACCACACCATCACCTTCCCCGAGTTCCGGGGCCGGGGTGTGGCCGCACAGGTGGTGAAGTACGCGCTGGACGAGACCCGCGACGCGGGCTTCGCGGTCGCGGCCACTTGCTGGTACGTCGACGACTACATCGGTGCCCATCCGGAGTACGCCGACCTGGTCCATCGCTGAGCCCGCGCACCCGATATCGCGCCCGGCGGGCCGGGCGCGGTGACGCCGGTGCTCAGCTCCCGGTCTCGTCCAGGATCCACTGACCGTAGGCGGGGTTCACCCCTGCCACCGGTACCGCGACGACCTGGGGAACCTCGTCGGGGTGCTCGGAGTTGGCGCGTTCGACGATCTCGGGCAGCAGCGAGGCCCGGGTGTGCAGTACGACCACGGCCTCGGAGGCATCCTCCACCGCGCCCTCCCACCGGTAGATCGATCGCACATCGGGGAAGATGTTCCCGCACGCCGCCAACCGATCCGTGACGAGCCGATGGGTGAACTCCGCCAGCCATTCTTCGTCGGGTCCACTGATGGTCACGTCCACAAGATCGGTATCGCTCACGACGTACATGATCCTCGACTTCCTCCCCACGCCTGAAGGCGGGGGACTCCAACCTCACGGTTGGGTTTTCCTGTTTCACCGACCGTTGCCTCCTCGCATCGGCCGCGAGGCGGTCGCACACCATCTCCGCAGGCAGATGGTCACGGCGCCGATCTGCGATACGGGCGTGGACCCGCGCGACCTTCAAACGTGCGGCGAGATGTTCACCGGGGTCGTCGAAGCTCCCGCCCCGTTTCCCGTGGAGATCGATCTCGGCCGGATCCGAGCCGCCGCGGGGGATCACAGGCCGAATGCACGTCCTACCCGGTCCGCCGCGTCGTGCTCGGTCATGGATCCGTCGACCTCGAGCACGGGCAACCCGAGCCCGGCCGTTTCGGCACGCAGCCTGTCGGTGAAAATCTTGTCGCGCCCCAGCACGTTCTGCCGCGCGCGGGCGGGGGCGCTGGTCCGGCGTGGGATCTCCCAGCCGCGGCCGGCGAAGACTTTGCGGCGGAACAGCGGTGACGGCAGCAGCCAGATCGCCCGAGCCGGGTCGGCGAGCAGCGGCACCACCAGGTTCGGCAGCAGGCGGAACCCTTCGGCCACGGTGCGTTCGGAGATGGCCAGCAGGTCGTCGACGATCGCACCGAAACGCTCGCCCCGGAACCAGTGAAATGTCTCGAACATCGTCTCCGGAGTCCGGTGCACCCAGCGCTCGTCCATGCTCATGGCCAGGAACTCCGCCAGGTACGGCGCGTCGGCGGGCGTGCCGCGCTCCGCGTGCTCGGACATGGCGTCATCGGTCGAGTACACCCGCAGGCCGTACCGTGCGGCGAGCGCGGCCGCGACGGCCGACTTCCCGGCGCCACTTCCCCCGCCGATCCAATAGACGTGCCGCAGTCGCGACCGGAGTTCGGCCGGGTCGTCGGACCGCCTATGCGCACCGGATGTCATCCATCCCATTGTGCGCCCATCCGGCAGTACCGGCGGGCCGAACCACACCGCATGCCACAGTCAGCTTGTTCTGCCTGCGATTGCCGGGTCGAGCCCTGGATCCACCTCGGGATGCTCGCCACCTCGACCACCGCGGGCCGGTACCGCTGCCCGGAAACGCTGCATTGCCTGCACGGGACGACCGTGCTGGACGGCAGAGTGGCCGAACACTGGCGCAATGTCCCCGGTGAATGCCCCTGGGTGGGGATGAAGGCCACCGAGTACGCCGAGTGTCCACTCGGCCACCGGCCGTGGATCACTTCGCGTCAACTGCGCGGCGCCGTCCATCGCGACAGCGGCGGTGCGATCACCGTCATCGGCTGCCCCGGGCTGTGCCCCGTCCGCAATGTCACCGTCGTGGACGGCGTCGTCAGCGAACATCTGCGCGACAGTCGCACCGTGTGCCCGTGGTCCGGTACGAGGATAGTGTCCAGGGACTTCCCCCCACCCCTACTCTTCCGGAGGACCGGGTCCGCCGAGCCACGCCCGGTCGCCGACGGGGATTAGCGTCATACCACCGTGGATCCGGCGGTGAATTGTGCGGCGAATTCGCCGCTGGGCGGTATCTCGGTGATGACATCGATCAGCACCCCACTCGGATCCGCGACGATGAAATGCCGCTGCCCGAAATCCTCGGAGCGGATATCGAGTTCGGCCCGCAACCCGCCTCGCACGACCAGCCGTTCCCATTCGGCGTCGACATCGTCGACCTCGAAGTTCAACAGCAGGCCCTGGACCGGTTTGCGGTACCCCGCGGGGACAGTCGGGTGCGTATGGTCCAGCAGCGCCAGCTCGTAGTACCGCTCGCCCTCGGTCCGCCGCAGGCTGACGTACCAGTCCGCCGCGAAGGTGATCTCGAATCCGAACCAGTGGGTGTAGAAATCGCGCGCCTGCGCGATCCGAGTGGTGCCGATGACCGGGTAGAAGCTGCCGAGTGTCATACCTGCCTCTTTCGCGCCGAAGTTCACATACCGATGGTATGCGAACTAGGCTAGGTCGCATACCATCGGTATGTCAATGGAAGGTTCGCAATGGCCGGATCGCTGCGCGCCCAGCAGCGGGCACAGACCCGCGCAACCCTGCTACACCAGAGCAGGAAGCTATTCGCCACCAAAGGTTATGCCGCCGTGGGTCTTTCGGAGATCGTCACCGCGGCAGGCGTCACCAAGGGTGCGCTCTACCACAATTTCGACAGCAAACTCACACTGTTCCGCGCGGTCCTGGAGGATGTGCAATCCGAGGTCGGCGACCGCGTCGCCGCCGCCGCGGATACCGAATCGGACCCGTGGACCCAGCTCGTCACCGGCTGCGAAACCTTCCTGACCAGCTGCACCACCCCCGAGATCCAGCGCATCATGCTGATCGACGGTCCCGCGGTCCTGGGCTGGCAGGAATGGCGCGCCATGGACGAATCCGCCGCCGGCCGCCACCTCGAAGAAGCGCTCACCGCACTCGTCGCCGCGGGCGTACTCCCACCCCAGCCCATACCGCCGCTCACCCACCTCCTGTCCGGCGCCATGAACGAAGCCGCCCTCTGGCTGGCCACCTCTCCCGGCCCCGATGCCCTGTCCGACACCCTGACCTCGCTGCGCCGGATCCTCGAAGCCCTCCGCACCGCACCGGCCCCCTGAACATGGAGCAGCACTTTCCACAACCGAATTCGCAGTAGCGGCCCAGGCCGGGTTGGAGATGCCGATATCGGTTCGCTTCCACACCTCCGAGGGGATACGCGATGCCCGATACGTCGCAGGCGTCCGCGATTCGGGCATCGGTCGATCAGCTGCTCGCCGCGGCCGACCCGTTCGACCCGGCCACGGTCGCCACCGTCTTCGCGACCGAGTTACGCGAGATCCTGTGTCCGAACACCTTTCGTGCGGGAATTCACCGGCCCCCCGGGCACCAGCCCGTTCGAAAGCGTCCCCTGCGGATACCGCGGCCCTACTCACCGGCTTCGCTGCACCTGACAGCACCGACCATCCGGGCAGGCGAGTCGTGCACCAGAACGAACTACGCGAATATCGGTTGCCGACATTGAATTTTCTTGTCCCGGCGAGCGCTTGTTGCAGTGCCCGCACAGCGGCGCTGACATTCGGCCCACTCCATCCACCGACCCCCACCCGGTCACGATATGCGCAGTGCGGCTCCCGCGCGGGGCAATCCGAGCGGGCCCGAAGTGCGGCCGGACAGCCTGCGAAGTCCTTCCCCGACCCCCGCGACCGCGATCGCGCCGGCGGGCGCCCGGCGCCGATCCATCCTGCTCGCCACCACGACTTCCGGGCCCGTGCCCGAAGCGGTCAACACACACCGCGCGTCCCAGCGGCCCCTCAGGTCACCGGGCGCCGCACCCGCGAAGTGTCCACACCGATCTCGTCGCCGGCCCGGGTGCGCGGTCCCAGTTCGGCGAGTTCGTTTCCCGCGAGGTCGGTCAGCGTCGACCGGGCCTCACCGGCGGTGAACGCATTGCGCTCACCCCACTGCCGCAATGCCACGATGGTCGTGAACAGATCTTTGCCCGCGTCGGTCAGCTCGTAGCTGTGCCGCTTCCCGCCGGGAACTGTACTGGTGGCCAGGATGCCGTTGTCGACCAGCCTGCGGAGCCGGTCCGCCAGAATATTGCGGGAGATCCCGAGCCGCTGCCGGAAGTCGGTGAACGACGCCGTGCCATCCATGGCGTCTCGAACGATGAGCAGAATCCATCGATCGCCGACGAGGTCTACCGTCCGGGCCACCGGGCAGGTGGGATCGGTCCATTCGCGGTCGGCGCCGAGGTCCATCGATTCACCCCATCTCGTCGGTTGCATTTCGAAACCATCTTGCCATATCTTCGAATGGTTGCATATTGCTACCAATTGGAGGCGGGTATGGATTCCGCGAAGCCACAGCGACTGCTCCCGGCCGCGGTGTGCGCCGTGGCGGTGGCCACGATCTACGCCATCCAGCCGGTTCTCGAAAAGGCCGGTGCCGAGCTGGGACTGGCGCCGGAATCGCTGGGCCGGCTGGTCGCGGCCGGGCAGATCGGGTATTTCGCGGGCCTGGTTCTGCTGGTACCGCTCGGCGACATACTGGACCGGCGACGGCTCATCATCGGCCAGCTGCTGCTCACCGGTGCCGGAGCCGCGACCGCGGCGGCCGCACCGAATGCGGTCGTCGCCACGGCAGGCCTGGCGGTCGCGGGTCTGTTCGCGGTCGTCGTACAGATCACCGTCGTCTATGTCGCGGCGGTCTCCGCACCGGACGAGCGGGGACGCAATATCGGCACGGTCACATCGGGAGTGGTGATCGGCATCCTCGGGATCCGGGTCCTGGCCGGACTACTGGGCGACACCGTCGGCTGGCGCCCCGTCTACCTCCTGCTCGCCGTGGCCTGCGCCGTGCTCGCGGTGACGGTCCGGATGAGACTCCGGCCGGACCCCAGTACATCCAGCGGCCGATGCTCGCGGGCACCGAGAGCCAGGAGAGAGCCGAGTGCGAACGGCCGGTTACTTCTGAGCCGGGGCGTCATCACGTTCTTCGTCTTCGCCTCGTTCGGCACCCTGTGGAGCGGCCTGGCGCTACCGCTGGGTGCGCAACCCTGGACCTTCGGCACCACCGAGATCGGGCTCTTCGGCCTGGCCGGGGTCGCCGGAGCCGTCGGAGCCGGCCGGGCCGGCCGCTGGGCCGATTCCGGTCACGCACAGACGATCAGCGGCTGGTCGCTGCTCCTGCTGGCCGCGTCCTGGCTCCTGATCGCGCGGGCCGAATCGACCCTGTGGCCACTCGTCCTCGGTATCGTCACGCTCGACTTCGCCGTGCAGGCCGTACATGTCAGCAGCCAGCATCTGCTGACCACCGCACATCCGGCCCGCGCCGGCAGGGTCATCGGCGCCTACATGGCGTTCTACTCTCTCGGCTCGGCCCTGGGCGCCATCACGACGACCTGGGCCTACACGACATGGGGATGGCAGGCTTCCTGCCTGACCGGTGCGCTCTACGCGCTCGGGGGGTTCACCACCTGGGGAATCACCCGGTCGGCGACAACCGCCCGCCCGGCCGGAGCCGATCCGGCTACGCCCTCCGCGGACTCGCGCGGTGTTCCCGGTCCACTGCCATGAGCCGGTCGAGTGCGTCGCGGGCGGCCGGCCGCGAGCCGGACCGGCCTTCGATCACCCTTCGCCGGACATCCCGGCCGTACCCCCTCCGGTACGGTCCGCGCGCGCGGCGGTGATCTCGCCGGCATGGTCCACTGCCCAATCGGCCAGCGCCGAAAGCGGGACCAGCAACGTTTCCCCCAGCGGGGTGAGCCCGTACTCGACGGCCGGTGGGACCGTCGGGTACACCACGCGATCGATGAGCCCGTCGTCCTCGAGCGCGCGCAGGGTCCGGGTCAGCATGCGCTGACTGATGCCCTCGATCGAGCGGTGCAGTTCGTTGTAGCGATAGCGGCGTTCGGCCAGCAACGCGATCACCAACAGGACCCATTTGTCGCCGATCCGACTCATCAGCCCCGACACCGGGCACGCCGCGTACTCCGCCACCGGCACCGGCGTGGGGAGTGCGGCGGCGGCGATGGAGGGCACATCCGTGTGCGCACCGGACATAATTGTGCCTTCTTTCGCTTCCGGTGGCCGCTGCCGAGGATGAGTACAGCAGTCGGATCCACGGAGGTGTGATGTCCAGAACCATTCTTATCAGCGGCGGCACGGACGGCATGGGTCGCGCGATCGCCCTCGAACGTCTCACCCGCGGCGACCGGGTCGTGGCGATCGGCAGCAACCCGGCCAAGGGCGAACAGCTCACGGCCGCGGCCGGAGCGGACGCGGACCAGCTTCGCTTCGTCCGCGCCGACCTGAGTTCGGTGACGGAGGTGGAACGGGTGGTCGGCGAGATTCGCGCCGCCTATGACCGCGTGGACGCGCTGCTGCTCTTCGCGAACCGCACGACACCGAAACGCGTCCAGACCGCCGAGGGTTTCGAGCACACCTTCGCGCTGTACTACCTCAGCCGATATCTGCTGTCGCACCGGCTGGTTCCACTACTGGAACGCGCCGCCCGTCCGGTGATCGTCAGTATCGCCGGGGTCGGTGTGCAGAAGGGCGCGATCCACTGGGACGATCCCGACCTCACCCGCGGCTACAGCGTGGTCGGCGCCCAGCTACAGGCCGGGCGGGCCAACGACCTGCTCGGTGTCTCGTTCGCCGAAGAGCACGGCGACAAGATCAAAGTCGTTCTCTACCATCCCGGTTTCACCAGAAGCGGCGATCTCTCCCCGCTCGGTTTCCTCACCAGAACCGCGATCCGTTCCCTGGCCGCGGTCGCCGCACGCCCCGTACGCGAATCGGTGCGCCCACTCCACGATTTCATCGACAACCCGCCCGCGGAACCACTCACCGCAGTCGACCGCGGCCGCACCCTGGACCTCTCACTCCCCTCACTCGATCCCGGCAATGCCCGCCGCCTCGCCCGGCTCACCACTGATCTCCTGGCCGCGCGAACCTGAACCGGCACCGAGATCCGGGCCTGGCGACTGGCGGCCGAGACGCGTCGGAGGCGGCGTTACCCGGGTGGCCGGGCAGGTGCTCACCGAGCTCACCCAGCGGTCCCGCTACCTTCGCGCCGCCGAGCCCTACCAGGGTTGATGTGGAACCGCCCCTCCTTGTACACCGCCGTGTCCGGCGCATTGTCGTCCAGGTCGCCGGAGTCCGCTGGATCCGGCAGTTCCGCCCTCTCCTCGAGGACGATCCGCGCCCGCGCCGCGCCGGGATCGAACATCTCCTGGAACGGCCCGGCGAACGACCCCCCGTGGCCACGGTGCTCGGCTCGAATAGCCGCCCACCCGAACAGCACCAACGGGCCGATGGTGACGATCAGCAGGAGCGAGTCCCGTCCATGCCCACGAGCGTACCGAGGGCCGCCTTCGCTCCCCGCCGGCCTCGATAACGTGTTGGGACGGTCTGCACCGTCTGACGGCCCGGCGGCGGCCTGAGCGTGGATCTCAGGCCACCACCCGAACGCCGCGATCCGGAGAATTACCCCTTGAGCAGCGCGCGGGACATGACCACCCGCTGGATCTGATTGGTGCCCTCGTAGATCTGAGTGATCTTGGCGTCGCGCATCATTCGTTCCACCGGGAAATCGGTGGTGTAGCCGGCCCCACCGAACAACTGGACCGCGTTCGTGGTGACCTCCATCGCTACGTCGGAGGCGAAGCATTTGGCGGCGGCGGAGATGAAGCCGAGGTTCGGTTCGCCACGCTCGGCGCGGGCAGCGGAGGTGTAGACCATCAGCCGGGCGGCTTCGATCTTCATTGCCATATCGGCCAGCATGAACTGGGTGTTCTGGAAGTCGGCGATGGACTTGCCGAACTGTTTGCGGTCCTTGGTGTAGGCCAGGGCGGCGTCCAGGGCGCCCTGGGCCAGGCCGACGGCCTGCGCGCCGATGGTGGGGCGGGTGTGGTCGAGGGTCTGCAGGGCGGTTTTGAAGCCGGTGCCCGGTTCACCGACGATGCGGTCGCCGGGGATTCTGCAGTTCTCGAAGTACAGTTCGGCGGTCGGTGAGCCCTTGATGCCGAGCTTGTGTTCGAGCGGGCCCACCACGAAGCCTTCGTCGTCCTTGTGCACCAGGAACGCGGAGATACCGTTGGCGCCCTTGTCGGGGTCGGTGACGGCCATGACGGTGTACCAGGAGGATTTGCCGCCGTTGGTGATCCAGCACTTGGATCCGTTGATGATCCAGTCGTCGCCCTCCTGACGGGCGCGGGTGCGCATACTGCCCGCGTCCGAGCCGGCTTCCCGCTCGGACAGCGCGTACGAGGCCATTTCGCCGTCGACGATATCGGCGAGGACCTTCTGTTTGAGTTCCTCGGAGCCGTTGAGGATCATGCCCATGGTGCCGAGCTTGTTCACGGCCGGGATCAGCGAGGAGGAACCGCAGACGCGGGCGACCTCTTCGATGACGATGCAGGTGGCCACGGAATCGGCACCCTGGCCGCCGTATGCCTCCGGGACGTGCACGGCATTGAAGCCGGCGGCGTTGAGCGCGGAGAGGGCTTCCTCGGGGAACCGGGCGTGCTCGTCGACGTCCTTGGCGTACGGGGCGATTTCCTTCTCGCACAGGGCGCGGATGGCCGAACGCAGCTCATCGTGGAAGTCCGCCAGCTTGAACAGATCGAAATCCGGGTTTCCCGCCATTGGGTTCACTCCTGTTGCGTACGGGGGCGGCGCCGATAATCGGCACTCAGTGTCAAGACCTCGGCCCAGTATACCGCTCGCTATCTCTAGTTCGTCCGTCACGTTCTGGCACTCAGTGTCAATCGGTGGGCGCTTCTGCCAAACTACCCAGCCGTTGCCGCAGCAGTTCGGCGACATGCCGGACGGGCAGGTCGCGGCGGAATACGGCGAGCACCAGATCGTCCTCACCGCCCGGGCGCCGGCCACCCCGGGGGATCTCGCCGAGCGCGGCCCGCAGATCGCCGGGCCGCGCCGCCGATTCGCCGCGGATCATCCGGCGCAGCAGATAGTTGTGGGTGGCGGTCACCGCGGCCGCGAACTGGACGCGGGCCAGATCGGGGGAATCGGGCAACCGCTCGCGCAGATAATCGGTGAACAGGCGCTCGTAACGGAAGACGGTCACGATCTCCCGGTCGCGCAGCGCCGGGACCCGGCGCACCACGCGATAGCGCCGCTCGGCGATATCGCGCCAGCGGGTGAACCGCTCGAACACCCCGACCGCGGCCTCACAGACCGCGTCCCACGGGTCGAGCTGCGCCTGCTGCAGATACTCCTGCGCCGCGGCGAGCTGGGCCTCGTGATCGGCGAAGATCACATCCTCTTTGGACCGGAACTGCCGGAAGAACGTCCGCCGCGATATCCCGGCGGCCTCGGCTATCTCATCCACCGAGGTCGCCTCGTAGCCCTGATCCGCGAACAAACGCAACGCCTCGTCCACGACACCGAGCCGGAAGCGGACTAGCTCGGCGCCGCCGATTCGGCGGCCGGTTTCCTCGTTGTCCATGGCGACACGGTAGCGAGCGGCCGGCCGGGCGCGTCCGCGCCGGCCGTCGAGCGTCGTATGGCGAACAGCACACCGGTCGTGCGGGCCGGCGTGGTGCGGTCGGCCGACGGCCGACCACGCGAACGGCTCTGCCCGGGGCGCCCCCGCCCCGGGCAGTCGCGTTCAGCCCAACAAGCGCGCGCGCAGCGCCTCGTCTTTCTCGAGCACCATGGTTTCCAGCCCGGCCTGGAACTGTTCCATCCGCTCGCGCAGCGCCGGATCGTGCGTGCCGAGAATCCGGGCGGCCAGCAGGCCGGCGTTGCGGGCACCGCCGATCGACACGGTGGCCACCGGAACCCCGGCGGGCATCTGGACGATCGAGAGCAGCGAATCCATACCGTCGAGGTACTTCAGCGGAACCGGCACACCGATCACGGGCAGCGGGGTCGCCGAGGCGACCATGCCCGGTAGATGCGCGGCGCCACCCGCACCCGCGATGAGCACCCGCAGCCCCCGGCCCGCGGCGCCGCGGGCGTAGTCGAGCATGCGCTGCGGCGTCCGGTGCGCGGACACCACCCCCACCTCGAAACGGATCCCGAACTCGGCCAGCGCCTCGGCGGCGGCCTCCATCGTGGGCCAGTCGGAATCGCTTCCCATGATCAACCCGACCACCGGGGAGCCCGGAACACTGCTTTCCACCACGTCACTCATGCGGGTCCCATCCATCGGTCCATACCGCGTGCGACATCCAGTGCGCCGCGCGCTCGGCTCGTTCCCGTACCACCGCGACATCGTCGCCGAGCACGTTCACATGCCCGATCTTGCGGTCCGGGCGTTCGCCCTTGCCGTAGAGGTGCACCTTGGCGTCCGGCATCCGAGCGAACAGGTGGTGCAGGCGTTCGTCCATCGACATGGCCGGCGCCTCGGGCGCCCCGAGGATATTCGCCATCACCGTCACCGGCGCGAGCGGGCGGGTATCGCCGAGCGGGTAGTCGAGCACCGCGCGCAGATGCTGTTCGAACTGGCCGGTGCGGGCGCCGTCCATCCCCCAGTGCCCGGAGTTGTGCGGACGCATGGCCAGCTCGTTGATCAGCAGAGTGCCGTCGGTGGTCTCGAACAATTCCACCGCCATCGCGCCGACCACCCCGAGATCCGCGGCGAGCCGCAGCGCGAGCCCCTCGGCCTCGGCGGCCAGCTCCTCGTCGAGATCGGGCGCCGGGGCGATCACCACAGCGCACTGACCACGGCGCTGCACGGTCTCCACCACCGGCCAGGTCGCGGCCTGACCGTACGGCGAGCGCGCCACCATGGCCGACAGCTCGCGTTTCAGCGGGACCCGCACCTCGGCCAGCAGTTGCACGCCCACGCCGAGCTGTTCGGCGACGATCTTCGCCGCGGCGTCGGCATCCTCGGGCATCCACACGCCGCGCCCGTCGTAGCCGCCGCGGATCGCCTTGAGCACGATCGGCCAGCCGTGCTCTTCGCCGAAACCCACCGCCGCGGCCTCCGACTCGACCACGGTGAACGCGGGGACGGGCAACCCGCGCGCGGACAATTCCGTGCGCATGGCCAGTTTGTCCTGGGCGAAGCGCAGCGCGTGCGGTGGCGGAAGCACATTCACCCCCTCCGCGACCAATGCCTCGAGGTGCTCGGTGGGCACATGCTCGTGATCGAAGGTGAGCGCGTGCGCACCGGTCGCCGCCCGGCGCAACGCGCCGAGGTCGGAATGGCTACCGAGCACCACGTCGGGGCTCACCTGGGCCGCCGGGTCGTCCGGCCGTTCGGCGAGCACCCGGAGCCGCTGCCCCAGCTCGATGGCCGCCTGATGCGTCATCCGCGCCAGCTGCCCGCCACCGATCATGGCGACGGTCGGCATCGCGGCAGGGTCGAAACTACGTGCGTTCACGTCGGTCAATACTGTCACGTCCTGCGCGAACGGCAGCTGGCGGTATGCTCCGGACTTGTGTCATTCGTCGACGACGTGGTCAGCGTCCTGCCGCGACCTCTCCAGGAGATCGCCTACCGCCAGCGCGAGCTCATCAAGTTCGCCATTGTCGGAGCGACCACGTTCGTTATCGACGGCGGGATCTTCTACATCCTGAAGTGGACGGTGCTGGAGGAGAAGCCGGTCACCGCGAAGATCATCTCCGGTGTCATCGCAGTCATCGCCTCCTACATCCTCAACCGCGAATGGTCGTTCAAGAACCGCGGCGGGCGGGAACGCCATCACGAGGCACTGCTGTTCTTCGCGGTCAGCGGAGTGGGCGTGGTGCTGAGCATGGCGCCGCTGTACCTCTCCCGCTACGTCTTCCAGCTGCACCAGCCCACGGTCAGCTTCATGGTGGAGAACATCGCCGACTTCATCAGCGCCTACATCATCGGCAACCTGCTGCAGATGGCGTTCCGGTACTGGGCTATGCGGCGCTGGGTCTTCCCCGACGAGGTCGACGAGATGCTCGAACAGCTCGAAGAGTATGTGGAAGAGGAGCACGACCGGCGCACGCTCGGCCGCTGACCCCCCGCGACCGCTCAGCGCGGCTCCCCCACCACCCGCGTCTCCACCCGCGCGGCCAGCGGTTTGCCGAGGAACACCGCGAACAGCGCCGGCCGCCGCCGCTGCAGCTCCAGCCGGCCGCCGTCGGCCTCGATCAGGGCACGTGCCAACGCGAGTCCGACACCCGTGGATCCCGCGCCGGAGAAACCACGATCGAAGATATGCGGCGCCAGCTCGTCGCTGACCCCCTCGCCTTCGTCGGCGACCTGCACACACACCAGCGGTTCGCGATCCTGTCCGGGACGCACGGTGCGCACCGATACCGTGCAGGTACCGCCGCCGTGCATCAGGGCGTTGTCGACCAGCACCGTCACCGCCTCCCGCAATCGGGACCCGGACATGGGCGCCCGTAGCGATTCGTCACCGGTCAGGTACAGGGTGCGCCCGGCCTCCCGGAAGGGATGCGTCCACTCGGTCACGATGCCGCGCAGCTCGTCCATCACCGGGACCGGGTCGCGGTCGGTGGCGTCCTCGTCGCGCGAGGCCCGGACGAGATCGTCGATGGCCTCGGTCAACCGGTCGACCTGGGCCATGGCCTCCTCGGCCTCGTGCACCACCGCCGGATCGGTGTGCGCGGACAGTTCGTCCAGCCGCAACCGGACCGCGGTCAACCGACTGCGCAACTGATGGGACACGTCGGCTACCAGCGCGTGCTCACGTTGCAGCCGGCCGGCGATCTCGACGGTGGCCGAATCGAGCACATCGGAGACACGATCCAGTTCGGCGATACCGTGGCGGCGCGGATCCGGGCGGAAATCGCCCATGGCGAGCCGGGCGGCTCTGGCGGCCACATCACGGATGGGGTCGGCGACGCGGCGCGCGGTGACGATGGCGACCGTGATCGCCGCACCCAGTGAGATCGCCACGGCCAGCGCCACCCCGGCCACCGCCTGTCGCTGCCGGGCCTGCATCGGGGTCGCGGGCACCTCGAGTCGCAGTGATACATCGGTACCCATCGACAACGACTCCACCAGCGGGTCGGTCACCGTGGCGGCGCCGACCTCGACCTTCACCGCCGTATCCTCCGGCGCCGGATACACGACGGTGAGCCGCCCGCCCTCGGGCACCAGCGGCTGCACAGTGCGCAGATCGAGGCCGCCGCTGATCACCCCGCTGCCCTCTTCCTGACCGATGACCTCCGCGGAGATCAGTTCCAGTCGGCTGCGCAGATCGTTGCGGGTGATGTCCTCCACCCACAGCCACGCCGTATAGGTGAGCGGCACCCCGAGCACGACAGTGGTGAGCATCAGCACGGTCAGCATGGACCGCAGAATCCGCCGCCGCACGTCAGTCGGTGTTCAACCGGAAACCGACACCGCGCACAGTGACGATCCGCCGTTCCGCCATCGGGCCCTCGTCGCCGATCTTGCGCCGTAACCAGGACATGTGCATATCCAGGGTTTTGGACCCGCGCAGTTCGGCGTCGCCCCAGACCTCGCGCAGGATCGTCTCCCGGGGCACCACCTGACCGGCCCGATCGATCAGTACCTTGAGCAGCTCGTACTCCTTGTTCGCCAACCCGACTTCCACCCCGTTGACCAGTACCCGCCGTGCCGCCGGTTCCAGGCGGATCCCGCCGACCTCCACAGTGTCGTCGCCGATCCCGCTGCGGCGCAGCAGGGCGCGGACCCGGGCCAGCAGTTCGGCCAATCGGAAGGGTTTCCCGACGTAGTCGTCGGCACCGGCGTCCAGACCAACCACGAAATCGACCTCGTCGGTGCGGGCGGTGAGCATGAGTACAGCCATCTCGGCGCCCCGGGCCCGCACCTGCCGGCACACCTCCAGACCGTCCATTCCCGGCAATCCGAGATCGAGGATCAGCAGATCATGGTGTCCTTCCAGTGCCCGGTCCAACACCGCGGGACCGAAGCTCTCCACGGTCACCGAATACCCCTCGCGGCCCAGCGCCCGCGAGAGCGGCGCCGCGATGGCCTCGTCGTCTTCGCCCAGCAATACGGCGGTCATGCGACAAGATTACGGTCCACCGGCCCGGTACCCGCGTGCTCACGCCCGGGCAGCGGCCCGCGGCGCCGGGATCAGAAGCCGCCGTATCGGGGCGCCGCCTCGAAAACCTGGTGATAGAGCAGCGCGTGCACCTGTTCCACATCCGGGATATCGCTGTATTCCAGGGGTTCTTCGGATGACGATCCGATGATCAGTTCTCCGGTCCCGAACATCCGGTCGACCAGTCCGTGCCGGAACTGGACACTCGAGATCCGGCTCATCGGGATATCGATACCGGTGTGGGTCATCACACCTTCCCGGACCAGCACCCGGCGATCGGTGACGATGAAATGGGTGGATTTCCAGGTCACGATCGGCGCGATACTGCGCCATGCCAGCAGCAACAGCCATACGACCAGCACCACGAGCAGCAGGATCGTCCGCCACGACTCGTCGGCGGTACGCCACACCAGGCCGCCCAGGAAGCCGGCCACCGCGGTCACCACGATCAGCGTGATGATGGGCCAGAACAGCATCTTCCAATGCGGATGGGTGTGCAGGATCAACTCTTCATCGGGCGCCAGCGCATCCTCCGGATAACCCATGAGCGCACATTACCGCGTTTTTGGCGCCGCCTGCGGCGTCGCGGAGTTGAGGCCCCCTGGTGTCCGGCCGTTTCGGCCCCGAGACTCGAGCCTTCGGCTCCTGCGCTTTCGAGGCCGAACCGGCGAGACGGGTCTCACCCCTTCGAGGTGTCTCGCAAAAATCGACCTATGTGGGTCGCGTCGGCAAGCAAGGTCCGGGTCAGGCGCCGACTCGACCGCCCTACGGTTCCCGCGTGTGCGCCCACCGATTTCTCAGTCCCCGGGCCGCAGGTGCGTCACATCTCCCGCCGCGACCGCCCGGTCCTCGATCAGCAGTCGCCCCGCCGAATCGATATCGTGCGCGACCCCGGTCAGCACCCCACCTCCCGGCAGTTCCGCCCGGACCCGGGAGCCCAGTGTCGCGCAGCGTTCCCGGTAAGCGTCGGCGAGTGTCTCCGCGGCCCATCCGGATTCCTGCCACCGGGCGTAGCGGCGGGCGAACTCGGTCAGGAAAGACAGCACCAAGCGGGTGCGGTCGATATCGGTGGCGCCGCTGAGGAGCAGCGAGGTGGCGTGCGGTACGGGGAGTTCTTCCGCGGTGAGGGTGACATTCATCCCGATACCCACCACGATCGCCGGGCGGGGCCCCGCGGTGGCGACTTCGGCCAGGATGCCGGCGACCTTGCGCCCCTCGATCAGCACGTCGTTGGGCCATTTCAGGGTGGCGGGCACCCGGGCGGTCGTCGTGAGCGCGTCGACCGCGGCGATTCCGGTGAGCAGCGGCAACCAGCCGAGCGCTTCAGGATCCAGGTCTTCGGGCCGAATGAGCAGGGACAGCGCGATCTGCGCGCGCGGCGGACCGGCCCAGGCGCGGGCGAGCCGGCCGCGACCGCTCTCCTGCGCTTCGGCGACCAGTACGACACGATCGATCTCCGAGTCTGCGGCACGCGCGATCAGGTCCGCGTTGGTGGATCCGGTCGATTCGATCACGTCGATTCCGGTGTAGAACGCCAGTTCCGGAGTTCCGGTCAGCGCTCGCCGTAGATGTTCGACGTCCAACGGTGGCCTCTGCACCAGGGCAGGGTACTGGCCGGGGTCGGTGGTCACCGCACGGCGGGTGCGGTGACCACCGGGTCCAGCCGGCGAGGTCGTAGCCGGTGGGCCGGGAATCCGCGGATATCGCCTCGTTCTCCACGGTGTCGGGCTCTTCGGATTCGGTCTCGGCGACTGTTTCGGTGATGGTCGGTTCCGGCTCGTTCACCCGGGTGAACGCCAAGGCCTCCGGGAATCGGCCGTCTCGAGATGTCCAGTGCCACATAGCGGGCCACCTCCCCTCCGTATTCCAAAAGTGGCCTGCTGCAAGGGTATTGCCCGGCACCGCAGAGCGAAAGCGAATTAATCGCCGGCGCGCGCTCACGAACCGCACGGGTTAGGCTTGTGACGGATCACCGTGGCGTGTCGTGTGGACGTTCGCCGCGATTCGCGGTACACATATGAACCGGTGACGACTTGTCCACCTGGGGTTTTCCGGACCGGGTTCTACTCACCAGTAGCAGGATCTGGGTTAACAGCACTGTGCGCCTCTGGTTACACTCCGAGCCATGACGAGTGTCCAGCAGCAGCCCACGCCGGATTCGGCAGGTGCGCCCGATATCCACACCACCGCCGGCAAACTGGCTGACCTGCGGAATCGGCTGGAAGAAGCCCAGCATCCAATGGGTGAGGCCGCGATCGACAAGGTGCACGCCAAGGGCAAGATGACCGCGCGGGAGCGCATCCTCGCCCTGCTCGACGAGGGCTCTTTCGTCGAGCTCGACGCCCTGGCCCGGCATCGCAGCGTGAACTTCGGCCTCGACAAGCAGCGCCCGCTGGGCGACGGCGTAGTGACCGGCTACGGCACCGTCGACGGCCGCGAGGTGTGCATCTTCAGCCAGGATGTCACCGTGTTCGGCGGCAGCCTCGGCGAGGTCTACGGCGAGAAGATCGTCAAGGTCATGGACTTGGCGCTCAAGACCGGCCGGCCGCTGATCGGTATCAACGAGGGCGCCGGCGCTCGTATCCAGGAGGGCGTGGTCTCGCTCGGCCTCTACGGCGAGATCTTCCACCGCAATATCCAGGCCTCCGGCGTCATCCCGCAGATCTCGCTCATCATGGGCGCCGCCGCGGGTGGGCACGTGTACTCCCCCGCGCTCACCGACTTCGTGGTGATGGTCGATCAGACCAGCCAGATGTTCATCACCGGACCGGACGTCATCAAGACCGTCACCGGCGAAGAGGTCACCATGGAGGAGCTGGGCGGTGCCCATACCCACATGGTGAAGTCCGGTTCCGCGCACTATGTGGCCTCCGGCGAACAGGATGCCCTCGACTACGTCAAGGATCTGCTGTCCTACCTGCCGAGCAATAACCGCGCCGAGGCGCCGCGCTTCCCGGCCTCGGACCCGATCACGGGTGCGATCGAGGAATCGCTCACCGAAGAGGACATCGAACTCGACACGCTGATCCCGGATTCGCCGAACCAGCCCTATGACATGCACGAGGTCATCCGCCGGCTCCTCGACGACGACGAATTCCTGGAGATCCAGGCCGAGCGGGCCATGAACATCATCGTCGGCTTCGGCCGGGTCGACGGCCGCAGTGTCGGTATCGTCGCCAACCAGCCCACCCAGTTCGCCGGCTGTCTCGATATCGACGCCTCGGAGAAGGCCGCGCGGTTCGTCCGCACCTGCGACGCGTTCAATGTCCCGATCATCACCCTGGTGGATGTGCCCGGCTTCCTGCCCGGTACCGACCAGGAGTACAACGGCATCATCCGGCGCGGCGCCAAGCTGCTCTACGCCTACGGTGAGGCCACTGTGGGCAAAATCACGATCATAACCCGGAAGGCCTACGGCGGCGCCTACGACGTCATGGGTTCCAAGCATATGGGCGCCGATGTGAACCTGGCCTGGCCCACCGCCCAGATCGCTGTGATGGGTGCCTCCGGCGCGGTCGGGTTCGTGTACCGCAAGAAGCTGGCCGATGCCGCCCGCGACGGCTCCGACGTGGACAAACTGCGGCTGGAACTGCAGAACGAGTACGAGGACACGTTGGTCAATCCGTACGTCGCCGCCGAGCGCGGTTACGTGGACGCGGTGATCCCTCCGTCGCATACTCGCGGCCAGATCGTCTCCGCGCTGCGCCTGCTGGAGCGGAAGATGGTGACCATGCCTCCGAAGAAACACGGCAACATCCCGCTGTGATCCGGCGATACGCTCTGTAGGCCGCACACTGATTTCGGGTACGCGATCGGTGAGAGAAGATCGAGCGGGTTCCGTTGAGCCGCGCGAGCCCGCTCGAGGCAAGAGAGAGGATCTGGCACTGTGACGATTGTGGCAGAAGAAGAAGTATTGGCCGCAGCGGAACTGGACCTCGCGACCAGGGATGTGCCGGCCGATACCGCGACCGAAGCCGCCGCGGGCACTGTTGCCGCGACGAGCGAGGAGAAGCCGTTCCTCGTGATCGAGAAAGGCGCGCCGACCGACGCCGAGATCGCCGCGCTGGTGTGTGTATTCACCGCTGCCGCGGCCGCGGGTTCGGCGCCCGCCGATTCCGGCCCGCAGGATCTCTGGGGTAAGCCGACGATGATGCACCGCGGGAACTCCCCGTTCTCGCCGTACTCCTATCCGCAGCTGTCGCATCTGCGGTTCTGACACCGACCTCAGGAGAACTTCACACGTGACCCGGCTGGTCCTCGCGTCCGCGTCGCCCGCCCGTCGGTCGGTACTGCGCGCCGCGGGCATCGAACCCATAGTCCGAGTGTCGGATGTGGACGAGGATGCCGTGGCGGCAGCCCTGCCGGCCGGTACCGGGCCTCGGGAAGTGGTCGTCGAACTGGCCCGGGCGAAAGCCCGGGCCGTAGCGTCCACCCTGGCCGACGATCCACCGGACACCGATCTCCTCGTCGTCGGCTGCGATTCCATGCTGCTGATCGACGGCACACTCCAGGGCAAACCCCATACACCGGAGGTGGCGCTGGCGCGCTGGCAAACCATGGCCGGGCATTTCGCGGATCTGGTCACCGGGCACTGCGTCCTGCGCGTACGCGATGGCGTCGTCACCACCGAGGCGATCGACTGCAGCGCCACCACCGTGCACTTCGGTAAACCCGATCCCGCCGAACTGGACGCCTATATCGCCACCGGCGAACCGCTGCAGGTGGCGGGCGCGTTCACCCTCGACGGGCTGGGGGGCTGGTTCGTCGACCGGATCGACGGTGACCCCTCCAGCGTCGTCGGGATCGGATTACCACTGTTGCGCCGACTGCTCCAGGAAGTGGGCGTTGGCGTCGCCCAGCTGTGGGCCGACCGCACCTGAGGGGGGACCGCCGCGGAATGCCCGGCCACCCTGCTGCCTCGCGGACGGCGCCAGCGGCCCGGTAGCGGGCGGGAACGGGTCCGACTCCAGAGAGGCGGACGCGGGCGGCAACTGACTACCCGGCGGCACCGCCTGACCCGATACCCGCGACAACCGCGCCGCCTGCCCGGCGGCCGCATCGATATGCCCGGGCTGCGGGAGGCGGCGTGCGGCCGTGACCGCGGAGTCGGCCGCTTCCGTGGCCGGAGCCTGCGCCGGTGGCGGACCCACCCGCCGTAGCCGCACCTCGCACATCTCCTCGGTCACGAAAGGCACGAGTTCGGCCTCGACCGCATCCTGGGCCCCGGAACGCTCCAGCAGCGCCGCCAACAGCCCGCGATGCACCCCGCACACCACTTCGGTATGCGTTCGCGCCAGATCGCGCAGCGGACAGGCCGTCAGCCGGACCACCGCGCCCTGGTCGGGGTCGCGCACGGCGCTCTCCCGCCCGTCCCGTTCAGGGGCGAAACCCAGCTCCGACATCAGCGAGACGACGCGGTCCTTGGCATCACGCACCGACTCGACCGGTTCGCCTGCGGTATCGAGTTTGTCTCCCCAGGCGCGCCCGGCCGCCCGGCCGGCGGCCGCCTGCCGCTCCGGATCGGGTCCCAGCTGGTCGGCCAGCACCTGGGCCAGGTCCTGATAGCCGATGGTCCGCTGGACCGCCCGGTAACCGATCCGCGGCCGGCCCCGGCCGCGCGGCGGCTGCTGGAACTGCCGGACCAGTGACTCCCGGGTGAGGATGTCGAGATGGAACCGCACCGTGGTGACATGCTGGCCGGTGATCTGCGCCAGCTGCTGCGCGTCCAGGGGCTCGCTCGCGCCGCGGAGGATCGCGAGCAGGCGCCGCCGCGGCCAGGAATCAGACATGCTCACCCCTCCTTCGGGGAGACTTTATCGGAGACATGTGCGATCAAATCGCCCATTGCACCGACTCTGTGCTCATCAACAGATTCACGTCAAGCCACACTTACTATCCACAGTGCGGCTCGAACCTGTCGTCAGCACTGCCCGCCTCCTGTGAAGGAACCCGAACGTGCCCGTCGCCCCGGACCCATATCCCGCCTTCGCTTCCTATGCGCACCCACACCGTCTGGTAACCACGGAATGGCTGTCGGCAAACCTCGGCACGCCCGGTTTGAAGATCATCGAATGTAATGCCGACGTCCTCCTCTACGGCATAGGCCATGTTCCCGGGGCCAGCAAGCTCGACTGGCGCAGCGACCTCGACGACCCGGTGACCCGTGACTATATCGATGGCGAGCGGTTCACCGCACTCATGCGCGCCCGGGGCGTCGAATACGACGACACCGTCGTGTTGTACGGCAATGACGGTAACTCGCACGCCGCACACGCGCTGTGGCTTTTCACCATGTTCGGACACCGGGACGTCCGGCTGCTCGACGGCGGTCGCGACGCCTGGGTCGCCGAGGGCCGCGATATGGTCTTCGAAACCCCCGAACCGGCGTGCAGCCGGTATCCGCAGGTCGAGCGGGACGATACATCGATCCGCGCTTTCCGCGACGATGTCCTCGAGCACCTGGGCGAACCGCTGGTCGACGTGCGCTCCCCGCACGAGTACGCGGGCGACCCCGGCGAGGGCGGCCCCGGCACCGCCCTGCGGGGCGGCCACATCCCCACCGCGGTCAACATTCCCTGGACCAGCGCCCTCACCGCCGGTTCCCGCTTCCGCGGCCGCACCGAACTGGACGAGATCTACGGCACCATCGAGCCGGGCCCGGTCACCGTCTACAGCGGTGTCGGCGAACGCTCCAGCCACACCTGGTTCGTCCTGAAGTATCTGCTGGGCCGCGAGACGGTACGCAACTACGACGGCTCCTGGACCGAATGGGGAAACTCGGTCCGCATGCCCATAGCCACCGGCGGGGTGTGACGGGAGCTCCCCGTGCCCGCAAAACAGGAGGTCCGCCCGGCCACCTGCAACCTTCGAGGTGTCTCGTAAAACAGTGAGGATGGTGGCGGCCCCGCAGTTGGCTTGTCCTGACCCGTCGTACAACTAGACGCATGCGGTGGCGTCTCGACTCATGTGGTGGCGTGGGGCGGACGTGGTCGAGGCCCGTCTCGCCCCTTGGCCGAAGGCGCTCAAAGGTCGCTCTCCATGGACGACCCCCCGCACATCGCATGAGCCGAAGGCTCGGGTCTCGAGGACGAAACGGCGAGACCAAGGGGGCCTCGACCCCGCGACGCCGCAGGCGCCGCCAAAAGCGCAGCAGTGTGCCACATAGTCGGCTCCGACCCATTGTGATCTGCGACCTACTGCCCGGTAGCCCTATCCGAGTTCCGGCTTTGTTGGCAGACTGCCTACACTCGCCCCGAGACAGATAGTGTCGACCACGGGCGCGGAGCCCGCGTAGCGGATCCGAACCCACGGACCCGGAGCCCACCAAGCGATCCGATCCTCTTCGGAAGCCGGACAGCGGACCCCGATCCGCGGGAGCGGAGCCGAAGCGCGGCCCATCCCGCACAGCGAACACAGAGATTGCACACAGGAGGCTCAGTGCCCAGCCATGCCAGCGCGCGGATCACGAAGGTACTCGTAGCTAACCGAGGCGAGATTGCCGTGCGCGTTATCCGGGCGGCCAAGGACGCCGGCCTCGGCAGTGTCGCGGTTTACGCGGAGCCCGATGCCGACGCACCCTTCGTCGAGCTCGCCGACGAAGCCTTCGCCCTCGGCGGGCAGACCTCTGCCGAGTCCTACCTGGTCTTCGACAAGATCCTGGATGCCGCCGCCAAATCCGGCGCCGACGCCATCCACCCCGGCTACGGCTTCCTCTCCGAGAATGCCGACTTCGCCCAGGCCGTCCTCGACGCCGGGCTGATCTGGATCGGCCCGTCGCCGCAGTCCATCCGCGACCTCGGTGACAAGGTCACCGCGCGGCATATCGCCGAGCGGGCGAAGGCGCCGATGGCCGCGGGCACCAAGGACCCGGTGAAGAACGCCGACGAGGTCGTCGAGTTCGCGAAGAAGTACGGCGTGCCGGTCGCGATCAAGGCCGCCTTCGGTGGCGGCGGCCGCGGGATGAAGGTCGCGCACACGATCGAGGAGATCCCCGAACTGTTCGAATCGGCGACCCGTGAAGCGGTCGCCGCCTTCGGTCGCGGCGAATGCTTCGTCGAGCAGTACCTGGACAAGGCCCGTCACGTCGAGGCCCAGGTGATCGCCGACCAGCACGGCAACGTGATCGTCGCCGGCACCCGCGACTGCTCGTTGCAGCGGCGCTTCCAGAAGCTGGTCGAGGAGGCTCCGGCCCCGTTCCTGACCGATGATCAGCGCGCTCGCATCCACGCTTCGGCCAAAGCCATCTGCAAGGAGGCCGGATACTACGGCGCCGGCACCGTCGAGTACCTGGTGCAGGGCGATACCGTCTCGTTCCTCGAGGTCAACACCCGCCTGCAGGTCGAGCACCCGGTCACCGAGGAGACCTCCGGTATCGACCTGGTCCGCCAGCAGTTCCGCATCGCCAACGGCGAGAAGCTGGAGATCACCGAGGATCCGACCCCGCGCGGCCACTCCTTCGAGTTCCGGATCAACGGCGAGGACGCGGGCCGCAACTTCCTGCCCGCTCCGGGCCCGGTCACCGTGTACTCCGAGCCGACCGGCCCGGGTGTGCGCGTCGACTCCGGCGTGGTGCAGGGCAGTGTGATCGGCGGCCAGTTCGACTCGATGCTGGCCAAACTGATCGTCACCGGCGAGAACCGGACCCAGGCCCTGGAGCGGGCGCGGCGGGCACTCGCCGAGTTCCACGTGGAGGGTCTGGCCACGGTCATCCCGTTCCACCGGGCCATCGTCGAGGATCCGGCCTTCATCGGCGACGGCGAATCGTTCGACGTCTACACCAAGTGGATCGAAACCGAGTGGAAGAACACCGTCGAGCCGTTCACCGGCGGCGCCCCGGCCGAAGCGGACGACGAGCCGCGGCAGAAGGTCGTGGTCGAGGTCGGTGGCCGCCGCGTCGAGGTGTCGCTGCCGGGCCAGTTCTCGATCGGTTCCGGCGCTCCGGCGGCGGCCGGTGCCGTCCGCAAGAAGCCGAAGCCGCGGACGCGGGGCGGCGCGGGCGGCGGCGCCGCCTCCGGTGACGCGGTCACCGCCCCGATGCAGGGCACCGTGGTCAAGGTCGCGGTGGAGGAAGGCCAGACCGTCGAGGCGGGCGATCTGATCGTGGTGCTCGAGGCCATGAAGATGGAGAACCCGGTGAATGCGCACAAGGCCGGTGTGGTCACCGGACTGAACGTGGCAGCCGGCGCCGCGATCACCCAGGGCACCGTTCTCGCCGAGATCAAGTAGCCGCTGTGCTGCGGGCCGCGCCCGGTATGCGACAGCGTGCCGACCGGTGAGCCAACAGTAGATGCACACTGTTCCGGAGCGGGTGAGCGGCCGATGGCCGCCACCCGCTCCGACGTATGGTGACCGGGTGAGCGCAGTACAACCGACGGTCGCGGAGGTGATCCGCGACCGTTTCGCATCCGCGAGCCGGACCGACGGCCATCGGCTCGTACTCGTGGTCGAGGGTGGCGGCAGCCGCGGGGTGTACTCCAGCGGAATGGTGCACGCGCTGGAGCAGCTCGGTATGGCCGGGGTCTTCGATGCGGTGTACGGCACCTCGGCGGGCGCGATCAACGCGGCGTGGCTGCTGTGCGGCCGGGCGGGGCGGGGTATGCAGGCCTGGACCGACGCCGCGATCATGCGCCGGGCCATCGCCCCGGCCCGGATGCTGCGCGGCCGGCCCGCGTTCGATCTGAACTATCTGGTGCACAAGGTGTACGACGGCCTGCATCCGATGGATTTTCCGGCCATCCTGGCCAACGAGACCACCTTCCACCCCATCGCCACCGATATCCACACCGGCGAACCGGTGGACCTGCATCCGTTCATCGTCGATAAGGCGACGCTGCAGACCGCGCTCCGGGCATCGTCCGGACTGCCGCTGCTGGCCGGCCCGCCGGTGGCGCTGGGTGGACGCCGCTACTTCGACGGCGGTCTCTCGGAAACGGTCCCCGTTCGCAGTGCGCTGCAGGCGGGGGCCACCCACGCGCTCATCCTGCGGACCCGGCGCGCCGACGAACGCCGCCCACCGCCGCCCTGGTTGCACGACGTGGTCGGCGGCACCTATATGCGGTTCACCGCCCCCGGCGCCTACCGGGCCTGGAAACTGCGGCCCGGCCAGCAGGCGCTGGAGGACGGGGTGATCGCCGGGATGGGTGCGGCGGCCTGCCAGATCCATCCGCCGGCCGGGTCACCGGATATCAGCAGCGTCGAAACCGATCCCGGCGTCTTGGCGCGCGGTATGGAGATCGGCCGCCGCGTGGCGGCCGAGTTCTTCTCCGAGTTCCGTCCCTTATCCGCCGAACCCTGCCGACCGACGCCGCCGTCAGTCGAAGCGGATGCCCTGGGCCAGGGGTAGATCGGTCGAGTAGTTGATAGTGTTGGTGGCGCGCCGCATATAGGCCTTCCACGCGTCCGAGCCCGATTCGCGGCCGCCGCCGGTGTGCTTCTCGCCGCCGAACGCGCCGCCGATCTCCGCGCCGGAGGTGCCGATGTTGACATTGGCGATACCGCAGTCCGAACCGTCGGCGGCGAGGAAGCGTTCGGCCTCCCGCTGGTCGGTGGTGAAGATCGCCGAGGACAGTCCCTGCGGTACAGCGTTGTGCAGGGTCAGGGCGGTGTCGAAATCGTCGTAGGTGAGGACGTAGAGGATCGGCGCGAAGGTTTCCTCGCGCACCACCGCGGTCTGGTCGGGCATCCGGACGATCGCCGGGTCGGCGTAGTACGCGGCGGGTCCCACCCCCTCTGGTTCGACCCGCTCGCCCCCGCACAGCACCGTGCCACCGTCGCGGCGGGCGCGCGCCAGCGCGTCCCGCATGCCGGCCCACGCGCCGGACCCGTGCAGCGGCCCCACCTGGACACCCGGGTCCAACGGGTTGCCCACCCGCAGCTGCCGGTACGCCCGCACCAGCCGGTCCAGCAGTTCGTCGGCGACCGAGGAGTGCACGATGAGCCGGCGCAGACTGGTACAGCGCTGTCCGGCGGTACCGACGGCCGCGAAGACGATGGCCCGGACCGCCAGATCCAGATCGGCGGACGGGCCGACCACGGCCGCGTTGTTCCCGCCCAGTTCCAGCAGGCAACGCCCGAATCGGGCGGCCACGCGCGGACCGACCGCGCGACCCATCGCCACCGACCCCGTCGCGCTGACCAACGCGATCCGCTCGTCGTCGGTCAGCCGCACACCGGCATCCGCGGAACCCAGGATCAGCTGGTGGATCCGGCCGTCCGCCCCGGCGGTGGCGGCGGCGCGGCGCAGCAGCGTATGGCAGGCGAGGGCGGTGAGCGGGGTGCGGTCCGAGGGCTTCCACACCACGGTGTCGCCGCAGACCAGCGCGACGGCGGTATTCCAGGCCCAGACAGCGACCGGGAAGTTGAAGGCCGAGATCACCCCGACGACACCGAGCGGATGCCAGGTCTCCATGAGCCGGTGGCCCGATCGCTCCGAGGCCATCGTGTACCCGTAGAGCTGGCGCGACAGCCCCACCGCGAACTCGCAGATATCGATCATCTCCTGTACCTCGCCGCGTGCCTCGGCGGGGATCTTGCCCACTTCGAGAGTGACGAGTTCGGCGAGTTCGTCCTGATGGCGGCGCAGCAGTACGGCGAGTTCGCGCACTACGCCCGCCCGCTGCGGCGCCGGGACCAGCCGCCAGGAAGCGAAGGCGGCGGCCGCTTCGGTTATCGCGGTATCGATGTCGGCGGGGCCGTCGGGCCGCAGGGCGACCAGCACTCCGCCGTCGATCGGGCAGCGCACGAGCATATCGCCGGGTGCCGGGTGCGGGATCTCCAGTGCGCGTAGCAGCGCGCCGATCCGGTCGGCGTATCCGGCGGGGACGGTCTGCTGTTCGGTCTCGGTCATCGCGAACTCCTCGGGTTCGGCCGGACGAAATACGCTGTGCGAATGGCACAGCCGGAGAATGAACGTTCACAACAGTGTTCCGGCGGTGTGCCCGCTACGTTAGCCTTCGCTGATGGCGGAAACACCGGCAAAACCAACCCTGGACGAGATCGATCGCCTGCTGATCCGGGAACTGATGGCCGATGGACGGGCGACCCTGTCCAATCTGGCCGAGAAGGCGAGTCTTTCGGTATCCGCCGTGCAGTCACGGGTGCGCAGGCTCGAGGCGCGCGGCGTGATCCGTGGCTATACCGCGAATGTCGATCCCGAAGCGCTGGGACAGCTGCTGTCGGCATTTGTGGCGATCACTCCTCTCGACCCTTCCCAGCCCGACGATGCCCCGGCGGCGCTGCAGAACATGCCGGGCATCGAGGCCTGCCATTCGGTGGCGGGCGACGAGAGCTACATCCTGCTGGTCCGGGTGGCCTCGCCACGGCATCTGGAACAGTTGCTGCAGCAGATCCGGGCGACGGCCAATGTCCGAACCCGGAGCACCATAATCCTTCAGACATTCTACGAAAAGTAGTCGAGACCGTAACAACTCTCATTAGTTACGGACTTGTCAGTAAATCTTCCTGACAAGCCGGTATCCAGTCCCGTACCGTCGGAGTGTGACCATCGAACTGGAGCACTCCGGCACGGGTGATGGCAGGACAGATGGCCGCATCCCCGCCTCTCGCGTGTTCGACACCCTGTCGGCCAGTATGCTCGCCGACGGTTTCGACCTGGTACTCGACCTGCGCGCATCCCGCGGCCGCCATCTGGTGGACGCCCGCGACGGCAGCGACTACCTCGATATGTTCGGTTTCTTCGCCTCCAGCGCGCTCGGGATGAACCATCCCGCGCTGACCGAGGACGCCGGGTTCCGCGCCGAATTGACCACGGCCGCACTGAACAAGCCGAGCAACTCCGATATCTACACGGTCGAGATGGCGCGTTTCGTGGACACCTTCGTCCGGGTGCTCGGCGATCCGCGCCTACCGCACCTGTTCCTCATCGACGGCGGCGCGCTCGCGGTGGAGAACGCGCTAAAAACCGCCTTCGACTGGAAGAGCCGGCACAACGAACTCCACGGGCGCACACCCCGACCCGGATACGAGGGCGGGGTGCTGCACCTGACGGGCGCGTTCCACGGCCGCAGCGGATACACCCTGTCGCTGACCAACACCGACCCGGTCAAAACCGAGCGCTTCCCGGCCTTCGACTGGCCGCGGATCGAAACACCCTGGCTCGGTCCGGATACCGATATCGAGGCGGCGGAACGACGCGCCCTCGAGCAGGCCGCCCGCGCCTTCGCCGAGCGGCCCCACGGAATCGCCTGCTTCATCGCCGAACCGATCCAGGGCGAAGGCGGCGACCGGCATATGCGCCCGGAATTCCTGCGCGCGGTCCAGGAACTGTGCCACGCCAACGACGCGCTGTTCGTCCTCGACGAGGTGCAGACCGGCGTCGGCATCACCGGAAGCACCTGGGCCTACCGGCAACTCGGCCTGGAACCGGACGTGGTGGCATTCGGGAAGAAGACGCAGGTGTGCGGGATCATGGCCGGCGGCCGGGTGGACGAGCTCGACGACAATGTCTTCACCGTGCCCTCGCGGCTGAACTCCACCTGGGGTGGCAATCTCACCGATATGGTGCGGGCCACCCGGATCCTCGAAGTCATCGAACGCGAAGATCTGATCGCCAGGGCCGCCGATCTGGGTGTGCTGCTGCTCGACCTGCTGCGTGACCTCGCCGAGCGGCAGCCCGCGGTCACCGAACCACGCGGGCGCGGTCTCATGTGTGCTGTCACGCTGTCGGACAACACCTTCCGTGATGCCGTCCTCACCACACTGTGGGAACGCGAACGGGTGCTCATGATCGGCTCCGGCGAACGCGGCATCCGTTTCCGGCCACCGCTGACGGTGGAACCCGGCGAGCTCATCGCGGCGGTAACCGCGCTGGACCGCGTGCTCAGCGACCTCGGCTGACACCGGCCCGGCCGGCGATCACACCGCGTCGGGGCGCAGCCCCAACGCCCCTGCGGCGAACCGGCGCACCGCCTCCGCAGCGGCGATCAGCGCCGCCTGCTGACCGGGCCGGGCCCAGCCCTCGACCGCGGCGGTCCCATCCGGTCGCGGGGTCACCCCGATCTCCGCGACCAGTTCCGCGGTGGCCGGCTGGCACACCGCCCAGGAGTAATGGGTTTCCGCCGCCCACTCGGCGCCGCGGCGGGCCACGTAATCCGGGTCGGTGATCCCGCCCGAGGCCAGCGCGGGCCGGTCATCGATCCGGTCATCGGCCCGTAGCGCCCGCAGATACCATGCGCCCGCGTTGATCTCGATCGCCTCCATCCGGTCACCCTCGCACAGACCGGCGGGCCCGGCCGACGCCGGTGCGGCTTCGCGGGGTCACGGTCGCGGACATATCGGTCGGTGACCTCACGCCGTGCCGCCGACCGTGGATAGGGTCGGGGTACAGTCCGGCCCCGGGCAGGTCCCGGATCCCCGCGACCGCAAGGACCGTGGGCCGGGACAGGGAAGGATGCGTCATGAGCGGGCAGCGATTGGGCCGCTACCGGCTCGAGCGATTGCTCGGCCAGGGTGGGATGGGCCAGGTGTGGCTCGCCCGCGCCGAGCCCTCGGGCGGCCGCCCGGGCGGGCGGGTCGCGCTCAAGCTGCTCCCCGTCGAACTCGCCGCCGACCAGACCTACCGCAGCCGGTTCGAGCGCGAAGCCGAACTCGCCGCCCGCCTGCACGACAGCCATATCGTGCCGATCCACGCCCATGGTGCGCTGGACGGCCGCCTGTTCATCGAAATGGAATACGTCGAGGGCGACGATCTGGGTCGTGTCCTGCGTTCGAACGGCCCACTGCCGCCGCGGCGCGCGGTCGATATCGTCGCCCAGACCGCGGCGGCGCTGGATGCCGCGCACCGGGCCGGACTGGTGCACCGGGATGTGAAACCGTCCAATATCGTCGTCCGGCGCGATGGTTTCGTGTACCTTATCGACTTCGGTATCGCCCACGGCGTCGGCAGTACCGCCCTCACCGCCTCCGGACTGGCGGTCGGGACCTGGGCGTACATGGCCCCGGAACGGTTCACCGGGAGCACCGACGCCCGCGCCGATATCTACTCCCTGGGTTGTGTGCTCTACGAATGCCTGGCCGGTACCCGCCCGTTCGGCGATACCGATCCGGCGCGGCAGATGCACGACCATCTCACGACCCCGCCGCCCAGCGTGCGCACGCTGGTTCCGGGGGTCCCCGTGGAACTGGATCGGGTGATCGCCCGGGCGCTGGCCAAGAACCCGGATGACCGTTACCGCACCGCCGGCGAGTTCGCGCGGGCCGCGCGGGGCGCTCTCGGTGCGGCGACGGCGCCGGACCCCGGCGCGGTGGAACATCCCGGGACCCGTCACTACGAACTCAACGACCGGCCCGCCGCGGCGGTCGCTGCCCATCCGGGCACCCGGGCCTACACGGCATACGAACCCGGCAGCCCGGCGGCCGAGCAGTCCCCGGCGTACCCGGGCACCCGGGCCTACACCGAGTACGCGCCCGGTGATTCGGCAGTCCGGCAGTCCCCGTCGCATCCGGCCACCCGGGCCTACACCGAATACACTCCCGGCGACCCGGGGCCGGTGCCTCCCGCCGCCCATCCCTCGACCTGGGCATACACCCGTCTGGAGACCAGGCCGCGACCCGGTCCCGCGCAGATCCCCGGGCCCGCGCCGCACGGCCGCGGCAATGCGGGCCCGGCGGTCGCACCGAACCGGCCCGCACCGCACGCGCCCGGCCCCCCGCCCCGCCGCCGCCCGGCGCGCCCCCGGACCAAACCGCCGCGGCGCCGCAAAAGCCTCATGCGCCGGTTGCTGCTGTGGCCGATCGTGCTCGTGGTTGTTCCGCTCCTACTGATCAGCGGCTGTGTGGCCGCGCTCGCCGGAGGTGCCGGGTCGATCCGGTTCTTCGGTGGCGACGGCACGCCGACAGCCGGGAGCGTCGCCGATCCCGGCGTCCCGGTCCGGGACGGCAACTTCGAATTCGCGGTCCGCGATGTGGTGTCGGGGGTGAGCGCGGTCGGTATCGAACGTGCCGAGGGCGCATTCGTGGTGGTCAGCTTCACCGTGCGCAATATCGCCGCCCAACCGAAGACCTACCTGCCGCTCGGGCAGGAACTCCACGATACGGCGGGCGCGAAATACGCCCCCGATGTGACCGCCACCGCGCAGCGCGCGGCCGCCGCCGCCGCGCCGCGCACCCTGCAACCGGATGAGTCGCTGGGCACCCACCTGGTCTACGAGATACCCATCGGATCGGTGCCCGCGCGCATGACCTTCCGCGATTTCCCGCTCTCGTTCGGCACCACGGTCGCCTTGGACGCCCGGTAACCCCGGCGGGTCAGTTCAACCGGAGTGTCCACGCGGTCCGGTGGTGCAGCCGGACCCGAGCGCCCGGCGCCACATCGAAACGCCAGAACGATTCCGGGGCGGCCGCCAGCGCCACGACCAGCGCCGCCCGGATCACCGCCGGGTGGGTCACCGCGATGGTATGCGGCGCCTCGCCACCGGCCGGCTCGCCGAGCCACCCGCGGACCCGGTCCAGCAGATCCAGGACGGACTCGCCGCCGTGGCCGCGGTATGCGGGATCGGTGAGCCAACGACCCACTTCTTCCGGCGGCAACAGGCCCGGTTCCGCACCACGCCAGGCGCCCGCGTCGAGATCGCGTAATCTCGACAGTGGTGCGGCATCCAAGCCCAGTAGCCGGGCAGTCTCTCTGGTCCGCCGCTCCGGGCCCGCGACTATCCGTGCGCCTGCCGGTGGTTCGATCGCCCGGTCCGCCAGCGCCGCCCGCCCCGCCGGGGTGAGCGGTTCATCGGCCGGGAAACGCGCCGCCCGTAACGCCTCGGTGACACCGTGGGAGATCAGATCGAGTTTCCGAACACCAGGCACCGTCGAAGCATAGAAACGCCGGACTGTCACCGGTAGCCGGCTGGAAGAAACACCATTCCGGCTCCCGGTCCATCGTGCCCCGCTGCCAGCCAGGAGGTGATCGAGGAATGACAGACATACTCATCCGCGCCGTGCCCGGTGCGGTCATCGACGAGATCGACCGGCAAGCCAATGGCCTGGGTATATCCCGTACCGAATTCCTCCGCCGCCGACTCAGCCGGGAGTTCCGGCGGGTCGGCGGCGTGACCACCGAGGATCTGATCCGGCTGGCCGGACTCGGCGGCGAGGCCCGGACCCCCGACCTGCTCTCTGCCGACCTCGCCGAAACAGAATTCACCGACCCGGGAATCACCGGTCCCGAGATGGTCGGTGGAGCCCCCGCCTGACCGGTCGGCCGCCCGGCCGGCCCGCGTCGGCCGGGTCACGCCCGCACCGGTGTCGGTGCTCCGGTGCACACTGGTTTCCGTGACCGAGTTCTCCGCCGCCACCCAGCAGTGGTTCGATGGTGCGTTTCCCGCGCCGACGGCCGCCCAACTGGGCGCGTGGCAGGCGATCGCGGCCGGTGAGCACACCCTGGTGATCGCGCCGACAGGGTCCGGCAAGACCCTGTCGGCGTTCCTGTGGGCCATCGACCGGCTGGCCGCGGGCGATCCGCCGGAATCGGGTACCTCGGTGCTCTACGTCTCCCCGCTCAAGGCCCTGGCCGTGGACGTGGAGCGCAATCTGCGCGCGCCGCTGGTCGGCGTGCGCCAGACGGCCCGCCGCCTCGGTCTGCCGGCGCCGGAGATCAGCGTCGGCGTCCGTTCCGGGGACACCACCGCCCAGGAGCGCCGCCGGTTGCAACGCACCCCACCCGATATCCTCATCACCACCCCGGAATCGCTGTTCCTCATGCTCACCTCCGCGGCCCGGGAAACCCTCCGCGGCGTGCGCACGGTGATCGTGGACGAGGTGCACGCCATCGCCGGTTCGAAGCGGGGGTCGCATCTGGCGCTGTCGCTGGCCCGGCTGGACACCCTCACCGAGCGGCCCGCGCAGCGGATCGGCCTGTCCGCGACCGTCCGGCCGCCCGAGGAGGTGGGCCGGTTCCTGGTGGGTTCGGCGCCGATCACCGTGGTCAACCCACCCGCACCCAAAACCTTCGACCTCTCGGTACGGGTCCCGGTCCCGGATATGACCGAGCCGGGCGAGTCGGATCAGCCCGGATCACTGTGGCCGCATGTGGACGAGGCGATCGTCGAACTCGTACTCGAACACCGTTCGTCGATCGTGTTCGCCAATTCGCGGCGGCTCGCCGAACGGTTGACCGCCCGGCTGAACGAGGCCTACGCCGGCCGGGTGGGCGAATCGGTGGACATCGCCCACGCCCCGCCCGCACAGCTCGGCCCGTCGACCGAAGTCAACCACGGCGCCGAACCGCTGCTGGCCCGGGCGCATCACGGTTCGGTGAGCAAGGAACAGCGGGCCCTCATCGAGGACGACCTCAAGAGCGGCCGGCTGCGCTGTGTGGTGGCCACCAGCAGCCTCGAACTCGGTATCGATATGGGCGCGGTGGACCTGGTGGTGCAGGTCGAGGCGCCGCCCTCGGTGGCGAGCGGGCTGCAGCGCATCGGCCGGGCCGGGCATCAGGTGGGCGAGATATCGCGCGGCGTGCTCTTCCCCAAGCACCGCACCGACGTGGTGCACTGCGCGGTGGCCGCGCAGCGAATGCTGGCCGGGCAGATCGAGGCGCTGAAGATCCCCGCGCATCCGCTGGACATCCTCGCCCAGCAGACGGTCGCGGCCTGCGCCCTGGAACCGCTGGACGTCGATACCTGGTTCGAGACCGTGCGCGGCACCGGCAGCTATGCCGCGCTTCCCCGTTCCTCCTACGAGGCGGTCCTGGATCTGCTGGCCGGTCGCTACCCCTCCGACGAGTTCGCCGAACTCCGGCCGCGCCTGGTCTGGGACCGCGACGCCGGCACCCTCACCGGCCGGCCCGGCGCCCAGCGACTGGCGGTGACCTCGGGCGGCGCGATCCCCGATCGCGGCATGTTCGCGGTGTACATGGTCGGCGAGAAGGCTTCGCGGGTGGGCGAACTCGACGAGGAGATGGTCTACGAGTCACGGGTCGGCGATGTCTTCGCCCTCGGCGCCACCAGCTGGCGCATCGAGGAGATCACCTACGACCGGGTCCTGGTGACCCCCGCCTTCGGCCACCCCGGTCGCTTGCCGTTCTGGCACGGTGATTCACTCGGCCGCCCGGCCGAACTCGGCGCCGCGCTGGGCGAATTCGTTCGCCGGGCGGGTGCGCAGACCTCCCCGGAAACCCTCACCGAACAGACCACCGCGGCCGGTCTCGACGAGAACGCGACCGCGAATCTACGCGCGCTGCTGGAAGACCAGCGCAGTGCGACCGGCCGGTTGCCCACCGATCGCACCCTGGTGGTCGAACGTTTCCGCGACGAACTCGGTGACTGGCGGCTGGTCCTGCACTCGCCGTACGGAATGCCGGTCCACGCGGCCTGGGCACTGGCGGTGGGCGCCCGTCTGCGCGAACGCTTCGGCGTCGACGCCGCCCCGAATGCCTCCGACGACGGCATCGTGGTGCGGCTGCCCGACACCACCGACGAGCCGCCGGGCGCGGAGCTGTTCGTGTTCGAACCCGACGAGATCGATGACCTGGTCACCGAGCAGGTCGGCGGGTCGGCACTGTTCGCGTCCCGTTTCCGGGAGTGCGCGGCCCGGGCGCTGCTGCTGCCGCGCCGCGATCCCGGACGGCGCGCACCACTGTGGCAGCAGCGGCAGCGCTCGGCCCAATTACTAGATGTGGCAAGGAAATTCCCGGCCTTCCCGATCCTGCTGGAGACGGTGCGCGAATGCCTGCGCGATGTGTACGATCTGCCCGCGCTCCGGGATCTGCTCACCGCGGTGGCGCGCCGCCAGGTGCGGCTGGTCGAGGTGGAGACGGCCACCCCGTCCCCGTTCGCCAACGCGCTGCTCTTCGATTACATCGGCCAGTTCATGTACGACGGCGACAGTCCGCTGGCCGAACGGCGTGCCGCGGCCCTGTCCTTGGACTCCGCCCTGCTCGCGGAACTGCTCGGCCGGGTGGAGTTGCGGGAACTGCTGGACAGCGAGGTCATCGCGCAGGTCGAACTGGAGCTCCAGCGCCGCACACCGGAACGCCACGCGCGGGATATGGAGGGCCTGGCCGATCTCCTGCGGTTGCTCGGCCCGCTGACCCCCGCCGAGGCCCGGGAGCGCTGCCGCGCGGACCCCGCGGACTGGTTCGCCGAACTCGCCGGCGCCCGGCGCGCGCTCGAGGTCTCCTACGCGGGGCAGACATGGTGGGCCGCCATCGAGGACGCGGCCCGCCTGCGCGATGCGCTCGGGGTGCCCCTGCCGATCGGCACCCCGGCCGCCTTCATCGAACCGGTACCCGATCCGCTCGGCGATCTGGTGGCCCGCTACGCCCGCACGCACGGGCCCTTCACCACCGAGTCGGTCGCGCACCGGTTCGGTCTGGGCCCGGCGGTCGCGGCGGCCGCGCTGCACCGGCTCGGCCTCGAGAAGCGCGTGGTGGAAGGTGAGTTCACCCCGGAGACCGGCGGTTCGGAGTGGTGTGACGCCCAGGTGCTGCGGCGGCTGCGGCGGCGTAGCCTCGCCGCCGCCCGGCACGAGGTCGAACCGGTGTCCACCGCCGCCTTCGGCCGGTTCCTGCCCGATTGGCAGCACATCGGGACCGGCGAGCTGCGCGGAATCGACGGCGTGGCGATGGTGGTGGAGCAACTCGCCGGCGTCCCGGTGCCCGCTTCGGCGTGGGAATCGCTGGTGTTCCCGGCACGGGTCCGCGATTACTCCCCCGCCTTCCTCGACGAGCTCATGGCCACCGGCGAGGTGCGCTGGTCCGGCCACGGCGCCATCAACGCCAAGGATGGCTGGATCGCGCTGCATCCGGCCGATCAGGCTCCGCTCACCCTGCCGCCGGCCGACGAACCGGAGTTCACCGAAACCCACCTGGCGCTGCTCACCGCGCTCGGCGCCGGCCCGGCGCCCGCGGAACAGCGAGCCGGAGTCGATGCCGCGGCATCGATGCCGCACAGTGCGGGCGCGTATTTCTTCCGCCAACTATCGGATACAACAGGCCTGCTGGACGACACCGCGGTCACGGCCGCCCTGTGGGACCTGGTGTGGGCGGGCCTCGTCTCCGGCGATACATTCGCCCCGGTGCGTGCCCGGCTCTCCGGCTCCACCCGGACCCCGACCGCGCATCGCACCCCGCGGCGCGCACCCCGCGGGCGCACCTACCTCCCCCGGCCGGCGATGCCGAGCCGGTCGGGCCCGCCCACCGTGGCGGGGCGCTGGTCGCTGCTACCCGAGCGCACAACCGACAACACGGTCCGCGCGCACGCCACCGCCGACCTACTACTCGAGCGCTACGGCGTGCTCACCAAGGGGTCGGTACAGAGCGAGGGTGTGCCCGGCGGTTTCGCGCTGGTGTACCGCGTGCTCAGCGAATTCGAGGACCGCGGCCGCTGCCGCCGCGGCTACTTCGTCGACTCGCTGGGCGGTGCGCAGTTCTCCACGACCGACGTGGTGGACCGCCTGCGCTCGTTCGACGGCGACCGGCGGCCCGCCGGGGCCGCGCTGGCCCTGGCGGCCTGCGATCCGGCCAACCCCTACGGCGCCGCCCTACCCTGGCCCAAAACCGAGGGCGGGGCCGGTCACCGGCCGGGCCGCAAGGCGGGCGCGCTGGTCGTACTGGTCGACGGCGAGCTGGTCCTCTATCTGGAACGCGGCGGGAAAACCCTGCTCACCTGTACCGAGGATCCCGCCGCCCGGCAGGCGGCAGCGGGCGCTCTGGCAGATCTCGTCCGGACGGGCCGGGCGGATTCACTGGTCATAGACCGGGTCGACGGCGAATCGGTACACGGCAACACCTTCGCCGACTTCCTCACCGAGGCCGGTTTCGCCAGCACCCCGCAGGGCCTCCGTCTTCGGCGTGCGGTCGGCCGGCCGTGATCGGCGACCGTTGAACACCGACAGTGGTGTGCGGTCGACCGTCCACAGACCGGCGACCGTCGAGCACTCATAATGATGCTCCGGGTGGGTCCATGAAGACCGCCCCGGCCCGGCGGCACCGGAGGTGACGGCGAGGGATACTGGCACACATGCCCGAGGGTGACGCCGTTTTCCGCGCCGCGCGGCGGCTGCGCGCCGCACTCGAGGGCGCGGCGCTGACCCGCAGCGATTTCCGGGTGCCCCGCTACGCGACCGTAGACCTGCGTGGTCAGGTCGTGGAGAGCGTGGGCAGTTACGGGAAGCACCTGTTCATCCGCACCGACACCGTCAGTGTGCACACCCATCTGAAGATGGAGGGCAGCTGGCGGGTCTTCCACTGCGGGCAGCGCTGGACCAAACCGCGGGTCGCCGCCCGGGTCGTGCTCGGCACCGCGGAGGCCGAGGCTGTCGGATTCGATCTCGGCCTGGTGGAGGTGCTGCGCCGCCGGGACGAGCACACCGCCATCGATCATCTGGGGCCGGACCTGCTCGGGCCCGGTTGGGATCCCGCCGAGGCGTTGGACCGGATCGCCCGCGCCCCGGAAGTCCCGATCGGGGTCGCCCTGCTCGATCAGCGCAATCTGGCCGGGATCGGCAATATCTACCGCAGCGAGATCTGTTTTCTGCGCCGGGTCCATCCGGCACGTCCGGTGGGTGAGGTGGAAGACCTGCCGGCGCTGGTGAACGAAGCGCAGCGAGTGATGTATCGGGCCGCGCACGGACCACCCTGGCGTCCGCTGGTCTACGGCCTGGCCCACCGGCCCTGCCGGCGATGCGGGACCTCGTTGCGGGTCGACATGCTGGGCGAGAAGATGCCGCGCAACGACAGGGTGAGCTATCGGGAACGCGGTATCTACTACTGCCCCAAATGCCAGGTTCCGCCCGTCTGAGCACGTACGCTGTCGCATACCGGCCGTCGCCTCTGCTGTGACGGCCGCCATGAGCGCAGTAATGATCGGCCGCTTTCCGACGACACACGGGTACCGCACCGGAAGCAGGTCCAATGAACACCCGAACCGTCCGACTGGCCGCCCTCACCGGCAAACTGCTCTCCGCGGTGCTGGCCATCGTGGCGACCGCGGCGTTCTGCTACTTCCTGCTGCATCCCGCCGCGACCCCGCAGGGACCGGCCCCGGTACCGCTCGGACCGGCGACCACCACGACGCCGAGCCACCACCCGGCCGCCCACTGAGCGGCAGGTTCCCGCAACCCGGTACGGCTCAGCCCTCGGTGGGCACGGGCTCCAGGATTTCCGGCCGGGGTTCGGGCGCGGCGATCCGCAACGCATCGGCGGAGGCGTCGTCGGGCCGGGTCTGCGAGCGCACCTCGGCGTCCACCCGGGCCAGATAGGTCCGGACCTCGCGATCGGCCTCCGCGTCGCTCCAGCCGAGCACCGGGGCGATGAGCCCGGCGACCTCTTCGGCGCATTCGGCGCCGCGATGCGGGTACTCGATGGAGATCCGGGTGCGCCGGGCGAGCACATCGTCGAGGTGCAGCGCACCCTCCGCGGCCACGGCGTACACCGCTTCCACCCGCAGATAGGAGGGCGCCGCGGCGATCGGTTGTTTCAGATCGGGCCGGTCGGCGGCCAGCGCCATGACCTCGTCGACCAGAGAACCGTACCGGTCCAATAGATGTTTCACCCGGTACGGGTGTATCCCGTAGTCCTCGGCCAGCTGCACGGTCTGGTTGACCAGCGCGAAATAGCCGTCGGCGCCGAGCAGCGGCACCTTCTCGGTGATCGAGGGCGAGACCCGGGCGGGGATGTCCTGGGCGGCCTCGTCCACCGCGTCGTAGGCCATCACCCGGTAGGTCGTGTACTTGCCGCCCGCGATGGCGACGAGTCCCGGCGCGATACGCGCGACGGCATGCTCTCGCGACAGTTTCGAGGTCTCGTCGCTCTCCCCCGCCAGCAGCGGCCGCAGACCCGCGTACACCCCGTCGATATCCGCGTGGGTGAGCGGGGTGACCAGCACCTCGTTCACCCGTTCCAGCAGATAGTCGATATCGGCCTTGGTGGCGGCCGGATGGGCCAGGTCCAGATTCCACTCGGTGTCGGTGGTGCCGATGATCCAGTGCGCGCCCCACGGGATCACGAACAGCACCGAGGTGGCGGTGCGTAGGATGATCGCGGCGTCGCTGACGATACGATCGCGCGGGACCACGATGTGCACGCCCTTGGAGGCCCGGACATGGAACCGGCCGCGCTGCAGCGACAGCGCCTGCACCTCGTCGGTCCACACACCGGCCGCGTTGATCACCACGTGACCACGCACCTCGCCGGTGGTTCCGTCCTCGCTGTCGCGTACCTGCACGCCGACCACCCGGTCGGCTTCGCGCAGGAACCCCACGACCTGGGTGGAGGTCCGGAGCACCGCGCCGTAGTGGGCGGCGGTACGGGCGACGGTCATGGTGTGCCGGGCATCGTCCACCACCGTGTCGTAGTAGCTGATCCCGCCGATCATCGAGTTGCGCCGCATCCCCGGCGCCAGGCGCAGCGCGCCGTGCCGCGACAGATGCCGCTGTCCCGGAACGGATCTCGCCCCGCCCATGGTGTCGTAGAGGAACAGCCCCGCCGCGACATAGGGCCGCTCCCACGCCCGCCGGGTGAGTGGATAGAGGAACCGCAGCGGTTTCACCAGGTGCGGCGCCAGACGCGACATGGACAGTTCGCGTTCCTTCAACGCCTCACGAACCAAGCCGAATTCGAGCTGTTCCAGATACCGCAGGCCACCGTGGAACATCTTGGAGGACCGGCTGGAGGTCCCCGAGGCCAGATCACGCGCCTCCACCAGCGCCACCGTCAGGCCGCGGGTGGCGGCGTCGAGTGCGATCCCGGCCCCCACCACACCGCCGCCCACCACGATCACGTCGAAGTGATCCTTGTTCAAGCGTTCCCATGCGGAACGGCGCTGCTCGGGTCCGAGAAACTGCGATCCCGGCTGTAACATCACCGTCCCCCCTCCGGCGCGGGGGCATGCGGTCCGCGGCGGCCGAAGCGTTGGCGTAGGTATCGCATCATCGGTATCGACTCCTCGGATACGCGATCGGGGTCGGCTGTGGGTTTGCGCGTTCGGCCTCCAAGCCTACGGGGGAACCCCTGGCAAACGTCGGCAGGGAGACGCCCGTCACCGATCGGCCGGATTGCGCTAGCCTCCTGCCATGCGCTATGTGGCCGCCATAGACCAGGGCACGACCTCGAGCAGATGCATACTGTTCGACCGGCAGGGAAAGCTCGCCGGGGTCGCCCAGCGCGAGCACGACCAGATCTTCCCGAAGCCGGGCTGGGTCGAGCATGATCCGGAAACCCTGTGGCGAAATACCGAATTCGTACTCGGCGCGGTCCTGGACGAGGCCGGGATCACCGCGGGCGATATCGCGGCGGTGGGCGTCACCAACCAGCGCGAGACCACCGTCGTCTGGGAGCGCGACACCGGGCGGCCGGTGCACAATGCGATCGTCTGGCAGGACACGCGTACCGATCGGTTGTGTACCGAACTCGCCGGTTCTTCGGGCGCGGCGCGCTACGCCGAACGTACCGGGCTGCCGTTGTCGACCTATTTCTCCGGGACCAAGGTGCGCTGGATCCTGGACAACGTGCCGGGCGCGCGGGAGCGGGCGGAGGCGGGGGAACTGTGCTTCGGCACCGTGGACAGCTGGCTGCTGTGGAAGCTGACCGGCCGGCACATCACCGATGCCACCAATGCCTCGCGCACCCTGCTCATGGATCTGCGCACGCTGACCTGGGACCAACAGATCTGCGCGGAGATCGGGGTGCCGACGTCGATGCTGCCGGAGATCCGGAGCTCCTCGGAGGTCTACGCGGAGATCGGCGCGGGTCCGCTGGCGGGAGTGCCGGTCGCGGGCATCCTCGGCGACCAGCAGGCCGCGATGTTCGGACAGGCCTGTCTGGCTCCGGGCGAGGCCAAGAACACCTACGGCACCGGCAACTTCATGCTGCTCAACACCGGCACCACCCCTGTCTTCAGTGAGCACGGGCTGCTGACCACGGTGTGTTATCGGCTCGGCGACCAGCCGCCGGTGTACGCGCTGGAGGGGTCGATCGCCGTCACCGGCGCCCTGGTGCAGTGGTTCCGCGACAACCTCGGCATCATTTCCGCGGCGCCGGAGATCGAGGATCTGGCGCGCACCGTGGACGACAACGGCGGGGCCTATATCGTCCCGGCCTTCTCCGGGCTGTTCGCCCCGCGCTGGCGGCCCGACGCCCGGGGCGTGATCGCCGGACTCACCCGCTTCGTCACCAAGGCCCACCTGGCCCGCGCGATCCTGGAATCGACCGCCTTCCAGACCCGAGAGGTGATGGATGCCATGCGCGCGGACGCCGAATCCCGTTCGCTGGATCTCGAGGCGACAGCCCTCAAGGTGGACGGCGGTATGGTCGCCAACGATCTGCTGATGCAGTTCCAGGCCGATATCCTCGACCTACCGGTCGTCCGGCCACTGGTCAACGAGACCACAGCGCTCGGGGCCGCCTACGCGGCCGGGCTGGCGGTCGAGTACTGGTCGGGTACCGAGGATATCCGGGCCAACTGGACCGCCGACAAGACCTGGAATCCGAGTATGTCCGCCGCCGACCGCGACTCCCGCCTCGCCGACTGGAACAAGGCGGTCGAACGCACCTACAACTGGGCGGAATGAACCGGTGCCCGGTCGCCGGCGGCCCGGGCCAACCGTGACATCGCCTCGGTGAGCGCCTCCGGCGCGGCGGTGGTGAAGCACATCCGCATGGCGTTCGAGTACGGGTTGCTCACCGCGAACGCCCCGCCCGGGACGAAGGCGACCCCCGTCTCGAGTGCCCGGGGCAACAGTTCACCGGTGTCGGTGCCGTCGGTGAACTCCGCCCAGACGAACATTCCCCCGGACGCCTCCGTACAGCGCAGGCGGTCACCGAAGTGGTCGCGGGCCGCGTCGACCAGGGCGGTGGCGCGGGTGGCGTACACCCCGCGGACCGTGTCGATATGGCCGGTGAACCAGGCGTTGTCGGCGAGCAGTTCGGCGGCGATCTGCTGGGTGAGCGCCGAACCGCAGAGATCGGCCCCCTGTTTCAACAGTTCGACCGCCCGGCACACCCGCGGCGGAGCCACCATCCAGCCCACCCGCAGTGTGGGCGCGATGATCTTCGACGCCGAGGAGAGCCGGATGACCGACGGCGAATAGGAGGCCACCGGCGCGGGCGCGGGCCGGTCGAACCACAGTTCGCCGTACGGATCGTCCTCGATCACCCAGAAACCGTGTTCCTCGGCCAGCGCGGCAAGCGCCTGCCTGCGGCGGGGGCTCATGGTCACGCCACCGGGATTGTGGAAATTGCTCACGGTGTGCACCAGCGCGGGACGCTCCCCTGCGGCGAGCAACTCCCTGAGCCGGTCCACCCGCAGACCCTCGCTGTCCAGTGGCACGGCCACGATCCGCGCACCCGCCGCCCGGAACACCTGTAGCGCGCCGACGTAGGCCGGATCCTCGACCACCACCAGTGCGCCCGGGTCGAGCAACACCTCCGCGAGCAGCGACAGCGCCTGCTGTGAACCATGGGTCACGATGATCTCGGCGATATCCACCCGGCGACCGAGCCGGTCCGTTTCCCGGTCGGCGAGGACTTCGCGCAGCGGACCCCATCCCGGAGACTCCGTGTACTGCAGCGCGGCGCTGCCCCGCAACGCCGATTCGGCGGCGGCGGCGATGCGGGTACCGGGCATGAGTTCGGCATCGGGCAAACCGCCGGCCAGGCTGAGGATATTCGGGTCGGCGGTGAGTGTGAGCAGGTCACGAATGGCGGAGCTGGTGAGGCCGACCAGCTTGCCGGCCAATGGCGGTTCGTAATGCGACATGGGGGCCTCCGGAAATTACCTGCCGATACACCCGATCATCCCATGACTTACCACCATATGACATTGTGATTTCACATACTGGGATCAGCGCCGGTCCGCGATCACCCAGAGCACAGTTTTCCCGTCCCGATCCACCGTGGTCACCGTCTGCTTGTACACCGTCCTCTTACCGTCCGGTTGCAGTTCGGTCAGGTCGACATCGAAGGAGGCCGGCGCCCGCTCGGTGATCCGCACACAATGCTCGGTACCCGCCGGTATGTGCGTATCGATCGCCGCCTGGATCGTCTCCGCAGTGGAAATGGCAGGCGAATCCGCCGCGACGAACCGACGGGCCCCCACCCCACTGCGCTCCACATAGAACTGGTGCTGAAAACCGAGAATGGCGCCCGCGCCGCTGGTCGTATCCCCGACCCCGTCGCCGACGATCACCCCGTCCTCCGCACTCGCCGGGCAGCTCAGCGCAGACCCGGAATCGGCGACCGGCGGCCCCGCCGGCGCGTCGTCACCGCCGCTCACCATGACGATCGTCACCCCCACCGCGATCAACGCCACCAGCACCGCGACCACCGTCACGGTCCGGCCTGCCGGAATCCCGCGCCGCGGTTTCGCGGCCAGCGCCCCGGCCACCGACTGCGGCGTGAGCTTCTGCGCGATCGGGTCGCTGTCCCAGGACAGACCACCCGCCCGAGGCCTGGCCGAACCCGCGGCCGGCTCCGGCCCGCCGGACTGGTTCGGCTGACCCGGCACCGGCCAGCGCAGGTCCGGACCGGTGTGGCGAACAGCGCCCTGATCGGATTCCGGGGCGCGTTCGCCCGTCGACGAGGCGCGCGGGGCCGGGTCCGGTGGAATCTGGTGGCGGATGGTGGTGGAGTTCGCGTCGGGCGCGGGCCGCGGCACCGGCCGGGACTCGGGCGAAGACGGTCGCTGGACCGGGGTGGAACTGTCCGGCGCGCGATACTGAGGCGGCGGCGGAGGAACAGCCGACGGCTCGGCCGGGCCGACGCCGGGCGCCGGACGCCAGGCCAGACCGGAATCCTCCGGACGCGTATTCGGCTGCCAGCCCGGCATCGATAGCTCGCCCGTCGGCGGCCCGAACTCCGATACCGGCGGACCGAAATCGCCGGTAGGGGGTCCGAAATCCGCCCGTTCGGGTTCGCGCTCTCTACCTTCGCCCTCGCCGGTCACAGCCCATCCCTTCCGAGACACGCGGGTGGGGCGGCCGTGCACGGCCGCCCCACCCGGCAAGATTTCACTCGCGTCAGTACTGGAGTGAACCACCCCACTGGGTGTTGACGCCACCGAGGTTCAGCGCCTGCTCCGGGTAGTTGCCCGGCGGCAACAGCGGCGGCGGCGGGGGAATCTTGGCCGCGGCGTCCAGCGCGGCGGCGCCACCCGGCTGCTGCGCGATCCAGTGCTCCACGGCGGCCTTCGCCGTATTCACCGGGGTGGTGTCGATCACGTGGTCGACCCGGTTGTCCGGCAATCCGTTCCCACCGGTGAACGTCGAAACGTTGATGGTGTTCTCGTCGACGAATTCCACCGAGATACCGGCCTCGCCCGTACCCGTCGGGGTACGGAAGCCGGCGGTACCGACATATCCGGACTGGTTGGAGAAGTGGTGGGTGTTGGCGAAATGCCCGGGAGCCAGGGAACCACCGTCGAGAGCGGCACCGATCTCCATATGCGGACCCTGCATCTCGACGACCGGCGCGACCGGCGCCTCATCCAGACTCGGCGCCTGCCACTGCGGAGCCTGCGGCTCGACCAGCGTATCGGTCTGCGGAGCACTGGGCTGCGCGTTCTCCCCCTCGGCCTCCGGCGCCACCGCCGGCGCGTCACCCGGCTGTGCGGGCGGCTGCTGTCCCTGCGGCGTATTTGGTGAGATGGCCGGCTGTGCCGGGGCGGGCTGCCCCGGGACGGGCAGCGGCGCCACACGCGGTGTGGTGACACCGGGCTGGGTCGGGCCGGTGAGACCCTGCTCTTCCCGGCCCTGCTCCGGGGTGGTGACACCGGGCTGACTCGGGCTCGGAGTCGGGCTGCTCTCCGGCTTTTCCTCATTGTTCTGCACACCGGGCTGGCTCGGCGTGGTCTCCGGGGCGTTCTGCTGGCCATCGGTGCCGGGCTGCTGCTGATTATTGGTGCCCGGCTGCGAAGGCGCGGGCGCCGGTGTGGTCGGCGTAGCCGGCTGGTCGCTCGGAACGGCCCCCGCCGGCGACGCGAAAATGGCCATGGCCGCGGCAGTCGCAAGAGGCAGCGAAGTGCTCGCCACCGCCCGGCCCGCCCGGTTCGGCTTACGATGTTTCACTATTCGCCCAATCCCTTTCCCGGATGCGGCGCCACCTGCGGTCCGCGTCCAGTTCCGTCTCATTCGAGACGCGAACTCCAGCGGTTTACCCGAAGTGGGCCGTTCGCTGTCCGAGTCCGAAAGGACGAACCCCCCGGCACCAAACTCCACGACCGCCCGTCGATCGCATCTCTGCCTCGGAAGTGAACCACACTCGAGCAATTCCGGCAATATGACGAAAACTCACCACGGGCAGGAACACTCACGGGTGAAACGCGGGTGGAAAAGCAGTGACGCGACCAGGAACTCGGGCACATTCCGGTACCCGAATTCGTGCACGGTCGTATTTCCGGAACGGGTCGGCATTCATAATCCGCCGGGCCCGGGACGCGGCCGGCAAAATCAGCCCAGGTCGTCGTGGCGCATGAGCTGGCGGGCGGCCTCCATGACCGAGCCGGTGAGCGACGGGTACACCGAAAAGGTCTGTGCCAGATCATTGACCGTCAGGTTGTTCTGGACCGCCAGCGCGATCGGCAGGATCAACTCCGAGGCGATCGGGGCGACCACCACACCCCCGATGACCACACCGGTAGCCGGACGGCAGAAGATCTTGACGAAACCGCGGCGCAGACCCGACATCTTCGCCCGCGGATTGGTGTTCAGCGGCAGCATCACCGTGCGCGCCGGGGTCTCCCCGTTGTCGATAGCGGTCTGGCTCACCCCCACGGTCGCGATCTCGGGGCGGGTGAACACCGCCGAGGCCACAGTTTTCAGCCGGATCGGGCTGACTCCTTCGCCCAGCGCGTGGTACATGGCGATCCGGCCCTGCATGGCGGCCACCGAGGCCAGTGGTAACAGACCGGTGCAGTCACCCGCGGCGTAGATACCGGGCACCCCGGTCCGCGAGACCCGGTCCACCCGCAGGTATCCGCCCCGGTCCAGTTCGATGCCGACCTGTTCCAGGCCCAGCCCCCCGGTGTTCGGCGTGGACCCGACGGTCATCAGCGCATGCGTTCCCGACACCGTACGGCCATCGGCCAGGGTGACCAGTACCGAATCACCCGTGCGCTCCACTTTGTCGGCCCGCGCGTGCTTCACCAGTTCCACGCCGCGTTCGGCGAAGGCGTCCTCGAGCACCAGCGCGGCATCGGCATCCTCCCCGGGCAACACCCGGTCCCGGCTGGACACCAGGATCACCCGCACGCCCATTTCCGTGTACGCGGAGACGAATTCGGCGCCCGTCACACCGGAACCGACCACCACCAGCGTCTCCGGCAGTTCCGCCAGATCGTAGAGCTGCCGCCAGTTCAGGATCCGCTCCCCGTCCGGCTCGGCCCCGGGCAGCACCCGCGGAGAGGCGCCGGTGGCGATCAGCACCACTTCCGCCTCGACGGTCTCCTCGGTCGCGTCCGGGAACGATACGATTACCCGATGCGTCGCCCGGCCCGATCCCGGACCCGCCAGCCGCCCCCGCCCCGGCAGTACCCGCACGCCCGCCGCCTGCAGCTTGGACCGGATATCCGAGGACTGCGCCAGCGCCAGCGCCTTCACCCGCTCGTTGACCTCCGGCAATCGCACCTCGGCCTGGCTCGGGTCGAGCGTGATCCCCAGGTCCCGGGAGCGCCGCAGATCCGTCCGAACACCGGTGGAGGCGATGAAGGTCTTCGACGGTACGCAATCCCAGAGCACACACGCCCCGCCGATACCGTCGGAATCGATCAGCACCACCTGCGCTCCGTGCTGGGCCGCGACCAGCGCCGCTTCGTAGCCTGCCGGTCCGCCACCGATGATCGCAATGCGGGTCATACATTCCCCTTGTCCTAATCACCCGCGCGCGGCGCGCGGCGGCTTCGCGGCCTTCTCTCGCCGAGACCAGCCTAGTAGGTGCTGCATACCGCACCCCAGCGGCGTTCCGTGCGGGCCGCGGCGCAGCCGGAGGCAGCCCCGGCGCGCGCCCCACGCACGCTCCCGGCCTGGTCGCACCGGCTCGCCGGCGGCCCGAAGCACGTCCCGGAACGCGATTTACGACGCCCCGTACCGGTGAGAGCGAACACACAACTAAGCTGCCGGTGTGCCGATCTACGCTGCCTACGGGTCCAATATGGACTCGACCCAGATGCTCGAGCGCTGTCCGCACTCCCCCATGTCCGGGACGGGCTGGCTGGAGGGCTGGCGCCTCACCTTCAGCGGGGACGATATCGGCTGGGAAGGTCCGCTCGCCACCGTGGTGGAAGAACCCGGTTCCCGGGTCTTCGTCGTGCTCTACGACGTCTCCCCCGAGGACGAACAGCGGCTCGACCGTTGGGAGGGCTCCGATTTCGGAATCCACCGCAAGATCCGGCTCCGCGTGACCCCCAGCCCCGGCAGCGGCAGCGACCCGATCCTCGCCTGGTTGTACGTTCTCGACGCCTACGAAGGCGGGCTCCCGTCGGCGCGCTATATCGGCGTGATGGCCGACGCCGCCGAGAAGGCGGGCGCCCCGGAGGAGTATGTACACGCCCTGCGCACCCGCAACAGCCGGAACGTGGGCCCGGGCAACAACTTCAGCTAGTTTTGGCGCGCCTGCGGCGCGCGGGGTCGGGGCCTCCGAAGGTCCCGCTGTTCAGCGCCCGAGACTCGCGCATGCGGTTCGGGCGCTGAACGGCGGGACGGGCCTCGCCCCTCTCTGAACCGCAGCGGGCCGCGGGACCGAGCGTCGAACCGGTGAGCCGCACCTCGCGACCCACCGGTGCACGGGTCAGACCAGTTCCTGCCCCGCTTGCAGGACGATATTGGTGAACGTCCGCACTCCCACCGGCAGCGCCCGTTCGTCGAGGTCGAATGTCGGCTGGTGCAGGTCGAGCTGGGGGCCTTCGCCGGGCCAGACACCGAGCCGGGCCATGGCGCCGGGGACTTCTTCCAGGTACCAGGAGAAATCCTCGCCGCCGCCGGATTGCGGGGTGTCGGCGAGAGCGTCGGGGCCGATGGCGCGGACCGCGTCGCTGAGCATGCGGACCGAGTGTTCGTCGTTGACCACCGGGGGCACACCGCGCCGGTAGTCGAGCTGGTAGCGCACGCCGGTCGGCGCGAGCAGGCCCTCGACGATCTCGCGCACCATCGGTTCGAGCAGTGACCAGGTGGCGTGGTCGCCGGTGCGGACGGTGCCGGTGAGCATGCCGGTCTGCGGGATCGCGTTCGGGGCCTTGCCGGCGCTGACCGCGCCCCACACCATGACCGTGCTGGTACGGGGGTCGATCCGGCGGGTGAGCAGGCCGGGCAGACCGGTGATGACAGTGCCGATCGCGTACACGAGGTCGCTGGTGAGGTGCGGGCGGGAGGTGTGCCCGCCGGGCGAATCCAACACCAGTTCGACGGTATCGGCGGCGGAGGTGATGGCACCGACCCGGATGCCGACCTTGCCGGCTTCCAGCCGCGGATCGCAGTGCAGGGCGAAGACCCGGTCCACGCCGGTCATCGCGCCCGCCGCGACCATATCGATGGCGCCGCCGGGCATGACCTCCTCGGCGTGCTGGAAGATCAGCCGGACTCCGACCGGTAGATCGAGGTCGGCCAGGGCCAGCGCGGTCCCGAGCAGGATGCTGGTGTGCGCGTCGTGGCCGCAGGCATGCGAGACGCCGGGCACCGCCGAGGCGAAGGGCCGGCCGGTGAACTCCTGGAGCGCCAGTGCGTCCATATCGGCGCGCAAAGCGATCCGCGGCGCGTCCTCGGGACCGATATCGCAGATCAGACCGGTACCGGTCGGCAGCACCCGGAACGAGAGTCCGGCCTTCGTCAGCCAGGTGCCGACGAATTCGGTGGTCGCGAACTCGGTGCGGGATAATTCCGGGTTGGCGTGGATGTGCCGGCGCCACTGGACGAGATCGACCGTGTGCTCGGCCAGCCACGCCGTCACCGCGTCCTGTCCGTCTCGCACCGTACGGCCGGTTGTGCTCACCGAATGTCCTCCTGTCGTAGAACGAGCAGCTGTGAACCGCTTCTCCACGTGCGCGGATCGCCCGTACACGTATCGTCCGCGGCCGGGACCGCGGTACATACCGGCGGTTCCGCTATCCCCCGGGGAACGGCCGTATCCACCAGTTTCGCACCGCTGCCCGATCCGTGCGCGGCGGCATCCCGGCCGTACCCGCGCATCCGGCGGAGGTATGAGCGTCCCGGTCGCCGCCCGGCCGGCTCGCTCGCGGCTAGTTCGAGGCGAATGCCAGGTTATCGGGAGTGGTCGGCACCGCGAGGCCGGCCAGCGCCGTGGCGTGTAGGGCGCGTTTGATGACGGGCAGGCTGGGCGTCCGATTGGCGGCCAGTCCGGCGGCCCGCTCCACCGCGGCGGCGCGTAGCGCCCCCGCCTCGGCGACGTCGTCCACGATACCCGCCGCCCGGGCTTCCGCCGCGCCGAACCGGTGGCCGGTGGTCATCGCGGCGACCGCCACCTGATTGGTCAACCGGCTGCCGAGCAGGGCGTTCATCCCGACGGTGAACGGCATCCCCAGATGCACCTCGGGCAGGCACCAGAAACCGCGATCGGCGCGCATCACCCGGAAATCGTGGGAGGTGGCGAGCATGGCACCGGCCCCGAAGGCGTGACCGTTGACGGCCGCGACGGTAGGCAGTGGAAACGCGAGGAGCCGGCTGAACACGCTGTGCACGCGGTCGAGGTAGCCGTGCATCCGGTCGAGATTCGCGAACAGCCAGTCGGTGTCGAGTCCGTTGCTGAAGAACTTGCCGGTGGCGGTTGTCACCAGCGCGGCGGGCCCCTCGACGGCCACCACGGTGTCCAGCAGCGCGTGCGTCTCGTCTATCCATTCGTGGCTGAAGCGGTTCTCGCTGTCGGTCTGGCCCTCGTTGCCCAGCGACAGCACGAAAACGTTCCCATCACGTTCCAGGTACGGCATCTGTGCAGCGTATCGGCGATGGGCGCCGGAGACCTCACCGACGCAGGCGGTTCGGGCGGGCCGACCGCGCGGGAGGCCATACACTGGCCGCCATGCTTGCCGAAGAGGCCGCCGAGGAGATCGCGGTCCGGTCGTCCGTGGATCGACACCGGGTCGCGGTGGTGCTGGGTTCGGGCTGGCAGGACGCCGCCGCCGAACTCGGAACCCCCAACGCCGAGATACCGATGCCGGAGCTGCCCGGATTCGCCGCGCCCACCGCGCAGGGTCATGTGGGGCGGGTGGTGTCGGTATCGGTCGGTGCTACCCATGCCCTCGTGCTCATGGGGCGCCAGCACCTGTACGAGGGTCATTCCGCCGAGGAGGTCGTGCATCCGGTGCGGACCGCGGTGGCGGCCGGCGCGGAGACGGTGATCCTCACCAACGCCGCCGGCGGAATCCGCCCGGGTATGCGGGTCGGGGAGGCCGTGCTGGTACGAGATCACCTGAACCTCACCGGTACGACGCCGCTGACCGGACCCGCCTTCGTCGATCTGGTCGACGCCTGGGACCCGGGGCTGCGTGATCTCGCGCGCCGCGTCGATCCGGACCTGACCGAGGGCGTGTACGCCGGACTCACCGGGCCGCAGTACGAGACGCCCGCCGAGATCCGCATGCTGGCCACGATCGGGGCCGATCTGGTGGGGATGTCGACGGTGCTGGAAGCCATCGCGGCGCGCGCCCTCGGTGTCCGACTGCTCGGCATCTCCCTGGTCACGAACCTGGCGGCCGGGGTGACGGGTGCGCCGCTGGCCCACGCGGAGGTGCTCGCGGAGGGTCGCGCGGCGGCACCGCGTCTGGGCAAATTGCTGCGCGGTGTGCTGGAGCAGCTGTAGATGCTGACCTTCGGCACGGCGGGTCTGCGCGGGCCGCTGGCCCCCGGCCCGGACGGGATGAACGAGACCACGGTGGCGCGGGCGAGCGCCGGGCTCGCGGCCTGGTTGCGGGACCGCTGCCTCGGCGGCGGCACGGTGGTCGTCGGCCGGGACGCCCGGCACGGGTCCGCGGAGTTCGCGGCGGTCACCGCCGAGGTACTGGCCGCGGCCGGTTTCGCGGTGACCCGGCTACCCGAACCGCTGCCGACCCCGGTCACCGCCTTCGCCGTACGTGAATCGGGTGCGGTGGCAGGTGTGCAGATCACCGCGTCACACAATCCGCCCGGCGACAACGGCTACAAGGTCTTCGTCGACGGCGGCACCCAGCTGGCGCCGCCCGCCGATACCGAGATCGAGCAGCGGATCACGGCGGTCACCGAACCGATCGGACGCGAACCCGTCGCCGCGTCGGGGGGTGCCGTCCTGTCGCATTACCTGGCGCGGGTGGCGCAGCTACCTCGGCTGATCGGCGGCGACGGGGAACGCGCCGCGATCCGGATCGCGTTCACGCCGATGCACGGTGTCGGCGGCGCCACCGCCGTACACGCGCTCACCGCCGCCGGTTTCACCGATATCCACGCGGTCACCGAGCAGTTCGCGCCCGACCCCGATTTTCCTACGGTGGCCTTCCCGAACCCGGAGGAGCCGGGTGCGGCGGATCTGCTGCTGCGACTGGCCGAGCGGGTGGATGCCGATCTGGCCGTGGCGCTGGATCCCGACGCCGACCGCTGCGCGCTGGGTGTCCCCACGCCGGACGGCTGGCGCATGCTGCGCGGGGACGAGACCGGCGTGCTGCTGGCCGACGATGTGCTGCGTACGGCGACCGCGGACCCACTGGTCGCCACCACGATCGTCTCGTCGCGTCTGCTCTCCCGGCTGGCGCCGGCGCGGGGCGCCCGCTACGCCGAAACCCTCACCGGGTTCAAATGGCTGGCCCGCGCGGGCGACGGCCTGGTCTACGCGTACGAGGAGGCGATCGGGCACTGTGTGGACCCGGCCACCGTCCGCGACAAGGACGGTGTCTCCGCGGCCGTGCTGGCCGCCGACCTGGTGTCCCGGCTGGGTACCCGCGGTCGCACCTTGAACGACGAGCTCGACGATCTGGCCGTCGAATTCGGTGTGCACGCCGGCGATCAGGTCTCGCTGCGCCTGCCCGATCAGCGGGCCGCCGCCACGGTGGTGGCGGCACTACGGGCCGCACCGCCGGGAACACTGGCCGGGACCATGGTCGACTACACCGATATGGCCACACTGCGAGGCCGGATGCGCACCGACGCACTGGTCTTCACCGGTGACGGTGTGCGGTTGGTCGTCCGACCCTCGGGCACCGAACCGAAGCTCAAATGCTATCTGGAGGTGGTGCACCCGGTTGCCGGCCCGGCCGGCTTGCGGTCCGCCAGAGATGCTGCGCAGGAACGGCTTTCGGAGTTGCGCGACTACTGCCGCACCCTGGCCGGCTGAGCCGGGTTCAGCGCGGACCGAACTGACGATCCCCGGCGTCGCCGAGTCCGGGCACGATATAGGCGTCGTCGTTGAGCCGGTCGTCGATCACGCCGGTCACCAGCCGGACCGGATATCCCGAGCCCGCCAGCGCCGCGATACCTTCCGGCGCCGCCACCACACAGACGGCGGTGATGTCGAGCGCGCCCCGGTCGGCGAGCAACCCGAGCGTGTGCAGCATGGAGCCGCCGGTGGCCAGCATCGGGTCCAGCACCATCACCGGTGTGGTGGACAGGTCGTCGGGCAGCGATTCCAGATACGGCACCGGCCGGTGGGTCTCCTCGTTCCGGGCGACACCGACGAAACCCACCTGGGAGTCCGGAATGAGATCGGTGGCGGCGTCGACCATACCGAGCCCGGCCCGCAGGACCGGGACCAGCAGCGGCGGCCGGGCCAGTCGTACGCCGCGGGTGGCCGCGACCGGCGTGGTGATATCGAAATGTGCCACGGGCGCGTCCCGCAGCGCCTCGTAGACCAGGAGTCTGGACAGATCCCGCAGGGCGGCCCGGAAGGCGGGATCTGGGGTGCGTTCGTCGCGGAGCGTGGTGAGCAGTATGGCCACGAGCGGATGATCCAGCGTGTGCGTGCGCATGAGGGAACGATAAAGTCGACCTGATAGCGGCGGCCGTCGCGCCGTGACTTTCCGCGGGAATCGAATTCCGCGGAACCGTGCGGGAAGCCGACGCGTCGAAACCGGTAGATGACATACTCTGCCCGTTAACGAAGTCGATGGGGGAACCTCTGATGGTGAACATCTCAGCCGATGCCGAGGGCATCGCGGCCTACGGCACCACCGCCGGGGTGATGGCCTCCGAACTGGCGGCGGCGGGGACCGGGGCCGCGGGCGCGGCGCCCACGGTGCTGGGGCCGATCTTCGGTCTGATCGGTGGCGATTTCCTCGCGGCGTACGCGGCCGCGCACGCCGGCCATGTGGCGACGATCGGCCAGCTGTCCGCGGTGCTGGGCACGATGAGCGGGGCGGCCGACGTGGCCGCGGTGAGTTACACCGAGGCCGACATCAGCACTGCGGCCGCCCTGCGCGGTGCTGCCGGGGAGTGACCCGGTGATCGATATCAATACACTGGCCAGGCCGATTCTCGACCTGCTCGCCGGCTTCGGCACCGGTGTGCTGGCCACCGGCGGCCCCGGCGACGCGCTGCGTACCGCGTCCACGGCCATCGACCAGGTCCATGCGCTGGGCCGCGGCGGCATCAATCAGATGAATACCGCCTGGGACGGCACCGGCGCGGATGCCGCGACCGCGAAGGCGCTGCGCGTGCAGACCTCGGCCGCGAGCATCTCCGACCGCGGCAACGAGATGGCGACCGTGATGGGCCAGGCCGCGGCCCATGTGGAGACCGGCAACAAGGACCTCACCGCCATCGCGCAGTCGTTCGTGAACACCGCCGCCGCGGCCGCACCCGCCCTGGGCACCCCGGCGGGTATGTCGTTGCTGGTGGGTTCCGCGATCGACCATCTGGGCCAGGCGCTGGGCGTGGTGGGCCGGGTGCAGAACGAACTGCAGACCCAGACCTCCTCGATGAACGAGCTCACCCCGCCACCGCCCACCCCGTCGGCGGCGGGTACCGCGCCGGTGAGCGCCCAGGCCGTGTCGACGGCGACGTCGGGGCTGAGCTCCGCGGCCGGGATGGCCGGTTCGATGATGAGCACCGCCATGTCGTCGAGCCCGGGCGGCACCACCACTTCCGGGACCCCGCAGAAAACCGCTACCTCGACCGGTACCGCCACAGGTGAGGGCGTGAAGATCACCCTGCCGGACGGCAGTGTGGTGGAGGCGCCGAACGAGAAAGCGGCCACCGCGGTGAAATCGGCCCTGGGCACGCTCGGCACCCCCTACGTCTGGGGCGGCAACACTCCCGGTGCCGGGCTGGACTGCAGTGGGATGACCAAATACGCCTACGGCGAGGCCGGCGTGGAACTGCCCCGGCTGGCCCATGAGCAGGCCAACGGCGCCACCCCGGTATCGCCGGGCGATCTCATGCCCGGCGATCTCGCGGTATGGGACGGCCATGTGGCGATGGTGGTCGGCAACGGCCAGTTGATCGAGGCCGGTGATCCGGTGCAGATCAGCTCGGTCCGGACGGAGAACAGCGGGATGGAATTCCTCGGGTTCTACCGGCCCACGGAATGAACCGCGGCAGCACCGGCACCCGCTGGGGACGGACATCCGATCATGACGACTGGACAGAATTATGACTGAGCAACAGCTTCCCGAGGTACCGAATGTCACGATGGCGGTCAGCCGCAATCGGGCCGGCACGCTGTCGGTACGCGCCACCGACCAGGGGATGCCGGTGGAGATCAAATTCGAGCGCAGCGAATACCGTTACGGCGCCCAGGCTCTCGCCGACGAAATCCTGCGGCTGACCCGCCGCTCCACCATCGCAGCCAAGGCCAAGCGCCGGGAACTGCTGGCGGAGAACGGAATGCCGGCCGACATCCTGGATCAGCTCGGTCTGCCCACCCGCCAGCAGGCGGTCGACGAATTGGACCGGATGGACGATGCCGATACCGGCCCGACCAGCTGGATGAGGCCGGTATGAGCGGCCCGCACGTGCACCACCACCACAGCGGATGCCCGCTCGGACCCAGGAGAGATGTATGAGCGCGGAGATGGACGCCCTGGTCGCCGGTGCCACGCGGAAGCTGGAAGCACTGGAAGCGGCGCTGTACGGACTCAAACAGGTCCGCGGCCGGTTCGGCACCGAGGACGGGATGGTGACCGCCGAGGTCGACAGCGACGGCGCCCTGGTGAGTTTGCAGCTCACCGAGGCAGTGACCGCGCTACCGCCCGCCGAAGCCGCCCAGCTCATCATCTGGGCCTGCCGGCAGGCCGCCGAGGATGCCGGTGGGCAGCGTTCGGAGGTCGTTACCGCGCTGAACGAGTCGTTCGCACCGGCGCCCCCGGGAGTGGTCGACCCGACCGGAACCGGGCCGGACGGCATCTGATCGGGCAGCCCGCCCGCCCGCCTGCCGATACCGTGCGGACCGTCTGGCTCCGGAGACTCCCCCGTCCGCCGCAACTGTGCATAGGCCAGGGGTGGGCTCCGCTCCGCCGGACCTATTAGGCTTCCGCGTATGGCTTCTGGAGACATCGTCCCGATCGAGCTCGGTCTGACCGACGGCGATCTTGTCACCCTGTGGGCACCGCGCTGGCGTGACGGTGACGACGAGTGGGAGGCGTTCCTAGGACATGAGGACGCCCTCTACGGCTTCGAGTCCGTGGCCGAACTAGCGGCCTTCATCCGGACCGACTCCGACAACGACCTGATCGATCACCCGGCGTGGAAGGTGGTCGCGGGCCTATCGGCCGCCGAACTCGAGCCCGGCGACAACTACTCCTTCGATCTGGTCGGTGTACCGGAACTGGCCGCCGGTGACCCGGATGTGGACACCGTCGCCGAGTTGGAGGACACCTTGGCCATGGTGCGCAATATCGGCGAGGTCTGCGAGCTCGAAACGGTCACCAAATTCTTCGGTTCGCACCCGTCGCTGGGTGCCCTGGCCGGCGGCACCAATATGTTCATGGGTCGCGACGGCGAGGAACTGTGGGACCAGATCGGCGCCGCGGTGGCCAAGAGCTGGGACGACGTGCTCGACGCCATCGACTCGGTGGTGCGGGTACCCGAGGTCGACGCCGAGGCGGTCGCCCTGGCCGAGGCCGAGCTGCTGGCCGCCGAGGAGAACGTGGTCGATGCCGACGACGCGGCCGACACCGACGACGACAGCGATTTCGAGCCGGTCGACCTGGACGACGAAGACGACGACGACGCGGAGCTCACCTTCTGGGAAGAAGTCGGGATCGACCCGGTCAAGATCGTGACGGCCGATACCGAATACTTCACCCTGCGTTGCTATCTCGACGACGAACCGATTTTCCTCGGCGCCAAGAACGCCATCTCGGTGTTCGCCAGTGAGCGTGCACTCGCACGGTATCTCGCCGACGACCACGAACACGATCTGGCACGCATCAGTACCTTCGCCGAGGTGCAGACCGCAGCCATCGACGGATCGCTCGAGGTGGAGGTCACCGAGGAGAACGTCTACGTGCTTCCCGGCCTGGCCGATGACCTGGCCGAGGGGCCGGAAGCGGTCGATACCGAGCAGCTCGACCTGGTCCTGGAGTTGTTCTCCGATGCCGCCGACTACGCCGACGACGACGCGGTGGAACAGGCGCTGGCCAAATCGACCCCGCTCGGCTGGTATGTGTCCTACCTGCTGCACCCGGATCCGACCCGGATGGCGCCCAACCCGCCGTTCGACGCGGAAGCGCGTGCCTGGCGCGAACTCGAACGCAATTTCGAGTCACGCCTGTCGCCACGCTGACCTGCCCGCGGCGGCCGGGCCCCTAGGTCTCGATGTGGACACACGGCGTGACATTCGGTCGATAAACCGGCGGCGACTGGGCAAACTGACTGGCCAGCGGCGTTTGTTTGCGTGGTCATTGCCCGGATGCCGACGCCACGCCGCCGCATCAGGGCGGATGTACTAAGGAGGACGCATGCCGACAGTGCGGATCGAGCTGGACCAGGATCTGCTGGCGGCCGCCGGGGCCATCATGGGCACGGCGTCGAACAAGGCGACCATTCACGAGGCACTGCGCCGGATCGTGGTGCACGAGCGGCAGCTACGGCATTTCGAGCGGCTGGCGGCGTCGGCGCTGAACCGTTCCCCGCAGCCTGCGGTGGTCGACGGCTGATCCGGCCGGGCCTCCGCCCCGGGCCCGGCCGGGCCCTCCGGAACTGTCGGTACCCGCTGGCATGATGACCCCGGAATCTGGAGGGGGAATCATGCCGGTACCGATCACCGATCTGCCCAGGACACAGCGGCCGCGGGAACGCCTGTGCGCACTCGGTCCCCAGGCGTTGAACGACGGTGAACTGCTCGCCCTGCTGCTCGGCCAGGGCCGCCGGGGCGAGAGCGCGGTCGAGCTCGCCCTCGCCCTGCTCACCGAGTTCGGCGGAGTCGGTGGGCTGGCCTCGGCCCGGCCCGAGGAACTGCTGCGCCGGCCCGGCGTGGGAGTGGCCAAGGCCACGGCTATCGCCGCCGCGTTCCAGCTCGCCGCCCGGGCCCGCAGCAGCACGCAGGCCCCGGCACCGCTGCTGCACCCCGACGATGTGGCCCGGGAGGCCGCCCCGCTGTTCGCCGGGGCCCGGGTGGAGCGCCTGCTGGTGCTGATCTGCGATGCGCGCAACCGGCCACGGCAGCGGATCTTCGTCGCCGAGGGCGCCATCGACGAGGTCGCGGTACCGGTGCGCGAGATCCTGAACACGGTCCTGCGCCACGACGGTCGCGCCTTCGCGCTGGCGCACAACCATCCCTCCGGCGACCCGACCCCCAGCCCGGACGATCGCCGGGCCAGCACGCTGCTCGCCGCGGCGGCACGAACGGTCGGTCTGCGGTTCCTGGACCATGTGGTGATCGCGGGTGACAGCTGGCGGCGGGCGGCCCCGTTCGAGGATGCCTTCCCGTGAAGCCGCCCCACGGCCCGATCGGTAACGCACGAGGATCCCGACCGTGTCGAACCGATCGGCTCTCGCCCGGCGCCGGCTTCTCCGCGCTCTCCCTGCCGTAGAGCGTCGTCGGGTGACACGAGCCGCTACGACCGCCCGTACACCGCGACGGCCGATTCCGCCGACTACGCCCACAGCGTGGGCACACCCGGCCTCCATTGTCTCCACCCGGGCCGGGACGCGCCTACCGGGGATCCGCGGCCCTGGTCACCGGGACACGGCTACGGACACCCGTGTGTGAACCTCGGCCGGTCAGGTGGGCGGTTCGACGGCCACGGCAGCCGCCGGCGTTCCGGCCTCCTCGCGGTCCCGGCGGCGACCGGCCGCCAGCCGCGAGCCGATCAAGCCCTGCCGGGGCGCGAACAGATACACCGCGGTGAAGACGATGCCCTGGGCCAGCACAATGGTGGCTCCGGGTGCGGTATCGGCGTAGTAGCTCACGTACAGGCCGGTGACCGCGCAGACCGCGGCGAGTGCCGGGGCGATCACCAGCATCCGCCCGAACCGATCGGTGAGCAGGTAGGCGGTGGCACCGGGAATGATCAGCATGGCCACCACCAGGATCACCCCGACCGCCTGCAGAGCCACCACCGAGGTCAGCGCGAGCAGGCCGAGCAGGGCCGCGCCCAGGACGCGCGGGTTCAGGCCGAGGGCGTAGGCGTGGGTGGGGTCGAACGCGTACAGCGTGAAATCGCGGCGTTTGAGCACGAGCACGACGAAGACCAGCGCGGCCAGCCCCGCGATCTGGGCCAGTTCCCCCTGGCTCACGCCCAGCAGATTGCCGAAGATGATGTGGTTGAGGTCGGTATTGCTGGGCGTCACCGAGACGAGTACCAGGCCGAAGGAGAACAGCGTGGTGAACACGATGCCGATGGCGGCGTCCTCCTTCACGCGGCTGGTGTCGCGGACCACGCCGATCAACCCGACCGCCAGGAATCCGAAGATCACCGCCCCGACGGCGAACGGCGCCCCCGCGATATAGGCCAGTACCACGCCCGGCAGCACCGCGTGCGAAACCGCGTCTCCCATCAGTGACCAGCCGACCAGGACCAGCCAGCAGGACAGCAGTCCACAGACGACGGCCGCGACGAGGCCGGCGGTGAGCGCGCGCACCATGAACGCGTAGCGCATCGGCTCGAGCAGGAATTCGATCAGGTCCATCCCGTTCACCGCTGTCCGATGACGTCGAGACCGAAGGCGAGGGCGAGGTTCTCCGGCCGCAGCGCCTCCTCCGGGGCGCCGTGGACGAGCACCCGTCGCATCAGCAGTACGGCCTCGTCGGCCAGGCCGGGTAGGGCGTGCAGGTCGTGGGTGGAGATCAGGACGGTGGCCCCGTCGGCCGCGAGTTCGCGGAGTAGCCCGGTGATCGTCGCCTCGGAGCGTTTGTCCACCCCGGCGAACGGTTCGTCGAGCAATAGGATCCGGGCGCCCTGCGCGATACCGCGGGCCACGAAAGCGCGTTTGCGCTGGCCACCCGAGAGCCGACCGATCTGGCGGTCGGCCAGCTCGGTCAGTTCGACCCGTTCCAGCGCCTCGTCCACGCCCGCCCGGTCGGCCCGGCTCGCCCGGCGGGTGAACCCCATCCGGCCGTAGCGGCCGGTGGTCACCACATCGCGCACCGACAGCGGGAACGACCAGTCCACGGCCTCGTTCTGTGGGACATAACCGAGGAGCCCGGCCCGCCTGGCCGCGACCGGTGCGGCCCCGCCGATCCGGACGGTGCCGCGGTCGGGAGTGATCATTCCCATGAGGGTTTTGAACAGGGTCGATTTCCCGGACCCGTTCATCCCGATGAGCGCGCAGACCCGGCCGGCGTCCACCGTCAACCGGACCTGGTCGAGTGCCTGGACCTCTCGGTAGTAGACGGTGACGCCGTCGACGTCGATGGCGGGGACTGTCATGGCCTGCTCCCGGTGAGTGCTGCGGCTATGGTTTCGGCGTCGTGCCGGATCAGGTCGAGATAGGTCGGCACCGGACCGTCGGCCGCCGACAGCGAATCCACGTAGAGCACCCCGCCGAATCTCGTCCCGGTGGCCTCGACGACCCGGCGCATCGGGGCGTCGGAAACGGTGGATTCGCAGAACACCGCAGGCACCTCGTGGTCCCGGACATATTCGATGACCCGGGTGATCTGCTGCGGGGTGGCCTGCTGCTCGGCATTGACCGGCCAGAGGTAGTACTCCGAGAGGCCCGCGTCACGGGCCAGGTAGGAGAAGGCACCCTCGCAGGTCACCAGCGCGCGCCGGCGGCGGGGCAGGTTCGCGAGGTCGGCGACGAGTTCGTCGTGGACCTGCTGCAACTGCTGCTTGTAGGCCTCGCCGTTGGCGTGGAAGTCCGCCGCGTGTTCGGGCACGAGGCGAGAAAAGGCCGCGACCATATTGTCCACATAGACGCGCACGTTGAGCGGTGACATCCAGGCGTGCGGATTGGGTTTCCCGGCGTAGGCGTCGGAGGTTATCGGGACCGACGCGACCCCTTCGCTCACGGTGATGTGCTCGGCGTCCAGGTCGGCGACGAACCGACCGAACCAGGCTTCCAGGTTCATGCCGTTGTCGAGGATCAGATCCGCTTTGGCGGCGCGTTTGATATCGCCCGGAGTGGGCTCGTAGCTGTGGATCTCGGCACCGGGCTTGGTGAGCGACTGCACCTCGAGGTGCTCGCCCGCGATATTCGACGCGATATCGGCCAGCACGCTGAAGGTGGTGGCGACGACCGGTTCACCGGTACGCGGCAGATGGAAGGTATCGCAGGCGGCGAGCACGACGGTGAGGCCGCAGGCCGCGAGCACGGCGGCGATCCGGGGAAACACCTGCATACCGAACCACCCGCCTTCCAGTCAGATGGTAAGTTCGGGTACCCGAATTATCAAGTTCGCGTGTCGAAATACAAATGACCGGTGATGCAAAACCGCCCCCGCGCGGGGACACGGGGGCGGTTCTGTCGGTAGCCGGGATCAGCGGGCGAACAGCAAGGCCCGCTTGACCTCCTGGATGGCCTTGGTGACCTCGATACCACGCGGGCAGGCATCCGTGCAGTTGAAGGTGGTGCGGCAGCGCCACACACCGTCGACCTCGTTGAGGATGTCCAGGCGCTCCCGGGCGGCCTCGTCACGGCTGTCGAAGATGAAGCGGTGCGCGTTCACGATCGCGGCCGGGCCGAAGTAGCTGCCGTCGTGCCAGTACACCGGGCAGGACGTGGTGCAGCAGGCACACAGGATGCACTTGGTGGTGTCGTCGAACCGGGCGCGGTCGGCCTGGCTCTGGATCCGCTCGAAGGTCGGCTCGTTACCGGAGGTGATCAGGTAGGGCTTCACCGCCCGGAACGCGTCGAAGAACGGTTCCATGTCCACGACCAGGTCCTTCTCGACCGGCAGTCCGCGGATGGGTTCCACGCTGATGGTGACCGGCTTACCACTCTTCGGCAGCATGTCCTTCATCAGGACCTTGCAGGCCAGCCGGTTCACCCCGTTGATCCGCATGGCGTCGGACCCGCACACGCCGTGCGCGCAGGAGCGCCGGAAGGTGAGGGTGCCGTCCAGATAGGACTTGATGTAGATCAGGACATTGAGGAAGCGGTCCGTCGGCAGCGCGGGCACCTGGAACGACTCCCAGCGCTGGCCCTGACCGTCCTCCGGGTTGAACCGCGCCACCTTGACGGTGATCATGGTCGAACCCTCGGGGACCGGCGCCGGGTTCGCGACCGTCGGATTCTCGGCTACAGCGGTCATCAGTACTTACGCTCCATCGGCTCGTAACGGGTCTGCACCACCGGTTTGAAGTCGAGGCGGATATCGGAGAGGAGATCCGCACCCTCCTTGTAGGCCATCGTGTGCCGCATGAAGTTCACGTCGTCGCGGTCCGGGTAGTCCTCGCGCGCGTGCCCGCCACGCGACTCCTTGCGGTTGAGCGCCCCGACCACCGTGACTTCGGCCAGCTCCAGCAGGAAGCCGAGTTCGACTGCCTCGAGCAGATCGCTGTTGTAGCGTTTGCCCTTGTCCTGGACCGTGATCCGGGCGTAGCGCTCCTTGAGCGCGTGGATATCGGTGAGGGCCTGCTTGAGCGTGTCCTCGGTGCGGAACACCGAGGCGTTGTTGTCCATCGACCGCTGCAGTTCGGTGCGGATATCGGCGACCCGCTCGTTGCCGTGGTCGGACAGGATCAGCGCCAGCCAGTCCTGCACCATGTGCGCCGGGTTCTCCGGCATATCGACGAACTCGGCACGGTGGGCGTACTCCGCGGCGGCGATACCGGCGCGGCGGCCGAACACATTGATATCGAGCAGCGAGTTGGTGCCGAGCCGGTTCGCGCCGTGCACCGAGACGCAGGCGCATTCGCCGGCGGCGTACAGGCCGGGGACGATATCGGTGTTGTTCTTCAGCACCTCGCCCTGGATGCGGGTGGGGATACCGCCCATCACGTAGTGGCAGGTGGGGAAGACCGGCACCAGTTCCTTCACCGGGTCCACACCGAGGTAGGTGCGGGCGAACTCGGTGATATCGGGCAGCTTCTCCTCGAGCACGTCCTCACCGAGGTGGGTCACGTCGATGTAGACGTAGTCCTTGTTCGGTCCGGCGCCGCGGCCCTCGAGCACCTCGAGCACCATCGAGCGGGCGACGATATCGCGCGGCGCGAGGTCCTTGATGGTGGGCGCGTAACGCTCCATGAACCGCTCACCGTCGGCGTTGCGCAGGATGCCGCCCTCACCGCGGACCGCCTCGGAGATGAGGATGCCCAGCCCGGCCAGACCCGTGGGATGGAACTGGTGGAATTCCATATCCTCGAGCGGCAGGCCCTTGCGGAACACGATCGCCATACCGTCACCGGTCAGCGTGTGCGCGTTGGAGGTGGTCTTGTACATCCGGCCCGAACCGCCGGTGGCGAAGACGATCGACTTCGCGTGGAAGACGTGCAGTTCACCGGTGGCCAGCTCGTAGGCGACCACCCCGGTCGCGACCTGACCGCGATCGGTATCGGTCAGCACCAGGTCCAGCACGTAGAACTCGTTGTAGAACTCGACGTCGTGCTTGACGCAGTTCTGGTACAGCGTCTGCAGGATCATGTGACCGGTCCGGTCGGCGGCGTAGCAGGCGCGCCGGACCGGGGCCTTGCCGTGGTCACGGGTGTGCCCGCCGAAGCGGCGCTGGTCGATCTTGCCCTCGGGGGTGCGGTTGAACGGCAGACCCATCTTCTCCAGGTCCAGCACCGCGTCGATGGCCTCCTTGGCCATGATCTCCGCCGCGTCCTGGTCGACCAGGTAGTCGCCACCCTTGACGGTGTCGAAGGTATGCCACTCCCAGTTGTCCTCTTCGACGTTGGCCAGGGCCGCGCACATACCGCCCTGGGCCGCGCCGGTGTGGCTGCGGGTGGGGTACAACTTGGTCAGCACCGCGGTCCGCGCCCGCGGGCCGGCCTCGATGGCCGCCCGCATGCCCGCGCCACCGGCACCGACGATCACGACGTCGTAGCGATGCTCCTGAACAGGTCGGGCTTCAACGGGTCCGCTGGTTCGTTCGCTGCTCTCACCTGCGGCGTCGGTTCGTTCGCTGCGCTCACTCATGCGAGGTGGCCCGTTCCTAACTGATATTGGGGTCGAAGGTGAAGATGACGTAGGTGCCCACGCCCATGATCAGGATCATCGACAGCACCAGCAGCGTGTTCAGCCAGAACCGGGTCGAATCCTTGCGCGAGTAGTCGGCGATCACGGTGCGCAGACCGTTACCGCCGTGCAGTTGCGCCAGCCACAGCATGGCCAGATCCCAGATCTGCCAGAACGGGCTGGCCCACCGGCCGGCGACGAAGGCGAAGTTCAGTCGTTTCACGCCGCCGTCGAGCAGCAGCATGATGGCCATATGGCCGAGGACCAGCAGAATCAGCGCGACGCCGGAGAAGCGCATGAACAGCCACGCGTACTTCTCGAAGTTCCCGCTGGCGTGCGAACGCGACGAACGGGGCAGGTCCAGGCTCGCCGGACGGTCGTAGGACTTACCGAGAACAGGTGCAGACATGGCTCAGTGCTCCGTCAACAGTAGGAAGAACATGCGACCGATCGCGGGCACCAAGAGCACCACCAGGAGCCCGATGATGCCCCAGAGCATCTGCTTCTGGTAGCGCGGTCCCTGGGACCAGAAGTCCACCAGGATCACCCGCACACCGTTGAGCGCGTGGAACAGCACACAGAAAACGAGTCCCATCTCCATGAGCGCGACGATCGGCGTCTTGTAGATCTCGATCGCTTCGTCATACATCTGCGGGCTGACCCGTACGAGCGCGGTGTCCAGGACGTGCACGAAAAGGAAGAAGAAAACGGTGACACCGGTGATCCGGTGCAGGGCCCAGGACCACATTCCGGGGTCGCCTCGGTACAGCGTTTTGCGCTTCGGCTGAGCCGGAGCTTCTATCGTGGCCATAGAGTTTCGGTGCCTCCAACATCGTTGATGGACCCGGTCGCAGATCCCGGCACCGGTGTGGCGGGCCGGATATTCGGTGGCGTACCAACCCGCGGCCGACAGGGACCGACTCCGGGGCCGCTGTCGATAGGGCTCGCCGCCGCCGAACCTGAACCGATCTGTTCTGGACTCTAATCCTCTGACAATCGGGGAACTAATTCGGCGTGCCGCGCGTTGCGCCCAGATCACACAGGTTAGGTTTACCTTTGTAGGGCAGTGGAGGGGTTCCGCGACGGCTTCGTCGCGCCCTCGATCGCCTACTTCCAGAACCTTCCCGCGACGTCGAATTGTTCCGCAAATCCTTGGTGTGCAGCGGATTTCACATCCGGTCCGCAGCGCACGCGCGCACCGCGCGTTTTTCGGCACGCACCCCGGCGCACAATGCCGACCTTGCCATTGCGCGCAGCGGCAATGTGCAAAATGTCTCATTACCAGAGACGAAGTTACTCAAGAGTAGCGGACGGATCGCCGCGACGGGAAAGACTTCCCAGGATTCCCCGGAATTGCGCAGACCGCGCGCCGGCCGGCCCGCCCGCGCGCGCGCACGCACGCACGCACGCACGCACGCACGCACGCACGGAGGAGCCGGGCCCGCCCACCGGCCGCCCCCGGTGCGGACCGCCGGTGGAACCACGCCGGGGTCAGTCGCCCTCGTCGATCGAATCGACCCGTAGCCGCACGGCCTCGTAGTTGAAAACGGTCTCGACGATATCGCCGGGCACCCGGCCCAGTAGTGCCTGACTCGACAGTGCGCTCTGCGGGTACTTGCCGACGGCCGGATCGGCCTCGTGATCGGGCACGATCTGGTACTCCATCCGCACCTCGACCTTGTCGAAGGCGTCGAGCCTGGACAGCAGCAACTTCGAATACACCATGACGATGAGGAACTTCGGAAGCGTCATTCGCACCTTCCTGGTGAGGGGTGCCGGACCGAGCGGCCGGGCACTCTACATATCTCCGAGCGCAACGACGTGTTTCACATTCCCCCGGAACAGCTCGTGCGCGCAGGCGCGCGCCGGACACGGTGATGCGGCAGGCTGGGCCGGGACCCGGATGGGTCGCCCACGGACGCGGGAGCAGCTATGGATATCGACTGGAATCTTCTTCGCACCAGCGCGCACACCGCCATGCGACGCGCCTATGCCCCCTACTCCCGTTTTCCGGTCGGCGCGGCCGGTTGGGACGGCAACACGATCTCGGTCGGGTGCAATGTCGAGAACGTGTCCTACGGGCTGGGGCTCTGCGCGGAATGCGTGCTGGCCGGCAACAACATAACCGCGGGCGGCAGCCGATTGCTCGCTGTCTCGGTCTGCGATTCGCGGGGCGCGATCCTGCTGCCCTGTGGCCGCTGCCGCCAGGTGCTCCACGAATTCGGCGGGAAGGAACTGCTCGTCGACCACCTCGACGGGCCGGTGCCCCTCGGCCGGCTGCTGGCGGACGCCTTCGGCCCCGACGACCTCGCCGCCGGCCGGACACCCCCCGCATCGAGTTGACGCCGCCGGGCCGGGAGCGCGCCGATACCGGCCCACACTTCGGCCGGCGTACGACCGATCCGGTGGTGGCCGGGCGTGTCCGTCGGCAGGCAGACGTGCGCCACCGGTGCGGCCGTCGCCGTGCGAGGTGATCGGTAGCCGACGAAGCGCGCGGCCGCCCTGCCGGTACCGGACGGCCGTGGAATCCCGGCGGGCCCGAACGGGTTGGTCCGGGTATGACAGTTCCCCTCTCCGTGCTCGACCTGGCCGCCGTCGCCGCCGATGGATCACATCGGCAGGCGCTCGCCGACACCCTGACCGTCGCCCGCGAGGCCGAGCGATTGGGGTACCGCCGGTTCTGGGTGGCCGAGCACCACGGCATGCCGGGTATCGCGAGCTCGGCGCCGCCGGTGCTGATCGCCGGGGTGGCCGCGGCGACCGAGCGGATCCGGGTGGGTTCCGGCGGGGTGATGCTGCCCAACCATTCCTCGCTGGTGGTCGCCGAACAGTTCGGCACCCTGGTGGCGCTCTACGGTGACCGCATCGACCTGGGGCTGGGCCGGGCCGCCGGTACCGATCCGCTCATCTCGGCCACCATCCGGCGCGGCGCGGCGGCCGAGGCGGTGGAGGACTTCCCGAAACAGGTGGTGGAACTGCTCGCCTACTTCGGAACGATTCCGCCGTTGCGCGGCGGGCAGGGCGATCGTATCCAGGCGGTGCCCGGTAAGGGCGACGTCCCCGAGATGTGGCTGCTGGGTTCCAGTGATTTCAGTGCCCGTCTGGCGGCGATGATGGGCCTGCCGTTCGCGTTCGCCCATCACTTCGCGGGGGGCCGCAACACCCCGCTGGTGTTCGAGCTGTACCGCAGCGAGTTCCGACCCTCCGAGGTGCTCAGCGAACCGCATTCGATGCTCGCCGTGGCGACCGTGGTCGCCGACTCCGCCGCGGAGGCCCGCCGCCGTACCCTGCCGCAGAGCCTGGTCCAGCTGCGGATGCGCACCGGTCAGCTGCCGCAGCGGATACCGACCCTGGCCGAGGCGGAGGAGTATCCCTGGTCGGATGCGGAGAACGCCTTCGTCGACGACCGCAACGCCGACCAGGCGATCGGCACCCGCGAGCAGGTCCTCGACCGGCTCGACACGCTGGTGAAGGACACCGGAGCGGACGAGATCATCGTGACCCCCACGGGGCCCACGGTGCAGCACCGCCTCGAGACCCTGCGGGCGCTCCAGGAGTAATGCCCGGCCCCACCGGGCGGCCGGTCCGCCGCGAGGTGCCCCTCGGTCGGGTAGGCGAGGCCCGCGGACCACAGCGGGCCCGGCTCGGCGCACCCGGCACCAGCGCCGCGGCGCTGCCAGACTGGTGGCGTGACGGCACACGACGCGGTATCGATCATCGGGGCCAAACGCGACGGCGGCGAACTGTCCGACGCGCAGATCGACTGGGCCATAGCCGCCTTCACCCGCGGCGAGATGGCCGACGAGCAGATGGCGGCGCTGGCCATGGCGATCGTGCTGCGCGGGATGAACCGGCGCGAGACCGCGCGCTGGACCGAGGCGATGCTGCGATCGGGCCGGCGACTGGATTTCACCGATCTCCCGCGGCCGACGGTCGACAAGCATTCCACCGGCGGCGTGGGTGACAAGATCACCCTGCCGCTGGCTCCGCTGGTCGCCGCCTGTGGCGCGGCGGTACCGCAGCTGTCCGGCCGTGGACTGGGATACACCGGCGGCACGCTGGACAAACTGGAATCGATCCCGGGCTGGCGGGCCGATATCGACCCGGCCCGGATGCGCGAGATCCTCACCGACCCGGCCGCGGGCTGCGTGGTCTGTGCGGCCGGCGCCGATCTCGCGCCCGCCGACAAACGCCTCTACGCCCTGCGCGACACCACCGGCACGGTCGAATCCATTCCGCTGATCGCCAGTTCGATCATGAGCAAGAAGATCGCCGAGGGCACCGCCGCCCTGGTGCTGGATGTGAAGGTCGGGTCCGGGGCGTTCATGCGCACCCGAGACGAGGCCCATGCGCTGGCCACCGCGATGGTCGAACTCGGCGCCGACGCGGGCGTGCGGACCGTGGCCCTGCTCACCGCCATGGACACCCCGCTGGGCCGCACCGCGGGCAACGCGCTCGAGGTCACCGAGGCCGTCGAAGTCCTCGCGGGTGGCGGACCGGCCGATATCGTCGAATTGACGGTGGCGCTGGCGCGCGAGATGGTCGCGCTGGCGGGTCTGGACACCGATCCCGCCGACGCCCTCGTCGACGGACGCGCCATGGACCACTGGACCGCGATGATCCGTGCCCAGGGTGGGGACCCGGCCGCCCCACTACCGAAGGCCGCGCACACCGAAACGCTGTCCGCCCCGGCCTCGGGAACCCTGACCCACCTCGATGCGCGTGGGGTCGGTATCGCCACCTGGCGACTGGGCGCCGGCCGCGCCCGGCAGGGCGACCCGGTCCAGGCCGCCGCGGGTGTGCGGTGGCATGCGGGCCCCGGCGATCGGGTCACCGCCGGACAACCGCTACTCACCCTGCACACCGACACCCCGGAAGCGTTCCCGCGCGCATTCGAGGCCTTGGCCGAGGCGATCACCGTCGAGACCGGACCCACCGACCGGCCCGCCCTCGGCCCGCTTGTCCTCGACCGGGTCGCCGGCGACGCGCCCCGCCCGGTCCGGCCCGGGTGCCGCGCACAACCATCCGCATCCGGCCGCTGACCACGAAGGGAATTCGAGGTGAGCGCCCGCCGAAGAGGTGGAACGTTTCGGGCCGTCCGGCTGACCGCCGCGACATTCGGCGATACCGTCGGCATATGACCGGACCTCTGCCGCTGGATCTCGCCACACTGCGCCGGGCACCGAAGGCGCTGCTGCACGATCATCTCGACGGCGGTCTACGACCCGCCACCGTGCTCGAACTGGCCGCGGACTGCGGATACGACCGGCTTCCCGCGACCGATGCCGAAGCCCTGGCGCGCTGGTTCCGGGACGCGGCCGACAGCGGCTCGCTGGAACGCTATCTGGAGACCTTCACCCATACGGTCGCGGTCATGCAGACCCCGCGGGGATTGCACCGGGTGGCCCGCGAATGCGCCGAGGATCTGGCCGCGGACGGGGTCGTCTATGCCGAGGTGCGGTTCGCGCCCGAACAACACCTCGAAAAGGATCTCACCCTCGACGAGGTGGTCGAACACGTATTGGCCGGGTTCGCCGCGGGCGAGGCGGCCGCCGCCGCGGCCGGACAGCCCATCGTGGTGCGCTGTCTGCTGACCGCCATGCGGCACGCGGCGCGGTCCCGGGAGATCGCGGAACTGGCGATCCGCTTCCGTGACCGGGGTGTGTGCGGTTTCGATATCGCGGGCGCGGAGGCCGGATACCCGCCCACCCGACATCTGGACGCCTTCGAGTACATGCGGGTCAACAACGCGCATTTCACCATCCACGCCGGTGAGGCCTTCGGTCTGCCGTCCATTCACGAGGCGCTGGCGTTCTGTGGCTGCGACCGGCTCGGGCACGGTGTCCGGATCGTCGACGATATCGAGGTGCCGGGTGCGGTCGGGGACGCCCGGCTCGGCCGGCTGGCGGCCTATGTGCGTGACACCCGTGTACCGCTCGAACTGTGCCCCTCGTCGAACGTGCAGACCGGCGCGGTGCCCTCACTGGACAAACACCCGTTCGACCTGCTCGCTCGGCTGCGCTTCCGGGTCACGGTGAACACCGACAACCGACTGATGAGCGACACCAGCATGAGCCGGGAGATGCTCAAACTGCACCAGACCTTCGGCTACGGCTGGAGCGATCTGGAACGGTTCACCATCAACGCGATGAAATCTGCGTTCATCCCGTTTCCGGAGCGGCTGCGGATCATCGACGACATCATCAAACCGGGATACGCGGTACTGCTGGGCTGAACCGGCGAATACCGGTCGGTCCGGAAACCAGCGGTGGGAGCCCGTGCCGCACGTCTCGCGCGCCGGGATTCTAGGCTCGGCGTCGATATGTACAACAGGTTGCTACACCAGCGCACCACCCGCCTCCTGGGTTCGGTGCTCACCGCCGCGGTTCTCGCGGCCGGACCGCTCACCGTCTGCGGGAGCGCGGCAGCGCAGCCCGCGCCACCCACCACTACTCCCTTCACCACCCCGGTCACCGATACGTGCCCGCAGAAGACACAACCACCACCGGCGATCGACTCCTCGGAGGTCCCGGAACCCGGCAAACCGGCGCCGACACCACTGTCGGTCCCGGACTCCCCGATCGGCGGGAAACGACTCGGCGAATGCGGCGTGGTCCTGCCCACCGGCGCGCCGGCGCTGCCCGCCGATATCTCCGCGACCGCCTGGATGGTCTCCGACCTGGACACCGGCGCCGTCCTGGCCACCAAGGACCCACACGGCCGGTACCGCCCGGCCAGCACCATCAAGGTACTGCTGTCCATCGTCGCGCTGCGCACCCTGGACCTCGACAAGGTCGTCGTGGGCACCCAGGCCGACGCCGATGTCGAGGGCACCAGGGTCGGGATCGGTCCCGGCGGCCGCTACAGCAACCGGCAGTTGCTGCACGCCCTGGTGATGGCGTCGGGTAACGACGCCGCGCACGCGCTGGCCGCTCAACTGGGCGGCGACGAGGTGGCGGTGGTGAAGATGAACGACCTCGCCGAATCACTGCACGCCTACGACACCCGCGCGGCCACACCCTCCGGTCTGGACGGGCCCGGCATGAGCACCTCCGCCTACGATCTGTCGCTGCTGTTCCGGGAAGCCATGCAGATCCCGCTGTTCGCGGAGATGATCGGCACCGAACAGTTCGACTTTCCCGGCTACCCGCCGGACCCACGCATCCCCGACGACCAGGACCATCCCGGCTTCCCGATCGCGAACGACAACGGACTTCTCTACAACTATCCGGGGGCACTGGGCGGAAAGACCGGTTACACCGACGACGCCCGCCAGACCTTCGTCGCCGCCGCCGAACGCGACGGCCGCAGGCTGGCGGTCACCCTGCTCCAGGCCGATGTGCTGCCGATCCGCCCGTGGGAGCAGGCGGCCCGGTTGCTCGACTACGGCTTCGCGCTCGGCCCGGGCGCGCAGGTCGGCGATATCCCCGGTGACGATGACGAATCGGTGGTCGCCGCACCGGGGCTCGCGGTACCGCCGGCGGAGGACTCGGTGGCTTATTCGGCGCAGGGCCCGGGCGGCGGTGACTTCGACGAACTGTGGATGCTGCTCATGGTCGGAGGGCTGATCCTGGTGCCGATCCTGCTCCTCGGCACCTGGCATGTACGCACCCGTCAGCGTTGACCCGAGTCTTCTACGAATAACACCGGCCGGCCGGGGGTCCCTCACCGTCCCCCGGCCGGCCCGAACTCAGTCCGCGGTGAAGAAATCGCCGGCCCGCTTGCGCACTTCGGTGCACCGGAAATCCAGTTCGGCCTGCGGGATGAATATGGCCTCGCCGAGCGAGAAGAGGACGAATCCGATAATGCGCACGGTCCAGCTCGAGCCGGCGCCGCAGACCGCGAGCCCGGGCCCGGGCCCGGGCCCGGTGACGAAGATCCCCGACCCCAGCGCGTAATTCCACTTCAGCCGGGCCGTCAGCGTACTGATCGGCAGCTCGAAGAAGATGATGAAAAGCGAATTGATGACGAGCAGGACACTGTAGAGTCGGCCGCCGTCGGATACCTTCTCGACCGACAGGGGAAGCCCACTCATACTCTGCGCGTAGACCGCCATGGCCGTGCCGAATACCACGATCACCGCCCACAGGCCCGAAACGCGGGACGGGTCGTACGACACCGCCGCGGCGGAATCGGAGATGAGGTCGGGCGCGTTCCATTCCCGCGCCACCGCCAGCGCCTCGGCACCGCGGAGTCCGGCCCGTTCGGAGAACAGGAACGTGCCGGTGCCCGCCGACCCGAGCGCGGACAGGAAGAACAGCATCGAGAAGTTGTGCTCGCCCACCGCCGAAACCATGATCGGAGCCACCGTGACGCCGCTACTGAGGAAAATACGGTGGAAGGCGACCACCGTGACGGTATTTCCCTCGTAGGCCGATCCCGTCACCAACGCCGCCGCGGGCCCCGAGAACGATTGCGTCACCGCCACGCTCAGTGAGGCGAGCACAATGGCCGGGTACCGGATCATCCGTCGACATACCGAGCAGGTACAGCAGCGGAACATTGAGCAGGGAACCGGCGATGAGCACATCGGTGGAGCCGAAATGGGCGGCGGACCAGCCGCCGCGACCGATCCGAGCACTCCGGCGAAACCGCCCGCGAACAATGCGAGGGTCAATGCCAGGGGACTCAGCCCCATCGAGGTGTAGAACACGGTGGAGAACAGCGCCAGAAAGCCGACCGACCTGCTCGGAAAGGTGGTGATCGAAACGATCCATACTTCGGCGGGAAACGTCGGTGGCTTCCGCTCGCCTGCTAACGCGACGGCCAACGGGTACTCCGCCTCGAATTCGCGGGTCGCACCACCCCTGGTGCGGGATGCCGGGTCGCCGCCTCGGAATCCACCGGGCCCTCCTCTACACGGCAGTATGCCAAATGCTCTGCGCCCCGGTGAATTTCCGGGTATCGAGCTGCCTCGGATGGGACCATAAGATGAGCGCGGCCCCGGAGCATCCGTCACGCGCGCCGAAATATCCGTATTCCGGTGCGTCGGCACTTATCCCTGGATATACGTAAGTACCTTTCCCGGGCGATCATGACCGCGGAATCCCCGCAAAAGGGGTCGATTCGCCGTCGGAGCATTCGCATACGTCGCCCACCGGCCGCTCACAGTTCGGGCCCCGGCCGCCGAGGTGAAATACGGCCGAACAGCCGGTGATCCGCGAACCGGTGCGCGTCGCGCGTGTCCGGGCGCGCCGCTCAGCCGCGCCGGCGGCGGCGCAGCCGGGTGATTCCCAGTGTGGCGAGCGCACCCGCGCCGAACAGCGCGGCACCACCGACCATCCCCGGCCGGCCGCTGTCCATTCGCGGCCGGATCAGCGCCGGGGCGGGGACCGGAACCGAGGCCGATTGCTCGTTCTCCCGCGCGGTCGCCGCCCAGGCCGTGGCGAACAGAATGATCCGATAGACCACATAACTGAACACCATGATGCCGATGATCGAACCGAAGGCGGCACCGGCCGGGCTGTTCAGCACCGACCTCATATAGATCCCGGCGATGTTCTTGAAGATCTCGAAGCCCACTGCCGCCAGCGCCGCGGCCTTCAGGGCGCTGCGCAGGGTGACCGGTTCGCGGGGCAGCCGGGCGATGATCCAGGCGAACAGCGCCCATGAGGCCACCATGGCGAGCACCGTGGACAGCAACCACAGCAGCAAGCGCACCCCGGGCATCTCGTCGAGCCCCACCAGTTCGAGCAGCTGCACGCCGAGCCGGCTCGACGCCACCGCCGACAACCCGAGCGACACCACCAGCGCCAGGAAAAGCCCCAGCAGCGCACCCAGGTCCGAGAATTTGGTGCGCAGCCAGTTGTCCCCGTCCGAGGGCTGCTCCCACTGTTCGGTGAGCGCTTTGCGCAGGTTCGCCATCCAGCCGAGACCCGAGTACAGCCCGGTGAGCAGGCCGAGCACACCGACCGTCCCGCGCGAATTCACCGCCTGGTCGATCAAGTCGTTGAGCTGATCGCCCATCTCACCCGGGATGTTCTCGACAACCTTCTCCTGCAGTTGGCTCAGCAGGTCGGCATTGCCCGCGAGCACGAAACCCGCGATGGCGAAGGCGATCATCAGCAGCGGGAACAGCGAGAGCACAGTGAAATAGGTGATCCCGGCCGCGTAGTAGTCGCCGCGCTGGCTCTGATATCTACCGGCCGCGCGAACCAGGTGGTCGAGCCACGGCCGCTGTCCGATCATGCGCTGGACTGCGGCCTTGCCGTTGTCGATCACCTGCACTGTTCGCGCCCCTCATCGCCACACGCACGGCCGCGGACCGGTATCAGTGGGTCAGGAAGCCGACCCGGTCGTAAACCTGTGCGAGAGTGTTGCCGGCGATCTCGCGCGCACGCTCGGCTCCCGTGGCGAGTATGCGATCGAGTTCACCCTGATCCGCCATGTACTCTTCCACTTTCGCACGCAGCGGCGTGACAAATTCGACCAGTGCGTCGGCAACGTCGACTTTCAGGTCGCCGTACCCGCGACCGGCATACCCCTTCTCCAGCGTCACGATCGGTGTCTCGGTCAGCGCCGACAGGATCACCAGCAGATTGCTGACCCCCGGCTTGTGCTCGACGTCGTAGCGGATCTCACGCTCGGTATCGGTAACCGCCGAGCGCACCTTCTTCGCCGTCACCCCGGGGTCGTCGAGAAGGTTGATCAGGCCCGCGTCCGAACTCGCGGATTTGCTCATCTTCGCGGTGGGATCCTGCAGGTCGTAGATCTTCGCGGTGCCCTTGACGATATGAGCTTCCGGGACCACGAAGGTCTTCTTGAACCGGGTGTTGAACCGCTGGGCGAGGTTACGGGTGAGCTCGAGATGCTGGCGCTGATCCTCCCCCACCGGCACCTGATTGGCCCGGTAGAGCAGGATATCGGCCGCCATGAGCACCGGATAGGTGAACAGGCCGACAGTGGTGTTCTCCGCCCCCTGTTTCACCGATTTGTCCTTGAACTGGGTCATCCGGCTCGCCTCGCCGAACCCGGTGATGCAGTTCAGCACCCAGGTCAGTTCGGCATGCTCGGGCACCTGGGACTGCACGAACAGGGTCGAGCGCTCGGGGTCGATACCCAGCGCCAGCAACTGCGCCGCGGCGACCCGGGTGCGGCGGCGCAGTTCCTTGGGATCCTGCGCCACCGTGATCGCGTGCATATTCGGGATGAAGTACAGCGTGTCGTATTCGTCCTGCATGTTCACCCAGTACTGCAGAGCACCGAGATAGTTCCCGAGGTGGAACGAGGCACTGGTCGGCTGGATACCGGAAAGCACCCGCTGTTTACGTTCCCCGGTGGCCGGGGTCTGCGCAGGACTGGACATGCCCCGATCTTCGCATGCGGCTCGTGCCGAATTTCGCTCCGCCCGCAGTATCCATCGAGCACGAGCGAGGGCCCTCCATGGTTACGCTGCGCTACCGCCTCCGGGCCCGACTCGCCCGCGCTGTATCCATCGAGCACGAGCGAGAGCCCTCCATGGTTACGCTGCGCTACCGCCTCCGGGCCCGACTCGCCCGCGCGGACGCGGATCGATCCCGGGCATACTGCGCTTCCCCTCCCGGGCCAACCGCTGCTCCTGCTTCGTGATCAGCCGGTACACCGGTGCGCTCGGCCCGTTGAGCGCGGTTTTCACCGGCCGGGGTACCAGCGCAGAGGGCACGCTGTGCGCATTGCGCACCGACCGCGCCAACCCGCGGTAGGCGATCTCGTCGGTACGTTTCCAGTGGATCCCGTACATTTCCCGGATACGCCCCGGCAGACTGCCCTGGACCAGCAGGTAGTACGCCGAACTCATCTGCCGGCCCGGCGCGCGCTGCGGGTAGGGCACCACGTGCCCGGATAGATAGTTCCCCACCTTGCGCGCCTCGTCGGTGAGGAATAGCTCGTCGGAGGCCAGGTAGCTGTCGAAGTACGCCCGGAACGCCCGGTAGTCCGCCGGCGCCGCCTCACGCGGCATGCCGAACAGCTCACCCCAGCGCACATAATCCTGGTACAGGTCCTCGCGTTCGGTATCGCCGAGCCGCCGGACCAGTAGGTCGTACATGACCTCGGCCGATTCGAAGGTGAACGCCATAGTCATGAAACTCAGATGCGGATCGTAGGCGGAGTAGGCCGATCCTGCCGGGTGGTGCGCCCCCGCGTTCTCGGGTAGCCGACCCTGCACTTTCGCGTGCTTCTTCCCGGTGAACTCCAGCGCCCGGTCGGCCTCCTCCCGGGTGCCGAAGAAAACAGCTTCGAAGAGTTTGCCGGTGAGCGCCAGCCGGGTGTAGGGGGTGTCGCGATGCTCGGTCGATTCGGCGGTCCCCACGTAGAGCAGGGGGTTCACCGCGCCGATCACCAGCGCCCGCAATCCATAGGTGAGGCCCACGGCGCGCTTGCGCATCACCCTTCTGATCATCGAGTCGTCGGAAAAGTATCCGGTGTCCACGGCCATCTCAGCCTCCTGGTCCGCTCCACGCCGAGCACTGCGCACCCGCATCTGGCAATAGCATCCACCAGTTGGGCCGCTTCTGGCAAGAGCTGCCGCCAAATTGCAGTCTTCATCGGTGTGTGTCGGCGCGCATAAACTCCAGCTATGGCAGCGCAGCGCACCTATGGCGGTTTGTCCGCGGAGGAACGGCAGGCCCAGCGACGGTCCGCGCTCCTGGACGCGGCGCTGGAGATCATCGGAACCCAGGGGCTGGACAAGCTCACCGTGTCGGGGATGTGTTCGGAGGCGGGGCTCAACGAGCGCTACTACTACGAGAGTTTCGGCAGCCGGGACGACGTACTCACCGCGCTGGTCGACGGTATCGCCGAGGAACTGGTGATCGCGATCGCGGCGGCCCTGCAGGCCGCCGGTGACGATTCGCGGGCCAAGGCGCACGCGGCCATCACCGCCGGTATCCATCTGCTCACCGACGATCCCCGGAAAACCGAGGTCACCATGGTCGCCGCGATGGCGACCCCGCAGTTACGGGCACGAACCACCGAGACGATCCGGGTCTTCGCCCGGCTGGTGGCCAGTGAGGGGATCGAGTTTTACGGAGTCACCGACCCGGCGCCGGACCCGGTGATCGATTTCCGGGCCACCTACCTGGTGGGCGGGCTGGTCCAGACACTGACCGGCTGGGTGCGCGGCGATCTCCCGATCAGCCGTGACGAGCTGATCGATTACACCACCGACGTCTTCGTCCTGCTCGGCGAGGATTTCGCGCACCGCGGCAACTGAACCTTTCCCCGCGGGCCGATCAGACGCGGACGGGGACCGCGGTCAACCCCTCCGGCGCCCCCTGTAGCACGACCCGGAACGCCACCTCCCGCGAGATCCAGAATTCCGCGCATTCGGCGAGCACCGAATCGAACCACTCCCGCTCCTCCGGCACGTCCGCGAGCAGTTGTTCGGCATCACGGACGGCCACCACATAGCCGGTGGCGTCCCCGAGCAGGTCCTCGAGGTTGAACAGGCATTCGTCGAACGCGTCCTTGTTCGGCCGGAAGTAGTACGGGAACTGCAGGGCCGCGGCGAATTCGTCGAACAACGCCGCCACCGTGCGCATCCGGCTGCCGCGGACTTCCCGCACCCGGTAGCCGGCGGGTGCGCCGTAACGCACCCGGCTGAACTCGGCGGCGTCCACGGCCGCCGAACCGACGGCCGGCGGCGCGGCGGCAGCCGTGGTTCCGTGGCGTGGCAGGGTGAGGAAATCGGCCAGCAGGAGAGGTTCGGCCATCAGCGCATCCTGGTGAAGCTGTCGTAGTGGTCACCGGTGTACCAGGCCGAGCCGTCGCTGCCGGTGACGATGCGTTCGGCGTCGCGGGACTGCCCTGGTTTCTTCGGGTTCACATCCCACTCCTGGTACCTGACGGCCTTGCCGGCGGAGTCCGCGGCGGGCAACCGGCCCTCCCGGTTACCGAACGGAACACCGCCCTTGGTTCCCGGCGCGTTCGCCGAATCGGGCCAGCGCCCGGCATCGATCTCCACGAGTGTCGCGTAGGCACGGTCGGGCACCCCGGCCACCTTCGACACCACCGGGGCGTCGGACGCCGTGGGTCGGCCCGGCGCGGGCTTCGGCGCGACCGACGTGGCCGCCGCGGTCTCCGACCGCGCCGCCACGGCGGTGGAATTGCTGTCGTCCCCGCCCTGACTGCTGAGCAGGGCGACCACGACGGCCACCAGTACCGCGCCCACCGCCGACAGGACCTTCACAACTTTCGCACGCACGACTACCCCTTCATCGATACTGGACCGTGACCGGAGCATGGTCCGACCAGCGTTCCGCGTAGGTCGCGGCACGTTCGACCACCGCCTGCTTCGCCCGTTCGGCGGCCTGCGGTGTCACCAGCTGGTAATCGATCCGCCAGCCGGTGTCGTTGTCGAACGCGCGCCCACGATACGACCACCAGCTGAACGGGCCGTCACCCTCCGGGTGAAGTTCCCGGACGACGTCGACGTATCCGGCCGCCAATTGCCGGTCCAGCCAGGCGCGTTCGGCGGGCAGGAACCCGGATTTCTTCAGGTTTCCCTTCCAGTTCTTCAGGTCTCGTTCGGTATGCGCGATATTCCAGTCGCCCGCGATGACGAAAGCACCGGTGCGGGTGGACATCCGGGCGGCGAGTTCGTCGAGGAACCGGTACTTCTCGTCCTGCCGGGGCGTATCCGCCTCTCCGGTATGGACGTACACGCTCGCGACGGTCACCTCGTCGAAGTCCACCTCGAGGTAGCGGCCCGTGGCGGCGAACTCACTGTCCGGTTCGATCCCGACCCGCACCGACCGCATGGGCCGCCGCGCCAGCACCCCCACCCCGGCCCGCCCCTTGACCCCGGGTTCGGCGTGGGCGAGCGACCACCCGTCCGCCAGCGCGGGCGCGAGCGCGGCGGCCACCTGGGCATCGTCGGCACGCGTTTCCTGCAGGCAGACGATATCGGCCTCGGTGCGGGCCAGCCAGGCGAGTAGCCCCTTGCCGGCGGCCGCCCGGACCCCGTTGACATTGACAGTGGAAAGGATGTACGGCACCGATCGACCGTACAATGACAGGTCACCGCTACTTGCCAGGAAGGGGTGACGGCATCGATGTCAGGCACCTCCGCAACCGCAATACCCGAGCCGGTCAGGGCCCTGCACCTGGGTTCGGGCGCACCACTGCTGCTCCTCCACGGTGTTCTGCTCTCCCCGCACTGCTGGGAGCGGACCGCCGCCCTCCTGGCCGCCCGCTGTGAGGTCTTCGCCCCCGCCCTGGCCGGGCACTGGGGCGGGCCGGAGTTCTCCGAGGGCCGGTACTCCGCCGCTACCCTCGCCGACCGGGTCGAAGCGCAACTGGACGATCTCGGCTGGCGGACCTGCCATATCGCGGGCAATTCCCTGGGCGGCTGGGTGGGGTTCGAACTTGCCCGCCGCGGCCGGGCCCGCACACTCACCGCGATCGCCCCGGCCGGCGGCTGGAAGACCCCGTCACCACTCCAGATCCGCGCCGCCGCCAAGATCGCACCGATGATCCCGGTCGCCGAAACGCTCCGGCAGCTGGGCGATTACCCGACGCGGAGCCGGATCCTGCGGTGGGCCATGGCATACCTGCTGACCAGGAACACCCGCGCGGTCTCCCACGCGGATATCACGGCGGTGATCCTGGCCGCACTGCACTGCCCGGCGCTGCCCGAACTCACGCTCGGCACGCTGCGCGGGCCGTCGCTGGCGGATATGTCGGATATCTCCACCCCCGTCCGGCTGATCCTCGCCGATTCCGACCGTGTCCTTCCGCCCCGGGTGCACGGTGGCCGGTTCCTCCGTGAGCTGCCGCCGTCCGCGGACCGGATCATGCTCAGCCGGGCGGGGCATGTGCCCATGCTGGAGGCTCCCGAGCGGATCGCGAATCTCCTCGCGGAACACATCTACGCCAGCCGCGACCATCTGCGCGCTGTGTGATTCCGTGCGCCTTCGGCGCGCGGGGTCGAGGCCCTCGCAAGACGCGGCGCCGGAGGGGTGGCCGCTCCACGCGACGGGGGTGGTCCACGCAGCGATCACACCGCCGGGCTCAGCTCCGCAGCGTGCTCAGTTCCCGAGGAGACCCTTCGCTACGTGGGTCACCTGGATCTCGTTGCTGCCCGCGTAGATCATGAGCGATTTGGCGTCACGGGCCAGCTGCTCCACCCGGTATTCCGACATGTAGCCGTTACCGCCGAACAGCTGCACCGCCTCCATCGCCACCTCGGTGGCGGCCTCCGACGCGTACAGCTTCACGGCCGATGCCTCCGAGAGGCTCAGCGGTTTACCGGCCCGCCCGCGCTCGATGATGTTGAACACCATGTTCTGCACATTGATCCGGGCGACCTCCATTTTCGCCAGTTTGAGCTGGATGAGCTGGAAGCGGCCGATCTCCTGGCCCCACAGCTTCCGGTTGCGGGCGTAATCGGTGCACAGGCGCAGGCATTCGTTGATCACCCCCAGCGCCATGAATCCGATACCGACCCGCTCGGCCACGAAACTGGATTTGGCGCTCTCCCGGCCGTCGCCGCCGCGGTGCTCCTCGGTTTCGCCGAGCAGCCGGTCCCGGCCGAGCCGGACGTTGTCGAAGAACAGCTCCCCGGTGGGCGAGGCGTGCAGGCCCATCTTCTTGAAGGGTTTGCCCTGGGTGAGCCCCTCCATACCCGCGTCGAGGACAAAGGTGAGCACTTTGCGGTCGCGGGCCGGGGTCCCGTCGCCCTCGTCCAGTTTCGCGTAGACGACCAGGGTGTCGGCGAACGGACCGTTGGTGATGAACGTCTTCTGGCCGTTGAGGATGTAGTCCTCCCCGTCACGTCGCACGTAGGTTTTCATCCCGCCGAAGGCGTCCGATCCGGAATCGGGTTCGGTGATGGCCCAGCACGCGATTTTGCGAAGGCCGACGATATCGGGCACCCACCGTTGCTGCTGGGCGAGTGTGCCCCGGGAGAGGATGGTGGCGCCGCCGAGACCGGTACTCACCCCCAGCGAACTGCACAGACCCATACAGACGCCGGAGAGTTCACTGGTCAGCACCGCCATCATGGTCTGCTGATCGAAACCGCCGCCGGATCCGTCCTGGTCCGCCGCGGCCGGCTTCTCCGTCCCGTCGGCAGCCGCCTGTTTCGCCGCCAGCTGCTTGTTCAGCGCCTCCTCCGCCATGGCACCGATACCGAAATCCGCGTACAGCTTGCGCAGGATCGGATAGGGCAGCATCTCCCCGCTGTCCAATGCGTCCAGATGGGGGCGCACTTCCTTATCGATGAACGTCCGCACCGCGTCGCGGACCATCAGGTCGGTATCGGACCATTCGAACATCGTCGTCCTCCGGAATCACCAGCAGCATTACGGTGTAGATCACCGGGCGGACGCTCATGGCCCACCTTGTTGACAGCTTGCCAGTTCCTCGGCAGCGGCGTCGGGTTCTGAGAAATCTTGCTTCGCTATGCCGATGCCCCCACCCATATCGGGCAGGGGCATCGACACAGGCCGGGTGTCCTACTTCAGCGCGCGGGCCAGGTTGGCGTCCAGCGCGGCCAGGAACTCCTCGGTGGTGAGATAGCCCTGGTCCCCGCCGACCAGCAGCGCGAGGTCCTTGGTCATCTGCCCGCCCTCGACGGTCTTGATGACCACATCCTCGAGGGTCTGGGCGAAACCGATGACCTCGGGGGTGTTGTCCAGCTTGCCCCGGTGCTCGAGGCCGCGGGTCCAGGCGAAGATCGACGCGATGGGATTGGTCGAGGTCGGTTTGCCCTGCTGATGCTGGCGGTAGTGCCGGGTGACCGTGCCGTGCGCGGCCTCGGCCTCACAGGTCCGGCCGTCCGGGGTCAGCAGCACCGAGGTCATCAGGCCGAGCGAGCCGAAGCCCTGCGCGACCGTATCGGACTGGACGTCGCCGTCGTAGTTCTTGCAAGCCCAGACGTAGCCGCCCTCCCACTTCATGGAGGAGGCGACCATATCGTCGATCAACCGGTGCTCGTAGGTGAGGCCGGCCGCCTCGAACTGGCTCTTGAACTCGGCTTCGAAGACCGCCTCGAAGGTGTCCTTGAACATGCCGTCGTAGGCCTTGAGGATGGTGTTCTTCGTCGACATGTAGACGGGGTAGTTCTGCTGCAGCCCGTAGTTGAACGAGGCACGCGCGAAGTCCTCGATGGACTTCTTGAAGTTGTACATACCCATCACGACGCCGCCGTCCTCCGGCATCTGCACGACCTCGTGCACGATGGGCTCGCTGCCGTCCTCGGGGGTGAAGGTGAGGGTGACGGTGCCGGACTGGAAGACCTTGAAGTCGGTGGCGCGGTACTGGTCGCCGAAGGCGTGACGGCCGATGATGATCGGCTTGGTCCAGCCCGGTACCAGGCGCGGGACGTTGGAGATGATGATCGGCGCGCGGAAGATGGTGCCGCCGAGAATGTTGCGGATGGTGCCGTTGGGCGACCGCCACATCTTCTTGAGGCCGAATTCCTCGACCCTGGCCTCGTCGGGGGTGATCGTCGCGCATTTGACGCCGACACCGTGCTGTTTGATGGCATTGGCGGCGTCGATGGTGACCTGGTCGTCGGTTTTGTCGCGGTATTCGATGCCGAGGTCGTAATACTCGAGGTTCACATCGAGGTACGGATGGATCAGCTTGTCCTTGATGAACTGCCAGATGATCCGCGTCATCTCGTCGCCGTCGAGTTCAACGACGGTGCCTTCAACCTTGATCTTGGACATGGATCTTCGTGTCCTCCTAAGACTGGTGCCCTCATTGCACGGCCAGGCGAACACGCTTGTGAGCGGACCCCAGCTGTTCAACAGACAACGTATACATCCCGCGTTGTCCACGAGACGTCTGGTGTAACCAAGACGAGCGTACTGCTTGTGGCGGTGTCACGGTGCAGCCAGCCCCGGTCGTGAGATCTCACAGGGGTGAGACACGCCACAAGATTACCTGGTAGACCCATATGCCGATTTCGATCCGTATCGGCACCCGGCTACCATATTCGGCAGGTCATGAGCGCCAGCGCCAAGCCCCGGCTCGCTGGCCGGCAACCCTCCTGCTGCGGTGGGGTGCTCCGGGTGATGACCTGGCTCCCGAGAGCCGGGAGCAAGCGCACGTCAGGAGGTCGTCGATTTGTGCCGGTGCTGGTCGCGTTGACCGCGGCGTTCTCACGACTCGACGAGAAACCCCCCATTTTCTGGAGCACGATATGAGCGATCACAGTATTCGTGGTGGGACCGCTGCCGGAGCCACCTGCCGGCGACCGGCGGTCGCGTCCGGCGGCCTCCGCACCCTCTCGGCCGGATCCACAGCGATGATTCATACGCTCCGGACATCGGTACCGTTCGCCGGTTCAGCGGAAGCCCTCGCGTGAAGGTGGGCACCGAATCGACCACCGCCCGGCCGGTGGCCCAGTTACCGCCGCCCGACGGCACCCTCGGATATATCGATATCGGCGAACTCACCCTCGAGAACGGCGCCCGGCTGCCGCAGGTCCGGCTGGCCGTACAACGCTGGGGAGAACTGTCCCCGGACCTGGACAACATCGTCCTGATCGAGCACGCGCTGACCGGTGACTCGCACGTCTCCGGCGATCCCGACGACGACCACCCACAGGCCGGATGGTGGAACGGGATGGTCGGCCCGGGGGCCCCGATCGACACCGACGAGTGGTGTGTCGTCGCGACGAATGTTCTCGGCGGCTGCCAGGGCAGCACCGGCCCGGCCTCGCTCGCCCCGGACGGGGCGCCGTGGGGGTCGCGGTTCCCGGGGATCTCCATTCGCGACCAGGTCACGGCCGAACTGAAATTGTTCGATCTGCTCGGTGTGCCCCGGCTGGCCGCGGCGATCGGCGGTTCGATGGGCGGTATGCGCGTCCTGGAATGGATGCTGCTCGCGCCGCAGCGCTTGGCCGCCGCATTGGTCCTCGCGGTGGGGCCGCGCGCCACCGCCGACCAGATCGGCACCCAGAGCACCCAGATCGCGGCGATCACCAGCGACCCGGACTGGCAGGGCGGCGACTATCACGGCACCGGCCGCGCGCCCATGGCCGGGATGGGTGTCGCGCGCCGGATCGCGCATCTCACCTACCGCACCGAAGTCGAACTCGACAGCCGGTTCGCCAACAGTCCACAGGCTGGCGAGGACCCCTGGGACGGCGGCCGGTACGCGGTGCAGAGCTATCTGGAATACCAGGCCGAGAAGTTGGGCCGGCGTTTCGACCCGGCGACCTACGTGCTGCTCAGCGAGGCGATGAACCGGCACGATATCGGCCGGGGCCGCGGCGGCATCGCGGCGGCGATGGCCGCTGCCGAGGTGCCGTGCATCGTGGGCGGTATCGATTCCGACCGGCTGTACCCGCTGCACACCCAGCAGGAACTGGCCGACGGACTGGCCGACTGCCGGCATTTCGAGGTGATCTCCTCGCGGGACGGCCACGATGCGTTCCTCACCGAGGCCGCGGCCATCGGCAAACTGCTGGTCCAGACGATGAACCTGGCCCGCGCCGGGCGCTGAGCACCGGCGCCCGGTGCGCTCAGCCCACGCCGAGGGTGTTGATGGTCGCGGCGAGGAAGACCACGGCGCCGCCGAGCAGGGTCAGCGCGCCCACGTCGAACGGTTTGCCGCGGACCGCGAGCAGGCCGACCCGGGCGGTCGGCAGGCACAACCGGAACGCGGCCGCGATGAGGGTCGCGCCACCGAAGAAGAAGGCACCACGGCGCCAGCGATCCTGTGCGACGAGCACCACGGCGATCAGCACCACCACCGCCACCACGACCATCGGGAGATGGCAGCGTAGGAAACCGGCCCATCGGCTGCCGGTGCCGGGATCGTCGTGGGTCGGGCTCGCGGCGTCGGTCACGGGGGCGATTGTTCCAGATCCGGCCGATCAGGTCTGCACGAGCGGTTCCGAATGCCGCAGAGCCGGGGTCACGAGGCCCCTGGCCCGCGGCGCCGGAGCCGACGCCATGAAATCGGCTCAGCGCAGCGCGGCGTTTTCGGCGAGTACCTTCTCCCGATGCCGCTCGCGCAGCGCGGCGTGGTGCGGGCTGCGCCGCACCACCAGGTAGGCCGCACCCAGCACTATGAACCAGATGGGCGTCACCAGCAGGGCCTGCAGGGTGTCGCTCTTCTGGGTGAGCGCCCAGATCAGGAATACGAAGAAGGCCAGCACCGCCCAGACCGCCGGCACACCGCCGGGCAGTTTGAACGTCGACGCGGCGTGCAGATGCGGCCGCCGCTTCCGGTAGACCAGGTAGCTGACCAGGATCATCGTCCAGACGAACATGAAGCACAGCGATGAGATGGTGGTGACCACGGTGAACGCTTCGACGATCGACTGTCCCGCGTAGAGCAGCACCACCCCGATCAGCAGGAACGCGCACGAGAAACGCAGCGCGTTGGCCGGGACCTTGCGCCGGGTCAGTTTCCCGAACAGGGCCGGGGCGTCGCCGTCACCGGCCAGGCCGTACACCATCCGCGAGGTCGAGTAGATCCCCGAGTTCGCGCTGGAGGTGGCGCTGGTCAGCACCACGAAGTTGACCACGCTCGCGGCGATACCGAGCCCGGCCAGGGCGAACATCGCCACGAACGGGCTCTCATCGGCCGAGACCTGCCGCCACGGGGTCACCGCGCAGATCACGATCAGCGCGCCGACATAGAACAGCAGGACACGCACCGGGATCGAGTTGATCGCGCGGGGCAGGGTGCGTTCGGGTTCCTTGGCCTCGGCCGCGGTGGTGCCCACCAGCTCGATGCCGACGAAGGCGAAGACCGCGATCTGGAATCCGGCCACGAAACCCATGGGTCCGGTCGGGAAGAAACCGCCGTCGTTCCACAGGTTGGCCAGCGAGGCGGTGCTGCCGTTGTCACCGGTGAATCCGGTGATCACCATTACCAGGCCGGTGACGATCAGCGCACCGATGGCGATCACCTTGATCAGCGCGAACCAGAACTCGGTCTCACCGAATGCGCGCACCGTGGGCAGATTGAGGACCAGCAGGACGACGATGCAGACCAGCGCGGGTATCCACAGCGGCAGATCCGCCCACCAGTAGGACACGTAGCCGGCGATGGCCACCACATCGGCGATTCCGGTCACCACCCAGCAGAACCAATAGGTCCAGCCGGTGAAGAAACCCGCCCAGGGGCCGAGCAGATCACCGGCGAAATCGCTGAACGACTTGTACCCGGAGTTCGACAGCAGCAGCTCCCCCATCGCCCGCATGACGAAGAAGAGGAAGAAGCCGATGACCATGTAGACGAGGATCACCGAGGGGCCGGCGAGCGAGATCGTCTTACCCGAGCCCATGAACAGGCCGGTGCCGATCGCGCCGCCGATCGCGATCAGCTGGATATGTCGGTTCGCCAGCTGGCGGCTGAGCTTCTCCGGGCCGGCACCCGGATCACGCGCACCGCTCGCGTCGTCGGCTGGATTACCGTGGCCCTGCAGCACGGCCATATTTCTCCCTCCGGAATGAATCGGACAGCCCATTCGAGCACCGGAAGCGGATTCCCGCAGAGTGGGCGGCCCTACGGTACGCCGCCGAAATCCGTGCCGTGCGCGGCCCCCGCATCACGTCGGTGATCGCATTGGCTGTGGTCAGGGCGTCGCGACGGGCGGTATCGCCCGCACCGGCGACCTCTCCGGCACCCTTGTGGCCACCGCTCGATCATCCGGTTCGATCACCGCGGCGCCGCCCCACCTGATTGACTGGTCGGCTGTGTTCCGATTGATGTTCCATGAACCTCGCATACCGGGTAATACGGGCAATGCCATCCGGCTCGCCGCCGGCACGGGCAGTGAGTTGCATCTGATCGAACCGCTCGGCTTCGATATGTCGGAGGCGAAGCTGCGCCGGGCCGGACTGGACTATCACGACCTCGCCTCGGTGACAGTGCACCCGGATCTGGCGACCGCGTGGAAGCAGCTGCGACCCGAGCGGGTGTACGCGTTCACCACCCGGGCCACCACCGCGCACACCGAGATCGCCTACCGGCCCGGCGACGTATTGCTGTTCGGCGCGGAACCGACCGGCCTACCGGCGAAGGTGCTCGCCGATGAGCACATCGAAGCCGAGGTGCGCATCCCCATGCTGCCCGGCCGGCGATCGATGAACCTGGCCAACGCGGCCGCGGTCGCGGTGTACGAGGCGTGGCGGCAGCACGGGTTCCCCGGAGCGGTTTGACCCGGCCCCTCGCCGATCAATCGGCGATCTCGAAGCGTTTGCGCCGGGAGGTCGCCCCGCCGGTGAGCCGGACCGCGCTTTTCGGGACGCCGAGATGCGCGGCCACGAGTTCGGCCGCGGCCCGGTTCGCCTTCCTCTCGGTGGCCGGCGCCCGCACCCACAGGTGCAGCGTGCCGTCGGGCAGAATTTCGACCAGCGGGCCCTTCCGGCTGTTCGGGGTGAGCACCGCGCGAACCGTGGTGGGCAAGCCTCAGGCCCGGTCCGTCTCCGGGTCGTCCGGATCGACGGCCTCGTCCGCTCCCGTCGCCGTCCGACCCGTGCCCTTCCCCGTCTCGTCCGCGCCGGTCGCCGCGCGGCCCGCATCCTTCTCCGTATCCGTCGCCGTCCGGTCCGTGCTCTTCACGGGCTCGTCCACATCCTTCGCGGTCTTGCCCGGCGCTGCCCCGGGTTCGGCAGCGGGCCGCGAGGTCCCGGGTGCCGGGGTCTCGACCCGCGCAGTCGAGTTTCCGGCTGCCGGGGCGGCAGCGCGTGCGCCGCCCAGCCGGCGGGCCAGACCGACGAGGGCGCCGACGATCGCACCGAGCAGGGCGAGGAAGACCAGCCACGGCAGTACCTGACCCACGAAGACCACCGCGCCCTTCAGCCAGTCGAGCAGGGAGTTCCAGCCGTCTACGACCCCGTCCCAGAAATTGGCGGGCCCGTCTTCACCGGTCTTCTCCGCTGTGCTCCGGATATCGACGGTGAGCGTGGACAGCGAGATCTGATCGTCGAGATAGCGCCGCTGCCCGGTGAGACTGTCCAGTTCGGCCTGCCGGTCGGCGAGCGCCTCCTCCGCGGCGATCAGGTCGGCAGTGTTGGCGGCGCGCGCCATGAGATCGCGCAACCGGTCCACCGAAGCCCGTAGCGCGGTGATCCGGGCGTCGAGATCCTGCCACTGCAGGGTGACATCGTCGCGGCTGGTGCTGATCTGGGTGATCTCGCCGAGATCGCTCAGACCCTCGATGAACGCGTCGGTATCGGTGGCCGGGATCCGGACGACCAGGTTCGCGTGCGGATCGTCGTCGGCGGTCCCGGGATTCTCGGTGCGCTGGTCGACCCGCCCGTCCAGTTCGGTCACCCGGTCGGCGAGAGTCTGCGCGGCCGCGACGGGGTCGTCGGCGGTGAGATCCACAGTGCCGGTGACGAGCTCTTTCCGATCGGTGGCCTGAGCCCCGGTATCGGGCGGGGAGATAGGGGCCTGCTCCCGGCTCGGCGCCTTCTGCACCCGGATTCCCGGCGCCCCGGCGGGCACGGGCGCACCACCTTCGAAGGACATCGTCTGGTCCGCGGTGCCGGAATGGGGATCGTCCCCGCATCCGGTGAGCAGAACCGACCCGCACACAACCAGAAACAACACCCCGAGCGTTCGCATGCTGGCAGCGTAATGGGCGGTATCGGCATCGGGTACCCGAATAGGAAGGCTGCGTATCGGCGCTACCCACGGGTCCGCGGAACGCACCCGGCTGCGCACCGGCTCTGCCCTGCCGAGCTGCGCGACTTCTGTTACCAGGCTTCGCGATCGCGGAGCCGATCACGTTCGGCGGTGAGAGCGGCATTGGTTTCACGAAGGGTGATGTTGGCGTCTTCGAGTTCGAGGATGCGTCCGATGGCGGTCAGTTGTATGCCCTGCGCGGTTAATTCGGTGATGCGCTGCAGCCGTCGCAGATCGTCGCTGCTGTAGCGGCGGGTGCCGCCGGGGCTGCGCACCGGAGTGATCAGCCCGTACTGCTCGTAGAGCCGCAGTGTCTGCACTCCGACACCGGCCAGTTCCGCGGCCACCGATATCGCGTACACACCCTGCCCCGATCCGGGCAGGTACCGGATGTGGCGGTCGGCACCCGTCACTTCTTCACCATCCCCTTCGGTCATATTTTCTATGGAAGGTACTTGCACTTCATTTGGCTCAGTGCTACATATTACTTGTGTCAGTTGACATAGATTATCTGGTTTCTCTTCAAGAGTGAAGGAGTGAACTGGAGGTGGCGACCATGTTGATGCGCACCGATCCCTTCCGTGATCTGGACCGTCTGACCCAGCAGGTCTTCGGCACGCACGCTCGCCCAGCGGTGATGCCGATGGATGCCTGGCGCGAGGGTGACGAATTCTTCGTCGAACTCGACCTGCCCGGTATCGACCCGGACTCACTGGATCTGGACGTGGAACGCAATGTGGTGACCGTGCGGGCATCACGGCCGGAGCTGGATTCGGGCCGGTCGATGCTCGCCGCGGAGCGGACCCGCGGTGTGTTCAGCCGTCAGCTGTTCCTGGGCGAGAACCTCGATACGAACGCGATCCGCGCCGACTACCGCGACGGTGTACTGCGGTTGGTGATCCCGGTTTCGGAGCAGGCCAAGCCCCGCAAGATCGAGATCGCGCGCCACGACCACGAGCATCAGGCCCTCACCGCCTGACCGTCCGGGTCGGCGCCGAGACCAGGAGGCCGACCATGCACACACCGATCGTTACCGGCGAGAGCAGGTGGTCGGGCGTGGAGTCCCGGCTACTCGAACTGGACCATGATCTCGCGGAGTTGTTCGCCGAGGTCGAGGAGACATTGCGCGTGGCCCGGCTCCGATGGGCGCCGCGGCTGGGCACGGTCCGCGCCCCACGGCCACGGAAAGCGATCTCTCGACGACCGGCACCCCGGGGCCACGGACGTCGGCCGAGTCCGGGCCGCGCCTACGAGCGCGGCCCGCCCGGGGTGGCCGAGATACCCCGACGCCCGAACAGTCACGGAAGCGAGGTGATGCCCGTTCCGATAATTCCAGCACAGGGTATGCGCCGGGCGACAGGGCGCGCCGAACCCATAGGCCTGCAATGGCACACAGCGACGAGTCCGCACGCAGCGGACCGGTGCCCGCCACTGGATGTGGCGCCGCAGGCCGACCCCGTTTCTGTTCCCGGCCGCAGCCTTGGTCATTGATTCTCCGATTTCATCCAGCGACGGGTGGGCCCGGTCGGCCGTCTTCCGGGCCCACCCGGACTTCCACAGCGATTGCCCGCGGGCGAGGTCCGCGGGAGTGCCGCACCGTTCTCGGCGGCGGCGACCTCGATCGCCCGAATAGAGCACGTTCGACGCGTCCGTACGGGCCGGCGTCGGACATAGGACGGCGGCCACCATGGACGAGAACAGCGAGCGCGCCGGCCGGAGGCGACGCCGAATTACCTGAAGTCCCGGGAGCGGGAGGCTATGCGCATGTCCAAGCGGCTCAGATGCTCGGCGTAGATGCTCACCGCGCCTTCCGCGTTCTGTATCCGGCCGCGGATCAGCAGTGCCGGGGAACTCTGCGCGGTGCGACGGTACCGGGTCCACAACCCGGCCGAGCACACCACATTCACCATGCCGGTTTCGTCTTCCAGGTTCAGGAAGGTGACCCCGCCGGCGGTGGCGGGACGCTGCCGGTGGGTCACCGCACCGCCGACCAGTACCCGGGTGCCGTCGGGGACCGAGAGCAGATCGGCGGCCGGGATCACCCCGAGCGCGTCGAGGCGGGAGCGCAGGAATTCGGTGGGGTAGCTGCCGGGTGAGACGCCGGTCGCCCAGACGTCGGCGGCGGCGTATTCGAGCTCGCTCATCCCGGGCAGGGTGGGTGTGGTGGTGGAGGCGCCGGTCCCGGGCAGACGGTCGGGCCGTTCTCCGGCCGCCGCACCGGCTGCCCATAATGCTTCGCGGCGGGAGTAACCCAGGCTGCCGAGCGCACCGGCGGTGGCCAGGGCTTCCGCCTGCGGGACGGTCATCTCCACGCGCCCGGTGAGATCGAGGAACGACGTGTAGGGCCCACCCTCGGCCCGGGCGGCCACAATCCTTTCCGCGAGGTCCGAACCGATGGAGCGCACGGCCGCCAGACCCAGCCGCACCTCGGTCCCATGCCGTTCCAGGGTGGCCTCGGCCGCGCCGGCATTGATATCCGGACCGTGCACGACGACCCCGTGCCGGCGGGCATCGGCGACCAGTGATTGCGGCGAATAGAAACCCATCGGCTGGGCGCGCAGCAGCCCCGCGCAGAACGCCGCCGGATAGTGCAGTTTGAACCAGGCGGAATAGAACACCAGCGCGGCGAAACTCTGTGAATGGCTCTCCGGGAAACCGAAATTCGCGAAGGCACGGAGTTTCTCGTAGATGCGGTCGGCGAGTTCACCGGTGATGCCGTGTAGATCCCGCATGCCCTGGTACAGCCGGCCCCGCAACCTGTCCATCTTCTCAGGGGACCGTTTCGATCCCATGGCCCGCCGCAACTGATCGGCCTCGGCGGCGGTGAATCCCGCGACGTCCACGGCCATCTGCATGAGTTGTTCCTGGAACAGCGGCACCCCGAGGGTGCGCTCGAGCGAATTGCGCAGGGCTTCGTGATCGAAGGTGACCTCCTCCAGCCCGTTCTTCCGGCGGATGTACGGATGCACCGAACCGCCCTGGATCGGGCCGGGCCGGATCAACGCCACCTCGACCACCAGGTCGAAGAATTTCCGCGGTTTCAATCGCGGCAGGGTCGCCATCTGGGCCCGCGATTCCACCTGGAACACACCCACCGAATCGGCTCGGGAGAGCATCTCGTACACCCCGGGTTCGGCGAGGTCCAGGGTGTGCAGTTCGACCGTGACGCCGATGTGCTCACGTACCAGGTCGATCATGTAGTGCAGGGCGGAGAGCATGCCCAGGCCCAGTAGATCGAATTTCACCAGACCCGCCGCGGCGCAATCGTCCTTATCCCACTGCAGCACACTGCGGTCGGCCATCCGCGCCCATTCCACCGGGCATACGTCGGCGATGGGCCGGTCGCAGATCACCATGCCGCCGGAGTGGATGCCCAGGTGCCGCGGCAGTCCTTCGATATCGGCGGCCAGCGCCAGTACCGGTTCGGGAATACCGGTCCCGGTTTCCGAACCGACACCCGTCCACCGGCTCACCTGTTTACTCCAGGCATCCTGCTGCCCGGGAGCGAAGCCGAGTGCGCGAGCCGCGTCGCGGACCGCGGATTTGCCACGGTAGGTGATCACATTCGCCACCTGCGCCGCATTCTCCCGGCCGTACCGGCGATAGACGTATTGGATCGCTTCCTCACGACGGTCCGATTCGATATCCACATCGATATCGGGAGGCCCGTCGCGTTCCTGGGAGAGGAACCGCTCGAACAGCAATTTATTCGCGACGGGGTCTACGTTGGTGATCCCGATGGCGTAGCAGACCGCGGAATTGGCGGCCGAGCCTCGACCCTGGCACAGAATGTCGTGCTCCTGGCAGAACCGCACGATATCGTGCACCACCAGGAAATATCCCGGGAAACCAAGCCGCGCGACGACCGCGAGTTCGTGTTCGAGCTGCCGGTAGGCGGCCGGGTTCGCGGCGGGCGGACCGTAGCGGGCGGCGGCGCCGCGCCGGGTGAGTTCACGCAACCAGGAGTTCTCGTCGTGGCCGGCGGGCACATCGAAGGGCGGTAGCCGGGGCGCGATCAGCCGCAGATCGAACGCGCATTCGCGGGCCAGTTCCACCGAGTTCGGCACGGCCGCGGGAAATTCGGCGAACAACCGGGCCATCTCCGTCCCCGACCGCAGATAACCGCCCCCGGTGGGGGCGAGCCAGCCGGCGAGATCGTCGAGGCTACGCCGAGCCCGGATGGCGGCCAGGGCCGCGGCGCGACGGCTGCGGTCCGGGGTCGCGAAATGCGCGGCGGTGGTGGCGATCACCGGCACTCCGACCCGGTCGGCGATCGCGGCCAGCACGGTATTGCCCTCGTCGTCGGTAGGCAGACCGTGCCGGGTGAGTTCCACGGTCACCCGGTCGGGGCCGAAGCGTTCACACAGTTCCCGTAGCGCCGTCTCGGCGCGCAGCGGCCGGCCACCCGCGTAAAGATCCTGGGTCAGCGCCCGCCGGACCTTACCCTTGCGGCAGCCGGTGAGGATCTGCCAGTGACCACCGGCCGCCTCGGTGAGAGCGTCGAGATCGTAGCGCAGGATCCCCTTCTCCCCGGCCGCCATATGCGCGGCGGCGAGCTGCCGAGACAACCGGCGATAGCCCTCCTGTCCGCGGGCCAGGACCAGCAGATGTTCACCGTCCGGATCGGGGTCACCCGTGCGAGGTGCCGAATCGGTCTGCCGGGCACCGGATTCCACGAGGGTGAGTTCGGCTCCGTACACTGCGGCGATCCCGTGCTCGGCGGCGGCCTCGGCGAATCGGACCACCCCGTAATAGCCGTTGTGATCGGTGAGCGCGATCGCCGAGAGCCCCAGCCGCGCGGCTTCGGCGACCATCTCCTCCGGCTGCGAGGCCCCGTCCAGGAAACTGAACGCCGAATGCGCGTGCAGTTCCGCGTACGGCACAACCGGGCCGGGCGGGTCCGCCGGTTCGGGCAGGTACGCACCGCGACTATTGCTCCAGGCCGGGGCGTCACCGCCGTCGCCGGGAAACTGCCCGGGCTTCGGCCGCCCGGACAGTACCCGCTCCATCTCGGCCCAGCTCGGCGGGCCGTTACTCCATCCCATATCGCGTCAGCAGGCCACCCGTTCGGTGGACTGTGCCTCCAGCAGTGTCGCCACATGGTCCACCCCGGCCCGGATCACCCGGCCGTAGGCATCGTCGGCGAGCACGTTCGCGTGCCCGCGTGCCAGCGCCAGTTGCATTCGCGCCGCGTCGAAATCGCCGACCAGCCGGTGACTGTCGGCCAGGCTCAGATACAGGGACGGGAGGAATCCCAGGAGTCCTTCGCCCAGCGGGACGCCGGGCACGAAGGCCGAGTCGAGCGCCCGGGTATCCCAGAACAACGCGCCTTCGGCGGTCTCCTGCACATCCGCCAGATGGTGGGCCACCACGCTCCGGTACAGCGGCTCCCCGGCCGGCCCGAGCTGATCCCACAGCAGTTGCAGCGCCTGGCGCGCCGCCTCCCGATTCACACCGCCGAGCCGCACCGCGGCATAGATATCCGCCATCCGATCGTCCGTCATGAGTTGAGTATCGCACATACGTTCGAATACCGAGAGTGGAAATCGAACCTGTTTTCGAACACCGGGCCGACTCTGGCACACTTTCTTACTTTGGAGTAAGTTCGGCCGGGGAAACCTGCGCGAAGGGGTTGTTCATGAGCGATTCCAGGACCGGCCAGGCCGAACGCGAACTCGCCGGACGGCATGTCCTCATCACCGGCGCCTCGTCCGGCATCGGACGGGCCGCGGCGCTGGCCGTCGCGCGGAAGGGCGCCGTGGCGCTCCTGCTCGCTCGCCGCGAAGACGAACTCGCCACCGTGGTGGCGGAGATCCGGGCGGCGGGTGGCCGGGCCTACGGCTACCCCTGCGATATCACCGACTCCGCCTCGGTGGAGGTGACCCTGGACAAGCTACTCGGCGAGCACGGCCGGGTAGACATGCTGGTGAACAATGCCGGTCGTTCCATCCGCCGGGCAATCCACCGCTCCACCGACCGGTTGCACGACTACGAACGCACCATGGCGGTCAACTACTTCGGCGCGCTGCGGCTCACCCTGGCATTGCTACCGCAGATGCGCGAGCGCAAATTCGGCCATATCGTCAACATCAGCAGCGCGGGCGTGCAGGTCGCCACCCCGCGGTACTCCGCCTACCTGGCGAGCAAGGCAGCATTGGACAAGTTCACCGAGGTCGCGGCGGTGGAGACCATGGCCGACGGGGTCACCTTCACCACCATCCACCTGCCCCTGGTCCGGACCCCCATGATCGCCCCGTCCGGTGATCAGGGCGGCCGGGCCGAATCGCCGGAATGGGCGGCCGCGACCATCGTGCGCGCGCTCACCCAGCGTCCCCGGCGGATCGACGTGCCGATCGGCACCCTCGGTGAGTACGGCGCGATGTTCGCCCCGCGGCTGCGTGACTTCGTCCTGCACCGCTACTACCGGATGATCCCGGACTCCCCCGCCGCCCGGGGCGAACAAACCGAATCCGCCCCGGTCACCGCACCGGACTCGCAGGCGGACGCACCCGTCGTACACCGCATCGGCGACCAGCACCCAGCGCCACGCTCACGCTGGAGCCGCACCCCGCTGCCCCGGGCGGGAGCTCGGGCGGCACGCGGCGCCGGGATCGCGCTGCGGCGCGCGGCCCGTTGGGTGCCGGGCACCCACTGGTGAGCAGGCCCGTCCCGCCGTGTGTGGAAAGGAACGCCGATCGTGACCGACGAGGGTAACGCCGTGTTCGATGCCGTCCTCGACCTGGTGGCCTCGCGCGGGATCACCGAGACAACGCTGCGCCGGGTGGCCGACCGCTCCGGCGTCGACGGCAAGACGCTTCGCCGGCAATACGGTAGCCAGTTCGGCCTTTTCATGACCGCCGCCAAGACACTCGAATTCGATCGCGACCGCCGCCTCGCAGCGGTCGGTGGCGAACCACGCAGCGACTCGGTGGCCGACCGCCGCGCCTACCTCGAGGCGGTCACCCGCGCACTGCTGCCCGACCCCACCGACCGACGGCGCCTGCTGCTGTGCACCGAGATCGTCGCCGGTGCCCGGCTGGTACACGGGATAGAGGTCGAAACCGCAAGGATGCGCCGCTCCGACCGCGCCATCGTCGCCACCGCGCTCACCCGGACCGGGGTGGCCGATGTCGAACTCGAAACGGAACGGCTACTCGCCCTGATCAGCGGCCTGGCCTTCGAACTCGCCTATCCGCACGGCGCGGGCGAGGGCACGGCCGACCCGGTGATACGCCACCACATCGCCACCATCGTGCACTGACCGCGCGGTCTCAGAGCTCGAAGATCCGCTCGGCGGGCGGCAGCGGCCGGAATGCTCCCGAGATCTGCGCCACCAACTGCCAGGGGCGTTCACCGTCCACCGAGGATTTGCCGTTGGTCAGGATGGCCCCGCTCAGCCCGCGCGCCGGATCGGCCCAGCCGTATTGCGTGGTGAACCCGCTGCGGCCGAAATGCGCGGTCGTATCGTGCCCGAATTTCGAACGGTGCCCGCCCAGTTCGTAACCGGCCCGGCTCACCCGCCCCGCCACCCCGGGAACCCGAGGTGCGGGCAGTACCGCGTCACGCACCGTCTCGGTCCGCATGATCCGGACGCCGTCGAGTTCGCCGCCGCGCGCGAGGATCTCGTAGAATCTGGACAGTTCGGCGGCGGTGGTGACCAGATTCCCCGACGGCAGTTCGGCGGTGAGGAAGGACCGATTCGATTCTCGGTTCACCGCGTCGGAGGCGAAGCCACCGCCCAACGCCCGCCCGGCGATGAAGGACGCCAGCTTCGACGGCGGGGGGCCGGTTTTCACGCTCGGCACCACCGCGTCCACATCCTCGGGCCGGACACCCAGATTCGTCCACCGGAAGCCCAGCGGTTCCAGCACCTGTTCGGCGAGATGATCCTTGAGCCGCTTACCGGTGGCCCGCTGTACCAGCAGCCGCTGGATGAGCCCACTGGTCAGGGCGTGGTACACGCGGAAACGTCCAGCCGGGTAACTCGGCTTCAGATCGACCAGACCGCGCAGGCACAGTTCCTCGTCGAAAACCATTTCGTGCCCGCGGTAGGGACGGGTCACGAACGGGACACCGGCGGTGTGGGTGAGTACATGCCCGATGGTGATCGCCGCCTTGCCGTTGGCGGCGAATTCGGGAATGTAATCGCTGACCCGATCGTCGAACGCGAAGGCGCCCTGCTCGATGAGCATGAACATCACCGCCGCGGAAACGCCTTTCGCGGTGGAGAATCCGCAGAACGGCGACTCCGTGGTCACCGGGACGCGTTCGGCCGCCGGGTCGTCGCCGGGTGCGTTGCCCCGGCTGTGGCCGATCGCCCGGTTCAGCACGACCCGCCCGTTGCGGCGCAGACAGATCTGGATAGCCGGGGTCGCGCCCAGTCGGTACCACTCCTGTACCGCGTCCCAGATCGATTCGATCTCCGCCGGGCTCGGCCCGCCGGGCCCGACGTCCTCCTCCGGACCGACAGCGGTGATGTCGTCCAGTTCGGCGGCGACCGGGACCAGGAGCGCGGTATCTGCCTTCACACGCCCCAGGGTAGCCATGCCGCCGGGGTGGCGACGGCCGTCGAACGACCCGGACGCGACCGGCCGGGGTCTCGGTCGGTGTAAGCCGTGGGCCCACCACCTACCACCGGTGACCAGGCGGTCCGCCATCCACGAGGGATGGTGACGGAGATCACCGGCGGTCACCCCGGCGCATTGTGCCCTGATCAAGAGAACAACCGCTTGTTCTCCATCTGCCGGGAGGTGGCCATGGCATCGGTGCACACGCGCCTGTCCCGGGCGCACATCTGGTTGCTCACCCTGTCGTCGATGGCCGGCGCCTTGGCCATCGCGGCCATGGCCGCCCTCTACACCGCGCTCCCCGAGATCGCCGCCGATACCGGCGCCACCCAGCAGCGGCTCACCTGGGTGATCGACGGTTACACCCTCGCGCCGGCCTGCCCGATCCTGTTCTCCGGCGCCCTGGGCGACCGGTTCGGCCGCCGCATCATGAGGTGCCCGGCCCGGTGATGTTCGCGATCGCCGTATCGCGGTCGACAGCTCCTACCTCGATGCGCTCTGGCCGCCACTGATCCTGAGCACCGGCCTGGGTCTGTGCACCGCCCCGACCGCCGCGATCATCAACGGCACGCCCGCGGAGAAACACGGGGTGGCCTCAGCGGTGAACGACGCCTCCCGGGAGGTCGGGGCGGCGATCGATATCGCGATCTCCGACAGCATCCTCGCCGCCGGCTACGCCGACCGGATCGCTCCGGCACTGCCCCGGCTGCCCGACGCGGCCCGCGGCCCGGTCGGCGATTCGCTGGCCACCGCGCTGGAGGTCGCCGAGCGGGGTGGTCCGGCGGCCGCGCCGCTCGCGGCGTTCGCCGAGGAAGCCTTCGTCCACGATGCCGCACAGGCGGCGCCGGCCCTGGGCGTCCTCACCGTGGTGATGGCGTTCGCGCTGGGTGCGTAGGCACCCGGCCGCCGGACCACCCGCACCGATTCAGCCGCCGACGGCGCCGTGCTGATGAACCGACAGCCACAGCGCGTACCCGAGCAGTGCCTGCGTCTCGTGGATCCGGTGCGGGCAGCGCGAATCGACCACCAGCAGGCGGTCCACCGTGTCACCGTGGACGAACCCGCCGCCGTCGCGACCGGCGAAACCGATCGTGTACATCCCGCGCCTCCGGGCCTCGGCCAGTCCCGCCAGCAGATCGGGCGAGTCGCCGCCACCCGATATGGCCACCGCGATATCGCCGGACTGTCCGCGCGCGGCCAGCTGGCGCGCGAACACCGATTCGAAGCCGCAGTCGTCGCCGACCGCGGTGAGTACCGCCTCGTCGGCGGACAGCGACCACGCCGGCAGCGCGATACCGTCCGGCGGCCGGGCGAACAGCGTCGCAACCGTCGCGGCATCCGTCGCGCTGCCACCGTTTCCGAAGACGAAAAGCCGGCCGCCGTCGGTGAAGCGGCGCGCCATCTCCCGGGCGGCCGCGGCGACCGGTTCCGCGTTCGCCGCGAGAGCCCGCGTCCGTACATCGACGCTCTCCGCGGCCCGTACCTGCGCGCAGGCGGCCAATTCATCGAGCAGCGCACCCGCCTCGTTCGACGTCATCGCTCGTCCTCCACTCCGGCCGTACTCACCGCCATACCGGCGTGCACCAGCACCAGATCCCCGGGCCGTACCGGTTCGACGAAGGTTGTCGTGACGGTTTCGGTGCCCAGCGGCGTACGGACACGCGCCGTCCCGTCACCGAGCGGAATCACCACCTCACCCAGCCTGCCTTCTTCGCGGCCGGCCTCCCGGCGGTCCGGCCGATGCTCCGGCGCGACCAAGCCGGGATGCAGGAAACATCGCTGGGTGAGCTCCCACAGCAGGTGGTAGAGCAGTACCAGATCACCCCTGGCCGAAAGCCGGGACTCCGGGCCGTCCAGCCACAGCAGATGGTCGGTGAGTCCGGTGGCCGGCCGCGGTCCCGACCCGATCCAGATGGTGTGCACACCCCAGGCCGGGCTGCGCACCAGCAGCGACCGCACCTGCGGCTCATGCGCGGCGGCGATCGCGAGCACCATATCGCCGGGGCGAGCCGAAACCCGGGCGGTGTCCACGAGGTTCGGCCCGGTCAACGCGACAGCAGGCAGGGTACGCCCGCCGGTGGCCGCCGGATGTACGAATTCGACGGCGATGTGCTGGGCATGCGGTTCCCAGGAGGGCGCGACACACCACAACGTCGCGCCGGCCGCGAATCGCCGGGCCAGCGCCAGCGCCGCCGCCGCCAGGTCCTCGGCCAGGTCGGCACGAAAAGGCGTGGCCGCCAAGAGATCGTTCACCTCGGCACCACCCCGCCGACAGCCACGACCGGGGCTTCACCGCCGTAGTCGGAGCTCTCGCTGATCCGGCCCGGAATGCCCCAACACATCTCAGTCCTCCTCTGGCGATCGGACGCGATGACCGAAACACGATGGCGTGCCGATGTTTCCGGCCACCGACCGTTGTCCAGCCCTATCGGTGCGGTACTACCCGGCTGTTACGAAAATACGAATTCCGGTCACGAACCCGCCTTACCCACCGACCGGTGCCGGGCGCGCCGACGGAAGAAGCCGCATCCGGCGGGCACTTGCGAACCCGCTCGAGCGCGCACACAGACGAAGGCGCCCGGCTGCCCGGACATGTTGTCCGGGCAGCCGGGCGCTGTCCCCTCACCCTCCGGTCTCACCGCGCGAAGGCGTACCGGCCGATCGGCGACTACCCGACCGGCACCTGCGTCGCGTCCGCGGAGCCTTCACCGGCGGCTTCGGTGCCGGCGGCCCCCGCCGCCACCGGGTCGGCAGCGTCCGCGACCGCGGTCCCGGCGGAGTCTTCGGTGGCCGGGACGGTCCTGGACTTCCGCCACGCGAAGACGGTGAGCGCGACCGCCACGACGACGATCAGCACATAACCGATCGTGCGCGGCGCGCCGTCGATATCGAAGTGCTTGAACAGCGTGCGAGCGTTGGTGAGGACCAGCAGCCCACCGACACCGGTGCCCAGCACACCCGGGGTGATCCGGCTGACCAGCCAGGCCGCGAGCGGTGCGGCGATCACGCCGCCGAGCGCCAGACCCGCGATGATCAGCAGGTTGTCGAAGAAATCCGAACCGAGCCCCAGCAGGAAGCCGACGCTGGCGGAGGCCGAGACGATGAACTCCGAGGCACTCACCGAACCGATCACCGTGCGCGGCGCGGACCGTCCGGTGGTGAGCAGGGTACTGGTGGTGACCGGCCCCCAGCCGCCGCCACCGCTGGCGTCGATGAAGCCGCCGAACAGGCCGAGCGGGGTGAGGAATTTCGCGGAGTGCGCGGTCTTCTCCGAGGCGGCGAACTCCACCGGCGGTCGTGAGGAGAACCGGACGACCAGGAAGACACCGATCGCGAGAAGGATGCCGGCGGTGATCGGCGCGGCGGCTTCGGTGGAGATCCGCGACAGCACGGTCGCGCCCAGGAAGGCGCCGATACCGCCGGGCACACCCAGCCGTAATACGACCTTCCAGTCGATATTGCCGAACCGCCAGTGCGATGCCCCGGAGGCCAGGGTGGTGGCGACCTCGGCGAAGTGGACCGCCGCGCTCGCATGCGCGGCACCCGTGCCGCTGAGGACGAGCAGCGTCGTCGCGGTGACGCCGAAGGCCATCCCGAGCGTGCCGTCGACGATCTGCGCGCCGACACCCACAAGGGTGAAAACCAGTAACTTGATCATGACGGTGTGCTCCCCGAACCTGGACCGGACATCCGAGGGTATGACGTGGTCACGCGGTTGACACGGGTTGCGATCACCGTGAACGCAATACTGCCGGCCTGCCCGAGCGGCAGCCGGAACGGCGCCCGAGGGCGCGGAAATGAAGGCGACACCGGCGGCATTCCTGGGGCACACTGGCCGCCGTGACCGACCACACCTTCCGTCAGATGATCCTGAGCGAACGGCCGGCCGCCGGGATCACCGCCGATACTTTTGCCGAAAAGGCTAGCCCCTTCCCGGTATTGGAGAACGGTGAGGCTCTCGTGCGGGTGGAGTGGCTCGGTATCGACGCCACCCAGCGCACCTGGCTCAATCCTGCGACGACGTATACGACGCCGGTCGGTGTGGGCGAGGTGATGCGCGGCAGCGGAGTCGGGCGAGTGGTCGCCTCCCGCGACCCCGCGCTGCCGGAGGGACAGTGGGTCTACGGTGAGCTCGGCTGGCAGGAATACACCGTGGCGCGCGCCGGCGGCTTGTTCGGCGTGAATCCGGTGCCCCCGGGGATCGACCCCCGCCATATGCTCACCGTTTTCGGCGTGAGCGGGTTGACCGCCTATATCGGGATCACCCGAGTGCTGGAGGTCGCGGAAACCGATGCGGTGCTGGTCACCGGCGCCGCCGGCAGTGTCGGATCGCTGGCCGGGCAGGTCGCGCGGCTACTCGGTGCGCGGGTGCTCGGCACCGCGGGTACGCCGGAGAAAGTGGACTGGGTGCGCGAAACCGCCCGTTTCGACGCCTGCCTGAATTATCGCACCGACGACGTCCCCGCCGCGCTGCGCGCATTCGCCCCCGACGGGTTGACCGCGGTCTTCGACAATATCGGTGGAACTCTGCTGGAGAACGCACTGGACAATCTGTCCCTGCACGCCCGGATCGCGCTCTGCGGATCGATCTCTTCCGGCTACACAGCCGCCGGCTACGGGGCCGGACCCGCGAACTACATGCAGCTGGCCTTCCGCCGGGCCCGCATGGAGGGCTTCATCTTCTACGACCATCACGCCGATTTCCCGGCGGCACTGTCCCGGCTCGCGGGCTGGGTCGCGGCGGGCGAGCTGGTCTGGGCCGAGGATATCGTCGACGGTCTCGAGAACTCCCCGGCAGCCCTGCAGCGCATCTTCGACGGGTCCAACCTCGGTAAGCAACTCGTCCGGGTCCGGTCGTGAGTCCCCTGACCCTGCTGAGGCCAGCGCACGCGGCGCGCATCCGGGTCCCGGCCGCCGACAGCGCCCGGGACCCGGCGCGACGGCACCGGACGTAAGGACTCAGTACTGCGCCTGCGGGCGCCGGATGATCGCCCCGGACCCGATCCCGCCGAGCAGCGAGATGATGCACAACCCCGCGATCAGGTTGATCACGGCCGTGGCGATCTTGGCATCCACCCCGGCGACCAGGGTGAACGGCACCAGTGTCGCCAGCGCGGTGACCAGTCCGGTGATCCAGTAGAAGAACTGCATCGGGCTGGGCATCAGGGCGAGCAGCAGGTTCAGCAGACCGGTCGCGGCGATCGCGGCGGCCCCACCGGCCACGGCGTACGAAGTGGTCGAGACCGTGCCGTAGGCGCCCTCACCCTCCGGTGAGAGGACCGCGATGTTCAGGATGCCGCGCACCAGCATGATCAGCACCACGATCACCAGCGCGACGACGATGGCCGTACCGACACCGCCCGCCCACAGCCGTCCGACATTGACCTTCGGTTCGTTCGATCGCTCGTTCGTCCGCTCGGGCCGGTCCGGCTGGTACCCGTATTCGACCTGATGCCCGTACTCCGGCTCCGTCGAGTGACCCTGCTGCTGGGGGTAACCCTGCTGCGGGTAGGCCTGCGTCCGAGGGTAACCCTGGCGGTGAGGGTCCTGGCGCCCGTAATTGTGCGGCGGTTCCGTCATAGGGGGAAAGTACCCCGCATGAGCTCCGCGACCCACCCGAATCGGTAGGCGCATGTCGGGCACCGCACCGGCCGGATTCGTCCGCGCCGGGTGCGGACGCCCGCCGGGCCGGCGGGTTCGCTGAATCGACGGCCGCGGTAGGGCCGGCCGCGTTCCCGGAACCCGGTGACAGGACACGCCGTCATGCCCCACACGACCGATCCGGCTACGGATTTCACCGGCACGCGGCGGGCAGTTGCCCGGCTGCACACCGACCATGACGCATCCGAATTGGATGCGCTGGTGCAGCGTGACTCGCCTGCACGGTGCGGACGGACACTCGGGCCGTGCCGGCTGCGCTGATCGCGGTCCGACCCAATGAATCATGCCGCCGAGGTGGTTGTGATTCCGCATCTGGGATCACTCGAACCCGATACACCCTGGTGGGGTCATCGGTTCCGACCTCGGTCCGGCCGGACACGAGGGACCGCTGACCACCGCTCCGGGCAGGGGCTTGTGCCTGCAATACGGCCACGCCATCGTCGGACACCCTGTCCGACCTGCGGCGCAGTAGTGCCCCCAGTGGGACTCGAACCCACACTTGGCGGATTTTAAGTCCGCTGCCTCTGCCAATTGGGCTATGGGGGCGTGCGGACCACACACTACCGACTCGTACACCCGTACCGGAATACCCGTGAGTGGGAGTCACACTGTGGGATCTGTCTGAATCGCCTGGCATGCCTCCACCAGCACATCGGCGGCCAGCAAACCGGACTCCTCCGCCGCCTCGCGCACTTCGTCGGATAATTCGTAGTCCGTAGTCACCGCCAGCAACGCCAATTGGAGGGCTTCGCCCAGCTGTCCGAGCCGGCGGGCGATCACCAGTTCGTCCATTTCGGTACCCATGTTCTCCCAGCCCACCGGCTGCACCCCGTCGATGCGGTAGCGACGCAGGGTGTCCTCCCCGAGGACCTTCATGAAATCCACCGCCGAGGCCATACAGCGGTTGTTGGCGACCCGGTACTCGGTGCGGTCGGCGATTTTCTCGATGAGGACCGCGACGATGGTCGCGGCGGTGAACATGCCGTCGCACACCCGGGCGGGCGCGGCGACGGGTGGGCCCGGTGGCGCGGTGGCCAGACCGGTGGTCACCGCGTCGATCCATTCGACCACCAGATCCGTGCCGGACGCGTCGTCCCGCACCGGCCGGTGTACGGGCTGTATCTCCCGGCGCCGGAACCACCGCCACGATAGACCCATCGCGCTCACTCCTGTTCGGAAGCGGACCTACCGACCAGCGAATGCCGTCGGCCGTATGCGAAGTACATCACCAAACCGAGCAGCATCCAGACTACGAAACGCAGCCAGGTTTCGACCGAGAGATTCACCATCAACCACAGGCAGGACAGAACCGCCAGGATGGGCACGAAGGGCACCAGCGGCACCTTGAAGCCGCGCGGCAGGTCGGGCCGGGTGCGGCGCAGGACGACGACGCCGACGGAGACCAGCAGGAAGGCGAACAGGGTGCCGATGTTCACCATTTCCTCGAGAGTGCCGAACTCCACGAAACCGGCCAGGATCGCGCACACCACGCCGACGACGAGGGTGATCCGCACCGGCGTGCCGCGCTGACCGGTCCGCGCGAGCCAGCGCGGGGTGAGACCGTCGCGCGACATCGCGAACAACACGCGGGTCTGGCCGAGCAGCATCACCATGACCACGGTGGTCAGGCCGGCCAGGGCGCCGATGGAGATGATGTTCTTGGCCCAGGTGGCACCGTGCACCGCGAACGCGGTCGCCAGAGTCGCGTCGTCGCCGGCGAGGTCGGTGTAGGGGACCATGCCGGTGAGCACGATCGAGACGGCGACGTAGAGGATGGTGACCACGACCAGCGAGCCGAGAATGCCGCGCGGCAGATCCCGCTGCGGGTTCTTGGTCTCCTCGGCGGCAGTGGCGACCACGTCGAAGCCGATGAACGCGAAGAACACGAGGCTCGCCGCGGCCAGCAGACCGTACCAGCCGAAGCTGCTGTTACCGCCGCCGGTCACCCAGGAGAACAGCGACTGCGTGAGCCCCTGGCCCTGCTCGGTGGGCTGCGCCTCCGGGATGAACGGGCTCAGGTTGTCGGCGTCGAAGAAGGTGAGCCCGACAATGATGACCAGCAGGATCACCCCGACCTTGATCGCCACGGCGACCGCGGACACCCGCGAGGACAGTTTGGTGCCGAGCGCGAGGAGGGTGGTGAGCACCGCGATCAGCAGTACCGCACCCCAGTCGAAGGTCACACCACCTATATCCACCACCGCGGCACCCCGGTCGAACACCTGGCCCAGATACTGCGACCAGCCCTTGGACACCACGGCCGCCGCGAGCGCGAACTCGAGCAGCAGGTCCCAGCCGATGATCCAGGCCGCCAGCTCCCCGAAGGTGGCGTAGGAGAAGGTGTAGGCGCTGCCGGCCACCGGCACGGTGGAAGCGAACTCCGCATAGCACAGGGCGGTGAGACCGCAGGCGATGGCGGCGAAGACGAACGCCAGCGAGACGGCGGGTCCGGCGGTATTGCCCGCGGTGCGGGCGGTGAGGGTGAAGATACCGGCACCGATGACGACGGCGACGCCGAAGATCGCCAGGTCCCAGGCGGTGAGGTCTTTGCGCAGTTTCGTACCGGGTGCTTCGGTATCGCGGATCGACTGTTCCACGCTCTTGGTGCGGAACAGCGAATTTCGGCTGGTCGGCGTCGTCACTGCGGCCTCCTGATCTTTCCGGCGCGAGTACCGGGAACGCTAGTGCACTCCCGCCATATGACGGGTTATCCACGACGACAGTCCGGCAATCACCGCGCCCGCCGCGATCGCCACCGAACCGGTGATCCCGAAGTAGGCGAACTCGTTGTCCGGCGAGTAGAAACGCGCCAACACCCCCGACAAGGTGGTGCCCAGCGCGACCGACAGAAAATAGAGCGCCATCGTCTGCGCCCGGAAATGTTCGGGGGCGAGCTGGGTGCTGACCGCGAGGCCGATCGGGGAGATCAGCAGTTCGGAGACGGCGAACACCGCCATGATGCACAGCACGGCCAGCGCCGGCACCGAACGGCCCGAAGTCCCGGCCAGTGGGACGAACAGCAGAAACGCCGTCCCCATCCCGACCACGCCGAGCGCGAACTTGCGAGGGGTGCTGGGCGCCCGATCCCCCAGCTTGGTCCACAGCGCCGCGAACAGCGGGGAGAGCACGATGATCCACACCGGCTCCACCGAACCGATCCAGTTCGACGGCGCGGTCCAGCCGAAGATGTTCCAGTTCATCCGTTCGTCGGAGTACACGGCGAGCACGGTGAAGATCTGCTGGAACAGGGCCCAGAACACCACATTGGCGACGAACAGCGGAACGAAGGCCCACACCCGGGTGCGTTCCAGCGGGCTCACCCGGCGATGGGTGAGCAGGACGGCGAAGTACGCCCCGGCGGCGATGACGATGAGCGCGGTGGTGACATCGGGCAGGTTGTCCACGGTGACCAGCCCGGTCACCAGTACCAGCACGATCACCAGGATCGCCGCGAGCACCACCGCGGCGAGCGGCCCGTAGGCGCGACGTGGCAGCGGATCGGTGGGCTCGCGTCCGGCGGCGCCGAGATTGCGGCGGAACACCACGTACTGGATCAGCCCCAGCGCCATCCCGACCGCAGCCGCCCCGAAACCGGCATGGAAGCCCCACTCCTCCTGGAGCAGCCCGGTGAGCAGCGGGCCGACGAAGGCACCGAGATTGATCCCCAGATAGAAGAGCGTGAATCCGCCGTCGACCCGCGGATCACCCTTCGGATACAGGGTGCCCAGCAGCGCGGAGGCGTTCGATTTCAGCGCGCCACTGCCCAGCGCCACCAATACCAGGCCCACGCCCACACCGGTGAGGCCCGGAATCAGTGCCAGTGCGATATGCCCGGCCACCACCACTACGCCGCCATAGAAGACGGTCCGCTCCATCCCGATCAGCCGGTCCGACACCCAGCCGCCGATGATCGTGGAGAGATAGACCAGACCGCCGTAGGCACCGACCAGACCGACGGCCACATCCTGATCCATACCGAGACCACCGTCGGTAGCCGAGTAATACAGGTAGTAGCCGAGGATGGTGAGCATCCCGTAGAAGGAGAAACGTTCCCACAGTTCGACACCGAAAAGGTTGACGAGTCCGACCGGGTGACCGAAAAAGGTGCGCTCGGCGACGTCTGGTACTTCGGACATGCTCAGACTGTCCCATGCCCCCGGTCCGGCGCGTGGCATACCGAACCGAACCGATACCGCAGCTCCACGAACACCCAGGCCACCGCGAGGCCCCGGTGAGCCGTCAGGCGATCGAGAGCGCGATCCCGTCCAGGATATCGTGTTCGCTGACTACCAGTTCGGTGATCCCGGCCCGCCGCTTCAGCTCCGCCGCCAGCACCTCGGTGATCACCGCGCCGCCGCCGATGACATCGACCCGGCCCGGATGCATGGGTCCGAGCGCGGCACGTTCGTCGTGATTCATCCCGATCAGCCGATCGCAGACCGCGAACAGATCCGGCAGCGAGATCCGCGCCAAGTGTGTTCTCGTCGAATCGTATTGGGGCAGGTCCAGTGCGACGGCCGCGAGTGTGGTCATGGTGCCGGCCACCCCGACCCAGGTATGCGCGCCGTCCACCGGGACGTGGGTGAACGCCTCGGTAAGACGTTCGGTCGCGAACTCCCGGGCCGCCGCGACTTCACCGGCCTCCGGCGGATTCCCGCGCAGACACCGCTCGGTGACCCGTACGCAGCCGATATCGGCGGAGAACGCCGCCCGCACTCCGTCGCCGTCCCCGACCACGAGTTCGGTGGAACCGCCGCCCAGATCGACCACGACGAACGGCCCGTCCGACGCCGCCAGCTCACCGACCGCGCCGGTGAACGACAATCGCGCCTCCTCGTCACCAGTGATCACCTCGGCGCTCGCGCCCGGAACCACCCGGCCGAGTTCGGCCCGGGTCATCGCGAAGAAATCCTCCCGGTTCGACGCGTCGCGAGTGGCGGAGGTGGCGACCATCCGCACCCGGCTCACACCGTGCTCGAGCATGAGGGACACATAGTCGGCCAACGCCACGCGGGTACGTTCGATCGCCTCCGGATTCAGCCGCCCCGTCGCGTCGACCCCTTTGCCGAGCCGCACGATCCGCATCTCCCGGTGCACATCGGTCAGGGTGGAATCCGCGCCGATATCGGCGATCAGCAGTCGGATCGAATTGGTGCCGCAATCCACGGCAGCGACCCGGTCGGTCATAGCGCCTCCTTCGGAGCTTGTACACGCGGTCCGCAGAGACCGGAACGAGGGCAGCGGTGCCGCATCATTCGTCTTCCGTCACCACGTATTCCGGCCAGTTCGCCGGGATCGCACTGCCGCGCAGTCCGTTCGCGGCCGCCAGCGCCACCGCCTCGTCACCGAGCGGATTGACTCCGGGCCCCTTGGCCAGCGCGTGGGCGATCAGCACATGCAGGCATTTCACCCGGTCCGGCATACCGCCGCCGCTGAAATCGGTCCCCAGCGATTCGATCTCGTCGCGTTCGGCCAGATAGCTGTCGTGCGCGGCGCGATAGGCGGCGGCGAGTTCGGTATCGCGGCCGAGCCGGTCGGTCATTCCCTTCATCACACCCGCGGACTCCAACCGGCTGGCCTCCGCGGTCAGCCGAGGGTCGGTGAGGTAGTAGAGGGTGGGGAACGGGGTGCCATCCGGAAGTTTGGGCGCCGTCTTGACCACCGCGGGCAGCCCATCGGGCGTCCGGTAGGCGATGGCGAGTACCCCGCGTGGTTCGCGGCCCAGCTGTTCGGCGACGATCTGCAGATCTCGGTCGTCGGGTGTACTCACCTGGGTCCTTCCGGCTGCGGCGCGGGGGTTTCGGTTTCGGGGGGCGGTTCGGAAATGCTCCGCCACAGATCCGTATACCACGGATCGGGTTCGTGCCGGGGTGCCTGCGGATCCGGGATCGCCGGCACTTCGATGCCCGGAACCTGCACGATATACGGGGTTTCGCCCGGCATCACCAGACGTAACCGGTCGCGCGCCTCGGAGCGGATATAGGCCGGGTCCTCCTGCTGAGCGCGGCGGTCCTTCAGCCGGTCGATATCGTCCTCCAGCGTCCGGCGTTCGGCCGCGAGCTGATCGGCCTCGGCGCGCTGGGTGAAATAGGTGCGCATGGGGACGGCCAGCGTCATCGCCAGCGCGCACACCACCATCGCCAGAATGATCGCCTTACCAGCGGACAACCCCAGCATGGTCCGTTCCGACCAATCCCGCGCGCCGTCCGTACCGGCCCTGGTCCGGCGGGTGGTACGCCGCACCCGCTCCGCCCCGCCGTGTACTTCGGCGGCGGGGCGGCGCGACGGCGCGCGCGACGTGCGGCGATCGCCCCGCCCCGCGGGGCTGGTACCGCGCGCACGCCGCTCCGACATCTACCTCAGTCCTCGAAGGTGAAGCGCGGGAATGCTACGTCACCGGCGTAACGAGCCGAATCGCCCAGCGCGTCCTCGATCCGCAGCAGCTGGTTGTACTTCGCCACCCGCTCGCTACGCGCCGGGGCGCCGGTCTTGATCTGGCCGCTGCCCACCGCGACCGCGAGGTCGGCGATGGTGGTGTCCTCGGTTTCACCCGACCGATGCGACATCATGGTCTTGTACCCGTTGCGGTGCGCCAGTTCGACAGCGTCCAGGGTCTCGGTGAGGGTGCCGATCTGATTCACCTTCACCAGCAGCGCATTCGCCGCGCCCTTGGCGATACCGTCCTCGAGACGCTCGGGGTTGGTGACGAACAGGTCGTCGCCGACCAGCTGCACCTTGTCGCCGATCTCGTCGGTGAGCGCGACCCAGCCGTCCCAGTCGTCCTCCGACAGCGGATCCTCGATCGACACCAGCGGGTAGGCGGCCCGGAGTTCGGTGTAGAACTTCGCCATCTCGGCGGCCGAACGCGCGGAGCCCTCGAACTGATAGGCACCGTCTTTGTAGAACTCGGTCGCCGCGACATCCAGCGCCAGCGCCACATCCCGGCCCAGTTTCAGCCCGGTCTTACCGATCGCGACGCTGATCAGGTCCAGCGCCTCCTTGGTGCCGGCGACGTCGGGCGCGAACCCGCCCTCGTCACCCAGCCCGGTGGCCAGGCCCTTCTCCTTCAGCACCGCCTTGAGCGCGTGGTAGACCTCCGCGCCCCAGCGCAGCGATTCCTTGAACGTCGGCGCGCCGATGGGCGCCACCATGAACTCCTGCACATCCACACCGGTATCGGCGTGCGCACCGCCGTTGAGGATGTTCATCATGGGCACCGGCAGCACATGGGCGTTCGGTCCGCCGAGATAGCGGAACAGTTCCAGACCCGAGGACTCCGCCGCCGCCCGTGCCACCGCCAGGGAGACACCCAGCAGCGCATTGGCGCCGAGGCGCGATTTGTCCGGGGTCCCGTCGAGGTCGAGCAGCGCCTGGTCGACGGTGCGCTGTTCGACGGCGTCCAGGCCGATCACGGCCGGAGCGATCTCGTCGAGCACCCCCTCGACGGCTTTCTGCACGCCCTTGCCGTTGTAGCGATCCCCGCCGTCGCGGAGTTCCACGGCCTCGTGCTCGCCGGTGGAGGCACCGGAGGGCACCGCGGCGCGGGTCAGGGTGCCGTCGTCGAGGGCGATCTCGACCTCGACGGTGGGGTTACCGCGCGAATCCAGGATCTCGCGAGCTCCGACCTGTTCGATGATGGCCACGAAAACAACACTCCTTCGGCTGGTGGCACGGTAGTTATCGGGACGAGCCGTGCGATTGTGAGCCTAATAGGCCCGGTTACGGCCAGTCCATCCGCCGCCCCGCAGCGCCCGCCGCAGTTCCGGCGCCACCTCAGACGCGCCGGCCGACGCTGTAGGTCGCGGCCCGATCGCGAACCACCTTCATATAGCTCTCCGACCTGTTGTAGGTGAACAGCGCCCGGCTCCACCCCTCGGCGGTGCCCAGCGTCCCGCCGCTCACGCACAGATACCGTGCCGCGGTGAGCGCCGCGTCATCGATACTGTGCGGATCGGCGACCCCGTCCCCATTGGCGTCCACTCCCCACCTGCGCCAGGTCTCCGGGATGAACTGCATGGGCCCGACCGCCCGATCGAAGACCCGGTCCCCGTCGAGCACACCGTCGTCGGTATCCCTGATCTCCGCGACCCCCGGCGCCCCGTCCAGGGGTATCCCGATGATCGACGGCTCCACCAGACCGTCGTCCCGCACCTCGGCCCCGCGATGCCGGCCGTGATCGCTCTCCACACTCCCGATCCCCGCCAATGTCGTCCAGCCGATCCCACAATCCGGCCGCGCCCGCGCCATCACCGCCGCCGCGTACCCGTACGCCTCGAGCGCGGCCACCGGCATATCCAGCGCCCCGGCGTGCTCGGCCGCCCACGCGTTCAATTGCGCGGCGGTCCGGCCGGGGGCATCGATATCGATCACGGGTACCGGGAGGCCGGGGCCTGGCGGAATCCCCTCCGGGATGGGCACCAAATCCTCGCCGGCCCCACACCCGGTCAGCACCAGAGCAACCAACGAAGCGGCGACGAGGCCGAACCTGCGGAAACGCACACCATCCATCATCCAGACCGGACAGCCCCGGGGGTTCTGCGCAAAGGATCGAACGGCACAGATCACAGGCGCGGTAGCAGTGGTCGTCCGGCCGAGGGCACCGGGCCACCCCGCCCGCTGCCCTCGGCCGTCCGTTCTCTCGGCCGGTCGGGCCCGATCGCGCTCCCACGTAACCCGTTGAGCCGCCACGATGTGCAGTACGATGCCGCAGGATCGCGATTCGTAAGGGGGCCGCAGTGCGCAGAACGGACCACTCTGTGCTGCGCCGAATCTGTACCGGACTCGCCGCCCTGTTCCTGTCGGCGGGCACTGCCGCCTGCGGATCGGTGGTGGAGGGGCAGCCCGTCAGACCCGCGCCGGACCTGACAGGCCTCGATATCGGGAACTATCCGTCCGAGCCGACCCACTACAGCACAGCGGGCGACGAGAAGGCCGCACGCTATCGGGAGGGCCAGCGACTCGGCGATTTCGTGGCACTGCCCTTCGAAGCGGACCCGGCCTATGTCACCCCGATGCGGGGTATGGGCGGGCCGGTGGTGCTGGACCGGCGAGATATGCAGTCCCTGGTCATCAACGATACTTTCGACGATGTCGCGACAGACCTGATCACCGGCTGGGTGCATACCTGGTCAACGGACGGTGATCCCGCCACCGCCGCGCAAATGAGTATCGCGGTGTTGATGTTCCCGGATGCGGCCACCGCCGAGACCGTCGCCGACGGTCTCGAACACGACGATTTCACTTTCAACACCGACAACCGGCCCGCCACGCTCCCCGGATACCCCCGCTCCAGGGCGCATTGGCGGCCCGGCACCGCCTCGCTCGGCAGCTGGACCGCCCACGATCGCTATGTCGTTTACATCAAGTTCGACGACTTGTCCGGGCGCACCGATCTGGCCGGCATGGTCCAGCGCACCGAGGCCCTACTCCGTGTGCAGTCGCCCCTGCTCGATCAATTCGAGCCCACACCGGCGGACCAATTGACCGGGATCCCGCTGGACCCCGATGGGGTACTGGCCCTTGCCCTCCCGAAGAACCTGCAGACGGTGGCGGCGCTCGGTCCCCCGGGCGCCTTCCGCGGGCGGGGCGCCCTGTACGCACTCGGCGGAATAAACAGCCTGGACTTCCTCGCCGAAGGGCAGGTCTCGGCCATCGCCCTCGCGGAATCGGTGGTGATGCGAAGCCGGACAGTGGTCGGGGCCCAAGCGCTGTGGCAACGGTTCCGGCCCGTCACCGGGGACGCGGCAAACACCGAGTCGATCGATGCGCCCGCCGGCGTCACAGACGGAAACGTCGAGTGTTTCAGCAGGAAAGCCGAGCAGCGTCCGTCGACTTTCTGCCTGTTGCGGACCGGTAGGTTCTTCGCGCTGGTGGAGGGCGCGCAGATCCAGGATCTGCATCAGAAGACCGCGGCCCAGTACGCATTGCTCGCAGGTTGAGGGGGACGGATGGTCACCGGCGCCGGTCGTAGCCGTTCAAGGGTTCTGAGATATGTGATGACGGCATTCGTATCCGCCGTGTCCGTGGTGACCACGGCGTGCGCGCAGACAGTGACGGGTCACGCCGGGCCCGGGATGGCGCCGGTCACCATCACCGAGCTGGATCACGGCCTGTTCCCCACCGAGCCGACGAAATTCGAGATGGAGATCAATACCTCCGCCGATATCTACTCCCTCGAATCGCGCCGAATGCTCGGATCCCTGATTTCGCCTTACCAAGTGGATCCGGATTTCCGGTATCTCCAGGACACCGAACTGATCGCCGCGGGCACATCTCCGACGCCGAACCTGCTGCCCACCGAGTTCGAGCCGATCGCCGAGAAGAACTTCTTCGTGTCCGGAGTAGTGACCGCGCGCGCGAACAACAACCCCCGCACCGAAAAGCGCCTCGCGGTCGCCGTTCTGAGGTTCGGAAACGATGACTACGCCCGAACCGCCGCGACCGAGTACAACACGGCGATGGACGTGCTGGCTCCCGGACGTCAGCGAATCGATATCGCCGGCTACGGCGAGGCTCACGCCGCGCTCGCGCCCGGCCGTGACCGGGCACAGCTCTTCGCGGCCACGGGGCCCTTCGTCGTGGTAGCCGCCATGTCGGCGCCGCCGGGCGAAGTCGCACTGGCGGGTGAGCGGTTGAGGAAACTTCTCGACCTGCAATTCGGTGCATTGCAGAGCCTGGTACCCACACCACCCGACGATATGCTCGACCTGCCCACAGACCCGGACGGCATCATGAGCATGACGCTGCCCGGCGACTTCCAGGGAAGTGCCGCCTTCAGTGATCTGCTCGGCGCCTACAGCCCCTCGGCGTACCTGCACATGGAACCCGATGCCGAGGCGATCCACGACTACGAGGCATACGGCGTGGACCTCGTCGCTCGCAACAACGCGACCGTCTACCGGGCCGCGGGGCCGTCCCAGGCCTTCGCCTTGCAGACGGCGCTCACCCGCCCCGGCAGATACGACGAGCGGATCGACGAGCCACCCGGTCTCGGCGATGCCCGCTGTGTGCAGCGCGATTACCACACCGCGCTGTTCCAGACGTTCTTCTGCGTGGTCGTCTACGACCGCTACGTGGCACTGGTCGATGACACCGGCCTCGGCAAGCTGCCCTCTCCGGAACTCCACCAGGGACTCGCCGCCCAGTACGCCATTCTCGCGAACAGCCGCTGACCACCGTGGGCGGGGCCGCTGTGGCCGCGGTGCCGGGGATCGTGATGTAGGGCAGGATCAATTCGACCGCACCGGAGCAATGATGGCTCACCGCGGGTCGGTCGGGGCAAGAGGAGGACACGAATGGCGTTGCCGCCCGGTGCCGTTGTCGGGGGCTACCTCATAGTAGGAGTTCTGGGTAGCGGCGGGATGGGGTCGGTGTACCTGGGCCGGCACCCCACCCTGCCGCGCCGGGACGCGATCAAGATCCTCAGCGAGGACTTGTCCGGTGACCCGGAATTCCGCGCACGCTTCGAGCGCGAAGGCAGCCTCGCCGCCGGCCTCGACCACCCGAATATCGTCACGGTGTACAACCGCGGCGAGGAGGACGGCCGGCTGTGGATCGCGATGAAGTACGTGCCGGGTACCGACGCCTCCGAAGAAGCAAGCAAGGGCCCGGGGGTCATGACACCGCCACGCGCCCTGCACATCATCTCCGAGGTCGGGAAGGGATTGGATTACGCCCACCGGCGCCGGCTGCTGCACCGGGACATCAAACCGGCCAATTTCCTGCTGTCCGCCTCCCCCGACGACGATCACGAGCGGGTCCTGCTCACCGATTTCGGTGTCGCGAAGTCCGCCGAGGACGGCCAGGACCTCACGGCGACCGGGAAGTTCATGGCCACCGTGGCATATGCTTCGCCCGAACAGTTGCTCGGCCGGCAACTCGACCACCGCTCCGATATCTACAGCCTGGGATGCTCCTTCTTCCGGCTCCTGACCGGACAGAACCCGTACCCGTCCACCGTGCCGGCCGTGGTGATGATGGGCCACGTCAACGAACCGCCGCCGCGGATTACCGCGGTCCGCGGTGATCTCCCCCCCGCACTCGATCAGGTATTCGCCCGGGTGCTGGCCAAGAATCCACAGGATCGCTATCCGACCTGCCGCGAGTTCGTCGCCGACGCGGAAGCGGCGATGCGCGGGCCGAACTCGTACCGTGCCCCGGGTCCGGGCCATGTGTTCGCGTCACCGGGCGGGCCGGGTTCGGGACCGTCGTACGCCGGCGGATACGTCTCTGCCACGAATACACCACCCCTGCCCGGGCAGGAGGAAGTGACCACGCGGCCGCGCACCGGTTATGCCACCACCGCAGCCCGGCCGGACACCGGTAAGCGGGGGCGAAGCCGGATCATCGTCTCCGCCGCGGTAGCCGTCGTCGCGATACTCGCGATCGCCGCCGGCATCTATGCCTTCTCCAGCGGTGGATCGGGGTCTTCGGCGGGGCCCGACCTGGCCGAAGTCCGATCGGATCACCCGGAATTCACCGGCAAGACCGTGGTCGCCTTCAATTACGGGAATTCGATGTTCTCCGCGGTACTGGACGGTTCGCCGCAGGCCGACTTCCTCCGCGATATCGGCTTCCGGTACAGCGACGAGTACCTCCCCCTGCGGAACGAGACCTCGCCCCGGGACCTGGCGCCGACGAGCTTCTCGCTGCCGAAGACCCTGGATGTCATCGTCGTGACCCGGTCCGACAGTGCCGCCGGTAACGGCGGCCTCGGGGGCCTACCGAATCAGTTCCTGAACTCTTCGGCGAAAATCGTTGTAGTCGACGATATAAACACGGTGCAGGCCTTCCAGGTGTGGACCGGCCAGTCCGCGGCCACCCTGGTCGATAGATTGGTCCCGTCCATCTCGGCCGTAGTGGATTGAGGAAAAGGGGGCCCTGCCGTGCCGACTTCCAGGCGCGTTTCGAGTGCGGTGTGCACATTGGCGATCATTGTCGCCGCCGGCTGCGGACACGACACCGAAAGCCACACCGCCGTGGACACTTCCGCGCTCCGGCCCGGTAACTATCGGACGGTACCGCGCGCGGCAGCGGAAGTGCGGACACCCGAAAACGTGGGCATCCAAGAGGCGCTGCGCCTGGCCGAGTTCGTTCCCTTGATCATGGACACCGATCCCCGTCTCGTCTTCGGCCGGGTCCGATACCAGCGCAAGATGTACACCCAGCTCGAACCCCCTGAGCTGACCGACAACTTCGCCACGGAGGTGCCCGGTTTCCGGGTCGGATGGGAAACCGCCGGGCAGCGGCGCGCGGAGCAGACACTGGGCCGCACCGTCGAACTGACGGTGCTCCGGTTCACCGAGCCCGGACAGGCGGCCCACGCCGCGAAATATCTGTCCGACCGGGCGTGGACCGGCCGCTATCCACCGGTGGCCACGATCGCGATACCTGGTTATGCCGACGCATTCGGTCAGGTCGGCCAGTACGACTCGGTATCCACCTGGGCCGCAAGCGACGAATACCTCGTGAAAACCTATATCGGACCAGGCGTGGATATACCACCCGATCACAACGCCCTGGCCGAGCTGACCCAGGCGGTGCTGGACAAGCAGTTCGAGCGGCTACGGGAATTCCGGCCGACCTCTCCCGAAAAGCTGCCGGAGCTGCCCGTCGACACCGATGACATCCTCCGTCACGCATTACCCGCCGAAACAGGGGAAAGCGAAGCGGTGATGAAACCCTCGGTCGCTTTACATTTCACGGAGCGCCCCGACCTGACGAAACGAGCGATCGAAGACGCGCAAATCGACCTGGTGACGCGGGGAGAAACCGAAATATATCGCGCGGGCGACGCGGCGGCCGCCGAGCGATTCGCGGCCTATCTGGACTCCCGGCTCGACCCGGCGTACGAAACAATTGATACGCCACCGGGCATGCCCGGCGCACACTGCTCCGAAAACCCGGAGGAAACGGGTTCCCTCCGATGTGTCTTCACGAATGGCCGGTACACCGTTCTCGTCGACGGAGCCGATCAAATCCAGGAGTTACATCAGAAGACCGCGGCGCAGTACCTACTGCTGAATGATCTGACCTGAGGCGAAAGAAAGCGATTGCGCCTCGAGAATCGATCTCGGGGCACAATCGCTGTTTCGAGCTGCATCCGGTCGGCCTATCGAATCAGACCCAGCGCGACGCATTCAGTTTATCGGTGGTCGTCATATCGATGGCACCGTCTTCGACGATCTTGGCGAGACGCTCCATGATGTCGAGCAGGCCGTTGTGTGCCTCGTCCCACCGCGCCTGCTTGAGGCGGTATGCCTCCTGCGCACCGGATTCCCATTCGGCGGCCAGCGCGTTGACGTAACCCTGGAGCTCGTCGTGGGTTTCGGTCAACCGGCCCTTCGATGTACGGAGGTCGCCGGTCATCGCCATCAACTGGGCTTCCGAATACTTCATCTGCGACATAGCAATAACTCCTAAGACTCTCGTGAACCGACGGCGTTCAGATCTTCAGGCTGGAGCCGAGTTCGGCCGAGGCACCGAGCGAATTCAAGCGATCCTGGTTCGCCTGTTCGGTGGCCGTGTACCCCTTGCCGTTTTCACGGATGAGGGTCCCGATCTCCGCGAGGACGTCGTGCAGCTTGCGGGACTGCGAATCGTAATCGTCCATGACCTTGCGGAAGGTGGCGGCGGCAGAACCTTCCCAGTTCCCCGCCGAACCGGCAACAATGTTACGGACGTTGCCGAGTTCGGTCTGCAGCTGCGAATTCACGTTCTCGACGTGCTTGGCAGCTGTCTCCATTGCCGCTACGTCGGTAGTGACGTTGGGGTTCGCCACGATATCTCCTTACTCGAGTTCGGATCCGGACCCCCTGCGTCCGCAAACGGTCCGAACTTGCCTTCATGATGATTGGACGCGATCCCCGCCCAATCGGTTCCGTAGGATTCCGGAAAATATCCCGGCCGGAGGTCATCGGCTGACATCCAGCGAGTTCGCGAGGTCTTCACAGATAGGTGTGATCGAGTCCTGCCCCCCTGTCTGATATTGGCACCCGATACTGATCTGGATGCTGTGCTCGACGATAACATGCCAGTCAACGGTGGATCCGTCCTCCGGATGCTCGGAATATGCCAGGCCAGGACGGCCCGCGAACACCACGTCGCGACGGACCGCGGATACCGAACCCGCTGGGCGACGGGCGATCTGCGCCTCCAGGTCGGCGGCGATCCGTTCATAGCCGACATCGGGTGTCACGGGCTGCTGGGTCACGGTGATACGTGCGCGCAACCCGGTCTCGGGCACCAGTTCCAGGCGCCCGGAACCGGCGGACGGATCCTTGATCCGCCACCCGGCCGGGACCGTGAGACGGAGAGCGCCGAAGGACACCGGGCCCGGATCGGCAGCCGTGTCGGTGTCACCGCCGTCGGGCGCCGGGATAGTGGACGGCGCGGTGGCCACGGCAGCCGAGTCGCCGCCGGAAATCCGGACGATACCGATGCCGGCCGCTACCAGGACGGCGACGACGAGTACGGCCGCCGCCGCGAGATAGAGCGGGGTCCGGGAGGGCGGTGGCCGGGTGGCGGCGGCCCGCTCTCGCAGGGGCTGTAGCCATTCGGTCTCGGCGGCGGCCGGGGGCAGGGTGGGGCGGTGATCGCCGGGGTCGGTGCGGGGCACCCGCACCAGATCGGTACCGGCCACCACCACCAACTCGGCGTTACCGCAGCGTTCGGCGACCACCGAACCGATCCGCTCGAGGAAGCCGACGTCGGTACGGCCCACCACGAGTACCGAACTCACCCGGCAGCCGTGCAACAGTCGGTCGAGCAGTGCGTCGAAACCGGCGCGGCCGTCGTCGTCCGCTGCGATCTCGGCGGCGGCCAGTACCGGCTCGTGCTCGCAGTACTCGAGCCGCGGACCGCCCTCCGCCGGAACCACAGTGGAGGCGGTGGTCGACAGCGGTCCGAATTCGAGGACCACGGTGCGCGCATCGCGTAGCCGCCGCCCGGCGGCGACCGCCCGGACGGCGATCGTCTCCAGCGTCACGTGACCGCTGTGGCGACGTGCCGCGGACTCCAGGACGGTCAGCCGATGCGGGTCCCATTCGGTCGGGTGTACGACGGTGAGCCGCTCACACGGTGTCGGTATACGCAGCTGGGTGAGCGTATGACCGAGCACCGCGCTCAATGCTTCCTCGGGTGTCGGCATACCCGGGTCGTAGGCGATGCGGTCGGCGGTGACCAGCTGCACCGGCGACACCGCGATGGAGGGAGGAGCCAGCGGCTCGCCCACCACCAGACTGCGGCCGTCACCGGTGGGTACGACCGACGGAGTGAGATCGGTATGGGTGTTCGCGCTCCACGCCCACAGCCGTGTCTCGGTCAGCGCGATCTCGGCCACCGGCATTACTGCGCCGGCATCCACGAGGTCTGGATGAGATCGTTACCCGAACGCCCGACCAGGGTGCCGCGGCCCGGCGGCATGGCACTGGGCCGGACATTTCCGAGCAGGCCGCCCTCTTCCCGGCTGCCGCTCATGATCAGTCCGGGCGTGGCCAGGTCGCGCATGCGGGAGATCACCGGCTCGTACATGGCCCGGCCCGCGCCGCCGGAGCGGCGCGCGATGATCAGGTGCAGGCCGATGTCCTTGGCATGCGCGAGGTAATCGACGATCTGCGCGAGCGGGTTGCCGCTGGATCCGCTGGAGACCAGGTCGTAGTCGTCGACGATCACGAACAGATCCGGGCCGGTCCACCAGGAACGGTCGCGCAATTCCTGCGGGGTGACGTTGGGGCCGGGCATGCGGGTTCGCAGCAGGGCGGCGAGGTCACGCATATTCGTGGTCAGGCCCTCCGCGCCGGTCGCGTAGGCGGCGAGGCGTTCCTGGTCGAAGTAGCCGAGCATGGTGCGCCGGAAATCGACCAGGATGAGCGCCGCCTTGTCGCGCGCGTTGGATTCGACGATGCCGCTGACGATATTGCGCAGCAACGTCGACTTCCCGCATTCGGTATCGCCGAAGATCAGGAAGTGCGGATTGTCGTCGAAATTGAGGAAAACCGGCGCGAGCTCGGATTCGTTGATACCGATCGGGATCGCGACATTGCGCCGGTCCGCCGGGCCCTCCCAGGGTCCGATGCCCCGCACGAACTGTTCCCGGTCGAGTTGTTCGGGCAGCATCCGGACCTGCGGTGCGGGACGTCCGGGAGTCGCCTGCTGCAGTCGCGCGACGGCGTCGGCGACGCCGCGACCGAGATCCTCGGCCTCGGAGGACCCGTCCACCCGGGGCAGCGCGGTGAGCATATGCAGGCTTTCCGGAGTCATACCGCGACCCGGGCGGCCCTGCGGAACCAGCGCCGCGACCTTGCGGCCGAACTCGGAATCGGCCGGATCACCGAGGCGCAGTTCCAGCCGGGTGCCGATTTGATCCTTGAGCTGCGGCCGGGCCTCCATCCAACGCGAGAGCGCGATCACCACGTGCACGCCGTAGGACAGGCCCTGGACCGCGAGGTTCATGATCGCCTGTTCCAGCGGTTCGAAATCCTGGCGGATCGAACCGAAACCGTCGATCACCAGGAAGACGTCACCGAACGGGTCCTCGTGGGCCCCGGTGGCGGCCTGACTGCTCGCCGGGTCGCCGGCACGCAGGCGGCGGAACTCCGACATCGACTCGATGCCGAGCTGGCGGAAGCGCAGTTCGCGGGTGCGCACGATGGTGGTCATCTCGGCGATGGTGCGGCGGACCTTGTCGTGGTCCAACCGGCCGGCCACCGAACCGACGTGCGGCAGGCCCTCGAGACTGGCGAGGGTGCCACCACCGAAATCCAGGCAGTAGAACTGCACCTGTTCGGCGGTATGGGTCAGCGACATCGCCATGATCAGCGTGCGCAGCATGGTCGATTTACCCGACTGCGGGCCACCGACGACGGCCACATTGCCGCGCGCACCGGACAGATCCACGACCAGGGGGTCGCGCCGCTGGTCATAGGGGCGGTCGACGATACCGATCGGTGCGCGCAGACCGGCCTGCGCGCTGTATTCGCCGGTGAGGATAGAACGTGGGACGAGTTCGTCCAGCGACGGGGCGGCGTCCAGCGGCGGCAACCAGATCTCGTGGGCGGGCCGGCCGTGGCCGCGTATCCGGGCCACCAGCATGCCGATATTGGAGATCTGTTCGCCGTCCTCGATCAGCGGTTCCGGATCGTCGAGCGGTTCGGGAGCCAACGGTATCCGGTCCACTGCCCGGAATTCGACGTGTTTGGCCAGGAACGGGCGGGCGGTGATATCGATCTCGCCGGCCCGGGTCGCCACTGCGATATCGCGCTGCGGGCCGCCACCCACATACGCCCCGGAGACGTAGGAGGCCTGGAATCGCTGGATCTCGCCCGAATCCGATTTCAGGTAGCCACCGCCGGGATTGTTGGGGAGGTTATAGGCATCCGGGACACCGAGCACCTGGCGGGATTCGTTCGCGGAGAAGGTTTTCAGGCCGATACGGTAGGACAGGTGCGACTCCAGGCCTTTGAGCTTGCCCTCTTCCAACCGCTGCGAGGCGAGCAGCAGATGGACGTGCAGCGAGCGGCCCAGGCGGCCGATCATCACGAACAGTTCCGCGAAATCGGGGTGCTGGGTGAGCAGTTCGGAGAACTCGTCGAGGACCACGAACAGCGCGGGCAGCGGATCGAGATCGGCACCGGCGGCCCGGGCCTTCTCGTATTCGGAGACATTCGCGAAGTTACCGGCCTGGCGCAGCACTTCCTGACGGCGGTTCATCTCGCCCGCCAGCGCATCGCGCATACGGTCGACGAGGTCGGCTTCCTCTTCCAGGTTGGTGATGACGGCCGCGACATGCGGGACCCCGTCGAGGCCGAGGAAGGTCGCGCCGCCCTTGAAGTCGACGAGGACCAGATTCAGCTGGTCCGGTGAATGAGTGGCCAGCAGACTGAGCACCAGGGTGCGCAGGAATTCGGACTTACCGGAACCGGTGGCGCCGATGCACAGACCGTGCGGGCCCATACCGGATTCGGCGGCTTCCTTGATATCCAGCACGACGGGCAGCCCGTCGGCGCCGACACCGAACGGAACCCGCAACCGCTCCCGGCCGTAGCGGGGCCGCCACGCGCTCTCGGGATTGAAGGAACCGATATCGCCCAGGCCCATCAACTGCGCCCAGGTGTTGATGGTCTCCCCTTCGCTGACCTCGACATCGCTACTGCGCTGGGTGGCCGCGCGGTAGGGGGCGAGGCGGCGGGCCACCTGCTGGGCCTGTTCCCGGCCGATCCGGTCGATGACCGCGAAACGCTCCTGGTTTCCGGTGGCGCCGCGGCCCAGGCATTCACCATTACGGATGGTCAGGCCGATGCCCCGCGATACCGCCAGGCGCGGCGCGTATCCGCACAGGTCGATGACGGTGACGCCCTCGTACCCGGATTCGCGCAGCTGATCCTCTTCGGCTTCGAGCAGGCCGCCGTCCACCACGATCACCACGTGCACCATGGCGGCATTGGTGGGCTGGTTACGGGAGTAGCGGACCCGGTTGCCGAGGATGGGGGCGAGGCCGGCCATCATCTCGCGGATCGAACCGAAGAACATACGCTGGGTACCGACACCGTCCTGGGCGTCCGGGTGCTGGGTGTGCGGCAGCCATTTGGTCCATTCCCATTCCGCGCTGGTGTCGGGCCCGCAGACGATCGCGGTGAGCACCTGGTCCGGGCCGTGGAACATGGCCAGCTGAACCAGCATCGCGCGCACCATGTCCCGGGCCTGGGCCCGGTCGCCGTCGAGGGCGATGGTGGCGAAACCCTTCACCGCGATGGCGGTGGGCAGATCGGGGACCGTGGAATGCGCGCGGACGAAACGGCGCAACGAGACCGCGGCGATCGGTTCGAGCTCCTCCACCGGCCCGGTTTCCGGGGCGACCAGGCGGGTGGCCAGCCGCTGCCCTCCGATGCCGATACGGACATGGCAGAAGTCCTTGTCGCTGGGCCGGCGCTCCCACATCCGGGAGGTACCGGCGAGCATCCAGACCAGGCCCGGCTCCGGATGACTCCACTCCACCGCGGCCCGCTGCTCGGCCGCCGTGACCCCGACATCCTTGCGGACCTGGTCGAGATAGCGCAGATAGTCCTTGCGGTCCTCGTTGGCCTCCGCCGCCTTGGCCCCCTTACCGTTGCCCTGGCCGGCGAACATCCCGACCATCGAGACCATCATCATCATCGGGAACATCAGCGACATCGGATTCGACGCGATACCACCGCCCTGGGTGAACATCAGCGCCATCATCCCGACCATGCCGATGATCATCACGACCGGCATGAGCTTGCCCAGCAGATTTCCCGGCGTCACCCGGGGGATTTCGGGGGGTGGCTGCAGGGTGACCTCGCCGCCCGGTGTCCGTGGAACCTCCCGGCGCGCACGCCGCTGAAAACGGACAGTGGTCATCGAACGAGATCCCCCTTGTGGCCATGCGATGTTCGGGCTCAGTGTAGAGGCAAGCACGAACATGTCGTACAGTTCGACCTGCATTCTGCTGGCCGGAACGGGGGCACGCAACCCGCGATCTCCTGGGAGAATGCGGAAAACGAGCAGGGTAGCGAACCAACTTGGGGGAAGCGTGACGCATGCGCGACTGGACCATATGGAGGAAGATTCCTCGCGGGGGATAGTCCGCGCACCGGATCTCACCAGGGTCACCATTCTGGCCAAACACACCCAGGTCGATATGGCCATTCCAGTCGATGTTCCGGTCGCGCTGGTGATCCCGAGTGTGGTCGATATGATCGCCGCGCACAGCAGAACCAACGACTTCGACCACCAGGGCGAACGCTACGAACCCGCGGACTGGGTGCTGGCCCGGATCGGCCAGCCGCCGCTGTCGAATTCGCTCAGCCTCGGTGAACAGGGGGTGCGCGACGGCGAGCTGCTGATGTTGGAGAACTCGGCCCACACCGCGCCGACCCCGCTCTTCGACGACATCATGTACAACGTCGCCGTCGCCGACGCCGAGCATTTCCGCGGGTGGAATCCGAATACCGCGCGGATCACCGGCTCGGCGCTGGCGGTGCTCACCATGCTGGCGGGTTGCACCGCACTGCTGGCGTCGCCGGACGCGATGCCCGGCTGGATCACCGGGGCGATCGCGCTGGGGGTGGCGGTGCTGCTGGTGGTCGCGGCGATGATCCTCAGCCGGGTGTACGGCGATCCGAAGACCTCGCTGGTCCTCGGCGGCTGCGCGCTGCCGCCGGCGTTCACCGGCGGCATGCTGATCGTGCCGGATCACTACGACTGGGCCCATATGCTGCTCGGTTCCACGCTATTGGGGGCCACGGCGATTCTGGCCTGGCGGGTCACCGGCGTGGGCCTCGGGCTGTTCATCGGCGCGGGCACGGTGGCGCTCTTCGCGGTGCCCTCCGCGCTGGTCGGCCTGCTCACCGAGCTGCCGATGAAGGCCGTCGGCGCGGTGGTGGCGGCCCTGGGTCTCGCCGCGCTGTCGCTGGCCCCGCGGATCTCCATGATGCTGGCGAAACTGCCGCTGCCCCCCGTGCCCTCCCCCGGCACCCCCATCGATCCGACCGAAGACGATCCCGACGATCACCGGGCCCTGCCCACGCTCGATGCCCTGCACGCGAAATCGGCTCGCGCGCGGACCTATCTGAGCGGACTGGTCTCGGCGACCACGCTGGTCACGGTGGTCGGCGCGCTGGTGGCCACCGATCCCACCGGGGGCGGGTTCTTCTGGCAGGGCATCGCGCTCGCACTGGTGTGCGCGGCGGTCCTGATGTTCCGCAGCCGCACCTACGCCGGCGCCGAACAGGCCGTGATCCTGATCGCGGGTGGCGCCGCCATCCTGCTCGCCATGCTGGTGGGGATGGCGTTCGTGACCGATCTGCCGCTGGCCGCGTTCGGAGCCGCCCTGGTCATGCTGATCGCCGCGCTCGTCCTCGGCATGATCGTCCCCAACCAGACGGCCACTCCGCCGATGCGGCGGGCCGCGGAACTGATCGAATACGGCTTCGTGGCCGCGGTGCTGCCGCTCGTGTTCTGGGTGACCGACCTCTACTCCCTCGTCCGCGGGCTGTGAACCGGGGGGTCCGCGCCGCGGCGGTGGCCGCGGTACTCGGGATGAGTGCGACGCTCGGGCTCGGCTCTCCGGTGGCGTATGCCGACCGGCCCGCACCCGTCGATCCCGGGCAGTTGCCGGCCGGTGATCCGGCGAAACCCACCCAGGCCACCGAGCGCAAGGCGAATACCGCCTGCAACAGCACCGTTTCCGGCGGCGGCGGTCCGACCGTGCCACCCGCGCAGGCCGCCCTCGACCTGACGCGGGCGTGGCAGTTCTCCGAAGGAGCCGGGCAGGTCGTCGCGGTGATCGATACGGGGGTGGCCCGCCATGCCCGGCTGCCCGGGCTACGCGCCGGCGGCGACTTCGTCGCCAACAGCGGTGACGGCACCGAGGATTGCGACGCGCACGGGACCATCGTGGCCGGCATCATCGGCGCGAGCCGGGTCCCGAACGAGGGCTTCTCCGGAGTGGCACCGGCCGCGGCGATCCTCACGATCCGCCAGACGAGTGATAAGTACGTCAAAGCGGGCAGCAATGCCACCAAAACGCCGGAAGATCTCTCCAAAGAGGGATACGGCAATGTCGCCACCATGGCGCAGGCCGTCCGGCGGGCCGCCGATATGGGCGCCACTGTCATCAATATCTCCGAGGTCGCGTGCAGTGCCGGCCCTATCTCCGATGCTTCGCTCGGTGCCGCGCTCGACTACGCCGTCCACCAGAAGAACGTGGTCGTGGTGGCCTCGGCCGGTAATACCGACAACGACAGCTGCAAGGGCAATACCGGCATCCAGGACCCGCTGGATCCCGCGGCGGACCCGTGGAGCAATGCGACCGTCAACGTGACACCGGCTCGCTACGACGATCTGGTGCTCTCGGTCGGCTCTATCGATGCGAACGGTGCCCCCTCGGAGTTCACCGTCCCGGGCCCCTGGCTCAGTGTCGCCGCGCCGGGCGAGAACATCGTCTCCCTCGACGTGCACAGCGGCGGGGTCATCAACGGAACGGTCGATGCCCAGGGCGGTCGGCAGACCATCAACGGCACCAGTTTCGCGGCACCCTATGTCTCCGGCGTGGTCGCGCTGGTGCGCTCCCGTTTTCCTGAATTGTCCGCCGTCGAGGTCATGAAACGCATCCAGGCGACCGCCCACGCACCGGCCGAGGGCTGGAACCCCTATGTGGGCTACGGCGCGATCGACCCGATCGCGGCCTTGACCAACGAGGTTCCCGACGAATTACGGCCCAAGCAGCCGAATCCCGCGGTCAGCAAGCAGCTCGCGATCCCCGCTCCGCCCCCACCGCCGGACCATACCGCCCGGAATGTGGCCCTCATCGGCAGTGGGATCATCGGGGGCGGATTGGTGCTCGGCTATCTCGCCTCGTTCCCGGCCCGTCGCCGCTTCGGCGTCGGCGACGACGACGCCTGAGGCGACGCCTCCCGATCGAGTCGCTCGGCGCCGGAGAAGATCCGCGCCGACCGCGGCGGATCTGTCGACGTGTCGTGTTCCGGTTGGGCGTTCGGAATCCGGCGGGGCCCGGCAGCGTCTGTTCCGGCTCCGGCCGGTGAGCACCTCTGCAATCCGCATTTCGACGACACCGAACAGCGCTGGCTCTACCAGGCCAGCGCCTCCACGCTCGATCGAACCCGGTGGAGATGGCGGCAACTGAGCGGTGCATCCACCGATGTGGACCAGTACTACTTCGTGGCCACCGGTTGCGCGGCCGGCGAGGGATCCGGTGCGACCCCGTCGTGTGCGACCAGTGCTTCTTCTCGGCCCAGGCTCGGCCCGGAGGCCAGCAGCCCGACGATGGGCCAGGGCGCGGACTCGGCTTTCCCGGGCATACCCAGCGCCTTCGCGGCGTCGGCGTTCTTGATGCCGTACCGCACACCGGTATCGGCGATATAGAAGACGCTGTCCTTACGGCTGCTGTCCGGTTCGATCCCGGTGGTCTGGACATAGGCGCCGGTCCCCGGAGCCAGGTAGGCGGAGTCGACGTTCTGGCCCGACCCGTCGGCCTGGGCGAGCGGTACCAGTTTCGCGCTGTCCGATATCGGCAGGCCGACTCCCGTGATGACGTGCAATTCGGCCCGGGTGCCGGTGTTCTCGCCGGCTTCCGGGATAGGTTTCCAGGACAGGCAGCTCACCGGATGGTCCTTGGGCTCGAGCACGGCCGGGGCCGTCTTGGGGTAGTCGCCCACCCGCAGGGCCGTCGAAACGGGGGCATCGGTGCGTTCGCGCTGGTCGATGGTGTCGTCACCCGGAGTCTGCGGGTTGGAGTTACGAATGATCTCCCCGGTCAGGGCCGAGATGGGCTGCAGCCCGTCGGCGAGCACCACGTGATATTCGGTTCCGGAGGTACCGACCTGCACTACGTCACCGATGCGGTGACCGCTGACCTCGAAACCGATCGGGGCGGTACCGACATCGGCGATATCGGGCCGGACGATGGGCTGCACTTCCGGTATCGCGTTGATCAGGCCTTCGCTCACCGGCCGCGGGGTGGCGCCGGTGATGTTCAGGGCGTCGGTCACCGCGCGGTCGGTCATATCGATGCGCGCGCGTTTCCTGTCGTAGACCAGATAGGTGTGGTTCTCCCCCTGCACCAGCAGCGCCTTGTCCGTACCCATCGATTCGGCTTTCGCGCCGAGCTCGAGGTCGCCGGCCAGTACCGACGTCGTACGGTCCTGGCTGCCATCGATCTTCATCTCGTCACAGATGGTCCATTGCCGTCCGGTACCGGAGGAATCGAAGTGGATCGAGCCGGGCGCACCGGGAATACCGATCAGTGGACCCCGGGCCTTCTTCCCGATCTCGGCTTCCTTCACGATCGACGCGTCCGGCGCCTCGCCCGCGGCCAACCGGGCCGACGCCAGGTTCAACGCGGGATGCACCACGTCGTTGATCACCACGTAGACGGCGCCGGATTCCTTGCCGATCAGGATCTTGTTCTGGTCGATCTTGTCCTGCGGCCGGAGCAGGGCCAGCACACCGCAGCCGGCGAGTACCACCACGGCCAGGACCAGGCCCACGACATAGGCACGCACCTGAGAACGCATGGGGTCGTGGAGCATCCGCACGTCCCGCCGCACCAACGCGTGCTCCATCCGGCGAACCAGGAAGTTGTAACCGCTGATCTGCCACCTGGTGGTGGGCTTTGAAGGCATCGTCTTCCCCCGAACTGTGCTGGTGCTCGCCGAACACAGTACAGTTCGCGAGGACGTAGTTCAGCTCGGCCGCCGATAATCGGCCGACACCGGGTACCTGGGGGACTCTGATGGCCGTTCCAGCCGCAGTGGGGCGCAGGCGCAGCCTGCTTTTCGGGCGTATCTCGATGCGCAATCTGCTTATCGCACAGGTATTCGCGCTCGTCACGGGCATGATCGCCTTGGTCACCGGAGTGAACCCCTGGATCGCGCTGGGGATCGCGGTCGTCGTCGGATGTGTTCCGCTCGTTCCGGTCGGGCGCCGGGTGCTGCTGGATTGGGTGGGCACCTGGTGGAACTATCGGGCCCACCGCGAATACCGGATCGGGGACAGCAGCGATTTCCGCGGACCGGACGACCGTTCGCTGGGCCTGTACTGGGACGAGAGCCGGGTGGTCGCGGTCGTCGAGGTGCTGCCGCCGCGCGGCGGACTCACCCGCATCGACCGTACCGCGGTGCACGCCTCCCACCTGCTGCCGATGGCGGAGCTGGCGACCTGCCTCGCCCAGCACGACATCCTGCTCAGCGGTATCGACATCATCAGTCACGGCCACCGCAGCCGCTCCGGCACACCGGCGGGCGCCATCTACGAATCCCTGCTGGGGCCACTGCCCGCCACCGCGTATCGCACGGTCTGGCTGGCGATCGGGTTCGATATGGTCGACTGCCCCGGGGCCGCGAAACGCCGCGGCGGCGGCGACGAGGGCGCGGCGCGCGCGGTCACCATCGCGACCCAGCGCATCGTGCGGACGCTCGAGGACGCGGGGTGCGGGTCGCGGGTGCTGACCGCCTCGGAGATCCGGGCGGCCGTCCGTCAGGTGCTGCACGGAGCCGACGCGCGCGAGCTGACCCACCGGTGGCGGTATGCCGAACTCGGCAACAGCGTCAACATCGGGTCCGCGATCGATCCGAAACAGCTGGGCTCGGAGATCCTTTCGCAGCTGTGGGTGGCCGAATCCCGGGGCACCACCGTCGCGGTCCGGCTGCGGCCCGGCAGTACGGCAGATACCGTGCACGTCGGCGCGGCCTGGCGGTCCACCCTGCGGGAACTCCCGGAGAAGACCACCTCCAAGGGTATGGTTTCGATGAACGGCCGGCATCGTGACGGGCTGCTCGCGCATCTGCCGGTCGGTATCCCCGATGTCGAGGACATCGTCCCCACCGCCGAGTACCCGATCGATGTGCTGGACGCGCTGGCCCTGCCGTCGTCGGGCTGTGGACAGCTGATCGGATCCGACGACGAGGGCAACGGTGTGGCACTGCGGCTCGTCGGTGCCGGTATCTCGTCGGTGTACGTCGCGGGCGAACTGTATCTCGCACAGCAGCTGGTGTTCCGCGCGCTGGCCGTCGGTGAACGGATCCTGGTGCGCACCGACCGCCCACAAGCGTGGTACCAGCTGATCGAGACGATCGGCAATCCGGAGCGCCTGATGCTTGCCGTCGAAATGCACCAGTCCGACGCCATGTTCACCACGACCGTCGTCGACGGCGTGCTCGCCCCCGCACCGCACGCCGGTATCACCACGATCTATGTCACCGGCGACCCGATGGGCTGGCCGGCCACCAAACCCGACCTGTCGATCCAGCAACCCGGAGCGATCGGTAACCGGGTCGTCGTCCGTACCGCGACCACTCAGATTCCGCTGAACCTGGTCTCGATTCCCCGGGAACACACCTACATCGGTGAACCCCGGACCCGCCGTCCCGCGCCGGCGGCCCAGCAACCCCAGCACCACTGAACACCTTCGGCACCACTCCGGGCTTGCGGTCCATCCCCGCTCGTGCCATGGGATCCGAAACCCCTGTCCGGATTCGACCGGTCACCGCTGGCCTTCCGGAGGCACAGGCTCCGTCCGAGCCTCAGCCCGGGTAGGGGTCGGCGGACCGCGCATTGCGCAACGTCGGAGCCCACCAGGCGAGTTGGGTCAGCATCTGGTCCGCGGCGTCGATAGCCGCACCGTCGCCCGTGTTCCCCGCGGCGTCGAACTGTTTACGCGCCCGATGGAAGCTCACCGATTCGCGTACCGAGACCATATGGACCTCGGCCACCACCTGGCGAAGTTGTTCCACCGCGCGCAAACCACCCGACAGCCCGCCGTAGGACACGAAACCCACCGGCTTGGCGCGCCATTCGTGTTTCGCGCTGTCGAAGGCGGTTTTCAGCGAGGCCGGATAGCCGTGGTTGTACTCCGAGGTCACCACGGCGAACGCGTCCGCGGCCGCCAGCCTCTCGCGGAAGCGGAGAGTCTCCGGGGTTTCGGTGAGATCGAGCGGCAGCGGGATGTCCAGCAGGTCGAGCACGCCGATATCGAATTCGGTCCGGGCCCGCGCCGTGCGCAGGAACCAGTCGGCGACCACAGGCGCGAAACGTTCGGGCCGGACGCTGGCGACGATCACCTCTAGTCGCAGGGGCGTATCCACCGGACGAGACTATCCCGCGGCCGCGCGGAGCCGCGGGATGGTTCAGGGCAGTTCGAAGGGCAACGCGACCCCGGCGTGGACCCGGCAGTGCTCGCAGGTCTCGGTGTCGGCGACCGCGGCGACCGCGGCGCGGACGAGGTCCTTGAAGGGCTTGATATTGCGTTCGAATTCGGCGAACACATCGGCCGCTCGCACGCCTTCTCCCTCGGTGATACCCGCGTCCAGATCGGTGACCAGCGCGATTACCGCGTAACACATCTCCAGTTCGCGGGCGAGTACCGCTTCCGGATAGCCGGTCATATTGACCAGCTCCCAGCCCTGGGCGGCGAACCAGCGGCTCTCGGCCCGGGTGGAGAAGCGCGGTCCCTGGATGACCGCCATGGTCCCGTGCGGGTGGACGTGCACCGCGCTGTCGGCGGATCTCACCGCGGTGGCGCGCAGGTCGGCGCAGTAGGGGTCGGCGAAGGAGACGTGTATACCGTTACCGTCGAAATAGGTCTGTGGGCGCCCGGAGGTGCGGTCGACGAGTTGGTCCGGGATGACCACGGCGCCCGGGCCCCAGTCGGGCCGCAGACTGCCGACCGCGCAGGGGGCATAGATACGGCGCACGCCGATCGATCGCAGTGCCCACATATTGGCCTGGTAGGGCAGGGTGTGCGGGGAGTACTCGTGCCGTGCGCCGTGGCGTGGGAGGAAGGCCACCGGGCGGCCCTCGACCTCCCCCACCGTGATCGGCGCGCTCGGATCACCGTAGGGGGTTCGCAGGGTGACCGCGTCTGTGGCGCCGTCGAAGAAATCGTAGAATCCACTACCGCCGATGACGGCCAGCGCGGGCCGATCCTGGGAAGTCATGGTCTCGATTGTTCCGCGTAGGTGGCATGGGCGTACAGGCGAGGGCACGCACCTGACAAGCCCGGACCGGAACTGTACCCTAGGGGGGTATCAACGGTCCTCTCGACCGGCGCAGAGGAGACAATCGGTGACTTCCACATCCACCACGGCGGGATCCGCCGACGAGACGGGGACCGGCCACATGTCCCACGACCACGCGAACCACGGCTACATCACCGCCAAGGACGACTACCTCAAGCGGCTGCGCCGGATCGAGGGGCAGGCTCGCGGCCTGCAGCGGATGGTGGAGGAGGAGAAGTACTGCATCGATATCCTCACCCAGGTCTCCGCCATGACCAAGGCCCTGCAAGCGGTCGCGATGGGACTACTGGAGGACCATATCAGCCACTGCGTGGTGGACGCGGCGGTCGCCGGTGGCCCGGATGCCGAGGCCAAGATCAAGGAAGCCACCGACGCGATCGCCCGGCTGGTTCGTTCCTGAGCCCTGTCCCGGGTGGGGTCACCCACGCGGGCTACACCCCACCCGCCGAGTCAGGACTGCTGAGTGAGCAGCGGCGCCAGGGTGCGCAGCGTAGCCAGGTAGTCCTCGTCGAGGACCTGCAGCGCGAGGTGATCGGCGTCCGCCTCGATATGACGGCGAACCTGCGCCGCGACCTGATCGGCCGGCCCGTGCACGGCGAGCGCGTCGAGCAGGCGATCGCTGCCCGGCTTGGCGATGTCCTCGTCGGTGTAGCCGAGACGCCGCAGGTTGGTGGTGTAGTTGCGCAGGCCGAGGTACATGTCCACCACGGTGCGGCCGGTGGCGCGGGCGCTGTCGGGATCGGTGTCCACGACGAGCTTCTGTTCGGGCACCAGCAGCGCGTCACCGACGATCTCACGGGCCTGCGCCGTGTGCTCCGGAGTCGTGAGATAGGGCAGCGCGCCCGCGGTACGGTCCGCCGCCAGCTTCAGCACCTTCGGTCCGAGCGCGGCGAGCATCCGGCCGGCGACCGGGACCTGCGCCACGTCCAATTCGTCGAGGTATTCGACCAGCGCCTCGTACGGGGAGCGGTAGGGCTTGTTCGCCTCCGGGTGACCACAGCCGATGCCGAGCACGAACCGTCCCGGGAACCGCTGCTCGATTCGGTGGAAGGATTCGGCGGTTTCGGCGGCCGGGGCGGTCCAGATATTGACGATGCTGGTGCCGACCTTCAGGGTCTCGGTGGCCGCCAGCAGGTCCTCCACCACCGGGAGGTCGGCGCTCGGCGAGCCGCCGAGCCAGAGGGCTCCGTAGCCGAGTCGCTCGAGTTCCGCCGCCGCTTCCGGGGTGAACAGCTTGTAGTAGCGCCAGACGCCGTACCGTCCGAGATCGATGGTCATACCTACCGCAACCTTCTCGTCGAGGGGACCTATTCCAGCCCCGACCCTATCCGCGGTTCTGCAGCGACTGAGCGCAGCGACTGAGCGCCGGAGTTGACGAGCCGGGGTCACGGAGCCCCGGCCCGCCCGCCGGAGACGAGGCCATCAGATACAGCAGTCCCTCGCGGGAACCGACCGCATCTCCCGGGTCTGGACGTTGCGGGCGGCCAGGTCCTGTTCCGCCGGGTAGTCGACCGCGACAAGGCTCAGCCCGTGCGCGGGCGCGACGGTCACCGAACTCGACCGGCTCCGCTCCGCCAGCAGCCCTGCGACCCACTCCGGTGTCCGGCGGCCCTCCCCCACCGCGAGCACCGCGCCGACCAGGCTGCGGACCATCGACCAGCAGAAGGCATCGGCGCTCACATGGGCGTTCAGGTGCTCGCCCTCCCGCACCCAGTCATAACGCTGCAGTTCGCGGACGGTCGTCGCGCCCTCCCGGCGACGGCAGAAAGCGGCGAAATCGTGCAGGCCGAGCAGGTTGCGCGAGGCCGCCCGCATGGCATCGAGATCAACCGGCCGACAACTCACCACGCTGCGCGCGGCCAAGGGGTCGGCACCATAGGGCGCGGTGGTGAGACGGTAGATGTAGTGGCGGCGAATCGCCGAGAAGCGGGCGTCGAATTCGGCGGGTACCGGACGGACATCGGTTATCCGGACGTCCTTTGGCAGGAATTTGGCCATCCGGTGCACGAGCTTGTCGGCGTCCACCTCCACCCCGGTATCGAAATGAGCGACCTGCCCCTCGGCGTGTACCCCGGCGTCGGTGCGTCCTGCGACCGTCAACTGCACCGGCTCGCGCAGCACTTTCCCCAGCGATTCCTCGAGCACACCCTGTACGGTCCGCAGACCGGGCTGGCGGGCCCAGCCCACGAAGTCGGTGCCGTCATAGGAGATATCCAAGCGGAAGCGCCCGCCTTCCGGCGCCGGTACCGACGTCGTCGCGGTCTCCTGGCACGGCCCACTCGCGGTCCCGGCCGCCGTGGCCGGTCCGCCGATCGCCCGCGTGCCGGCGGGCCCGCACGGGACCGAACCGGTTGTCGCGGATCCCGGATCGTGTTCGCTCACCAGACCATCCTCCGGATACGGGACGAGCCCGCACGCCCGTAATGGGCGGCGGGCTCGTCGACGAACCGGGGACCCACATCGCGCGCGTCCCCGGCAGACGAATTACGCCTTGTCGTCAGCCTTGTCGTCAGCCTTCTCCTCGGCCGCGACTTCCTCGGCCGGAGCCTCGGTGGCTTCGGTCTCGGGGGCCTTCTCCTCCGCCTTCTGCGACGCGGCGACCCGGCGGGCGCGATCGGCCTCGTTGGTCACGGTCTGCTCCCGGACCAGCTCGATGATCGCCATCGGGGCATTGTCGCCCTTACGCGGCAGGGTCTTGATGATCCGGGTGTAGCCGCCGTTGCGGCCCTCGAACGACGGACCGATCTCGGCGAAGAGATCGTGCACGACGTCCTTGTTCCGGATCACCCGGAGCACCTCGCGGCGGTCGGCCAGGGTACCGGCCTTGGCCTTGGTGACCAGCTTCTCGGCGTAGGGGCGCAGCGCCTTGGCCTTGGCCTCGGTGGTCGTGATCCGACCGTGCTCGAAGAGCGCCGTGGCCAGATTGGCGAAGATCGCCTTCTGGTGCGACGCCGACCCGCCGAAGCGAGCGCCCTTCTTGGGCTTGGGCATTGTGGGTTCTCCTTGTGTATGTGCGGTGTGGGCGTCCGACGTTGGGCATGAACTTCCATGCCCTCGACTGCACGCTCACATCGCGGGCGCAAGGCCGACGCGGGTGCCTACCCCTGCGCGGCCTAGAGCTGTTCGGTTTCGGCGTAGTCCTGCTCGCCGCCGTCGTTATCGCTGAAAGTGCCGCTGTCGGACCAGGTTCCGGTGCTCGCGTCGTAGCCGACCACGCTGGACGGGTCGAAGGACGCGGGGCTGTCCTTGAGCGAGAGGCCCAGCGCGTGCAGCTTGACCTTGACCTCGTCGATGGACTTCTGGCCGAAGTTGCGGATATCCAGCAGATCCGATTCGGTCCGCGCCACCAGCTCGCCGACGGTGTGCACACCCTCGCGCTTCAGGCAGTTGTAGGAACGGACGGTGAGGTCCAGATCCTCGATCGGCAGCCCGAAGGAGGCGATGTGATCCGCCTCGGCCGGGGAGGGGCCGATCTCGATACCTTCGGCTTCGACGTTCAGCTCACGGGCCAGGCCGAACAGTTCGACCAGGGTCTTGCCCGCCGAGGCGAGCGCGTCCCGCGCGCTGATGGAGTTCTTGGTCTCCACGTCCAGGATGAGCCGGTCGAAGTCGGTGCGCTGCTCGACACGGGTGGCCTCGACCTTGTAGGTCACCTTGAGCACCGGCGAGTAGATCGAATCCACCGGGATCCGGCCGATTTCCGCACCGGTCGCCTTGTTCTGCACCGCCGGGACATAACCGCGACCACGTTCGACGACCAGCTCGATCTCGAGCTTGCCCTTGTCGTTCAGGGTGGCGATATGCATATCCGGGTTGTGCACGACCACACCCGACGGCGGCACGATGTCATCGGCGGTGACGGTCCCCGGGCCCTGCTTGCGCAGGTACATGGTGACCGGCTCGTCCTCTTCCGAGGACACGACCAGGCCCTTGAGGTTCAGGATGATGTCGGTGACATCCTCCTTCACGCCGGGCACGGTGGTGAACTCGTGCAGAACGCCGTCGATGCGGATGCTGGTCACCGCGGCCCCCGGGATCGAGGACAGCAGGGTGCGCCGCAGCGAATTACCGAGGGTGTACCCGAAGCCCGGCTCGAGCGGTTCGATGGTGAACTTCGACCGGTTGTCGGCGATGACCTCTTCGGTGAGGGTCGGACGCTGGGAAATCAGCATGGGATCAATCCTCCTGTTTTGGGCGCCCGCTATTTGACGCCTCGTCTAGGGGTTGTGTGGGCCGTCGCGGTTCGACGGCCCACACCAGCGGCACGGTATGAGCGAGTCAAGCCCGAAGGCGGTAGCGTAGCGTCACCACGCAGGGCCCTCGCTCATGCCCGATGCACACAGCCGACCGTTTACTTCGAGTAGTACTCGACGATCAGCTGTTCCTGCAGCGGTACATCGATCTGGGCGCGCTCCGGCAGGGAGTGCACCAGGATGCGCAGCCGGCCCGGGATGACCTGGAGCCAGCCGGGGACCGGACGGTCACCGACGGTCTCCCGCGCCACCTGGAACGGCAGGGTCGCCAGCGACTTCTCCTTGACATCGATGATGTCGTACTGGGTGACCTGGAAAGAAGGAACGTTGACCTTCTTGTTGTTCACCAGGAAGTGGCCGTGGCTGACCAGCTGGCGGGCCTGGCGACGGGTCCGGGCCAGACCGGCGCGGTACACGACGTTGTCCAGCCGGGTCTCCAGCAGACGCAGCAGGTTGTCACCGGTTTTGCCCTTGAGGCGGTTGGCCTCCTCGTAGTACCGGCGGAACTGCTTCTCCATGACGCCGTAGGAGAAGCGGGCCTTCTGCTTCTCCTGCAGCTGGAGCAGGTATTCGCTCTCCTTGATCCGCGCGCGGCCGTGCTGGCCGGGCGGATAGGGGCGACGCTCGAAAGCCTGGTCACCGCCGATCAGGTCGACGCGCAGGCGACGCGATTTGCGGGTGATGGGTCCGGTGTAACGGGCCATTGTGCTCTACCTTCCTTCCCGCTTAGACGCGACGCCGCTTGGGCGGACGGCAACCGTTGTGCGGCTGCGGAGTGACATCGGAGATCGTGCCGACCTCCAGGCCCGCGGCCTGCAGCGAACGGATCGCGGTCTCGCGGCCCGAACCCGGGCCCTTGACGAACACGTCGACCTTCTTGACACCGTTCTCCTGCGCCTTGCGGGCCGCGTTCTCGGCGGCCAGCTGCGCGGCGAACGGGGTCGACTTGCGCGAACCCTTGAACCCGACATGGCCCGACGACGCCCAGGAGATGACGTTGCCGGAAGGGTCGGTGATGGACACGATCGTGTTGTTGAACGTGCTCTTGATATGCGCGTGACCGTGCGGGACGTTCTTCTTTTCCCTGCGGCGCGACTTCTGGCTCTTCTTCGGGCCGGAGGCCCGGGACTTCGGAGGCATCGCTTATCCCCTACTTCTTCTTGCCGGCGACGGTGCGCTTCGGGCCCTTGCGGGTGCGCGCGTTGGTCTTGGTGCGCTGGCCGTGGACCGGGAGGCCACGACGGTGACGCAGGCCCTGGTAGCAGCCGATCTCGATCTTGCGACGGATATCGGCCTGGACCTCACGACGCAGGTCACCTTCGACCTTGAGAGACGAGCCCTCGATGTAGTCACGCAGCTGCGTGACCTGCTCGTCGGTGAGATCCTTCGAGCGCAGGTCCGGGCTGACGCCCGTCGCGGCCAGGATCTCCTTCGAGCGGGTACGGCCGACGCCGTAGATGTAGGTCAGTGCGATCTCCATGCGCTTCTCGCGCGGGAGGTCGACGCCCATGAGACGTGCCACTGGTGAGTTTCCTTAACTGTTGCGGAGGTCTGCTCCCTGTCCGTCCCCTCGTCTGGTGGGGCCCCGGCCTCCGTTCCGGGGGTAGGCACGCACACCTTCCGGGTCACCCCGGAAAAATCCTCAGTGTGCGGCTGGAGCTGGGAGTTCTTCTGTGTGCCAGTCCGAACCGCGTTCGGTGCTCAGGCGCGGTGTCAGCCCTGCCGCTGCTTGTGCCGCAGGTTGTCGCAGATCACCATGACCCGGCCGTTGCGCCGGATCACCTTGCACTTCTCGCAGATCTTCTTGACGCTCGGCTGAACCTTCACGTCCGTCCAATCTTTCGTTGCGGTCCACACCTACGGGTGTGGACACAGTTGACCCCGGTCGGGTACGACCGGGGAAATCTCGGGGAGCGAGCCGGGGCCCACTCGTTCACTTGTAGCGGTAGACGATCCGACCGCGGGACAGGTCGTACGGCGACAGCTCGACGACGACCCGATCCTCCGGCAGGATGCGGATGTAGTGCTGACGCATCTTGCCGCTGATATGCGCGAGGACCTTGTGCCCGTTCTCGAGCTCGATCCGGAACATCGCATTCGGCAACGGCTCGACAACCCGCCCCTCGACCTCGATGGCCCCGTCTTTCTTCGCCATATCCTCCGCGATCCCGGTTACACTCAACCTGGTCTGATTGCCTGGTACTGCCCGCGGGACCGGCCGGCGCACACCGGTGCGACCGCGGAACGGCACACCGTGTACAACGGCGAACACGACAACCGATCGCACACGAACAGGCGGCGCTTTGATACACCGCCTGGTCAGCTTACCGGTAGGTATGTGATGGGGCAAAAAGGGGTACCCTCCGCGAGGCGCGTCGCGCGGCCCGGACCCGGCTCCCCGGCACTGAGCGCAAGGGTGGTTGTCGCGTAAACTGGCCGCTGTCCGAGGTCGACCATTCCAGGAGGGGACCGGTGAGCCGCAGCAACGACGGCCTCCCCATGCTGCCGCCATGGCTGGCCGATACCGAGGTCACCGGGGTCGGCGAGGGGAATTTCCGCAACTACGAGCCGCCGCCGGTCCAGAATCTGCCCCAGGACGAGGTCATTCCCGAGACCCCCGAACCGGCGGAGGGCTTCTTCGCCCGCCGCGGCCGCGGCGAGGACCGCTCCGCCGAGAGCGACAAGAAAAAGGGAAAGGGCTGGTTCCGGAACAAGAACAAGGATCAGCCGTCGCTCGAGGACCGCGTCGGGGAGCTCCTCCCCAACAGCACCGGCCCCCGCCCCGCCCAACGCAACAACTGGGCCGAGGCGACCGGCCGGCACGAGTGGGCCACCCCCCCGCCCGAGCACACCGAATCGTCGCGCCACTCGGGCGCCGATCCGTTCCCGCCGCCCGGGCAGGGCACGGCCGCGCCGTATCCGCCCGCCGACCGGCCCGACCTGCCGGCTCCACCGACGCCCGGTCCGGGGCAGCAGTGGGGTCCGGACAGCGCGCCGGCGCCCACGGCGGCCGCGCCGAATGCCTTCCGGGCGCCGGCGACCGATCCGCCGGAGCTGCCGGTACGGCAGCCGGGCGAGCCGGCGCCGGAATTCGACAGGTTGCGCCCGCATCACCCGATCCCGCCGCAGCAGGCGCCCGAGCCCGACCCCCGGCCCGGCACGACGGAGGACCGGGTGGGTGGCGCAGCCGGACCGTCCGCCGCGACGCCCGCGCCCCCGCAGTTCCTCCCACCACCACCGCCGCTGCCCGATCCGCCCGGCGACTCACCACGCGCGGAAGAGAGCCCGGCGCCGCAGCAGCCGTTGCGGCGACTGCCCGATCTGCCGCCGTCTCCCGCCGAGGTCGCGGCCGATATGGGCACCGTCGGCCCGGGCGAGCTCTCGGCGTCTGTCGAGTCGGACGCACCCGCCGCCGGCGAACCGGCCGATTCGCCGGCGCTCGCACCCGCCCCGCAGCCGTTCACGGAACCCGATTCCTTCAGTCCCCCGGCACCCTCCCCGGCTCCGGACCCCACCCCCGTTCCGGAGCCCACCAGATCACCGGACCCGTTCACGGCACCCGATTCCTTCACTGCTTCGACGCCCCCGGAACATGCCCCGGCAGCCGAACCCACCTCGGCTCCGGACCCCTTCCGAGCTCCGGAGAGCAGCCCCCCGCCGGCACCCGGGACCGCGCCCGCCGGCGGGCCGCGCGCGCCCGAAAGCGCCCCCCCGCCGCACGCCGGCGCCCCCGGCGACCGGATGCGGCCGAGCCCCGGCGCACCGAACCGTGCCCAGTGGCAGGCCCCAGAGGCCACCCCACCTGCCGCGGCGCCCCGATGTCAGGCCCCGGAACCGGGCCCTGCCCGGCAACCCCTCCCTCAGCCACCGGCGCCCCAGGCTCCGGCACCCCCCGCTCAGGGTCCGCGGCAGCAATGGCAGCAGAACCCGGGACCGCCCCCGCAGGGCCTCGGGCCGGCCCAGTACAACCCCGCACCCCCGCAGCAGTGGCAGCACCCGCCGGCCCAGCAGCAGCAGGGTGGGCCGCCGCCGCAGCAGTGGCAGCAGAACCCGGCGCAATTCGGCGCACCGGGCCCGGGCGCGCCATCCCTCGACGATGTCTCGGTGCGCCGGGCGAAGAAGGCCTCCGGCCACGGCTGGCGCAAAGTGGTGCACCACGCCTCCGGCGGCCGGATCAACCCCGGTATGTCCGCGGAGGAGCGGCGGCTGCAGGAGCTGGTCGCGCGGATCCGCCAACCGGTGCGCGGGGACTATCGGATCGCGGTGCTCTCACTCAAGGGCGGTGTCGGTAAGACGACCACCACCATCGGTCTGGGCTCGACCTTCGCCTCGATCCGCGGAGACCGGGTGATCGCGGTGGACGCCAACCCCGACTTCGGCACGCTGTCGCAGCGCGTCCCGTTGCAGACGCGGTCAACCGTCCGGGATCTGCTGCTCGATCCGGCCATCGAACGCTATTCCGATGTCCGGCGGCATACCTCGCAGGCGACCAGCCGCCTGGAAGTGCTTGCCAGCGAACGTGATCCGGCCGCCTCGGAGGCCTTCAACGAGGACGAGTACCGCGCGGTGGCCCGAATCCTGCAGCGGTTCTACAACATCATCCTCACCGACTGCGGTACCGGTCTGATGCATTCGGCGATGGCGGGTGTACTGCAACTGGCGCATTCCCTGGTGCTCATCTCTCCCACCGCGATCGACGGCGCGCAGAGCGCGTCGGCCACCCTCGACTGGTTGTCGCTGCACGGCTACCACCATCTGGTGCAGAACGCCGTGGTGGTGATCAACTCGCCGCGCGACGGTACGCCGAATATCGATGTGCAGCAGCTGCGGCAGTATTTCCTCTCGCGCTGCCGGGCGGTGCACATGATCCCGTTCGACCCGCATATGTCCGAGGGCGCCGAAATCGACCTGCCGCGGTTGAAGAAGGAGACCAAGCGGGCCTACGTGGAGCTGGCGGCGACCGTAGCCGACGATTTCACGCAGAGCTACCGGCCGCATCAGGGCGGGTGAACCCGGCGCGCGGAACCGGTACCGCGTAGTGGACCCCGGAACCGGCCGTGGCGGCGACCGGCCCGGGCGTCACCACTCCGGCAACCTGCGCCTTCCGGCCAGCACATCGCCGACCAGCGCGTCATAGGCATCGGCCAGTTCGGCCAGATGATGCCAGGCGCCGTGCAGGAGTTCGTCATTCGCGTCCAGGGTCATCAGCGCGTGATGCGCGCGAACCGCGGATTCGGCGAGCCGATCGATGATCGCGCCGACGGTTTCGGTGTGCAGAGTGACACCGAGCCGATGCTGCGGAACATTGCGCCCCACCCAATCATCGATCGCCAGAACCAATTCCATCCGGCGCCGGTCGATCTCGACCAGCCGGTCGGGATCGGTGACGATGGAACCGCCGCGGCCCACCAATCTGCGCTCGTGGAGTACCGCTAGATCACGGGCGTACCAGAGCAGCTGACCCCCGACGACCCGGTGTCCGCGCGCGGCGCGTACCAGTAGGTCCGAATTCGGCAGACCGGGAGACCCGCTCTGCGCCAAGGGATCAGCGCCGCGCTGGGCGCCGGGAAGAGCCATTACGACTGTTGTATCCGAACCTATCACGGTTGCCTCGCCGTTCATCGCCGCACAACACCGGGTCAGTACGTTGATTACAATAAACCGCGAAAGGCCACTGTCAAGCGATACAGGCCCCCCCGGACACGAAAAGCGTACACTTCGTTACCTGGAGACCACCCGAGGAGCACGATGGCGGACGGTCCGACGTATCGGCGGATCGCGGACCACCTCCGCGAGGAGATACGCGCAGGCAGATGGCAGCCCGGGGATCGGCTACCCAGTCACTCCGAACTGGCCGAGCAGACGCAGGTTTCGCTCACCACGGCGCGTAATGCCATTCAGGTACTCGTCGCCGAGAATCTCGTCTACACAGCAACCTCCCGGGGGACCATCGTACGGAGCCGGGAAGTGCTGGAATCGGTGGTCACCGACCATATCCGGCCGGATCGGCCACGAGCCGGCCACGATATCTTCGAGGAGATAGCGCGCGCCGCGGGCCGGCGTCCGACCAAAGAGTTCAGTGCGCGGATGGAGCCGGCCGACCAGCGTGTCGCCCAGTGGCTGGGCATCCCGGTGGACTCCTGGGTGCTGGCTCGGACCGTCGTGCAGTTTCTCGACAATGAGCCGTGGTCATGGGAGGTGAGCTTCTATCCGCGAGATCTGGCCGAGGCGACCGGTATCGATTCACCTCACGATATCGCTGAAGGGACTACACGCCGCCTCGCCGATCGCGGCCACGGCGAGACCGCTCACCGCGACACCCTTGTCGCGCGTCCGGCGAGCGCGGAGGAGGCCGCGGTGCTCGGCGTCGCCGTCGGCACCATCCTGTTGGATCATCTGCGAGTCGGCGCCAATCACCGGCGTGTCACCCGGGTGACCCGCCATCGCTCCATCGCGACCAGCAATCGACTTGCCTACGAACTGGGCGATTCCGCCGGAACAGCGGTGATCCGTGGCGTGCTGGATGAGACCGATCGGTCCGAGATATGGTTCTAGCTCATGACGGTGCAGATTCGGCCCGCCGCATCCGATGACCTGGAACTGATCTGCCGGCTGCGGCTACAGCGTTCCTCTTGGCTGGCCGCGCGTGGCTCGGATCAATGGTCTACCGCGGCGTGCGGCTTATCGATCGGCTACTTCGCACACGTGGTACGCAGGGCCGTATCCGCCTGGGAAACCTGGATCGCGGAGGTGGACGGCCGGCCCGCCGGTACGATCACCATCAATGAGCGCGCGGACCAGGAGTTGTGGACGGCCGCGGAACTCGGCGATTCGCTGATCGTTCACCACCTGATCGTGGATCTCCGCTATGCCGGGCAGGGGGTCGGCCAGCAGCTGCTGGCCCATGCGGCCGCGCTCGTCCGTGCCCACGGACGCCATTGGGTGCGGCTGGACGCCTGGACCACCAACAGCGACCTGCACGCCTATTACCTGCGGGCCGGATTCCGGTTGGCACGGATCGCCGAACCGGGCAGCCAAAGCCCCTCATGTGCGCTGTTCGAACGCCACGTCAACAGCTGGATGCGGGACGAGGGCGATCGCGGCGGCCGGGAGGCACTGTTCTCGACGACACCGCTGACCGGTTTTCCGATAACTCTGCCCGTATCGGGATGAATCCATCGCCGGTCGACCGGTCCTCGGCCGGGTGCGCCGACTACACCGGCGGAAGGTAGGCCACCTGGACCAACTCGGGTTCGCTGCGGGAACGGGAGATCAGCGTGCCCCGACCGGGGGGTAGTTTCGCCGCGCGGATATCACCCAGGATTCTTCCTTCGTCCTTGGGCGCGCTCATCAGCAGAGCGTCCACCGAGATATCCTTCATCCTGCCGAGGACCTTGTCGTACAACGCGCGAGCCGCCCCACCGGACCGCCGGGCGACGATGAGATGCATCCCGATATCGCGTGCCTGCGGTAGGAACTCCAATAGTGGTTCCAGCGGATTCTGACCCGCGACCACCATGTCGTAGTCGTCGACGACGATATAGATCTCCGGTCCACTCCACCAACTGCGTTCCCGCAACTGCTTCGGAGTGATATCGGAGCCGGGGATGCGTCGATTCAGATAGCTCGCGACCTCTTTGATCATGCCGACCGAAGTCTGGGAAGAGGTCGAGTACCCGGCCAGCTGATCGCCTTCGAGGACCCCGAGCATCGTGCGCCGGTAGTCGATGAGAATCACCCGCGCTTGATCGGCGTTCGAATTCTCGGCCACACCCATCACGATATTGCGCAACAGCGTCGTCTTGCCACATTCGGTGTCGGCGAAGGCCATCAAATGCGGTTGGGCCGCGAAATCGAGAACCAGAGGACGCAATTCGGATTCGCCGATACCGATCGCGACGCGCGTCGGACCGAGCTCGATTCCGTGCCGACGGGCGGCCTCGAGCACCTGTTCACGCGGTATCTCCAGCGGGAGCATACGCACCTCGGGAGCTCGGCTGCCGGCGTAGAGCACATTGAGCTCTTGTTTGGCCGCCGCGACGCCCTCGGCCAGGGTATCTGCATCGGAGTTGGAATCCAGCCGCGGCAATGCCACGAGCATGTGCAGGCTTTCCGGTGTCAAACCCCGGCCCGGACGGTTCATCGGGACGAGCATCGCGGTTCGTCGATCCATCTCCGAATCGGTCGGATCGCCCAGCCGCAACTCCAGTCTGGTGCCGATGAGATCCTTGATGTTGGGCCGGATCTCGGGCCAACGGCCGGCCGACAGCATGAGGTGGATACCGTAGGACAAACCCTGGGCGGCCAGCGCGTTGAAGGCCTGCTCGAGAGCGTCGAACTCGGCACGGATGGTCGGCCAACCGTCCACTACCAGGAATACGTCGCCGAAGGCATCCTCAGACAGCGGGTCGGCGCGCCGTTCCGCCTCAGGAAGCTGGGCGAGCCGGGCTTTACGTCTGCGGAACTCGACGATCGACTCGATACCGAGCTCACGGAAACGGTCTTCGCGCTGATGCAGTAGCGTGACGACTTCGGCGACCGTCCGGCGGACTCGGTCCACTTCCAGTCGGCTCGCCACCGATCCGACATGCGGCAGATCCCCGAGACTGGCCAGGGTGCCCCCGCCGAAGTCCAAACAGTAGAACTGGATTTGCTCAGGTGTATGAGTGGCTGCCGCCGCCAGGATTACCGTGCGCAGAGTGGTCGACTTGCCGGATTGCGGTCCGCCGACCACAGCGAGATTGCCCTGCGCTCCGGAAAGGTCGACGACCAGGACATCGCGCCGTTGTTCGTACGGCTTGTCGATGACGCCGATCGGCATCCACAGCTGTCCGCTGCGGTTCACCGGCGACTTCCAGTCCGGATCGGGAAGCAGCATATCGACGGACGGAGATTCATCGAGCGGTGGCAGCCATACTTCGTGAGCCGGCCGTCCGTGCCCGACGAGACGTCCCACGACCACTTGAAGCAGTGCCGGAGGTACACCGGCGCTCGGGGTGCCGATCGGTTCGGCTTCCGGAGCAGCCATGTCGGCCGCGCCCGGCGGCGGCGGCAGCTCGGGCAGTCCGGGGCGCGTCGCGTCGGCCCGGGCGCGCGGCGCGGCGAGGAAGCCGGCTTCGGCTTCCCGAGCGGTGAACACCACCGGAGACCGGCCGCCGAGCGAACGCCAGCCGGCGTCCTGGTTCCCCCGCGGTGAAACATAAGGGCCGGACACGTACGCCGCGTTGAACCGCAGCGGATCGTCGGCGTCGCTTTTCAGATACGCCGAACCGGGCACACTCGGCAGATGATACGCATCGGTGATACCGAGCACCGCGCGCGATTCGTTGGCCGAGAAGGTACGCAGGCCGATCCGATACGACAGATGGCTGTCCAGTCCGCGCAGCTTGTTCTCCTCCAATCGCTGCGAAGCGAGTAACAGGTGCACACGCAGCGAGCGGCCGAGCCGGCCGATCATCACGAACAGGTCGGCGAAATCCGGTTTCTGGGAGAGCAGTTCGGAGAACTCGTCGACCACGATGAAGAGTGCCGGTAACGGGTCGAGCCGTGCGCCCGCGGCGCGCGCTTTCTCGTACTCGGTGACATTGGCGAAGTTGCCCGCCGAACGCAGCAGTTCCTGTCGTCGGTTCATTTCGCCGGACAGCGCGTCCTTCATACGGTCGACCATCGAGAGTTCTTCCTCGAGGTTGGTGATCACCGCGGCGACGTGGGGCAGCGAGTCGAGACCGAGGAAGGTCGCCCCACCTTTGAAGTCGACGAGCACCAGATTCAACAGATCCGGCGAATGCGAGGTCACCAGCGAAAGAACCAGCGTCCGTAAGAACTCCGACTTACCGGAGCCGGTGGCGCCGATACACAATCCGTGCGGCCCCATACCGTTCTCGGCGGACTCCTTGATATCCAACTCGACCGGGGTACCGTCCGGGGTCACTCCGATCGGTACCCGGAGCCGTTCACGGTCGCTGCGCGGACGCCAGACCACCGCCGGATCTATCTGCGCGGCATCGGGCACCTTCAGCAACGACATCAGGTCGGCGACAGAGCGAGTCTCGTCGCCGAGACTGACGATCTGCGCCGCTGTCGCCACCCGATACCGCGCCATCGCGCGGGCCAGTGCGACTGCCTCCGCCACGCCGACCGAGTCGGCGGTCGCGAATTTCTCCGTCCCCGCCGCGGATTTCGCCGCGACCATCCCGCCCTCGACGACCAGTTGCAGTCCGCGGCGCACAGCCAGCCCGGTCTGCGGGGCGGACAGGTCGAGGACGGTGACCGAGTCCAGTCCGGCGTCGCTGACGATCCGCTCGGTGCCGCTGACGTAACCGTCGTCGATGATGATCAACAGGTGGATACGCCCCGCCGTCGGCTGCGCGTTACGCATGAAGCGGCCGCGCTCGAGAAGTTCGGCCGACATGGCGGTCTCGAGTTCGGCCAGCGACTGATACATCATGCGCCGGGAACCGAGTTCGTCTCGTTCGACGGGATGCTGCAGGTGGGGCAGCCATTTCGCCCATGCCCACGTATCGCCGTCCGGGTCGGCGCAGATGATCGCCACCGCGGTGTGGTCCGGTCCGTGCAGGGCGGTGAACTCCATCAGCATCGCCCGGACCAGCATCCGGGCCGCCACGGGATCGCCTTCGATATTGACGGCGGGGAATGCCCGCAACGAGATCGCGGTGGGCAGATTGTGCACCACCGAATGGGTTCGGACGAACCGGCGCAGCGCGACCGTGGACACCGGCTCCAGGTCCTCCAGCGGACCGGTTTCGGGCCGGGCCAGCTTGGTCGCCAGCCGATGACTGCCGACCCCCACTCGCACATGACCGAAATCGGGATCGTTCGGCCGTCGTTCCCACATCCGCCGGCTGCCGACTATCGATTGCAGATCCGCCGGCTCGGGATGGCTCCAGCTCAACGCTTCCAACTGGGCAACGCCGGTCTTGCGCACATCTTTGCGTACCTGGTCGAGGTACCGGAAATAGTCTTTACGTTCTTCATTGAGTTCCGCGGCCTGCTTGGTACCACCGCCGCCCCGGTAACCCGCCATCATGCCGACCATGGACATGAGCATCATCAACGGGAACATCATCATGAAGGGATTGGCCAGCAGGTTCCGGCCCATCATGACCATCATCGCGATCATGCCGACGACGGCGACGACCATGACCAACGGCATGAGTTTCATCAACAACCCGGCCGGCACCGGCCGGGGTATCTCCGGTGGGGCGCTGAGTGCCACTTCCCCGCCCGGGGGCCGGGGCGGTGCGATCCGAGGCCGTCGCACAAATCCTTCGGTAGCCATGTCCTACAGCCCTTCTCCGGCTCCGGTGTCCTCCGCTGGATCGGCGCTGCCGCGTTGTCTGCGGAACGGGACGGACAACGCGTATCCGACTCCCAGCAGGGAGAGCAAGGTAAGCGTGCCGACGGTCGCCACTGTGCGCGGTAGCGGATCGACATACGGCGCGGGCGCCGGCGCGGGCAGCGCTCGCGGCACATCGGCTCCCGTACCGATCGGCTGCGCGGGCAACTGCGCCGTGAGCGCGGCGAGCGGGTCGATCAGTCCCGCACCGATCCGGTCGTCTCGACCGGACCCGGGTTGCATCGCCGTGCGGGTGATCCGGTCCATCACCTGCTGAGCCGAGAGCTCGGGGAATCTGGCACGCACCAATGCGGCGAGCCCGGAGACATAGGCACAGGAGAAGCTTGTCCCATCGATGGACCCGACGCCCTCGCCGGTTTGCACGGAATCGACGACACCGGTGCCGCCCGGCCTGCTGTCCAGCGAGACGATGCCATGGCCTGGTGCGGCGACGCCGACCCAGGGGCCGTGCATAGAGAAAGGCGAGGGCCTTCCATCGGCGTCCACCGACGCGACCGAGAGCACATACGGGCTGAACCAGGCGGGACTTACCACGGTCCGCACCGCACCCCAGTCCGTACCCTCGTTCTGCTCGCAGGCCCCGCCCTGCTGCACGTTGCCGGCGGCAGCCACCACGACCACATTTCGGTCGTAGGCGTATTTCACGGCGGCGCCGAGCGCCGCGTCGGCGGGAGCGGCCCCGGACGGCGCGCAGGCGACCTCGGAGATATTGATCACGGTGGCACCCGTGTCGACGGCACGGACAACCGCCGCGGCCAGAGTCGCCACAGTGCCGTACCCGGCCGTAGTGATCTGGCCCGCGACGTCGCCGCCGGGCCGGTCCTTCGCTTCGTAGGCCAGGCTGAGCTGGCGGATCGCCAGGATCTGCGCATCGGGGGCCACTCCGGCGAATCCGTCATCGGGACTCGGCGCGGCGGCGATGACACCGGCGACCAGGGTGCCGTGACCATCGCAGTCGGCAGTACCGTCGCTATTCGACACGAAATCGCCGCCCGGCTCCAGGGCGGGCAGACGTGGATGCCTGTTGACCCCCGTGTCTATCACCGCGACCTTCTGTCCCCCGCCTCGGCTGAACTGCCAGGCCGCGGGCAGGTCGAGGAGGCGTTGCGACGGTGGCGGGTCCCGGGGTGGGGCACCGGCGAGAGTCGGTTCGGCGCAGACCGATCGCTGTTCGGTCGGTTCGAGCGGCCCTGCCGCTGCCGCGATGGCCATCGCGGCGCCCAGGGCCCCCTCGTCGATACCGGGCGGTGCGACGGCGGAGGCGGGCGCGGGCAACCCGATCGTGCTGAGACCGACCATCAGCGCCACCCCGGCCAGCCGCGACGAAGTGCTCATCAATTCGCCTCGGTCATAGATTTCTTGCGGCGGAATAAAGGTCCATGATCCACAACACCAGCGGGATGATGGTGACGATCAGGAGATATTCGAGGATCTCACCCAGTCTGCGTACCACCGGCGACATCTCGATATGCGGTGCGATCACACCGAAGTACAGCATCGCGACAGACAGGCCGAGCAGCAGGCAGGCCGCCGACACCGGGGTGGCGGCCGGTCCGAGCCCGACAGCGACCGAGACGGCGACCAATGTTGCCGCACCGCCCCCGATCAAGATGCTCGCCTGGAGCAGATCCGCGAACGATCGTCCACGCAGGCACAGGATCAGCCCGATCACGACCGCGAGCGCGATGCCCTGCCAGCGCGCCGCGCCCAGCGGATCGGCCGCGAGTACCGCGCCGAGGACCGACGTGACGACACTGCCCAGCAGCAGACCGGACTGATAGTGGTTCGCGGCGGTCGCCCGGCGCTCCAGTCCGGCTGCCGACGGCAGCGCGGTGGCGCCGATGGCGCCGATATCCTCGATTGTCGGTCGCGGCTCGTGATCGGCCGGGTCGATCGCACCGCCCGCGGTCGGCACCGGGGGCACCGGAAGACGCGCGGCCGCCACCGATATCCGTGGCGCCATGGTGATCACGATCAACGCTACGACCAGGGCACCCGCGGCGATCTTCGGTGTCTCGATATCCCACACCATTCGGACGAAGGCCGCGAACCCGCCGCACACCGCGACGGTGACGACCACCGCGCACATCATGGCGCCGACCCCGGTGACGCTGTATGCCACCAGGGTGATCACCAGGGCGGTTACGCAGCCCAGCAGGAGGTGCGGACTCCCGGGATCACCCGGGACGAACAGCGCCGCCGCGGCGGCGCCCGACAGCAGCGTGTACAGCGAGAGCATCACCGCGACGAGTAGGGCGCCGTACTTGCGGACCGCGATCACCGCCGCGGCCATGGCCGCGAGTCCGGTACCCACGGTGATGAAGCCGAGGTAGATGCTTGCACCGTTCTGCTTCGCGGTCATCAGCAATCCGAGCGCCGCGAGCAGTCCGCCCAAGGCGGTGACCACACCCATCCAGCGTGCCGCGCCCGGTGTCCAACTACGGAACGACGCGGCGGTCAACCGCGACACCGCATCGATGACATCGTCGAACAGCGCGGGTGATTCCTTGGCGGTCACCGAACGTAGTACGAGCAGTTCACCATCGAAGACCTCGGCGTCGGTCAAGGTCTGGTTCGGTGAGATGGGGTCCCGGCCGATTCTGGCCAGTGTCCAGTGTGTGGTCCGCGGGGGCGCCCCACCGCCTTCGTGTTCGGTGAGATCCGGGGTTCGCGATTCGATGAGATCGACGATGTCCGCGATAAAGGACGCGATCGGGATCGTGGCAGGCAATCCCAGGTCCAGCTGGGTATTCCCACCGATCACCGAGACTCGACACAGATCAGGATCAGCCGCCTGCACGCCGCTGGTCGACGACTCGCTCACGAGCTGACTGACTCCCTACACGTTCACGCTGTCGAACTTGATGACGCGCTCAATCTATACCCACCCCAGCCGGTATGCTCGATGAGAACCCGCAGTTTTCGTGGCCTATGGGGGCTTACCTACATGACCGGCAACCGCCAAGCACAACGCGCCTTCGATGCCGGCGTATTGTCGTTGGGCCTCTCCGTCGAGGGCCAGGAATCCGCCCGAGACCTGGACTATGCCAAATTGGCATTCACTCGGGCGACCGAGTGGGATCCCGATATGTGCGACGCCTGGCTGGGCCGTGCCGCGGCGGGTGAGGTAACCAGCGAGGTCTTGTTCAACTTGTACAAAACGAGTTCGACTTCCCTGTTCCGGGAACAACGCCGCCTCGGATTGCAGCCCCGTGAAATGGCGGGTCGCTTCGTCATCGGCCAGTACATCGACTATCCGCTGGCGAGTTATACCGAGATCTGGTTGGCCCAGGCGTCCGCACTGATCGGCGAAGGTGACTACGACGAGGCCGAGCGGGTACTCGACGAACTCGCCGAGCATCGCAGAACTCAACTCTCGCACCCCGAGCGCGAAATCGACGACCGTATCTGCGCCTATGTCCGTGCGACGCTGCACTACCAGACCCAGCGCTGGTCCGATGTGATGACGGTACTCGCGGGCTCCGCCGAATGGGACGATCCCTTTATGGCCGCGGCGGCGCACGTGATGGTCGGTACGGCATGTGCGCAGTTGGGGTTGTTCGGCGAGGCCATCCGCCGGATGGAGCAGGCCGAGCACGGCCCGATCCCGGCGGCCGCGCTCACGGCCCGTTTCTGCCGCGGCCTGTGTCTGCGTGAGACCGGCAAAGAATCCGAGGCGCAGGCCATTTTCGAGAAGGTGTACTCGGAGGCACCGGATTTCGAGGCCAACACCAACGCCATGCGCGACCGTAAGTACCGTCTCACGGTCACCACCCAGGAGCAGATCGACGCACGCACCGATCGCTGGGACCCTTCCTCGGCGCCCTCTGTCGAGCAGATGGGTCGTGAGGAGCGCGACGACAAAGCCAAGCTGATCCTCGCGGACGCACGGGCCGAACTCGACGCGCAGATCGGACTCGCCGCGGTCAAGACACAGGTCGCCAAACTACAGGCCACCGCGCAATTGGCGAAGATACGCGCGGAGAAGGGCATGGCCAGCGCGCCGCGCGGGCAGCATCTGGCCTTCACGGGCCCACCCGGCACCGGTAAGACCACCGTCGCCCGGGTGGTGGCCAAGATCTATTGCGGGCTCGGTCTACTGAAGACGGACTCGCTTGTCGAGGCGAAACGCGCCGATTTCGTCGGTCAGCATCTGGGCAGTACCGCGATCAAGACCTCCAATCTGATCGACAGCGCCATGGACGGCGTGCTGTTCATCGACGAGGCCTACACCTTGATCCAGTCCGGGCTACAGGGCGGGGACGCGTTCGGGCGCGAGGCGGTGGACACCCTGCTCGCCCGGATGGAAGATGATCGTGACCGGCTGGTGGTCATCATCGCCGGTTACGACGGCGAGATCGATCGGCTGCTCGCCGCCAACGACGGTCTTGCCTCCCGGTTCGCGAAACGGGTCAAGTTCGATTCGTACACGCCGGTCGAACTCGGTGAGATCGGGCAGTTCATCGCGCGGAAACGGGATTCGGAAATCACCGACGAGGCATTGGCCCTCCTCGTCGAGGCCTGCGCGGAGCTCTACGACAAGGAGAGCACCGACCAGAACGGCCAACCGCGCCGCGGTATCGACTTGGCCGGTAACGGGCGCTTCATCCGGAATATGATCGAGACGGCCGAAGAAGAACGTGAGTTCCGGCTTGCCAACGACGAGAACCTCGACCTCACCGATATCAACGAATCGGTACTCATGCGCATCGAAGCCGATGATATGCGCAATGCGCTGTCCAGCGTCCTGTCCACATTGCGCTGAATGCGTGAAGGGATAGATCATTCACGCTACGACAGGGGCCGATCAGTGCCCCATCGGTAGCGTGTCATGGCTCACCAGAGCCTCCCCGGCCGAGAGCGTCGGGCCGGGTACGAGCTGACCGATGATCGGCCACGGCGCAGGTCGTGGCTTTTCCTCCAAGCCCAGGATGGCGGCCGTCCGGGCATCGGGGATGCCGTAGCGAATACCGTTGTCGGCTATGTAGAAGAGGCTGCCCCGGCGCGCGCTGCCCGAGTCCATGGCCGCTGCCTGTACGAATTCGCCGGTACCCGGCGCGATATAGGAGGCGTCCAAACGATCACCCGTGCCGTCCGCGGTGGCGAGTTCGACCGGTGTGGATGATTCCGACAACGGCAGTTCACGGCCCGCGAGCATCGTCACCGTCGACGTCTCGGCGTCCCCGGTCCACGATATGCAACCCACCGGCGATTTCTCGGCCGTTTCGATCTGGGGGGTTTCCCGGGGGAAGTGCTCGACCGCGAGTGTGGTCAGCACCGGGATCCCGATCATCCGGTCCGGCGGGACAGTGGTGATCTCGGTCATGCCCTGTGAATTCGCGTTACGGATCACCTGGGCGGCGAACGGGGATACACGCTGCACACCGTCGGCCAGTACCACGTACAGCTCGTCGGCATCCACCCCGCGCACCCGGACTACACCGCCGACCGGCACATCGGACAACCGGCCGGGCCCGGCTTCGCCGATGCGCTCGATCTGCGGCGGATTCAAGGCCGGCACCTGGACCGCCGAATTCAGCAGCCCCGTGCTGATCGGCCGCGGCCGATGGTCGTGTAGTGCGAGTGATTGAGCCATCACCGAATTGGCGGGATCCACTTCCGCCCGCTTACCGTCGAACAACAGGAACGTTTTGCCGTCGCGGACCACCAGCAGCGCTTTCGCCGAAGCTAGCGGCCGCGCCGCGGCGTCGGTGTCGGTGGCCAGGGGGCCCGCGAGCACTGCGGACGCCGCCCCCGTCGATTCGACCGCGCTGCCCGCGGCGGACAGCGCGACGGTGTCACACAGCGTCCATGTCGACCGGTCCCCGGCCGACGAGCCGGGCAGCGTCGCGGGCGCGCCGGGGATACCGACCAGCGGACCGCGCGCCATATCACCGAGTTTGGATTCCTTCACCGAGACCGGCGCTTCGCTGCTCTGGGTGATCAGCCGGGCCGAGGCCAGGTTCAGCGCGGGATACATCGTGTTGTCGACGATGGCGTACAGCGCACCGGTCTCTTTGGCCATCACGATCTTCGAGTCGCCGATCGCGCCCTGTGGTCGCAGAAACGACATGATCGCCGCTCCCGCGATGACCAGGATTCCGAGTACCGCACCCACGATGAACGAGCGGGATTGCGATCGCATCGGATCGTGGAGCATCCGCACGTCCCGCCGCACCATCGCGTGCTCATAGCGACGCAGCAGAAACCGGTACCCGTTGACCTGGGCACGCGTTGTCAACTGGGCCGGCACGAAACCTCCGAACAAGACATGGATATAGAAGTGGCGTCGGCGTTCGGCGCTCGTATTCACGAACATGGTCACCGCCGCACGCGACCACAGTAGCGAAGCGATAGAAGATCAGTCCATGATGAGGATATGGCGACAACGACAGCCGAGCCGGCCGCACGGGTTTCGGCCCCACCGCTGAGTTCACCTCAGTATTGGTTGTTCCGGGCGCTTCCGTTACGCCGTGTGATTCCCGTGCTGCTGTTCGCCTGCGCGATCGCGCTGATCATTATCGCTTTCGGCGCGCCGGTCTATGCCGCTGTCGCCTCCGGCGTACTCGTCGTGGCGGTTATGCTCGTGCCCCTGCGGGGCATATGCCTGGCCGCTCTCCTCGGTGAAGCATTCGCATTCCGCCGGTATGCGTTGTTTCGCCCGTCGGACGAGGCGAACCACGCGCCGTTCGATGTACCGGTGCCCGACGGCGGTAGTTACGGCATGCGCTGGGACGGCGGACGACTGCTCACCATGCTGCGCGTCGACGCGCAACCACAGACAGTGACGCTGCTGAGCCCGAACGGCCTGAATACCGGCGATATGGTGCCGCTGCCGGAAATCGCGCGCTGCCTCGACCAGTTCGATATCGACCTGGATTCGATAGATGTGATCAATACCGGATCGCGTACGTCGGACGCGGGCCCGGTGGCGGTCGTGTACGAACAGATCCTCGGACCACTGCCCGCGGTGGCGCATAGAACAGCCTGGGTCGTGTTACGCCTGGATCCGTTGTCCAACGCGCCCGCGGTGAACAGACGCGGCGGCGGCTCCACCGGAGCACTGCGATCCGCCATCGTCGCCACCCGGCGCGTAGCCAACCGTCTGGCGGCCAGAGACCTCACGGTATCCGTGCTGTCCGCCGCCGAGATCACCGCCACTGTGGACCAACTCACCCACGGCGCCGATCTCACACAGCTGAACGAGACAGCATCGAGCGTCGAATACAACGGAATACATTTCGCGAGCTATCGCATGACCCCGGAAGCGCTCGGCCCGCGGGGGCTCGCCGAAGTCTGGGCCACGCCGAGCCTCACGACGACGGTCACCCTGCGCCTGCGCCGCGCCGATGATGCCCCGACCGACCGGAGCACGGCCGGCCCGGCGAGTATCTCGGTTTCCGCGGTGGTCCGATTCGACGCCCGGCTGGAACCGCCACGCATCGCGGTCCCCGGCCTGATACCGATGGCCGGCAAGCATCGCCGTGCGCTGTTGGACCGCCTCCCGATCAGCGCGACCGGCCCGGGCCTACCGATCGAAAGCTACCTGGGTACACCGGATTCGCTGGTCGAACTCTTCACCCCGATCATCGGCTGCGGGCAGGTGATCGGTGCCGATTCGTCCGGACAGGGCGTCGCGCTGCCACTGGTCGGCCAATACGTCCGGCGAGTGGAGGTGGTCGGCGAGTTGCTCATCGCGAAACAGGTGATTCTGCGCGCGATCGCGCTGGGTGAGACCGTGGTGGTGCACACCAATCGCCACGACGCCTGGCGGTCCATGGTGGACCGGGTCCGGTCACCGCAGGCGCTGTCGCTGGCATCCTGGTCCGCCGCCTCCCAACAGGCCAGCTCGTATCGGTCGGCGACGGTATTCGTCTACGACGGCATCCCGCCGTCCACTCATCACTCCGACGCGACCGTGATCTTGCTACGTCCCCACGGCAGCGAAGCCATCGGGAACTTCACCGGTGACATCACGCTGGTCGAGGACCTCCACACCGCGAACCTCGTCACCGTCCGGACCGCGACGGAGACGACCACCGTCCATATGGTCGCCACCCCGGCGGAGATGAGCTTCATGGGCGCCGAGCCGGGGTCGACCTACTGAACATGCCGCCACGGCCCGTTCACCGACATCGTGAACGGGCCGTGGCGGAGAACACACCGGCCGGTGCTACATCCCGGCGAAGCTGTCGTAGACCTTCTTGTCGGCATGCTGGGCGTTGCCGAGCGCGCGGTCGCAGGCGTCACGGAGCGCCTCGAGAATCTCGGCAGTGTCGCTGAATTCGCCTTCCCAGCTCTTGTGCGCGTTCGCGAAGCCTATGGCGGAATCATTGTCTTCCCACGCGACCTTGATCATTTTGTCAGCCGCGGTCTCCAGCTGGCGAATCTGGGTTTGCAGCGCCTTGTGGTGGTGATCCAACTGGTCCATGAGCGGGATGAGGTATTTGGGGTCGTAGAGCATATCCGGTCCTTTCAGGGATGAGGTGGGGTCGACTAGACCAGATTGGTGAAGGAGTCGACGTTACCGGCGTCGACCTCGTTCTTGGTCTTACCGCCCTCGAAGAGCAGCGACGTCATATGATCGAGTTTGGCGTTCAGGCGATCACCTTCGTCCTGCCATTCGACGGCCTTCTTGGCGCACGCGGTACTGGCATCACCCTGCCAACCGGGCTTTGCGGCCTCGATATCGGTGCCGATATTCGAAATAGTCTTCTTGATTTCCCCGACGGCTGTCATGAAGTCGTTCACCACATCCGCGGCGGCGGCATCGTCGAGACTGACCTTGCTTGATTCGCTCATTCTGTAGACCTTTCCTCGTCAGTTCTGTTCACGGTGTATCAGTTGATATCGAGAAGCTCGCGCACGGCCGGCCCTCGTCGACGTGCGAGCTAGGGCATCCACCTTCCTCCGGGCAGCGATTCGATCAGCCCGGAGACGGCCTGCCCGATCCGGTGGTCGGAACCCGATGTGAAGGTGGACCAGACCCGCAGGTCCGTGTCGGTGCCGGGGCCGGCCACGATTCGACCTCGCGAGGTGTCGTATACCGCGACCGCTCCGGACGATTGTGTGGTCACCCCGTCGCAATGGGCGTAGGCGACGATCTCGGCGTGCGCGTGACACGTCGACATGGCGAGTCCGAATTCGATCGCGTCCCCTTGGTCGGCGACACCCAAGGTGTACAGCGCCTGGGCGAAGTCGCTCGAGGTCTTCGCTTCGTCGAACCGCACGCACAGTTCATCGGCGAGGGCACTGAATCCGGCGACAGGCGCTGGACTACATGGCCCGAGAACTTTCAGCAACGGGCGGGCCAGCACCGCCCCGTTCTCATCCGCCCAGACCGTACGGATATCGAAGACGGAGCCGCTTCGAGTGGCCCACGCGTGCTCGAATCCGCGACGTGCCAGGCATACCCGGATCGTGCCGGTTTCGGTGTGGATCCGCGCTACCAGCTCCCGGTCCGGCTGCGCCAGCACCCGTACCGCGGTGGCCAGCTCTGTTTCCACCTCGTCGTAGGTGTCGATCAATCCGGCGGCACGCAATTCGCCGTAGGCCTCCTGCCGAGCCGCGTGCCACGCCTCGACCGTATCCTGTCGCGGACCCACCCCGAGGACAAACGGTAGGGCTTGGATACCGAGCAGTTCGGATACAGCGAGCAGACCGTCATTGGTCACAGTCGGCATACCGGGCTCCAGTATTCCGGCGGTATCACGGCCGTGCCTCGGCTTGCGGCGCCGACATACGCTCGGCGGCGCCGAGAACCGGTGGTGCCGCGTCGAACCCCGCCTCCAGGTTCAGTGCCGCACCCGGCCGCGGGGTGCCGACGGCGCCGGCGCGGCCCACACGGTCGCCGTCACCGAGGGCACCGAGCGCACCCGCCGCAGGTCCCATACCGCCCGGGGACATCCGGCTCGCGGCGCTGTCGCTTGACGCCGCGAGCGATTTCGCCGGCACGACTTCCGGCGCGGATACCGACTGGGCGACGGTTCGAGCCCGGTACGCGACTTTCGCGCGCGAGACCGCACGACCCGGGAGGACCGCGAATCGACCGCCCGCGGTGGCGGGCCCGACGACCGATGCAGTCGCCCGCGCCGTGCTCTGTTCGGCTTCCAGCGCGGCACTCGTCGCGATGACCGGCGGACGCTGCTGTGTCCAGGGATCGGCCAGGGAGGTCGTGGCCGACTCGTAGCTCTGCATCACCCGTGCCGCGTTCGCCCGTGCGAGGCTCTGTTCGCCGTCCACCTGCGCCGCCACCGCGACCAGAGGCGCGCCGAGCGCGGCGCCCGCCTGCTCGACGCTTTGTTTCAGGTCCTCCAATGCGGCCACCTCGACGATATGCGGCATCGCGAGCCTGGCGACCTCATAGGCGACGGCATGACCACCGGCGTGTCCGGCGTTGCGGCCCGCGGCCGCCGCCGCGTCGACGAGCCAATCACGCAACCCGGTGATCCGCTCGAGTACCGCTTCGCTCTCCGGTGACCGCCACGACTCCCGAAGTCCGATCATTATCTGCTCGTACTCGATGACGGCGGCTCCGAATGTCGCGGCCAGCTGCGTCCATGCCCTACTCGCCTCGGCCATCGGCGCGGCTCCGGGGCCCGTGGTCAGGTCACGGGACAACTGTTCGGTGGGTCTGGCGGGCCAGACGACACCGGTGAATCCGATTACCGGTGGTTCGACCATTGGTATGCCTCGCCGCTATCTCGCTGCCATGATGTCGGTGGCGTTCTCTTCGTCCATCCGAACCAGCGCATCGGTATGGGAACGCAGGGCGGCGGCCAACTTCCGGATCTCCAGCACCCCGGCGGTCGCGGCGTCGTCATAGGAGGACGCGACGCCGCGCAGGGTTTCGGCCGCACGTACCGACACTTCGTCCGTTCCCGCGGGATCGACCGCGAGAGCGGGGATCAACCGATCCAGGTCGGTCTCCAACCGGGCCGCGAGAGTGTCCAACGCGGCCGCCGCTCTGTGTGCCCGGGTCGGTTCGATTTCCATGACCTGCTCCTGTCAGAGGATGAGCGACTTGTCCGGCGAATCGGAATCCAGCCGTTGCGATACCTGTTCGGCGGCGCCGACCACCGGCAGCGACGCGCCTTCCAGATCGCCCACTACTTCGTTGCCGTGCTGCTCGGTGACCAGCAGCCCGCGCAGTCCGTCGGCCGATTGTTCGCCCGAGCGCGCCGCGGCCGCGGCCGCGTTACCGCCCATCGGCATGACGCTCGGGCCGGAGCTCGCGCCGCGTACGGCCGAGGCCGGGGTGGACGCCGCCGGCTCGGCGCCGGGCACACTCATACCCGCCGGTCCGAGGGATCCGCCCGGCCGGGCACCGGACCACGAAGCCAGCTGACGAGCGGGGCCACCGGCCCCCGCGGCCATCCCGCCGACCGCGCCCGCGGGCACAGCGCCCCCACCTTCGAGACGCGCTCCGCCCGGTTCCCTGTCTCGGTCGACAGTGGACTTCGGTGGATTCAACGCGGTCTGCGCGGCTTGCAGCGCCTGACCGCCCGTTGTCGCCAGTTGGGTCAACGGTTGGACGAGCTGCATCAATTGCGAGATGGTCTGGCTCGGGTCCACATTCTTGGGCGCTCCGGTGACCGGTATCTTGGTTCCGGTCGCGGTCATGGCCCCGCTGTGTACGGTGAGTTCACCCCGCGTCTTGGCGACAACCGCCAGCGCCTCGGCCATCGTCTCGGTGGTCATCGCCATCAAGAAAACCTGTCCGGCACCGGTGGTGAGAAACGGTGCCGCCGCGGTGACCGAGGCCATGAATTTCGCGATGATCGCCGCCATCAGCGTCGCGCCCTGGAATACGCTGCCCGCCGCCGCCGTGACTCCGAGCGAGGTCTGCGCGCTCTGCGCGGATACGGCCGCTCCGTCCGCGGCCGCCTGACCTGCCTTGTCCGCCGCGGCCGAGGCACCCATCCCCTGCCACAGCATCATCGCGACCTGAAGCGCGGAGGAACCGACAGTCATCGCCGTCTGCACCACGGTGGACACCTGTGAAAGAACCTGCGCGGGATCGGTATCCGGGGCTCCGACACCGCTCGCGAAGGGCAGCTGCCCGGTGCCGAAACCGGCGGCGAGATCGGTGAGCGGTTTGGCGAGCAGGGACAGATCGATGACCGGTAGTGGCGGCATCTCCGGTAGCGGCGGCAAACCCGAGAGCTCGGGCAGCGCAGGCAATCCCATATCTCTCAGGACATCGTTCACCGGCCGATCGAGCGCGGGGCCGGCCGCGCTCTGGCGCAGCAGATCCAGTACCGACTGGTCGATCGGTGGGGTCATATCTCTTTGCTGACCGTAACGAAATCGGTCACTGCGGCCGCCTCGGTGGCGTCGTAGAGAGCCGCGCTCTCGTGCGCGGCGACCGCCGTCATTCCGTGCACGTACGCCAGTTCGGCGACCGAGGACAGATTGTTGGCTTGAGCGACCACGAAAGCCGCCAGGAAATCCTGGCCGATCACACCGAACACCGGTATCGCGGCAGCGAGCGTGGCGGCCTGGTTGGTCGCGCCGGCAACAACCACATCAGCGGCCATCGTCGCCGACGCATCCGCGTAGCCGCGGATCGCATCAGAGGTGACTGAAAGATGATTCATCGCAAACCTGCTCTGCCAGAAGTTAATTGAACTGACGCGAACCTACCGCAGCATGCGGTTCGTCGTACAACGGTGTTTCACAAGGCACAACCGGAACCGCCCCCGATCGCCCATATGCGCTCCGTTCACTCCGAATTTCCTCGATTGAAGGCGGTGACCAGTTCGGCCCGCTCCGCGAATGCGCACCGCGCGGCCTCCGCTGCCGTACTCACCAGAATCCGCTCGAACTCCTTCGGCGACAATTGCGCTGTTCTCGCGGACAATTCCAGATCCAACATCGCCCCGTTACCGTCGACCTCCACGGTCACCACACCGTCCGGAGAGACCTTCCGCACCCGAACCGCTTTCATCTGATCGGTGAGGTCACGTAACCGGTTCAGCGCGTTGCCGGCCCGCGCCTCCAGTTCGTCCATCGCCCGGCTCATACCGGCCTCATCCAACTCTCCGGTTCGACATCGTATTCGGCTTCCTCGACCAACTCCTGGTGCGCGACGTCCTCCGGTTTGGGCAGCCCGGTCAACGCGAGCATCTCACTGCTCAGACCCGCCGCCGCGAGTTCCGCCCGGCGTTCGAGGCCGGCCCGGTTCGCCGAGCGCTTACACAGTCTGACGATCTCGGCAGCCAACTCGCCGGGCGGCCGGGACAGCTCCTCCCGCTCGATCGTGAGAGCGATCGGCAATCCCTGTTCGGTTGTCTCGATCTCGATCGAGCCGCTCCGCGACGTGACGGACCACATGGCATCCCTTATCTGTTCATGCTGCTCAGATAGCTTAATCGGGACCAGAAGGCAGGACCCGCCAATTCTGGGGACGGTCCAGGTGTTCTATCACTGTCGCTGCTCGCCGAATACGATCAGCCACTGTTGCAGCCCTGTCACTGTGGCGATGCCGGGGGCACGATGCCCGACCGCTCATCTCGGATGGTCCGGATGACGGCGGCGATCTCGACATTGATCATGGCAGTAAAACGTTTGGCATCCGCGGGTTCGGCGACAGGCGGGAGACCCGACCCGATCACGTATCTCCCATCGTCGGGAAGGTCACGCCATTCCAGCCAGAAGCTCACCCGGCCACGCGGCCCGTAGAGTGAAAACCCCTGGCAGACCTCTATAGCCCCGAGCATCGAAGGGACCGCGCGCTGAAACCGGTCGGCGGCATGGCCTGCATCGTCGAAAGAGTCCCACACGCCCGAGTCGCTGTAGCTGTGGTCCATTTCATCGACGCTCTGCGGCATCGGCAGGGTGATCCGCGACTGCCGCCCTGCCTCGACTTTCGGTAGACGTTCGACTACGGCACCGGCCAGGGCAGGCGGATCGCATTCGGTCACGGTGAAGCCGGCGGGGTGGTGGACGGTTTCACCCGGCAACTGGGCCACCAAATACCCGCGGTCCTCCCGGCGGACCCCCAGCATGCGAATGGTGCCGCGTGCGTTCCGCGGATCCCGGCCGTCGATTCCCCGTACCACGAGGCTGAGGTCCGGCTCGTTCACATCCCGGCAGATCCGGTCGAACGCCGGATCGTCGTTCGACCGCCACCGTTGCCGGATACTCCGCAGTTCGCGCTGGTAGTCCTCCTCGTATGGGATGTCGGTGACCAATACGAACGGACGCGGAATGTCCAGCCCCGACCGAGACCACAGGGCCTCGAACTCGAGGGCGGTGAAACTCCACGTACGGTTCATTTCTCGACCACCGGCCGGACAACACGCGGCGCTTCACCGAGCGCTTCCTCGAGGTGATCGGCCGATTCGAGATAGGCCGGCCGTTTCTGCTGATTGTTGCCGTCGCCGGCGCCTCTACCGGCCGCACCCGCCGCGCCCGGTGATCCAGGGGCTCCGGCCATCGGCGCCATCCCCGCCCTGCCCATCGCCATCGGCGCCCCGGCCGCGGTGACGGGGCTACTCGCGCGTGGAAACAGCTTCGCCGCTTGAGACAGATCCCTGTTCAGCGGAGTACCAGGAGCTCCCGAACCGGAGATTCCGCCACCGAGTTTCGGCGCGCCACTTTTCGGATCCAGGCCGGCGCCGGGCACCGACGGCACACCGGGCAAACCCGCGAGGCGCTCGGCGGCCGCCTGCTGTTGCGCAGCCTGCTGCCCGGCCTGCAATGCCTGCTGAGCGGCCTGTGCGGCCTGTGCGGCCTGCTGTTGCGCGGCCTGCTGCAGGGCCTGTTGTTCGGCTCGGTCGGCGGCTTGCCGCTGCAGTGCCGCCTGTTGCCGCATTGCCGCCTGCTGGTCTCGCTGGTAGGCCGCCAAGTCCGCATCCCGCCGGCCGGCGGCGGCATCTATGGCACGCTGCGACGCGGCTTGATCCGGTCCCGGATAGCCCGGCATGGGGCCCGGCTGTCCCGGCGCACCCCCACCGGAATAGGGGGCCGAGCTGGAAGCGAGATCCGGACCGGCACCCCCGGAATCGGGAGCGCCGGTCGCCAATTGGGGCGTATTCCGATCCGTGGTGGACGTATGGTCGACCTTTTTTCCCTTCTTCGTGACTTTCCCCAGCGGCGGTAGAGCTTTGAACGACGCATCCGGATAGACAAGAGGTGGTACCCGAGCGGCCGACCGCTCGACACCTTTGGTGTAGTAGTTTCCGAAAAGGTCCTGGTAGAGCGGAAGCCAATCCGTCTGTTTCGGGTCGCTATCGGCCGGATTTTTCGCTTGCGGCGGCGTGTTCTCCGCGGTTTTACCCAGCCAGCCAGCTGTATAGATCAAATTGTCCTGGACCAGATACATACTTTTACGAAGTGGTTTGATTCCGTCCGCGTACTGCTTGATCGCTGCGACAGCAGTTTCCGCTCCGGGCCCCGACCACTGGTCCGCGGTCACCGAATCCACCCGGTTGAGCAGTTCGGTGAACGTCGGCTGAATACGATCCCCCATCCACTTCCATATGCCGGAAGCTTCGGCAGCCAGCTTGGCGGAATAATTTCTCTTCAGATAATCCCCGAGCCGATACAGCCGATTCCATTCCTGCCTCTTGCTCTCCCCCCAGACAGTCGATGGTAGAAAATCGTTACTCTCCCGCAGCCGCTTCGACACGTCCCCCACGTCCCCGAATAGCTTGTCTTTTTCTACCTTTATCTCGGGCACTTTGGTATCGAGGGTCGGATAATCGGTTTTGATGAAACGTGCCTCGACCTTGTCGAATAGCGCCTCGTTCTCCTGCTCGCCCGCGTCGTAATGCTTCCCGGCGGCGATGAAGGTGTCCATCATGTCCTGCAGGATGCTCAGATGCGCATCAATTATTCGATACATCTCCGTACCACGGTCGGACAGCTTGGCGGCGAGAGCCTCACCCGAGGGAAGATCGGAGAACGGGGACAGATTCATGAGACTACGGGTTCCCCACTGCAGCGTTCGCAGCTGTGTGATGGTCTCCGCCGCTGCTTTCGCCAGTTCGTAGGCAGCCTGCTGCTCGAACATCAACGGGTCCTTCGACCGGGTGGCCCGCCGTTTGAGCTCCGGCCAAGGGTTACCGGGCATGGGCAGTGGGTCCGGTGTCGGCGGCCCGGAAGGGGTGTTGTCTTCCATACGTCCTGACTCCTCGACTATCTCGGCAACATCGGAAAACCGGACAGGTTGCCCTGTTCATCGTCACTCATGCGTTCGGCCCCGGGCAAACCAGTGGTAGGAAGCCGACGACGGAGGAACTCGACCTGTCTTCGCAGCCGCCGACCAGGGCGTGATCAGGATCGGCCGGAGCATCCCGTTCGGGCGCCCGGGGCGAACGGGATCCGATTGCACCGACGGGGTCTCGACGGCGAGGGCAGGCATGCGATCAGGTTCGACCCCTTCCCCATTTGTCATGCTCGTGTACGCGTACCAACTCATCGCGGCGGGGCGTCCTGCCCTGGGTCGCCACCCACGACGCCCGAGGTATCGCGCCGGCGATCATGCCGGTCCGGCGGCGGAATCGTCCGAGCCGATAGTGCGACCGGGGAGCGGGCCACCGAGAGGTGGGGCAAACCTGTCGTCTATCAGCGCTGAGAGTTTGCTGAGGAAGCGCGCTACCCATCGGGCCGGATCATCCGGGTACCAGGAAACAGCAGCCGTGGGAAGCGCGCGCTGAACGAAGGCCGCAAGTGTCCGTGCCTGGCCCGAGTCGGGTGCATCCGAGGCGAGGAGATCCACCAGGCGGACCGTATCGCCCATGACTCGTTGCAATTGGAGCAAGTCCACATACGGTCGCAGTCGCGTGGGGATCAGTTGCGTGTCGGGGTCGGTTCCCGCGTTGCGCTGCAGCGCGACGGCCACTTCGTAGTCCGGCGGGCCGTAGAGAGCGAGACCGTAATCGATGAGGACAACCGTGCCGCCGTCGCGACGGATGACGTTTCCGGTGGTGATGTCACCGTGCAGAAGCTGGAATCGCTGAGCTATCAGCATTGATTCCGAGCCCGCGAGAGCGGCCGTCAACGAAGCCGGGAACTCCAGGTGATCGAACACCCTCCGGTACAACGGATTCCGCCGGAGCTCCTGGTACTTCTCTTCCGTATGCTCGACGAGCATACGGAAGAAGCCCGCCGAGTCGCCCGACTCGGGATACTGTTCCGGCAGGGGGAACAGAGTTCGAGTGATCGGGACCTCGGCCAGAACGGCACGCAATTCATCGACCATGGCAGCGGGGTCGCCGGACAAGGCGGATACCGTACCACCCGGTATGCTCTGGTGGATCTCGAACAGCACAGTATCGTCCTCGGCTGATTCGACATACAAGATCTGCGGCAACATGGGCAACAGATCATTTCGGCCGAGCCGGATAGCCGTTTCGGTGATCGCCTGGACAGTTCGGTGCTCCTGGGGCCACAGCCGGTAGTTCAGGCCGGAGGTCGCCGCGGAGGTCGAGTTGCGTTTCGGCTCACGCAACGCGAATTCACCGAGTACATGCACCCTGTTACCGGCACCCTCGAAGACCTCACCGAACCGGGTCACGACCTCCCGCAGCGCCAGCGCCTGCGCACGCGGCAACTCGACACCGCTATCACCCCCGCGGATCCGATACTCGCCCGCGGGCAGCAGATTCGCGAGCAGCGGATGTGCGCGCAGTGGTGCGTCGCCGGCGATATAGAACTCGGACTCCTCATCCGAGTCATCGGGTTCCTCGGGACGGACCGCCCCACCGGGTTCCGACGCGAGATCACCTCGTGGCTGTCCGGAATCGGCGCCGATTCGGGGCCAGGCGCGCAGGGGGGTCGCGCCGGGGAGGCAGCCGACCGGCGGATCGTGGGCCTCTTCTTGCTGCCACGCTATCCGGCCGACGGAATCCGGCACCCCTCCTTCGACCGGGTACCCGCGATTGTCCAGGAACACCGCATACATGCCGGCACATTCGGCATCCTCCGACGGGACGAAATCCGGAAGGTAGCGACCTTCGTCCAGATCTCGCAGCTCGACCCTTTCCCCGTGATGCACCCAGCGAACCAGCAGCCGGGCACGAACCGGACCCGCGGGCGCCCCTGGATCCACCGGCCCGAACACCACCGCCGCAATGCGGTCACCCCGCCTCCAGCTCTCGGCGTCGGCTGCTTGCCCGTGCGCCCGCAACCGCGCCACCGCATCCGCCAGCCCCTCGATCTGCTGCGCCCGGCCCCCCAGCCCCTCCGCGACCGCACCGACCGATACGTCGCCCGAACCGGCGGTGACCCGCAGCTGGATATCACTGCGACGGTGATACCTGGCCACCCACCGGACTGCTCGTGGCCAGGACTGGCTATCCGGATGCTCGGACCACCCCGCCGCCGGCGGCATATACGCGGCATCCCCCTCCTGAGCCGGCTGTTCCCGGCCGATCTCCGCAGCATGCTGCCGCCCGCTCCCCCCGGCCTGGGGTTTCTGTCCGGCCGACGGATACACGAACTCCGCTACCCGATCGGCAGAGCCGCGCACCAGCCTCCCCAGGCGGCCCGCCGCCGGCCCGAGAATCGGGGAGGCGATATCGCGCACCCGCGCTTCGATGCCGGCGGGAAGGAGGCGGGCGACCCAGTCTGCGGTATCGACGCCGGTACCCAATACCAGTTCCGTGCCCGCCCGCAGGAACGTGGCGAACATGTAGCGGTCGACCACCCTCATCATGTACTTCTCGACCGTCCGGCTGCCCATCCGCGACCAGATGAAGGCGGCCAGGTACCGCGCCCGCAGATACTCGTAACCCGACAGGGCCCGGCATCCGGGGAAATGGAGCGCCGACCACAGATCGTCCTTCACGTGCTCGGCCCAGAATGCGTACTCCTCGCCGGACAGCACGTTGCGCATTTCGGCGTAGTCGTCGTCGAGCAGCGGACGACCCGAGAAGTACTGCATTCTACCGAGCAGGATCAGCAGCAGCTGTGGCATCTCGTCCATCGATGTCGCACGCAGCATGTTCGCCCAGCGCGAAGCCCGCCGCTTGATGTCCTCGCGATCGGTGGATCGCTGCGGCTCGTTCTCCGGCAGCGTTCGCAATTTCCAGACGGTGACGGTCGTCCCGTCGGCCGCCAACTTCTGCTGTCGGAAGAACAGCGAGCGCCAGCTGACCTTCCCGTTGTGTACCAGCTGGTCGACCGCCAATCCGGTCACGGCGAACAGTGCGAATGCCGAGTAGATCGGCGCCCGTTTGACAACCCGACCCAACTCGAGAAAGTCCTTCTCGGTGAATTCCTCCCGGAAATCCGATTCGCGTACCTTGTCGACAATTACGGAGTAAAGCTCGGAGACGATCGTGGCGAACTGGCGCCGGCTCATCTTGCGGAAGTCCCTGTCCGGGATCTCCAACGCTTCGATTCTCTCGGCCGCCGCCTTACGCAGGCTTTCGAACCATACGCCCCGGGCGCTGACCCAATCGGCGCCGAAGCGTTCCCCTGGCTCGGGTCTGCGAAGCTTCTTCACCTTCTTCATATAGGCGAATGCCACGGGATCGATCGCGATGAGTTCATCGATCGCGGCATCCACCGGCGCCCAGTACTCGGACCCGCCCGGCAGCGGATGGCCCTCGGCTCGCGGTGTCACGCGCGCGTCGACCGGCCGTGATCCTGCCCCCGGCGCCACGGAGTCGGAGTGTCCGGTATCCGGTTCCACGTATGCCGCCGCCCCATCCCCAGCGGGCGGTCCCTGGTATTCGTACTGCTCCGCGAGGTCATCCTCACGCGTGGCGCCGGCATCGTCGGCGTCCGCCGAACCGGACGACAACCGTGCCCGCTGCTCAGCCGGTGGCCGGGAAGTCGGGTCGAGTCCGCTCGAATCGCTCGTATCGCGTGGCCGATTCGAATCTTCCGGGTAACCCCAGCCCCGGCCGTTCCAGGGATTCGTGTTGAACGCCAGAACCTCGAACGGAGCGTCCGAGGGGATGTGTGTCAGTGATCGAACTCGGCGTGGTCGGCCCGCGTCGAGAAGTTCGGCTGAATCGACGGCACCGGCGAACCGCACTTCAGGCCCCGGTGCGCCGCCGTTCGCCGGTCCGCCTAGGGACTCGTCTCGTGGCGTAGCCCGGCTCGGTCCCTCGTCGACTTCGCCGTCGATTGCCGCGCGAACCGCATCGGAGGGTGCCGATCGCAGTTTCTCGCGGGATTCGGCGATACGCCGGCGTTCGACATGCTGCGGCGAGGACAAGGCCTCCCGTGGTTCCACGGCTCGCCGGCTCGGGGTGATCGTCGGCTTCCGCTCGGCGAGCCGATATCGGCGGTCTGTCTCCGCGAGCGCCGATTTCACCTGTTGTGCATGGATGATCCGCTCGGCTTGATGGGGGTGCGGACTGTGCCGTACCGCCGCGCGGGCTTCGGCGAACGTTTCACCGAAGTTCAGCGTGCCGTCCGCGTTGAAGCAGTACCCGCACAGCACCGTCCGCAACCGCTTCAGAACCTGGGAAACGTCGCAGGGAGGGCCGGTACCGGTGAAGAGTTCGGCCAGCAGAGGGGCTACCTCCTGCCACTCTTTCTCCTGGTACCGCCCCAGGCCCTCGATGCCGACCGGCGCGGTGGTGTCCGGTGTCTGCGCTCTCGCCGAGTACCGCTGTGCCGCATGGGCCAGTTCATGGGCGAAGATGGCGCGCCAGGCCGAACCGCGCAGCGGGGGATGGAAGCCGTCGTCGACCGCGATTCGATACGATATTTCGAGATACTCCCTGTTGATCGCCCACTGCTCGCCGAGTGTCATTACCAACCCGTCCCGCGCGGGGGATACGAGCGCGTAGGCCGGATCTCGGTACGGCGCCACTCGCAGTTCGACGAGGTCGGTACCGCCGATCTCTTCGTAATGGTCTACGACCTCGTCGACGAGTTCCAGCACGGTCTCGAGATCGACCTCGACCATCAAGAGGCTCTCGAAACGGAGCGGATGCCCGATTCGCGCTTCCAGCCGGTGCAGCGCCTCGAGCTTCGACCGACGGTCTGCCCGCTCCTGCTCGCTCGCCGGGGCCCGATCGGTGTTGCCGTCGGCCGAGCTCGTTTCCTCGGCCAGTCTCACCAGAAGCTCGTAGAGAACCGACTTCCCCTCGGTCGCCTGATCGCCGGATTCGATCCCCTGTTCGGCCGTTTCGTTGTGCGCACCGACGAACGACCGGACGAGGGCCGGATTCGGCAGGAACACACCCTTGTAGAAGCACGGCTCGGGAAACTGCCGGTGCAACCAGGTCGTGAACTCCGCACTATCCGGGTTACCGTGCTCGTTCCGGTAGTGCTCTCGCAATGCGGGCAGGGCCTGCCGCTCGGCGCGCCAGCGACCGGCGATGACCAGTGCCTTGCCGATTCCGGCGACGGCGGCTCGGCGAATCTCGTCATCGGACACACCCCGCTGGGCGGGTACTGTCAGCATCAGCCGCGTCCCGGTGATCGCGGAACCGAAAACATTCGCGTTCGCGACAGCCGACACGGATTCCGGGTCCGGTGAATTCTCGTCGTCGTGATGTGCGACGACGAGTTCGTCCACCGGGATCGGGAATCGCATCAGCAGGTCGTGAACCGTCTCCACCATCGCCCGGCCGGCCGATTCGGTCAGCTTGCCGGAGCCTTCGACGACGGTTCCGTGCCGCCGCAGCAGCTGATCTCCCGTGGATACCGGCCGACCGTCCGCGAGATCCCGATACAAAGCGGTCGCCTCGACCAGTCCACCGAGAGTCGGATCCGCCGACTGCTGCGCCAGCCGCATCAAGCCTGCCTGCTGCTCCGGTGCGGGCCACGACATCGGGGAGCCGTCGGGTCGGCCGAGGATACCGGCTACCTGATCTTCGAAATCTTCGATCAGCAAACGCGTTTCGAACTGCCGGCGCGCCTCATCGGAAACAGTTGTCTTCATGACGTGGAGAGCGGTCAGGAATCGGCCGAGCACACCCGGCAACAGCCCTGGTGCCCGTCCGGCCGCCACACGGCTCCAGCCGGCGTCGTCGAGGCGATCGGTTTCCTGCCGCACCAACGACAGGGCCTGTTCCAGGTGCTCCCTGTCCAGGGTCTCCGGCGTGATCCCCAGAAGCGACGACAGCTGCGCAACTGCCTGGTCGAGCTGCTGCGGGTTCCCCGTACGTTGCCCCCACGGTCGAGTGCGGGCACCGCGTTCCAGCGCCCCGAGCCGACCGGACAGTCCACGCTGCTTCTGCACCCCGGCGTCGAGCACTTCCCGCGCTGGTCGCTCCTCGACGGATGTGGAGGACTCCGTCGGGGCCGGGGGTTCGTTCGCGGGCGGGGGAGGGTCGGCATCGGGCCTGTCGGCCTTCGCTGCGCCGGTGGGGCCGTCTGTGCGGGGTCCGACATCAGGTCGGGGCGCGGTACCGCCGCCCGGGTTGTCATCCTCCTCGGTGTCGTCGTCACGGCCGGGTTCGAACCGCCGGAAAGGCGATGTATCGCCGGAGTTCCCGGGGTCCAACATCATTTTGAGGAATCGGATCGTAAGCGCCATCTCGAATGCGGTCTGCCTGGTGTCACCCGCGAATTCGTGCCCGCCTTCCTCGCTCTCGTAGAACCACACCGCATAACCCAGTTCCTCGAGGCGGGCAGCCAGTTTGCGGCCATGGCCGGGGTGAGTGCGAAGATCCTTGGCAGAGGACCGGATCAAGATCGGTGGACGCCATGGGCCGAACACGATCTCGTGATAGGCGGATATGATGCTCGCCAGTTCAACGGGGTCTCTGGGGTCACCGTACTCGGAGATCCAACTCAGGCCTGAGCCCAGCACAATGTATCGCAGCATATCCGCCAGCGGCATCTGGGCCACCAAAGCGCCGAACTTCTCTGGATATCGCGCGAGCATCATAGAGACGACCAAGCCACCGTTACTGTTTCCGATAGCGCCCAATTGTTTGTATGTGGTGATGCCGTTCCGCACAAGGTCGTCTGCTACCGCCGCAACATCTTGATAGACCTTTACTCGATTTTCCTTGATGGAACTGCTGTGGTATTTCGGGCCGAGCTCGTTGCCACCGCGAATATTGGCCAGCACGAGGACCTTCCCTTCCTCGAGCCACGCCCTGCCCATAACGGGGTCGTATGCGGGAAGCTGTGAGATCTGGAACCCGCCGTAGACGCGCATGATCGCAGGACCGGTCGCCCCCTCTTTTCGGACCACGAAGTACGGAACACGAGTCCCGTCGTCCGACACGGCGAAGAACTGTTCGGTGACGATACCGGAGGCATGGAAAGCCGGCGGCTCCTGTTCGACCGGTCGCAGCACTCCGTCGGCCGATCCGCTGTGCACAACAGGAGGTGTGGTGAAACCGGTGGACCACACCAAAAAATTATCGTCACCGGACTGCGGGTCCAATCCGATCACCTTGGAAGTGGCATTCTCGGGAAGGTTCTCCACCGGTCGGCGAGTCCAGCGGCCGTCCGAGCCGAGGGTGAGTATCTCGATTTTGGTCTGGACATTGGACAGCGAGGTCACCAGCAGGTGTCCGGCTGTCCAGCCGTATTCGAGCAGTGCGGTGTCCTCGGGGGTGAACAACGGCTCGAACTCTCGCCCGCCGGCCAAGAAGTCGTCCAGAGCAGTCGCCAGCAGTGACCCCGCCGGATACTCGCGGCCACCGACAGACCAGTCACTGGTGAGTTCCACCAGCATCTGATTATCGAACCATTTGACAACCGCATCGACAGGAACATCGAGCCGTTGTGTCGCTCCATCCGAGTGCACCACATAGGTTTCACGATCGAAGAACCCGACGAACCGCTGCACCTGACGCGGATTCGTACCCCGGGGGATATTGTCCGCCGCATTCAGGATCACATCGCTCGGGGCACCTTCGACCAGAGTATTCGCTTCGTGTAGCGCGGTGCCTCGCCGCCAGCGTTTCACGACGATTGGATTCCCGGTCCCGCTCATGGTCCCCGGGCCGAAATCCGTCGCTACATCGATGCAGTCGGGGCCGAACCATTCGAACCGGGTCTTCGCGTTCGGGAGGCGGAAGCCGCCTTCCTCCGGGCGAACGAATTGTTTCGTGACGAGATCGAACTCGTGCAACTCATGGCTGTCGCCACCGCCGATCGACAGCGCGATCAATGCTCGACTCGGCCCCTGCTCCTGCCCCTCGCGCTGCTCCTCGGAAAGATCGAGGTCCTGCACCTTGGAGCGACCCCAGACCCAATTCACTTCACTGGGACGGTAGCCCGGAGAACCCGGAGTAGCCGGTGCTCCGTTCTCGTCCTGGCCGAGCGTGGCCACATCGAGCAGCACCTCCCAAGTCGCGGCACCGCCTATGTAGTCCGCGAAACGGGTACGTCGCCACTGCCCCTTCGGAAAATCGGCATCGGCATGGAACTTGTAGATCCGATCACCGCGGCGTTCCGGCCAGAAATCCTGACCACCACGGTCCGGCCTGGAATTGACATTGCCCTCGCTCACCACATCGAGGATTCTTTGCTCCAATTCGGCGAAGTCACGACCGGACGCAAACTCGGCGACCGTTCGGTCGCTGTGCTCGCGGACCCAGGCCGATTGGCGCGCGCCTTCGACTTCCTCCAGCCATATATACGGATCGCCCCCGTTTTCGTTGCCGGTCAATTTCGGACGGCGCTCCGGCGTCGGGGCGCCCCGATCGGTTTCGGTACCCAGGGGCGGCGCGGGAGCCGGGCCGGCAGAATGCGGCTCCGGCGGGGGCCGACGGCGGTCGGCGATTCCTCCGCTGCCCGCAGCATCGCTCGCGCCGACCCCGGCCTCGACTCCGGACTGCGGCCCGTTCGCCGCTTCCGGCGGGTGCTTGTCGTCCTTCGGGCCGTCGCCCCTCGAATCAGCGCTTCCGCTCGCCGGAGGTCGACTCTGCGCCGTGCCGGTGGCCTGCTGCCGGGGGGCGTCCCACAATTGGCTTTCGTCCGCCCGCTCACCGTGATGGTGGAACTGTCGGTGCGGCGGTTGGATACGGCGGCCTCCACGCCGGTAGCGGAAGTGCGGGTCGAGCGGGTTCGAGTCGACGTGGTGGAACAGTTCTATGCCAGGAGGCAGCGGTTCGACCGGCCCATTTCCCACACCAGATCCGGTAGGGGCTGTAGACGCATGCCGGGACCCACCGTCGGGAGCGAACAGACCTCCCACGGAAGAGCCCTCGTTTTCCGATAGCTCGCCCGTAGGAGTATCGGCTCGCCGTGCGCCGTGCTCGAACGCCTTGTTGTTCTCGACGAGAATCTGCCGGGCGATCTCGATCAACTGCGCCGGCGACGGAGCTGTCTCGGGGTGGCTCTGTGTGTAATGGGTCCGCCAGTAGTCCTCGTAGGACTGTGTCGTCCCCTGCCCGATATCAGTCCAGTCACGCATGAGGGCGACTTTGTTGCGCGCCTCGTCTCGGGTGATGCTGCCCGCCGCGTACTCCTCGTAGATCGCCTCGTACCTAGAGAAGTAATTACCGCCGGCCGGAATGTAGGGACCGCCGCTGCGCTCGACTTCCCACATGCATTCCACAGCGAACAGTTTCGCCTCGCACTCGGCCCGCAAACGCTCGACGACGAGCCCCCCGACCCAGTCCTCCACGGGACCACCCTGGTATCCCGCGTCCCGGAACGGACTGGCGGCGGTCGCCAGGGCTACCTCTTCGGCGATCGTGGCGGTCGTCTTCTCGGCGAAGTACGCGTTCCGGTACTTTCCGTCCACGGTGATCTTCCGCTCATCGCGGTCCGCGTAGCTGCCCGCTCCGGCCGTGGCGTATTCGAACGTCCACCCGGCCGCACGCAGGCCGGTGATACGGGTGGTGAGGGTAGCCGATTTCGCTACCAGGTCGCAGACTTCCTCGCCGAGTTCGGGCACGATCCGGCCCACGGCCAGCACCCGGTCGCCGTCGTTCGGGCCGTCGGCATCGGTCCGCTCTCTCCACTCACGAACAGGATCTGCCACCGGGCCGGATGCGGTACCCGCCCGCGGGCCCGCCTCGATGGCAGCGTCGGCATCCTCGGATCGCCGCGCGCTGTTCTTTTCCGTGGGAGAACTGCCGGCGAGCGGAGAGTACCGGCCGCCACCCCAGTAGAGCCGGTACGCGAGACCATCGGTGGACGCCCACATCGTGTGCTGGACGCTGCGCAGCGGCAACGGGACCGCGGTCTCTGTGCCGATTCGTCCGAGCAGCTCGCTTTCGGCGCGGCCGGCGCGCAGGACCAGATCATCGCTACCGGTCACCCGGCCGAGACGGACCGTGCGGAAGAGTACCTCACCGACGCGGTCGGGCGCGGGCCAGGCGACGGCGGGACGGGTGGTGGGCACGACCTGGTCGGTCGTGGTCGACGGCGGCTCGATCACCAGGGCGTCGCGGGCAAGCGCTCGTAGCCAGCCGAATCCGAACATGGTGCGCCAGCGTTTGACCAGGGCACGCACCGCCATACCGCCGGCGGCCGCGCCCACCACGGCGGCGGGCATCCAGCCGGCGATATCGATGCCGTGCGCGTCCAGCACCGCACCGCCGATCAGCGCACCACCGGCGGAACCGGCGCCGGTGAGCGCGTTACCCACGCTGACCGCGCGGCCATACAATTCCCGCGGGAGGAACTCCTGCTGATGACCGACCACCCTGGCGTTCATCGCCACACCGACCATGCCGAAACCAAAGGTACCGACGGCCACCACGAACGGGTTGGTGGTGGCTGCCTGTATCCCGGCGGCTGTGGTGAATCCGGCGAGGCCGGCCAGGAACAGGTTGTCCACCTTGGTCTTGTCGATCAGCCGGGACGGTAGGAGCCCGCCGGCCACCGCGCCCACTGCGCCCGCGGCGAGCACCGGCCCGGCAGCCCAGCCGGGCAGCTCCGCCGCGTCGACGACCGTGGCGGCCCGCAGATTGAGTGCCGCGACGGCCGCGTTGGTGAACACGATCGTGCCTGTATACGGGCGGAGGAAGGAATCCCGCCACACCGCCTGCCCGCCGGCTTTGAGTTCGCGGGCGACCTCACTCGGCTTGTGCTTCTTCGGCGTGTGCACGGGGAAGTGCTCCCGCATTCCGGTGAGGGCCCCGATATTCAACAGGTAGGACAACAGGTTCGCGCCCACGGGCACCGATTTGTCGATGCTCAACAGCCCCGGACCCAACGCCCGTCCACCGGTCCCGGCCAAGTACCCCTCCACCGAGGACATCCGGTTCGCCCGGGGGCGCTGCTCGGGCGTGACGAGATCCAGCACGGAACCGCCGAGCGCGCGCAGATAGAAGACCGTGGCGGTGCCCTCGACCAAAGTCGTCGCCGTGAGCAGCGGGGCCAGATCCACTGCGCCGGAGATGACACCGCCCATAGCGAGGAACGCGCCGCCCGCACCGACGGCCTGCGCCCACTGCATCATCTTCAGCCGGTCGGTGAAATCGGCGAGGTAGCCCGCGGGGACTTCGAAGAGAATTCTCGGGAGGAAGGTCGCGAAGGTGGTGGCACCGGCGGCCATCGGCGAACCGGTCTCCTGGAGAATCAGCAATGGCAGCGCGGACTGCTGGATGCTGTCACCGAGCCCGGTGACGCCGTTCGAAATGAACAAACGCCGGTAAGGCTTGTTGGAGCTGAACAACTCCCGGGTGGACACGATTTGCGGCTCGGACGGCCGCGGCTGCCCGGCCGCTCCGGCTTCGGATACCGGCGCTGCCTCGTCACCGCGGGGCGACGCCACTGCCTCGCCTCCTCGCGGCGGGCGCTCGGACTTCCCAGCAGCACGGGATAGGAAGCCCGGCCTCGGAAGGGCCCCCGGTATCCGGTTCCTGCCCGCTTTTTTGCGTCCGTCGTGGCCACGAGAACCGCCCTGCTCATCGTGTCGAGGATCGTCGCCGTGGTGGAGTGCCTGTGCCTGATCCGGAACGTTCCGGCCCGTGTAGAGGACCCGGGCCAGCGGATCGTGGAGGTTACGCCGAGGCTGATCAAGGGCCTCCTCGAGATCGACCATGCGGCCCGGAGCCGACCGGGACCATTCCGGAGCCCGGCGCACTGCGGTATCGGCCGAGGGATATCCGTCGTCGCGCACACGCGCCGGCTCGGTCCCAGGGTCACGTGCGGCGACCGGTTGCGCCGTTCCGTTCTCATCTGCCGCCGGCCGGGTCGGCCCCGGGGCGGGGGCATTCCGATCGCGAACGGCACGTTCCCCCTGCGGGGCCGGGGCGTCGATGGCGTCTTGCGCCGGTCCCTGCGTCCCGAAAGCCTGCGCTGCTCGAGCGGCACCACCGTCGAACGAATCCGGGCGCATCGGGTTCCACGACGCGCGACCGCCCCGGGTCCGTAGTTCATTCCGGTACGGGGCAGCCCCGTCACCCGCCGTCGGCACGATCGGAGCGGGGTGGTTGTCGGCCGCCGAGGCCATTACATCGATGGGTCGGGCGCGGAAAGCGTCCGGCTGCCGAGATCTTCTCGGAGTCCGCGCCGGAAGATCGAACATAGCCCGGGCAAACGCGTCTCGCGCGTTCCAACCCTCGGTGCCCGGTAGTCCTGCGACGACCCCGCCTGCGGTGAATGCCTGGACAGTTCTGGGCATGCCCGGACCGAAGGCGTAAAACATCTCCGGGTGGTTCCCGTCCGGCGCGGGACCGGAATCTCGGCGCGGGGTAGTGCCGTCGCCGGTGACGGGCGGGGCCTGATCCTCTTCCGGGCGAGCAGCAGACGCAGGCGGAGTCACCCCGGATTCGGTCGCGGGTGTGTGGTTCTCACCTCGCGACGCCGACGCCGACGCCGCCCGGTGCGGTACACCGCCGCGGGTAAGACCCGGTCCGGCTCGAAGCGCGTGTTCGATCAGATTCGGGTCGACCTCCGTTTCGTTGCGCGAAATATACTGTTCAGCATCACGCACCTTGTCGACGAGCTTGTCTATAAGCACTCTTTCCTGTTCGGGAGAGAGATCGCCGGAAGCAATTTGCTTCGCGTATCGGACGGATTCGACGACCAAGGATTTTGCCCGCTCGTGGTTGCGGTAGATTCTCAGATCCGTACGCCAGTTTCCGGCCTTGGCCTCCGGTTCGGCAGCGGTCCAGCGAGCCAAGAAATCTGCTTGCTCGCCGGCTAGATAGCCCATCTTGTGCAAATGCAGCGCGACGTCGTAGACCGGATCACCGTAAAGCGCTAGTTCCCAATCGATCACCACGGTCGACCGGTTCTCGGGGAGAATTAGTTCTCCGTTCGCATTCCGGTCGGGGATGATCAAGTTTTTCCGATGGACATCGGCGTGAAGTATTCGAGGGGGGCGGTACTCCATAGCGGTCAGATTCTCGACGACCGCCCGCAACCACTCGGCGGAAACTCCCAGTTGCCGGTACATGTATTTGAACTGTTCCGCGTTCCTGGTGTACGCCCGCCACGTGATATCGCTCAGCCGCCGGGCCAGTTCCGCTGGATCGTCGGACCATTCGAATGGAAGCCAGGGCGGTTGGGGCACACGACGCAGACCGGCGAAGAATTCGGCGATATCGCCGGGAACGTGAGTCGGCACCGGGTGCCCTCGAGGAGCGATATTGTCGAGAACATCGCCGGGAATATGTTCGTACACAGCGAAGTCGGGCTCCCGATGTTCCGACAGCAGCCGCGGTACGGACACAAACGGTGCCACCCAGCGAACCAGCCCCGGCTCGGGCATGATTCGCAGATCCATCACATCGGCACCCGGAATCGGGAAACGCGCGACTTGCAATCCGGTCGAACGGCGGATCGTGATATTTATATTGTTGTTTCCGCTGGCGACGTCGATTACCTGCACGGGATCACCGTCACGGGAAAGCGAGGACAACGCGGCCATCACCTCGTCATCGAATGTTCCGCCGTCGTGCGCGCTCTGCTGCTGCGCTGTCGCCGTTCCGTGATCCACCGATCCGAGAATTACACCATCGGAGCGCGTAGCTACGTCCTGTCCGCGTCCTGCCTCATGGCCGCCGTCCAATCGGGGCCGCGAGCCCGGGGCCGGCAGTCCCTCCGGCCGTTCGATCTCCGCTGTCTGTGGGAGTAGGTAGCCGTACTCGAAGGTCTGGTCTCCGTCTTCGTCGGTGAAGGTACGAGTGACCACGCGGCCGAATGCCCGGCCGAGCGCGAGCTCGGGGATTCCGGTGACCGATTCGACCCACAACATCCGGGTTCGGGGGGGCGACAGGAAGACACCCAGGTCGACGAAATCGAACCGATGCGAAGGTATATGGCCGATATCGGCGGTCGAGTAGCCCGGGTTGAAGATCGTTCCCGTTCTGTCGCTGCCGTCCGCCAAGTACGGGATCGTCACGAAGAAAGCACGATCGGAGCGGTGGTGGTGCATCGTCTCATCGGCCCGGCGAACATGCTCTGCCACTTCGGTCGGCGCGTCTCCCGGCTCTTCGGCGCCCGTCAGGTAGGCATCGGCCGCCACATACCCCAGCGGGCTCGCCGAGACTTCGCCCTTGATCCAGGCCAGGGATCTACGTACCGGTTCCGGGAAAGGCTCGCTCCAATACTGCCGAGCGAAGTCGACAGCCTCCTCACGGGTTTCGAACATCACTGCCGAACCGGCCAATTCGGCGAGAGCGACTTCGTGCTTGCGTTCGACCGGGAGGGCATCGAACTCGCTGTCGGGCATCCGGTCGGCGAGCGTGCCACCCTGGTTCGTATCCTGCGCCACCACCGGGACGACATCCGCCGCCTGATCGGTCACGATCCGGCCCTCCAGGACCGGAGCCGGCACGTCGATCTTCCCGAGCTCGGCATTCAACCGGTTGACCTCGTCGGCGTAGCGCACCAGCGTGTCGAGCTCCAGGACATCGGCGGCGAGATCGGCCGTATCGGAATCCGCCCCGAAGGCCAGAGCATCCAGCTGATCCGCGTCAAGACTCTCCGGATCCCTCGCCGGGCCCGCCAGAAGTTCGCGCGCCGCGTTTCGCTCTTGCCGCAATTCCTCCAGCCGCAGCACACGGAGCTCAGGCCGAGCGGGATCGGTCTCCAGCTCGGCGGGGCGCACTCCTCGGGCCTCGGCGAATTCATCACGGAATTGCCGCGCCTGTTCACGGTCACGCTCGAGCCGCGCTCGCCGCTCCGCCGCCGGTACCGCACTGCTATTACTCGTCGGATCCGGGTCGTGCGGCTCCCCTCCGGAGCGCTGGACGGGCACCGGCACAGCCTCGGAAGTCTCACGCTGGACCATGATGGAGACGGTTTTGCCCGGCGCTGCGTCGCGGGCGAACGCGATGCGCAGAGCGGTCACATATTCGGCGATTATGACCGCACCGCGGCCATGCTCCCCGGTCTCGCGGTGGCGCATCGAATCGTCGTTCTCAACCGAACCCTGCCCCTGGAAAGTCGCCAGCCAGCGATCTACCCCGGCCGGGTCGACCGCTGTACGCGGCGCGTCCTCTTCGGGGTCCACGTTGCTTTCCAGCCGCCACGTGGGCAGCCCGCGTGATCGATCTTCCACCGACAGTACGAACTGGTCCTCCGCGAGGTAGCCGCGGACGACGACCTCTCCGTCAGTGTGCAGACCTGCGTTGGTGACCACCTCCGACACCGGCCACAAGAGATCGGCGATCTGATCCGGATCCCATCCGGCGCCGGTCAACAGTACGCGCGTGGCATTACGGACCGTATCGACGCCGTCGGTGGCCTCGATATCACCCGGAGCGAAGGGGAACTCGAACTCGGGCCGGTCCGCCGACGGCGGAGGATCGCCGGGCTGTTCGGCGGCGAAGAAAGTGGTCCGCCTGGTGCGCCGGCCACTCTTCAGCAGCTCGAAATCGCCCTTCGACAGCGGGGTATCGTCCCACAGTTCGACAATCCGGCCCGCATCGGTGGCGGTGACCCGGCCGGTTTCGCCGGGCTCGTACCGAGCAGGCAGGACCCGGCTCTCGTCCACCACCGCGATCGAGATCCAGCGCTGGTCACCGACGCCGCCCTGCGTCGACTCGACGACCGCGGGCCCCTGGGCCGTACGCAGCATCGCCTCGACCATGTTTTCCGCGGCGCCCGGGTGGCCGGCGACGGGCCAGCCCTCGAGCACACCGCGAACCCCGTCTCGGGCTTCGGCGATGCGCTCGGTGAGCGGGCGGCTCGGATCGAGCGCGACCACCACCACCGGGTCCGCTGCCGAATCCCGGTTCGCGTTACTCGACGGCCGCGTGGGCGACGAGGCCGTTTCCACCGCCGGCACCCCGGTAGACCCTGCCGACTGCGCTGCGGGGTCATCCCACAGCCGACCCGAATCATGGTGGTGGAACTGCAGGTGCGACGGCCCGACACGCCCTCTCGCACCCCGGCGGTAAGGGAAGTGAGGATCGAGCGGATTCGGGTCGATCCGGTAGAACAGTTCGATCCCGGGTGGTAGCGGATTCACCGATCCTCCGCCCACAGCCCCGCGTGACTGCGTGCCCGGCCCCGTAGGAGCATCGGCCGGGTCGATCCGACCGCCCGTCAGTGCTCGGGCGACCTTCTTGGCCAGCGCCTCCTTCGAACGGGCCCGCAGACCTCCGGGGAACAGCCACGACACCGCGTTACCGGTATCCGCGTCGCCGTGGGTATGGGCCAGTTCGAACCGGTTCAGCCAGTTGGCCTCGTAATTCTCCCGCATCTGGACCGCTATCACGACGCCCGCGACTTCGATCTCGTGCGAGGTGGTAGCGCCCCCGATATTCGGCGGCTTGTCCCACCATCGAGGCCGGGGATGGTGCTCTTCGGTGAGCATCCGGATCACGACGGCGCGCGCGCTGGTCTCGTCCACGTCCTCGGTGATATCGATCCGCGCTTCCAGATGCTCGATCTCGGTCGATGAGTCGAACCCGCCGAGCGACTCCATCCAGGTGTCGAAACCGACCGGCCCACTCGACCGGCTCGCGGATAGAGCCTGTGGATACGCCATCAACAACCGAGCGCCTATCTCGGCGTTGCGCGGCCGATACTCCCGGCTTTCGAACTCGAAGTCGACCTCTCCGTTCGAGCGCGGACGGAGAGTGATGTATCCGACCTTGTAGGGCGACGAACGCGCCAAGGCGCCGCGGAATTCCGGATGCTCGGCGATCAGTTCACGTCGCGCCCGCTCGTGCCGGCCGGCGGTGGCCACGATCAGCAGCGTGGACTTTTCGCCGGACCGGCCGGGCACGAGCTTGGCGTGTTCAGTGAGCCAGGTTCCCTGTTCATGCCTGCGATACCGGTGCTGCTGGTGACGGCGGGTCGCCTCGTCATCGAGAACCCGTAACGCGTCATCGATTTCGGTAACCGCCGCGGTGAGCCGGACGATCGCGGCCGCCCGCTTCCGGATCGACACCGCGCGCTCCCGGTCCGCGGGACCCAACCGGTCGACCAGCGGCTTCCTCGGGTCGTCGGCCGAGAGCCCCGCGGGGTCGTCGAGGACGGACAGTGGCACGTCCGCCAACTGCGCCGGATCCAGCTCTGACCCCGTGGCCAGGGCACGCCAATGCTCATTCACTTCCCGGCGCGCATCCCGCAGCTCCACCGAATCCGGGCGCAGCCGGTAGTAGTCCATCCCTTCTTCGGCCAGCTCGCGGGCCTGCGTGCGCAACAGCGAGATCCGCTTCTCCATGAGCCCGAAGTCCAGGACGGACGGCCCGTCAGCGCCCAGCGGCCGCGGCGGTTCGACCGGTTCCGGCTCCGGTTCGTGCCGTAGCGTCCGCAGTTGCCGCAGCACCTCCGCCAGCCGCGCCAGCTCGGCCTGATGACGCCGGAGTTCGAAACGTTTCTGTGCGGCGCCCTCTGGCAATGTCACTTGGTCCAGGTGTGCCGCGTCGGTCCCCACGGCGACGATCAGCCTGTCCAGGCGTCCGTCGATCAATTCTGCTCGACGCGTGAGCTGTTCGAGCAGCTGCCGCGAATCGGTGCCGCTCTCCGGGCCCGTCCGTGATCCCGCGCGCGTCAGCTCGTGTCGTTTCATCAGTTCATCGCGTTCGCGCTCCAGCCTGCCGATCGGGTCCGGGTCATCGCCCGCCTCGACATCACCGGTCACGGCGCCCGCCCTGTCGTCGACTTCCGCCCAGCCCTGGGCGGTCCATCGCACAGTCCGTCGCACGACTTCGAGATCGGCGTGGACCAGTACGGCCTCGCCCGCAGCCCGGTCGAGCTCGTCGAGCTCGGATCGGCGCCAGCCACTCCAGCCGACCCGCGCCAGGGCCGGATCGAGTGCCCGCAACTGCTCACGCACCTCGTCGATCCGCCCCCAGGGCATACCGTCGACGTCCAAGGAGACTTTGCGGAACCCATCGACCTCGACGATTCGCAGCAGTTCCGACAGCCGCCCCAGCGCTTCCGGCAGCACAGTGATATCGAGGTTCCCGAACGGCGAGTGGTCGGTCCGGTGATAGCCGGTGGAATACTGCACGGGCTCGACGCGGTCAGGGCCGTAACACAACGCGCTCGCGATGCGGCGGACCCGCTCCACCGAGGTTGAATCGTTCGCCCGCAGTGCCGCGGCATAGTCGGTGGTCAGGTCCGCCAGCTGCGCACGAACGTCCACGTCCATCGGGTGCAGCGGGGTTTCGGCCCCGGTGAAGACGAAACCTGCTACGTCCGAGGTATCGCCTGGTATAGCAGGCAATATCTCTTTCAGCACGACGCCGTTGCAATCAACTGCCACTATCCGGCCACGGAAATTGACCAGGGCACCCAGCTCGCGCTCGGCGCCGGACAGCACGACCACCGCACCGTCACCAGACGCCTTCAGTACCCGGGTTATCTGCTCGGTACCGCCGGTGAATGTGCGCGGGAAGGAACCGAGCGCGGCCGCGACCGCGAAATCTGGGCTGGGCTGTTCGCCACTGTCCATCTCGAGCGGACGGATATCCGCATTGCCGGTCAGTGCGGTGGCGAGCGCCACCACGGCCGGGCCGCGGTACCGGGCCGGGTCGGTGTGGCCGCGGTCGGACTGTGGCGATCCCGCGAACCCGGTCGCGATCTGCTCATCCAGTTCCCGCACCTGACCGCCGAGCCGGTCGAGGTCAACGGCGAGTCGGCACAACTCCGGTAGCCCCTCGGCGCGAGCCGGCGGCCGCGGCAGGTAGAACCTATCCGGCTCTTCCGGGGGCGGCAGCGGGGTCTGTGCCATCCGGTCCAGCTGCTGCCGGCTCAGCGTTTCCGGCTCCAAACCGAGTTTTGCTGCCACTTTCCGGTATTCGGCGGTGACGGCGAACTGCTCCAGTACCACCGCCGACCGACGCGCGGCCAGGCCGGGCAGTCCCTCCTGCCGCAGCGCGGCGGCAGTGGTGAAGAGCCGAGCGAACTCCTCGCCGCGCTGCCGCGCTGCGTCCGCATCGAATTGCGGGACCCGTTCCGCCTGCCCGTCGATCGGATGCGCCGGACGTTTGTCCGGCCCGAAGAAGACAGCCTCCACCTTCGACCGGGAATCGTCTTCCGGATCGAATTGTCGCAGCCTGCCCGTGCTGCCTTCGATCTCCATGATCGTGCCGTCGATATTGGACAACACAAACCGTTGCGCACCCCCGCGCCACGATTCCGACACCAGTGCGCTCGCGCCCGGGCCGAGGTGACGCAACTCCCACGCCAGATACGCTTGCCCCGGGTAACGCAGCACCGGTGCACCCACACTGCCGGCCAGGTCGTCGGGGGCGGCGCCCAGGTCCGGGCGGTCGGGTCTGTGCACCCATTCCGGACCGACCAGGTCCGCCAAGGTTTCCAGTGCCCCGACCAGGTCCGCGTGCCAGCCGAGATCGCTCTGCCGCGGGTCGATTCCTCCTGCCTCCAGCAGACGCGTCAGCTCGCGGTCGGCATCGGCCAATCGGTCCCGCGCCTCCCGGTACCGCCGGGCCGATTCCCGCTGCTGCGCCTGGGTCGCGGGATCGGGCCGCCGGTGGGAAAGAGCGAATGGGTCGTTGTCCGCGGTATCGCGGTCCCGCCACCCGCTCAGGTCCATGGTCTGTGTGTCCCAGTACCCGAACCACAGCAACGCGGCGGTATGTTCCCGGCTCGCGGCGGCCAACTCTTCGAAGAATTGTTCGACAGAGTCGATCTCCCGAGGTCGGCCTTGCGCCTCCACCGTCTGGTTCGTGGCGAACAGCTCCGCACGCTCGTCATGCATCCGCCGACGGGCGATATCGGCGACAAACCTCGCACCGGCCAACGGCACCGTCCGCGCCGGCTTGTGGGGGGCGCCGTCGTCGAATCCGAACGCGGGCAGCATCCGTCCGGGCCGGCGGAACGCACCGGCCTGCCCGATCGATGCAATTTCCGGAGACTCGTGAACATTCACCCCGGGGCGTGCCGGATCGAGCTCCTCGCGTGGCCCGGTGGAGCCCTGGGCCGGTCCGTGGCCGGGGGCGTCCGGTGCCGCACTCGGCGGATCGCCGGCCTGCGCATCGTCCGGTGGGTCGCCCGGATCGTCGGTCAGCGGGCCTTCGACAGGATTGGCCTCACCCGGCGAATCCGATGGAGTGAGCCCGTCGAAGTGTGGAGCCATCGGATCTTCGGCGTTCAGATCGAACAGCACGGCGCGCGCGGGTGCGCGCCGATGTGCGCCGTCCTCCAGTTTCAAGTCTTCCCAGGCACCCAACTCGTAGACGCCGTGCACTCGACTGTCGGACACGACGATCACGGCGCCCGCGGAAGCACGGTCGACGCGGGTGAGTTGGATCGCATGGCGGCGACTCGCCCCTTGGATCAAAACCAGTGCGGCGTCGGCGGTATCGGAGAAGCGCAGGTCTTCGACCACCTTTTTCCACGTGGAGGGTGGCTGTTCGGTGACGGCATCGGCCAGCATTGCCCATCTGGGATCCGTCGGCGACGGAGTCCCGTTTCGGGACAGGTGGCCGATTGTGCTGCTCGCCCGCGCCAAGCAGTCTCGCGCTTCCATACGCAGCGTGCCGATCTCATCGGTCCCGGTGGAGCGTTTCCAGTAGGCGACAAACTGTGCATCCGCATCCCGCGCCCAGGTCCGACCCGTGACGCCCTGCCCGCCGAACGTCGTGAACAACGCCTCCCCCCATGGACGCGCGCGGTCCCGCCACGCGAGGTCCACCTCGACGGGATCAGGCAGGGCAAAGATCTCGGCCACCGGCTCGGCGACCTGCTGGAGATCGGTGACGAAACTCTGTCGCTCGCTTTCCGGCCACTCAGGCGGGTTCGCTCCCGGTACATACGCCGACAGCGCTTCGAGGAGCTCCAGGACGGAGTTCGCCGCCGCGGGCAGCTCCGGCACGAGCTCCAACAGCGGCCGCTTCCGCGGGTCCTGGGGATCCGAACCGGTCGCGTACTGATGCCACAGTTCATGGGTCGTCCGCCACACAATGGCGTTGAGCTGCCGTCCGGTGTGAACCATTTCCGCGACCGGGAAGGCCACGCCGGAACGGTGCGCGTCCAGCTCGATCGCGGCTCGTCCCAGTAATGTCCGCAGACTTTCGATGCCTCGCTCGACACCGGAGAATTCGCTGTTCGACCACTCGACCAGCTCCCCGTACTCCTGGTCGGTGACGTCGCGACGTTCCTCCAGCGCGGCATAGTCGAACGTGATGGGTACGCCGACCAGACGCGCGGCCGCCTCCGCGGCACCGATGTCGCCGAACCCCTCATAGGACAGATCACGTTTTCGCGGCTTCTTCAGTGCCTTCCCGATCCTGTACGCCAAATGCTCCGGGCTCGGGTCGTACATGCCCGAGAACCACGGCGCCACCGCGCTGGACACCGCGGCACCCCGTGGCGACCACGGCTGATGACGCGCCACCCGGAACAACTCCTGGTCGGTGTCGAACTCCATCTTGATCACCGCACCCAGGCCGGGGACCAGATATCCCAGAGCTCCGTGGCCTGCGCCCTCGTCCACCCCCTCCGGCGGGATCGAGCGGTTCCACCACGACGGCAACGGCTGTTCTCGAATCGCCATGCTGTAGAGCACGCCCGCGGGATGGTCGGGCCGCCGCAGCTCGGGGTTGTCGTGTGCCATCCGGTACCCGATTTCGAGGACATCGGCGCGTAGCCCGCCCGCGACGACCTGGTCCCAATAGGGCAGGTCGGACTCGTAGGATGCGTTCTGATGGTTGAGCGCCCACCGATCCTGGCGAAGCGCCTCCTGCCGCTCTTTCTTCTCGTTGAACTCCGTCTCACTGCTCTGCTTGCGCTTCACCTCGTCCGCTCGGGTGTAGAACGCGTCCGGACCGAGCAGACCCAGCCACTTCTTCCACTCGAGCGGCAGCGGCTCATCGTTCTGCAGTGCTGTCCAGCTCAGCGTCAGGTACTGCGTTCTGAGCATGGCGACGGCCTCGTCCGAGGTCGGCCGGCGATACGGGCCCTCCGCCTCGTCCCGGGTGATCGACCGGATAGCCGTCGTGCCGTCCGGGTGCACGGTCACTTCCAGATACCGGATGTGGGTCCCGTTGCGCCACAACATGTCACGGTAATAATCGCTGTCCAGGGCCAGCTCGGTGAGTGCCGCCAGATGCTTGCCCTTCTCGGCGGCGACGATCAGCAGATGCCCCATACCGGAGTAGGAAGCGACATGGTGACTGAGCTTGCGGCCTTGATTCCACCCGTCGCGGTAACGCCTCATCTCCTGGTCGATCACCTGACTACAGGCGTTTTTCCCGATCGATTCGGTCGGGGCGAGCGGCGACGGCCTCGCTGCGGCGGGCAGCGCGGGCACCTCGCGCGGTGGCGGTTCGGTCGCCCGGAGGCGCGCAGGTAGGTCCTTGGTACCGCCCCGAAGCGCCGCCCTGATCCTGTCTATCACCTCGAAGGGCCAGTCGTCGGCGATATCGAGTTCACGGGACAGGAACGCAGACAAAGCATTATGTCTTCTGGAAATACGCAGGTTGTAGCCGCCGAAGGCGCGACTGATCGCGACCGTAGGTCTACCGAGGGCAGGTACGTCGAGCGAGTACTCCTTGTCGTGCCGGAACCTCGGCGATGTCACCTCGGGCAGTGGTATCTGCCGCAGATAGAGACGCTGCATGATCTCCGCGGGATGCCCCGGCCCCACCATCGGGTTCGCCTCCGCCATCCGGTAACCGATTTCCATGATGTTGTTGCGAAGCCGGCCGACGACGAGGTCGTCCTGATCCGGAAGGTCGGTCTCCGACTCGTCATTGCGATGATTGATCGCGTTCGGATCGTGGCGGAGTGCTTCGAATTCCGGCTTACGCGCGTCGTACGCCCCTTTACGGAAACGGGTCGCAATGTCCTTCTTCTGGTAGAAGGCATCGTTACCGAACAGCAGCAACCATTCGTCCAGGGGATCCGCGGTGGTCCCCTTCTTCCGGGCCTCCACATACCCGCCGATCAACGCCGCGAAGGCCTCCTCGGGCGTCGCGCGGCGGTACGGCCCCTCAGCCTCGTCTCGGGTGATGGGGTTCAGCTCCACGCCGCCGTTCGGCCATGGAGTGACCCGCACATACCGAATCGCCAACCCGGGCCGCCAGAGTGCATCGGCGAACTCCTCGTGCTCGGTGAGCAATTCATTCAGTGCTGCCACATGCTGGTCACGACGCGCCACCACGAACAGCAGGTTCCGCTCCGGGAACCAGGCGACCTCACCGGTGAGCTGCTCGCCTTCCGGGTCGCGGGCAAGCTCCTCGTCCAGCGCGCGCTGCACGGCACTGGCGACCGGATCCGGGCGGGGAACAACCTCGGACCCACCGATCTCCACCTCCCCACCACCCCGAACCGGATCCAGCTCCCCACGTGGTCCGGCGGCGCCCTCGACCGATTCGTTCCCGGGCTGCTCGCGGCCGATCTCGAGGTCTACCGGAGGTTTCGTATCGCCCGGTGTGCCGTTGCCTGGCGTGTATTCCACCAGCGGAGCCCGGAAGCGGTTGCGGAGGATCGCGTAAGTGCGCAGCACACCCGGCTTCTGCTGCCCCCATTCGTATTCGGTCTCGACCATCCGTGTGGTGGGACGTTCGAGCGTCGCCGCGGTGCTCTCACCCGGGACCCAACGGCGCTCGATGAGCCGCGGCCGACCGCGCGAGTTCAGTCCGCCGACGTAGATCAACTCGTCGACGTGCCCGCCCGACTCGTACTCCACCACCACCGCCGCGTGCGCGCCCCGGCCCATTTCCATCAGGTCGTGAGCGATTCTGTCGGTCGCTGTCTTCGGCCTTACCTCCAGGAACGAAGAGAGTTCGTCGTCCGGACGGTAACTCCTGGGCGTGCCATCGGCGACCGGGCCACCCCAGCTCGCCTGCAGCGCCTCGCTGAGTTGATCGGGTGTGCGGCTGATACCGGCCAGCAAGCGCGGGTCCTGGTCGGTCCACTCGGCGATGACGTACTTCGTGCAGTCCGGCGGCAGAAGTCCCTCGAGGTCGTGCTCGGCCAACGGCGAAGGTGCCCGGGACAAGCTCGGGGGCCGGTATCCGGTCCCGTCGCGGGCTGGTACTCGGTCCGGATCATCGGCGGCGACTCGTTCGCGCCGCAGTGCTGTACCGGGTGCGGTCGCGGCATTCACGATATCGGTGGTGTCGCCGTGCTGGATGAACTGCACCGCCGGCAACGAGCCGCCCCGCGGCAGGTGGTCCCGGGTCGAGACCCGGGCGTTGACGGCGTCGACCAGGTGATTCGCGGCCTGCTGGTGGCTGTGTGCGGTACTGACCCACATCATTTGCGCTTCGCGCGTGCTCTGGTCTCCCGGCCCGGCGATGAGGCCCTGCGTGACGGCGGTGATCCCAAGCGCCGAGGCCGATTCGTCCCGGTCCAGGACGTGTACCTTCCACACGGCGGAGGTATCCAAGTCCTCGAAGGCGACCACGGGCCCGTCGATGTCCAGTAGGTGCACGGGCACCGGGTCGCCGGGAACTGTGGCCGCCGCCCGCTCTGCCTGCACCAATACGTCCCGGAGCTCCCACAGCTCCCGCCACTGCCGTTTCTGCGCGACGGTGCGCCCGGCATCGCCGCCCCGCTCCAGCGCGGCCAACCGGTGCACGATCTCGTAGCGGTTCATGCGGTTGAGCCACCGGGCAGGGATGCCGGCGAGATCGATCTCCGCGGCCGGACGGCCCCCCTCTGCCAGCTCCCACCGCTCGGCGGAGGTCTTGGAAGCGAAAAATGCTGCGGTGTGCGCAAATTCGTGCCGGCCTTCCCAGAGCCCGGCCGCCCGTTCCCTGGCGCCGGGCGGCGGCGCGAAGGGTAGCGATTCACGGACCGCGACCGAGACTTCCGCGCGTACGCGATCCCAGGCGAAATCAGCGTGTTCGTCCGCCAGCATCAGGTTCTTGAACTTTATGGCGGCGTCGATCATCTTCTCGAATCGCCCCAATCGATCCGTCGAGACCGGACCGCTGTCCTTCAGGCGATCGAGTCTGTTGCGCAGACTGCCGGGCCCTTCCCGGAAACGACCTGTGATTCCCACGTCCGACAGGTCCACTTCGCACTGAGCGGCCAGCCGATCGAGCTCCTGCCTGGTCTGCTCGATATCGGCACGGATAGCGTGATGCTCTCGCGCGCGGACATCGAGCCGGGCCGCGATAGCGTCGAGCATCCGCGCCTGGTCGCCGGCCCGCCGGAAGTCCTGGGCAGCGGTGACCAGATCATGCAATCCGAGGTAACGGGGCGTCTGGATACCTGCTCCCGGCCGGTATGCCTTCTCGCGCAGGGCAGCTACCGCGTTCAACGCCCTCGGTTCGGCCGGCAGCGGTTCGCGGTCCCCCTCGAATCGCTCCAGATGCGCCTCGCGCAGTTCCGCGTAACGCCGGGTGGCCTCCGCACGCCGCCGGTACGCGTCGCGCTGTTCACGCTCCAGCGCCTCGATGCCTTCGACCTGGGAATCCAGCCGGCGGAAGCTGTTCTCGCCGGAGAGCATCCGGTCGATCATCGCCACCGAAGCGACTACGAGATCCGATCTCCGGTCCTGCCGGACGACCCACTCCGGGGTCAGGTACTCCACCGGCAGGCCCAGTTCTTCGGCGGCGGTTTCCGCGAATTCGAGGCGCCGCTGCTCCCACCGGGCGCGGCCACCGGCGTGCAGAATATCCGACGCTTTCAGCCTCGCCGCGAGCTCGCCCCGCCGCTGCACGGCCGCGTCCCGTATCCTGCTCAGGTCGGAACCGAAACTCGGCCGGTCGCCGTTCGTCTCGGCTACTACGTTCGGTACGGCATGGAGCCGTCTCGGGCTCGGATTGCCACCGGGCGGGGTATGGAAGGCCAACTCGGGACTGAGGCGAGACGTATTCGACTGGGGCGCGATACCTTCTGAGCGGCCCAGCTTCCCGCCGGGTGTGTCCAGCACCTCGTCCAGTTTTCCCGGATCGCTCTTCGGTGCGGCCGGCTCCACCGGGCCGGCGGGCACCCGCACGGCCGGAGCCGGCGCGGCGGGCGCTGCCGTGGATTCGCCGGATACCCCAGTAGTGGGTTTCCGGTAGTCGTGCGCCGGGACCTGCTCGGCGGGTGGGCCCTGGATCTTCGGCGGGTGCTGGGTGTGCGCGCGGGCACGCCGTCCACGCTCGGTCGAGACGGGGTCGCCCTTGTTGCTGGTGTAGTAGGCGTAGAAAACTCGGTCGGGGTCCTTATAGACCGGTTCCCATTTGTTCTCACCGTTTTCGTCGCCGTCGTAGTTGCGCACCCTGGGGAGGGGGTTATCGGGATCGACTTCGATGAGAGTGTCGTATATCAGGACTACTTGTTCTTCGGGTTGGCCTTCGGGTCGCTTGCCGGGCTGTTTGGTCACATTTCTGATCAGGAACCCGTGGGCCCGGTCGCCCTTCTGCACGACGATAGCGGCGGTATCGACCCCGCTCTTCGGATTCCGGACGGTTTCGACGATGGCGGCGAGGGCATCATCACCCTTCGCCGGGTACGGCCGAAGCCGGGCGCCGAGATAGGATTCGAGAATTTTCCAGTTGTCCTCGGCATCCCAGCGCGGATCGGTTTCATCTGGTTCCGGAGAACTGTGGTGGCCGAGAGAACGGAACGTGCGGGCGAGTTGGATGGCGCAATTCTTCACAATCGCGGGTTCGAGATCGGGGATTCCGGTTTCGGCAGTTTCGGTCGAACCGTCACCTACGGTCGGTTGTCGATTCTTGCGATGCAGATATAGATACCCGAGTATCGAACCGGTGACCGCGAGTGCTCCGAATCCGGCGGCGTTCACCAGCCCTGCCGCGTCACCAAGGCCTCCCAGCAGAGCGGCACCGCCCAGGGCGCCGACCGCACCACCTGCCGCGCCGGTGAGCTCGAAGACCGATGTCGCGCCGCCCTCCACCCTGCGGGAAATGACCTTGTTCCAATATTCACCGAACCTCTTGTTGTTCATATTCTGAACGATGCCGGCTCCAAAAGCAGCCGACCCGACCAGCACCGGGTCCGAAGTATTCGCGTACACCGACATGAGGCCCGCCATCGACATAAACGAAGCAGGGTAGGTGACTTTCAGCGGAATTCTGTTGGCCCATTCCGGTGGCCATGTCGAAGCCACGATCCCGAGGCTCATCCCGGATAGCATCAATCCTGCCGCGATCGGCGAGGGCACCTCGCTCGCGATCTTATTGAGTTGCAGGCGGCCTGCCGCATCGACGGCAACTGCGAAGAAACTCGCGAAAGTAAAGGTGCGCATGAACTTGTCTCGGTATAGTTCAATCGCCCCCTCATACCACTTGGGCGTATTCTTCTTCTCGATCGGCACAGAGGGAAGTTTGTGCAGTATTCCCAGATTCACGAGATGGGATGCAACGAGATTCACGAACGGGAGAGCGATTGATGCCCGTCCGAGCATGGGTCCGGCAGATTTACCTGTCGAGGCGGCCATCGAGCGCTCGAGCAGAATGTACCTATTCGCATCCTTGAAATCTGGCCGGGGATCCAACGCCTTGTAATACTTGACATTGACCGTCTTGCTTATGGAATTGAAGAACGGGATGATCACAGCCGCTGCCATCATGGCTTCCACGGTCCCGGGCTGACCGGACGCGACCCAGATGCCGGTGCTGAGTCCAACGGCGACCGTGCCTGTCGACGTGGACATCAGAATCCGGCGGGGCTCGAACCTGTCCGCGACCGGTCCACCCACGAAATAACCTGCCGCCGCAGCCGTGAAGACTCCCGCCGATGTCGCGCCGACCAGATCGATCGATGCGCCCATCTGCAGCATCGACACCGGGATGACAGCGGCCAAGGATTCACCGCTGATCGTCGCCGTGGTGCTACCGGCCCACCGCTTGAAGAGCGGCGATTTCTTGGGCCGGTTCTTCCGGCGGATCCACCGCAGGAAAGATTTCGAGGGCTCGTCGGGCTCCCCGGATGCGGGCTTCTTCTTCCGAGGCGGGCCGCCGCCGGAGGCGAACAACACCCCGTCGTCGGGCAATGGCCGCCGTCCGTCCTTGAGTGGACGTGTGAAATCGACGAAGGGCAGGGCTCCCTGCACCGGCCGGGCATAGCCGGCGAATCCGTTGCGGCTGCCGCCGAGAGTGTCCAGTACATCCGCGACTCCCGCCGGATCCCCCGGCCGCGCGGCGGTACCCCGCACCGCCCACGCCTCCGGACCCAGCCGCGGATCGACCAGATAGAACTTCGACGGGTCGTCCCGTCGAACACGGCTCCGACGCTGCGGCGTGCGCGGTGTCGCTACGGTCGACGCCGAGGCAGTACCGTCCGCCGGGTCGGCAGCCTTCGCCGGTACGCCGGTATGCGCCGCTGGGACGCTCCGGGGCGTCCCCACCGCCGCGGCCGGCTCTGCCGGTCGGCCTGCGATGGCGACATTGTCGTAATCGAGTCCGGCGATGGCCTGGGACCTGCCGTCGACGAGTGCGCGTCGGGCCGTGCCGCCCTGCTCGATCTCGAACCCGGACGCGCTGCGAATTCCTCTCTGCCCGAGTGCCCACGTCGGGAACGGGATTCGTTTGCCCCCATCCAGCGCGACCACCTCACCAGCACCCTTCACGGGAACCGTCCCACCATCCGCCCGGGGCTCGGTTCGGCCTTCCCAAACCAGGCCTACTGCGTGTGATCCCGGCCGGGCGGCGTCGGTGAAGCCCCGGTAGGACACCACCAGCACCACTGCGTCGCCGGTCTCCTCCACATGGCGGGCGGCCTCGTGGATATCGCGGTATCCGCCTTCGCGGAAGTCCGCGTCGAGCAGTTCGGGCGCCTCCGGGGCGCGGACCCCTTGGGCCCCTGTCGCGTGGCCGCGCAGCTTCTCCGATGCGGCGCCACCCACCGCCTCGTAGACTGCGGTCCCCGCCTGCACCAGGCAGTTGTTCTGCTGTGCGCCCCAGAGATGCTCGTCGGTGCCGGTGGTGATCTCGCTGAGATCGGCGCGACTCGGCAGAGCGGCTTTTTCGGTGATGACGGCTTCGACGCCGGTGGCGAGGCCCTTCGCCAGGGCGTCATCGATACGCGTGAGTTGTGTTGTGAGACGGCTGGACTCGGCGGCAAAGCCGATCAATTGTTCCAGACGCCGGAAGCGGGCGACCCTTTCGTGGAACCACACATCGGCGACGAGATCCGGTCGCGCCCCGGTGAGCAATGTGATCTGCGCAGCGGTCAGATCCGTCGCGGTGGCGCCGTAGTCGGCAAGCGCTTCCGCGCCGATCCTCGATGCCAGTGCGGCCCGCTCGGCGGCGTGGAAGCGTCGGAGCCGCGGGGAGCGCTGCGCACCGGTGCCCAACCAGTCGATGTCCGGGGCGGCCAATTCGTCGACGCGCACATCGACGGCTTCACGTTCATCCAGCACCCGCACCCGCTCCGCAGCGAGCGTGTCGAGCCGATGCTCGAGCTCCCGCAAGCGTTGTATCCGCCATTGCCACAGCTTCCGCTGACCGGCGAGATCGAGCAGCTCACGCAACGCGTTCTCGATACGCCGCGACGCCAGCTGTTCGTATCGATGCACGTTACGCTGCTCCGCGCGCTGGAGTTGTCGCCGAACTTCCTCGGGCTCGGCGATACCCGTTCCGTACCCGAACCCGTTGTCCTCGAGTAGTTCCCGGTGCTCCGCCTGTAGGCCGACCAGGCGGCGTTCCACCACGGGGAGGTGTGTTTGCGCTTCATACAGCGCCGCGCGCAGACGGTCGATACCGCGCATGCGCGTGGAGACCCGAATCGTCTCTTCCGCCCTGGCGATATCGATGTCCAGCATGCGGCATCTCGATGCGGCCCGGCTCTGCTCATCGTCACGGACACCTCGACGCGTCAACACCTCGTCGATCCCGCGCACCCGAGCCTGGTCGAGTAGGGCCGGGGCAACTCCGAAGAGGGACGACATCTTCTTCGTCAGCAGGGCACGCCGGTCGCGAAGCAGTCGCAGAGCCTGGGCGGTGCGCTCGTCCGGTTCGGCCGCGCTACCTCGTAGGGCCGGCATTCCGTGCAATTCCCTGCGTCGCACCGCGTCGGCGTCGCCCAGCTCATACAGCGCCCCGCCACCGAACACCGGTACATTCGCTCCGGCGAGGATACCGAACTCGGCGATGATCTCCCGCGCGCGCTTCAGCTGTTCGTCGAAAACCTCCTCGACCGATTGTTTCCCGGGATCGGCCAGTATCTCGGCAACAGAGTCTTTTCCGTTCTGACGCTGCCTCCTTTCGGCGTCGTTGAGGTATATCGCCTCAGCGCTGGTCTCGAGTTCCGATAGCCGGTCGCGCAATCGCTGGTATGCCCCGGCCGACAATTCCCCGTGCGCGGCCAGCGCTCGGGCGTAGAAAGCGGCGGCTTCCACCACATCGATCTGCTGGATCCGGGATTCGAGCAGGACTGCACTGTCGATGAACATGACGGTGTCGAAGAGCCAGACGAACAGCTCCGCCGCATCGCGGCGGTTCGCCGGAACATCGGCCTCCCTCGCCAATTCCTGGGCGTGTCTCCGCAGCGAACTATTGTCATCGGGGCGAAATCGCTCGTCGTCGGCTCGGATCGCCTCGACCAGGCGCTCCCTCGCCCGAATCAACTCTTCGACGACCGCGCGTCTGCTGTCCGAATCTTCGGCCACGAGCTCGGCGGCGGTCGTGTCCTGGTCGGCGAAGCGCCACTCCAGTTCGGCGAGGGTGTCGGCCAGCTGCTCACGAGACAACCGCCGCAACGTATCCAACTCGCCCAACCGGGGTTCGACTACCCGAAGATCGACAGCGGTCTCGGAGACAGCGGCCGGAGTCTGCATCGGGTTTCCGTACAACCATGCTCCGGCCTTTCTGATCAGCGCGGGGGCGCCGGCCTTCGCGATCAGCGGATCCTTCAAGCGCCCTACGAATGTGGACAACTGGCCGGGTGGTTCGGACGGTCGGCGCGGTAGGTTCGTGAAAGCGCCGCGAATTTGCTCGAGTCGGCCTTCTTGCACAGCGGCTCGCAGGATCCGGTCGCCGGGTCGATCGCCGAGGACCGGGATCTTACGTGCCGCGGCGGTGGCGTCCTCGCGATTCGCGGCCAGTTCCGTAAGAGCCGCGGCCAACTGCCGGGCGTCGCCGCCCTGCCACAAGAGCACCGCGGTCGATCGAGTGTCGCTGTGTTCGGCGGCGTATTTCTCCACCGCGTCGCGCAGACCGATGCGTAGGGAATCAGTTGTCCCTTCCGCTCGCACGAGCATGACCACCCGTTGCGCCGTGTGCGGGTCGGCGCCGATCCCGAAGTACTTCGTGGGCGTGAGCGAGCGGGTGTGCAGCCTGGGCGCGCCGGGCAGATCCGCCACCCAATCCCGGGCCCGGCCGATGACGTCTTCGGTGGACTCGTCGCGTGTTACCCGGATCAGGTCCAGTCCGTTGCCGCGCAGGCGTTCGGCCACGTCCTGCCAGATCTGTGTTCCACGGTTGGTATTGCTACGACTGACCAGTTCGATACGTGGCTGTCCGCCGTGGGGAGACCACACTTCACGCGCCCCGGCATTCGCGGCGATACGCGCCGCAAGATCTTCACCGGCGAGTGCCTCACGGGCATTGCGTGTCTCGGCATCCCCGTAGGAGTGCATGACGAGTACGGTCACCGGCCGGCTGGGGCGGTGTTCGAGCGCGGCGAAGTTCGCACCGTCGCGTACCACCTCGGCGAACTCGGCGGGAACGCTGCTGCGCACCACCGGGTACCAGATCTCGCTCTCGGGCGCGGTCTCGTCGCCGTATTCGAACAGCAGGCGGCCCGCGGCCCCGCCGAGTCCCGTGCCGCGGGGGAACGAGAGCAGATGGAACGGGACGCCCATCTGCTCTGCGCGTTTCCTGCCCTCGTCTCGCAGGTCACCGACCTTCTCCAGCTCCAGCAGCCGCTGGTGGTCGGTCTCGGAGAGGGTGCCTTCCCGGCTTTCCAGCTCATCGACTTCGCGCTGCCATTCGAGTTCGTTCAGCTGGTGCCGGGTGGCGCGCGGGATGCCCGGGGCTTCGCCGAGGATCGCGGGATGCTCCTGCTCCAGCGCGGCACGCTCGTCGGTGTTGGCCCCGTACCACAGCCGTGCGTTCCGGGCGCCCAGGTCTCGTGCGGCTTCCAGGGACAGCACCTCGCCGTCGCGGTGCACCATGTGTTCGACGTCGTCGATTCCCGCGCGGTCCAGCGCCAGCGCCACCAGCTCCCGGCGCGCCGCTGCCGCGGGATCGGAGGTGGCGACGGCGATATCGGTGTCGCGCTCCGGGCGCGGCCGCACACCCGCCGGCTCCGCGACCGCGAAGCCCTGCGCGTCCATCCACAGACCGGTCATCTTCTGCGCGGCCGGTTCGTCGGTGGGTACGAAATCCCGGATGATACGGTCGCGACCCGCGTCCCAGAGATCGACTCGGATCGAGCCGTTCGCCACGACCGCCACCAATTCGACAGCGTGCCCGAGCCCCTCGGTCGCCGCCATGAACACGAACATCGACAGGCCGTTACCGCTCCCGGCTTGCCGGCTCTCCGTTTCGGACGCCCAGGTGAGCAGCCCCTCGTAGGCCGCACGCATATTGCGCAGCCGATGCGCTCTGACCCGTTGTCCGGGGCGAGCTTTGTTCGCCTCGACATAGCTGGTCAGCGTGCCTTGGCCCGGAACAGCGGGCTCGACGGCCGCAGGGTCTCGTCCGGTGCGGGCGGCATTGGCGGCCATCATCGCGCGCCCACACTGGTCGTCGAGGTCCCGCAGCTTGTGCGGACGCTCGTACCCGCCCATACCCTCGGCATCCGCGATCGCGATCTCCCGCCGACGCGGAACGACGGGTGCCGCCTGGACACCGTCGGTGCGACCTGCGGCTGCGCTGAACCGCTCGGCGCCGGTCCGCTCGATCCCGGACGTCTGCGCCAATCCGTCGCTCAGTCGTTGTTCGAGCTCGCGGACTCGGCCGGATAAAGCGCCGACCGCCGCGGCGGCGACAGCTATTCGCTCGGCTCGCGCGGCCGACTCGCCTTTCCCCGGGCCCGGTGTCCGGTCCGGCAGTTGCCGGGCCGCGGACGGCAGCTGAGGATCGAGATCCTGCGCCGGGCGCCGGACTCCGGCGTCGGCGGACAGTTCTTCGAGACGGCCGCGGTAATGCGCGAGCTCGTTCCGCGCGGCACGAAGCTCGGCTGCCGGCTCTTCGAGACCGAGGACGTGCAGATCCAGCCACCCGAAAGCTCGCTGTCGCCGTTCATGGGTCTCGGCGATCGCGATGAGCTCCGCCAATCCGGCGGCCCGGCCGGGATCGGTACCCGCCACATCCGCACGCTGCTCCCGCAGCTCCTGTATCGCTTCCGGCCCCCGCACCCGCACGCCCAGCTCGCGTTTCAAATCGGCGAACCGGATGAGAGCGCTGTACCTGTATTTATGCGCGTTCGACAAGGAGAGTTCGGCGGAGTCGATGAGGTCGCCGAGCTTGCGCGCGGTATCGCGCTCCTCCGTCGTCGAGTCCAGCTTCCGCCCGACCGCCCGGTAGTCGGACCGGAGCTGCGTCAGATTGTGCCCCAGTCCGACACGCGGCGCGGGCGCGCGACCCTGCGCGGCTTCGGTCGCCTCCGTCAGCCCGAGGTCCAGCAGCTCCCGCTGTTCGTCGAGCGCCGTAGCGTGCGCCTCGACACGCTCGGTCTCGATCAGTAGTGCCCGGATCTCCAGCAGCTCCCGCACGAGCACCGCGATATCGGGCGAGAGCGCGGCCCATTGCGCGGCGGTCAGATTCTCCGGCTCGGCACCCGACTCGACGAGGGCATCCGCCCAGAGCCGGATCTCCGCCTCGCTCGCCCGCAACTGCTGTACGGCGGCCTGGGGCTGAAACCGCGCGCCGGGCTGCAGACCGTGCATGTTCTCCACGACCCGGCCCCCCGCGCGCACTGTCCCGAGAACCGCGGCCGGGGCTTCCCGGAGAACTGCTGTCGCCGCATCGGCGAGGTTACGCGCCTGCTGAGCGAACCAGTCGAACGAATCGCGGGTATCCAACTGCTGTTCGTACCGTTTCCGGGCGTCGCGCAGTGTCTCATGCAACAACAGGATCTGCTCGGTGTGCCGGCGGAACTGTTCGAGGTCATCGAGCTGTGCCAAGGTGTCGTGCAGGGCGACGAAATTCTTCTCCACCGCGGTTTTTCCGGGTCTCGCGCGCAGGTTCGCGACTTCCTGTTCGATCGCCTGAGCGTCTTCGGACAGCACCGGCAACATGACCTGGCCGCGAACGTAGTCGTACTGTTCGACCCAATCCGCCCGTTCCGGCGAGCCCGGATCCAGCAGGGGCTCCACTTCGGCCGCGGGGCGGGAGAGGCGGCTCGCCAGAGTCACGGTCGTATGTGCCCGGCGCGCGACCCTGTCTACCAGTAACGCCAGCAGCCAGGAGTCCAGCTGATCGCCGTCGCTGACATCGGCACCGTAGGTGCGGGTGAAGGTCCGCATCGGTGGCAATTCGAGTTGTTCGCCGGCACGGATACGCAGCTGCAACAGCGCGTCGAGCTCGCGGACCATTCGCCGCGGGTCGCCGCCCCGCCACACGTATGTAGCCAGCCCGGCATTCTGAGCGGTCCGAGCCTGATGCGCGTCGACAGCGTGCTGCAGGATCGTATCCAGTGTGACCGGGTTCGCCTCGCCGACGGCGATATGGAAGTCGATCATGCCGGCCCGGTCCCCACGACCGATTTCCACGAACGGTTCCTCGAGCGAAAGGATCGTCATCGCGGGGCGGCCGGGCAGATGGCGAACCGAGCGCAGGGTTCGATTCAGCATCGCCAACCGAGCCTCGATATCCTGCAGTTTCTCGGTCGCGGCGAGCGAGGGGCCGCCGTCCCGCTGCTCTTCGTCGCGCACGCGGGCCTCGGCGCTCCGCCTGGCAGCAGCCAGTGACGTCAACGACGTGATGTGACGGGAAAGCCCGGGTGCACCGGGAAGTTCGGAGATCTTCTCCGGTGCGGCGTCGATAAGGTCATTCAACCCGGCACCCAGGCCGGTCAGGAATTCCGCGATCTGCGCGGCGGTGGGCTCGGGCCCGAGCGCCTCCAACTCTCGAAGCGCTCGTGCGGCCCTCTGCTGCCGCTCCGGAGTGATCTCCGCAGCACCGGGCACGTCGGTCAGCACGTCCAGCGGCGGATCGACGTCGATCTCCCCGTCGTATTCGGCGGCCATACCCGCGGCCCGGCTCGCTATCCGCACGGCCTCACTCTGGGCACCGCGGCCGACGAGCTGGACCGTCGGTTTGAGCCCGCCCTCGCGGAATTCGCGGATCGCGTTGACCCCGGAGACCCATTCGACCAGGGACTCGGCGGCTGCGGCGATCCGACGGTCGAGCGTGCCCGCCCAGTCCTCCGGGGGCGGGCGAAGGTCGAAGGTGACAACCGCGATCATTGCCACGGTCCCCGGTGAATTCCGGCGGCCCGCGAAGTCGGCGAGGGCACCACCTATACCCTCCATCAGCGCGGGCCCGTCGGGAGCACTGTCGGCCATATGCCAGATCAGGGTGTCCGAATCGTCGACCGGACCGAGCCCGAGATGGACTCGGAGCACGCCGCCCCGCGCGTCCTGTGGTCCGGGATCGGGCACCTCGACCGCCGACAACAACCGCACCGGCGTATCGCCCGCCACGCTCTCGGCAGTACCGCGGATATCCTTCAGGATTGCCGCCGCTCGGTGACCGAGTCCGGCCCGGCCGGACTCGAGAGCAGCCCAATTGGCTTTCTCCGCGTCGTGGGCCGGCAACGCCCCGATCACCGCTGTCAGACCCGGATGCCGGGCCGGCAATTCCGCACTCAGCCCGCCCCGCGCCGCCGTGTCGACCAGCTCGGCAGCCACCCGCGCACGCAGCCGCGACGCGGCGACAAGGCTGTCACTGCCCCGTACCGGATTCAGCAGCGCAGCCAATGTTTCGACACCGTTGCGCCGCAACACCTCCTGCGTGAGCTCGTCCACCGGGTCCGGGTCCGGAAGCTCACCACGAGGCAGGCTCGACTCACCTTCGCCGGCGGTCGAGGCTCCGATACGCACCTCATACGGCACAGTGCGCGGATCGACCGGGTTCGGGTTGCCGACCACGATCGGCTTGTTCTGCTCGTCCAGGTGCCACACCAGCACCGGCGCTCCGCCCCGGGGCGGAGTGAAGTCGGGATCGAAATCGAAGTTGACCGGGTCGCGGTATTCGATCCGATCGGAATGCCGGATCAGCCGGACGACGTGGTACATCGGTCCATGCGCACTGGATGCCGCGACCTTCGGGTAGGCCACCAGCATCTGTGCCGCACCGCCGGTGCCGGCTCGTAATTCGTCGACCGCGACACCGAAGTTCGTCCGCCACTGTGCGGGCACCGGCTCGACGTCATGTCCTTCGGCAAGCTCAACCGCGACCTCGTCGCCCGAGATACCGCATAGCGGGTCGGCGCCGCGCACCGGATCATTCGCCTGCGCGGAATCGCGCCGCAGATCGTAAACCATATGGGGCAGACACTGGTTGGGTAGATCCGACCACGAAGTGCGCGGCCGAATATAGGGCAGTGTGTCCCGCGCCAGTTCATCGAGACGGTCGCGTCGCTCGCTGTATTCAGCTGCGGCAGCAGACATCGCTTCGAGATGTCGTCGCATATCGACAGTAAGGCGCGGGTCGCGCGCCCTGTGCTGTAAGGCAGGGGCCCACTCGGTGGGCACACCTAAGCCGTCCAAATCGATTCGACCGTAACGGGCCATAACGCTGAGACGCTTACGCGCCGAGCCGACCTGCGTCAGGATCTGCCGGATCTGCACTGTCTGCGAAGCAGTCAGCGGCGGCGTCGGACGTGGCTGCGCGGCTATGGCCGGCCCGGTCTCGGCCTGCGTTGTCCCCGCCGAGAGGACGTCTTTATGGTAGTGGGCTGCCGGGCGTGGCGGGTGTTGCAGGGCCGCGACCGTAATGTTGTCCTTGCTGGTGATCAGGGCCTGATCGATCAACGCGGTGACGAGTTGCCCCGGATCCTGCGAGTGCTCCTGCAGCAGGCGATCGACAACGACCGGATCCACGCTGTTCAAACCGTCGCTGTAGACCGTGACGGTGACATCGCCGGAGAGCTCGATGACCTCGGTGTACGTCGCCTTTCCCTTCGGCGGGCCCACCTTCGTCGTGATGGCGTGCTGCAGCGCCCCGGTCTTCACGCCCCATCTTTTGAGGTGCGCCAGCGCCTGAGCTTCGGTCAGGCCGTCCAGTTCCCTGATCAACTCGAGCATGGCGGGTCGCATCCCGTACTCGGCGAGGCGCGCGACCACGTCGGTATCGGACATCGCCGTCATATCCATGAACCAGTTGAATACCGAGTGGTCCCGGGTCACCAGTTGTGAACCGACCCGTGCTCGACTGTCACCGACCCAGGTGACCGTCGCCTTTCCCTGCTGGACGATCGCGATGACGATCGTAGTGGCCGGAGGCTCTGCGAGGTCCCGATACTGCCCTTCGGCCAATCCTTTTGCTATGTCCTGAACAACGTCGACCGCCGCTTCCGACACCGCACTCGCGTCGAATGCGCCGCCGACGGCGGCCTCGACAGCTCGCCCGACATACCCGATCGCGGCCTCCGCCGCCGCATCCGCGAGAACGGCGCCACCCGCCGAGGTCGATACGCCGTCGCACACCACCACGACCTCGATCGGTTCACCGCCGTGATCGAATACACCGAGCCGCATCGCGTCCTGGTTGCTGTGGTGGTGAATTTCCGGCCTGCCGATATGGCTGATCCCGGCGACCGGACCCACATCGAGTAGGTAGGACTCGTTACCGCTGAATCGTTGTGGCTCCTGAGGGGACCCGAATATCCGGGTATCGGCGGAAGGCATATGCAGGCCGGGCAACGCGGTGGGCTCTTCGCCGACGGCGAGTGGGGTTTCGAGTACGCCGTCCCGAGATTGGATGGACGTCACCCGGTGCGTCTCGTTCGCGAAGACCCGGACGAACTCGCGGACCTCGTCGAGACCCGTATGGGTGTATTCGACTCCACCGTTGTAGCTGTGTTCGACCACGATGCCGTGAACGGGGTCGTGGCGCGCGAAAGCACTGTGCCCGAAGCCGTCGGAGTATTCGATCACCAGCAGGGCCGCCAACCCGGGCGTGGTCATCACCTTGTGGATCAGCTCGGACAGTGTCCGGTGGTGTTCGCGGTCCCGGTGCCAGTCCCCGCGCACGTGCTTCGCGATATCGACCGCGTTGTCGCCGCGCAGCGGGTTTCCCGGCGGGGGTTTGACCGGTTCGGACCCCACCCTGCCGCGCGCGATCCAGTTCGCGTGCTCGAACTTGTAGGACGCCAGGGTCGCGCATTGCCCCGCCAGCAGCGGTTCTTCCCGGTGGCCGGCGGTGGTCGGCCTTTTTTGCGCGGTGCCGTCGTACTCGGCCGACCGGGCCGCTGTCGCCGCGGGTAGCGGGCCGGTTCCCGCTTCCGGGGTGGTGGCCGCCGCGGAGGTCGCTGCCGAGTCCTTCCGCGGAGCCGAGCCGGGGGTGTTGTCCTTCGTTCCAGGATCCGACCGTGGTGTCGTGTCCGGTGCCGAGGTTGTTTCCGGTGCCGACGCCGACTCCGGCACGGAGGCAGACTTCGGTGTGGCCGTCGCTTCCGGGACCGCCGCGGGTGGTTCGTGCCCCGGCACGGTCAGCGGCCCGGGTGGCGCGGCAGCGCCCGCGACAGGGGCATTCGCGGCCGGTGGGACCACTTCCGGATGGGTGGGTGCCGCGGGCGGACCACCGCGGGTCGGTTCCGCGGTTCGACCGGTGTGCGCGGCCGGTTCTCCGGGCCGCGTCGCGGGCTCGGGTTTCGATGTGGGCCGGGTGCGGACGGAATCGGTTCCCACAGCGGGTTCGGTGTACGGGATACCGAAACTGGGATTCTCGACATAGCCCCACTCGCCGGGCGAATCCAGTTCGGTTTGGTGACGGCCGACCACGAACTCCGACCGCACCCCACCCGGGAACATCACTACGCGGCCGCCGTCCGGCGTCCGCTGCGCGAAGCCACCCGGTGCGTCGATCACATAGACCCGCCCCACACCGGCGAACTGCCGCGCGGCATCCAGCGAGTCGTATCCGATGACCACGCTCATACCGGGCTCAGGCCTGATCCCCTGGGTGAACGGGGGTCCGGCGCCACCTGCCTCCGGTACCGGGACGTACACCGCACCCGCGCCGCTCGTACCCTGCCAGACAGCGGCCTGTCCCCCGGCCTTGCCCCACCCGATGAAGAGCCCGGGCATATCGACGTGCTCTTTCGCACCTGGTGGGGCCGCCGGCATGGGCTCGGCTGTGGCAGGGAATTTCGTCGCCGCCATACCCGCCTCGACAGCCTGCTGCGTCGTCTGTCCGCGCAGGGCCGCCGCGAGCAACTGATCGGCGGCGGACGTGCCCTCCCTCGGCCGCGTCGGCGTCATCGTCGCTTCCCGCGCGCCCGATCCGGGCCCCGGCCGTCCCCTGGCCGGCGGCTCCGGCTCCGGCCTCGGAGATCCCGCCGAATCGAGCCTGCTCCCCGGCTCGTTCTTCGCAGGCATGGGCTCGCGCGCAGGTGTCGATGTACTCGACCGATCGGCGACTCCGGTGTCGGGGCGTTCTCCGGGCGGACGACTCGGATCGAAGCCCGGGTTCGCCACATAGATCGTTCCCGCGGCAGTGGATTCGTGTCTCCCGACCACGAACTGCGACCCCACCCCACCAAGCAGGACAACGGCTTGGCCACCGGACGGCAGGTTCTGCGCGAAGCCGCCCGGCGCGTCGAACACGTACACCACCTCGGAGCCGAATTCCCGCGCCTGCTCCATCGAAGTGAAGCCGATGACCACACCCGATTCGCCGGGCACCGCGCCCTGTTCGAATATCGGATCTCGTGCGGCACCGGGGAAATACACCAGGCCACGCTCGGTGCCGCGCCACTGCGGCACCGCGCCGGCACCGTCCGACCATCGGTTCAGCACAGCCGTGGGGTCGATACCGTCCCGGACCGCGGCGGGATTGCGGGCAGGCATCGGGTCGACGCCTACCGGCAATCCCGCCGCCGTACTGCCCCGTTGTTCCACCGCCTGCATCAACCCGTCGACGGTCGAGCCCGCATTCCCCCCGGTCGAGGTACCCTGACCTGTCTGCGCGGCGGCGCCGGCCTGCTGGCCCGCGACCACGGTGCCACCCACCCCGGCACCACCCGCCGCCGGTCTGGCTACCGGAGGGACACTCGATCGGCCTTCGACCGTCTTACCCGTCTCACCGCGCACTGCAGGCGATTTCCCGTGACCGCTGTCCGCAGCGCCCGGCCGCGCACCCGCTTCGGAACCGGGCGCCGAGCGGACTCCGCCTTCGGCCGGTCGCCCGCCGGTTTCGGGGGCCGATCCAGCACGAAGGCCACCATCGCCCGCGCCGGACCTTCCGCCACTGTTCGGGTGCGGCGCGGAGCCGTCGGCCGGGGCACGGACCGAACCTTCGGGCGCCGCGTTGCCCCGCAGCCCTTCACGATACGTATTCCATTCGTGCTGAATGTTTTTGAGCTCTTTGACATGCCCTTCGTAATAGGCGTTGTTCCGCCCGGGCCCGTTGGCTTGGTTGCCGATCTCGTTGACCCGGTCATAGAGACCACTCGTTCGTGCCGGAGCGGCCCCTTCCGGAAGCTTGTCCGGATGCAACTGCTTCGACAGCTCGAGATAGAGCGCGCGGCCCTCACTACGGGACTGCGGCGTCAGCTGCCCGAGGTCCGGCGCGCGAGACATCCCCGCCCCCGAAACTCCCTCACCCACACCGCCGGGTACCGGACGGGCGGCACTCAGCGCTCCCAGTCCGGCTCCCGCCACCAACATATGCGGATCGAACGAGTAATCTACCTTGCCCCCGATCGCCAGCTGCGCTAGAACTCCGCCGGCCCACATGCCGCCCATACCGGCCTGCCCCGCGACGGCCCCGATCAGCACCCGTTTCGCCAGCATCGGCGCTGTCCAGGACGCCAGCACTTTCGACATCGCCCATGCCGCCGGACCACCGGCCAATGGTGCGAAGGCCCACGACGTGCCCGATATCAACAACGATTCCGGCTTGATCTCCGCCCCCGCGGCCAGGCTGGCGCCGGCGTCCACCGCCACACCCACGGCCCCCGCCTTGAGCGCCCCCTTCACTATCTCGTTGCCGAACACTTTCCCCAGCGGGACCAAGGCCCCGAACCTCGTCAGCAACGGCGCCAGTGAATCTTTCATCGTCGCCAACGCCAATTCGGCACCCACCCGCCGCATCCCGTTGCCGGCCGTGACAGCAACGAGCTCTTTCCCTGTCGCGATAATCATCGCCTCGGCGGCCGGCAACGCGAGCCGCCCCCACGGTGTCGTCGACAGAAGGGCCCGCGCCGACCACAACAAGTACAGTGTGTATGCCGCGAATCCCAAGAGCATCAACTGCGTCTTGGTAATACCGTCTGCGCTGGCGTCGACGGCCCGCCCGAATTCCTCCATCGCGTCCGCCAGCGTGTCCAGCGAATATTTACCCTGCGTCAGCTGACCCAATTGTTTTATCAAGGCATCGGTAGCGACACCCGTATAGATATCCGCGATATCCGCCATCGTCTCCTCGACGAACGGAGTGATCGCGCGCATCTCGGCCGCAGGATCGAGTAGGGCATGCTGCGCGAGTTCCGACATATCCCCCGCACGGGCTTCCGGGTACTCCATCCCGAAATTCAGGATCTCGGCGATGCCCTGTAGCCACCCTGGAATCTCTACGTTATAGGCCACGACGCGGCCTTGCCCCGGACCGCATCACCAAGAGGGACCGGTCACCCCGGACTGCGACGAATCGCCGTCGAGCTGTTCGGTGTCGGCGAATTCCATGGCCTCGGATTCCGCCAGAAGCCGTTCCGGCGAGCCCGGCGCCGCCGTGGACACGCGCGGCGGTTCGGGCACAAGGCTCAGGATATCCGGGACGCCGGAGGCCAGCTCGGACAGCTTGGGCATACGAGATTCTTGATCCTGCACGGGGGCCATCAGGGCGGATGTCTGCCGGCGCAATTCCCGCATAGCGGCCTGCGCTGCTTCGGTGACAGCCTTGGCGATCTCCTCGTAGCTCAGATCACCGATCTCTCCGGAGAACCGGGTCTCGATGACCTCGCCTTCCGCATTGACCGATACCGAGACGCGCTTATGGGCAGCGCTTCCCGTCGCCGTCAGTAGCGCCCACTTCTGCTGCATATGTTCGATCGATTTCATGCCGGCCTGCACAGAATCGAACAGATCCGTCAGGCGGCCCATCGACATCTCGTCGTCCGTCATCCCGATTCTTCTCCACGCACTCCGGATTCAAATCCGCGAGTTCGGCCGCCCAGTGGTCACGCCTTGAACCTGACCGTGCGCTCGATGCCGAGCCGGTTGCCGTTCTCCACCGCGGTGAGAAGTCTCGCGGCCTTCCGGAATTCGGGCGAGTACCCTTTGCTTCCACTGAGAAACTCCGGGTAGGAGTCGATGACCTTTTGCTGGTTCGCCATCCCCTCGACGTATCCGTTCTTGTTGTCGCCGTGAGCGAACTTATTCCCGGTTTTGTCGGCGCCCCAGCAACCGTAGCGAGCCGAGTGCTCGGTCTTCATGGTCTCCAGGACCGCCTTGATCCGATCGGCGACGGCGTCCACCTTGTTCGCGACACGCTCAGCCTGATCGGCCGTGAAATCCAGCTTCTCATCGGACATCTCGTCCCCTCGCCTCTCGCACCGTGGAACCGGCTATCGGTCAGCACCCTGACCTGCCATAGCCGCAATCTATCTTGACAGTGCCCTGAGATCGCCGATTTCCCAGCCCGGGGAATCAGCGACCGTACCCGAGCGTCGGGGCACAGCGACCGTCAAATTCGGGAACCCTGCCGTTCCTGATAGCGCTGCTCGAATCCCTCCACAAAGGTCGTCGGCGCGATCGACGAGGAAGAATGTTCCAGTACGCCGTCATCGGCTATATAGAAGATGGCCCGCCCGATCGCGATCTCGCCGCGTGGTACGGGAACGTACACCATCCAGCCGACACTGAACCGGTCCGCCACCAGATCATCGAGCGGATAGCCCGTGGTGTCGAGCTCGCGGCCGATGATGTAGTTCCGCACCCGGAAGATGGCTTCCCCTTCGGGCATCTGCTCCGGAAGCCGCATCACCACACCCGCCAGGCCGAGCTGGTACATGGCGCCGTCGACATCATAACGACCGTCGTCGCCGAAGACATCGATCACGGTTTCCCGCGTGACCAAACCGATTTCGGCCGCCGACACGAGTGCGGCCGCCGCGGCCTGCAGCGCCGCACTCGGCTGTTCGGCCGCCATACCGGCGACAATGCCGGCGACCGTTTCCCCGGTCCACACACCGGGCACCGCGGTGGCGCAATGCTCCGCCGCGGGCGACTCACCCCGGTACCAGCGACCGGACTCCCACCAATAACAGAACGACATCAGGCCGGTGGCCGCGCGCGGGTTCAGCACCGGGTTCGCGACCCAGTCCGGCGCTCCGGCATAGAATTCCGGCATCTCGGCACCACGGTTGTAGGTGGCATCGAGCGCGGGTGCGTCCCACACACCACCGGACAGCACGGCACGCCCGTCGGGCAGGGCGTAAAGAGTCGAACCGCCACGCCGCGAGCTCTCGAACCACCCCATCGACGGCAGAACACGGGGGCCCCAGTCGGACCCGGCGGCGACGAACGCGGCGGAGATCACCGCCCAGCGCGCCCACATTTCCGGAAAGTCCGGAAACTCGTTCTCCGCCAGCACCGGCCACACCTTCGCGAGGCGATCGGCTCGTGCCGATACGGCGGCCCGCTGCGGAGTACGCGACTGGCGGTCCGCGTGACCGATATAGGCCGCGAGCCACACCGGCAGTTCCTCGCGCGGGAACTCTTCCAGATCCGCCCGGTACACCTCGGGTTCGAACAGTTGCCCGTCCGGAAAGGGCTCGTCGCCGAAGTCGTAGTCGAGGTCGAACTCCCCATCCGAACTCAACCGCAGCAACAGCCGCCACCACGGTTCACCGTCCCGCTCCGCCACCAGCGCACGCTGGCCGCGCACCATCTCCAGCACTGCGGCGGGCGGCTCGGACCGCACCGTATGTTCGCCGTCGGTGTAGACGACCTGAGCCAGCCCGGCGGTGGCGGTCAGCGCGAACACGGCGTCCAACTGCCGCCAGCCGACCGGCCCCACCTCGGCCATCGCGTCCGCCGCCCGGCGCGCCAGTTCCGCCACCTCGTCCCGGGTTCCGGTATCCGCCTCGTCGAGCGTCCCGTCACCGGAATCGGCGGTGATCTCGGCACCGGTCTCGTCCGGGAATTCGGTGGCAACTTCGTCCCGCGGGTCGGGCCGCGGCTCTTCCGCGGAGAGGGTGAAGCCCACATCCGGTGTGTCGACCGGGTCTTCGTTCGATGCGTCGGCCCGGTCTTCCCGACCCGGATTTCCCTTGTCTCGATCGCTCACTATCCAGTTCCTGACCATACGTGTGGATGCCTACACCGGAAACCGATACGGAGAGCGTCTCGCCGTTCGCCCGGCATCGCCGACTTCGCGTCTGTACCCGTATACGCCGCCATTCTGGCATGACACCATTGCGGTCGAATCTCCCAGGAAGGGGAAGCTCTCGAACTCGCTCGCCGCCGGACTACGGACTATTCTGCTGCGTCTGTTCTCGGATTCCGCGATCTCACACCTGCACCGCCGACCGGACCGTAATCGACACCCGGCGCGCCGCGTCCACTACCGGCGAACCGTCCGTGAACAGGACTTACCGGACCCTCGGCTTCGGCGACCGCGCCCGGACCGGCATGATCGAACTGTGCGCGCGCTGATACAACGGGTGACATCGGCCCGGGTGATCGTCGACGATGTGGTCGTCGGCCGTATCGACCCGGCCGAACACGGTGCCCCGCAAGGACTCCTCGTTCTGATCGGCGTCACCCACCACGACACCGTGCCGACCGCTCACGCCCTCGCCGACAAGGTCTGGCGGATTCGCGTTCTGGACGGCGAGCGCAGCGCGGCCGACCTGGGTGCGCCGATCCTGGTGGTCAGCCAGTTCACGCTCTACGCCGACACCCGCAAAGGTCGACGGCCGTCCTGGTCCCAGGCGGCGCCGGGGCCGGTGGCCGAACCACTCGTGGAGGCTTTCACCGGTGTATTGCGTGACCTCGGCGCCCCGGTCGCCACCGGACGTTTCGGAGCACGTATGAATATCGAATTGACCAACGACGGGCCGGTTACGCTGATGCTGGAGGTCTGAGCGGTAATCGAGCCGAGCCCTACGCGCGGTAGCGTCATTCGGACACACCGCGCGACGACCCTATTCGGGGCGAAGCGTCAGAATCCGCGGTCCGTCCTCGGTTACCGCGACCGTATGCTCCCAGTGGGCCGCGCGTGACCCGTCGGTGGTCACCACGGTCCAGTCGTCGTCGAGCACCTTGGTGTCGTGGGTGCCCAGGGTCAGCATCGGTTCGATGGCCAGGACCGAACCGACCACCAGGCGGGGACCCTTGCCCGGCTCGCCCTCGTTCGGCAGGAACGGGTCGAGGTGCATCTCCCGTCCGATCCCGTGCCCTCCGTAACCGTCGACGATGCCGTACCGGCGGCCGTGTTCGGTTTCGGCCGCCCGGGTGCCGAGCTCGATCGCGTGCGAGACATCGGTGAGCCGGTTGTCCGGGACCATGGCCGCGATACCGGCCACCATGGACTTCTCGCATGCCTCGCTGAGCAGCCGGTCGGCGTCGATCAGGTCACCCACGCCGAACGTCCACGCCGAGTCACCGTGCCAGCCGTCCAGTACCGCGCCACAGTCGATGGACACCAGATCGCCGGGGGCGAGCACCTCGTCCTCGGTCGGGATCCCGTGCACCACGCGATCGTTTACCGAGGCACAGATCGAGCCGGGAAAGCCGTGGTAACCCTTGAACGACGGCACGGCACCGGCATCCCGGATCACCTGTTCGGCGACCCGGTCCAGTTCGAGCGTGGAAATGCCGGGCGCGGCGGCCGCGCGCACCGCTACCAGCGCGCGACCCACGACAGCGCCTGCCGCCGCCATGGCGTCGAGCTCACCGGCGGAGCGGAACGGAACGACCTTCTTGTTCTTTCGACCGAAGACCATCTCGGGTCAGCTCCCCATCGCCGAAGGATTACCGCCGCGCCCGCGGCCCGGGCTAACCGGTCGTGGCATTACGACCCAGTGCCTCCAGGGCCCGCGCGTTGACCTCGTCCACCTCGCCGATGCCGTCCACCGAGACGACCAGGCCGTCGTAGTAGTTCAGCAGCGGCTGGGTCTCGTCGCGGTAGATCCGCAGGCGGGTGCGGATGGTTTCCTCGTTGTCGTCGGAGCGACCCCGGGCCAGCATCCGGTCGACCACCGTGTCCTCGGAGACCACGAAGCACAGCACCGCGTCCAGCTCACTGCCCAGATCGTCGAGGATCTTGGCGAGCGCGTCGGCCTGATCGACCGTGCGGGGATAGCCGTCGAGCACGAACCCGCGCGCGGCATCGGGTTCGGCCACCCGGGACCGGACCATACGGTTGGTGACATCGCTGGGCACGAGTTCGCCCGCGTCCATGTAGCGCTTCGCCTCGATGCCGAGGGGAGTCTGCTCGCTGATATTCGCGCGGAAGAGATCGCCTGTAGAGATATGTGGTACGCCCAGCTTCTCCGATAGCAGCACGGCTTGAGTGCCTTTGCCCGCTCCCGGCGGCCCGAGTAGTACAACTCTCACTTGAGGAACCCTTCGTAATTGCGATTCATGAGTTGGCTTTCGATCTGCTTCACGGTGTCCAGGCCGACGCTCACCATGATGAGCACGGCGGTGCCACCGAACGGCAGATTCTGTGCCCCACCGGACGAACCGATATCGAGGAACAGATTCGGCAGGACAGCGACCAGCCCGAGGTAGATGGAACCGGGCAGGGTGATCCGGCTCAGCACATAGGTCAGGTGATCGGCCGTCGGCTTACCGGGGCGGTAGCCCGGGATGAAGCCGCCGAACTTCTTCATCTCGTCGGCGCGTTCCTCCGGGTTGAAGGTGATGGCGACGTAGAAGTAGGTGAAGAAGACGATAAGGCCGAAGTAGATGGCGATGTACACCGGGTTGCCGGGGTTCACCAGATACTTCTGGATCGCCTCCTGCCACCAGCTGGGCTCGGTGGCCGAGGTCGACCCGGTGAGCTGGGCGATCAGGTTCGGCAGATAGAGCAGCGAGGACGCGAAGATGACCGGGATGACACCGGCCTGGTTCACCTTCAGCGGGAGATAGGTCGAGGAGCCGCCGTACATCTTGCGACCGACGACGCGCTTGGCGTATTGCACCGGTATCCGGCGCTGGCCCTGTTCGACGAAGATGACCGCGATGATGATGAGCAGTGCGGCCACACACACCAGGCCGAACACCAGGCCGCCGCGGCTGTCCAGGATGGATTTGCCCTCGCTCGGGATACGAGCGGCGATACCGGCGAAGATCAGCAGCGACATACCGTTGCCGACGCCGCGTTCGGTGATCTGCTCACCGAACCACATCACCAGGGCGGCACCCGCGGTCATCACCAGGACGATGGTGATCATGCCGAAGATACTGGTATCGGCCAGGATGTCCTGCTGGCACCCTTGCAACAGCTGACCGCGCGCGGCCAGTGCCACCAGACCGGTGGCCTGCAGGATCGCGAGCGCGATGGACAGGTAGCGGGTGTACTGCGTCATCTTGGTCTGGCCGGCCTGGCCTTCCTTGCGCAGTTCCTCGAACCGCGGGATGACGACGGTCAGCAGCTGAACGATGATGCTCGCTGTGATGTAGGGCATGATGCCGATGGCGAACACCGACAGCTGCAGCAGCGCACCACCGGAGAACAGGTTGATGAGCTGGTAGATACCGGCGGAGTCACCACCGGAGACCAGGTCGATACATTCCTGGACCGCCCTGTAGTCGACCCCGGGCGACGGTAGCGAGGCACCGAGGCGGTACAACGCGACCAGCCCCAGCGTGAAGAGAATCTTCCGCCGCAAGTCCGTAGTCCGGAAGGCCGTAACGAAGGCGGAAAGCACAGATCCTCCTGGCGAACGACATGGTCAGGCCATGGAATTTTTCAGCGTGTCCCGGTCGGAAATCGCCGAACCCATGACGGGTCTTGGCAGACAACACTTGAACTCTAACAGTGACGCCGGACGAGCCTGCACTCGTCCGGCGGCGCTGTGCCTTTCGACATGGTCGGGAGCGCTGCGTGGTTACACTGCGCTACCGCCTCCGCGCTTGACCCGACCATGTCGATCGTCGAAACCGGCGAACGTCAGCCCAGTTCGGTGGCGGTGCCACCGGCGGCGGTGATCTTCTCCTTGGCGGAGCCGGAGAATTTGTCCGCACTGATCTGGACGGCGACGGAGATCTCGCCCTCGCCGAGAACCTTGACCAGCTGGTTCTTACGCACCGCGCCCTTGGCGACCAACTCGTCCTTGCCGATGGTGCCCCCCTCGGGGAACAACTCGGCGATGGCACCCACGTTCACGACCTGGTACTCCACCCGGAACGGGTTGGTGAAGCCCTTCAGCTTCGGCAGCCGCATGTGGATGGGCATCTGCCCACCCTCGAAGGCGGCCGGCACGTTCTTGCGTGCCTTGGTGCCCTTGGTGCCGCGGCCCGCGGTCTTACCCTTGGAACCCTCACCGCGACCCACGCGGGTCTTATCGGTTTTCGCGCCCGGAGCGGGCCGCAGATGATGCAGTTTGATGGTCATTGTCAGACCTCCTCAACAGTTACGAGGTGGCGCACGACATTGATCAGACCGCGGTTCTGCGGGTTGTCCGCACGGACAACCGACTTGCGGATACCCCGCAGACCCAGGGTCCGCAGGCTCTCGCGCTGATTCTGCTTGGCGCCGATCGAGCTCTTGATCTGGGTCACCTTGAGATCTGCCATATCAGACTCCTTGTCCGGCACGGGCACGCAGCATGCCCGCGGGAGCGACGTCCTCGAGCGGCAGACCACGGCGAGCCGCGACCTCTTCCGGCCGCTGCAGCATCTTGAGCGCCGCGACGGTGGCGTGGACGACGTTGATCGCGTTGTCGCTACCGAGCGACTTGGCCAAAATGTCGTGGATGCCCGCGCATTCCAGCACGGCACGCGCGGCGCCGCCGGCGATCACACCGGTACCCGGGGAGGCGGGACGCAGCATGACCACACCGGCCGCCGCTTCGCCCTGCACCGGGTGGGTGATGGTGGAGCCGATCATCGGGACGCGGAAGAAGCCCTTGCGCGCTTCCTCGACACCCTTCTGGATGGCCGCGGGAACTTCCTTGGCCTTGCCGTAGCCGACACCGACCAGGCCGTTGCCGTCGCCCACGATGACCAGTGCGGTGAAGCTGAAGCGCCGACCACCCTTGACCACCTTGGAGACACGGTTGATCGCTACGACGCGCTCGAGCTGATTCTTCTCGGCGGGGTCGTTACGACGGTCGCCACCGCCACGGCGGTCGCCGCCCCGGCGGTTGTCGCGACCCCCGTCGGGGGCGTTCGAGTTCTGTCCGGCGGGTCCGTTTCCGCCGTCACGCCGCTGACGTCCCGGCATCAGACGTTCCTTCCGTTCACACAGGTATGTGCAGTCATGTTGGTCATCAGAACTTCAACCCGCCTTCCCGAGCGGCATCGGCGAGCGCCGCGATCCGGCCGTGGTAGTCGTGGCCACCGCGGTCGAACACCACGGCCTCCACACCGGCGGCCTTGGCGCGCTCGGCGATCAGTTCGCCGACCTTCTTGCCCTTGGCGGTCTTGTCGCCGTCCAGCGCCCGTACATCGGCCTCGATGGTCGACGCCGAAGCGAGGGTGCGGCCGGCGGAGTCGTCGACCAACTGCACGTGCAGGTGCCGCGAGGAGCGGTGCACGATCAGCCGCGGACGCGCGGTAGTGCCCTCGATCTTCTTGCGCAGGCGGAAGTGGCGACGCGTCTTGGACAGCCGCCGGCGAGTGGAAACGTCCTTGCCCAGCGGAATGCGCTTGGCCTTCTGATTCTCGGTTTGCGCCATGATCACTTACCCGTCTTTCCGACCTTGCGGCGAACGACCTCACCGGCGTAGCGGATGCCCTTGCCCTTGTACGGGTCGGGCTTGCGCAGACCGTGGATAACCGCCGAAATCTGGCCGACCTTCTGCTTGTCGATCCCGGATACGGAGAACTTGGTGGGCGATTCCACCGCGAAGGTGATGCCCTCGGGCGCCTCGATCGGCACCGGGTGGCTGTAGCCGAGGGCGAACTCGAGGTTGCTGCCCTTCTGCTGCACGCGGTAGCCGACGCCGAAGATTTCCATCTTCTTCTCGTAGCCCTTGGTGACGCCGGTGACCATATTGTCGACCAGCGTCCGGGTCAGGCCGTGCAGTGAGCGGCTGCGGCGTTCGTCGTCGGGCCGGGTGAACACCAGCCGGCCGTCCTCCTGCGCGACGGTGATCGGCTCGGCGACGGTCAGCGACAGCTGTCCCTTCGGGCCCTTCACCGCGATGTCCTGACCATTGATGGTCACCTCGACACCCGAGGGGAGCACCACAGGATCTTTACCGATACGCGACATTGTCCGTACCTCCCTCTACCAGACGTAGGCGAGGACTTCCCCGCCTACTCCCTGCTTGGCCGCCTGGCGGTCGGTGAGCAGGCCGGTCGACGTGGAGATGATCGCCACGCCGAGGCCGCCCAGGACCTTGGGCAGGTTGGTGGATTTCGCGTACACGCGCAGACCGGGCTTCGACACGCGCCGCAGACCCTGCAGGCTGCGCTCGCGGCTGGGGCCGTACTTGAGGTCGACGACGAGGTTCTTACCCACGGTCGCGTCCTCGGTGCGGTAATCGGCGATGTAGCCCTCGCGCTTCAGAATCTCGGCGATATTCGCCTTGAGCTTCGAATGCGGGGCCTTCACCTGATCGTGGTACGCCGAATTGGCGTTGCGCAGACGAGTCAGAAAGTCTGCGATCGGATCGGTCATGGTCATAGTTCGACCTCGACACCTTTCTCGCTGCGGTTCCCATACAACACCCACGCCAGTGGGCGCGGGCCGTGGGCCTACAGCAATTCGGCTGGTCCGGACGGCAGTCACCGCCGGATGAGTTCGTATCGCCCGGGCAGCCACGTCGGGCCGCCCATGGACACAGAGGTGCCCTGGCAACCGGTCTAGTGTAGGAGCTGGCTCGAGTACGACAAAATCCGGGCCCCGGAACAATGCCCCGACCAGGTAATCTGGCCGTTATGACGGAGAAGGGGAACTTCGAGGACCGGCTCTCGGCCCTCGAGAGTGAAATGGGAGATATCAAGCACCGATTGCAGCGCAGCGAGAAGGATGCGGCGGCGGCCCGGGTGCTTGCGGGCGGGGCGGATCGCGACACCTCGGAGCTTCGCATCGAGCTGCGGGAGTTCCGTGAACAGAACATGCGTCTGCACAGTGCGACCAGGGCCGATATCGCCGACATCCGCGGCGACATCACAGAGATCCGCGGCGATATCACAGAGATCCGTGGCGAACTCGGACAGCTGAACGGCAGGGTCGACACATTGACCCTGGAAATGCGGAGCAAGTTCGACATGCTGACCGCGGGCCAGCAGCAGATCGTGAACCTGATCACGCTCGCCCTCGACGGTAAGGACGGCGACCGGTAGGGAAAGCCGGCATCCGCGCCGCGGTCACGGCCCCGTGAGTCCCACCGCACGGCCGCCCGCGAATCGGGTGATCAGGTGCGAGGCCCGCGCCGAGTTCATCCACGGTATCGAAGCCATCAGAGCCCCGGAGCAGTTGCTCCGGGGCCCTAGTTCATCCCGCTTCCGTACCGGAGCTCACCAGGAGCTCTTGTGCACCTCCGGCAGCTGACGGAACTGTTCGGTCTCCACCTCGTCCGACCCGGTCGGCGCGGGGAGCGGCTCCGCCCGCAGGTCCATATCGAGGCCGTCCACGTCGTGCTCGCCGACCTGCACCTGGGCCGTGGACGGCGCGTACCCCGTCGCCACCACCGTGTAGGTGCCCTCGTCCAGGTTCCCGAATGTATAGGCCCCGTCCGCGTCCGTGGCCACGGTCTCGATCACATTGCCGAGGGAATCGGTCAGGGTGACCCGGGCCTGCGCCAGCGGGCGACCGCCGCCGCGCACCACGCCCGCCACCCGCACGCCAGGGCGCAGCAGCACCTCGAGCAGTGCGGTGTCCCGGCTGCTCACCCGCGCCGACACCGCGGTCGGGTGATAACCGAACGCGCTGACGGCCACGGTGAACTCGCCTTCGGGCAGGCCCGCGAGGTCGAATCCGCCGGTGGCGTCGGATTCCGCGGCGGCCAGTACCTCACCGCGCATATCCAGGGCGGTGACGGTGGCACCGGCCACCGGGGCGCCGTCGCCGGTACACGCGACCGTGCCGGCGAGGCCGGCGAGCGTGGTGAGAGTGACGTCGTAGGAAACCGGGTTGCTGCCCAGGACCGCAGTGGACGCGTCGGGGCGCCGCCCCTCCGCCGAGGCGATCAGCACATACGTACCGGGGGCGGGGGCCGCGATCTCGTAGAAACCGTCCGACCCGGACAGCGCCCGGCCCAGCTGCCGGCCCGACGGCGAGATCAGGGTGAGCGTCGCACCGATCACCGCGACACCCCGCGCGTCGTATACCCGGCCGAACAGAATGGAGCCGCTTCCACTCGGCTGCGGCGCGGTGTACGCGTCGGTTCCCGCGGCGGCAGTAGTCGCCGGTTCGGGGGCCGCGTGCCGCGGGGCCGCGGTCGGCACCGAACCGTTGGTCTCGGGCCGTGCGGCTTCGGCATCGTCGACGACCCGCTCGGCTTCCACCGAGAGACCGGCCGGAGCTGCCGGAACCGCTTCGGCCATCGCGTGCACGGTTTCCGGCTTCTCGGTTGTGGGCTGGGCACCCGCGACCGCGGCCGCGGCGGCGCGTTTGGCGGTGGGGATGGTCAAGGCGATGACCGCGGCCGCCGCGGCGACACCGCAACCGATCAGGATGCCGGCCTTGAAACCGTTCTCGGTGGGCACCGAGATCCCACCGGCGAAGGTGGTGCTCATCTCGGCCAGCACCGCGCCGATGGCCGCCGACGCCACCGACGTGCCGATCGAACGCATCAGGGTGTTGAAGCTGTTGGCGGCCGAGGTCTCGGTGATCGGCACCGCGCTCATGATCAGTGCGGGCATGGCGCCGTAGGCGAAGCCGACGCCGAGGCTGATGACGATCGCGCCGACCATCAGACCCCAGGGCCGGCCCATCAGCGGCACCGAGGCGCCGTAACCGGCCGCGATGATGATCGCGCCGAGGATCAGCGTCACCTTGGGCCCGGCCAGCGCGGACAGTTTCGCGCTGAGCGGTGAGGACAGCATCATCATCAGGCCACCCGGCGCCATCCACAGGCCCATGGCGACCATCGATTGGCCCAGGCCGTAGCCGGTGGCCTCCGGCAGTTGCAGCAGCTGCGGGAAGATCAGCGCCTGCGCGAACATCGACATACCGATGACGATCGAGGCGGCGTTGGTCAGCAGGACCCGGGGGCGGGCGGTGACCCGCAGGTCGACCAGCGGATCACGCGAGCGCAGCTCCCACGCGCCCCACACCAGCAGCACCACCACCGCGGCGACGAACAGGGAGATCGTCGTGACGCTGGACCAGCCCCAGCTCGCGCCCTTCGATACGGCCAGCAGCAAACAGACCAGGGCAGCCCCCAGACCGAGTGCGCCCAGTATGTCGAACCGGCCGCGTTCGGCCCGCGGCGGCGTCGACGGCACCACCGCGAAGATCAGCGCACCGGCCACCGCCGCCAGCGCCGCGACTCCCCAGAAAAGGTACCGCCAGCTGCTGTATTCGACGACCGCGGCGGCCAGCGGGAGCCCGAGCGCGCCACCGACACCGAGCGAGGAACTGATCAGCGCGATACCCGAGCCGAGTTTGGCGGGCGGCAGGAGATCGCGCAGAGCGGCGATACCGACCGGGATCAGGCCCACGCCCATTCCCTGCAGACCGCGCCCGATCAGCATCGGCCACAGCGAAGAGGACACGGCGCAGATCACCGACCCGATGACGAGCGGGACCACCGATCCCACCAGCACGGGCCGCTTACCGAGCAGATCACCGAGCCGGCCGGCGACCGGCGTCGTCACCGCGCCGGCCAGCAGGCTCGCGGTCACCACCCAGGTCGCGTTCGAGGGTTCGGTGTTCAGGATCTCCGGTAGCTGCCCGAGCAACGGCATCACCAGGGTCTGCGTCAACGACGCCACGATCCCGGCGTATGCGAGCACCGCCAGTACCGCCGCGGGGCGGACGACGGGTTCGGGTTTGGTCACGAGCGTGCTCCTCGATATTCGAAAGTCAGCCGATGTGCATAGTACACATAACATGCATGATGCAATCCAACCAATTCGCGTGCGTGAACACTTCGCTGGTGGAGCGGAACGCGCTACCGAGTCGCACCGCCGCGGCAGCGCGTAACACACGGATTCCCTCCCGGATCGCCTCCGTACTGCACCATTGGAACCTGTGCAGTACACGCTCGCCGATATCCTGCCGTCCGTCACCGCGTCGTTCGGGTTCGACGCGCCCGACCCACTCGGCCTCACCCTCAACCGGGACGTCGTGCTGCTGCTGATCGACGGTCTGGGCGCCGAACTACTGGCACGCCACCGTGATCTCGCCCCCACACTGGCGGCGCACGTCACCACCACGCTCACCGCCGGATTCCCGGCCACCACCGCCACCAGCCTCACCAGCTTGGCGCTCGGCGCGCCCTGCGCCACACACGGCATCATCGGCTACAGCTTCGCCGTGCCCGCCGCCGCCGACGGCCTGCGGCTGTTCAACTCCTTGCGCTGGCGATTCGACTCCGCGACCGGCGACGACGCGCGCGAGACCTATCCGCCCGAATCGGCGCAACCGCACCGGAGCCGCTTACAGGACCTCGCCGCGCGCGGCGTGGAGCTGCACTATGTGGTCCCGGAGTACCAGGTGCGCTCCGGTCTGACCCGGGCATCGTTCCGCGCACCGGGGACGCTGCACCCCGCCACCACTCTCGACGAACTCCGCGCCGGAATCCTGGCCGTCGCCCGTCATCCGGGCACGCGATCGCGCTTCGCCTACGCCTACTTCCCCGACCTCGACTCGACCGGCCACCTGCACGGACCCGAATCACCCGAGGCACTCGCGGTCCTGCGGGATATCGACGGGTTCGTGGCCGGACTGCTCGGCGAACTGCCCGGCACCTGCACACTGCTGATCACGGGTGACCACGGGATGATCCACGCGGACCACGCGGTCGACCTCGACGCGTCCGAGGTGCTGCACCGCGACGTAGCCCTGATCGCGGGCGAGGCCCGGGTTCGCCACGTCTACCTCCGGCACACCGCCGCACGAGCCGACGCGCTGGCGACCTGGCGGGAGCGGCTGGCGGGGCACGCCCAGGTGGTGACCCGTGAGCAGGCCCTCGACGAACACTGGTTCGGTCCCACTCCGCCCGCCCCGGTGATCGCGAACCGGATCGGGGATCTGCTCGCCGTCGCGGCGGGCCGCACCGTACTGGTGCGACCGGAGCACGAACCGCTGGAGTCGGCGATGTCCGGCCACCACGGCGCCCGGACACCGGACGAACAACTGGTACCGCTCATCATGTCGCGCTGAGATCAGCGGATTCGCGCGGATCGATTGTGCCGCCACCCGGGTGGCGGCACGCGCGCTTTCACCCGTGCCCGTACCGCGGGCGGGCACTCGGGTCGCGTCAGAAGCGTCCGCCGCGGCTGATCCGCCGCGATCCGCCCGACCCGCCGAAGGACCCGGCCCGGTACCCGCCGTGATGACCGTGACCGCCGCCCATCCCACCGCGCAGCATGCTGTCGATGAGGATGCCGCCCAGGATCGCGCCCGCCTGCGCCCCACCCGTCGGCGGCCGCCGGACCTCCCAGGTCTGCACCCCGGCCTGCGCTTCCTGCAATGCGCGACCACCGAGATCGGCGGCCCGGCGCGCATGATCGAGCGCGGCGGCCGGGTCCGCGGTGCGCAGCCGCTGCGCCTCGTCGAGGTGCCGCTGAGCCTCCGAGAGCCGGGTGCGGGGCATCGCGTCCATCGCGCCCCGGCGGGTGGCGATGAAATCGCCTGCCATCCGGGCCCGGGTGGCCGCGTCGCCGAGCGTCTGGTCCAGCCGGCGCGCCAGGTCCGCGGCCGCCGTCTTCCGGGCCCCGGCCGCGGCGAGCGCCCGATCCAGATCCCCGTCGGCGGCGACCGCCTCGTGGTACACACCGAGCGGGTCGGCCGCGGCGGCGGTGTCCGCACGCGCCAGCACGTCCCGGGCGGCGGCGACGGCCGTCGCCAATTCCGGGCCGCCGTGCTCAGTCAATTCGGCGGCGGCGGCGAGATCGCCGCGTAACTCGTCGAGGACGGCGGGCAGGCCCGCCCGCGCCTGCTGGATATGGGCCGCGGCGCCGTCCACGGCGTCGAGCAGAGTGCGGGCCTGGCCGATCGCGCCCTCGGCGGCCCGGATATCGGCGACCGCCCCGCCCTGTTCACCCACCGGCCGGGCGATTTCCCGCCGACCGTCGTCGACGCAGTCGTCGGCGAAAGCGATCCGCTCGCGAGCCATGGTGACGTTGTCGGCGATCGGTGCGAGCACACTGGCCGGATGGATACTCGCCAGCCGGGCCAGTTCGGCTTCCGATGCCGGGGTACGGCCGGTGAGGTCGACGATATCGCGGGTCAGCGCGTCCAGCCGGGGCCCGGCATCGATGAGCAGATCGCGCATCGCGTCGAACTCGGCGACGCGGGCGTCGAGTTCGCGGTCGGCGCGACCGGCGGTGGTGATGAGATCGATCAGCAGGGTGCGCTGTTCGTCGGGTGTTTCCGGGATGGCGTCGTCGAGCCGCTGCCGGATCGTGAACGCCTTCGCGGTAGCGGCTCGCGCGTTCTCCAGCGCGGTACGGAAGGGCAGCACCGCCGGATCACCGAACTCCCCGACGGCCAGTTCCAACTCCTCGGCACTGGTCCGTACGGCATTGTCGAGTTCGACGAGGATCTCCCGCGACCGCGCGTGCAGCGCCTCGAGCGGTAGCGCCGCGAGGGCGGCGGGGTCGGTCGGATCGGTCTGCCGGGCCTGTTCGAGTTCGGCCCGGTCCCGGGCCCGGCGCCGGTAGCGCTGATACAGCAGCAGCCCCCCCACGGCGAGCACGATGAGCGCACCGATGAGCAGTACGGGACCCGTGCTCACTCCGCCCCCGCTCATTGCCGAACCGATCCCCTGAGCCGCGACGACACCCGCGTCGGCCCACCGGCTGTCGCGCAGCGCGGGTTCGACCCGGTCGGCGAGCAGCCGGTCGATCTCGGATTCGCTGACCCCGGCCGGGCGCTCACCGTCGAAGGCGTAGGCGCGATCCCGGGTGGCCACCGCCAGCAGCAGATCCCGGTTTCCGAACCCGGATTGCCGAGCGGTCCGCGCGGCCCAGTCCTGCGGGCTGTCACCGGCGAAATCGTGCACATAGGCGATCCAGAGCCGCACTTTGTGATCGGCGTAGAGAGTATCGACCGCCGCACGCACGCGCTGGGCGTCACCGGCGTCGAGCGCACCGGTCGAATCGGTGACGTAGGTGTCCATCCGGGTGGGCTGCTCCGCCGCCGCGCCCGGCGCCGCCACCGCGGTGACGCACAAGAGGCCGAGCACGAACCACGCGATCCGGCGCAGCGGATTATTCGAGGTCGGCATGTCACCGAATGTAGCGTGCGCGAGTCACCGGCCGGCCTCTCCGACCCGGACGGTTCGCAGAAGTCCAGCGATCTGAACGTCGCCATGCGCCGGGCGGTCGTGAACGCGCTGGATTTCCTGGAACAGGAGAAGGGTATGGATCGCGCCACCGCGTACGCCTATCTCTCCGCGGCGGCGGACTTCACCGTCTCCCAAGTGGGGGACCGTACCGTCGGCGTGCACGGCCAGATCTACAAATCCCACTTCGCCTGACATCGGGGGCGGTGCCCGATGTTCCGGCCGCACCCCCCGGCGAGCCGGACGGGCTCCCGGCCTGGTGGTCGAGGCCGGAAATCTGTTGCCCGCGGCCCGGCCACCGCCGCACGATGGGACCGTGCCGACCTTCGCCGATTTCGACCGTCGCCACTACCGAACGGTCGATGTGGCAACCGGTTACGACGGATGGGCACCCACCTACGAGCAGACCGTGCTCGACGATATGGGTCTCGCGCTGCTCGACCGTCTGCACCGGCGGGCATGGCAGCAGGTGCGGTGGGCAGCCGATCTGGGTCGCGGCACCGGCCGCACCGCGGCCTGGCTGCCGCCCGGCCGGCATCGGGATCCGCCGGCCGGGCGGTGCCTATCGGCCGATCAGCGGGTGACGGTGACGCTCACGCCCGGCGGTGCCGCGATCGGCTGGTCGATGATGATCGACAGGGTCGATCCCGGCTGGTCGGCGGCGCGGCCCGCGTACTCGGTGATGCTCTCGCCGAGACGTTGTTTCGCGTCCGGGGTGAAATTGGGCGGCAGTGCGCCGAGCAGCGGGCCGAGGTTCAGGTCCTCGACCGCCCGTGCTTCCGCGTCGGTCAGGTGCACGGTGACGGCTTCCTCGGATCGACCGACCGTCAGCGCCGAAGCCGAACCGCTCCCGAGAACGAGACAGCCGGCCGAGGCCGCGAGGACGGTCAGTGGAAGGTGGAATCTCATGGGATATCTCCTGTTGTAATCGTCTGATCGTGGGTGTCCGATGTGCTCTTGTGCCGCCGTGTGCGGCAGTCGGCAGGGCCCTCGTCCACTCGGACGACCGCGGGCCGAACCGGAAGCGATAAGGCAATTCTCGTGCGGCGCGTTCCTTTCCGCGGGACCCGGCGCGGGGCCGGCGTGCCTGTTTCCGGACCGTTCCACCGACGCCTCTCGGGTGCGCGCAGACCACCCCGCCGGATACTGCGCGGCGGCGAGCGTGGGGAAACGGTTGCCAGGAACGGATCGGTGCGCGGCGGCCGGACCGCGGCACACTTTCGATTCCCGGTAGCGCCCGGCAGGAGACGGACCGGCTCCCGGGGTCACTCCACGGCACGCGCAGCACCTCGCACAGCTGTCTCCGAGACCCGCACGGCCTCCTTCGGGGCAGCTCTCACCGGCCGGCGGGCATCGGCCCACCGGCTCGGCATAGGTCTGTCACCTCCGGCAGACGCAGAGGTGCAGCAGAATCTCTTCCCCGGCCGCGGCCGCAGCGGGCGCCGGTAGCGCCGACGGCGATATGCGGCGCGTGTAAACCAGCAGCCCCACAACGAGGCCCATGAAGAGCAGTGCGGCAGGCCACAGGTCATCGAACCGGGGCCGCGGTGCCGCGGCACGTGCGCAGGCATAGCGGCAGTGCACGGACTGCCCGCCCGTCTCACTCGGCCGCTCGACCTCGGTTTCGGCCGAAGTATGCACCGCGACAAGGGAAGACGCCAGCGAGACATAGGTGGTCTCACGCGGATCGACCAGCTGGCCGTCGCGGACCTCGAGCGTCAGCACCACGGCGGCGAAGACGAGCACGAGCACCCGCACCAGCTCCGGCGCTCGCGCGATATGCCTCACAGTCGCCGATACTAACCGACGCCACCCGTGCCCGATTTCTCCGGTTCTCCTCGAACCTGGGAACGAATTCGACTATGCCGCAACAGCTACCATTTCGGCTCCGGGCCCGGACACCGACCGCTCCGAATCGAGCACCGCGCCGATACGCCCTGCGGAAGTCGCCCGCCGGGACAGGCGGCCATTACCACCCGTTCGCACCGCGCACTGCCTGCGCAGCGAGCGGCACCCGCCGCTCACGCCTGGGCGGCGAAGCCACCGTCTTCCGCGACCGGCCCGGCAGACCCCGTCGATGCGCTTCCCGATTCACCGACTTCGTCCGCCCCCAAAAAATGTTACACAGCCGATATACAGCAAACGCCTTGGCAAACATTCAGCACGGACGATACTCGGAGCATCGCACGTCGGAAGCGCGCCGGCCCCGACGGCGAACCGGATTGCTACAACCATCGGGCCGGAGGGCACGCAGGACACCTATCCACTTCAACCCGAGATCGCCGTCTGCCAACCGCCGCGTTCTCCGAGGCCATCGGAGCCGGACCGCAGCGGCGATCCGATCCATCCCGCCGATGAGCGATTGCTTCCAGCTGCACGGGTCGACCGACCGGACAGCCGGCAAATCATCACCCATCGGCACAGTTCACAAGTAGTAAGAGAATTACATGCTTTCGACAACAGCTGTTCGATCGACACTCCTGGCAGCGCCAGAAGAGTTCCCCTGGGATCGCTTCCAGATGTACAACACATTGATGGGAATTTCGGCAGGCGTATCCCTTCTATTGGTTGTCTCGCTGGGTCGAAAAATCCTGGAAGGAAAATCTTCGGACTTCGACGGATACGCGTTGGCCCTCGGAATCAACGGCGCATTGCTGACGTTTCTCGGTGGGCATATGACCGTCGAATGGCCGTTTTCGGTCGTCCCCCAGGCGAATATAGTTTTCGGCGAAGGGTCGCTGGCTCTGGGCGTTCTACTGCTGGCCGCCGCGTTCTATCTGTGGAAGATCCGATCGCGGGCCGGGGGCGAAGACATCGCGAGTCTTTTCACGACGATGAGACCGGTGTCCTACCTGGTCGCCGCAGTCGGCGCGGGAATGGCCGCGATCGGAGTCGCCGGTATCAAGTACCAGCTGTTCGGCGCCCCGCCCGAAGAGCCCATCACCGGTCGATTCGCCGATTCACCGATGGTGGAGTCGGTATTCATCTCGACACTGTTCTTCCTCATCGCGGCAGGAGCCGTCCTGACACCGGCGTTCACCAAGAACAGCAATCGAGTGGTGGGTCTTGTCATAGCGATATGTTGGTGCCTCTCGGGCACCGCCTGGATAGCGTTCTCCGTACTGAACTACTTCACCCATATCGGCCTGATCATGAACACGTCCTAGACGTATCCGGTACAGACACCGCGCGAATACCGACCGCAGAGCTCGTCTTTCCGGTCGCGCACCGAGCCGACCGCGTCATGCCGATGGCCCGGAGACAGGGCCGTCGAGAAGGACCCGAGCTCGGCTCGGGTCCTTCTCGATATTGTGAACACCGAGCGGGCGACCACCCACCCGGCTCAGCTCACCAGGAGCTCTTGTGCACGCCCGGCAGCTCGCCGCGGTGCGCCATTTCGCGCAGGTGCCGGAGCGCCGGCAAATTCAGCGATCCATGTGTCATGAGCGGCCAACCCGACGGCACGAGCTATTCGAGCCCCGTATTCTTCGTCATAGATCAGCGTCGGATGTTGCCGTACAACGGGCTTCAGAATATGTGTCGATGGCGCACCGCCGACCGCCTGCGCCCAGCCCTCACCGGTCCGGGTGAGCACGATCTTCGGCTGCACCCCGGCCAACGATGTTTTGCCCACAGCCGGGCGATTCGCCAACGGATACAAAAAAGGCTCGTCGAGAAGCTCTCGTACCCGTTCTTCGGTAATGGGCAGCAGCTCCGGGGTGGGAGGTTCGCTTGGGTCGTCCAGATCCCAGATCTGGAGCGCGCCCGCAACATCTCGGCCGTAACGAGCCAGGAAGCCCAGCACATCGCCGGGCGCGAGCCTCGCCGCCGCGTTCATGGCAGCGAGCTGATCACCCTCGGGCAGTAGTTCCTGAAAGAAGTTCCGGCGATGTTTGGCTTTCGCTCGGTTCGGCTTCGGAGTCAACGGTATGGCGGCGGAAAGGATCCGACTATTGATGCCATATCGATCAATGGCGGCGGTATCTGCCTCGAAATCGAAGATCGCGCTGTCAGCTCCCTGCAGCGTGCCGACCATGTCTCCGTAGAGTTCGACTCCGAGCCGTTTCACTCGGAGTCCTCCCATTCGGCGTGGAGATCTATCCCGCACTCGGACAGCAGCTCGAACAGTCGCTCGGCGTAGCGAGTGTGCTTGCCGTTCTCCATATCGCTGATCACGCTCTGGGGGTAGTCCGCCTTCTCGGCCAGATCACGCTGGGTCCACTCCCGGCCCATACGGGCCTGCTGGATCGCCAGACCGAGATCGTGGGGACTTCGGATCCGCGCCCGCCGATGCGCCACAGCTACTACCTCCGCCCGAAACTCTGGTTGATCGCAATACAGCGATCATACTCTCGAATCGCGATTTCACGATCAAGCGGCCTGATCGCGGTTTCACGATCAGATCGGCTTCCCGGGAAGCGCGCGAAGGACCCGAGCCGTGGCTCGGGTCCTTCGCAGTGTTATCGGCCCCCGGATCGGCGAACCGACCGGGATCAGCTCACCAGGAGCTCTTGTGCACGCCCGGCAGCTCGCCCCGGTGCGCCATTTCGCGCAGGCACACGCGGCACAGGCCGAACTTGCGGTACACCGCGTGCGGCCGGCCGCAGCGCTGGCAGCGGGTGTAGGCGCGGACAGCGAACTTCGGCTTGCGGTTGGCCTTGTTGACCAGTGCTTTCTTGGCCATGTCTCAGTTCTCCTTGAACGGGAAGCCGAGGTGCTTCAGCAGGGCACGGCCTTCTTCGTTGTTGGTGGCGGTGGTGACAACGGTGATGTCCATACCGCGCGGACGGTCGATCTTGTCCACATCGATCTCGTGGAACATCGACTGCTCGCTCAGGCCGAACGTGTAGTTGCCGTTGCCGTCGAACTGCTTGGGCGACAGGCCGCGGAAGTCGCGGATTCGGGGCAGGGCGATCGAGACCAGGCGGTCCAGGAACTCCCACATCCGGTCGCCGCGCAGGGTGACCTTGGCGCCGATCGGCATACCCTCACGCAGCTTGAACTGCGCGATGGACTTGGTGGCCTTGCGGATCTGCGGCTTCTGGCCGGTGATCAGGGCCAGGTCGTCGACCGCGCCGTTGATCAGCTTCGCGTCCCGGGCGGCGTCGCCGACACCCATGTTCACCACGACCTTGACCACGCCCGGGATCTGCATGACGTTGGCGTAGTCGAACTCGTTGTTCAGCGCGTCCTTGATCTCGGCACGGTAGCGCTGCTTGAGCCGGGGCTGCACTTTCTCGGAGGTGGTCATATCAGATGTCCTTCCCGTTCTTACGGGAGATCCGAACCCGCTTGCCGGTTTCTTCGTCGGTGCGGTAGCCGATCCGGGTCGGGTTACCGTCCGAGTCGACGACCATCACGTTGGACACGTGGATGGGCGCTTCCTGGGTCACGATGCCGCCGGAGGAGGCGCCACGCAGGTTCGCGGAGTTCGCGACGTGCTTCTTGATCCGGTTCACGCCCTCGACCAGGATCCGGTTGTCCTTCGGGAAGGCCTGGATGACCTTGCCCTTGGCACCCTTGTCCTTGCCCGAGACGACGAGCACGGTATCGCCCTTGTGCACCTTCATGTCAGAGCACCTCCGGGGCCAGCGAAACGATCTTCATGAACTTCTTGTCGCGCAGCTCGCGCCCGACCGGGCCGAAGATGCGGGTGCCGCGCGGGTCGTTGTCCGCCTTGATGAGCACAGCGGCGTTCTCGTCGAAACGGATGTAGGAACCATCCGGACGGCGCCGTTCCTTGGTGGTGCGCACCACGACGGCCTTCACCACGTCACCCCGTTTGACGTTGCCGCCGGGGATGGCGTCCTTCACAGTGGCGACGATGACGTCGCCGATACCGGCATAGCGGCGCGACGAACCACCGAGAACGCGGATGCAGAGGATCTCCTTGGCACCCGTGTTGTCGGCGACGCGCAGCCGCGACTCCTGCTGAATCACTTCAGCCTCCTCGACCTGGACGATAAGCACGCCGGATTGCCGACCCGACGGGCATGGTCTGTCACCACCCGAACGCGCGCCTACCAGCGGTTCTGTACGATCTCGATGATCAACCACCGGGGGTTCGCGGCCGAATCGCGGGCACCGGGCCCGCAGGCAACCGGTCAAGGATAGCGAATCCCCAGTTCAACCCGAAATCGGGGTTGTGTTCATTTGCGCGCCTCCGGCGCGCGGGTCGGGGGCCCTGTGACCCCGGTTCTTCACACCGGCGCTCAGTCGCTGCGCTCTTTCGCTCCAGAACCGGGGGGCGGGCCCGACTACTGAGGCAGACCATCCGGAGTAGACAGCAGAGGAATGCTGTCGTGCGCCTCGATCGGTCCGGGGAGGCTCACCACACTGTCGATGCTCGATCGCCGCCGACCGGTGGACGGGTCCGGGCAGCATGCGCTCGGTCGCTCCGAAACCGGGGCAGGTCGCACCGCTCAGGCCGTGCCCCGGGCCGGCCCGTGTTGCCCGGCGCGACGCGGGGGTGGGGCGCCGGTAGCCTCATGGGGCCGGTTCGCCTAGAAGAGGTGCGGGGTCTCGCATCGGGGAGAGGTTTCGTTGAAATCATCGGATCGTCGATTGGTGCTCGATCGCCGTGGGTTCCTCGTCGCGCTGGGGCTGGCGCCCGCGGCCGCGTGGCTGGCCTCCTGCTCCGAGGCCACACCCATCAAGCTGGTGACCGTCGATATGAGCGGTTCCGATCCGGCGATCCGGCCCCAGGACGATCTCTACCGGCACGTCAACGGTAAATGGCTGCGCGAATACCAGTTGCCGCCGGACAAGACCTCCTACGGGGCGTTCAGTGAGGCCGGGGAACGCACCCAGCAGCAGTTGCGGGAGATCATCGAGAGCATCAGCGACCCGGAGGACGGGACCGAAGCCCAGCAGATCCGCGACCTCTACGACGCGCGGATGGACCTGGACGAGATCGAACGGCTGGGTCTGACGCCCCTGGACTCGATGTTCGCCGAGATCGAGGACGCGAAGGACAAACCGGCCCTGGCCGAGGTGATGGGCCGACTGCCGATCGGCGGGTTGATCGGTATCGGGGTGAGCATCGACCAGAAGAATTCCTCCGCCCATATCCCCGCTGTCGGCCAGTCCGGATTGGGCCTGAACGAGCAGTACTATCGCGATCCGCAGTTCGCCGAGGAGCTGGCCGGTTACCGGACATATCTGGAACGCCTGGCCAAGGCTGCGGATATGCCGGACCCCACCCGGGTGGCCGGGCGGCTGCTGGATCTGGAGAAGCGGATCGCCGCCGCCCATTGGGACAATGTGCGCAACCGCGACGCGGCGGCCACCTACAACGTCTTCGATTGGGACAAGGCCACCGCCCTGGCTCCGGAATACGACTGGGACCCGTGGCTGCGCGGTATCACCGACCGGCCCAGGGATCTCTTCGCGAAGGTGGTGGTGAACCAGCCCTCGTTCGTCACCGAGGCGGGCAAGATCTGGGCGACGACCGATATCGCGATCTGGCGCGACTACTTGAAGCTCGCCGTGCTCAAAACCTACGCGAACGTGCTGCCCAAGGAGATCTCCGACGCCAATTTCGATTTCAACGGGCGGCTGATGTCCGGGCTGAAACAGCGGCCCGAACTATGGAAATCGGCCGTCGGCTCGGTGGACAGCAACTTGAGCGAACAGCTGGGCAAGCTGTACGTGGACAAGCATTTCCCACCCGAGGCCAAGGAACGGGTCGAGGCGATGGTCGACGATCTGATGGCGGCCTACCGGGAGAATTTCAGCAATTCGACCTGGATGTCCCCGGAGACCCGCCGGGCCTCGATCGAGAAACTGGAAAAGATCGGCACCAAACTCGGGTACCCGGACAAATGGGTGGACTATTCCGGGCTGAAGGTCACCCGCGGCAAGCTGATCGAATCCCTGCGCGCCATCAACGATTTCGAGGTGAAGCGGTCCTTCGACCGGCTGGGGAAACCGGTGGACAAGGCCGAGTGGAGTGCCTCACCGCAGACGGTGAACGCCTACTATTCCGCCACCAACAACGAGATCGTCTTCCCCGCCGCGTTCCTGCAGCCGCCGTTCTTCGACAAGGACGCCGAGATGGCGGTGAACTACGGCGGGGTCGGGGCGGTGATCGGGCACGAGATCGGGCACGGTTTCGACGACCAGGGTTCGAAGTTCGACGGGGACGGTAACCAGCGCGACTGGTGGACCCCCGCCGACCGGGATGCCTTCGACGCCAAATCCCAGGCGCTCATCGAGCAGTACAACGCCCTGGTCCCCGAGGGGCTGCCGCCGGAACAGCATGTGAACGGCGCGCTCACCGTCGGCGAGAACCTGGCCGATCTGCGCGGGTTGCAGATCGCGCTGGCGGCCTACCGCATCGCCGAGCAGCGTCAGGGCGTCACGAATCCCGATTACCACACCATGTTCAACTCGTATTCGCGGATCTGGCGCTCCAAGCAGACCCCCGAGGTCACCGAACGGCTGCTCGCCGGCGATACCCATTCTCCGGACGAGTTCCGGGTGAATCAGGTTGTCCGCAATATCGCCCAGTTCTACCGAACCTTCGGTGTGGTGGAAACGGACAAACTCTTCCTGCCCGAGGACCAGCGAATCGAACTGTGACCCGTCCGGCGAAATAACCAATCCGAACCAGGCCAGACCGATTCCCACCCTCACGAGATCGAGGCTAACTCGCCAGTGGGAATATCGTCGCGAAGAGAGGCACTTGTTTGGCGTCGCTGTCCCGGTGACGATTGTGGGACACAACATCCTCAGCGTATGCCCGCATTTCCGGGAGCTCCCGGTGTTGCAGATACGTGCCGAAATCAGTGTTCCCGGCCATTAATTGATCGACCTTCGCCACGAACGCCTGAACCTCCCGATCTTCGGGAGACATCAGTGCGGTGTCGCGTTGCAGCTGGGACTGCAATGCTTCGTGGACGATCCGAGGGGCCGCACTGGGCGCAGCGTCCAATGTCGCTGTCACCGTTGTCGCGAACCAGTGACTTATCCGATCCTCCGCGGACAGGTCTCGGCCGATATAGCTGTTCAGGAGCTGATGGGCCTCGCGGCGCTGGTACGGCGCGACGACGTCGTCCAAGAAGTACTGGTGAAACGTTCGCGAGCCGATCTCGGGCAGAGAGACATCAGCGAGATATCGCGTCCGCAGGAACTCCGGGGATTGGTTCTGCTGCCCGCGGCAGAGCGGATAGTGCGAGGTGTACAACCCATCTCTGGGAATTTGGTTGAAACGCACCTGCTCCACAGGCGACAGGACTTGCCGCATCAGCTCGAGGTCGGCATCGAGTATCGGTCTCGCCCCGACCGGCGCGAGATACCCGAACTGGGGGAACTCGTCGAGGGAAAAGTGGCGGGCGATCCGGCCGATCGGGCCGGCCCGAGACGCCGTGTCGATTCCGCTGGGCCGGACCGGCTCGCCTATCGGCAGGGTTCGAAACTTCCAGATGGGTAGTATCTCGCCGGTCAACCGAGGGCGCGGTTGCATCAACAAATGAGGTCCTGGCGTCGCATTGGTCAGGCGAAGCGCCGTTTCCGCCTCCAGCGAGGCCAGGGTGAGCGTGGACAGGGATGAGATGCGGGGGCTGTTCTCGGTGAGCCACTCGCGTTCCCACGCGTAATGCTGCGGGCCGTCGATCCACGCCGCACCGACCGGTTCGCCGGGCGCGGGCTCGGGACGCTGAGTGATGTATTCCGAACCGGGATAACGCCGCAGCTCCGCTTCGATATCAGTGGCGTGCCGATTCGAGACCGTGCCGCCGAAGGCATCTGATGGTGACCGTGCCGCAGGATCCCCTGTTCGCCCGGCTTCGCCCCTCCGATCGGTCGGCCGAAACTCAGCACGCAGGGGTCCGGCCGCCGTACCGTCGGTCCGGTCGAACACCCGGCTGACGTCGTGCGCGGCGTGCGCAAAGCCTCTCGTAGGTGATTCGTGCACGCGGGTGTAGTCGTCCGCGAGCTTGCGCATCTTCTGGAGAAGTTCCGCTGCCACTACATTCCAGGACTGCGGCCTGGTCACGATCGGTGTTCCTCCTTTGCCCCCGCTGACTACGATCGGCAATTCTATGGGCCACAATCGAGATCTCGATAATCAAGGGCGAGGAGCCCGGTGGGCGATACGACGGTCTGAGCCACGACCGAGCCGACCGAGATGCCCGGCACAGCTGCAGAGTTGTCCGACGATCAGCTCGACCACGACGATCTCGTGCGCTGTATCGGCGCGAATGTTATTTCTTATGTGCTTATCACACTCACGCGTCGACGATAATCACGGCGCATTGATCCGGAGTTCAAGAAAGGCCCCCCTGAGCGACTGGTGTAAGAATGCGCAGTTGCAAGAGTACCTTTCGGCGACTGTGTCTATATCGTCGTTTCCCGTCGCTGAAAATCGACGACGGCGGGCCGGGAGTCGTATCGCAGGGCTGGGTTGCAGTTGCGGACCATAGAGAAGACAGGCTCGAGCAGGGGTTCTCGTCTGAGAATCTCGCGAAAGGGACCGCGGGCCCAGTAGCCCACCCGCCGCCCTTTTCCTACCCAGAGCTCAGCTCTCGGCCGCCTTGCGATAGCCGCGGACGGCCAGCACCCCGAACACGGCGGTCATCCCCACTGCCCAGGCAATGGTTTGCACTAAGGGCGTGGTAACCGGCCCGCCCAGCAGGAAGCCGCGCATGGTCTCGATGGCGCAGCTCATCGGTTGTCCCCGCACGATGGGCTGCAACCAGCCCGGATAGTTCGCCAGCGGAACGAAACCGGAATTGAAGAACATGCCGACCAGCACCACGATCGCGAACACCTGTACGGCCTGGCCACCGGCCCGGCTCACGCCGACCGCGACCACCAGCGGGGTGAAGCCGGCGACCACGATCACCGGGACCGCGATCACGCCGAGTACCCCGACCCAGCCATTGTCGAACCGCAGCCCCAGCAGCACCCCGACCACGACCACCAGCAGGGTCGCGACCGCGGCCCGCGCGCATTCGGCGAGCAACCGGCCCAGCAGCGCACTGGCCCGGTGCACCGGCAGCACCCAGAACCGGCGCAGCAAACCGCTCTGTCGCTCCCCGAACAAGGATTCCCCGGTGCCCATGGCGCCGTACATGGCACCCGCGACGGCGATCAGAGGCACGAAACCGTACAGGGGTTCCGCGTCGCCGGGCACACCGAGCGTACGGCTGAGCACCAGTTCGAACATGAGCAGCAACAGGATCGGCAGTACCAGCGTGGTGGACAGCACCTCCTGCTGGCGGCTCCAGCGCCGCAGCAGCCGCCCGGTCTCCACCAGCGCCTGATCCAAGAATGTGGTCACCGCCGCTTCCTTTCCGCCCATACCGCCAAGGCCGCGCCCACCACCAGCAGACCCACGACCCAGGTCACGGCCACCGGTAGTCCTTCCGGATACCGTCCGTCGGCGAGCCCGCGCAGCGCGTCGGCCACCCGGGAGACGGGTTGGTGACGTACGAACGGCTGGATCCAGCCCGGAAAACCCTCCGCCGGGACGAAACCGGTGGAGATCATGACCAGTAGCAGCTGCGGTACGAACAGCACCGTGGCACCCACCTGCGGATTGGCCGTCGCGGTCCCGAGCGCGTCGGTGGCCAGCATCATCGCCACTCCGAGGCCGAGCACCAGCGCCAGGAACACCAGGGCGGGGACGACACCGTGGAAGCGGAAGCCGAACAGGGCCCCGATCACCAGCGCACCGCAGATCGCGGTGATCGCCCGCGCCAGATTCGCCGAAACCCGCGCGGCGGGCGGCACCCACGGCACCACCGGCATGGCCCGCAGCCGGGTACCCATACCGCCGGCCACCTCCCGGGCCGCCCGGTCGGCGGCGAACATGGAGCTGAAGAACATGGCGTGTACGAGGATCAGCGGCAGCAGGTACTGCGCGTAGTCGACACCGCCCGCCTCCACCGATTTACGTAGCGGCACATAGAAACAGACGAAGAAGGTCAGTGGCGCGGCGAAGGCGATGACCAGGTCGCCCTCGCGTACCGCGGCCCGGATGGACCGCTCGCTCAGAGCCGCCCACTGCATACCGGGCGGGACGTTCAGATCCTCCACCGGCGGCCGTCCGGGGGTCGAGGCCACCATCACGCCGTGTCCATCGGGCCTGAGCGGGGACCCTGCGTGGTCACGCACCGCTACCGCCTCCGGGCCCGACCCGCTCACGCCGGGACCTCTACCGCTTCGGCTTCCTCGCTGCGCGTGGTGAGGCGGATGAACACCTCGTCCAGCGACGGCCGTCGCAGCGCTATATCGATCAATTCGATATCGGCCTCGGTGAGCCGGGCCAACGCGGCGGTCAGGGTGGCGGCGCCGTCGGGGGCGGGCAGCGACACCCGGTCGGCGGAATCGGCGACCGTGCACTCCGATAGCGGCGCCAGCGCGGCCACCACAGCGGGCACATCGCCGGGATCCACCGGCACGACCTCGCAGTAGCTCGAACCCGAACGTGCTTTGAGCGCATCGGCGGTGCCCTCCGCGATCACCGTGCCCTGGTCGACCACGATGATGTTGTCGCTCAGCGCATCCGCTTCCTCCAGGTACTGGGTGGTGAGCAGGATGGTCACCCCCTGCGCCGCGAGTTCGCGCACGAGTGCCCAGAGCTGCTGCCGGCTCACCGGGTCCAGGCCCGTGGTGGGTTCGTCGAGGAACACCACCCGAGGTGCGCGCACCAGCCCACACGCGATATCGATCCGCCGGCGCATACCGCCGGAGTACTGCCCGATCCGCCGGTCGGCCGCTTCGGTGAGCGAGAAGCGTTCCAGCAGTTCGTCGGCGCGCTGCCGGGCGGCCCGGCGGCGCAGGCCGAGCAACCGTCCGAACAGCACCAGGTTCTCCCGGCCCGTGAGCATTTCGTCCAGCGCCGCGTACTGACCGGTGAGCATGATCGATTTCCGCACCTCGGCGGCGTCGCGGACGACGTCGTACCCGGCCACCACCGCCCGGCCCGAATCGGGCCGGATCAGGGTGGACAGCACCGAGACCGTGGTGGTCTTCCCCGCGCCGTTGGGCCCGAGTACGCCGAGCACGCTCCCGGCCGGTACGCGGAAGTCGATCCCGCGCAGGGCTTTCACCTCGCCGAACGACTTCACGACGGACTCGACGACTATCGCGTCACCGGAGTCCGACCGTTTCTCTGACATGGTGTTCTCCATTCGCTGTTCCCCGCCGCCGCCCCGGCGACTTCGCGTTCACATCCGAAGCTGCCTACGCGTCGCGCACGGCGGCGAAAACACGCTGATCGAGCAGTGCCAGGGGATGGCCTGCCGCCGGCAGTACCACAGCCGGGCGCAGGCCCGAGGCCGTGAGCTGCCCCACCCATTCCGCTTCGGTCAGGAAGATCCGGTCGGTCCCCGCCCGCACATCGGTCGCCCCCGCGTGCGGCTGCCCGGCCGCGGGCGACATCAGGAAGTGCACCGAGGTCAGCAGCTGGCTGTGCGCCACCACCGTCTCGATGAACACCACCGCGCCCCCGGGATTCAGCAGCTCGCGCAGTTCGCGCAGCGTATGCCCGATGTGATGCGCGTTGTGCAGCACATTCGAGGCGATCACGAGGTCGTGGCGCGGCTGCTGGGCGAGATCGGTGTTCATGTCCACGATGGCGAACCGCATCCACGGCCGATCGGCGAACCGCCGGCGTGCCGCGTCGAGGAAGAAATTCGAGACATCGGTGAAGTGGTATTCGACGGGCAGACCGGTGAGTCCGGCCACCACATCGTCGGTGGTCCCGCCGACCCCCGCGCCCAGCTCCAGGACCCGCACCGGCGACCGGTCCGCGCGCAGGCGGGTGACCACCCCGGCGACGATCTCGCGCGCGGCGTGGTTGAGATAGCGGCTGATCGCGTTCTCGCGGTAGGTGGCCTCCGCGGTGAACATATCGCCGCCCGGGAACAGCAACTCCTGCACCCGCATCCGGTCCTGGACGAGTTCGGTGAGGTGTTCGTTGGTGCCGCCCAGGAAGGTGGCGAGTTGCGGTGCGTAGCCGAGATCGGTGCACGCCTGGACCAGTTCGTCGCGCGTCGTGGGCGGCAGCTCCCGCTCGTAGCGGTAACCGCTGTCCGGGTCACCGGTCAGCGCGCCGTGGCGGGTGAGTTCCTGTAACCACTGCCGCAGCAGCCAGCGATGCCGGGCCGCGACCTTCAGCCGTTCGGTGATGTCCTCGACGCTGTGCACGGCCCGATCCCGCAGGACCGGTTCCACGGCGCGGAGCATGGCGCGCGCACCGAACAGATCGAGGTCGTGCCGGGCGGAGCGGAGCCGCTCGATATCCAGGTCCGCGGGAACGACCTGTTCGGCCGCCCACCGGGCCCGGGCGCCGAGATCATCGGTGTCCAGGGGCGCGGCCGCCGGCTGCGCCGCGGCGGGTGGCGGTGCGGCGGGTGCCGGGGCCGCCGGCGCCGCGGTCGGGGGCTGCTCCGGCGCGGGCCGGTCCCCCACCAGCCGGACCACGTCGTCGAGCGTGGCACCGCCCACGAGGTCGCCGACCGGCAGTTCGTACCCGTATTCCTGGTGGACGCGGCGGCGCAGTTCCAGGGCCTGGAGGGAGTCCAGGCCGAGCGCGACCAGCGGTTTGGTCGTATCGATGGCGTCGAGATCGTCCTCGCCGAGGACCTGCGCGAACAGTTCCACGATCCGCAGAGCCGGGGAGACGAGCGCACCGGCCGCCGGGACGGCGCGGCCCGGGGCCGGTTCCGGGGCGGCCGCTATGGCCGCCGGGGTGGCCAATCCGGACAGCAGCGGCCCGTAACCGAACGCGCCGAACACCGCGCGGCCGCGGACCCAATCGAAGGCGGTGATCACCGCGTTGCCGGGTGGTCCGCTCAGACTCAGCGCGATGGCATCGGCCGACCGCATCGGCAGGTATCCGACCTCGGCGAGGGTCGCGGTATCGGAGGCTCCCACACCTTCGTGGACCGCCCACTGTCCCCACTGCACCGATACGCAGTCCACACCCGCGGCACGTAACCGGTAGGCGAGAGCGTCCAGCATCCGGTTGGCCGCCGAGTAGACGACGGTGCCGCGACCGCCCAGGGTCGCGGCCAGCGAGGAGCACAGCAGCACCCGGGCAGCCGCGGCCAGTGGGAGCGCGGCGAGCACATTCGTGAGGCCACCGACCTTGGCCCGCAGCAGTTCGATCACCTGCGCGTAGGTGAGCTCGGTGAGTTCGATGCCCTCGATGCCCGCGTAATCGGCGGCGGCGTGGAGTATGAAATCCGCCGGGGTGGAGCCGAATTCGGAAGCCAGGGCACCAACAGCGGCCGGATCACCGATATCGGCGGACAGGACCCGCACGGTGGCGCCGGTCGCTCGGATCGGCACCAGTTCGCGGGTCACCTCCGCCGTTTCGCCCGAGCGGCACACGAGTGTGATCCGCCGGGTGCCGGCCCGCGCGAAATACGCGCAGAATTCGAGGCCGACCTTGCCGGTGCCGCCGGTGATCAGCACATTGTCCGGGACGGCGCGGGGGCCGGCGCCGGGCTCGACCTCGGTCAGCCGCTTGGCGTACAGGTTGCCGTCGCGTACCGCCAGTTCGGATTCGTCCGCGGTGTGCAGGGCCGCGAGCACCGCCCCGGCCGTCTCCGCGGTCGCGGCGGTGAGGTCCAGGTGCCGGAAGGCGATACCCGGGTACTCGGCACCGACGGACCGGAAACCGGCCGCCGCGGCGGCGGGTACCGGATGCGGTTCGTCACCGGGCACCACCGCTTCGCCGCCCACGGTGACCAGCCAGAAGTCGGACACCGCGGGATCTGGTTTCAGCCACCAGGCGCGGATGCCGAAGAATTCCGCGACCGCTTCGCTCATCTCCGCGTCCGCGGCCGCGGGCAGCAGGACGACCACGGCGTCGATACCGGCCGGGTCGCCGCCGGCCTCGGCGGTGACGAGCCGGGCGGTCGCTCCGTAGTTCTCGGCCTGCGCACAGAGCGCTTCGGCCAGTTCGGCGCAGGCACCGGAGGCGTCCACCAGCCCGATGGTGCGCGGCGCGAGCAGTTTCCGGCGGGAAATCCGGGTCCACTCCTCGACCAACAACTGAGCGGGTATCACCGGTTCCGGGACCGGAGTCGCCGGCGCGGCGACCGGGTCCGCGACGACCGGACGGGGCGCCGGCGCGGGACTCGAGCCGAGCGTCAGCCACAGCCGCTGCCGGCTCATCCGCATATTCGGGAAATCCAGCAGCGGCGGGCGGGGTGTGCCGCCGGTATCGGTGGCCAGTGCCGACCACCGGTAGTGCTGATCGTGCACCGCCAGCGTCGCCAGGTTCCGGGTGAACAGCGTGAGATCGGTGGCGGTCCGGTTCGAGGTGCCGGTGACCATGGTCTCGGCCGGGGCCGCCAGGGTCTCCAGGTTCTCCCGCACCGGGAGCTGCAGGACAGGATGTTCGGCCAGTTCCACGAACGAATCGGAGCCGGCCGCCACCGCGGCGGCGATCGCCCGGTCGAACCGGACGGTATTGCGCAGATTCCAGAACCAGTAGTCGTCCAGCGTCGACTCGGCCGGGAACGCCTCGCCCAGGGTGGCGCCGAACGCGGCGATCGGACTGTCGCGGAAGTACCGCTCGGTCAGCCGGCCCTCCAGACCCGCGCGCAGATCGACGCGCAGGCTGTTGACCATGCCCGTGTGCGCCGGATACCGGACCCGGATGACCCGCCCGAACCGCCCGGCCGCGGCGAGGGTATCGACCACCTCGCCGACCACCTCGCGATCGCCGGAGACGCCCACCATGCGCGGCGAGTTGACCACCGACACCTCGGCGCGGCCGGACCGCCGGGCGAGCAGGGCCTCGGCCTCCTCCCGGTCGGCCTCGACGACCGCCATGGCGTAGTCCTCGGGGGCGATCCGGTCCACCGCTTCGGCCCGCGCCCCGACGACCAGCAGCGCGTCCCGGCGCGTCATCTTCCCGGATACATAGGCCGCGGCGATCTCGCCCTGGCTGTGCCCGACCACCGCGGCGGGTTCCACGCCCGCCGCTTTCCACAGCGCCGCCAGCCCCGCCATCTGCAGGAACAGCGCGGGCTGCACGATCCGCGCCGAATCGTCGGCGGCCACGGAATCGTCGAGCAGGTAATCCAGCGGCGCGGTCCCGAACAGTTCGGCGAACTCGGCGGCACAGCGGTCCACTTCCGCCCGATACGCGGGGGCCCGGTCGTAGAACACCGCGCCCATACCCGGTCGCTGGCCGCCCTGCCCCGGGAAGACGAAGGTGTGTTTGCGGGCGAGCACCGCGCTGCCGCGGACCACCGCGGGATGTTCCCGTCCGGCGGCGACCGCCGCCAGCGCCGCGGCCAGGGTCGCCCCGTCGTCCACGAGCGCCAGGGCCCGGTGCCGGCGCGCCACCCGGGTCCGGAAGAGCATATCGGCGATCTCGCCCGCGGTGACCACGGTGTGTTCGCGCGCGTAGGCCCCGATCGCCGCCGCCTCCTCGCGCAGCAGATCCGGCGTATCCGCGGACAGCAGAACCGGAACGGACCCGTCGGGCATCCGATGGCTAGACATCGCCGTTCTCCTCACAGGCAGGCATCGCGATAATCGCGTGGGCATTGGCTCCGGCCGCGCCGAACGATGAGATGGCGCCGTAGCGGTAGCCGTCCACCGGTTTCCACGCGGTGAGTTCGGCGGCCAGCCGCAGACCGGTGCGCTTCCAGTCGACGCGGGTGGTCGGGGTGTCGGCGTACAGGGTGGGGGGAATCCGTCCGTGCAGGCCGGACAGCAGGAGTTTGGTCAGGCCGAGCATTCCGGCCGCGGCCTGGGCGTGGCCGACGTTGGCCTTCACTGAGCCGAGCGGGGCGGACGAGCCCGCCGCGCCGTAGGTGTTCTGCAGCGCCCGGATCTCGACCGGGTCGCCGGCGCGGGTGGCGGTGCCGTGTCCCTCGATCATGCCCACCAGCGCGGGATCGATTCCGGCGGAGGCGATGGTTTTCCGGATCACCCGCTCCTGCGCGTCGGTCCGGGGCACCAGGATCGGTTTACCCGCGCCGTTGTGATTGTGCTGGGAGGCCAGGATCCGACCGTAGATCCGGTGCCCGAGTCGCCGGGCCCGCGATTCCGGTTCCAGTACCACCACGCCCGCGCCCTCACCCCACAGCGTGCCGGACGCGTTATCGGCGTAGGAGCGGCAGTGACCGTCGGTGGACAGGGCATTGAGCCGGGAGAACTCGTAGAACGCGCCGGGCGATCCCATCACGCTCACCGCTCCGGCGAGTGCCCAATCACATTCACCGGCCCGGACGGCCGCGGCCGCCAGGTGCAGCGCGGTCAACGACGAAGCACACGCCGAGTCGACGTTCACCGAAGGCCCGATCAGCCCGAGACTGTGCGAGACCCGGCCCGATACGCCGAAGGTGCTGTAGCCGATGATCCGGTGACCGGAGTACTCGTGCACCGCGGAAGCGCGCGGCCCGTACTCCATCGGTGAGGTACCGATGAAGACCCCGGCGTCCTCGCCGACGAGGTCTCCAGGGTTGATACCCGCGTTCTCCAGCGCCCGCCACACCGTGCGCAGCACCACCCGCTGCTGCGGATCCGCGGCGGTGGCGTCCCGTTTTCCGATACCGAAGACGGCGGGATCGAATTCGGCCGCGGTGTCGAGGAATCCACCGGCGTCGTTGACCGGGCTCCAGCCTTCGTGCCGGTCCAGCGAGAGCAGATCGTCGATATCCCAGCCGCGGTCACGCGGGAACGGGCCGATGAGTTCTTGTGATTCCACCAGCGCGTCCCACAGCGCGCGTGGTTCTTCGATACCGCCGGGCGCCTCGACCGCCAGGCCGGCGATGACGACGTGGTCGGTATCGGATTCCTGAGCCATTGCCGCTCCTCGTCTCATACGTTCGATCCGGAGCGCGCGCTCTCGGCCACCAGGTCGGCGAGGGCAGCGATATGGTCGTTCAGGTAGAAGTGGCCGCCGTCGAACACCGTGACCTCGACCTCCCCGCTGTGCTGCCGCCAACCGTTGAGGTCGGCGATGCCGACGATCGGGTCGCGGTCCCCGCCGATCGCGTGGATCCGCGTGGCGATCTTGATATCGGGGTCGCACCGGTAGTCGTCGGAGGCCCGGTGGTCGGCCTTGATGGCGGGCAGCGCCATGCGCATCAGTTCGCGGCTGGCGAGCACATCGGAGCCGGTGCCCTCGAGCATCGCGAGATGATCGAGCAGTTCGTCATCGTCGGCCGGAGCGGGTTTGCGGTGCTCGCCGCGACAGGGTGCGACGGCGGCCGAGATCACGGCCTGGTTCACCGGCATCCCGGCAGCCTCGGCGAGTTGCACGAACTCGAAGGACACCAGCGAGCCCATACTGTGCCCGAACGTCACGAACGGCAGCCCGCGGTGGACCGCCGATGCCCGGAACTCGGCGAAGGCGCCGGCCGCGATATCGGCCAGCGAGGTGAGCGCCGGCTCGTTCGCCCGGTCCTGGCGGCCGGGGTACTGGAAGACGAAAACATCGAAATCCGCGCTGAACGCCTTGGACAGCGCCCGGTAGGCCGAGGCCCCCGATCCCGCGTGCGGAAAGATCAGCAACGGAATCGGCTCGGCCGCCCGGGATCTGTGGAATTTCCGGATCCACCCTGGACTCTGCATACGATCACTCCGCTCTGGTTTCGATGTCGGCGCGACCGGCGAATTACGGTGCCCGCCCCGGCCGCTCGGATCGGCCCCGGCGCATCCAGCGGCTTCCGCCGGGCGCTGTCTCGGGGCCGAATGATGTTCGAGGTCAGGAAGTCTCACGTTTCCCCCGCGGTATGACCGGGCGGGTCCACAGCCGCCGCCAGTGCCGCCACGGCCCGCGACCACAACTCGGTCAGCCGGTCGATCTGGGCAGCGGTGAAGATCCCCTCGCTGAACCCCCATCGGGTCATCAGCTGTGGGCCCCGGGGGGTGCTCTCGACTGTGGCGACCAGGCTCGTGGCCGACCGCACCGGCAGATCCGGTTCGGTGTCCACGGGCAGAGCCTGCGCCAGGGCCGGATCGCTGATCATCGACCAGGCGCCCTCACGATGCCCGCCGAGATCCATCCGGCCGAGATAATTGAGTTCTATCTGTGGATACCCGGCCTCCACCAGTTCGGGCACACCGGCGATATCGCGCAGCAGTCCGAAATCCACACCGTGCTCGGGGATCCGGCGCATATGCGCGCTCACCGCATCCAGCAGCGCCCGCGCCGCGGCCGGTTCCGCTTCGGCCCGGTCGACATCCACGGCATGCTCGCCCGTACCGAGCCGGACCGGAAAAACGCTGGTGAACCAACCCACCGTGGCGGAAGTATCGCAGTCGGCCGCGATATCCGGCCGTCCGTGACTTTCCAATGCGACCAATGCGCCGGCCCGGTGATCCTGGCCACGCTCGCGCCGCCAGGAAGCCAGCGTCGCGGTCAGCGCGGCCAACAACAGATCGCGGACGCCGTCCTGCCCCGCGGCGGACCGCAGGATCCGTGCGGTCGTCGCCGGTGCGGTCGGTACTCCGGTGAACCGCAGGGACGCCCACGTATCGCTCTGCCGCAGGACACGTCCACCCAGCAGCGGGTCGGGAGCCTGGACCTGAGCCACCCAGTAATCCCGTTGCGCGAGCACTTCCGGCTGCCGGGCACGCTGCCACAGCAACTCCGACCATCGCCGGTAGGAGGTGCCCTCCGCGGCGATTCGCGGCGCCACGCCGACCGCGACCTGCGCCCAGGCATGTTCCAGATCGGCGAGCAGGATATGCCAGGACACCACGTCGACCGCCAGGTGATGGGCGGTCAGCAACAGCAGATCACCGCGCGGCGTACCGCGGAAACGCACCGCGCGCACCATCTGTGCGCGGTACGGATCGAGTTCGTCGATTGCCGTGCGGGCCGCCGCCCCGATCGCCGCCGTGCACCGGGATCCGGTCGAACCGGGATCGATGTCGAGCTCGCTCAGTATCCCAGTCGCCGCGACGAGCCCGGGCTCGCGGGTGACGACCCGCGGACCGTCCGGAGTCTCGGTCAGCACCGCACGCAGCATGTCGTGCCCGTCCAGCACAGCCTGCAGCACCATCTCCAAGTCGGTGCGCACCATGTTTTCGGGCAGAGTGAGCAGCACCCCCTGCGCCAACCGCCGGAAATGCGGTTGTGCGTACATCCACGACACGATCGGCAGCGGTGGTACCGGTCCGTAGTCGGGGCCGTCCGATTCCACCGCCGTCGCCGCCCCCGCGTCGATGGCGGCGGCCAGATCACGAATCGTCGGCGCCGTGACCACCATGCGCGGGGTCACCGGCAGCCCGTGCCGCCGGGCCCGGTTGACCAGCGAAATGGCGACGATGCTGTCCATTCCGAGCGCGAAGAAGTCGTCCTCGACCCCCGGCGCGCCACCGTCGAACACCTCGGCGAGTACCGCGCTCAGTGTGTGTTCGGTCGCCGTGACCGGCGCCGCCGACCCGACCTCCCGATGCCGCGTACGCAACTCTTCGGCCAGTCCGGCCAGTGCCCGGACGTCGAGCTTGCCGTTGGCGTTGACCGGCAGTTCGGGCAGTGCCTCCAGCCGCCCGGGCACCATATAGGCGGGCAGTACCCCGGCCAGCGCGGCGCGCATCCGCGCCGGGTCCACCGGCGCATCCGCTTCCGGTACCACGAAACCCACCAGTCCGGCGCTCGCGCCGTGGCGGCGGACGATCGCGGCGGCGGCCGCGATCCCGGGCAGGTCGCGCAGCGCGGTCTCCACCTCACCGATCTCGACCCGATAGCCACGGATCTTCACCTGATCGTCGGCGCGCCCGAGATATTCCAGGCCACCCTCGGGCCGGTGCCGCACCAGATCGCCGGTGCGGTACATCCGTGCGCCGGGGTGCACCGGGTCCGCGACGAAACGGCCGGCTGTGGCCGCGGCCCGCCCCACATAGCCGCGCGCCACCTGCGGGCCGGACAGGTACAGCTCCCCCACCGCCCCGGCCGGCACCGGACGCAACCGCGAATCCAGTACGTAGGCGGACATTCCGGCGGTCGGCAGGCCGATGGTCGCCGACGCCGGACCGTCCGGCGCGGTCACCTCCGCGACCATCGCTTCCACGGTCGTCTCGGTCGGGCCGTAGCAGTTGTGTACCGCGATATCGGGTAGCGCGCGCAGCCGGGACCACAGCTGCCCGTCGATGGCTTCGCCGCCGAGCGCCAGCACGGTGAGCTGCTTCCCCGGCAACCCGGTGGCCTCCAACTGGCGGAACATCGACGGCGTCGTATCGATCATGTCGATCCCGAACCGGGTCAGCCCCGACACCAGGCCCGCGGCGTCGCGCATGGTCTCCTCGCCGAACACCTGCACGCTGTGCCCGTCGAGCAGGCCGATCATCGGCTGCCAGGAGGCGTCGAAACTCAGCGACCAGGCATGCGCGATCCGCAACGGCCGCCCGAGCCGGCGCACCGCGGGCCGGTACACCCGGGCCCGGTGGTCGGCGAAGTAGCTCACCAGCGCCCGGTGCGTATTCGCCACGCCCTTCGGTTCTCCGGTGGAGCCCGAGGTGAAGATGACGTAGGCGCAGTGACCGGACCGGCGGCGCACCGGCGGCGCACCCGCCGGGTGGCGTGCGATACGAGCGGCGACCGCGGCGTCGTCGAGGTCGAGCGCCGGTGGTCCGTCCGGAGCCGCCGTGAACCCCGCCGCGGTCAGCAGTAGCCGGGGTCGGGACTGCCGCAGAATGGATTCGATCCGCGTCGCCGGCAATGTGATATCGACCGGAACGTAGGCGGCGCCGGCCGCGAATACCGCGAGCACGGCCACGATCGAGCGCGCGCCACGTGGAAGGCAGAGCGCCACCGTGTCTTCCGGTCCGACACCCGCGGCGACGAGTTCCCGGGCCAGCCGGGTGGCCTCGTCGTGCACCTGCCGGTAGGTGAACCGGACCGTATCGCCGGCGAGCGCCGGCGCGTCCGGGGTGATCGCGGCCTGGCGTTCGAACAGCTCGAATACCGTGGCCGCGGCGTCGGTATCCGGCAGTTCCGGTGTCGCGGCGCCGCGCAGCAATTCGGCCGCGGCCGCGGCGGAGTGGACCTCCACCGCACCGGCCGGAATGTCGGCGGCGCCGGGTAGCCGCCGCAGCACGGTGAGCATCATCGACCCGATATCGCCGGGCCGGTACGGCAGCGCGCCGGGTACGGCCTCCACCGCGACCAGCAATTCCTCGTCGTAGACGTGGGCGACCACTGTCAGCGGATAGTGCGTGAGGTTCTTCGACAGCACGGGTTCGAAATGGACCCCGCTGTCGCCGATATCACCGAGCCCGTCCAGCGGCGCGTTCTGGAAGACGAACATCGTGTCGAACAGCGCGCTGTGCCCGGCGGCGAGCTGCACCGACGACAGGCTCAGATACCCGATCTCGCGCATCGTGCTGGATTCGCGCTGTAGGCGCAGGCAACTCGCGGCCACGGTTTCGGCCGGATCCAGCCGGAAAGCCACCGGGACGGTGTTGATGAACAGGCCGATCATCCGGTCCACGCCCGAGATCTGCTCGGGGCGCCCGGTCACCACCGTGCCGTACACGGTGTCGGCGCGGTCGGTGAGCCGGGACAGCACCACCGTCCAGGCGAATTGGACCGCGGTGTTCAGGGTGAGCCCGCGCTCGCGCGCCCAGTTCCGCAGTGTCCGCGTCTCGGCCGCGGTCAGCCCGACCCGGGTGACCTCGGGCGGTACCGCGGCGGCGCTACCGCCCAGCCCCGACGCGGCCCCGCCTTCGGCGACCATGAGGGGGCCGCTCACCGGTTCCAGATACCGCACCCACTGCTGCCGCACCTGGTCGGTATCGCGGCCGGCCAGCCAGCCGATGTAATCCCGGTAGGGCCGTACCGGCGGCAGTACCTCGGGCGCGCCTCCGGCCGCGTACAGCTCGCGCAACTCGGCGAAGAACAGGCCGAGCGACCAGCCGTCCAGCAGGATGTGGTGCGCGGTGACGATCAGGCGGCGGCGCTGGGTACCGTCCGCGGCCGGGGGCAGGATCACCAGTGCGGCGCGCAGCGCCGGGCCCTTCCGCAGATCGAACGGCCGCCGGGTCTCCGCCTCGGTGACCGCGTCCACCTCGTCGTCGGTCGCCGTGAGCTCGGTCCACGGCAGGTCCACCGCGGTGGGAATGATCTGCACCGGTTTCGGCAGGTCCTCGTCCCAGAACACCGCCCGCAGATTCGGATGGCGGACGAGCAGTGCCTCCAGACTGCCACGCAGCACCCCGGTATCCAGCGGGCCGGTGATATCGACCGCGAACGGGATGGCGTACACATCGTGTCCCGCGGCGGTCAGCTGCGCCAGGGTGAACAGCCCCTCCTGCAGCGGGCTCAGCGCCAGGACGTCTTCGATCTCGGCGTTCACTGCCACATCCTCCGCATCACCAGCAGCCCTTCGTCTTCGTCGGTGAGGATCCGGGCCGCCTCTATCGGGCGGTCGGGATGGTCGGCGATATCGCGGAGGGTGTTACGGAAGGCGGCTTCCACGATCCGCGCGTCATCGGCTTCGAAGGCGTCCTCGGCGTAGAAGATGATGGCCTGCACCTGATCGCTGAGCAGCAGCGAATTCGCCGGGAAGATCATGAGCAGCAGGGCGTTGTCGGTGGCACCACCCGCCTCGAAGGACACCAGCTCCAAACCCGACTCATCGAGCAGATCCGCCAGCTCCCGGCGACGCGCCGGATACGACTCCAGCACGAACATGCTGTCGAAGAGTTTGCGTGTCCCGGTCGCCCGGAGGGCGGCGGTCAGCGGGTACTGATGGTGCTCCATGAGTTCCACCCGCCGCGACCGGGTATCGGCGAGGTGCTCGCGCCAGGTGCGATCCCGGCGCAGCGGCAGCACGGCCGGAACGATATTGGCGAAACAGCCGATGGCCTCGTGCACGCCGTCGAGATCCGCGGGGCGGCCCGATACCGATTCCCCGAACACCGGGGTCTCGGTACCGGTCACGTACCGCAGCGTGTTGGCCCAGGCCAGCTGGCACACCACCCCGAAGGTGGTCCCGAGCTCGGCCGCCAACGCGGTGAGCCGGCGCACCAGATCCTCCTCGATCGTGAACTCGCACGCGACCGGCGGCGCCGAACCGCCCGGCGCCCGCCCGGGCGCGGCCAGACACGGTTCGACACCGTCGAGCACCGTGCCCCACGCCGCCTCGGCGGCCGGCGCGCCGCGACGGACCGAGTCCAGGAAGCGCGCGAAAGTCGCCGGATCGGCGAGGGGCTCGGCCCCGGGCACCGCGAACTCGGCGAATATCTCCTGGGTCAGCAGCTGCCCGGACCACCCGTCCAGCAGCAGGTGGTGCATGGTCAGCACGATCATGTGACGGGATTCGGGCAATCGCGCCACCGTGACCCGGAACATCGGGCCGCGGCCGAGGTCGAACTGTTCGGCCTGATCGGTCCGGATCAACTCCGCCAGCCGCGCCGCCGGGTCCCGGTCGGCCGTGAAATCCACTTCGCGCACCGGGATGTCGACGTGCGGGGCCACGATGCCGTACGGAGTGCCCTCGTGGGAAACCGACACCGTGATCCGCAGATTCGGGTAACGGTTGAGCACCGTGTCGTACGCCGCGGCCAACCGTGCGATATCGAGATCACCGCGGACACCGATCAGGGTCTGCACGTTGTAGAGGTCGGCGGACCCGGCACTCAGGGCGGTGAAGAACAGGCCCGCCTGCATGGGTGCCAGCGGATACACATCCTCGTAGGCGCCGTAGGTGCCGTGCCAGCGGTCCAGGTCGAGCTGGGTCACCTCGGCGGCGAGTACATCACCGGGCGTGAGCCGGCGGCCCGGGTCCTCCCGCACCGTTTTCGCCAGCTCGCCCAGCGCGCCGAGCCAGTGCTCGGCCAGTTCGCGGACCTCGGTCGCGGGGAGCGACCCCGCCGGACAGCGCATCGTGACGCGCAGTGCCGGGTCGCCGTCGTCGATCAGCGTCGCGGTGGTGATTTCGAGCAGTGCCGCCACCGGCCGGTCCGGTCCGGTGAACTCGCCCGGGAGACCGAACTCCGGTGCGATCCCGCCCACCGCGGCGGCGGAGCCGACGGTGAAGCTGCCCAGGTAGCCGAAGCTCAGCTGTGGCGCGGGTGTTTGCCGCAGGGTGGCGTCGGCGCGGTCGCGCAGCAGGCCGTATCCGATCCCGGCACCGGGGACCGCGCGCAGTTGCTCCTTCACCGCCTTGACCGCGGTGACCGTATCCGGCTCGCCGGATCCGCCGCCGATATCGAGTACTACCGGGTACGGACTCGCCAACCGGCCGACCGTCCGCGTCGGATCGGCTCCGGGGAAGAGGCTTTCGGCGCGGCCGCGACCGTCGACGGTGAGCGATACGGTGGCGGCGTCCCGGTCGCGGGCGCGGCGGAACCGGTGCACGGCCACCGCCAGCGCGGCGATCTGGACAGTATCGAAATCGCAGCCGAAGGACTCGGCCACGGCCTCCGCCAGGAAAGCGGTGTCGTCGCAGTCGAGTTCGGCGGTGATCTCCACGGTGACGTCGGCCGGATCGAAGTCCACTGCTTCCACCAGCCGATCCGCATCCGCGACGACCGCCCGCCAGTAGTCGAGTTCACCGGCCACTGCCTCGGTCTCCGCGTACCGGAGCAGATTGATGTTCCAGGTCCGCACCGAGGTGCCCGCGGCGGTCCCGATCGATTCTCCCGACCACAGCCGGCGTAGTTCGTCCTGCACGATCCGCCACGAGACCCGGTCGGCGACCAGGTGGTGGATCACCAGCAGCAGTCGTCCGGCCGTCCGGTCCGGGGTCCGGATCCACACCGCGCCCATCACGATCCCGTCCGCGGGATCGAGCGTGGCCGCCGTGACCCGGGCCTGTTCGGCCAGCACCTCCGCGACGCGGTCCCATTGCGCGGCGGGTAGTTCGACCTCGCTGACCGCGGGGCGTGCGATGTGCTCGTCCGGCCCGGGAACGTAATAGCCGCGCCGACCGTCCGGGCCGGTACCGATCCGGGCCCGCAGCAGCGGGTGCCGGTCGAGCAGGGTGCCGAGTGCGGCGGTGAGCTCCCGCGCCGTGCTGTCGGCAGGAGTCACCAGCGCTGCCGCCCGGCCGTACCCGAGCTGGGCGGCGGTCGGTTCGGAGCCGAGAGGCACGAAGGGTATCCAGCCGGTGGCCACCGCGTCCGATAGGACAGGAGGAGCGGTGCCGGTGATCGATGTTGCGGCCGAAGCGATGGCGGCGACGGTGCGTGCCTCGAACAGCGCGCCGGTGGTGATCGCCAGACCGCTCTTCTTGAGCGCCGACACCAACCGGATCGCGCTGATGGAATCCCCGCCCAGAGCGAGGAAATCGTCGTCGGCGGCCAGCACCGTCGCGACGGGAAGCGCCAGCACGGACCGGACGGCCTCGGCCACCGTGTGTTCGGCGGTGCCGCGCAGGGCGCGCCCCCGCCCGGCGGCGCTGCCGAGATCCGGCAGCGGCAGTGCCTTGCGGTCGAGTTTCCCGTTGGCGGTGAGCGGGAGCCGGTCCAACCGGACCAGTGCGGCGGGAATCATGTAGTCGGGCAGCCGTTCGGCCAGCCGGGCCCGCAGATACGTGGCGTTCTCGGCTTCGCCGGCGGTCGTCGGCGGCGCATCCGCCTCGGGTACGTAGTAGGCGACCAGCACCGTATCCGCGTCCTGGGCGACCGCGATCGCCGCCGCGTCCGCGACCCCGGGCACCCGGCGCAGTGCCGAACCGACCTCGCCGAGTTCGATCCGGTGCCCGCGAATCTTCACCTGGTCGTCGGCGCGCCCCAGGTATTCCAGGCGGCCGCGGGCGTTCCAGCGCGCGATATCGCCGGTGCGGTACATCCGCGCGCCGGCTTCGTCCAGGAACGGGCAGGCCACGAAGGTCGCCGCCGTGGTGCCGGGACGGCGGTGATAGCCCTGGGCCAGCTGGACTCCCGCCAGATACAATTCCCCGGTGACCCCGGCGGGCACCCGCCGCAGCTGCTCGTCGAGCACGAATACCGACGAATTGGCCTCCGGCACCCCGATGAGCGCGGGCCCCTGTTCCGGTGCCCCGGCGAAATCCTCGTGGGTGATGTCCATGGCGGCCTCGGTGGGGCCGTACAGACCCAGTACCGTTCCGCCGAATACGAGGCTCGACTCCGCGACCAGGGCCGGCGGTACCGCCTCACCACCGAGATAGACGAACCGCATCGATCGCAACCGCGCCGGATCGGGACCGGAGTCCAGCAGCGCGCGCACCACACTGGGCACCAGCGAGATCTGGGTGATCCGGTGCCGGTCGATGATCTCGGTGAGCGCCTCCACATCGGCCTGCCACCAGTCCGGTGGCGGCAGGACCGTCGCCGATCCGGTGCACAGGGCGTTGACCAGCTCGAACACCGATACGTCGAATCCGATCGGCGCCTTCTGCAGAATCCGTTCGGCACCGAAACCGAAATGGTCACGCATCCACTGCACATGGTTGGCGGCGGCGCGGTGACCGACGACGACACCCTTGGGCCGCCCGGTCGTACCGGAGGTGTAGAGCAGGTAGGCGGCGTCCAGCGGATGAACCGGGCGGACCGGTTCGGCCGGCAGGCCCCGTGCCCGCTCCAGCGCGCGGACGATCTCGTCGTCGGCCAGGTCCACGACCGAGATACCGTCGGCCGCGGGCAACACCCGCTCGGCGCCGGCCGAACGCACCAGCAGCGCCGGCGCCGCGTCGGCGACCAGGAACGCGATCCGGTCGGCCGGATAGCTCGGATCGATCGGCGTGTAGACCGCCCCGGCCCGCAACACCGCGGCGAAGATCACCGGTAGCTGTTCACTGCGTTCGGCGAACACCCCCACCCGATCCCCGGGGCCCACCCCGCGCTCGGCCAGCAGCCGCGCCAGTGCCGCCACCCGGAGACCGAATTCGGCGTAGGTCAGCTCGATATCGCCGAACACCACGGCGACCCGGTCCGGGTGGTCCGCCGTGGCGGCCCGGATCATGCCATCGAGGGTGTCCGGCCGGATCGGTACCCGCGGTCCGGCCGCCCAGGCGTCGAGCCTGGCGCGGTCGGTATCGCTGAGCACCAGCAGCCGGTCCAGCGGTGTGTCCGCGTCCGCGTGCGCCAGGGTCCGGTCGAGATAGTCGTGCAGCCGGTCGACGGTAGTCGCGTCGAAGAGGTCGGTGCGATAGGTGATCTGCACTTCCACCCGGTCGGCGTGCATGAACGCTTCGACCGCCAGCGGCAGCAGCGACGCGCCGTGATCGGCCAGCCGCCAGGTGGTGGTGGCCCCGGGCAGCCGGGGACCCTGGAACTGTTGCTGGACGAAGAGGACCAGCACGTCGAACAGTTGCGAACCGATATTGCCGGTGGCGCGGTTGACGGCCCGGACGATCGCCTCCTGCGGGAAATGCTTGTGCGCGAAAGCCGCGTTGGTCACCTCGCCGAGGTGGCGGACCAGGTCACCGAACGTCTCGCCCGACCCGCCGGTGAGCCGCAGCGGCAACATATTGATCAGGTTGCCGATCAGCTCTTCGGTCCCGGCTTCTTCGCGGTTGGCGACCGCGGTCCCGACCACCATGTCCCGGGTTCCGGTGAGCTGACGCAGCGAGAGATAGCAGGCGGCGAGGAAAATCTGTAGCGGTGTGGCCCGCAATCGCTCGCCGGCCGAGCGCAGTGTCGTTTCCGCGGCGGTACTCAGCAGCCGGTCCGACCGCATCCCCCGTTCGGTGACCACGCTCGGGTGCCGGTCGTAGGGCAGCGGCAGTTCGGGTAGCTCGCGGTCGAATTGCCCGGCCCAGAATCGGTCCGCGGCGGTGTAGTCGCCTTCGGCGTACCGGTCCTGTTCCCATTCGGCGTAGTCGGCGACCTGCCGGGACAGCGGTTCGACCCGGATCTCACCGGTCAGCGCCTCCCGGTAGAACCGCTGTACATCCTGCGACAGCGCCGCCAGCGACATTCCGTCCCAGGCGATGTGCTGGATGACCACGGCCACGACCACCGTCTCGGCGTCCAGGCGGACGAAGGTGAGCCGCAGGGACGATTCCGCGGTCAGATCGAACTTCCCGTGCGCGGCGGCGGCGACGAGTTCGTCGGCACGCAGGCACGCGGTCGCGGTATCGATGCCGGTGAGGTCCGCCTCGGTGACCCGGGGCGCGAGCTCGGTGTGGATCCGTTGATACGGGTTACCGGTCTCGTCCACGTGATACGTGGTGCGCAGCACCTCGTGGCGGCGCACCAGCGCCAGGAAGGCCTGCCGCAGGGCGGCGTCGTGCACCTCGCCGCGGAAGGTCAGGATCTGGCAGACGTTGTAGGCGGTGCTGTCCGGCGCGATCTGCTGATGCGCCCAGACGAACCGCTGACCGAACGAGAGAGGCGCCCGCTGCGGATCCCGCCGCGCCGGGACCTCGGGTGCGGCGTCCAGACCTTCCGCGGCCAGCCGGACCCGCATGAGTTCCGCGAGTTCATCCAGTGTCGGCATCTCAGACGACCTCCATGTCCTCGGCAGTGCCCACCGTGGCGACCTCCAGCAGAATGCGCGCCACCCGGTCCAGCCGGCCGGAGGTGTCGGCGGCCCGTAGTGCCGCGCTGATCCCGCGCACCGTGCGCGCCTCCAGCACCACCGTGACCCCGAGATCGGCGACCGCGAGCAGACCCCGGATCTTGGCGGTGAGGGTTGTCGCCAGAATCGAATTACCGCCGGCGTCGAAGAAATCGGTCTCCACCCCGAGCCGCGGCAGGCCGAGCACCTGGGCCGCGATATAGGCCACCGCCGCTTCGATATCGCCCTCGGGTTCGACGTAGACGGGCTCGTGCCCGGTATCGGCGGCGAACAGCGCGCGGATCGCGGCGCGGTCGGATTTCCCGTTCGAGGTCAGCGGCATCTCGTCGAGCAGGCGGACCGATTCGGGGATCATCTGCGCGGGCAGCGACTCCCGCAGCCGCGCGACCGGGTCGGCGGGTTCCGCGCCCGGCGCGGCGACCGCGGCCGCGGCCAGTCGTCCCGATTCGGTGACCAGGGCGACGGCGGCACGGATATCGGGCAGTGCGCACAGCGCCGCTTCCACTTCACCGAGTTCGACACGGTAACCACGGATCTTGACCTGATGGTCGGCCCGCCCGAGGAACTCCACCGTGCCGTCGGGCAGGTAGCGGGCCAGGTCCCCGGTGCGGTACCAGCGCGTTCCGTCCAGCTCGACGAAGCGGTCGGCGGTGCGGGCGGGGTCGCCGCGATAACCGTCGGCCACACTCACCCCGCCGATCCACAGCTCACCCGGCACCCGGTCCGGGCAGTCCTCGCCGCGTTCGTTCACCACGCGCAGCACGACATTCGCCAGCGGCACACCGTAGGGCACGGTGACCCAGCCGACCGGGAATTCGTCGGTGACCTCGTACACGGTGGAGTGGATGGCGGTTTCGGTGGTACCGCCGAGCCCGGCGAAACGCAGGCCCGGTACCCGGGCACGCAGCCGATGCCCGAGTTCGGCCGGCACCCGGTCGCCGCCGGTGATCACCAGCCGTACCGTGGCCGGCTGCGCGCCGGTGGCGGTATCGGCCAGCATCGCGACCAGCCCGGGCGCGCCGTTCACGACGGTGACCGCGTACTGCTCGATCAACGCGCTCCATGCCTGCGCGTCGCGTTCGGTGACGTCGTCGACACAGACCACGGCACCGCCGAGCGCGAGCGGGGCGAAGATATCGAAAACGGACAGATCGAATTCGAGTGCGGACAGCGCGATCGTCCGGTCGCCGGGACCGAGGCCGAAATGCGCGGTGAGTGCGTCGACGGTGTTGGCCGCCGCGCGGTGCCCGACCTCCACACCCTTCGGTTCGCCGGTGGAACCGGAGGTGAACAGCACATAGGCGACCGCGGCCGGGTCGCAGTCGCGGGGCCCGGCGAGCGGGTCGGCGGACAGGGCCCGGTCCAGGGGAAGCGCGATCACCTCGTCCGGGAAGCCGGTGGCGCCGTCCACCAGCGCCACCCGCGCGCCGCCGCGCCGCAGGATACGGTCCCGCCGCGCCGCCGGTTGGCCGGTACCGATCGGCAGATAGGTCGCACCGGCCGCCAGCACCCCCAGCACCGCCGGGATCTGCCGCGGCCCCTTGGGCACGAGCACCGCGACCGTATCGCCCACCCGCACTCCGGCGGCGTCCAGCGCGCCGGCCACCGCCAGCGCCTGTGTGGCCAGTTCCCCGTAGGTGAGCGAGCCCGACCGCCACCCGAGCGCGAGACGTCCCGGCTCCCGCGCCGCCCGGTCGAAGAACGATTCGTGCAGGGTCCGTGCGCCGAGATCGGCCGCGGTGTCGTTGACCGCGGCCCGGACCGCCCGCTGTGCCTCCGGTAGCGCGATCGCCAGCGGCGCCGACCAGTCGGCCTCCGGTTCGACCAGGGTCTCGAGGATCAGCCGGAACTGCTCGAACATCGCGTCCGCGATCCCCTCGGGCAGCGCGTCCCGGCGAATGTCCCAGTTCACCAGCAGACCGCCACCGACCTCGGCGACCTGCGCGTCCAGATCGACCTGCGGCCCCTGCGACAGGATCCACACCGGTTTCCCGAAGATCCGGGTGACCCGTTCGGAGAACAGCTCCCCGAGATCCAGGCCCGAGGTGAACACCACCGACGGAGTGACGGGCGCTCCGCGCAGCCGGCCGAGGTCGCGCAGTACATCCAGGCCCTCGTAGCGAGCGTGCGCGGCACCGGTGTGCAGCGCGTGCTGCAATCGGGCGGCGCGGGCGGCCATGGATTCGGGCCGGGTGGCATCGACATCCACCAGTACCGAGTTGGTGAAATCCCCCACCACGGCGTCGATCTCGTCGTGCAGCGGTTCCCGCGCGAACAGCGGGACATTGAGGAGGAACCGCTGCCGGGCCGACCAGCGTGCGATCACCTCGGCGAAAACGGTCGCCAGCGCCACCGCCGGAGTGACCCCGTTGCCGTGGGCGTGCCGCCGCAATCGCGCCGCGGTACCGGCGTCGAACCAGTGGTGCAGCCGGATGCTGCGGGTCGGATCGGCGCGTTCGGTTTCCGGGATCACCGGGAGCGCGGGGATATCGGGCAGCTCGTCCAGGCGCTCGGCCCACCACTGCCGGTCGGCACTGTTGTCCGGTGCGGTGCGCTCCCGGTCGGTGAGGTACTCGCGGAAGGTGTACCGGAGCGGTGCGAGGCCGTCGGCATCGGCTTCGTAGAGTTGTGCCAGGTCGTCGAGGATGCGCCGGTAGCTCTGCGCGTCCGCGGCGAGCATGTCCACGTCCAGGTGCAGCCGGTGGCGGCCGTCGGGCAGCAGGCTCAGGGCGATATCGACCACCTGCCCCTTGCCGACGTCCATTCGCTGATGGCTTTTGCGCTGACGCAACCGCTCCAGTTCGGCGGCCGGATCGGCGTGGCCGGTCAGGTCGGCCGTGTCGAAAATCGGCGGCGCGTCCGGGAGTACCCGCTGGGTGCCGCTGTCGAGGAACTGCGCGCGCAGCTGCGGGTGACGGGCGACCAGCCGGGCCACCGCGCGTTCGAGACGGTCCGCCCGCACGCCGTGACCGTCGAACTCGACGTACAGATGTGCGGCGACCCCGCCGAGCCGCTGGTCACCGCGCCGGCCCATCCAGTAGGCGTGCTGCATGGTCGCCAGCCCGAATTCACCGGCCGGTTCGACGGGTTCGGCAACTGCCGGTTGTGCGGGTGTCGCGGGTTCGGTGTCGCCGCTCGCCGACAGCAGCCGGGTCCAGGCGGTGATCGTCGGCTCCAGCGCCAGCTGCGAACTCCGGACGTCCACTCCCTGTTTGCGCCAGGCTGCCGACAGTTTCATGAGCTGCATCGAGTGCATGCCCAGGCCGACGAGATCGTCGTCGTAACCCACTGACTCGGGCGGTACGCCGATGGCTGCCGCCACCACGTCGCGTACCTCGGATTTGTCGAGCATCCCACTCCTCAACCACAAGAACCTGCGCAAAGAATATAGGCAAGCCTTGCCTAACAATAATGGAGGTACCCACTGCTGGGGAACCTCCGGATCAGCACCGGAAATCGGGCCCGAGAAGTCCGATTCACCGGGCCGGACAACGGAATGGAACCGGCGCCGGAACTACCGCGAGGCCCCGGGCGAGGTCACCCGGGGTCGCTCACCGAGCGCCGAACTTCCTCCCCAGCGCACTCAAGGTCGCCGCGTCCAATCCCGACGCGCCCATCGGCGCCACCGCGGGCGCCTGTTCCACTTCCACACCGGTGTGCGCCTCGTCCCGCTCCAGCTGCCGTGCCAGCTCGTGCACGGCCGGGTGACCGAAAACGGTCTGCACATCGAGCACATACCCCTGCTCGCCCAGATCGGTCACCATGCGCAGGGCCGCGATACTGTCACCGCCGAGCGAGAAGAAGGTGTCCTCGCGGCCGATCTCGTCTTCTTCGTCCAGTTCGAGCACGGTACGGATCGCCTCGGCGATCACCCGTTCGGCCGCCGACCGCGGCGGGCCACCCAGCCCGGAGGTCATGAACACGAATCCCGCGGTCGCCGCGGCGAACAAGGCGGGCGCCGTGTCGTCGGCACCGATCGGCGTCCCGGGGTCCGCGGCCCAGGCGGCGGCCCGCTGCGCGAATCCGGCCGCGAAACCGTCGATCTCCGGCCGTCCGGCCAGCTGCGGCGGGAAGACGATGTGCACCGTGAAGGAACCGTGGGCCGCCGGGACGATATCGAAGACGATGTCCACACCATACGGACGCGCCACCTGCCGCCCGATCTCCCGGACGGACAACCCGTGCCCCTCCAGCGCGAGCGCTCCCTCGTCGCGGAGCTGCACCTGCGCCTGGAACAGACCGCCCTCGGCCGGGACCGCGTGCCCGCGCAGCAGATGGGTCAGTCGTTCGATCCGCGGGCCGGCGTATTCGCGCGCTGCCGCGACGGCCGTGGCCGCCCGATCGATCGACTCCCGCGCGGTCCCGCTCGCGGCGTCCAGGCGAATTGCCAGATAGTTGGTGAAATTACCGATCACCCTCGCCGATTCCGCGGTACGCGCGGAATCGGCGAGGCCGATGACCATATCTTCGCCGAGTCCGGCGCCGCGCAGAGCGGCGGCCGCCAGCGCGAGCAGCGGCGCGCTCGGCACGCCGGAAACGGTCAGCGCCGCGACGGTCTCCGCGGGCAGCTCCACCGTGCGATGCGCGAGACCGCCGCCCGCGCCCACGGTGATGACGGGCGTTCGCGCCGGGGCACCGGAGAGTCGCTCGGTCCAATAGGCCAGCGCCGGATCGTCCGCCGCGGTCGCGGCGAGATCGCGCAGCTGGGCGGCGGCGAAATCGCGGTACTGCCCCGCGACCTCCACGCTTTCACCGGTACAGCGGGCGAACAGACCGGCGACGATCAGGTCCAGCGCCCGGTTGTCCGCCGCGACCGGATGCACGGCGACGGTGAGTACATCGCGTCCCGCGAGCCGGTACAGCCGCATTCGCAGCGGGATCCGCCGCACCGGATCGAAACGATGCCCGGCGTCCCCGGCGAGGGCCGCGACCAGCGCGGTCTCATCGGTCGTGCCCGGCACGATCTCCAGCACCGCGTCCGGCACGGGCAAGGGCTGCTGATAGGGCAGGCGCCGATCGTCGGGGAAGACGCTGCGCAGGATCTCGTGGTCGGCGAGCAGGGCGGCCGCCGCGCGCTCGAGCGCGGCGGGATCCAGCGCGCCGGTGATCTCGACCGCGACGAACAGATTCGGCACCGGCGACCCGCCTCGGCCGGCCGGATCGTGCAGCCGTTCCGGCAGGAGGGCCGCCTGCTGCGACAGCGACAACGGCACCGCGCGCCCCACTCCGGCCCGCCCGGGCGCCGGGCGGGGCCCGGCGGTTTCCTGCGTAACCGTTTGCTGCACAAGTGAATCTGGCATTGCGATCCTCGAGCTCACCGATCGAAACCTCCGCGGGGCGCGAACAGCGGTGTCGGCGCCCGCCGAGGTAAGTTAGCCTAGCCTAAACGATAGTGGAAGCGTTGTGGAGCCTTCACGTCATAATCCGGAACACACCTGGGTCGGACGCTCCCGGCGTTCATCGGCGGGGCATATCGCCGAGCGCGGTCGACTCCGACACCGGGAGATCCGGCGTGTCGACGAAGGCCGCCAGCAGCTGCCGGAGCTGCCGCGCGAGCGGTTCCAGCCGGTCCGCGTCGTACAGCTCCGTGTCGGCTCGCACGGTCACCCGCAGATCGCCCGCGGCCGTGGAACCGAACGCGAAGATCGGCCGCCGCGCCGGCTCGCTGCCGGTATCCAGTATCCGACCCTCCACCTCGTCGCCCAGCCAGATCCGATCCGGCTCCGACTGCTCGCCGAATTCGACCACGGCCCGACACAGGTCGTACGGTGACCGGTCCGGATGGACCGCGGCGGCGATCGCGTCCACCACCATGTCCTGACTGCCGTAGATGCCGAGCGCGGTCGCCCGTGCCCGGTCGAGCACCGTGCGCAGCGTCGGGTCGCCCGACAGATCGTGGCGTAACACCACCAGCGCGGAGAGCGGCCCGACCACTTCGGCCACCGTGCTGTCGGCGCGTCCCGACAGCGGCACGCCCAGCGCGATATCCACTCCGCCCTCGTGGCCGTACAGCAGGGCGGCCACCACGGCCTGGTAGAGCATGTACTCCGAGGCTCCCACCGTTTCGGCGTGGGCCCGCAACCGGCGACGCAGTCCCGCGGATACCTCGAATCCGGCCGACCGGACCTCCGCCGGTACACCCGAGGTCACCACGGCGGGTGATCCGGCGAGCGCGGCGCGCCACTGCTCCAACTGCGGCCCCGCCGATTCGGCGACGGCCAGCTGCCACAGTGTGTAGTCGGCGTAAGCGACGGCCGGGGCCGGCCATCGCGGTGCCGTCCCGGCCCTCACCCGGCTGCGATAGGCCGTGGCCAGATCGGTCAGCACAATGCGCAGCGACCGGTCGTCGGCGACCAGCCGGTCGGCGGTGAGCACCAGTATGTGCCGGTCCGCCCCGAGCACGCGGAGCCGCGGCCGCACCAGCGGACCGGCCGCCCGATCGAATACCACCGGCGCGGTGCGGACATCGGCCGGATCGCCGTCGGGAAGTTCGTCGGCCGGTAGCTCGGCCGGTAGTTCCGGCAGCACCACCTGGTGTCTCGCCTCCCCGGCACCGGCGATGACCGTACGCAGGATCTCGTACCGCGCGTACACATCACCGAATGCCTCGGTCAACGCGGCACGATCCAACGGACCGTCCAGCCGCACCGCCACCCGGACCGCACCGGGCCCGGCGACCGCGCGCTGGTTGTAGGACAGCGGAATCCGCTCGGGCCGGGGCCCGCGGTCCAGTTCGGGACGGCCGGTTCCGCGCACCGGGGTGGCGTCCACGAGTGCCGCCAGGCCGGCCACGGTCGGCTCGTCGAAGAGCGCCCGGACATCGAGCACGACACCGAATTCCCGCCGCAGCGACAGCACCAGGCGGTTCGCGAGCAGCGAATGCCCGCCCAGCTCGAAGAACGAATCGTGCGCGCCCACCCCCGCGCACCCGAAGAGTTCCTCGAACAGGGCGGCCAGCCGGGCCTCGGTGGGCGTACCCGGCGGCCGGGCCGCCGCCATTGCGAGCCGCCGGGGCGCGGGCAGGGCCCGTTTGTCGAGCTTGCCGTGTTCGGTCAGCGGTATCTCGTCGATCACGGCCCAGGCGGTGGGCAGCATGTAGTCGGGTAGTGAGCGTGCCGCGTATGCCCGGACCTCGGCCGCGTCCAGTTCGCCCGCGGCGGAAACCAGGTAGGCGGCCAGCGCGGTGCCGGTGGCCGGGTCCTGGTAGGCCACCACGGCGCAGGCGCCGACACCGGGATGCGCGGACAGCGCCGCCTGCACCTCGCCGGATTCGATCCGGTAGCCCCGCACCTTGACCTGTTCGTCGGCGCGACCGACGAATTCGAGCTCCCCCGCGCTGTTACGCCGTGCCAGATCACCGGTCCGGTACAGCCGCTGTCCGGGCAGAAAGGGATCGGCCACGAACCGCTCGGCGGTCAGCGCGCAGCGATGCAGATAACCCCGGGCCAGCTGTCCGCCGCCGAGATAGATCTCCCCGATCACCCCGTCGGGAACCAGCTGTAGCCGGTTGTCCAGCAGGTAGACGTACACATTGCGGTTCGGCACACCGACCGGCACGATCCGGGTGCCCTGCGGCCCCCGCACCGTGAGGTGGGTGGCCGAGACCACGCCCTCGGTCGGCCCGTAGTGGTTGCGCAGTTCGGCGTCGAAAACGCCGGCGAACCGGTCGGCCACCTCTCCGAGCAGCGCCTCACCGCCGACCGGAACCCGGCGCAGCGCACGCCATTCGGTCACCTCGGGCAGCATCAGGAAGGTGCTCAGCAATGACGGCACCATATGCAGGACGGTCACCCCGTGGCGCGTGATCAGGTCCGACACGTAGGGGATATCGCGGAGCGCGGCCGGTTCGGGCACCACCAGACAGGCACCGAGCGACAGGGTCACGAAAATATCGAGCAGGGAGGCGTCGAAACTCACCGACGAGGTCTGCAGCAGCCGGTCGGCCGCGGTCATATCCCATTCGGCGGCGAACCCGATCAGGTGGTCGGCGATCGCGGCGTGCGAGACCTCGACGCCCTTCGGGTTTCCGGTCGAACCCGAGGTGTAGATGACATAGGCCAGGTTGTCGGGACGTAACGGCCGCACCCGTTCAGCGTCGCCGAGGTCATCGCCCGCCAGCTTTCCGGCGTCCGCCTCCGCGGCCGCCAGCTCCGCCCGGCCGAGCACCAGCCGCGGCCGGGCGTCGGCGTCCAGGAAGTCGATGCGCTTGTCCGGATAGGACGGGTCGATGGGAAGATAGGCGGCGCCCGCCTTCAGTACCGCCAGGACCGCCACCACGAACTCGGCGGAGTTGGCGATACGCAGGGCGACCAGATCCTCGGTCCCGATCCCCCGCCCGGCGAACCAGCGCGCCAGGCGGTTCGCGCGAATGTTCAGCTCGGCGTAGGTCAGTTCGAATTCGGCGTCGCCGGCCGCACCGGGCGCCACGACAGCAGTCGCGGTGCCGGCGCGCGCGGCCCGGTCCTCGAACAGCGATACGAGGGTCGCGTCCGGGGCCGGGACCAGTTCACCGTGTGATCGCGCGAGCAACCGGGCCCGGTCCTCCACGCCGAAGAAGTCGACCTCGCCCAGCCGGACCCGCGGATCCTCCGTCGCGCTGCCGAGCAACCGGATGTAGTGCGCGAGCAGTTGTTCGGCCGGATACCCGGCCGGTCGGCCGAGCCGGTGCTCGGCTTCCACTCGCGGTTGCTCCGGATCCGGCACCACCGTGACGCGTAGCGGAACCGGCACGATTGGCGAGCCGCAGGTTTCCAGCGTGGTGGTGACACCCTCCAGTTCCGGAAGCGCGAACGGCGCGCGCACCCCGAAACCGACCCTGGCCATCTGCTCCAGACCGTCCCGGGCGCCGGTGCGGTCCGGGTTGATCGCGTGGACCACCCGGTCGATACCGATATGCCGACGCTCGTGCCCCGCCGCCACCGTACCGGCGATCCGGCCCAGGAACTCGGCGAAGGTATCCGCCGGTCGCGGCATGGCCCGGACGAGGACGGTGTTACCGAAGTACCCGATCGTTCCGGTTTCGCGCGGACCGCGCAGATCGGCGGGAACGGCCACCAGGAAATCGTCGGCGGCCGTGTACCGATGGATCAGGGCGGCGAACGCGGCGAGCAGCACCGCGTCGTCGTCCACCCCGTACGCTGCCGCGGTCGTCCGTACCCGGCCGAGCAGACCGGTGGGCAGCGGAATCGAAGTGCGCGCGACGGTATCCGTACCCGTCGGCCGCGCGGCGAATATGCCCGGTAATTCCAGCGGCTCGGGCAGCGGGTGCAGTTCCCGGCGCCAGTACTGCAGACCGTCGCCGTCCGCGTCCGTACCGGCCGGCCGCTCCCCGGGCCGGGCCGGCGGTGCGGCGCCGTTGTACGCCGCGGTCAGCTCTTCGGCGAAAACCGATGCCGATGCGTCGTCCCAGGCGACGGTGTGCGCCACCAGGAGCAGCAGATGATCTTCGGCGCCCCGGCGGATCAGCATGGTCCGCAGCGGTGCTTCACCGGCCAGATCGAAGGGCCGGGCCAGCGCGCGCCGTGTCAACACCTCGACCCGGCGGCGGGCGGCTTCCTCGGCCAGTGCGGTCAGATCGTGTTCCTGCCATCGGAAGGGCAGATCCCCGCGAACCACCCGGTAGGGCTCGCCGTCGGCGTCCAGTCCGTAGGTCGTGCGCAGCACGTCCTGGCGTGCGACGATCGATGCCACGGCCGCGCAGAGCCGCTCGGTGTCGAGGGCGCCGCGCATCCGGTACACCAGCGGGATGTTCAGCGTGCTGTCGTCGGGATCACGGGTCTGCAGGTACCAGGCGCGGCGTTGCCCGGCCGACAGCGGCCGCCGCGGCGCCGGCCGCCCGGGTGGGACGGGTTCGACGTGCCGGGCCCGATTCGCGCCGCCTGCGATAATCGACATGATTCCCTTCGGCCCGTGCTGTGGTTCTCTTCCCTGCGGCCGGCGTGGAGGCGCCGGCCGGCCGGGTCATTGCGGTGTGTCGGTCAGATATCCGCCGCGCCGGAAGAATTCGGCGCCGCTGTGTTCGGTTCCGTCGGCGGTCCGGACCCGGGTGATCAGCAGGCCGTGGTTGTCACCGCGATGGGCGTCTGGCCCACACACCACGACACCGCCGTTCTCCTGCACGATGACCCGGCCCGGGGTGCCGCCGTATCGGGCCGCGGACACCGCGGCCGCCAGTACCTCGACCCGCTCGCCCCGGTAGTAGCCGAACGCGCGCGGGTACGGCGCCGACAGGGCCCGCACCAATCGCTCCAGATCCACCGCGGGCCAGGTCCAATCGATACGACTGTCGCGGTCGGACCGCTTGTGGAAGTAGGTGCGCGCGGCCTTGTCCTGCGGCCGCCACTGCGCGGTACCGGAGGCGAGCGCTTCCAGCGCCTCGTGCACCGCGCCGGGGATGAGTTCCATACCGGCCAGCACCAATTCGGTACCCGTGGCACGCGGACCGATGGGCAGCGAATGCTGCACGAGGATATCGCCGGTGTCGAGTTGCTCGTCCATCCGGTGCACCGTCAGGCCGAATTCGGAGGCGCCGCTGATCAGCGCCCACAGCACCGGTGAGAATCCGGTGAACTTCGGCAGCAGCGAATCGTGCAGATTCAGGGTGCCGTGGGCGGGCATGGTGTACAGCTCCGGCGGCATCCAGGTGTACCAGCTGTTCACTACGATGACATCCGGTTCGGCGCGTTTGACCAGGTCGATGGTCTCGGCGTCGGCCCGCTCGGTCAGATGGACGGGAATACCGTGTTCGCGGGCGAGCTCTTCCACCGAATCCGACCAGATCCCCTTGTAGGAGTCTGCACTGGCGGGGTGGGTGACCGCGAGCACGACCTCGTGCTCGGAGTCGATGAGCGCCTGCAGAGTCTTTCGCCCCCAGGTCTGGAACCCGAACGAGACGATACGCATGAACCAACCTCATCCCCATATAGCCGATAAAGTAAGGCAAGCCTAGCCTAGTTTCATAGGCCCGCCGGTTGGGCACCGGCCCGCACACCGGCCGCTGCCGGTGCCGCGGGCGAGTTCGCCAGAATCCGGTCCGAAAGCTCGCCCAGGCAGCTGAGATTCGGGAACCCCGGGCCCTGTGCCAGGCCGGCCATATTCGGCAGGTACAACTTCGCGGGCAATCCGTCCACCGACAGATCGTGATCGATCGCCGCCTCGATCCGCGCCTGCGTGAGCGGCCCCCCGACGGCCAGCTCGAGCAGATCGGCGGCCTCCTCGTCGAACAGGTCCAGAAACCACAGCGGCTGACCACCCGTCGCGTCCACCACCAGGTCGAAGGCGTGCAACTGATCGGGGCGGGACTCGTTGCGCAGCGTCAGCGCGACACCGTCACCCTGATCGGCCACCCGCACCACCCGGCCCTGCAGGTGGTGCACCCGGTTGTCGGCGAGCAGCGATTCCTGCACCCGCACCGAGAACACCCCGCGGTCGGTACGCCGCACCACATCCCGGCGTTCGGCGATACTCAGCGCCCGCCATTTCGCGGGATCACTGAACAGGGAGTTCTCGAAATAACTCTCGCCACGCGTGTAGATGGTCGCCCCGGGCGAGATCACCGAAACGGTCAGCACATCGTGGCGGACGAGTTCGTCCATGGCCGATCCGGCGGTCTCGCCGCCGCCGATCACCGCGGCCCGCGAGGACACCGGCAGCTGCCGCCGCCCGGCCAGATCCCAGAAATCCGCGATACTCAGCACTTTCGGGTGCTGCGCGAGAGCGCGCCGACTATCACCCGGTCCGGTGATCATCAGCCGGTCGGCTTCGGCCTCCAGGACGGCCCCCTCGGCCTCGGCCACCGTGACCCGCCAGCCCGCGCCGTCGGCGCGAATGGTCCGCACCCGGCCGCCCAGGATCTCGACACCGGACCGCCGCGCCACCCACTGCAGGTATTTCGCCCACAGACTGTGTTCCGGGCTCGGCCGACCCCGGTCGACCCATTCGGCATAGGTGCCGCGCTCGACCAGGAAAGCCGTCCACCCGAACGCCATCATGGCCTCGTTGACCGCGTGGTTGCGCCCCCGGGCCCAGGTCGAATGGTAGGGAAAACCGATATCCTTCTCCGGGCTCGTGCCCAGCCGGTGCCTGCCGTCGGTCCAGCCACCCGCGGCCAGCCAGTTCCCGCCCACCGCATGCGGTTCCACGACGGTGACCCGCGGCGCGGGCAATCCGAGCTCCCGCAGCACATACGCTTTGGCCGCTACCGCCATGGCTTTCGGACCTGCACCGACGACCAGAAGTCTGTCCACTGGTTCTCCCAACTTTCCCGACAACCCAATGGCGTCGCGCCTCAGATGGCGTGGTGGCGATCGCACGTGGACGCGATCCGATCCACCCGACTTCGCATAGGCTTACCTTACATGGAGGAGCCCGCGAAACGGCTGCCTAAGTCAGGGAGTTCGTGAACCCGCAGGTCCGGACGCTGTTCTTCGAACGGTGACCACACTGTTCGCACCGGCGTCACCGAGCCGGGGCCAAGGCGGCCGAGCCAGGACGGGTTCGGGTCGTTTCGCGAAAAGGACACCGCGGCCCGGATGCCGACCCGACTGCGGTCCGAGCCGACGAGCGATGGCACCGACTCGGCGAGCCGGCCACACCGGCCGACCCGCAACACCCGTGGCGACAACTCGGTCGCCGGCCGGGTCGCCCTCCACCCCCGAGGAGAAGGCTCTCGCCGTGGGGCGATCGATCCGGCAGTAGCCGGGCCGGTCACGATTCGATGATCAACCGGCCTTCCGGCGTCCACCATCCGCGGTGCGAGGTCCGGAACAACCGGGCCCCGGGCTCGAAAGGATCGGCCACGAAGCATTCCCGATGGTGACCGACGGCCAGTTCGGCGGCGAGCGCGCGCCCGCCCACATGGATATCGCCCACCACGCCCGGCGGCACCAACCGGCCCTCGTCGAGCGGCAGCACCTTCGCCCCCGGTACCGGCCGGGTCCAGCCGGTCGGCGCGAGCGGCCCCCGGGAGACCGCTCCGAGGTAGGCGACCGAATGGAACGCGACGGTGGCCACCGCCTCCGGCGACAGGCAGCGCACCGCTTCGGCCGGCGCCGAGCCGCCGTAGGTGCCGACGAGATCCCAGCGGGCCACGGTCGGCAACCGGTCGACCCCCTCGGCCATCAGCAACACCGGCAGTTCGGCGTCCGCGACGACCTGGGTGACCCCGTGGGTTTCGATCAGCCCGGCCAGCAGCGCCGGGTCACGACGCTGGGTCTCGGTCGGTACCACCACCGACGCCCCGGCCGACCACGCCGCCAGCAGGTCCACCGCGTTCTGCGGATCGTCCCACGGCAGCGCCAGCAGCCGCACATCCGCGGGCCGGGCCGCCGGATCGAACCACCGCAGCCGGCGGTCGGCGGCCACACAGCGGCGGTCGGCGACGGCCACCGCGAGAGCGTCGACCCCCAGCAGCAGGCCGGCCCGGCCGAAGCGGCCGACGCCGATCCGGGAGGCGGTGACGAATTCGCTCAGCAGCGCGGCGACACCGGCGGCGGTGGGTACCGCGGAGGAGCGGTACACGCCGCGGAACCGGTCGAGGTCGTCGAATAGATCGCCGTAGGTGAGCTGCTCGTCCGCGCAGCGTGCCGCCGATCGGGCCGAGGGGACCATATGACCGTGCCGGATCACGGTGACCAGTGCGGATACATCATAGGGTTCGACGCCGGTGGCCCACTCCCCGAGCATTCGCTCGCGCTCGATGCCCGTCGGGCCGGCCACGGCCAGCGGTTCGACACTCCTGATATCGTCGACGACGGTCATCAGTCACCTCCTGCTACGGGCAGCGGAGGCGGCGACCACGAACGGTTCGGTCATCCGACCTCCTGCGTACTGCTCGGTACGGCCTCGGCTGCCGAACCACTGTCACGTATAAGCTTAGGTTTACCTTACATTCCGAGAGTGCGATTCTCCAGACCACGCACTCGTATAAATTGCTTAGCTAAGCTAAACGCCGGTTCCCGGGAACGCGCGTACGGCCTCGCCGCCGCTCCCCGCACCCCCGAACCGCTTATCCGACAGTCCGTTCCAGCCGCCGACCCCCGACCCGGACCGCTCGTTCCAGAAGTCGGCGTAGCGGCCCCGGTAGCTCGGCAGGGTCCCGCGTTCGACGACCCGGCCGCCACCCAGGAAGTGGATCCGATCGGCGTGCGCGATGGCGGCCGGCCGGTGCGCCACCACGATAACCGTTTCACCTCGGCGCGCGCCGAAGCCCCGATCCCGACTGAAAATTAGGTTAAGCTAACCTGCATGGGAAGAGGCAGTAATGGCGTAATGCTGAAGATGTGGCGGGCCGACGACTACCGGCTGACCGTCACCTCCACGGAGCGGCTCACCGACAAGTACGTCCGCATCGGTTTCACCGCCGGGGGTCTACTCGCCGATCACCCGGTACACCCGACGCAGTTCATCCGCCTGTGGATCCCCGACGCCGAGACCGACAAACTGCACCACCGCGGTTACACCCTCATCGACCAGGACCCCGACAACGACCACTTCCACATCGAGTTCGCCGTACACAGCGGACCGGCCAGCCAGTGGGCCGAACGCGCCCGGGTCGGTGATGTCATCGAAACCTCGGTACTGGGTTCCAAGTTCGAACTGCCCGCGACCGCACCCGGTGAGTACGTGATCTTCGGCGATTCCGCCTCGCTGCCGGCGATCAATACACTGCTCGAATCGATCGGCGACGTCCCAGCCCGCGTCTGGCTGGAATGGCAGTACGAATCGGACACCGACCTGCCGGTCCGCAACAAACCGCACCACGAGGTCACCTGGCTCCAGCGCATCGACGACGGCCGCGCCATGCGCGAACAGGCCGAACAGCTCACCGTCGCCCCCGACGCCTTCGCCTGGGTCGCCTGCGACACCGCCAGCACCCGCGCCATCGTGAAAAGTCTGCGGACCACCCACGCACTGCCGAAAACGCAGATCAAAGCCCAGGGCTACTGGAAGTAACCGCCATTACCGGCCGCGGGCGGCCCGGCCGACGCCCGCGCCGCGCGGACTATGCTGCGACCGGTGAGAAGAAGGCAGCAGCCGCCGCTACCGAAACGGTTCGGGCTGGATCCGGCCCGCTTGCGGCTGCCCGACGAGGGTGACTGGGCGACCGTTCGCGACCATCTGGTCCACCGGCTGCCCCGCGTCGATCCCGCACGCATCGACGAAATGCTGCATGCCGGTGAGATCGTCGATCTGGCCGGCCCGCTCCCACCCGACGCGCCCTACGTGCCCGGGGGCGCGGTCTGGTTTCATCGCGATCTGCCCGATGAGAAACCGGTGCCCTTCGACCTGCCGATCGTCTATCGCGACGACACCATCCTGGTCGCCGACAAACCGCATTTCCTGGCCACCATTCCACGCGGCAGTCATATCCTGCAGACCGCCCTGGTCCGACTGCGCCGTGAACTCGACCTGCCCGATCTGATCCCCGCGCATCGTCTCGACCGCGCCACCGCCGGCCTCGTGTTGTTCGTGGTCGACCCGACCCGCCGCGGCACCTACCAGACGCTGTTCCAGCGGCAGCGGGTCCGCAAGGAATACGAGGCCGTGGCCGGGTACCGTAGCGGGCTGATCTTCCCGCTGTCCCTGGAAAGCCGCATCATCAAGGAAAAGCACGTCCTGGCCGCGCAGGAGGTGCCCGGCGCGCCGAACGCGCGGACCCGGATCGAGCTCATCGAGCGGCGCGGCGATATCGCCCGCTACCGACTGCACCCCGCGACCGGCCGCACCCACCAGCTGCGCCTGCACATGAACTCACTGGGCATCCCCATCCTCGGCGACGATTTCTATCCGCTGATCACCGATAAATCCGTCGACGATTTCACTCGCCCGCTCCAGCTACTGGCCGCCACCCTCGAATTCACCGACCCGGTGACCGGCGAGAACAGGCGTTTCGACAGCCGCCGCGGCCTGCAGGCCTGGACCGACCCGCACGGCTGGGCCGGGGACGTGGAACCGGCCCCCGGTTCCTGAGTATTCCGAGGCGCCGATCGCGCCGAGCTGCGACGACCGGCATCGAGCGGGCCGGCCAGGGTATCCCGGTCCGGACCGCCGGACCCCGGCCTGCCATCTTCGAGCCGGCACCGCGTGCCCTCCGCCCGTCCGTACACTGGGCCGAATGCTCCACCCGGTTACCCAGGAACCAGCTGCTCCGCGCGCCAGAGTCCACGCCTATGCCGATGTCGCGGTCGTCGTGGTGGTGCTCACCTGCACCAATCTGATCGCCCATTTCACCACCGCGTGGGCGAATATCGTGAGCGTGCCGATCGCCGCCCTGGTGCTGCTGGGGCTCATGCGCCGGCGCGGCCTGCACTGGTCGGAGCTGGGCCTGTCACCCCGGCACTGGCGGACCGGGACCAAATACGCACTCGGCGCGGTCGGGGTGGTGCTGGCGGCGGTGGTCATCGGGGCCGCGCTCCCGCTGACCCGCCCGTTCTTCCTGGCCGACCGCTACGCCACCGTCTCCGGCGCGCTCATCGCCTCGATGATCGTGATCCCGCTGCAGACCGTGATCCCCGAAGAACTCGCCTTCCGCGGGGTCCTGCACGGAACCCTCGATCGGGCGTGGGGCGCCCGGGGTGTCTTCGCGGCCGGGTCCCTGCTCTTCGGGCTCTGGCATATCGCCTCGTCTCTCGGACTCACCGCAGGTAACCGGGGACTGGCCGAACTGATCGGCGGCGGGGCGGCCGGTCAGATCGGCGGAGTACTGATCGCCGTCGCCGCGACCGCCGCCGCCGCCGTGGTGTTCACCTGGCTACGGCACCGCAGCGGCAGCCTGCTGGCACCCATCGCCCTGCACTGGGCGGTCAACGGGGCCGGCGCCCTGACCGCCGCGCTCCTCTGGCATACGACCCTGGCGTGAGCCCGCCCGCGCCGCGGGATCAGCAGTGTTCGCAGATACCGGTGGCCGGGAGCTGGATGAAACAGCTGGAGCACACCACCGTGCGGGCTCCGGTTTCCGGTTTGTGCGCGGTCGTGGCTGTCCGGGTGGTGGCGACCGTCCGCCGGGCGTTACCACCGCGTGGGATCAGTGGCGGGGTGCCACCGTCGGCGGGCACATCGGCACCGTGGGCCGCGTAGCAGGCCCAGCGGGCGTACGCGGCGTGGGTTTCGATATCGGCCGGCACCGGTAGCGCCGCCAGCTCCAGCACATACTTGTAGCTGTCGCTGACTTTCAAATTGCGTTTCACACACAGGGCCGTGAGCGGCGGCTCGCCCGCATTGTGGCAGCGCCGGGCGACTTTGCGCAGGATCGCGTCCATCCAGGTGCGGGTCGGGGCATCGGTATGCACCCCGGACATCTCCTGCACCCGGTCGGCGAGTTCCTGCACGGTGACGAAGTATCCGTACTCCGTCGCCGTCTCGGCCAGCACCTCATGTGCGGCCATCGCCCAGGCCACCGCGGCATCGCGGAAGGTAACCGCTGTACCGTCGTCGATCCGCCAGGCCCCCGAAATCGTTGTCGCAGCGTCCCTCATAGCTCGTACACCGTAGCGCCGAGGACCCGGGGCCCGTCAACCGCCCTCCCCCATATCACATTTCGGGTGCCGGAACCCACACGGTGACCAGCGGTCAACCCGGTGGTGCGAGTTCCTCCGGCGCGGCCACGCCCCGCTCCAGATACAGAGTCACCCCGCGCGACCGGGCCACCAGCGCACACCGCAGTCGACGACTCAGCCGCGCCACGACACGCTCATCCAGCCGATCCACCCGCACCCATTCCCAGCGGTCGAGCTCCGCGGCTTGCAGGACAATGCCCCGATCATCGAGCCCACCGCCGTCGAACACGTAGAGAACCTTGTCCCCCTCCCCTGGGTTCGGCGCCCAATCGTGCACCAGTAACCGACCGGGCGACCGATCGAGCCCGAGTTCCTCGGCGACCTCCCGCCGGCAGGCCTGCGCCGGAGATTCCCCCGGTTCCACATAACCGCCCGGAATATCCCAGCCGATGCCGTACGTCTTGTGCACCAGCAGCACCTCATCGCCCCCGGTACCGGCGCGCACGAACAGCGCACCGGCCGCCAGCCGGGCCCACGTCCCCGGGTTCGTCCCATCGGTTGCCGCCACTGCGCTATCCGACCACAGCGGCCTGCCCGCGCCGCGCTCGAGCCCAGGCGCGCTGAGCGGCTAGTGTCACCACCGGATAGAGCATTCCGCGATCGAAGTCGGCCGGTCGGGCCGCCGCCGCGATCACCCGCGGCCAATCCGGGTTCGCGAGCGCGCCGCGGCCGAGCGCCACCAGATCCGCGTGTCCCTCTTCGAGTACCGTCCGCGCGAGCTCGGGAGCGTGCATACCGCCGTTGACGATCACGGGCAGCCCCGTGATCGTCCGGGCCAGCCGGGTAACGGTTTCTCCGGAGTCCAGGACGGCGGTGTCGTACCAGTCCCGGCCCTCGCTCGCGAGATGCAGATAGTCGACCCCCGCCGCGCCGACCGCGCGGAAGATCGTCTCGGCTTCCCCGGCCCCGGACCACCGATAGCCGAGATCGTTGACCTTGGTCTGGGAAAGCCGCAGCCCCACCGGGAATTGCGGCCCCACCGCCGCCCGTGCCGCTTGGACCACCTCCACCGCGAACCGCACTCGCCGCGCCGGTTCGCCGCCGTACTCGTCGTCCCGCTGATTGGTGTAGTCGGTGAGGAACTGGTCGATGAGGTACCCGTTCGCCCCGTGGATCTCCACGGCGTCGAACCCGGCGGCCCGGGCCCGCTCGGCCGCCACGCCGAACCCGTCCACTATCCGGCGGATATCCGCGCGGGTCGCCGCCTCGGGCATCGCGAACGGGCCTTCCCCGCCGTACGCCGCCATCTTGGCCCCCAACGGCTGCACCGCCGACGGCGCGATACTCCGGTCACTATGACGATTGCCCTGCACGAGCGCACCGGCATGCATCAACTGCACGGCGATCATCCCGCCCGCCGCGTGCACCGCGTCGGTAACCACCCGCCACGCCTCGATCTGACGCTCGGTCACGATGCCGGGCTGGTCGGGATACGCCTGGCTGAACTCCGCGTCGATATAGGCCCCCTCCGTCGTGATCAGCGCGAACCCACCCGCCGCGAACCCCGCGTAGTACTCCGCCATGGCGTCGGTGGGCACGCCGTCACCTGCGGTGCTCACCCGCGACATGGGCGCGACGACCGCGCGGTTGCGCAACCGCAGCGCACCGATCCGCACCTCGGACAGAACAGGATGAATGGTCACGGAAACTCCTCGCACTAGCCGGAAACCGGTTCGGGAACAGATTCCGCGCTACCGGCCCTTCGTACAAGTACAGTCTTTTCTGTGCGGTAGGCACATTACGTATACCCATGGAGGTCATATGCACGACGACGTACCGGAATACTGCACCGTCGAAGCCGCCATGGAAGTGGTGGGCGGCAAATGGAAGATGGCGATCGTCAACCATCTCTTCGAGGGCACCCTGCGCTTCGGCGAACTCCGCCGCGCCATGCCCACCATCACCCAGCGCATGCTCACCCGCCAACTCCGCGAACTGGAAGCCGACGGGCTGATCCGTCGCACGGTCTACGCCGAAGTGCCACCGAAGGTCGAATACGACCTCACCGAACTCGGCGTGAGCCTGCGGCCGGTGGCGGAGTTGCTCGAATCATGGGGCGAGCGATACCGGCGCGGAATCGTCACCGGCGTCTCTACGACATGAGTTCGCGGGCTCGCGATTTATACCGGTCGGCAACCGTAGTATCTCCGTAGCAACCCCGTAGCCTGCGAGCTAGGATGGCCAATTGACTTCGGCAGCAGAGTTCTCCGAGATCCCGCAACGTGAACTACGCAACGAGGTGAGCCGGGTCCTCCGGGAGGTCGGAGCCGGCCAGTCGTACACAATCACGGTTGACGGGTCTCCGGTGGCCGACCTCGTTCCGCACCGCCATACCAGGCGTCGAGTCTGGGTACCCCGCGCGGAAATCCTCGAAGCCTTCGGTGACCTGTCGCCGACCGACGCCGCCCACACCGATCTCGAACGGTTCGTCGACGACTCGCTGTACGACCCGTACGACCGCGCCCATCGACGTGGCGCCTTCAGCGAGGACACCAGCGAATGACGGCAACACGTCGGGGTCTGGTCGATACCAACGTCCTGATTCTGATCAACCGTTTGAGTCCCGAGGAACGTGCCCGAAGATATCGCGGTCAGCACGGTCACTATGGCCGAACTGGCCGCAGGACCGCATTTCACCGACAACCCGGTCGAACGCGCTGAACGCATCGAACGGCTCCAAAACGCAGAAGCACAGTTCGACCCACTCCCCTTCGATACCACGGCCGCCCGCCGCTACGGCCATCTCGTAGCCGCGGCCCTGGGTTCCGGCCACAACCTCAAGCCACGCCGAGTCGATTTGATGATCGCCGCTATCGCATCGGCACAACGAATACCGCTCTACACAGTGAACCCGAAAGATTTTCGATCTCTCGACGGCTTGCTGACCGTGGTCCCGGTCACCCACCCTGCTGGCCGGTGAGAGCCCCGTAGGCGACCAGCCCCACCAGCTGACCGAGCACCGAAGGCACGCCTCGGTACCCCGCACGATGCACGAAGGCCCGCCTCCCGAATGGGAAGCGGGCCTTACGTTTTCGACCTTCGCAGCCGAAGAGCGACCTTACTTGGCCTTCTCCAGGACCTCGATCAGCCGCCACCGCTTGGTGGCCGAGGTGGGCCGGGTCTCCATCAGCTGCACGCGATCGCCGACACCGGCGGTCTCGTTCTCGTCGTGCGCCTTCACCTTGGAGGTGGTGCGAATGATCTTGCCGTAGAGAGCGTGCCGGTGACGGTCTTCCAACTCGACGACGATCGTCTTGTTCATCTTGTCGGAGACGACGTAGCCGGTCCGCACCTTGCGGCGGCCGCGCTCCTGCTCTTTCTCGCTCATGCCGCATCTCCCTTGTCAGCGGGTCCGGTGGCCAAACCGAGCTCGCGCTCACGCATGACCGTGTAGATACGCGCGATCTCGTGACGCACCACACGCAGCCGGCGATTGTTGGTCAGCTGACCGGTCGCCATCTGGAAGCGCAGGTTGAACAGCTCTTCCTTCGATTCGCGCAGGCGGGAGACGAGCTCCTCCTCGGTCAGCTCGCGGAGCTCTGCGGCAGGGGTACCGGTTGCCATCAGAACTGCTCCTCCCTCGTCACGATCCTGCACTTCATCGGGAGCTTGTGCATCGCGCGGCGCAGCGCCTCACGAGCGATCTCCTCATTGGGGTAACTCATCTCGAACATCACCCGGCCGGGCTTGACGTTCGCGACCCACCACTCCGGCGAACCCTTACCGGAACCCATGCGGGTTTCGGCCGGCTTCTTGGTGAGCGGGCGATCCGGGTAGATGTTGATCCAGATCTTGCCGCCACGCTTGATGTGGCGGGTCATCGCGATACGCGCCGACTCGATCTGCCGGTTGGTCACGTACGCCGGCTCCAGCGCCTGAATGCCGAAGTCACCGAACGACACCGAGGTGCCGCCCTTGGCGAGACCGCTGCGGCTCGGGTGATGCTGCTTACGGAACTTGACCTTGCGGGGCATCAGCATTGGTCAGCCCTCCTGCTTTTCTGCCGGGGGCTCGGCCACCGCGGTAGCGGCGCGCCCGGCCTCGGTGCTGGTCGCGGTGGTGCCGGAGGAACCGGAACGACGCGGGCGGCTCGGGCGCTCCCGGCGCGGGCGATCCCCGGCCGGCGCGCTCGGGGCGGGCAGCTCACGCTTGCCGCCGACGATATCGCCCTTGTAGATCCAGACCTTGACACCGATACGACCGAAGGTGGTCTTGGCCTCGTACAGGCCGTAATCGATATCGGCACGCAGGGTGTGCAGCGGGACGCGGCCTTCGCGGTAGAACTCCGAGCGCGACATCTCGGCGCCACCGAGGCGACCCGAGCACTGCACACGGATGCCCTTGACGTTCGGCGAACGCATGGCCGACTGGATGGCCTTACGCATCGCGCGACGGAACGCCACACGGTTGGACAGCTGCTCGGCCACACCCTGGGCTACCAGCTGGGCATCCGATTCGGGGTTCTTGACCTCGAGGATGTTCAGCTGGACCTGCTTGCCGGTGAGCTTCTCCAGCTCGGCGCGAATGCGGTCGGCCTCGGCGCCGCGGCGGCCGATGACGATGCCCGGACGCGCGGTGTGGATATCGACGCGAACCCGGTCACGGGTGCGCTCGATCTCCACCTTGGAGATACCGGCCCGTTCCATGCCGGTGCTCAGCAGCTTCCGGATGGCGACGTCTTCCTTGACGTAGTCCGAGTACTGCTTGTCGGCGTACCAACGAGACTTCCAGTCGGTGGTGATTCCGAGGCGGAAGCCATGGGGATTGATTTTCTGTCCCATTTACTTTGCCGCTCCCTTCCGGCGGCCACGAGTGCCACCGGCGGTGGGGACGCTCTCGACCTCGATGGTGATGTGGCTGGTGCGCTTGCGGATCCGGAACGCGCGACCCTGGGCGCGCGGCTGGAAACGCTTCATGGTCGCGCCCTCGTCGACATACGCCGTCGAGATGACCAGGGTGTCGGGGTTGAGGCCGAGGTTGTTCTCGGCGTTCGCCGCGGCACTGGCCACGACCTTGGCGACCGGCTCGCTGGCGGCCTGCGGGGCGAACCGGAGCAGGTCGAGCGCGTCCGAGACGCGCTTACCGCGGACCAGGTCCACGACCCGGCGAGCCTTCATCGGGGTCACGCGCACGTGCTTGGCGGTCGCGCGCGCAGTCGGATTCTGCGTTTCTGTGCTCATCGCCGCTTGCTCTTCCGATCTTCCTTGACGTGGCTGCGGAACGTCCTGGTCGGCGCGAACTCACCGAGCTTGTGCCCGACCATGTTCTCCGAGACGAACACCGGCACGTGCTTGCGGCCGTCGTGGACGGCAAAGGTGTGACCGATGAAATCGGGGGTGATGGTCGAACGACGCGACCAGGTCTTGATGACCTGCTTGGTGCCCTTGTCGTTCTGCACGTCCACCTTCGCCTGGAGGTGGTCGTCGACGAACGGGCCCTTCTTGAGGCTGCGTGGCATTTCTTACCTCCTCCTTAGCGCTTCTTGCCGGTACGACGGCGACGGACGATGAGCTTGTCGCTCGGACGGTTCGGCTTACGGGTGCGGCCTTCCGGCTGACCCCAGGGCGAGACCGGGTGGCGACCACCGGAGGTCTTGCCCTCACCACCACCGTGCGGGTGGTCGACCGGGTTCATGACCACACCACGGACCGTGGGGCGGCGACCCTTCCAGCGCATACGACCGGCCTTGCCCCAGTTGATGTTCGACTGTTCGGCATTGCCGACCTCGCCGACGGTGGCGCGGCAGCGCACGTCGACGCGGCGGATCTCACCGGAGGGCATACGCAGCGTGGCGTAGGGGCCTTCCTTACCCAGCAGCTGGATGCTGGCACCGGCCGAGCGGGCCATCTTGGCGCCGCCGCCGGGACGCAGCTCCACCGCGTGGATGGTGGTACCGGTCGGGATATTGCGCAGCGGCAGGTTGTTGCCGGGCTTGATATCCGCGGTCGGACCGGACTCGATCTTCGTGCCCTGCGCGATGCCCTTGGGCGCGATGATGTAGCGCTTCTCGCCGTCCAGGTAGTGCAGCAGCGCGATATTCGCGGTGCGGTTGGGGTCGTATTCGATATGAGCGACCTTGGCCGGCACGCCGTCCTTGTCCAGCCGGCGGAAGTCGATCAGCCGGTAGGCGCGCTTGTGACCGCCACCGCGATGCCGGGTGGTGATCCGGCCGTGGCCGTTACGGCCACCGCTCTTGGTCAGCGGGCGGATGAGCGACTTCTCGGGGGTCGACCGGGTGATCTCGGCGAAGTCCGAGACGGACGACCCGCGGCGGCCCGGGGTAGTCGGCTTGTACTTACGGATTGCCATGAGTTCTTCTCTGCTTTCTGGACTCCCCGCCGCCTACGCGACCGGGCCTCCGAAGATCTCGATGGGCTTGCTGTCGGCCGAGATGGTCACGAGCGCGCGCTTGGTGTCCTTGCGCTTGCCGTAACCGAAGCGGGTCCGCTTGCGCTTGCCCTGACGGTTGGCGGTGTTGACGCTGGTGACCTTCACCCCGAAGACCTTCTCGACCGCGATCTTGATCTGGGTCTTGTTGGAGTCGGGGTGCACGATGAAGGTGTAGGTGCCTTCCTCGATCAGCCCGTAGGACTTCTCCGAGATGACCGGCGCCAGCAGGATGTCGCGCGGATCGGCGATGGTGCTCACTTGCTCTCCTCCTGTGCAGCCTCAGCCGGGCCGTGCACGAAGGCGTTGAGCGCCTCGACGCTGAATACGACTACGTCGCTGTCCAGCACGTCGTAGGTGTTCAGCTGGTCCGGTGCGATGGTGTGCACGTATTCCAGGTTGCGGGCACTCTTCCAGGCGGCGACGTCGTCGCGGCCGACGACCAGGAGGAACTTCTTGCGATCCGAGAGCTCGGACAGGAAGGTCTTCGCGGTCTTGGTCGAGGGGTCCTGGCCCGCGACGAGCTCGCTGATCACGTGGATCCGCTCGTTACGCGCCCGATCCGACAGCGCACCACGCAGGGCGGCCTGGATCATCTTCTTGGGGGTGCGCTGGCTGTAGTCACGTGGCTTGGGGCCGTGCACGATGCCACCACCGGCGAACTGCGGCGCGCGGGTCGAACCCTGGCGGGCGCGGCCGGTGCCCTTCTGGCGGTACGGCTTCTTACCACCGCCGCGGACCTCGCCGCGGGTCTTGGTGGAATGCGTGCCCTGGCGGGCGGCGGCCTGCTGGGCCACGACCACCTGGTGCATCAGCGCGATGTTCGCGGTCACGTCGAAGATCTCGGCGGGGAGATCGACGGTGCCGTTGGTCTTGCCACCGAGTTCCTTGACCGGCAGCGTCAGATTGGCCTTCTTCTCGAGGCTGGTCATGCGTGCGCACCACCCTTCACGGCGCTCTTGACGATCACGACGCCGCCCTTGCGACCCGGGATCGCTCCCTTGATCAGCAGCAGGCCGTTCTCGGCGTCCACCTTGTGAACCGACAGGTTCTGCGTGGTGACGCGGTCGTTACCCATGCGGCCCGACATGCGCATGCCCTTGAACACGCGGCCGGGGGTGGCGCAGCCACCGATGGAACCCGGGCGACGGTGCACGGCCTGCGCACCGTGGGAGGCACCCTGGCCACGGAAGCCGTGGCGCTTCATGGTGCCGGCGAAGCCCTTGCCCTTGCTGGTGCCGGTGACGTCGACGTAGGTGCCCTCTTCGAACGCGGCGGCCGAGATCTCCTGGCCGACTTCGAAGGTGGAGGCATCCGCGACCCGGATCTCCGCGACATGGCGGCGCGGGGTGACACCGGCCTTGGCGAACTGGCCGGACTCCGGCTTGTTCACCTTGCGCGGGTCGATGGCACCGAAGGCGACCTGTACGGCGCTGTAGCCGTCGCGCTCGACGGTGCGGATCTGGGTGACCACGTTCGGTCCGGCCTTGACGACGGTGACCGGGACGACCCGGTTCTTGTCGTCGAACACCTGGGTCATGCCCAGTTTGGTGCCCAGGATGCCGGCCGCGGGCCTGCTCTTGTTGTCAGTCATGTCTCGAGTCCCCGTCACTGGATATTGACGTCGACGCTGGCCGGCAGGTCGATGCGCATGAGCGCGTCCACCGTCTTCGGCGTCGGGTCGAGGATGTCGATCAGCCGCTTGTGCGTACGCATCTCGAAGTGCTCGCGCGAGTCCTTGTACTTGTGCGGCGAACGGATGACGCAGTACACGTTCTTCTCGGTCGGCAACGGCACCGGCCCGACGACCCGGGCCCCGGTGCGGGTCACCGTTTCGACGATCTTGCGCGCAGACGCATCGATCGCCTCGTGGTCATAGGCCTTGAGCCTGATGCGGATCTTCTGTCCCGCCACGCTAAGTGTCCTTTTCTCCGCTTTCGTCCGTGATCCGGATACCGGCTAGGGCGTCCGTACCACCTTCATTTGCACAGCCCGAACACACGATGACGTCCCGCGCCCTATCGGTCAGAGCCCGGCGGAGGCAGCCTGCGTAACTACGCAGGGCTTCCGATCGGGCACCAGACCGACACAGTGGAGACCACGACCAGGGGTCAACCCAGTCCGCGCCGCTGTTCATCTGTCATGGTTCTCCGGTCCACGCGGTCGGGCGTGTCGCCCCTCCGCTCATTCCTCGGCCTCGGAAGAAAACTTCGATCGTGGCCTTCGGAACTTGCGTCCCGGACGTACCCACATCGGTAATCGATGAGGTACTCGCTGGTTTTACTCACCCCGCCCGGCCTGGCCGTTTCATGAAAACGACCGCCACCCGGGGCAAGGCAACCCGAACAGTATGCACGAGCCCCCCGAGGCGTTTCAAATCGGGGTCGGCCGAGGTCCGACGCTGCGGCCACCATACCGCGCCGCCGCTACCTTACCGATGAGTAAGATAGCGATATGACCAACGAGACCGGTACCTACCGCGGCTGGCGCAAACTGCCGGACAACCCCTTCGGCCACGGCCTGTTCTCCCTGTCGATGGTGGCCCGGGTGCCGTACTTCGCCACGGTGCTGCCCCGGGTGGTCCGTCTCGAACCCGGACTCTGCGAGGTCAAAGCCCCCAAATGGTTCGGCGTGCACAACCATCTGGGCACCTTCCACGCCATCGCCGCCTGCAACCTCGCGGAAATCGCGATGGGCATGCTGAGCGAGGCCACCGTGCCCACCACCCACCGCTGGATCCCCAAGGCGATGCAGGTCCAGTACCTGACCAAAGCCACCACGGGCCTGCGCGCCGTCGCCGAACTGACGGATATCCCGGACTTCGCCACGATCACCGAAGGCCGAGACCTCACCGTGCCGGTCTCGATCTACGACAAGACCGGCAAAGAAGTCGTCCACGCCGACATCACCACCTGGGTAACCCCGAAGAACTAGCAACCCGGGACAAACCTGCGGACAGAGAACGGCGCGCCCCCGCCACACCCGTAGTCCCCCAACACACACCACTGGTCCACCCCTACCTACAGGTCCGCATGCCGACCTCACCGTCATATGCCGACGTAACCCGCATGCGTCGAGTGTTACGAGACACCTCCAAGGGTTGAGGCCCGTCTCGCCGTTTCGGCCTCGAAGCGCATGAGATGTGCGGTGAGCCGCCCATAGAGTGCGACCATTGAGCACCTTCGGCCAAGGCTCGAGGCCGAAACGGCGAGACCAAGGGGGCCTCGCCCCCGCGCGCCAGCGCGCCAACAACACAGCACCTTCACGAGCAAGCGCGCATGCTCGCCTTCGCGTATCGGCGCGCCTCGTCTCCCGAGGAGACCCACTTCCCACCTTCACAAGCGGCTTCACAAGCGGCTTGTTGCCCTCCCCCGCCCCACCCCGTTGAATGCACTACATGGCAGACAGCGTGGTCCGTGAGTTCGATATCTGTGTCGTCGGGCTGGGCCCGTCCGGGCGGGCGCTGGCCCACCGGGCCGTTGTGGCCGGTCTCCGTGTCGCCGCCGTCGATCCCCGCCCGGATCGCCTGTGGCCGCCGACTTTCTCCTGCTGGATCGACGAGCTCCCGGACTGGTTGCCGCACAGTGTGATCGCGAGCCGGATTCCGGCGCCGGTGGTCTGGACGACGTCCGCGATCAAGATCGAGCGGCCCTATTGTGTGTTGTCCAAGCCGTTGCTGCACGAGGCGCTATCGCTCGACGACGCCCAGGTGTACGTGGGGCGGGCGGCCCGGGTGGAGGCGCATGAGGTCGAGCTGGCCGACGGCACCGTGATCGGTGCGGCGGTGGTGGTGGATTCGCGTGGGATGCCGCCGCTCGGCAACCGGCGCGGGGCCAGCGCGCACGGCATCTTCGTGAACGCCGAGACCGCGGCGCCGATGGTCGGTGAGGGCGAGGGCCTGCTGCTGGATTGGCGGCCGGAGAACGGTGCCGGGCCCGACGAGCCGCCGTCGTTCCTGTATTCGGTGCCCCTCGGCGACGGCACCGTGATCTTCGAGGAGACCAGTCTGGGGCTGCGCGGCGGGATGCCCCAGCACGAACTGCGCCGACGCACCCTCGCGCGGCTGACCGCGCACGGTATCGAACTGACCGGTGCGGAGCCGAGCGAGGCCGCGCACTACCCGCTGGACACCCCACCACCGAAGAACGGGGTGGGGAAGGTGGTGCCCTACGGGTCGCGCGGCGGGATGATGCACCCCTGCACCGGTTACAGCGTCGCCGATTCGTTCGCACTGGCCGATACCGCGGTCACCGCGATCCTGGCCGGTGAGGACCCGATCGCCGCGCTGTGGCCGTGGCAGGCCCGGCTCACCTACTGGATGCGGATGCGCGGCCTGTGGGGGTTGGGCCGATTGACCACCGAGCAGTCGATCGCCATGTTCGATTCCTTTTTCTCCGCCTCGCCGCGCGGACAGCGCGCCCTGCTCTCGGCCCACGACGATTACGCGGCGCTGGGCGCGGTGCTGTTCAACACCGTCTCGCACACCTGGCCGTTCCGCTGGCGCTACGACCTGGTCGGCTGGACCAACCGCGACCGCTGGCTCGGCTACCCGTTCGCTGCGGCCACTTCCGAGACCCGGAAGTAGCCGAGCGCGATCAGCCGCTACGTTCGGCGGATTTGCGGTAGCCGCGGACCGCGGGATAGCCGAACACCAGGATGGCGCCGACCACCCACAGCAGGGTGTCCACGAGCGGTTCGGCGACCGGACCGCCGAGAGACAATCCCTTCATCGCTTCGATGGCGCAGCTCATCGGCTGGTTCTCCACCGTCGACCGCAGCCAGCTCGGATAGGCGGACACCGGGACGAAACCGGAATTGAAGAACAGCAGCAGGTTCATGAAGATCGCGACCAGCTGGACCAGCAGCGGCCCCTCGGTGGAGGCCGCGATCGCGGTGATGAAGACGGCGAACGCGAGCCCGAACAGGATCGGGATGCCCATGAGTCCGAGTGCGGCCCACAGTCCCTGGTCGAAGCGGAATCCCAGGGCGAAACCGACGGCGATGATGATGACCGTGGTGAGCGAGATCCGGATCACCTCGGCGAACAACCGGCCGGTCAGGCTCGCCGCGCGATGGATCGGCATGGTCCAGAACCGGCCCAGCAGCCCGGTGGCCTTCTCGACCTTGAAGCCCAGCGCGCTGACCACCGCGCCGGTCATGGCCGCGACGAGGGTGATCATCGGGACCGTACCGTAGATGGCGGGCTTACCGGTGAAACCGGAGATGGAATCGTCGAGCACGATCCAGAACATCACCAGCGTCAGCGCCGGGTACACGATCGTCTGGATGGTGGTGGCCGGATCGCGCAGCCAGCCCGTCAGCAGCCGTTTGCACTGGATGGAGCTGTGTACTGCCCAGACCACGAGCGATCGTTCGGACCGTGGGGTGACCCGGGGCAGTTCGAGCGCGGCGATATGCACCGACAACTCCTCGGTTCCGGTCGCCGCGGGCTGTTCGATAACGCTCACGCTGTGTCCTTTGGTCATGAGCGAGGGCCCTCCATGGTTACGCTCCGCTACCGCCTCCGGGCCTGACTCACTCATGCTGTGTCGATCGGTCATGAGCGAGGGCCCTGCGTGGTTACGCTCCGCTACCGCCTCCGGGCCTGACTCACTCATGCTGTGTCGATCGGTCATGAGCGAGGGCCCTGCGTGGTTACGCTCCGCTACCGCCTCCGGGCCTGACTCGCTCATGACCGCCTCACACTCGCCCAGACCGCGAACGGGGTGAACACCGCCGCCGCGCCGACCAGCCAGAACAATCCCACTCGCAGCACCTCCCAGGTCACCCCGTCACCCGCCATATCGCGCAGTGCGTAGGCGAACTGGGTGATCGGCTGATTGCGCACGAACGGCCGCACCCATTCGGGGAAACCGGTCTCGGGCACGAAACCGCACGACATCATGCCGAAGATCAGCGTCGGCAAGGTGAGCGCCTGGCTCAGCGAAGCGGGGCTCTTGGTCAGGCTGCCCAGCCCGTCCGCGCCGACCGCCAGCACGGTCCCGACGGCGAGGGCGAAAGCGCAGAAGCCGATGGTCTGCCCCCAGCCCGCGGTGAACTCGAAACCGATGATGTGGCCGTAGATCAGGGCCGCGGCCAAGGATACGACCGAGCGGAACAGTCCGGCCGCGATCCGCGAACCCAGCGGTACCAGCATGCCGATCGGCATGGTCTGCAACCGGGTGCTGAACCCGGTGAGCGCCTCCACAGCGGCCAGCTGCGCATTGGACATCATGGTGAACGCCATGGTCTGCAGCACCACGATCGGCATGACGAACTGCGCGTAGTCGATGCCCTGGAACTGCATCACATAGCGCAGCGGGAGATAGAAACCGAGGGTGAAGACCAGCGGCATCACGATCGCGGCGATCATCTCACCCTTGGTGACCATGGTCCAGACGACGCGTCCGGTCAACGCCCGCCACTGCGCGAACGTGGATACCCGCGTCCGGGGCAGGTCACCGAACAGATCGAGCCGGGAGGCCGCGGGAGCGCTCACAGTGTATTTCTGGGGCATGGGCGAGGGCCCCGCGTGGTCACGCTCCGCTACCGCCTCCGAGCCCGACTCGCTCATGCCGGACCACCCGGCTGCTCGGTACCGCCCGGATGCCCGGTGATGGACAGGAACACATCGTCGAGAGAAGGGCGGCGCAGCCCGATATCGGCCAGCGTGATGCCGGCGGCGTCCAACCGGCGCAGGGCCTCGGCCAGCGTCGCGGCACCGTCGGGTGCCGGGATGGACAGACGTTCGGACCCGGCGAGCTCGGCGGCGACTGCCGGCGGAACCAGGTCCCCGAGAGCGGCGGCGGCCCGGGCCAGCTGGGTCGGGTCGAGTGGGACGATCTCGCAGTAGCTGCCGCCGGTCTTCTCCTTGAGCTCGTCGGCGGTGCCCTCCGCGATCACCGTGCCCTTGTCGATCACGATGATGTTGTCCGACAGCACATCGGCTTCTTCCAGGTACTGGGTGGTGAGCAGCACCGTGATGCCCTGCTCTTTCAGCGCGGTCACCAGCTCCCAGACACCTTGGCGGCTGCGCGGATCGAGGCCGGTGGTCGGTTCGTCGAGGAACACCACCGCGGGCCGGACCACCAGGCCGCAGGCGATATCGACCCGTCGCCGCATACCGCCGGAGTACTGGCGGACCGGGCGGCGGCCGGAAGTGACCAGATCGAATTCCTCGAGCAGCGCGTCCGCGCGCTTCCGCGCCGCCGATTTGCCCAGGCCCATCAGCCGACCGAACAGTTCGAGGTTCTCCCGGCCCGAGAGGTTTTCGTCGAGGGCGGCGTACTGGCCGGTCATCATGATCGAACGACGCACCGCGGCCGGATCCTTGCGGATATCGTGACCGGCCACCACCGCGGTCCCGGAATCGGGACGCAGCAGCGTGGACAGGATTTTCACGGTGGTGGTCTTGCCCGCGCCGTTGGGCCCCAAGATGCCGAGCACGGTGCCGCGCTTGGCCGAGAAACTCACCCCGCGCAACGCGTGCACCTCACCGAAGGACTTGGTGATGCCCTCGACGCGAACGGTGTCCGCCCAGGCGGGTCCGGCGCCGTGGGGGCGGAGGGGTGCGAGCGCCGGCGTGGCGCGACCGTTCCCGTACTCCGCTGTCGCGGCACCTGGGGGACGGGAATGCACCGATCGAAGCGGTGGGGCATTCTCGCCGGCGGTTGTCACGGCTTCGTTCGAACTCGGCATCAACTCTCCACTATCGGCCTGATTGGCTGGCGGGGTGACCGGCGCATCGGTATCCCCCTGGATGATCCCTGGCGCCGGGCGCGATGTTACCGGCCGAGGAACCGGGCGCCGGAGCGCCGCCCTTACCCCATGCCGGGTCGAACCAGATGTGCCTTTGCTCACAGCGACGTCATGGCCGGTGATCCACCCTGGTCGGCGGTACAGGGACAGTCCATGGGCAGTGCTCGTACCTTGTCGGCGCTACGGCACCACCATAATCTGAGTGCCATGGCCGATACCGCGCAGCCCGAGGTGGCGGCGCGTTCGGGAGGACCCGGCCGACCGAGCGTGCTCACATCCCACGACCCCCGCACCGGTGAGGTGGTGGGCAGTTATGCCGTTGCCGGCCCCAGCGAACTCGAACGCGCGGTCCATGCCGCGCGGACGGTCGAACAGTGGTGGTCGACAGCGGGTTTCGCAACCCGCAAGCGACTCCTGCTGGAGTGGAAAAAAGTTATCGCGCGCCGGGCCACGCAACTGGTGGAGGTCCTGCGCGAGGAAACCGGTAAACCCGAGGCCGACGCGGCGATCGAGGTTATGCTCGCCGTAGAGAATCTGGACTGGGCGGCCCGCAATGCCGGTCGCGCGCTGGGCCGGAAGCCGCTGGCCTCCAACTGGCTGACCCGCAACCAGCGGGCATCGGTCGGCTATCTGCCGCTGGGCGTGATCGGCGTTCTCGGGCCCTGGCAGAACCCGGTTTTCACTCCGATGGGTTCGATCGCCTACGCCATGGCCGCCGGCAACGCGGTGGTGTTCAAACCGCACGCGGTGACCAGCGGCACCGGTCTGTGGCTGGCCGAGACCTGGCGCGAGATCGCTCCCGACAAACCCGTTCTGGCGGCGGTCACCGGTGACGATTCGACCACGGCCGCGCTGTGCCGCGCCGGGGTCGACAAGATCGCGTACGCGGGGCCGGAAGCCGAAGGCCGCGAGGTGATCTCGCTGTGCGCCCAGACCAGGACCCCGGTGGTCATCGAGAACTCCGGTAAGGGCGCGATGATTGTGCACGTCGACGCGAAACTCGACGACGCCGCCGACGCCGCGGTGTTCGGGGCCATGACCAATGCCGGCCAGAACGCGACCGGTGTCCAGCGGGCCTATGTCGCGACCTCGGTCTACGACCAGTTCCTCGAGCTGGTGGTCGCGCGGGCGCGCGCCCTGAAGCCCGGCGCGGATCGGCGGTCGTCCTACGGACCGATGATCCTGGAATCGCAGACCGAGGTGGTGCGCAAACAGGTTCGCGACGCCCTGGCCCGCGGCGGGCGCGCGGTGGTCGGTGGGCTGGATTCCATCCGCGAGCCCTATGTCGAGCCGATCGTGCTGGCCGACGTCCCGGAGGAGAGTGTCGCCATCACCGAGGAGGGCATCGGCCCGGTCCTCATCGTTAACAGAGTGCGCGATCTCGATGACGCCGTGGACCGGATCAACGATGCCGGCCGCGGTATCGCGGTATCGGTGTTCACCCGCGATATCGCCGAGGTCGAGAGCTACGCCGAACGACTACGGGTCGGGGTGGTCACGGTCGATACCGCCACCACCTATGCCAGTATCCCGGCGCTGCCCTTCGGCGGGGTCGGCGAATACGGGCAGGGACACAGCCACGGGGTACACGGACTGCGCGAATTCAGCCGGACCCTGTCCATCGCCCGCAACCGCTACGGGAAACCGCTGGGCCTGTCCGGCTTCCACCGCAGTATGCGGCGATTGCGCTTGGCGCGTATGGTTTTTCGGTTGCGCCACGGCTGACCTTCGGCTTCCACTCAGGCCGGGCGGCGACCACGGACGACGGATAATTCTCCTCGCGGAATCATCGGCGGCGCCCGGCCGGGAGGGCGATGTCGCCGGGGTGGCGATCGACGTGTCCGGCAGCCCAGGCGGCGTGCGGCGTGCTCGGTCGCCGCACGGCGGTGGGCTTCCGGCGGTGTAGTTGAGCAGCTGCGCAACGGTGACCACACGTGCCGCGACACCGGGCCCGGCGAATTCCGGCGCATACCGCCGCACCGGCGCATCCAGCTCGACCAGCCCCTGGTCGGCTAGTGGCGGCAACGCGGTCGCGGTGAATGTCTTGCCGACCGATCCGATCACGAACCGAACGGCTACCGAAATCCTCGGCGGTTTGCGTTTGTAGACAAGGTTCTTGTCTACTTTGGGGCGAAACGATATTGTCACAGAGCTTGCACGGAAAGGACTGACAGTGATGGCCGAGCCGCGCTCGGTCATACCCCGACCGAGCGAGACAGCAGAGGTTCAGCCCGGCGTCGCCAAGAGAATGGTCAAGGCGCTACGCAGTTCGGTCATACGCTCGACGCCGAGCCGGCCTTCCCATTCGCGCTCGAGCTCTTGCAGGCTCTTGCGCAACACCCGTGTCGCAGCTCGTCCGCGCGGCGTGAGGCAGACCAGCTGCGCCCGCCTGTCACCGGGGTCATCCACTCGGGCGAGGTAGCCGGCACGCTCGAGCGTCCGAATCACCTGGGCGGTCGCCTGCCGGGATACGGACAGCGTCGCGGCGAGCTCCGAAGCCCGTGATCCACCCGAAAGGAGCAGTGGGAAGAGCTGTAATGCGTGACGGGGCAGGAGGTCGGCCATTCCGTGCTCGGCGAAAGCTTCGGCCAACCGGACACTGCTCGACCGAGCGAGAAGATAGACCAAGGCCGGTGACGTCGGTGGTGGAACGGCGGCCGAGTGCTCAGTCATTCTCCGCATTCTTCCACTCACATATCGACAGAGCGGCTGCGTAACCCGGCGGTGGCCGAGCACGCAGCACCCGGTTCACTCGACTCGGATCGGATATCAGCATGCACGAGACACGGGGCACGAAGTGCCGCCGCCGGTGCCACCGGTGTGGACGCACCCGCGAAGGGAGAGCGACGGGCCCGCTCGACACCGAGGACGGGCGTCGCTACCGCACTCGCGGGCCGGGGAGTTCGTGGTGACGATGGACCGGGCCCGCAGGGGCACTCCACTCGCGCGACTGCGGCGGCAGGTAGGGATGCTGGTCACCTCACCGGACGTATCGCGGGCCCGGATCCTGGATAGACGGGGCCTGATCGACGTGGTGTCGCCCCATGTGCTGTACGCCGCCGTCTACCTCCTCACCCAGGAAGTATCGAGCGCCGCGATATCGGTATCGGTCTGGTGCGCCGGTCTGGTATCGGCGCGGCTTCTGATGCGGCAGCCGCTCCGACCGGTTCTGGCCGGCCTCGTGCTGGTGGTGATCTCCGGCCTGCCCGCGATCTGCACCGGCCGGGGCGCCGACTTCTATCTGCTGCACATCGTCCGCAGCACGATATGGGTTCTCGTCCTGCTCTTGTCCTTGATCGGCCGCTATCCGATGGTCGGAGTTATCGTGGGACCGGTGGTCGGGGGCGCGAAATGGCAGCAGGAGCCGATTCTGCTGCGGGCATATCGCATATGCACCGCCATCTGGGCCGGCGCTATCGGCCTCCGGTTGGCAGCGCATATTCCGTTCTATCTTGCCGACGATGTCGCGGCCCTGGGAGTCGCCCATCTGGTGACCGGCTTACCTGCCTTTGCCGTCATATCGCACATCTGCCTGCGCATTCTGCGAAATGCCTACGCCGCTCATCGAGAGGGGTAGGGCGAGCACGACGATGCTCGGCTCCGTCGGCACCGGAGTCATCGATTCCTTCGCGAGCCGCACGCCGGGAGTCCGGCCACCACCGTATCCGCGGTCGAGTCAAGACCCGGCGATCACCGACGACATCACGTCGTCGAAACCGCCCAATGCGGTTACACTGGCCGAAAAATAGACAAGGAGCTTGCCTATGTTCTCGCATCGCGGGCCGGAATCGGGACGGCCGAGCGAATCGCGTCGCGATACCGCATTTCCACGATGGTGGCGGGCAGCGATCGCGACAACCGCTGTGCTCGTGCTGGCCTGTGGCGGCAGAGAACTGCCCACCGCGCAGGGCAACCCTGGCCAGGCCCACGTCGACAATGCCGTCTTCCCCGGCCGGGATTGGGAGCGGACCTCCGCCGCGGACAGTGATTTCGATCCGCACGCGCTGGAAACACTCACCGGCCGGGCCCAGGCCGGTGGCTCGGCTTGCCTGGCCGTGGTCCGCGACGGCAAGCTGGTCGTCGACGAACGGGATCCCCACTCCGGACCGGATCCTCGGGAAACATTCTCGGTCACCAAATCGCTCACCGGACTCCTGGTGGGAATCGCCGTCCGGCGGGGTGAACTATCGGTGTCGGACAAGGTCGCCGATCACGTACCGGAGTGGCGCGGCACTCCATCGGAGAGCGTGACAGTCGAACACCTCCTCACGAACACCTCGGGACGCCAGTGGGACGCTGTCACCGACTATGCGGAAATGGCAGTAAAGGCGCCGGACAAGACCGCGTTCGCCATCGGCCTCGGTCAGGCACGGGATCCGGGAACGGAATGGGTGTACAACAATTCGGCCGTGCAGGTACTTTCGAGGGTCCTTCATTCCGCCACCGGTGTACATCCCTCCGACTACGCTCGGCTGCACCTCTTCGGCCCGCTCGGTATGCGTGACTCGCATCTGGAACGGGATCGCTCGGGGGGAGCCATGACCTTCATGGGCCTGCGTTCGACGTGTCCGGATATTGCCCGCCTGGGAGTCCTGATGCTCCACGAAGGCGCCTGGAACGGCGAACAGATCATCGACGCCGATTACGCGCAGAGGTCGGTCAGCCCCAGTACCGACCTCAACCGGGGCTATGGACGACTCTGGTGGCTGAACTCGGACGGCCTGGTGGTGTCACCCGCGCCGGCCGCGAACGGGCGCGGTGAGCAGGTCCCGCTGACGGGGCCATTGGTTCCGGATGCCGGCCCCGATACATTCTGGGCCATCGGATTCCGGAACCAAACACTGGCGGTGATGCCCGATAAAGGAATCGTGGCCGTGCGCCTCGGCCCGAAGCCACCCGAGGTGGCGCCGTTCGGGTTCCAGGAACTCACCGTCGGCGTCCTCGAAGCCACGACCGACGGTCGGTGAGGAGGTCTACACCGTTTCGCTCGATCGCGCGTACTGGCGGCCGGCCGCCGCCCGGCAGCGGCGATTAGCCCGACACCTTCTCGGCCGTTCAGCCCAGCATCACGGCCATCATGAGGGCGTGCACCCGGGCCATGTGCTGGGGCCGGGAATCGAAACGGATCAACCGGCCCACATCGATGACCTGGCCGATCGCCGAATGCACCCGGAAGCGCGCCTCGATGGGATCACCGTCGAGCAGATTCGCCCATTCGTGCACGTTCTGCCGTTGAATGGCCCGGAGTTTGTGTTGTTCGGCCGGGGGCAGGTTCGGGAATTCCGCGTAGTACACCGGCATGATCTCCGGCATGGCGAAACTGAGCCGGATGTAGCGGTCGGCGATCTTGTCCACCGCGTCGGCGCGCCCGCTCGCCTCGGCGAGCGCCTCGGTGATGGCGAAGGCCAGCCGGTCGCCGGTGCGGTGGAAGGCTGCCGCCAGCAGGTCGGATTTACTGCTGAAGTACCGGTAGACGCTGGAGGCGTTGATTCCGACAGCCGCGCCGATCTCTTCGATACTGGCCTCGTGGTACCCGCGGCGGCCGAAGATCCGGATCGCCTCGGTGAGCAACTGCTCCCGTTTGGAGGTCACCGGCAGGCCGCGCGGGGTGTTGTCGGGTTCGCCGGGCCCGGGGGCGGGCGGCAGTTCGGTGCGCACGATCGACCAGGCCATATCGTGCAGCAGCGGCAGCAGTTTGGCACTGGACAGGGCGGTGCGATGGGCCGAGATACTGCCGATCACGCTGAGCACCGCGGCGGCCAGCAGGGCGATGTCCTCCGGTGGGGCGTCCGGTCGGAGTTGCTCGATCGGCGCGGACAGCGTCTCGTTGATCCCGTTGTAGAGGGTGCGGATGCGGGCGCGGTCGGGCTGCTCCAGGTAGCGGCCCTCCCACCGGTACAGACCTGCCTCGCGCCGGATCTCGATGGTGTGCTCGGAGACCGCCCGGATGAGGGCGTCGAGACGTTCGTCCGGCTTCGCTTCCGGCTCGTCCGCGGCCCGGGCGGCCTCGAGCAGTTGCCGGGCACCTTCCTCCGCGGCGGCGACCAACAGGGCGTACTTGTTGGCGAAATGGCGGTACAGTGCGGGACCGGAGATCCCGACCTCGGCCGCGATCTCGTCCACGCCGACCGGATAGTAACCACGTTCGCTGAAGGCGCGGGCCGCGGCGCGCATGATCTGCACCTTGCGGTCCTTGGGCCGGCGCCGCCCGCCCTGGCCGGCGCCACGGTCGGCCGGACGCACGCGCACCGGGTCCACCCGGCTGCTATCCGCGACCATGCATTCTCCGTTCGCCTCGGCGGCGCCGCCGGTGTTGACAGCGCCCGACAAGTCAACCTAAGTTAACCACAATTCGCAACGTTAACCGCTATTCGCCACCTGGTCGGCACCGGGGGCACTCGATGGAGCGCGCATGGTCAACACAGATTCCCCCACCACGCAGCCGGCGGGTTTCTCCGCCGTGCAGGACGGCCGGGTACTGCGGATCACCCTCACCAAGCCCAAGCGCAAGAATGCGCTCGACTACGACTCGCTGGTCGCGCTGGGTGACACCTTCCTCGCGGCCGCGCAGGACAAAGCCGTGCGGGTGGTCGTGCTCACCGGTGCCGGCGGCGACTTCTGCACCGGCGCCGACCTGGCCGCCAGCGCCGAAGAGGGCGCCCGCGGCATCACCCCCGACCAGGTGATGGACGCCGCCAACCGGCTCGTGCGCGCCATCGTCGACCTACCGGTACCGGTGATCGCCCGCCTCCGGGGCGCGACCGCCGGGGTCGGTGTCGGTATCGCGCTGGCCGCCGACCTGGTCTACGCCGAAGCAGACTCCTACCTGCTGCTGGCATTCATCAATATCGGTCTCATGCCCGACGGTGGCGCCGCGGCGCTGGTGGCCGCGGCCGCCGGCCGCCCGCTGGCCGCTCGGATGGCACTGCTCGGCGAACGTCTCCCCGCCCCCGCGGCCCGCGCCGAAGGCCTGTTCACCGACGTCCTGGCCACCACCGAGGAACTCGATGCCGCCGTCGAGGCCGCCGCCGAGAAGATCTCGCACGGTCCGCGGCGCGCGCTCGAACTCACCAAGAAGGCACTCAATCGCGCCACCCTCAGGGCCCTGGACACGGCCCTGGCCGACGAGAAGGCCGGGCAGGTCGAACTACTGCAATCCCCCGACTTCTTCGAGGGCGCCGGCGCCATGCTCGGCAAACGCAAAGCGGTCTTCGCGGAGTAGGCGCGACCCCGATCGCGCGAACGCCCGCTCTGCCCACCGGCAGGGCGGGCGTTCTCGTCATCGCGCACGAACGGGCCGGCATGAGAAAACGCACGTGCCGGGGCGGCGTACTGCCGCCCCGGCACGGGCACGAGAAACAGCGTTGGGACTAGAGGCCCAGGCCACGGGCCAGAACCGGCCACGACACCTTGAACTCGTCCTCCCAGTAACCCCAGGAGTGGGTACCCGAGTCACGGAAGTTGAAGGTGGCCGGGATCCCCAAAGAATCCAGCCGCGTCTTCAAATTATGGGTGCAGAAGTTGGTACCCGCCTCGATGACGCCGCCGACCAGGATCTGATTGGCCAGCCCGTAGGAGCCGGGCAGGGTGTGCGGGCCGTTCAGGGTGTCCCAGCGGCCGGGCAGGCCGTTACCGGTGGAGACGTAGAGTTCGAGACCGCGCAGCGCTTCGGCGTGCAGGTAGGGATCGTTCGCGGCCCATTCCGGCGAGCCCTGCGGACCCCACATGTTGTCGGTGTCGCCGCCGCCCCATGTGTTCACGGTGAGCTTCACGAACTCCGAACCGACCGGGTCGCTGGTCTGGGCGCAACCGCTGTAGGCCGCGGCGGCCTTGTAGAGGCCGGGCTTGGCGATCGGCAGAGCCAGCACGGTGGTGCCCGAGGTGGACAGACCGGCGAGGCCGTTCACACCGTTGGTGCCCAACGCACCGTCGATCAGCGGCGGGAGCTCCTCGGTGAAAAAGGTCTTCCACTTGTTGCGGCCCAGCGCCGGGTCGTCCTTGATCCAGTCGGTGTAGTAGCTCCAGGCACCACCGATGGGCTGGATCACATTGACGTTCTTGTCGGACAGAAATTCGAGGGTGTTGGTCTGGGCCTGCCAGGATGCCGAGTCCTCGCCACCACCCGCTCCGTTGAGCAGGTAGAGCGTGGGCCGGGGCACCGAGGCGTCGGCCGGGCGCTGGACGTCGACGACGATGTCCTTGTCCATGGCCACCGAGTTCACATACAGCCGCAGGTTGCGGTCGTCCTTGTACTCGGCCTTGACGATGCGTGACCCGTCGGGCGCGGTGGGGTCGGCGAGCAGTGTCTTGGATTCGATGATCGGATCCGCACCGGCGGTACTCCCGCCGAGACCGGTCATCACACCGGTCAGAACTGCCGTGGCCGCGACCATTGCCGCGGCGCGTCTACCGCCACGCCGGGTGAGTCGACGTATCAATTTCACACCTTCGCTTCGTCTCGAATTTCCATCCGGGGTCTTTCCGCACCGCAACAACCGGCTCCGGGTCCCGAACGCCTCACAGTAACGGGACAGGATCGACCCAACCCGGGAGTTCTGTCCCTGTAGTCGTACCTTGCGGACATATCGTTACCGTAGCGTTGCCCGGCTACCACGGTTTGATCGACCGGACCGGGAATCCGGTACCGGACCCCGCCGACTCGGCGATCCCGGACGCCGGAGCGGGTTCAATCATGCCCGCCCCGCCGGGAACCGCTCATGAGCGACCCGCCGACACGTTCGACACGCCCGAGATATTCCAGCACACCGTCCCGGCGGCGGACCAGGTCCCCCGTCCGGTACAGCCGGCCCCCACCCCCGGTGGCGACGAACCTCGAGGCCGTCTCCGCGGCCGCGGCGTGGTAACCCCGGGCCAACTGCGGACCTCCGATGTACATTTCGCCGACGGTGCCCGGCGGTACCGGGCGCAGTTGTTCGTCCAGGAGGTACACCCGGTCATTGGTGACCGGCCGCCCGCCGACCGACCCGACGGTGATCACACCCGTCTCGTTGTGGCCGTACCAGATCACCAGTTCCGCGCCGGGCAGCAGCGTAACGAACCGTTCGACACCACCGGGTGGGAGCGCGGCGCCGTCCACGACGACCCGCCGCAGGCTGAGATGCCCGGCGCGGCCGCCGCCGTCGGTCACCGAATCGAGGAACCGGTCCAGCAGGGACGGGACCACGTGCACGATCGTGACCTTGTGGGCGGCGATCGAACGGGACAGGTCGGCGGCCCGGCCCGGATGATCGGGCATCAGGATCTGGGCACCGTGGTGCAGCGGCCGGAACAATTCCCACAGCGTGATATCGGTCACGGTCGGCGCCGCGTGCAGCACCAGATCGGACGAATCGTAGGGATGGCTGCGCTGCGCCCGTCGCAGTCGCTCCACCAGCTGCCGGTGCGTGCTCGTCACAGCGGGCGTGCCACCGGGGACGTACCGGATATCGGCGAGGTCGTCGGCGGCGACCGGTGGGAAGACAGCCGGGTCGGCAGGCAGGTCCAGATACAGCAGGTCGATGGCGACCACCGAGATCCCGGTGCCGGTGGCGAAGCCCTCGTCCGAGGTGCTCAGCACACAGATCGGGGCCGCGGTGGCCAGCAACTCGTCCACTTCCGCGGCCGGGCGGCCGGGATCGACCGGCACATATCCGCCGCCCGCACGCAAAACCGCGCAGACCGCGACCACCAGGTCGATACCGGGTCGCATGGCCACGGCGACCAGGGTTCGGTCGCCGACGCCGAAGCGGATCAGCTCCACGGCCAGCGCCCGGGACTTGCGGTCCAATTCGCTGTAACCGAGCACCCGCGCACCCTGCCGCACGGCCGGGTCCGTGGGAGTCCGGCTCACCTGTTCGTCGAACAGCGACAGCAGGGTGCTCTGGTCGTCACGCGAGGCCAGATCGGCAATCGGAGACATGTAGGCGGTCGTCTCCACATCCGGAATCGGCCGCAGGAAGGTGGTGGGCTCCGGGTCCGCGGTGAGCCCGGGATCGGCAGTGAGCCCGGGATCGGCGGTGAGCCCGGGATCGGCGGTGAGCCCGGGATCGGCGGTCGGCTCGGGACCGGGTGCGGGGGCCGCGGACTTCGAACGCTTCAAGGTCCAGTCACGCGGTTCGGACGATGCCGTCTCGTCCCGGAGCGGTTGCGGCCGGCGCCGCGGCAGCGCCGGCGGGAGCTCGACCGGCGCCGATTCGGCCTCGCCGTGTGCCTCGCGCCGCGGCAGCGCGGCCGGACCCGGGTCGGCTGTGCTGCCGGCGGTCGCACCCTCCGCTTCCACCGCGGAGCGGCCGCCGCGCCGCGGCAGCGCCGGCCCGCCCGCCGGTTCGGACTCGGTGCCGGCGGACGCGGGGCGCGTCTCGGCGGTGGGACGGCGTTCCGGCAGCGGATCCGGTACGGGTCCGCTCTCGGTGGACACGGGCTCGGAAAGGGCACCCGCCGAATCGGCGTCGGGCCGCGCGCCGAGCCGAGAACGGCGCTGCGGCAGCGACGGTTCGGATATCTCGGCCTGTTCCGGTTCCGTGCGGGACCCGCTGTCGACCCGGGGGCGGCGCCGGGGCAACCCCGGAGGTGCGGAGGCTTCGGGCGAGTCCATTTCTGTGCCGAGGCGTTCCGGTTGGCCGGCCGGCCCGGGCCGGCGACGGGGCAGGGCCGGCGGCGCGGGCGGCTCGACGGCATCCATCGGCTCGGCGACAGATCCCGCGCCGTACCGGAACGCGCCCCGCGGAGGCGTCGCCGAGGGCTCGGCTGCCTGCTCCGACAGCGGCTCACCGGCAGGCCCACTGTCGTGCCGGGGCAGGTGCTGCGGGAAGGCCCCGGATCGCGCGGCCGATTCCGGACTCACGGCCTCGGGTGTCGAATGCGCCGGACCCGGGCGGCGTTGTGGCAGCGAGGCCCGGCCCGGGTCCGCGGTCGCCGCGGGATCCGGATCGAGCCCCGACCGGCGCTGCGGCAACGAACCCGAACCCGCATCCACCGTCGCGGCCAGATCCGCATCGAGCCCCGACCGGCGCCGGGGCAACGAACCCGAACCCGCATCCACCGACACAGCAGAATCCGCGTCGGGTCGCGCGGCACGTTGCGGCAGCGACACCGAACCCGAATCCACCGTCGCGGCCGGATCCGCATCGGGTCGCGTGCGGCGCCGCGGCAGCGCTGTCGCGGTCGGATCGATTCCGCTCGCCACGGTTTCGGATTCCGAACGCGGCCCGGCGCCGCGTTGCGGGAACGCGGTTCGCTCCGGGACGGTCTCCTGTTGCGCGGGCGCGCCGGCTCCGCCGACCGGCCGGCGTTGCGGGAGCCCGGCACCGGCCGCCTCGGCATCCGTACCGGGGACGGCCGTCGCGGGTGTTTCGGCGCCCGTAGTCCGGCGCCGCGGGAGCCCATCCGGAGCGGGTGCGCCGGCCGTGTCCGGCAGCGGATCGGCGGCCGCGTCGTATGCGTGGTGTCGCGGTAGCGTGCCGCGGACCGGCTCGGGCGGCGCGGCGTCCGGGACGCCGGTGATCGGGCGCAGCAGTGAGGTGACCTCCGCGTCCGGCACCGGTTCGGACATGTGCGCGGGCAGCGCCGCATGCGCGGGCGCCGACTCGACGGCGACCTGCGACTCGGGTGCGGGCTGCGGCGCGGGCGCGGGCTCCGACGCGGGCGCGGATTGCGACTCCCGCGCGGGCTGCGGCGCGGACGCGGATTGCGACTCCCGCGCGGGCTGCGGCGCGGACGCGGATTGCGACTCCCGCGCGGGCTGCGGCGCGGACGCGGATTGCGACTCCCGCGCGGGCTGCGGCGCGGACGCGGATTGCGACTCCCGCGCGGGCTGCGGCGCGAGCGCGGTGCGCCCGATATCCGGGCGCAACCCGTGTTCGGCGAGGCCGCCGAGTGCGCGGACCCAATGCTCGGCGAAGGTTTTCACATCTTCACCGGCGAAAACGTCGGTCGCGTAGTCGAACCGGCAGAGCAGACCGTCGTCGGTGGCGTCGACGGTCAGTGCCAGCGGTACTCCGTCGGCCGGGCCGTCGGTGTGGACCCGGGCCGGCCGCAGATCCCGGTAGCGCAGAGTGAGCCGGCCGGATTCGGCGGCGGCGAACTCGGCGGCGGTCTCCGGGTTCAGGTGACGCAGGAGCGCGTAGCCCGCGCCACCGTCGGGTACCGACCGGTAGAGATCACGGATCTGGACCAGCGCGCTTCCGGCGGCGGGCCCACCGACCAGAGCCTCGGTGGTATCGATATCGACGATCCGGACCGACAGCGGGAATTCCGTGGCGAAACCGCCGACGAGATCGCCGGTTCCGTTCGCGAACGACCGGGCGTCGGCGTCACAGCGCACCAGGGATCCGATCGCGCGGGCGACTTTGCCCTGCGCACCGGTGTGCAGGGCGACGGCGACGGCGGTCAGCAGTACCTCGGGCACGGTGGCCTCGTAGGCGCCGGCCGCGGCGGTCACCGCCGCAGTGCCCTCGGCGGTGATGGCCAGGGAGACCCGGCGGCGGACCCGGAGATCGGCGGACCCCAGGGGGGCCGCTATCTGCGCGCCGGCCAGGTTGCGCCGCCACCATCCGGACTCGTCCAGTAGTTCGATGGAGCGGGCGCGCGCGTCCAGGGCGTGCACCAGTTGCGGCAGTTTGGTCTCGGGGGCTGCCGCGGCGAGTTCGGCGCCGGCCCAGCCGGCGACCAGCTCGTCGATGATGATCCGCCACGAGCGGTCGTCGACGGCCAGTCCATTGGCCACCACTACGAGCCGTCGATCCGGTTCGGTGCCGGTGACGACGAAATGGATATTGCGCCCGTTCGCGGGGTCGAGCGCGTCGGCCGCCGCTTGCACCACATCGTCGGTGGCCAGGGTGTTCTCACCGGTTTCCGGCCCGCGCCACCAGTACTGACGCTCACCCCGCTGTTCGCGCGGCGGGATCCACAGGACGGGCGGTCGGGCGCCGGTGTCGAGCCGGGCCGACAACATCGGATGCCGGGCCATCAGCGACTGCACCGCGATCTCGGTCCGGCTCAGCGGCCGGTCGGTCGGTAGATCGAGTACCACCGACCGGACCTCGACCCCGGGTACGGGACTGTCCAGCAGCCGGGCGGCGGTGGGTGTCGCGGGCAGCTCACCGGTTGTCTCCGCCGCGGCGCCGGTGAACGAGACCGGCGCCGCGGCGGTCGGGACAGGTTCGGCCGCCTGCGGTGGCGGTTCCGGTAGTGCGGTCTCCGCGATATCGAGCGCGCCGACGGGTTCGACGCGCGCTTCGGCTGCCCACGGGCCTGCATCCGGCGGCAGCGGCGCGATCTCGTCGGGGTCCGGTAACCGGGTCCGATCGGGTTCGCCGGTGCCGGTCAGCGGGATCCGCTCGACGGCCGCGAAAGCCGACGGCACCAGATCCGCGGGCACCGTCTGCGCGAGTGCGGCGCGGACCGAGGCAAGGTCGGGTTCGCTCCCGGCCTGCTCGGGAACGATGTAGGCGACCAGGCGTGCGCCGGGGCGCGCGGCCGACGATACGGCCGGACCGGTGCCACGGGTGAGTACCGCGGCCGCGGCGATCCCGGGCAGGGCGCGCAGCGCGGCCGTGACCGCGGCGGGGCGGACGCGGTGGCCGCGGAAACCGAACTGGTCATCGGTACGGCCCAGGTAGTCGAGTCGCTGTGGGGTGGTGGCGGTGGCGTCGCGCCACCGCACCATATCCCCGGTCCGGTACATGCGCTGGCCGTAACCGAAAGGGTTCGCGACGAATCGGTGCACGGTGCCACCGCGCCGGCCGAGGTAACCGCGAGCGAGCTGGTCACCGGCCAGGTACAGCTCACCGGGCACCCCGGGCGGGACCGGCCGCAACCGCGAATCCAGCACGTACACCCGGGTGTTCCACTGCGGCAGCCCGATCGGCACCGACCGATCCGCCGATCCCGCGGCCGGCCAGGAGGTCGCCGACACCGCGGTTTCGGCGGTCCCGTACAGATTCTGCGTCCGCGCACCGCAGCGTTCCCGCACCGCCCGTGCCGTTTCCGGCGCCAGCGGACCGCCGGTCACGAAAACCTCGCGCAGACTGCGCATCGGTCCCGGATCGGCGTGCTCGGCGAAGGCGGCGAGTTCGTCGGGCCCGAAATCGGTGACCGTCACCGCTCGCGCGGCGATCGTCGCGGCGATACGCTCCGGGTCGTGCGTTCCGGCCGGGGCCAGAGCCAGTTCCGCCCCGGCGCGCAACGGCAGGAAAGTACCCCACAGCGAGGTGCCGCGGGTCGGCGGATTCTGCTGGAGGTAGACGTCGGTGAAACCCATCGGGTACTGGGCGAGCATCAGCGTGATCTGGTTGTGGATCGCGCTGTGCGAGAGGACCGCCAGTTCCGGCCCGTCCGGCGACACCGAGGCGCACAGCAGATAGGCCGCGTTACCGGGGCGTATCTGCCGGATCAGTTCCTCCGGGCGCACCGGCTCGGCGGAGTGACGGGCGAGATCTTCGGCACCGGGCACCAGAATCGGCGGCCGCGACGCCGTGCTCGTCTCCACCGCCGCCAGCCTCGCTTCGTCGGCCGGGGCCACCAGCACACAGGCCGGTCCGGCGATATCGATGAGCCGCGCGTTCCAGCCGGCCGGATCGTCGGGGTCCAGCGGCAGGCAGGCGCCACCGGCGGACAGCACCGCGTAGATCGCGACCAGCAGCTCGGTGGAGTTGCGCAGCGCAACACCCACCGGCGTCTCGGTGCCGACTCCGGCCTCGATCAGCCGCCGTGCCAGCCGGTTCACCCGGGCGTCGAATTCCTGATACGTCAGTTCGGCTTCCGCGTCGGCCACCGCCACGGTATCGGGGCGGGTGGCGACGGTGCGGCGGTAACCGTCGAGCAGCAGGTCCGGCGCGACCGGGTACCGGGTGTCGTTCCAGACCACCAGCAATCGGTCGAGATCGGCCCGGGACAGCAGGTCGATATCACCGACCGGGCCGTCGGGATCACCACCGGCGACGGTGAGTACGCGCTGCAACCGACGCGCGAATTCGGTGGCGGTGGCGGCGTCGAACCGGTCGGCGGCGTAGTGCAACGCGGCCGCGATCCCGTCGGGTGAACCGTCGGGCGCCCGGTGCGGGTCGATCACCAGCCGCAAACCGCACTCGGGGGTCGAGTTCGCGATCTCGATCGGCTCGGTGGACAGACTCGGCATTTCCAGACGCGGAATATCGTTGTGCCGCAACGAGATCGCCATATCGAACAGCGGCGCGCCGACGCCGATCGCCGCGTCCACGATCTCGAAGGGCAGATCCGCGTGGGCGAACGCCGCGCGATCGGATTCGGCGACCCGCGTGACCAGGTCCAGGAAGGACTCCGCCGGATCGATACGGGTGCGCAGGACGACGGTGTTGGCGTAGGGGCCGATCGCGTCGTCGAGTTCGCGTTCATCGTGCCCGCGCACCGAACTGCCGAGCACGATATCGGTGACGGCGGCCGAGCGGGCCAGCAACACCGCGAAGGCCGCGCGCACCACGATGAACTCGGAAACCTCACCCCGGCGGGCGATATCGGCGATCCGGCGATGGGTGCGGGTGCCGATCTCGAAACCGTGCACGCCGTAACCCGTGCCGCCGGAGCCGCCGGTAGCGGCCGGAATCTCCAGCAGCGGCGGCAACCCCGCCAGGTATTCGCGCCAGAACGCCAGTCGCGCCGCGGCGAGCGATCCCGGATCGGTGCTGTCGCCGAGAACAGACTGCCGGTTCAGGAAATAGTCCAGGTACTGCACCGACAGCGGTTGCCACAGCGGCCGCGACCGGTTGCGCCGGCCCAGGAACGCCCGCAGCAGATCCCGCAGCAGCAGACCGGCCGACACCTCGTCGGCGAGGATGCGGTGGACGACCACCGCGACCACATGTTCCCGGGGGCCGGTCTCGGCCAGCGCGAACCGTACCGGTACCTGTTCGGGATCGGCGACATCGAAATCGGTCCGGGACAGGGCCTGCAACCACTCGGCCAGTTCGGCGGGCGCAACTGGTTCGGCGGCCACCTCCGGTACCGCCCGTTCCCGCGGCAGCACCACCTGATGCGGTGTGCCGCCGACCTCTGGGTAGACGGTGCGCAGCGTTTCGTGCCGGTCGACCACATCGGCGACGGCGGCCTGCATGGCCGTCGCGTCCAGGGTGCCGGTCAGGGTCATCGCGGCGGTGAAGGTATCGGTGCCTTCTTCGGGGGTGAACCGGTTGCGTTCCCACAACCGCAGTTGGCCGGGCGAGAGCGGGATGGATTCCGGTCGCGCCGCGGCGCGACGGTCGTCCGGCGCCGGAACCGTTTCCGGCGCCGATGGTTCCTCCGCACGCGGCGACGCACCGGCGGAGTCGGGCCACAGCGGGCTCGGGGCATTGCTGTCCCGGGCGCCGAACGGGAAATCCGAGCCCCCGGGCTCCGGGCGGGTGGCGGGTAGCACCGCCGGGCTCGGGCCCCGGCTGCCCGGCGCGTCCGCACCCTCCGGCATATTCTCGTAGAACGCCAGCGCGTCACCGGCCGCCCGGAACGAACTCCCGCGGGAGGGTTGGGTATCGCTCGGCGCGGGCAGCTGCCGGTCGGCGCTCAGCCAGGTGTCGGCATCCGGCTCCGCCGGATCGTTGGCCTCCGCTCCGGCGGGCGAGGATTCCGCGGCCCGGGTGCCGCGGGCGCCCAGAGGTTGTGAGCGGTCGGGCATTTCCAGGTAGCCGCGCCCGGGCAGTTCCATATCACGCCGCTCGGAGGCGAGCCTGCTGTCCGCCCCGGGCAGTCCGCGCGCGGGAACCGGATCGGGGGTGCCGGGTTCCCGATCGGCCGGTCCGTCGCCGTAACCGGTGAAGGCGCCGTCCTCGACCGGCTGCTCCGGTTCGGCGGGAAGGTCGGGTTTCGCGGGCGGAGCAGCGGTTTCCCGGATCGGCAGGCTCTGCTCGAAGTCGGCCGGTGATTCGGCGAGCGCTGCCTCCGGTGCGGCGGCGGAGTCGACGGCGACGAGTGGCGGTGTATCCGAGTCGCTCGGCCCCATGACGCCCGAGAGCGTCGATGGTGCGGCCGGCGGTTCGACCCGGCCCAGATACTCCATTTCGCCATCGTCGGTGCGACGCACCAGGTCACCGGTGCGGAAGAGTCGCGAACCGTCGTCGGCGTAGGGGTCGGCGACCAGCAGTTGCGCGGTCCGCCCGGGCCGGCGGTGATAGCCACGGGCCAGTTGCGGACCGCCGAGATACAGTTCGCCGACCGCGCCGTCGGGCACCTGCGCGAGCTGTCCGTCCAGGATATGGGCCGTCACACCGCGGATCGGCGCGCCCACGGTCGGCGCCCGGTCCGGGGTCAGCGCGGTGCTGATACTGGTCATGATCGTGGCCTCGGCCGGCCCGTACCCCTGATAAAGCACCCGGGTCGCCCCGCCGGCGACGGGAATCGCCCAGCGCGCCACCTGTTCGGGCGGGCACGGCCGGCGCCCGGCGATCACCACGCCCAGTTCGTCGAGCCCCGCCGGATCCATCACCTCCAGCGCTTCCGGCGGCAGGTAGGCATGGGTGACACCGGTGCGGCGCAACAGTTCGGTGAGTTCGTCCGCCGTGGACACCAGCGGGGAGACAACCACCATGGTCGCGGCGCCGCCGAGCGCGAGCAGCAGCTCCAGTACGGCCGAATCCGAGGGGAGCGGCGCGAAGTCGAGCGTGCGGTCCTCTGGTTCGACCCGGAAACGGCCCTGCTGTTCGGCGCACAGACCGGACAGACCGGCCTGGGTGACCACCACACCGTCCGGCGAGGCCTCGCCGTCGCTGGCATAGCTGACATAGGCGGGATGTTCGGCCCGCAGCGGGCGGATCCGGTCGGCGTAGGTCACCGGCTCGGCGGAGAACTGTTCCAGCGCCCGAGCGGCCCCGACCGTGTCGACCTGCAACCACTCGATCTCGTCGGGGAGTTCGTTGCGGACCCAGGAGACCGCCAGACCGTAGACCGCACCGACATCGACCAGCAGATGCGCGATCCAGTTGGGCGGATAGGCGGGATCGATCGGTACGAAACCCGCTCCTGTCTTGGCCACTGCCCAGACCGCCAGCACCGCGTCCAGCGAACGCGGGATGGCCACGGCCACCAGATCCTCCGGGCCGATTCCGCGCGCAATGAGCGACCGCGCCAACCGGCTCGACCAGGCGTCCAGATCGGCATAGCTGACCTGCTCCAACGGGCCGGTGCCGTCGGCGAGGACGAGGGCCGCACCGTCGGGATTGGTCTCGACAGCGTTCGCGATCAGCTGCGGAAGGGTGGTCACGCGGGGCCGCCGGGTTCGGTGGGGCCGGGTCCGGACTGGCCGCGTCATACCGTTTTCGCCCTCCGGAGGTGGTCACACCGCTGACCGACTACCGCATCCATCTGTCCGCCTCGCCTGCCTGTCGCACTTCACCGCCGCGCCCTACCGTGCCGCAGCTTGGACAGCAGCCTGCCACAATGCGCCGGTACCCGGTATGGCACCCGCAGGTTACCGGTCGGGGCGGCGCACAGCTACACCCGCGGAACCCGGCCGCCGGTCCGGCCGCGCCGGTGCGTCCCGGCCCGGCCGCGCCGAAACCCGCCGTGGCCTCTGGGAATCGGCCCTGTTCCACGCTGTCAGCCCAGTAGTGTGGGGAGGTCGAGCACCGTGCCGACACCGGACCAGGCCGCATCCGGCTCATCCTGCTCGTCGAGGACGAGCGTGGTCAGATCCTCGAGTGCGCCGGGATCGAGTGCCGCCAGACCGGCGCCGTCGGACCACAGATGCGTGATCCACTCACCCGCCGGGGTCGCATCCGGCAACTCTCCCGGGAGTAGCACCACCGACGCGCCCGCGGCCCCGGCGGCCACGGTCTCCAGTACTGCCGCCGGGCCGTCACCGCGGCCGGCGCGGTAGGTCCTGGCCTCGTAGGTGAGTCCGGTAACGGTGTGCACCCGGGTCACCGCGGTGGCCAGCTGGTCGTAGCTCACCCGCCGGCCGGTACCGTCCACCACGACCAGATCACTGCCGCGCAACGGTCGCACCCGGTGCGCATAGGTGACCGGCCGCGGCGATTCGGCGGCGATCTCCGCGGCGAGCGCCGGCTCGTCGAGCAGCAGCCATTCGAGGTGGGGCGCGGCCGGGGCCCGGCCCACGGACAGCCCGGCCGTGACCGCCAGCTCCGCGGCCGCCGCGACCTCCAGGGCGTCGGTGGGCACCAGAGTGGCGCCCGCCTTCAATACCGCCCAGGTCGCCACCAGCGCGTCCACCCCGCGTTCCAGCGCACTCACCACACCGGTGCCTGGACCGCATCCCCGCGCGATCAGTACCCGCGCCAGTCGCGAGGACCGCGCGTCGAGCTCGCGATAGCTCACCGTGGTCTCGCCACACACCACTGCGGGGCCTTCCGGATCATCCTCCACCGAGGCGCTGAGAGTTTGGGCGAGCGCGGTTCCCGCGGTCGCGGCCGGTACCGACTGCTCGGCCGGGGCGAGTGCGCGGGGGCGTTCGGGGGCCTCCGAATAATCGATATCGCCCACCGGCATCAGCGGCTCGGCGGCGACCGCGGAAAGGGTCCGCCGCAGCCGGTGGCCGAACGACCGCACCGTTTCCTCGTCGAAGAGGTCCGTGGGATAGGTCAGTACGGCGTGCAGCCCACCGGGCGCCCCGTCGGTGTCGTGGCCGGGGTCGATATCTATCCGCAGATCGAAGGTGGCGGTGAGCTCCCGGCAATCGAGCGACCACACGGACAGGCCCGGCAGTTTCAGCGCCACCCGCTCGTCGTTCCCCACCGTGAGCAGCACGGAGAACAGCGGATTGTGCGCGGTGGCCTGCTCCGGAGCCACGATCTCCACCACCTGTTCGAACGGGATATCGGCACGGTCGAACGCCGCCAGGGCGGTTTCCCGTGTCTCGTCGAGCAGTTCGGCGAAGGGCCGGGTGGCATCGACGCGCGTACGCAGGGCGAGCGTATTGGTGAACATGCCGACGAGGTCGTCGAGCGCCCGCTCATTCCGCCCGGCAACCGGAGTCCCCACAGCGATGTCCTCCGCACCGGTCAGCCGGTGCAGCAGGACGCTCACCGCGGCGTGCAACACCATGAACAGCGTGGCGCCGCGTTCGCGGGCGAGCCGGTCCAGTCCCTCGTGTACTTCGGCGGGCACCGCGAAACCCGTGGTTCTGCCCCGCATCGAGGGCATCACCGGACGCGGCCGGTCCAGCGGCAGCTCCGGTTCGCCGGTCGCGCCGCGCAACCGGTCGCGCCAGTACGCCGATTGCGCTGCCGCGACGGAGTTCTCGTCGGTGCCCGCACCGAGTACGGCGCCCTGCCAGATCGCGTAGTCGGCGTACTGCACCGACAGCGGTGACCAGCGTGGCGACTCCCCACCGACACGGGCCAGATACGCGGTCATCAGGTCACGCGCCAACGGTGCGAGGGAGGCCGGGTCGGCGGCGATACGGTGCACGACCAGCGCCAGCACATGCCGGTCGGGGCCGGTGGTGAGCAGCAGCCCGCGCACCGGTACCTGGGTGGTCACATCGAAACCGACCGCGAGCAGTTCGCCGATCCGAGTGAGCGCGTCCTCGGCGGTCTCCGATTCCAGACCGCCGCGCAGCGCCTGCGCCACCGGCAGGATCTCCTGGTACGGCAGTCCGTCCGGGCCACCGGGGTAGCGAGTGCGCAGCACCTCGTGCCGTTCCAGGACATCGGACAGGGCGTAGCGCAACGCGGACGTATCGAGCGCACCGTCGAGCCCGATGGCGAGCGGAATATTGTGGACCGCCGAATCCGGGACGAGCCGGTCGCCCGGCCACAACCGGTATTGCCGTGGCGACAACGGGATTCGTTCCGGCCGATCGACCCGTGCCAGCGCCGGTCGCTCCACCTGCGGGACGACCCCGGGGACCACCCGCGCGGCCAGCGCGGCCACCGTCGGCGCCTCGAACAGCACGCGCACCACGAGTTCGGCCGACAACTCCTCGTTGATCCGGGCCACCACCCGGGTGGCGCTCAGTGAATTGCCCCCGAGAGCGAAGAAATCGTCCTCGGCGCCGACACGTTCGACGCCGAGCAGATCGGCGAACACGTCCGCCACCACCGTTTCCACCCGGCCCGCCGGGGCGGTGTAGGGCGCCCGGCCGGCCACCGGCGGGACCGGTAGCGCGTCCCGGTCGAGTTTCCCGTGCGGGGTCAGCGGCAGCTCCTCGACGACCACCACGGCCTCGGGAACCATGTATTGGGGTAGGAATTCGGCGACCTGCCCGCGCAGCAGCGCCGGATCGAGGACGGCCTCCTGTTCCGCGGCGGGCACCGCGTAACCGAGCAGCCGGTCCCCTGCCACCTCGTCGGTGCGGACCAGCGCGACCGCCCGCCCCACCCCCGGGCAGCGCAGCAGGGCCGACTCGACCTCGCCCAGTTCGATCCGGAATCCCCGCAGCTGCACCTGTGCGTCCGCGCGACCGGCATATTCCAGATCGGCGCGACCACCGAAGGCGGCCCAGCGGCCGATATCGCCGCTGCGGTACATCCGTGACCCCGGCGCTCCGAACGGGTCGGCGACGAACCGGGTGGCGGTGCGGCCCGGACTGCCGAGGTAGCCGCGGGTCAGCTGCCGCCCCGAGACATAGATCTCGCCCGGTACACCGACCGGAGCCGGATGCAGTCGTTCGTCGAGCACGAAGGCGTCCAGACCGGGCAGCGCCCGGCCGATCACACCGGCCGGGTTGTCGACCAGCTTCTCGTCGAGCGCCAGGAAGGAGGCGTGCACGGTGGTCTCGGTGAGGCCGTACATGTTCACCAGCCACGGCCCATCGGTTCCGGGCCCACCGTGGCGTTCGTACCAGCTTCGCAGCCGGCGCAGATCCAGCGTCTCACCGCCGAACACCACATAGCGCAGGGCGAGTACGCCGCTGCTCTCGCCGTGCGCGAGCCGGTCGGCTTCCGCGAGTCGATAGAACTCCGACGGCGTCTGGTTGAGCACGGTGACCCGGTCACGGATGAGCAGTTCCCGGAACCGTTCGGGTGACCGAATTTCCGGCCGGCCGACCACCACCACCGATCCGCCACTGGCCAGCGCGCACCACAGCTCCCAGATCGAGAAGTCGAAGGCGACCGAGTGGAGAAGGGTCCACACATCGGCGTCGTCGAACTCGAACAGCAACTGGGTGTTGGCGAAGAGTTCCACCACGTTGCGATGCGCCACGGCCACGGCCCCGGGCGCGCCGGTGGAACCGGAGGTGTGCACGACACAGGCCAGGTTGTCCGGGTGCAGCGGGGCCCGGCGCTCGGCCCCGGTGAGCGGTTCGGTGGAACGGTTCCCGGTATCGGCGAGCAGGATCACCGGCGTGTCCACGGTCGGGATCGCGTCACGTTCGGCGGCGGTCGTGAGGACGGCGACCAGGTGCCATTCGACGAGCGCAGCTTCCAGTCGCGGCCGTGGGAAGGCGGTGTCGAGCGGCAGATAGCCGGCACCGGACAGCAACACACCGAGCAGCGCGACCGGCAACTCCTCGGTCCGCGGCACCGCCACGGCCACCAGGGTTTCCGGGGCCGCCCCGGCGGCGATCAGGGCGCGGGCCACCTGATACGACCGGCTCAGCAGTTCCGCGAAACTCAGTACGGTCCCGCCGGCCCGTACGGCCGGGGACCGCGGCCGCAGGCGGGCCTGGGCCTCGATGAGGTCGACCAGTGTCACCGCCGGCACCGGCACCCCGCCGCTGTTCCATTCCCGCAGCACCAGCTCGCGCTCGCCGGGAGCGAGCAGATCGATATCGCCCACGATGCGGTGCGGATCGGCGGCCACGGCGTGCAGGATCCGCAGGAGCCGGTCCGCGTGGTCGCCGAGCGTGGGTGCGTCGAACAGGTCGCTGGTGTAGGTGAAGGTCAGCCGCGCCTCGGCACCGGTATCCAGCAGGTCCACCCGCAGGTCGAGCATGTCCGGCAGGCGGGCGGGCGCATCCGTGGTGGCCAGCAGCACCCGGAAGGGCGGTTGTCCGGCGGCGGTGCGCACCGTATCGATCAGTTGCCCCAGCCGTTCGGTGCCGCGACCGCCGGTCTCGAAAAGCGCACCACCGGCGATCCGGGCGGTGTCGAGCAGTTCGTCGAAGCGCAGCGCCGGATCCAGATCGGTGTGCAGTACCGACAATCCGGCCGCGGCGTGCTGGGTATTGAACGCGCCGACGGCGATATCCCGATGCCCCGACAGCCGGGTCAGCAGAATGGCCAGCGCCGCCTGAATCACGGTGAACGCGCTCGTCCCCTGATGCGTCGCGATATCGTTCAGCGAATCGAGCAGGTCGATACTCAGCTCCCGCGTCAGCTGGCCGCAGCCGCCGGACGGGGCGGCCGGGCGCGGTCGATCGGCGGGCAGTTCGGCGCGGCCGACGAGCGTGCCGGGGGCACGCCACCAATCCGCCGCCGGGGTTTGTCCGAGTTCCGCGGGTACCGCCAGCAGCTGGCCCACGAGCGCGTGCAGTAATACGGAGAGGGCGGCGGCCGCGGATTCGTCGATGAGCTCGCGGCGGTACCACAGGCGCAACAGCAGCCGGTCCGCCGACTCCGCCACCAGTGTCACCGGGTAATGGGTGAAGGCATGAGAAGTCTGATCCAACACCTGGAGCCCGTCGACGCCACCGGCAGGGGTCGGGCGCGCCGTGCCGACCGGGTGCGGGTCGTAGGCCAGCAGGGTGTCGAAGAGTCCCGCCGCGCCCGGTGCCGTATCCGCGGCGCTCAGATGGTGATGGTCGCGCAGGGCATGCTGTTCGGACCGGATGCGGGACAGCAGATCCCGCACCGTCCATCCGGGCTCGAAACGCACCCGCATCGGGATGGTGTTGGCGAACAGACCGGCCATCTCGTCGACGCCGCTCAACCCGGACGGGCGACCGGCGACCACGGCACCGAACACGATGTCCCGGCGTCCGGTCAGGCCCGCCAGCAGCAGCGCCCACAGCGCCTGCACCACGGTCTCGACCGTCACCCCGGCCGCGGCCGCGTATGCCGCCATGGCGGCGGTCTCGACATCGCCGAGCGCCAGATCAGCCTTCCCGATCCCGGTTTCCGGTCGGGTGGGCGGGGCGAGCACCGGAGCGAGTTCGGTCGGCCGGGCGCCCCGCAGAACCTCCGCCCAGCGGGCCCGGCCGGCCGCGGTGTCCTGCCGGACCAGCCACCCCAGATAGTCGCGGTAGGCCGGAGGCTGCGGCAGCGCCGCCGGGTCACCGTGGTGGGCGTAGAGGGTCAGCAGATCTGTGAGCAGGATCGGCGCCGACCGGCCGTCGAAGAGCAACTGGTGCGCGGCCAGCACAAGATGGGTACGGCCGGATACCGTGCGATACACCGTGACCCGCAGCAACGGCGCGGTGTCCAGGGCGAACCGGGTGAGCCGTTCTCTCTCCAGCAGCTCCGGGATCTCGTAGTCGCCGACATCGTCGACCACCAGCCACGGCACCGTGACCGTCTCGGCCACCAACTGCACCGGTGTCCCGTCCGCGGCGGTCACGAACGCGGTACGCAGGACCGGATGCCGGTCGGCGAGCCCCTGCGCGGCCCGGTGCAACCGGTCCAGGTCTATGACACCCCCGAGCTCGACAACGAACACCATCACATAGTCGTCGGGGCCGCCCGTCGTGAACTGGGAATGGAAGAACAGCCCCGCGCCCAGCGGTGCCAGCGGCAGCACATCGGCCAGGCCCGAGTACTCCGCGCGCCAGGTATCGAGCTCCCGCTGCCCGACACGGACCAGCGGCAGATCCGAGGGGGTGAGACCCCCGGCCGCCGGGTCGGTCGTATGCCGGGCGATGGCGTTGACCGCGGCCAGCCACTCGTCGGCCAGCTCCCGGACCGACGGCTCGTCGACGATATCGGCGACGTAGGCGAACGAGGCCGTGATCCGGCCGTCGCCGCCGACGACGGCATCGATATCGATCACTGTCTCCGCCGGCATATCCCGGTCGAAGGCGGTCGCGAACCCACCGAGCTCGCCGAGGGGCCGCCATGCCGTCTCGTCGGCACCGGGCACGGCCAACCGGCCCGTACAGGCGAACCCGATCTGCGCCACGGGTCCATCGAATTCACCGACGGCCGAGCGGCGCAGCAACCCGAAACCGAGCCGCCGCGGAAGCGCCACCAGCTGTTCCTTCACCGAACGCAGCAGCGCGGCGGTCACCGGACCCGCGGCCAGTGCCGCCCGGGGGTCGATATCGCCGAGATCCAGGGCCGCCGGATATGCCGTATCGAACCAGCCGACGGTACGGGTGAGATCGGCTCCGGGCAGTAGTGCTTCCGCGCGTCCGTCGCCGTGCAGCCGGACCCGGGTGGTCGCGCAGTCCACCCCACGCCGGGACCGCCAGTTCCGCACCGCCAGGGCGAGCGCGGCCAGCAGCGGGCATTCGGGATCCGTCCGGTACAGCGCCGGTACCTCGGTCAGCACCACCTCGGCGATATCCGCCGGCACCTCCACCGCGAACCGACGCACCGACGCGTGGGTGTCGACAGTGCGGTCGAGTGCCCGCGTCCCGAGCAGCGGGTCCGGGATGGCCAGCACCTTCCGCCACTGGACGAGTGCGGTATCGCGTTCCGGTGGCGCGACGGGTTCGGTCGCCGCCTGCGCCCATCGCCGGAACGAAGTGGTGACCGGCGGCAGCTGCGGGCGTAACCGGCCGGCCACCTGCGCCCAGGCCCGGGCCAGATCCGCCAGAAGGATCTGCCAGGACACCGTGTCGACCACGTAGTGGTGCACGGCGAGCAAAAGCGCGTCGCGAGCGCCCGCCCGGCACAGCCGGGTCGCGGCGACCATCCGGCCGCCGAGCGGATCCAGCCGCGCCACAGTCGTTTCCATCGCCGAGCGGGCGGTCGCGGCGACCTCGGCCGGACGAGTCCCCGCGGGTACCTCCACCTCGGCCAGCAGCCAACTCTCCCCCACCGGCCCGCTGTCGGGAACCTCCCATCGGTACTGCCCGTCCTCGGCCACCAGCCGCGCCCGCAACATATCGTGCCGCTCCACAACGGCCCCGAGAACCGCCGCCGTCCAGGCCCGGTCGATCCCCTCCGGCAATGCCAGCACCCCGGTCTGCGCGAAACCGGAATGCACACCGCCCACGAGGTACTCGGCCAGGATCGGGGTCGGCGGCACCGCACCGATACCGTCGGCCGGGATCGGTGGAGCGTCCTGCCGTCCGAACGCGCGTCGGGACCGGAGCCCGGGCTGCCCCGCCGAAGCCGGCGAAACCGCGTCTCCCCGGGAGCTGCGCCAGTTCTCCGGCGCGGCCCCGTGTTCGAAACGGCGGGCCGAAGGCGACAGGCCCGCCCCCGGTCCACTCGCGCGCCCGGATTCGGGCCGCGCGTCGCGCATCACCGCATCTGTCCCGGTAGGCGGAACGGCTTCCTCCATCGCCCCACGCGAACGTTGTGGCAGCGCAGGGTGATCCAGCGCAGCGCCCCGAGGCTGCGAAACCTCTCCGCGCCCCGGGCTCCCGTCCCGAGGTAGTGCGCCGAGCGCGAACGCACCGGGCCCATCCGGCGACACCTCACCGCCCCCACCTCCGGCGGCAGATCCCCGCGGCACCTCTCCCCTGGGTCCACGTGAACGCTCACGTCCGAACTCGTCGGCCGATGCCACCGGCTCGCCCCCGCGTCCGACGGCAGACCCCCGCGGCACCTCTGCCCTGGGTCCACGTGAACGCTCCGGCAGTGGTACACCTCCGAACTCGTCGGCCGAAACCGCCGGCCCGCTCCCGGACCCGAGCGCAGATTCCGGCAGCGCGCCTCGACCGACCTCACGGTCCGATGCCGACGGCATCTTTCCCCCGACGCCCCGCGAATGTTGCGGCAAGGCAGCATGTTCCAACCCCCCGGCCGATGCGTCCCCGCCCTCATGCCCACGCGAAGAAGCCAGCAACCCGGGCCGATCGACCTCACGGCCCGAAGGCGACGGAACCTCATCACCCTCGCGCCCACGCAAGAACCCCGGCTGCACACCTCGACCGACCTCACCGCCCGAAGCCGCCGGAACCGCTCTCCCCAGCCCACGCGCACGCTGCGGCAGCGCAGCTCGCTGGAGCCCGTCGGCCGAAGCCACCGGAATCCCACCTCCCTCGCCCCCGCGCGAGGACCCCGGCAGGTCATCCCGACCGACCTCACCGCCCGAAGCGGCCGGCACCTCACCGCCCGCACGCCCGTACGAAGACCCCGACAGCACACCTCGACCGACCTCACGGACCGAAGCGGCCGGCACCTCACTGCCCGCACGCCCGTACGAAGACCTCGGCAACTTTTCCCGATCGAGCTCGGCGGCCGAAGCCGCCGGAACCTCGCCATGTCCGATCCCGCGGCCGCGTTCCGGTAGTACTCGCCGCTCGCCCGAAGCCGAGGGCGCCGCCGCGGGCCTATCTCCACCCGGGCCACCGTGACCGGATTCGCGGAGGGGATTCGGCTCCGGCACGCGCGTACTCGCGGGCAGGGTTTCGTGTCCTGTCCGGTCCGCCGGATTCGGCGATACCCTTCGCTCCGCGAATCCATGCGAACCTTCCGGCAGCGCAACCCGGTCGGCCTCACCGCTCGGCGCCTGCCGAACCTCGCCACGCTCGGCCGCCCCGGACCCGCCGCGGCCCAGGTATTCGATCTCTTCGCCGCGCGGTGTGACGATCCGCCGCACCAGGTCGCCGGTGCGGTGCATACGGGTGCCGGGCCGACCGAGTTCGGCGCCGAAGGGCGCGGCGACGAAACGCTGCGCGGTGAGCCCGCGCCGTTCGAGGTACCCGTGCGCCAGCGCCGGCCCGGACAGGTAGAGCTCACCCACCACACCGATGGGTACCGGCCGCAACCGGACGTCGAGAACGAAAACGCCTGTTCCGTTCAGGGCCGCCCCGACCGTAATCGGTGCCCCCGGCGCCGTCGTACCGGGACCGGTCGCGATGACACCGGCCTCGGTGCGACCGTAACCGGTGAAGAAGTTCCGCTCGTGCGCCCAGCGGCCGATCGGCTCGTAATCGCATGTGCCACCGATGGCGGCGACCACGTGCAGGTCGGTGAGCCCCGCCGGATCCACGGAGGCCAGGGCCGCCGGGGTGGTGAGCACATGGGTCACCTGTTCCCGGGCCAGCAGATCGGTGAGGTGGCGGCCGTCGGAGGTCTCCGCGGGGACGAGCACCAGCGTGGCGCCGGAGGTGAAGGTCAGCAGTAGTTCCAGCACCGAGACGTCGATGTCCGGGGAGCACATATGGGCCACCCGCGAATCGCTGGTGATGCCGTAGTGGTCGGTGGCCGCCGCCACCACTGGGGCCAGTGCGCTGTGCGGGACCACCACGGCGGCATGTTCCCCGCCCGGAGCGGATGTGTAGGCGATATAGGCGGGATGGCGAGCGTCGAGCAGACGAACCCGGTCGGCGTAGGAGATCGGATGCCGCGCCCGCCGCGTGATCCGTTCGGCCTGTACCGGATCGTCCAGTTCCATCCAGTACAGGGACCGGCCCAGCGCGGATCGATAGCGTGAAGTGGTCAGGCCGAGAACGGCGCCCGAACCGGCGGCCAGCCGGTCGATCCGGTCACCCGGGAGGCGTGGGTCGATCGGTACATGTGCGGCGCCGGTTTTCGCGATCGCCCATATCGCGAGCACCGATTCGGGGCTGCGCGCGAGCCCGATCGCTACCGTGTCGCCCGGTCCGATCCCGCGTTCGATGAGTTCCCGGGCCAGCCGTGAAGACTCTTCGTCCAGCTCCTGGTAGGTGATCTCGCGCTGATGGGCGGGGTCGCCTGTCGGGTTGAAGCGGATCGCCACCTCGGTGGCGGCGGATTCGACGGCGGCGGTCAGCAGCTGGGCGAACAGCGGGCTTCCCGAACGACGCCGTCGACCAGCGAGAAAAGGACGGCGGGCAGTGTGCATTCGGGTGCGTTCACCTCTCGCATCGAGCCAGGTCCCGGCCCCTCACATACCCAGCGGGGGTGGAAGGGCATATGGACCGGGGCCGGCGCGGTGTGGCCATCATATTCGGGAGCGCCCCGGGTCGCCGCCCGGGGAACGAGCCGCGACCGGCAGCCGTCACGCCGTGCCGGGAGGTTGGTGCCGCCGTTCGGTTTCCGTGGCTACGCCGGAGGAACAGGCCCGGGCATCGCCGCCCGTACCCACTCGATGCACGGGTTCACAACCAGCCGCGCCGGATCGCCTGTACGCCGGCCTGGAACCGGGTGCTGGCACCGAGCCGCTCCAGCAGCCGGGCGGTGCGCCGGACCACGGTGCGCCGCGACATACCGAGCCGGCGGGCGATCGTATCGTCGGTCGCCCCCATCCCCATCATGGTGAGGATCGCGCGGTCGCGTTCGTCGAGTTCGTCGGCTTCCGGCTGCACCGAGATCGGCGCGGACAGCGTCCACAGCACATCGAAACTGCGGATCAACATATCCAGCAGGGGTGATCCGTTGATCCGTAGTGCCATCGGGTCGGGGCGGCGTTCGTCGGTGTGCAGCACCAGACTGGCGCGTTCGTCGTCGGCGATGATCAGTTTGAACGGCGGATCGGGCAGGGTACGGGCCTGCGCACCACGGGCATTGGTGGCCAGGGTGTGCCGTAGCCGGTCCGCGTCCTGGTAGATCGTGTCCTGGTAGAGGATCCGGTACCGCACGCCCTCGGCCATCCGGGTCTGTTTGAGTTCGGCGATCCGGCTGTCGCGTTCGGGGTCGCTGATATGCGGGCTGCGCTCGACCATTTTCACCGAGTTGTCCGCGTTGGCGTGCAGCGACTCGAAGTCGGCGAGTAGTTCGGCCCGTTCGAAGACCGGGGAGATCACCCCGTTCCAGCCCTGCGAGCGCCGTACGGAACGGAAGGTCTCGCTGAGCCGGGCGGCGGCCGCGTGCATCGTGCTGATCTCCTGGCGCCGCCGTCGAGCCTCGGCTTCGGACAGCGATTCCGGCGCTTGGGCGTCCCAGCGCGGGGTGCCGTCGGGCTCGGTGAGCCGGATCACGGCACGCAGCCCGCACAGATCGTCGAGCGCGTTCTCGACCACGGTCTCGGACAGCGCGGTGTGCCGGGCGATATCGGCGAGCCCCGACCGCGGCCGCTGCACCAGAGCCGCGTACACCCGTCCGTGGAGCGAGTCGGGTTCGAAGATATCGGCCAGTTCGGTCATGCCGGGCGCCCGCAGTTCTGCCTCCAACCCCGCGGGGGTGGCAAGGACCGGACGGTCGAGCGATTCTGTCGATCTCAGTGCGAGGGTCCCCACTCCAGCGGCACCCCCTTGGACACCATCCAGGTCATCGGATCGATTTTGCTACCACCTTGGTCCCAGATCTCCAGATGCAGGTGAGGGCCGGTGGATTGCCCGCGGTTGCCCACGGTGGCGATCACATCACCCGCGTTCACCCGCTGTCCTTCGCTGACGTAGATATCGTTGACGTGCCCGTAGACACCGGTGGTGCCGTCGTCGTGCAGGACTCGGACCCACATTCCGAATCCGGAGGCCGGACCGGCTTCGACCACCGTGCCGGAGGCAACCGATTTGATCGGCGCGCCGAGTGTATCGGCGAAGTCGATACCGTAGTGCATGGCGCCCCACCGGCTGCCGTAGGTGGAGCTGACGATGCCGGCGACCGGCCGGACCGCGGCGGCGGGAGCGAGCTGCTGATGCAACTGTTCGAGGGTCTGCTCGGCGTGGGCGAGCGGGGCGGCGACCTCGGGCGGCAGATTCCGCAGGCCGAACGGTGCGGCCACCGGCGCGGGCGCGGCGATCGGGGCGGCCTGGACCGGCGCGGGCTGCGTATCGGCGACCGGCGCGGCCTGCGCCATCCGCTCGGCGGAGGCGGGCGACGCGTCCGCGGCGGGCGTGACGGGTTCGGCCTTCACGGCCTCGTCGCCACCGCCGGGTAGCAGCGGCGTCGCGTAGGCGATGGCGGGAGCGACCTGGGAAGCGGTACCGATCAGCGCGCCTGCCGCGACAGCGGCACCGGCCGCGGCACGGACCTTCTCGGCCGCGGTGGCGGCGGCGCGGTGGCGGCGGGGGCGGACCTGCACATCGTCACCGACAAGGCTCATCACGGTGATGGAGCTGGGGCCTAATCGATGGTGCGCCAAAGGTCCGTCCTCGCTATCCGGTCATCAGGGTCGAACGCCGTGCACGGATCCAGCTACTCGAGCCGGGTAAACGTAACGTTTCGGCATCCGTTGTGACGGTAACTCTACCGGCCCGTGATCGAATCGCAACCTTTTCAGAAAAAGGCCAGCTCGAGTGGGTAATACAGTCCGCGCACCCACTTGTGAACACTGTCTTTTTCGTAATATTCGCAAGCTTCTCGCGCCGACCCACGCGAGGCGGTCACCCCCCGGCAAACCCCGCACACCGACCCACGACAGCGGCCGTCCCGCGCGCTCCGCACAGCCGGCCATCAGGACAGCAATGACCCCGCTACCACCAAAGGCGGCCCCCGCGAACGAGTTTCACAACCAATCCACTGCTATTGACAACCAATTTCGATTAGACTCGGCCCGGCAGATCTGCACGCGGGTTTCCGCACCCTCAGTTGCAAGACCAGTTGACCCAGGAGGTCGCCGTGTCCCTAGATGTCCCCACCGCTCTGCTGGAACGTGCCGAACGCGGTGATGTCACCGATGCCGAATTCGTCGAATGCGTCCGCAACTCGCTGCCCTACGCGTGGGAGGTCGTCAGCCGCGTCGCCGGCGAACTCGGTTCCGGCACCGCGGAATTCGCCGACAACGAAGTGGCCCCGCCGGACGAGACGGCGCGCGGGCAGCTGTTGCGCGCCTTGGCCTCGGATGCCATCCGGGGCGGCCTGGAACGGCACTTCGGCGTCAAACTGGCGTTCCAGAACTGCCACCGGGTGGCGGCGTTCCCGTTATCGGCCGTCGGCGGCGAGACCTACAGCCGCTTCATCAGCCCCCGCAACCAGTTGCTCAACCAGAGCCCGGAACTGCGTAACTGCTGACCCGGCCGGTCCCCGGCGCGAATTCGCGCCGGGGACCGCGCATCCGGCCGGCAACCCCGGCCGCGGATACCGTCGCGGTCCGCGCACCCTCAGTGCACGGTCGTGACGATCAGTTCTCCGTCCGCGTGCTGAGCCCGCAGCCGCTTCTTGTCGAACTTGCCGACGCTGGTCTTGGGTACTTCCGTGATGAAGGTCCAGTACTCCGGCAGCTGCCATTTCGCGAAACGATCCGCGAGAAATTCGCGCAGTTCGGCCGGTTCCACCGACGCCCCGTCGGCCGGGACGATCGCCACCAGCGGGCGTTCGTCCCACTTCTCATCGGGGATACCGATCACCGCCGCCTCGGCCACTGCGGGATGACCCATCACCGCGTTCTCCAGGTCCACCGAGGAGATCCACTCACCGCCGGACTTGATCACATCCTTTGACCGGTCGACGAGCGTCAGGTAGCCGTCCGGGCTGATCTTGCCCACATCCCCGGTGCGCAACCATCCGTCGTCGAACTTGCCGGGGTCCACGTCCGCTCCGTCGGGCGAATAATAGGAGCCGGTGATCCACGGCCCGCGAACCTCCACCTCGCCGAGGGAGTTCCCGTCGTTGGGCACCACGTTCCCGTCGTCGCCGACCAGCCGGGCCTGTACCGCGGCCGGGAACCGCCCCTGGGTGACCCGGTAGGCCCAGGCCTCCTCCTCGGTCACACCCTGCGGCGGCTGCGCCACGCTGCCCAGCGGTGAGGTCTCGGTCATCCCCCAGGCGTGGATGACCCGCACCCCGTGCTTCTGCTCGAACGCCTTCATCATCGACGGCGGCGCGGCCGAACCGCCCACCACCACCGAACGCAGATGCGTGATGTCCTGTGGATGCGCCTCCAGCGCGGCGAGTACGCCGCCCCAGATGGTCGGCACCGCCGCCGCGAAGGTGGGTTTCACCGCGGCCATCATCTCCAGCAGCGGTGCCGGCTGCAGGAACCGGTCCGGCATCAGTAGATTCGCCCCGGTCAGCAGCGCCGCATAGGGCAGCCCCCAGGCATTGGCGTGGAACAGCGGCACGATCGCGAGCATGGTGTCGTCATTGCGCGTCCCCATCGACGAGGGCGTGGTCGCCTGCATGGCATGCAGCCAGTTGGATCGATGGGAATACACGACGCCCTTCGGGTCGCCGGTGGTGCCGGAGGTGTAGCACATCGACGACGGTGAGCGCTCGTCCAGCACCGGGAAGTCGAACTCGGCCGGATATTTCGCCAGCAGTTCGGTGTAATCGTGCACGGTCACGCCCTCGGGCGCGGCCAGCGACGCGGCGTCACCGTTCACCACGATCACATGCCGGACCGTTTTCAGATGTGGCAGGTACTGGGCGAACATCGGCACCAGACTGGCGTCGACGAGTACCACCTGGTCCTCGGCGTGGTTGGCCACGAAAACGAGCTGGTCGGGCGAGAGCCGGATGTTCAGCGCGTGTAGCACCGCCCCCATGGCCGGGATCGCGATATAGGCCAGGAAATGCTCGTTGTTGTTCCACATGAACGTGCCGACCCGATCGCCCTCGCCGATACCCAGATCGGTGAGCGCGTTGGCCAGCCGGGCCGAGTCGGCCCCGGCCTCGCGATAGGTCATGGTGCGCACCCCGTCCCCGGTCCAGGTGGACACCGTGGAATCGCCGACGAAGGTGGACGCGTAGCGCAGCAGCGTGGCCAAGGACAGCTGGTCGTCCATCATGGTGCTCAACATCGGAAATACCCCTACTCATCTGGGCGGCGGACGGTCGCGCGGGGAGTCCGGGTCACGCCCCTGTGAGACACAGGAACGGACATGACTCACATCACACACCGCCGAACACTACCGTGCAGTAGCCGGGCGTGGTGGAGGTAGACGGAAACCGGGTGGATTCACCGGGAGCGCTGGCCGGCATGACAAAGGAGCGAATTGATGATCGGCGCCGGACGGCGGGATGGAACGCAATGCCCGCGACGCCCCCTGCGGGCCACCGGCACTGCGCCATCGCCGCCGAGCACTCCACTGTGATAACGGGGTTTCCGGCCCACTGCCAAGTCAGATAACGAAATGACATCCAAACGAGACACGAACCCGGTTCATGACCCGTTCATAGGACGAATATCCACAGCTCGCAAGCATGTGGACCACCGGTTTTACCCATCCGGGACAGTAACGCCGAACTCGGCGAGCGCTCGCTTACATATGCACGCGCATCACCTCTCCGAGCCTGATTTCGTGGCCGAAAATCTCGATTCACTGACCGCCGTTCTCTTCGACGGCACCGCCGCCCGACCTACTCTGAGACCATGACATCGCCGTCGATCATCATCATCGGGGCCGGGTTCGGTGGGCTCGGTATGGGGCTGGAGCTCCTGCGTTCCGGCGTGAAAGATTTCGCCATCCTCGAACGCGCCCAGGACTTCGGCGGCGTATGGCGCGAGAACACCTACCCCGGCGCGGCCTGCGATGTGCCGTCCCCGCTCTACTCCTGGTCCTTCGAGCCCCGCTCCGATTGGCCCCGCCGCTTCTCCGAGCAGGCCGATATCCACGCCTATATGCGCCGCGTGGTCGGCAAATACGATCTCGAACGCCACATCCGCTTCGGCACCGAGATCGGCGACGCCGAATACGACGAGACCACCACGAAGTGGCAGATCCGCACCACCGACGGCGAACAGCTCACCGCCGATATCCTGATCTCCGCCGTCGGCCAGCTCTCCCGCCCCGCCATGCCGAAAATCCCCGGCATCGACACCTTCACCGGACCCGCGTTCCACTCCGCCGAATGGGACCACTCCGTCGACCTGGCCGGTAAACGCGTCGCCTGCATCGGCACCGGCGCCAGCGCCATCCAGTACATCCCGCGTATCCAGCCGCTCACCGAACACCTCACCCTCTTCCAGCGTTCCGCCGCCTGGGTCCTGCCCAAGGCCGACGCCGCCTACACCCCCCGCCACCACGCCGTATTCAAGTACCTGCCGCCGGTCCGCTGGGCCGAGCGCTTCGGCTGGTGGATGTTCTTCGAGGTCATGGCCTTGGCCCTCACCGACCTCCAGGGCATCCAGGCCCCCGTGGTGAAGATCGCCGACGCCCACCGCTCCCGCCAGGTCCCCGACCCGATCCTGCGCGAGAAACTCACCCCCGACTACGCCCCCGGCTGCAAACGCGCCCTCTTCTCCAACGACTACTTCCCCGCCCTGAGCCGGCCGAATGTCACCGTGGAGACCAACCCCATCACCGAGATCACCCCCACCGGCGTGCGCACCGCCGACGGTATCCACCACGAGGTCGACGTCATCATCTACGGCACCGGTTTCAAGGGCACCGAATTCCTCGCCCCCATGAACATCTACGGCGCGGGTGGCCGCAAACTCGCCGACACCTGGGCCGCCGAAGGCGCCCGCGCCTACCTCGGTGTCTCGGTACCGCAGTTCCCCAACCTGTTCATGATGTACGGCCCGAACACCAACGTCGGCTCCGGCTCCATCGTCTACATGCTCGAAGCACAGGCCCGCTACATCCGCCAGGCCGTCGAATACCTGCGCGACAACCCCCGCCACGGCCTGTCCGCCCGCCCGGAAACCGAACAGCGGTGGGACGATTGGCTCCAGAAACGCCTGAAGGACACCCCCTGGAACTTCTGCTCCAGCTGGTACCGCAACGCCTCCGGCCGCATCACCAACAACTGGCCGGGCGCCACGATCCTCTACCGCTGGAAGACCCGCCGCTTCGACCCCGCCCACTACGAAACCAGTCACGCGGCCTGATCCCCCCGGGGCCGCTCCCCACGATGCGGCCCCGAAGTGGGTGACCCGGTAGACTCTGCCCACCGGCCACGGCCCGGCCCTCGTAGCTCAGGGGATAGAGCACCGCTCTCCTAAAGCGGGTGTCGCAGGTTCGAATCCTGCCGAGGGCACAAACCTGCGACAGCGTTTGCGCAGATCAGCAGGAGTTTCCGCGAAGATCCCAGAATCACCGCATTGAGAAACCCCAGGTCAGACGCGGCTCCAGTAGGGCACATCGAACATGGGAACGCACACCGCGCAAATGCGACCATCCGCACCGGACAACCGGGCCAATCGGCACGAACGCTTCACACCCCTCCCCTTCGATTGAGTTAGGCGACCGCGCGGCGCATGACCTCGGCTTCTTGTTCCAGCTGGCGGATCCGTTTACGCGCCTCGCGCAGCTCGGCCGACTCGTCGCGGGTGGCGCCGGGTTGGTGGCCGTCTTCGATGTCGGCTTGTTTGAGCCAGTTCTTCATACAGCTCTGCGATATTCCGAAGTACTTCGCGATCTGCGTCAACGAGATCTCGCCCTTGCGGGCGACCGCGACGACGTCGCGGCGGAACTCTTCGGGATACGGCTTCGGCATGGTGGACATCCTTCCAGCGAGGAGCAATCCCCCACAGTTCAGAAGTCAACCAAACCGGGGGCAGTCCCCATCGACGGTATTCTTTGTAGTAGCAGCGCCCGCCCCAGATGGCTAGACCGGCGAGGCGGCCTGCGTCGTTCAAACGGTGTCGGACTCGTGGGGCAGACTCGGACACATCGTATCGGCGACAAGGAGTGACTGGATCGTGCCTCTAGGCAAGAAGGTGATTCGCCAGACTCTGATCGGCGAAGCCGGTATCGCATTGATCCACACCCGTGTCACGGAGATGGGTTTCCTCTTCCACCCGCGCCGCGTCGACCACGGTATCGACGGGCATATCGACCTGGTCGATCCCGTGAGCGGCGAAGTCCTCAACTTGGTGCTGCTGGTCCAGAGCAAGGCCAGTACTTTGCCATTCACCGCGGAAACCGACACCTCGTTTCGGTATACGTGCGACGCGCGTGATCTCAACTCTTGGTTGCGTGGAAACGCGCCAGTGATACTTGTCTTGTCTCATCCCGAACAACATCAGGCGTGGTGGGTCGACATCAGAGAGGAATTCGCGGAACCCCAGAGCCGGGCTTCGCGAATTATCAAGGTGGACAAACGTCGTCAAGTCTTCGACGCATCGGCGGCGCAGGAACTACTGCGCCGCGCCGCACCTAGGATTATCCAGCCCTATGAGGCGCCGACCGGCCCGGGCCGACCAGTGTCGGAATTTCGGGACCCGTTCGCGCTCGAAGTGCACGAGTCGATCAGTCCTCACGGGGCCACGCCCGTTTCACAGTTACCGCTTTACGTCCGGCGCCAGCACGACGGTGAGCTGGAGAAGGTCGTCGACCAGTCGCTGACAGGTGATAGTGCTCTTGCTGTCTTGCTGGGCAACTCATCGACCGGGAAGACGCGCTCTGCTTGGGAGCAAGTTCAGCGCCTGCCCGGACACTGGCGGCTATGGCAACCGATTTCTCCGGACGAGCTTCTGGCGGACCTCCCCGCACTCGGCAGGCATGTAGTGCTGTGGCTGAATGAGTTACATCGATTTCTCTACACCGAGGACACCCAGCGTGACGAGACAATCGCTGCATGGCTCCGCCAAACGTTACGGGACTCGGATCGCGCCCCAGTACTGATACTGGGCACACTCTGGCACGAGTACCGGCTTCAGATGGTGCCCGCAGAGGACGACAATGACATCCGACCACAGGTGCGAACGCTCCTGAGCGGACACTTCATCGCGGTGCCGGAGACTTTTACCGACGGTGAATTACGCCAGCTTGCCAGGGCGGCACCACAAGATCCACGACTTACAGAGGCGCAAGCCAACGCCGAGGACGGCCATGTCACGCAGTATCTGGCAGGTGGCCCGGCGCAGATCGAGCGCTACCTGACTGCGGACCCGACCGCACAAGCTGTTCTGCACGCGGCGATGGACGCTCGTCGGCTCGGCTGGAGTGTGTCCCTACCCGCTCGGTTCCTCGATGACGCCGCACGGGCGTACTTGACAGAATTGCAGCAAGACAACCTGCGAGGTGACTGGTTCGACCGCGCGATCAGCTATCTACTGCCGTTGTGCCGCGGTGCCCGTGGGCCGCTGTCACGGGTCCATTCCAGGACAGGAGACTCATCCGAGACGGCCTATCGTTTGGTTGATTACCTTGAGCAGTACGCCAAGCAGACTCGCTCAGAAGTATGCCCGCCGGATGGGTTTTGGCTAGCCGCGCTACGCAAGCCTGTTACGAGGGAAGACCAGGCGTCACTTGCCAAAGCCGCTTACGTCCGCAATCGGATGGAGATCGGTCATCAGCTGGCCCAAGCCGCCGCGGCCCGCGGTGACGCGTCAGGCGTGGCCAGCTTTGCTTCATTGGTTGACAACGCCGACGGGCGCGAAGCCGCACTACCTTACTTTCGGCTGGCGGCGGAAAATGGTGATGCCTGGTCTCAGGTGGTGATGGGCGCGTGGCACGAAGACTGCGGTGAATTCGATACCGCGACGAGGTGGTACAGCGCCGCCGACAACGGGAAGAACCCTCATGCCCTGGTCGGATTGGCGTCGATGCAACTGCGTGTGGGAGAGGCTGAGCGTGCGGAGCAGCTGTTCGAGCAAGCGCTCAAGGCCGGCGGGGCGAAGGCAGTCGAATATCAGGCCAGAGAACTCGCCGCGCAAGGTAAGCACGGGCTGGCTCTTCATCTTGCCGTGAAGGCATACGCTGGCGGCAATGACACGGCCCTGACGGGCCTGGCCTGGACCTACGTTTCCACTGACAGCAAGCGTGCTTTCGCTGTGATGAAACTGGCTATGCGGCTCGGGTTTCAGGATGCGATCACGGAGCTGATCATTCTCGCCAGTACAGGGGAGGACAGAGATCTGACGCTCGCCTATTGCGACCTCGCTGAGCGGACCGGAAATTCCAATGCGATGCGCGTCGCTGGAATAATGCACCTGAGGTATGGAAGTGAACGTCGGGGTGCGGCGCTGCTCTGGAGGGCCTTCAACGGTGGAGATCCTATTTCGCTATTCGAGCTGGGAAAGCTTCGTGAAGAGCAAGGGCGCATGCGTCACGCACGGCGGGTCTACCGAAGACTGATAGAAGCGGGACAACCCTATGCGCTCGTGAAGCTTGCAGAGTTGCATGAACGTATTGGTGACGTTCATGCCGCCGAGCAGCTGGCCGAGCAATACGAGCGTCTGTCTATGTTGCCACTGGACGAAGCTGCATGGTTCGCGGTCGCCGCCGCCCGGCAGGATCGCGGAGACATCGCAGGTGCCGAAAACTTACTATGGCGTCGGGTGACGAGAGGCAGCAGCGCAGCTTTGGTGGAAATTGCCCAGCTACGAATGAAGAGGGGCGATCATGCTGAAGTACAGGACATACTGCGCCGAGCTGTGAACGGCGGGAACACCACCGCGAAGAGACTGCTGGCGAAGTCGGAAGCCGATATCTGAACGATCGATCCCATCGGCGATTTCTCAGTCGACAGAATAGTCGTGACAGCTGGGGCACAACAGCAACAGGTTCTCTACGGAACTCCGTTCTTCCGTCGTGGAAATCCCTGGAGCAGCCCGTGGACCGGGATATGATAGCGCATGGGTGTGCGCAGTCTCCGCAGTGGGCGCACGCATTACGTCGATGTCGAGCTCGCGTCGACACCGATGACACGTGGACACCACGCCCCGTACCCACCTCGGTACCGACAATGCTTGTGCTGCAGAGCGATTAGATGAAACAACCCACAGGTAGATCCCCGGCATCGGCCCCGAATCCGGCGACCGATTATATAACGAGCGTTGCATCACAAGGAATTAGCTCTGTGGCCCCCACATTCGGTCGCGCTCAGCTTCTAACCGCACAGCCAGGTCTTCCGGGAGAGCAAGCGCGTTAGCATCGAGATCGACCTCGTCCCAGTGAAGACCCACCACGAATTCAACCACCTCCCGGTGCAATCGCTTGTGCGACGGCATAGTCTGCAGGTCGAACTTTTTGAGTATCTCATTTGTAAGCATCGCGATTAGAACAGTGTTGCTCACATCGCCATCGGGACTGGAAGCCAGTTCATCAAATTTCTCCATCCCCTCATCGGACTCACGTAGATGCTCCAGCATGGTTACCAAGTTCTGGTAGGGGTCTTCTGTGCCGCCAGAAGCATCAAAGAGCCGAGCCGGGTCGTATCCGTCTCGATGCGCTGCCACGACAGCCTCGGAGAATACGAGCTTCGCGAATTCTATGTAGAGATCGGGGGTATCTCCCGCAATGCGCTCGACTTCCACCCATGCATCGGCGAGTGTCGTATCGGGTGTCGCTTCCTCACGAATCGGCAGAACATAATGCTGGAGAATGTAGGCTACGAGATCGCGGAACGAATCCGGTTCGATCGTTTCGCTTCGAGACTCCAGCCCCTGAAAGAAGTTCGCGAATCCCCCGACCGATGGCGAAAGTTCAGCTGCTACATTGTTGGCGACAACCTCACGGACCTCCGCGAGATCGATCATGTCGCATAGTATCAACCGGACCAGGTCCGCATACAAGTCCGAGTAGCCTGCTGCCACAATATTGTCCCGCAGCGACTTTACGATGTCGGCGTCCAGATCACCCAAGGCGATATCGCCGAGCACAGGCCTCACGACAGCCTCGATGACATCTTTCGCTGCGACCATAAGAAGGTCAAAGCCCTTTTTATCTCGCTTGTATTTGCCGGATTTATTCTTTTTCTTCTTACTCAATTGTTAGATCCCGTTCTGTTTCGTCCGATGGCCCTGTCTCGATTAGGCAGCGATGGTGGTCAGGGTATGGAATCGGATGCGGAACTCTTCGGCGTCGCTGCCGGAGGTGCTGAGCGCAAGGTGATGCACTGGCCGCATCTCGTTGACCAGCCGCTGGGATTTCACGGGTCCTTCGAACAGAGCGAGGGCGGTGAGCCCTTCGGCCAACGCGGCCTGGGTTTCGCCGAGGTCGGCCAGAGAAGCGGCGTAGTAGGCGCGGTAGGACGCCTCGTCGCGCAGGGGATGCTGGCCCTCATGGATTGTGTCGCGGTAGATCCCTGCAGCGGTGTCGTATTCACCGAGATACCGGCGGGCGTGGGCTTCGATGGTGCGAATCTCATCCGCGGTGATGTAATGCAGCCGGACCGGATCGTCCGGGTCGTCCAGGCCCCGGTCGACCTGCCGCCAGGCGGCGGCGATCGCGCGTTCGCATTCGCGGCGGTCTCCGACCGCGGCGTAGGCGACGCCTTCGCGAGCGGCGAGGATGGCTTGCAAGCGGGCGGAGCGATCACTGCGGCTGCGGTCACTGGCCCGCAGGCTCAGCTGCAACGCTTCGCGCATTCGGCCGGCGGTCCATGCCTGCTGGCGTAGTGCATCGATGATGTCGGCGGCAACGGAGTCGTCACCACTGCGTTCGGCCAGGATCAGGGCATCTTTGTAGCAGCGGGCCGCCGTGGCTTGGTCACCGCTATCGTAGGACAGCCAACCGCTCACCAGTCCGAGATCAGCGGTCACGGCGGCCAGTTCGGTGCCGGTCGTGGTGTCGTAGTCAGCGTGGTCGAGCAACCGCTGCGCGGTGGTGAATTGATCGACCGCGGCTTGAAGCATGCCGCCGCTACCGAAATCGTTGTCATGGGCCCACAGCCGATCCGCAGCCGCCGCAAAATACCGGACATGGTCGGACCCGACCAGTCGGGGCGTCGCTGGTGCGGCAGCGTTGGCCGGTGAGGCGGTGGCGGTGAGGGCCGCGCCGAGGATGAGGGCGCTGACCTGCCCGAACTGTCGACGGTCCACATCGGCTCCTTGATAGTCGGTGATTTCGATGTTCCCAACCTCAGGGGTTTGGAGCAAGGCCGGCAGCAATGCCAGCCGCGGGATACCGAGTGCGTCGGCGGCACGTCCGAGCTGGTAGACATCGCACAGCGTGGCGACCTCGTCGCGTTCGATCCGACCCACATGGGTCCGGTTCCAATGCATGAGTTCACCGAATCCGGCCTGAGTGAGCCCGGCGGCCTTACGGACCAGCTTGAACGCACGGCCGGGTCGGCCCTGAGCCAGGGCAGCACGGAATTCTGATGTGTCCCACGCGAAAACCGGGTCATTCATGGCCCCACCACCTATTTGACCTGCACTGATTCCGTCACTATGGCAGAGACTGTATGCCGGAGCCGTGATTGTCGACCGCATATTCTGCACATTCGCCCGCCCGGTATATGCACTCGCCCAACAGTATTGGCTCGGTGCAGGCTTGATACCAGCATCAGGTGCCCGGGAGCGTGCCCGAGCGTCGGGATTCGGAGCTGGGCTGAGCGGTTCTCCGAATTCCGGCCGCCGACCTGGGACCTTGGGCACCTGATGCCTTCCAACCACAGGCAGATAAGGCGGTGGAGGATGACAACCGAAGTCGATTGTGTGATCGTCGGCGGTGGGGTCACTGGTCTGATGACTGCGGCTCGGCTCGCAGAATCCGGCCGGCGGGTACGGCTTATCGAGCGCGACCTACTCGGGTCGGGCGCGACGATTAGCAACCACGGACTAATTCATTCCGGAGCGTTATACGCGCGGTGGCATCCCGAAATCGTCGCCGCCTGCCGACAAGCACAGGTTGCCTACCGGGCCTCGTTCCCCGACTGCCTTGTCGCGGCCGAATCATGCTGGTACTTCGCGACCGTGAACACGCTGCACAACTACCAAAACCTGTGGTGCAGGCACGATATCGTCCATCACACAGTCGATCCTCGTGATCTCGGCACGGTCTTCCGAACCGAGGCCCGCGACATCGCGGCCTGCGCGATCGACGAGGTTGTCCTCGACACCCGCGCGCTGCTGACAGCGCTGGCCGCTCGATGCATGGACCTGGGAGTCGAGGTGTCGGTGGGGCTCACCACCGACCAGATCCTCATCGACAACGGCCGGGTCCGTGGCGTATTCACCGGTGACGGAGTGGTGCGGCCCGGCAGGTGGTGGTGTGCGCAGGTATCGGCACCCGGGACCTGCTCGACCGCGCTGGCTCGGTGGTCGGCGCAGAGCTGGCCTCGCGGCTGGAGATGCTGACCGCCTATTCCGGCGCCCTGACCCGCCCGGTCATCGGCTTGGAGTTCGGATGGCCGGCCCTCGCGCCCGCCGCTGTCGTCGGCACCGTGCTGGCTTCTCGTTACGGCGGAGCACAACGCACGGTGGAGCGGCGCGGGCGCTGGCCCGTTCCGACTGCGGAAGCCGCCGCGCTCGACGGGGAACTGGCCGAGTGGATTGCGCCGGGAGTAATCGACCATGCCGAGCCGGTCGCGTGGGTGTGTTCGAAGACCGAACACACGATCCGCGACCAGGACCAGTGGGGTACCTCCCCGAACTACACCGTCATCGACCATCAACGGCGTGAAGAGATCGGCGGGCTGTGGACCGTACTACCAGGAAAGATGACCCTGGCGTTGCACGCCTCCCGTGACGTGGCCGCAGCGGTCACCGGTGAGACGAAGCCGCTGGGCTTGGCGCCCGCGACGCTTCGCGATCTCGACGGTGCCCGTGAACTCGTCGGGATCTCGCCGTGGGCGGTCCACCAGGAGGTGCAGGCGCAATGATCGTTCCGTTCACCGCGGCTCTGCCCGAGGCCGAGGTTCGGGTCGCACTCGCAGCCATCGAGGAGATCCTGCGGTCCGGGAACCTCGTGCTGGGCCGCCACACCGAAACCTTCGAGGCCGCAGTCGCAGTGATGGCCGGCACCCACCATGCGGTGGCGGTCAACTCCGGATCCACCGCGCTCGAGATCATCTTCCGCAGCCTCGAGGTGTCCGGGCGCACCGTGCTGGTGCCGACGAACACCAACTACGCAACCGCAGCCGCCGCCGGCAACGCCGGTGCCCGAGTGCAGCTCTATGACTCCGGCCTCTACCCAGACCTCGACGATATCGCCGCCCGCCTCACCCCTGACGTTGCTGCGGTGGTGGTAGTCCATATCGGCGGCTACCTCAGCCCAGACCTCCCCGAACTCGCACGGATTTGCGCCCGCGCCGGGGTGCCGTTGATCGAGGACGCCGCCCACGCCCACGGCGCGCACCAGGCGGGTAGACCGGCAGGCGGGTTCGGGCTGGCGGCGGCGTGGTCGTTCTTCGCCACCAAGGTCATCACCACCGGCGGCGAGGGTGGCGCGCTCACCACCAACGACCCCGACGTGGCCGCATTCGCCCGCCGAGCCCGCAACCAGGGTAAAGACAACAACGGCCGGCACATAATCGCCGGTAACAGCTGGCGGATGACCGAGATCGGCGCCGTCATCGGCAGCGCTCAACTCGAGCACCTCACCCGCGACGTGGATGCCCGACGAGAGGTTATCGACCGCTACGCCGCAGAGTTGGCGACATCGGGTCTGACCTTCCCGACCGTTGCTCCCCAGGGACAGGTAAGCGGCCATAAATGCGTCGCTCTGCTCGGCGAGGGCATCGACCGCACGGCTTTCCGCGCGACCGTCGCCGACCACGGCGTGGCCTTGGCCCGGGGAGTCTACGAGCAGCCACTGCACGAACAGCCAGTGTTCGCCGCCCTCAACGTCACCGACGCATTTCCCTCCGCCGACGACTTCGCTGACCGCCACTTCTGCCTACCGCTGTGGCGGAGCATGGACAACGAAACCATCGAACAGGTGATCACCGCGGTCGAGGCCGCGGTCAGCGGTTAGTTCGCAGGGCTCAGGCCAGCCCGGCAAACAATCGAGGCATTCTCGGAGTCCAACCACTCGATGGCGACGGGCGCGGACCCGCGCAGTCGTAGGATCGCGCGATGGGACCCGATTTCCTGGCTCAACTCGCTGCCATGCGGTTCGACCACCCGTGGTTGGACGAGTCATTCGCGGAAGAGTCCCGCAGGCAGGCAGCAAATGAGGCAGCCAAGGAGCACCACTACGTCCCGCGGTTCTATCTCGCACGGTGGGCAGTCGGGCAACTGATTCAGCCGACGCTCGTCGACACCAAGACCAGGCAGCGGCCTTGTTCTCCGCGGATGGCAGCTCGGGAACGCCAGTTCTACACGCTGCCCTCCACCGGAGACACCATGGACCTGCCGTTGAAGTGGGTCGAAACACACCTCGGCCGGATAGAGAACGCCTGCGCGCGCAGGTTCTCCGAACTCGACCAAGCCAGCGCCGGGAAGATCACCGATGGCAAGCTCAAGCGCGACCTCAGCGTGTTCCTCGGCCTACAGAGGACTCGCACACCCAGCCAGCGCGACTACCACCTGCTCATCATCAAAGCGCCGAGATCGATCAAGAAGGAATTCCTGCGGCTCACCATGCCCGCGGCCTCACCAGCGCAGATCGATGCGGTGTGCCGGAACCGATACGACGATGACAAGCACGAAGCCATCCACCTGATGCTGGCCGATGTCAAGAACGTCCTGGCGATGGCCATATTCCGGCGGCGCTGGGCGATTTATAAAACAGCGACACCAGTCATTACGTGCGATGATCCCGTCATCGCTCTTGCCGGACCTCCCCATGCACGCGAAACTTTCCTCGGATTACGCGACTCCGCGGCCATCATCTACCCACTGGACCCTCATCATATCCTCGTGATGCTCCACGCTGACCTGCAACATCGCGGCTCGTTCACGTTGACCGAGGACGAAACCCTGTCAATCAACCTCGAAGTCGCCGCCGCCGCAACGAGAACCACCTTCGAACAGACCACCGATCACATCGCCGCCGATCTCGACGTACCAGGTCGAGAACTCGTAACACCCCTGAACGATCACGACCTCGAGAACATGGACCGGCAGACCGCACTCGCGATCTTGCTTCGCAAAGGCGCACCGCGGAACCGATGGGCCAATTCCGACCGAGCACCCAGGTGGCCGATTCCGCGCTGGTATTCCTGACCTGACAAATCTGCGGGCCAGCCCAGCGACAGGCTTGATAGTGGTTCGGCGATTCGCGCATCGACGAGCGAACGGATTCGTCGCGTGGTCACTGGCGGTCGAGGCCGCGCTCCGGCGGCTTAATCCAAGACATCGACTCTGCGGAGCTCAGCTACCAACTCGCCGAGCACTTCGTCTGAGAAATGCAGAGGTGCGACCATCTCGATGTTGACATTTTCGCCAGTCGCGATTATCCCAGGAATGGATTCAGCAGTGGCGATGTATGAATCGATGAAGCTATCGAGGCTGTCCAGTGGTTTGTCGGTGAGCCTGGCGGCGATCTCGAACGCATCTTCCAGCTCGGACGGAACGCTCAGCCCGCGGAGTTCAGCGGCGAGTTCGAGGAGCTGGCTGTAAACGTCTACCAATCTCTCGCCGATGTGCACGATGCTATCCGCGTCGCCCGGCACCGCGGCGCTTTCCTCGCCGGGCGGTTCGCCGAATGCAGCGCGCGTAGCTGCGGGATCGAGCACCTTCTCGAATGACCTTTCGATTCGTCCAATGTCGCGATCAAGTTCGCCTATTCGCGCACGAGCCTGCTGGCTGTCCAGCCGTGTGCCGTTCGCGCGGGCGTAACCGAGCCTGTGGTCCCGGCGCTCGCTGGCAAGTTTCGCACGTCCTAGTCTGATGACCCCAGCAAATGCGAGTATCTCCCATGCGTTTGGACGGTCACGCAAGAGCAAGTGGAGCTCTGCGTCTGTTGCAGGCACCTTGGGAAGTGCATCAATTTCTGACTTCTCGCCGCATAGAAGCCACGTCACATCCGCCTTTGCCGCTTCTGCAAGTCGCAATCGCGAATCGGTGTCGAGGACGTTCGAGCGTGGGACGAGGATCTTCCAGCCCTTCCCGCTCGTTCGTTGAAGTGAGTCGGAGTCCACCAACTCCCAGTATGCTGAGCGGTTGTTGACGTCGACAAGGACGATCGCAACAGGGAGCGAATGGCTCATCCAGTACTCGACGTGCTCGGGCTTGAGATAGAACCACCAACCGGAACCAGTAGGACTGTCAAATGCGCTTGCGCCACTCTTGATTTGGATTGCGAGTAGCTTTCCGGTGGGCGATCCGCCTGCGACGATTTCAATGTGAGCATCGATTCCGTAGTCCTCGATCGACTGCTCGCGGAAGATCCAGTTCAGGTCGCTCTCGATGGTCAAACCCACCTGATGTACGCCCGCCCTACCTGTAGTGGCTGAGCCAAGTCTCTGCACGCGCACATCGTCGCACGGGGCTTCGTGACTGGTCCAGAGAGTGTCCTCAAAGCTTGCTGCGTTCGAGGTGCGAGTTTGATTTGATGTGTGGTCGTGGCGCGTAGGCTTGGGTTGGCCGAGGATCAGTGGCGCGCGATCGAGCCGTTGCTCCCGGTCTCGGGGACTAAGCAGGGAGGGTATCCCACGTGGCTGTAATTCGTTGTCCGGCAATGATCTGACCCGCGGTCGACAGGCTTGCTCAGAGACTGGTCCCGGATGCTTTGTGGAACACGTGAAACCGTTGCTACCCGAGTTCATGCCCAGATCACAGGGCGGCGGGACCGCTCCGGTGGGCGAGCGAGCAGTGTTCACCGCAGTGGTGATCGTGTTGACCAGTGGTTGTGCGTGGAGGCATCTGCCGCTGTCGTTCGAGGTGAACGTCCCGACCACGCATCGATGGTTCATGGTGTGGGCTGGTTCGGGGTCTTCGACGCACTGCGCCGGGAGATCCTCGACCGGCTCGGAACCGCCGGCCACCGGCGTTTCCGCCACGAACGCCCACAATTCTGATCTAATGCGCCGGAGCCGGACCCATCTGGCTCCAGTCGAACCCAAGCTCGCCCTTGTCGGCGATGATCGTCTCCCACCATTCTCTATGCTCGACATACCAGGCCACGGTCTCGGCAATTCCGGCCTCGAACTCGTGTTCAGGACGCCACTGGAGATCGGTTTCCAGCTTGGCCGGATCGATAAGGTACCGGCGGTCGTGGTTCGGCCGGTCGGGGATGTGTTCGATCCACTCCTGCGGATCCAGGTCGAGCGCGGTCACGACATGACGGGCGATATCGAGGTTGGTGACCTCACGGCGTGCGGAGATATCGAATATCGGCAACAGTCCGGGGTCGGTGCCCGCGGCGGCCGGAATCGGGTCCAGGTCGGCGTGCAAGACGCGATGTACCGCAGAGCAGTGGTCGGCCACGTGTAGCCAGTCCCGTGATTGCAACCCGTCACCGTAGACCGGTACCTTCTTGCCCCGCAGCAGATTCGTCACCGCGAGGGGGATCAGCTTCTCCGGCAGCTGATACGGACCGTAGTTGTTGGCGCAATGCGTCATCCGGATATCGAGTTCCGGGTAGGTCGCCATATAGGCGCGCACGATCTGGTCCCCGGCCGCCTTCGCCGCACTGTAGGGCGTCTTGGCGTTCAACGGGCTGCGCTCGGTGAACCAGCGCTGGCCCGCCGCCAGCTCCCCGTACACCTCGATCGTCGACACGTGCACATGCGCGGTCACCCCGACGATGCGGCTGCATTCGGCCATCACCTGCGCACCCAGCGCGTTCGACCGCATGAATGCGCCAGGTCCGAGGATCGCGCGATCATTGTGCGATTCGGCGGCGAAGTTCACCACATAGTCGGGCCGGTACCGGCGATAGATCGTCTCCATTGCCGCTGGGTCGGCGATATCGACCCGTTCGAAGCTCACCTGGTCGATCACCGGATCCAGGTTGGCCATGTTCCCCGCGAAGCCGACGTAGTCCACCGCCACCACCTGCGCGTCCGGTTCCCAGCCGGTCAGGAGGTGCACATAGTTTGCGCCGATGAACCCGGCAGCGCCGGTGACGAGGTAAACGGCCATAATCGCTGAGCCTAGCCCAGCCCCACGGATGTGGCTGATATCGCGTGGTCGGTGCCTGTGGAGATCGCAACATCAACTACCACGGCCCCGACCACACCCGTCCCCGAGCTATCCGCGGAATCGTTACTGGTTCTGTCGCGCCATCCATTCGCGGTGGTTCCCCCTCCAGATGGCAAGCAGCAGCGTCCCGTCCTCGGGAGCCCGTCTGGCAGGGCAGACGTCGAAATGGGTGATCCGGCACTCGTCAGTCGGATTAGCACCACCAAGATTGATCGCGGTGCCATCGCCCGCAACGCGCCAACGCTTGCCCGGCGGGATCTTCGCGGTGGGATAGAACCCCGGTTCCATCAGCAGCCAACGGCCGTTTCTGGTCCGATGCCATGAGCATTCGGTCTCGCAGTGCTTGCACGCCGTGGGTGTGCCTTCTCTGGCGTCGGCCACCGGTGCGACGCGTAGCTGGTCGACGGTCAGCTCGAGGTCGAGTTTCTCCGGCTCCCGGTCCGGGAACTTTACCGCCTCGTCCCAACACTGATCGCAGGTGACCGTCCGCATCGGAACGGGCCTTTCCTGCGCGCCCTCACTCGCCCCACAGACCATGCACACCGAGTTACTCACACGAAGATGGTTTCACGATTGCGTCGAAGGCCAACAGCTTTCAGCGCTTCTGCCGATCCGCCGGAGCCCGAGAATGGCCCTGCAGGGCGTGGTTACCTGATCCGTACCGAGACACCAACGGCGGACCCGGCGCCTCCTCGGTCGGCACACCGTGATCAACGCATGAGATACCCATACCGGAACAGCCCTGCGACATCACCTTGAGCCTATCGACGACGCATATCCGAACCATCGCCACCCGCACGTCGTGCGGCGGCTTCCGTGAACCTCCGGTGATCGGCATTACCGAGGGTTCGAGCGTGTCCTTCCTCGCAAACCAACTGATACGAGATACTCCCCCGCATGCCGCCCCGTGCAACCGAACCCGTCGAGCCACACCTCACCGACCGCCAGCCTCGACGGACAAACGGACCAGAAGCTGACTTCGAAATCATCCTCGCCGACGGAACGGAGGCAGAGACACTCACACGACTTCAGGCCAACACCTTCCATGCGATCGCACGATGGCAAGCGGTACAGCGAGACAGCAGCACCACCCACCTATAACTCATAATCGGCTTCGACCACCAACCGCCCACAGGAAAACCGCAGGTCGTCCCGTTCCCATGTTCGACGTGCCCCGCCGAGGGCACAATCTCTGCGCCATTTGCGCATTTCAGGCCCATTTCGATAAGAGGCGAAGACTGGGATATGAGCGAAACTGCAGGTCACCGGTCGCAGGTTCGTGCGCTGGGTTCGCGGTTGGGGAATGCTGCCGAGCATACGGCACCAGCTGTCAGCACGAGCACAGCTGCTTCTCTAAACTTGCGCCGGTGAGGCGATCGAGTCAGGAGCGCCCGTGTTCGCGGTTGAGTTCGTGGTAGCCGCGAAAGGCGAAGAAGCGCAAGCCGTCGATCAGTGCTCCAGACAGGATTTCCGGCAGGGTCCACGGGTGGGTGGTGTAGTCGTCCGTTGCCACGCCTCCATGCTCGAGCAGCAGAGCGACCATTTGGTGAACCTCTGCGGTGCCGTCGATCCGCCCGGAGATGTCGATCTGCACCGCCCGAGTGGGGTGATGTCCGATGGCCGCTTCGAGGAGCGTCACATCCTCGGGATCCCAGTCGGAGAAGAGGTAGCCGGTCTGCTCATCGTCGATGTCGATGTGGAGATTGCCGTCCAGAGTCCACGGATCCCGCTGCCCAGGCAGATGTCGATCGAGCGAGGCGACGGTCTCAGCTCGCTCACCGGTGGGAAACACGAAGACAGTTCGCATGGGTTGGAGCGTAGCCAGTTCAGCTTCGGGGCGACCACGGATTTCAGGGACGGTGCTGGCCCGTCGATGTAGTGGTGGTGCGGTTGGCGATGTCGGCGAAGGCCGGCATGCCGAGGCCGACTGCGGAGGAGCGGCGGGCTGCTTCAGCATCGAGCTGGTCCAGCTTGTTTTGCGCGCCGACGAGGCTGATCTGGAGGCCCTCGACTTCGCCCAGCCATCCTTCCCGTTCCGCCTCGGCGATCCGGACGATCAGGTTGTCGCGGATGTCGGTCGGCCGTGGCCGTTGGACTGGATCAGGCCGGAGGGCACTCCGGCCACCACCCCACACGACGGCTACAGCTCCGAATCGCCGAGGAATCGAACGACGTCGCCCACGAAATGCGGATACGAGACAGTGCCGAGATGGCCGGTGCGCGGGTACAAGATCAGACGCGTGGCCGGGATGCCGTCGGCGACGCGCCGGAAGGTCTCGGTGCTGTAGGAACCATCGCGGGGGCCGCCGACGATCAAAGGTGGGCACCGTGATCTCGCCGAGCCCGGTGTCCCCCGGCACCTCCGGCTGAACCAGCGGATCCAACTGGCGCGCCGCCAACACCACACCGAGTTTGCGCACCACATCGGGATGTTCGGCTGCCAGCTGCAGGGCGATCGAACCACCGGAGGACACACCGAGAACAACAACCGGTTCGCCGAATTCGGCACGCAAAGCGTCGGCATGCTCGTCGCCGAGACCGGCCATGGTGGCACCAGCCTCGGCTCCCCGCGGGCGGTCCGCGAAAATCTGCGGCACTACGGGGTTCCGGTAGTAACTGCCTCTACCCCCATACCCCTCCCAGTACCCGTTTTCGAGGACGTGTTCGTGGTGGGCGGGCCCGCGGCGGTGGGTGAGTGTTCGCGCCCTCGGACTTCACCAAGGCGCTACGTGCGGCCAGGTCCAGATCCTCTATGTCGAGCTGGAGCAGTTCGCACAGCAGCGCAGCCGCCACCGGGCAGAACGATTCTGCTGCCGCCTCAGCCTTTTCACACTCAGAAGATGTGCTGGTTTTCGGCGGCAATGGCGAACCCGTGGCCGCCCGCGACACAACGGACACCCTGCGAGGACGAGCTGCAGGTGTACCCGTCGACAGTCAGGGACTCGCCGTAGTTCAGCACCGCGCCACCGGCGGGCGAACCGTCCGGCGAAATACCGACGAAGATGCCCTGGCTGGTGCACAGGAACTCCGACCTGCCCTCATAGAGGTGCGCAGCGACCTTGCGATCAGGCGCATCAGTACAGTTCGGCAGTTTCGGCGTAACGATGGTCGCCTTCGCCAGCTGGCAGCCGACACCGTAAGGCGCCGAGGCGAGGATGCCGCATTTGATGTTCCCGGAAGGTGACTGGAAGAAATAGCTGCCGTCGATCCGATACTTACTCGCGTCGACGTCGGTGAAGCCACCACTGGCAGGAGCGGAGGTCTCCGAGGCATTCGCCGGCGCCGTGACAGGTGCCGGTGCCGAGCCGGACACCGGCGCGCCCGCCTCCGGCGCCGATGCCGATCCGGCGGTCTGCTGGTCGGACGCGATGGCGTGCAGGCTCGGTGCCGACGTGGTGACCGGCGCTCCTCTCTGGTCGACCGCGCTATCGCAGGCGGTGAGGCCCACGGCCGCTGCCACCAGTGCAGCCACCACAAATACTCTTCGCATGAATCTCTCCTGTTCGCATACCCCCGCCCTCACCTACCCGCGCCGCAAATCAGCGATGATGGATTGATCTGCGCGGTCGTCCACACCCGTGTCGGAACCAGCAATCGGGAGACCGACCTAACCGCTGCCGGTTTCGATGAGATCGAGGACGGGGTTGGATTCGGTGACCTCGACTTGCCGGTTGAAGACCTCGATCCCGTGCGGATTGTCGAGGCAGTGCGCGCCCTCGGCGACTTGCAAGACCACCATGACATGGCGGCTGCCGGGTGCGACATCGGGGATGACGAATTGCGGATTTTCGGCATTGGCGAGTGGCACCTGAAGCTCACCGTCGATCAGGGCGTATGCGCTCCAGCACTGGTAGTCGGACTCTGCCGACACAGTGATCTTCTCGCGCCCTCCGGTGACATTCGCCGAATCGGCGGCGGCAGCGGTGCCGGGTACCGCCAGCATCATCATCGCTGCGGCGAGCCCTGTTACCGCAGTTGCGATCTTGAAATTTCTCGTGCGGGGAACCCGGTTGGTCGACCGATGCCGATTCAACCGAAGTTGACACTGAGGAAGCGAATCTACCTGCCTCTCGAGACATGGGGAGACGTCAGGCACTCTGGGTGAGGCACTTGGATGGGCGCTATGAACGAGCCGCGCTCGGGACCACCGCCGACAAGCGAGAAAGCCACGCGGTCATCAGTCCTAACCTGCTGCGTCATGATGTCCTGATGCAGCATCAACGGGCTCGCAACTGTTATGAGGTTTCCGTATGTCTCGCCGTGGGTTGGTGTTTTCTGGTCCGGCAGATCTGCCATTCGTAGAAAATCATTGACAATGAATGGATTGGCTTGGTGAAGATATATTCGGCGCACTAGATCGTCATAGTTCGGGGCCACTCGAGATAGCTCCTGATGATTCAGGGCCATACCCTCCATATAATATTCTTTGATGGCAGGCGCATTCATCCCGTATGCGGAGTATTGCAGTCCGTCTTCTGAAGCAAAGGGGAGTAGGGCCGACCCACCGGGATGATGCACGAGAGGGTCCGCGAATCCAGGCGCGCCTCCAAAAGGCGTATGACGGTCTCCCGAATACGTCACAATCCCGTCTTCGGCGGCGTTCGCGATGTGAGTTCGACTGAAAACTAGAGCTGCGGCTCCATCGGAAAACAGGGCGGGTGAAGCCCATAAGTCACGAGCGAACGGATGATGAATATTACTCGTATAGCGACTGTCGATTCTGCCGGCCTTGTCCCCCATGACTCGACTGGGGGCGTTATATGTAACGATCAGAGCCCGTTCGACGTCCATAGCTGCCAACAGTCTGGCCGCTCTGACCATCCCTGCACATCCGGTACTGAGGCCGATGGGTGCGACACTGTCGGCCAGGCCGAGCTCTCTCGCAATTTCCATCGAGTCGGCGTCCATCATTGGCTGATAGGGAATAGAGGTGACCGTTATCAGTGTGTCGATGTCTTGCGGCTCGATCCCCGCTGAAGCGAGCGCTCGACGGGCCGCGGACACAGCCGGCCCGAGACTCGAGAAAATCTCAGGGTCCCAGCTTTTGCTGCGAAGTCCGAGGATGCGTGTGATATCAGCTCCCGTCAACGACTGATCAGGGTGCTTCCGATTGGGTATCTGCGCATTGGCCGCCCATTCGTCGATTGGTGTCGGTTCCGCCACCACAGCGGATATACCGGTTATTGCATATGGGAGCCGCTTGGCCAACGCCATACCACTTTCTCGCTATTCTCGACCCGGCAAGTTCATACAACTCAGGAGTACTCATTGGTCGTTGCCACATTCGACCGGCACTACAATGCAAGGAATTTACCCGGAAAGGCTCCTGAGTTCCTGCATGACCATTGACCAAGGGAATTCTTCGCCTGGTTCCGTTCCAGTGGCAGAAGGATGACTACTGGTTACTATCCGAACACCTTCTCGCTTCAGCGATGAAATAGATCGAAGAAACGGCTCGCGAGCGGCGAGTGCAGCATTCAGACTGGGCGCTATAATGACTGGAATCCTCAGCCCCACTGCCTCTGCGGCTATGCTGGTCGCATAGTTGTCGGCAATTCCTTGAGCAATTTTATTGACCGTGTTGAAGGTTGCAGGTGCCACAATCAGCGCATCCGCCCGCGGCGGACGGGGATCTTGCGGAGTGCGTTGTTCGGTTCGTATGGGTTGGCCAACGAGTTCTTCCACCTGCCTTGCATCGACAAAGGCCAATGCTGAATGCGTTGCTGCGACTTGTACGGACCAGCCCTCGTTTTGAGCAACGCTTATTATCTTGAGGACTCCATTCGCTTGGTGAGCTCCGCAGATTACAAGCTGGAGGATCCTGATGCGATCCATCTCTATCGCACGCTCGTAGCACTGCTGATGATTGGATCTGCCACAAGACCGAAGGTCTTGAGAATTGCGTGAAGTTCTCGGTGACCGAAAGCCTGACATCCGGAGGAGAATCCATTTCTGCGATTTCCCTGCTGAAGCAGCGAATATGCGGCATAAGCCTGCAGGAGAGCAGTCTGCTTGTAATTGCAGTTGCCGCGAATTATGCAATGATTCTGTCCGGTCGGTCCTGTCGCATAAACAGAGTCGATGGTTTGGTTTATGCGGGGATTTTCGCGAGGCGGAGTGCGGGATTGCATCGTTGCCGCTACCCGTTCAAGCGCGGAATCCTGCTCTTCTTCAGGCACGTCTACAACCTGCTCCTGGATCATTCTCATGGTTTCCAGTGTCTGTTCCATTATACGTCTGTCAAAAACGCCACCGGCAGCCCTCACGTTGGCGACTCGAGGATCGTCCTTGAACCAAACCGGGTGACCGGTGCCACCCCAGGGAAGTGCCAGAGTGACCTCGTGCCGGCCTGGAACTACGACTTCGAAGAAGGTCAGGGCTTCGCCTTTGACGTATTGATTCTGTTCCAGGTAGAACCATTCTTCCCGAAGATTGGTTAAGATCGTTTTCGCGGAGGCAGCAGAGGGCACGCCTTTCCAGAGGGTCAATATATCAAGGGAATCCAGACCTGGCGTTTCGAGGCAGAATTCTGCAGCAATTTCACCTGTGGTGTACATGTGCGCTATCCCAGGCCCCAACAGGAGATCTGATGCGGCAAACAGTTTTCCCCAGTTACCTTTTGCGTTGAGTAGCCAGTTCTGCTCCCCGGAAGGATCTATATAGTGCATCCCAGAATCCAGACTTGCCTGCACCACATCTGAAGCCAGAGCAGCAAAGGGGCCCACAGTATTTATTACTACACTCGATCCACCGAATAAACGCATCAGAGATGCGTAGGAAATGTCGGACTCGACGATCTCGTATTCTGCCGTCTCGATCCCAGGTATTCTGGTGACAACAGAATGGAGCTCTGAAGCATCCGATCCTGCCGCCGTAAAAGGGACGTTGAACTGACAGAGGTATTCACACACGAGCCTTCCGGTGTAGCCAGAGGCGCCGTATACGACAACCGGATTCTTCGCCAATGAGGAGACCTTTCCGCGGTGACAAGGTCAAGGGCTGGAGACCTGTCAAGACAATCTGCTTCGGTCGAAGTGTATGCCAAGGGGTAACTCGTCGCATCCTGTATTCCCGTCGGGGAGAATGTGGCATTCGGAAGCGATGAATGCGCTGTAACTCTCGGGCACGTTCCATGGTTGGCTCCATCACACGTGACCGACAAATGAACTCGGCCAACATGCCGTCCTACTTCAGTTGCCCTGCTCGGACATCAACCAGCTCAAACAGCATCGTGCAGCGGCAACCAGGTTCGCTATGCTTAGATCGAGTAGCCACCCACCATGACCAGGCATTTACCAGTTGCCCCTGTTCTGCGTGCCATGCCGAGGGCACGTCCTCGCTCGTGAACTTCTCACCGAGCGGTGGCGCGCCCTCGCGGAGCTTGCGGATGATCTACTCGGGCGCTGCCGACGTCGTGACATGGTGTATGACCGAGGCCGCTGCGGCCGGGACCGGCCGGATCCGAGATCATGCCGAGAACCCTGGCTACCGCCACGGTCGATCGGCTTCCGCACCACGGCCGAGGCCGGATGCGTCGACGGGCAAACCATCCGCGCTCCTCACGGAAACGCTCGAGCGCCGGCTCGCCTCGCTCAGCCCCGGGCTTGAATCTTTCCGGGAGCGTACTGTCGAAGGGAACAAGACCGCAGAGGTCTTGCAAACAAAGGATGCCCAGTTGTCCGACAAATCTCCGCGTAGCACGATGTCCAAAAAGCAGGGGAAATCGATCAAGGAGAAACGAGCGGAGAAGAAGGCCAAGTCAGCCGCGACCGAATCCGGTGTCGAAGCCTTGGAGAGCAAGAGCAAGAAGCGCAAATAGACATACTTCTGTTTGGGCGTAGGAGTTCAGGCCTCACGAGCTCAGCTCCGATCCTGGTCCGTGCCGGCGGTGGTGAGGGCGTGCTGTGCGAGACCGGGACCGGAATCCACCCGAGTACATGACGATTGCCGCGGGTGTGCTAAGACTGGTTCCTAGCAAAGGGGCCTCCGCTGCACCAGCTCAGTCTCGGCGTCGTCGCACGTTCACGAAAAGAGAACGAACGGCGGTTGCCGATCCACCCACACCACATCGGCCGGATCGACGCCGATCTCCGGAAAACCATCTACCTCGAGCACGGCTACGGCGAACCCTTCGGCGTGCCCGACGAACTATTGGCGGGCATGGTCGCGGGGATGCGCACACGCGAGCAGCTCATCGCCGAGTGCGAGGTCATCCTGCTGGCCAAACCGCTGCGGGAGGACGTCGCCGCACTGCGGGCCGGCCAGGTGCTGTGGGGCTGGCCCCATTGTGTGCAGGATGCCGAGCTGACCCAACTGGCCATCGACCGTCGACTGACCCTGATCGCGTTCGAGGCGATGAACCACTGGCGACGCGACGGCTCGTTCGGGCTGCACGTCTTCCACAAGAACAACGAGCTGGCCGGCTACTGCTCGGTGCTGCACGCCTTGCAGTTGACCGGGTCGACCGGAGACTACGGCCGCCGACTGCGAGCGGCCGTGATCGGCTTCGGGGCGACCGCGCGTGGCGCGGTGACTGCGTTGAACGCGCACGGGATCCACGACGTCGAAGTTCTCACTGCCCGTGGCCTCAGCACGATCGGTTCGCCGATCCATTCCGCCACGATGGTGCATTTCGACCACGACGCGAACCCTCCGGGCGACCCGCGTCGAAGCTACGCACATACCGGGCCCGGGCGGGTGCCGTTGGCCGGGTTCCTCGCCGAGCATGACATCGTCGTCAATTGCGTACTGCAGGACACCGACGCGCCGCTGACCTTCCTCATCGAAGATGATCTCGCCGCTTTCACCCCTGGTAGCCTCATCGTCGACGTCTCCTGCGACGAAGCCATGGGCTTCAGCTGGGCGCAGCCCACGACGTTCACCCGGCCGACCCTCCCGGTCGGTGACGGGGTCATTTACTACGCTGTCGATCACAGCCCGTCCTACCTGTGGAACTCGGCGACCTGGGAGATCAGCGAAGCGTTGCTGCCGCACCTGCGGTCGGTCCTTTCCGGACGCTCCACCTGGGACGATCACGAAACCGTCCGACGCGCGATCGAGATCCGCGACGGCGCGATCCAGAACTCCGCGATCCTGTCTTTCCAACAGCGTGTACCGCAATACCCGCACCACCGCCGCTGAACGCCGGCGACTACACCAACGCCGAACTCGTCGAACGCGTGTCGCGCAGAGCACGAGGATGGGCTGACCGTGACTCGAAGAAAGACCAATGCCTCTATTCGAGGTAGTCCCGAAGCAAACGTGAGCGCGATGGGTGACGTAGCTTCGACATCGTCTTCGACTCGATCTGCCGAATCCGCTCGCGGGTGACGCCGTAGACCTTCCCGATGTCGTCGAGCGTTCGCGGCTGCCCGTCAACCAGGCCGTAACGCATGCGCATGACGCCGGCTTCGCGCTCGCTGAGTGTATCGAGTACCGACCGCAACTGCTCTTGCAGCAGGGTGAACGCTACCTTCTCGACGGCTACGACGGCCTCGGAGTCTTCGATGAATTCACCGAACTGGGTTGTGCCCTCGTCACCGAGCGTCTGGTCCAACGAGATCGGTTCCCGTGAGATTTGCCGAAGCTCGACAACCTTCTCGGGTGTGATACCCAATTCCGCGGCAAGCTCCTGAGCGGTCGCCTCGCGGCCCAGCTGCTGCAGCAGTTCGCGCTCCACCCGCCCGAGCTTGTTGATGATCTCCACCATGTGCACAGGGATTCGTATGGTGCGGGACTGGTCGGCCGTGGCGCGGGAAATCGCCTGGCGAATCCACCATGTGGCATAGGTCGAGAACTTGAATCCTCTGCTGTAATCGAACTTCTCGACCGCCCGCACCAGACCCAGGTTGCCCTCCTGGATCAGGTCGAGGAAGTCCATACCCCGCCCCGTGTACCGTTTCGCGATCGACACCACAAGCCGCAGGTTCGCCTCCAGCAGATGATCTCTCGCCGCGACGCCGTCCTGCGCGATCCAGGTCAGATCCCGGCGACCTGCGATCGTGAGACCCGCGGGTCCATCGCATTCGGCCTGCAATTTCTGCACCGCATACAGACCGACTTCGATCCGGACCGCGAGATCGACCTCCTCGGCCGCGGAAAGTAGCGGAACTCGCCCGATCTGCTTCAGATACACCCGTGTCGAGTCCCCACTGACGGTGAACTCGGCCTCCTTGCGCGCCCGACGCAGCGCCGGAGACTCGTCCTCATCCCAGACGTATTCCGCAACGTCATCTTGTTCTGCCGAGGTGGCAGTGGAGTCTCGGCCATTGGTTTCGCCTGCGGTCATTGCCACATTCGCCTCTCCGAGAAATCGGGCGACATCGCGATTCGACCAGCCGGTCTTCAAGAATCACGATCCCGCGCGCGCACAGCCGTCCGAGCAGTCCGCGCGGTGTCAGTAACTCCGGGCAGCGTTCTGCGAAATCGCCCGATGGCAGGCGGCCTACCGAGACGGCGGCACCACCCACACATAGCCCAGATCCAGCCACCAACCGACCAATCGTCGCGACCGAAGCCCGCGGCATGCTATCTACGCACCCTGGTCACCGCCGTTGACTGTAGGACCTCGGCGGGGTGCGACGGGACCACAAGCTGGTGCGGAGCGCCCCGGCTTCCGCATTTACGGCCTCATCAGCGGCTTCGCCGGTGCCGATCTCGGAGCCACGCGCCGATTTCGGGTCCCGCCCTGTCATCTCGGATCGAGCGGTGCTGTGCCGTATTCGTTGCAGCGCCGGCCACCGGGGTGATGAGCTGAAGGGTCAGGGTGGCGCCGACACCGATGATATCGACAGTACGCGCGGGCATATGCCGGTATCCGTCGAGCCGAGTCGGCAGCCCGCCGCTGACCATGCCCTGCGGTGTGGTGGTCCACTCGTCGCGGCGGAAGGCCACGCGACGGACCGGGCCGAACCCGGGCCGCAGAACCGGCAACAGGCCCGCGAGCTCCGCGACGAGGTCACGACTGTGCGGCCACCAGAATCCATCGGCATCTCCGATGCCGGCGGGATCCACTTCGAGCCGGACCTGCCGGGCGGACCAGTCCTGCCGGCAAGCCTTGATCTCGTTCGATCGTGACGTCATATTCTGTACTCCTGTCCTGCCCACGGTCAGGCCGGCTTCGACGATTCGGTTCGGGAACCGATGGTTGTCCGAGCGTCGAATCGACCGACTGAAGAGCGTGCCGAATCGCCCTTTCCTACAACGGTTCCCGCGCCAGGCGCCGGGCCTGCTGCTGAGTGGAAATCAGTGCCAGCGTCGACTCCGCGCCCTGGTTTTCATTGCGGCCGGTGGCCTCGAGCCCGTCGGAACAGCCGAAGCTGTCCGGGTCGAGCAGGGGGACGCCGATATCGTTGCTGCCGCGGAACCAGGCCTCGCACAGCATGACCGCATCTCTCCAATGCCGGTCGCCGGTCGCGTCGTAGGCGCGAGCGCAGGCGTCGGCCAGGCACGCGACCTCGACGGGCTGCTGATCGAAGCCCGGCCTGGGTTCCCCGATCGCCCAGCCGTCTACCGGGGTCACGGAGAGGTGATCGCCGGCTGTCTCAGTTGCGAGCAGCCAGCGCAGCATCGCCAATCCATCGGCCAGGATGCGTTCCTTGCCGGGGATCGAGCCAACAGCGAGCAACGCCTCGGCCAGCACGGCATTGGCGTACTGTAGTCGCGGCTCGGGCCACCGCCAATCGGACCGGCGCGTCGGGGGACCGATCACTGTCGCAGTATCGCTCAAGAATTCGCGAGCACAACGATTCCCGGGATGCGCCCGTAAGACCTCGACCGCACCCAAGGCACCAAATGCCATCGCGCGGGGCGACCGGGCCCGCTGCCGGGCAGCGACCATGAAGCACGCCAGCGCGGTCTCCGCCAGATCGGGCCGGTGCGCGCACACGGCGCCGAGTGCCCACAGCGCGCGGCCCCAATGATCGTCGAGGCTCGGTTCGTCCTGCCAATGCCGGTCCGACCCACGCCGATTGTGGCACCGTCCGTCCGGGGTGAGCGCGTCGATCAGGAAGTCGAAATACACCGTGGTGAGGTCGAGCAATCGCTGGGAGGGCTCGGGTTCGCGGACGGCGACGACGAGGCCGCGTGCGACGTCGTCGACGCAGTACCCGCCTTCGATACGAGGCTCGGTGAGCCGTGCGTGTTCGAATATCCCCCGGTCGTCACTGAGTCGGAACAGATGTGCGTAGGAGATGGTTTGCGTACTCATGGGCATGTGCTCACCTCGCTTTTCGCTGACGGTGACCTGCCGCCACGGGGCTTCGACGCGGTAATCGGCCGGCTGTGAATTCGAACCTGCACATTCTTTGCCTTTCTTCGTAGTCCGATATAGACCACCGAGGTCGTCGGCGCTGCAGGGCCGTTCGGCGGGGTCGAGGTGCCGGGGCTCGCGGTGGCGAGTTCCGGGTGTCGCTGGGACAGCTGTTGGGCGCGGCGCCATCGCGGGCGGTGTTGAGCGCAAGCTTCGTCGGCGGGCCCGATCCCGCGGGTGCGCTGCCCTGGGCGTCATCGGGCCCGGATTCATAGCGTCCGTGAAACCCTCGGTCCAAGGCCGTTTCGGGTACGTGTCGGCGGGGGGTCACCGATCGGCGGAGGCGCCCATCGCGGCGTGATTGGTGATGGGTCGGGGTTGGTGGTTCTGGGGCGCCGCCCTCGGTGCTGGAAGCAGGCGGGGCGCACCGGTCGCTGTGGGCGCCGGGTCGGTTTCGGTGCTCGGGTGGACGACCTGCAGCACGATCACGCTGCTGGTTCCGTATGCGTACATGGTGTCGAACAGCTCGAACGGGTACGGGTCGAGTCGTATGGCGCGGTCGCCCATGAGTAGGTGCCGGCCGCTGGGGTCCCAGGCGGTCGGGTCGTAGACCACGTGCGATATCGGCCCTGTCCGTAGCTGGAGTGCGGTGATCAGGTCGGGGAGCTCGGTGGCGAGGTTGCTCGTTCGTGGCCACCAGGTGGCGTCGATGTAGTCGCCCAGGTTCGAATGGAGATGCAATCGGGAGGGCGGGGCAGGGGCCCGCAGTGGTGAGGAAGGTGTGGATATCGGTGAGGGCGTCATGAGACGCTCCCGTCATGGCCTGGTGGGGGCCGGATTGTTGGATCCGGTGACGACGCAACCTCGGCTGGTCAGCGCACGCGATACCGCCGGATACCGTCGAGCCTACGCCCATAGGCGGCCCGCCCGGCGGAAGCTACCCGGAACCGGTCCGGTTCGAGTGCGCACATCAGTAGTGTGGGTTGTTACGCGCCTGCTCACGAGTGCGCTGGTCGGTGGTCCACACCGGCTGCGGCATTGTGCCAGTCGGCCGAATGCGCGGCGATACCGGCGGCGAACCGGTCGGCCAGGGCGTGGCTCGTAGGCTGCACACCATGGAGTAGTGCGTACCTCCCCGAGTCAACGCCGGGTTCATGCACGGTGTCCAGGGTCGACGGACCGACACCCCATGGAGAGTTTTTCCTGCGACGCTTCGAACGTCGGCGCGGACGTAGGCCCGCTATCGGCCCGGTGTCCGCCGCGCGGACGCAGGTAGGAGACGCAGGTAGAATATAGGATATGCCGGGGATTTTTCGTACGAGACGCCCCGTGGCCTCGTTGTCGCCCGGCCAATGCACAGGGCCCGCCGCGCGGGCCCGGTCAGGAGCGTCGTGATGACGCCACAACACGATCCGATCCTGCTGGACCGCTCTACACGCTTTTCCCTCCGTGACCGATTATCTCTATCACGCCGGTTACCGACACCGCGCCGCTCCCCTCCCGGGACGGTCGGCGGGGCCTGGTGGCCCCGCTCGAACGACTCGGTCGCCGAAATGGCCGATCTGCAGTCGCTACTCGGCAGCCGAGCCGGCAGAGTCATCCCGGTCCTACAACGAACTCACCGCCGGCGAACTCGTAGCCGCTGACACCCGGCACTGTCTCGAACGCAACCAGAACGCCGCGTTACACCGCTGGGACGACGACGGCGGACACCTCGCGCAGGTCGACCCGGCAGACCGGCGCAGTTCCATCCCGTGATCCCCGCCCCTTACTGGAGGCCGGATATGACACAGAACCCGCACCCGAACAGCAGCGATGCTGCCGCGGACCGCGGCCTAGGCCGATTTCAGGCCACTGCCGGCGGAGGGCAACCGTTCGACACACCGACCCGCACACCGCGGCTGCTGCTGCGCGCCCGGGACGAGGAATCCGGCAGCGTCGACGGCGCCTGGTGGCCCAGGACAGACAATCTCACCACCGAACTGCACGACCTGGTCACCGCTCTCACCCCACGACTGGGCGCGACCTCCCGCATCAGCTTCGACTGGAATTCGCTGAGTCTGTCCCAACGCCGCATCGACGCCCCCGACGGAATCCAGGTCACCGGGCCGCTCCCAGACCAGCCACTCCACGTGATGTATGCCTTCGGCCCTCACGAACAGCGCCTCCGCTTGCTAGTTATCGCCCCCGCCACGAACGTAGACCTAGCCCAGGCACAGATGCGCAACGCCGTCAGCGCCACCACAGACCGGCCGCAATCATGACTCGGTGCATGGGCGCCTCCCCCAGACGGAGGTGATTCCGACCACCCGGTACCGCCACATCCCCTGGTCTGGCCATGGATCATCGAGGCCGACACTGGGATCGGTAGGGGTTCGCCGTCGGCCGACCACAGCATGCCCAAAGCCTTGAAAGTTCGCCTAAGATGCGCGACAGCCTGCCCTGATGTCCGGCCGGATCGGCTATCTCGGGCATGGAGTGCCGGTGATCCGGCCGATCAATTTCTCGGTACTGGACCGTACGATCGTCATCTGGAAAGTGCCCGGAGGCAGCGGCACGATGGGCGCGGGACAAACCGTGGCCTTCGAGGTCGACCAGGTGGATACGGTCGCGGCGCCGGTGGTTCGGTGTGCGTGGGCGGCGGCGCACCGGTCAGCGTGTTGCGGCACCGCACACGGTTGGCGGTCTTGTTGTAGCGAATGTAGGGCTTGGTCAACATCGCGGGCGATGTCCTGGGGAGTTGGTCGATTCCGATGTCGCCGGTGGTAGCGCGTCGATCGTGCGATGGAGCCGTCTTACCGGCGGCGAACGGAGGCAAAGCGGACAGAAGCAGCTCCGCAGGGGCGCATCACTGTATCTCTGTTCGAGTCTGCGTAGCACGGCCGGCCACAACGCTCGTCCGCGTGCCGACAGCAGAAATTGGCTACCGTGGGGAACTCCTTCCTTTGGGAATCCGGCTCCGGAATGCATATGATTTCGGGAATTGTTCTGTAGTGCAGTGAAAGAGAGAATCTCGGTGTCCGTACCCAAGAGAAGTGCCTGGCGACTATCGATCGTGGGCGCGGTGATGTCCGGTCTCGCGGCTGTGACGGTATCGACGACCGTCGGTGCGGGGTCTGCTGAAGCGCGGCCCCGTGAAGCGTTCTGCTCAGCGGTTCCGGTCGACAGCCGTGTCGATATCGAATGCACGAATACCGATGTGGGCCCGGCAACCGTCGGAGCATTCGTAATGTGCAGCGACCTCCGCCCGCTGGTCCAGGAGGTACGGATGCGCCCCGAATCGACAATCCAGTTGAGCCAGGACTGCGGCCCCGGCGCACACCCGGTCTCGTGGAACGCGAATGCCAAAACCGACCATGAGCGCGACCGCGAACGCGACGACGAGATCGACCAGGAACGCCGCTCCGGAGACGATCGCTTCTGACGTCGCAGTTCGGTCACCGAGCGTCCGAACCGACTACGATCACCCCCGCCGACGGCGATTACCGATGCATCCACGGTCGAAATGCCCTTGGCGGGGGTACCAACACATCCATTTGTCAACCGCGGCCACGAGTTCAGTCTTCGTAGCGCAGGTTCGGGAATTCACCCCGGATTACCGACCGGATGCTGCTCGTCGATATCCAAGCATTCACCGCATATGCGGCTCAGCGATTGGGGTCGACCAGGCATCTACTGTTGCTACCCCGGCTGCCGTCACGCTGCTGCACCGTTCTTCGATCTCGCCGGGCCCGCGGGCAGTTCGGCTCCGTTTACGGCGAGGAGCCCGAAGCCGACGCGCCGTCTCATCATGTCGAATTACGGCCCGTGCGAGCGGTCGGAAATGCCGTGGATACGGGAGAGCGACGGGGGACGTTCATGTCGTGTCGCTCGGCGTTCACCACGCTGTTCCGAGCGCACCCTGAATGCGCTGTTCTCGGGGCGAGCGCCGCTGACCGACGCCGCCTTCACGCCCGCCGGCCGCCTGGCGGTGGCCGGCGGCGCGGGCCGGGCTCCATCTCGCCGCTCCCGGGCGGTAACCCGAACCGTATGCGGAGGTGAACAGCCCGTACGCGCGGACGAGCGCCGCCGAACTCCTCTCGCCGATGCGACGTACTGTCAGCCGGACGCGCCCACGACCTCGACTCCGTGGATCCGAGCGGCTTCCTGCATGCCTTCGTCCAGGGTCATCAGTGGATAGGCGAGGCGCCGTGCCAGCGCGATATACCAGGCATCCGCACAGGTGGAGTCATCTATCAATTCCACGGCGGCAACCGAATCGATCGGCTCCCGGATCCGCTCCACGGGATGTCTGCTGAACGCGCCGATCAAGGCATTCGCCTGCTCGAATTCCAGTTCACCGCGGCGTGCCAGCCGGATCAGCGCCGACCCTACTTCGAAGTCTACGTGCGGCGGTGAAACACACCCGGCTATGCGGATTCGATCCGCATAGCCGGGCGGCAAAACCCCCCGAAGCAAATCGACCCAGACCGAGGCATCGACGACGATCACTCGTCGCCCCGGTCGTAGCCATCCCGGATCTCACGGACCACTTCGGCTCCGGGGACCATCGACCTACCGGTTACACCCAGCAGCTGCTGCGTTTGTGCCAGCTCCTCGTCCCACTCGACGATCGCCCGCCGTTGCAATTCCCGCCGTACGTCGGCTGCCATCAGGTCCCGCAGATACGCGGACACCGACTTGTGCTCCGCACTGGCTTTCTCCGCGATCACCGCAGCCACTTCGTCCGGCACTTCACGCACTTGAATCGTCGCCACTGCCCACCTCCACCACGATTACATGCACTGCTTCATGCATAGGTTAGCATGCATCAAGGCGGGGTCAGGACGGTTCGTGCCGCCCACCGAAACGCGGATGGGAACCATCCAGAGCGCGGCCCGCGGGAGCTGTGCCGTCGGCTCGGGACAGTCCGGCCGCGGACCTCACTCGGCCTGCCAGGCTCCGGCCTGGCGCATCGACAAGTATTCGCTCGTCGCCCCTGACGAATCGGGGAGACGTACTCGCGCATTCGCTACGTCAGTACGGGTAGTCCCGAAATGTCATGACACCGCCGACCAGGACGATCAGCGCCGTGAGGATATAAACGGTGACGCGCAACCACATCGGTCCGTAGTAACTGACCGCCAATGATGCACCGAGCGCAGCGAGTATCAGCACTATCCCGTAGAAAGGCGTGCGTTGCTCCCTGTCAACCATTTCACCAGTGTCCTCCTGCAGCGACGCGGGTGGCAATGCCCGCGGTCGCGGTCACTGTTCTCCAGACGCCTGGTTCGGCCTAGTATCCGACCGTGGGACTGCTGTTCACGACGCGGGCGTCTGATTCGGCGTGGGTCGAGTCGGTGTGGACCTGCCGCAGCGAGGACGTCTCGGAGATGACCTCGGTCGCGTCCGAGACCTGGGGGCTGGTGTTCTGGGAGCAGGCGGGGCGGCCGTACGCGGCGATCACCGGTCCGGAGAGCCGCACCGGGACCGCGCCGGTGCCCGAAGGAGCGGGGTTCGTCGGTATCCAGTTCGCGGTCGGGACGTCGCTGCGCTCGACGGCGACACCGACCCTGGTAGACGGTGGTGTCTTCCTGCCCGATGTGACCGGCCGGACGTTCTGGCTCGACGGTGCCCAGCGGGAGACACCGCGCTCCGACGATGCCGAGGCACTGGTCGGCCGACTCGTCCGCGAAGAAGTCGTGGTGCGCGATCCGCTGGTCTCGACGACGCTGCGCGGGTCGCCGCCCGAGGTGACCGAGCGGACGCTCGAGCGTCGTTTCCGGGCGGCGACCGGCCTCACCCGGGGCGCCGTCCGGCAGATCGGGCGCGCCCGGACCGCCGCTCTGCTGCTGGCCTCGGGCGAGGCGCCCGGCGATGTCGTCGACAAGCTCGGGTACTACGACGAGCCCCATCTCGCCCGGGCACTGCGCCGGTACGTCGGGCGGACGGCGCAGCAGTTACGCACGGGGGACGGCGGCGCGATCGCGCTCGATCCCGGTCAGCGCACGACGTCGTAGACGAGCTTGGTCACGCCGTTGGAATACGTGGCCGAATCCCGCACCCGCAGGGTCTGCCTGTCGCGGTCGGCTCGGCTGAACAGGCTCTTGCCGGCGCCCAGCAGCACCGGGAACACAAGCAGGTTGTACCGATCGATGAGGTCGGCGTCCGAGAGACTGCGGGCGAGTTCGGCGCTGCCGTGGATGTAGATCGGGCCGCCGTCGGTCCGCTTCAGTTTCGCGACGGCGTCCGCCGTGCGCAGGATCGTAATCGGTCCCCACCCGTCGATCAGCGCGTCCTCGCCCAAGCCGGACGAGACGACGTATTTGGGCAGCTCCTTGTACGCGGCGTGATCGTCGGAATCGCGCCAGGTCGGAGCAAAGGCCTCGTAGCTGCGGCGGCCGAACATGAGCGCGGTCGTATCGGCGAGTTCCTCGCCTTTGAGCGCGAACGCCTCGGGCACGAACTCGGTATCCATCACCCAGCCGCCGCCGCGGTGCCCCTCGACCTTCCCGCCCGGTGAGTCCACGACGCCGTCCAGCGACATGAAGCCCGTGTAGACGAGTTCGCGTGTCATCAGTTCCTCCTGATTACGGGCCTCGGATTCGGCCTGGGATCAGCCTAGGAACAGCCGCCACCGATGTCTTGGACGAAACCGACACGACCGTTGCCGAACATGACGCACTGCCGGATCGGGGCTCGCGACCTCGACGTCGCCGCGGGGCGAGCACGGCATTCCCGGCCGGCCGGACAACCGCGAGCCCGAGCATAGATGCGGCAGTCCAAGGCGCCGGGTGGTCGGCCATGGCCACCGGCCGGAGCGAAGCCATCGGACATCAGCGGCCCCGATCCCTTTCGCTACGCGCGACGAGGAACTCTTCGAAGGTGATCCGGCCGTCCTTGTGGTCCGGAGCGAGCTGGAGCCCGGCGCGGAAGTCGCGCATCGCCCTGCCCGGCAACGGAACCGCCAACACCGGTCTGCCGCGCCCGACCGCTCGCAGGTAGGCCCGGGCCAGATCGGTGGCGGCGCGTATCTGCGGACCGCCCAGGTCCGGCGTCCGCCGGCTCGCGGGGCCCGCCGCGAGCGCCACCAGGCGGCCGGCCACCTCGGTGACGTCGACCGGCTGAAAGCTCACCTTCGACGGCATCGCGAGAAACGGCAGCAGGCGCTGGGCGTCACATATCTCGGCGATCAGATCGTGGAATTGGGTGGCGCGCAGAATGGTCCACGGCAGGTCGGACCGCTGGATCAGGGTTTCGCACTCCACTTTCGCGCGGTAATAGCCGAGTGCGTGGTTGTCGATACCGACGATCGACAGATACAGCAGATGCGGGCGGCCGGATGCCTGCGCGGCTTCGACCAGCGCACGGGTCGCGGTGATATCGCCGCGGCCGTTGGTCGTGGCCAGGTGGACGATCACATCGGTACCGGCGAGCGCCTCGTCCAGCCCGGCTCCGGTACTCAGGTCCCCGACCGTCCACCGATGGGCCTCCGGTGCGCGTTCGGAACGGGTCAGCACCCGCACGTCATGACCCGCGGCGAGCAGCTGGGGCACGAACACGCGCCCGAGCCGGCCGGTACCACCGGTGACCAGTATCCGTTTCGCCATCCATCTCTCCGTCCTCGGTGACCCCCGGATTCGCCCAGCACTACTCGGAACCGATCCGCTCCACCGAAGCATCTCACCTGTCCCCGGCAGCGCCGACCAGACTGACGGGGCAATGTCCGGCGATCGGGAGCGCACGAATTGAGCACCTACCCCGGCAGGTGGCCGCCACCGCAGAACCAGGGATCGAACCGCCACCTTCTCGTCGTACTCGCTCCTTTCATGGCGTTGCCGGTGGCCGCCGCCGCGATCGGTATGGGCCGCACTGACTGTTCTCGGCGCCACCGGTCGCACCGGCAGGTTGGTGGTCGATCGAGCGCCGGCCCGTGGGCATCGGGTCACCGCGATCGTCCGGCAGTCCGCGCACCGGATCCCCGGGGCTACCGGAGTGAACACGGAGCCGGCCCTTCACGCCGATCATCGAATCCCCCGCGCGGGGTTCCTGGCCGGTACTCCATCCGGTGGCTACACGGCCGCGGCGCTCGCCTGCTGCGCCGGGTTCGCCGTCTGGAATACGTGTGGTCCCGGGCCACGTTCACCAAGCGAGCGTGCCGGCGGCCAGTTCCTGCCAGTCCGCTTCCGCACCCGCGCGCATCGCCTCGGTGAAGTCCGCTTCGCCGAGACGTTCTCGTAGGGCCCGCTCGACCCGGGCCGCGTCCGGCTGGGAACGATCGGGCACACCGTGCACGGCGGTACTCGCCGCGAGCAGCCGCGCGGCCTCGGGAGCGCGGTCCGCGCGCAGCGCCAGATCCGCGATCCCGACGATCACCTGAGCGACCAGGATCGAATGTCCCGCCTCGGCCGCCGCCCGGAAAGCGGTGCCATGGTGGGACCGGGCCTGTTCCAGATCGGTGGCGAGGTAACCCAGCATGGTGTGGATCATGGCGGCGAGCTGGGGCATCTCGGATTCGCTGCCCAATATGGTTGTCGCGACTCGGATCTGCTCGTGCGCTTCCTCGGCCGCACCGCGCCATCGGGCCAGCTCCGCTTTCGCCAGCGCCAGTTCGGCCAGCGCCACCGGCCAGGCGACCCGGTCCGCGCACCGCTGCGCCTCGGCGAGGGCGGCCGCGCTCGCCTCGGTGTCACCCGCGAGCCAGTACAACTGGGCCTGTCGCGACAGCAGCCCGACAATGTCCTCGGTCGAGCCGATCTCGGTGACCACGGCGTTCGCCTGTTCGAAGAGTTCGCAGGCCACCGCGAATTCGCCGCGGGTGGCGTATCGGTTCGCCGCCTCGGTCAGCGCGAACGACATCCCCCACCGCTCGCCGAGGGCGCGGAACTCGGCCAGCGCGCCCTCGAGATAGCAGTCCACTTCCGGTCCGTCCCGGCCCAGCACGATCCGCATCTTGCCCATCTGCAACCGGGCCAGCGCACGCACCCAGGGGTCGTCGTCGGTGAGCAGCGGTTCGAACGCGGTCGGCAACGCTTCCGGGCCGTGCAGCATACGTTCCAGCGCGGCGATGAACGACACCGCCGGATGCCCGGCCCGCACGTCACGGCCGACGCGGTAGGCCTTACCGATCCATTCCCCCACCTGGTTCGCGTCATTGCGCCCGGTACTCAAGAAATGCACGACCAGCGCGTACACCTGGGCCCGGGTCCCGTCGTCCACCTCGGCGGGCGCGTCCGCCACCGCGGTGACGAATTCCAGGCCCTCGGCCTTGTACCCGCCGAGCCACCAGTACCACCCGGCGGCCGCGGCGAGCCGCAGCGCTCCCGCGGTGTCACCGGCCGCGAGCGCGCCGCGCATCGCGACCGCGATGTTGTCGTGCTCGGCCCCGAGCACGGCCAGCCACTCCAGCTGTTCGGCGCGGCGCAGGTGCGGTTCCGCCGTCGCGGCCAGGCCGGTGAAGTACCCGAGATGCGCGCGGCGCGCCGCGTCGGCCTCCCCCGACTCCTCCAGCCGGTCGCGCGCGTACTGCCGGATCGTATCGAGCATCCGATAGCGCGGTTCGGTCTCCGCCGTGGTGAGCAGCAGCGATTTCTCGGTCAGCGCGGTCAGTAGTTCGAGCACCTCCCACTGCTCGACCCCCGCGTCCAGGCCGTCCCCGGTATCGGCGCACACCTGTTCCGCCGCCGCCAGACCGGCGCCACCGGCGAATACCGCGAGCCTGCGCAGCACCGTCCGTTCCGCGTCGGTGAGCAGTTCCCAGCTCCAGTCGACCACCGCGCGCAAGGTCCGGTGCTGCGGGATCGCGGTGCGGCTGCCGCCGGTGAGCAGGCGGAACCGGTCGTCGAGACGGTCGGCGAGCTGTTCGAGGGTCATGGTGCGCAGCCTGGCCGCGGCCAGTTCGATCGCCAGCGGTATCCCGTCGAGCGCGCGGCAGACGCGACCCATGGTCGCCGGCGCCCGGGAGTCGGAGGCGAGGTCCTTACGCACCGCGCCGGCTCGGTCCCGCAGCAGTTGCACGGCCGGGGACGCTTCGATCTCGCCGGGGTCCGCGTGCTCGGCGGGTAGTGCCAGCGGCTCGACCTGCCACAGCGCCTCGCCGGTGATACCGAGCGGTTCCCGGCTGGTGGCCAGGATCCGGAGCCGCCGGCACTCCCCGAGGACCCGGTGGGCGAACACCGCCACCGCCTCGATCACGTGCTCGCAGTTGTCCAGGATCACCAGTGTTTCGCGCTCGCGGACCGCCGCAACGAACCGCTCGATCGGTTCGGCGTCCGGTGCCCCGCCGAGCAGCGCGTCGCGTAAGCCGAGCGCGGCGATGGCCGATTGCGCCACGTCACCGTTCGCGTCGAGGGATGCCAGTTCGACCAGCCAGGCACCGTCGGGTAGATCGTCGAGCAGGGTTTGCGCGGTTTCCCGGGCCAACCGGGTCTTTCCCGAACCCCCGGGCCCGGTCAGGGTGGTGAGTCGATGGCGGGCGATGAGATCGCGGACGGCGGCGATATCGGCGTATTTGCCGATGTACCCGGTGAGTTCGGCGCGCAGGTTGGTCCGGCGCTCGGCATTCTCCGCGCCGCCCACTTCACCGCGCAACAGCGCGATATGCAGGGCGGACAGTTCCGGGGAGGGGTCCACGCCCAGTGTGTCGGCGAGCGCCTCCCGCGCGTCCTGGTACACCACCAGCGCCTCGGCAGCACGGCCCGCGGCGCCGAGTGCCCGCATCAACGCGGCGACCAGCCGTTCCCGCACCGGATACCGGGCCACCAGCTCGGTCAGCTCGGCCACCTGCTCCGCGGCCCGGCCGCGGCGGATCTCCGATTCGTAGAGGTCTTCGGTAGCGGCCAGGCGCAGCCCCTCGAACCGCGTGATCACGGCATCCACGGCCGCGCTGTCGCTTGCTTCGATATCGCGCAGCGGCGCACCGCGCCACAGGTCGAGGGCCTCGCGCAGCAGCCGGGTCCGTTGCGCGTCGTCACCGCCGCGAGCCTCTTCGAGGTACTGTTCGAACCGCACCGCGTCGACCGCGCCGGGCCGCACGGTGAGCCGGTATCCCCCGCCCGCCTGCCCCTCGAGCGATCCGTCCGGCAGCAGCCGGCGCAGCCGGGAGACCAGCGCCTGCAGGGCGTTCGCGGCGTCGGCGGGTGGCTGCTCACCCCAGATCCAGTCGACCAGCGTGGCCCGTGGGACCGCGCGACCGGGTTCCAGCGCGAGGGCGATCAACAGCGCCCGTAGCCGGACGCCCGGTACCTCGATGGCTCCCCCGTCGTCTGCTCGGATGTCGAGGGGTCCAAGCAACGCGATCTGCACCGGCCCATTCTGCCGCAGCGAACCGCGCGGCCTTTTCGCGAATGGATATCACCCTCGCTACCAGCAATAACACTGCGCCAGTGGACGTGTCAGTGCGGTATCAGGCCGGTATCAGCGGGCCCGGCGACAGTTCTCCCATGACCAGATCGGCAACAGCGACCACGGGCCCGGACAGCCCGGTGGCCCGGCGGGAGGGAGCACCCGTGGAACTCGTGGTCGACCGGGAACGCTGCATCGGCGCCGGTATGTGCGCACTGCTCGCTCCAGAAGTGTTCGACCAGGACGATGCGGACGGCCGGGTGCTGCTGCTCGCCCCCGCGCCGCCGGCCGCACACCATCCGGCCGCCCGCGAGGCCGCCCACAACTGCCCGGCCGCGGCCATCGCCCTTCTCGACCCGGCGCCCGCGCCGGGGCCGGAACGGCGCAGCGGCGACTGACCGGCGACAGGACATCCGGCTCACCGCAGCCCGCCACGAAACCACAGACAACCCCCTGTCCCGCGCAGCCCGGGACCTCGAAACGACAGGAAATACGATGAGCGACACCGCTTCCGTCCCGCACGGCCTCCCCACCGAACGCGATGCCGGCCCCTTCGACCCGCCCCGCGCGATCACCCGGCTGCGCGAGACGCGCCCGGTGAGCCCCCTGTGCTTCCCCGACGGACACCCCGGCTGGCTCGTCACCGGATACGACGAGGTCCGCACGCTGCTGGCCGATACCCGCTTCAGTTCCCGCCAGGACATCGGCATCCTGCACGCACTGGACGCGACTCCGGATATGCCCGCCCAGACCGAACCGTCCCCGCAGATCCCGGGTCTGTTCATCGCCATGGACCCGCCGGACCACACCCGGCTGCGGCGCAAGCTCATCGGCGCGTTCACCGTCCGGCGCATGAAACAGCTCGAGGAGCACATCGCCGGGGTCGTCGAACGGCAACTCGACGAGATGGCGAAGTCGACCCCGCCGGTCGATCTGGTGCGTGCCTTCGCATTGCCGGTGCCCTCGCTGGTGATCTGCGAACTGCTCGGCGTCCCCTACGCCGACCGGGAAACGTTCCAGACCAACTCCGCCAAGTTCTTGCTCCGGGACCAGCCGCTGGAGGAGAAGATGGGGGCCTACGGCGCGATGATGGGCTACCTGGCCGAACTGGTCACGGCCAAACGTGCCGAGCCCGGCGAGGACATCCTGTCCGACCTCGCCCGTGACGACGACCTCTCCATCGAGGAACTGACCGGCATCTCCTTCCTGCTGCTGCTCGCCGGCCACGAGACCACCGCGAACATGCTGGGACTGGGCACCTTCGCGCTGCTGGAGAATCCGGAACAGCTGGCCGAACTGCGCGCGGACCCGGACCTGATGCCGGACGCGGTCGAGGAACTCATGCGCTACCTGTCGGTCGCCGATATCTTCTACCGCTACGCCACCGAGGATCTCGAACTCGGCGGGGAGACCATCCCCGCGGGATCCACCGTCGTGGTCTCGCTACTGGCCGCCAACCACGATCCCCGGCGGTTCGACGACCCGGACACCCTGGACATCCACCGCAGGGCGCGCGGACACGTGTCCTTCGGGCACGGCGTGCACCAGTGCCTGGGCCAGCAGCTGGCCCGAGTGGAGATGCGCGCCGGCTTCGCCGGACTGCTGCGCCGCTTCCCGACTCTGCGGCTCGCCCTGCCGGCCGGAGACGTACCGCTGCGGACCGATATGAACATCTACGGCGTCCACGAACTGCCGGTCACCTGGTCCTGACGGCCCGGTGGACCACCCGCCGATCGCCCGGCCGGCAGACCCCCATTGCTTTCACACCCCGAGGAGCACAGCCATGCCCACCTTCGAGACGCCGGAACCGGTCGCCGTCATCGTCGAAATACTGTCCGGCGAAGTCACCGTCGCGGCCACCGACCGCACCGACACCGTGGTCACGGTCCGGCCGGCGAACGAGTCCGCGAAAGGCGATAGTCGCGCCGCCGAACAGACCCGGATCGATTTCACGGCCGGCACCCTGCGCGTGATCACCCCGCGGGATTGGCGAACCTACACCCCGTTCGGCGGCAATCCGTCGATCGTGGTGACCATCGAGGTGCCTACCGGCTCCCGGCTGAAGGGCACCACCGCGGTGGGCCGCATGATGGGTACCGGCGAACTCGGCCGGTGCGATCTGTAAGTGGCCGCCGGCGATATCGTCGTCGAGCGTCCGGCCGATTCGGTGACCGCGAAAACCGCCAAGGGCGATATCCGCATCGGCGAGGCGGTACGCGGGGAACTGCGGTTGGAGACGTCCATGGGCGAACTCGAAGTGGGTATCGGCCCGGGCAGCGCGGTACGGCTGGAGGCCGGTGCCCGGCACGGCACGGTGCTGAACCGGATGCAACCGGCCGACCCGGCGGCGAGCAACGGGGAACTCGTGCGGGTGTACGCACACAATTCCTACGGCGACATCATCGTCCGGCACGCGAGCGTCGTCTGAACGCCCGGTACGAGCGCGGCGCGGCGGGCCTTCCCGGGGAGGGCCCGCCGCGCTGTGGTGTCCGGCCCGGCCCGGCACGAACTTTCGTCCGGCGCGGTGCGGAGCCGGGCACGGGCATCGCCCCCGGCCGGACCGTCCGGCGGTGATCAGGCCGGTGGATCATCGGCGCTCGATGCGGATCTCACTCCACGGGGCCGGCCCGTCCAGCAACGCCGAGTGGCCTCCGGATAGAAACCGCTCGAAGAAGGCCAGCGTGTACGCGGCGACGATTTCGTGTCCACGCGCGCCCCCGATCGGCCCCGAGAGGCCGATTTTCTGCGCCAAGGGCGTCCAGGCGGGGGCATCGGTGAAATTCAGATGGAACATTCCCGGGATCTCCACGTGGTATCCCTGTCCCGGCCGACTCGCGGCGAACACGTCGCGCTGGGTGGTGATCGTTTCGGTGATCTCCCGATCGGGCCAGCCACCGCTGCGGTCACGTTCGAGCAGAATGGATCCGGCGTCACGGGTCAGCCACATACTCGGTTGCCGCGGACCGTCACGCACTACGTCGGCCGGCATCGCGGCGTCCATCATCGAGCAGGCGCGCAACCGCCGGTCGGCGTGGCAGGCCTGGCCGACCGTCATCGCGCCGAGCGAGACCCCGAAGGCGCCGGCCCGTTCCAGGTCGAGACGGCCGGTCAGCAGACCCTCCGGATCCTCGGCGTTCAACCGGGCCAGCTGATCGAGCGCGAACCCGATATCCCCTGCCAGGTAGGGAAGGAGGCCGCCGGGTAGTTCGGCATAGCCGAGCGCGGGAGCGGGCGTGACCGGGGTCAGGCTCTGCTGGATCGCCGGATACACCCGGTCCTTCGTCCATCCGGCGATCGTGCGGCCGTCGGGGAACACGGTGGCGGCGGAGGTGTACGGCTGATCGAGGCCCACCACGACGAATCCGTGCGAGACCAGTCGCTCCACCTGGAACATATTGGACTGCCGGAAAGCGTTGAGACCGGAGGCGAAGACCAATACCGGGTAACGAGGACGGGCCGCCGCCACCGATGGGCGCCGGGTGGCGTGCGTGGGAACCCGGTCCCAGAAGTCGAATACGAAACCCGGGGCGCCGAGCAGTGGGCCCGCCGCGGCCGAGAGTTCTTTCGCGTCGGCCACATACGGCGCGGTGGAGGCATCGGTGGCGGCCTCGGCCGGATACCAGACCTGTGCCATCAGTTCGCGGCGGGCGGTGGGGTCGGGATCGAAGATCTCCCGGCGTACCGCGTCGCGCCAGTGGTAGGTCACGGTGCCGATCGCGTACGGACCGCCGGGCTGCGGCAGCCCGAACACCGGAACCGCGACCGGGGTCGCCACCGATACAGCGACAATCACTGTGCCAGATACTATTCCGAGAGCATGCAACCATTTGGGAGCACTGCCGGTACGGGTGGCCCCGAGCGTCCACACCACTGCCAGGGTCACCGACAGGACGTAGGCCGGAACCATCGGCCAGCGGTAACCGTCGGCGAGCAATTGAGCGCAGGCCGCGAGCGGCGCGAGGACGGCGATATGCCGCAGGCGGCGCAGCCCCCCGCGCCACCGCACCACCAGTGCGATCAGGCCCGCGACATTCGCCGCCCACAACAGGATCTCGGCCGCCATCGACTCTTCCTCCCGGCGTACTCGTGGCATCGCACCGGAAGACCCGCCGGCGCGGGCCCACTATCGAACGGCCGGCTCGGCACGGTCTAGGAAGAATGTTCCCCAGGCCTGGTGGCGACGCCTCGAGAACGGATTCAGCATCTCGCGCGTCAGCGTGGCGGGGGTGACACCGATGAAACTCGACATATCCCGGCCGAGATGGGACTGATCGGTATAACCGCAGCACGCGGCGATATCGGCGGCAGACCCGCCCGCCACCAGACCGTCGACCGCGTGCCGGAACCGGACCAGCATCGCGGCCCGTTTGGGGGTCAGCCCGATCTGGGCATGGAATCTCGCCCACAACCGTTTACGGCTCCATCCGCACGCTTCGGCGAGCTCGTCGATCCGCACCTGCCCGCGACCGGTCACGATGCGCCGCCAGCTCACAGCCACCTCGGGGTCCACCGCGCGGGCCGGATCGGCCCGCGCGGTCAGGAAGTCCTCCGTGAGCGCGAACCGCCGCTCCCAGGTCGCGGCGGCGGCCAGCCGTTCCCGCAGCAGCTCCGCCCGCGGTCCCCACAGTTCGGTGAGGTCGACGACGGCGCCGCTCAGCTCGCCGGGCGCCACACCCAACAGCGAATAAGCCTGCACCGGCGACAGCCGCGCCTCGACCCACGCGGGGCGGGCGCCGCCGATCCGCATGGCCCCGCTGGCGCAGCCCGCCACGAAGGCGGTGAGTTCGCGTCGGCCGCCCGCGCCCTCCACAGTCAGCCCGCTGCCCCCGAATTCGATCACCACGGTGACCGCCGGGATATCGGCGACCCGCAGTTCCAGACCGGATTCGCGACGATCACGGAACCCGATGATCGCCGCCCGGCGCCCCGGCACGACACGCGACGGTGGGCCGATCTCCCATTCGCCGCCCGGAGCGCTGTCCGACGAACTCACCTGCACACGACCAGGCTAACCGGGCATTCCACGGGTGGGCGGCCACCCGCTCCGTTATGCGGCGGCCACCGGGATGCCGGGATCGGCGCGGTTCATCCTTCCCTCGGTTCGGAACACGCGGTGCGCACCGCGCCGCGGGATATCCCGGCGGGCCGAGGCATCCGGCGGGGTCGCGGACACAACAGGCGACTCCGGCGGCGGTGGTGGACCGGCAGGTCGGCCCGGGTGAGCCGACCTGCCGGTCGCGGGCAGTCGGCGGGCACGCGCCGGGTGCACCAGAAGTCCACCCGGGCCTCCGGGCCGCCGATGAGGTACCGGTTCGCTCCTCGCGGCGGACCACTGGTCCGGATCGCGATAGGTGTGGCCGTCGGGAGGTTCGCCGAATACCGCGCGACCTTCGCCGCCCGGTGCACGCCGAGGGCGGGAGGGGCGGTCCGGACACACGAGAACAGGCGCGGATCTGCTCATGGGGCCTGTCCCGGCCCGATTCCAGACCGGCCCCGGGTGCGTCACCGCGATCGGCGTAACAGCCGTCGGGGCGGAGAGCCGCACATCGGGATGATGTCCGGCCGACGTATCGCGGCGACGGCCGGAGAATTCCGGCGAGAAGAGCGGCATCCATCTCTCCTGTCCAGGAGCGGTGCGTGCTGTCCGCGGCGCGGCATCCGATCATTGTCCGACCAGTAGCCAATATCGCCTCCTGGGTAGCGGGTGTCAAGCGGCGGCGCGGTTGCGGAACGGCCACAGGTGGGATAAATCCACATTTGTAATGCCCATATTTACCCGGCACGACTTCACCGTAAGGCCCGAAACTGGCACGCACTCGCGTTTGCCAAAAGGATGCCGGCTGGGTTCACGCGGACCGATTACCCGGTGGATCCCGGGGAAATGCCGGCCCGCGATACCGGCATCCCTCGCCGATCTGCGCGGATACGGAAAGCCGGTACCCCCACAGATCGCGCACAAGTGCGGATATTCCGCTGGAAGTTGGCGGATGTCCCGCCGCCACGGTTGCCCTAACTTCACGGCGACGGCCGCGGAACAGAGAGGGATCCCATGGCTATCGCACCCACCTTCGATATTCAGCTCACGGAGGCCGATCTGCGCGAGCAACTGCGCACCGATGTGCTCTGGGGTTTGTCCGGTCCCCGGAAATGGCTGCCCCCGAAATGGTTCTACGACGCCCGCGGAAACGCGCTGTTCGACCTCATCACCGGGCTGCCGGAGTACTATCCCGCCCGCACCGAACGCGAACTGCTACACACCGCGGCGGACGAGATCGCCCGGCACGCCTCGGGCGCGACCGAACTGGTCGAACTCGGTTCGGGTTCCTCCGAGAAGACCCGGCTGTTGCTGAACGCGCTCACCGCGCACGGCTCGCTGTGCTCCTACGTACCGCAGGATGTCTCCGAAACCGCGCTACGGGCCGCGGCCGATTGGACAAGCGGCGAATTCCCGCATCTGTCCATTCACGGCATCGTCAGTGATTTCACCACCATGCTCGCGGCACTCCCGCCCGGCGGCCGCCGGTTGATCGCGCTGCTCGGCGGCACCCTGGGTAATCTGCCACCCTTCGAACGCACCGCATTCCTGGGCGAATTGCACCAGGTCCTCGCGCCGGGCGAACAGCTGCTCGTCGGCGTGGGCCTGGTCACCGACCCCGCCGTGATGATTGCCGCCTACAACGACGCCGCGGGAGTGACCGCGGAGTTCAACCGCAATATGTTGCATGTACTGAACGACCGACTCGGCGCCGATTTCGATCCGCTCGCATTCGCCCATCTCGCGGTGTGGGACCCGGACCTCGAATGGATCGAAATGCGCCTGGCGGCCACCGAGGCGATGCGCGTGACGATCCCCGATCTGGATCTCATGGTCGATTTCGCCACCGGAGAGCAGCTGCGCACCGCGATCTCGGCGCAGTTCCGGCTGTCCGGGTTCCGCGCCGAACTGGCCACCGCCGGTTTCCGTATGCGTCGCGCCTGGACCGACCCCGCCGAACGATTCGCACTGGTGCTGGCCGACAGGTGAGCCGACCGCCCGTCGCCCCCGGCCCCGAAGGACTGCCGCGGGCGCGGCGGTAGCGGGCCATGCCCTCGGTTTCCGGACGATCGGCGCGACAGCCACATCGGCATACGGCGCGGGCGCGGTCCGGGACTGCCGAATTCCCGCCGACCACCAATGCGCGGTATTCGACATGAACAGCGTGGACCGCAAAATCGTGACCGCGCCGTCGAACCGTGCGAGTCGATCCTCCAACAACCGGTATCCGGCCCCGCTGTTCCGCCGCCCCGCGCGAATTCAACGATCCCCGTCGGCCCCGGGCGTGTACCGGATACGCCATCCGCCCTCCCAGCGCGCACCCGGTGCGAGGTGACGCAATCCGTCACCCGAGTTCAGCGCGTTCGGCGGGGCCGTCATCGGTTCCAGCGCGACCGCGAGCCCCTGTCCCCGCGGGCGTGGGAACTCCCGCGGGGTGAAAACCTGCAGGTACTCCCACCCCGCATCCTGGACGAGTTCGACCGTCGCGCCGTCGGGCGCGGTGAGCCGGGCCGCCGCTGCGGGCGTCACCCCGCCGAACGGGGTGTCCAGGTCCAGCTCCGGCAGCGACACTCCGGCCCGCAGGTCGTAACGGGTGCCCTCGACCGGGTGTTCGGCCACCGGATTCATGCGGGCGTCGACCTCGAAATAGGTTGCGGCGGAGACCGTCAGCACCAGGTCTTCGACCGGCGTCTCGCCGACCCGGAGGTACGGGTGCGCGCCCACGGCGTACGGTGCCGGCCGGTCGCCGTGGTTCACCACGCCGTGGATCACGGCGAGCCCGTCGGAGCGCAGTTCGTAACGCACCCAGGTGTCGAGGAGGAACGGCCAGCCGTGCTGGGGTGGTATGAGCGCGCCCAGGGTCACCGCGGCGGACGACAGTTCCCGCACCTCGTAGCCGGTGTTGCGCAGCAACCCGTGGATCGCGTTCGACCGCGCCGGTTCGGTGATATCGAGCTGCTGGGGTAATCCGTCGAGGATCCAGATCCCGTCGCGGACCCGGTTGGGCCAGGGCGCCAGAACGATTCCGGCGCCCATCGGCGGCGTCGACTCGGCCGCAACCGGTTCGGTGACCGCGACGCCGCCGACGGTCAGCCCACGCAGGACGGCGGCCACGGTGCCGATCTCGGCGCGTACGCCGGCGAGCTCCAGTACGATCGAGCGGCCGGTCGGGGTGATGCGCTCGGAGAGGGTCACCTCGTCAGCCTAGATTCCCGGCCCGGCCGCGGCCGGCGAACGCGCGCCACCGCGTCGCTCGCCCGGCCACAGCGGCGGCAACCGCCACGGCCGGAGGGCCCTACGCGGGCCGCACCCGGACAGGGGCGACTACAGCCCGTTGACGATTACCGCGTTGCAGTCCGCGGCCGCCCGACGCAGCGGGATCGCCGCCTGGTATTCCTCGGACTCGTACCAGGCCCGGGCCGCTTCGGGAGATTCGAATTCCAGCACCACGGTCTGAGTAGCGGGCCATTCCCCTTCGAGGACCTCGAACTTGGTGTCGATCGCCAGGACCTTCACCCCGGCGGCCATCGCCTTTCCGGCCGCCTTACCGTATTCGGCCATCCCCGCCGGGTCCTTGATCAGCTCGGTCACGATGACGTAGCCCTTGGCCATCCTGGTCTCCTTTTCACGCGTGAGCCGCGACCGGCTCCCGCGACGACCCTACCCATATGAGATTTACGGTGTCAGAAATCTTCTATGCTGAAACCGATAATGCCGCTGGGAGGGGTCAGGACGCGGCCCGGCCGTTGCGCCGGAGCAGATGCGGACGCAGCCGGTTGAACCCGCGTACGCGCACACTCCGCAGGTGTTTGATGCTCAGCTCGGACTCGCCGTCCAGTTCCGCCGCGGCCCCGTCGTCCACCAGAATCGTGCCCGGCCGGGCGACACCGGTGAGCCGGGCGGCGATATTCACCACCGAGCCGTACAGGTCGCCGAAACGTTGCAGCACCGGCCCGTAGGCCAGCGCGATCCGCAGCTCCGGTGTGGTGCCCACCGTCATGGTGGATTCCTGGAGGGCCAATGCGATCCGGGCCGCGGCCAGCGGCGATTCGGCCGCGAACATCACTTCGTCGCCGACGTTCTTGACGACCCAGCCGCCGTTCTCGGCGATGGCGTCGTTGGTGGTGGATTCGAACGCCTCCAGCAGCGTGGACAGTTCGTCGGGATGCAGATGCCGGGTGAGCCGGGTGTAGCCGACCATATCCGCGAATCCGACGGCCAGCACCCGGGTGGAATCGGTGGGCGGACCGGTCTCCTCCAGATTCCGCGAGAGGGCCACGTCGAGGTGGCGCCGCCAGGCGTAGGACAGCAGGCCCTCCAGCAGTTCCACCGTCTCCGCGGTGGCGGTACGGGTGATCTGTTCCCGGTCCCCGTCCGTTCCGGCCGCGGCGACGCGTCGATCGATCTCGGCCAGGACCAGATCCACCTGCCATTCGGCCAGCCGTGCCATGGTCTGCCCGATGGTGCGAGCCGTCGCGGCCTGCTGCCGGGTATCGGCCCCGGCCAGGGCACCCACCTCCCGGAACCGCTGAATGGCCGCGATATCGGCGTCGGTGTAATCGCGCGCCCAATCGTCCTCGCTGGCCGGGAAACCGAGCGAGACCCACAGCCGCCGGGCGAGCTCGGGTGTCACCTCGGCTCTTTCGGCCACCTCGTTGCGGTTGTAGCGTCGGCGACCGGCGAGCAGGCTCGCCTCGGCCGCCGCCCGCACCAGTTCGGCCCTCTCTTGCGACACCATGGGCGAAACCTTACGACGCGCCGGCGGGCGCGCGACCGCTCCGGGCGAATCCCGCGGTGATCTGCGTCATGTCCGGGCAGCGGCCCGGATACCGGCGGGCCGGGATCACGGAGACCGCCGGAGTCGGCGGGCGCGCGGCAGTAGGGCGAACGCGGTCGCGATCCGGGTGGTCTACGGAACCGCGGCGGGCACGGGCCGCGGTGCGACCTCGACGGGGCGCGCGGTGGGCTCCGGTGCGGGAACGGGCGCCTCGGCCGAAGGGGCCGACGGCATGGAAGCCCCCTGAGGTACGTGGGTTTCGGCCGGCTGTGCGCCCGGAATTCCCGGCTGTGCGGTCGGAACCGCCGGTTGTGCCGAATGTTCGGCGGGCGGGTTCGGCTTCTCGGGCCGCGCGGCGGGCGGGTTCGGCTGCGTGGCGGACGGGTTCGCCGGGGCCGCGGGCGGAGTGGGGGCCTGCGCGGGCTGCGGTGCCGGTACCGGCTGCGAAGCCGGAGCCGGCACCGGGCGCGGCGCGGCCTGCGCGGGTTCGGCGGGCGAGACGAATAGCGGCCGGTCGGTGGGCAGGTTGACGAAACTCGGCGCGGCCGGATCCAGTTCCAGATGCTGCGGTGCGAGCTCGCTGTCGTTCAGCATGGGCCGGAATGCCAATGCCTTCGGCGAATTGCCGGCGAAGACGTCGAGCCGCAGCCGGTGCCCGGGCGCCAGGACCGCCTGGATCGGGATGACCGCGATATCGAGCGTCACCGGCTCGCCCGGCACCACTTTCTGCACACTGTCGAGGGTGAGCGGATTGTGCGGCGCGGTGAGGTCACCGTTGGCCGAGCGGGTACTGCGGGATTCGTCGATCGCCCGCAGCGACGCGGTGAGCTGGCCGGTGCTCAGCACCGTCGAGGTACCGTCGGGCGCCACATCGTTGACCGTCACGTTCCAGTAGCCGTCCGCGGTGTCGTGCACGGTGTTGAGGTGCACATTGATCGGGCCGGACAGAATCGTGCGTTCGGCGATCGGCTCGCTGGTGAAGGTGAGCGCGTTGCGTTCGGCGATACGGGAATCCTTGGCGCACATATCCAGCGCCGCGCCGATCCCCGCCGAACCCTGCGCCATGTCCCGCGAGCAGAAATTGGTCAGGCCCGGGGACACGGTGAGCCGTTCGGACGCGCCCGGCCGATCGGTGAGCGAACCGTCGTGGAGCGAGTCGCCGGTCGTTCCGCTCGCCGCCCCGGACAGATACACCCGCCGGTGCGTCATACCCGGCTGGGGGAACCGGTCGAGCACGACCCAGTCCCCGCCCTGCTCCCAGACGATCACCGGCCCGTAGTCGGTGATGCCGTTGTCGATATCCTTGAGCCAGTGGTCGAACCAGGCGCGTTGCAGCACGTCCAGTCGCGGCGGCGCCCCGGGGCGTCCGGTCCCGGCACCGGGGTTGGCGTGGTAGGTGTCGCCGACGATGAGCTGTTTGCGGCCCGGCGGCAGGGGGATGTCGTTGTAGAGCGTGGTCGCGCTGTTGGCGAAGATATCGTGCCAGCCGCCGTAGACGAAGGTCGGCACGGTGATCTTCTCCGGATGGCCCATGATGCCCTGGCGGAAGGCGCTGTTCTCGTCCAACGCGTCGGCCAGGGCCGGCGGCATATCCCGCAGGGACGGGGTGAGCAGCGCCTGGGCGAGCAGATCGTAGTTCGTCGCGGGATCGGCCATACGGTCGCTGAGCCACTGCCAGTCGAAGGTGCCGTTGAGCATGGCCTTCACATCGGGCATGAGCTTGGCCTGGTTCACCTGATTGAGCCACAGCGGCAGGAAGGTCACGCCGACACCGCCGCCCGGCGCCACCACATCGCGCATGAGATCGCTACCCGGTTCGACCGGGAAGATGGCCTGTAGCGGTTTCGGGGCGTTCTCCGCGGCACGCAACTGGTTGATCCCGGCATAGGAACCACCGCTCATGGCGACCCGCCCGTTGGACCACGGCTGCCGCGCCGACCATTCGATCACCTCGCGGGTATCGAGCTGTTCGCGCTCACCGAGGGTGTCCCACAACCCCTGCGACTGCCCGGTACCGCGCACATCGACGGAGACGACCGTGTAACCGGCGCGGACGAGTTGGCTGTCGAGCCCGAGCACGGTCGCCACCGTGCCGCCGTCCAGCGCGTGCAGCAGATCCTCGAATCCGCTGATCGGGGTGCCGGTCAGGTTGATCCGGCGGACCAGATCCATGGTCCACCGTCGCACTTCGGGGTCGCCAAGCGCCGAATCGATCATGCTCGACATCATTTTCGAGTACGGCGTCATGGTGACGATCGTGGGCAACGGGCGGATCTCCACCGCCCCGCCGGCCGCCGCGGGCCGGTACACATCGGCTTTCAGCACCACACCGTCGCTCATGGTGATCAGTACGTCTTTGTCGATCCGCGTTTCGGGATACGGCTGCGGACCGTCGTGCAGATCGGTCCACTGCTGGGCGAGTTCGGCGGGCGATACCGCCGGCGAGGTGTCGCGGTGCACCGGGTGGCGCGCGGATTGGGTTGCCACCACCAGGATCACGGTCACGATGACTACCACGGTGGCGGCCGCCGCGGCCGCGAGCCCGTGAACCCGGTACAGCCGCATGAACAAACCCTCCACCTCGTGGTTCCGGTTTCCGCGCACAGTCGGCGCCGACAGTAGTTTCCGCACACAGGTGGAGCCGACGATAGCAATCAGCTCTGATAGAAGCGCGTTACGACGCGCGGACTCGGCCGATCACCGAAACCCGAGGTGGGCAGATATCCGGGTGACCGAGCCCACGCCGCGCTGTCAGCGCACGCGCCGTGCCCGCAGGACAAGGTCTTTGACCTGATGTCCGGCGGCGGGCCGGTTGCGGTCGCGGCGCTCGTCGACCTCCACGGTCCAGCCGTCACCGAGAAGTTCGATGATCTCGGACGGCTGATAGAACTCGTAGGGGTCGAACCGAGGTGAGGGTCCGTCGCCCACGTGCGAATGCCCACTCCCGTGCGAATGCTCCTCGCGCGGCGGGAATTCGGTGGGGTCGTGCGCGACGAACAGTAGGGTTCCCCCCGGGGCCACGGCCGCGAGCAACCCGCGCACGGTGGCGTGATCGGTTTCGTGCGCGATCGGAAAATAGAACGCCGACACCAGGTCGAAGGAACGGGGCGGCATCGGCGTGACGGTGATATCGGCGCGCTGCCACGAGATCTCCGGGTACCCGGCCGCCGCGCGGTCCAGCGCGACCTGCGAGATATCCACCGCGGTCACCTGCCAGCCTTGTTCGGCCAGCCAGTAGGCGTCCGCTCCCTCCCCACAGCCGAGATCGAGGGCCTGGCCGGGTGCCGTACCGGTCACTTCCGCCACCAGGGCGTCATTCGGCAACCCGCTGAACCGCCGTTCGCTCTCGCCGTACATATCGTCCCAGAACTGCTGGTCCATCCTTTACTCCTGATCTCGTGAGGTATGACCCCAGCATTCGAGCAAACAGCTGGCTTGACAAATTTATTTGCCAGTTTTGCAATAGAAGGATGGATCGGGAGTTCGGCGAGGTCATCGAGGCGATCGGCCCACGGCTGCGCGAACTACGCCGCCGCAACGGTACGACGCTGGCAGCACTGTCCGAGGTCACCGGCATCCCGGTGAGCACGCTGTCGCGCCTGGAATCGGGGCAGCGAAAACCCAGCCTCGAACTGCTGCTCCCACTGGCCAAGGCCCACCAGGTGCCGCTGGATGAACTCGTCGACGCGCCGGAGACCGGCGACCCCCGGGTCCACACCCGCCCGGTGACCCGGCACGGTCAGACCTTCATCCCGCTGACCCGCCGACCGGGCGGCCTGCAGGCCTACAAACAGATCCTGTCCGGCCGCGCCGCGGCCGAACCCGAAATGCACACCCACGAGGGCTACCACTGGCTCTATGTGCTCAACGGCAGACTCCGGCTCATACTCGGCGACCGGGACATGATCCTGACACCGGGGGAAGTGGCCGAATTCGATACCCATCTGCCGCACTGGTTCGGCAACGCCGACGAACATCCGGTGGAGTACCTGAGCATCTACGGTCCGCAGGGCGAGCGGTTCCACATCAAGGCCAGATATCGCCCGAGCTGAATTCGGACACCGCCGCTACGCTGCGGAAATACAGATAGTTATTTTTTCGTGATCCGCATTGCCCGTGTCGTTTACCGATCGGCGTGCGATCACGCGAAATATGACTCCCCGGGTTTGCAGGACCGACATATAGCTGTGGTGTATTTCCAACGCTGTTCGAGTGGTCGGTGATGTTCTCCTCGCGCATTCGGCGGTACGAACCGTTGGCGCTCCCACCGGCTCTCGACCTGAGCACGGAGGACCGCAATTATGGATTCTGTACCGATACGTCAGCGCTGCGCCGCACTGGCCCTTTTCGCCGCCGCGGCCGGCGCCATTCTCGGAACAACGGCACCCGCCCAGGCCCAGCCGGTCACCCTGCCCGGCTTCGGCACCTTCGAAATTCCCGATCAGATACCCCTCCCGGCCGAAATCCCCGGTATCGGCGCACTCACCCCGCCCGTAGTACCCGCCCCGGCCGTCGGCGATATCGCCGTGGCGGCGGCGCGCAGCAAACTCGGGGCACCGTACGTCACCGGTGGTGCCGGACCGAACGTCTTCGACTGTTCGGGGCTGGTGCAGTGGGCATACCAGCAGGCCGGAGTGCAGGTACCGCGCACCAGCTGGTCCCAGCTGGCCGCCGGTACACCGGTACCGCTCGACCAGCTACGTGTCGGCGATGTGATCTCCTACAGCGGTGGTGGCCATTCGGCGCTGTACGCCGGAGACGGTCAGGTGATCCACGCCGCGACCTCCACCGTGGAGATATCGCCGATGTCGTATTCGCCCGTGGTCGGAGCACGCCGCTTCTGACCCGAGCCGCACCGTGGTTCCCCTTCGACCGGCGGCAAGCCTGCACCACAGCCTCGGGCCCACGGCGCACCTCACGGAACACGGCCCTCGGGACCGGGGTAGTCCCGAGGGCCGTGTTCGGTGATCAGAGACGTTCGATAATGGTGGCGTTCGCCAGACCGCCCGCCTCGCACATGGTCTGCAGCGCGTACCGGCCACCGGTCTGCTCGAGATGGTTGACCATGGTGGCCAGGATCCGCACCCCCGAGGCGCCCAGCGGGTGCCCCAGCGCAATGGCCCCACCGCGCGGGTTCAGCTTTTCCGGGTCGGCGTTCAGCTCGTGCTGCCAGACCAGCGGCACCGGCGCGAACGCCTCGTTGACCTCGTAGGCGTCGATATCGTCGATCGTCAGCCCGGCCCGCTCCAGCACCTTCTTCGAGGCCGGCACGGGCGCGGTCAGCATGAGCAGCGGGTCGTCACCCACCACCGCGAAGGAATGGAAACGCGCCCGCGGCCGCAGTCCGAGCTTCCTAGCGGCCTGCTCGCTCATGATCAGCGCGGCCGACGCCCCGTCGGTGAGCGGCGAGGAGTTGCCCGGGGTGATGGACCAGTCGATCTCCGGGAACCGCCGCGTGTACTGCTCGTCGACGAAGGCCGGCTTCAGGCCCGCGAGCTTCTCCGGAGTGGATCCGGCCCGGATGGTCTCGTCCGCGGTCAGCGCCCCGGCGGCGACCAGCTCCCGGTCGAACCCGCCGGCCGCGGCGGTCTCGGCCGCCAGCCGATGGGACCGGGCCGCGAATTCGTCGAGGGTGGCCCGGTCGAACTTCCAGCGCGCCGCCAGGATCTCGGCGGCGACACCCTGCTGCACCAGACCCTCCGGGTACCGGTGCACGATGGGACCGCGATTGGCGTCGCGCCCCTGCGCGTTGGAGAACATGGGCACCCGGCTCATCGACTCGACACCGCAGGCAATGGCGATATCATAGGCGCCCGCGAGCACACCCTGCGCGGCGAAATGCGCGGCCTGCTGGCTGGATCCGCACTGCCGGTCCACCGTGGTGGCCGGTACCGATTCGGGGAATCCGGCGGCCAGTACGGCGGTGCGGGAGATATTGAAGGCCTGCTCCCCGCTCTGGGTCACGCAGCCGCCGATCACATCGTCGACGAGCGCCGGATCCAGGTCGTTGCGCTGCAGCAGCTCGCTCAGTACCCCGGCCAGCAGAGTCGCCGGGTGGACCCCGGACAACCCCCCACCGGCCTTACCCTTCCCGGACGGCGTGCGAACCACATCGACGATGACGGCGGACTGCATGGTCCCTCCTGAATTGCTCGTTCCGGCCGGTCAAGTTAATGACCGTTCGATTTAAGTTAACACGCATTCGCATGGTTGGACCAGAGTGGTACGCCACACCCGACAGACGATCACGATCCGCACCGCCGCCCGAGTTCGCGCTCGGACCCACGGACCGGCGGTCGGCGGGAAACGACTACGTGCGGTAGGGGTTCCGCAGTGTCGTCGGCGTATGCGCCACCTCGGAAACCTTTTCGGGAAAGCGAGCACCGGCGACATAGAACCGGGCGCGGGTCCGTCCCACCGGCTCCAGGATCTGCCGACGCACCAGTTCACGCAGGTCCCGCTGGGCCTGCTGAACGCTCAGACTCTCGCTGCGTTCGTAGCGGCTCCGGCGTACCCGGCCCGCCATCGCGACGTCGTGCAACGCGGTGACGAGCCGCTCGTCGAGTGACTCGGCGACGGCAAACTCCAGCAAGTGTTCCCACACCCGTCCGGACCGGACGAAGCGCGCATGCACAGTCTGCGCTTGCTGGTGGTAGGCGATCAGATTGAACCGAATCCACTCCGATACATCCTGGTCGGGCAGATACTCACTACCCCGGCGTCCCAACACCTGGTAGTACTCCCACGTATTGCCCGGTCGCCCGAGCCATGCCTCGATCGAAGAGAACTCCGGAGCGAGCACCCCCTCCCGCGCGATCATCAGCGTCTGTAGCGAGCGCGACATCCGGCCGTTTCCGTCGGCCCAGGGATGTATGGACACAAGATGCAGATGGGCCATCGCGGCACGGACGAGCGGATGGGTGCCGTCCACTGTCTCCAGCCACTCCACCAGCTCCGCCATGAGCGCAGGCACCGCATCGGCCTCCGGCGCGGTGTACGCGGCGATGCTCGGGTCGCGGGCATCGGTCACATAGACCGACCCCCGTCGCCACTGTCCCGCCGGCTTACGCGGAGAATGCCTATGCCCCTGCAACATCCAGTGCAGCGCGTTGAGCAACACCTTGCTGTAGGCGAAATCCTCGACATCGTGCAGGGTCTGGATGTAGGTAATCATCTGCTCGTAGGCGAGTGTCTCGGCGCGGTTCTCCTCGGAGATATTTACATCGCGCTCGCCGGCGAGCAAATCCTCGACGTCGATGGTGGCCACCTTGAAACCCTCGATGGAGTTCGACGCCGCCACGGCGTCGGCTGTGAGAAACTTCCGCAACCCCCCGGCCCACTTCGCAGGCACCTCTTGCAGCCGACGACGAAGCTCGCCCCGCATGCGGTCCACCTCGGCCAGCACGTCGCTGTCTTCGCTGGTCAGCGCAGGTGTGGGAAACAGCATTCCGCAACGATAGGTTGACGCGATCATTACGTCAAGGATATGCGTGGCATCAGCCACCAGCCGAGATCCAGCTTTCTCCGCCCCCGGGCCGATAACAGCGCGTGGCAGCCGAAGCACGAGTTCGGCAGGCCCCCGAAAGCGCCTCGTCCGCGACAGTCACAGGTCGTCGGGAAGAACCCGAAACGCTTGGTGGCGGGTCAGCGGGCCGAGTGCCCGAAAGTCACGGCGATCGAGCGTGAGCACCGAATTCGTTTCGTATTCAGCGGCGAGGGCCACACATACCGCATCCGCGAGATCGAGACACAGCGCTGGATAGAGAGTGCGTACGGCATTGGCCTGGTCGAGAATATCCGTTGTCACCGTGGCGATTTCGAATGAACCGCTACGCGCTTCGGCCGCAATATCCTCGATCATCGAGACGGCATGCCGCTGTCCGAGCGCACGACGGCCCACGTGGTCGAGTTCGGCCAGGACGAGCGGCGACAGAACCACGAGCCCGGCCGATTCGAGGACCGCGAAAGCCTTGTCACTTTCGGCCGAGGACGTATCGAAGGCGGCGAGGAGGCCGGAAGTGTCCGCGATGACGATCCCTATACGCGCCGGAGATGTGGAGGCGGTCATTCCGCGTCGTCGTCGGCAAGGATTTCGTCGACACGATCCGCCAGGGTGGGATCGCCGCTGGCGAACCGGCGCAGGCGCAGCGGCTCGGAACGTCGCCGTACTCGGAGTGCCGCCAAATGAATACCTTCGCGGATTATTTCGGCCTCACTCGTCTGTGTACGCGCCGCCGCTTCCTTGATGATCGCGAGATCCTCGGGATCGGCATACACCATAGTGCGCTTAAGTGACATATGCGTATGGTGTCATATATGACGATAGCCGACAAGGGCATAGTGGAAACACGGTCGTCCTACTGGATCCGTTCCCACCCCCGCCGCTGCGGCCGAGATCCCAACTCCCGGTCCCGGCTGCGGTAGACGATATAGGGCCTGGTCAGGTACCCGATCGGCATCGAGAACACGTGGACCAGCCGGGTGAACGGCCAGAATGCGAACAGCAACCAGGCGGCGATCACGTGGAGCTGGAAACCGAGGGGCGCGGCGAGGATCAGGTCGGTGTCGGGGCGGAAGGAGAGGACGGAGCGGAACCACGGGGAGACCGTCTCCCGGTAGTCATGCGGATGGTTGTTCGCATTGTTCACCAGTGTGGTGCCGAAGCCCAGTACCAGCGTGCCGAGCAGCAGTACGTACATGATCTTGTCGTTGCGGGTGGTCGCGGAGAAGACAGGTCCGGTGGTGCGGCGGCGGTAGATCAGGATGGCCGCACCGGCCAGGGTGGCGACACCGGCCACGATCCCGAGACTGGCGGAGGCCATGTGGTACACCGAATCGCCCACGCCGACGGCCTCGGTCCAACCCTCCGGAACCAGCAGGCCGACGATATGGCCCACGATCACCAGCAGGATTCCGTAATGGAAAAGCGGACTGCCCAGCCGCAGCAGGCGGCTCTCGTAGAGCTGGGAGGAGCGCGTGGTCCAGCCGAATTTGTCGTAGCGGTAGCGCCAGTAGTGGCCCACCAGGAAGGTCGCGATGGCGGCGTAGGGCAGGGCGACCCACAGCAGGATGTCGAACGCGGTGAGGTTCTCACCAGGTGCGGCGAGCAGCAATGAGTTCATCGGCACGCCTCCGTGTTGCTTTGCGACACCTCCGGCGCCGCATGTCGGGGCCCTCGTGATCCCGGTTCTCCACTGCGCCGATCGGTCGCTGCGCTCCTTCGCTCTGTCGCTCCGGAACCGGCGCGGGCCCCGACCTCGAACGCCGACGACCCCGGGAAGGTCGCGGCCGTCTCCGTGCCCCCCGGGGTTCTCCGGGACGCTGGTAATACGGCGGGATCGGGGAGGTGCTGTGGCGGGGCGAACGGGGCCAGGCCGACGGCTTCCTCCGGTGGGCCCGCGGCGATGAGCCGGGCGACGGCGTCCTCTTCGGTCCCGGCGAGGGCGGGGAGGGTGGCGGTGATCGATTCGAGAACGTCGGCCCAGGCCGAGCCGGTCTCCCGCAGGCCGCGACGCATCACCTCGAGACCGGCTCGGTGCTCGGTGAGCAGACGCAACCCGGTCTCGGCGTTGTCGGCCGCGGCGAATTCCAGCACCACGGACAGGTGGTCGGGCAGTTCCTCCTCGGAGAGTGTCAGCCCGGCCTCGCGGTACGCCTGTTTGAACCGCAACAGGGCGACACCGCGTTTGCGGGTGTCACCGTAGGCGAAGTAGGTGAGATAAGGGCTGAATCGTTTGCGGTGGTCGAAGGTCGCCACATAGTCGGCGGCGAGTTCGAAGACAGACCGGGTTCGCACATGGCCGAGGAACCGGGTGAGCGGAGCGCCGACCGGAGGCGGCAGCGTCGCCGACACCGTGCTCAGCAGATCGAGATTACGGCGCAGGGATTCGTCCGGATAGCCGAGCAGCAGGGACTGCACCTGCCAGGCCGCGGCCCGAGTGGCCGGGTCGAGGGCGTTCGTCCTGGTCGTTTTCATCGCGGCGACTCCATGTCACCGGGACCCCGGTTTACGCCCTCCGGCGGGAACAGCCCGTCGGGAACCTTTCCGTCCCAGTTGAGCAGATTCACCCGGCCACGGCCGCCGATACTGGTGGAGGTTTCGGAGGTCTGCCGGTTGCGCAGCATCCGGAAGTTCTCCACGGCGATGGACGAGACCCCGCCCGAATTCTCGCCGAATGGCCCGGAGCCGGTCATTCCCGGACCGCCCGCGTAGTCGAGACTGCATTCGGTGGCGAGTTCTTCGAGCCCGTGCGCCGATTCGGTGTGCGCGGGTGGAATCACATAGCGCTCATCGTATTTGGCGAGGGCGAGCAACCGGAACATATCGTAGATCTGTTCACCCGACATACCGACCGCCTCGGCGATACGTTCCTGGGGTTCCCGGCCGAGATTGATATCGCGCATATAGCTGCGCATGGCGGCCAGCCGGCGCAGGATGGCGGTCACCGGGCCGGGATCGCCCGCGGTGAACAGCTGCGCGAGATAGTCCACCGGAATTCGCAATGCCTCGATGGCGGCGAAGAGATTGCCGTGATCCTCGGCGTCGTGGCCGGTATCCCGCACGATATCGACCACCGGCGACAGCGGCGGGATGTACCAGACCATGGGCATGGTGCGGTATTCCGGATGCAGAGGCAGCGCGACCTTGTAGGTGTTGATCAGCGAATAGATCGGCGACCGGTCGGCGGCCTCCACCCAGTCCCACGGAATACCCGCGCGTTCGGCCTCCCGCCGCACCTCGGGGTCGGCGGGATCGAGGAAGACCTCCCGTTGCGCTTCGTAGAGCCCGTGTTCGTCCGGGGTGGCCGCGGCCTCCAGCACTTTGTCGGCGTCGTAGAGAACGAGCCCGATATAGCGCAGTCGGCCCACGCAGGTCTCGGCGCAAACGGTCGGCAGCCCGACCTCCACCCGCGGGAAACAGAAGGTGCATTTCTCCGCCTTCCCGGTGCGGTGATTGAAATAGACCTTCTTGTAGGGACAGCCCGAGACACACATTCGCCAGCCCCGGCACCGGTCCTGGTCCACCAGGACGATGCCGTCCTCGCTGCGTTTGTAGATCGCACCCGAAGGGCACGATGCGGCACAGGACGGATTCAGGCAGTGTTCGCAGATCCGCGGCAGATAGAACATGAAGGTCTGCTCGAATTCGAAACGCACCTGTTCGGACAGTTTGCGCAGCAGCGGATCGCGGTGGCCGTATTCGGGCGCGCCGCCGAGATCGTCGTCCCAGTTCGCCGACCATTCGATTTTCGTATCCCCGCCGCTGATCAGCGATTTCGGCCGGGCTACCGGAGTGTGCCGCTGGGCCGGCGCGGTGGTCAGATTCTCGTAGTCGTAGGTCCAGGGTTCGTAGTAATCACTCAGCGCGGGCAGAATGGGATTGCTGAATATGGTGAACAATTTGCGCAGCCGGCCGCCGCCTTTGAGTTGCAATCTGCCCCGGTAGTTCAGTTCCCAGCCGCCACGCCACCGGTCCTGATCCTCGTAGGTACGCGGATAGCCCTGCCCCGGCCGGGTCTCCACATTGTTGAACCACACATATTCCACGCCCGACCGATTCGTCCACGCCTGTTTGCAGGTGACCGAACAGGTATGGCAGCCGATACATTTGTCGAGGTTCATCACCATCGCCATCTGCGCCATCACCCGCATCAGTAGCTCACCTCCTGGCTGCGACGACGGATCACGGTCACCTCGTCGCGTTGATTACCGGTGGGTCCGAGATAGTTGAACGCGAAACTGAGCTGGGCGTAGCCGCCGATGAGGTGGCTGGGTTTGACCAGCAGCCGGGTCAGCGAATTGTGGATACCGCCGCGCTGCCCGGAGGTCTCGCTGATCGGCACATCGATGAGCCGGTCCTGTGCGTGGTACATGTACACGGTCCCGGCGGGCATCCGGTGCGAGACCACCGCCCGCGCCACCACTACACCGTTGCGATTGACCGCCTCGACCCATTCGTTGTCGGCCACGCCGATGGTCGCGGCATCCGCGGGCGCCATCCAGATGGTGGGCCCGCCGCGCGAAAGACTCAGCATGAACAGGTTGTCCTGGTATTCGGAATGGATGGACCATTTGCTGTGCGGAGTGAGGTAGCGGACGGTGACGCCCAGTTCCCCCGTCGAACCGAGTACGGGTTCGCCGAACAGTGCGGCCATGTTCAGCGGCGGCCGGTACACCGGCAGCCCCTCGCCGAGTTCGGTCATCCAGTCGTGGTCGAGATAGAAATGCTGGCGGCCGGTGAGCGTATGCCAGGGTTTTCGGCGTTCGATATTGATGGTGAACGGCGAATACCGGCGCCCCCCGGTTTCCGACCCCGACCATTCCGGCGAGGTGATCACCGGTACCGGGGCGGCCTGGGTGTCGGCGAAGGTGATCTGTTTACCCTCGTGTTCGGCGGCCAGATCGGCCAGCCGCACTCCGGTGCGCTGTTCGAGGGTGCGGAAACCCTCGGTGGCCAGGCGCCCGTTGGTGGTGCCGGACAGCGCCAGGATCGCCTCGCACGCCTGGATACCGCGCTGCAACGACGGCCGCCCGTCGGCCGGTCCGCCGCGGACCACGCCGTTCTTGTGCCGCAGGTACTCGACCTCCGGCCCGAAATCGAAGGTGACGCCTTTGGTGGTGCCGCCGAGTTTTTCCGCCAGCGGGCCGAGCGCGTTCATCTTCGCCGCGATCGCACCGTAATCGCGCTCCACCACCACCAGTTTCGGCATGGTCACCCCGGGAATGGGTTCCACATCCGAGGTCTTCCAATCCGCGACCCGGCCGTGCGGGGTGGCCAGTTCGTCCGGGGTGTCGTGCAACAGCGGCACCGCGACCACATCCTTGCGGACCCCGAGCCGCGGACCGGCGAGTTCGCTGAACTTCTCGGCGATGGCCCGGAAGGCGTCCCAATCGGTGCGGGTCTGCCAGGGCGGTGCGATGGCGGGGTTGAACGAGTGCACGAACGGGTGCATATCGGTGGTGTTCAGATCGTGTTTCTCGTACCAGGTCGCGGCGGGCAGCACGATATCGGAGAACAGCGTGGTGCTGGTCATCCGGAAATCCAGGGTCAGCAGCAGGTCGAGTTTGCCGCGCGGCGCGTCCGGCCGCCACACCACATCACGCGGGCGCGCGCCGGCCGGAGTAGGTTTGGCCCGCAGCGACGATTCGGTGCCCAGCAGATGTTCGAGAAAGTACTCGTTGCCCTTGGCCGAGGAACCGAGCAGGTTGGCCCGCCACACATTCAGTATCCGCGGGAAGTTCTCCGGGGCATCGGGGTCCTCGCAGGCGAAACGCATCCGCCCCGAACGCAGTTCGGAGACCACATAGCCCGTCACCGAGCCGCCCTCGGCCGCGGCGGCATCGGCCAGTTCCAATGGGTTGCGGTCGAAGGTCGGATACGACGGCATCCAGCCCAGACGCGCGGATTGCGCGATCACGTCGGCGGTGCTCATTCCCGCCAGCCGGCCGGCACCCGGGGTGGCCGAGAGTCTGTCGGCACCGAACCAGTCGTACCGGAACTGGTCGGAATGCAGGTACCAGAAGGCGGTCTGGATCATCTGCCGCGCCGGCCGCGACCAATCGAGGGCCGAGGCCAGCTGTGTCCACCCGGTGACCGGCCGGCATTTCTCCTGGCCCACATAGTGTGCCCAGCCACCACCGTTCACGCCCTGGCATCCGGTGAGGGTGGTCAGGGCGAGGAACCCACGGTAGATCGTGTCGGAGTGGAACCAGTGATTGGTCCCGGCGCCCATGATGATCATCGAACGGCCGTGGCTCTCCTCGGCATTGGCCGCGAACTCGCGCGCGATCCGCAGGACCGCGGCGGCCGGTACACCGGTGATCGTTTCCTGCCAGGCCGGGGTGTATGGGTGCGAGAAATCGTCGTAGTCGATGGGCCAGACCCCGGGCAGGCCGTCCCGGTGCACCCCGTACTGCGCCAGCATCAGGTCGAACACCGTGGTGACCAGATGGCCGTTCACCCGCCGCGCCGGCACGCCGCGCCGGAGCGTCGGATCGTCACCGGCCGCGGTGTCGAAGCGGGGCAGCAGCACGGACACCGCAGTCTCGCCGAACAGTGTCAACCGGGGCACCACCCCCTCGAGGTCGAGATTCCAGGTCCCCACCCCGGCTTCGCCGTAGCGATGACCCACCGAACCGTTCGGAACGACCGGGCGGCCGGCCGCGTCGAGCACCACCGTTTTGAACGCGGCGTTCTCCAACCCGGCGTGCTCGTCGAGGTCGGCGGCGGTCAGGAACTTGCCCGGGGTATAGCCGCCCTCGGTCTCCACCAGCCGGACCAGGAACGGCAGATCGGTGAACTGACGCACGTAGCTCGCGAAATACGGCACCTCGCGTTCCACGAAGAACTCGCGCAGCACCACCTGCCCCATCGCCATGGCCAGCGCGCCGTCGGTACCGGGGTGCGGCGCCAGCCATTCGTCGGCGAACTTCACATTGTCGGCGTAGTCCGGGGAGACCGCGACGACCTTCTGCCCGCGGTAGCGGGCCTCGGCCATCCAGTGCGCGTCCGGAGTCCGGGTCACCGGCAGATTCGACCCCCACATGATCAGATAGCCCGCGTCCCACCAGTCCCCCGATTCCGGCACATCGGTCTGATCGCCGAACACCTGCGGCGAGGCCACCGGAAGATCCGCGTACCAGTCGTAGAAGGACAGCATCGTCCCGCCCACCAGCGAGACGAACCGGGATCCGGACGCGTGCGACACCATCGACATGGCCGGGATCGGTGAGAACCCCGCGATCCGGTCCGGGCCGTACCGGGCGATGGTGTACACATGGGCGGCCGCGATCATCTCGGTCGCCTCGTCCCATGTGGCCCGCACCAGACCGCCCTTACCGCGCGCGGATTTGTACCGCCGGGCCGAATCCGGGTCCTCGACGATCGTTTCCCAGGCGGTCACCGGATCGCCGGTGGCGGCCTTCGCGGCGCGATACATCTCCAGCAGCACACCTCGCACATACGGGTAGCGCACCCGGGTCGGCGAGTAGGTGTACCAGGAGAACGCGGCACCGCGCGGACAACCACGTGGCTCGTATTCGGGTTTGTCGGGGCCCACCGACGGATAGTCGGTCTGCTGGGTCTCCCAGGTGATGATCCCGTCCTTGACATAGATCTTCCAGGAACACGATCCGGTGCAGTTCACGCCATGCGTAGAACGCACCACCTTGTCGTGGCTCCAGCGGTCCCGGTAGAACTCGTCCGCCTGCCGCCCGCCCACCTCGAACATCGAACGCCGGTCCGGGGAGATCTGCGCGCGGGTGAAGAACCGCCGGGTACCCACCAGCGCTTCGGTCAGTTCGTCGTCGAGCCCCGCCTGCCGCGGGCGGCGATGAGTCATAGAACCTCCTTCGAAGTGTGCACTCGTGGTCTGCGGAAGCCGTGGTAGCGGCGGTATCGCACCTCCCTCGAGGTGTGTGGTGGCGGCCCCGCGAAGGCCGGAGCGCCGGCTGAGGTATCGCCTCATATGTGGTCCCGCTCCACCTGGTGGCGCACCACGATCAGCGTGAACAGCAGCGCGACCAGCGCCACCACCGCGAGCGCCAGCAGACCCGGGCCGTAGTCGGAGGTCGCCTCGTAGACGGCGCCCATCACCAGCGGCGGCACGAAGCCGCCCAGCCCACCGGCCGCCCCCACGAACCCGGTGACCGCTCCGACTCTGCCCGCGGGCGCGATCAGGGCGACCAGCGCGAAGGTGGCGCCGCTACCCGCGCCGAGCGCGGCGGCCAGCACCAGGAAGGCGAGGGTGCCGACCGGCGCCAGGCCCGGGGTCGTGGCCTGCACGGAGGCGGCGATCACGACGGCACACAGCATGGCGGCGAGCACCGTCGGCGCGTCGAACCGATCGGCCAGCCAGCCGCCGACCGGTCGCATGACCACCGCGAGCAGCACGAACCCGGCCATCCGGTTGGCCGCGTCGGTCTGGGACAGGTCGTAGGCGGTGCGCAGGTAAGAGGGCAGGTAGACGGAGAACGCCACGAAGCCGCCGAAGGTGACGGCGTAGAGCGCCGAAGCCGCCCAGGTCGCGGGCAGCCGTACGGTCCGGTTCAGCCGGGCGGTGACGGATTCGGTGGGTGGGGTGCGGCCGGGTGCGTCACGGAGCAGATACCAGGCGGCGGTCGCGTAGATCACCAGCGCGACCGCGCACAGCAGGAACGGTGTGGCGGTATTGCCCGCGTCCACCAGGCGCACGGTGGTCAGGGCGCTGATGGCGGTACCACCCATGCCCATCCCGTACACACCGATCGCCAGCCCCTGCTTCTCGGGCGGGAACCAGGCACTCACGAACGGCACACCGACCGCGAACACCGTGCCGCCGATGCCGAGGAAGAAACCGCCGATCAGCAGGGCTGCCAACGCGGAATGCCCGACCAGGCCCAGGAACAGCACCGGCAGCACCGTGATCAGCGAAACCGCCGGGAACATCAGACGCCCGCCGTAGCGGTCGGCCAGCGCGCCGACCGGGATCCGTCCCAGCGAACCCACGATCACCGGAACGGCCACCATCAGCGATTCCTGGAAGGAATTCAGCCCGAGGTCGTCGCGGAACCGCGGCGCGAGCGGGCTCAGCAGCGCCCACGCCCAGAAATTGAGCGCGAAACCCACCGTGGCCAGGACCAGCATCAGCGTGCGCGCGCCGGTCACGGTACGGTCGCCGGCTCTGGCTCGGCCCGGATCCAGCGGAGTCGAAGAGGCCACCATCACTCCTGGGGAGATCGGTCCGGCTAGCTCTCGCGCCCGATGGACACCTTGTCCCACCGCTCGACGGGCGATTCGGTCGTCGAACGCGGTCGGGAAGGCCAGACCCTCCCGAACCGCCGATATCGCGATATCACTGACTCACGGCCTGCTGTCGCCATTGTGCCTGCTACGGGCCCCGACTCACGGCTCACTCGCCGATTCCGGGAGTGGCGTGATATCACCGGCGGAGCCTGCTCGACCGCACGCCGTCGTCGGCTCCTAGGCTCGACCGGTGGATATCGACTGGCCCGAGCTACGCGCCCGCAGCCTGCTCATCGCGGACGAGGCGGTGCTGGCCCTGAACAAACCCGCCGGGATATCGGTCACCGGGGAGCGCCACGATATCGATATCGTGGCCGCCGCCGAGGCGCACGGCGAGAAGCTGTACCCGGTCCACCGGATCGACAAGGTGACCTCGGGCCTCATCCTGTTCGCCCGGGAACTGTCCGCCCACGGCCCGCTGACCCGCCAGTTCAACAAGCAGACCGCCGACAAGGTCTACCTGGCGATCGTCGCCGCCGGTTCTCCCGAACTCCCCGATACCGGGACCATCGATCTCCCGCTCAGCGTGGGTCGCAAGAACCGCGTCCGGGTCGCCGCCCCGCGCGAAACGATCCGCCGCGCCGGCGACCGCTGGTCCGTTGCCGAAGCGGACCTGCTGAACACCAAGAACTACCCCTCGACCACCGAGTTCACCGTCCTCGCCCGGCACCGCGAGCACACTGTCGTAGCGCTGCGCCCGACCACCGGCCGCCGCCACCAGCTCCGCGTACACCTGGCCTGGATCGGCCACCCCCTCCTCGGCGATCCCCTGTTCGACCGCTCCGGCACCATCCCGCGGGCCCATCTGCACTCCTGGCGCCTCGGCCTGGCCGCCGAGTGGCGCCCCGACGGCAGACTGGATCTGGAGGCCCCGCCCGGCGACGATTTCTGGTCACCACTCCCCGGTCCGCCACCCGCCCTGCCCGGGCCTCGGTGAACCCCGAATACTGCGTGGCCACCACCGGGCCATCGTGAACGCCTCGATATTCGGTGGCCGAGGCCGAAGCGTTCTTCGGCTCCGGCTCGTGCGCACTGATCGCCGTTGCCGAACCGCCCGGGGCCGGTTTCGGCCCGTGGTCCTCGGCACCCGGCCGCGATAGCTACCCGCCCCGAGCTCGGGGGCGGGCTGTTTCTTTCCGGCGCTGCATCGGCTGATGCCGAGGCGTTCCCGGTGATACCGAGGCGTACCCGACGACGTCTCGATTGCAAGCGGTCCCGGCCACATCCCGCAGCACCCCGCCCGGTGGTGTCCTCCCTCTCACCCGCACTGTTCGCACTGGCCAACTGCCCTAAGCTGGTCGAAGGACCCAGCACCGGACCGGGACACACGGTTGACGAACGCGGCGCCGGACCGGGACCCCAGGCGGTGTCGAGTCTTACGAGACCCTGAAAGGGGTGAGGCCCGTCCCGCCGTTCAACCCTCGAAGCGAATGTGGCGAAGCCACGAGTCTCGAGACCCTGAACGGCGGGACCTTCGGGGGCCTCGCCCCCGCGGCGCCGAAGGCGCCGCAAATAAACACAGGAGCGTCCGATGATCTTGGTGGCTCAGATCAGCGATACACATTTCGATCTCGGCACCCGTAACACCGAACGGGCGCAGCGGGTCATGGCCTATCTCGCGGATCTGCGGCGGCGGCCCGATGTGATCGTGGTGACCGGCGATATCACCGATTCCGGCAAACCGGAGGAGTACGCCGAGGCCCGGGCGGCGCTACAGGCCGATCTGCCGGTGCTGGCGATTCCGGGGAATCACGACGAGCGGGCGGCGTTCCGGGAGGTGCTGCTCGGCGCGCCCCCGCTCGACGACCCCGTCAACCAGGTGCACCGGGTCGGCGGTGTCACGCTGATCCTGCTCGATTCCAGTGTTCCGGGGCAGTCCGCCGGGCGGCTGACCGACGAAACCTACGACTGGTTGCACGCGACTCTCGCCGAGACCCCCGCCGACGATGCCGTTCTGCTGGCGCTGCACCATCCCCCGGTGTTCTTGCACAGCCCGATCGTGGATCCCATCGCGCTGGCCGGGCCGGAGCGACTGGCCGCGGTCATCACCGGCGACGAACGGATCATCGGCACGCTGACCGGGCACGCGCACACCGCCGCGGTCGCCACCTTCGGCGGGCGGCCGCTGCTCATGGGCCCGAGTACCGCCTCGGTGCTCGGCGGTGAATGGGAACTCGCGCCGCCCGAGCGGGTGATGGACTACGCGCCGGACCCGGCGGTCGCGCTGCACGTCATCGACGACGAACACCGGCTGATCACCCATTTCCGCAGCGTCCCGATGGGCGGCTGGATCGGTACGCCGTTCTGATCCGGTTCAGTACCGGCCGGCGCGGGCTCGCCGGTAGGCGGCGGGGGTGCCGCCGGTCCAGCGCCGGAACGCGTAGATGAAGGTGGAGGCCTCCGCATAGCCGAGCCGGATCGCCACATCACTCACCGACAGCGGGGTGGTGGTCAGCATCTCCTCCGCCAAGGCGTGGCGTACTTCGTCCAACAGGGCCCGATAACTGGTACCGGCGGCGTCGAGATGGCGGCGCAGGGTACGGGTGCTCATGTTCAGGTCGGCGGCCACGGTGTCGATACCGGGCGGCGCGGTGAGTCCGTCCATCCCGCCGCGGGGCACCAGCCGCGCGCGCACCTCCGCGGCGATCCCGGTTCGCGCCCGCCGCCGGTGCACCAGGTCTCGGCACTGTGCCAGGCAGATGGCCAGTGTGTGTTCGTTGGCCTGTGGTAGCGGCCGGTCCAGGATCGCCGGGTCGATGGCCACCAGATGGTGCGGCTGTCCGAACCGCGGCCGGGCCACGGTCACCTCGGCGAGCAGGTCGGCGTAGGCCGGTTCGGGGAATCGGAATTCGGCACGCACCAGGGCGAGGTGCCGGCCCAGCAGATCGCTCATCACCTGGTGCATGGCGGTCACATCGCGTTCCACCAGGAACTGACGGATATCGGCGGGCACCGATTCGTCGTGGATGCGGCCGATGAATTCGCCGTGCTCCCACTGGGTCACCGGCAGGCAGAAGGTAAAGCTCAGTTCGAGGTAGCGCAGGGCGAAATCGATCGCCTGGGCCAGGGTCGGGCTACTGACACAGGCGAAACCGAAGATGCCGAAGGTGGTGATGCGGTAGCGCCGGCCCACCTCGATGCCCATACCGGGGCGGTCGAGTTCGCGGACCAGGTTGCGCACCACCGCGAGTTCGGTGTGTGCGTCGATCTGCGCGTCCGGGTCGTGCAGCCGCGCTTCGGTGAGATCGGTTCCGCGCAGTAGTGCGGCGGTGGGAACTCCGTGCTCCCCGCCGTATCCGGCCATGAGCGCGACACTGGCGACTCCCCGCGGGAAGTCCCAGTCCCGGATCGACGGACGTTGCACCATGCCGACATTATGGCCGAATATCTCGATTGGTCATTATGCGGTCACCAGGACAGTTCCGCGCACCGGCGGGCGGTATCGGTGGTCTCCACCTGGAGGGTCGCGTGGTGGATGTGGAAGCGATCGGCGAGCAGGTGCTGGGCGGCGCGTAGTACCTCGTCACCGGAATCGGATCCGGTGGTGGTGATATGGGCCGAGGCGACCTCCATACCCGAGGTCAATGTCCATACGTGCAGGTCATGCACGTCGCAGACGCCCGGGACCGCGGCCAGTTCGGCCGCCACTTTCTCGACGTCGAGCTCTTCGGGGCTGTGCTGGAACAGGATGCGCAGCGCGCGCCGGGCCAGCAGATAGGTCCGGGGCAGCACCCACAGGCCGATGGCGACGCCGACGATCATATCGGCGTAGAGCCAGCCGGTGGTCAGCGTAATCGCGGCGGACAGCAGCACACCGAACGACCCGACCATATCGGCCAGAACCTCCAGATAGGCGCCGCGCACATTGAGGCTCTCCTCGGCTCCGCGCCGCAGCAGCAGGAAGGCCGCGATATTGGCCAGCAGGCCGATGACACCGGCGGCCAGCACCGGCCCACCGGGCACCTCCGGCGGTTCCCCGAAGCGGCGCACCGCCTCGATCAGTACATACCCGGCGACCGCGAACAGCAGGACGGCGTTGGCGAGTGCGGCGATCACCTCGGCCCGGTAGTAACCGAAGGTACGGGTATAGCTGGGTCGCGTATTGCGGGCGAGCATGATGGCCGACAACGCCATGGCGATACCCACGACATCGGTGAGCATATGGGCGGCGTCCGAGAGCAGTGCCAGCGAACCGGTGGCCAGCGCGACCACCAGCTCGATCAGCATGAATCCCAGGCCGATGGCCAGGGCGATCCCCAGGCGGCCGACATATTTCCCGGAAGCACTCTCCGGTGATACGTGATGCTTATGATCATGTCCCACCCGACAAACATATGCGTCAATGCGCATGTTTGCAACACCTTCGATTCGCGCCCACCCGCCGGGCTGGCAGACTCGAGTACGTGAGCGACCAGTCCGCAGCCCCCCGTCCCGGCGCACCGGACCCGGCCGCCGGTGAGCCGGGCGCGACCGTGCTCGGCACGACCGCGTCCGACGGCGACGACCACGGCACCGCGCCGAGCCGGACCGAGCGCGGCGGGGCGCTGCGTCCCATCGAGCTCGCCACCGGCGCGGTACTCGGCGGCGTCACCGTCGGACTGGTGACCGTCGGCGCCGTGATCCCCTTCGCGGCCGCCCTGCAACTGGTCGCGGCCGTGCCCATGGGCCTGCTCGCACACCGCTACCGATTCCGGACCGTACTCACCGCCTCGATCTCGGCCGCCCTGGTCACCTTCGTGGCGGCCGGCCTCACCGCCGCCATGGCGATGGTGGCCACCGCCACCATCGGCGGCATCGTCGGCACGGTCAAACGTCGCCGCGGCGGTATCGTCGCGGTCACCGGGCTCTCGGTTCTCGCCGGCGTCGCCTGGGGCGCATTCTCGGTCGGCTTCCTGCTGGCCTTCTCCGCCACCCGCGACCTGCTCTTCGACACCGTCCGCAACACCGCGACGGGCCTGGCCGAACTCACCTCCCGCCAGCAGCACCTGGAACCGCTCGGCCGCGGTGTCCTGCACGCCACCGATGTGGTCCTGCAGTGGTGGTGGGTCTACATCGGCGGCACCGTCCTGGCCGGGACCGTGGTCACCGCGCTGGTCTCGTGGTTCGTGCTCGGGTCCGTGCTGGACCGTCTCGCCTGGCTCCCCGGCACCGACCGCCTCGACGCCCCCGCCGACGACCGCCCGATAGCCCCCTTGCCGGTGACCCTGCGCGCGGCCGGATACCGGTACCCCGGCGGCACCGCCGACGCGTTGACCGGTGTCGACCTGCGGGTCGAGGTCGGCGAATTCGTCGCGGTGGTCGGCCACAACGGGTCCGGGAAATCGACTCTCACCCGGCTGCTGGCGGGATTGCCGCCGAGCAGCGGGTCGGTCGAACGGCCCGGCTCCGCGGGGCTCGGCCATCTGGGCGGGACGGCGCTGGTCCTGCAGCGGCCGGAAAGCCAGACGCTGGGTGTGCTGGTCGCCGACGATGTGGTCTGGGGACTACCCACCGCCCTCGCGGCCGAGGTCGATATCGACGCCCTGCTGAACGAGGTCGGGCTGGACGGGATGGGCGACCGGGAGACCGCCACCCTGTCCGGTGGCCAGCAGCAGCGACTGGCGGTCGCGGCGGCCCTGGCGCGGCGACCGGCCCTGCTCATCGCCGACGAAGCCACCTCCATGATCGACCCGGACGGCCGCCGCGAACTGGTGACACTACTGGCCGGGCTGCCGAAACGGCACGCCATGGCCGTCGTCCTGGTGACCCATCACGAAGCCGACGCCGACGCCGCCGACCGGGTGGTGCATCTGGCCGCAGGCCGGATGGTCGGCCGGCTGCCCGCCTGGCCGAAACCGGCCCGGGCCCGGCGCCACCGTCCCATGGGCGAGACGCTGCTCGAATTGCGCGGGGTCCGGCACACCTACAACCGCGGCACACCGTGGGAGGCGCCCGCCCTGCACGGTGTCGACCTGTCGGTCCGCCGCGGGGAAGCACTGCTGGTGGTCGGCGGGAACGGGTCGGGAAAATCGACCCTGGCCTGGATCATGGCCGGACTCATCGCGCCCAGCACCGGACGCTGCGAGCTGGCGGGCAAGCCGGTCAGCAAACAGATCGGCCGGGTGGAACTGGCCTTCCAGCATTCCCGGCTGCAGCTACAACGGCATACCGTCGGCGAGGAGGTCGCCGATTGGGGCGGCGAAGGCACCGGTTCGGGCACCGTGGGCAAGGCCCTGGATGCCGTCGGCCTCGACCGCTCCCTGACCACCCGGTCCATCGAAGAACTCAGCGGCGGCCAGGCCAAACGGGTGGTGCTGGCCGCTATAGTCGCCGCCCACCCACAGGTGGTGGTGCTGGACGAACCACTGGCCGGACTGGATCCCGAGGGCCGCGCCGATATCGTCGAACTACTGGCCCGGCTCCGCGATTCGGGGCTCACGCTGATCGTCATCTCCCACGATGTGGAGGATGTGGCGGCCATCTGCGATCGCACCGTCCACCTGCGCGCGGGCCGTATCCCGGAAACCGAGACGGCGGCCGCCGCCGTGCCCGGCGGGGAGGCCGACACCGCACCCATTCCGGCTGTCCATCCGTCCGGTCCGGCTCACCGGCGCGCCCCGGGCGCGGCCTGGCGGTTGCGCGGCGGCGACGCCCACGGCATCGACCACGGAGGCACCCCATGAGCACCGTCCTGCTGCGCCGGGTCCCGGTGGCCAGCCCGGTCCACAACCTGTGGGCCGGAACCAAGATGATCGCCGCGTTCCTGATCAGCCTGCTGCTGATGATCCTGCCGAGCTGGCCGATCCTCGGCGTCGTGATCGTGTTCCTGATCGCGATCGGACTCGTGGCCCGGCTGCCGCTGGGGGTACTGCCCCGCCTGCCGCTACTGTTCTGGCTGCTGATCGCGCTGGGCGCGCTGATCAATGTGCCGGTCGGTGGCGCCGCCGTACTGCGCTACGCGCAGGTGGTGGTGTTCGGGCTGATCCTGGTGGCCGCGTCCATGCTCATCGCCTGGACCACACCTATGAGCGAAATCGCTCCCGCCCTGGCCACTCTCGGCCGGCCGCTGCGCCGCCTGCGGATACCGGTGGACGAGCTGGCCGTGGTGGTGGCGCTGACCCTGCGCGGCCTCCCCCTGCTGCTCGAGGAGATCCGTATCCTGCGCGCCGCCCGCCGCCTGCGCCCCAAACCCGATCTGCTGCGCCGCACCACCGACCCGGTCATCGATATCCTCACCGCCGCCATGGCGGTATCCACCCGGCGGGCCGGCGAACTGGGTGAAGCGATCACCGCCCGGGGCGGGACGGGACAGCTCACCGCCCGCCCGGCCGCCCCCGGCCGTAACGACGCCTTCGCCCTGGTAGTGGTGGTAGCGGTCTGCGCCGGAGCGCTCACCGCCGAACTTCTGATCTGACCGGGCACAGTCACGAGAGGCCGGTTCCGGCCACAGTTACTTCTGCTTCTGGTCGCGCACCGCTTTCCGCGCCGCCTCCTGCGCCTTGTCCACCTGCCCCGCGTATTTGCCGCCGGTCTTCTTGTCCACCGCGTCGCCGACCTTCTCGATCAGCGGGTCGACCTTGTCGGCGTTCTTGCGCGCCAGACCCAATGCCTTGTTCGCCAGACCCTTGAAATCCATGTCGTACTCCTTGCTCGAACTCGCTCGAACATCACAGTACCCAGCGGATTCGACACAGGGGTGACATCACCGGTGGCGACGGCGCTCACAGTTCGCCCAGCCACGCCGGATGCCAGAGCCGGCCGGTCTCGGTCCAATCCATGTAGCGCACAGTGCCTTCCACCTTCGGCGTCACCCAGATCGCGTCGCGGCGTTCGTCGGCCGACATCTCGTTGACGAACGGGCTGGTCTTGCGTTCCAGCCGGTGCAGCCGGATGGCCAACTCGCGCATACCCGCGTCCCCGAATCCGGTGCCCACCCGTCCCGCGTACACCAGACCGTCCTCGGCGGGAATGCCCACCAGCAGTGACGCGAACGGACGAGCGCGACTGCGCCGCATTCCACCGACCACCACCTGCTGGGTCCGCCAGTTGCGCTGCTTCACCCACGTCCGGCCGCGGGTTCCGGGCAGATACACCGAATCGACCTTCTTGGCGACGACCCCCTCCACCCCGTCCAGTTCGCTCTGCCGCACGGCGTCCGCACCGCTGCCCGCGTACGGCGGCGGCACCCGCAGGGTGGGCGCGGTCGCGGCAAGTGCCTCCAGGACCCGGCGGCGGTCGCGGTAGCGTTTACGCAGCAGTGAGGTGCCGTCCAGATAGAGCAGATCGAAGGCCACGAATTCCGCCCGCCGCGGATTCGCCTTCAGCAGTGCGACGTTCACCGCGCCGTCCGGGTCGCGGACGATGATCTCCCCGTCCAGCACCACCTGGTGCCCGTCCAGATCGGCGGCCAGCTTCGCGAACTGCGGATACTGCGCGGTCACATCGTTGCCGGCCCGGCTGCGCAACCGGAACTCGCCCGCTTCGATCTCCACGATGAGCCGGAAGCCGTCCCATTTGCGCTCGAACACCCATTCCGATTCCGGTAGCACCGAAACATCACCGCTGGTGGCCAGCATGGGCGCCAGACCGCGCGGGAGGCCGGCCACGGGCGCCGGCTGCTCCTTCATCAGATGCATGAGCCACTGGTCCCCCTCGGTGCGGATCAACGCGTACCGGCCGTTCAGCCGGGTCCCGCGCAGCACCACGATCACCTCGTCGTCCCGCCACTTCTCGGCCCGGTAGGTGCCGGTGTCCCATACCGACATCTCCCCCGCGCCGTACTCGCCGGACGGGATCGTGCCGTGGAAATCCAGATACTCCAGCGGATGGTCCTCGGTGTGCACGGCGAGCCGGTTCTGGCTCGGGCTGTCCGGCGGACCCTTGGGCACCGCCCATGAGACCAGGACTCCGTCCCGTTCGAGCCGCACGTCCCAGTGCAGGCGGCGCGCGTGGTGTTCGTGGACGACGAACCGATCCCCCGAGCCGCTCCGGGGCGGTGCGGCGGGTACCGGTTCGGGAGTCCGGGCCGGGTCCCGCATGGACCGGTACCTCGTCAGGGCGTCGTCGAGCGGCGGGTCCAGCCCGGCGAGCAGATCACCGTCGGACCGGTATCGGCGCAGCACCTCGTCGAAACGCAGCTGCCGCAGCGCCGTCGGGTCCGCTATCTCGTCCCAGCTGCGCGGCGCCGCGACGTTCGGTTCCTCCCGGCCGCGCAGCGAGTACGGCGCGATCGTGGTCTTCGCCGGATTGTTCTGGCTCCAGTCCAGGAACACCTTGCCCGCGCGGACCTTCTTCGCCATGGTGGCCGTCACCAGATCGGGCAGCAGTTTCTCCAAATTCTCCGCCACCTGTTTGGCCACCGTCGACGCACCACCGGGACTGAGCGTGCGATCCAACGGAACATAGAGGTGGATCCCTTTGCTGCCGCTGGTCAGCGGGTAGGCGCGCATTCCGATCTCGCCGACCATATCCCGGATGCCCAGCGCCACCCGCGCGCATTCGGGCAGCCCCGCGCCCGGCCCGGGATCGAGATCGAACACCAGCCGGGTCGCCGGACCGCGCTCGTCACCGTCGAAGCGCCACTGCGGCACATGGATCTCCAGCGCGGCCTGCTGACCCAGCCAGACCAGCCCGGCCTGCGAGGAGATCACCGGGTAGGTCACCGCGCGGCCGGAATGCCGCTGGGTACGGCGCGGCACCCAGGACGGGGTGCCGGCGGCCAGATTCTTCTCGAAGAAGGAGGACGCGCCGACACCGTCGGGCCAGCGTTTGCGAGTGACCGGCCGGCCCGCCAGATGCGGCAGCATGGCCGGGGCGATCTCGGCGTAGTACTCGAGAACTTCGCCTTTGGTGGTGCCGGTCGCCGGATACAGCACTTTGTCCGGGTTGCTCAGCCGGACCTCGATATCCGGCTGTCCCGGCTCACCTCCGAAACTCCGGCGCACCCCGGATCACATCCGCGGGCGGACAACCCCGCTCGGCGCCGTGCGGTACCTCACGGACGCGGTTCCGGGCCCGGTCCGCCGGGCCGGCCCGGGCCACCGTCCGGGTGTTCCGTCGGAACCACCTTGTGGGCGGCTTCCTTACCCTTCTGGATCTTGTCCGAGTACTTCCCCTTGGTCTTCTGGTCGAGGAAATCCCCGGCCTTGTCGACCGCCTGGTTGATCTTGTCCGAGTTCTTGGCAGCTGTCTCCTGCCCCTTGCCGACCAGGTTCTTCAGGTTTTCCATCAAGCTCATAGCCGATTCCTTCCCTGTCACTGTGCGGAAGTGTTCACTCCATATCTTCCCACCACCGGCGCTCCGGCGGGAGGTCACGCGGATCGAGCCGCTGCCCGGGCACCGGCACCGCGATCTCGGTATCCGCCGCCGCGGCCGCGTCCACCAGCCGGCGGACCGGTTCGGCCCAGGGATGGGGCGCGAGGTTGAACGTCGCCCAGTGGATCGGCACCAGAACGCCGTGCTCCGGTTCACCGAGGCACAGATCGGCGTGCGCGCGCACCGCCTCCTCCGGATTCATGTGGATATCGGCCCAGTGCGGGTCGTAGGCGCCGATCGGCAGCAGGGTCAGATCGAACGGACCCCACTGCGCGCCCGTGGCCGCGAACGCTTTGGTGAATCCCGTGTCCCCGCCGAAGTAGACGCGATGTTTCGGCCCGACGAGCGCCCAACCCGCCCAGAGGGTGGTGTTGCGGACCAGTCCGCGACCCGAGAAATGCCGGGCCTCGGCACAGACGATGGTGAGTTCGGGACGGTCGCCGTCGGCCGTGGACAGCGAATACGCGCAATTCCAGTCCAATTCGACGATCCGGGCCTCCGGCACGCCCCAGTGCCGCAGATGCGCACCGACCCCGATCGGCACCACGAAAACCGACTGCTGGGTGCGGACCAGCGTGGCGATGGTATCTGCGTCCAGGTGGTCGTAGTGATCGTGTGAGATGACCACCGCGTCCACCTGCGGCAACTCCTCCAGCGCGACCGGGACAGGATGGATGCGGGACGGACCGACCAGCCGGGAGGGCGAGACGCGCTCGCTCCACACCGGGTCGGTGAGCACCCGGTACCCGTCGATCTCGATCAGCGCGCTGGCATGCCCGTACCAGGTCACCGCGAGGTCTGCCGCCACGCCCGGATGCTCGGGCCGGGCCAGCGGCACCGCGTCCTTCGGCCGGCCCGCGCGCATACCGGTCACCATGGACAACAGGCCGGTCGGGTTCTCCCGCACGACGATCGGGGCCGCGGGTTCGGTGTTGTGGAATTGGCGGTCGCGATAACTGCGCGCGCCCGTGGCGGTGGGCGCGATGGCGGACACGGACGCGCCGAGCGCGGCCGGCAGTCCGTCCAGGGCTCGGGCCACCCAGCCGAAGACGGTCATTCCGGCCAGGCCGGCGGCCGCGGCGGCGGCCGTGCGGGCCCTCATCATTTGCCCACGAACTTGGCGGGACGCTTCTCCTGCCGGGCCTGCCTGCCCTCTTCCGCGTCCGAGCTGGACCATGCTGCCTCCAGCGCGGCCTGCTGTTCGCGGTTGGCCGGATCCCGGGTGCCGTCGTCGTTGAGTTCGAGTTTCAGGTGCCGCAGCGACAACGGCGCCAGCTCGGCAATGGTTTTCGCCCAGCCCTGGGCGTCGGCCACCGTGCCGAGCCGGTTCGCGAAACCGAAGGTGTAGGCGTCGGAGGCCGAGATCGGCTCGGCCCCGAGCAGTACCGTCCGGGCGGGGCCGCCGCCGACCAGCGTCACCAGCCGGCGGGTGGTCCAGCGGTCCACCGAGATGCCCAGTTTCGCCGCCGGTATGGCGATATAGGAGTCCTGGGCCATCACCCGAAGATCCGCCGCCATCGCCAATTGCACGCCCGCGCCCAGTGCCGGGCCGTTCAGCGCCGCGATCACCGGGACCGGCATGGACTCGACCTCATGCAGCATGTCCAGCAGGGCGTCGAGGAACTCGGTGGAGTACACACCGTCCAGATCCGCGCCCGCGCTGAACACCGAGCCGCTACCGGTGATCACGATCGCCCGGGAATCGAGGCGGGCATTGGACAGCGCCTCCCGCAGCCGGGTGACCAGATCCAGGTTCAGCGCGTTACGCCGTTCCTCGCGCTGTAGTTCGATGGTGACGACGTCGCCGTCACGGCTGACCCCGAGCATGTGTGTCCTTCCCCGCGGAACGAATACCGATACAACCGCCGATAACGAGGCGCTACTGCCCACTCTGCCACAGGAGCGTCACTCGTCCGGGGAAGTCGATACGGGTCATGGCCGCGCGGCCGTCGGCCGCGCGGCTACCGGCGTCGGGTTCAGTTCTCCAGGCCGAAAGCGAAGGTTTCCGGGTCGGCGCCGGTGCGCTTCCCGGAGTTCAGCGCGGAGATCGCCGCCACCTGATCGGCCGACAACTCGAACCCGAGAATGTCGAAGTTCTCCACGATCCGGGCCGGGGTCACCGATTTCGGGATCACCACATTGCCGAGTTGCAGATGCCAGCGAATGATCACCTGCGCCGGCGTGCGGTCGACCTCATCGGCGATCCGGGTGATCACCGGATCGTCGAGGACGGCGCCCTGGCCGAGCGGGCTCCACGCCTCCGTGGCGATGGCGTGCTCAGCGTGGTACTCGCGCAGTTCGGGCTGGGTCAGCCGGGGGTGCAACTCGATCTGGTTCACCGAGGGCGTTTCCCCGGTCTCGGCGATGAGCCGCTCCAGGTCGGGGATCCGGAAATTGGAGACCCCGATGGAACGGACCCGGCCGTCGGCCTTCAAACGCTGGAACGCGCGGAAGGTGTCCACGAAACGGTTCGCGGCGGGCACGGGCCAGTGGATGAGATACAGGTCGAGGTAGTCGAGCCCGAGCCGCTGCATGCTGGCGTCGAACGCCCGCAGCGCGGAGTCGTAGCCCTGGTCGGCGTTCCAGAGTTTCGTGGTGACGAAGACCTCGTCGCGGGGTAGGCCGAACTGCCGGATGGCACGCCCCGTGCCCTCTTCGTTCTCGTAGATCGCCGCGGTGTCGATACTGCGGTAACCCGCGTTCAGCGCGGCGGTGACAGTGTCGAACACCTGGTCGGCCGGCACCTGGAACACCCCGAAACCGAGCTGTGGGATCAAGCTCCCGTCGTTCAACACGATCGGAGGAACTACACCGGTCTCACGTCTAGTGGTCACCGCCTCGACGGTAGAAGCGCTTGGGCGGCAGGTCAACGAACGGCCGGCCCGTGTCCATCGACCACCCGACTACAGATCCACTTGACATATCGTTGTGTTTTTACAACACTTCATTGCGTGAGCCCAGTAAGGCGCGGGGAAACACTACCGATCTTCAACCGGATCGCAGTACTGCGGGCCGAACACCGCATGTCGCGTGCGGCCCTGGCCGACGCGGTGAACGTCAACCCCCAGACAATCGGCGCGCTCGAACGCGGCAACCACTACCCGAGCCTGGACCTCGCCCTGCGGATATGCGAGGTGTTCCGGCTGCCGGTGGAGGCGGTGTTCTCCCGAACCGAATTCACCCCCCTATCGGCCGAGGTGTACTCCCGCGAGAAAGGACAGCAGCCATGACCGCCACCGAACCGACCACCCTGCTCGACCGATACCAGGCCTACCGCGTACGGCGCTGGCTCGTCCGGGAGAAGCAGATCGCCGGGATGCTGCCGGGCTGGCGCACCACCCCGCGTCGCCGCGCCCTGGTGGTGCTGGTGATCGCCGCGCTCGCCGCGCTCTTCGTCACCGGCGTGCTCTGCGCGTTCGGGTTGGCGTGGGCCGCACTGTTCGCCGGACTCAGCGCCCTGGTCTTCCTGCCGTCCTGGACGATGCTGCGAATCGTCTCGCAGGCCCAGGACAACGCACCGGCCGAAACGCTGGACGAGATGGAGTTCGCCCAGCGTGAGAAGGCCCGGTCGTTCGGTCTGTCCGTCACCCAGGGCCTGACGGTGTTGCCGCTGATGTATCTCGTCTGGGGCGGGGCACTGTTCCCCGAAGCGGACGCCTTCCGCACCGCCTACGCCGGCGGGGTGATGGTCCTGGCGACCTTGCTCGCCGGCGGCTGCGCCCCCGCGATGATCCTGGCCTGGAATCGCTCCGAGCCCGAACCGGAGAACTGACCGCCGCTCGCGGCACAGGGGTTCCGGCCACTGTTTCCTCTCAGTCGGTACTCGGCTCCTTCGGCCGACCGGTCCCGCCGCGTCGGGGCGGGACCCCCAGCCGGCGGTAACGGCGCTGCCGGGTCGCCAGCCGTTCGGCGGGTGATTGCGCGTTCAGCCGGTCGAGTTCCGCGGCGATCGCCGCGACGGTGCGGCGCGCGAACTCGACCGGTTCGTCCGCGGCGTCGGGATACTCCGGCACGATACGGTCCACGATCCCGTCGGCCAGCAGATCAGCCGATCGGATACGTTGCGCCGCGGCCATTTCCGGTGCGTGCTCGGTATCGCGATGGACGATCGCGCTGGCCCCCTCCGGCGGAAGTGGTGCGAGCCAGCCGTGCCTGGCCGCCAGCACCCGGTCCGCCGGGAGCAGCGCGAGCGCGCCACCGCCGGTTCCCTGGCCGAGCAGTACCGAAACCGTCGGGGTGTCCAGCGTTACCAAATCGGCCAGGCAACGTGCGATTTCGGGCGCGAGACCCCGCTCTTCGGCCTCTTGGGACAGCGCGGCGCCGATCGTATCGATCACCAGCACCAGCGGTAGCCGCAGTTCGGCCGCCAGTTGCATACTGCGGCGCGCTTCCCGCAACGCCGCCGGGCCCATGGTGTGCTCGGGGTCCTGATGGGCCCGGTCGTGACCGAACACCACACACGGCCGGCCGTGGAACCGCGCGAGGGCCAGCACCACGGTACGATCCGCCTCCCCCTGCCCGGTGCCGCTGAGTGGGACCCGCTGGGTGGTGCGGCGGAGCAGTTCGCGCAGTCCCGGGCGATCCGGCCGACGGGAGGCGACAACCGAATCCCAGGCCCCGATCGCGGCCTCGGTCTCCGGGAACTCTTGCGCGACAGCCGGTTCCGTCTCGGTGGACGCCCGTGCCCGACCGCTGAGAACGCTCAGCGCACGAAAGGCGATACGTCGGAACACCGGCACCTCGACGACCCCGTCGATCACACCGTTGCGGTACAGGTTCTCCGCGGTTTGCACACCATCGGGAAACGGATGACCGTAGAGCGCCTCGTACACCCGCGGCCCGAGGAAACCGATGAGCGCGCCCGGTTCGGCGAAGGTGATGTGTCCCAGCGACCCCCAGGAGGCGAACACCCCGCCCATGGTGGGATTGCGCAGGTACACGACGTAGGGATGACCGGCCGATTTATGGGCGGCCACCGCCCCGGCGATCTTCACCATCTGTACGAAAGCGAGAGTGCCCTCCTGCATCCTGGTACCGCCGGAGGTCGGCGAGGCGACCAGCGGCAACCCCAGTTCGGTGGCACGTTCGACCGCAGTGACGATCCGCTCGGCCGCGGCGACCCCCACCGAACCGGCCAGGAACCCGAACTCGCACGCGATGACCGCGATACGGCGACCACGTAACAGTCCCTCGCCGGTGAGCACCGATTCGTCGGTTCCCGCCGCCGCGCTCGCTCGGGCGAGCGCGGACCGGTAGGCACCGGCCCGCGCCATGTCCAAGGGCGGGGAATCCCAGGTCACGAAGGAATCGGGATCCAACAGCGCCTCGAGTAGCTGCCGGGCGCCGATTCGCGACGACGTCATCCGAGCCGCCCCGGGGCGCTCGGCACCGCAACTGTCCACACCGGCACGCCGACCAGTATGCCGGGCAGCCGGATCAGTAGCCCCGGGTGACCTTCTGCAGCGCGTATTCGGTCAGCCGCACGAGCGCCTCCTTGGCCGGTTCCCGGCGGCGCGCATCGATCGGCATGATCGGCACGTCGGCCGGCACCGCCAGCGCCTGCCGGATGTCCTCGATCGGGTACTGCGGGGCGTCGTCGAACTGGTTGAGCGCCACGAGGAACGGCAGATTCCGCGCCTCGAAGTAGTCGACCGCCGCGAAACTGTCCTCCAGCCGCCGGGTGTCGATCAGCACGACCGCGCCGATCGCACCGCGGATGAGGTCATCCCACATGAACCAGAAACGGTACTGGCCCGGAGTGCCGAACAGGTACAGCACCAGATCCTCGGCCAGGCTGATCCGGCCGAAGTCCATTGCCACCGTGGTGGTGGATTTGCTCTCGATACCCGCGAGACTGTCGATCCCGGCGCTGGCATTGGTCACCAGAGCCTCGGTTCTCAACGGGACGATTTCCGAAACTGCCCCCACCAGCGTCGTTTTGCCCACGCCGAAACCGCCTGCGACCACGATCTTCGCCGAGGTCGGCTTGGTCTGGCGGGTATCGACCTGTGCCGTCGAATCATATACGCCGGAGTCCACTAAGAACCCTTTCGATCAGCTCGCGACGTTCATCGTCGCTGGAATCGTCTTTCAATGTCGCCGAAACGCGGACATGCCCGGCTTCGATCAGGTCCGCTACAAGTACACGCGCCACCCCGATCGGTATACCCAGTCGAGCCGCTAGTTCGGCGACCGACGGCGACTCCCTGCACAACTCGACTATCGAGTTTTCGATATTGCTCAGTTCGTACTGGCGTTCGAGCGAAATGGGATGGGACGCGACGAGAGCCTCGAGCGCCAACTCCACCTTCGGCCGGGTACGACCGGCGGTCAGCGAGTACGGGCGCACGAGACTGGGCTCGAAGCCTCCCACGCGGTGATCCTCTATGTCCATCCCACCATCAGGAACCCATCGTGACGCGTGGGGTGGCCTGAACTGTCTGGCCTACGCGTTCGACCAACAAAGCCATCTCGTAGCCGACCTGTCCGATATCGCAGGACGTATTGGTCAGGACCGCGAGATAGGACCCGTCGCCCACCGCCATGAGCAGCAGGTAGCCGTGCTCCATTTCGACGACGGACTGCAGAACCGTGCCGCCTTCGAACAGATTGGACACACCCACCGAGAGACTCGCCAGGCCGGCCGTGACCGCCGAGAGCTGCTCGGCCCGGTCGACCGGTAGTTGGGCGCTCGCCGCCATCAGCAGGCCGTCGGCCGAGACAAGAACGGCATGGGCTACGCCAGGAACCTCGCCTGCGAAGTTCGAAACCAGCCAATCCAACTGACGGTTCGTACCACCTAGTTCGGGGTTCATCGGTCTCCTTTGTCTCCGGTTAGGTTCATTGCTCTCATTGCGCGGCCATCCCGAACACCTTGCTGGTGCCGACTCAAACTAGACCGGATCGTCTCGGGATTGCGACTCGGCGTCCGTTCCTGGGCGCCGCTGACAGCGCCGGGTACCAACCGGACACCCGGATTACGCTGCGGCAGACCGGCCGCGGTGCGGGTCTCGGGCTCGGCTTCGCTGGCCCGCCTGGCCGCGGTCCAGCCCTCGTCACCCGGGGAGTCGAAGGACGCGACGGCCTGGGAACGATCGGCGTCCGAATCCGACAGCCATGCCGACATCATCTCCGCGAAGATGGGCGTCCCGCCCAGCACGCTGTCCGTCTCCTCGGCCGGCTGCAGCCGGGTCTGGAAGAAGGACGCCGTTTTCGCGGGATTGGACTTGTAACTGTGCCGTCCGGGTTCCCGCGCGGACGCCGGGCCCTCGGCGGGCTCGGTTGCCCGCGGCAGCGCGACACCCGGCGGGTTATCGAACCGCTCGGCGGTGTACCCGCCCGGTTCCCGGCGCGGCAGCGCGCCCGGCTCGGCGGGCGGGGCCTGCCGCCTCGGTGCCGCGGTCTCCCGCTGCGGCAGCGTGTTCGAACGCTCCCGGGCCGTGTGGCCGCTGTCGCCCGGCGCTCCGCGCTGCGGCAGACCGCCACCGGCGGCCGGCCGCTGGGGAAGCCCGTTGCCCGGTGCTTCCCGTCGCGGCGGCAACGCGCCCGGGCGCTGCGTCGGCAGTTCGCCGGAGCTCTCCCGGGCCGGCAACCCACCGGCCGCCGCCGGGTCACGCTGGGCCGGCAACTCGCCGGAGGTATCCCGGTGCGGCAGACCGTTGGCGGTATCCCGCTGCGGCAGACCCGACGCGGCGTCGCGCTGCGGCAGACCATTGGCGGTATCCCGCTGCGGCAGACCCGACGCGGCGTCGCGCTGCGGCAGACCATTGGCGGTACCCCGCTGTGGCAGGCCCGACGCGGTATCCCGCTGCGGCAGACCGTTGGCTCCGGGGTCGCGACGGGTGGGCAGTCCGTCCGATGCGGATTCGGCGGCGGGACGCGGTTCCGGTGCCCTCCGGGCCGCTCCGCCGGCAGCAGGCCCTCCGCGCTGCGGCAGCCCGGAGGCCCCGTTCTCGCGGGCCGGGGCACCGTTGGTGCCCGGATCCCGCTGCGGCAGACCGCCCGGGCGCTGATGGCCCGGCTGACGCGTGGGCAACGATCCGGCCGGACGCGGCGGCGCGGCGGCTTCCGAGGCAGCCTCGGTGGGACGCTCGTCGGCCGGGCGAGCGGGCGCGGCGTCCCGGTGGCTACCGGGCGCTCCGTTCGCGCCGGGCCGGCGCTGCGGCAACCCGCCCATTTCGGCCGGACCACCCGACTGCGGTGCGCCGGCGGTGCCGGGCTGCCGCTGCGGCAGCCCGCCGGGGCCGGTTTTGGTCTCCCGCGGCGGCGGACCGCCCGCGGTCGATTCGCCCTGGGTACGCGGCGGCAGAGTCGGTGTGGCGCCGCCGCCGCTCGGCCCCAGATTACGTTTGGGCAGGCTGGCCGCGGCGAGTTTGCCGCGCTGGGCGGTGCTGCCGGCGCTGGCCTCCCGCAGACTGGTGGTGCCCTCGCCCTCGCGTGTACCACCGGCCATCGCGTTGCCCGGCTGCCGCTGCGGCAGCCCGCCCGAGCCGAGCGGCGCGGGAGCGGCCGGACGCTCCGGCGGCTTGGGCCGTTCGACGGCCGGCAGCGGCCCGCTCATACCGGGGTCGACGGTCACCATCATGTTCCCGGCGGCCGTACGGCTGATGCCACGGGTCTGCATCGACGGTGCGCCCGGCGCGTTGCGCAGCGCGGCCGCGGCGGCCTCGTCGGGCGACTGTTCCGGCTTCTTCTTCGCGGCGTCGTTCGCGATGACGGCCTGCGGCCCGGAACCGGTAGCCAGTGGCAGGATCTGGGTCTCTCCGGCGACGATGAGGCTCATCGGGACGTGCACCGTGACGGTGACGCCCGGATCACGCGCGGTATCGAAGGTCGGCCGCAGCCGCACATTGAGGCCGTGCCGGTCGGCGAGCCGGCCCACGACGAACAGACCCATGTGGCGGGCGGTATCCGGCCCGGGTTCGGCGGTGCTCTCGAGCCGGCGGTTGATCTCGGCCATCTCGCTCGGCGGCATACCGATACCGCGGTCGGCGACCTCGATGAGCAGGCCCTGGTCGTGCGCCTGCGCAAAGGTGAACTTCACATCCGTCTCCGGTGGCGACGCGCGCAGGGCGTTGTCCAGGAGTTCGGCGAACAGGTGCGCCATATCGGAGGCGGCCGGTTCGATCAGCGCACCGCGCGGGGTGGCGCCGAGCTTGACCCGCTCGTAGTCCTCGACCTCGGAGATGGCGGCGCGCAGCACGTCGGCGATCTCGACGGGCGCGGATTTGGCGCGGCGCTGTTTGGTGCCGGCGAGAATCAGCAGGTTGTCGCCGTTACGGCGCATACGCGCGGCGAGATGGTCGAGCCGGAAGAGGTTCTCCAGCAGGCGCGGGTCCTTCTCGTCGTACTCCATCGCCTCGATGAGGCTGAGCTGGTGGTCGACGAGCGATTTGCTCCGGCGCGCCAGGGTTTCGAACATATCGTTGACCTGGGAACGCATCTGCGCCTGATCACTGGCCAGGCGCAACGCCTGACCGTGGATATCGTCGATCGCGCGCGCGAGCTGACCGATCTCCTCCTCGGACCGGATAGGCATCGGTTCGAGGGGCACTTCCTCCGGCGAGGCACCGGTACGGAGCTGGGCGACCTCGTCTGGCAGATCGCTTTCGGCGACCCGCAGGGCGGCCAGACGCAGCCGGTGCAGCGGCACGATCATCGACCGGGCCACGAACACCGCGAGCAGCAGGGCCGCCAGGATCGTCAACAGCACCACGATCGAGTAGATGACCGCGTCGGAGAGGGCCTTGTCGGCCATCTTCCGCACCCCGTCGTCGATCGAGGCTGTGGCCTCGGCGATCAGTTTGTCCGTCGTCCCGGTGCTGTCCAGCAACGACTGGCGGGCCTCGCCCAGTGGAAGCCGGCCGGCCTGCGCCTCGGGAGTTTCGAGCATCCCGGCCCGGTTGTCGATTCCTTGACGCAGGATCGCGATATCGGTGTTCTCGGCGCTGTAACGCTGACTCAGGATATTCAGCAGCGCGCGTTCGGTATTGGTCGCGGTGCGGTAGGCCTGCTCGCCGGATTCCTGGTTGCGCAGCAGTTCCGCCGCGGCCGTGATCTCACCGACCATGGTGGACCGCAGGTTCAGCGCGTCGACGAGCCGGAGTTTGGCCGGGTCGATCGAAGCGTCACCGATCTCCCCGAGAATGGCCTCCACGGCCCGGACTCCGGCGTTACGCGCTTTGTCGAGGACCTGCACCGCTTCGTCCGGAGGCAGATTCGACGGGGCCATACCGCCGGCGCGCACTCCCTTCGCCTGATCGATCATCTCCGTGAGCGCCTGATTCGCGGCCGGTAGATCGTCGAGTTCGACGAGCGCGGATTCGGCCGCGGCGATCGCCTGGTCCAGAGCGGTGAGGTTGTCCTCGGTGACCATCGACCGGCCCGGCGCGATGGCGATCACCTGAGAGCCCGCCGTGGCGGACGTGGCAGTACTGAGATCGATAACGGACGGAACGATACTGACGTTCTCGGAGGCCGAACCCAGCCGGTTCGCGTTGCTCCATTCCGCCGAAATCCTGGAGACACCGAGTCCGACCGCGACCGCCAACGGTACAGCCAGCACGGCCGTAACCTTCCAGCGAAGGTCCCAGTTACTCAGCGCCCAGCGCTTCGTGCCGGACCTAGCGGCGTCACGCATTCCCACTCACTTTCCAACCTGGCCCCAGCCATGCTCCATCAGCGGAACTCCACACTCGCATAGTGGCTCGACGGGTGGAGCTGCCCGTGGGTCGCGGCTGGCCGAGAAATTGCGTCTACGACGGACCGAATTTGTGTCATCAGATTCTAACGGATCAATAACTTCTTGGTGTACTCAGCCCGGGTTCACGCACATTGACCAGCCGGTTACAGGCATAAGCCATGGTCGCGACACCCGACGGGGGGTCGCGTGAAGTCTGCCACAATCGTGCTGATCTATCGAGGCGAGGATTGCTGCGAGGCTAGGGAGCACGGGTGCACGCGAGGAACGAGTATCGACCGGTCTATCAGACCAGCCTGGTCGATCCCGCCGAGTTCTGGACCCGCGCCGCCTCGGCCGTCGATTGGGATGTGCCTCCTGAACAGGCACTCGACGCCGATCGCCGCACTTCGCGGTGGTTTCCCGGCGCTCGGCTCAATACCTGCTACAACGCGCTCGACCGGCATATCGACGCCGGCCGGGCCGGCCAGGCGGCACTGATCTACGACTCGGCGATGACCGGCCGGACCCGTGTTTACAGCTATGGCGAACTCCGCGACGAAGTCGCGAAATTCGCCGGCGCCATGCGTGATCTCGGAGTGACCGCCGGTGACCGGGTCGTGATCTACCTGCCGATGATTCCCGAGGCCGTGGTCGCGATGCTGGCCTGTGCCCGGATCGGAGCCGTGCATTCGGTGGTGTTCGGTGGATTCGCCGCCCCCGAACTCGCCGCCCGGCTCGACGATGCCGAACCTGTCCTGATCGTGACAGCGTCAGGGGGGCTGGAACCGAACCGGGCCATCGCCTATCCGCCCATTGTCGACGAGGCTCTCGAACTGGCCGGCACCACCGCGCCGCGGACCGTACTGGTTAAACAGCGCGCGGAATTCCCGGCACATAATCACGACGGCAATCCGGTCCTCGACGGAGCCGTGCGGTGGCTGGACTGGGACGCCGTGGTCCGCGATGCCGACCCCGCCGCGCCGGTTTCCGTCGCGGCGACCGACCCGCTGTACGTGCTGTACACCTCCGGAACCACCGGCAGGCCGAAGGGCGTGGTCCGCGACAACGGTGGCCACGCCGTGGCCCTGACCTGGTCTATGCGCAATATCTATAATGTCGGCCCGGGGCAGGTCATGTGGGCCGCCTCCGATGTGGGCTGGGTGGTCGGCCACTCCTACATCGTCTACGCGCCGCTGCTGGCCGGCGCCACCACGCTGCTCTACGAGGGCAAACCGGTGGGCACCCCGGATGCCGGCGCCTTCTGGCGGGTGGTGGCCGAACACCGGGTGCATACGCTGTTCACCGCACCAACCGCCCTGCGGGCCATCCGCCGCGCCGACCCCACCGCCGCCTTCGCCCGCGAATACGACCTCGGCTCGCTACGTTCTCTGTTCTGCGCGGGTGAACGGCTCGATCCGGCGACCTATCGGTGGGCCGCGGACACACTGCTCGCCGACCGCGCGGACTGCCCAGTGGTCGACCACTGGTGGCAGACCGAAACCGGTTGGCCTATCTGCGCCAATCCGCTCGGGCTGCAGCGGCTGCCGATCAAACCGGGCTCGGCCTCGGTACCGGTGCCCGGCTACCGGCTGCGGGTGTTGGACTCCTCCGGCAACCCCGTGGCCGCGGGCGCCGAAGGCAATATCGTCATCGGCCTGCCGCTCCCCCCGGGCGCGCTCACCGGCCTGTGGCACGACAACGAGCGCTACCAGCGGTCCTACCTTTCGGCATATCCCGGGCATTTCCTCACCGGTGATTCCGGCTATTTCGACGAAGACGGCTACCTGTTCGTCCTCGGCCGCAGTGACGATGTGATCAATATGGCCGGACACCGCCTTTCTGCGGGCAGTATCGAAGCGGCGGTCGCCGGACACGACGCCGTCGCCGAATGCGCGGTGATCGGGCTGCCCGACGAACTCAAAGGACAACGCCCCATCGCTTATGTCGTCCTCAAAGCCGACGCCGTCATCGACCCCGAAACGTTGCGCGACGAATTGAGCGAACGCGTCCGCAAACAGATAGGGCCGGTCGCCGGCCTGTATGACGCCGTCGTGGTACCCGCCCTGCCGAAAACCCGCTCCGGCAAGATCCTGCGCAAAACGATCCGCCAGATGACAGCGGGCGAAAACTACGAAATACCCTCCACCATCGAAGATCCCGGTGTCCTGGACGAACTCGCCCGGATCGTGCGACCCGCACAAAACTCAAACTCCTCTTAAGAAGCTCTCAGAGGCCGGCCATGACGACACAATACGGTCTGAGTCAGTCCACGAGCCCCGGCTCGACACGACACGCTAGGAGGCAGTAACCCCATGGCACACACGACAACCCGGCTTCGCGGCGCATTCGGCCCGATCACCCTCACCCTGGGCGCCGCCGCCGCGGTTACCGCGTTCCTGAGCCCCGCGGTCGCCTCCGCGGCCCCGACGGATTTCGCCGAACCGCTGATCACCAGCGACTGCTCCTTCACCCAGATCGACGCCGCGCTCCACGACCAGGCTCCGGAACTGGCGTCGATGCTCGACAACAACCCCGATCTGAAGGCACAACTGCAGAGCAAGTTCGACCAGCCGGTCGAACAGCGCCGCGCGGAACTGCAGCAGTACATCGACGAGAACCCCGAAACGGCCCAGCAGGCCGAGAACGACCCCCGGACCGAACAACTCCGCACCACCCTCCAGGGCGTAGCCGACACCTGCCACAACTACTGAGCCGAGTTCGTTGCCGGCGGTGTCGTGACACCGCCGGCAACGAATTCATCCAGCACAATGGACGTTGTGACGGAGCGGATCAGCAATCCGGCGGTGCTCGTTGTCGACGACGACGAGGATGTTCTCGCGTCGGTGGAGCGAGGTCTGAGATTGTCCGGGTTCCGGGTGAGTATCGCCCGGGACGGGGCGGCCGCGCTGCGTGCGGTGTCCGAGGCGGCGCCGGACGCCGTCGTCCTCGATATGAACATGCCCGTGTTGGACGGGGCGGGGGTGGTGACGGCCCTGCGGGCAATGGGGAACGAGGTGCCGATCTGTGTGCTGAGCGCGCGCAGTTCGGTCGGTGACCGGATCGCGGGCCTGGAATCGGGCGCCGACGACTATCTGGTCAAACCCTTCGTCCTGGCGGAGCTGGTGGCGCGGATCAAGGCGCTGCTGCGGCGCACCGATACCGCCACCGCCGCTCCCGGAACTCCGGATATCGTCTCGGTCGGTCCGCTGCAGGTGGATACGGCGGGCTATCGAGCGATGCTGAACGGCCAGGAGATCGAGCTGACCAAACGTGAATTCGAACTGCTGTCGACCCTGGCGCGTAACGCCGGTGTGGTGCTGAGCCGGGAACGGTTGCTGGAACTGGTGTGGGGCTACGATTTCGCGGCCGATACGAATGTGGTGGACGTATTCGTCGGCTATCTCCGCCGCAAACTGGAGGCCGACGGGACCGCCCGGCTGCTGCACACCATTCGCGGCGTCGGGTTCGTGCTGCGAGAGACCAAGTGATCGGCCGCGCTTCCGGCCGAAGACGCCACCGATCGTATTCGCTGCGTACCCGGGTCGCCGGGGCGGCGGCGGCCGGGGCGGTGCTCATCGTAGCGGTCGTGAGCGCGATCGCGGTTCCCGCCATCGAGCACAACAACCTGCAGCAGACCGATCAGCAACTGCAGATCGCCTCGCGGCTGGTGCTGATCGAGCCGATGGTCGCCGTGGGGGTGGTGAACCTGCTGGGTCCCGACCGCGATATGGCGTTGACCGTCCGCGACGAGGGCCGGGTCCTCGCCTCCAGTTCCGTCGAGTTGCCGGATCTCGAGCCGGGCGCGAAGACGGTCACTGTGCACGACACCCCTTACCGGGTATTGACCACCACCGAGAATCAGCCGGCCGGCCGCTCGGTCTCGCTGGCCATTCCCGCGGCGGAGGCGGCCGAGATGACCGCCGAACAGCAGCGCTGGGTGCTTTTGGGAGGTCTGCTCGCGATCGCGGCCGCGGCCGGTCTCGGCTGGTTGTTCGGCGGGCGCGCGGTCCGGCCGATCGTGGTGCTCACCCGGCAGGTCGGCGCCCGCACCGGGTACGGCGACGCTACACCCGAACCCGTCGACAGTTCCGGCGTGCTGGAGGCCGAACAGCTGGCCGACGCGGTGAACACCATGCTGCGCCGGGTGGACCAAGCGCAGGCCGAAACGGCCGCCGCGCTGGAGACCGCCCGGGATTTCGCCGCGGTCTCGGCGCACGAACTACGTACCCCGCTGACCGCGATGCGCACCGACCTGGAGGTGCTGGCGACCCTCGATCTGGACGAATCCCAGCGCGTCGAGATCCTCGCCGATCTGCAGCGCAGCCAGGGGCGGGTGGAGACCACGCTGGCCGCGCTGGAACGCCTCGCCTCGGGCGATCTGACCTCCGAGCGCGACCATATCGATACCGATATCGCGGAGCTGCTGGATCAGGCCGCCCACGACGCCATGCGCCACTACCCCGGGTTGACCGTCCGGATAGACACCGACGCCGAACTCGTCACCCGCGGCCTGCCCGCGGGCCTACGTCTCGCGGTGGACAACGCGGTGAAGAACTCCGTCCGGCACGGCGGCGCCACCGAGGCCCTGCTGTCGGCCCATCGCGCCGATGACGACACCATCGTCATCTCGATCGACGACAACGGGCAGGGGCTGGCGCCCGAGGAACGCGACACCGTTTTCGCCCGCTTCACCCGTGGCAGCCGGGCCAGCAAGGGCGGATCCGGTCTGGGGCTGGCCCTGGTCGCCCAGCAGGCCCAGCTGCACGGTGGGCAAGCCTTTTTCGACGACGGCACCCTGGGCGGGGTCCGGTTGGTACTCGTCCTGCCGAACCGTGTGGTCCCGAGGCCGGCCTGACGCGGCGCCGAATACCCGGCGGCGGAAACCGCACTCGGCCCCGGAGCCGCAGCTCCGGGGCCGAGAAGTATTGCCGAGGATATCCCCCGCGTACGGACCTACTTGGCGTCCAGCAGGTCGATCACGAAGACCAGGGTCTTTCCGGACAGATGATGACCCCCACCGGCCCGGCCGTAGGCCAGTTCCGGCGGGATGGTGAGTTGACGGCGACCGCCGACCTTCATGCCCGGAATTCCGTCCTGCCAGCCCTGGATCAGACCACGCAGCGGGAAGGTGATCGATTCGCCGCGGTTCCACGACGAATCGAATTCCTCGCCGGTATCGAATTCCACGCCGACGTAGTGCACTTCGACGGTGCCGCCGGGCACAGCTTCCGGGCCTTCGCCGACGGTGATGTCCTTGATGACCAGTTCGGTGGGCGGGGGGCCCGCCTGAAATTCGATCTCCGGTTTGCTCATACCTTGAATCCCCTTCGATTCAATCGCTTCAGCGGTTGGTGATTTCGGTGTAGTCCCGTGCACCATAGCCGGTGTAGATCTGCCGCGGACGGCCGATCTTGATGGCTTCGCTGTGCATTTCCCGCCAGTGCGCGATCCAGCCCGGAAGCCGGCCCATGGCGAACAGCACGGTGAACATGCGGGTCGGGAAGCCCATGGCCTTGTAGATGACGCCGGTGTAGAAATCGACGTTCGGGTAGAGTTTGCGTTCGACGAAGTAATCGTCGGTCAGCGCGGCCTCTTCGAGGGCCTGGGCGATATCGAACAGCGGATCGCTGCCGAGCTTGCTCAGGATGGTGTCGGCGTGCTTCTTGGCGATCGTGGCGCGCGGGTCGTAGTTGCGGTAGACCCGGTGCCCGAAGCCCATCAGCTTCACACCGTCTTCCTTGTCCTTGACCTTGCGGATGAATTCCTTGACGTCACCACCGGCGGCGAGGATACCGTCCAGCATTTCCAGCACCGCCTGGTTGGCGCCGCCGTGCAGCGGACCCCACAGCGCGTTGATACCGCCGGATACGGAGGTGAACAGGTTGGCGTCGGAGGAGCCGACCAGCCGGACCGTGGAGGTCGAACAGTTCTGCTCGTGGTCGGCGTGCAGGATGAGCAGCATGTCCAGGGCGGCGGCGATCTCCGGGTCGACCTGGTAGGGCTCGGCCGGGAAACCGAAGGTCATCCGCAGGAAGTTCTCCACCAGCGACAGCGAGTTGTCGGGGTAGAGGAACGGCTGGCCCACCGACTTCTTGTACGAGTACGCGGCGATGGTGGGCAGTTTGGCCAGCAGCCGAATGGTGGACAGTTCGACCTGTTCGGGATCGCGGGGGTCCAGCGAGTCCTGGTAGTAGGCCGAGAGCGCGTTGACCGCCGAGGAGAGGACGGGCATCGGGTGCGCGTTACGGGGGAAGCCGTCGAAGAAGCGCTTCAGATCTTCGTGCAGCAGGGTGTGCCGGCGGATCTTGTCGGTGAAATCCTCGAGCTGATCCTGGGTGGGTAGTTCGCCGTAGATCAGCAGATAGCTGACCTCGATGAAAGTCGAATTGTCCGCGAGCTGCTCGATCGGGTAACCGCGGTAGCGCAGAATGCCCTGTTCACCATCGATATAGGTGATGGCCGATTTGGTCGACGCGGTGTTGACGAAACCCGGGTCATAGGTTGTATATCCCGTACTCGCCAGCAGCTTGCCGAGGTCGATACCGTCGTTTCCTTCGGAAGCCTCGGCGATCGTCATCGGGTATTCGCCACCGGGGTAGGTGAGAACCGGTTTGGCGTCATTTATGTGATTCTCCGGCACGGAAGGTTCCCTCTCAGGCTCAAGACCGTCGGCATCGCATGCGGTCGGCACACGGTGCGTTATCGGTAGACGCTAGTCCTTGCTCTGGTGGGACCGGCGGGGAGGGTACCCGCGCGCCGATCTCACAATCGGCCCGCACGGGCGTGGGATTCAGCGGTTCACCTGCCGGTCGGTATGGCTGTGACCGGGGAAAATACCCCTGATAACCGATCTCGGCCGGTTGTGGACAGCGCCCGTGCCACATCCACGGAAACTGCCGTTCGCCACCGCCCACAGAACGTACCCACAAGTCTGTCGATGAAACCGTGCGAAACATCACCGGAGGGGGCGTAACGGGCCTGAACACGGCCGTGCGACCGAATAACCGGCCGGTTCGCGCCGTCACGGTTGGAGCCGCCGCACCGACATACCGGCGTCGTCGATCCGGACCACGATCCGGTTGTGCAATCGCCCGCGCTGACCCTGCCAGAACTCCACCTCGTCGGGATTCAGCAGATAACCGCCCCAGCGCGGCGGTACGGGTACCTCCGCGACCGCGGCGAAACGCCGTGCGGTCCGTGCCAGCTGTTCATCGAGTTCCGCGCGAGAACCGATGGGTTCGGACTGATGCGAGGCCCACGCGCCGAGCTGGGATTCCCGCGGCCGCGACCGCCAGTACCGTTCGGTCACCTCGGCGGGAACCCGGTCCACCCGGCCGCGGACGTGGGCCTGCCGGGCCAGTTGCGGCCACAGGAAAGTCGCCGAGGCGTACGGCGTCGCCGCGAGCTGGGCGCCCTTGGCGGAATCGTAGTTCGTATAGAAGGTGACGCCCTCCGGTGACAGGCCCTTGCAGAGCACCGTGCGCGTCACCGGCCGGGCATCGGCCCCCGACCCGGTGAGCGTCCCGAGCACCATGGCATTGGGCTCGGCGATCCCGGCGACGGTCGCCTGTTCTATCCACAACCGCAGAAGCGGCTCCCAGCCGCCGGCCACCGACAGTTCGTCCAATTCCGTGTCGTGCACACCCAGCAACAGTTCCGAGTTACGCGAACCGGAATGGGCCGCACCGTATTCGGCGCGCATCGCGCCGAGATCGGCACCCGTCTCCTCCACATCGGCCATGGGCCAGACGTTACTCCCGGGTAGCTCGGCGCTAGAGTTCTGTTGAGAGGAGAGTCGCGTATGACCACCAATTCCGCGGTATCGGGGTCCGGTGGGGTGCCGGACGATTTCGTCAGCGGCCTGGAGGGGGTGGTCGCGTTCACCACCGAGATCGCCGAACCGGACAAGGACGGGGGCGCGCTGCGCTACCGCGGCGTGGATATCGAGGACCTGGTCGGCAACCGGGTCACCTTCGGAGATGTCTGGGCTCTGCTGGTCGACGGCGAATTCGGGCACGGCCTCCCACCGGCCGAACCGTTCCCGCTGCCGGTACACACCGGTGACGTACGCGTCGACGTACAGGCCGGCCTGGCGATGCTCGCGCCCATCTGGGGCTATCGGCCGCTGCTGGATATCGACGACGCCACCGCCCGGGAGAACCTGGCCCGCGCCTCGGTCATGGCGCTGTCCTATGTGGCGCAATCGGCCCGCGGTATCTACCAGCCCGCGGTACCGCAGCGCCGCATCGATGAATGCACCACGGTCACCGACCGCTTCATGACCCGCTGGAAGGGCGACCCCGACCCACGTCATACCGAAGCCATCGACGCCTACTGGGTCTCGGCGGCCGAACACGGCATGAACGCCTCCACCTTCACCGCCCGGGTCATCGCCTCCACCGGCGCCGATGTGGCCGCCTCGCTCTCCGGAGCCATCGGCGCCATGTCCGGGCCGCTGCACGGCGGCGCCCCCGCCCGGGTCCTGCCCATGATCGAAGAGGTGGAACGCACGGGCGATGCCCGCGCGCTGGTCAAAGGGATCCTGGACCGCAAGGAGAAGCTGATGGGCTTCGGTCACCGGGTCTACCGGGCCCAGGATCCACGCGCCCGGGTCCTGCGCGATACCGCCGCCCGCCTGGCCGCGCCGCGCTACGAAGTGGCCGCCGCCCTCGAACAGGCGGCCCTGGCCGAACTCCGCGAACGCCGGCCCGACCGCGCCATCGAAACGAATGTCGAATTCTGGGCCGCGGTCATCCTCGACTTCGCCGAGGTCCCGGCGCATATGATGCCCGCCATGTTCACCTGTGGCCGGACCGCCGGCTGGTGCGCACACATCATGGAGCAGAAGAAGCTGGGCAAGCTGGTCCGCCCGGCCGCGATCTACACCGGCCCGGGCCCGCGGAAACCGCACGACGTCGCGGGATGGGGCGAGGTCCACACGGTGTAGGCCGCCCGGGCCGTTACCTCCGTTCGGGTTCCGCCTCCCAGTCGATGGCGACCGATTCCCCCGCGTCGACCGCGAAGAAGGCCGCTTCCAGTTTGGCGCCGAGGTCCAGGAGGCCGATGGCGGCCAGGGGAACCGACTGGACCACCCGGACGCGCCAGGGCCCGGGTTCGTCCCGGGCGCGTAATTCGAGGTCCAGGCGCAGGACCGGGTCGTCGCAGCCGCAATAGTCGGCATCCACCGCGGTCACCGCCAAGACCGTGGCCTCGGCGCGGCGACCCTCGGCGAGGATCTTGGTCAGGCCGGCCCGGCCGGGGTCGGTATCACCGGGGAGATACAGCACCATGCGGTCGCGGTCCTCGGGATCGACCCGGCAGCACACCAGGTCACCCGGTCGCATCCGGTCCAGTTCGGCGCCGGATACCCGCTGGCGTACCTGTGCCTCGTACGGCGGCAACCCGGGCAGCCGCACACGGACCCGGAAGGTGTAGCCGGGTTCGGTCCGGCGGGTGCGGGTCGCCAGCACGGTCGCCGAACCCGCCCTTCCGGTGGCCAGCAGATCCCGGCGATCGGGGCCGGTGGGGGCTTCGCCGCGACGCCGGAGGCGGCGTGGGAGCAGGTCGCGCAACCGGATGAGCGGCCCGGGTGAACCCGGGAGCTCACTCCGGCCGCGCGCCCGGCTGTCACCGGCTCCACCCCCGGCAGCGCCCCTTGACGACCGCATGCTCATACCCGTTCACGTTAGCCGGAGTGTGGTACGCGGCACAGCAACGGCGCGGCTACGCTGTTCGCCATGACCAGTGCGTTCCCGACCATCCCCGAAGACCTCAAGCCCGCCGACGGTCGTTTCGGCTGCGGGCCGTCCAAGGTTCGCCCGGAGCAGCTGCAGTCCCTGGTGGAGGTGGGTGCTTCGGTATTCGGCACCAGCCACCGGCAGAAACCGGTCAAAGATGTGGTGGCCCGGGTCCGCTCCGGATTACGGGACCTGTTCTCCCTCCCGGAGGGCTACGAGGTCGTCCTCGGTAACGGCGGCACCACCGCGTTCTGGGATGCCGCCGCGTTCGGCCTGGTCCGCGAGCGTTCCCTGCATCTCACCTACGGCGAGTTCAGCGCCAAGTTCGCCAGTGTCACCAAGAAGAACCCCTTCCTCGGCGACCCGATCGTCGTCTCCGCCGATCCGGGCAGCGCGCCGCAGCCGGTCGCCGATCCCGCCGCCGACCTGATCGGCTGGGCGCATAACGAGACCTCCACCGGTGTCTCCGTGCCGGTGCAGCGACCGGCGGGTTCGGAGAACGCGCTCGTCGCCATCGACGCCACCTCCGGCGCGGGCGGTCTGCCGGTGAACATCGCCGACGCCGACGTCTACTACTTCGCCCCGCAGAAATGTTTCGCCGCCGACGGTGGACTGTGGATCGCGCTCATGAGCCCGGCCGCGCTGGCGCGGGTGGCCGAAATCAAGGAATCGGGGCGCTGGACTCCGGATTTCCTCTCGCTGCCGATCGCTATCGAGAACAGCCTCAAGGACCAGACCTACAACACCCCGGCACTGGCGACCCTGCTGCTGTTCGCCAACCAGATCGATTGGCTCAATCGCAACGGCGGCCTGGACTGGGCGGTGAAACGCACCCTGGATTCTTCGTCGCGGCTGTACACATGGGCCGAGGCCAGTGAATTCGCCACTCCATTCGTCACCGATCCGGCGCACCGATCCCAGGTGGTGGGCACCATCGATTTCGCGGACTCGGTGGACGCCGCCGCGGTGGCCAAGACGCTGCGGGCCAACGGCATCGTCGACACCGAGCCGTACCGCAAATTGGGCCGCAACCAATTGCGCGTCGGGATGTTCCCGGCGATCGACCCCGAGGATGTCGGGCAGCTGACCCGCTGCATCGACTGGGTCGTGGAAAATCTCGGCTGAGACGAGATCACCTGCGGGTTCGGGCCCGTCGCGCGTGTCGCGCGGCGGGCCCGCCGACGTCTTGGGGAATCGAGTTGATACACAAGGGAATAGAGCAGATTAGCGGTAGATGACGGCCACAGGGTACATTTCGATGCCGCGTGTCTTGCCACACGAATCCCAGAAGTGCACTACTGTTCCAGAACGTGGGCGGTATCGCGAGCGACGCGATAAGGAGGTTACGGTGCGTGAACTTCGAGTGATCGGGGTGACGCCCGACTCCGCCCATATCGTGTGCGTCGACACCGAAAGTGGTCAGAAATTCCGGCTTCCCGCCGACGACAAACTTCGTGCCGCCGCCCGCGGCGACCTTGCCCGATTCGGCCAGATCGAGATCGAAATGGAAGCTACTATGCGTCCTCGCGATATCCAGGCTCGAATCCGTGCCGGCGCGTCGGTCGAGCAGGTGACACAGGAATCCGGTATGCCGGTGAGCCGGGTGGAGCGGTTCGCCTACCCGGTGCTGTTGGAGCGGGCCCGCGCGGCCGAGCTCGCACAGAAGGCGCATCCGATCCGACCCGACGGCCCGGCCGTGGAGATCCTGATCGATGTGGTGACAGCCGCTTTCACCGCGCGCGGACATACCCTCGACAATGCCGAATGGGATGCCTGGAAGGACGAGAAGGGCTTCTGGGTCGCCCAGTTGCAGTGGCAGAACGGCCGTTCGGAGATCGCCGCGCACTGGCGCTATCAGCCGGATGCGCACGGTGGCAGCGTTTCCCCACTCGACGATCCGGCCACCGATCTGATCGACCCGGATTTCGGTCGCGCGCTGCGTGGTCTCGCCTCGATCCTGCCGGTCGATGCCGAGCCGGCGGCCGCGGCCGAAGCGATGGCGGAGCCACGGCGTGAACCCGCCCGAGCCGCCGTCGACGACTACTACGAGCAGCGCGCCGTGGCCGCCGGCGGTACGACACCGCTGCCCGCCGCCGCGACCCCGCTCTCCCCCGGTGGCCCCCGCCCCGGCGGCACGGCGCTGCCCGCCGGCACCCCGGCGGCGAGTGCTCCCGCCGAGACCTACCGTCCCCCCGCGGATACCTACCGGCCCCCGGCCGAAACGTATCCGGTCCCCGCCGAACCGGCGCGCCCCGCGGTGCCGCGGCCCGCGCCCGCACCGCCCGCGGCACCCGCCCCGGCGGCCGAATCGCCGACCACTCCGGTCGAAACCGCCGCCCCCGAACTCGTTGCGCCGGAGCCCGAGCCGGCACCGGCTGCCGTCGTGCCCGAACCGGCTCCGTTGGCGGCCGCGCCCGCCCCCGTGGCGGCGCCGCAGCCCGCGCCGGTCGCCGCCGAACCGGCTCCCGCCCCGGAAGCCGGGACGGCCACGGCGGAAACCGCCGCGCCGGCCGTGGGAGAGACCGCGCCCGCGGAAGCCGATATGCCCGAGGCCCCCGCCGAGGAACCTGCCGCCGAAGCACCGGATCCCGCACCGGCCGAGGCGAAACCGGCGGCCGAGAAACCCTCCGCCAAAGCCACGAAGCCGGCGCCCCGGACCAAGCGCGGCAAGGCACCCATGCCGTCCTGGGAGGACGTACTGCTCGGCGTCCGCAGTTCGGGTCACTGACCGGCTACGGACCGGCGTGTTACCCCGCGCAACCGCCCGGATCATCCGTTTGCGCGAGTAAGTTCGGTGTATACGGCGACGCGGTCCGATGATTCCGGGGCCAGCCCGGACGACGACAGCAGTTGCGCCGAGGAGTTCGCGACCTGGTTTCGTGCGCTATCGGAGGTGGACCGATGCTGTCCAAGGTTTCGTCCGTGTGGTACGTCGATACCCCCGACCCGCCGGCGGTGCTACGCGCCGATCCCGACCCCGATCCGGACGCGGCGTACGCGCTGGCCCGGCAACTGCATCCCGATCTGGACGTAGAGCCCACCGAATCGGTCCCCCTCGGCGACCTCGACGGCCCGGAAGCCGACGAGGTCTATATCGGCAGCTATCCCGGACTCACTCTGCTGTGCAGTTCCTACGCCGCCCGGGTGCAGCCGACCGCCATCCCGGAGCTGCTGGTGCGGCCGCTCGCCGAAGAGCACACCTATCTGGTGTCGTTCGACCTCGAATACGGCTGGGGCGCGTTCGCGCACTGGGAGCGTGGCGAACTGCGCCGGGCGTTCAGTTCCACCCGGCTCAACATTCTGCAGGACCACGGTCTGCCCCATATCTGGGAGCGACCGCACTGGGCGGGCGAACATCCCATCGCGTGGCGGCTCGGGGAGCTACCCGATCCGCTGGTCCTACCGTTCGATCCCCCCGGTTTCGCCGATACCGCCAATCACGAATGGCTGGGTTTCCGGTACTTCCCCACGGCCAGCGCGGATAGGGAGACCGCGGCCGACGCCGACGCCGCCCGCCCGGTGGATCCCAAGGACATCCGAGTGTGTGGTTTCCGGTTGCGGCCCCGCGGCGATCGCCCCGACGAGCCGGAACCACCGCAGCCGAACAATCGGGTCACGCACGAACGAAAGGGCCTGCTGTCCTGGCTGCGCGGGCACGAAGCCACCGTGGGCGCCGATCAGTAGACCGGTCCCGGTCACACGGAGAACAGCAGGCCGATCCAGGCCAGCGCCACCCCGCTACTCGCGCCGGCCAGCACCCAGCGGGTCACCGGGCGCGCCCGCCAGCGCCACACGGTGGGCGCCACCCCACCGACCGCGACCAGATTCACCGCCAGCGACAGCACGGGGTGCACCCGGGCCAGCGCCGCCCCGAAGGCGAAGACCCCGACGGCGGTCAGCGCGGCCACCAGCACCGCGACCGTGATACCCGCCGCCCACGGGGTGGGTTCATCAGGCCGCCGGCCGGCCCCGGAGCCTCCGAGCACCGGGTTCACGACGCCCGCACCCGCTCGTAGAACGCCATCGCCGCCGCGGTCGCCACATTGAGCGAATCGGTCCCCGCCGACATCGGTATCCGCGCCCGCACATCCGCCGCGGCCATGGCCTCCTCGGTCAGGCCGGGGCCCTCGGCGCCCAGCAGCAGCGCCACCCGGTCGCCGGTGAGCGCGGTGGCCAGCGTCGGAGCCGCCGGGTCCGGGGTCAGGGCCGCCACCTGGAACCCTCGCCGCCGCAGCCGGTCGAGCCCGTCCGGCCACTCCGGTACCCGGGCGAACGGCACCCGCAGCGCATGACCCATGGAAACCCGCACGGACCGACGGTACAGCGGATCCGCGCAGCGATCGCCGAACAGGATCGCGTCTACTCCGAGGCCGGCCGCATTACGGAACATCGACCCCAGGTTCTCGTGGTCGTTCACGCCTTCGAGCACCGCCACTGTGGTGGCAGCGGCGATGATCTCGTCGAAATCGCGTTCGGGCGGGCGGTGCGCCACCGCCAGCACCCCCCTGTTCAGATGGAACCCGACCACCTCGGCCATCACTTCCGCGGAGGCCCGGTAGAACGGCACATCCACCGCCGCGAGTTCGGGCGCGAGTTCCTGCCACCGCTTGTCCACGCCGAGCAGCGCGTGTGGCCGGAAGGGCGAATCCAGCATCCGCCGGACCACCACGGTTCCCTCCGCGATGACCAGACCTTTCCCGCCGGGCCGATCGGGTCTGCGGTCGGCGGCCTTCAGGTCGCGGAAATCGTCCACCCGCGGATCGTCCACACTGTTCACCTCGAGAACCACGGCCACGGCGCCCATCCTGCCAACCCCCACCACCGGCGTTCGGTGGCGGGTGCGCTCGGCGCCGCTTTAGGGCATGCTCGAGATATGAAGCCGATCCAGCTCCTGCTCAATATCCTGTGGCTCGTGCTCGCGGGGTTCTGGATGGCGCTGGGCTATTTCCTGGCCGCCCTGATCTGCTTCGTGCTCATCATCACGATCCCGTTCGGGGTCGCCGCGCTGCGCAACGGCGTCTACATGCTGTGGCCGTTCGGCCGCACCACGGTCGAGAAGCCGGGCGCCGGCGCGGGGGCGCTGCTGGGCAATATCATCTGGTTCGTGGTGGCCGGCTGGTGGCTGGCCCTGGGCCATCTGGGTACCAGCATCGCCCTGGCCTGCACCATCATCGGAATCCCGTTCGCCTGGGCGAATCTCAAACTGATCCCGCTCGCCCTTTTCCCGCTGGGCCGCGAAATCGTCGACAGTGACCGGCCGTTCGCGGCGCGCTGAGGCCACGGCGCACGGTGCCGCGGATGATCTCCGACCCGGGCGGATTCAGGGGCCCCGGTAGGACGCCGCTACCGGTTCACTCCGAATCGGCGACGATCTGGTTCATGATCGTGACCGCCCGTTGCAGGTCTTCGAGCTGATCGGGTTCCAGACCCGCGAGTTGGTCGCTCATCCAGGCCTCCCGGGCGCTGCGTTCATCGGCGAGCAGCGAGTGACCGGCAGTGGAGAGCGAGACGATGATCTGCCGGCCGTCGGTCGGATGCGGGTTGCGCTCCACCAGACCGAGATCGGTGAGCGAGGCGATCACCCGGGTCATCGAGGGAGGCTGGACCCGTTCCTTGGCCGCCAGCGCCCCGGGCGTCATCGCGCCCTCGTTCCCGAGGGTGGCCAGGACCGAAAGCTGGGTCAGCGATATCTGCGATTCCGTCCGCCGCCCCCGTAGATGCCGCGTCAAGCGCACCACCGCCAGCGAGAGGTCGCTGGCCAGCGCCCGCACATCCGAGTGGGTAGTCACAAAGTGAACCATACGTGACACACGTCGGATCGGCGTGCGTACAGCGGTTACGCTGACCGAATGGCCCCGCAGCTCCCGCAGCTCCCCACCTGGCTGACCGACCCCCGGCCGGTCCTCGCCCTCGGGTGCGCGCTGTTCGCCGTCGCGACCGCGGTGGTCTGGCTCAGCGGGCCCCGGTGGGAATCGGCTCGCCCGGTATGCCTGATGGGTTTGGCGGTCGGACTGCTCGGGTACATCATCTTCGCGATACAGCGCCGCGGTGCCCGGCGCGGTGACAAGGGAGCACAGACCGGGTTGTGACGCCGAAGCGCCGCGCTTTCCGGCGGCGGCGGCGATATCGACCAGGCGGCAGCCGGAAGTCGAGCGGGACCCCGGTGATCCGATGCTGCTCGCCGGGAATTGACTGTTCGGGCCTCTCGGGCCAAACTCGCTCAGGTGTCCTCTCGATTGAGCGTCGAAGAACGACGGGCCCACCTTATCGAGGCCGCGATCGGCCTTGCCGAGAAGAAGGGGGTCGCGGGGGTGACCACCCGCGATGTCGCTCAGGCGGCGGGTGTCTCGCTAGGCGTGGTGCACTACTGCTTCGAGAACAAAGACGCGCTGATGACCGAGCTGGTCAAGGCGCTGTCGATGGAACTGCGCGATTCGGTGGACACAGGCGAATCGGTCTGGCAGGAAGCGGGCAGTGGTACTACGGCGCTACGCGATCTGCTGCGCGCGGGTCTGGAACTCATGTGGCTCAATATCGAAGCCACCCCCGAACGTCAGCTGCTCACCTACGAGACCACCACCTACGCCCTGCGCGAGGGCGAACAGACCCCCGCGAAACTGGCGATCGCCCGGGAACAGTACGCCTTCAACGATTCCACCGTCGCCGATATCCTCGACCACGCCCGCGATGCCACGGGGAGTACCTGGACCGTTCCGGTGGCCCAGCTCTCGCGTTTCACGCTCAGCGTGATCGACGGCCTCGTCCTGCGCTGGCTGGTCGACAACGACAGCGACAGCGTACGCACTCAACTCGATCTGCTCGCCGCGGCGCTGGCGGGGCACGCGGAATAGCCTGCTCAGGCGGGCCGGCCCGGACGCTGCACATGGGTGGCCGAACCGTCCCGCCACCACGGCACGGTGACCGTCCGATCAACCGCGCCCGTCAGCCGGATACACAGTTCGTCGTGCAGGATCAGGGGCCCGTCCTGCGCGGGTAGATCGAACAGCCGGCGCAGCACCACACCCAGCGGCTCGCGTGCCCAATCGGTTTCGTGTCCCCGGCCGACGACCTCCGCGTCGACCTGTTCGGAGACCAACGGCAGATCCAGCAGCAGCGCCAGGTCGGCGGCGGTCGCCGGATCGGCGGCCACGAGCCGGTCCGCAGGCACCGCGAGACCGAACCACGGCCGGTCCAGCACCAGGGCGTCGCCGGCATCGATCACCGCTCCGGACAGGGCCCGGACGCGATCGGGCGGGTCGAGCGTGCCGAGCTCCAGCCGCGGCACCGCGGCGCCGAGCCGGGCATGGACCAGCGCGACCACCTCGGGCGCGGGGGTCTTCTCGCTGTCGGCCAGCGCCGCCAGCAGCGCTTCGACGAGATCGCGATCCAAGGTCGCGGGGTCGGCCAGGCAGCCGCGCAGTGCGTCGAGGTCGGCCGCGGACAGGCCGGTGATCGGCAGTTCCGGCAGTAGTCCGGCGAATTCGGTATCCGCCGGATGCCGATAGCCACCCAACGCGATGCTGTCGATCCGGGCATAGTGGCGCAACCACCACGCCGTATACCCGTCCCGGTCACCGAGCAGCGGCCGGGTCCGTTCGGCGGTGAGCAACCGCCACAGCGCCTCCGGCCACGCCGCGTCATCCACCAGATCCAGATCACGCACGGCGACCAGTTCCGCGGGATCCTCGGCGAGCCCGGACCACCAGGTCTCCTCGTCGTCGAGGTGATGGTCGGGACCGGTGGGGTCGGTTTCGGCGACCACCCCGAAATCCCATCCCACACCGATCGCCCGCAGCGCGTCGGCACCGTACTCGGCGACCGTCTCCCGCGCGACGACCCCGAACGGCGAGTCCGGGACCAGAATTTCGATCAAGGGCGCATCGGGGAGCAGTAGTTCGTCGGCCGGACGCACACCACCGGAACTGTCGGGAAGTTCGAGCATGCCGAGCCAGTCCGGCAACTCGGCCGGATCGGCCGCCGCGGCCAAGCGGAGCACCGCCTCGATGGTCTCCGGATCGTCGGGGTGCTCGGTCAATTCCGCCTGTAGGGCGGGATCCGATAGCAGATCCGCGATCCGCGCCCGCTGCGCACCGAGACGCGCCAGCAGCGGATGCGACGCGTCCGGATGCACCAGCCGCGCCCAGTGCACCGGAACCGCCGCGGGCAACGCCTTGAGTTCGTCGTCCAGCACCACCGTCCGCGGTCCCGTCACCGTCCGTCCGTCGGCGAGCGGCACCGCCAGGGCGCCGAGTTCCTCCACTGCCAGCGGGTCGGTGACGAACGGTTCCAGTGCGGAGTAGAGAGCGAACCACCAGGCCGGCGGCCGTTCCAGTCCGGCGGACAGCTCCGCCAGCCGCGCCGGACCGAGCCGGTGCACCTGCAGCGCCGCGAGTGCCTCGGCGTAGCGGGCGCCGGACAGTTCCGGGACCACCAGTGGATCGAGCACACCACCCAGCAACTCGGCCAGTTCGGGGGTGAGATCGGGAAATACGCTCGCCCGCGCGGGTACGGCCACCCGGTCGTCCGCGTCGCCGTTCCGGGGGGACTCGTCGAGTCCGGCATCCGCGGGCGCGGCGACCACCGGTAGCCAGCTACCGGTCCGCAGCTCACGCAGGATCGCCTCGCGTAAGAGCCCGTCGGTCTCGCTGCGCGCGAATCCCGGAGCCGGGACCAGCACGAGCCGGTGCCGCCGGGGCAGCGCGCGGGCGAAATCGGCGTACCCGGCGGCGAGTTCGGCCGAATGATTGCCCGGCAGCACGCGCCGCCGGTCGGGTTGCATCGGGATATCGGCGATGAGTACCGCGGGCAGGGACAACTCTTCGTCCGAACGGGTCGGTGCCCGCAGCACGTCGGGCGCGGCGGGCACCGGGACCCCGTCGCGTAACGGCAGTAGCCAGCGCGCCCGCGCGGTCCGGAACTCCCACCACACCCGTTCGGACCCGGAACCGCCGATCCGCAACTCGCGCACTCCGGCGAACGGCGCATCACGGGTCTCGGCGCGCACCACCTCCTCGCCGATCCGGATCTCGCGCAGCGCCGGCAACTCCAGCAGCAGGTCCGCTGCCTCGGCCCGCATGGACTCCAGCAATGCGACCGGGTCGATCCCGGCACGCAGCGACAGGACGATCTCGGTCTCCGCGCCGACGGCCGGGTCGGCGGCCACCGGCCACGCGAGGCGCAGCACCGGCGGCGCCGGCACGTCCCCATCACCCGGCGCCGAAATGCCGGACGCGCGCAATGCCTCACGGGTCGACTCCCGGGAGAAGCGCAGCGATCCACTGGTGGAGCGGAATTCCAGTTCGTCGGAAACCGTCAGCACCGCGGTGAAACCGACACCGAATCGCCCGGTCTCCCCGCCGCTCCCCGATTTCCCCGATGCCCGCAGGGCCGTCAGCGCGTGCACTCCGGCGATATCCAGCGGCGCGCCGGTATTGGCGATCGAGAGGGTCCGGCCCGTGCACCGTACGGCGATCCGGCCCGGCACCCCCGCTTTCACCGCCGCGTCCGCCGCGTTCTGCGCCAACTCCGTCAGCAGGCGATCGCGGTAACCGGCGCGCACCAGGTCCGCCTCGGTAGCGGCGTCCTCGCGCAGCCGGGTCGGGGAATCGCGCCAGGCAGCCAGCACCGCGGCACGCAGATCGGCGGTGCCGAAGGGATCCGCGGTTCCGGCATCTGTTCCCACGGGCCCGAAGGTATTGCCCACCGCACCGGTCTCACTCACGCGAGCCAGCGTACGTGCCCGAGCGCAGCGGGCTTACCGTGCACAGCCGGGGCAGCGGCCGGCTGGTCAGTGGTCGACCGGTCCGTGGGCCGAGTCGCCGGTCTCCGACGTGGTCTGCTCGCCGGTCTCCCGCCCGGCGGCCGGTACACCGGTCCGGTCCGTGGCGGCGGTTTCCGGTTCCACGGCCGGTTCGGAACCGGACTCCATCGCCGATTCGGTGCCCGAATCGACAACCGGTTCGGCGGCCTCGGCGGCCGGTGGGGGGCCGGACTCGACAACCGGCTCAGCGGCCGATTCGGCAGCCGGTCCGGTGCTCGAATCGGTGATCGGTTCCGCGGCTGCTTCGGTACTCGAATCGCCGGCCGGACCGGGTTCGCTCGTGGCGACCGGACCGGCGGTGGCCTGCGCGGCCGGGTCGTCACCGGCCGGGCTCACGGCCTCGGTAGCGGTCCGGGATTCGGGTGCTGCCGCCTCCGGCCCCGGCCCGCTCACCGGCGGAGCGGCCACGACCGCGTGTCCCGGCACCACCGTGTTCGCCGCGACGTCGGCCTCGGCGGCCGCCTCACTCCCGGATCCGGTCTCCGGCGACTTCGGCGGTACGGCGACCACTTCGATGGCGGCGTCGTCGTAGGCCTGATAGATCGGTGACCCGGCGCCCGTCGGCAGCTGGGTGTCCGAATGCGCGCCGCAGCCGTAGCCCATGTGGACCACATGGCCGTCGGCGCCCATGGCGTTCGCGCAGACGCCGAAACAGGCGCGCAGCGCACCGGCCAGCGGCATATAGAAACCACAGGTCTCGCAGGAGCCGGGTGCTGCCTTGGCCATCTCGGTATCGGGGCCGTACTCGGCGTACCAGCGTTCGGCCGCCTCGGCCCGGCCCTCCCGGCTGAGCACCTGTTTACGGCCCAGACCCACCTCGGGGGCCGTCTCGTCGACCTCGGGGTCGCCGGTAGCGGTATAGCCGGGGACCAGCCGTGGGTCGTCGGCGGGCGGGGCCAGCAGGTCGCCGGGCGCCAGGTCGCCGGGCCGGACGCGCTGGTCCCACGGCACGAACTCCGGCGCGATCAACGCGTCGGGGCCGGGCAGCAGCGCGGACTCGCTCACGGTCACCCGGTCGGTGCCGGGCGCGGCGGCCACCACCACCGCCCACTGCCAGCCGTGGTAGCCGGGCAGTGTGGCCTCGAAACGGTGCGTCGCCGAACATTCGTCCTCGGCCCGGACTCCCAGATGCGCTCCGACCCCGGTCGGTTCCAGGTCCACGAGCGCACTACGAGCCAGGTCGACGGACCCTGCCAGGATCGTCCGCACCTCGGTGTCCGAAACAGATACTGCGCTCACGGTCTACATTTTGCCGTATGAAGCGCACTCGGCGAACCTGGGTCGGTGCCGTGCTGGTCTGCCTGCTCGCCACGGCCGCCTGCCGGAACACCGACGACGCGGTACCGCGCCTGGACATCGAGGTGCTGGCGACCCATCGGCACGACCTGGGCGCGTTCACACAGGGGCTGGAGATCGACGGCGAGGTGCTGTACGAGAGCACCGGGATGGTCGGGTTCTCCGGGGTGCGGACAACCGATCGCGCGACCGGCGCCGAACTCGCCCGCGTCCCTCTCCCGCCGCCTTTCTTCGGCGAGGGGATCACCCTGGCCGGCGACACGCTGTGGCAGCTCACCTGGAAAGAAGGGGTCGCCTTCGCTCGCGACCCGCGGACGCTGGCCGAGAAACGTCAGGTGCGCTACGAGGGCGAGGGCTGGGGCCTGTGCGCCCGCGACGGGCAGTTGGTCATGAGCGACGGATCGGCCGGGCTCACGTTCCGCGATCCGGTGTCCTTCGCGCGGACCGGATCGGTGCGACTGACCACGCACACCGACGCCCGCCTGAACGAACTCGAATGCGCCGAGGACGGTTCGGTCTACGCCAACTCCTGGCCCACCGACGAAATTCTGCGGATCGATCCGGAAACCGGGCGTGTCCTGGCGATCGTCGATGCCGCCGGTTTGCTGCCACCCGCCGAACGCGCGCAGACCGACGTGCTCAACGGAATCGCCCAGATTCCGGGCACCGACCGCTTCCTGCTCACCGGAAAGTACTGGCCCACGGTGTTCGAGGTCCGTTTCGTGCCGGCCTGACGGCGCGACACATCTCACTTTCGGGCCGCTGTGAGCAGGGCGGAGTTTGCCGGGCGCCGCGGTGGGCCAGAATTGATGATGTGCCCACTTCCCGCGAGCCCTCCGGTTCCGATCGCGGTCAGTGGCCCGCCGGCGAGTCTCCGCCACCGCAGCGGCATCCAGGTTTCGACCGCTACCCCCCGCCGAACGTGCCACACCGCAATCGGGAGCCCGACCCCGGCAACCGTCGTCCTACCCCGCCGCCGACCCGCCCGCTGCCCGCTGCCGGGTCCGGCGCGCGGCCGGACGACCATTCGTCCCGGTCGGCGCAGAGTGGTCACCGGAACCCGCCGGTGGAGTCCGGGGACCGTGCGCCGGGGCGAGGGGGTCGCTTCGCTCGCATACTCGGCTCGCTGAGCGGGTCACGCGGGTCGGCGGAACCGCCCGATCCACCGGTGCGGCCGGGGACTGCGGAACCGGGCCCCGGCCGGCGGGCCGAGGAGCCGAACGGCGCGCCGCTCCCGCCCGGGAACAGCCGGCGGCCCGCCGGCGAGCGGGAACGGCCGATCCCGGGTGCTCCCGTCGCGGGCAGCTCCGCTCCGCGGGCCGGTGGTGCCGGACCGGCGGCCGATGCGGGGTCGACCTCGCGCTTCCGACCGGGCCCACCCATGGATCACCGCACCCCCGGGGGCTCGGCTTCCCCGGCCGACCCCGGGGCCCAGCGTGATCCGGGTGGGTCCGGTGCCGCCGGACGACGCCCGCCACCCACCGCGGGCCGCTCCGAGCCCGCGGACCGGCCGGGCCCCGGGGCCGACGCGTGGGACCGCACCGCACCGAACGGCGTGCGCGACAGGCGCACCGCCGCGCATGCCGGCGGTGCGGAGGAACCGCCCGCGACCAAGGAGTACCCGAGCGCGGAAGCCGCCACGGACTACGACGCCGAGGGCCGGCGTGTCCCCCGCAAACTCACCGTCACCCGGGTGGCGGCGATGCGCGGCCGCGAGATCACCGAGAAAGGTATCGCCACCTTCCGGCGGGCGGCCGAGGCCGACGGCGCGGACAAATCCGGATTGACCGCGCTCACCTACGCCACGATGGCGAACTTCGCACTGGACGCCGCCATCGCGGTCGCGCTCGCCAACACCCTGTTCTTCGCCAGTGCGACCGCGGAGAGTAAAACGAAGGTCGCGCTGTATCTGCTGATCACGATCGCCCCGTTCGCGGTCATCGCGCCGCTCATCGGGCCCGCGCTGGACCGCTTGCAGCGCGGCCGGCGACTGGCCCTGGCGAGTTCGTTCGCCGCGCGCGCGGTCGTGGCGGTGGTGCTGATCTTCAGTTTCGACAGCTGGGTGCTGTACCCGCTGGCGCTGTGCATGATGGTGCTCAGCAAATCGTTCGCGGTGCTCAAGAGCGCGGTGACACCCAGAGTGCTGCCGCCCGATATCGATCTGGTGCGCACGAACTCCCGGCTGACCGTATTCGGCCTGGTCGGCGGCACCCTGGGTGCCGGCGGCGTCGCCGCGGCCGTCGCGGCGATCGCGGGTTCGACCGGTGCGTTGATCCTGGCCACCGGTATCGCCGTCGGCGGGGCCTATCTGAGCTGGAAGATCCCGCGCTGGGTGGAGATCACCGAGGGGGAAGTGCCGACCACGCTCGGCTACCACGCCCGCGCCGGGGACACCGAGACCTACGGCGCCGCCGCCGACGACCCGGTACCGGCCCGCAAACGCCGTCAGCCGCTGGGGCGCGCCGTCGTCACCGGGCTGTGGGGTAACGGCAGTATCCGCGTGCTCACCGGATTCCTGACCTTCTACGTCGCGTTCGTGGCCAAGGCGACCGAACACCGGCCGGTACAGCAAGCCGCGATGCTCGGCCTGGTCGGCGCGGCGGCCGCCGTCGGTAATTTCGCGGGTAACGCCGCCGGGGCCCGGCTCCGGCTCGGCCGGCCTTCGCTGATCGTGGTGAACTGCACCATCGGCTGCGCGGCCGTCGCCGTGCTCGCCGTGGTGATGGACAACCTGTTCGGCGCGGCGGTGGCCGCCTTGATCGCCGCCGGGGCGAGCGCCCTGGCCAAGGTGTCGCTCGATGCCGCCATCCAGGACGATCTACCGCCCGAGTCGATCGCCTCCGGATTCGGCCGGTCCGAAACCGTCCTGCAGCTCAGCTGGGTGATCGGCGGCGCCGGCGGAGTCCTGCTGCCGACCGATTACTGGAAGGGTTTCGCGGTGGTCAGTGCGGTACTGGTCGGGGGCCTCGTCCAGACTGTGCTGAGCTACCGCGGGTTCAGTCTGCTGCCCGGTCTCGGCGGTCGCCGACCGCTGCACGCCGAGCAGGAATTCCCGCACTACGACCCCCCACGAGGAGAAGCCGCCCGGTGAGTACGAACAAAGTCCGCACGACCCTCGCGCTGGCCCTGACCGGGATCCTGGTGCTGGTGGCCGCGACCGCCGGCGTGGTCTGGCTGCTGGCCCGGAACGTCGAGCCGAAGGACCCGGAACTCACCGCCTACGCGCACGGCACCACGGTGACGGTGCCGCCGTTCCGCTACTGCACGGTGCGGATGGAGGACTGCCGGCAGGGCGAAACCGTCTATCTCGACGTGCCGGCCGGTAACCCCCTGCAGATCTCGCTGCCGGACGCTCTCGTGGAGAGCCCGTGGGAACTGCTGCCGCTGTACGCCCGCGAGAACGGGGAGATCGTCGAGCGGCCCAGTTCCTACCGGGACCATCCGGCGAATACTCGCGCCCTGACCGTTGCCTCCCGGCCGGAACCGGGGCTGGAGCTGATCGGTGTGGAGTTGCAGGTGATGATCATCGCGATCGATGAGGCCGGCAACGAATTCCCCATCCCACACGCGGTGTGGTCGATCAAAACGGACTGAGACGACAGTGGGCCGGCCGGATGATCCGGCCGGCCCACTACGGCGTCGTGCGCGTCGGGTCAGCGGTCGAGTTCCCGCGCGACCGCGCGCACCACCTCCGAGATCCGCTGCGCGGTCTTGCGATCCGGGTAGCGACCCTTGCGCAGGTCGGGCTGCACCTTCGCCTCGAGCAGCGTGATCATGTCCTCGACCATGCCGTGCAGTTCGTCGGGGCTGTGTTTCCGAGCTATCGGCTCCTTGCGGGCGCCGCGCTCCTGGTTCTGCCGGACCGACGGGGGCGCCTCCACCAGTTTCAGGCTCAGCGCCTGCGGCCCGCGCCGCCCGGCCGCCATCCCGAACTCGACCCGCTGACCGGGCTTGAGCGTCTCGACGCCCTGGGGCAGCGCGGACGAGCGGACATAGACGTCCTCACCCTCGTCCTGGGAAAGGAAGCCGAAGCCCTTTTCCACGTCGTACCACTTCACCTTGCCGGTCGGCACTGCGCTCACCCGTTCGTCTGTTCGGCGCCCGGCCCACCGGGCCCGGGCACGCTCGTCTGCTGAAACCCGCTGTTGGCAGGTCTTTTCCCCTACTCGAAAAACGCGCCCCACAAGCAGCAGGACGCGAGATCGTTTCGAGTCTACCCCGGTGGGTACAGCCCCAGCACATCAGTTTTACGGTCGAGCGGTGACGAATCCTGCCGATCCGCGGCCTTCCGGCCCCCCGTCCGGGCGCACCCCCGGCAACTGGTTACTTCAGCTCGCGCTGGGTCTTTTCGCCCTCGGACTGTTGTCGGTGGTGGCGATCTTCCTCACCCCGATCCTCACCGACGGCGAGCCGGGGCTCTGGTTGTACCTGGGCGCCATGCTGGCTCCCGTCGGCTTTGTCGTGGCGTTGATCTTCGCACTGCGCTCCGGTCGCCGATCCAGGTGACAACTGTCGAATACCCGGCTCATCGAATTCCCAAGCCTGATGTGATGATAATCACATAACGGCATGATAACGGGGCAGCGTGTCTCCCGGCGGATACCTCATGCAGTCCCACTAGCTGCGGAGAGTCGCTGGCGGGCGGTTGTGACCGCTCCGCAACCCATCCGCACACGCCGGTTACCAAATAGTGATTTTTCGGCCGGAACGTCGTACCGTCTACCCCAGCCGGGCACATCCGGCCCACCGGCCCGCCGCACCGAACCTCGCCCCGCGGGTACCGGACCCCAACGGAAACCAAGAGGGGCGAGGGCGGGACGGGCACCCTCTCAGCCTGGACCCGAGCGAATACCTCGCAGGTGCGTACGAGAGGAAGACGAACCCGAATGAGTGGACGCCACCGCAAGCCCACCAATACCGGTCGCACTGTGGCCAAGGTTGCCGTCACCGGCGCCATGATCAGCGGTGCGGGTGTAGCCCTCGCCGGTACAGCCAGCGCGGCACCCGACTCCGACTGGGATCGACTCGCGCAGTGTGAAGCCGGCGGCAACTGGGCCATCAACACCGGCAACGGCTATCACGGCGGACTGCAGTTCTCGCAGAGCACCTGGCAGGCCAACGGCGGCGGAGATTACGCGCCGACCGCCAACCAGGCCAGCCGCGAACAGCAGATCGCTGTCGCCGAGAATGTGCTCGCCTCGCAGGGCTGGGGCGCTTGGCCCTCCTGCTCCTCCTCGCTGGGCCTGTCCAGCGGCGCGACCCCGCGCGAAACCCCGGCCGACACTCCGGCCGTGCAGACCGAAACCCCGGGCAGCCAGGCCGCGCCCGGCACCCAGGCCCAGGCTCCGGCCCAGGCACCCACGCAGACCCAGGAGGTCTACACCGCCGTGGATCGTGCGCTCGCCGCCGTTCAGGCGCAGGGTGTTCAGGTCCCGCAGCCCGCACTGGATCTGTTCGAAGCCGTCAAGGCCGGCACCCCGCAGCTCGACCCGGGCCTGCTCAATGTCTTCGAGGCCAACAAGGGCCTGCTGCCCTCCTGACCGGGCACCTCTACTACGAAAGAACCCCGCTCCACCATCAGGTGACGCGGGGTTCTTTCGTTCGTCCGCTCAGCGGTTGATCACTGTGTGCGGGTGCAGGTACGGCAGCTGGTCGGCAGCCACCGGGAACTCGGTGTCCTCGCCGAAGGGCGAGAGATTACCGGAGCGGGACGACGACAGCTCGGTGACCGCGTGCTCACCGTCGGCCACCTCGGGCCAGCCGTTGTCGATATAGGGTTTCTTCGATTTGTTCACCACCCTCTCATTCTGGCATGGCCTCGCCGCGGTACCGCATGTCAACCGCCTCGGCGACACCCGCCGCGGGCTCGGGACCGGCCCGCCGGACCGAGCCGCGTGAGTCGCCGGGCCACGCCCCACCGAACCCGCGGCGCCCGGCTAGTCTGGACCGGATGACCGGCCAAGACTCGTTCACCGCCTGGCTCGGCGCCCGGTCCGACGCACAGCTGGTGGCACTGCTGGAACGTCGGCCCGATCTCGCGGTCCCGTTGCCGGCCTCCATGGCGGTGCTCGCCGCCCGCGCCGAACAGCGCGCTTCGGTACTGCGCGCGGCCGACGATCTCGGCACCGTGCCCTTCGCGGTCGTGGAAATGCTGGCCCTGCATACCGCGGGCGGCGGTGAACCGATGACCCGCACCGAACTCAAACGCGCGCTGCGTGCCCACGCCAAGGCCGCGACGGTGGACGCGGCCGTCACCGAACTGGCCGACCGGGCGCTGCTCTGGTTCGAAGGCGACCGCATCCGTCTCGTACCCGCCGTCGCCGAGGCGCTGCCGTGGCCGTTGGGCAGCGGCGTGGAGACCGCCCCGGCGCTGTCCGAATCGGAGATAGCCGCCGCGCTCACCGATCTTCCCGAGGCCGAACGCGCGCTGTTGGACAAACTCGCCGGGACCGGACCACGCGGACGTACCCGGGATGCCGCCCCGGACGCGCCCGCCGACCGGCCCGTCCCCCGGCTGCTGGCCGCCCGGCTGCTCCGCCGGATCGACGACGAGACGGTGGAGCTACCGGCCGCCGTGGGCCAGCTGCTGCGCGGCGAACCGGTCACCGACCCGTACCGGCTCGCCGAACCCGGGCCCCGGGCGATCCCGCACCCACCGAGCGAAGTCGACGGCGTCGGTGCGGGCGAGGTCGGCGAGCTGCTGCGGCACTGCGCCGCGATCTTGGAAGTGCTGGGTCAGCTGCCCGCGCCGGCACTGCGCGCGGGCGGTCTCGGCGTACGAGAACTGCGCCGGATAGCCAAGGCCGCCGGTATCGATGAGACCCGGGCGGGCCTGCTGGTGGAACTGCTGGCCGCGGCGAAACTGATCGAGAAAGGTTTCCCCGACCCGCCGCCGGAGGCCGATGCCGACGATTTCTGGGCGCCGACCCCGGCCGCGGATTCCTGGCTGGAGGCGCCGTCGGCCCGCCGCTGGGTCCCGCTCGTGCATGCCTGGCTGGAGCTGGACCGCTATCCATGGATGATCGGCCTGCGCGATGCCGCGGATAAACCGCTGGCCGCGCTCGCACACGAACTCCGGGTGCCGTACGCCGTGCGGGACCGGCGGATCGTGCTCGAAGCACTCGCCGAGCAACCACCCGGCACCGAACTCGAACCCGCCGGACTCGCCCGGCTGCTGGCCTGGCGTACCCCGCGGCGCCGTCGGCATTTCCGCCGCGAAGTGGTGGACAACACCCTGTACGAGGCCGCCGGGCTCGGTGTGGTGGGCCGGGGTGCGCTCACCGGAGCGGGCCGGATGCTGCTGACCGATACCCTCGCGGCCGCCGAAGCCGCCCTGGAGGCCGCCCTCCCCGAGCCGGTGGACCATGTGCTGGTCCAGGCCGATCTGACGGTGGTGGCTCCCGGACCGCTGACCGCCGATCTTCAGCGCCGGATCGAATTGGTCGCCGATGTGGAGTCGGCCGGGGCGGCCACCGTCTACCGGATCGGAGAGTCCACCCTGCGCCGCGCGCTCGACGCCGGTCTGACCGCCGCCGAGCTGCACAGCCTGTTCGGCCGGCATTCCCGGACTCCGGTTCCACAGACCCTCACCTATCTGATCGACGATGTGGCGCGGCGGCACGGCCGGTTGCGGGCCGGGATGGCGCAGTCGTTCGTGCGCAGTGAGGACCCGGCCCTGCTGGCGCAGGTCCTGGCCTCCCCGGTGGCCGAGACCTTGGCCCTGCGTGGGATCGCGCCGACGGTGGCGATATCGCAGGCGCCGCTGGGCGAACTGTTCGAAGAACTGCGCCGGGCGGGCTTCGCGCCCGCGGGCGAGGACGCCTCCGGCGCGATCGTGGACCTGCGTCAACGCGGTGCGCGGATCGGTGTGCGGCCGCTGGCCCGGCAACCGTATCGGCCGGCCCCGCCGACATCCGATCAGCTGGAACTGCTGGTCACCGAGCTACGCGCCGGGGAGCGTGCCGCGACCGCCACCTCCGGGCAGGTGGTACGCAGTGACGGGACCCGCACCAGCACGGCCGCCGCCCTGGCCCTGCTCCAGCTCGCCGCGCGGGTGCGGCGGCAGGTGCATATCGGCTATGTCGACGCCAAGGGCACCGCGATCCAGCGGGTCGTCGAACCGGTGCGGGTCGGTAATGGGCAGTTGGACGCGCTGGACCCGGTCACCGGCACGGTCCGGCAGTTCACCCTGCACCGGATCTCGTCGGTGGCGCTGCTCGAATAACCGTGCCGCCGCGGTGCTCAGCCGCGTAGCGATCCCGGGTAGAGGTACTGCTCGGGCGGCGGCGTGGTACCGCGCAGCCAGGCGTCGAAGAAACCGGTGAGATCGGTCGGCGATTTCGACTGGACGAAGGTACGGAAGTCCCGCATCGAGGCATTGCCGTAGGCGTGGAAGGTCACGAATTCACGCAGAGCCGCGAAAAAGACCTCGTCTCCCAGCTGTTTCCGCAAGGCGTGCAAGAACAGCGGCCCTCGGTAATACACCGAGGTGAACATTTTTTCCGGGCCGGGATCCTCCAGTGGAACGGCCCAGAATTTCGGCTCCGCCAGCATCTCCCGGATCGTCTTGCGGTATTCGGCGTCCACATCGGCGCCTTCGGTCCGCTCGGGCCACAGATAGTCGGCGGTATAGCTGGCGATGCATTCGTTGAGGCAGATATCGGACCAGCTGTGCACCGACACCGAATCGCCCCACCACTGGTGGGCGGTCTCGTGCACCACGGTGTTCAGGTCCGCCCAGGCCGCGTAGGTGGGCCGGGTCTGGGTTTCCAGGGAGAACGGAATATCGGCGGACAGGAAGATACCGCCGCCGGCGTCGAACGGGTACGGGCCGTACAGGCCTTCGATGAAATCGAGCACCTGCGGCAGCTTTTCCTCATACTGCCGCAAGCCCTCGGCGCCCGGCGCGAAAGCGCTGAGCAGCGGCATACCGTTCGCGCGGCGCTGCTCCAGGTAGTCGAAACGGTCGATGGCGACAGTGGTGAGATAGCCGATCACCGGATGCCGCTGCTCCCAGCTCACCGTACGGAATCCGTCGCGCACCTCGTCGCGCACCCGAACCCCGCCCGACACCACCTCCCATTCCTCGGGAACGGTCGTGTGCAGTGTGAAGGTCGCCTTGTCCCGGGGGGAATCGTTGAGCGGATACCAGCTGCTCGCCGAATGTGGTTGTCCTGCGGCGAAAACGCCACCGGTGGGTGCGTAGGTCCAGCCCTCGCCGCGGGTATCCGGGGCGGTACCCGCGTACTCGACGGTGACGGTGAAGGGCAGCCCGGGCAGCAGCGGCAGGGCCGGGTGCACCACCAGCTCGTGCGCTTCCTGCCGTTCGAAGCCGGCCGGTGCGTTGTTCACCCGCACGGCGCGCACCGGGGGGCCGCTGTAATCCAGATTGAACGCGGTCAGCGGTTGGGTGGCGGCCGCGTCGATCCGGGTGGATCCGGTGAGCCGGTGATCGGCCGGATCGTAGCCGAGGGTCACGTCGTAGTGCGCGACGTCGTAACCGCCGTTACCGTCCTGCGGAAAGTATGGGTCACCCAGGCCGTCCGATCCCGCCAGTGCCGCGGACGGCGCCTGTGCCGCGGCCGGAACCGGCGCCGGGCTCGCCAGCACAACCACCCCGGCGATCAGCCAGCGGCCGAGCCTCATACGTTTCCACCTTCCGTGATCGAATCGTGTTTCCCGGGTGATCTCGTCCGACGACGTTAGTCGCATTCGGTCTCGGATTCCGGTACCCGGGAAAACGCGGCGCGCGAGCGTTTCCCGACGCCGGATCCACTACACGTCCGGCGGTATCCGGGCCGGATCAGGCGCCGAGCCCCTCCGGGAGCTGAGCCGGGTCGAGCAGCAACCGCTTTGCCGCACTGCGATGGACCTCGTCGGCGCGGGCGAGATTGTCGGTGAGCAGCCGCCATTCGTTCTCGGCGATGGCCGCGCGGGCCCGCTCGATCACCGCGGTATCGGCGGTACCCCAGGCGATCGGCATCGTCTCGACCGGGATCCAGCGCTCGCCGATCGAGCGGGTGGTCCGGTCGCCGCGCACCGCGACGGCCGGAACGCGTTCCCCCTCGACTACCCGATGTCCGGGCAGACGGCGCACCTTCTTGGTGACCAGCGCGTATCGCTGCTCGCCGGAATCGCGGCGAGCCAGATTGACCAGGGCGAGCAGCACCGCGCCGCGGGCCTGGATGCGCGAGACCACCGCCGGCACCAGTTCGCCCTCGGCGTAGAGGCGGTCGATTCCGGCCCGGCGCGGCGCCCACAGCGCCACCCACAGCGCCGTCGCCGCGCTCAGGGCGCAGGCCAGGGCCAGCGGATAGGACCAGGGATGCCCCAGCCACACCAGAGAGGTGGTGGCAGCCGTCGCGGCGACGGCGGCGAGCACCGCGGACAGCCGCACCCGGCGGCGTTCGGCGACTACTTCATTGACCGCGTGGGCGTGCCGGCGGTCCACCGCAAATTCGATGCGTCGCACGTCGCCATTCCTAACACAATTCGTCGAGTTCGGAATGCCCTTATTGTTCGCCGGGTCCGATGGCGGGCCCCAGCAGATCGTCGGCATCCGTTATGCGATAGGCATAACCCTGCTCGGCGAGGAAACGTTGCCGATGCGCGGCATAATCCGCGTCCAGAGTGTCGCGGGCCACCACCGAATAGAAATGGGCCTGACCGCCGTCCTGTTTGGGCCGCAACAGCCGGCCCAGCCGCTGGGCTTCTTCCTGGCGCGACCCGAAGGTGCCGGAGACCTGCACCGCCACCGACGCCTCCGGCAGGTCGATGGAGAAGTTCGCGACCTTGCTGACCACCAGCACCGGGATCTCGCCGCGGCGGAAGGCGTCGAACAGGGCCTCACGCTCCTTGTTCTTCGTCGACCCCTGGATCACCGGTGCGTCCAGGGCGGCGCCCAGTTCTTCCAGCTGGTCCAGATACGCCCCGATGACCAGGGTGGGCGCCCCGCGATGCCGGTCCAGGATGGATTCCACCACCGCGATCTTGGTGTGCGCGGTGGAACAGAGCTTGTAGCGCTCTTCGGGCTCGGCGGTCGCGTAGGTCATCCGCTCGGCATCGGTCAGCGTGACTCTGACCTCGATACATTCGGCCGGGGCGATCCAGCCCTGGGCCTCGATATCCTTCCACGGCGCGTCATAGCGTTTGGGGCCGATCAGCGAGAAGACATCGCCCTCCCGGCCGTCCTCCCGGACCAGGGTCGCGGTAAGACCGAGCCGCCGCCGCGACTGCAGATCTGCCGTCATCCGGAAAACCGGAGCGGGCAGCAGGTGCACCTCGTCGTAGATCACCAGGCCCCAGTCCCGGCTGTCGAAAAGTTCCAGGTGCTTGTACTCACCCTTCGATTTACGGGTGATCACCTGGTAGGTGGCAATGGTGACCGGCCGGACCTCCTTGCGCTCCCCGGAATACTCACCGATCTCCTCGTCGGTGAGCGAGGTACGCGCGAGCAACTCCCGCCGCCACTGGCGGCCGGCGACGGTATTGGTCACCAGGATGAGGGTGGTGGCCTTGGCACGCGCCATCGCGGCCGCACCCACCATCGTCTTGCCCGCCCCGCACGGCAGCACCACCACCCCGGACCCGCCGGCCCAGAAGGAATCGGCGGCCATCTCCTGATAGTCGCGCAACTGCCAGCTCGCGCCGTGGAAGTCCAGGTCGATCGGATGGGCCTCGCCGTCGACATAGCCGGCCAGGTCCTCGGCGGGCCAGCCGATCTTGAGCAACTGCTGTTTGATGTGCCCGCGCTCGGACGGGTGCACCACCACCGTGTCCTCGTCGATGCGCTCGCCGAGCATGGGAGCGATCTTCTTGTGCCGCAGCACCTCGGCGAGTACCGCGCGGTCCAGGCTGACCAGCGTCAATCCGTGTGCCGGATGTTTCACCAGCTGCAATCGCCCGTAACGGGCCATCGTCTCGACGATATCGACCAGCAGCGGCTGGGGCACCGGGAACCGGGAATGCCCGACCAGCGCGTCCACCACCTGCTCCGCGTCGTGCCCGGCGGCCCGCGCGTTCCACAGGGCCAGCGGAGTCACCCGGTAGGTGTGCACATGTTCGGGCGCCCGCTCCAGCTCGGCGAACGGGGCGATCGCCTGGCGCGCCACATCCGCGAGTTCGTGATCGACTTCCAGCAACACTGTTTTATCGCTCTGCACGATCAGCGGCCCGTCTGCCACGGACACCTCCTCACCTCGGCTCCGACCCATTGTCCCCGAAACCACCGACAGGGGCGCCGGCGCGGGGCGACCGGCCGGGTCGGCGCCCCGTCCGGCCCGCCGATCCGGCTGCGACAGCCGACCTGGAGGGACCCGGGAGGCGAGTTGCCTCAGCTATCGCTCTTCAACGTGTCACCGACCGCGAACCGGCTCGGCTCGACCTCGTGGACCACGACGCGGACCGTCCCGATCGGCGCCTCCAAGGTCTCGGCGACGGTTCTGGCCACCTCACGAATGCAATTCTCGACTTTCTCCGCGGCCCGGCCCTCGACGAGGGTGATCTGAACTATCGGCACGGGGTTCTCCTTCGAACGATCATGGTCGGTGGTCTCGAATCCGGTGACCGAGCTCCTCGGACAACGCCCGCGCGGCGCTCGTGAGCGCGTCGACCACAGCGTCGGCCGGCGGATCCGGCAGATAGTGGATGGAAGCGATCACCGCCAAGGTGCAGACCAGGTCGCCGCCGTGCGCGAACACCGGCGCCGCGACGGCATTTACTCCGCGGAACGTCTCCTCCGGGGCGGATGCCCAACCCTGCCGGCGGGCGGTCGCCACCTGTGCGCGGAACTGCGCCGGATCCAGGATCGTACTCGGCGTGCGATATTCGGGTGCGAGGCGCGACCAGGTGCGCACCTGGTCGGCGGAACCGAACGCCAGGGCCACCTTCCCCTGCGCGACGCTGTTGTAGCCGAATTGCGTCCCCGGGCTCAAGATCACATCGATCGGCGACCCGCCGGGTATGACCTCGGTGACCGTGACGCCGTGGTCGGTGAGTTGCGAGAGCACGATCGTCTGGCCGATCTCGTCACGCAACCGGGTCATGACGGGGCGCGCGAGAGTGAGTATCTCGGCCCGCTTGCCGATGCGCTGCCCGAGCAGCAGCAGACGCCACCCCGGTTCGTAGGCGCGCGTTGCCGAATCCTGGGAGAGGAAACCCGAGTCCCTGAGGCTGCCGAGGTGCCGGTGGATACGGGCTTTGGGTAGACCCAACGCGGCGGCCAGTGCCGTCACCCCCCACGGCTCGCTGCGTTCGAGCACTTTCTCCAGGATCAGCAGTGGAAGAAGGGTCGGCGTCGGCTGGGCGTCCGACGCGGGAACGGCCGGCGCGCGGGGCCCGGTCGCCGGCGGCTCGGGCAGCGCGTCTTCGTTCGCGTTGTCAGGCAACGATCACCCTTTCCATGAGGACTCGGTACTTCTGGGTGTTGATCTTCTCGTTGTCTTCGGGATGGACAAAACGAATCGAGCTCGCGCCTTTGTTCTGTTTGGGCAGCAGGAAGCATCGGACGAAGACGGTGGGACCCTTCTCGGTGGTCGGCGCGAAAACCGGGACAACTCCTTTCTCCGCCCAGGCCGAACCCGGGCCGTGCACCTGCGTCGTGCCCTCGGTCTCGATGGTGATCTCGCCCGACAGGGTGATGCGAACCCCGGGGCCCTGGTGCAGATGGGTCAGGGCGGTACCTCCGGGCGGAAAGGTCACGGTGTCGCACCGCATGAGCCAGGTGTAGCGCTCGTCGATATCGAGGCTCGCGGCCAGCTTCAGCGCGCTGGATGCCTGGGGGGCCGAACGCAGCGTGTGCGCTGTCTCGTCGGAGTCCGCGCCGGCCAGTTCCCATCGCCAGATCGTGGAGTCGACCTCGGTGGCGTGCAGCGCCAGTTCGTCCTCGGCGACGAGGGCGGAGCCTTCGGACAGGTACCGGGTGCAGTCGTCGGAGTGGATATCGAGTCCGCCGGATACGACGTAGATCGAGCGGTTTCCGCGAGGCAGGTAGACCGGCTTGGTGCCGGCGGGCAGGTGGTCCTCGAATAGGAACATCGTGTGTGGCATGGCGGAACCCTTTCGCGAAATCCAAGCTTCGTATCGCTCATCGATACGCATGTACCAATGGTCGCAACAGTACCGGATTTCGTGTTACCGTCGCCACGCCGACGTCACGACAGTCTGAATTCGAGTCTCGCTGATCGATACATGTGGCGCGGTTGCGTTCTCAGAAGGAGATGACCGTGACAGGACCAGCCCCGGAAGCGCGGTGGTACCGCGGAGCCACCAAAGATCAGTGGCGCGCTTTCTGGAGTGCCTACCTCGGATGGGTGCTCGACATCATGGACCTCGTCATCTTCTCGATGGTCCTGACCTACGTGATCTCGGATTTCGGAAGCGACCGGGACACAGCGGGCATGATCGCGTCCTTCACGCTGCTGGCATCCGCGTTCGGCGGCATGATCTTCGGCTATATCGCCGATCGTTTCGGCCGGACCAAGGCCATGGTCGCCAGCATTCTCTGTTATTCGATCGGGACGATGCTCTGCGGCTTCTCGACCGGTATGGGAACGCTCATGGCCGCGCGGGTCATCGTCGGACTCGGTGTCGGCGGGGAATGGGGTGCGGGGACCGCCCTCGTCTCCGAGACCTGGCCCGCGCGCCATCGGGGCAAGGTCCTCGCCTGGGTGCAGAGTGCGTTCGCCACCGGGTACGGGCTCGCGGCATTGATCGCGTTCCTCGTCGTACCCACGCTCGGGTGGCGGTGGGCGTTCTTCATCGGTGTCTTCCCCGCGGTGCTGGCCATCTGGGTGCGGCGGGAGACCAAGGAATCGAAGATCTGGCTCGAGGCGGGCACCCGACTCGGCGCTCTCGCCTCGCTGCGGCAGCTGTTCACGCAGCAACCCAGAGCAGTCGCGGTCTGCCTCTCGTTCACCGCCGCCGCCATGTGCGGGTACTGGGGACTTTTCACCTGGATCCCGAATTACCTCGCCTCACCGGTCGAGGAAGGCGGGCGCGGGATGAACATGCTGTCGTCGACCACCTGGATCATCGTCATGCAGATCGGGGCCGCGGCCGGATTCATCTCCTTCGGCTACGTCGCCGACCGGATCGGCCGGCGGAACGCCTTCATCGTCTACTTCGGCGCGGCCGTGATCTGCATACCGATCTTCCTCACGCTGACCGCTCCCGCCGTCGTTTTCGCTTTCGGCCCGGTGATGGCGTTGTTCGGCACGGGTTTCTACTCCGGATTCGGTCCCACCTTCGCGGAACTCTTCCCCACCGAGATCAGAGCCTTCGCGCAGGGGTTCATCTACAACGCGGGCCGCGCCGCCAGCGCACTGGCCCCGGCCATGGTCGGATTCATGGCGCATTCGGCCGGAGTCGGCGCCGCGATGATGGGTACAGCCCTGTTCTACCTGCTCGCCGCCGCGATCGTCTTCTTCTTCCTGCCCGAGACCCGAGGGCGTGAACTGGAGACCGGGAACCTCGGGCCATCCGACGACCTCGCCCGCTGACCACAGCCCGACGCGGGATAGCCCGAGGCCGGGATCACCGCAGGAAAGGAACTCTTCTCCGCATGAATACAGACAGCACCGGGTGGAATGTCGAGACCGCCGCCGAAGTCCTGCTCCGCGCCGAGCGGACCAGGACCGACCGTAAGCCGGTCACCGAGGACTGGCCCGGTCTCGACGTGGCGACCGCGTACCGGGTGCAGGATGCGTTGATCGCCCGCAAGGTGGCGGCCGGCGAGAAGATCGTCGGGGTGAAACTCGGGCTGACCTCACAGGCCAAGCAGCAGCGGATGGGGATCAGCTCGCCGCTGACCGCATGGTTGACCGACGCGATGGTGCTCGAGGCCGGTACGCCGATTCCTACCGGGGAGCTCATCCACCCCCGGGTGGAGCCAGAGATCGTCTTCGTGCTCGGCGAACGACTCGAAGGTCCCGGGGTCACCGCAGCCACCGCGATGGCCGCCGTCGGGTCCGTCTTCGCGGGCCTGGAAGTGATCGACAGCCGATTCACCGATTTCCGCTTCACCCTGCCCGATGTCCTCGCCGACAACGCGTCCTCGGCTCGATTCGTCGTCGGCGGGGTCGAGCGGAGCCCGGCCGACCTCGATCTCGCACTCGAGGAGTGTGTGCTGCGCGTGGACGGCACTGTGGTCGATTCGGCGACGGGTGCGGCCGTTCAGGGCCATCCGGCCCAGGCGCTCGCGCTCGCCGCGAACGCGCTCGCCGAACGCGGACTGGCGCTCGAAGCCGGATGGATCGTGCTGACCGGCGGGATGACCGATGCCGTCCCCGTCGAGTCCGGTACGCAGATCGCCGCCGAATTCACCCATCTCGGAACGGTGAACGTGACCGGAGCCTGACCCGCGGCACTGTCTTGCACAACCACTTGGTGCGAACTGGACCGAGACACCGCCCGACCGGCAAACCAGTATTGAACCCATGATCGAACTCGCGGCGGCGGCCGGGGTGGCGGTGGCCGCGCTCGGCCTGGTGCTCACCCCCGGCCCGAACATGATGTACCTGGTCTCCCGCACTATTTCGCAGGGCCGGCGCGCCGGAATGATCTCGCTGACCGGGGTCGCCGCCGGTTTCGGCGTCTACCTGACTGCCGCCGCGACCGGGATCACCGCGGTGTTCGCTCTGGTCCCGGCGCTGTACACCGCGTTGAAGGCGGCCGGGGCCGCCTACCTGCTGTGGTTGGCCTGGCAGGCGATCCGGCCGGGCGCGGTCTCGGTTTTCACCCCCGAACCACTCCCCCGGGATCCCGGCCGCAAGCTCTTCACCATGGGGCTGGTGACCAATCTGCTGAACCCGAAGATCGCCGTCATGTACCTGGCGCTGATCCCGCAGTTCGTATCGCCCGGGGCGGGCCCGGTATGGGCCCAGAGTCTGTGCCTCGGGGCGGTGCAGATCACCGTCGCGCTGGTGGTGAACGCACTCATCGTGTGCACCGCCGGCACCGTCGCGGGGTTCTTGAGCGGGCGGCCGCTGTGGTTACGCGTCCAGCGCTTCGTGATGGGTTCGGTGCTGGGGGCGATGGCAGCCCTACTGCTCACCGACCGGACCCGTCCGGTGCCGGCCTGAACGGTCGAGTCAGCGCAACCGGACCCCGCGCAGTTTCGCCGGATCGGCGTGGTCGTAGGCACCCTGGATCACACCATCCACCACGGTGAATCCCATGACCCGCGACGGGAATCCCGGATAGTCGCCGTCACCCGGACGAGCATGGAACAGCACGCCGAGCTGGCCGTTGACCCGGACGAACTCCATATCCTCGGCCCCGAGACCGGCGCCCGGCCGGTCCAGCCCGTAGCGGCGGATGAGGCCGAGGAACAGCCGGGCGACCTTGTCCGGTCCCAGGATCACATTGCGCGCGGTCCGGGTGGTGCCGCCGGAATCGCCGATCATCTTCGCGTCGGGGTGCAGCACCGCCGCGACCGCACGGGCATCACCGGTTTCGAGTGCCACCAGGAGTTTCTGCACGGCCGCCTCGTGCTCGGTGTCGGCGGCGACCGGCGGGGTCTGTTCGCGTACGACCTTGCGCGCCCGGGCAGCCAGCTGGCGGGTCGCGTCCGGGGTGATGTCGAGGATGTTCGCGATTTCGGCGTAGGGCACCTGCAGGCCTTCGTGCAGGACGAAGGCCACGCGTTGCGGCGGCGTGAGCTGATCGAGCACCACCAGGGCGGCCATCCGGAACTCCTGGCGCAGCACCACCGCGGCGAGCGGGTCCGGCCCCGGCACACCGGTCAGCGGACTCACCACCGGTTCGGGAAGCCACTGCCCCACATAACTTTCCCGGCGCACCGCGGCGCTGCGCAACCGGTCCAGGCAGAGCCGGGCGACCACGGTCGTCAACCAGGCGCGCAGATCCTCGATCTCCGACTGCGAGGTGCCGGCCAGCCGCAACCAACTCTCCTGCACCGCGTCCTCGGCATCGGCCACACTGCCGGTCAGCCGGTAGGCCACCGCCAGCAGATGTCCGCGATGGGACTCGAAGAGGTCGGCGAGAAGTGTGGCTACCACCGCGGGAATTCTACGGAGCCCCGCCGCCCGGCCGGGTGGCGACCCGGCGCGCCGGCCCGAGAAATCGGATGCCGAAGGCCTTCGCCGGCTGCCACCATCGCCGCGTGAAGGAGCGCACACTGACCGACGGGACCGTCTGGCTGAGCCGGCCGGTGGAGTCCGATATCGAGTCGATTGTCGAATGCTGCCAGGACCCGGCGATCGCCGAATGGGTGACCGTCCCGGTGCCCTACGCGCGCGCCGACGCCGAGCACTTCGTCCGCACCAGGTCGGCGGAGGGCTGGGCCGATGGCAGTCCGTGCTGGGCGATCCGGCTCGGCGAGCACGGCCGCCTCATCGGGACCGTGGGCCTGGGTGTGCGGCCGCCGGACAGCGGCTCCGCCGAGATCGGTTACTGGCTCGCCGCCGAGTACCGACGCCAGGGCCTGATATCGCGGGCGCTCACGCTGGCGTGCGATTTCGGCTTCGACCCGGACGGGATGGGCCTGGCCCGTATCCATTGGCGGGCTTTTGTCGGTAATCACGCATCCGCCGCCGCGGTCCGCGCCCAGGGCTTCCGTTACGAGGGCCTGGCCCGGCTCGGCAGCGTGTTACGTGGGAGTCGCCGCGACCATTGGATGGCCGCCCGGCTGGACACCGATCCGCCCGGTCCGGCGGACGGCTGGCCGGCCGGGGTCTGATCCGGCCGTCGGGTGGTCGCTGCCGGAGACGCACGGTCGCCGGCCCGGCCGCTCGCGCCGCGGACTCCCGGTCCGTACGGCGCAGCGACCGGATCCTCAACGCCGGCGGCGCCGGGCGACGGCGTCGGCCAGCCGGTTCAGCTGGGCGGCGGTGGTGTCCCAGTCCATGCAGGCGTCGGTGATGGACTGGCCGTAGGTGAGATCGGCGGACCGGCCCAGAGTGAGGTCTTGGCGGCCCTCGACCAGGAAGCTCTCCAGCATCACCCCGACCACACCCGGTTCACCCGCGGCCAGCCGCTCGGCGATATCGGCGACGACGACGGGCTGCCGCCGGTGGTCCTTGTTGCTGTTGCCGTGGCTGGCGTCGACCACGATCCGCTGTGGCAGCTTGGACTTCTCCAGCCGCGCGCAGGCGTCGGCCACCGAGGCCGCGTCGTAGTTGGTGCCGTTGGATCCCCCGCGCAGGATCACATGGCAGTCCTCGTTGCCCGCGGTCTGGATCAGCGCGGCCCGGCCGTCGAGATCGGTACCGGGGAACACATGGCTGGCCGCGGCCGCCCGGACCCCGTCCACGGCGACCTGCACATCGCCGTCGGTCCCGTTCTTGATCCCGACCGGCATGGACAGGGCGCTGCTCAGCTGCCGGTGCACCTGGCTGGCCGCGGTACGGGCGCCGATCGCGCCGTAGGAGACCAGATCCGAGATGTACTGCGGAGTGATGGGATCGAGGAACTCGCAGGCGACCGGCAGGCCCAGCGCGGTGATGTCGAGCAGCAGCTGACGGCCGATACCCAGCCCGGTGTTGACATCGAAGCTGCCGTTGAGATGCGGATCGTTGATCAGCCCTTTCCAGCCCAGCGTGGTACGCGGCTTCTCGAAGTAGACCCGCATGATCAGGTGCAACCGATCGGAGAGTTCCGCCGACGCGGCGGTCAGCCGCCGCGCGTAATCGAGCGCGGCGACCGGGTCGTGCACCGAGCACGGCCCGACGACCACCATCAGGCGGTCGTCGACCCCGTTGAGCACCTCGACGGTGGACTTACGTCCGGCCCGCACGGTGGCGGCGTGCTCGTCGGTGATGGCGTGGACCCGGCGCACTTCGGCCGGCGAGCGCAGCGGGCTCACACTGAGGGTCCGCTGATCGTCCAGATCGGAATGGCGTGCGTCGATATCGACTGCGGTTGTCATCGTGGGTGGTGTCCTTCTCGTTCGGGCCGACCCACGGAAATATTCGCCCGTCGAGCCGGTCGTCATCCGGCTCGGGGAAACTGGTCAGCGCGCGTGGTAGCCGCAGACCGACCCACCCCGGGCCGGCTTGCTAAACCAGAAATACACGCGCTGCACGATTGGTGACGGTACCAGGCGGTTGTCCACGAGGATGGACGCGGGGCGGAATCGCATGGCGGAAAGTGATATTAGACACAATCTCGCCCCGCCGTCTATTCAGAACTGGCCGGGCTCGTAGTTCCCGCCCGGGGAGTGGGCGATGGCGTTGAGCCGGTTCCACGCGTTGATGGTGGCGACGGCGACGAGCAGCCCACCGATCTGGTCGTCGCCGTAGTGCTTGCGCACCCGCTGCCAGGTCTGCTCACTCACCCCGCCGCCGTCGGCCAGCCGGGTACCCGCTTCGGTGAGTTCGAGCGCGGCACGTTCGGCCTCGGTGAAGACGGTGGCCTCCCGCCATGCGGCGATGAGGTTGATCCGCAGTGTGGTTTCCCCGGCATGCAGAGCGTCCTTGGTGTGCATATCCAGGCACACCGCGCAGCCGTTGATCTGGCTCGCCCGGATCTTCACCAGTTCGTAGGTGGCTGCGGGCAGACCCGAGTTCTCGACCACCTTGCCGGCGGTGACCAACCTCTTGACGTAGCTCGCGGTCACCTTGTTCTCTGCGAGATTCACACGGGGTTCCATATCCGGATTCCTTTCGTTCCTGCCTTGTCACAGAGACGACGGCGCAGCGAACGCAGGCGTGACATCCCGCGGGGAGTATCGCGGACGGGTGGGCCCCTCAGGCCGAGAAGTCGAACTTCACGTCGGTCGACCGCTCTGAGAGCTCCCACAGCGAACGCGCGGTGAGCTGGTCCTTCGCCCGCTTCGAGCAACCCGACCGACCAGGGTGGCCGCGCATCCCGCCCAGGCCGGTCGGCCCGTAGTAGGCGCCCGGCTCGACCGGGGCGGTGGCGGCGAAGAGCTCCGGCAGCGCCCCCATTTCCGCGCTCTGCGCGAACACCTTGTTACCGATGTTCATCACCGAGTCGAGCACGGTCTCGGTATGCGACTGCAGTGCGGTGGCGGCGTAGCCGGGGTGGGCCGCCACCGACAGCTTCGCCGAGCCGGCCGCGGTGAGCCGGCGCTGCAACTCGAAGGCGAAGAGCAGATTGGCCAGCTTCGACTGACCGTAGGCCGACCAGCGCTTGTACGGGCGCCGCTGCCAGTTGAGATCCTCGAGGTCGATGGCCCCCGCCACGTGGGCACCGCTGGACAGGGTGACCACCCGCTCACCGATCTTGCCGAGTAGCAGGCCGGTGAGCGCGAAATGGCCGAGATGGTTGGTGCCGATCTGCATTTCGAAACCGTCGGCGGTCCGCCGCAGCGGTACCGCCATCACGCCGGCATTGTTGATCAGGACGTCCGCGCTCTCCACCCCGGCGGCGAACTCCCGGACCGAGGCCAGATCGGCCAGATCCAGCCGCCGGACCTGCGCCCGTTCACCGATCTCGGCGGCGACGGCCTCACCTTTGCCCACATTCCGGCAGGCCAGGATCACCTGGGCCCCGGCTCCGGCGAGGGCCCGCGCGGCGACCGCGCCCAGCCCGCTGTTCGCGCCGGTGATGATGACGGTTCGACCCTGCTGATCGGGGATGTCCCCGACGCCCCAACCACTCATGGGGCGAGTCTAATGCGCGACGGGGGTGTGCACCGGGCGCGACGGACCGGGTATCGCGGACCGGATCCGGATCTCTCGCGCACCGCCGGGACCTGCGCGGCAGAGACACGCTCTTTTCAAAAGATATAGGGTTGCCTAACCTATCAATGGACCGGAAACGCGCCGCACACGCTTTCGAGTCCCTTTTTCCCTATGAGGCATATCGTGACTTCCACCGCCGCCGGCACCCACCGTGACGGTTACGTTCCCTTCCCCGAGGACCTGGCCGAGACCTACCGTGCCGTCGGCTACTGGACCGGCACCACCGTGGGGGATCTGCTCCGCGATACCGCGCGCCGCAGCCCGGAGCATCCCGCGCTGCTCGGCGACCGGCCGCTCACCTACGCCGAACTGGACGCGGAAGCCGACCGGATGGCCTACGGATTCCTGGCCCTCGGGATCGCGCCGGGCGACCGGGTGATCGTCCAACTGCTCAACACCCCCGAGTTCGTGATCGCGCTGTTCGGATTGTTGCGCGCCGGCATCATTCCGGTACTCACCTTGCCCGCGCACCGCCGGTCCGAGATCGAGCATCTGGCCGGTCTTTCCGGCGCGGTCGCGTATCTGGTCGCCGACCGGCAGGGTGATTTCGACTACCGGCAACTGGCCGCCACCCTGCTGACCACCGTCGAATCGTTGCGGCACGTCCTGGTCGCCGGTGCGGCCGGCGAATTCACCGCACTGATGTCCATCGCGCGGGACACCGGATCGCTGCCCGCGGTCGACCCAGCCGATATCGCGCTCATGCTTGTCTCCGGCGGTACCACCGGGCTCCCCAAACTCATCGCCCGCACCCATGACGACTACGTCTACAACGCCACCGCGAGCGCGGCCGTCTGCGAACTCGACGACCGGGACGTCTATCTGGCCGCCCTGCCCGCCGCGCACAATTTCCCGCTGGCCTGCCCGGGCATCCTGGGCACGGTGGCGACCGGGGGCGCGCTGGCCTTCGTCACCGACCCGAGCCCGGAGAGTGCCTTCGCGGCGATCGAACGCCATCAGGTCACCGTCACCGCCGTGGTGCCGCCGCTGGCGCAATTGTGGTCGGCCGCGGTGGAATGGGAGGAGGCCGATATCTCCTCCCTGCGGTTGCTGCAGGTCGGGGGCGCGAAACTGGCCGAGGTGAACGCCCGCGAAGTGGCGCCCGCGCTGCGGGTGACCCTGCAACAGGTCTTCGGCATGGCCGAGGGGCTGCTGAACTTCACCAGGCTCGACGACGATCCGGATATCGTCTGCACCACTCAGGGCCGTCCGCTGTGCCCGGCGGACGAGATCAGGGTGGTCGACGAGGACGGTGTGGACGTCGCACCGGGCGCGGAGGGTGAACTGCTCACCCGCGGCCCGTACACGCTACGCGGCTACTACCGCGCCCCCGAACACAATGCCCGCGCCTTCACTCCCGACGGCTACTACCGCAGCGGCGACCTGGTGCGGCAGTTGCCCAGTGGCCATCTGATGGTGTCGGGCCGGATCAAGGATGTGATCAACCGGGGCGGGGAGAACGTCTCCTGCGACGAACTCGAGGAGCATCTGCTCGCCCACCCCGCTGTCCGGCACGCGGCCGCGGTCGGCCTGCCAGATCCCGGTCTCGGCGAAAAGGTCTGCGCGGTACTGGTCGTCACCGGCGATATGCCGGCCCTGGCCGAGATCAAGGAGTTCCTCGCCGAGCGGGGCCTGGCGACCTACAAACTCCCGGACGTCCTGCGCCGCGCGGACGCCCTGCCGCTGACCGCGGTGGGCAAGATCGACAAGAAGACGCTGCGCGCCCAAGTGTAGGCGAGAAGACGGGCCGGGCCGTCTTCGTACCGGCCGAGGTGCCCTACGCCTTCACCACGTAGGGCGCCACGCTGCCCAGCTTCTCGCAGGTCTCCTCGAATTCCCGATCGGGCCGCGACTGCGCGACCACGCCCGCTCCCGCGCGCAACCACGCGCCCGCACCGGTCTGGTACACCGCCCGCAGCACCAGCGCCGCCTCCAACGCGCCGGTGGGCGAAACCATCAGCACCGCACCGGAGTACAGACCACGCGGCCGGTCGTGCCGGAAGACCGAATCGACCCCCGGCCGCTTCGGAATGCCCGAGGCGGTCACTGAAGGGAAGATCGCGTCCAGCGCGTCCCAGGCCGTACGGCCGGCCGCGAGGCGCCCCCGGACGGTGGAGGCCAGATGCTGCACGCTGCCGCGCTCGCGCACCGCCATGAAATCCGAGACCGAGGTGGTGCCGGGTTCGGCGACCGTACCGATCTCGGCGAAGCAGGTCTGTACGGAGAGGGCATGTTCGACGATCTCCTTCGGATCGGAGATCAGCTCCGCGCGCGCGGCACTGTCCATCTCGGCCCCGAGCCCGAAGGCGCGGGTGCCGGCGAGCGGTTCGGTACTGACCGTCCGGTCGTCGTCCACCGAGAGCACCAGTTCCGGGCTGAATCCGGCCGCCTGCAACCCGCCCAGATTCAGCAGGAAGGACCGGGCGGGGGTGTTGTGCGCCCGGCCGAGCCGGTAGGTGGCCGGGATGTCCACCGCGAACGGTAGCTCGACCTTCCGCGAGAGAATGACCTTCTGGTACCGCCCGGCCTCGATCTCCGCCACGGCCGCGGCGACGCGCTCGCGGTAGCCGGAGGTATCCACCCGGACATCGACCGGATGGGGTTGCGGGAGCGCGGTATCCCGGGAACTCGCGACGGTATCGGCGAGTGTCGCGGCCTCGGCCGGATCGGCTCCGGTGATCCACACCGCCCCGGCGGTGTCGATTCGGACCTCCACGCGCGGGATCATCAGATGGGCCAGGGCAATGCCGGGGCGCAGATATCCGGTGGCGCCCAGCGACCACGCGCAGAATTCGAACCCGATCCACCCGTAGGCATTGCGGCCGGTCATCGGCAGTTCGGCGAGCACGCTGTGCATCAGCGCGGCCGGGCTGCCGGACCAGCCGCGGACCGTGGTCTCGCCGGCCCAGGTGATCCGAAGTTCGCCGGCGTCGAGTTCGACGGTGCCGATCGGATCCGCGGCGAAGACCCATTCCCCGCCGCGCTCGTAGACCATATGGTCGCCGGAGTGGTTCTCGGCCGCCAGGCGCGCCATCGCTGCCGCCGGGTCGGTCACATACTCGGCACGTAAACGTTCGTCAGTGGTCGACAACGATCCTCCAAGGCTAACCGACCTGAAATCGGAAGTAAGGTTAGCATTACCTCTTTTGTTGGGAGGTCTCGGAAACGACCGGAAACGAGCCAAACAACCCCAACGGCGCGAGAGCCGTCCATAGTGGTTGGCAAGGAGTATTTTCGAGCCGACGACCGATCGGGCTTCGCCGATCCGGTCATACGGCCCCATCCGGGCCGGGGCCGACCGCCCCCATCCGAGCAGAGGATCCACACCATGATCGAGCACCGCAGTGGAGCTCCGGCACTCTCCGATCTGCCATTGGAATCGGTGGTCGCGCTGGTGGATTCGGCATCGGGTACCGAACGGGAACTGATCGGTCGCTGGATCGCCGACGGCGGCCTGACCGCCGAACTGGGCGTACGCGCCCCGGTCACCCAGCTCGACCTGGACGCCGGTGCCGTCGCCGACCGGCTCACCGGCCGCGCCGACGATCCACTGGTGGTCCCGGTCCGGGTGCTGTGGCTACCGCCCGAACGCGACGGCGTCCGGCGGGTGACCTTCGGTGATCTCGCCCAGCTCACCAACCCGCGCCGCCCGAACCGGCTCGCCCAGCGGCGGCTGGTCGAACGATCCCCCGACCGGCACCTCGTGCTCACCGGCAGCCCGGCCCGGCTGAGCGAACTGCGGGCCAACAATCCCGAGGCCACCGCCCTGCACTACGCCGGCACCGCGGACCCGTTCGCCCGCGCGGTGGTACGTGCCGCGGTCGTCGCGCTCGAACGCGCGGAACGCGGCGTGATCGGTGACCGGTACAAGGTGCCCCGCCTGGTCACCGAGGAGATCCTGGACTCGCCGGAATTCCTGCGCCGGCTCGAATCGATCGCCGACGAGATCGGGGCCGCGCCTCAGGAGGTGCACCGGCGCGCCGAGAAAGCACTGAACGAACTGGTCGCGGCGCAGAGCCGCACGGTCTCGGATCTGTTCACCCAGGCCATGCGCCCGGTCCACGCGTCGACCTGGAAGGTGGACTGCGACGAATCCGGGCTCACCGCCCTGCGTGACCTCAACCGGCGCTACCCGCTGATCTTCCTCCCCTCCCACCGGTCCTATGTGGACGCCTTCGTCCTGGGCGATGTGCTGGCCCGCAACGATTTCCCGCCCAACCACGTGGTGGGCGGCGCGAACCTCCGGTTCTGGCCCATGGGCCCGATCGCCCGGCGTACCGGAACGATCTTCATCCGGCGCAGTTTCGGGGGCGACACGGTGTATCAGGCGGTGGTCGAGGAGTACTTCGGCTATCTGATGGCGCGGCGGTTCAACCTGGAGTGGTACTTCGAGGGCGGCCGTACCCGCACCGGAAAGCTACGCCCACCCCGCTACGGCCTGCTCAACTATCTCGCCGCGGCCGTGCGCCAGGACCGGATCGCCGACGCACTGCTGGTCCCGGTGTCGATCACCTACGAACGGCTCAACGAACTCGGCGCCATCGCCGACGAGCAGATGGGCGGTCGTAAGAAACCCGAGGGCCTGGCCTGGCTGGCCCGCTACGTCCGCAACCAGCAGCATTCGGCCGGGCACGTCTACGTCCGCTTCGGGGCCCCGCTTTCGGCCCGCGAACGTCTCGCCGCGCACGGCGACCCGCTGATCGCGCCCCCTGTCACCATCCCGCTGCACCCGGCCGACGCCACCGGCCGGGCCTGGACCGAACCCGGCGAGCCACCCGACGAAATCGGCGAAAAGGAACGCCTGGCGGTACAGCGGCTGGCGTTCGATGTCGCCGTGGGCATCAACTCGGTCACCCCGATCACCGTCAACGCCCTGGTCACGCTGGTCTTACTGGGCGTCCACCAGCGGGCACTGACACGGACCGAGGTGTGCGAGGTACTCGCCCCGGTACTGGACTACATCGAACAGCGGAACCTGCCCTGCGGCGAGATCGCGAAACTGCGCGACGAGCAGAGCCTGGCGGTGGTCCTCGAGCAGTTATCGCTCGCGAAGGTGGTCACCGTCTACCGCGGGGGTGTCGAGCCGGTGTACTCCATCGAAGCGGGTGCCCACCTCGAAGCCGCGTTCTACCGCAACAGCGCGGTGCATTGGTTCGTCGATCGGGCCATTGTCGAGCTGGCGATCCTGGCCGCGGTCGACGCCGCGCCCGACGATCCGGCCGGCGATGCCGTCGGACCGGACGCCGACGCCCTGGACGTCGGCTGGGACGAGGCCTACCGGCTGCGGGATCTGCTGAAATTCGAGTTCTTCTTCCCGGACCGGACCGAGTTCGCCGAGCGGATGACCGCGGAGGTACTGCTCATCGACCCGCGCTGGCGGTCGCGGTCACGTGACACTCTCGGCAGCGAGATCCTGGCCGCGCTCACCGGCACCGGCTTCATGATGGCCCACCGGGTACTGCGCTCGTTCTTCGACGCGCAGCTGGTGGTGGCCGAACGGCTGGCCGCCCGGGACCCGGCCGCGCCGATCGACCGCAAGGAGTTCGTCGAGGAATGCGTCTCGGTCGGCAGGCAGATGCTGTTGCAGCAACGGCTGCACAGTACGGAGTCGGTGTCCACCGAGCTGTTCGGCAGTGCGCTGAAACTGGCCGCCAATCGCGGGCTGCTCGAACCCGCGGACCCGGAATCGGCGGAATCGGTGGCCGAACTGGCCACTCGGCGTGCCGAGTTCGCCGAGCGGTTGCGCACCATCGGCTTCCGGATCTCCCGGGCCGCCACCCTCGACCCCTCCAATCTCCCGGCCGGGCGGATCCGGTGAGCACCCGGGAAGCGGGCACCGGGCGCACCGGCGAGAATCCCGCGCCGTCCGGGATAGACGCCGTGGTGGCCACCATCCGTTCCGGCCCCCGCGGCGCCGAGGTCGGCGCTGTCTTCGATCTGACGGCCGTAGCCGAACTCGGGTCCGTGCCCGTGCCGCGGTGGCGCGGGCCGGACCGTGAAGTGCTGGAAACGCTGTTCGACCAGTTGCGGCACAGCGGCGAGAACGCGGCGGGCGAGATGCTCGAGCGCGCTGTGCGGGCCGCGGCCGGACGGACACCGGAAGAGCTCACCGCGCTGGGCGAACGCCTGTTCAAACGGGGCTGGTACGACCGGTTACGCCCCGAGCCGCTGCGCTTGGTGCAGGAACATATCGCGGCCGGGCACACCGTGGTGTTGACCGGGGACGCGGCGGAATTCCAGTTACTCCCGGCGGCCGCCGCGCTCGGTATCCCACGGGTGCTCGGCAGCCGGGCGGCGGTGTCGGAGGGCCGGCTGACCGGGCTCATCCACGGCGAAGTGCGTTACGGCCCCGAGAAGGCCGAGGCGGTGGCGGAATTCGCGGCCGCCCACGGGGTCGACCTCGCTCGTTCCTATATCTACAGCGGCAGCGCGAGCGATCTCCCGCTCCTGTCCCGCGGCGGCACGCGGGTCCCGATCGCACCGGGCCCCGTACTCGCGGCCACGGCGGCCGAGTACGGCTGGGCCGCACTCGCCGTGGGCCCGCGGACCGCCCCGCGCCCGGCCGACTATCTGCGGACCGTACTCGGGCTCTTCGCCCTGCTCGGCGGGGCGCTGTACGGGGTACTGCGCAAGTCCTACACCCGCGACCGGCGGGCCATGGCCGACGCCCTGATGAAGTACGGCACCGATTGGCCGCTGCGCCTGTGCGGGATCCGGCTCCGCGTCACCGGTGCGGAGCACGCCCGCCAACCGCGGCCCGCGGTCTTCCTGTTCAACCACCAGAGTCAGTTCGACGTGCTCATCGTGCCCGCCGTGCTCGGCGGACACGTCACCGGCGTCGGTAAGAAAGAACTCATCCGGCATCCGATCTTCGGCCCACTCATGCGGTTCGTCGGCGTCACCTTCATCGACCGGTCGAACACCGACCTCGCCAAGGCCTCGCTGGCACCGGTGGTGGATACGCTGCGCGGCGGGCTGTCCGTCGCGATCGCCCCGGAGGGCACCCGCTCGTACACCGCGCAGCCCGGCGGATTCAAGAAGGGCGCCTTCCACATGGCCCGGCAGGCGGGGGTGCCGGTGATCCCGGTGGTGATCCGCAATGCCGCCGAGGTCGGCCGGCGGGATTCGATGATCGCGCGGCCCGGTGTGGTCGAGGTGGCGATCCTGCCGCCGATCGCGGTGGACACACAGGACCCGGCCGAACTGGACGAGAAGGTCGCCGAGGTACGGCAGCGCTACCTCGACACACTCCGCGACTGGCCGCGCTGAACGGTCAGAGGGCGCGGCCGAGAAGCAGCTTCCACGGCATCAGCGCCGATTCCAGCTGCACCTTCAGGCTCATCTTGGAATCCCCGAGGGTCCGCTCCTCGAAGCGGATGGGTACCTCGGCGATACCGATGCCCTGCTTCTTGGCCCGGTAGTTCATCTCGACCTGGAAGGAGTAGCCGTTGCTGCGGATCGTGCCGACCTCGATGGCGCGCAGCGTATCGGCCTCCCACGCCTTGAAACCGGCGGTGGCGTCCTTGATCCCGAGCCGCAGGATGGCATTGACATAGAAGTTGGCCCACGCCGACAGCGCCTTGCGGTACCACTTCCATTCCGCCGCGGTGGAACCGCCGGGCACGTAGCGGGACCCGAGCACGACTCCGGTACCCGGCCGGTCCAGCTCCGCGAGCATGGCAGGGATCACCTCGGCGGGATGGGACAGGTCCGCGTCCATCTGGATCACCACATCCGCGCCCTCCTCGAGGGCTCGGGTGATACCGGCTATGTAGGCCCGGCCCAGCCCGTCCTTCTCCGTGCGGTGCAGTACCGACACGACATCGGGCAGCTCCACGGCCAGCTTGTCCGCCACCTCACCGGTGCCGTCCGGGGAGTTGTCGTCGACTACCAGTACGTGCAGGTCGGGCACGGGTAGCGCAGTCAACCGCTCCACCGCTACCGGCAGATTGTCCCGCTCGTTGTAGGTCGGCACAACAACGGTAACCCTCAAGGGTCGCCCTCCCTGCTCACCTGGTCTCGCCCGGCGGCCGGGTACAGCAGGCCGCGAGCGTCGCTACGTATTACCCGTGAACGGTAGCCCAACCGCCCACCCGGGAATGAAGCGCATCGGTGATAGGGGCGCCGAGCGGGACCATCGGTAGTTCTCGGGGCGAATCAGTCGCCCTCGCGATACGCCCGGTCCGCCGCGTCCTGGGTGGCATTGCGCTGCTGCACGATCTCTAGCGCGCGTTCGGCCGTGGCCTGGTCCGGATACGGCCCCATGCGGTCCCGGAACCAGCACTGACGCCCACGCTCGGCGCGCTGATGCTTCAAGCAGTAATACCACCGTTCGGCCATGGTCACAGCATTCCACCCGGCCGGGATCCGAAACAGCAAAAACCCCCCGATCGTGGTGATCAGGGGGTTGATTGTGGCCAGGGCCGGGATCGAACCGGCGACCTTTCGCTTTTCAGGCGAACGCTCGTACCAACTGAGCTACCTGGCCGCAGGCACCCGGAACGAATGCCATCCGATGGAAGCCGGATTGCTCCGGCATCCATTGGCGACCCTGACGGGACTCGAACCCGCGACCTCCGCCGTGACAGGGCGGCGCGCTAACCAACTGCGCCACAGGGCCTTGCTGTGTGCCACCTATTCGCATAGGTGGTACCCCCTACGGGATTCGAACCCGCGCTACCGCCTTGAAAGGGCGGCGTCCTAGGCCGCTAGACGAAGGGGGCTCGTCCCGGATCTCTCCGGACCGGCTTTCAACGGCTGTCCGTTGGGAGCTCGCATAGCTTATGACAGGGTGCACACAATTCCCAAATCTGCTGGTCAAGCGGACGAACCCAGCTCTTCCAGACGCGCGCTCGCCTGCCACCCCGACCGGTCGAACTCCGCCACCCACGCCGGGGTACAAGCGGCCTGGACCAAGACCTCCAGTGACTCCCGGAACCGAGTGCGCAGATCCGGCTCACCGCCGTGGGCGTCGGTCATATAGCGCTGACCGATCAGCGCGCCGGCGAGGGTCCGGGTGAAGCGGTCGGGATCGGTGTCCGGGCGCAGCTGCCCCTGTTCGATCGCCGCGACCGTCAGATCACGGATGGCCGCGGAGAGCATCGGACAGCCGCCGTGGCCCTGCCGATGGAAGCCGGGATCGATGACGAGCCGGAATTCGGCCTGCACGATTATGTCGTGCTCGAGTCGCAGCGCGATCTCGTCGAAGACGCCGTGCAGAATGTCGAGCGGGCCCAGGTCCGTGCGCACGAGCCAGCGATCGATGGTGCTGCGGTATCGCTCGATCGCCGAATCGAGGACGGCCCGCGCCAGATCTTCCTTCGAATCGAAATGGAAGTACATGGCGCCCTTGGTCGCCCGCGATCCCTCCAAAATGCGGTTGAGTGAAGCCGCGGCATAGCCGCTCTTCCCGAACTCAACGGCGGCGGACCGGATAATTGCTGCCCGTGTCCGACGGGCCCGCTCTTGCTGCCGTGCCATGCTCGAAACGCCTCCGAAGCCTTGTGCAATCCGCGGGATTTACACCCGCGGAATGCTCGCGACCGTCCATCCGCCTTCGAGGAGCGGGCCCGGGCCGCGAACTTATCCTGTTGTATGTAGACCTGCGGTCGGTTTATTGACCTGTACCGAACCTTTGGTACGAAACCCAGCCCGCAGAGGAAACACACCGGCTGGTATAATTCGATGGCCCGGGTGCGCCGCAGGGGGTGCGCATCCGGGCATTCCGTTGCGCCGTTCCTGGTCCCCCATACGCCTCCCGCAGCGCCGTCCCGAGTGACACCCCGAATTCGCTGATTCGTCACGGTACTCGGAATCTCGTACCGGCATGCGGTAAACCGATACAGCGGGCTACCATTTCGCCGTCCGGATTTCACGAACCGGACACCGACGAGACCGAACGAATGGCCGAGCGAATCCTCCGGTAACGCAGGATGTTCGACCGCTCGGGCAGGTTCGGGACCGGTACTCAGCAGGCCACTCCGGCCCCTGGATTGATACCGCCCCGCTCATACGCCCCGTTCGGAGCGCAACACTCCGGAAAGCCGGTTCCCGGACCCCACATCTGCGAGAAATCTGCCTTTACCCATCCAAAGGCATTGGTATCCAACATATTTGGATCGTATCGTGCTACCCGTTGTATCAACAATGCCGCAGGTACCGTGATACCGAACTCATGGGTATGGTTTCCCGCTCACCGGGCCGCCGACCGAACGGGCCCGACCTCCCCTACGACCCCGCCGGGGCGTCCTCCGCCCGAGCCACGCCGGACCGGGCCACCGCGACCTGAGTGACGGAAAGCACCAGCATAGCCACCCGATTACGAGAAACGCGGACTCGACCAGTACACTTGCGGCCGCGCCCCTATAGCTCAGTTGGTAGAGCTACGGACTTTTAATCCGCAGGTCCCAGGTTCGAGCCCTGGTGGGGGCACCCCCGGGCGCGCCCGGCCCACCGGTCGGGCGCCCGGCCCTTCTTCCCACCCCGGCAGCTCCCACCTGTGAGTTGGACCAGCCTCGACCCGGCCGAACTGTGACCGGAGCCGACCCACGCCGCCTTCCCTCAGCCCACCGCTCGGGCGGTTCCACAATGACGACGAACAGCCTGATCAGCCTCGTAACCACCGGCCGGACACCGGTCCCGCGCCGGCCGCTGTGCTATTTCCCACGGCCGCTAACGCAATCGGGACACCCGGCGATACGCCCATGACTGCGGATCCGGCCATACACTCGGGTGTGACCCCGGGCAGGGGCACCTGCGCCAACGTGCACTCTTTTGCGGTCGGATGCGTTTCGCATCACACCTACGGTGCCGTAAGGTATGGCCGCATCGGCAACGGTCTACATCAGGTGACCCCCACCAACGCACATATGAAGGGCTTGATTACATGGCAAGGGATCTGACTCAACTCGAGCTGCTCACAGAGTTGGAGCCGGTTGCCGAGCAGAACGTCAACCGGCACCTCTCCTTGGCAAAAGAGTGGCATCCGCACGACTACGTCCCCTGGGACGAGGGTCGCAACTTCGCCGCACTCGGCGGACAGGACTGGGACCCCGAGCAATCCAAGCTCGGCGAGGTCGCCAAGGCGGCCATGATCACCAACCTGCTCACCGAGGACAACCTGCCTTCCTACCACCGGGAAATCGCCGAGAACTTTTCCCAGGACGGCGCGTGGGGCACCTGGGTCGGCCGCTGGACCGCCGAGGAGAACCGGCACGGGATCGTCATGCGCGACTACCTGGTGGTGACCCGCGGCGTCGACCCGGTCGCCCTGGAGCAGGCCCGCATGGTTCATATGACCAACGGTTTCGCCTCCCCTGCCGAGGCCGATGCCGGCTTTCTGCATTCGGTGGCCTATGTGACCTTCCAGGAACTGGCCACCCGCGTCTCGCACCGTAATACCGGCAAGGTGTGCGACGACGCCATTGCCGACCGCATGCTGCAGCGCATCGCGGCCGACGAGAACCTGCACATGATCTTCTACCGCAACATGTGCGGAGCCGCCCTGGACCTGTGCCCGGATCAGGCGCTGGACGCCATCACCCTGATTCTGGAGAATTTCCAGATGCCCGGCGCCGGTATGCCGAATTTCCGGCGCAACGGTGTGCTGATGGCCAAGCATGGCATCTACGATCTGCGCCAGCACCTCGAAGAGGTCGTGCAGCCGGTGCTGAAGAAATGGAACATCTTCGGCCGTACCGACTTCACCGCGCGCGGCGAGCAGAAGCGGGAGCAGCTCGCCGATTTCCTGGACAAGCTGTCCAAGGATGTCGTGAAGTTCGAGGAACAGCGCGACCGGATGCTCGCCCGCGAGGCCGCCAAACGGGAGAAGGCCTTCGCCACGGTGAACGGCTGAGCCGTCCGCAACCGGGAACACAACGACCGAGACCGCCGGTGGCACCGGCGGTCTCGGTGTCTATATGCCCGCCTTCGGTGGGGCGGGTCGGGGCCCTGTGACACCGATTCTTCACTCCGCCGCCCAGTCGCTGCGCTCCTTCACTCTGTCGCTCCAGAACACCTCACTTCACCGGTAGGGCGCCGTCCACACCGCCCACGTCCGTGATCTGCCAACCGGAGTCCTCGTCGATCGTGACCGTATAGGTGACCGTGGACTGCGTGCCGTCCGGATTCTGGGCATTGGTCGAGGTCACGTTCACGAAGACATTCACCTTGTAGACCCCGTCCTGTTCGGACATGACCTTCGCGGTGATGGGGGTGGCGGTCGAGGTCCACTGCAGCGGCACCAGGATCTGTTCCAGTTTGGGCGCGGTGTCGTCGAACTTGCCCGCCAGCCGGGGGCTGGTGTTCTTCTTCAGTGCGGCGATCCAGACATCGAGATCCTTGAAGTTCACGGTGGCCGCTCCCACCGCGTACTCGGTGGCCAGTTGCTCGGCACGACTGTCGGCCGCGGCACGCTCGTCGCGATCGGCCACTTCGCCTCGCGCGGTGAAATACAACACGGCGAAGATGGTCGCCGCCACAGCGAGCACCGCGACGACCGCGCCGCGGATCAGGCTGGAAACCTGGATGGACACCGCGCCCGGGCGGGATTCGGCCGGCGCCGGTTTCGCGGAGGTGGCGGCGGCTGCGCCCGGGCTACCGGCGCTCTCCTCCGGCTCACGGCCGGCGTCGTCGGTGTTCTCGGCCATGGATGTCGTCCTCTTTCGATTGCTCCCGATCGGGGCAGCGGCCCCGGCGGTATATCCAGCGGAAATCGGGCGGCCGGCGGGTCCGGCGTTCACGAGGCTAACGCCCGGCCGGGCCGGACCGGCAGCTACCCCGCGGGGGGCGCCGCGCCGCTCACCGCCACCGCCGAAAGGGGCTCCGGCGGTGCGTGGTCACGCGGTGAGGCACCCGACAGTGACCGGGTCCGGACGCTCGAGGGAAAATAGAACATTGTGCGAACACAGCTGGAGCAGGAGACACGTCTGCGAATCGGCCCCTACCCGGTCGACCCGCCGGTCGTCCTCGCGCCGATGGCCGGCATCACCAACCTGGCCTTCCGCAAGCTCTGCCGGGAGTTCGGTAGCCCGACCGCGATCTACGTCTGCGAGATGATCACCGCCCGCGCGGTGGTGGAACGCAATGAGAAAACGCTGCACATGATGTCGTTCGACGAGGGCGAATCGCCGCGGTCGATGCAGCTCTATGGTGTGGACCCGGCCACCCTCGGGGAAGCCGTCCGGATTATCGTCGGCGAGGGCTGGGCCGATCACATCGATATGAACCTCGGCTGCCCGGTCCCCAAGGTGACCCGGCTCGGCGGCGGTGCCGCCCTGCCCTACAAGCGCAATCTGTTCGCCCGGATCGTCCGGGAGATGGTCCGGGCTGCCGAACCGGCCGGAGTGCCGGTGACCATGAAATTCCGTATCGGAATCGACGACGAGCATCAGACCTACCTCGATACCGGTCGCATCGCCGAGAGCGAAGGCGCCGCGGCGGTCGCCCTGCACGCGCGCACCGCGGCGCAGCGCTACTCCGGAACCGCCGACTGGTCGGCCATCGCGCGCCTGAAAGAGGCGGTCACCACCATCCCGGTACTCGGTAACGGCGATATCTTCGGTGCGGCCGACGCGGTGGCGATGATGGCACAGACCGGCTGCGACGGGGTCGTGGTGGGGCGTGGCTGCCTGGGCCGGCCCTGGCTGTTCGGCGAGCTCGGTGCCGCCCTCCGAGGCGAACCCGCGCCGGTGCCGCCGACCCTCGGGGAGGTCGGCGCGATCCTGACCCGCCATGCCGGTCTACTCGCCGAACACCACGGTGAAGACAAAGGCATGCGTGATCTGCGCAAACATATGGCCTGGTATTTCATGGGCTTCCCGCTGGGCGCCGAGCTGCGGCGCAGTTTCGCGACGGTGTCCTCGCTGGCCGAACTCGGTGCGCTCGTCGACCAGTTGGATCCGACCGTTGCGTTCCCTCAGGACGCCGAAGGCCCCCGGGGGCGGCAGGGTTCACCGGGTAAGGTCGCGCTTCCGCACGGCTGGCTGGACGACCCCGAGGACGGGACCGTCCCGACCGCCGCCGATGTCATGCACAGCGGCGGCTGAATACCGACAGCCGGCCGCCGACCGATTCGACACGCCGATTCGACACGCCGGAAGAATATCGCATGCGCGTGCAAACATAACTGCGGGCAACTTCCCAGCATTAACCGCTTTTCCGACCCTCTCGTAATGTCCGAGTGGCTCTCAGTGGCGAGATCGTTATCATTGCGGAATCCCGCGCAGCCTTTCGAGGATGGTTGCGGCGGCAGCGAGTTGCGGAAAAGCGAGGTTCATTGGTGGGTGACGATCGGCACGGGCGATCATCAGGGCCCGGAGGTCGCGCCCCGTGGGAGCGGTATCCCGCGGGAGAGTCCCCCGAAATGGACGGCGCGAGGGGGTCCCGTCGGCCACGGCAGCCGGAGCCGCCCGCCAACCCCGGGCCGCTGACGGTCCAGGATCTGGTCGACCGGGTGGACAGTGAGCGTACGGTCCGGCGACGTGAGGGCGATGCGCCGCGCCACGGCGCGCCCGCGGACCGCCCCGCGCGTCCAGCGGGTCACGGGCCACGACCGAATGCCGAAGAACGGCCCCGCACCGACCAACCCGGTCCCGAAGGTCCGCCCGTCGGCCGCCCGAACCGCCCGCCCGCACCACCGGTACGAGGCGGCGTTGCCACCCCGGGCCGCCCGCCCACCGGCTCGTCCCCCGCGGCCCAGCCCTCTGCTGCCGGACCACGACGGCCTGGTCCTCCGCCACCCCCCGCTGCCCGGAACCAGCCGCCCGCACCACCGCAGCGGCCCGGTCAGGATCAGCCCGGGCCGGTTCGGCCCCCCGGCCGGGCGCCCGCGGAGAAGCCCCCGGGCCCGAATGCCTCCCGTCCGGCGACCGGCAACCGGGCGGCGGTACCGCCGCCCGCCAAGCCCGCACCAGACCCGTCGAAGCGCCCGCCGACCGGACAGCGACCCGCCGCGGCACCGGTCGAGTCCGCCGATCCGACCACGGCGGTTCCGCGGCAATCCGACCCCGTTCGAGGTGGTTCGCGACCGGGTAGCGAACCGCCTCCCAAACACCCTCGGCAACCTTCCGGCACACCACGTCGCGGCAAAAGCGCGAAGGCGGCCGCCGAGCCACCCGAAACGGTCACCGACATTCTCGACCCGCTCGACGAGAGCGACCCTCGGATCGGCGGCCGGACCGACACTGCCGGTTGGCCCACCTCCGGACCGGCGGCACCGGATACGGTCGGCAAACCGAGGAGGCGGCGCGCCCCCGAAAGCCGGCGCAGCAGGCGACTACGGATCGCGGGCCGGGCCGCGGTCGCCTTCTTCTCTGTTCTCGCGCTCCTGATCACCGGGGGTGGCTGGAGCTACCTTCGTGCCGCGGGCAACAGCTTCACGCAGGTATCCGCTCTCTCCGAGAACGAGGACGATGTCATCGACGCCCAAGCCCAGCTCGGCGACGAGAACTATCTGATCGTCGGTACCGACACCAGGGCGGGCGCGAACGGCGATATCGGCGCCGGCAGTGTGGAGGACGCGGAGGGCGCTCGCGCCGACACAACGATGCTGGTGCACATCCCGAAGGATCGGTCGCGAGTGGTCGTAGTGTCCTTCCCGCGCGACCTCGATGTCACCCGGCCCGAATGCCACGGTTTCGACAACGAGAACAACAGCTACACCGAAGAGATGTACGACTCGGCGATGGGTGACAAACTCAATGCCGTGTACGCGCTGGGCGGTCCCCGCTGCCTGCTGTCCACCATCCAGCGATTGACGGGCAGCACGATCAACCACTTCATCGGTATCGACTTCGCCGGTTTCGAGCAGATGGTGGACAAGGTCAACGGGGTCGAGGTGTGTGTGAGCAAACCTCTCATCGACGACACGCTCGGCCCCATCCTCCCGGAAACGGGCCGCCATCGCATCGATGGGAAAACCGCCCTCAACTATGTCCGAGCACGGCACGTATACGGGGAAGAGCGCAGCGATTACGACCGGATCAACCGGCAGCAGAAGTTCCTCGCCTCACTGTTGCGCGGGACCCTCTCCGGCAGAGTCCTGCTGGATCCGGGCAAATTGAACGGCATCATCGGAGCATTCAAGGATGCGACCTTCGTCGACAATGTACAGCCGAACGATCTGCTCATGTTGGGACGTTCGCTACAGGACCTCGAGTCCGGTGCCGTCACTTTCCTGACCGTTCCCACGGCGGGCACGACCTCCTACGGCAACGAGATCCCCAGAACCGCGGATATCCAGGCGATCTTCCGCGCGATCCGCGACGACCAGCCGCTTCCGGGCGAGAAGACCGCGCCCGCACCGCCGCCGACCTCGGAGGCGCCGGTCCCACCGTCGCTGACCGCGGTGGACCCGAGCATCCTGTCGCTGTTGGTATCCAACGGTTCGGGCATCTCGGGTCTCGCCAATCAGACAGCCAGCCAACTGGCAAATGTCGGTTTCAATATCTACAACGCCGGTAATTACACCGAGGGCAATTCCACCGAGACCAAAGTTCGTTACTCCCCCGGCCACGAGGCCGAGGCGGCGACGGTTGCCAGCGCTGTTCCTGGGGCCACCATGGAACTCGACGAGACGCTGGACAGTATCGTCGAACTGGTCCTGGGTGAGAACTTCCAGCAGGTGGTGAACGAACCCACGCCGGTCGGCAGCCCGATCACCGATGTGCCCGCCGCGAGCGCTGCCCCGGTGGAGTTGCCCAGCGATCTCGAACATGTGAACGCCGCCGACGACCCCTGCGCCGCCTGACCCGCGGACACGGATCGACCGACCGCCGTCGACTCATAGCTGAACTCCGGGTGGTCCCGCACAGGGACCACCCGGAGTTCTTTGCGAACCTACCCGGACTCCGTCGTCCTCCGGCATCCCTACATCAGGCAGGAAATCATCGTCGTCAGAACCGCGGTAACGGCGCCAGGTATGAGCACCACTGATTCACCGCCTGTTGGTGACTTGGTCAGCACCGCCAACTACTGTCTGTTTTATGCGTGTCATCTACAACGAGCAAATGGCCGACCTCGCCCACCTGTTGGGCGAGATGGCCGGTATCGCCGGTTCGGCCATGGATCGCGCCACGCAGGCTCTGCTCCAGGCCGATCTGTCGCTGGCCGAACAGGTCATCGGCGAGGGCGACCGGATCGCCGAGATGATCGCCGACGCCGAGGAGAAATCGTTCGCCCTGCTGGCCCTGCAGGCCCCGGTCGCGGGCGACCTCCGGCAGGTGGTCAGCGCGATCCAGATCGTCAACGATGTCAACCGGATGAGTACCCTGGCGCTGCATGTGGCCAAGGTGGCCCGTCGGCGGCATCCGAACCACGCCCTGCCCGAAGCGGTCAACGGCTACTTCGCCGAAATGGGCCGGATCGCGGTCAGTATGGGTAACGGCGCCCAGGAAGTGCTCGACACCCGGGATCCCGAGCGCGCGGCCCAGCTGAACCAGGACGACGAGGCGATGGACGATCTGCACCGTCACCTGTTCACCCTGCTGATGGACCGCGAATGGAAGTACGGGGTGGCCGCGGCGGTCGATGTGACGCTGCTGGGCCGCTACTACGAGCGTTTCGCCGACCACGCGGTCGAGATCGGCCGCCGGGTGATCTTCCTGGTGACCGGTGTGCTCCCGACGGACGAGGACACGGAGTCCTGACCCGAACGAGAAGGCCCGCACCGGATGGTGCGGGCCTTCTCTGTATTCGGAGCTCAACCGAAGCGGCCGGAGATGTAATCCTCGGTGGCCTTTTCGCCCGGGTTCGAGAAGATCTTCTCGGTATCGTCGATTTCGACGAGCCGGCCCGGTTTACCCTGGGCCTCGAGATTGAAGAACCCGGTCTTATCGCTCACCCGCGCCGCCTGCTGCATATTGTGGGTGACGATAACGATCGTGTATTCCTTCTTCAGCTCGGTGATCAGGTCCTCGATCGCCAGCGTGGAAATCGGGTCCAGAGCCGAGCAGGGCTCGTCCATCAGCAGCACATCCGGGGACACCGCGATGGCGCGCGCGATGCACAGACGCTGCTGCTGACCGCCGGAGAGCCCGCCACCGGGCTTGTCCAGGCGATCCTTCACCTCGGTCCACAGGTTCGCGCCGCGCAGCGAACGCTCGGCGACCTCGTCGAGTTCGCCCTTGTTGCGCACACCCTGCAGTTTGAGGCCGGCCACCACATTGTCGCGAATGGACATGGTGGGGAACGGGTTCGGCCGCTGGAACACCATGCCGATGGTGCGGCGCACGCCGACCGGGTCCACCTGCGAGGCGTAGATGTCCTCGCCGTCGAGCATCACCGCGCCCTCGACCCTGGCGTTCGGGGTCACCTCATGCATCCGGTTCAGCGACCGCAACACCGTGGATTTCCCACAACCCGACGGTCCGATGAAGGCGGTCACACTGCGCGGCAAGACGTTGAGCGAGACATCGGCGACGGCGTGGAATTTGCCGTAGAAGATGTTCAGGTCTTTGATGTCGATCCGCTTGGCCATCTGTTTTCCGTTTCCGCCCTTATCGGTTCCGCGTGAGGAGCTTGTTGACAGCCGCGGCCGCCAGGTAGAGCACCGCGATCATGAGGATCAGCGTCAGCGCGGCACCCCACACCCGCTGCCGGCCCGCGTCTTCGGCGCTCTTCAATTCCTGGAAGATCAGCAGCGGCAGCGAGGCCATATTGCCGTCGAAGATGTTCATATTGATCGCCTTGCTGTAGCCGACCAGCACCAGCACGGGCGCCGTTTCGCCCATCACGCGTGCCAGTGCGAGCAGGATCCCGGAGATCATGCCGGGCAGGGCGGTCGGGATGACGATCCGCACGATCGTCTTCCACTTCGGGATGCCGAGCGCGTAGGAGGCTTCCCGCAGCTCGTCCGGGACGAGTTTGAGCATCTCCTCGGTATTGCGAACGACCACCGGGAGCATCAGCAGTACCAGGGCCAGCGCCACGGCGAAGGAGCTCTGCGGGAAGCCCAGGGTCGCGATCCACAGCGCGAAGATGAACAGCGCCGCGACGATGGAGGGGACACCGGCGAGGATATCGACCATGAAGGTGGTCACCTTGGCGAACCGGCCGGTGCCGTATTCGATCAGATAGACCGCTGCCATGATGCCGAGCGGTACGGCGATGACCGCGGCCACCGCCGACTGCACGATGGTGCCGTAGATGGCGTGGTACACACCGCCACCGGTCTGATCCGGTAGCACGCCCTTCTGCGAGTTCTGCCACCATTCGAGCGACAGGACGACACCGATACCGTTGCTGACCACCATCCACAGCACCCAGCCCAGCGGGATGAGCGCGATGAGGAAGCACAGCGTGAAGATCCCGGTCGCCAGGTTGTTCTTGATCTTGCGAGCGGTACTCACGTCCCGGAATGCCGGCGCCTTGATCGGCTTGTCCAGGCCGATCGTCGTGGTGGTGGTCATCAGCCGTTCACCTTTCCGCCCGCCGCGAGCCGGGCCAGCGCGTTGACGACGAAGGTCAGCGCGAAGAGCACGAAGCCCGCCGCGATATAGGCGCCGGTCGGCAGTGGTGCGCTGAATTCGGCGGCGGCCGAGGCGATCTTGGACGCGAAGGTGAAGCCGCCGTCCAACAGCGACCAGGTACCCGGGGTCGCCGAGATCTTCAGGATGAGCAGGACCGCGATGGTCTCACCGAGCGCCCGCCCCAGGCCGAGCATGGAACCGGCGATCACACCGCTGCGGCCGTAGGGCAGGACGGTCATCCGCACGACCTCCCATTTGGTGGCGCCGAGCGCCTGGGCCGCCTCGATATGCGCCCGCGGAGTCAGCGCGAAGACCTCGCGCGAGACCGAGGTGATGATCGGCAGGATCATCACCGCCAACACCACGCCTGCGGTGAAGATGGTCCCGCCGCCGCCGATCGAGACGTTGCCGTCGGAGAACAGGAAGAACCAGCCGAGGTTGTTGTTCAGGAACTCCTGGACCGGTTTCAGATACTCCGCCAGTACCAGCAGGCCCCACAGGCCGTACACGATCGAAGGCACCGCGGCCAGCAGATCGGTCAGCATGGAGAACGGGCGGGCGAGCCGCTTGGGTGCGTACCGGGTCAGGAACAGCGCGATCCCGACACCGATCGGCACTGCGATAACCAGCGCGAATGCGGAGCTCAACACCGTCACCATGAACAGGTCACGGATGCCGAAGCGGAGATTGTCCGCGTCACCGGTATTGAACTCCGCACTGGTGAAGAAGTTCACCTCGTCAGCCCGGAGCGAAGGCACCGCACGAATCAGTAGGAACAATGCGATCAGCGCGATGGAGGCCACGATGATCGCCGCGGCGGTGGTCGCCAGCGATTTGAACACCAACTCGGCCCGCCTGCCGTGACCGCGACTTTCACCGCCTAGTGGTGGCTTGCTCGGATGGCTCGACATCGATGCGGGGACTCCTGCCTTCGGCAGGCCCGTCGCGCTGGACGAGCCCGCGGAGGCTACCTCTGGGTTGACTGTCATATTCGCGCTATCAGGAGATGGCGTTGATCGCCGTGGTCAGCTTGGTCTTGAACTCCTCCGGGATCGGCACGTAACCGTTGTCCGCCAGACCGGCCTGGCCGTTGGTGACGGCGGAGGTCAGGAAAGCCTTGACAGCGGTCGCGGTCGCCCCGTCGGTGTACTTGGAGCACACGATCTCATAGGTCGGCAGGATAATCGGGTAGGAACCGGCCTCGGTGGGCTTGTAGAACGACGAGGTGTCGAGCACCAGGTCGTTGCCCTCGCCCTTGATCTTCACGCCGTTGATCGCCTTACCGGCGGTCTCGGAGGTCAGCTCGACCGGTTCGGGACCCGCGGAGGTGATGATCCGGGCCACGGACAGGTTCTGCGACTTGGCGAACGACCACTCGTTGTACGAGATCGAGTTCTCGGTGTTCTTCACCGCGGCCGAGGTGCCCTCGTTGCCCTGGGTGCCCTCCCCGACACCGCCGTTGAAGACCTTGCCGGCGCCCTTGCCCCACGCGCCCTCGGACGCGGAGTCCAAGTAGAGCTGCAGGTTGTCGGTGGTGCCGGACTCATCGGACCGGTAGACGACCTTGATCGGCTCGGCGGGCAGCTGCTTGCCCTCGTTGAGCGCCTTGATCTCCGGGGCGTCCCAGGTCTTGACAGTGCCGTTGAAGATCTTGGCCACGGTCGGGCCGTCGAGCGCCAGATCGGTGACGCCGTCGATGTTGTAGGTGATGGCGATCGGGCCGAACACGGTCGGCAGGTTCCACGCGGGGGAAGCGCAGCGCTCGGCGGCCGCGGCGGGCTCGCCCTTCTTCTCACTGAGCGGGGAGTCGCTACCGGCGAAATCTGTCTGGCCGCCGAGGAATTCCTTGACGCCCGCGCCGGAACCGCTCGAGGTGTAGTTGAGGGTCTGGCCGTCACAGTTGGTCTCGAAGGCGGCGGTGAAACGCTCGACGGCGTTCTTCTGCGCCGAGGAGCCGCTGGCCTTGAGGGCCTCCTTGCCGCCGCAGGTGATGTCGGAGTTGGCCTCGACTCCGGTCGAGGACGCATTGTCGTCACTACCGCAGGCGGCCAGCGGCAGGGTCACGGCCGCGATCACACCGACGAGGGCGCTGCTGCGCTTGAACTTCACTCCAGTCCTCCGGATACGTCCTACTCGCCCGGTCCCTCACCGGCCCGGGCGCGTGTCGTGGTGCGGCCGTTCGCGGGGAACTTGCACACCGGGCGACCCACTGCCGCCCAGAATCAAACTAGGGCGCGTCGGTGGACAGCTGGACCAGGGCAAGTGAACGGAAGGTGAACAGGGCGGCGCGAACACGTCCGTTATGTGTGATGTTTGCCGCGCCGTTACTCCGCACATACCGGAATGCGACATTCCCACCCCTGGAGGTAACAGTCGCACACCGCTCCGTAACCGTCCGGTTCCCCCGTCTCAGCCCGGTATCGAGTAGGCGATATCGATATGCGCCGGGGCGAAGTCCAGTCCGCGATAGGTGCGGACCGCCGGCGCATTGTCCGCCTCGGTGTACAGCAGCACCTCGCCCAAGCCCGCGTCGCGCAAATGGTGCAGGCCGATCAGGGTGAGCAGCCGGCCCAGTCCACGCCCCTGGGCGGCCGGATCGATACCGACCACGTACACCTCACCGGCCGGCGGCTCCTCGTCACGGTGGACCTTGGTCCAGTGGAACCCGAGCAACCGTTGCGGCCGCTGCGCATCGAAGGCCAGGAAGAGCCCCGCCGGATCGAACCACGGTTCGGCGCGGCGCTCCTCCAGCTCGCGGGCGGACCAGCCGCCCTGCTCAGGGTGCCAATCGAACGCCGCATTGTTGACCCGCAGCAGCTCCGCGTCGTCGGCCGGGCCGCGATAGGTACGGACCACCAGCTCGTCGGGCACCTCGACCGCCGGTAGCTCGGGGATCGCCAGCGGGCGCCGCATCTGCCAGAGCTCCCGCGCCGCCGACAGCCCCAGCCGCCGCGCCACCGCCTCCGCGGCCGGCAGTTTCCCGTGCGCCCAGATCCGGGCTCCCGGCCCGCCGGCGGCCAGCACGGCCGCCACCAGATCCCCGCCGATTCCGCGCCCCCGCCATTCCGGGGCCACCGCCGCCTCGGCCATGGCAGGGTGCTCGCCGTGCGCCGGAGTCAGACTCGCGTATCCGGCCACCTCGTCGCCCGCCACGGCCAGCAGGTGGCGGGCCGGCGATTCCCGGCGCAGGCCCAGCCGGACCTGTTCGGAAACCGGCTCGACGCCGTCGGCGGTCGCCGCGGCGTCGAACAGCGCGCTCAGCCGACCGGTCCGGGCGGCGGAGGGAAGCTCGCACCACTGCAGTGCGTACTCACCCATATCGGCCGGACTCACTGGACCGTGCCGTTGACCGGTGCCATCGAATCCTCTTCGGTCCCGTCCTTATCGCCGCCCGCCGACCGGGCATCGGGGTCGTTCTTGTTGTTCGAACGAGCGGGCCGCACCGCCTTGTACCCGACATTGCGCACGGTACCGATCAACGACTCGTACTCACTGCCCAGCTTCGCGCGCAACCGCCGAACGTGCACGTCGACGGTCCGGGTACCGCCGAAGAAGTCGTAACCCCACACCTCCTGCAGCAGCTGGGCCCGGGTGAAGACCCGGCCGGCGTGCTGGGCGAGGTACTTCAGCAGTTCGAATTCCTTGTAGGTCAGATCGAGCGGGCGCCCGCGCAGCCGCGCGGTATAGGTGCCCTCATCGATCACCAGCTCGCCGAGGGTGATCTTCCCGGAGTTCTCCGGGCCGGTCGAACCGCCGGTCCGGCCGACGAGCAGCCGGAGCCGGGCATCCAGTTCCGCGGGCCCGGTACTGGGCAGGAGAATATCGTCGAGACCCCAGTCGGCATTCACCGCGACCAGCCCGCCCTCGGTGAGCACGGCGACCACGGGGACCGACGAACCTGTGCTGCCGAGCAGCCGGCACAGTCCGCGAGCGGCCGCCAGATCCGAGCGCGCGTCCACCAGCGCGATATCGGCGGTACCCGCCTCCAGTAGCGACGCCACCTCGGTGGGCGCGGGCCGCACATTGTGCGCGAGCAGCGACAACGAGGGCAGAACCGATTCGGGGTCGGCGTCGGAGGTCAGCAGGAGCAGCTCCACAAGCACTCCTCCCATCTCGTAGCTACGCGAAAGCCAGCTTCGTCGCCGTCGCCACGTTGCTCATCCATCTGTAATCGTTGCAAGATTAGCGCGTCGAACTGTGTTTATTCGCGTCGCCTGCAGCGCCGCGGGTCGGGGGCCCGTACCCGCCACTCTCGTCCACGGGCGCGAAGCCCGTCCCGGGCGCGTCCACTAGGGTGCATGCCATGCGGAAGCTGATCATCGGACTGCTGTGCCTGGCGGGGCTGGCAGTGGTCGTCGATTTCGGTGCGGCCGCATATTCGGAATACCGCGTATCGCGTTCGCTGAAGGTCGGTGCCGACCTCAGTGCCGATCCCGAGGTCACTTTCCACGGTTTCCCGTTCCTGCGGCAGGCGCTCGACGGCCGCTACGACAATATCGAGATCAAGGCCGACAGCGTCCGGCCCGATATTCCCGGCGAGATCGGCCTGGAGGCCACGCTGCTGGGGATGAACCTCCCGCTCGGCGATCTGGTCGACGGCCGGGTGCGGAATGTGCCGGTGGAGCAGGTCGACGTCCGGATGCGGGTCGCACCCACCGAACTGGGCCGGCTGTTCGGCATCCCGGATCTGGAGGTCCATTCCCGTCCGGCGGACAAATCGGACGGCACCGGCGGTTCGGGCGGGTCGGGAATGACCACAGCGGGCGCGCTGGTACTGACCGGAACGCTGCCGTCGGCGCCGAGCGGGCAGCAGAGCGCGAGTTTCGCCGGGGAACGGGTGAGCGTCGCGGCCGATCTGCTGCTCGACGGCGATCAGGTACGGATCGTGGCCACCGGCCTGTACTCGGAGGAGATCTCGCCGGTCCCCTCCGAACCGGTCGTCGACGACGCCGACATCCCGGCGGTGCTGGCGATGTTCACCCGTACGATCGATACCAAGGAACTGCCGTTCGGTATCCGGCCCACCGAGGTGACCGCCCTGGGCGGCCATATCGTGGTCGAGGGCCGGGGTAGAGATGTGACGATCGATTTGAACAGATTGCGGCGCCCATGATCGAGATCACCATTCTGGCGGTAATGCTGCTGGCCGGGCTGGCCGTCGGCCTGTACCTACGCCGACGCGAGGGCGCGGTGCGCTCCGCCCCGGTCACCCTGGACCGCGATACCGCCGCGCGCGACGATCTGCTCGTCGCCGCCGGTCTGACCGGATCGGGGCCCGCGGTACTGCATTTCTCCGCCGACTGGTGCGGCCCCTGCGCGGCGGTCCGCCGGGTCGTGGCCGATGCCACCGGCGATCTGGCCGACTCCCCGCGACCGCCACGCGATATCGAGATCGATATCGACGCCGATCCGGCGCTGGCCAGGGCCCTCAATGTGCTGTCGCTTCCGACCACCTTCGTTTTCGACGCCGAGGGCCGGGAACGGTTCCGGATCTCCGGCGTCCCCAAGACCAGCGACCTGCGCAGCGCGCTCAGCCCATTGACCGCCGGTTCGGCCGCCGGCTGAGCTGTGCCTATTTGCGCGCCTTCGGCGCGCGGATCGGGGCCCTGTGACCCCGATTCTTCCCTCCTCCGCTCAGTCGCTGCGCTCCTTCGCTCCGTCGGTCCAGAATCGGGGGCGGGCCCCGACCATTGTGGTAGACCATCCGGAATAGACAGAAGGTGCATGCCGTCGAGCACCTCGACGAGCGTGGGTGGGCTCACATCACTGCAAGCGCTCAATGGTCGGCATTCTCTGGACTGGCGGCTGCATACGCTCCGGAACCGGGGGCCGGCCCCGACCACGAATGCGGACCGGTCGGGGCAGACGGAGGAAGTTTCCGGACGCGCTGCCCCGAACGGCCCAGTAGGTCCGCGGTACTGCAGGTGCTCGGTGGCCGCCGCTCCCAGAACGGCCGATACCGTCCGGTGAGGCCCCTGTCCTGGAGGGGACACCCTCCGCATTGGCACAGCGGAGTAATTGGGTAGACTTCTTCTGTGCAAAACCACCGCGAGCTGATGCTCACCCGTCGCCGCACAGTCGACCTGTGCCGCCTCGGTGGTTGTTGCTGCCTGTGCCGCTGAGCGGTCGGGTCTACTTTCCTGACGCCGACCACGGTTCGTCCGCGCGAGCGATTTCATCCCCCGGCGAACCGGCCGAATTCCGCCGAGAAGTTCGAGCGCAGGAGCTTTGTTCATGTCCACTATCACTACCCTCGCGAATCGGGTCGATATCCGCGGTCCGCGCTTCGTGGCCTGGGTGACCACCGGCGTTCTGGTCTTGATCCTGGTACTCGCCGCGTTCGCCCCGATCGCCGCCACCGTGCTGGTCGCCGGCCAGACGCTGGTGTTCGCGCTCGGCGCCGGGCTGGGGCCGCGCCGGCACCCGTACGGCGCGATCTACGCGCGTTTCGTCGCGCCGCGCCTGGGCCCGGCCACCGAGACCGAACCGACCGCCCCGTTACGATTCGCGCAGTTGCTCGGGTTCGTGTTCGCCGCGGTGAGCCTGCTGGGCTTCCTCCTCGGCAGCACTGCCGTGGGCGCGCTCTTCGCCGGGTTCGCCCTGTTCGCGGCGTTCCTCAATGCCGCGTTCGGTATCTGCCTCGGCTGCAAGCTGTACCCGCTGGTCGCGCGGCTGCGTCCGAACACCACGTCCGAACTCCCCGCATCGAACTGAACACCGATCCGCTGTCACCACTGAAAGGGAAAACATGGCTCGCTCCGATGTCCTGGTCTCCGTCGACTGGGCCGAAGAGAACCTCGAGACCCCCGGCGTGGTCTTCGTCGAGGTCGACGAGGACACCACCGCCTACGAAGGCGGACACATCGAGGGCGCCGTACGGCTCGACTGGAAGAAGGACCTGCAAGATCCGGTCCGTCGTGATTTCGTGAACCAGGAGCAGTTCTCCGCACTGCTCTCGGAGCGCGGTATCGCCAACGACGACGAGGTGGTCCTGTACGGCGGCAACAACAACTGGTTCGCCGCCTACGCCTACTGGTACTTCAAGCTGTACGGCCACAATAATGTCAAGCTGATCGACGGCGGCCGTAAGAAGTGGGAGCTCGACGGGCGTCCGCTGTCCAGCGACCCGGTGAGCCGCCCGGCCACCCAGTACAAGGCCGCGCAGCCGGACAACTCCATCCGCGCCTTCCGCGACGAGGTCATCGCGGCTATCGGCACCAAGAACCTGGTCGATGTGCGCTCCCCCGACGAGTTCTCGGGCAAGATCCTGGCCCCCGCGCACCTGCCGCAGGAACAGAGCCAGCGCCCCGGCCATATCCCCGGCGCGATCAACGTACCGTGGAGCAAGGCCGCCAACGAGGACGGCACCTTCCGTTCCGACGCCGAACTCGCCGAGCTCTACAATTCGGCCGGCCTGGACGGTAACAAGGAAACCATCGCCTACTGCCGTATCGGCGAGCGCTCCTCGCACACCTGGTTTGTGCTGCAGGAGCTGCTCGGACACCAGAACGTCAAGAACTACGATGGCAGCTGGACCGAATACGGCTCGCTCATCGGCGCCCCTATCGAGTTGGGAGAATAACCAGCATGTGTGCAGCACCTACCCAGGGCCAGGCCATCCCGGCCGGGGTCGATGTGGAGAAGGAAACGGTCATCACCGGCCGGGTTCTCGCCACGGACGGTGAGCCGGTGGCGGGCGCCTTCGTGCGACTGCTGGACGGCAACGGGGATTTCACCGCCGAGGTCGTCGCCTCGGGCACCGGTGACTTCCGTTTCTTCGCGGCGCCGGGCACCTGGACGCTGCGCGCCCTCTCCTCGGCGGGCAACGGCACGGCCGAGCTCACCCCCGACGGCCCGGGCATCCACAACCTGGACGTCGCCGTCTCGAAGTAGGACGGGACCGCACGGCCCGGGATACGCCCTCTGACGGGACGTATCCCGGGCCGTTCCATTTCCACCCGGCTACGTCGCCGAACACATCACTCCCCGCGATGCGGGGGTCGGATCCCAGGCCGGGCCCGCCCGGCTCCCCGGCGCGTGCAGCCCATCCGGCCATGGAGCGACCCGCGAGCATCTCCCGTGCGGTGCGTACCGATCACGTCGGGCAGCCGCGCGATCATTCCGTCTACCGCGAATGATGGGCATTCGTGGCCGGGGTCACGAGGGCCCCGACCCGGCTTGCCGGAGGCGGGGCAATAGAATCGGTGTGTGGTCCTCTTCTTCGAGATTCTGCTGATCGCCGTTTCGATCCTCATCGGATGGTTCGGCCTGTACGTCTTCTACCGGCTGTTCACCGAATCATGAGCGGTCTCGCGAGCGAAGGTTCCGATCCGGCCGAGCGAGCGAGCGACAACAGCAACGGAAGGCCTCCGGCCGATACGCACGGCCAGAACGGTAACGGCCGTTCGGCCGATGCCCCGTCGTCGCTGAGCGGCGATCGGGCGGTGGCCGACGCGGCCGAACGCGCCAAGGCGACCGGCGGCCGCAATATCCCGGTGCTCCCGGACCTCCCGCTCCCCGACGATACGGCGAATCTGCGCCTCGGCCCGGACCTGAATCCGGCCATGCTGGCGCTGCTGCCGATGGTCGGCGTCTGGCGGGGTGAGGGCGAGGGCAACAATCCCGAGCGCGGGGACTATCGCTTCGGGCAGCAGATCGTGGTCTCCCACGACGGCGGCGACTATCTGAGCTGGGATTCGCGGTCCTGGTTCGTCGAATCCGACGGCAGCTATGGCGGGCCGGACCTGCGTGAGACCGGATTCTGGCGGGTCGGGGTCGACGGCAGCGACGAGGTGCTGGAACTGCTGCTCACCCACAGCACCGGCATTGTCGAACTCTTCTACGGCACCGCACTCACCCAGGCATCCTGGGAACTGGCCACCGATGTGGTGATCCGCAGCCAGAGCGGCGCGGTGGTGGGCGGCGCCAAACGGTTGTACGGGATAGTCGAGGGCGGCGATCTCGCTTATGTGGAGGAGCGTGTGGTGGCCGACGGGCCGCTGCAGCCGCGCCTGTCCGCACGACTGCAGCGCTATATCGGCTGACGCCGCGGGGGCCCGGATACAGAACGACCCCCGAGCCGTATCGGCGCGGGCCCGTGGTGTGAATACCGATGGGTCTCGCGGCCGATCCCGATCGGACGGATCGGGGACTCGGGGGCCGGGTGGCTGCCGTGGATTCGCTCAGCTCTATAGCGATCGGAATCCGAAAGGACAGCCGGCTACAGCCTCAGCTGGCAGCCACCTCACGCGTCCTGAGAATTTCCATTCTTGGGATCACCTCCTTCCTTGTGTAACTCCGAACTTAGCCACCACCGATGGCAGTCGGCAACGGAATTTCATCGAGGGCGTAACTGGTCGCTTTCCCGTCCGCGAAAGCCGCCCGGACCTGGCCCGATTCATCGACGGTGATCACCAGGCCGGCGCGATGCCCGGCCGGTAACTGATGTGTGACCACCACCACATCGCGGTCGGCCGCGACCAAACCGCTGTCGATATCGAGCAGATCTCGCATCAGCCGGGCGCCGGCCACCGCGTCGAGGTGTTCGGTGGGTTCGTCCAGCAGGAGCGCGCGGGCGGGTGACACCAGGGCGCGGGCGAGCAGGATCCGGCGACGCTGACCGCCGGAGACCGCGGCGGCGCCGCCGGGAAGATCGGTGTGCACGCCGTCGGGCAGTCCGTCCAGCCAGTCCCCCAGGCCGACCGTCCGAAGCGCCCGCTCGGCGGTCTCGGCATCGAGATCACCGCGGGCCACCCGCAGGTTCTCCAGCACGCTGGTGCCGAACAGATGGGCGTCCTCGGCGAAGAACCGCACCTGGTCGTCCGGATCATCGAAAAGACCGGCCCAGGCCATCAGCAGGGTGGTTTTCCCGGCGCCGCTGGGGCCGACCATCACGACCCGGGATGCCTGCGGACGTACCGGGATCTGCCACTGCCCATCGCCCACCCAGCCGATGACGACACCATCGGCGCGGCTGTCGGCGTAGGGGAACGGATGCGGATAGCCGCCGGTGCCGAACCGTTTGCGGGTATCGATGGCCCGCGGTATGCCGCCGGCGGCGTCCACGGTGGGCTCGTCGTCCCGTTCGAGGGGCTCCGGGCGGTGGTCGGGCGATACCGCCCGCAACCGGTGCAGGGCGGCACGTGCGACGGTGAGAGTCTGGGCGGCAGCCGGCAGCGGGCCGGTCGCCTCGAAGGCGGACAGCGGTAGCAGTACCAGAACGGCCAGCGCCATCGGAGTCATCGCGCCCGGTGTGCCCCCGCCGGGACCGTAGCCGATAATCCCGATCAGCAGGGCGGCGAGCACCGTCACCCCGGTGGCCAGCGGGATCGCGGCCGCCGCCCACGCATTGCGACCGGCGGCCCGGTCCTCGGCGGCCAGTGCCCGCTGGTTCGCCGCCGCCGCGGTGTGCAGCGCCGAATCCAATTTCCCGGCGACCCGAAGTTCCGCGGCATGGTCGAGCACGGTGAGGGCGTATGCGGCGAATTCGGCGCGGTCCGCGCGTGCCGACCGTTCGGCGGCCGCCGCGGCGCGAGCGGAGAGCCAGGGCGCGACGATTCCGGAGAAGGCCAGGGCGGCCGCCAGCACCCCGGCGGCGGGGGGGGAAATGCAGGCCAGCAACCCCACTGCGGCCACTGCCAGCACCAGCGCTACCGCGATCGGGACGAAGGTCCGGACCACGACCGCGCCCAGATCGTCGATATCGGTGCCGACCCGCACCAGCACGTCCCCGCGCCGCAGTCGGCCGGGCACCCCGGGTCCACCCGGCGCGGTGGGGACGGTGGACCCGCCCGCCGTGATCGCCGGAATATCGGCGCGGCGGGCCAGCCACAGTGGTGCCCGGGCCAGGGCGCGGTACACCGATGCGCGGGCGGCGGTCATCGAGCGCAGGGCGACATCGTGGGTGGCGAGCCGCTCCAGATACCGGCAGACCCCGCGCGAGATACCCAGTGCCCGCACCGCGACCACCGCGACGGTGAGATCCAGCACCGGCGGCATCTGCCAGGCCCGGGCGATCAGCCAGGCGGCCAGCGCGGCGAGACCCAGTCCACTGCCCAGGGCCAGCACGCCCCACCCGGTCGCGAACGCCAGCCGTCGGCGGGATACCTCCAGCAGATCCCACATCTGGCGGGTATCACGCAGCAGCAGCCGCAGGCGGGCCCAGCGGCGGGCAGCGCGGGACCGGCGGCGTAGGGGACGAGGGGTTTCGGTTCGAGAGCTCATCGCGATATTCGGGGGCAGGTCGTCGGTACCGCGACGATCTCGTCGGCTGCGGACAGTAGGGCCGGTCGGTGGGCGACCACGACCACGGTCGCGCCGGTACGCGCCAGTGTGGTGAGGGCCGCCGCCACCGCGACTTCGCTGTCGGGATCCAGATGGGCGGTCGGTTCGTCCAGCAACAGGATCGGGCGATCCGCGGCCAGCACTCGGGTCAGCGCGAGCCGCTGCCGTTGGCCGAGGGACAGTCCGATCCCCCCGGACCCGACCACGGTATCCCACCCGGCGGGCAGCGCCTCGAGCACGGCATCGAAACCGGTTACGGCACAGGCGGCGTCCAATTCGCTGAGCACCCGGGCCGGGCCCCGGCGCGCCGGCCCCGCCACGGTGGCACCGAGCAGTTCGAGGTTCTCCCGGAGCGTGCCCGGCACCAGTACCGGCCGCTGCGGAAGCCAGGCCAGCCGTGCCCACCACTGCTCGGCCGGGATCTCCCGGATATCGACACCGTCGGCGAACACCGCGCCGCGGGTGGGTTCGATCAATCCCAGCACGGCCTGCAGCGCGGTCGATTTCCCGGAACCGTTGGGCCCGGTCAGCGCGGTGACGGCGCCGGGGCGGAAAACGGCGTGCAGACCGTCCGGTGCGGCACCGTCTCGGGAATCGACCGTCAGATCGACGAGTTCGACAACACCTGCGCCCGGGGCATCCTGCCGATCGTGCCGCATACCGCCGACGCTCGCCGCATTGGGCGCGGGGGCGCCGGATGGCGAGATCGCGTCCGCGGCGTCTCCGGCGGCGGGGTCCAGCACGGCGAAAGCCCGGTCCGCGGCGGCCATTCCGTCCTGCGCGGCATGGAAACGTTCCCCCACCGTCCGCAACGGCAGATAGACCTCCGGGGCGAGGATCAGGGCGACGATTCCGGCGTAGAGGCTCATATCGCCGTGCACCAGGCGCATCCCGATCGCCACCGCTACCAGCGCGACCGACAGGGTGGCCAGTAGTTCGAGCACCATCGAGGACAGGAACGCGATCCGCAGGGCACTCATGGTGCGCCGGTGCAGCGTTTCGCCGAGTTCCCGGACGCGCCCGCTCATCGTGCGGCCGGGGATATCGGTCACCCCGCCTGTCTCCCGGCCGAGGGCGCGCAGGGTGGGCATACCGGCGAACAGGTCCAGGAGTTGATCCGAGAGGCGCGTGGTGGCCGCGAGTGTCTCCCGGGCCCGGCCTTCGGTGAGCAGGCCGATGAGGACCATGAATATCGGGATCAGCGGCAGGGTGATCACCACGATGACCGCTGAGGTGAGGTCGTGGACGGCGATCACCGTCAGTATCACCGGGGGTACGAGGACCGCGAGCAGCAGTGCGGGCACATAGCCGGTCAGGTAGGCGCGCAAACCGTTGAGGCCGCTGCCCACCACGACCGCGAGTTCGGTCCGCCGCGTTTCGAGTTCGCGGGGCGGCAGTCCGGCGCCCGCGGCGAGGACCGCCTGTTCGAGTTCGGTGACGACCCGGGCGCCGGCCCGGTGCGCGATCCGCGACTGCCACCACGCCGCCAGCACCCGCGCGCCGAGAGCCAGGGCGAGCAGCACCAGTTCCGCGGTCCACGAGCCGAGGGAGCGGCGGGCCGGGTCGGTGATGACCCCGGCCAGCACCCGTCCCAGCAGCACGGCCGCGCCGGCGATGCCGACCGTGGTCACCAGCGAAAGGGCGACGCTCAGTGCGAGATAGCGTCGCGCCGAACGCGCGTACCGCCACAGGCGAGGGTCCACGGGCGGGCGGGCCATTGGCTCACTCCTCGGTGACAACGCGGGGTGGAAGTCCGATTCCGGGTGGGATGTGTTCGACACTAATGCGTTTCCGGAACACCCAGTAGGTCCAGGCCTGGTAACCCAGCACCACCGGGGTCACGATCACCGCGGCCCAGCTCATTACTTTCAGCGTGTACGGGGTCGAGGAGGCGTTGTCCACGGTCAGGCTGAACGCCGGGTCGATCGTAGAGGGCAGCACATCCGGGAACAGCGCGCCGAACAGCAGCGCGGTGGCGGCCAGCACGGTGAGCGCAGTCCCGGTGAAGGACCATCCGTCGCGCCCGGCCAGCAGCGCCGCGGCGCCCGCGAGCAATCCGAATACCGCCAGCCCCAGCGGGATCCAGGTCCAGCCCGATCCGTAGGCGAACTGGGTCCACAGACCGAAGCCGGCCACGACCAGGGCCGTCGGCGCGAGCAGCAGCCGGGCGATGCGGTGCGCGTCGTCGCGGACCTCGCCGGCGGTCTTGAGCGCCAGGAACACCGCCCCGTGCAATGCGAACAGCAGTCCGGTGGTGAGCGCGCCCAGCAGCGCGTACGGGCCGAACAGTTCGCCGAAGGCACCGGTGAACTGTTTGTCGGCATCCAGGGGCACGCCGCGCACGATATTGGCGAATACCCAGCCCCAGGCCAGCGCGGGCACCCAGGATCCGATCCCGATACCGAGGTCGCAGCGCGCCCGCCAGCGCGGATCGTCGATCTTGCCCCGGTATTCGATCGCGCAGATGCGCAGGATCAAGGCCACCAGGAGCAGCAGCAACGCGAAGTAGAAACCGGAGAACATGCTCGCGTACCACTCCGGGAACGCGGCGAACAGCGCACCACCGGCGGTGATCAGCCAGACCTCGTTGCCGTCCCACACCGGGCCGATGGTGTTCAGTACGACCCGGCGACGGGTGTCCGCGGTGAGCGCATCAGGCCCGGAGGAGGCAGCCTGCGTAACCACGGAGGGCCCGCGCGCACCGCGCGCGGATGCAGAGCCCCGGCCGAGGATCGGCATGAGCATGCCGACCCCGAAGTCGAAACCCTCGAGCACGAAGTACCCGGTGAAGAGCACCCCGATCAGTACGAACCAGAATTCCTGCAGTCCCATACCCGGCTCCTAGTAGGCGAACGAAAGCTGTTCGGCGACAGGTTTCTCCGCGGACCCGGCCGCGGGTTCGCCCGCCGGCCGCTCCGGTCCCTCGAGCACATAGCGCCGCATGAGGTAGAACCACACGACGGCGAGCAATCCGTAGACCACCGTGAAGGTGATGAGCGAGATCCAAACCGTCGCGGCCGCGTGATCGGACACACCCTGCTGCACCGTCAACCGCAGATCCTGGTCACCGGTCGGGTTGGGCACCACGACCCAGGGCTGGCGGCCCATCTCGGTGAACACCCAGCCGGCCGCGTTGGCCAGGAACGGGGTCGGAATGGCGAGCAGGCTCAGCCACGAGAACCAGCGCTGATGCGGGATCCGGCCGCGCCTGGTCATCCACAATCCGGCGAGGACCAGCAGCGCGGACCCGGCGGCGAGGCCGATCATGGCGCGGAACGACCAGTAGGTGACGAAGAGGTTGGGCCGGTAGTCGCCGGGCCCGAACTTCTCGTTGTAGGCCTGCTGCAGATCGACGACGCCCTCCAGTTCCACCCCGGTGAACTTGCCCTCCGCCAGCCAGGGCAGCACGAACGGCACCTCGAGCACATGGATGACGCTGTCGCAGTTGTTGTGCGTCCCGACCGTGAGGATCGAGAAGTCCGGGTCGGTCTCGGTGTGGCACAGCGATTCCGCCGAGGCCATCTTCATGGGCTGCTGCTCGAACATCAGCTTGCCCTGGACATCGCCGGTGTATACCAGCGCGAGACCGGCGACGACCACCACCAGCAACGACACCCGGGCCGCCGGACGCCATACGGTGCGCGCCTCGGCGAGTTCTCCGGTATCCCCGCTGCGCGCCTTGCGGACCATCCACCAGCCCGCGATTCCGGCGACGAAGGTGCCCGCGGTCAGGAACGACCCCGCGACCACGTGGGGGAAGGCAGCCAGCGCGGTGTTGTTGGTGAGCAGTTCGGTGATGCTGGACAGTTCGGCCCGTCCGGTCTCCGGGTTGTACCGGGCACCCACCGGGTGCTGCATGAAGGAATTGGCCGCGATGATGAAGTACGCGGAGGCGTTGACGCCGATTGCCACCATCCAGATGGTGCCGAGATGGACGAGCTTGGGTAGCCGCGACCAGCCGAATATCCAGAGTCCGATGAAAGTGGACTCCAGGAAGAAGGCCACGAGGCCTTCCAGCGCCAGCGGTGCGCCGAAAACATCACCGACGAATCGGGAGTATTCGCTCCAGTTCATTCCGAACTGGAATTCCTGCACGATTCCGGTGGCAACGCCCAGCGCGAAATTGATCAGGAATAATTTCCCGAAGAATTTGGTGAGCCGGTACCAGTGCTCCTTGCCGGTGACGACCCAGGCCGTCTGCATTCCCGCGACGAGCGGCGCGAGGCCGATCGTCAGGGGGACGAACAAGAAGTGGTAGACGGTCGTGATGCCGAATTGCCATCGCGAGACATCCAGGGCGTCCACACCGAGCCTCCTGTTACTACGACGTGTCGTAGACCCAGACTACGCGCCGCCGCGGCCCGATCAATGTGTCGGCGGACACGACATGCGCGGCGATTCACCAACGACTCGGCAACGGGTCCCGGTCACACCGGAAACGGTCCGGTCACCCGGCGGTGCCCGCGATCACCAATCGGCGATGGTCCCGGCCCGTTCGATCCCGCGATCGACCATCTCGATGATCTCCGAAACCGACTCCGTCGCCGACATCCGTACGCCGTCAAGGGAATTGACCCGTGCGGCGAGCGTCACACTGCTGAGCATCCAGATGCTGTCACAGTCGAACAGGTCGGCGGTGAACAACGGTTCGTAACGGCAGTCGTAACCACGGCGTTCGGCCTCGGCGTACAACGCCCGCTGAGTGACTCCCGGCAGCACACCGTTCTTCGCCGGCGGAGTGATCAGCTGTTTGTCCCGGGCGATCACCACCGTGGAACGGGGACCCTCCAGTACCCGGTGCTCGGTACTGGTGAAGATGACGTCGTCGGCGCCCATCCGGGCGGCGAACCGCAGCGCGGCCATATTGGTCGCGTAGGAGAGCGTTTTCGCGCCGAGCAATTGCCAGGGCGCCGCCTGCGCGAGGTCGATCGAGATACCCCGGGTCAAGGTGACCACGGCGACGCCCTCGGTTCTCGCCGCCGCCACCCGGTCGGCCAGCTCCGTGACCATCACGAAGGTCGTCGGGACCGGAACCGCCTCGGACAGCTCGCCGGAGCGCAGCCCCGCCTTGGGGCTGCCGAGCGCGCTCTCCCGGCCGCGGGTCAGCACCAGGCGCATAACCCCTTCCTGCTCGCTGCCCCATTCCTTGGCCGCGGTCTCGATCGCGCTGCGCCACCGGGCCAGGTCGGGCTCGGGTAGATCGAGCGCCTGGGCGGAACGGCGTAGCCGGGCCAGATGGAAATCGAGCGCGCAGACCGTGCCACCGCGGACCAGAGCCGTTTCGAAAATTCCGTCGCCCCGCAGGACGCCGATATCGTCGGCATACAGCAACGGCTGATCCGCATCGCGGACCTCGCCGTCGAGTGTTACAAGAACTCGATCCACCATGGCACGAGCGTAGGCCAACACCGCTCACTATGACGGACATAAATCCGGGCGGCCCGGATAATGTCGGCCGATTTCCCGGCCCTCATACCGCAGCATCCGCCCAGGGCCCACCATTTCGATCACGCCGGCCGCGCCGGCTAAGGTCGGGCAATGGCGCGACGGACGGAAATCGACCCCGGCGCGGTGCGAGCCGCAGTGACCGCGGTCCGGGAATGGCTGCTCGACGAGAACCATCCGGCCCCGTCCCGGGCCGATCTGGCGGCAGCGGTGCGCGGGACCGCGCAGGCCCTGGCCGCGGCCGCTCCCGGACATTCGGTGGAGGTGCGGGTCCCGCCCTTCGTCGCCGTGCAGTGCGTCGAAGGCCCCCGGCACACCCGTGGCACTCCCCCCAACGTGGTGGAGACCGACCCGCGGACATGGCTGCTGTTGGCGACCGGCCTGCGGGAGTTCGCGGCGGCCGTCGCCACGGGCGCGGTGGACGCCTCCGGTAGCCGGGCCGCCGAGATCGGCCACTGGTTGCCGCTGGTCCCGGTACGCCCCGAAACCTGACCTGCGGCGAATCGCCTGGTCAACCCCCGCTGATGCACGAGAGGGTGATCTGCTCCTAGAGTGGAAGCCGTGTCCGTGCTCGCCGCACCCAGCCCTGTCCTCGCAGTACCGGGAGCCGTCGCGGCCCCGACCGGCTCCCCGGACGAGTCCGTCCCCTGGCATTACGGCGACCCGCTCGGCGAACAACGCGCCGCGATCGAACGCGTGGCCATCGTGGACCGTTCGCATCGTTTCGTACTCACCGTCGCCGGCGCCGAACGGCTGAGCTGGCTGCACACCATTACCAGCCAGCACATCGCCGACCTGGGCGAAGGCCACTCCGCGGAGAACCTGGACCTCGATCTCAACGGCCGGGTACTGCACCATTTCGTGCTCACCGAACTGGGCGCGACGGTGTGGATCGACACCGAGGGCGACCGGGGTCCCGGCCTGCTGGATTTCCTCACCAAAATGGTGTTCTGGGCCGATGCGCAGCCGCGGGAGGCGGCCGATCACGCCGTCGTGAGCCTGCTCGGCCCGGGTGTCGCGACCCTGACCGGCGTACTCGGGATCGATCGACTGCCCGATACCTACGAGGCGATCGCCGTCCCGGCCGGCGGTTTCCTGCGCCGGATGCCCTGGCCGACCGCGGACTCCTTCGATCTCATCCTGCCCCGCGAACAGCTCATGTCACGGTGGAACGAGCTGACCGGCGCGGGTGCCGAACCGGCCGGTTCCTGGGCCTATGAGGCCTTGCGGGTGGCCGCCGTGCGGCCCCGGATGGGCGTCGACACCGATGACCGCACCATCCCGCACGAGGTGAACTGGATCGGCGGACCCGCCGAATACGGTGCCGTCCACCTGGACAAGGGTTGCTACCGCGGCCAGGAAACCGTGGCCCGGGTCCACAACCTCGGCAAACCGCCGCGCCGACTGGTCCTGCTGCATCTGGACGGCTCCGCCGATGAACGGCCGGCTCCGGGTGAACCGGTCACCGCCGGCAACCGCGCGGTGGGCGTCCTCGGCACCACGATCGACCACTACGAGCTGGGCCCGGTCGCGCTCGCCCTGATCAAGCGATCCGTCCCCGCCGACACCCAGTTGACCGTGGGTGGCATCGCCGCGGCCATCGACCCCGATTCGGTGATCGCCGACGACACCCCGCAGGCCGGGCGTCGCGCCGTCGAACGGCTCCGTGGCCGCTGATCGGCCCCGGACGACGAGCCGAGAGGAGACAGCTGTGCACGTCGGTGCCATCGGTCGGGTACTGGCCGCCTGTGTGGTCCATGCCGACCTGGAGGTACCCGGCCGGGTAGGGCGCAGCGCGATCGACAAGCGCCCGGTCCCCGGCCGGGTGCGGGCCGGGCGACTCGGGCTCGACGGTGATCACGTGTGCGACACCCGCGACCACGGCGGCGTCCACCAGGCGGTGTACGGCTACGCCGAAGAAGACGCCCGGACCTGGTCTGCCGAACTCGGCCGCACCCTCGGACCGGGCTGGTTCGGGGAGAACCTGCGGATCTCCGGGCTGCCACTCAGCGACGCTGTACTCGGCGCGCGCTGCCGCGTCGGCGACGCACTGCTGGAGGTCAGCGCGCCCCGGGTGCCGTGCGCCACCTTCGGGCACTGGTCGGGGGAACGGCAGTGGGTGCGCCGATTCGCCCTGCGGGCGAACACCGGATGCTATTTCCGGGTCCTCACCGAGGGCGAGGTGGGCGCCGGCGACCCGGTCGAGTTCGTCCACGTACCCGAGCACGGCATCACCGTCCGCGATGTCTTCACCGGCGCAGACCCCGCACGCCTCGAACGATTGCTCACCGCCGAGCCCACCGTCTCCGACGAGATCCGCGCGCAGATCGCCCGGCACACGCGACGTCGCACGGCCGAGCCGGCGCCGGAACAGGAGACCATCGGATGAGCGTGGACCTGGTCGAGGTGGTGCGCTCGGGATTCCGGGAATGCGTGCACCGGGGCTCGGTGGTGCTCATCGGACCCGACGGCGAACCGACTTTCGCGGCCGGTTCGGTGCACGTGCCGATCTACCCACGCTCCACCAATAAACCGCTGCAAACACTCACCCTGCTCAAACAAGGTTTCACCCCGCTCGACGACGCGGAACTGGCCATCGCGACCGCGTCGCACACCGGCGAACCCGAGCACATCGAACTGGTCGAGCGATTGCTGCGGCGGTTCGGATTCGGCGAGGACGATCTGGCATGTCCCCCGGACCTGCCCGGCGACGAGCGGACCCGCGCCGGGGTGCTGTATCGCGGTGAGAAACCCGCCAAGCGGTATATGAACTGCTCGGGCAAACACGCGGCCATGCTGGCGACCTGCGCGGTGAACGGCTGGCCGGTCGCCGGATACACCGATGTCGGGCACCCGCTGCAACAAGCCGTACTGGCCCAGATCATCGAGACGACCGGTGAGCCGGAAACCGATCTCGGCATCGACGGCTGCGGCCTGCCCATCGTCCCGGTCTCGCTGACGAATCTGGCGCGTGCCTTCGCGGCCCTGGCCACGGCCACCGACGGCACCCCCGAACGCCGGATCGCCACGGCGCTCCGCGCGCACCCGCGGGTGATTTCGGGCACCAACGGTCCCGACCTGCTGACCATGAACGCCGTTCCCGGACTCATCTGCAAGGTCGGCGCCGATGGCGTACACGCCGGAGCGTTACCCGACGGCAGCGCCTTCGCGTACAAGATCGACGACGGTGCCGATCGCGCCAGAATCCCGCTGACCATGGCGGTTCTGCAGCGTATGGGCGTCAGGTGGTCCGATGAACTGGCGGCGCTGGCGGCCCCTCCGGTGCTCGGCGGCGGGGCCCGGGTTGGTGTGATCCGGGTCATACCCGGATCGGTCCCGCCTGGCGACTGAGCGGCGAAACATCGGCAAACCGGTCGGTTGATCCAGCGGATAGCCGACTCGTGGAAGCGCGACGGCCGGACACGCGCTAAAGTGTCTGTCAGGAAGATATTAATTCGAACGGGGCCGCCACCAATCCCCAGGCCGCCCCGCTGTGACGCGAGGGGGTCAGCCATGGGCCGTGGCCGGGCTAAGGCAAAGCAGACCAAGGTTGCACGCGAGCTCAAGTACAGCTCGCCGTCGACCGACTTCGCGAGCCTTCAGCGCGAGCTTTCCGGTAGCGACAACGCCCCACGCGGTGGCGTCCTGTCGGATGAGCACGACGCGGATAATTCCTTGTCCAAGTGGGACGAGGACGACGACTACGACAGCTGGCGCCGCTGATCAGGGTGCATACGCTCGGGGGAGGCCATAGGCCTCCCTTTCGGTCGTTTACGCCGGTTCGCGCCGTTTCCCGCCGGTTCGCCCGGCGGTGGACGACGTGAACCGGCGGTACGACCCGAGCCGCATCTGAATCCTCGCGTCGGTTCCGACCGAGAGTCGGTGGGTGATCCGTCACCCACCGGGCGGAAGTCGAGTCCGAGAAGTCCGGTCACCGCGCTGGAGCTCGCGCTCCGAGTGCACCACTGCGGAACGCCGATAGCTACGCGGTGACCCGCGGACCATCGGGACCCCGCGCTATCGCGATGTCAGGACGCGCGGACTATCAGACGCGTAGAACATCAATGGAATCCGGAAGATCCGGCCGCCGGATCACGACGGCCGGACCGCGGATCAGAAACGCGGATGATCCCCGAGCAGAACCGCTCGCGGCGCATCCACATCCTTGGCCTTCTTCACACTGCCCAGCGTCCAGCACTCGATATGGCGCGCGGTGAGCACTGCCAGCGCGCGATCGACATCCTCGGGCGCGACCACGGCGACCATCCCGACGCCCATATTGAACGTCTTCTCCATCTCCACGCGCTCCACCCGGCCACGCTGCGCGATCATCTTGAACACCGGCGCCGGATTCCAGGTCCCGCGATCCAGCTCGGCCACCAGCCCCGCGGGCAGCACCCGAGCCAGGTTCGCGGCCAGACCACCACCGGTGATATGCGCGAACGTCCGCACATCGGTCTCGGCGATCAACGCCAGACAATCCTTGGCATAGATCAGCGTCGGCTCCAGCAACTCCTCACCGAGGGTGCGGCCGAACTCCTCCACATGCCCGGTCAATGCCATCCGGTCGATCTCCAGCAGCACCTTGCGCGCCAGACTGTAACCGTTGGAATGCAGACCCGACGAACCCATCGCGATCACCACATCCCCCGGACGCACCCGGTCGGGCCCCAGCAGATCATCGGCCTCGACCACACCGACACCGGTCGCCGACAGATCGTAATCCTGGGCACCCATCATCCCCGGATGCTCGGCCGTCTCACCGCCCAACAACGCGCAACCGGCCCGCACGCACCCCTCGGCGATACCGGACACCAGCTCGGCCACCCGCTCCGGAACCACCTTGCCGACCGCGATGTAATCCTGCAGGAACAGTGGCTCCGCCCCACACACCACCAGATCGTCGACCACCATGGCCACCAGGTCCAGCCCCACCGTGTCGTGCTTGTCCAGCGCCTGGGCCACCGCGATCTTCGTACCGACCCCGTCGGTCGACGAAGCCAGCAGCGGCTCCCGGTAGCTCTTCTTCAGCGCGAACAACCCGGCGAAGCCACCGATCCCGCCCTGCACCTCGGGCCGGCTCGCCTTACGCGCCAGCGGGGCGAACAACTCGACAGCCCTGTCACCGGCCTCGATATCCACTCCAGCTGCGGCATAGGACGCACCGGCACCGGTGGGGTTCTGCTCAGTCATTGTCGGGGAAAGCTCCAAACCGAATTCGCGGATAATTGCCTGCTCAGAGTTTATGGCGTCGCCCCGAAGCGTGGGGGGCCGGGCTGTGTTTTCTGGCGCGCCTTCGGCGCGCGGGGGCGAGGCCCCCGAAGGTCCCGCCGTTCAGGCCTCGAGACTCGAGCCTTCGGCTCATGCGCTTTCGAGGCCTGAACGGCGGGACGGGCCTCGACCCTTTCAGGGCCTCGTAAGACTCGGCACCGCGAAGGTGCGCCAGTTCGTGAAGGCGATCAGGCGCCCGGCCGACCAGTGGCCGAGTCGGCATCCCATCGGAACGAGTCGGCATCCGATCCGACCCTCGAATGCCGACGCAACCCGCATGCGTCGAGTTCTACGCGACACCTCAAAGGGTTGAGGCCCGTCTCGCCGTTTCGGCCTCGAAGCGCATGCGATGTGCGGTGAGCCGCCCATAGAGTGCGACCATTGAGCACCTTCGGCCAAGGCTCGAGGCCGGAACGGCGAGACCAAGGGGGCCTCGACCCCGCGCCGCCGCAGGCGGCGCCGAAAAACACAGCACCTTCGCGAGCAGGTCCACATCCCACCTTCACGAACAGGCCGGTATCCGAACTGCGCGACGCCCGTACCTTCATTCACCAGGCAAGGACCACCTCCGACGGCGCAAGCGGGCGTGCGTGTCCGGCTTCGCGCGCGAGGCCGTCTCCTAACCCTCACGACCGGGCGCGCGACCGAGTGACTTCACCATCGAGTCCCGCCGTCGAAACGGGTGCGGACCCGAACCCCTACGGCCGGCTGAGGGCGCTCGCGTTGACGTTCTCGGTGAGGACGTGGGATTGGGAGCGACCCCCGAATTCCAGCAGGTTCTTACCGATCGCGGCTTCGGTGGGCAGCGGGATCGGGTAGTCCCCGTCGAAACAGGCGCAGCACAGGCGAGTGCGGGGCTGTTCGGTGGCGGCGACCATGCCGTCGATCGAGATGTAGCCGAGGGTGTCGGCGCCGATGGAGCGGCGGACGCCTTCGACCATGTCGTGCATCGCCTCCGGATCGGCGGGCATTCCGTCGGGGTCGGTGCCGGCATTGTTGGCGACCAGTTCGGCGCGGGAGGCGAAATCGATCCCGTAGAAGCACGGCCATTTCACCGGCGGGGAGGCGATCCGGACGTGGATCTCCAGGGCGCCGGCTTCGCGCAGCATCCGGATGAGGGCGCGCTGGGTGTTGCCGCGGACGATCGAATCGTCGACGACGATGAGACGTTTGCCGCGGATCACTTCGCGCAGTGGGTTGAGTTTCAACCGGATACCGAGCTGGCGGATGGTCTGGCTGGGCTGGATGAAGGTGCGGCCGACGTAGGCGTTCTTCATCAGGCCCTGCCCGTAGGGCACGCCGGATCCCTGTGCGTAGCCGACCGCGGCGGGGGTACCGGATTCCGGGACCGGGATCACCAGGTCCGCGTCGATCGGGTGTTCGGCGGCGAGGCGGCGGCCGATCTCGACGCGGGTGGCGTGCACCGAGCGCCCGGAGATGGTGCTGTCGGGGCGGGCCAGGTACACGTACTCGAAAACGCAGCCCTTGGGTTCGGGATTGGCGAATCGGGAGGAGCGGACGCCGTCGGCGTCGATGGCGAGCAATTCGCCCGGTTCGATCTCGCGGACGAAGGAGGCGCCGACGATATCGAGGGCTGCGGTTTCGCTGGCGACCACCCAGCCACGTTCGAGGCGGCCGAGCACCAGCGGGCGGACCCCGTGTGGATCGCGAGCGGCGTAGAGGGTGTGTTCGTCCATGAAGGTCAGGCAGAAGGCGCCGCGCACCGTGGGCAGCAACTCCATGGCGGCCTGCTCGATACTCGAATCCGCGGAGGCATGCGCGAGCAGCGCGGTCATCACATCGGAGTCGGAGGTCGCCGAGACGGCGCCGGGGCGGCCGGGGCCGGCGACCAGACCCAGTTCACGTGCCCGGTCGGCCAATTCGGCGGTATTGACGAGATTGCCGTTGTGGCCGAGCGCGAGCCCGGAACCGACGGCGGTGGTGCGGAAGATCGGCTGGGCGTTCTCCCAAGTGGTGGCTCCGGTGGTGGAGTAGCGGCAGTGGCCGACGGCGACGTGGCCCGGCATGGCGGCCAGGGTCTGCTCGTCGAACACCTGGCTGACCAGGCCGAGATCCTTGAAGACCAGCACCTGGGAGCCGTCGGAGACCGCGATACCCGCGGCTTCCTGGCCGCGGTGCTGCAGGGCATAGAGGCCGTAATAGGTGAGTTTGGCCACGTCCTCACCCGGGGCCCAGACTCCGAAGACTCCGCATTCCTCGCGGGGCGGATTCTCGGTCTCATCGGTTGCGGTGGGATTGCTGACTGCCGGTTGGTCGGCGTGGGTCACCGTGCGCTCCCTGGTCGGGCGGGTGTGGGGGGCACTCGACATTCTACGGGTGTGTCACGCTCGCGCGTCACCGGATCAGCACTCGGGTAGCAAGCGGGCCCGGAACGTCCCTTACCGGGGCCCGCAGCCGGCCGTCGAGCGGCCCAGCAAACCTTCACGCCCAGTTAACCCCCCTTTCACCTGCTGAAACGGGGGAGAGCCGGACTACTGCGGGCCTCGCCACGGTGCGGCCCGGGCCGCCTCGTCCATAAGCCCCGCGCGCCGCCCGGCGCAACGTGGGCGATATCACCCGTGGCGGCGCCGGGAACGCGACCCGTGCGCACCGCTCAGCGGGCACGACCGAGCAGGCTGCCACCGGGCGGGAGGTAACTGTCGACCTCGGCGCCCAGGTCCTTGGCGGCCGTGGCGATATCGGCGGCCGCGAGCCGGGCCGTGACGATGTACGGCGAGCCCGCGGTGGCCCGCCGGTCCCAGGGCGGGGAGAACTCCAGATCCAGGCCGATCCGCAATTCGATCTCACCGCCGGTACGGGTGGCCGTGAAACTCAGATCGGGTTCGGTGAAGGCCAGCCGGGCGGGACCGTCGGTGGACGCGCCGGCCGGTTCCGCCTCGGCCGCGATCCGGCCCAGCCAGTCCGCCAACTCGACCGTGTCGTCCAGGCTCAGCGCCTGCCAGCGGAAGGACCAGTTCCCGTCGGGGCAATTCGCGGTACCGGCGATCACCAGCCAGCTGTACCGGATTCGCGGATCGATGTGGTCCGGAAATTGGTATCCGGCAACAGAGAGTTCCACACCGTATCCGTCGCTGTCGATCAACCTCACCGGCGCAGTGTGTCACCATCGGGACAGTCACGCCTAGTTCATCGTCCGATTGCCGCGCAGCAGCCTGGGTACCAGCGCACCGCCGGCGTTCACGGCCCAGTGCAGCAGTGCCGGTGCGGTGGCGCTGCCGGTGTGCCGGTACAGAGCGCCGAAGAGCAGACCGGCCGCGCCGGTGAAGGCGACGGTGGCGGGCACACTGTCACCGGCGGTCCGGGCGGGATGGATATGCCACAGGCCGAACACCGCCGCGCCCAGCAGCCGACCGGCCCGCTCGCCGAATTCACTGTCCAGCAGCGGTTCCAGCGTGGCCCGGAAGATCAGCTCTTCGGTGTAGACAGTGCCCAGGGGGATCTGCACGGCCACCCATTCCACCGTGCTCGTCTCCGGCACCCGGTCCGGCGGCGCCGACAATACGCGGCGTAGCGGGGGCACGGCCGACGCGACGGCGAAACCGGCGGCGACGATACCGGCGCAACCGATTCCGTAGCCCAGCCCCCGCGCGGAAGTCCACCGCGGTGCGCCGTCGAAGACCAGGGCGTACCCGGTCGCGGCGAGGGCGTTCGCTGCCGTGCGCCCTCGGTGGCAGAGACGCAGGCGCGGCAGCACCACGTTGTTCCACAACAGCGGAAGACCCACTGCCCCCGCTACCCGAACTCTCATTTCACCTCGCGCTCGTATGCCTCGTACGCCGCGATCTCCAGCCGGATCCGTTCGGCGAGTTCGCGGTTCCAGTTCGGGGGCTGGGCGACCGCGGCCCAGCCGTCCAGTACCAGAGTGCCGTAGCGGTGACCGTGCCCGTCGCGCACGCCCTGGGCGTTCGTGAGGTCCGCGCTGATCTGCCAGAAGGTGACCAGCGGCGCCCAGCGCACCCGGGGCGAGACGTCGACGCCACGCGGTTCCGACAGCCAATCCGGCCGGGTCAGCGCGAGATCCGGGGACCACCAGACGATCGGGTCGGAGGCGTGCTGCAGGTAGGCGATCCGCGGTGCCCGCCATTCCGGGCCGGGCCGGGCGAGGTCCTCCCGGTCTCCGGCGAACCGGATCACCAGACCGTCGGCGTAGACGGGCTCGGTTTCGGTGGAGCCGGGATCACGCCGGTTCACGAACTGCTGCCACAGCCGATTGGAGTTCGGCGGTCCGACCCAGAGCGCGCCGTCCACCTTCTCCCGCAGATCGGCGAGCCCGTCGAAAGCGGCCTCCGAACCCTGCGACCCGAGGCTTTCGCCGTAGACGAGCAGTTTCGGTCGTTCGGCGGCCGGGCGGGTGAGGGTTTTGCGGTAAACCGCGTCGAACAGTTCCCGGCCCGCGGTGGCGGCCTTGCCGCGGTCGGCCAGAAACGACAGCGCGCTGGGCAGATACGAGTACTGGGTGGCCACGATGGCCGAATCGCCGCCGTACATGTATTCGATGGAGTTGGCGGCCATGGAGTTGACCCACCCGGTGCCGGTGGTGGTGACCACGACCAGCGCCTCCCGGTCGAAGGCGCCGGTGCGCTCCAATTCGGCGACCGCCAGCTCGGCCTGGCTCAGTCCGGTGTCCTCGACCGATTCCAGTCCGACATAGGCACGGATGGGTTCCTTCGCGGACCGGCCGGTGACCCAGGAGATGCGCTGGGCACTCGGTCCGTGCGAGACGAACCAGCGGCCCTCGAATCCGAGAGTTTCCCAGGGCGCGAACGACTCCGGACTGCCCGAGCGTTCGGCGAGGCGTGGTTGGACGGCGTACTCGGAGGTGTGGTCGTTGCGCACGCTGAAAGCCGAGTTCGCGGCGGCGAAGAAGGCACGGGTGGCGACACCGTTGAACAGGGTCACCACGAGCAGTACCAGAACCAGGAAGCCCGCGGAGGGAGCCAGCTCCCGAGGTATCTTGACCCACCGGTTGAGCTGGCGGGCCAGATACAGGATGAGTTCGCGCACAGTGCGATAGCAGGCGACCACCAGCACCCCGACCGTGAGGCTGAGACCGCCGGTGCGCAGGTAGGCGGGCGTCGTGGTGCCCTCCATCCCCATCAGCGCGGTGATCTCGCGCTGCCAGTGCGCCGACTGCACCAGCATGTAGGCGGCGCTCAGCGCGGCGGTCGTCAGCACCGCGGATTTCAGGGCATACCGGGTCCAGGTGGGCGGCGCCGGAATTCGGGTGAGCCGGGGCCGCACCCACAACCGGAACAACCATTCCAGCAGACAGCCCACGCCGTACCCGATGGCCGCGTTGATCCCGCTGATCAGACCCTGGAACATCCAGTCGCGCGGCAGCAGCGACGGTGATACCGACAACGCGAAGAATACCGTCGCGACCACCAGACCCACATAGTTCAGGTCGATGATGTGCTCGGTCCGCCGGACCGCGGCGACACACCGCCGCCGCAACCTGGTCACAGAATCGGCGGTCTCCAGCACCTGTCCAGTATGGCGGGCGGGACCGGCGCCGGAGGGTGGCCCGGGTCACCTCCGGCGCGCCAGCCGCGGGTCCGGGTCAGGCGTGGCCGCCGAAGAGCGCAGGTAGCGTGCCCTCGTGCGCGGCGCGCAACTCGGCCATGCCGATGGAGAACTGACCTTGCACCTCCACCGAATCCGCACCCTGATCGACCACACCGATGCGCACCCAGGGCAGTTCCCGGGCCGTGCACATCCGGGTGAAGCGGGTCTCTTCCGAGCGCGGCACCGCGACCAGCACCCGGCCCGCCGATTCGGAGAACAGCATCACGAACGGGTCGGCGTCCTCGGGCAGCAGGATCCGGCAACCGGTCTCACCGGCCAGGGCCGCCTCGATCACGGCCTGCGCCAGACCGCCCTCGGACAGGTCATGGGCGGCACTGATCATGCCGTCGCGCGAACCCGCGGTGAGAACATCGGCGAGCAGTTTCTCACGGCCGAAATCGACCTGCGGCGGCAGCCCGCCCAGATGCCCGTGCGCCACCTGTGACCAGACCGAACCGCCGAACTCGTCCCGGGTGTCGCCCAGCAGGATGAGCGTCTCCCCCGGTTCCAGGCCCAGACCGGTCGGAATGCGGCGATGGACGTCGTCGATCACACCCAGGACGCCGACCACCGGAGTCGGCAGGATGGCGTTCTCACCGGTCTGGTTGTAGAAGCTGACATTGCCGCCGGTGACCGGGATACCCAGTTCCACACAGCCGTCGGCGAGACCGCGGACGGCCTGCTGGAACTGCCACATCACACCGGGATCCTCCGGGGATCCGAAGTTCAGGCAGTTGGTGACCGCCTTCGGCGTGGCGCCGGTGACGGCCACGTTCCGGTAGGCCTCGGCCAGGGCCAGCCGCGCACCGGTGTACGGGTCGAGCTTGGTGTAGTGCCCCGACGCGTCGGTGGCCAGCGCGATACCGCGGCCGCTCACCTCGTCGATCCGGATCACCCCGGCGTCGGCCTGTTCGGCGAGCACGGTGTTACCGCGCACGTAGCGGTCGTACTGTTCGGTGATCCAGCGGCGGCTGCACAGCTGCGGGCTGGCCACCATCTTCAGCAGGGTGTCGCGCAGTTCCTCGGCGGTTTTGGGCCGGGGCAGGTTGTCGGGGGTGTCGGCATTGAGCGCGTCCTGGTCGGCGGGACGCCGCACCGGCCGCTCGTACACCGGGCCCTCGTGCGCGACGGTGCGCGGCGGCACATCCACCACGGTCTCGCCGTGCCAGGTGACCTCCAGCCGCTCGCCGTCGGTCACCTCACCGATCACCGTGGCCAGTACATCCCATTTCGCGCAGACGGCGAGGAAGGCGTCCACGTTCTCCGGGGTCACCACCGCGCACATGCGCTCCTGCGATTCGCTGGAGAGCACCTCGGCGGGGGTCATATCGGCGGCGCGCAGCGGAACCCGGTCGAGTTCGATGCGCATCCCGCCGTCACCGGCAGCGGCCAGTTCGGAGGTCGCGCAGGACAGTCCGGCGCCGCCGAGATCCTGGATACCCACCACCAGTCCGGCGTGGTACAGCTCCAGACAGCATTCGATCAGGACCTTCTCGGTGAATGGGTCGCCCACCTGGACGCTCGGCAGTTTCTTGCGACCGCTACCGGAATCGTCACCGGAGAAGGTGTCCGAGGCCAGCACCGAAACGCCGCCGATACCGTCGAGCCCGGTCCGCGCACCGAAGAGAATGATCTTGTTCCCGGCGCCCGAGGCGAAGGCGAGGTGCAGGTCCTCCACCCGCATGACCCCCGCACACAGGGCGTTGACCAGTGGATTTCCCTGGTACGAGGCATCGAAGACGGTTTCGCCGCCGATATTGGGCAGGCCGAGAGAGTTGCCGTAGCCGCCGATCCCACGGACCACGCCATCCAACACCCGGCGGGTATCGGCGGCGTCGGCGGCACCGAAACGCAATTGGTCCATCACCGCGATGGGACGCGCACCCATGGCCATGATGTCGCGGACGATCCCGCCCACACCGGTGGCCGCGCCCTGATAGGGCTCGACATAGGACGGATGGTTGTGGCTCTCCACCTTGAAGGTGACCGCCCAGCCGTCACCGATATCGACCACGCCCGCGTTCTCGCCGATACCGGCGAGCATGGCGATGCGCATCTCCTCGGTGGTCGTCTCACCGAAGTAGCGCAGATGCACCTTCGAGGATTTGTAGGAACAGTGCTCGCTCCACATCACCGAGTACATGGCGAGTTCCGCATCGGTGGGCCGGCGCCCCAGAATTTCCTTGATCCGGGCGTATTCGTCGTCCTTGAGGCCGAGCTCGGCGTACGGCTGCGGCGTCTCCGGGGTGGCGGCGGCGGTGGCGACGGTATCGACCTGCGCAGTCACGGGGGTACCAGGATCCTTTCGTAGGTTGGCGCGCCGGCGCGCGCGGGCTCCGGCCCTCCGGGCGCCTGCCGCGGCTCACGGCAGGTGGCATCGGTGCCACGGTTCGGTCGGAACGCCGGGCCTCGGCGGCGGGGCCCCGGCAGAGTTGATCCAGCACGAATCCTACGTCCACCTGCGCCGGACCGATTACCGACCCCGTCACCGCAAAACCCCGGCCGTACCCGGACCGGAACCGGCCTATGGAGCGAGGAAGGCCGCCAGGGCCGCCGCGTAGGCGGTCACATCGGCGGCGCCCATCATCTCCCGGGCCGAATGCATGGCCAGCTGGGGCGCACCCACGTCCACGGTCGGCATACCGGTACGCGCGGCGGTCATCGGGCCGATGGTGGAGCCGCAGGGCAGATCGGCGCGGTGCACATACCGCTGCATCGGCACTCCGGCTCGGTCGCAGGCCAGCGCGAACGCGCCCGCGCCGACGGCGTCGGTGGCGTAGCGCAGGTTCTGATTGACCTTCAGCACCGGTCCGCCGTTGATCTCGATGCCGTGCGAAGGCTCGTGCCGTTCCGGATAGTTCGGGTGGGTGGCGTGCGCCATATCGCCGGACGCGCACACCGACCCCGCGACCGCCGCAAGGAATTCGGCGCGACCACCGCCGCGGGCCAGCACGATTCGCTCCAGCACCGTGGGCAGCAGCTCGGACTGCGCGCCCCGATCGGACTGGCTGCCGACCTCCTCGTGGTCGAACACGGCGAGCACCGGGACGGCGTCGCCCGGATTCTCGACAGCGGCCCGGAAGGCGGCCAGCCCCGCGTAGCAGGTGCCCTGGTTGTCCAGGCGGGGTGCGCTGATCAGGTCCCGGCCGGCACCGATCACCCGGCTGGGTGCCAGATCGTGGGTCATCAACTCCCAGCCCAGCACCGCCCGCGGATCGACCCCGGCGGCCTCGGCCACGTAATCGAGGAATACGGCCCGTTCGTCGCCCACACCCCAGATCGCGTTCACATGCCGCTGCGGATCCAGCGTCACCCCGCGCCGATCCTCGGACAGATGGATCGCCAGCTGCGGAACCCGCAGAATCGGCTCGTCGATCCGTACCAGCCGCTCGGCCAGGCCCGACCCTTCCCGCACACTCAGCCGCCCGGAGATCCCCAGTTCACGATCCAGCCAGGAGTTCAGCCAGGCACCCCCGTATGGTTCCAGCCGCACCAACTGCCAGCCCGCGACCGTCAGGTCGGGATGCTGTTTGACCCGCAGATTCGGGCTGTCGGTATGGGCCCCCACCACCCGGAACGGCCCCGTCTGCGCCGGATCGGCCCACGCCACCAGCGACCCACCGCGCACGATGTAGTACCGCCCACCGGTACCGGGCCACCCCTGGGTCTCGTCGAGCCGGACGAAACCGTCGGCTTCCAGAACCTCGGCGATGGTCCGGCAGACATGGAACGGCGAAGGCGACGCATCGATGAACTCACACAACCCGGCGGCCGAAGCCGCAACAGCAGAACTCGGCATGCAGTGACCCTAAGCTGTGTTCATCGGCGGCGCCTCCGGCGCCGCGGGGTCGAGGTCCCCTTGGTCCCGCCGTTCAGGCCTCGAGACCGAGCTTCGCTCATGCGCTTTCGAGCCTGAACGGCGGGACGGACCTCGCCCCGTCAATGGCCTCGCCGAACTCGGCACCGCGAGGTGACTGCTGTTCGTGGAAGCGATCAGACGCGAGGTAGCCCGGGCGGTCGAGCAGGTCCGCGTCTCACGCCTCAGCGTCCGGCTCCGTATTCACAGCGAACCAGCCGCTCCTGGGAGTCCGATCCTTCAAGAAGCGACCAGCACGTCCAGCACGGACAGGAACAACCCCAACCCGTCATCACTCGGTCCGGTCAATGCCTCGGTCGCGTGTTCCGGATGCGGCATGAGTCCCACCACCCGCTTGTTCTCCGAGGCGATCCCCGCGATCGAACGCTGCGAGCCGTTGGGGTTGTCGCCCGCGTAGCGGAACACCACCCGGCCTTCGCCTTCGAGTTCGTCGAGGACCGATTCGGAGGCCTGGTAGCGACCTTCTCCGGATTTCAGCGGAACCAGGATCTGGGCGCCCGGTTCGTAGCGGGAGGTCCAGGCGCTATCGGTCGCTTCGACGCTCAGCCATTGGTCACGGCAGATGAAGTGCAGGCCCTCGTTCCGGGTGAGGGCGCCGGGCAGCAGGCCCGCCTCGCACAGCACCTGGAAGCCGTTGCAGATACCGAGTACCGGCATACCTTTGCCGGCGGCTTCGACGACGGTGCCCATCACGGGAGCGAACCGGGCGATGGCGCCGGCGCGCAGGTAGTCGCCGTAGGAGAAACCGCCGGGGACCACGACCGCGTCCACGCTCTTGAGGTCGGCGTCGCCGTGCCAGAGGGGGACGGCTTCGGCGCCGGCCAGCCGGACCGCGCGGGCGGCGTCGACATCGTCGAGAGTGCCGGGAAAGGTGATGACACCGATGCGGGCGGTCACGGGACGCGCACCACCTTCCAGTCCTCGATCACAGTGTTGGCCAGCAGCGATTCGGCGATCGAGGCGAGTTGGTCATCGCTGACGTCGTCACCGACCTCGAGTTCGAAGCGTTTGCCCTGCCGGACGTCGGTGACGCCTTCGAATCCCAGACGCGGCAGAGCGCCGGCTATGGCCTGCCCTTGCGGATCCAGGATCTCGGCCTTCGGCATCACCTCGACCACGACACGTGCCACGGATTGCTCCTCACAAAAAGGGGGTGAGCTGCGCCCGGCGCCGACGCCGGGACGCGGATGGGTTACCTGAGCAGCCTAATTGCCCACTGGCCGGAAGGTCGCGGCGGGTGACCGAACATATGCGGTACTAGCCTTGCGTGCATGCATGTAGCCCACTTCGGACACTCCTGCGTACTCGTCGAACTGAACGGGAAGAAGATTCTCTTCGATCCCGGCGCGTTCTCCCACGGTTTCGAAGGCCTCACCGGACTGGATGCGATCGCCGTCACTCATCAGCACGCCGACCATATCGATCCGAACCGGATCGACCCGCTGATCGAGGCGAATCCCGGCGCGCGGCTGCTGTCGGATCCACAGACCGCCGAACTCCGGGGCGGGGCCTGGGAGGCACTGCACGCGGGCAATGTGGTGGACCTGGACGGGCTACGGATCACCGGCGGCGGGGGCCGGCATGCGGTGATCCACCCCGAGCTGCCGGTGGTCGACAACACCGTCTTCCAGCTGGGCACCGCCGCGAACCCGACCCAGTTCGTCCATCCCGGCGATTCGCTCTGGGTGCCCTCTACTCCGGTCGATGTGCTCGCCGTCCCCGCCGCGGCCCCGTGGATGAAGATCAGCGAAGCGGTCGACTACCTGCGGTCGGTAGCACCCCGGCTGGCCTTCCCGATCCACTACGGGATCATCGCCGAGCAGGCCTGGGGTGTGTATTTCAGCCGGCTCGACGAAATGCGCAAAGCCGACACCGAATTCACCGTCCTGCGCCCGGAGAACGACGCCGAGCTCTGAACGCAGCCGACGTCCGCCAGGCCGCCGAACCGACCGGCGACGGCTACCACGCGCAGATCGATCCGGCGTGCCAGCAGTCCACCGGCGAAGTCGGAGACACCGTAGGCGGCCGCGGAGGCCAGGGCCGGCGCCGCGCCCGCCGTCATCCGGCCCGGTCCCGTTCGGCCTGACCCACCGGGCAACAGGCCCCGGTGGTGCACGAGCGCCGGTCGCAGAGCCGGCACAGCAGATCGGCATTGCCGATATCGGAGTACAGACCGGTCAGCAGCTTGTCGAGCAGCAGTGCCAGGGTCTCGCGTTCGGCGGCGTCGAGCGGGTCGAGCACATGCGCCAAGCCGCTGCCGCGGGCGGCCAGGATATTCGCCGCCGCCTGCCGGCCGCGCTCGGTGAGGCGCACGGCGATCTCACGGCCCTGCCCGGGCCGGCGCTCCACGAGTTCCCGCCGCAGCAGGGTGTCGATCATGCGCGCCGCCGCCGACTGGCTCGACCCGACCCGGCGGCCCAGTTCGGTGCCGCTCAGTCCGGGCGAGCCGGCCAGCACCACCAGCGCCGCGGCGGCGCTGGCCCCGACACCGGTGTCGTCGGCCACCCGCTCGAGCATCAAGTCGGTGACCGCCAGCGCGGCAGCGCCCAGCAGATTCGCGGTCCGGCTATGATGCATGACTCATGCATAACATGCTGCGCGCGACCGCGTCCACCCCCGGACCGGTTCGGAAAGTAGGAGCCGCCGCCCGCTATCGCCGAATGGGGCGGCGGAGTATCAGGCCGCGCGGACCGAGCGGACGGGCTCCCAGCGGTACACCTCGCTGCGCGCCCCGTGATAGAGCGCGAGGTCCACGGCGTCCAGTATCGCCTGCCGCGGACCGGGCCGACCCAGCTGCGCGGCCGAAACCGCAAGGCGGAGGACGCCGCCCCGCCGCGCGGTGCGCGCGGCGCCCAGTATCAGCGCGCGGCACCACCAGGGTTCGGCGCGGAACCCCTCCCCCATGCCGTACACCCGCGCCTTTTGCACCGAATTGCGTTCCAGATCGTAAATTCCGGTCAACCCGAGCGAAAGCCGGAAACCGAGCTCGGGCAGCGCCGCGGTCGCCCCGGCGGAAACATCCCAGCGCGGCGCCGCGAACAGGCGCGTGCGCAGGCCGACCTGCTCCATCGTCCGGTCGGCGGCGGTCAGCCGCAACAGCGCCTCGTGTCTGGGCAGCGTCGCGAACTCGGCCCGGCGCCGTTTGGTCGCGGCCTGGTCGTAGCCGTGCAGCACCACGGCGTCCCCGCGGCCGCGGCGGCCGTGCAACCATGCCAGGGTGGTGGGGTCCTCGGTGAGCCGGTATCCGCCCTTCAGCCGCGGCGCCACCAGCAGGGACAACCGCACCCCACGCTGATCCATCTCCTCGGTGAAGCCGATCGCCGCGTCCCGGGTGGCTTCCCGGACGCCCGATACCGAAACGAGCAGCTCAGCGTTCATGTACCGAGAATGACAGCCGCAGGTGTCCGTGGCATGCAGTACCGATGACCTGCGCATGCAGGTCCGGTGACCGGCCCGTGGAGCGGATATGGCCGGGCGGCGAACATCGGGACACGATCCGGTCGCCGCCCGGCGGGCCTACCTCTCCCCGAGCCCGACGGTGTCCAGCACCCAGGCGTACTCAAAGGCGACCTCGCGCCATTTCTCGTATCGCCCGCTGACCCCGCCGTGCCCGGCGCTCATCTCGGTTTTGAGCAGCAGCGGCGAATCACCGGTCTTGGTGGCGCGCAGTTTCGCGACCCATTTCGCCGGTTCCACGTACAGCACCCGGGTGTCGTTGATGCTGGTGATCGCCAGGATGGCAGGATAGTCCTTGGCCGCGATGTTCTCGTACGGCGAATACGACTTCATGTATTCGTAGACGTCTTTGTCCGCCAGCGGATTTCCCCACTCGTCCCATTCGATCACCGTCAGCGGCAACGAGGGATCGAGAATCGAGGTGAGCGGGTCGACGAACGGCACATTGGCCAGCACCCCGGCGAACAGCTCCGGCGCGATATTGGCGACCGCGCCCACCAGCAGCCCGCCCGCGCTGCCGCCGTCGGCGATCATCCGGTCCGGCGCGGTGGTGCCGTTGTCGACGAGATGCTGTGCGCAGGAGACGAAATCGGTAAAGGTGTTCTTCTTGGTGAGTGTTTTGCCGTTCTCGTACCAGAGCCGGCCCATCTCACCGCCGCCGCGCACATGGGCGATCGCGAAGACCATGCCGCGATCGAGCAGCGACAGCCGCGAGACCGAGAAACCCGGGTCCATACTCGCCTCGTAGGAGCCGTAACCATAGAGCAGCAACGGTTTCGGACCGGTGGCACGGTCGGTATCGCGCCGGGCGACGATCGAGATCGGAATCCGGGTGCCGTCCGCGGCCACCGCCCAATCACGGTGCTGCACATAATCGTTCGCATCGTAACCGCCGAGTACCGGTTGCTCCTTGCGCAGCAGCACCGCACCGGTCTCCACCACATAGTCGAAGACCTGGGTGGGCGTGATGAACGAGGTGAGCCCGAGCCGCAGCGTGGGCTGATTCCATTCCGGGCAGGAACCTAGCCCGGCACTGTAGAGCTCCAGCTCGAATTCCAGCTCGCGCAGTTCACCGTAGCCGTCCGCGGTCAGCGGCCATACCGCCACCCGGGGCAGTGCCTCGCGGCGATAGCTGAGCACCAACTGCCCGGCGAAGGCGTCGACATCCTCGAGCCGCACATCGTCACGGTGCCCGATGAGAGTGCGCAGCCGGGACGGGTCGTCGGCCGGAGCCTCGGCCAGCACGAAGTTCTCCGCCTTCACCCCGTCCACGACATCGTTGTGCAGAATCAGGAACCTGTCCTCGCCCGCCACCACCGCGTGTTCCGCCGCATACTCGACCCCTTCGCGGCGGGGCAGCAGCACCCGGAACTCACCGGTCGGATCATCCGATTCCAGCACCCAGCCCTCGGTGGTGATCTTGGACCCCACCCAGATCATCAGATACTTCTCCGACCGGGTGGCGCCGACGCTGACCCAGTAGCGCTCGTCCGGCTCGTGGAAAACCTGCACATCCGCGGCGGAAGTGTCGCCGAGCCGGTGCCGCCACACGGTATCGGGCCGCCAGGATTCGTCGACGGTCTGATAGAAGACGTGGCTGCCGTCCAGTGACCAGGTGGCCCCGGGCGCCGTCCGCGGGATCTCGTCGCCGAGCAGTTCCCCGGTCCGCAGATCCATGAAACGCAGGGTGTAGCGCTCGTCGCCGGCGGTGTCCACCGAGAACGCCAGCAGATTCCCGTCGTGGCTCACCGAGAACGCGCCGAGGGCGAAGAAATCGTGCCCTTCGGCCAGCACATTGCTGTCGAGCAGGACCTGTTCGCCGGGGATCTCGGTCCCGGCCTCGAGCTGCGGCGGCGTCCAGGCATCGATCCCGGCGGCGTTCGCGTCGATCGGGCACCGGCAGTGCACGCCGTACTGTTTGCCCTCGTAGCTGCGTGAGTAGTACCAGTACTCACCGAGCCTGGCCGGCACCGACAGATCGGTTTCCTGGGTGCGACTCTTGATCTCGTCGAAGATCTTCTCGCGCAGCGGTGCGAGATGCGCCGTCCGGGCCTCCGTATAGGCGTTCTCGGCCTCGAGGTGGGCGATGACCTCGGGGTCCTCCTTGTCCCGCAGCCATTCGTATTCGTCGACGAACCGGTCGCCGTGGTGTACCCGCTCGAACGGGACCGTCTTCGCCGTGGGCGCGACCGCCGCGGCCGCCGCGTCGGTTACCGGACTACCACTGTCAGCCATGGCCACCACCGTAGCGGCCCGCGCCGGACCACCGGCGGAGACCGCATCCGGCGGGTACCGGCCGAACGATCAGGCGCCGATCGCGGGGCCGATGATCGGCCAGGACGCCTTCAGATGGTCGTTCCAGTACGACCACGAATGGGTGCCGACCGGGCTGTAGTCGACCCGCAGCGGCAGCCCCGCGGCCCGCGCCTTGTGCTCGAACGAGATCACACAGGCGTCGACCGCGAATTCGATCGGCCCGCCGAGCACGATGTTCTCCGGCAGCTGCGGTTTCAACTCCAGTTCGTGCGGTCCGGGCAGGCCGGTACCGGTCGACAGGAACAGCGTCTTGCCGCGCAACCGGTCCAGCATCAGTGCCGGGTCATGGGCCGCCCAGTCCGGGCCGCCGACGGGCCCCCACATATTGGCCGGGTCGCCGCCCCTGGTCATGATGGAGAACTGCACCGCGCCGGCCGCCATCGCGGTATCCGGGCAGGCGCTGTACCCGGCGACCGCGGTGTAGAGCTGCGGATGCCGGGCGGCGAGGATATAGGCGGCGTGCCCGCCCATGGACAGGCCACCGATCGCGTTCTGCCCGTCACCGGCGAAATTGCCGTCGATGATCGGCGGTAGTTCCCGGGTCAGGAACGTCTCCCACCGATAGCGGCCCAGGGCCGGATCGTCGCGCTGCCAGTCGGTGAAATAGCTGGCCTTACCGCCGACCGGGAGGACGACATTGACATTCTTGCCGAGGAAGAAACGTTCGGCCTCGGTGGCATTGGTCCAGGTGCTCTGGCCGACGCCGGGATCGAGCCCGTCGAGCAGGTAGTAGGTGGGCCGGCTGCCGCCCCCGGCCGGATGCAGCACCTGCACCTGTACGACCTGGTTCATGGCGGGCGAGGAGACGAATACCGCCGAACGGGTCGGGCCGAGTTCATCGATCCGGACGATTTCGGCCGCGGCCGCCGATGCGGGGCGGAGCACAGGGAGCCCGGCAGCCAAACCGATCACCCCCAGCATCAGTACAGCTATCCGAAAACAACGCACGATCGCACCTCCCTGGCCCACCCCGGAAACTAGCTCATGCCAATGCTCACCATCTCGCTCGGCGATAGCGCACTATCGGCATATTCACAGCAAACATGCCGACAGTAGACGAAAAACGATCTTACGTGTCCATATCGATACGATCCGCGGAATCGCTCTCCGAGTGGGAAACTCACCGTCTCCGCTGCAGCGCGCCCCGGATGGAACCGGCCAGATAGTCCAGATCCGCCCGCGGCGGCGTCCGCGGCCGCCCCCGCAAACCGAATCCGTCCCCCGGAGTGCGGGGAATGACGTGCAGATGGACATGGAACACCTCCTGCCCCGCGGTCACACCGTCGGCCAGGAAGAAATTCACCCCGTCGCAGGCCACCTCACTGTCCCGCAACGCCGCCGCCAGCAGCTGCCCCACCTGGAACAATTTCCCGCCGAGCACCGGGTCGAGCTCGGCGAGATCCCGCGCCGGTTTCTTGGGCACCACCAGCAGATGCCCCGGCGTCATCGGCCGGATATCCATGAACGCGAGCACATCGTCGTCCTCGTACACCCGGCTCGCCGGCGCCCGCCCGGCCACAATGTCGGAAAAGATCGAATACGGATCCATGCTGTGTATATTGGCGCGCCTTCGGCGCGCGGGGTCGAGGCCCCCTCGGCGCCACAGGCGGCGCCAGAAACTCAAAGGATCGGCGACGGCGTATACCGGGCAGCTTCCGGGTAGGCGGAAGTCAGCTTGCCCACCTGTGCCACCACCTCCGCCACCTGCGCGTCGGCCGCTCCGATGAACGCCGACTTCTCCGCCAGCGCGGCATCCAAGGCGGCCCGGTCCAGGGGCAGACGGTCGTCGGCGGCCAGGCGGTCCAGCAGATCGGGTTCGCGGCCCTGTTCCCGCATCGCCAGCGCGACCGCCACCGCGTGCTCCTTGATCACTTCGTGTGCGGCTTCCCGGCCGACACCGGCCCGGACCGCGGCCATGAGGATGCGCGTGGTGGCGAGGAACGGCAGGTAGCGATCGAGTTCGTTGGCGATCACCGCCGGGTAGGCACCGAATTCGGCCAGCACGGTCAGGAAGGTCTCCATCATGCCGTCGATCGCGAAGAAGGCGTCCGGCAGCGCGACCCGGCGGACCACCGAGCAGAAGACATCGCCTTCGTTCCACTGCGCACCGGCCAGTTCGGCGGCCATCGAGCCGTATCCGCGCAGCACCACCTGCAGGCCGTTGACCCGTTCGCAGGAGCGGGTGTTCATCTTGTGCGGCATGGCCGAGCTGCCGACCTGGCCCGGCTGGAAACCCTCGGTCACCAGTTCGTGGCCGGCCATCAGCCGGATGGTGTGGGCCAGCGAGGACTGCGCGGCACCGATCTGCACCAGCGCGGACAGCACATCGTGGTCCAGCGAACGCGGATAGACCTGGCCGACGCTGGTCAGCACGCTGGTGAAGCCCAGGTGCCGGGAGACCTGCTGTTCGAGCGCGGTCAGTTTCGCGGCGTCACCGCCGAGCAGATCCAGCATGTCCTGCGCGGTACCCATCGGGCCCTTGATCCCGCGCAGCGGATAGCGGTCGACGAGTTCCCGCAGCCGGGTGAGCCCGATGAGTAGTTCGTCGGCGGCCGAGGCGAATCGTTTGCCCAGCGTGGTGGCCTGCGCGGCGACATTGTGGGAGCGACCGGCCATCACCAGCGTCTGATATTCGGCGGCCCGTTCGGCCAACCGGGCGGCCACCGCCACACCGTGGGAGTGGATGTGTTCCAGCGACAGGCGGATCTGCAACTGCTCCACGTTCTCGGTGAGATCGCGGCTGGTCATCCCCTTGTGCACATGTTCGTGTCCGGCGAGCGCGTTGAACTCCTCGATCCGGGCCTTCACATCGTGGCGGGTCACCCGTTCCCGTTCGGCGATGGCGGCCAGGTCGACCTGTTCGACGACCCGTTCGTAGTCCTCGACGACCCCGGGCGGTACATCGATACCGAGTTCGGCCTGAGCGCGCAGCACCTCCAGCCACAGCCGCCGCTCGAGCACGATCTTCTGCTCGGGAGACCACAGATGCACCAGCTGCGGGCTGGCGTAGCGGGTGGCGAGGACATTGGGGATCAGGTCTGAGGTCACGTCCGGTCAGTCTAATGACCGGTAGCGGTCGATCGGCTGGTGCGTCGCCGGAGCGACGATATCGATGACCTCCAGCAGCGCGCCACGGGCCGTCCGGCGGGGTTGCGGGTCGGATTCGCTGAGGGCGGCGACCACCGCGCCGTCGACCACCGCGACCAGCCTGCGCAGTTGTTCGGGCCGCACCATCCGGTCGGATCGGCGCAGCACATCGGAAAGCAGCTCGTCCAGCTGCCCGCGTAGTCGGAGCTGGACCTCGCGCAGCTCGGGGTGGCGGGCCGAGGCGACGGTGCGTTCGTAGCGGGCGATCAACCGCCCGCGCGCGCCCTCGTCCACGCCCTCGGGACCGATCAGCAGGTCGAGCACCAGGTCTACGGTCGCCTCCGCACCGCGGCGGCGGTGGGTCACCTCGCCGATCCGCCGCCGCATGGCCTCGAGTTCGGCGTTGCCGCTGAACTCGACCGCCCGCGCGATCAGATCCTCGAGCGATTCGAAGTAATAGGTCGTGGAGGCCAGCGGCAGTTCGGCGCGGGTCGCGACCGAGCGATGCCGCACCGCGTCGAAACCGCCTTCGAGCAGTAACTCGGCAGCGGCAGCCACCAGCGCCTGGCGACGCCGTTCACCCTTCGGAGTCGTCGCGGTTATCACCGTGCCATCGTGCCAGTCTTCATGAACACTTCCGTGCGAAATCAGGGAAAGGGGAAACAACCATCGATGTTTCTACCGCATCCACGCGGCGATGTTGTCGTACTGTGGAAAATCATTGCCGTGCACGGGGTCGGCCTGTGCTCTGCCGCAAGTAGTCCCGGAGCCGGGTGAGCGCCGCTTCGATCTCCGCCGTAGCCCCGGCGAAGGACAGGCGGATGGTGTGATGCCCGTTGACGGTGTCGAAATCCAGGCCCGGTGCCAGCGCCACCCCGGTGTTGGCCAGTACGTCCGCGCACCAGGCCATGGAATCATCGGTGAGGTGCCCGATATCGGCGTAGGCGTAGAAGGCGCCGTCGGCGGGCGCGAGGTCGGTGATACCGAGCCCGGCCAGCCCTTCCAACAGGACGGCGCGGTTGACCGCGTACCGGTGCACATGCGCGTCGAGTTCGGTTCGCGCTTCGTCACCGAACGCGTGCAGTGCCGCGTACTGCGAGATCGCGGGCGGGCAGACGGTCATATTCGATGCCAGCCGCTGGAGCGCCGGGCGCAGTGCGGGCGGTGCCAGCATCCAGCCCAGTCGCCAGCCGGTCATCGAGAAGTACTTCGACACCGATCCGATGACCACTCCCGCGCGGGAGGTCTCCCAGGCCGAGGCGGTCCGCTCCCCGCCGTAGGTGATGCCGTGATAGATCTCGTCGGAGATCAACAGCGTGCCGTGCGTATCGCACCAGCGGGCCAGTGCCGCGAGTTCGTCGGGGTCGATCATGGTGCCGGTCGGATTGGCGGGGCTGGCCACGATCAGGCCCCGCGGCGGTTCCGGAAGTTCTTCGAGCATGGCCACGGTCGGCTGGAACCTGGTCTCGGCGCGACAGTCCAGTTCGACCACCCGGCAGCCGAGCGCGGCCAGCGTATTGCGGTAGGCCGGGTAGCCGGGGCGTGCGACCACCACCGTGTCACCGGGATCGAACGCCGCCAGGAAGATGAGGGTGAACGCGCCGGAGGACCCGGTGGTGACCACGACGTCGTCGGGATCCACCGGGTAACCGTAGGTTCGGTGATGATGCCCGGCGATCGCCTGACGTAGCGGCAGGATGCCGAAAGTCTCTGTGTAACCGAGTAATTCGGCATCAATAGCGGTTTTCGTGGCCCGTAGCACCGGTGCCGGTGCCGGTGTCGAGGGCTGCCCGGCCGCGAGACTCAGTACGTCGCCGTGCGTTCGGGCGCGTTCGGCGGCGGCTTTCCAGACATCCATCACGTAGAAAGGTGGGATGGTCGAGCGCCGAGATTCAGTGGACACCCGACCGACGGTAGAACACTGCTTCGAGCGGTTCGACAGCTATGGTCTGCTCTGATGCTCGACAAGGCCGGCCGGCGGGCCGACGGCCCGCCAACACAGGACCCCGATTCCACCGCGCCCGGGCGCGGGACCGGGGCTCTGCGCCGACGCTGGAACCGGGCCGTGCACCCGCTTTCCGCGGCGATTCGCCGGGACACGCGCCCGGGTGCGACGACCGCGCCGCCCGAACCTGCCGGTCACGAACTCGCCACCCACTCCGCCCGGAAACCACCGGCCCGGCACGACTCGGAGCAGGAATCCGCTGAACATCACTCCGGCGCGGTCCACACCGGATCGGAGCAGGCTCCTGCCGACCACGACCCCGGCGCGGTTGCCACCGGATCGGAGCATGATCCCGCCGACCACGACCCCGGCGCGGCCCACACCGGCGCGGCGGCAACGGGTCCGGGCCCCGGCGACGCACCGGAAACCACAGCTCCGGCATGCGGTGGTGACAGCCGGCCGGAAACCACAGGTCACGATCCCGCTCCCGGTCCCGACGATCCCGAACCCGGCACCGACGCGCGGTCCACATCCCTGGACCGCGCGGCAGCGACCGGTGGCGGCCTGGTCATCGCCCCCGGCTGGCGGGAGCGCGCCGCCGCGCAGGCCCGGACACCGGGACCCCGGGTGGTCGCCGCCCACCGGTGGCTGCGGCGATCCGCGGTGGTCGCCGCCCACCGGTGGCTGCGGCGATCCGCGGTGGATCTCTGGTCCCGCCGTCCCACCCGCGCCGAACTCGTCGACCTCGTCGCGCGCAGGCCGTCCGCCGAGGACATCGCCGTCGCGGCCCGGCGCCACCGTGTCCTCATCGGCGTCCTACTGCTCGCCCTGCTGCTGGCGGCGGGCGACGGATCCGCGGGTATCTCGGTCACCGACCGGAGCCCGGCTCCCGGGATCGCCTACCGCGTGGCTCTCGCCCATCCGCTGCAGTTGTCCGCGCCGGTGCCGTCGGTGCGTCGCTATCTCGATGCCATCGACAATGGGGAACGCCTGCGCGAACAGGCGGTGGTGGCCGCGGCCGCCCGGGCCACTCTGGAACGCGCCAAGGCCGAAGCCGCGGCCGCGGTCGCCGGCCAGGAGCAGCCCTGGATCAATACCGCGCCGGCGCCCGGCGGGCTCGAGGGCGGGCTGATCCCGCCCGGCGCCGTGCCGCCCGGCGCCGGTGGTTACGTCCTGCCCGCGCCGGGCACCTTCACCTCCGGTTTCGGCAGCCGGTGGGGCACCTTCCATCGCGGTATCGATATCGCCGGCCCGATCGGCACCCCGATCTACGCCGTCGCGAGCGGCACCGTAATCGATGCGGGTCCGGCCGCCGGTTTCGGTCTGTGGGTGCGGATACGGCACGACGACGGCGCGATCTCGGTCTACGGCCATATGTACGATTTCTTCGTCTCGGTCGGGGAACGGGTCCCCGCCGGTATGCAGATCGCACGAATGGGCAACCGCGGCGATTCCACCGGACCGCATCTGCATTTCGAGATCGTCTTGGACGGTCAGCACGTCGATCCGCAGCGCTGGCTCGCACTGCACGGGCTTTCATACAACTGAGCCAGAACCTCCGGGGGAATCTCGAAGACCACGAAAATTGGATCACCGAATAACGGCCTTCTGGAGGACTTACACGGATGTAAGTCCTGGTCCATCGATTTCTCTCAGCAGAATAAAACCGACCGTTATACTTTCGTTTAACTTCTGTTAACCTACCGCAATCAATCTGTGATTTGCCAGATAACGAATCGCAAGTTCGTTTGTCGCACGGTTATCGAGTTCTTCCGAAATTCCGAGCGACCGGTCGCCCCGGCGGGTGCAGTGTGCCATCGGCGCGGACAACTGAATCTCCCATTCCCAACACAAGTAATCGAGAAGCAGCGCAACGATTACGCCGGCGGCCATGACGCTCGGCGGCGGAAACCTGCGCGCTGTCGGAGAGCCGTTCCCATGCGTTTACGAAACCTGTTACCGCTCGTCGCCGTCGCCGCTGCCGTCGTGGTACCCACCCAGGCGCACGCCGACGCACCCATCACCGGTGTACCCGCAGTACTGCAAGCCCCGGCCCAGCAGGCACAGCAGCAGCTCCACCGGTGGCAGCAGCAGCTGCCACCGGTGCAACAGAACGGGCTGCAGCAGTCGCTACCGGAGACCATTCAACCGGTGTCCTACTCCAACAACCTGGACGGCTGGATCCGCAACGCACTGCATGTCCTCGGCCGGCACGGCATCCCGGCCAGCTACGACGGCATCCACCGGAATGCCATGCGCGAGTCCAGCGGTGACCCCTACGCGATCAATCTCTCGGACTCCAATGCCGCGGCGGGCACCCCATCGAAGGGGCTCATGCAGGTCATCGATCCCACGTTCGCCGCCTACCACGTGGACGGCACCTCCTGGGATATCTACGACCCGGTCGCCAATATCGCCGCGGCCTGCAACTACGCCGCCCACCGCTACGGCTCCATCGACAACGTCTTCGGAGCCTACTGATCAGCCGGTCGGAAGATCGGCCCCGGTGCGGGCGAGCGCACGCCGCAGCGCCGCCCGCACCGCCGGGTATCAGAGAGAGATACGGTCCTCGACAGCGGCCAGTCCGATATCGGAGCGGTAGTGGCTACCGGTCAGTTTGATACCGGCCAAACGGTCGTAGGCCGCCTCCCGCGCCGCCGCCAGATCGGTACCGGTGCCGACGATACTGAGCACGCGCCCACCCGCGGAGACCAGCGCGCCATCCGCACGCTGCGCCGTCCCGGCATGCAGCACCGTCGCCGCGTCGTCGGTCGCCGCGTCCCCGGCACCACTGATCACATCGCCCGAGCGCGGCCGGGCCGGATAGTTCTCCGCGGCCAGCACCACGGTGATCGCGGCGCCGTCGCGCCAGCGCGGCGCGGACGTTTCGGCCAGAGTGCCGGTGGCGGTGGCGTACAGCAGTTCGCCGAGCGGGCTGTCCAGCAGGGCGAGCACCGCCTGGGTCTCCGGGTCACCGAACCGGCAGTTGAACTCCACCACCGCGGGCCCGGCCGCGCCCATTGCCAGCCCCGCGTACAGCAGACCGCTGAAAGCGGCGTCGCGCCGGACCAATTCGGCGGCCACCGGAGCCACCACCTCGTCGACGATCTGCTCGACCGTCCCGCCGGGCAGCCACGGCAGCGGTGTGTAGGCACCCATTCCGCCGGTATTGGGCCCGGTATCACCGTCCCCCACCCGCTTGTGATCCTGCGCGGGCAGCAGCGGCACCACCGTTTCCCCGTCGACCAGGCAGAACAGCGAAACCTCCGGGCCGTCCAGGAACGATTCCAACAGCACCGGATGGCCCTGTTCGAGCAGTTCGGCGGCATGCCCGCGGGCCACCGAACGGTCGGGGGTGACCACCACACCCTTGCCCGCGGCCAGCCCGTCGTCCTTGACCACCCAGGTCGGGCCGAAACGGTCCAGCGCCGCATCCAATTCGGCGGGCGAGTCCACCACCTCGCTGTGCGCGGTACGGACCCCGGCCACCGCCATCACATCCTTGGCGAATGCCTTCGATCCCTCGATCCGGGCTGCCGCGGCCGACGGGCCGAAACAGGCGATCCCGGCCGCGCGCACCGCATCGGCCACGCCCAGGACCAGCGGCACCTCCGGGCCGATCACCACCAGATCCGCGGCCACCTCCCGGGCCAGCGCGGCCACCGCTTCTCCGGAACTCGGATCCACCGGCCGCACCTGCGCGTGCTGGGCGATACCGGCGTTACCGGGCGCGGCGACGATCGCGCTCACCGCCGGATCACGGCACAGCGCAAGGACGAGGGCGTGTTCACGGGCTCCGGAACCGATGACGAGTACTCGCACCCGGACAGCTTATAGGTGCCGTATCGATCCCCGGCGGGGTAGGTTCACCGCCGGCCCCGGCCCGGTACCAGCGACTTCACCCCGCCGGCGACCATCTGTGGATGATGGAGGAAACACCTTGAACAGGTGGACAACCCGCGCGCCGGACCCAGCGATCCCGGTGCGCGCATACGGGAGGACGTGCGAATGGGTCTGATGGACGGAATCATGGGAAACGCCGGACAGGTGGAGCCGGCCCGGGCCCAACAGGAATACCAGCGGCTACTCGGCAACGGCGAACAGGTCTACTCCGCCTACATCCTCGTCCGCGACGCCATGCTGTTCACCAACCGGCGGCTCATCCTCATCGACAAACAGGGCCTGTCCGGCCGCAAGGTGAGCTACCACAGCATCCCCTACCGCTCGATCACCCATTTCGCGGTGGAGACAGCGGGCACCTTCGACCTCGACGCGGAGCTGGTGCTGTGGATCTCGGGCACCGACACGCCACTGCAGAAAAAGTTCAACCGCCAGGTCGACATCTACGAGGTACAGGGAATTCTGTCCCACTTCGTCGGGGCATGAGGTGTGGCGGGCGCGGCGACACTAGTCTCGCCCCATGGCTTCTGTTTTCAGTGCGATCATCGCCGGTGACCTGCCGGGCCGGTTCGTCTGGGAGGACGACGAATTCGTCGGGTTTCTCACCATCGCTCCGGTGACGCCGGGACACACCCTCGTGGTGCCCCGCAAAGAGATCGATCAGTGGCAGGACATCGAGCCCGAGGTCTTCGCGCGCCTGAACGGAGTCGCGCAGAAGATCGGCCAGGCCGTGCGCGCGGCCTGGGACGCGCCGCGGGCGGGTCTGCTGATCGCGGGACTCGAGGTCCCGCATCTGCACGTACACGTGTTCCCGGCGTTCACCATGGGGAATTTCGATATCTCCGGCGCCGACCCGAACCCGCGGCCGGAGTCCCTCGACGACGCGCAGGCACGGATCAAGCAGGCGCTCCGCGACCTCGGCCACGGCGCGAACGTGCCCGCCTGACTCAGGCCCGGTCCCACCGCTGCCCCGGCTGCGCGAATCGTCGGCCCGGTAGAACCGCTCGAAGACCCCCGCGGCCTGTTCCGGTGACCTCCCCGGCCCGGTATCGGCCACCTCCAGCCGGACCTCCTCCCGGTCGGGTGTCGACCGCGCGGTCAGCACGGTATCGGGCGGGGTGTGCACGAGCGGGTTGTTCAGCAGGTTCGCCGGTACCGGAACCGGGCCGCACCTCGAAACGGATCGTATGCTCCGGGTCCCGGCGGGCCCGTGCGGTGGCGACGCCGCGCGCACTGTGCAACGGCGACGCTGGTCAAGGTCAGCAGGTCGACCGGCGCGTGTTCCACCGGACGCTCGGCATCGAGCCGGGCCGGCATCAGCAGATCCTCGACCAGCAGGCCCGTCCGTTTCGATTTGCGTTCGATCCGGTCGAGCAGCATACCCGTATCCCCGGTGGCGCCCTGCCGGTTCAACTCGGCGAAACCCTTGATCGTGGTCAGCGGCGTCCGCAACTCGTGGCCGGCGTCGGCGACGAAACGGCGCCGCTTCTCCTCGGACCGATGTACGAGCCGGCCCGGCCGGAGCCCGACCGAGCGGCGGTACTCCGGCCGGAACAGAAGAACAGGACTATGAGGCGCAGCCGATTGCGCTCCCTACGTCAGCGGGCACGCCGTGCCTGTTCACACAGTCGAGGCCCTCGCCTACATCGATCACGCGCCAGTGCGTGTACCCGTTCTGCTCCGAGTACTCGAACAGATACATGACCGGGTGGAGGGTGCCCTCCGGATATGCCATCGCCGACGCGAAGTTGCCGCTGCATCGCGCCTGCTGAAGATCAGCGAGTGGATACTGCGGCATCCCTGTCATTCGCAACGTCGTTATCAAGTACTCGCGGGTCACCTCGGCACAGGGATCGGCCACCGGCCCTTCTACCGGCGGTGCCGGCTGTCCCTCCACCGGCCGTCCGGCATCGGGTCCGGCGCCCTCGCCGACGGGCATCGAAGGCGGCGAAGTGGACGCCGCGGTTTCGGTAGTCGTCGTAACAGATGCGGCAGCAGTGCCGGACGTGGCCGGACCGGCCTCGGCGGCACGCCCACCATCGCATCCGGCGACAGCCAGTGCGATGGTCATCGCTGAAGCAGCGAACAGAACAGGTCGGATCATATTGTCTCCTGGCCAGAGCCCGCCTTCAGGGCGGTTGATTTCGATATCTACTGCGAGAATGCGGATTTCATAGGAGCCGTGCCGCCACCCCGCGCGAACTGCTCCGTGGGGACGGTGGTTACCGCATCCCGCTCACTGCCACCGCGCGAGGGTCAGTCCCGGTAGATGACTACCTGAGCGTTGGTAGCGGTCCCGACACTCATAGGTCCCAAGCACGAGGCCGTTCCGGTGCCGGACGGGCTGAAGGAACCGCTCCACGAGCCCCGGTACGGGCCGACGGCCATGAGGGGAAACGCATTGGGCACGCCGTGTAGGCCGAAACACTCGATGGTCAGTGCGTACTCCCGTCCGGCGGGCGCGTCGTCATGGCATGTCGCCGTTGCGCCGACCAGGTCCCGAGTGACAACACAGTCCTGCGGTGCGGCTTGGGCCGCAGCGGAACCGAGAACTGTGGGGAATGCCGCGACCGAAGCTGCGACAACAGCGATTCTGGATGCGAAGATGGTCGACTTTTTCATTGTTGTCCATTCTCTGAGGACTTCCAGCGGTCACTTGATCATCGCCGGCCCCGAGATTCCATTACATGGCGTAATGCAACGATATGATAACGCCTGCTGCCGTCGGTCCACAACCACCGGAATACGCCCACCCGACCCCGGCTCGATCGGATTCCCCTACCGCGGTAGGCCTGCCCGGCGCCGGGCCGGCCGGGCTACATCCGGCGCGCCGGCAACCAGGTCGGCACCCCGCGACACGCCCCCCATCCGGCCCGTATCCCCACCGGACCGCTCACCATCGCCCGGCTACTCGTGTGGGCCGGAATCTTCGTATTCGTTGTTCAGGTCGGCCATCAAGGCCTTTCCCGCGACCTGGCCCTGGGCCAGCGCGTCCAAAAACGCCCGGGCCCAGCGGTCCACGTCGTGGGCCAGGACCTGGCGGCGTAGCGAGCGCATCCGGCGGCGGCGGGTTTCGCGGTCGTCGGTGAGAGCGGCGACAATGGCGTCCTTGACGCTGTCCAGATCGTGCGGGTTGCACAGATAGGACTGGCGAAGTTCGGCTGCGGCTCCGGTGAACTCGCTGAGCACCAGGGTTCCGTTGAGGCCGGAATGGCAGGCGACATACTCCTTGGCGACCAGGTTCATACCGTCGCGCAGGGGCGTCACCAGCATGACGTCGGCGGCCACGAAGAAGGAGATGAGTTCTTCGCGGGCGATCGGGCGGTGCAGATAGTGGACGACGGGGTAGCCCACCCGGGCGAACTCGCCGTTGATACGGCCGACCTGCCGTTCGATATCGCCGCGCATCTGGATATAGCTCTGGACCCGCTCCCGGCTGGGCGTGGCCAGCTGCACCATCACGGTCTCCGCCGGATCGACACGCCCTTCGGCCAGCAGTTCCTCGAGGGCGTTGAGCCTGATGTCGATGCCTTTCGTGTAATCGAGGCGGTCGACACCGAGCAGGATGTTCTTGGGACTGCCCAGTTCGGCGCGGATGCGGGCGGCCCGTTCGCGCACCGAGCGCCGCCGTGAGTGTTCGTCCAGGCCCGCGGAGTCGATGGAGATGGGGAAGGCTCCGACCCGCACAGTCCGGAATCCGACCTGGACCACACCCATCTTCGACCGCACTCCGACGGTGCCGCGCGAGGTGGGCTGGCCGGCCAGACGCCGGGCCAGGTAGAGGAAGTTCTGGGCGCCGCCGGGCAGATGGAAGCCGATCAGGTCGGCGCCGAGCAGTCCCTCCACGATCTCGGTCCGCCACGGCATCTGCATGAACAGTTCCACCGGCGGGAACGGGATGTGCAGGAAGAACCCGATGGTCAGATCCGGTCGCAGCATCCGCAGCATCTTGGGCACCAGTTGCAGCTGGTAGTCCTGCACCCACACGGTGGCGCCCTCGGCGGCGACCTTCGCGGTCTCCTCCGCGAAACGCCGGTTCACCTGGACATAGGCCGACCACCAGGTGCGGTTGTAGACGGGGCGGACGATGACGTCGTGGTACAGCGGCCAGAGGGTGGCGTTGGAGAAGCCCTCGTAGTAGTCGGCGACCTCCTGCGCGGACAGCGGTACCGGATGCAGTTCCAGCCCGTCCTCGACGATGGGATCGACCTCCACATCGGGCACACCGGCCCACCCGACCCAGGCGCCCCGATTGCTGCGCAGCACCGGCTCCAGCGCGGTCACCAGACCGCCGGGGCTGCGTTTCCAGCGACTGCTGCCGTCCGGCAGCTTCTCCAAATCGACCGGTAGCCGGTTGGCCACCACCACGAAACCGGAACCGGCCCCACGTTCGCGCAGGGGTTCGGCGTCCACCGCCTCGGGGAGGGCCTCCGCCGGGTCGATCGGGCTGCCTGCCGGCCCGGAGCCGTTACGGTCTCCGGGCCGGTCCGCGGACACGGCGTTTTCATCCTCGGGGGTGGAATCGCTGGACGGCTGATCGGTCATCTGGTCCACTCACGCATCCTTTGCGCGGCGCTGAACGCCATGTAGTTGTGTGTGGGGATCCGCCGACGTCGCCGTTGGCGCCGGCGGCTGCTTACTCGGTGCGGACTCCGGGGCCGATACCGAGCATCGACAGGAGCATCCGGCATTCGTCGGCATCGGCGGCATAGGCGGCCACGACCCGCTGCGCCTGACGAGCGGTCTCGTCGGCGAGGGGTTCCAGATCGTCGTCGGCGATACCGTTGGCGCTGCTCTTCGCGGCCATCTCAGTCCTCCCGGCAGGTGCGCTTGTATGTGAAATGTCAATGGTATCTGTCCCGGGTCGGGGCTGCTTCCGGCGCGGGTAACGTGGCGGAGCCCCCGGGGCTATACCTTTGGCAGCAGAAACGATGAGGAAGGGGCCCGCAGCATGCCGTTGGCCACGGTGAACGGAATATCGCTCAACTATCAGGTCAAGGGAGACCGCGCCAAGGGCACCGATATCAAGGGCGGCGGTCCGCTGGTGGTGCTCGTCATGGGCACTGGTAGCCCCGGCCGGGTATGGGAGCTGCACCAGGTGCCGGCCCTGCTCGCCGCCGGTTACCGGGTGTGCACGTTCGACAACCGGGGTATCGCTCCCAGCTACGAGGCCCCCGACGGGATGACCATCCACGAGATGGTGGCCGATACGGCGGCCCTGATCGAGTTCCTCGACGAGGGTCCCGCGCTCGTGGCCGGCACCTCGATGGGTGCCAGGGTGGCGCAGGAACTCGCGCTGGCCCGACCCGAACTGGTGCGTAAGGCGGTATTCCTCGCCGGCCACGGCCGGCTGGACCAGTTCCAGAAGGCGCTGTCGCTGGGCGAGCACGAGCTGGACGAGAACGAGGTGCGGCTGCCGGCCAAGTACGAGGCCGCGCTCACCGCGGTGATGAATCTCTCGCCGGCCACTATGGCCGATACGAACAAGGCCCGCGACTGGCTGGATCTGTTCGAGTTCACCGGCGGTCCGGTGTCGCCCGGGATCCGGGCGCAGCGCCGGATGGACCACGAGTTCGACCGGCTACACGCCTACCGCGATATCCGGGTGCCCTGCCTGGCCGTCGGCTTCGCGGACGACCGGATGATCCCGCCGTACCTGGCCAGAGAGGTCGCCGACGCTATTCCGGGCGGGCGTTACCAGGAGGTTCCCGATGCCGGTCACTACGGCTATCTGGAGCGCCCGGACGCGGTGAACAAGATCCTGCTGGAATTCTTCGCGGCGTGAGGGGAGGGCCCAAAGCTAACGCCGAGCTTGCTAGGGTCGACACATCGTTTGGGTTCGCGACACGGCAGCCGGAGATCAGACCCGAGCCGCCGGGGCGGGCCCACACAGATCCGAATCCGCAACCTATGAGTACCCCAGTGAGGTGAAATGAGCACCAACCCGTTCGACGACGAGGACGGCCGCTTCTTCGTACTGGTCAACGACGAAGAACAGCACTCCCTGTGGCCCGCCTTCGCCGAAGTCCCGGCCGGCTGGCGGGTGGTCTTCGGTGAGGAAAGCCGTGCGGCCTGTGTGGAGTACGTGGAGCAGAACTGGACCGATATGCGGCCCAAGAGCCTGCGTGACGCCATGGCGGCGGACGAGGCGGCCCGCAAATAGGCCGTTCTCCGCTTTCGCGGGCCCGGCCGGCGCAGGCGACATCCCTTTCGTGCGATATCTTCCGAGGTGTGGCACGGCGGATGCGTGAGTGCAATGGCCGGGCTCTCATATTTCGCGAACTCGGTAATCGCACCGTATGATCGGCTGCCGAGCGACCGCATTTCCGGCCGCTCCGCCGCCTTGGCGCAACTGGCAGCGCAACGTACTTGTAATGCGTAGGTTGTGGGTTCGAGTCCCACAGGCGGCTCCGCTCACCCCGGCCCACCGATATGTCGGTGGGCCGGAGTATTTTTCGCGCCATGAGGCCCTGCCGGGGGTGTCCCGCGCTGCTGATCAGGCGCAGCCAGAAACTGTATTGCACAACGAAATGTCAGCAGGCCGCGCAACGCGTGGAGAAAACCCGGCTCTGGCCGGCGACCGGCGAAGCCGATGTGGGCAGCTACCAGGGGCACTACATACGCGACTATCTCACGCAGGCACAGGATGGTCGCTGCGCCATCCGCGGGATCGGTAGCGTTTGGCAGAGCGAGCCGCTGGTATTCGTCCTCGACCACATCGACGGCGATCCGACCGCCAACCGGCGGGAAAATCTACGCCTCATCTGCCCGAACTGTGATTCGCAGCTGCCGACCTTCAAGAGCCGCAATCGCGGCCGGGGCCGGCATCTGCGCCGCGTCCGTTACGCGCGCGGCCAGTCGTATCGACCGGGTCGCCCGGGTGGCGCGGGCGCCGGTCAGATCGGAGTGACCGAGGCGACCAGCCAGCGATCGTCGGATTTGTCGAGCGCGACCCGCACCCGGCTGCCGGTGGTAGTGCCCTGCGGGCTTTCCTTGCTGGTGGTGACCTGGTTGAGGAACAGCAGCACCACGGCGTGCGCCCGGTCGGCGGAGACCACTCCCCCGGCCTGTGTGGTGGCCTTGACGGTCAGTTCCTTCTCTTTGGCGCCGGGGACGATGGCCTTGTCGATCAGCTCGAGGTAGTCGGCCTTGAACTCCGGGGCCAGGTCCTCGGCGGTTTTGGGGAGTTCCTGGTCCACCGTCTGGAATTCGTAGCTGAACATGGCCGACACCGTGCGGGTCGCCGCGGCCACGGCATCTGTGCGGGACTGCTCCGACTGCCGGTAGTCCCAGTACCGGTAGCCGCCGATACCGGCCACCACGGCCGCCGCCACCACGACCACCGCGGTCACGCCGACCAGGATCTTGTTACGCACGCTCATTCTCGGTTCCTCTCGGCATGCAGGGTGGCCCGGTCACTCATGCCACGAATTTGACGTCCGAGGCGGTCAGCGTGCCGTCGTCGGCCCGCTGTACGGTCACCCGGAATCGATAGAACCGCTGCTGCTGTTCCTGCGACCCCGCGTTGGTGAGCGTCTGCTTCGCCGCCACCAGGATCACCGCCGAGTTCTCGTCGTCGCGTTCGACCGCGGCCTCCACCACCTCTCCGGTGGAGACGACGTTGGCCTGTTTCACGATTTCGGTGAACGGGTCCACCCGGCCGTCGAATTCGGTTTTGAATTCACCGGAGGCCATGGTGAGGATGCGGTCGATATCCTCTTTGGCGGTATCGGCGCGAATCGTCGTCAGATTGAGCACCGTCTGCCGCGCGGTGGCCACGTATTCGGAGCGGCGTTCGTCGCGCTGCTGGGTGGACTGCACGGCGAACACCGAGACCACTGCGGCGGCGACCAACCCGATCACCAATACGGCCGCCGCGGCGAGAGCAGCAATCCGCTTCCACGACGTGCCGGATGCCGGAACCTCGGTGGTTTCGGTCGCGGCCGCCTCGGAGTCGTCGCCGGCCTTCTCCGTCGCGGCGCCGGCTTTCACCAGCTGTACGGTTTCCGCCGAACCCTCCGCTACCTCGCCGGAGCCCGCCGCTCCTTCGGTAACTTCACCGAGAGTGACCTTTTCGGTGACGGGCTCGGCAGTGGATTTCTCGCCGTCCCCTATCGTCTCCTTCTCGGCCGCGGTCTCGGTAGTCGCGGTCGCGGGCTCTGTTTTCGCAGTCCGCGCGGAAGCTGCTCCGGCCTTCGGGGCGACGGTTCCGGTCTGCTCGGCGGAATCCGCCACTTTCCCGGTGGCGACCGTCCCCGCGGCTGCTGTCGTCTCTTCCGCCGCCCCGGGATCGGCAACTCCGGTTTCGAGCTTCTCGGTCGCCGCGCTCTCGGCCGGGGGCGGGCCCGCGGTGCGGCTGGCCCGCCGGCGGGTACGGCGCGGGTCCTTGGTTTCGCTCATCGTTGCTGCTCCTCGAACATTGCCTGCCAATCCGCGGGTACGGTGCCCGAACCGCCGGGGGCGATATCGCCCTGACGGTAGCTGCGTCCATCGCTGCTGGTGTAGACCCCGGTGGCCGGATCGTAGGAGAGTGCGGCGGCGGGGGTGCTTGCGCCCGAGAAACTAGCAGGTGCCGGGGGTACTCCCGCAACCCCCGGCGCCGTGTCGGGGGCGGCCGCGGGCGCCCCCGGCGCCGGCGGTTCGGTCGGAGCGACCGGCTGCGGCGGCCCGAAGGGGGGATTGGTGCCGAGCGGAACGTATCCGGTGCGGCACAATTCGGGACTCGGTGCCCGGCGCCCGGGATATTCCATACACGGCGTATTCCGGATACCGCGGACCGCGGTCTTGTCGTCCTGCGGCACCTTGCAGTAGAGACCTTCGGGCGTGTCGATGGTGTCGAGTTCGCTGGGCGAGCGACGCTGGTCGGGTGGAAGGAAGCCGGTGGTGCAGGGCGGCGGGTCGTTGAGCACGGTCATGAAGTCGACCAGGGCACCGTATTCCATCGGACCGCGGACCGCGGTGAGCAGTGCCGCGATCAGCGGCGGATACACCACCAGGATCTGTTCCAGACCGGAGTGGTAGGTGACCCCCACCTGGCCGACACTCACCAGATTGTTCAGCAGCAGTGGGAGGGTCGGCTGCAGATCTTCGAACTGCCGGGTCACCCGCTGGAGCGCGGCCGGGCCGCCTGCGAGGATATTGCGCAGCGCCGGATCATGGGCGCGTAGGGTGTCGGTGACCGTGGCCAGGTCCCGGGTCCAGGAGCGGATCGCGGCATCGGAGTTCACCTGGGTGTCCAGCAGCGGCCCGATCTGTTCGATCAGCTGTTTGGTGGGGCCCACATTGTCGTTGGCCTCCTGTATCAGCAGCGACGCGGAGTCGATGAAGCGCTGCAGATCCGGTCCGACACCGTTGAACGACCGGAACGCCTCGTCGATGACCTGCCGCAGCCGGGTGTCGGCGACGCTGGCCAGCAGGCGGTCGGCCTGGTCCAGCAGCGCTCCCACATCCTGTGGGAGTTCGGTGCGGTCGACCGGGATCACGCTGCCGTTGTAGAGGTTGGCGCTGCCGGGATCCGGCGGCGGGACCAGGTCGACGTACTGTTCGCCGATCGCCGAGACGCTCCGGACCAGCGCCGAGGAGTCGGCGGGAATCTTGTAGTCGCTGTCGACCGACAGTTTCGCCTCGACTCCCTCGGTGGTGAGCCGGACCTCGCGGACCACCCCGACATTCGTGCCGCGGTAGGCGACATTGGCGTTCTGGTAGAGCCCGCCGGTGGCCGCCAGTTCCACCGTGACCTCGTAGCGGCCGATCCCGAGCAGCGCGGGTACACCCACATAGGTACCGCCCATGACGGCCAACCCGACCACGGTGAGGATCGCGAAGATCGTCAGCTGGATCCGAACGAAACGGGTGAGTGTCACGGGCCCTCGCCCCCTTGCGGCTGCGGCCCGGGCGCCGGCACCGTGAGCCCGGGGATGGCGGGCAGGCCGGGAATCGGCGGCAGCCCTGGAATTGTCGGTTGCGGTTGTTCGCCGGCGGCCGGCGCGGGCGGCGGCGGTGCCAGCGGGGTGGTCAGCGGGTTGCCCTGTTCGCCGGCGGGTCCGGCGACCTGACCGAGCGCGACCTCGACGCCGCCGAACATACCGCCCAGGCCGGTGCCGGTGAGGAAGTTGGAATCCAGTCGCGCGCCGGTGAGGTCGACGGTCATGAACAGGTTCAGGTAGTCGCCCTTGATCGCCTGGTCCAGGTTCTTCAGCGGGAACGGGAAGGAGGCGATGATCTTCAGCGATTCGGTGAGATCGGCACCGGTGTCGGCGAGTGTCTGCAGGACCGGGGCCAGGTTGGCCAGGTTCGCCTTCAGGTTGTCGCCGCTCGCGGCGATCAGGCGGTTCACCACATCACTGAGCTCACCGAGTTTGGTGATGGTGGTGGTGATGTTCTGCCGCCGGTCGGCGAGCACGGTGAGCGCCGGATGGATCTCTTCGATGGCCGCGGCCACCACATCGGTCTGCTCGACGAACTGCCCGCTGACCCGGTCCAGGCCCTCCATCGCGGCGATGATGTCGCCCCGCTGCGCGTCGAGATTGCGGATCAGATCATTCATCTGCGGGATCAGGTCGCGTATCTCGTCCTCGTTGCCGACGAGTGCCTTGTTGAGTTCGGTGGTGATGTTCTCCAGTTGCGAGATACCGCCGCCGTTGAGCACCACCGACAGCGAGGACAACACCTGTTCGGTGGTCGGGTAGACCCCGGCCCGGTTCAGCGGGATCACATCGCCGTCGGCCAGGCGGCCCTCCGGCGGCACCCCGGTCGGCGGCGCCAGTTCCACATGGTTGCTGCCGAGCAGGCTGGTCTGGCCGATCTTGGCGGTGGAGTTGGCCGGCAGCACCACGCCGGGGTTCAACGATACCGTGACCAGCGCGTGCCAGTCCTCGACCTCGATATCGGTCACCGTGCCGACCGCGACGTCGTCGACGCGCACCGGTGAATTCCGAGTCAGCGTCGTCACATTCGGCATCTGGATCCGGACTTCGTAGGAGCCTTCGCCGGTGCCCTCGGTACCGGGCATGGGCAGCGAGTTGAGACCGTCGTACTGGCAGCCCGTGGCCGACAGCGCCAGCGTCAGCCCCGCGGCCACCGTGGCGATCCGGCGCCGGGCGCCCGGGCCCCGCAACTCGAGCCGGCGCATCATCGTCCTCCTCCGGGCAGACCGGGAATTCCGGGCAGTTGCACACCGGGGATGGCCAGTCCCGCGACCCCGGCCGGCACGGTGATCGGCGCCGGTTCGGGCGCGGCCGGCGGGCCCACCTTCTGCGGATCCACCTTCCCGGCCAGATCCGGTGTCGTGTACTGCAACTGGTTCGGGAACGCGGTGACACCGGTGGCGGGGTTGGTCATGATCGGCAGGTAGTTCATGGCCAGCGAACTGAGCACCGGGGCGAGGTACTGGGCGCACAGGTCGGCGCTCGTATCGGATTCGTGCTGTTCGAGCGCGCGTACCGAACCGCACAGGAAGCTGAGCGGATCGGCGAAGTTGTTCAGCGAGATGGCGCCGGTCAGCGTGCCCTGGGCGGGTTTATAGATCTGGTAGAAGTTCACCAGCGCGGTCGGGCCCGAATGCAGTGCCTGTTCCAGTTGCGGTCGTTTGTCGACCAAGATCTGGGTGACATCGGCCAGCCGCTGCACGCCCTCGGTGAGTTCGGTGCCGCTGCCGTCCAAGAACCGGTGCACATCGGTGAGCGCCAGGTCCAAGTTGTCCAGGCCGGCGCCGAGATCTTGGGAGACCCCGGCCAGCACCGAGGACACCGAGGCGAGCCGGCCACCGAACTCCACGATCTGATCGTTGCTCTTGGACAGCACGTCGACGAATTTCTGCAGATTCCGGATGGTGCCGAACAGATCGGTTCGGCCGTCGGACAGAGTGGTCAGGGTGGCCGAGAGTTCGCGCAGGGTGGCGCGGAACCGGTCGCCGTTCCCGTCCAGGTTGTCGGCGGCGGTGTCGACGAACCGGCCGAAGGACCCCTGCGGGTCGTCCCCGACCGGGCCCAGGGCGGTGGACAGTTTGTTCAGTTCGGTTTTGATGTCGTCCCATTCGACCGGGACCGCGGTGCGGTCGATCGGGATCACGGCGCCGTCCCCGAGGGTGTCGCCGCCGGTGTAGGCGGGTGCGATCTGGATGAACCGGGCCGAGACCAGCGACGGCGCGATGATGACCGCCCGCGCGTCGGCGGGCAGGTCGATGCCGCCGTCCACCGACATCGTGACCTTCACCTGCTCCTTGCCCGGTTCGATGCTGTCGATCCGGCCGATCGGCACGCCCAGCACCCGCACTTCGTCGCCCGCGTACAGGCCGCTGGTGGAGGTGAAGTAGGCGGTGATCTCGTTCTTGGTGATCCGTTGGTAGGCGGTGTACCCGCCGAAGGCGACCAGTGCCACCACCACGACACCGGCGACGATCGCCACCCACTTACGTGGCACGGCCCGAACCTTGTCCGTCAGAGTCGACACAGAATCCTCCTCGGAGCAGATTCACGCGGCCCGCGAAGCCCGAAACGAGACGAAGTCATCGCAGCATCACTCCTTCTCGAAGCAGATTCACGCGGTCGGCGGAGGCCGAAGCGAACGCGGAGGTATCGCACCTCATCGGGGCGGCTCCTGGACGGACGGGCCGATCTTGGGACCGGGTTCGAGCAGATAGGCACGCAACGATTCGGGCAGGTGCTGCGGCCACACCAGCGCGTCCACCAGCGGGTGCAGCGTCTCGCTGCTGGCGTTGACGACGTAGGCGTTGAAGTACGGCCCGCTGCCGACCTGTTCACCGAGTGCCGCGGCGAACGGGCCCAGGCCGTCGAGCGCGCCGTTGATGTTGTCCCGGTTGCGTTCCAGCAGGTCCAGGACCGAGTTGAGTTTGTCCAGCGCCGGCTGCAGCTGGGCCTCGTTGTCGTGTACCAGCCCGGACAGCTGCTGGGCGAGCGCGTTCACGTACACGATCATCTGACTGATCGCGGTACGCCGCCGGTCCAGTTCGCCGAGCAGCTGATTACCGTCCACCAGCAGGGCGTTGATGGAATCGGCGCGATCGGCCAGGATCTTGGTGACGTCCTGGGCGCGGGTCAGCAGATCCGACAGCGCCTGGTCGCGGGCGTTGATACTGCGGGAGAGCGCGGTGACCCCGTCCAGTGCGGAGCGCAGCGGCGCCGGCGTATCGGCGAACGCGGCCGACAGCGTGTCCAGGGTCTGGTTCACCTTCTCCAGGTCCAGGTCGCCCACCGTGCCGGCCAGATCGCTGAGTGCTTCGTTCAGCGAGTAGGGCGATGTGGTGCGGCCGAGCGGAATGGTGTCGGTGACCTTCAGGGCCCCGTCACCGGCCGGGGCGACGGCCAGCGATTTACGGCCGAGCACCGTATTGGTCTTGATGGCGGCCGAGGTCTTGTCGCCGAGCACGATCGATTCGTCGAGGCTGAACCGCACCAACACTTGCGCGCCGTCCAGGCTCACATCCTCGACCTTGCCCGAACGCACCCCCGCGACCTCCACATCGTCACCGGTCACCAGCCCGCCGGCGTCGGCGAAGTAGGCGGTGAACGTGGCACCGCCGCGGATGAAGGGCAGTCGTTCGAATTGCAGGGCCGACAGCGCGACCGCCACGGCGAGCACCAGTCCGACGACGCCGATGGTCACCGCGCGCGATTGCTCTTTCATTCGCTGGCACACCTTCCGGTCGTCTGCTCACCGGGTAGTTCGAGCAGCAGCGGTTTCCCGTCCGGACCGTCGATCAGGAAGTTCGTCCGGCATACGTACAGCTGCAGGAACGAACCGTAGGAACCGATGCGGATCAGCTTGCGGTAGGTGGCCGGCAGTTTGTCCAGCACCCACTGCACGGTGTCGGAACCGTTGTCGAGATTGGTGGCCAGCCGTCCGGTCTGCGCGACGGTCGCCGCCAGGTCGGGGCGGGCCTGCGCCAGCAGGTCGGTGGTGGCGGCGGTGGCGTCGGCGATGCGCGGCAGCGCGGCACCGATCGGGTCGCGGTCGGCGGCCAGTCCGCTCACCAGGCGGCGCAGTTCGTCGATGGTGGTGGCGAACTGGTCGCCGCGGTCGTCGATGGTTTTCAGCACCGAGTTCAGGTTGTCGATGACGCTGCCGATGAGCGCGTCCCGGTCGGCGAGGGTCTTGGTGAACGATCCGCCGCTGTTGAGCAGTTCGACCAGGGTGCCGCCCTGTCCCTGGAAGATCTGCAGCAGCGCATTGGTCAGATCGTTGACCTGCGCCGGGTTCAGCCCGCGCAGCAGCGGTTTGAACCCGCCGAGCAGCATGTCCAGGTCGAGTGCGGGTGCGGTTTTGTCCAGCCCGATGGTGCCGCCCTTGTGCAGGGTGGTCGCCTCACCGGCACCTTCCAGTAGTTCCAGATAGCGGTCACCGACGAGGTTCTCGTAGCGGATGGTCGCGCGGGTACTGGTCAGCAGCTTGTACTTGGTGTCGACATCGAACTTCACGTGCGCGTGGTATTCGTCGTCGACCTTCACCGACGACACCGACCCGACCGGGACACCGGCGATCCGGACCTTGTCGCCGGGCAGCATGCCCGAGGCGCTGGTGAAGACCGCGTTGTAGCCGGTTTCCCGGGAGAAACGCATCTGCGAGAAGACCACCGCCAGGCCGGCGAAGATCAGGGTCATCACCAGCGTGAACACGGCGAGTTTGATGGTGGTACCGGTGTTTTTCATGGCTGTCCCACCCCCGGGAGTCCGGCGAACAGTACCTGGAAAACCTTGGGCGCGTCCGTCTGCAGCTTCGTCGACGGCGTGTAGGGATGCCCCTCCGAGGTATCGGTGACGACATAGTCGGAATGGCTGTCCGGCACCCGGTCGAGCAGACCCGCGCACCGCGGCCCACCGGTGGCGTTCACCTTCGGCAGATCATTCGGATAGGTGTAGGGGGGAGACCCGTACATGAATCCCGCGTTCAGGGCGACACCTTCCTGTCCGCCGCCGAAGACCGCCTCACCCAGGGGCAGCGCCTTGGCACTACCGCCGATCAGACAGAACAACGCTTCCTTGTACCCGTTCAGCAGCTCACCGGTCGGGCGTAGCAGCTCCAGAGCGGTATTGATCTGCGCCTCGTTGTCGCGCAACACCGCACCGGTGGTGTCGGCGAGACCGGTGATATTCGCCAGCAGGGAGTCGACATCGGATTCGGACTCGGTGAGGGTGCGGCTGCTGACCGTGGCGCCGTCCACGGTGCGCAGCAGATCACCGGAGACGTCGGCGTAGAGGTTGCTCACCGCGGCCGTGGTGTTCAGGTCGCGCTGCAGGGTGGGCAGCATCGGGTTGATCTCGCGCAGGTAGGCGTCGCTGTCGGCGAGTAGCTGCCCGAGGCTTTCGCCGCGGCCCTGCAGTGCCGTACCCAGGGCGGTCAGCGTGGCGCTCAGCTTCTCCGGCTGCACATCGGCGAGGACATCGCTGAGGTGCTGGAACAGCGTGTTGAACTCGACGGTCACCTGATCGGAGGCCAGCAGCGCGCCCGGTTGCAGGGATTTCGCGGCGGGCTGCTGCGGGATCACGAAGTTGATGTACTTGGCGCCGAAGACCGTGGTCGAACGGATATCGACGGTGGAGTTCGCCGGGACCAGGTGCAGCAGGTCCGGGTTCAGGGCCAGGCGCAGATTCGTACCGTCGGCAGTGCGGTCGATTCCGGCGACCCGTCCGATCTGCACCCCGCGCACCTTCACCTTGGCATCCGGGTCGAGGACGAGGCCGCTACGCGGCGCGGACACGGTCACCTCGACGCTCGGGGTGAACCCGCCGAAGAACATGGTCAGGGAGACGGTCACGGCCGCCACGGCGGCCAGCACCATCCCCACTCCGGCCAGTTTCAGCCCGGCCTTCTCGCGGGCCGCGGTCCAGCGATTCGCCCCGATGGGGGCCCAGGGATCTTCGCCACCGCGGGACGACCCACCCGCGGTGGCGTTCGACGCCCCTGTCCCCTTGCTGTTCGCTCGCATCAGTCCCGTCATCGCGGTTATCCGGAAAGGTTGAAGTTGCCGGAGGTGCCGTAGACGGCGAGGGAGATCAGCAGGGTCACCGTGACCACGGCGACCAGTGAGCTGCGCACCGCGTTACCCACCGCGACGCCCACCCCCACCGGGCCGCCGGCCGCGTTGTAGCCGTAATAGGTATGGATCATCATCACCGCCAGCGCCATGAAAATGGCTTGGGCGAACGACCACAGAATGTCGCTCGGAATAAGGAATGTAGAGAAATAGTGGTCGTACACACCGGCCGACTGGCCGTAGATGACGACGGTGGCGAATCGGCTGGCGATGAACGACGCGATCACGGCCAGCGCGTAGAGCGGCACGATCGCGATCATTCCGGCAAGCACCCGGGTGCCCACCAGGTACGGCACCGGCCGGATCGCCATGGACTCCAGGGCGTCGATCTCCTCGGCCACCCGCATGGCCCCCAATTGCGCCGTGGAACCCGCCCCGATGGTGGCCGCCAAGCCGATTCCGGAGATCACGGGGGCGGCGATGCGGACATTGAGGAACGCCGCGAAGAAGCCGGTCAGCGCCTCGACACCGATATTGCCGAGCGAGCTGTAGCCCTGCACGGCGATGGTGCCGCCGGAGAAGAGGGTGAGGAAGCCGACGATCACCACGGTGCCGCCGATCACCGCGAGGGCACCGCTACCCATGCTGATCTCGGCGATGAGCCGGATCGTCTCGGTGCGGTAGTGCACCAGCGCGCGCGGCATGGAACCGATCGCCTTGCCGTAGAACACCGCCTGCTTACCGAGATTGTCCAGGGAGGTCGACCAGCGGCGGACGCGACGGGTGATTTTCGGGAAGCGGGACTGGATTATCACCGAGGCCGACATATCACCGCACCGCGAATTTCAGGCCGACGGCGGTGACCACGACATTCACCACGAACAGCGCCATGAAGGCGAAAACCACGGTCTGGTTCACCGCATCACCGACACTTTTGGGACCACCTTTGACATTCAAACCCAGATAGCAGGCCACCAGCCCGGCGATCAAGCCGAAAAGACCGGCCTTGACCGCGGAGATGAGCAATTCGGGGAGATGGGTCAGCAGGGTGATGCCGTTGACGAACGCGCCGGGGTTCACATCCTGCAGATAAACCGAGAAGAGAAATCCGCCCACGATGCCGATCGTGCACACCAGGCTGTTCAGCAGCAGCGCCACGAACATCGACGCCAGTACCCGGGGGACCACCAGGCGGTGGATCGGGTCGATACCGAGCACCTTCATGGCGTCGATCTCTTCACGGATGGTGCGGGCCCCGAGGTCCGCGCAGATGGCGGTGGCGCCGGCTCCGGCCACGATGAGCACGGTGACGATCGGGCCCACCTGGGTGACCGCGCCGAAGGCGGCGCCCGCACCGCTGAGGTCGGCGGCGCCGATCTCACGCAGCAGGATGTTCAGGGTGAAACTCACCAGCACGGTGAAAGGTATGGCCACGAGCAGTGTCGGGATGATGGACACTCGCGCGACGAACCACGACTGGTCGATGAACTCGCGCATCTGGAACGGCCGGCGCAGACTTGCCCGGGCCACAGCCGCGGCGAGTTCGAAGAATCCGCCGACGGCCCGCAATGGCACGGTAAGGACCTCGGTCACTGGTGATCCTCCTTGCCCGACTACTGGTCCCGCTGGCGGCAGCTCGGAGTACAACCCGGCGCACGCCCCGCTAAGTAGAACACGTTCATTTCCTATATGGGGCCATTTTGAGGCTTCTGAACTGGAAACTTGTTCAATCCCAGACAGCGGGATTGGAACACGATTCATACGCCTTGAGCATCATTGTGTGAGGCCGGGCACAGTCGATCACTCTGTTTACCAATGACTGGACGGTTGTTCAACTCTCGCCGGGCGCATCCGGAGCCGAAACCCCGCGACGCGCGCCGACGCCGGCGCTCAACCCAGTTTGTGCAGAGCCGTTGCAGAGAACGTACGACCTTCTTCGCGCCCGGCGAAGTAACCGGTCAGCGTGGTGGCCAGATCGTCACCTGACCATTGCGCGCCCGCGGCGTCGAACCGCTGCTCGACCTCCGGCGCGGCCATCAACGCGACCATGGGTCCGTATACGACGAACACCTGCCCGTTGACCGCGTCGGCCGCGGGAGAGGCCAGATAGGCGACCAATCGCGCCACATGCTCGGGCGAGAGCGGATCGACCTCACCCTCGGGGGCCGCGCTGAAGACCTGTTCGGTCATGGCGGTACGGGCCCGCGGGCAGATGGCATTGGCCCGGACACCGAAGCGGTCGAGCGCGCGCGAGGCGGACAGAGTGAGAGCGGTGATACCGGCCTTGGCGGCCGCGTAGTTGGCCTGCCCCTCAGGACCGAGCAGACCGGCCTCGGAAGAGGTATTGACGATCCGGCCGTAGACGGGCGCACCGGCTTCCTTCGACTTCGCCCGCCAGTAGGCACCGGCATTGCGGGTCAACAGGAAATGCCCGCGCAGATGTACCGCGAGGACCGCGTCCCAGTCCTCGTCGGACATGTTGAACAGCATCTTGTCACGGGTGATGCCCGCATTGTTGACCACGACGTCCAGACCACCGAAGGATTCGGTGGCCGCGGTGATCAACGCGTCGGCGGTGGACCGCTCGGCGACACTGCCGGGGACGAACTCGGCCTTGGCGCCGAGTGCCCGAATCTGCTCCAGCGTCTCGGACACGGCATCGGACTCGGCCAGATCGTTGACCACGACCGAGGCCCCGGCTGCGGCCAGGGCGAGCGCTTCGGCCTTACCGAGGCCCGCACCCGCTCCGGTCACGATGGCAACTCGCCCGGCGAGGCTGGTATCTGTATCGCTCACCGGGCCGACTCTAGAACGTGTTCTTATTCACGGCAAGAGCCGATTCACAGCAAACGCAACGCGGCTTTCGGGCATTGCGCGACCGCTTCGGCCACTTGCGACTCCTGATCGGGCGCCACCTCGCCCTCGACGACGTGCAGCATGTCCTCGTCATCGAGTTCAAAGACGTCGGGAGCGATTCCCGCACAGATTCCGTTCGCTTCGCACTGATCGAAGTCAACGCTGACCTTCATCGAAACTCCTTTTCCCGCCCCATGGCCGAAGCCTAACAAGCGACGGCCGCCGAGACAGGCTACATGGGCTGATTACCCTTCAATACTGGAACATGTTTCAGTGCATATGCAATGATCGGAGCAAGGTATCGAGATCCATTCCGTGCTCGCAGAGGGTGAGCGCGGCGCGATCCCACATCCAGGCCCATCTCCCATCCCGCAGAACGAAGGCTCGAGGTACCGCTATGCGCATTGCGTATACCCCGGAACATGAACAGCTACGCGCCGAGCTGCGCGAATACTTCGCGCGGCTGATCACCCCCGAACGGCGGGCGGCGCTCAGCTCCCAGACCGGTGAGTACGGCCAGGGCAATGTGTACCGCGAAGTCGTCGCGGAGATGGGCCGCGACGGCTGGCTGGCCTTGGGCTGGCCCGAGGAGTTCGGCGGCCAGAACCGGCCCATGCTGGATCAGTTGATCTTCACCGACGAGGCCGCCATCGCGGGCGCCCCGGTACCGTTCCTGACCATCAACTCCGTCGCGCCGACGATCATGCACTACGGCAGCGACGAGCAGAAGAAGTTCTTCCTGCCCAAGATCGCCGCCGGGGAGCTGCACTTCGCCATCGGCTACTCCGAGCCGGGCGCGGGCACCGACCTCGCGAGCCTGCGCACCACCGCGGTGCGCGACGGCGACGACTACGTGATCAACGGCCAGAAGATGTGGACCAGCCTCATCGCCTACGCCGACTACATCTGGCTGGCCGTCCGTACCGACCCCACCGCCAAGAAGCACAAGGGCATCAGCATGCTGATCGTGCCCACCGACGCCGAGGGCTTCTCCTGGACCCCGGTGCACACCATGGCCGGCCCCGACACCAGCGCGACCTACTACCAGGATGTGCGCGTCCCGGTCACCTCACTGGTCGGTCCGGAGAACGGCGGCTGGCCGCTGGTCACCAATCAGCTCAACCACGAGCGGGTCGCCCTGACCTCCGCCGCCGCGCTCCAGCTGGCCCTGGCCCAGACAACCGCGTGGGCCAAGGAGACGAAGGCCGCGGACGGCTCCCGCATCTTCGACCGCGAATGGGTGCAGCTCAACCTGGCCCGGGTGCACGCCAAGGTCGAATACCTGAAGTTGATGAACTGGGAGATCGCCAGCCGGGCCGACGCGGGCGGGGACGCCGCGCCGCGCCCGTGGGATGCCTCGGCGTGCAAGGTCTACGGCACCGAACTGTCCACCGAGGCCTACCGGCTGCTCATGGAGGTGCTCGGGCCCCAGGCCTCGCTGCGGCAGGACTCCCCCGGCTCGGTTCTGCGTGGCCGCCTCGAGCGGATGCATCGCGCCGCTCTGATCCTCACCTTCGGCGGCGGCACCAACGAGGTGCAGCGCGACATCATCGCCATGACCGCTCTGAAGCAGCCCGCCTCCGGCCGCTGACACCCGATTCAGGAGTTCACCATGGATTTCACCCCCACCGAAGCCCAGTCGGATCTGGCCCGGCTCACCGGCGAGGTCTGCGACAAATTGGTCACCGCCGACCGCCTGCGCGAATTGGACGGCGGGACCGCGAAATTCGACGAGCCGCTGTGGAAATCGCTCGCGGAGACCGGCGTGCTCGCCGCCGCCCTGCCCGCGGAAGTGGGCGGCAGCGGCTTCGGTTCGCTCGAACAGACCGCGGTCCTGCGCGAACTCGGCAAAGCCGTCGCCGCGGTCCCCTACCTGTGGTCGGTCGTCCTGGGCGCGGGCGCGCTGGCCGAGTTCGGATCGGCCGCGCAGCAGCAGCTCGCTACCGACGCCGGCGCGGGCACCGCGATCTTGACCGCGGCACTGGCCGAGGAGCACAACTGGGAACCGGCCCGCCCCGCCACGACCGCCACCGAAACCGCCGGCGGCTGGCGCATCACCGGCACCAAGACCACGGTCCCGGTCGCCGACCGCGCAGCCCGGATCCTGGCCCCCGCGACAGTGTCCGGGGTCGCCGCGGTCTTTCTGGTCGACCCCTCGGCCGATTCCGTAACTGTGACCGCCCAGCAGGTGACCGACCGGAGCGCCGAATCGCTCGTCGAGTTCACCGACGCGCCGGCCGAACTGCTCGGCACCGTCGAGGACGGCGCCCGGATCCTGGACTGGCTACTCGACCGCGCGTGGCTCGGCCTGGCCGCCCAGCAGCTGGGCACCCTCGAACGCTCCCTGGACCTGGTCGCCGACTACGCCCGCGAACGCGAGCAGTTCGGCCGGGCCATCGGCAGCTTCCAAGCCGTGGCCCAGCGCCTGTCCGACAGCTACATCGGTCTCCAGGGCCTGCGCCTGACCGTCACCCAGGCCGCCTGGCAGCTCGCCGAGGGCCTGGACGCCACCGGGGCCGTACATACCGCGAAGTTCTGGGCCGCCGAGGCGGGCCATCAGGTCGCCCACACCCTGGTCCACGTACACGGCGGCGTCGGTATCGACCGCGACCACATCGCGCACAACTATTTCACCGCCGCCACCCGCAACGAGTTCGCCCTGGGCGGAGCCACCAACCACCTGCTCCCCCTGGCGCAGTTCGTCCCCGAATCCGCCTGATCCGCCGCGTTATCGATTATCGACGTAGTATCGCCGCGCAGTGTTGCGTAACCCTTGTAATCCGCCCCATCAGGAGTGCGCGGTGATACTCGAGAGCAGCGGACAGATCACGATCCCCGCAGCATTACGCGCGAAGTTCAACCTTCGCGAGGGAGACAACGTAGAGGTGGTCGAGATCGACGGCGCCCTTGTGATCGTGCAGACGGACGACACCTCCGGACGTGGCTGTCGACTCACTTACCGAACGGGCGGCACCATCGGCCGCAAAGACGTCGAGGAGATGAGCACGGAGGAGATCAGGGGTCTGCTGGGTGGTGACTGATCTGCGGACGTCGATGGTCCGAAAGCCGGTCGACTCGTGTGTGCTTCTGGAAGAGGTGACCGGCGACAAGACGGCCGGGCCGCCGGAGATCGACATAATTTTGTACGATTATCGAATATATATGTACGATTATGCGTATGACTGCTCCGGATTTCGACGCCTGGGAACTACCCGTCAGCGAAGCCCGTGACAAGCTCGCCGAGGTAGTCGCGGCGGCCGAGGCAGGTAAAGTGGTCCACCTGACAAGACACGGCCGTCGCGTAGCCGCTGTCGTTCCGGAAGCAATGGCGGAGACCGCCGATAGCCAGGTACGTGAACTGTCGCAGCGATTCGCTTCCAAGCATCGCGCGCTGCTCGACAGGCTGGCCGAATGAACCTGGGAGAGATCTACTACCTGACCACCGCAGACCTCCGGGCCATCGCCGACGCCGTCGTGGGCGGGTACATCATTCGCGACCCAGGTCTCCTCGAGTCCGCGACAGCCCGACCACAGGCGACGGTTTTCGGCGCCGACGCCTACCCCGCCCTGTGGGACAAGGCTGCGGCCCTTCTGCATTCCATTGCCAAAAACCACCCGCTGATCGATGGGAACAAACGGCTGGCCATCACGGCGGGTGCGATCTTCCTGGCCCGCAACAGCGTGAATATCGATGGCCTGAACGAAGAGCTGGCGTACGACCTGATGATCGCGGTCGCCACCGGCGAACTGGAGGAGGTCCCGGATATCGCCGAGCAACTCCGAAAAGTTATCGGAGCCGCGCCCTCCGAACTGCCCGGCTAGCAAGCTCGCCGATATCTACCGGACAGGGCGCGAGGGTTGCCGGACCATCCCCGGCAACCCTCACTTGATCCGGCCGACTACGACGAACTACCCGCCGACCCGTGCTCGTCGGCGTCGCGCTCCTCGGTCTGCGCCTTGGCCCATTTGTAGTCGGGCTTACCCGCCGGCGACCGCTTGATCTCGTCGACGAACCACAGGCTGCGGGGCATTTTGTACGAGGAGATCTCCCGGGTCAGCACCGGGCGCAGTTCCTCCAGGGTGGGGCGTTTGTCGCCGCGACACTGCACCACGGCCGCCACCCGCTGACCCCAGCGCTCGTCCGGCACGCCGACCACCAGCGCGTCGAAGATCTCGGGATGGCATTTCAGCGCGCCCTCGACTTCTTCGGGGTAGATCTTCTCGCCACCACTGTTGATGCTGACCGACCCGCGGCCGAGCATGGTGACGGAGCCGTCCTCCTCGACCCGGGCCCAGTCGCCGGGGATGGAGTAGCGAACGCCGTCGTATTCCTTGAACGTCGCCGCGGTTTTCACCGGGTCGTTGTAGTACCCGATCGGGATATGACCCTTGCGCGCCAGCACACCGGTCTGCCCGGATCCGGGGACGACGGGCTTGCCGTTCTCGTCGATCACCGCGGTGGAGGCGTCGATTTTCACCCGCGGACCGCCGGTGTGCGTCGCACCCTTGGCCGCGATGGAGATACCACCGAAACCGGTCTCGGAGGATCCGATCGAATCGGTGATGACCGTATTCGGGAGCAGATCGATGTACTCGTCCTTGAGGGCGGGCGAGAACAGTGCCGCGCTGCTGGCCATCGCCCACAGGTTCGTGTGCTGATAGGGCTCACCGGTTTCCGGATGACCGGCCTTCAGCGCGTCCAGCATCGGCCGGGCCATGGCGTCGCCGGTTATGAAGATCATGTTGATCCCGTGCGCGTCCACGGCCTGCCAGACGGTGTGCGCGTCGAACTCCGGGATCATGACGGTCTTGCCACCGTCGAACAGACCGTGGAAGACCGCGGTCTGGGAACCACCGTGGATGAGCGGCGGAATCGGGTAGCGCACCATCTGGCCGCCGGCCGCGCCGGTTTTGGCCTGCTGCCATTCGTCCTGGACGTACTCACCGGTCATGAAATTGATACCGCCACCGAGCACCCGCCACCAGTCCTCGTGCCGCCACATGACGCCCTTGGGCATACCGGTCGTGCCACCGGTGTAGATCATGAAGATGTCGTCGCCCGACCGATCGCCGAAATCGCGCTCGCCCGACGATTCCGCCAGTGCCGCTTCGTATTCCACCGCGTCCGCGGGCGTGGCGGCGTCCGTGTCGTCGTCGACGATCAGGACCGCTTTCAGATGCGGGACCTGCGACCGGACGTTCACCACCTTGTCGGTGTAGCGCCGCTCGTGGATGAGCGCCACCATGTCCGAATTCTCGAAGATGTACTGCAACTCGTTCTCGACGTAGCGGAAGTTGACGTTGACCATCACCGCCCGCGCCTTGAACACCGCCAGCATCGACTCCACGGCCTCGATGGTGTTGCGCGAGTAGATACCGACCTTGTCGCCCGGCTGGACACCGTGTTCCAGCAGGTAGTGCGCCAGCCGGTTCGCCCGGTCCTCCAATTGGGCGAAGGTCACGCAGCGGTGGTCGTCAGCCAGCGCAACCCGGTCCGGCACAAGGTCGATGGTGTGTTCGACGAGGTCGGCTATGTTGTACGTCACAAGGTCAAAAATAGAACGTGTTACTGTTTCTGGCAAGGGTCCGAGTAACAGGAGAAACAACGATGCCTCAATGCCTCGTCGAGAAGCGCGGCCATGTCCTCATCGTCACCATGAACCGCCCCGAGGCGCGTAATGCGCTCTCGACCGAGATGATGGCGATCATGCGGGACGCCTGGGATCAGGTCGACAGCGATCCCGACATTCGCGTCGCGATCCTGACCGGTGCGGGTGGGGCCTTCTGCGCGGGTGCCGACCTCAAGGGCATGACCCAGCAGCATCCTGGCGATTCGTTCGCGGGCGGGGGCTGGGACCTGTCGAAAATCGAGGCTTTGCTGAAGGGGCGCCGGCTCACCAAACCGCTGATCGCGGCGGTCGAGGGCGCGGCCATCGCCGGCGGAACGGAGATCCTGCAGGGCACCGATATCCGGGTCGCGGGCGAAAGCGCGAAGTTCGGGGTGTCCGAGGCCCGCTGGGGTCTGTTCCCGCTGGGCGGCTCCGCGGTCCGGCTGGTCCGTCAGGTCCCCTACACGGTTGCCGCCGATATTCTGCTCACCGGCCGGCATCTGAGCGCCGCCGAAGCCAAGGACATCGGCCTCATCGGCCATGTGGTGCCGGACGGCCAGGCGCTGGACAAAGCGCTGGAACTGGCCGACCTCATCGCGGCCAACGGTCCGCTCGCGGTGCAGGCGATCCTACAGACCATCCGTGACAGTGAATGCGTCCCCGAGGAAGAGGCATTCCAGATCGACGCCAAGCTCGGTATGGCGGTCTTCCAGTCCGCCGACGCCAAGGAGGGCCCCAAGGCGTTCAAGGAGAAGCGCAAGCCGAACTTCAGCGGCCAGTAGAAGCCGGGTGCGGGCCGAGCGCCCCTCGGTGCGTCCGGTCCATGCACGGTCGGCCGGTACCAGCGGCCGGCGTCGCGCCACCGGAACACCGAACGCCCCGTTCGACGGTTGTCGGCCGAGGCGTCCACATGAGCGCACTACGCCTACACGCCGGGGTAATTCATGTAGAACGGCTCCCACTGGTGACCGTCGGGGTCCAGGAAGGTCCGGCCGTGCATCCCGACCTGTGCCTCCTGGGCCTGCTTGTCCGTATTGATCTCCTCGCTACCCCCTGCGGCCACCGCGGCCGCGGTCAGCCGGTCGACCTCCTCGGCGCTGCCCAGCGACAGCGCGTAGGCGGCGCCGGTGGCGGCCCGGGTATCGGCGATCGGCCGCCGGCTGAAGGTGGCGAAATGCCCATGGGTCAGCAACATCAGGCAGATATTCTCGTCGACCACGATGCAGGCGGCATTGTCGTCGGTGAAATCGTCATTGACCTTCCACCCGAGCGCCTCGTAGAAGTTCTTGGACCGTCCCAGGTCGGTGACGGGTAGGTTCACGAAAATCATCTTGCTGCTCACGTGTCGATCCTTTCGGGAAGGTGGTCTGCGTTTCGCCGGCCGCAAAGGTTCGGACGCGGGCCATCCCGGAAAATCATCGGTGCCGGAACGTTTCCGCCGAAACGGCGCTCGCCCCCGGTCGCGGGACCTCCGCCCCCGGAGCGGCGTCGACCGGCCGCGCCCGGCGGTACGGGCGAGGGCAACCGGCCGGCGCGCCGTGCACTGTGGCAGCTGGGGCCTGGTGATACGCCTGGGAAACCAACCGAAAACGGTGCGTTTCATCCTCTGTTCACATGTCGGTGCCCTATGCCACAGTGGCACGCATGAGCGAGCAGACCGGCACAGTCGACGCCGATGTCATGAGATCTTTCGAGGTGCACAGACGGGAACTGTGTGCCTACGCCTACCGGATGCTGGGGTCGTCCTTCGAAGCCGAGGACGCCGTCCAGGACGCGTTCACCCGGGCCTGGAAATCCTACGACTCCTTCGAGGGCCGGGCCAGCCTGCGGTCCTGGCTCTACAAGATCACCACCAATATCTGCCTGGATATGCTCGACGGCCCACAGCGCCGCGCCCGGCCGATGGATCTGTCCGGCCCGTCGACACCGGACCGGCCCCTGGCTGCCCCGCAGCCGGACTATGTCTGGGTCGAGCCCATCCCCAACTCGCTCGCCTTCGGCGCCGACCCCGCCGAGCACGCCACCGCCAAGGACAGCCTGCGCCTGGCATTCGTCGCCGCCTGCCAGCATCTGCCCGCCACGCAGCGCGCCATCTTGATCATGCGCGAGGTCCTGCGCTTCTCCGCCAACGAGACCGCCGAGGCACTCACCATGAGCACCGCCTCGGTGAACAGCGCCCTGCAGCGGGCGCGCGCCACCATGAACAAGGTCCGGCCGGCCGATACCGACACCTACGACGAAACCGACGACGATCAACGCCAACTCGTCGAGAACTTCGTGACGGCATTCGAGTCCTACGATATGGACGCGCTCACCACCCTGTTGAAAAGCGATGTGGCGCTGTCCATGCCGCCGTTCGATCTCTGGGTGTCCGGCCCGGAGAACGTGGCCGCGTTCATGCTCGGTACCGGTGCGGCCTGCCGGGGCTCGCGCATGGTGCCGCTGGCCGGAGCCAACGGCCATCCGGCCTTCGGCCACTACAAGCCGAGCGGCGAGCCGGGCCGCTGGGTACCGTGGTCGATCACGGTCCTGGAGATGCGCGACGGTGTGATCACCGGGCTCAACTTCTTCCTCGATACCGAACGCCTGTTCCCACTGTTCGGCCTGCCGCCGGAATGGACGGAAGCCCCCGCCTGAGCCCGCCCGGTCGGCGTCGTATCCATCGTCGACCGGACTTCGTGGGTCGTCGAACATCACCGACCGTAGGTAGAGACGGCACCGATGTCGACAAGGATCTGTGGTACGCCGTGCTGGATCGACGATCGTCGGTGCCGATCGCTTTCCCGGACGCCCTCCTGGAATGTGCGGGAGTGCCCCTCCCACCTCGCAGATGACAACCGGGCCCGCCATGCAATCACTGCTAGCATTGATTTCATGGCAACGATAACTATCCGCGACCTGGACAGCGACGTGAAAGAGCGCCTGCGTCGGCGAGCCGCGGCGCACGGACGGAGCATGGAAGCCGAGGCCCGGGACATACTCGCCGCGGCGGTGCGCCCGAAACGGTTACTCCACGAACTTTATGAGCGCAGCCGACCCTACGCAGCCGAGCTGGACATCCCGGAGCAGCCCGAGGCCGGAGCGGCACAGCTGTGATCATCGCCGATACGAACGTGGTGTCCGAGCTGTTCAAACCCACCCCCGACAACCACGTCCTCACTTGGCTCGAGAAATCCGACGACGTCACGATCAGCACAGTCACCATCGGCGAGATCTGGGCAGGCATCGAAAATTTACCCGAGGGGTCCCGCAGGGCGGGCCTGGCCACGTTGGCGGCGGAACTGTTCGACGAATTCGGCGACGAAGTCGAAGCCTACGATTTCCGTGCGGCACGTATCTACGGTCGAGTTGTCGCCGAACGCCGTCGACGAGGTCGGCCGATCGGGTATGCGGATGCACAGATTGCCGCGATCTGCCTGGCGAACGACTGTGCCGTAGCGACCCGGAACGTCAAGGATTTCACCGACCTCGGCCTCACCATTGTCAATCCCTGGGTAACGACCGGAACGCACTGAACCGGTGCCGAGCGTTCGATGTTCGGGACCGGCCCGACGCCGAACGGCCTGCGCCACCGCCCCCGGTACAGCCGGGCCAGGGGCGAATCTCCGAGTGGGCTACGGCCGGTCGAACCGACCCGCGCGGATACGCGAGGTGAAGGATGCCCAGGCCGCCGGGGTGAAAGACAAAGCCGGGCCGTCGCGATCCTCTGCCGACAACGACACCCGCCCCACCAACGAACCCTCGGTCTCCTCGGACACTGCTTCCCCTCACAACGACGTGCCGAAATGCACAGCTTCACGAAATCATAAGGGATGCAATGAGAAAAGGCCGGAAGAGCGATCTCGGAGGTGCGACTCCAGCCACCGACACCGCGCCCGACACGGACGAATTCCGACCCGGTGCCGGCCGACTCGACCGGTCACCACGGCCGAATGCCGCTGCCCGTGTCGGGGCTTCTCCGGCTGCCGGAGCACCGCCGCGCCTACTGCGTTGCCCGCCGACCGACCAATTCTGCAACAGGTTCACCCGGCGGAAATCAGTGGCGCCAGACGTTTCAGCTGCGCCACATCCGGCACCGAAACCAACAGCATGGTGACCCCGGCGGCCTCCCACACCGCGATCTGCTCACGCACCTGGGTCTCGTTGCCGATGATCGCGGTCTCCAGCACCAGCTCGTCCGGTACGGCGGCCGCGGCCTCGGCTTTGCGGCCGGCCTGGAACAGCGTACCGATCTCGTCGACTTCCTTCTCGTAGCCCATTCGGCGATACACCTGCGCATGGAAATTCAGTTCCGGTGCGCCCATCCCGCCAATGTAGAGCGAGGTGATCCAGCGCATCCGCTCGATCTCGGCCGCCGGATCGTCGGTAATGATGACCTGCGCGGTCGCGGCGATCTCGAAGTCCTCCCGCGAACGCCGGGCACCCGGCCGGGCGAAGCCCTCGTCCAGCCATTCGTTGTACACATCCGCCATGCGGGGCGTGTAATAGATGGCCAGCCAGCCGTCGGCGATTTCCGCGGTCAGCGCCACATTCTTGGGCCCTTCCGCACCCAGCCAGATCGGCAGATCCGCACGTAGCGGATGGGTTATCGGCTTGAGGGGTTTCCCCAGACCGGTCGCGCCCGCGCCGTTGTAGGGCAGCGGATAGTTCGGCCCCTCATTGGTCACCGGGCCCTGCCGGGCCAGCACCTTGCGCACGATATCGACGTATTCGCGGGTCCGCTGCAACGGTTTGGCGAACGGCTGCCCGTACCAGCCCTCCACCACCTGCGGGCCGGAGACGCCGAGGCCGAGAATCGCCCGCCCACCGCTGAGATGGTCGAGGGTCAGCGCGTGCATAGCCGTGGCGGTGGGGGTCCGGGCGGACAACTGCACCACCGAGGTGCCCAGTCGTACCCGCTCGGTCGCCGAACCCCACCAGGCCAGCGGCGTGAAGGCGTCCGACCCCCAGGACTCGGCGGCGAACACCGCGTCGAACCCGGCCTCCTCGGCCGCCACGACAACCTCGGCGGCATGTTCCGGCGGCCCCGCGCTCCAGTACCCGAGTTGCAATCCGAACTTCATATCCGACCCCTTCCGGCCTACTGCTTGCCAGCAGAATAAGAACCTGTTCTACTCGATATCGTGAATCAGGGGAATACTGCACCCACGGTAATTACGCAGGAACGCCCGCCGGGACTGAAACCGAGCGATGTGCTCAGTGCGCCCCTGCGGATGGAGTTCGACTACACGCGCTCCGTGGGACCCATCATCGGCAAGTTCCTTACTGGCCTGCGCGAACGACGCGTCTTCGGTATCCGGGGTTCGGACGGCCGGGTGCTCGTGCCACCGGCCGAATTCGACCCGGTGACCGCGGAACCGCTGTCGGAGTTCGTCGAGGTCGCCACCACCGGCACGGTGAAGTCCTGGACCTGGGTCCGCGACCCGCTGCCGGGCCAGCCCTTCGACCGGCCGTTCGCCTACGCGCTGATCCAGCTCGACGGCGCCGACACCGCACTGCTGCACGCCGTGGATGTCGAGAGCCCGGAACAGATCGGCACCGGGCTGCGGGTGACGGCCCGCTGGGCCGCCGAACTCACCGGCACCATCCACGACATAGTCTGCTTCGAGCCCGGTGAGACCCCGACGGCGGAGCCGGCCCCGGTCTCGGATGCCGACCCGGTCACCATCATCACCACTCCGATCGGGATGGACTACAAGCACACCGCCTCCCCCGAAGAGAGCACGTTCCTGCGCGGTCTGAAAGAGGGAAAACTCATCGGCGCGCGGGCCGATGCGCACAGCAAGGTGTACTTCCCGCCGCGCGGCGTGGACCCCATGGACGGCCGGTCCACCGCGGAAACGGTCGAATTGGCCGAGACCGCTACGGTCACCACTTTCTGCATCGTGAACGTGCCTTTCCTCGGGCAGCGGATCAAACCACCGTATGTGGCGGCGTATGTCCTGCTCGACGGCGCGGATATTCCTTTCCTGCACCTCGTGCTCGGCTGCGACGCGAGCGAGGTGCGGATGGGTATGCGGGTCAAGGTGGTCTGGAAGCCGCGCGAGGAGTGGGACTTCACCATGGCCAATATCAGCCACTTCGAGCCGACCGGCGAGCCGGATGCCGACTACGACACCTACAAGCATCACCTGTGAGAGGGCTCCCCGCGTGACCATCACCGAGCGTTCCATCGACAACGCCACCGAGATCGCCGTCGTCGGCTTCGCGCACGCACCGCATGTGCCGGAGACCTACGGCACCACCAACGGGGTGGAGATGCTGGTGCCCTGCTTCCAGCAGCTCTACGACCAGCTCGGCATCACCAAGTCCGATATCGACTTCTGGTGCTCCGGATCGTCGGATTACCTGGCCGGGCGGTCCTTCTCGTTCATCTCCGCCATCGATTCGATCGGTGCCGTACCACCGATCAACGAATCCCATGTGGAAATGGACGCCGCCTGGGCGCTGTACGAAGCGTGGGTGAAACTGCGCACCGGCCAGGTACAGACCGCCCTGGTCTACGGCTTCGGGAAATCCTCCGCGAGCACGCTGCGCCAGGTGCTGTCCACCCAGCTCGACCCCTACCTGGTCACGCCCCTGTGGCCGGATTCCCTGGCCATCGCCGGGCTGCAGGCCCGGGCGGGACTGGACGCCGGCCGCTGGACCGAGCGCGATATGGCGGCGGTCTCGGCCGCGCATACCGTCGACGGGAAATCGGTCGATGAACTGCTCGCCAACCCGTATGTCGCCGACCCGCTCCGTGAACACGACTGCGCACCCGTCACCGACGGCGCCGCGGCCATCGTGCTCGCGGTCGGCGACCGGGCCCGCGAGCTGACCGAGCGTCCCGCGTGGATCACCGGGATGGCGCACCGGATCGATTCCAGTGTGCTGGGCGCCCGTGACCTCACCACCTCCCCGTCGGCCGCCGCCGCCGGACAGGCGGTGACCACCGGCGACACCAGCGGAATCGACGTCGCCGAACTGCACGCGCCGTTCAGCCATCAGCAGCTCATCCTGACCGAGGCGCTCGGCCTGAAACCGGAGACGAAGGTCAACCCGTCCGGCGGCGCGCTGGCCGGTAATCCCATGTTCGCCACCGGGCTGGAGCGCATCGGCTACGCCGCGCTGCCCATCATGGCGGGCACCGCGGGCCGCACCCTGGCACATGCCACCAGCGGCCCGGCCCTGCAGCAGAACCTTGTGACCGTTTTGAACTCGGAGGCACAGTGAATCACCATCGCGCAGCCATTCGCTGTGCCGACCCGGTGCGGGTGTCCCGCATGACACAGGAGGCCGGCCGATGAGTTTCCCCGCCGCGGTGCTGGGCACCGGACAGACCCATCACGTTGCCAAGCGCAGCGATGTCTCGATGGCCGGGATGTGCCGCGAGGCGATCGACCGGGCGCTGGCCGACGCCGACCTGACCATGGCCGATATCGACGCCATCGTCATCGGTAAGGCGCCGGACATGTTCGAGGGCATGATGATGCCCGAGCTGTACCTGGCCGACGCGCTGGGCGCCCCCGGGAAACCGCTGTTGCGCGTGCACACCGCGGGCTCGGTGGGCGGTTCCACCGCCTGTGTGGCCGCCAGCATGGTACAGGGCGGTGTGCACGAGAAGGTGCTCGCCCTCGCCTGGGAGAAGCAGTCGGAATCGAATGCCATGTGGGCGTTGTCGATTCCGGTTCCGTTCACCATGCCGGTCGGTGCGGGCGCCGGCGGCTACTTCGCCCCGCATGTGCGGTCCTATATCCGCCGCTCGAACGCGCCTCTGCACATCGGTGCGACAGTGGCGGCCAAGGACCGGCGCAACGGAGCCAAGAACCCGTATGCCCATCTCAAGCAGGGCGACAAGACCGCCGAAGAGGTGCTGGCCTCGCAGATGCTCTGGGATCCCATCCGATTCGACGAGACCTGCCCCTCCTCCGACGGCGCCTGCGCCGTGGTCATCGGCGGTGAGCAGTCGGCGGCCGCGGTGGAGGCGTCCGGGAAGAAGGTCGGCTGGATCCACGCCACCGCCATGCGTACCGAACCGCTGGCCTACGCCGGTCGCGACCAAGTGAACCCACAGGCCGGGCAGGTTGCCGCGAAGGCCCTGTGGGCGCAGGCCGGGATCACCGATCCGCTGGCCGAGATCGACGCCGCCGAAATCTATGTCCCGTTCTCCTGGTTCGAACCGATGTGGCTGGAGAACCTCGGTTTCGCCGCCCCCGGTGACGGCTGGAAACTCACCGACAAAGGCGAAACCGAGATCGGTGGCGCACTGCCGGTGAACCCGTCGGGCGGAGTCCTCTCCTCGAACCCGATCGGCGCCTCCGGCATGATCCGGTTCGCCGAGGCCGCCAAACAGGTCATGGGCCGGGCCGGTGATTACCAGGTCGACAATGCCCGCAAGGCGCTGGGTCACGCCTACGGCGGCGGCTCGCAGTACTTCTCCATGTGGGTCGTGGGATCGGATCGCCGATGACTCTGAAGTTCAGCCTCGGGGTCGCGCTGAGCCCGCTGGACCAGCTGCCCGCTCTCGCCCGGACCGCAGAGGAGGTCGGGTTCACCTCGATCGCCCTGCCGGATTCGCTGTTCTACATGAAATCCCAGGCGGCGAAGTACCCCTATACCCCCGACGGCAGCCGCTTCTGGGGCCCGGACACACCGTGGGTGGATCCGCTCATCGCCGCGACCGCCATGGCCGCGGTGACCACCCGGCTGCGTTTCTACACCAATGTGCTCAAACTCGGTTCCCGTAATCCGCTGCTGCTGGCCCGCCAGGTCGGATCGGTGGCGAATCTGTCCGGTAACCGGTTCGGATTCGGTGTGGGTATCGGCTGGGCGCCGGAGGAATTCGAATGGTGCGGCGTGCCCTACGCGCGCCGCGGGGCCCGGGTCGACGAGATGATCGAGGTCATCAAGAAGGTCCTCGCGGGCGGCATGGTCGAATTCCACGGCGAGTTCTTCGATTTCGACGAACTGCAGATGAGTCCGGCGCCGAGCGAGCCGGTCCCGTTCTACATCGGCGGTCATACCGATGTGGCACTGCGCCGCGCCGCGAAGGTCGGCGACGGCTGGACCTCGGCCATGATGAAGTTCGACGATCTGCAGACCACCATCGCCCGGCTCGGTGAACTCCGCGCCGAATACGGGCGAGCCGAGATGCCGTTCGAGATCCAGGCGGTCTGCATCGACAAGTTCGGCCGCGACGGCTACCAGGAACAGTACGACGCCGGTGTCACCGATGCGATCGTGATCCCCTGGCTGGCCGCCGGTATCGGATTCGACGGCGAACTGGCCGCGAAGCAGGACGCGCTGCGCAAGTTCGCCGAAGAGTACATCCAGAACCCGATCAACTGACTTCCGGGTGTGTCGCCGCGGAAGTGGCGGCACACCGGCTTGTCGAGAGGAACCCATGAGCAGCGAGGAACATCCCGCCCGCGCGGCCGGGCTGGCCTCCCAGGCCGCCGTACGTGCCCGGGACAAGGACGCCTGGCTCGCATTGTTCGCCGCGGACGGCATTGTGGAGGATCCCGTCGGCCCCTCCGGTTTCGACCCGGAGGGCAAGGGACACCGGGGGGCGGAGGCCATCGGGGCATTCTGGGACAAGGCCATCGCCGGGACGGATTCGATCGAGTTCCTGTTCGGTGATTCCTTCGCCTGCGGTGCGGAGGTCGCTTTCACCGGCACGATCCGCACCACCCTCGGTGGTCACCGCATCGATGCCGAAGGCGTCTTCACCTACAGGGTGGACGAGGCGGGCAAGATCGCCGCCCTGCGCGCGTTCTGGGAAGTGGACCGGGCCATGGCCACAGCCACACCGGTCGATTGAGTCGCGGCCGGCCGGTTTCCCTCCCGCCCGGCCGCCTCACCACCGGGGTATGAACCGAGCCCCGCACATCACACCGGTGTGCGGGGCTCGGTTCGTCCGGAGGCCGATCCCCGGACACGGCCGGATACCCGAGGTGTGCTAGGGGTCCCGCGTGCCGGTCGGTACGGACCGGCCAGCGTCGTCGAAATATTCACGACGGTACCCCGGCGCCTCGCCCCGCGATTCGAGCCGGGCGGGAACCCGTCCGATGCCGGAGCCGCGACGACCGACACGCAGAACACCGACCCCCACAAATATTTCCGGCCCCGAACACCAGGTGTTCGGGGCCGGGAAACGCAGGTGGTCAGCCCGCCGTCCGACCGGTCACCGGGCAGGTCTTGTAGTCGACCTGGAATTCCTTGACGCCGTTCAGCCACCCCGACCGCAGCCGTTTCGGGTCGCCCAGCTTGGTGATGTCGGGCATATGGTCGGCGATCGCGTTGAAGATCAGATCGATCTCCAGTTTGGCCAGGTTGGCGCCGATGCAGTAGTGCGCGCCGGTACCGCCGAAGGCCACATGCTGGTTGTCCTCGCGCATGATGTCGAACTTCATCGGGTTCTCGAAAACATCCTCGTCGAAGTTCGCCGACCGGTAGACCATCAGGATCCGCTGGCCCTTCTTGATCTGGACGCCGCTCAGTTCGGTGTCCTCGAGCGCGGTGCGCTGGAAGGTGGTGATGGGACTGGCCCAGCGGATGATCTCGTCGGCTGCGGTCCTGGGGCGCTCTTTCTTGTAGAGCTCCCACTGGTCCGGGTTCTCCAGGAAGGCGATCATGCCGTGGGTGATGGCGTTGCGGGTGGTCTCGTTACCCGCGACGGCCAGCAGCATCACGAAGAAGCCGAATTCCTCGGACTTGAGCGATTCACCGTCGATATCGGCCTCGACCAGGGTGGTGACGATATCGTCGGCCGGACAGGCCTTACGGGCCTCGGCCATCGCGTAGGCGTATCCGAGCAGCTCGGTGGATGCCTGCACCGGATCCACATCGATCTCCGGATCGTCGTAGCCGGTCATCTCGTTGGACCAGGTGAAGACCTTCATCCGGTCCTCCTGCGGGACGCCGATCAGTTCGGCGATCGCCTGCAGGGGCAGTTCGCAGGCGATCTGGGTGACGAAATCACCGGACCCGGCCTCGGCAGCGGCCTTGACGATGGCCTCGGTGCGCTTGGACAGCTCTTCGCGCAGCGAGTTGATCGCGCGGGGGGTGAAGCCGCGCGAGATGATCTTGCGCATCCGGGTGTGCTCGGGCGGGTCCATATTCAGCAGGATGAAACGCTGCAGTTCGATCTGCTCGCGCTCGATATCGTCGTTGAAGCGCGGCAGCGCCGTGTTCTCGTAGGTCGAGAACACATCGCTACGCCGCGACACCTCCTTGATATCGGCGTGCTTGGTGACGACCCAGAATCCGTCGTCGTGGAATCCGCCGACCTCCGGGGATTTCTCCTGCCACCAGATCGGGGCGGTACGCCGGAGTTCGGCGAACTCCTCGACCGGAATCCGCTGCACGTACATGTCGGGGTCCGTGACGTCGAACCCGTCCGGCAGGTTCGGCCGGGTCATGCGCGTATCCACCACCAGATGTCTCCTTCGACAAACTGAAACACGTTCTACAATCATTGAAGCACAGGCGAGAGAACGAGGAAAGAAAGCGGACTGATCAAGCCTCATGCCGTGCGCGGAACACGTTACAGTTTTATGTCCGAAACGAAAGGTTCATGATGGGCACACCCGTTATCGTCGAGGCAGCTCGTACCCCCATCGGCAAACGCAACGGCCGGCTGTCCGGGCTGCACGCCGCCGAGATCCTCGGTCTCGCCCAGCGCGGGCTGCTCGATCGCGCCCACCTCGACCCCGCCAAGGTCGAACAGATCATCGGCGGCTGCGTCACCCAGGCCGGCGCCCAGTCGAACAACATCACCCGCACGGCCTGGCTCGCCGCCGGCCTGCCGTGGCAGGTGGGCGCCACGACCATCGACGCGCAGTGCGGTTCGGCCCAGCAGGCCAACCATCTCATCGCCGGACTGATCGCCGCCGATGCCATCGACATCGGGGTCGCCTGCGGCGTGGAGGCGATGAGCCAGGTGCCCCTGGGCGCCAATGTCGGCGACCAGGCCGGCCCGCGCCGCCCGGCCTCCTGGGATATCGATATGCCCAACCAGTTCGAGGCCGCCGAACGAATCGCCAAGCGGCGCGGCATCACTCGCGCGGATGTGGACGCGCTCGGCGTGCGGTCCCAGCGCCTGGCCGCACAGGCCTGGGCGGAGGGCCGCTTCGACCGCGAGGTCCTCACGGTCACCGCGCCGGTGGTCGACAAGGAGGGCAATCCGACCGGGGAGAAGCAGGAGGTGAGCCGGGACCAAGGCTTGCGGGAGACCTCGGCGGAGAGCCTCGCCAAGTTGAAGCCGGTGCTGGAGGGCGGAATCCACACCGCCGGAACGTCTTCACAGATCTCCGACGGCGCGGCAGCCGTCCTGCTGATGGACGAGAAGGCCGCCGAGCGTGAAGACCTGCGGCCGCGGGCCCGGGTGGTGACCCAGTGCCTGGTCGGCTCCGAACCGGAGTTCCACCTCGACGGCCCGGTTCAGGCGTGCGGCCGGTTGCTGGAGCGGTCCGGGATGAGCATCGACGATATCGACCTGTTCGAGATCAACGAGGCGTTCGCTTCCGTAGCATTGTCCTGGGCCCGGGTACACAAGCCCGATTTCGACCGGGTGAATGTGAACGGCGGCGCGATCGCTCTCGGTCATCCGGTCGGCTCCACGGGGTCCCGTTTGATCACCACGGCTCTGCACGAACTCGAACGTTCCGACCGGAACGTCGCAATGGTTCTCATGTGCGCCGGTGGCGCACTCGCGACAGGAACGATCATCGAACGCCTGTAGCGGCGCCTCGAATTCCCTATTACGACAGGACATCGGCCCGTGCGCACCACAGTCGCCCTTGTACGGGTCCAGTGTCCTTCACAAAATTCAGCCGGTAGGTTGAACGTTCATCTCAGCTTTCGGTAGACGTGTCGTACGCCACACAATGGCCACAGCACAGCTACGGAAGGGATACCAGCTATCCAGAGGCTACTGGCCGCCCGCCCGGGAAGACCCCCGCGACGGGCGGCTACCTGGTCGTATCAGAGCTCGACAAGTCCGGTGCGGGCAACCCGCAAACGCGGAACCACGGTCCACCTCCACTGATATGCGCCTGGAAGCTTCAAGGAAATCCTGATTCAGGCGTAGGTTTTCAGTTACTGAGCCGCTAATATCAATGATAGGTATCCGAGATAACGTCTGTTAGTACAGTGAAGGGAATTGGGCGGCTCACAATGGCTGATTTCGCGGCGCGGCTGAACAAGCTGTTCGAAACCGTGCATCCCCCGGGGCGAAAGCCGCATACCAATGCAGAGGTAGCGGCCGCCCTGACGGCATCCGGTCATCCGATCTCCAAACCGTATCTGTCGCAGTTACGGTCGGGCCAGCGTACGAATCCTTCCGATGAGACGGTTGCGGCGCTGGCGAAGTTCTTCAAGGTGAAGCCCGACTACTTCTTCAACGACATCTACGCCGCGAAGATCGATCACGACCTGGAACTCCTATCGCAGCTACAGGGTTACGGTCTGCGCCGGCTGTCCAGCCGGGCCTTCGACCTGTCGGAGGAGTCGCAGAACCTGCTCACCTCCATGGCGGAAAAACTGCGCGCGAGCGAAGGCTTGCCCGAAATTCCGCCGGACGGCACCGAATAGCAGAGACCGTCGGCGCGGTGCGATCCCCGTCGGGGTGGCACCGCGCCGACACCTGCGTCCTGGAAATCCCCCACGATGTTCCCGTGAATGGGAAATATTCCTTCGGCAAAGCTCGCGATGTGTCCGAAGTTCTGCCGTACGGAAGAATGCAGACCGACCGCTCGGCACGATTACCGAACTTCGCCGAGGATAATCACAGTGACGTAACGGGTGTACCGCATACCTCGGGCAACTACGTAACCGTGACTGCTGAGGGTTCGGTCGGTTCCGGCTGCGCTTCGAAGGCAGCCGCGATCGCCTGCACCCATCCGCGCGGGCTGATGCCCTTCGGCGGTGCGATCCAGCGCGAGTCCACCACGACCCGGCCCAGCGGATTGCGGGCCCACTGCGCCACCCGTTCCGCCCGGGCGGACACCGCGGCGGGAGGTTCTCCGGCAGTGGCGATCTCGACACCGCCGCCCGACTGGAGATACAGCGCGTCCATGATCTGCGCGACCCGATCCGAGGCTTTGAGCTGGGTCGATGTCCCGGTCTCCTCCTGGACGACCTCCGGGAAGCGTTCCACCAGGACTCGGTGCAATGTCTGTATGCGGCGCAGCAGCAACCGCGCCCGCACCCACATCTCGACCACGATCCACACCGCGCCGAAGGCGATGAGCAAGGCGGCCAGCTGCCAGCACGGCCAGGCCCAGGCCGGCTCGCCCGGCCCGGATCGAGTAGCTCCGGTAATTCCCCGCTGCACCTGCCCGACGGCCAGCGCGACCACCAGCGCGGTCCCCGCGACGTAGACGGCGATACCCCGGCCCAGCGCGGTCCAGCTCAGGTTGCGCAGCCCGGTCACCACGATGAAGACACCGGCCGCCGCGGTGACCACCCAGCCCGTGGTGAACGATGCGCTGAGGGCGCCGGCGACGGCGAAGAGACCGGTTCCGTAAATACCTCCGGCGATCTGGCGCAGGTTACGACGTGAGACCACCGGCCAGGCGGCCGAGGCCACCACCGAGGTCGCGGCGGCGAAGAGCAGCCACGCGGAGACCACCAGCCCCTCCGACAGCGGGCCCGGCGGCAATCCACCGGGCAGTAGATTGTCGACGGCAAGTGCCACATCGGGCACCGCGGCGGTACAGGCCAGCGCGACCGCCGAGACGGCCACCACTATCGCCACCCGCGCGGTGGTCGCGGGTTTGACGAGTACCCGCCCCACCCGCGCGCCCGCGGCGACCCAGACGATCAGGGCGGTCAACCAGAACGTCATCCCAGAGCCTCATCGAATCGAAGGACCGAGACGCCCGCGCCCCGGCTGTTGAACACGCGCAGCCGCGTCATCAGCATCGCGGCGAAAGTTTCGGCCTCCCATTCGGCCTGGTCGTCCTCGCCGTCCTCGATCGCGTCCTGATGGGCGCGCTGACTGAGCATGTAGGCGATGAGCTCGTCGCTCACCTCCAATGTCACCTCGGGGGCCGGGGCGCCCTCGTGATCGAAGACGATATGCCCCAGCTCGTGGGCCAGCGTATGGTCCCGGCTCGGCAGCGCACTGGCGAGCACGATGATGTCCTTGGTCGGGTAGTAGCGACGCTGGCCACAGACGCCGGGACCGAGGTCGGCATCGGCGATTTCGATCGGGCGGCCCCGTTCGGCGGCCACCGCGTCGACCACCTCCTCGAGGGTGGTGGCGTCGGCATCGGCGGCGATCGCGCACACCGCGTCGACCGCGGCGGCGACCCGCCGATAGGCCCGGGCGCTCTGTGTTCGGCTCTGCGTCATCGCGGTCACGCGCCCGTTCCGAAGAATTCGGCACGCGCGGCATCGAGGCGCGCCTGCGCCTGGGCGGCGCTGTGATAACTCATCACGGCCGAGCCGCCGCCGGCGATGGCCAGGGCGACCAGCCCGCCGATCACCGACAGGACCTTGGGTTCGGGCAGCAGGCCCTCGGCATTCGTCGGGCGCACCGCATGATTCGGCGGCGCGGCGACGACCGACGGCGCGGACCCGCCGGGAGCGGGCGCGGCGGGGACGGCGGACGGCGCGACCACGGGCAACGGCACGGCCACCCCGATCGCCGGGGCACCGGCACCGCCCCCCGCCCCGCCGGGCGACGGTAATGCCAATGGCGGCCCGACCGGGGGCGCCGGAACCGGTGGCACCGGCAGCAGCAGGAGCAGAAGGGGAGCCGCGGAACCCACCCCGGCCGAACCCAGCGCGGCGGAACCGGTCGCCGCCGAACCGGCGGCAGCAGATCCGGTGGCCGCCGAGCCCACGGCAGCCGAACCCACACCGGCGGAACCGGTGCCGAGTACCCCGGCACCGGCCGAACCGGCCGCGGCCGAACCGGTGCCGAGCACCCCGACTCCGGCCGACCCCAGCGCGGCCGATCCCGTACCCAGTACACCCACTCCGGCCGAACCCACTGCGGCGGAACCTGTTCCGAGAGCAGCCGAACCGGTGCCCAGTCCGGCGGAACCGGTCGCACCCACCCCGAGACCGGCCGAACCCACTGCGGCGGAACCTGTTCCGAGGGCTGCTGATCCGGTACCCAGCGCGGCGGAGCCGGTGGCACCGAGAGGCGCCGCGGCGGCCGAGCCGACGGCCGCCGAGCCGGTGGCCAGGATGGTGCCGAGAGCGGTACCCAATCCCACCGGGCCGACGGGTTCGGCGACCGGCGCCGGGTCCGGTAGCGGCGCCGCGACCGGTGCGGGCCCGGCCGTATCGGCCGGTTCCGGCTCCTGGATCCGGCCGGGAATGCCCAGGGGCTGCCACTGCGCGATATCACCGGAATCCACACCGCTGCTACCGGTATCGGAGTCTGGCGCCGGTGCACTACTACCCGTTCCGAGACCGGTGGGTGCGTCCGATTCGGCCGGAGCTCGTTCTCCGCTCACGTCGCCCGACTCCGGTTCACCACCCGGTATGGCGAGTGGGCCGCCCTCGGACGGGTGCGCGCCCGGTGGTGGTGGGGCGGCACCGCCACCTCCGCTACCGGAGGGGCCCTGTTCGGTCGCCGGCGCCCGGCCCGGATTCGCTTGCGCGAGTGTCGGTCCGCCGACCAACCCCAGGCATCCGGCCGCTCCGGCTACTGCAAGCAATCGCTTGATGCGACCCACGGCCATGCGCCAGTCAACCCCTCGATCGATATTGCGGATTCGCCCGGCGATGACGTCTTCCGGGTAGAACGAACAGATGGTTGCCCATGGTAAACCAGCAAACTCACCGCTGCATGAGGAAGTGACGATATCCGGCGGCCGCCTCCGACCAACCGCTGCTCGAGTGCCAGCGCACCACGAACTATGCCGCAGAGGGGGTGGGATAGATCACAATCACCCGGTGCGAGGTCCGGTAGCTGGACGGCAACGGGTCTATACCGAAACGAACTGCGAATCCTCAGGCGCCGTATACGGGTTCCGGCGTCGCGCCCTTAGCGATCAGCTCCGACACCACGGTGCCGAGTTCGGCGGGATTCCACCGCGCGCCGCGGTCGACCGGCACCCCGTGGCGCCAGCCCTCGGCCAGGGCGAGGCGACCGCCCTCGACCTCGAACATCCGGCCGGTGACACCGGTCGATTCCGTACTACCCAGCCACACCACGATCGGTGAGATGTTCTCCGGCGCCATGGCGTCGAACCCGTCCTCGGGTGCGGCCATCATGTCGGCGAAAACGGTTTCGGTCATTCGTGTGCGGGCGGAAGGGGCGATCGCGTTCACCGTGACTCCGTACCGCCCGAATTCGGCCGCGGCCGTCAGGGTGAGGCCGGCGATACCCGCCTTGGCGGCCCCGTAGTTCCCCTGGCCGACGCTGCCCTGCAGGCCGGCGCCGGAACTGGTGTTGATGATCCGGGCATCCACGGTACGACCCGCCTTGGATTCCGCACGCCAGTACGCGGCCGCGTGGCGCATGGTGGCGAAATGCCCCTTGAGGTGTACGCGGACCACCGAATCCCATTCGTCCTCGGCGAGGTTGACCAGCATCCGGTCGCGGACGAATCCGGCATTGTTGACCAGAACGTCCAAGCCGCCGAAGGTGTCCACCGCCTGTTGGACGAGCCGCTGCGCGCCCTCCCAGCTCGCCACGTCGTCACCGTTGGCCACTGCTTCCCCACCGGCCGCCCGGATCTCCGAGACCACCTGCTGGGCGGGAGTTTCCGCAGTCGACTCACCGCTGAGCGTCGAGCCGAGATCGTTCACCACGACCTTCGCGCCCTCGGCGGCGAAGGCCAGGGCGTGTGCCCGGCCGATACCCCGCCCGGCGCCGGTGATGATCACGATCCGTCCGGCGCAGATGCCCTCGGTTGCCATGTCCGTTCCTATCGTCGATGGTCGATATCTGTTCGAGCTGGAAGTCAGGCCTTCGCCGCGTCACCGGAATGGGTGGCGGTCGCGACCGCCAAGAAGGCCGGGGGTTCGCCGCCGCCGTGGATCTGCAGGGTCGCCCCGGAGATGTACCCGGCCAGCGGGGAGAGCAGGAAGGCCACCCCGTTGCCGATATCCTCGGGCCGGGCCAGCCGGCCCATCGGGATGGTCTGCCCGACGGCGGCCACTCCGTCGGCGTCGCCGTAGTGCAGGGCGCTCAGTTCGGTTTCCACCGCACCGACCACCAGGGAGTTGATCCGGACCTTGGGCGCCCATTCCGCGGCGAGGGACACGGTGAGGGCGTCCACTCCCGCCTTGGCCGCACCGTAGGCGGCGGTGCCCGGTGAGGGCCGGTGACCGCTGAGGCTGGAGATATTGACGATCGAACCGCCGTCTTCCTGCTCGCTGATCACCGCGTGTGCCGCCTGGGCGACGTGCAGGGCCGAGAGCAGGTTCAGCTCGATGATCTTGGTGTGGAATTTGGGGCTGGCATCCCGTGCCAGGGCGTAGGGGGCGCCACCGGCATTGTTCACCGCGTGATCCAGCCGCCCGTGCCGCCGGACGATCTCGGCGATCAGCTCCGCCACGGCCGCCGGGTCGCGGACATCGCACGGCAGGAAGTCGATCTGCCGCCCGTCCACCTCGACGGGAGTATCGCCGGGACGGCGGGCACATGCCACCACGGTCGCCCCGGCGGCCAGCAGGACGCGGCTGATCCCCGCGCCGACGCCGCGGACGCCGCCGGTTACCAGAACGACGTGATCGGACAGGTCGATTTCGAGTGCCACCATGTTAACCTACCAAGCAATTGCTTGCTTAGCCAAGATGCTCGAGATGCCAGATGGGATACGCGATGGGGATCAAGCGCCATTCGGAATCCGCCGGAATCGCCGTGGTCACGGTCGACTATCCGCCGGTCAACGCCATACCCTCGGACGGCTGGTTCGCCCTCGCCGACGAGATCCGTGCCGCCGGGCGCGACCCGCAGACCCGCGTGGTGGTGCTGCGCGCCGAGAACCGGGGCTTCAACGCGGGCGTCGATATCAAGGAAATCCAGCGCAAACCCGGCCATCAGGCGCTCATCGACGCCAACCACGGATGCTTCGAGGCATTCGGCGCGGTCTACGACTGCCCGGTCCCGGTCGTCACCGCGGTCCAAGGCTTCTGCCTCGGCGGCGGGATCGGTCTGGTCGGCAACTCCGATATCATCATCGCCTCCGAGGACGCGACCTTCGGCCTGCCCGAGGTCGACCGCGGTGCGCTCGGCGCCGCCACCCACCTAGCCCGGCTGGTCCCCCAGCACCTCATGCGCGCGCTCTTCTTCACCGCGAGCACCGCCACCGCCCAGCAGTTGCATCATTACGGCTCCGTACTGAAGGTGGTCCCCCGGGAGGAACTCGATGCCGCCGCGCTCGAGGTCGCCAAGGACATCGCGGCCAAGGACGGCCGGGTCATCCGGGCCGCCAAACGCGCCCTCAACGGCATCGACCTGCAGGACGTGCACCGCAGCTACCGCTTCGAGCAGGGATTCACCTTCGAACTGAACCTCTCTGGAGCCTCCGACGAGATCCGCGAACGCTTCGACCAAGACCTGGCGGCGCAGAAGGAAAAGAACTGACGTGGAACGGAAGACCATGCGAGACAAGCGGAAAACGCTGGACGAGATCGTCGGCGAACTGCGCAGCGGGATGACCATCGGCATCGGCGGCTGGGGTTCCCGGCGGAAGCCGATGGCCCTGGTGCGGGCCCTGCTGCGGTCCGATGTCACTGATCTGACGGTGGTCACCTACGGGGGCCCGGACCTGGGGTTGCTGCTCTCGGCCGGGAAGGTCCGCAAGGCCTACTACGGGTTCGTCTCCCTCGACTCGGCGCCGTTCTACGACCCCTGGTTCGCGAAGGCCCGCATTTCCGGGCAGCTCGTCGCCCGGGAAATGGATGAGGGCATGCTCAAATGCGGGCTCGAGGCGGGCGCGGCGCGCCTGCCGTTCCTGCCGATCCGTGCCGGCCTGGGGTCGGATGTGCCCAACTTCTGGGACGGCGAACTGCAGACCGTGACCTCGCCGTACCCGGGCCCGGACGGCCGTTCGGAGACCCTGATCGCCATGCCGGCCTTGAACCTCGACGCCGCGCTGGTGCATCTGAACATCGGTGACGCGCACGGTAATGCCGCCTACCAGGGCGTGGACCCCTACATGGACGATCTGTTCTGCCTGGCCGCCGAGAAACGCTACCTCTCGGTGGAACGTCTCGTGGAGACCGAGGAACTGGTGAAAACCGTTCCCCAGCAAGCGCTGCTGCTCAACCGCATGATGGTGGACGCGGTGGCCGAGGCCCCGAACGGCGCGCATTTCACCCTCGGTGGTGAGAGCTACGGCCGGGACGAGAAATTCCAGCGGCACTACGTCGAAGCCGCCGGGTCGCCGGAGACCTGGCAGACCTTCGTCGACACCTATCTCAGCGGCTCCGAAGCCGACTACCAGGCCGCCGTCGCGCGATTCGAGGAGGAGCGGTGACCAGCACCGAAACCATCACCCGCGCCGAAGTGTGCGCGGTCGCCTGCGCCGAGATCTTCCGCGGCGCCGGAGAGATCTTCGCCAGTCCCATGTCGCCGATGGCGCAGCTGGGCGCGCGGCTGGCCAAACTCACCTTCGAACCCGACCTGCTGATCTCCGACGGCGAAGCGTTCTTCCTCGCCGAGACCCCGCCGCTCGGCGGTAAGGCGCCGGTGGAGGGTTGGATCCCGTTCCGCAAGGTGTTCGATGTGCTGGCCTCGGGCCGCCGCCATGTGGTCATGGGCGCCAACCAGATCGATCGCTACGGTAATCAGAACCTCTCGGCCTTCGGCCCGCTCCAGCAACCGACCCGGCAGATGTTCGGCGTCCGCGGCGCACCTGGCAACACCATCAACCACCCCACCAGCTACTGGGTCGGACGGCACACCAAGCGAGTGTTCGGCGAGAAGGTGGATATCGTCGCGGGCGTCGGTTACGACAAGGTCGACCCGGACAACCCGGCCTTCCGCTTCCACCACATCCACCGGGTGGTCAGCAATCTGGGCGTTTTCGATTTCAACGGCCCGGACCACACGATGCGCGCGCTGAGCCTGCACCCAGGGGTCACCGCCGGTGAGGTCGCGGAGAACACCGCCTTCGAGATCGCCGACCTGGGCACGGCCGAGGAGTCCCGGCTGCCCAGTGACGAGGAGCTGCGGATCATCCGCGAGGTCCTGGATCCGAAGAAGATCCGCGATCGGGAGGTCCCGCAGTGACTGCCCGGCTGCGGACCCCGCTGACCGAACTCGTCGGGATCGAGCATCCCGTCGTGCAGACCGGTATGGGCTGGGTGGCGGGCCCGAGCCTGGTCTCGGCCACCTCCAATGCCGGTGGGCTGGGCATTCTGGCCTCGGCCACCATGACCTACGACGAGCTGGCAACGGCCATCGCCAAAACCAAGGCGCAGACCGATAAACCGTTCGGCGTGAACATCCGCGCCGACGCCTCGGACGCACCCGAGCGGATCGATCTGCTCATCCGCGAGAACGTCAAGGTCGCCTCCTTCGCCCTGGCACCGAAGAAGGACCTCATCGCCAAGCTGAAAGACGCGGGTGTGGTGGTGGTTCCGTCGATCGGCGCGGCCAAGCACGCGGTGAAGGTCGCCTCCTGGGGCGCGGACGCCGTGGTCGTCCAGGGCGGCGAGGGCGGCGGGCACACCGGCCCGGTGGCCACGACGCTGCTGATGCCGTCGGTCCTGGACGCGGTCGATATCCCGGTGGTCGCGGCCGGCGGCTTCTTCGACGGACGCGGCCTCGCCGCCGCCCTCGCCTACGGTGCGGCCGGGGTCGCGATGGGCACCCGTTTCCTGCTCACGCAGGAGAGCAGCGTCCCGGATTCGGTGAAACAGGAATACCTGCGCCGCCAACTGGGCGAAACAGTGGTGTCCACCAAGGTCGACGGTATGCCGCATCGGGTGCTCAACACCGAACTCGTGCAGAAGCTGGAGAACTCGGGGCGAACCCGCGGCCTCGCGGCCGCAGTCGGCAATGCGGCCCGGTTCAAGAGCATGACCGGGATGAAATGGTCCACGCTGGTCCGCGACGGTCTGGCCATGCGCAAGGCCAAGGACCTCACCTGGTCCCAGGTGATCATGGCGGCCAACACCCCGATGCTGCTGCGCGCCGGGCTGGTCGAGGGCAATACCGAAGCCGGGGTGCTGGCGGCGGGCCAGGTGAGCGGCATCCTGGAGGATCTTCCCACCTGCCAGGAGTTGATCGATCGGATCGTCACGGACGCGGTCGCCCGGATCGGCGCCCTCGCCGCACTGCCCCAGAGCACCGAATCGAAGAGCTGAGGTATGCGGCACCCGGGCCCGTCCACTGTGGTGGGCGGGCCCTTGTCGTAGCGGAGTCGCTGTCCTCCGGTCGGGCAACCGCGGCCGCGGCGGGCATTTCGCGCAGCGCGCCGCGGCGACGACTGCCCGCGGCCGCGCTCAGCTGAACGGACTTCGCGGCCGATCCCGCAACTCGCCGTCGATATAAAGATCGACCTTCTCGTTGTAGAAGCAGGCCAGCCCGGCGATCTTCTGGCTCTCCGGGGTCGGGGTCCGGTAGATCCACACCAGATCCGGATACTCGTCCTCGCCGATGCGGATGTCCCAGTAGTCGGCGTTGCCCTTGTACGGGCAGCTGGTGTGGGTGTCCGACGGCCGCAGCAGATCCATCCTGATATCGGTGAGCGGCAGGTAGAAACGGGCCGGGAGCCCGGTCTCGAACAGGATCCGGGGGGACCGTGAATCGGCCACGGTCACACCGTCGAGTTCCACCCGTACATGCCGGGAGCTCGCCAGGATGTCCACCCGCGAGTACGGGTTGCGGGGGTGGACGTAGATGGGCTCGTCCTCCTCGAACCATTCGTCCATCGCGTCCCACTCCAGCCGCACCAGGTCGTGCAACGGCTCATCCGCGTAGCGCAGGGCGGCGCCGGCAGCCGTGGTGCCGTCCACCACGACGTTGTATTCGGTCCCCTCCCCGAGGAGCGGCGAGGTGCGCGTGCTGCCGTCGAACTCGAGTTTCGCGCGCAGATCGGCGGCCGGGATGTAGTAGGCCGGGTAATAGGGGTTCTCCCAGACCAGCGCGGGCCGCACGGTATCGGCGACCAGATGGCCGCCGAGGTAGACCCGCACCCGCTTCTGGATCGTCTCGACCCGGACCTCGTCTCGCTGTGCTTCGGTCATACTCCCCGACCCTACGCCGGGCAGGTTGTCCGGATCGTCACGAAAAGAGCGGGCCCCGCCTGTCGGCGGGACCCGCGGAAGACCTCTTGTGGAGGTCAGTCACCGACCGTGACCGCCTGCGCTTCCTCCACACTGTGGGGAGCGGGGTCGTGGTCGTCGATATGGGCCAGCGCCGAGCGGCCGGCCAGCAGCACCACCACACCGGCGGCGGTGCAGACCGCGCCCACCCAGAACGGCAGCGAAACACTGGTCTCACCGAGTTTGCCCGCCAGCCACGGTGCGGCGGCGCCGCCCACGAAGCGGACGAAGCTGTAGGCCGCCGACGCGGTCGAGCGTTCCACCGGAGCGGAGATCATGACGGCCTCGGTGATCAGTGTGTTGTTCACACCGAGGAACAGGCCCGCGAGAACGACACCGGCGATCAGCACGGGCTTGTGCTCGGCGAACAACGCCATCACCGCCAGATCCGCGGCGAACAGCCCGACCGCGACGGCGATCATCGGCAGCGTGCCGAAACGGTGCTGCAGTTTCGGTGCGAAGAACACCGAGGCCACGGCCAGCAGGATGCCCCAGCCGCAGAAGATGAAGCCGATCGCGTAGGTGCCCATGTCCAGCGGAAAGGGGGTGTAGGCGAGCAGGGTGAAAAAACCGAAGTTGTACAGCAGGGCCGTGATGCTCACGATGAGCAGGCCGCGGTGGCGTAGCGCTTTGAACGGCGCGGCCAGCGAGGTCGGCTTCGCGGCTTTCGGCCCCTCGGGGAGCAGCACGACGATCGCGATGAAGGCGACGGCCATGAGCACGGAAACCCCGAAGAACGGCCCGCGCCAGCTGATCCCGCCGAGCAGGCCGCCCAGTAACGGCCCGGTGGCGATACCGATACCCAGCGCCGCCTCGTAGAGGATGATCGCGCGCGCGACCCCGCCGCTGGCGGCCCCGACAATGGTGGCCAGCGCGGTCGCGATGAACAGGGCATTGCCGAGTCCCCAGCCCGCGCGGAAGCCGACGATCTGGCCGACCGTCCCCGACATACCGGCCAGGGCCGCGAAGACGATGATCAGCGCGAGCCCGACGAGCAGAGTCTTCTTCGCGCCGACCCGGCTGGAGATCACGCCGGTGACCAGCATCGCGAAGCCGGTGACGAGCATATAGCTGGTGAACAGCAGCGATACCTGCGACGGCGACGCGTTGAGCTGTTCACCGATGGGTTTGAGAATCGGATCGACCAGGCCGATACCCATGAACGCGATAACGCTGGCGAAGGCGACGGCCCACACCGCCTTCGGCTGCCCGGTCGATGGGCTGTGTGAATTGACTACGAGCGCGGGCCCTGCGTGGTTACGCTGCGCTCCCGCCGCCGGGCCTGACGCGTTGGTACTGTCCGGCTCGGCGGCGGCCCCGTTCGTGGTGCTCATCGGTCTTTCCTCGATTGCGTGTGGTGCCCGGCCGATTCCCGGATCGCCGCCAGCAGGTCCCGTAGGTCGGCTGCGAGTCCGGTCAGGCGTTCGGCGTCGAAGCCGGGTAGCGGGCCGGACAGCGCCGCACGCATGGAGGCGCGGGTGGCGGCGAGCCGGGCGCGCCCGGCCGGTGTGAGTTGGACGACGACCGCGCGCGAATCGTCCGGATCGCGGTGCCGGGAGGCGTATCCCTCCCCCACCAGGCGGGCGATGAGCGCAGTGGCCGTGGGTTGCGATGTGCGATCGATATGAGCGAATTCGCTGACCCGCAGCGAACCGTGTTCCTCGAGCACTGCCAGTGCGCGCACGGTGGCGCGCGGCAGTTCGTCGACGCTGAGCGTTCCCGCCGCGCGCGTGAGCCGGCCCGCGGTGACCAGTAGATCGACGACGGTGTCGTCCACATCGGTCACCGGGGTCGCCTGCACCCAGATATTATTACATAGGCTAACTATCTATTTCTAGACTGCCCGCGGGATACCCACCACATGCCGAGTACACCGTCGACCGGGCAGGTCTGCGCCGGGCGACGGTGACCGATGTCGCCGGGTAGGGCCGATATGCCCGTCCGGGTCCACCGACGGAACCGATGTGGTGGCGGCATTGCCGCCACCACTCGATCAGCGATCGAGCCTTTCGATGATGGTGGCGTTGGCGGTGCCGCCGCCCTCACAGATGGTGAGCAGGCCGTAGCGGCCGTTGATCCGCTCCAGTTCGTTCAGCAGGGTGGCGAAGAGTTTCGCGCCGGTCGCCCCCAGTGGGTGGCCCAGTGCGATCGCGCCGCCGTTCACGTTCACCTTCTCCGGGTCGGCGCCGGTCTCCTTCAACCAGGCCAGCACCACGGGGGCGAAGGCCTCGTTGATCTCGACCACGTCGATATCCTCGATGGTCAGACCGGTCTTCTCCAGCGCCCAGCGGGTGGCGGGGATGGGCGCGGTGAGCATGTACAGCGGATCGGCGCCGCGGGCGCTGACATGGGTGATGCGGGCGCGCGGGGTGAGGCCGTATTCCTCGACCGCCCACTCCGAGGCGAGCAGGGTGGCGCTGGCGCCGTCGGAGATCTGGGAGGCGACGGCGGCGGTCAGCGGACTACCCTCTTCCAGCGCGGGCAGCGAAGCCATCTTCTCCAGGCTGGTCTCGCGCGGGCCCTGGTCGATCCAGAAATCGCCCACCGGCACGATCTCTTTGTCGAACCGGCCCGCTTTGATCGCGGCACGGGCGCGCTCGTGGCTGCGCAGCGCCCACTGCTCCATGTCTTCGCGGGTGATCCCCCATTTCTCGGCGATCAACTGAGCGCCGCGGAACTGCGACACCTCGCCGGTGCCGTAGCGGTGATCCCAGCCCTTGGCGCCGACGAACGGCGAATCGAAGCCGTACTCCTTGCCGGCGATCATGGCCGCGGAGATCGGGATAGCGCTCATGTTCTGCACCCCGCCGGCCACGATGACCTCGGCGGTACCGCTCATGATCGCCTGGGCGCCGAAATTGATGGCCTGCTGACTGGACCCGCACTGCCGGTCCACGGTGACGCCGGGGACCTCTTCCGGATATCCGGCGGTCAGCCACATCGTCCGGCCGATATTGCCGGCCTGTGGGCCCACATTGTCCACGCAGCCGACGATCACATCGTCCACCCGGGCGGGGTCGATCGAATTGCGGCCGAGCAGGCCCTGCAATGCGGCCGCGCCGAGATCGGCCGGATGGACCTCCGCCAGCGCACCACCGCGCTTCCCGACCGGGGTGCGCACCGCATCGATCACATACGCCTCACGCAACGGCGCGTAGGGGCGGCGGGCAGCTGTTGCCATGGAATTTCTCCTAATCGGTGTGGCCCGGCACGGTGAGCCCGTCGAGCACGATGGTGAGGTACTGCTTGGCGAGCGTGTCGACGGTGATCGACCCGCCGCCGGGTTGGTACCAGCGGACCGCGACCCAGACCGTGTCGCGCAGGAAGCGATAGGCCAGGTCGATATCGAGTTCGGCGCGGAAGCTACCGTCGGCGACTCCGCTGGTGAGGACGCGGTGCCAGAGCTCCCGGAATTCGCGGTTGTAGTCGTCGATATAGGCGAAACGTTCGGCGGCCCGCAGGCGTTTGGCCTCGGACTGGTAGATCGCGACCGCCGCGTGGGAGCGGTCGAAGGCCTCGTAGGAGGCGAGGACCAAGGCTTCCAGTGTGGCACGCGAATCCAGCCCGGCGTCGACGATCTCGCGGTAGCGTCCGAACAGTTCGTCGAGGAATCCGCGCAGGATCTCGTCCACCATCCCCTCTTTCGAGGAGAAGTGGTGGTAAAGGCTGCCGGAGAGAATGCCCGCCGCATCGGCGATATCACGCACCGTCGTGGCGCGCACGCCCCGTTCGGCGAACAGCTCTGCCGCCATATCGAGTAGTTCGGTTCGCCGGGCCGATTTCGAGGGGTCGGGTGCGGTCACCCCGCCATGATACAACCAAGCATTTGCTTGGTCCATGGATGGTGCGTAACCGGCGGGCCCGAGGTTTCCGGCTCCCCCCTCCCTGTCGGAGCCGGACCCCTCGGGCCCGCGTCGCGGAAGTGGTACGAAATCCGCACTGCTTCCGATAATTTGGACGGCCGATATCCCGGACCGGTTCCACCGCATACCGAATTCCCGGAACCGGATCGGCGGGCCGCCGACCGCTTCGGGACGAGCCGAGCGGCCGCCGGCCCGGCGTAAACCGGAGGCACGCCCGTCCCGTCGGTATATTCGCCGGATGACGACGCCGTTCCCACAGCGACAGTGGGGCTCCCCGGAAAGTCCCCTGGCCCGTGCGGCAGACAGGTTCGCCGGCACGAGGTTCGGCTCCCGGGTGGTCCGGGCCCTCACCCCGCTGGACCGCCGGGTACTCGAACGCACCGATGCCCGCTACACCGTGCTCGGGCCGATCGGCGCACCGGTGATCCTGCTGACCACAACGGGTCGCCGGTCGGGACAGCCGCGCACCCAGCCGCTGCTGTGCGTACACGACGGCGCGACTCTCTACATCATCGGCAGCAACTTCGGCGGTGCCCGCCACCCGGCCTGGACGGCCAACCTCCTCGCCGAGCCCAGAGCGACCGTTTCCATCGCCGGTGAACGCATACCGGTCATCGCCACCCGGGTAGAGGGCGCGGCCGCGGAATCGATCTTCGAGCGATTCGTCGAAGTCACCGGCGCCTATGCCGCCTACCGCAAGCGCACCGACCGCGATCTGCGCATCTTCGCGCTGTCCCGCGTCTGAATCGCTCTCGCGGCACGCCGTCGGCGCCCGCGTCCCGGCGCCGCACCACGTCCGGCAGCACCGGACGCACGGAACTCGCCGAACCGGCTCGAACACACAGAGATCGGTGCGTGCCGCGGCACAGCTCCGGTCCGCCGACATGACCGCGCGGCCGATGAACGCGGTGCCGGCCGGGTGCCCACCCGCGCCGCCGCGGATCGGCTCCGGCCGAGGTAACCGGCCGGGTCGGGCGCTCAGGCGCGCTGACTGCTGATCGAGACCACCTCGCCGGTGAGGTAGGTGGTGTAGTCGCTGGCGAGCATCGCGATGGTGGCCGCGACCTCCCAGGGTTCGGCCGCCCGGCCGAAGGCCTCACGCTCGGAGAGCCGGTCGAGCAGTTCACTGGAGCTGGTCTTGTCCAGGAAGGCGTGCCGGGCGATACTCGGCGACACCGCGTTGATCCGGACCCCCAGCTCGGCCGCCTCGACCGCGCTGCACCTGGTCAGTGCCATCACACCGGCCTTCGCGGCGGCGTAGTGCGCCTGACCGTACTGGGCCCGCCAACCGAGCACGCTCGCGTTGTTGACGATCACCCCGCCGTGTTTCGCGTCGCGGAAATAGTTCAGCGCGGCCCGGGTGCAGCGGAAGGTGCCGTTGAGGGTGATGTCGAGGACGCGATCCCACTGTTCGTCGGTCATATCGACCACCGGCGTCTCACCGCCGAGGCCGGCGTTGTTGACGAAGATATCGACGCCGCCCAGCGCCACGGCCGCGCCGCGGACCAGTTCGTCGACCTGTTCGGTGCTGGTGACATCACAGGCGATCGCGGCGACCTGACGGTCGGTGAATTCCGCGGACAGTTCGGCACGCGTGGCCTCCAGCCGGCGTTCGTGCCAATCCGAGACCACCACATCGGCGCCTTCGGCGAGCAGCCGGCGCGCCGTCGCGGACCCGATCCCGGTACCGGCTGCCGCGGTGACCACGGCCCGGCGGCCGGTGAGCAGATTGTGCGCCGCAGTCTGCGGGGGCGCGACCGACAGCGGCCCGCTCACTGCCGGGCCTCGCGGGGCAGACCGAGCACCCGCTCGGAGATGATGTTGCGCTGCACTTCGTTCGAACCTCCGTAGATCGTGTCGGCGCGGGTGAACAGATACAGCCGCTGCCATTCGTCGAGATCACCGTCCGCGGCGACGAGTCCGGCGGCGCCGCGCACCGCCATGGCGAGTTCGCCGAGCCCGCGATGCCAATTGGCCCAGAGCAGTTTGCCCACCGAGGCCTGGCCGCCGTCGTCGGCGGTCTCGGCCATGGTGCGCAGCGCGTGGGCGCGCAGCACCCGCAGCCCCACCCAGGCACGATCTATCTTGTCCGCGAGCAGCGGATCGTCGAGGGCGCCGGATTCGCGGGCGAGGTTCTCGACCGCCGCGAGTTCCCGGGCGAAACGGATCTGCTGCCCGAGCGTGGAGATACCGCGTTCGACGTTCAGCGTGCCCATCGCGACCCGCCAGCCGTCGCCCGGTTCGCCCACCACCAGGTCGGCATCGGTGCGGGCGTTGTCGAAGAACACCTCGTTGAACTCGGAGGTGCCGGTGAGCTGCACGATCGGCCGGACCTCGATACCGGGCTGATCCATCGGCACCAGCAGGTACGAAAGTCCTTTGTGGCGTTTCGAGCCCGGTTCGGTGCGGCAGACCGCGAAGCACCAGTCGGCCACATGTGCCAGCGAGGTCCAGATCTTCTGCCCGTTGATCGACCACTGGTCACCGTCCAGGCGTGCGGAGGTGGAGACGGCGGCGAGATCGGAGCCGGCGCCCGGTTCCGAGTAGCCCTGGCACCACAGTTCGGTGACGGTGCGGATCCCCGGCAGGAAACGATCACGCTGAGCGCCGGTCCCGAAGGCCAGCAGGGTCGGGCCGAGCAGTTCCTCACCCACATGGGAGACCCGCGCGGGCGCGTTCGCCTTCGCGTACTCCTCGTGGAAGATGATCTGCTGCGCGACACTCGCGTCGCGACCGCCGTACTCCACCGGCCAACCCAGGCAGGTCCAGCCCGCGGCCGCCAGCGCGCGGTCCCAGTCCAGGCGTTCGTCGAATGCCTCGTGTTCGCGGCCGGGTCCGCCGAGCCCGCGCAGTTCCCGGAATTCACCGCTGAGCTGCTCGTCGAGCCAGTCCCGCACCTGCGCGGCGAATTCGCCGTCGCTCAGGGCAGCCACGCTGGTCCGTTCGGCCGTCGGCCGCGTCCCGGCGGCGTGTTCGGCCGATTGCCGTCCGCCATCGCGACCGGTACCGGATTCTGAGGTCTGGAATGCACCCACGCCGGTAGGATAACCTACCAAGCACTTGCTTTGTAGACCGCAACTCGCAGACCGCGCACCGCCCACGGCCGCACGACATCGAGGACACCCGTGACACCCCCTGCGCACATCCCGACGGACCGGACCACTCCGCTGGCCCTGCACGCCGCCGCCCAGAACTACGGCGCCGCGCCCGCACTGGCCGACGGGCCGATCCGGCTCGACTGGACCCAACTGCTCGAACAGGTCCAGGACGTGGCCCGCGCCCTGCTCGCCCGCGGCATCCGGACCGGTGACCGTGTGGCCATCTGGTCGCCCAATACCCATCACTGGGTGCTCGCGGCGCTCGGCGCCCACTACGCCGGCGCGACACTGGTCCCGCTCAACACCCGCTACGTCGCCGACGAGGTCGCCGACGTGCTGCGGCGCGTCGACGCCAAGGGCCTGTTCATCGCGGGCACCTTCCTCAAACGCGACCGGCTCGCCGAGTTGCGCGCGGCCGCGCCGGACCTGCGGATCGATACCGTCGTGGTGCTCCCGGTCGAAGGCGCCGAAGAGCCGGTCGAGGACGCGCTGAACTGGTCGGAGCTGGCGGCCGCCGGTGCCGGAGTGAGCCGCGAACAGGCGCGAGAGCACGCGGAATCCATCAGCCCCGAGGACCTGTCCGACATCCTGTTCACCTCCGGCACCACCGGTCGCAGCAAAGGCGTGCTGATCGCGCACCGGCAGACGCTGTCCGCGGTTCGCGGCTGGACCGAATGTTCGACGCTGAACAGCGACGACAACTATCTGATCGTCAACCCGTTCTTCCACAGCTTCGGCTACAAGGCCGGAATCATCGCCTGCCTGCTCACCGGGGCGACCATCATCCCGCAGATCGTTTTCGATGTACCGACCACCATGCGGCTCATCGATCAGGAGCAGATCACCGTCCTGCCCGGCCCGCCCACCATCTACCAGTCCATCCTGGATTTCCCGGACCGCGGCGAGTACCGGCTGGCGAGCCTGCGTGTGGCCGTCACCGGCGCGGCGCCGGTACCGGTCGTCCTGGTCGAACGGATGCGCCGGGAACTGGACTTCGATGTGGTGCTCACCGCCTACGGGCTCTCGGAATCCACCGGGTTCGGCACCATGTGCCGGGTCGACGACGACGCCGAGACCATCTCCGCCACCAGCGGCCGCCCCATGGCCGGATTCGAGCTGAAACTCAGTGACGCGGGTGAGGTGCTGCTGCGCGGACCCAATGTCATGCTCGGTTATCTGGACGATCCGGAAAGCACCGCGAAGACGATCGACGCGGACGGCTGGTTACACACCGGTGATATCGGCGTGGTCGACGACCGCGGCTATCTGAAGATCACCGACCGGCTCAAGGACATGTACGTCAGCGGTGGCTTCAATGTGTATCCGGCCGAGATCGAACAGTCGCTGGCCGGATTGGACGGTGTCGCCGTCGTCGCGGTGATCGGCGTACCCGATACCCGGATGGGTGAGGTGGGCAAGGCCTATATCGTCCGGAAACCGGATACCGCGCTCAGCGAGGACCAGGTGTTCTCCTATGCCACCAAGGTACTGGCCAATTTCAAGGTGCCGCGATTCGTCGAATTCCGCGACGAATTGCCCTACAACGCCAGCGGCAAGGTGCTCAAACGCCAGCTACGTGAGGAGAATTCGTAATGCCGGACAGCCCAGCCGCCAAACCCGCCGGGAGCATTCCCTTCGAACCCGATGTGGTGACCTACGAACGCCGCGGCGCGATCGCGGTCGTCACCTTGAACCGGCCCGACTACCGCAATGCCCAGAACTCGGTGATGACCTATGCGATCGACGCCGCGTTCGAGCGGGCGGTCGAGGACCCCGACGTCAAGGTCATCGTGCTGGCCGGGAACGGGAAGCACTTCAGCGCCGGTCACGACCTGGGCACCCCGGGACGCGACCACCATGTGAAGTACCAGAACAAAGCCGCGCTGTGGTGGGATCATATCGATCGCCCCGGCGGTGACCAGCGTTTCGCCCGTGAGATGGAGGTGTATCTGGGGATGTGCCGCCGCTGGCGGGAGATCCCCAAGCCGACCATCGCGATGGTGCAGGGCGCCTGTATCGCGGGCGGGCTCATGCTGGCCTGGGTCTGCGATCTGATCATCGCCGCCGACGACGCGTTCTTCTCCGACCCTGTGGTGCGCATGGGGATTCCGGGTGTCGAATACTTCGCCCACCCATGGGTGATGGGCCCCCGGGCCGCCAAGGAATTCCTGTACACCGGTGACCGGTTCGATGCCGCGCAGGCCAAGGAGTGGGGCATGGTCAACCGGGTCGTGCCGCGCGCCGACCTGGAATCGGAGACCATGGCGCTGGCCGAGAAGATCTCCGCCATGCCGCAGTTCGGGCTGGCGTTGACGAAGAAAGCGGTCAACCAGTCCGAAGATCTCATGGGGATGCGCGCCGGAATGGATTCGGTGTTCGGACTCCACCATTTCGCGCACGCGCACAATGCCGAGGTCGGGGCGGATTCCCTGGGCGGTATGAACGCCAGAACCATGAAAGCGCAGGCGGCTTCGGCCGACGCGAAGAGCACGGACGGGAAAGACTGAATGGATCTCGATCTCGACGAAGGTACCCGGGAATTCCAGCGGGAGGTCCGCGAATTCCTGGCCGCGAACGTGCCCGCGGAACCGCTACCGTCCATGGACACCGAGGCCGGTTTCGAAGCCCATCGCGCCTGGGAACGCACCCTGGCCGAGGCCCGGCTGTCGGTGGTGTCGTGGCCGCGCGAGTTCGGTGGGCGGGACGCGTCGCTGCTGGAATGGGTGCTCTTCGAGCAGGAGTACTACGCGGCGGGCGCCCCGGGCCGGGTGAGTCAGAACGGTATCTTCCTGCTGGCCCCCACCCTGTTCGAGCACGGCACCCCCGAACAGCTGGAGCGGATCATGCCACGGATGGCCCGCGGCGACGATATCTGGGCCCAGGCCTGGTCGGAGCCGGAGGCCGGTAGCGATCTGGCCGGTATCCGCTCCACCGCCCGGCGTACCGAAGGCGGCTGGGTGCTCAGCGGCCAGAAGACCTGGAGTTCCCGGGCGGCGTTCGCCGACCGGGCGTTCGGCCTGTTCCGCAGCGACCCCGCCGCCGAACGACACCGCGGCCTCACCTACCTGATGTTCCCGCTCGACGCCGACGGCGTCACGGTACGCCCGATCCCCCAGCTCGACGGCGAGCCCGGTTTCGCGGAGATCTTCCTCGACGATGTCTTCGTTCCCGACAGCGATGTGATCGGCGCGCCCAACGAGGGCTGGCGGGTCGCCATGAGCACCTCCAGTAATGAGCGCGGTCTCTCGCTGCGCAGCCCCGGCCGGTTCAGCGCGACCGCGCAGCGGCTGATCGACCTGTGGACCGAACGCGGCGATACCGGCACCGCGGCCCGGGACGCCGTGGTGGACGCCTGGCTCGGCAGCGAGGCCTACCGGCTGCACACCTTCGGGACGGTCACGCGGCTCGACCAGGGCGGCAAGCTCGGCGCCGAATCGTCGATCACCAAGGTGTTCTGGTCCGAGCTCGATATCGCCATGCACGAAACCGCACTGGACCTGCTCGGATCCGAAGCCGAGCAGGCGAGCCGCTGGACCGACGGCTACCTGTTCTCGCTGTCGGGCCCGATCTACGCCGGCACCAACGAGATCCAACGCAACATCATCGCCGAGCGGCTCCTCGGCCTACCGAGGGGAAGTAATCGATGAGATTCGCGCTCAGCCCGGAGCAGCAGGACTTCGGTGCCAGTATCCGCAAACTGTTCGAGTCCGGTTCCACGACCGCCGCGGTACGGGCGTGGAGCGCCGGCGATCCGGCGCCCGGCCGGGCACTGATCGAACAGCTGGCCGCAGCGGGAGCGTTCGGACTGACCATCACCGAGGAGTTCGGCGGTCTCGACGCCGAACCGCTGGATCAGGTGGTGGCCTTCGTCGAGATCGGCCGCGCCGCGGCACCCGGGCCGCTGGTGGAGTCGGCGGCCGCCGTCCCCGCGCTGCTCCAGACGCTCGCCGCCACGGACCCCGAACCCGCCCGGCGCTGGTTGCCGGGGATCTCCGAGGGCACGGTGTCGGCCACCGTCGCCTTCACCGGTACGGACGGCCGGGCGATCGCCGTGGACGCCGACCGGGCCGATCTCGTACTCGTGGCCGACGGTGACCGGATCGGCACGGGACGGGTCGGCGAATCGGTGCGCTCGGTGGATCCCGCACGCCGGCTGTGCACGGTCGAGACAGACGAACTCCTCGCCGAGGGGCCGGGCGCCACCGAGGCCGTCGCTGCCGCCTTCGACGCCGGCGCCCTGGCCAACGCGGCCCAACTGCTGGGCGCGGGCAAGGCGTTGCTCGACGCGTCGACCGACTACGTCAAACAGCGCAAACAGTTCGGTCGCCCGATCGGTGAATTCCAGGCGGTCAAACAGAAACTGGCCGATGTCCTCATCGGTCTCGACCTCGCCGAACCGTTGCTGTACCGGGCCGCGTTGACCACCGCGACGGCCAACCGGGCCCGCGACACCTCCGCCGCGGCCGTCGCCTGCGCCGACGCCGCCTACCGGGCGGCCCGCGCCGCCCTGCAGGTACACGGCGCCATCGGCTACACCGCCGAATACGACCTGTCGCTGTGGCTGACCCGGGTCACCGCCCTGCGCACCGCCTGGGGCACCCCGGACCTGCACCGCGGCCGGATCGCCGAGGCGCTGCGCACCGGGCCCGCCGCGGATCCGGCCGGCACGCTCACCTGACCGGAGAACCTGCGGGTTGCGCTGCCGGTATCCGTCCGAAATCACGGGAGAAAAGATGATCAGCGAGGAACAGCAGGAGCTGGTGGCGGCGGTCCGGGGACTGCTGGCCAAACGGGACGCGCGGGCCGGTATCCGCAAGGCCATGGACACCGATCTGGGCTACGACCCGCAACTGTGGGCGCAGTTGTGCGAACAGGTCGGCGTGGCCGCGCTGTCCGTGCCCGAGGAGTTCGGCGGGTTCGGCGCGGGCCTGGTCGAATCCCTGCTGGTCGTCGGCGAACTCGGCCGGACACTCGCCGATGTACCGATGCTGGGCTCGGCGGTACTGGGTGCGCAGGCGGTGCTGCTCTCCGGTGACCACGAGGCCTGCGCGCGGCTGCTGCCCGAGGTCGCCGAGGGCCGCCGCACCCTCGCCGTCTGCTGGGCCTCGGCCCATGGCTGGGACGACTTCGGGGTGCGGGCCGAGGGGGAAACCCTCGACGGTACGGCCCACTACGTGCTCGACGGCACCATCGCCGACACCCTGATCGTGGTCACCGAATCCGGCCTCTTCGAGGTGGACCCGACGGCCGACGGTGTCGAACGGAACCGGGTCGCCGCCATGGACCCCTCCCGCGCCCTGTCGGAGATCTCGTTCACCGCGACGCCTGCGCGCCGGCTGGGCGACGCGGATCCCGCCCCGATCATCGAGCGGCTGCACCGGGTCGCGTGGGCCGCGGTCGCCGCCGAACAGGTCGGCGCGGCCGAATACTGCCTGCAGGCCACGGTCGAGTACACCAAATCGCGGGTGCAGTTCGGCCGGGCCATCGGCAGTTTCCAGGCCCTCAAACACCGGATGGCCGATATGTACGTACTCGCGGAGTCGGCGAGATCGGCCGCCCTCGCCGCCGGCTTCGCGGTGGCCGAGAACACTCCGTCGGCCGCCGAGGACGTCTGGGTCGCCCGCCGGCAGTGCTCCGAATCGTTCTCCACCATCGCCGCGGAAACCATCCAGTTGCACGGCGGTATCGCCATCACCTGGGAACACGACGCGCAGCTGTACTTCAAACGCGCCCATGGCGATGCCGAACTCTTCGGCGTGCCGCGGCGCCCGCTGGTCAACAGCTGAGCACTCGCGGGCCGCACGGCCGGGACGAAGCCGCATGGATCGTCGAGCTGCGCGAACCCGGCTCGGCGATTACGCGATCGGAGGCGGCCACCGCGTCTTCGTGGGCAGCGGTGGCATGCGGTGTGGAAAAAGGAATTGCGTGGGCGCTTGCGCCGTGTAAAAGTAACCGGCAACAGCGAGTCGTGAAGGAGGTGGAGAACGTGACGGTCGCCCGGATTGCCGTGGCGCGGCGAACCGCACCGGTTCGTACCGCCCCGTCGTTCTCCCTCTCGAACTCCACTCGCTGAGCCCGGTCGGGCTCGGCGCCCGACGAAGGACTTCCTCCCTCATGGTCGACTTCGACCCACTCGTCCCTTTCGGCTGGACAGAAAACATAGCCGAGCAGTACCTCCCGCTCCTCGATGGCGAATGCGTCCCCGCCCGCATCATCCGGATGGATCGTGGCGAATGCGATGTGGTGACCCCCACCGGGCCCGCGAGGGCTACCTGCCCGCGCGCGGACTCTTCGGTGAGCGGTCTGTGCACCGGCGACTGGGTGAGCCTGGATGCTCGCTCACACATCCGGGCCCGGCTGCCCCGCCGGACCGCCATCACCCGTTCCACCGCGTCCGGGCGATCGGAGAGCCAGGTACTGGCCGCCAATGTCGATACCGTGCTGATCTGCGCGCCCGCCGACGGCGACGTGGATCTGGGGCGCGTCGAACGGATGCTCGCCCTGGTCTGGGAAAGCGGCGCCCAGCCAGTGGTCGTACTCACCAAGGCGGATACCACCGAGCATCTACCGCTCGACGAGGTCCGTGCCGTGGCACCGGGTGCCCCGGTGCTGGCGGTCAGCGCGACCGCCGAACTCGGCCTCGATGTACTGGTCGCGGTACTGAGCGGCACGGTGGTTCTATTGGGACCGTCCGGTGCGGGTAAGTCCACACTCGCCAACGCACTGCTCGGCGCGGAGGTCTTCGCCACCGACACGGTGCGCGCGGCCGACAAGAAGGGCCGGCACACCACAGTGCACCGCGAACTGCGTCCGCTGCCCACCGGCGGCACCCTCATCGACACCCCCGGACTGCGGGGTGTCGGACTGTGGGACGCGGCCGAAGGCATCAGCCGGACCTTCAGCGATATCGAGGAACTCGCCACCGACTGCCGGTTCGCCGACTGCGCCCACGACGCCGAACCGGGTTGCGCCGTCCGCGCGGCCGTCGAATCCGGCGGGATACCGGAACGGCGGGTGCGCAGCTATCGCAAACTGGGCAAGGAGAACGCCTGGATGGAAGCGCGGTCGGACAAACGGCTCCAGGCCGAGCGCGAGAAGGTGTGGCGGGGTATCGCCAAGGAACAGCGGCGCATGTATCGCGAGCGCGGCTCCCGGCGCTGACCACACAGCCGATACGGTCCGATCCACAAATGAAATACGACCGCTTCCAGATTTCTGGAAGCGGTCGTAGCCATGCAACCGACGCTCTTTCACGCTGCGCCCTGGCGCGGACTGTAGCCCGTCAGACCGCCAGTGTCGGTACCTCGTATTTCTGACACCACGGGTCGCGGGTGGCCAGCACCAAGCCTTCCGAACTGGCTTGCGCCAACAGGATGCGGTCGAACGGGTCGCGGTGGATCAGTGGCATCCGACCGGCGGCGATGGCGTGTTCTGCATCGATGCGCAACACATTGAATCCACTGTCACGCACTCGCTCCGGAAGGTCGGCCGGTCCGCCCAGCTTGCCACCTGCCTGCTTTATCGCCACCTCCCAGACGGATGCAGCACTTACGAAAACATCCGGGTCGTGATCGAGCCGATCCTTCATTTCGCCGCTGAGCGTGGGATCGTCCGCGAGCCACCACAGAACCACATGGGTATCGAGCAACAGGCTCATCGCGAGATACCGAACTCGTCGGCTATCGCCTCGTTCGTCTCATCGGAATCCCAATCCGATTCCAGCACAAGGGTTCCACGGAGCGACCCACGACCGGTACGGTCCGCTCGCCGGACCAGCGGCACCACCTTGGCTACCGGATGCCCGGCCCGGCTGATCACGATCTCCTCGCCGCGTTCCACCCGCTCTACGATGCGGGACAGGTTTGTCTTCGCCTCGTGGATATTGAACTGCTCTGCCGCGCTGCTTGCCATGGACACCTCCTTAGCTAACAGGTTAGCCCACTGAGGTGTCCCAGCACAGCGTCCGTGCGACTCCACAGAAGGGATGTCGCCGGTGAGACACCTCGGCCGTTCCAGGCCGCCTGGTTCCGGACGGCTACTCCGGCACCTCGAGCAACCCTTCGTCGACAGCCCATTTGATGGTCTTCTGCAAACGCTCACAGGTATCCGGCCGCCCGGGCCCGTACCCCTTGCTGCTGAGTTCAGCGAAAACCGGGCAGCGGACGGCCGGGTTCTCGGCCCACTGCACCGAGGTCTGCCGGGAGCTGCTCTTACGGACCCGCACCGCGGCGTCGCAAGCCTGACACCGCAGCGGTGTCAGGCCGTCCTCCAGGTATCGCTGCTGGTCCACGACCGTCTGGGCCCGCACCGCGGCCTGCCGGGCGGGCTGGTCGGCGAAGTCGGGTGCCTTGGCCCAGCGGGTCATATCAGACTCCTGCCTCCGCTTGGTCGGCGTCCGCCGCGGCCGCCTCTTGTTCACGCTTGCGCCGCAGGTTCTCTTCGACCTCGGCTTCCCACGCTTCGTTCGCCTTGGCGGTGTCGACCTCGAATTCGAACCGCTGGGTCATCTTCTCGGTCACCTCGGCGACGTCGACGTAGAACTGGTCGTACCAGCGCCGCAGCTGGTAGACCGGGCCGTCTTCCTCGCAGAGCAGCGGATTCTCGACCTTGGACTTGTGCTTCCAGATCTCCACGTCCTGCAGGAAGCCGTCGCCGAAGAAATCGGCCATGGTCTTCGCGAGGTTCTGCGCGGTCTCGTCGTCGAGGCCCTTCGGCTTCTCGACGGTCAGGCCCCACTGCAACATGAACGAATCCTGCGTCACCGGGTAGTGGCAGTTGATCAGGTTGACCGTGATCTCGTAACCGCCGTAGCTGTTGACCAGGGGGTTGATCATGTATGAGGGCCCGAAGTACGAGGCCTCCGATTTCAGGAGCTGATCGCCGGCGTACTTGGCGCCCATCCCGATATCGGGCCGACCCTTGGTCTCCAGGAACTGAGTGGCGACATGCCCTTCGAAAACGTTCTTGAAGAAGGTGGGGAAGGCGTAGTGGATATAGAAGAAGTGGGCCATATCCACGACGTTGTCGATGATCTCACGGCAGTTCGCGCCCTCGATCAGCAACGAGTTCCAGGTCCACTCCGTCCAGCCACTGTCGAGTTCCTCCACCGGGTTGCCGTCGGCATCGGTATAGGGGCCCTCGATATAAGGGATGGTGACCTCGGGCGGCGGTTCGTTGCGTTCGTGGTCGTGCCAGACGAAGAGCTGACCGTTGCGCTCGAGGGTGGTCCAGCGGCGGGTGCGCGCCAGCGGCGGGACCCGCCGCGCGTAGGGGATGGACGTGCATTTGCCGTTCGCACCCCAGCGCCAGTCGTGGAACGGGCAGGCGACGTCGTCGCCCTTGATCTCACCCATGCTGAGATCACCGCCCATATGCCGGCAGTAGGCGTCGAGTACGTGCAATTCGCCGGCACTGTCGGCCCAGATCACCAGTTTGGTTCCGAACGCTTGCACCGAATGCGGTTTGCCGTCCCGGAAATTCTGCGCCAACCCCAGGCAATGCCATCCGCGCGCGTACCGGGTGGGAACCGACCCGACGTCGAGCTCCCGGACCTTCGCACCGCCCGGCGTGGTTGCTGCCATCGCAATTCCTCCTCCTGCTGTACTAGAACACGTTACAAAACTGACGCCCCGAACGCCAGCGATTCACGCCACATCCAGCACATGTCGCATATATGCAGCCTATCGACACCGGTTCTCGACATGAACAAGAACCTGTTCTAGTCTCAGAGGTAAATTCTGCGCCGAGCAGATGACCACCGGTTAGTAGACGACCAGGCAGGAGCAGGGGCCGGAGATGACGCGAGAAGTGACCGAACGGGTCGAGGCGCTATTGCCCACGCTGCGCGCCCGCGCACAGGAGGCCGAAGACCTTCGGCAGATTCCCGAGGAATCGATCAAGGACCTGCAGGAAGCCGGTTTCTTCCGGTTGCTGCAGCCGAAACAGTGGGGCGGACACGCTGCGGACCCGGTCGTCTTCTACGACACGGTCCGCAAGATCGCCAGCGCCTGCGGCTCCACCGGCTGGGTCGCCGGGATCATCGGCGTACACAACTGGCACCTGGCGCTGTTCGGCCAAGAGGCCCAGCAAGAAGTGTGGGGCGAGAACACCGATGTGCGGATCTCCTCGTCCTACGCGCCCATGGGGGCCGGCACCGTCGTCGACGGCGGCTACCGGGTCAGCGGCTCGTGGGCCTGGTCCTCGGGCTCCGGGCACGCGGACTGGACCTTCGTCGGCGGACCGGTGATCAAGAACGGCAAACCGGTCGATTTCGGCAGCTTCCTGATCCCCCGCTCCGAATACGACATCGACGACGTCTGGAACGTGGTCGGCCTGCGCGGCACCGGTTCGAACACGCTCGTGGTGCAGGACGTTTTCGTACCCACGCACCGGTTCCTCAGCTACAAGACCATGAACGATCTGAAATCGCCGGGCCTGGAGCGCAATACCGATCCCGTGTACAAGATGCCGTGGGGCACCATCCACCCCACCACCATCTCCGCGCCGATCGTCGGTATGGCATACGGCGCCTACGAAGCTCACGTCGAGCACCAGGGCAAGCGGCTGCGCGCGGCGTACGCCGGGGAGAAGGCGAAAGAGGATCCGTTCACCAAGGTCCGGATCGCCGAGGCCTCCAGCGATATCGATGCCGCCTGGCGTCAGCTGTCGGGCAATGTGGCCGACGAATACGCACTGCTGCTCGAGGGCAAGGAAATTCCGTTCGACCTGCGCGTACGCGCCCGGCGTGACCAGGTCCGCGCGACCGGCCGGGCCATCGCCTCGATCGATAAATTGTTCGAGAGCTCGGGTGCCACCGCCCTGGTGAACGGCACCCCGCTGCAGCGGTTCTGGCGCGATGCCCACGCCGGGCGCGTGCACGCCTCCAACGATCCCGAGCGCGCCTACGTCATGTACGGCACGCACGAATTCGGGCTGCCGGTTTCCGACGGGATGGTGTGATGACCTCGACCGCCGAACTCACCTACGAATCCACCTCGCGATTCGCCCAGGTTCGTCCGGATCTGAAACTGCACTACCACGAGGCCGGCGTGGGCAACGGCCCCACTATCGTGCTGCTGCACGGCGGCGGCCCGGGCGCGTCCTCGTGGTCGAACTTCTCCCGCAACATCCCGGTACTCGCCCGCGATTTCCACGTGATCGCGGTCGATCAGCCCGGGTACGGAAAGTCCGACAAGCCGATCGAGCACCCGCAGTACTTCGTACACAGCTCCTCGGCACTGAAGGATCTGCTCGACACCCTGGAGATCACCGACCGGGTCCATCTGCTGGGCAATTCGCTCGGCGGCGGCGCGGCGGTGCGTTTCGCGCTCGACCATCCCGATCGCGCCGGGAAACTGATCCTGATGGGTCCGGGCGGGATGAGTACCAACCTGTTCGCCCCCGATCCCACCGAAGGCGTCAAACTGCTGGGCAAGTTCAACTACGAACCCACCAGGGAGAATCTCGAGGCGTTCCTACGGATCATGGTGTTCGACCAGTCCCTGGTCACCGACGAACTGATCGAAGAGCGTTTCGCCTCCGCGAGCACCCCCGAGGCGCTCGCGGCCACCCGGGCCATGGGCAAATCCTTCGCGAGCGCCGATTTCGAGAAGGGCATGCTCTGGCGGGACGCGTACAAATTGCGCCAGCCGGTCCTGCTGATCTGGGGTCGCGAGGACCGGGTGAATCCGCTCGACGGCGCTCTGGTGGCACTCAAGAGCATCCCGCGCGCACAATTACACGTATTCGGCGGGTGCGGGCACTGGGCACAGCTGGAGAAGTTCGCCGAATTCAACCGGCTGGCCACCGATTTCCTGCTCGGCGTCAAGGAGAAATGACGATGAGTATCAAGGCCCTCGGCTACATGCGTATCGAGGCCACCGATATGGCGGCCTGGCGCGAGTACGGGCTGAAAGTGCTCGGCATGATGGAAGGCGACGGGAACAACCCCGACGCGCTCTATCTCCGGATGGATGATTTCGCCGCCCGCTTGGTGATCGTGCCGGGTGAGAAGGACCGGTTGCTGGTCTCGGGCTGGGAGGTCACCGACGGGCCCGCGCTACAACGCCTCCGGGAGACGCTGGAGAAGAACGGCGTCGACTTCGAGGAAGGCACCAAGGAGGAACTCGCCGAGCGCCGGGTAGAAGGGATGATCCGCTTCCGGGATCCTTCCGACAACACCCTGGAGGCGTTCTACGGCGCTCAGTACCTCGGTCGGCGGTTCGTCAGCCCGTACGGCCACAAATTCGTCACCGCCGAACAGGGCCTGGGCCATGTCGTCCTGACCTGCCACGACGATGCCGCGGCACAGGCGTTCTACCAGGACGTACTCGGCTTCCGGCTGCGCGATTCGATGCGCCTGCCGCCGCAACTGGTGGGTCGGCCCGAGGACGGCGACCCGGCGTGGCTGCGGTTCTACGGCTGCAATCCACGCCACCACGCGCTCGCGTTCCTGCCGCTACCCAACCCGACCGGCATCGTCCACCTCATGGTCGAGGTGGAGAACTCCGACGATGTCGGCCTGTGCCTGGACCGGGCCATGCGCAAGAAGGTGAAGATGTCGGCCACCCTGGGCCGGCACATCAACGACAAGATGCTGTCGTTCTATATGAAGACTCCCGGCGGGTTCGACGTCGAATTCGGCTGCGAGGGGCTGGAAGTCGACGACCACAGCTGGATCGCCCGGGAATCCACCGCGGTGAGCCTGTGGGGCCACGATTTCTCCGTGGGTTTCAAGTGATCTCCGGCCGGACCCGGTGCGATACTCGCATCGGGTCCGGCTGAATCCGGCGGTCCGTCCGCCGGCAGCTCCATGAACGAGGCGAGGACGGTATGAACGTGACGGCACCAGCGGATCCGGCCGACGGCGCGGGCGACGCGGCCGCGGAGCAGGCCACCATCGACCCCCGGCAGTTCCGCAATATCCTCGGGCAGTTCTGCACCGGTATCACGGTCATCACCACGCTCACCGACGACGAAACCCCCATCGGTTTCGCCTGCCAGTCCTTCGCCGCCCTCTCCCTCGAACCACCCCTGGTGCTGTTCTGCCCGACCAAGGGTTCGCGGTCCTGGGCCGCCATCGAGGCCAACGGCCGGTTCTGTGTGAACGTACTCGCCGAGGAACAGCAGCCGGTCTGCGCGAAATTCGGCTCCCGCGAACCGGACAAGTTCGCCGGAACCGAATGGCACACCTCCGATCTCGGCCTGCCCCGGCTCGACAACTCTTTGGCCACCATAGAATGCCGGGTGGACAGCGTGGTCGACGGTGGCGACCATTTCATCGTCATCGGCCGCGTCCTGGCCATGTCGGAGACTCCCGCCGCCACCAACGGCCGCCCGCTGCTGTTCTACCGGGGCCAGTACACCGCCATCGAACCGGAGAAGACCACCCCGGCCCCTTGGCGCGCCGATCTCGACCACTTCCTCACCACCACGACCCTGGACACCTGGTTGTAGGGTGGCCGAATCGGATGGTGCCGGTCGCCACCGATAGGCGGGCGCCGGTGCTGCCGCTACTCGCGGTGACCGGCCAGCTCCTCGGTGACCCTCCCCAGTCCCTCACCCGCCCGTCCGTCGGCGATCTGCCGGTCGATGAGGTTCTTGATCGGGCCGACGATGTCCAGGGCGACCCCGGCGTCCCGGCTGGCTCGCACGATCGCGTCCAAGGCGGGTTTGTGGAAACGCGCGGGCTGCACCTCCTGGGTGTAGTCACCGCTGTCGATCATCTCGGCATACGACTGGAACGATCCAGTCATGGCGGTGAGGAACGCGACCGCGCGGGGCGCGAAGAACGTGGCCGTGACCCCGGCCGAGCGCACCATGGCGGCGCCGTGGAAGAACCCCGCGAACATGGCGTACATACCGGCCAGCAGCGCGAAATCGTAGAGCGCGGCGGTTCCGGGGTCATCGCCGAAGTAGTCCGCCGCACCGAGCTTTTCGAGATCGGGACGGAAGCGATCGAAGATCTGCTCCGATCCGCTGTAGAGGATCGAGGCACCGGGCCCGCCGATCATCGGCGGTACCGCCATGATGCCGCCGTCGAGGAAGTCGATACCGTGTCCGGCCGCCCAGCGGGCGAGTTCCCGGGAATCTTCCGGAGCGGTGCTGGTCAGGTTGATCAGCGCCTTACCGCGCAGCCGGTCGGCCACCGGGTCGAGCACCTCGTGCACGGACGCGTGATCACCGAGAACGGCGACAACCACGGCGGCGGAATCGATCGCCGACGCGGTATCGGGGGCGCTCACGGCGCCGAGGCCCACCAGTTCCGCGTCCTTCCCCGGCGTGCGGTTCCACACGGTGGTGGGATTCCCGCCCTTCACCAGAGTCGCGGCAATGGCCCGGCCCATAGGTCCGAGACCGAGCACGGCCACGGTTGTCTGCTCGTTTGCGGTCATTTCTGCCGACTCCTTGCTGAGGCGAATGGTCATATTGCTCGGCGCGCCGGGACCAACGATCGCCAACACGGACTGTCGGGACAAGTACCTACTATTCGGTGAGGTACCTACCAAAAAGTATGTGAACAGGTAGCGAGGTCGAAATGGGCGAGAAAAGGTTCGGACCGTATTTCTGCGGGATCGATGCCGCCATGGATGTGATCAGCGGTAAATGGAAAGGGCTGATCCTCTGGGAACTGGACAACTACGGCGTACGGCGGTTCGGTGAGCTACGCCGCGGGCTCCCCGGCGTGTCCGAGAAGATGCTCATCCAACAGCTGCGGGAGCTCGAGGAAGACGGGTTGATCGACCGGAAGATCTACCCGGAGGTTCCGCCTCGGGTGGAATACCGTCTCACCGACCTCGGCCGCTCCCTCAACGCCGCGCTCGAACCGCTCGGCGCGTGGGGGCGGGACCGCATCGCGCGAGTCGGCGCCGCACGTGTCCATCCGCAACCGGCCGCGGCACCGGCGGTGCCCGGTGGCAGCTCATTTCGTCAGCAGGGTGCCGCCGAGTAGACGGGCGGGCCCGACCACCGACCCCTCGCCTGCCGGCCGGCCCGGTCCGGAGGCGGCGACGAAACCGTGTCAGGACGCGGCCGCGAAGTAGGCCGTCCGTACGTCCACGATTGTCGGCGGGGGTAGTTCGGGAGAGCCCGCGCCGAGCTCGCCCAACCGGATATGCCAGGTGGGGGCCGATGTGTCGATGGCGGTCCGGGCGTCCGACGGCTGCAGGACGACTTCGGCGCCGCCGGTACACGAGTAGGCGCCCACCAGGCCGTCGGCCCGTCCACCCCAGGCCCCGCCCACCCGGATGCGGCATCGGCGGCCGTCGGCCAATTCGAGCGCCCACGGTTCGGGATCGGCGGTTTTCCCGATCGGTTCGAGCCGCGGTTCGACGCTGTACCAGCGCAGTTCCCGGTTCCACGGATCGTCGGCGCACATCAGTTCCGCCCCGCCTGCCCTGGCCCAGCAGATATCGGCGGCGTCGGCGGAGGCACCGCAGTGGTAGATCCCCGGGCTGGAGGCGGAACGACTGGATGTGGCGTGGGTGCAGTCGAGCCGGCCCGCGGGCGCGGTACCGGATACGTCGAAACCGTCGGCCGGCAGGCCGGTTGCGTCGACGGCGACCACGGAAACCACCGTGGTGGGCGGCTGCTCCTCGGTCGCCGCGGCCGTGGACGATTGCGCGGGCCCCGGCGGCGTGGCCGACGAGACCACCGGGCCGGGGTCGCCGCCGCTCGGCGACGCGCAGCCGCTCAGCGCTACCACCAGCAGCGACGTGAAGACCGGAACCGACCGTACCCATACCGCGAACGCCATGAGTCACCACCTGGTTGGGAATAGTGGGCCCGAGTGTAGCCGGGACGGACGCGAAGACGGCCGGATCGGGTGTGTGAATTTCTCGCCGGGATGCGATGGGACCGGTCGCTTTCGAGTTTCCCGGCACCCTCGCATGTCACCCGGCGCGGGCCTGAAGTCGGAAACCCACCGGCGCAGCGCCCGGTCCGGCGTCGGAGACGTTCCGAACGCGGGACGGCCTACTCGGCGACGCTCATGCGGCCGTCGTCGTGAAACTCGCTCCCGCACGTTCGATGACCTCGTCGAGTACTTCGCGGGAGCGGAGCAGATCGGCGATCATGCGGTCGATCCGTTCCCGTTCCACCTGCAACTCGTTCACCAGCGCGGGCGTGGCGAATTCATTGGCATCGCCGTCGGTGTCCCGTATGCAGGGCAGAATCTCCACGATCTTCTTGCTGCACAGTCCGGCCGCGAACAGCTCTTGGATGTGCACGACCCGGTCCACCGCGTGCTCCGGATAGTCGCGGTGTCCGCCCGGGGCGCGGTCGGCGGTGAGCAACCGCTGCTCCTCGTAGTAGCGCAGTGATCGTTCGCTGACCCCGGTCCGCTGCGCCAGTTCTCCGATTCGCATGCTCACCTCGTATTTTCCTGTTCGGGCTTGAACTTCACATCAATGTCAGGTCTTACCGTCCAGACATGACAACCGCAGCGCCCCGTGATCTATTCGCCCCCGCTCGCCTCGCCGGTCTGCAACTACCGCACCGCCTGGTGATGGCCCCCTTGACGCGTAACCGCGCGGGCGCGGACGGCACCCCGTCGGATCTGATGACGACCTACTACGCTCAGCGGGCCGGCGCGGGCCTGATCATCGCCGAGGCCGCCACCCCGAACCAGGTGGGGCAAACCTACGCCAATATCCCCGGTATCCACCGCGCCGAGCACATCGCCGGTTGGCGCCGCGTCACCGAGGCCGTCCGGGCGGCCGGGGGCCATATGTTCCTGCAACTCCAGCACGGCGGCCGGGTCGGCCATCCCGACAACAGCGGCCTGGTGCCGGTCGCGCCCTCGCCGATACCGCTGCCCGATACCGTGCACACTCCGTCGGGCCATCAGCCGGCCGTGACGCCGCGCGAACTCACGGTCGACGACATCCACGCGACCATCGCCGATTTCGTCACCGCCGCACGCAATGCCGTCGAGGCCGGTTTCGCCGGGGTCGAAGTCCACAGCGCCAACGGCTATTTGTTGCACCAGTTCCTGGCCCGCAACACCAACCACCGCACCGACGCCTACGGCGGACCGGTAGAGAATCGCATCCGGTTCACGGTCGAGGTCGTCGAGGCGGTGGCGGCGGCCATCGGCCCGGAGCGGGTGGGGCTGCGCATCTCACCGGCCAATCCTGTCAACGGCATCGCGGAGGGCGATACCGCGGCCATCTATCCGGCGCTGGTCACCGCGGTCGCCGGGCTGGGTCTCGCCTACCTGCACATCGTCCGGGTCGACGCGGACGACCCGCTGCTGCGGCAGCTCCGTGCACTGTGGCCCGGCAGTCTCGTCGCCAACCCCGCGGGTGATGCCCGCGACCCCGGCGTCATCATCGACCGGGCCGAGCGCCTGCTCGCTGCCGGAGCAGACCACATCGCCCTGGGTCGCGCCTTCCTCGCCAACCCCGACCTGGTCGAACGTCTACGTACCGGCGCGCCGCTCAATCCGATCCGCGATACGCACCTGATGTATGTCGGCGGGGCCGAGGGTTACACGGATTACCCGACCCTCACAGCGACCGCCTGAGCACCCGGTATCGCCTCGCGCCGGACCACGTAGCACCGGCGATACGCAGTCCGCGGGAGTTGCCTACTCGCCGTACAGGTGGAGCTGCCGTCCAAGTCCGCGCACTGCTCCCAACAAACGCACACCGTGCTCGTCCAGGCCGCGGAGTACCAGCTCGCTACACGCCCCGGCCCATCAAAGGTGCGCGACCGCCTCCCGGTACCGCCGCCCCAGGGTGCGGATGTGCTCGACCAGCTCCGGTGGGCCGTCGATACGGAAATCCATCATGAGCATGCTCAGGTAGATGGCGATCGTCTCCAGCGCGTCCGCGCCGGTGAGCAGCAGGCACGAGTTCTCGTCGACCGGTACCACGACCCCGACCGCCGGATTGATCCGGGCGATCACGGTTTCCGCGGGTGCCAGCACCGTGACCCGGGCGTGCACCGCGTAGCCGGCGGAGGCGACCTCCCGGAGTACGAAGGCGACCAGATCGCTGTCGGGCGGAGTCCGGGCGGCGAAGCGGCGGGTGCCCGATACCACCCGGCGCCGGTTCGCGACCGGAAACGCACGCCAGGTGTGCGCGTCGAGGTCGTATCCGACCAGATACCAGCGCCGCTGCCAGCTGACCAGCCGGTACGGCTCGACCCGCTGGTCGTCGAGTTCGAGTTCCCGGGCCGCCCGGATCGCCGCCGCGATCGTGGCGAGGGTCTCCGCGGGAACGGGCGCGTCCGGTTCCCGGGAGCCGACCGTCGGGCCGACCGCGGTGGTCTCGCGCAGTGCGTTGACAGTGCGCTGCAAACGTTTCGGCAGAATTCTTTCCAATTTGGCGAGGGCCCGTTTGACGCTGTGGTCGATACCGGCGATTCCGGTGGAACCGTCCTCTGCCAAACCCATCGCGATCGCGACCGCCACCGCTTCGTCGTCGTCGAGCAGCAGCGGCGGCATGGTGGCGCCCTGACCGAGGCGGTAGCCGCCGACCGGGCCCCGGCCGGCGTGCACCGGGTAGCCGAGTTCGCGCAGGCGGGCGATGTCCTGGCGCAGGGTGCGATCGGTGATGCCGAGGCGCCGTGCCAGTTCGGGTCCGGTGTATCCGCGGTCCTGGAGCAGCGCCAGCAGCCGGAGCACCCGGATTGTGGTGGAGGTCACAAAATAATCGTTTCCACGGAAGTCTTTATCAGGAAGGAAATGAGCCTAATAGGGCCATAGCCTGAGTTCAACGTCGAAAACGACCGAGAGGCAGAACCATGGAAACCACCACCGCGCAGGACATCACCGCTCAGCTCGCGCCGGTCTGGCGCGATGTACTGACCGCCGCCCACGAAGCGCTGCGCCGAGTGACCGCGCGAGTCGAGGCCGGCCAGTGGCAGCTGGCGACTCCGTGCGCGGACTGGAATGCCGCACAGGTCGCCGAGCACGCCGCCGCGGACCAGCGGGCCTTCGCCGCCGCGCTCGGCGTGGGCGCCGGCCCGTCCTACGACCCCTTCTCCCCCACCGGCACGATCGCCGACGGACCCGTCGCCCTGGTAACCGCCGCCCTCGAGGAGACAGCGACCGCGTGGTCCACTGTCACCGACGACACCGAAAGCGTCCCCACCCCACTCCCCTTCGGCCCGCTGCCGACCCCGGTGGCCGCCGTACTGTGCGCCTTGGACGCGGCGGTGCACGCCTGGGATATCGCGGTCGCCACCGGACAGGAATCGCCGCTGACCGACGAACTCTCGGCGCCGATCCTCGCCGCCGCCCAGGGCCGGATCGAACCGCTGCGCGATTGGGGCGCCTACGGCCCGATCGTCGAGGGCGAGGGTTCCAGCGCGGACCAGCTGCTGCGTTACCTGGGTCGCCGGCCGCGCCGGTGACCCGCACCCGCGGCAGTGTCCGGGTAGCAGCCACATCGAACAGGTGGCCTTCGGCATCACCCGCAGTAATGTAGGCATGGAGGTGATCAATGAGTATTGTGACTTCTCGCGATTTCAATCACGATGTAAGCGCGGCCAAGCGTGCGGCCGGCCGCGGACCGGTGATCATCACAGATCACGGTCGGCCGTCTCATGTGCTTCTGACCTTTGCCGATTATCAGGAGCTCACTCGGTCCGGAATTTCGCTGGCCGATGCCTTCACGATGCCCGAGAACATCGACTTCGAGCCGGTACGGCCGACGGACTCGCTCCGTGAGGTCGATCTGTGAGTTTTCTCCTGGACACGAATATCGTATCGGAGCTGCGAAGAAGCGAAGACCGCAGAGACCGGAACGTCGATCGATGGGCACAAAACCTGTCACCCTCCGACACGTACCTCTCGGTTATCACGCTGCTCGAACTCCGGGCCGGGATCGAGAACAAGCGACGCTGCGACCCTGCGCAGGCTCGAACGCTCGACCGCTGGCTGAACGATGGCGTGCTACCGACCTACGCGGGCAGGATCCTCGACATCGACCAGAAAGTCGCCGAGATCGCGACCCGCCTGCATATCCCCCACCGACGGCCGGCTCACGACGCCTTGATCGCCGCTACGGCCACCGCCTACGGCCTGACCCGCGCAACGCGCAACGCGGACGACTTCCGGCCGATGGGGATCACTTTCGTCAATCCTTGGGAAGAAGGCTGACCCGCCGCGACCTACTCAGTTCTCGGTTCGAAACGGACCGACTGCTCCGTACCCGGGTCGCTGGCCGCTCCTGATGCGGCGGCGGACATCACGAGGAATAGCGCCACAGCCAGACTCCGCTCCACCCGGCGGCCACAAGGCAACAATCTTATCGACGCTGCTCAGTTCGTAGCGTCGGGCGCCGCGGCCTGCTCCAACACTGCCGCCACCGCTTCGAACTCCGCCGGCGCGGCGGTCAGGTCTTCGACGATCTCGCGGGCGATGATCTCGGACGTGGCAGTAGGACCACAGTTTGCCTACGAGGCGGCGCGAGTCGGTCACGATCGGACAGTCGCGCACGAGCCACCGACCCCGGATCCCGATACCGCTGTATTCGGTGGCCACCGCCGGAACGGTATCGCTTACGGGTCCTTCAACGGTCGACACAGCGCGATCGTGAGACCGACCAGGCCGGCCACCAGCAGTACCAGCACCGCATCGGCCCACATCAGGCTCGCCCCCGTTCGGGATCCGTGCCGGGCCAACGATACCCGCGAGGGTAGAGCCGTACAGGCGTGATGAGCGCGGCGTTCTCGGTGATGAGGCGGCGGAGGTCGTCGGCGTGCTCGAAGTTCGGCACCACGACCGCCTCGGCCCCGGCCTCGGCCGCATGCCGGGCCAGCGCGTGTATGGCGAGCCGGGCGACCGTATCCGTCCTGACCGTGTACGCGAGCCGGTATCCGTGCCGGTCGGCGAGTTCGTGCAGATCGATATCGCTCATCGGGAGGTTCAGCCGGATCAGGGCGACTGCCGACGGCAGCGGGCCCCGGTCAGACACGGCACTCCTCGGCTACCTCCGCCCACCGCCGCATCACCTTCAGTAGATGCTCCAAATGAACGAGCGTCGGTACCGCCCATACCGGCCCATCCGGAATATCGGTCTCACCGCGAACTCTGGTCGGCAGCGTTGTCGCACACATGATTCCCCGCTCCTGGATCAATTTCTGGTATGCACCCGGCGCAGGGTCCGCTGAGGGGTTATGGTGTCGGTGCGCCCTCTACCCAATCGAATTGACCACCAGCCTTCGGCAACTCCTGGCGTCGAACTGGTGTCTCCCAGGTGGCTCTGGGAGTGGCCTGCACCGGGTGCCCCCTCAGTAGAACTCTGCCGCAGCGGAATCGAAAAGCCGTACACCGGCAAATACGAGGGGAAGTTCTGGAATTCCTGCACAACCATTGCAGCATTGCGTTTTCCAGGACTCGGCTTCCACATGGAGGCTTCCATTATCGGCAGGCACTCACCTGGGCCACAAACCCGGAGTGGTCGCCCGAGGAAGTCGCTCGAACACTGGATATTGCACAGCGACGACAAGGCTTGTTGGCCCGTCCGAACTTCCGCTTCGAGGCGCTGCTGAGCGAGGCGGTACTTCGGTACACCGTCGGCAGCCCAACTGTCATGGTCGCTCAGGTGAAACACTTGCTCGGGCAGTCCGAGATGCCGAGTGTTGAGGTCCGGATCCTGCCCAACACCGAGACCAGCGCCGTTGGCTTGATGTCGCGCTCATTCGTCCTGTTCAGCTTCCCCCCGTTGCCTTCCTCCAAGCTCCAAGAGCCTCCAGTTGCCTTCATGGAGGGTCTCACCGGTGACCTGTACATCGAGCGCGACCTCGAGGTCGCCAGATTTTCTCGCGAGGCCGAGCGTATCCGGCATGTAGCGTTGTCTCCGTCGGCATCCCAGGATCTGATGCTGCGGATTACGAAGGAGCGAGAATGACCGACTTGTCTCGGGCTGAATGGTTCAAGAGCAGCCGAAGCCAAGGGGGAAGCGACTGCGTCGAGACCGCCCACCTGGACAACGGCCATGTCGGCGTGCGGGACTCCAAGAACCCCACCGGCCCGGCCCTGATCTTCGCCCCCGGCGAGTGGGACGCCTTCCTGGCCGGCGCGAAAGACGGCGAGTTCGATCGCCCCTGACCGGATGCAGAGAACCCCGGCTTCATCTGGTGAGAGGTCGGGGATCTCTGCCGCCTGGCTGCACGGCGGCAGAGAACGTCCGGGAATCCGGGTGCGCTGCGATCGAAGATATCGCAGGGCAACCACTTTCACGGCGCGATCCGCACATCACCGGCACATGGGTCACGGCGGAGGCCCGGGATGTCCGGCTCGGGTCGGACAGACCAGCTCGATCGCCGGCCCCACCCGGTCGGATAGGCGGACAGTCACGCGGAGCTCATCTCTTCCTCCGGGCGACTCCGCAGGTTGGAATCATGACAACACTGCAATATATGCGGTCTCGATCAGGCTGGAGGTGGTCCGATGGCAATGCCGGCTCCGGGACTGGACCGGTGGACCGCGGCGGATCTCGACCGCTTTGCTGCCCTGACCGGTGCCGGGGTTCTCAACGCTGCGGGTACAGACGTCACAGGGCAGCCGTGAAAGATCGCCCCGCCCTCGCATTCGTGACCACCGTGCACTGGCGCCGGGACTCGCACTAACCAGCGCGGACACCTTTCTCACCGTCGCCTTCCACTACCGGCACCGCACCCGCCACACTCCGCCCGGCCCGCCGGCCGGAGAAGATGCAGTCGGACAGCGAAAGCCCGCTGACGTAGGAGTTCACACAGATGCCCGCGGCCGTCCGGCCCGCCGCGTACAGGCCCCGGATCTCCGCGCCGTGAGCATCGCGGACCGCCCCGGTCTCCTCGTCGACCGCCAGCCCACCGACGGTGAACATCGGGCACGGATTGGTCAGGCTCGGTTCGATGGAGACGTTCAGCATCCAGTACGGGCCCGCCCCCACCGGGCGCACGTATTCGGCCGGTTTGCCCACCGGGTCGGGGAGTCCGGTCGCGTAGGCGCTATTGTGCTCGGCAACCGTCTCCCGTAATCCCGCCGGATCGACACCCGCGGCGGCGGCGACCTCGTCGAGGGTTTTGCCGCGCTTCGCCTTCCGGCGCATCACCTCGAACTGCATCCGCTGGAACCAGGCGGCCTGTGGCCCGATCTGGGAGATGGCGGTACGCATGAGCGCGTCGTCGGCGAGCAGCCGGCCGATACCTCCGTGCCGGTTGATCAGGGCGTCGCCGACGGCCGCGCCGTAGCGGGTCTCGTCGATGACCCGCTGCCCTTTCCCGTCGACCAGCAGCGCGCCGGTGAACGAACTCGGTGGCAGCAGGAACCGCCAGGCCGAGACATTGCCCATCCGATCGGTCGCGGCGCCCACGCTGCGGCCCAGTTCGATGCCGCTGCCGTCGTCGCCGGAGCTGCCCAGGGCCAGGCCGTTCTTGTAGGCGGGCGCGTGGGTGTGCAGCATCTCCCGATTGGCGATGAAACCGCCCGCGGTCAGCACCACGCCGCGCCGGGCCAGGACCCGGAGTGTGGTCGCGTACCTGCGGTCGAGCCGGGCCAGCCGTTTCTCCAGTGCCCGGCGCAGCGGCGGGTAGTAGATACCGGGTTTGGCGGCGATCGCGGCCAGCCGCGCGTAACGGGCCTTGATACGCGCGGGCGCGTCACGCAGGCTCCGGCATTCGACTCCGACGACCGCGCCGGTGTCGTCGGTGACCAGGGCGGTCGCGGTGGTCAGCGTTTCCACCCGCACGCCCCGCCGCTGCACCGACCGGGCCAGCGGCGCGAACAGCTTCTTGCCGGAGGTCCCCCAGCCTTTGACACGGTGGCCGCGTTGAGCTGGGGTGATATCGGCGAAAGCGCCGGAGATCTCGCTGCCGGAGTAGTAGAGGTAGTAGTCGTTGTTCGGGTACGAGGTCTTGTACGGGCACAGCGACGCCTCGAACGGCACCCCGTGCGCGGTGAGCCAGTCGATCATGGCGGGACTGTCGTCGACGAAACGCCGCAGCGTCGCCGGGGAGACCGCGTCACCGACCTCGCGTTCGAGGTAGGCCAGCATCAGTTCCGGGGTGTCCTCGACACCACCGGCGCGCTGCACCCAGGTGCCCCCACCGGCGTAGATTATGCCGCCGGACAGCGCGGTCGCGCCGCCGCCGGTGAAACGGTCCAGCACGAGGACCTGCGCGCCGTCCTCGGTGGCCTGCAGCGCCGTGGCCGCACCCGCCGCCCCGTAACCGACGACCACCACGTCCGCGGTCAGGTCCCATTCGTGCGCCATCTACCAACTCCACCACAAACTGAAACGAGTTTCCCTGCTGTTTACGCCGCAGAACAAGTCTTCTGCCAGACAACATAGACCAACAGCGCCATCATTCTATAACGTGTTCTACATGAACGATCGGGAATACGATGTGGTGGTGGTCGGCAGCGGCGCCGCCGGGATGACCGCCGCCCTCACCGCCGCGCACAACGGCCTGAATGTGGTGATCCTGGAGAAGGCGCCGTACTACGGCGGATCTACCGCGCGCTCGGGCGGCGGGGTCTGGATCCCCGGTAACAAGGCCCTGCGCGAATCGGGCGGTCCCGACGACCGCGAGGAAGCGCGCAGGTACCTGCACAGCATCATCGGCGACGTGGTGCCCGCCGAGCGGATCGATACCTATATCGACCGCGGCGCCGAAGCCATGGATTTCGTCCTCGCGCACTCGCCGCTGAAGATGACCTGGGTCAAGGGCTACTCCGACTACTACCCGGAGGCCCCCGGCGGCCGGGCGGGCGGGCGGTCCTGCGAGCCGAAGCCGTTCAACGCCAAAGCCCTCGGCGACGAGCGGTTCAATATCCATCCGCCCTATTCCAAGGCACCACTGAATGTGGCGGTCACCCAGGCCGACTTCGTCCGGCTGAACCTGATCCGCCGCCACCCGAAGGGCATGCTGCGGGCCCTGCGCGTCGGGGCGCGCACCTATTGGGCCAAATTCACCAACAAGCATCTGATGGTGATGGGGCAGGCCGTCATCGCCGGTATGCGCAAGGGTCTGATGGACGCGAACGTGCCCCTGCTGCTCGACACCCCCATGACCAAACTGGTCGTCGAGAACGGCAAGGTCACCGGCGTCGAGGCCACCCACAAGGGCGAGACGGTCACCTTCACCGCGCGCCACGGCGTGGTGCTCGGCAGCGGCGGGTTCGAGCACAATGCCGAGATGCGGGCCAAATACCAGCGCGAACCGATTACCACTGAGTGGACAACCGGTGCCGCCACCAACACCGGTGATGGCATCGTCGCCGGTATGGACGCGGGCGCCGCTATCGGCTTCATGGAGGACGCCTGGTGGGGTCCGACCATCTTCAAGGGCGGCAAGCCCTGGTTCGCGCTGTCCGAGCGCAACCTGCCCGGTTCGATCATGATCAACCCGAAGGGTGAACGGTTCGGCAACGAGTCCGCGCCCTACGTCGAAGCCGTGCACACCATGTACGGCGGTGAATACGGGCAGGGCGAGGGCCCCGGTGAGAACATCCCGACTTGGCTCGTCTTCGACCAGCGCTACCGCAACCGCTATATGTTCGCCAGCCTGCAGCCGGGCCTGAAGTTCCCGTCGCGCTGGATGGAGAACGACCTCATCGTCAAGGCCGCGACCCTGCCGGAACTGGCCCAGAAGATCGGGGTGCCCGCCGACAAACTGGCGGCCACGGTGGAGCGGTTCAACAAGTTCGCCGAAACCGGTAAGGACGAGGACTACGGCCGCGGCGACAGCCAGTACGACCGGTACTACGGCGACCCGACCGTGAAACCCAACCCGTGCCTCGCGGCGCTGGTCCAGGGTCCGTTCTACGCGGCCAAGATGGTGCCCGGTGATCTCGGCACCAAGGGCGGCCTGGTCGCCGATACCGCGGCACGAGTGCTGCGTGAGGACGGTACCCCGATCGAGGGTCTGTACGCCTCCGGCAATGTATCGACCCCGGTGATGGGCCACACCTACGCGGGCCCCGGCGCCACCATCGGACCGGCGATCGCCTTCGGCTACCTGGCGGTCCACGACATCATCGACCGCAAGAAGACCGCGGCCTGAGCCGCCGGCGAGGAGAATCTGTATGCCCATCGATCCGAAAGTCGCGCTCGGAGCGGAACTGCCGAGCAAGGAATTCTCCTGGACCGCCTCCGATGTCCAGCTCTACCACCTGGGTATCGGCGCCGGTCACCGCTGGACCGAGCCGGCCGAATTGCGCTATCTCGACGACCGGGAACCGCAGGTGCTGCCCACTTTCGCCACTGTCGCGCACACCTTGCGCGATACCGACCCGCCGAAGGTGAAGTTCCCCGGAGTCGATATCGACCTGGCCAAAGTGGTGCACGGCTCGCAAGAAGTACAGGTGCACCGGCCGCTACCCGCCGCGGGTAAGGCGACCCGCACCGGCCGGATCAGCGAACTGTGGGACAAGGGCGCCAACGCGGTGATCGTGCAGGAGTTCACCGTCACCGGTTCCGACGGCGAAGCGCTGTGGACCGAACGGTCCTCCATCTTCGCCCGCGGCGAAGGCGGATTCGGCGGTGAGCGCGGCCCGAGCAGTAAGGCCGAACTCCCCGACCGCGAGCCGGATTTCGATGTCACCACCGCGACCCTGCCGCAGCAGGCACTGCTCTACCGCCTCTGCGGCGACCGCAACCCGCTGCACTCCGACCCCGAATTCGCGAAGGGGGCCGGGTTTCCGGCGCCGATCCTGCACGGTCTGTGCACCTACGGGATCATCTGCAAAACCGCCACCGATACCGTGCTGGACTCCGTCGCCGGCCGGGTGACCGGGTTCAAGGCACGGTTCGCCGGAGTGCTGTTCCCCGGGGAGACGCTGCGGTCGCGGATCTGGCGGGAGACGGGCCAACTGATCATCAGCGCCACCGCCGTGGAACGTGACGGCGCACCGGTCCTGGGAGATGTGGTCCTCACCTACGCCGAGTGACCTCCAGGTGGGATCGCGCGGGCCCGGTGACCGGGCCCGTGCTCGAGGGCGACGAACATAGTGTCCGGCAGATCCATCGGCGGGTCTGCCGGACACAGTCGTATCTACCGGGCCTATCGAAACTTTTCGTGCAGCCGACGATACGGCGAGACCCTCCACCTGGGCACCGGCCACCGACGCCGCAGTGCGAGGACGGTCCACCGCCGCGAGCGACTGCGGCTAACTGAGGAAGAACTGTCGCGGGCAGTCCGAGGCCAACGGAACCCCGCGCAGCGCCGCATCGATCAGATCCTGGAAGGCGACGTCCTGCGGTTCGTCGCGGTGCGTGACATGACGGCCGGAACAGATCTGCTGGACACTCGAGTTGACCGCCCCCGGCAGATGCAGGCGCTCAGGACCCTCGTTCTCCGAGTAGAGGTGATAGGCCGGGATGCCCGGCGGCAGCGCCGGCGGCGTGTTGAGCTGCTGTAGGAACTCCGAGGCCGGGGCGATATCACGGCATCCGGGAAAGAGCGGCGCGCAGAGAAATCCGAGCGGTTCGCCGTAGTTCGGGGTGCCGAAGTCGAGATAGGTTCCCACCGAGTCGATTCCGCCGAGGAACTTCACATAGTGCCGCTGCGCCAGCCCGCCCATGGAGTGCCCGACCAGATCCACCCGCCGGGCGCCCGTGGTCCGCCGGATATCGGCGACCTTGTCGGCCACCGCCACCGCCGAATCCGCGATCCCCTCGGTCCCCGACGATCCGGCGGGCGCCGCGGGCAGCACCATGGAGTAGGCCCGGTAACCGCGGTCGGCCAGTTCCGCGCGCAAGTTCTCCAGAATGCCGCGGTCGGCATCGAAACCGCCGATGACCAGGACAGGATTCGCCGGCGCGGGCTCGGCACGGGCGAAGCCGAGCGGCAGCGCCGCCGCAACGCAACCCAGCGATACGACAGCGAATCGAGCGAAGGCAGCGAGCACAGTTTTCATGAACCTGCTTTCCGGAGGCTGAAGGGCCGCTGCGCCGTGATCGCGCACAGCGTCGACCGACGCCAGGATGCTAGTGCGGTAGTCGCGGAGGTTTCGGGAGGCGCGACGGGACCGACCGGTGGTCGTCCCGCCGGAAAGCGCGGATCTCGACGATATGGCCATCACTGCCGCGATCGGGTCCAAGACAATTTCCGCGAGTACGTCATCGTGCGACGGTGAACCCGCAGACGCTACAGGCGGGCAGCCGACAACGCCTGGTTCCCTAGGTCAGAAAGGCCGGTGGAAGCCCGGCGACGCCACCGCCAGACGTAGCGTGTCGTCGTCGCGACAGGAAAGCGTGAGCTCATACCGGTCCGGAGTCCGCGCCTCGCCGGAGATACCGTCGACCCCCGCGGAGGTGGTGACCTCCCAGCCCAGCCGCTCCCAGATCCGCAGGATCAACGGCAGATAGGCCTGCGGCCGGTCCGGTGGCGGCGGATCGAGGAAATAGCGGGCTTCGAGCCGATCGAGCTGATAGACGTTTCCGGCGTCGTCGTCGCACGGCAGGATCGTCTCCCCGTCCGGGCCGTCCTGGGGGCGGGCGCCGAGCTCGCCGCCGAGCGCGTCGAGCAGTTCCGCGAGGATCGCGCGGATGCGGGCGCGGGCGGCGTCCTCGGTGAGTTCGCGGTTCCAAACGACCGCTCGTGCCGCTCGCACGGTCGACAGGGCGGCGACCCGCTGCCGCAGTTCGTCCGGAGTGACGGGCTCGGCAGGTTCGGGTGGGAGGTCGCGTTCCAGGTCGAAACCGTAGCCCATCAGGTCGTCGAGGGTGCGGCCGAAGTCCATGGGCCGTTCCATATCGCCGCCGTACTCCCAGCCGACCGTGTCACCGGGCAGATCCGGGGAGGCGAAGTATTTGGTATCGCCCAGACCTCCGGCGATCAACATCGCCCGATCGCCCGGGATCCGTTCGCCGGTATCCCAGTTCCGCACCGATTCGGCCAGGCCGAGCTCGTCATAGGTCTGCATATCGCGCGGGCGGGTGGGGCCGAAGGAGATGCCGTCGAGGTCGGTGAATCCGGCATGGACCATACCGAGGAAAACCCGCAGCGGTTCCGGCAGCACGTCCCAGTAACGCGGCACATCGGCGCCGAAAGTCGCCGGATCCCAGCCGATACGGAACTCGTGCGGCTGGAACGGTTTCCGCAGCGCGTACAGCAACACCCAGTCGCCACGCAGCAGACAGACCCGCACATCGTCGAGGCATTCGGCCAGCACGGCTCCGAACCGGGGCACCAGCTCGAACATGTCGAGATTCCACAGTGCCACTGCCGCGGCGCTCCGGACGCGCGGGTCGCGGGCGCCGGCGATCTGGGCCCAATGGGCGGGGACGTGCGCGGCGGCGGTGGTCCCCGGTTCGACGAGCAGCGCGGAGCCGGCACCGAATTCCGCTACGACCCGCGCGAAGTCCACAGTGTCCACACCACGCATTGAACAGCAGAGGTCCGACAGGTACCGGTCGATCCGCGGTATTCGCCGCCTGACATGCCACCATGCGGTGACCAGGCCCCAGGGAGGTGAATCACTGCCGGCCTGTTGGACTGGAAGCACAGCGCGCCGGCCGACCGATGGGTGGCCATGGAAGGCGACCGGGGTGATCCGCACCCCGTCGTCAAGATCCTCACCATCGACCCCGGAAGCCAGTGATCCGACATCGACGTTCTCCTGGCCCGAAACCGCACTCGGTGGAGTGATATCGAGTGGTGGGTCACTTTCTCCGCCCGCCGGTATGCGATCGGTGGGCGGTAGACCCCCTACCTATCAGGCGCCGTGCTCCGCGGCGAGTGCGGGCGACCGACTCGGCGCACCGAACCAGCCGGTCAGCGCCGCATGAAGCCCGTCCGCCGCGATATCGGCCGGTTCGCCGACGGCCGCGGCCCAGGCGATGTGGGCGTCCGGGCGGACCAGTAGCGCGTCGGCCGGACGCTCGTCGGTGGTGACTGTCCGGATATCGACGCGGTTCTGCCACTGCCGGGCGACTTCGCGTATCTCGGCTCGGTCGGCGAGATCCAGCAGGAGCGGTCGTGCGGAGTGCAGGAGGGCGGCGACGGTGGTCTCCCCGGTATCACTGGACAAGGCGAGGTCCGGGGCGAACGTTCCGGTCAACGGATGGTTGTTCGGGTTGGGTAGGTCGTAACGCACATCGGTACCCGCGATGAAACCGGCGATCCGTCGGGCGGACTGCTCGTCACCGAGCAGTTCCTGGACCACTTCCCGCAGCGCGTCCGCAGCCGGATCGAGTCCGCGCCGCAACGCCACCTGGGCGCGGGTCTGCCGCAGGGCACGAGCCCCCGCGTAATGACGTTCCGCGTGGTAGCTGTCGATCAGTCCGGGTGGGGCCCAGCCGTGGATATCGGCGGCGAGTTTCCAGCCGAGGTTCACCGCGTCGAGCAGGCCGGTGTTGAGCCCCGACCCGGTCGCGGGCAGCAGGTGGGCGGCGTCGCCCGCCACCAGGATCCGGCCGGCGCGGTAGATCTCGGCGTGGCGATCCTTGAAGGTGAAGCGCGCCAACCGCAGCGGTTCGCCCAATGGGATCTCCGTGCCGAGCACCCGGCGCACACTGTCCCGGAATTCGGCGAGGGTCATCGGCTCGTCGTCGGTGATATCGGTGGACTCGTCCTCGGTGGTCGAGAACATCAGCATGTCCGGGGTCGGTGACCCGTATCCGAAGGCACCATGTGCGGTGCGGGTGAAACCGGTGGTGATCCGGCCCATGCCCGGAACGTCGAGGTCGCCGTTGTCGAGGCGGGTCACCGAATCCGGCACGGTGACCTGGCACACTCGGTTCACCTCGGGGTAGGTGGTGCCGGTGAAAGCGATACCGGCCATCTCCCGGATACGGCTGCGCCCGCCGTCGCAGCCGACGAGGTAGCGCGCGGTGATCCGGTACGGACCATCCGGCCCGGACACCTCCGCCGTCACCGAGGTGTCGTCCTGACGCACCCCGACCACCTCGTGGCCGCGGCGGATATCCGCACCGAGCTCGCCCACCCGCTCGGTGAGCAATTCCTCCAGCCGCGTTTGCGGCAGGGGCAGCCCCCGCAACGGCGGATCCGCCATGCCGGTGAGATCCACGTGCACACCCCCGAAGGGGTAGCGCGGCGGCGGGGCGGGGGCGGTCACGGCCGCTTCGACCCGCTCCAGCAGCCCGCGATAGTGCAGCATCTGCAGGATCTGCCCACCCAGGCCCTGGGCCTTCTGCGTGGTCCGGGGCTGTGGGTACTTCTCCAGGAGCAGCGGCCGCACCCCCGCCAGACTCAGTTCGGCGGCCAGCAGCAGGCCGGTCGGGCCCGCGCCCACGATGCCGACCTCGGCCTCCACCTCCGGCCGCCGCCCCGTGGTTGGCTCCCCGTGCCCGTTCGCCGACGACTGCACTCGCACCTCGCAAACCCTTCCTGTCCCACGCTTGTGGGCTCGGCCAGCGAGTATGCGGCACCACCCGGGCCTTGCCGCAAGCCCCCGGGTCGGCTATATCTTGAAAGGAGCGGGGGTCGAGTCCACTTCACGAATCCGCGTGCGTAGTCGACGTATTCTTGGCGTTCGCCCCGGGCTGCGCCGTCGGCGGCCGCCGACGCGTCGCGGTGATGCTGTACGTGAGGATCGACGACAGCAGGATCACCAGCACGGGAGCGACCACCGGCGCCCATTCCAGTTCGACCGGCAGCAGGGCCGCTCCGCCCGCCGCCGCGGTCCACAGGACCGCGCCCATCACCGACGGGAGGGTGGTCGGGACGACACCGCGCGGTGCGGTGACGGTCGCGATGTTCAGCAGATAGGCGGTCGCCACCAGCCCGGCCGCGGCCGCCGCGACCAGGCCGGTATCGGAAAATGCGAGCACCCCGATCACCAGCAGGACCGCGCCGACCGCCGCCCAGCGCCACCACCAGCCGACCACCACCAGCACGATCGCGGCCGGGGCCGCCCACGGCTGGATCAGGGCGACCAGCAGCACCAGCAGCGTGCCGGACAGATGCGCCAGGAATTTGATCACCGGCGCAGCCTGGTCATCCGGCGGTGCCGCGGCAGCAGGCGCATGGTCTGGTCGAGGCGGGTGTCAGCGGCCCACGGGACGATATCCACGCCGACCGTGCTCATATCGCGGTACATCGACATCCGTTCGAGCTGCCACATCTTCTCCATGGTGGGATCCAGATCGCCGGCGAACGGGCTGCCGCGCAACACATCCACCGCCACCACCACATGCCCGCGTTTGCGTAGGTCGATCAGCGCGAGAGCGAACTGGGTGTCCAGCAGGGTGGTGAAGGCGACGATGATCGCGCCGAGCGGGACCGCGGCGTAGGGCGCCAGCGTGCCGGTGGTGGAGATGTACTCGTCGCCGACGTCGAGCACGGTGTCGACGATGCGATAGAACTGCCGGCGGCCGATATCGGGACGCAGCCAGCGCGGCGACTGCCCCAGGCAGACCACAGCGGTGCGGTCGCCGGCCTGCAGTGTGGACTGCACCACCTGTGCCGCCCCGCGTACCGACAGTTCCAGCGCGTCGCTGGCGGGCCCGGGTGCCTGCTGGGAGGTGTCCACCAGGACGACCACATCGGCGGAACGGTTGGTCAGGCGTTCGGTCACGTACAGACGGCCGCGGCGGGCGCTCACCGCCCAGTTCACGATGCGCAATTGGTCACCGGGGGCGTAGGCGCGGATATCGGCGTATTCCACGCCCGGACCGTGCCGGCGGGTGAGGTGAACACCGAGCCGTTCGGGGAGTTCGGTACGCGGCAATCGCATCCGCTGCGGATCGGTGATCGGGTAGACGTAGATCTCCCCGGCCGGCAGAGTCGCCGTGGCCAATGCCATCCCGGCCGGGCTCAACGCCTTGACCCGTACTTTTATCGGATACCGACCCCAGCGCGACGCCGATACGGTCAACCGGAGCCCGGCCGGCGCCACCCCGGAATCCGCGGACTCCTCGACCGTCACCGTCATCCCGTCGACCGAGACCGGTTTACAGCGCAGCAACGCCTGCCCCTGATCGACGAAGGCGGCGATGGTGACCGTGACCTCCTCGTTCTCGAAACATCGTTGGGTACCGCCGCCGTCCACCTGGATCCGGGTACGCGACACCTGCCAGGGCGCACTGGCCAGCACACCGAGCATGGGCGAGGCGAACACCACCAGCTGCCAGCTGCCCGCCACTACCGCGACCAGCAGCGCGACGGCCGAGGCGATGGCGAGCAGGTAGGTGAGCGGGGCGGGACGCCAGCGCAGGCGGGCCTCCACCGTGGCACCGGCGTCGCGATGTCTCATGGCGTGGCGGCGCGAGGAACGGGCAGGCGGCGCAACAGTTCGCTGATCACATCCTCGCCTCGGATGCGCCGCACCCACATCTCCGGCCGCAGGGTGATCCGGTGCGCCATGGCCGGGATCGCCAGGGCCTTCACATCTTCGGGGACCACGAAGTCACGACCGTTCAGCAAGGCCCGGGCGCGGGCCATCTGCACGAGATCCAGTTCCGAGCGCGGACTCGCGCCGACCTCGACCTGCGCGTGGGCCCGGGTAGCGCTCGCCAGCGCGACCACATAGCCCACCACGTCCGGGTGCACCGAGACGAACTCCACCGAGTGCCGCATCTCCAGCAGGCCTTTGGCGTCGACCACCTGGCCCACCTGCGGCGGCACCGCGCCGCGTTCGAGCCGGCGGCGGATCATCTGGGTCTCGTCCTGCTCGGACAGGTAGCCCAGACGCAACTGGATGGCGAACCGGTCCAGCTGTGCTTCGGGTAGCGGGTAGGTGCCCTCGTATTCGATGGGGTTGTCGGTGGCGAGCACGATGAACGGTTGGGGCAGCGGGAAGGTCTCCCCGTCGATGCTGACCTGTCCCTCGGCCATCGCCTCCAGCAGCGCCGCCTGGGTTTTCGGCGGGGTGCGGTTCACCTCGTCGGCGAGCAGCATATGCGTGAACACCGGGCCGCGGCGGAACGTGAAACGGCCGGTGGACATGTCGTAGATCGTGGAGCCGAGCAGGTCCGCGGGCAGCAGGTCGGGGGTGAACTGCACCCGGGTGAAGTCCAGGCCGAGGGCGGCCGCGAACGATCGCGCGATCAGTGTTTTGCCCAGTCCGGGCAGATCCTCGATGAGCACATGCCCGCCGGACAGGATCGCGATCATGATGAGCTGGAGCTCCTCGCGTTTGCCGACCACCACCCGGGAAACCTCCCGGAGCACGGCCTCGGTGCGTTGGACGGTCGCGTCCAAGGGCATCGTCATGTGTTTTCTCGCAATGGGTCGACCCGTTTCACATTCTCTGAAGGCGGCTCAGGATCTCGTCCAGAGCCGCGCGGCCCGGCGCGGGCGTGTTCTGGTCACGCAGCGCCGAATCGGCCGGGTCCACCCAGCGCCACAGTTCGGCGCCGAAGAGATGGATCCCGGCACTTTCCAGCGCCCGCCGGTTCTTGCTGACCCGCAGACCGGCGGACAGTTGGAACTCCTTGGCCAGCAGCGGCCGCAGATGCCGATCCCAGTCGGCGCGGCTGCCGTCGGCGCGGTCGACGAGCATTTCGGCGCGGGCATGCCAGTGGCGCAGCATTTCGGCGGGCCCGTTCTCCATCTCGTCGGCCAGTTCCTTTTCCTTCTTCTCCGGGCGCAGCAGCACCCAGACGAAGCAGCACAGCGCGATCGCGACCGGCACCCCGGCCGCGATCAGTACGAATTCCCGGGCCCGCAGGCACACGGCCACCTCGAGACCCACGACCGCGACGATCGCGGCTGTCACGATCCAGGGTCTGCTCATCTCGGTCCCACCCCGCTCGGCACACCGGTATGCGGTGGTAGGGCGGGCGGATAGCCGCCGGGATCCGGGGCGGCCGATACGGCCGGATCCGGGGTGCTCTGCAGGTCGGAGAGCGCTACGCGCAACAGCTGTTCGGCCCGCATCCGCTGCCAGGACAGCATGGAATGGGGGCTGAACCGTGCCTCTTCGAACAGCGCGACCAGTTCCCGGGCCGATGCCTCGTGCAGGGCCCCGTGCTCGAATGCGCGCGCCAGCACTTCCATGGGTGTGTCGGAGGCCAGCGGGGTAAGACCGCGCGCGTAGACCAGGCCGCGTTCCATCGCCAGATAGCAGGCGATGATCGCGGCGCGCGGGTCCTGACCGGCCGCGTTCATGGCGGCCAACCCCATCTCGGCGGCTTTGACCAGGGTCTCGGTATCGGTGGTGGGCAGGTCCCCGGCGGCCGGCGACTCGTCGTCGGGTTCGTCGGCATGTTCGGGCCGCTGGGTGTTCACGGTGACGACGACCAGACCGGTCACGGCCACCGCCACCAGGGTGCTCGCGGCCGCCGTGGCCAGGAACAATCCGGTGCCGGTCAGGATCGGCTGGTCCGCCTCGGTCCCGGGCGGCGTCGCGGGATGCTGCGGGGCGGGGGCACCCGGCGGGGCGGCCGGAACCGGTTCGGCGACGCGCTGGAACCCGATGAAGTAGACGGCGAACACGATCGCCGCGAGGACACCGACGAGGGCCAATAGGAACAGCACGGCCAGGCCGACGCGGCCCAGCCGCCAGTGCGACTCGGTATCGGAATCGAAGTCGGGCAGAGCCAGCGGAAGCCGATGCTGGGAGGCGATCACCCCGGCCAGCAGCACCACGATCGAGACGGTGAGTAGTACCGGCATCAGCGCCACGGTGAGAGCCGAGGGCGGGCCGCCCGCCGAACCGCTGCTGTCCGGGATGCCCGGGATATGACCGCGCAGCGCGATGACAGCGCAGAACAACAGCGCGAACACCGCCACAATGCGCGCGATCAGCGCTCGCGACCCGGCCAACCCGATACCTCGAACCTGCTTACTGCCAAGAACAGCCACATGCTTACATGCCGGGGGGCCGGCCCGGGAGCGAATCGACAATATGAAATGACGAGTTTTTCACGTTTATCAGCCCCTTGCCGGCAAACGTACTGCCCATTGCGGGATCGACAGTTATATCTTGTTCCCCGCTGTGAATACTCACAACCTCGGCAAAGGCTCGGTGGCCGATTCCGATGTCCGAATCCGCCGCCGAGCTCGAACGTCGAACGGACGCCGCGCCGCGCCCGGCGTACCGGACACGGCGCGGTGGTTGTCTATCGCGGTAGACAGCGCAAACCGGCGCCGGGCCGGTCAGGCAGCCCGGTCCGCGCTCAGCACCAAACCCGAGGTCGGCACCCCGGTCCCCGCGGTGACCAAGACGTTCTCCACCTCGTCGACCTGATTCACCGAGGTCCCCCGCAACTGGCGCACGCCCTCGGCGATGCCGTTCATGCCGTGGATATACGCCTCCCCCAACTGCCCACCGTGGGTATTGATCGGGAGTTTTCCGCCGATTTCGATAGCCCCGTCGGCAATGAAATCCTTGGCTTCACCGCGCGGGCAGAAACCGAGTTCCTCCAACTGCATGAGGACGAACGGGGTGAAGTGGTCGTACAGAATTGCGGCCTGCATATCGGCGGGCCGCAAACCGCTCTGCTCCCACAACTGGTCGCCGACCAGGCCCATCTCCGGTAGCCCGGTCAAGGCGTCGCGGTAGTAGCTCGTCATCACGTACTGGTCGGCGCCGCTGCCCTGCGCCGCGGCGGTGATCACGGCGGCCGGATTCGGCAGGTCCCGCGCCCGCTCCACACTGGTCACCACGATCGCCACGCCGCCGTCGGATTCCTGACAGCAGTCCAGCAGATGCAGCGGTTCGGCGATCCAGCGCGAATTCTGGTGATCTTCCAGGGTTATCGGCTTGTTGTAGAAGAACGCGTTCGGGTTCACCGCCGCGTGTCTGCGGTCGGCTACCGCGACCCGGCCGAAATCGGCCGAGGTCGCGCCGTAGACGTGCATGTACCGCCGGGCGACCATCGCCACCTGCGCGGCGGGCGTGCCGAGACCGTGCGGATAGGACCAGCCGGCGTCGATACCGGAGGAGGTGGGCGCCGCCGCCAGCGAGGTGGAGAACTGCCCGAACCGGGACACCGACCGTTCGTTGAACGCCCGGTACGCCACGACCACATCGGCGACTCCGGTCGCCACGGCCATCGCCGCCTGCTGAACGGTCGCACAGGCCGCGCCGCCGCCGTACCCGATATGGCTGAAGAACGTCAACTGCGGAATGCCGACCGCCCGCGCGACCGCGACCTGCAGGTTGGTATCCATCGTGAAGGTGGTCAGACCGTCGACGTCGGCCGGGGTGAGCCCGGCGTCGGCCAGGGCCGCGGTCACCGCCTCGGCGGCCAGCCGCAGTTCGCTGCGGCCGGATTCCTTGGAGAAATCGGTGGCGCCGATCCCGGCGATGGCGGCCCGGCCGGACAGGGGGTGTTGCGAAGTACTCATGCGTTCCTCATTCCGCGGGCTGGATGGGACTGTGCGTGGTGGCTGCGCTCACGCCCCGCCTCCGGCACCCGGTACGGTCGCGACCACCGTCGCGACGATGTGATCGCCCAGACTGTCCTTGCCGACGACCTCCAGCCGGACGTCCTCGCCGTCGAGTTCGACGACCTTGCCGGTGAGGGTCAGGGTGTCGTACGCGTACAGCGGCACCCCGAGCCGCAGCGCGATGGATTTCACGACCGTGCTCGGCCCCGACCAGTCGGTCACGAACCGCTGCACCAGGCCGGTATCGGTGAGGATATTGACGAAGATATCCTTCGAGCCGCGTTCGATCGCCTTGTCCCGATCGTGGTGCACGTCCTGGAAGTCGCGGGTGGCCAGCGCGGTGCTGATGACGAAGGTCGGATCGGCGTGGATCGACAGTTCGGGCAGTTCGGTGCCGACCCGGACCGTGGCCGGATCGAATGTGGCGGTCATGCGGTCACCTTCCAGAACGGCAGCACCGTATCGTCGTCGAGCTTCTCGAAACCGGCCACGACCGCCAGCCCGACCTCGACCTGATCGGGTTCGACACCGCGCAGTTCACCCAGCATCCGCACCCCCTCGTCGAGTTCCACCAGCGCGACCACGAACGGCAGCTCCCGCCCCGGCACCTTGGGCGCGTGATGTACGACGTAGCTGAACACCGTGCCCTTACCGGAGGACACCACGTAATCGACCGGTTCGGTCTTGTCCTGCCAGATGGCCGGGATCGGAGGGTGCCGCAGGCTCCCGTCGGGAAGCTTCTGGATCCGCAGCTCGCCGGCCTTCGTACCCTCCCAGAAGAATTCGGTGTCGTGGGAGACCAGCGGCCGCACCCGTTCGGCCGGCGCCGGTTCCGGGGCGGCGGCCGCACCCGGGGCGAACTTCAGGATGCGGAACAGCATCTCGGTGACGAGTTCGTCCCCGACATACCAGCCGGTGCGGTAGGTCAGGAAGAACCCCTCGCCCAGCCCGGTACGTTTCGGGCCCTTGATGCTGTCCAGCGCGCTGGTGATGCTCACCTCTTCGCCGGGCCGCAGGTAGCGGTGGTAGATCTGCTCACAGTTGGTACCGACCACCGAGGTGTACCCGGCGGAGTCGAGCAGCGCGTTGGTTGCCTCCATCGGATCATCGGACGGGCGGCGACCACCCAGCCCCAGCATGGTCCAGACCTGGGCCATGGCGGGCGGGGCCACGATCCCGTCGAAACCGGCGGCCTTCGCGGCCGCCTCGTCGACATAGACGGGGTTGCTGTCGCCCAGCGCCTCCACCCAGTTGTTGATCATCGGCTGGTTCACCGGGTCGCGGCCGGGCCGCGGCGCGCTGGCCCCGGCCGCCTTGATCCGCTCCGCGGCGGCGATGATCGCTTCCGGAGTACTTGTGTCCGGCACGCTGCTCCTTAGGGTCGGGTGGTTCGAGAGGGTGCCTCCGCCGGCCGGCCGCGGCCGGGCTCATCGAATCAGCGGGGTACGCGCGGCAGTTTCAGGCCGGCGGAGGCGACGAGTTCGCGCATCACCTCGTTGACGCCGCCGCCGAAGGTCACCACCAGGTTCTGCTTCGTCCGCCGGTCGAGCCAGTTCATCAGCTCGGCGGTCGCGGGGTCGGCCGGGTCGCCGAACCGGCCGATGAGCTCCTCGGCCAGCCGACCCGCCTCCTGCAGCGATTCGGTCGAGAAGATCTTGGTCGCCGACGCGTCCGCGATGACCTGCGACGGATCGATGTTCGGATCGTCGGCGGTGGCCGCGACCTGCCAGTTCAGCAGCTCGTTGAGCCGGGTCATGGCGTGGATGCGCCCGAGCGACGCGCGCGCGTCGGGATCGTCGAGTACGCCGCGCGGCCGCGCCCAATCGCGGACCCGGTCGTAGAGCTGCTCGATCTTGCCCGACGGCCCCAGACTCACCCGCTCGTGATTGAGCTGGGTGGTGATCAGGCGCCAGCCCTTGTTCTCCTCGCCGACCAGCATGTTCGCCGGAACCTTGACGCCGTCGAAGTAGGTGGCGTTGGTGTGATGGGCACCATCGGCGGTGATGATCGGGGTCCAGGAATAGCCCGGATCCTTCGTATCCGCGATCAGGATGGTGATCGCGCGGTGCCGGTCGGCCACCGGGCCGGTGCGGCAGGCCAGCCAGATGTAGTCGGCCTCGTGCGCGCCGGTGGTGAAGATCTTCTGACCGTTGACGATCCAGTCGCCCGCCTCGTCGCGGGAGGCGCTGGTGCGCAATGCCGCGAGATCGGTACCGGCCTCCGGTTCGGAGTATCCGATGGCGAAATGGATATCCCCGGCGAGGATGCCGGGCAGGAACTTCTCCTTCTGCTCCCGCGTGCCGAACTGCTGCAGCGTCGGACCGACGGTCAGCAGAGTGACCAGCGGCAGCGGGACATCGGCCCGGGATGCCTCGTTGAAGAAGATCTGCTGTTCGACCGGGCCGAAACCCTGGCCGCCGTACTCCTTGGGCCAGCCGACACCCAGCCAGCCGTCGCGGCCCATCCGGCGCACCACCTCGCGGTAGGCGTCGCCGTGCCGGTTGACCGCCATGGCTGCGGACTCCTCCGGCGTGACGAGGTCGGCGAAGTAGGCGCGCAGGTCGTCACGTAGTTTGCGCTGTTCGCTGGTCAGATCTACGAACACCCTGCCCCCAATCGTTCGAGCCGCAGCGCGGCGCCGCCCAGCCAGCGGGCGAGGTCCTTGGACTGTGAGTAGTAGCGATGCATCGAGTGGGTGACATCCACTCCGATCCCGCCGTGCAGGTGGTGACATTTCTGCATGGCACGCGGAAGTTCCGCGGCCACAGTGTAGGCGAGCACATTCAGATCGTCGTCGATCCGCTGCTGCCGCTCCGGGCTCGAATCATCCTGTCCGAGAGCCCAGTTCGCCGAGACCGCGGCCACATGCAGCGTGCGGGACACCACATAGAGGTCGGCGATCTGCTGGGCCACCGCCTGGAATTCGGCGAGTGGCCGGTTGAACTGCTGCCGGGTGCCCACATGGGCGGCGGTCGATTTCACCGCGCCCGCGAGCAAACCGTCGGCCGCCGCGCCGATGGCGGCGAGCGCGAACCGGTGCAGCCGCGGGCCCGCGTCCGGCAGCAACCGGTCGGCGGACACCTCGACTCCATCCAGTCTCACCGAGAATTCGGCGAGTTCGCCGGATACGGCCGAGGGGGTCAGCGACAGACCCGGAGCGTCCGAATCGACCACCGCGACGCCGGAATCCGTGGTCACCAGCAGCCAGCGCGCCTGGTCGGCGCACGGCACGGCCACCTTGTACCCGGTGATCCGCACCTTGTCGCCGGTCACTTCGGCCTTGGTGGTGGGCTCGAGGGTCAGGGGCGCGCCGGGTTCACTGATGGCGGCGGTCAGCACCGCGCCCTCGGCGACCGCAGGGAACACCTCAGCGGCCACCGCCTCGGGCGCCGCCTCCAGCAGCGGCAGCACGCCGAACCCCAGGGTGGGCAGCGCCGGTGCAGCCACGGCATCGGTGGCCAGTTCGGTCAACAGCACCGATACGGCGTCGATACCCATGTCATCGCCACCGAACCGTTCCGGTAGCGCTACCGACAGCAGGCCGGTAGCCGCTATCTTGGGCCAGAGTCCGGCGTCGCGCGCCGCCTCCCGCTCCAGTAGTCCGACGACGACCTCGGCCACCGCCTCTTGAGCCTCGTCTCGGGTGAAGTCCACGTTCTGCTCTCCAGTCGTTGCACTGTGTTAGCCGGCCGCGTCGCGGGGTAGTCCGAGAATCCGCTCGGCTGCCACGGTCAACAGGATCTGCTCGGTGCCCCCCGCGATCGACAGGCAGCGGGTGAGCAGGAATTCCGACGTGTCCTCGGTGACCCGCGCCCCGGCCGGGCCGGCCACCTCGACGGCGAACTCGGCGACCGCCTGCCGGTGCCGCACGCCCACGAGTTTGCGCACACTGCTCTGCGCGCCGGGGTCGGCCCCGGCCAGGATCCGGACCGCCGCGCGCTGTTCCAGCAACAGCCCGGCGATGGCGTCGGCGACGAAACCGCCCAGCCGGTCGTTCAGCAGCTCCGATCCGCGTCCGGTCGCCGGAAGTTTGGCGATCAGCTCCTCGAGTGCCGGTCCGATCCCGTTACCGCTCATGGCGACCCGTTCGGCCGACAGCGTGGAACGGGCGATCTTCCAGCCGTTGCCCAGCGCGCCGACCACGCAGTCGTCGGGAACGAAGACCCCGTCCAGGAAGACCTCGCTGAACCGGGCCTCACCGGTGATCTGCACCAGCGGCCTGATATCGATCCCGGCACTGCGCATATCGACCAGGAAATAGCTGATGCCCTTGTGCTTGGGCGCGCTCACGTCGGTGCGCGCCAGGCAGATGGCCCAATTCGCTTCCTTGGCCAGCGAAGTCCACACCTTCTGGCCGCCCAGCACCCAGCCGCCCTCGGTGCGTTCGGCGGTGGTGCGCAGGGCGGCCAGATCCGAACCGGCCCCCGGTTCGCTGAACAGCTGGCACCACACCACTTCACCGTGCAGGGTCGGCCAGGCGAACCGTTCGATCTGTTCGGGGGTGCCGTGCTGCAGCAGGGTCGGGATCGCCCAGCCGCCGATGGTGAGGTCGGGAACGGTCAGCCCGGCCCGGCGCAGCTCCTCCGAGATCACCAATCCGGTCATCGGGTCGGCACCGCGACCGTAGGGCTGCGGCCAGTGCGGCATGATCAGCCCCGCGTCGGCCAGTGCTCCGCGCTGCTGCGGGGCCGGCAGCGCGGCGATCCGCGCGACCTCGGCGGCGAGTTCGTCGGTGGCCACCTCGGTTTCGGTCTCACCGCCGGCCAGCGCCGCATCGGCGAAGACCCGGTCGGCACCGGTGGTGCGGCGTTTACCGCCCCGGGTCAGCTCGGTGACGCGGGCCCGCCAGTGCGACGCGCCGCCCAGCAGCTGGCGCAGCGCGGTCGCCCGACGCAGGTACAGGTGGGCGTCGTGTTCCCAGGTGAAGCCGATCCCGCCGAGTACCTGGATGCAGTCCTTCGCGGTCTCCACGGCGGCATCCAGGCTGATGGCGGCGGCGATCGCGGCCGCGATCGGTAGTTCGGCGCCGCCGGAATCCACCGCGGCGGCCGCGTCGGCGGCCACCGACCGGATGAGTTCGGTGCGGCACAGCATCCACGCGCAGATATGTTTGATCGCCTGGAACGACCCGATCTGCCGCCCGAACTGCTCGCGAACCTTCGCGTAGTCGACCGCTGTCGTCAGGCACCAGCCGGTCACGCCGGCGAGCTCGGCCACGACCAGCGCCACCAGCAGGTCTTCCACCGCGTAGCCGGGGGTGAACACCGCGTCCGGTTCGACCTGGACCTCGGTGCAGCGGACCCGGGCCAGCGGCGTGGTCAGGTCGAGCGGTTCCAGGGCCTCGAGCTGCAGTCCGGGGGTATCCGGGCCGAGCAGGCACCAGCGCCGGCCGTCCGCGGTGTCCACCGGCAGCAGCACCGCGGTCCCGGGCGCGGCGCCGAGCACCGATTCCCAGCTACCGCTGAGCGTTCCGGCAGCGTCGAAGACCGGTACCGTCCGGCCGGCTTCGGGCGCGGTCTCGTCCCCGGCGACCGTGTCCAGCGCGATCCCGCAGGGCTGCTCCTCCGGCAGCCACCCGGCGGTCACCAGCCCGGCGACCGCGGTGGTCAGCAGCGGGCCGCCGACCATGTCGTGTGCTGCCTGTTCGATGAATACGGCCAGATCGGAGACCGATCCGCCCGCGCCGCCCGCCTCCTCGGCCACCGCCACCCGGAAGATTCCGAGATCGGTCAGCGTTACCCAATATGTACGCCAGAAGTCGGTCGCGTCGGCCCGCATTGTTGCAATCGGTTGGGCCGCCGCTGCCCACCCGCTCATCGACTGCTGAACGGCTTTATGCTCGTCAGTGGTGGCGATGGTCACAGTCCATACCGCCTTTCCGGCGTGACTCCCACACCTAGAACATGTTCTAATATCCACGGTGGGCGGAAGTCAAGAGAAGCGCCTACCGCATTGCCGCACGCGCTGACGTCCGCGACACGTCACGGAAAGGAAGTCCCCCCATGGCCAGCCCCTCCCGTTCCCAGCCCGGCGATCCGGGTGCGGCGACAGCCGCCCCCGTCACCACGCTGCGGGAGGACGAACTGAGCTCGGCCGCGCAGCGGGAACGCCGCAAGCGGATCCTGGACGCCACCCTCGCGCTCGCCTCCAAGGGCGGCTACGACGCGGTGCAGATGCGCGCGGTCGCCGAACGCGCCGATGTCGCGGTCGGCACCCTGTACCGGTATTTCCCCTCCAAGGTGCACCTGCTGGTTTCGGCACTGGCCCGGGAGTTCGAGCAGTTCGAGGGCAAACGCAAACCGCTGGCGGGTCAGTCGCCACAGGAGCGGATGCATGTACTGCTCTCCCAGATCACCCGGATGATGCAGCGCGACCCACTACTCACCGAGGCCATGACCCGCGCGTTCATGTTCGCCGACGCCTCGGCCGCCGCCGAGGTGGACCGGGTCGGCAAGGTCATGGACCGGGTCTTCGCCCGGGCCATGAACGACGGCGAACCCACCGATCGCCAGCTCGCCATCGCCCGGGTCATCAGCGATGTGTGGCTTTCGAACCTGGTCGCCTGGCTCACCCGCCGCGCCTCCGCGACCGATGTCTCCGAACGGCTCGAACTGACCGTGGATCTCCTACTCGGTCAACGCTCCTGAGGCCTGCGCCACCGCGTCCGCCGACCGGGCGGCCGACTGCTCGTCGACCCGGTGGGACGTGGGGGTGATCAGGCGTTCGCTGCGGTGTCGCGCGAGCCGGAAAACCTCGCAATCCACCACCGGCGCCGGTGAGCTCGGCCCGCGGATTCCGCGCCGGCCGCCACCGGGCGCGCCTCCGCTCGCACGTCGAGCCGGGGGCACCCGCCCACACTTCCCGCCGAATCGGATCAGCGGACGTGACACAGTATTGTCATGCGCGCCCCCTCTTAACGAAAACTCCGATCAATAGGTTGGATGTGTGAGCGCACAGGATCTGCCACTGGAACTCCGCCGAGCGCTGTCGACGGTCGCACGCGTCCCTCGACTGCTCGTCGCATCGGACTACGACGGGACACTCGCTCCCATTGTCTCCGATCCGGCCAAGGCGTACCCGCACGGGGAATCCGTGCGGGCATTACGCGCGCTGGCCGGGCTGTCCGGCACCACGGCCGCGGTCATATCCGGCAGAGCGCTGCGTGACCTCGCCGCCCTCTCCCGGCTACCGGTCGAAGTGCAACTGATCGGCAGCCACGGCTCGGAATTCGACGTGGGTTTCGTACACGCCATCGACAGTGACGCCAGGCAGTTGCTACGGGAAGTGGTGACCGCCCTCAACAAGATCGCCGCTGACCATCCGGGCGTCACGGTGGAGACCAAACCCGCCAGCGTCGCGCTACATGTGCGCAACGCCACCCCCGAGATCGGCCGCCGCGCCCTCGGCCAGGCCCGCCAGGGTCCGGCCTGCTGGGTCGGTGTGCAGGTCACCGAGGGTAAGGCCGTGATCGAACTGGCTGTGGTGCCGACCGACAAGGGTTCGGCCCTCAGCACGGTCCGCCACCAGGAAAGCGCCTCGGCGGCGGTGTTCTTCGGCGACGACGTCACCGATGAGAAAGCGTTCCGCGCGCTGAGCGGACCCGATATCGGTATCAAGGTCGGCGAGGGCGAATCGCTGGCCAAATACCGGGTCGACAGCACCGAAGCGGTCTCGCACGCGCTGGCATTCCTGCTCGAGGAACGCCGCACCTGGCTGGCCGGCGCCAGCGCGCCCCGGATCGAACGGCTGACCATGATGGCCAGTCCGCGTTCGGTCGCCCTGGTCACCCCCGACGCCACCGTCACCTGGTTCTGCCACCCGGAACCGGATTCGGCCGCCGTCTTCGCCCATCTGCTGGGCGGTATGGACGCCGGGCACTTCTCCATCACCCCGCAGCGACCGGGCCTGCCGCTGTCCCAGCGGTACGTCGACGGCACCATGACCGTCGAGACCCGCTGGGCGAAACTGCAGGTCACCGACTATCTTCCGCATGACGTGGACCCCGACCGCACCGATCTCACCCGGGTGATCACCGGTACTGCTCCCGCTGAGATCAGCTTCGCCCCGCGTCCGGAGTTCGGCCAGGTTCCGGTGTCCATCCAGGTGGAAACCGACGGCCTGCGGGTCTGGGGCACCAACGATCCGGTCGTACTGCGCGCCCCCGGGGTGCAGTGGCAGATCCACAGCGACGGCGCACACGATACGGCCACCGCGATCGTGGACCCGTCCGACAGTCCCATCGTCCTGGAACTGCGTTGCGGCACACACGATCTCACCCCCGCCGCCACCGGGGAGGGCGAACGGCGGCGGATCGCCGAACTGTACTGGAAGGAATGGGCGGCGACCCTGGACCTGCCCGCCCTCAAACCCGATCTGATGAAACGGTCCGCGCTCACCCTGCGCGGGCTGGTGCACGCCCCGTCCGGATCGATCCTGGCCGCGGCCACCACCTCGCTGCCGGAGGATATCGGCGGCGTTCGCAACTGGGACTACCGCTACTGCTGGCTGCGCGATGCCGCGCTGACCGCCAGCGCGCTGGTCTCGCTGGGTTCCCTGGGTGAGGCAGAACAGTATCTGGAATGGGTGCACCGGGTGCTGGAGACCCTGCCCGGCCCCGAACGCCTGCACCCGCTGTACACCATCTACGGCGAAACCCTGCCGCCGGAGGCCGTGATCGATCAGCTGCCCGGCTACGCCGGATCCCGGCCGGTGCGGGTCGGCAACGCGGCCAATATGCAGGTCCAGCTGGACGTCTTCGGCCCGATCGTGGACCTCATCACCAGCCTGGCCCACGCCCGGGAGAAGCAGGGCACCACCGATCCGCGCAAGGTACTGCCCGACGCCGACTGGGAACTCGTGCACGCCATGGTCTCGGCGGTGCAGCGCCGCTGGACCGAACCCGACCACGGCATCTGGGAGATCCGCGGCAACCCCCGCCACCACGTCTACTCGAAGGTGATGGGCTGGCTCACGATCGACCGGGCGCTGACCCTGGCGGAGAAGTTCGACCGGACCGTCGACAGCGACTGGGCGCCGCTGCGCGAAACCATCGCCGCGGAGGTCAAGGCCAAGGGCTGGAACGACGAAGTGCAGTCCTACACCGCCGCCTACGACGGCACCGATCTCGACGCGGCGACCCTGCACATCGGACTCAGCGGCCTGATCGATCCCACCGACCCGCGGTTCGCCGCGACGGTGGTGGCCACCGAGGCCGAACTGCGTAGTGGATCCACGGTGTACCGCTACCACCACGACGACGGTCTGCCCGGCGGCGAGGGCGGGTTCCACCTGTGCGCCGCCTGGCTGGTGGAGGCCTACCTGCTGATCGGCAAACGGTCCGACGCCGAAGCGCTGTTCGCGCAGCTGGTGGATGTGGCCGGACCCACCGGGCTGCTCAGCGAGGAGTACGACCCGGTCGCCGAACGGTCCCTGGGCAACCATCCCCAGGCATACAGCCACCTGGGCCTGCTGCGTTGCGCGCAGTTGCTCGGGAAATAGAGTCGGCCGCTCGGTGAGCGAGGACGGCGGGCCGCGGAGCGCCCGCCGTCCCAGCGCTTTCCGGCGGGTGGATCGGCGCCCGCGGCCCGGAATGACCGCGCGCCGGGAACTGTTGGAACTGGGCGGTCGGTTCAGAGCTCCTCACCAGGGCTGCTAAAGTAAAACGGAAACGATTTCCATTAACCCTGGTAGGTACTTGCCGTGTCACCTCACTATGCCCGTAGCGCTCTGATCATCGCCGTGGGGGTGGCGACGACCGCGGCGCTCACCGCCTGCGGCGGGGCCGGCTCCGATTCCGGTAAACCGTCGGTAATCGCCTCGACCAATGTCTGGGCCGATATCGCGAGCACCGTCGCGGGACCCGATGCCGACGTCTCCGCCATCATTTCCGACCCCACCGCCGATCCGCATTCGCACGAAACCTCGGCATCGGAATCCGCGCAACTCAGCGATGCCGATCTGGTCGTGTACAACGGCGGCCACTACGACGAGTTCATCGCGAAGGCGATCGAGGGCCGCGACAAGCGCACCGTCGAGGCGGTCGCGGCCCGGGACGAGGCGATCCGGGACGATTCGAACGAGCACGTCTGGTACGACATGGAAACCGTCGCGCTGGTCGCCGGACAGATCGGCGAACAACTCGCCGAGATCGATCCCGCGCACGCCCAGGACTACACCGACCGGGCGGCGCAGCTCGCCGACCGGCTGGAACAGGTCGGCGCGAGCACCGACGCGATCGCCGCCGATCACCCCGGCACCCCGGTCCTGCAAACCGAACCGCTGGCGTACTACCTGCTCCAGGATGCCGGTACCGTCGACCGGACGCCCCGGGACTACCAGGAGGCGATCGAGCAGGAAACCGATCCGTCGCCCGCGGCGGTCGCCGCCACCCGTGACCTGATCACCGGCAAGCAGGTCGCGGTCCTGGTCTACAACGTGCAGACCGAGGACAAGGTGGGCCGGGAGCTGCGCGATGCCGCCGTCACCGCCGGCATCCCGGTGGTGGAGGTGACCGAAACCCTGCCGTCCGGAACGGATTTCGTAACGTGGCAGACGCAGAACGCCCAGGCGCTCGCCGACGCCATCGGCTGACGGCACCCGAGGAACGGATGGATCGATATGAGCAGCGATATCGCCTCGACAGCGCACCGTGCCACGACGGCCGGTGACGGCAGTGTCGCGGCCGAGCGCTTCGACGACTCCGCTCGGCCCGCGCCAGAGCCCGCCGTACGGCTCGAAGCGGCCACACTGGCATTCGGCGACCGCGTCCTGTGGCGGGAACTGGACCTCAGCATCGCCCGGGGCGAGTTCATCGCCGTGCTCGGACCCAACGGCTCCGGAAAGACGTCGCTGCTCCGGGTGCTGCTCGGCCAACTGGCCCTGAGCTCGGGCAGCGCCCGGATCGCCGGTGCCGCGCCGCGCGCCGGCCACCCGGATATCGGTTACATACCGCAGCAGCGAACCATCGACGCGGGCGTGCAGTTACGCGGTGTCGACCTGGTCGGTCTCGGCGTGGACGGCCACCGCTGGGGGCTGGGTCTGCGGGCACGCGCCGAGCGCCGGCGCAAGGTCGCCGCCGCGATCGCCGATGTCGGTGCGGAGAGGTTCGCCGAGGCCCCGCTGGAGAGCATGTCCGGCGGCGAACAGCAGCGGTTGCGGGTGGCGCAGGCACTGGTCGGCGATCCCTCGGTGCTGCTCTGCGACGAACCACTGCTGAGCCTCGACCTGGCCAGCCAACAGCTGGTCTCCGGGCTGATCGACGCCCGCCGCCGCCACCACGGCACATCGGTGCTTTTCGTCACCCACGAGATCAACCCGATCCTGCCGCTGGTGGACCGCGTCCTCTACCTGGTCGGCGGGAAGTTCCGGATCGGCACCCCGGACGAGGTCATGACCTCCGCGGTGCTCTCCGAGCTCTACCAGACCGAGGTCGATGTGCTGCGCGTCCGGGGCAGGCTGGTCGTGGTCGGCACCGGCGACACCATGGACGCCCTCGGCACGGCCGGCGCGCACTGTCACGGGGAGCCGGGGACCCCGCACGCCGGTGACCCCCTGGCCGAACTCCCCCAGCGAGCGGGACAGGCGAACGGATAGATGGACAAGCTCTCCGAGATGCTGGGCGAGATCTTCGATATCCAGACCACCGCGCACCTGCTCGGCTACGACTTCGTACAGCAGGCCGTGGTCGCGGCGGCCCTGCTCGGGCTGCTCGCCGGGGTGATCGGCCCGCTGATCATCAGCCGGCAGATGTCGTTCGCGGTACACGGCACCAGCGAGCTCTCGCTGACCGGTGCGGCCGCCGCGCTGCTGGTGGGCGCGGGCGTCGGGCTCGGGGCGATCGCCGGGTCGGTGGTGGCGGCCGTGCTGTTCGGGGTGCTCGGCACCCGGGCCAGAGAGCGCGATTCGGTGATCGCGGTGGTGCTGTCATTCGGCCTCGGCCTGTCGGTGCTTTTCCTGTGGCTCGGTCCCGAACGCGCGGGATCGAAATTCTCGCTGCTGACCGGACAGGTGGTGAGCGTAGGTTTCGGTGGCCTGACGCTGCTGGCCACCTGCACCGCCGCGGTGCTCGCCGTACTGGCCGTGGTGTACCGGCCGCTGCTGTTCGCCAGCACCGATCCCGAGGTCGCGGTGGCCCGGGGTGTGCCGGTGCAGGCGCTGTCCATCCTGTTCGCGGTGATGCTCGGGATCACGGCGGCTTTCGGTGTCCAGATCGTCGGTGCCCTGCTGGTGCTCGCACTGCTCATCACCCCGGCGGCCGCAGCGGCACAGCTCACCGCCGACCCGGTGCGGGCCACCGTACTGGCGGTCGTCTTCGCCGAGATCTCCGCGGTGGGCGGCATCCTGCTGTCGCTGGCGCCGGGGGCGCCGGTCTCCACCTTCGTCACCACGATCTCGTTCGTGATCTACCTGGTCTGCCGGGTGATCGGGGTGCGGCAACGACAGGTCGCCCGGGTCCGCTGAGTAGCTGCGGGCAGGTGCCTTCAGTCCGGGTGGCAAAGTTTCGTATGCTCGTCCTTCAACGCCCCGGACGAAGGTGACCACATGATCGACTTCACGATTCCCGCCGAGCTCGCCACCGAACGTGACCGGGTCCGCGCATTCGTCGCAGACAAGATCGTGCCCTACGAGCGCGACCCACGGCTCACCTCGCACGGCCCCACCGACGAACTCCGCCAGGAACTCGTGGAACTCGCCCGCGCCGAGAACCTGCTGACCATCCAGGCCCCCACCGCGCTCGGCGGCCGCGGCCTCACCCACGTGGAACAGGCCGTACTCTACGAAGCCGCCGGCTGGTCGACCCTGGGCCCGATCGCCATGAACTGCGCCGCTCCCGACGAGGGCAATATGTTCCTGCTCTCCAAGATCGCGAACCCGGAACAGACCGAGCGCTACCTCCGGCCGGTCATCGACGGCCACCAGCGCTCGGTGTTCGCCATGACCGAACCCGACGGCGCCGGCTCCGACCCCGGCCAGCTCGCCACCACCGCCACCTTCGACGGCGAGATTTTCGTCATCGAGGGCCGGAAATGGCTGATCACCGGCGCCAACGGCGCAAAAACCTGGATCATCATGGCGCTGCTCGGCGACAACCCCCACCTACCCGCCGGCCCCACCCTCTTCCTCACCGACGGCGACCGGCCGGGCATCGTCATCGAACGCACCATGAACACCATGGACCGCAACTATGTGGCCGGGCACTGTGTGGTCCGCTTCGACAACCTCACCCTCCCGAAATCAGCACTGCTCGGCGAGGCGGGCCAAGCCCTGCGCTACGCCCAGCTGCGCCTGGCCCCCGCCCGCCTCACCCACTGCATGCGCTGGCTCGGCGCCGCCGAACGCGCCCAGAGCATCGCCATCGACCACGCCAAAACCCGTACCGCCTTCGGCAAGACCCTCGGCGAACACCAGGGCGTCTCGTTCATGATCGCCGACAACGAGATCGCGCTGCATCAGTGCCGGCTGACCATCTGGCACACCTGCTGGCTCATGGACCAGGGCGAGAAGGCCCGCCACGAGAGCTCGATGGCCAAATCATTCGTCTCCGAGGAACTGTTCAAGGTCGCCGACCGCTGCGTCCAGATCCTGGGCGGTATCGGCGTCAGCGACGAGACGGTGGTCGAGATGATCTTCCGCGATATGCGCCCCTTCCGCCTCTACGACGGGCCCACCGAGGTCCACAAATACGCCATCGGCCGCAAAGTTCTGCGGTAATTGCTGTGTTTATTGGCGGCGCCTTCGGCGCCGCGGGGTCGAGGCCCCCGAAGGTCCCGCCGTTCAGGCCTCGAGACTCGCGGCTTCGCCGCATGCGCTTCGAGGCCTGAACGGCGGGACGGGCCTCGACCCTTTCAGGGCCTCCTAAGACTCGGCACCGAGCAGGCGCTGCTATTCGTGGAAGCGATCAGATGCCAGGTCGGCCGGGCGGTCGAGTCGGCATCCGACACGGACATCGGGTACCGACGTAACCCACGTGCGTCGAGTTTTACGAGACACCTCGAAGGGTTGCCGCCCGTCTCGCCCCTTGGCCGAAGGTGTTCAACGGTCGCTCTCTATGGACGGCCCACCGCACATCGCATGAGCCGAAGACTCGAGTCTCGAGGCCGAAACGGCGAGACCAAGGGGGCCTCGACCCCGCGCGCGCCAGCGCGCCGAAAACACAGCACCTTCACGAGCAGGCCCACGTCCCCACTTTCGCGAGCAGGCCCACGTCCCCCGCCTTCGCGAATCAGCCCACAGCCTCAACCGGCGCGCCAAAACACAGCACCTCAACCAAACAAACCCACGTCCCCCGCCTTCGCGAATCAATCCACATCTTCAACCGGCGCGCCGAAACACAGCCACTCCGCCGGCAAACCCACATCCCCCGCCTCCCCGAACCGGCCTACATCCCCAACCCCCGCGCGCGCCCCGGCGCCATAAACCCAGCTACCATCCGAGCCATGAGTTCGGAATTGCTCGTCGATGTCTCAGCGGGCATCGCCGTCCTCACGTTGAATCGGCCGGCGAAACAGAACGCGTTCAACCCTGCCATGACCGAGGCCCTGGGGGCCGCGTTGAAACGGTGTGACAGCGAGGACGCCATCCGAGTCGTGGTGATCACCGGTACCCCGCCCGCTTTCTGTGCGGGCGCCGACCTGTCGGACCGGGTGGGCGAGGTGAGCGCGAGTATCGATCCGCCGCCGTTCCGGGTGCGTAAACCGGTGATCGCGGCGGTCAACGGGCACGCGGTGGGTGCCGGGCTGGCGCTGGCGCTGCAGTGCGATCTGCGCTACATGGCCGACGACGCGGTCTACGCGCTGAGCCAGGTCCGGCGCGGGGTCCTCGCGGACGGCTACGCGCACTGGACGCTGCCACGGCTGGCCGGGCTGGCCAATGCCGCCGATATCCTGCTCACCGGCCGTACCTTCGACGGGGCGGAGGCCCCGGGCCATGGGTTTGGCCAATGCGTGCCTGCCCGCGGCGGAGGTGGTGCCGACGGCGATGGCGGTGGCGCACGATATCGCGGGCGGTTCGGCCCCGTTGAGCGCCGCGCTGTCCAAGCGGCTGCTGTGGGAGGGTGTCGGACTCGAACCCGATGTGGTGGCGCGGCTCGAAGCCGAGCTGAACGAGCACATCGCCGACGGCCGGGATGCCGGGGAGGCGATGGCGGCCTTCCGGGAGCGCCGCCAGCCCTCGTGGTCCGGCTCGATCAATGACGAATGGCCGAGCTGGGCGCGCACGAAATGGTCCGGGCAGCAGAGCCTGGACTGACGTCGCTCAGCCCCCGCCGAGCAGCACTACCAGGAACAGCACCGCCATCACGACCATGAGTATGGTGCCGATGACGCCCAGGATGAATCCGACGACGACCTGCGTGTGGCCACCGTATGCGCCGCCGGACTCCTCGATCTGATCGAGTGCGCGCTTACCCATCGCCCAGGCCACCGGCCCGGTCAGCCCGCAACACAGCACGCTGAGCGCACCGAGGAACAGCACCGCTGTCGCGTGCGGGTGCTCTACCGGCTTACCGATGGGCGCGTTGGGTATCACCACATGACGAATTCTACGGTGCGGTGCCGGATTTGCGGTCCGGGCACGGCGGATTCACTCCCGAACCGGCCGCTGACCGCACCCCGACACGCTCGATCGCCGCGCCGCCGCCGCGGTTCGCCGGGCCGTGGGCCGGGCGGGCGGGACGCCGTGCTCGATCGGTCAGGCGCGGCGCTGCCGGGCGGTTTCGGCCAGCACAACGCCCGCGGCGACGGAGGCGTTGAGCGATTCCACCGGGCCCGCCATCGGGATGCTCAGGACCGCATCACAGGTCTCCCGGACCAGCCGCGACAGTCCCTTACCTTCCGATCCGACGACGATCACCGTGGGGGCGGTGGCGTCGAAATCGTCGAGGGACAGATCGCCGCCGGCGTCCAGGCCCACGATCTGGACACCGGTAGCGGCCCAATCCTTCAGCGTGCGGGTGAGATTGGTGGCACGGGCGACCGGGAGCCTGGCAGCGGCGCCGGCGCTGGTCCGCCACGCGACCGCGGTGACGCTGGCACTGCGCCGCTGCGGGATCACCACCCCATGCCCGCCGAAAGCCGCGACCGAGCGAACGACGGCGCCGAGGTTGCGCGGATCGGAGATATTGTCCAGCGCCACCAGCAGTGCCGGCTCGGCGGATTCCTTGGCCCGGTTCAGCAGATCGTCCGGGTGGGCGTACCGATAGGGCGGCACCTGCAGCGCCACGCCCTGGTGCAGGCCGTTGGAGCTCATCCGGTCGAGATCAGTACGCGGCACCTCGAGTATGGAGATCCCGGTATCGGCCGCGAGGCGGACACTCTCGGTGAGCCGCTCGTCGTTCTCGGTACCCACCGCTACGTACAGCGCGCTGGCCGGAACCCCGGCCCGCAGACACTCCACCACAGGATTGCGGCCCAGCACCAGCTCGGGACCGTCCTCGCTCCGCCTACCGGCGGGGCGCCCGCGGCCGGGCGGATTGTTCTGCGCGGCCTTGGCCTTCGCCGCCGACCGCCGCGCCGCCGGATGCTTCGTGCGCTGTTCGGCCGGTGGTGTCGGCCCGCGGCCCTCCAGCCCGCGACGCCGCTTGCCCCCGGACCCCACCACGGCTCCCTTCTTGGTGCCGCCTTTACGGATCGCCCCGCGACGTTGTGAATTGCCGGCCATCAGCCCGCCTTTCCAGGGGTAGGTGCGCCCAGCGACCATTCGGCACCGTTGGGTGTATCGGTTACTTCGATTCCGGCCGCCTGCAGCCGATCGCGGACCGCGTCGGCGGTCGCCCAGTCTTTGGCGGCCCGGGCCTGCTGCCGCCGTTCGAGTTCGGCACCCACCAGCACATCCAGGGCGGCGTCGGCGGCCGAATGGTCGGCGGCGGCGTGCCAGTGCGGGTCGAGGGGGTCCACGCCCAGGACATCGAGCATGGCCCGGATCTGACCGGCGTGTTCCCGGGCGGTGTCGAGCACGCCCGCGTCCAGCGCGCGGTTGCCTTCGTGCACGCCGTGATGGATCTCGGCGAGCGCCTTCGGCACCCCGAGATCGTCGTCGAGCGCGGCGGCGAATCCGTCGGTCCATTTGCCCATCGGGATATCCCCGCCGCGTTCGGCCACCCGCTGTATGAACGCCTCGATCCGCTGATAGGACTGGGCGGCATCGTGCAGCGCCTTGTCCGAATATTCCAGCATCGACCGGTAGTGCGCACTGCCCAGGTAGAAGCGCAATTCCACTGCGCGCACCGATTTCAGCACATTCGGAATGGACACCACATTGCCGAGCGATTTCGCCATCTTCTCGCCACCCATGGTGACCCAGCCGTTGTGCAACCAGTACCGGGCGAAACCGTGCCCGGCCGCCTTGGACTGCGCGATTTCGTTCTCGTGGTGCGGGAAGACCAGGTCCATTCCACCGCAATGGATATCGAATTCCGGCCCCAGATAGAACTCGGCCATGGCCGAGCATTCCAGATGCCAGCCTGGACGGCCCGGGCCCCAAGGTGACGGCCAGGTCGGCTCTCCCGGTTTGGCGGCTTTCCACAGCGTGAAATCACGGGGATCGCGTTTACCGAGGCCGGCGCTTTCGCCCTGATGCACATCTTCGAGCCGGTGCCCGGACAGATGCCCGTAATCCGGGTAGCTCCGGACATCGAAATACACATTGCCTTCGGAGGCGTAGGCGTGCCCCCGGTCGATCAGCCGCTGCATCAAATCGACCATCTGGGTTATGTGGCCGGTCGCGCGCGGTTCGGCGGACGGCGGCAGCACACCGAGTTGCCGATAGGCCTGATCGAAGGCGCGTTCGTGCGTCGCCGCCCATTCCCACCAGGGTCGGCCGGCCGCGGCCGCCTTGGTGAGGATCTTGTCCTCGATATCGGTCACGTTGCGGATGAACGCCACATCCGAGCCGTTGGCCGCAAGCCACCGGCGCAGAATGTCGAAGGCGACCCCGCTACGCACATGACCGATATGGGGTAGCCCCTGTACGGTCGCCCCACACAGGTACACCGAGGCGTGGCCGGGTACCAGCGGCGTGAAATCACGCAGGGTCCGTTTCTCGGTGTCGAACAGGCGCAGCGTCACGGCAGTCGATCCTAGTTTCGTGTATGGATTGCACTCGAATTTGGTGCAGGGGGATATGGGCAGGGTAGCGGTGCGGCCGGGTGTTCCGGCAGTCGGCTCGGCCGCGCGTGCGAACTTCGGTATTCCACAGGGGCACGGTCGGCGGTTGGCGCGGTGAGCGCTTCACCGGCTCGAACCGATCACCGGTCCGGGCCCGGCGACGGGCCACAGGACTGTGCGGGCGACCTCGCGGGCCCTATGCCGGTCGCACCTCGCGACCGTCTCCGGGCTGTCCACTCGGCCGCTCCGGACAGTGCAGCAGCGCGGTGGCGACCGCGGCGATCCCCTCACCCCGGCCGGTGAGGCCCAGGCCGTCACTGGTCGTGCCGGAGACCGATACGGGCGCGTCCAGCAGATCACCCAGTACCTGCTGGGCCTCGGCACGACGCGGACCGATCCGCGGCCGGTTACCGATCACCTGGACGGCGGCGTTGACGACCTCGTATCCGGCGTTGTCGAGCAGCCGCCGGACTTCCTTCAGCATGGCGGCCCCGGACACCCCGGCCCATTCCGGCCGGCCGGTACCGAAGACCGACCCCACGTCTCCCAGGCCCGCCGCGGCCAACAGGGCGTCACAGAGGGCGTGCGCGGCGACGTCACCGTCGGAATGTCCGGCGCAACCGTCCTCGCCGGCGAACAGCAAACCGGCCATCCAGCAGGGACGACCCGGTTCGATCGGATGTACATCGGTGCCGATCCCCACTCGCATGTTCAGCACGGCGTCACCACCGGGTACGCAGTGCGCAGGGATTCGGCCAAACGCAGATCGAAGGGGGTGGTGATCTTGAATGCCAGCGGATCGCCGGCGACGGTACGCACCTCGACGCCCAGCCGCTCCACCAGGCCGGCGTCATCGGTCGCCGAGCCCGCGTCGGCGTACGCGGCGCGTAATGCCCGCGCGGCGAATCCCTGCGGGGTCTGGATGGCCCGTAACGCGCCACGGTCCGGTGTACCGGTGACATTCCCGCCGGAATCGACGGTTTTCACGGTGTCGACCACCGGCAGTGCGGGCACGACAGCGGCATGACCGGCACGCAGCTCGTCCACCACCCGGGCGATCAGCGCGGGCGGCGTGAGCGCGCGGGCCGCGTCGTGCACCAGGAAGAACGCCGCATCACCGGCAGCGGCGAGACCGGCACGTACCGAATCGGTGCGCTCGGCGCCGCCGACCACGATCCGCACCGGCGCATCGGAGGGTAGGAGAGCTGCCGTCCGGTCGACGTGTTCGGCGGGCACCATCACAATGATCTCGTCGACGACCGCGGCAGCCACCAGCCCGTTCACAGCCAGTGTGAGCATGGGTGTGCCGCCGATCGGGACGAACGCTTTGGGTTCATCTGCACCCAAGCGCACGCCACGACCGGCGGCAGGAACCAGTGCTGTGACGGGACCGGCGTCACGGCCGGGACCGTCTGTTTTGTGCACGATCAGGAAGCCGCGGCGAGAACCTCGTCGAGAAGCGTCTCGGCCTTGCCGTCATCGGTGCCCTCGGCGAGCGCGAGCTCCCCGACGAGGATCTGCCGAGCCTTGGCCAGCATCCGCTTCTCGCCCGCGGACAGGCCACGATCCTGTTCCCGACGCCACAGGTCACGAACGACCTCGGCCACCTTGTTCACATCGCCGGAAGCGAGCTTCTCGAGGTTGGCCTTGTAACGGCGGGACCAATTGGTGGGCTCTTCCGTATGTGGCGCACGCAGCACCTGAAAAACCCGATCCAGACCTTCCTGGCCCACGACATCGCGGACGCCGACATATTCCGCGTTTTCCGCGGGAACCCGAACAGTGAGGTCACCCTGTGCGACCTTCAGGACCAGATACTCTTTCTGCTCACCCTTGATGGTGCGGGTCTCGATAGCTTCGATCAAAGCCGCCCCATGATGGGGATAAACGACGGTATCTCCGACCTTAAAAATCATGTGTCCCGTGCCCCTTTCGATGTTCACAGTTTAACACGCGACTCGATAACGGCGCGATCAACTGCGCAGGTCAGGGCCACAACGACCAGGTACTGGGGCTTGACAGGACGAGTTTGGTGTGCATCACGTTGTGCCCGAACGAGTGTCGGGCACGGGCCCTCCGAGGGCATATGAAAACCCACTCCGCGCGGTCACGCAAGTGGGTCGCGGAGGCCCGATCGTTACCGGTCAGCGCGACGTCCCGGGATCTACACGACACCCGGTCGGCGCACCGGCCCCCGACGCGCACCGGAGCGCTGCCGAGACTACGATCCGCGACCCGCCGGACACACCATGACGTGCGACAAATCACACAACACACGGCACGTAATCCCCCCTGACGCCGCCCGGTGCTCCCCGGCCCCGAACCCAACTACTACAGTGCCTAGTTGGAGTGCGCCCACTCGGACATGGAGGACAACCCGTGACTGCCCTGACTGCTGTGACTGCCGCTGGCCCGGTCCCGACCCGGCGGCGCCGCATGGTTGCGGCCGCCGCGCTCGCCGCCGGTGCGGCGCTCATCCTGTCCGGCTGCAGCGCCGGTCAGATCTCCCAGACCGCCGTACAGGTCGCCGCCATCAACGGCAACACGGCCAACGCCGGCGATATCGCCCTGCGCAATGTGCACATCGTGTTCCCCGGCAGCGCCACCACCACCCACACCGCCGGCGGCAAGGCCGCGCTCGCGCTGTCGATCGTGAACACCGGCGCGGTCGGCGCAGACGAACTCACCAGCGTCACCACCGACCTCGGGACCGTCCAGATCACCCCGGGTAAAGGCGGCAAACTCGAGATCGCCCCCTCCGAGACGATCGTGGTCTCCACCCCGCAGGCCGGCGTGGAAACCCACACCGGCGACGAAACGATCAAAACCGAAGGCGGCGAGACCACACCGGCCCGCATCGAGATCACCGGCCTCACCAAGGACATCATCCCGGGCCTCGCATACGACGTCACGTTCAACTTCAAGAACAACGGGAACGTCCTGGTCCAGGTGCCGGTCGACGCCGGCGTAGAAGCGCCCCGGCACGAATCGGAACTCTCCAAGAGCACCACGGGCTCGGCAGGCGGGCACTGAGCTTTCCCTGAGCCGATGCCGGCCTCCCGGTGCCGGAACCCACAGCTTCCGGCACCGACCGAATCGAGGAGGCTCGCTCCACAGGGCGGGCCCGATTAGCGAAGGTGGAGGTGTGGGCCTGCTCGCGAAGGTGGGGGATGTGGGTTTGCCGGCGGAGGTGCTGTGTTTTCGGCGCGCTGGCGCGCGCGGGGTCGAGGCCCCCTTGGTCTCGCCGTTTCGGCCTCGGGACTCGAGTCTTCGGCTCATGCGATGTGCGGTGGGCCGTCCATAGAGAGCGACCGTTGAACACCTTCGGCCAAGGGGCGAGACGGGCGGCAACCCTTCGAGGTGTCTCGTAAAACTCGACGCACGTGGGTTACGTCGGTACCCGATGTCCGTGTCGGATGCCGACTCGACCGCCCGGCCGACCTGGCACCTGATCACTTCCACGAATAGCAGCGCCTGCTCGGTGCCGAGTCTTACGAGGCCCTGAAAGGGTCGAGGCCCGTCCCGCCGTTCAGGCCTCGAAGCGCATGCGGCGAAGCCGCGAGTCTCGAGGCCTGAACGGCGGGACCTTCGGGGGCCTCGACCCCGCGGCGCCGAAGGCGCCGCCAATAAACACTGTCGGCGGGGCTGCGTAGGGTGCGGCTGTGGCAGGGACCAAGAACAAAGCCGTCTATCGGTGTTCGGAGTGTGCGCACGAGGTCGCCAAATGGGTCGGTAAATGTCCCGGCTGCGGGTCCTGGGGGACCGTGGACGAGGCGATGCCGGTGGCGGCCGCGGCGGCGGGGTCGGCGCGGAAGGCGATGCTCCCGAGTACCGCCGCGGCGCCGATCTCCCGGATCGATTCGCAGACCACCACGGCGCGGCCCACAGGGGTTTCCGAGCTGGACCGGGTGCTCGGTGGCGGGATCGTCGCAGGGTCGGTGGTGTTGCTGTCCGGCGAGCCGGGGGTGGGTAAATCGACCTTGCTGCTCGAGGTGGCGCATCGCTGGGCGCGCCAGCGCGACGAGCGGGCTCTCTACGTCACCGCGGAGGAATCGGCGGGACAGGTGCGGTTGCGTGCCGACCGGACGGGTGCGGTGCACGACCGGGTGTATCTGGCCGCCGAATCCGATCTCTCGGTGGTGCTCGGGCATGTCGATCAGGTGAAACCCACACTGTTGGTGGTCGATTCGGTACAGACGATGCTGGCCGCCGATACCGACGGCGTGATCGGGGGTGTCACCCAGGTGCGCGCGGTGACCGCGGCGCTGACCTCACTGGCGAAGGCGAGCGGTATCGCCGTACTGCTGGTGGGGCATGTCACCAAGGACGGCGCGGTCGCCGGGCCGCGCACCCTGGAACATCTGGTCGATGTGGTGCTGCAATTCGAGGGCGACAAGAACACCACATTGCGGATGGTGCGCGGGATCAAGAACCGGTTCGGCAGCGCGGACGAGGTGGGCTGTTTCGAACTCCACGACGACGGAATCGCCTGTGTGACAGACCCTTCCGGCCTGTTCCTGCACCATCGCGCGGATTCGGTGCCGGGTACGGCGGTCACCGTCGCGATGGACGGGAAGCGGCCGCTGGTCGGCGAGGTACAGGGGCTCACGGTGGAAACGCAGGCACCGGCACCCCGCCGGGCCGTCAGCGGACTGGACTACAACCGGGTGGCCATGGTGCTGGCGGTGCTGCAGAGCCGGTGCGGTGTCTATGTCGGTAAACAGGATGTCTACGCGGCCACCGTGGGCGGTATGCGGCTCACCGAACCGGCCGCGGACCTCGCCGTCGCACTCGCCATCGCCAGCGCGGCTCGCGATACAGCGCTACCGCCCGGTTGGGTGATCCTCGGCGAGGTGGGGCTGGCCGGGGAGGTCCGGCGGATCACCTCGGTGACCCGCCGGCTCGCCGAGGCCGAACGACTCGGGTTCACCACCGCGGTGGTGCCGCCGGGTACCGACGGCAAGGCCACACCGATGACCCTGCACGAGGCGTCCGGCCTGCGCGGCGCGCTGCGGTTGGCCGGCCTGACCAAGAAATGACTCCCGCTCAGGCGATATTGAAAGGTTCGGGCGCGCTGCGCACCGAACCCATCTGCGCCACCACGTTGTAGGCGCCCGCGGGTACCTGCACCCGCTCCCCCGCGCATTCCGGCTGCGAGGTCGCGCCGGTCCAGGTGACCGTGAACGCGGCCTGCTCACCGCGGTCGAGGGTGCGCACATCCGGGTCGCCGTCGGGGAAACAGTCCGTGCTCGCCCACAGTTGCCGCCCACCGTCGAGCGAGTGCACGGATACGCGCTGCAGCCCGGATCCCACGTCCCGGGTACACGCCGCACCGGAGATATTGGTGATCACGATCCCGAACACCGGCTCTTCACCAACCTGGTAGGTGGGCTGCCCCACCGACACCTTGATGGCCAGTGACTGGTCGGCGCATTGACCGGCGGCCGCCGGGGTGGGTTCGCTGCTGCGCGTAGCCGATGTCGTGCCGGACGCACGCGTGCCGGTCGCCGTGGTGGACGATGCGGCCGGCCCCGGGCCGGGCTCGGTGGTCTCGGAGGCCGATGCCACCGCGGCGGCATCGGGCGCGTCACCGCCCCGGGAGACGGTGACGGCCAGCCAGATCACCACCGCGAGCGCGACCACGAGCGCGCCGATGGCGAACACACGACGCCGCCAGTAGATCTCCGGCGGTAACGGTCCTGTCGGTTCCAACACGTGTCAACGGTAAGCGCAGCGGGCGGCAGCGGTCGTCAACGGCACACCCGAAGGTGCCGCCGGCAGCCGCCCACGGAGTCAGACGGTCTCGCCGATATTGCCGACCACGCGGTGTAGCTTCGCCCGGCCGTCGACCAGTTTGTAGGTGACGCAGGCGATCGCGCATTTACCGGCCTGCACCCGCTCGGACACGATCATCGACCGTTCCATCAGCAGGCTGCTGGTCTCCACCACGTGGCGGGCTTCGAGCTCGTCCACCGATTCGAGCCCCTCGCGGCGCCCGATCAGCATCGACGGCGTGACCTTCTCGACGATGCTGCGGATGAATCCGCCGGGCACCTCGCCGCCGTCCAGCGCGTCCAGCGTCGCTTTCACCGCACCGCAGCTGTCGTGGCCGAGTACCACGATCAGCGGTACATCGAGCACACCGACGCCGTATTCGATCGATCCCAGCACCGCGGCGTCGATGACGTGGCCCGCGGTGCGGACCACGAACATATCGCCGAGACCCTGGTCGAAGATCAGTTCCGCGGCGACTCGGGAGTCTCCGCAACCGAATAGCACGGCGGTCGGATGCTGGCCGGCGACGAGCTTGGCTCGATCGGCGGCTCCCTGACTAGGATGCAGCAGCGTGCCGTTCACGAAGCGCTCGTTTCCCTCGCGCAGCGACTTCCAGGCACTTACCGGGTTGGACTGAGGCATGGTGTCCATTCTGCACGATTTGATGTGCTCGCTTGCTTCCGTCCCGTTACAGCGCGGCGTCGGGCCACGCCGAACCGGTGGAACTGCACGGTGAGGTGGATGGAGTGGGTCGGTGAGCAGCGCAGGTATCGGGAAGCCGGGTTCGGGCGGGCGCGGTGTCGTGTCGATCGAACCCGGCGCGATCGACTCCGACACCCTGATCGATTGGTACACGCGGACGGCCCGGGACCTACCCTGGCGGCGGCCCGGAGTGAGCGCTTGGCAGATCCTGATGAGCGAGATCATGCTGCAGCAGACGCCGGTGTCGCGGGTGGAACCGATCTGGCGGGAATGGGTGCGACGCTGGCCGGTGCCCTCGGCCATGGCGGCGGCGAGCGCGGGTGAGGTGCTGCGGGCCTGGGGGAAACTCGGCTATCCGCGCCGAGCCCTGCGCCTGCACGAATGCGCCCAGGTCCTCGCCGCCGAGCACGGTGACCAGGTGCCCGACGATGTCGAAGTGCTGCTCGGGCTGCCCGGCATCGGCGCCTACACGGCGCGGGCGGTCGCCTGTTTCGCCTATGGGCAACGAGTCCCGGTGGTGGACACGAATGTCCGTCGGGTGGTGGCCCGGGCCGTGCACGGCCGGGAGGCCGGTAATCCGGCCGCCCGCGATCTACGGGAAACCGAGGCGCTGCTGCCCGGCCGGATCGACCGGGCAGCGGTGTTCTCGGCGGCCCTGATGGAACTCGGCGCGACGGTGTGCGCCGCGCGGACCCCGGATTGCGGGCGCTGCCCGCTGCCGCGTTGCGCGTGGGTCGCCGCGGGCCGGCCGGCGGCCGAGTCGGTACGCCGGACGCAGAAGTACGAGGGTACCGACCGGCAGGCGCGGGGGCGGCTGCTCGACGTGCTGCGGGCCGCGCACGCGCCGGTGGAACGCGTCCGGCTGGATCTCGCCTGGACCCGCGATCCCGGCCAGCGCGACCGCGCATTGGATTCGCTGCTGGTGGACGGGTTGATCGAGCAGACCGACGATGGACGGTTCGCCCTGGCCGGAGAGGGCTGACGCCCGCCGCGGCCGGAGCGCTCAGGTCTCGGCGACAGTTCCGGGGACTCCGCGCAGGCGCGCGAGGAAACGCTCCACCTCGGCCCGGTAGTACGCCGGCTGGTCATCGTGCACCAGGTGACCCGCATCGGGAACCAGGACATGTTCGGCGGCGGGATGTAATTCGGCCATCCGGCGCATCTGCCCCGGCGGGGTGATCGTGTATTCGCCTTCTAGCAGCAGCGTAGGGACGGTGAGCCTGCCCCACTCCGCCCAGAACGACCGGGCACCCCACTCCTCCGAGATATCCCGGAAGGTGGCCACCTCGCCGTGCAACCGGTAACCGTCCGGGCCCCGCTGGAACGAATCCCGGAAGTAACGGCCGGCGACCGGGCCGAAATGCGCCACCAGGGCGGCCTCGTCCGCGAAGGGCTGCGGCCAGGCCTCGACCATCGCGGCCCAGTGGGCAGCGGTACGGCCGGTGAAATCGGCTGCCATATCCTCCACCACCAGCCCGCGCACCCGGTTCGGATGCGTGGCCGCGAACACCCAGCCGTGCAGACCACCCATGGAATGCCCGATCACGATCATCGGCTCGGCGATGCGCGCGGTGGCGGCGGCCAGATCGGCGACGAAAGCGTCGGTGGTGAGTTCGGGCGGTGCGGGGCGCCCGTGCCCGGCGGCGTCGAAGGTGAACACCCGGCCGTGGTCACGCAACCACCGGACCTGGTTCTGCCAGGTACGGGCGCTGCCCATCAACCCGTGCAGCAGCAGTATCGGGATCCCGGTCCCGCCTTCGTCGTGCAACACCGGGCCGAGTTTATTCACAACCCTCCACAGGGCGGGGTCGGCGCCACCGGGCGGTGCACGTAGTGACCCGCTGTGGCGTGCGGCACTGTCCCTCCCGGACTCGCGATACCTAAGCTCAGGGGTATGGCTGTTGTGAAGATCAATGCGATCGAGGTCCCCGAGGGCGCGGGTCCCGAGCTGGAGAAGCGGTTCGCCCATCGCGCGCACGCGGTCGAAAACTCCCCGGGGTTTCTCGGCTTCCAATTGTTGCGGCCCACGGCCGGCGAGAATCGGTATTTCGTGGTCACCCAGTGGGATTCCGAGGAGTCCTTCGCGGCGTGGCGCGACGGCCCCGCCAAAGAGGCACATGCCGGACAGCAGAACAAGCCTGTCGCCACCGGCGCTTCACTGCTGGAGTTCGAGGTCGTACTCGATGTAGCGGGTAAACCCGCGTCCTGATCGCCTCCCCCACACCGGCCACGCCGCCGACCACCGGCGGCGTGGCCGGTGATCGTTCGTGGACATATTGACGGCGGCGACGGCCGGTGTCACAGTTCGAGGTGAAAGCAAAGGTGATGCGGTAATCCGGTGAGAACCCGGAGCGGTCGCGCCACTGTGATGTCCGCGCCGGAACGGGTGGGCAGAGTCAGACACCGGCACCTGCGCACAACTCGCGAACCGGACGCGAGCATCCGGATGAGGAGGACCCACCATGGCCATAGCCCATGTCCCGAGCAGGGCCGCCGATACGGCGGCGACAGTGCTCGTCACAGTAGGCGTCGTCCTGCTGGCACTGCTGACGCTCTACCTGGTCGGATTCGATCAAGGCGCCGTATCGCGCGGCGGTATGTTCCTGCACGAGCTGATGCACGACGGGCGCCACCTGCTGGGTGTCCCGTGCCATTGAGTGGATCTTTCGGTGCCCTGCTGCTCCGTGGTCTGCTCGCCGGCCTGATCGCCGGTCTCCTCGCGGGTGTCGTCGGAAATTTCGTCGGCGAGCCCAAGGTCGATGCCGCCATCGCCATCGAGGAGGCCGCGGCTCCCACGCCGGAGCATGCCCAGGATTCGGGTACCGGACATACGCACGGGGAGACAGCGCACACGCACGGGGACGAGGCCGTGGTGAGCAGGCCGTGGCAGAAATTCGGGCAGTTCCTGGCAGACGCCCTGGCCGGGATGGCGTTCGGGGCGATCGTGGCGACCGCGGCGCATTACGCCCGGCGGTTCACCGCGCTGCCCGGTCATCGGTTGATACTCGGGCTGGGCCTGGGCGGCTGGGTCGCGGTGGTGGCAGTGCCGTTCTTCAAGTATCCGGCCAACCCACCGGCGGTCGGTGACCCGGAGACGATCAACGAGCGCACCCTGCTCTGGCTGGCCTCGGTGGTGCTGGGCCTGGTGGCCGTCGCGGCCGGTGTGTACATCTGGAAGGCGCTGCGGCCGCGGCCCGAATCCCTCCGGCTCGTCGCGGCCGCGGCCGGATTCGTACTGGTAATCACCCTCGGCTACGTGCTGTTGCCCGGGGTGAACGAAGTGGGGGCCGACTTCCCGGCCTCGCTGCTGTGGGAGTTCCGCGCCGCGTCGCTGGCCGTATCCACCGCGCTGTGGGTCGGGATCGCTCTGGCCTTCGCCGCGCTCACCGAGTGGAGCAACCGCGGTGGTACCCGGGTAGCGGAGGCTGCTGCTACAGCGGGTTGATCCGGGGAGCGGTAGTCACCGGGCATGGTCGAGGTATGCACGACACCACGCTCGCCCACCCGGACAGTCCACTCGCCCGGCGGCCCGCAGCCGTCACCATCGCCTTCGTCGCGCTCGTGGCGGCCGTGGGCTGCGGTATCACCGAAGCCGCGGTCCGGGGCGCATTGCTGGGCGACGCAGCGGATATCGGCGAACTCACCGGCGGTTGGCTACTGCGCGCCGGGATCTACCTGGCGGTTCTCGGTGTCGCGTGGCGGATGCTGCGAGGCGAACGCTGGGCCAGGAATCTGCTCGCCGCCGGGATAGGCGTGGTCGGTACGGCCTCATTGGTGGTGGAGCCTGTTCGGATGCTCGCGAACGGAGGCGCCGGTGTGTTCGCCGATATGAGCGCCGCGACCGTATTCCTGGCGCTCACCCGGGCCGGCCATCTATGCGCGGTATTCGTCGCGATCCCCGCCATGTACACACGGGGCGCCCGGGCGTGGTTCCGGGCCGGACACGGCGCCGGTAGGCCCTGGTAAAGGCCCTTCCCTGTCCCGGGCCCGCGCGGGGCCCGGGACAGGCATCTCAGGATTCCAGCGCCGCGTCCAGGGTGATGTCGTCCACTCCGCCCAGGGCCTTGCTCACCGGGCATCCGGCCTTGGCCGCAGCGGCCGCGGCGGCGAAACCCGCCTCGTCGAGGCCGGATACCCGGCCACGTACCTTCAGTGCGATCCGGCTGATCCGGAAACCGCCCGCCGGGTCGGGGCCCAGGGTCACCGCGGCCGAGACGTCGAGGCTCTGCGGGGTACCGCCGGCCTGAGCGATCTCGTTCGACAGCGCCATCGCGTAGCAGGACGAATGTGCCCCGGCGATCAGTTCCTCCGGGCTGGTTGTGCCGTCGGCGTCATCGGCCGACCGCTTCGGGAACGACACCTCGTACTTACCGACCCCCGAGCTGATCAGCTCGACCTGGCCGGAGCCGTCCTGGAGACCACCGGTCCATGCGGTGCGCGCGGTACGTGTGGGCATCACGATCCTTTCGAAGACGATTCGTTGTGAGTCGGACTCGAACCTACTAGTACCCTCACTTCGTCGCAGTTCGTTCGTCGAGGCGGGCCAGCACCGCGGGCCAGACGTCCCGATGCCGGTCGCGGGCCGCTTCGTCGGCAAAACCGCTGTGCCGCAACCGCAACCGGATGCCACGGGGTTGTTTGACCAGTTCCACCCGCACCACCGTTTCCGCGCCCTCGGTGCCGCCGGCGCCGGTCACCCAGGTCATTTCGACGAGCCGGCCCGGTTCCAGACGGAGGAAGCGGCCGTAATGCGGCCGAGAGTTCCCCTCCTCCCGGGTCTCGAAATAGAACGGCTCGTTCACCTCGGGCCGCATCCGCACCGAGGACGGTTCCGCGAACCAGATATCGAAGCCCTGGGTCCACGCCAAGTAGAGGAGTTCGGGTGAAGCGGTCATCACCCGCTCCACGGTGAGTTCGTACGGCCGTGTGGACAGGTCCGGTACACGCACTTGCTGGTCGACCATCACTGGACCATACCCGCGCCGGGGCGGGTACTGCCGCAGATGCGGTGATCACGCGCCGCTGCCGACCGGCCCACCCGGAACCGGCGCATTCGTCATCGGAATACCATTGCGGCACCGGTAATCCGGGTGTGCGCCGACGACCGAGCACAACAGGCGAATAGGGTGGTGCAGGTGGAGAGTGCGCGATGACGGGCTGGCAGATGGTCGGGCTACTGGGCTGGGTCGCGCTGGCCGCGGCGCTGTTCGAAGTGCTGCGGCACCGTCGCCTACTCGCACAGACCCGGCAGGCCCTGGACACCGCCGAACGCATGGCGGCGCGGCAGCAGCGGGAACTCGAGGTCGGCACAGAGCGCCTGCTGATCGCCCGGGAGCTGCACGATGTGGTGGGGCACAATCTCTCGCTCATCAATGTGCAGGCCGGAATGGCTCTCCAGCAGGTGGAGAACAAGTCCGCGAAAGCGGCGGGGACGGTCGCCGAGATCAAAACCACCAGCCGCAGCGCGCTCGAGGATGTGCAGGCACTGCGCCACGCGATCCAGGCGGTGGAGCCCGTATCCGGCACACCCGCGCAGCCGCGCCGCGATCACGACCCTGCCGACGCCGCGGATATCGGTCCGCGCGAGCGTGCGAGACGTTCGCGCCGAGGTGGTTTCGGCCGCCGCGAACGGCCCGGCGCCGACCAGCCGCGAGCGAACGGCTCCAGCGCGGGCCGCCCACCGGCCGCCGCCCAAGCGCCGTCCCCACCACCACCTCGCGAACCCGACCCCACCATGTCCGACCTGGACGAACTCCTGCGCAAACCCCGGCTGGCGGGGCTGACGGTGCACACCCGGGTCCTGGGGACCCCCGATTCCCTGCCCGCGGCGATCGACGAGGCGGCCACCCAGATCGTCCAGGAATCCCTGGCCAATGTCGTGCGCCACGCCCCGGGCTCCGAGGCCACCGTGACGGTGCGCTACACCGGTGATTCGGTGGATCTCACCGTCGACAACACCCGTCCCACCGGCAAACCCGAACACGCCGGCCCCACCCGTGGGATGGGGATCATCGCCATGCGGGAACGCACTCACGCGCTCGGTGGCGCATTGACCGCCGGCCCCAAACCCAGCGGCGGCTACCGGGTCGCCGCGCGGCTACCGAGCCGCCCACTGCGGATCGCGATCGACCCCGATGCGCGGCCCCCGACCCGTAACGAGCCCGGCGACAACGATTCTCGCCGGCCGCCGGCACCGGTAGCGGTGACCTCCGAACCACGCGGAAGCGGCGGCTCCCCGGCCGATCCGGGACCCGCAGCACCCGAGTGACCCCGCGGTTCAGCCCGGGTTCGCGTCGCGACGCTCCTGCTCGGTGAACCCGGCCGCGCGGGCCGAGTCCGGTGCGCCCGCCGGGGCCTGTAGCCGCCGTGAGTACGCCCCTGCTGCCCGGAATACCCCGGCGACGCCCGCCGGCGCCGCCCCGTAGGTGATGGACTGCTGCGGGGCGAAGCCGAGACCGCTCCCGATCTCGACCGCGTCCATATTGGCGCCGAGAAACAGAAAATCCCAGCTGTAGACGTTCTGCTGCTGCTCGATCAGTGACCGCACGGCGGCATGCGTCCATTCGCGGCTCGAATTCTCGTGCCCGTCGGTGAGGACGACCACGATCACGGTGCCGGGCCGCTCCTCCTCCGGCCGGGCGGCCAGTTCCGCACCGAGATCGGTGACCGATCTGCCGATGGCGTCGTAGAGCGCGGTGCCGCCGCGCGGCTGCAGGACCGGCGGCGGGACCTGATCGATCGGGACATTCGAGTACACACATTCGTACTCGGTATCGAATTGCGCGAGGGTGACCCGCACTGCCTTCTCGACCTGCCGCTGCTCCTCGAAATAGGCGGCCAACCCACCCTCGGTATCGGATTTGATGGTCTGCATGGAGCCGGAACGGTCGAGCAGAACCGCGATCGTGGTCAGATCCGGATTCGTCATGGTGATACCCCCGATTCGTATCGAATGAACTGCCGTCACCGTACGCGCGCGCACCGACCGGAATGTCCCCCGCAGACCGGCAGGCGCGTCCTCTCACCCACACGAAAGGGCCTGCCCACCGGTGTGATACCGGCGGGCAGGCCCTCTGCCGACCTGTCGGCTACTCGCCCGAAGCGGCTTCGGTCGAACCCTCGGAGGCGCCGGTGAGCACGACCTCGGGCTTCTTCTCGCCGTCTTCCTTGGTGAGCTTGGCCTTCGGTGCGAAGGTGAAGCGGGCGTCCTCGCCGGAGCCTTCGCCGTCCCAACCCTCGACATCGACCTGGACGGTCTGACCGGGGCCGATCTCGCCGAAGAGGATCTTCTCCGAGAGCTGGTCCTCGATCTCGCGCTGGATGGTGCGGCGCAGCGGCCGGGCACCGAGCACGGGGTCGAAACCACGCTTGGCCAGCAGGCTCTTGGCGTTCTCGGTGAGCGTGATCGCCATATCCTTGGCCTTCAGCTGCCGCTCGACGCGGGCGATCATCAAATCCACCATTTCCACGATCTGCTCGGTGGTGAGCTGGTGGAAGACGATCACATCGTCGATACGGTTGAGGAACTCCGGCCGGAAGTGCTTCTTCAGCTCGTCGTTGACCTTGAGTTTCATCCGCTCGTAGTTCGATCCCTCCGCATTGCTCTGCGAGAAGCCCAGACCCACGGCCTTCGAGATATCGGAGGTACCGAGGTTCGAGGTGAAGATCAGCACCGTGTTCTTGAAGTCCACGGTCCGGCCCTGGCCGTCGGTGAGGCGGCCGTCCTCGAGCACCTGCAACAGAGTGTTGTAGATCTCCTGGTGGGCCTTCTCGATCTCGTCGAACAGCACGACCGAGAACGGCTTGCGGCGCACCTTCTCGGTGAGCTGGCCACCCTCTTCGTAGCCGACGTACCCGGGCGGGGCACCGAACAGCCGCGACGCGGTGAAACGGTCGTGGAACTCGCCCATATCGATCTGAATGAGCGCGTCGTCGTCGCCGAAGAGGAAGTTCGCCAGCGCCTTGGACAGCTCGGTCTTACCGACACCGGACGGACCGGCGAAGATGAACGAGCCGGACGGACGCTTCGGATCCTTCAGACCCGCGCGGGTGCGGCGGATGGCCTTGGAGACGGCCTTGACCGCGTCCTCCTGGCCGATGATCCGCTTGTGCAGCTCGTCCTCCATGCGGAGCAGACGGGTGGTCTCCTCCTCGGTGAGCTTGAAGACGGGGATACCGGTCCAGTTGGCCAGCACCTCGGCGATCTGCTCGTCGTCGACCTCGGCCACGACATCCAGGTCACCGGAGCGCCACTGCTTCTCCCGCTCGGCCCGCTTGGCGACGAGCTGCTTCTCCTTGTCGCGCAGCCGCGCGGCCTTCTCGAAGTCCTGCGCGTCGATCGCCGATTCCTTCTCCCGGCGCGCGTCGGCGATCTTGTCGTCGAATTCGCGCAGGTCCGGCGGCGCGGTCATCCGGCGGATGCGCATCCGGGCGCCGGCCTCGTCGATCAGGTCGATCGCCTTGTCCGGGAGGAACCGGTCGTTGATATAGCGGTCGGCCAGAGTGGCCGCGGCCACCAGGGCACCGTCGGTGATGGACACCCGGTGGTGCGCCTCGTAGCGGTCGCGCAGACCTTTGAGGATATTGATCGTGTGCTCGACGGTCGGCTCGCCCACCTGCACCGGCTGGAACCGGCGCTCCAGGGCGGCGTCCTTCTCGATGTACTTGCGGTACTCGTCGAGGGTGGTGGCGCCGATGGTCTGCAGCTCTCCGCGGGCCAGCTTGGGCTTCAGGATGGAGGCCGCGTCGATAGCCCCCTCGGCGGCACCCGCGCCGACCAATGTGTGCAGCTCGTCGATGAACAGGATGATGTCGCCGCGGGTGTTGATCTCCTTGAGCACCTTCTTCAGGCGCTCTTCGAAATCACCGCGGTAGCGGCTGCCCGCGACCAGGGAACCCAGGTCGAGAGTGTAGAGCTGCTTGTCCTTCAGCGTCTCCGGGACCTCGCCGTTGACGATGGCCTGGGCCAGGCCCTCGACCACGGCTGTCTTACCGACACCGGGCTCGCCGATCAGGACCGGGTTGTTCTTGGTACGGCGGCTGAGCACCTGCATGACCCGCTCGATCTCCTTCGAGCGGCCGATGACGGGGTCGAGTTTGCCTTCCAGGGCCGCCTGGGTGAGGTTGCGGCCGAACTGGTCGAGCACCAGCGAAGTGGACGGGGTACCCGTCTCGCCCCGGGCGCCGGACTCCACGGGCTCCTTGCCCTGATACCCGGAGAGCAGCTGGATGACCTGCTGGCGGACCCGGTTGAGATCGGCGCCGAGCTTGACCAGCACCTGGGCCGCGACGCCCTCGCCCTCGCGGATCAGGCCGAGCAGGATGTGCTCGGTGCCGATGTAGTTGTGACCGAGCTGCAGCGCTTCGCGCAGGCTCAGTTCCAGCACCTTCTTGGCGCGGGGGGTGAACGGAATATGACCGGACGGGGCCTGCTGGCCCTGGCCGATGATCTCCTCGACCTGGCTGCGCACGCCCTCCAGCGAGATACCGAGCGACTCCAGGGACTTGGCCGCGACACCCTCACCCTCGTGGATCAGACCCAGCAGGATGTGCTCGGTGCCGATGTAGTTGTGGTTGAGCATCCGGGCCTCTTCTTGGGCCAGGACGACGACACGCCTCGCGCGGTCGGTGAACCTCTCGAACATCGCTCCCTCACTCTCCTGCTCCGGACTCTATGGCCGGCTGACGCCGTGGTGTGTCGTGGACAACCGTCGGCTTCAGCCTGCCATGAAGGCCAGGGGTTGCGGCCCCCGCCTCCCACTCTAGTTGGCAGGGGATTACGCCGCCGCCGCTCCACCCTAATGATGTGGGCCCGACAGCAGACCTATTCACTCATAACGCCCTTACCCACCGATTGGTTTCCCACTCCGGTTTTGCCCAGAGCGAACAGAACGACTCCCAGAGCTGGGGATATCGGATAGTCGGGGGGTGAGCGGCCGGGGGACGGCGGTCACAGATCGCGATCGGTGATCAGACCGCTGCGCATGGCCAGCGCGGCGAGCCGGACCCGCTTCTGGTTCTGCGGCAGGTCCTCGACCCCGAACTTGGCGAACAAGGCGCGCAGATGGGTCTTGACGGCGTCCACACTCAGGAACAGTTCATCGGCGATCTGCTGGTTCGTGGCGGGGGCCGCGAAACCGGCATCCCCTTCGAACGGGCGGCACAGCGCGACGAGCACACCCCGCTGCGCCTCGGTCAGTGAGCGCACGGTGGGCATACTGGCGCCGGAGGCGCGGGTGGCGTCGTCGGCGACACCGTTGAAGTCGTGGAAGGACACCAGCGAGGTGCCCACCCGGATACGGTCGCCGGGCATCAGCCGACGGCGGCCGTTGATGCGTTCGCCGTTGACGAACGTGCCGTTACGGGAGAGGCCGTCGTCCACGATGGTCCAGTGCGCGGCGAGGTATTCGACCGCGGCGTGCAACCGCGACACCTCGGCGTCCCAGCGCAGCGACAGATCGGCACTCGCGGAGCGGCCGACGGTGATCCGCTGCCGATCGGGGCTCAACATCACCTCGCACCTACGGCCTTCGTCATCGGTGAATCGAAGGAACGAACCGACGGATCCGGACACTGCGCCGATACCTCACCTCTCCATATCGGCAGCAACTGCCGAACACTGCGGACCTCTTGCACTGCGGCGCATGTGGCCCGGCCGATCACACCTATGGTGCCGGGCAGTCCGCCACTCGGGCAAGATGGAACGCCGCCGGGCGCAGCGGCCCCGGCGATCGACGCCGGGGCCAGCGGTAATTCCAAATAGCTATCGAGAAGACCAGCCGTCGGCGTGTTCCGCGAATAACCCGCACGCGCGACGGTTGAAAGAAGAACTATCCCTTCGCGGCCTTGTTGTACGCGTCGGTGATATCCGCGGAGATGCGGCCACGCGCGGAAACCTTGTGACCATTCCGGCGGGCCCACTCGCGAATAGCCGCGCTTTGTTCGCGATCCATGGTGGCGCGTGCCTTGGTGTTCCCGGATGCCGCGACAGCGGCCTTCACCCGACGCCGGCCGCTCACCCGGCGGGCACTGGTCACCCACTGCTCCAACTCGTCCCGAAGCTTCGTCGCATTCGTCGACGACAGGTCGATCTCGTACGACACCCCATCGATTGCGAACTCGATGGTCTCGTCCGCGATGGACTCACCGTCGACATCGTCGATCAGGCTAACGGTGACCTTCTTTGCCATGAGATGAACGTCCTCTCGAAATCGTGCGGCCCGCAATATCAGGCCGATTACCCGAGGCAAGAATACCTCGAATTCGGAAAATTCCAAGGCGAGCGGCCTGCTATGCAAACCGTTCGCTCAACGGCCTACCGGCCGCACTATTGGGAACAGTATCGTTTCCCGGATTCCCAATCCGGTGAGCGCCATCAACAACCTATCGATTCCCATACCGGTTCCGGTCGTCGGCGGCATCCCGTGTTCCATCGCGGCAAGGAAGTCTTCGTCGAGCACCATTGCCTCATCGTCACCGGCCGCGGCCAGGCGCGCCTGATCGACGAACCGCTCGCGCTGGATCACCGGATCCACCAACTCCGAATACCCGGTGGCCAACTCGAAGCCGCGGACATACAGATCCCACTTCTCGGTAACACCGGCCTGCGACCGGTGCTGCCTGGTCAGGGGGGACGTCTCCACTGGGAAATCACGGACGAAAGTCGGCACGTACAGCTTGTCGCCGTAGCAGTGCTCCCAGAGTTCCTCCACCAGTTTGCCGTGGCCGTAGCCCTTACCTTCGGGAATTTCCAGGCCGACCCGATCGGCTAGCTCGAGCAATTCCGGAACACTTGTTTCCGGGGTGATCTCCACCCCCGCCGACTCGGACAACGACGGATACATCTCGACCGTTGTCCACTCGCCGCTCAAGTCGTATTCCGAACCGTCGGCGAGGGTGACAACCTGCGTTCCCAGCGCTTCCTCGGCGACTTCTTGGATCAATTCCCGGGTCATGCGCGCGGAGTCGTCGTAGGTACCGTACGCCTCATAAGTTTCGAGCATCGCGAACTCGGGCGAATGGGTGGAATCGGCACCTTCGTTACGGAAGTTGCGATTGATCTCGAAGACCCGCTCGATCCCGCCGACCACGCACCGCTTCAGAAACAATTCCGGAGCAATGCGCAGGTAGAGATCCATATCGAGCGCATTGGAGTGGGTGCGGAAGGGCCGTGCGGCCGCGCCTCCGTGCAGCGTCTGCAGCATCGGCGTCTCGACCTCGAGGAAATCCCGGCGTTCCAGCGCATTGCGCAGTGCGCGCACCACCGCCACCCGGGTACGGGCCGTTCGGCGAGCCTCCGGACGCACGATCAGATCGACATAACGCTGCCGGACCCGCGTCTCCTCGCCCATCTCCTTGTGCGCTACCGGAAGGGGCCGCAGCGCCTTCGCGGCCATGGACCAGGAATCGGCCATGACACTCAATTCACCCGTACGCGATGAGATGACTTCGCCGTGTACGAAAACCATATCGCCGAGATCCACATCGGCCTTCCACGCCGCCAGCGCGTCCGCACCGACACCGTTCAGGCTCACCATGGCCTGCAATGTGGTGCCGTCGCCCTCCTGTAGCTGAGCGAAACACAATTTGCCGGTATTTCGCATGAAGATGACCCGGCCGGCCACACCGACGATCGTGCCGGTCGCGGTATCGGCCGCGAGATCCGGATAGGCGGCGCGGATTTCGGCCAGACCATGGGTGCGCGGCACCGAAACGGGATAGGCCTCCCCGCCCGATCCGAGCAGCCGCTCCCGCTTCTCCCGGCGGATCCGCATCTGCTCGGGGACGTCGTCGACCTCCACAGAGCGGCTGGATCGCCCCGCGGGAACAGCGCCCGCGGAGCCGCCGGATGACGAGATGTTCGGGTTGCTCACAGCGAACCACCCTAGCGTGCACCGCAAATCGATTCGTCATCCGCCCGCCCCAACCGCGCGATAAGGAATGACTTACGGAAGGCACAGCAGGGCGCCCCGGGAGAAATAGACCATTTGGTTGCTTAGAATTTTCCGGGTCGCCACCGCGCGACGGAAATGTATTGTCGTCCGGCCGCATTCGGCCGAGGACAACAATTCAGAGAACGGCGAGCGAACGAACTTCCCTGGTGAAGTGCGCGGCACCGGTGGCAACGGAACGCATACCGGCGGCTTCCAGCGCCTTGTACCCGCCGACCAGATCGGTCGCGCGGTGCAGCCCCAATTGGCGCAACGACGCCGCGGCGAGGCTGGAGGTGTAGCCCTCCGAGCACACCACCACCCACTCGACATCGTGGTCGGTGGCCAGCGCCAGGCGCGCCGAGCTGCTGGGATCGAGCCGCCACTCGAGCACATTTCGTTCGATGACCAGGGCTCCGGGCAGTGCCCCTTCCCTGGCCCGCTGCGCCGCAGGCCGGATATCGACCAGAATCGCCCCGCGGGCGAGCGCGCCGGGCAGTTCTACGGGATGGATCCGCCGCAATTGCGCGCGGGCCTGGTCCAGCATCTGATCAATGGTCAGTCGCGACATCAGAGGTCACCTTCGGGCTGGTCGGTGAGAACGGTGTGAGTGCGCCGCAGGCTGCCGTGTCCGGTCACTTCGTAATAGGACATGGCGGTGAGCGGCGGCGAGTAGGCATGCACGCTGAGCGTGGGATCCAGCGGGCCGGTACCGGACGGGCCGGATACCGCGCTCCGGTCGGGGGTGCGCACGACATCGTGCACCCAGCCGATGGGGAACGCGGCCTGATCACCGGCGGAAAGCACCCGGTGTCGCAATTCGGTTCCGTTCCAGCGGTATTCGGCCAGCGCCCCGCTGAGTACGGTGAGCGCCCCGAGCGAACCGGCGTGATCGTGCAGTTTCGTGGATTTGTCCGGGGTCCAGCTGATCAGCCAGACATCGACCTCGTCGTCGGCGACCAGGCGGGTGGCCCAGCGGTCGACCGCCGGCCACAGACCGTCCGCGGGAAGCAGGTGGTCGTACCGTCCGGCGAGCACATCCTCACCGGTCTCGTCGGTCAGGCGCAGCAGATCGGCCGGGCGCAGCCGCGTGGGCAGTGCCGGGGAGATCGGGCGATCGGGAATCGGATTCGCGGCCGCGGCGGAAGTGTCACGGGCCGACCGACGCACAACGGACGAGAGAACAGGCGAATGCATGAGCGCATCTCCAGGAAGTGAAAGAAACGGTCGAGGACTGCAGAATGCCTCGAACGATCGAGGCGAATCAGCCTCGACAACACTCCTGGGTACGCATGCGGTTCAGCACACGGTGAGCTTAGCAAGCCGGTGGCGGCTCGGCCACATTCGAATCAGCGGAATACGTCACAGCCGCGGGCCGCGGTATCAACCACGAGCGCGGCGTTGATTGCGTTCGAAGACCACCCGCAGCCCGGTGATCGTCAGATGGGGCTCGTGGTGCTCGATGGTCTCGGATTCATCGATGATCAGCGGAGCCGCCGCACCGGTGGCCACCACTGCGACGCCGTCATCGGCGAAACCCTCGATATCGTCCCGGATACGATCGACCAGCCCGTCCACCAGGCCGGCGAATCCGAAGATCGCACCGGACTGGATACATTCGACGCTGTTCTTGCCCACCACCGACCGGGGCCGGCTCAACTCCACCCGGCGCAATGCGGTCCGCTCGGTCAGCGCCTCGGTCGCGGTCTCCACTCCCGGTGCGATGACACCACCGAGGAACTCACCCTTGGCCGATACGAGATCGACGCAGATCGACACACCGAAATCCACCACGATCGCGGCACCACCGAATTGATGATGGGCGGCCAGACTGTTCACGATCCGGTCCGCGCCGACCTCTTTCGGGTTGTCCACCAGCAGCGGGATACCGGTCCGGACGCCGGGTTCCACCAGTACGTGCGGCACTTGCTGCCAGTAGCGATCCAGCATGAACCGCAGTTCACGCAGGACCGGCGGCACCGTCGACAAACCGGCCACACCGGTCACCGCGTCGAGGTCCGGGCCCACCAGACCCCGCAGACTCATCGCGAACTCGTCGGCGGTATGCAACGGATTCGTATGGATCCGCCAATGCCGGACCAATTCGGCCTGCGAGCCGGAGCCCGCGATCAGCCCGACCACTGTGCTGGTCGTCCGGACGTCGATGGTCAAGAGCATGCGCTCACCGCCGCCGCTCAGGCGAAGGTCAGGTTGCGCGGGCTGATCAGATCCGAGCCCGCCGGCGCATGCGCCGGATCCGAGCCCAGCTCGACCGGACGGTTACGGTCATCGACGAACACGACCTTCGGGTCGTACTCGCGCAGCTCGGCCTCGTCCATCATGCCGTAGGCAATGAGAATGACCAGGTCACCGGGGTTGACCAGATGAGCCGCGGCACCGTTGATGCCGATCACCCCGGACCCGCGCTCGCCCGCGATCACATAGGTTTCGAGACGGGCTCCGTTATCGATGTCGACAATGCAGACCTGCTCCCCCTCGAGCAGATCGGCCGCATCGAGAAGATCCTGGTCGATGGTCACCGACCCGACATAGTGCAGATCGGCATGGGTCACGGTGGCCCGGTGGATCTTCGACTTCATCATGGTGCGCAACATCATCGTCGCCTTTCTGTGTTTATCGGCGCGCCTTCGGCGCGCGGGTCGGGGCCCTGTAACCCCGGTTCTTCACTCCGCCACTCAGTCGCTGCGCTCCTTCGCTCTGTCGCTCCAGAACCGGGGGCGGGCCCCGACCACGGAGGTAGACCATCCGGAATAGACAGAAGGTGAACGCCGTCGAGACCATCCGAAGCAGATGGAAACGGGCCGTCGCGGTTGATGTGACCGGCAGTCCGCCGGGGGGCGATCGATGGCGCGTTCACTAAGGTTTCGTCCCGTCGGAGCTGCTCGGCGCGAACTGCCGAGTTCCAGGGGACACGATGTCGGCGTCGGGGTGGCCGTCCAACTGGGCTCCCAACCGAACCGGGGCGTTGTCGATCAGCCGGGTGGTGCCGACGCGGGCCGCGATCAGCAGCCGGGCATTGCCGGACTCGGGGGCGGGGCCCAGGTCGGCGGCGCGCAATTCCAGGTAGTCGAGTTCGATCCCGGGCGCGGCAGCCAGGACCGCGCGCGCGGCCTCCAGGACGGCGTCCCCGCCGGCCGCTCCGGAGCGCGCGCCGGCCAACAGGGCGGCCGACAGGGTGGTCGCGAGGCCGCGCTGGTCGGGATCGAGGTAGCGGTTCCTGGAGGAGAGCGCCAGGCCGTCGGATTCGCGCACCGTCGGCACCGCCACGATCTTCACGTCGAAGTCCAGGTCGCGGACCATCTGGCGGATCAGCGTGAGCTGCTGATAGTCCTTCTCCCCGAAGAATGCCTCGTGCGGGTGCACGATCTGCAGCAGTTTGGCCACCACGGTGAGCATCCCGGCGAAATGGGTCGGCCGGGAAGCACCCTCGAGATCGGCGCCGACCGGGCCGGGCTGCACGGTCGTCCGCGGGCCCGCGGGATACATATCCGCCGCGCTCGGCGCGAAGACCAGGTCGACTCCCTCGCCGCGCAGCAACTCCACGTCGGCGTCCAGGGTGCGGGGGTAGCTGTCCAGATCCTCGCCGGCGCCGAACTGCAGCGGGTTGACGAACACCGACACCACCACGACCTGATTGCTCCGCTTGGCGCGGCGCACCAGTTCGAGATGGCCTTCGTGCAGGGCGCCCATGGTGGGCACCAGGCCGACGGTGCGCCCGGTGCTACGCAATGCGCGAACGACTTTGCCGAGCACGGCCGGATCGTGTTGCACGGTGAGTTCGCCGGCGCGGTAGGCACCGCGCAGGGTCCCGTCTGTCATGCAGCCTCCCTCGATGCTGTTGTCAGAGGTCCGCGGAGGCCGAAGTGTTGGCGGAGGTAACGCATCATCGGTGGTCCTCCAACAGCTCGCGTAGTTCGGCGGGGGCCTGCGCCCGTTCCGCGGTGCGCCGCGACAGGGCCCGGTACCCGGCGGCGATTTCGGGGTCCGCTGCCGTGAGGGCCTCGAGGTGCGCGGCGACGGCCGCGGTGTCGCCGCGGGCCACCGGGCCGGTGAGCGCGGCCTGACCGCGGCGCAGCGCATTGTCCAGGGCGGCGGAGGCCAGCGGGGCCAGCAGGCGTTCCGGCAGACCGCCGGGCTGATCGTCGACCGTCTGCTGGCCCAGCAGGCCGGGTCCGGCCAGCGCCTCGCGCAGTGCCTCCACCGCGTCCAATACAAGCGTGACGAGATGGTTGCTGCCGTGCGCGAGCGCGGCGTGATAGAGCGTGCGGTGTTCCTCGGCCACCCGGACCGGTTCGCCGCCCATCTCGATCACCAGGGACTGGGCGATGGCATAGCCGATCTCGTCGGCGGCGGTGATCCCGAAACAGGCGTTGGCCAGACGGGGCAGGTCTTCGTCGTGGCCGGTGAAGGTCATCGCGGGATGTACGGCCAGCGGAAGCGCACCGGCTTCCCGGAGCGGGGACAGCACACCGATGCCGTTGGCTCCGGAGGTATGGGCCACGATCGTGCCGGGCCTTACGGTGCCCGAACTCGCCAGGCCGCGGACCAGACCGGCCAGCTCGGCGTCCGGCACGGCCAGGATCAGCAGCTCACTGCGGGCAGCGACCTCCTCGACCGGGAGGATCTGCGAATCGGGCAGCCGGGACCGTGCCCGGCGCACCGAAGCGTCGGATATCGCGGCGACGCCGAACACCACATGTCCGGCGCGCTCGAGCGCGGCGCCGAGGGCTGATCCCACACGTCCCGCCGAGACGATGCCTACCGTCAGTCGTGCGGGCGCCGGATCACCACTCGCGGCCGGGTTGCCAGGAGTCACGCGTGGCGAGGTCACCAGTGTCCTCTCGAAGTCGTTCCAGTCCCGCACTGCGGGTACCGGACGTTACAAGTTGAGGATAGGGCCGTCTCTCGCCGATGCGCCATGGGCGCCCCGGGTGATATATACCGCACTTCAGGAGCTGCGCTGCTCCTCTTCCTGACGCAGGTTCGCCATGATCTCGGCGACCGACAGCCGCCGGTTCCCGGCGGCGTCGGGCCGGGTGCCGCGGCGGCGGGAATTCGCCGAACGCGGGAACAGGTTGGCCGCCGCGGTCGCGGCCGGTTCGCGGGGGTCTTCATCGATGGCAGTGCCGGTGACCACCGGCTCGGCCGATTCGGCTGCCGCGGTTATCGGCCCGGCGACCACCGGCGGGCGCGAGTCCGGAGCCTCACGCTCCGGCGCGGGCGGGCCGTGGAAGGGTTCGTCGCGCAGCAACGGGCCGTAGCGGTGCTCGCCGGCGTCGGGCTCGTCGTGCACCTCGGTGAACGCGTCCGCCCAGCTCGGCCCGGAGATGTCGGAGCTGGGCGACCCGTGGGGCGGATCGTCGTCGAGCCGGACGATCGCCGTTTCGGCGGTGACCGGCGCGTCGTCGGGGCTCGCGAACCGCGGCCGGCCCGGGTGGTCGGTTTCGTAGACCGGGGTCACCGCTTTGCGTTCACCGGTATCGCTCGCCGGTTCGGCGGCCCCGGCTTCGGTATCGACCCAGCCGTCGGCGGCCTGCGACCAGCTCGCCGCGGCATTCGCCCAGGCGTCCACGGCCCGCCGTTCACCTTCGTCCGGCCCCTGCCAGCCGGGTGCGAGCCCCGGCCGGCCGTCGGTCCCGGGCAGCTCCTGGAGACGGAAGGCGGCCGCGCGCAGCGCGGGCCGCTCCTCCGGCAGGTCTCCGTCGAAGAGCCGCTCCAGCTGCCGCCGCAGCACCGTCAGCTCGGCGCGCAGCGCCGCCATTTCCGTCGCGTCGGCACCCAGTTCGGCACGCACCCGCGATTCGACCCCGAGTTCGTGTTCGCGGCGGGCACTGATCTCACGTTCGAGTTCGAGTTCGTAGATGCGGCGCAGATCACGCATCCTGGCCTGGTACCGGCCGGCCGCCCAGGCTCCCAGCACCGCCGCCCACAGCGCCACCACCAACCCCACCCGGATGAATTGCAGGCTATCGCTCAGCACGAGAAATACGCTGGCCACCAGACCCAGTAGGACGAGTGCACCGAGGAAGAGCTTGCCCACATCTTCCCGGCCGCGCGCGGAAATACTACTGCGGGACGGTGAAACCATGACCGCAAGGGTAGCCGCGATATTCGTCATCGCCCACGCCGGAAAGGGGCGGGATCGATCACGGCGATCAGGCCTACGACGGCGCCGGATCGTCGGTCGGATCGTCGGGTGCCCGGCAGCAATATTCCAGCCACAGCGCGGCCACTACCAAGGCGATACCGGCACCGCATCCGATGAGCGCGCCCGGATAGTCCGCGTCGGCGGCCCGCAGATCCCCGCGCTGCGGGAAAATCCACAGCAGGAATCCGAGCCACACTCCGGCCACCAGCGAACCCACCTGGGCCGACGCCTTCGCCAGCGCGAGAGCCCGGGCGACGGTGATCGGGTGCAGTTGGCGGGAATCGGCGCCGATCTGCCTGTTGCTCACCCGGGTCCGGATATAGAAGCCCAGGGCGGCCTCCAGCATCGCGACCGGATACAGCGAGGCACCGGCGATGGTGGAGATCGGCGGGAAATTCGCGTAGGCCAGCCGCGTGGCCACCCAGGCGATCACCGCGGCGATCAGGACATTGGCCAGCAATTCCCGGATGCGGGTGGGTTTGAGCTTCATCCCCCCGTCGTCGCCATCACCCCGGCCGCCGCCGGTGTCCATATGGCCGCCACCGCGAGTCATTGAACGCCCCTCGAAGGGGGTACCTGTGGCCCGCGGAGACCGCGGCCGAGGCGGGGGTATCGCATCATGGCACCGTCCTCGCGGCGGGTAGGAGCGTGAACTCCGTGCGCCGCACACCGTCACGTTCGGCGGGGTCCAGTTCCGCCAGTAGTTCGCGCACACGACGTTCGGTCCCGTCGACGGTCAGGGACGCGTCGGGCTCCACATCGAGCCACGGGATCAGTACGAACGCGCGGTGGTGCGCCTGCGGGTGCGGCAAGGTGAGGTCGGGATCGGTGCTGCGCAGGGCACGAAGTCCGGTGCCGGCCCGCTCGGCGCAGGAGACGATGTCCACGTCGAGGGTCCGGGCGCCCCAGCGCACCGTCCGCTCACGCCCGGCGGCCTGCTCCAACCGCTGTCCGTGCCGCAGCCAGGCACGGCAGTCGTAATCCGGATCCTCGGCCACCAACACGGCATTGAGGAAATCATCCTGCTCCACCCCGCCCCACGGCGCGGTGGTGTACACCGGTGATACGGCCCGCACCCGGGCACCGAGCCCGGTGACGACACTGCGCAGCAGTTCGCGCCGATCCCCCATGTTCGAACCGATCGAGAGCACGGCACGCGTCACGGCGCCCCCTGACCCCGGCGGCCCGCGGTGACGACCCGCACATCGGCGAAGTTGTGCGGGATGGGCGCGGCCGGTTTGTGCAACACCACCTCGACATCGGTGACGCCGGGCACTTCGCGCACCCGGTCGGCGATCTCGGTGGCGACGGTTTCGATGAGATTCCGGGGCGGGCCCGTCACGATCCGCACGGCCAGCTCCGCGAGCGCGCCGTAGTCGACGGTGTGGGTGAGATCGTCGGTGGCCGCCGCGGCGCCGAAATCCGACCAGACGGTGAGGTCCACCACGAACTCCTGCCCATCACGGCGTTCGTGCTCGAAAACTCCGTGCCTGCCGAAAACCCGCAACCCCCGCAACTCGATCCGGTCCGGGCCGGGTGCCGGTGCGCTCACCGCGGAGTTCCCGGCTGTTGCGCGCGACGCCAGGCGTCGGTCACCGCGAGAGCGTCCCGAGATCCACGCACATCGTGGACCCGGACACCCCAGGCGCCGTGCCAGGCCGCGAGCGCGGACACCGTGGCGGTGGCGGTCTCCCGACCGGCCGGCGGGCGCGGACCGGCACCGTCGGCCAGCAGCGACCCCAGGAACCGTTTGCGCGAGGCGCCGATGAGCACCGGGAATCCGTCGGCGACGAACCGATCCAGGGCGCCCAGCAGCGCCCAATTGTGTGCTGCGGTTTTCGCGAATCCGAGGCCGGGATCCAGAATGATGCGGGCGGGATCGACACCCGCGTCGATCGCGTGCCGCACCTGCACTCCCAGCTCGGCACGGACCTCATCCACCACATCGTCGTAGTGGTCGGCCGGTCCGGTGTGCCGGTAGTCCGACGCCGCCCGCCAGTGCATGAGGATCCACGGGATATCGGCGGCGGCGACAACCGCGGCCATCGCCGGATCGGCGCGGCCGCCGGAGACATCGTTGATCACCGTCACCCCGGCCGCGACGGCGGCTTCGGCGACCCGGGCCCGCATGGTGTCGACGCTGGTCGGTATCCCGGCCGCGACCAGCCCGCGCAGTACCGGCACCACCCGGTCGATTTCGGTCTCCACCTCGACCCGCACGGCGCCGGGCCGGGTCGACTCGCCGCCGACATCGATGATGTCGGCGCCCATCTCGTAGAGCCGGATACCGTGCTCGATCGCCCGCTGCGGATCCAGATAGCGGCCGCCGTCGGAGAAGGAATCACCGGTGACGTTGACCACGCCCATCACCACGCAGGAGCGACCCGGACGCGGCTCCACGCCGGGCCGTGGCCGTACCCCGGTGAGGGTCGGTACGGCCACGGCCGTGCGCCGGTCACTCACTTGCGCAGGATCAGGTCGAGGGCCTCGGCCCGCGAGGCCGAGCTGGTCTGCAGGATTCCGCGGACGGCCGAGGTGGTGGTACTGGCGCCGGGTTTGCGGATACCGCGCATGGCCATGCACAGATGCTCGGCCTCGACCACGACGATCGCGCCGCGTGGATCCAGTTTCCGCATGATCGCGTCGGCGATCTGGCTGGTCAGCCGCTCCTGCACCTGAGGGCGTTTGGCGTAGAGGTCGACCAGCCGCGCCAATTTGGACAGCCCGGTCACCCGGCCGTGCGGGCCTGGAATATATCCGACATGGGCGATGCCGTGGAACGACACGAGGTGATGTTCACAGGTCGAGTACATCGGGATATCGCGCACCAGCACGAGTTCCTGATGCTCCTCGTCGAAGGTGGTGTTGAGAACCGCGTCCGGTTCCACGTACAGCCCCGCGAACATCTCCCGGTAGGCGCGGGCAACCCGGGCCGGGGTGTCCAGCAGTCCCGGCCGGTCCGGGTTCTCGCCGACCGCGAGGAGCAGCTCGCGCACCGCCGCCTCGGCACGCGGCTGATCGAAGCGTCTACCGGTGTGCAGCGCGACCAGCTCCGCGGCGGGTGCGCCGCTCTCACCCAGCTCGGCGTGGATATCGGCCGGGTAGCCGTTGGTCTGCTGATCGGTCGACATTCGAGGACACCTCCACATCTCGGGCCCGGCAGTACACACCGGGCGCCGAACCCCTCCGAGCGTAATCGGCGGCGGTTTACTGCCGACCGTTCGGGCTGTCCCAGGAGTGCGGGCCACCACGGCCGGAATCCTCACCGGAGCCGTATCCGGATTCGTCGTGCCCGGAGTTCTGGTCGGGATGCGAGTACCGGGGCTGTTCCTGCCCGCCGCCGTAGCCGCGGTCGGCAGGCGGGGCCTGCGGTTCCTCGCGCGGCGGCCACCCCGGCGCCGACCAGCCTGCGGGGGCGCCGTAGTCCGGCCGGGAGCCCTGCGTGGCGCCGCGGGGATAACTGGGAGCGGGCTGCGGCGGGGCCGGGTAGCCGCTGGGCGGCCGGCCGTAACCGGGCTGCTGAACCGCGCCGCCGGGGAATCCCGCGGGCTGCGGCACGCTCCCGGCGAGCGCCGGATCGCCCGGGCCGACACCGGCGGGGACGGCGGGTTGCGGAGGCCACGGTTCGCCACGTTCGGCGGCGAGCTCACCCGGGGTCTTCACCGGCGGTTTGTCCGACGGCACGCGATCGCCGAAATCGTTGAACGCGGTGATCCGGGGCCGCTTCTGCACCGCGGCGAGGATGGTTTCCAGATCCTTGCGGTGCAGGGTTTCGCGTTCGAGCAGGGCGGTCGCCAGATCGTCGAGCACATCGCGGTACTCGCTGAGGATCGCCCACGCCTCGGTGTGCGCGGCCTCGATGAGGTTGCGGACCTCGACGTCGATGGCGCCGGCGACCTCGTGCGAGTAGTCGGAGGCGGTGCCCATGGAGCGACCGAGGAAGGGATCACCCTGTTCCTGGCCGTACCGCACCGCACCGAGCCGGGAGCTCATCCCGTATTCGGTGACCATCGCGCGGGAGATCTTGGTCGCCTGGTCGATATCGGAGGAGGCACCGGTGGTCGGCTCGTGGAAGACCAGTTCCTCCGCGGCGCGGCCGCCCATGGCCATGACCAGCCGGGCGATCATCTCCGAGCGGGTCATCAGGCCCTTGTCGTCCTCGGGCACGGTCATCGCGTGCCCGCCGGTGCGGCCACGGGCCAGGATCGTCACCTTGTAGACCGGTTCGATATCGGGCATGGCCCAGGCGGCCAGCGCGTGACCGCCCTCGTGGTAGGCGGTGATCTTCTTCTCGTGTTCGCTGATGATCCGGCTCTTGCGGCGCGGGCCGCCGATCACGCGGTCGACGGATTCCTCGAGCGCGTCACCGGTGATGGTCGAACCGTTCTCCCGCGCGGTGAGCAGGGCGGCCTCGTTGATGACATTGGCCAGGTCGGCGCCCGACATACCGACGGTGCGCTTGGCCAGGCCGTCGAGATCGGCTTCCGGGGAGATCGGTTTGCCCTGCGAGTGGACCCGCAGGATGGCGCGACGGCCGGCCAGGTCGGGATTGCTGACCGGGATCTGCCGGTCGAACCGGCCGGGACGCAGCAGGGCGGGGTCGAGGATATCGGGGCGGTTGGTCGCGGCGATCAGAATGATGCCGGTGCGATCGCCGAAGCCGTCCATTTCGACCAGCAGCTGGTTGAGGGTCTGTTCGCGCTCGTCGTGGCCGCCGCCGAGTCCGGCGCCACGCTGACGGCCGACCGCGTCGATCTCGTCGACGAAGATGATGCAGGGACTGTTCTGCTTGGCCTGCTCGAACAGATCGCGGACGCGGGAGGCACCGACACCGACGAACATCTCCACGAAATCGGAACCGGAGATGGTGAAGAAGGGGACGCCCGCCTCGCCGGCCACGGCACGCGCGAGCAGCGTCTTACCGGTGCCGGGCGGACCGTAGAGCAGGACGCCCTTCGGGATCTTGGCGCCCAGCGCCTGGTAGCGCACCGGATTCTGCAGGAAGTCCTTGATCTCGTAGAGCTCTTCGACCGCCTCGTCGGCACCGGCCACATCGGCGAAAGTGGTCTTGGGCATATCCTTCGACAGCTGTTTGGCCTTGGATTTCCCGAAGCCCATCATGCCGCCGCGGCCGCCGCCCTGCATACGCGACATCACGAAGATGAACAGGCCGAGCAGGATCACCATGGGCAGTACGAACAGCAGGATCTGGGTGAGCCAGCTCTCCTGTTTGACCACCGTGTTGTACGGGGCGCCCGAATCCTGAACGGCCTTGAAGATCTGAGCCGAGGTGTCGCTGCCACCGGGATACTTTGCGATGATCTTGTCGTGGCCCTGGGTGGCGTCGTTGCCGTTGTTCAGTTCGATCCGCAACTGTTGTTCGCGGTCATCGATCTGAACGTGGGCGACGTTCTCCTTGTCGGTGAGCTGACTGATGGCCACCGACGTGTCGACGCTCTGCCAGCCGCGGGTGTCGTTGCCGAAGTAACTGAACAGATAGATCACGAGCAGAATGCCCGCGATTATCGCCAGGGTACGAAACACTGTCTTGCGGTTCATAGAGCGTCGGCCGGGCGGCCAGTCCTTTCAGGCGTCTCCGCGTTCTTGCCTAGCGATGCGTCGATCTCGGGCGACGCAACCCACATCCTTACCGCCCGCTGAGCGGATTCGGGTGCGGACATGCCACGTTACCGCGTACGGTCTAGTCGATACATCGCGCTTCCTGACTCGTCGCAAGCCAGTGGTTCGGCTGGTGATGGAGTTCAAGAGGTAAACGGCCGGAAAACCACGGTGGTTCCCGGGGTCATGGTCTGTGATATCTCGTAGTGATCACAATCATGGCACGCATGTAGGACCGATGATGATCGCGTACGACCCGAGCGCAGGGGGTATGGACATAGTCGAGTTACGGACACCCACAGCAATCGTGCGGCACGGCGAAGGGCGATTGGTCGTCCTTCGCCCCGGTGCCGACGGCGAATCCGAGAGCGACGGCGAGCGGGTTCTCGACGTCGCGGTGACCGATCTACTGGAGGTGCGACTCAGCCGGCGAGCCGACGACGCGGTGGTCATCGAGATATATCTGCGCTATCCGACCCCCGTGCTGGTCGGCGTTCCCGCCGACCGGACGCCGCTGCCCGTATTGATCGCCGAACACGATGTACCGGCGGCCGCCGGCATCGTCGCCCGGATAAACGACCAGATCCTCGCCGCCCAGCGGATCGATATCGCCGCTCCCGAGCTGATCGCGCCACCCACCGAACAGACCGAGCACGGGCCGGTACGCGCCGATGTGGAGCGCGCGGTACGCCGGATGTCGGCCACCGGGCGGGGCGAGGCCGCGGTGGCCGATCTGGCCGGTTACGTCACACCTGACGAATACGTGCTGGAGACCGCGAGTGTCGTCGCCCACCCGCCGGTAGGCGACGACGACCCCTGCCTGTTCACCGTGACCACGACGCGGCTGCTGTTGGTCTCGCTCGGCACCGGTGAGGCGTATGCCCACGAACTGCCGATCCCCGTCATCATGCGGGCCCGCGCCACCGAGGAGGCGGTCTCGGTGGTGGAGGACATCCGGGTGCGGGACCGCCGTCCTCTGGTGGAAGTACACGACGGTAATACGACGATGTACTTCACCGCGATGGATCGCGCCGATTCCGAACGGCTGGCCACCGCGATCAACTTCGCCGTCCGGCTGGTCGCGGTGGACGGTGCCGCCGGCCCCGCCGACCCCAGCGTCGCGCATCTGTATTCGGAATGGGAGCTGCTGGTGGAGCGGCATTCCCTGGGCATGGTCGACGACACCCAGTTCCAGCGCTACGGCCGCGGGATTCTGCGCTCACTTCCGGGCATCTGAGCCCTGGTCCGGCCGGGCCCACCGCCCGGCCGGACCGGTGCCCGTCCGGCTACTGCCACCCCACGAGACGCCGACGGGTTCGTTCCGGAGCCCATTCCGGTAACTCGGCGACGAGTTCGGCCAGTGAGGTGGCGGCCAGGCTCGCCCGCCACGCTTCGTGCGCCTCGGCCATCTTCACGGCGAGGAGGCACGGTTCGCGGCATTCCTCCGCGGGTAGTCCGCCGCGACCCCGCTGACGTATCTCACGGCATTCGTAGGGCGAGGCGCCGCCGTCCACCGCCTCGACGATCTGCAGCAGCGTGACCTCCGAGGCGGGCCGGGCCAGCCGGAATCCGCCGCGGGGGCCCGTGCTGGCGCTCAGCAGGCCGGCCCGAACCAGGGCCTGGAGTTGTTTGGCGAGGTAGGGCGCCGGCAGATCGAAGTACTGGGCCAGCTGCGCCGCCGAGGCGGTCGTTCCCGGTTCGAGCTGCGCCAGCGAGGTGGCGCAGTGCAACAGCCATTCGGTACTCACCGGCAACTTCATGCCTGTGATTCTATCCAAGATATTGCAGATCTATTTAGTCCGAGATAATCTGCCGGCAGCAGCAGACCAGAGCTGGAGGAGACAGGCCATGACCATGCGAATCGCCGTCGCCGGCGCCACCGGCAATATCGGAAGACTCACCGTCGGGGCACTGCGCTCCGCGGGCCACGAGGTCGTCCGCATCAGCCGCTCGCTCGGCGTCGACCTGTGCACCGGCGCGGGACTGGATACCGCCCTCACCGGGGTGGATGCCGTGGTGGACGCCATCAGCGTCGAAAGTACCGACCGCGCCGAGGTCGTCGACTATCTCGGCAGCACCACCCGCAACCTGCTGGCGGCCGAGCAGCGCGCCGGCGTGGCACACCATGTCCTGCTGTCCATCGTCGGTATCGGCCGGGTGGAGGGCAACGCGCACTACGCCGGGAAGCGGGAGCAGGAACGTCTGGTCACGGAGGGAGGTGTGCCGTGGACGATCGTCGCGGCCACCCAGTTCCACGATTTCGCCGCGACCGTCACCGGCTGGACCGAACAGGACGGCGTCGCCACCCTCGCTCCGCTGCTCGTCCAGCCGATCGCCCCGGCCGATGTCGCCGATATCCTCGCCGAACTCGCGACCGGCACGCCACAGGGCCGCTATCGCGATATCGCGGGACCGGAACCCCAGGACCTGGTCGATATGGCCCGCCGTACGAATGACGCGCGGGGTCGCTCGGTCCGGCTGGTGCCGACCTGGTCGTCACTGTTCGGGCCGGAAATGGCCGGGAACACGCTGCTGCCCGCCGAGAACGCACGAATCGCCCCGACAACCTTCGACCAGTGGCTGGCCGCCCAGAGCCGGCCGTCGTGACCGGCCGCGCAGGCGGACGGCAGCCGGGCCGGCCGACGTATTCCGGGCTACACCAAACCGATGCGGCGCCAGGGGCTGGTCGGGCGGAGCCACAGGCGCATCAGTTCCAGGCGGCGGTCGACGCCACCGTCCTTCAGCTCGGCCAAGTCCTCACAGGCCTGCCAATAGGTCCAGCCGGTGAGGTAGGCGTCGCCGAACTGCCGCCAGTTGCGGTACTTGCGCTGGGCCAGCGGCAGCGCCCGGCCCAGATAGTCCCAGGCGACATCGGCTTCGATATAGCCGGCGGTGTAGGACATACGCGCCACCGCGACCACCCGCGCCAGATCCCAGGCGTGGATATCGGCCGGTAGGGGACGCGACAGGTGGTCGGTGAAACCGATTTTGATCGCCTGGGACCAGATGTCGTAGTCGCGGACGAGGGCCTCGGAATTGTCGATACCGCGGAACGAGGCAACCTGCCGTAGGAAGGCCCGGTGCCGATCGGCGCGTTCGCCGAACCGGTCGCGTTCGCTGGCGTTCAGTGAGGCGGTGACCAGTGGATGCACCAGGGCGTACAGCGGGGCGTGCATACCCTCGAGCAGCTGCTCCATGGACGCGCGCGCCTCGGTGCCGTCGGTGATCCCCCAGGCCCCGGTGAGGGTGTCGATGGCCAGCTCACGCCGGTCGCCGAGCGGATGGTCGCGTTCGGGCCCCAGCAGCAGCGCGTCGTGGAAGGCGTCCCAGCGCGCCGAATAGAAGGCGCCCAACGACAACGCGCGCAGGCGGTCATCGTCCATCTGCGCGCCGGACCAGTGGTCCTCCTCGCGCTTGTCGAGCTCCGGATAGGGGAAGGGGGTCGGCGTGGGCAATCCGGCAGCAGCCATACCGTGAGTCTAGGACGCGCGGGCCCCGGCCGGTCCGGGCGACGTATTTTCACATTTGTTCCTTGCCCTGTCACAGGCTGTGTTCCAGCGCTAATGTGCATTCATGTGTAGAAACATCACCGTCTTGCGAGGTCTGGAGCCCGCCGCTACCGAGCAGGAGATCTATGCCGCCGCACTGCAGTACGTGCGCAAGGTCGGTGGCCTGTCCGGGTTGAGTTCGGCCACCAAGCCCGCCCTGGACAAAGCCGTCGCCGCCGTCGCCGCGGCCACCACCGAACTGCTCGCCGAATTACCCGACCGCCGGGTGCCCCCGGCGACCGAGCCGCCACTGCGCCGGTTGGCTCGCGAATCCCAATAGATCCCGGTATCGGACACCGCGACCGGGCGCGGTGTCTCGCACAGTGTGTCACGATCGATCCCGTGAGCTGATTCACAATGATCGGCCCAGCGGTTCCGAGCACGACGCAGTGGGAGAACGCAGTGACCAAAACCGAATCGGGACAACCCGACGCCACGGTGAAAACCGTGGACCCGACTCCGGACTCGGAGATCCAAGTCCTGAATCCCGCCACCGGCGAGGTGGTCGGCTCGGTACCGGATATGTCGGCCGAGCAGGTTGTCGCGGCCGTCGCCGAGTTACGCGAACACCAGCGCGCGTGGCAGGCCATCGGCGCCGACGAGCGCAAGGAATGGCTGCTCAAACTCCAGGACTGGATTATCGACAACACCGAGGTGCTGGCCGATGTCCTGCAGTCCGAGACAGGTAAACCGCGGGTCGATTCGCTCATCGATCCGATCTTCGGCAGTGATCTCATCGGCTATTACGCGCGCCGCGCCGCCAAGTTCCTCGCCGACGAGCATCCCGCCCCGCACAGTCCGCTCTCCCGGGTGAAACGGCTGACCACGGTATTCGAGCCGTATCCGGTGGTCGGTGTGATCACGCCGTGGAACTTCCCGCTGGCCATGCCGCTGCTCGATGTGATCCCGGCGCTGGCCGCCGGCGCGGCGGTGATCCTGAAACCCTCCGAGGTGACTCCCCTCTCCGCGCTCGAACTCGCCCGCGGCTGGGCCGAGATCGGCGCGCCACCGGTGCTCTCCGTCGTCACCGGAGCGGGCGTCACCGGCGCGGCGGTGGTCGAGCACGCCGACTACATCCAGTTCACCGGTTCCACCGCGACCGGCCGTCGGATCGCGGCGGCCTGTGCGGCCCGGATGATCCCCTACAGCCTGGAACTGGGTGGCAAGGATCCGGCCATCGTGCTGGCCGACGCCGATCTCGACCGCGCCGCCCACGGCATCGCCTTCGGCGGCATGTTCAATTCCGGGCAGGTCTGTATCTCGGTCGAGCGGGTCTATGTGGAGGCGCCCGTCTACGACGAGTTCGTCGCCAAACTGACCGCCAACGTCAAGTCCCTGCGACAGGGCCGCGACGATCGCACGCCCCGCAACGATGTGGGCGCCATGGCCAACGAGAACCAGGTCGGCATCGTCCAGCGGCATATCGACGAAGCGGTAGCGGCCGGAGCGAAGATCCTGACCGGTGGCAAACGGACGGGTGTGGGCACCTTCTTCGAACCCACCGTGCTGGTGGACGTCGACCACTCCATGTCGTGTATCACCGAGGAAACCTTCGGGCCGACACTGCCCGTCATGAAGGTCGCCGACGAAGCCGAGGCCATCCGGTTGGCGAACGACTCCGTTTACGGGCTGTCCGCGACGGTGTGGACGGGAGACAAGGCACGCGGCGAACGGGTCGCCCGGGCGCTGCAGGCGGGCGCGGTCAATATCAACGACGTTTTCGCCAACCTGTTCAATTTCGCGCTGCCGATGGGCGGCTGGGGCGATTCCGGTGTCGGCGCCCGGTGGGGCGGCCCGAACGGGGTGCGCAAGTACTGCCGGGCCAAGGCGATCACCACGCCGATACTGCCCACCCAGGAACGCGAACTCACCTGGATGCCCTATGACCTCAACAAGATCCTGATCGGGCTCGGCGCCATGCGCGCGGCCGGAGCGCGCGGTATGCGCCGGATCGATATCCCCGCGCTGCTGCGACTCAAGGGAGACAACCGTGGCGAGTAGCACCGAATCCATCCGCGGCAAGGTCGTCGTCATCACCGGGGGCGCCCGCGGTATCGGCCTGTCCACCGCGATCGCCCTGGACAAGCTGGGCGCCAAGATCGCGATCGGCGATATCGACGAGAAGACCGTCAAGGAATCGGGCACCGGCCACGATTTCGACTACTACGGCCGGCTCGACGTGACCGATATCCAGTCCTTCACCACATTCCTCGACGATGTGGAACGCGAGATCGGGCCGATCGATGTCCTGATCAACAATGCGGGCATCATGCCGACCGGGCGACTGGTGGAGGAAACCGATCAGATCACCCGGCGGATCCTGGATATCAATGTCTACGGCGTGATCCTGGGGTCCAAGATCGCGCTGATCCGCATGCTCGCCCGCGGTAGCGGCCACATCATCAATATCGCGTCGCTGGCCGGCGAGACACATATTCCGGGTCTGGCCACCTACAACGCCTCCAAACACGCGGTGCTCGGTTTCACCGACACCTTGCGCGAGGAGTACCGGGGCACCGGTGTGGCGTTCTCTTCGGTGCTGCCGACACTGACCCGGACCGAACTCGGTTCCGGGGTGGCGGCACCGAAGGGCCTGCCCGCGGCGGAACCGGAGGATATCGCCGCGGCGGTGGTCCGGCTGATCGCCAAACCTCGGCCCAAGGCCCGGGTCACCCGGGCGGCAGGCGCGATGTCGGTGTTCGTTAATCTGCTGCCGCAGTCGGTGGGTGATGCCCTCGGTCGGTCGATGGGGTCGGCCCAGACCTTCCTCGACGATGTGAACGCCGAGGAGCGCAAGGCCTACGAGGAGCGGGTCCGGGGGAGCTGATCCGCCGGTCGCCGTCACCGCGCCGCGGTCCGTCACCCGACGGGCCGCGGCGCACCGCCATCGGCCCGTCGAGACCCCACCGAAACTCTATTGTGATCAATGTCACTTGACGTGCATAGTCGATGAAATGGTGGCGCGAGATCGTTTCGCGCGACCACCGCCGGATCGGACCGGAGTTCCATAGCCCGAGGTGACAGCACGCACCGGATGAACAGCTCTACCACTGCAAACGTGTCGGTTTTTACGTCGTATCGCCCGGCAATGCCCGACCGTCGGCGATCCGAAGAACTCATGATGCACATCACCGCGCCACCACATAAGCTGTCACTAACAAACCTGCTGACTGTTTCGGACCCAATATGCGGACCCACCGGACAAATTAGGGCTGGAAATTCAGCAACGATTCTGATAGCAAGGTGCTATGGACCCGCATTTGCGCGATCTGCGGTATTTCGTCGCCGTCGCCGAGGAACTGCACTTCACCAACGCCGCTCAGCGGCTGCACATCGCCCAACCGACCCTGTCGCGTCAGATCCGGCAGCTGGAACGTCAGCTCGATGTGGTCCTGTTCGATCGCAACCAGCGCAGTGTCGCGCTCACGGTTGCCGGTAAGGAACTGCTCAGCGGCGCCCGCAAGATCCTGGAGCTCTGGGGGACCACCAACAGCTCGCTGCAGGAGGCGGGCGAAGTCCTGCGTGTCGGCCTGCAATCAACGCTGGGTCGGGGACTGCTCAACGATCTCGAGAGCGCCAGTGGCCACCGATTGGCCCTGCATGCCGCCGCCTGGACCGACCCTTCCAGCGGCCTCGCCGGCCGCCAGGCCGATCTGGCGCTGGTCTGGCTCCCGCTGCCCGACCAGAACCGCTACCGCTGGCAGGTACTGCGTACCGAGCGCCGCTGGGTACTCCTACCGGAGAACCATCCCCGCGCCAATCAGGAAATGATCGACTTCGCCGACCTGATCGACGAGCGGTTCATCGCGCTGCCCGCCGAGGCGGGCGCCGTCCGCGATTTCTGGCTCGGTAACGACGCCCGCAACGGCCGCCCCGCCACCATCGGCGCGGAAGCCGCCACCCCCGAGGACCGGCTCGAGGCCGTCGGGCTCGGACTGGGCCTGTGCCTGCTCGCCGAGAACAACGTGCCGATGTACCGGTGGCCAGGGCTCACCGCGCGTCCGGTGACCGGCCTGCCGCCGTGCGAACTCGCGGTGGCCTGGCGTGCCGACGACACCCGGCCGACGATTCTCGAATTCGGCCAGCGAGCCGTTTCCGGCGGCTTCGCCGCGCCTCCCGCCATCCCGGCCTGATCCGGCAACGAACCGTGGGTAGGTGGGCTCGCCCACCTACCCACGGTTCGTTCAGGACTGTTCGCCGCCGTACACCCGCGGGTGCAGCGTGCCGATATAGGGCAGATCCCGGTACCGCTCGGCGTAGTCGAGGCCGTAACCGACGACGAATTCGTTCGGGATGTCGAAACCCACATTGGCGACCTCGACCTGGGTGCGCAGCGCGTCGGGTTTACGCAGCAGCGTCACGACCTCGAGCGAGGCCGGGTTGCGGGTGGAGAGATTGCGCATCAGCCACGACAGGGTCAGACCCGAGTCGATGATGTCCTCGACGATGAGCACATTGCGGCCGGCGATGTCCTTGTCCAGGTCCTTCATGATGCGCACCACGCCGGACGACGATGTGGAGGATCCGTAGGACGAAACGGCCATGAACTCCATCTGAGTCGGTATCGGCAGCGCCTTGGCCAGATCCGTCATGAAGAAGATGGCGCCCTTGAGCACACCGATCAACAGGAGATCGCCCTCCGGTGCGTCGGCCGGGTACCGCTTGGCGATCAGTTCGGCCAGTTCGCTGACCTTCGCCGCAATTTCTTCTTCGGTGATCAGGACCGAATCGATATCGTCCCCGTACACGTCAACTGGTTTCCCTTCGGTCTCGGCGTTCCCGATCGGTGCGGGCAAGTGTCAGCCTGCCATGCTCACGAACGACGACCAACCGCGTCCCCCGCTCACCGCCCCCCACCGCGACCCCGCCCTGCCCCCGCCAGGCCACCACCAGGTCGTCGATACCGCGGATATGTTTTCCGGTCACCCCGGAAATCCCCTGGGAGAGCAGCCATGCCCGCACCGCCCGGCGGCGCACCGCGGCGGCGGCCACCGCCAGCACAGCGCAGACCGGCGATCCGGTGCCGGCCCGCACCAGCAGCTCGCCGGCGAACTCGTCCAGAGCGGCATTGTCCTCACGCAACTGTTCGGCGGTCCGGGCCAGCGCCGGCGCCACCGCACCGCCGAGCACTTCCTCGAGCAGCGGTAGCACCTCGGTGCGCAGTCGTACCCGGGTGAACTCCGGGGCGCTGTTATGCGGATCCTCGTAGGGCGTCAGCGCGAGGTCGGCGCAGAACTGCCGGGTCGTCTCGCGGCGGACCCCCAGCAGTGGCCGGCCCCACGGGCCATCGCTCGGGGCCATCCCCTGGATGGAACGCGCGCCCGAGCCCCGTCCGAGTCCCAGCAGTACGGTTTCGGCCTGATCGTCGAGGGTGTGGCCCAGCAGCACCGGCAAACCCGACCTGGCCTCGTCCAGCGCCGTGTAGCGCGCGTGCCGCGCCGCCGCCTCCATACCGCCGGCCCCGCTCACCTCGACCGGCAGCACCCGCGCGGAGCGGCAGCCGAGCGAACGCGCCGTCGCTGCGGCCGTGGCCGCGACCACATCCGATCCGTCCTGCAACCGGTGATCCACGATCAGGGCGTGCACTTCCGCGGCTTCGGCGAGAGCGGCCGCGGTGAGCGCCAGGGAATCCGCGCCGCCCGACAGCGCGACCGCCACGCACCGGCGCTGCGGGCCGAACCCGGTCAGCCACGCCCGCACCGCATGCCGCACACCGAGCACCGCGGGCGTCTCCGGTAACCGGATCGGCCGCTGTTCGGCGGAGGGCACCGCTCAGTCCAGCACGCGGGCGATCCAGCGCCGCGGTTCGTCGATCTCGTCGGTACGCGGCAGCGTATCGGCATCGGTCCAGATCACGTTGAACCGTTCCATTCCGACTGTGCGCACCACCTCGTCGACGAAGGCCTTCCCGCGCACGTACTGCGCCACCTTCGCGTCGATACCGAGCAGCGCGCGCAGCAGGCGCTGCACCGGGTTCGCGGGCCGGGTCCGGCGTTTGTCGAACGCCGTCCTGATCTGCTCGACCGAGGGCACCACACTCGGGCCGACCGCGTCCATCACATGGTCGGCGTGACCTTCCAGCAAAGTGCCGAGCAGCAGCAACCGGTCCAGTGCCGCCCGCTGTTCCGGAGGCTGGGTGGCCCGCAGCAGTCCCACCACGCCGCGCGAGGCCGGATCGTCGGAAACCTGGCCGCTGCGCCGCAGTTTCACCTCGGTGAGCAATCGGGACAGCATCTCCGAGGTCGCCTCGTCACCGATCTCGCCGAGCACCTCGACGTTGTCGCGCATATACCCGGCCAGCCACGGCGACGCCGAGAACTGCACCCGGTGGCACACCTCGTGCAGGCAGACCCACAGTCGGAAATCCGCCGACGGCACCGCGAGCGCGCGCTCGACCCCCACGATATTCGGCGCCACCAGCAGCAGCGTGCCGTCCGGGCCGGTGAACGGGTCGTATTGGCCCAAGATCGCCGTGGACAGGAACGCCAGCATGGCGCCCACCTGCACTCCGGCCGGTTTACCGGTGAACAGGCCGGACCGGTCCGTGGTTCCGGTACCGGTCAGCTGGGCCATGGAATCGGCCGCCGCCCCGATCCAGCCGGGCCGGTCCACGACCCGGGCCGCGGGTACGGGCTGGTCGTCGAGCAGGCCGGTCACCGCCCGCACGGGCGCCTCGGCCCGCACCGAGGCCTCGCTCAGCTCGGCCACCGCCTGCTCCGCGGCCGGCCGGGAAGTACGGGGCCCGGCCGGTACCAGCGCGGCGCCGGTACGGGCCGCCCAGCGCCAGTCCACCGAGCCCGAGAAAGTGCGCCGCTCGTCACCGGAGCCGCCGTTCTCGGCCACTGTCCGGGCGCCGGGCCCATCGGGACCTTGTCGAATCGTCATGCGCCCTCCAGCCGTCAGGAACATCCACAGTTGCGCAGAGTGGTCGCGACGGCGTCCAGAGCGGGCCGACTGACCTCCGGGGGCCGATCGCTCGACATCAGTGTGAAGGTCAGGACCCGGCCGTCACGATCAAGCACGTAACCAGCCAACGTACTGGCGACCGACAATGTTCCGGTCTTGGCACGCACCCAGCCGGCACCGCCCTGATTCTGCGTGACATATCGGCTGCTCAGCGAGCCGGTACCGCCCGCGACCGGCAAATAGTCCAGCATCGGCACCAACCGGCTCGTGAGCGTGGTGGCGGCCGGTTCCGGCTGCGCCCGGCGGCCCGCCCCCGCACCCAGCGGCGGCGCGAGCGGCGCGGGCGCGCTGGTGGTGGGCTCGGCGTCCCGTTCGGGACCGGCCGCGGTATTGATGATCTGGTTCAGCAGCCGGGCGGGGATCCGGTCGTCCACCGAGAGCCCGCTGCAGTCGAACATCGTCACACCGGTCATATCGAAACCGTGCTCGGCCAGCACCGCCGCCACCGCGGCCGCCGCCCCCTCGAACGACATCGGCCGCCCGGTGGCCTGGGCGACCTCCCGGCCGATGGTCTCGGCCAGGACATTGTCCGAGTACACCATCATGTCGCGCAGCCGGTCGCGTAGCGGCGCCGAAGCGACCTCGCCCAGTCGTTTGGTACCCAGCGGTGCCGTGCCGATCCGCACTTCGGCCGGGTCGAGACCGAGCTCGGTAGCCAGCCGCCGGCCCACATCCAGCGCCGGACTCCCCGACCGCGGCGAATACTCGCCGGCGGGATCGAGTCGGCCACCGTCGAGCATCACCGATTCCAGTGGTGCGATCGAGCCGCCGGGGATATCGACCGGATCCCAGCCGCGGGCCATGGTCTCGCCCGTATAGACGGAGGTATCCACCACGATCGTGCCGGCCCGGATATCCGCGTTGCGCACCTGAGCGGCCAGATCCAACAGACTGCCCGCACCCGGGTAGTACCCCTGCCCGCCCGGCTGCGCGGTGAGCGTCGGATCACCGGCGGCCACCAGGACGATCTCATCGGGCGACGAACCCGCCACGACCTTGGTGTGCACTCGCTGATCGGCGGGCAGAGTGAGCAATGCCGCCGCGGTGGTCATGATCTTGGCCGTCGACGAGGGCACGCGCGGCTCGTCGGCGCGCTCACTCCACAACACGGTGCCACTGGCCGCATCGGTGACCGATCCGGCGAAACCACCCAGATCGGGACTGGCGACCACCGGGCCGAGCGCCGCCGCGACACCCGCCGCGCTCGGCGCGGGCGCGGTATCCGGGGCCGGCGCCACCTCGGGCGAAACGATGGCCGGTGCGGGCGGCGCGGCGATGGTGAGCCCACCGTGCCGGAACTCCGGCGTCCACGGTTTCAGGATCACCGCGGCCACCGCCACCGCCCCCGCCAGCACCACCAGCACGATGATCGACCAAGTCCGTACGCCGCGGCGCCGGCGCGTGGCCGAACCATACATACCGCTGCCGCCCTGCACCACCACGTTGCCCGTCTTCTCCCATGTCCGGCGACTATCACACCCGAGCCCCCACTGAACCCATGTGCCCGCCGACAACAATATCGGTGTTCGGTTACCGTTCTCGGCGAACAACCGGGTGCGTCGGCGACGCCGGCCACCACGGCGCATCGTGAGAGCAGCGAAAGGAGTTGGCGTGGAGTTCGACGTCACCATCGAGATCCCCAAGGGTTCACGCAACAAATACGAGGTCGATCACGAAACCGGGCGTGTGCGCCTCGACCGGTTCCTGTTCACCTCCATGGCCTACCCGGCCGATTACGGCTACATCGAGAACACCCTCGGAGAGGACGGCGACCCGCTGGACGCGCTCGTCCTACTGCCCGATTCGGTGTTCCCGGGCGTCATCGTCGAGGCGCGCCCCGTCGCCATGTACAAGATGACCGACGAAGCCGGCGGCGACGACAAGATCCTCTGTGTCCCGGCCGGTGACCCGCGCTGGGACCACATCCAGGACCTCGGCGACGTCCCCGAGTTCGAATTGGCCGCCATCAAGCATTTCTTCGAGCGGTACAAGGACCTCGAGCCCGGCAAGTTCGTCAAGGGTTCCGAGTGGGTGGGCCGGGCGGAAGCGGAGGCCGAGATCCAGGCGTCCTTCAAGCGTTTGGAAGAACAAGGCCACTGAGGCTTCAGCGGGCGGAACTCCTGCGAGCCGGCTTGGATCATGAGGTCGGTGATGCCCTGTCGGCACAGGGGTTCTGCTCACGGGGTGAGCGGCACGCCCCATCAGGGGTGGGGTGGCACGCTCGCTCGCGAAAGGCGAGGTGGCACATCCGTGGCGAGGACGGAGCTGTCCGTGGAGGCTGGAGGCAGGCTCACTCGCGAAGGTGGGGAAGTGAGCTTGCTCGCGAAGGTGCTGTGTTTTTGGCGCGCTGGCGCGCGCGGGGTTGAGGCCCCCTCGGTCTCGCCGTTTCGGCCTCGAGACTCGAGCCTTCGGCTCATGCGCTTTCGAGGCCGAAACGGCGAGACGGGCCTCAACCCTTTGAGGTGTCTCGCAACACTCGACACATGCGGTTGCGTCGGCATCCGATGTCGGGCTCGCATGCCGACTCGACTCGAGACTCGAGCTGTCTCGGCTGGGGTGGGGTGGGGCTTGCCCGCGTAGGTTCTTGGTCTTGGCCGAGTTCATTGGACGGCGTCCGGGCGGCGATGAGAGGCTCACTCGCATGGATGAGTCCGGACACGGCGAGCTGATGATCACCCCGATCGACCACCGCCTGGTGCGCGGCGCACTCGAGCTCGACCCGGCCGCGCACGGCGTCGTACCGCACCGGTTTCCCGCCTCCGCGCGCCGCCGGTTCGAGGACTCCTTCTTGACGATGGTAGAGGCCCAACCCACCGGCGCGCGCGTAGTGTTCCGCAGCGAGGCCACGGTCGTCGAACTGGAGGCCCTGCCTACCCGCGTCGCCTTCACCAATGGGCTCGCGCTGCCGCACGGGGTATTCGAGATCCTGGTGGACGGCCGACTGTCCGGGGCGGCGAGCATTCCCACCGGCATCACGCATCGGATCGACGCCACCAGCGGAGCCATCGATACCGACCACGGTCCGGCGGGCACGGTGCGTTTCGCGAACCTCCCCGCGGGGCCGAAGACCGTCGAGATCTGGTTGCCGCACACCGAGTCCCTCGAACTGATCGCGCTGCGCACCGACGCGCCGATCGAACCCGCACCGGCACGGGACCACACCTGGGTGCACTACGGCAGCTCGATCAGCCACGGCTCCAATGCCGAACGCCCCACCGGGACCTGGGTCGCCACCGCCGCCCGCGCCGCCGACGTGGACGTACTCAACCTCGGTCTCCGCGGTAACGCCCTGCTCGACCAGTTCGCCGCCCGCACCATCCGCGACGTCCCGGCCGATGTGATCAGCCTGGCGATCGGCATCAACCTGGTCAACGCCGACGCCATGCGGTCGCGCGCGTTCACCTCCGCGGTGCATGGTTTCCTCGACACCGTCCGCGACGGTCACCTCACCACGCCGCTGTTGGTCGTCTCGGCGGTTCTGTGCCCCATCCACGAGCGCACCCCCGGCCCCTGCTCTCCGGAAATCGTCGACGGCAGAGTGCTGTTCCGCGCCGACGGCGACCCGGACGATCCCACCCGGCTGACGCTGGTCCGGATGCGTACCGAACTCGCGCGCATCGTGGAACAGCGGGCCGTCGAGGATCCGAACCTGCATTACCTCGACGGACTGGACCTGTACGGCGCGGCGGATTTCGCCGAGCGGCCACTCCCCGATCGGCTACACCCCGATGCCGCCACCCATCTCCGCATCGGCGAACGCTTCGCCGAACGGGTATTCACCGCTCCGGGGCCCTTCGCCCGCTCTTGACCCGGTATATGCCGGATACGACGGACCTCGGTTCGAGGCCCGCCGTGTCGCGGCGTTCAGCGCCCCTTGTACTCCGGGGTCCGCTTCTCGAAGACCGCCTGGATGGCTTCGGTCAGGTCCTCGGACGGCAGGAAGGCGGCGTTCCAGGCCGAGACGTAGCGCAGGCCCTCGGCTACCGCGGCGGAGTTCCGTTGTCCCAGTACATCCTTCACGCCCTGCACCACCAGCGGCGGGTTGGCGGCGATTTCGCGGGCGGTGGCGTGGGCTGCTTCCAGTACCGCCTCCTGATCGGCGAAGACATCGTTGACCAGGCCGATCTTCTCCGCCCGGGTCGCGTCGATGTCCTTGGCCGTGAAGGCCAGTTCACGCAGGTGGCCCTCCGAGATGATCCCGGGCAACCGCTGGAGCGAACCCACGTCGGCGACGATGGCGACCTTCGCCTCCCGCAGACTGAATTTGGCTTCCGCGCTGGCGTAGCGGATATCGGCGGCGGCGATCAGGTCCAGGCCGCCGCCGATGCACCAGCCGGAAACCGCGGCGATCACCGGTTTGCGGCATTCGGCGACGGCGGTGATCGAGGCCTGCAGGCGCCGGATATCGGCGAGGAAATCGGTCCGCGGGGCGGCGAGCGCGCGGTCGGCCATCAGCGGGCCGAAGGTGCCACTCATCGCGGGCAGATCCAGGCCGTAGGAGAAGTGTTTCCCGGAGCCGGTGAGCACGACGGCGCGGATCTCGGGGTCGGCATCGAGGCCGTGGAAGATCTCCGGCAGCTCCCGCCAGAAATCCGGGCCCATCGCATTGCCCTTACCCGGTCCGGTGAGGGTCACCCGGGCGACGTGATCGTCGGTCTCGACGGTGAAAGCCTGCCAATCTGTCATCTGCCCAGCCTAAGGGGGCACAGCGGGCGGCGGGCGCCGCCCACCGGACCGGCTCCGGTGCACGAGATCGTCCCGGCCGGCGAACGGCCTCGTCCGGTGACTGGCGGAAAGCCACGCGGGACGCTGCGTCTCGCTCTACCCTGTGCCCATGCGCAGGTCGCTTCCACAGATAACCTGCCGGGTCTCGGATACTCTGATCGCCCGTGGCCACCACGGGCTGATCGTCACCGCGCCGGAATCGGCGACCGGTCCCGCGGAGACCGCCGAGGCGATGGAGGTGGGCCTCGGAGCGCTCGTGCATTCGGAGGTCTTCCTACTGGGTGACGAGCCGATCCTGCTGCTGGTCTCGGCCGCGCACCGGGTGGATCCGGAACGTACCGGCGTGCGCCTCGAGGGCGCGCTCATTCCCGCGCCACCCCACCTGGTGATGCGCTACACCGGCCAGCTGCCGGGCAGTGTGGCGCCCGTCGGTCATCCGGCGAATCTGCCCACCTGGGTGGATTCGCGACTATCCGGTCATCGCGAACTGTGGGCCGCCGGTGGCAGCCCGGGGACCGTCTTCCGTACCTCGTACACCGAACTGTTGCGGATCACCGCGGGACTGTCCCTCGACCTGGATTGACCTCGCTCACCACCTTCCCGGACAGTGGACCAGCTCGCCGCGCCGTGCTGTTCCGGGCGTAGCGTCGGCGAGGTGACCGAAGCACCACGGCCCGATACCGGAATCCGGATCCCCGACGACCTCAGCGGTATCACCGCCGAGCAGTACCGCGCCTCGATGCGCCACTATCCGTCCGGCGTCACCATCGTGACGCTCGGCTCGGCCACCGGTCCGGTCGGTTTCACGGCGACCTCGTTCGCCTCGCTGTCCCTCGACCCGCCACTCGTCTCGTTCAACATCAGCCACACGTCGTCCAGCCTGGAGGCGCTGACCGCCGCCGAGTCCGTGGTGATCCATTTCCTCGGCGAACACCAGCGCCACCTGGCCCAGCGTTTCGCCCGGACCGCCGCGCACCGGTTCACCGATCCCGGCCTGTGGAGTGCGCTGGACACCGGCGAACCGGTTCTGCACGGCACCCCGCTGTGGTTGCGCACCACCGTGGAGCAGCTCATCCCGATCGGCGATCACACCTTCGTGGTCGGCCGGGTGGTCCGGGTGCACGACGACACCGGCGACGAAGCGGCCGCGGCTCCCCTGCTCTATTACAACGGCCGGTACTACCGGCCGACCCTGCTCGCCGACGACGTGGAATAGCGGCCCCGCCCGCCCGCTGACATCGGGTGTTATCCGTGGCCGAGTAATCTGTTCACCCGGTCGACCGCTGTTTGCCGTGCGGTAACCCTCGTATGAGAGAACCAGTCCGTCGGCTGGGCGATGGAAGGTGGGCCGGACTGATGCGGACGCAGGTGGACGCGGAGAGCGCGCTACGGCGGGCCGAGGCGGCGCCGCCGGCGCGCACCCTGGTCGATATCGTCACCGAGACGGCCGCCGCGTATCCCGATGCCCCCGCCATCGCCACGGCGGACCGCACCCTCACCTACGCGGAAGTGCGCACCGAGATCGAGAACTCGGTCCGGGACCTGGCCGCCGCCGGGGTGCGCCGGGGCGACCGGGTGGGTGTGCGGATGCCCTCGGGCACCTGGGAGCTCTACCTCACCATCCTGGCGGTGTTGCACGCAGGTGCCGCCTACGTCCCGGTGGACGCCGACGATCCCGAGGAGCGGGCCGATCTGGTCTTCACCGAGGCCCGGGTGACGGCCGTGGTGACGGCCGACGGCATCCGGCCGGTACCCGGGCGCCCGGACCCGGCGGAAGGCGGCGAGGCCGTCGAGCCGGCACCCACGGTCGACGACGATGCCTGGATCATCTTCACCTCGGGTTCCACGGGCACTCCCAAGGGTGTCGCGGTGACCCATCGCAACGCGGCCGCTTTCGTCGATGCCGAGGCCCGCATGTTCCTCCAGAACGCGCCGCTCGGGCCCGGCGACCGCGTCCTGGCCGGACTCTCGGTCGCTTTCGACGCCTCCTGTGAGGAGATGTGGCTGGCCTGGCGACACGGCGCCTGTCTGGTGCCCGCACCGCGCGCGCTGGTCCGCACCGGCGCCGATCTCGGCCCGTGGCTGGTCCGGCAGGGCATCACCGTGGTGTCCACCGTCCCGACCCTGGCCGCGACCTGGCCCGCCGAGGCCCTGGAATCGGTCCGGTTGTTCATCTTCGGCGGCGAGGCGGTGCCCCCGGAACTGGCCGAACGTCTCGCCGACCCCGACCGTGAGGTGTGGAACACCTACGGCCCCACCGAGGCCACCGTGGTCGCCTGCGCCGCACTGCTGGACGGCACCGGGCCGGTGCGTATCGGTCTCCCGCTGGACGGGTGGGATCTGGTCGTGGTCGACGTCGACGGTGTACCGGTCGGCGAGGGCGAGACCGGTGAATTGGTGATCGGCGGCGTCGGACTGGCCCGCTATCTCGATCCGGCGAAGGACGCCGAGAAGTACGCGCCCCTGCCCACGCTGGGCTGGGACCGCGCCTACCGCAGCGGCGACCTGGTCCGTAACGAGGAGGCGGGGCTGATCTTCCTCGGCCGGGCCGATGATCAGGTGAAGATCGGCGGCCGCCGCATCGAACTCGGCGAGATCGACAACGCGCTCCAGCATCTCCCCGGAGTCGGTGGGGCGGCCGCCGCGGTGCGGGCCACAGCGACCGGTGCGCCGGTCCTGATCGGCTATCTCACCGGAGTCCCCGCGGACTACGACCTGGCCGCGGCCCGCGCCCGGCTCGCCGGGCAGCTGCCGGCCCCGCTGATCCCCCGGCTGGTGGTCGTGCCGGAGTTGCCGACCCGCACCTCGGGCAAGGTCGACCGGAACGCGCTGCCCTGGCCCCTCGCCGACGTCGGCAGCGGAATCGATCACGGACTCACCGGTACCGCCGCCTGGGTCGCGCAGCTGTGGACCGATGTCCTGGGCGCCGAGATCACCGGCGCCGATGCCGATTTCTTCGCGCTCGGCGGCGGTTCACTGTCGGCGGCGCAACTTGTCACCGGGCTGCGGGTGCGATACCCGCTGGTCACGGTGGCCGATGTATACGACCACCCTCGCCTCGGCGCGCTCACCGAACTACTCGACCAGAGCGCCCCGGCCGCCGCCGCGCAGATGCGCCCGGTCCGCCCCACCCCACTGTCGGCCCAGTGGATCCAGGTACTGGCCACCGTGGCCCTGGCGACGCTCACCGGCCTGCAATGGATCACCTGGCTGGCCGTCGCCTCGGGGGTGGCCGCGTGGTTCGAACTGCTGCCCTGGCTTCCGCGCCTGTCGTGGTGGTGGACCGCACTGCTGTTCGGAATCTTCATCACTCCGCTAGGCCGGATGGCGATCTGTGTGGGGGGCGCCCGGACCCTGCTCGCGGGTGTGCGGCCGGGCAGTTACCCGCGCGGCGGTTCGGTACATCTGCGACTGTGGGCGGCGGTCCGGCTGGCGGAGGCCAGCGGCGCGGAGAACCTCTCTGGAGCACCGTGGATGGTGCCGTTCGCGCGCGCCCTCGGCGCGAAGGTGGGTAAGGGCGTCGATCTGCACACGCTGCCCCCGGTGACCGGCATGCTCGAACTGCGTGACGGGTGCAGTGTCGAACCCGAGGTAGATCTGTCCGGCTACTGGATCGACGGCGATACCGTGCTCATCGGTTCGATCGTGGTCGGCCGGGGCGCGGTGGTGGGTGCCCGCTCGGTGCTGCTGCCCGGAACCCGGATCGGCCGCGACGCCGAGATCGCCGCGGGGTCGGCGGTGTCCGGGAAGGTGAAGGCCGGTCAGGAATGGGCGGGGTCACCGGCGGTGAAGGTCGGGAAGGCCCGGCACCGCTGGCCCGCGGAGACGCCGGAGCGAGCGGTGCACTGGGTACCGGCCTTCGGGATCGGATCGCTGGCCCTGGGGGCGCTGCCGCTGTTCGGGCTCGCGGCGGGCCTGGCCGTGATCGCCTGGGGTATCCGGGACACCACGGATTTCGCGGACGCCCTGCTGCCCGCCTTCCTCTGGCTACCCGTCGCCACCATGTTCAGTCTGGTGGTCTACGCCGTCACGACCGTCGTGGCCGTCCGGCTGCTCAGTATCGGACTCACGGAGGGCTACCACCCGGTACGCAGCCGGGTCGGCTGGCAGGTCTGGGCCACCGAACGCCTGCTGGACTCCGCTCGCACCTTCCTGTTCCCCCTCTACGCCTCGCTGCTCACCCCGATCTGGCTGCGCCTGCTCGGCGCGAAGGTCGGCAAACGGGTCGAGGCGTCCACGGTGCTGCTGCTGCCCAAGTTCACCACCGTCGCCGACGGTGCCTTCCTGGCCGACGACACCATGGTCGCCGGTTACGAGCTCGGCGGCGGCTGGTTGCGCATCGGCGAGGCGAAGGTGGGCAAACGCGCGTTCCTCGGCAACTCCGGTATGGCCGCGCCCGGCCGGCGGGTGCCGAAGAACGGGCTGGTCGCGGTGCTGTCGGCGGCGCCGACCAAGGCGAAGGCCGGCTCGTCCTGGCTGGGCAGCCCGCCGGTCCGGTTGCGCCGGGCCGCGGGTACCGCAGATACCGACCGCACCTTCGATCCGCCACTGCGGCTGCGCGTCTTCCGGGCCGCGTTCGAGACCTGCCGCCTCGCCGCGGTCGTGGTGACCTTCGCCATCGGCCTCGGTGTCCTGCTGGCGCTGGCCCGGCTGGCCGACCGTTTCGGCTATCCGGCGGCGGCGCTGCTGTCCGGGGTGGTGCTGATGGTCGCGGGCGCGGTGGCCTGCGCGAGCGCGGTCACCGCGAAATGGGTGCTGGTCGGGCGGATCCGCACCGGTGAGCATCCGCTGTGGAGTTCGTTCGTCTGGCGTAACGAGGTATCGGACGCGTTCGTGGAAACCGTCGCGGCGCCCTGGTTCGCGCGCGCGGCGACCGGTACGCCCGTACTGAACCTCTGGTTGCGCGCGCTCGGCGCGACGATCGGTCGCGGGGTATGGTGCGAGTCCTATTGGCTTCCGGAGGCAGATCTGGTGACACTCGGTGACGGCGCGACCGTGGAACGCGGCTGCGTCGTGCAGACCCACCTGTTCCACGACCGCATCATGGCCATGGACACCGTGACCCTGAAGCCCGGCGCCACCCTCGGGCCGCACTGCGTCGCCCTGCCCGCCGCCACCCTCGGCGCTGCCGCCACAGTGGGCCCGGCCTCCCTGGTGATGCGCGGCGATACCGTACCGGCCTCCACCAGATGGTGGGGCAACCCCATCGCACCCTGGGCCGGCCCGGCGGCCGACCCCGAATCCGACGAGGACACGGACAGCTGATGGGGAGCAGGTTCTACGACGCGCCCATCGACGACTATCTCCCGCAGAACGGGAACAGGGGCTATCGGGTATCACGGTACGAACTGGACCTGAACTACAAGGTGGCCAGTAACCGGCTCGCCGGGCGGGCGGTGATCACCGCCGTCGCCACCGCCGAACGCCCACGCTTCTCGCTCGACCTGTCCCAGGCGCTGGCGGTGTCGAAGGTTCTGATCAACGGTGGCAAAGCCGGTAAGTACACCCATCAGCGCGGCAAACTCACCGTCACCCCGCGCGAGCGGATACCCGCCGGCGGAATCCTGCAACTGGTCGTGCAGTACGCCGGCGCGCCGAAACCGGTCCGTGGGCCCTGGGGTGAGGTCGGCTGGGAAGAGCTCACCGAGGGGGCACTGGTGGCCAGCCAGCCCAACGGCGCCGCGTCCTGGTTCCCCTGCGACGACCATCCCAGTTCCAAGGCGAGCTACCGGATCGCCGTCACCACCGATACCCCGTACTTCACCCTCGCCAACGGTGAACTGATCGGTAAGCAGACCAAAGCCGGTCAGACCACCTGGGTCTATGAACAGACCGAGCCGATGGCGACCTACCTGGCCACCGTCCAGATCGGGCGCTACCGCAGGCACCAGCTCACCGACCGGCGCACGCCCGTCCCGATCCACGCGGTGATACCCACGCCGCTACGCGCGGCCTTCGATCACGATTTCGCCCGGCAACCCGAGATGATGTCGGTCTTCAGCGAACTGTTCGGCCCGTATCCGTTCCGGAGCTACTCGGTCGTGGTCACCGAGGACGAACTCGAGATCCCGATCGAGGCGCAGGGCATCTCCATATTCGGCGCCAACCACTGTGACGGCCGCCGTGGCGCCGAACGCCTGGTTGCGCACGAACTCGCCCACCAATGGTTCGGCAACAGCCTCACCATCCAGCACTGGTGCGATATCTGGTTGCATGAGGGTTTCGCCTGCTACGCGGAGTGGATCTGGTCGGAGGCCGCGCATGGGCCCAGCGCCGATCAGCTCGCCCGTGCGGCCTGGCACACCCTGCGCCGGGAACCGCAGAACATCCTGGTCGGTGATCCGGGACCCGAGTTGATGTTCGACGACCGGGTCTACAAACGCGGTGCCCTCACGCTCCACGCACTGCGGCTGGAGCTGGGTGATACCGCGTTCTTCCGGCTCATCCGCGATTGGACCGCACGGCACCGGCACGCCTCGGTCTCCACCGAGGAGTTCACCGACCTGGTCGGCCACTACAGCGTGACGCCCATGCAGCCCCTGTGGCAGGAATGGCTCTATGCCGAACCGCTACCGCAACTGCCGCCGATCGGTGGGAGCGCGGGTCAGAAAACCAGGTAGCGTCCGGCGAGCTGTTCGATGAGCGGATCGTCCTCGGCGACGCTGTTCAGCGCATCGAGGTCGGCGACCACCGAGATGAGGCGTGGATCCTCCGGTTCGGCACCCTCCGGGCCGTCCTCGGTCAGTTGCCGCAGCAATTTGTCGCGTACCCGGTCCTTGAGTGAATCGCGCATCTGTACCTCGTCTGTCAGACCGGCGTCAGCCAGGTGCCCCAGGGGGTATTGCGCACCACCGTGTAGACCGCGATCGAGCCGAGCATCGCCCACATCGTGAAGCTGCCGATCCCGGGCACGCGGGGTCCTTCACCTCGCCATGCGCGGATCGCCCAATCGCCCACCCACAACACGTAGAGCGTCAACACCGGCAGCGCCAGCAGGTTGCTGTGCAGGGAGTCGACGATATTTCCCTCGGTCAGGTTGTGTACTGCGCGCATACCCCCGCAACCCGGGCAGTACACACCGAACAGGGCATAGACCGGGCACAGCCCGTACGAGCCCTCGATATGCGGGTCGCGGACGTGCAACAACAGCACCGCCGCCGCCCCCGCGGCCGCCGCCGCCCCGGGCAGCAACAATCCGCGCCACCCGGACGACTCGGCGCCACCACCATCCGACGCGGCCGCTTCCGGAACCCCTGGGCCCACCAGCTCGCGCGGGTCTGCTGCGTCCGAGTCGTTCACGACATCCACGGTAGTCGCGGCCCGCGGGTTGACGCCACAACCTCCGGAGGTGCTTGCTCCGGTTGCATCGAAACAAGCCATGGATGCATCGGATGAGGCATAGAACGCCGGCGGGCTGGGCAACCTGGAGTTAACAGAGCCCTGCACCGGCCCGATATTCGGGAAAACAACGACATCCCGGATGAAGCGAACCGGAACGGCGCTTGCTCTTGTAAGCACCCAGCTTGCAGGGTTACCGTGTCAGCAGGCACAAAGGAGTGTTCTGATGCTGGTGAAATCGATAACGGCGCTGTCGCAGGCGCATCAAGGCGCTCTGACCGCCCCGTACCGAGCTACCTTGCGCGCGCGCCGATTCCGGACGGCCCACTACAACGCGCCGGCCGCCCATCCCGAGGTCGTTCCCGTCACCACCGTGGACGGCGCCCGCCTGCGCGTGCACTCCTACGGCCCCGCCGATGCCGAGCCGATCGTGCTCATCCACGGCTGGAGCTGCTGCATCGAATACTGGCACCCCCAGATCAACGCCTTCGCGGACCGCTACCGCGTGATCGCCTACGACCAGCGCGGCCACGGCGACAGCACCCTCGGGCGCACACCGTTGGGCGACCGCACCCTCGCCGACGATCTCGCCGCCGTCCTCGACGCGACCCTGCGCCCGGGTCAGCAGGCCCTGCTGGTCGGGCACAGCATGGGCGGTATCACCCTGCAGGCCTGGGCCGCTCGCCATCCCGAACAGGTGAACCGGCGGGCCCGCGCGGTCGTGCTGGCCAACACCACCTCGGGCAATATCCGCTACGACACCGATCTGCTGCCGCTGTTGAACAAGCCGCTCAGCCTGGGAAGCCAGCCGCTGAGCCTGCTCGGGTCGCCCCTCCGCCTACCGATGATCGTCGCGGAGTCCATCCTCACCACACCCCTGCCCCTGCCCGGCGGCTGGGCGGCCCGCGAGATACTGAAAGAACGCATCATGGCCCGCGGCGCCACCAACGAGCAGGCCGAGTTCGCCCTGAACATCGTGCGTTCGTGCCGTCCGCTGGCGCGCGGCCGGCATGCCGCGATCCTGGCGGATCTGCAGCTCGGGGCGGCCGCGGCGAATCTGACGGTGCCCACCACGATCATCGCCGGCCGCTACGACCGGCTGCTGCCGGAACGGATGTCGCGCCTCATCGCCGACACCATGGTCGAGGCCGGCCACCGGCCCGACTACCAGGTCTGGCCCACCGGCCACCTGGGCAATATCGAGCGGATCGACCATTTCAACAATGAGCTGACCGCCGTTCTGGACCGCACCAGCCCCCGGTCCGCGGCCGCGGGCTGAGCGGGAAGTCCCCGAGTCCGGTCAGTGTCGCCCGGCTCGGCGGACCCTCCGCACCGGTCGGCCCCGCCGTCCGGGCTCCGGAATATCGCTTGCGGCGCGTCGTTGCACGCAATGACAACCGCAACCGATAGGACTGGACTATGCGCGCAGCGACCTACGACCGCTACACCACCGACAACAGCGATATCCAGGTACGTGACCTGCCGAAACCCAAAGTCTTCCCGGGTTCGGTACTGATCGAGGTGCGCGCGGCCGGGGTCAACCCGGTCGATTGGAAACTGATGTCGGGTGCGCTGGACGGTCTGATCGATGCGACCTTTCCGGTGATCCCGGGCTGGGATGTCGCCGGGATCGTGGTCGGCAAGGGCACCGATACCCCGGAATTCGAGGTCGGGGACGAAGTTCTGGCCTACGCGCGCAAGGACGTCCTCAAGGACGGCACCTTCGCCGAACTGGTCGCCGTCCCCGCGGCGCGGGTGGCCCGCAAACCGGCGGATCTGCCCTGGGAGCAGGCCGGCGCGCTGCCCCTGGCCGGCGGTACCGCCCTGCGCGCGCTCGATCTTCTCCAGGTGACCGCCGAGGACACCGTGCTCATCCACGCCGCGGCCGGCGGGGTGGGCAGCCTGGGTGTCCAGATCGCCCGGGCGCGCGGTGCCCGGGTCCTGGGTACCGCTTCCGAACGCAACCACGATTTCCTGCGTGAACTCGGCGCCGAACCGGTGGCCTACGGGGAGGGCGTGATCGAACGTATCCGCGAACTCGCCCCGGACGGTGTGCAGGCGGTGGCCGATTTCGTCGGTGGCCAGCTCGACACCACCCTGGCCGTTCTGGCGAAAAACGGGCGCCATGCCTCGATCGCTGACGGCTCCGTGACCGAACACGGCGGCCACGCGGTCTGGGTGCGCCCGGACGGCCTCCAGACCCAGCGTCTGGCCGACCTCGCCACCAAGGGCGACCTCGTGGTCCCGGTCGCCGCGACCTTCTCTCTGGAGGAAGTCGCCGATGCCTTCACCGCGGGCCAGACAGGCCATACCCGCGGCAAAAACGTCATCGTGCTCTGACGCCGTCGGCACGAGCCCGTACGGCAAGCCGGTGGGATAGGACAGCGGCCACCACCGCGAGAGCGGTCGATATGCCTCCGACCAGGCATTTGTAGCACGGCCGTTCGGACCTCAGAATGGTCCGTATGGGTTCGAAAGAGGCGGCTTCAGCGATCAACCGGGCAGTGGGGGCCGAGCTCCGGGCCGCCCGGGCGCGGCGCGACTTCACGCGACAGCAACTCGCGGCGCTGACCGGCCTCGCCGTCAGCACTATCCAGCGGTTCGAAAACGGCCAGCGCTCACCGGATATGCAGCAGCTGCACGCGCTGTGCATCGCCCTGGAGATCCCGATGCGGGAATTCGTCGAGCTGGCACTCGAGGGAATCAAGCCGGCCGGCGAGTGACCGGCCCCGGCCGATGCTGCCGACAAGCATCGGGTGACCGGGTGGACATCAGTCCCGCCCGGCCACCCGGAAACGGCGCACTCAGACAATGGCCGAGGTGACGAGCAATCCGACCAGAGCGAGGGCCTGCAGGATCACCCGCGGGTAGAGAATGCTGTCCCACCGGTCCTGCAGCGCACGGGCATTCGGCGGAATCACGCCCGATCGAGCGGCGGCCTTCTGCGCCGCGTTGATCGGCTTGGCGATGCGCGCGTAGAGAACGAGCCACACCACGAGGGCGAGCACCGCCAGCCCCGCGGAAACGGCGGCACCGGCGGCGCCGCTCAGGGCGGCGACGACCGCGGCCCCCAACGCCGCTACCACTCCGGTGATACCGATCGGCGGCATACGCGAATCCGCGTAGTAGTGCCCCCAGCCCGCACTGACGGTCATGGCGGCGTCGTCGAGCCGGCGATGCACCGACCGCATGACCAGCGCTCCCAAGACGTCGGTGCCGTAGACGACAGCATTGGCGAGAACCGCGACGGCGGCGAGGATCTGAATGGACACGGTCATGACAGGCTCCCGAGTGTTGCGAATTTCGGCTGCTGGTGGACGTTTCGACGGTTACGTCGGAGTGGAGGCGGACGCTGCGGGCTCGCGGATGAGCAGCAGCCCGGTGATGCCCACGAGCACTGCCGTGAGGCCGTGGACTCCGAATGCGGTCGCCGTGGAGCCGTCGTAGGCCAGCACGGTGGCCATATCACCAATCGGGATCAGCGCGATGACGAGCATGGCGACCCCCAGCGCGAAGCGCTGCCCGAGCGCCAGCAGCGCGAGGATGAGGATTCCGCTGACCGTGTCGCGTACGCCCTTCAGATTCATGAATGCCGCGGCGTCACCGGTAGGCCACGCGGGCAGGCCGAATCCGGTGGCGATCGACTCGGGGGTGATCAGGTAGCTGATCCCGATGTAGAGGATGAACGCCGCCCCGATCAGCGACAGTGCGGTGGCGATACGCCGAGTGGTGATCATGGTTGCTCCGATATCTAGCGTCGCTATGTTGTAGAGCGACAGTAACGCACCTCGGTCCTCTTGTCTAGCGATGCTAGGATTTCGAGCATGAGCATTCAGAAAAGGCGGGAACGGGAGCGGGCGGAACGCCACCGGCTGATCATCGATACCGCGCGCGAACTGGCGGAGACCGAGGGCTGGGACGCGGTGACCGTCCGCAAGCTGGCCGACCGGATCGAATACAGCCAACCCGTCCTCTACAGCCATTTCGCCGGCAAACGCGCCATCGTCACGGCCGTCGCCGAGGACGGGATCGCCGAACTCGCCGCGGCCCTGCACCGCGCCCGGGCCACCGCCGAGTCGGAGTCCGACGCACTGGCGGCCCTCGCCCGCGCCTATATCGAATTCGCCATCGAGCATCCCGCCGTCTACGACGCCATGTTCGCCATGTCCACCGATTTGAAGTTCGGCCCCGAGGCCACCCAGGTCCTCCGCGACGCGTTCGCCGAACTGGTCGCCGCACTGGCCCCCTTCGCCGGCGACCACGACGTGGAAACCTTCACCGAAACCGGCTGGAGCGCACTGCACGGGCTGGCCACCCTCGAACGCGGCCAGCGCCTACGCCCGGGCCTGCGCGAAAACCGGGTGGAAATCCTCAGCCGGTTATTGGAGCAGGCCGGCTCCGCGCCGCACTCGTAACCCGCCGGGACCGTCCGCTCAACCGGTGAGCGCCCAGATCACCCCGAGCGCAACGGTCACCAGCGGCGCAGCCCCCTGCTTGACCGCCGATGCGCGCTTGTCCGGCGACGAGAGCAACAGCACCAGCGCGGCACCCAGCATCGCCCCGATACCGGCGAAGATCAACGCCACCCCGACACCCCGATCCCCCGTTGCCGCCACCACGATCCCCACCGCCGCGATGATCGCCAAGAACAGGTTGTAGAAACCCTGATTGAAGGCCAGCTCCCGGGTCGCTGCAGCTTCCTCGGCACTGATGCCGAACACACCCCGCGCCGCACCGGTCCACGCGAACGACTCCAAATACCAGATGTAGACATGGAGTAGCGCCGAAACCGCCGCGAACACTGCGATAGCGATGAGCACGAGCACCGACACTAGTCGACAGACCACTCCGACCTGTGGTTATCGCTGCGGAACCGCCTGTCGAGTTCGTTGACTGATGGCGGCGGGCACGCACGAAAACCGACGCCGCGAGCGCTCCGCGATGCGTTACTTATCCTCGACGGCCTGGGCCTCCAGCGCCTCCACCCTGCCGCGGAGTTTGCCGACCTCCCGGCCCCGCCAGCCCTGGCGGCGGCTCGAGATCCCGGCGACTGGGGGCGTCGGCAGTGTGAACATGCTCCGCGCCGAGTGGTTGCGAGGACTCGTCGGCGCGCGAGAGTGCGGCGCCGTTGCAGCGGACAACCGGATATCACTACCCACAGCCATGCCAACGCTGCCGATACGCGCGTGTCAACTGCCCTGTAGGGCAGTCGGTACGGCACCTCGGCTTGCCCCTCCGCGGATACAGTTCTGCTTCGGAGGCGGTTTTCTGATACCTCCCGGTGTCCGACTCCGTTGAGCCACCTGGCATTTCAGTTGGCGATCATTCGGTTCGGTGGGTGTTCGGGGCTGCCACGGTTTCGACGAGCCTCGGCGGTGTCGTGGGCCACCGCGGGTGTTCGGCGTCGATGACGTAGGCGTTCGTAGGCGTGGGTGTGCCGCTAGTAGCGGGCTTCCACGCGTACGTTCGTCGCCCTCGCGCTTCCCCGAGTCCTCGATCGCCTCGGTGCCCGACCGGTCATGCTCACCGGTGCGGTACCCCTGCTCGCCGCACTCGGATCGGCCCTCGCCCTGTCGTTGGCCGACTCCGGTGACCGGCGCGCGGCCGCCGCCATCGCGGTATGGGCCGATATCGGTGTAGGGACCGCGGCGAAACTGACACCCACCGGGCAGGTCCCGCGCCGCTCGTCCCGACCGGCCGACCGCCCCGCGCTGTTCGCGGCCCAGTTCCCGCTCTCGCACCTGGCGTGGCTGCTCACCTACCCGATCGCCGGACAGCTGACGACCGCTACCGGTTCACCACGACCTGGTTGGTCCTCGCGGTTCTCGGTGCCACCGGATTCGCCGCGGCACTGCGGTGGTGGCAGCGCCACGATCAGGAGGTCCTGACCCACCTGCACGAGGCCGCCACAATCGGCCCCGTGCGACTCGGCGACGCTACAGTCGATGTGGATGTGGCCGGAGGCCTGGTCACCATCACCGCCACGGAACCGGTCCACCGAGACGCGTTCGCCACGGCAGTCCGATAGGCAGGCTTCGACCGCACCGCATGAACACGAGTGACGACCGGTGCCGCCCGCCCGAAACGGACGGATGGCACCGGTCGTCCAGTATCGAGGACATAGGCAGAGCATCCACTTCCGTTGGCCGCCTACGGGTTGGGCATCCATCGTTGCGGGTCACCGTCGACACCGCCACGACGAAGAGCACTCCCATATTGTCGAAGCCGATACAGCGGAGATGTCGATAATGGCTTGTCGGCTCCGCCCCGGGGCAGACGCGGGCACTCGGCCGCACAACACAAAGGAGGCCTGGCATGGCGATTCAGCGTATGGACAACGTGCTGATAGTCGTTGAGGATCTGGACGCTGTCATCGCGTTCTTCGTCGAACTCGGCATGGAACTGGAAGGCAAAGGCCCACTCGAGTGGCGTGGGGCTGAACGCGTCATCGGACTCGACGATGTCCGGCAGGATGTCGCCATGCTGCGGATCCCGGACGGTCCCGGCCGAATCGAGCTGGCCAAATTTCATAGACCGAAGGCGATCACCCCCGAACCGAAAGACGCACCGGCGAACACGCTGGGTATCCGTCGCATGATGTTCGCCGTGGACAACCTCGACGACGTCATCGCCCGCCTGCGTGACCACGGCGCCGAACTCGTCGGTGAAGTGGTGCAGTACGAGAACATCTACCGGCTCTGTTACCTCCGTGGCCCCGAGAACATCATCGTCGGACTGGCCGAACAGCTCGGCTGAGAACTCCGTGGACAACCATCACCGGATCCGATCCGCCGAACACCCTCCGAAGCCCCTGGGGTAGCCGACATGGACCGAAGACGAAAGGCCCTTCCCTATGATCCGGAAAGGGCCTCTGGCCTGGAGCCGCCTAGGAGAATCGAACTCCTGACCTTTTCATTACGAGTGAAGCGCTCTACCGACTGAGCTAAGGCGGCGTGCCTTTCGGCGTGGCGAGTCTATCGTCTCCCACCTGGGAACGCGAAAACGGCTGGTCAGGAGGTTTGCGCGATCAGGGTGGCGGCCATGGCGGCTACCGCGAAACGGGGCTTGACGTTCCGGTCGAGGGCTTCACGGCAGGCGAGGACGGCGTCGATGGAGCGGAGCAAGCCCTCGGGGCGGACTCGCGCGGCCAGCTCGCGGGCGCGGTCGGCCATATCGGGGTGGGTCATGGTGATACCGGCGGGGTCGCCGAAGGCGATGGCGAGGGCGTCGCGGTAGAGGCCGGCGATATCGAGAAGGGCGCGGTCGAGGGCGTCGCGGCCGGTGCGGGTGGCGCGGGATTTCTGGCGGCGTTCGAGGTCCTTGAGGACGCCGGCCGAACCGCGGGTGGCGCTTGCGGCGCCTTTACCGGTGCCGCCGGCGCCGAGGGCGGTGGCGAGTTCTTCGCGTTCGCGTTCGTCGCGTTCGGCGCTGAGTTGTTTCGCCTCGTCCTCGGCGGCCTTCACCAGCTCGTCGGCGGCGAGGTAAGCGGTGCCGCGGGCCACGGCGGTCACTAGGTCCAGGGCGCGGCGGCGGCGGGCGCGGCTCTCGTCGTCGGTGGCGAGGCGGCGGGCGCGGCCGATATGACCGCCGCTCACGGCGGCCGCCCAGTCGGCTGTTTCCGGATCGAGGCCGTCGTGTTCGCGCAGGACCCGGGCTATCGCCGGAGCCGGCGGGGTGATCAGGTGGATGTGCCGGCAGCGGGAGCGCAGGGTGACGGAGATGTCCTCTGGATCCACCGAAGGGGCGCACAGCAGGAACACGGTCCGCTCGGGTGGCTCTTCCACCACTTTGAGCAGTACGTTGCCGGCGGCCTCGGTGAGCCGGTCGGCGTCCTCGATCACCACCACCTGCCAGCGGCCGGTACTCGGGCGCCGGGCCGCGATCTGCACGATGCCACGCATTTCCTTGGTGGAGATACTCAACCCTTCGGGCACCACCCGGCGGACGTCACCGTGGGTTCCGGCCATCGTGGTGGTACAGGCGTGGCAGCGGCCGCAGCCGGGCTGTCCGGGATCGGTGCACTGCAGCGCGGCCGCGAAGCACAGCGCGGCGACCTCGCGGCCGGCCCCCGGCGGGCCCGTGAACAGCCATGAATGCGTCATAGCGCCCTCGGCCACACCGGATCGGCCGGCGACCGCGGCAGCGGTCAGATCGGCGGTCACCGAACTCTGACCCACGAGACGCTCGAAGACACCCACCACGCTCACACCCTAATACGCCCGACCGACCACAACCGGGCCCCCTCGCGAATACTCCTCGGCGCGCCACGCCGGACGGATAGCGCGGCACCGGACACGACTCTCCCGGGGCCGGACCGGACGAATCCCCTGAGTGCGTCGGCCGAGACCCGACCCCCGCGAACACCGAGTAGCCGGCCTTCGCCGCGGACGCCGGCTCGAACCTGTTCGAAGCAGCATTGGGCGAGCCGATCAGCTCAGGTGGCGACGCACGCGGAGCCTCGAAAGACGCATGTTGCGTAGCGGGCACGGCTCGTCGCCGTATTGCTCCCGATCGCCAGAACTCGCCGGCCGCGTCACCCGGCGCGCTGCGCGGTGGTGTTCGCCCCGTCCAACTGCTCGCGGAGGATATCGGCGTGCCCGCTGTGGTGGGCGATCTCACGGAGGATGTGCAGGATCAGGAAACGCGCGGACCACCACACGCGGCCCGGTACCCACGGATTGGTAGGGGTGGGAATCGAGGCATCCAGATCGTCCACCGAGCGCACGAGCTCGGCGGTGTTCGCGGCGACGCGCTCCCATTCGGCGAGCAGACCGGCCACTGTCTCATCGTCGGCGATGAGGTATTCGCCCTCGTAGTCCTCGAGTTTCGTTTCGGCGTTCTCGTCCCGCTCGACCAGCACTTTCGTCCAATCCCGCTCACAGCGGACGATATGGTGCAGCAGCCCGCCGAGGGTCAGTTCGCTCGCGGTGGTCCGCTGCCGCGCCTGCTCGTCGTCGATACCCCGCAGCGTTATCCGGAACATCTCACGCTGTTCGTCGAGTAGTTGGACCAGATCTTCGCGTTCCCGGCTACCGGGCATCGGCGCTCCTTGTCTTGGACGATATTCGCGCGCGACGTTACTGCGACGGTCCGACAGAAACCCTGGGCCTAATCGTCGTTCGCGGCGGCCGACCGGCCCGCGGACTGCTTCGCCGGAGCCTTCTTCGCCGGAGCCTTCTTCGCCGCCGTCTTCTTCGCGGCCGCTTTCGCGGTGGTCGTCTTCTTCGCCGCGGTGGCGGTCTTCTTGGCGGCGGCCTTTTTGGCCGGGGCCTTCTTGGCGGGAGCCTTCTTCGCCGCCTTCTTCACCGGACCGCGCGCCCGCCGGTCGGCCAGCAGTTCGGAGGCGCGTTCGTCGGTGATGGATTCCACTTCGTCGCCCTTACGCAGGCTGGCGTTGGTCTCACCGTCGGTCACGTAGGGCCCGAAGCGCCCGTCCTTGATGACCATCGGCTTCCCGGTGGCGGAATCGTTGCCGAGTTCCCGGAGCGGCGCGGCTGCCGCGGCCTGTCTACCTCTGCGTTTGGGTTCGGCATAGAGCTTGAGGGCCTCGTCGAGGGTCACCGTGAAGATCTGGTCCTCGGTGGCCAGCGACCGCGAATCGGTGCCCTTCTTCAGATAGGGCCCGTACCGGCCGTTCTGCGCGGTGATCTCTTCGCCGGAGGCCGGGTCGTTGCCGACCACGCGCGGCAGCGACAGCAGTTGCAACGCGTCCTCGAGAGTGACCGTGGCCGGGTCCATGGATTTGAACAGTGACCCGGTGCGCGGTTTCGGCGCGTTCTTCTTCGCGGTCTTCTTGGCCGCCTGGTCCTCGTCGGTCTCCGGCAGGATCTCGGTGACGTAGGGGCCGAAACGTCCTTCCTTCACCACGATTTCGTGACCGTTGTCCGGGTCGTTGCCCAGGGTGCGGCCCTCCTGCGGAGTGGAGAAGAGCTTCTCCGCCACCTCCGGGGTGAGCTCGTCGGGCGGCAGATCATCGGGGAGATTGGCGCGCTGGGAAGTCGGTTCGGCATCCGGTTTGTCGGGATCGGCAACCATACGCTCCAGATACGGCCCGTACCGGCCCACTCGCACCACCACATCGCGACCGGCGTCGTCGCTGAAGAGTTTGATGGAGTTGATCAGGCGGGCATCGATATCGTCGAGCCGCTCCCCGACCATCCGCTTCAGACCGCCGGACCGCGCGACCGAACCCTCGGCACCGTCGTCACCGCCGAAGTAGAAGCTGGACAACCAGTTTCCGCGCTGCGCCCGGCCGCCGGCTATGGCGTCCAGGTCGTCTTCCATGGCGGCGGTGAAATCGAAATCGACCAGGCGGCCGAAGTACTGCTCGAGCAGCCCGGTCACCGAGAAGGCCACCCAGGACGGCACCAGCGCACTACCGCGTTTGTAGACGTAGCCGCGGTCCAGGATGGTCTTGATGATCGACGAATAGGTGGACGGCCGCCCGATCCCGAGTTCCTCCAGCGATTTGATCAGCGAGGCCTCGGTGTAGCGGGCGGGCGGGTTGGTGCTGTGGCCGTCGGGGTTCAATTCCACGGCGGTGACGCCCTCGCCCTCGGCGAGCTGCGGCAACCGGGTTTCGGCGTCGTCGGACTGGCCACCGGCCTCTTCGTCGACACTTTCCACATAGGCCTTCAGGAAGCCCGGGAAGGTGATGGTGCGGCCCGAGGCGGAGAACACGCATGCCTCGCCGGTGCCGGCGGTGCCGGTGATCCGCAGGGTGAGGGTGGTGCCCCGGGCGTCGGCCATCTGCGAGGCGACGGTGCGCTGCCAGATCAGCTCGTAGAGCCGGAACTCGTCGTTGTCCAGCCGGGCGTGCAACTGGCCCGGGGTGGCGAAGGTGTCGCCCGCGGGACGGATGGCCTCGTGCGCCTCCTGCGCGTTCTTCACCTTCCGGGTGTACTGCCGGGCGGTGGGGTGCACGAATTCGGCACCGTAGAGCTGGGTGGCCTGGGTGCGCGCGGCATTGATCGCCGAATCCGACAGCGTGGTCGAGTCGGTACGCATATAGGTGATGTAGCCGTTCTCGTACAGCCGCTGCGCGGTGCGCATGGTGCGTTCCGAGGTGAACCGCAGCTTGCGGCCCGCCTCCTGCTGCAGCGTGGAGGTCATGAACGGCGCATACGGTTTGCGGGTGTAGGGCTTGGACTCGGCGGAGGTCACCACCAGATCGGCGCCGTGCAGGGCCTCGGCCAGGCGGCGGGCCCAGGCCTCGTCCAGCACCAGCGCCCGCGAATCGGCCTTGAGCCGGCCGTCGGACCCGAAATCACGGCCGGTGGCGACCCGCGAGCCGTCCACATCGACGAGGCGGGCGGAGAAGACCCGCGGATTGGCGGAGTCGGCTTCGCCGCCGGCATCCAGCCTCGCGGCGATATCCCAGTACTCCGCCGACCGGAACGCCATCCGTTCCCGCTCACGCTGCACGATCACCCGGGTGGCCACGGACTGCACCCGACCCGCCGACAACCTCGGCATGACCTTCTTCCACAGCACCGGACTGACCTCGTAGCCGTACAGGCGGTCCAGGATGCGCCGGGTTTCCTGCGCGTCGACCAGGTCGTTGTCCAGGTCGCGGGTGTCAGCGGCGGCCGCGCGGATCGCCGGCTCGGTGATCTCGTGGAAGACCATCCGCCGGACCGGCACCTTCGGCTTCAGCGTCTCCAGCAGATGCCAGGCGATGGCCTCGCCCTCACGGTCGGGGTCGGTGGCCAGATACAGTTCGTCGGCGTCGGCCAGCAGACCCTTGAGTTCGGTGACCTTGCCCTTCTTCTCCGGGCTGACGACATAGATGGGTTCGAAGTCGTTGTTGACGTCCACCCCGAGCCGCGCCCAGTCCTGGCCCTTGTACTTGGCCGGGACATCGGCCGCACCGCGCGGCAGATCCCGGATATGGCCGACCGATGCCTCGACCGTATAGTCCCGCCCCAGGTAGGGCGCGATTTTACGGGCCTTCGTCGGGGATTCGACGATGACGAGACGACGCACGGGACGACCCGCCTCGGCTGCGTTTCGGTCTCGTGTTGCCACCGGCGAATCCCTTTCCTTCTCGACCCGCTGAACACTGCTCGGTACGGCAGGACGCGGTTGATTGAGCAGACGGTGACGCCTTACATCACCACCAGTCACGTTTATACCTTGACGCCGCGCGTGGTCGAACGGTTGCGACCATCGGGCGATGGCGCGTCGATGCCGTTCAGTATGCAGGGCCGCGCCGACAGCCGGCACGCACGGTGCATCACGAATCCACGCAGTATCGAGTTGACCGGCGTGCGCGGAGGCCGATCCGCCTCCGGTCCGCGCGTGGCGCGGAGCACGTTCGACGGGTACGAGCGACGGGCGATCGGCGTGCCTCGGCTCAGGGCGGCCCGCCACCCTCCGGCCCCGGTCGGCGCCACACTACCCGCCGAGCGTTCGGCGGGGGACGATTCCGGAAAGCTCGCGTCCGCAATGGATACGGAACTCCGCGATGAACACACCGTATCCGGACCGCTGCGCGCGGAGGACACGGGCCCGGCGGACACACCGTCGCGCGAACGTCTCCACGGCCCGGCGGCGCCGAAATGCCGAACGCGTATGGCGGACGCTCCGCTATGCGATAGACGCACGGGCGAAGAGTGCGGCCGGAAACCGCCCGGACCGACGAACGACACATCCGACCGAGGGCCGGTCGGGCGCACGACGGCAGCCGAAGCCCGCGAAAGCACGGGTCGAGCGGACGCTCCGGTGCGCCGCGACCACAGGGCCGGAGCCGATGCCCGACTGTGCCGAACGCACACCGCCGGAGCGGATACCCGGCCGAGCCCGGTCGGTGCGGCAGACAGGTACGCCGGAGCCGGACGCGAGGGGGCGGCCGGCACGGATATTCGACCGGGCTTCGGGCATATGACCGAAGCCGATGCCCGAGCACGACCAGGGCGCTCGGCCGGAGCGATGGCCCGGATGCGCGAATAGGTCATGACAAGGGCGGGCGCCGGGGTACGCAAGAAGTGCGTGGCCGAAGCGGACGAGGAGGTACGCGAAGAACTCACGCCCGGAACAGAAGCCCGGGTACACACAGGGCATCGTGCCGAGGCGAATGTCCGAGCATGCGAAGTGCGCATGGCCGGAGCGAATGCGGGGGTACGCATACCCCACATATAGTTCGTCCCTCGCTCCCGTTACGGGAGGCGAGGGACGTACTGGGAGGGGACTCGCTCAGCTGAGCGCGCGAACTCCGGTGGCCTGCGGGCCCTTGGTGCCCTGGCCGACCTCGAACTCGACCTTCTGATTTTCTTCGAGGGTGCGGAAACCCGAACCCTGGATCTCGGAATAGTGGACGAAGACGTCCGCAGAGCCGTCTTCGGGCGCGATGAAGCCGAAGCCCTTCTCCGCGTTGAACCACTTCACAGTTCCCTGTGCCATTCTGTTCCTTCTCTTTTCTTACTCGGAACGGCGGACAACTGGGTTTCGTCCACCGGGCCTGTTGCGATCGACGCTACTCTGGACCCCCATGGGGGCCAACGTATGCCGTTCACAACATCGATCCTGCCAGGGTTAGGACTTTGCATCCGTCCCTCGAACACAGAAGCTTGCGACCGAGAACCAGTGAACCATGTCTTTGGGAAATTCAACAGCGGAGTTACCGACAATTTGCAAAAAAAATGATCTCGCGAATGCGGGGGTAAGGGTTAGTCCGCTCGAATCTGAACCTCCGGTATGTTTGCCTTCCGATAACCAGCGTCCGGACCGCGTACTCGGCTGTGACCCAGATCGCTATTGGGTATCGAACTTGCAGGTGACGCGAGGCGGACGGCGATATTTCACATTGTTCGAAGACCCGGAAGGCGCCCAGACATGACTCGAGAGATCCAGCCCGATCTGTCCTATGGGCGATCGTTGCTGAATCGTGTCCTCGACGGCGTTCCGGCCACTGATTCGCGTCTGACCCATATCGCCGAGATACCGGGCCGGGCCGCCGCACCGGCCGATTGGCCCGTCTGGTCGGCGCCGGAGGTGGTGAACGCGCTGCGTGCGGAAGGTATCGAGGCGCCGTGGGGGCATCAGGCGGCCACCGCCGACCATGCCGCCCGCGGACAGCATGTGGTGGTGGCGACCGGGACGGCGTCCGGAAAATCGCTCGGCTACCAGCTCCCCGTTCTCACCGCACTGCACGAGGACCAGCGGGCCACCGCGCTGTATCTCGCCCCGACCAAGGCATTGGGCGCCGATCAGCTCCGGATGGTCGGCGAACTCACCCGGCACGAACCCCTGCGTCGGATCCCCGTCGCCGCCTACGACGGCGACACCCCCACCGAGATCCGGCAGTGGGTACGCGCGGAGGCCCGCTGGCTGTTCACCAACCCGGATATGCTGCACCTGAGCCTGCTGCGCTCGCATCGCAGCTGGTCACGCTTCTTTCGCCGCCTGCGCTACGTGGTGGTCGACGAGTGCCACACCTACCGGGGGCTGTTCGGTTCCCATGTGGCGCTGGTCCTACGTCGCCTGCGCCGGCTGGCGGCGCACTACGGCGCCGATCCGGTATTCGTCCTCTGCTCCGCGACGGCCGCCGATCCGGCCGCGGCAGCGTCCCGGCTGGTCGGCGCCGACTGCGTGGCGGTGACCGAGGACGAATCGCCCCGCGGTCCGCGCACCATCGCGTTCTGGGAGCCGCCGTTGCTCACCGCGGTGACCGGTGAGAACGGTGCGCCCGTCCGGCTCGGCGCCACCACGGAGGCAGCCCGGATCACCGCCGACCTGGTCCTGGAAGGAGCCCGGACACTGACCTTCGCCCGGTCGCGCCGGGCGGCCGAGCTGATCGCCGTCCACACCCGGCAGCGCCTCACCGAAATCGACCCCGAACTGGCAGAACGCGTCGCCGCCTACCGCGGTGGATACCTACCCGAGGACCGGCGGGCCCTGGAAGGGGGACTATCGAACGGGTCCCTGCTGGCCGCGGCGACCACGAACGCCCTGGAACTCGGGGTGGACATCGCCGGCCTGGACGCCGTCGTCCTGGCCGGATTTCCCGGTACGGTCGCCTCGTTCCGTCAGCAGATCGGCCGGGCCGGGCGCCGGACACAGGGAGCACTGGCCGTACTGGTGGCGCGTGACGACCCACTGGACACCTACCTCGTGCACCATCCCGAAGCCTTGCTCGACCGCCCGGTGGAAGCCGGGATCATCGATCCCGCGAACCCGTATGTACTCGGTCCGCAACTGCTCTGCGCGGCCATGGAACTGCCCATCACCGACGCGGAGGCCCGAGCGTTCGACGCCCCTGGAGTGCTCACGGAACTAGCAGGTCAGGGGCTCGTCCGGCGACGCGAAGCCGAGGGCGGCAGCCATTGGTTCTATACGGGCGCCGAACCGCCACACGACGAGGTCGACGTCCGCGGCGGTATCGGGACCCAGGTCGCGATCGTGGTCACCGAGACGGGACGGCTACTCGGCACGGCGGATGCCGGAAGGGCCCCGGCCACCCTGCACGAAGGCGCCGTCCACCTGCACCAGGGCGAAAGTTATCTGGTCGAGGAACTGGACCTCGAGGGCGGTGTCGCACTCGTCCGCGCCGATACCCCCGGCTGGACCACCAGCGCCCGCCGAGTCACCTCCCTCACGCTGGACACCGTGCGCGAGAGCGCAGCCTTCGGCGAGGTCACCGCGGCTTTCGCGGACGTGACGGTGCGCAGCCAGGTGGTGGGCTATCTGCGCACGCTGGTCACCGGAGAGGTCCTCGACCTGGTCGAACTCGACCTGCCGGAGCAGACCCTCCCCACCACCGCCGTGCTCTACACCGTGACGCCGGACCTGCTGGACCGAGCCGGGATCGACGCCGCCGCGCTGCCCGGCGCCCTGCATGCTGCCGAACACGCGGCGATAGGCCTGTTGCCGCTGGTGGCGACCTGCGACCGATGGGATATCGGCGGGGTTTCCACAGCTCAACACGCCGATACCGGCCTGCCCACGGTTTTCGTGTACGACGGGCAGCCCGGCGGGGCGGGCTTCGCCGAGCGCGGCTACACGATGCTGCGGCGCTGGCTCGGTGCGACCCTTGCGGCGGTCCAGGCGTGCTCGTGCCGGAGCGGGTGTCCATCCTGTGTGCAGTCACCCAAGTGCGGGAACGGCAACGATCCCCTCGACAAGACCGCGGCGATCCGACTATTGACCGCGGTTCTCGCCGAGCTGACGGGCCCGACGCATCGATGCGCCCCTGCTATGGAGCAACCCGATGGTCACAGCGTTGCCGGGTGAGCCGGAGCGGCGACCGTACGCCTACCGGACCACAGAATTAAGAGGATAAGCATCATATTAACTGAATTGTTGCTAAAGGACCGGTCGGTAGCTACAGAGTCTCTTTTCTTATCAATTCCAAAACATATGACGAATGCGGCCAACAAGGCCATTAATTGCCGCCGCTAAGCGAATACAGTATTCGTCGTTAACAAAATTCCCTATAGGCAGATCACCTTGCTTCTCCGACCGGCCCGGCTCGCGCGACCGCTCGTATACTCCGTGTCCCGAACGGACCCAACGGTACTTTTCCTTCGATCGTGATCACGGCATCCCAGCCGTCTATCTCGCAGCGCGCGACATGAGCAACCATGCGTCGTCCGAGTGATTCGGCCGCCGCACATCCGGCCTCCGCGCCGTGCCATAGTTCACCCGCGGCCGCCAAGGCGGCGAGGTCCGCCGCGGCCTGGGCCCGGTGCCGCGCCACGACCACCCCACCCAACTGGACGACGAGCACGGTCACCACGATCAGACCCGCCAGCGCCAGACATGCCGTGACCGTCGCCGCCCCCTCATCTCTCCTCGGATGCCGTGCCCGTTCCCGGATCGGTCCGAGAGACCGAGCCACCGCGACCGGACGCGGGTACCGCGGACCTCCCGGCGGCGTTCGGCTTCGGTGACTCATGCGTCCGTATCCGGCTCGGCTGCCGCCACGGCCTCGGCTTCCAGCCGGAGCACGGGTAACAGTGGAGTATCGGAAGCTACGACGGCGATCACCCGACCGCCCTCGTAGCGCACCGAGATATCCGCCCCCGCCGGTGCCACCCGGCGAGCGGCGACCTCCGCGGCGCCGCGATCACCACGGGCCGCCAGCCGGGCCGCCTCACGCGCGGCGTCCACACACCGCACCTGGGTCACCGCGGCGAGCACCGCGCCCACACACAGCGCGGCAGTAGCGGCGAGGGCGGCGAGGGCGATCGCCGCTTCGACGGTCACCGACCCGGTCTCACCGCCGACCGGGCGCCGGAACACACCGACAGCATCCTCGCCGTCCGCGGCGCCGGCGCCCGACGACCCGACCGGCGACCTCAAACGCCGGTGTTCAGCGCCTTCTCGATGATCCCGGTCAGCGCGTCGGGAATGCTCTCGCCGGTCACCACGGTGTACAACACCGCGCCGAAAGCAGCCGCGGCTATGGTTCCGATCGCGTACTCGACCGTGCTCATCCCCTCCTCCCCCGCCACCACGCGCAGCAGCCGAGTGTTCGCGCTTCGCCGTGCTCCCCGCATCAGCTTCGATGCATTCCACGTCGTCGTTCGGCTCATCGGCACCCCGACCCCCTCTCTTTTGGGCTCGCACAGCCGTTCCGTACGAGCACATCTCGGTATCCGCCGCCGGCCGCGGAGTCACAGCAGGCCCTCGCCGAGCACCCCACCCGCCAGGCCGATGATCACCGGCACTATGCCGAGGCAGATGAACGCCGGTAGGAAGCACAGCCCCAAGGGGCCGCCGATCAGGACGCCGGCCCGTTCGGCCCGCGCGGTCGCCGCTTCCTCCACCTGGGTGCGACGCTCCTCGGCCAGATCGCCGATAGCCGCGGCCAGCGACGAGCCCGAGCGGGCCGAGCGCCGCGCCAGCCGGGCGAGCGCGTCGAATTCGGGAGCGTAGGGGCCGCCGGCTTCGGTGGGAGCCCACGCCACAGCCGGATCGGCACCGAGGGCGAGCAGATCGGCTGCCCGCTGCAGCCGATCCGATAGCGAATCGGGTGCGGCCGGCGCGACCGCACGCAGCGCGGCGGCGGTCGGCAAACCGGCCCGCAGGCAGGCGGCCAGTAGATCGAACAGCGTCGCGAGCGCGACCGGGTCGGCGACCGCGGTGGGTTTCCGGGACCGCACCCGCCGGTGAGCCGTGGCCTGGCTCAATCGGGCGACCGCCGGCGCCGGGGCCGGTACCAGCAGTATTGCTGCCGAGAGCAGGAGGAACGGCCAGCCGTGGATCGCCATCGCGTGTCCTTTCGGCATTGTTCGAGGTAACCGAACCGATGGGCACCGATCCGGTGCAGGCGGCGGCTGCCGTAACAGGGTCGGCGGGTCTGTCCGGGGCGTCGCTACGCGTGCCGGGTGTCCCCGTTCCGCGGCGGCACGGCGGCCGGCGTCGGCGGGTATATGCAGGGTTGTCGCGCGGTATATGCGGGGTCATCGCGGAGCCACCCGGCGGGTTATCTCGTCTGCCCACAGCAACCCGACACAGGCCAGGCCGGCGCCGAGCGGCAGCAGAAAGCGACCCGCCGGGGAGACGAACAGCACCTGGAGTGGATGGGCACCCATCAACTGCCCCAGACCCACTCCCAGCATCGGCAGTACTGCCAGAATCGCCGCGGTAGCGCGAGCACCGGCCAGCGAAGCGTCGGTCCGGGACCGGAATTTGATTCGGGCGGCGAGGTCGGCGCGGGCCGCCGCCAGGAGTTCGGCCAGCGCCAGCCCGTGCAGCTCGGCGACCTGCCAGGCATCGGCCACTCGGCCCAGTTCGGCGGCGATCACCGAGTCGGGACGGAGCAATCCCTCCGCACCGGACCCGCCCAGCCTGCTGCGCGCCGAACCGACCGCGAAGGCCGCCGCCGCGATACCGCCGCTCTCCCGGGCGGCGACCGCGGCCGCGGCACTCGGGTGCGCGCCCACCCGGAGTTCGGAGACCACCGCCTCGAGACAGTCGAGGAGGTGTCCGCATTCGACGCGGTGCAGACGAGCCCGGCGGGAACGGCGCAGCCGCACCGCCACAGTGCCCGCGACGAGCAGCGCGGCCATCGTGCCGCCGCTCCCCAGCGCCAACGCCAACGCACACCCGATACCGCCCGCCCCGCGTATCACCCACCGCGTCGGAAGAAACTGTGCCGTCCGGACTTCGAACACCCTGCCGAATCGCCGCCTGCCCGCAGGCCCCGGTGTGAGCACCAGGGCCAGAGCCGTGCATCCCAGGGCCGTCGCGACAGGGCCGACTGCTGTCACCATCGGGGTCATCACCCGGCCCGTTCCGCCAGCACGGCCTGGAGCAACTCGGCGGCGGGCGCCGGGCCGGTCGCGCGCCAGGCCGGGCGGATCTCCACCCAGCCGGCGTTGTCCCGCTGCACCACCCCGATTTCCGCGAGATACCGGAACCCGTCGGCGCGCCGCCGGACGTGCAGTACCACGTGCACGGCAGCGGCCACTTGACTGTGTAGCGTCGGCCGGTCCATTCCGCCCAGCCCGGCCAATGCCTCGAGCCGTGCGGTCACCTCCCGGATCGAGTTGGCGTGGATCGTTCCCGCGCCGCCGTCGTGCCCGGTGTTCAACGCGGTGAGCAGGTCGACGACCTCCGCACCGCGCACTTCGCCGACCACTATGCGATCGGGACGCATACGCAGCGCCTGCCGGACCAGATCACGCAATGTGATCTCCCCCGCCCCTTCGATATTGGGCGGCCGTGCCACCAGCCGGACCACATGTGGATGCGGAGGTGCGAGTTCGGCCGCGTCCTCGACACAGATGATGCGCTCAACCGGGGCGACCTCGGCGAGTAGCGCGGAGAGCAAGGTGGTCTTCCCCGCGCCGGTGCCCCCGACCACGAGGAAGGCCAATCGAGCGCGAACAATCTGTTGCAGTAGGGCTTTCGCGTCGGATGGCACCGCGCCGGATCGGGCGAGCGCATCCAGCCCCTGGGTCGCCGGACGGAGTATCCGGAGCGACAGGCAGGTGCCACCGCGAGCGATGGGGGCGAGCACGGCGTGCAGCCGGACGCCGAAGCTGTGGCCCAGTACCAGCTCCCGGCCGGACAATTGCCCGTCCACCCAGGGCTGGGCATCGTCGAGGCGGCGGCCCGCCGAGAGGGCCAGGCGCTGCGCCAGCCGCCGGACGGCGGCCTCGTCCGGAAAGGTCGTCGGGGTTCGTTCGACCCCGCGGCCCCGGTCGATCCACACCGCGTCCGGGGCGGTGACCAGAACATCGGCGACCGCGGGATCGTGCAGCAGCGGTTCGAGGACGCCGGCTCCGGTGAGTTCGGTCTGCAGCAACCGCAGGGCCCGCAGCAGATCGGTATCCCCCAGCATTCCCCCGGCTTCGGCACGGATGGCCGCCGCGACCCGTGCGGGTTCGGGCTCCGCGCGGTCTCCGGCCAGCCGTTCCCGGACCCGCTCCAGCAGTTCGGTCGTCACCACCCCGGAGTGTCCGGTGCCCGGGCTCATCCGGCCCGCCGCGGGTCGGGTGGGCTCAGCACCGCCAGTACCGCGTCGCAGGCGTCCCGCAGGGGCCCGCGCCGTAGCCGCAGACCCCGGCGTTCGAGCCGCGCGGCCAAGCCTGGTTGTGCCCGGACCGCCGCCAGCAGCGGCAGTTCCAGCACGGCGGCGATATCGTGGCCGCGCAGATTTCCGGGCGCCGGACCGCGCACCACCAGGCCACGGTTGGGGTTGCGCTGCGCGATCCATTCCGCCACGGCACCGGCTGCCGCCACCGCGCGCAGCTGCGCGGGTACGACGAGCACCACGAGATCGGCGGCGTCGAGTATCCGGTCCGTATGCGGTCCGCGCTCGCTGGAGATATCACAGACCACGAGATCGCCCGCGCCGCGCGCGGCTTCGACTACCGCGTGTACGGCGGCCGCACCGATGGGGCCGGTCCGGCCCCTGCCCCGGCCGCTGGACAGCACCGACAGGCCGCCGCCCGCGGCGGGGAGCGCATTGCGCAGTTCCGCGGCGGCGACCCGGCCGTCGTCCACGACCAGATCCGGCCAGCGTAGGCCGGGTGCGCCCTCGATACCGAGCAGCAGATCGAGGCCGCCGCCACGGGGGGCGCCGTCGACCAGCACCGTATGCGGCCGGAACCCGGCGGTGGCCGAGCGCAGCGCGGTCGCGGCGGCGAGAACGGACGCCCCGGCACCGCCGCCCGCACCGGCCAGGGCGATCACTACTCCGCCGTCGGTGCGCTGCTCCCCGTATTCGGCGAATTTCTCGATGAGGTCGACCGCGGCTGCCGGGAGCGCGATCACCCGTTCGGCTCCGATCACCGCGGCCGCCTGCCAATCGGCCAATCCGGGTTCACCGTCGGTGACGGTCACCACGCCGCTGCGCCGCGGGGGCGCCGTGCTCGCGGACACCACGGCGGCCTCGGTGTCGAGCACCACGAGTGGTGCCGCCGACCAGGGGTGCCTGCCGGCCGGCGCCTCGGCTTCATCGATTCGCCGGCCGGCCGCGGCGGCGACCCGGCGAACTTCCTCGCGTAACCGCTCGTCCCGAATGAGCACCAGCACCGCGGGTGGCTCCCCGGTGGTGGGTGTCGCGTCGTGATCCATGGACCCAGCGTCGCCCGTCCGGACCTGCCGGAACCGGTGACTGCGGCGATTGTGGACAACTCGCGGGCTGTGGAGAACTTTTCGAAGCCGGCGACCGTCCCCTGGATAGAGGACGGCCCCAGCCGGGGGGGGAGGAGGCTGGGGCCGTCGGGGTTCAGCCCCGGGGGGTCGGGCTGAACACGCCTGGAACATGTCCAGGTGCCAGCAATACTACACCCAAGAACGGGCCGGAACGCAAGCCCGGCGGCAAAGAAGTTCCACAGGTCACCCTCACTCCCCTTCTGATGGGAAAACCACTGGTCAGCATGTATGCGGGCGCGTAGCGGGCACGACACGCGTCGCGCTGATGCCTATCCTGGAACGGTGACGGGCTCCGGTAAAACGACACCGCCTCCCGGCGATCGGCACCACGAGAACGGCCGCGTCGCCGCCTTCTTCGATCTGGACAAGACGGTGATAGCCAGATCGAGCACCTACGTGTTCAGCAAACCTTTCTTCGATCAGGGGCTGATCAACCGGCGTGCCGTCCTGGAGGGCAGTTACGCGCACTTCATGTTCCTGCTCGCCGGGGCCGACCACGATCAGATGGAGCGGATGCGGGCGCACCTCACCGATATGGTCGCCGGCTGGGATGTCGCCCAGATCCGGTCGATCGTGGCGGACACCCTGCACGAGCTGGTGGATCCACTGATCTACGCGGAGGCCGTCGACCTCATCGCCGACCATCGTATTCGCGGACACGATGTGGTGATCGTCTCCGCCTCGGGCGAGGAGGTGGTGGCCCCGATCGCCGAAGCGCTGGGCGCCACCCATACGGCCGCGACCCGGATGGAGGTCGTGGACGGCAAGTACACCGGGGCGGTCGACTTCTACTGCTACGGCGAAGGGAAAGTCACCGCGATCGAGAAGCTCGCCGCGGCAGAGGGTTACGATCTCGCGCGCTGCTACGCGTATTCCGATTCGATCACCGATCTGCCGATGCTCACCGCGGTCGGCCACCCCACCGCGGTCAATCCCGACCGCGGTCTACGCCGCGAGGCAACGAGCCAGGGCTGGCCCGTGCTCGCTTTCTCCAACCCGGTCTCACTGTGGTCACGCTTTCAGGCACCGTCGAAAACCATGGCCACCGGACTCGCCGTCGCGGTCGGTGCGTTCGTTGCGGGAGCAGTGACCTACCGACTGCTGCGACGACGATGAATACCATTCCGAACTGGACTTATAGCATATGACTCCGACCGATGTGCCCGTTTTCCATTTGTTCCACGAAGTTGCGCCAGCCCTTGATGTGAGTGCGGTCACAGTGTAAAGATGGAGGCACGGAAGGAAGGAAGGCCAAGGCGGAGCCGGAAGAGAAGGCTCAGTCTCCCAACCCACCCTTCCCAGTACGGACACCCGGTACCCACGCGGAGCTCGCCGCGACAAGGGCAGAAGCGTTGTGGGCCTGCGAAATCCGGTCCGTTGCCGGCGATGGCCTCGCATAGCCGCGGGGATGAGCTGCTGCGGAGCCCGGAGGAACGCCGAGGCCGGAGAACACAACCCAAACCAGCACGCATGGTAACCAGGTAGTCCGTGCTCGCGGGCGGTGAGGTCTCACGACCACGCCGCCCGCTTTGACGTTCCGGGGGAAATCGCCCGCCGGCGCTCGCTGATTCAGCCGGCAGCGTCCGCTATCGATGTCGCTTCCCGCGCGCCGTCCTCGAGCGCACCACAACAGAACAGCACCCACCCGCCGATACCGTCGGCGGTCCCGGACCCGAACCCCGCCGCCGCGTCGAGGTAGGCCTGTCGTCGGCGCAGCCAGAAGACTTCAGGCACGCCGAGCGACCGGACATCGAGCCCGCTGGCCACCGTCACCAGCCGAAAGGCGGCCCGCGCGACCAGTCCGTCGGCCGAACCGAACGGTTTCAGGGTGAGCAGCTCACCGTGCACCACAGCCGCGGTGACCGGGGCGGGAGCGGAGGTGGTGAGCAGCGTCTGCGCCAGCATGTCCAGGCGGTCCGCGACGCCGGCGTCGGCGCGGGGACGACCCAATTCGTTCTCCTCGGCGACCAGGTCGGCGGCCGCCAGCAGATGTAGCCGGGCCAGTGCCTGCAGCGGTGCGCGTTCCCAGATGCCGACCAGGTTGCGCAGCGCGTCGCCGTCGAGCGCCTGGCCCACCCGCAGCGCACCGGCCAGGATCGGGTCGGTGATCGCGCCGTCGGCCGGCAACTCCGTACTACCGCCCTCCAGCGCCGCCGACGACCGGGCGGCACGCACCGAGGCCTCGGCGGCGGTGGTTGCCCAGCCGCGACGGTTCGCCCGGTGCCGGTGGACCTCGGCCAGTGCGTCGCGGGCCTTGTCGGCGGCGGCCCGGACCCCGGGCAGTTCGATGAGCGGCGCGAGCGGATCGGTCACGGATCAGCACGCTACCGCCGCCGGATCCCGGCGCGAGCGCCAGCCCCGCAGGCAGGACCCGACCCCCGCCGCCGACGACGGTTGCGGCCGGTTCAGCCGGTGAGCAGGTCGCGGCCGGGGATGGCCTCGAGCAGGCGGCGGGTGTATTCCTCGCGCGGCGAATCGAAGATCTTCCCTACCGGTGCCGCTTCGACGATCCGGCCCCGATGCATCACCAGGACCTCGTCGGCGAGCTGACGGACCACCGCCAGATCATGGGTGATGAACAGATAGGTAAGGTCCAGTTCGTCCTGGAGCCGGGTGAGCAGATCGAGGATGTTCTGCTGGACCAGGACGTCGAGCGCCGAAACCGCTTCGTCGCAGACCAGCAGTTCGGGTTCCAGAGCCAGGGCGCGTGCGATGGCGACGCGCTGCCGCTGGCCGCCGGAGAGTTCGTCGGGATAGCGGGAAAGCACGCTGCTGGGTAGCGCGACGTGTTCCAGCAGTTCGCGGACCCGGCTCTCCCGCTCGTTGCGGGTGCCGATCCCATGGGTGCGCAGCGGTTCATCGATACAACGATGGATCGAGTACAGGGGGTCCAGCGAGGCGTACGGGTTCTGGAAGATCGGCTGCACCCGGCGTCGGAACCGTATCTGCTCGCGCCCCTTCAGGCGACCGATATCCCCGCCGTCGAACACGACCGACCCGGAGCTGGGTTCCAGCAGACCGAGCACCAGCTGCGCGACCGTGGACTTGCCGGACCCGGACTCCCCGACCAGCGCGGTGGTGCGCCCGCGGTGCAGCGTGAACGACACATCCTCGACGGCAACGGCTTCCCCGGATCGCCACGGCACCGAACCGCGGGTCCGATATTTCTTGGTGAGCCGGTCGGCCACCAGCACGGCATCCCGGGTGGCGAGTTCACGAACGCGTTCCGGGCGCCGGGCGGCCGCCAGCGAGGGCGCCGATTCGACCAGTTTGCGGGTGTACTCGTGCCGCGGATCGCGCAACAGTTCCAGCGCAGGCCCCGATTCCACCACCCGGCCGCGATACATCACCACCAGATGTTCGGCGCGTTCGGCGGCCAGGCCGAGATCATGGGTGATGAGCAGCATCGCCGTGCCGAATTCGGCGGTGAGGCTCTCGATATGGTCGAGGATCCGGCGCTGCACGGTGACATCGAGAGCGGAGGTCGGTTCGTCGGCGATCAGTAACCCGGGACGCCCCGACAACGCCATCGCGATCAACGCACGCTGCCGTAGGCCACCGGACAATTCGTGCGGGTACTGGTCGGCCCGTTGCTCCGGATCGGGTATCCCCGCGGAGCGCAGCAGTTCCACCGCCCGGTCCCGGGCAGCGCGGCCACGGGCGATACCGTTGGCCGCGAGGGTTTCCCGGATCTGGAATCCGATCTTGTGCACCGGGTCGAGGTTCGACATCGGGTCCTGCGGAACGAAACCGATTCGCTTGCCCCGCAGTTCCACCAGGCGCGATTCGGCCGCGCCGGTCAGTTCCGTCCCGTCGAATTCGATACTGCCCCCGACGATCCGACCGGCGCGCGGGAGCAGGCCGATGATCGCGTGCGCGGTGGTCGATTTCCCCGACCCGCTCTCGCCGACGATCGCCACCGTCTCCCCGGGGTACACCGTGAGGTCGGCACCGCGGACCGCGTCCACCCTGTCGTCGCCCTCCCCGAACGCGATCCGCAGCTCCCGGATCCGCAGCAGTGGCCGCTCCTTCTGCACGTCGGTCATATCCGCTCCCCGGTCCGTGGTGATCACCTCGCCGCCCGCCCTTTCGGATCCAGGGAGTCGCCGAGTGCGTCACCGAGCATGATGAAACCGAGCACCGTCAGCGCCAGCGCGGTGGACGGATAGAACAGGATCAGCGAACCGCCGCGCAACTGCTGCTGACCGGTGGCGATATCGGCGCCCCAGGACACCTCGGTGGGCGGCAGGCCGACACCCAGGAACGACAGTGTGGCCTCGGTGACGATGAAAACCCCGAGCCAGATCGCTGTCACCACGATCACCGGGCCCAGCGAGTTCGGCAGCACATGCCGGGCCAGGATGCCGAGCCGGGAGACGCCGAGCGCCCGGGCCGCGAGCGCGTATTCGCTGTTCTTCGCGGCGATCACCGCGCCACGGGCGATCCGGGCCGCCTGCGGCCAGGTGAAACCGGCGAGGGTGACGATCACCAGCCCGACCGTGCGCGTGGTCGACAGCTGCATGAGCACGATGGCGGCGAGCATCAGCGGTACGGCATAGACGATTTCGGAGATCCTCGATATCACCGAATCGAGCAACCCACCGTAGTAACCGGCCAGCGCGCCGAGCGTCGCGCCGATCAGCACGAACAGCAGGGCCGCACCGACGCCGACGAGGACCGAGGCCCGCGCCCCGTAGACGGTGCGGGCATAGATATCGCAACCCTGCAGGTCGAACCCGAACCAGTGCGCCGAACTGGGCGGCAGCAGACTGTTGTCGACCACGCAGTAGCGCGGGTCCTGATCGGTGAACAGCCCCGGGAAGGCCGCGACCACCAGGACCAGGGCGATGATCGCCATCGCGATCAGGAAGAGTGGGTTGCGCCGCAGGCCGCGCCAGGCCTGCCCCCAGAACCCCAGCGGTGCGCCCGCCACGTGCACTCGATCGGTGGTTTCGACGGTCACCGCGTCCGGGGCGGCGACCCAGCGTTGCCGGTCGGGCCTGATGGGGCGGGCCGGCTTCTCATCGGACATGACCGCACTCCTGTTCAGGCATAGCGAATCCGCGGATCGAGCACGGCGTACAACAGGTCCACCAGCAGGTTGGCGAGCAGGAACACCACGATCAGGACCGTGACGAACGAGACCACCGTCGGGGCCTCTCCCCGGACGACCGCCTGATAGAGCGTGCCGCCGACACCCGGAATGTTGAAGATGCCCTCGGTCACGATCGCACCGCCCATCAGCGCGCCCAGATCGGCGCCCAGGAAGGTGACCACCGGAATGAGCGAATTGCGCAGGATGTGCACCCGGACCACCCGGCGTCGCGGCAGCCCCTTGGCGGTGGCGGTACGCACATAGTCGGCGTCCCGGTTCTCGGCCACGGCGTTGCGGGTCAGCCGCAGTACATAGGCGAAGGACAGCGAGCCGAGCACCAGGGCGGGCACGATCAAGCGACCCCAGCTCGCATCGGCGCCGACGGTGACCGGCGCGATCCCCCATTCGACGCCCAGCAGGTACTGCGCGAGGAAACCGAGGACGAACACCGGCACCGCGATCACCACCAGGCTCAGCACGAGCATGGTGGTGTCGAACAGCTTGCCCTTGCGCAATCCGGCCAGCGTGCCGAACAGGAGCCCGAACACCGCCTCGAATACCAGCGCCAGTACCGCGAGCCGGAGGGTGATAGGAAAGGCACGGGCCAGTTCATCTTTCACCGACCGTCCGGAGAATGTGGTGCCGAGATCGAAGGTGAAGATGCCCTTCAGGTAGTAGAGGTACTGCACCAGGAAGGAGCGGTCGAGGTGGTAACGCGCCTTCAGCTGCGCCTCCAGCGCGGGCGTGAGGGTGCGGTCACCGGCCAGAGCCGCGACCGAGCCGCCGGAGATCTTGTAGATCAGGAAGTAGATGAGCAGGGTCGCGCCGAAGAACACCGGGATCATCTGCAGCAGACGCCGCACTACATACCACGCCATGGGCACTCCTGCGGTCGGGGCGAGGATTCGCGGGCGGCGGTCATATCAGCTCGATGTTCTCGAAATCGGCCAGGCCGTTCCAGCCGAAGACAACACCGCGCACCCGCTCGGAGTACCCGGCCGAGTTGACGTAGTCGAAGATCGGGATTGTCGGCATATCGCGCAGCAGCAGCGCCTGCGCGCGGCCCACCAGCGCCCATGATTCGGCCTCGGTCGACGCCGCCTCGGCCGCCGCGACGAGCGCGTCGAATTCCGGGTTGTGGTAGTCGAAATCATTGGTCTCGGAGTTGCTCAGGAAACCCGGCTCCAGGAACTGGAGCATGGTCGGATAGTCGCCCTGCCAGCCCGACCGGAACGCTTTGCCGACGCTCCGGCCGGTGATCTGATCGCGCAGTTGTTTGAACGTCGGCAGGGCCGCGCCCACGGCCTCGATACCGAGGGTGTTCTTGATGCTGTTGGCTACCGCGTCCACCCATGCCTGATGGTCGCCGTCGGCGTTGTAGGCGATCTCGAAACGCCCGGACCACGGCGAGATCTCGTCGGCCTTCGCCCACAGCCGGCGCGCCTCGTCGGGGTTGTAGTCCAGCACCTGCGCGCCCGGCAGATCGCCGTCGTAGCCCGGGAGCACCCGCGAGGTGTAGTCGCGGGCGGCGGCCCGGGTGCCCCGGAAGATCTTGTCGCCGATGGCCTGCCGCTGGATGGCCATCGAGATCGCGTGTCGGCGCAGCCGGCCTTCCTCGCCGCCGAAATGCGGCAGGCCGGGCTGGGTACCGATCCACTGGTTCTGCGCGGTCGGCGCCGAGACCGCCCGCTCCCCCAGATCGTCGTCCACCACGGTCAGCGCGCTGGCGGGGACCGTATCCAGCACATCGAGATTGCCGGCCAGCAGATCGGCGTAGGCGGCATCGAAGTCCGAATAGAACACGAAGGTCAGGCCTTTGTTACGGGCCGGACGCCCACCCCGGTAGCTGTCGTTGGGCACCAGGTCCAGTTTCACATCGTGCCGCCAGGCGTCGGCGGTCGCGAAGCGGTACGGGCCGTTACCGATCGGTCGCTGCCCGAACGCCTCCATATCCGCGTACGCCGCCGCGGGCAGCGGATAGAACGGGGCATAGGCCAGCCTCGTCCGGAAGTCGATGGTGGGTTCTTTCAGCGCGACGGTGAAGGTGAGATCGTCGAGCACCCGCAGCCCCGACATGGTCTGTGCCCGAGGCGGGTCGGCCTGCACGTCCTCGAACCCGGTGATCGGCGCATAGGTATAGCTCTGCAGCTGCGCGTTGGTGACCAGGGCGCCGTAGTTCCAGGCGTCGACGAACGAATGCGCGGTCACCGGGGAACCGTCGGAGAACGTCCAGCCGCGTTTCAGCCGGACCCGGTAGAACTGCTGATCGGTGGTCTCGATGGATTCGGCGACCTCGTCGTGGAGGCTGCCGTCCGCCGCGATGCGGCGCAATCCGGCGAACAACCGGTCCACGATGCGCCCGCCGCCGTTCTCGTTGGTATTCGACGGGACCAGCGGGTTCTGCGGTTCGGAACCGTTGACCGCGATCGATTCGCCGAGGGCCGGCGTCACCGTGCAGGACGGCAGTACCGTCGCGCCGACCAGGACCAGTACCAGTGCGGCCGTCCGCAGCACCCACGACGATCCCCTCACACACCCTCCCGGCTCGTCACGACCACGGCCTCGGCACCCCGCAGAGTTGTCAGCAGACTATAGGGCCCGTTGCGCGATCCTGCCGGGTTCGTGGACTCTCGGAGCGACTGCCGGGCCGCCGCGACCGTGCCGCGGGTTGGCCGTTCGTCGGCCGCCGCCTGCCGCTCACCGGGTACCGGCGACCATTCGTCCCGGGATCACCCCGGCGGGCCGGAGCGAGAGTCTAGGGTCACAGATGGCCCCTTATGGTGCAGGTAACGCGAAGGAAGTGACTCAGATGACCGAAACCGCCGATCACCCGGACGCCTACCCGCCGAGTGCGGAGTTCGCTGCCGCGGCGAATGTCGATGCCGGTATCTACGAGCGTGCCACGCAGGACCGCGAGGCGTTCTGGACCGAGCAGGCCGATCACCTGCACTGGCACGAGCGGTGGAGCCGGGTACTCGACTGGACCGACGCACCGGTCGCGAAATGGTTCGTCGGCGGCCGGCTCAATGTCGCCTACAACTGCGTGGACCGCCATGTGCTGGAGGGGCGCGGTGACAAGGTCGCGCTGCACTGGGAGGGCGAACCGGGCGATTCCCGCACCATCACCTATTCCGATCTGCTCGCCGAGGTGAGCCGGGCCGCCAATTACCTGACCGAACTCGGGCTGACCGCGGGCGACCGGGTGGCGATCTATATGCCGATGATCCCCGAGACCATTGTGGCAATGCTGGCCTGCGCCCGTCTCGGGCTGCCGCATTCACTGGTCTTCGCCGGTTTCTCGCCGACCGCGCTGCGCCAGCGGATCGACGACGCCGAAGCACGGCTGGTCATCACCGTCGACGGTCAGTGGCGACGCGGTAATCCCGCGCCGCTGAAAGAAGCCGTCGACGAGGCGCTGTACGCCAAGGGCGATGTGCCCTCCAGCGTCGAGCACGTCCTGGTGGTCCGCCGGGTCGGCACCGAGGTCGAGTGGACCGAGGGCCGCGACCTCTGGTGGCACGAGACAGTCGCGCAGGCCGATCCGGTCCACGAGGCGCAGGCCTTCGACGCCGAACATCCCCTGTTCATCCTGTACACCTCGGGGACCACGGGAAAGCCCAAGGGCATCCTGCACACCAGCGGCGGCTACCTCACCCAGACCAGCTACACCCACCGAGTGGTCTTCGACCACAAACCCGAAACCGATGTGTACTGGTGCACCGCCGATGTGGGCTGGGTGACCGGGCACAGCTATATCGTCTACGGCCCGCTGGCCAACGGCGCCACCCAGGTGCTCTACGAGGGCACGCCGAATTTCCCCGACGAGCACCGGCACTGGCAGATCATCGAGAAATACGGCGTCACGATCTACTACACGGCGCCGACGCTGGTGCGCACCTTCATGAAATGGGGCCGCCAGATCCCCGACGCGCACGATCTGTCCAGCATCCGCGTACTCGGGTCGGTCGGCGAACCCATCAACCCGGAGGCATGGCGCTGGTACCGGGACGTGATCGGCTCCGGCACCGCCCCGATCGTGGACACCTGGTGGCAGACCGAGACCGGCGCCATCATGATCTCGCCGCTGCCCGGTATCACCGCGACCAAACCGGGTGCCGCCATGACGCCCGTGCCCGGTATCTCGGCCGCGGTGGTCGACGAAGAGGGCAAGGCCGTGCGGCGCGGCGAGACCGAGGCCAACGGCTATCTGGTCCTGGACCAGCCGTGGCCGTCGATGCTGCGGGGTATCTGGGGCGATATGGAGCGGTACCGGGCCACCTACTGGGACCGTTTCGGCGAGCAGGGCTGGTACTTCGCTGGAGACGGCGCCAAACTCGATGTCAACGGCGACCTCTGGGTGCTGGGCCGGGTCGACGACGTGATGAATGTTTCCGGTCACCGTATCTCCACCGCCGAAGTGGAATCGGCGCTGGTCGGGCATTCCGGTGTGGCGGAAGCGGCGGTGGTCGGCGCCACCGACGAGACGACCGGTCAGGGCATCGTGGCCTTCGTGATCCTCACCGCCGAGGCCACCGACACCGGGGCCACGATGGTCGACGAACTCAAGGCCGAGGTGGCCCGCGAAATCAGTCCGATCGCCCGCCCGCGGGAGATCCACGTGGTGCCCGAACTGCCGAAGACCCGTAGCGGCAAGATCATGCGCCGGTTGCTGCGCGATGTGGCCGAGGGCCGGGAACTCGGCGATACCTCGACCCTGGTCGATCCGCAGGTCTTCGAATCCATCCGGGCCGGTCGGGCCGACTGACCGGAACCGGGCGCCCGCCCACGCGAACCCACGGCCTTCGCCGGCCGGCTTGCGTGGGCGGGCCCGACTCGCGGCGCGGGGGCGCCGCCAATAGAATTACCGAAGGTGTGCCGGGAAGTCTGGTCGGCGAGATGGGCGCGCGTCTATGGAAGGAAACTTTCACGGCGGGCGCGGTAACGTCCATGCGACCGAAAGGTTTCCCCGTGGTCACCAACCCCCGGTTGGAACTCGCCCGATATCTGCGGACCGAAACCGTCGGTGGCGCACTGCTGCTCATCGCGGCCGCGGTCGCGTTGCTCTGGGTGAACTCGCCGTGGGGCCAGAGCTACCTCACGCTCACCGAAACCCATCTGGCCGTCCCGCTGTTGCATCTGGATCTCACCCTGGCCGACTGGGTGAAGGACGGACTGCTCGCGGTCTTCTTCTTCGTGGCCGGTCTCGAACTCAAACGCGAACTCGTCGTGGGCGAACTCGCCGACCCCAAACGTGCGGCGCTCCCCATCATCGCGGCCGCCGGCGGGGTGGTGACACCGGCGATCATCGCCTACACGGTGGGTTTCGGGGTCGACGGAATGGACCGCGGCTGGGCGATTCCGGTCGCCACGGATATCGCCTTCGCCCTCGCGGTGCTGGCCATGACCGGTTCCCGGATCCCGGCCAGCGCACGAGTTTTTCTACTGAGCCTGGCCGTGGTCGACGATCTGATGGCGATCGTGCTCATCGCGGTACTGTTCACCACCGGCTTGGCCTTCACCTGGCTGGCCGCCGCACTGGCCTGTTGCGCGGGCTGGTGGTTCGCGCAGCACAAACGGTGGACCTCCCCGCTGATCTACCTCCCGCTGGCCCTGATCTGCTGGTACGCGCTGCACGAAGCGCATATCCATCCGACGCTGGCGGGGGTGGCCTGTGGTCTGCTCACCCGGGTCCGCCCGGACGAGGGCGAAGCCGAAGCCCCCGCCACCCGCTGGGAACACCGTTTCCAACCCGTTTCGGCCGGGCTGTGCGTGCCGCTGTTCGCGCTCTTCGCGGCCGGAGTACCGATCAACGCGGAAGTTTTCGGCGATCTGTTCACCGACCGGCTGTCGCTGGCGATCATCCTCGGTCTGCTCATCGGCAAGACCACCGGCATCTTCGGGATCAGCTGGTTGGCCGTCCGCACCGGAATCGCCGAACGCCCGGCGCATCTGGGTTATCGGGACATGTTCGCCCTGTCGGTGCTGGGCGCGATCGGGTTCACCGTTAGCCTGCTGGTGGCGGAACTGGCACTGGAGAACTATCCCGATTCCGCCGAACTCGCCAAGGCCGCGGTTTTGGTGACGTCCATGGCCGCATCGTTGGCCGGTTCGGCGCTACTGTTGCGGCGTGGGCGTGTCCACCGAGCACGGCGCGACGCGGATGCGCTAGAACCAGAACAGTAAGACCGAGCAGGATCGGGACAGGGAGAGGGTCGACCACGTGAGTGTCACACAGGGCGGTAACGGAGACGGTGTACGAGGCGGCACGGTCACCTCGATTCCGCTGTCCGAGATCGACCCGCACGCATCGGCCAGTTTCGGCAGTCTGGTCCGCGACGCCTCCGAGCAGGTCTCGACCCTGGTCCGCGCCGAGGTGGCCCTGGCCAAGGCCGAGGTCACCGGTGAGATCAAGAAGGGCGTGCAGGGCAGCGTCTACTTCATCGGCGCGCTGACCGTACTGCTGTTCAGCAGTTTCTTCTTCTTCTTCGCCGTGGCCGAGACCCTGGATATCTGGCTCACCCGGTGGGCCGCGTTCTGGATCGTCTTCGCGCTCATGATCCTGGTGACCTCGCTGCTGGCGTTCCTCGGCTACCGCAAGGTGAAGAAGCTGCGCGCACCGGAGAAGACGATCGATTCGCTCAAGCAGACCCGTACGGTCCTGCCCTCCGGGTTCGGCAGCCACGACGAGCCCGGCGCGCTGGAGAAGACCGCGCAGCGGTAGGCAGGACCGCCACACGGTGATGTCCCGGCGTTCACTACGCTCGGACGACGTGGCGTCGAACTTTCCACCGGACCCGTCCAGCGTGCGCTTCGGCGGCCCCTGGACGCACCGCGATGTGCACGCCAATGGGATACGGCTGCATATCGCGAGTGCCGGGCCGGAGCATCCGGATGCGCCGCTGGTCGTCCTGCTGCACGGGTTCGCGGACTTCTGGTGGTCGTGGCGCCACCAGCTGACCGCGCTGGCCGAACTCGGCAACCATGTGGTCGCGGTCGATCTGCGCGGCTACGGCGACAGCGACAAACCGCCGCGCGGCTACGACGGCTGGACGCTGGCCGGGGATATCGCCGGGCTGATCCGCGCACTCGGGCACACCGGCGCGACCCTGGTCGGACATGCCGACGGTGGCCTGGTCTGCTGGGCGACCGCGGTCCTGCACCCACGGCTGGTCCGGTCGATCGCGGTGGTGTCCTCGCCGCATCCGGCGGCCCTGAAGAGTTCGGTGCTGCGGGACAGCAGCCAGCGGCGAGCGTGGTTGCCGGACTTCCTGCGCGACCAGCTCCCCCGCTACCCCGAGCACCGGCTCACCCGCGACGACGGTGCCGGAGCCGTGCGGATCCTGGCCGACCGCGGCGCGCGGTCCTGGGCCCGGACCGCGGAATTCGCCGACAGCGCGAACCGGATGCGTTCGGCCATCCGGATTCCCGGAGCCGCCCACTGCGGGCTGGAATACCGGCGCTGGGCCTTCCGCAGCCAGTGGCGGGCCGACGGTCGCCGGTTCATGGCGGTGATGCGCCGGCCGATCGATATCCCGGTGGTTTCCATGCGCGGCGAGTCCGACCGCTACATCCTGCCCGCCACCGTGCATCGCGGCCCGGAGCTGTCGCCGCACCGCCGGGTGGTCACCATTCGGGACGCCGCGCATTTCGCGCATCTGGAGAACCCGGACGCGGTCACCGCGGAGATCGCGAAACTGCTCGCCGGGCCGGACCGGCGAAAACCGGGCCGCCCTGCCTGAAACGCGCGGCCCGGCAGTGCATAACCACGACCGGACGCACGGCAGAACGTGAGCGCGGCAGGCGCCCGTCGGGGACCCGCGTATGGCGGGAGCGTGGTCGGGGGTACTCCGGATGAGCGCCAGTCGGGCAGGACCATCGCAATCCGGCGCAGCCGGGCGACCGGAACTCGGGCTGCGGCAGGGCACCCGGCCGGGCCGCCGCCGGCCATCAGCTCAGTACGCAGGGACCGGTATCCACCGGCGAACCGGCCGAGGGCGCCATATCGATACGCTCCCGGACCTCGTCGAGGGTGAGCACGTAACCGGTGTCGTCGTCGGTGACGGCGGCACCGAACACCACACCCAGCACCTTGCCCTCGGTATCGACCAGTGGTCCACCCGAATTCCCGGCCCGCACCGACCCGCGCACGGTGTACACCTCACGCTCCACCGTGCCGTCCCGGTAGATGGTGGGACCGGTCAGGTCCAGCGTCTCGCGCACCCGGGCCGCGCTCGCCGTGTACCGGCCACCTCCGGGGTAGCCGAGCACGATCGCGCTCTCACCCGATACGGCCGGCTCCGGCGCCTGCGGAATGACCGGCGCCACCAACCCGGGCACCGACAGCACCGCGATATCCATGGACGGATCGAATTCGACCACCGTGGCATCCAGCGGCCCGGCCGCGGAATCCACCGTCACGCTGGTGGTTCCGGCCACCACGTGCGCGTTGGTCAGCACCCGCTCCGGCGCCACCACGAAACCGGAACCTTCCAGCGCCCGCTGGCAGCTCGGTGCCACACCGCGGATACGCAGCACGCTCTGCTGCAGGGAGCCGGCGACCGGACTGGCCAGCACGCTGGGATCCGGCGGTTCCACCGCGGCGATGGGCGCACGCCCGAACGGGCCGATCACATCCGGCAGGCCCGAGGTGTTGAGCAGTTTGGAGAACTCGTTGGGCAATTGGCGCAACCAGTCCGGGGCGACCCGGTTGACGTCGGCGAGTACGCGGGAACTGTTGATGGCCGAGGCGATGGCGGGCTGCGACGAGGTCGCCAGTGGAAGCGCCAGCAGCCAGGCCGTCACCAGCACGGCGCCGGTCTGCAGCACCGCGCCCACCACACTGTCGACACCGCGCGCGAACGGATGGGTCATCCCGCTGCGCGCCGCCCGGCCCAGCACCATGCCCGCTACTTCACCGACGATCACCAGCAGCACGATGAGCAGGACCCCGGCCAGTACCCGGCTGCGGCCCTCATCGATGTGCACGAGAATGTGCGGGGCGATCAGGATTCCGGCAACCGCGCCGAGCACCACCCCGAGAAAAGCCAGTGCGGACGCCACCGCGCCCTGCCGCCACCCGGAGGAGGCGGCCAGGAGCGCCAATATGACAACCGCTATATCGAGCCACGCCGAGGAGCTCACAACACCATCCCCACCGCGGCCAAGGCCTCTTCCAGATCACGCACGTCGGTTCGGTCCCATTCCGATTCCCAGCCCAGTGAAGTCATGAGTCCGGCCAGTATGCCGCCGGTGAGCCCCCAGACCAACATTCCGTCCACCTGGAAGGCCGGACTCCGGTACCCGAGCGCGCTGCGCACCAGGAACCGGTTGGCCGGATCAAGGAGTTCCGCCATCGGAACCCGCACCACGCGATCGGTTTCGGCCCGGTCCACCACCCGCACCTCACTCGGCGTCCGCCAATAGGAGACGACCGGGGTCACATCGAAGCGCGACGGCGGGACGAACAGTTTCGGGAGTGTGGTGACCGGCTGCACGCCGGCCCGGTCCAGGCCGGTTTCCTCCCATGCCTCCCGTAACGCGGTGTCGACCGGACCGTCGTCGCCGGGGTCCACGGCGCCGCCGGGAAACGCCACCTGCCCGCGGTGCTGCCGCATGGTGGACGCGCGCTGGGTGAGCAGGATCTCGGCGTCGGCAGGCAGGCCGCCGGGCGCGGCCGGGTCGCCGGCCGGATCACCCGCGAAGAGCACCAGCACCGCGGCCTCGCGGACCTTGCCCGCCACCACGCGCCGCAGGCTCCGCGTCCGGCCCAGGGTGTCGGAGAAATCGGGCCGGCCCGGCCCCGCCGCCCCACTCAGCCAGGGCGGTACTCGATCTTCGCTCACAGGGCCTCCCTCGAGGGGGTTACATACGATCCGCGGAGGCTGAAGCGAAGGCGGAGGTAACGCATCACGCGGTGACTCCTAGTGCGGCGGCCACACTGGCGGCGATATCGTCCGCATCGCGGAACGGACGAGCGACATAGTCCGCGATCGAACCGTCCGGGCGGACCAGAACGGTGATCGGCAGGGCTGTCGGCGCCTGCGCGGCGGCGCGGACCCGGGCATCGGGGTCCTGCAGGCCCGGCAGGTGCAGTTCGGCGCGCCCCTGCGCCCGCAGATCGTCGTTGAGCGCGGCGAGCAGCGCCAGCGCTTTGGCCTCGTCCGGGTCACTGTGCACCGTGATGACCTGCACCGCGGAGCCCGCGCGGTCGGCGTATTCCTGGAAGAGCGGTAGTTCGGTGCGGCACGGCTGGCACCAGTACGCCCAAAGGTTGAGCACCACGGGCCGGCCGGTGAGGCGGCCCGGGTACGCCGGTGCGGCGTCGGCCAGACAGCTCAGCACCAGATCCGTCAGCGGACCAGGTGGCTCCGCCGGTGCCGAGGCGGTGGGGCATTGGGCGGCCCCCGACGCCGCTCGCAACGCGGGATCGATCGTCCGGGTGTGCTGCGGGGCGGTTCCGGCGTTTTCCGAACCACCGCGCGGCCAGAAAGCGATCGCGGCCGCCAATGCCACGATTACCGCCGTCAATGCCCATTTCCAGAAAACCGGTACGCGACTCAACGGCCCACCAGTTCGAGCAGATGCGGCGCCTCGGGTCCCTTCACGAGTTTGGCCGCCGCTTCCGGACCGGTCGGTCCGGCCCCGAACGAGGGGCAGTCCTTGGCCAGCAGACAGACCCCGCACGCCGGCTTCCGGGCATGACAGACCCGGCGCCCGTGGAAGATCACCCGGTGCGACAGCATCGTCCAGTCCTTGCGCTCGATCAGCGCACCGATCGCGTGTTCGACTTTTACCGGGTCCTCCTCGGTGGTCCACCCCCATCGACGCACCAACCGGCCGAAATGGGTATCGACGGTGATACCCGGAATTCCGAATGCGTTACCGAGAATCACATTGGCGGTTTTTCGGCCGATGCCCGGTAAACGGACCAGTTCCGCCATCGTGTGAGGTAATTCACCGTCGTAGTGTTCGAGTAGTGCCTGTCCGAGGCCGATGAGTGAATTCGCCTTGTTGCGATAGAAACCGGTGGGACGGATGAGTTCTTCCAGCTCCGCACGGTTGGCCTCGGCATAGGCCCGGGCGTCGGGATAGGCGGCGAACAGAGCTGGAGTGGTCATATTCACTCGCACATCCGTGCATTGCGCGGACAGGATCGTGGCCACCGCGAGTTCCAGCGGAGTACCGAAATCCAACTCGCAATGAGCGTCGGGAAATGCGCGCGCCAGAAGCCGGTTCATCCGGCGGGCGCGACGCACCAGACCCAAACGCGTTTCCGCCGGTCGAGTACTGGATCTACGGGTGCGCGCCCCGCCGGCGGCCGGGCGCACGACAGCCGCCTCGACAGTGCCGGAAATGTCGCTTCCGACGGTTTCTGAGGGGGAGGTACGCACCCGTCCACCATACGGAACCGTCCGACAACGTTGTCTTCTCAGTTCTACTCCCGTATTCCATCTGAGACCTCGACAGTGTTAACTACCCGGCATGCAAGGACTCGCTGTGGTGCTCTTCCCAGTGGTGTTGATGCTGTTCGCACTCGGCATGGAACGGGTGGAGAACCGTCTGCGCAAACTTCTCGAGCCCGACGAGGAAGTCCAGGCCTACCTGGACAAGGCCAGCAACGCCGAGGTCAACGAGCTGACAAAGCTCGGACTACCGGCGGCGGTCGCGCGTATGCGCCGCCGCCGTAATCGCAGCGAGGAGGCGCGCGAGACCGTCGACATCGCCCGTGCGAGCTGATCGACAACGCCCGTGCGGGCCGATCGCGCGGGCGGCCGGACCGCCCCGACTCGCCCACGGTTAACCTTCCTTACGTGGTGTCTGTCACTGCGCGTCGATAAGGCCGCGTAGACTGCACTGTCGGCCGAACCGCATCGGTCCGCCCGACGACTACAGCCATTTCCCTAAGGAGCACATTCGTGGACGAGGCCCTCGCCAGAGCAGGCATCTTCCAAGGCGTTGAGCCCACCGCGGTGGCTGCGCTCGCCAAACAGCTGCAGCCCGTGGATTTCCCTCGCGGCCACGTCATCTTCAACGAGGGCGAACCGGGTGATCGGCTGTACATCATCACGTCCGGCAAGGTGAAGCTGGGCCGCCGCTCCCCGGACGGCCGGGAGAATCTGCTGACCATCATGGGTCCGTCGGATATGTTCGGTGAGCTGTCCATCTTCGATCCCGGCCCACGTACCTCCACCGCCACCACGGTGACCGAGGTCCGCGCCGTGACCATGGACCGGGAGGCGCTCAAGGCGTGGATCGATCAGCGCCCCGAGATCGCCGAACAGCTGCTGCGGGTGCTCGCCCGCCGGTTGCGCCGGACCAACAACAACCTCGCGGACCTGATCTTCACCGACGTGCCCGGCCGGGTCGCCAAGGCGCTGCTGCAGCTCGCGCAGCGGTTCGGCACCCAGGAGGCCGGCGCGCTGCGGGTGACCCACGACCTGACCCAGGAGGAGATCGCCCAGCTCGTCGGCGCCTCCCGCGAGACGGTCAACAAGGCGCTCGCCGATTTCGCGCACCGCGGCTGGCTGCGCCTCGAAGGCAAGAGCGTGCTGATCTCCGACTCCGAGCGGTTGGCCCGCCGGGCTCGCTGACACCTCCGTACGAACGGCTCGGGAGTCCGCCCGATTGCGGAGGGCGGATCACCCGCCGGCGCGCTCGGTATCTGCGGCGCTGCTGCGTAGAACGGGCGGCGCTCCGAGGGTTATCTGCCTCTCGGAGCGCCGCCCGTCGCCGAATTCGCTCGACTCAGTTCTGCGTGTCCCGCTCCGACCGCAGATACGTGAGCTGCGATTCCACCGAGCTGCGCGCGGCCGGCCACAGGCTCTCGTCGACGTCGGAGTACACCGTGCGCACCACATCCATGGCGTCCGCGTCGGCCCCGAGTTCGGCCAGGGCCGTACGGACCTGCGCGAGCCGCTCGTGCCGATGCGCGATGTAATACCGCGCTACCGGTTCCACATCCGGATGATCCGGACCGTGCGCGGGCAGCAGGGCCCGTCCGACCCCGGCTTCGAGCAACCGGTCCATCGACCCCAGGTAGTCCCGCAGCGTGCCGTCGCGGTCGAGCACCGTGGTGCCGCGGCCGAGAATGGTGTCCCCGCTCAGGACCGCGTCCTCCAGCAGGAAGCTCACCGAATCGGCGGTGTGCCCGGGAGTGTGCAGCACTGTGATCCGCACCCCTGCGGCCTCGACCACTTCACCGTCGGTGAGCGTCGCCACATCGCCACGCAGAAACTCCGGATCCATGGCCCGCACCGGTGTCCCGGTCAGCCGCACCAACTCGTCGATTCCGCCGGTGTGGTCGGGGTGCCGATGGGTGATCAGCGTGAGCGCCACCGCACCACCGGTCACCTCGGCGATCGCCGCGATATGCGCCGGATCGTCGGGGCCCGGGTCCACCACCACACAGTCCGCGCGATCGGGTGATCGCAGGATCCAGGTGTTCGTGCCGTCCAGAGTCATCGGTCCCGGATTGTTCGCGAGCAGTACCGACGCCGACGGCGTCACCACGCGCAGTTGCCCATAGGCCGGATGGGTGAGTGTCACCACAACACCTCCAATTCGAAAGTCGCCCGTTCGAATCTATGGGCAACGCGGCGGGTCTGCCGAACCGGGAGCGTCCGCCCTGCTCAGCGCACCTCGGCGATGAGTTCGACCTCCACCGGGGTGTTCTTCGGCAGTTCGAAGACGCCGACCGCCGAGCGCGCGTGCGCGCCCGCGGGCCCGAACACCTCACCGAGGAACTCCGAGGCGCCGTTGATCACCAGCGGCTGATCGGTGAATCCCGGTGCCGAGGCGACGAACCCGACCACCTTCACGATCCGCACGACCTCGTCGAGACCGACCAGGTCGTGGACGGCGGCCAGCGCGTTCACCGCGCACCAGCGGGCGGCGGTCACCGCCTCGTCGAGCGAGACCTCGGCCCCGACCTTCCCGACCGCCGACAGTTCACCCGCCACGAACGGCAGCTGTCCGGAGGTGTAGACGTGGTTGCCGGTGCGTAGCGCGGGCACGTACGCGGCCACCGGAGCCACCACGGGCGGCACCGTCAAGCCCAGGCGGTCGAGATTGGCCCGCCATTCGGTCACGGGCCGGTTCGTTTCGGATTCCGCCACGGCGCTTACTGCTTCGGGCGCTTGAGGTAGGCGACATGCTGCTCACCGGTCGGCCCGGGCAGCACGGTCACCAGCTCCCACCCGTCGGCGCCCCACTGATCCAGGATCTGTTTGGTCGCATGCGTCAGCAGCGGTACGGTCGCGTATTCCCACTGGGTCACATCGCTCATGCGCACGGAGCCTACTGGGTGCCGTCCGCGAGGCCCACGGCGCGACCGCGGGTGCGGTGATAGAGGGCCGGCCCCGGTGTCTGGTACACCACATCCGCACTTACCGCAGTATGCGGGCATACGTCCAGTCCGAGTTATAGGCTCGCGACCGTGGCAGAACCAACGACGATGTCGGAATCGGCCGAACCGGGCCTGAAGACGGGGTGGCCCGACAGCGCGACGAACGCCCGCCTGCACTACGTATCCGGTAAGGGTGGCACCGGTAAATCCACGGTGTCCGCGTCTCTGGCCCTGGCGTTGGCCGCCGGGGGGCGGCGGGTGCTGCTGGTCGAGGTGGAGAACCGTCAGTCGATCGCCCAGTTGTTCGATCTGCCGCCGCTGCCCCCGACCGAAACGAAGATCGCCACCGCCGACGGCGGCGGCGAAGTGGTGGCCCTGGCACTCGATATCGAGCACTCGTTCCTGGAATACCTCGATATGTTCTACAACCTCGGCTTCGCCGGCCGGGCGATGCGCCGGATGGGCGCCATAGATTTCGTCACCACCATCGCGCCGGGCCTGCGCGATGTCATCCTGACCGGCAAGATCAAGGAATGTGTGGTCCGGTCCGACAGGACCGGGCGGCCCGTCTACGACGAGGTGGTCGTCGACGCACCGCCGACCGGCCGGATCGCCGGTTTCCTCGACGTCACCCAGGCCATGGCCGAACTCGCCAAAGGCGGCCCGATCGCCGCCCAGGCCGACGGAGTGTCCAAACTGCTGCATTCGGACCAGACGGTGATCCATCTGGTGACACTGCTCGAAGCGCTGCCCGTCCAGGAGACGCTGGACGCCATCGCCGAACTGCGCGGAAAAGATTTGCGTATCGGCAGCGTGATCGTCAATCGCGCCGCACACAGCCCGCTCAGCGCACAGACGCGGGCGGCCGCGGCCGCGGGTGAACTCGATACCGACGCCATCCGCGCCGGCCTGGAATCCGCCGGGATCACGCTGTCCGCCGCCGACTTCGCGGGGCTGCTCACCGAGACAGTGGAACATTCGGCCACCCTCGGCGCCCAGGACACCAGTGCGGCCGAACTCCTCGATCTGGAGGTCGCCCGGCTGCTGCTGCCCGCCCTCCCCAACGGTATGGACCTGGGCGGCCTCTACGAACTGGCCGCCCATCTGAGCGAGCAGGGAGTCCGATGAGCACTCGACCGGCCGGTCCGGCCCCCCTCGACATCTCGACCATCCTCGCCGACCCGGCGGCTCGCGTCGTGGTGTGCTGCGGTTCCGGCGGCGTCGGTAAGACCACCACGGCGGCGGCGATCGCATTGCGGGCGGCCGAGCAGGGACGCAAGGTCGTCGTCCTCACCATCGACCCGGCTCGCCGACTGGCCCAGTCGCTGGGGGTCGGGGACCTGGACAACAGTCCGCAGCGGGTCGAGCTGGGACCGGAGGCCAAGGGCGAGTTGCACGCCATGATGCTGAACATGCGGCGCACCTTCGACGAGATGGTGCTGGAGCACACCACCGCCGAGAAGGCCGAGCAGATCTTCGCCAACCCCTTCTATCAAGCGGTGGCCTCCTCGTTCGGCGGCACCCAGGAATACATGGCGATGGAGAAGCTCGGCCAACTCGCGGGGCGCCGCGAATGGGATCTGGTCGTCGTGGACACCCCGCCCTCGCGCAACGCCCTGGACTTCCTCGACGCCCCCAAACGGCTCGGCACCTTCTTGGAGGGCCGGATGATCCGGGTCATCATGGCTCCCGGCCGGGGCGTCGGGCGGTTCGTCACGGGCGCCATGGCCTTGGCCGTACGCGGGGTGTCGACCATCGTGGGCGGCCAGATGCTCAAGGACGCCTCGAATTTTCTGCAATCGCTGGAATCGCTGTTCGGCGGCTTCCAGGAGCGAGCCAACCGCACATTCGCCATGCTGGCCAAGCCCGGTACCCATTTCCTGGTGGTCGCCGCGCCGGAACCCGACGCACTGCGCGAAGCGTCGTTCTTCGTGGACCGGCTGTCCACCGAGCAGATGCCGCTGGCCGGGCTGGTACTCAATCGGACCCATCCGGTGCTGTGCTCGCTGCCCTCGGATCACGCCCTCACGGCCGCCGACCGCCTCGATGATTCGGATCCGCTATCGGCAGGGGTGCTGCGAGTCCACGCGCAGCGGGTCGCGACCGCACGGCGTGAACAGCATCTGCTGCACCGGTTCACGGGCGCGCATCCCCGGGTCCCGATCGTCTCGGTGACCGCGCTGCCGTTCGATGTGACCGATCTGGCCGCGCTGCGGGCGGTCGGGGCGCAATTGGCCGGAACGCAGACCGCCGGGGACCGCTGAGCAGCCCGGGCCCGGCTCCGCTCGCCCCGACCGGGCAAACCGCCGGGCACTCGAAATCTCGAGTGCCCGGCGGTCGGTAGTCCAATAGGGATTTGATTTACATAGCCACCTGATGCTGGCGCTGCGCGTGGAAGAAGTCCGACCACGAGGTCACCTCGGGATGCTGCTTGAGCAGCGCTCGCCGCTGTCGCTCGGTCATACCACCCCACACCCCGAACTCGACCCTGTTGTCCAGAGCGTCCGCCCCGCACTCCATCAGGACCGGGCAGTGCCGGCAGATCGTCGCCGCCTTGCGCTGGGCCGCGCCGCGGACGAATAGTTGATCGGGATCCACTTCCTTGCATCGGGCCTGGGCCACCCAGGCGATCCTTGCTTCGGCCTGCTCTACGTCCAATCGAGCGACGGGGGTTGTCATGTGCATTTGGTGTGCCCCTTTGCCAGTCCGAACACCGGGTCACGGCGCTCCGGAATCGCGTCCACTACGCAGCAACCCGAGCCCCGCCGCGAAGTGCACCACATTCCACATTGAGTGTTAGCTCTATCACACTGAGCTCTCAATCTAGGTAAAGGTATGCCGATTGCGCAAGACCGAGTGATGACTTTTTGGTACGTCCGTGCCTGCGACCCGGCGGCCGTCACTCGCCCTCCAGACCGTAAACGCACGTCAAACCCCATGCGCGATACTCCCCGCTCAACACACTGATCAGCGAGAACAACACCCGGAGTCCACACTTCACGAACCCAGAACAGTGACCCTCTACGCTGGTGCTGTGCCGATCACACGTGCGCTCCTCAAGCTGGCGGGCAGTTGTGTACTCGCCTCCGTGCTCGTAGCCGGATTGTTGTTCCCGGTCGCCGGAGGTTTCGGATTCGTCTCGAATCGCGCCGCCGACGCCGTCGACAACGTGTCCGCGGAACTGGTCGAGGGAACCGTCCCCGCCGTGTCCACCATGGTGGACACGGCCGGCAATCCCATCGCCTGGCTCTACGAGCAGCGCCGGTTCGAAGTGCCCAGCGACCAGATTTCCAACGATATGAAGCTGGCCATCGTCTCCATCGAGGACAAGCGCTTCGCCGACCACCACGGCGTCGACTGGCAGGGCACCATCCGCGCCTTCCTCACCAACACCAGCAGCGGCGAGGTCCAGCAGGGCGCCTCGACCATCGACCAGCAGTATGTGAAGAACTTCAACCTGCTCGTCGTCGCCAAGACCGACGCCGAACGCCGGGCCGCCATCGAGACCACACCCGCGCGCAAGATCCGCGAGATCCGCATGGCGCTGACCCTGGACAAGGAGCTCACCAAGGACGAAGTCCTCACCCGCTACCTGAACCTGGTCCCGTTCGGTAATTCCTCCTACGGCATCCAGGACGCCGCCCAGACCTACTTCGGTATCGACGCCAAGGATCTGAACATCGCCCAGTCGGCGATGCTGGCCGGCATGGTGCAGTCCAGCTCCAAGCTGAACCCCTACACCAATCCCGAAGGGGTCACCGCGCGCCGCAACACGGTGCTGGACACCCTGATGCAGAACATCCCGAGCCGGGCCGCGGAGTTCCACGCCGCGAAGTCGCAGCCGCTGGGTGTGCTGCCCGAACCGAAGGGTCTGCCGCGGGGTTGTATCGCGGCCGGCGACCGAGGGTTCTTCTGCGACTACGCCCTGCAGTACCTGGCCGAGGCCGGGCTCAGCAAGGAACAGATCGAAAAGGGCGGCTACCTGATCCGCACCACCCTGGACCCCGCCGTCCAGGATTCGGTGAAGCGCTCGGTCAATGCGAACGCCGACCCCCATCTGGAGAACATCGCCTCGCTCATGTCGCTGATCGGGCCGGGTAAGGACGAACACCCGCTGCTGGCGATGGCGAGCAGCCGCACCTACGGCCTGAACCGGGACGCGCACGAAACCCTGCTCGGCCAGCCGTACTCGATGGTCGGCGACGGCGCGGGTTCGGTGTTCAAACTCTTCACCACCGCCGCGGCGATGGAGAAGGGTATGGGCACCAACGCCCAGCTCGATGTGCCGTCCCGGTTCGATGCCCGCGGTATGGGCAACGGTGGCGCTCCCGGATGTCCACCCGAGACGTACTGCGTCGAGAACGCGGGCAACTACCGGTCGCCCATGTCGGTGACCGAAGCACTGGCCACCTCCCCGAACACGGCTTTCGTGAAACTCATCCAGGCCGTCGGCGTCACCCCGACCGTCGATATGGCCGTCCGGCTCGGCCTGCGCTCCTACACCGAGCCCGGTACCTCCGGCCACGACGACAATCAGAGCCTGGCCGATATGATCAAGGGCCAGAATCTCGGCTCGTTCACCCTGGGCCCGCTGGCGGTGAACCCGCTGGAACTGTCTAATGTCGCCGCCACCCTGGCCTCCGGCGGAACCTGGTGCCCGCCCTCGCCGATCGCGGAAGTGATCGACCGCTACGGCAAACCCGTTCCGCTCACCGAGCAGGCGTGTGAACAGGTGGTCGAGCCGGGTCTGGCGAACACCCTCGCCAACGCCATGGGCAAGGACTCCGCCGGCGGCGGCACCGCGTCGGCGGCCGCCGGGAACACCGGCTGGAATCTGCCCGTTTCGGCCAAGACCGGTACCACCGAAAGCCACCGGTCCTCTGCCTTCCTGGGCTTCACCAACTCGCTCGCGGGCTCGGTGTACGTCTACGGCGACAGCCCGACCCCCGGCGAGATCTGCTCCTTCCCGCTGCGCAATTGCCCGGCCAGCGACGCCAACGGCCTGTTCGGTGGCAACGAACCCGCCCGCACCTGGTTCGGCGCCGTCAAGCCGGTGGTGGGCAATTTCCCACCACCGGCCCTACCGCCGGTCGACGAGAAATACGTGCGTGGCGCGGAGAACGCGCAGGTACCCGATGTCGTTGGAATGACTGCCGGCGAGGCGACCGGAGCGCTCACCGGCGCCGGCTTCAAGGTCACCTCGGTGACTTCACCAGGTTCGGCGCCCAAGGGCACGGTCACCGGGTCGACACCGAACGGGTCGGCCATTCCCGGATCGCAGGTGACGATCTACCTCAGCGACGGCACCGTCCGCGAACCACCGCCGCCGGGCCGGCCGGCCGCGACCACCCCGAACGCCCCCGGATTGCCGCTGCCGCCGTTCCTGCCGCCCATCCCCATTCCAGTGCCCATCCCCCGCTGACACCGGCGGTGCGGGCGCGGCCTACAGCCGCGCCTTCACCGCCGCCGAGATCCGGGAGCCGTCGGCCTTGCCGGCGGCCAGCCCGTTGGCCACCTTCATGACCTGGCCCATCTGCCGCATCCCGGGGCGTTCGCCGATTTCCTCGGCGACCTGGGCGATCGCGGTATCGGCCAGATCGGCGACCTCGGCGTCGGTCAGCTGGGTGGGCAGGTACTCGTCGATGATCCGGGCCTCGGCGTGTTCGTTGGCCGCCAGTTCCCCGCGGCCCGCCTGGGTGTAGATCTCGGCGGATTCGTTGCGTTTCTTCGACTCCTTGGTGAGCACCGCCACCACCTCGGCGTCGGACAGTTCGCGGGCTTCCTTCCCGGCGACCTCGGCCGTCTGCACAGCGGCCAACAGCATCCGCAGGGTGTTCAGTCGCAGCGAATCCTTCGCCTTCATCGCGGCGGTCATATCGGCGCGCAGCCTCGATTTCAGTTCCGACATGGGCAGAACGGTAGCCGCTGTACCCCGCCACGCCCACCCGATTACCCGCTGAACCGGGCGTGTTCGCTTCGGCTGTGATCGGATATTTCCCGAGGCCACAGGCCTGTCCCCGGTTGCCGCGGCAGGTAACCCGCCCGCCACACCACCGAAACTGTGGCTCAACACGCTGCGCGCCCGGCGACCTGGTCACCTATGCTGGGCAAATGCCCGTGATCTCGACGTCGGTCCTTCGCCGAACCGCATTCGGCGCCGCCGGAGCCGCGGCGGCCGGAGTCGGCTATGCCTCATTGATCGAACGCAATGCCTTTGTTCTGCGCGAAGCCACGATGCCGGTGCTGCGACCGGGCTCGGCTCCGCTGCGGGTATTGCACATCAGCGATCTGCACATGACGCCCGGGCAGAAGCTCAAACAGCAGTGGTTGCGCGAACTCGACCGGCTCGAACCCGACCTGGTGATCAACACCGGCGACAACCTGTCGCATCAGAAGGCCGTGCCCGCGGTGGTCCAGTCGCTGGGTGGTCTGCTGTCCCGGCCGGGCCTGTTCGTGTTCGGCAGCAACGATTACTTCGCGCCGGTCCCCAAGAACCCGCTGAAGTATTTCGACAAGCACCACAAACGTGTGCACGGCGCTCCGCTGCCCTGGAAGGATCTGCGCGCGGCATTCACCGAGCGCGGCTGGCTGGACCTGACGCACACGCGCCGCGATATCGAGGTGGGCGGTATCCGCATCGCCAGCGCGGGCGTCGACGACCCGCACCTGCAGCGCGACCGCTACGACACCATCGCCGGTGCCCCGAATCCGCTCGCCGATCTCCGCATCGGCCTGACGCATTCCCCGGAGCCCCGGGTCCTGGACCGCTTCGCCGACGACGGCTACGACCTGATCCTGGCCGGGCACACCCATGGCGGCCAGCTCTGCCTGCCCGGCTACGGGGCCCTCGTCACCAATTGCGATATCGACCGGTCGCGGGTCAAGGGCCCGTCCAAATGGGGTGCGCATACCCGCCTGCACGTCTCCGCCGGAATCGGTACCTCCCCCTGGGCGCCGTACCGCTTCTGCTGCCGGCCCGAGGCCACGTTGCTCACCCTCGTCGCCGCTCCGCCCAAGCAGCCCGCCGCCGATTCCGGCCACGGAGTGTCGACCTCGCAGGCCGTCGCCCGGTAGCCCGGGCCACTACCGGAAATAGGCCCTGAACAGTCGGTTTCTTTTCCGGACCGGACCTGATGTAAGCTATCGCAGGTCCACTTCACGGGGTGTGGCGCAGCTTGGTAGCGCGCTTCGTTCGGGACGAAGAGGTCGTGGGTTCAAATCCCGCCACCCCGACTCGTGTTGGTCGAGACACGACTAGGCCCCTGACCATCGGTCAGGGGCCTTTTTCGTATTCCGGACCGGGCTACACGCTGCCGGGTTGGTACGAACCGAACCGCCCGGTTCGAATATCCGTCGTCAGAACTCGAGGACGATACGTCCGCGCACCCACGGCCGCGGCGCGTACCCGGATTCGCAGCTGCCCGGGGCCGACGGCCGGTTCGGGGAGGTCGAACGCGCGTAAGACCTCGGGCCCCCGGGCTCGTCGAAACCGATGACCCGCATAGTTTGCCCACCTTTCGGTTCGATAGCTATCGAACCAAACCAACGCGGGAATGCGCGACCCCATTCCGCACCGGATGCTCGCAGCGTATGAATGCTGCGGAATTCCGCCCGCGGGCCTCATCCGGCCGAGGTCATCGACGCCCGTGCGCGGCGTGACCGCCGGAAAAGACCGGAAGCCCGGCGGCCCCAAGCCCTACTACGAACGTTCGTCCAAGGTCAGGGCACTGATCGCCTCTCCTAACCGGGCCCCGCTCGGCATTTCCGCACCCGGACTGCTCATCCACTGCATCACCAAGCCGTTGAGGATGACGAAGTACAGCTCGGCGACGGCACGCGCCCGGGAACCGTCGAGGCCGGGGTAGGACTCGGCGACCAGATTCGCGATCTCGGAGACCGCGACCTCGTACATCTCCCCCATTCGCGGCTGTTCACTGGGGGTCCGGTAGATGCGGACCACATTCTCCATACTCGCCACCAGCACGTCCCGATTGCGGTCGAACAGCTCGGCGATACCGTCCCAGACCTCCGGGAACGCCGCGCCCGCGGATCGGCCGGCGGTCGCTCTGATCCGCCGTTCGAGGTCGTCACCGATCACCCGACCCGTCTCGTCGGTGAACGCCTCGGTGAGCAGACGGTCCTTCGAGCCGAAGTGGTAGCCGATGGCGGCCAGGCTGACTCCCGCGGTGCTGGCGATATCGCGGGCCGTGGTGGCGGCGAACCCGCGTTCGTAGATGCAGGTACGCGCGGCCGCGAGGAGATCCTCCTTGTTTCCCATGCCTCCACTCTAACCGTGTATTAGACATTTGTTCTAGACGTTTGTTCTACAGCTGTGTTAGACATATGTCTAAGACATACGAGTAACTCTTTGAGCGAGGACACGATGACCACACAGACCACCCCGCGCGTACTCATCTCCGGTGGCGGTATCGCCGGTAACGCGGTCGCCCTGCAACTGCTGCGCGCCGGAATCCGGCCCACGGTGATCGAACGCGCGGCCGCGCCGCGGCCGGGCGGCCAGGCCGTCGACCTGCGCGGACCCAGCCGGACCGTGGCAGAGCGGATGGGCCTCGTGCCGGGCATCCGCAGGCACCAGCTCGACGAACGAGGCATGGTGTACGTGGACGCCGCAGGTCGCGAAGCAGCCCGGATGCCGGCCGAACTCTTCGAAGGCAACGGAGCGGTGGCCGAAATCGAGATCACCCGCGGCGATCTCAACCAGGTGCTGCTGGATGCCATCGCCGAGGAGAACGCGCGCCCCGAGACATGCGGTATCGACTACCGGTACGGCGAGTCGATACACGCACTGCGCGAGCACGCGCACGGCGTCTCGGTGGAATTCGGTTCCGGAGCCACGGAGGAATTCGACCTGGTGGTCGGCGCCGACGGCCTGCACTCCACCACGCGGCGGCTGGCCTTCGGGCCCGAAGAGCAGTTCAGCACCTATCTCGGCGGATACACCTCGTACTTCACCATGCCGACCCCGGCGGGGATCCGCCCGCACTGGATGACCGTGCAACTGCTGCCCGGCGGCACCTTCCTCGGCTTCCGGCCGGACGCCGACCCGGCGACCACCAAGGCGATGATCACCATCCGGCGCCCCGCCGACCCCGCACTGCGGCGCGATACCGCGGCCCAGAAACGGTTGCTGCGCGAAGGGCTCGCCGCCGGCGGCCCGCTGATCGCCGACGTCGACGCCGCGATGGACCGGGCCGAGGACTTCTACTTCGACGAACTCGCGCGGATCACCATGACGCGCTGGACGACCGATCGGATCGCATTGGTCGGGGATGCCGGATACTGCGGGTCACCACTGAGCGGGCAGGGCACGGCCATGGCGCTGGTCGGCGCCTACATACTGGTCGGCGAGATCGTACGCACCCCGGACCGGCCCGCCGCCGCACTGGCCCGGTACGGCGAGGTCCTGCGCCAATTCGTGGAATCCGCGCAGCAGCTCCCGCCCGGTGGGGTGAAGGCCATGACCCCGCGCACCCGGGCGGGTATCCGGGCCTCACTGGCCCTGGTCCGGTTCACCACCTCCCGGATCATGCAGCCACTGATGACCCGCATGATGTCCGGCACCGACGACTACACGCTGCCCGACTACTCCACCGATCTCCCCACCGCGGAACAGGGAACACTGCCGCTGTAACCGGTGGAGAGCAGGATCGTCGCCGGCGCCCGGGCCCGCGCGGCTACACCGTTAGCCGCGGTACGAAGAACCCGGAGCGGTCGGCCGGAAGACCCACCTACTGTGGTCTCCACTTTCGATACCTCGACCACCATCGCCGATTCCCTCGAACGGTTACCTTCCGCTGGCAGCGGACCGGATCGACCACACTCGTCGCCTGTCCGATTCCGCTGCCGAGCATCCGGAAGAGCCGAACCATCGCTCGATGGCCGTCCGGGCCGGTCACCCCGCGAGACCAGCCCGGACGGACGTTGCCGCCGGCCGATGGTCGTCTGCCACCCCTCGGGACAGACCGACCCGGCCACCCGCAGTTCCCGGCTCCCACCGGTTCCCACGACCCCTACCGTCGAGGGGTTCCGATTCCTCCCCGGGCCCGAAACCACCTCACCCCTCCCGGCGGATCCCTCCCCTGGGTCCGCCCCATCCCCCGCCGGTCGTTTCCGGTTCCTCCCCAGGTACCGGTCCGTACCCCCCACCGCGGCGTGCCCGGCCACCGTGGCAGCCGGCTACGCCGAGTTCGGTGCGATACCCGGCTCAGGCGGCCGGTCGCCGACAGGCCGGCGCCCATCTCGCCCGGTTCGTCGCCGCCCGCCCGGACGCTCTCCGGCTCGTCGGCGCGGGGCAGACCGGCTCGCGCGGCACCGACGATCGCGGTGCGGTACCGGATCCACCGGTGTCGTCCACGCCGACCACGCGCCGCGACGCGGTCGCCGGAGGCACCGGTATCGACGGCGACCTCGTCGCCACACCGCTCCGGCCGGCCGGAGCGGTGCCCGGCTCACCTTCGGTCGCCGCGGCGGGCTCGGCAGCCGCCACCACCGCGGCGGTGGCGCCACCGGGAGCGGGCGTGACGTTCAGCTTGCTGATCATTGCGGGTTCCTCTTCGCGGTGTCCTCGTTACCGGTTGTCCCGGCCTCGACACCAACAATGCGGCCCCGCGCTTGGCAGGCACTTAACGTGAACTTATAACGCCGCGACCACGATTCATCACAGTGCAGACAAGGTCGGGGCACAGGCCGGGGACCTGCTCCGGGATCGGTGTATCTCGGGCATCATGGAGATATCCGCTACGACAACAAGTGGGAGTGTGGATGAACACGTTGGTGTTATGGGCCCTGGCCTGTGCGGTCTATTGGTTCGGTCTGCTCTGATCGGGCCCCGCGCCGACAACCCGCCGGCACCGCGATAATCGCGCCGGTAACTCGCCCCTGAACCGATCGTTTGATCGGGCAGGGGCGTCGTGCTGTGTGGGCCGCGAGATAACCGGCCCTGCGGCCGACCCCCTGATTAGGGTGATCCGCATGACGCGTTTCGGTGGGCTCCTGGCGGGGGTCACGGCGGTAACACTGATAGCGGGACAGCTCTTCGCGGCGCAGGCACAGGCGATACCGGAAACCGATGACACGACCGCCCGGTGCCAGGTGTCCTCCGGCCGGGGACCGGCCCGGGCCGCACCGGAACAGGTAGGGCTGGACGCGGCCCGGCTGACCGACGCCCTGGCCTTCGCCGCAGGCCGCAACCGCCTCAATATCCAGGTCTTCCGGCACAACTGTCTGGTCGGCGAGGGGCCGGACAACGCGCGCACCGGTACGACACCGTGGAACGTGTGGAGCGTCACCAAGAGCGTGGTCTCGCTGCTCACCGGGATCGCGTCCGACGACGGCCGGATCGATATCGAGGCACCCATCGACCGGTACCTGCCGCCGGGACTCGGTGATGCGCGGCGCCGGGCGATCACGGTCGAGGATCTGCTCACCGAGACCTCGGGTATGCGCACCGGTGTGGTCACCGAGGGGCTCACCGGAGCGGTACCGCTCGACCCCAACAGCGCGGTCCAGGCGCTGGGCGTCCCGCTGGACCACGAACCTGGCACCGTCTTCACCTACAGCCAGCGCACCGTCGACCTGCTGTCGTATGTGCTGGAACTGGCGGTCGGTGAACCGCTACAGGACTTCGCGCAGCGGGAACTGTTCGAACCGCTCGGCATCGAACGCGGCGACTGGTACTGGGCGCGAGACCGGTCCGGCCACACCTACGGGTACGCGCATCTACTGATCTCGCCGAACGATCTGGCCAAACTCGGCCTGCTGGTCGCGGGCAACGGCAACTGGAACGGCCGCCGCATCGTGCCCGCCGCGTATCTGTCCCGCGCGGCCGCCCCCTCGCCGGCCAACCCCTGCTACGGATATCTGTTCTGGACCGGTCCCGGTTGCGCGGAGAACGCGGCGTTCCTGCCGCCGGACACCTATGCGATGGCCGGAGTGGGCCTGCAGAACGTCTTCGTCGTTCCGAGCCTGGACCTGGTGGTGGTGTGGACCGGGGTGTTCGGGAATTTCAGCGCCTACGGTCCGGCCGGCGTCATCGCGCACACCGGCGAACTTCCGCACGAGTTCTTCCGGCGGCTCATGGCCGCCTTCCATCGCCCCCCGGTCTCCGACCCCGGCCCGTACGTGGAGCCGCCGCTGCGCACCGACCCGAACTCCTATATCGATACCGATATCCTGCTCGCGGTCTTCGGGGTCGGTAATTCCGCCTACCCGGGCTGCGATGTGTTCGCCTGCCTCGGCGAACCGCTCGCGGCGCCGTTCAGCGACGCGCCGCCCGGCTGTGTCCTCCTGGCGTGCCTCGGAAACGATCCGCGCACCCCGGGAACCCACTGAACCGGGCGGCGTACCCACGCCCGTCAGCGATCGGCGAGCAGGACCTCGGCGATCTGGATGGTGTTCAGCGCCGCGCCCTTGCGCAGATTGTCGCCGGAGATGAACAGCGCCAGCCCACGCCCGTCCGGGACGCCCGGATCCTGGCGGATACGGCCGACCAGCGATTCGTCCCTACCTGCGGCGGCCAGCGGCGTCGGGACGTCGACCAGCTCCACCCCGGGGGCCTTGGCCAGAATTTCCTGGGCTCGTTCCACCGACAGTGGATCGGCGAATTCGGCGTTCACCGACAGCGAGTGCCCGGTGAACACCGGCACCCGGACACAGGTCCCGCTCACCAGCAGCTCCGGCAGGTCCAGGATCTTGCGGCTCTCGTTGCGCAGTTTCTGGTCCTCGTCGGTCTCCCCGGAACCGTCGTCCACCAGCGAACCCGCCAGCGCCAGCACATTGAACGCGATCGGCGCCACGTACTTGTTCGGGGCCGGGAAATCCGCCGCGCCACCGTCGTGGGTCAGCTTCTCCGCGTCATCGATGACCGCGCGGGTTTGCGAGGCGAGCTCCTCGACACCGGCCAGACCGCTACCCGATACCGCCTGGTAGCTGGACACGATGAGGCGCTGCAAACCGGCCGCGTCGTGCAGCGGTTTGAGCACCGGCATCGCGGCCATGGTGGTGCAGTTGGGATTGGCGATGATGCCCTTGACCAGATTGCGGGTCTGCTCCGGGTTCACCTCGCTGACCACCAGCGGAACGTCGGGATCCTTACGCCAGGCCGAGGAGTTGTCGATCACGGTGACTCCCGCGGCGGCGAACCGCGGCGCCTGTACCCGCGACATGGTGGCGCCGGCGGAGAACAGCGCGATATCCAGGCCCGACGGGTCGGCGGTCTCGGTGTCCTCCACCACGATCTCACCGCCGCGCCACGGCAACTTCTTACCGGCCGAACGCGCCGAGGCGAAGAAGCGCACCTCGTCGGCGGGGAAATCTCGTTCCTCGAGCAGTTTGCGCATCACGGCGCCGACCTGACCGGTCGCGCCGACCACACCTACCCGTACACCCATAGTTATCGCCCCGTTCCGGCATGAACGACGGCGACCTCGTCGCCGCCGAGGTCGAAGGCGCGATGCAGTACCTGCACCGCATCGTCGAGTTCGGTGTCCTTGACCAGTACCGAGATCCGGATCTCGGAGGTGGAGATGAGATCGATATTGATACCGGCCTCGGCCAGCGCCTCACAGAAGGTGGCGGTGACCCCGGGATGGCTCTTCATCCCGGCGCCGACCAGCGATACCTTGCCGATGTGGTCGTCGTAGAGGACCTGGGAGAAGCCGATCTCGCTCTGGTATTTGCTCAGCATCTCCACCGCCCGGACGCCGTCGGCCCTGGGGAGGGTGAAGGTGATGTCGGTCTTGCCGGTCTCCACCTTGGAGATGTTCTGCAGGACCATATCGATGTTGATCTCGGCTTCCGCCACGTAACGGAACACCTTGGCGGCGTATCCGGGTTCGTCCGGCAGCCCGACCACGGTCACCTTGGCCTCGCTGCGGTCGTGCGCGACGCCCGTCAGGATTGCTTGTTCCAAGGGAATGTCCTCCATCGATCCGTATACATAGGTGCCGTGCTTGTCGGTATAGGACGAACGCACATGCACGGGCACGTTGTAGCGGCGCGCGTATTCGACGCAGCGCAGCATGAGTACCTTCGACCCGCAGGCCGCCATCTCGAGCATTTCCTCATAGGAGACCTGCTCGAGCTTCTGCGCATCGCTCACGATGCGCGGATCGGCGGTGAAGACTCCGTCCACGTCGGTGTAGATCTCACAGACGTCGGCCTCCAGCGCCGCGGCCAGCGCGACCGCGGTGGTGTCGGAACCACCACGCCCCAGCGTGGTGACGTCCTTGCTGTCCTGGCTGACGCCCTGGAAACCCGCGACCAGGACGATGGTGCCCTCGTCCAGGGCTTCGCGGAGACGGCCCGGCGTCACGTCGATGATCTTGGCCTTACCGTGCACCGACGTGGTGATGACACCGGCCTGGGAGCCGGTGAACGACCGCGCCTCGGCGCCGAGACTGTGAATGGCCATGGCCACCAGGGCGTTGGAGATGCGTTCACCCGAGGTGAGCAGCATGTCCATCTCCCGGGCGGGGGGCGCGGGAGAGACCTGCTCGGCCAGGTCGAGCAGCTCGTCGGTGGTATCGCCCATGGCTGAGCACACCACGACCACGTCGTGGCCCTGCTTCTTCGTCTCGACGATCCGTTCGGCGACGCGACGGATCCGGTCGGCAGAGGCTACCGAGGATCCTCCGTACTTCTGGACAACGAGTGCCACGAGGGGTCCTCCAATGTCAGCGAACAGGCGATCAGTGCAATAGCGTACCGATGCCGGCCACGCTGTTCCGGGAGTATCCGGCCAGGCTGTGGAATAACACACAGCAGCGTGACGTCACGTTTACCTGCGCGCCCGCCCGCCCCACGCGCGGGCGGGCGCGGCGGATACCCGAACAGGTCTCATACCCGATCGAACCAGGTCACCTGTGCTCCGTTACCGAACTCCTGCCGCCGCACAGGATTGAACAGTGCGGGCCGGAAATTTCCCCCCAGCGCGGGAACGCCGGCGCCGGCCAACACCGGGTAACTCTTGAAGATGAGCTGGTCGATCTCCTCGATCAACGCACCGGCGAGGGTGCCGCCGCCACAAAGCCAGATGTCCTTGCCCTGCGGTCCGTCCTCCTTCTTGAGTCGGCGCACCAGTTCGACCGGGTCGGTGCGCACCAGTTCGATCTCCGGGTCCGCCACGCCGGTCAGGGTGGTGGAGACGATGTACTGCTTCATGTGGGCATAGGGGCTGGCGATGCCCGCCACCAGTGCGGGTTCATAGGTGCCACGACCCATGATCAGCGTGTCCCAGTGCCGGTTCGGCACGTCGGGTGCGATACCCGCCTGTTCACGGATATGCCCGGGGAGGGATTCGGGATAGCGCTCGTTGATCCATTCGGCCATATCGGCGCCGAGGGGATAGAAGTCGAATTCTCCGCCGGGACCGGCGATATAGCCGTCGATTGAGACGGCCACATAGTAGACGAGCTTTCGCATGAGGTACCGCCTGTTCGTAGTACTCCAACTGAAGTGGTTAGAACGTAGTACTACATTCGGAGTGGTGTCAAGAACCGGCGGTCCTCGCGGACGGGGGCGCAGGTGGCCGAATCCGAGGCCGGGCACATATCGATCCGGTTGTCATCGAAGAAACCGAACTCGAACACACTCGATATCCGGCGCCCGAATTGATTACGAGCCACCACCAATCAGGCGATAGCGATTCGATCGGGGTTGTGATGCCCGCCATAGGGCTCGAATAATGGGCTGCATGATGGCAAACGTCGGAGACCGGTTGCACGTGCACGGGCACACCGTCGGCGAAGTCGACCACGAGGGAGAGATCGTAGAGGTCCACGGCCGCGACGGAACGCCGCCATATCTGGTGCGTTTCGACGACGGACACGAGTCCCTGGTCTTCCCCGGCCCGGACGCGACAGTCGAACGAACACCCTGACCTGCCCACGCGACAGGCACAGCGGACCCCGGTTCAGGGCCGGCCCCGCAAACCTTTGCGGCCGGTGTACCCGCGGGCGGAATAATCGCTGCGGCGAAGGAGCGTGTTGACGATCACCCGACCCCCGGGAAGAATCGTGGCCGATTCGTAATAACCGGGGGCGAGGGACAGTATGCGTACGAAGACCGATATCAGATTCTCCGTCGAGGCCGACCCGGACCAGGTCATGGACGCGTTGATGGCGGTCGAGATGCTGTCCGAATGGTCGCCCGATTTCGAGGACGCGCGCGTGGCGGGGCGCGACGAAGAAGGCCGGCCGCGCCGGGTCTTCATCCAGGTCTCGGTCTCCAATACCCCGGATATGCAGGTGTGGGAGTTCGACTGGTCGGAGAACCGGATGTCCTGGGAGGTCTCCGACAGCACCCGCGGTATCAGGGGCGGCGGATACTTCGAGGTCACTGCGGGCGACACCGGTAGCGCGGTACTGCTGCACGTCGAGCAGTACACGCCGTTGCCCCTGCCCGGATTCCTGGGCAGTCGGGCGGTCCGCAGATCCTACGAGGCCCTGGTGGAGAATTTCGCCGCCTACGCCGAGCAGTTTCCCGAATCCGAGACCTACGACCTCGTCTGAGCCCGCTCGCGCCGTACCCGCGATCTCCGCGCCGGCGGATTTCGAGCTGCCACGGGCAGGCCCGACCGGCGGTGCTGTGCGCGGTCCCGACCGCACTTCTCGGCTGGGCGACCCGGCGGTTCGCGGCGCCCCGCTACCGCATCAGGCCTCCCGCTGTGTGAAGTGCCGGGCAGTGAGGTGATCCGCGGTCGGACCGTAGGCCGACGGCGCCACCTTGACCCCGGTACGCACCGATTCGCGGATCTGGTCCACATTCTCCCGGATCATGTCCGAGACGAGTTCGTCGGTGCGCGGATCGGCCAGCACCTGGAACAGGATCCGGAACACGGTGTCGGCGACCAGGCGGATGATCTCGTCGTGGAACGGGATATAGCGGACGCGGCCGGTCTGCGGATCGTTCTTGATCATCTCGACGATCATCTCGTCGAGTTCGCTGCGGTTCTCCTCCAGCGCCGCCGCGATATTGCGGGTGTAGTGCCCCGTCCGCAGGACGGCGGTGACCTCCTCCATGATCGCGATGGTCATCGGGCGCTTGATGACCTCCACGATCGTGCCCACCGAATGGTTGATCACCGCGGCAGTGACGCGGTCTCCGAACACCCGGTCGGCGACGCGGGCCAGCCGGACCAGGATCACCACGATCCGCAGTAACCGGAAAGCTCGGAAGAACGGGCTGGCCACCGGGATCATGCCGAGGACCTCGTACCAGTAGACGAACGGGAAGGTCCACGGCCAGCCGCCCCGGCGCCAGCGCCAGAGGAACTCGATGGCGAACACCGCGCAGATGGCGTAGTCGACACCGACGATGACCCGGTAGGTCTCGGGGGGCACTTCGAAGAAGGTGATCCAGCACACCAGCACGACCGAGATCGCGGCCAGCGCCAGCATGACGAAATCGGTCCACAGGGCGGGCGGTTTCCGCGGGAACCTCTCGGGCTCGGGGGTTTCGGGTGCATACCCGGGACCGGACTCCGTGGACGACGGTGTTGACACCTACATTCCCTTCGACGCCGAAAGATCGCCGCCCAGTATTACCCGCCGTTCCGGTGCGCGGCCCGTGTACGGTGCCCGTGAGCGGCAGCTGCACCACTCAGCAGGACTCACTCGGGCGGGCGACCGGTGTATTCCGATATCGCGGTCCACCGCCGTCGTCCGCCCCGGAATCAGCCGCCCGCGCCGATGATGGCCTCGATATTTCGCTCGGCCAGCGCGGTGATGGTCAGCGACGGGTTCACGGTGCCGGTGCTGCCCGGGATCGCCGCGCCGTCCATGACGTAGAGACCCGGATGCCCGTGCACCCGGCCGTAGGAGTCGGTGGCCCGGCCCAACACCGCGCCACCGAGCGGATGCGCCGTGAACTGGGCGTTGGCGTCGTATCCGAGCGCGCTGTACTCGGCCAGCGCACCGGCCCGCTCGGCGATACGCCGGTCCACCGCGCGTGCCGCCGCGGCGGCCTCGTCCTGGGCCCGGCGCGGCCAGCTCAACCCGACACCGCCGGAGACGGGGTCGTAGCCGAACCGCGCGCGGGTCGGGTCCAGGACGATCGCCAGTGAGGCGAGCGCACCCGTCTCGAACGGGATACCGGGGATGTACCAGTTCTCCAGGGTCAGCGCCGTACCGGTGTCGTCGAAGATCCGGCTGGCGCTGGGCACCCCCTGGCCGTTACCCGACACCGAACTCGCTCCGCGGGCGAGCACCACATCACCGTTGGTGCCCCAGCCGTCGCCGATATGTTCGTTGAGATGCGGCAGCGTGCCGGTCTCCCGGGCCCGGACCAGCAGTTCGGAGGTACCTACCGAACCCGCGCCCAAGAATAGTTTGTCGCAGGTGAGGATCCTTTTTCCGCGTACCGCACCGGTCGGATCCAGGTGGGTCACCGTGACCACGAACCGGCCACCGGCTTCCTGGGCGATCGTATCGACACGGTGGCCCGGGTAGATCTTCGCTTTCCCGGTGGCCTCGGCGTCCCTCAGATAGTTCTGGTTGAGGTCGAATTTGGCGCCGTTGGAGTTGCCGAGATTGCTGCGGCCGGCGGTCGCCGAGGCCCGCACGGTCCCCGCCAGTTCACCGCGCAGCACATCCCAGGTGAAGATCGAGTCGTTGAGCACCGGCTGATAGCCGGCCTTGCGCACCTGATCGTCCCAGGCCCGGGAATGGGTGAACGGCGCCGAGCGGTAGATGTCCTCGGGCATCGGATCCAACCGCAGTTTCGCGCGCACCCGCGGGTAGTACACGGCGTCGAGCTCGCCGTAGTCGACCACACCGCCGAAGACATGGTCGAAGAACCGGCGTTCGGGCGCGATCATCGCGCCGGTGAAGACCACCGAGCCGCCGCCCACCGCCGCGCCGCGCCAGACATCGATCCCCTGGAAACGGGTGCAGTCCAGCACGCCCCCGAAATCGGCGAACTGCATCGGCACCTTGGTCACGCCGGTGAAGCTGGTGGCATGCCAGAAACCGCGACCGTCGGGCAGATCGTCGCCGGTGAAGATCTCGCGCCACGGGTCGTTGGGCCAGCGGGAGCCGCGTTCGAGCACCGTGGTCGCGACGCCGGCCTCCGCCAGTCGCAAGGCGCTGACCGCCGCGCCGAACCCGGAACCGATCACGATGGCCTCGGTGTGCTCGGGCGGCGCCGGCACCGGGCCGAAAATCTCCGGAACCCACTGCGCGAACAGCTCATGCCAGATCGGCTCGGCCCCGGCCCGCGGCAGTGCTACCTCCGATCTCGGGATCACCGATCCCACCGCACCGATAAGAGCAGCCGCCCCCGCGGCCTTGAAAAGGGCACGCCTATCCACCCCACGACACCTCTCTGGTAACGCAACAGCGCACGGATGGTACCGAGAATCGACCGGTGTGAACAGTCGTCGCGGGGAAGCCGATTCGGCTCCGCGGACCGCTAGCCGAAGATCAATCGGATCACCGCGAGGGTGCCCACCACCACGATAACCGCGCGCAGCACATTCGGCGGCAGCCGCCGCCCGACCTTGGCCCCCAGCTGCCCGCCGATGATCGCGCCGGCCGCGATCAGGGCCACGACCGGCCAATCCACCTCGGCCACCACGATGAAAATAACCGCCGAGAGGCCATTGGTGAGCAGGGCCAGCACATTCTTCACCGCATTGAGGCGCTGGATGTCCTCGTGCACGAACACCCCGAGCAGCGCGAGCAGCAGGACCCCCTGAGCCGCGCCGAAGTAACCCCCGTAGATACCGGTGCCGAAGATCGCGGCGAGCAGAACCGGGCCGCCGTGCGGGCGCAGGTTCTCGGCCTCGCTCTGCTGTTCCCGGACCCACAGCGACAGCCGCGGCTGCACCACCACCAGCACCAGCGCCACGATGATCAGCACCGGGACGATGGCGGCGAAGGCGTCGGCGGGCAGCGTCAGCAGCAGGACCGCGCCGACCGCGGCCCCCAGCAGCGACGCCGAGCTGTAGCGCAGCACCCTGCCCCACTGCCCGGACAGTTCCCGGCGGTAGCCGATCGCCCCGCTCAGCGAGCCGGGAACGAGCCCGACCGTATTCGACACATTCGCGGTCACCGGCGGCAGGCCGATGGCCAGCAATACCGGGAAAGTGATCAGTGTTCCGGACCCGACGACGGTGTTGATGCCACCTGCGGCGATCCCCGCACCGAATACGGCCAGCATCTCCAGCCAAGTCATGCTCGAACCCTCGACCTTTCCGGACCGGCGTCCGGTCACTCGCAACCCTGAGGGACGCTAGCGGTTGACCCTCCCGGTGATCGCGACGGGTCCGGGCCAGGTCGTGGAAGGCGTGCCCGTCGCGCTCCGCGCGGCCGATCGGGATAATGGGAGCCCGTGCGACACGCCCGCGATCGGGCGGACGAAACAGCCGCCACCCGCCCGGCGAATAACCTCACGACGATCTCGATACCGCGCCGCGCACCCCGCGAACGCGCGGCGACCGTCACCGGCGGCAGGACCGCGCCGCCTTGTGAAGTGCCGGCCCTCCGGACCGCCCCGGCAGGCCCGGCATCAGAGGAGGTAGACTCGCACGGGTCATGCAGCGGGCACTTCTTCTCAGCCGCCGCGACGGGGTCTGATCGGACCGGCTTCCCGTCGCGGGGTTCCGCCACGCCGGTCGACCCATTTCGGGAAACAATCTCACCCACGGAGAAATCGCATGTCACCCGCTGACGCCTTCGTATCCGGCACGCGCACCATCACCGCGCCCGCCAAACCCGCGCCCGCCGACCAGCCCGCGTGGAACAAGCAGAAGAACTCGTCGCTGCCCGTCTTCCGCTATCGTCCGTTCGCCGAGGAAGTCGAGCCGGTCACGCTGCCGGACCGCACCTGGCCGGACAAGGTGATCGACCGGGCGCCCGCGTGGTGCGCCGTCGATCTCCGCGACGGCAATCAGGCGCTGATCGACCCGATGAGCCCCGCTCGCAAGCGTCGTATGTTCGACCTGCTGGTGCGGATGGGTTACAAGGAAATCGAGGTCGGCTTCCCGTCCGCCAGCCAGACCGATTTCGATTTCGTCCGCGAGATCATCGAGGACGGCGCCATCCCCGACGACGTCACCATCCAGGTGCTCACCCAGTGCCGTCCCGAGCTGATCGAGCGCACCTTCGAGGCATGTTCCGGCGCCGCGAACGTGATCGTGCACTTCTACAACTCCACCTCCATCCTGCAGCGGCGGGTGGTCTTCCGCGCCGACCGCGAGGCTGTGCAGAAGATCGCCACCGACGCCGCGCGGCTGTGCCTGGAGACCGAGCAGCGATACCCGGATACCACCTGGCGTTACGAGTACAGCCCGGAGTCCTACACCGGCACCGAACTGGAGTACGCCAAGCAGGTCTGCGACGCGGTCTCGGAGATCATCGCCCCGACCCCGGACAAGCCGCTGATCATCAACCTGCCCGCCACCGTGGAGATGGCGACGCCCAATGTGTACGCCGATTCCATCGAATGGATGCACCGAAACCTGGCCCGGCGCGATTCGATCGTGCTGTCGCTGCACCCGCACAACGATCGGGGCACCGCGGTAGCGGCCGCGGAGCTGGGCTACCAGGCCGGCGCCGACCGCATCGAGGGCTGCCTGTTCGGCAACGGTGAGCGCACCGGCAATGTCTGCCTGGTGACCCTGGGCATGAACATGTTCTCCCAGGGTGTGGACCCGCAGATCAACTTCTCCGATATCGACGAGATCCGTCGCACGGTGGAGTACTGCAACCAGCTGCCGGTCCACGAGCGCCACCCCTACGGCGGCGACCTGGTCTACACCGCTTTCTCCGGCAGCCACCAGGACGCGATCAACAAGGGCCTGGACGCCATGAAGTCGGCCGCCGACGCGGCCGGCGCCGATGTGGACGATATCTCCTGGGAGGTGCCCTATCTGCCGATCGACCCGAAGGATGTGGGCCGCACCTACGAGGCCGTCATCCGGGTCAATTCGCAATCCGGCAAAGGCGGCGTGGCCTACATTATGAAAACCGATCACGGGCTGTCCTTGCCGCGCCGGCTGCAGATCGAGTTCTCGCAGGCCATCCAGCAGATCACCGACGGCGAAGGCGGTGAGATCACCCCCAAGGAGATGTGGGACGCCTTCGCCGACGAGTACCTGACCCCGATCCGGCCACTGGAGCGGATGCGCCAGAAGGTCACCGCGGCCGAGACCGACGGCGGCACCGACCGCATCACCGCGGTGGTCAAGGTGGACGGGGTCGAACAGGAGGTCACCGGCAGCGGTAACGGGCCGCTCGCGGCCTTCGTCGATGCCATCGCCGCGGTCGGCTACCAGGTGGAGGTGCTCGATTACTCCGAGCACGCACTGTCGGCCGGCGACGACGCCCAGGCCGCGGCCTATGTGGAATGCGCGATCGGGGACCGGATCGTCTGGGGTGTGGGTATCGCCACCTCCATCACGACCGCTTCGCTGCGGGCCGTGGTCTCGGCCGTGAACCGGGCCGCCCAGAAGCAGTAACCCGCACTCACCGTTCAGGCCGCCGTCACCGTACCGGTGACGGCGGCTTCATCGGTGGTAAACCGTCCGGCATGCGAACCTTCGCGCACCTGCTAGCGTTGGTCCGGACTCCACGCCGCCGAGCTCTCTGCTCGAAAAACCCGAGCAGATGGGGGAACTGTGACTACTGACGAACACGATCCGACTTCCCAGCCCTGGCCCCCGAGTCAACCGGCGGAAATCGCCGGCCGCGGCGGCGACTCGGATGCCGTGCCGCCCGAGGATCCGGCGCGAAACGAGCCGGAGCCGCGCACCGACTCCGACGACCCCGCCGAGCGGGTGTCTTCCGAAGCGCCACCAGCGGCAACCGGTCCCGGGGAAGCCGATCCGGCCGCGGGAACCGATACTCCGGAGAAGTCCGCGGAAAATCTTCCGGGCGACCCGGAAGACCCCCGCACCACCGATTCCGAGCAACCGGCACCGGGCGACGGTAGCGGCGAAGACGGTTTCCCGACGGCGAGCCCGGCCGAACCGGGCACCCCGCCGGGGCCGGACGGCGACGGGTTCGCACCACCGGCATCGACCGATGGCGGTGCTCGCTACGGGAACTCCCCGTTCGATCAATTCGCCCCGCCGGAACCGGGCGGGGCTTTCAGTGCATCTGCCCCGGAGCAGTTCCCGGGCCCGGGCAGCGCGCAGTTCCCGCAGCCGGATCCGAACGAGTTCCAGCCGGCGAACATCGGGCCCGGCACGGACTCCGCGCAGGCCGGCCCCGGTCAGTTCCAGGCCCCGAACACCGGATACGGCAGCGGCCAGTTCCCACAACCCGATGCCGGCCAGTTCCCGGCGGGCGCGGGCGGATTCACGGCCCCCGACGCGGGGCACGGCAGCGGCCAGTTCCCGCAACCGGCCCCGGACCAGTTCCAGGCCCCCAACACCGAATACGGCAGCGGCCAGTTCGCACAACCCGACGCCGGCCAATTCCAGACCGGTCCTGGGCAGAACCCGCCGGACTCCTTCGCGCCGCCCGGTCCACCGACCGGGCAGTATCCGCACCAGGATCCGAACGGGTATTCGGGACAGCCGAACTTGGAAAAGCCACCGTACGCGCCCCCGCCCACCGGCGGCTACGCACCGCCGGCCGCTCCGCACCCGGGTCCCGCGCCGGCGCCGGAGAGCGAACAAGGCGGCCCGATCTACAGCTGGGCGCCGCCGCCGATACCGGCCGCGCCACCACCCGTACCGCAGCCGCAGTACCAGCCGCCACAGCCCCCGGCCGCGCACAATCCGCCGACCGGGCAGTTCCAGCCGCCCGCCTGGGGTGACCCCGGCCGGCCGCCGGCTCCGCAGCAGCCGCCCCAGCAGCAGTTCCAGCAGCCTGGCCAACCGGGTCAGCACGGTCGGCCCGGACAGCAGTTCCCGCAGCGCCAGATGCCGGAACCGGGTCAGCTCGGCAATTCGGTCAACGACCTGAATCTGCTGAAACGAGCTCGTAAGGCGCCGCGCGGCGGCTGGCGACGGGCGGTGCACAAGGTCTCGCGCGGGGCGATCAATCCGGGCGAGTCGGCCTCCGATGTCGTCCACCGGGATCTGGTGAGCCGGGTTAACGCACCGGTCTACGGTGATTTCCGGATCGCGATCCTGTCGCTCAAGGGCGGCGTCGGCAAGACCACCACGACCGTCGGCCTCGGCGCCACCTTCGCGTCCTTGCGAGGTGACCGGGTCATCGCGATCGACGCCAATCCCGACCTGGGCACCCTCGCCCACCGGGTACCGCGCCAGACCCGATCCACCGTGCGCAATCTGCTGGAAGACCAGAACATCACCCGCTACTCGGATGTGCGGGCGCACACCTCGCAGTCACCGAGCCGGCTGGAGGTGCTGGCCAGCGAGCAGGACCCGGCGGTATCGGAGGCGTTCAGCGAGGCCGACTACCGGCGCGCGATCGGGATCCTGCAGTCGTTCTACAACATCATCCTCACCGACTGCGGTACCGGACTGATGCATTCGGCGATGTCCGGGGTGCTCGATATGGCGAGTTCGCTGGTCCTGGTGACCTCCCCCGCCATCGACGGCGCCCGCAGCGCCTCGGCCACCCTGGACTGGCTGGACTACCACGGCTATTCACATCTGGTGCAGCAGACCGTGGTGGTGGTCAACGCGTCCCGGCGCGGGTCCACCTCGGTGAACCTGGACCATCTGCGCCGGCTGTTCCTGGACCGCACGCGGGCCGTCCAGGTCGTGCCCTTCGACGATCACCTCGCCGAGGGTGCCGAAATCGACCTGGAACTGGTGAGCAAACCGACCCGGCAGGCCCTGCTGGAACTCGCCGCGATGGTCGCCGACGATTTCGCCAATGTGGACGGTTATCCGTACGGCAACCGCTACTGATCGGTCCCGGGCGGCGGTTCGGCGGTGACCTGCCGGGCCGCCGCCGTGAACGAGTCCAGTACCGCGGCGATCGCGGGACGGTTCTCGGCGCGCGGCCTGGTGACCAGGTCGTAGAGACGAGCCGCCCGCACCCCGGACAATCGCAGCTGGGACAACCCGGGGTGGGTGACGGCGTAGCGGGGCATGAGCGCGACGCCGTATCCGGCACCGACCAGTGTTTCGATCATCCGGAAATCGTTCAGTCGCTGCACGATTCGCGGTTCCACACCGGTTATCGTGGCGATCGATCGGAGTACATCGTCGACCGGGAAGCCGCCGCGCACGCTCAGCCATGCCTCCGCGGCCAGTTCCTCGGCGGTGACCGCGTTCTTTCCGGCCAGTGGATGGTCTGGTGCGACCAGGACATCGATGGGTTCGCGCATGAGTACCCGGGAGCTCACCCGTGGCCCGGTCACCGGTGCCGCGCGTTCGTCGCGGTGGGTCAGGACGATGTCGTAGTCGGCGAGCAGACCTGGTGTCTCGTGTGGCGGCACGTCCTCGTCTCCGGCCACGATATCCACCCCGCTACCGGCCATCGCGGGCAGTACATGGGGCAGGAGCAGGGCACCGCCGGAAGGGAAGACCCCCACCCGGACCTGTCCGCGCGGGGACCCGCGATAGTGCGCCATCTCCGCGATGGCGCGCTCGAGTGCGGCGAGGACCTCGTCGGCCCGTACCACGAGGGCGTGCCCGGCGTCGGTGAGGCGGACCCGGCGACCACTCGGTTCGAGCAGGGTGACGCCCGCCTCCCTGGTCAGCACCTTCAGTTGTTGTGATACCGCCGACGGGGTCATGGACAGGGCGGCGGCGACCGCGCCGATCGTGCCCCGGTCGGCGAATTCGCGCAGGATGCGGAGCCGTTCCACCGACAGCGAGGCATGGGCACCGACCATTAAGCGATACTAAATCATCAATCCATTACAATTCGTTTGTGCTGACAGGTTGATACATCCCATGATTACTGGGTGACGTCCCGTGACCGCCTGATCGCCCTGACCGTCATACTCCTGTGGGGTCTCAACTTCCTCGGCATCCGCGTGGGACTCGACCATCTACCACCGTTCTTCTTCGCCGCGCTGCGGTTCGCGGTGATCGCGGTACCGGCGCTGCTGTTCATCCCGCGCCCCGCCGTCCGCACCCGCTGGCTCCTGCTGTACGGCACGGGCTTCGGAATGTTGCAGTTCGCGTTCCTGTTCACCGCGATGCGGCTGGGCATGCCCACCGGCCTGGCCTCACTGGTGCTGCAATCCGCGGCGCCGTTCACCGTGTTGCTCGGGGCGCTGCTGCTGGGCGAGCGGTTGCGGCCGGTGCAGATCGCCGGAATCGTGGTCGCGGTCGTGGGGATGGCGGTCATCGGCTGGAACCAGTTCGCGCACGCCGCGCTGCTGCCGGTGCTGCTCACACTGGCGGCCGGGTTCGGCTGGGCACTGGGTAATCTGGGCGCGCGTCAGGCCGGAGTGGAAGCGCCGGGCAGCAATCCGCTGCATCTCACGCTGTGGATCACGGCCGTGCCGGTGCTGCCCCTGTGCGCGGTCTCGGTGCTCTGGGAGGGCCCGACCACCGGCATCCGGGCACTGGCCGGCACATTCTCGGCCGACGGCTGGCCGGCGCTGGCCGGCCTGCTCTACATCGTGGTGCTCGGCACGATCGTCGGTTCCGGCCTGTGGACCTATCTGATGAGCCGGTATCCGGCCGGCAGTGTCGCGCCGCTGTCACTGCTGGTCCCGGTGGTCGGCTTCACCGCCGCCTGGATCTTCCTGGGCGAGACACCGGCGCCCGCGAGTCTGGCCGGCGGGGTGATCGTGATCGCCGGCGCGTTCGCGGCGACGGTCGGTGCCCGGAAGACGACTCCGCCGGCGCCCGCCGGCGAGATAGCCGACCTACCCGTGGATGCCGCCGCGGCGCGGCCGTTGGAACCCGCCGTCAGATGAGATGTCGCCCCATCGATCGCGCGGTCGGTGCACCGGCGCGGCCGGAACCCGTTTAGAGTTGGCGCGATCGAGACAGCTACCCCGGGTTAGGCAGCGGCAGACAACATGGCAGAACATCGGTGGCCCGCGTCGGGTGCCACGAAGGTTCCAGGTCGATCTGCCGGGGTGGGCGCGTACACCCGGCGAACCGTGCTCCGCGCCACCGCGGCCGCGGGCATCGGAGCGGCGGCCGTCACCGCACTACCCGGCACGGCCGCCCGCGCCCGGCCCACCGCGCGGGTGGCCGTACTCGGTGGCGGTGTCGCCGGGCTCACCGCGGCCCATGAGCTCGCCGAACGCGGCTTCGAGGTGACCGTGTACGAACGCCGGGCACTCGGCGGCAAGGCCCGCAGCATGCCGGTACCGGGCACCGGGACCGAGGGCCGGCCGGATCTGCCCGGCGAACACGGCTTCCGCTTCTTTCCTGGCTTCTACCAGCACATTCCCGATACCATGCGGCGGATCCCGTTCGAGGGGAACGCGAACGGGGTATGGGACAACCTGGTCGGCGTCCCGGACGCCCGGTTCGCCCGCGCCGACGCCGACGATATCCGCGCGCCGCTCGGTTTCGGCCGAGTGGACGCCGCGTCCCCCGAAGGGATGCGGGAAAGCCTCGCCTCGGTCATCTCCACAACACTGAAGATGCCGCCCGCCGAGGGCCTCTTCTTCGCGAACCGGCTGCTGGTCTTCAACACCAGTTGCGACGCGCGCCGCTTCGGCCAGTGGGAGCACACGTCCTGGTCGGATTTCGTGGGCGCGCACGCACGGTCCCACGAGTTCCGCGCGCTGGTCTCGCGCACTCTCACCAGCCTGCTGGTCGCGGCCAGGGACGAACTGGCCAGTGTGCGCACGATCGGGTCGATGGGCGAGCAGTTCCTGGGAAATCCGATGCAGATAGGCCACGACGGCGACCTCGACCGAGTGCTGAACGGTCCCACCAATATCGCGTGGATCGAACCCTGGGTGGCCCGGCTGCGCGACCTGGGGGTCCGGTTCGAAGTCGGCGCCGAAGTGCGGGGACTGGAGATCCGGGGCCGGCGGATCACCGGCGCCCGGATCGTCTCCGGATCCGGGGCGGCCGAAACCGTGACAGCGGACCACTTCATTATGGCGCTCCCCGCCGAACGCGCCCGGGACCTGTGGAACGCCGACATCCTCTCCGCCTGGCCACAGCTGGCGTCGATGAGCCGGCTGTACACCGACTGGATGAGCGGTATCCAGTTCTACCTGCGGCACCGGCCCGAACTCGGCAGCGGGCACGCCGCCTATATCGACTCGCCCTGGTCGCTCACCTCCATCGCGCAGAACGCGCTGTGGTCGCGCAAACTGGACCGGTACGGCGACGGGACGGTACTCGATTGCCTGTCGGTGGACATCTCCGACTGGAACACACCCGGCATCCTGTTCGGCAAGACCGCCAAGGAATGCACCCACGAGGAGATCGCCAAGGAGGCCTGGGCCCAGATCCTCGCGCACCTCAACGACCGCGACCAGGTGCTGGGCGACGCCGACCTGCACTCCTGGTTCCTCGACCCGGGAATCACCTGGCACGCCGAGCGCGGGGAGAACGCCAACGCCGACCCGTTGCTGATCAACACCGCGGGATCGTGGGAGCTGCGGCCCGAACCGCACGGCGGTGTCGAGAACCTCTATCTGGCAGGCGATTACGTACGCACGAACATCGACCTGGCCACCATGGAGGGCGCCAACGAATCCGCCCGGGCGGCGGTGAACGCGCTGCTGGAGGTCACCGGTTCGGACGCACCCCGCTGCACGACCTACACGCTCTGGCGAGCCCCGGAACTCGAGCCCCTGCGTCGCGCCGACGCCGACGCGTACGCGGCGGGGCGACCGAACGCTTTCGATATCCAGTTCTGAAGCCGCTGTCCGGTCGGGCACGGTCCGGCGACTGTTGCGTCCCGGTCCGACCGCGCCCGCCGAGCAGTCCGAATCGGCCTGGTCCCGGATGTTTCCCGGCAGGGCCACTCGGCGGCGACCGCGGTCGCGCGCCCGGCCGCCGAGCCGGGCTCCGGCGTGGACATGTCACTGTGGTGTGAACTCCCCGCGCCGCGCGAAGCCGGGCGCGCGGAGTCATTAGACTGCCCGGCGTGGCAGATATATCGGTGCGGGGGCGGCTGGCCCTCGGGGTGGCCGGCGCGGCGGCATGGGCCTCGCGCAAGGCGGGCCGTGGCAACGGGTCGATGATCGGCGGGCTGCTCGCGCTGAAGATCGACCCGCAGATCATGAAGCAGCTGGGCCGCGGGCGGCGTACCGTGCTGATCACCGGCACCAACGGCAAATCGACCACCACCCGGATGACCACCGCGGCGCTCAGCACACTGGGTGAGGTCGCCACCCAGGCCGACGGCGCCAATATGGACGCCGGGATCGTCTCGGCGCTCAATGTCCACCGGGACGCGCCGCTGGCGGCCATCGAAGTGGACGAACTGCATCTTCCGCATGTCACCGACGCCCTCAAACCAGAGGCGGTCGTCCTGCTGAACCTCAGCCGCGACCAGCTGGACCGGGTCGGCGAGATCAATATGATCGAACGGCGGCTGCGCTCGGGGCTGGCGCGGCACCCGGACACCGTCGTCATCGCCAACTGTGACGACGTACTGGTCACCTCCATCGCCTACGACCATCCGAATGTGGTGTGGGTCGCCGCCGGCAGCGGCTGGGCAATGGACGCCACCAGTTGTCCGCGCAGTGGGGAGCCGATCCTCTGGGATGGCCCCCACTGGTACAGCACCGGCACCGATTTCGCTCGGCCCCAACCGGATTGGTGGCTCGACGGCGACAAACTCTGCGGGCCCGACGGTGTCCGGCTGCCGCTGCGGCTGGCGCTGCCCGGCCGGGCGAACCGTGGGAACGCGGCCCAGGCGGTGGCCGCGGCGGTGGCGCTGGGCGCCGGTACGGAACAGGCCTGCGCCGCCACCGGAACCGTGCGCGAGATCGCGGGCCGCTACCGCACCGTCCAGGTCGGCGAACACGCCGCCCGGCTGCTGCTGGCGAAGAACCCGGCCGGCTGGCAGGAAGCGCTGTCCATGATCGACCACAGCGCCTCGGGCCTGGTGATCGCGGTGAACGGCCAGGTACCCGACGGCGAGGACCTGTCCTGGCTGTGGGATGTGCGATTCGAGCATTTCGAGGACGTCCACGTCGTGGCCGCCGGGGAGCGCGCCACCGACCTCGCGGTGCGCCTCACCTACGCCGGAGTCACGCACACCACCGTCGCGGACCCCGTACGCGCCATCGCCTCCTGCCCGGCGGGCCCGGTCGAAGTTCTCGCCAACTACACCGCCTTCCGCGACCTCAACCGTGACCTCCAGGAGCGGAACCGATGAGTGATTCGACCGTACGCATCGGCCTGGTGCTGCCCGATGTGATGGGCACCTACGGGGACGGCGGCAACGCGCTGGTCCTGCGGCAGCGGCTGCGGCTGCGCGATATCGACGCCGAGATCGTGGAGATCACCCTGCCCGACCCGGTCCCGGACTCACTGGACATCTACACCCTCGGCGGCGCCGAGGACTCCGCCCAGCGCCTGGCCACCCGCCATCTGCTGCGGTACCCCGGCCTGCAGGACGCGGCCGGGCGCGGCACCCCGGTGCTGGCGATCTGCGCGGCGATCCAGGTCCTCGGCCGGTGGTACGAGACCTCGAGCGGCGAACGGGTGGAAGGCGTCGGTCTGCTGGACGCCACCACCTCCCCGCAGCAGACCCGCGCGATCGGCGAGGTGACGACGAACCCGCTGCTCGCCGGCCTGGCCGCACCGCTCACCGGCTTCGAGAACCATCGCGGCGGCACCACCCTGGGCCCGGACGCCACCGGACTCGCCCGAGTGACCCGCGGTATCGGCAACGGTGTCGGCGACGGACTCGAAGGTGTGGTGCAGGGCTCGGTCCTGGGCACCTACATGCACGGCCCCGCCCTGGCCCGCAACCCCGAGCTCGCCGACTACCTGCTGTGCCGCGCCCTCGGCGTGGACGCCCTGCCCCCACTGGACCTCCCCGAAGTCGACCAACTCCGTGCGGAACGCTTGCGCGCCTGAGTTCGCCCGGAGCCCGGGATCTCGTCCGGTCGGCCGCCTCCTCCGGCCGGGCAATAAACTTCTCTGGTGAGCTACGACCATATGCTGTTGCCGTCCGGTGTCGCCTCCACTCCCGCGGAAGTCGACGCGTATCTCACGTCCCAGCAGGGGCTGCCGGAGACGGCGGAGATCGCGGCCATGGCGGCGGAGCTCAATGCCCGCGACGCGGAACTGCCCGAGGAGGACGGTTTCCTGAGTGTCGCGCCGCTGGGCGGCGCGCCGACCGGGGCCGTGCTGCCGGTACCGAGCCCCTATGACGCGATCGGTTTCGTCCGGGATCTGCTGTTCCGGCTGGCGACCCCGCGTGACTACGCGATCTACGATCCGCAGCTGACCTGGTTGATCGACCCGGCCGGGCATATTCCGGTGACGGTGACCCACGGCGGGGCGGGAGAGTTCCCCTATCTGACCGAGGCGCTGGCCGCCCTGTGGGTGCGCGAACTCGGCGACCCGAACCCGTATCTGATCGTGGAACGCGCTCCCGAGGTCTATATCCAGACCTACCGGGAATCCGCCGACGACTACGCCCTCGAATACCGGGACGGCGGGCCCGACCGGCATTTCGCCACCCGTGTCTCCGGCCCGGATACGGTGGCCGGCCTCGTCTGGGACTGGGCGCGCGAGGACCGCGCCCGGCTCGACCGGCTCACCTGGGAACAGCTGACGTTGTGACCGCCGCGACCGGGGCCGCGGCGGTCCTCAGAGCGCCCGACGGCCGGAGAACGCCCGGCCCAGGGTCAGTTCGTCGGCGAACTCCAGGTCGCCGCCCATGGGCAGACCGGACGCGAGCCGGGTGACGGTGAGTCCAGGGAAATCACGCAGCATCCGCACCAGATAGGTCGCGGTCGCCTCACCCTCGGTATTCGGATCGGTGGCGATGATCACCTCGGTGACATCCACCCCGTCGTCCTGGCGGCCGATGCGGGTCAGCAGTTCCCGGATCCGCAACTGTTCGGGGCCCACCCCGCTCAGCGGGTCGAGCGCACCGCCCAGCACGTGGTAGCGGCCCCGGAACTCCCGGGTCCGTTCGATGGCCGGTACGTCCTTGGGTTCCTCGACCACGCAGATCATGCTGCGGTCGCGGCGCGGGTCGGCGCAGATCCGGCACAGCTCGCCGTCGGCGACCGTGCCGCACTGCGCGCAGAAGCGCACACCGTCGCGGATCTTCTGCAGTACCGCCTGCAACCGGTCGAGTTCGGGCGGTTCCACCTGCAGCAGATGGAATGCGATCCGCTGCGCGCTCTTGGGACCGACACCGGGGAGCTTCCCCAGCTCGTCGATGAGATCCTGAACCGGACCCTCGTACACCGCGATCCCCCGGCGCGATCAGAAGCCGGGCAGGCCCGGCGCACCGCCGCCGGCCAGCGGTCCGAGTCGTTCGGCCGCCAACTGCTGGGCATTGGTCATGGCGTCGTTGACCGCACCGATCACCAGGTCCTGCAGGGTTTCCACATCCTCGGGGTCGACCGCCTTGGGGTCGATCGTCAGCGACTGCACCTCGCCGGTCGCCTTGATCGTCACCCGGACCAGACCGTTGCCGGCCTGGCCGTCCACTTCGGCCGCGGCGATCTCGGCCTGCGCGGCCATCACCTGCTCCTGCATCTGCTGGGCCTGCTGGAGCAATTGCTGCATATCGAACTGACCATCGGGCTGCACGGGATTCCTCTCTACGGACGGGTCACGATTCAGCCTAGACCGCCTCGGTCGCCGATTCCGCCGCCGCCCGACGCCGCCCTAAGATCGACTTCGCCGGTGCGATTGCGCCGCGCCGAGATCTTGATTGTTATTGGAGCAAACTGTGTCCAAGGGATATTTGCTGGGTGCGCTCATCATGGTATCCGGCGTGTTCCGCGCGGCGACCGCCGAAGCCGCCCCCCATGAGGTGACCGACCACGGCAACGGCTGCGTCATCGATCCGGCCGCACCGGCGGTCACCGTCGAATCCTTGCGTTCGCACTGCACCGCCCGGCAGCACGCCGAGATCTACCTGGCCGCCGAGGCCGGCGCGGTGCCGTCGGGGGTGAAGAACGGCTGGGTGACCTCCAGCTCGATCGCCCAGCCCATCGCGCCCACGTTCTGGCTGGGCAAAACCTTCGACACCGGGCCCGAGGGCGGCCGGTTGATCAACCGGGTCACCGGCGCCGATATCGGGGGCTGGCCGGCCGAGGTCTACCTGGCGCCGTCCCGGGAGGACGGTGAACCCACCTGGGTGCTCGATTACACACCCGCGATCACGCCGCAGGTCTACGACGAGATCCGGGAGGTCGTGCCCGGTGTGTGGCTCGGCTACTCCTGGTGGCGTGGCGAAACGCGGGCCCCGGTACTGCTGTCGTTCGTCCTCACCTGAGCCGGACTCGCCCGTGGACCGGCCGGAACCGCCGTACCGCCCCGCCCGGCCGACCAGGGGCGCCGGCCCCGGACGATCACCGGCACGGATCGGAAATCCGCGGCCGGCGACCGTCCGGCCCGAGGGGGACCGTCAGGCGAGTTCGCGCTTCAGGTTCGCGAGCACCTCGGCCTGGATCTTGCGCAGGCCCAGCGGGGCGAAGATGCCCTCGAAGATGCCCTTGACACCGCCGGCGCCCTGCCAGGTGGTCTCCAGGGTGACCGTCGAACCCGATCCGGCCGGTGCGACCGTCCAGGTGTTGACGAGTGAGGAATTGGCGTCCTTCTCGGTGACGACATTATCGGCGACCGAGACCTGGGCACGGATATTGCGCACTCGTTTCTCGGTGGCCTGCAACGTCCATTCGGCGACGGTGCCGTCGCCCTGCCCGCCCTCGACCACCTTGTAGTCGCGGTAGTGCGCCGACAGGATCTTCGGGCGCACCTCCGTGTAATCGGTGACCGCTGCCAGCGTGCGCTGCGGGTCTGCGGCGACCTCGATCGAACTGCCGGCTTTGACCTGTCCCACGGTGAACTCCTTATCGGGATGTGTTCTGACAGTCCCAGTATCTCTGCCCCGCCGCCGGCAGGGCGGGGCAGAGGCTGTGTCTTTCGGCGCTGCCACGCGCGGAATCGAGCTTGTGGGCTGGTTCGCGAAGGTGGGGAAGGTGAACTTGCTCGCGCGCCAAAAATACCGACAATTCAGGAAGAGCAGTCAACCCAGGTAAACAGTTCTTCGAACACGGTGCAACGGATATGTGACATTTCGTCACCGACAATCCCCCCGCTGTGGCCGCTCGAGACCGAGTAGGGCTAGCGTCTAGACGTGGCAATGAGTCTGTTGGGGAAGGCCGGCCACGGTCCGGCCGCATATGAATCCGGGTTCGCCGCATATCGGGCAGGTGTCGATCGCCTGCTCGCGAGCTATCGTGCCATCCCGGACGACGCCGATGTGCGACTGGCCAAGAAGACCTCCAATCTCTTCCGCGCGCGGGCGAAGAACACGGCACCGGGGCTGGACGTCTCGGGCCTCACCCGGGTGATCGAGGTCGACCCGGTTACGAAAACCGCCGAGGTCGCGGGGATGACGACCTACGAAGAGCTGGTGGCCGCCACGCTGCCCTACGGCCTGGCGCCGCTGGTGGTACCGCAGCTCAAGACCATCACCCTGGGTGGTGCGGTAACCGGGCTCGGAATCGAATCCAGCTCCTTCCGCAACGGTCTGCCGCACGAATCGGTGCTGGAGATGGAGGTACTGACCGGGGCCGGCGAGATCGTCACGATCCGCCCGGACGGGGCCGACGCCGAACTCTTCCGCGGTTTCCCGAACTCCTACGGCACGCTCGGCTACACCACCCGCCTGAAGATCGAGCTGGAATCGGTGCTGCCCTACGTGGAATTGCGCCACCTGCGGTTCCACAATCTGCGAGAACTCGAATCGGTCCTGGAGCGGGTCGTACAGGAACGCAGCCATGACGGTGAACGAGTCGACTATCTGGACGGGGTCGTGTTCAGTGCCGGGGAGAGCTACCTGACGCTGGGCCGGCAGACCGATGAACCGGGCCCGGTCAGCGACTACACCGGAATGGACATCTACTACCGCTCCATCCAACACGACGGCCCGGCACCCAAGCGCGACCGGCTGACCATCCACGACTATCTCTGGCGCTGGGACACCGACTGGTTCTGGTGCTCGCGCGCCTTCGGGACGCAGAATCCGAAGATCCGCCGCTTCTGGCCGAAACGCTACCGGCGCAGCAGCTTCTACTGGAAGCTGGTCGCGCTGGACCACCGCTACAACATCGGCGACAAGTTGGCCGCGCGGAAAGGCGAACCGCCGCAGGAGCGTGTGGTGCAGGACATCGAGGTCCCGGTGGAGCGCACTGCGGATTTCGTGGAGTGGTTCCTGCGTGAGATTCCCATCGAACCCATCTGGTTGTGCCCGCTGCGGTTGCGCGATTCCAGCGCCCCGGACAGCGATCGCCCCTGGCCGCTGTACCCGCTGCGACCCGGTCGCACCTATGTGAATATCGGCTTCTGGTCGGCGGTTCCGAAATCGCCCGGCCGGTTGGATGGCGCGGCGAACCGTGCCATCGAGAAAACCGTCACCGAATTCGACGGACACAAATCCCTGTACTCGGACTCTTTTTACGAGCCCGAGGAATTTGCCGCTCTCTACGGCGGTGAAAGTTACAAAGCATTGAAGAAACGCTACGATCCCGGCCAGCGCCTGCTGGATCTGTACTCGAAGGCGGTGCAACGCAGATGACGACATTCAAGGATAGATCCGATGCTTTCGCGGACCTGGGCACCCGACTCAGTATCGCCGAGGTTGTCGAAACCTTGGTCGACGGCGATGTTCCCATCAAGCTGACCGCCTACGACGGCAGCACCACCGGACCGGTGGATTCCGAATTCGCACTCGATATCCGCAACCCGCGCGGGATCAACTATCTCGCCAACGCGCCTGGTGATCTCGGGCTGGCGCGCGCGTACATATCCGGCGATATGGATGCGGCCGGCGTGCATCCCGGCGACCCGTACGCCATCCTCGCCGCCATGACGGACCTCAAGTTCAAACGTCCGTCGGCATTGTCGCTGGTGGCGATCGCGCGGTCGCTGGGCTGGGAGCGGCTGCGTCCGGTCCCCCCGCCCCCGCAGGAGACGCTGCCGCGCTGGCGCCGGATCGCCCTGGAGGGGCTGCGGCATTCCAAGGCCCGCGACGCGGAGGTCATCCACCACCACTACGACGTCTCGAACACCTTCTACGAGTATGTACTCGGTCCGTCGATGACCTACACCTGTGCGTGCTATGGCGAGCGGGACTGGACGCTGGAGCAGGCACAGGAGAACAAGTACCGGCTGGTCTTCGAAAAACTGCGGTTGAAGGAAGGCGATCGCCTGCTCGATATCGGCTGCGGGTGGGGCGGTATGGTCCGGTACGCCGCCAAACGCGGGGTCCGGGTCATCGGTGCCACGCTCTCCGCCGAACAGGCCGCCTGGGCCCAGCAGAAAATCGCCGAGGAGGGTCTCGGCGAGCTGGCCGAGGTGCGCCATTCCGATTACCGCGACGTCGCCGAAACCGGGTTCGACGCGGTGTCCTCGATCGGACTGACCGAGCACATCGGGGTCCAGAACTACCCGTACTACTTCGGGTTCATCAAGAGCAAGCTGCGCGAGGGTGGCCTGTTCCTCAACCACTGCATCACCCGGCCGGACAACACCCGCACCACCAAGGCGGGCGATTTCATCGACCGGTACGTGTTCCCCGATGGTGAGCTCATCGGCTCCGGACGCATCATCAGCGATATCCAGAACGTCGGCCTGGAAGTACTGCACGAGGAGAATCTGCGCGAGCACTACGCGCTGACCCTCGCCGAATGGTGCAAGAACCTGGTCGCCAACTGGGACGCCTGTGTGGCCGAGGCCGGCGAGGGCACCGCCAAGGTATGGGGTCTGTACATGGCGGGCAGCCGGCTCGGTTTCGAACGCAATGTGGTGCAGTTGCACCAGGTGCTGGGCGTCGCACTCGGATCCTCCGGGCAGCCCGAGGTACCGCTGCGTCCCTGGTGGCAGCCGTAACCGGCTGCTCAGCTGAGCAGTTCGTCGAGGAAACGGATCGGGACACGGATCTCGCCGAGGGTGCGGAGCGTGTCCGTTCCGTCCGGCGTGGTGACCGGCAGGTCGTCACGCACCACGCGCAGGATCTCGCGGACCGCGGGCCCGGCATCCAGTAGCGGCCGGGTCCAGCCGAGTTCGGCGCAGGTGGAGACCGCCGGTGCCAGCAGGGCGGCCGATTCGCCGACCCAGCCCGCGGTGGCCAGGCATTCGGCGAGCAGCAGCGACATATCGAGCTGAGCTCGGGGCCGCTGTTGTTCGCCGGTACGTCCGTAGAGGGCACGGGCATGGCGGGCCGCGCGCTCGTGATCCTGCCGGTCGTCGGATTCGAGCAGGGCGCGGATCACGGTGACCTCACCGGCTTCGATGTTCAGCACGGTGGGCGCACCGTCGGGATCGGAGCCACGGTCGCGCCCGGTCGATCGGGCCAGGACGCGCGCGGTGCTGTCCGCGGCCTCCGGCCGATCGCCCGGACCCGGCTGCACTATGCCCAGCCGGATCTGCTCGGCCCGGACATGCGCGGCCAGCCGGGACAGCTGGTCATCTGCGGCGATCCGCGCTCCTTCGGCCAAGCGCACCGCCGCCGCCGTGAGATCGCCGCGCAGCGCCTTCACCCGGGCGCCGGTCACCATGGTGGCGATCAGTGATTCGATCGGGCCGATCCGCGCGACCAGCTGATAGCTCTCATCGAACAGTTCCTCGGCGGCGTTCAGGTCACCGCGCCGGTATTCCAGTTCACCGAGGAGCCCGGCGACCGCTCGCACGCCGTGCGAACGTGGCCCGGACCGGGTCTGTGCCGTTTTGTAGGCCTGCCGGTAAGCGCTCAGCGCGGCCGGGATATCGAGTTGTTCGTAGGCGAGGAGCCCGCGGCCGCACCAGGCGAAGATCTCCCCGAGTGGTTCGCGGGACCGCTCCTGATACGGCCGCGCCCACTCCAGCATGTCCGCCGCCGCCGGATAGTCGAATTCACAGAGCCGGACGTAGGCGCTGATATTCGCCGCGGTCGCCACCGTCCACGCCGGGAGCTCGTCGGGATGCTTCAGTGGTTCGGCGACCTGTTCGAGCACCCCGGTGGTGCGGTCGTGGGAGATCTCGTCGGAGGCGGCGAGCACCGCGGCCTGGCAACGTTGAGTGCGTACCTCGTTATCGTCCTCCGGGCCCCGGGACAGCACATTGGATAGCCGATTGAGGGCCGAGCGCGCCGCGGTGGACTGCTGCAGGTTCACATTCGCGCGGGCCACCGCCATCAGCAATTTCGACCGCGAAGCGACCTGCTGCACGGGCAGTTTCGAAACCGACCCGAGCAACGTCGCCACCCGCGAACCGTCGATCAGGTCCATACCGCCGCTCTCCAACAGGTCGAGCGCGGTTTTGAAATCGGTTCCGGCCAGTGAATGATCCACCGCCCTGCGCAGCAGCTGGCGTTCGGCGAACCAGCGCGCGGCCCGCCGGTGCAGCGTCTTCACCCGGCCCGGCCGGGTCCGTTCCAGTCGCGCCCGCAGGTATTCGGCGAACAGTGGCTGCATCCGGTACCACTCGGGATCCTCATCGGTCCGGCGCACGAACAGTTCTCGCCGCTCGGCCTGCTCGAGCAGGCGCGGGGCCTCGTCGCTATCGGTGACAGCGGTGGCCAGGGACCCGTTCGCATGCTCGATCACCGCGAGATCGGACAGGAAGTCCAGCATCTCCGGTTCCAGGGTGTCCAGCACATTCTCGGCGAGGTACTCGCGGATGCCGTGACCGCCTTCGGACATACGGTTCAGCAGATCCCCGGGATCCGGGTTGTCGCGCAGGGCGAGGCTGATCAGCTGTATCGCGGCGGGCCAGCCGTCGGTGGCGGCGTACACCCGGTCGAGCTGGCCGGCATCGAGCGGGAAACCGTTGCGCTGCACCAGGATCTCACCGACCTCGGCGCGCGTCAGGCGCAGTTGCTCGGAATCTATCTGCACCAGCTCATCGTTCATCCGCATCCGGCCGATCGGCAGGTCGGAAGGGTCCCGGCTGGTCACCACGAACCGCAGATGATGGCAGCCGCTGTCGAGTAGCGCCGACAACACCCGTAGGGCGCCCGGATCGGTGAGCCGGTGCCAGTCGTCGATGATCACGACCACCGGCTTCCCGCTGGTGTGCAGTTCGTCGATCAGGCTCGCTATCGCGAACGCGACGGTATCGGCGGGACGCTCCTCGAGCATCTGGCCCAGCCCGGTACCGATCTCGGGACGGATCCGGTTGACGGCCTCGATCAGGTGGGCCAGGAACCAGACCTCGTTGTCGTCCCGGCTGTCGATGCCTATCCAGGCGACCGGAAGATCGAGTCCGGCTAGTTCGTCGCGCCACTGCGCGGCCAGCACGCTCTTACCGAAACCGGCGGGTGCGTGGATCACAGTGAGCCGGCGGCCGACCCCCTCACGCAGGATGTCCAGCAAGCGCGGCCGACGCACCGGCTCCCGGGGTGGGGTGGGCGGGCGGAACTTGGTGGCCGGACTCGGCGGCAGAGTGGCCGGTGAATGTTCGAGTGCATGGCCGGAGGTGCCGAGACGGCCGGACGCGCTGCTGTGCGGGCCCGATCCGAGCCTGGGTTTGCGCGTGCCGGGGACACCGAACGGGCTCGCCTCGGCGGTGTCGGCACCTTTGCGACCCGCGAGCGTCGGCGGCAGCAGCGGCCAACTACGCCGCGCGGTGACCGCCGGTGCCCGGTCGTGTGCGGGTGGCGCGGCATCGACCGCCGTGACGTCGGGGTCCAGCAGTGCCATCTCATCGGGGACCTGGTCGTGGGCAACCTGTACCGCACGCAGCATCTCCCCGAACTCGTAGGCCGAGGCCGGCCGTTCCTCCGGTTCCTGGGCCATGGCCTGTTCGATCACCGCGGCCACATCTGCGGGAATGTCGCGCTCCCGCAGATCCGGTACCGGTTGAGTGGTGATGCGCAGGAATTGCGCGACCACGCGCTCCCCCGCCTGCCTCTCGAACGCGGCATGGCCGGTGAGCAGGGCGAAAAGGGTCGCGCCGAGCCCGTACACATCCGAGCGGACGGTGGGGTCGGCGCCCTTGAGGACTTCGGGGGCCGTGAAGGCGGGCGAACCGGTGATCTGGCTGCTGGACGTGCGGAAACCTCCGGGCATCCGGGCGATCCCGAAATCGGTGAGCTGTGGCTCACCGTAGGAGCTGAGCAGCACATTGGCCGGCTTCACATCCCGGTGCAGGATCCGCGTCCGATGCGCGCTCTCGATGGCGCCGGCCAGTTTCACCCCGACTCGCAGGGTATCGGCCCAGCTCAGCGGGCCCGTCTCGTGGATGAGCCGTTCCAGCGACCCGTGCGTGGCGAACGGCATCACAATGAACGGCAGTCCGCTGGCGATTACATCGACCTGCAGGATGTCGACGATATTCGGATGCCCGGACAGCCGGCCCATGGCGTGTTCCTCACGCAGGAACCGCTCCCGGCTCTCGGGGTCGAGGTCGGAGGAGAGCACCTTCACAGCGACCACGCGGTCCAGGGCACGCTGTACACACCGGTACACGATCCCGAACCCGCCCCGGCCGATCTCGTGGGCCTCGGCGAACCCCAGGGCCGCCAGTTCCTCGGCGATCCGTTCCGCTTCCTGCGGGTCGGCTTCCATGGGAGCGGCGACCCCCATTGTGGGCTCGGGCGTCACACTCCGCGAGGCGCCGCCGTCCGCCGATTCCGCGCCGGATTCGGCGGATTCGACATCCCGCGGCACAGCGCGATTCTCAGGGACGGGCGGATCCTCCGGGCCGGCGACGTCGGAAGCGAGGTAGGCGTTATCCGATTCGCGGCCCCCGGGGCCCGAACGCGTTCGTGGAGTCATCTCACCACCTCGCACTCGTAACGAATCGGCTGCGGTGGCGAATCCGCCGCGACAACCGTTCCGGTCCTCACTTCCAACGTAGCGCGCCCGATACCCCGATGGGCGGTTCACCCGGCTCGCGTGTCCTGTTCCGGGCTTCCGCGGTGCCCGGCCCCGGCCGCCGACCGGGGCCGGCGCTGCCCCGCGAACAGCAGCAGCACGGGCCGACCCGCCGTAGCCACCTGGGCCGGAGCGGCGCAATTATCCCCAGGCATCCACAGTATTCCGATGTTCGGCCTGGGCGCGGACAGCCGGTCCGGGCCCATATTCCGGATCTGTTCCGATGCGGTAACGCGGGCGCGGCCCGGGTCACCGCGCCCCCGGAAACAACACAACCCGTCGCACCTCACGGTGCGACGGGTTGTGCCGAACGGGCTGGCGCGACCGGCCACCCGGGCCGGCCGCCCCCGGGGACCTACTTGCGCAGCGACGCGGGAACCTCGAAGCGCTTACCGTACTTCTTCGCCAGCTCGTCTGCCCGGGCCACGAAGGCGACCTGTCCGCCGGGGTAGCCGACGATGAACTGGTGGACACCACCGGTCCAGGCCGGGAATCCGATACCGAAGATAGAGCCGATATTGGCGTCCGCGGTGGACTCCAGAACACCTTCGTCGAAACACTTCTGGGTTTCGATGGCCTCGGCGAAGAGCATGCGGTCGATCAGGTCCTGCAGCGGCACGTCGAAACCGGCGGTGGTCTTGAAGTGCTCACGCAGCTGCGGCCAGATGTTGAGCCGCTTGCCGTTCTCGTCGTACTCGTAGAAGCCGGCCTTCTCCAGGCGACCCGGGCGACCCTGCTCGACCATGTAGTCGATCACGTCGAGGGCGGGGTGCCGTTCGGTGCCCATGGCCGCGTCACCGGCGGCGAGGGCGTCGGCGGTCTCCTTGGCGATCTTCTGCATGAGCTTCATGTTCAGCTCGTCGGTCAGCTGCAGCGGCGGCGCCGGGTAGCCCGCCTGCGAACCGGCCTGCTCGATGGTCGCGGGCTCGATACCCTCGCCCAGCATGGCGATCGCCTCGTTGACGAAGGTGCCGATCACGCGGGAGGTGAAGAAGCCGCGGCTGTCGTTGACCACGATCGGGGTCTTCTTGATGGCGAGGGTGTAGTCGAACACCCGGGCCAGGGCCTCGTCGGAGGTCCGCTCGCCCTTGATTATCTCCACCAGCGGCATCTTGTCGACCGGCGAGAAGAAGTGGATGCCGATGAAGTCTTCCTGGCGCTTCACGCCCTCGGCCAGGCCGGTGATCGGCAGGGTCGAGGTGTTGGAACCGAGCAGCGCGTCGGGGGTGACGATGTCCTCGATCTCCTGGAACACCTTGTGCTTGAGTTCGGTGCTCTCGAAGACCGCTTCGATCACGAAGTCGACGCCGGCGAAGTCGGCCGCATCGGCGGTCGGCTTGATCCGGTCGAGCAGCGCCTTGGACTTCTCCTCGGTGGTCTTGCCCCGGGACAGCGCCTTGGCCTCGATCTTCTCCGAGTAGCCCTTGCCGCGCTCGGCCGCCTCGACGCTGACGTCCTTGAGCACGACCTCGTAGCCGGCCTTGGCCGACACGTAGGCGATACCGGCGCCCATCATGCCCGCGCCGAGCACGCCGACCTTCTTGATCTCCTTCTTCGGCACATCCTTGGGACGCGAACCACCGTTGTTGATGGTCTGCAGGTCGAAGAAGAACGCCTGGATCATGTTCTTGGCGACCGGCCCGGTGAGCAGGTGCACGAAGTAACGCGATTCGATCAGCGACGCATTGTCGATATCGACCTGCGAGCCCTCGACCGCCGCGGCCATGATGGCGCGTGGAGCCGGCATATTGGCGCCCTTGAGCTGCTTGCGCAGGTTGGCCGGGAAGGCCGGCAGGGTCGCGGCGAAGGACGGGCTGGCGGGGGTGCCGCCGGGGATCTTGAAGCCCTTCTTGTCCCACGGCTGGACGCCGCCCTCGGGGTTGGCCTTGATCCACGCCTTGGCGGCGGGTACCAGTTCCTCGATCGAACCGACCAGCTCGTCGACCAGGCCGATCTCCTTGGCCTTGGCCGGCTTGTTGCGCTGGCCCTGCAGCAGCACGCCCATGAGCGCGTTCTGCAGGCCGAGCATGCGCACGGTGCGGATGATGCCGCCACCGGCGGGCAGCAGGCCCAGGGTGGCCTCGGGCAGGCCGATCTGGGAGCCGCGGACATCGGCCGCGATCCGGTGGTGGGTCGCGAGCGCGATCTCCAGGCCGCCGCCGAGCGCGGCGCCGTTGATGGCGGCCACGACCGGCTTGCCGAGGGTCTCCAGGCGGCGCAGCGCCGATTTGATCTCGGTCAGTTCGGCCATCAGCTCGGGCCCGTTGTCCGGGCCGACCTGCATCATGTTCTTCAGGTCACCGCCGGCGAAGAAGGTCTTCTTCGCCGAGGTCAGCACGACACCGGTGATGTCGTCCTTCTCGGCCTCGAGCCGGTCGACCGTCGCGGTCATCGACTTCTTGTAGAGGTCGTTCATGGTGTTGGCGCCCTGGTTCGGGTCGTCCATCGTCAGCACGACGATGCCGTCCGAATCCTTCTCCCAACCGATCATGTTGGCTTCGCTCACGGTTTTCTGTCTCCTCGTGAAGATAAAGGGTCGGGGGCGTCAGACGCGCTCGATGATGGTGGCCACACCCATGCCGCCGCCGATGCACAGCGTGATCAGGGCGTAGCGGGCGTTACGACGCTCCAGCTCGTCGACCATGGTGCCGGTGATCATGGCGCCGGTGGCGCCGAGCGGGTGGCCCATGGCGATGGCGCCACCGTTGACATTGAGCTTCTCGTCCGGGATCCGCAGATCCTTCTGGAACTTCAGCACCACCGAGGCGAAGGCTTCGTTGATCTCGAACAGGTCGATATCGTCGACGGTCAGCCCGGCCTTGGCCAGCACCTTCTGCGATGCCGGGGTGGGGCCGGTGAGCATGATGGTGCTGTCCGCACCGCTGGTGGCGGTGGCGACGATGCGGGCCCGCGGGGTCAGGCCCGAGGCCTGCCCGGCCTCTTCGGTGCCGACCAGGACCAGTGCGGCACCGTCGACGATGCCGGAGCTGTTGCCGCCGTGGTGGACGTGGTCGATCTTCTCCACGAAGTGGTACTTCTGCAGCGCCACCGCGTCGAAGCCGCCCATCTCACCGATACCGGCGAAGGACGGGTTCAGCTTGGCCAGGTCTTCCAGGGTGGTGCCGGGCCGCATGTGCTCGTCGTTGTCCAGCACGGTCAGGCCGTTGATGTCCTTGACCGGGACGATCGACTTGGCGAAGTAGCCGCCGGTGGTCGCCTTGGCGGCCAGATCCTGCGAGCGCACGGCGTAGGAGTCGACGTCCTCGCGGGAGAATCCCTCGATGCTGGCGATGAGGTCGGCGCTGATGCCCTGCGGTACGACGTAGGTGTCGTAGTTGGTGGCCGGATCGAGCATCCAGGCGCCACCGTCGGAGCCCATGGGCACGCGGGACATGGATTCGACGCCGCCTGCCAGGACCAGGTCCTCGAAGCCGGAGCGCACCTTCTGCGCGGCCATGTTCACGGCTTCCAGGCCGGAGGCACAGAAACGGTTGATCTGCACACCGCCGACGGTCTGCGGCAGGCCGGCGGTCAGCACGGTGGTGCGGGCGATATCGGAACCCTGGTCACCGACCGGGGAGACGACACCGAGGATGAGGTCGGAGATCCGGTCCTCGTCGAGGTTCGGGAAGCGGTTGCGCAGCTCCTGCACCAGGCCGGTGGTCAGGTCGATCGGCTTGACCGAGTGCAGCGACCCCTTCTTGTTGCGGCCGCGCGGGGTGCGGATGGCCTCGTAAATGTAGGCCTCTGTGGTCATATCGGAATGTCCCTTCGTAGGAATACGCCCACCCGCACCAGGCGGAGCGGACGCGAGTTACCTCGCCGACCGGCCGTTCGACCGACCGTCCGTATTCAGTTGAGCAGCGCTGACGGGCCGGTCACCCGCGCGGGCATACGCTGTACAAACCACGGCACGGGTAACCGAGAGGGTACCGAGCAGCCCGTACCTCACGGCCCACCATAGAACCTCGTCTCGCCGAAGTCCGCAGCTACCCGCCCATAGTACCGCCGGATGCGAACTCCGGTTAACTTAACGTGGTCGAGACGGTGCTTGTCAACCGTTCAACGGGGTGGCGCCCAGCTCACTGGCCAGAAGCCGCAACGCGACCTCGTCCGGGTCGCGCCGATCGCCCGGCGCGACCGGTTGTGCCGACTCCGCCAGCATCTCCTGCTCTTCCTCCGGAGTGGACGCGGGCACGCTGTGCGGTGCGTAACCGTGATCACCCGGATCGTCGGGCAGATCCGGGTAGTCCGGGGGCGGGATGTCGTCGTAGGGGCTCGCCGCCGCGGCCCCGGACTTGGCCTGGCTCGGCCGCGAGAACCGCGGCCGGCGCGCCGGCGGTTCGGCACCGGCCCGCGCACCGTTCGCCGGTCCACTACCGGCGGCACCGGCCTGCGGGCCGCCGTCGCTGTCGGCGCGGCGCGGTGGGTCCGGCGTCTCCGCGCCCGCCCGGCTCGGCGCCGGGCGCTGCGGACCGCCTCGGCGACCGCCGTCGGAATCACCCGACTCCGAGTCACCGGCCCGGCGTCCGCCCCGCTCGCGGCCACCGGGACCCCGCGAGACCTGCTGGCCCGCGACGACCCAGCGCACCGGATGTTCCCGGCCGAGTACCGCGCGCACCGCCGAGCGGACCGCCGACAGCGGCTGCGGCTGCGAAAGCCGCTGGACCAACGCGGCGTGATGGGCCAGTACGATCTCGCCGTCCTGGACCCCGGCCACCGACGCCCCCGAGGTAAGCATCGCGCCGATGGTCGGCCCGAACTCCTTGACCGCGAGCTTGATCTCCGGCCAGGCGGCCTCCACGGCGGCCAGCAACTCCGGATCGGCCGGGGTCACGCCGGTATCGCGCCCGGCCGGACCGATCGGGTCGGCGCCGGACCCGGCCGCCGGGTCCGGTTCGGCAGCGGGTCCGGCCGCCACGGTCGGTTCGACAGTAGGCTCGGCCGCCGCGGACGCTGGAGCGAGGTCGGAGCCCTCGCCGCGATCGGCGGGTTGCCCACTCACGGGCGGATGGGCAGCGGTCTCCGCACTCGCCTGCCTCTCGGCCGGGGTCGAACCAGTACCGCGCGAAGTGTGCGCGTCGGGGGTGCGGGCGTGTTCCGCCTGTACCGGGGGGACGGTCGAATCCGGCTCGGGAGCCGAGTCCGGTTTCGGCGGTGCCGCGGCCGGTGCGGGACCGGCCGGCGCCGTCTCGGCCGCACGGGCGCCGGGCTCGGGATGCCGCGGCTCCACCGAGCCCCCGTCGACCGCGTCCACCGACGCCGCGGGGGCAGGTGGCATCTGCTGGTCCGGACCGCCCCGGTCGGGCCCGGGGCGCGTCGCGTCCGCCGCTCCGGACGTCGGCGGCTCGGCCGCAGCCACGCGTTCCGGCGACCGCCCGGTCTTGGACTCCCGCAGGGCGGCCAGCGCTTCGGCCCCTCGGCGGCGGGACGGGTCGGACGCGGCAGCCGGCCGCGCGGGTGCCGGGGCGGCTTCGGCGGGACCGGACACCCGCGCCCCACCTGCGGGCGCCCCACCCGGGGACGCGACCACACCGGCAGCGACCCGACGTTCCAGCTGTTCCAGCCGCTGCAGGGTCGCGGCCTCGGATTCGTCCGCGGCGGGCAACAGCATCCGTGAGCAGACGACCTCGAGCAGCAGCCGCGGCGCGGTGGCCCCCCGCATCTCACCCAGTCCGGCGTGCAGGAGTTCGGCGTAGCGGGTGAGGGCCGCGGGCCCGAGCCGGGCGGCCTGCTCACGCATCCGGTCCAGCAGGTCGGCGGGCGCGGCGACGAGGCCACGTTCGGTGGCGTCGGGTACGGCCTGCAGCAGGATCAGGTCGCGCAGCCGCTCGAGCAGGTCCACCGCGAACCGGCGCGGATCGTGCCCGGCCTCCATCACCCGGTCGACGGTGCCGAACAGGGCGGCGCCGTCCCCGGCCGCCAGCGCGTCGACCGCGTCGTCGATCAGCGCCACATCGGTCACCCCCAACAATGCGACGGCGCGCGAATAGGTGACGCCCTCGGACCCGGCGCCGGCGAGCAACTGGTCGAGCACGCTCAAGCTGTCGCGCGGGGAGCCACCGCCCGCGCGGATCACCAACGGGTACACCGCTTCTTCCACCGGCACCTGCTCCTGTTCGCAGATGCCGGCGAGCAGGCCACGCATGGTGGCGGGGGGTAGCAGCCGGAAGGGATAGTGGTGGGTGCGCGAGCGGATGGTCGGCAGCACCTTGTCCGGCTCGGTGGTGGCGAAGACGAAGATGAGATGGGCCGGGGGCTCCTCGACGATCTTCAGCAGCGCGTTGAACCCGGCCGTGGTGACCATATGCGCCTCGTCGACGATGAACACCCGGTAGCGGGATTCGGCGGGTGCGTAGAAGGCCCGGTCACGTAGTTCCCGGGTGTCGTCGACGCCACCGTGGCTGGCGGCGTCCAGTTCGATCACGTCGAGATTGCCCCCGCCGCCAGGGGCCAGCGATACACAGGAGGCGCAGGTGCCGCAGGGTGTGGAGGTGGGGCCCTGCACGCAGTTCAGCGAGCGGGCGAGAATCCGGGCCGACGAGGTCTTACCGCAACCGCGCGGACCCGAGAAGAGATAGGCATGACTGATCCGGCCGGTGTCGAGCGCGGTACACAGCGGGTCGGTGACATGCTCCTGGCCCACCACGTCAGCGAACGTTGCCGGTCGGTACTTCCGGTACAGAGCCACGGCCAGAGGTTACCGGCGGAGACCGACAGCGCGCACCCGGCGTGGGTACCCGCCGATCACGTAGCCCGGCTCGCCTCTTTCCACCTCGGGTTAACAGCGTTACGCTAACGCCACTAACTTACTGATTCGGGGCCCACATGTTGATCCGCGTCGCGCAGTTCACCACCCGTTTCCCGCGCGCGATACTCATCGGCGCACTGGCCGTCGCACTGCTGTGCGCGATCTTCGGGGCCGGCGCGGCCGCCGGACTGAAATCCGGCGGATTCGTCCCCGCCGACGCCGAATCCATCCGCGCCGCCCAGCAGCTCACCGATAACTTCGACGGCGCCGCGCCCAACTACACCCTGCTGGTCGAGTCGCCGGACGGAGTCGACGCGAATCCGGTGCGGGCGCGCGCCCTCCAGGTCATCGATATTGTGCGAGCCCACCCGGACACCGTCGGCGTCCAGTCGTACTGGACCGCACCTTCACCGGCGGTCGCGAGCGTGCTGCGCAGCACCGACGGCGAATCCGGGCTCATCGCGGTCAACTTCGCGGGCGATGAGACCCAGATCCAGGATGCCGCCGGCGAGCTCGGCGAACAGATCACCGGAACGGTCGACGGGGTGACGGTCCGGGCCGGCGGCACCGCGGCGACCTTCCACGAGGTCAACGAGCAGATCACGCACGATCTGGCCATCGCCGAAGCCGCGGCCATCCCGCTCACCCTGGTGGTTCTCGTCCTGGTCTTCGGCAGCCTGATCGCCGCCTCGCTGCCGCTGCTGGTCGGGCTGTTCGCGATCGCCGCCACGCTGGCCATCCTCGAGCTGTTCACGCTGTTCACCGACGTCTCCATCTACGCGATGAACCTCACCACCGCGCTGGGCCTGGCGCTGGCCATCGACTACAGCCTGTTCATCGTCAGCCGGTTCCGGGAGGAACTCGCGGCCGGCCGTGATCCGCGCGCGGCCACCGTCCGAGCCCTGCAGACCGCCGGTCGTACCGTGCTGTTCTCCGCGGTCACCGTGGCGCTGTCGCTATCGGCGATGCTCGTGTTCGACCTGTACTTCCTGCGCTCGTTCGCCTACGCGGGCGTCGCGGTGGTGATCGCGGCCGCCGTCGCGTCGATCGTGGTGCTACCCGCCGCGCTGGTACTGCTCGGGCACCGGGTCAACGCCCTCGACCTGCGGGCACCCATCCTGCGCCTGTTCGGCCGCCAACCGAAGCCGCTGGGTGCCATGGTGCCGGAGCAGACCGGCTGGTATCGCCTGGTCAAGCGGGTTATGCGGGCCGCGGTCCCGGTCTCCGTGGTGATCGTGGCGCTCATGCTGGCGCTCGGCTCGCCGTTCCTCTCGGTGAAGTTCGGCTACCCCGACGAGCGGGTGTTGCCCGATTCGGCGGCCAGCCGGCAGGTGGGCGACGTGGTCCGGGCGGAGTTCCCGCGTGCCGATCCCGGCGGAAACACCACGATCGTGCTGGACGGATATCGTGACGAACGCGGGATCGGCGAATACGCGGCCCGGCTGTCCGAGGTCGACGACGTCGCCGGAGTGCTGTCCGGTGCCGGCGTGTACGTCTCCGGTAACCGGCTCGCCCCCACGCCGCCCGGTATGACGAACGGCACCGGGACATACCTGACCGTCAACAGCGCAGTCGACCCGTTCTCCCCCGCCGGCGCGGAACAGTTGGACGCGTTGCGGGCGGTCGACCCGCCCGCCCCCGCCCTGTTCGGCGGTTCCGCCGCGGTGAACGAGGACTCGCTCGACGCGCTGGCCGAGCGACTACCCCTGGCCGGCCTGCTCATCGTGCTGTCCACCTTCGTGGTGCTGTTCCTGTTCACCGGCAGCCTCATCCTGCCGCTGAAGGCGCTACTGCTGAACACCCTCTCGCTGACCGCCGCGTTCGGTGCCATGGTGTGGATCTTCCAGGACGGCCATCTGCAGGGGCTGCTCGGCTTCACCGCCGTCGGCTATCTGGTGCCGACCATGCCGATCCTCATGTTCTGCCTGGCCTTCGGGCTGTCCATGGACTACGAGGTGTTCCTGCTGTCGCGCATCCGGGAGGAGTGGCTGCGCCGCCGAGCCGGGCGCGCGGACACGGAGTCGGTCCGGGAGGACAACACCGAAGCCGTCGCCGTCGGGGTGGCCCGCACCGGGCGGATCTTCACCGCCGCGGCCGTGCTGATGGCGATCGTGATCGGTGCCCTCACCACCTCCAAGGTGTCGTTCATCCAGCTGATGGGCCTGGGCCTGACCTTGACCGTGCTCGCCGACGCCACGCTCATCCGGGCGCTGCTCGTACCGGCGCTGATGAAACTGATGGGCCCGCTCAACTGGTGGGCGCCGAAACCGCTGGCCCGGCTGCACGACCGGATCGGGTTCCGCGAAGAGCCCGTGGACGTGCCGGGCGCCGGCGCCGAACCACCGGTGCGCGTATGACCACCGGGCGGCCACGCTCCCCACGCGGGCACGGAAGCCGGCTGCGCGCGGAGATCATCTCCGCCACCCGGGAGCTGCTCGAACGCACCGGCGATGTCGGGGCGGTATCGATCCGCGCGGTCGCGAGTGTGGTGGGGGTCAGCGCACCCTCCATCTATCGCCACTTCACCGACAAGGACGCGCTGATCGAGGCGGCGGTGGCCGAGGTCTTCGAAGCTCTGAACACCGCGATGCAGGCGGCGGTCGATCCGGCGGACCCCCCGGCGCTGCGGTTGCGCCGCCTCGGCCTCGCCTACGTACGGTTCGCCCTGGACCATCCCGAGCAGTACCGGCTGGCGACCATCCCGACCACCCATCAGGGCGCGGTGGACATGGTGCTGACCAGCGGCGCGTTCCGGTACTTCGCCGCCACGGTCGAAGCGGCCATGGCCGACGGCCTCATCGACCGTGCGGACCCCACCCCGCTGGTGCTCGAGTTGTGGGCGGCGGCGCACGGGATCGCTTCCCTGCTACTCTCGAAACCCTTTCTACCCTGGGGCGATCCGATGGCTGTCGCCGAAAGGGTACTCGAAGCGGCATGTTTCGGGCATGTGCTCACCGAACTGATGGGCCCGGACAAGTCTCCCGCCGAAATGACCCGGTGGGTGATGGATCTCCGCGCAGGGATACGCGAATCGGATTCCTCCGCCTGATTCAGCTCACCGCGTCGGCCGGCGCGGTGAAGGTGTTGCACTCGGCGGTCAGATTGTGTTCGACCCCCAGCCCGAACCAGAGCCCGCCGTTCTCCGGAGTGCCATGATCGCGCATATCGCCGTGCTGATCACCACGATGGTCGGCATCGGTTCGGGCATCGGTGATCTGCTGGCCGGTGAGCGCACCGCCGTCGGCCGAGGAGACCAGATACATGCCGTCGAAGCAGTTGGCCTGCAGTTCCACGCGCCGCGACAGTTCGAGACCCTCCGGACTGCGCGCCCCGACCTCGACCCGGGCGCTGTTGGCGGCGAGCAGGATTCCGGACATGTTCTGGATGTGATGCCCGTATTCGTGTGCGAACACCGACAGGTAGACCACCCAGTTGTCGTGGTAGTAGTCGGTCTGCAACTGGCTGACCGGCATATAGATCGTCCGGTTGGCCGGACAGTAGAACGCGGCGAAGTTGTCGGTCGAACCGGTACACGGTGTGGTGATGCCCTCGGTATTCGCCGACACCAGCACCGTCGGCGGCTCGAACGGCAGGCCCGCGTCCGCCAGTACCGGCTGCCAGGCCGCCTCCAGGCATTTCTCGGCGCTGGAGAAGAAGGCTCGGGCCGTATCCTCATCCGTCGACCACGGCGCGTACTCGCAGTCCGCGGGGATCAGCGTCGCATCCGGATCGGTGAGCAGCGGATTCGTCCCGGTTGCGGCGGGACCGGTCGCGCCGGTGTCGTAACTGTGGTCCGGTTGCGGGCCCAGCACCTTCAGGCCGTCGGAATTCAACGCACCCCGCACGAGTGCGCCGACCACCACCAGGATCACCGCGAGTACCACCAGCAACGTGCTACCGCTGCTGCGCCGGCTACGCGGCCGCGGCGCGTTGGGCACCCGATAGGGCACCGGCGGCGGCATGGGCGGCGCGACGATCGGGCGATAACCGGGGATCGGACCCTGCGGGGGATAGCCCGGCGGCGGGCGGTGCGGATATGCCTGCGCGGGAGGGTAACCCGGGCGCGACCCCGGATAGGGCGGCCGCTGCGGTCCACCGGGCCGGGGACCGTACGGGGCCCGGCCACCGGGTGGTATCGGCTGCCTGCCGGGCGGTACCGGTCCGCGCCCGTAAGGTGGTTGCGTCACTCCCCCGGACCCCCTCGCCTTCTCCGAACACCAACAGCCGCTGACGCAGGATAGCAAGCTGTCTAAGGTTACGACCCATGCTCACTTTTCGGGGGGGCGCGCTCGCGCTGCTGCTCGCACTGACCGGATTACTCGCTGTTTTCGGGACGAGCGCACCGGCGGCCCGGGCCCAGGAGCCGGCCGGTTCGATCCTCTACCTGGATATGACATTGAACCGGGAAGGCGTCCTGGAAGTGACCGAGCGCGTGACGGTTCCGCCCGGCGAACAGTTCACCATGACGTTGCCGCTGCGGGTGCAGATCAGCGAGGATTCCGAACGCCGGTTCGCGGTCACCGATATCGAGACCAGCGGCCCGGGCAGCGCGACGATCGCCGACGATCTGTTCACCGTGGACGCGGGCCCCGGGGAGACCACGGTCCGCTATTCAGTACGCAACACGGTCAGTGATGCCGAGGGCAGTCAGGTCTTCCGCTGGTTCGGGGTGCTCAATGTCGATCTCGCCGAGATCCATGCCTCGCTCATCAGCCCCAGTTTCGAGATGGGCATCGTGGAATGCCTGCTGGGCCCGATCGGCAACACCCGGCCCTGCGCCCAGGTCCGGGTCGAACCGGACGGTGTCATGTACCTGGACCAGACGAATCTGCGCAAGGGCGAATCGGTCGACCTGACCCTGCAGATTCCGCCGGGCACCGTACCGCCGAACGCCGATATCACCGGCCCCGGCGATTCACCGTTCGCCGTGACCGGACCCGTGCTCATGGCATTCGGCCTGCTGGTGGCCGCCCTCGTGGCGCTGGCCGCCTATATCTTCTGGGTGCGCCGGCAGTCCGTCCCCGCCGAGCCGATGGAGCCGCTGGTGCGCAGCGGTGGGCGGACCCACTTCAGTTCCCCGGCCGGCATCCTGCCGGGTGAGGCCGGCGTCCTGCTCGACGGTCACTCCGACCCGACCGATATCGCCGCCACAGTGGTGGATCTCGCGGTCCGCAACTATCTGTGGATCTCGCGCATCGGCGAAACCCAGTGGCGGCTGACCCGGGTGAATCCGGCCGACGACCAGCTGCGCGCCTACGAACGGATGGTCTACGACGCGCTGCTGCCGCCCGGCACCGACGCGGTCACCATGGCCGAACTCGCCGCGCCCGGCCGGCTGCCCACCGAACCGCTGCGCCGGGCCATGGTCACCGACGCCGTCGACCGCGGTGCCTTCATCGACCCTGTCCGCCGCCGGATCCCGCTGTGGCTGGGCGGCGGCCTGATCGTCCTCGGCGCCGCGGTGACCGTCCTCGCCGCCCTGCTGGCCGGACACGCCCTGGTGGGTGTGGCAATCGCACTGGGCGGTGGCGCACTACTCGCGGCCCAGCGGTTCCTGCCGGTGCGCACCGCCTTCGGCCGGACGCTGACCGCGCAGGTCCGCGGATTGCAGCGGGGTCTGGAACAGGTCACCAGCCGGCAGATCCCGCCCGGCGACCGCGAACTCGTATTCTCCCGCGGTCTGCCCTACATGGTGGTCTGGAGCCGAGCCGACAACTGGGTCCGCACCTTCCGCGATATCGACCCCTCCGCGGACGACGATCCCGGGCTGTACTGGTTCGGCGGCTTCGAAGGCGACCGGGATCTGCACCGGTTCGCCGTGCACTTCCCGTATTTCATCACCGCGATCGAATCGCTGTTTCCCGCGAAATAACGGGATACCCCGTGCGGCGAATGCCGCACGGGGTATGTCGGGACGCTAGCGCCTCATGCTGCTTTCACCGGGCATGAGGGAGGGCCCTACGTGGTTACGCTGCGCTACCGTCTCCGGGCCCGACTCGCTCATGCCGTGACCCGGCGCAGCGCGGCGAGCGGATCGGCGTACAGCGCGCTCAGCGAGGTGACGACGGCCGCGAACTCCTGCACCTTCGAGGCGTACCCGGTGACCCGGATATCCGTGGGCGGCAGCATCGTGGATTCATTGAAGGCACGCGCCACATGCGCGAGACCGGGCCGGTAGGTCGTGAACGCCTGCCCACCGAGCACCACTCGGTCGGGGTTCAGCATGTCCCGGACCAGTGCCACTGTCCGCCCGAGCACGGTGGCCCGTTCCGCCAGCAGTTCGCGGGCCGGTTCGGAACCGCGCGCCGCGGCCCGGTAGAGGTCGGCAATGCTCGAGCTGGCTTTGCCGTTGTGCGCGGGGATGATTCCCCGTCCGACGGCGCGGGCGTGCAGCCCACGGTCGCCGACGGTCGCCTCCAAGCAGCCGCGCCGACCGCACGAGCATTCGACCTCGGAACCGGTGGGCAGATGCGCTATCGAACCTGGACCGTTGCTCGGCGTATGCACCCGGCCGTCCAGGGTCACCGAGATACCGGCGGTCTCCCGGACATAGAAATAGAGACTGCTACCGTGCGCGGCCGGGCCGGCATCCTCCGCCGCGTCCTGGCTCACGCCCGGTAGCAGCAGTTCCGAAGCGGCCATGGCCTCGACGTGCGGGGCGATCGTCACCGGGAGACCGAGAACCTCGCTGAACACCGCGCCCACCGGCGCGGCCTGCCAACCCAGTTTCGGGTGATCGACGATACCGGTACCGGGATCCACCCGGCCGCCGATCGCGACGCCCACCCATAACGGGGTACGCCGGTACCAGCGCTGCAGAAAGGATTTCGCGCTGTGCGCGACGGTTTTCACCGCGAACTCCTGGCCGGTCTGCGGGGTGGCGATGGTGAGTCCGCCGAGGATCCGGCCGCGCAGATCCGAGACCACGATCCGGGTGGACGCCGCGCCGATGTGCACACCGAGGGTTCCGAACGTGTCGTGGTCCACCTCGAACGGTACCCGGGGCCGGCCGACCGCGCCGGAAGCGGTCAGATCGGCGCGCTCGCGCAGCAGACCGGCGGTGAGCAGCGAGGACACCTGGCGATTGACGGTGGCGATGCTCAGTCCGGTGGCCCGTGCGGTCTTGTCCCGGAAGACCGGTCCGGTGGTGGCGGCCCGGAGCACGGCCGCGGCGGGATTGTCCGATAACCGCAGATCAGGGGCGACGACCGGACGAGGAACTCGGGTACGAACAGTGGAAGCCTGCGACGCGGTGCGTTCGGCGGTGCGGACAGCCATATGAATTTCCTCGATGAATAGCTCCCGCGAAACGGGATATGCCTACAACAGAAACGAGGCGGCTGGGAGATCCAAATCGCTCAACCGCGGCAACGGCGGCAACACAACTCGCGAGTGAGGGGCAGGCGCAGACCCAGAGCGGCGGTCACATAGGTGACCTTCCGCGAGTCGGCGCTGCTGGTAGACATAACAAATAAATTAACATCTCCCCGGGCGCAACACCAAGGTTTCGGCGATCTTCATCTCACCGGCCCGCGCGTTCGCCCTGCTCGACCCCATATTTCCGGCCCGCCCTCGGCGCCTTCCGATCGTGCACAGTCATTCTCGACGGCCCCACGGTGTGGTATCGGCCTCGCACCCGGGCCGCGGTGAATTCGAAACGCGGCCCGATCGAATTCTCCGTTATCGTCCGGGAAATAAGACCCTAGTTGGTCTCCGCCATTTCCCGTCGACACCCGGAGAATATTCTCCGCCGCTGTGCGGGAAATATTCCCCGGAGATCGGCGGAGAATATCCGCGTGGACCGGCGGACAATCGGAACCGCGGGCAGCCGGGCGCACTGTTCGGGTCGTCACACCGCCCACGCTTCCGAAGGCGCGCCCGGCGAATCGCGAAGACCCTGGTACACGGCATTTTCCGCTGCTATGCTCCGAGCCGACGGTGGGGAGTCCGAAGGGGGAAGACGATGCCCGTACCAGATCTGGGTCGATCGGCAGCCGTCCGCCTGTACGAGGCGGCGCGGGCCGGAGAGTTCCATATGTCCGAAGCGGCCGCGCGCGGCCTGGCCGAATCGTGCGACCGGCTCGCGGAGCGAATACGGCAGGCACGGGTGGACGCGGCCGCCCTCACCGACGTGCGGGGGTTTCCGGAGCTGCCGTCGGGCCGTGCGCTGACGCGGGGTTTCGCCGCGAAGGGCCAGGAGTACCTGGACACTCTCACCGCTTTCGAACAGACGGCACTGCGACACAAGGCCGCCTATCTGGCGGCCGCCGCACTCTTTCTCGAGGCCGATGCCGCCAACAGCGCGGCCCTCACCCGCACGGTGGCGGATACCACCTGAGATGCGGCAGTATGTCCAATTACGCAGGGGTGCAGGAAAATTGAAACTATGCGGCCCGATGCATCGGAACGGTGCGCCGGATCGCGCAACCGAGGGGGCCGACAGTGGCACAGCAGGGGCAACCGGGCACCGCGGGGGCGGGCACAGACCCGGCCTACGTACCCGACCGTGAAGTATTCGGTGCGTACACCCACCAGCAGATCTGGGACCTGGTACGCGAAGAACTGGCGCCGGCCGAACTGAGCCGTCTCGCCGATACGTGGGGACACACCGCGAGCGCGGTGGAAACGGCATTCGACGAATTCGCACGCGATCTCACCCGGTTCTCCGGGGACTGGTCGGGTCTCGCGGCGGTGGCCGCCGCCCGGGCCGCGGCCGCGTTCGTCCGTACCGGCGACGACGCCGCCGCGGTCTGCCGCGTCGTCGAACAGTTGCTCGCGGCCGATTCCACCGCCGCCGAATCCGTTCGCGCGGCGATCCCGCCACCCCCGAGCCCCTACCTACCGGATCCGGACCCGGCCGTCGAAGCCGCCGCCGGAGCACAGCGGCGCACGGTCTACAACACCGCCGTGGCGACCCTGACGGCCGAGGCCCAGGACGCCATGACCTTCGGGTACAACCCGACGATCCCGGCCAGCGGCGACGCCGTTCCCCGCTTCTTTGCGCCGGGGGACCGGGCTCCCGCAGACGAGCCGACCACCGCGGGGGCACCGGCACCGGCACGGCCGGACACCCCCGCGGCGCCGCCGGCCGCGGAATCCCAGCGCGGCCGCGCCCCCTCCGCGGAGGCACCCGACCCGCCGCAATCGGCGACCCCGGCACCCGTGCCGGACGACACCCCGAATGATCCTGCCCGCGAGCCCGATTCGGAACACCCCGATTCAGATCCCGGATCCCCCGCCGCTGTAAGCGGCGGAGAAAGCGACCATTCACCGGCAACACCGCGGTCGGCCGCCGAAACCGCGGCACCGGCCCCTTCTCCCACGGCACCGGCGCCGGCTGCCGATGGACCCGAGTCCTCTCCCGATGCACCGGCGCCGCTTTCCGATACACCGGCGCAGCCGTCCGATACACCAGCGGCACCGACGAATACACCGGCACAGCCTCCCGCGGCACCGGCACCACTTCCCGATACGGCAATGCCGCCTTCCGATACAGCAGCGCTGTCTTCCGACGCAGCGGGCAATCCTTCCGACCCCCCGCCGGCAAGCCATGCTGCCGGTTCGGCGGGCACGGTGGCGACCGCCACCGCCCCGGCCACGCTGTCCACCGCGCCCACCGTGGATCACGTCGCCGCCGACAGCAGCACCGGAACCACCGCTGCGCCCCGGGCGCCGGGCCCGATACCCCAGCAGACGGCCCTTCCGGACCGCGGCGACCCGAGCCCCGCTCCCGCGCCGACACCGCCGCGATCGCCCGCGGCGGTGGCCGGGTGGAGTCCGGCGGAAACGGCCGGCCGCGCCGACAGCGCCCAGGCCGCACCGCACGGCGGCCACCGGCCCGGCCCGGCCAACTCGGCGATACCGTCCGCCCCCCGGTCCCCCACCCCACCCGATGCCGACGCAGGCGCATCGGCCGCCCAACGTCCCGGCCAGAGCGAACAGATAGCCCGCTCGGTCCTCTCCCGCCCAACCACCGAAGCGGCCGGGGAATCAGTCGCTTCCCCGGGCACCGGGACGGAACCGGGGATCTCTCAGCGCTCCGAACACCCCTGGACGCGGACGGTGCGACCGAGCGGCTTCCCGCTGCCGGCCGCCCCCGGACCGTTGCCGGCACGCGCACCCGAGGGCGAACGCAGCAGTCCGGACTACCTACACAGGCCGAACGAGCAGCTGACCGCTACCCCGCCCGCCGTTCCGCCGGTTTTCGGTGAATACACCGGGACCGAGGACCCGGACAGAACGCGACCGGGTGACGGGAACCGCTGATGGACTGGGTGTTCACGCCGGACGAGTTCGGTCATATCTGGCAGACCGAGACCGGGCTCGACCGGCGGCCCCACCCGATAGACCTGGCTCCCCGGGCCACCGTCGGCACCGAGAGTGCGCGGGCCGCGTTGGAACTGGACTCCCGGTTTCCACCCAACCACGATGCCGATCTCACTGGTACGCTGCGCTTCCTCGCCCGCACCGATGTCACGAGGGTGACCGTCTTCGGCGACGAGTTCGATGGCGACCGGCGCCGCCCCGACCCGATCCTCGCGCTCGCCGTCGCTTTCGGGAACTGGGGCGCGGTGATCCGCGCGCATTCGGGGCGGGTGAGCGTCACGGCCTGTCATGCCCGGAATATCGGTAAACACCTCGCCACCGCGCTCGGTCCGGCCGCGCCCGGAACCCTTCCGGCCATGCGGGAACCACGGGAGGCCGTCCTCTGCCCGGATCCGGGCCGGCGACAGCCGAGCCGGGCCGAACGGCTGCGCGAGATCCTGCACCGGCCCATCGACGCGCGGGGCTTCTTCACGGTCGCGGTGGCCCCGGAGGATCCCATGTCACCGCCACCCGTACACCGCACCTGGCTGGATTTCACCGGCGACGGCCGTTATCTACTGGCCGCCGGCAGCCATCTGGCGCTGACCCCGGTCGGCGAATCCGAGCTGGCCGCCGAACTCACCAGGCTGGCGCGGGTCCGCTGACCCGCCCGCCGGAGGACAGGTCACTTCTGCTTGGCGGCGGCCTTCATCTGCTTCTTGAAAGCGCGCACCTCTAGCAAGGTCTCACCGTCGACGATATCGGCCGCCGAGCGTCGCGAACCCGGTTCGGCGTAGTCCCCGGCAGCCGCTTCCCACCCGGCCGGCCGCACCCCCAGCTGCTTACCGAGCAGCGCCAGGAAGATGCGGGCCTTCTGGTCGCCGTACCCGGGCAGCGCCTTCAACCGCTTCAGTACTTCGCTGCCGTCGGGGTCGCCGACGGTCCAGATCGCGGCCACATCCCCGTCGTAGTGTTCGATCACGTAGCGGGCGAGGTCCTGGATCCGCCGGGCCATGGACCGGCCGTAGCGGTGGATGGCGGGCGGGGTCGCGGCCAGCTCCTCGAACTCGGCCTGGTCCGCGGCCGCAATCGCGTGGATATCCAGTCCGCCCATCCGGTCGGCGAGCTTCTTGGGGCCCCTAAACGCATGCTCGAGCGGATACTGTTGGTCCAGGAGCATCCCGATCAGCAGCGCCAGAGAGCTCTCCGAGAGCAACTCGTCGGCCTCGGGTTCCTGTGCCAGACACAACTTGGCCATGCCCTGCTCCTCACTCTGGACTACCAGCGATGATCCCACGGGCGACGCGCCGCTCTCCGCTAGGCTCGCCCCCATGCCAGACACGGCGACAAAGCCACCCACCACACTGGATGGACACGGACCCATGGACAGTTTCGGGTTACGCCCCGACCGTTTCGATCCCGCGGGCCAGGACCAACTGGTCGATATCCGCGATCTACAGGCCACCCTTCCGGGACTCACCCGGCTACGCGACTGGGCACACGAGGCCTTGGCGCTGCGGCCGGGCGAGCACGCGGTCGATATCGGCTCCGGTACCGGATCGGAGGTGATCACCTTCGCCGACGCGGTGGGGCCCACCGGTTCGGCGGCGGGTGTGGAACCCGATCCGCACCTGCTCGCCGCGGCCGTCGCGCGCGCCGCCGAGGCGCATTCGTCGGCCACCTTCCATTCCGGTGACGCCTACGGCATCCCATTCGGATCCGCCACCTTCGACGCCGTGCTGTGCGAGCGCGTATTCCAGCATCTGACCGCGCCGGCCCGGGCCGCGCGCGAAATCGCCCGGGTCCTGCGTCCCGGCGGCCGGGCCGTGGTGATGGACGCCGACTGGGGTTCGGCCATCGTGCACCCCGGCGAGCATCGCGTGGTCCGCGAGGTCGTGGACACCCTCGTCTCGGCGACGACCAACCCGTACTCGGGCCGCAGGCTGGCGGGTCTGCTGACCGCGGCCGGACTGGAGGTGGCGAGCACCGGCTCGCAGGCGCTGATCCAGAACCGTTCGGCCGGAGCCGGGGCGCTGGTCAGCCGGATCTCCGCCATGGCAGTGGCCCGGCGGGTGATCACCGAGGCCGAACGCGAGAAACTCCTCGCCGATCTGGCCCGGGGTGCGGCGGCCGGTGATATCCACCTCTCGGTGACCATGTTCGCCGTACACGTCCGCAAACCCGCCTGACCCCGGGACCCTCCGCTTCTACTTCAGCAGTTTCTCGGTCGCTGCCAGCAGCACGCAGGTCGCCAGGCCGTCCATGGCCTGCTCGAGTTCCGGCAGCGCCGGGAAACTGGGGGCGATCCGGATGTTCCTGTCCTCGGCGTCCTTCTTGTACGGGAAGGCCGAACCGGCCGCGGTCAGCGCGATTCCGGCGTTCTTCGCCAGTTCGATCACCCGCGCCGCGGTGCCCTCGAGTACATCGAGGCTGATGAAGTAGCCGCCCTTCGGCTCGGTCCAGGACGCGACCTTCGAGGCGCCCAGCCGCTCCTCGAGAATCCGCAGGACGAGCGCGAACTTCGGCTCCAGGATCGCGCGATGCTTCTGCATATGCGCCCGCACCCCGGCGGCATCGGTGAAGAACCGCAGGTGCCGCAGCTGATTGATCTTGTCCGGGCCGATGCTCTTCTTCCCGGCATGGCTCAGGTACCAGTCCAGGTTTTCGGTCGAAGCGCCGAAGAAACTGACTCCGGAGCCGGCGAAGGTGATCTTGGAGGTCGAGGCGAAAACCAGCGGGCGGTGCGGGTTTCCGGCCGCCGCGGCCAGCGAGAGTACATCCAGTACCGGTGCCGCGGTATCGGTGAGCGGGTGCACCGCGTAGGCGTTGTCCCAGAACAGCCGGAAATCGGGGGCCGCCGCCGGCATCGAAACCAGTTCGCGCACCACGTCTTCGGAGAAGACGACACCGGTCGGGTTCGAATAGTTCGGCACCGCCCACAGACCCTTGATCTGTGGATCGTCGGCCAGCAGCTCGGCGACGACCCGGGTGTCGGGCCCGTTGTGCCGCATCGGCACGGGGATCATCTCGAAGCCCAGCGATTCGGTGATCGCGAAATGCCGGTCGTAACCGGGGCTGGGGCACAGGAACTTCACGGTGGGTTCGTCGGCCCACCGCCGCGGCGAATCGGGTAGCCCGAACAGGGTCGCGAAGGCGATGGCGTCGTGCATCAACTCCAGGCTGGCATTGTTACCCGCGATCAGGTTGTCGACGCCGATACCGAGCAGCTCGCCGAAGATGGCCCGCAGTTCCGGAAGTCCGTGCAACCCACCGTAATTGCGGCAGTCGGTACCGGTACCGTCGCGGAAGTCACCGTCGCCGGGCAGCGACAGCAGCGCCGAGGACAGGGCGAGTTGTTCCGGCGAGGGCTTCCCCCGGGTCAGATCGAGGGTGAGCTGAGCAGCCTGCAGCGTCGCGTAGTTCGCGGACTGGAGTTCGTGCTCGGCGGTGAGTTCCTCGGGACTCATCAAACCGATCTGCGTTTGCCGGGGCATCGTGGACAGCCTTTCCAACTACCTGGTGAATGCTCGCTTACGGACGGCCCCTGGGTCCGGCCGCCCCGAGCCACGTTACCCGGGCACCCGCCGCCACCGGGAGGGGTTGGGAGTCTGCGTGCTGTGTTCGATTGCCCCGCCTTCGGCAGGTCCGGCCGAGGCCCCGTCGGCATCGGCCACCGAGATAGACCATCCGGTGCACGAAAAGGCGGACCGAGATGCGTCCCGGGCAGAAGACCACGCCTGAATAAGGGGACCCCGCGCACCCGGCAGAGCCCGTTGACCCTTGCTGCCTTCCGGCCCTGGGGGAGTTCACAGGATGCGCGCCGCGCGGGATCCGTCGGCCAGTGTAGCGGCTACCCCCGCCGCGCGCTGCGGGGGGCCGGTACGGCTCGCGCCGGGCCGGGTACGGGCAGGCCCCGTGCTCGCTACCATTCTTCTGAGTCGGAGGGGGACATTCCCTCACCACACGAGGGGATGGCGAGGATGACCCAGGAGAATCCGCCGGAGCACGAGCGCGCGGAGCAGACGAAGTGGTGGGAGACACCCGGCGGCGGGGTGGGCGAGCCGGGGCCGGGCAGCACTCCAGGCGCCGATCCGACGATGATGAACCCGAACGCCGCCGCGCAGTTCCCCAGCGACCAGAACCCATCCGCGGCACCGTCGTACTCGAGCGGTCAGCAGCAGTATCCGAGCGGGCAGCAACCGTACTCGAGCGGTCAGCAACAGCAGTATCCCGGTGGACAGCAGTATTCGAGCGGGCAGCAACCGCAATACCCGGGCGGACAGCAGCCGCCGAGCGCGCAACAGCAATTCCCGAGCGGGCAACAGCAGTATCCGAGCGGGCAGCAGTACCCCGGCGGGCAGCCGCAGTATCCGACCCAGGGCCCCGCGTGGCAGTCCGGGCCGTCCGGTTTCGGAAGCCCCACCGGATACGGGGCCGCCGCGGCCGCTCGCTCGCGGTCCAAGAACAACACCGCCCTGATCGTGGTCGGCGTGGTGCTGTTCGTGATCCTGCTGATCTGCGGGATCGGGGGGATCGCGCTGGTGAACTCCGACTCGGGGTCCGAGGGGGCGGACGGCGACTACGGCATGGAGAACGTCACCAATGCCTGTGACCTCGTCGACGCCTCCGTCCTGGACCAGTGGGCCGCCAACCGCGACGAGACCACCCATCAGGAGGACGCCCCGGCCAGTTACGGCGGCGGATCGCTGAACTGTCAGGTCAGCAATGAGGGCACCGACTCCAACAGCGCCCGGCTCGGGCTGGACGTCACATTCGACAGCGAATACGGCTCATACGGCTACGACGACTGGAAAAAATCCGATACTGCCACCACCGGCACGGATTACTCCTCCGGTGCGGTGACCGAACTGGGCGAGGACGCCTACTACTCGTCCCAGGTCAACGACTACTCGTCCTTCCAGACCCTGGACTACACGGTCGCGGCCAAGGACAGCAACGTTTCGGTCAAGGTGAGCCTGTACATCACCTACGACGGTGTGGTGGACCGGTCGACGGTGGATCGGAGCTGCCGGGACCAGGTCCGCAAGGTGCTCGACGAACTGCGCAAATGAAACGAATCCGCCGGTAGCGTGACTGCTACCGGCGGATTCGGTGGCGGAGGATGCGGGATTCGAACCCGCGAGGGCTGTTAACCCAACCCGCGTTCCAGGCGAGCGCCATAGGCCACTAGGCGAATCCTCCGCCGAGCAGCATACCTGCCACCCCGGCCCATCGTGAAAACGCCCGCTCATACCCCGTTCGGACCCCGGCACACCGACCGGCCTCATAGCACGAATCCCGTTATCGGGCAAGATATCCAGCAGTTTGCCGCGCTGATCACCTAATTGTGACGGCCGTCGCGCCTACTCGCGCCGACGGTGCCATGATGGGCGCCGTGGATCCCCAGGTGATCGAAGTCGTTCAGAGTTCCCCGGCTTGGTGGCAGTCGTGGCTGCCACTGCTCGGTGCGCTCGTCCTCGGCGGCGCGGCGGTGATCGCGGTACTGGTCAACAACCGGACGAACCGAGATGCGATCGCTGCCGCCGACGAGCGCGCTCAGCGCACCCTGGCCGCGGCCGCCCAGCAACAGAACGACAGCGCGAAACGCCAGGTCGACACGACCCGGTTGCAGCTCGACGCCGCCCATCACCAGGTCGAATCCGCGCACGCGGTGGCGCTCGGGCAGGCGGGTGAGAATTGGCGCCGCGGCACCGTGGTGGCCGCGATAGCCGATACGTTGAGTATGTCCGGCCGGCTCTGCCAGGCGCTGCGGCGGGACGAGGAGTGGACCGACGAGCTCATCGGCGATCTGATCCACGATCTGGAGGACGGCTCGGAACGCGCGAATGTGCTGCGCCTGGTCGGCTCGGATCACCACTACAAACAGTGGCGCCGGCTGGCCGATACTCTCTCCGACGCGCTACTGGCCGCCCTTACGCTACAGCGCAAGAAACTGCAGGACGCCCCGGCCGAGGAGATCCGCGCCGCACGCGACCACAAGAACCAGCTGCTCGGCGAGGTCCGGGCGGCCGAGCGCGAACTCATCGGCGCCACCCGCGAAGAGTTGGACATCGAACCGAACTGAGCGATCGGCGCGCGACCGGGCCGTCCTCGCTCAATCGGCGCCGCGTATATCGCGCAATGCCGCACGCAGGTGTTCGGCATAGTTGTCGAGGTCCGGGACGACCGCGGGATCGGCGTGTAGGGAGAGGGTGACGGTGTCCCCAATACCGTGGATACCGTGCGTGAGGTGCATCACCGTGCCGAGTGCGGGAAAGCCGCCGGTGAACCGGACCGGGGCCGCGCCGAAGCGCAGATCGGCCGGGCCGCGGTCGACGCTGGAGACAACGGTATGGCCGGTGATCCGGTCCGGTACGAGATCGATCGGGTAGTTCCGCACGTCGCGTCGCAGTAGCAGCGGCGGAAGTACCGCGGTCACCGCGTCCTGCGCGGCGAGTAGTGGATGGACGGCCCGGTCTCGCCGGGCGGCCAGATCGGCGGCGATCGCCGCGGCCCGCCGCACCGGGTCGTCCGTACCGATCGCCAGATCGACGCCGAGGCTGCGATAGTTGTTCCGGACTCCGGGCCGCGGCGGTGTCGCCATCGGCACCTGAGCGCCCAGGGCAGCGGCTTCCGCACCGCGCTCGCGCAGATACCGCTGGAGCGCGAGCGATACGGCCGTCAGACCCACCACTGTGACGCTGCGGCCGGGCATCCGGAAATCCACCGTCCGACAGACCAGCATCCGCACCGCATGGCCGGTGACCGCGCCCGGCACATTGAGCACCCCCGGCGGGTAGCCCGGCGCGGCCGGCGGCACCTGCCCGGCGGCAGTGAGTTCCGCGAGTTCGTTCCGGGCCCGGCCGGCGGCGAGTCCGCGCCGGACGGTCCGCGCGATACCCGATGGCAGGGCCAGCCCCCCGCGCCCCGCCCGCACTGCCATCCGGGCACGCGGTACCGGGCGCGTGGCCGGTGTGGACGCGGCGCCGGGGTCGTCGGTGAATAGGGCACGGGCGATCCGGGACGCGCCGCGACCATCGACCAGTGCGTGCGATATCTGCAACACCACCACGGTCACCGTCGGATCGGGCGCCGGACTCTCCCGGATACCGCGGAAGACATGCAGCCGCCACGGGTACCGCACCGCGTCGACTCCGGTGCCGAGCAACCGTCCGACGGCCGCGAGCAGGTCGGGCCAGTGCGGCCGGTCGAGCCGGTGCGTCACGAACTGGTCCGGTTCGGGTTCGGCGGGAACCCACACCGGGTAGGACAGGCCGGTGGGGTCCGGGCACAACCTGACCAGCAGTTCGGGGATCGCGGCACACCGTTGGACGAGCGCATCGCGCAATCTGGTGTTCTCCCAGGTGGATTCGGTGAAGCAGTAGAGGAGGAACTGGTCGTTGAGGGTGCGCCGGGAGAGCCAGTACATGGTCGCGTCCTGGGGCGCCAGCGGGGTCACCGGCCGACCCTAATGGATGCCGCCGTCCGCGCCCCGGTCGCGGTCCGCGCACGCAAAGGCCCCGGACCCGCGAGGTCCGGGGCCGCCTTGCCTGATATCGGGAAAACCGTCAGGCGCCGTGGAAATCCGCTGCCGTTACTCCGGACAGGAACTCGGCCCACTCGCCCGGCGCGAAGGCCAGCACCGGCCCGCTGCCGTGGTCCTTCGTATCACGGACCGCCACGTTGCCGTCTACGAGAAATGCCACCTCCACGCAGTTCCCGTCCGGGCCGCTGTATGTACTCTTCCGCCACACAGCACCCGTCATATCCACCTTCACGGCACTGCACTCCTTCGCTGCGTCGATAATGATATTCGATACCTGCATAGTTCCTGACTTGCTGGTATCCGGCGGATACCACCGAATACACGGATGCACGCGCAGATAGCGAGCAAATATCCGGTATGCCAGGATCGGACTCGCACTTCCGCGAACACATCTGACGCGGTGACCCAAAACCCCATGTGAGGGCGCCCCGCACTTCGAACACTAGCAGGTTCACACCAGATTTGCCGCTCTCTTGTGAACTGCGCCAATGCGTTTGGCAACGCTGCTAAGATGCCGTATTGCTGCGTAATTGCAGACTTATAAGGATGGCTTTGCTTCAAAAAAACCGGACCGGACCACTAATGGCCGGAAGTGATTGTTATGTGATGGCCTGATTATCATTTGTCAATACCCCTACCGCGGCGTCGATCGTGCCGCGGCGGGATGATGGCGGCATGCCCGAACGCGATCGAGACGAACAGGGGCGCGCCACCAACGCCCGGCCCCGGGACCGCCTGGGGCGCCCGCTGCCACCGGGCAGTCCCGGCGTACCGCGGATACCCGACGACCTGGACCTCGCTCCCGCCGCAGCCCTCGACTACGCCCAGCAGCTGCTGGATCAGGGGCTGGCCTTCAACGCGCACGAAGTGCTGGAATCGGTCTGGAAGAACGGCCCGGACGCCGAACGCATGCTGTGGCAGGGTCTCGCGCAGTACGCGGTCGGCCTCACCCATATCCAGCGGGGAAACCCGAAAGGCGCGCGTACGCTGCTGGAACGCGCGGTCGGGCGGCTCCGGGCCTTCGATCCGGCCGCCGCCGGGTATCCGGCGGGAGAACTCCCCTACGATCTCGACGGGCCCGGCCTCATCGCCCACGCCGAAACTCTGCTGACGGAGCTGACAGTCACACCGGAGAACAACGGCGTCACCGCCGGACACGAACACCGGGCACCGGCCGGGATCGACCGGTCCGGGCTGATGCCCCGGCTGCGCCGGGACATACCATGACCCCGATGCCGATCACCGAGTCCGCCGCATTCGCGGGGCGGTACGCGCCCAGCCCGTCGGGGGATCTGCACCTGGGCAATCTGCGTACCGCCCTGCTGGCCTGGCTCTTCGCCCGGAGTACCGGCCGCCGATTCGTGCTGCGCGTCGACGATCTGGACCGGGTGCGGTCCGGCGCCGAGGAACGCCAGCTCGCCGACCTGCGCGCCATCGGTCTCGATTGGGACGGACCGGTGACCCACCAGTCCGACCGCCTCGACCACTACGCCGCCGCCGTGGACCGGCTCACCTCCGCGGGACTGACCTACGAATGCTTCTGTACGCGAAAGGAAATACAGCGGGCCGTCACCGCACCACACGGACCCCTGGGCGCCTACCCCGGCACCTGCCGTGACCTCTCCCCCACCGAACGCGCGCGGCGCCGCGCGGCCGGCCGGCCCGCCGCAGTGCGGCTGCGTTCGGCCCGTTCGGAATTCGAGATCACCGATCGCCTGCACGGCCGGTACCGGGGCCCGGTGGACGATCTGGTGCTGCGCCGCGGCGATGGAATACCCGCCTACAACTTGACCGTCGTGGTCGACGATGCCGAACAGGGGGTGGATCAGGTGGTACGCGGTGACGATCTGCTCCCGTCCACACCGCGGCAGGCCTATCTGGCCACGCTGCTCGAACTGCCGATACCCGAGTACGCGCATGTGCCGCTGGTACTCAATACCGCGGCCAAGCGGCTGGCCAAACGCGACGGTGCGGTCACGCTGGCCGATCGGCTCGCGCGCGGGGAAACCGTCGGCCAGGTGGTGGGCAGGCTCGCCGGCTCACTCGGCCTGGTAGGTCACCGTGCGGCCGAACTACTCCCCGGATTCGACCCGGAACGGCTCCCCCGCGAACCCTGGGTGCTCGACCCCGACAGCTTGGTGGTCGCGGGCCGCTGTCCGTAACCTGGCCTGCGACCAGGTCTTCGGATTCGAGTTCAGGCAGGCGAGATGACCAGTGGCGGGTACGACCCCAGCAACCACCCCCAGGCCGGGCAGCCGTACGGGCAGCCCCCGCAGTACCCGCAGCCCGGGCAGTACGCTCCACAGCCGGGCCGGTATGCGCCACAGCCGGACCCGTACGCTCCCCAGCCGCCGCACTACAATCCGCCGCCCGGACAGCCGCAGCCACAGCCCTACGGTCAGCAGGCCCCTCCCGCCCCTCCGGCCCAGCCGGCTCCCCGCTACCAGCAGACGGTGTTCCCGGAGGCCCAGTACGGCGGCCAACAGTACGGGCACTATCAGCCCGCGTTCGGCGTCCCCGGAAACCTGTGGCCGCGGTTCGCGGCCCGCCTGATCGACAATCTCATCATCGCCCTCCCACTGGCCCTGCTGCTGAACTTCGTCCTCATGCCGAACATGACCGGTCTCACCGGGCCGGCGGTCAGCTACGCCATCATCTTCGCGGTCACCCTGGTGTACTACGTGCTCATGGAGTGGAAGACCGGCGCCACCCTCGGCAAGAAGATCCTGGGCCTCAAGGTCGTGGCACCGGACGGGGCGCCCGCCGTCCCGCCGCTGCTCGCGCTGAAACGCAATATCTTCCTGGCCGTGTTGATCGTGCCCTGTGTCGGCTGGGTGGCCGGGGCCGCACTCATGCTCTACACGGCCGCCACCCTCGACAAGAACCCGAACCGGCAGGGCTGGAACGACAAACTCGCGGGCGGCACCCAGGTCATCGCGGCCTGAGTACCCGGCGGGTCAGGCCCCCGCGGCGCTCGCGACGATCATCACCACGAACCAGATGACGCCCAGGGCGATCAGGCCCACCCCGATCCAGATACCGGCGAGCGCCATCCCGCGGCCCTCCTGGCCGCTGTCGCGGATCTGATTGAGCGAGATGACGCCGAGGATGATCCCGACGATCGAAGTGGCGCCGCAGGTCGCGAAACCGGCCAGCGAGGTGACCAGCGAAGCGATGGCCAGGCCGTTCGTACCGCGGTTGGCCGGATAACCGTAGGGCTGGTAGCCCGCCGGATACCCGGCCCCCGGCGCGCCGTAGGGCGCGTAGGGCGGTGGTCCGGGGTAGGGAGCCGCGGGCGGCGGGGTCGCGTACGACGGTTGCCCGTGCGGCGGTGCGGGGGACCCGGCCGGGGTGGAGGGGTACTGCGGTGCCGACGGATAACTCGAAGGTTCGGACGGATGCTGCCCGGCAGCGGGGTCCGACGAAACGCCCGACCCCCCGTACTGCTTCCACCACTCGTCGGATTCACCGGGGTTCGTCATGACTACAGCCTATTCGAGAGTTTGATTGGATAGTCGGGTGGAAGATTCGAACAAAACCCCTTTACCCGGCAAGTCTGGACACCCCGCGCCCGCGCATGCGGCCCACGCACAGGTGGCGCGGGGGTACTACACACCGATCGTCGTACTGTTCACCGCAACACTCATCGTCTCCAATATCTGCGCGACCAAGGGGGTGCAGTTCTTCGCCGGCAGTTCGCTGACCCTCGGCCCGTTGGAGATCCTGCCGATCACCACCGATGCCGCGTTCTTCCTGTTCCCCCTCGCCTACATCGTCGGCGACGTGCTCAGCGAGGTCTACGGATTCCGTGCCACCCGGCACGCTGTCTTCTATGGTTTCGCCGCACTACTGCTGACTGTTATCTGTTTCGCCGTCGCGATCCGGCTGCCCGCCGCGGTGTTCTACGAGAACCAGGAGGCCTTCCGCAGCGTCATCGGCACCACACCGCAATTGGTGGCGGCCGGTCTGGCCGGTTACCTGGTCGGTCAGCTGCTCAACTCCGCGACGCTGGTACTGATCAAGGAACGGACCCGGGAGAAGTATCTGTGGGCGCGGCTGATCGGCTCGACGGTGGTCGGCGAACTCGCCGATACGCTGATCTTCTGTTCGATCGCCGCCACGGCCATCGGTATCGACAGCTGGGGCCAGTTCGTCAACTATGTGATCATCGGGTTCCTGTGGAAAACGCTCTGCGAGGTGCTGGTCCTGCCGGTGACCTATCAGGTGATCGCGCTGCTCAAGAAACACGAACCGACCTACGCCCCGAGCGACGCCGCCCCGCTGCGCTCCTGATCCGGACCTGTTGTGCCCGGTCACCGCGCCGGGCACAACACATTCCGGTCCGCACTCGGCAACCACCGTCCGGCACGGCCGCACCCACTTATGTCTACTTCGGTTCGTCCGCGTTCCCGGTCGGAGCCCGCCCCGACTCCCGGACCGACGGAGCGCGTGCGGTCGGCCGTCCAGAGAGTGGCGACCTTTGAGCACCGACAATGGTTGTGCACCTACCGCGGCGGAACAAGGTGCACGTCAGCACTCATCTTCAGTCTTCTCCGGATGGTCGGCATCCGCAGTCGGAGGCCGCCGATGTTACGGCGCGGTGATGCGGCCCTGCCAGCGGCCGAGGGCTTCGGCGCGGTACTCGTCGAAGTAGCCCCCGTCGATACTGGCCCGGATACGGTCCACGAGCCGGATGGTGAAGCGTTCGTTGTGGATCGTGCACAAGGTGGAGGCCAGCATCTCCTTGGCCTTGAACAGGTGGTGGATATAGGCGCGGGTGTAGTTCGCGCAGGTATAGCAGTCGCAGGTCTCGTCGATGGGAGTGAAATCCCGTTTGAAGCGCAGGGTGTCGATATTGAACCGGCCGGCCTCCACATAGATGCCGCCGTTGCGGCCCACCCGGGACGGATTCACACAGTCGAAGGTGTCCGCGCCGGCCTCGATGGCGGCGAACATATCCTCCGGTTCGCTGATCCCGAGCATATGTCGGGGCTTGTCCTCGGGTAGTTCGTCGCAGCACCAGCCGACGATGGTGCCGAGATTGTTCTTCTCCAGCGCCCCGCCGATCCCGTATCCGTCGAAACCGGTTCCCGCGGTGCCGCGGATCTCGGCCAGGTCCCGGGACGCCTTGCGCCGCAGGTCCTCGTATTGCGCACCCTGCACAACCGCGAAAAGCGCCTGGTAGGGACGGTGTACGCGTTCGGCGGTGAGCCGCTCGTGCTCATCGATGCACCGTTGCGCCCAGTCGTGCGTGCGCCGCACCGATTTCTCCTGGTACCCACGGGTGTTCATCAACGTGGTGAGCTCATCGAAGGCGAACATGATGTCCGCGCCGAGCTGGTGCTGGATCCCCATCGAAACCTCCGGGGTGAAGCGGTGCCTCGACCCGTTCAGATGCGACCGGAAGGTCACCCCGTCGTCGTCCACGGTCGCCAGGCGTTCCTTGCCCTTGGCGATGACGTCGTCGCTGCGCACGTCGACGGTCTCCATGGCCAGGACCTTCTTGAATCCCACCCCCAGCGACATGACCTGGAAGCCGCCGCTGTCGGTGAAGGTGGGCCCCGGCCAGTTCATGAAGGCCGCCAGACCGCCGGCCTCGTCGACGATATCCGGGCCGGGCTGCAGGTACAGGTGGTAGGCGTTGGCCAGTAGCGCCTGCGCCCCGAGTTCCTTCATAGCCTCCGGCAGGACCGCCTTCACGGTCGCCTTGGTGCCGACCGGGATGAAGGCGGGGGTCGCGACGGTTCCGTGCGGGGTACGCAGCACCCCCGTGCGACCGTGCCGCCCCTCGAGGCGGGTACCGACACTGAACGAGAATCCGACGCCATCCGACACGGCCGACATCCTCTCAGGCAGTATCTACTGGTCACGAGCGAGGGCCCCACATGGCCACGCTGCGCTACCTCCTCCGGGCGCGACCCGCTCATGCCGGGGTCCATCGGCGTGACCGGGTGCCCTGCACGCTTCCGCTGCGCGGCTCCTCCGAGCCCGGCCCATGCCGGGGTCAGGCGTCGACCGCGGCCGCCGCGAACTGGGCGCTGTAGAGCCGGTAGTACGCGCCCCCGCGCGCCAGCAGATCCTCGTGCGCCCCGGTCTCCACGATCCGGCCCGCCTCCATCACCACGATCAGGTCGGCGTCGCGGATGGTGGACAGGCGGTGCGCGATCACGAAACTGGTCCGGTCGCGCCGCAGTTCCGCGGTGGCCTGCTGCACCAGCAGTTCGGTCCGCGTATCGACAGAGCTCGTGGCCTCGTCCAGCACCAGGATGGCCGGTTTGGACAGGAAGGCCCGCGCGATGGTGATGAGCTGTTTCTCCCCCGCGCTGACCCCGGTGCCCTCCTCGTCGATCACGGTGTCGTACCCGTCCGGCAGGGCATGCACGAACCGGTCCACGTAGGCCGCTCGGGCGGCGGCGAGAATATCGTCGTCACTCGCGGTCGGGTCGCCGTAGGCGATGTTCTCCCGAATGGTGCCTTTGAACAGCCAGGTGTCCTGCAGCACCATCCCGATCCGCGAACGCAACTGCTCCCGGCTCAACGCGGTGATATCGACCCCGTCGATGGTGATCACCCCGGAGTCGAGTTCGTAGAACCGCAGCAGCAGGTTGACCAGCGTGGTCTTGCCCGCGCCGGTGGGTCCGACAATGGCGACCACATGTCCGGGTTCGGCGACCAGCGAGAGGGCCTCGATGATCGGCGTCTCCGGTTCGTAGCGGAAGGAGACGTCGGCGAACTCCACCCGGCCGCGTTCGGGCGGGCGGGTGACCTTCTCGGCCGGGTCGGGGCTCTGTTCCGGAGCGTCGAGTATCTCGAAGATCCGCTCCGCCGAGGCCACCCCCGACTGCAGCAGGTTGGCCATGGCGCCGATCTGGGTGAGCGGCTGGCTGAACTGGCGCGAGTACTGGATGAAGGCCTGCACCTCGCCCAGCGACAGCTGACCCGAGGCGACCCGCAGCCCGCCGATCAGCGCGACCAGCACGTAGTTGATGTTCCCGAGGAACATCGACGACGGCATGATCAGGCCGGAGACGAACTGCGCCCGGAAACTGGACTTGTAGAGATGGTCGTTGCGCTCGTCGAACTCGGCGCCGACCTGCTTGCTGCGGCCGAACGCGGTGATCACCTCGTGCCCGGTGTAGGCCTCCTCCACCTGGGCGTTCACCAATCCGGTGTATTTCCACTGGTCCACGAAATGCGGTTTGGACCGTTTGGCGATCTGGGCGGTCACCACCACCACCGCCGGCACCGTCAGCAGGGCGACCAGTGCCAGCAGCCACGAGATCCAGAACATCATGCCGAGGATGCCGATCACCGAGAGCACCGAGATGAGCAACTGGCTCATGGTCTGCTGCAGGCTCTGCGAGACATTGTCCACATCGTTGGTGACCCGGCTGAGCACATCGCCGCGGGGCGCGGAGTCGAAGTAGCTCAGCGGCAGCCGGTGGATCTTGTCCTCGACATCGGAGCGCAGCCGTTTGATGACCCGGTTGATCACATCGTTGAGCAGGAAGGCCTGCAACCAGCCGAACACCGCGGCGCCCAGGTAGAGCGCGAGCACGAGCGTCAGCACCCGCCCGACCGCGTCGAAGTCGATGCCGACACCTGGTACGACATCCATCCCCGACAGCATATCGGCCATGGTGTCCTGCCCCTGGGCCCGCAGGCCGGCGATCGCCTCCTCTTTGCTCACGCCCGAGGGCAGCTGCCGGCCGACGACTCCGTCGAAGATCAGGTTGGTGGCCTTGCCGAGCAGGTACGGCCCGGCGATATTGAGCACCACCGAGACGATGCCCAGCCCGATGATCACGCCCACCCGCACCCGCTCCGGCGCGAGCCGCCGCACCAGCCGTTTCAGCGAAGGTTTGAAGGATTTCGGTTTGGCGTCCGGAGCTCCCGGCGTTCCCGGCCTCACAGCACCTCCTCCGATGCGAGCCGATGCGGTCGGCGGACGCCACAACGTCGGCGGAACTCGCGCAGTGTCGCGCCGCCTCGTGGCGGTTTCATCCGGTCCGCGGAGGGCGCGGCGAAGGTTTCGCAGTATCGCATCATCGCGCCTCCTCCACACTCAGCTGGGATTCGACGATCTCGCGATACTCCGCGCAATCACGCAGCAGTTCCTCATGGGTACCGACGCCCGCCATCTCACCGTCCTCAAGTACGACGATCCGGTCGGCGTCGCGAATGGTGGCGATCCGCTGGGCCACGATGATCACCGCGGCATCCGCGGTCGCCGGGCGCAGGGCCGCGCGCAGCCGCGCGTCGGTGGCCACATCGAGCGCGGAGAACGAATCGTCGAACAGATACACCCGGGGCCGGCGTACCAGGGCCCGGGCAATGGCCAGCCGCTGCCGCTGCCCGCCCGAGACCGTGGTCCCGCCCTGCGCGACCGGGGTCTCCAAGCCCTGGGGCATGGCGCGTACGAAGTCGGCGGCCTGGGCGATCTCCAGGCAGCGCCACAGTTCCTCGTCGGTGGCGTCCGGATCGCCATAGCGCAGGTTGCTCGCCACCGTGCCGGAGAACAAGTACGCCTTCTGCGGCACCAGCCCGATCCGCGACCGCAATTCGGCCAGATCGAGGTCGCGCACATCGGTGCCGCCGATCTCCACCGTGCCCTCGCTGACGTCGATGAGGCGGGGGATCAGATTCAGCAGGGTGGTCTTACCGGACCCGGTGGAACCGACGATCGCCGCGGTCTCCCCCGGACGCACCGCGAAATCGATTCCGCACAGCACCGGTTTCTCGGCACCGGGGAAGCTGAACGCGGCGTCGCGCACCCGCACCTCGGCGGGATCCCCCAGGAACGGCTTCGGCAGGTCCGGTGAGCGCACCGACGACGGCGTGTCGAGGACCTCGGAGATCCGGTCGGCCGAGACCGCCGCGCGCGGGGCCATCATGGCCAGGAACGACGCCATCATGACGGCCATCAGGATCTGCATGATGTAGGAGAGCAGCGCGGTCAGCGAGCCGATCTGCATCTCGCCCGCGTCGATGGCCTTTCCGCCGAACCAGATCACCGCCACCGAGGTGACATTGCTGATCAGCATGACCGTCGGGAACATGAGCGCCATCAACCGGCCCACCCGCAGCGAGATATCGGTGAGGTCGTTGTTGGCCACTCCGAACCGCCATGTCTCGAGCGGCTCCCGGACGAAGGCGCGGACCACGCGGATCCCGGTGATCTGCTCACGCAGCACCCGGTTGACCTGGTCGAGCCGGGTCTGCATCTGCCGGAACGCGGGCACCATGCGGGCAATGATGAAACCCATGCTCAGCGCCAAGGCCGGCACCGCGATCAGCAGCAGCCAGGACAACCCGAAATCTTCGCGCAGCGCCATGACGATGCCGCCGACGCACATGATGGGCGCCATCACCGCCACGGTCGCCGCCATGACGATGAGCAGCTGGACCTGCTGGACATCGTTGGTGTTGCGGGTGATCAGCGAGGGCGCACCGTACATCCCGACCTCACGCGCCGAGAAGGCCCCCACCCGGTGCAGCAGCGCGCCGCGCAGGTCACGGCCCGCGCTCATCGCCGCCTGCGCGGCCAGGAACACCGAGGACGCGGAGGCGATGATCTGCACCCCGGAGACCAGCAGCATCCGCAGCCCGGCCGTCCAGATGTAGCCGATATCGCCCTTGGTGACCCCTTCGTCGATGAGGTCGGCGTTCAGACTCGGCAGGTACAGCATCGCGATCACCGAGATCAGCTGTAGTACCACGATCCCGGTCAACTGTTTCCGGTACGGGCCCAGGAAACCACGGAGCAGTCGGATCAACATGATGACCGCACGCTACCGTCTGTCCCGGTGGGACGGCCTGTGATTTTCGGCGGCTCGGTGCGGTGCGGTTCGCGGCGCACCCAGGCGCCGGGGTCGGCGGTGAGCGTCCCGATGAATTCCGGTAGACCGTTCGCGGCGATATCGGCCAGGCTCACGTTCTCCAGCACCGCACGCAGGTTGACCCGCAGCGCGATCCACACCTGTAGCAGCGGTTCGGCCACCCCCGCGTACTGCACTTCTTCGGGCCGCAGGCCCCGTACCGAGGCGAGCGGGCCCTCGAGCGCACGTATGACGTCGGCGATGGAGATATCGGCGGGCGGGCGGGCCAGCCGGTAACCGCCGTCGGGGCCGCGCCGGCTGGTCACCAGCCCGGCCCGGCGCAATTCGGCCAGGACGCTCTCGAGCACTTTGGGTGGTATGCGCTGAGCTGCCGCGATGGACTCCGCCTTCACCGCGACAGCCTGGTCGGATGCCGTGATCTCGAGCAGGGTCCGCACGGCGTGATCCACCTTGGCGGTGATGTGCACGACTGACCTGACCTTTCGCTGTGCCGGGGCACGATGACGCGACAAAACTAGTCGGCGCCGAGTTGGAGAACCGCGAGCGCCGCGTCCAGCAGCGTCGCCTCCACCACATCATCTCCTGCGTCCTGTGCGACTTCGTTGGAAATAAGCGCGACGGCGAGGATTTCCATGGCGGCGCTCGCCCGTAGCAACCGGACCGCGCTGGGTTCGGGCCCGGCGAGCCAGTTCCGGAGCGCCTTGTTGGCGTCCACGATCACCGGATACTGGTCGGCCAGCGCGTTGACGATGGCCACGGCATTGCGCAGCATCATCTCACCCGCGTCGCGGTGGCGGATCATGGCCCGGATATAGGACTGCAGCACAGTCCGGCGAGTGGCGGCGTCCGACGGCATCTGCTCGACTTGCTCGGCGAGTGCGCGCAGCTCGTCGAGGAGCGGGTTGACGATCGCCACGAGCAGTTCCAGTTTCGAGGCGTAGTGATAGTAGAGCGACGGCTTTGTGATTCCGACCGCATCCGCGACCTCGCGCAGGCTCGTCTCTTCGTAACCTTTGGCCACGAACAACTGTACGGCGGCGTCCAGGATGGCCCGCTTGGTATCTCGACCTGCGGTAACGTGGTCGCCAGTTCTGCGATTCGCCATGCTCGGCCCCTTCTCGTTCTTCCGGTGACAGGCGTGGTCGGCACCGGAAGTCGAGCTTGTTCCTCCACTTAACCTACCGGTAGCCTACCTACCGTACGGTAGATAATCTGGCGTCCACCGTGTAGGCGGATCCACCGGCTCCTGGCACGCAAAAGCGTTCGGCCCGCGCAGCCCCGGTCCGCGATAGCGACGTCGGCCGTCAGCTCGTCACGCGCAATGACCAAACCGTCCCGGCCTCACTAGGAGAAATCCCTCGTGTCCGTATTCCTGTACAGATGGGGAAAGTTCGCTTTCCGCCGGAAATGGATAGTGCTGCCCGTCTGGGCGCTGATCCTGGTACTGCTCGGTGGGGCGGCAGCCTCGCTGTCGAAGCCGTTCCAGGACAGCTTCGAGATGCCGGGACTACCGTCGGAGAAGGCCACCGGCATCCTCGAGGAACATATGCCGCAGATGGCGGCGATGTTCAGCATCGATGCCATCAACGGCACCTATGTGATCGCGGCCCAGAACGGCAAACTCACCGACGAGCCGAATATGGCCGCACTCGACGCACTGGTCCAGCGGCTGAACGAGCTCGACATCGTCGACCACACCGAGCAGGCCGTCAACCCGGTTCTCGCCACCTCGATGATGCCCGCCAGCCAGGAAGCCGCCAAGGCCCAGGCGCAGGCCGCGGCCGGACTCGCGCCCGGTGAGGCCCCGCCGCTGCCGGAGCCGAACTGCCTCGACGGTCAGGGTTCCCCGGAGTTCAAAGGGCTGTGCGGCGGCGCTCCGCTGAACGTGCTCAACGAGAAGAACCCGGAAACCGTCGCCGTGCTCGACGTGAAATTCACGATGCCGAGTTTCTCCGATATCACCGAGGAGAACCGGCAGGCCGCCGAGGCCATCGCCCAGCAGGGCCGCGACGCCGGCCTGACCGTGGAGTTGACCGGCGCCATCGCCCAGACCCAGGTCGAATCAGGCCAGGCCGAGATGATCGGTATCGGGGTCGCGCTGATCGTCATGATCATCGCCTTCGGCGCCATCGTGGCGGCGTTCGTCCCGATCGTCACCGGCATCGTCGGTGTCGCCTGCGCGGGCGCGCTCATCCTCACCGGCACCTCGCTGACCGAGGTCCCGACCTTCACCCCGATCCTGGCCTCCATGATCGGCCTGGCGCTGTCCATCGACTACGCGCTGTTCATCGTCTCCCGGTACAAACACGAGCTGGTGGTCCAGGACTCGCCCGAGGAGGCCGCGGGTGTCGCGGTCGGCACCGCCGGTTCGGCCGTGGTGTTCGCCGGACTCACCGTGGTGATCGCCCTGCTCGGGCTGTCGGTGGTCGGTATCGGCTTCCTCACCATGATGGGTATCGGCGGGGCCATCGCGGCCGGGTTCGCGGTCTTGGCCGCTATAACCCTGATGCCCGCGCTGCTCGGCGCGCTCGGCCGCTTCCTGTTCAAGCCGAAACTGCCACTGGTCGCCCAGCACGATCCCGAGGATGACGATTCGGTCACCAACGGGATGCGTTTCGCTCGGATCATCGCCCGGGTGCCGGTACTGACGCTGGTGGCGAGCGCGATCGTGCTGGGCGCGCTCGCGGCCCCGGCCACTCAGCTGAACCTGGGCCTGCCCGGCGGCGACAGCATGCCCGAGGACTCCTCGGTGCGTAAGGCCTACGAATTGCAGACCGAGGGCTTCGGCGAGGGCAAGAACGGCGCACTCGTGGTCGCGGTGGACCTCTCCGAGACCCCGCAGGATCAGCGCGACGCCGCGCTGACCGCCCTGCGGGACAAGTTGGCGGGCTACGACGGCGTGGACTACCTGAGCGTCGCGCAGCCCAGCCAGGACGGGCAGGCGGCGCTGTTCCAGGTGGTACCCGATTCCGGCCCGAACAGTGCCGAGACCCAGGACCTGGTGGCCCACGCCCGGGATGCCGAGGCCGCGCTGAAGACGCAGTACGGCATGGAATACGGCGTCACCGGCCAGACAGCCATCTACGCCGACATCAACCATGTCCTGCTGGCCAGCATCATCCCGTATCTGGCGATCGTCGCCGCGGCCGCGTTCGTGCTGCTGCTGCTGGTGTTCCGGTCCATCCTGGTACCGCTCACCGCCGCGCTGGGCTTCCTGTTGTCGATGGCCGCAACCTTCGGCGTCACGGTGCTGATCTTCCAGGAGGGCGCCTTCGGCCTGGTCAAGGACACCCATCCGATCATCAGCTTCCTGCCCATCGTGCTGATCGGCCTGGTATTCGGATTGGCGATGGACTACCAGGTCTTTCTGGTGACCCGGATGCGCGAGGAGTACGTGCACGGCAAGGATCCGAAGGCGGCGATGGTCAGCGGCTATCACCACGGGGCCCGCGTGGTCACCGCGGCCGCGATCATCATGATCTCGGTCTTCGGCGGCTTCATGCTCTCGCCGGACATCACCTCCAAGTCCATGGGCTTCGCCCTGGCGGCGGGTGTGTTCTTCGACGCCTTCCTGGTGCGGATGGTGCTGATCCCCTCGCTGCTGGCCCTGCTGGGCAAGTGGGCCTGGTGGATGCCGGCCTGGCTGGACCGGATCCTGCCGGATATCGATGTCGAGGGGACGAAGCTGCGGGAACTCCAGCAGCGCGCCAAAACCCCCGCGGCCGAATCCGAACCCGCTGGAGTCTGATCCACCGGTATCTCCGGAAAACGGCCGGCGTCCGCAATGGACGCCGGCCGTTCCCGTTCCCGGCCACTCTCCGTTCCTGCCACGGGGAAGGCCCACCCCACTCCGGTCGGATGGATGCACTCCACGCCGGTCGGACGAGTGCACTCCACGCCGGGCGGACGAGTGCACTCCACGCTGGTCGTACAGTCCCCTCCGCGCCAGGTGGACAGTCCCTGCGCCGCCGGGTGGACAAGCCCACTCATAGCCGGGCAAACGGATGCATTCAGCGCCGGGCAAGCAGTTCCACTCAGCGCCAGGCGGGCAGTTCCGGCAGCGGCTGCGGCAGCGCGCTGTCCGCACCACGGCCCAGCAGCCAGGCCAGCAGCGCCGACGCCGGCCCCGCCACGACCTGCTCCGGCTCCCCCGCTCCGATGATCGCCGTGAAACCCGTATCGGTCGCATCGACGGCGAAGGACCGCACGCCCGCACGCCCGCCCAGGTCGACGGCGGCCTCGGCGAGCAGTTCGGCCACGAAATCCGCCGGCCAGTGCGCGTGGGTGTAACCGGCGTCCAGGTCGAGGTGGTGGATCAGGATCTCCTGCAACCGCATCCACGGGATCCGGGTCGCCTCGACCGGTGTCCCCTGCCTGGTCCGGACCTCCGTCCGCCACTGCTCGGCGGAGAGCACTCCGGCCATCCCGGCCAGCCGGTCGGCCGACTCCACCAGGTCGGCGCGCTGTTCGGCGAGCGGACGCGGCGCACCCGCCGCGATATCGGAGTCCCGCAAGGCGGCGCTGGCGTACTGCGGCGTCTCCACCCCGGTGTGGGCCCAGAGCAGCAGATTGACCAGGCTGTCGGCATTGCGGGACAGATGGGTCAACACATGGCCCCGGGTCCAGCCCGGTAGCGCCGACGGAGCGGCGACCGCCGCGTCGTCCAGAGTGTCGACGGTGGCGAGCAGCGCGCGGGTGGCGTCGGTGACCGCCTGCGTCCGCGCGGTGAGCAGTTCGATGAAATCGCTGGGCACGGCTCCGACCCTACTTCCGGGATATGTCTGAATCCCAGCGGTTTCCGGGCCCGTCGGATCTTCCCCCAGGGCCGCCTGCACCCGGTCGGCGGCCCGCACCGGATCCTCGTGTTCCCAGATCCGGACGACCTGCCAGCCCGCCGCGCGCAATGCCGCGTCGGTGGCCCGGTCCCGCGCGACATTGCCGGCCAGTTTCTCCGTCCACCAGGCGGCATTGTTCTTCGGGTCGGTGGCATGGTCGGGACAGCGGTGCCAGAAACAGCCGTCCACATAGACCGCGATCCGCCGGCGCGGGAACACCACGTCCGCGCGGCGCCGCTGCCCCCGGATCGGCGCGCGGTCCACGAAGTAGCGCAGGCCCCGCCGATGCAGTTCACGACGCAGTGCCAGTTCTGGGGCGGTATGCGCGCGCCGCTGCCGCGACATCCGCGCACTGGTCGCCGCGTCGGTCGGCGGACGCCACGAGCCGTCGCCGGTCATGCCGCCCAGCCTCCCATCCGATCCAGGTGGGCCTGCACATCGTCGAGGAACCCGGCCGGGAAACGCAGCGACCCCATACCGGTGCGGCGCAGGAAACCAGCAGTGGCCCGCGCCGACAGCAACTGCGTGTCGGTGAGGAAGAAGCGCAGGTCCTCGTAGTGGTCGTGCACGGGCCACGGCGAGATCGGCACCTCGAACGCCGCCCCGGCCCGGCCCCACGCCGCGCCCGGCCACGGACTGCCTGGCGGCAGCGGGATATGCCCCGGGATCGGCTCGGCCGGAGTACGCAAACGGGAGCCGACCCACGCCGCCATCCGCACACTCACCGCATTGCCCACCAGTTTCCAGCGCTGTCCCGGCCGGAACCCCGGCGCGTCCAGCGCCGGTTCGGTCCAGCCGGGCGCGAAGCCCTGCAACCGCTCCCCGTCGGTGATCCCCGGCGTGACGATCTCCCCGGACGGCAGCCGCACCGCCGGCGGGCTGGCGATACCGAGACCCGATCCACCCTTCAACGTCGGGACGGCGTTGACCACCCAGCCCAGGCCGCGCACACCCTCGGTCCAGTAGAAGCCGCACGGATCGTCCTCCGGGGAACCCAGCAGTCGCGGCCCGGCGTCGTCGGCGAACAACACCGTGCGCGGATCCTCGGTGCGCGAGGCCAGCATGATCACCCGGTTGCGTCGCTGCGGCAGGCCGAAGGCGCGCGCGTCCACCACCCGGTAGGCCCAGGTGTAGCCGAGTTCGTCGAGGGCCGCGGTGATATGGCGCATGGCCGCCCCGCGGCCGAGTTGCAGCATGAACGGCACGTTCTCGATGAGCAGCCAGCGCGGCCCACGTTTGCGCCGGACCAGCCGGAACACATGGTCGACCAGACTCGATCGGGTTCCGGTGATACCCGCGGTGCGGCCCGCCTGCGACAGGTCCTGACACGGGAAACCCGCGGCGACCAGTTCGGTATCCGGCGGCAGCGCCCGCAGCCGGGTGATATCGGTGTGCAGTTCGGCATCGGGGAAGCGGCTCGCCAGCACCGCCCGTGCGCCCGGGTCGATTTCACAGAGCAAAGTCGTTTGCCATCCGTGCGCCGACAGCCCGAGTTCGAGACCTCCGATCCCGGCGAAAAGCCCCACCATTCGCGCGCCCGCCACGAAGTCCTCTCTCCATCCGGTCCGGCTCCCGAAGGGAGATTACTCCGCGGATTCTTCCGGCTTTCCGGGTCGCGGTGCCCGAGTGCGCGATTCCCGAACGCGGCTCTCTCCAGGAGCGGTTCGCGGCCGTGAGATACACCACCGTCACATATGCGCCTGTCCGCGAGTCGATCATGGTCAATCCAGAGTTACTCAGCGACAACACCATAGAAATACCTGGTCAGGGGTTTATCTCTGGTGGTTTCAGGTTCGCGGTCACGGCCCGGAGGTCTGGCAGGATGGGCGCCATGAAGTTGCGTGTCGGTCTGGCCACCGTGGTGTCGGGCGCTTTCGCCCTGTCCGGTGCGATCCTGCCCGGCACCGCGACGGCCACCCCCGAACCGCCGCATGCCGCGCCCGCGCGGCCCGACACCGGTTCCGCCGAGGACCCCGGCCCGGTGGAGAAAGCCGAACCGGTCCCCGCCCCGCACGCCGCGATCATCGGTACCGAACCGGTGACCGACCGGCTGATGCGGGTGTTCGTCGATTCACCGGCCATGCACCGCACGGTGCAGGTGCTGGTCCTGCTACCCACCGACCGGAGCACACCCCGCCCCACCGTCTACATGCTCGACGGCCGCAGCACCCAGCCCGACAGCAACAACTGGCTCGACCGCGGCGACGCCGCCCGGTTCTTCGCCGACAAACCGGTCAATGTGGTGTTCACCGTCGGGGGGCCCGCCAGTTTCTACACCGACTGGCAGCGCCCCGACCCGGTGCTCGGCGTCAACAAATGGGAGACCTTCCTCACCGAGGAACTGCCCCCGCTGCTGGACGCCCGGTTCTCGGGGAACGGCCGTAACGCCGTGATCGGCACCTCAATGGGCGCCGAGGCCGCGATGATGCTCGCCATCCGCAAACCCGAGCTGTACACCGCGGTCGGCGCGCACAGCGGATGCTTCTCGACCGGCACCGATCTCGGTCAGGCCCAGGCCCGCATCGTCGTCTCCACCTACAAGGGCGATCCGGAGAACATGTTCGGCGCCCCCGACGACCCGGCCTGGCTCGCCCACGACGTGACCCTGCACGCCGCCGCGCTGCGTGGCAAAGCGCTCTACCTGTCGGTGGGCAGCGGGCGCCCGGGTGTCCACGACACCCTGGCCAACCCGGAAACCCCCACCAGCGTGGTGATGGGCGGCCCGCTGGAGGCCGCCACCGATTTCTGCACCCGCCGGCTGGCCCAGCGTCTCGACACCCTGGGCATCACCTACACCGCCAACTTCCGCCCGACCGGCACCCACTCGTGGCCGTACTGGGCCGACGAACTGGTCACCTCCTGGCCCACCATCGCCGGCGGGCTCGGACTCGCCTGAACCGCCGGTCAGGAGCCGGCGAAGCGGGCCGCGGTCTCCGGGTCGGTCGCGAAATCCAGGAACAGATCGTTCTCGTGCGGATCGCCCGCGGTCACCCGGACACCCTCACCGGCGAAGGGCCGGATCAGCACGCCCGCCGCCGCGCTCGCCTCCGCGAATTCGGTGGTCGCGGCGTCCGACGTGATCCACAGGAAGTTCGATTCGCTCACCGGCACCCGGTAGCCCGCCGCCAGCAGCGCGGTACGCATCCGGTCGCGTTCAGCGATCACCGCTTCGGTGCGGTCCAGTAATTCGTGGCGGGCCTCCAGGGAGGCGATGGCCGCGGCCTGGGCGACCCGGCTCACGCTGAACGGGATATGCACCTTCAGCAGCGCCGCGATCACCTCCGGCGCGCCCACCGCGTACCCGACCCGCAGTCCCGCCAGCCCGTAGGCCTTCGAGAAAGTCCGCAGCACAACCACGTTCGGCCGGTTCCGGGCCAGCTCGACCCCATCGGGATGATCACCGGGCGTCATCCGCAGGTACTCGTAGTAGGCCTCATCCAGCGCGACCAGGACATTGCCGGGCACCCGGTCCAGGAACCGCTCCAGTTCCGCCCGGCCGACAGCGGTGCCGGTGGGATTGTTCGGGTTGCACACGAAGATCAGTCGGGTCCGCTCGGTGACGGCAGCGGCCAGCGCGTCCAGGTCGTGCACATGATCACGCAGCGGCACGGTCACCGCGGTCGCGTTGCCGACCTGGGTGATGATCGGATACGCCTCGAACGAACGCCACGCGTAGAGCACCTCGTCGGCCGGGTCCGCGCAGGTGATCTGGACCAGTTCCTGGCACAGCGCCACACTCCCGCAACCGACCGCGATATTCGCCGGCTCGACACCGAGGAACTCCGCCAGCGCCGCTCGCAGTTCGCCGGACTGGTTGTCCGGGTAACGGTTGGCCAGTTCCACCGCCTCGGCGATGGCCTTGCTCGCGGCGGGCAGCGGACCGATGGTGGTCTCGTTACTCGCCAGTTTGACCGCGCCGGGATGGCTGCGGCCGGGAACGTATGCCGGAATGGAATCGAGGTCCGGCCGGATGTGCGCGGTCACGTAACGAGCTTAGTTCCGGTCTCGATCGAGCCACGTTCGGGCTGCTCAACCACTAATTCTCCCCGGTCCCGGGATATCGCCCTACGCTGGGAACATGTCGGGCACTTATGACGATATCGCGCTCCTGCGGCGCGGCGAAACGGAAGCGAACGGATACGACCAAGCGCCGACAGGGGCTGTCACCAGCCCGAAAGCCGACGAACATGTGCCCATCACAGTCATCGAACCCGACGGCTTCGCCCGTGGCGGAATCGTCCTGTTGCACGAGGCGCGAGAGTTCACCGGATCGTTGCTGGAGTTCATGCGCGCCCTCGCCGTCGAGGGGTGGCTGGTCGTCGCACCGAACCTGTTCCACCGCGCCACCGCGTCGGCGTCCGGGGTGTACGGCGACGAACTCTTCGAGGATTTCGATGCCTGCTTCGACTGGCTCACCCACCGCGGCGTCTTCCCGGACTGCATCGGCGTGCTCGGTTTCGACACCGCCGGCACCGCGACCTTCCTCGTCGCCACCAACCGCCCCGTCGGCGCCGCGGTCAGCGTCGGCGCCACCGGTATCACCGCCCCCATCACCGAACAAGCCGAGGCACTGGTGGTGGCCGCACCACGCCTGCAGGCCCCCTGGCTGGGCCTGTTCGGTGGCGAGGCGGACACGTGCGCCGGCGATGTGGACGCCCTCCGCGACGCCACCGCCACCGCCGCCGTTGCCAGCCTCGTGGTCACCTACCCCGGCCGGCTCCACCGCGCCGACCACGCGGGCGGTGAGGACGGCGACGACCTGGTCGACCCCCGAACCCGTATCTTCGACTGGTTCGACAGCCATTTACGCTGATCGACCAGCCGTTTTGCAGTTTTCCTACAAGCTCGGGTAGCCTTCTTGCTCGGCGGTTCGAAAGGACCGGTGCCCTCGAAGAGAAGGCTCCAGGAGGCGTGCCAGAGCGGCCGAATGGGACTCACTGCTAATGAGTTGTCCCTTCACGGGGACCGGAGGTTCAAATCCTCTCGCCTCCGCCACGCCCGGGAAACCGGGCGACAACTGAATATGCGTATGCGCCCGTAGCTCAACGGATAGAGCATCTGACTACGGATCAGAAGGTTAGGGGTTCGAATCCCTTCGGGCGCACAGAGATCGGCCCCCGATCCGCGAAAGCGGCTCGGGGGCCGATCGGCGTTTCGAGGAGTTCACCGAGTTCCACCGCGGTGCTGCGGCGACCTCCTTCGTGCCGAGACTATGCACAAGCACGTCGCGACAGCTCGCCGACCCGTGGCCGCCCGGCCCTCCCTCCTAGGAATATGCCTTCGATGATATATTGTGGTCATGTGGCAGATCGAGTACTCGGAGGAAGTGGGCACGTGGCTGCAATCGCTCAGCGTCGCCGATCTCGCGGCTGCCCGGCGCAAGCTCGACCTACTGGCCGCCGAGGGCCCGATGCTACGCATGCCGCACGCGAAGTACCTCGGACAGAAGTTGTACGAGCTGCGATTCGCAGCGGAAGAGGTCAACCGGCGCATCACCTACACATTCGACCCACCGCGGAAGGTGATTACCTTGACCACCTTCCGCAAGCAACGGCAAAACGAAGTCCGCGAGGTCGCCCGCGCTCGTAAGGCGTTGAAGCGCTACCGCGACCGGCCGAGTACCGACAAGGACAAAGAGAGGGGCTGATGAAGATGATGAGCCACGATGAGGTGTTCGGCGCACGGCTGGCACAGATGACCGACGAAGAGCGCGCCGAGTACGAAGCCGCATACGAGGAGGCGGGTCTGGCGCTGCGCATGGCCGAACTGTTCTACGCCGCGCGTACCGGTGCCGGTTTGACCCAGACCGAGCTCGCCCGCCGCATGGGCACCACTCAGCCCACGATTGCCAAGATCGAGGGCGGCGGGCGCGTGCCGACCATCGACATGCTCGACCGGCTGGCCCGCGCGGTCGGCCAGCGCCTCGAGGTATCGCTGGTCGCATGAGCCCGTGGCCGTCGGGTGCGACGTACGACCAGCCATGAGCAGCAGGCCTATCGACTCAGCGATATGAGGCCAAGCGGCTGCACTCCTCCTTCGAAACACTGGGTTATCGAGAAGTGTGGGCACGACGAGAGCCGTACGTCGAGTTCCTTCCCCTGCTAGAAAAATACTCCAAAAGGGCTCGTACATTTTACGGTTGGTTCTGGGAGCAGGCGAAGGAGGCCGTGCGCGCCGAGGTCGACGAATACCACTCTAAAAGTAACGAGCTTGGTCATTGGCTCGCCGAAGTGATCGCAAAACCGGACTTCGAGCCTCACGATGAAGGAAGGCCGATACCCGGATCTCTTTGACGCAACCGGGCTCTTGCCCATACGTCTCGATGCGCATTCGGCACTACAGGTCAACACGATCGAATGCCGGGCCGTCGGTAGTCGTCGAGCCGATCGGGTAAGACACGTACCGGGCCCCGGATGTGCACGCGTGCGACACTGGCCCTCCGTGCAGTTTGGTGTATTGGAGGGTCGATGTTTGCGCTCGTGGTGAGGTTCAACCTGAAGGACGCCGAGGCCGCCGAAGCATTCGACCGGTTGGTGGCGGAGACCACCGAGGGCATCACCGAGTCGGAACCCGGGACCCTCGTCTACGCCACCCACACCGTGACGGACGCACCACTCGCCCGCGTCTTCTACGAGGTCTACCGGGACCGCGAAGCGTTCGAGGAACACGAGCGACAGCCCCATACCCGCCGCTTCCTCGATCGGCGCGCCGACTATGTGGCCGACTTCCGGGTCGAGTTCCTCACCCCGGCCACTACCAAAGGCCTGCCCTGATCACAGCCGATCGGCGATCCCGCACCACACGGCCAACCCGTGCACGGCATCCACCTTGCGGGCTTCGGCGCGCGCCAGAGCCCGCACCGTTTCGCGGACCATCGGGTTGTACCGGGTCTGGGCGGGCGCGATCCTTTTTGCGATAGACAGCGATTTCAGGGCCCGGCCACGGTCGCCCTGGAGAAGGAACGCCCGCGAGAGGTCGATGTAGTGATGTCCGGCCCGCTCCTTCGGTGTCGTCGCCGGGATCACGACCGTCTGCGCTCGGCTCAGAGCTGTCGCCGCATCCATCGCTTCTACCGGAAGGGCGACCGACCAGATAGCTACGTTGGTCGGACCGAACGACAGTATTCGATCGCGGTCATCACCCAACCGTCGCGCAGCCTCGCGAGCTTCGGCCAGGTGTTCATCGGCAAGATCACGCTTCCCGGAACGAGACGCCGCCCAGCCCGACTGGAGGTGGAGCCCGCCCCACGCGATGAGGTCCTTCCGGGTGGCGGTACCGAGCCGAATTTCGATATAGGTCCGGCAGCTCTCCAGGAAACACATCGCGGCAGTCCAGTCGCCCCCTGCGGTCAGAATGGCCGCACGCTGGAATTGGGCCGCAGCGATCCACACCGAGTCGCCCGACTTCGCCGCGGACCAGGTCAGGCGGTCGACTCCGTTGTCCCCGCTTCGAAACGGCGGCGGAGTTCGCGGCCCGGGCACGCCCGTGAGCCGGCCGATATCCGGGAAGCGGAGAGCACTTGTATTGCGCCGGACCGATTGCGACAGCGGCGTTGTCGACCGGCTGGCACACGAGTACGGCCTCGACATCGTGTACACGGTCGTCACGGATTCGGCCCCACAGCTCGCGGCGCTCATCGCTGTCCATCACATGCTGGAATCCGACGCCGAGGCAGTTGTGGTTCCGCACCTCACCGAAGACGAGGTCCGGAGAAATCGCTCGTGGCAGCTGGTGGTCACGCTTGCGAGGCTGGTGACCACGGCCGGCGTGGTCGATCGATAGTTGCGCGTGATCGAGCACAGACGCCGTGCCGGCAACCACCGCTCTACTCGTCGATCGACAGCCCGGGGAGGTAGCGAAGCGAGAAAGTGGTTATACCGGCGGCGAGGACCGACCCCACGACAACTTGGACCCGGAAGGATGCAGACATGAGCAGCGGCGGCGACAAGTATCTGTCCGAACTGGGACCCGAGGAACTGCGCGGCCGGAGCGACGAGCTGACCGCTGTGCGCGACCGGCTGGTCGAGCTGGGGGCCGCCGATGTGGCGACGGAACTCGATGAGGTCCTGTCGGCGATCGCCGGCTACCACGAGCCCGATATCGAGACCTACCGCGAACAGGTCGAGCGGCGCATGGCGAAGATCGCGGACGTGCTCCGGGCCGTAGAGCGGGAGAACTCCGGTGACGGCCGGCAGATCGAGGAAGCGGTCACCCGGTATCGCGCCGGCATCGACTGAATGCGCCGGGCGTCCGGCCGGGTAGCGGAGACGCCGGTAGGGGCATAGGTTGCGAATCGGCCCGTCGGTTGTCCGAGCTGCCGGCTCGGCGTGCTACTAGGAGAAGTTGTGGCCGAGCGATCGTCTACCCCGGACCCGCCGGAGGGGGTTCCCGGCGGGCTGCGCAGGCAGCTCGGACTCTCCGACGCGGTGGTGATCGGTCTGGGCTCGATGATCGGTGCGGGAATCTTCGCCGCGCTCGGGCCGGCCGCGCGCGCGGCCGGGGCCGGGCTACTGGCCGGACTGATGGTGGCGGCGGTGATCGCCTACTGCAACGCCACCTCGTCGGCTCGGCTGGCGGCGCGGTATCCGGTGTCCGGCGGCACCTATGTGTACGGCCGGGAGCGGCTCGGGGAATTCTGGGGGTTTCTGGCGGGCTGGAGTTTCGTGGTCGGCAAAACCGCCTCGTGCGCGGCCATGGCGCTGACCGTGGGCGCCTATGTGTGGCCGGACCGGGCACATGCCGTCGCCGTCGCCGCCGTGGTGACGATGACCGCGGTCAACTACCGCGGTGTGCGGAAATCGGCCTTGCTGACCCGTATCGTGGTGGCGGTCGTGCTGGGTGTGCTGGCCGCCGTGGTGGTGGCTGCCTTCACCACCGGGCATACGGATACGGGGCGGTTCGTGTTCGACGACGAGGTGAGCGTCGGCGGGATCCTCCAGTCCGCCGGACTGCTGTTCTTCGCGTTCGCCGGGTACGCGCGAATCGCCACCCTGGCAGAGGAAGTACGCGATCCCGCGCGCACGATCCCGCGGGCGATACCGCTCGCGCTGGCCATCACCCTGGCCGTCTACACGGTGGTCGCGGCGGCCGCGCTGGCCGTGCTCGGCCCCCGGCAGCTGGCGGCGGCGGCCGCACCCCTCTCACAGGTCGTGCATGCCACCGGTGTGACCTGGCTCGAACCCGTGGTCCGCGCCGGTGCCGCGATGGCGGCACTCGGCTCGCTCCTCGCCCTGACCCTGGGGGTTTCGCGCACCGCGCTGGCCATGGCGCGCGATCGGTATCTGCCCCAGACGTTCTCGGTGGTGCACCCCCAGTTCGGAGTGCCGCACCGCGCCGAGATCGGGGTCGGAGTGGTCGTCGCGGTGGTCGCGGCGACCGTCGATGTGCGTTCGGCCATCGGGTTCTCCTCCTTCGGGGTGCTCCTGTACTACGCCGTCGCCAACGCCGCGGCCCGGACGCTGACGGCGGCCGAGAACCGGCCACCACGCGTGATCCCGATACTGGGCCTGTTCGGATGCCTGGTACTGGCGTTCACCCTGCCCTGGACCGCCGTGGCTTCCGGTGTGGCGGCTACCGGTGTGGGGGTGGCGATCTACGTGATTCGTACCAGGGCGCGACAACGGTCGTCCGGCAACGGCGCTGCTTCCTGACGGCGATCCGGCACGAGGCCTGCTCTGATCAGGGTGGTATCGCCACGGGGACCGCGAGACCGAGATCGAGGCGGGCCCGAAAACGGTGGGCACCAACCAGTATCTGCGGAGAGAGGCGCATCCGGGCAATGCCGGTATCAGGGCAGGTTTCCGTTCCGTACCCACCCCTGGGCCATATCGCCGAGGTTCCACCAGCGGACGTGCCGCTCGTCCACCGATTCCAGCGACCACCCGGCCGCGAGGCGATCGAAGAACGCGTCGTCGCCGGTTTTGCCGCCCGGGGGTTCGCCCACATAGATCAGGCGCCGGCCGCCTCGGGACTCGAAGAGTTCGAGTGCGTCCGACGCCATTCGATCGCCCCAGCCCGGCGGCCAGCACAGGAACAGCACCGACTCCGCGTCCAACCCGGCCGCGAACTCATCGGCCGCGCCGACCGGAAACCACACCGCCGGGTTCCCCGCGCTGTCCGGGAAGGACGCGTTCACCGTGCTGTTCGGTGGCGCGGAATCGAAAGCCGTCATCGCGACCCCCCGGTCGGCGAGCAGTTTCGCCCAGTAGCCGCGACCCGCCCCCAACTCGACCACGGGGCGGCCCGCGCCGAAGGCCACAATCCAGTCGAGCGTCTCGGGTGCCGGAATCGCGTAGGCGTAGGTGGCCTGCAGGATCGTCTGGGCGAACCCCAGCCGCACACTCCCCCGCGGGTTACCGCCGTCGACGACTCGCCGGTCGCCGGCGGATCCGACGGCCGGGCCGACGATATTCCAGTACGGATTGCCCGACTCGGCGTCCCCGCCGGTCATGTAGTGCACGAACCGCAGATCGAACGCCGCATCGGCGTGCGGATCACCGGTCCCGTCCAGCAGTGGAGCGGTGGCCAGGTACTCGGCGACCTTCGGGTACTCGGTCCGCAACCGGACCTCGTCGTCGAGCAACGCGGCCAATTCGGTTCGGCGTTCGGGCGTCAGGACGAGAGCGGTCATACCCTCGATTCTCCAGGGCGCCGCGCGCTGCCCGGCGACGATTTCCGCGGTCCGCGCCGAAACCGTGACACTGCCGCTACGGGCACCACCCGGAGCCCGGCGGACAGTCCGCCGCCGCGGAACTACGTCGTCGAGTCCGCCGGCGCCGACAATTCCCGCATGGCCTGGCAGATGGTCGCGTGGATCTCGGACTCTTCCGTCGCCGCGTCCGGGTCCCAGGTCGGTTCCGGCGCGTTCTCGATCGCGGGCCCGAACAGCCACCACACATTGCGCCACGGATCGATGAAACGGGCGAGCGAGGAAGCGCCGTAGAAGGGCGTGGTCTCGGTGATGATCCGCGCGCCCCGGGCCGCGGCCCGCCGCAGTATCTCGTCACAGTCGGCCACATTGACCTGGAGCAGGGCCGGAGTGAACACCCAGTCCGGTTTGGAGTCCACCACCATCAGGCAGGAGTCGCCGATCCGCACTTCCGCGTGGATCAGCAGGCCGTCGGTGTCGACGGCGTGCGCCTCCGGGGTCTCGACTGCGTCGAACACCGCGCCCAGGAATTCGATGAAGGCCCGGGCGCCACCGGGTCCCTTGACCGCGGCGAATGCGTTGACGCTCCCGTAACCGTTGCCGAGTTCGGACACGGGACTGATCAGCGGTGTAGTGGTCATGGCGCGAGCATGACATCCGTTGCGGTCAGTTGCTGTCCGCTGCGCCGCCTCGGGGCGGCTCGGTTCTCACTGCCCGGAGGCCACGATGGGAACCACGTAGGCGCGAGCGAATTCGTCGAGCTGCTCGTCGGACTCCAAGGGCACCAGGCCCGACGGGCAGAGAATGAACGAGTGCACCAGCCGGCACGCCACTTCCGCGCGGGTCAGCAGATCGGCGGGTTCGGTGAACAGGCCGGCGTCCGCGGCGCGGCACAGGGCGGTATGGGCGGCCGCCACCGACATGGCGAAGACCGGACCGCCCTCCACGGTCAGTTTTTCCAGAATGCGTTCGGGTTCGACGGTCAACATGCGCTTGACCAGCGGATGATCACGCCACCGTGTGACGATTGTCACGAAAATATCGGCGATCAGGTCCGCCAGGCTGGAGTGCCGGGTGGAAATGGCGTCGACCTCGATGAGGACCGCGGCTACCTCTCGGCTCACGACCGCCTGCACCACATCGTCGCGGGAACCGACGCGGCGATATATGGTGACGCGGTCGACACCGGCCTGCCTGGCGATGTCTTCGATTGTCGTCTTCTTGACGCCGAACTCGCTGAATCTGATCAACGCCGCGTCCAGAATGCGAGCCTCGATACCGTCCTGCAGTCCGGGTGACGATGTATACGCGGCGGACATGCAGTTAACGCTAGCAAGTACCGCGTGAGCGCAAACACCTATCGGGCACTCGCAATATTGCAACATTGCTATTAATTATGTTGCGATGTAGATTCGCCGAATGGTGCAGACCAGCCAAGCAGCCGCTTGTTTCACCCTGGTGCGTCGTACATCCCGACTATCGGGAGACAACTGATGGGCACCCAGGTACCGGCTCGCGGATTCCAGATGATCGGCACGGCTGTGGACGTCTGCCGGTCCATATTCGTCGCCCACCGGCCCGCCTCATTGCTGCCGCATTCGAAGGTGCTCTGGCACAGCGGGTTCAACCGCAGGCTCGTGGTCGCCGCGATCCGGCGCAAGGCCGTCGACGTGGTGACCGTGGTCCTGGTGGATCCCGACGGCGACCCGTTACCCGCCTGGTTACCGGGCGCCCACCTGGAATTGTCCCTACCGTCCGGACGCCGCAGGCAGTACTCACTGTGCGGCGATCCCCGCGACCGCTCGGCCTACCGGATCGCCGTCCGGCTCATGCCGCACGGCAACGGCGGCTCGATCGAAATCCACGAAACCCTCCGCAGCGGTGACGCGCTGCGGGTCCACGGCCCCCGGCACACCTTTCCGTTCATCGACGCGGAGGAGTATCTCTTCGTCGCCGGAGGCATGGGAATCACTCCCATCCTCCCCATGGCCCAGGCGGCCGGCCGGCGGGGCCACCTCGTCTACGTCGGGCGCAGCCGGGAGTCGATGCCCTTCCTCGACCGAGTCCCCGGCGCGGTCATCCGGCCGGACGACGAGTTCGGGACGCCGGATATGGAGGAGATCCTGGCCCGCGCGAACCCGCATGCCGCCGTTTACGTCTGCGGCCCCACTCCCATGCAGGAAGCCGCCGCGCGTGCCCTGCCGCGGGTGAACCCCACCTGCACACTGCATCTCGAACGCTGCCCGGCAACACGGGCCACCCCGGCCCCCGAAGCGGTGCCTTCTCGGCCGTTCCACTGAAAAGCCCCTCACCTGACGATTCAGGTAAGGGCCGAGCGGCGGCGGAGGGATTTGAACCCTTCTTACCCTCTGACAGCAGCGCCTGAACCGCTCTCCTCGGATTGGCATGCGGGACAGCGATTTCCCGGCGAGTTCGAGTAGGCGCGAGGCGAGTGTGACTTTCGGGTGGTGGTGACCGCTGTTGTGACGTGTGAGCTGCTGCTGGTCTGCAGCGATATTCTCGGTGCCGGTCGAGTTGCTCATGCCCGGATGCGGTCGAGGAGACCCTGTGCCCGCATCGCTGTGGCCCGTGCAACCTGGATACGGAAAGGGATCACGGTGGCCATCACCGACATCAATGCCTACGCGCATTTGACGCCTGCTGATATCGAGGCACTCGGCGCGGAGCTCGACGCCATTCGCGGCGATGTGGAGAAGTCGCTGGGCGAGCGGGATGCGAACTATATTCGTCGGGCGATCCGCGTTCAGCGCATATTGGAGGTCGTCGGCCGGGTCACATTGTTGGCGGGCAGGAAGCGGCCGGCGTGGCTGGCCGGCACAGCGCTGTTGTCGGTCGCGAAGATCATCGAGAACATGGAGCTCGGGCACAACATCAGCCACGGGCAGTGGGATTGGATGAACGACCCCGAAATCCACTCCACCAGCTGGGAGTGGGACATGATCGGGACCTCGGCGCAGTGGAAGCAGGCGCACAACTACTCGCACCACACCTACACCAACGTGCTGGGCCGAGACGAAGACCTGGGATTCGGCATCCTGCGGATGACCCGCGACGAAGCCTGGCGGCCCGTTCATCTCGTTCAACCGCTGGCCAACCTGGTTCTCGCCGCGACCTTCGAGTGGGGCATCGCCTGGCACGACCTGTCGGCCGAGCAGGCCCGCATCGGCGAGCCGGGTTCACGGCTGCTGTCCGGGCCGAACAGAGCGTTCCTTCGCAAGGCCCGGCGGCAGGTGGCCAAGGACTTCGTGATCCATCCGCTGCTCACCGGCCCGGCGTGGAAGCAGACGCTGACGGCGAACCTCATCGCCAATCTGGCCCGCAATCTGTGGGCGTATGCGGTGATCTTCTGCGGGCACTTCCCCGATGGCGCCGAGAAGTTCACCGAGGAGCACTTCGCCGACGAAACGCGCGCGGAATGGTATCTACGTCAGATGTTGGGCAGCGCGAACTTCCGGGCGGGTCCCGTGATGGCGTTCATGAGTGGCAATCTCTGCTACCAGATCGAGCATCACCTTTTCCCCGACCTTCCGAGCAATCGGTATCCAGAGATCGCCGCGCGGGTGCGCCGGCTGTGCGACACCTACGACCTGCCCTACACGACCGGTTCCCTCGGCAGGCAGTACCTGCTGTCTTTCCGCACGATTCACAAGCTCGCGCTGCCGGACCGGTTCCTGCGCCGCACCGCCGACGACGCACCCGAAACCGCCTCGGAGCAGAAATTCGCGGGACCGGCCGGGTCGGCGTTGCCGGCGGCCGGTCAGTGGGTCCAGCACCATTGGCCCGGAATCGATCCGCACACCGGCCGGCGGCGCGGTTTACGTTCGGCACTGGTCGAGGGCAAGGTCGCGCTGCGGGAGAAGGCACGCCATGAGGGGCAGATGCCTCGTGCGGCCAAGCGGGCCTTGCAGGACAAGGCCCGCGCGGAGCAGAAGGTTCTGCGCCGCAAAGCGTTGCATGAGTGGGCGATCAGGCGCGTACGACGCAGGCAGCAACAGCACCAACAGTGAAGGGGTGCTGCTGTCGATGAGTGCCATACGGCCGCCCGTCGTATGCCCCGCCTGACCGATCCGGCCCGGAAAAGCAAGAAGCCCGCGCGTATCGCGCGGGCTTCTGTAACGGTCGGCTCCTAGATGGCGCGGACGTCCTGGGCCTGCGGGCCCTTCTGGCCCTGGCCGATCTCGAACTCGACACGCTGGCCCTCGTCGAGGGACTTGAAGCCGGAGCCGGAAATCTGGGAGTAGTGGACGAACACGTCAGGGCCGCCCGCGTCCTGCGCGATGAAACCGAAGCCCTTTTCGCCGTTGAACCACTTCACACTGCCTTGCGACATACTTTTATTTACTTCCTGTTGCGAGCCGGGCGATCACTGCAACAACCCGTGCTCGACACCCAGCATGCCACACATCCCGAAGACGCAGCGGCCGCGCTGCGCAACGGCTCCGTCGCTGATCAAGACCTCGCGCTACGCCCTGCCTCAGGCACATAAAAAAATCTGTAGCGACAACGATAGACATTCACGAGAGCGCGTGGTAGCTTCTGTGGCGTTGGAAGAGAAAGAAGTATCCAGACGGCACGGGAGATGACGAAACTACCCGTGACAGGTAAGACCGCGGGCGCGGCCAAGGGGCCAGCACGAATGACGGTTCCGCCGCCCGCTGGGAAGCGGGTGAAGTTGCACGGAAAGAAGATGAAGTAACACCGTGAAGAGAAGGGAGGCGTTGCCCGTCGGTCACCCGCGAAGTTATGTAGTCGGGGTGATCGCCGACGTTTCGGTTACATGTCGGAAGACGAAGTAATTCTCCCCTTCAGTGCCCCGGCGCCGCAGGCGCCGGGGCACTTCGGCGTATGGAGACCACACGATTACCGAACCCACGACCGCGAACGAGAAGTTCGACGATGACGACTACCCTGCCTACACCATGGGCCGCGCCGCCGACCTGCTCGGCACCAGCCAAGCGTTCCTGCGCACCCTGGACGACGCGCACCTGATCACCCCGCAACGCTCGCCCGGCGGGCACCGCCGCTACTCCCGATACCAGCTGCGTATCGCTGCCCGCGAACTCATCGACCGTGGCACGCCCTTGGAAGCGACGTGTCGGATCATCATCCTCGAAGACCAACTCGCCGAGGCCCAGGAACTAAACGCCGAGCTCACCCAGCAGGATTGAGCGCGACCGGCTGTCTCTGGCCGCGAAAGTAGCTGATGCTCGGCCTGGCGCGCCCACTCGGACACAAGGACGCCAAGGAGACGCTGCACACCTACGCGGACCTACTCGACGACGACTTGGACGAGGTCGCGCAGGCGATACACGACGCGCACGCCCGCCGGAATGTGGGCCAAATGTGGGCATTGGGCCCGGACGGGCGTTCCGCGGAGATGAAAAAAGCCCCTCACCTGACAATTCAGGTAAGGGGCTGGAGCGGTGGCGGAGGGATTTGAACCCTCGGAGGGGGGTTACCCCTCACACGCTTTCGAGGCGTGCTCCTTAGGCCGCTCGGACACGCCACCGCCCGCAACAATACCGGAACAGCCCCGTATCCCTAAATCGAGGGCCCGACCTGTGAATCTCCGGAGGCGCCCGTGCGATGAGCCCTCACCGTCGCGAATCCGCTCCGGGCCGCACCGGCAACCCACTCCGGCACCGATGCCGGAACTTCGATGAACAGGAACTCAGCGCTGGTTCCGGAAGAAATCGTCGAGGATCGACGCGCATTCGGCCTCCAGGATCCCGCCGCGTACCTGGGGCCGGTGGTTGAGACGCCGGTCGCGGACCACATCCCACAACGAACCGACCGCCCCCGTCTTGGGCTCCCATGCCCCGAACAGCAGCCGGTCCACCCGGGCCGCCACCAGCGCGCCGGCGCACATGGTGCACGGCTCCAAGGTCACCGCGAGAGTTGTGCCGGTGAGCCGCCAGCCGTCGCCGTGCACCGCGGCCGCGCGGCGCAGGGCCAGCACCTCGGCATGGGCGGTGGGATCGCCGGATGCCTCGCGCGCATTGGTGGCGCGGGCCAACTCGCGGCCCTGGTCGTCGAACACCACCGCGCCCACGGGTACATCCCGCGGGTCAGCGGTGGCGGCGACGGCGAGAGCCGTACGCACCATCTCGATATCGGCGAGCGGAACGCTCACCTCAGCGGGGCAGTTTGTCGAGCACCGCGGAGAACTCCGACGCGAAACCCAGCCGCTGGGCGACCATCGCGAGCTGTTCATCGGGATAGAGATCGGTCTCGGCGAGGATCACACTGAGCACCGGTTCGGGCAGGCCCAGATCGGCCAGGATGCCGAGGTCGCCCTCCTCCCACGGCTCGACATCGTCGAGTTCGTCGGGATCGATATCGGGGATCTCGACATGGAGTTCCTCGAGGACATCGGCGGCGATGTCGTAGTCGATCGCCGCGGTCGCGTCCGACACCAGCAGCCGGGTACCGCTGGGAGCGGGCCGTACCACGATGAAGAACTCGTCGTCGATGTCCAGGAGTCCGAAGACCGCGCCGGAGGAACGCAGAGCTTTCAGCTCGTTCTCCGCGGCCGACAGGGTGGTGAGCGCGGCCGAGGTCAACGGAGCGCACCGCCAGGTACCGTCTTCCCGGACAACGGCCACCGCGAACCCTTCCACGTCGTCGTAATCATCCGACGTCGCCCTGTTCGTCCCCGAGCGCTGTGCTGCCATGGGCGCAACGGTAGTCGGCCCGGGGCCGTTAGATGAAGTCGTATGCGAATCTGTTCCGGTGACTGCTGACGACCATACGGCGCTCTGTGTTCTCGGGATGGGTTTGATCGGGGGCTCGCTGCTGCGTGCGGCGACCGCGGCCGGTCGGACCTGCTGGGGATACAACCGCTCGGCGCCGGGCGTGGCGGCGGCCCGGACCTCGGGTTTCGATGTCAGCGACGATCTCGCGGCGGTACTGCGCCGGGCCGCCGAAGCAGATGCTCTCATCGTGGTGGCGGTGCCGATGCCGGCGGTGCACGCGATGCTCGACGCGATCGCCGAATACGCGCCGGGATGCGCGCTGACCGATGTGGTGAGTGTGAAGGCCCCTGTCGCGGCGGCGGTGCGGCGGTACGGACTCGAAGCCCGCTACGTCGGCGGGCACCCGATGGCGGGCACCGCCGAATCGGGCTGGCAGGCAACCGATACGGAATTGTTCCGCGGCGCGGCATGGGCGGTCGGGGTGGACCCGGGCACCGACGCGGACGTCTGGACACGCGTCACCCGGCTGGCCCTGGACTGCGGTGCGGTAGCCGTCCCGGTGACCGCCTCCGAACACGACCGTGCCGTGGCCCGGATCTCCCACCTACCGCATGTTCTCGCCGAAGCGCTGGCGGTGGCCGGGGCCCGCGGCGGTGACCTCGCGCTCGGACTGGCGGCCGGGTCGTTCCGGGATGGCACCCGGGTCGCGGGCACCGCGCCCGATCTGGTGCGGGCGATCTGTGAACCCAACTCCGAGGCGCTGCTGGCGGTACTGGACGAGACGCTGACCGCGCTGGGTGAGGCCCGGGAGTCCCTCGGCGCGCAGACCTCCCTCGCCGAACTGACCGCGGCCGGTCACGCCGCCCGGCAGCGCTACGAAGCGGCCGAGCGCTGGGAGATCACCGACGTCTCCCCGGGCGCGCCGGGTTGGCTGGAGAAACTACAGGAAGCGGGCCGGGCGGGCGGGGTCGTCGCCCACCTCGCGGCGTCGGCCGGCGACTGACCGTACTCAGACCCGCTCGGCCAGACCCGGGTAGTCCAGCACGAAACCGTCGGGATCGACGGTGAGGGTCGCGCTCGACACCGGCGAAAGGACGCTGATCCCGTCTTTGGCGCTGCTGTAGGTGAGATCGGCCTCCTGCACCGTCAGCTCCGGCAACCGGACATAGACCACCGGGACCTGCACATCCTCCATGGCGTGTTGCAGATCGAACCGGCGGATGGGCAGGGTGTTGAAGAACGGGCTGAGCACCACGTCCGCGTCGAGGGCGCCGCCGAACATGGACCGGATATGGGTGCCGGTGGCATCGACGAGCCAGTAGTTCTCCTCGTCGCGGGCCAGGGACGCGTGCCGCTCCCCGGCCGCGGTGGTGCTGCTCATCGACAGGCGCCTGGTCGCGCCGTTCTCGTCGGTGACCAGGTCGTAGGAGGCACTGAACGCGGTGTGCTCGCCGCACCCGCTGCCGACGATGCGGCCGCTGGCGCGGATCCGGTTGCCGTTGAGCGTTACGCGAACCGATTCCATCCGCGAGCCGTCGTGCGCGCGCCAGGTGAGAACCGCGGGCCACCGTCCGGCGGCCGGCGTCGCCGCCGGACCGGGGGTTACGTCGCTCGATTGCGTCACGTGTCCACCGTACGCAACACCCGCGCCCGCGGCGCTTATACGGGCCGTGTTCCGCGTCGCGGTGACCGCGGCTCCGACCCGCCTCCTATGCCGACACGGAGTGAACGGGGATCCGCGACGCGAACCCGGTTACGCTCCCTCGCCGAGGTGCGTGGCCGCTCCGGCAGGTCCCCGGGGCCGCGGCCGAGTAGCACCGTGGGCTACCCACCGGCGAGAATCCGACACAATCACATCCTGTGGACTGATGTGAAGTACCTGCGGTCACCGGTTTCAGCGGTCGCGGCGCGGGGAGCCTGCCGAATCGGCAACGCGATCTACTCCGCGAGCGGCGAACTGCGGGGAACGGTGCACGGGCTCGCGAGCGAGCTGCGCAAGAGCGCCCTTCGCTTCGCGTTGTCCGATCACGATATGCGCCGGATATTCGAGACGAGAATCGTTCCCGAACAACTGGATATCCCGGGTCGGACCAAGGCGGCGACGGAGCGGCCCCGGCTGGTCGTCGCGCTGGCCCAGCCGGGCGCGGGAAAGTCCACGGCCATACGGGCCATCGTGGCGTCCTTCGGCGACCGCGGCGGCGCGGTCCCGCTGATCGCCGACGACTACATGCGGTACCACCCGATGTTCGCCGAACTCCGTGCGCACGACGACTTCACGGCCGGTGACCACCTCTATCCGACCGCGGAACGATGGCTCGATATGGCCATCGACCATGTGATCGCGGGCCGCCGGAACGCCGTCCTCGAGGAGGGCGCGGGCAACCCGGCGCGTGCGGCACGCGTCATCGAGCGCTTCCGGATGCACACCTATCACTCGACCGTCGAAGCCGTAGCGGTATCACGTCGGGAGAGCGGGGCATCGGTGCTCACCCGCTTCCTCGGTGAGCGCCTACGCGACGGTACCGGCCGATATGTGCCCACCCGCGCGCAGGACATCTGTTTCGACGGTTCGGCCGAGCTGCTGCGCCTGCTCGAATCGCCGCATCCACCGGTGGATGTCGACGAGATCAAGGTGCGCTCCCGCTCCGACCTGTTGTACGAGAACCACCGGACGGCGACGGGCGAATGGTCCGCACCGCCGGAGGGCGGACTGGTCCTGGCGGAGGAGCGGGGTCGCCCACGCACGCTGGCCGAGGAATACACCTACTCCGCGCGAAACCGGGATTTCCGGGAAGAGCTCACACAGGCATACGCCGGCCGCCCCGGGCAGGCCGCGGACTGGCACCGGCTGTGGAACGAGATGAACCTGGTGGAGGAGACGGTCCGAACCTGAACCCGGACGCATGCAGTACGGGCAACATCCAGCGGAGACCGAGAGATTCGAATCCCGGTCTCTCACCACTGTCGGTTTCGAGGCGCCTGCTCCGGCCGCTCTGCCACCTCTCCGAAAGCCTCGATCGGTGCCCGCATCCAGCGCTCGTCCGTCGTCCGACGGGCTGTTCCCGCATGAACACCGCCCCTACCGGTCCTCAGTCACCTGCCTCCGCTCGAAACCGATCCACGGCCGTAACGAAGTCCGGGTGCGACGACACGATCAACTGCTCGGCCGAATCGGTCAACCAGACATCCGCGAAGTAGTCGGACCGCATCCAGGAGACCAGGCCGACAACCATGGCGATGGGGAAGCATCCGGGCACGGCGGCGAAGCCCAGCGGCACATAGAGCTGCTCGACCCGGAAAACAACCGCCGCAACCAGCGCCCCGATCGTCGCCACGACGATCAGCAGCATCAGCAGCGCAACCCGCCGGAACCGACGGACCTCGTGCATGCAGTATTCGCAGGCCGGATACTCGAACCGGAGGCAGGCCTGCACCCCGTAGTTCTCCCGCGGCTTCCAGGGCGGCCTGATCGATCCGAGGAAAGACCGCATCGTCGGAATCTCCGACCCCGGCTGCCCCATGGAATTCACTGTGAAAGAACGACTCTCCACAGCAGGCCGGCCGTGTTCGCTGCACACAGCGGGCAATGACTCGGCAAGTTTCAGGTTCAGCGGTGCTGTCGTGAGAAGCGGGACACGGTCCGGATCCATCTCGGTCTCGAACAGCACCTTCTGCCGCCCGGTCACCGCAGCCAGCCGTTCTTCCAGCGATCACGGAAGTAGAGGTCGTCTTCATCGGGTTCGTCAGGGGTGACCACCTGGTCGCGATAGGACCCGCGACGGCCGCTCGCCGCAGAGGACACGGGCGGCTGCGGCGGCACCTGTGACTGTTGCGGAGGCGACGGCTCGGCCGACTGCGCCGGGACCGACCATGTCGGCGGCTGCTCGCGGAGCTGGTCGAGCTGTCTTTGTCCCTGCTCCGCGAGCCGCTGGCGTTCCCCCTCGGGCATCTCCGCGAACTGCTGCATCGCCGCGGGCATGGTCTGATCGAGAACCGCGTTGAAAGCGTCGCTGCGCATCAATTCCCGAGCGCTGGCCCGGCCGTCGAGAATCGCACGGATCTGATCTTTCAGTCGCGGGTCGGTTGTGCCCGCCATGATGACCTGCAGCGCCTTCGAGAGCTGGCGCGAGACCCCGAGGTCGCCGCGCGCGAGGTCGTGTACCGGCTCCGGTGAACTCACTTCACGCCCCTGGATGGTCGTAGGACTTCTGCGGCAGTGTGGGTAGGTCGCCGGTTTGGATCGCACCGAGGCCCGCGTAGATGAGCCCGGCCGTCCCTTCCAAACCGATATAGAGGGCGGACAGCTTCGAGACCATCATGTTGAATTCCGCGATTGCCCGGAGCGTGGTCAAGGTAGCGGCTGCGACCAGCGCCGCAGTGGCGACGACCCCGACACCGGTGGCCGCGGAAACCTTGACCGCAGCCCATTCGATGATCGCGATCGCGCCGATATCCAGCAGCGTCTGTACCGAATCGCCGATCGTCTTCGCGCCGTAGTACGCGGCGTTGGCGTAGTTTTTGATCTCGTCGGCGACAGCGTTCAAGGCATCGACCTGAGCCGTGACCGCGGTCGCCAGCTCGGCGAAGTACGTTTGCGCGTTCGTGGCCGCGTTGCCATCCCAGGTGGGGTCGACCGCCTTGGCCGCGTTCTCGACCTCGGTGGCGAAGCTCGTGTTGTAGGCCGCGAGATTCTCGACAGCCACACCCGCTTGCTGCAGCGCCTCCCAATCGCCGGCGACCTTCTGCGAGAACCACTCCACAGGGTCCACGCCGACAACATTCTTGAGCCAGGTACACGCCCAATACGTCGGTGAGATCTCGTTGGAGGTCACGAGGAACTCGAACTTGTCGTTCATGGGATCCTCGAGCGCGGGCTCGGCCAATTTCTCGACAGGTGCGCCGGCCATCACTTACCGGCCTCGTACGTGCGGTCCAATGCCGCGGCATTCGCGCGGTCCGTGGTCCGGTACATCTGCGCCACCGCGGCCAGTTCGGTCGCGGCGGCTGCGGACAGCCGGCCCAGTGTTTCGTAGTTCGGCTTCAACTTCGCATGGGCCTCGCTGACGGCACTCAGTCCGAGCCGGATCAGTCCACCGTCGCCCCATACCGTGTTGTCGACCACCAGCCATTTGTCGATGTAGGCCGTGGCGCTCGCATTCTCATCCGCCAGCTTCTGCAAGCTCGCCGAGAATTTGTCGACTTCCTCCGGATCGACATCGAGTTCTTCCGGCATTCGTCCCCTCCCTCCCGCGGCGCTCCCACACCGCGTTCTGCATCGGCAAACCATTGCACAGCCGGACGGGCGGGGACAACCACTCGGCCGCGGCCACCGCGCGACCTACCGAGCCTTCTTGCGGAACAGGCCATTTGCGACGGGGCCACAGCCGGGGCCGACAGTCGATCGGACTGCCGATTCTGGCGGAGACGGAGGGATTTGAACCCCCGGTCGCTCTCACGACTCTCGCTTTCAAGGCGAGTGCATTCGGCCGCTCTGCCACGTCTCCAGGGCCTCGATGGTAACCGATAGGGCCGGGAGCGGCCCGTCCGCGCGGTCAGCGGGGCACGGCGAGCAGGTCACGGGTGATGCCGGCGAGGTCGGCGCAACCGGAAAGTCCCATGGCGGAATCGAAATCGGCGAGCAGCAGGCGCAACGCGTGGCGTACCCCCGCGCTGCCGGCGATACCCAGGGCGTAGGCCCAGGGCCGGCCGTAACCCACCGCTTTGGCACCGAGAGCCAGTGCGACCAGCACATCCGAGCCGGAACGGATACCGGAGTCGAACAGCACATCGGCCCGGTCGCCGACCGCGCCGACCACCGCGCCGAGCGCGTCCAGCGCGGCGATCGAATTGTCGATCTGCCGGCCGCCGTGGTTGCTCACCCACACCGCGTCCGCGCCGGCGTCGACCAACAGCCGGGCGTCGTCGGGATGGAGCACACCCTTGACCGCGATCGGCAGATCGGTCCACTCCTGGAGCTTGGCCAGGTCGGCGGGACGCAGGGTGTGGTTGCCGAACAGGCCGACCCAGGTGAGGATCGCCATCCGCAGCGCGTCCTCGCTCTCCTCGGGCGGTGCGGACAGCTTCGCCCGGAAGACCGGGTCGGAAAGATAGTTGGCGATACCTTTGCCCAGCAGGAAGGGCAGATGGCCCAGTTCGAGATCCCGCGGCCGCCAGCCCAGGGCGGGGGTGTCCACGGTGACCACGATCGCCTTCGCCCCGGCCCGCTGCGCGCGCTCCACGAACGAACGCGCCAGCTCGTCGTCGGCGGGCCAGTACAGCTGGTACCACCAGTCGCCGGCGACCTCGCCCACCTCCTCGATGGTCGCGGAGGACGCGGTGGACAGGACGGTGCCGACCCCCAGCTCCTTCGCGGCCCGGGCCACCACCACCTCGCCCTTCTCATGCAGTAGTTCCAGCACCCCGACCGGCGAGGTCAGCACCGGGGCGGCCAGTTTGGTGCCGAGCACCTCGACCGCGGTGTCGCGCGCACCCGGACCGCTGGTCCCGCAGAGCATGCGCGGCACGATCCGGTACCGATCGAACGCGGAGGTGTTGGCCGCGGCCGTGCGTCCGGTGGAGGCGCTACCGGCCACATAGGCGTACGCGCGTGCGTCGAGCAACTCCCGGGCCCGGTCCGCGAACCCGTCCGCGCTCATCGGCAGTTCGGGGACGGTCCCGCCCATTCCCTGGAGATAGATCTCGTTCTGGAAGTCGATGAAGCTGCTCACGGCGCTCACGCTAGCCGTGTCCGGCCAGTCGCGGGCACCCTCTCGGCAATTTCTCATGCAGTATGGGTCCCGTGCGTGCGATCAACTTGAACGGATTCGGCGGCCCCGAGGTGATGGAGTGGTCCGACGCCCCGGACCCGGTACCCGGGCATGGCGAGGTACTGATCGACGTGGCGGCGGCCGGGGTGAACCGGGCCGATCTGCTACAGCGGCGCGGCCTGTACGCGCCTCCGCCGGGCATCACCGCCGTGCCCGGGCTGGAATGCTCGGGGGTGATCGCGGCCGTCGGCGAGGGTGTCCGGGAATGGTCCGTCGGCGACCGGGTGTGTGCGCTGCTGTCCGGCGGCGGGTACGCCGAGAAAGTGGTGGTCCCCACCGGTCAGGTGCTACCGGTGCCGGATGGCGTGGATCTGGCGGCGGCCGCGGGACTGCCCGAGGTCGCGGCGACGGTCTGGTCGAATCTGGTACTGACCGCCGGCCTGCACTCCGGGCAGTTGCTGCTGATCCACGGCGGTGGCAGCGGTATCGGCACCCACGCCATCCAGGTGGCGGCGCAGCTGGGCGCCCGGGTCGCGGTGACGGCCGGGTCGGCGGCGAAACTGGCACGCTGCGCGGAACTGGGCGCGAGCGTGCTCATCAACTACCGGGAACACGACTTCGTCGATCTGATCCGGGCCGAACAGGGCCTGGGCGGACCGGGCGCGGATATAATCCTCGACAACATGGGCGCTGCCTACCTCGGGCGCAATGTGGCGGCGCTGGCCCTGGACGGGCAGGTGCTGGTGATCGGCATGCAGGGCGGGGGGAACGCCGAACTGAACCTGGGCGAGCTCATGGCCAAACGCGGGACGGTGCGCGCGATCAAACTGCGCGATCGCCCGGCCACCGGCCGCGGCAGCAAAGCCGACATCATCGCCGAGGTACAGGCGCACGTCTGGCCGCTGCTGGAGACGGGCGCGGTCGTCCCGGTGATCCACGCCGAGGTCCCGGTGGCCGAGGCGGCCCGGGCACACGAACTGCTCGACGAACACGACACGTTCGGCAAGGTGATCTTGCGGATCGGTAACGAGGGCGTGAGCTGACCGGGCCGGTAGGAGAAGAGCCCGACCACGGAGGCCCGCGCGCCCGAAAGCGGCCGGGCCGATCAGCCGAGCGCGGCCAGGGCCCGGCCGAACTGATCGATCTCCCGGCGAGTCGTGTACGGCGCGAGACCAATGGTCACCGCGCCGCCCTCGTCGTTCACACCCAATGCGTCCAGTAACCGGCTGCCGCCGTGCGAGCCCGCCAGCACATTGATGCGCTTGTCCGCCAGCTCGGCGGCGATCTTCTCCGCCTGCATACCGTCGATGGTGAAACTGACCGTCGGGATCCGGGTGGAGGCCCGGCCGATCACGGTGAGCCCGCCGATCTTCTCCAAGGTGCTCATCAGATGGTCGAACAGCTGGTCGTGGTAGTCCTGCAACGAGGTGATCGACAGTTCCAGCCGCTCCCGGCGGGTGCCGCGGGCCCGTTCGTCGAGCCCGGCCAGATAGTCGATCGAGGTGGTGAGACCGGCCAGCAGCGCGTACTGGTGCCCGCCGACCTCGAGCCGCTCGGGGCCCTTGGCGTAGGGGTTCAGCGACATGGACGGGATCCGGTCCAGGAACGCCGGGTCCCGGAAGACGAGCGCGCCGACCTGCGGACCGCCCCAGCTCGGCGCGCTCAACGCGACCACATCGGCGTTCAGGTCGTCGATACCGATCAGCGCGTACGGTGCGGCGCCGACCGCGTCCGCGACCAGCAGGCCGCCGACCTCGTGTACCCGTTCGGCCGCGACCCGCACCGAGGGCGCCGAACCCACGATCGGTGAGGCGGCAGTGAGCGCTACCAGCCGGGCGGTGGGCCCGATGAGCTCCTCGAACTGCCAGGCCGGCATCTCGCAGGTCTCGATCTCCACCTCGGCCCAGCGCACATGGGCGCCGTAGCGGTTGGCGATCCGCAGCCACGGCGCCACATTCGCCTCGTCGTCCAGCCGGGACAGCACGATCCCGGTGCCCAGGCCCAACCGGGAACTCAGGGATTCGGCGAGCCAGGCCAGTAGGACGGCGCGGTCCGGCCCCAGCACGACCCCGCTGGGATCCGCGCCGACCAGATCCGCGACGGCCACCCGGGCGTCGTGCAGCATATCGGCGCTGCGTTTGGCGGCATCGTGACGGCCGAGGTGGGAGAACGACGACGAGCGGAAACCGATGGACACCGCGCGCGAGACAGAATCCGGAACAAGCATGCCCGCCTGCGGAGCCAGGTTGATCCAGCCGTCGGCGAGGGAGGGGATCAGGCCCCGGACCCGCGCGACGTCGTAAGTCATGCAGGTCACTTTAAGGCAGCGCACATATTCCGGTAACCCTGGTCCGGGGTCTGCAACCCGCGTCACCACCACCGGCTTTAGCGCGTTCGGCGCGAACACGACATGATGGGGACCATGACGCAATCGGATGACGCATCGGATCCCGTTGTCGTGATCGGCCCCGAGGGCCGTCCGCTGGTGCTGCCCGCGGGCGCCGCGGCGAGCGCGTCCTACCCCGGGCGGGAGACGCCCGAGCAGGAGGGCGCCGAGCGCGACACCTCCGAATCGCTGGCCGATATGGTCGAGCAGCCGGCCAAGGTCATGCGGATCGGCACCATGATCAAACAGCTGCTCGAGGAGGTGCGGGCGGCCCCGCTCGACGACGCGAGCCGGACCCGGCTGGCCGAGATCCACAAATCCTCCATCCGGGAGCTGGAACAGGGCCTCGCACCGGAGCTGCGTGCGGAACTGGAACGGCTGGCCCTGCCGTTCAGCGAGGACGCCGTCCCCTCGGACGCGGAACTGCGTATCGCGCAGGCGCAGCTGGTGGGCTGGCTGGAGGGCCTGTTCCACGGCATCCAGACGGCGCTGTTCGCCCAGCAGATGGCCGCACGGGCACAGCTGGAGCAGATGCGCCAGGGCGCCCTGCCTCCGGGTATCCATACCGCCGAGGGTCGCGGCGCGCAGCCGGGCCCGTCCATCGGAGGCACCGGACAATACCTCTGAACGCGGTGGTGTATAGGCGGCCGGTACCGCGACTCGCCCACCGAGGTAGTGTCGTGCACCGTGCCTGCAGCTTCCGCTCGCTCCGACCTGGTAAACCCTGACGATCCGGAGAGCACCGACGAGAGCCCGGTGCGCCCCGACCACGACCCCGCCGCAGATGAGAAGCCCGTGAGTTCCGAGCAGACCCCGGTCGCCGGCGCCGATACCGCCGAGGTGACCGCCACGGATCCCATCCAGTCCGATTCGCAGTCCTGGTCCCGGGCCTGGCGCGATATCCGCGACGGGTTCGGGCAGCGCGAACTGTGGCTTTCACTGGGTTGGCAGGACATCAAACAGCGCTACCGGCGGTCGGTGCTGGGGCCGTTCTGGATCACCATCGCCACCGGTGTGCAGGCCACCGCCATCGGCATCCTGTACGCCGCGCTGCTCGGCCAGCCGCTCACCGAGTATCTGCCGTACGTGGCGGTCGGCCTGATCGTGTGGAACGTCATCAACGCTTCGATCCTGGAGGGCGCGGATGTCTTCGTCGCCAACGAGGGACTGATCAAACAGCTGCCGTCCGCGCTGAGTGTGCACGTGTACCGGCTGGTCTGGCGGCAGATCCTGTTCTTCGCGCACAACGCGGCGATCTACTTCGTCGTACTGGCGCTGTTCGGGGTCTGGCGTGAACTGCACTGGACCGCGATCTTCGCGATACCGGCCCTGATGCTGCTGTTCCTCAACGCCATGTGGGTCTCGGTGCTGTTCGGCATCTTCAGCACCCGCTACCGCGATATCGCGCCGATCCTGGGCAGTATGACGCTGATGCTGTTCGTACTCACCCCGGTGATGTGGAACACCAAGAGCCTGCAGGAGCAGGGCGGTCAGGTCGCCGAACGGGCCCGGCTGGCCGAAGTGGTGCCCACCTACCACTATCTGGAGATCGTGCGCGCACCGCTGCTCGGCGACGATCAGAAGCTGTACCACTGGGCGATCGTCGGCGCTATCACCGTGGTGGGCTGGATCGCGGCTGCTTTGGCAATGCGCCGGTACCGTTCGCGCGTGCCCTACTGGGTTTAGGAGTCAGGCGATCATGAGTGATCATGTGAGTATCGAAACCCGCAACGCGTGGGTGGAGTTCCCGATCTTCGACGCGAAATCCCGGTCGCTGAAAAAGGCGTTCCTGGGTAAGGCGGGCGGTTCGATCGGCCGCAACCAGTCCGATGTCGTGGTGGTCGAGGCCCTACGCGATATCAACCTGTCGCTGAAAGAGGGCGATCGGGTGGGCCTGGTCGGCCACAACGGCGCGGGCAAGTCCACGCTGCTGCGGCTGCTGTCCGGGATCTACGAGCCCTCGCGCGGTAGCGCGCGGATCCGCGGGCGGGTCGCGCCGGTGTTCGACCTGGGTGTCGGAATGGACCCGGAGATCTCCGGCTACGAGAACATCATCATCCGCGGCCTGTTCCTGGGACAGACTCGCAAGCAGATGCTGTCCAAGATCGACGAGATCGCCGATTTCACCGAACTCGGCGAATATCTGTCCATGCCGCTGCGCACCTATTCGACCGGTATGCGGGTCCGCTTGGCGATGGGCGTGGTGACCTCCATCGACCCGGAGATCCTGCTGCTCGACGAGGGGATCGGCGCGGTCGACGCGGAATTCATGAAGAAGGCGCGGATCCGGTTGCAGCAGTTGGTCGCCCGCTCGGGCATCCTGGTGTTCGCCAGCCATTCCAACGAGTTCCTGGCCCAGCTCTGCGATACCGCCATGTGGATCGATCACGGGCAGGTGCGATTGCAGGGCGGAATCGAAGAGGTCGTCCGGGCCTACGAGGGTCCGGACGCGGGTAATCATGTGGCGACGGTCCTACGGGAGATCGAGGCCGAGAAGTCCGATCGTGCCGACGACGCACCGGAGTCGGCCGACGGCGAACGAGAACTGGAGAACAACACAGCATGAGCGAGTCAGGCCCGAAGGCGGAAGCGGAGCGTGACCACGTAGGGCCCTCGATCATGCTCGAACAGAACAGCATGAGCGAGTCAGGCCCGAAGGCGGAAGCGGAGCGTGACCACGTAGGGCCCTCGATCATGCTCGAACAGAACAGCATGAGCGAGTCAGGCCCGAAGGCGGAAGCGGAGCGTGACCACGTAGAGCCCTCGACAGTGCCCGACGACAGCATGAGTGGGTCCGGCTCCGGGGCGGAAGCGGCGCGTGACCACGCCGGACCCTCGACAGTGCCCGACGACAACACGAGTGAGTCCGGCTCCGGCGCGGAAGCAGAGCGTGCCCCGGCAGCGTCCTCCCCCGTGCCCGGCGGACACAGCGGCAGCGAGTCGGCTCCAGAAGCGAAAGACGGTCGCCACGAGGCGGAGTCCACGCCGACAACCGATGAACAAACCGGCGAACCGACACCGGAAGTCCCGGAGGAGGTCGATGACACGGAGGCCTCGCCGGTCGCCGGTGGACGCGGCACCGCCGGCCTCCGACGTCCGGCTCCGGAGCACGACGCGGCCGCCGCGGTGCTACCGGAGGTCGAGTACGGACCGGACGCCAAGATCGTCGCCGTAGTGGTCACGCACAAGCGTCGCGAGCTGCTCGCCGAATCGCTGAAAGCCGTCGCCACGCAATCGCGCGCCGTCGATCACCTGATCGTGATCGATAACGGCAACGAGGCCGAAGTGGCCGAACTGGTGACGGAGCAGCCCATCGAGACCACCTATCTCGGTTCGGCGCACAATCTGGGCGGGGCGGGCGGTTTCGCGCTGGGCATGCTGCACGCGCTGAGCCTGGGCGCCGACTGGGTCTGGCTGGCCGACGACGACGGCCGGCCGGAGGGCCCCGAGGTACTGGCCACCCTGTTCGACTGCGCGCGACGCCACGAACTGGTGGAGGTCTCGCCGGTCGTCTGCGATATCGACGAACCGGACCGGTTGGCGTTTCCGCTGCGCCGCGGCGTGGTGTGGCGGCGCCTGCGATCGGAACTCGGCGGCGAGGACTTCCTGCCCGGCATCGCTTCGCTGTTCAACGGGGCCCTGATCTCCGCGCAGGCGGTGGACGTGATCGGCGTGCCGGATCTGCGGCTGTTCGTGCGCGGCGACGAGGTCGAGGTGCACCGGCGGCTGGTCCGGTCGGGGCTACCCTTCGGAACCTGCCTGCAAACCGCGTATCTGCACCCCAACGGCGCGGCCGAGTTCAAGCCGATCCTCGGTGGCCGGATGCACACCCAGTACCCGGACGATCCGGTGAAGCGGTACTTCACCTACCGCAACCGGGGCTACCTCATGTCCCAGCCGGGTATGCGAAAGCTACTGCCCCAGGAATGGATTCGTTTCTCCTGGTTCTTCCTGGTGACCCGCCGCGATCCGGCCGGATTGCGCGAGTGGTTCCATCTGCGCAGCCTCGGCCGCAACGAGCAGTTCCAGAAACCGGACTAGTCCGCGGCACACGCCGGCACTCGCATCGGTCGCCCACCGGACAACCAGGGTTGACGACCGATGCGAGAGATTCCTCCCCGCCGGGTAAGTTCGGCTGGCAATCTGCATGATTCGGGAGGAGATCGATGAGTTACCCCGGCGGTCAGCCGCCACAGGGCCAACCCGCCCCCGGCCAGTTCCCGCCGCCGCAGCAGCAGTTCGCGGCGCCGGCGCCGAACCAGGGTGGGCAGCCACAGTATCCAGGGGGGCCACAGGGCGGCCCGCAGCCGTGGGGAGCGCCGCCCCCCGGCCAGCCGCCGCAGGGCTACGGACAGCCGCCCGCCCAACCGCACTATGCCAGCGGTCCCTACGCACAACCGCCCGGCCAGCCCCCGGCCCAGTTCGGGCCGGGCAGGCAGCCCGGACCCTACGGGCAGCCGCCCCGGGCGGCGCCCAACGACCCACCGGGTATCACGGTGGACTGCTCCTACACCCCGATGATGTTCCTCCTGGCGATCACCAAACCCAAGATCACGGTGAACGGGCAGCGAGTGCCGAACACCAGGTGGGGTGCCAACCACATTCCGGTCGGTGCCGGCCAGTACCACCTGCGGGTCACCACGCCGTGGCTGTTCGATATGGGTCCCGCCGATATCGCGGTGCCCGTGCAGCCGGGGCAAGCGGTGCGGTACTACTACCGGACACCGGCGCTCATCTTCCTCAACGGGGCGATCGGTCCGGTACCGCAGAAGACCCCCGGCATGGTGGTCATGTACGTGATCTGGGCGTTCGTCGCCCTGATCTTCCTGCTGAACATCCTGGTGATCGCCACGATGTGAGCGGATGTCCGCATGCGGCGAGGTCCCCAGGGCCCCGCCGAATGCGGACCCGGCCCGCTCACGCGACCCGGTGCCTGCCGCCTGCGCGTCGGCGGTGCCCGCGCGCCCCGGCCGCATCCGAGCCGCGGGCACCGGTATCCGGTCGGCCGTCTGCCCGACACCAGGGCACCGGATCGCGCGGTCCCTGGGCAAGCCCCCACCTGTTGCCTACGCTCGAAGCGCAGCGCCGAACGTACGGCGGTCGGCGCCCGCGACCAACAGGAGGGCAGGCAATGACAGCTACCGGAGACAAACCGCTCGCCGGCCGGACGGTGATCATGTCCGGCGGCAGCCGCGGTATCGGGCTGGAGATCGCCAAACGGGCGGCCGCCGACGGCGCGAACATCACGCTGATCGCCAAAACCGATCAGCCCCATCCCAAACTGCCGGGCACCATCCACACCGCCGCCGCGGAACTGGAGGAGGCGGGGGCGACCGTACTGCCGTTCGTCGGCGATGTGCGGATCGACGAATCGGTCGCCGAGGCGGTCCGGCTGACCACCGAGCGCTTCGGCGGTATCGATATCGTGGTCAACAACGCCTCCGCCATCGATCTGTCTCCCACCGATTCGCTGGCGATGAAGAAGTACGACCTCATGCAGGACATCAACTGCCGCGGCACTTTCCTGCTGTCCAAGCTGTGCATACCGGCGCTGCGTGACTCCGCCGGCGCCGGCCGGAACCCGCATATCCTGACGCTGTCGCCGCCGCTCAATCTGGACCCCAAATGGGCCGGGTCCTCCCTGGGCTACACCATCGCCAAGTACGGGATGTCGCTGACCACGCTGGGGCTGGCCGAGGAACTGAAATCCGACGGTGTGGGCGTCAATTCACTCTGGCCGCGCACCACGATCGCGACCGCGGCCGTACGCAATCTGCTCGGTGGTGAGGAAATGGTCCGGACCTCGCGGACCCCGGATATCTACGCCGATGCCGCCTACCTGGTACTCACCTCACCGGCCACCGAGACGACCGGCAATTTCTTCATCGACGACGAGGTGCTCGCCACCCACGGCATCACCGACCTGGACAAGTACCGGGTGACCCCGGGCGACGAGTCCCTCACCACCGACCTGTTCCTCTGACGATCACGGGCCACGCCGCGTTACGGCGTGGCCCGTGCGGACAGCGGGCGTCCCGGGTCAGTTCCGGTCGGCGTCGATTCCGTACAGCCGCTCCCAGTTCTCCCGGCTGGTGAGTTCGGCGTGTGCGTCGCGGTAGCGCTGCTGCAGGTCCGGCAGTTCCTTGTACAGCCGGCGCAGTACCCGCACCGTGCGCAGCAGCAGGGCGCGGGCGGTCGCCTTGTCGCGCTTGCGGACCCGGACCCCGGACTGCGAGGCATCGGTGACCACGACATGGTCGAACAGCGAGACATGCCACCAGTGCGCGTCCTCGCGGGTGACCCCGACCAGCCCGTGCTGGACCTTGCCGGTCCACTGCTGGATCGCGCGTTTGATCAGCACTGCCAGCAGCCGGCTGGGTTCGCCGCCGGCGCGGCGTACACGGATCTCGGAGGCGTCCACCGGCGGCGTCGCCGCGGGGTGCTTCACGGTCTCGGTGTAGTCGGCGCGACTGGTCCGGGCCCGTTTCAGCGGCTCGATACCGCCGTCTCGCAGGATCGACGGCCCCGCCAGGAAGTCCTCGATGCCCTGCAGGGTGGTGTGCGCGAGCCCGTACTGCATCGCGACCAGGTATTCGGAGATGTTCCGGAGGAGCTGCCGGGTGATCGTGCCCGGGTCCAGGTCCGCGTGCATCGCGCTGACGATCAGCGAGTTGCGGGTGCTGAAGTACCGCGCCCAGTCGTCGAAGTCCTTCCAGTAGAAGTCCGCGTGCCAGACCGCCGCATTGGGCAGCGTGACCGTGACGAACCCGTGCTCGCGGGCGCGGACCCCGTATTCGACATCGTCCCACTGGAAGAAGATGGGCAGCGGCAGCCCGATCTTCTTCACCACCTCGGCCGGGATGAGACAGGTCCACCAGGCGTTGTATCCGGCGTCGACCCGGCGTTCCTGGTTCTTTTTCAGCATGCTGGTGTTGCGCAGCGCCTTGGGCACCTTCTGGCCGTGCATGAGCCGGTGCAGGTGCACATCCTCGGCGCCGACATTCAGGTAGTCGGGGTTGAGCAGGAACAGCATCTGCGCGCCGACCAGCGTCGGTTCCACGGTGAGGTTGGCGAAGGCCTGCAACCGCAGCACGGTCTCGGGTTCGCAGAGGATATCGTCGTCCATGAGGATGACATCGGCGTGTTCGTTGGCCGCGGACACCTCGTACAGCCCGCGGGTGAAACCGCCCGCACCGCCCAGATTGGGCTGGCGGATGTAGCGGAGTTTGTCCCCGAACATCGACCGCGTGGCCTGGTACAGCGGGCGATTCTCCACCAGATCGGTGCCCTGGTCCACCACGTACACCGCGTCGAGCGAGCCGAGGACGGTCTGGTCGGAAGCCAGTGCGGCAATGGTCTCGGCGCAGTCCTGGGCGCGATTGAAGGTGCAGATGGCGATGGCGACCGGGCGTACGGTCTCGGGTGCGGTCGCGGTCCAGGTGAGTTCGGAGATCTCCAGGTCGGCACCGACCGCTTCGAACTCCAGCCACAGAGCCCCGCCGTCGACGAACTGGTCCAGCGGCGCGGTCAGGGTCAGCGGACCGCTGCCGGTGACCTCGGCGGTGCCGACGATCCGGCGGTGCCCGGCGATATCGGAGGCCACGATCCGCACCCTGGCGTGCTTGCCGACCTGCAGGGTCATGGTGGCCTGCACCTCGGTGACCACGGTCCAGCGCTGCCAGTAGCTGGCGGCGAAACGGCCGAAGTAGGTGTTGGTGTGCGCGGTCGAGCCCTTGTCCAAGCGCAGGCTCATCCGGTCGCGGGTGGCACGGCCCTTGACCACCGCGTACAGCTCGTCGCTGATCTTCGCCGAGGGCCCGGTGAAGATGCCCCGGGCGAGCACCAGTCTGCGCGGAGCCCGGTGGTGTTCGGCGCGCAGCGACTCCGGCGCGACCGCAGCGTGATCGTTCGTCTCGGTAACGGCCTGCATAGCCGACTGGTCCATGAAGTCCTCGAAATCCTCAATATTTTCGCGCATGAGCGAGGGCCCTGCGTGGTTACGCTCCGCTACCGCCTCCGGGCCTGACCAACTCATACTGTGCCGACTGGACAAACATGTCCCTGAATACGGTTCGCGGCGGGCCCGAGGATATCAATCAGCCACGCCGGTCGCCCGGTTGGTCGTTTCCCTATCGGGTTCCCCGGTAAACACGAACTTGTCATAAGCCCAATACCGGAAGACCACGGCAACGATCTGACCGATCAATGTTCCAGAGATATTGTCCGCCAGCGGCGTGGCCAGATCCAGGACGTACCTGGAGAAACCCAGGCAGCCCAATTGCAGGCCGATCGCGATCACATTGATCGCCGCGTAGCGCACGTACTCGCGGACCGGACTGCCGGACTGCTTGTGCGAGAACGTCCACCACTTGTTGCCGAAGTAGGTGACCACCGTGGCCACCCCGATCGCGATGATCTTGGCGGGCAGCGGCGCGGAGTACATGAGACCCTCGCCACCCCAGGCGCCCAGATTGAACACCAGCAGGTTGTAGGTCCCCGCATCGACCAGGAAGCCGATCACGCCGACGACCAGGAACGCCGCGCTCTGCCGCAGCCCGGTCCGCAGGCGCTCGGCGAGCGAGCGGGGGGCCGGCGCGTCGGCGGCGACAGCGGCCGTGGGCTCACCAGATGACACGCGCCGACGGTACCGCAGCGACCTGAGCCATCTTCTGTGGCACGGCATGAGCGGTTCAGGCTCGGAGGCGGCAGCGCAGCATCACCACGCAGGGCCCCCGCTCATGCCCGACGAAAACAGCATGAGCGGGTCAGGCCCTGAGGCGGCAGCACAGCGCAACCACGCAGGGCCCCCGCTCATGCCCGACGAAAACAGCATGAGCGGGTCAGGCCCTGAGGCGGCAGCACAGCGCAACCACGCAGGGCCCTCGCTCATGCCCAATGTCACAGACCCGGTACTCTCCCCGTGTTCCCATATCCGTCGATTTCGAGGATTTGACCAGGTGGAATCCACCGACGAATTGCGCATTGCGGCCGTCGTCCCGTGTCACAACGAAGAGGCGTCGGTCGCCAAGGTCATCGCAGACCTGAAGGCCGCGGTGCCCGGAATTGTCGTCTACGTGTACGACAATCTCAGCACCGATGCGACCGCCGAGAAGGCCCGGGCCGCCGGCGCGATCGTGCGGGCGGAGCGGGCCAAGGGCAAAGGCAATGTGGTGCGCCGCGCTTTCGCCGATATCGAGGCCGACATCTATCTCATGATCGACGGCGACGACACCTACGAGGCGTCCGCGGCGCCGGCGATGATCGAAACACTGCTGTCGGGCCCGTACGACCATGTCCTCGGCGTCCGGAAACAGGACGAGAGCGGATCGGCCTACCGGGCGGGCCACGAAACCGGGAACAAAGTCCTCAACGGCGTGGTGGGCAAGGTTTTCGGCGAGAACGTCGAGGATATGCTCAGCGGCTTCCGGGTATTTTCCCGGCGCTTCGTGAAGAGCTTCCCCGCGGTCTCCCGGGAATTCGAGATCGAAACCGAACTCACCGTGCACTCACTGCACCTGCGGGTCCCGCAGACGGCGGTGCCGGTCGGTTTCCGGGACCGGCCGGCCGGCAGTGAGAGCAAACTGCGCACCTACCACGACGGTTTCAAGATCCTCGCCCTCATCGTCGGATTGGCTCGGCACGAGCGGCCGGTCGCCTTCTACGGCCTGCTGGGTACGGTCGGCTGGCTCATCTCGGTGGTGCTGACCGTCCCGATCATCATCGAGTACTACGACACCCACACCGTGCCCCGTTTCCCGACCCTGTTCCTGGCCTGCACCTTGCTGCTGGTCGGTTTCCTGGCCTGGACCGCCGGTCTGATCCTGGACGGTATTCGCCGGTCCCGACACGAAGCGGCACGCCTGATCTATCTCCGCTACGAGGCCCCCGGCGCGAGCGCCGCGGCCGCCATGAGCACGTCGGCCCCGGCGGCGGTAGCGCAGCGTAACCACGCAGGGTCCGCGCTCATGCCCGGACAGCACAGCGACCAGGTGGGCGGGGACATCCGTTGACCGCCGAGACCGCGGCCCGCCCTGCCGGAGACGAGCAGGCCGCGGGTCGTTCCTTCCTGGCCGGTCCCCGGCACGCCGGAGAGGTCCTGTCCCGCAGGATGGGTCCGGCGACCATCGCGTTCGCCCTGCTGGCCGGGATCTTCGGGCTCGTCTTCGCGGTGATGAGCCCGCCGTTCTGGGGTCACGACGAGATTACCCAGTTCGGGCGCGCCTACCAGGTGGCCCACGGCGGACTGAACCCCACCCGGATCGACGACGACCGTGGCGTCGCCTACGGCGGTGAGGTGCCGGCGGCGATCGAAGCGCTGATGGGCTACGCCCTGGACGATTACACCCACAATCCGGGCGAACCGTATCCCGATGTGGCCGATCCGGCCGCCTACCAGCGGCTCAGCGATGCCCCGGTCACCGACGAACGCAAGATCATCTGGTTCACCAATACCGCCGCCTACTCCGCGGTCCCCTATGTGCCCAATGCGATCGGTATCGGATTCGCCGAACTGATCGACGCCGACGCCGGCACCATGCTGCGTCTCACCCGGCTGTCCGGGCTGGCCGCCTACCTGCTCGTGGTCGGCTTCGCCCTGTGGGCGTTGCGGGCACATCGCGTCCAGTGGCTGGTCTTCACCGTGGCCGTCCTGCCCATCGCCGTGTTCCAGGCCGGGACGGTCACCGCCGATACCCTCACCAACGCGCTGGCCGTCCTGGTGTCGGCGCTCCTGGTGAAGGCCCTGTTCCTCGGGGACCGGCTGGGCCGGGTGGAAACCGTCGCGGTGCTGGGTACCGCGATCGCGCTGCCGCTGTGCAAACCCACCTATGTGCTGCTGGCCATGCTGGTGGTGCTGATTCCGGCCGAGCGGATGGGCCTGACCGGTTGGCGCCGGTGGCTCACCTGGGTGTGCGCGGCGATCGGTGCGATCGGGTTCGCGGTATGGATGAAGATCGCCGCGCCCACCGGCGAGGGCACCAGCCTGATGCGGCCCCCACACCAGTGGTACACGGTGGACACCGGCGAGCAGTTGATGGGCATCATCACCGACCCGTTCGGCTTCCTGCGGACCTTCTGGGAGAGCATTCTGCGGCGTGACCAGGAGTGGTTCCCCGAATTCTTCGGGGAACTCGGTTTCGCCTACATCAACGTGCCGGCTACCGCGATCGTGGCCTGCCTGCTGGCCTTCGCGGTGAGCGTGGGGACGGCGGAACGCCTCGACCGCCCGGATTTCCGGCGCACGCTGGTGGTGGCGCTGACCATGGCGGCCAGTGTCGCGATGATCTACGTCACCCTCTATATGTCCTTCACCCCGGTCGGCTACTACATCATCGACGGCGTCCAGGGCCGCTATTTCGTTCCGCTGGCCATTGTGTCGTTCGCGGTACTGCTGCGCTGGATGCCCTTCCGGCTCCGCGGCCCCGGCGACCGCGAACCCGGCCGCTACGCCGCAGTGACCATCGTCGTCGCGACACTGATCGCCCTGATCGCCTCGGTGGCGAAGTACCACATCTACGTCTGGGCCTGACCGCGATCGCACCGGATACGCCCGGTCCACGCTACGGCGGGGCCGGGCGTTGTCATGACACGGAGATGGTCCGCTCCCCCGCGTCGGTGTACGCCCGCTCGGTAGCGGCTTTGACCGGACGCCACCAGGATTCGTTATCCCGGTACCAGGCGACCGTGGCCGACAGCCCCGCCCGGAAGTCCGCGTAACGCGGCTGCCAGCCGAGTTCCGCGCGGAGCGGGCCCGCGTCTATCGCGTACCGCTGGTCGTGTCCGGCGCGATCGGTGACATGGTCGAAATCGCCGGGATCCCGCCCGAATTCGGCGAGGAGTAGTTCCACCACCGTCCGGTTGTCCAGTTCACCGTCGGCCCCGATCAGGTAGGTCCGGCCGATCCGGCCCCGGTCGAGGACATCCCAGACCGCGCGATTGTGGTCCTCCACGTGGATCCAGTCACGGATCTGATGTCCGGCGCCGTAGAGCCGGGGGCGTACCCCGTCGATCAGATTGGTGATCTGGCGGGGAATGAATTTCTCCACGTGCTGGTACGGCCCGTAGTTGTTGGAGCAGTTCGACAGCGTGGCACGCAGGCCGAAGGAACGCACCCAGGCGCGCACCAACATATCGCTGGCGGCCTTGGTCGCCGAGTACGGGCTCGACGGGTTGTAGGCGGTGCGTTCGGAGAACGGGGGGTCGTCGGGGCCGAGGTCCCCGTACACCTCGTCGGTGGAGACATGGTGGTACCGCACATCGTGGCGGCGGACCGCCTGGAGCAGCGAATAGGTGCCGACGATATTGGTCTGCACGAACGGCCAGGGTTCGGCCAGCGAGTTGTCGTTATGTGATTCGGCGGCGAAATGGACCACCGCGTCCACCCCGCTCACCAGTTCATCGACCAGGTCCAGGTCGGCGATATCGCCGTGGACGAAGTCGATCCGATCGGCCACCGGGGCGAGCGAGGCCCGGTTGCCCGCGTAGGTGAGCGCGTCCAGCACGGTCACCGTCGTATCCGGCCGTTCGGCGACCGTGTGCTGAACGAAGTTGGCTCCGATGAACCCGGCTCCACCGGTCACGAGTAGGCGCACCCGTTCACTCTACGTCCTGGTCACCAGGCCGGGCGGCGCTCGGTGGCACCCCGGCGCTCCCGGCCCGGCGTCCGGCTCCGTGCGCCGCGTCGCAGGGTGCTCCGAACTACACCGAGGGTCGATCAGGAACACGAGATTTTCCGAAAAAGCAAGAGTGCGACGGGTTTTCGGGACCCCCTAGGCCAGAGGCCGCTACCGGGCCATTAACCTTTTTGTCTGGATTCGACCGGGCCCCACCGGGCGGTCGCTTCCGTTCGATTGACACGTATCTGTGCCCGCACTCCCATATGAGGTGAATACATCCATGCTCGTCAGGAGTTTGACCACGATGTCGACGCTGCTCATCGCCGCGCTCGGTATCGCATCCGGCAGCGCCCACGCCACACCCACCGCTCGGCCGGCGCCGGTCGGCTTCACCGCGGAGGTTGTGGACGGGCGTTCCGTCGTCACCACCGATTCGGGGTCCATGGTGGTCGAGGACGGTACCTTCAAGATCAAAGCGGCCGATGGCACGGTGGTGGCCGGCACACCGCTGACATTCCGGCTCGACGATTTCGAGTTCCCCATCGCGGCGGCGATCTCCGGCCACACCGCGACGCTCACCCCGCAACTCGACCCGGACCGGGCGGTGTACCGACCGGCCGCGCTGCCCCATCAGGAATCAGCGCCCTGGAAGACCCCCTACGACCGTGAGGTCGCCGCCTTCACCCGGCTCAAGGACACCATTGCCACCGGAGCCGCGGTCGGCACCGCGGTCGGCGGACTGGGCGGCGCCGCGGTCGGCTGTGTGCTCGGGGGCATCGCCGGCGCGACCGTGGCCGCGGCGACCATCGTCGGGCTCTTCGGTCCGTTCGTGCCGGCCGCGGTGATCGGCTGCCTCGGCGGAATCGTCGCGATCGGTGCCCTGGGCACGGTGGCCGGCCAGCTCTTCGTCACCGCCCCGGTGATCATCGGCGCGGTGATCCAGTACGTCACCACCGTCAACGAACCGTTCCCGCCGACCGGCTCGACTCCGGCTCGGTAACCTGCGGATATTCTCGTCCGCCACGGTGTCCACCCGCGAAATAATCGCGGGTGGACACGGCGTTCGTCTTGTCATGAGGATCGGCGTCAATACCTTCCTGACCGATGAGGGAATCAGCGGGACCGCACTCGGGCCGGCACTCGAGGAACGCGGTTTCGAATCACTGTTCCTCGCCGAGCATTCGCATATCCCGGCGAGCCGGGAGTCCCCCTACCCCGGCGGCGGCGACCTCCCGCGGGTCTACTACCGCACCTTCGATCCCTTCGTCGTACTCGGCGCGATCGCTGCGGTCACCGACCGGCTCGTCCTGGGAACAGGGGTCACGCTGCTCGTTCAGCGCGACGTCATCCACACCGCCAAAGAGGTCGCCACCCTCGATCACCTCTCCGGCGGCCGTGTGGTCTTCGGCGTAGGCGTCGGCTGGAACCGCGAGGAGATGGCCGACCACGGCACCGATCCGCGCACCCGCGGCGCCCTGCTGGACGAACAACTCGAGGCGATCATCCGCATCTGGACCGAGGACCTCGCCGAATACCACGGGCGATTTGTCGATTTCGACCCGATCTACGCCTGGCCGAAACCGCACCGGCAACCCCATCCGCCCGTATTCATCGGAGGTGGCGAAGCCGCGGCGCGGCGCGCGCTCCGGCACGGCGTGGGCTGGATCCCCAACGGCGTCTCCGATCCCGCCGCGGTACCGGCCCAGCTCGCGGAGTTCACCGCGAGTGGTCTGCCCGTGACGGTCACCCCGGCACCGACGGACCCGGCGGTACTGGACGCCTACGCCGAGGCCGGAGTGGAACGGGTTACCTTGAAGCTGGAAACGCGGCCGGAAGCGGATTCCCTGCGCGATCTGGACGAACTCGCGAAACTGCTGGAGCGGTACCGGGTCTGAACGCTCAGGCGGGCAGCCGGTCGGCGCCCCAGCTGCGGTGCACATAGCCCACCACCCGATCCAGCTCCTCCCGGTCCACCGAGGCCAGTTCGCCGGGCTCCAGCGGATCGAAATGGAAGATATAGAGACGCGAGGCGAACTGTTCGAACGGCAGCGATGCCTCACCGAACCGTTCGCCGTGCCCGGCGGTACCGACCACCACGCCGTCTCCCCAGTCCTGCCCGCTGTCATTGTTCGGGTTGTAGAAATAGACCCGCATCCGCTCCTGTGGGTCCAGCGCAACCCGCAGCACCGTGATCGCATGCCAGCCGACGAATCGGGCGGCGCTGTCGGTCACCGCGATTCCGGCCGGCTGCGGGTGGATCAGCGGCTGGTTGCCGTTGTGGAAGGGGTGGTAGCTCGCGTAGAAATGCCGCAGGAACTCGTCGAGATCGGTCAGGTTGCCGGTCGCCACGTCGACATTGATCCGGAAGCCGCGCCCGGACCACCACCCGTGGAATTCCGGGTTGATCCAGCGGTGCGGATCGCCCTCCCGATCCACGCAGCGGCGGCCCATCTCCGCGTAGATCCGGTCCAGATGGGGCACGACCAGCAGCGATACCGGATCAAGGTCCACCGGCAGCTCGGTGGCGACCCCGCCGGCACTGTCGCGCGAGGAGATCGGCTCGCCCTCGAAATGCATGACGACCTCGTCGTCGCGGGCGGCCCAGGCCAGTGTCTGCAGCAGATAGTCGGGGTCGTTGTAGGCCCACATGGACAGCGCTCGCGCGGACTGACAGGTCGGGTTGTCACCCTGGCCGATCCCGAGCGGCAGCCCGAGTACCGACAACATGCCCGCCAGCAACCGGGCGCGGGGAGCCGGGTCCGCTCCGAAGGCCTGCGTCAGGCGTTGCCGGGCATGCGCCGACAGTTGCAGCGCCAGCTGCCGCCACAGGGCCGGGGCCACCGGGGGCTGGTACAGGATGCCGCGTTCCAGCATCAGCGCCAGCCCGTAGATACACTGCGCCGTCTCGACGTGCACGGCCTCGTCGATCAGCTGCCGCACCAGTTCGTGGTAGCAGAGCAGGCATTCGCGCCCGGTGCTGGACAATCCCAGTGCCTCGCCCAGTAGGTACTCGCCCTTGTTCAGCAGGAAGCGCAGCAGGACGGCGTGGTACGGCGACACCAGGCCCGTATCGTGCATCGAGCGCGCGAAACCCGCTGTCTCGTACTGCAGGGCGCTGTCGTCCATGGTTTCCAGCCGGGTGCGATACACCTCGACACCGGGATCCTCACGGCAGGCGTCGGTGGTGCCGTACAGACTGCTGATCAGCCGGTCCGCGCCCAGCCCACCGGCGCCCAGATCGATATCCGGATTGCTGCGCGCCACCGCGATCTGGGTGATCATCCGTTTCACCGAGTCGACCTGGATCGGGCGCTGCCGCAGAATCCGCCAGATCTCGTCGACCAGATTCTCCAGGACCTTCTCGTAGCCCACCTCCTCCACCAGGTGGCGCAGCAACTCCCGGGGCACCTGGGCCATCCGTCCCTGCTGGGTCCGCTCGGCCTCGGACGGCGGGGTGAACAGCAACGACAGGTTGATGGCGAGCACCTGCGACACATGGTGGTGGGCCTGCTCCGCGGAGATCTGCGGATGCACATACGCCCCCTTGGCGACCTCCAGCAACCGTAGATTGCTCACCGTCTCCAGGACGACGGTGTCCGGATTGGTGCTGCGCAGCGAGCCGCTGCTCAGCGACGGGATGAGGATCTGCGGGCGTGCCCAGTCGGTACCGAGGAACAGTCCGGCGGTATCCAGCCGCGCCGCGCGTGACCGCACCGCGGCGCAGCCTTCGGGCAGCAGCAGTACGCGGCGCAGCGCGCCGAATACTCGCGACAGCTTGACCTGCTTGCCGAAATCACCGGCATCCGCAAGTGCCTGGGTGGCCTCGTCCAATCGGGCCATATGCCTGTCCATGGACTCCCCGCCGCTGTTGAGTGGACTCAATCGCCGAACCTCCCCGACGAACCCGTTGCCGACAACGGATCAAATATAGAAATCGAGCTCTTCCTGCCTTTTCAACAGGTCCCGGAGAGTGTACGGGTCCTCTCCGAAGAAGTACAGAAGACCCCAATGGTTTCCAAAAGCCGTACGCTTCATCACTTTTTCGGTCAGCGGAGCGGTGAGCTCGTGTGTATCGAAATATTCGTGATCTTCGGTCTCCTCCGGCACCGACAATCGGCTGACCACCCGGCGGCGCGGATAGACTCCGAAGGTACCCGCATGCCCCTTGGCCTCGACCACCTCCTGTGGGAAGAATTCCGTGATCTCGTCTTCCGTCGTCTTGGGGTCGAATGCGAGCACCAGCCCGTGGTAGGCATTGAAACCGTACGCTCGCTCCAGCAACTCGAACACTTTGAATCCGGGCGGCCGGTAGGCGACCTCACCGAAATACATCTCACCGTCGCTGGTCACGAAGTACTCGGGGTGGACGAACCCGAATTCGATATCGAACGTTTTGATCAGCCGCTCCACCTGGCGGGTTATCTCCGGCCTGTACTTCTCCAGTTCCGGGGTCGCCGGGACGAAAACGGAGTAGCCGAGGGTCACATATTCCGAAATATTCAGGAACCGTATCTTACCGTCGTGGATCCACGCCTCGACCGCGAACTCCCACCCGTCGAGATGGGATTCCATCAGCACCGGGAATTCGTCGTCGGGGATGGTCTCGATCTCGTCGGGCGTCCGGATGACCCGGTGGCCGAGGCAACCGGCCTTGTCGAAAGCCTTGATGTGGATGGGGTCGTTGGGGTCGCCGTCGAGTTTCATCAAGGTCTGGTTGACCCGTTTCAGGAAACGGATCACGTCATCGCGCTCGTGCGCTTCCTCGAAGATCCCCACCCTGATACCGCCGAGCTGCGCACGCCGTTTCATCAGAGCTTTGTCCCGCAGCAGCATGGCCTGACCGAAGAGCCGCGGGTTGTCCATCAGTACGGAATTTATGGCTCCCGCCCATTCGACAGTTTCCTCGAAGATCGGAATGGCTACGTCGACGCCCATGTCACGTAATGTCTCGGCGATTTCCACCGAACGCTCGTTCAGCCGTTCGAAATTCCAGGGGATATATGGTATCCCGTGCTCCGCACAGTATTCCTCCGCCCATTCCGGGGCCACCACCACGTAACGCCTATCGAAACGATCTATCGCCTCGACCGCATTGAGACTCCAACCCAAAAGCGCTACATACCCCTTCTCCGGGTTTCGTTTTCTCGCGTCCACAGCCGGAACCGACAAAGCCTCTCCCCTCTCAATCCCGTTTCGCACCTATCAGATCTCGAGGGCGCAATATCACGGCCGTACACGGAAAACCGCGGCGGCACAGAATTCGGGCGGATACTCGACCGAATCCTCAAAAAAATATCGAAACGGATCTGGATCGGACCCCTGTATCGCCCTCATTGTCGGTGAGTACCCAGAAAGCGCGCCACCAAACGGTGCCGAGGACGCGGCGGCCCGCGGCCCGCCGCGCGGTCCCGGCCCACTGCATCCGGCGGCGCGGCGAAGTACCGCCGCACGTACCCGCTCGCACCCGGGCTGGCACACTGACCGAACATGCGCGGAATCATTTTGGCGGGCGGCACCGGGTCGCGTTTGCATCCGATCACGCGCGGGGTGAGCAAACAGCTGGTCCCGGTCTACGACAAACCGATGATCTACTACCCGCTGTCCACTCTCATGCTGGCCGGAATCCGGGACATCCTGGTGATCACCACACCCGAGGACGCCGCGTCCTTCCAGCGCCTACTGGGCGACGGCGCCCAGTTCGGTATCGCGATCGACTACGTCGTGCAGCCGGTCCCCGACGGTCTGGCCCGGGCGTTCGTACTGGGCGCCGACCATATCGGCCGCGATCCGGCCGCACTGGTGCTGGGCGACAACATCTTCCACGGCCCCGGCCTCGGCACCGGCCTGAGCCGGTTCGCCGCGATCGACGGCGGCGCGATCTTCGCCTACCGGGTATCCGATCCGACCGCCTACGGCGTGGTCGAATTCGCCGACGGCAAGGCGATCTCCATCGAGGAGAAACCCAAACTGCCGCGATCCAACTATGCGGTCCCGGGACTGTATTTCTACGACAACGACGTGGTGGAGATCGCGCGCGGGCTGCGCCCCTCCGCCCGCGGCGAATACGAGATCAGCGATATCAACCGGGCTTATCTGGAGGCGGGCAAGCTCAGTGTCGATGTGCTGGCCCGCGGTACCGCCTGGCTGGACACCGGCACCTTCGACTCACTGCTGGACGCGGCCAACTATGTCCGCACCATCGAGGAGCGGCAGGGTCTGAAGATCGGAGTGCCCGAGGAGGTCGCGTGGCGAATGGGCTATATCGACGACGAGCAGCTGTGCCTGCTCGCCGACCCGCTCACCCGCTCCGGCTACGGTGGATACCTGCTCGATCTGCTCGAGCGCGGACGAAGTTGGTGAGTGGGTAGATGCGGATCAGTGAGATGTCGGTCCCCGGCGCCTGGGTTTTCACGCCGAAGATCCACGGCGACGACCGGGGCGCCTTCGCCGAGACCTTCCGGGCCTCGGAGTTCGAGAGGGCCACCGGCCGGTCCTTCGATCTGCTCCAGGTCAACACCTCGGTTTCGGCCGCCGGCGTGCTGCGCGGCATCCACTACACCGATGATCCGCCGGGTCAGGCCAAATACGTGACCTGTGGCCGCGGCGCCTTCCTCGACGTCGTGGTCGATCTGCGGCCGGGCTCCCCCACCTTCGGCCGCTGGGACAGCGTGGTGCTCGACGATGTGGACCGCCGGTCGGTGTTCCTGTCCGAGGGGCTCGGGCACGCGGTGCTGTCACTGCAGGACGATTCGGTCCTCACCTATCTGTGCTCGCTCGAGTACAGACCCGAGCACGACCACGATCTGGACGCCTTCGATCCGGACCTGGCCATCGACTGGCCGGAGACCGGTCGGGACGGGCAACGGCTCACCTTTCTGCGCTCCCCGAAGGATGCCGCGGCGCCCCGGTTGCGAAACCGCTGAAATACGGGCCGGGCGACCCGACCCTTCTATCCGGGAAGCGGCCGAGTTATTCGGCCGCCCGGCGACAGTGATTTGCCCTACCGCGAGAATTCGGCGCTATTACGCGAGTCGCGGTGTTATTTGCGCGACCCACGGCGGAAACGCCAGAACTGCACCGCCCGCACATCTTCGGAGAGCTGGTTCACCGGTTCGGCCACCTCGGACAGCACCTGGAACAGGTCGTCGGCGAGATCGCCGATGTGTTCCACCCGGTCGCCGGCCGGGAGGCGTTCACCAGGAAATCGAGGAAGAGCCGGACCGCGGCGGCGATCGCCACCGCGAAAGGCAGCGCCAGCAGGGCCGCGAGTACCCCGAGCAGCGCCGAGACCCGCTGAGCCGGCACGGTCAGCGCCACCGGCACGATCACCGCGAGGACCAGTCCGAGCAGGTAGACCAGCGGTAGCAAGGTTTTGGTGGCGGGCCTGCGGAACTGCACATCCAGCAGTCCGCGGATGGCGTCGGCGTCCCAGTGCCGGACCGTCCGAGCGCCGGCCTCGGGCAGGGCTTCGTCCTCGGCGGCGGCCGCGTCGGCGAAGCGTTGCGCGGCTTCGGCGCGCCAACTGAGCTTCCGCCGGATTCGCCGACCAGACGAATCCGCAGTATCGTCCTCCTCCGGCGGTCTCACTCCCGCGCCGGCCGGGAGAGGAACCGCCGCCTCAGGTGCTCCGGCCACCGCCGGACCGGTTCTCGGGGATTCGTCCGCTGCCTCGCTGGCCATAACGGAATACTTCCCGGATTGCGCCCGCGAAGCCAACCAACATCCCGACGATCGTCCTGTACCAGTGAATGTCGACTGCTGCCACAAATGAGAGGAAGCCGACAGTCGAAAAAAAATCGCTGGAACGGCGTAACGCCCCGGGCACCCGGCACCGATACGACCCATGAAAGCCGGAGCTTATCTATACCGGGGAATGGAGATGACAGTGCGTACGACGTTTCCGACTTCCGTCTCGGCGGCCGCCAAGTCCGCTGCCGCGCGGGATTACGCCCAGCGTGGCTGGACGGTCGCCGAAACGACCAACGGCCTGTGCCTGATCACCGACGCAGACCTTTCCGCCGTCGAGGTCACCGGGGAGTTGGCCGCGTCGGTCCGCCGGTATCTGCGAGCGAACAACATGACCGGTCCGGTGATCGAGATTCCGGGCGCCGAGCGCCGGGAGATCCATCTGGTCACCGGGATGCGCAAGGCCGGACGCGCCGTCGCGGCGTTGCGGGCCGCCGGTGCGGTCGTGCACACCGACGGCGACGGCATCCCGCTGCCGCCCACCCACCTCTCGGCCGGTTCGGCCAGCTGGAGCGTGGACCCGGAGGAAGCCCGCTGGATCCCGCCGGTGGTCGCGATCGGCGCCGCCGTCCGTTCCGTGCGTGCCCGCCGGCCGCAGCGCCTGGCCAGCGTCGCCTGCGCCTGAGGCGCCGGCCGCGACCACCGCGGCCTCGGTAGTACCCGACGAGAAAACAAGAGAAACCCATAGCGATGAGCCCCGGAAGTCCGCGACGACCGGGGCTCATCACTGTGCGCGGGGAACTAGCGGATACGGAAGATGACCAGGCGCTGGACGACGAAGTTGATCACCGTGGCCGTACCCTGCGCGATCACATAGGCCAGCGGGACGCGCCACCACAGCCCCTCGTCGAAGGCATGGTAGAAGACCCAGTTGATACCCACCTGGACGCAGAAGGTCAGCGCGTAGAGGATCACCACCGCGGTGAAACGGGCCCGGCTCGGGGCCGCGTTGAAGGTCCACCGGCGGTTGATCAGATAAGCGGTCGTGGTGCCGGCGATGAAACCGATCGCCTTGGCCGGATTCACCGGCAGCCCCACCACCTCGAGCAGCAGCACGTAGAGCCCGAAGTCGACCACGGCCGACAATGCCCCGGTGACCGCGAACCGCACCAACTGGGTCACCAGACCGATCTGCGCACTCCCGGATCCGGCATCGTCCGGCTCCCGCACGGCGACGGCCGGATCCTCGGCCGCGACGGGAACATCCCCGGTGCCGCCCGGCGTCACCCGGGGGCTCCGGCTCACTGCGTTGCTTTCAGGGCCCACCGACGGAAATGTACTTGTCCGGAGCCGCCCGTGGGCCCGCGGGTGCAGTTGGCCGTCCATAGATCGGCGACCATTGAGCACCTACCGAGTCGTGAACCTACCCAGGTCGACCATGTCCCAGGTCCCCGTGCCGCTCTATCCACTCCGCACAGCCGGCACCCGAGGTCGGGGCCCGCCCCGGTTCCGGAGCGTGTGCGAGTACGGTCGACCGCCCATGGGACGGCGATCATTGAGCACTTACAGTGCCGTGAACCTACCCATGCCGGTCGAGGCGCACATCGGCGCACACCTCTTTATCTACTTCGGATCGTCAGCGTCCGTGGTCGGGGCCCGACCCCGGTTCTGGAGCGACAGAGCGAAGGAGCGTAGCGACTGAGCGTGTGCAGTCGACAGTCCACAGAGCGGCGATCATTGAGCACTTACAGAGTCGTCAACCTCCCCAGGCCGGCCCAGGCGCACGACAGCACCCACCTTCCGCCTACTCCGGATGGTCTGCGTTCATGGTCTGGGCCCGCCCCCGATTCTGGACTGACGAAGCGAAGGAGCGCAGCGATTGAGCGGAGGAGGGAAGAATCGGGGTCACAGGGCCCCGACCCCCGCGGCGCCGAAGGCGCCGCAAATGGATACAGCCTGTAGCCTCTAAGCCGATGTCCACGAAAGCTCCGACCTCGACTCAGGCGTCCGGTACCGAGACCCCGCCGGCCGACGATCCAGTTAGCGCCGGTACGGGGTTCACGCTACCCACGCGAACCCGGACGCTCACCGGGTGGGCCCGTACGGCGGCCACCACCGCCGAAGTGCTCTCGACGAGCGACCCCGAACTCATCGCCCGCGCGGTCGCCGCTGTCGCCGAGGACAACGACGGCAAATCAGAGCACCTACGGCGCGGTGTGATCGCCCGCGGGCTCGGCCGCTCCTACGGCGACAATGCGCAGAACGCGGGTGGGCTGGTCATCGATATGACCGCGCTCAACCGGATCCACCGGATCGACCAGGACACCCGGCTGGTGGATGTCGACGGGGGTGTCACGCTCGACCAGCTGATGAAGGCCGCGCTGCCGTTCGGCCTGTGGGTCCCGGTTCTGCCGGGCACTCGGCAGGTCACCGTCGGCGGCGCCATCGGCTCCGATATCCACGGTAAGAACCATCACAGCGCGGGCAGTTTCGGCAACCATGTCCGGTCCATCCAGTTGCTCACCGCGGATGGCGAAGTACAGACCATCGGCCCCAAGAAGAACGCCAAGTTGTTCTGGGCCACCATCGGCGGCTGCGGCCTGACCGGCATCATCCTGCGCGCCACCATCGAGATGACGCCGACCGAGACCGCGTACTTCATCGCCGACGGCGATGTGACCTCCGGCCTCGACGAGACGATCGCGTTCCACAGCGACGGGTCCGAGGACAACTACGAGTACAGCTCGGCGTGGTTCGACGCGCTCAGCCCGATGCCCAAACTGGGCCGGGCGGTGATCTCGCGGGGTTCGCTGGCCAAGCTGGATCAGCTGCCGAAGAAGCTGCGCACGAACCCGCTGGGTTTCACCGGGAAAACATTCCTGACGTTCCCCGATGTGTTCCCCAACGGTCTGCTCAACAACAAGACGTTCACCCTCGCCACCGAGGTCTGGTATCGCAAGGGCGCCACCTACCGGCAGAAGCCGCAGAATCTGACGGCGTTCTATCACCCCCTCGATATGCTCGGCGAATGGAACCGGGCCTACGGGTCGCGGGGCTTCCTGCAGTACCAGTTCGTGGTGCCGCCGGAGGCGGTGGAGGAGTTCAAGCAGATCCTCATCGACATCCAGGCGAGCGGGCACTATTCGTTCCTGAACGTGTTCAAGTACTTCGGCGAGGGCAACCAGGCGCCGCTGAGCTTCCCCATGCCGGGCTGGAACGTCTGCCTGGACTTCCCGATCGCGCCCGGTCTCAACGATTTCGTCACCGAACTGGACCGGCGGGTACTGGAATTCGGTGGACGGCTCTACACCGGTAAGGACTCGCGTACGACCGCCGAGACCTTCCATCAGATGTATCCCCGGATCGACGAGTGGATCAAGGTCCGCCGCAGCGTCGACCCCACAGGCGTTTTCATGTCCGATATGGCGAGAAGGCTGGAGCTTCAGTGATCAACGCGGTAGGCAATCCGCAGTCCATTCTGCTGTTCGGCGGGACCTCGGAAATCGGCCTCGCGATCGTCGCGGAGTACCTGAAGAAGGGTCCGGCCCGGGTGATCCTGGCCACCCTGCCGGGCGATCCGCTGCGTGATACCGCGGTGGCGCAGACCAAGGCCGCGGGCGCGAGCCAGGTCGATGTGATCGATTTCGACGCGCTCGACACCGATAGCCACCCGAAGGTCGTCGACCAGGCCTTCGCCGACGGGGACGTCGATGTCGCGATCGTCGCGTTCGGACTGCTCGGCAATGCCGAGGAATTGTGGCAGGACCAGCGCAAAGCGGTGCAGATCGCGCAGATCAACTACACCGCCGCGGTCTCGGTCGGCGTGCTGACCGGCGAGAAGATGAAGGCGCAGGGCTTCGGCCGGATCATCGCCATGTCCTCGGCGGCCGGCGAGCGGGTGCGCCGATCCAACTTCGTCTACGGCTCCACCAAGGCCGGCTTGGACGGTTTCTATCTGGGCCTCGGCGAGGCGCTGCGCCCGCACGGGCCCCGGGTGCTGGTAATCCGGCCGGGTCAGGTGCGCACCACCACCACGATCGAGCACTGGAAGGCCACGGGCGCCAAAGAGGCGCCGTTCACGGTCGACAAGGAAGAGGTCGCCGCGTTGGCGGTGGACGCCTCGGAGAAGGGCAAGGAGCTCATCTGGGCGCCGGGCGCGTTTCGGTACGTGATGATGATCCTGCGTCATATCCCGCGGCCGATCTTCCGCAGGCTCCCCGTCTAGTTCCGCTCCGCCGGCTCTGCCCGCACCAGCGGGCAGGGCCGGTGAGCCTGCTCACCCCCGCACAATGCTCGAGGGCCGTCGCGCACCGATTCGATCCGGTGTTCGACGGCCCTCGTCGTATTCGGGTACTTCCGGCGGGCCACCGTGTACGGCGGCCGCAGCCACTGTCACACGCGTGTCATTCGCTGGCCCAGCTCGCGGCGCAGCACCTCCTGGGACGGCAGACGCCCGAGGACGCGCAATACCGACGGTCGTAGTTCCCTTTGCTCCTCATCGGTGAGCAAGCCGACGAGATCGCGCAATTCCATATCATCGAAGGCCGAAGTCATGTGAACCAGCCTACGGGCCGTGCTGCGGTTCGTCACCCGTTCGACAATTCCCTCACATGGAGATAAACCGATATGTGAGCCATAACACTTGATAGACGAGTCTCGATGTAGCGCAACCTCGTTCAACTCACTTTGATCGGATCGTCGGTGCTCATACCGCTTCGATCCGCCTCGGTGACGGTCGTTTCGGCCGGTACCGCGTCGCGACGATACGGAGCGAAACGCTCCAGCGAACCCCAGTCCCGGCCCCAGTCGTCGGACAGATAGGTCGCCACTGTATCGGCTTGCAGCAGTAGCTCGGTCCAGCCGAGCGGACCGCCGCCGATACGGTCCTGCCACGCGTTGGAGGCATCGGAACCGACGCGGTCGGGCAGGATCCGCCAGCGCGGCACCTCCGCGACGCCGTGGCTGTGGTCGAACGGCCGCTGGCAGCCGAAGGCCAGTCCGACATGCCAGTCCAGCAGCACCGGGTCGGTGTGTCCCACAACGGAATCCAGCGTGGCCAGCCGCGGCAACCGCGGCGGCGTGACGGCCAGCCACTGCCGTGCCGTGATGTCGTTGTCGACGGCCACCAGACGGACCGCGTTCACCTCCCGGGGCAACCGGTCCAGGGGTACGCGCAGATTACGCCAGGACGGATTGGGGCCGATATCCAGCGGTGTCACCGACCCGAGCACCGTCATGGTGCCGTCGGCGCCGCGCGTCCCGTACTCCACCGTGAGGTCCTGGCCGTAGGTGAGCACGCCGTCGGAATCCACCGATTTGATCCGGCCCGCGGCGGTCAGGGCGAGCACCCGGTAGGCCGGGTCGGTCCGCATCTCGTCGGTGAGATCCAGGCGATACCAGCCGGTGGTGAGCTTCGCCTGCTGCTGGTCGCCGCTCCGGTAGCTGCCGAGCACCGGGGTGCGGGCCGGGTCGAGGCCGAACGGTAGCGCCACCGTGGAACGGTTGATACCGGCCTGCACGGACGTGCCGCCACCGGTCCCGGCACCGGTGGTGTCGGTGGTCTTGTTCTCGGTGTCGGATTCGACGGAATTCGCACCGCCGGAAGTGGTTTCCTCGGCATCGGCGGTCAGATCCTCGGCCACGCCGTCCGGGGTGAATCCGACAGTCCGCGTCTCGGGATCGTTGGAGATCAGGCCATCGGCGGGGTTGCCCTCGTACGGGAGCAGCAGGGAATCGGCGGTATTCGTCTCCACCAGCACATCGTCTGCCAGCCCGCACGGATCGCCGGCCAGCGCACGGGTATTCGATTTGGCGACGGAGTAGGCCGGGTACTGTCCGACGGCCGCCTTGGCCAGCGAAGCGACCTCGAAGAGCACCAGCAATGCCGCCGCCACCGTGAGCGGCGCTGTGTAATACTGCGCCGCCTTCGGCGTCGCGGTTCCGGAGCCCCCTCGGTGCCCCGAACCACGGAGGTACGGCATCCGGTAGTGCATCCACAACGCGGTGAGCAGGGCGAGCACGCTGAGTCCCAGGAACAGGGTGGACAGGCCCTTACCGGCGAGCAGCGGCGCCTTGTCCCACCACGGCACACCGTAACTGGACACGTACCACCAACCGTTGGAGCCGGTGAACGTGATCGCCAGCAGGAACAGCACGGTGGCCGCGAACAGGGCGCGATTGCGCGGTGCCCGGATACCGTTGCTGCCCACCGCGACCGCGGCCAGCGCGGCCAGTGAACCCGCCAGACCCGCGTAGACACCGAAGTGATGGGTCCATTTGGTGGGTGTGAACATCATCAGCAGCAGCGAGGCGAAGACAATGCCCAGGATCCGCACCGACGGACCGCGCGAAGTCCCGGGGATCCGGCCCTTGCGCAGCACCTGCAGTACGCACACCAGCAGGCAGAGCAGCATGAGCAGGACCCCGAACCGCCGCGAGAGCGAACCGTCCGGGGAGAGCATGAGCAACGAATCCCAGCGGGTGCGTTCGTCGAACCAGGCCACATTCGGCCCGACCGCGGTACGGACGCGAGTGGCCTCCAGCACCGTGGTCAGGGTCTGGTCGGCGAAGATCACCACCAACACCAGGGTTCCGGCGGCCAGGCCCGGCAGGACGAGGCTCGCGTAGCGCCACAGCGACTCCGCCCGGGAAGCGCCGCCACGGGCGCGGGCGATGATGATCTGGAGCACCGGGCGGGAGCCGGCGATCAATGCGGCGATGCAGATGAGTCCGGTGGGTCCGGCGGCCAGGGAGAAGGCCGCGATGAGCACCGCGATCGCGGCGGGCAGCAGCCGGGCAGTGGCGATCGCGCGTTCGATCGAACACCAGGTGAGCAGCGCACCGGCCGCGATCAGCGGTTCCGGGCGCAGACCGTTGTCGTAGGGCAGCCAGAACGCCAGGAACACCAGGCCCGCGGTCCACAGGGCGATCTGATTGCCCCGTACCCGCGCACCCAGCCGGGGCAGTACCTCCCGGCTGATCACCAGCCAGCACACGATCCCGGCCAGGAGCGTGGGCAGCCGCATCCACGGGCTCGACTCCGAGATCCGCGTCATCCACGCCAGCACCTCGTAGGACCAGCCGAAGGGCGCTTCCGGCACCCCGAACCAGCGGTAGTAGTTCGCCAGATAACCGGCTTTGTCCGAGACGCGGGCCATGGTCAGGATGTAGCCGTCGTCGGAGGTGTTGGCCCCGATGATGTGCCAGCCGGCGAGTACACCGAGTACCGCGCCGTCGGCGAGCCGGAAGCGCCACCAGTGCGCGGGCAGGAAGCGGCGGGCCCGGCGGCCGTCGGTGGTGTCGAGCAGATGCAGCGCGAACAGGGCGAGCACCGTGAACACCACCGCGCCGACGATCGCGGCCAGCTTGAGCGGCGTCGGGGACGAAGTGAAACGCGAGTCGATATCGGCGTGCAACCGGATACCGTCGAGCTGCTCCCGGGGCAGGTCGGTGAACACCCCGACCAGTTGCGGACGGATATCCCGGTCCACCTCCGCGCGCAACGGTGTTCCGTCGGCCCGGGCGGTACCGGTCAGTTCCGCGGTGGTCGCGGCGGCCGCCGAGGTGAGCGTCAGGGCCTGGCAGCCGCCCAGTTCGGCACGCTCGGCCGACAACAGCGGCACATCACGCAGCACCACCGACAGGGTGTCGCCGGTCACCGCGACCCGGAGCCCGCGCGCCGACGACTGACCCGAACCGTCCGGCACCGTTTCCACCACCGTGCCCTCGGCGGTGTTCAGCACCGGGCACGGCACGGTGAGATCCAGCCGCAGCGGCTGATAGCTCACCAGCGGGGCCTCGACACTCGCCGCGCCGGCCTGCGGCCAGTCCAGCGCGGTCTGGTCTTGGCGCACCGGCAGCAGCGGCGCCGCGACGGCCAGCACGAACCCGATTAGCCCGGATACGAGAGCCAGCAGGCGGATACGGTTCAACGCTCGAGGAGATCGGTCCGGTCGCACGGGGCTCGACTCTAATAGGCGCTGCTGAGCGGAGCTCACCCGCAGACCGGGAGCGGCCGGCTCGGCGGCGCGAGTGCGGCCGGCCGGACACCGCGGGAACCGGGCGGCCGGCGGCTGGCGATACCGCTCAGCGGTTCACGACGATCAGGGTGAACGGGCCGATATCGGTCACAGTGAAACGCGGGACGTCGAACAATTTCGCGGGGAACGCGACGGTGTAGCGACGGACGTTCGGGTCGTTCGGGTACACATCGGCGGCCAGTCGCAGGGTGTACTCGTCACCACTGCGACGGAACAGGAACGCGTCGGGCGCGCGCCACGGCGCCGTGGACAGCGCGTCGAGAAGTTCGTCCGGTGTGTCCTTTTCGCTCCACTGCTCGATCGCCGCGGACCGATCCGCGTAATCGGCCAGCGGGTTGGCGTAGTGCGAGGTCATGCCCTGGAAACCGAAGTACGGGTAGTAGGCGAGGAAGGTGGTGTCGCCGGTGAGCAACACTGTTTCCGACGGTTCGCGGCCGGTCTGGACCCGCAGTGCGTCGTCGATGTTGTGGTAGTGCCGGACCGCCGACGGATCGCGCTGGTCGGCCCGCCGGCCGTCCCTGTCGGTATCGGTGTAGGCGGTGGTGATCTCGGGTGCCAGGACATGGGGGATGTCCTGGCAGTAGGCGAGCGCGCCCACCGTCGCCAGCGCTATGGCCACCCAGCGGAACCGCGTCGGTTCGTTGAGCGCCTGGTATACCGCCCGCGCCCCCTCCACGAAACCGAACCCGCCCGCGGCCGCCAGCAGGACCAGCAGCACCGGTTCCAGCCGGAACGACAGCAACGTGGATCCCGCCGCGGTGGCCAGCATCGACAGCAGCGACCACAGGTACACCGCGACCACGCCGAGGCCGAGCGACTGGGCACGGCGGGAGGAGCTCGCGCGCATCACCAGCCAGATGGTTCCGATCAGGCACAGCGCGCCGAGCAGCGAGAAATGCGCCATGGGAAACGGTAGCTCGGATCCGGCCTCCGGCAGGTAGTGGAACGCGCCCCCGGACTGCAGTTTCGGCCGATCCAGCATCCGGACCAGGAACGGCAGGAACACCGGCAGCGCGATCAGGGCGGCGATCACGCCCATCACGATCAGTCGCAACAGCGGTGCGCCGATAGCCCGGCCGGCGCTACCGACCGGCGCGTGCGACTCCCCGGTGTGTGCCGCCACCCGGCGCGGTGTCCGGGCCGCGTAGCGCAACCGCAGGCCGAGTCCGGCCGCGACCAGCGCCATGAGCACGACGGTGAACACCGCGAAGGCGAAGTACAGGGTGTAGCAGGCGGCGGCGAGCCCCAGGAACAGCCCGGTGCCCAGCACCGCGCCCCAGCCACCCGCGGTACGCGTTTCCGCCGCGTCCGCGGTCGGGCCGGCGATCTCCGCGGGGCGGTACAGCGCGCCCCACGCCATCACCAGCACCGGCGGCAACAGAATCGCGATCACCGCGCCATAGGCTTCCGGCGCGGCATAGGTGACGGCCACGGCCGTCACCGCGCTGGTGACCCCCACCGCCCAATCCGCGCGGATCAGCTGGGTCCACAGCACCAGCGATACCACCGCGGCCACCGCGATCGACCCGATCGCATACGGTTTGAACACTTCCCAGCCGTCCATCCCGAGCACATTCGCCACCCGGCCGCCGACCCAGAACCAGCCGGCCGGATAGAACGGCGGCAGATCGGCGTAGGTCATATCGCGCAACGCGGCGCTGTCGGTGAGCCGGGTCAGGTATTCGGTCCGGAACTCCTGGTCCACCGAGATACCGAACAGGTACAGCTTGGTGGCCGCCAGCGGCATCCCGAGAGTGACGGTGACGAACGCCGAGATACCGGTCCAGGACAGCAGTTTCGCGAGCCATCGCGAACGCCGCAGTCGCAGTAGGGCGATGGACCCCGCGATGAGCGCCGCGGCCCCCACCTGACCGACAGTGGTCAGTGCCCGCACGACATTGGAGGAATTGAACGCGGGCCACTGCACCAGGGAGAACGCGACCAGCCCGACGGCGACCACCACCACCGCGACCACCGTCGCGAGCACCGCTTCGCCGACTCCGGCCCCGACCTGACGCACCAACCGCGCGCCGCGACTCGTAGTCATCGGCGTACTTACCTCCGGCTCCCGATCCACCTACTGGGCGTCGGTCAGCCTAGTGCAGGGTTGTTGCTCGGACCGCGTGCACACAGAACGTGGACGACGGCGGTGATCCGAGGTGTCGCGGGCAGTGGACTCAGCGGCCGGGATCGATCGGACCTTCATGCACATTGATCTGCTGGAGCTCGACCGAGAGCCTGGTCGCGGTGACAAAGTCCGAATCATCGTGCACGACCACCAGACCGTGATGCGCCGCAGTAGCACACACTTGCAGGTCCACTGCCGACAAGCATTGGTGACTGCCTCGCTCGGCCGCGAAATACTGGACTTTCCCGATCCACTGACCGGCCACCTTCGGGACCGAAGCATCTCGGTAGAGGGTGTCGAACATTCGGCAGAAGTCCAAATACTCCTTCAGATTTCGCGCCGAGGTCAAGAATTCGCTGCGTTGCGGGTAGCAAGAACGGAACTCCCCGTTGGCAAGAGTTTCCCGCCACCGGTCCAGGACCGTGCGGTCCCGAAGGATGCGCCACAGCGCCGAGGAGTCGACAAGGTAGCCGGTCACCGGCGGAATGCCCTCTTCTCTGCCGCATGGGCAGCTTCAGCTCCTTCGATATCCCAGTCCTGCGCTAGTTCGAAGTAGTAGTCAACAGCGGCCGCACGACTCATGCGTTGGTTGTACTGCCGCAATGCTTCGGCGACCGCCGCTGTCTTGGTCTTGTGCCCACCCAGTTTCTTGGCGGTCTCCAGCTCCTCGTCGTCGATCTCGATATGGGTTAGCGACATGAGAACCTCCTGTACAAAATTCGGCGACCAGACACCAGAAATTGTACATTCCGGTGCCCGGTCGCCGCAGTCGTCGGGGGATCAGAAAACCCGCAGCCTGCCCGGATCCCACAACCCGTTACGGGTCTCGGTGCCCGTCGCCAGTTCCGCCGGTACCGCGTCGTAGTACTGGTCGTAGCGTTCCAGCGTGCCCCAGTCCCGGCCCCAGTCGTTCTTCAGGTAGGTGGGGATCGTGGTCGACTTGGCCAGCATCTGGGAGAACCCGAGCGGACCACCGAACTCCTGGGCCTGCCAGGTGTTGGTGGAGCTCACCGCGAGCGGGCGGTCCGGCAGGATGCGGAACTTCGGTACCTCGGCGACCCCGTTCACGTGTCGGAACGGGCGCTGGCAGGGGAACTGCAGGCCGACTGCCCAGTCGAGCAGAATCGGCTGCTCCGAACCCAGGTAGTCGTTGGCGGATTCCAGTTTCGGCAACCGCGGCGGGGTGAACGCCAGCCACTGGTCGCCGATCAGGATCGGATCGTTGGCGACGACCCGTACGGCGTCGGCCTCGGGGGCGATCTCGTCCAGCGGCACCCGCAGGTTGCGCCAGGACGGGAAGGGGCCGATATCGCGAGGCAGGTAGGTGCCGAGCTGTGTTACCGAACCGTCCGGCTGCCGTTTGCCGTAATCGACGGTCAGCGACTGGCCGTACTGCATGGCACCGGTGTCGTCGTAGGACAGGATGCGGCCGGCCGCGGTAATGACCACCAGCGGATGGTCGGGCGAGCGTTCCGGCAGTTCGTACCAGCTCGACGAGACGAACGCGGGCTGCTGTACACCCTCCTGGTAGCTGCCCAGGACGGGCGTGGTGGCCGGGTCCAGGCCGAAGGGCAGGGCCACGGTGCTGCCGTTCACACCCTGCGCGCCCTGTCCGCCGCCGGTACCGGCGTTCTGGCCCTCGGCGAACGCCGCGCCCACCGACTGACTGGAGGTGTTGCCGGTACCCGGTTTCACCTCGACCGCGTCGGCGGACAGATCGTCGGGGACGCCGTTGGGCGAGAAGCCGACCGGATCGACGCCGGCCAGCGGATCGTTCGGGTTGGTGGGCGGATTCGCCGGGTCGATGATCGGGTTCAGCCGGCCGGCGTTCGCGTTCGATTCGACCAGCACATCGTTGGCCAGACCGCAGCTCTGCCCGGTCAGCGCATCGATATTGCCGCGGGCCAGCGAATACCCCGGATACTGCGAGTAGGCGCCCTTGGCCAGGGAGAGCACCTCGAACAGCACCATGGCCGCGGCCACCAGCGTGAGCGGGATCGCCGCGAACTTACGGACGCGGCGGCCCCGGGCGGTGCGCGTGGAGTTCGGGGGTTTGGCGTACCCCTCACGCAGGGTGTGCCAGCCGACCAACAGCAGGGCCGCGGCGAACAGCACCAGCATCACGGTGTTGGAGGAGATACCGCCCAGCACCACCCGCTTGTCGAACCAGGGCACCCCGTAACTGGACACATACCAGTAGCCGTTGATACCGGAGAACGCCAGCGCCAGCGTGAACAGCAACCCGGCCAAGAAGATCGCCCGGTTCTTGCGCGCCCGCAGCGCCGAGGCCGATACCGCGACGGCGGTCACCGCGGCCAGCGAACCCGCGATTCCGGCGTAGGCGCCGAAGTGGTGGGTCCACTTGGTCGGGTTGAACATCATGAAGAAGATCGTGCCGAACACCACGCCCATCAACCGCCAGGTCGGCCCGGCGGCGATACCCGGCACCCGCCGCCGGCGCAGCAGCACCAGCATGGTGGTGAACAAGCACAGCAGCATCACCAGGAAGGCGAAGCGGCGCGACAGCGACCCGTCGACGGTCTCGACGAACAGGTAGTAGTACCGCAGGTAGTCCTCGTACCAGGCCAGGTTGGGCCCGGCCAGCTGCCGGATCCGGTTCGCCTCCTGGATACCGGCGAAGGTCTGGTCGCCGTAGACCACGGTGAGTACCAGGAATCCGGCGGCGGCCAACGGCGCGAGCAGCGCGACCGTACCGTGCTCCCGGTGCCGGCGCACGATGATGCGGGTGATGGGCCGGATACCGGCCAGCAGCGCAGCCACACACATGAGGCCGGTCGGCGCGGCGGCGAGGGTGAACGCCGCGACCACCACCGCCACCGCGGCCGGCAGCAATCGCCCGGTCGCGATGGCGCGTTCGATGGAAACCCAGGTGAGCAGTGCGCCGAGCGCGACGATGGGCTCCGACCGCAGACCGTTGTCGTAGGGCAGCCAGAACGCCAGGAAGACCAGGCCGCCGGTCCACAGCGGGACGCTGCCGAACCAGGCGCGTCCCCGCGCACCGCGCAGGCCGTTGCCCAGCCGCGGCACCACCTCGCGGCTGATCACCATCCAGCACAGGATCCCGCATGCCAGCGCGGGCAGCCGGACCCACGGACTGGCCGTGGAGACCTGGGCGAACAGCTGGATCACGTAGTAGTACCAGCCGAATGGTGCTTCGGGCACGCCGTACCAGCGGAAGTAATTGGCCATATAGCCCGCGTCCGGCGCCACCCGGACCATGCTCAGGATGTAGCCGTCGTCGGAGGTGTTGGCGCCCAGGAAATGCCAGAGCAGCAGCGTGCCGACGACCCCGCCGTCGGCCAGGGTGGGCTTCAGCCAGTGCGCCGGCAGGAAACGCCGGTGGCCGCGCCCATCACTGGTGTCCAGTCGCGCCAGCGCCACCAGCGCCAATACCGTGCACAGCACCGCGGCCACGATCGCGGCGAGTTTGATCCAGGTGGGGCTGGAGCTGAACCGGGTGTCGATCGTGGACTCCAGGCTCAGCCCGGCCGGTATACCGCCGGTCATATCGGTGAATACACCGACCATCTGCGGACGCAGGTCACCGACCAGCCGGCCCGCGTTGGGTTCGCCGGCCTCGGTGGTGAGCCCGACGAAGGCCGCGCTGGTGGCTTCGATATCGGAATGGATGGTGATGGCCGAACAGTTCGCCATCTCCGCCCGGTCGGCGGTCGCCACGACCGCATTACGGTCCACCACATCCACCGAGGTTTCCGAAACTCGGACGAACAGCGCCTCGAGCGCCGCGCGGTCGCCCTGCGGAGGTGCGGTGGCCAGCAGCATGCCGCCCTGCGGGGGCAGCTGATTCACCGCCGCGCACGGGATGGTCGCGGTGAGGTCGATCGGCACCTGCGACATGAGCGGTGCCTGCACATTGGCCAGGCTGTCGTGTTGCGGCCAGCTCAGCGTCGCCGTGGTCTGGGTGACGGGTAGGAAGGGTGTGGCGACCGCGAACAGCGCCCCCAGCACACCGGTGACGATCGCGACGAGACGCGCGATCCGGAAATCCTTCGGCGCGACCTTCGGCTCCGGCTCCGGTGGCGTCTTCGTCAGTACTGCGGTGGCGACTTCTGGCACGCTGGCATGCTACTTGGGCGCGGCGCGCGGGGCCCGGTGGTGCCCCCGGCGCGTACCCGATCCGAGCGCGAACACACCCGACAACCGGCGCATACAAACCACCCGAATGGGGTAAAGACGGGCGGCTGGCACAATCTGCCGGGAAACACCCCCTTAAGCGCGGGGTCCAGCGGCGGTAATGGAAAGGTAGGGGCATGACCAAGGTGAATCTCGAGACGAACTACGGAACCATCGGCCTCCAACTTGACGAGGCGAAGGCGCCGGACACCGTCCGTAACTTCGTCGAATACGTCAAGTCGGGACATTACGACGGCACGATCTTCCACCGCGTTATCCCGGGCTTCATGATCCAGGGCGGTGGTTTCGACGGCCAGATGCAGCAGAAGCCCACGCAGGCGCCCATCCAGAACGAGGCGGCCAACGGCCTGAAGAACAACAAGTACACGGTCGCCATGGCGCGTACCAACGATCCGCACTCGGCGACCGCGCAGTTCTTCATCAACGTCGCCGACAACGACTTCCTCAACCACACCCAGCCGGCGGGCCAGGGCTGGGGCTACGCCGTATTCGGCGAGGTCACCGACGGCACCGACGTGGTCGACAAGATCGCCGGCGTGTCCACCTCGTCGCAGGGCATGCACCAGGACGTCCCGGTGGACAACGTGGTCATCGAATCCGCGGCGATCACCGGCTGAGCAGGATCGGTACGTGACGGTTCGGGTTGTTCCCACGGAACAACCCGAACCGCGAGCGGCTACAGCGGCAGCAGGTGATGTTTACGCGGGTTACGGATCACGGTCTTGTCCCGCAGCAGATGTAGCGCCCGTCGTAGCTCCAGCCGAGTCTGCGCCGGTTCGATCACCGCGTCGATGAAGCCGCGTTCGGCCGCGACCCACGGCGTGGCCATGGTGGCGTTGTAGAAGTCGATCATCTGCTGGCGTACGGCCGCTTTCTGGTCCTCGGGCGCGGCCGCGATCTGCGCCGCACCGATCAGGCTCACCGCGCTCTCCGCACCCATCACCGCGATCCGGGCGGTGGGCCAGGCCAGATTGATATCGGCACCCAGCTGCTTGGATCCCATCACCGCGTAGCCGCCGCCGTAGGACTTGCGGACAACGACGGTCACCTTCGGCACGGTCGCCTCCACGAAGGCGAACAGGAACCGGCCGCCGCGTTTGATCACGCCGACCTTCTCCTGCTCCACGCCGGGCAGGAAGCCCGGGGTGTCGACCACGAACACCAGCGGGATCTCGTAGGCATCACAGAGCCGCACGAAATGTGAGGCCTTGTCCGAAGCCCGGGCGTCGAGGGCACCCGCGTAGACCATCGGCTGATTGGCCACCACGCCGACACTGCGGCCGTCCACCCGGGCGAATCCGGTGATGATGTTGCGGCCGGCTTCGGCGCCGTACTCGTGGAAGTGGCCGTCGTCGAAGATACGCAGCAGCACCTCGTGCATGTCGTAACCGGAGTTGTCCGAATCCGGTACCAGGGAGTTCAATTCCCGATCCGAATCGGTGATTTCCGGTTCGAGGCCGGGGTTCACGATCGGCGGCTTCTCCTGGCAACTGGTCGGCAGATAGGACAGGTAGTCCCGGACCCATTCGAAAGCCGCCTGCTCGTCCTTGGCGACATGATGGATATTGCCGTACTGGGCCTGGCTGTGCGCCCCACCCAGTTCTTCCAGACTGACGTCCTCGCCGGTGACCTCACGGATCACCTTGGGACCGGTGACGAACATGTAGGCCGCCTCGGTGGCGACCACGACATCGGTGTTGATCGGCGAGTACACCGCGCCACCGGCGCATTTGCCCAGGATGAGTGAAACGGTCGGGACCATCCCCGACAGCAGTTCCTGCCGGGTCGCCAGCTCGGCGTACCAGGCCAGCGAAGACACCGCCTCCTGCACCCGGGCACCGCCGGAATCGTTGATACCGACCAGCGGGCAGCCCACCTTGGCCGCGTACTCCATCACCGCGGCCACTTTGCGGCCGAACATCTCGCCGACCGAACCGCCGTACACGGTCTGATCGTGGGAGAACACCGCGACCGGGCGACCGTCGACCAGGCCGTGACCGGTGACCACACCGTCGCCGTAGAGCGCGTCCGGATCACCCGGGCGCCGGACCAGTGCACCGATCTCCACGAACGAACCCGGATCGAGCAGCATCTTGATCCGATCACGCGCGCTGGGGATCCCCTTGCGCGCCCGCTTCGCGACAGCGGCCTCCCCTGCCGGTTCCTGCGCCAGCTCCAGGCGCTTACGCAGATCGGCGAGTTTCTCCGCAGTCGTGCTCACTAGCTCCCTTTCCTGGCCGCGCTCGAGGTGATCCGGTCGAGTTTAGCGGTCAGGTCTGTACCGATTCGGCCGATCCTCGGTTCATCGATGATCTGGAGGTGGTCGCCGGGGATGTGCACGATCTCCAGGTTGGGGAGGTACTCGTCCCAGCCGCCGTTGGGCCGGCGCTCGGCATAGCGGGGTTCGAGCTCGATCGCGCCGTCGTGGTAGCGGTCGGCCAGATAGAGCACCACATCGCCCTCGTAGTGCGTGGGCTGGACCCGCTGCAGCGCGCGGTTCTCGATCCACGAGGTCTTCTGGTGTTCGAGTACTCCACCCGGGATCTTGGCCCCGGTCATCCTGATCAGGTCGGTGATCATCTTGAACTGCTCCTCCTCGGAGGAGTCGGCCAGTTCACGGAGCTGGTCGTCGTCGAGTTCACCGGCGACATTGAAGGTCTTCTTGGCGAACACCTGATAGCGCCGCATACGCTCCAGCCGCTCCTGCGGGCTGTTGTCCTCCGGCTGGGCGGGGATCGCGAGGTCGATCAGGCCCACCAGGCGCACATCGGCACCCTCGGCACGGAGGATCTGCGCGACCGCCATCGCCAGGACCGCGCCCAGCGACCAGCCGTAGAGGACATAGGGTCCGTCGCCCTGGAGCTTGCGCAGTTCGGGTACGTACTCTCGAGCCCGTTCTTCGATCGCACCGTCGACCCGCTCGAACCCGTACATCGGCGTGCCTTCGGGCAGCCGCTTCAGCAGTGGCTCGTAGACCAGGGTGTTTCCGCCGGCGGGATGGAAGACGAACACGGGTACTGCATCGGAGTTCTCGCCCCGCGCCCGGATGGGACGGACGAAGCCGTCGACATCGGCACCGCTGTCCTGCAGGGTGCGCACCACATCGGCGAGCTGTTCGATGGTCTCCGAATCGAGCACATCGTCGACGGTGACCTCCGCGCCCACCCGCTCGGTGAGACGGGCGGCGAGCTTCTCCGCGGTGTCCTCGTCCAGGATCGGAAGGGTATTGAAGATCCCCCCGGCCGATTCGCCGGTGATGGTTGCCCAGGTCGCATAGGTGAGGCGCTCGGCAGCGTCACGTGGCGGAACGTTGTCCTCGTCCGACCCCGCGGCCCCGCCGCCGAAGAGCGCGGCACCCGCGGCCGGTTCGGCCTTCGGCGCGGCAGGGGCCGGCGCAGCAGCCGGGGTTTCCGAAGCGCCCGTCCCCTGGTTCAGCGCGGCGACCGGGTCCTCCCCGGCCTCCATGGCGGCCTTGGCGGCGTTCACGAAATCGTCGTCCACGCTGAGCGCGCCCGATTCCCCACTGGCCTGCTGGTCGGCCATCGCCTGGACCTCGTCGCGGTGCTCGATCGCGTAGCGGAGCACCTTGCCGACCTCGTGCAGGCTGGCGTCGCGAACCGCGGAGACCTGCAACTGCGGGATATCGAACTCGTATTCGACCCGGTTCTTGATCCGCATGGCCATCAGGGAGTCCAGCCCGAGTTCCATGAGCGGGATCTCCATCGGCAGATCCTCGACCGCGTAACCCATGGATTCGGCGACGATCAGCGCCAGCCGCTCCTCCACCGTCTGACCGCTGTCCGGATTCCAGCGGTCACCGGAACCGGCGGTGTCGATGGCCGTTTCGACGGCCTCGGGTTCGGTGTGCGTGGGCGCGGCGGGGGCCGGTTCGGCGGGCGCCGGCAGCGCGGCACCGGAGGTGACCACCGCGTCGAACAGCAGCCGGAACTGCGCACCGTCGCGCGCGTGCACCTGGATGGACGCGCCACCCGGATGCGGGGTCAGCGTTGTGACGAGTGTGCCGGTGGCGGGCAGCGGCGCGTGCGCGATACTCGCGCCCGGATTCACATCCGCGAGTACCTGGGTGGCGGCCGAACGCACCAGCGTGGGCAGATCGTCGACCGACGCGGCCCGGACCTCCCAGACGTGCCGGCCGTCCGGCAGCGCGACCGACGCACCCGGTACCCGGGCGTTCCCACCGGCCGAGAAGCCACTCATCTTGGGCCAGTACGGTTTCCGGACGAACGCGGTACGCGGGATATCGGCGTACGGCCCGGCCGGTACCAGTGAGCCCAGGTCGACCGCATGGCCGTGCACGTACAGCTGCGCCAGCGCGGCGATGACACCGGCCGATTCGTCTTCCTTGCGCTTGAGCGTCGGAATCAGCTGCGCGTCGGGGAGCCCGGCGGCGAAGGTGGTGCCCAGCACCTGCATCAGCGCCACCGAGTTCGGCGCCAGCTCCAGGAACGTGGTGATGCCGGAATCGACCGCGAGTCGTACCGCGTTGGTGAAGTACACGCTGTGCCGCATGTTCTTCACCCAGTAGTCCTCGGTGTGCACCGGGTCGTGGCCGGGCACGTAGTACTGCTCCTTGTCGACCGTGGAGTACAAGCCGACCTTCGGCTTCGTGGGCTCGATACCGGCCAGTTCGGCGGCCAGTTCGCCCAGCAGCGGGTCCATCTGGGAGGTGTGCCCGGCGCCCTTGGTCTGCAGGACGCGGGCGAATTTACCGGCTTCCTCCACCCGGCCGACAATCGCCGAGACCTGGTCGACCGGACCACCGATCACCGTATTGGTCGGTGCGGCGTACACCGCGACCTCGACATCGGGAAATTCCGGCAGCAGCGCGGCGACCTCGTCGGCACTCATCTCGACCAGTGCCATATTGCGCACATCGGCGTCGGAAAGCATCTGCTCGCCCTCGCCCATCAACCGCGACCGCGCGCAGATGACGCGCACCGCGTCCTCCAGCGACAGGCCGCCGCAGATGTAGGCACCGGCCACCTCGCCCATGGAGTGCCCGACCACGGCCGCGGGTTCCGCGCCGTGCGCCCGCAGCAGCGCGGCCAGACCGAGCTGGATGGTGAAGATACCGACCTGGGAGGTGCCCACGTCGTAGTCCTGGCCGTCGTCGAGGATCATCTCGCGCACCGAGTACCCGGCCTCGTCCTGCACGAGTTCGTCGACCTCGTCGACGGTGCGCCGGAAGATCGCGTTCTCCTGGTAGAGCTGTTTGCCCATCTTCCGGTGCTGGGCGCCGAACCCGGCCATCACCCACATGGGTCCCTGCGCGGCCGGGGCATCGGCGGTGAAAACGCCCTGGCCCGGTTTGCCGGCGGCGATCGCCCGCAGTCCGGCCACGGCCTCGGCGTGATCGGAGGCCAGCACCACACCGCGCGAACGCCAGTGGCTGCGCCGGGCCAGCGACCGGGCCACGTCCACGAGCGGAGTCCGCTGTCCCGCTTCGGTTTCCAGCCAGTCGGCCAGGTCCGCAGCGGCCTGGCGGCGGCGCGACGGCAGATAGGCGGAGACGGCCAGGATCACCGGCAGCGGCTCGGAACGGTCGGCCGACCACTCGGGCTCGGGAGCGGCGTCGGCGGCTACCGCCTCGGCCTCGGCGACCACATCGGTGCTCACCACGTCCAGCGTGTCGCTGTCCGCGTCCGGTACGAAGGGCTCGGAGACCTCCACCGGCACGGCGGGCACGTACTCCTGCAGCACCACGTGCGCATTGGTCCCGCCGAAACCGAAACCGGAGATACCGACCGTGGCGGTACCGCTGTAGCGCGGGAACGGAGTCGGCTCGTCGACGACCTTCAACCGGGCCTGCTCGAACGGGATGTAAGGGTTCGGACCCGCGTAGTTGATCGTGGCGGGCAGCACATCGTGCTGGAACGCCAGGAGCACCTTCGCCAAGCTCGCCGCGCCCGCTCCGGATTCCAGATGGCCGAAATTGGTTTTCGCCGAACCCAGCAGCACGGGTGCGTCGGCGGCGCGACCGGCACCGACCACCTGGCCCAGCGCCTGGGCCTCGAGGGGGTCGCCGACCAGGGTGCCGGTGCCGTGGGCCTCGATGTAGTCGACGGTGGAGGGCACGATACCGGCATCACGGTAGGCGCGGCGCAGTACATCGGCCTGGGCGTCGGGATTCGGCGCGAGCAGCCCGTTGGACCGGCCGTCGCTGTTCACGGCGGAGCCCTTGACCACCGCGAGGATGTTGTCGTTGTCGCGTTCGGCGTCGGCGAGCCGTTTGAGCACAATCAGCCCGGCACCCTCGGAGCGGACCATCCCGTCCGCGTCGGAAGAGAACGCCTTGATCCGACCGTCCTTCGCCACCGCGCCGATCTTGTCGAAACCGAGCGTGGTCATCGGCATGAGCAGCATGTTCACCCCGCCGGCCAGCGCCACGTCGGCGTCACCGGCGCGCAGCGCCTGGACGGCCTGGTGCACCGCGACCAGGGTCGAGGAGCAAGCGGTATCCACCGCGACCGAAGGGCCGCGGAAATCGTAGAAGTAGGACACGCGGTTGGCGATGATGCTGCTGGCACTGCCGGTGATCTTGTAGCCCTCCGCCGAAGCGGGGACGTTCGGATCGGTCTCACCCAGGCTCATCGCGGCGACCAGCTGGAAGTCGGTGGTGGAGGTACCGATATACACACCGACCGACTCACCGCGCAGGTCACTGGCCGGGATCCGGGCGTGCTCGAGCGCCTCCCAGGTGAGTTCCATGATGAGCCGCTGCTGCGGGTCGATCCGCTCGACCTCGACCGGCGACATGGCGAAGAACTCGGCGTCGAATCCGGTGACGACGTCCTGGTCCAGATACCCGCCGCGAGTATTGCCCTCGGCCACTGCCTGCGCCAACTGCGGTTCGCTCAGGAACTCCGCCCACCGGCCCTCGGGCAGATCGCGAATGGCGTCCCCACCGTTGATCAGGAATTCCCAGGTCGACTCCGGGGTGTCGCCCGCGCCGGGCAGCCGGGTCGACAGGCCCACGATGGCGATATCGTGCGCATCTCCCGGTGCGTATCCGGCGGTATAGAACTGGTCGTCGGTGGCCTCGGCGGTGAGCTCCGGCGGGCCGTTGACGATGACGTCGGCCAGCGAGGCGATGGTCGGGTGCTGGTACACCACGGTCGCGTTCAACACCACACCGGTGAGTTCCTCGATCTCACCACCCAGCGCGAGCGCGTCCCGGGAAGCGAGTCCGAACTCCTCCATCGGACGGTCCACGGTGATTTTGTCGACCGACTGCCCGGTAGCCTCGGCGACCCAACGCCGCAACCATTCCCGCAGCTCGGCGACCGAGAGTTCGGTGCCCGGGGTGGATTCGCCGGCCGCGGGCGCGTCGCCGGCCCCGGCGGCGCGGCCCTCCGCGGCGGAAAGGTTCTCGGTCGTCTCCGGCGACATGCCCTCGTTCTCAGCCATCAGTCCTCAAGCTACCTGTCTTTACGCGGTGCCCGGCAGCAGCCTCGCATCGCTGTGGTGGATGGGCGCTTCGCTCACTCGAGGCCGCGACCCGGCTCGGTTGTCGGGCTATTCCTCGGGCGCGTCCGGGAACGCCTGCTGGGTGTAACCGCCCCGCAGGGTGCCCTCGACATAGGCGGCCTTACAGGCACGCCGGGCGATCTTGCCGCTGGACGTACGCGGAATGGAACCCGCCGGCACCAGGAGCAGATCGCGCACTGTCACACCGTGCCGCTGCGAGATCGAGGCTCGAACCGCGTCGGCGATCGGCAGCGGATCCGCCTTACCGGCGCCCGGGCCGCGCTCGGCCACGACCACCAGCTGCTCGGAGGCGTCGTCGGCGTCGAACTTCAGACCCGAGTGACTGCCCTGCGCGAACACCTCGGCCGGCAACTGGTTGGCCGGTACCGAGAACGCCGCGACGAAGCCCGGCCGCAGCGCACTGCTGGCCTCCTGCGCGGAGAACTCGAGGTCCTGCGGGTAGTGGTTGCGTCCGTCGACGATCACCAGGTCCTTGACCCGGCCGGTGATGTAGAGCTCGTTGTCGAAGTACACGCCGTAATCGCCGGTCCGCATCCAGTACGCGTCGGGCGTGGTACCCGCGGCGTGGCTACCCTCCGCCAGCGGGGTGACGATCTTGTTCTGGAAGGTCGCCGCGGTCTCCGCCGCCCGGCCCCAGTACCCGATGCCCATATTGTTGCCGTGCAGCCAGATCTCGCCCACATGGCCGTCCGGCTGCTCCCGGGCGTCACCGTCGACCGATTCCGGATCGACGATCACCGCCCACTGGGATTTCGCCACATAGCCGCAGCTCACCTGTGCGATCGCGTTCTCGGAGCCCTGCTCGACCCGCACCATGCGCCCGGCATTGAGCTCGGTGCGGTCCACATAGGTGACCTTGGCCTCGTCCTCGGCCTTGGTCGCCGAGACGAACAGGGTGGCCTCGGCCATGCCGTAGCACGGTTTGATGGCCGTCTTCGGCAGCCCGTAGGGCGCGAACGCGTCGTTGAACTTCTTCATCGACGAGGTGGTCACCGGCTCACTGCCGTTGATCAGGCCGATCACATTGGACAGGTCCAGCGATTCACCGTTCTTGGGCAGACCGCGCACGGCCGCGTGCTCGAAGGCGAAGTTCGGGGCGGCGGCGAAGGTGCCCGCACCGTCGGAGGCAGCCGCCAGCTCCTTGATCCACCGGTACGGCCGCCGCACGAACGACGCCGGCGACATGATGGTGATGAACTTGCCGCCCACGGCCGGCAGGATCACCGTCAGCAGACCCATATCGTGGAACAGCGGCAGCCAGGTGACACCGCGGGAGTTCCAGTCGAGGTTGATGGCGTCGACCATCTGCAGCAGGTTGGTGCCCACGGCGCGGTGGGTGATCTCCACACCGGCGGGGGTCCGGGTGGAACCCGAGGTGTACTGCAGATAGGCGATATCGTCCACCGCGATATCCGGGCGCGACCAGCTGTCACCGACACTGTCCGGAATCGCGTCCACGGCGATGATGCGCGGCCGCTGCGCGGCGGGCAGCCCCCGGAAGAACTGGCGCACGCCGGACGCCGCCGAACTGGCGGTGAGGATGGCCGACGGTTTGCAATCACCCAGTACCGCGTGCAGCCGGTCGGTATGGCCCGGTTCGTCCGGATCGAAAAGCGGCACCGCGATCGTGCCCGCGTAGATGGCGGCAAAGAATGAGATCACATAGTCGAGTCCCTGCGGCGCGAGGACCGCCACTCGGTCACCGGGACTGGTGACCTGCTGCAGGCGACCGGCCACCGCGCGCAGCCGGACCCCGAACTGTTGCCACGTCAGCTCGTGTACCTCGCCATCGCGCTCGCGCGAGTAATCGATGTAGCGGTACGCCAAGGTGTTCGCGTCGTTACGGGTGTGCTTCTCGACGTGGTCGACCAGGGTGCGATCATCGGGAATGGTGATGTTCCCGTTCTCGTCCAGGTAGTCGTCGAAAGTCTCGTCCATTCCTTCTCCTCCGAGGCGCACGCGGCAACGGCACGATTGCCGTTATTTACTGTGTGGCCCCGACTCGCTTTCGCCACGGGCGCTCTCCATTCGAGAACCGACCCTGCGGGTTCTGGGTGCGGTCTGCGCGGTGACCGCTATCGGCTAGATGTTCTCAAACCAGAGACATGTTACAGAGACGAGCTTCTCACTCCTCCCGGAGCAAGGGAATCACCGGCGCGAATGCGTCCATCTGGGTGGGGAATATCCCCACATAGGACATACCGGTGAGCTGCCGCACACGGCGCATCTGGTCGGCGATCTCCTCGAACGTGCCGATCGCCACATACGGCGAGCTCAGGATCTCCTCGACCGAAAGTTTCACGTCGACTTCCAGGTCGGGATGCAACCCGCGCTCGATGGCCGAGAGCGCCATTTCGGCGGTCTTCTCCCGGTCGTCGGTGATGACGATGGCCGTGATCGCCCAGTTCAGCTCGATCTGCTCGAACCGGTCGCCGGCGGCCTCCTTGATCAGGTTCACCTTCTCGATGGTCTTCTCCAAGGTGATCCCCGAGAGCAGACCTTTACCGTTCGACGTGGTGACCGGAACGATCGAGATGATGTCGGCGTGCTTCGCGGCGAGTCTCAGCATCCGGGGACCGCCACCGCCGGTACACAGCGGCGGCCGCGGGCCCTGCCGCGGCCGTGGGGTCCCCTTGACACCCTGCACCTGGTAGTACTTGCCCTCGAAAGTGCAAACCTGTCCGCGCAGCAGCGTGTCGAGAATGGTCAGTGTTTCGTCGAGTTTGGCCAGTCGCACCCCGGGCCGGTCGTAGTCCAGCCCGGCGGCCGCGAACTCGTCGGCCTTCCAGCCGGCCCCGATCCCCACCTCGAGCCGGCCCTTCGACAGCACATCGATGGTGGCCAGATCCTTGGCCAGCACCACGGGGTGCCGAAAACCGTTGGCCAGCACGGAAGTACCGAGGCGGATCCGATCGGTGGCCTGGGTGAGCGCACCCAGGGCCGCGATCGGGCCGATCTGGTCACCGAGATGATCCGGCACCACGAAGGTGTCGTAGCCGTACTCCTCGGCCTGCTGCGCCGTCTGGATGAACTTGCGGGCGCCGCCCTCCTGCTTGTTTCCCTCACCCGCGGCCGCGAAGCGGAACTTACGCAGCCGAGTGCCCAGCGCGCTCAACTCATCCACCGGTGCGGCGGCTTCTGTCATGAACTCATGCTCCTGGATATCGGAAGTCTGCGCATCCCGTGCCGGCGCAGGGCCCGGGATGGCGCGATCACCAGCGCACTTTACAGCCTGCCAGGCAGCGAGGAACACGCTGACTGCGGTGAATTGTCACAAGACGGCCGCCACGGCGACGTCCGGGCCGAATCCGCGGATCACGAGTGCGGCGGAGACGGCGCGCTGCCGACCAGACCGACCGCCCAGTCCGCCGCCCACTGGGTGGCGGTCGTGCCGTTCGGATCGACAACGAAATTGTGGTAGAGGCTGTGTACCGGATTGCCCACGGCCTGCGTGAGCGTGCCGATACTGCCGAGAATATTGGCCGGACTCAGCGCATTGCGGGGCGCGTCGCAGATCAGGTCGCCGGGCGCGCAGATCGTGTACACCCGGTCGGCCAACTCGCCGAAACCCTCCTTACGGACACCGGTCATGGTGATCCCGGGGACCGTCAACCCGGCCAGCGCCACCTCCGCGCCGACCCCGGGCGGCGGCGTGCCGACCTGGATCGGCTGCCCGTCACCGGTCTCGCCGGACCGCCGCCCGTCGGCGATCAAGGTGACCCCGAGCACCCGGTCCGCGGGTACCGGACCGTTGCCCTTGCCGATCTGTTCGGCGATATCACCGACGATCACCGCGCCCTGCGAGAACCCGGCCAGCACATAGGTGGTGAGTGGGCACTCCTCATGGCGCTGGGTCAGGAAATCGAAGGTCCGCCGACTGCCCTCGGTGCGGCTGGCGTTGTATGAGGCCTGACCGTCCGGCGGAATCGCCACCGGATTGGAGAACTGCGCGATGTAGGGGACGGTGTAGACGTCGACCCGGCCCTCCGGGAACTGCGCCCGGACCGGATTGCTCACATTGAGCATGAGCGAGGCCGGGTTGGCCGTCGGGTTGTACGGGTCGTCGATGCTGCTGGACTCCCAGGTACCCGGCACCGAGATCATCTGCACATCCGGGCAGCTCGCGGGCTGACTGGTCGGCTTCTCCGGCCCCGGTTCGGGACCCGGGCCCGGCCCGGGTTCCCGCAGGCAGCCGGCCAGCAGATACCAGAGCAGGATCACGATGACGAGCCCGACGACTCCCACCGCGAGCAATGTCAGACAACCCTTCGGCCGCGACCGACGGGACCCGGTACGTCCTCTACTCATCGGCCATCACTGGCAGTAGTGCGCTTTGGCGGTGCTGATGTAGATCTGCCCGGCCTGCTCCACCGGCATCTTCGCGGGATCGAACGACGGATCAGAACCGGCCATCGCGTTCACGAACGTCGCCATATCGGCATCGGAGGTCCCGGCGGCCACGCCCTGGCAGACGTAGTTGCCGATGCTCAGCGCGATATCCGGGGACGACGGCGTGACACCCTGCTTCGTCAGTTCGTCGACGAAGGTCTGCTCCTTCGCGCCGAGGTGCCCGGTATCGGTTTCCTGCGGCGGGACCGGGGCAGGACGCTCCGGCTCCTCGGCCGGCGGCGCCTCGGGCTCGGCCGGCTGTTCGGGCGCGGGCGCTTCGCCCTCCGGCGCGGGCGCCGGTGCCGGGCTCTCGCTCGAGGGCGCGGGAGCCGCACTCGCGGACGTCGTGCCGGCCGAAGTCGACAGCGTCGGGGTGCCGGTCGCGGTCGAGTCGTCGTTGCCGCAGCCGGCGAGCAATCCGGCGGCCGCCACCGCCGCCACCACTCCGAGCAGTGTGCCTCGGGTCCGATACATACATTCCATCCTGTGTTCCGGCGCACGGATGCGCGCGGGTTCACGGCCGCTCGAGTCGGGGGCCGCCGAACCACTGGGTTGACGGTCGGGTGTGCGTCCCGGCCCGGCGGGTTGGCCCGGGCCGCGACCACCGAGGGTAGTACTAGACCCGGAATCGCCGCTGGACTGCCCGGGGGACGGGGGTCCGACGACTTGCTTCGGGCGGGCGGATCGTGCGGTGAGCGGGGTGGATCGGGGATGGTGTGAAGTCCTGGGTGGGGTGGGAGGTGGATAGGTCGCCCGGGTGGGAGGGGTTCACCTGCGAGGGCGGGGGCCGACTCACCAGCGAAAGCCAAGAGTCGGATCACTCACGAAGACCACGGCGTGGACCTGCTCGCAAAGGCCGAAGCGTGGACCTGCTCGCGGAGGTGCTGTGTTTTTTGGCGTCGCCTCCGGCGCCGCGGGGTTGAGGCCCCCTTGGTCTCGCCGTTTCGGCCTCGAGACTCGCGCCTGCGGCGCATGCGCTTCGAGGCCGAAACGGCGAGACGGGCCTCAACCCTTGAGGTTTCTCGCAAAACTCGACACATACGGGTTGCGTCCGGGGTCCGGGGTCCGGGGTCGCATGGGGCCCGCGCGGGGAGGAGACCGCTGCAGGCGCTGTGCCGCACCGCGTTCACGCGGTGATGCGGCTCACTTGCGTGCGGGTCAACCGTGGACTTCGGGGTGGTTGTCCTTGATGGTGATGAAACCGCGCTGGAAGTTCTGCTGGACTCCACCCGGGATCGGGAATTCATCGCTGATGGGGAAGCCGAGCCGGCCGTTCTCGTAACCCGCGTCACGCCAGGCGTCCATGAGGGGGCCGTCGCGGACCGCCCATGCGCCGGAGAGGGGGCTCCAGTAGATGCTGCCGCCCTCGAAGCGGGTGAACTGACCGAGGTCTTTCAGCGGGACCTGGGCGGCGGCCGGGAAGCCGAGCCTGCTGTTCTCGAAACCCAGCTCGGCGTATTTGGCCAGGATCGTGCCTTCGACGCGATGTGCGCCGGTGGCGGGACTGAAGTAGAAGGGGCCGCCTTCGAAGGGCTGGACCGAGCCGTCACGGTTCGGCGTTCTCACTTCGGGGCCGACGGGGTAGCGTGCGGGACCGCCCTCGAAACCCTGCCTGCCCCATTCCTCGAGGATCGCTCCCCGCACCACCTGCGCGCCGGTTTCCGGAGTCCAGTAGAGCGAGCCGTGCCGGAACTGCTGGAAGCGGCCGCGGCCGTCCGGTAGTGGCTGTTCGGCACCGGTCGGCAGACCGAGCACGCCGCTGGGTCCGGCTGCCGCCTGGTAGCCCCCGCCGATCCGGCCGGCCACCGGATACGCGCCGCCGGCCGGGGAGTAGAAGACGCGGCCGTGGCGGAAATCCTGGGCCAGCCCGCCGGGCACCTGGTATTCGCCGGTGAGGCAGTCGCCGAGCCAGTCATTGCCACCGACGACCGCGCCGACGGCGCCCGCGACCGCGCATTCGGGTTTCGCGGCGGGTACCCCGAGCGCACCGGCGGCCTGTGACCACGACTGCCGCATTTCGAAATCCCAGTACGGCCACGTGTGGGTGCCCGCGGCCCGGTACTTCACGGTCGCGGGGATTCTCAGTTCGCCGAGTTTGTCCACGAAGTTCTGTGAGGTCAGCAGGGCCAGTGTCTCCAGGCCCATCCCGAACATATTCGTGCTCACGCCCGGAATTTCGCTGCCCTCGTCGTGTTTGCCGGAGACACCGGTCCCGCTGGAGATGTAGAGCGATTTACCTTTCAGCCGATCGGCGAGCAACAGCGGATCGTGTTCTTCCCACTGTGGACTGCCGGGCGGTCCCCACATGGCACCGGAGTCGAAGCCCCCGGCGTCCGCCATTGCCAGTCGAATAGCCTGCGGCATACCGAGGCTGGTGGTGGTGAGAAAGCCCGAATAGGATGCGGCGTATTTCACGAACTCGGGATTGCGCGCGGCCAGGAACATTGCGGCCGTTCCGCCCATGGACAGTCCGGCGATTCCCCTGGTCGAGGTGGCGCGCCACTGACTCTCCAGCAGCGGGGGGAGCTCCTTGGTGAGAAAGGTCTCCCATTTGTAGTTCTTGCCGTTGTCCGGTTGCAGCCAGTCGGAGTAGAAACTCGATCGCCCGCCGACCGGCAGCACCACGGTCGTGTTCTTGTCGGCGTAGAAATCCACCGCCCCGGCGTCCTTTATCCAGCCGTTCTCGTCGTCGGTGGCACGCAGGCCGTCGAGCATGTACAGCACCGGGAACTTCGCGTCCGGCTGGGTATTCCAGTCCCGGGCGAGCAGCAGCCGCACCTGGATGGGGGCCCCCATGGCGGGAGAGTCGACCCAGACCGCCACATCGCGGTCGGTGTGCCAGACCACATTCCGGATCGTGGCCGGAGACGCGGCGGCGGCGGTCGGCTGAGCGGAGACGGGGGCCTGTGCCACGGCGAAGGGAAACACCAGGGCGGCGGCCCAGGCCGTCAGCTGTCGCCGGGCGCGTCCGCGGGACCGGCCGGTCGTTCCCCCGTATGCGCGTGTCATCCCTGCCACCCACTGTTTGTACCGCCGTGGCATGCGGATACCCGGTAGGACGCGCGGGCAGCAAACCAGTTCGCAACCGCCGTGTGGGCCTACGACAACGGCGCCACCTGCTTCGATACGAAGCAGGTGGCGCCCTTGGAGAGAACTATCGGTTCAGCGGCAACCGATCAGCATGGGCGAGTCGGGCCCGGAGGCGGTAGCGGAGCGTAACCACGTAGAGCCCTCACCCATGCTGCATCGATACATGCGTACCTTCGCTCACCAGCCGTTGGTGGAATCCAGGAACATCTTGCGCGAGGCGAAGAGCTGGCTCTCCCAGTACTTCCAGGAGTGGGTGCCCACGCTCGGGAAGTCGAAGTAGGCGTTGATGCCCAGCGTCTTCAGCCGCGCCTGGAAGGCGCGGGTGTTCACCAGCGACAGCGCTTCCAGCGCCATGGCGTTACCGGTGTTGAACGCACCGACCGCACCGGCCGGCTTGTCGTGCGGGCCGGGCAGGCCGCTGGCCGCCGAGATGTACAGGGGCAGGCCGCGCAGCTGCGGGGCGAACACGAACGGGTCCATCCGCAGCCACTGCGGGCTCCACGGCGCGGCCATCGAGTCGACATTGAAGCGGCCCGCGTCCAGCATGGCGATACGGATGGCTTCACGCATACCCGGCGCCGAGATGTTCAGGTAGCCGGAGTAGGAGGCGGCCGAGCGGAACTGGTCGCGGTGGTAGGCGGCCAGGGCCAGGGCGGCGCTACCACCCATGGACAGGCCCGCGATCGCGTTGTTGGTACGCGAGACACCGTGACCCTCGAGGAAGGCGGGGAGTTCCTGGGTCAGGAAGGTTTCCCACTTGTAGGTGAACTTCTGCCCGTTGGTGTTGCTGGGCGAGTACCAGTCGGCGTAGAAGCTCGACTGCCCACCGACCGGCATGATCAGCGAGATGTTGTCGTTGCCGAACTGCTCCAGCGCATTGGTCTCGAACGACCAGGCGTTGCGGTCGTCGCGGGCGCGCAGGCCGTCGAGCAGGTAGAGCCCGGCGTTGCCGCCGCGCGCCGCCCACTGGACCTGAACCTTGATCGGACCCATGCTGGAGGGAACCAGCAGCTCTTCGAAGGCGCCGCGTTTGACCGGTGCCGCGGGCGAAGCCAGTGCGGTCGGGGCCGCGACACCTGCCGCGACCGGTAGCGCGAGTACTGCCGCACCGATAGCCAGAATCCGGTTACGCCAACCGCGGGGTGCCCGCGACCGCCCGGTACTTCTCTTCGGGCCGGCTGCCCTGCCGAAACGCATGAATTCTGCTCTCTTTCTGCTGTTGTGGCGTTGTCGCTACCGCTGCGCGGACAACACCCCGTTTCTCCTCGGCGGCGCCGGCGGCCGGTCCCGACCTATCACTGGGCCGACAGCGCTACAACGATCTGGTCACAGATGTGCTCGCTGGACTTTATTCGACCGCGCCGAGCCGGGCAAGGCCGTGCTGATCGAGGGGCCGAAATCCGCCGCGAGAACCGCTGTGATCGCCCCGTGACGATACCTTGCCGGAGCGTTGATGTCTCGGCGGGCCGGGATATTCAACTGTTATCGAAATCGCGCTCCGACCTGGCTTGTGTAACGGAATACGAACCGAGGACGAATTCCTATCGACAGCAGTGTGCCCGCCCCGAACGATTCCTTCCGGGCGGGCACACTGCGCTGCAGTTCGGGGCCCCGCGGACGGGACCCCGAACTGCCGTTATCCGATATTCGCCGACAAATCCGGAAGCATCCGATACACCTCGGCCTCCCAGTAGGTCCAGGAGTGAATACCGGTATCCGGGAACGAGTAGGTGACATTGTTCGCGCCGAGCGACATCATCCGCAGCTGGAACGAGCGGGTGTTGGCCAACGCGAGCGCCTCGAGGCCCATACCGTTGATCGTGTTGCCGTCGAATCCGTCGCCGGGCCCGGGCAGCGCGCTGCCGGCGGAGATCCACAGCCGGGTGTTGTGGTCGCGCAGCAGCGGCGCGAAGACGAACGGGTCCATCCGCAGCCACTGCGGGCCCCACGGCGGCGCCATGGAGTCCACGTTGTAACCACCGGCGTCGATCATGGCGGCCCGGAGGGCCTCGCGCATACCGGGCGCGGAGACGTTCAGATATCCGGAATAGGACCCGGCGAAGCTGAACTGGTCGGGGTGGTAGGCGGCCAGGGCGAGGGCGCCGCTGCCGCCCATCGACAGACCGAATACGCCGTTGCGGTTCGGATTGAAGCCGAGCCGGTCACGCAGAGCCCAACGCAGATGCTGGTTGATGAAGGTCTCCCAGGCGTAGCGGTAACTCTTGCCCGGGCCTCCGGAAAGGACGTTCAGGGCCCCGGAACCGGAGGACGAACCGGTCGGTTCCATCCCGAGGAAGGAGCTGGGCGCGTTCCAGTCCGCGTAGAAGCTGGACATACCGCCGATCGGCATGACGACATTGATATTCCAGTCGGTCAGCGCGTTGGCGACGTTGGTGTCGTTCTCCCAGCCGCTGTGCGTTTCGGGAGCCCGCATACCGTCGAGGGCATAGACCACCCGGTTGGTGTTGCCGTCCTTGGCGCGGAATACCCGCGACCTGATCGGGCCCATTTCCGGGGAATCGACCCAGAAATCGAAGCCGGCCGGATTGGGAGCCGCCTCGACCCGGGGAGCCACATCGGAGAGAGCCACCGCGAGGGGGGCCAGCAGCGCCACCGCCACCCCCATCACCCATCGCTGTACCCACCGCCGGGTACGCACCGATCCGGGTCTGCGCGCACTTTGCATTCGACTAGACCTTTCGCCTGGACAGCCGGGCAGCAAGTAACTGGCTACATTACCGGCCCCATCTCGGATACATAGATCACGGCGACCATCGGGAGACGGAAGCCGTTATCTGGATACCTGTTCCTGGTGCGTGAAGCGGCTATACCCGCCTCCATGTTGCCAAATAGTGGCGTAGGTCACAATCATTCGCGAGATGGCGCGCAGCTCCGGTGCCGAACCGGCCGACCACACCCCTTGGCAACCATTGCGCAAAGTCGCCGGCCGGACGGCGCCGTCCGCGGCCGGTCAGCCGATACTCGCCGACAGATCCGGGATCATCCGGTAGACCTCGGTCGCCCAGTACTGCCAGTTGTGCACGCCGACGGCCGGGAAATCGTAGGTCGCGTTGGTGGCCCCCAGCGACATCATCCGCACCTGGAACGCCCGCGTATTGGCCAGCGCCAACGCCTCCAGACCCATAGCGTTGATCGTGTCGAAGCCCAGACCGTCGGTGGCGGCCGGCAGGCCGCTACCGGCCGAAATCCACAGCCGGGTGTTGTGCGCGCGCAGCTGCGGCGCGAACACGAACGGATCCATCCGCAGCCACTGCGGGCTCCACGGCGGTGCCATGGCGTCGATATTGAACCCGCCGGCGTCGAGCATGGCCACGCGCAGCGCCTCCCGCATACCGGGCGCCGAGACGTTCAGATATCCCGAATAGGAGCCCGCGTAGCGGAATTGATCGGGATGGTAGGCCGCCAGGGTCAGCGCGGCGCTGCCGCCCATGGACAGGCCGAACACGCCGTTGCCGTTCGGGTTGAAGCCGAGCCGGTCGCGCAGCGCCCAGCGCAGGTCACGGGTCAGGAAGGTTTCCCATTTGTAGGTGGTGGTCCGCCCGACGCCGGCCGCCGAACCCGAGGCCAGGCCCGAGCCCGAATCGGCCGCCGAACCGGTCGCACCGCCGGCACTACCCGAACTGCCCAGTCCGAAGAAATCGCTCGGGGCGTTCCAGTCCGCGTAGAAGCTCGACCGGCCGCCCACCGGCATGACCACGTTGATATTCCACTTGGTCAGTTCCCGGGCGACATCGGTATCGATCTCCCAGCCGCTGAGATCGTCACGGGCACGCATTCCGTCAAGTGCGTACACGACCCGGCCGGTATTGCCGTCGGCGGCGCGGAACACGCGCGATTTGATCGGCCCCATCTCCGAATCGACCCAGAAATCGATACCGCTCGGATCGAACTGCGCCGATGCCGGAGCAGCGGGCCCGGCCACCGAGGCACCGACCGGGAGCAGGGCGGCCAGCGACAACAGCACCGTGCGCTTCAGCCGACCGCCCAGCCGTCGCCCCGGACGCGCGCTCCGGCCATCGCGGCCGATAACCCCTCGCATGTTTCCCGCCCTCCGTCGTGCGACCCACGGCCGCGCAGTACGACTACCGGTCCCCGGCCCGGACGAGCCGGGGCCGGACGCCAGCACTCTAACCCGACCGCAGTCCGACCGACCACCAGGAATGCGAAGACGCGGCGAACAGCCGAACTACTGTCGAGGAAACCGCAGTTCAGCGCACCGGTGGTATCGGATCGACAAGACCACAGCGCTGAATCTCATATTTCGGTACCCGGTCTATGCGGTACGACGCGAAATCGAAAGCGTGCAACAGATTGTGCTTGAACCGTTCGAACGTCAGCGGGCCCTTGTAGGAGAGCTCCAGCGCGTAGGTGTCCGGACACGACATCGCCACCCGGGCCTGCTTGACCCAGTCCTCGTCCATGTACCAGGGCAGCCAGGGCTTGATGTCGACCATGCCGGTCTCCACGATCACCCAGTCCGCGTACAGGCTCTTGTCGTGCCCGATCCGCCCGTCGGTGAGCCGATCGGTGTGCGCGGCCAGCGGGAAGGCCAGACCCATCGGATCGATGACCCGGACGTCCAGGGGGACATTCATGCTGGTCATACCGAGGTTGAGGAAGTAGACCGTATGGCCGGCCCCGCCCGGCGGGATGGGCAGCGGCGGCGGCGCGATGTACCACATCATGAACGACGGCGAATTGAGCAGCAGACCGCCGTCCGGGTTGTTCTCGATCGCTTCCACCATGGGCCGCATCCGGGCGTAGTCGAGGTAGTCCTCGGCGCGGATCGGGTGGTCGTGACCGGTATTGAGGACGTAGTAGATCCGCTCGTCCACGATCCCGGACTTATTGATGTGGGTACCGGTCTTGATGGCGGTGGTGCCCGACGCCAGCAGCGCCCACGCCACCGTGCCCACCAGCGCGACGACCAAGACCGCGAAAGTGGGGGCCTCGCGGCGGGTCAACGACCGCAGCCCGCCCTCGGGCAACCGCACCGGCAGCACCGCGACCGGCAGCAGGAACAGGAACAGCTGCGGCAATAGCATCCGCCCGTGCATGAAGTCGCCGCCGACGCGCAGCGCGTAGATCGTGAGCAGCATCGCGGCGCCGAGCACCAGGCCCACCACCGCCGACGGTGAACGCAACCGCTCCCGGAACTGCCGCAGCCGCCCGGCGGCGGGGTCCACCGCGGTACCGGTATCGGGGCGCACGTAATGCGCCCGCGCGGCCACCAGGCCGGCGACCAGCAGGACGATCAGCGGTACGTAGAGGTAGTAGGGACCGGCCAGATCCCACAGGTAGGTGAAGCCCTGACCCCATTTCGCTCCGCCCGCGTCCTTGGCGACCGCGGTGTTGGGGTAGGGCAGGCCGTAGTAGCCCATCCGCCAGATCTGGTAGAGCAGTGGCACCGCGCCGGCGACGGCCACCACCAGCCCCCGCAGCAGCCACGGACGCAGCCGCGATCGCGGCATGGGCGCGAAGAAGATCAGCAGCAGGGCAAGGCCGCCCACCACGGTCATCTCGGGCCGGATCAACGGTGCCAGACCGGCCAGGAAGGCCAGGCCCAGCAGTCCGGGCACGGTCGGCCGTTCGGCCTTGCTCCACCGCACCAGCAGCAGCCACAGCAGCGCGATCCAGCAGATGACCAGGCAGTTCTCCAGGCCGGAGGTCACATAGTCGCGAGCGGGCGGCACGGAGATATAGGCCAGCGCGCCGGCGGGCAGCAGCAGCGTCGAGGAAGCCGGACCCCAGAGTTTGCCGGTGCCGAGCATCGCGAACAGCACCGCCAGCAGCGACAGTGTCAGCGCGACACCGAGCACCACGTATTCCAGCCGCCCCTGGGTGAGCCAGCTGAAGAACCAGACGACATAGGTCCATGCCGTACTGGTGTTGGTCTCCACCCGCTCGCCCGCGTTGAAGACCGGGCCGTTGCCGGCCAGCAGGTTGCGCACGGTACGCAACACGATGAGCCCGTCGTCGGCGATCCAGCGCCGTTCCCAGCCGCCGAAGGCGAACAGGGCGACGGTCACCAGGATGCCGCCCGCGAACACCGCGCGTGAGATCGAACCACCCGGCGAACGCCGCCGCTCGGTGGCGGCACGCTCGTCGGGCTGTTCTGTTTCGGCTACCGCAATCTCGTCAGAAGAGATAGACAGCGACACCTACCGCTCCGATCCAGGCGATGGCGAGCAACTGCAGGACACGATCGCCGAACGCGATCTCCTCGGGTTCACCGGCCTCACCACCGTCGACGTCCACGGCGTAGCGCAGGATCGCGATGGTGAACGGGATCATCGAGAGGGCGAACCATTCGGTGTCCTTGGCCGCACCCTGTTCGAAGGCCCACAGACCGTAGAAGACCACCACCGCGGTCGCGGCCAGGCTCCAGATGAACCGTAGGTAGGTCGGGGTGTAGTACTCCAGCGATTTACGGATCTTCGCGCCGGTGGACAGCGCCAGTTGTAGCTCGGCGTAGCGCTTACCGGCTGCCATGAACAGCGAGCCGAACGCCATGATGAGCAGGAACCACTGGGACAGCGGGATCCCCGCCGCCACACCGCCGGCGATCGCACGCAACAGGAAGCCCGAGGACACGATGCAGATGTCCAGGACCGCCTGGTGTTTGAGACCGAAGCAGTAGGCCAGCTGCACCCCGATGTACACGGCCATGGTGACGGCCAGCTGCCAGGACGCCAGGAACGACAGCGCCAGCGAACCGAGCAGCAGCACCGCCGACAGCGCGAAGGCGAGATTCACCGGGACCACGCCGGCGGCGATCGGACGGAACCGCTTGGTGGGGTGGGCCCGGTCGGCCTCGACATCCATCGCGTCGTTGGTGAGGTACACACCGGACGCGGCCATGCAGAAGACGACGAAGGCGATGGCCACATTGGCGAGCACATCGAGATCGGTCACCGAACCCGCCGCCATCGGCGCGGCCAGCACGAGGACGTTCTTCACCCACTGGCGCGGACGAGCTGCCTTGACCAGGCCACCGACCAGCGTTTTGGGAGGCCCTTTGACTTCGGCTTCGGCCAGATCAGCGCCGGTGGGCTCTTCACTCATGGCGGGCAGCGCCTTTTCGTCTTGTGCGGTCACTGTCGAGTCTCTTTTCGGCGGCGAGCAGGGCGGCGGCGGACGCGGCACCGAGCGCGGAACCGGCGAGCACATCGGAGGGGTAATGCACCCCGAGCACGACTCTGGACAGCAACATCGGCGGTACGAGCACCGCAGGCAAGGGTAGCCCGGTCAATTTTCCGAGTAGCACCGCCGCCGCGGTTGTCGAGGTCGCGTGTGAGGAGGGGAAGCTCAGCTTGCTCGGTGTCGACACGTTGACCTGCACCGATGGTGCGTGCGGGCGGGGCCGACGGACGATCCGCTTGATCACGATGGAGGCCGCGTGCGCCCCCACGGCACCTACCGCCACCCCGGCCCACTGCCGACGCCGGGGTTTGTCGACCAGTGCGCCCACCGCGGCGATACCGACCCAGCCGAGCGCGTGCTCCCCGAAATGCGACATACCGCGTGCCGCCGAGATCACCGGCGGGGTCGCGATGGCACCCTGGACCGCTTCGAGGATCTTGACTTCCGCCGGTGCCCGGCCGGTACCCGAATCCCGCAGGCTCGGGTTCATGGCGTTCACCGCTGGCTCTCCTCGCTGCTGTCGATCCCGAAAACCTTCTCCCACGCGGCCGTACCGGTGAGTTCCGCGTGCGCGGCGCGGTAGCGCCCCCGCATCTCCGGCAGTCGCGCGGCGAGTTCCTTGCGCAACCGCAGCGCTTCCCGGAGCAGGCCGTAGGCCTGGCGGGGATCACGCTTGCGGTACACCACGCCGCGCCCGTCCGCGGTGGTGACGGTGACCCCGTCGACCTGCGAGAGCAGGAACCAGCGCGCGTCCAGCGTGGGTACGTTCAGCTGGGGCCGGTCGTGGTGTTGCTCGTGCGCCGGCCGCAGGTTGTGCAGCAGGCCCTTGCCGAGCCGGAGGATCTTGGCGATCGGATTGGCGGGTTCGCCCACCGCGCCGACCCCGATCCCGCTGGCCAGCGGGAGTTCGGTGGACGAGGGCAGGATCACCGCGTCCGGATACTGTTTGCGCAGTTCGTGTACCGCGCCGAGCGCGCTCGGCAACAGTTCGAACAGACGCTGCGGACCGGCCAGGAAATCGCGGATCGCCAGATTCTGGATCGCGACCGTCGAGTACTCCAGGCAGAGCAGATGTTTGAGGGTCGCCTTGACCGTGTGGGCGATCATGTTCCGGCCGTTGCCCGGCTGGTACAGGGCGGCGACGACCAGGCGATTGCGTAGATGGAAATACGCCTGCCAGTCGATCGCGTCGTCCTTGTCGCTCCACGCCATATGCCAGACCGCGGCGCCGGGCAGGGTGACCGTCGGATATCCGGCCTCCCGAGCACGCAACCCGTATTCGACATCGTCCCATTTCAGGAACAGCGGCAGCGGCTGGCCGAGTTGTTCGGCCACCTGCCGCGGGATGACGCAGGTCCACCAGCCGTTGAAATCCCCATCGATACGCCGGTGCAGCAGTTTCGAATTATCGCGGTCGCGCAGCGGGTATTTCGCGAAATCGTGGTCGTATTCGACATTCGGCGCCGCCGACCACATGAAGATATTGCGGTCGACGACCTCGCCCATCACATGCAGATGTGAGCGCTCCTGCAGGTTGAGCATCTGGCCGCCCACCAGTACCGGCGATTTCGCGAAGCGGGCGAACGCCAGCGCGCGCAGAATCGAATCCGGTTCGATCTCGATATCGTCGTCCATGTAGACGATGAATTCGGCGCTGGTGGTTTTCAGGGCCTCGTACATCACCCGGCTGTACCCGCCCGACCCGCCCAGATTCGGCTGATCGTGAATGGCGAGCCGGTCACCGAGGACCGCGGCGGCTTCGTCGAATCCCGGTTCGTCGACGACCTTGCGGGTGCCCTGGTCGGGAATGATCACCGCGTCGATCTGCGCCAGTACCAGCGGATCGGCCCCGAGCGCTTTCAGCGTCGTCACGGCGTCGGTGGGACGGTTGAAGGTCGGCATACCGACCGCGATCCGGCCCTCTCCCGGCGCCTCGATCGGCGCGTACCAACCTCCGGACACCAGGGTGACCGCGGTGTCGGTGGTGATGTCGAACCAGAGCCAGCCGCCGTCCTCGAACGGGCCGAAATCGGCCTCCATCTCGACCGACACCGTCTCCGCGCCGGAGGCCACCGCGAACTCACGGCCCTGGACGTGGATACGGGACCCATCGGCCTTGGATCGGTACAGGTCGACGCGGCCGTGTCCGGCCAGTTCCAGCCGCAGCACCACCGAGTCGAGCATGCTCCAGCGCCGCCAGTAGCTGGCCGGCAGCGCGTTGAAGTAGGTGCAGAACGACACCTCGGACTCCGCGCCGACCGACAGCGAGGTCCGGGTGGTGGCGTGCGCGCGCCGCGCGTTGGTCGCCGATTCCTCCAGGTAGAGGGTGCGCACATCGAGCGGTTCGCCCGGGCGGGGCAGGATCACCCGTTGCAGCAGCGATTTCGCTCGGGTCGCGGACGCACTGTGCGCCAGTGATGCAGAGGTCATACGTCGTTGTTCTCCTCGGCCAGCGGCGCACCCGTCTCCAGGTGCGGACGCAGCACATTGTCGAACATGTTCAGCGCACTCGCGATGGCCATATGCATGTCCAGGTACTGGTAGGTACCGAGGCGGCCGCCGAACAGGACCAACGCGTCGACCGTCTCCTTCTTGGCCAGTTCGCGATACGCGGTCAGTTTGGCCCGGTCCTCGGGGGTGTTGATCGGATAGTACGGTTCGTCGCCGGTCTTGGCGAAACGCGAGTATTCGCGCATGATCACCGTCTTGTCCGTCGGGTAATCCCGTTCCGGATGGAAATGCCGCGGCTCGATGATCCGGGTGTAGGGCGCATCCGCGTCGTTGTAGTTCATCACCGACGTGCCCTGGAAGTCGCCGGTGGCCAGCACCTCGGTTTCGAAGTCGATGGTGCGCCAGCCCAGCTCACCCTCGGCGTAGTCGAAGTAGCGGTCCAGCGGGCCGGTGTACACGACCGGGGCGTGCGGGTTCTGCGCGCGCAGTTCGTCGCGGACGTCGAACCAGTCGGTGTCCACCCGGACCTCGATCAGGTCACTCGCGGCCATGTTCTCCAACCACTTCGTGTACCCCTCCTTGGGCAGGCCCTCGTAAGTGTCGTTGAAGTAGCGGTTGTCGAAGGTGTAGCGGACCGGGAGCCGGGTGATATTGCCCGCGGGCAGCTCCTTGGGGTCGGTCTGCCACTGTTTGGCGGTGTAGTCGCGGACGAACGCCTCGTACAGCGGACGGCCGATCAGCGAGATGGCCTTTTCCTCGAGGTTCTGCGCGTCGGAGGTTTCGATCTCGGCGGCCTGCTCGGCAATGAGCGCACGCGCCTCCTCCGGGGTGAAATACCGGCCGAAGAATTGCGACACCAGGCCCAGCCCCATGGGGAACTGGTACGCCTGACCTTTGTGCAGGGCGAAAACGCGGTGCTGATAGCCGGTGAACTCGGTGAACTGCGTGACATAGTCCCAGACCCGTTTGTTCGAGGTATGGAACAGATGCGCGCCATATTTGTGGATCTCGATACCGGTTTCCGGTTCGGGTTCCGAATAGGCATTACCGCCGATATGCGGGCGGCGATCCAGCACGAGGACTCTCTTGCCCAGTAAGTTCGCGCTGCGCTCGGCGACGGTCAGCCCGAAGAAGCCGGAGCCGACGACGATCAGGTCGAACTGTGCGGTGTTATCTGAGTTACCCGGAGACGATGCGGCGGTCACGGGAGCCCAGCGTATCGGAAGCGTTTCCCGGCGCCAGTCGGAGTCGGAAGGTCAGGGGTATTGCCAGGTGAGCGGCTTTCGCGCCGTCCGCCGGCGAAAAGCCCGCGCCGGGGCCGGTGCGAACCGGCCCCGGCGCGGGAAAACCGCCGTTCACCGGCGCCATCAGCGGTAACCGTGCGGGGCGACCCCGTAGGCACCGACCGGAACGGGTACGCGGGCGGCCTCGATCCACCGCTTGGTGGGGGCGATGGCGGCCAGCACGAGGGTGAGCACCGCGAAGAGCGGAGCGCTGAGAACGCTGATCCCGACACCGACGGTGACCACACCGACCACGACGACGGTGAGCACGATGGCGAGCACGCAGCCGAGGATGACCATCACTCGTCCGGAATTGCTGCGACGCAGCAGCAGGATGCCGCCGATCAGGAGCAGCAGAGCCAGGGCGCTGTAGGCGATGCCGAGCACCACACCGGTTCCCGCGAGGTCGAAATCGAAATCGATATCGGTACCGCCGGAACTCGAACTCGAACTGCTGCGACGGCGGGCGCCGGTGGCCAGGACGGCGCCGCTGGTGAGCGAACTCTCGGAGGTGGCCGAGGCCAGCACGAACATCCCGAAGGCGGACAACGCGCCGGCGACTCCGCCCAGCAGCGCGAGAATCCCGGCGGTGATGCCGGTCCCCCCACTCGGGGGCGCCTGGTATCCGTAGGTGCCGGCGAACTGCGGTCCCGGCGCGTACCCCATCTGATGGCCGGGCGGGGCCGGGTAGGCGGGTGGCGGCGAATACGGCGCCGACGGAAAAGGCTGCGGCGGCGGCTGACCATACGGATAATTCACGGGACCTCCCCCTCGTCACGGTTTCCGGCACTGTACCCGCGCATCGCCGGTGACCGGCGGTCCGCCGATTCCCCGTAAATGTGAAACACGCTTACCCGCACACGTATTCGTGTGCGGGTAAGCGGCGGGGGGCCGTCGCTATTCGAGATTGTTCTCGGCGTAGATACGCATCGCGTCCCGGATCAGTTCCGCTGTGCCTTCGGCGTGCACGTCGTAGTTGGCCCCGAAACGTACGTCGGCGACATACATTTCACCCAGACCCGTGAATTCCCGCGCGCCGGGACGACGGCCCTGCCGGCCGCCGGTCACCCATTCGTAGTGCCGCGCGGTGATCTCCTGGACCTCGGCGCTATCCGGGGCGCGCCCGGCTTTACGCGCCCGCCCGAAGGCCGCGGCGATATCGAGCTGCGCCTGCTGGAACGCCTGCTTCTCCGCGGCGCTCAGCGAACGCCACCAGCGGTCGCCGCCCTCGTAGGCGTCCTTGCCCCAGCGTTCGACGACCTCCTCCTTGTACTGCGTGTGATCGAATTCCTCGAAGACTTCCGCCGCCACGAGTCGTTCACCTCTCTCCAACTTGTCCAATGTGGTGTGTACCGACACGATCCGGCGGCCGATCCGGTCCTGTTCCTGCCGCAGCAGGTCCAGCTGGGCACGCAGCGCAGTGATCGCGTCACGCTCCCCGGCGAGGATCTCGCCGATCACCGGCAGGCCCACGCCGAGTTCACGTAGCAGCAGGATCCGCTGCAGCCGGACCAGCGAGCGCTCGTCGTAGTAGCGGTAGCCGTTCACGCCGATCCGGCTGGGCGGCAACAGCCCCAGCTGCCCGTAGTGGCGCAGGGTGCGGCTGGTGGTACCGGCCGCTTTCGCCAGATCCTGGATGGACCATTCGTCGTTGCGGGAACCCGCGCCCACGACCTTCACCTCTTCCGTTCCGCGTCGGTGTCACCAGCCTGCAAGTTGACGCAGCGTAAAGGTCAAGCCGTCCGGCTCGGGCGGCGGCTAGAACACCTCGGTGGTCTCTATTCTCGTCGGGATCCGCTGGGCCCCGGGTACGGCTGCGGGCCGGTCGCCGTCGAGCGTGCCGGACCCGGCGGGCCGGGTGTCGAACTCCGGAGTGCTGTCCGGCACGGCGCGGCCGGCAGGCAGCCGACCGGGAATCGTCGCCGCCTCGGAATCGGCCGCGCCCGGCCCGAAACCGCCGGATTCGCTGTCGGCGGGCGCCACGCCGCCGGCTTCGGCACTACCGGCTCCCTCGGTGAGACCGGGTACCAGCTGCATCAGCGTGTCGAAGTCGACCACCTGCGCGCCCAGGTCGGTGGTGTAGACGATGACGCCGTTCTCGTACAGCCGATACTTGCCGGCGTCCTCGGGCAGGGACAGTTCCGGGGTGACGGGCAATCCGAGCGCGCCCTGCATACCGCCCATTTCGGCGTAGGCGGTATCGATCGGCGAGGGGGTCGCGCCCGGTGCGACGCCCGGGAGCGTGCCCTCCGGGGAGACCGGGAGCGAGCCTTCCGGGGTACGCGGTACCGGAGCACCCGATTTCGAGCCTTCCGGCGAGGTCTCGTTCCACGGCTCGGGGGTTCCCGGAGCGGCGCCCTCCGGCAGCGTGTTCACCGGAGGTGGCAGCGGCATCGGTGTGGTGACCGTGAGTTCGGCGGGTGTAGGCCCGACCTCGAAAGTCTGGATATCGGCCGGCGATCCGCCGTCCGGGGCGGCGGAGTACTCGGCGCGCAGGATCCGCCCGTCGCGCAGCAGTACCCGGCCGGTCGTGGCCTCCACCGCGGCGGTGGTGCGCGGGTCCTCCTGAGCGGTGCCGCTGTAGACCTGACAGTCGGTGGTATCGCAGGTCTGCGCGTAGGGCCAGCGGGTTTCGGCGAGCGCGTAGGACCGGGCGGCGACCGCTTGGGCTTCCAGGGCGGCGGGCGCCCAGTCCGGCGGCATCTCGGCCGGGACCACCCCGAGCAGATAGTCCTGGATTTCCACCCGGTTGACGGTTCGGGTCTCCCCGTTCTCGGCGGCCACCCCCAGCGACCCGCGATAGGCGCCGCCGCCGCACAGCGTCAGATGTTCCGCCGCCGGGCGGTTCGGGTTGGGGTCGATCGGATAGACCCACGGATCCTGGATCGGGTTCTCCCACAGGACCGGTCCGGCACAGCCCTGGGTGACCACCGCGTGTGCGCCGCCGTCGGCCAACGGTGTGAGCCGGACGGCCTCACCCGCCTGCAGTTCCTGTCCGGCGAGCCGCATACCGGCGGCGGAGGTGACGACGAGATCGGCACCGTCCTGTTCTTGCAGCCGGACCGATACCGAGGCCGGTCCGATGGTGCCGAACTCGGCGCCCGGATAGTAGTGGGCGAGGATCTGATCGACGTTCTGCCCGTTGTCGGCGTTCTGCAGTGCCCCGTGCTGGCTCAGTCCGCGCCCGTGCCCCGGACCTGCCTCGGCAAGCATCCGGTACACCTCTCCGGCGCCGGGCACCAGCAGCGCCCCGCCGATGGCCAGAGCCGTCGCGCCGCAGGCTAGTAATGGGCCTGGACGAATCCGCCGACCTCTCATCGACTGTGGCAAAACCGCAACTACCAGCGTGTTACCCAGACGCCCTGAGACTTTCGGCCGAGTCATGTTGTTTCGATATGACATACGAGCACTCCCATCGTCAGCCCGGACGCTTTCGACTCGGTACGACGTCGGCATGTCGTTTCGACCGGCCACGCTCCGGGAGCTACATTCGAGCGAACAGGAAAGCCTCAACCTCAGGTTTAGATTTGTGACGAATGTGGCTAGTGTGGTCCGTGGGACTGAAGTTCGCAAGCATGACTTGCTCACCGATCACTGGTTGCAACCCTGATTGGAGAAGCTCGTGCCCTACCGCAAACCGAAGCGTTCCTGTGTACTGCCGGTTGTCGCGCTAGTAGCGGTAGCGGGCCCGATCCTGCTGCCCATGGTCACCGACCTGGGCAGATCGACCGATCAGATCGAACTGACCGCGGTACCGCCCCAGCTCACCGAACTCGCGCTGCGCAGCGCCCCCGATACCGTGCTGCCGCTGGGTGAACTGACCGGACTCGACCTGCCGGACCTGCGCCTGGGCGATCTGCAGGCACTCGGCGCACCCGGCATCACCCCGAACGGTACGACCACACCCACCGAACCGAGCCGCCGGCTGCCGGAGCGGCAGCCCGGCCCGGGTTTCGTGACCGAAGGCGGGCCACCACCCGCGGACACGCCCGCGCTCACACCCGGCGTCATTCCGCCGGAATTCATGGACGCGGTCGGCGCGCAGGTCAAAGAACTGAACCGGGAACAGCCTTTCAGCATGATCGCGCTGACCGCTCCGGACCTGGCGAACACCACCGTCATGATCCGGGCCAAACAGCCCGACGGCGGCTGGGGCCAGTGGTATGAGGCCAACCCGATCGACGGCGCCGCCGGCGTGGCGGCCGGCGGGCCCACCGGCACCGACCCCATCTACGTCGGCAACACCACCTCGGTGCAGGTGCTCGTAACCCGGAAACCGCAGCAGCACGGGGGTGATCCGCTCGGCCGGACCCCCGCCGCGGCGGGCGGGCCGCAGCAGCCGCCCGACCTCACCGCCGTCCTCATCGATCCCGGCCGCGGCGCGGTCGACGATCAACTCCAGGACATCGCCGCCGCACTGCCCGGCGGCGGCCCCCGGGTCATCACCCGCAACCAGTGGGGCGCCGACGAATCGATCCGCTGCCAGGAGCCCACCTACGACGACGGGCTGGGCGGAATCACCGTCCACCACACGGCCGGCCGCAACGATTACAGCAAATCCGAATCGGCCGGGATCGTCCGCGCCATCTACGCCTACCATTCGCAGACGCTGGGTTGGTGCGATATGGGATACAACGCACTGGTCGACAAGTATGGGCAGATCTTCGAGGGCCGCTACGGGGGTCTGGACAAGCCGGTGCAGGGCGCGCACGCGGGTGGTTTCAACGAGAACACCTCCGGTGTCGCGATCATGGGCGACTACCAGGTCGAACGGCCCACCGACGCCTCGATCGAGGCCACCGGCAAGTTCATCGGCTGGCGTGCCCGGATCGCCGGACTCGATCCCAAGGGCCAGACCACCATGTATTCAGAGGGCACCGAGTTCACCCCGTACGCACAGGGTGAGGAAGTGCATCTGCCGGTGGTCTTCGCGCACCGCGACGTGGGCAACACCAGCTGCCCCGGCGATGCCGCCTACGGGCAGATGGACCGGATCCGCACGATCGCCGCCGGTGAAGCGGGGGCGACCCGGTCGTCGACCCCGCGCAGCCAGGCCTCCCGCTCGGATCTGGCCGCGCTGGCCGATCTCACCGCCAAGCTGCTGACCATGGTGAACGACAATGTGATCGCGAAGTACTGGGTCGCCAAGGGCGGTCCGGACGGGCCACTCGGCCAGGCCGCTTCCGAACCGTTGCCCGCGGCCCAGGGCCAGCAGTACGCGAAATTCGTGAACGGATACGTCTACACCGCACCGGACGGTCAGGTGCACGAGGTCGTGGGCAAGGTCCTGGATCGCTTTCTGGAACTCGGCGCCGACGCCGGTGCGCTCGGTCTGCCGCTCACCGATGCCTACCCGGTCCCCGAGGGGCTGCGCACCGACTTCCAGAACGGCTCCCTGATCCTGAACCAGGTGGCCGATATCGTCACCACCGTCTGGAAGACCTACAACGACACCTACCAGCAGCAATTGCAGGGCAAAGGCGCACAACCCGGCACCGCACCGCACGCAACACCCGGCGCGAGCCCGGCACCGCAGGTGGCGGGCCCGGTTCCGCAGGTCGCGGCACCGCCCGCACCCGTCGCCGCACCGGCCGAGGAACAGTCACCGGTACCGCAGGTCACGGGCCCGGTTCCGGAGGCCGCGGCACCGCCCGCACCCGTCGCCGCACCGGCCGAGGAACAGTCACCGGTACCGCAGTCCGCGCCGCCGCCCGCCGCCCCGGCCGACCCGGCAGCCGCTGCTCAGGACGGCCCACCGCCGGCCGAAGCGGGGCCGGAACCCGCCGCCGAGGCCGGTCCGGCACCTCCGCCGGAGCCCGCTGCGCCGCCGCCCCCACCGGCCGCCTGACCTCCGCGTACCGACCGCGCCGGATCGTGCCCCGCACGATCCGGCGCGGTCGTTTTCGCACAGGTGGTCCGGCGATTCCGCCGCGGCTATCCCTCCCCCGGCCACCAGCGTTCGAGGACCTGCGCGACACCGTCCTCGCTGTTGCTCCCGGTGATCTCGTCGGCGGCCGCGAGTGCCTCCGGGTGGGCGTGCCCCATCGCGACCCCCCGCCCGACCATGCGCAACATCGGGATGTCGTTGGGCATATCGCCGAACGCGACCATATCCGCGGGGTCGACTCCGAGCCGCTCGCCCAGAGTCCGCAGCCCCGACGCCTTGGTGACACCGAGCGCGGAGATCTCGATCAGGCCGTGTTCGGTGGAGTAGGTGATATCCGCGCGGTCGCCGATATGGGCGGCCAGCGTCACCGCCATATCGCCGCTGCGGGCACCGGGTAGCCGGATCAGCATTTTGATCGCCGGGGAGTCGATGACCTCGTCGCGGGCCACGGCGGTGTCGTCGGGATTGAGCCAGGCGTGCTCGTACTGCGGTGAACTCACGAATTGCGGGGTGGCCGCGTCGTGCGCGCTCGCGCCGATCCGCTCGGCCGCCAGCCCGCATCCGGGCAGTACCTTCTCCGCGATATCGGCAATCCAGCCGAGAGTTTCCACATCCAGTACCGAGGCCCCGAGCACCTTGTCGGTTTCGGCGTCGTAGAGCACGGCGCCGTTGCCGCATACGCACAGCGGTGCGAAACCGAGCCCGGCCACCACCGGGGCGATCCAGCGCGGCGGACGACCGGTGGCCAGCACGAACGGCACTCCGTCGGCGATCAGTGCCGCCACCGCGGCCCGGGTCCGCGCCGAAACCCGCTCGTAGGGATCGATCAGGGTGCCGTCCACATCGGAGGCCACCAATTCCGGTCGGGTCTGCCGCGTTGCGCTCACCCGTCCCATTCTGCTGGGTCGGCCGCGACACCCCGGCGGGCGTACCCGTTCGCGGGGCGAACACGCAGCAGGCCGTCCGTCGCGCATCCCGGAAGATCGCTCCCTATGATCAGGGGCTACACCTGATATCGAGGGGAATGATGGCCGGCTTTCTGCTACGACGGGCGCTCAATTACGTCGTGCTGCTGCTCTTGGCGTCCTTTCTCACCTTCAGCCTCGCTTCGCTGACCTTCCGGCCACTGGACAGCCTGGAACAGCGCAATCCGCGACCGCCGCAGTCGGTGATCGACGCCAAGGCCGAGGAACTGCATCTGAACGAGCCGATTCCGCAGCGCTATGTCACCTGGGTGACGGGCGCGGTGCACGGCGATTTCGGTAAGACGCTCGGCGGGCAGCCGGTGAGCGAGGAACTGGGCCGCCGGATCGGGGTCAGTCTGCGGTTGCTGATTCTCGGTTCGATCATCGGCACAGTGCTGGGCGTCCTCATCGGGGCGGCCGGCGCGATCCGCCAGTACAGATTCAGTGACTATTTCACGACCGTCATATCCCTGCTGATCCTGTCGACCCCGGTGTTCCTGCTGGCGACACTGTTGAAATTCGGTGCGCTCGAGATCAACTCGGCCACCGGAACGCAGATCTTCCTCTACACCGGCGAAACGTCGGCGACCAGTATCGAGGGGTTCGGCGCCCAGCTGGTCGACCGCCTGCAACATCTGGTGCTGCCCACCCTGGCCCTGGCCCTGGGCGGGATGGCCGGATACAGCCGCTATCAGCGCAATGCCATGCTCGACGTGCTGCAGAGCGATTTCATCCGGACCGCCCGGGCCAAAGGTCTCACCCGCAACCGGGCACTCTACAAACACGGCCTGCGGACCGCGCTCATTCCGATGGCGACGCTGTTCGCCTACAGCCTCGGCGGACTGATCACCGGTGCCACCTTCACCGAGAAGATCTTCGGCTGGCACGGGGTTGGGGAATGGCTGGTCGATTCGATCAACGCCCAGGACATCTACGTGGTCGCCACGGTGACCGCCTTCGCCGGGCTGGTGGTGCTGGTGTCGGGCCTGCTCTCCGATATCGTCTACGCGATTCTCGACCCCCGGGTGCGGGTGGGATGAGCGGGTCAGGCCCGGAGGCGGCAGCGAAGCATAACCACGCAGGGCCCCCCGATCATCCCCGAAAACACAGCATGAACGGGTCAGGCCCGCAGGCGGCAGCGAAGCATAACCACGCAGGGCCGCCGCCCCGCTCATGCCCGAAGACACAGCATGAGCGGATGAGCGAGCACAACCACCGACGTCCCCGCGAATCCCCCGAGGGCACAGCGTGAGCATCAACGAAACCGAGATCCTGGTCCAGGGCGCGCCCGAACCAGCCGCCTCCGGTCGGCGCAAACTCATCCTGCGCCGTTTCCTGCGCAACAAACCCGCGCTGGTCGGCGCCGCGGTGCTGGTCCTGATGTTCCTGGCCAGTTTCGTCCTGCCGTCGTTCCTGCCCTACGACTATCAGGACATCGACTACACCGCTCTGCTCGAACCGCCGAGCCCCCAGCATCCCTTCGGTACCACCGAGATCGGCCAGGACGTACTGGCCCAGACCCTGCGCGGGCTACAGAAATCGCTGATCATCGGCCTGTGCGTGGCGGTGTTCTCCACCACCATCGCCGCCGTTACCGGCGCGGTGGCCGGGCTGCTAGGCGGCTGGACCGACCGCACCATCATGTGGGTGGTCGATCTGCTGCTGGTGGTACCGAGTTTCATCATCGTGGCCCTGTTCGCGCCGCGTACCAAGGGCAGCGGTTCGATCCTGCTGCTGATCATCCTGCTCAGTGTGTTCGGCTGGATGATCAGCGCGCGGATCGTACGCGGCCTGACCATGAGCCTGCGCGAACGCGAATTCGTCCGGGCCGCCCGCTATATGGGTGCCCCGACCCGGACGATCATCCTCACCCATATCGTGCCGAATATCGCCTCGATCCTGATCATCGACACCACGCTCACCGTCGGCGCCTCGATCATGGCCGAAACCGGGCTCAGCTTCCTCGGTTTCGGGGTGCAGCCGCCGGATGTGTCGCTGGGCACGCTGATCGCGAACGGCACCAGTTCCGCCATGACCTATCCGTGGCTGTTCCTCTTCGCGGGTGGTCTGCTGATCATCACCGTGCTGTGCGCGAACCTGGTCGGCGACGGCTTGCGCGACGCCTTCGACCCCGGCGCGAAACGCGCCCGGTCCCGGCCGTCACGCAAGGCGCGCAAGGCGGCGGAGAAGTCCCGGCAGGCGGAGGAAGCGCGGACATGACCGGAGAGACCACGACGGTGCGATCGGCAACGGACCGGGCCGTGCCCGGTGCATCCGGCGCGGGCCAGGGCCGCGCGCCCCTGCTGGAGGTATCGGATCTGCGCGTCTCGTTCCCCAGCGAAGAAGGCCGCGTCGACGCGGTCCGGGGGGTGGACTACACGGTCACCGACGGCGAGGTCCTCGCGATCGTCGGTGAATCCGGGTCCGGGAAATCGGTGTCCTCCCTCGCGGTGATGGGTCTGCTGCCCGAACAGGCCCGGGTCACCGGCTCGATCCGGTTGCGCGGGCGGGAACTGCTCGGCCTCGGTGACCGGGAACTGTCGAAACTGCGCGGCAGCGCGGTGAGCATGGTGTTCCAGGACCCGCTCTCCGCGCTCACCCCGGTGTACCGGGTGGGCGATCAGGTCGCCGAAGCGCTGCTCGCGCACGGGAATATGAGCAAGGCCGAGGCGGCGAAACGCGCGGTCGAACTGCTCGATCTGGTCGGTATCCCCGATCCGGAGTTGCGTGCGAAGGCCTTCCCGCACGAATTCTCCGGCGGTATGCGCCAGCGGGTGGTCATCGCCATGGCGATCGCCAACGATCCGGCGCTCATCATCTGCGACGAACCGACCACCGCACTCGATGTGACAGTGCAGAAGCAGATCCTGAACCTGCTGCGCAAAGCCCGCGATATCACCGGCGCGGGCGTCGTCATGATCACCCACGATATGGGTATCGCGGCCACCCTCGCCGATCGTGTGGCCGTGATGTACGCGGGCCGGATCGTGGAAACCGCGACCACCGCGCAGGTTTTCCGGAGCCCCCGGATGCCCTACACCGTAGGTCTGCTCGGCTCGATCCCGCGTATGGACGGACCGCCGCGCGCACCGCTGATCCCCATCGTCGGCGCGCCTCCGGCCATGCACGCACTGCCGCACGGGTGTTCGTTCGCGCCACGCTGCCCGGTCGCGATCGAGAGCTGCCGCGCCGCGGAACCACCGCTGGCCGAGGCCGCTCCGGGCCATCGCGTGGCGTGCATCCGGACGGACGAGGTCGATTCGCCGGCGCTGTTCGACGCCTACCGCCGCGAGATCGGGGAACCGGCGGTGCCCCCCGCGACCGATCCGCAGCCGGTGCTGAAGGTGACGGATCTGGTCAAAACCTTCCCCATCACCTCCGGGGTGATCCTGCGTCGCCGCAAGGGCGAGGTTCGCGCCGTGGACGGGATCGGTTTCGAGGTCCGCGCCGGACGCACTCTGGCCCTGGTCGGTGAATCCGGGTCGGGTAAATCCACCACGCTCACCCAGATCCTGGACATGGTGAAACCGCAGGCCGGAACCATCGAGATCATGGGCCGCGATACCGCCACCCTCAACTCCGCGCAGCGTCGTGAACTGCGACGCAAACTGCAGATCGTCTTCCAGGACCCCACGGCCTCGCTGGATCCGCGACTACCGGTTTCCGATATCGTCTCCCAGCCGATGCGCATCGCGAAGCGGCCGAAATCCGAGATCGCCCAGCGCGTACCGGACCTCCTGCGGCAGGTGGGCCTGCGGCCCGAACATGCCGACCGCTATCCGGGCGATTTCTCCGGCGGCCAGAAGCAGCGCATCTGTATCGCCCGGGCGCTGGCCCTGGACCCCGAATTGCTGGTGCTCGACGAGCCGGTGTCGTCCCTGGATGTCTCGATCCAGGCGGGTGTACTCAATCTGCTGCGCGACCTGCAGGCCGAACGGGGTCTCTCCTATCTTTTCGTCTCCCACGACCTCTCGGTGGTGCGCAATCTGGCCCACGATATCGCGGTGATGTACCGGGGCAAGATCGTCGAAGCGGGACCGGCGGAACAGATCTTCGGCGATCCGGGACACGAATACACACGATCACTGATCGAGGCCGTGCCCGTACCCGTGGTAGAGGGTTGACGGACGTGTTCTCCGGACCCACCGGCAGGAAGGAAGAACGGCCATGAGGATTCGATCAATGCGGAGGCTGGCGGTACCGCTGTGCACCGTAGCCCTGCTCGCGGCCGGTTGTGGGGCCAGCGATTCGGGAGCACCCGAGGGCGCGGTCGCCGAACTGGGCACAGTCAACGACATCAACCCGCATGATGTGAGCGAACTGCGCGACGGCGGGAATCTGCGCTTGGCCGCCACGTCCTATCCGGAGCAGTGGAACCCGATGCAGATCGATTCCGACGGTGAGTCGGCGAGCATCATGCGCCCGATGATGCCGCGTGCGTTCGCCACCGACGCGGCCGGGAGCATCTCGGTCAACACCGATTTCTTCACCAGCGTCGAACTCACGAACTCCGAACCGCAACAGGTGACGTACACCATCAACCCCAAGGCGGTGTGGTCGGACGGCTCCCCCATCACCTGGGAGGACATCGCTTCCCAGGCAAATGCCATGAGCGGCCGGGATCCGAAGTTCCTCATCGGGAACACCAATGGATTCGACCGGATCGAGAAGGTCGAACGCGGCACCGACGACCGCCAGGCGATCCTCACTTTCGAAAACCATTACGCGGATTGGGCCGGTCAGTTCTCCGGTAACTCCATGCTGCTGCCGAAGGAGGCCACGGCGACGCCGGAGGCGTTCAACGAGGCCTGGCGCAACGCACCCGGCAAGACCTCGGGCCCGTTCGTCATCCAGTCCACCGATCGCGGTCAGGGCCGGATCGTGCTCGGCCGCAATCCGAAATGGTGGGGCGCGACCCCGAAACTCGACACCATCACTTTCAGTGTGCTGTCGAGCGAAGCCATGGTGCCGGCACTGGCCAACAACGAGATCGACGCCATCGGCCTGGCCACCCGCGACGATATGCAGACCGCCCGCAATACCCCCGGGGTGGCGATCCGGCGCGCTCCTGGTAACAGCTGGTCGCATCTGACCTTCAACGGCGCCCCGGGGTCGCTGCTGGAGGATCCGAAACTGCGGGTCGCCATCATCAAGGCGATCGATCGCGCCGGTATCGCCAAGGCAATGCAGAACGGCCTGGTCAACGACCCGAAGCCGCTGAACAACCACATCTTCATCCAGGGCCAGAAAGGCTACCAGGACAACAGCCTGCCCTTCGACCCCGAGGCCGCGAAGCAGGAACTCGACGCCCTGGGCTGGACGCTGAACGGGGAGGTCCGGGAGAAGGACGGCCGCAAACTGGTGATCCGCGATGTCATGTACAACGACAAGACCTGGGTGCAGGTCGCGCAGATCATCCAGCAGAACCTTCGACAGGTGGGGATCGAACTCGCCATCGAGACCAAACCCGGCAGTGGCTTCTTCACCGACAACATCCAGCCCGGCAATTTCGATGTGGGCCAGTGGGTGTGGTCCGGCGATGCCTTCCCGCTGAGCAGCATCCCGCAGATCTGGGGCTACTACCCCGATAATCTGCAGGGCAACTACGGCCGCATCGGTTCGCCCGAACTGAACGACCTCATCGAGAAGACACTGACCGAGCTGGACCCGCAGAAGGCCATCGAACTGGCCAATCAGGTCGACCAGGCGGTCTGGGCCGAGGGTCATTCGATCCCGCTGGTGCAGTCGGCCGGCAACGTCGGTGTCCGCGACAACCTCGCCAACTACGGCGCCGCGGGACTGGCTTCCCTGGACTACACGAAAATCGGTTTCCTGAAGTGAGCTCCCGGATAGGCCATCCGCTGGCCTATCCGCTGTGCGTGACCATCGGCGCCCTCGCGGTACTCACCGCGTGGGCGCCGTTCGCCGATCCGGACCAGCTCAGCGGGCTGGCGGTGGTCGGCGTGGGGGTTGTGGGGTACAGCGGGTACCGGTTCGCGGTGGCGCTGGGGGTGGTCGGCTACCGAGCCGAGGGCGCCACGACAGTGGCGGTGCGGCGGGTGAGACAGGAATATCAGCTGGTCAGCCGTTCCTGGCTGGAGTTGCGTGGCGGCGGTGACGAGCGTTGGCTGCCCGTGTACTTCACGCCGGAGCTGATCGGTTTCACCGGTGGTACGGCCTTGCTGAGCGGACGGCAGATCGTGCTGCGGCCAGAGTTCGGCGGCACCGGGCCGCCCGGTGGACCGCGGCGCGAGTTCCGGGTGCTCCCGGCCGGCCGGGCCCGGGAGACCGAACCGCCCGGCCGCCTGGTCGACAATCCGACGCGGGTGGACCCGGAATCGCAGACCCGGGCGGCCACCACCGCCAAGACCACCCGCCGCTTGCTGCTGGACGCCCAGTCGGCGGTCGCCGCCCCATTCGTCGCCCTGTTGTGGCTGTATGTGATGGGTGGCGGGACCGGGGCGTTCATTGCCGCCCTGTGTGTGGCGGCCGCGACCGGGACCTGGCTCGGCGCCATCCGCGGGTCGGACCCGAGCTGACCCCTGCGCAATCGCCGGAACTCCGACTAGTTGACTATATTTCTCATTTGGTCATATGGTCATAGTCATGTCCCCCGGAGGCCGCGCCCACACCGAGGAGGCCCGCCGACGGCGGGCGGATCAGCTGTTGGATATTGCGTCGGAGCTATTGCTCCGCGCCGGTTACCGCCGAGTGACCGTGGACGACATCGCTGGTCGGGCCGGCGTGGGGAAAGGCACCGTCTATCTGCACTGGAAATCCAGAGACGAGCTGTTGCTCGCGGTGCTGCAACGCGAGGTCGTACATTCGATCGACCAACTCGTGAGCATGCTGCGCGACGATGCGACGACTATCGTGCTCCATCGAATGACCGAGGTCCACTTCCTCGAAGTGATGCGTCGGCCGCTGCTGCGGGCGCTGTACACGACCGACCCCGAAGTTCTCGGGAGACTGGCCGCCGAACTGCATACCGGCCAGGGCCTCGACCATCACCGCGCATTCGACGACTACCTGAGACTGCTGGCCGATCATGGGTTGCTGCGTAACGACCTGTCGATCGAGGAGATCTCCTACGGCTACCACGCAGTCCTGCACGGCTATCTGAGCGAAGACTCCTACGACCGGGGCGCACCGGAACTTTCGCAGGAACGCAAGGCGCGGTTGCTGGCCACCACCGTGCAACACGCCTTCGAACCCCCGCAATCGGCCTTCGAGGCTGTCAGAGACATTCACGAGCGAGCAATCTCCCTGTTCGCAGAGACCGCCGACCGTGCTCGCGCGCTGCTCTACCCGACCACGAACTGAAGGAACTGGAATGCGTATCGGAACCCTGATCTCCCCTGGACCGAACGCCACGGTGAACGATCTGGTGAATCACGCTCGCCAGGCAGCCGAGTCGGGGCGGCACAGCGTCTGGCTCGGCCAGGACTCCGGCTGGGATGCGCTCACCGCGGCTGCGGTCATCGGCACAGAGGTCCCCGCGATCGAGGTGGGAACGGCGGTGATCCCCACCTATCCACACCACCCGCTGGTACTGGCCGGCCAGGCTTTGACAGCCCAATCCGCCACCGGATCCCGCTTGACACTCGGCATCGGTGTCAGCCATCCACACATCATCGAGGGGAGATTCGGTTATTCGTTCCATCGTCCCGCGCGGCACCTGCGGGAGTACCTGCGAGTGCTGATGCCCTTGCTGCGCGGCGAGAGTGTGTCTACCACCGGGGATCGCCTGACGGCTGTGGGACGGATCGATGTCCCGCGGCTACCGCCCCCCTCGGTTCTCGTCGGCGCCCTGGGACCCGCGATGCTGCGGGCCGCCGGCGAGTTGGCGGATGGCACGGTGACCACATGGATCGGGCCGACGGCGTTGGACAACCATATCGTTCCGATCCTCACCCGCGCTGCGGCAGCTGCGGGAAGGCCGGCACCGCGAGTGGTGGTATGTCTGTTCGTCGGTGTGACAGATGACGCGGACAGCCTCCGAGCTGCACTCGCCGACCGCTTCGGCGCAGCGGGCCGGATCGCCAGCTACCGCACCGCGCTGGACCGAGAAGGCGTCAGCGGACCCGAACATACCGCGATAGTCGGTGACGAGAAAGCCGTCGAACGCGGGATTCGCAGCTTGTTCGACGCCGGAGCGACAGAACTGGTGGCAATGCCCATCGGCACCGAAACCGAACAGACACGGACAGCAGACATGCTGAGCGCCCTCGCAAGCGCTGCGGGCAGGCCGCCCGGTCGACCTTGAAAGGCTCGATACCGGACACTCGATCCGACTGCCCGATGCCTTTCGTGAGCGGCCGATCGCCCGAGCCGAGCGCGACAGCAGCGCAGAGCGATGTCATCCGGCGTGCTGTCGCCGAATACCCGGACCGGCACCCCAGCTCGATCCGTCACATTCCCTATGTGAGGTCGAGGGACCCATAACGCAAAAATGCCAGGCCTGGCAGCAGCTGTGCCCGAGGCGTCGCAGCCCCACGCGGCCGGTGAACGTCGCCGAGCGTCTCGGGCGAACTCAGTGCGGGATGGAATCGATGATCGCCCGGGCGCCCTGGCGCAGCAGATCGGAGCCGACGAAGAAACCGAGGGCCTGCGGATCCTCCGGGACGCCCCAGTGCTGTGAATCCAGCCACCGGGTGCCCTCGAGATCGAACACCTTGCCGCGCAACGAGAGCCGGCCGGTGGGTTCGATCACGCAGACCCCGGCGATCGGGGAATTGCAGTGCCCCTGCAGGGCGTGCAACATGGCGCGTTCGGCGTCGGCGACGCGGCGGGTCTCGGCATGGTCGAGACGACCGGTGAGTTCGCGGACCTCGTCGTCGTCGGCGCGGCAGGCGAGCGTCAGCACGCCCGCGCCGATCGGCGGGCACATGACCTCGAGCGGCAGGATTTCGGTGATCCGATCCTCGCGGCCGATGCGATGCATCCCGGCGACGGCGGCGATCAGCACATCGCAGTAGCCGTCCTCTAGCCGCTCCAGCCGGGTGTTCATATTCCCGCGCAGCGGTTTCATCACCAGCCCCGGATAGTGCAGGCGCAACTGCGCGGACCGGCGCACCGAACTGGTCCCGACAACCGTCCCCGGCGGCTGCTCGGACAGGGGTCGGCCGTCCTTGGTGATGATCGCGTCGCGCACGTCGTCGCGCTTCGGGAAACCGGCGAACGCGATACCTTCCGGAATCGGGATATCGCCGGGAATATCCTTCAGGCAGTGCACGGCGAGATCGGCCTGGTCCTCCAGCAGCGCGTCGTCGATCTCCTTGACGAAAGCCCCCTTACCGCCGAGCTTCGCCAGATCACCCATCCAGCGGTCACCGGCGGAGGTCACCTTCACCAGTTCGGTTTCGACACCGAACTCGGACAGACCGGCCGCGACCTGCTCGGCTTGGGCTACTGCCATAGGACTGGCCCGGGTCGCGACCCGGATAATGCGCGAGGCCATGGCGTGACTCTACCGTCGCCGGAATCCGCCCCGAGGGGCGGTGGTACGCGCTTCGGACGGGAGTGACCCTGGTTACGGCCGGATGAAAGTCAGTAGTGGTAGCGAGCCTGGGCAATAAGGATGTTGTCTCCGGAGACGGCATAGACGAGACGGTGCTCGTCGTTGATCCGGCGAGACCAGTACCCGGACTTATCGCCCTTCAACGGCTCAGGTTTGCCCAGCCCGGTGAACGGGTCACGATCGATATCGTCGATCAAACGCATGACCCGCAACGCCATTTTTCGATCGGTGGAGATCCAGTGGCCGAGGTCTTCGAATGCGACCTTCGCGAAGGTGACTTTCATTCGAGCTCTTCGGCGAGCTTCGCCAAGTCCACTTCAACAGAATCACCGGCCTCCAGTTGGGCGATACCCTGGGCCAAGCGCGCGGCATTGACGGGCGAACGCATCAGGTAGAGGGTCTCGCGAAGGGAGTTGTACTCGTCCTCGGAGATCAGGACAGCGTTGCCTTTGCGGCTGGTGATATGCACGGCGACGGCGTCGTCGTTCACCTGCTCGATGAGCGGGTACAGGTTGGCCCGCGCTTCGCTGGCGGACATGCTGGTCATCGGCCGGTTCCCTTCCCGGTGTCGCCACTGAATGGTACCGGTTTATGGTACAGGTCGTCGAACAATCCAGGTAGGCACAACCTTGCCGGCCGCAGAACCGCAGGCAAGTATCCCACCTACGACGTGACATACCGCAGCCCAGGAATCTGTCGAGAGGTAGAGGACGATGGTGAGCGATTATCGACGACTGGGTCTACGAACGAAAGCCGGGCCCGGCGAACCCGCAGCCAAGCCATCTCCAGCGCCGCGTCGAGCAGACCCCGGCCCGTGCCGCACCGTCGGCTCGACGCCGACCGCACCGCGCTACCCGGCCGGTTCGGACACCTTCCGGGAGCGCAGCTCATGTCCCTTGGAGGTCTTGCAGCGGCCCGACTCCAGATCCCACTGCCAGCCGTGCAGGTTGCAGGTCAGCGTGTTGCCGTCCACCACACCGAATTTCGACAGGTCCGCCTTCAGATGCGGGCAGCGGCGCTGGATCTCCCAGCCGGCCACCTCCACCGAGGCCGAATCGTCGTGCGCTTCGGAGAACCAGCCGTCCGCGTAGGCGATCCGTTCATCGGTGAGGCATTTGAAGAAGGTGTACAGGTATTCGTTGTAGCCACCGATCCGCCACGCCTGGAAACGGGTGGACAGGAAAATGGTGTTCACCCAGTCGGGTTCGTTATCGCGCAGCACGGTGCGCACCAGTTCGGGGGCGATCCGGAAGCCGTAACGGTATTTGCCCTCGCCTTCCAGCGGCGCGCGGACGGCCCGCTTCGGGAAGTCCAGAACCACGGTCTCCTCGCCGATCACGAGGCCGACCGGGTAGCCGATACCGTCGCAGATCAGATCGCTCTGCGCCATGATCGGCTCGAACAGCGCCTGCAGCGGTTCCAGGAGGGATTCGCCTTCGGCGGGTGCCCAGGTCTTCTTCTCCGCCACCAGCACCGGCGCCAGCCGCTGCGCCATCTTTTCGATGTAGGCGGCCTTGTCGTGCCAGATGGTCTCGGGATCGTAGGGATGATCCAGTTCCAGTTCGGCGCCGTGCACCTCGACCACCGAACCCGGCACCATCAGCACGCCGCGATCGTGGCCGTGCTCGCGCATCTGCTCGAGGAAGACCATCTGGTCGGGGAAGATATTGCCCTCGTCGCCGTGGTCGTCGTTGAGATAGCGCAGTTCGTCGTCGAGGAAGACCGGCGGTCCGGCGGACGGAACCACCCAGGTGGCGCCGACCTGTTCGATATAGCTGCGGGCCCGGTCCATTCCGCGCCGGCGCTTCTGTTTACCGAAATTCGATTTCGTCCGGGCCGGGATGTCGTAGACCATCGGGTACCAGATGGCGCCCGAGTACTGCAGCAGGTGAATATCGATCGTGCCGAAGGCTTCGTGCAGCACATCCATATCGACCGGCCGTGCATCGTTCATATTGAAACAGGTGGTTTCGCCGTCGGAGACGATCAGCCCGGAGTCACCGATCGGACCGTCCGCGGGTGCGCGCAGCGCGACGATCATGATGTCCAGTTCGGCGGCCGGATCACCACCGCCGATCCCCATCGACCCGTTGATCTTGTGTTTGACCGAATCCTCGGTTTCGAAGAATTTGTGGAAACCCAGTTTCTCCAGCTCACGGCGCAGATCCGGGACCGGGTACTCGGGCAGCAGAACGGTCGCGTCCTTGTTCACGTACTCGGCCAGATGCGCGGCGTCGAAATGGTCGCGGTGCAGATGCGACACATAGAGGAAATCGCAGTTACCCAGTTCCTCCCAGTCGAGCTGGGTGTTGTCCGGAAAAGGGAACCAGGATCCGAAGTACGCGGGGTTCACCCAGGGGTCGCATAGGATCGAGCCGGCCGCTGTCCGGATATGGAATCCCGCATGTCCGACGCTGGTGATCTGCACGAGCTCGCTCCTCCTGACCGTTTACGGCCCTCCAGGGTAGTGCTTCACGACGAGATGTCGCCGATGCAGTAGCCGTCATCACCCTGTTCGAGTAGAAATGTCCGGTTCTGCGTGATTCCGGACGCATTCGTCACCGGCACCGCGACGGCCATATATCCGGTCGTGAGCGGCTGGGAACTGATCTGCTGATCGGTGAATCCGGTGATCGTGCCGAGCGTACCGGGATTCTCGGCGAGCGGCGCGGCCACGGGCGCGCCGCTGCCCTCGGGATCCCAGGTGGCCGGGCTCGCCGCGCACACCAGCGGGTACTGCTCCTCCAGGTCGGCGGGGTCCAGCGGCTGCCCGGTCGAGCGGGACAGATAGCGGCGCACGGTGTGCCGGGCATCGGCGGCGTCGTAGACCGGTTCCGCACCCGCCACGGACACCCGGCCGCAGGCATATCCGGCGGCCACCCGGTGCTCGTCCACAGTGACCGTGGTGACTCCATCGGTCCAGGTGAGCGTGCCGTCCGCCGCGGTACCCGGTTGAGCGAGCGCGCTGAGCACGGCATCGCGGTCGGTATACATGGTTTGCACGGTGAGCGGCGGAATGGTCCAGCAGGTGCTCTGTAGCGTCGCGATATCCGCCGAGCGCAGGTCGGCGGCGAACCGTTGCAGCGCGGGGGCGGCATCGGGTACGCCGGGGACCGCACCGACCGCGGGCGCGTCGGCGGGGACCGGCGGCAGCGTGGGAACCGGCGGCGCTCCCGCGGATGTGTCCTGCTGCTCGGTGCTCGGCGCGTCGCCCGCGGATGCCTGCGCCGGCGGACTGCCGGCGTCGTCGCCCGGGATTCCGGATACCGAGTCGCATCCGGTGCCCAGCAGCACCCCGGACACCGCGAGCCCCACGGCGAGGCCACGGACGCGGGCGCGGCGCGCGGTCTCGCGGCCGATTCGGCGCAACGGTACGGGACGGGCGCGTTCCACTTCGACGATCACCTTTCCTGCGGTACATACCGGTTCGGTCGAGACAGCGTGGTTTCGACCGCGCCACGCCGAACCCGGGATCCGGCGGACGGGGCGCGCGCGGCGGGCCGGACGCTGCCGGTCATCATGGCAGCGACTACGCTAGCGGACTTGTGGAACCCGTCTACCGGACGATCATCGGGCTGGCCCGGACCGTCTTCTTCCTCGAGGGCCTGAAGTTCACCGTCACCGGCGATGAGAACATTCCCGCCGCAGGGGGCGCTGTACTCGCGGTCAATCACACCGGGTATATGGATTTCACCTATGCGGGTCTGCCCGCGCGCACCCCCAAACGCTATATCCGCTTCATGGCCAAGAGCGAGGTCTTCGACAACAAGATCGCCGGGCCGATCATGCGAGCTCTCAAACATATTCCGGTGGACCGGGCCGCGGGGGCCGACTCGTACCAGGCCGCCGTGGAATATCTGCGGCGCGGCGAACTGGTCGGCGTATACCCCGAAGCCACCATCAGCCGCAGTTTCGAGATCAAGGACCTGAAATCCGGTGCCGCCCGGATGGCGATCGAAGCCGGCGTGCCGATCATCCCGATCACCATCTGGGGCGCCCAGCGGGTCTGGACGAAAGGTCATCCGAAACGGCTGGGCCGCACCAACACACCCATCTCCATCGCCGTCGGCACACCGATCCAGCCCTATGAACCGGCATCCGACCTGACCGCCGAGCTGAAGACCGCCATGCAGGAACTACTGCGCGGCCTGCAGGAGAACTACTCCCACGAACCCGGCGCGTACTGGGTTCCGGCCCGGCTCGGGGGCGGTGCGCCTACCCTGGAAGAAGCCGATGCGATGGACGCCGCCGAGGTCGCGGAACGGATTGCCCGGAGACGGGCCGAACTGACCGACCAGGACGACACCGGCGCGTAACGTATATCCACCACGGGCGGGTAGGTGCCGAGCAGCGGGTAACCCGCAGGTAGTGAGCAGGAGTTGCGATGGCGCGGGAGCCGGTTTTCGATGTGCTGGCCGGGCTGGCGCACACCGTCCTCTTCGCGCAGGGGGTACGGCTCGATATCCGCGGCCAGGAGAATGTGCCGCGCACCGGAGGGGCGGTGCTGGCGGTGAACCACACCTCCTACCTGGATTTCATGGAGGTCGGGGTCGTGGGACGCCGGTCGCGCCGCAATGTGCGATTCATGATGAAAGCCGAGCTCGACCACGGGATCGTCGGATTTCTCATGAAGCATTGCAAAGCGATCGGTGTCGACCGGACCGCCGGCGCGAAATCGTTCGGCCGGGCGGTCGAGGCGCTGCGCGACGGTGAGCTGGTCGTGGTCTATCCGGAGGCCACCATCAGCCGCAGCTTCGAGTTGAAGGAATTCAAATCCGGCGCGGCGCGCATGGCGCTGGAGTCCGGGGCCCCGATCGTTCCACTCACCATCTGGGGAGCCCACCGGATCTGGACCAAAGGTTTCCCGAAACAGTTGGGCCGCCACAATTTCCCGGTCCACATCCGCATCGGCGAACCGCTGGTCGCCGCGGGTTCGGTAGACGAGGCGACCACCGCGCTACGCGGCCGGATGAACGAACTCCTGACGGCGGCGCGGGAGGGCTACCCGATGCCGGCCGGGCAGCCGTGGGTCCCGGCCCGGTTGGGGGGCAGCGCTCCGACGCTGGAGCAGGCCGCGGTCCTGGAAGCCGAGGAGTACGCCCGGCGGCGGATCCGGCGCCCGTAGGTTACGGGGCGCTCCCGGAACGGGGTCGGGGACCACCGGGCCGTTCGGGCACCCCACCCGGATCCGACCCGGGTCAAGACTGTCCCCGGCACGTCTTGGTCCGCATTCGGACTCGGGACATCGATTGCCGACGGTCGGGTCGCATGCCGGCTCGCAGGCATCGTGCATCGCTTTCGGCTTCGACTTTTCGGTGGTGACCTTTCACGAGCTGGCCTTCACCTGCCCTGTTGACAAAATACCCTAGGGGGGTACCGTAACCTTTGGAGAGCGGGAGGGCGGAGAACCGCCGGAGCCTCCACGGAAACGGAGCATCGAATGAATACGCCGACAAAGTTCGCCGGGTTCGCGCTCGGACTCGTCGCGTTGTTCGGGGTCGCACTGGGCGTCGGCGCCCTGGCCGGCACTGGGGACAGCGGGCCGGAAATCCACGACGCCGCGGCCCGTGAGCCCGGCGTGGACGTCACCCCCGGCGGGCTGACCAGCAGCGACGGGGGCTACACCCTGGTCCTGGACGAGCCGATCACCACTGCCACCCGGGCGGCGACCCTGCGGTTCCGGATCGAGGACAGCTCCGGCCGGCCGGTGACGCGATACACCCCGAACCACGAGAAGGATCTGCATCTGATCCTGGTGCGCCGTGATACCGCCGGCTACCAGCATCTGCACCCGGCGCTCGGGCCGGACGGCACCTGGAGCACCCCGGTCGATCTCACCCGCGCCGGCGACCACCGGGTCTTCGCCGATTTCGTCACCGCCGACGGGCAACCCTTCACGCTGGGGGCCGACCTGCGAGTTGCCGGGCAGTACACGCCACGCCCGCTGCCGGCGCCGGACACCACCGTCACCGTGGACGGCTACACCGTCGCTCTGAACGGCACCGTCGCCCCCGGGCGCGCCACCGATGTGACCTTCACCGTGACCCGCGACAGCGAGCCGGTGACGGATCTGCAGCCCTATCTGGGGGCGTACGGTCATCTCGTGGCGCTGCGGACCGCCGACCTCGGCTATCTCCACGTTCATCCGGCCGGTCACCCGGGCGACGGGAGCACCCCGGCCGGACCGGGCGTAACCTTCGCGGTGACGGCGCCCGGCACGGGCGACTACCGACTGTTCTTCGAGTTCCGCCACGGCGCGGGCGTGCACCGCACCGAGTTCACCGTGCCCGTCGCGGAAACCGCCGGCGCCCCGGCCGGGAACACCCCGGCCGACGCGCAGACCGCCCCCGAACCCACCGGACACGGCCATGGGCACTGACCCCCGGCCAACGGAGCCAACGATGAACACACAGACTGCACCGGACACCGCGCGAATCGATAACCGGACCGCGCAGGTCGAGTTGGCGATCGGTGGTATGACCTGCGCATCCTGCGCCAATCGCATCGAGAAGAAACTGAACAGGCTCGACGGAGTGACCGCGACGGTCAACTACGCCACCGAGAAGGCCCGGGTCCACTACCCGGACACCGTGGTACCCGCCGACCTGGTGGCGGTGGTGGAACAGGCCGGCTATACCGCGAGCCTGCCGCAGCCGCCCGCCGCGGAAACCGGCACCACCGAACCGGCCGACCCCGTCGACCGGCTACGCACCCGACTACTGATCTCGCTGGTGCTGACCGTCCCGGTGATCGCCATGGCGATGATCCCGGCATTGCAGTTCACCAACTGGCAGTGGCTGTCGCTGACCCTGGCGGCTCCGGTGGTGGTGTGGGGCGCCCTGCCCTTCCACCGGGCGGCCTGGACCAACCTGCGGCACGCCACCGCGACCATGGACACCCTGGTCTCGCTCGGCACCCTGGCCGCTTTCGGCTGGTCGATCTTCGCCCTGTTCTGGGGCACCGCCGGAACACCGGGGATGACGCATCCCTTCGAGTTCACGATCGCCCGGATGGACGGCACCGGCAGCATCTACCTGGAGGCCGCGGCCGGGGTCACCACCTTCATCTTGGCGGGCCGGTACTTCGAGGCGCGGTCCAAGCGACAGGCCGGCGCGGCGCTGCGGGCGCTGCTCGAACTCGGCGCCAAAGAGGTCTCGGTACTGCGCCGGACCGGGCAGGACGCCTGGGCCGAACAGCGGATACCGGTCGAACAACTGTCGGTCGGCGAGCGTTTCGTGGTGCGGCCCGGCGAGAAGATCGCGACCGACGGCGTGATCACCGACGGCGCCTCGGCGGTCGATGTCTCCATGTTGACCGGCGAATCGGTGCCGCTGGAGGTCGGGCCCGAGGACACGGTCACCGGCGCCACCGTGAACGTGGGCGGCCGGCTCACCGTGCGCGCCACCCGGGTCGGCTCGGACACCCAGCTCGCGCAGATGGCGAAACTGGTCGAGGACGCGCAGACCGGGAAGGCGCAGGCCCAGCGGCTGGCCGACCGAATCTCCGGGGTCTTCGTACCGATCGTCATCGCGCTCGCGGTCGCGACGCTCGGATTCTGGCTCGGCACCGGCGGTTCGGTGGCCGCGGCGTTCACGGCGGCGGTGGCGGTCCTGATCATCGCCTGCCCGTGTGCGCTGGGCCTGGCCACGCCGACCGCGCTCATGGTCGGCACCGGACGCGGCGCCCAGCTCGGGATCCTCATCAAGGGACCCGAAGTGCTGGAGTCCACCCGCCAGGTGGATACGGTGGTCCTGGACAAGACCGGCACCGTGACCACCGGCCGGATGTCCCTGGTCGACGTGGTGACCGCCGCCGGCGAAGACACCGACGAGGTATTGCGGCTGGCCGGATCGCTGGAGGACTCCTCCGAACATCCGATCGCCCGGGCCATCGCCGACGGTGCCCGGGAACGGACAACCGGCCTGTCACCGGTCGAAAGCTTCCGCAACAGCGCCGGACTGGGTGTGGCGGGCGTGGTGGACGGCCACGCGGTGGTCGTCGGCCGGCCGGGACTGCTCGCCGACTACGCACTGCACCTGGACGAATCACTGCGGCAGGCGATGCGGGACGCCGAGAGCCAGGGCCGTACCGCGGTGGCGGTCGGCTGGGACGGCCGGGCCCGCGGGGTGCTCGTGGTCGCCGATACGGTGAAACCGACCTCTGCCGAGGCGGTTTCCCGCCTGCGGGCGCTCGGCCTGACCCCGATCATGCTCACCGGCGACAATGCCACCGCGGCGGAATCCATCGCCCGGCAGGTCGGTATCGACGAGGTGATCGCGGAGGTGCTGCCACCGGACAAGGTCGCGGTGATCGAACGCCTCCAAGGGGAGGGCAAACGCGTCGCCATGGTCGGTGACGGCGTGAACGATGCCGCCGCCCTGGCCCGGGCCGATCTGGGCCTGGCCATCGGCACCGGCACCGATATCGCCATCGAGGCCGCCGACCTCACCCTCGTCCGGGGCGACCTCACCGCCGCCCCCGACGCCATCCGGCTCGCCCGCCGCACCCTCGGCACGATCAAGGGCAATCTGTTCTGGGCCTTCGGTTACAACGTCGCGATGATTCCGCTGGCCATGGCCGGTCTGCTCAATCCGATGCTGGCCGGCGCCGCCATGGCGTTCTCCTCGGTATTCGTGGTCGGTAACAGTCTGCGGTTGCGGAATTTCCGCCCCACCCACTGACCGAGCACGACCGCGCCGGGCCCCGGATGTCCCACTTCCGGGGCCCGGCGCATGATCAGCGCACGGGTTCGCGATCCCCCGGTACCGGTGCTCTCGCCGCGACAACCACCGCGCTCAGGGTCAGGACACAACCGAGCAGTTTCACCAGGGACAGCTCGGCGCCCGTGGGCAGCGCCCAGTCGAGAACGAGCGATGCCGTCAACTGGCCGGCCACCGTGCTCAGCCCCATCAGCAGTACCCCGACCCACCGCACCACCAGCACCCCGGCGGCGATGAACAGCACCCCGATCACACCGCCCAGGTACAGCCACGGTTCGCGGGGGAACTCGGCCGGTGCACCGGCCCGGGCCACCACCAGCGCTTCCACGATCAGCAGGCCCAGCAGCCCGACAGCGAAATTGATCACCGTGGCGGCGAACGGGCTCCCCGTCGCCCCGATCCGGCCGTTCCACGCCTGCTGCCAGGCCAGCCCGATGCCGGCCGCCGCGGGTAGCAGCAGGAGCAGTGGTCCGGGCACACCTTCGAGCCACGACGAGGTGCGCAGCGAGACCGGCGCCGAGCCCCCGGAGCCGGCCAGTAGTACCGCGCCCACCGCCAGCACCGCGCCGCCGAGCCGCGCCGCGGTGACCGGGGTGCGGCCGCCCGGGCCCACCCCGAGCCGATCCACGATCAGACTGCTCAGCAGCTGACCGGATACTGCCGCGACCGTGAACGCCGTGACCCCGAGCGCGGCGACGGTCAGCGACTGACTCGCCACGAACAACCCGCCGAACAACCCGCCCAGCAACTGCCAGGGCCGCAGTTCGCCCGCGGCGAGCGAGCGGCGGACCGCCCGCAGCCCCGCCCGGAGCCGGGGACCGAACAGCACTGCCACCGCCAGCACCAGGAACCCGCTACCGAAGCTCACCACCGCCGCCGCGACCCCATCCTGCAGCCGCGCCCCCAGCTCACCGTTGATCCGTCCCTGAACCGCGACCCCGGCTCCGATCAACAGCCCGGAACCCAGACCCCACCGCCGCGAAACCATGACCGCACCCTACGACGCCAACGGCCGCCGCGCCCGGGCCGTCCACCCGCGGCTCAGGCCTCCGCCGCGGTCGCCGATTCCGGCCGGGGCGGCAGCCAGAACGGCGTCAATCCGCCCAGCGCCAGGATGGCGATGCCCAGCAGCGCGATCGTCGAGGAGACCGAAAGCCACAGTGTGGCCGCCGCGACGAACCCGAAAACCGCCAGCGACAGCAGTTCCTCCAGCAGTCCGGACACCGACATCACCGTGGCCCGCGCGGGACCGCTGATGGCGTCCTGGAGCCGGGCTTCGGCGACGATCGCCGCGTTGTACACCACCCCGTAGGCGGCGGCGATCGACGCGAAACCGAGCCCGGTGCAGAGATAGACCGCGCCCGGCCAGCGCACCGCGAGCCCGGCCACCACCGCGCCCGCACCGAACAGCGCACCGGCCGCCCCCAGCGCCCACGCCAGGGTGCGCGCGGGAAGCGCTTCGGTCCGCCCGGCCAGCAGCGAACCGAGCAGCGAACCGAGCACGGTCACGCCGACCAGTACGGGAACGAACGAAGTGGCCACGCCCGCTTCGCCGGCGACCAGCCCGAAGTACTCGTCGAACGCGGTGATCCCGTAGAGCAGTGCCCCGAGCACCACCCCGTGCCGGACCACCCGGATCCGGACCGCCTCGGCGACACCGGTCCGCAGCATCAGCACATACCGCCCCAGCGTTCCCGGTCCGGGCACGGCCGGAGCCCCCGGGCCCGAGATCACCGGCCGCGGACTCGGAGTGATCACCGCCGGGGTCGCGCCCTCCGCACTCACCTCCGCCAGCTCGCCCACGTCGGCGGCCGAGACGAATTTCGGGGCCGCGGGCAGGCTCGTGGCCAGCGCGGTGTGCAGTACAGCGCAGCCCACACTGACCCAGCCCACGAGCGCGTACCCGCCCCACAGGTAGAGCGGGGTCGCGGCGAGGATCGCGAGCACCGCGCTCGATTCGCTCCCCGTCCGGGTGTAACCGATCACCCGGGCATAGGCACGGGCCGCACCGTGGGCGGCGAGCTCGTCGTAGAGCAGCGCCTCGAAGGTTCCGGAGCGCAGCGAACCGGCCACGCCCCACAGCACGAACCCGAGCGCGAAGCCGATAAAGGACGGCGCCACCGTCCACACCACGAAACCGGCCGTCATCAGCAAGCCGTTCAGGATCAGCAGCCCACGCCGGGACACCGTATCCGCCCACGCGCCGGAGGGGACCTCGAACAGAAAGGCCGTCACCGACCAGCAGGCCAGCAGGAGCGAGATCTGTCCCGGGCCGAAGCCGTGGTCGGCGAAGAGGAGCGCGTACAGCGCGTAGTAGGGGACCAGGTCCCCGGTCGCAGCGAACAGGGTCGCTCGCAGGGCGAGCGCGCGTCGTCCGGCCCTACGGCCGGAACCCGTGGTTCCGGCTCAACAGTGGTAGAAGACCAGTCGCATAGCGATCAGCATCCGCGAGGCGTGTGCGCGGGTCAAGCGGTTTTCTCGGGTTCGCACCGCGGACGTCGGGAACGCGAGCGGCTACCGGCCGGAGTTCACAGCGGGACCCAGCCGTTCTCGTCGGCCGTGGCATCGCCCAGCGCGCGAGCGCTCAGCGCACCGAGGCGGCCGCTGTTCATATCGCCGATCAATTCGGCCACCGGATGCGAATCGCTGTAGTGGTAACCCTGCGCCAGCGCGAAACCCAGTTCGGTCAGTACGGCTGCCTGGTGCTCGGTCTCCACGCCTTCGGCGATGACTTGCAGATCCAGGGATTTGCTCAGGGCCGCGATCACACCGAGCAGCGGCGGGGCCGGCGAATCGGAGCGGATGGCGGCCACGAACGACTGGTCCACCTTGATGATGTCGCTGGGCAGGGTCGCCAACCGGCTCAGCGAGGAGTACCCGGTACCGAAATCGTCGATGGCGATCCGCACGCCGCGGTCGCGCAGCGTATGCAGATTCGCGATGGCGGTATCGGATTCGGCGGCCAGTTCGGTCTCGGTCACCTCCAGCACCAACTGCTCCGCCGGCCAGCCGGTGGTCTCGAGGATCGCGGCCACCTTGTCCGCGTATCCCGACTCCGCCAATTCCAGACCGCTCACGTTCACATTCAGGGTCAGCTCCAGCGCGGCGAACGTCTCCTGTAACTGGGCGGCATCGGCGCAGGCCCGGCGCAGAACCAGTTCGTCCAGGTCGGCGATGAGGTCGTATTCCTCGGCGACCCGGATCAGTCCTTCGGTGGTGACATCGGGCTGGGCGCTGGACGACCAGCGCAGCAGCGCTTCCACCCCCACCGCTTTCTCACCGCCGTCGCTGAGGCTGACAATCGGCTGGTAGTGCACGTCCAGGCTGCCGTTGTCGATGGCTTCGCGCAGCTCCACGGCCAGCGGAGTGCGATGCCCCGACTCCAGTACCGTGCGGTTGCGGCCCGCCTGCTTGGCCCGGTACAGCCCCACATCGGCCCGGCTGACCAGCAACGACGCCGATTCCCCCGGCTGCCAGGAGGTGACACCCGCCGAACATCCGGTGCTCACCGCGGCACGCAGCTCCTCGGTGAGCAGGATGGCAGCCTGCTCGGTGGTGCCCGGCAGCAGCGCCGCGAACACGTCACCGCCGTAGCGGGCCAGGCGCTGCTCGGGCCCGAGCAGCGCGGCCCAGGTATCGGCTACCTTCTGCAGCACGGCGTCACCGGCACGGTGCCCCAGATGATCGTTGACCTTCTGGAAACGGTCCAGGTCCACCAGGACCAGCGCGAGCGCCTGGCCGGAACGGTCGGCCTGTTCCAGCGCGGTATTGAGCGCGCGATCGAAACCCCGGCGGTTCAGCAACCCGGTGAGGGTGTCGATATCGGCCTCCGACGCCATCCGGGTCAGGATGCCCACCACGACCCCGACGCCGAAGGTGATACCCGCCGGGATGAGCCCGGACCACCACGGCAGACCGGCGCGGGTCGGCAGCACCCACAGGCACAGGGCCATACACAGCGCGATATGGGCCGCGGCCTGTGTCCAGGCGAAGAACAGCGCGGCGTCGCAGGCCACGAACACGTAGAACGAGGCGAGTGTGATCGCGGCGACGGTATTGGGGAACGAGTGCACGGCGATGGTCACCAGAACCGTCGCCAGCACGACATACACGTGGTGCAGCCAGTGCGGCATCCGCCGGCCCCACCCGAGCAGGCTGATCCCCAGCAACAGAGCGACCGCCGCGGCCGAACCGACCAGCATCCGGTTGCCCTCGTCGCCCGGGTACAGCACCTGGGTGGGCGCGATCACGGTCACCAGCAGACCGAGGACCCCGCCCATGACATAGAAGGCCCCGGTGGTCCGGGACATGACCATGGCCGTTGCCACACCAGACGCGGCCCGTACCCGCGTTCGGGTATCGCCGCGAGACCCGCTTCCTCGCACGATGAACAGCCTAAACAACTGATCAGCTCACCGGCGACCCAACCGGGTATATGAAGTACCCGATTTCTCGCCGCGCAACCACATCAGTTCGGTGGAGCGAGCAGGTCGGTCCCGACAAAAGGCACCAGAGCTGCGGGAACCCGCACCGAACCGTCGGCCTGCTGATGGTTCTCCAGCAGCGCGACCAGCCACCGGGTGGTGGCGAGCGTGCCGTTGAGCGTCGCGGCGGTCTGCGGCTTACCGTTCTCGTCGCGATAACGGACCGACAGCCGGCGTGCCTGGAAGGTCGTGCAGTTCGACGTCGAGGTCAGCTCGCGGTAGGTACCCTGGCTGGGCACCCAGGCCTCGCAGTCGAATTTCCGCGCGGCCGAACTGCCCAGGTCACCGGCGGCGACATCGATGATCCGATAGGGCACGTCGAGGGCGGCGAGCATATCCCGCTCCCAGGACAGCAACCGCCGGTGTTCGGCGTCGGCGTCCTCGGGACGGCAGTAGACGAACATCTCGACCTTGTCGAACTGGTGCACCCGGATGATGCCGCGGGTGTCCTTGCCGTAGCTACCGGCCTCCCGCCGGAAACACGACGACCAGCCCGCGTAGCGCTTCGGCCCGGCGGCGAGGTCCAGGATCTCGTCGGCGTGATAGCCGGCCAGCGGCACCTCGGAGGTACCGACCAGGTACAGATCGTCTTCTTCCAGGTGGTACACCTCGGCCGAGTGCTGCCCCAGGAAACCGGTGCCCGCCATGATCTCGGGCCGGACCAGTACCGGCGGGATCATCATGGTGAAACCGTTGGACACCGCCTGCTGGGCCGCCAGTTGCAGCAGACCCAGCTGCAGGAGCGCGCCGTATCCGGTGAGGAAATAGAACCGCGACCCCGAGACCTTCGCGCCGCGCTCCATATCCATCAGCCCCAGCGCCTCACCCAGTTCCAGGTGATCACGCGGAGTGAAATCGAATTCGGGTACTTCGCCGACGGTCTCGAGCAGGACGTAATCGTCCTCGCCGCCCGCGGGCGCCCCCTCCTGGACGACATTCGATATCGCCCGGTGCGCCTCCTGCAGCTCGGCCTCGGCGGTGTGCTGGGCGGTCTCGGCCTCCTTGACCCGCACCGACATCTCCTGGGCCTGCGCGAGCAACGCCGGACGCTCCTCCTTGCTCGCCTTGCCGACCTGCTTGCCCATGGCCTTGTGCTCGGCACGCAATTTGTCGGCGGTCGCGATCGCGGACCGGCGCGCGTGGTCGGCGGTGAGCAGCGCGTCGACGAGGGCCGGGTTCTCGCCCCGGGCTCGCTGCGAGGCGCGGACCAGCTCGGGATCATCGCGCAGGAGGCGGAGGTCGATCATGGCTGACCAGCGTAATGGTCGCGGAATTCTCGCCTCAACCGAGTATCGCCCCGACCCGCCGCAGACCCTGTTCGGACAACACGCGCGCGATCCCGATCGGCCGGGTTCGTGGCACGTTCGGGTGCGGCGCTGCCATGATGGACCGCGATGTCCTCCGAAACTGAGCCCACCAGCCGGCGCGGCCCTCGCGGCGCCCAATCGTTGCGCTCGCGTGCCGCCCGCCCGGGCCGCGGTCGCAGGACCGATGCGGCGCGTCCGCGGTCCGATGGGCCGGCAGCATCGGAGTCCCCGGACCGGAGCGCGGCGGCCGGGCAGCGCCGGAACCGCTCCGGTGCCGGTGCGCCGGGCGGTTCCCGCCGGACCGGGGGGAAACCGCGCCGGATACCGGCGCCCAGGTTGCGCTGGGGCCTGCTCGCGGTCGCCATGGGCGCGGTGGTCGCGGCACTGGGCACCATGCTCGTCAGTGGGTTCGACAACGATTCCAATCTGCAGGCCCGCAGCCCGGGTGGTTCGGTGGCCAAGGCCGACAAGGTATTCGCCTCCGTCGGCACCGGTGACTGTCTCACCTGGACCAAACCCGACCATTCCGATCTGGTCGAACTCGGCTGCGCCGATGATCATCTCTTCGAGGTCACCGACACCATCGACCTGAGCGTCTATCCCGGCTCCGAGTTCGGGCCCGCGGCGCCGTGGCCGGATTCCCTGCGGCTCACCGAGCTCCGCGAGGAACACTGCGTGCCCGCCGCCCAGCGGTACCTGAACGGACGGCTCGATCCGCGCGGCCGCTACGCCGTCGGACTCATGTATCCGAGCAACGACGGCTGGATCAACTCCGGCGACAGGATCCTGCGTTGCGGGCTGCAGGTCCCGGGACTCAGCGGTAATCCGATCGCCACCACTGGCCGGGTATCCGACGGTGACCAGTCGAAGGTCTACGAAACCGGCGTCTGCCTCGGTATCAACCAGAACCTCCCGACCGATCCGATCGATTGCGGTCAGGAACACGCCGTCGAGATCGCGGCCACCGTGGATCTGTCCCAGCGCTTCCCGGGCGGGCCGCCGGCCAAGGAGGACCAGGACCGGTACCTGGAAGAGGAATGCGGCCGGCTCACCAACGACTATCTCGGCGGCCCCCATGTGCTGCGGGACAAGACCCTTACGGTGTTCTTCGACTTCATCGACGTACGCAGCTGGCTGGCGGGTAGCCGAAAACTCGACTGCATGATCGGAAAGGGTGCCGACCAGGAGGGTTTCGCGCCGATCGTGGGTCCGGCGCGGGGCCGGTTGCTCATCAACGGCCAGGAACCCGTACCGCCGCCCAACTCCGGCCGTTCGACGCCCAAGCCGCTGCCCGGCGCCGCACCGCTGCCCCCGCAGCCGGAACCGCGTCCCGCGCCCCGATAGCCGGAGCGTGATGATGCCGGTCCGTATGTCCGAGGCACGATTCGAGGAGCTGGTCGGCGATGCGCTCGACCAGATCCCGGCCGAGCTGACCCGCGCCATCGACAATGTGGTGATCCTGATCGAACCGCGCAATCCCGACGACCCGCATCTGCTGGGTCTCTATCACGGGATCGCGCTGACCGAACGCGACAGCCACTACGGCGGCTCGCTGCCCGATACCGTCACCATCTACCGAGACGCGCTGCTGGACGTGTGCTCCGACGAGTCCGAGGTGATCGAGGAAGTACGGATCACCGTGATCCACGAAATCGCACACTATTTCGGGATTGACGAAGACCGTCTCCATCAGCTGGGATGGGGTTAAGCTCAGTCCGGTCCACGCAACGAGCCGGCAGGGGATGCACGGGCGGGGGCTGGGCCGACGGAGAAAATTTCGGAATCGATGGAACCGCCGGCGGGGGTATCGCGTCCGATCTACTCGTAGGGGGAATTCTCGTGGTTCCGCCCAAGAGCCGCCACCAGAAGGAGTCGAGGACATGATTGGCAACGTCGACGTCACACCGGAGCTCATCCTGGCCGCCGCGGTCGAGCTGGATCTGCTCGCCGACAGGCTGGCCGGGGTGGCCGCGGCCACCGTACCGGCCACCTATGTCGTGCCGTCCGGCGCGGACGAGGCCTCGATCCACGGTGCGATGCATATGAACAAGGCCGCCGCCACCCATCAGACCTCGCTCGCCCAGGCCGTCCTCGAACTGCACCATACGGCCGCGATCCTGCGCACCCAGCTGGCCCAGTACCTGGTCCAGGACGCGGCCTCGGCGGGTGTGCTGGCGCTGACCGGGGCACCGTTCGGGTCGATCGCTGCCTAGTGGTGCTGCCGGGCGGCGCCCGTCCGCGTTCATACGCCGAAGCGGATGCGGCGGTACGGCCGGCCCACACCGAGGCCAGGACCGAGGAGCAGAGCACGGTGACCACGCATATGCGGCGAGACCGCCGATTCACCATCGATAGTTCACAAGGGGAGAAACAAACATGACCGCAGGTATCACCGGGGTGTTCTGGCTGCCCAGACTCGCCGAGGGGAATTCGATCGCGCTGAACGCGGGCTCGCACGCCATTCCGATGAGCGCGGCCGCCGGAGCCTGGGGTGGGCTCACCGGTGCGTGGGTCGACGCGACCGCCACCGTCGTCCGGGTCATGGCCGAGCTCGGCGTCGGTATGCAGAGCGTCAACGGTATCGGTGCCCTGGCCCGGCTCGTCGGCTTCACCGGATGGGCCGAGCAGCAGGGCGCCATGGCCGCCACCCTCGGCACCAAGGCCGCCTCGCAGGCCACCGCCTACACCGTCGCCTCGATCGCCATGCCGAGCCTGCCCGAGATCGCCGCGGTCAATGCCGCTCGCGTAGCGGCGCATTCCACCGGCGGCGTCCTGAACGGCACCTCCGAGGTGGCCGAGGCCGCCAAGGCCGCGCTGGATCTGCGGGCCGCGCTCACCATGGAGACCTACGAGGCGGCCATCTCCGCCACCGTGCTCACCCCCGGTGAGTTCTTCAATCCACCGCCGATCGCCAACGGCGCCGGTCAGGTCGATTCCTCCTCCGCCGAGGAGGCCATGAAGGAGGCCAACGGCGACCCGGTGAAGATGCTGGCCGCCGCCGGCACCGCGCTGGCGCAGAATCCCGGATTGGCCAGCGCGGCAACGCAGGCGGCGCATGTCGCCGGCTCGGTGGCGAGCACCGGTGTCACCACGGTCGGCAATCTGGGGGCCAACGCGCTCGTCGCGGCCACCACCTCCGCCCCGGCCCCGGCTGCCGTGGCGCCGTTGGCGCCCTCGATGGTCACCGGAGCCGTAGCGGCCACCGCGGCGGCGGCCACCCGGGCCGGCGGTATGCCCGGCGGTTCGGCACTCGGCCTCAACAACGGCGGCCTGAAGGTGCCCGAGGGGTGGGGCGCCCCGGCGACGAATGCCACGGCCCCGGCCACGGAGACCGTCGCGCTCACGCGCGGGGAGGCGGCACCGGTGCGTCCGGCCGGCCCCGGCTCGTCCACCAGTCCCCTGCTGGGCAATTCGCGCGGCGCCGCCGGCGAGGACGAGCAGGAACACGACGGCGCCGAGTACCTGCGCGGTGATCACTTCACCGACGGTCGCTACATCGCCGACGGTGTGATCGGCGCCGAACCGCCACGAGCGGACAAGTGACAGTGCTCGGAGCAGGGCGCGGACCGTCGACACTGGCGGCGGTCACGCTGTCCCTCGACGAAATGCAGTACCTCCTGGAGGCACTGGAGATCGACGAGGTACCCGTCGTGCTCGACGCACGGGGTCGCTATGACAACCAGGTCGACCACGACGCCGCGATGGACGCCGCGGCCCGGTCGCTCACCGACCGGGATCTGTTGGACGGTGAACGAATTCATCCGGAACTCGCGGAACGCCTGCGCGGCCTGTACCGGCCGCACTGGGTGGTCGCGCTGCGCCTCATCGTCGCGGGGCAGGTGAGCCGGATGTGTCTGGCGAAGGGTGACGACCTGGTGACCGTCGCCCTCCGCGGCCCGCAGACCTATGTAATCGACGAGGCGACCGAGGATCTGCCCGCCCCCGTCATCATGGCGCTCGGCCCGGCCGAACCGCTGGAACTCACCGGGATGAACGCTCCCACCGAACGACTGGTACCCATCTTCGACGATGCGAGAGATCCGACGGCCACCGCGGCCCGGCTGGCGGAGGTCGGCACCCCCCCGCGGGACGCACAGGTGATCGCCTCGGCGATGGCACATTGCGACTCGCACGCGGAGATCGTCGGGGTGGTGTACGGCGATGCGAGCCGCGATATCGCGGAGAACCATATCGCCGTGTTCGATACCCGGGCGGGCCGGTTCATCGCGACGGCCAGCCTGGCCGACGACGGCACCAAATGGACTTCGTTCAGCAGTGGTACCGATGCCCGGCTCCGGATCGCACTCCAGGATCTGATCAACTCGCTACCCGAACGCGCCGAGTTCCCCCGTAACCCGCACCTCGCCTGAGCCGGAATCAGCCCATCGGGTCATCGGCGCCGGCCTCCGCCTTCGCCCCGAACGGCGGCGTGAAGCGACCCCAGCGTGCGCATTCCCAGCCGCCGTCCGGGCGCGAGACGAGTTCGATCGTCTCGGTGTTGTCCAAGTGGTTGTTGGTGGTGAACGGTGGCGCGACCCCGGCGAGGAACCTGCCGACCAAGCGCATGGCGGCGCCGTGGGTGACGACCAGAACGTCGCCGCTGTCGCTACCGTCGAGGAACTCGGTCCGCAGCCCGGTCACCGCCGGAACGAACCGATCCAGCACCTCCTGCGCGGTTTCGCCGCCCGCGATGCGCTCGTCCAACCGGCCCTCGTGCCACAACCGGTACACGGCCTGGAACCGGTCGTGGGCCTCCTTGGTGCTCTGTCCGTCCAGAGCGCCCAGCTGCACCTCGTGTACGCCGTCGCGCTCTACCGCGGTCACCCCGGTAGCGGCCTCGATATAGCCGGCTGTCTGGCGGGCGCGCAGCGCCCGCGAGTGGAACAGCGCGCGCGGCGGGACTGTCAGGGCCGCACCGAATGCCTTGGCCTGCGCCACGCCACGCTCGGTCAGCGGGAGCCCGGGGAGCTTGGTGTCCAGCATTTTGGCGACATTGCCTTCGGTTTCCCCGTGTCGCACCAGTATCAGTTTCGCAGTCATATCGCCTCCTCCGGAGCGGATATATCTGGTCCGCGGTGAAGGCGGGGGGATCGCATCACAGGTCGGCCACCCCTTTGCGTAGCTGTGTCAACCAGATGGCGGCGTCCTCGTCCGACGGCGGCGGAGTACCGGTCGCCGAGGTGGCCGGCCAGGATCCGAGGAACCGGATCCGCGCGGTGCGGTGCAGCGCTTTGAGCGCTTCGGCCACCGCCGCGTCTTCGATATGACCGACACAATCCAGGTAGAATCGGTAGGTTCCCATACCGGTGCGGGTGGGCCGGGATTCGATCCGGGTGAGGTCTACGCCGCGGGTCGCGAATTCGGCGAAAGCCCGCATCAGCGAGCCGGGCATATTCGGCAGTTCCTCGAGCACGATGGAGGTCCGGTCGGTGCCGGTGGGGGCGGGCGCCACCCGCGGCGCGGTGACCAGCACGAACCGGGTGATTGCCTGTTCGTGGTCGGCGACGCCCGAGGCCAGCGCGATCAGCCCGAGTCGGTCCCCGGCGAGCATGGTGGAGACCCCGGCGTCGGCCAGCCCGGCCCGCACGTCTTCGGCGGCCCCGGCATTGGAGCTCGACGTGTGCAGCGCCACCTCCCCCAGGCTGTCCTGGACCCACTGCCTGACCTGCGCGAGCGCGACCGGATAGGCCGCCAGCGTGCGCACCGCGCCGATCTCGGTGCCCGGACGCGCGACGATCGTGAAGGTCACCTCCAATTCGACCTCGGCGATGATCTGCAGGCGGGGCCCGATCGCCAGCGAATCGAGGGTCGCCGAGATGGAGCCCTCGACCGAACTCTCGATCGGTACCACCGCCGCGGTCACCTCGCCTGCCCGGACCAGGTCCAGGGCGGCGGACTGACTGGGCGCGGCGACCCGCTCGACCGGCCCGTCGAAGGACCCCGAGCTCTCGAATTCGGCGAGGGCCATCTCGGTGAAAGTTCCGGACGGACCGAAATACGCGATACGCGGCACGTCTACGAGACTACTGGTGTGGGCGCCGGGCCCGCCGACCACGGGATCCGGACGATCACAGGACCGAGCCGGTGACGTGGGCGCGCCCGGATCAGCTCACTATCGACGGCCCCGCGGAGCCGGGGTTCGAGCGCGGGCGAGATACCGGACGCCGCAGCCGGGGCCACTCCGGTCAGCGCAGTGCCGCCCGCAACGCCTGCTCCAGGTCGGCGGGTTCCTCGCTCTCGATCCCGAGCAGCACCTCGCGGACCGCCTCGACCGCGCCACCGGAGAGACCGGCCAGGAAGGCGGTGTTCGGGCTGCGCAGGGCTGTGCGGATATCGTCGCCGCACAGTGCGGCGGCGGTGGCGGCGACGATGGCGAGCGCACGGGTGGCGGTATCGGCGCGAGCCGCGAAACCGTCCGGGCTGTGCGCGACCTCGGCCAGCAGATCGGCGACAGCTTCGTCGGAGATGGCCGACTCGACCAGCCGAACCCCGGCGAATGTTCCGGTCGGGACCACCAGACCGTCGACTAGTCCGCGTTCGGTCGTGCGCTTCGGGACGGTCAGTTCGACGAGTACCGGCTGCGATTCACCAGCTACCACCCCCAGATCGTATGCCCGGGGGGGTCCGCGGCCGCGTAGCGCGTACCCGTCGAACGGCGACAGCGGATCGCGCTCTCCGATGCCGGCAGCCATCGGGCCCTTGCGCTGCACCCTTCTTTAACTTAGCTTAGGTTTACCTAAATCAGAGCTTGTGAAGTCGGGCACGCCCGCAATGGAGGTACCGATGGCGCCGACCGCCGCCGCATCCGCCCCGTCCACCGCCGAACGTGTCCGCAGCGCCTGCGCACATGCCGAACAGGCAGTGCTCGCCCTCCCCGGTGCCGATCCCACCCCGGTATCGGTGCATTTCCTGCGCCGGTGCGGCGACGTGGTGATCGCGGTACCCAACGACAGCGCGGCCGTCTTCGTGGCGAACACCGCCATCGCCGGCGCACCCGCCGTCCTCGAACTCACCGACCACGCACCACTGCCCCTCCGCGAACCGGTCCGGGCCCTGGTCTGGTTGCGCGGTTGGATCCGTGGTGTACCGGCCCGCGCCCAACGGACGCTGGTCAGCGCCGTCGCCGAGGAACACCCGCACCCCGGCCTACTGGATATCGGCCATACCACCACCCTGCTGCGCCTGGTCCTGAACTCGGCCGTGGTGGCGGACGCCGCCGGCGCCGAATCCGTCTGCGTGGACGAACTGCGGCTGGCCGCACCCGACCCCTTCTGTGGGCTGGAATCGGCCTGGCTCCAGCATCTCGACACCGACCACGCCGATGTGGTCGCCCAGCTGGCCCGGCACCTACCGGCGAAGCTCCGCCACGGCCGCATCCATCCCCTGGCCATCGACCGCTACGGCCTCACCCTGCGCATCGAAGGTATCGACGGCGACCACGACTTCCGCCTCCCCTTCGCGACTCCGGCCGAAGACGTCGAAGCCCTGGGGCGCGCCGTCCGCATCCTGGCCGGCTGCCCCTTCCTCAACGGCCTACGCCGCGGCTGAATCCCTCGGCACCGCCTACGCCGTCGGGGGCCGGGCACCGCGGGACGTAGATTCTGGATATGCGCGAGAGCAGCTCGGTCGACGACCGGACCCGGGAGCAGCGGGGGATCCGGCTCGAGATCCTGGTCGTCCTCGGTGTGACCTTCGGGCTCAGCGGCATGAACGCGGCGCTGTCACTGCTGGAGAGCGCGCTCGCACCGGGCGGCGTCGGCGGGCAGACGGTCGCCCTGAACTCGTCGCGGGCCACCCAGTCCGTCATCGATCTGCTCTTCCAGGTGCTCGGCGTGCTGCGCTTGGCGGCGTGGGCGGGGCTGGCGCTCTACCTGTTGTGGCGTAGCGGTATCGGCCCCCGGGCGATCGGACTCGCACGGGCCCGTTTCCGGCCCGACGGGTGGTACGGCCTGGCACTGGCCGCCGTCATCGGGCTGCCGGGTCTGGGGTTGTATCTGATCGCGCAGTCGCTCGGCGTGAATGTGACGATCGTGCCCGACGCGTTGAGCGACCACTGGTGGCGCATTCCCGCCCTCGTGCTCTCGGCATGCGCGAATTCGGCGGCCGAGGAGATCGTCGTGGTGGCCTTTCTGCTGACCAGGCTGCGCGCACTGGGCTGGTCGGACAATTCCGCGCTGGCCGCGTCCGCATTGCTGCGTGGGAGCTATCACCTGTACCAGGGGCTGGGTGGTGGGCTCGGCAATGTGGTGATGGGGGTGATCTTCGGCCGGTTCTGGCAGCGCACCGGCCGGTTGTGGCCGCTGATCATCGCGCACGCCCTCATCGACATCGTGGCCTATGTGGGCTACGGGTTGCTGCAGGGCCGGGTGTCCTGGCTGCCTTAGCGGGGTAAGCCGTCTATACCGGCGCAGCGCGCTCACCTGCGGGTCGAACCGACGCCACCGCCGCTGACAGAACAGGCCCCGATCGATAAGTACAGTTTGATGATGATGAACGGCGACGACCCACGTATGCGCCGGGTGCCGCCGCACAGCGGGGGACCCGGACGAGCCGGCGCGCGCCGGCCACCACCGCCGCCGGGTGGGCGTCCGCCGGTCGAACCGCCGCAGGTCATGCGCCGTAATCCCGGGCCGGCGCAGCCCGGCCGCCCCACCGAACGCTACGAACCACCACGGGCCTGGTCACAGACGCCGCAGGGTCGTAACGCTCCCCCGGCCCGGCCCCCCGCACCGGGCCGCGGCGGCAAACCGCAGCCACCCACTCACGCGCCGCCGCAACGCCCGGTGCCGTACCGCGAAGGTGGCCACGCCCCCACCCAACGGCCGGTCCCGTACCGTGACGGTCGCCGCCGCCCGCCCCCGACCGGAAATCCACCGGGCCGCCGCCCGGCGGCGCCGCCGTCCCGGCGTCCGCGCCGTAAACGCCATATCAGCCGCTGGTTCCTGGCGATCCTGCTGGCGCTACTGGCCCTGTTCGTCTACGCGGTCGTGAAGCTCGACGGTTCGCTCACCCGTATCGACGCGCTCAGCGATTACGAGGACCGGCTCGGTAACACCGCCGGCACCAACTGGCTGCTGGTCGGCTCGGACAGCCGGGCCGGACTCTCCGAGGAGCAGACCAGCGGTCTGGCCACCGGCGGCGAGGTCGGCGATCCGCGCACCGACACGATCATCCTGGTGCACGTCCCCCCGTCGGGCCGCACCACGCTGGTGAGCCTGCCCCGCGACTCCTACGTCGATATTCCGGGGTACGGCCAGGACAAATTGAACGCCTCGTTCGCATTCGGCGGCGCACCGCTGCTGACGCAAACGGTGGAGATCGCGACCGGACTGCACATCGACCACTACGCGGAGATCGGTTTCGCCGGTTTCGCCGGCGTCGTGGACGCGCTGGGCGGTATCGATATCTGTGTACCGCAGCCCATCAACGACCCCCTGGCCGGTATCGACCTCCCGGCCGGCTGTCAGGAACTGAACGGGCCGGAGGCTCTCGGTTTCGTCCGCAGCCGCGCCACCGCCCTGGCCGATATCGACCGGATGAACAACCAGCGCCTGTTCCTGTCGGCTCTGCTGGAGAAGGCGACCAGCCCCGCCACCCTGGTCAACCCCTTCGCTCTGTGGCCGATGGCCAGCGATACCGCCGGTTCCCTGACCGTGGACAAGAACGACCACATCTGGGATCTGGCCCGCCTTGCCTGGGCGCTGCGCGGCGACACCCTCGCCACCACGGTACCGGTCGGCGGCTTCGCCGACACCGACAGCGGAAATGTGGTGCTCTGGGCCGATCCCGACGCAAGCCGCTTCTTCCAAGCCCTCGCCGACGGCGACCCGATCCCCGCGGACCTGACAGGCGAATAGGCACCTGCGCACCGAGAAATCCTCTCGACGGCGCTGGCGGCCGTTCGCCCTCGCCCGTATCCACCCGGGTGCGCGGCCGCCCGCACAAGTGGGGCAGGGCCGTCCTCGCCGCCCGTCTCACCGGTGTCGCGGGCGGGGCTCCGCCGTTCGTTGTGTTCAGACTCGGAGACGAAAACGTAAGGCAGGGCGAATTCCGGCGATGCTCTGTGGTGCGTACCGGTCCACATACCGACTACGACGTCCCACACCGACGGGACCCCATGTGTCGATTTTTGCGAGACACCTCAAAGGGTTGAGGCGCAGGCGGCGCCAAAAATGCCGTAACGTCGATCATATGCACGACAGCGATCTGGCTCAGCCGTTCATCGCCCAGTTGCGCGCGCAGGTCCGGCACGGACTCACCGCTTCCCAGCAGTATCTGTCGGCCGCGGTGTACTTCGAGATCCAACGGTTACCGCAATTGGCCGGTCATAGTTATGTGCGTTCGGGACAGCACCGGGAACATGCGCTGCGAATTGTGCAGTATCTGATCGATCGAGATCTGGAGATCACCATCGGGGGCTTGGGGGAGGTACGGCAGACTTTCGAATCGCCGCGCGCGGCAATAGCTTTCCTGCTGGCCAGGGAGGAGACAGCGACAGATCAGGTGACCGAGCTGGCGCATTTGGCGCGGGAATGGTCCGACTATCCGGGAGAGCAATTCATTCGTTGGTTGCTCGAATGCCGGCAACAGGAGGTGGCCGGTATGTCGACACTATTGGCTGTGACGGATCGCGCGGCCGGAAACCTCCTGAACGTGGAGGAGTTCGTGGCCCGGGAGTTGCGTTCGACAGTTCCCGTGGCGAATCAATCCGTGCCGAAAATTGCTGGAGCGGGCCATAATCGATAAGGCAACACTACCCTTGTTTCCATAAGGCAACACTATCCTCAATAAGGTTGCACTTGGATGACAGTCCTACATTTCGGCGTTAATGTCGAGGTATGTCGAATCATCCGGAGAGTCCCCGCAGCAAATTCCACGCCCTACTACACGACCAAATTCGGCAGGAGTTCAATGCCGAGCACCAGTACATCGCCATCGCGGTGTGGTACGACAATGCCGATCTTCCGCAGCTCGCCAAGCATTTCTACGCGCAGGCCGTGGAGGAACGCAATCACGCGATGATGATCGTCCAGTACTTCTTGGATCGGGACATCAGCGTCGATCTCACGGGCATCGATGCGGCGAAATCGCATTTCGAGAATGCCCGGGAGCCGATCGCCATGGCGCTCGATCAGGAGAAGACCGTCACGGATCAGATCGTCCAGCTGGCCAGTTCGGCCCGCGAGGAGGGCGACTACCTGGGTGAGCAGTTCATGCAGTGGTTCCTCAAGGAGCAGGTGGAGGAAGTGGCGAAGATGACCACCCTGCTCACCGTCGCCGACCGGGCGGGTTCGAACCTGTTCGATCTGGAGGAGTTCATCGCGCGTGAGATGAGCGGTGACCCGTCGAAGGTTTCGGGTGCGCCGTCGGCCGCCGGTGGCAGCGTCTGATCGGTAACGGCCCGTGTGTGCCCGCCGATGAGCTCCGTGAGTCGGAACCGGGGCGGGCTGATGCGGGCCCGGGTGATGATTGGAGCATCGGCCGTCCCGGCCCACTGCGCCGAGGTCGGGCGGCCGATGCTCCGTTACGTCAGCCGGCGCCGGGTCGTTGTGTCGGCTGACGTTGCGTCGCCGGGGGGTTCCAGAAACGGCGACCTCTGAAACTTAGCCGAGATCGCCGCCGGAAAGAAGAGTTTTTCTAAAAATACTCCGGTTTATTCAGCGGAGGGTGACCTGCCGCGACCGCAGCCCATCCCGCGAGCGCCGTTGCTCCGCGGTCAGGGGGGTGTCCACCGCCAGTGCGTCGGCCAGCCGGGCCCCGAACTCCACTGCCGGGGAACGCCATTCGCTCACATGCCGATCCGGGTCGAGATCGAACACCGGCACCAGCAGGCCATGGGTGCGGAAGGAGCCCGCGAACCGCGAACCTTCCCCGAGATGTAATCCGCCGGCGGCGTGCAAACGCGCGAGCGCCAGCATCAGGTCGTCTTCGGATTCCGGTCGGACCCAGCGCAGGTGGGCTTTGTCCCCGGCGTCGACCCACCAGGGGGCCCCGATCGCTTCCGCTCCGAGATCCAGCCGATCCGAAGGCATGATGGCCTGTTTCGCCTGTTCGATGGTCGCGGCGATCTGCGGATCGGGCTGCACACCCTCAGGCACCCACCAGTCGAAGTCCTGGTGCACAGTCAGTTCGAGCGCGGCGTCGGCCACCAGCACATCGGCCAGCGTGGGGCCGCCGGGCGCGGCGTGTGCGACGGCCAGCGAATCGCCCGGGTCCGCCGACTGGGTCCACAGGATGGAGGCGGCGATATCGGCGCCCGGATCCGAACTCGGCGTCTGCACCTGCACGCCGACGTAACCGGTCGGCGAATCCCCGGCCCGCACCAGCGCGGAGACCGCGCCCGGGAGCACAGTGGCCAGCACCACGGCACGTTCGGCGGCGACACCGTCGGCCAGCTTCAGCTCGGCAGTCGCCGACGGCACGAACTCCCGCAGCGCGACCAGATCGCATTCGGCGGCCAGGCCCTCGAACGGCCGGACCACGGCCTGTTCGTTCTCCTGCAACGCCGCCCGGCGTTCGGCCAGACGCTGGGCCCGGTTGCCGCCGGGTTTCGGACTATTGCGTTTGCTCTTACCCACGGCTGGTCAAACTACACGGCACCACACCGGATCAGCCGCAGGCCACACCCTTCAACTGTTGGCCAGCACGGCTTTCGCGCGGCCGGGATGATTGGTCGCCACCCAGCTCACGCCGAGGTCAGCGCACAACTGCATATCGTCGGGTTCATCGACCGTCCAGCAGTAGGTGGCCCGGCCCGCCGCGGCCGCCTTGTCGACCAGATCCGGGTGTTCGCGCAGAGTTTTCACCGACGGGCCCACCGCGGTCGCCCCGACGGTCGTCGCCGCACTGCCACCCAGATAGCGCGACGATTCCCCCAGCAACACGGTGGGCAGCAGCGGCGCCGCGCGGCGGATCCGCCAGACCGCGGTGGCGGCGAACGACATCACCACCGCACGGGAATGGGCCGCCGAGGCCGGGGTGGCGATCCCGAAGCGCTGCAGTTCCGCCAGCACCTTGTTCTCCACCAGGGAGCCGTACCGAACCGGGTGTTTGGTCTCGATGAACAGTTTCGTCGGCCGGCTGCGCCAATCCAGTACCAACTCGATCAGTTCGCCGAGGGTGAGAACCCCGGTCGTGGCGCCGTCACCGAAGTCGAGATCCTTCAGTTCGGCCAGCGTCAGTTCGCTGACCAGGCCGCTGCCGGTGGAGGTACGGTCCACCGTTCGATCGTGCACGCACACCAGATGTCCGTCGCGGGTGAGCCGGACGTCGCATTCCACCCCGTCGGCGCCCTCCTCCAGAGCCAGTTCGTAGGCCGCCAGGGTGTGTTCGGGGCGCGCCGCCGAGGCACCTCGGTGCGCGACCACGAACGGCGCACGGCCGTTCTGGACCGACTGGTCAGTGCCCTCGCTCACTTGGCCACAACCTCCTGTGGTGCTCGATCGGCGCCGTCGGGGGAATCGGCGCTGTCGGCGTCCGCCGCGGTGCTCACCGTAGCGGTCGTCCCCGGGTGCACCGGTTCGATCAACGGTGGGGCCGGGTCGACGGCGACCACCCAGCGCTGGGCGAGCCGGCTGCGACCGCGCAGGTCGCGGCCCTCCAACGTGCGTACGACCCATAGCGTCAGCACCGCGACGGCGGCGGCCACCGCGTCGGTGAATGCGGTGAAGAGCACACCGTCGGCCTTCGCCTGTAGCGAGTCCGCGGTCCGCCAGTACAGCGCCGCGACGGTGACCAGCCCGCCGAACACCCACGCCGCCCACCAGATGCGGACAACGATCCGGGCCCGCGGGTCGGTACGGCCGGCCACCACCTCGGTGAGGAACACCCCGGGCCAGACCAGGTTGACCACCGGGATCAGGCAGCCCAGCGCGAGCATGCGTGGCGAGCGGGGGTCGCGGCGACCGGCCGAGGCGAAGGCGGCGCGCCGGACCTCGATCAGCCACCCGAGCGTCGCCACCGCGGCGACGAGGGCCATGATCAGCGCGAACAACGCCGCCGTGTTGACCAGGGCATCGGAGAACCACAGCAGCGGGGGTTCGATGAGGCGGGTGCGGTTGCGCAACAGGAGCAGGTAGCGCACCGTTTCGGCCACGGCGGATACCGCGAACAGTAAGGCCGTGGCGAAGAGGGCGGCGTGCGTCCAGCGGGTCAGCGTGCCGAGCGGACGGTGCCGGTCCGCTTCGCGGTCCGGGGCGGGCCGATCCCGCAGACCCCAGCGCGGGACCTCCGAGTAGTGCGGGGTCTCGGTGTTCGGACCACCGGTGGCCGCGCCCCGGGACGGGCGGCCGGCCCGGCCGGGACGGCGTGCGACCCAGCGGTAGTTACGGCGTTCCGGCGGGGCATCGATCGGCCCCGGCGAGAGCAGTACCCCGCGGCAACGCGGGCACCAGTGCATCGGCGGACCCTGCACCGCCCAGCGTGTACCGCAGCGGGCACATGGCTGCACCACCGTACTCACCGCGCACCTCGCTTTTCGTCAGTAGATCTTCGCGGGCTCGTCACCCTCGGTGGCCAGTGGACGACCGGTGTGCTGCCAGGCCACCATCCCGCCTGCCACGTTCACCGCTTCATAACCCACGCTCGCGAGAAACTTCACGGCCTCCAGCGAACGGCCACCCTGGCGGCAGACAACGTACAGATCGGCGTCGGGGTCCAGTTCGCCGTAGCGTGCCGGAACGTCCACAAGCGGAATATGCACGGCGCCGGGTGCGTGGCCCAACTGCCATTCGTCGTCTTCGCGCACATCGAGCAGGATGGCGGCGGCAGCCGCCTCCCCGTGCGGATGGTCCAATTCAGTGGGTACGGCTTCCACCGGTACCGACGGGACTCCGAAGCTCGTCACCCCTTTGATCCTGCCATAACCACCTCGGCGGCTGCCCGGCTCTCATGGGAGCGGATGCTCGGGCCGGGCCCGCATGCCCGGAGCCGGTCGGCCGGGCGTCACCGACGCCGACACGCCGGACGATGCGACATATTCGCGGACCGTGATCGACCCCCTCGTTACCAACCGGAGCCGACGCCGCGCCGGCAAGTTTTTCATGAGTTATGTGCATAAGCCATCACGAAATCCACTGGTATCAGCTATCATTCAGCGCACCAATATCCCAGGTACCTCAAGAAATGCCCACTGACCTGCAGTAACGGCACAACCGTACGGCCGATCCGGTACTCCCCTCCAAAAATCCCGGAGCGGCCGCCCGGCCACTCGATCGGGTCACGCGCCGTTGCGTGACCCGATATCGAGTTGGACGCGGAGGACCCCGGATCGGTTCCACCGGAACCGGAAATCGACGAAATCCCCTGTTCCCGGCCATAACATCGGTAACCTGGCGCCATGACATCCACCAGGGGGTTACTCGACGAATTGGACGCGGCCGGCCTCGACAAGGCGCTGTCGGAGGCCGGATGTCTGGGATTGGAAATCGATTCCGAGGCCGGACGACTGGAGCTCGATCTGGAGATACTGAGCCTACCGGAGCAAATTTCCGGCATATCGGAAGAACATCCGGAATCCGGAACCGGTTGCCGGCGGGTTCGGCTGGTGTTCCAGGGGGTCACCAGGATTGCCGCATCGTTGCGGATACAGCGGTGGGACGATCTGGAGCCGCGGGTCCTGCCGCTGGAGCTGCCGGGACTACCCGCTGCCGTCGCGAGTTTCGGCGGTAGCCGCCTGCACGGCTGGGAGTTCGTCGATCTGGACGACAGCGGCTGGACCCTGTGGAGTGAGCTGCTCAGTTTCGACACCACCATCGACACCCGGATCGCCCGGCACGTGCTGGAGTTCTCCCAGGAGGAGGGCGTCGATCCCCGGGCCCTCGATATCCGGGTGTGGTTCGATACCGTCACCGCACAGACCACCGGGGGCCGAACAGTTCCACTGCCGGAGCTGGTCGCCGGGTCCGAACGCTGGTGGGATGCCCATGCCAAAGGCGATCCCCGGGCCACCCATCCCGGTATCGCGCCCCCGCTGTAGCGCTCGCGCGCGGACACTCCCGAGCTGTGTATCGACCGGATCCGGATGGGCGGCGACGGAGTCGGCTGGTGACGGGCGCGACGCCGCACCCCGCGGCTCGGCGCAGGGGTGCGGCGTCGACTTCGTACCGCTCCGAAGCAGGTTTCACCGAGCCGCGTGGGAGGCGCCGGTCGATCTCGAATGGTCGGTTCCGACCCGATGTGGAATGGTGGGGCGTCGGGGCGAGTTGGACCGATCGGGTGTACGAATGGTCGGGAGCATCCCGTACAGGACGCACTCGACCCGACAAGGAAGGGACATTCGTGGCTGAGTACACGCTGCCAGATCTGGATTACGACTACGGCGCCCTGGAGCCGCATATCTCCGGGCAGATCAACGAGATTCACCACTCCAAGCACCACGCGACCTATGTCGCCGGAGTGAACACCGCGCTGGAGAAGCTCGAAGCCGCGCGTGAAGCCGATGATCACGGCGCCATCTTCTTGCACGAGAAGAACCTCGCCTTCCACCTCGGTGGCCATGTCAACCACTCCATCTGGTGGAAGAATCTCTCCCCCAACGGTGGCGACAAGCCGACCGGTGAACTGGCCGCCGCCATCGACGATCAGTTCGGCTCCTTCGACAAGTTCCGGGCGCAGTTCACCGCTGCCGCCAACGGACTGCAGGGTTCGGGCTGGGCGGTGCTCGGTTACGACACCCTGGGCCGGAAGCTGCTGACCTTCCAGCTCTACGACCAGCAGGCCAATGTGCCGCTCGGCATCATCCCGCTGCTGCAGGTCGATATGTGGGAGCATGCCTTCTACCTGCAGTACAAGAACGTCAAGGCCGACTATGTGAAGGCCTTCTGGAACGTGGTCAACTGGGCCGACGTCCAGGAGCGTTTCGCCAAGGCCACCAGCCAGGCGCAGGGCCTCATCTTCGGCTGAGCGACCGAATTCACGCAGGACCCGCGGGCCGTCGAGCCCGCGGGTCTTTTGCCTCTTCTGCCCGAATTGGCACTCTCTGGTACTTGTGTGCCAGATGCCTTATGCGCGATCCTCTTCTTCCACGACAGTTCGAGGACGGGCAAAGCCGCCCCCGGTTACGCACGGGAGGCCTCATGCGCAGCAACGGACCGATCGGCGTCACGCCGTTCCACGCCGGCGGCACGCTACGCGGATTCGTCATCTCCGGACGCTGGCCCGCCACCACCAAAGAGTGGTCGCAGCTGCTGGTGCTCGCCGTACGGGTGGCATCCATGCCCGGCCTGCTGACCACCTCCACCGTTTTCGGGGTCCGCGAGGAACTACCCGACGAGCCGGAGCCGGATACCGTCGGCCTGGTGATCGCCGAGGGGCCGGTTCTCGGCGAGGACGGGGTGCGGCCGGGCCGGTTCGCCGAGCACATTCCGCCCGCCCTGTTAATGCTGCACCCGCCGGCGGAGACCAATCCGTCCCTGCCCGAGTGCACCGGCGCCGCCTCCGGGTGCGTACTGCTGCCGGGCCTGCCTCACCTGGGGCTCGAACACCGCGCGGCCTGGGCCGAGGCGGAAGCGGACGGTACCGTGACCTCGCTGGTGAGCCGGGTCGGTCTGAACCCGATCAGCGACCCCGATACCGCCGTGCTGGCCATGCTGCTGACCGCCTGAGCCGTGTACCGGACCCGGCAGGCGCCGGGCTCGCGTCGATGCCGCCACCACCCGCTCCCGGGCGAGACGATCCGCTGGTTACTGCAGTTTCGCCAAGATCTCCGCAAGGCTGTCCATGACGGCTTGTTGGCCGCTGCGTAGCTCGCGGACGTCGCCACGCAGCTCGCGGACGTCGCCACGCAGCTCCTGGACGTCACCGCGCAGCTTCGTCTGCCCGGCCTCGAGCCGAGCCTGGCCGGTCCGGAGGTCCTGGACATCCGCGTGCCGACTGCCGAGTTCGCCCAGGACCGCATTGTGATTGCTGTCGATCCGAGCTCGCAGGGCCCGGACCGATTCCGGCTCCCGATCCCGCTCGTTGATGATCTGCACGACTTGGGCCTCCAGGACAGCAAGGCGGTTCTCGATCGACATCTGGAGTGGTCCTCTCGTTGGTCGGTAGTTTACCGATCGACCGGTTCCGTCAGGCGTCCGTCCGGTCTCGCGGCATCGTTTCTTCCGGTGATCCGGCTATTCAGCGGCCGGTGACACTTCCACGACTCATAAGGATGCTTCCGCCCCTGGGTGTGGCCGTCGCGAACCCCACATGCCGCGGTTCAGGGCTTGCGATCTGTTTGCTGTAGCGATGCCATCAATCCGTTCCGGACGACCGGACAACAGTTATCAGGCCCCCCTAACTATGCCGCTACCTTAGCCAAACTTATTGTCAGAAGCCATTTTTCGCCGTTGCGTAATTGCGACACCGGCATGGGTGCGGTATGGTTGCCAGCAGCGAAGGGGAGTAGCCCCCAATCACGCGGTCGACATACTGACCCGCCGCACATCGGTGGGTCCGGTCGTGTGAACCGGTCCTTCCGGTGGGCGAGACCTTCGGCCGTACAGCAATTTCGTTGTCGGCCGGAGGCGAACCCGTTTCCGGCCGGCGGATCGGGAGCATTCGTCAGATGATCGCCACCGTCGGACTCGCCATCGGCATCGTTTTCCTGGCCGAATTGGGTGACAAGTCCCAGCTCATGGCCCTGACGTTCGCCCTGCGCTACCGCTGGTGGGTCGTGCTTGGCGGAATTGCCACCGCCACCGCGGCGGTGCACGTCATTTCGGTCGCCATCGGGCATTTCCTGGGCGCGGCCCTGCCCACCACCGCCATCGCGGCGGTGGCATCGATCACATTCCTCGCCGTAGGTCTGTGGACACTGCGCGAGCTGATCAGCGGTGCGGACGACGACGAGGAACCGGCCCCGTCACGGTTCGCCACCACGGCGCCCTTCCTGGTCGTGCTCTCGGCCTTCCTGCTGGCCGAACTCGGTGACCGCACCATGTTCGCCACCGCGGCGCTGGCCACCGACAACAACTGGGCGGCGGTCTGGCTGGGTTCGACGATCGGCATGGTCGCCGCCGATGCCCTGGCCATCGCCGCGGGCATCCTGGTGGGCAAGCACCTGCCCGAACGCGCCATCGGCTTCGGGTCGGGGTTGCTCTTCCTGTTCATCGGGGCGCTCACCGGCATAAACACCACATTCCCGGAACTCGCGCTCGCCGGCGCGGCCGGTATCGCTCTGCTCGTACCGGCTGTGGCAGCCCTGGCGCTCTGGCTGCTACGGACGCGCCGTGTGGCCGCGGACCGGCTCTCCGCCGAGGCCGCCGCCACCGAGATCTCGCCGCGCCGGGCCTAGGTTCTTTACTGAGTACGATTTGGCCGATCAGCGCAAGGGGACCGTCCACGAACTCTCCGCACGCACCGGTTAGGGTGCAATTGACGTTAGGCCAACTGGCTTGTCACGAACGAGAGGACCATCGTGGAGATTTCGGGTTCCGCCGCCATCGTTACCGGGGGCGCGTCCGGTCTGGGCGCCGCCACTGCCAAGCGTTTCGCCGATCTGGGCGCCACCGTCTTCGGGCTCGATGTCCCGCAGTCGATCGAGCGCGCCGGCGACAATGTCCCCGACGGGGTCACCCTGCTCGCCGCCGATGTCACCAGCCACGACGAGGTCGCCGCCGCTGTCGCCCAGGTGGTCGAATCGGGTACGCCGCTGCGTATCGTGGTCAACTGCGCCGGGGTGGGCTGGGCCGGGCGCATCCTGTCCAAGAACGGGCCGCACGATCTGGAGCTGTTCCGCACGGTCATCACCGTGAACCTGCTCGGCACCTTCAACGTGATGCGCCTGGCCGCCGACGCGATCGCCAAGACCGACGCCGTGGACGAGGCCGGCCAGCGCGGTGTCGTCATCAACACCGCGTCGGTGGCGGCGTTCGAGGGACAGATCGGCCAGATCGCGTACTCGGCGTCCAAGGGCGGCGTGCACGGTATGACCGTGCCGGCCGCGCGTGACCTCGCGCAGTTCGGTATCCGGGTCAACACCATCGCCCCCGGCATCATCGACACCCCGATGCTGGCCGGTGTGACCGAGGAATACCGGCAGGGCCTCGAGGCCGGTGTGCCCTTCCCGTCCCGCCTGGGCCGGCCGGACGAGTACGCGCAGCTCTCGCAGTACATCGTCGAACACGACTACCTCAACGGCGAGACCATCCGCATGGACGGCGCGCTGCGCATGGCGCCGCGGTAGTCTTCGGGCCGTACTACGACGCCCGCTGTCCCGGAAGTCCGGGGCGGCGGGCGTTCGTGTGCCGGGCGCGGCGTACCGAATGCGGGTCAGCCGGCGCTGCCGGTCGGCGGTCGCTGCCGGTCGGCCAGACGCGCCCGCCACGCATCGCAGACCGCACGGTCTGCCGAGTCCCGGTCGTTGCCGTCGACACGGCAGCCCGCGCGCGTGTACCCCTCACGATCGAAACCGCGGCGATCGTAACCCCACCGGTCGTAGCCGTGGCGGTCGTAGCCGCCGCGATCGCGCCCGAAACTGTCGAGCCCGTCCTCGTCGTAGCCGCCGCGATCGCGCCCGAAAAAGTCGAGCCCGTCCTCGTCGTAGCCGTCGCGGTCGTAGCCGAAACGGTCGAGCCCGTCCTTGTCGTAGCCGCTGCGGTCGCGACCGAACCGGTCGTAGCCGTCCTTGTCGTAGCCGAATGTGTCGTCGTCGGAGACGGGAGCGAAATGCGTCGTGATCGGGCCGGCACCCGGTCCCGCCGACGCCGGTACGGCCACCAGGGCGGGTGCGGCGATCAGTGCGCCGAGCACTGCGATCCGAAGCGAGGTATGGCGCAATCCGCGGCGCGCCGCACGAGTGGTCGACATGATCGATCTCCTATCCGGAATACGATTCGTATCCCGGATGATGCATCGCCTACACCCCTTGACGTGTTACCTCAGGTCAGCTCCCTCGTGAAACCTGTTGCACCCGAACGGTTTCGGATGACGCACCCGATATGGGGCGTCGCCCGATCGACCCGCGCCATACGCCCCGGCGGCGCATAACCGCTACCGGTAGCCGACTCCGAGATATGCGGTGGTGGTCAGCGGGCTACCCGGCCGGTAATGCTCGGTCAGGTAGGAGCGCATGGCCGCGATACGCTCGGCCATCGCCAGGTCGCCGATACTACGCCGCATCAACTCCAGTCGCGCGTTACCGCGGGTGAGCCGGGCGAGCAGGGCGTCGGCATCGGCGAAGACCGTCTCCACGGTATGTGGCACCACGGATACTCGTTCGAACCCCGCCGCGCACATCTCACGCTCGAATACCTCGGAGTTCTCCAAGCTTGCGAGGTTCGGTGCCGGTGGGCGGATATCCGGATCGGCGGAGCCCAGTGCACGCCACGACATCTGCATCCAGGTCGACCGGTCGGCCGGCGCCCAGCTCGACACCACCGCGACCCCACCGGGCCGCAGCACCCGGAACAGTTCGGCGAACCCGCGCGCACGATCGGGGAAGAACATCAGCCCGAACATGGAGAACGCCGCGTCGAATTCGGCATCGGCGAACGGCAATTCCTGCCCGTCACCGACCCGCGCCACCACATTGTCCGCACCGGCCGCTGTCACCGCGCGCTCGAGCTGCTCGATCATCGGCGCGGAGAAATCGACCGCGTCCACCCGCTCGGCGTGCTCCGCGGCCAGTAGGCTCAGCGTGCCCGGTCCGGCGGCGACATCGACCACCCGGGCGGGCCGCGTATGCCCGGCGAGGCCGGCCAGCCGCACGGCCGCGGCGGCGAACGGGCGCATCACCGAAATGGTGGACACCGCATAGTCCTCGGCTATCCGATCCCACGGATCCACGGCGGCGAGTGGGTCTTCGGGCACGGGTCGTATCCGATCTCGTCGATACCTCAGCGCGTACCGGGAGACCGCGGCGCGGCCACGGTCTCCCCTACGGCCGGGCGCCCGCCGTCCGCGCTCGCCTACTGCCGTAGCCGATTCGCGGACGAAAGGAACCCGGCTGTGCCCTCAGAGCGTACGCGTCAGCCGGTCGGCGAGGATCTGCGCGAATTTGGCCGGATCCTTCAATTCCCCACCTTCGGCCAGCACTGCCGTGCCGTACAGGAGTTCGGCGGTCTCGGTGAGCTCGGGAACCTTACCCGCGTCGGCGTCGTCCTTGCGGGTGTCGTAGGCGTCGCGCAGACCGGTCACCAGCGGGTGGGTGGGGTTGAGTTCGAGGATTCGCTTGAACTGCGGCAGCTCCTGGCCCGAAGCTCGGTACATCCGTTCCAGCATCGGGGTCATATCGAACACATCACCCACCAGGCAGACCGGTGAACTGGTCAGGCGCGAGCTGAGGCGGACCTCCTTGACGCTGTCCTCGAGGGTTTTACCCAGCCAGGTCAGCACCTCGGCGAAATCCTTGTCCTGCTGTTCGCGCAGGGCCTCGGATTCCTTCTTCTCCTCCTCGGTCTCCAGATCGACCTCACCCTTGGCGATCGACTGGAAGGGCTTACCGTCGAAATCGGTGACCGACCCGACCCACATCTCGTCCACCGGATCGGTGAGGATCAGCACCTCACGGTCTTTGGCGCGGAACGCCTCCAGATGCGGCGACTTCTCCACCTGCTCACGGGATTCGCCGGTCATGTAGTAGATGGCGTCCTGCCCCTCGGGCATCCGTGCCACGTACTGCGCCAGCGTGGTCGCCTCGGTGTCGGAATGGGTGGAGGCGAAGGACGACACCTCCAGGATGGTCTCCCGGTTGTCGAAATCGGAGAGCAGGCCCTCCTTGAGCACCCGGCCGAATTCCTGCCAGAAGGTCCGGTATTTCGCCTGGTCCTCGGCGCCCTGCAGATCCTTGACGCTGCTCAGCACCTTCTTGACCAGACGTTTGCGGATCATCTGGATCTGCCGGTCCTGCTGCAGGATCTCCCGGGACACATTGAGCGAGAGATCCTGCGCGTCGACCACGCCCTTGACGAAGCGCAGGTACTCCGGCATCAGCTCTTCGCAATTGTCCATGATGAACACGCGCTTCACATAGAGCTGGACACCGCGTTTGTGTTCGCGGGTGAACAGATCGAACGGCGCCTGCGAGGGCAGGAACAGCAGCGCCTGGTATTCGAACGTACCCTCGGCCTTGAGCGGGATGATCTCCAGCGGCTCGTCCCAGGCGTGGCTGACGTGCCGGTAGAACTCCTGGTATTCCTCCTCGGAGACCTCGCTGCGCGGGCGAGTCCAGAGGGCCTTCATCGAGTTGAGCGTCTGCTCCTCGACGACGGTCTTCTCCTCCTTCTCCTCACCTTCGCCCTCGGTGACCGTGCGCTCGACCTGCGTCCGGATCGGCCAGGCGATGAAATCGGAGTATTTCTTGACGATCTCGCGGAGCTTGTGTTCCTGGGTGTAGTCGAAGAGGTGGTCTTCGGGGTCCGCCGGCTTCAGGTGCAGCGTGACGGCGGTCCCCTGGGGGGCCTCGTCGAGGGTTTCGATGGTGTAGGTGCCGGATCCGGCGGTCGATTCCCAGCGGGTGCCGGTGGTCTCCCCCGCGCGGCGGCTGGTGAGCACCACCTTGTCGGCGACCATGAAGGTCGAGTAGAAGCCGATACCGAATTGGCCGATCAGCTCACCGGCCGCGGCCTCGGATTTCGCCTCGTTCAGTTTCCGGCGCACCTCGGCGGTTCCGGATTTCGCGAGGGTGCCGATCAGGTCCACCACCTCGGCACGGGACATGCCGATTCCGTTGTCCCGGACGGTGAGGATCCGCTGATCCTTGTCGACCTCCAGCTCGATGTGTAGGTCGTCGGTGTCTACGTGCAGATCCTTGTCCCGGTAGGACTCCAGTCGCAGCTTGTCCAGCGCGTCGGAAGCGTTCGAGATCAGCTCCCGCAGGAACGTGTCTTTGTTGGAGTAGACCGAGTGGATCATCAGCTCGAGCAGCTGATGGGTCTCGGCCTGGAACTCGAGTTGTTCGACGTGCTCTGTCACGCTGGCCAATGGTAATCAAGCCTGCGCGGAACTCGTCGACAGGTCCGGTGGTGTTCCGGGCGGCGCGGCGAAGTCGCTCAGCGCGGGCACCTCACATTCGGCGCAGTGCTCCCGCGGTACCCGGGGGTTCATCCACTCGCGCAGGACCGCGGTGGCCCGGACATCGTCCTCGTTGTACTCCAGCAGCCGGGTGCGCTGGGTGAGGTCGGGCTCGGCGTCGTAACCGACGGCACGCCGATACCAGCTCATCGACGCCTCCCCACCCGCCTCGGGATCGCGCCAGGCGAAACCGGCCACGGGGGCGATCTTCTTGAGCCCCTTACCGCTCGGGCAGATGAACTGATCGGTGACCGCCTGGAACATATCGACCCATTGGATCGAATCGACGAACTCGGTGACCTGCGCTTCGGTCGGCACGCCGGGACGCCCGGCGAATCGCCGCGCCGACTCGTAGAGCCATTTGTCCTCGGCACTGCGTGAATAGCAGTAGGCGGCGAAGGTCTTCCCGGCGGTCAGGGCCTGCGCCCGTATCTCCATCAGCCAGGTCCAGAACTCGCCGAAAGAGCGCCCCTCGTCCTCGGTGGGGAGCGGATCCCAGGTGACGAACGCCCGGTACCGCCCGTCGAGCAGGGTCCCCCACAGGTAGGCGCCCTCCTCCTGATAGCTCTCCAGATCGACATCCACCTCGATATCGGCCCGGCGCACCCAGACCCGGTCGAACCGGCGCACCAGCGGCGCCTGCACCAGCCATGCCCGGGCGGTGACCACGGTTTCCTCGAACGGCCCGTGCTGCCAGTCCTCGGGTTCGGGCCCGGACCAGGCGGCCAGTTCGTCGATGGTCCGCACCCCGTGCCCACGCAATACCTCCGCGCGCGAACCCGGCGCCACCACACTCACATCACGATGATCGTTCAACCACGCCTGGCAGCCGCCTTCGGCGCCCCGGCTCCACCAGATGCACTGCCGGCATTCGGGGACCTTCGACGGCACGGTTTCCAGCTGCCCGCGCACCACCGCGATCCGATCGGCGAACCGACCGTCGTAGTCCGGGAGGACCGCGGTCAGGTCGTGGACGAGGATCCGGTCGAAATGGAAACCGATGACCCCGCCGACCCGGGCGGCCGGCGCCAGCCCGTGCCGCTCCAGCATTCGGTACACATGGGCCAGCCGCTGCTGGTCCCGGGGTTGCTGGCGGAGTTTGCGGGCGCGGTCGGGAACGGGGTTCCAGGAGAGCAGATCCGAGGTCAGCGGGTGGAACTCGGCCGGGTCCGGTCGGCGCGGGTCGGTCACCTTGTGGTTGACCACGATGACCGGGATATAGCCGCCGTTGCGGTCGTCGCGCAGCAGGATCTCGGCGCCGCCGCGACGCCCGGTATCGGGCTCCTGCGGCAGCAGCCCACCCCAGATCCGGGGCGTGCCCGCCGCGCAGGCGCGCAGCGTGGCCTCGGCACGCGCACTCGCCGGTAGCGCCGGGTCGATGATCACCCAGCCACCGGGGTCGGCCTCGACCAGAGTCTCGCGGACCCGTTCGCGATGGGCCTGCGCCGCCGCTCGCCGCTGCTGTACCCCGGTGTCCTCGCGTACCTCGGCGAGCTGTTCCGGATGCGCGGCATCCATCCCGAGCCGATGCCGGCAGCCGATCAGACCCCGGGCATCGAGGAACGCCGGCCGGCCCGCGCCGGCGGTAACCGGCCCGGCGGACCCGGCGGGCTCCCGCCGCTCGTGATCGGCGTGGGGGGGTTCTTCGCTGTCGACACTGCCCGGTTGCACGCAAGCAGTATGGTCCCTGTCCCCGACAGACCACCCAATCGAGCTTCCGGGAGCAGCGCCGCCGCACCGCCGCGGGCAGCGTCTCTCGCCGCCGCGGGCGGTAACCCGATAGGGTGTCGGCGAACCGTGTGACACGGGTGGACGGTGCGGTTTTCCGTGTCGTATCGCCGTAGCGAACCAGCATTACGGAGGGCCTTCGATGGGGTTGTTCACCAAGCGCAAACGGCGGCCGAGTCGGCGGGCCGAGGCCAAGGCTCTCAAGCACAAGGCCGCCATGGAGGCCAAACTCGGCGCCAAGAACGATCGGAAACGCCAACGGGCGGAAGCCCGTTCCCAGCGCAAGGTCGCCCAGGCGCAGGTCGCCACGCTGCAGGCCGAGGAGAAGGCGGCCCTCAAAGCGGCCGCGCGGGCCGAACGTGACCCGTTCAGCCCGGCCCAGATCAAGAAGTACATCGGGGTGGCACGGGTGCTGGTTCCGGTGGTCGCCCCGCTGGCCTACCGCGGCGCGACCTATCTGCGCGGGGAGCTCGACGCCCGCCGCGCCAAACAACTCGGCGTCGGGGTCACCCAGCTCGCCGACTACGCCGGGCACGGCGGCCGGTTGCAGGCCCGGATCGGCAATACCGAGGCCGCGCTGGACAAGATCGCGGACGGACGGTCCGGCAACGAGAAGGACACCCAGCAGTTCGTCGCCGACGCCCGTAGCCGGCTCGACGCGCTCGCCGCCGCCGTCCGCACCGCCGACCAGATGCCCGCCGGACGGCGGCGCGCGGTGTACGCGTCCATCACCACCGAGTTGTCCCGGATCGAGGCGGACGTCCTGGCTCGCCTCGGCGTCGCCTGACCCCGGCCGGCCGCCGAATGGCGTCCCGGTCCGATCTGCGGGCCGGGTGCGCGGGCCCGGGGCCGGTCGGCGACCATGGACACTGCCCTGCCCACTCCCCGACCAGCCGGGCCCGGTCAGGTCGGCCGAATCCGAAAGTCCGCGATGCCCACGTACCCGTCTCCCGCACCGCTGCGGGGCTGCGTGGTGGGCGCGACCACCGGAATCCTGGCCGTAGCCGCCCACGGCATCGCGGGTGGCGGATATCCGACGTCCGCCGGAGCGGCGTTACTCCTGCTGACGGCTCTGATGACCGGGGCGGCCGCCGGTTCGGTCATCGGCGTATCGGGGCGGTCGCGGGCCGGACCGGGCCGGAACACGCTGATCGCTCTCGCGGCCGGGCAGTTCGCCGGGCACTGGGCGCTGACCGGCCGCACCGGCCATCACGGCACCTCCGTCGAGACGGCCCCCGCGACTGTGTCGGGGGTGGGGATGGCCGCCTTCCACCTGTTCGCCGTCGCGCTCTGCGCACTGGCCATCACCGCGGCCGAGCGGCTCTACCGGTGCGCATCCTCGGTCCTGCGCGCGCTGCTCGAACCACCATGCCCCACCCCGGGCCCGCCGCGGGTCCGTATCACCGCGACCACCACGGTCACGGCCCATCGCTCTCCGAAAGGAACGCCGGGTCCACGCGCACCGCCCGCGCGAACCGACCCCGCCACCCCTTCCCTCGGAGAGAAAGCTTCCAACACATGTCCCACGGGATCTCCCCTGTCCTGCGCCGCGGTCTGACCGCGACCTTCGCCGCAGGCTTTGTACTGGCCGCGGCCGGTACCGCCGCCGCGCACGTGAGCGTTTCCGCACCGGACGCCGCACCCGGTCACGGCGCGGTCGCCACCTTCAGCGTCCCGACCGAGTCGGATACCGCCGCCACCACATCGGTGCGGATCACCGTGCCCGGGTTCTCCACCGCGCGCACCGAACCGGTGCCCGGCTGGGCCGCGAAAATCGACCGTAACGACAAAGACCAGGTCACCGCCGTCACCTGGACGGCGAATCCGGGATCCCCCGGTATCCGGCCGGGCGAATTCCAGCGCTTCGCGGTATCGCTCGGACCGTTCCCGGACTCGGAGTCGGTCGCCTTCCCGGCGGAACAGACCTACAGCGACGGCACCGTCGTGCGCTGGAACGAGACCGGCGACCACGATTCGGTCGAACACCCCTCGCCTGTCCTGACCCTGACCGGCGCCGAAGCCGAACACGGCGATCACGGTGACGAGGCAGCCGCCGCGCCCGCCGACGACAGTGGCGACACCACCGCCCGCTGGCTGGGCGGTCTGGGACTGGCACTGGGCGCACTGGCGCTGGGCGCCGGAGTCGGCGCGGTGGTCCGGAGCCGGCGATGAACCACCGCACGACCCGGTGGGGCCGGCGCTTCGCAGTGGTCGCCACCCTGCTCATGGTGACTCTGGGCGCGCTGGCCGGCCCGGCCGCAGCCCATTCCGCGGTGGTGGGCAGCGACCCCGCGGACGGCGCGACCGTCGAGGTGGGGCCCCAGCGCGCCACCATCACCTTCAACGAACCACTGCAGCCCGACTTCCCGGCCATGACCGTCGTGGGGCCGGACGGCAACCTGTGGTCCAAGGGCGAGCCCGTCGTCGACGGCCGGGATCTCAGCGTCGAGGTCGGTGAGCTCGGTCCGGCAGGCGTTTACCGGATGGCCTTCAGGGTCACGTCGGCCGACGGTCACGTGGTCAACGGAGAGCGCGCCTTCACCCTGAGCAAGCAGGGTAACGGCACCCCGGGCCCGGCCGCGAACGCCGGCGGTGCGAGTGACGGCGCGGGCGGTGGCATTCCGGTCTGGGTGTACATCGTGGGTGTGATCGTCCTGTTCGGTGGCGGTCTCGCCTTCGCGCTGTTCGGCTCGAACCTGGGCAAGGGCAAGAACCAGCGGTGAGAAACGGTGTTCCGAGCGGGACCGACGACCGGTTCGCGCTCGGACTCGTGATACCGGCGGGTCTGCTCGGCGTGCTGCTGGCCTGGGCACTCGGCGGGGTTCCGGCGGCATCGGCCGTACGATTCGGCGCCGATATCGCGGGTGCGACGGTGCTCGGCCTGGCCGTGCTGCCCCGGCTGGCGGACCGGCTCGACCTGCCTTGGCGGATGGTGGCGGTATTGGCCGGTCTGTGGTGCTGCCTGGAGTTCGCCACCCTGGTTTTCGCCGCGGGCGAGGTGGCCGGCTCCGGGGTGACGGCGCTGAGCCCGGCCGATTTCGGCACCTATCTGGCACGGATCAGCGCCGGTCAGATCGGCCTGGCCATCCTGCTGGCCACCGCGGCGATCGCGGTGTACGCCGCGATCGTCTTCCGGCGCCCCGGGCAGGGTTCGCCGGACCTGGTGCTGGTGTTCGCCGCCGTCAGCGTGACGCTCCGGCCGATCACGGGACATATGTCGCAGCAACCGGCCGGGTCGGTACTGGCCGGGGTACACGCCCTGGCGGCCTCGACCTGGCTGGGCCTGCTGCTGGCACTGGCCCTGGTGGTGCGTGGACGCCGCGGGTGGGCCGACGCGCTGCCGAGGTACTCGGCGGTCGCGTTGCCCATGATCGCCGCGGTGGCGCTGACCGGTGTGATCAACGGTCTGGTGCGCGTCGGGGGTATCGCGCCGTTCTTCACCACCGGCTACGGGCGGATCATGCTCGCCAAGACCGTGCTGCTGGCGGTCCTGTTGGCGCTGGGCTGGTGGTGGCGGCGGAGTTGGGTGGTCGCGGCGGCCCGGCATCAGATACCGGCGGCGGGCTCGCTGCGGCGCGCGGTGCTGGAGGTTTCGGTGATGGCGGTGGTGTTCGGGCTGGCGGCGTCCCTGGCCATCACGGGATAGCCTGGCAGCATGGCTGCCGGTGTCCCGACTCCGAATCTCGTCCAGCGGATCGGGTACATCTGCGGTCGCACTCTGCCCGCCGAATACGCCGACTGGGTGCTGAACGATCTCACCGGCCCGGGCGCGACCCGCCGCTACCTGGTGCGGATGCTGGTACCGCTGGGGCTGGTGCTGCTGCTGTTCCTGCTGGTCCCCGGCCCGCTGTGGATCGGCGCGTCGATGATGCTGCTGCTCTTGCTACCGCTGATCTATTTCACCGTGGCGCTGACCTATGTCTTCCGGCGCAATCGGCTGGTCAAGCACGGACTGGACCCGGCGCTTGCCGACGCCGACGTCCGCCGCCGGGCGGAGATCGAACGCGCAGCCTACGAGCAACGGCACGGCCGGGGCTGAGCGAAGCCCGAATTACCCCTGGTGAGCGATTTCACACAAGCATAGCCTGGAGCTATGGACAAGCCGACCTTCAAGCAACGGATCGCCTACGATCTGGGCGGCGAACTGCCCGCGGAGCTGCACCCGTGGGTGGTTCAGGACGTCGTCGGCCATGGCGCCATGGAGCGCTACCTGGTCCGATTCGTCGGCCCGATCGTCCCTTTCTTCGTGCTGATCCTGCTGTTCCCGGGACCCATGACCCTCAAGCTGGGCCTGATCGTCATGATGATCGTTCCGCTGATTATCTTCACGATCGCCCTGACCTATGTCTGGCGGCGGTTCCGATTGGTCCAGCACGGGTTGGACCCGGACCTGGTCGACCACGAGAAATGCAAGGACTGCGATCGTGAGATCTACAACCTGCGTTATCGCCGTCAGCACCGCGAGGCCGCGGACGACGAGGTTCGGGCACGGGGGTTGATGGGCGCCGCCGGGACACACCCGGCACAATCGGGACCGTGACCGAATCAGAGCAGCAGGTGGCCACCGCGGATCTCGCCGACGAGATCGGGCCCGATATCCGCAGTTGTGACACCCAGTTCATCCAGTTCGGCGGCCACCAGGTCTTCTCCGGCCGGATCACCACGATCCGCTGCTTCCAGGACAATCTGCTGGTCAAACAGACACTCGGGGAGCCCGGTGCCGGGCAGGTCCTGGTCGTCGACGGCGGCGCGAGCATCCACACCGCCCTGGTCGGCGATATCATCGCCGGCCGCGGGGTCGACAACGGCTGGGCCGGGGTGGTGGTGAACGGCGCGGTCCGCGATTCCGCGATTCTGCGCACCCTGGGTATCGGCGTGAAGGCCCTGGGCACCAACCCGCGCAAGAGCACCCAGACCGGTAGCGGCGAGAAGAACGTCCCGGTGGAGTTCGGCGGCGTCACCTTCAATCCCGGCGAGATGCTCTACAGCGACCACGACGGCATCGTGGTCCGCGCCGAGTCCTGATCGTCGCGGACCGGTTCCGGCGAGGGCCGGGGCCGGGTGTTATCCGCCGCTCACCCTGGCGGCGTGACCGGCGATGGCGACCACGTCACCGACCTGCAGCTGCCGTCCGCGGCGCAATTCGACCTCGTCGTTCACGCGTACCAGACCGGCCGCGATAACGGTTTTGGCCTCCGACCCGGATTCGATCAAGTTGGCCAGCTTCAGGAATTGCCCGAGTCGTATGGCGCCGTCGTCGATCGGCACATCGATGGGATCCGACATAGGTTCATGCTTACTCTCCCGGTCACGACGCTTTCCTACCGGCCCCGGACACTCGGCTCGCGGACCGCTCCGGGCGCGTAACAATAAGACATTTCCGGCATTTCACGGCGCCTTCGCGCGCCACGCCCGGGGCCCGGTTTCCCATATCGGCCAACCGTGCCCCCGCACAGGGGAATACATGCGTTTCCGGCCCGACATACCACAAACACGCCGGACCACAGCCATGATTCAGTGATTCCGGGCGGCAGACTGGACCCGTGATATCCACGCAGGAACAGCGACACCCCGCACCACCCGGCCCATCCGGCACGCCCGGACGGTTCGCGGAGATACCGCGTGTCACCACGCTGGTGTCGGGTGTTCTCGCGGCTGTCTGCCTGCTGTGGAGCCTTTCCCCGGCACTCTCGGGGGCGCTCACCGCCGCCCGCCACTACCTGGACCGCTACTACCTGTACGCACCCGATACGAACCTGCTGTGGGCCGGGCTGCTCGGCTTGCTGACGCTCGGACTGGCCGGGCGCAAACGGGTGGCCTGGTGGGTACTGGTGCTCTACCTGGCGAGCCGGGTCCCGGCGAATCTGGTCGATATCGCGCGCGCACACGACCGGCATGCCGCGGTGGCCGCGCTCATCCACGTGGCCACGCTGGCGGTACTGGTCCTGAGCCGCGCGGAGTTCGGCGCCCGGATCCGCCGCTGCGCGCTGCGCCCGGCCGCGCTGACCCTGGCCGCCGGCCTGCTGATGGCGGCCGTCACCGGTTGGGCTGTGGTCCAGACCCTTCCCGGGTCGCTGCCGTCCATCGCGCAGCGTGCGCTCTGGGTGGTCACCGAACTCACCGCGCATCTGATACCCGGCGCACCGGAGACCTCCGGCGTACCGCCTTTCCCGGCCCAGTTCCTGGTCGGGCTCTTCGGCGCCCTGGCGGTCGCGGCGAGCGCCCTGGTCCTGCACCGCACCCAACGCACGGAGTACGCGCTCACCGATGCCGACGAGTCGGCGCTGCGCGAGCTGCTGGCGGGCACGGACCCCTCCGGCTCGATCGACTACTTCGCGACCCGGAGGGACCGGGCCCTGATCTTCACCCCCAACGGGAGGGCGGCCATCGGCTATCGCGTGGAGTACGGGGTCTGCCTGGCCCTGGGCGATCCGATCGGCGCACGTGACTCCTGGCCGCAGGCGATCGAGACCTGGCGACGCCACGCTCGCGATTTCGGCTGGCGGGTCGCGGTGATCGGAGCGAGCGAATCCGCTGTACCGGTCTACCAGCGTGCCGGGCTCACCGCGGTGACCGCCGGCGCGGAGGCCGTACTCGACACCCGCAGCTTCTCTCTGGCCGCCCCGGAACTCGCGCCGGTCCGGCAGTCGGTCACCCGGCTCCGCAAAGCGGGTGCGACAGTTCGGATCCGCCGGCATCGCGATATCGGTACCGCCGAACTCGCCCGGCTCACGGTACGCGCCGAGGAGTGGCGGCACAGCGAGACCGAACGAGGGTACCCGCTCCCCCTGGGCCGCCTCGGCGACCGCCGCGACGGCGACTGCCTGCTGGTGGAGGCCGTCGACGCCGACGACCGGGTGCTGGGGATGCTGTCCCTGGTGCCCTGGGGAAAGACCGGCGCCACACTGGAATTACTGCGCCGGGCACCCGGCAGCCCCACGGAGACGACCGACCTGCTGATCGCGGAATTCGCGCTGCGCGCCGAACAGCACGGCATCCACCAGGTTTCGCTGAGTTTCACCCTGTTCCGGTCGGTGTTCGAGGCGGCGGCACGCGAATACGTTCCGGCGACCTACCGGAGACCATTGGCCGCCCTGCACACCGCGGCCGGTTTCGTGCGCGGTGCCCGCGCCCTGCCGCTCGCGTTCTCGCGCTGGTGGCAGCTGGCCCAGTTGCATCGCGCGAGTATGCGGTACCAGCCGCGCTGGGATCCCCGCTATGTCCTGTGCGACTCCGCGCGCGACCTGGCACTGATCGCCGTCGCCGCGGCGCGGGCCGAAGGCCTGCTGCCACGGGCGGACGGACGATCCACGACCTTCACCCATACCGGGCGGCACCGTGCCGCGCCGGAACATCCGGCCCCTGCCGGCGCCGGCGCGAATACCGGACCGGCGGAGATCGAACCGGAGCCGATCACCGCGCACCGTCCCGAACAAGTCCGGGTACGGATCGAGAAGCTGGACCGGCTCGCCGCCGCGAACGTCGACCCCTATCCCCTGCCGTTCCCGCCGACGCATACGATCGCGGCCGCCCGCCGGACACCGCGTGGGACGACGGTCCGCATCTCGGGGCGTCTGCTGCGCCGGCGCGACTACGGCGGCGTGATCTTCGGGGTGGTCCGGGACTGGACCAGCGATATCCAACTGCTGCTCGACCGCGACCGGCTCGGCCGGCAACGCCTCGACGAATTCGGTGAACTCGTCGACCTGGGCGATCTGGTGTCGGTCAGCGGTCAGCTGGGATACAGCCGGCGCGGGGAACTGTCCCTGCTGGTGGCGGATTGGCGGCTGCTCGGCAAATGCCTGCATCCGCTCCCCGACAAATGGCGTGGCCTCAGCGATCCGGAGGTCCGGCTGCGGCGCGGTTACCTGGATCTGATGATCGACCGGGAAGCGCGCGAACTGCTGGCCCGGCGCAGTGCGGTGCTGCGGACCCTGCGCGACGCCCTGCACGACTGCGGGTTCCTGGAGGTCACCACACCGGTACTGCAGCACAGCCCCGGCGGCGCGGCCGCCCGCAGTCTGCGCACCCATATCGATGCCGACAACACCGATCTGCATCTGCGGGCCGCTCCGGAGCCGGCGCTGAAACGGTTGTGTGTCGGCGGCGTCGAGAAACTGTTCGAACTGGGTGCGGGTTTCCGCAACACTCGCGCCGATGCCCGCCACCTGCCCGAATACACTGTGCTGGAGGCTTACGAAGCGCACAGTGATCATCGGCGCATGATGACACTGTGCCGGCAGCTGGTGCAGCAGGCGGCGCTGGCCGCCAATGATTCGGTGATCGCCATGCGGCCGACCCCGGACGGCTCGCTGCACGCGGTGGATATCTCCGGTGAATGGCGGGTGCGGTCGATATACGAGGCACTGTCGGCGGAGGTCGGTGTCGATATCACGCCCCGCACTGCTCTACCGGACCTGCGGGAACTGTGCGAGAAGGCCGATATCGTCGCGCAACCCGGCTGGGACGAGGGCCGGACGGTTTACGCCCTCTACGAGCGGCTGGTGGTGGAGGCGACCCGAGAACCGACCTTCTACACCGACTTTCCGAGCTCGATGTCGCCGTTGGCTCGCCCGGCCCGCCGCGACCCGGCACTGGCCGAACGCTGGGACCTGGTGGCGTGGGGTATCGAACTGGCATCCGGGTGCAGCGAACTCACCGATCCGGTGGAGCAGCGGCGCCGGCTCGCCGCCCAGTCCCGCATCGCCGCCGACGGCGGGCAGGCGGCCATGGAGCTCGACGAGGAGTTCCTGTGCGCGTTGGAACACGCCATGCCACCGACAGGCGGTCTGGGTCTCGGTGTGGACCGAGTGATCATGATGCTGACCGGGCGCGCGCTCCGGGAGACCCAGCCTTTCCCGTTGGTCCGGCCGCGATGATCAGGCACTTCCCCGCACTGATCGGGCCGGAATGTTTCCGGCCCGTCACCCGGGGAAGTACGGTGTAGTGGACTTCGGCCCTGGGAGGAGGGGCCTACCTTCTGAACGGGGTTCGATTTGAGTTACGTGGACCTGCTCACCCACGCCGGCCAGCTGGACTATTCGGCTTGGGCCGACACCGATACGCTGACGTCCGCGGTCGAGCTGAGCGCCCGCAAGCGGAGCAAGGGCAAGGGCGGCGGCTTCGGTCTGTTCGGCCTGATCTGCTGTGTACTCGTGGTGGCGATCATCGTCGGCGTCATTCTGCTGGCCCGTAAGAAGAAGAACGACAACAACCCCTCGGGCCAGTTCCCCCAGCCCGGCCGGCCCCCGCAGGGATACCCCCAGCAGGGGGGCTACCCGCAGCAGGGTGGTTACCCCCCGCAAGGTGGCTATCCGCAGCAGGGCGGCTACCCCCAGCAAGGTGGCTACCCCTCGCAAGGTGGCTACCCCCAGCAGGGCGGCTACCCCTCGCAAGGTGGCTACCCCCAGCAGGGCGGCTACCCCTCGCAAGGTGGCTACCCCCAGCAGGGCGGCTACCCGGCCGACCCGAACTACCCCAATCCCCCGCAGGGCGGCCAGCCACCGTACCCGCCCACGGGGCAGTAATCCGCTCGCAGCAGGGCCCGGTTCGCCGTGATCACGGTGAACCGGGCCCTGCTGCGCTACGCGAGCGCCGGGCCGGGAGTGGTCCGGATCAGGCGATCTCGTCCGGCTCGGCGCCGCCGGGTCCCCCGGTTCTCGTTCAGCCGGCGGGACACCACCTCGCTACCGACCCACCGGGCCGATACGGCAGAGTGGACGCGTGCAATTGATACTCGTTCGCCATGGCCAACCGCTCCGGGTCGACAATGCCGGGCAGGCAGCCGACCCGGGCCTGGCGCCCATCGGCGCGGAGCAGGCCGAACGGGTACCGGCCGCACTGGAACCCCACCGCATCGTCCGGGTGATCAGCAGCCCGCAACGCCGGGCCCGCGAAACCGCCGCGCCGACGGCCGCGAAGCTGGGCCTGGACGTGGACATCATGGACGACCTGGCCGAATACGATCGCGACCTGCCGTCCTATATCCCGATCGAGGACGCCAAGGTGGAGTTCCGGGACACCTATGACCGGATCAAGGCCGGATACCTACCGGCGCAGATCGATGCCGATGCCTTCCGGCACCGGGTGCACGACGCGATCACCGAGATCGCCTCCACCACCCCCGCCGCCGACACCGTGGTGGCGTTCGCGCATGGCGGCGTCATCAATGTCACCCTGCAGGACATTCTCGGTCTGGCCCGGCCGCTGACCTTCCCGATCGACTACTGCTCGATCACTCGGATCCTGTTCTCCCGCACCGGTCGCCGCACCGCGGCGACCGTGAACGAGAACGGACACGTCTGGGAATTGCTTCCCCGTAATATCTCCGGCTGATCAGGCCATTCCGGCGATCCAGTTGTGCATCCAGGACAGCGCGGTCTGGCCGCCACCGACCTTGTAGCTGCCGTAGGCGACATGCGACTCGGACCGGTAGAAGGTGTCGAGATCCTTGACCCGCTTCTCGTTGGCGCCGCGGGTCAGCTGGGCCTGCAGCGTCGGCAGACCGCCGTTGGCGAGCAGATCGCTCACGATGGCGCCTACTTCCAGCTGATAACGCCAGATATTGGCCGGGTTCGCGTCGGAGCTCTGCGCGAGGAAACCGGCGAACCGGGTGACGAAATCGTCCGACGCGGTAGCGCAGTAGAGATCGTCGGGGATGCACACCGTGCGGGTACGGTCGCTGACCCAGCCGAACCCACCGACCCGGGGACCACCGGCACCGGCGCCGGGCGCGGGCGGACCGACCTGGATATCACCGGGCGAACGCCGCGGATCGGAGATCAGCCCGACTCCCGCGATACTCTCCGGCCGGATCGGGCCGAGGCCGGTACCGATCTCGGCGGCGAGGTCACCGGCGGCGTCGGCGCCCTGGCTGTAACCCACCAGCGCGACCTTGGTCGCGCCGCAGCGCTGCACCATATTCGTGATCATGCCGCGCGCGTTGGTCACGGCCTCCCTTTTGGAGTCGGCGTAGATATCGCCCTCCCACGGAAAAGCGGTTGCCGCGTAGGTGACGTAGTCGACCTTCGCCGAGGACGGTAGGCCGTTGGTCACCCGGGCGAGCATGCCCGGTGTGGGGCGCTTGTCGTGGCCGGTTTCCCAGGTCCCGGGAATCGCCACCACGTACAGACTCGGGCATCCGGGGTCGGCCGATGCCACCGATCCCCCGAAAACCAATCCCGACGCAACCGCCGCACAGGCACTCAGCGCCGCGGCAACCCTTTTGAACTGCATTCTGCTCCAGTCAACCCTGGCCCCTGATCGGGACGCTCCCGTTAAGCCATCGCCAAGATGCTGAACCCGGCCGATGACACCGATGTGTGTAACAGGTGAACAACAACCACGCGTCACAATTACACGATCGGATCACGATCTCGTACCGGGACACACCGCAGATAACAATAGAGCGACGATCTTGGTATCGCCAGCCCAACCCCACGCTGACCACCGGGGACAAGCGATCGCCCACACTTCACCGGAAATGCATCGTGTCGAATTCGGTTACCGCCCGAAATACATCGGCGCGGTGTCCCGCAGAAAACCGGGAACACCGCGCCGTAACGTATTCAATTGTGTCGCAGCATCTCCGGTACAGCGGTTCCGGGGCGCCGTGCCGAGATCAGCGCTGGGCGACGGCGGTCGGCGGAATCGGCGCGGGCAACGCCGTCTCGCCTTCCAGATACCGGTCCACCGCGGACGCGGCGGCCCGGCCCTCGGCGATCGCCCAGACGATCAGGGACTGGCCGCGGCCCATATCGCCGGCCACGAAGACACCGGGAACATTGGTGGCCCAGTTCTTGTCCCGCTGGACATTGCCGCGCTGGTCGTAGCCGACCCCGAGATCGGTGAGCAGACCCGGCTTGTCCGGGCCGACGAAACCCATGGCCAGCAGCACCAGATCCGCCTCGAGGGTGAAATCGGTGCCCTCGACCTTCTCGAACCGGCCGTTGACCATCTTGACCTCGTGCGCGTCGAGCCCGGTGACCTTGCCATCCGCGCCGACGAAACGTTCGGTGTTCACCGAGAACACCCGTTCGCCGCCCTCTTCGTGCGCCGAGGACACCCGGTACATGAGCGGATAGGTCGGCCACGGGGTGGAACCCGCCCGCTCCTCCGGCGGCCGCGGCATGATCTCGAACTGGTGCACGCTGGCCGCACCCTGCCGGTGCGAGGTGCCCAGGCAGTCGGCGCCGGTGTCACCGCCGCCGATGATGACGACCTTCTTACCGTGCGCGTGGATCGGCGGCAGACCCTTGTCGTCGGTCACCGGATCACCGTGCTGGACCCGGTTGGCCCACGGCAGGAATTCCATGGCCTGATGGATCCCGTCGAGTTCCCGGCCCGGAATGGGCAGGTCACGCGCCTGGGTGGCGCCACCGGCGAGGACCACCGCGTCGAACTGCTCGCGCAGCTCGTCTGCGGTGATATCGACACCGACATTCACACCGGCTTTGAAGATGGTGCCCTCGGCCTCCATCTGCGCCAGACGGCGATCGATGAACCGCTTCTCCATTTTGAATTCCGGGATGCCGTACCGCATCAGACCGCCGATGCGGTCGGCCCGCTCGAACACGGTCACGGTGTGACCGGCGCGAGTGAGCTGCTGCGCGGCGGCCAGCCCCGCGGGGCCGGACCCCACGACGGCGACCTTCTTACCGGTCAGCCGGGTCGGGTAGACCGGTGCGACCCAGCCCTCGTCGAAGGCGTTCTCGATGATCTCGACCTCGACCTGCTTGATGGTCACCGGGTCCTGGTTGATCCCGAGCACGCAGGACGCCTCACACGGAGCCGGGCACAGCCGCCCGGTGAACTCCGGGAAGTTGTTGGTCGCGTGCAGCCGGTCGATACCCTCACGCCAACGGTCGGAGTAGACCAGGTCGTTCCATTCGGGGATCAGGTTCCCCAGCGGACAACCGTTGTGGCAGAACGGAATACCGCAATCCATACAGCGGCTGGCCTGTCGCTGCAGGGTCTGGTGCGGGAAACCCTCCTGGTAGACCTCTTTCCAGTCCATCAGCCGCAAGGGCACCGGACGGCGTTCGGGTAGCTCCCGGGACGTGTGCTTCAGAAATCCTTGGGTGTCACCCACGAGCGGCCCCCGAATAGTCGCAGCGCCTCATCGACGCCATCTGCGGAATTTTCTCACCGGCCACGAGCGGCCTCGAATAGTCACAGCGGCTCATCGACGCCGCCGCCGGAATTTTCTTACTAGCCACGAGCGGCCTCCATGATCGCCTCATCGACATCTTTACCGCTCTTCTCGGCCTCGGAGATGGCGAGCAGCACCTTCTTGTACTCGCGCGGCATGACCTTCACAAAGTGGTTGACCTGCTGCGACCAATCACCCAGGATCCGTTCGGCCACCGCCGAGCCGGTCTGCTCGCGGTGCTGACCGATGATGTCGCGCAGCCAGGTGAAATCGTCACCGGACAGCGGTTCGACGGCTTCGGCCTGTTCCGGGTTGAGCCGGCCGGCGAAAGTGCCGTCGGGGTCGTAGACGAACGCCAGGCCACCGGACATACCGGCACCGAAATTGCGTCCGGTATCGCCGAGGATGACCACCCGGCCACCGGTCATGTACTCGCAGGCATGGTCACCGACACCCTCGACCACCGCGGTGGCACCGGAGTTGCGCACGGCGAACCGTTCGCCGACCACACCGCCGATGAACGCCTGGCCGCTGGTCGCGCCGAACAGGATCACATTGCCGGCGATGATGTTCTCCTCGGCCCGGAAATCGGCCGGAGCGTTGGGCGCCGGGCGGACGACCAGGTGGCCACCCGAAAGACCCTTGCCGACATAGTCGTTCGCATCGCCCTGCACTCGCAGGGTGATACCGGCGGGGACGAACGCACCGAAGCTGTTACCGGCCGAGCCGGTGAGAGTGATGTCGATGGTGTCGTCGGGTAGACCGGCGCCACCGTAGAGCTTGGTGACCTCGTGGCCGAGCATGGTGCCGACCGTGCGGTTCACGTTCGTGATCTTGGTATCGATCCGGACCGGTTTGCCGAACTCGAGCGCGTCGCGGCTCTGCGCGATCAGCTCGTTGTCCAGCGCCTTGTCCAGGCCGTGGTCCTGGTCCTTGGTCCGGCGGCGGTCCTGGAACATGAACGCCGTCTCGACATCGTCGAGGATCGGCGACAGATCCAGTTTGCTCGCCTTCCAGTGCCGCTTGGCCTTGGCGGTATCGAGCAGATCGACCCGGCCGATGGCCTCGTCGAGCGTACGGAAACCCAGTTCCGCCAGCAGTTCCCGGACTTCCTCGGCGATGTACATGAAGAAGTTCACGACGAACTCCGCCTTACCGGTGAACCGCTCGCGCAGCACCGGGTTCTGGGTGGCCACGCCCACCGGGCAGGTGTCCAGATGGCAGACCCGCATCATGATGCAGCCGGAGACCACCAGCGGCGCGGTCGCGAAACCGTACTCCTCGGCGCCCAGCAGGGCAGCGATCATCACATCGCGGCCGGTCTTCATCTGGCCGTCGACCTGCACCACGATCCGGTCGCGCAGGCCGTTGAGCAGCAGGGTCTGCTGGGTTTCGGCCAGGCCGAGCTCCCAGGGGCCGCCGGCGTGCTTGAGCGAGGTCAGCGGGGAGGCACCGGTCCCGCCGTCGTGGCCGGAGATGAGGACCACATCGGCGTGTGCCTTGGACACACCCGCCGCGACCGTGCCGACACCGGGCTCGGCGACCAGCTTCACGTGGATCCGCGCCTGCGGATTCGCGTTCTTCAGGTCGTGGATCAGCTGGGCCAGATCCTCGATGGAGTAGATGTCGTGATGCGGCGGCGGCGAGATCAGGCCGACACCCGGGGTGGAGTGGCGGACCTCGGCGACCCACGGGTACACCTTGTGCGCGGGCAGCTGGCCGCCCTCGCCCGGCTTGGCGCCCTGGGCCATCTTGATCTGGATATCGGTGCAGTTGGTCAGGTAGTGCGCGGTCACGCCGAAACGGCCGGAGGCCACCTGCTTGATCGCGCTGCGCCGCCAGTCGCCGTTGTCCTCCGGTTCGAACCGGGCCGGCGATTCGCCGCCCTCACCGGAGTTGGAGCGGCCACCGAGGCGGTTCATGGCGATGGCCAGGGTCTCGTGCGCTTCGGCCGAGATGGAGCCGTAGCTCATGGCGCCGGTGGAGAAACGCTTCACGATCTCGCCGGCGGGCTCGACCTCCTCGATCGGAATCGGGGAGCGCGCGCCCTTCTTGAACTTGAACAGGCCGCGCAACGAGGCCAGCCGCTCGGACTGGTCGTCGACCAGCTTGGTGTACTCCTTGAAGATCGAGTACTGACCACTGCGGGTGGCGTGCTGCAGTTTGAAGACGGTGTCCGGGTTGAAGAGGTGGTATTCACCCTCGCGCCGCCACTGGTACTCACCGCCCACCTCGAGCTCTCGGTGCGCGCGCTCGCTGCGGTTCTCCAGGAAGGCGACCGCGTGCCGGGTCGCCACATCGGTGGCGATCTCGTCCAGGCCGATCCCGTCCAGATGCGAGCGCAGACCGGTGAAGTACTCGTCCACCAGTTCCTGCGACAGACCGATCACCTGGAACAACTGCGCGCCGTTGTAGGAGGCGACGGTGGAGATGCCCATCTTGGACATCACTTTCAGCACGCCCTTGCTGGCGGCCTTGTTGTAGTTCGCGACGGCCTTGCGGTAGTCGGCGGACAGGTCCCCGGTACTGCCGGGGATCTCCAGGGCACCACGCTCGAGCATGTCCTCGATCGACTCGAAGGCCATGTAGGGGTTGATCGCGGCGGCACCGAAACCGACCAGCGTCGCCATATGGTGCACCTCGCGGGCGTCACCGGCCTCGACCACCAGACCGACCATGGTGCGGGTGCGTTCCCGGACCAGATGGTGGTGTACCGACGCGGTCAGCAGCAGCGACGGGATCGGCGCGAGCTTCTCGTTGGATTCGCGGTCGGACAGCACGATGATCCGGGCGCCACCGCCGATGGCGGCCGAGACCTGGGTGTTGATCGCGTCCAGCGCCCGGCGCAGCCCAACGCCCCCGGCCGCGACCTCGTACAGGCCGCGCACGACCACCGAGCGCAGTCCGGGCTGGCTGCCGTCGTCGTTGATGTGGACCAGCTTCGCCAGTTCGTCGTTGTCGATGATCGGCTGCTGGATCACGATCTGCCGGCAGGACTCCGGGCTCGGGTGCAGCAGATCGGACTCCGGGCCGATATGGCGGCGCAGGCTGGTGACGACCTCTTCGCGGATGGCGTCCAACGGCGGGTTGGTGACCTGCGCGAACTGCTGGGAGAAGTAGTCGAACAACAGCCGCGGGCGCGCCGACAGCACCGCGATCGGCGTATCGGTACCCATCGAACCCAGCGCCTCGGCGCCGGTCCTGGCCATCGGCGAGATCAGCAGCCCGAGTTCCTCGTTGGTGTATCCGAAGATCTGCTGGCGGATCAGCACCCGATCGTGCGACATGTGGACATGCGGCCGGTCCGGGAGGTCGGAGAGGTTCTTGATGCCCTCGTCGAGCCATTCCCGGTAGGGGTGTTCGGCGGCCAACTTCGCCTTGATCTCGTCGTCGCCGACGATCCGGCCCTGGGCGGTGTCGACCAGGAACATGCGGCCGGGCTGGAGGCGGATCTTGCGGACGACCTTGGACTGGTCGATATCGAGGACACCGACCTCGGAGGCCATGACCACCAGACCGTCGTCGGTGACCCAGATCCGGCTCGGACGCAGACCGTTGCGGTCCAGGACGGCGCCGATGACGGTGCCGTCGGTGAAGCACACCGATGCCGGGCCGTCCCACGGCTCCATCAGCATCGAGTGGTACTCGTAGAACGCCCGGCGCTCCGGGTCCATGTTCTCGTTGCGTTCCCAGGCCTCGGGAATCATCATCAGCACCGCGTGCGGCAGGCTGCGGCCGCCGAGGTGCAGCAGCTCCAGGACCTCGTCGAAACGAGCGGTATCGCTGGCCCCCGGGGTACAGACGGGGAAGATCTTGTCCAGCCGGTTCTTACCGGCAGCATCCTTACCGAAGATGTCCGAACGCAGTAGCGCCTCACGCGCCCGCATCCAGTTCTCGTTACCGGCGACGGTGTTGATCTCACCGTTGTGCGCCACCCGCCGGAACGGGTGGGCCAGCGGCCAGGACGGGAAAGTGTTGGTGGAGAACCGGGAGTGCACGATACCCAGGGCGCTCTCCACCCGGTCGTCCTGCAGGTCCAGGTAGAAGGCCCGCAGCTGCGGGGTGGTGAACATGCCCTTGTAGACGAAGGTCTGGCCGGACAGGCTCGGGAAGTACACCGACTCCTTGCCCACCGAGCCCTCGCCGGCACCCGCGCGACCGAGTTCGTGCTCGACCCGCTTGCGTACCACGTAGGCGCGCCGTTCGAGGTCCATCCCGGACAGCGGCGCGGCCGAATCGGCGGGTGACCCGATGAACACCTGCCGGAACAGCGGCATGGCATCGCGCGACAGCGCGCCCAGCGACGATTCGTCGATCGGCACTTCGCGCCAGCCCAGGACCGTCAGGCCCTCTTCCTTGACGATCTTCTCCACGCCGTAGCAGGCGCGCGCGGCCTCGCGACGGGCCTGCGGCAGGAAGGCGATGCCGGTGGCGTAGGAGCCCTCCGACGGCAGGTCGAAGTCGACGACTGCCCGGAAGAACCGGTCGGGTACCTGGATGAGGATGCCCGCGCCGTCACCGGAGTTCGGCTCGGCGCCCGCGGCACCGCGGTGCTCCAGATTCAACAGGGCCGTAATAGCCTTGTCGACGATGTCACGGCTGCGGCGGCCGTGCATATCACCGACGAAGGCGACACCGCAGGCGTCGTGTTCGTTCGCCGGGTCGTAGAGCCCGATGGGTCCGGGGGACCTGTGGCCAGGTAGTTGCGTCATGCCTCTGCCTTCGAGAAAGTCGACCTCGACGTGGTGCGGCCTTTGCGAGAACGCCCTGTCGAACGCCGGTACTGTCGAACGCTCCCTGCTTGGACTGCGTTCGTACGTTGGCCGACACCAGCCGCGCTGATGGTGTTCGGCGTGCAGTCACGTCTGAAGTTTTTTCCACCTGTCGCTGTGCGCAGGTACCCGCCGGTAACGAAACGCTTACGCGTCCGGAACCCGGGAGCGGGATTTCGCCCGCCAGGCCGGCCTGATCGGTGGTCGCCCGAGCACGCCCTTCGGCCGGACATGGGTATGTGCGGCGTAAGAGCAAACGATAAGCCAGGTCCGGGACCCAACCAACCAAGGTTGCCCTAATAATCGGATCTAGCTGGGCTTCTTCATTCGTTCCTCCACATATGCGCGTTTTCTAGTGTAAAGCAGCTTTCGGGGGTGAATCGATCCCGGGATCGCCCCTCCGAACAGCGGCGATCCATCGGATCCGAGCCTTTCCCGATGCCGCGCCGCATCCACCGAACCCACGCTCACCTGCATCGAAGATGAATTCCCGACAGCAGCGGATGGCAAACCCATCGGCCTGCGGCTAACTGTTGCGCATACCGGTGAGATGTTCGTGACAGCGTCGTGACGAGCACAGAACACGATCCGACCGTTCGGCCTGTTTTGTCCATCGACACCCACAGCACATGATCAGCAAACCCACGTACAAGTGGTTTACGACACACTTCTCCGAGCCGCTCGCGCATCGCTTCCGTTGCGCGAGCGCGGGTTTCGGCGGGCCCCGGGGTACGACCCGGACGCGGCTCGCGGAGCGGTCACCGTATGCTGCGCGACACCCTTGTGAAGATCCCCACACCCGATCGCCAAGGGTCGATGGACAGGCGTGTGTCCTGTCACGCTGAGACAACGAATCGATGACAGCTGCAGAGGATATGGGCCCCATGAGCGTCACCGGCATGTTCATCCGGCTCGGCGGCGGGCAGCCCGCCGAAACCGCCGACGGATACGAGCGCACGGGCTATACCGTCACCGGAGTGGGGGTGGCGCTGTTCGCCCTCGCCGCCGGCGCGGTCACCGCCTCGGCCGTGGGCGCCGCCGGACAACCACCCGCCGCGGTCGCCGCCATTGCCCTGGTGGCCGGAGTCCTCGGGGGCCTGCTCGGCCGGGCGCTGGCCGGGGCCCAGCCCACCGCCCACCCAGATCTGCCCGCGGGAACCGTCAATGTTCCGGCGGTCGCCGCGCGGGTCGGGACCGCGCTGCTGGCCGGTGTGGTGGTGGCCGAGATGGCGCTCACCGTACTGTTCGATGGCACCGTGGACCGGATACTCGAGGAACGCGCCGCGACCGCGGGCGCGTCGGCCCCCGCCGTCCGTACCGCCCGGGATGAACTGGACCGCGCCGTCGCCGACCGCACCGCGCTGGACGGGACCATCGCGGCGGCCACCGCGGATATCGACAATGCCCTGATCATCGCCCGGTGCGAGTTCAATCCCTCCCCGCAGTGCCCACAGACCAAGATCACCGGGGTACCCGGGCGGGGACCTGAGGCGCAGACCGCCAATGCGATGCTCGACGACGCCCGCACCGCGCTGAGCACCGCGCAGAACCGCGTGGCCCCGCTGGACCAGCGCGTATCCGATGCCCGCCTGGTGCTGCACGACGCACAGGTAACGGCCGCCGACGGTGACCGCGGGTTCGGTGCGCGGTGGTCGGCGGCACACGAGTACACCACCGGTGAGCTGGGCGCGCTGGGCCTGCGCGCACTGACCTGGCTGCTTTTCGCGCTGCTGGCTCTGCTGCCGCTGATCCTGCGCTGGTGGCGCGGTGAGACCGCGCAGGAGCGGCGGCGGGCCGCCGAGACCGTACGCGACCGCGCCGAACGCGCCGCCGACGCGGCCATTGCCGAGAAAGAGGCCCGGGTCCGGGCCGATACCGCCGCGGTCCGGCTCGAGCAACAGCTCACCGCGGCCGAACTGGCGGCCGCGGCCGATACCACCATCGACCGGGAACGCCAGCGCACCCGGGTTATCGCCGCGCTCGGTGGACTCGAGATCGGCGTCACCGAACGCGACCCGGCCGCCGCCGTCCCGGCAGCGGCCCGGCCCGGCGCGTTGCCGCCGGGAAGTGATGGACCGGAGCTGCCGGCCCCGCTGAGCAAAGAGATCGCGGTCCGGGATCCGGCGGGCCTGGAACTCCCGCTCATCGGTACCGTCCCGTTCACCGATACCGCCGCCCGCTTGATCCGACCGCTGGTCCCAGGTTTCGTCAGTTCGGCCATCGACAACGCCGTGGATACCGCGAGCCGGCCGCTGCGCACCGCCCGCCAGGTGCTCACCGAGGCCGAGGAGATCACCTTCACGCTGCGCCGGGCACGAAAGGTGAGCGTGGACAGCGATATCGACGATTCGCGCACCGTCGGTAACCGTTGGGCCGGCCGCCGCGAGGACGCCGATATCACCCTGGGCTCGGAGGCCATCGTCTCCGCCACGACCCATCTCGAGCCGGCGACCGCCACCGCGCTTCCAGCCGGCGGTGAAAGGGAATTCGCCCCGCCGCGCGAACTGCCCCCGGGCAGCTGACCCCCACCCGACTCGGCCCGGTTGCTCGCCCCACGTCCGCGACCCACCGCACCGGCAGGCGTAACGCGGCCTTCGCTCCGGGCGGGCGCGGACCGCACCGGTGCCCATTAGACTCGGCCACGTGCAGCCTGCCGCTGATACGGCCGGTTCCGTCGGGGCGGGAATACACCCGGAAGGCCGAGCCCAGGTAGCGACGGTGCCGATCCGTCCGCTGAGTTTCCGGGAACTTCTCGACGCGCCGTTCGCGCTCCTGCAGGCCGATATCCGGACGCTGGCGGGAGGTGCTGCCGTACTGCTGGTGTCCGGGGAACTCGTGGTGGCCGGGTCGATCGGGCTGATCTCGCATCTGACCGACGGCTCCGATACGGGGACCGCCCTCGCCGCGCTGTTCGCGACGCTCGGTTGCGCCTGGGCCATCCGGCTCGTCCTGCGCGGTGTCACGGTCGGCACCGGCCTGGCCCGGGTCGGCGGGCACCCGATCGGGTTGCGCGAAAGTCTGCGTCGCACCGCGGCGAGGCTGGGCCCGCTGCTGCTCACCCAGCTCTCGTTCACCGCGATCGGGGTCGCGGTGCTCGGTATCAGCGCCGCGCTCTTCCCGTTCACCTTCCTCGGTGGCCTGCTGTGGTTCGTGGTCACCTACCCCTGCTGTCTGCTCTGGCTGGCCTGGCTGCGCGCGCGTCATCTCGCGGCCGTGCCGGTGCTGTTCGCCGAGGGCGCCGGCGCCCGGGCGGCGCTGTCGCGGTCGGGCGCGCTGGTCGCGAATCTGCGGACCCGGCGGACCGGTCTCTGGATCTGCCAGCGCCTGCTCTTCACACTGCTCATGGCACCACTGCTGGGCCTCGTACTGTTCGTCGGTGATATCTCGGGCACCCACCGGTGGGCGTTCCTGGTACTGGTCACCGTCGCCGGGCTGCTGGTGGCGGCCTTCACCGAGATCGTGGAGTCCAGCGGCCGAGTGGTCGGTTACCTGGATCTCCGGTGCCGGCGGGAGGGCGCCGATATCCGGATCCCCGACAGGGGTGGCCGGTGACCGATCCGTCCCGGGCCGTTCCGGAGCAGCCCCGGCTGGACGCCGCCGCGGTCCATTCGGCCGCAGCCGAACACGCGGCCGCCCGCGGTGACTTCGATACCGCCCTACGTGAACGTTTCCGGGCGGTGCTGCGCGGGCTGGAACAGCGCGGACTGCTCGAGGTGCGCCGATCGCGCACCGCCCATGAAACCTCGCACGAAGCGGCGGTGAAGCTGCCCGCCGGGGACTCCGGTGGATTCGCCTCCGCCGCGAAGTCGTTCGACGAGGTCGTCTACGGCGGCCGCCGGGCGGATGAAGAGGAGTATCGCCGCCTGACCCGGGTCGACCGGTTCTCCGCGGCGGCGCCGCCCCCCGCGGCCGAACCGTTCGATATCGAACCGGCCCGCCGCGGGTCGCGGTGGCGGCCGGGCTCCGTGCGGTGGCCCACGATATTGCGCGCCCCCCGGTTCTGGGCCTGGGCCGCAGCGCTGGTCGTGCTCCTGCTGGTGCTGTACGCGGTCCTGCAAGGCTGCTCCGGACCCAGCGCGCCGCGGCTCCCGGACGCGCCACCACCCCCGGCGAACCCGCCGAGCGACGGCTACGACCCGGACCTACCCCGACCGACCGGCGACGACTCCTTCTTCGAGCGCACCCCCGACTGGCTGGCCTTCGGCGGGCTGCAATTCCTGATCGCCGCCGCCCTGCTGGTGTGGTGGCGGGCGCGGCGCCGGGGCACGGTGGTCGGTGAACCGCGGCCGGTGGAGGTCGCGGCGGATGAACTGCTGGCCGGACAGGCGGGGCTCTACCGCCGCTCCGGTGATCACGCGCATATCGCGGGTGTGTTGCGCGCCGCGACCGTGCGCAGGGTGCGCCGCGCGCTCGGCGCCGGGCCATCCCCGGAGGAATTGACGGCGGCGGTCGCCGCACGGATCGGCGCCGACCCGGCCATTGTCGGGTCGGCCCTCTACGGGCCGGTGCCGGACGCGCCGACCTTGCAATTCGTTGCCGCGCAACTCGAATGGATCGAAGCGGAGGTCGGATGACCAGCATTGACACCGGTAAGGCCGGCGCGGGCGCAGCCGCGGCCCCCACTCCCGCCGAGGCGGCCGCCGCCTTCGCGGCACTACGCACCGAGATCGGCAAGGCGGTGGTGGGTAACGACAACGCCGTCATGTACCTGGTGCTGGCGCTGCTGTGCCGCGGCCACGTACTGCTGGAAGGGGTCCCCGGGGTGGCGAAGACCCTGCTGGTCCGGGCCCTGGCCACCGCCCTCGACCTACGGCACACCCGGGTCCAGTTCACCCCGGACCTGATGCCGGCCGATGTCACCGGATCACAGATCTACGATCCGCATTCGGCCGAGTTCACCTTCCGTGACGGTCCGGTGTTCACCAACCTGCTCCTGGCCGACGAGATCAACCGCACCCCACCGAAAACCCAGTCGGCACTGCTGGAATCCATGGAGGAGCGTCAGGTCTCGGTCGATGGCTCGCCCCGGCCGCTGCCCGACCCCTTCGTCGTGGTCGCCACCCAGAATCCCATCGAGCAGGAGGGGACCTATCCGCTGCCCGAGGCCCAATTGGACCGGTTCCTGTTCAAGGTCGATATCCATCTCCCCGACCGGGACGCCGAGTTCCGCGTATTGCAGCGCCACGCCGACGGATTCGACCCCCGCGACCTCACCGCGGCCGGGTTGCGGCCGGTGGCCGGGCCGGCGCATATCGCCGCCGCCCGCGCCGCGATCGCCGAAGTCACGGTCCGGCCGGAGGTTCTCGCCTATATTGTCGATCTGTGCCGCGCCACCCGGGCCGCGGCGGCGGTGCAGCACGGCGCGTCCACTCGCGGCGCCACCGCGCTCATGTCCGCGGCCCGGGCGCTGGCCTGGCTGAACGGACGCGGTTTTGTCACGCCCGACGATGTGAAAACCGTTGCCGTGGCGGCCCTGCGGCACCGGCTGCAACTACGTCCCGAAGCCGAACTCGACGGGGTGACCGGTGAACAGGTGATGGCCGCGCTGCTGCTGTCGATCCCGGTCCCGGTGTAGGCCGTGGTCGTCACCGGCCGGCTGGTCGTCGTCGCGGCCGCCGCGGCACCGGCGGTCATGCTGCTCGCTCCGTCCTGGACCGCCGTCCTGGTCGCCGGTGCGCTGATTTTCGCGCTCGCCGTGACCGACCGCCTGCTGGCCGCGCGGAGCGCGGAGGTGATGCTGGAACGGCCCGAGTTGACGGTGCTGCGCCTGGGCGCGCACACCGAGGTCGAGCTGACGTTGACCAATACCGGAGCCCGGACCGTGCGGGGCCTGCTGTGGGACGACTGGCCCGACAGTGCCCACGCCACCGAACGCGAACACCGGATCACCGTCCCCGCGTCCGGCCGGATCCGCCTGCGCACGACGCTCACTCCCACCCACCGCGGCGATCGCGCCGCCGGACCGGTGACCCTGCGCCTGTGGGGGCCGTTGGGTCTGGCCGGGCATCAATTCCACCGCGATGTCCCTGCCCGGGTCCGGGCCCTGCCGCCGTTCCGCAGCGAACGGCTCCTCGCCGCCAAGGTGAAACGGCTGCACCATCTGGAAGGCCGCAATCCGGCCGATATACGCGGCCAGGGCACCGAGTTCGACTCCTTCCGTGAATACGTACCGGGCGACGATGTCCGCACCATCGACTGGCGGGCCACCGCGCGAGCCGACGATGTGCTGGTCCGCACCTGGCGTCCGGAACGCAACCGGCAGGTGCTCATGCTCTTGGATACCGGCCGGATCAGCGCGGGGCGGGTAGGGGCGGGCACCCGCCTGGAGACGGCGATCGAGGCGGCCCTGCTGCTGGGCGGCCTGGCCGCGGCCGGCGGCGATATGGTCGGCCTGCTGGCCTACGACCGGGTGGTGCGCGCCGAGGTACCGGCCGGCGGCCGCGGCATCCAACCCAAACTCATGCACGCCCTGGCCGGTGTCACCCCCGCGCTGGTCGACACCGACGCCGACGGGTTGGTCCGAGCCGCTGTCCAGCGGGCCCGGCGGCGCAGCCTGGTCGTGTGGTTCACCGGCCTGGACGGCGCGGCGGTCACCGAGAACCTGCTTCCGGTGCTCCCCGTCCTGGCCGAACGGCATCGGGTACTGATCGTGTCGGTCACCGATCCCGATATCGCCGCCGCGGCGGCCGACCGCGGCAGCCCGGCCGCGCTGTACCGGGCAGCCGCGGCCGAATCGCGGATCGCCGAGCACGCGCTATTGCAGGAATCGCTGCGCCGGATGGGGATCGCCGTGGTCGCCGCGGCCGGGGCCGATCTGCCCGCGGCCCTGGCCGACGAGTACCTGGAGCTCAAACGATCCGGGGCTCTGTGACTCGGTAGCCCACCGGACCCGCCGGGCCTCAGAGCGTGCCTGGGAACTGCAGTCCGTGGGCCTTGTCGATGTTGCTGCTGTCCCGGCCCACGATCGGCGGCGGGGTTTGTCTCGGTGGTGGATCAGCCTGGCGGTCGAGGCGGCCGCTCTGCATCCTGCCCACCACCACCGGCCCCGGGGCAGTGGTGATGGTGGTGGCTGGGTCGGGATCGACCGCGGTTTGTCGGCGTTCCTGGTCGCCGCCACCGCCGACGGTGCTGAAACCGTCCGGATCAATCGGGGCGCCCAAGCCGCTGGCCGCGGACAAGCCCGGCAGCGGCGGTTGGCGAAAGCACTGTCGAGGAAACAGAAGGGATCACGTAACCGGACAGAGGCCGCCACCCGGTTGGCGCGCCACCATCACCGGATCGCCGATGTTCGTCGCCATTTTTTACATCAGGTCACCAACCGGCTGGTCAAGACCCACGACGGGCTCGTAATCGAAGACCTGCATGTGGCCGGGATGCTGCGCAACCGGCGTCTGTCACGGGCGGTCAGTGATGCCGGATGGACGAATTTCGCGCGGCTTCTGCACTAGAAACAGCAGTGGCGCAGTGGTGCCGTGGTCACTGCGGATCGTTGGTTCCCGTCGAGTAAACGGTGTTCGGCCTGTGGTGCGGTGAACGCGGGTCTCACGTTGGCGGATCGGGTGTTCACCTGTGGGTGTGGGTACCGCGCGGATCGGGATCTGAATGCCGCGGTCAACCTCTCCGCCTGGGCCGGCAATGGAGACGTCTCAGGATCCCCGGACCTCCGAGCAAGGGGCCGGGTTACCAATGTCCGCCGACGGAAAGGCGCTGACCGGCACCCTGCGGGTGCCGGTGCAACCGGCCCGGAAGACGCGGAAACCACAGTTGATTCCCCGGTCAGGGTGTGAACCGAGGACGCCCGGGAAGGGCGGTGTCCGGTAATCCACACGAGTTATCAGACACGCTGTCAGGAAATGGGCGCGAACGCCACCGGCGGCAAGACGTACGCCGGGGGTGCGGGCACCGGAAGCGCGCGACGCTGACGTTCGGCGATCACGCTGCCCAGAATCTGCACCGGCGGGTACCCGGCCGGCGGCACGACCCGCAGCCGGGCGCACACCGCGTGGACGAGCGCCTGCCCGAGTTCGTACTGCGCCGCCGGTGTCAGCGAGTCGAGCCGGGTCAGGTACTGCCGCACGGCCAGGGCCAGATCCTCGGGCAGCGCCGCGAGATCCAATTCGGCCGACCAACCGCTCAGCCAGACCGGTGGCACGGCCAGCGCGGGCACCGACAGTCGCTGCCGCATATGCACCACCACGGTGCCCGCCAGCACATCACCCACCCGGCGTGCGTGCGGCGAGCACATCGAGCTCGCCACGGCGATGACACCGAAGAGCCCGAGCATCCAGAAATCCACGATCGCGCCGGTGAGGGCCCGGGTGAGGGCGTGCCGGAAATCGATCGGGCCACCGTCGGCGCGCACCACCCGCAGCCCCAGCGCCAATTTCCCCGGGGTGGCACCACGCAACAGTGTCTCGAACGCGACCGGATACCCGACGAGCACCGTGACCAACGAAACCAGCGTCAAGGTGCTGAACCACGGGTCGGCGTCGTCACCGCGGACGAGCAGCAGGACACCGGTGAACAACACGGCTCCGAGCACGGCCTGCACGATCAGGTCGAGCACGAAGGCCGCCGCGCGGGTCGGGACGCGGGCGACCGGTAGCTCGATCGCCACCGCTTCGCCCGTCGTGAATTCGGCCATATCGCATAGCATTCTTTCATGGCGGCCGGTTTCCGGCCCCGCGTCGATGACACGGGGGTACAGCCGTCGCCATCGGTTCGCCGAGTGCGGGCCGCCCTGCCGTTGTGCGCGGTCCGCGGCGGGTGCCGCCCTGGGCACGTCGGCGGTACAGGCGGGAGCGGGAGGCGAGCCCATGGATGTGGACGCATACAGCGCGAGGAACCGGCACCTGTGGGCCCGGCTGGACACGCTGTCGCGCAAACGCTCCCTCACCGGGCCGGAAACCGACGAACTGGTGCTGCTGTACCGCCGCACCTCGCAGCAGCTGGCCCGGTTGCAGACGCACAGTCCCGAACCGGAACTGGTGGCCGGGCTCAGCGCGGTGATCGCCCGGGCCCGCGGCCGGATCGTCGGCAGCGCGCCGAACACCTGGACCGAGATCGTCCGGTTCTTCACCCACGGATTCCCCGGCGCGGTATATCGGGCGCTGGGCTGGTGGCTCACGGTCGCCGTGGTCTTCCTGAGTGTGTCGGCGGGGTTCGCGGCCTGGATCGCGCACGATCCGTCATCCCGGAAGAGGCTGGGCCTGCAGGGCGATACGGGTGCGCTGACCGCTCCGGGTGGCGCCTTCGAGACCTATTACACCGAGCATTCCAACGATGCGTTCGCCGCATTGGTCTGGACCAACAATGCGTGGGTATCCGCACTGGCCCTCTTTCTGGGCGCACTCATCGTGCCCGTACTCTATCTACTGTTCATGAATGCCCTGAATATCGGCATTACGGCAGGGTTGATGGCCGAGGCCGGCCGGCTGGACTCGTTCTTCGGATTCCTGCTGCCGCACGGGATGCTGGAGCTGACAGCCATTTTCATCGCGGGCGGAGCAGGCCTGAAACTCGGCTGGACGCTGATCGATCCGGGCCGCCTGAGCCGGGCCGAAGCGGTCGCCCGGCAGGGCCGCGTCACTGCCGCCATCGCGCTCGGTTTGGTACCGACCTTGCTGGTAGCGGGACTTCTGGAGGGATTCGTGACGCCGAGCGGCTTACCCACGCCGGCCCGGATCGCCATCGGATTCGCCGCCGAGACGGCCTTTCTCGCCTACATCGTTCTCGCCGGCAGCCGAGCCACACGGGTTGCCGAGCCGACGACGGCAGAAGTAGCGGTAGCGCAACTTTCGCGGTAACGGGCAGACAACGTCGAGCACACAGCGATCGGCCACGTATTGTGAGGTCGCAGCAACGCGAACCGGATGACCTGCGTAGATTTCCCCAATTGAATTCCGCTGGCCGCAGCGAGTCGCCGCTCTAGCTGCGGCCAGCGTTACCGTTGACTCTACACAATCGTTATCCCTACGCAACCCATTGCGGCTGAGGTCACAGGTACGCATCGCAGTTCGGCAAACATCCAGAAACCCCCGACTTCACCCTTGTGCAGCTAACTTCCAGCAGGCGCTGCCGGACTTACAGCGGTGCTTTCATTTGCAAGTACATTTAGTTTTTACTGGTCACGGACATATCCGTAACCATGGTTACGCCCAATCCGAAACGGGTTCGCCGCGCAGTGCGCCCGAACCGCCGTCAACTCGACCTTTCCGGTGCCGAACTGCGCGTTCGCGCGCCGTTAACACGGTTGCCGAACAGGCGATACGAACGAAAAATACCCAGAGTTTGTTTAGCGCGGACAAACCTGCCATACCCCCCGTATGGGGGCCCGGTAAACACCTCGCGGTAGTTAACCAAGGCGGTCCCGAGACGTGAACTGGGTCACCGAAGCCACCTACTGAGGTAACCCTCAGCAGCGCCGCCGCAATCGAAAAGTTCTTATGTGATCTCGGTCTCATTCAGGCATACCGGGAGTACGGCGCGACGTTTGCGCCCGCTCCGGCGACCGTATTCGTCCGCTGCGGCGCGCCGGAACGACCGGCCGGGGGAGCCACGCCGGGGCCCGGTAAAAGAGAAAGGCCGCAGCGGCGATCGCGACTCGCGCGAGCACCGTTGCGGCCCAGGAACCTTGTGAGAGATCACATGAGCGCGCCGCCATCGACCCTGATCTCGGTACCGGTGATGTAGCGGCCTTCATCGGACCCGACCATCGCCACGACGCCGGCGATATCCTCCGGGGTACCCAGCGCACCACCGTTGAGCCAACCGGTCAGCCGGGCGAACAGGGTCCAGTCCGCGTCCTCCGGCTGTTCGGTGATGGATTCGGTGGTGATCCCGCTCGTGATTCCCGCCGGGACGATATTGACCGCCCGCAGTCCCTGTTTCGCGTACTCCAGGCCGATCGCGTGGGTGAAGGACGCCACGCCGCCCTTGGAGGCGGCATAGGCGGCGAGATAGGGGGCCGCTTGGAAGGCCGATGTCGATGACATATTGATCACCACACCCCGGCCGGATTCGAGCAGGGGCGGCAGCAGCGCCTGGGTCACCAGGAATGTGCCCGTGAGATTGACGGTGATGACCCGGTTCCACTCGTCGAGTGGCATCTCGTGCGTACGGGCCGGCTTCAGAATGCCCGCACAGTTGACGAGCACGTCCAATCCGCCCAGGGTTTCCAGCGCCGTCTCGGCGGCCGCGCGCACCGACTCGATATCCGCGATATTCACCACCACGGTGCTCAGCCGGTCGGCCACATCCCCGGCCTTCTCCACCGTGGCCGCCAGACCGGGCTCGTTGATATCGGCGGCGACGAGTCGGGCTCCTTCCTCCAGCAGTCGCAGGGCCACACCCTGGCCGATCCCCGATCCCGCACCTGTCACCAGTACTCGACGGCCTTCATATCTCCGCATGGCATGAATTAGAACAGGTTCGCATCGGGAGTCAACGGGTTCCGCGGATTTTCCGTCAGATTTCTGAAACACGTTCTAGGTGATCGTACGAGCCGCGACAGAACAACCATGACCAACAACACACACCGATTTCGCGACCATGATGCCGGAGCAATACGCGCCCCGGTGGCAGAAAAAGAAGAAGCCGTGGACCCGAAGGATCCACGGCTTCTTCTCGGTGGGCGAAGGGGGACTTGAACCCCCACGTCCCGAAGGACACTGGCACCTGAAGCCAGCGCGTCTGCCATTCCGCCACTCGCCCGAGCGACGGTCAGACACTAGCACGGGGATGTCGGGGAGACGAAATCGCGTGGTCACGGCCTTTTCGAACCCGCCGCTGACCAGGACTCGGAGCAGGAAGAGCGCCGAGAAGGGAACTCCGGCACGGTTCCGGTAGTTACAGGTACAGCGGAACGTGGATATCATGCAGAGAACGTGCTCGTAGAACGACACGCCGTATTCGCGTGTCGTCGTAAAGAATGAGGAGAGACTCACCGAAGGGAGGGCCCGAATGGGGATCGTCTCGCGTTTCGAGCGTCGCCTACAGGGCGCCGTCGGTGACGTCTTCGCCAGAGTCTTCGGCGGGAACGTTGTTCCCCAGGAGGTCGAGGCAGCGCTGCAGCGTGAGGCCGCCGACAACGTCCGAGATGTCGGCGGCGGGCATCTGCTCGCACCCAACAGTTACGTGATCACCATCAACTCGTCGGACCACCGGCAGTTCGACGCCGATCACGACCTCACAACCCGTGCTTTCGCCAAACATCTGCAGGATTACATCCGTGAGCAAGGCTGGCAGACCTATGGCGAAGTACACGTGGCGTTCGAGGCATCCCCTACGCTGCACACCGGAATGTTCAGGACGAGCGGTCGCGTCGACCCCGACGCCGGCCGTGGAGCCGCCCCGGCTCACCGCCCCGAACCGCTACAACGACCCGCTAACCCGCAACCAGGAGCTGGCCCCATGACGCAGAACTCTGGCTACGACCCGAGCCGTGAGCACGCGGACGCCGATCCACGTAATCGCGGGTACGCTCCCGGACCCGCGGGACGCGGGCCGCAGAACGGCGCGTACCCCGAGGACTACGGTCCCGGCGCGCCCTACAACGGCGGCCCGGATTACCAGAACGGCTACGACTACCAGCAGGGTGGCGCCGCCTACGACCAGCAGGCCTACGGCGCCCAGCAGGGCGGTTACGACCAGGGCTACGGTCAGCAGGGCTACGCCCAACCCGGCTACGACCAGGGTTACGACCAGCAGGGCTACGGCCAGCAGCCCGGCTACGACCAGGGCGGTTATCAGGGCCAGCCCGGCTACGACCAGGGTTACCAGGGCCAGCAGGGTTACGAGCAGGGCTACGATCAGCAGGGCTACGCCCAGCAGGGTGGATACGACCAGCAGGGCTACGCCCAACCCGGGTACGACCAGGGTTACGACCAGCAGGGCTACGCCCAGCAGCCCGGCTACGACCAGGGTTACGACCAGCAGGCCTACGGCCAGCAGCAGGGCCAGGGCTATCCCCCGCAGGCCCAGCAGGGCGGTTACGGGGCACCGGGCGGATACGCAGCACCGGCGGCGGGGCCCGGCTTCTCGGCGACCCTCGCGCTCGACGACGGCAGCGGCCGCACCTACCAGCTCCGGGAAGGCAGCAACATCATCGGCCGCGGGCAGGACGCGCACTTCCGTCTCCCCGACACCGGTGTGTCCCGACGCCATATCGAGGTCCGCTGGGACGGCCAGACCGCAATGCTGTCCGACCTCGGTTCCACCAACGGCACCCTGGTGAACGGGTCTCCCGTCCAGGACTGGCAACTCGCCGACGGCGATGTCATCCGTGCCGGGCACTCCGAGATCCTCATCCGTATTGTCTGATGCCGTAGGCTCGCCGTGCGGATCATGAGGCAGCTCTCGCATAATGGGGCGGCCTAATCGTGATCGGTATCGTCCGACGGCCCTATGATGTGCCAACACACGCGCGGCACCGCACAGCGGTCCGCCGGGACGAGCATCGCCGTGGGGTGGGTCGCACCACGCCTACAGCGCCGACACACGGTCGAACAGGAGGTGGAGCGCCGTGCAGGGATTGATCTTGCAGTTGACCCGAGCCGGGTTCCTCCTGCTGCTGTGGCTGTTCGTCTGGGCAATCCTGCGTACCCTCCGCAGTGATATCTACGCGGCCTCCGGCAAACGACTGCAGACCCGGGGACCGCGTGGTTCCGCGGTGCTGCCGTCCATGCGCCGAGGCCAGAAGGGCGCCAAATATCTTGTGGTGACTCAAGGTTCTCTCGCCGGTACCCGCATAACGCTCGGTACCCAACCGGTGCTGATCGGCCGTGCGGACGATTCCACGCTGGTGCTCACCGATGATTACGCCTCTACCCGACATGCCCGGCTGTCCCTACGCGGTGACGACTGGTACGTCGAAGACCTCGGCTCGACCAACGGTACCTACCTGGATCGTGCCAAAGTCACCACCGCAGTCCGCGTTCCGCTCGGCACTCCTGTCCGGGTCGGCAAGACAGTGATCGAGCTCCGATCGTGACACTTGTTCTCCGCTACGCAGCGCGCAGCGACCGCGGCCTGGTCCGCGCCAACAACGAAGATTCCGTCTACGCCGGCGCCCGGCTGCTGGCCCTTGCCGACGGCATGGGTGGCCACGCGGCCGGTGAGGTGGCGTCGCAACTGATGATCGCCGCCCTGGCGCATCTGGACGACGACGAACCCGGCGAGGATCTACTCGGCAAATTGAACCGGGCCACCCACGCCGGTAATGCCGCCATCGCCGAACAGGTCGAGGAAGAACCCGAACTCGACGGCATGGGCACCACGCTCACCGCCATCCTGTTCGCCGGCAAGAAACTCGGCATGGTCCATATCGGCGATTCGCGCGCCTATATGCTGCGCGACAGCGAACTGGCCCAGATCACCCGCGACGACACCTTCGTCCAGTCGCTGGTGGACGAGGGCAGGATCACCGCGGAACAGGCTCATACCCATCCGCAGCGCTCGCTGATCATGCGCGCGCTCACCGGTAACGAGATCGAGCCGACCCTGGTGATGCGCGAGGCCCGGGCCGGGGACCGCTATCTGCTCTGCTCGGACGGCCTGTCCGATGTGGTGAGCGACGAGACCATCGCCAACACCATGCGCGAGGGCAGTACCGACGAATGCGCCGACCGGCTCATCGAGCTCGCGCTGCGCAGCGGCGGACCGGACAATGTGACCGTCGTCGTCGCCGATGTCATCGACCTCGACTACGGCCAGAGTCATCCGATCGTGGCCGGGGCCGCGTCCGGCGAAGCCGACGACAACCCGCCGCCGAACACCGCGGCCGGGCGGGCCGCCGCGATGCGCCCACCGGCCGCCGCGCCGCGCCGGGCCGCCGGCGAGCCCGAACCGCAGCCGAAGAAATCCCACAAACTGCGCTGGCTGCTGCTGGCGGTCGCCCTCGTGCTCGCGGTGGTGGTCGGGCTGGTCGTCGGCTACAAGATGATCCGGACGAACTACTACGTCGGGGCGGACAACGACGGTGTCGTGGTCATGCAGGGGCTGCCCGGGTCGATCCTGGGCTACTCGATCAACGAGGTGAACCTGGTCGGTTGCGTCACCGTCAAGGGCGAGCTCGGCCTCGTCGAGAGCGGCGCTCCCCTGCCCCAGGGCTGCCGAGTGCTGAAGGTCGGCGATCTGGAACAGACCGGCCGCGACCAGGTCGAGCGCGGGCTGCCGCCCGGCACCCTGGACAAGGCCCGTGCACAGATGGCCGTGCTGGCCGATCGTGAACTGCTGCCGGTGTGCAAGAAGAACGCCTCCGCCGCGCAGCCGGGCGTGGTCACCACCACTCCCGCCCCTGCCCCCGCTCCGGCGCCGCCCGCGCCGACGCCCACCGAAGCGGCTCCCCCGGCCCCGGCCGGCCAGCCGCCCGCGCCCGGCGTAAATGGCGAGAATCCCGCGCCGCCCGCGCCGCCGACCACCACCGTCCCGGCTCCGACGACCACCGCCCAGCCCCAGATCGCCGGGGAGAACTGCCGGGTGACGGACTGATGTCCGCACCGGCACCACCGTCCGCCGGGGCTTTTCCGAGTCCCCCGGGCGGTTTCGCTCCGGCGCCGTCGCCGACGACCCGGCGCAATACCGAGCTCATGCTGCTCGGATTCGCGGCGCTGATCACCACCGCCGCACTGGCACTGGTGGAAGCGAGCCAGGAAGAATCGCTGACCTGGGATATCGCCAAGCTCGGTCTCGCCTATCTCGGCCTCTTCGCCGTCGCGCACCTCGCGGTGCGCCGTTTCGCGCCCTACACCGATCCGCTGTTGCTCCCGATCGTCGCGCTGCTCAACGGTATCGGCCTGGTGCTGATCCACCGGCTCGATCTGGCCGATCAGCAGACCGCCGCCTACAACTCGTGGGAGATCCCCTCCCCCGACGCGAACCAGCAGATCCTGTGGACCGCGCTGGGCATCATCTTGTTCGTCACGATCCTGCTGGTGCTGCGCGACTACCGCACGCTGGCCAAATACGCCTACACCCTCGGACTCGTCGGATTGGTGGCACTGGCGATCCCGGCGATCCTGCCCAGTTCGCTGTCCGAGGTCAACGGCGCCAAGATCTGGATCCGGCTGCCGGGTCTCAGCCTGCAGCCCGGCGAATTCGCGAAGATCCTGTTGATCATCTTCTTCGCCTCGGTGCTGGTCTCGAAGCGTGAGCTGTTCACCGCGGCCGGGCGGCACTTCCTCGGCATGGAATTCCCGCGGGCCCGCGATATGGGCCCGATCCTGGCCGTGTGGATCGTGTGCATCGGTGTCCTGGTACTCGAGAAGGACCTCGGCACCTCGCTGCTGATCTTCAGCACGGTGCTGGTGATGCTCTACATCGCCACCGAACGGGTGGGCTGGCTGCTCATCGGTGGCGGTCTGCTCGCTCTCGGGTTCGTGTTCGCCTACCAGATGTTCGGGCACGTCCGGGTGCGCGTGGCGACCTGGCTGCATCCGTTCGACGACTACAACAACACCGGCTACCAGATCGTGCAGTCGCTGTTCGGCCTGGCCACCGGTGGTCTGGCGGGTACCGGCCTGGGTGCCGGGCGGCCGTCGCAGGTGCCGTTCGCCAAAACAGACTTCATCGTGACGACCATCGGTGAGGAACTCGGTCTCATCGGCCTGACCTCGATCCTGATCCTGTTCCTGGTGCTGGTGCTGCGCGGTATGCGCACCGCGCTGGCGATCCGGGACAGTTTCGGCAAACTACTCGCGGCCGGGCTCTCGTTCACCATCGCCATCCAGGTCTTCGTGGTGGTGGGCGGCGTGACCAAGCTGATCCCGCTGACCGGTCTCACCACGCCGTTCGTCTCCTACGGCGGTTCCTCGCTGCTGGCGAACTATGTGCTGATCGCCCTGCTCATCAAGATTTCCGACGCGGCTCGCGAACCCGCGCCGGCCCGCCGCCGCGAACCGGCCCCCGCGCCGCTGGCGGAAGCGCAGACAGTGATGGTGTCACGACGGCAAGGGGGTCTGCAGCGTTGAACACACCATTACGCCGCGTCGCCATGGCGGTCATGGTGATGATCGTCGCCCTGCTGCTCAACGCGACCTACGTCCAGGTCATCAAAGCCGACGATTACCGCGCCGACCCCCGTAACTCGCGGGTGCTGCTCGACGAGTACTCCCGCCAGCGCGGCCAGATCTCGGCCGGTGGCGCCGTGCTGGCCAGTTCGGTGGCCACCGACGACCGCTACAAGTATCTGCGCGTCTACCCCACCGATCCGCAGGCCTATGCCCCGGTCACCGGTTTCTACTCTATGCAGTACGGCAGCACCGGGCTGGAACGGGCCGAGGATCCGGTGCTCAACGGTTCGGACGCCCAGCTCTTCGGCAGCCGGCTGATCGACCTGATCTCCGGTCGTGACCCCCGCGGCGGCAATGTCGTCACCACCATCGACCCGATGATGCAGCAGGTCGCCTACAACGAGCTCACCAGCAAGGGTTACACCGGCTCGGTGGTGGCGATCGAACCCAGCACCGGCAAGATCCTCACCATGGTGTCCACTCCGAGCTACGACCCGAACCTGCTATCCGGGCACGACGGCGCCCAGGGCACCCAGGCCTGGGAGGATCTCAGCGCCGACGAGAAGCAGCCGATGCTCAACCGGGCGATCTCGCAGACCTACCCTCCCGGTTCCACCTTCAAGGTGGTCGTCACGGCGGCCGCGCTGTCCAACGGGAAGGCGAATCCGCAGTCCCAGTTCACCGCGGCGCCCAATATCACCCTGCCGGGCACGAACACGACCCTGGAGAACTACAACGGCTCGACCTGCGGATCCGGTGCCACCGCCACCCTCTACGAGGCGTTCCGGCGGTCGTGCAACACCGCGTTCGTGGAACTCGGCGTCGATGTCGGGGCGGCCGCCCTGGAAGACGAGGCCGCCGCGTTCGGTATCGGACCGCATCGCGGGATCCCGATGCCGGTCGCCGAGAGCACCGTGGGCAATATCCCGGACAATGCCGCGCTCGGGCAGAGCAGTATCGGCCAGCGTGATGTCGCGCTCACCCCGCTCGACAACGCCGTGATCGCCGCTACCGTGGCCAACGGCGGTGTCCGGATGGAGCCCTACCTGGTCGACCAGTTGCAGAACCCGGACCTGAGCGAGCTTTCCACAACCGAGCCGGTCTCGGTCGGCCAGGCCGTGAGCGCCGATGTAGCGTCTACGCTGACCGAGCTGATGGTCGCCTCGGAGGAGAACACCGCGGGCAGCGGCGGAACGTCCTACCGGATCGCGTCGAAGACCGGTACGGCCGAGCACGGCGCCGATCCACGGAACACTCCGCCGCATGCCTGGTACATAGCTTTCGCACCCGCCGAGAACCCGAAGATCGCTATCGCGGTCATCGTGGAGAACGGCGGTGACCGGGCGCTGGCGGCAACAGGCGGGTCGGTCGCCGCGCCGGTCGCCCGGGCGGTGCTGGACGCAGGTCTGCGAGGTCGCTGAACGAGATGGATGTGCGAGTGAATCTGCGGGGAACCCGATGCTGACAAACGGCGCGTTGATCGCGGACCGCTACCGGCTGCAGCGGCTGATCGCCACCGGTGGGATGGGCCAGGTCTGGGAAGCCCTGGACACCCGGCTGGATCGCCGGGTCGCCGTCAAGGTCCTCAAGTCCGAGTTCTCCGCGGACCCGACCTTCCGGCACCGGTTCCGCACCGAGGCCAAGACCACCGCGCAGCTGAACCATTCCGGTATCGCCGGTATCTACGACTACGGCGAGACCTACGATCCCCAGGGCGGCGAAACCGCCTACCTGGTGATGGAACTGGTCCAGGGCGAGCCGCTCAACACCGTGTTGAACCGGCTCGGCCGACTCTCGGTGGCCCAGGGCCTGGACCTGCTGGAGCAGACCGGCCGCGCACTCCAGGTCGCACATCTGGCCGGCGTGGTGCACCGCGATGTGAAACCGGGAAATATCCTCGTCACCCCGACCGGCCAGGTGAAGATCACCGATTTCGGTATCGCCAAGGCGGTCGATGCCTCCCCGGTCACCAAAACCGGCATGGTGATGGGCACCGCGCAGTACATCGCGCCCGAACAGGCGGTCGGTGAGGACGCCACCGCGGCCAGCGATGTGTATTCCCTCGGTGTCGTCGGATACGAGGCGCTCGCCGGGCAGCGGCCGTTCACCGGCGACGGTGCCCTCACCGTCGCGATGAAGCACGTCCGCGAAGTGCCGCCGCCGATGCCCACCGACCTGCCGCCGAATGTACGCGAACTGGTCGAGATCACGCTCGCCAAGGACCCGGCCCAGCGCTATGCCGACGGCGGTGAATTCGCCGAGGCGGTCGCCGCGGTGCGTTCGGGCCGCCGCCCGCCCCCACCCCGTAATCTCCCGGTGGCCGGGCCCACCAGCGTGATCGCTGCGCCGCAGCCGGGCTACGACGAGACCGCGACCGTCCGGTACAACACACCGCCCGCCGCCATGGCCGGGCCGGCGACCACGTACGACCGCGGCGCGCACGATCCCGGCGACGACGGCTACCGCGACGACAAACCCGGCGGCGGCAGCCTCAACAAGAACCAGAAGTGGATGATCGCGCTGGGTATCGGCGCGCTGCTGCTGGGCGGTGCCGTGGTGTGGCTGCTGTTCGGCGGGGACACCAACCCGGCGGGAACTTCGCCGGGCACCTCCTCCACGGCACCCACCACCCGTCCGCTGCCGCCACCGGTCACCGCCACCTACGAGGTGACCGAGCCCCCGGTCTGGACGCCGACCGTGGAACCCACCACCACCGCGCCGCCGGCCCCGACGACCACCACGCCCCCGCAGCCCACCACCACGACGACTCAGCCGCCGACCACCACCACTTCAGCGGCTCCGAGCACCACCGAGACGACGGCGAGCGAAGAAACCACCGGCGAGGAGGAGACCACCACGCGTCGCCGCCCGCCGGTGCCGTCGATCGATATCCCCTTCCCGGGGAATGTCAGCAACATCGCGCCGGACCTTAATCCGCAAGGACAGCCATGACCACCCCGAAGAATCTCTCCTCGCGCTACGAGCTGGGTGAGATCATCGGGTTCGGCGGTATGTCCGAGGTCCACAAAGCCCGCGATCTGCGGCTGAACCGGGATGTCGCGATCAAGGTGTTGCGCGCCGACCTGGCCCGGGACCCCACGTTCTATCTGCGCTTCAAACGTGAGGCGCAGAATGCCGCCGCGCTGAACCATCCGGCCATCGTGGCGGTCTACGACACCGGCGAAGCCGAGATCGACGGCGGTCCACTGCCGTTCATCGTGATGGAGTACGTGGACGGTGACACGCTGCGCGATATCGTGCGCAACGAGGGACCGCTGCCGCCCCGGCGCGCGATGGAGGTCGTCGCCGATGTGTGCGCGGCACTCGATTTCAGCCACAAGGCCGGGATCGTGCACCGCGATATGAAGCCCGCCAACATCATGATCAACCGTGCGGGTGCGGTGAAGGTGATGGATTTCGGCATCGCCCGGGCGATCGCCGACGCCGCCAACCCGATGACCGCTACCGCGGCCGTGATCGGCACGGCTCAGTATCTGTCGCCGGAGCAGGCGCGCGGCGAGACGGTGGACGCCCGGTCCGATGTCTACTCGGTCGGTTGCGTGTTGTTCGAAATCCTCACCGGACAGCCCCCGTTCACCGGTGACTCGCCGGTCGCCGTCGCCTACCAGCATGTCCGGGAGGATCCCCGGCTGCCCTCGCTCGTCTACGAGGGGGTGCCGCGGGAACTGGATTCGGTCGTGCTCGAGGCCATGGCCAAGAATCCGGCCAATCGCTATCAGAGCGCGGCGGAGATGCGCGCGGACCTCATCCGGGTACTGGGCGGCCAGAAACCCGGGGCGCCGATGGTGATGACCGACGAGGACCGCACCACCATGCTGGGCCCGGCGGAAGGCTCCGGCCGAGGCTATCGCGGCGACGAGGACGGCGACTACGACGATTACGCGCACGATTCCGGGGGCCGTTCCCGCCGGACGGCTTATATCGCGGTGGGCGTGGTCACCGCGGTGGTAGCGGCCTTCGGGCTGTTCTGGATGTTACTCGGCCCGGGTAGCAGACCCGATCAGGTCGCCGTCCCGGATCTGTCCAACACCTCCGCGAGCGAGGCCCAGAAGAAGCTCGACTCGCTCGGCTTCGATGTGGCCGTCCAGGAAAAACCCGACGGCAAGATCGGTGCCGGCAATGTGATCGCGACCCAGCCGCTGGGCGGCTCGCGCGCCGACGCGGGCAGCACCATCACCGTACAGGTGTCCACCGGCCCGCAGCAGGTGCCGGTCCCCCGGCTCACCGGCCTGTCCCAGCAGGATGCCGAACAGGAACTCAACAATGTCGGGCTCCAGGCGAACCCGGATGTGAAGCGGGAGCCGTCCAGCGCGCAGGACAAGGACAAGGTGATCGGACAGGATCCCTCACCCGGTATCGAAATGGACGCGGGCAGTCCGATCACGCTGACCATCGGCACCGGCCCCAAGCAGGTCCGCGTCACCGAGGTGGTCGGCCAGCTGATCGACGTGGCCCAGCCCAACCTGGAGGGTGCCGGCTTCAAGATCGTGATCGAGCAGGTCCAGTCGGCCCGGCCGCGCGGCGAGGTCCTCTCCACCAGCCCGGCCGGCGGTTCGACGGCCGACGAGGGTTCCACGGTCACGGTACAGGTGGCGCAGAGCGATCGGATCGCCATGCCGAACCTGGTCGGGCTCACCACCGCGGAGGTCGTGGACAAGCTGCGCGAAAGCGGCTGGCAGGGCAGCGCCAACCAGGTCCGCCAGATCACGCAGATCACGCTCAACTCCGACCAGGCCGGCAAGGTGCTCAGCCAGCAGCCCTCTGCCGGAACCACCGTGCCCTCGTCGACAACGGTGACGGTCAATACCGGCGTACTCCCCCTGGGACCGCCCTGATCCGCTGCCGGGCCCGGCCCGGCGTGCTCACCTGGATATACGAAACCGGGCGGCCGTGCATCGGCCGCCCGGTTTCGTATATCAGACGGCCAGGGAGGCGACCTCCGCCTCCAGCATCTGCACCAGTCCCTCCTCGGGGCGCTCGCCGCAGACTTCCAGCCAGTTCGCCAGCATCCGGTGCCCGCCCTGGGTGAGGACCGATTCCGGATGGAACTGCACACCGTGGATGGGCAGTTCGTGGTGACGTAGGGCCATCACGATCCCGGTCTCGGTCCGGCCGATGACGTCGAATTCGGGCGGGAGTGTCTTCTCCACCACGGTGAGCGAGTGATAGCGGGTGGCGGTGAACGGATCGGGGAGCCCGGCCAGGACGCCGGTACCGATATGGAATACCGAACTGGTCTTCCCGTGCAGCAGTTCCGGGGCCCGGGTCACCGTGGCGCCGAAGGCCGCGCCGATGGCCTGATGTCCGAGGCAGACGCCCAGCAGCGGGGTCCGCCGGTCGGCGCAGGCGCGTACCAGGTCGATACTGGCGCCCGCGCGATCCGGGGTGCCGGGGCCGGGGCTGATCAAAACTCCGTCGAATTCGCCAGCCACGGCCCTCGGGTCCGCGAGCTCCGGGTCGTCGTTACGCCAGACCACTGCCTCGACGCCGAGCTGGCCCAGATACTGGACCAGGTTGAAGACGAAGCTGTCGTAGTTGTCGACGACCAGTACACGCATGCCCAAAGATTACGTGTTCGCACGCCCGGACACCCGGTCCGGCCTGCGTTTGCGACACAATCGGGCACGCGGACCGTACGGCCGCTGGGCATCACACCGATTACCTGGTGGGATAGCCTTGGAATACGACCTGCACGCTGAACTCGAGGACATCATGCCCAAGTCGAAGGTCCGGAAGAAGACCGACTACACGATCAACCCCGCCAGCCGTACGCCGGTGAAGGTGAAGGCAGCCGGTCCGTCGCCTGTCTGGTACGTCACCATCATGCTGGGCTTCATGCTGGCGGGCCTGGTCTGGTTGCTGGTCTACTACCTCGCGGCCGATCAGATCAGCTGGATGAGCAACCTGAATGCCTGGAACTTCCTGATCGGGTTCGGGCTGATGGTGGTGGGGCTGATCATGACGATGCGGTGGCGCTAGCGGCACCTCTACCGGGGTTACACCGGTGTAATTAATGCACACCTGTGGATAACTCTGTGGATAACCCTCGACCTCAGATGGAGGTACACCGCGTGCAGCCCGACCGCACCGAACCCGGTCTCGCCTGGACGACTCCCCTGCCCGCGTTGATCGCGGCGGCCGGTGGCGGGGTGGTCCTGGCGGTAGCGGCGGTACTGATGACCGAGCTGCCCGGCAAATTCCTGCTCGGGGTGGCCGCACTGGTACTGCTGGGATTGGCCGTGCTGGGAATGCGCCAGCGGCCCCGGCTCGCGGTGGTACCCGGGGAGAATCCGCGGCTGGTGCTGCGCACCCTCACCGGCGTCACCGAGTACACCCGTGACCAGATCCTGCGTGCCCGGGTGGTGGGCTACCGCCGCCTGGGCCGGAAGTCGCCGATGCTGGAGATCGATGTGGACCATCTGGGATCCGAACGGCTGCTGATCTTCGGCCGCTGGGATCTGGGCACGAGCCCCGAGGATGTCTACGACGCGGTGCGGACGGAACTGCGGTTGCGTGGCGACGCCGCGCGCTGAGCACCCAGGCGGGCGGCATCATGGCCACATGAACTCCGCGCGGCCGAATGTTTCACGTTGAACATGCCGGGGCCCACGGCGTCGGAGCTGCGGCCGGGCCCGTCCGGCTCAGCGCAGCGAAACCGCCGCGAGCACTATCACCGCGACGGCCACCACCGCCAGAGCCGCCAACGCGAGCACCCCGACCAGCCGTGCCCGCTCCGGCGTGCGAACCCGTAGCCAGGCGGGTAGGAACATGACGCCGAGGGTCGCCAGCGTGCCCGCGGCCAGACCGCCCAAATGCCCCCACAGCGAGATGCCGGGTAGTGAGAAGCTGATGAATACGTTGATCGCGATCAGGATCAACATATTGTTCGGGTTCTGCCGCAACCGGATCAGCACGACCGTGATCGCGCCGAACAAGCCGTAGACCGCGCCCGAGGCGCCGGCCGTGAGACTGTCCTGGGCCAGCAACATCACCGCGGCCGATCCGCCGAGCAGCGATATGAGGTATACGGCCAGGTAGCGGGTCCGGCCCAGCACCAGTTCGATATCGCGGCCGACGATATACAGCGCGAACATGTTCAGCAGCAGGTGGATCAGCCCGTAGTGCAGGAACCCGGAACCGATCACGCGGAACCAGTCGCCGCCGGCCACGGCGGGCGGGTACATGACCCAATCCACGAACAGGGCCGACCCGCGCTCGTTCTCCATCACGCTGCGGGACTGCGCCGCGGTGACGGCGTAGATCACGATGTTGAGCGCGATCAGGGTGTAGGTGACGAACGGGACCGAGCTACGGGCCGCGGCCGAACCCGATACGGTCCGCATCTGCGGTGTGCTGCGCTGATCGGCGCGTAGGCAATCGACACAGTGCTGCCCGACCGAGGCCGGACGCAGGCATTCCGGGCAGGCCGGACGGCCGCAGCGGGTACAGGACAGACCGGTCGGGCGGTCGGCGTGCCGGACACACACCCGAGCCGGGGTCGAGGGCTGCTGGGGGTTCACCAGGGACTCCGCTTCGTTGCCGGAGCTGTTCCGCAGTGCGCTCCCGACCTGGCCGGGCGTGTCGTACTCACCAGCCCATCGTGCCATGCGCGCCCGCGGTCCGTAGCTCGACGGTGCTGCACTCCGGGCCGATGACAGCGCCCTGACCTGCCGGTCTGCGTTATCCGCCGGGCTGTGTCAGAGTTGTGCCATGAGCTCGAGGCCACTGCGTCCATCCAGTCGTTCGCGCTATCGGTTGCTGGCCGCCGCCGCGGTGGCGGCTGCGGGCGGTACCGCGTGGCTGGTGCGCAGCAAGCGCCCACAACCGCCCGAGCCGGCCCCGGCACCGCCCCGGATCGGCTATACGCGCAACGGCGCCGCGGCGGCTCCGGACGGTCCCGAAGCCACCGCGGACTGACCGTTCTCAGCGGCTGACGGTCCTGCGGTACTGCCGCAGCGCCAGCGGGACGAACACGGCCAGAATGATGACCACCCAGACCAGGGTGGTCGCCACCGGGTGCCGCATCGACCAGGCGGTGGACTCCGCGGTGAGCGGCGCGGTATTACCGAACAGTTCCCGGGACGCCTGGGTGAGGGCCGAGACCGGATTCCATTCGGCGAAAACGCGCAGCGGTGTCGGCAGCTCGTCCATCGGCACGAAGGTGTTCGCCAGGAAGGTGAGTGGGAAGATCACCATGAAACTGGCGTTGTTGAACACCTCGGGCGTGCGCACGATCAGGCCGACCACGGCCATGATCCAGGAGATGGCGTAGGCGAACAGCAGCAGCAGGACGTAGGCCAGGATCGCGTCCACGACCGACCCGCGGATCCGCCAGCCGACCACCAGTCCGGTCAGTGACATGACCACCAGGCTGACCACGTTGATGACCACATCGCTGACCGTGCGTCCGATCAGCACCGAGGACGGGGCCATGGGCAGCGAGCGGAAGCGATCGATGATGCCCTTCTGCATATCCTCGGCGAGGCTGAGCCCGGTGAACGTGGACCCGAACACCACTGTTTGGACGAAGATGCCCGCGATCAGGAATTCGCGGTAGCCGCCCTCCATACCGGGCACCTTGATTGCGGTACCGAAGATATAGGCGAACAACAGGACGAACATGATCGGCGAGAGGGTGCTGAAGATCAGCACGTCGGGCACTCGCTTTATCTTGATCACATTGCGTTTGGTGACGGTCAGACTGTCGCTGACCACCATGGACAGCCGCTCGACCAAGGTGGGGTTCTCCCCGATATCACCGACGGTCGCCAGCGCGGTCATCTGCTTCTTCCTTCCATCGCCTCGATTGCTTCGACTTCGCGCGGCGGACCGGATCCGCCGGCCGTATCCGCCTCGGGGACCTCTCCGGGGCGCCCACCGCCCTCGGACGTCCGGCCCTGCTCGTAATCGCCGCCGTCATCGGCCGTTTCCTCGGCCTCATGCCCGGTGAGCGTGAGGAACACATCGTCGAGCGAGGGCCGCCGCAACCCGACGTCCTGGATCTTCACCCCCTCGTCGCTCAGCTTGCCGATGGCGGCGACCAACGCCTGGGATCCGTCGCTGACCGGGACCACCACCCGACGCAGCCCGGGTTCGATATGGATATCGCCGTCGGCCAGCGGCGCGAGCGTCCGCCGGGCCACGGCCAGATTGTCGATGTGATCGACGGTCAACTCGATCCGATCACCCCCGACCATGCTCTTCAATTCGTCGGCGGTGCCGCGGGCGATCACCTGACCCCGGTCGATGACCGCGATGGCATCGGCGAGGCGGTCGGCCTCTTCCATATATTGGGTCGTCAGCAGCAGGGTGGTACCGCCGGCGACGAGTTCCTCGATGACATCCCAGAGGTCCAGCCGGGCCCGTGGGTCCAGACCCGTGGTGGGTTCGTCGAGGAACAGCACCGGCGGGTTGGCCACCAGTGCCCCGGCCAGGTCGAGCCGACGGCGCATACCACCGGAGTAGCCGCGGACCGGGCGGTCGGCGGCATCACTGAGACGGAATCTCTCCAGTAGCTCGCGCGCGCGTTCCTTACTGCGCCGCGTGCCCATGTGATAAAGCCGCCCGACCATTTCCAGGTTCTCGAAACCGGTCAGATATTCGTCGACCGCCGCGTACTGCCCCGAGGCCCCGATCCGCGAGCGGAGCGCACGCGGCCGGGCGAGTACGTCGATCCCTGCGACAGTCGCCCGGCCGGCGTCGGGCACCAGCAGAGTGGTGAGCACTCGAACGGTGGTGGTCTTACCGGCTCCGTTGGGTCCCAGTAGCGCGGTGACCGTGCCTTCGGGCACGGTCAGATCGAGGCCGTCGAGTGCGCGCACCCGGCGGCCGTAGTGTTTGACGAGACCCTCGGCGACTATTGCGTCGGGCATGATTCTCCTGAACTGAGTGATCGACAAGGACGAGTCGTATATCGCCGGTGGCGAGCCACCGACCTCAGGCGCTTCGGCCGCCCGGCCGACACTGTGCAGTATCGTCGCGGCCACCGACGTTTTCATCCGATTTATCCGGTTCTCCGGCGTCCTCCCCCACTACTCCAGGGCCCATCGCGGACCGGCAACGGATGCGGGACACACCGGATCTCATATCCATCGCTCCCGGTCGCGAAATCGCGCGTGGCGCACCACTCGATTCGGTTTCCGCGGCTACTCGAGTGCGCTCCGGAGCACGACAGTCGAAGTGGCCGTGCGCACGCCGACAGTGCACAACGGCATAGTGACAGCCGGGTCCGACAAGTCGGCCCGGACAATGCTCGGCGAGGGCCGCATATCGCCGTGTTCCGCTGGGCGGAATACAACGGACCGGTAGGTCAATTCGATTGATCGACAACACTTCCGGCCGTTCTTCCGCATGGTCCACCGACCCCGGCACGACACTGTGATCCGCACCGAAAAAAGTTCGAAACTCCTGGGCCCCATATGCGCGTACTTTCGCGATATCGCGTAGGATCGGTGCCGTCGGCCCCTCCCCCCCGGGCCGACCTTACGCGGGCCTCGGCTAACTCCCCCCCTTCGCCGAGGCCCGCTCTCATATCCGGGCTCCGTCGCCACCGCACACCCGGCCCCCGCTCCCCCTTTTTCGGGTACCGCGTTCCGCTCCGCGAACATCGGTCACGTACGGCTCCCGAAACCACTTCCCGCCCTACATCAGGACGCCGCGCACATCCCCCAACGCAATAGTGAGAGATTTGCAGTATCATCGTCTCATCAGATCGATGCAGTAGATCAAGGGAGATCCGCATGACCGCGTCCGTCGTAGCCACCGACACGCACGCTCCGGTGGAGCGCCGCCCCTTCGGTCCCGGCACCCGGACCTGGGAAGAAACCGGCCTGATCACCTTCTCCCTCACCGCGGGCTCCGCCTTCCTCCTGCAGACCATGGAACCCACCATTTCCGCGGTGGTCGATGCCCACTCCACCTTCCGTACCGACCCGGTCGGCCGCGCGGTACGCAGCCTCTCGGCGGTGATGATGTGGACCTACGGCGGGGAGGAATCGCTGGGCGAGACCGACCGGCTACGCAAGATGCACGCCACCCTCAACACCACCGACGCCAAAGGCGTCCGGCACACCGCGCTGTCCAGCGGCCCGTGGGCCTGGGTGCTGCACACCGGCACCTTCGCCTTCTCCGAGAACGCGAAGTACTTCTCGAAGCGCCCGCTCACCGCGGCAGAGAAAGAGGATTACTATCGCGAAGCCCTGCAGCTGATGCGCAACTTCTCGGTACCCCCCAAGGAACTGCCGGCCACCTACGCCGATTTCGAGAAATTCTTCGCCGACCAGGTCGAGAACCATCTGGAGGCCACACAGACCGCGAAGGATTATCTGAAGGTCATCCGGACCATCGCCCCACCCACCCAGCTGCCGGGGGCGCTGCGCCCGGTGTGGCAGACGCTGACCGGCCCGTTCGGCCGGATGCAGTACTTCGTCACCGTGGGTACCACGCCGGAGGCGGCCCGCCGCAAACTCGGTCTCACCTGGAGCGAATCCGACGAACGGAAATTGCGCGTCCTCGGCTGGTTCCTCGCCCGACTGGTCCCGCTGCTGCCGGAACGGCTGCGGTACTTCCCCATCGCCTACGAGGCCCGCAGGCTCGAACGCGACAAGGCACGGCTGCGTAAGGTTATCGATGTGCGGCCGCTCTGAAACGCCGGGGACGAGGAGGAGCTGATCATGACCGGGACGATTTCGATTCCCGGCTACGAGCAGGTGGTGACGCTACCCCGCGAGCTCGGCCATACACAGTCCCGGAGGTCTACCGCGACGAGAACGACCATATGAACGTCACGCACTATTTCGCCTTGTGCGTATCGGCCGCGACCGGGGTCTTCGAACGGGCGGGAATCACCGACGAATACCGCGCCGACCGGGGTACCGGTTTCTTCACCGGCGAACACCACATCCGGTACTACCCCGAAAACGCACAGCCGTACGGCCGCGGCGTTCGCCGCCGATACCGCGGCCGCCCTCGACCGGGAACTCACAGCGGCCGCGGTGGATTGGCCGGCACCGCTCTGTGGCGCCATGCGGGTCCGGCGTTAATTCCGGCTGCGGCCGCCGCCCGGGACGGTATCGGGTAGTCCGGCGCCGGCCTCCGGCCGGACCGTCACCGCCTCGTGCCCGCGGGGCCGGGCAGTGCTGACGAACAGCACCGGCTGACCCGCGTGCAGGGTGCGGTAGCCGTCGGTCTCTATGCACCGGTACTCGACGAATACCTGATCGGTTCCGTCGTCGGGTTTTATGTAGCCGAAGCCCTTCTCCGAGTCGAACCAGAAGACCCGTCCGCGTCTCCAGTCCGATCCGTCGATCCCGGGCCCGCTGAAATCCGTAGCAGGCATTACCAGGTCTTCTCCCTCGTCTGCGCAGGGGCGACACCACCAAAGCTACGCCCCGGCACCGCGAACGTCACGAGCGCCGCCGGGTTACGCCTTGGACACTACTGTCTTCCCGGTGACCGAATCCTGTTTTCTCTCTCGTACCCGCGCCGGTTACGACGCGATCGCCACCGCCTACGCCGAGCATGCGGCCGGCGAAATGGACAGGCGGTTCTGGGACCGAGCGGTACTCACCGCGTTCGCCGAGTCGGTCGGCGTTTCGGGTCCGGTCGCCGATATCGGATGTGGGCCGGGCCGGATCGCCGCTCATCTGGCGGCGCAAGGGATCCGGGTCCACGGTATCGACCTGTCCCCGGCAATGGTGGAACTGGCGCGGAACACCTATCCGGATATCGATTTCGAGGTGGGATCCATGACCGCGCTCGATATCCCCGACGGCTCGCGGGCCGGCGTGGTGGCCTGGTATTCCCTCATTCATATCCCGGCGGCCGAACGCGGCGGTGTGCTCGCCGAGTTCCGGCGAGTTCTGCGCCCCGGCGGCAAACTGCTGCTGGCCTTCCAGTCGGGTGCGGACGTCCTGCATCTGGAGGAGGGCTACGGGCACGCCATATCGCTGGACTTCCACCGCATCTCGACCGGCGAGCTCGCCGATTCCCTTACGGTGATGGGATTCAGCATCGAGTTGCGGCTCGACCGCAGCGCCGAGGACGGGGAACGGACCGGGCAGGCGTACTTGATGGCGACCCGCTCGAGTTGATAGAAACCGCTATTTCTATCAAAAGGATCATGTATGACATCATTTTGATAGGTATCAGGTTGATCGGTTTTCCCGCGAACAGCCCGCGTGCCGTGCTCTCGATCACTACATCGAAACGATATTTGACGGCATCATTTCGATAGATAACCCTGGTCAGGTGGTGATCAAGAAGAACCCGCTCGGCCCCACCGGCGATACTGTGCGCGCGAACGTCCTGCGGTATCGCAACCGGATGAACTTCGGTTATGCCGATCTGGCGCGCAGGCTCGAGGCCATCGGACGTCCGATCCCGGTACTCGGCCTGGCCCGGATCGAACGGGGTGAGCGCCGGGTGGACGTGGACGATCTGATCGCACTGGCGGTCGCGCTCGGCGTCTCACCGACCAGCCTTCTACTGCCGGACACCTCGACGGCCGGCGAACCCGTGAAAGCCACCGGGATCGACGGCACGGCAGCGGATCTGCTGGGTTGGCTCCGCCTCTTCACGCCGTCGGCGCATATCGGCAGACCGGCCGGTGAGCGCTTCGTCCGGGACGCCATCCGGTTCATCGCCGACGCCCGGCCGCGCTGGGATATCGAAAGCCTCACCCTGGAGCAACTTCCGGGCGTGGACCATATGGAGTACGCCGCCGAGATCACGGAGAAGGCCCGCCTGGCGAATCCGGCACCGGAACCCGGCCCCCGCGGATAGCGGGGGTCCGGGCCCGGCCGAAACCTATGCGGAGTCGCCGCCTCGCATCAGTTCGAAGATGGGTACCGGACGTCCGGCCTTCTCACTCGCGCTCCGTGCCCGGCGCCACAACCCCTGAGCCGCACGGGAAAGGGTGGTGTCCACGCCGGCCTCGGCACCGGCATCGATGACATGCTGCGCTCCCGCGTCCATCATCTCGAAGGCAGCGAGATCGCCCCAGCCTCCGGCCTTCGCCGCTGCGGCGTACTCGCTCATGAAGAACGGATACGCCTCGCTGGACCGCACAGCGTACGGCAGGAATTGGTCGATATCGACCCCGGAGCGGTCGATAACGGCGAGCGCCTGGTCGAAGGCGAGCATCCACGGATGGAAGACGGTCAGCAACGCCTGATAGAAGACCTGCGCCAGACCGTCGTCCACCCCGAGGTACTCCTGCGGACTCAACGGCCGCAGGAGTTCGGCATGGGCGTCGAAAACCTCCCGCGGTCCGCTGTAGAACACATACGAGGCCGGGTGGGCGATATTGTCCCCGGCGGACATGAAACCGCCGGAAAGGAATTCGGCACCCTGCTCACGCACCCATGCCGCACCCTTACGCGCGTTCTCGGGCGAATCCGAGGACAGGTTGGCGATCACCTTGCCGGGCAGACTGCCGGCCGCCGGGCCGAGTACGTCGTACATCGCCGCGTAATGGGTCAGGCTGAGCACGGTGACTTCATTGGCTTCCAGTGCGTCGACCGCGGTCGCGGCACGTTTCGCGCCCTCGGCCACCATCGCGTCGGCCTTGTCGCCGCTGCGATTCCAGACGGTGACCTCGATACCGGCGGCGAGGAACGCCCGCACCATCGCCCGGCCCATCGGCCCCAGCCCGATGACACTGACGGACCGGATCTTCTCCTGAGACATTCGATGTCCTTCTCGGTAGTGGTTCAGCTGGTTGCGGCGCCGATACCGATGCTGGTCACGTGGGTAGAGTCGGACAAGAACGCACCTGCGGATGTGGTTGCTTACCGCCAGGTCCGTAACGAGGTCAGGAGGACAAGGTGGCCGGCGCGAGTGATGCGGATCACCAAGTGTGTGGGATGTCGCTGGCCATCGAGGTGGTCGGTGGCAAGTGGAAACTGCACCTGATGTGGGTCCTGGGTGCGAGCCCACAGCGGTTCGGCCAGATTCGCCGGGCGTTGACGGGGGTCAGCGAGAAGGTGCTGACCGAGAATCTGCGCCAACTCGAGGCCGGCGGCATCGTCCGGCGGGAGGTGTACGCGGAGGTCCCGCCGCGGGTCGAATACTCGCTGACCCCGCTCGGGGAGGAGCTCGCCCAGGCGCTGCGTCCGCTCGAGGAATGGGGAGACAGGCACCGCGGCCATCTGGCCGCAGTCGCCTGCTAATCGCCCGAAGTGGAGCCTAGGGGAATCGAACCCCTAACCCCTGCCTTGCAAAGGCAGTGCTCTGCCAATTGAGCTAAGGCCCCGGGCAGTCGTGCGGCCGGAGCCGCAAGTTGCCTGCGAAACACTAGCGTTCCGACACGTACACCGTCAAACAAGGATACCCGCGGGCACCGATCAGCGCCGTAGGGCACCGGTCGCCTCGAACTCCGCTTCCCGGCCCTGCATCTGTTCGCGATACCAGTTCTCCCGGTGCCAGAGCATGATCCGCTCATGCACCCGGCCGAGCCGCGCCCCGCTGCTCCGGGCGGGGGGCGAATGCCGCGGGATAGGACTCGATGAGTTCGGCGCCCTGCGCACCGGAGTCGTACGACCTCGCGACCATCGTCATCGCCATCACCCGCAGCGTGTCGGCCACGGTCTCGGGGTGTCACGTCAGCCGAACGCACAGAAGATATCCCATGTACTTCTGGAAATGCAGGAGCGCCCGGAACTCCGCGGGGGTCGTCTGGTGGCCCAGCGCCCACAGCCCCAGGCCCGGAATCGTGCTCCCGGCGATCAGCGTCAGCAACTGATAGGTCTGGCTGATCGGCAGCCCCCACCGCTCGATCTCCCATTCCGGATGCCGCTGTACACCCGCGCGCACCGAGACGTGCATGATCCGCACCTTCAGCGCGGTGGCCCACCCCGGTGAGCCCGGACTCAGCAGCGCACCGGGCTGGGAGACATCCATCCAGAACCGGCAGGTCTCCAGGAAGCGGCGCAGCGCGCTGTCCCCAGCGTAACCACCGGCCAGCGAAAGTGGTGTCGCGACCGCGGATTCGGTGTACATCTCCAAGGTCTCCGCACCCGCGAAACCGAACAGCACGGTGCCCCAGCGCCGCCAGACCGCGGCGCCGCGTTCGACCAGCTCCGGACGGACCCAGTCGGGTACTGTCTCGAACTCGTCGAACAGCTCGCGCATGGCCATCGGTGCGTCGGGGACCGAGTCGATGCCGCCACGCAGCGCGGTGTCCAGCAGCCGACGGCCGTGCTCCCGGCCGGTCTCCCCGCACATGACCTCCGCGGCGAAACGTTCCGCGACCGGATCGCCGGCGAACATATCCGCGCACAGCGCCCGCGCCTGCTCGTCGGTCGGAAACAGCCCCGAACGGTCATCGTCCGGAAAACCCGTTCGACTCGCCTGACCGTGGGAGTGTCTCGCGCCTGCCAGTAACGGAAGGCCGTCGGGCATTGTGTGTCCGTTGCGTCCCCGGCCGGTGTCGCCGCTGGTATCGACATCGCTGCTCTCCTCACCGGGGCCGCCCGGGACCTGGTGGCGAACCGCGACGGCGCGCGATCCCACCCATACCGAATCGTATGGATTAACTGTACTTCATAGTACGGAGATGGCATCGGACACTTCCGCACGGCAGAGACACAGATCGCGGGCTCGACCGGCGTCCGGCCATGATGGGCGAATACGTCGAGGCCGTCGGCCCCCTCCCCTACCATCGGAGTATGAGACTCAGCGCTGACCTGTCGAACCGATGACGGCGGGTTCGTCAACGGCTTCGCACCCCGATCCCGCCGACGACCGGACGGCGCCACCCCGACCCCGATCGAAAAAGGCTCGCGCCCAACAGACCCGGCGCCGGCGCACCGCCCGGCTGTCCTACGACGACTGGGTCGACGGGGCGCTCGAACTGCTGTCCCGCGAAGGCATCGCGGCGATCAGGATTCCGCGGTTGTGCCAGGAGCTCGGAGTGACCAAGGGCAGCTTCTACTGGCATTTCGACGATATCGAACAGCTCATGGCGGCAATGGCCGACCGCTGGAGCGCGGTACAGAGCGAGACGATACGGGAGCTGGGCGGCTTCGTGGAGATCCCGGTGGAGGAGCGGATCGAGAAGATGGCCGCCATGCTCGTCGACCACCGGCATTGGATCGTGGAGACCACAGTGCGGGAATGGTCGCGTAGCAACCCCAAGGTGGCCGATGCGGTACGCACCCTCGACCAGCGGGTGTTCGAGACGGTTCACCGGACGATGCTGGACCTGGGATTCGACGAGAACCAGGCCGGCCTCCGGGCAGGCGCGATGGTCTACATCGGCCTCGGCTTGATCCACGGCCGGGACAATCTGCCGACGCCGACCACCGAACAGGTGTACTCGGTCATCGAACTGCTGGCCCGGCCGTGATCACGGCGACCCGGTTGTCACCGGGTCCGCCGGCAACGACAGCGAACGTCGCCCGGGGCAAGGTCAGCGTGTGGTGACCTCGTGCCACAGGTCGGCGTCGTCACGCTGGCGCAGCTTGCTGATACCGATGAGAACCGCAGCGACAAGACCGATGGTGAGAACGTATTTCATGCTCTCGAGCCTAGTCCTGTGGCACCGGGACAGCTCAATTCCGGACCGGACGGTATCCGGGAACGCCGAGGGAAACGAATCAGCCCCCGAACCTGGAAAGGTTCGAGGGCTGGTGTCTCGTACAAGTGTGGGTCTAGGAGGACTTGAACCTCCGACCTCTTCGTTATCAGCGAAGCGCTCTAACCGCCTGAGCTATAGACCCGCGGGGTGCATCGAACTTCAGTTTCGCACGTGAACTGTAGTTCTATGACCGAGAACAGAGACTACAGGAAACCGTGATTTCAACCAAAACAGCTGGTCAGAGCATTGACGTCGAAGCTCGACCGAGAAGCGGAACGGCCGGCGCCCAGGCCTGGCGCCGGCCGTTCCAGATGTGTACGAATCAGTCCGGGTCGGCCAGCGTGACCTGGATCCCGCCGACCATATCGCAGCACTGGTTGTAGATGAATGTGCCGACCGTGGCCAGCGCGGTGAACAAGACGACATTGATGAGCCCGATCACCCCGGCGTAGCCGAAGACCGTACCCGCGTCGATCAGCCCCACCGAGCCGCTGTCCGGAGACACCATATCGGTGAAGGTGCTGTTGAGCCGCTCCCAAACACCCATGCCCGCGAGCACCATGTACAGCAGCGCGACGGCGATCATCCACACGAAGAACATGGCCACGCTGATCACCAGGGTGATCTTCAGCGTGGACCACGGATCGATCCGGCGCACCTGCACGGTGGCGCGCAACGGTTCTCCGCCGAGCACCGCCTGCGGCAGCCCGCGCGGCGCCGCCGGCGCGGACGGGGTCGCGACCGGCGGTGTGTACGGATTGTGCGGTTGATTGGGCGGCTGTTCCGGGGGTAGCGGATGCCGGATCTCGGAAAGATCCGGCATATCCTTCACCAGCTCCGGACGCGCGATGCTGCGCGTCGGCCCGTCCAGCCCAACGGATTTGGACATGGCCGCTTCCTTGCGTGCCGCCTTGGCCGCCAGGTCGCTGGTGGTGCGGGCATTGGTGACCCCGCCCTGCAGGCCGCCGCCCTGCAGGCCGCCGCCGCCCTGCAGGCCGACCGACCGCTGGGCGCCGCCCACCGGCATATGGCCGGGCCGCGAGAGATTCGACTGTGGTTCCCGCTGCGGCAGCTGCGACCAGCCCTCCTGGTATCGGTTGGTGTCCTGCCCGTTGCCGGGCTGCTGGTTGCCCGCGCCGCCCTGCTGATCGCCCGGTCCGCCACCGGCCGACGGACCGGAACTCCGGTCCGTCGGGGCGTTGCGCGATTCGGACGCGAATTCGCCTTGCTGCTCCTGCTTTTCGGGCTGCGGACCACCGGCGGGCGCACCGCCGGACGGGTTACCGCCCGGCTGCCCGCCTGCCTGTTCGTGGTCCGCGGCCTCGCCCGGCCGCTGAGTCGGGCGCGGCGAAATCGGGGACGGGGTGACCCGCTCGGTCACGCCGTTCGTCTGCTGCCGCTCGTCGCTCGGCTGTTTCGGAGTGGTCAATGGGAATCCTCGGATCCGTTCTTTGCCGCCGATATGGGATTACTGCTCGGGAGAACCGCCGCCGTCGATCTGTTCGGGCTCGTCGGCGTTACGTGCGATCGCAAGCAAGGTATCGCCCTCGGCGAGGTTCATCAATCGCACGCCCTTGGTCTGCCTACCGGCCTTGCGCACCTGCCGGGCGGCAGTACGGATAACGCCTCCACTGGAGGTGATGGCATACAACTCGTCGTCGTCGTCGACGATGAGCGCCCCTACCAGCGTGCCACGCCGGGTGTCGTACTGGATCGTCAATACACCTTTTCCGCCGCGTCCCTGGGCGGTGTACTCCTCGATAGCGGTCCGCTTGGCATAGCCACCCGAGGTCGCTACCAGCAGGTATGTCCCGTCCCGGACCACATTCAGCGACAGCAGGGCATCCTCGGCATTGAACCGCATACCCTGCACCCCGGAGGTGGCGCGTCCCATCGGGCGCAGCGCCTCGTCGGTGGCCGAGAAGCGGATCGACTGCCCCTGCGCGGAGACCAGCAGCAGGTCGTCCTCGGCCGAACACAGTACGGCGCCGACCAATTCGTCGTTGTCGCGCAGGTTCACCGCCACGATCCCGCCGCTGCGGTTGGAGTCGAAGTCGACCAGGCGCGACTTCTTGACCAAGCCCTTCTGCGTGGCCAGCACCAGGTAGGCGGCATCCTCGTAGGATTTGATCCGGATGACCTGGGCGATCTTCTCGTCCGGCTGGAAGGCCAGCAGATTCGCCACGTGCTGTCCACGCGCGGTGCGATTGGCCTCCGGCAATTCATATGCCTTGGCCCGGTACACCCGGCCCTTGTTGGTGAAGAACAACAACCAGTCGTGGGTCGAGGTCACGAAGAAGTGCCGGACGATATCGTCCTGCTTCAGACCCGCGCCCTGCACACCCTTGCCGCCGCGCTTCTGGCTGCGGTACAGATCGGTCTTGGTGCGCTTGGCGTACCCGGTCTCGGTGATGGTGACGACCACGTCCTCACGGGCGATCAGGTCCTCGTCGGCCACATCGCCGTCGGCGGAGATGATCTGGGTCCGCCGCTCGTCGCCGTGACGCTCCACGATCTCGGCGAGTTCGTCCTTGACGATCGCGCGCTGCCGTTCCGGCTTCTCCAGAATGTCCTTCAGATCGGCTATCTCGGCCTCGAGCTTGGCCAGTTCGTCGACTATCTTCTGCCGCTCCAGCGCCGAGAGACGCCGCAACTGCATATCCAGGATCGCGGTGGCCTGGGTCTCGTCGATATCGAGCAGTTCCATCAGGCCGGTCCGCGCGGTTTCGGTATTGGCCGACCGGCGGATCAGCGCGATGACCTCGTCCAGCTGATCCAGCGCCTTGACCAGACCGCGCAGGATATGAGCCCGTTCCTCGGCCTTGCGCAGCAGGTAGCGGGTACGCCGGACGATGACTTCCAGCTGATGGTTCACATACAGCCGGATCATCTGATCCAGCCGCAGGGTGCGCGGAACGCCCTCGACGATGGAGAGCATATTCGCACCGAAGCTGGTCTGCAGCTGGGTGTGCTTGTACAAGTTGTTCAGCACGACCTTGGCGATCGCGTCGCGTTTGACCGTGACGACGATGCGCATACCCACGCGGTCCGACGATTCGTCGTGGATATCGGCGACGCCCGCGATCCGGCCGTCCTTGACCTGTTCGGCGATCGCGTTGATGAAGTTGTCGGTGTTGACCTGGTAGGGCAGTTCGGTGATGACGATCGTGGTGCGCCCGCGGACATCTTCTTCGATTTCCACCACACCGCGCATCCGGATGGAACCGCGACCGGTGGTGTAGGCGTCGTGGATGCCCTGAGACCCGACGATCAGACCGGAGGTCGGGAAGTCGGGGCCCTTCACCCGTTCCATACAGGCGGCGAGGGCGGCTTCCTCGTCGGCCTCGTGGTTGTCGAGAATCCAGTAGATCGCCGCAGCCAGCTCGTTCAGATTGTGCGGCGGGATATTGGTCGCCATCCCGACCGCGATGCCGTTGCTGCCGTTCATCAGCATGTTCGGCACCCGGCTGGGCAGAACTACCGGTTCCTGGGTTTTACCGTCGTAGTTGGGGATGAAATCGACCGTGTCGTGGTCGATTTCCCGCAACAATTCCATGGCCAGCGGGGTGAGCCGGCATTCGGTGTACCGCATGGCGGCGGCGCCGTCGTTGCCCCGGCTGCCGAAGTTGCCCTGGCCGTCGACCAGCGGGTACCGCATCGCCCACGGCTGGGCCATGCGGACCAGGGTGTCGTAAATGGCCGAGTCGCCGTGCGGATGGTAGTTGCCCATGGTGTCGGCCACCGGGCGCGCCGATTTCACATAGCTGCGATCGGGTCGGTAACCGTTGTCGTGCATCGCGTACAGGATCCGGCGGTGCACCGGTTTGAGGCCGTCACGGACCTCGGGGAGCGCGCGGCCCACGATCACGCTCATCGCGTAATCGATGTAGCTGCTCTGCATCTCCTGCTGGATATCGACCGGCTCGATCCGGTCGCCCGCGCTCTCCGGCGGCAGGGTGGTGTCGGTCATGCAATCTCCTAGGTACTGACGGAATACGGCGGGTCACCGCGCGCGTGAGCGCTGCGGGCGGACCGCCCTATACGTCGAGGAAGCGGACGTCCTTGGCATTACGGGTGATGAAGCTGCGGCGAGCCGCCACATCCTCGCCCATCAGGACGCTGAACAGCTCATCCGCGGCGGCCGCGTCGTCCAACGTCACTTGACGGAGCACCCGGACCGAGGGGTCCATGGTGGTCTCCCACAGTTCCTTGGGGTTCATCTCGCCGAGACCCTTGTACCGCTGGATACCGTCGTCCTTGTTGATCTTCTTACCGGCGGCCAGACCGGCTTCCAGCAGACCGTCGCGCTCCCGGTCGGAGTAGGCGAACTCGGGATCGACCCGATGCCACTTCAGCTTGTACAGCGGCGGCTGCGCCAGGAACACGTGCCCGTGCTCGATGAGCGGCCGCATGAAGCGGAACAGCAGCGTCAGCAGCAGCGTCGAGATGTGCTGGCCGTCGACATCGGCGTCGGCCATCAGCACGATCTTGTGGTATCGCAGTTTGGCGATATCGAACTCGTCGTGGATACCGGTGCCGAAAGCGGTGATGATCGACTGGACCTCGGCGTTCTTGAGGACCTTGTCGATACGCGCCTTCTCGACATTGATGATCTTTCCGCGCAGCGGCAGGATCGCCTGGTACATGGAGTCCCGGCCGGATTTGGCCGAACCGCCGGCGGAGTCGCCCTCGACGATGTAGATCTCGGATTTGCTCGGGTCCTTGGACCGGCAGTCGGCCAGCTTGCCCGGCAGGCCGCCGATATCCGTCGCGCTCTTGCGCCGGACCAGCTCACGGGCCTTCCGCGCCGCGACCCGGGCCTGCGCCGAGGACACCGCCTTGTTGACGATGGTCTTGGCATCCGCCGGATTGGCCTCGAACCAGTGCGCGAGATGCTCGTTGCAGGACCGCTGCACGAACGACTTGACCTCGGTATTGCCGAGTTTGGTCTTGGTCTGGCCCTCGAACTGGGGCTCGCTCACCTTGACGCTGACGATGGCGGCCAGGCCCTCGCGGATATCGTCCCCGGTGAGGTTGCCGTCCTTCTCCTTGAGGAGCTTCTTCTCCTTCGCGTACCGATTGACCACCGTGGTCAGCGCGGCACGGAAGCCCTCTTCGTGGGTGCCGCCCTCATGGGTGTTGATGGTGTTGGCGAAGGTGTGCACCGACTCGGAGTAGCCGGAATTCCACTGCAGCGCGACCTCGAGCTCGTGCCCGGTGCCCTTACCGTTGAAGGAGACCACAGAGTTGTGGATCGGCTGCTTGGTCCGGTTGATGTGCCGGACGAAATCTTCCAGACCGCCCGGATAGTGGTAGGTGCGGGTCTTCACCTTGGGTTCGGCCGCGGGCTTCTCGCCGTTGTCGTCGTGCTTGGGCGCTTCCGCGGTGTCGCTGACCACCTCGTCGGTGATCTCGGTATCGCTGACGCGCTCGTCGGTCAGGACGATGGTCAGGCCCTTGTTCAGGAAGGCCATCTCCTGCAGGCGCCGCGATACGGTCTCGAAGTTGTAGGTGGTGGTCTCGAAGACCGCGGGATCGGCCCAGAACCGGATGGTGGTGCCGGTGGCCTTGGTCGGCTCGCCCTGGACCAACTGCCCCGGGACCGCGTCCTTGTAGGTCTGGCTCCAGTGGTACCCGTCGGTGTCCACCTCGGCTTCGAGCCGGCTGGACAGCGCGTTGACCACGGAGATACCGACACCGTGCAGACCGCCGGATACGGCGTAGGAATCGGAGTCGAACTTGCCGCCGGCGTGCAGCTGGGTCATGACGACCTCGATGGTCGGAATGCCCTGGGCGTGCATGGCGACGGGAATACCGCGGCCGTCGTCGACGACCTGGACACCGCCATCGGCGAGGAGAGTGACCTCGACCTTGGTGGCGTGGCCGGCCATCGCCTCGTCGACCGAGTTGTCCACGACCTCCCAGATCAGGTGGTGCAAACCGCGCTCACCCGTGGAGCCGATGTACATGCCCGGGCGCATCCGCACCGCCTCGAGGCCTTCCAGGACCTTGATGGAGGAGGCACCGTAGTCCTGCTTTTCCGATGCGCTCGAGCCTGATGCTTTGGAGTCTTTGGCAGCCACTGGTCGGTAGCTCTCCTTACTTGCTGATCCCCGGGACGGCGGTGGGACAGCGCACGTGGGCCCGGGACCGATCAGAGGGCTGCACGCAACGCGCCGAGGGTATCGCCGCTGATTTACAGTTCCATCCTACTTCGCGGCCCAACTTACAGTGCACCTGCGACACCCCTGACGGCTTCCTGGGTGAGAGAAATCGGACCGGCACGGGTCCCCTCGCGATGTGGCCGTTTCGAAGCACCAGATTCGGCCTGAGAGTTCACTGAGGCGCGGGGGCCCCGGACGCACGGCCGCGTTCCACGTGAAACCGGGTTCTAACCGTAGGTATCGCGGGGTCCACGACCCCGGATATGACGTTGCCCTTTACGCCAGCTCGGCGCTGTCGGCCCGGAGATCCGCAGTGAACGCACCACCCCGGGCCCCACCGCCGCGCTGATCTTCGCGAGCAGCTGCGCCTGCAGCAGGCGTAACTGTGTGGCCCAGGCCGTGGACTCGGCCGCGACACTCAATACCCCGTTCTCGAGAGAGACCGGTTTGGCATGGGCGGCGATGTCCTCCCCGACCACACCCGACCAGTGCCCGAACACTGTGCCTTCGGCGACCTTGGTGGACCAGCCGCGGCTGCGCGCGATCGAGGTGGCGAGTTTGGACAGCGGCTGCGGGTCGCGGTCGTCAGGGCGGGGGCCGGACCACCCGCTGCGGCGGCGGGCACCGGAACGGACACCACGACGCGGGGAGGAACGTCCCTGACCGACGGATTTACCGCTGGCGCGTGCCGCCGCCCGAGCCTCCTCCAGCGCCCGGCGGGCCAGGTCGACCCCGCGCAACTCCGGTTCGGTCGGAGGCGTTGCACCTCCGGGCGTTCCGGGCTGGTCGGTCATCGCTGCTCCACTCACCGGTGCGAGTTATCCCCAGGTTCGACCGGTTTTTCCTCAGTCTGTGCACATCCGGGAACCTGCGTCCGGCATCGCGCCTCCCGGATCGGCCCGAAGGCCGAGCCATCGAGAATACGCGCAGCTCAGGGCTGGTATTTCAGGTGCCGGTTCCGGTTGTCACCGAATGGACCGGGCAGCCGTCCGGAGTAAGTGGCGACGACCTGGTCGAATAGGTTATCCACAGGCTGTGGATAACCTGGTTCCGATGCCGGACGGGGGATAACGGTCCGGTGTACCGGCTCACTCTACGAACGGCCCGGCGCGCATGCAAGACAGCGGCGGCGCGTGTCCGTCATCCGGGCGGATCACCGGCGACAGCCGGCGGTGGGTCGCCTCCGGCGACCGGACTATCCGGCGCGAAACCGGATATCCGATGCTCCGGGTCCCCGGTGGTCGTCACCCGCAGAGTCGCGCCGATCAGCTCGGCGGGCACATCCTCGGGGACGGCCGCGGTGATCAGTACCTGCTCGGCGGCCGCCGCCACCGTGGCCAGCGCGGTGCGGCGACGCCGGTCGAGTTCGGCGAAGACATCGTCGAGCAACAGGACCGGTTCGGCTCCGTCCGCGCGGAGCAGTTCGAATGCCGCGAGCCGCAGCGCCAGCGCGAACGACCAGGACTCCCCGTGACTCGCGAAGCCCTTGGCCGGAGTTTCGCCGAGCATCAACTCCAGTTCGTCCCGATGCGGACCGACCAGGCAGACGCCTCGTTCGAGCTCCTTCGACCGCGCGGTGGCGAGTTCGCGCAGCAGGACCTCCTCCAACAGCGCCGCGTCCCCGGGATCGGGCGGCCGTCCGGGATCGAGTAAGTCGGCCGGCAGCGCCCCGCTGCGGTACCCGATCGCCGCCGGCCGCGACTCCGGCGCGAGAGCCGCGTACGCGCGGACGAGATGCGGATGGAGTTCGTGGACCAGACGCAATCGCTCCGCGAGCAGGATCGACGCATGATCCGCCAGATGTCCGTCCCAGACATCCAATGTGCTCAGATCCGCCCGCGCGGACCGGCCCGCGGTTTTCAACAGAGCCGAACGCTGCCGCAGCACCCGGTCGTAATCAGCACGTACACCGGCCAGGCCGGGGCGCCGCGCAGTGCACAGCTCGTCCAGGAAACGACGCCGCTCCCCAGGGTCGCCGCGGACCAGCGCCAGATCCTCGGGAGCGAACAACACCGTGTGCAGAATGCCGAGAATCTCACGCGGCCGGCGCACCGGAGACCGGTTGATCTGGGCCCGGTTGGCCGCGCCGCGGTTGAGTTCGATGTCGATCCGCAATTCGCGGCCCAGATGCACCACGTTCGCGCCGATCCGGGCGCGTTCGGCGCCGGCCCGGACGAGTGGCGCGTCGGTGGAGACCCGGTGCGACCCCAGCGTGGACAGATAGCCCAGCGCTTCGAGCAGGTTGGTCTTGCCGTTACCGTTCGCCCCCAGGAAAACCGTAGGGCCTGTGGATAACTCGATCTCAGCGTGCTCCCAGGATCGGAAATCACGCAAGGTCAGAGCACGGATATGCACCTGTTCACACCATCCGGCAAATGACAGCCCAGTTATCCACAGCTGTGGATAACTGGGGAGAGCGCAGGTCGCGGCAGTGGTTTGCGGAGGTATCGCTACCGACCGCCATCGCAGGTACGGTACACCCATCCCCCTGGTACCGGGCGGAGGTGCGCCGGTTCGTCGTTTCCGAACCCACTCCCGCTCAGCCCGGGAGCCGAACCGGCATCAACAGGTAGATGTAGTCGCTCTCCAGCGCCGGATACGCACCGGAATCGAGCGGCTCCGGCTCCTCCTCGCGGGCGGGCAGCAGCACAGCCGGGCGACTTGGTGTGGTGAACCCGAAGGTGACCCGCTCGGACCGCAGCGCGGACAGGCCGTCGATCAGGTAGCCGGGGTTGAAGGCGATGGTCAGCGGTTCGCCCCGGAAATCGGCCATCAGCCATTCCTCGGCCCGGCCGGCATCGTCGCCACCCGCCGACAACAGCAGACCCTCGCCGGAGAACTCCAGCCGCACCTGGGCGCCGCGTTCGGCCACGAGCGCGACACGTTTGATCGCCTCGGCGAGCGAGGCGACCTCCAGCGTCGCGATCGAGGTGTGCTCCTTGGGGAGCAGCTGACGGAACTTGGGGAATTCGGCGTCCAGCAGTCGGGTGGTGGTCCGGCGACCGCCGTTGACGATGCCCAGCAGCCCGTCGGCGCCCGCTCCGGACCCCAGCGACAGCTGCACCGGCCGATCGGAGGTCCCCAGCGTCTTGGCGGCCTCGGACAGGGTGCGGGCGGGAATGAGCACCGCGGTCTCGATATCGGCGCGCGCGGGTTGCCACTGGATGTGCCGCACCGCGAGCCGGAACCGGTCGGTCGCCGCCAGGACCACCTGCGGTCCCTCGATCTCGACCCGGATACCGGTCAGCATGGGCAGCGTGTCGTCGCGGCCGGCCGCGACGGCCACCTGGCCGACCGCCTCGCCGAACACCTCGACCGCCAGTTCCCCGCTCGACTGCGGCACCTCCGGCAATTGGGGATAGTCCTCCACCGGCATGGTCGGCAGCGAGAACTTGGCGCTACCGCACTGGATCAGCACGCGAGTGCCGTCCACGGAAACGTCCACCGGCTTGTTGGCCAGTGCCTTGGTGATATCGGCCAGCAGTTTGCCCGAGACCAGGACGCGCCCGGGACCGGCGACCTCGGCGGCGACCCGCATCTGCGCGGAGACCTCGTAGTCGAACCCGGAGACGGTCAGGCCGTCCTCGTCCACGACCAGCAGGACTCCGCCGAGTACCGGGACCGGCGGGCGGGACGGCAGACTGCGCGCCACCCAGGCGACCGACTCCGCGAAATCCTCACGCGCGACCCGAAACTTCATGCCTGCAAGGTCCATCGCCCGAGGTGTCCTCTCCCGTTCAGTGTGGATCGACGGCTGTGCTGCCCCCGTGTATCCCGCTGCGCCGACTCCGCCACCGGCGCGGGGCACGGCGGTCGATGCGGCGGCCGGAAAACCGGACCGGCCGCCCCAGGAGTCTGGCACAAGCGGCCGACATCAGACCGTACCCCGTTCAGAGCTACGCGGTCGGCTGCCCCTCCGACTGGAGGATACGTCTTCCGGCGGCGCCCGGGCCAGGCCGGGCGGGCGAATCGAATCGAATCGCCGCTGCCTGGGCGGATCAGTTGTGTACCGGTGTGGATGAACCGCGGAGGCGGCCGCTGTGGATCATCCGGGCGCGATGGCCGATAGTCGCGCTCCCCCGTGGCGTGGCCGTATCCACAGTCGTCCCACGGTAGCGGTGTGGACAGATCCGGAGCGAGTGACCTCGAGCAATTGCCGGCGCCCGACTTCTCGTCGTCCGGGCGGCGCTTGCCCTCCCCCTCGGTGTGGCAAGGAGGCCGGAAACCCGGACGTGCGACCGGTCGTGAGTACGGGATTCCGTCTCTTCGGACAGTGGCCCGGGTGGCGCGGGCTGGGCGGTTGCGCGAGCGCCGGAGAACGGTGCTGTGAGCGCCGCGGCGAGCGAACAGGGGACGGCCCGGCTCCTCGACGCCGAACAGATGAGAGATCTGTGCGCAGTGGGAGAGCCGTATGCGGCCCGCGATCGCTTCGTTCCCCCGGAGCCTCCCCTGCCCTCCTTGTCTCCCTCCGGGCGCTGTCGGGCGGTGCGGTCCGCTCGAGACTTGTCCACACAACCTGTTTTGAAGAGAAATTTTCTAGATGAAGAACAGGAGTAGTAATAGGCCCTGTGGAAACTGTGGATTCGGCTTGTTTTCGCAGTTCACACCGCGTGTCGGCCTGTGGATGGCCAGGGGATAACTCGAGGATGAATCGAGGGCGGCTGTGGACAGGTTTTGTTGTCCACACCGCGTCCACAGCTCGTCCCCAACTTGGTCCCCAGATTCTCGCCAGTTGTGCACACTGTGCATGGATCCGTGGACAACCTGTGGATTCCTCGAGGATTCCTCGAGGAATCCACAGGTTGTCCCCAACCCTCTGACCGGAACATCGCTGTTCAGTAGCTGTGGACGAAATCGCCTGTGGAAACTGTGGATAAACAGCATGTGGACAACTTGCCCCCAGCACCCCTCCGATCCTGTGGATGGACCGGTGGACAACCTGGGGAATCCACAGGTGTGGATACCGCGAACCCGCAGTTCAGGGCTCCCACAGGCTGTTAGCGACACACCTGTGGATGTTTCCGACACGCCGACGCCGGTCGAAGCAGGGTAGAGCAGCGGGAAAACGGGTGATTCGTCGGGCCCGCCAAGCGGATTGCGGCGGAACAACTTACGATTCCGGCCCGCCCGTCCGATGCTTCGGGCCGGGCGAGTGGCTCGAAGCCTGCGTCCGATGGATCCCCCGCCCGGCGAGCGCGATCGGATCGGTGGGCGAGGTGATCCTCGTCCGACTCTTCCCTGCGGGCAGGCGGCTCGGCATCGGGCCGTTCGGGCGCCACGGCATGCACGGGCGCCTGTCGCAGAAGGAAAGCAGTGGTGAGAGTTTCGATGTGGCAGGCACTCTCCCCCCCCGGGAGCGGCGACAACCGGGACCGGCCCACACGGGTCCAAAGCAGCCCGCACGGGGAGATAGGATCGCTCAGACGACGCGGGTGGCGATTCCCGGATAGCTCAGCACGAGGCCCGACGTGTCGTAGGTCAAGCGGCAGGCGAAATCGAATGCGGGCGCAGAGTAGTCGTAGCGTTGCCGGGTGCCGTGGTCGGCGGTGCGCCGGTACTCCTGCTCCAGGCGTCCGACAGGAAGATCGATCGCGCGGACATAGACCGTGGGCGCCACGGCGCGACCACCCACGGGCAGTCCCAGGCGGTGCACGGGCAGCGTATTGGTGAGCGCCGACGATTCCAGGTCCACGTCGAGGCAACCGTCCGGATCCGGCACCGCCGTACCGTCGATCAGCCACCGTCCGGCGCCGTCCGACTCGATCAGCACCGTATGCACCCCGGTCGGTGATCGGCTGATGATGCGGGCGGTACGGGTCGCCCAGCCCGCATCGACAGTGATCTCGTAGCGTACGAACCAGGTCTGATAGTCCTCGACCGCGGTGGTGCAGCCGTCCAGGCGATGGCCGTCGTTATCCCGGCTCAAATAGACGACCGCGAAGCCAGACCGGGCATCCCGATGCGACCACGCCGCGGTTGCCGGTAGTTCGGCGAACGACATCCCTGCCGCTCTCCCGAACCGTCGGCTGCCCACCGGTTCGGTTCCACGCTCGGGATCCCGGGTCGTCCCGGCCTCCACATCACTACCGCTGCGTCGACTGCCGGTTGGCACAGGCCCGCCGCCCACACGAACAGGCCCACCCCGAGCCGGCGGCGAGCGCCCGGACCCGGTCGCCGTACTCGCGCCAGGCGATCTGCGGGTGCCGCCGACGGTGCTGCCGGCGTGGGCACCGCGACTGCCTACCGGGCGGAGACATCTGCCCCGACCGAAGCCCGTGCGGCCCGCCGCCGGCCGCGGCGGGTGGGCGACGGTCAGCGGGAGCGCTGTTTGATCCGTGCGGTGAGTTCCTGGACCTGGTCGTACACCCGGCGTCGCTCCGACATCTCCTTGCGGACCTTCTTCTCCGCGTACATGACCGTCGTATGGTCGCGCCCGAACGCCTGACCGATTTTGGGCAGCGACAGATCGGTGAGTTCCCGGCAGAGATACATCGCGATCTGCCGGGCCTGGGCGAGCGGCCGGGCCTTACCCGGGCCGGTGAGTTCGTCCATCGAGGTATTGAAGTACTCGGCTGTGACGCCCATGATCGTGGACGCGGTGATCTCCACATCCTGTGATTCGGGCATCAGATCGCGCAGCACCACCTCGGCCACCGATTGATCCAGCGGCTGCCCGTTCAACGACGCGAAAGCGGTCACCCGGATCAGTGCGCCCTCGAGCTCGCGGATATTGCGTTCCACCCGGCTCGCGATGAGTTCTAGAACATCGTGCGGCACATCGAGGCGGTCCATGCGCGCCTTCTTACGCAGAATGGCGATCCGCGTCTCCAGTTCAGGCGGCTGCACATCGGTGATCAGACCCCACTCGAAGCGGGTGCGCAGCCGCTCCTCCAGCGTGGCCAGCTGTTTGGGTGGCCGGTCCGAGGAGACCACGATCTGCTTGTTCGCGTTGTGCAGGGTGTTGAAGGTGTGGAAGAACTCCTCCTGGATACCTTCTTTGCCCTCGATGAACTGGATATCGTCGACCAGCAGGATGTCGGTCTCCCGGTAGCGGCGCTTGAAAGCCACTTTCCGGTCGTCGCGCAGGCTGTTGATGAAGTCGTTGGTGAATTCCTCGGTGGAGACGTACTTGACCCGCATCCCGGGGAAGAGCCGCTGGGCGTAGTGGCCGGCGGCATGCAGCAGGTGAGTTTTGCCTAGCCCCGACGCACCCCAGACGAACAGCGGGTTGTAGGCGCGGGCCGGGGCTTCGGCGATGGCGACAGCCGCGGCGTGCGCGAAGCGGTTGGACGCGCCGATGACGAACGTTTCGAAGGTGTACTTCGCGTTCAGGCTGGCCGCCGGTTTCGCCGTATCCCCGGCACCCGAGGATTTCGCGAAGAAGGTCGGCCAGGAGTCCCGGACGTTCACCACCTTCTCGTCCTCGAGGTGCACATCGGGTTCCGGATCGACCCCCGGGTCACGGACGCTTTCGCGCAGGCTGTCGCGATCGGTATCGCGGACCTCGTCCCGCGGCGCGAGATCACCGGGGGCGAGGTCGGGCGCGAACAGAGTTTCCTGGGCGGGCCGGGCGGCACGTCGCGGCGGCAGAAGCGGATCCAGTTCGGGTCCGCCGTCCCGGGCCGATGGCGCACCGCGCTCCCGGCCGTTGGTCACCGGATCGCCGATATCGCCCCGGCTGCCCGCGTAGGGGTCCAGGTATTCCGCGGGTGGATACTCCCGGTCCCGTTCGTAACCGGTGTCCCGCGAATATTCCGCGGCCGGTGTGTACTCGCGGGGGTAGGACCGTGGTGCCGGGTAGGGGTCCCGGATCGGGTCCTCGATATCGCGGGGTAGCGCCGGATCGGAAGGAAAGCCTCCGGCGTGCGGTAGCTCGGGCAGGGTCGACCGGCGCGGCGCCTCCGCGAGCGGGTCGGTCGGGCGCGGCAGCGTGGGGTTGTGGGGCAGTTCACCGGTCAGCGGCAGTTCGGCCTCATGGGAGAAGTCCCGCCCGGGGAAACGCGGCTCACCGGGGATCTCCGCGGGATGCGGGAATCCGGGATCCGGTGGGTATCCGCGACCCGGGTACTCAGCGCCCTCGGGTTCGCGCACGGCCTCGGCCGGCCATGAGGTCTCGACCGGTCCGGCCGCGGGAAATGTGGACGGTGCCGGTCGGGAACGGCCGTTGCCGAAATGGTCGGGCCGGGGAGCCGGCTCCGGGCGACTGGTCATCCGCGCGTGCCGGGCCGGACCGTTGTCGGATCCGGTGGGCAGGGGCGCGGCTATCCGGACCCCGAGACCTTCCACCTGCGGGCCGAGCCGGCGGCCGAGCGACCGGAGAATGGGTTCACGCAGGTCACGTTCGATGGCCTCCTGAGCGAGTGAGGAAGGAACCGAGAGCAGCGCGAAGCCCTGGACGACCATCAAAGGTTTGACCAGTTTGAGCCAGGCCTGCTGAGCTCGGGTCACCGCGCCGATGGCGCCGTCGGGCGAACCGGTGGTCAACTCCGCGACCACCTCCGGCCACACGGTGGCCAGTACGTTCTGCTCGTCGTCCAT